>NZ_OOHJ01000021.1 GCF_900323885.1 [Actinomadura] parvosata subsp. kistnae | reverse complement strand
CCGAACTCGCCCGTCCGGCCACCGGTGAGCGGGCCCCGGGGATGGCCGCGTCCGGCGTCGCCTACTCCAACGCCAAGCTGGCGATCCTGTACTACGCCCATGAACTGCAGCGGCGCGCCGGCACCGGGATCAACGTGTCGGTGTTCGAACCGGGCTGGATGCCCGGCACCGCACTGGGCCGTGGCGCTCCGAAGGCGCTTCAGGTGATGAGCCGCGCCTTGGGCCGGATACCGGGAGTGTCGAGGCCGCAACGTTCGGGGCCGCTGCTGGCCGCGATGGCCCTCGACGGCAAGTGGGCGCACCTGCGCGAGGGCGCGTTCGTGGTGAAGACCAGGCTGACCGAGGTGCGGCCGGTCGCCCACGACCGGGACCGGGAGCGGCGCCTGTGGGAGGCGACCACCGAACTGCTGGAACGCGCAGGAGCGAGGAGATGCTCCGTCACGGCATGCCGGCGCCGGTGATCGCCGAGCTCATGGACGGGCTCGCGGCGCGGGTCGGCAAGGCGGAGCCCGTGCTGCCGACGGTGGGCCGGGCCCCAGGCGACCGGCCTGCACGTACGCGGAATGGGTCGCCCACCGTGCGGCCGACTTCGGCGCGACACGGGCCTGACCGGCGCAGGGAGGGTGACGATGACCGCGCGACGCACGGTGAGCGAAGCAGCGATCCGGGAGCACATCGGCAAGTTGATAGACGGGATCCGCGCCAAGGATCTCGAAGGCCTCAGGCGGCTCTACGCGACGGACGTCGTGTCCTTCGACGTCGAGCCGCCGCTCGAGCACGTCGGGGTGGAGGCCACACTACGGAACTGGGCGAAGGTGTTCACGTTCTTCGAAGAGGTGACCTATGAGGTGCGCGACCTCTAGCTGCGCGCGGGACTGCTCCTCGAACCGCACCGGCCGCCGGGATCGCGGGTCATGACGCGTACCTTCTCGCCCGCGTCGAGCAACTGGCCGACGATGTCCGCGCCGACGTTTCCGGTGCCGCCGGTTACCAGGATCACGACATCTCCCTTTCTCGTCCGCGGAGAGAGCCGGACTCAACGAGGGGCGCCGGTCTCCGCTACCCCGGGACGAGACAGGCGCCCGTTCTGTGACACGGCAGTCCGGCCGTCGCCCACGGGACGCCGCGCCTCGGGGGCCGTGCAGCGCGCCGCGCGAATCTCCACTCCGTAGCCCCCTCCGTGCCGGTCCTCCGTGCCAGCGGTCCGTACTGACGATCCGTGGTCGGCACGGATGTGCGGCGGCCAGGCCGGGCGGAAAGCTGAGCACACGCAAACAGCGGTCGCGAGGCAGCACAGCAGCGGCCACCGTCGCCGCCCCCCAACGGAGAAAGGCAAGTGAGAGAGCATGAACGGGCACGTCAGCACCAACCTGCTCGCCGTCGAGGACAGGGAGCAGCAGCGCAGGAAGCGCGGATCGAGGTTCACGCTGAACGGTGCGCTGTGGTCACTCCAGGCGTTGATCGGCTTCTTCTTCGCCGGCAGCGGTTTCGGCAAGGTGCTGCTGTACGACGAAGCCCTGTACGCGGCAGCGCCCCGGGCCGTGGCGTGGTACGCCGCGGTACCGCAGCCGCTGATCGTCTTCATCGGGGTCTGTGAGGTGCTGGGCGGCATCGGCCTGATCCTGCCGGCGATGGCGAAGGTCAGGCCGATGCTGACGCCGCTCGCCGCCGCCGGCCTGACACTGACGATGATCCTCGCGGCCGGTTTTCACATCATCCGCGGCGAATACGCCCTGGTGCCGGCGAACCTCCTGCTGGGCGGCGTCACGGCGGTCATCACGGCCGGACGGTGGAAGCTGCGGCCCGTCGCAGCCGCACCCGTCACCGCCGCACGCGTCTTCGCCTCGCTCGCGGTCCTCGTCGCGCTGGCCCTGCTGGCCTGCGCTCCGACCTGGTACACGATGACCAACGCGTCCTTCTGAGGCTCTTGCTGCGCGTCGGGCGGGCTGGGCAGCACGCACTGGCTCCGCCGGATGGGCCTCATGCCCGAACGCCCGCTGACCGCGGTCATCGAGACCGGGGACGTCCTGCGCGAGCCGCTGAGCGGCGCCGCCGTCGATCGCCGGACGGGTCCGCACCGGCTCGCCGGCGCCGACGTTTCCGGTGCCACCGGTTACGGCCCGTCCGTTCTGTGACGCGACGGACGGCGCGCGGTTCTCGTGATGTCACAAGCAACCCCATCACCACCTATTCGCGGGGTGTGGCCAACATCGTCGCTTCGATGAAACGGCACCGGGTGCGCCAGCCGCCCCGGTACGTCACCCCGGCCGGCGGATCCGCCGCGGCGGCCGGAACCGGTATGACCGGCGCCAGCACCGCGCCCGCCACCACGATCCCGGCCGGCCGCGGACGGACCCGCCCCCACCAAGCGGCCATTTCCAGCCCCTTTCCCCGGCGAGCCTCACGGGCCCGCGGAGAAACAGCCCGCCTCTGGCCGGCCGGTGCTCCGCAGCGAAACATCGGCGGAGCTGGATGGCACGCGCGCCGGCGAACCCGTCCCGCAACGGACGATGACCGACTTCATGACGAAGGTAGCCACCGGGCGTTCGCCGGTCGTCAACCGCTGAGTGGATGTTCGTCTCCACCAACCGCGGTAGTCCAACGTCCGGGGTCAATCGGCCGCGGTAGCCGGCGGATCCGGGCCTGGCTGCCCGTCCGCCGGGTCGGCGCACGGCCCAGGCAGGGGTCTGCGAGGTCGCTGGGGCGTGCCGCCCGGTTGAAGATGTCGGCCGCCGCACCTGGCCGGGCTCTTCAAGGACTGGGCCGGCACGCCGCGGCGGCCAGCTCTGTGGCGCGTCGGTCGAGGAACGTGCGCACCGCCGGGTCGGTGGTGAGGGCGGCGGCCCGCGCGTACGCGGCCGCCGCGTCCTCGTGCCGCCCGAGCCGCGCCAGCAGATCCCCCCGTGTCGCGAGGTACGGCTGGAACCGCTCCCGCTCGGGCGGCAGGGCGTCGAGCAGCCCGAGTGCGTGCGCGGGCGACTCGGTGCGTCCTTCGACGGCCGCCTGCGCCACGCGGGCGCCCAGACTGGGCGCGACCGCGACCAGCGCGGCGTAGAGGGTGCGCAGCGCCTGCCAGTCCGTTACGCCCGTGCGGGCGCGGTCACAGTGGACGGCCTGGATCGCCGCCTCCAGCTGGAACCGTCCAGGTGCCCGGCCGGGGCGTTCGGCCCTGCGCAGGTACTGCTCGCCTTCGGCGATGAGGCGCCGGTCCCAGTCGGAGGGGTCCTGCTCGTCCAGCGGCAGGAACGGGCGGTCCGGCCGGGTCGCCCGCGCGGAGGCGAGGGTGAGCAGCGCGGCCAGTCCCCACGCCTCCGGCTGGTCCCCGAGCAGGCAGGCCGCGGTGACGGCGAGATAGCGGGCCTCGCCGGCGAGCGACCCGCCGTCGCCGCGGCGCGGCCAGGCCAGGGCGTAGCAGCCGTACACCGCCTCCAGCACCGGCGCCAGCCGCTCGGGCATCGCCTGCCGGCCGGGGACGGCGAACGGGATCCGGGCGTCGCGGATCCGGCGCTTGGCGCGTACCAGCCGTTGCGACATCGCGCCGGCGGGCACGGCGAACGCCCGCGCGATGTCGGCGGAGTCGAAGCCGAGCACGGTCTGCAGCATCAGCGGCGTGCGGACGTTCGGGGCGATCGCCGGATGCGCGCAGACGAAGAGCAGGGCGAGCCGCCGATCGGGGATCGCGTCCGCGTCGAGCTCGTCCAGCGGGCCGGCCGCGCCGCCGCCGTCGGCGGCCTCCTCCAGCGGGGCGGAGCGGCGGTGCGCGGCGGACTTCCAGAAGTCCCGCTGGCGGTTGCGGGCGACCGTGAGGAGCCAGCCCTCCGGGTTGTCCGGTACGCCGTCTCGCGGCCACCTGGTCAGGGCCTGCTCGAACGCCTGTGCCAGGGTGTCCTCGGCGAGTTGCAGGTCGCCGGTGGACTCGGCCAGCAACGCGACCAGCCTGCCGAAGGACGCCCGCGCCACCCGTTCCGCGACCTGCGCCGGCCGCTCGCCGGTCATGACGGGACCCACATACCGGCCTCGATGTGCACCGCGCCGGGCCGGATCTCGACCGTACCCCCCCAGGCGGCCGGCGGCGCCTGCCGGGCCCACTCCAGCGCCGCGTCGAGGTCGGGGACGTCGATGACGACGAAACCGCCGAGCTGTTCCTTGGTGTCGGCGAACGGGCCGTCCTGGATGCGCGGCTCCCCGTCGGCGCAGGTGAGCGTGGTCGTGGCGGACGAGGGACGCAGCACCTGCCCGTACACGAGGATCCCGGCCTGTTCCAGCGTCGCGGCGTAGCCGGCGAACGCCCGCATGCCGTCGGCCATCCTCTCGGCCCCGATCGACTCTTCGCTCTCCTCGGTGTAATGGAACAGCAACATGTAGCGCATGCCGAGATCCTTCCTCACTTCACCTGGTAGCGCGCGATGACGACGCCGGTCGTGGACGTGACCGACTCCTCCAGCACGAGGTCGCCGCGTTCGCCGTCGCCGAACAGCCGGGTCCCCGACCCGAGCACGATGGGGTGGATGAGCAGCACGTACTCGTCGACGAGCCCGGCCCTGTGCAGCGAGCGGACCAGCTCGCCACTCCCGAGCACGGTGATCACCCCGCCGGTCCCGGCCTTCAGCCGGGCCACCGTCTCGGCGGCCTCACCTGCCAGCGGCGTGGAGCCGGGGTAGGCGAGGCGGGTGCCTTCGTGGCGGGTGGCGACGTACTTGCGCTGGTTCACCAGCGACTGCGTGAACGGGTTGGGCTCGGCGACCGACGTCCAGTATCCCAGCAGGTCATCGTAGGTCCGGCGGCCGAAGAGCAGCGCGCTGGTGCGTGCCGTCCCCGACCCGGCGAACCGCCCGGTCACCTCGTCGGCGTACCCCACGCCCCAGCCGCCGTGCCGGAACCCTCCCCTGGTGTCCTCGTCCGCGCGCCCCGGCCCCTGCATGACGCCGTCCAGGCTGACGCTCTCGAACACGCTGATGGTGCCCATCGTGCCGCTCCCTCCTTTCGTACGGGCGGAGCCGCCCTGTGCGGCCCCGTCATGGGAATGACGAGAACCGCAGGCCCGAACAGACACCCCGGCTCAAGCCGGGGTGCGCAGCGTGGCCAGCGCGGTGGACCAGGCGACGAGCTGGTCGAGGGTGGTGGCCAGCCGGGCCGCCTGGTGCTCGCCCGGCGTGAAGTCGGTGAAGCCGGTGAAGTCGTGCTGCATGCTGAGCGCGACCTGCGCGGACACGTCGGCGATCCGCAGCGCGCCCAGGACGGGACGCAGCGCTTCGACGGCGCGCACGCCGCCGTCGATGCCGTAGGAGACGAACCCGGCCGCCTTGTCGTGCCACTCGGCGTGGACGCGGTCGAGGGCGTTCTTCAGCTTGCCGGGCGCGGAGTGGTTGTACTCGGGGGTGACGAACAGGAAGCCGTCGTATCCGGCCACGGTGCGGGCCCAGGTGCGGGTGTGGTCGTGGGTGTAGCGGCCGGCGGCGGGCGGCACCGGCTCGTCCAGGTCGGGCAGGTGGAAATCGGCGAGGTCGACCAGCTCGAAGCGGGCGTCGGCGCGCTGGGCGGCGTGCTTCATCACCCACTCGGCGACGGCCTGGCCGCGCCGACCGGGTCGGGTGCTGGCCAGAACGACAGCGATGGTGATCATGATGGGTCCTTCCAGGCGTGGGGGTCAGTTCTGCGGGCGGCCGGTGAACATCCGCGCCAGCCGGGTGACGGGGTCGGGGCCGAACATCAGCTCCAGGGACGCGGCCGACTCGGCGGCGGCGGCCTCGCCGCGCGGGAAGAGCGCCTTCTCGTAGGCGGCCAGCGCGGCCTCGACGTCACCGCGATGGTCGGCGATGGCCTGGCCGAGCTCGGCGCCGTCGAGCATGGCGAGGTTCGCGCCCTCGCCGGCGAACGGCGACATCAGGTGCGCGGCGTCCCCCATCAGGGTGACGCCGGGCACGCGCGCCCAGGAGTGACCGACGGGCAGGGCGTGGATGCGGCGCGGCACGAGCGGGCCGTCGGCCTCGGCGATCAGCTGGTGGAAGGCGGCGTCCCAGCCGGTGAAGTGGGCCAGCAGCGCGGCCTTGGCGGCGTCGGAATCGGTGAAGTCGATGCCGTCCAGCCAGTCCGGCCCGGCGCGCAGGGCGCTGTAGACGTGCAGGCTGCCGTCGCTCTCGCGGTGGGCGAGGAAGCCGCGCTCGCCGTCCAGGGCGATGAAGAAGCCGCCGCCGACGAGGGCGGCGCTGCCGGGGTGGCGGGTGTCGGCCTCCAGCAGGTCGAGCTCGACGAACGAGATGCCGGTGTAGGCGGGGCGGGCGGGCGAGACCAGGGGACGGATGCGGGACCAGGCGCCGTCGGCGCCGACGAGCAGGTCGGTGGTGATGGTGCGGCCATCGGCGAAGCTCACCTCGTGGCGGCCGTCGCCGAGCGGCCGGGCGCCGGTGGCCTTGGCGCCCCAATGGATCGTGCCGCCGGGCAGGGAGTCGAGCAGGAGGTCGCGCAACCGGCCGCGGTCCACTTCGGGACGGCCGCCGGTGCCGTCGTCCTCCTCCTGAAGGACGACGGCGGCGTCGCGGCCGAGCAGGCGCATGGCCTGCCCGCCGGGGTGGATGATCGCCCGGAACGGCCGGTGCAGGCCGGCGGCACGCAGCGCCACCTGCCCGGAGTCCTCGTGGATGTCGAGCATGCCGCCCTGGGTGCGGACGTGCCGGTCGGGCTCCAGGTCGAAGACGGTGGCGGGAATGCCGTGGAGGTGCAGGACCCGCGCCAGGGTCAGGCCGCTGAGCCCGGCGCCGATGATCGCGATGGGGTGGTGGGTGGTCATGGCGGTGCTCCCTTGGTGGGGATTGTCTAACGACACTACTTGTGTGGTCGTTCAGAAACTATAACCACTCTACTGAAGGAGTCGTTTCGGGCAATGCCCTAGACTTAGGGGCATGATCGAGGCCACGACCGGGCGCAGGGAGCGCAAGAAGGCCCGCACCAGGCAGGCGATCGCGGACGCCGCGCTGGAGCTGTTCCTCGAGCACGGCTTCGACCGGGTTGCCGTCAAGGACGTGGCCGAGGCCGCGGACGTGTCGATGAGCGGGCTGTTCAAGCACTTCCCGACTAAGGAGTCCCTGGTCTTCGACGAGGAGGACGACGTCCAGGCCCGTCTGATCGCCGCGGTGCGCGACCGTCCGGACGGCGGATCAGTCCTGGACGGCCTACGGGACTGGCTGCTGACCCATGCCTGCGCGGCGACCGCCGACCCGGCCGCCGCCGCGTTCCACGACCTGGTCGCCCGCACGCCGGCACTGAGCGACTACGCCCGCCGCATGTGGCTGCGGCACGAGGAGAAGCTGGCCGAGGAGATCCGCCATGCCGGGCCGGACGCCCCCGGCGCCGGCGTCGCGGCCCGCGCGCTGGCCCGGTTCGTCCTGGACCGCACGCAGCCCTGGCAGCGTGACGACCCGCGCGCCGAGATCGACGCCGCTTTCGCCCTGCTCGCCTGCGGCTGGCCCGCCCCCGAACGCCAGGTGCCGCCGCACCGCCCGCCGCGGGCGACGCCCGCGTCTCCGGCCCGCCCGCCGCGGGCGACGTCCGCGTCTCCGGCCCGCCCGCCCGGGCTGCGCGAACGCAAGAAGGCCGCCACCCGCAAGGCCATCACCGAGGCCGCGCTGGAGCTGTTCACCGCCCGCGGCTACGACGGCGTCGGCGTCCGCGAGATCGCCGAGGCGGCCGGCACCTCGATCGCCACCCTGTTCGCGTACTTCCCGGACGGCAAGGCCAGCCTGGTCTTCCCCGGCGACCGCAGCCGGCACATCGCCGCCCTGGTCGACGCCGTTCACGGTCGCGCGCCCGGCCAGAGCGTCCTGGAGGCCGTCCGCGACCACATGGCCGGGCGCGGCCCGTTCGCCTCCGATCCCACCCCCGACCAGCGGCGCGCGCTCGACATCATCCGCGTCACCCCCGAGCTGCGCGACTACGCGCTGCACTCCTGGACCGTGGCCCAGCAGCCGCTCACCGAGGCCGTCGCCCAAGAGGCCGCCCTGCCACACGACGACCTGTCCGCTCGGCTCCTGGCCCGCTACGTCCTGCAGATCCCCGACCTGGCCAACACCCTCGACGCCGACGCCCGCCACACCCTCGACGTCGTCACCCGCCTCCTCGACCGCGGCTGGCCCGCCTGCCTCGTGGAGTAGCCACCGGCAGGGCGACCGTCACCAGCGCCCCCGGGATCTCCGGCGGTCAGAAAGCGGGGTTCAGGTCGACTCCCCTGGCGTTGTGGTAGGCGGCGGCCAGCCAGCGCCCGCCCTTCCTGACGATGGTCCACGTCTGCACGCCGATGCGGTCCGCCGGCGGCTCGCTCTCCCCCGGGAAGACGAGGCCGCCGGTGGAGACCAGGACCGCCACGTCCGGCGTCACGCAGCGGGCGCTGACGACCTTCGCCGTCGAGGTGACGCCCTTGAGCTGCCCGGCGAAGCCCTGCGTCATGTAGGCGAGGATCTGCTTGCGGTTCTTCAGGTACACGCCGCCCGGGCCGGGCACGACGAACGTGGCGTCCGGAGCGAACTGCGCGGCGAACGCCCCGGCGTCGTTGGCCTTCCAGGCGGCGGCGATGTGCCGCTCCGGGATCGCCTCGATCGACCTGAGGCCGGCGGCGCACGACGACCGGGCCGGGCCGCCGGCGCTCGCGGTCGCCGGTGCGGCGGGGGCGAGGGCGCCGATCGCGACCGCGCCGGCACAGGCGAGGGCGGCGGCGGTGCGCAGGGTGCTGTTCATGATGAGTGATCCTTTCGGGCGACGGGCCGATCCCGTCCGACGCGCCGATTCAAGCAGTAGCTGCTTCAAGCAACTACTGCTTCGAGCACTTATCAGGGGCTCGTCAGGGTTGTCCCTGAGACCGGCGGTTCCTGGTGCCGTGCGAGCGGCCCGTACGGCGCAGGCCGGCGGTCTCCTCCTCCGCCTGGGCGCGGCCCTCCCGCAGGAAGCCGAGCAGGAAACGCAGCTCGGCGGCCGAGTACCGGTCCACCTGGTCCCGCCAGCGGGCGCCCATCGGCTCGTAGAACGCGCCGATCTCGGCCACCCGCTCTGGGACCACGTGCAGCACCACCCGCCGCCGGTCCGACGGGGCCGGTTCCCGGCGCACGTAGCCGCCGCGTTCGAGCCGGTCGACCAGCCGGGTGATCGCGCTCGTCGTCATCCCCATGAGCTCGGCCAGCCGTCCGGCGCCCACGGGCCCGGTCTCCAGCAGCGCCCCCAGGGCGTGGACGTCGGTCACCGGCATGCCGAGCTGGTGCGCCACCGCCACCTGGAACCGCACGGACGCGGAGACGAACCGCGGCATCTCCTCGACCAAGGCCACGACCAGCTCGTCGCGATCGCTCATCCGCCCGCCACACCCTTCTCTTCCGGTACGCCTGCCCTCGACGGTAGCGATCTCACCGGGCTCCCGGAGCGGCGGCACGAGGCGCGCACCCCTTCTCGGGCTTCGTGCGGTGCGTCCGACGCTGGAGGTCGTCACCCCCGCGCACGTCGTGGACATCTCGGCGGTGCCGCTGCGCGGCATCAGGGCCGAGGGCGGAGGGCCTGGTCATCGGCGCCATGAAGCGCGTAACCGCCGCCCGCGCCCTCGAGCTCGCCGCCGACCGCGTCAAACCCGCGCTGGGCGACTCGGGGCCGCCCTTCGCGGGGGCCAACGACATCTGGGGCGCCGGCCGCCGCGATGTTCGCGGAGGACAGAGTCGAGGGCCGCACCGGACGAGAAGAAGTGGGACATGTCGTGCCCCCGATCCGCAACGACCGCCGAATCATCCGTACAAGTCCGTACAGCTTGGGTGATCGCCCGGCGACCCCCGGGAGGGCGCATGACACAGGAGCCGGCCCGCCGTTCGGACGCGACCGGAATCAGCGCGCCGGGGAGGACGTTGTGCTCCGCCATAGGAGGTCCGCCAATGGTGAGCGTCAGTGTGGAAACCGCGGAACAGACGGAGGCCCGGCTCCGGCGCGTGATCGCAGCGGCCGAGCTCGTCGTGCACGACGGCGCGTCTGCGGCAGCAACCGCGCCAGGGGTGGGATCTACGACTACTGGGGCTGTCCCGTCGGCCTGAGAGACGACGCCCTCGCGGTCATCAGGGAACTCCGCGCCGGCTGACAGCGCTGCTGGAGCCCGGCGGCGGCCAGAAGGACACCGGAGTCGGCAACGACAGGGAGCGCCCTGCCCACCTCGCGCGTCCCCGACGGCCGTCACGGTGAGCGCGTGGCGGCGAACCGTCCGGAAGGCCCTTCGTCGGTCCTGCCGCCGGCTCGCCTGGTGCTGGCGGTTCCGGCCGGCGACCAGGCGAGCGGCGAGGGCGCTGAGCCGTCAGTTCGGCGCCCCTACCAGTAGGTCACGCTCCACCCCTGCGAGGAGGTGGTGCGGCAGGTCACGGGCGCCACGTTCGCGCCCTCCACGGCAGCCGCGGGCTGGAGGCAACGGTTGGTGCCGGTGCTCGTGTTGAGGATGGCGAAGTTCTGGTGGGTCCAGTGCTGGAACGGGTAGTCGACGCAGGGCTGCAGCCGGGCCTGAACGGCCCCGCTGATGGTCACGGCGGCCAGGCACTGGTCGAGCTGGAGGTTGATGAGCCACCCGCCGTTCCACCAGCCCCACCGCTGGCCGGCGTCGTCGCCGTTGCATCGGCCCACGTAGACGCTGCTGCCGAACGAGCCGGTGTCGAGGCACAGCCCCGAGCCGTGATTGGCGATCCTGAACGGTCCGGGAGTACCGGGAGGGTACATCGCGCCGGAAGCGTCGCTGCGGGGACTCGCTGACGCGCTTCCCACGGTGCCGAGGAGAAGCAGGGGGGCGGCCAGGATGGCGGCTGCCAGCCGGAGTCGGAACATGGTCGACCCTTTCGAGGAGGGGGCGCAAAGCCCCGGAATGGACTGTCCGCTGGCGCACGAGGCGGCCCTCATTCAGCTACGGGGATGCGCTCCGTGCCGGCCCGCGACAGGAAAGCCTTCTTCGCCGCTTTCCGTGCCGTTATCGCGAGTATCGGATACAGAGCGAGCATCGCTGATGCTCTTTCCTGAACCGCGGCGCGGTCACCGGGAATGTCATGACCGCCGGTCTTTCTCGTGCGCGTCGCTGTTCCTTTTGAAAAGCGTGCACTGCGCGGTCGTATTTGTCCTTCCGCCTGCGTGCACGGTTGCTTCAGTCCGGGTGCACTGTGCCGCTGTCGCGGCGGAACTGGCGCGGGGAGAGGCCATAGGCGTCGCGGAAGGCCTGGCTGAAGTGCGCGGGGCTGGTGAATCCCCACCTGGCCGCGATCGCGTGAATGGGATGGGCGGCCAGGAGGGGGTCGGCGAGGTCGCGGCGGCACCGCTCCAGGCGGCGTTCGCGGATGTAGCCGGCGACGGTGCGGCCTTGCCGGCGGAACAGTTTGTGCAGGTAGCTACGGGAGATGTGATGGGCGGCGGCGATCGTGCCCGGCGTCAGCCGGGGGTCGCTCAGGTTGTCGTGGATGAAGGCGTGGATCCGGGTCGTCAGCGCCCGCTGCCTGGCGTGCGGGGGGACCAGGCCCTCGGTGCCGAGCGCGTCGGCCAGCGCCAGTGTCAGGACGTCGAGGGCGAGCGTGGACAGCCGGGAGGTCTCCGTATCGGAGAGTTTCGGCAGGTGCCGGGCCAGCTGCCGCAGGATCCGTGACGACAGCGAGCCGATGCCGCGGTCACCGGGCATGCGGACCGTGGTCAGGTCATGCAGGTCGCGCGGCGGCAACGGCAGTGACGAGCGCGGAAAGCTCAGGATCAGCAACCGGCTCGGCTCGGCGGCAGGCAGGAGCCTGCCGAGGTAGGGACGGGAGGAGTGATAAAGCCCGAGGTCGCCCACGGCGAAATCCGCTTGGCGGCCGTTCTGCTCCATTACGACATGGCCGCGTATGGTGCAGCTCAGCAGGAAAGTCTCGGGATCGCATCGGCGGATGAGTTCGGGCGTGCGCCGTACCGAATACGGTGTCGTGGTCAGCAGCGTCCACTGCACCGGGCCCATTTCGCCGATCGCGACCTGGGCGCGGAAACGCGCCGCGAGATGCGCTTCACAGTGTGCGTCCTTGGGCATCCAGGCCTTTGAACTCACCTCCCGCCAGAACGTGAAACGCTCTGCCGCCGGAACCTTGTCGGTGCTGACCACATTCATCATGCGACTGTCGCCGCACTTCGTCGTCGCGGGCCAGCCGTTTTCGCGCGCAGGTCCGATTTCCTGGCGGGCCTGGCAGTCGAGGCATGAAGGGAGACATTGGCCGGCATTCGCGTGGGCGCCGGAAACGCGATCCGGCGGTTCGTTCACCGTCCGCGGGCCGCCGGCGCGTCACCCTGAACGAGCACCGGCCACGCTCCCGAACCCGGGCCGGCGGATCGCCGCCGCACGAGCCCGTCGTCGCCCACGTGGCGAGCGGCCGATCGCGTGCGAGGCCGTCCGCCGGCTCAGGGCGTCTGCTCGTCGATCTCGCACGAAGTGAAGACCCACTGGTGGCCGCCGCTGTTCTTCAGCGACCAGTACATCCACCCGGTCCCGGTCAGGTCGACGCTGACGCTGAAGTCGAGCGTGATGGCGCCCCCGGAGACGTTCGCGCTCTGCGTGCCGCCGCCGTTCGGGGTGATGAGCTGGTACTGCGTGGCGGCGGCGTTGGTGGTGTTGAGGTGGAAGCGCAGGCGGTAGGTGTGCGGGTTACCGTCGGGCACCCGCACGTACGGCACCACGAGCTGACTCGCCGAGGCGGGGATGACGTCCGGGTTGAAGGCGACGTTGCTCGCGGTGAAGGCGTGCACGCCGTAGAGCACGAGCTGGGTGTCGGCCGAGATGACGTGCTGCGGGTCCACGGTGCCGACCGGCGTCCACCCGTACGCCGCGCCGCTCTGCGCACCCGCACCGGACGGGAGCACCGCCCAGAGCAGCACGGCCGCCAGGCCCGCTAGAGCCGATCTTCTCGCGGTGATGCTCATGGGGCGCTCCCTTGCGATCGTCGTCGGGTCGAGTGCCGCGCCCACCGATGCTGCTCCCGGAGCAGGCGCGAGGTAACTGCCCGCCGAGGGACACTTACGGGTGCGTCCGCCTTCACGTACGGGCCGGCCGGCGCGCCTCGCCGAGGCGGCCGGACCGCACCCGTCGCAGCACGGCGTACCCGAGCCGGACGTCCGGGTTGAGGCGACCATCGGTGAGCCGCGCCACCGTCTTTCGCGATAACCGCATCGTCGGCGCCGGAGACCACTGTGATTCAATCGCATCGACCGTTCGCCAGCGGAACAGCAAGCCAGATCATGGGATGTGCTCGTTTTCTGGGAGGGGGAACGTGCGGAGGTTGATGGCACCGGCATACGGCCTGGCCGCGCTGTTGTGGGTGGCGGCGGCGATCGCCCTGTGGACGTCCGAACGCAACGATCTCAGAGCGGCGGCGGTGATGCTGACCGTCGCTCTGGCCTCCTTCGGCGTAGGGTTGGTCACCGTGCGGCGCGACGATCGGCGGCGCGTCTCCGCCTTTCTGGGAACGTCCGCGATCTCGATGCTCGTGTTGGGGTGGGGTGTGGCGGCGATGGCGGCTGCGTTGTTGCTGCCGTGGTTCCTGGTGATCGTGGCGTTTCTGGCGGGGCTGTCGGTGATAGCCGTCTTCGGCCTCGGACTCGTAGGGCTGAAGAATGGGCGCTGGTGGGGAGTACTGCTTTGTTGTATCCCTCTCGGGGGCGTCGCATATCTCTCGCATCTTCGACCGAATGAGGGCGTTTTCTGGGGCGCACTCGAGGTATGGAGCCTGGTCATCGCGATCGCTCTGGCGTTCTCCTTCGCCTGGGAGCGGAGGCGCGAGTCGAACGAGCGGGGATGAGCCGCTTGAGAGGGCTTCACCCATCGTTCCTGAGAGTGGCTCATGAGGCGCGC
The DNA here is from genome assembly GCF_900323885.1 of [Actinomadura] parvosata subsp. kistnae. Lineage (GTDB taxonomy): Bacteria > Actinomycetota > Actinomycetes > Streptosporangiales > Streptosporangiaceae > Nonomuraea > Nonomuraea composti. The sequence goes on along the minus strand of NZ_OOHJ01000021.1, from coordinate 120,733 downwards.
CACGGTACACGGGCCAAGATCCGGTAGCCCCCCGTAGGAGTGTGGTCCGCGTTCAGGGTGCCGCCGTAGACGGCCAGCCGTTCGCGTAGGCCGATCAGCCCGCGCCCGCCTGTCTGCGACGGGCCGCGCCGCGTGCCGCCGGTGTCGGTGACCTCGATCTCCAGCCAGTCGTCCTCGTGGCGGATCGAGACGGACGCCGCCGCGCCCGCCGCGTGCTTGATCGTGTTCGTCAGGGCCTCCTGGACGACGCGGTAGGCGGCCAGGTCGACCCCGGCGGGCAGCGGGCCTGGCGGCAGCGACAGCTTGACGTCGACCGGGATCCCGGCGGCCCGGACCCGGGTGACCAGGGCGCCGAGCTGATCGAGCCCGGGTTGCGGGCCGGGCGGCCCGCTCTCGGTGACCTCGTTCTTCGCCAGGGGCTCGTTCTCGGTGGCCAGCAGGCCCATGACGTGACGGAGCTCGGACATGGCCGCCCGGCCGCCCGCCTCGATCGCGAGCAGGGCCCGCTTCGACTCCGCGGGCTCGGCGTCCATGACCTTGCGCGCCGCCCCGGCCTGGATCACCATCACGCTCACGTTGTGGGTCACGATGTCGTGCAGTTCGGCGGCGATCCTGGCGCGCTCCTCGTCGACGGCCGCGCGCGTGGCCTGCGCCTGGGCGCGCTGGAGCGCCTCTATGCGATCCCGGCCGGCCCGCAGCCGCCCCTGCCAGAAGCGGACGGCGCCCGCCAGCACTCCCGCTCCGGCCAGCACGACGATGGGGCCCAGCCAGGACGGCAGGGCGGGGACGACGTCCTGGAAGACCACGCCGGCCAGCACCGCCGCCGCCGCCAGGCCGCCGGCCGCCGCCAGCCGGTGACGGCTGTAGGCGAGCGCGCCGTAGGCGGCCACGGCGCAGGCGAGCACGGTGATCCACGTCGCGGCCTCGTGGGTGGCCAGGGCGGCGAGCACGACCGTCCAGAAGACGGCCAGCGGGTACCGGCGCCGCACCGCCAGCGGCAACGCGGTCAGGATCACCAGCAGCGGGTGCGGGCCCTGCTCCGAGCGGGCCCGCGGGCTCGCAGCAGGGTCCGGGGTCACCGGCCGGGCGGGTGGGTCGGGGCGCAGCCGCAGGGACACGGCCGCCGGCCCCTGCCGCCGCTCGGTGGAGGCGTCGTGCAGATCGGCCACCGCGGCCACGGCGAGCACGGTCAGCAGCAGCGCGAGCACCAGGTCGGCCACCAGCGCCCCGCGTGACGGCCGGGCGCGCGCCTCCTCGGGACGCAACACCTCCCGCGCGTACTGCCGCCACATCCGCCACCTTCGTTCCACCGTCATCGGGACATTGTCACGGCTGCGCGACCGGCCACGCATCCGTCCCGATGACGGGAGCGTCGTCCGCCGGGACTACATCGCAGGGATGACACCGGGCTCGGATCGTTCCTCGGAACTACCCGGATTCGGTACGGCGGCCGACGCGCCCCCCGCGTGACCGCGCCTAGCGTCGTCCCGTCCGCGGACGACCGCGGCCTCCCGAGAAAAGGCGAACACACTGATGCACCTTGCGAGAACGACGGCCCTCGCCCTGGCCGGGCTGCTCACCCTCGTGACCCCCGTTCCCGCCGCCGCGGCGGCGCCGGCGGCACCGCGGCTGCCCGCGCCCACGGGCTCCCACGCGGTCGGCGTCACCTCCCTCCACCTGAAGGACGCCTCCCGCGGTGACCCATGGGTCCCGGCGGCGAAGGCGAGGGAGCTGATGATCTCCCTGTGGTACCCGGCGACCGGGACGCGCGGCAGGCACCAGGCCCCGTACGTGACGCCGAAGGAGTCCGAGCTGCTGATCAAGGACGCGGAGCTGCCCGTCGCGCCGGACACGCTGAGCAAGGTGCGGACCCACGCCTTCACCGACGCCGTGCCCGCGGGCCGCAACCGTAGCCTGCCCCTGGTGGTGCTCTCCCCCGGCCTCGGCTCCCCGCGCAGCTCGCTCACCAGCCTGGCGGAGGAGCTGGCTAGCAGGGGCAACGTGGTGGTCGGGATCGACCACACGTACGAGAGCGTCGCCACCGCCTTCCCCGACGGGCGGATCACCACGTGCGTCGCCTGCGAGAACAAGGATGCGGACTTCGGGCAGCAGGTGGTCCGCAGCCGCGCGGCGGACGTCTCCTTCGTCCTCGACCAGCTCACCGGCGCGAAGCCGAAATGGCGGGGTGCCGCGCTGATCGACCGGTCGCGCATCGGGATGGCCGGTCAGTCCGTCGGCGGCGCGAGCAGCATCGGGGCCATGGTGAGCGACAAACGCATCCGCGCCGGGGTCAACCTGGACGGCACCACCTTCGCCCCGATCCCCGAGCGCGGCCTGGCCCGGCCGTTCCTGTTCATGGGGTCGCCGACGATGCACAGCCCCGGCGGCAAGGACGGGAGCTGGGGACGCGACTGGAAACAACTGACGGGCTGGAAGCGATGGCTGGTGGTGACCGGCGCGGAGCACGCGTCCTTCACCGACGTCCCGCTGCTGGCCGAACAGCTCGGCATCGACCTCGGCTTCGCCCTGACCGGAGCCCGGTCCGTGGAGATCACCCGCACCTACGTCGCCGCCTTCTTCACCCGCCACCTCACCGGCAAGCCGCAGCCCCTGCTGGACAAGCCGTCCGCCCAATATCCCGAGGTGAGGTTCGCCGGCTAGGCTTCGTCGGTGCTCACGCCCTGCCGCCCTCCGTGCAGATGGTCAGGTGGGCTGCGGCGATCGCGCTCGTGCCGGTGTCAGTGAGCGTCGAGGTGCTGGGTGAGGAACAGGGCCGCTCGGTCGAGTGCCTGGCCGGCCTCGTCGAGCGTTCCGGCGAAGGCCTGGAACACGTGCGGCACTCCGGCGGTGATGTCGAGGATCACGTCGACGTCCGCCTCGCGTGCGCGTTCGGCCAGCCGTACGGAGTCGTCGAGGAGCAGTTCGTTCGTGCCGGCCTGGAGCAGGATCGGCGGGAAGCCGGTCAGGTCCGCGTGCACGGCGGGGGCGAGCAGCGGCTGGTCCGGGTCCTGACCGGCGAGATACATCTCGCCGGTGCGGCCCAGGCCCTGCCTGGTGAAGAACGGGTCGATGCCTTCCTTCGTGGTCATCGTCGCGCCGGAACGCGTGTGATCGAGCCCGGGTGAGAACGCCGCGATCGCCGCGGGCATCGGCAACCCCGCGTCCCGGGCGGCCAGGCACGTCGTCACGGTGAGTCCGCCACCGGCGGAGTCGCCGGCGAACACGATGGACGCCGGGTCGATGCCGCGCTCCAGCAGGCCGCGGAACGCGGCGACGCAGTCCTCGATCGCGGCAGGAAACGGGTGCTCGGGAGCGAGCCGGTAGTCCAGCGAGATCGCCCGCACGCGGGTGCGCCTGACCAGGTTCGCGGTGAGGACCATCGCGGTCTCCGGCGACCCGAGCGAGAACGAGCCGCCGTGGAAGTACAGGATGGTCCCTGGCCGGGCCTCACCCTCCGGTTCGACGAGGAGCGCGGGGCGGCCGGCCAGCTCGGCCGGCGTCCGCCGCACGCCGTCCGGGGGCGGGAACGCCGCCATGAACGCGGCGAAGCCCTCCCGCATGCGTTCGACCGGCACCGGTCCGGACGGTTGCGGCGCCTTGCGCACCATCGTGTCCAGTGCGTGTCGTTGGTCCCTGCTCATGTGGCCGCCTTAAGGTTCGAGTGGCAACTGCATGCCGTGGCATGTTTCATCTAGACTATATGCCGTGGCATCTACTTACTCGGACGCGAGGCTCGCCCGCTTCTTCGACGACCTGGTCCGCTGCGAGACCCGCCTCTACAACGCCGTAGGGGAGAAACTGCGCGCCGAGCACGGGATCGTCGCCTCCCAGTTCGAGCTCCTGCGCTACCTTCGCGACCACCCGCGCTCACGCGTCGCCGACATCGCGACAAACTTCGCCGCCGGGATCGGCGCGATCAGCAAGGGCGTCGACCGGCTCGAAGCGCGCGGATGGGCCGCCCGGCTCCCGAACCCCGCCGACCGGCGCTCGTCGCTGATCAGCCTCACCACCGATGGAGCCGCGCTGGTCGCCGAGGCCGAACGGACCTTCCACGAACACCTCGGCGAGCTGCTCGGCCCCGCCATCTCCGTCGGCCAGGTCGACGCCGTGGGCGCGGCACTCGCCACACTCCGTCGCGCACTCGAGTCCGCGCGTGTCGGCGTCCCTGTCGGATAGGCCAGGCGCGCCAGCGGGAGGGCGAGCAGCTTGCTCGCCGCCTCGAGGATCAGCCGCTTGGATCCGTCATGACGTCGAGAGCATAACGCCATAGCGATATTGATCTTAGACAAGATAACTCCAAAGCCATAGCGTCAGAGGTGTGAGAAGCCAAGTTTTCACCGCAACAGGAAAGGCCGGGATAGCGATGCCCACGCAACGGGAGATGGACGAAGCCGAGATCCGCGAGCTGATCGGCAACATCGTCGAAGGGCTCCGCAACAAGGATCCCGAGGCGCTGAAGCGGCTCTACGCCCCCGACATCGTGTCGTTCGACATCGAGCCGCCGCTCCAGCACGTGGGGGTCGACGCCAAGCTCAAGAACTGGGCGCCGGTGTTCACGTCCTTCGAGCAGGTGAATTACGAGGTTCGGGACCTGACGCTCACCGTCGGCGGTGACGTGGCGTTCGGGCATGCCTTCGGCAGGCTCAGCGGCACGCTGAAGAACGGGGCGGCGATGAGCGGCATGTGGGTGAGGGTCACGTACTGCCTGCGGAAGATCGACGGCACATGGCTGATCGTGCACGACCAGGTCTCCGTCCCGCTCGACATCGCCAGCGGCAAGGGCGTCGTCGACCTCGAGCCCTGATCCGCAAGACAGGTCCGCGACCCGCTGACCGTCCTGCGGTGCCTGTCTTGCCCCGCGGCGGCGGACGATCGATACTCCCCACTACACGGGGGGAAAGCGCCATGCACCATCACCGTCCACCGAGCAGGAAGTGATCGCAGTGGCCTCTTCGCCCCGTTATGTCCCCTCACGCCGTGACCTGCTGAGGTCCGGCGTCTCGCTCGGCGCCGCCACGGGCGTCGGCGGCATCGCCACCGGCGCCGCGGCCTCGGCCGCGTGGGAGCCGCCGCGCGCCCAGGGTGAGCGCAGCATGGTGAACGTGCCGTTCGAGGGTTTCGAGAAGGTCCGGGTCGGGCTCATCGGCCTCGGCAACCGGGGCGGGAGCCAGGACGTGCGCTGGGGCGCCGTCGCCACGGTCACCGCCGTGTGCGACATCCGTCCGGAACGGGTCAGCCGCACCATCGGCCGCATCATGCAGCAGGGCTTCCAGGACGTCGAGCCGGTCGGCTACTCCGCGGGCGAGCAGGACTTCCTCAAGCTCGTCCAGCGCGACGACATCGACCTGATCTACGTCGCCACCCCGTGGGAGTGGCACTACCCGCAGGCCAGGGCGGCCATGGAGCACGGCAAGCACGTCGCGGTCGAGCTGCCGATCTCCCCGCACCTGGACGAGATCTGGAGCCTGGTGCGCACGTCCGAGCGGACCCGCAAGCACTGCATGCTCATGGAGAACGTCAACTACTTCCGTCCCGAGCTGCAGATGTTCGGCATGGTCCAGGCGGGGCTCTTCGGCGACCTGCAGCACGGCTCCGGCGGTTACGTCCACGACCTGCGCTGGCCGTACCTGTTCGGCGGCGCCTACTACCCGGAGTACTGGCGGCGGCGCTGGCAGACGCGGATGAACGCCCTGCACTACCCGATGCACGGCCTCGGGCCGGTCTCGGCGGCCATGGGCATCAACCGCGGGGACCGCTTCGACGAGCTGGTCGCCGTGGCGTCCCTGCCCAAGGCGCTGGCCCTGTTCCGCGAGGAGGATCCGCGGGTGACTCCGGATCACTCGTCCTGGCAGGACAAGCCGTATATCTCGGGTGACCGGCACACCTGCTTCGTCACCACCGTCCGCGGCCGGTTCATCCGGGTCGAGCACGACGTGAACTCGCCTCACCCGTACACCAGGGAGACCACGCTCACCGGCACGCGGGGGTCGATCGAGCTCGACAACGCCCGGGTCTACCTCGAATCGCTCGGCCACGACGACCACACGTGGCGGACCGGCAGCGCCTACAACGCCATCCGCCAGCAGTACGACCACTGGTTGTGGCCGTTGCTGGAACGGCTGGCCGACCAGTACGGCGGGCACGGCGGCGGCGACTTCGTGTCCATCTTCCGCCTCGTGCAGCTGATGCGGCTCGGCATGACGCCCGACATCGACGTCTACGACTCGGCGGCGTGGTGCTCGGTGATCCCGCTCAGCCACGAGTCGCTGACGGCCGGACGCCTGCGCCCGGTCAAGGTGCCGGACTTCACCCGCGGCCACTGGAAGGAGGCCCGCCCGACCTTCGACCGCCCGCAGCCGGAGGATCCGCAGCTCAGGGCCGGTGCGGCGGCCGGCCGCCGCGGCACTGCGATCATCGAGCCGGGCAGCAGCGAAGCGAACGGGGACGCCGACCCCGCCCCGGACGGCGAGTGACCGGGGCGGGGTCGGCGTCACCCCGTGGTTCCGGGCCGCCCGGCGATCAGGTTCGCGAAGAACGTGCGCATGTCGTGGACAAGGAGGTCGGGCGCCTGGTGGGCGGCGTAGTGGCCGCCCCGGTCGTAGGTGTTCCAGGACACGATGGCGGCGTGGTCGCGCTGCGCGCACACCCTGATGGCCTGGATGTCGTGCGGGAACTGGGCCAGGGCCAGGGGCGTGGTGGTCGGCCCGGCGGCCGGTGGCTGCCGCTCGTACTCGGCGTAGATGCGCATCGCGGAGGCGGCCGTGCCGGTCAGCCAGTAGATCGTGACGTGGGTGAGCAGGGTGTCGGCGTCGAGGCCGCCCATGGCCTGGCTGTTCCAGGCGAGCAGCCCGACCGGCGAGTCGGTGAGCGCGAAGGCGAGCGTGTGCGGCTGCCAGCCGTGGACGTGCGCGTAGGAGCCGGAGTGCCGCTGCAGATGGCGCAGCCCGTCCAGGGCCGCCCGGTCGTCCGGGGTCAGCTCGCCGAGGTCGGGCTCGACGCTCGGCGGGTACGACAGCCACTCCCCCTCGGGGAAGGAGAACAGCTGGGTCACGTGCACCCCGACGACGGCCTCGGGCGCGATCCGGCCCAGCTCGGGCGAGATGTGCGAGCCCCAGTCGTTGCCGGCCGCGCCGTAGCGGCGGTAGCCGAGGCGCCGCATCAGGGTCGCCCACGCGCGGGCGATGCGGCGCGGCCCCCAGCCGGTGTCGGGGGTGGGCCCGGACCAGGCGAAACCCGGCAGGGACGGGATCACCAGGTGGAACGCCACCTCAGGGGACAGGCCGTGCGCCCGCGGATCGGTCAGCGGGCCGATCACGTCCAGGAACTCCGCCACCGAGCCCGGCCAGCCATGGCTGAAGATCAGCGGCAGCGCGTGCGGCTCCGGCGAGCGGACGTGCAGGAAATGCACCCGCGTGCCGTCGATCGTCGTGGTGAACTGCGGGTACCGGTTGAGCCGCTCCTCCCAGACCCGCCAGTCGTAGGTGTCGCGCCAGTGCTCCGCCAGCTGTTGCACGCGGGCGCGGGGAACGCCGTAGGCGCCGGCCGGCTCGGCCGCCCAGCGGGTCTTGGCCAGGCGTTCGCGCAGGTCGGCCAGTGCGCTGTCGGGGACGCGGATGGTGAAGGGGACGATTTCCTGGCCCGTCCTCGGCGCCACTAGCTGCCCTCGAGAATCTGGGCGACCTCCCAGACGTTGCCGTCGGGGTCGGCGAAGGCGGCCGTGCGCCGTCCCCACGGGCGGTCGATCGGGCCGTTGAGCAGGCGTACGCCATGCTGCTCCAGCTCGGCGCAGACGGCGTCCACGTCCGCCACCCGGATCGTGAACAGCGCCCGCGCGCCGGACCCGGCGCCGGCGACCGGGGCCGGCTCGACGAGTTCGGGCGCCTGCTCGCGCCGCAGCAGGTTGAGCATGATCGAGCCGAGCCGGACGACGGCCGACTCGTCGTCCTGGAAGACGACCTCCAGGCCGAAGACGCCGGTGTAGAAGGCGTGGGCGGCGGCGAAGTCGTCGACGAAGAGGGTGATGACTTCGATCTCGTTCAGTGCCTTGATCATGGTGCTGTCTTCCTCTGTTCAGATGTGCCGGCGGAGCCAGTCCAGGCCCTCTTCGGCGTGGCCGGTGATGGTGAAGTGGCTGTCGTCCGCGCGCAGCCGCAGCTCGGCGGTGGGGCAGTGGGCCGCCAGCCAGGCCCCGTGCGCGGCGGGGATGATCCGGTCGGCGGTGCCGTGCAGGAGCAGGACGGGGACGTCGATGGTGGCGGGGTCGCAGCCCCAGGCGTGGGTGTAGGAGACGTCGTCGTCGATCTGGCCGTAGGGGCCGGCGGCCAGGGCCGGCTCGCTCACCTTCCCCAGCCAGCCCCACGGCCCCTCGAAGAAGGCCAGGTCGGCCGGGGTGAACTCGCAGTCGTAGGCGAAGTTCGACTCGTGCAGCGCCGCCCGCACCTCGCGGCCGGCCGCCGCCGTTCCCAGGGCGGCCACCCCGGACGGGACCATCCCGGCGAACCAGTCCAGCCCGTCCGCGCCGTACGGGGCGATGCCGGCCAGGCTCACCACCGCCCGCACGCGATCCCCCAGGACGGCGGCGCACCCCAGCGCGTACGTGCCGCCGCCGGAGTAGCCGACGACGGCGAAGCGGCCGATGCCGAGCGCGTCCGCGACGGCCGCCGTGTCGGCGGCGATCGAGGCGACCGTGCGCCCCGGCGCGACGTCGGAACGGCCGTAGCCGGGCCGGTCGAACGACACCCAGCGCAACCCCAGCCTTTCGGCCGCGGCGAACAGCGGCTCGGGAGGCGCCCCCAGGTTGGGGGTGCCGTGATGCCACAGGACCGGCAGCAGGTCGCCGCCCGCCGGGGCGGTGTCGTACACGTGCAGCGAGCGGCCCGCGGCCACCTCGACGTCCAGCTCGATCATGCCGTGACGTTAGCGCCCTCGGAGCCGCGGGCGGTAGTGCCGCAGGACCGGCGGCGCTTGCGGTGGATAAACCAGTTGTCCCGCCGTGGTTTGCATCAAACGATCGGGGGGTGACCACGTTGTTTCTGATGGTCGGCCTCCCGGGGGCCGGCAAGACCACCAGGGCCCGGCAGCTCGCCAAGGAGCACCACGCGCTTCGGCTGACGCCTGATGAGTGGATGATTCCGCTGTTCGGGGAGTCGGAGGCGGACGGGAAGCGCGATGTCCTGGAAGGACGGCTGCTCTCGCTCGCCCTGGAGGCGCTGAGGCTGGGAACCAGCGTGATCTTGGACTTCGGCTGCTGGTCTCGCGACGAGAGGTCCGCCATCCGCTGGCTGGTGGAGTCCGCGGGCGCGTCCTGCGTCCTCGTGTACGTGCCGGTGGACCCGGAGACCCAGCTCGCCCGGGTCGCTCATCGCCAGTCGACCACCCCGGATCAGACCTTCCCGATCAGCGAGGCGGACCTCCTGCACTGGAGGACCCTGTTCGAGGAGCCCGACGCCGCGGAACTCGGCGGGCGGGACATCGGAAGCCCGCCTCCCGGCTGGCCGGGATGGCCGGAGTGGGCCGCCGACCGATGGCCGTCCTTCATGTGACGGTCTTCCGTCAATCCGGTACGTCGGCGTACAACTCCAGGGCGGCACGCACGAAGAGCGCCACCGCCTGCGACCGGTTCCCTTCGGCCCACGCCACCGAGATCGTGTAGGGGTCGGCGTCGCGGAGCGGGCGGTAGACGATGTCGGGGCGCGGGTGCGCGTCGGCCAGGTAGCGGGGGACGAGGGCGACGGCCTGCCCCAGGCCCACCACCTCCAGCAGTTGCGCGCTGTCGTGGACGACCGGGCCCGGGCCGTCCTCGCCGGGGCCGCGCGGCATGGGCAGCCCTTCGAGGTCGGCGGGGTGCAGCGTGGGGTGCCGGGTGAGGGGGTGGCCGGTGGGCAGGGCGGCCATGCGCGGCTCCTCGGCCAGCGCCTCCAGCTCCAGGCCCCGGGCCTCGTACGGGGGCGTGAGCAGGGCGAGGTCGGCGCGTCCGTCGCGGACCATGGCGGCCTGTTCCCGGTAGCCGCTGACCAGGATGTCGACGGCGGGCGCACCGGGCAGCGCGGTGTAGTGGCCGGTGATGGCGCGCAGCATGCCGGCGGCCATGCCGGCCTTGGCGGTCACGCGCAACGGGGTGCCGGGGTGGGCCGCGCGGCGGATCCTGCGGGTCAGGCCGGCCATCGTGGTGAGGACGTGCCGGGCCTCGTCGAGCAGGGCCAGGCCGGCGGGGGTCAGCGTGACCGTGCGGGTGTCGCGGTCGAACAGCCGCACGTCGAGCCGCCGTTCGAGCTGCCGCACGGCGCGGGACAGCGGGGGTTGGGCGATGCCGAGCCGGTCGGCGGCGCGGGAGAAGTTGAGCTCTTCGGCGACCGCGACGAAGTACCGCAACTCCCTGAACTCCACCTCATTCATACCTGCACGGTATAAGAGGTGACCCAGCCGGTCTTTCCCTCCGGACCGGTCCCGCTGATCGAATGCGGTCATGCAAGTGGCACTGGTGACCGGGGCGGGCAAGGGCATCGGGCGGGAGATCGTCCGGCGGCTCGCGAGCGAAGGCATGATCGTCTACATGGGGGTGCGGGACCTCGCGCGCGTGCGGGACGACGCTCGCGGCCTGCCGGGCGAGGTTCGCCCGCTGCGGCTGGACGTGACCGTGCGGGAGCACGTCGAGGCGGCGGCCGAGCGGGTGAGCGGCGAGGCCGGGCGGCTGGACGTGCTGGTGAACAACGCGGGCGTGATGCTGGAGTGGGGGCACCCGGTGGCCGAGGTGCCCATGGACGTGGTGCGGCGTACTTATGAGGTGAACGTGCTGGGTGCCGTCGCCGTGACGCAGGCGTTCGTTCCGCTGCTGCGGCGGGCGCGGCCGGGCAGGGTGGTCAACGTCTCCAGCCCGCTGGGGTCGCTGAGCCTGCTCAGCGACTTCGGCTCGCTGGTCGCCCAGCGCTCCCACCTGGCGTACGGCTCCTCCAAGGCCGCGCTGAACGCCGTCACCCTGCTGTTCGCCAAGGCGCTGGCCGGTGACGGCATCCTGGTCAACGCCGCCAACCCCGGCCTGGTCGCCACCGACCTGAACGGCGGCAACGGCGGGCTGAGCGTGGAGGAGGGCGCCGAGGTGCCGGTGCGGCTCGCGCTGCTGGGCGAGGACGGCTTCACCGGCCGGTTCGTCGGCGACTGGCGCCGGGGCACGCCGGCGGACCGGCCGGAAGCCTCCCCTGACGCGCTGGTCGCCTGGTAGGAAGCCGCCTGTGCGGTCAGGCGCGCAGGTTGGCGCCGCCGTCGCTGCGTCTCGCCCATGACCAGGCGGGGCATCACCCCGTTGCAGCGCACGCCGGCGTGAGCCGCACCACCATCCACCGCAACTTCGCCACCCGCGAGGAGCTCGCCGCCACGGTCCTGGCCGACGACGTCACCCGGATCGAGCAGCACGCGGCCGGCCTGCTCGACCGGCCCGACGGGGTGGTCGAGCTGCTCGACCTCGTCCTCGACATGCAGCCTGGACGCGGCGGTGGTCCTCCTCCGAGGTGGTCAGGCCGAGCTGGGCAAGGATGAAGCTGACGCGGGTCTCCAGACCAGGGTCAGCCCCGCGCCCAGGAGCGTGCCCACCACCACGCCCACCCCGTGGTTGTTCGTGAGCAGGCACAACACGACGCCGGCGACCGGAATGAGCAGCGCGAGCAGGCGCAGGGCACGTTCGGGGCCGCGGAGCGCGTAGTGGGCGGCGAGCGCGCCGACGAGCCCGCAGATGGCGACCGAGTTGCCCGCCCCCTCCGGGCTCCACGCCGCCAGGCTGACCGCCTGCGCGCTCACCCCGCTGACCACGTACACGAGCGCGGTCTGCCACCCGCCGAGCCGCCGCTCGGCGATCGGGGCGACGGCGATCAGGGCGGCCAGGTTGAACGCGAGCTGGAACCAGCCGGACGACTGCACGAGCAGCGCCGTCAGCGCCCGCCACCACTCGCCGCCGGGATGCCGCTCCAGCAGGCCGACGACGTCCGGGAACACCGTCTGCACCACCGCCAGCGCCACCATCAGCGCGACCAGCGTTGCCGCGACGACGGGAACCGGCCGCCGCCACGCCCGCAGCAGGGCGCGCGGGGACCGGTCGCCGGCCTCGCCGGGCGGCGCGGCCATGGCCGCGAGCAGTTGCGCGCCGGGCGCGACCACGGCGGCGGCACACAGGTACAGGATCACGGTAGGCATGAGCACGCGCCCAGCTTGCCAGCCGCCCGCCCGCACCCCCACACCAGGTCAGCGCCCAGCGGCCCACCTCCTCTCCAGGCGACGAACGCGCGACCGCGCACGCCTCCCCCGCGCACGCCTCCCCCGCTCAGATCTCTCCCGCGCACGCCTCCCCCGCTCAGGCCTTCTCCGCGTAGACGAACCGCTCGACCGGCGTCGGCGCGGCCAGGCCGCGTTCCCTTCCGGCCGGCCGGACGTACCGCTCCAGGTAGTCCTCCGTGCCGACCTGCTCGCGCTCGATCCATCCGTACGGCGCGAGCAGCCCGGCGACGTCCCCCGGATGCAGCCCGAAACGGAAGATCCGCTGTTGGGCGACGAAACGCCGGTACATGCGCCCGCCCCCGTACAGCTCGGTGCCGTCGAGGAAGTCTTGAAGCAGGTAGGTGAAGATGAGCCGGCTGCCGGGTGCGGCGCCGGACAGGGAGGACAGGGTGGCCCGCACGCCGTCCTCACTCAGGTACTGGGTGACGGCCTCCCACACGAACATCGCGGGCCGCTCGACCCGGAAGCCGTCGTCGGCCAGGGCGGCGGCGACGTCGTCGCGGTCGAAATCGATGGGGACGAGGGTCAGGCCGTCGGGCAGCCGACCGAAGACGTCGCTGAGCCGCGCGTGCTTGCGGGCGATGTTCCCCGCCAGGTCCAGCTCGTACGCGCGAGCCTTGGGAACGACCAGCCGGCAGGCGCGGGTGTCCAGCCCGGCCCCGAGGACGACGACCTGGTCGATGCCGGATTCCAGCGCGGCGCGTACCTGCTCGTCGGCGTACCGCTTGCGGCACAGCATCGCCGCCCACAACCCCGGCACCCACCGGTCCGCCCCCCAGGCCAGGAAGCGGCGGACGAACGGCACCCGCACGGCGGCCCGCGCGGGCGCCGGCAGCAGGCGCGGGGCCAGGTCGTCGTCGGTGATGCGGTTGCCCGCGGGCAGGTACCGGTCGCACGCGGCGATCACCATCGGGCCCAGCGCGGTGCCCATCACGGCCTTGCGTTCCGACATGATGACGCCTCCGGAGTCACGCCGATGAACGCCGGCGCCCCCTGCTTCCGGCACCTGTCTACTCCTCGAAGGTAACCCGGTGGGGGCGCGGGAGTTCCGCTCTGGCGGCGATGATCGCCGGGAGTTACCGTGAAAGCCGCTCACGAGGACGATCCCGGGAGGTCCTGCGATGACCATCAAGCGAGGGCTTTTAGCGGCGGTGCTGGCCGCGGCGGCGTTCACGGCCGGTGCGGCGCCGGCGCACGCCATTCCGCCCCCGCCGCCGGGCGGTGACCTGCTCGTCGTCTTCAGTTACTACAGCGGCGATCAGGTCGTCGGTCAGCGCTGGTTCGGGTGCGGTCAGCCGGCGGGGCAGTGGGGTGTGCTGGAGGGGACGCAGAAGGTGTTCTTCACCCCCTGCTAGCTCGGGTCACGCCGGCGGGCAGTGCCCGGCCTCTTTGGTGAGGAGGTTTTCCGAGGAGGGCGGGGGCAGGGTGTCGTCCGAGGGCCGCAGGCTCGACAGCAGCAGGGCCAGGTAGCGGCGGGGGTCGTGGTGGGCGGGGTCGCCGGGGTGGGCGGTGGCCAGGGCCATGATGACGATCGCGGCCAGGTCTCGTACGACAAGGTCGGCCCGGACCTGGCCCGCGCGCTGCGCCCGGTCGAGGACGGCGCCGAGCGGCCCCATGAAGCGGGCCGCGATGTCGACCGTGGAGGCGCCCGCCTGGCGGGCGGCCTTGAGCAGCCCGTGGTGGGCGGCCAGCGTGCCGACGGCCGCCGTCAGCGCCCCGGTCAGGGCCGCGCCCGGGTCGGCGGCGTCGCGGGCGGCCACCACCAGCGGCTCGACCTCTTCGGCGAAGTACGTCTCGAAGGCGGCTCTGATCACGCCGTCGCGGTCGCCGAAGCGCCGGTAGACGGTGGCGCTGCCGATGCCGGCCTGCCGGGCGATCTCCTCCAGGGAGACCTCGGGGCCGCGTTCGCGCAGGATCGCGATCGCGGCCCGGACGATCTTGTCGGCGTTGCGCAGCGCGTCGGCTCGCTGTCGCTGCTCGTGCACATGGTGAACGCTAGCAGCCGGCGCGGCAGGCGGTTACCAGGTGACGTCGAAGGAGGACAGCCCGTAGACGACGTTGAAGGAGCGGAAGCTCGGCGCGGTGCCGGTCTCGCGCAGCCCGGGGAAGCGTTCGAACAGCGCGGGGAAAGCGATCCGCATCTCCATCCTGGCCAGCGGCGCGCCGAGGCAGTGGTGCACGCCGTGGCCGAAGGCGAGGTGGCCGAGGTCGCCGCGGGCGATGTCGAGCCGGTCGGGCTCGGAGATGAAGTGCGGGTCGCGGTTGGCGGCGGGCAGCGCGCACATCACGACCTCACCGGCGGGGATGCGCACGCCGGACAGCTCGACGTCGGTGGTGGTGACCTTGCTGGTGCCGGAGTGGACGATGGTCAGCCAGCGCAGCAGCTCCTCGACGGTGGCGCCGATCCGCTCGGGCTCCTTCTTGAGCAGGTCGAGCTGGTCGGGGTGGCGGAGCAGGGCCAGGGTGCCCAGGCCGAGCATGTTGGAGGTGGTCTCGTGCCCGGCCAGCAGCAGCAGTGAGGCGATGCCGGTCAGCTCGTCGGTGGACAGGTCGTCGCCGTGCTCGCGCACCAGCATGCCGAGCATGTCCTCGCCCGGGTCGGCCTGGGCGCGTTTGACGAGGTCGGTCATGTAGGCGCGCTGTTCCAGGCTGGCCGCCGTGCGCTGCTCGAACGGCAGCGACACGTCGAGCAGCCTGCCCGAGCGCCGCTGGAAGTCGGCGCGGTCATCGTACGGGACGCCGAGCAGCTCGCAGATGACCAGGGACGGGATGGGCAGCGCGAAGGCGGAGACCAGGTCGGCGGGCGGCCCGGTGCGCTCCATGGCGTCGAGGTGCTCCTGGACGATCTCGTGGATGCGCGGCTCCAGCCGGCGCATGCGGCGCATGGTGAACTCGGGGGTCAGGATGCGGCGCAGCCGGGTGTGCTCGGGCGGGTCGAAGGCCAGCAGGTTGCCGGCCCGCATCCGTTCGCGCTGCTCCGCGCTGAGCTGGTCGCTCACCGGACGGAACGACATGGCGGCGGCGTTGCTGAAGCGGGTGGCGTCGCCGAGCACCTCCCGCACGTCGGAGAAGCGGCTGACGAGCCAGGCGTCGATGCCGAACGGGGTGGGCACCCGGCGGACCCCCTCCTCGTCGCGCATCGAGGCGAGCTCCGGGTCGGGGTGGAAACCGTTGCGCCGCATGTGCAGGGGCAACGTCACGGCATCGCTCATGGTCATCCTCCGGACGATCGGCACTGACCGCATGTCACAAAAACGAGAGTAGCCCATCATTTCGTGGTGCGCGCGGCCTCGGACAGGGCCTGCGGAAGGGGATTGTCACGACCATGATCGCGCCACCATGATCAAGGGCATCCGACACCCATGGAGGAGCACCATGCTGACCGTGATCGGCGCGGGTTTCCCGCGCACCGGTACGAGCTCGATGAAGGCGGCGCTGGAGCGGCTGGGGTTCGGGCCCTGCCATCACATGTTCGACATCGGGTCCGACCCCGACCGCGCCCGCCGGTGGGCGCCCCTGGCCGACCGTGACGTGGTGCCCGACTGGGACCACGTGTTCGAGGGGTTCCGTTCGGCCGTGGACTGGCCGGCCGCGTTCTTCTGGCGCGAGCTGGCCGACGCCTACCCGCAGGCCAAGGTCGTCCTCACCGTACGCGACCCGCACGCGTGGCTGGCCAGCATGCAGGCGCTCATCGCCAACGGCCCGGCCCGCTTACAGGCCGACAAGCTCGCACCCGAGATGGCCCCGCTGGTCGAGAGCATGAACACCACCCGCCCGCTGCTCGAACGCATGATCCGCGAGGGCCTGGGCAGCGACCGGGCCTTCGGCGAGCCGCTGGACGAGAAGGACAGCCTCCTGGCCTTCGAACGGCACGTCGCCACCGTCAAGGAGAGCCTGCCGGCCGAGCGGCTGCTGGTGTTCGACGTGCGGGAAGGGTGGGAGCCGCTGTGCCGCTTCCTCGGCGTGGACGTCCCCGCCGGGGAGCCGTTCCCGCACCTGAACGACAGCAAGGTGATGGAGGAGTCGATCGACCGGCTGCTGCAGGGGGAGAACATCGGGCTGCCGTTCCACCGCGTGAGCTGAGCCCCCTGGCCGCCGCCCCGGTCCCGGTGGCGGCGGCCGCTCGCGGGACGGGAGGGCCGTCTTCCGCGTCCCGGCGTGGCGTGACAAGCTGGAAACGAACCGCGACAGAGGTGGAGCCGCTTGCAGGTCGTGTTCGACAGCACTGATCCCGAGCGCACCGCGGCGTTCCTGGCCGCCACGTACGGCGCTCCCGTGAAGATGAGCGCCGGCCGCGCCGGCTACCGGTTCCGGCACACCCGGCTCGGGCAGGGCCCGCTGTATTTCAACACCATCGACCACACCGCGACCACCGAGTACCACGCCGACCCCTTCCCCGCCCTCATCGTCGTACGGGTGCACCGGGGCGTGCGCACCGACCTCGACCTCGACGAACGCCTCGGCCCCGGCGACATCTCCCTCCATGCGCATCCCGGCCGGCCCTACCACACCCGGCTGGCCTCCATCCGGCACACCGCCGTGCTGATCCCGCCGCAGGCCGTCGCCGAGGTGGCCCGCAACCGGCCCGACGATCCCCTGCCCCCGCTGCGGTTCTCCTCCTTGCGTCCCATCGGCCCCGCCGCGGCCCGGGGCTGGCTGCAGGCGGCCGACTACGTCGCCGCGAGCCTGAGCGCCGACCCCGAGACCATGGCCCGGCCGTTGCTGGCCGGCGCGGCCACCCGGCTGCTGGCCGCCCATCTGCTGGCCACGTTCCCCACCGCCTGGCTCAGCGAGCCGCACCACCAGGACCGCGTCGACGCCACCCAAACCACCCTGGCCCGCGCGATGGCGTTCATCGACGCCAACGCCGACCTCGACATCACCGCCCTCGACATCGCCCGCGCCGCCCACGTCACCGTGCGCGCCGTCCAGCTCGCCTTCCGCCGCCACGTCCGCACCACCCCCATGGCCTACCTGCGCCGCGTACGGCTGGAACGCGCCCACGAGCAGCTGTGCGCGGCCACCTGGGGTGACGGCACCACCGTCACCGCGGTGGCGGCCCGGTGGGGCTTCTTCCACCCGGGTCACTTCGCCGCCGTCTACCAACAGACCTACGGCAGACCGCCCAGCCGCACCCTGCGCACGTGAGCCGGCCCGCGGATCGGGTCCGGAGTTTCGTTTTTCGGATGACGACGGCGGGTGATCCTTCGCTTCGATGGCTGATCGGCGCGGCGACGCGCAGCCATGGTGGAGACCCAGAGGCGGATGGAGCGGCACTCGCACCGTCGCCTCCGATCTTGCCCGTCCGAGGGAGGCAGTGATGGGCGTGGACGACCTCGCAGCGCGTACGGACACCGGCGGCGCCCGGCACTCACGCCGGCTCGCGGAGGTGCGCGCCATCGCCCGGGAGGTGGCGCTCCGGGCGGCCGACATCCGGGCCGACAGCCGGCGCAACGCCGCCATCGCCCAGGAGCTCTGCCGCACCCTGGCCGAGCAACGTGCGCGGCTGCGCGCCGCCTTCACGGTCATCGCCGAGCAACGGCAGGCTCGGCGCCGCTCCCCCGGCTGACGGCCGCGTCCGCACCCTCGGGGACGGCCGCACACGGAACCACGGCCTCCCTTACGGCGCGGTTCAGCCGTTGGCCCCGGGGGTGCGCCGTCACGTCCTACTCGGCCGGGTCCCAGGCGCTGAGCTGGTCGAAGAGACGCCGGTCGCCGTCGAGCTTCAGGGAGTCGAACGGGATGCGGTTGTACAGCATGAGAACCAGTTCGCCGGCCGTGCCCCGGGCGGAGGCGTAGGCCACGTCCGCCTCCTGCCCGGCGGCGGCCGGGATGGCGTCGGGCCCGGGGAGGCGGGTGGTCCGCGCGCCGTCGGCGGAGAGCGACAGGCGCCAGGAGCGGCCCTCGGAGGCGTGGAAGTCGATGGCAGCGGGCCGGTGCGGCCAGGCACTCGTCGTCGCGACGCAGGTGAACAGGAACTCCTCGACACCGTCGAGGGCCACCTCGGCCGGCAGCGGCTGCGGGGCGCCCACGGTGATCTGGGCGTCGTAGGTGTGCACCGCCATCTGCTGGAGCTGGTGCCGAGCCACGGTACCGCAGGTCGGCGGCGACTGCGATGTGTCCCACCACGTCCAGCAACCGCGATCCGGGCCGGCCTTCCTCAACGCCTCCACCAATTGGTCCGTGGACTCCGCCAGCCAGGCCAGCAGCGCCTCGCGCTCCCGAGGCGCAGCCGGGGCGCCCTCCGCCGCCGACTTGGCCTCAGCGGGCCCCGCGGCGACGGTGGCGGCCCAGTCTCGGCGCCCCTCGCCGATGTGCTGCGCCAGATCGAACAGCGTCCACTCCGGGCAGGTCGGCACCTGCGCGTCGAGGCTGGACGCGGCGGCGACCGCGGCGCGGAAGGCGGTCGACCGTTCGTCGATCAGTCGCAGCAGAGCGGGGAACTCGAGTGTCATCGTCACCCCGAATCTCTATCACCCCGTCCCGACAATCGCACAACGATCAACACCGCCGCCCTCGCGAACGGCCCCTCACCACCGCAGAGAAGAGCGCCCCGGAGGGCCTGCCGCACCCGGACGAGCAAGCCCTGGACCCGGCTTGACGGTGCTAGGACAACCGTCCTAGAGTCCCGCTAGGTCAAGCGTCCTAGCGGGGCGAAGGAGGAGCGGATGAATGGCGCGGCGACTCGCGAACACATCGTCGAAGCAGCCGACCGGCTGTTCTACCAGCGCGGATACGAGCACACCTCGTTCGCCGACATCGCCGCCGCAGTCGGCCTGTCACGCGGCAACTTCTACTACCACTTCAAATCCAAGGACGCGATCCTGGACGCGGTCATCGCCACCCGGCTCGCCGGCACCCGCCACATGCTGCGGCAATGGGAGAACGAACACCCCACCCCCAGCGGCCGCATCCTGCGCTTCGTCGAGATCGTCCTGACCAACGGCCCCGACATCCAGCAGTACGGCTGCCCCGTCGGCACCCTCAACACCGAGCTCGCCAAACTCGGCCACACCATGCGCGGCCAAGCCCGGGAACTGTTCACCCTGTTCCGCGACTGGCTACGCGAACAATTCACCGAGCTCGGACACGCCGACCAAGCCGACGAACTCGCCATGCACGTCCTCGCCTTCAGCCAGGGCGTCGCCGTCCTGTCCCACGCTTTCGCGGACGAGGAATTCGTCCGGCGCGAAGTCAGCCGGATGCGCGACTGGCTGAGCACCTACGAGAAATGAGAAACCCCATGTTCGTGGTCCTGCTGCGATTCTCCGACAACAAGGACGCCGCCCAGCAGCACATGAGCGGCCACCAGGAATGGATCAGACGCGGCCTGGACGACGGCGTGTTCCTCCTGACCGGCAGCATCCGGCCGGGCCTCGGCGGCGCGATCCTGGCCCACCGCACCTCACGCGAGGAACTCGACGAACGCCTCCAGGACGACCCGTTCGTGGCCGAGAACGTCGTCAGCGCCGACATCATCGACATCGCGCCCGGCATGGCGGACGAGCGCCTGGCCTTCCTGCTGTGACCGCGCCATAGCCGGCGCAGCGTCCTGACCCGAGGCGGGTGTCGCGCGGCGGGCCAGGCGTTGATGCCCGCCCCGGTACGTGCGAGGGTGGTCAGCGACGGAGGGGTCCAGCGATGGAATCGTTCACGGGAAAGATGGCCGTCGTCACCGGAGGCGGCGCCGGCATAGGCCGCGAGCTGGTCGTTCAGCTGGCCGCCGAAGGCTGCTCGGTCGCCGCGTGCGACCTCGACGAGGCCGGGCTGGCCGGCACCGCCGAGCGGGCCGCCAAAGCCGCACCCGGCGGCGGCGAGGTGCGGGTCACCACCCACCGCTGCGACGTGTCGGACGAGGCTCAGGTGACGAGGTTCCGCGACGAGGTGGTCGAGCGGCACCGGACCGGCCACATCAACCTGCTGTTCAACAACGCCGGCATCGGCGGTGGCGCCAGCTTCTTCACCAGCTCGCGAGCCGAGTGGGAGCGGACGTTCAGCGTCTGCTGGGGCGGGGTGTACAACTGCACGCGCGCGTTCATGCCGCTCCTGGTCGCCAGTGACGAGGGGTGGCTGGTCAACACCAGCAGTGTCAACGGGTTCTGGGCGGCCGGTCCCGGTATGCCGATGAGCGCGTACAGTGCCGCCAAGTTCGCCGTGAAGGGCTTCTCCGAGGCGATGCTGACGGACCTGCGGATCAACGCGCCGCACGTCCAGGTCGCGCTGGTGATGCCGGGGCACGTCGGCACCGAGATCGTGATCAACTCCCGCCGGATCCACGGCCACCCCGATCCTGACGACATGACCGCCGCGGAGCTCGCGGAAGCCCGTGAGCGCGCCGCCGTCGTCGCGGGCGTTCCCGCCGACCGGTTGAGCGATGCGGAGGTCCGGGCCGCGGTCAAGAGCATGGGTGAGTGGTTCCGGGACAGGGCGCCGCTGTCGGCCGCCGACGCCGCGACCGTCATCCTCGACGGCGTACGCGCCGGCACGTGGCGCATCCTGGTCGGTGACGACGCCCGAGCCCTCGACGCGGCGATGCGCGCCGACCCGCTGGACCTGTACCGGCCCGACAGCCCGACCCTGGCCGCCGTCTTTCCTGACATGCGCCCCCGCGAGGAGTGAGTCGGACTCGGCAAGCCGGTCACCCGAGAGGCGCCGACGTTCGTACGGACGGACGGCGCATGGACCCCCCGGACCGGCACTGGTCGGCTCCCCGCCGGACGCACCGAAAGGACCACGAACGTGAGCAGGACCGTGCTGTACATGTCGATGTCGGTGGACGGATTCATCGCCGGCCCGAACGCGGCCCCAGGCAACGGGCTCGGCGACGAAGGGCACCGGCTGCACGAGTGGGTCCTGCCGGACGCCGACGCCGACCGCAGAAAGGACCTCGACCACCTGACGGGCGCCAGCCGCGAGATCATGGACGAGGCCATGGCCACCGAAGCCGTCGTCGTCGGACGACGAACGTTCGAGCTGGCCGGCGGCTGGGGCGGCGACCACCACGACGGCGTGCCGATCTTCGTCCTGAGCCGCCGCCGACCGGATCCCGAGCTGGAATGGCCGGGAGTCACCTATGTCAGCGACGTGACGACCGCGACGAACCTGGCCAGGAACGCGGCCGGCGGCAAGGACGTCCTGGTTCACGGAGCCCGCACCGCCCGGCTGGCACTCGCCGCCGGCGTCCTCGACGAACTGCGGATCCACCTGATCCCCGTCCTGCTCGGACGGGGCGAACGGCTCTTCGACGACATGCCGCCCCACCACATCGAGCTCGAGCTCCTGCACGCCGCGGACGAACCAGGCGTGACACACCTGCGCTACCGCGTCAGAACGGAGAACTGACGGCCATGGCGATCATCCGCCTCTACATGACCATCTCCCTGGACGGCTACGTCACCGGCCCGCACGACAGCCCGGACGACCCCATGGGCGTCGGCGGATTCCGGCTCTTCAACTGGCTCGACCAGCGCCACGCCCCCGGCCCCAGCGGGCAGGTCTACAGCGAGGTACTGGCCACCCGCGCCGTCATCGCCGGCCGCCGCACCTACGAACACGCCGGCCGCTGGCAGGGCGACCACCACAACGGCGTCCCCATCTTCATCCTGACCCACGCCATCCCGGACGAACCCCCGCCAGGCACCGTCCGCTACGTCACCGACGCCCACGACTGCGCCACCCAGGCCCGCGCCGCCGCCGGGGACGGCGAGGTGATGGTGCACGGCGCCGGGGCCGCCCAGGCTTTGCTGCGGGTGGGGCAGCTCGACGAGCTCGAACTCCACGTCGTGCCGGTCCTGCTCGGACAGGGACGCCGGCTCTTCGACAACCTGCCCGCCGAACGCATCGAGCTCGACCTGATCCGCCGCCTGACCACACCGCCGACCAAGGACCCCACCCAGCACGTCACCCACCTGCGCTACCGCATCCACCACCGGTGACGGCCTGGAACTCCCGGCCGGGGCGCCTCAGGCTTCGCCGGTGGCGGCGTCGGTGTCGGCGTCGGTGGCGGCGTGGGCCAAGCGGCACCGGATCGACCTGGCCGCACCCATCCGATCCACGTTCGTCCCACAATAGGGATCATGATCCTCAACGTCGTCCTCGCGCTGTCCCTGGCCGTCACCCCCGCCCCTCAATGGAGGAAGGTCCCCGCCGACAGCCCCGCCTTCCTGACGAAGGATCACGAGATCGACGGCCGGCTGGCCATCGCCCTCGACTGGGAGAAGCGCCCCATCTGGCGCATGATGCACTGGACGGGCCGCGCCTGGCGTACCACGAAGACCCCCGCCGCTTTCGCGAGCGGCAAGAACGCCCGGATCAGCCGCTCCTGGGCGTTCGCCGGCAAGGACGGCGTGATCCACGCCTGGCGGATCTCCGGCACGACCTGGAAGGACCACCCGATCCGGAAGGCGGGCCGCCTCGTGGACGCCACCGGAAGTTCGGCCGGCGAGGTGTGGGTGGCGGGTGCGGGCGGGCGGACCTGGCGCTGGGACGGAGCGGCATGGCACCGGCAGGACACGCCGCGCGCCGTCGCCCGGCTGCTCGCCACGAGTGAAGGAGTCTGGGCGCTGAGCGCCGACCGCCGCGTCCCCCTGCACTGGGACGGCGGCCGGTGGGAGGAGACGCCGCTGCCCGGCGGGAAGCTGCCCCCGACCCCCAAGGGCGGCATCTCGGGCACGTGCGGCACCAAGTGGACGGAACCGGCCGTCGAGATCACCGACTGGGCGGCGGACGCCGCCGGCGACGTCTGGGCGGCGGCCGAGGTCCGCTCGCACGCCGCCAAGTGCGTCGGCCACGTGTACAGCACGCTGAAGACCCTCGCCCTGCACTGGGACGGCGGGCAGTGGCGGCGCGTGGACCTGCCGGTCGAGCTGGACCGGCTGGAACACGTGGTCGCCGACGCGGCCGGCGCCGTCTGGTTCGGCTCCGACCGCCGGCCCGAGCTGGTGCTCAGGGCGGGCGCGTGGCAGCGGGTCAAGGCGCCGCGCGGGCTCGGGCTGCTGGAGGCGATGGGCCCGGCGGCCGACGGCCGCGGCATCTGGGTGTGGACGGACGTGATCCACCGCCTCTCGTAGCCGCGGCAGGGGGTCAACCGATCGGTGGATATCGGGGCAGGGCCGGGGCGAAGATCCTCGATGCATGGCAGTCATCGAGGTCAACGACCTGCGCAAGAGCTACAAGGGCCACCAGGCCGTCAACGGCGTCTCCCTCACGGTGGAGCGCGGCGAGATCTTCGGGATCGCCGGCCCCAACGGCGCCGGCAAGACGTCCGTCGTGGAGTGCGTGTCGGGGCTGCGGCGTCCCGACGGCGGCACCGTACGGGTGCTGGGCCTGGACCCGCACGGCGGCGACCGGCGCGCGCTCCAGCAGCGCATCGGCGCGCAGCTCCAGGAGGCGGCGCTGCCCGACGCGATCAAGGTCGGTGAGGCGCTGAAGATGTACGCCTCCTTCTACGACGACCCAGCCGACTGGCGGGCGCTCATGGACGAATGGGGCCTGGCGGGCAGGAAGGGTGACCGGTTCGCCGGGTTGTCCGGGGGGTGGAAGCAGCGGCTGTTCATCGCCCTGGCCCTGGTGGGCAGGCCCGAGGTGGTCCTGCTGGACGAGCTGACCACGGGCCTGGACCCGGACGCCCGCCGCTCCACCTGGGCTCTCATCCGGACGATGCGCGAGCGCGGCGTGACGGTCGTCATCGTCACGCACTTCATGGACGAGGCGGAGGCGCTCTGCGACCGCGTCGCCATCATCGACGGCGGGCGCGTGACCGCCCAGGGCAGCCCCCGCGAGCTGATCGGGCAGGCCGGCGCCGGCACCGCCTCGCTGGAGGACGCCTATTTCGCCCTCACCGGAAGGAACTGACCATGAAGGGCATGAAGGGCATGAAGGGTTTCGCCAACGTCGTCGCCGTCGAGCTCAAGCTGGGCCTGCGCGACCCCATGTCGGCCTTCTTCGCGCTGGCCTTCCCGCTGATCATGTTGTGGGTGAAGCTGCGCGGCGGGAACAAGCCGCTGCCGGGCGGGGTGCCGGCGGTCGACGCCACCGTGCCCATGCTGGCGGCGTTCGTCATCGGGCTGGCCGCGCTGGTGGTGCTGCCGGCCACGCTCGCCCAGTACCGGGAGCGGCGCGTACTGAAGCGGCTGCGTGCCACCCCGGCCGCGCCCGCCATGCTGTTCGGCGCGCAGTGGATCGCCCACATGCTGCTGGCGGTGGCGGGGACGGCCCTGATCGTCCTCGTCGGCGCCGCCGGGTACGGGCTGGCGGCCCCCGCGAGCCTGGCCGGCGTGCTGCTGGCCTGGCTGCTCGGCGCGCTCAGCCTGGGCGCCATCGGTCTCCTGCTGGGCGCGCTGGCCCCCAGCGGGCGGGCGGCGACGGTGATCGGGCTCGGGTTGTTCTTCCCCATGGTGTTCCTGTCGGGGGCGGTCATCCCGCGCGAGACGATGTCGGGCTCGATGCGCGCGATCGGGGACCTGACGCCGATGGCGCCCGTGGTGCGGGCGATCAGGGACGGCTGGGCCGGCGCCCCGCCGTCCGCGGCTACGCTGGGGATCATGGTCGCGATCGCGGTGGCGGCGGGTGGCGGCGCGCTGAAGGCGTACCGGTGGTGACGCCCAGCCGGTGGGACCGGGTCATGGCGGCGCTGCCGTACCTGTTGGTCCTGCTGCCCGCGCTGTTCTCGCTGCTGCGGGAGTGGCGGGTGGAGGTGCTCGCGCTGGCGCTGTTCGCGGTGGCGTGGCACTGGCTGGTCGTGACCGCGCATCCCGGCTGGGTCGCCCGCCCGTGGGTGGTGGCCGGCTACTTCGTCGTGCTGCTGGCCGTCGTCGCGGCGCTGGTCCGGGCCGACACGGTGTTCACGGTGACCGGGGTGGGGACGTTCCTGCAGTGCTTCGCCCTGCTGCCGGGGCTGTGGGCGTACGCGGGGTGGCGGTCACGGTCGGCGTGCTCGTCGCCGCCCGCCCCGCCGACGGCCGGACGCCGGTCGAGCTGCTCGCCTCGTTCGTGGTGGGGGTGCTGGTCACGTCCATGGCGGGGCTGGTCTTCCAGACCGTCACCGAGCAGAACGAGCGGCTCAAGCAGACCACCGCCAGGCTGGCCGCGCTCGCCGAGGAGAACGCCGAGCTGCAGGCCCAGCTCCTCACGCAGGCGCGCGAGGCCGGGGTGCTCGGCGAGCGGCAGCGGATGGCCAGGGAGATCCACGACACCATCGCACAGGGGCTGACCGCGATCCTCACCCAGCTCGAAGCCCTCGGCGACGTGCCCGGCGCCGGTGAGCGGCTGGCGACCGTGCGCGGCCTGGCGCGGGAGAGCCTGAGCGAGGCCCGCCGCTCGGTACGCGCGCTGCGGCCCGTGCCGCTGGAGGAGAGCCCCGAGCTCGCCGCCGCCCTGACCGGGGTGGCCGAGCGGTGGTCGCGGGTCGCGGGGGTGCCCGCGGCCGTGTCCGTCACCGGCGCGGCCCGGCCGCTGCACCCCGAGGTCGAGGACACCCTGTTACGCGTGGCACAGGAGGCGCTGGCCAACGTGGCCAGGCACGCCCGCGCCGGGCGGGTGGTGCTGACGCTGTCGTACATGGACGACGTGGTCGCCCTCGACGTGCGCGACGACGGGGCGGGCTTCGTCCACGAGCCCGGCCGTACGAGCGGCTTCGGCCTGGTCGGGATGCGCCAGCGCGTCACCCGCCTGGCCGGCCGCCTGGAGATCGAGACCGCCCCCGGGCAGGGCACCGGCATCTCCGCCACCGTCCCCGCCATCCCCGCCGCCGCGAGGTCGTGAACCCCATGCCGATCCGCCTGATCATCGTCGACGACCACCCCATCGTGCGCGACGGCCTGCGCGGGATCTTCGACACCGGCGACTTCGAGGTCGTCGGCGAGGCCGCCGACGGCCGCGAGGCCCTGGCGGTGGCCCTGCGCACCGCCCCCGACGTGGTCCTGCTCGACCTGCGCATGCCGCACATGGGCGGGGTCGAGGTGATCCGCCGGCTGCGCGAGCAGCAGCCCGGGGTGCGCGTGCTCGTCGTGACGACGTTCGACGACGACGCCGACGTGCTGCCCGCCATCGAGGAGGGCGCCACCGGCTACGTACTCAAGGACACGCCCCGCGACGACCTGCGGCGGGCCGTGCGGGCCGCGGCCCGCGGCGAGAGCGTGCTCTCCCCCACGGTGGCCGGCGTCCTCGACCAGCGGGCCCGCCACGTCCCTCCCCCGGTGCTGAGCCCGCGGGAGCTGGAGGTGCTGTCGCTCATCGCCCGGGGGGCGACGAACCGGGAGGTCGCCGGGCGGCTGTTCATCACGGAGGCGACGGTGAAGACGCACCTGCTGCACGTCTTCGCCAAGCTGAAGGTGAAGGACCGGGCGGCGGCGGTCGCGGCGGCGTACGAGAGCGGCCTGCTCAGCCGCACGAGGTGAACGCCCCCGTTCAGAGCCGGGCGGTGCACCGGACGCATCCGGCGGGCGGCACCGGCCGCACGTCGCTCCAGCCCATGCTCCTGACGATCTCGGCCCGCCAGACGGCGCCTTCCGGAGTCAGCCCCTGCTTGCCGAGCAACCGGCCGGTGCCGCGGTCGATCACGATCTGCTCGGTCGCGAACCGCACGGCCAGCCCGTCGAGCCCGAACGTCCCCGCAACGCCGTCGACCACCTCGGCGCCCGGCGCACGCGCCAGGAGCAGATAGGCGGCGGCCCTGGTGCCGGGCGTCGCGGGTGAGCTGATGAGCCCTGAGACGGCCTCCCTGAGCCACGCCTCGCGCTCGGCCGCCTCCTCACGGGCGCAGCTTTCCAGCAGCCGCGACCTGAGTGCCACCGGCTCCGTGGGAAGAGCGCGCAGCTCCGTCAGCGTCGGCTTCAGCCCGTCGGCGAGCTCCAGCCCCAGCTTCAGGTCCGCCGAGGAGTAGGCGGGCAGGTTCGTGTCACACCCCCGTGCGGGGCACAGCTTGGGTGAGCCCTCCCGCCGCCAGGCTTTCAGCCCTTCGGGCGTGTACGGCTTCGACGAGATCGGCTCGTGCCAGCCGTAGACCGCACGGTCGGGCCCGAAGGCGAGCACGTCCACGGCTCGTTCCTCGACCTGGTAGGGGCGGTCGCTCTTCGTCCGCATGACCTGCTCGACGTCTCGCCGCCAGTAGCGGCCCCCGCCTCGGGCGTCGCCGCCAGCCGGGCGGCCGCGGCTTCCAGCTTCCGCAGGGGCGTGACCGCGACCGGCCCCGCCTCGGGCCGAGGCACCAGGGCCACCACCGCGCCGACCACGAGCACGACCGCCGCCGCGACGAGCGCCATCCCCGTCCACCGCCTTCCGCCCGCCCGCGCCCCGGACCTCGGGGGAGCCTGCGCGGCGGCGAACACCCGCTCCCGCGCCGCGGCCAGCTGCTCGGCGGACGAGGGCGGCACATCGGGCATCACCGAGTCGATGACCTGGAACTCGTTCATCCCAACACCTCACGCAGCTTGGTCCTGGCCCTGCTCAACCGGGACGCGACCGTCCCCGGGGCGATCCTGAGCGCCGCCGCCACCTCGTCGTAGCCCAGCCCGCCGTACGCGACGAGGAGCACCACGTCGCGCTCCCCCTTCGACAGCCGCGCCAGCGCCCCGGCCAGCCGGTCGACGGTCACGCTCGCGCTGATCCGGTCCACGACCCGCTGGTCGTGCCCCTCGTCGTCGGGTGGCGGCCCCGTCCTGGCCAGGGCGCGGTACTTGCGCACCTCGGCGCGCCGGTGACGGCCGATGAGGTTGGTGGCGATGCCGTACAGCCACGGCCTGACGCCGCCCACGGCCCCGTCGAAGCGGGCACGTTGCCGGAAGGCGATGAGGAACGTCTCCGCGGCGAGATCCTCGGCCACGTCGAGGTCGAGCCTGCGCCCGATGTAGCGCCGGATCTCCTCGTAATGGGCTTCGAAGACGGCCTCGAAGACGTCGGGAGCAGTGATCACACTCTTGTTTGCCCGCAAGCGTGCGATCCTTCCGGAAAACCTTGAGCCGTTGCCCTAGAGATGTACGGCGGCGAGCACGCGATTGTTGTTTCGCGGGGGTCGTCAGCGTTCGCAGGTGGACAGGAGCCAGTCGGCGATGCCGGTGACCACGGCCGCGTCGACGTGCTGGGGCCGGTGGTAGTCCGCGGGCGTGGACGGGCCAGAGCCGGGGAAGAACAGGTGGTCGTCGGCGTCGTGGACGCGGATGGTGACGTCCTTGCGGTGGGCGAGGCCGGCCCGCCAGCCGGCGAGGTCGTCGGCGACGGTCACCTGGTAGTCGCGGCCGCCTTGCAGGATGAGCATCGGTTTGCCCAGCGCGGCGGCGGTCGCGACCGGGTCGTAGCCGCGCAGGTCGAGCCAGTACGCCCCGGAGTAGCCGAACGGCAGCTCCGCGGCGGGCGTTTCGGCCGACAGGTCGGGGTCGTCGACCCGGGCGGCCTGCCGCGTGATCGTCTCGACCGCGGCCTGCGCGCCGGGATCCTGCGCGGCTAGATGGCGGACGACGCGCACGGCCGCCCGGTGCATGGGCTGGGTGTCGGCGGCCAGGAGCACCAGCCCGGCCACCGACGGCTCGGCGGCGGCGACCCTCGGGGCGGCCTTGCCGCCCATGCTGTGCCCCGCGACGAACACCCGCGCGGCATCGACGGCGGGGTGGCGCTGGAGCAGGTGGACGGCCGCGACGGCGTGCGGGACGTACTCGTCGTTCATCGTGAAGCCCGGGAGCGCCGCCACCTGGGCGGCGTGGGTGTGCGTCACCTTGTCGAAGCGCAGCACCGCCACGCCGCGGCCGGCCAGCCCCCAGGCCAGGTCCTTGAGCGGCTTGTTGGGGCCGCTGGTGGCGTCGCGGTCGAACGGGCCGCCGCCGCTGAGCAGCACCACCGCGGGCCACGGGCCGTCGCCGCGCGGCAGGCTCAGCGTTCCGGGTACGGCCAGCGCGCCGGAGCCCACGGTGACCTCGTGCTCGTCGAAGCCGTCGCGGCGGGCGTACGGCGGCGGCGTCCACGGCTCGGCGGGTGGTGGCGCGAGCCGCAGG
Source organism: [Actinomadura] parvosata subsp. kistnae (assembly GCF_900323885.1). Lineage (GTDB taxonomy): Bacteria > Actinomycetota > Actinomycetes > Streptosporangiales > Streptosporangiaceae > Nonomuraea > Nonomuraea composti. The sequence goes on along the minus strand of NZ_OOHJ01000021.1, from coordinate 91,487 downwards.
TCCCGCAGCAGGCCGGTGTCGTCCACCGCCACGACCACGGTCAGCTCGCCGCGTTCGTACGTGACGGGGACGCTCACCTTGACCAGCTCGGCCTGCCCCGTCGCGGCCACCCAGCCGTCGGGGGCCGGCTCGCTGACCGGCGTACCGACCGCGGAGATCGCCCCAAGCACGGAAAGCTGGCTCTCCCAGGCGGACCGCAGCACCTCGGCGGAGACCACCGCCCGCAGCGGCGGCGCGAACAACGCCTCGACGTCCGCGAAGCGCCCGCTGCGCGCCATCTCGACGACCGCCGTGGCGGTCGCCGCCGGATCCGTTCGCAGGGTCATGCCGGCACCAACCTTTCTACTGTTTTGCGAACGGTAGCACACCATGAGAATGTTGGATCGTGGACACTTTGGAGCTGCTGGCGCATCCGGTACGGCTGCGGATCGTGCACGCGATGCGCGGCGAGCGGGAGCTCACCACGGGAGAGCTCTGCGCGCGGATCCCCGACACCTCGAAGGCCATGGTGTACCGGCACGTCGACCTGCTCGCCGCCGCCGGGATCCTGGAGGTGGCGGGCGAGCGGCGGGTGCGCGGCGCGGTGGAGCGCCGCTACCGGCTGCGCCACGACCGGGCCGTCCTCGACGCCGGCGTCCTCGCGGCCATGACGCCCGACGATCACCGGCGCGCGTTCGCCACGGCGATGGCGGTTCTGGTCGCCGAGTTCAACGCCTATCTTGAGCGCGAGGAGGCCGACCCGGTGGCCGACCTCATCGGCTACCGGCAGCACGCCGTCTGGCTCAGCCGCGAGGAGCTGGAAGAGATGATCACCGCGTTCCGTCGGGTGATCCTGCCCCTGCTGGCCAACCAGCCGACGCCCGACCGCACCCAGCACCTGCTCAGCCCCATCTTCTTCCCGGTCGAGCGGCCACCGGCCGGCTCCTGACCTCAGCTCGCGCGGGCGGTGAGGCGCTCCCAGTTGCGGTGCGCGATGTCGGCCTTCTGCTCGTCGGTGAAGGGCGCGCTCTCCAGGAAGGAACGGGCGGCGCCGTTGCTGGTGTCGACGTAGGGGAAACCGCCCGGCCGGAACCCGTAGGTGAAGGGGTAGTCGGTGGAGTACAGCATCCGGTCGGTGCCCATGACCTCGGCGGTCCAGCGCAGGTAGCGCGGGCTGTTGGTGCCGCTGCCGGCGACCCAGAAGTTCTGCTTGAAGTAGTCGGCGAGCGGCCGCTGCAGGCCGCCGGCCTCGGCGAAGAACCCGGTGTGGTCGAGGTAGAACAGGACGACCTCGCCCCAGTGTCCGGCGATCACCTGGAGGCCGGGGAACCGGTCGAAGACGCCCGAGAAGATCATCCGCAGGTACTGGACGCCCAGGTCGTAGTACCAGCCGATCGCCGCTCCGGCCAGCGGGGTGCCGATCGGGCCGATGCCGGAGTAGTAGGCGTCGATCACCGGCTGGACCGGCGTCTGCGGGTGGAAGTGCAGCGGCACGCCGAGCCGCTCGGCGGTGGCGTACAGCTCGTCGTTGTCGCGGTGGTCGGCCAGCCTGTCCCCCGTGCGACCGTACAGCATGGCGCCGGGGAAGCCCAGCTCGACCACCGCCCGCTCCAGCTCGGCCGCGGCCGCGGCGGGCGACTGGGTGGGGATCGCGGCGAACGCCTGGAACCGGTCGGGGCGCGCGGCGACGATCTCGGCGAGCTGGTCGTTGGCCTCGCGGGCCACCGCGATCGCCTCGGCCTCGGGCAGGTCCTGCACGCCGGGCGAGGCCAGGGACAGGACGGCGACGTCGATGCCCTGGTCGTCCATGTGGGCCAGCCGCCGCTCGCCGGTCTCGCGCAGGTTCCTGGCGATCGGGCTGTCGCCGAAGCCGCGGGCGGGGATCTGGGGTGATCCGGCCCGCTTGTACGCCTCGTGGACGGCGGGCACGATGACGGTCTCTTCCACTCCGATGATGCGCATGCTGACGCTCCCTCGTGTTTCCAATGGCAACAAAGGAACGTTATCACCACTATCATCAACGTAAGCAAATTTTTGTTACCAGTGATATCAACGGGGACGGAGGCCCTCGAGTGCGACCGCGACATACCGCCGCCAATCCCCCGCGGCGTTGCGGATGACGGCCGCCAGCCCGCAGATGATCATGTTCACGTCCTCAGCCGTCACGTCCTGCCCGGCCACACCCTGGGCCCGCGCCTGGTCGAGCAGCTCCGCGATGACGGCGAGCAGCGCGTCGCGGGTCTCCCCCTGCGGCTCGGCCGAGCCCATGGCCTTCTCGATCACCTCGGACATGCCGCGATCCCCGGCCAGCACCTCCCCCACGTGGAACAGGAACCCGGCCAGACCCTGACCCTCTTCGCCGGCGAACGTGTGCCCCGCGGCCGCGAGATCGCCGGCCCGGCGCTCGGCGATGGCCTCGATCAGCGCCTCCCGGGTCGGGAACTTGCGGTAGAGCGTCCCGATGCCGACGCCCGCCGCCCGCGCGACCTCCGACATCGGCACGTCATGACCCGACTCGGCGAACAACAGGCGCGCGGCCTCCAGAACCCGATCGCGATTGCGCTCGGCGTCGGTACGCGGCTTGCGGCGCTGCGGAGTTGACATCCCGAACGCTCCTCTGCCTAGACTTCGGATACGGAATCCGGATTCCTCATTCCGCATTATGTCATGAAAGGTGACGCCATGTCGAAGGAGCGTTCGACCACGTCAAAGGGCCGTTCCGGCAGGGCGCTCCTGGTGTGGGGGCTGCTGGTCGTGGCGGCGAACCTGCGGCCGAGCCTCACCGTCGTGGGGCCGCTGCTGGATCGCGTGCAGGCCGACCTGGGGCTGGCTCCGGCCGTGGCCGGGCTGCTGAGCACGCTGCCGCTGCTGGCGTTCGCGGTGATGTCGCCGGTGGTGCCGCGGCTGGCGGCGCGGTGGGGGCCCGAGCGGCTCCTCTGGTGGGCGCTCGTGGTGCTGGCGTTCGGGATCGGGGTCCGGTGGGTGCCCTCGGCGATCGGGCTGTTCGCCGGAACCGTCCTGATCGGGGCCGGGGTCGCCGTGGGCAACGTGCTGCTGCCGAGCCTGATCAAACGCGACTTCCCCACCCGGGTGGGGCTGCTGACCAGCGCGTACGCCACCGTCATGGGCGCCGTCGCCGCCGTGGCCTCCGGGGTGGCGGTGCCGATCAGCCAGGCCGCCGCCGGCGGCTGGTCCACCGCTTTCGGCTGCTGGATCGTGCTCGCGCTCGCCGCCGTCGTGCTGTGGCTCCCGCAGGTACGCGCGCCGCGACCGGCCGCGGAGACGATCCGCCGGCACCGGCTGCCATGGAGATCGGCGCTGGCGTGGGCCGTCACGGCGTTCATGGGGTTGCAGTCGCTGGGCTTCTACGTCGCCGTCACGTGGCTGCCTCAGGTGTTCCAGGACAGCGGGGTGAGCGCGGCCACGGCGGGATGGCTGCTGTTCCTGTTCCAGGCGGTCGCGGTACTGACCAGCCTGGCGGCACCCGCCGCGCTGCGGCGGGCCGGCGACCAGCGCACGGTGGCGACGCTCTCCTCCGCGGTCGTGCTCGGCGGCTACCTCGGGCTGCTGGTGGCGCCGGGGTGGGCATGGCTGTGGAGCATCGTTCTCGGGCTGGGCGGCGGGGCGTGCCTGGTGCTCGCCTTGGCCTTCCTCAGCCTGCGCGCCCAGGACGCTACCGTGGCGGGCACGTTGTCGGCGATGGCGCAGTCGGTCGGCTACCTGGTGGCCGCCGCCGGGCCGGTGATCTTCGGGTTGCTGCACACGGTCAGCTCGGGCTGGCACGCGCCGCTCGTCCTGATGTGCGTGGCCGCGGCCGGGCAGGTGATCTTCGCGATGGCGGCCAGCAGAGGCACGGTGGCCCCCACCGACGACCAGACTCTTGAACCCGCTCCCTCGCCCGGCCGCAGTTGACCGTCAAGCGCACGACAGAAGCGTGGCCGACGGCGCGGGCGATGTCCTGACCCGTTCTGCGGTCCGAGGGCAGGCTCAATGCCACTGCGGACCGAGGCCAGGCTCAAGACCGCAGTCGTGATCTCGCAGGTGCCGCTGGCGCCATGTTTCCGACCGTCCACGCCTGTGCCGACCACCTGACCGCCAGCGCCCCGGCAGCCCCTTCGGGATGTCCACGCCCACGTCAACCACCTGGTCCGTCACCCGACCGCCCGCCCGCACTCCGGCACGGGGCTCGCGGCCGCTCCTAGCGACTGCCCCGCCCCACGACACACCACCCGAACCTCCGGATGCCGCGCGATCCTCCGGACAACGCCCGAGCCACCCACATCACCCAAGCCACCCCGCCCACCGCCTAAGCCACCTCACACCGCCCGAGCCACCTCACACCGCCCGAGCCACCTCACACCGCCCGAGCCACCTCACACCGCACTGCCACCCCACACCGCCCGAACCACTCGACATCGCGCGAGCCTCGCGACCACATCCAAGCCACCACACACCGCCGGCACACCCCACACCACCGGAGCCACCCCACACCACCCGAGTCACCGCACACCACCCCAGTCACCGCACACCGCTCAAGCCACCCCACACCATCCAAGCCGCCAGACATCGCCCCGGCCACCGCACATCACCGCGAGCCATCCCACACCGCCCACGCCCCACACCGCCCAAGCCCCCCACCGCCCAAGCTATCCCCACACCACCCGAACCACCGGAGATCACCCGAGCCACCGGACCGCCTGAGGTTGCCCAGGCCACCGGAGATCGCCCATACGACATCGAGGACGACCTCTATCCGACGACCAGGTCACAACCCTTCGGCGAGGAGCCGCCGCGGGAGGATCCAGCCTTTTGCCGTTACCAGATCGGTGTGTTGAGCTTGATCGCAGCTGCTTCACCAACGTTCCTGACACACCGAAGTTCCTGACACTTCCAGGGAGGACCTGTTCGTGAAGGAGAACAACGACCGTCCGTTACCCCGCGTCCGCAGGACCTGGCGTCACCGCGTGGCCGCGCTCGGCAGCGCGCTGGCCCTCGCCGTGACCGGCACCGTGGTGGCCCTACCGCAGCCGGCTGCCGCGGCGGCACCGAACTACGACGGCGATCCGACCCAGTACTGGAACCAGGTCCTCGTGGACGTCTTCCGCCAGCTCAACGGCCCCGACGCGGCCCCCGGCAGGCTGGCCAGGGCAGCGGCCATGATGAACGCCGCGATCTTCGACGCCGAGACCATGTACCGCGACCAGTGGCGCACCCGGCTGTACCAGCCCTACCTGCAGGCGGGACGCTACTTCTCCCTCGGCGAGACCGACCACGAGGAGGAACGGGTCATCGGCAGGACCGCCTACAACATCCTGCTCGACCTGTTCGGCACCGCGACCCTGCACAGCCCGAGCATGACGAACCTGCTCGACCAGCGTTTCACCCATCGTTTCGGCACCAGCCCCACTGACTTCGACTATCTGGACCTGCAAGTGGTCAGCTCGGTGGTGCAGCGGATGCGGCAGTTCCGCAGCGACGACCACTCCGCCGACAGCACCGTCTACACGCCCAGCCCGGAGCGGGGCGCCTGGCGGCCCACCGGCGACCCGAGCTGCACCACCGCCCAGAACGCGGTGACCCCGAACTGGGGCCGGGTCAAGCCGTTCTCGATGACGTCCGGCTCCCAGTTCAGGCGGCCCACGCCGGAGCAGGCCATCACCTACGACCAGCTGCTGCAGACCACTGAATACCAGCGGCAGGTCGATCTGGTACGCCGCTTCGGCGGCGCCGCCGACACGGCCAAGACGAAGCTGGAGCGCACCACCTCGCAGACCGCGGCCGCCCTGTTCTGGGCCAACGACGTGGACGACACGTATCGGCCGGTCGGCCAGCTGCTGGTGCACACCGGCCAGGTGGCCCGGCAGCTCAACGTCACCAGCCCCTACGAGAACGCCCGCCTCTACACGCTCGTCTCCCTCGCCCTGGCGGACGCCGCGATCGCCGCGTGGGACACCAAGTACGAGACGAGGATCGACCTGTGGCGGCCCGAGAGCGCCATCAGGGAAATCGACCCCGACTGGCGACCCTTGTCGGTGGACCGCAACGGCAACCACTTCTCCCCCTGCTTCCCGTCCTGGGTGTCGGGCCATGCCACGTTCGCCGGCGCCTGGGCAGGCATCATGACCCGCTTCTTCGACGGCAACGCGACCTTCACCGTTGACACCGAGGACCCGTCCGCCCCCGTCAAGAGCAAGACCTTCACCTCCTTCGCACAGGCCGCCCAGGAGAACGCCCAGAGCCGGTTGTGGCTGGGCGTCCACTACCCATGGGACGCCGACGACGGCATGGCCATCGGAGACGCCATCGCCAACCACGTCTTCACCAACGAGCTAACCGAACTCCCCACCACCCCCCGCTAAGCCACCGCACCCAGGGGGCGGGCCCAGCGACCTGCGTGCGGGCGATGCCACGCTGCGAGTGCGGCACCGGCAGCCTGCACGCAGGTCATGCCGCTCACCGCCCCCGAAGGCGAGCCGACCGACCTCCGCGCAGGTCACACCACGACCCAGCACCAGCACCAGCACGAGGACCAGCACCAGCACCAGGACCAGGACTAGCAGCCTGCTCCGAGGTCATGACGCGACCTGGGCGCGGCCCCGCCGACCCGCACGCAGTTCATGGCGTGGTCCGGGAGCGGCCCCGGGAACCTGCACTCGATTCTTGCCACGACCTGGGAGCAGCTCCGACAACCTGCACACAGGCCATGCCACGAACCGCACCCCGACGGCGACTCCGGCCGACTCGCACCCAGGTCAAACCACGATCTGGAAGCGGCACCGGCAGCCTGCACAAGTCACGCCACGAACCGTCCCGAGGCAACTGTTCTGCAGGGTTACCTGCGTAAGCGTGGCGACGGCGCCAGTGATCTCCCGGGTTGCTATGTGAACGCGGCGACAGCGCTGGGCGATCTCGCGGGTTACCTGGCGAGCTCGCGGGTTACCTGGCGATCTTCAGGGTTGCGTGCGCGAATATGGCGATGACGTCGGTGCAGAACGGCATGGGAGCCGCTGTGCAAGGCCCGCCGCTGCTGTCAGACGTCGCGGCGGTTGATCACTAAAGCTGCCGCGAAGAGGGAAAACACCACGTAACCGGCAAGGATGGCGGTGGCCGTGAAGGGGCCGAAGCCGCCGGCGTCGGGGACGCCCGCCAGTTGCCGGGTCAAGGCGGGTAGCGTCAGGGACGCTACCCAGTCGTTCCACGGGGCGGGGAGAAAACGCTCGATCACGGCGGGGAGCAGCGGCAGGGCGACCAACGCGACGAGTGCTCCCGGGGTCGAACGCAGGATCGTGGCCAGGGCCAGCCCGATCACCGCGGCCACGGCGGAGCCGGCGCCTGCCGCCAGCACTTCGGCCAGCGCCGCCGGTTCAGACAATGAGGCACCGATCGGGCGCCCGCTCACCACCGCCTGCGCGGTCAAGTAGGTGGCGAACGCCACTACCTGGCCCCCGACCGCGGCCACGGCGGCCACCACCGTGGCCTTGGCCAGGAGGGCCATCCATCGGCGCCGGACCGTGGTCAAGGTGAGCCTGATCATGCCGGTGCCGTACTCGCCGGAGATCGCGAGCACGCCCAGCATCCCGAACAGGACAGGAGGGATGTCGGCGCTGAACCGGAGCCCGGTGCCGACGATCTCGCCGCTCAGGCCCCTGGTGTCGAAGTAGCGCGAGATCGACAGGGCGGCGGCACCGGTGATCACCAGGGCCGAGAGTGTGCAGGCCAGCACGTAGTAGGTGGATCGGAGCGAACGAAGCTTGAGCCATTCGGATGCGATCACGTTGATCATCGGGTCAGCTCCATGAACGCCTCCTCCAGTGACACCTGCTGCGGTGTCAGCTCATGAATGGAACAGCCGCTTCTCAGGGCGGCATCTCCGATGGCGGCCGCAGACATGCCCGCCACCAGAAGCCCTCCTTCGCCTCCGGGCTCGTAGACCGCCTCGCCCGCCGCAAGCGTGCCCGGCGGCACTACGCGCACTCTGCCGTCCGTCCCATGCATGCCCTGCGGCGCGACACGGACGTTGCTGTCCGCCCCACGCGTGGCCTGCGGCGCGACGCGCACGTTGCTGTCCGTCCCATGCGTGCCCTGCGGTGCGACACGGACATTGCTGTCCGCCCCACGCGTGTCCTGCGGTGCTACGCGCACATTGCCGTCCGCCCCTGGCAGACCGGATGGTGTGGCCCCTACGGTGTGGTCTGCCTCCGGCATGCCGGGCGGTGCCACAGGCCGCCTGCCGTCCGCTTCCGGCCGGCCGGGCGGTGCGACGTGTGCAGCGTCTGCCGCAGGTAGGTCGGATGGCGCAACGTGTACGCCACCGTCTGCCGTGTGAGCGTCCAGCGGCGCTGCGGCCCGCCACGTGCCGGCCGTCCCCGGCAGGGCGGGTGGTGCCGCGCGTACGGCGGTGCCGGCCGTAGGAGTGCCCGGTGGCGGGGCGGCGCGTACCGTGGCGCCCGCTGCCTCGAGCACTGTCGCCAGGCGGGACGCGTGGGGTGAGCGGACCAGGACCTCGTCCTGGAAGCGGGCCAGGAGCTCCGGTGTCGTCGTGTCTTCGATCAGGCGGCCGTGGCCGATGATGATGAGCCGGTCGGCGGTGAGGGACATCTCGGTCATCAGGTGGCTCGACAGCAGGACGGTGCGGCCTTCGGCGGCCAGGGAGCGCAGCAGGGTTCTGAGCCAGCGGATGCCGTCGGGGTCGAGGCCGTTGGCCGGCTCGTCGAGGATGAGCACGCCGGGGTCGCCGAGCAGGGCCGCCGCGATGCCGAGGCGCTGGCGCATCCCCTGGGAGAACCCGGCGATGCGTTTGCGTGCCACGCCGGCCAGGCCGACCTCCTCCAGCAGCCGTACGACCCTGCGGCGGCTGATGCCGCCGGCGTAGGCGAGGGCCTGGAGGTGGTCGAGCGCGGTGCGCCCGCCCTGCACTTCGGTGGCGTCGAGCATGGCGCCGACCTCGCGCATGGGGTCGCGGAGGTCGTGTTTGCGGACGCCGTTGATCAACGCCTTGCCGGAGGTGGGTGCGTGCAGGCCGAGGATCATGCGCATGGTGGTGGACTTGCCGGCTCCGTTGTGCCCGAGGAAGCCCGTGACCTGCCCGGGCCGGACGTCGAACGTGAGCCCTGAGACCGCACGCGTGGAGCCGTACACCTTTGTCAGGTCCGTGACCTCGATCATTTTCCTACCTTCTGGATCCGTTCGGCCGGGCAGCGCGTGCCAGGGGCGGGCAGCGCGCCCGTGCTGAGATAGGTGAAGACATGTCGCCGCAGGCAGGTGTTGCCTGCCCAGGACGCGTGGCCGTCGCCGTGTCGCAGGACCTGCGCGGACGGGATCTGCTCGGCCACGTGCGCCTGCCCGAGGTGGTTGGTGTTGTTGTCGAGCTCGCCGATCGCGAAGAGGATCGGCGGGGTGTCCTTCACGCGCAGCGGGTGCGGCGCCCAGGACGCGCCGCCGCTGCGGCCCCAGCACCGCCCGAGCTCGAAGCGTCCCTCGATCCAGCCGAACCTCGGGGCGATCTCACGGAGCCTGGCCTCGATGCCCTGGAACTCCTCATACGTGGGCAGCTTGGGCATGAAGTCGTTGCACAGGGCGTCTTGGCTTATGGACGTGCCGCCCTCGTCGGGGCGCAGCTCTTCGAGGAAGTCGCCGGCGTCGCCGTCGAGGGCCTTGCGGAGGGCGGTGGCGAGCTGGGGCCACCGTGCCGGGTTCATGCCTTTGATTCCGCCGGCGTACAGCTGCCCCTCGGACACCGTTCGTCCGGACGATGCCGGCAGCGGCGCGCGGCGCGCTCTGGCGACGAGCTCGTCCCAGACCCTGCCGGCGTCCCTGCCGTGCAGGGCGCAGTCGGTGCGGCGGGCGCACCAGTCGCGGAACAGGGTCAGATGCCGCTCCTGCGTCACCGCGTAGTTGCGCAGCCAAGCCTCGAAGTCCGGCTGGGTGTGGTCGGCGGTGCCGTCGAAGTACATGCGGCCGACCCGCTGCGGGAACAGCTCCAGGTACGCCTGGCCGTAGACGGTGCCGTAGGAATTGCCCGCGTAGATGATCTTGTCCTGGCCGAGCGCGGCGCGCAGGGCGTCGATGTCGTGGGCCACGTTCCAGGCCGTCATCCCGCCCCAGGTCGATTTCGCCATGATGCGGCAGCTCGCCTGGTGGGCGGCGTTCTTGGCGGCGTGGGCGTCCCAGTCTTGCTTCGTCCTGGCCAGGAGCAGGCTGTATATGGAGGACTCGGGCTCCGCGCAGCTCACTCTCTTGCCGCTCGCGGGCTCCGACATGCCGCGCGGATCGATGGCGATGACGTCGAAGCTCCGCTGCAACTCGTCGAGCAGCCTCGGCAGCTCCGCCGGAGCGTCGGGATCGCCCTTGCGCCTGAGCATCGTCGTGCTGGTGCCGGGCCCTCCGAAGTTGACGATCAGCGGTTTCGCGCTCTTGCCCGTCGCGGGCAGCTTGGCCACGTGAACCGACGTGCTGGGGCCGCCGGGATCGGCCCAGTCGACGGGGACGACCAGGTCGGCGCAGCGCAGGCCGTCACCACAGTCTTTCCACACGAGGTCGTGGGCCTGCGCCGAGGCCAGCGCGACACTGCCGAGCGGCACGGCGAGACAGGCCGCCAGGCACAGGGTGATGAGTCCGCGTCGATTCATGGCGGTAACGATGCTGCACGGCGGCGGGTCCGCACATCGGAGCCAGATCCGATCTTTGGGATCAGACCAGGGTCAGACGAAACGGGCGTACGGCCGCGGAGTACGACCCTGGTCTGACAGCCCGTGCTCCGATTCGCTCCCGCCCGCCCCTCGATAACGTGGCGATGTGCATCTGCTCGCCCAGCGGCCTCCACCCTGGTTGCTCATCCTGGTCGACACCGTCGTCGCGGTGCTGCTCGCGCTGGCGTCCACGGCGAGTCCGCCGGAGCTGGCCGCCGACGCCGGCTCCATGGCGCTGTGCTGGCTGCTCGCGGCGCCAGTGGCGGTGCGGCGCGCATGGCCCGAGCCCGCCTACTACAGTGCGCTCCTGATCGGCATCGCCGTGCTCTTCGTGCAGGTCAACCGGCTGTTGCCGGCGATCGTGGTAGCCCTGGCCATCTACCCGGTGGCGACCGGCCGTCCGGTGCGGCGATCGGCGATCGCCCTGGTGACGGGCCTGCTCGTCACCGGCGGAGCCGCGCTGCTCTCGGCGCTGAGCGCGCCCCAGCGGGCCAACGGCTGGCCCGACCCCGTCCTCATCGTCGGGATGGTCTGGCTGGTCATCGCGGCGAGCTGGAGTCTCGGTACGGCGGCGCGCACCCGCCGCGAGTTCGCCGCACGCGAGGCCAGGCAGGAGGCCAGGCGGCAGGCCGAGCAGGCGGCGGCCGACGAGCGCCTGCGCATCGTGCGCGAGCTGCACGACGTCGTCGCCCACTCGATGAGCATGATCACCGTCAAGGCGGGAGTGGCGGCCAAGGTCCTGGACAAGCACCCGGCCGAAGGGCGCAAGGCGTTGCTGGCCATCGAGGAGCTCGGGCGCGGCTCCCTCATGGAGATGCGCCAGCTCCTCGGCGTCCTGCGCGCCGCCGACGGCGCACCGGAGCGCGCGCCGCTCCCCGGCCTCGCCGACCTGCCCGCTCTGGTGGAACGGGCGGCGGAGGCCGGCGTGCGGGTCGACCTCTCGGTGAGCGGCACGTTACCCGACAGCATGGGCGCATCCGTCTACCGCATCGTCCAGGAGGCGATCACCAACGTCGTCAGGCACGCCGCGCCCGCCCATTGCCGCGCGGACGTGTCGGTCGTCGGCAGGACGGTGCGCATCTCGGTGATCGACGACGGGCCAGGCCAACGCCTCCTGCCGGACGATTCCGACGAGTCAGGGCAACGCTTCCTGCTGGGCCGTCCCGGCGAGTCGGTGCAACGCGTCCTGTCCGACCGTCCCGGCGAGTCGGTGCAACGCGTCCTGTCCGACCGTCCCGGCGAGTCGGTGCAACGCGTCCTGTCCGACCGCCCCGGCGAGTCAGGGCAGCGCCTCCTGTCGAGCTCTCCCAACGGGTCAGGGCAACGCATCCTTCCGGACCGTTTCGACGGGTCAGGGCGACGCCTTCCGCCGGATCGTTCCGACGGGTCAGGGCAGCGCGTTCTGCCGGGTCGTTCCGGTGGGCACGGTCTTGTCGGCATGCGCGAACGCGTCATGATGTACGGCGGCACCTTCGAGGCCGGGCCTCGGCCCGAAGGCGGGTTCGGCGTCCACGCATCATGGGAGATTTCTTGATTCGAGTGCTCATCGCCGACGACCAAGCGCTGCTGCGCGGCAGCTTCCGCCTGCTGATCGACTCCGAGGACGACCTGACCGTGGTCGGCGAAGCGGCCGACGGGCAGGAAGCGGTGGCGCTCGCCCGCGCCGAGTCACCCAACGTAGTGCTCATGGACGTCAGAATGCCGCGCCTCGACGGCATCGGCGCGACCCAGCAGCTAGCAGGCGACACCCGGATCCTCATCCTGACCACGTTCGACCTCGACGAATACGTCTACGCGGCGCTGCGGGCCGGGGCCAGCGGGTTCCTGCTCAAGGACGCGCCACCCGACGACCTCCTGAAAGCGATCCGGGTGGTCGCGTCCGGCGAGACACTGCTCGCGCCCAGCGTCACCACGCGGTTGATCGCGGAGTTCGTACGGCGGCCGGCGCAGCAGGTCTTCCACGGGCTCGACACGTTGACGGATCGGGAACGCGAGGTGCTCACGCTCATCGCTCACGGGCTGTCCAACGCCGAGCTCAGCGACCAGCTGCAGGTCAGCCCCGGCACCGTGAAAACCCACATCAGCCGCTTGCTGACCAAGCTGCAGGCCCGAGATCGTGCCCAGCTCGTCATCGCCGCCTACGAGGCCCGCCTGGTCACGCCACGTTAGGCCGGCAAGCACCTGGCGGCCCGCCTTGTCCTCGCCTCTTCTCATGGGTGCTGATCGTCGGGTGGCGGGCGGTCGGCGCGGGTAGTGGACGCCGGGGGTGGTCAGCGCGAGCGGTGAACATGGCGGGCGATCGGCGCGAGCGGCGGACGCAGCGGATGTCCAGCGCAAGTGGCGGGCGGTCGGCGCGGGTGTGGCGGACGCGGTGAGCGGTCGGCTGGACGGTGCCTGGTGTGGTGATCTGGGTGCACGTGAAAAGCGGCTGTCTGAGCGATGTCGGTACGCGTCGGCCCGGCCTGGCGGTGTCAGTCGCGTGCGTCGGCTTGGCCTGGCTGAGCGGTGCCGGTCGCGTGCGTCGGGCGGGCTTGCCTGGGGTTTCCCGTTAGGGAGCCGCCGTCGTGGGTGGGCATGGGGCTCGGCTCGTCGATCGGGGATTTGGTCGGGGTCGTTGCGTCCTCTGCGGGTGCCTGGGTGAAGGAGCTCAGTGGAAGGCGGCGGGCGGCTTCATGTCCGCGATCGTCATCCTTCAGGAGGGTGATCAACGGCTGCCCTCCTGACGTGGAGGTGGAACGGTGGGTCGGCCCTTCGGTGGTGGTGTCGGTGGGGTGGATTGGGGTCGATGGCCTGGTCGGGGGTGCGAGGGTCAGGGGGTTGGGTTGTCTCCGGCCCAGGTCCAGCGGGGGACTTCGCGTAGAGGGTGGAGGTCCGCGTCCGTGGTGGCGTGGGAGTTTTGCATGGCTACCTGTGAGCCGAACTCGACGTGCTCGCGCACCGCGTCCAGGAACTCCTGGTCGCGAGGGAGCCCGGCCTCCTCGAAGGCCTCCATGTACAGCTCGACGAAGCGTTGCCGTTGCTCTTCGGTGATGTGCAGGTGCCGGTGGGCGCTGATGAGGTAGGCGAAGCCTGGGCCGCGGGTGAAGGCGTCGGGGCCGCCGAAGGATTCCGAGGTGAACGATGTCAGGTTCGGCACATGGGAAGGTTTGCGCTCAGGGAAGAGCTGCTTGAGCAGGGGGTCGGTGAGCAGCTTGGTGTAGAAGATTTCTTCCAGGCGGTGCAGGGCTTCGGTGCCGCCGGCGTGGTCGTACAAGCTCGTCATCGTGACCTGCGCATAGGTAGTCGTTGCGGAGCTGTTCGAGATCGCTTCCGGAGCTTATCCCGTTGGGGTGGGGTTCGCCGAGAGGTGGGTTTCGGCCGTTTCGCGGCCGCGGTGTCTCGGTCGTGGGTCGTGGGTGCGGCTGGTGGCTCAGTGGTGCAGGTTCTTGGCGTAGATCCAGCCCAGGCCGTCCTCGCCGGGGAGGTCGAGGTGGGCGGCCCTTACCAGGCCGGCGCGTATCGCCACGCGTTGGGAGGCGGTGTTGGCCGGGCGGACGCGGGCGATCACGGGCAACTCGGGGGCGCGTTGCGTCACCCAGTCGACCACTGCGGTCGCGGCCTCGGTGGCCAGTCCTTGGCCCCAGGACGAGGTCTCGAAGCGGTAGAAGAGGTTGAGCACGCTCATGCCGTTGAGGTCCATGGTCTTGGTTCCGCAGAAGCCCAGCGGTCGGTCCGAACCTTGGCGGCGCACCGTCCAGTAGCCGTAGCCGAAGCGCTGCCAGTGATCGTCCCAGCGATGGAAGAGCTCCGTCGCTTCCTCGCGCTTGGACAGGGCGTCGGAAGGGTTGTGCAGGCAGGTGGCGGGGTCGCTGTGGATGGCGTGGATCGCGTCTATGTCGTCCGGTGACGGGCGTCGTAGCGACAGTCGGCCGGTCAGGAGGTCGTGAGCATGACGGCTTTCATCAAGCATGTGGTGATCATAGGAGCACAGCTCTTCGGCCCTTTCGGCGGCGGCAGCAGCGGCGGTGGCAGTGGCGGCGGCAGCGGCGGCGGATCCTGGCGGCTCGCTGAGAAGGAGGGGCAGGGGGCAAGGGGGGCGGGGGCTTGCTCGCGGCGATGGCGAAGGCGTGGGTGGTCTGCGTCGTGGGTGGTCTGCGTCGTGGGTGGTCTGCACGGTGGGTGGTCTGCACGGTGGGTGGTCTGCGTCGTGGGTGGTCTGCACGGTGGGTGGTCTGCACGGTGGGTGGTCTGCACGGTGGGTGGTCTGCACGGTGGGTGGTCTGCGTCGTGGGTGGTCTGCACGGTGGGTGGTCTGCACGGTGGGTGGTCTGCACGGTGGGTGGTCTGCACGGTGGGTGGTCTGCACGGTGGGTGGTCTGCACGGTGGGTGGTCTGCGTCGTGGTTGGTCTGCACGGTGGGTGGTCTGGGTGGTCGGACGGCTGTGGCTGCCTGTCGGAGCCGAGTACGAGTGGGATCAGGTGGGCGCTGGCGGACCTTGCGGCCCGCCCCAGCGTCGGTGGCCGGTGGCCAGTGGCCAGTCAGTCGTCCTCGCGACGTTCCTGCTGCCGCCGGTACGCGCTGAGCAGCTCGCTCCCCACGTCCACATACCCGGAGAACAACCCGATCACATCCTGGAGCCGCCGACGTGCGGGACCAGGGCTGACCAGGTCCTCCCCTTCGCGGAGGGCCGCGATCAGGGTTCGGGCGCGGGCGTGGCTGGCCTCCAGGAGGGATGCGATCCCGCCGGCGGCCTCCACCAGCAGACGGCGGCTGCCGGGCTGGGGATGGTTCTGGCCAGTCCCCAGGAGTCCAGCTGGCGGACGGCGGTGCTGACCGAGGCCTTGCTGAGCGCGAGTTCGGCGGCGATCGCGTCCAGGGACTGGGGTGTCTCGCTCACCAGGAGCAGGCCGTAGACGCGGCCGGTGGCGTGCGGCAGGTTCCAGGAGGCGAGGAGGTCACCGACCGAGACGATGAACGTGTTGCGCTTGCCGGCGTCCATCACCGCTCCTCGCGGGCGGTCAGGGTGTGCAGGAACGTGTCGATCGCCGTGTTGACGGCTTGCGGGTTGTCCTGGGTGCAGAGGTGGCCCGCGTCGGGGATGACGACCTCTTCGACGCCCTCGGCCCGGGCCCATCGGGGCATGGCCGCGGCGATGTTGCCGGTGCGGTCGTGGTCGCCGCGGATCAGGCACAGGGGTACGGGCGTCCGGTGGCCGGGGTCAGGGGCGACCAGCTCCACGGTGGCCTTCCACACCTGGACGAAGTCCCGTTTGGGCAGCTGTGAGAAGGCGCGCCGCGCGTCGGCCCGGGCGGCGGGGGTGAGTGCGGAGGCGTCGGCCATCAGCTCCGGCAGGCGCCCGGCCGGGAGGGCCAGCAGGGCCGGCGCGGCCAGCTTGAGCAGCAGGCGTTCGCTCCAGGACAGCGGCCCGGTGTTCCAGGTCGAGCCGATGACGATCAGGGCTCGGGCCAGGTGGGGGTTTCGCCGGACGAGGGCCTGGCCGAGGTTGCCGCCCAGGGAGTGGCCTGCCAGCACGGGGCGGTCGAGCGCCAGGTGTGCGATGAGTGCGGACAGGTCGGCGAGTGCCCGTTCGGCGGTGAACGGGGTGCCGGCGGGGCGGGACAGGCCGTGGCCGCGCTGGTCCCAGACGATGACGCGGAATCCTCGGGCGCGCAGGTGTCCGGCCTGGGCGTCGAACATCGCGTGATCGACCCCGGCGCCGTGCGTGAAGACCACCGGTGTCCCCGCGCCGCCGCTGTCGGCATAGCGCAAATCGCATCCATCCAACGGCAGCTTGTTCACTAGATTCAGCATTTTCTGAATATAGCAGAGCCGGTCAGTCACACCTGTGCCGTGGCCGAGCGGCGTTCGATCAGCAGGGCGGCGCCCACCAGGGCCAGCGCGCCGATCGCGACGGCGGCCACGCCCCCGAAATCATCGACCACCACGGCCAGCACCGCCGCGACCAGCATCGCGCCGACGTGCAGGGACTGGTCGATCAGGTACGGCCCCTCCGCCCAGTCGTGGCACTTCTTGAGCTCGATCAGCCGGCGCACGATCCACCGCCGGTCGATCACCGCGTGCGTGCCGGCCGACACGAGCAGCGCGGTCACCATGCCGGCGAGCTGCATCGGCACCGCCACGCACACCAGTGCCAGCGCCGCCGCCTGCGTGCCGATGTATCCGGCGACATGCCGCAGGCAGGCCCGCCAGCCGGTCCACGGCGAGACACCCCTGGCCAGTTGCTCCGCGTCGGGGACGCCTTTCGCGACCGCAGTGCTGTTGCTCTGCACCACGTGATCGCCGATCTGGTGCCCTGCGTACAGGGCGGCGAACGTGACGGCGGTGATCGCGGCCGCGCTGGCACTGGTCACGGTGGCTCCTTCTCCACGGGGTTTGCTGCAGTCAAACACACCGCGCAACGGGCGGCCGTCATGACCTGATCGGCCGGGAAAATCGGTGTGTTCCCCGGAGATGGGGGCGCTACGATCGCGGACGCTCGATCTTGACGGCGGCGGGAAGCGCCGTCCACGACCGCTCGGGAAGGGTGCCTTCGGATGACGCACGCGCAGGAACCCTGGCCCGACCACCCGGAACTGCTGGAGCGCGGGCATCCCTTCCGGCAGTGGAAGACGTGGCGGATCCCCGGCACGGACCTGACCCTCACCGGCTACTCCCGCGCCAACGACAAGACCTTCTTCCACATCCCCGAGCTGCGCTGCTGCCTCGACGCGGGGCTGTGCGAGGGGCGGCAGGTGGACACGGTCTTCCTCACGCACACCCATCACGACCACGCCAAGGATCTCGACTTCCTGGCCTCGAAGGCGTCCGGCGTGGACATCTACCTGCCGGCCGCGTCGGTGCCGTACGCGGAGGCGTACCTGCGTGCCTCGGCCGAGCTGAACCACGGGGCGGACTTCGACGCGACGCTGGCGGGCGGCCACCGCCTGCACGGCGTGAAGCAGGACGACGAGATCGTCTTCGGCCGGCGCGGGCACCACGTGCGGGTGGTGGAGTGCGAGCACAAGGTGCCCTGCATGGGCTACGCGTTCTCGGAGCGGCGCAAGGCGCTGCGGCCGGAGTTCGAGGAGATGTGGCGGTCGATGACGGCGGAGGGGCGGGATGCGGAGTTCGGCCGGTTCGTCGCGCTCCAGCGCAAGAAGGGGGTCGAGGTCGACGCCGAGGTGAGCAGGCCGCTGTTCGCCTATCTCGGGGACACGCACGTGAGCGTGTTCGAGCGGAGCCCGTGGCTGTTCGACTATCCGGTCGTCATCACCGAGTGCACCTTCCTCGACGACGCCGAGCTGGAGCGCGCGAACCGGGTCGGGCACACCGTGTGGAGCCGCCTCAAGCCCGTGGTCGAGGCGCACCCGCGGACGTTGTTCGTCCTGGTGCACTTCAGCCTGCGCTACTCCGACCAGGAGGTCCTCGACTTCTTCCGCGGAGCGGGCGCCCGCCCCGGCAATGTCGTGGTGTGGGCGCACCCGGCGAGCCGCCTGCCCGAGCAGCACCAGCGCAGCCACCCCTGAAGCGCGGGGCTCAGGACGGGATCCAGTTGCCGTGGAAGCCCGCCGGGATGCGCACCGGGACGTGCACCTCGGCCAGCGGGGGCGCGGCCAGGTCAGCGGCGTCCAGGATGGCGAGGTGGCTCGTGCCGGTGCGGCGGTCGTGCACGAACGTCATCAGGTAGCCGTCGTTCTCGCCGGCGCTCCCCGACTTCGGGACGAAGACGGCCTCGCCGCAGGTGCGGCCCGGAGGGAGGCGGTGCACCGCCCGTCCGCCGCCGACGAGGTCGTACGCGTAGATCTCCGACCGGTCGGGCTCGGCGTCCAGGGAGAAGCTGGTCGTGTAGCCGTAGCGGTGGGGCAGCCCGAGCGCGGGGCCGGCCACGCGGGGGTACTCGCTGGGCGCGTCGTCGAGCGGTTCCTCGGCGACCGCTCCCGACCGCAGGTCGAGCGTCCAGCGGTAGGCGACCGGGAGCCCGCCCTCCAGGTCGCCGGCGCCGTCGCGCCACAGCGTGGGGACGCGGGTGCCGGTGACGGTGATCGTGTCGCCTCCCGGGCCCTCGAAGGCGTTCATGGTGTGCCACACGTAGCAGGGCGCGACGTCGAACCAGCGTACGGGCGCGTCGGCCCCGGCCGTGCGCGCGAGCACGCCGAACCGGGCGCGGTGCGCGTCGTCCCAGCGCCACGGCGGCCCGCCCGCCGCGGCCTGGGCGCGGTCGAAGACGACCGGCAGATCCATGAAGATCACGTGGTGCCGGGTGACGGCGAAGTCGTGCATCATGGTCGCGCGCGGCACGTCCACGACCCGCGTCTGCACGATCTCGCCGGCCGCTGAGGCGCGGTAGTAGGTCAGGTACGGCGGGCGCAGCTGGTAGCCGAAGAACAGCAGCTCGCCCGTGATCGGGCAGGTCTTCGGGTGCGCGGTCATCGGGGTGCGCAGGGCTCCGTCGAAGGTGTGCGGCCCGATCGTGGCGAGGTCCGGCGTCACCTCGTACGGGAATCCGCCCTCCTCCAGCGCGAACAGCCGGCCCGCGTGCGCGATGAGGTGGGTGTTGGCCGTGGTGACGCGGTAGTCGATGCGGCCGCTGTCCTGGTCGAAGGCGAGGGCGAAGCGGGAGGTGCCGGGGTGCTCGTACAGCGGGGTGCGGACGTACCGGTTGCGGTACCAGCGGGCCCGGCCGCCGTCGAGCGCGATGGTGTGGATCATCCCGTCGCCCGCGAAGGAGTGCGGCGACCAGCCGGTACGCGGGTTGGGCCCGTTGCGGAAGAACTGGCCGCGGAGCTCGGCCGGGATCTCGCCCACGACCCCGGACGGCTCCAGGGTCACCTCGTCGGGGACCGGGGCGTTGTTGCCCGCCAGATGCAGCGGCACGGTTTCGGACATGGTGGAGCTCCCGTCGGCTCGTGGTGGGGACGCCGACCACCGTGCCGGAAAAATCCGTCGACCGGCAGTCTTGTTCTTCTCGCCCGCCTCAGCCGGGCGGAAGAGGCCCAGCTCAGAGCCTCACGACTATCGGATGCGTTCGAGCCTGGTCCAGCCCGTCCAGCCGCGCTGCCGCAGCAGCTCGATCAGCCGGCGGGCGGGCGGCACGGTGTCGAACGCCAGCGTGTCCATGAGCTGGGCGAGCGTGGCGTCGATGCCGGTGTCCTCGACGTAGTCGTCGCCGCGTTCCGCGGCCATCCGCGTGAGGTAGGCGGCCAGCCGGTCGGCCAGCTCGACCAGGCGGGGGTCATCGTCGGCCCGGTCGAGTGCCTGGCTGAGGGTGCGGTAGAAGCCGACGAGCGTGGGGTCGCCGAGCTGCTCCCGCTTGCGGGCCGTCCACTCCGGGACCCGTTCGGGCGCGTGCAGGGCCAGCGGGATCCAGCCGTCGCGCTCGGCCCGGACGATGCGCTCGTCGACGCCGAGCGCCCGCAGCCGCTCCAGGTGCTCGACGACCTCCGCGGGCAGGGCGAGGCGGTCGCCGGAGGCGAGCCGGGCGATGCGCTTGCGGTGCCGCTGCCGCTCGCGGATCTCCGCCTCCAGCCGCCGGTCGATGTCCGCGACGGCCGCGGCGAACTCCTCCTCGCCGGCCCGCAGCAGCTCCCCCACCCGCGCCAGGGGGACTCCGGCCTCGGCGAGGGTCCTGATCCTGATCAGCTCGACCACGGCGGTGGCGTCGTACCTGCGGTAGCCGGAGTGGTCCCGCTCGGGCTCCGGCAGCAGCCCCTTGGCGTGGTAGTGCCGCACCGTGCGCACGGTCACCCCGGTGTACGCCGCCAGCTCGCCGATCGTCAGCATCGGTCCAGTCTCCACGACGCGCTCAGGTGCCGGATGATGCGGGCGATGTCGTCGGCGTGGGTGACGATCAGCCGGTGGTCGGCGTCGAGCCAGGTGGTGGTGACGCGCGGGTGCTCGCGGACGAGCCGTTCGACGCCGGCCCGCCAGTTGCGGTTGAACCGTTCCTCGTCGCCGGCCATCGCGGTGGACATGATCATGGCGATGGGCCGGTCGATCGCGGCGTACCGGTCGAGGATCTTCGCCCGGACGGCGTCGATCTCGAGGTTGAGGTCGAGGATCTCCTGGCCGGTGAGCAGCACCTGGCGCGCGGCCCGCTGCCGGGTGGCCGCCTCCTCCCACAGGGCGCGGAACGCGGGCAGGACGTCCTCGGTGAGGAACGGCTCGGGCACCGGGTTCGCCCCGTCGATGAGCACGAGCCCGGCGACGGCGCCGGGGTGCTCGCCGGCGTAGTGCACGGCCAGGTCGGCGCCCAGCGAGTAGCCCACGAGCAGGGGCGGCTCGGGCAGCCCGCGCCGCTCCAGCTCCGTCAGCACTGCGGTGAGGTCGCTCAGGAACGCCTGGAACGAGTACCGGCCGGCGGCCGAGGCCAGGCCGTGGCCGCGCAGATCGAAGGTCACCACGTCGTGGTCGCGCCGCAGCAGCTCGACGGGCTCGCGCAGGTCCGCCTGGGTCGAGCTGAGCCCGGGGCACAGGACCAGCGGCCGGCCCCGGCCGCCGCGTGAGACGGGGATCGTGACGCCGTCGTGCTGGATCGTGAAGGTCTGGACGGTGCTGCCGCCCGTGGTTCCGGTGGTCATGCCCCCATGCTGGGAGGTTGACGCTGCGTCAGGGTCAAGTCCACGCGGGCGAGCCGTTCGGTGTGGGCCGAGCGGCCCGCCGGCCGGCCCGCCGCGTGCGAGGCCTCCTGGGCCAGGCCGTTGAGCGTGGTACGGACGACGCGCTCGGTCTGAAGGGTCACCGCGTGCGGGTCGTCGAAGCGGACCAGGCCGTCGGCCAGCAGCACGGCCAGCCCGTGCAGGGCCGCCCACACGACGAACTCGGCCCCTTCGCGGGCGGGCTCCGGCAGGGCGCCGGCCGCCGTGAGCCGGTCGAGCTCGGCGGTGAGGACGTCGTGCGGGTGGGGGGTGATGGCGGAGTCGGGGCCGGTGGCGCCGCCGCGCAGGACGAGCCGGGCGACGGCCGGGTCGTCGAGCGCCCAGGTCACGTAGCTGCGGCCGAGCGCGATCAGCCGCCGCTGCGGGTCGTCCTCCTGGCCGGGCGCGTGCTCGCAGTCGTGCCGCAGGCGCTCGCCGAGCCAGGCGAGCACGCGCTCGGACAGGGCGCGGACCAGCATGTCGCGGGAGGCGAAGTGGTGGTAGGCGGCGCTGGGGCTGACGCCGACCCGCGCCGAGGCCTCGCGCAGGGACCAGCCGTCGGTGCCGCGCTCGCGCACCAGGGTCTCGGCGGCGTCGAGCAGCGCGCCGCGCAGGTCGCCGTGGTGGTATCGCTCTCTCGCCATCGCCCGATCTTAACACCGCTCAGATGTCTGCTAGGCTCGCTCACATCTCAACACTGTTCAGATTGGAGCCGGACCATGTGCCCCGCCGATGTGCCGCCGAACCCGTCCCCCGACTTGAGCGACCTGCCCGACGTGCGGACGAGCCCGCCGCCGGTCGTGCGCGGCGAGCCCGTCGAGCTGTCCGACGGCGTGTACGTCATCCCTGACGGCCGGGTCGAGCTCGTCCCGAACGTCGGCATCGTCGTCGGCGAGCACTCCGCGCTGGTCATCGACACCGGCATGGGGCCACGCAACGGCGCGTACGTGCTGGAGCAGGCCCGGCGCCTGGCCGGAGACCGGCACCTGTACCTGACCGTCACGCACTTCCACCCCGAGCACGGGTTCGGGGCGCAGGCGTTCAAGGGCGTGGCGACGATCGTCTACAACGCCGCCCAGCGCGCCGAGCTGCACCGCAAGGGCGCCTCCTACGTGGAGATGTTCCGGGGGCTGAGCGCCGCCGCGGCGGCCGAGCTGGAAGGTGTCGAGCTCGTCGATCCCGACCTGGTCTACGAGGGCGCGGCCGAGCTCGACCTCGGCGGGCGCACGGCGGCGCTGCGGGCGGTCGGGCCCGCGCACACCGGCTCCGACCAGGTCATCGTCATCGACGACCGGGTGCTGTTCGGCGGCGACCTGATCGAGACGCGCATCTTCCCGATCGCGCCGTACTTCCCGCCGTACGACGTGGACGTCAACGGCCCCGGCTGGATCGGCGTCCTCGACGACCTGATCGCGCGCGGCCCCGAGATCGTCGTGCCGGGCCACGGCGAGGTGGCCGACGTGTCCCTGATCCGCGACGTCCGCGACTACCTCGACCACGTGTACGGGGAGGTCACGCGGCTACGCGCGGCCGGCGTCTCCGCCGACGAGGCGGCGGCGCGGATCGACGAGGAGGCCCGCGCCCGCTGGGCCACCTGGGAACGCCCCGAGTGGATCGGCTTCGCCGCCCGCGCCTTCTACGCCGGCGCGCAGCACTGACCGCGCGAACGGCTCCCCCAGGCGGGACGTTCGGGGGCGGACGGCTCCCAGGAGAACGTCCTCCTGTAGCGGACGGCTCTCAGGAGGGCGTCCCGTAGCGGGTGGCGAGCGCGGTGGCGCGGTCGTGCAGGGCGGTGCGCAGCCACGGCGGGTCCAGGGCCTCGGCGGCGAGGCCGAGCTGCCACAGCGCCCACACCGCGTGCCGCCCGTCCTGGAAGCTGGCCTCCATCCGCAGCCACCCGTCCGTGTCACGTTTCTCGGCGTGGACGGCCAGCGCGGTGCCCGCCAGCTCCTCCCGCCGTGCCGGGTCCAGCCGCAGCAGGACGGTGACCTGGTCGCCGCCGCTGCGGAAGCGGGTGCTGCGTTCCTGCCAGGCCCGGTCCAGGTCGACGCGGTCGGGGCGCTGGGCGGGCTCGGGAAGCTCCTCGGCGGCCAGGATCCGCGACAGCCGGTACGTGCGGTCCGCCCCCGACCGCGTGGCCAGCAGGTAGCCGCGGTCGCGCACGGTGACCAGGCCGATCGGGTCCACCGTGCGCCACTCGGGGCTCGCGTCGGCCGCCGCCGCGTAGTGGATGCGCAGCTTGTGCCCGGCGAACACCGCCCGCAGGACCTCGGCCGCGATGGCGTCGGGCACCTCCTCGGCGGCCAGCCGGCGCGAGAGCAGGTCGGTCTCGGGGTCGATGAGCAGCCGCTCGGCCGCGCCCGCGGCGGTGGCGCGGTAGCTCTCGGGCAGCGCGTCCACCACCTTGAGCATCGCCGAGGCGAGCGCCGAGCCGAGGCCGAACGCCTGCGCGCCGCGCCGCGACCCGGCGACGAGCAGGGCGAGGGCTTCGTCGGGGTTGAGCCCGGTCAGCTCGGTACGGAAACCGGGCAGCAACACGAACCCGCCGTGCCGCCCGCGTTCGGCGTAGACCGGGACGCCGGCCGCCGACAGCGCCTCGATGTCGCGCAGCACGGTGCGGGTGGACACCTCCAGCTCTCTGGCCAGCGCTGTCGCGGACAGCCGGCCGTGCTGCCGCAGCAGCAGGACCAGCGAGACCAGCCGGTCGGCACGCATGCGAAAACCCTATCGAAATACACGACACAGGATGTCGTGATTCGTTGGCAGGCTCTTCGTCGTACGAACCCGTACAGATTGCTGACGATTCGATAGGAGCTGATGTGGCGATGGAGCGAACGGCGATCAACCCGTGGCCGTGGTCGGTGCAGCTGGGCTACAACCAGGGCGAGCTGGTCTCGGGGCACACCCGCACCCTGTACTGCTCGGGGCAGACCGCGATGAGCGCCGACGGCAAGCCGGAGCACGCCGGTGACCTGGCGGCGCAGCTCGCGTCGAGCCTCGACAACCTGGAGGCCGTGCTCGGCGAGGCCGGCATGTCGCTGGCGAACCTGGTCCGGCTCAACGTCTACACCACCGACGTCGACCGTCTCTTCGAGCACTACGGGGTGCTGGCGTCACGGCTGGGCGCGGCGGGGGTGGCGCCGTCCACCACGATGCTCGGGGTGACGCGGCTGGCGATCCCCGATTTGATGGTCGAGCTTGAGGGGACGGCGGTCGCCTGAGGGCGTTCAGCCGCGTAGCGCCGACCAGGAGCCGTGCCCGGTCAGGCGCAGCAGCGCGGACAGGCCGGCCTCGTCGAACGCCGTCTCCAGCTCCGCCCGCCCTTCGGAGAAGTGCGTCCACCCGTCGTAGTGGGCGGGGATGACGACGGCGACGCCCAGCACGGCGGCGGCGGCCGCGACCCGGCGGGCGTCCATGGATACGGGGCGCTCGCGGAACTTGCCCTGGACGCGGGCCGCCCCGGCGTTGAGCACGGCCGCGTCGATGTCCGGGACGCGCCGGGCGATCTCGGCCACGGCCCGCATCGAGGCGTTGTCGCCGCTGACGTAGACGGTGGGCAGGCCCGTACCGGACAGGACGAAGCCGGTGACCTCGCAGTTGATGTGGCCGTGCGGGTCGCGCTCGCCGTCCTCGGGCCCGTGGACGGCGGGCACGGCCTGGACGGTCAGGTCGCCGCCGCCGTCCCGGCGCGGCAGCGTGCGGGTGCTCCAGGGGGCCAGCCCGGCCGCCCGGGGGCCGAGCCGCGCGGCGGCGCTGGGGACGGTGAGGGTCAGCGGGGCGGCCACGGCGAAGGCGCGGCCCCGGTCGTCGAGGTTGTCCGGGTGGGCGTCGTGGCTGACCAGCACCGCGTCGACCGGCCCCAGCCGGCTCTCCGGCACGGCGGGGCCGGTCGTCTTGGTCAGGTAGCCGTGGGGGCCGGGGTCGTCGAAGGTGGGATCGACGACGATCCGCAGGCCCCCGAGATCGATGACGGCCGTGGGGCCGCCCAGCACCGTCACGGCACACTCCTGCCGGGGCAGGTCCTCCTCGTCCGCACGCACGCCTCCCATGCTGCCCGCCCGCCGGGCGCGCGGCGGTCTGCGACACACGGGGGTCAGGGCAGCCTGATCAGGCGCCGCTCCACGGCGGCGGTGACGGCGGCGGTACGGGTGTCCACGCCGAGCTTGCCGTAGATGTGCACCAGGTGGGTCTTGACCGTCGCCTCCGTGATGAACAGCCGCCTGGCGATCTCACGGTTGGCGGCGCCGCTGGCCAGCAGCTCCAGGATCTCCACCTCCCGCACGCTCAGCGCCAGGCCGGGGTCGCGCAGCCGCCGCATCATCCGCGCCGCCACCTTGGCCGACAGGACGCTCTCTCCCCTGGCGGCGGCCCTGATGCCCTGGAACAGCTCCTCCGGCGGGCACACCTTGAGCAGGTATCCGGTGGCGCCGGCGGCCACGGCGCGCAGGACGTCCGCGTCGGTCTCGTACGTCGTCAGGACGAGGACCTGCGGCGGCGCGGGCAGCGCCCGGATCCGGCGGGTGGCCTCGACGCCGTCGATGCCGTCGCCGAGCTGCAGGTCCATGAGGACGACGTCGGGCCGGTGCGCGGCGATCCCGCGCAGGGCCTCGTCGGCGCCGGCCGCCTCGCCGACGATCTCGATGTCGTCCTCGCCGCCGAGCAGCGCCACCAGGCCCGCCCGTACGACCGGATGGTCGTCCACCAGGAACAGCCTCATCGCGCGCCCACCTCCTGCTCGCGCACCGGCGGCGTGGCCTGGCCGGCGACGGGGACGCGGGCGGCGAGCGCCGTGCCCTCACCTGGGGTGCTCTCGACGACCAGGACGCCGCGCACCCCGGCCAGCCGATCGCGCATCGCGCGCAGCCCGTACCCGCGGCCGGGGGCCGGGGCGGGCTCGGTGAAGCCGGCGCCGTCGTCGAAGACGTCCAGGGTGACCTCGCCGTCCAGGTAGGACAGGGTGATCGTGGCGTTCGCGGCGCCCGCGTGGTCGCGGACGTTGGCCAGCGCGCCCTGGGCCACGCGCAGCAGCGCCGTCTGCACGCCTGGCTCCAGCGGGTACTGCTCGCCCTCCACCCGCAGACGCACCCGCGGAGCGTCGTCGCCGCCGTTCGCGCAGAGCCGGGCCAGGGCTTCGGGCAGCGTGGTGCCGTCCAGGCCGGGCGGCCGCAGGTCGCGGACGAACCGGCGGGCCTCGCCGAGGTTCTCCGCGGCGGCCTCGGCGGCCCGCCGTACGTGGGCGCGGGCGAGCGCGGGGTCGGCGGCCCACACCCGGTCGGCGGCCTGCAGCAGGATCCCCATGCTGGTCAGCCCCTGGGCGAGGGTGTCGTGGATCTCCCTGGCCAGCCGCTCGCGCTCCTCCAGCACGCCGGTGCGGTGCCGCGATTCGGCGAGGGTCTCCCGGGTGCTGATCAGGTCGTCGATGAGCAGCTGGCGGGCGGCGCTCTCGCGCTGGAGCTCCCAGAACGTCACCGCCGTCATGGCGGCGATCCCGATGGGCGCGAGGATCAGGCTCGGATCGACCTCCTGCGCGATCTTGGTCTGGGCCGCGATCACGACCAGCGTGAGCACGGCCGCCGCCACCGCGAACGCGCGCGCGTTCAGCAGCCGCAGGCACAGGAACAGCAGCGGCACCGCGCACCAGCTGAACGACGGCGCGACGACGACCAGCCCCAGCCAGACCGCCGCCACGCAGCCCAGCCAGACCACCCGCCGGCGCCCGAGCCGGCTCCAGGACACCACGCCCACCAGGTACGCCAGCGCGAGGACCGCGCAGACGGCCAGCGCGGCCACGGTCTGCGCGACCATGCCGTGCCGGGACACCAGCCTCAGCGCCGAGGCGGCCAGCAGCAGGTAGAAGCCTGCATGCATGGCCCAGTTGAGCCAGACGCGCTCCCTCATCATCCTCCCCGTCCGTGCTGCCCCGACCTTATGCGTTGCCGGGGACCCGGCCGGAACGTGCCGGCGGCACATCAACCGATCGGTTGATCGGCGGCTCGACCGGTTGACGCCGCGGGATCGTTCATGCTTCCGATGGCTGCCCGCGCCGTCGCTGAGAGGCTTTGACCTGCTCGAACACCTCGTGACGAACGGAAGAGACGATGACCGGATCCCTGCGCGCCCGCCGCGGCGCCGCCGCCCCGCTCGCGGGCCTCGCCCTCGTGGCCGCCGCCTTCGCCCCCACCGCCGCCCAGGCGGCCACGCCGTCAGTACGGGACGGCCAGGCGGTCGTCCGGACGGAGGTACTGTCGTCCGGCGCCGCCCTGGAGATCGCCGAGGCGGCGATGCGAGAGGCCGCCCGGCAGAAGCAGAAGGTGACCGTCGTGATCGTCGACCGCTCCGGCGCGACCCGGCTGGTCGTCAAGGGTGACGGCGCCGGGCCGCAGACCGAGGAGTCGGCCCGGCGCAAGGCGTTCACGGCGGTCTCCTTCGGCCGGGCGACCAGCGAGCTCGCCAAGGGCCTCGACGGCGGCGGCCCGAGCATCGCCGACATCCCCGGTACGCTCTTCCTCAGCGGCGGGGTCCCCGTCGTCTCCGACGGCGCGCCGGTGGCGGGCATCGGCGTCGGCGGGGCGCCGAGCGGCGACGTCGACGAGGCCATCGCCCGCGCCGGCCTCAAGGCGGTGGCGGGCCGGCTGCGGTGAGCGGCCGCGCGTGCCTGATCGGGCGCAGATCCGTCCTGGCCTCTCTGCTCGGCTCGGTCCTCACGGCGTGCGGCGCCCCCAAGGCGGAAGAAGGAGATGGTGTGGTCAACGAGGAACTGCTGGCGGCGGCGGCGCGAGGGGACGCCGGCGCCGTCCGCGACGCGCTCCGGCGCGGGCCGACGTCGAGGCCCGCGACGACCGGCGGCGCACGGCGCTGCTGCTCGCCGCCGCGGCCGACCACGTCGAGGTGGCCGAGGTGCTGGTCGAGGCCGGCGCCGACCCCGACGCGCAGGACGCCGACCGGGCCACCCCGTGGCTCGTCACCGGTGTGACCGGCAGCGTCGCCATGCTGCGCGCGCTGCTGCCGGCCGGTCCTGACCTGACCGTGCGCAACCGGTACGGAGGGGTGTCCCTCATCCCGGCCTGCGAGCGGGGGCACGTGGACTACGTCCGCGAGGTGCTGAAGACCGGGATCGACGTGAATCACGTCAACGACCTGGGCTGGACCGGGCTGCTGGAGGCGGTCATCCTCGGCGACGGCGGCCCGCCGTACCAGGAGATCGTGCGCCTGCTGGTCGCGGCCGGCGCCGACGTGAACCTCGCCGACCGCGACGGCGTCACGCCGCTCGCCCACGCGATCGCCAAGGGCCAGACGGAGGTGGCCGCCCTGCTCCGCGCGGCCGGCGCCCGCTGACCATGGGTGGACGCCCGCCGAACCATCGAGTCAGCGGCCGGTGGTGCCGTCGATCAGCTCGCGCAGGATGTCGGCGTGGCCCGCGTGCCGGCCGGTCTCCTCGATCAGGTGGGTGAGCGCCCACCGGACGCTGGGCGCCGGGCGGCCCGGCCGCGGCCTGGGAACGGGCGCGCCCAGGTCGGCGCAGCCGTCGAGCACGGCGTTCGCGCGCTCGACGGTCTCCCGGTAGCGGGCGACGACGTCGGCCACGCTGTCCTGCGGCGCGGCCGTGAACGTGGCCGGCCAGTCGGTGACGTCCTCCCCGAGGAACGTGGCGCGTTCGACGCAGGTCAGGTGGTTGAGCAGGCCGAGCAGGTTCGTCCCGGACGGCACGGCGGCCGTGCGGGCCTCGGGGTCGGGGGCGCCGTCGACCTTCGCGGCGATCGAGGCTCTGAGGTAGTCGAGGAATCCGCGCAGGACCTCGGCCTCGCCGCCCCCGGTGCGGGGCGGCGGCGTGTCACGGCGGCGGTGGGTAGTGGGCATGGCGTTCTCTCCGGCGGGTTCAGGGGTTGCGGCGGATGAGCAGGACGTGGTCGGTGACCTCGGCGGTGCGCCCGCCCGGCCCGGTCGCGATCCGGCGGGGCGCGTCGGCGCGCTCGATCGTCCACGCCGCCGGGTCCAGCGCGATGCCCGCCGCGACCTCCCGCGGGCTCGGGTACCGGGCGTCGGGGTCCTGGTTCCACGACCACGGCGCGGTCGAGCCGTGGTCGACGACCAGCAGCCGCCCGCCGGGACGCAGCGCGTGCGCGGCCGCGCGCAGCACGCCCGCCCGGTCGAGGTCGAAGGGCGTGTGCAGGTAGTGGGCGCAGATCAGGTCGAACGTGCCGTCCGGGAACGAGTCGCGCAGGTCGTGCCGGACGGCGGTGATACGGTCGCCGAGGCCGTGCGCGCCGGCGAGTGCCGTGAGCCGTTCGACCGCGACGGCGGAGATGTCGGCGGCGGTGACCCGCCAGCCCTGCCCGGCCAGCCACAGCGCGTCGCCGCCGTCGCCGCAGCCGAGGTCGAGCGCGTCGCCGGGCGGCAGGGGCGTGGCCACTTCGGTCAGGCGGGTGTTCGGACGGGGGCGGGTGGCGGCCGGTCGTGCCGCGTACACGCCGTCCCAGAACGTGACCGCTTCGGTCATGGGGGCTCCTTTTCGAGAGGTGTCCGCCCAGTCTCGTCGGGAGCGTGCGTTCTGGCACGAAATCTTGCGGTTCTGGCAAGATGGCGGGCGTGGACCAAGACCTGGACGAGGTGCTGGACGGGGTGGGGCCGAGGCTGCGGGCGTTGCGCCGGCATCGCGGCCTGACCCTCGCCGACCTCGCGACCACGACCGGCGTCTCCGAGAGCACGTTGTCGCGGCTGGAGAGCGGGCAGCGGCGGGCGACGCTGGAGCTGCTGCTGCCGCTGGCGCGCACGTACAACGTGCCGCTGGACGATCTGGTGGGCGCCCCGCGCACCGGCGATCCGCGGATCCACCTCACGCCGATCCACCGGTTCGGGATGACGTTCGTGCCGCTATCGCGCCGGCCGGGCGGGGTGCAGGCGTTCAAGATGATCATCCCCGCGCGGCCGGAACCGCTCGTGCCGACGCCGCAGACCCATGACGGCTTCGAGTGGCTGTACGTGCTCAACGGCCGCCTGCGGCTCCTCCTCGGCGAGCGGGACCTGACGTTGCCGCCGGGCGAGGCGGCCGAGTTCGACACGTCATTGCCGCACTGGCTGGGCAGCGCCGACGGCGGGGTGGTCGAGCTGCTGATCCTGTTCGACCCGCAGGGCATGCGCACCCACGTCCACGCCGACCCGCACCGGCCCGCCTGACCCGGCGGGGCTTCAGCGCCGGGCCGGAGGGACGGGTGGTCGTTCGCGGGCGAGCAGCGCGCCCAGGGCCGCGGCCAGCAGGGGAAGGCCCGCGACGACGGCCACGACCGCCGCCCAGGGCGTCTCGAAGGGCACCCTTGGCGGGTCGTCCCAACTGCTGGACGCCGTCAGGGGCCACAGCAGCAACATCCCGGCGAGGCATCCGGCGACCGCGCCGAGCACCGTCCCGAGCAACGCGCTCAGCCCCGCCCGGCCCGCGCAGAACCACCGGAACGCGGCGCCCGATCCGCTGCCGGTCCGCCTCAGGACCCGGGCCTGGCGCGCGTTCGCGGCCTGGCCGAAGCCGGGCGCGAGCGCGCTTCCGAGGGCGAGCAGCAGCGCCGCCGCGGCGATCGGCAGCCATCTGGTCGAAGCCTGGAAGCCCCGCTCGACGTAGGTCCGCGCGAGGTCGTCGTCCAGCCGGCGGTCGAGGCGCTCCCGCTCCTGCTCCGTGACCCGGTGGAGGGTGGGGTCGACGATCAGCTCGGCCGGCTGGAGCGGGTAGCCGAGGTCCCGGACGATCTTCGAGGGGACGAAGATCGTCGCCATGTGGGGGGTGGCGGGCCTGGCGACGGCCGCCGGGATCGTCTTGGTCCTCGTGCTCTCGTCGTCGGCGCTGATCTCGTACGACAGCTCGACCGCATCGGCCCGCACGTCGCCGGAGACGATCACCACGGCCGTGCCCTCGTCGTAGGGCGTGGACTGGTCACCGGTGAGGTAGCGCAGCAGCTTCTCGTCCCCGATGGCCTGGGGCCAGTAGACCATCTCGTCCGGCAGCTCGGCGGCCTCCGCCGTCGCGTGCAGGTACCGGTCCGGTTCGGGGACCTCCTCGACCTCGACGATCGGCACTCCGGGTAACTCGCGCTCGATCGCCGCCCGCACGGCGCCCGCCTCTTCCGGCGAGAACCCCTCCCTGAACGGGGAGCCCGACTCGACCAGTAACGCGCCCGGCCGGGCCTGCGGCTGGTAGGCGGCCCTGGCCTGGGTCGTCTCGCCGGTCGCGATGACCGTCACGGCGATGCCGGCGGCGCTCGCCAGCATCGCCAGCGTGATCGCCGCCACCGCCGGGATACGGCGGTGGGCCAGGTCCCGGGCCGCCAGGCGGAACGGCGGCGGCAGCCGTTCCGCGGCGCGATCGGCGAGCTCCAGCAGCCACGAGGGCAGCGGGCCGAGGCCGCCCATGAGCAGCCCCGCGCCGAGGAGGCTCAGCAGCAGGAAGCCGAGGCTCTCCAGGGCGCCGTAGCGGGTGTCCGCACGGGCCAGCCATGCCCCGAGCCCCATGATCAGGGCGCCGCAGAACGACGTGAACAACCCCACGACGACCACGCCCCGGCGCACGAGGTCGTGCCGGCCGGCCGGGGCGGAGAGCACCGCGGCGGGGACGGCCGTGGCCGCGGTCGCCAGGGGCAGCCCCGCGAACAGGGCGGCGAACAAGATCCCGAAGCCGAGGGACGCAAGATCGAAGGGCATGGCGGCATCGTAGCCATGCCCTTGCGGATCAGCCGGTCGCGAGCATCAGGGGAGCACGCAGGGCCGGCCCTGGGCGTCCACCCCGCTGGACTCCCTGAGGTTCACCGCCGAACCCCGCGCCACCGTCGTGCCGGCGCCGGGCGTGGAGAACAGCACGGTGCCGAACACGTCCTTGCAGGTGTTGTCGAACGTGACCGACCCGACGGCCAGCCCTGCCGCCACGATCGCCTGACGGGCGGAGGCGTCGTCGAAGCCCTGCACGTTCGGCACCGTGGTCAGGCCGCACTGGACGCGGAAGATCTCCCACGACTGGATCAGCGTCGCGTCGCTGTGGACGACGTCGGTGGTGCGGCCGCCGCCGCCGACGGCGGTCAGGTAGTGGCCGTCCACGGTCTGGATGGCGAACCCGTCGCCGCCCTGGCGGATCAGCGCGAACTTCTCCCATGCCTGCAGCAGGGTCGCGTCGGTGTGCACGACGTCGGTGGTCCGCCCGCCGCCGCCGACGGCGGTGAGGAAGTTGCCGGTCAGCGTCTTGATGCCGAAGTGCACGCCGTCGCCCGCGTCGACGACCGTGAACCGCTCCCAGGAGCGGGCCACGGTGGCGTTCGAGTGGATGACGTCGGTCGTGCGGCCGCCGCCGCCGACGGCCGTCAGGAAGTTCCCCGTGTTGAGCGTCTGGAAGGTGCAGGTGGTCGGGGTCGCGAACGGCAGCGCCAGCGCCGCCGACGCGGACCGCGCCGGCCCGGCCAGGCCGGCCACGGCCAGCGCCGTGCCCGCCATCAGGCCGAACACGCGTCTCAGGTTCATGGGCCTCTCCTCCTCCTGTGCGGCTCCCGCTTCGGGAGCCGTCGTCAGTTGGGGCGTTCCATCGGTGTTCCGGCGCGTGGAACGGGTCGGAGCGGCCTGGGGCGGGCGAAAAACGGCTGGCCTTCGCGACCGGCCCTCCCCTACGGTGACTTCGCACTCCCGAACGTGAGGACTCTCCCCCGCATGACCCCGCCTGCTCTTTAGACCTGACACCTTCTCCGCGCATCGGTCGCCGGCGTCGCCGCCGGCTCTGTTTCCGTGCCCTCTGTCAGGTCTTCAGAGAGATCATGTCTTCACATCCTCATACCGTGCTGCCCTGGGTCGTGCGGCGCACCCGCCTGCCCCTGCTCGCCCTGCGTTGCGTGACCTGCCCGTCCGAGCGGGCCACGGCCGGTGACGGCAGGTTCCGCGTCAACGCCAACGGCAAGCTGCTCGACGTCTGGCTCCTGGTCGACTGCGTGTCCTGCGGTCGTACCAGCAAGCTGACCGTCCATGACCGGGTCCACGTCCGTTCCCTGTCCCGCACCCTGCTGTCCGGCTACTCGGCCGACTCGCAGGCTTTCGTCGCCCGCGTCCTGCTCGACCCGTGGACCGCCCGCCGTAACCGGTTCGCCCTGGAGTGGGACGGCTGCTGGGAGCTCGTCGCCCCGCCTCCTCCCGAGGAGGTGTGGCCGCTGCATGTCACGGTCGTCTTCGACGACCCCGTGCCCGTCCGCCCTGAACGGCTCATCGGCCAGGGGCTGGGCATCAGCCGAAGGGAGATCGCCCGCCGCGTCAAGATCGACATCCCGCTGAACCGCCGGACGGCGCAGGACTTCTCGTTCGTCCTGCTGTGACCGGCCTCCCCGGTCACGCACCGCACCCGACCTTCACTGAACGGTGTGCAGCGTGCGAACGCTGTAGAGTGTGGGGCGTGACCGGGGAGATCATCAGCCGCCGTGCCCGGCTGCGCGCCGAGACCACCGCCGAGATCAAGGCGATCGCCCTCAAGCTCATGTCCGCCGGCGGCCCCGACGCGATCTCGCTGCGCGCCATCGCCCGCGAGATGGGCATGACGGCCGGCGCCATCTACAGCTACTTCCCCACCCGCGACGACCTGGTCACCACGTTGATCGGCGACGTCTACACCTCGGTCGTGGAGGCCGCCGAGGCCGCCCGCGACGCCGTGCCGGCCGACGATCCCGGCGGCCGCATCCTGGCCTGGGCGGAGGCCGTGCGCGCGTGGGCGCTGGCCGGGCCCGAGGGCTTCCGGCTGATCTACGGCGACCCGGTGCCCGGCTACCGGCCGCCCGCCGACGGCCCCGGCAAGGCCGCCGAGCTGCGCGCCTGCACCGGCCTGACCGGCCTGGTCGCCGCCGCCTGGCCGGCCGCCGAGCCGCTCCAGCGCACCGAGCGCACCTACACCTGGGACGACTTCGACCCCGGCCTGGTCGCGCACGTCCGCGAGCACTTCCCCGGCCTGCCGCCGGCCGCGCTGGCGCTGACCCTGCGTGTGTGGGGCCGCATGCACGGCCTCGTCGCCCTGGAGATCTACGGCCACCTGAGCCCGCTCGTCCACGACCCCGCGGCCGTCTACCGCGACGAGATCCGCGACCTCATCGCCTCCCTCGGCCTGTAAACGACTGGCCCGGCAGGCCGGTCATGCGTGATGCTGGGGCTCATGATCAGCATTCCGCCGCGTACGGCCACCGACGCGTACTTCGCCCGGACGGGCGGGTCGAGGCGGCTCGACGTCGTCTTCGACCTCGACCTCGGGGAGCTGGTGGACGGCCACCACGTGGTCGCCCGGGGCCTGGAGCTGTCGGGCGGCGAGGGGGTGCTGCACTACGAGCTCGTCCCGGGGCCGGCGCCGGACGAGGAGGAGCGCAAGGGGCCGTTCTTCTGGTACTGGATGTTGTCCACCGAGGACGACCTGGGCACCGACTACCGGGACGACAACGGCGGCGCCTTCGACCCGTCGGGCGGGCCGGCCGCGCACGGCGTTCGCGATCTGGGCGGGCCGGTCCCCGCGTCGGCCCGCCTGCTGAAGGTGGAGTTCACGCCCGCGGCCGGGTGGACGCCGCCGCGGCCGTGGTGCCGCCGCCTGGAGATCTCGCTCCCGGACGGCGGCGTGACCCAGAGCTGGGCCTGAGCGGGGTCAGTACTGCACCCACAGGTTGTAGAGGCCGGGCGCGGTCCAGTTGGTGGGGATGACGGTTTCGCAGTAGTACGAGCTCCAGGTGTGGTTGGCCTGGCCCTGGGCGCCGAACCACTGGCACTGGTCGGGCCAGCCGTAGCTGGCCTGCTTGACGTAGGCGGCGGAGGTGGCGGACGCGGCCTGGGAGGTGGCGGAGGCGGCCACGGCCGGGGAGGCGAGGAGGGCGGCCGCGGTCAGTGCGAGCGCGGCTAACGGACGCGACTTCATACAGGAAAGTTAACTAAAGATTTGAGCACGGGCAATGCCCATCCCGTCGCGTCCGCGAGGCGGTCTCAGACCGCGACCGGGTGGCGGCCGAGCACCGGGTAGTCGGTGTAGCCGAGCTCCCCGCCCCCGTACCAGTACTCCGGCCGCACCGGGTTGAGCGGCGCGCCGCGGCGGAACCGTTCGACGAGATCGGGGTTGGCCAGGAACGCCCGGCCCAGCGAGACCAGGTCGGCGCCCGCCGCGAGCAGCCGCTCCGCCTCCTGCCGGCCGCCGTCGGCGGGGAACGGCGCCGGCCAGGGCAACGCCGGGTTGGTGATCAGCACGGACGGCCACGCGCGGCGGATGCGGTGGAACAGCGGCTGCGCGGGGTCGGCGAACACGACGTGCAGGTAGGCCAGGCCCTTGCCGGCGAGCGCGCCGACGAGCTCGGGGTAGACGCGCTCGACGTCGTGCTCGCGCATGGCGTTCGCGGTGACGCCGGGCGCGATGCGCAACCCCACCCGCTCGGGGCCGATGGCGTCGGCCACGGCCTCCACCACCTCGACCGCGAAGCGGATGCGCCCGGTCGCCGAGCCGCCGTAGGCGTCGCCGCGCTGGTTGGTGACCCCGGACAGGAACTGGTGAATGAGGTAGCCGTTGCCGCCGTGCACCTCCACGCCCTCGAACCCGGCGTCCACGGCCCGACGGGCGGCGGCGGCGAAGTCGGCCACGGTGCCGCGGATCTCCCCGACGGTCATCGCGCGCGGCACGACCCCGGGCCTGGATCCGGCGGGGGTGTGGATCGGGTCGGGGAAGGCGACCGGGGAGGGTGCGAGCGGCGTCAGGCCGCTGGTCTCCGGGTGGCCGATCCGGCCGCCGTGCTGCAGCTGCAGGAACATCGTGCCGCCCGCCGCGCGCACCGCGCCGGTGACGCGCCGCCAGCCGGCCACATGCTCATCGCTGTAGATGGCGGGAATGTCGGGATAAGTCTGGCCGACCGCGTTCGGCGTGGTGGCCTCGGCGATGATCAGGCCGGCGGACGCGCGCTGCGCGTAGTACGTCGCCATGAGCGGCGTCGGGACGCCGTCGGCCGACGCGCGGTTGCGCGTCAGCGGCGCCATCACCAGCCGGTTGGGCAGGTGCAGGGGGCCGAGCCTGGCGGGCTCGAACAGGCGGGAGGTCAATGCCGCGCTCGACATGGTCATGCTCCGATCTCTCGACGTCCGGGGACAGTGACGACTGTGCTCCCGGGCGCTTCGGAGCGGCTGATGACCCGCTGATGACCGGCCCTCAGCCGGCTCCCGCCTCCGCCGGAACGGCTTCCCGCGCGGGCAGGGAACGGCCGGCGGCCGCCCACGCCGCCTCGATCATCGGGAAGACCTCGTCGAGCGCGGCCTCCGGCTCGGCCGCCTCGCGGGCCAGCGAGAACGCGTCGATCGCGAACCTCGCGACCGCCCGGCAGGCCGTAGTTTCCCCGGGCAGGCCGAGGTCGGCGGCGATGGCCGCCGCCAGCGAGCGCGCGTGCCGCGACCGCATCGACTCCTCGTACTGCCGCAGGGCCGGCGACTCGTCGATCATGCGCCAGATGGGGGCGGCGCCGTCGGCGGTGCAGTGGCGCACCAGGGCCTCGATCTCGCGGCGCAGCGCGGGGACGAGCGGCTCGTGCGGCGCGCGGCCGGTGACCGCCTGGGTGAGGCGGCGCTCGAAGTCCTCGTCCTGCTCGAACACCAGCGCCTCCTTGCTCGCGAAGTGGGCGAAGACCGTGGTGACGGCCACGTCGGCCGCGGCGGCGACCTCGCGGATGCCCACCGCGTCGTAACCGCGCTCCAGGAAGAGCCGCAGGGCGGTGTCGGCGATCTTCTGGCGGGTCGCGGCCTTCTTGCGCTCGCGGCGTCCGGACGGCTCGGTCATGATCCGATGCTACCAGATAGGAAAACGGAGATGTTTCAAAACACTAACCGTTAGTGCTACGGTCGGCGGCATGAAGAAAGTGAGCTTCGCCGAGTTCGGCGACCCGGACGTGTTGCACCTCGTGGACGCCGAGGAGCCCCATGCGGGCCCCGGCCGGATCCGCATCGCCGTACGGGCGGCGGGCGTGAACCCCGTCGACTGGAGGATCAGAGAAGGCCAGTTCCAGCAGGCCCGCCCGATCGAGCTGCCCGCCGGGGTCGGGCTCGACGCGGCCGGCGTGGTGGACGAGGTCGGGGAAGGCGTCGAAGGGGTCGCCGTGGGCGATCACGTGTTCGGCGAGGGCTCCGACACCTATGCCGAGTTCGCCGTGCTGTGGGCGTGGGCGCGGATGCCCGAAGGGCTGACGTTCGAGGAGGCGGCCGGGTACCCGTCCGTCGTGGAGACCGCGCTGCGCGTCATCGACCAGGTCGGCGTGCGGGCCGGGCAGACGCTGCTGGTCAGCGGCGCGTCCGGCGGCGTCGGCTCGGCGGTGCTGCAGATCGCCCGCGAACGCGGCATCACGGTCATCGGCACCGCCGGGCCCGCGAACCAGGACTACCTCCGTAGCCTCGGCGCCCTCGCCACCACCTACGGCGAGGGCTGGGTCGAGCGGGTGCGGCGGCTCGGCCGGGTCGACGCGGCCCTCGACCTGGCCGGCTCGGGCGTGATCCGCGAGCTGGTAGAGCTGACCGGGGACCCGGGGAAGGTCGTCTCCATCGCCGACCTCGGCGCGCCGGTGCTCGGGGTGCGGTTCTCCGGGGTGGCCGGGAGCATGCCGGACGCGCTCGCCGAGGCCGCCCGCCTCATCTCTGAGGGGAGGTTGCACATTCCGGTCGACCGGTCGTACACGCTTTCCGAGGCCGCGGCGGCGCACGTCGACAGCAAGGCCGGTCACACGCGCGGACGCCGGGTCATCGTCGTCTGAGCCACTCCCGAAGGGCGGGGGGAATCGGCCTGTGTACGGTGACCACTGTGCGATTCGCGGTGCTGGGGCCCCTCTTGGTGCAGGACGACGAAGGCCGGCCGGTCAAGATCGTCGAAGTCAAGGTCAGGGCCCTGCTCGCCGATCTCCTCGTCCACGACGGCCGGCCCGTCCCCACCGACCGCCTCATCGAGGACCTGTGGAACGGCCGGCCGCCCGGCAACCCCGCCAACGCCCTGCAAGCCAAGGTCTCCCAGCTGCGCCGGGCACTCGGGCGCGAGCGCGTCGCGTACCAGCCGCCCGGCTACCTCCTGCGCCTCGCCCCCGAGGACGAGGTGGACGCGCGCCGCTTCCTCGCGTTGGTGGCCCAGGCCCGCACCGCCGCCCCCGAGACGCGCGCCGCGCTCCTCACCGAGGCGCTGCAGCTCTGGCGCGGGGCCGCCTACGCCGACTTCGCCGACGAGGAGTTCACCCGCGCCGCCGCCCACCGCCTCACCGAGCAGCGCCTCGCCGTCGTCGAGGAGCACGCCGAGACGCGGCTGGCCGCGGGCGACCACCTGCTGCTCACCGGCGAGCTCGCCGACCTGGTCGCCCGCCACCCGTTGCGCGAACGGCTGCGCGCCATCCAGCTCCGGGCCCTCTACCTGGCCGGCCGCCAGAGCGAAGCGCTCGCCTCCTACACGGAGCTGCGGCGGCGCCTCGCGGACGAGCTCGGCGTGGACCCGAGCCCGGAGCTGAGCGCGCTCCACCAGGCGATCCTCCGCCAGGACCCGTCACTCGGCCTGGGCCCAAGTCCCGAAGGGCCACGCTCCCTCAACCCGCACGTGGTGCGCTCCCCCGATCCGAACGAGCCGCACTCCCTCAACCCGGGCGAGCCTCGCCCCAGCAACTTGAACGCACCGTGCCGCACCAACCCGAGCAGGCCGCGCTCCCCCAAGCGGGCCCGCACCAGGATCCGTCGCCCGGTGCTCCCCGCACCAACCTGCCCACGCAGCTCACGGCCCTCATCGGCCGCCGGCGTGCCCTGGAGGAGATCACCGCCCTCCTCGGCCGCAGCCGCCTGGTCACGCTCATCGGGCCGGGCGGGGTCGGCAAGACCCGCGTCGCCGTCGAGGCGGCGTCCCGCATCGCCGCCCAGGGCGGGACGGCGCCGAGCCGCGCCACCGAGACGCCGACCGCGCACGGTTTGGGCGCGCAGGAGCCGGCCACTCGAACGCCGGCCGCGGCGGTGCCGGGTTTCCCCGACGGGGTCTGGCTGATCGAGCTCGCCGATCACCACGGCAGCACCGACGACCTCGTCCAGGTGATCGCCGCCGTGCTCGGCATCACCGGCGCACCGATCTCCGGCGCCCCCACGAACCCCACCGACCGGCTCGCCACCGCCCTGCGCGAACGCCGGACGCTGCTCGTCCTCGACAACTGCGAGCACCTCATCGAGCAGGCCGCCGAGCTCGCGAACCTCCTCCTGCGCGCCGCCCCCGCGCTCAGCATCCTGGCCACCAGCCGCGAACCCCTCGGCCTGACCGGCGAAACCCTCTACCCGATCGACCCGCTCCAGCAGGCGGACGCGATCCGGCTGTTCACCGAGCGCGCCACCGCCTCCGCCCCGGCCTTCGCCCCCGGCCCCGACACCCTGGAGACGGTGGCCGACATCTGCCGCCGCCTCGACGGCATCCCCCTCGCCCTGGAGCTGGCGGCCACCCGCGTACGGAGCCTCGGGGTCAAGGAACTGGCCGCCCGGCTGGAGAACCGGTTCCGGCTCCTCACCACCGGCCGGCGCGGCGCCCCGGCCCGGCAGCAGACCCTGCGCGCGGTGATCGACTGGAGCTGGAACCTGCTCACCCACCAGGAGCAGGTCGTGCTGCGCCGCCTGGCCGTGCCGGCGGGCGGCTGCACCCTGGACGCGGCCGAGGCCGTCTGCGCCGGGCCCGACGTGCCGGCCGAAGAGGTGCTGGACCTGGTCACCCGCCTGGTCGACCGGTCCCTGGTCGTGATGACCGAGACCCCGGCCGGGCCGCGCTACCGGCTGCTGGAGTCGATCGCCGCGTACGCGATGGAACGCCTGCGCGAGACGGAGGACCTGACCGTCCTGCGCGAGCGCCACCTGCGCCACTACCTCGCTCTCGCCGAGCGGGCCGACCCCCACCTGCGCGGCCCCGACCAGCAAGCCTGGCTCGACCGGCTGGACGCGGAGGCCGCCAACTTCCGCGCGGCCCTCCAGCCCACCACCCACCCCGACCCCACCGCCGGAACCGAGGCCGACCCCCGCTCCGACGCCGCCCCCAACACCTCACCCGCTGCCAGCGCCCGAGCCGAGGCCATTGCCCGGCTGGCTACGGCCCTCACCTGGTGGTGGCTGCTGCGCGGCCGGCTCACCGAAGGCCATCAGGCCCTGTCGGCGACGCTCGCGCAGGCCCCGCACTCGGCCGAGCTCCGCCTGCTGCAGGGCGCGTTCACGCTGCTGACCGGCGACCGCTCCGACCCGCGGCCGGCGCCCTCCCCCGGCACGGATGCCGACCCGGCCCGCCACGGCCGGATGCTCTGGCTCTACGCCTACGGCCTCTTCCACGCGGGCCTCCCCGACGTCAGCGAGCAGGTCAACACGCAGGCCCAGCGCCTGCTGGCCGCCGACGCGTGGGGCACCGCCGCCGTGCTCGCCCTGCGCGCGATGAACGCCCTGAGCCGCGGCGACCTCGACGCCGTCGCCCGCAACACCCTGCACGCCGCCACGCTCTTCCACGAGCTCGGCGACCGCTGGGGCGAGCTGCAGACCACGTCACCCCTGTCCACGCTGGCGGAGATCAAGGGCGACTACGCGGAGGCGACCCGCCGCCAGAGCGAGGGGTTGCACCTGGCGCAGGAGCTGGGCCTGACGGCGGAGGTCGCGGCCCGCCGTTCCGGGCTCGGCCGGCTGGCGCTGCTGTCGCACGACTGGGAACGCGCCCGCGACCTGCACGAGCAGGCCCGCCGCCTGGCCGCGGAGCAGGGCTACGTGTACGGCCAGGTGCACGCCATCATGGGCCTCGCCCTCGGCTTCCGCCGCTCCGGCGACCTCGACGCCGCGGCGACGTACCTGGCCCAGTTGCGTGACGACTTCGCCTCCTCGCCGGCGGGCGAGCACCTGCTCCACGTCGAGCTGGGCTTCACCGCCGAGCTGCGCGGCGACGCCGCCCGGGCGGCCGCCCTCCAGCTGCACGGCCTGGAGGTGGCCTGCTCGATCGGCGAGCCCCGCGCCGTGGCCCTGTCCCTCGAAGGTTCGGCAGGGGCGGCACTGGCCGGGGGCGCGGGCCGGGCGGAGGTCGCGACCCTGCTGCTCGGCGCGGCGGACGCGGCCCGGCGCAGCGTCGGCGCGCCGCTGCCGCCCGCCGAACGCGGTGACGTCGACCGCATCACGTCCGCGTCCAGAGCCGTCCTGGGCGAGGCGGCGCATGCCGAGGCGTTCCTGCGCGGCACGAACCTGACCTGGCAGGAGGCCGCGGCGCTGGCCCGCGCGACCCTCGCCTGAGAAGTCATCATTCCAAAGGTTTCCTTGACATCTGGTCGTAGCCGTCCCAGGATTCCAAGCATGTCTTTGGAATCCTGGAGGGAGCGGCCACGCCGCGTGCTCGACGATCCGGCCGCCATGCGGGCGTTCGCGCATCCCGTCCGCCTGGCGCTGCACGAGCTGCTGATGCGGGCCGGCGCCACCACCGCCGCGGACGCCGCCCGCGAGGTCGGCATCAGCCAGGCGCTGGCCTCCTACCACCTGCGGCAACTCGCCAAGTACGGCTTCGTGGAGCAGGCCGAGGCGCGCGACGAGCGGGAACGGCCGTGGCGGGCGACGTCCCTGACCCAGGAGTGGTCCGACACTGAGCAGACCCCTGAAGCGTCGGCCGCCCGCGGGCTGCTGGAGCAGGTCATCGCCGAGCGGGCGCTGTCGCGGCTGGCCGAATGGCAGGAGCGCCGCAGGGACGAGCCGGACGCGTGGCGGCAGGCCGGGGGGATCGGCAGCTCCTATCTCTACGTCACGCCCGACGAGCTGGCCGCGTTCGATCAAGCGTTCAACCGGTTGCTGGAGCCGCTGATGGCGCGCATCGCCGACCCGTCCGAGCGGCCGGAGGGGGCCCGGCCCGTGCTGCTGACCACCCTCCTGGTCCCGCTCCCCGCCACCGGCACCGGCGACTGAGCCGGGGGTGGCCATGAACGCCGCGGCAATGCCCACCGATGAAGGGATCCGGGGCCTCCTCGGAAGGAACCGGGACTACCGGCGGCTCCTCACGGCCGGGCTGATCTCGCAGACCGGTGACTGGGTCATCAGCACCGGCCTGGCCTATCACGTCTATGTCCTCACCGGGTCCACGCTGTCCAGCGCCACCATGTTGCTGGCCGCCCGGTTACCCGACGTCCTGCTCGGCTCCCTCGCGGGCGTGCTCGCCGACCGGTGGGACCGCCGCAGGCTGCTGGCCGTCACGGACGTGCTGCTCGCGCTAGGATTGCTGCCTCTCCTGGCGGTACGGGAACCGGGCCAGGTGTGGATCGTCTACGTCGTCGCCTTGTGGACGGGCGTGCTCAGCACCGTGCTGTTCCCCGCCCAGAAGGCCCTCGTGCCGCAGATCGTGGCCGCCTCGCAGCTCGTCCGGGCCAACGCGTTGCACGGGCAGAGCGGCCAGGCCGCCAGGCTGCTGGGGGCGCTGGCGGGCGGGGTCGCGGTCGGCGCGGGCGGGCTGGCCGCGGTCGTCTGGATCGGCGTGGCCGGTTTCCTGGTCTCCGCGCTCCTGCTGGCCCGCCTGCGGACGCCCTCCCGGCGCGCCCCGGCCGCGACGACGATGGGCGGGGCATGGGTGGCCGGGCTGCGGCTGGCCAGAGGGAACCGCGACGTGCGCCTGCTGGTGACGTACATGGTGATCACAGGGCTGGGCGAGGGGGTCTTCGCGACGCTCGCGGCGCCGTTCGTCGCCCAGGTGCTCGGCGGAACGGGGGACGCGTACGGGCTGTTCCTGTCGGCGCAGGCGGTCGGCGGGATCGCCGGCGGTCTGGCGCTCGCCGCCCGCCCGGGGAAGGCCGGGCCGCGAGCGCTGTTCGGATGGGGGACGGTCGTCTTCGGCCTGGCCGACCTGGCGCTGTTCACCTACCCGCTCCTGACGCGGGAGCTGTGGCCGGCCATCGTGCTGATCGCCCTGGCCGGGCTGCCGGCCGCGGCGGCGATGGCGGGGCTCACGACGTTCGCCCAGACGGCCACCGGCGCCGACCGGCTGGGCGCGGTCTTCGGGCTCCTCATGAGCGCGCAGGCGGCCACGTCCCTGCTCGGGATGGCGCTGGCGGGCGTGCTCGGCGAGCGGCTCGGCATCGTCCCGACGCTCTGCCTGCACGCCGCCGGGCTGATGGCGGCGGGGCTGCTCGTCGTGGTGAGAG
Organism: [Actinomadura] parvosata subsp. kistnae; assembly: GCF_900323885.1. Lineage (GTDB taxonomy): Bacteria > Actinomycetota > Actinomycetes > Streptosporangiales > Streptosporangiaceae > Nonomuraea > Nonomuraea composti. The sequence continues at coordinate 48,070 of NZ_OOHJ01000021.1, read as the reverse complement.
CAGGCGGGCGACGTCCGCCTACGCCGGAGGCTTCTGGGACAGCACCTGGAAGCGGGCCAGGAGGATCGCGAGCAGTTCGTCGATGATCTGCTCCCGGCCGGCGTCCACCCAGCCCACGGCCCAGTCGTGCATGAGCCCGTTGACCGCCCCGATGAACGCGGCCGCGGCCACCCGGTAGTCCCCGGGCGGGATCTCGCCGCGTTCGGCGGCGGCCTCGGCCTGGCGGCACAGGAAGTCGATCCAGCGGGCGCGGCGGTCGAGCCGCTGGCGGTCGAGGCGCGGGCTGACGCCGATGATCTCGACGAAGGCGATCCGGGTGTGGCGGGGGTCGGCGGTGGCTCCGGCGGCGTAGGCGCGGAACAGGGTGGAGTAGCGCTCGACCGGCTCCAGCTCCTGCGCCTTGCGCAGCACGGCGAGCACGGCCCGCTCGGCGGTGTCGTTGACGTACAGGTGCAGCTCGGCCAGTAGGTCCTCCAGGGTGCGGAACTCCTCGTAGAACTGGCGGGTGGACAGCCCGGCGGCCCGGCACACATCGACGATCTTGGTGTCGCGATAGCCGGGGCCGCCGCCGAACAGCTCCAGGCCCGCCTCCATCAGGCGTCTGCGGCGCTCGGCCTGGCGCTCGCTCGCCGTCCTGCCCGCGTACCGGCCCGCCGCCGGCGTGATCCTGCCCGCCACCGTGTCCTCCGCTGAGGTGTCACGGAAAGTTTCTCGCATCGGGTCTTGTGGCGGGCGCCACACGTGCCTACCATCCAGTCACCAAGTCTGAATATCCCGATATTCAGACCTTCGGCCGGCCCTGCGAGATCACCGCGTTCTCGTCCGCGCGTGACGGCTTCCCGAGGCTGTCGCGCCACCCCGGGGCGCGCCGCGCGCGCCCCCCTCTTTCTTCCGGCTCCCTCTGGAGAAGGACCATGCACGCTCTGGCTCGTGCCCGCCGATCCGCCTCCCGCCTGCGCGACGTCCTCATCGCGGCCACCCTGACGGCCGCCTGCTGCACCGCTCCCGCGAGCGCCACGACCGCCCTGCGCGAGGTGCTGTTCGTGGGCAACAACTGGGACGGCACCGCCGACGTGATCGGCTCCACCGGCGACTTCGCGAAGATCGCCCGCATCAACGTCATCCCCGACAAGGCCCAGCGCCTGACCGAGATCTACCTCAACCCCATCAAGCTCATCTACTTCCTGGGCATCCGCCAAGGGCCGGGCGAGGGCCACGACCAGTTCGTGGACGACATGTACTCCACGCCGGACGGCACCGCCGTGGTCGTCTCGCGGCCCAGCTTCGCCGACGTGGTCGCGATCGACCTGGCCACCGGCGCGATCCGGTGGCGCTTCCCCGTCTCCGGCTACCGCGCCGACCACATGGCCGTCTCCCCCGACGGCACCAAGGTGGCGGTCTCGGCGTCCACCTCCAACACCGTGCACGTCCTGGACATCCGCACCGGCAGGCAGCTCGGCTCGTTCCGGGCGGGTGACAAGCCGCACGAGAACGTGTTCACCGCCGGCGGCTCGCTGCTGTGGAACATGTCGATCGGCGAGGTCGACAACGCCTTCGACGACCCGTCCCAGGACTGGCTGAAGGGCGACCGGCACATCACCGTCGCCGACGCCGCCACGTACCGGGTCGTGAAGACCATCGACATGCGCGGCCGGCTCGACGCGTTCGGCCGCAGGGACCTGTCGGACGCGGTGCGCCCCGCCGTCTTCACGCCCGACGAGTCGTCGCTGTACTTCCAGGTCTCCTTCTTCAACGGCGTCGTCCAGTACGACGTCGCCGCCGACCGCATCACCCGCGTCAAGACGCTGCCCAAGAACCCCGCCACCAGCGAGGACCGCACCACCTGGGTCAACGACTCCCGCCACCACGGCCTGTCGATGAAGCCCACCGGCGACAAGCTGTGCGTCGCCGGCACCATGGACGACTACGCGACCGTCCTGGACGTGGCGACGTTGCAGGAGGGCCCGCTGGTGCCGGCGGCCAAGCCGTACTGGGCCACGGTGAGCGGTGACGGCCGCGCGTGCGTGATCTCCGAGAGCGGCGCCGACCAGGTCACCGCCATCGACTTCGCGACCGGCCGCAAGCTGCTCTCGGTCCCGGTCGGCGACCACCCGCAGCGCGTCCGCCTCGGCCACGTGCCGAACGGCTGGACCGGCCCCTCCTCCGGCTGATCAGAACAGTGGCGCGGACGCGGTCGGCGGACATCTCAGCGAGCGGCGCCCTGAACGCGGTCTCAGCGGGCGGCGGCCGAGGGGTGGCGCGCGCGCAGCATCCCCCAGCTGACGAGCGCCGCCGCCATGCCGGTGAGCAGGAGGCCGGCGATCGTGACGGCGTCCTGGAACTGCGCGCTCTGCTGCGCGCTCCAGGCGGGGGCGGCGAGGTCGCCGGTGAAGACGGCGGCGAGCACGGTGCCGCCGATGGCGATGCCGGCGCCGGAGGTGACCTCGGTGGCGGTGTCGGTGAGGGCCGCGCCGATCGAGGTACGGTCGTCCGGCAGGCCGCGCAGCACGTTGACGGCGGCGACCACGCCGACCACGCGCATCCCGGCGGCGACGAGCACGAGGGCGGCGGCCACGCCGGCGTACCCGAGCCTGCCGAGCAGCGCGTAGACGGCCAGCCCGGACACGACGGCCACGGCCCCGAGCCAGGCGGCCCTGGCGCCGCCGGCGCGCTCCACGAACGGGCCGATGAACGGGCCGGCCGCGATCAGGACGACGACCTGCGGGAGCATGCCGAGCGCGGCGAGGCCGGGCGGCCACCCCCAGGCGAGCTGCAGGTGCAGCGTCACCAGGTAGCCGAGGCCGGCGGTGGCGAGCCCGGCGGCGGCCTTGTAGGCCAGGCCACTGGCGACGAGCGGGCGCGCGACGAGCGCGAGGTCGAGGAGCGGGTGGCGGGCCGCGCGCTCGCGCAGGACGAACAGGACCGCTCCGGCGGCGGCGAGCGCGGCGAGCGTCCACGGCCGCCACCCGGCGGCGCCTTCGTGCACGAAGACCGTGGGGGTGACGAGGGCCAGGACGATCGTCGCCGTGCCCAGCACCGCGCCGAGGACGTCCACGGGTCGCGGTGGAGGCCGGCCGGGTCGTCGGGGGCGATGCCCGCCCGTACGCCGGCGATGGCCAGCACCGCGATCGGCACGTTCACCAGCAGCAGGACCTGCCACGGGGCGACGGCGAGCACGAAGCCGCCCGCCGCCGGGGCGATCGCGAGGCCGGCCAGGCCCGCGGTCGTGATGACGGTGGTCGCGCGGATGCGCAGGCGGTCGTCGCGAAACAGCCGGAAGGCCAGCGCCATCGATCCCGGCGTCGTCATCGCCGCCGCGACGCCGGTGAGCGCGCGCACGGCGATCAGCTGCTCGGCGGTGGTGACGAACGCGGTCGCCAGGCTCGCGGCGGCGAGCAGCGCCAGCCCGGCGAGCATGACGCGGCGCCGGCCGAACCGGTCGGCCGCCGCGCCGAAGGCCAGCATCAGCCCGCCGAACATGACGGCGTACGCGCCCGTCACCCACTGCAGCGCGACCGCCGAGGCGTGCAGCTCGCGGCCGATGGTGGGCAGCGCGACGTTGAGGATCGAGTTGTCGAGCATCTCGAACAGGAACACCGCCGACAGCCCGGCCAGGGCCACCCACGCCTCGCGCAACGTCCGGGGCGGCCGGACCCGCGCGGCTCCTGTGTCAGGGGGAGTGCTCACGAACGGCCTCCTAAGATAAACGGCTCTATCTTACGGCCGCCACCCTAGGGCGCTAAGATAAGATAGGCAAATCTATCCAAAGGAGGTGGCGGATGCCCGAGCGGCGCCGTGGCGCGGCACTGGAAAAGGCGCTCCTCGACGCGGCCTGGGACGAGCTCACGGCCACCGGCTACGCCGGATTCACCATGGACGCCGTCGTCCAGCGGGCCGGCACCAGCCCGCCCGTGCTCTACCGCCGCTGGCCCGACCGCGACGCGCTCGTCCGCGCCACCGTCGCCCACGTGCTGGAGCAGGCCAGGATCGACGTTCCCGACACCGGCAGCCTGCGCGAGGACGTCCTCACCCTCATGCGGGAGATCAACAGCACCCGCGTCCGCCTCATCACCCTCATGAACGTGCACCTGGCCGGCTACTACCAGGAGACCGGCACCCGCCCGGGCGAGCTGCTATCGCCGGGGGGCGACGACGGCGGCGACGTGATCTTCCAGCGGGCGGCCGAGCGCGGCGAGATCCGGCCGGAGCGTCTCACCGAACGCATCAAGGCGCTCCCCTTCGACCTGCTGCGCCACGAGATCCTGGTGACGTTCGCCCCCGTGCCCGACGACGTCCTGGAGGAGATCGTCGACACGGTCTTCCTCCCGCTCGTGCGCGGTCAGTAGCTGTCGCTCCAGCGGTACCAGGGGCCCTGGAGGTGCTCGAACGACGACGCGACCGACGGGCCGGAGTCGTCGACCGGCGCGCGGCCGGGGCTCCAGACGTAGCCGTGGGGATCCACGCCGGGGCCGGCCTCGCCCACCTGGAAGTGCACCCGGTCGCCCGCCCGGTAGATCGCCTGGAACTCGGCCTCCCCGACCCGCCGCGGACCGGTCAAGGGGGCATCGCCGGGTCCGAGGGACCGCGCCACCTGCTCCATGCCGGTCAGGGAGCGCAGGACACGCTCGTGCTCGCCGTACCCGCAGGAGGTCAGGACGGCCAGGGCGACGAAGGCGATCAGGATCCGCACGCCCGCATTGTCCTCGATCACCCCTTGAAAGCGCATGCGGTTGTCACGGGATCGACGGCCCGCCCGGTCTTAGTCGGCGGAAACCGACCGACGATCGACGAAGGCGACACATCATGCGCAAGCTTCCCCTCATCGCGGCCGCCGCCACCGTGGCCCTCGCGTTGTTCCCCGCTGCGGCGAGCGCCACGCCCGCCACCGGCGTCAGCGCCACCGTCCTCTACCAGCGCACGGTGGGCGACCAGGACTACATCCTGCGCGAGATCACCATCGAGCCCGGCGGCAGCACCGGCTGGCACTACCACGACGGCACCCTGTACGGCGTGGTCCGCCAGGGCACCCTCAGCCACTTCGACGCCACCTGCGCCTCCGACGGCGTCTACCGCAAGGGGCAGGCGATCGTCGAGCCGAGCGGCGCCGACCAGGTGCACATCGGGCAGAACCGCGGCGACCGGCCCGTCATCCTGGAGGTGCTGTACGTGCTGCCGCACGGCGCGCCGTTCTCGGTGGACGCGCCGAACCCCGGATGCGACTTCGAGTAACGGCCGGTCACGGGCCGGCCGGGGTGTAGATCACCACGTGCAGGTCGGGCTGGTCGGCGAGGGCCAGGCGGTGGTGCTCGTAGCGCAGGACGCCCGCCGCCGGATGGCGGAAGAGCCGCTCCCGCGAGGCGAACCCCTCGATGTGGTGGTCCTGCCAGGCGGCGTGGAAGACCTCGCTGGTGGCGAGGAGCCGCTGGACGATCGGCGAGCGGGCCAGGTCGCCGAGGCGTGGCCCGGCCTCGGCGCGGAACTCGGCGAGGAAGCGGCGGCTGGTGGTCTCCCAGTCGGGCAGCAGGTCACGGACGTACGGGTCGGTGAACACCAGCCACAGCAGGTTGCGCTCGCCGGGGTCCACCGTGGCCACGTTCGGGTACAGGGCGGCGTAGGCGGCGTTCCAGCCGGTGATCGTCCAGTCGGGGGCGATGGCGTAGGCGGGGAAGCCGGCCAGCGCGTCGAGCACCTGGCGGGAGGGCTGGATGTCGCGGCCCTGCTCCAGCCACGTGTACCAGGTGGCGCTGACGCCGGACAGGGTGGCGACCTCCTCGCGCCGCAGGCCGCCCTGCGGCGCGGGCCCGCCGGCGGCAGCCCGACCGCGGTGGGGTCGAGCCGCGCGCGCCTGGCGCGCAGGAAGCTGCCGAGTTCCCGGTGCCGGTCGGCCACGCTGCTCACCCGGGCAAGGATAGTGCTGGTAGTGGCACTACCAGCACTACGGGCGTCTTCGCCGCCCGCCCGCCGGCCGCCAGCATGGCCGCATGCCACAACTGAGATCACGTACGGTCACCCACGGGCGGAACATGGCCGGCGCCCGCGCCCTGATGCGCGCCTCCGGCGTCCGGCGGCCGACATCGGCGTCAAACCGGTCGTCGCGGTGGCCAACAGCTTCACCGAGTTCGTGCCGGGGCACACGCATCTGCAGCCGGTGGGCCGCATCGTGGGCGAGGCGGTGAACGCGGCGGGCGGGATCGCGCGCGAGTTCAACACGATCGCCATCGACGACGGCATCGCCATGGGGCACGACGGCATGTTGTACTCGCTGCCGTCGCGGGAGCTGATCGCCGACTCCATCGAGTACATGGTGCGGGCCCACTGCGCCGACGCCCTGGTGTGCGTCTCCAACTGCGACAAGATCACGCCGGGGATGCTGATGGGCGCGCTGCGGCTGAACATTCCCACCGTCTTCGTCTCAGGCGGGCCCATGGAGGGCGGCCGCGCGGTGCTGGCCGACGGCACGGTCCGCACCGGGCTCAATCTGATCACCGCCATGTCCGAGGCCGCCAACCCGGCCGTCGCCGACGACGACCTGGCCCGCATCGAGGAGGCGGCCTGCCCCACGTGCGGGTCGTGCTCGGGCATGTTCACCGCCAACTCCATGAACTGCCTGCTGGAGGCGCTCGGCCTGGCCCTGCCCGGCAACGGCACCACCCTGGCCACCCACACCGCCCGCCGCGCCCTGTACGAGCGGGCCGGGCGTACCGTGATGGAGCTGGCCGCGCGCCATTACGGCGAGGACGACGACGGCGTGCTGCCCCGCGCGATCGCCTCCCGCGCCGCCTTCGACAACGCCATGGCGCTGGACCTGGCCATGGGCGGCTCCACCAACACGGTGCTGCACCTGCTGGCCGCCGCCCGCGAGGCCGGCCTCGCCTACACGCTGGCCGACATCGAGGCCCGCTCCGGCGAGGTGCCGTGCCTGTGCAAGGTCGCGCCCAACGGGACGTACCTGATGGAGGACGTGCACCGCGCCGGCGGCATCCCGCCGTCCTGGGCGAGCTGCGCCGCGCCGGGCTGCTGCACGAGGACGTGCGCGCCGTGCACGCCGACTCGCTCGGCGCGTGGCTGGACGCCTGGGATGTCCGCGGCGCGGCCCCCTCCCCCGAGGCGGTCGAGCTGTTCCACGCCGCGCCCGGCGGCGCCCGCTCGCCGGCCGCGTTCTCCCAGTCGGCCCGCTGGCAGTCCCTCGACCTGGACGCGGCGGCCGGCTGCGTGCGCGACGCGGCGCACGCCTACTCCCCCGACGCGGGCCTGGCGGTCCTGCGCGGCAACCTCGCCCCCGACGGCGCCGTGGTGAAGTCCGCCGGCGTCCCGGACGGCCTGCGCGTCTTCACCGGCCGCGCGGTGGTCGCCGAGTCGCAGGAGGAGGCCGTCGAGGCGGTCCTGTCCGGCCGCCTGTCGCCCGGCGACGTGCTCGTCATCCGGTACGAGGGGCCGCGCGGCGGGCCCGGCATGCAGGAGATGCTGTACCCGACCGCGTACATGAAGGGCCGGGGCCTGGACAAGGTGTGCGCGGTGGTCACCGACGGCCGCTTCTCCGGCGGCAGCTCCGGCCTGTCGGTCGGGCACGTCTCGCCGGAGGCGGCGGCCGGCGGCCCCCTGGCCCTCGTCGAGGACGGCGACGCCATCACCGTCGACGTGCCCGGTCGCCTCGTCCACCTGGGCGTCCCGGAGGACGAGCTCGCCGCCCGCCGCCGGCGGCTGGAGCAGCACACCGGCTACCGGCCCCGGCACCGCGACCGCCCGGTGTCCACGGCACTGCGCGCCTACGCGGCCCTGGCCCGCTCGGCCGCCGAAGGCGCCGTCCGCGAGATCGCCGGCCCCTGACGCGCCCAAGGACGGCCCGGGTCATACCGGCCCGTGACATACCGGCCCGTGACATGCCGGCCGCTGACTCTGAGGGATCTCAGCGGTCGCGGCGGCGTTCGATGCGTTTGCGGCGGGCGACCTCGCGCTTGTGCTCGGCCTGCTCCCGCCGCCGGGCCCGCCGGTCGGCCCTGGCCTGCGACTTGTGCTGCTCCAGCTCCAGCCGCAGCGCCTCCTGGGCGGCGGTGCCGCGGGCCGGCAGGCGGGCCGCCGCCCTGGCGGCGAGCTTGGCCGCGCGTTTGGGGTTGGCCCGGCCGGTCGCCCGCTCCCCGGCGGGGACGGGCGGCGCCGACGCGGAGCGCTCCAGCAGCGCCACCCCGTGGCGGAGCAGGTAGTCGTACAGTTCGGGGCCGGTCGGCTCGGGGCCGAGGACGAAGCGGACGGCCCGCACCCGGTCGTCCTCGGCGCGTTCCAGCACGCCGACCCAGAACCCGCCGTCGAAGAAGATGGAGAGCGTGATCACGACTGCCCTTTCCCGTGTATGCCGGACAGGCGGCCTCGGCGAGGTCGCCTTACGGCACACCGGACATCCCAGGAAAGGGCGGATACGTGGAGCTTCGCCCGGGCTACCGACCGGGCCGCGTTTTCGTGTGCTGCCCTCAGTCTAGCCAGGTGACGGGCAGGCTCTTGACCCCGTGGATGTCGGCGGTCTCCGGCCGCAGCCCGACCTCCTCGGCCGGTACGGCCAGCCGCAGCGTGGGGAAGCGCTCGAACAGCGCCGTGAACGCGACCCGCATCTCGACCCGGGCGAGCTGCTGGCCCAGGCACTGGTGGATGCCGTGGCCGAAGGCGAGGTGCCCGCCCTCCTGCCGGCCCAGGTCGAGGGCGTGCGGGTTCGTGAAGCGGTCGGGGTCGCGGTTGGCGGTGTGGTACGACAGCACGACCGCCGTCCCGGCCTTGATCGTGTGGCCGCCGAGCTCGACGTCCTCCAGTGCCGTCCGCTGGAAGGTCTTGGCGACGCTCAGGTAGCGCAACAGCTCCTCCACGGCCCGCTCCGGCTCGGCGCGCAGGGCGGCGAGCTGGTCCGGGTTCTGGAGCAGGGCGAAGGTGCCGAGGGCCAGCATGTTCGTGGTGGTGTCGAGGCCGGCGGCCAGCAGGATGAGGGCCATCCCGCGCAGCTCCTCGTCGGTCAGGTCGCTGTCGGTCAGCTCGCTGAGCACGTCGTCGGTCGGGTGGGCGCGCTTGGCCGCCACCAGCTCGGCGAGGTACTGCTGCACGGCGGTGTAGGCGGCGATCAGCTCCTCCTCGCCGGTCTCACCGTTCATGAACTTGTCGACGTTCTCCTGGAAGCGGTCGCGGTCCTCGTACGGGACGCCGAGCAGCTCGCAGATCATCACGGCGGGGATGGGCTTGGCGAAGGCGGTCACCAGGTCGGCCGTGGGGCCGGCCTGCTCCATGGCGTCCAGGTGCTCGGCGGTGACCTGCTCGACCCGCTCGGTCAGCAGCCGCATCCGCCGCACGGTGAACCGGCCGACGAGGGGTTTGCGGTAGCGGGCGTGCTGGGGGTCGTCCATCAGCAGGAACTCGCCGGGCGGCGCGGGCGGCACCTCGATGTCGCCGAAGTCGACCAGCGGGTGGTGCTTCATCAGCTCCTTGCGGGAGCTGAACCGCGGGTCCGCCAGCACGGAGCGCACCAGGTCGTAGCCGGTGACCACCCAGCCCTGGTGGCCGTCGGGGAAGGTGAAGCGGCTGATCGGGCTCTGCGCGCGGGCCTCCACCAGCTCCTTGGGCGGGTCGAACGGGCAGCCGGGCCGGCGCTCGGTGGGCATCGCGGCGAGCGTGTGCTCCATGGTCGTTCCTCTCGTCAGCGGCCTTTCAGAGCTCCACGGTCGCCGACCCCGCTGACACGGGACCGTCACCGGCCTGACATGACGGCCCCGCCAGAAAAGGCTTTGAGCCGGGCCCGCGCCGCTGGCTAGCCTGCCGTTCATGATCTCCCTGGCGCGGCGCCGCCTGACCTCCGCCGAGACCGGCCCGGCGCTGCGCGCGCTGTGCGCGTGGACTCCGGCCGACGCCCCGGGCGGCGGCCTGCACCCGGGGGACGTGGGGTGGCTGCTCCGCTTCGACGACGCCGCCGTCTTCCTCTGGACCGACGGCGGGGCGCCGGTGGCGGCCGGCTTCCTCGACGGCCCCGTGCTGCGCGTCACCACCGCGCCGGACCTCGGCCCCGCCACCCTCGACGCGCTCGCCACCGACGCCCGCGACCTGCTGGAGCCGGGCAACGATCGCTGCGACGGCCTGCCCATCCCCGGGTGGGAGCCCGACCCGGAGGAGTCCTGGCTCGTCCTGTCGTGGTCGCGGCGGCCGGTGTCGAGCCGCGCCGAGCCCGTCGACGCGGCCGGCGCCGCCGACCGGGTGCTCGTGCAGCGCTCGGCCTTCCCGGGATCCACGTTCACGGTCGAACGCTGGCACGCGATGCGCCGCTCACCGGCGGCCGGGCTGGCCGTGGAGGTGCTGGTACGCACGCCGGAGGGCGAGCCGGCCGCCGCCGTGACCGGCTGGCTCGCGGGGCCGGGCAGGTGCGGGCTGCTCGAACCGGTCGGCACCCATCCCGACCATCGCGGGCACGGCCACGGGCGCGAGGCGGTGCTGGGCGCGTGCGCGGCCCTCACCGAGCGGGGCGCGAGCGCGGTCGCCGTCGTGACGCCGTCGGCGAACGAGGCCGCGGTGGCGCTGTACCGGTCGGCCGGGTTCACCGTCGTACGCGAGACCCGCGACTGGGCACGCCCGCAGCCACACTGGGCACGCCCGCAACCACACTGAACCCGCGAGACGTCCGGTCGTGTCCCGATCGTGATCCACCTCCGGCAAGATCACCGCCGTGCAGAAGACCACGATCACGGCCCTGGTGGCCTGCGGCTGCCTGCTGGTGGCCGCCGCGCCCGCGCAGGCCGCTCCCAAGGATCCCGTACGCGCGCTCAAGGCCCAGCTCACCCCCGGCCACGGCGTCCGCTTCACCGAGACGACCACGCTGTCGGGCGGCGGCAAGGCCAAGCTGCAGAGCCGCAAGGGCACCTTCCAGCTCGACGCCAAGGGCGTGGCGGCCTCCGACATCACCACCACCTCGCCGGGCCGGCCCGGCGAGCGCACGATCAGCGTCGGCAAGGTCAGCTACACCTCGGGCGGCATGTGGGAGGACCGCCTGCCGCCCGGCAAGTCCTGGTTCAAGACCAACGGCCTGCTCGGCGGCAGCAGCGGCTTCCACGGCCAGGTCATCAACCCCGCCGAGCCGAAGACCCTGGCCGCGCTGGTCAAGAAGGGCAGGCTGCGCGGCGGCACGCTCACCGGGACGATCACGTTCAAGGAGCTCGAGAAGGTGTCGCGCTGGTTCGGGGCGTCGATCCCGCTGCGCATGGACAACGCCACGAAGGTCTCCTACACGCTGACGCTGACCTCGGCCGGGCTCGTGAGCCGGGTGAAGTCGTCGTACGCGGCCACGGGCGTGCTGGCCAGCAGCGAGCTGAAGGGAAAGACGCTGACGATCGACAGCCGCTTCACCGGGTGGGGCGCCAAGGTGTCGATCAAGGCGCCGGATCCCGACACGGTGACCACCGACATGGGCGGCTGACCGTCGCGGGCGGTCACCTGCTGTGGCGGATCGCGGCCCGTACGGCGGTGTAGATGACGAGCCAGAGGATCGCCACGGGGATGACGAAGACGAAGACGAACTCGACCCAACCGATGTTGAACATGACCTCACCGTAGGAGGCCACGGTTGGAAGGCGCTTGACGATCACTTACCCAGGGCCGGGATGTCGATCCGGCTCTGGTCTCCGGGATCCACCAGGCAGGGGAGCACGACGTTCCCGGCGCGCAGGCGCTCCCCTGTGGGCGAGGTGAGCCGGGCGGTGCGCTCGATCTCGTACGCGCTGCCCGCGCGCGGGGTCACGCGCAGGCGCAGCAGCCAGAAGTAGCGCCCGTTGAGCTTGTTGGAGGTCTGCTCGGCCCCCAGGACCGCCGCCTGGCACGGCACCGCCGCCGCCCGCTCCTCCGGGGTGAAGGTGCGCAGCCCGGCGGCCTCCAGGCTGCCGAACGCCAGGGCGCCCATGCCGAGCATTCCCGCGGCGAGCAGGACGATGGGGGCGCTGACGTACGCGCCGACGCGGGTGTGCGGCTTGCGCCTCAGCACGAGGAACAGCACGACGGCCACGATCAGCGCGATCACGGCGAATGTCCCGAAGACGACCGATGCCATCCTGCTCTTCCTCACGTTCCGTCTGGTCAGGGGCGGGTCCCGGTAGTCGATCAGGGGCCGCTTGCAGGGCGGCTGCAGCCCGCATGATCACCGGTCTCCGGCGGGTCAGGAAAAAAGTTCGCGCGGATGTCGAGAACCCGTCACCGGCTCCGTCCCAGGGGCGGGAGCGCCCCGACGGGCGACGACGAGAACGGGAGACAGACATGAAGCAGCACGAGATCGCCGAGGTTCTGAGCCGCCCCTACAGCCAGGAGCTGCTGGCCCGCGACGTGACCCGGCTGGCCTACGTGGCCAAGGACGGCACCCCGCGCAACGTGCCGATCGCGTTCACCTGGAACGGCTCGCAGATCGTGATGTGCACCACCAAGAACGCGCCGAAGCTGGCGGCCCTGCGCGCGAACCCGGCGGTCGCCCTGACGATCGACACCGAGGTGCACCCGCCCAAGATCCTGCTCATCCGCGGCGTGGTCGAGCTGGACGTCGTCGACGGCATCCCGCAGGAGTACCTGCAGATGAACGGCAGCTACCAGATGACGCCCGAGCAGCGGGTCGAGTGGGAGGCGGAGGTGCGCTCCCTCTACGACGGCATGGTCCGGATCGTCGTCACGCCCACGTGGGCGAAGCTGATCGACTTCGAGACGACGCTGCCGAGCGCGGTGGAGGAGCTGATGCGCAAGCGCGAGGAGAGCCGCAGCGCCTGAAACATCCCTCCATCATCAGCAACACGGCCACAATGGGGCCGTATCACACTAAGGAGAACGACGGTGGCCAAGTATCTGCTGCTCAAGCACTACCGGGGCGCGCCCGCGGCGGTCAACGACGTACCGATGGACCAGTGGACGCCGGAGGAGCTGTCGGCGCACCTGCGGTACATGCGGGAGTTCGCCGCCCGGCTGGAGAGCACCGGCGAGTTCGTCGACAGCCAGGCGCTGTCGCCGGAGGGCACGTTCGTCCGCTCCGACGGGGAGGGGCGGCCGCCGGTGACCGACGGCCCGTTCGCGGAGACGAAGGACCTGATCGCCGGCTGGATGGTGATCGACGTGGACAGCTACGAGCGGGCGCTGGAGCTGGCGGCCGAGCTGTCGGCGGCTCCCGGCGCGGGCGGCAAGCCGATCCACGAGTGGCTGGAGGTGCGCCCGATCATGACCGAGCACCTGCCTGCGACGGATTGAGTGACGCGGTGAACGAGGCGCTGCTGCGGGAGCTGGTGCCCGCGGTGATCGGTGCTCTCGTCCGTCGCGGAGCCAGCTTCGTGGCGGCCGAGGACGCCGTGCAGGAGGCCCTGGTCGAGGCCGTGCGCGTCTGGCCGGGCGACGCGCCGCGCGACCCGAAGGGCTGGCTGGTCACGGTGGCGTGGCGCAAGTTCCTGGACGCCGCCCGCGCCGAGACCTCCCGCCAGGAGCGCGAGATCCGGGTGGAGACCGAGCCGGCGCCGGGCCCGTCGGAGGCGGTGGACGACACGCTGCAGCTGTACTTCCTGTGCGCGCACCCGTCCCTGACCCCCGCCTCGGCGGTCGCACTGACGCTGCGCGCCGTCGGCGGGCTGACGACGCGCCAGATCGCGCAGGCGTACCTGGTGCCGGAGGCGACGATGGCGCAGCGCATCAGCCGCGCCAAGCGGACCGTCTCCTCCGTCCGCTTCGACCAGCCCGGCGACCTGGCCACGGTGCTGCGCGTGCTCTACCTCGTCTTCAACGAGGGCTACTCCGGCGACGTGGACCTGGCCGCGGAGGCCATCAGGCTGACCCGCCAGCTCGCGGCCAGGACCAAGGACGAGGAGGTGGCGGGCCTGCTCGCGCTCATGCTGCTGCACCACGCCCGCCGCGCGGCGCGGACCGGCCCGGACGGCAGGCTGGTGCCGCTCGCCGAGCAGGACCGCGGCCTGTGGGACACCCGGATGATCGCCGAAGGGGTGGACGTGCTGCAGGCGGCGCTCGCCCGCGACCGGCTGGGCGAGTTCCAGGCGCAGGCGGCGATCGCCGCGCTGCACGCCGACGCTCGGTGCGCCGCGGAGACGGACTGGGTGCAGATCGTCGAGTGGTACGACGAGCTCGTCCGGATCACCGGCAGCCCCGTGGCCCGCCTCAACCGGGCGGTCGCGGTCGGCGAGGCCGACGGGGCGCGGGCCGGGCTGGCCGCGCTGGCCGAGCTCGATCCCGCGCTGCCCAGGTACACCGCCGTGGCGGCGTACCTGCACGAGCGGGACGGCGACCTGGCGACCGCGGCCCGCCTGTACGCCGAGGCCGCCCGGTCGGCGCCCAGCCTGCCCGAACGCGAGCACCTGACCCGCCAGGCCGCCCGGCTCAACACCCGGTTGCGCGGGTGAGCCGCCCGGTCAGGCGGCCCCGGCCGTCCCCACCCGCCTGACCCCGCCGCCGGGCGCGGTGCGCACTCCCGATCGGCCCCCGCCGCCCGAGCACCGCCCGGCGCCTGCCCGCGCCTCGCGCGCCTGGCCTCGCGCTGCCCAGGCACAGCGGTCTGGCCGTCTGGGCGTCGCTCGCCCTCGCCGACCTGTGGGGTGCGCGCCCGCTCGGTCTCTCGCCGTTCGTGTGCCGCCTGCCTGAGCGCCACCTGGTCTCGCGTCGCCCGAGCACGGGCCACCCGGCCTTCCCTGCCCGAGTACGGCGGCCTGCCCATCGGAGCACTGTCTGGTCGGCTGGCGGCGGCCCTGTCGGGCCGGGCGGCCGGTGGGGGTGGTCAGCGGGGGCGGCGCAGGCCGCGCAGGAACGTCCACAAGGGGGACCTGGACGGGCGGTCGGCGGGCTCGGTGGGCGGAGGGGCCTCCGGGGTGGGTGGGGCGGGGGTGGGGCGGTCGTGGGGGTGCGGGCGCGAGTTCGTACTGGATCGGGAGGGAGCGCAGCGCGCGCATGAACGGGGACGGCCGCCACGGCAGCTGGTCGGCCGGGAGGGCGAGCTTGACCTTGGACATCCGCTTGAACAGGCGGTGCACGGCGATGGCGGTGATGCGGGTGGCGAGGAGCCGGCCGAGGCAGTTGTGCGGGCCGGCGCCCCAGGCGAGGTGGGCGCGGGTGGTGCGGATGGCGTTCCAGTCGATGGCGCCGGCGAAGCGCGGGTCCTGGTGGGCGGCGGCGACGGAGAGCATGACGGGGTCGCCGGCGGCGATGGTGCGCCCGCCCAGCTTCACCTCGGTCAGCGCGTAGCGGAAGGTGAGGTTGGCCATGGGCGGGTTGAGCAGCGCGACCCGGTTGATGGTCTCGTCGATGGCGCCGGTGGACAGGCTTTCGCGCACGTCGGGGTTGGTGGCGACCTCGACGACGACGTTGCAGACGAGGCTGGCGGTGAAGTCGAGCAGGCCGGGCAGCATGAGCAGCTCGCGGGCCAGCTCGTCGAGGGTGATGTCCGGTTTGGCGGCGATCAGGTACGACGGCAGGTCGTCGCCGGGGTGCTCGCGTTTGGCGGCGCCGAGCTCGGTCATGGCGGCGTGGAGCCGTTCGAGCGCGGTGGCCTCGTCGGCCCCGGCGTCGATGAGGCGCCAGATGTCCATGACGACGTCCTCGCCGCGGCCGGCGGTGAAGCCGAGCATGCGGTCGGCGACCATGAGCGGCAGCGGCCGGGCGTACTGGGCGGCCAGGTCGGCCTGCCCGGTGGTGCCGCCTTCGGCGAGCACGGCGATGAGGTCGTCGGCGTGGCGGGCGACGGCCTGTTCGAGCTGCTGGGCCTGGGGGTGGCCGTGGTCCTGGAAGGGGGCGAGGGCGCTGGTCCAGGCGTTGCGGAGCTGCTGTTGCGCGGCGCCTTCCTGGAAGGTGGAGTTGTTGACCTGGAAGACGGGCAGGAGGGGCCAGTCGGCGGGGATGCGGCCTTCGGCGTGGGCTTTCCACCGATCGGGGTGTTTGCTCCAGACGCCTCCGGCGTTCTGCAGGACGCGCAGCACCTCCTCGTACCCCATGACGAACCAGACCGGCACGCCGAGCAGGTCGACGGGCGCGACGGCGCCGTAGGTGTCGCGCAGTCTCGCGTGCACTTGGGCGGGGTTGGCGTCGTAGTCCCTGGTCAGCAGCGGCTCGGCGGGGGCCGGGGCCGTCGGCTCGGGGGGCTGGTGGGGCTGCGGGCCTTGGGGGGTCACGTGCTGCACTGCCTCTCTGCTCGCGGTACCGCCGTCGATCTAGCCGTGGATCTTACGGTGGTTTCACGCAGAAGGTGTGCGGCATCACGAATTGTGACCATCGGCCGGGGTGTGCGGGGTTTTGTGAGGGGCGGGTCGCTGTGGCCGCCGGGGCGCGGCGGTTAGGGTCGAGCGCATGAAACCAGCGGACATTTCCCTCTTGCATGCTCTCGGCGCGCCGACGATCTCGCCCGACGGGAAACACGCGATCGTCGCCGTCACCCGGCCCGACCTCGAAGCCGACGACTACCGCGGCGGCCTGTGGCTGGTCCCGACGGACGGCTCCGCCGGGCCGCGCCGGCTGACGCGTGGCCCGCGCGACACGGAGCCGGTCTACTCCCCCGACGGCGCCTGGCTGGCGTTCGTACGTGCCGGTGACGGCGCCAAGCCGCAGCTCTACGTGCTGCCCACCGGCGGCGGCGAGCCGTGGAAGGTGACCGACCAGCCGCTCGGCGCGGGCGAGCCGGTGTGGAGCCCCGACTCGCGGCGGCTGGCGTTCGTGGCGCGCGTGCCCGAGGAGGGCCGTTACGGCGAGGGCGAGCCGGACAAGGAGCCGCCGCGCCGCATCACAGGCTTCCAGTTCCGGCGCGACAACCTGGGCTTCTTCATCGACCGGCGGGCGCACGTGTTCGTCGTCGACCCGTTCGCGGACGAGCCCTCGCCCGTCCAGGTGACCGAGGGCGACTACGACCACGGCGAGGTGGCGTGGAGCCCGGACGGCGAGCTGCTGGCGTTCGTGGCGGCCCGCCACGACGAGCGCGACACCACGGTCACCAGCGACGTGTGGGTGTGCGCTCCCGACGGCTCCGGGCTGCGCCGGGTGACGGGCAGCGACCTGTCGGTGTCCGGGCCGCGCTTCACCCCTGACGGCGCGGCGCTGTGCTTCTTCGGCTACACCGCCGGGCCCGAGGGCCGCCGGGTGGTGTGCCGCAACGCCGGGCTGTGGACGGTGCCGGTGGCGGGGGGCGCGGCCCGGCGGCTGACCGACGAGGAGCGCTTCCACCTGCCGGAGGACCCGTACGCGCCCATCGATGCGGGTGTGCTCGTGACCGCCGAGAACCGGGGTGCGAAGGACCTGCTGCTGGTCCCGTACGAGGGCGGCGAGCCGGCCGTCCTGATCAGCGGCCCGCGCGAGGTCAACGCCGTGGCCCACGCCGCCGGCGTCACCGTCGCGGCCGTCGCCGACTCCCGCACGCCGGGCGAGCTCGTCGCGCTGCGCGACGGCAAGGAGATTACGCTGACCTCCTTCGGCCGCGACCTCGGCGTGCTGCCGCTGGAGGAGATCACCGGCACGGCCCCCGACGGCTACCCGGTGCACGGCTGGATCGTCCGCCCCGAGGGCGAGGGGCCGCACCCGGTGCTCCTCATGATCCACGGCGGCCCGTTCACGCAGTACGGCTGGCACGTCTTCGACGAGGCCCAGGTCTACGCCTCGGCCGGGTACGCGGTCGTCATGGGCAACCCGCGCGGCTCCTCCGGCTACGGGCAGGCGCACGGCCGGCACATCATCGGCGACGTCGGCCGGCTGTCGGCCGCCGACCTGCTCGCGCTGCTGGACGCCGCGCTGGCCACCGGCGGCCTGGACGCCTCCCGTACCGGTGTGCTGGGCGGCTCGCACGGCGGCTTCATGACCACGTGGCTGGCGGCCCACCACGGGGAGCGGTTCAAGGCGGCGATCAGCGAGCGGGCGCTCAACGCGATCGACAGCTTCACCGGCAGCAGCGACATCGGCTGGTTCTTCACGCGTGACCTGTACGGCGAGGACACGGCGCGCTGGGCCGAGCAGAGCCCGCTCACGCACGCCGACAAGATCGATATCCCGTTCCTGATCATCCATTCCGAGCACGACTGGCGGTGCCCGGTGGAGCAGGCGCAGCGGTTGTTCGTCAAGCTGCGGATGCGCGGGGTGGAGACGGAGATGCTGCTGTTCCCGGGAGAGGGGCACGAGCTGTCCCGCTCGGGCCTGCCGAGCCATCGGGTGGCCCGCTTCGAGGCCATCCTCGACTGGTGGGGCCGGCACCTGTGACCAGGTGACGCGTCGCGGCCCCTTACGGTGGTCTCCATGAACATCTGCGTCTTCCTGTCCGCCGCCGACCTGCCCGAGACCTACACCCGCCCCGCCCGCGAGTTCGCCGAGCTGATCGGCAGGGGCGGGCACACCCTGGTGTGGGGCGGCTCCAACGTGGGGCTGATGAAGGTGATGGCCGACGGGGTGCACGAGGCGGGCGGGCGGCTCATGGGCGTCTCGGTGGACTTCCTGGCCCACAAGGTGCGCCCGGGCGTGGACGACATGGTCGTCGCGGCCGACCTCGGCGAGCGCAAGAAGCTGCTGCTGGAGAAGGCCGACGCGGTGGTGATCATGGTGGGTGGCACGGGCACGCTGGACGAGGCGACGGAGATCCTGGAGCTGAAGAAGCACGGCCGTACGGACAAGCCCGTCGTGCTGCTCAACACGGCGGGCTTCTACGACGGACTCAAGGAGCAGTTCCGCCGGATGGAGGACGAGGGTTTCCTGCCTCGTCCTCTCACCGACCTGGTCTTCTTCGCCGAGGAGCCCGTGGGGGCGATGGCCTACCTGGAGGAGTCGTCCGGCGTGACGGGCTGAGCCTCCTTGGCGACCGCCTCGCGTACGGCGGGGGCGACCTCCTGGCCCCAGCGGGCCAGGGTGGTCGCGTCGACGGAGCCGTGGCTGGGAGAGAAGAGCGTGAAGCCGGACGCGCCGTGCTCCAGCACGGCCGAGGTCAGCTCCTCCACCCACTGCCCGACGGAGCCGCCGAGCCAGCGGCCCTCCGCGTCGCGGGTGGCGGGCAGCGGCCGGTCGGTGATGCGGCCGGGCAGATTGAAGATCGTGCGGACCTCGGCCGGGTCGCGGCCGGCGGCGGCCGCCGCCTCGTCGATGACGGGGCGGGAGGAGCGGTAGCGCTCGCTGAGCCAGTCGGCCGCGTGGCCGGGGATCCAGCCGTCGGCGACGCGGCCGGTGGCGGCCAGCGACTTGGGGCCGACCGAGCCGGTCCACACGGGCGGGGCCGCGACGGGCGCGGGCTCGATCTGGCGCACCTGGTAGTGGGCGCCCTCGAAGGTGACCGCGGGCCCGCCGCCGGACAGCAGCTTGACCAGCACGATCGCCTCCTCGAACGCGTCCACCGCGGCTCCGGGGCTCAGCCGGGGCACGCCCATGTCGGCGATGCGGTCCCACAGGCCGCCCGCGCCCATGCCGAGCACGATCCGGCCGCCGGACATCGCCGACAGCGAGGTCACCGTCCTGGCCAGCATGGCCGGCGGCCGGGTCGGCAGGTTGGTGACGTTGGCGAAGCCGGCCAGGTGCCGCGTGCGCCCGAGGACGAAGCCGAGCGCGGCGTAGGCGTCGAGGCGGGCGCCGATGTACGGGTGGTCGGACAGGGTGAACAGGTCCAGCCCGTCACGGTCGGCCTGCTCGGTCAGCCGCAGCAGCTCGGGGATGTCGTCGATGCCGGGATGCGTGCCGAAGCCGAAGACGACCCTGGATGCGGACAACGTGCTCATCATTCAAACCCCTCACAAAGTTCGTGCCACGAACTTTATTAGTTCGTGGCACGAACCGCAAGTGGGGATCGCCGTCACCGCAACCGATCCGGCTCCATGAAGACGGTCGGCACCTTGTTGTCTGCCACGATCCGGCCGAGCAGGGCGGCGAGCGTGTCGCGCTCCTCCGGCGCGAACCCGGCGGCCAGCTCATCGATGCGCCGGCAGGTCTCGTCGTAGAACTCCACGGCCAGCTTGGCGCCCATCTTGGTGAGCGCCACCCGCACCGCCCGGGAGTCGTCGGGATCGGGCTTGCGCTGGACCAGGCCGTTACGCTCGGTGCGGTCGACCAGACCGGTCAGGCTCGACTTGGCCAGGCCGAGCACCGCGCCCAGCTCGCTCATCCCGTACGGGCGCGGCATCAGCACGCACAACAACTGGCCCTGCTGCTGGGTGAGACCGTACTCGCGGGCGGAGGCCTCGTAGACGGCATTGACCAGGAACGTGGACCGCACCAGCGCGGCCACCACCCCTATCTGACTTTCGGCTTGCTCCTTCACCACTCGACAATAGCAAAATTCGCGACACGAACTAGGCACGCGCGAGCTGGACGAGATCCGGGTCGGCGATGAACAGGACGGCGTCCGCGCCGTCCAGGGTGGCGTGGTCGAGGGGGAAGTACCCGCTCTGCTGCGGGACGGGGTCGGTGCGGGTGCGGGCGCCGGAAGGGACCGGGGCCAGGCCCCACGTCGTGATGCGGGCGCCCAGCAGGCCCTCGAAGGTGTCCGGGGCCGGGTCGCCGACGCCGAGCGCCCCGGCCCGGCCGAGACCGCCGGCGACGAACGCGTACCGGTCGCCCAGCAGGGACGCGACGATGGCGCCCGCGCCGATCCAGTGCATGTCCAGATCCGCCACCCGCATGCCGCCCGGCGACTTGCGCAGGTGCGCGTTGTGCGAGTGCACCAGCATCGGCCCGCGCGGGGCCTCGATGGCGTGCAGGTCGAGGAGGTTCTGGGCCATCAGGGCGCCACGCACGGCCATCAGGCGGGTCACCCGCTCGTTGCGTTCGAGCGGCACGGCCGCCTGCCGATGGTAGCGGAGCAGGCCGAGGCCGGCGGTGAGGTGCGTCCTGGCCCTGATCCACTCCTCGCGCGAGGGCGCCTCCCGCTCGCGCGCCCGCAGCGCGACGAGCAGCTCCTCGGCGGCGGCACGCAGCCGCCCCGCCTCCGGGCTCGCGCCGGGCGAGCTCGCCGCGTCCATGATCGCTTCGGTACGTTCCCAGCGCTCGTCGTCGCCGGCCAGGCCCGCGATGTCGAGGTCGAGGCCCAGGTAGTCGCGGACGTGCTCCAGGTAGCGGCGCGGGCTGGGCGCGCTGAAGTTCTCCGTCGGCGCGTCGAACCCGTGCAGGCTCAGCCGCTCCTGCGGCGGCCGGGTCCGGTTGTACTCGCGCATCCAGGCGAGCAGCTCCCTGTTGCCCTCCATGGCTCCCCAGCCGTGCGAGAAGCCCTCGCTGAGCGCGGTGTCGAGGGTGCCGGTGCCGTTGCGGACGTAGTCGTCGGCGGCGAGGGCGGCGACGCGGTCGATCTCCAGGGCGATCGAGCGGAAGCCTTGCCCGGCCAGCCGGGCGAACAGCTCGTTGCGCAGCCGCTGGGTGGCGGGCACCTGGTGGGTCGGCTCGCCGAGGGCCAGCAGCTCACATGAGGGGGCGATGAAGTCGCGAATGTCCTGACTCATGTGGGTAAATCGTAACACTGCAACGTCGATTGAAGCTTTTCCGGCCTGTTCTCGGCTTTTCTGGTTTCAAGTCTCAAACGTCGTGGCACCGCTCAGCGCAGTACGGCCGTCAGCAGGTCGCCGCCCAGCGCCGTCAGAGCGGGCAGATCGAGGCGGTGGCGGACGTACCGGCCGTGCCGCTGCGCCGAGAGCAGGCCCGCGCGGCGCAGGACGGCGAGGTGGCGGGAGACCTCCGGGGGCGTGAGCTCCCAGGCGTGGGCCAGCTCGCCGGTGGTGTGCGGGCCACGGGCCAGGGTACGCAGCAGCCGCAGCCGTACCGGATGGGCCAGTGCCTCCAGCCGGAGCGTGACCGTCTCCATCGAGACCGGCGCCGGCGGGCTCGCCTCCGCCACCGGGTACTGCACCACCGGCTGCCAGCCGGGCGCGTGGATCACCACCAGGTGCGGGTGGCCGAAGACGGTGGGCAGGAACGTGACGCCCGTGTCAGCGGCGGTGATCGCCTTGTCCTGCAGCTTGTCCACCATGATGCCGTCGCCGTCCGGCGCCAGGGTGACCGCGCCGGAGACCGACGCCAGTGCCGCCGCGACGCCCTGGCGCTTCAGCAGGTCGTTCTTCAGGCGCAGGTCGGTGGCGAGCCGCACGGAGATGCCCGCCCAGGCGGCGTCGAAGAACGCCTCGGCGCACTGTTCGAGAGTGTGGCGCACCCGCGCCCGCACCGCGGCCGGATCCGCGAGCAGCCGTTCCACGAACGCCTCCTGGAGCGCGCCGCGGGCCTGCGCCAGGTCCAGGGCCCGCTCGCGCGCCGTCGCGTCCTCGAGCGGCGAGCCGAAGTGCAGCCGGTTGCTGCCGCACGTGGTGACGAGCGCGGCCCGCACATACGCCTCGTCGCCGATCCGGTCCACGTCGTCCAGCTCCTCGGCGAGCGTCGGCCGGGGACGGGCGGGCACCAGGAAGTCCGCCCGCGAGGACCGCCACAGGAACTCCGCCTCCCTCAGCCGCTCGGCCAGCTCCGGCCGCAACCCCGCCCACACGTCCCCCGCCCAGGCGGCGAACCGCGGGTGATGGCCCGGCTCGGCCAGCACGTGCAGCATCGCGGTCAGCTCGGCCAGCGGCGAGGCGGTGAACCGCAGCCGCCCGGACGGCAGCCCGCCGATGTCGATCCTCAACGTCATCCCCCCATCATCGCTGGCCGGACACCCGGCGGCTCCGCCGATTGACGATCTCCGTCAACCGTCGGGGCCGTACTGGCGGCCCGGCCCCATCGTGAACGCCATGGCAACGACCAAGATCCGGCCCCGCGCCCTCGTCCGCGCCTCCGGCGGCCCCGCTACGCCGTCGCCCTCGCCGTGGACGCGCTCGGCACCGGCCTGCTGCGGCCCTTCCTGCTGCTCTACGGGGTGACGGTGCTCCGGCTGTCCGCGCCGGTCACCGGGATCGCGATGACGGCCGGGGTCGTGCTGGGGCTGGCCTGCATGCCGGCGGTCGGGCGGTGGCTCGATCGGGGGGCGCGCAGCTCGGTCGTGGCGGCGTCGATGCTGGTACGGGTGGCGGGCGTGGCACTCCTCCTGGCCGCCCCGGCGGGACACGACCGGCTCACCTCGGCGGGGCACACCTCGCTCGCCTCGGCGGGGCCCGTCTGGCTGTTCGCGGCGGCGGCGCTCTTCCTCGGCATCGGCAACCAGGCGTGGCCGGCCGCCCATGCCGCCCTCGTCGCCACGGTCGCCCATGGCCGCGAACGCGATGCCGCCCTGGCCGCCGGCCGCGCCCTGCGCAACGGCGGCCTGGGCGCCGGCGCCCTCCTGGCCACCGCCTGCCTGACGGGCGGCCCTACAGCGCTGCGGGTGCTGGCCGTTGTCACCGGGCTGGCTTATCTCGTTGCGGCGGTCCTGGCCTGGTCGGTCCGCCTGCACGCACATCGGACCGCCCTTCCACCGGCCACTCCCCCTGTCCCCACCATTCCGCCCACCAGCGCACCTGCCGGCCGAGCGTCGGCCCCACCCGCCGACCCGTCCGCTCTTCCACCCGCTGCTCCGGACAGCGCCGGTGGGCCCGCACCGCGGATGCGCGCGCTGCTGGCCGCCAACGTCGTCTACGTGTTCTGCCTCAACGTCCCCGAAGTCGCGCTCCCCCTGGTCCTGGTGACCCAGTTGCACGCCTCCCCGGTGTGGCCGGCGGCCATCTTCGTGGCGAACACGGTGTTGGTGGTCACCCTCCAGGTCCCGGTCACCGTATTGATGTCGCGCTTCTCCCGGCGGGCGGTGCTGGCTCTGTCCGGCGTGGTCCTGGCCGCGTCCTACGTCGGCTTCCTCGGGGCCACCTCACTGGGGCACGGCTGGGGCGCCCCGGCCGTCACGGCGGTGTCGGTGATCTGCACCCTCGGCGAGATCATCTACGCCGGCAGCGCCACCGCGCTCGTCACCGCCCTCGCCCCGCCCCGCCTCCTGGGACGCGCCGTGGCCCGCTTCCAGCTCTCCACCGGCTTCGGCCTGGCCGTCTCCCCGGCGGTCATCACCGCCCTCGCCTCCCACGGCCCGGCCACCCTCTGGGGCGGCCTGTCCGCCGCGACGCTCCTGTCCGCCTCCGCCGTGGCCCTCGAGAAGGATCACGGAGGGCGGCTGCCCGGTACGGCCGTCTCCGCGCACGATGGGGACGGCGACGGCAGGTGAGGAGACGGGATGACGTACGTGCGGCGGCTGGCCGAGTTCGCGGTGGCGCGCGGGGACGGCCAGCTACCGGAGGCGGTGCGCCAGGACGTGCCGGGCCGGGTGCTGGACGTCCTCGGCAACTGCCTGGCCGCCTACTCCGACGCGACCAGCGACACCGCTGAGGCCGCGGCGGTGGTGTTGCGGGGCGTGCGGCGGTGGGGCGGGGCCGGGGAGGCGAGCGTGATCGGGAGCGGCGACCGGGTGCCCGCGCCGTCGGCGGCGCTGGTCAACGGCACTTTGGCGCACGCGCTCGACTTCGACGACACGCACCTTCCTTCGGTGCTGCACCCGAGCGCCTGCGTCGTGCCGGCGGCGCTGGCCGTGGCGCAGAGCGTGCGCGCGTCCGGCGCGGAGCTGGTGGCGGCGATCGCGGCCGGGATCGAGGTGTGCGCCCGGCTCGGCATGGCGTCCTACCTGCCGCAGGAGCGGAACTCGTTGTTCTTCGAGCAGGGCCGGCACGCCACCTCCATCTGCGGCACCCTGGGCGCCGCCGTGGCCGCGGGGCTGCTGCTCGGGCTGCGGGCCGAGGGGGTGGCGCACGCGGTGGGGGTGGCCGCCTCGATGGGCGCCGGGCTGCTGGAGGCCAACCGTACGGGCGGGACCGTCAAGCCGGTGCACTGCGGGTGGGCCGCGCACGCCGGGGTGTCGGCGGCGGTGCTGGCCGCCGAGGGGCTGACGGGGCCGCCGACGGTGCTGGAGGGCCGGTTCGGGTTCTTCCAGGCGTGGCTGGGCGGACGGTACGACGCCGACGCGCTGCTGGAGGGGCTGGGCGAGCGGTGGGAGCTGCTGCGGACCGTGTACAAGCCGTACCCGGCCAACCATTTCACCCACCCGCTCGTCGACTGCGCACTGGCGCTGCGGCGGGACGGGCTGGACCCGGCGCGGATCGTGGAGGTCGAGGCGGGGGTGGCGGGGCCGGTGCTGCGCACGATCGCCGAGCCGTGGCAGGACAAGGCCCGGCCGCGCTCGCCGTACCACGCGAAGTTCTCCGGCCCGTACACGCTGGCGGCGGCGCTGCTGGGCGGCGGCGGGCTGGGGCTGGCCCTGGACGACTTCGCCGCACTCGACCCGGCGCGGCTGGAGCTGGCCGGCCGGGTGCGGTGCGTCGCCGACGAGCGCGCCTCGCGGATCTTCCCCGTGCGTTCGCGGCGGTGGTGCGGGTGCGGCTGCGCGACGGCTCGACGCTGGAGCACCGGGTGGACTCCTCGCGCGGCGGGCCCGAGCATCCGCTGTCGGCGGCGGAGCTGGAGGCGAAGTTCCGCTCCAACGCGAGCCGGGCGCTGCCGCCCGGCCAGGTGGACGAGCTGGCCGAGGCGGTTCGGGAGCTGGGCTCGGGCGGCACCGCGGACGACGTCCTGACCAGGACCGCCCTCCGCCCGTCCTGACGCGCGTCAGGTGGGGCGGGTCGCGTTCAGGCCGGCGAGCAGCACGCCCAGCGCGTAGCGGAAGTTGTCGGTCACGGTGGCGCCGGCGGCGTGACGTTCGCGCAGGCCGCGCGCCATCAGCGGGAACGGGATGGTGGCGATCGCGGCGGCTTCGTCGTGTTCGCCGGGCCACGTCTGGTCCTCGACCGCGCGTCCGAGGATGAAGTGGACCAGGACGCCGGCCGCGCGGGTGGCGTCGCCGAGCGGGTAGCCCGCCCGGTGCAGCACCTCGACCGTACGCTCGGCGAACTCCCCGAGCGAGCGGGCGACCCGCAGGTCGGCGCCGAGCGCGATGCGGGGCCGTCGCGGTGGCCGAGCAGGGCGGCGTGCAGGGCGAGCCCGGCCTCCTCCAGCCACGTGAGCCAGAAGGTGTCGGGGGTCGGGAGCCGGGTGAGCACCGGTGCCACGATGGCGTCGGTCATGTGGTCGAGCAGGGCCCGCTTGCCGCTGAAGTGCCAGTACAGCGCGGGCGCCTTGACGCCGAGCTCCGTGGCCAGGCGCCGGACGGTGAGCTTGTCGAGACCGTCGGCCTCCACCAGGGCCAGGGCCGTCCGCACGGCCTCCCCGACGTCGATCGGCATCGATGTCCTCCTTGACGCCCTTAACTTGTTAAAGCCATAGTACCCCTTAACAAGTTAAGGAGTCGTCATATGGACGCTGATGTGATCATCGTGGGCGCCGGACCCGTCGGCCTGCTCCTCGCCGCGGAGCTCCGCCTGGGCGGCGTTCACCCCCTCGTGGTGGAACGCCTGGACGAACCCGCCGAACAGACCAAGGCTCGCGGCATCGGCCCGCTGGCCACCGAAGCACTCTGGCGCCGCGGCCTCGGCCCCCAGCTCGACCGGGCACGACCCGGCGGCACGCGGGACCTCGCCCGCGACCACGGCACCACCCTCGGCCACTTCGCGAACCTCCACAAGCTCGTCCCGGACGAACGGCGGCGCGGCACCCAGATCTGGCAGCCGGAGCTGGAACGCATCCTCACCGCGCACGCCGAGGAGCTGGGGGTCCGCATCCTGCGCGGGCACCGGGTCGTCGCGCTCGAACCCGACCCAGGCTCCGCGCACGCGGGCGACGGCGACGGCGGCGGTGACGGGGTCACGATCGTCGTGGCCACCTCGCGGGGCGAACGCCGGCTGCGCGCACGGTTCGTGGTGGGCTGCGACGGCGGCCACAGCACGGTGCGCGAGCTCGCCGCCTTCCCCTTCCCCGGGACGCCGGCGTTGCTTCGGACGATCGCGGGCCGGGTGCGGTTCGCCGGCCCCGTCCCCGCCCCGGGCCGGTACGACACGGGCACGTTCCTGCGCGGCGGCGACATGGCGGGCGTCACCGAGCCGGCGACGGCGGGGCATGGGCTGGGCCGGCGCGCGACGGCCGAGCACGGGCCCGACGGGCCGGTGACCGCTCGCGAGCTGGCCGCGGCGATCCGCCGCGTGACCGGTGCCGACGTCCGGATCGAGGAGATCCACGACGACCGCCGCTTCGGCGACCAGGCCCGCCAGGCCGCCACCTACCGGCTCGGCCCGGTGTTCCTGGCCGGGGACGCCGCACACGTGCACTCGCCCAGCGGCGGGCAGGGCCTCAACCTCGGGCTGATGGACGCGATGAACCTCGGCTGGAAGCTGGCCGCCGTCGTGCGGGGCGACGCCCCGCCGTCCCTGCTCGACACCTACACCCGCGAGCGGCACCCCGCGGGCGAGGCGGTGCTGCGCAACACGCGGGCCCAGTCCGCGCTGCTGGCTCCCGGCCCGCACGTCGATGCACTCCGGGACATCATGGACGAGGTGCTGGACCTCCCGGCGGCCAACCGGTACTTCACCGAGCTGCTGTCCGGCGTGAACCTCCGCTACGACCTCCCCTACCCCGCCCCGGCCCCGGCCGGCCGGCACTGCCCTGACCTGGAGCTTGTGACCGTCAATGACGACGACGGCCGGGATGGTGGTGAGGGTGCGGTGTCACGGCTGCACGAGCACCTGCGCACCGGCCGCGGCCTGCTCCTGCTCACGCCGCCGACGCGGCACCTCGCTCGGCACGCGGCGGGCAGGGTCGAGGTCGTCACGGTGACGAACACCGAGCCGCTGCTGCTGCGTCCCGACGCCGTCATCGCCTGGCAGGCGGGCGACGAGGCGTCCCTCGCCGTCGCGCTGGACACCTGGTTCGGCTCACCATGCTGATGCCGCACCACCACCAGGGGGCGCGTCAGGCGTCCGGCCGAGCGGGCGACGCGTCCAAGCGGGCGCGCGCAGCCTCCACTCCCGCCCGCGAAGGGAAGGCGGAGGTGCGGTGCGTCTGTGCCTGTCCGCCACGATCGTGCAGGTGTGCGGCCAGTGCCAGGGCCCGGCGCCGGGCGGGCAGGGCGGCGGCATGGTCGCCCGCCGCGTCGTGCGCGTGCGCGAGGCGGCCGTAGGCCAGGCACTGGACGTCGGCGGCGCCGAGCCGTTCGGCGGCGAACACGGCGCTCTCCCAGACGCGGACCCGGTCGTGGACGTGCCCTCTGCGCCGGAGCATCTCGTCCATGGACCAGGCGATGCGCCAGGCGTCCTCGTTCCAGTCCTGGTCGGCGGTCCAGCGCAGGAGGGTCAGCAGGCAGTCGCGTTCGGTGTCGAACCAGTCCAGCGCGTCCTGCTCGGTGGCGGGCAGGGCGGGGTGGACGCCGGGCGCCGGCCGGCTCATGGTGATCGGGCGGGCCTGCGGGCCAGGGTGATGGCGCCGTGGTGGGCGGTGTACATGTAGTGGTCGACGAGCCGTCGGAGGGCGGCGGTCGTGGAGGCGGGATCGGCGTGCCGGAGCGTGTGCAGGCGTACCAGGTCGTGCATGCGGTAGCGTCCCGGCCGGTGCTGGATCACCAGGTGGGCGGCCTCCAGCAGGCGCAGCAGCGTGCCAGTGCGCGCGGCGGGCAGCGCGGCCAGCGACGCCACGGCGGCGAGGCCGACGTCCGGCACGGGAGCGGGGGCCAGCGCCAGCAGCAGCCGCCTGGCGTCCTCACCGAGCACCAGCCAGGACGCCTCGAAGGCGGCCCGCAAGGCGGCGTCCTGACCGGCGAGCGGCTCGCCCGGAGGGTCGGCGGGTGGTTCGGTGGGGGGCGTTTCCTGAGGCAGGTGGGGGTGGGTGGCGATGCGGGCGGCCGCCAGGCCGAGTGCCAGGGGCAGGCCGGCGCAGCGGCGCACGAGGTCGCGTACGGCGTGCGGCCGGGTGGTGCCGATGGCGCGCACGAGCAGCCGCGACGCCTCCTGCTCGGTCAGCCCGCCCAGCGGGACCCGCGCGGCGGCCGGGACGTCCAGCTCGCGGCGGCTGGTGATCAGGACCGCGCTGGCGGGGTGCCGGGCAGGAGCGCCGCACGTGGCGGGCCGAGGGGGCGTCGTCGATCAGGACGAGCAGGCGGCGGCCGGCCATCATGTCGCGGTAGAGCGCGGCCTGGGCCTCGGGTGCCGACGGGACGGTACGGGGGTCGGCGCCGAGGGCGAGCAGGAGGTCGCGCACCGCCTCCTCGGCCGTCACGGGCGGGGTGACGGGGTCGTGCCCACGCAGGTCGAGGTGGAGCAGCCCGTCCGGGAAGGATCCGGCGTTGCGGTGGGCCCAGTGCAGGGCCAGCCACGTCTTGCCGACGCCACCCGGCCCCCAGATCAAGGCCGACGGCGATACTGTCCCCGCCCCCTGCCGGGCGCCGGACAGGGCGTCGTTCAGGACGCCGAGCTCTGCCGCCCGCCCCACGAACAGCTCCCCGGGAAGGGACGGCGGCTGGTCCAGAGGTCCACCCGGTTTGGTCGCGACCGGGTGCGGTGCGGGCGTCCCGGACCAGGTGTGCGTCCCCATTGAGATCTTTCGCCCCCGATCGTCCTGCTACCGCTGAAAGATCGACTTTAGCCCCCCACCCGCCACCGAAGTGGACGAACGGGGCAATCGGGGTGAAGCAGGTGCTTCGTCAGCGATGCAGGTAGGAGCCCGACGGCTCGCCGGACGTCTTGCCGTCGCGGAACGCCACCCGCCCGCCGACCACGGTGGCGACGGGCCAGCCGGTCACGCGCAGGCCCTCGAACGGGCAGTGGTCCTGTCCCGACAGCAGCAGGTCCGCGGTGACGGTCCTGGTCAGCTCCGGGTCCAGGACGGTGAGGTCGGCGTCGCAGCCGATGGCCAGCGCGCCCTTGCGGCCCCACAGGCCGAACGCGCGGGCCGGGTTCGCGGAGGCGACCTCGGCGATCCTGGTCAGCGGCAGGCCGCGCCGCAGGTGCCCCTCGGAGAACAGCACGGGGTACAGCAGCGCCGTCCCGCCGAAGCCGGGCCGCGCCGGCCACAGGTCGTCCCCCTTGTGCTCCTCCAGGCAGCAGGCGTGGTCGGAGGCCACCCAGTCGATGCGCCCGTCGGCCACGCCCGCCCATAACGCCTCGTTGTGCTCGCGGGTGCGGATCGGCGGGTTCACCTTTCCACCCAGCCCTCCGCCGGGCCGAGCGCGCGCGTCGAGGTCGTCGTGGTCGAGGCACAGGTGGTGCAGGGTGGTCTCGCGCCTGGCGGAGGTGCGGGCCGCGGCCTGCAACGCCTCCGCGCTGGACAGGTGCAGCAGGTTGATCTCGACGCCGGTGTGCTCGGCCAGCACGGCCGCCTCGGCGATGGCGAGCCGCTCGGTCAGGGGCGGCCGGGCCTGGCTGTAGGCGCGCAGGTTCTGGGGGCCGCCGCCGGCGCGGACCCGGTCGATGAACACGCGCATCAGCTCCGACTGCTCGCAGTGCAGGCTCAGCGACAGCCGGCGGCCGGGGTGGGCGGCCTGCGTCGCGGCCAGCTTCTCCATGATCAGGTAGAGATGCCCGAGGTCGTACTCGTCGCCCATGGTGAACGCCCGCGCGTCGCGGCTGTTAGCCGCCAGGTCGAAGCCCTTGTAGAACATGTAGTACTTGAACGAGGTGACGCCGTGCCCGGCCACCAGGGCGGGGATCTCCTCGATCTGCGCGGCGGTCATCGGGGCCAGGTGGAAGCCGTAGTCGGTCCACGAGCGGCCGGCGACCGCGTCCAGCACCTCGGGGAAGATCGTCTCGTACGGGCCGGTCCTGCCGAGGTAGTGCTGGCCGGTGCGGAAGTAGGACAGGACGGTCGTGGCGCCGCCGACCAGGGAGGAGCGGGTCTCCTCGTACGCGTCGAGCGCGAGGTCGCGGTAGATCCCCAGGTGGAAGTGGGCGTCCACCGCGCCCGGTAAGACGACCTTCCCGGCGGCGTCGATCATCTCGCCGCCATCGCCGAGGCCGGCCACGTCCAGGTCCTCCCCCATCGCGACGATCCGGCCACCGGCCACGGCCACGTCGGCGCGCACCTCGCCGTGGTACGGCAGGACCAGGGTCCCGCCCTTGACCAGCAGGTCGTATCGCATCATGGCGCCCCTTCCGGGCCGGCGGGGTACGGGTGGTCTCCAGCAGCGCGGCCGTACACGGCTCCGACAGGGGGCGCGGCGACGGAGGTGGTGCGCCCCTTCTCGCCGGTCGGCTCCTGCCGTACAGTCTGGATCAGCTTTTCCCGCAGCGGAACACCCCCGTTCGTAAGGACTTCTCCTCGTGCGAGCCCCGTGGGAGGCGCTGGCCGGGGCCGAGGTGTTCGACCTGGCCCAGCCGATGCGCACCGGTATGCCGCAGTCGCCCAATCACGCGCCGTTCCGGATGGTGCTGGAGCGGCGGCACGGCGACGTGGTGCGCGCCGACGGCGGGTCGGCGGCGAGCGAGGTCATCGTCACCGGCGGCCACGTCGGCACGCACGTGGACGCGCTGGCGCACGTCTCGCAGGACGGGCGGCTGCACGGCGGGCGGCAGGCGGCGGCGGTGCAGGGCCGGGACGGGTTCGCGGAGCTGGGCGTCGAGGCGTTCGAGCCGTACGTGGGCCGCGCCGTGCTGCTCGACGTGGCCGCCGTGCACGGCACCGCCGTCCTGCCGCCCGGCTACGAGATCACCCCGGGTGACCTGGAGGAGGCGGCGCGGGGCCTCGACCCGGAGCCCGGTGAGGCGCTGCTGATCGGCACCGGCTGGTCGCGGCACTGGGACGATCCCGCCCTGTTCACCGGCCAGGCGCACGGAGCGCCCGGTCCCGGTGAGGCGGCCGGGCGGTGGCTGGCCGAGCGGCGGCCCCGCCTGGTGGGCGCCGAGACCATCGCCTTCGAGCACATCCCGCCCGGTCACGGTCACGCCACCCTGCCGGTGCACCGGATCCTGCTCGTCGAGGCGGGCGTCAACCTGGTGGAGACGATGCGCCTGTGGCCGCTGTCGGCGGCGGGGCACCGCGAGGTGCTGCTCGTGGTCAACCCGCTGCCGCTGGTCGGCGCGACCGGCGCCCCCGTCAGACCACTCGCGATCGCCCGCCCCGCCTGACCGTCCTACACCCGTGGTCGTAGCGCGGATGCCGACCCTGGGCTGACGCCTCGCGGCCGTCCTGCCCGCATGCTGATCAGTCATCGGGATCGGCACGACGCGGAAGGACGGCGATGGGGCACCGGAGGACGCGCACGGTATGGGTGATGCTCGCCACCGCACTGGTCTTCGGCGCCGTGCTCGTCACCCCGTACACGAGCCTCGATCCCGGCGCGAGCCGGCTGGCCGTGCCGGGCGGCCCCTATTTCGCGCTGCTCGCCACGCACGTCTTCACCGCGCTGGTGGCGCTGGTGCTCGGCCCGCTGCAGTTCGTGCCCGCCGTGCGGGCGCGCCGCCGGGTCCACCGCGTGATCGGGCGCTGCTACCTGCTGGCCGGGGTGCTGCCGTCGGCGCTGGCGGCGGTGCCGGTGGCGCTGCTGTCGGGCCGCCTGGTGACGCAGGTCGGCCTGACCGTGCCGGCCGTCCTGTGGCTGGTCACGGGCTGGCTGGCCTACCGGGCCGCCGCCCGCCGCGACTTCGTGCGGCACCGGGAGTGGATGATGCGCAACTACGCGCTGACGTTCCTGGCCGTCACCTCCCGGATCGTGGTGCCGCTGCTGCTGGTGTCGCAGCTGCCCTTCGGCGTGCCCGCCGGCTCGCTCGGGACGCTGGCCCCGTCCATGATCCCGGTCGGGCAGGTGCTCGGCTGGGTGATCAACCTGATCGTGGCGGAGATCCTGATCAGGCGGGGGCGATAGCCGGAACGCGGGAGTGTGCCTGGCTCCACCCCCGCTGTGCACCCAGCCGCATACCGCCGCCCCCGCGCGCTCCCTAGCGTCGGCAGCACACCCCGACGACTCGACTGGAGCACGTCCATGACGACCGGCCCCCACCCCGCACCGCCCACGCTCACGGGCGGCGGCGGCGCGGCACCGCCCCGCCTGTGGTTCATCGACAACCTGCGGATCCTGCTGACCTCGCTCGTGGTCCTGCACCACGTGGCCGTCGGCTACAGCGGCCTGCCGCTGTGGTACTACAACGAGCCGCCCACCAGCACGGCGGCCGGGTACGCCCTGTCGGCGTTCCTGATGCTGAACCAGTCCTGGTTCATGGGCGCGTTCTTCCTGCTGTCGGGCTACTTCACGCCCGGCTCCTACGACCGCAAGGGCTTCGGCCCGTTCCTGCGGGAGCGGCTGGTCCGCCTGGGGATCCCGCTGGCGGTCTTCTCCTTCGTGCTCAACCCGCTCCTGCTGGTCCCCGCCTTCCCGGGCGGCTCCCCGCTAGAGTTCTACCTGGCCACCATCGGGTCGGGGCCGCTGTGGTTCGTGCTGGCGCTGCTCGTCCTGGACGTGTGCTACGCCACCGTCCGGCGCCTCACCGAGCGGCGCCCGCCCTCCACCCGGCCGCTCACTCCTGGCGCGGTGGCCGCGTTCGTGGTGGGGCTGGCCCTGGTCACGTACGCGCTGCGCGTGGTGCTCCCCGTGGGCACGGGGGTGCCGATCATCGACTTCCCCACCATCTCCTACCTCCCCCAGTACGTCTCGTTCTTCGTCCTGGGCACCGTCGCCTACCGGCGCGGCTGGCTGCGGAGCATGAGCGGCCGGACGGGCTGGGCGGGTCTCGCCCTGGCGGCCGGGTCGACCGTGGTGTTCCTGCCGCTGGCGCTGTCCGGCGGCCTGGAGGCGTGGCTGGGCGGCGGCACCCTCAGCTCCCTGTGGTACGCGCTGTGGGACTCCTCGTTCGCCGTCGGCGTCGTGCTCGCGCTGCTGACGTTCCTGCACCGCCGCATGGACCGGCAGGGCCCGCTGCGCCGCTACCTGTCGGCGCACGCGTTCACCGTGTACGTGATCCACGCGTTCGTGGTGACGGCCCTCGGGTACGCGCTGAGCGGCCTGGCGTGGCCGACGCCGGCGAAGGCCGCGCTGGTGGCCGTGGTGGCGCTGCCGGCCTGCTTCGCGCTGGCGGGCCCGGTCCGGCGGCTGCCGGGCGTGCGCCGCGTCCTGTGACGCTACGCCCGTAGGGAAACGGCCGTTGCGTACAATACCGATCATGCACGCGACCTCCTCTTCCCCGCCCGCGCGGGGCCGCAACCGGCGCGGCCAGGGGGAGCGGCTGCGCGGCGACATCATCGAGGCCACCTTGCGGATGCTGGACGAGCTGCGCGACGACGAGGCGCTGTCGCTGCGCGCCGTCGCCCGCGAGGTCGGCATCGCGGCCACCTCCGTCTACCTCCATTTCGCCGACCGTGACGCCCTCGTCTACGCCGCCCTGGAGCAGTGCACCCGCGACCTGCTGCGCGACCTGGAGGCGGCCGAGGCGGCCGGCGGCGACGCGGTGGCCGGGCTGCGGGCCCGGCTGCTGTTCCTGGGCTCGTGGGTGCGCGAGCACGCCGGCCTGTACAAGGTGCTGCACGAGAGCGGCCTCAACCGGCGCATGCACCTGGCGTTCAAGCAGGAGCTGGCCGAGCGGACGACCGCCGCCGTGCGGCGCTGCATGGACGAGGGGCGCGCGCCGGCCGGTGACGCCGCCGCGGTGGCGCTCGACCTGCGCGCGGCCGTGCACGGCGCGGTGTCCTTGCGGGTGAACGAGCCGGCGCTGCCGTTGCCGCCGCTGGAGGAGCAGATCGACCGGTTCCTGGTCAAGCTCGTCGGCGTCCGCCTGCCGGCCGCCTGAACGCACCCCGCGCCGGCCGCCTATGGCGCCGGCCCGGCCGCCGGAGTACAGTCACCGGCGATCAGGGAAGGGGGCCCCGCCATGACCGAGACCCGCCCGCTCCACCGCGCCGGCCCGGCCCTGGCGCAGCGGGCCCGCGACCTGCGTCCGCTCATCGAGGGCGAGGCCGGGCAGGCCGAGGCGCAGGGCAGGCTCACCGCCCACGTCGTGGATGCCCTGCACGAGGCGGGCATCTGCGGCATGTGGGTGCCGGCGCCGCTCGGCGGCGGCGAGCTGTCGCCGAAGGAACTGCTCGCCGTGATCGAGACGCTCTCCTACGCCGACGCCTCCACCGGCTGGGTCGCGATGATCACCACGCTGGAGAACGGCGCGGCCGGCGCCTACCTCGGCGACGAGGCCGTCGAACGCATCTTCAAGGGCCCCCGGATGCCGCTGTTCGCCGGGCAGGGCACGCGCCCCGGCAGCGCGGTCCGCGAGCGCGGCGGCTACCGCCTGACCGGCCGCTGGAGCTTCGGCTCGGGCATGCTGCACGCCCAGTACACCCACAGCCTGGCCATCGTGGAGGACACCGGCGAGCCCCGCATGTTCGTCACCCCGGTCGAGGACATCACGATGCTCGGCAACTGGGACGTCC
Organism: [Actinomadura] parvosata subsp. kistnae; assembly: GCF_900323885.1. Lineage (GTDB taxonomy): Bacteria > Actinomycetota > Actinomycetes > Streptosporangiales > Streptosporangiaceae > Nonomuraea > Nonomuraea composti. The sequence continues at coordinate 12,895 of NZ_OOHJ01000021.1, read as the reverse complement.
TCGGCCTGCGTGCCACCGGCAGCATCGACTACGCGATCGACGGCGCCTTCGTGCCCGAGTCCTACACGCATCCGTTCGCCCAGTTCGAGCCGATGCGCGGCGGCGCGCTCTACCGGCTCGGACTGCTCGACCAGGCGCTGCTATGCCACAGCGGGTGGGCGCTCGGCGTGGGCCGCCGCCTGCTGGACAAGCTGATCGGCCACGTGGGCGCGCGGGCGGGCCGGCCCGGTCAGCTCGCCGGCAGCGACGCCTTCCACACCGGTTTCGCCCGCGCCGAGGCGGCCTTCCGCGCCGCCGCCGCGCTGGTGCACCAGACCTGGGACGACGCCGAACGCGTCCTGGACTCCGGCGGCCACCTCGACGTGCGCCAGGACACCCTGGTACGGCTCGCGCTCAACCACATCACCTCGACCGTCGCCGAGACCGCCCGCTTCGTCCAGGCCAGCGGCGGCACGACGGCGCTGCGCGAGGGGCCGATCCAGCGGCTGTTCCGGGACGTGCACGCGGGCATGGCGCACATCACGTCGGGCCCGGCGGTGCTGGCCGAGTGCGGGCGCGAGCTGGCGGGCCTGGCGCCGGGCCACGCCTGGGTGGCCCTCGGCCTGGAGCCCTGACACCTCTCTGATTGAACGATCGCATCGTTGTCAATACAAACGTCTAGAATTTTGAACGTGCGACCAATCTCCGAAGAGGACCTCACCACCCGCGCCCGCATCCGCGACGCGGCCATGACCCTGTTCGCCGAGCAGGGCGTCAAAGCCACCACCATCCGCGGCATCGCCGAGGCGGCCAAGGTCTCCCCCGGCCTGGTCCAGCACCACTTCGGCACCAAGGAAGCGCTGCGGCTGGCCTGCGACGAGTACGTCCTGACCTACATCCGGGCCCAGGTCGGCGCCGGCGTCACCGACGGCTGGAGAACCCCGAGTTCGTCGGCACCGTGCACCGCACCGCGCCGCCCCTGATGAAGTACCTCGGCCGCGCCCTCGTGGAGGGCTCCCCCGCCGCCGCCGGCATGTTCGACGACCTCGTCGCCATCACCGAGCAGCACCTGGCGGGCGACGACCCCCGCGAAGAGAGCGACCACCGGGCCCGCGCCACCGTCCTGACCGCGATGAAGCTCGGCCTGACCGTGCTGCACGAGCACGTCTCCCGCGCCCTCGGCACCGACCTGTACGGCCCCGACGGCGCCGTACGCGTCGGCAAGGCCCAGCTCGACCTGATCAGGCCCGAGTTCCTCGGCCGGGAGCTGTTCGAGCAGGCCCGCACCGGCCTGGAGAAGTTCGAGCGGCAACGATGACCGCCGCCGTCCACGCCGCCGGCCCGGCCAAGACGTCCGGCCGCACCCGCGCCCCGGACGGCCTCGACCTGACCATCGCACCCGGCGAGGAGGCCGCTGGCCGGGCCGAGCTGCGGCGGCGCTGAGCTGGACGGTGCTCGGCCTGTTCCCGGCCGTGGACCTGCTCGCGGAGGTCCGGCCGGCGGACGGGATCGTGCCGGAGCTGTCCCCGTTCGTGCACGTCCCCGCACTGCCGCTGAACGGGACGGCCGCCGCGCCCGCGCTGGCCCTCGCCCTGGCGGCGGCGGGGCCGGCGTTCCTACGCCGCCGCGACCTCGCCCTCTCGGCCTGAGCCCGCCCGGAATAGGGCGGGCGGGGCGGCTGTTCACCCCGTCAGGTTTAAGTTTGAACTTCTGACGGAGGGAATTTCTGATGGCCATCGCATTCATGCTCGCCATGAGCCTCATCGTGGGAGGCTTCCTCACCGGCACGATGGTCGCCCTCGTGCTGCACGGCATCCGCGACCGCCAGTGGCCGGTCCTGTGGCGGCGGCGCGTCACCTACCGCGGCTTCGTCCCCCGCTGACCCGCGGGCGCGGGCGGCCAGCCGGCCGGCGAAGGCGAGGACGAGGTCACGCAGCTCGCCCGGCCGCTCGATGACGAACGGCCGATCCAGCGCCGCCAGCACTCCGGGCAGCCAGTCCAGCCGCTCGGCCCGCAACTCCACCCGCAGCCACCCCTCACCCGCCGCCTCGCCACCCGCCGCCTCCCCACCCGCCGCCTCGCCACCCCCGGGAATCTCCGCCACGGTGGCGATGCCGGCGGGCAGCCGGGCCCGGACCTGCTCGACCGTCCCCTGAACGCGCAGGCTCACCTCATACCGGTAGGCCGCCGCCGCGAACCCCTCCACCACCCGCCGCGCCGGATCCACCCCCGCCGGCGCCTCGAACGAGCCCGACAGCGCCCGCGCGTCCTCGACCCGGTCGAGCCGGAACGTCCGGCTCTCCCCGACGCCCGGATCCTCACCCGTGACATACCAGCGGCCCGCATGGCTGACGATCCCGTACGGGTGCAACGTCCGCTCGCTGCGCCGCCCGCTCCGATCGGTGTACCGGATCGCGACCGGCCGGCGGTGACGCACCGCGTCCGCGACCGCGAGCAGCACCCCGCCATCAGGAACGTCCGGCCCGCCCGGCCGCTCGGTGAAGGCGACGGAGTCCAGCAACGCCTCCAGCCGGGAGGCCAGCCGCCCCGGAAGCACCCGCCGGATCTTCGCCGCCGCCGTCTCGCTCGCGGTGTCCGCCACCGGCCGCCGCGCCATCAGCCCGAGCAGCACGGCCAGCGCCTCGTCGTCGTCGAGCATCAGCGGGGGCAACCGGTAACCGCGCGCCAGGCGATAGCCGCCATAACGCCCCCGCACCGACTCCACCGGGATGCCGAGGTCGATCAGCTGCCCGACGTACCGCCGCACCGTCCGCCCCTCGACCCCGAGCCGGTCGGCCAGCTCCGCCATCGTCCGGATGCCACCCGACTGCAGCAGCTCCAGCAGGGTGAGCACACGGCCGGTCGGCGCAGACATGCCGACCAGCCTATGTCCCCTACTGGACGGAACCTGTCCGCTTGCAGCCCTTCGGCGGTGAAGCCGGCTTCCCGGTCCAGCCCGACTCCGGGCCGCGGGCCTGGTAGCCCATCACCTGGCCCTTGGTCGCCCCCAGCGCGGTGCGGGCCGCGTACGAGACGTGCGCGAGCGTCGCCCCCGTCGTCGGGTCGAGGATCAGCCGATAGGAGACCGGCAGCTCCTTGCGCGGCTTGCCGGAGTACACCAGAGAGCCGCCCTCCCCGCCGAGATCCACCGAGATGCCCCTCCTGCCCAGCGGATCGGTCACCGTGCCCACGACCCTGGTGGTCGGCAGGGCGGCCAGGACGCGAATCAGCGCGGCGCGCTGCGCCGGGCTGAGCGGCATGCCCAGGAGGTTGGCGGTGGTCGGCAGGAACGTCTCGAAAGGTTGCGTGAAGCCGCGCGCGTTCCAGATCGCGTGGTACGCGCGCAGCCGCTCGATCAGCTTGTCCGGATCGGTGGGGATCGCCGCCAGATCTGCCATGGTGAACGTGCTGACCGTCGCGTCGGGGTAGGTTCCCGTGGGATCGACGCCCATGGTGTACCTGCAGTCCTGCGGCTCGTCGGCGACCGGGACCGACGGGCACGGCCCCTTGTTCTCGCAGTGGCCCTTCACCCGGTCGGGAGCTCCCGCCGCCCGCCAGGCGCGTTCGTCCGCGGCCGTGGCGGGGCGGGCGGCCTCGCGCCGCCACGCCAGCCGCAGCACCGGATCGGCGGGGTCGCGCGGCACCCACGTCTCGCTGCGGCCGGACACCGTGAGCGTATAACCGCCGCCGGCCAGGGGGGTGCCGTCGATCCGCACCTCCCGCCAGTACGCGCCGCCCGTCGCGGGCAACCGGTCGATCCTGTCGGCCAGGTCGAACAGCTCCTGGTTGGCCCTCGGCGGGTCGAGCACGGCAGGGGGCGACGCCAGGCGCGTCACCAGGACGAAGACCAGGGCCACGATCGCCGCCGTGGCCAGCGGCGCCCACAAGGCCCACCGGCGCGGCCGGGCCCGTCGCAGGCGTGATGATTCGCGTGGCGGCTCCGCTTGCGCCATCGCCAGCAGGTCGTCGGCGGACAGGCGCGATCCGCGATCCAGTGCGGCCGGGCGGGCCATGGCGAGCAGGTCCATCGCGTCGGGCTTGCGGCTCATCGGAGTTCCCCTCCTGGAACGGTCACGGGCTTGGGGGAGGCGCTGGTCCTGGTGACGTCGATCGCCGACTGCAGCCTGCGCCGCGCCCGATGCAGGCGTACGAAGAAGGCCGCCTTGCTGCAGCCGACGACCTCGGCCGCCTCCGCGGCGGACAGGCCGTGCCAGGTGGTCAGGGTCAGGACCTCCTTGTCGGCGTCGGACAGGCCGGCCAGGGCGCGCAGGACGGCGACGCGCTCGACGGCGTGCTCACCCGCGTCCGCGATGGCCTGTTCGGTCCACGTCCGCAACTCGGCTTCCAGGGACTCGCGCCGGGCGGCCTGCCGGTAGTTGTCGCGCAGGATGTTGCGGGCGACGCGCAGCAGCCAGGGCAGCTGGGCGTCGGCGGGAATGTCGTCCAGGCGCCGCCAGGCCACCAGGAAGGTCTCGCTGACCACTTCCTCCGCGAGCTGGTGTCCGGCGCGGCTCGCCGCATAGCCGTACACCCTCGCCTGGTAGGTGGTGTAGAGCGCGGTGAAGCGCTCATGGGGGTTCGGCAAGCTGATGTCCTTCGATCGGGGCATGCGTTCGCAGAGCATGTGGTCCGCGGGACGACTTTCTTACACCCCGATCTCGCACACTCAGCAACCCTGGTGCGGTGCCCGGAAGCCGCCGATGCGCTGCTCCAGCAGCTCGGCCAGCCGCAGCGGCGTGCGGTCCTCGAACATCGGGCCGATGAGCTGCACCCCCACCGGCAGCCCCTCCGGGGAACGGCCCGCCGGAATGGCGGTGGCGGGCAGGCCGGGCATGGTGGCCAGACCGGCCCACACGAGCTGGTCGAAGTACGCGAACGTGACGCCGTCGACGTCGATGCGCCGCTCCATCGGGTTGGGGTGGTGGTCGTGCGGGAACGCGGGCGTCGGCGTGATCGGGCACACCACGGCGTCGAACTCGGCGAACAGCCGCCGCCAGCCGTGGCGGTGCACCTCGCGCCGCTGGTTGGCCTCCATCCAGTCGCGGTGGCTGAACAGCATGGCGCGCAGCCGCACGGCGTCGAGACTCCGGTCGTCCGCGTCCAGCCCGGCGACGCGGGCCCGCAGTTGCTCGTGCGCATCGACGGGGAAACGCGCGACGGCGCCCGAGATCAGCAGCTGCATGTAGAGGGTCGCCGCCTCGGCCAGATCGGGCAGCAGCGCGCTGTGCCGTTCGACGCGGGCGCCGGCCTCGGCGAGCGCGCCGGCCACCCGGTTCACGCCCGCCCGCACGGCCGCGCCGGTCGCGATGAGCGGATGCTCGTCCAGGACCAGCACCCGGAAGTCGCCGAGCCGCTCGTGGCGCGCGGGCGGCAGCCGCACCTCGTACGCCTTGCCGAGCGTCAGCGGATCCGGCCCGGCCATGACGTCCAGCAGGAGCGTGAGGTCACGGGCGGTGCGCGCCATCGGGCCGACCACGGCCAGGTCGGGCTCGACCGGCAACGGCGGCGCCGGCGGCGCGGCCATGCCGCGCGTCGCCGCCAGCCCGAGCGTCGGCTTGTGCGCGTAGACGCCGCAGAAATGCGCGGGGGTACGCAGCGAACCGGCGAGGTCGGAGCCGATGGACAACGCGCCGAACCCGCACGCCAGCGCCGCCGCCGACCCGCCGGACGACCCGCCCGACGTGCGATCGGGATCCCACGGGTTGCCGGTGGTGCCGTAGATGTCGTTGAAGGTCTGGATGTCCTGCAACCCCAGGGGCACGTTGGTCTTGCCGAGCACCACCGCGCCCGCGGCCTTGAGCCGCGCCACCTGCACCGCGTCCTCGGCCGGCACGTGGTCGCGGTACGCCGGCATGCCCCAGGTCGTGGGCAGCCCGGCGACGTCGTACGACTCCTTGACCGTCACCGGGATGCCGAGCAGCGGCCGGTCCTCGCCCCTGGCCCGAGCCCGGTCGGCGTCACGGGCGGCGGCCCGCGCCCGGTCGAAGTCCGGCACGCAGATCGCGTTGACCGCCTTGTCGTCCCGCTCGATCCGGGCGATCGCCGCGTCGGTCAGCTCCACCGAGCTCACGTCACCGGCACGCATTGCGGCAGCGAGCTCTTCTGCCGATTGAAAAGTGTCTTCCATGAAGGCGACTGTAAGGGTTTCCGGCGGAATCCCGTCTCGCGCGAATCACCGGCTTCGCCGCACCGAAATAGCGAATAAAACCAGGTCAGAAGGCTGACCCGTAGGCGAGGGCAGGAAATTCCGTCGCGCGCAATGAGACAGATGTCTCCCTTTCTCTCGATCGCGAGCCATAATGCGCGCGAATTGTCCAGCAGAAAAGGCAACTCATTCTGGATTTGTGGCGGGCCGCCACACCAGGGCGCGCCGCGACCCGTCGGGAGCCTCCGCCCAGCCGGTGATCTCGCCCCGCGCGTTGACGGCGTTGGCCATCGTGGCGGTGCCGGTCGCCGGGTCCGGCAGCAGGGCCGGCGCCGCGTCAGGCCCGGTCCAGACGGCGGCGTGGGCGGCGGTGCCGGTCGCCGCGCACGTGAGCGTGCCGGCGATCACGTCGTCGTCGTTGACCGCCTTGGGCGCCGCCACGCCCCCGCCGTCGGGCAGGCGCCGCATGCCGGCCCCGGCGCTCCAGATGAAGCCGCCCGCGAGCACGCCGTCCGCACCGAGCGCCGACTGGCCGACGATGTCGCCGTCGCCGTTGATCGCCTCGGCCTGGCTCCACTGGCCGCCGAGCGTGCCGAGCTCGGTGATGACGCCGTCGTCCCACAGGAAGGCCCGGTGGGTCCGCCCGCTCGCCGGGCCCGGCGGCTCCAGGAGGCCCTGGGTGCCGGCGATCTGCCCGGCCGGGTTGACGGCCGCCGCGTTGCTGCCGGAGACGGCGGCGAGGTCGGTCCTGACCCCGTTCTCGATGCGGAACGCCTGGTAGCGGGCCGTGCGGTTGGGTAGCACGTGCCGGTACTCGCCCACGATGACGCCGGCGCTGACGTCGCGGGCCCGGGTGGGGACGCTGCCGAAGACGCCGAGGTCGGTCATCGTCCCGGCCCGCCAGTGGAAGGCGTGGCCCTTCTCCTCCGCCGTGTAGCTGCTGCCGACGACGTTGCCGTGCTCGTCGAGAGCGCCGGCGTAGGCGTGCCCGCCGCCGAGACCGCCCAGATCGAGCACCTGCGCGCCGTCCCAGACGGTCGCCCGCTGCTCGCCGGACGCGCTCACGCTGGAGCCGGCGATCTGCCCCAGGTCGTTGATGTCGAGCGCGCTCCCGGTCACGCCCAGATCGGTGACCTCCCACTGGCCGGTGGCCGCCGGGCAGCCGTCCGCCGCGGCCGGGCCCGCGCCCACCGCCTGCCCGGCCAGGAGGAGGACGCTCGCCACAATGGTCAGGTTCGTACGCGTGGATCCCATGATCACCCCGCGGGTTCGGAGGGCCGGCGAAACGATCACCAACATAGGGGCGCGATCATCGGCCGCCAAGACACGAAGGGGAACGTCACCATCCGTCCGCACCCGACCGCACAAGTCTGACAAAGTAGCTGAGCCACCCGAGAGCACAGGAGATCATTCCCAGATGCGATACCTGGTTTCCGTCATCGACGACAAGGACAACCCCGGCAGCACCGACCGCCAGCCCGCCATCAGCGCCTTCAACGAGCAGCTCATCGCCGACGGCCACTGGGTCTTCGCCGGCGGCCTCGCCGACACCGGCACCGCCACCGTCGTCGACAACCGCGGCGAGCAACCCGTCCTCACCGACGGCCCCTTCATCGAGTCCAAGGAGTACCTCGCCGGCATCTGGGTGTGGGAGGCCCCCGACCTCGACACGGCGCTCAAGCTCGCCGCCGAAGCGTCCAAGGTCTGCGACCGGAAGATCGAAGTACGCCCGTTCCACCAACAATGATCACCAGCCGCATAACCTGAACCCATGGTGCGCTACGCGATCGGCCTGCCCAACGTCGGCGAATTCGCCGACCCCGCCCTCCTCACCGAGCTCGCCGTCACGGCCGAAGAACACGGCTGGGACGGCGTCTACCTGTGGGACCACCTCCTCTACCACGACCCCGCCTGGCCCGTCGCCAACCCCACCGTCACCCTGTCCGCCATCGCCGCCCGCACCCACCGCATCCGCCTCGGCATCCTCATGACCGCGCTCCCCCGCCGCCGCGTCCAGACCGTCGCCAAGGAGAGCGCCACCCTCGACCGGCTCTCCCAGGGACGCCTCACCTTCGGCGCCGGCCTCGGCTCCCTCGACGCCGAATACACCGACTTCGGCGAGGACCCCGATCTCAAGGCCCGCGCCGCCAAGCTCGACCACGGCCTCGACCAGCTCACCCGGCTCTGGCAACGCCTGCACCCCACCCCCGTCCAGCAGCCCCGCATCCCCATCTGGTGCCCCGGCCGCTGGCCCACCCGCGCCGGCTTCCGCCGCGCCGCCCGCTGGGACGGCGCCATGCCCACCTTCCACGAGTACGGACGCGACCGCCCCGTCCCCCCATCCGAGTTCGCCCGGGTCGTCGACTACCTCGCCGAGCAACGCGGCACCCTCGACGGCTACGACATCGCCCTCGAAGGGCGCGCCACCGACGGCCACCTGGACGCCTACACCGCCGCCGGCCTGACCTGGTGGATCGAAGCCATGGGCTGGTGGCGCGGCGGCGTCCCCGACGCCCGCGCCACCATCGCCGCCGGCCCGCCCCGCTGACCCATCCCCACAACCCCGGGCAAACCCCCTACCAGGCCGAACGCCCCCAGCGTGGCACCCCGCACCCCCGCTCCACCCCCGCTAAGGTGCCACGCGGGCCGACCACCGAAGGGGGACACCCATGCTCGACCACACCACCCAAGCCGACACCCTCGACCTCGACCTCGCCGCCAACGGCGTCGTCGGCGTCATCATCGCCTGGGCCGACAACAACGGCATCCCGCGCTCCCGCACCGTCCCCATCGACCAGTTCACCGCCGCCACCCGGCGCGGCGTCGGCATCACCCCCCTCTTCGCCGTCTTCGACTCCCACGACACCATCACCTTCGACCACCCCCCGCTGGCCACCCCCTCAGGCGACATCCGCCTGCTGCCCATCACCGACCGCATCGTCCAGCTCGCCGGACAACCCGCCTTCGCCTGGGCCCCGGCCGGCAGATCGCCCCCGACGGCACCCCCTGGCCCTACGACCAGCGCACCGCACTCGAACGCCAGCTCGCCCGGGCCGCCGACCTCGGCATCACCCTGCGCGCCGGCTACGAGATCGAATTCCACCTCAGCGCCGCCGACGACCCCCGCGACGACCCCCGCCCCGTCTACGACGGCCCCTCCTACGGCCCTGTCAAGATGCTCGCCGTCGACGCCTTCGCCGAACAGCTCCTGCGCGACCTCAACCGCAACGGCGTCCCCATCGGCCAGCTCCACGGCGAGTACGGCCCCGGCCAGTACGAGCTCAACATCGCCCCCACCGACCCCCTCACCGCCGCCGACCACCAGCTCCTCACCCGGCAGACCATCCACGCCGCCGCCCACCACCACGGCCTGCGCGCCAGCTTCGCGCCCCTCGTGACCCCCGGCCACGTCGGCAACGGCTGGCACCTGCACACCTCACCCAGCCACAACGGCACCAACCTCCTGTCCGGCGGCGACGGCCCCGCCGGCCTCACCCCCCAAGGCGCCGCCTACCTCGCCGGCCTCCTCCGCGACCTGCCCGCCATCACCGCCATCACCGCCCCCAGCCTCTCCTCACTCCAGCGCCTGCGCCCCGGCTACTGGTCCGGCGCCTACACCTGCTGGGGCATCGAGAACCGCGAAGCCGCACTCCGCCTCATCCCCTCGACCCCGCTCCTCGGCCCCGACCACGCCAACATCGAGCTCAAACCCTCCGACGCCGCCGCCAACCCCTACCTGGCGCTCACCGCCGTCATCGCCGCGGGACTGGCCGGCATCGAAGACCGCCTCGCACCGCCCGGCCCGATCCAGGAGGACCCCGCCACCTGGACCGACCAGCAACGCGCCGACCACGGCATCCACCGCCTGCCCACCACCGTCCAGCAGCAGCTACGCGCGCTCCACGACAACCCCCGCATCCGCGCCGCGCTCGGCGACGACCTCATCGACGCCTTCCGGGCCGTCCGCACCTCCGACGCCGACCGCGCCGCCGACCTGGACCCCGCCGCCATCATCCGCGCGTACCGCTGGCTCTACTGAGCCTTCAGCCCCACCCCGCACACCGCGCTCACCACACCCGACGGCGGCTGCGCCCGCCACGACGGTGTCGGCACCACGCCCGGCGGCACCAGCTCCAACCCCTCGAAGAACCCCGCCACCTGCTCAGGCGTGCGCAACGTGTACGGGAACGCGGCCCGCCGGTTGTAGGCATCCACCGCCTCCACCAGCGCCGGATTCACCGACACCCCGTCCGACAGCGCCAGCGCGCTACCCGCCGGCAAGGCCGCCACGAACCGCCGCACCAGCCCTGCCGCCACCCCGTGGTCCGGCACCTGACCCGCGATGCTCAACATGACCAACCCGATGGGCCGCGAGAAGTCCAGCGTCCGGGCCGCCCCCGCGAGCACCCCTTCCGGATCCCGCACGTCGGCCTGCAGATAGTCGGTCGCCCCCGCCGCCGACCCCGACAACAACGACCGCGCGTGCACCAGCACCAGCGGATCGTTGTCCACGTAGACCACCCGCGACTCCGGCGCCAGCCGCTGCGCCACCTCGTGCGTGTTGTCGGCCGTCGGCAGGCCCGACCCCAGATCGAGGAACTGCCTGATCCCTGCCTCCGTGACCAGGTGGCCGACCACCCGGCGCAGGAAGTCCCGCTGCAACCGCGCCACCTGCGCGAAATCCGGGAACGTGCGCAGCAGCTCGTCGCCGGCCTGGCGGTCCACGGGGAAGTTGTCGGTGCCGCCGAGCAGGTAGTTCCAGACCCGGGCCGAATGCGGTCTCGTCCGATCGATACGGGGCTCGCCGTCCATGCCAAGAGCGTAGGCGATCATCCGAGGAGCAGGTCCAGCAACGCGCTCACGGCCGGGGTCGCCGTGCGCAGGCACGCGTACGTGGTGCGGGTGATCTCGATCGTGGAGATCGAGCGCAGCACGACCCCCGCCGGCACCCCCACCACCGTGGCGACCAGCTCGGGCACCAGGGCCACCCCCAGACCCTCCCGCACCATCCGCAGCACGAGCGCGTAGTCGTCGGCCGTGTGCACCACGTTCGGCCGGAAGCCCGCCAGCGCGCAGGCCCGGTCGAGCATCTCGTGGTCGCTGGTGCCCTCCGAGCCGGCGATCCAGGGCTCCTCGCGCAGCACGCGCAGGTCCACCCCGCCGCCCGCGGCCTGGTGGCCGGCGGGCAGGGCCATCAGCATGGGCTCCACGCCCAGGAACCGGCGGGTCACCCCGGGCGGCGCCTCCTCCGGGATCAGGCTGTAGGTGAACGCCACCGCCAGGTCGCACCGGCCGGCCCGCAGCGCCTCGACGGCCTCGCGCGGCTCCAGCTCGTGCACGATCACCCGCAGGTCCGGATGGCGGCCCCTGGCGGTGGCGATCGCGGGCAGCAGGCGCGCGACGGCCGCCGTGGCGAAGCAGGCCACCCTGACCGGCCCGCGCGGGGTGGCGGCCGAGCGCAGATCCTCCTCGGCGGCGTCCAGCGCGTCGAGGACGACCCGCGCGTGCCCCACGAGCCGCCACCCCTCGGCGGTCAGCCGGACCCGCCGCCCCGCCCGCTCGAACAGCGGCACCCCGGCCTCCCGCTCCAGGACGGCGAGGTGCTGCGACACGGCGGACGAGGTCAGGCCCAGCACCTCGGCGACGGCCGTCATCGTGCCGTGCTCGGCGAACTCGCACAGCAGGCGCAACCTGACCGGATCCAGCATCAAGCACATCTTATAGATCCGTGCAGGAACGCTAAGTGGACGTTGCAGAAGACCTCGGGCGACACTGTCGATCCACCACGACCAGGAGGAGAACCACCATGCTCACCGTCGTCGAAGTGCCCCAGTGGCAGGGGTCGGCCTCGCCCACGGCGCCCCGGCTCGTCGAAGGCGCCGCCCGGCTGGCCGCCATGATCCCCGCGGACGCGCACGTCCGGGTCGAGACCGGCGCCACCCTCGCCGAGACCGCCGACCGCGTCCGCCAGGCACTCCCCCAGGACGGCTTCGTCGTCACGGTCGGCGGCGACTGCGGCGTCGAGCTGGAGCCGATCACGGCCGCGCTGCGCCGGCACGGCGACCGGCTGCACGTCGCCTGGTTCGACGCCCACGGCGACATGAACACCCCCGCCACCTCCCCGTCGGGCGCCTTCCACGGCATGATCCTGCGCACGCTGCAGGGCGAGGGCCCGGCCGACCTCGTCCGCTCCCCCGCGCTGCACCCGTCCCGGATCGCGCTGGCCGGCACGCGCTCGCTGGATCCCGCCGAGTCCGAGCACATCCGCCGCGCGGGCATCGGCGGCCTGGACGCCATCGGCCCGGACGCCGTCGTCTACGTGCACGTGGACCTCGACGTCCTGGACGGCATCACCTCGGTCGGCTACCCCGAGCCGGACGGCCTGTCGGCACAGGCGCTGACCGAGGCCGTCGCCGAGCTGGCCGCCCGGCACCCGATCGCGGGACTGGGCATCACCGAGTACGCGCCCGCCAACCCCCGCGACCAGGAGTTGCTGGAGCGGCTGGTCCCTTCGCTGGTCGGGTTGTGCACAGCGTCTCAGTAAGGTCAACAACTGTTGGCCAACACGTGTTGACACTCCTCGAACGGGGTGATTGAGTGGTGCCAACAGACGTTGACGTGAAGGGAAGGCGACATGGCCGAGGTGATCGTCGTAGGAGCGGGCCCCACCGGGCTGCTGCTCGCGGGGGACCTGGCGGAGTCGGGCGTGGCCGTCACGGTCCTGGAACGCAGGGACGGCAAGGTCTCCAATCTCTCCCGCGCGTTCGGCGT
>NZ_OOHJ01000022.1 GCF_900323885.1 [Actinomadura] parvosata subsp. kistnae | reverse complement strand
CGGTCGATCACCAGGATGAGGCGTTTGAGCTTCAGGTCCTGACCTGCTCGGAACGTGGGCAGCCGGAGGGCCGCTGTCAGGTGGAGGTCCATGTCGGAGAGCAGGGGGAAGGGGATCGATTCTGCGGTGGCGAAGGCGGCCTGTTCGTCGGGGCGTTGGGTGCTGACGCCGTGGACGGTGACGCCGGCGGCGGTGAGAGCGGGGAAGCGGTCGCGGAACAGGCGGTTTTCCAGGGTGCAGCCGACTGCTCCCGGCACCTGGTCCCAGTTCGGGGGGAGGGAGGTGGCCACGCCTGTTGACGGATAGGTGAACAGGATGGTGGCGGTGGCGGTGTCGGCGACCACGTCGAGCTGGGGTGGATGGGTCACATCGGCGGAGGTGGTCGGATCGGCGCTTGGGAGGGTGCTGGAAGTGGTGGGCTCGAGGGTGGCGGGGAGGAGGAGAGGGGTGGGGACGGGGGTGCCGAGGAGGGCGCGTACGCGGGCCTGCTCCGTTCCGCCCTCCCGGGGCGCGCCCGTTGACGACCCGTCCCCCAGGAGCCAGCGGTCGGCCCAGTCCTGCATGCTGACCAGCGTCGGCGCCAGCGCCCAGCCGGTCTCCGTCAGGACGTACTCGTGCCGCACCGGCCCCGCCTGATACGGCCGCCGCGCCAGCACCCCGTGCTCGACCAGGTGTTTCAGCCGTTCGGTCAGGACTTTCCGTGAAATGCCGAGCTCGCGCAGGAGGTCGTCGAAGCGGCGGTGGCCGCGGGTCACCTCGCGGACGATCAGCAGGCTCCACCAGTCGCCGATGACGGAGGCGGCCTGGGCGATGGAGCACTGGGCGTCCTGCTCGCGTAGCTCTCTGACCATGACGTGACTTTACCCGATCGTGAGTCTCTGATAGAAACTGAGTCAGTTCCCAAAGGAGACTTATGGTGGTGGCATGGGCGACCCTGCGGCGGTCGTGGCTGGTGACGAGACGGGCCTACCCGTGGACGTACTTCGTGGGCAACCTCCTGCTCGGCGTACTCACGATGGGCCTGGCCTATCTCGGGCTGCGGGTGCTGGGCGGAGGGGAGGTGGGGGCGGAATTTCGGGAGAAGTCGGGGACGGGGGATTACCTGGCGTACATCGCCGTCGGTGCGGCGGCGCTCATGTTCGTCAAGCACTGCATCCTGTGGACCGGCAAGGCCATGATCCAGGAGCAGCGCGAGGGCACCATGGGGGCGCTGATCGTGGCGCCCGCCCGGCGCCTGCCGTACCTGGCCGGCTTCTCGATGTTCTCGTTCACGGCCGTGGCGCTGGAGGTCGCGGTGCTGTTCGGCTGCGCCACGCTGCTCGGGGTGCGGCTGGCCCCGACCGGCTGGGGAGACGGGCTGCTGGCGGTGGCGGGGCTGGCGCTGGCCGTGTTCGGGATGTCGGTGGTGCTGAGCAACGTGATGATCGTCGCAGGTGAGGCGCACATCACCCAGAACAGCGTCTTCTACGCCATCGCCGTGCTGTCCGGGTTCACGTTCCCGAGGCCGTACCTGCCCGAGGCGCTGCAGTGGCTCGGCGAGGTGGTGCCGGTGACGGCCGCCATGGACGTCGTACGCGGCGTCTTCAACGCCGGCACCGGCGTCGACCCGGGACGCCTGGCCGCCACCCTCCTGATCGGCCTGCTCTACACGACCGCCGGGTTCCTCGCCATGCCGTGGGCTGAGCGCAGGGCCATGGAACGGAGTTACTGATGATCGAGACGCACGACCTGCGCAAACGCTTCGCCGCCAAGACCGCCGTGGACGGCCTGAACCTGGTCGTCCCCCAGGGCCGCGTCACGGGCCTGCTCGGGCTGAACGGCGCCGGCAAGACCACCACCATCAAGATCCTGGCCACGCTCCTCAGGCAGACCGAGGGGACGGTGCGGATCGGCGGGCTCGACCCGGTCAGGCAGCCGCACGCCGTACGCAAGCGGATCAACCTGATCGCCGGCGGCGAGCGCATGGTGTACGCCCGCATGACCGGCCGCGAGAACCTCTGGTACTTCGGCCAGCTCTACGACATCCCGAGCCGCGTGCTCAAGCCGCGCATCGACGAGCTGCTCGACCTCGTCGGCCTCACCGACGCGGCCGGCACCCGGGTCGAGCGGTACTCGCGCGGCATGACGCAGCGCCTGTCGATCGCCCGCGGCCTCGTGAACGACCCCGACTACCTGCTGCTCGACGAGCCCACGCTCGGCCTCGACGCGCCGATCGCCCGCGACCTGCGCAAGGTGGTGGCCGAGCTGGCCCGCGGCGGCAAGGCCGTGCTGCTGACCAGCCACTACCTGGCGGAGGTGGAGCAGCTCTGCGAGCACGTGTACGTGATCGGCGACGGCCGCCACCTCGCCGAGGGCACTCCCGCCGAGCTGATCACCCAGACCGGGTGCCATCGCACGGTACGGGTGGAGGTGTCCGGCCTGACGCCGGAGGTCGAGGCCGCCGCGCTCGCGTTCGATCCCGCCGTGCGCGTCGACAGTGCCGCTGGGGTGGTCGAGTTGTCCCGCCCAGGGGACGTGGCCGGCGCGCTCACCATGGCGATCGTCGCGGCGGGCGGCACACTGACCGGCCTGGAGATCGCCGAGCCCTCCCTGGAGGACGCCATCCTGGCACTGAACGACCGCAGCGCGGTGGCGATGGCGCAGGTGGCCAGGTGAGGCATGCGTTGCGGGTGCTCAGGGCCGAGGCGCTCAAGCAGCACCGGCAGATCTTCGGCAGCAAGCTCGTGCTGTTCTCGATGCTGGTCTGGCCGCTGCTGCAGCTCGCCGAGGCGTACTACATGCTCCACCCCCTCCAGGGCGGCGACTCGGGCGGGCCGCGGCTGCTCGCCTTCCTCGCGACCGGCACGCTGGGGTTCACGTTCTTCTTCTCGCTCGTGCAGTCGTCCTGGCACTTCTCGATGGAGCGGCAGTCGGGGACGCTGGAGCTGCTGTTCCTGTCGCCGGCCAACCGGCTCGTGGTGGTGATCGCGAACGGGTTCGGGGCGCTGGTGCAGAACGTCTGGTTGTTCGTGAGCTTCTCGGTGGCCATGTTCTGGTGGCTCGGGGTGGTGAACGTGGCGCATCCCGGCATGTACGCCGTGGTCTTCCTGGCGTTGCTGGTGCCGGCCGTGGCGTGGGGCGCGTTCCTGAACAGCCTGCTGATCTTCTCCAGGGACTCGGCGTTCGTCTACACGCTGCTGGACGACCCGATGTGGTTCGTGAGCGGGGTGCGGTTGCCGACGTCCGCGCTGCCGGAGCTGGTGCGGGCGGCCGGCTCCGTGCTGCCGCTGACCGGGAGCCTGGCGATCGTGCGGGGCGCGCTGCTCGACGGGCAGGGGGTCGGCGACCTGGCGGGGGAGCTGGTGACGCTGACGGGGCTGTCGGCGACGCTGCTGCTGGCCGCCGTCGTGGCGCTGCGGGTGGGGGAGGCGCGGGCGCAGCGGACAGGGCAGCTGAAACTGTTCTAAGCGGGCCCTCTGCGGATCCGCCCCAAAAGCTAAGCGGGCCGGCTGAGGATCTGGCGGAGCACGTGCTCCAGCGTGGCCGCCGGGTCCGTGACCGGCCCCGGTGAGCGCCAGGCCACGTACCCGTCCGGCCGCACGAGCACGGCGCCGCCCCCGCTGACGCCGTACCGCTCCTCGAACCGCCCCTCCACGTCCAGCAGCTCGTCGTCCATGGGCAGCCGGGTCAGCCGCACCCCGAGCCGTTCCTTGACCTGCCGCCCCGCCTCCATCCACGCCTGCGACCCCCGCTTGGCCGCCATGAGCACGAACCCGGATCCGAACAGGTCGATGGTGGACAGGCGCTGCCCGTCCCAGTCGAGGACGATGTGCGGCGCCCGGCTGCCGGGCTTGCCGCCGGCCAGGCGCGGGTCCTCCAGGATGGAGCCGTCGTCGCCGGGCTCGTCGAGGATGGCGGTGGAGTGGTAGCGGTGCCCGAGCAGGGCGTGCAGGGGGTCGGGGAGCCGTTCGGGATAGCCGATCCGGGCGGCGGGCGGCATGCGGGCGCCGAGCTCGGCGAGCTGCGCGTCGGCCGTGAGCGTTCCGACGGGGCGGCGTTCGGCGTCGTACGTGTCCAGGAACGCGGGCCCGGCCTGCCCGGTGAGCACGAGCCACAGCCGCCAGGCCAGGTCGGCGCCGTCCTGGAGGGCCGTGCTGCCGCCCTGCCCGCCGGTGGGCGGCATGGTGTGGGCGGCGTCGCCGGCGAGGAACACGCGCCCGGCCCGGTAGCTGCCGGCCAGCACGTGCGCGATGCCGAACGTGGCCCGGTCGAGGATCCGCACGTCCAGGCCGGGCCGGCCGGTCGCCGCGCGGACCAGCTCGACGCAGCGTTCGGCGGTGAAGGGGCCCTCGTCGGCGGCCTGGTGGACGCCGAGCACGTGCGCCCCGGCCCCGGCGCCGGTCACGAGGGCGCCGGTGAGGGTGTCGTTGCGGACGTACCACAGGGTGACCTCGCGCTCGCGCACCAGCTCCGACAGGTCGGCGTCGAACATGATGGAGCACATCCGGCTCAGCGTGCCGTGGCCGGAGGTGGGCACGCCCAGCGCGGTACGCAGCTCGCTGTGGTGCCCGTCGGCGGCCACCACGTAGTCGGCCCGGATGACGCGGTCGCCGTCCTTGCCGCGGACGAGGGCGGTGACGCCGTCGTCGTCCTGCTCCAGGGAGACCAGCTCGGTGGAGAAGCGCAGGTCGGCGCCCAGCTCCTCGGCCTTGACGCGCAGCACGCGCTCGACGTCGGCCTGCGGCGCGCCGACCGGCGCGGCGGGGGTGAGCTCGGCGAGGGCGGCGTACTCGGCCTGCCCGCCGTCGCTGATCAGGTGCGGCTCGGGGTCGGCGAGGTCGCGGGCGATCGCGATGCGCATGCCGTCGCCGATGCCCGCCCAGATGCCGGCGAGCTCGTCCTCGATGCCCGGAAGGGGGCGCAGCAGCTCGATCGCCCGCGGCCCGATGCCGAACGCCTTGGGCTGCACGGAGGTGCTCGGACGCCGCTCGACGAGCGTCACGGGCACCTCCCGCCAGGCCAGCAGCGCCGCGGCGCTCAGGCCGGCGTAGCCGCCGCCGACCACAAGGACGGGCACTCGTTCCATGGAAACCACCTCCGAGCACGCGTAGTATCGCGTTTGCGACGAGCAACACGATATGACGCGTCCAAGGAGGGGTCAAGATATATCGCGAAATGTCAGGAGAGGTGGCGCTCCAGCGACTCGATCTTGGACGTCATGCCGTCCGTGACCCCCTCGCGCAGATCGCCCTTCAGCACGAGGCTGACCCGGGGGGCGACCTCGGCCACGGCGTCCACGGCGCGTTTGACGACGTCCATGACCTCGTCCCACTCGCCCTCGATCGTGGTGAACATGGCGTCGGTGCGGTTGGGCAGCCCGCTGTCGCGCACGACCTTGACGGCGCGGGCGACGGGCTCGGCGACCCCTTCGCCGACGCCCAGCGGGGTGATGGAGAAAGCGACGATCATGAGAACTCCTTACCCAGGAAAGCGAAAAGCCACGACGCCCCTGGAACGTCGTGGCCACCGCCGTACGTCACGCGTGGTCGTGCTCTTCGTCGTCCTCTTCCTCGCTCGGCCCCTCGGACGGCTCGACGCCGAGCACGGCCTCGCGGGGCTCGATCTCGCTGATGTGCTCGACGAGGCCCAGCACGTGGTCGGGCTCGATCAGCCACTGCAGCGCCGAGGCGCCGGAGTCGTCGGAGCCGACCAGCTCGGCCTGCTCGGTGCGCTCCTCCTCCGTCAGGTCGGCGTCGGGGTGCCTGATCTCGGCCAGCGCCGCGGCCTGCAGCGCGTCCATGTCGAGCACCTCCACGGTCAGCTCGACCGTCAGGCGCAGGAATTTCGGTTCATCACTCATGGCGACGATGCTAGGGCAGCTTCCACTCGACAGGTGCCGCGCCTTGCTTGACGAGCAGCTCATTTGCCCGGCTGAAGGGCCGCGAGCCGAAGAAGCCGCTGCGCGCCGACAGCGGGGACGGGTGCGCCGACTCGATGCGCGGCACCTCGCCGAGCATGGGCGCCAGGTTGCGCGCGTCGCGGCCCCACAGGATCGCCACCATCGGCTTGTCGCGCGCCACCAGAGCGCGGATGGCCTGCTCGGTGACCTGCTCCCAGCCCTTGCCCCGGTGCGAGGCGGGCTTGCCGGGCATGACGGTGAGCACCCTGTTGAGCAGCAGCACGCCCTGCTCGGCCCACGGCGTCAGGTCGCCGTTGGCGGGACGGGGGAGACCCAGGTCGGTCTCCATCTCCTTGAAGATGTTGAGCAGGCTGCCGGGCAGCGGCCGCACGTCGGGCGCCACCGAGAACGACAGCCCGACGGGGTGGCCGGGCGTCGGGTACGGGTCCTGGCCCACGATCAGCACCTTGACCTCGTCGAAGGGCTGGGTGAAGGCACGCAGCACGTGGGCGCCTGCCGGCAGGTACTGCCTGCCTTCGGCGATCTCCTTGCGCAGGAACTCTCCCATCTGGGAGATCTGCTCGGACACGGGCTCGAGCGCGCGCGCCCATCCCGCTTCGACGATTTCGTTCAACGGACGACCGGCCATGGCCGTTGAGCTTAGTCAGGTCTGGTACGGCTTGCGGCCCGAACCCGGGGACAAGCCGTACCAGAATGATCACAACGCCGGTTTGCCGGGCTTGAACAGCCACGCGTCGAACAGCGCCCCGAGGTCCTTGCCCGAGACCCGCTCGGCCAGGGAGATGAAGGCGGCGGTGTCGGCGTTGCCGTAGCGGTGCTCGCGGGCCCACGCCCGCAGGATCGCGAAGAACGCGGCGTCGCCGGTGGCGCCCCGCAGCGCGTGCAGCGTCATCGCGCCGCGGTCGTAGACGGGGTCGTGGAAGAGGTTCTCGGGGCCGCCGGGGTCGGCGGTCGGCGTCTGCCAGAACTCGTCGTCGGCCGGCCGCGCGTACGCCTCGTCGAAGGCGGCCTGCACGGTGCGCGTCCCGAGCTTGTCGGCCCACAGCCATTCGGCGTAGGTGGCGAAGCCCTCGTTGAGCCAGATGTCGCGCCACAGCGTGGGCGTCACCGAGTCGCCGAACCACTGGTGGGCCAGCTCGTGCGCGAGCAGCGACTCGCTGGGCACGCGCGGGTAGAGCGGCCGGGTCTGCGTCTCCAGCGCGTAGCCGACCTCGGGCGCGTTGTCGACGATGCCGCCGGTCGAGGAGTACGGGTAGCGCCCGAACAGCTCGCCGAAGTAGTCGAGCACCGGCGGGTGCCGCTCGGCGAACCCGGTCGCGTCGCCCCTGGCCTGCGGGTCCACGGCGGTGGTGACCCGGTAGCGGCCGACGCGGCGGTCGGTGAGGTCGAACGTGCCGATCGACACTGTGGCCAGGTAGCTGGCCATGGGCTCGCGGGCGTTCCACTCGTACGTCGCGCGCCCGCCCTTCGACGTCCTGCGCACCAGGTCGCCGTTGGCCACGGCCACGCGGTCGGCGGGCACGGTCACGGTGAAGCGGTACGTCGCCTTGTCCGTCATGTGGTGGTTGCCGGGGTACCAGGTGAGGGCGCCCTGGGGCTCGTTGGCGTTGTAGACGCCGTCGCCGGTCTTGATCCAGCCGTCCATGGAGCCGTCGGGGTCGAGGACGTGGGCGGGGGTGCCGTCGTACCGGACGACGACGGAGAAGCCGCGCCGGTCGTGCAGGGTCCTGGCGGGCGTGACCACCAGTTCGGAGCCGCTCTGCGTGAAGGAGGCGGGCCTGCCGTCCACGGTCACGGAGCGCACGGTCAGCGTGTCGGCGAGGTCGAGGTTGAAGCGGCTGAGCGCCTGCGTGGCCTGCGCGGAGATGGCGGCGCGGCCGGACAGGCGGCCGGAGGCCGGGTCGTAGTCGAGGGTGAGGTCGTAGTGCCGGGTGTCGTAGCCGCCGTTGCCCTGGCCGGGGAAGTACGGGTCGCCCGCGCTGGGTGCGCCGGGCGTGCCCGCCGGGGAGGCGGTGGCGGGGGTGAGCGGAAGCGCGAGGAAGGCTGCTGCGGTGAGAGCGAGAAGACGCTTCATGAAAAAGCATCGAAAATGCCCGAATGGGCGTTACGGCGGGTGCCCACCCCCGAGAGGGGGCGCCCGCCGTAACGCGCACGCGAGGCCGCCTACCTCACTTCACGGAGCCGGCCATCATGCCCTGCACGAAGTACCGCTGGAAGGCGAAGAACAGGATCAGCGGGATGATCAGCGACATGAAGGCGCCCGACGAGAGGATGTCGGTGTTCGACCCGAACTGCCGCATCTGAGACTGCAGATACTTGGTCATCGGCTGGTTGCCGGTGTCGGCGAAGACCAGCGCGATGAGCATGTCGTTCCACACCCACAGGAACTGGAAGATGCCCAGCGAGGCGATGGCGGGCTTGCCCAGCGGGAACACCACCGACACGAAGATCTTCCACTCCGGCGCCCCGTCCATGCGCGCGGCCTCCAGCAGCGAGGCCGGGATGCCGACGAAGAAGTTGCGCAGCAGGAAGATCGCGAACGGCAGGCCGAACGCCACGTGGAACAGCACCACGCCCGGGATGCTGCCGAAGATCCCCGTGGCGCCGTAGAACGAGGCGATGGGGATCAGCGCGATCTGGATGGGCACGATCAGCAGGCCGACGACCACGAGGAACGCGGTGTCGCGGCCGGGGAAGTCCATCCACGCGAACGCGTACGCCGCCATGGCCGCGATGCCGATCACCAGCACCGTGGTCGGCACCGTGATCAGGACCGTGTTCCAGAAGGACGCGGTGAACCCGCTGCCGAGCAGGTTCGCGTAGTTCTGGATGGTCAGCTCGGCCGGCTTGGTGAAGATCGTCCACCAGCCCTCGGCGCTGTTGACCTGGTTCGTCCGCAGCGAGACGACCAGCAGGCCCAGCGTGGGCACCAGCCAGAACAGGCCCAGCAGGATCATGATCACCTGGACGGCGCCACTGCCGATCCGGTCGACGATCCTGCTGACCAGACCTCTGCGCGGCGCTCCCGACTCCAGCCCGGACGGCTTCGCGGACGGCGCCGCCGCTGTCGCGGTCGTCATGACTCTCCCCTCCTGAACCGCCGGATGTTCATGATCATGAAGGGAAGGACCAGAACGAGCAGGAAGATCGCCAGCGCGCTGCCCAGTCCCTGGTTGTTCCCGCCGCCGAACGACACGCGCCACATCTCCAGCGCGACCACGTTCGCCTGCGGCTGCACCGAGGCCGGCGCGATGATGAACACCAGGTCGAACACCTTCAGCGTATTGATGATCATCGTCACGAAGACGACGAGCAGGACCGGCGACAGCAGCGGCACGGTGATCCTGCGGAACACCTGCCACTCCGTGGCGCCGTCGATGCGGGCCGCCTCCAGGGCGTCACGCGGGATCGCCGCGAGCCCGGCCGCCAGCAGCACCATGGCGAACCCGGCCCACACCCAGACGAACGCGCCGATGATGGCGGGGGTGATGAGCGTCGGGCCCAGCCACTGCAGGCCGCCGTACGACGCCTCGAAGTTCGACTTCGGCAGCCGTACGGTGTAGGAGCCCGGCGCCAGGCCCTCGAAGCGGAACGAGCCGTCCTCGGCCGTCGTCGCGGTGGCCGCCACCTGCCCGTTCTGCACCGCCTCGACGGTCATGCCCGGCAGGCCCTTCTCGGCGCCGTCCACGGCGCCGTTGCGGCCGCCGCCGCCCTGCGTGAAGTCGAACCAGACGACTCCCGACAGGCCCTCGCCGGCGGGCGTCTTGGCGGTCTGCGCGTTGGACGGCATGACCTCCGGCTTGACGCCGACGATCGGGATCAGCACCGGCTGCCCGGCCTGGACCGGCTGCTTGGTGACGACCCCGCCGTCCTGGGCCGCGACCGGCGACTGGTCGCCCTCGCGCGGCCGGGCCGCCGGGTAGCCCTGGGAGGAGGAGAACGTGTCGGCCACGGTGGTGAGCACCGCGTTGGCCAGGCCCTTGTCCGGGCTCTGCTCGTAGACGAGGCGGAAGATGACGCCGGCCGCCATGAGCGAGACCGCCATCGGCATGAACACGATCAGCTTGAACGCCGTCGCCCACTTGATGCGCTCGGTCAGCACCGCGAAGATCAGGCCGAGCGTGGTGACGATGATCGGCGCGACGATGACCCAGATCAGGTTGTTGCGGATCGTGGTCAGCGTGCCCGGGTCGGTGAAGATCGAGATGTAGTTGCCGAGCCCCACGAACTCGGAGAAGTTCTGTGCTCCGAAGAGGCTGCGGACGAAGGAGTAGACGATCGGATAGACCACCCAGATCCCCAGCAGCAGGGCCGCGGGGAGGAGGAAGGCGATGGCGACCGCCGGCGAGGGGCCGAGGCGTTTTCTGGTGCGGGGGGTTTCAGCCGGTCCGGTGGAGGTGCCGCCCGCGGAGCTGGCCGCGGGCGGGTCCTGCCGGCCGTTCAACCGTTCGGTCACGGCCTTACCTCTTTACTTCCAGGCCTTCTTGGCCTCTGCTTCGAGCGCCTCCTGGGTGCCCTTGACGTCGCTCGGGTTGCGCAGGAAGTCCTGCAGCACCTTCCACTCGCCCTTGCCGTCGGTCGCGCCGAACGCGCTCGGGGCCAGGTCCGACATGTCGTAGCGGACGGCGTCGCCGGCGGAGACGATCGTCTGGCCGAGCTGCTTGGTCAGCTCGTCCGGGTAGTTGTCGGGCGAGACGTTCTTGTTCGGCGACAGGTAGCCGGGCAGCTTGGCCCAGACCTCGCCGCCCTCCTTTGAGGCCAGGAACTGCACCAGCGCCATCGCGCCGGGGGAGTCCTTCATGGCCACGGCCACGTCGCCGCCCAGCACGACCGGGGTGGTGTCACCGGCCTTCGGGAACGGGAAGTACTTGGCCTCCTCGCCGACCTTGGCGCCGGCGTTCACGGCCTCGACGGCCACGAAGTCGGCCTCGATCACCATGGCGGCCTTGTCGGTGCCGTAGACCTTGGTCACGCAGGTGGGGAAGTCGGTCTGCATGGTGCCGGAGGTGCCGTCGACCAGGTAGTCGGCCTTGCCGGCGATCTGCGCGATCTTCTCCAGGGCCGCGCCCACGGTCGGGTCGGTCCACGGGATCTCGTGCTTGGAGAGCTTGTCGTAGTTCTCCGGGCCCGCGGTGGACAGGTAGACGTTCTCGAACAGGTCGGTCAGCGTCCAGCCGGAGGCGCCGCAGAACGAGAACGGCGGGGTGCCGGAGTCGGCGACGGTCTGCGCGGCCTTGACCAGCTCGTCCCAGTTGGTGGGCGGCTGCACGCCCGCGTCCTCGAACGCCTGCGACCGGTACCAGACCAGCGACTTGTGCGCGGCCTTGACCAGCACGCCGTACACCTTGCCGTCGACGGAGCCGAGCTCCTTCCAGTACGGCGTGTAGTTGGTGTCGACCTCCTTGACCACCTCGGGGGTCAGCGGCTTGAGCGCGTTCTGCTCGACGTACTGCTGCACCAGGCCCGGCTGCGGCAGGATCGCGACGTCCGGCGGGTTCTTGCCCTGGATGCGCGGGCCGAGGTAGGCGCCGGTGTCCTCGCCGGTGGAGGCGTAGGTGACCTCGGCGCCGGTCTTCTCGGTGAAGGCCTTGAGCACCTGCTCGAAGTTCTTCTGCTCGGCGCCGGTCCACTTCGCGGCCACCTCGAGCTTGACGCCCTGGAGCGGCTTGGCGCCGCCGCCGCTCGCCGACGCCGAGCCCGACGCCGTGGGCTCGGTCGTCGTCGGCGCGTTGCCGCAGGCGGCGACGGCTACCGCGAGCCCGGCCAGGATCGCTGCTGCTCTGCCTTTTCGCATGGCTGCCTCACTGGGTTCTGATGATCTCTTCGAGTTCGGACTTCATGGAGGCCGCGACGTCGTCAGCGGTCTCGGGGGAAGGGTTGCCGAGCGCCTTGGCGACCGAGCTGGCGATCACCAGGCTCAGCTGGTTGTAGTTCGCGCTCACCGGCCGCGGGCGGGCGGCGAGGATGCTCTCCTTGAGCACGGGCAGGTAGGGGAAGCGCTTGATGAGCTCGGGGTCGTCGTAGAGCTCGGTCCACACGGGCGGGAACGAGCCCTCGGTGAGGACCCGGCGCTCGTTCTCCAGGCTCGTGAAGTAGCGGATGAACTCCTGCGCGGTGTGCTGGTGCTTGGAGAAGGCGCTGATGGCCAGGTTGGCGCCGCCCAGCGTGCTGGAGCCGGGGCCGTCGAGCCCGGGCAGCCGGGTCACGCCCAGCTTGCCGCCCAGCTCGGCCCTGGCCGGTCCGTACGCGTGCGGCCAGTTGCGGGCGAAGGCCAGCCTGCCCTCCTGGAAGGCCAGGCGCGTCTCCTCCTCCTTGTAGCTCAGCGACTCCTGCGGGATCCAGCCCTCGCGCAGCCCCTGGAGCAGGAAGTCGAGTGCGACCCCGCCCTTGGCCGGGTCGAGGGTCACCTCGGTGCCGTCGCGGCTGAGGATCTCTCCGCCGGCCGACTGCACGGCCTCGGAGAAGTTGACCGTGAGCCCCTCGTAGGCCAGGAACTGCCCCGCATACCCTCCTATGTCATGCTTTTTCGTGATTTCGCGTGATTGGTCGCGAAGCTCGGCCCACGTCCTGGGCGGCTTCTTGACCAGGTCTTTCCGGTAGTAGAGCAGCCCGGCGTTGCTCGTGTACGGAACGGCCCAGAGCTTGTCCTTGTAGACGGCCGTCTCCACGACGGGCGGCAGGAACCTGTCGAGCGGGAACAACCCGCGCTCCAGGGGGATGATCCAGCCGTTCTCCGCGAATTCGGCAGTCCACACGACGTCGAGCCCCAGCACGTCGTACCGGCTGCTCTGGGCCTGCAGGTTGGCCGCGATCTGCGCGCGTTGCTCGTCGGCGGCCTCGGGCAGCTCCAGCAGCGTCACCTTCTCGGCCGGGTGGGCCTGGTTCCAGCGATCCAGCAGGGGTTGCAGGTACGCCGTGGTGTCGCGTCCGGTGGCGAAGGTGATCGGGCCTGTTCCGCCCGTCCCCGTCTCGCCGCCGCCCTCGTCGCCCGCCGCCGAGCAGCCGGCCGCCAGGGTCACGGCCAGAAGCATCGGCAGCAGGCGAAACACCCTGTTTCCTCCGTGTTCAGGTCTTTTTACATACGTGTTAGGTAGATGCATTCATGTTATGCACAGCGGTAATCTGTAGGTCAACGGATTGCTCTGTAACGCGTACGTAACAGAGCGAGGAGGGAGAGCGGTGCGGCCTCACCTGCTGGCGCTCCTGGCGAAAGAGCCTGCCCACGGCTACGAGCTGAAACAGGCGCTCGAGCAGACCTTCGGCAGCGCTTATCCCTCGCCCAACATCGGGCAGATCTACGTGACGCTGGGGCGGCTGGAGAAGGACGGCCTGGTGCGGGCGGTCGACGTCGAGCAGTCCAACCGGCCCAACAAGAAGGTCTACTATCTGACCGCGAAGGGCCGCGAGTCGCTCGAAGCCTGGGTCGACGAGCCGACCGAGGGCCCGAGGGTGCGCGACGAGTTCTTCATGAAGCTCGTGCTCGCCCCGCTCACCGGCATCGCCGACCGGATGGCGCTGATCAGCCGGCAGCGCCGCCACTATCTTTCGCTCATGAGCGACCTGAACGACCTGCTCAGCAGCACCGCGCCGACCGATCGGGTGGCGATGCTGCTCATCGAAGGGGCCATGTTGCATCTGCAGGCAGATCTTGACTGGCTCGAACGCTGCCAGGAGGATCTGGCATGAGCCCGGTTGTGAAAACGGTCAATCTGGTCAAAATCTACCAGGATGGCGCGGTGCCCGTTCCCGCCGTGCGCGGGGTGGATCTCCAGGTCGAGCCGGGGGAGTTCGTCGCGATCATGGGCCCGTCGGGCTCGGGCAAGTCCACGCTCGTCCACATGCTGGGCGGCCTCGACGCGCGCACCAGCGGCGAGATCTGGCTCGACGGCAAGCGCGTCGACACGCTCTCCGAGAGCGCGTGGGCGCTGCTGCGGCGCAAGAAGATCGGCTTCGTCTTCCAGTTCTTCAACCTGGTCGCCAACATGACGGTGGGCGACAACGTCGAGCTGCCCGCCCTGCTGGCCGGCGCCTCGCCCAAGGTGGCCCGCGAGCGCCGCGAGAGCCTGCTGGCCGCACTCAACCTGACCGACCGGGCCGACGCCGCGCCCGCCCAGCTCTCCGGCGGCGAGCAGCAGCGGGTCGCGCTGGCCAGGGCGCTGGCCAACGAGCCCAGCCTGCTGCTGGCCGACGAGCCCACCGGCAACCTCGACAGCCGCAACACGCGCGACGTGCTGCGCCTGCTGAGCGAGGTGCACAAGCAGGGCCAGACCATCGTCATGGTCACCCACGACGCCCGCGTGGCGAGCCTGGCCGACCGGCTGGTGTCGCTGTTCGACGGGGAGATCGTGGACGACGGCCGCATCGCCCGCCGCCGCACGCGGACGGCCGGCGAGGTGATCGACCTCCGATGAGCACGCTCCTGGCCGGTGGCCGGTGGATCAGGGCCGACCTGCGGGCCAGGACGGGGCAGGCGGTGCTGACCGTGCTGGCCGTGGCCGGCATCGTGGCCGCGCTGATCACCGCCGCCACCCTCCTCGAAGACAGCACCAACCCGTGGCGCAGCCTGTCGGCCCAGACCGACGGCGCCCACGTCTGGATCTACACCAAGGACAGCCCCCAGGTGCCGCTGGGCGGCATCGACGGCGTGACGCAGACCGCCGGCCCCTACCGCTCCGCGCCCGTCACCGTGGCCCAGAACGGCAAGAAGGAGCCGGCCTCGCTGCGCGCCATGCCCGCCACCCCGCCGGCGGTGGCGCACCCGGTGGTGGCCGAGGGCCGGTGGCTCGACCCGTCGCAGCCCGACGGGGTGGTGGTCGAGCGCTCGTTCGCCCGCTCGCTGGGGCTGCGCATCGGCGCGCCGTTCACCATCATCACGATCAACGGCGAGCGCCACACGCTGTACGTGCGCGGCATCGCCGACTCCGCCGACCAGGGCTTCTACCCCGAGTGGACGCCGGGCCTGGCCTACGTGCTGCCCCTCATGCTCGACCGCGTCGAGCCCATGCTGGGCCGCAGCGAGTGGGTCACCGGGCTGCGCCTGGCCGACCCCGAGGCCTCGCAGGTCGTCTCGCAACGCGCGGTCGTGCTGCTCGAAGACCGCCTGCAGCGCGTCTACACCTGGCGCGAGGTCAGGGCCGCCATGGAGCTGGACAACCGGCTGCTGGGCACGCTGCTCGCGCTGTTCGGCGTGGTCGGGTTGGTGGCCGCCGCGCTCGCGCTGGCCAACGCCGCCGGCGGCCGGGTGCTCGGCCAGCTCCGCGACCTGGCCACGCTCAAGTCCATGGGCTTCACCAGGGGCCAGCTCGCGCTGCTGCTCCTG
The DNA here is from genome assembly GCF_900323885.1 of [Actinomadura] parvosata subsp. kistnae. Classification (GTDB taxonomy): domain Bacteria; phylum Actinomycetota; class Actinomycetes; order Streptosporangiales; family Streptosporangiaceae; genus Nonomuraea; species Nonomuraea composti. The sequence goes on along the minus strand of NZ_OOHJ01000022.1, from coordinate 1,907,075 downwards.
GCCGAGCACGGCGCGCTCGGCCTGCTCGGCGTGGCCATCGGCACGCTCGCCGGCTGGGGCGTGATGGCGGCGATGCTCGGCGCCGCCTCCGTGGCGCCCGTGCCCGTGCTGGCCATCGTCGGGGGCACGGCGCTGGCGGTGCTGGCCGCCGTCGGCGTGCCCGCCTGGCGGGGTGGCCGCACGCCGCCGATCCCGGCCGCGCCCGCCGCGCCGCCCCGGGGCCACCTGTCCCGGCTGGCCCGCCTGGCCCTGCTCGTCCGCCTGCCGCCCGCCCTCGTCCTCGGCACCCGCGACGCCTTCACGCGGCGGGTCCCGGCGTTCCTGACGGCGTTCGGGCTGGCCGTGCCGATGATGATGATCACGATCGGGCTCGGCGTGTGGGCCACCCTCGACAACTTCCTGGCCCACCCCGAGCAGGTGGGCCAGCACGCCGCCCTGTACGTCAAGCCGGGCAAGGAGGAGCCGGCCGTCGCCGAGCGCCTGGCCTCTCAGGACAAGGACGTCGCCGAGGTCTACCCGGGCACCGACGTGAACGCGCTGGCGCCGGGCGAGGCCCGCTCGGTGCGGGTGCGCGCCATCGGCAGCTCCACGAGCCCCTACCCGTTCCCCGTGGCCGAGGGCCGCATGTACGCCCGCCAGGGCGAGGCGGTCGCCGGGCAGGGGTTGCTCGACCTGCTCGGCCTCAAGATCGGCGACCGGGTGCGGCTCACGGTGGGCGGCACCCCGCTGATCGTCAGGATCGTCGGCCGGACCGTCGAGCCCGAGCAGGACGGCGAAGTGCTCTCGGTGGGGCTCGACAGCCTGGCCGCCAAGGACGCGGTGCCGCCGGAGTACTACGCGCTGGCGCTCAAGCCGGGTGCGGACCCGCAGGAGGTGCGCGGCCGGCTGCTGGCCAGCTCCCAGGAGGGCCTCGACGTGCAGGCCGCGGTCAACCCGGCCGACCGGCTGTCGGTCATCCGGGTGGTGATCGTGGCGCTGATCGCCGTGCTGGCCCTGATCGGCCTGGCCAACCTGCTCACCGCCAGCGCCCTGGGCCTGCGCGACCACGCCTTCGACCTGGCCGTGCTCAAGGCCATGGGGCTGACCCCGCGCCAGGTCATGGCCACGCTCGTGACCGGCACGGGGCTGCTCGTCGTGCTGGGCGTCGGCGTGGGCGCCGCGGCGGGGGTCTCGGTCGTCACCGGGCTCATCGACTGGCAGGGCCACACCAGCGGCGTCGGCGCGGGCATCGGCCGCGCGCCGTCGCCCCTGACGCTGGTGGTGGCGGTGCTGGTCGCCGTGGGCACGGCCCTCGCGGTCGCGCTCATCCCGGCGCGCCGCGCGGCCCGTGCCCAGGTGCCGGTCACCTCTCGCTGAAGTCGGCCTCGGGCTTCTTCAGCGCGAACCAGTAGAAGCCGTGCCCCGGCAGGGTGAGCAGGTAGGGCAGCTCCCCGATCGGCGGGAACGGCACGCCGCCCCTGGCCTCGACCGGCGTCATGCCCTCGAAGCGCCGCAGGTCCAGCTCCACCGGCTGCGGGAACTTCGACAGGTTGTTGACGCACAGCATGATGTCGTCGCCGTCCTCGCGCACGTACGTGAGCACGGACGGGTTCGACGACCACATCTCCGTGTAGGCGCCCACGCCGAACACCGGGTGCCGGCGGCGGATCTCCAGCATCTTGCGGGTGAAGTGCAGCAGCGACCCCTCGTGCCGCTGCTGGGCCTCCACGTTGACCGCCTGGTAGCCGTAGATCGGGTCCATGACCGCGGGCAGGTAGAGCCGGCCGGGGTCGGCCGAGGAGAACCCGGCGTTGCGGTCGGGGCTCCACTGCATCGGCGTGCGGACCGAGTCGCGGTCCTCCAGCCAGATGTTGTCGCCCATGCCGATCTCGTCGCCGTAGTAGATGATCGGCGAGCCCGGCAGCGACAGCAGCAGCGCGGTGAACAGCTCGATCCGGTCGCGGTCGTTGTCGAGCAGCGGGGCCAGGCGGCGGCGGATGCCCAGGTAGGCCCGCATGCGCGGGTCCTTGGCGTACTCCTTGTGCATGTAGTCGCGCTCTTCCTCGGTCACCGTCTCGAGCGTGAGCTCGTCGTGGTTACGCAGGAAGATGCCCCACTGCGCGTTCTCCGGCAGCTTGGGCGTGCGGGACATGATCTCGGAGATCGGCTCCCTGGTCTCCTTCTTGACCGCCATGTAGATGCGCGGCATGAGCGGGAAGTGGAAGGCCATGTGGCATTCGTCGCCGCCCGTGGTGGGGTCGCCGAAGTACTCCACCACGTCCTCGGGCCAGCCGTTGGCCTCGGCCAGCAGCACCCGGTCGGGGTAGAGGCGGTCGACCTCCGCGCGGATCTTCTTCAGGTACGCGTGCGTCTCGGGGAGCCCGGCGCACGCGGTGCCCTCGCGCTCGAACAGGTACGGCACCGCGTCGAGGCGGAAGCCGTCGATGCCGAGGTCCAGCCAGAAGCGCAGCACCTCCAGCATGGCCTCCTGCACCGCCGGGTTGTCATAGTTCAGGTCCGGCTGGTGGTGGAAGAAGCGGTGCCAGTAGTACTGCTTGCGCACCGGGTCGTAGGTCCAGTTGGACTCCTCGGCGCCGATGAAGATGATCGGCGCGTCGGGGTAGCCGCCGGGATGGTCGGACCACACGTAGAAGTCGCCGTACGGCCCCTCGGGGTCGTGACGGGACGCCTGGAACCAGGGGTGCCGGTCACTGGTGTGGTTCATCACGAGGTCGGTGATGATCCGCAGGCCCTTCTCATGGGCCTTCTCGATCAGCGCCACGAAGTCCCCCAGGTCCCCGAAGTCAGGGAGGATCTTCATGTAGTCCGAGATGTCGTATCCGCCGTCGCGCAGCGGCGACTCGTACAAGGGCAGCAGCCACAGGCAGTCCACGCCCAGCCACTCGAGATAGCCCAGCTTCTCGATGAGGCCGCGCAGGTCGCCGGTGCCGTCGCCGTTGGAGTCCTTGAACCCCCGGACGAGAACCTCGTAGAACACCGCCCGCTTGTACCAGGCTGGGTCCTCCGAGACGAAGGCCTCGGAGATCGGCTCCGGCAATGGGGATGCGTTGATCATGATGTCGCTCACAGGAAGAGATGTGGGCAGGACGAAGTCACCGGTTGCCCCGGCGTTGTTATCTGGTGACCGCGCCGCGTGGAGTCGTCATCCCTGCGAACTCCACTGCCCTCGAACGGGACCGGATTTGTGATCTGGTGCCCGTTTGTGCGGCGCTTACGGGCCGAACACTACCAGCCCGTTGGCTTTCCGGAACCCGCTTCTGCTGTGCGACGTGTAATACCCGCGAGATCGGGATGTAATCGCCCTGTTACCCAGAGTTCACTAAAAAGGTGTGGCCAGGTCGGAGAGGTCGTTCTCGAAGTCGCTCAGCCACAGGCCGAACAGCACCAGACCGCGCACCCAGAATCGATCGTTCCAGCCGTTGAACCTGGTCAGCGCGTCGGGCCCGCCCGCCACCACCTCGTGCAGCTCATCCGACAGCAGGGTCGGCACCCGGTTGACCAAAACCTCCAGCATCCGGTGCGCATAGCCGCGCGCCGGAGCGGCCGTCGAGCGCAGCGGCACCCGCCGGAGCGGCTGCTTGATCACGTTCGTCGAGGGCAGAGCGGCCACCCGCGGATTGGCCGCGTACAGCACCTCGCGGTAGAAGCGGCCCTTGTCCTTGCGCGCCACGCCGACCGACAGCGCCGCGTCGAAGAAGTCCGGGTGGATGAACGGCGCCGCGAACGACGCCTCCGGGCCCACCAGGTTCACCGCCGAGCGCGCGATGCCCCGCACCGTCCTCGTGTGCAGCACCGACAGCGGCAGCTCCGCCCGGTGCCCGTGCAGCATCGAGGTCGCCGCCTCGAACTGCTCGCGCACCGTCTCCTCCATCCACTGCGCCGCCTTCTTCGACAGGAATGGCTGCGTCGGCTGCCCCAGCGACAGCGAGGCCAGCACGGCCGCCGACCGCTCCGCCTGCGTCGTGGCCTCCAGCGCGGCCCCGCTGACCATGAAGTTCTTCAGCAGCGGCCCGCCCGCCAGCCCGTCGACCAGGATCCGGCCCGCGCCGTGCACCTCCTTGGCGAAGGGCGCGTACCAGGCGTGGTGCGGCGTCAGGTACTCCAGCCGGCGCGCCACCTCCATCGCGTCGGCCGGATAGTCGGCGGCATCCTGCGTGATCACCCGGTGCGGGATGCCCAGCTCCCGCGTGATCGCGCGGGCGAAGGCGATGTCGGTGTCGGTGCCGTCGTCGGGGCTCGTCGTCCACGACTCCACGTCGAACCCGGCCGCCACGGCCACGCTCGCCAGCAGCCGCGAGTCGTAGCCGCCGCTGACCGGCACCAGCAGGTCGCGCCCCGCGTACCCCTCGTAGGCGCCGTGCAGCAGCTCCACGATCTCCTGAGGGCTGATCCACTTCTCGTACGGCTCCGTCCGCAGCCAGCGCGGCAGCCGCCGCTCGGTCGCCAGCCGGCCGTGCTCGAACGTCAGCGCGCTCGCCCCCGGCAGCCTCTTGACCTCCGTGTACGGCGTCGCCTCGCCCAGCGGGAACGTCACCTGGAGTATCGACGCCCACGCCGACCAGTCGATCCGCACGGGCACGAGGCTGAGCAGCGGCTGGATCAGGGACGAGAAGTAGACCGCCTCGCCCAGCCGCACGTAATAGACGTCCACCAGGCCCAGCGCGCCCGTGTGCAACGTCACCTTCCGCCCGTCGCCGATCAGCCCCGGAGTCTCGTACGTCTCCGCGACCGTGATCCACTCGTCCTCGGCCGCCTTGGGGCCGCGCTCGCCCCAGGCGAAGGCGTACGTGTCGCCCGCGCGGTGGTAGGGCGGCAGCGGCGTGGAGCTGAACAGGGCCGCGTCGCCCGACTGGAGGGCGGGCCGCACCTTGGGGCCCGCCGCCATCAGCTTGCCGAGGACGGCGGTGTCGATCCGGCCTAGAGCGCCGCAGACATAGGGCCGCACGTTGAACTGCACCGGATCTCAATCCCTTCGAGACGCTTCTCGCCAAAGAGTATCCTTTGGCGGGCTACGAGAGCGGAGGTCCGGTTTGCTCGCGTAGCGAGGAAACCATGAGACGCAGTGTCTCGACGCCGGACCGACGAAGGAGGGCTGGTGTCTATCGAGCTGGAGAGCACGCGTCGGGCGTTGCGTGATGCGATCGCGCAGGCCGAGCGGGCCGCCGAGCTGGCCAGGCTGCTGGACGCCGCCCAGGCCGAGCTGGCCGCGGCGCAGGAGAGCGCCGAGGCGGCCAAGGCGCTGGCCGAGCAGCTCAGCGAGACCGAGCGGCTGCTCGCCGCCGAGCAGGCCACCTCCGACAAGCTGCGCAGGGAGCTGGCCGAGCAGCGCTTCCAGGCCGAGGTGGCGCAGTGGAAGCTCTCGTCGATGAAGGTCGCGCGCTGGAGCCGCCTCGGCGACGCCATCAAGAGCGGCAAGAGCAACCCGGTCCGCCTCGCCAGGGGCCTCAAGGGCGCCGCCAAGCCCGTCAAGCGCCCCACCGCCCCCAAGCGCAAGCTGATCGCCGGCACCGCCAAGCCCAAGGACGAGCGCCCGGGAGCCGCCTTCCAGGCCACCAGCAACACCAGGACGCTCAACGGCGCCTCGTTCAAGCTCAAGCCGTTCCGCGTGCCGACCGGCCCCAACACCCGCCCGCACCTGACGGCCGCCGTGATCGCCGACCCGCACGCCGAGGCGCTGCTGCGCTACGAGTGGCGGCAGACGACCGGCTTCACGCCCCGCGACTTCGCCCGGGTGCTGCCGCTGGAGGTGCCGCACCTGCTGGTCGTCGAGTCCGTCACGCAGGGCCCGTGGGCCGAGGAGATCACCGGCGAGCCGGGCGAGGGCCTCAAGGCGCTGCTGGCCTGGTGCGCCGAGCGCGGCATCCGCACCGTGTTCTGGCACACCAAGGGCGACGTGTCGGCGTACGCGGCGGCGGCCGAGCTGTTCGAGCACCGCTTCACCGCCGACCTGACCGTGGCCTGGCCCCGGCTCCAGTTCGGCGTGCAGCCCCGCGTGCACAACCCGCTGCCGCTGGCGGGGGGCCGCATCGACCGGGTGCTCACGCTCGACCAGCTCCTGCCGGAGCACCTGTCGTACCCCGACGTCCTGACCTCCTACCGCTGGCCCGCCGCCGCCGACTGCCCGCCCGGCACCCCGCAGTGGCGGCTGGCCGAGATCGCCGCCTGCGGCACGCCCATCGGCACCGAGGCCGACGACCGGCGGGCGCACGTGGCGCTGCGGCGGGCGTACGCGATGGGCACGATGAGCGAGCGCATCGACGAGCTGCTCGACGCCATCGGCCTGCCCAGTGCCCGGCCGACCCTGAACACCTCCGTCCTGCTGCCCGTGCTCGACCCGTACCTGATGGAGCACGCCCTGGCCCAGGTCGCCAAGCAGTCGGGGGTCGACCAGCTCATCGTCATCGGCCCGCCCGAGGCCGAGCTGCGGGCCCGCGACGTGCTGCCGGACGTGGAGGTCATCCACCGCCGCCCGCACGCGGCGATGACCGAGGGCGCCATGCTGAACGCGGGCATCGACCTGTGCGAGGCCGACCTCGTCGCGGTCATGGACCCGCGTGACGTCTACGGCCCCCACTACCTGTCGGACCTGCGGCGGGCGTTCCTGTTCAGCACGGCCGACATCGTCGGCAAGGCCGCCTTCTACGCCCACCTGCGCAAGCCCCAGGCGACGCTGCTCAAGCAGCCGGAGGCCGAGTACACGTACCTGCCGGAGATCACCGGCGGCACCCTGCTGGCCCGCCGCAACGCGCTGCGCGAGCTGGGCTTCGCCGACCTCACCGAGGGCTGGGACGAGGTCCTGATGCGGCAGTGCCGCACGGACGGGATCAAGGTCTTCTCGGCCGACCGGTTCGGCTACGTGCGGGTGCGCGACGAGGACCGCTGGCTCCTGGGGGCGGCGCACCTGGTCGAGTACGGTTCGGCGGAGCCGCACGCGCTCATCTGAGGTCTGTGGGCACGGTTCGGCGGGGCCGCACGCGCTGCTCTAGGGTCGTCCCCATGACGCCGGGGGAGCTGGCCGGGGTGCTGGGGGAGCCGCCCGTGCCCGAGGGCACGTGGGAGCGCGAGGTCGTGTACGTCTCGGCCGCCGCCCTGCGCCGCCGCCTGCCTCCTGACGAGCTCGCCGCCCGGGTGCGCGGGCTCGGCGGGGTGGCGGCCGTGGAGGTCCGGGGGAAGGGGTTCCTGCGGATCGTGCTGAGCGAGCCGTACCTGGACATGGAGCCCGCGCCGGTGCCGTTCGAGCCGGGCTGGCCGGACTTCCCGCGTACCTGGGACAACCCCGGCTTCGTCGTGCGGTACGGGCACGCGCGGGCCTGCGCCGTGCTGCGGTGGGCGGCGCGGCTGGGCGTGCCGGCGGGCGGCGGGGCGCCGCCGGACCCGCCGCACCGGCGGGTGCTGCGGGTGCTGGCCGAGCTGCCCGGGCGGCTGGTCAGCAGGGAGCCGGGGTGGGAGGGTTATCTGCTACGGCTCGCGCTCGCCTATCACGACGCGCACGAGCGGGCGCCCGCCGTGCCGGTGGGGGACGAGGAGCCGGGGCCGGTGCACGCGGCGCGGGTGCGGGTGGCGGACGCGGTGCGGAAGGTGCTGCCGGGGCCGGATCGGATCTGAGATGTCGCACAAAATATCCGGCTAAACGGCGAAAAATCGTAAAAATATCCCTTCTGGGGCTTGATCGCGTCTCGATACGTGGTCACAGGGTCATGGCGTACTTGCGCTTCCGATAGCCTCGATCGGGTGAGTCGATTCGCCCATCCTGCCGGGGACCGGCACGCTGAGATGCTGCCCCAGGAGCGCCCGCCGCTCCCGCCCGCCGACCTCAACCGGATCAACCCCGCGATCTGGCCCCGAACGTCGACCCGGACCGATGGCACGCTCACGGTCGGCGGCGTGGACGTGCGCGACCTCGCGCGCGAGCACGGCACGCCCCTCTACGTCATCGACGAGGACGACGTGCGCTCGCGCATGCGCGACTACGCCACCGCGTTCGCCGGCTCCGAAGTCCACTACGCCGGCAAGGCGTTCCTGTGCAAGGAGATCGTGCGCTGGCTCCAGGCCGAGGGCCTCGGCCTCGACGTCGCCAGCAGCGGCGAGCTCGCCGTCGCGCTCAGCGTCGGCTTCCCCGCCGAGCGCATCACCATGCACGGCAACAACAAGTCCGTCGCCGAGCTCACCAAGGCGCTCGAGGCCGGCGTCGGGCACATCGTGGTCGACTCCTTCGACGAGATCGCCCGGCTCGGCTACCTCGCCGAGCAGCACGGCAAGCGGCCCAAGGTGATGATCAGGGTCACCACCGGCGTCGAGGCCCACACCCACGAGTTCATCGCGACCGCGCACGACGACCAGAAGTTCGGCCTGTCGCTCAACACCGGGGCCGCGGCCGAGGCCGTCCGCCGCATCCTCGCCCTGCCGCAGCTCGAGCTCGTCGGGCTGCACTCGCACATCGGCTCCCAGATCGTCGACACCGCCGGGTTCGAGGTCGCCGCGCGGCGCCTGACCTCGCTGCTCGTGCAGATCAAGGACGAGCACGGCGTCGTGCTGCCCGAGCTCGACCTCGGCGGGGGCTACGGCATCGCCTACGTCGAGGGCGACGAGGCCCCCGACATCAAGGAGCTGGCCGACAGCCTGCGCGAGATCGTCACCAAGGTGTGCGTCGACGCCGGCCTGCCCGTGCCCCGCCTGACCGTCGAGCCCGGCCGCACCATCGTCGGCCCCGGCGGCATCACCCTCTACGAGGTCGGCACGATCAAGGACGTCGAGGGGCTGCGCACGTACGTGAGCGTCAACGGCGGCATGAGCGACAACGTGCGCACCGCGCTCTACGGCGCCGAGTACACCGCCGTGCTCGCCAGCCGCGCCAGCGACGCCGAGCCCATGCTCAGCCGCCTGGTCGGCAAGCACTGCGAGAGCGGCGACATCATCGTGCGCGACCTCCACCTGCCCGCCGACCTCGCCCCCGGTGACCTGATCGCCGTGTCCGCGACCGGCGCCTACTGCCGCTCGCTGGCCAGCAACTACAACTACCTGCCCAAGCCCGCCGTCGTCGCCGTCTCCGGCGGCTCCTCGCGGGTGATCGTGCGGGGCGAGACCGAAGACGACCTGTTGAGGGGGCAGCTGTGAAACCGCTGAAAGTGGCTCTGCTGGGCTGCGGGGTCGTCGGCTCCCAGGTCATCAGGCTCCTGCACGAGCAGGCCGACGACCTGGCCGCCCGTGTCGGCGCGCCGCTGGAGCTGGCGGGCGTCGCCGTGCGCCGCCTCGGCCGCAAGCGCGACATCGACGTCGACCCCGCCCTGCTCACCACCGACGCCGAGGCGCTCGTCACCCGCGACGACATCGACATCGTCATCGAGGTCATCGGCGGCATCGAGCCGGCCCGCTCGCTGATCCTCGCCGCCCTGTCCAGGGGCAAGTCGGTGGTCACCGCCAACAAGGCGCTGCTGGCCGAAGACGGCTCCACCCTGCACGAGGCCGCCCGCACCGGCAACGGCGACCTCTACTTCGAGGCCAGCGTGGCCGGCGCCATCCCGCTGCTGCGCCCCCTGCGCGAGTCGCTGGCCGGCGACCGCGTCAAGCGCGTGCTCGGCATCGTCAACGGCACCACCAACTACATCCTCGACAAGATGGACTCCACGGGCGCCTCCTTCACCGACGCCCTCGAAGAGGCCCAGACGCTCGGCTACGCCGAGGCCGACCCCACCGCCGACGTCGAGGGCTTCGACGCCGCCGCCAAGGCCGCCATCCTGGCCGGGCTCGCCTTCCACAGCCGCGTACGCGCCGACGAGGTGCACCGCGAGGGCATCACCGAGATCACCGCCACCGACGTCGCCTCCGCCAAGGCCATGGGCTACGTCATCAAGCTGCTGGCCATCTGCGCCCGCTCCGACGACGGCCGCTCCTTCGGCGTGCGCGTGCACCCGGCCATGATCCCGCGCTCCCACCCGCTGGCGGGGGTGCGCGAGGCGTACAACGCGGTCTTCGTCGAGGCGGAGTCGGCCGGCCAGCTCATGTTCTACGGCAAGGGCGCCGGCGGCGCCCCCACCGCCTCGGCCGTCCTCGGCGACCTGGTGGCCGTCGGCCGCAACCGCCTCGCGGGCACCCGCGGCCCGGAGGAGTCCACGTACGCCGACCTGGCCGTGCACCCGATGGGCGAGACCGTCACCCGCTGCCACGTGGCCCTCGACGTCGCCGACAAGCCCGGCGTGCTGGCCCAGGTGGCGGAGCTGTTCGCCAAGCACGACGTGTCGATCCAGACGGTTCGCCAGGAGGGCCGCGGCGACGACGCCCAGCTCGTCATCGTCACCCACCGCGCCACCGACGCGGCCCTGTCGGCGACGATGGCGGGGCTGCGCGAGCTCGACATCGTCCGTGCGGTGGCCAGCGTGATGCGGGTGGAGGGCGACGAGCAGGGCTAGTCGGTGGGGAAGGCGAGGTTGCGGACGCGGCGGACGGCGCGTCTGAGCACCGTGCGGTTGCGTTCCCTGGTCAGCCGTACCGCCTCGCGACGCCATGCCTCCGCCTTCTCGCGCCAGCGGGCCGCGTCGCGGCCGTTCTTGGCCGCCTCCCTGCGGGTCTGGGCCAGCTCGGCTCTCAAGGCGGCCACGCGTTTGCGGTAGAGGGCGAGCTCCTTCTCGTGCCGGGCCGTGGCCGCCGCCAGCTCCGACGGCGGGCGTCTGCGGGGCGGGTAGACGGCGGGGCGGCGGCTGAAGCCCCACGTTTCGCCGTCCACCCATTCCAGGCCGAACAGGGCGTCCACGAGGTCGTCCAGGTGCTCGTCCGGTGCGGCGACCAGGGCGGCGCGGGAGAGGGCGGCGGTGCGGTCGAGGCGGGCGGTCGTGACGCCTGCCTCCGTCTCCTCCAGGGCGACGCAGAGCGAGCCCAGGTCGTGCTCCTCCATGCGGGCCACCAGGCGCTCCACCGTGTCCTTCGCCACGACCCAGCCGGGCGGGACCCGCAGGCGGAACGGGGCGGTGCCGGTGGCGGGCTGGTGGAAGTGCACGCGGGGGTCGTGGGCGAAGGTGGCGTGGACGAGGCGCAGGTCGAGATGCGGGTCGGCGAGAGGGGAGCGGCGGCCGGGGGTGAGCAGGTCCCAGGGGCCGGTGACGGTGACCCGGACGTCGGGGAGCGAGCCGGCCAGAAGGGTGTCCACCGTGGCCCGTACGTCCTCATAGGGACCTGCCGCCTCGACCGTCACCTCCACGTAGGGCACCAGCCACTGCCGGCCCGCGTCCGTACGGAGGTAGCGCCGGTACGGGACGCGGTCGGCGACGTAAGGGTCGTTGTACCGCTTCAGCGCGCGATGGTCGCGCATGGCCGTGGGCAGGCCGACGTGCCAGGCCCTCGATTCGGGGTCGGGGACGTACACGGCGCCCGCCTGCGTGAGCCGGTAGCCCAGCTCGGTGTCCTCGGCCAGCACCAGGGACGTGTCCATGCCGCCGGCGGAGCGCAGCAGCGCCGCCGGGTACGACACCGTGGCGCCCACGTGGATCCTGGTCGCGAGGGAGCTGGGTGCGGTGCGCAGGCCGTCGTGGTCGCGGATGATCTGCTCGGCCCAGTCGTGGCGGTGCGGCGACAGGGGGAAGAGCCGCTCCTCCGTGCCCGCCGCGAGGGCGTCGGCGACCTGCTCGGGCGTGGGGAGCGGGCCGTCGGTGAAGTCGATCCAGCCCAGCGCCACCACGTACGGGGCGAGGTGGTGCCAGCGCAGCTGGGCCTCCACGTGGCGGCGGTGCGGCACCATGTCGGCGTCCAGCACGAGCACGACCTCGCCCGTCGCGGTGTCGATGCCCGCCTGCACCGCCCAGGCCCGCCCCCAGCCGCCGGGCGGGCTGGAGATGAGCTTGGTCCTGGCGGGGGCGAGGCCGGGCAGGTGGAGCGGCGTGGCGCTGCCGTCGTCCACGACGATGACGTCCAGCAGGTGCTCGGGGTAGCTCTGCGCCGACAAGGCGGCGAGCGTGAGGTTCAGCGTCTCCTGGCGGTCGTGGGCGGGGATGACGACGGTGACGGTGAGGGTGGGCTCCCAGTCGCCGAGCGCGGGCGGGGTCAGCACGCCGTAGTCGTTGTGCGGGATGCGCGGAATCGGCGGGGTCATGGGAGGGGGCTTCCGTCGAGGGCCATCAGGGCGTTGGGGCGGAAGCCGCGCCACTGGCGCCGGTTGCGCTGCAGGAACGTCCCGATGGGCTCCTGCCAGGTGTGGTGGGCCGCGGGGCCTCTGCGCAGGATGTACCCGAGCCCGTGCGTGCGGTAGATCTGCCCGCCGGCGGCCTGGAGCGCCTCCTGGAACTGCGTGTCCACCGAGCGCGGCAGCGGCCTGAACCCGCCCACCGCCTGGAACGCCGACCGCTCGACGAGGATCGTCCCGCCGGCCACGAAGCTGGTGATCTGCTCGGTGACCTGCTGCCGGTGCACGGTGACGTCGATGGAGGACAGGTAGACGAACTCGGGCACCGTGCCGACGACCTGCGCCCCCGAGTAGGAGTGCGCGAGCAGCAGGTCGGCGAGGAAGTCCGGCCCGTACCAGTCGTCGTCGTCCATCTTGAGCAGGAACGACCCGGAGGCCCTGGCGGCGGCCAGGTTCAGCACCTCGCCGAACACGGCACGCCGGTCGGCCTCGAAGACGGTCAGCGGCCCGTCGAAGGCGGCGATCGCGGCGGCCACGTCCGGATGCCCCTGGGGCACGCCGTGCAGGGCGAGGATCACCTCCAGCGGGGCGCCGCGCTGGCGGGCGATCTGGCAGAGCGCGAACGCCACCATGTCCGTACGGCGGGTGGCCAGCAGCACCGACGTGAGCGGGGGAGCGGGGGCGGGCGCGCCGAGCTGCTCCCACCGGGCGGCCACGCCGTGGGTACGCAGCGCGGCGCGGCGCAGGCGGATGCTGTGCTCCTCGCGCCGCAGGTCGTCCGACAGGTCGGGGGCGCGGGTGAGCAGGTTCACGAGCTCGTCGCCGAGCGCGCCCGCCCAGCGCGGCACCGCCCGCGCCACCAGCGGCACCCCGGCGGCGCTCAGCCCGGCCAGCACCCGCACGGCGGCCAGCGGGCCGCTGTGGGCGTGCCGCCAGTCCACCTCGACGCTCCTGATCTGGCGCAGCCTGGCCACGTCGGCGTCGGTGACGCCGCCGGACTCGGCGAACGAGGTGACGACCTTGCCGTCCAGCACCACCGACCAGCGACCGTCACGCTCCTCCAGAGACGCTGTGCCGCGCGACGGCGTGGTGACGAAGCCCTGGGGGTTGACCAGCCGTTCGTCCACGGGCGGGATCATGGAGGGCTCGGCGAGCACGTCGGGGTCGGCGAGGGGGGAGTCCGCCATGCCGGGCCGGCCGAGCCGTTCCCAGCTCACGGCCTCCAGCGCGGGCCGCTCGACGGGCGTCTCGTCGCCGGCCCAGCCGCGCTCCCCGGTCCTTGGGGTCGTGGCGGCGTCACCTGAGGGGGTCAGTGCGTCCGCCGTGATCGTGCGCAGCACCACGTCGCCGCCGGGGGCGCCCACCCGCTCCGGGACGGGCCCGCTCACCTCGGCGGGCGTCGCGTTCGGATCGCCCGGCCGCCAGTCGGCCGCGCCGACGCCCGCGATCGCCGCCGCCGGGGCCGCGATCACGTCGAGGCGGTGCCCGGCGAACGCCCTGGCCACGGCCGTCACCGTACGTCCGGCGGGCGTGGCGGCGGAGAACCGCGCGTCCACCACCCAGACCCTGCTCTTCGGCTGGTACACCCGCAGGTCCGCGAGCGCCCGCCACCGGTGCGCGGGGGTGGGCGTGGGGACGGGCGCGGGGTGCGCGGGCGGCGTGTCGAGCACGGCGACGACCACCCGCTCGGCCTGCGGCAGCAGCTTGTGCAGGGTGGCGACCCTGCGCACGTCGGCCGGCGTCCTGGCGAGCACGAGCACGTCCTGGACGCGCTCGGGCTCGGCGGGCGGCTCCAGCAGGTGCCGGTCCAGGTCCACGACCCCGTCCCGGCCGGAGAGACGGTCCACGGCGCCGTCACGGCCCAAGAGACGGTCCGCGGCGCCGTCACGGCCGCTCACGTGGTCTCCGGCGTCGATCCCGGCGAGGAACACCCGGGCATCGGGCAGCTCGGCCAGCAACCGCTCGATCATCCGGCGCTCCTGAGATGCCGCATGATCGAGTTCAGCGGCCCGCGCGGCTCCTGCTCGACGGGCTCACGGGGTGCCTCACTGAGCCGTTCGACCTCGGCGGTCAGCCGCTCCACCTCGGCCTTCAGCTTCCTGATCTCGGCCAGCCGCTCCCCGGCCAGCGCCCGCCACTTGGCGGGATCCCCGCCCAGCGGCTCGGCCTCCGAGGCGGGCACGATGCCGTGCTCGGCGCCGCTGACCCACTCGGACCCGAACATCTCGTCCACCAGGTCGTCGGCCGCGCCGGGGAAGAGCGCGGCGCGCGCGAACGCGGCCGTGCGCTCCAGCCGGGCGGCCACGACCCCGTCGGGGCCCTCCGCGAGCGCCACGCTGACCAGGCCGAGCAGGTCGCGCTCGGCGTGCCGGACGAGCCCGGCGAGCGTGCCGGCGCCCAGCACCCATCCGGCGGGCAGCGTGAGCAGGAAGGGCGCGGGCGCGGCCGAGCCGGGTGCGCTCTCCGTGAACTCGACGCGCGGCTCGTGCGCGTACAGGTTGTGCAGGAGCCGCAGGTCGAGGAGGGGGTCGTCGAGGTTCGAGCGCCGCTCGCCGGTCAGCTTGCCCCAGGGCCCGACGAGGGTGACCGCCGCGTCGGAGAGCGTGCCGGCCAGCGCCGAGTCCACGCTGGCGCGCGTCTCCTCGTACGTGGTGGCGTTCACCGCGACCCGCACGTACGGCACCAGCCAGTGGCGGCGCGGATGCGAGCGCAGCCAGCGCAGATCGGGCAGGTGGTCGCCCAGGTAGGACCAGTTGTGCCGGTGCACCTCCTTCTCGCGCAGCATCACGGTGGAGGGCCCGAGGTGCCAGGCCCTGGCGTCGGCGTCGGGGATGAAGACGGCGCCCGCCTGGGCCAGCCGGTAGCCGAGCTCGGTGTCCTCGGCCATGTTCAGGGCGGCGTTCACGCCGCCCGCCGCGCGCAGCAGGTCCGTGCGGACGGAGGTGGAGGCGCCGGTGTGCAGCAGGTAGGGGCTGCTGCCCGCGTTCCTGAGCCGGTCGGTGGAGTCGAGGATCTTCTTGGTGTACGCGCTCTGGACGCCCTCCTCGCCCGGCGCGTCCACGAACCTCGTCTCGCCGATCACCACCGCGTAGTCGATGAGGTGGTGCCAGCGCATGTGCGCCTCGATGTGGTCGTCGGCGAGGATCATGTCGGAGTCCAGCCAGTGGATCACGTCGCCGCCGGCCGCGAGCTGCCCGGCCTGCCGGGCCGCGCCGCGCCCCCACCCGTCGCCCACCCGGACGACCCGCGCCCCGGGCACGTGCAGCGGCGGCTCGCTGCCGTCGTCGGCGACGATCACCTCGACCAGTTCGGCCGGGTACGTCTGCCGGGCGAGCGCCGGCACCGTGCGGTCGAGCGCTTCCTGGCAGGCGTAGGCGGGGATGACGACCGACACCTTCAGCGTGGGCCGCCACGTGCCGGGCTCGGGCGGGCGCAGCACGCCGTAGTCGTTGTGCCTGATCCGGGTCATACGCGGCCCTTCGCCAGTGCTCTGACCTCCTCGCGCAGCTCCTCCACCTCGCGGGCGCGGGCCATGGCGTTGACGCGGTCCTCGCCGAGCGAGGCCAGGATGGCGCCGAGGTCGTCGGCGCGCCGCGCGGCGGAGTCCTCGACGGCCTGCACGAGCACGTCGAGCCTGGTCTCGATGGTCTTCAGCGCGGCGGTGGTCCTGGCCAGCTCGGCCTCGTGCTTCTTGATCCGCAGGTCGATGCGGTGCGCCTTGCCGTCGATGCGGCGCACGGTGAGGAGGAGCAGGGCGAGCGCGGCCAGCGAGATCATGAACGCCGTGGCGGCCGCGGCGGCGCCGAGCGTGATCAGGTCGGCGAGTACGAGAAGCGCCAGCACGCCGAGGGCCAGCGCTGCGAGGGGTGCGGCGGTCGTCGCCAGTCGGCGGGGCGAGAGCATCCGCGCTTACCTTTCGTGGGTCACAACATGCAGGACATCGGAGGCTTCACGGACATCAGGGGAGTATTGACACCTTAATCAACATGGGACACCACCGTGCCATAAGTTCTCAAAGGTTCCCAGCCAATCATCAGCCTCAGGACCTGCATCACCTCTCCTGCCGAATCTGGCATGCGCGTCTACTCGCCAGTAAAACGGGCGTAAGGTAGGCGCCGATCACCTCTCGAAACGGTCAAGGAGCAGGATCACCCATGTCCGTCACCCCTTGCGGCTTCACGCGTACGCCGGAGAAGGGGCTGGCCCGCCTGCATTGGGCCGACACCGGCTGGGCCGTGGACGGCCAGCCGCTCGACGTGGCCGCGCTGCGCCCGCTGCGGGGCCTGGAGATCGAGTGGCCGGACCGGCCGGTGCCGCTCGACGGGCTGATGGCGCCCGCCGCCGCCGGGGTGCCGCTGACGGCCGATCACGCGCCGCCGTGGGTGCCGGACGACCTCGCCGCCCTGCTCACCGACCGCGACTGGCTCGGCCACGCCGCCGACGGCACCACGCGCTCGCTGGCCGACCTGCGCCGGGAGGAGCACAGCGTACGGCTGCGCCGCCTCGCCCACCCCGTCACCGCCCCGCACGTGAGCATCATCATGGCGACCAAGCGGCCCGCCCTCGTCGGCCAGGCCCTCGCCCAGATGGAGCGCCAGCGGGACGTCCGCGCGGAGGTGCTGCTCGGCCTGCACGGGGTGTGGCACGAGCAGGTACGCGAGGCGGTCGCCTCCTGCTCGCTGCCCGTGCGATGGGCCGAGGCCGACGCGGCCGTGCCGTTCGGCGAGGTGCTGAACCGGGCCGCGGCCCTGGCGAGCGGCGACTATCTGGCGAAATGGGATGACGACGACTGGTACGGCCCCCGCCATCTGGCCGACCTGTTCATGGCGATGTCGTACAGCGCGGCCGACGTGGTGGGCACCACGGCCGAGTTCTTCTACCTGGAGCCGTTGAAGGCGACGGTGCGGCGGACGACGTTCGCGAGCGGGGCGAGTTATCCGAGCGAGGTCTGGGCCGATCATGTAGCCGGTGGCACGATCATGGTATCGAGAGCCAAATTTCAGGAAATAGGCGGATTTCCTGGATTGCCGCGAGCGGTAGATCTCGAATTCTTGAAGGCGGCGCAAAAGGCGGGCGCGCGCGTCTACCGGACGCACGGGCTCGGATACGTCCTGCGCCGCGGGCTCAGCGCCGACCACACCTGGCAGCTCCCGCTGGCCCACTTCCTCAAGGTGGCCGTGAACCAGTGGCGCGGCTTCCGCCCGAGCCTGCTGATGGAAGCCGCATGACCGTACGCGGCAGGGTGCGCGGGAACGACTACCGGGTGCTCGCCCCCGACGACCACCTCACGCCCCGGCTCACGGTCAGCGTCGTCATCCCCGCCTACGGCGGGCAGGACAAGCTCGACCTGGTGCTCGCGGCGCTGGCCAGGCAGACGTACCCGGCGGAGCTGACCGAGATCATCGTCGTCGACAACGGCAGCACCCCGCCGCTGCGGCTGCCCGGCGGCACCTCCGCCAAGCTTGTTCGCTGCGAGCGGCCGGGCCGCGCCGCCGCCCGCAACGCCGGCCTGGCGCGGGCCACCGGCGACGTCATCCACTGGCTCGACTCCGACGTGGTGCTCACCCCCGGCGCGATCGAGGCCCACATGCGCTGGCACCACGCCGCCCCGTACCTCGTCGTCACCGGCTACCTGCGCTTCACCACCGCCGAGCTGCCCGACGAGCTGCCCGACGACCTGGAGAAACACTTCGAGCCGGCCGAGCCGCACACCTGGATCGTCGACCTGGTCGAGCGCACCGGCGGCCTCACCGACAACCCGCAGCGGCCCTTCAGCCTGCACGTCGGCGGCGCCACCTCGGTCAGCGCCCGGCTCGTCGAGGCCGCCGGGCCCATGGACGAGGAGCTGATCCTCGGCCAGGACACCGAGATGGGCTACCGGCTCGCGCAGGCGGGCGCCGTCTTCGTCCCCGAGCCCGCCGCCCGCGCCTACCACCTCGGGCCGACGATGCGCATGCGCGACAAGCAGCCCATCGACCGGGTCAGCCACGCGTTCGTCGCCGACCGCATCCCGGCCTACCGCTGGCTCAGGGGGCATCCCGGGCGGCAGTGGAAGGTCCCGTACGTCACCGTCGTCGTGGACGGCACGCGCGGCTACGACGCCGTGCGCACGACCGTGGACGCCGTGCTCGCCGGCACCGTGCCCGACGTGTCGGTGCTGCTCACCGGCCCCTGGGCCACGCTCGACCGCGACCCCCGCGCCCCGCTCCGCGACCCGAACCTGGAGCTGGTGCTCGTCCACGGCCACTACCGGCACGAGGGCCGGGTCCGCCTGGCCGAGACCGCCGACGTGGACCCCGCCGTCCCCTTCGTGCTCCACCTGCCCGCCGGCTGGGCCCCCGGCGAGGACACCCTCGCCCGGCTGCTCGACCTGGCCCGCGACGACGGGCTCGGCCTCGTCAACGTCCTCCTCCACGAATCCGACGCCGAGGGCGTGGTGTCGGCCCGGCTCGAACGCGCCTCCGCCTTCGCCAGGGCCCGCATCGTCGCCGACCCCGGCGAGGACCTGGACGACGTGGTGGACGAGGTGTCCGGCGTCACGTGGGTCGAGGGCGAGACCTACGGCTTCACCACCGAGCCCGGGGTCCCGCAGGGGCGGCGGGGTGCGTACCGGGCACGGATGGAGGCGCAGGAGGAGGCCGCCCGGCTGGCCAAGGAGGCCGAACGGTTGCGGGCGCAGGTCACCAAGTGGCGCGAGGAGGCCGCGCGGTGGCGCAAGTCCACCGTGGAGCTGCGCCGCGAGGTCGGCGCCCTCCGCCGCCAGCTCGCCGCCGCCAACCGAGCCCAGCAGGGCCTGCGCACCCTGGTCTCGACCACCATGAAACGCGCCCTGCGCAAACGCCTGCGCGGCTGACCCGCGCCCGCCCGCGCAGGCGACCCGCGAGCGCGCCTGCGCGCCTGCGCGGCCGACCCGCGAGCGCGTCTGGGCGGCTGGTCCGCCGTCGGCCCGCGGCGGTGGGGGACAGGCGCGCCGCCCGCGAGCGTGCACGCCGAGCGAGAGCACGCCCCCGCGCACACAACTCCCCGCCCCGCACTCCCTGTGGGTGCGAGCGGCGGGGGCGGCTTCAGGTGGTGCAGGGCCGTGAGCCGGGGGGCAGGGGTGTCAGTTGGGGCGGAGGGCCGACTTCAGGCGGCGCAGGAGCGATGTCTCCGCGGGCTCTACCGCCAGGGGCACCGGCGCGGCGGGTGGTGGAGCGGGGATGGTGACCGGCTCGGGCTGCGTGGGCGCGGGCCAGAACCGGTCCGGCGGCTCGTGCCGGATGCCGTGCGTGGCCGCGACGACCTCGTCGAGGTCGTCGCCGGGCGAGGTGAGCAGGCAGGCCCGCCCCAGGGCCGAGGTGCGTTCGAGCCGCGCCGTGCGCCCGTCCGGCAGATCCACGATCAGGACGCCGGTCAGGTCCTTCTGGACGGACTCGATCATGCGCTCCAGCGTGGCCCGGTGCAGCGGCACGTCCACCGGCCCCCGGTAGCGGAACGGGGTCGGCGCGGGCGTCGGGGCGGCCTCGTCGATCAGGCGGATGCGCTCGTCGTTGCCGAACAGGTCGCGCATGAGCCGCAGCTCGAAGCACGGGTCGGACAGGCCGAACCGCTCGGGTGAGAGCCGCGACCACGGCCCGACGAGCGTGACCACGACGTCCTGCAGCTTGCCATCCAGCGCCGCCGCCACCGCCTGCCGCACCACCGACTCGCTGGTGTCGGTCACGTCGAGCACGATCTCCACGTACGGGACCAGCCACCGTCGCCCCCGGTCCTTGCGCAGGTCCCGGCGCAGCGGGATCCGGTGCGCCAGGTACGGCTCGACGGCCCGCACCGCCCGCTCCCGGTCGCGGTGCTGAGACGGCAGCCCCAGGTGCACGGCCTGGGCCTCCATGTCGGGCACGAAGACGACCCCGTGCATGGCCAGCCGGTAGGAGAACTCGGTGTCCTCGCCGCGGATCACGGACGGGTCGAGCCCGCCCACGGCGTGGAAGACCTCCCTGGGAAGGGCGAAGGTCGGGCCCGTGCACACGTGGTACGGGTTGCGGCTCTTGCGCAGCCCGTCCGTCTTGGCGATCGTCGCCTCGGTCGAGCTCGGCACGGCGGTGTCGAGGTCGAACAGCTCTCCCAGGTGTCCCGCCCGGAAGACCTGCTCGGGGGTGACGTGCGGCGGCTCGACGAACTTCTTCATCCCGATCGTGACCAGGTAGTCGGTCACGTGGTGCCAGCGGGCCAGCGCCTCGATGTGCTCGCGGCAGGCCACCATGTCGGAGTCGAGCCGCTGGATGATCTCGCCGTCGGCGGCCTTCGCGCCGGTGTTGACGGCGTTGGAGATGCCCCAGCCGTCCTCGACCCGGATGAGGCGGGTGCCGGCCGGGCGGATCTCCGGCAGCCGGATCGGCGGCCGGCTGCCGTCGTCGACGACCAGGACCTCCATGAGGTGCGCCGGGTACGTCTGCGCGGCCAGCGCGGCGAGCGTCAGGTCGAGCTTGTCCTGCCCGCCGTGCGCGGGTATCACCACGCTCACGGAAAGGGCGGGTGACCAGGCGCCGAGCCGCGGTGCCGCCACTGGTGAATAGTCGTTCTGCCTCAGAGCAGGACGCGCGTTCATGGTCATGACCCCCTGCCGAGACCTTATCGGGAGATGCTGAGCATTTCCTGAATAGTGCCCCTGTCCAATGGACGAGTCCGACCCGTGGACGCGGCTCCGCGCCTGGTCCGCGCACCCCGTACACTCGGTGCCCAACAGCGCAGGTAGGGAGTCATCAATGAGCAGGTCGTGGCGTGGCCTCATCGAGGAGTACCGCGAGCGTCTTCCGGTCACCGCGAAGACGCCGGTCATCACGCTGCTCGAGGGCGGCACGCCGCTGGTGCCCGCGCACCGCGTCTCGGCCCTCACGGGGTGTGACGTCTACCTGAAGGTCGAGGGGGCCAACCCGACGGGCAGCTTCAAGGACCGCGGGATGACGATGGCCATCAGCAAGGCGGTCGAAGAGGGGGCCAAGGCGGTCATCTGCGCCTCCACCGGCAACACGTCGGCGTCGGCCGCCGCCTACGCCGTCCGCGCGGGGCTGACCTGCGCCGTGCTGGTGCCGCGGGGGAAGATCGCCATGGGCAAGCTGGCCCAGGCGCTCGTTCACGGTGCCACGCTGCTGCAGGTCGAGGGGTCGTTCGACGACTGCCTGGAGATGACGCGCAAGCTGTCGTCCAGCTATCCGATCGCGCTGGTCAACTCCGTCAACCCGTTCCGGCTGCAGGGGCAGAAGACGGCGGCGTTCGAGATCGTCGACGCGCTCGGCGACGCGCCCGACATCCACTGCATCCCGGTGGGCAACGCCGGCAACATCTCGGCGTACTGGATGGGTTACCAGGAGTACGCCGAGGACGGCGTGTCGACGAAGCGGCCGCGCATGTTCGGCTTCCAGGCCAGCGGCGCGGCGCCGATCGTCGGGGGAGCGCCGGTCGCCCACCCGCACACGATCGCCACCGCCATCCGCATCGGCAACCCCGCCTCCTGGTCGCTGGCCACCGCGGCCCGCGACGACTCCGGCGGCGTGATCCAGGCGGTGACCGACCGGCAGATCGCGGCCGCGTACAAGCTGCTCGCGCAGGAAGAGGGCGTGTTCGTGGAGCTGGCGTCGGCCGCCAGCGTCGCGGGCTTGCTGCAGGCGCACGCGCAGGGCATGGTGGAGGCGGGGCAGCGCATCGTCTGCACGGTCACGGGCAACGGTCTGAAGGACCCTGACTGGGCCATTTCGGGGGCACCGGCGCCGGTGGTCATCCCCATCGACGTCCACGCCGCCGCGGCGGCGCTCAACCTCGCCTGACGGGGAGTGACGAGGGAAAAGTGAACGAATGACGACGGTTGACATTCGCGTGCCCGCGACGTCGGCGAACCTGGGGCCGGGTTTCGACGCGCTCGGGCTCGCGCTGAGCCTCCACGACGAGGTGCGCGCCACGCTCACCGGGGAGCGCGGCGTCCACGTCACCGTGGAGGGCGAGGGCGCGGGGGAGGTGGACACCGGCGAGGGGCACCTGGTCGTCAAGGCCATGCGCATGGCGTTCGACCGCATGAAAGTTCCCCAGCCGGAAGGCATACGCCTGCACTGCCTCAACCGCATCCCGCACGCACGGGGGCTGGGATCGTCGTCGGCGGCCGTGTGCGCGGGCATTCTCGCCGCGCGCGCTTTGGCCGAGAGCGAACTGGCCGGCGAGCTTTCCGAAGGACTTTCGGACGACGACGTCTACGCGCTGGCCACCGAGATGGAAGGGCATCCCGACAACGTCGCCCCCTGCCTGGCGGGCGGGCTGACCGTTTCGTGGTCCGACCACGACGGGCTGCCGCATATGGTGAAACTGGCTCCCGACCAGCGCATCCGTCCGGTCGCCCTGGTCCCTTCGACCCGGCTGTCCACGGAGGCCGCCCGGGGGCTGCTGCCGAAGGACGTGCCCCACAAGGACGCCTCCTTCAACGCCGGCAGGGCCGCGTTGCTGATCGCCGCGCTGACCCAGCGGCCGGAGCGAGGGCTCCTGCTCGCCGCCACCGAAGACCGCCTCCACCAGCACTACCGCGCGCCTGCGATGCGGGCCAGCGCGGATCTGGTAGAACGTCTCCGTGCAGTGGGCGTGCCCGCGGTCGTTTCGGGAGCGGGTCCCACGGTTCTTGCGTTTTCGACCTCGGATACGCAGGATTTGATCGCGCCAGAAGTGGGTAATGACTGGCACATCCAGCTAATGGACGTCGACCCGGTTGGTGCGAACGTTCAGTTCCCCGAGACACGCTGATGCCTCTTTAGACCTTCAGGGAATAGCCGTGTGCGCTGGTGATGTTAGGCTGATAGCCGCACCAGATGCCCCCTTGGTGGGTGCGTGCTTGTCAGCCACACATCGCTGCATCATGCTTCACGTCGCGAGGCGGAAGCAGCGCGGCTGTCTCCCCGGAATCCGTTGCCTCCGGTTGGCCCACACCCGGTTGGCTCGACGTGAGGTGGCGACGACGGGGATCTGCGCGTTCGAATCACATCGACATCTGGTTGGCGACAGCAATCTGGGGGGTGTCAGCCACGCGCCAAGGGCCATCGGCGGCGTGGAAGAACCCCTCCCCAAGAGTGGCGGCCGTCTCCATCGACAGCCGAAGATCGCAAAGTGCACCCCGACCCGGTCTGTCCCGCCGGATCGCAAGCACCTCCGGGACGCCCGGAAGAACAAATCCGGCGCCCGACCCCTGGGAAGGACCTTTTAGTTGAGCGACACCACCGAACTCCTCTCCGACGCATCAGGCGCTGAGCCGGCGTCCGGCGACACCCCCACCCGCGCAGCGGCCAAGCCGCGTGCGCGTCGCTCCGGCACCGGCCTGTCCGCCAAGGTGCTGCCCGAGCTGCAGAAGATGGCAGCTGAGCTGGGCATCAGCGGGACCGGGCGCATGCGGAAGAGCCAGCTCATCGCGGCCATCCAGGAGAAGCAGGGTGGCGGTTCCGGAGACGGCGCACCGACGGCCACGGCCGTGACCGAGTCGCCCGCCCCGACGGCGGAGGCGGCGCCCGCGGCCGAGCGGCCCACCCGTACGCGCAGGGAACGTTCCCGCACCAAGACCGCCGACAAGCCCGCTGAGGAGACCGCTCCGCAGCCGGCCGACGTGGCCTCCGCGCCGCCCGTGGCCGCCGCGCCCGAGCCGGTCGCCGCCGCTCCGGCGGAGACCGTC
The DNA here is from genome assembly GCF_900323885.1 of [Actinomadura] parvosata subsp. kistnae. Taxonomy (GTDB): domain Bacteria; phylum Actinomycetota; class Actinomycetes; order Streptosporangiales; family Streptosporangiaceae; genus Nonomuraea; species Nonomuraea composti. Next base: position 1,883,289 of record NZ_OOHJ01000022.1, on the reverse strand, counting down.
GTGGAGCAGCAGGGCCCGCCGTCGGAGACGCAGCAGGGCGAGTCGCGCTCCGAGCGCGGCGAGAGCCGGCGCGAGCGCCGCAGCCGCGGCGAGCGCCGCGAGCGCGGCGACCGCACGAGTGACCGTGGCAGCGACCGTGGCGGCGACCGCACGAGTGACCGTGGCGGCGACCGCGGTGAGGGCGGCCGCGCCGAGAGCAGCCGCGACGGGGGTCGTGACGGCGTCCGCGACGGTTCCCGCGACGGCCGTGACGGTCGTGACGGTTCTCGCGATGGCGGCCGCGGCGAGCGCGACCGCATCGCCGCCGACTCCGGCAGCCGCGCCGACCAGCGCGGCGACCAGCGGGGCGGCGACGACGACGACCGCGGCGGGCGCAGCCGCAGGGGCCGCTTCAGGGAGCGCAACCGCGGCCGCGGCCGCGAGCGTTTCGAGGCGGGCGAGCCGGTCATCGGCGACGACGACGTGCTCATCCCGATCGCCGGCATCCTCGACATCCTCGACAACTACGCCTTCGTCAGGACCAGCGGCTACCTGCCGGGCAGCAACGACGTCTACGTCTCGCTCGCCCAGATCCGCCGCAACGGCCTGCGCAAGGGCGACGTCATCACCGGCGCCGTCCGGCAGCCGCGCGAGGGCGAGCGCCGCGAGAAGTTCAACGCCCTGGTCCGCCTCGACACCGTCAACGGCATGGACCCGGAGCAGGCCCGCAACCGGCCCGACTTCAACAAGCTGACGCCGCTCTACCCGCAGGAGCGCCTGCGCCTCGAGACCGAGCCGAACATCCTCACCACGCGGATCATCGACCTCGTCTCGCCGATCGGCAAGGGCCAGCGCGGCCTCATCGTCTCCCCGCCCAAGGCCGGCAAGACGATGGTGCTGCAGGCCATCGCCAACGCGCTCACCCGCAACAACCCCGAGTGCCACCTCATGGTCGTGCTCGTGGACGAGCGGCCCGAAGAGGTCACCGACATGCAGCGGTCGGTCAAGGGCGAGGTCATCCACTCGACCTTCGACCGTCCCGCCGAAGACCACACCACGGTCGCCGAGCTCGCCATCGAGCGCGCCAAGCGCCTGGTGGAGCTGGGCCACGACGTGGTCGTGCTGCTCGACTCGATCACCCGTCTCGGCCGCGCCTACAACCTGGCCGCGCCGGCGTCCGGGCGCATCCTGTCGGGTGGTGTCGACTCCACGGCGCTCTACCCGCCCAAGCGCTTCTTCGGCGCCGCCCGCAACATCGAGAACGGCGGCTCGCTGACGATCCTCGCCACGGCTCTGGTCGAGACCGGGTCGAAGATGGACGAGGTCATCTTCGAGGAGTTCAAGGGCACCGGCAACATGGAGCTCAAGCTCAACCGCTCCCTGGCCGACAAGCGCATCTTCCCCGCGGTGGACGTCGACGCGTCCAGCACCCGTAAGGAAGAGATCCTCATGGCCAAGGAAGAGCTGCAGATCGTCTGGAAGCTGCGGCGCGTCCTGCACGCGCTCGACATGCAGCAGGCGCTGGAGCTGCTTCTGGAGAAGATGAAGGAGACGAAGTCCAACGCGGAGTTCCTCCTCCAGGTCCAGAAGACCACGGTGAGCAACGACCGCGACTAGCGTCCGCGCTCAAGGGGGTGGCAGGTTCTCCTGCCGCCCCCTTTCGCGTGCCGGGGGGTGGAGCTAGCCCCACCCCCCGGACGGTTGCCTGCCGTATTCCCGCCGCGCCGCCGCCAGGGGACGCTGTCGTCATGCGGACGGTGGCGTTGAAGGATCGCGTGCCGTTGGGGCCGATGGGGCCGCTCGGCGTGCTGGTGGACCCGATGACGTGGCGGGCGGTGCCGTACCTGCTGGTCAGCGGGGTGGTCGGGCTGGCGTGGTACTTCGTGCTGGCCGTCACGGTCTCCGCCTCGCTCGTGCTGGCGCTGTTCTGGGTCGGCGTGCCGCTGGCGTTCGCGACCGTGCTGCTGTGGCGGGGCGGCGCCCGGCTGGAGCGGCGGGTGCTGCGGCTGGCGTTCGGGATCCGGCTGGCCGACCCGTACCGGCCGCGTCCCGAACGCGGGCTGGGCGCGCACCTGCGGTGGCTGCTGAAGGACCCGGCGACCTGGCGGGACCTGGGCTATCTGCTCGTCCTGCTGCCGCTCGGGGCCATCGAGGCGGTGTTCTCGGCCGCGATGTGGATGGGCACGTCCGGGCTGCTGCTGGCCCCCGTCCTGTACGGGCTGCAGGAGGCGTCCGGCGGCAGCGGTTTCTACGCCGAGGACTGGACGACCTCCTGGATAGCCGGTTGCTGCGGCGCGGTGGCGCTGGTGCTGAGCGCGTACCAGACGAGGGGCATGGCGTGGCTGCACGGGACGCTGGCCACCGTGCTGCTCGGCGGCGGTGAGGAGGAGCGGCTGCGGGCCAGCAGGGCCCGCGGCATCGACGCGGCGGAGGCCGAGCGGCGCAGGATCGAGCGCGACCTGCACGACGGCGCCCAGCAGCGGCTGCTGTCGGTGGCGGTGGACCTGGGGCGGGCGCAGTCGAAGTTCGACAGCGACCCCGAGACGGTCAGGGAGCTCATCGCGCAGGCCCACGCGGGCACCAAGGCGGCCATCGCCGAGCTGCGCGACCTGGCCAGGGGCATCCACCCGGCGATACTCAGCGACCGCGGGCTCGACGCGGCCCTGTCGGGGCTGGCCGCGCGGGCGCCCATCAGGGTGGACGTGTCGGTCGAGCTGGACGAGCGGCCGCCGCCCGCCGTGGAGAGCATCGCGTACTTCATCGTGGCCGAGTCGCTGACGAACCTGGCCAAGCACTCCGGCGCCACCGAGGCGTCCGTCACCGTGATCAGGGACGGGCGCGGCGTGGTCGTGGACGTGTGGGACGACGGCATCGGCGGGGCCGTCGTCGTCCCTGGAGGCGGCCTGGCGGGGCTGGCGGACCGGGCGGCCACCATCGACGGCGTGCTGGTCGTGCACAGCCCCGTGGGCGGGCCCACGGTCGTCCGCGCAGAGCTGCCGTGCGAGTGGTAGCGAAAGGGCATGCGCGTCGTCATCGCCGAGGACTCCGTACTGCTGCGTGCGGGGCTGGCCCGGCTGCTGGCGGACGGGGGCGTCGAGACCGTCGCGGCCGTCGGCGACGGGCCCGCGCTCGTGGCCGCCGTGGCCGAGCACGAGCCGGACCTGGCGATCGTCGACGTGCGCATGCCGCCCACGCACACCGACGAGGGCCTGCGGGCGGCGCTGCGGGTCCGCGCGGCCCGGCCCGGCTTCCCGATCCTGGTGCTGTCGCAGTACGTCGAGGAGCGCTACGCGGGCGACCTCATCGGCCCCGCTGTCGGCTACCTGCTGAAGGAGCGGGTGGCGGACGTCGCCGAGTTCCTCGACGCGGTACGGCAGGTCGCCGCCGGCGGCACCGTCATCGACCCCGAGGTGGTCGTGCAGCTCCTCAGCCGCCAGCGCCGGGGCACGCCGCTCGACTCGCTGTCGCCCCGCGAGCGCGAGGTGCTGGCCCTGATGGCCGAGGGCCGCTCCAACACCGCCATCGCCGCCCGCCTGGTCGTCACCGAGGGCGCCGTGGAGAAGCACGTCTCCGGCATCTTCACCAAGCTCGCCCTCGGCCCCGCCCCGGAGGACCACCGGCGCGTGCTCGCGGTGCTCACCTACCTCGGACGGTGACCCGTCGGGAATGGCCGATGGCCTTGGATGGTTACACGATCTGGCACACTGGTAGCTGACCATTTTGCGGTTCCGGTTCACGCCATGCGTGAAGGCGACCCGGCGGCCGCACCCCGAAAGGACAGCGATGAAGCGCGACATCCACCCCGACTACCACGTGACGCAGGTCTCCTGCTCCTGCGGCAACACGTTCACCACCCGTAGCACCGCCAAGAACGGCGTCATCCACGCCGACGTGTGCTCGGCCTGCCACCCGTTCTACACGGGCAAGCAGAAGATCCTCGACACCGGCGGCCGGGTGGCCCGCTTCGAGAAGCGCTTCGGCAAGAAGGCCACGGGCAAGTAGCTCCACCCACGCCGGCCCGGACGCACCCCGGTGCGCCCTGGGTCGGCGTTGTTGGTGAAACGGCCATCTCTTCAGAAAAAGGACCCACGGTGAACCTCGACGAGTTGCTCAAGGAGTATTCCGAGCTGGAGCTGCAGCTCGCCGACCCCGCCGTGCACGCCGACCAGAACAAGGCCCGCACGCTCGGCCGGCGCTACTCCCAGCTCACCCCGATCGTCGGCACCTACCGCGAGCTCGAAGCGGCCCGCGACGACCTGACGGCCGCCAAGGAGCTGGCCGGCGAGGACGAAGCGTTCGCCGCCGAGGCCGCCGAGATCGAGGAGCGCATCCCGCAGCTCGAGGAGAAGCTCAGGCACCTGCTCATCCCGCGCGATCCCAACGATGACAAGGACATCATCATGGAGATCAAGGCGGGCGAGGGCGGCGAGGAGTCCGCGCTGTTCGCGGGCGACCTGCTGCGCATGTACCTGCGCTACGCCGAGCGGCTCGGCTGGAAGACCGAGATCATCGACAGCCAGCCCTCCGACCTGGGCGGATACAAAGACGTCACGGTCGGCATCCGGGCCAAGGGCGACGAAGGCGTCTGGTCGCGGCTGAAGTACGAAGGCGGCGTGCACCGCGTGCAGCGGGTGCCCGTCACCGAGTCGCAGGGCCGCATCCACACCAGCGCCGCGGGCGTGCTCGTCTACCCGGAGGCGGAGGAGGTCGACGTCCAGATCGACCCCAACGACCTGCGCATCGACGTCTACCGCTCCAGCGGCCCCGGCGGCCAGAGCGTCAACACCACCGACTCCGCGGTGCGCATCACCCACCTGCCCACCGGCGTCGTCGTCTCGTGCCAGAACGAGAAGAGCCAGCTCCAGAACAAGGAGTCGGCCCTGCGCATCCTGCGCGCCCGGCTGCTGGCCATCGCGCAGGAGGAGGCCGAGGCCGCCGCCCAGGCCGAACGCAAGTCGCAGGTCCGCACCGTCGACCGCTCCGAACGCGTCCGCACCTACAACTTCCCGGAAAACCGCATCTCCGACCACCGCGTCGGCTTCAAGGCGTATAACCTCGACCAGGTTCTCGACGGCGAGCTGAACGCCGTCACCCAGGCCCTCATCGACGCCGAAATGGCGGAGAAGCTCGCACAACACTCATGACATTTCTGCTGGACGAGATCGCGCTCGCCACCGCCCGGCTCGCCGAGGCAGGCGTCCCTTCGCCACGCACCGACGCGGAGGAGATAGCGGCGTTCGTCCACGGCGTGCGCAGGAGCGAGCTCCACACCGTCAAGGACTCCGAGTTCGACGCGTTGTTCTGGGAGGGCGTCGCCCGGCGCGAGGCCCGCGAGCCGCTGCAGCACATCACCGGCCACGCCTACTTCCGCTACCTTGAGCTGGCGGTCGGGCCCGGCGTGTTCGTGCCGCGCCCCGAGACCGAGGTGATGGCCGGCTGGGCCATCGAGACCCTGCGCGAGATGGACGTCAACGCGCCGCTCGTCGTCGACCTCGGCACCGGCTCCGGCGCGATCGCGCTGTCCATCGCCCAGGAGGTGGCGCTGGCCGAGGTGCACGCCGTGGAGGTCGACCCGGCGGCCTACACCTGGGCCAAGCGCAACATCTCCGAGCTCGGCCAGGGCCGCACCCACCTGCACCCCGAAGACCTCGCCGAAGCGCTGCCCGAGCTCAACGGCAAGGTCGACCTGGTCATCTCCAACCCGCCGTACATCCCGCCGGGCGCGATCCCGCGCGACCCCGAGGTGCGCGACTACGACCCCTCCAGAGCCCTGTACGGCTCCGGTGACGACGGGCTCGGCGAGGTGCGCGCCGTCGAGCGCACGGCCCGCCGCCTGCTGCGGCCCGGCGGCTGGGTGGCCGTCGAGCACGCCGATGAGCAGGGCAGGGCCGTCTACCTGACCTTCCCCGAGGACAACGGCTGGCGCGACGTACGCCTGCGGCAAGACCTCACCAGAAGAGACCGCTTCGTCACGGCCCGGCTGGGCCAGGACTAGGATGAGGCCGTGGCACGACGCTTTGACTGCTCCGATCCCGATCAGCGCACCGTTGCCCTGATGGAGGCCGCCGCGGCCGTGCGCCGCGGAGACCTCGTGGTGCTGCCGACCGACACGGTCTACGGCATCGGCGCCGACGCCTTCACCCCCGACGCCGTCAAGGCGCTGCTCGACGCCAAGGGCCGCGGCCGCGACACGCCGCCGCCCGTCCTCGTGGGCACCGTCAGAGCCGCCACAGCGCTCGTGGACGACCTGGGGCCCTACGGGCAAGACCTGATAGACGCGTTCTGGCCGGGGCCGCTCACGCTCGTCTGCAAGGCCAACAGGGCCCTTTCGTGGGACCTGGGCGACACCAAGGGCACGGTGGCCGTCCGCATGCCGCTCCACCCCGTCGCCCTCGACCTGCTCAAGGAGACCGGCCCCATGGCCGTCTCCAGCGCCAACCGCTCCGGCGCGCCCGCCGCCACCACCGCCGCCGAAGCCGAGGAGCAGCTCGGCGACTCCGTCGAGGTCTACCTCGACGGCGGCAAGACCACCGACAACACCCCCTCCACCATCCTCGACCTCACCACCGCCGTGCCCCGCCTCCTGCGGCGCGGCGCCATCCCCGTCGAGAAGCTGCGCGGCATCATCGGCTACCTCGCCACCGACGACTGACGTATACCCGCTGCTTATGCCGGGTGCGATGCCGCCCGGGCCATGAATACGGTGAGGCCCGGAGCGGCGATACGTCCGGGAGCGGCCCATGGGCAAGTACGACGGCATGGATCCCCAGCTGGTCCGCGACCTGCTGGCCGAGGTGAAACACGCGGCCACCGAGATGCGCACCGCCGAGGACCGCGTCAGGGCCACCCTGCAACGCGCCGGCCTGTCCGTCACCGCCGCCCAGCGGCCCGTCCAGGTGGCGGACTTGGCGGGCAAGATGGTCAAGGACGTCAACGCGCGCCTCGCCGTCCTGGAAAAACGCGCCGACCCGCCGCCGAGGGCTGGGGCTGGGGACGAGTCGAAGGATGCGCGTGGGGGGCGGGGGCAGTTCGACGATCCCCGCACCGAGGACGGGAAGACCGGCTCCGACGGTAAGACGGGTTCGGAGGGGAAGACCGGCTCGGACGGTAAGACAGGTTCGGAGGGGAAGACCGGCTCGGAGGGGAAGACCGGCTCCGACGGCAAGACGGGCTCGGATCGAAACCCGGACACTGACGGCAAGACCGGCTCGGACGGCAAGACCTGTGATGACGCGGGACGTACCGGGACCGATGGGAAGACCGGGGATCAGCCTGCGGACACGCCCAAGGACGACGACCTGGGCAGCAGGCGCGATCAGGGGAGCGAAACGGACCGCGGCGTCACCGACCCGCCCGCCAAGGACACGGACCCACCCGCCACGGACGGCCAGGGCTCTTCCGACGGCCAGGATGCCGCGGAGGTACAGGACCCCACCAAGCCTCGCGTCGTGGTGGTCGACGGGGTGAAGGTCCTCCAGGTCCCGCTGGACGCCCCCCAGGCGGCGGTCATCGAGGACATGCTGGAACACCCGGACAAGGTGCAACCAGCCGAAATGCCCCACCTCCCCGCCGACGGCGCAGACACGAACGCCACGAATGTCAACGGCGGAGCGGGCGCCGGCAGCGACGTGGTCTCCGCCGACGCCCACCCCCCGAACCTCGACGCCCTCGAAACGGTCATCGAGGACCACAGGCAGATCGCCCCTCAGGACATGCCCGGCGTCCAGGTCCCGGACGGCGAGTACGGCAAGGGCGAATGGGCCGAACGCGACATCCGCCCCGACGGCCCTGCGGGCTCGATCGACGCCAGCAACCCGACTACAGGCACAGAATCGGCCTCGTACGGCGGCCCCGACACCGGCTCGCCACCGAACGGCAGCTCGGGCACGGGGTCGCTGCCGGAGGGCAGCTCGGGCACGGGGTCGGCGCCGGACGGCAGCTCCGGTACGGGCTCGGTGCCGGACGGCGGCTCGGGCACGGGGTCAGCGCCGGACGGCGGCTCCGGTACGGGGTCGGCGCCGGGTGACGGCTCGGGCACTGGGGCGGCAGGCGGCGCCGCGACGCCGGGCGATGCCGGGTGCGGCTCGGACACGAACACACCGGCCCAGCCGACCGGCGACAGGCCAGCGGACGACCAGCCCGCAGGCGACCGGGCAACAGGCGATCAGTCCTCGGGCGACCGGCCGACAGGCGACCAGCCGGCTGGTGACGCGACGACCGGTGACGCGACGACCGGTGACCGGCCGGCCGGCGACGCGTCGACCGGCGATCGGCCGACGGGCGACCGGCCCGAGCAGGGGTCCGGTGGCCGAGGCGAGCCCGTCTCCATCCCGCCGACCAACCCCACCGAGACCCCCACCGGCACCGCCGACACGCCAGGCACCGCCCCAGAGGGAAGCCAGGGCAGCGGGGCCGGCCAGGACAGCGGGGGCGCGCACGTTGGCGGGGCTGGGCAGGGCAGCGATGCCGGGCAGGGCAATGGACAGGGCAACGGGCAGGGGAACGGGCAGGGGAACGGGCAGGGCAGCGGTGCCGGGCAGGGCAGCAGTGCCGGGCAGGGCTGTGAGGCTGGGCAGGGTGGCGGTGTCGCTACGACGGTGCCGGGCCAGGTGGCGGCGGACGGCTACGGGGCCGGCTCGCCATCGCAGTCGCAGGGCAGCGGCGCGGAAGCCGCGTACAACTTCCCGATCGCCTACGACGTGGAGCCCGGCCACGACACGACGGCAGGCGTGACGGCGAGCGTGACGGCGGACGTCGCATCGGGCGTAACGGCAGGTGTGACGCCGGATGCGGCCGCAGGAGCCGCGGTGGACGTGTCAGCGGGCGCAAGGGCGGACGTCGTGGCAGACGTGCCCGTGGGCGCACTGGTGGACGTGACGGCGGGCGCGGTGACGGACGTGACGGCTGGGCCGATGCCGGACGGGGCCGCAGGAGTCGTGGTGGATGTGCAGGCAGGGGCGCTCACGGATGTGACGGTGGGTGTGGCAGGTGACCTGCCCGCCGGCGCCGCGGCCGGCCTGTCGATCGATGCGACGGCTGACGTGGCGGCCGACATGACGGCCAACGTGGCGGCCGAAGCGGGGGTGTGGGGGGATGGCGGGGGTGAGGTCGTCACGGGCGATGCGACCCCACCGGCTCTCGACGCCCTGCGAACGGTCATGGACCACCACCGCGACATCCAGCCCCAGCCCATGCCTTCGGTCCAGATCCCCCCAGGTGAGTACGGCCACGGCGAATGGGCGCCGGAGGACGTCGGACCGGACGACCCGCCGGGGACGATCGAGCCGGGGACGATCGAGCCGGGGGCAGGAGAGCCGGGGGCAAGAGAGCCGGGGGCAGGCGAGCCAACGCGGTCGGAGAGGGGGACGTGATGTATGCCGATCCACCGGCCCCCAGGGCGAGGGGGCGGAACGAGGCGCCGCCGCCCGCGCCCACCGGCCCCGACGGTGTGCAGCATCCGTGGCGGTTCAACCCCGACTACACCAAGCTGGTCGAGGCGTGGGAGGAGGTGCTGCCGCGGCTGGAGACGTTGAGCACGGCCCTGGACAAGGCGTATTCGCTGGCCAGGAGCCCGCAGACGTGGGATGCGCCGGTGGGGGAGCGGTACGTGGAGGACATCAGGGAGTGGCGGAGGAGTCTGGCGCTCTACCGGCATGCGGTGCTGACGGCGATCAGTGACGCGGCGGAGGACACGCCGCGGTGGGTGCGGACGACGGATGTGCCGCAGCCTTTCTGGTGAGATGAATTTTCCGGAAATCTCCGGTTTCTGGGAAAAACGGACATTAGGGCGTACTGTGGAGAAATGGGTGCGCAGCCCTACTACGGTCCGGACTTCGGAATGTTGCGGAGCCGGGATCCCGAGATCGCGCAGATCCTGATCGACGAGCTCGACCGGGCTCGCGCCGGGATCCAGCTCATCGCGAGCGAGAACTTCACCTCGCCCGCCGTGCTGGCCGCGCTGGGCTCCACCCTCACCAACAAGTACGCCGAGGGCTACCCGGGCCGGCGTTACTACGGCGGCTGCGAGGTCGTCGACCGGGCGGAGCGGCTGGCGGTGGAGCGGGCGCGCGCGCTGTTCGGGGCCGAGCACGCCAACGTGCAGCCGCATTCCGGCGCCTCGGCGAACCTGGCCGCCTACGCCGCCCTGCTCCAGCCGGGCGACACGATGCTGGCGATGGCGCTCCCGCACGGCGGCCATCTGACGCACGGCTCGAAGGTGAACTTCTCGGGAAGATGGTTCGACGTCGTGTCGTACGGGGTGCGTCGCGACACCGAACTGATCGACCTCGACGAGGTCCGGGATCTGGCGTTGCGGCACCGGCCGAAGCTCATCGTGTGCGGCGCGACGGCGTACCCGAGGCTGATCGACTATCAGCTCTTCCGCGGGATCGCGGACGAGGTGGGGGCGTGGCTGCTGGCCGACGTGGCGCATCCGGTGGGGCTGATGGCGGGCGGGGCGATCCCGTCGGCGGTGCCGTACGCGGACGTCGTGACGTTCACGACGCACAAGACGCTGCGCGGGCCGCGCGGCGGCGCGATCCTGTGCACGGGGGAGCTGGCGGGCAAGATCGACCGGGCGGTGTTCCCGTTCGTGCAGGGCGGGCCGCTGATGCACGTGGTGGCGGCGAAGGCGGTGGCGTTCGGGGAGGCGATGCGTCCGGAGTTCGCCGGTTACGCGCGGCAGGTGGTGGCGAACGCGCGGGTGCTGGCGGACGCGCTGGCGGCGGAGGGGATGCGGGCCGTGTCCGGCGGGACGGACACGCATCTGGCGCTGATCGACCTGCGCGGGCTGGGCGTCACGGGGGCGGAGGCGGAGCGCAGGTGCGCGGCTGCGGGGATCACGCTGAACCGCAACGCGGTCCCGTACGACCCGGAGCCGCCCGCGGTCACGTCGGGGATCCGGGTCGGGACGCCCTGCGTGACCACTCAGGGGATGGGGTCCCAGGAACTCAAGGAGATCGGCTCGCTCGTGACCCGGGCGGTGCGGTATCCGGGCAGCTCAGCGGAGGTCAGGGAAAGAGTTGCGGCTCTTCTCGCCATCCATCGTCCATATCTCAGCGAATATTAAGCGGTTCTGTGTCGATTTCCGGTCACAGCTGGCCGGAGCATCCGGGAAACTAGGTTCGTGCGCGAATACCTGTTCATGGCGCTCATCTCGGCGGCGGTCACGTATCTGCTGGTCCCGCTGGTGCGCCGCTTCGCCATCCGTATCGGCGCCATGCCCGAGGTTCGCGAGCGCGACGTGCACACCACGCCGACGCCCAGGCTGGGCGGCCTGGCGATGTACGGCGGCCTGGTCGTCGGCCTGCTGACCGCCCAGCAGCTCACCCACACGGGCGAGGCGCTGGCCGGCTACGACGCCGACGTGGTCAAGGCCCTGATCGTGGCCGGCGGGCTGATCACGGTGACGGGGTTCCTCGACGACTGGTGGGGCATGGACGCCTTCATCAAGCTCGGCGGGCAGATCGCGGCGGCGGGGGTGCTGGTCGCCTTCAACCTGCGACTGCTCTACATCCCGCTGCCGAAAGACTGGGGCGGCTCGACCAGCCTCGACTACACGCTCAGCACGGTCATCACGATCCTGGTCGTGGTGGTGACGATCAACGCGGTCAACTTCGTCGACGGGCTCGACGGGCTCGCGGCGGGCATCGTGTGCATCGCGGCCATGGCCACGTGGGCATACTCGATCTTCCTGGCGCAGAGCATGAGCGCCGGCAACATCACCACGACGGCCGCCATCGCGGCCGTGCTCATCGGCACCTGCCTGGGGTTCCTGCCGCACAACTTCCACCCGGCCAAGATCTTCATGGGTGACACGGGGGCGATGCTGATCGGCCTGGTGCTCGCCTCCTCGATCGTGACGGTGACGCCGCTCGACCCGGCCGCCATCGAGAGCGTGAACAAGGTGGGTGTGCTGCTGCCGCTGATGCTGCCGGCGGCGGTGCTGGTCCTGCCGCTGATCGACCTCATCACCGCCGTGGTGCGCCGCACCTCGCAGGGGCTGTCGCCGTTCGCCCCCGACCGCGGCCACCTGCATCACCGGCTGCTCGACATCGGCCATTCACAGCGCCGCTCGGTGCTGATCATGTACGCGTGGGCGTTCCTGTTCGCCTTCGGCGTGGTGCTGCTGGCGCGCGTGGGCGTGCCGGTGCTGTGGTTCCTGGTGGTCATCGTCCTGGCGCTGGCCGTGCTGGTGCTCATGGCCGCCCCGCGCTGGCGGGGCAGGGGCGGGGCGCACTCCGCGCCGCGCAACAAGCAGCCCGACAACGACGACGGCCCGCCCACCGGCCCGATGCCGCCGATCCTGCCGGATACGCAGGTCAGAAGACCGCAGATGCCGCCCGCCGACGGGTCGTCCCGCGAGCGCGCGACGGCCGAGGGCAATCCGGTCATTCCCGTCTTTCCGAGCCGTCCTTGATCGGGAACTAGAAACGGCAGGTAAAAGCGGTCTTCCGTGAGCTTGTGATATCTTTCACGAGCAGGGACTCCAGACTTACCGGTTCTGGAGGTAGCAAACGCTCGCTTGATAACTCGTTGATGGAGCACCGATGCAGGCCAACGACGTGCGCGTACTCAAAGGCGCCGCGATCCCGACCGCGCTGGTTGGAGTGGTCGCCGTGGCCGTGGCGTTCCTGATGGCTGAGGGCAAGGGAGCGCTCGGCGCCGCCATCGGCGCTTTGCTCGTCGGGGTTTTCTTCAGCATCAGCGTGGTAGCGGTGTCCTATGCCGCCCGCGTCTCCCCGCAGATGATGGCGATCGCCGCGATGCTGAGCTACCTCGTCAAGGTCGTCGCCATCATGATCGTGCTCAGCGTCTTCGGTGACACCACGGCCTGGAACTCCAAGGCTTTCGCCTGGTCGGTCGTGGTCTGCACGCTCGTCTGGACGGGCTTCGAAGTGCGCGGCTTCATCAAGACCAAGATGTTTTACGTCGACCCCGAAGCCAAGGTCCCCGGTAAGGGCGACTCATGAGGCTGGTTCATGGACGGGGTCCGATATGACTAGTCCTCTACTCGCCTGCTATCGTCGGGGCCGCGATGAGCGCACAGGAACGCCGACCGGAAGAAGACGGTCGCGACTTCGCCGATGCCATGTGGTCGATCCCCAGCTATCTGCTCGCCGGGATGATCGTCTATGGCGCGATCGGCTGGTTGCTGGACCGGTGGCTCGACACGTCCGCGTTCTTCCCCATAGGCACCGTCCTGGGGCTGATGCTTGCCGGCTATCTGGCCTACCGGAAGTTCTCTCGCTAGTCCGACGTAGCGAAAACTTCGCCGAGGAAACCCTTGTGATCCACTACGACGTTGAAGGGAACGCCGCGTGATTACGCTGACGGCCCCAGCCCACGGCGACGAGTTCTCCGCGCCGACGCCGAACGAACTCTTCGACCTGCCTCCGCTCATTCCGGGGGTCGAATGGTTCACCAAGCCGGTCCTGCTGGCCGTTCTCAGCGCGATCCTGGTGATCGGCCTGACCTGGGCCGCCTTCTCCAAGCCGAAGCTCGTGCCCCGGGGCATGCAGAACGTCGTCGAGTACGGCTACATGTTCGTCCGTGACCAGGTCGCCCGCCCGTTCCTGGGCAAGGACGCCGACCGGTTCATGGGCCTGCTGGTGACGCTGTTCTTCCTGGTCCTCGTCTGGAACCTGGCGGGCGTCATCCCCGTCGTGCAGTTCCCGGTGGCCTCGCACATCGCGTTCCCGGCGGTGCTCGCCCTCTCGATCTACGTGCTCAAGATCTGGCTCGGCATCAAGCACCAGGGCCTGGGCGGCTACTTCAAGAACATGATGTTCCCGCCGGGGCTGCCCAAGGCGATCTACGTGCTGCTGTCGCCGATCGAGTTCCTCTCGAACATGATCATCGCGCCGTTCACGCACGCGGTACGACTCTTCGCCAACATGTTCGCCGGGCACATGCTGCTCGCGTTCTTCAGCATGGTCGGCTTCTGGTTCCTGTTCGAGAAGCTCACGCCGCTGGGCGCCCCCGTCGGCATCGTCGGTGTGGTCATGACGATCATCTTCACCGGCTTCGAGATCTTCATCCAGTTCCTGCAGGCATTCCTCTTCGCGATGCTGGCATCGATGTACATCGGTGGCTCCTTGCACGCAGAACACTGAGAACCACATACCGGAATATCCATGACCGGTGAGACTCCGCTTCACCGGCCGTCCAGTAAAGGAATAACAGTAATGAGCGTTCTCGCTGAGGTCTCCGGCAACGTCACCGCCATCGGTTACGGTCTCGCCGCCATCGGCCCCGGCATCGGCGTCGGCATCATCTTCGGCCAGGGCGTGCAGGCCATCGCCCGTCAGCCGGAGGCGTACGGCCTGATCCGCCAGAACATGCTCCTCGGCTTCGTCCTCACCGAGGCCCTCGCCCTGATCGGTCTGGTCGCGCCGTTCCTCTTCTCGAACCTCTAAAGACCAGAAGAATCCCTGACGAAAGGCTGCACCAATGAAACTGGCAGCTACGCTCCTCGCGGCGGAGGAGGGTGAGTTCAACCCCCTCTTCCCGCACACGTACGAGCTCGTCGTCGGTATCTTCGCGTTCCTCGTCGTCTTCTTCGTCGTCGGCAGGATGCTCGTCCCGCGTATCCAGAAGACGCTGGCCGAGCGGACCGACGCGATCGAGGGCGGCATCAAGAGGGCGGAGGAGGCCCAGGCGGAGGCTCAGGCCCTGCAGCGGCGCTACTCCGAGCAGCTCGAAGAGGCCCGTCGCGACGCGGCCAGGCTGCGCGAGGAAGCTCGCGAGCAGGCCGCGCAGATCAAGGCCGAGCTTCGCGAGGAGGCGCAGGCCGAGGCCCGCCGCCTCGTCGAGGCCGCGCACGCGCAGATCGAGGCCGACCGCCAGGCGGCCTTCGCCCAGCTCCGCACCGAGATCGGTCGCCTGTCGACCGAGCTGGCAGGCCGCATCGTCGGCGAGTCCCTCGAGGACGAGGCCCGCCAGAGCCGGATCGTGGACCGGTTCCTCGACGAGCTGGAGAGCTCCAACGCGCAGGCGGTGCGCTGATGCGCGGTTTGAGCAGGACCTCGCTGGCCGGAGTCGAAGAGCGCTTCAACGCGGTCGCCGGTAGTGCCGACCTCGGTGCGCTCTCCGACGAGCTGTTCGCGGTCGCGGATCTGCTCGACCGCGAGCACGGCCTGCGCCGCGCCCTGTCCGACCCGGCCAGGGCGGCCGAGCAGAAGGCGGGCGTCGTGCGCTCGCTGCTCGACGGCAAGGTGAGCGCCGCGGCCCTGGCCACCGCCGAGGCTGCGGTCTCGGCCCGGTGGTCCCGGGCCGGCGACCTGGCCGACGTGCTCGAACGGCTCGGCGTCGTCGCAGCGGCGGCGGAGGCGGAGAGCCAGAACAGGCTCGACGAGGTGGAGGACGAGCTCTTCCGCTTCGGCCGCATCGTCGCCGCCAACCCCGAGCTGCGCCGCGCGCTCGCCGACGCGGCCGCCCCCGAGGAGGGCAAGCGCGAACTGCTGCGCAACCTGCTCGAGGGCAAGGTCGCCCCGTCCAGCCTGCGCCTGATCACGCAGCTGGTGGTGCACCCGCGTGGGCGTAGCCTGGAAAGCGGCCTGGAAGAGGTCGGTCATCTCGTGGCGCAGCAGCGCCAGCGCCTCGTGGCGGTGGTGCGCAGCGCGGTCGAGCTGACCGCGGCGCAGAAGGAGCGCCTCGCAGCCTGGCTGCGCACCTCCTACGGGCGTGACGTGCACCTGAATGTCGAGGTGGACAAGCGAGTGCTCGGTGGGTTCTCGGTCCGCATCGGCGACGAGATCATCGACACCACCATTGTGGGACGAATCGAAGAAGTCCGCCGCCGGTTGGCCGGCTAGGCGATAGAGGGAGACAGAGTAGAGATGGCGGAGCTTACGATCCGGCCGGACGAGATCCGGGACGCGCTTGAGCGCTTCGTCCAGGCGTACGAACCGGAAGGCGCCGCGCGCGAGGAGATCGGGACCGTCGTCGACGCCGGCGACGGCATCGCCCATGTCTCCGGCCTTCCCTCGGCGATGGCGAACGAGCTGCTCGAGTTCGAGAACGGCACGCGCGGCCTGGCACTGAACCTCGACACGCGCGAGATCGGTGCCGTTATCCTGGGCGAGTTCAGCGGCATCGAGGAAGGCCAGACGGTCCGCCGGACGGGCGAGGTCCTGTCCGTGCCCGTCGGCGACAACTTCCTCGGCCGCGTGGTCGACCCCCTGGGCAACCCGCTCGACGGCAAGGGCGCCATCGAGGCCGAGGGCACGCGTGCCCTCGAGCTGCAGGCCCCCACCGTCGTTCAGCGGCAGCCGGTGAAGCAGCCGCTGCAGACCGGCATCAAGGCGATCGACGCCATGACGCCGATCGGCCGCGGCCAGCGCCAGCTGATCATCGGTGACCGTGGCACGGGCAAGACGGCCATCGCCGTGGACACCATCCTCAACCAGCGCGAGGGCTGGCTCTCCGGCGACCCCGAGCAGCAGGTCCGCTGCGTCTACGTCGCCATCGGCCAGAAGGGCTCGACGATCGCGCAGGTGAAGGCCCGCCTCGAGGAGGCAGGCGCGCTGGAGTACACCACCATCGTCGCCGCCCCCGCCTCCGACCCGGCCGGCTACAAGTACCTTGCCCCCTACACCGGCTCGGCCATCGGCCAGCACTGGATGTACCAGGGCAAGCACGTCCTGATCATCTTCGACGACCTGACCAAGCAGGCCGACGCCTACCGCGCCGTGTCCCTGCTGCTGCGTCGCCCGCCGGGCCGCGAGGCCTTCCCCGGCGACGTCTTCTACCTCCACTCCCGGCTGCTGGAGCGCTGCGCCAAGCTCTCCGACGACATGGGCGGTGGCTCGATGACGGGCCTGCCGGTCATCGAGACCAAGGGCAACGACGTGTCGGCGTTCATCCCGACCAACGTCATCTCCATCACCGACGGCCAGTGCTTCCTGGAGACGGACCTGTTCAACGCGGGTGTCCGTCCGGCCATCAACGTCGGTATCTCCGTCTCCCGAGTCGGCGGCTCCGCGCAGGTCAAGGCCATGCGCAAGGTCGCCGGTACGCTGAAGCTGTCGCTGTCGCAGTACCGCGACCTGGAGGCGTTCGCCGCGTTCGCCTCCGACCTCGACGCCGCCTCCCGCGCCCAGCTCGAGCGCGGTCAGCGGCTGGTCGAGCTGCTCAAGCAGCCCCAGTACTCTCCGTTCCCCGTCGAGAAGCAGGTCGTGTCGGTGTGGTCCGGCACCACCGGCGAGCTCGACGAGGTGCCGGTCGAGGACATCCGCCGCTTCGAGCAGGAGTTCCTCGACTACCTCCAGTCCTCGCACAAGGGGATCCTCGACGGCATCCGCGAGACCCGCGACCTGTCCGACGACGCGGTGACCGCTCTGAAGGACGCCATCACGGAGTTCAAGAAGGGCTTCACCACCTCCTCGGGTGAGCTGCTGGTCAAGGACGAGCCGGTGGCGCCGCTGGGGGCCGACGAGGTCGGCCAGGAGAAGATCAAGAAGGTCGTCCGTCCGGCGGCGGAGAAGTAGGACATGGGTGCCCAGCTAAGGCTGCTGCGGCGGCGGATCAACTCGGTCAAGTCGACCGCGAAGATCACGCGCGCCCAGGAGCTCATCGCCTCTTCACGGATCGTGAGGGCGCAGCAGCGGATGCAGGCGGCGCTGCCGTACGAGCGCGAGATCACGCGCGCCGTCACCGGCGTCGTCAGCAACGCGGCCAGCGTCGACCATCCGCTGACCGTGGCGAAGGAGAACCCCGCCAAGGCGGGCGTCCTCATCGTCACCAGCGACAGCGGCTTCTGCGGCGGCTTCAACGCCAACGTGCTGCGCGAGGCCGAGGCCCTGCGCGGGCTGCTGGAGAGCCGCGGGATGACCGTGGTGCCGTTCGTCACCGGGCGCAAGGGTGTCACCTGGCACACCTTCCGCAACCGGGAGATGGGCGGCAGCTGGGTCGGATTCTCGCGGAAGCCGGCCTACGCCGACGCCAAGGAGATCGCGGGCGTGCTCATCGACTCGTTCAAGGACGAGAACGGGATCGACGAGATCCACATCGTCTCGACCGAGTTCGTCTCGATGCTCACCCAGAACGTCGTGGTCAAGCGGGTCCTGCCGCTGGAGGTCGAAGAGACCGAGGCGACGGAGTCCACCGCGATCCCGCCGTACTTCGAGTTCGAGCCGACCGCCGGAGACGTACTGGAGTCGCTGCTGCCGCGCTACGTGGAGTCGCGCATCTTCACCGCGCTGCTCCAGTCCGCGGCCTCCGAGGAGGCCGCGCGGCGGCGCGCGATGAAGTCCGCGACCGACAACGCCAACGAGCTGATGCGGGTGCTCACCCAGCAGATGAACCAGGCTCGCCAGGCCGAGATCACCCAGGAAATCAGCGAGATCGTCGGTGGCGCCAACGCGCTCGCTGACGCCGCAGCGGGGAAAGAGTGAAATGACTGCAGAGGCTGTTGAAACTGTAGAAACCCCCGCGGCCGGCACTGGCCGCGTGGCACGTGTCACCGGCGCCGTCGTCGACGTGGAGTTCCCCGTCGAGGCGATGCCCGACATCTATAACGCGCTCAAGGTCGAGGTGACCCTCGGCGGCGAGACCAAGACCCTGACGCTCGAGGTCGCCCAGCACCTGGGCGACAACCTCGTCCGCGCCATCTCCATGCAGCCCACCGACGGCCTGGTCCGCGGCCAGGCGGTCACCGACACCGGCGCGCCGATCTCGGTGCCCGTCGGCGACGTCGTCAAGGGCCACGTGTGGAACGCGCTCGGCGAGACCCTCGACGTCCCCACCTCCTCGCTCAAGATCACCGAGCGGTGGGGCATCCACCGGCCGTCGCCGGCCTTCGACCAGCTCGAGTCCCGCACCGAGCTGCTCGTCACCGGCATCAAGGTCATCGACCTGCTCACCCCGTACGTGCAGGGTGGCAAGATCGGCCTGTTCGGCGGCGCCGGCGTGGGCAAGACGGTCCTCATCCAGGAGATGATCCGCCGCGTCGCCCGCAACTTCGGTGGTACGTCGTGCTTCGCCGGCGTCGGCGAGCGCACCCGTGAGGGCAACGACCTCTGGCTGGAGATGGAGGAGGCGGACGTCCTCAAGGACACCGCGCTCGTCTTCGGCCAGATGGACGAGCCGCCGGGCACCCGCCTCCGGGTCGCCCTGTCGGCGCTGACGATGGCGGAGTACTTCCGCGACGTGCAGAAGCAGGACGTGCTGCTGTTCATCGACAACATCTTCCGCTTCACGCAGGCCGGCTCCGAGGTCTCCACCCTGCTCGGCCGCATGCCGTCCGCCGTGGGTTACCAGCCCACGCTGGCCGACGAGATGGGCGTGCTCCAGGAGCGCATCACCTCGACGCGCGGTCACTCGATCACCTCCATGCAGGCGATCTACGTGCCCGCCGACGACATCACCGACCCGGCCCCGCACAACGCGTTCGCGCACCTCGACGCGCAGACCGTGCTGTCGCGGCCGATCTCGGAGAAGGGCATCTACCCCGCGGTGGACCCGCTCGACTCCTCCTCCCGCATCCTCGACCCGCAGATCGTCGGCGAGGAGCACTACCGGGTGGCCCAGGAGACCAAGCGGATCCTGCAGAAGTACCGCGAGCTCCAGGACATCATCGCCATCCTCGGTATCGACGAGCTCTCCGAAGAGGACAAGGTCACCGTCCAGCGAGCCCGCCGCATCGAGCGCTTCCTGTCGCACCCGATGTACGCGGCCGAGGCCTTCACCGGCCAGCCCGGCGAGACCGTGCCGCTCGACGAGACCATCGCCTCGTTCAAGGGCCTCTGCGCGGGTGAGTACGACCACCTGCCCGAGCAGGCGTTCTTCATGGTCGGTGGCATCGAGCAGGCCATCGCCAAGGCCAAGGAACTCGAGCGTCGCTAATCGCCCCCACGGTGGTGGTACGGGGCTGATCTCCCGTACCACCACCTGATCGGAAAGGAACCTACACAAGTGGCGAAGCTACGCGTAGGGGTTGTCTCACCCGAGCGTGAGATCTGGTCGGGCGAAGCCGACATGGTGATTGCCAAGACCGTGGACGGCGAGATCGGTATTATGCCGCAACACGCACCTGTGCTCGGCGTTCTCGTCGAGGGCGGCGTGCTGCGCGTGAAGCGGGAAGGCGAGCCGGAGCTGGTGGCGGCGGTGCACGGAGGGTTCATCTCCGTCGCCGACGACGAAGTCTCCGTCCTCGCCGAAGTGGCCGAGCTCGGCTCCGAGGTCGACGTCGCGGCTGCGCGCGACGCACTCGACCGGGCTCAGGCCTCGATCGAGGCCAACCAGGAAGACGCCGACGCGGCAATCGAGGCCAAGCGTGCCAGGGCCCGGCTGCGCGCGGCGGGCGAAGAGGTTTAATACATAGCAAGAAACGTTCAGGGGGGCGGCATGGTGGCGACGGTTGTGATTCTCGTAGTGCTGCTGGCCGCCCTCATCGTGCTGCGCGGGGTGACGCTCGCCCGCTCCCGCGGCAGCGTCCCCTGTCGCCTGCGCGTCGGAGACCGCGGGTGGCAGAGCGGGGTAGCCCGCTACGCCGACGGGGAGCTCCACTGGATCCCGCTGCTCGGCATCCGACTCAGGCCGCGTCACGCAATCGCGAGACGCGGCCTTGTCGTATCCGCCCGCCGCGAGATCGACGGTGGATTGTTCGCGGTGGACTGCACGGGGAGCACGCGCGGGGTTTCGCTGGCGATGAGCGCCGACGCGATGACCGGGTTCCTGGCATGGCTGGAATCCGCCCCACCCAGCGCTTATCTGGACGTCGCCTAGCCTCCGCGCTCTGGCCTGGCTGGTGTGCCGGACGTGCGCTTGCGGCTGGTCCTGTCCTCGCGGGTGTGAGGACGTGCGCTTGCGGGCGGCCCTGCCTGGCGGGCACGAGGCGTGCGCTTACGGTGGCCCGTCCCTGGTCGTGGCGGTGCAGGCTGCCTTACGGAGCGAGCGGGCGGCCCGGGCGGCCCGGGCGGCGTCGTAAGGCGAGCAAGTGGCGCGCGCTGCGTGGCGAAGTGCGAGCGGGCCTGGGCCGCGTTGTGAGGTGCGAGGATGCGGGCTGCGTTGCGAAGCGCGCGCGGGCTGGGCCGCGTTGTGAGGTGCGGGTGCGCGGGCTGCGTTGCGAAGCGAGCAAGTCACGCGCCGGCGCGCAACCTGCGCCGCGTCGGTGAGGAGGTGTGCGGCGGAGTCCGGCGCCGTGTACGGCGGCTGAGCGGCGACCTTGAGCGGCGACCTTGAGCGGCGACGTTGGGCGGCGGGCACGGGCGGCCATCGGTGGTGGGCGGAGCTGGCGGGACTCGCGTTGGCGGCGCGCGCCGGACATGCGCCGCGTCGGTGAGGAGGTGTGCGGCGGAGTCCGGCGCCGTGTACGGCGGTTCGTGGCGACGGCCTGGAGCCGCGCGTAGAGGGGGTGTGTCCAGTCAGTGGTGTATCTCGATCTTGTTTGATTAGCGGGCGGTCGGGGTCAGGCGGCCTTCGAAGGTGATGGCGAAGGCGTTCAGCGCGGCTTTCCAGCGGGTGATCCAGCGCTTGCGGCCCTTGCCGGTCGGGTCCAGGCTCATGATCGCCATGTAGACGCACTTGAGCGCTGCCTGCTCGTTGGGGAAGTGGCCGCGGGCCTTGACCGCCCGCCGGATGCGGGCGTTGACCGACTCGATGGCGTTGGTCGAGCAGATGACGCGGCGGATCTCGGTGTCGAAGTTGAGGAAGGGCACGAACTCGGCCCAGGCGTCCTCCCACAACTTCACGATCGCCGGATACTTCCCGCCCCAGATCTCGGCGAACTCCAAGAAGCGCTCCAGCGCAGCGGCCTCCGTAGGCGCGGTGTAGACCGGCTTGAGCGCCTTGGCGATGGCATCCCAGTGCTGGCGGGCGGCATACCGGAACGACGCACGCAGCAGGTGCACCACGCACGTCTGGACGACCGCCTGGGGCCAGACCTGCTCGATGGCCTGCGGCAAGCCCTTGAGACCGTCGCATACCACCATCAGCGCATCGGCCACCCCACGATTCTTGATCTCGGTCAGCACGTGCAGCCAGAACTTGGCGCCCTCGCCGCCGTCGCCGGCCCACAGCCCAAGGATGTCGCGCTCGCCATCCACCGTCACCGCCAGCGCCACGTAGATCGGCCGGTTGGCGACCTGACCCTCGCGCAGCTTGGCTCTGTCGCAGATTGCGTGATCTAGGCGGAACGCAGGGTGCGTTTGCGTAGCAGGTCGAGTTTCGCGCGGCCGAACATTTGGCGTTTGAGCATCTTGACGCGATTGACGTGCCCTTCGACAGGGCCGGAGCTGTGAGGCAGTGTCAGGCCGTTGCGGACAGCATTGAGATCCCGGCGGAGGTTGCGGGCGAAGGAAGCGAGCGCGGTGAATGAGTCCTTTTCGGCCGCGGAGATCCAGGCGTCGAGCTGGTGGCCGTGGAGCTGGGTCATCATGAGGGCGAAGTCCTGGACATGCCGGGCCAGCCGGTTCAGAGCGCGGCTGCGTTTGCGAAGGGTTCGCAACTGACCGGCATCGTCGGAGCTCAGGTTGTCGGGGTTGGACATGATCCAGCGGGTGATGTCGCGGCCCGAAGGCGGCCTGGGGGCGGGGATGGCGATCTGACCGGCACCGGTGCGAAAGCGCCGTAGGTAGCGTTGCACTTGTTGCTCGGTGCCGGAGTATCCGAACGTGGTGATCTCCCGGGTGAGCTGGGCAGCGTTTCGAATGCCCTCGTTCCAGCGGCGGTGCAGGTGTTCGTGGTATCCGTCCAGGATGCTGGCACGGTTTTGACTCATGGCGATCACGGTGTCGACCTCGGCGGCGTTGGCCAGCTTGCGGACGGTTGCGGGGTGCAGGCCGAGCTCTCGGCCGATGGCCGCCTTGCTGAGACCTTGTTTCAGCAGCTCATGCACGGCGGCGTGATGTCGACGCAGTCGGGTGACGACTTTGAGCTCGCGGTGGTGCATCACGGGTGGTGGTTCGGCGGTGCAGGTGGCTGCGGCCGCGGCGGCCAGCGCTGCTGCGAGGTCGTGGCGGACGGTGGCGACGTCCTTCTCCACGGCCTGGCCGAGGTTCTGCCACAGATGGAACCGGTCTGCCACTTGCACTGCGTCGGGTGCGCCTTGGCGTGCCCCGTCAGCGTAGCCGCCTGCTCGATCTCGGCAGATCACCTCCGGTAACGAGTGCTCACGCAGCCACGCTGCCAGAGAGTCTCCGTCCCTGCCGTCGATCATGTCCACGACCCTGCGGGTTTCGAGATCCACCATGATCGTGCCGTAGCGGTGACCCTTACGTGTGGCGAAGTCATCGACACCCAGCACCCGCACGTGTCCGATCGGCTGCTCAGGCAAGGCCCTGACGCGACGCAGCAGGGTGTCGCGGCCCACTTGCAGACCCAGCGAGGCTGCCAGGCGAACGCCGGCCCGGCCCGCCAGCTCCATCCCTATCGATGCCAACAGCTGCTGCAGGGCGTCGGTGAAGCGCGCATGCGGCCGGGTCAGGCCCGGCACCTGCTCGGCGAACGTCTTCACCGGACACGTGACGCTCACACAGCGAAAACGCCTGACCACCAACTCGATGATCACGCAGGCACCACCCACCACGGCGTCCTTGAGCCGGCGCACGTACCTGCCGTGAACCCGAGCCGATACCCCGCCACAGCTCGTGCACGCCGCTCGCATCCCGCTTACCCGAGCACGAATACTCACTATCCCGCCTTCGCGCTTGGCATCCTCCACGGTCAGCACCGTCAGGTGCGGGAGCAGAACGTCAATCCACTGCGCAAGACACGAAGATCATTATTCCTTCGTGGAACCCGCAACAAGACCGACGAATCGAGGATCACGCAATCTGCGACAGAGCCCGCAGCTTCACGTGGATGGCATCGATAAACAAGACCGGGTAGACGGGGTCGAGCGGCCGGTTTTGCCACTCGGCCATCCCGTCCAGCACCTTGTCGGTGATGGTGGAGATGGTCTGCTTGGACACCTGCGCCCCATACACCTCGGCCAGATGGGCGGAGATCTCCCCGGTGGTCAGGCCCTTGGCGGCCAGCGAGATGACCATCTCATCCACGCCGGACAGCCGCCGCTGCCGCTTGCGCACGATCTTCGGCTCGAAGCTGCCGTCCCGATCACGCGGCACGCTGATCTCGACCGGCCCGACGTCGGTGATGACGGTCTTGGAGCGGGAGCCGTTGCGGTTGTTGCCTGTCTCGCTTGCACCGCGTTCGTGCTTGTCATAGCCGAGATGGTCAGTGATCTCGCCTTCCAGCGCGGACTCCAGCACCAGCTTGGTCAGCCGGCCGAGCAGCCCGTTCTCCCCCACCAGTTCCACGCCCTCGGCGCGGGCCTGGTCGACCAGCTGGGCCACCAGCTCCCGATCCGAATCCTTGGCCTTGCTCTCCTTGGACTGCTTGCGGGCCACGCCGGCGTCCTCCAGGTCGATCTCCGTCGATGCCTGGATCACAGTACTCATCAGGTGCGTTCTCCTTGATCAGGAGTTACACCAGTGACCGTACAGACCCGCCGTTTTACGCTCGTTCAGATGCGGCAGCAACACCGCGAACCGCGCTGCAAGCTGACCGCGGACTTCGCCAGGAATGGGCATACCACGTCATCGAACCGGAAACCGAAAAGCACCGTGTTGTTCCCTTACAGCCACGTGGCGTGCCGAAGCGGCGTACTAAGGTCGCGGTCAGAGGCGGGCCGGGGCCGGAGGGTCAGCGGGTGGCGCCGGGTTTCCAGAGGGGTTCGTTGCCGTTGTGGGCCACGCGGCAGGCGACGAACAGCAGGTCCGAGAGGCGGTTGAGGTATTTGGCCGTCAGCGGGTTCATGTCCTCGTGTACCTCCAGGGCCGCCCACGCCGTACGTTCGGCGCGGCGGACCGTGACGCGGGCCACGTGGAGGGCGGCGGTGGCGGGGTCGCCGCCGGGGAGGATGAAGCTGCGCAGCGGTTTGAGGTCGGCGTTGAAGCGGTCGATCTGCTCTTCGAGGCGGTCGATGTAGCCCTGTTCCACCCGCAGTGGTGGGAATTCGGGGTTGGGGATGACGGGGGTGGCGAGGTCGGCGCCGACGTCGAAGAGTTCGTTCTGGATGCGGGCGAGGACGTCGGCGAGGGCGGTGGGGAAGGTGCCGTGGGAGAGGGCGAGGCCGAGGTGGGCGTTGGCTTCCTCGACGTCGGCGTAGGCGGCGAGCCGGGGGTCGGTCTTGGTGGTGCGGCTCATGTCGACCAGCGCCGTGGTGCCGTCGTCGCCCGCACGGGTGTAGATGTGGGAGAGAACGACGGGTTTGTCTTTGTCGGCGCGTGTCATGGCTTCAGGGTAGTGAAGCGGCCGGCCGCGGTCCCGGTGCGGGGGTGACAAATGTCATCGGATTCCTCCGCAGGGTCCACATCGGGGCGGTGATTTCCGCGACTACCTGGGCGAACCAGACTGAAGCCACTATTGACCCATGACGAAGGAGATGACCTGATGCTCGAGATCAGCGAGCTGCGCAAGCGTTTCGCGGGCGGTCCCGGCGCCCCCGGCGGCAAGGTCGCCCTCGATGGGATCAGTTTCACGGTGCGTCCGGGTGAGATGTTCGGGTTCGTGGGTGCGAACGGCGCGGGCAAGACCACGACGATGCGCATCGTGATGGGCGTGCTGCAGGCGGACTCCGGCTCGGTGAGCTGGCAGGGCAGGCCGCTGGGTTACGACGACCGGCAGCGGTTCGGGTACATGCCGGAGGAGCGCGGCCTGTACCAGAAGATGCGGGTCGCCGAGCAGATCGAGTACTTCGGGCGCCTGCACGGGTTGAGCGCGCCGGCGGCGAAGAAGGCGACCGACGACCTGCTGGAGCGGCTCGGGCTGACCGAGCGCAGGGGCGACGCGGTGCAGGCGCTGTCGCTGGGCAACCAGCAGCGCGTGCAGCTCGCCGTGGCGCTGGTGCACGACCCGGAGGTGCTGATCCTCGACGAGCCGTTCTCTGGCCTGGACCCGATCGCGGTGGACGCGCTGGCCACGGCGCTGCAGGAGCGGTGCAGGGGCGGCGTGCCGGTGATCTTCTCCAGTCATCAGCTCGAACTGGTGGAGCGGCTGTGCGACTCGGTGGGCATCGTCTCGGCGGGCCGCATGGTGGCCTCCGGGACCGTGGCCGACCTGCGTGCGGCCGAGAGCGGCACGCTGCGCGTGGTCGTCCGCGATCCGGCTCCGGGCTGGGCCGACGGCCTGCCGGGCACGGTGAGCGTGAGCGGTTCCCGGCAGGTCCTGCTGACGGATGAGGGCGACGACCAGGAGATCCTGCGCCGCGCCATGAAGGCCGGCCACGTCGAGCACTTCGGTGTCGAGCAGCCGACCCTCACCGAGATCTTCAAGGAGGCCGTGGCGTGAACGGTTTGCTACTGGTGGCCAGGCGCGAGGTCAGCACGCAGGTCAGGACCAGGGCGTTCGTGATCGGCCTGCTCGTCACGGCCCTGCTGGTCGGGGCGGTGTCCTTCCTGCCCAAGATCATGGGCGGGGGCGACTCGTACAAGCTGGGGCTGGTCAACTCGCAGCAGCTGCCGCTGCACGCCGCCGCCCCGGACATCGAGTTCGAGTGGCGCAAGTTCGCCGACGAGGCGGCGGCGAAGCGGGCCGTGCTCGCCGGCGACGTGGACGCGGTGCTGGTCGACAACGCCAGGGTGCTCACCGACGGGGAGATCAACACCGAGCTCGGGGTGCTGCTGCAGAGCGTCAACCGGGAGTTCAAGCTGGGCGCCGCGGGGGTGGCCATCCCGCCGCTGGAGATGCAGTCGGTGGGCGCCGACGCCCGGTACCAGGAGGCCCGCCAGGGCATCGCCACCGTGCTCGTGCTGCTGCTGTTCATGCTGCTCATGGGGCAGATCGTGATGGTGGCCATGGGGGTGGTCGAGGAGAAGGGTAGCCGGATCGTGGAGATCCTGCTGGCCGCCGTGCGGCCGTGGCAGCTCCTCGGCGGCAAGATCCTCGGGCTGGGCGTGGTCGGCCTGATCAACCTGGGCACGATCCTGGTCATCGGCCTGGCCGCTTCGTCGGTCTCCGGCCTGGCCGCCGACTTCCCGCCGGGGATGGTGGGCCTGGTGGTCGCGGTGCTGGTGTGGTTCGTGCTCGGTTACGCCTTCTTCGCCACGCTGTCGGCGGCGTTCGCCTCGCTGGTCTCCCGCCAGGAGGAGGTGAACACGGTCCTGACCCCGCTCACCATGATGATCATGGTGACGTACTTCGTGTCGTTCTACGTCACCAACGAGCCCACGGGCACGCTGGCCACGGTGCTGTCGTACGTGCCGCCGTTCTCCTCCATGGTCATGCCGGTGCGCATGGCCGCGACCGAGGTCCCCATGTGGCAGGTCGGGCTGTCCATGCTGGCGATGGCGCTGGCCGTGGTGGTGGTGCTGAAGATCGGCTCCACGGTGTACGAGCGGGCCGTGCTGCGGACGGGGGCCAGGCTGAAGTTCGGCGAAGTGTTGCGCAGCCGGTAGATGGACGAGATCGAGCAGGCGCGGCGATACACCAGGCACGTCCTGGTCTCGGGGATCGCCGCCACCTGGCTGGTCATCGTCGTCTGCGCCGCTTCCCGGCTCGACGCGGGGCTGCTGAGCTGGTGGCGCACCGCGCTCGCGGTCGTCCCCGCGGCCCTGTTCACGTGGTTGTGCCCGCGCATCATCCGGGCGATCCTGGACCGTCGTCACCCCACCCGGCTGGTGGTGGTGGCGGCGGTCCTCGCGCTGACCGCGGCCCTCGTGGGCGGGCCGGACCTGACGGCCTGGGGGTTCATCCTCATGGCCTGGCTGTCCATCGCCACGCTGAACCTGCCGCGGCGCACCTCGCTGCTCATCTCGGCCGGCACGTGGCTGGTGAGCGTCGCGGCGGCGGCCGTGACCTGGCGGGACAACCTGTTCACCGTCGGGCTGCACCTGACGTTCGAGGAGGTGCTGTTCGTCAACGCGCTGATGTTCGGGGTGATGTGCGCGGTGATGCCGCCGTCCAACCGGCTGTGGGTGTGGATCTGGACGCTGGCGGAGCAGGTGCACCAGGGACGTGAGGCGCACACGAAGCTGGCGCTGGCCGAGGAGCGGCTGCGCTTCGCCAGGGACCTGCACGACCTCGTGGGCCACCAGCTCTCGGCGATCGCGGTGAAGACGGAGCTGGCCGTGCGCCTGTCGGACGTGGACGCGGCCGCCGCCAAGGCCGAGATGGCCGAGGTGAACGGCCTGACCAGGAAGGCGCTCAAGGACCTGCGGCAGGCCGTGCGCGGCTACCGCGAGCTTGACTTGGCCGCTGAGGTGAATAGCGTGAAAGGTGTGCTCGAAGCGGCCGGGGTCCGCTGCGAGGTGCGCCTGCCCTACCGTGAGCTGCCGGCCGGCGTGGCGCCGGTGTTCGCCTACGCGGTACGCGAGGCGGTGACGAACGTGCTGAAGCACAGCGACGCGTCGTTCTGCGAGATCACCATCCGCTTCACGGAGCGGGAGGCGGAGCTGCGCGTGCGCAACGACGGGGCGGCCCGCCGGCAGGCGGCCGACCTGGGCAGCGGCCTGGCGGGCATGGGCGAGCGGCTGGCCGCCGTGGGCGGCGAACTGCGGGCGGGCCCGGCCCCCGACGGGCACTTCGTGCTCGCCGCCGTCGTGGCGCTGCCCCTGCCCGGCATGTAGGAAAGCCTGCCCGGCGTGTAGGAGAGCCCGCCCGGCATGGAGGAAAGCCCCCGGGAGCGTAGGAAAGCCCCCTGGGATGCGGGAAAGTCCCCCGGGATGTAGAAGAGCCGGCCTGGTGGGTAGGGGAGTAGGTACGTGCGTACGTGCGCGAGCAAGGAGGTGGCATGCGCGTCCGGGGCAATCCGGGTGCCCAGGTGGTACGGATCGGGGCCCGGCTCGACGCCGGCACGTCGGCGCCGGTGCGTGAGCGCCTGCACAAAGCGCTCGACGCGGGCGAGGGCGACCTGATCCTCGATCTCTCCAAGCTGGAGATGATCGACGCCACCGGCCTCGGCGTGCTCGTGGGGGCGCACCGGCGCGCGCTGAGCGTCGAGCGCCGCCTCGTTCTTCGGGGGGTGCCACCGAGGATCATGCGGATACTCGCGGTGACCCGGCTGAATCGGGTGCTGCACGTGGAGGCTCCGGCGGCCGCGGTGGCCTGAGGTGACATATCGGAGCGGGTGACGATCAGCCGGCACCCGCTCTTTCCCTGCTTAGACAAAATGTAGTTTTCGGCCGGCCGACTCTGCTAAACGCCCGATGAATGGCCGGTGGATAACGCGTTCAGGCGGTGCCGAGGCTGCGGTTGAAGATGTGGACGGCGACCGCCACGAGTTCGTCGATGTCCGGCTGGTCATCGGCGAGCAGCCATTCGATGAGCAACTCTTGTAACGCCCCAATTACTCCGAGTGCGACCAGGCGGCGATTCAAGTCGCTGCCCAGCGGAAAATCGGCGGACGCCTCCTCGACCAACCTCGCGAACGAGGACACGGCGCGCTGACGGGAGAGTGTCAGGACGTCTCCCGACCTGCGCACCTCGACATGCATGATGCGTGCCCGCCGCCAGTCGGCCGTTGTGAATTCGATATAGGCGCGAATCCCGGCCTTGACTCTTCCGTCAAGCGTCTGGGGGGCCTCCGCCACCGCCTTGGCGACGACCGCCAGGCTTTCCTCGACGCAGCGCTCGTGCAGGGCCTGGAGGAGCTCCTCCCGCCCGCCGAAACATTCGTAGAAGGCGCGGTTGGAGATCCGCGCCTCCGAGCACAGCCTTTCGATGGTCGTCGCCGTGAAACCCGGCTTCGCGTATAGCGTGTACGCGGCCGTCATCAGCCGCTCGCGTCTGTCTGCCAGCCTTTGCTCAGCCGACATTCCCCGGTAAGACCGGTTCACATTCCACCCGTCCAACATGATCGTGGCCCCCAGAGCACACAATTATGGACGGATGATCCGTTAAGGGAAAGGGTAAGAAGATTATCTTTTACGTCGTCCGTGCAAGAACGTGACGAGTCTGACCAGTCGCTCAAGCTCCGCGGGCCCTCGATTGAACGAGGTGAGGTTCATCCCGGACATCGCGAACCGCTGCCGGGCGATGGCCTTGGGCCGGGCGAACTCGCGCAGGCCGTCGGCCCCGTGGATCCGGCCGAACCCCGAATCGCCGACCCCGCCGAACGGCAGCGCGGGCACCCCGGCGAAGGAGATGACGGAGTTGATCGCGGTCATCCCGCTGCGCATGAGGCGCGCCAGCTCCGTCGCGCGGCGCGCGTTCCTGCTGAAGATGGTGCCGCCCAGCCCGTACGCCGACGCGTTGGCCAGCGACAACGCCTCCTGGGCGTCGCGGGTGCGGCGCACGGTGATGGTCGGGCCGAACGTCTCCTCCCGCACGGCGGGGGAGTCCTCGGGCACGTCCTCGACGATCACCGGGTCGACGTACGGCGCCCGCACCGACTCGGGCCCGCCGGCGATCACCCGGCCCGACTTGGTGGCGTCGTCGATGTGCCGCTTGATGACGTCCACCTGACCCGGCATGGTGATCGGCCCGTAGTGCTCGCCGGCCTTCACCTTCGTCACCCGCTCGGACAGCTCGCGGATGAAACTTTCATAGACGGCGTCGACGACGTAGACCCGCTCGACGCCGGCGCACGTCTGCCCGGCGTTGGCCATCGCGCCCCACAGGCAGGCGTCGGCGGCGGCCTTGAGGTCGGCGTCGGCGTCCACGATGAACGCGTCCTTGCCGCCGCACTCGGCCACGATCGGCGTCAGGTTCTCGGCGCAGGCGGCCATGACGCGCTTGGCCGTGGCGGTGGAGCCGGTGAAGGCCACCTTCTTCACGCGGGGGTCGCCCGCCAGCGCCGCGCCGGTCTCGCCCAGCCCCGTCACCGTCTGGAACACGGGGTGCTCGGGCACCGACTCGCGGAAGAGCTCGGCCAGCCGCACGCCGACGCCCGGGGTCAGCTCGCTGGGCTTGAACACGACCGCGTTGCCGGCCGCCAGCGCGTACGCGATGGAGCCCATGGGGGTGAAGACCGGATAGTTCCACGGGCCGATGGCGGCGACGACGCCGAGGGGCAGGTACTCCAGCGTGGCGGCCAGGTTGAGGCCGATCATGCCGGTGGCCACGCGGCGGCGGCCGAGCACCTTCTGGGCGTTGCGCGCGGCCCAGTCGAGGTGCGTGAGGGTGAGCACGAGCTCCAGCGTGGCGTCGCCCACCGGCTTGCCCGTCTCCTGGTGGACGAGCGTGGTCAGCTCCTTGAGGTGCTGGGCGAGGACCGCCTTGTAGTCGAGCAGCCGCCGCCGGCGCTCGGCCGGGCCGAGGGCGGCCCACCAGGCGGCGGCCTCCTCCGCCCGGCCCACCGCCTCGTGCACGGCGTCGGGGGTCTGCTTCGGGTGACTGCCGACGATCTCGCCGGTCGCCGGGTTGATGGAGTCGAACGTCAGCGTCGTCATGGCGTCACCATAATCCGGTAAGGCGTCACTTACCAGGATCAGAGGGCAGGTCGCCACATCCCCCAGACCGGCGGCCCGCCGGGCAGCGTGAAGCGCTCGGTGACCTGGAAGCCGTGCTTCTCGTAGAAGGGGACGTTCGACTCCTTGCTGCTCTCCAGGTAGACGGGCCCGTCGCAGCGGGCCGGCCCCGCGCGCAGGAGCGCGCCGCCGACGCCCGTGCCCTGCAGCTCGGGCACCGTGCCGAGCTGCGCCAGGTACCAGTGCGGCTGCTCGGGCCGGTGGCGGGCCATCGTCTCCTCAAGCGTCATCCCGTACGTGACCCGGTCCCCCATCGCGGCGACCAGGCCAGGGATGCCGACTTCCTCGTCGGGCCGGTGACCGGGCGGATCCCACACCGCCACCCCGGAGACGTCACCGGCGACGTCGGTGATGGCGTGCATGTGCCGGGCCAGCGCGACGAACATGGCGGCGGTGCCCTCGGGCTCGGGCAGGAGCCATCTGATCACCGGATCGTCGTGGAAGGCCCTGGCCAGCGCGTCGCCGATCGCCTCCGCCTCGTGCTCCCACCGGGCCGCTCTGATCGGCATCCCGCTCACTCCTCGCCCAGCCAGGACCCGTGGAAGCCGGCCGGCACGCGGCGCGGCAGCCGCACCGAGGCCACGTCCGACAGGTCGCGGGCGTCCAGGACCAGCAGCTCCGAGGCGTCGCCCCTGGTCACCACGGACAGCAGCCACCCCTCGTCCTCGCCGGTCGCCCCCTCGGCCGGCACGAACACCGCCTCGCCCGTGTCGCCCCCGGTCTTCCTGACCTGGGAGTCGCCGTCGCGCTGGTCGTACTTGACCACGCCGTCGTCGGCCACCGTGTAGAGGTAGCGGCTGCGCCGCCCGAGCAGGCTCTCGTTGAACGTCGGGAACTCCACGCCGCGGTCGTCCAGCGCCTCCTCCTTCACCACGCCCGTGGCCGGATCGAGCGTCCACCGGTGCAGCACCGCGACCCCCGACGCGGCGGCGGACACGGCGGGGTCCTCGGCGCCGCCGATGCGGCCCCAGAGCGCCGTGAAGCGGTCGCGGGTGTACCGGGCCGCGTTGAGGACGATGCGCCCGTCAGCGTCCTCCCAGGCGTTGCCGACGTGGAAGACGTAGCAGGGGTCCACCTCGAACCAGCGGGTCGGGCCGCCCGCCCTGGGCGTCACGCCGATCCTGGCGCCGTAGTCGTCCTCCCACGCGTACGGCATGCCGCCGCGCTCCAGGCGGAACACCATGGGCAGGTCGAGCCAGAGGAGGTGGTGCTCGGTGACGGCGAAGTCGTGCATCATCGTCGAGCCCGGCACGTCGATCCGCCTGCTCTCCACCAGCTCGCCGGCCGCCGAGAGCCGGTGGTAGGTGAGGTAGGGCGGGAAGAAGCCGTAGCCGAAGAAGTGCAGCTCGCCGGTGACCGGGTCCTCCTTGGGGTGGGCGGTCATCGCGGTGGTGAGCCGGCCGCCGAAGTCGACCGGGCCGACGGTGTCGAGCTCGGGCGTCACCTCGTACGGGAAGCCGTTCTCGACCAGCGCCAGGATGCGGCCGGAGTGCCGGACGACGTGCGTGTTGGCGGAGACGGCGGCCAGGTCGACGCCGCCCTCGCCGACGAACGGGGCGTCGTCGGTGAACTTCTTCGTGCGCACCCACCGGTTGCGGTACCACTCGGCGCGGCCGTCGCGCAGGCGCACGCCGTGCAGCATCCCGTGGCCGGTGAACCAGTGGCCGGGGTCCTCGCCGGGGCGGGGGTTGGGGCCGTTGCGGAAGTAGCGGCCGGTGAGCTCGGCGGGCAGCTCGCCGGTGACGGCCAGGTCGTGGGCGTCGATCTCGTCGGGGACGGGGGCCAGATTGCCGCTGAGGTAGTAGGGCTGTGCCATCGATCCTCCAATATTGATAGGTCGAACGTAAAACGTCCAGCAGCGACCTGTCAATATAGGAATGTGGGAGCGTGAAAGGGCCGCCTCGCCCAGGGGAGGCGGCTAGAAGAGGGTGGGGTTCTCCGGCTCGATGCCGCGCAGGGCGTCGTAGTCGAGCGTCACGCAGTCGATGCCGCGGTCGGTGGCCAGCACCCGGGCCTGCGGCTTGATCTCCTGAGCGGCGAAGACGCCGCGCACGGGCGACAGCAGCGGGTCGCGGTTGAGCAGCTCCAGGTAACGCGTGAGCTGCTCGACGCCGTCGATCTCACCGCGCCGCTTGATCTCCACCGCCACCGTCGCGCCCTTGGAGTCGCGGCACAGGATGTCGACGGGGCCGATCGCCGTCATGTACTCGCGCCGGATCAGCGAGTAGCCCTCGCCCAGCGTCGTGATGTGCTCGGCGAGCAGCTCCTGGAGGTGGGCCTCCACGCCGTCCTTGATCAGCCCGGGGTCGACCCCCAGCTCGTGACTGGAGTCGTGGAGGATCTCCGCCATGGTCAGGACCAGCTTCTCGCCGGTCTTGCCGTGGGTGACCGTCCAGGTCTCGCCGTCCTCCTTGAGCTTGCACGGCGGATTCATCCAGTTGAGCGGCTTGAAGGCGCGGTCGTCGGCGTGAATGCTCACGCTGCCGTCCGCCTTGATCAGGACGAGCCTCGGCGCCATCGGCAGGTGAGCCGTGAGCCGTCCAACGTAATCCACGCTGCATCGCGCGATGACCAGCCGCATGACCGTCCACCTTAGTGCCTCTGGAAAACTGGACGCATGGCGTTCCCAAGGGTGAGTGTGGCAGGTACGGGCATGAGCGGGCTCTGTCGCCGATGAGCCCTCGCCGCGCCCGCCGGAGGGAGTCCTCCCGCCCTTTCGGCTTCCCGACCGGCCTCGACAAGGTGGAGGAGTGGCCCGACGGGGAGTGGAAGGTGCGCATGCTCACCGGCGCCTCCTCCACGAAGAACTACCGGTGCCCCGGCTGCGACCAGGAGATCCGCAGCGGGCAGCCGCACCTCGTGGCCTGGCCGAACTGGCCGGGGGGCGACGAGGAGCGCCGCCACTGGCACCAGACCTGCTGGCGTAAGAGACTCGACCGCGGCCCGGGCCGCACCCGCTACTGAAGGGACCTATCGGTGGAGATTCGCGCGGCCACGGTGCTGCCCGCCCAGCGGGAGCCGATCGAGCTGCACACGGCCGACGGCCTGACCCTGGTCGGCGAGCTGGCCCAGCCCGCCGACCGGCCCCCCGTCGCGACGCTGGTGACGCTGCACCCGCTGCCCACCCACGGCGGGTTCATGGACAGCCACGTCTACAAGAAGGCCGCCAACCGGCTGCCCGCGCTGGCCGACCTGGCCGTGCTGCGCTTCAACACCCGCGGCACCTCCTCCGAGCGCGGCACCTCGCAGGGGGCGTTCGACGGCGGCGAGGGCGAGCGGTACGACGTGGCCGCCGCGCTGGAGTACGCCGAGTACCACGACCTGCCCCGCGTGTGGGTGGTCGGCTGGTCGTTCGGCACCGAGCTGACGCTGAAGTGGGCGCACGACCCGCTGGTGGAGGGCGCGATCCTGCTGTCGCCGCCGCTGCACAGGGCCACCGACGCCGACCTCGACGCCTGGGCGGAGTTCGGCCGGCCGCTGACGGTGCTGGTGCCGGAGTTCGACGACTACCTGCGCCCTGAGGAGGCCCGGGCCCGCTTCGCCAGGGTGCCGCAGGCGGAGGTCATCGGGGTCGAGGGCGCCAAGCACCTGTGGGTGGGCGAGCCGTACGTGCGGATCGTGCTGAACGAGATCGTCAAGCGGGTCAATCCGGCCGCCTGGCCGCTGCCGACCGAGGTCTGACGGAAACTTCCGCTCATAGTGCGGTCATGAAGAAATCTTTGAGCAGAATGACCAGAACTATGGACGCGTGCCGGGGCGGAGGTGAGAATCCGATCGTCAATCGAAGATCGTGGAGACGCGCCGGGCGGCCTCCGTCCCGAGCGTAATCCCTGCTCGGCATGGGCGAGGCACGTATGCGGGTAGTGCAAGGACTGGTCGCGGCGGCGTTATCTATCACAGCTTTGACGGCCCCACAACCAGTGGCAGCCCAGGACGAACCGGAGCGGCCCGCGGCCGCCCAGCCGGAAAGCGAGCGGGCCGCGGTCGCCGCCGCCCGTCACGCCGGGCAACCGGTCGAGGTGGAGTCGATGCGCAGCGAGACCCGCACGGTCTTCGCGCAGCCCGACGGCACCCTCAAGATGGAGCTGAACGTCCGGCCCATCCGGGTGCGCAAGGAAGGCCGGTGGGTCCCCGTGGACACCACGCTGCGCCTGCGCCCCGACGGCGCGGTGGAGCCGGTGGCCGCCGCGGTCGGGCTCGCGTTCTCCGGCGGCGGCGACGCCCCGCTGGCCCGGCTCTCGCGCGGCGGCAAGTCGATGGAGCTCGGCTGGACCGGCCCGCTGCCCAAGCCCACGCTGAGCGGCGACACCGCCACGTACGCCGAGGTCATGCCCGGCGTGGACCTCCAGGTCACCGCCGACGTGGACGGCTTCTCGCACCTGCTCGTCGTCAAGTCGCGGGCCGCCGCCGCGAGCCTGACCGAGCTGACCTACCCGCTCTCGGCCGAGGGCGTGAAGCTGGAGGCCGACCAGGCGGGCAACCTGGAGGCCACCGACGACAACGGCGGCACGCTGTTCGTCGCCCCCACCCCGAAGATGTGGGACTCCGAGGGCATCACGAGCCCGAAGGCGCTCAAGGAGGGCCGCTCGCCCGAGGCCCGCGAGGCCACCATGGGCGTGCAGCTCAAGGGCAGGCAGCTGCGGCTCAAGCCCGACAGGAAGATGCTGACGGACGCGAAGACCGAGTTCCCCGTCTACCTCGACCCGTACTTCTCGGCCGCCCGCAACGCGTGGACCGCCGTCTGGAGCAACTGGCCCAACTCCAACTACCTCAACTCCAGCGACGTCGCCCGGGTCGGCCACGTCGAGTCTCAGAAGAACCGCTCGTTCTTCCAGATGAACACCGGCTCCACCATCCACGGCAAGCAGATCATCAAGGCGACGCTGCGCACGTACGAGACGTGGTCGTACTCGTGCAGCGCCCGCAAGGTGGAGGCGTGGGCCACCAACTCCATCAGCAAGTCCACCACCTGGAACAACCAGCCCTCCTGGGTGACGCTGCTCGACACCAAGAACGTGGCCAAGGGCTGGGGCGCGAGCTGCCTGCCCGGCGGCGTCGAGTTCGACGT
The DNA here is from genome assembly GCF_900323885.1 of [Actinomadura] parvosata subsp. kistnae. GTDB lineage: Bacteria > Actinomycetota > Actinomycetes > Streptosporangiales > Streptosporangiaceae > Nonomuraea > Nonomuraea composti. Next base: position 1,846,833 of record NZ_OOHJ01000022.1, on the reverse strand, counting down.
CACGCCGCAGGTCGTCAACGCCGCCGCCAAGAGCTGGGCCAACGTCACCATCGGCCTGAGAGCCACCAGCGAGACCGACGTCTACGCGTGGAAGAAGTTCAAGAACAACCCGAGCTTGGTCATCGAGTACAACTCGGTGCCGTCCACCCCGGTGGCCGCCGACGTGTGGTCGGACCCGGGCGGCCCGTGCGTCTCCGGTGACGGTCGCCCGATCATCAGCTCGGCCACGCCCAAGCTGTGGGCCAAGCTGAAGGACACCGACAACTCGGTCAAGGGCCGCTTCGAGTGGTACAACGCCGCGGGCGTCAAGACCGGCGAGTACGTCACCCCGCTCGGCTCCACCGGCACCGCCTTCTCCGCCACGATCCCGCAGACCCTGTACGCCGACGGCGCGCTGATCCGCTGGCGGGTCCGGGCCGAGGACGGCAAGGCCACCAGCGCGTGGAGCCCCTGGTGCGAGGCCACCGTGGACGCCACCGCGCCCGGCAGGGAGCCGGAGGTCTCCTCGCCGCAGTTCACCGAGAACGGCTGGAGCGACGGCGTCGGCCTGCCCGGCACGTTCTCCTTCGGCCCGAACGGCGTCACCGACGTGGCCGCGTACCTGTGGGGCCTGGACTCCACGCCGAAGACGGAGGTCGCCCCCGGCCAGGACGGCACGGCCACGATCGCGCTGACCCCGCGCCACGACGGCCCGAACGTGCTGTCCGTGCGCAGCAAGGACCGCGCGGGCCAGCTCGGCCCGATCAGGACCTACGTCTTCAACGTCAACTCGGGCAAGCCCGCCAGCGGCCACTGGCCGATGGACGAGGGCCAGGGCACCACGGCCGCCGACGCCGCCGGCGCGCACCCGGCCACGCTCAGCGGTGCCACGTGGACGACGGGCAAGACCGGCTCCGCGCTCAAGCTGGCCGGCTCCTACGCCCAGACCGGCGGCCCCGTCATCGACACCAGCCGCAACTTCACCGTCACCGCCTGGGCCCGCCTGACCGGCAACGCCGCCTCGGCCACCGCCGTCACCCAGGAGGGCGGCAGGACGGGCGCGTTCGCCCTGCAGTACTCGAAGGCCGACGACCGGTGGGCGCTGAGCCTGACCGGCTCGGACACCGACGGCGCGCCCGTCGTGCGCGCCCTGTCGGCCGCCGCGCCGCGCCTGAACGAGTGGACCCACCTGGCCGGCGTCTACGACTCGGCGACCCGCCAGATCACGCTCTACGTGAACGGCAGGCAGGAGGGCACCGCCACCGTCACCGCACCATGGAACGCCACAGGCCCCCTGACGATCGGCCGCGGAAAGGCCGGCGGGGCGGCTTCGGACCCCTGGACCGGGGACGTCGACGAGGTGCGCGCCTACGGCCGCGCGATGTTCGCCGACGAGGTCGCCGATCTGGTCAACAGCGCTGCCACGCTGGTGGGCCACTGGACGCTGGACGAGGAGTCCGGCACGTCGGCGGCCGACTCCTCGGGCCGGTCGAGCGCCGCGACGCTCTCCGGAGCCGCCTCCTGGACGCCCGGCTGGCTGGACGGGGCGCTCGCGCTGGACGGCGTGAACGGCTTCGCCCAGACGAGCGGCCCCGCCGTCAACACCAGGTCCGGCTTCACCGTGGCCGCCTGGACGCAGCTCGACTACCTGCCTGCCCGTGACACCGCGGCGGTGGCGCAGCCCGGCGGGCGGGCCGCCGGGTTCCAGCTCGGCTTCGACAAGGAGCAGGGCAGGTGGACGCTCGGCATGTCCGCCGCCGACACCGACACCGCCGCCCTCGTACGGACCCGCTCCGACGCCATCCCGAACCCGCTGGAGTGGACGCACGTCGCCGGCGTGTACGACGCGCTGGCCGGCGAGCTGCGCGTCTACATCAACGGCCGGCTGTCGGCCACCACCGTCACACCCCACCTGAGCACCTGGAACGCGACCGGCCCGCTGCAACTGGGCCGGACGAAGGCCGCGGGCGTCTTCACCGGCTACTGGCCGGGGACCGTGGATGACGTCCGCACGTACGACGGCGTGCTGAGCGCCGAGCAGATCGCCCAGCTAGCTGCCCAGTAAATCCCGTTCCGCACTCCGCTGGGAGAGGTAGATGGACCCGCAGGATGAGTTAGACCTGCCCGAATCCCGTTGGATCCGCACTCACGACCCCGAACCCGACCTTCCTGACTCCTCCTGGAACCGCTTCCGGGAGGAGGTCAGGCCCGAGTCCCCCTGGCCGCGCCGCCTCGCGGCCACCCTCTCGATGGTCCTCGTGCTCCCCCTGGTCAACGCCGTGCCCGCGGCGGCCGAGCCCCGCTCGGCCCCGGCGGTGCAGAAGGAGACCCCGGTCAAGGGCACGAGCGTGCCGGTGCAGCCGCCGTCGGCCGACCCGGTGCAGAAGCAGGCGTGGAAGGCGCCGCCGAGTGTGACCTGGCCGAAGCCGCAGAAGGCGGAGCTGGCCAAGTCCAAGTCCGTGGCCGGGTTCCCGGTGCGGGTGGCGGCCGATGAGAGCAGCGACCCGGTGTCGGTGGAGCTGCTCGACACCGACCGGCTCGGCCTGGCGATGCGGGTGTCGCCGGGCCAGGGCGTGGCGGTGGCCGCCAAGGCGGGCGGCAGGAAGACCGAGCTGAAGATCGACTACTCCGGCTTCCGCTACGCCTACGGCGGCGACTACGGCGCCCGCCTCGGCATGGTCAAGCTGCAGGAGTGCGCGCTCAAGTCGGCCACCGCGACGGCGAGCTGCCCGCAGCCGGAGCCGGTCAAGAGCACGAACGACCCCAAGGCGGGCACGCTGACCGCCGCGGTCGAGACCGGCGCCGTGTACGCGCTGGCCGCGGCCCCCTCGGGCCAGTCCGGTGACCACTCGGCCACCTCGCTGGCGGCCTCGTCCGACTGGAGCGTGGGCACCCAGACCGGCGACTTCTCCTGGAACTACGACCTGCGCACGCCGCCCGCGCTGGGCGGCGACGAGCCGGAGCTGTCGCTCGACTACTCCTCGCAGAGCGTGGACGGCCGCACCGCCGCCACGAACAACCAGGCGTCGTGGGCGGGCGAGGGCTTCGAGCTCAGCCCCGGCGGCTACATCGAGCGCCGCTACAAGTCCTGCATGATCGACGGCAAGAAGACCGGCGACCTGTGCTGGGACCAGGACAACGCGGTGCTGTCGCTGGCCGGCTCGTCGATCGAGCTGATCAAGGACGCCACGACCAAGCAGTGGCGGCCGAAGCGCGACGACGGCACCAGGATCGAGGCGCTGACCGGCGCCACGAACGGGGACAACAACGGCGAGTACTGGCGGGTCACCAGCGCCGACGGCACCCAGTACACCTTCGGCCTGAACCGGCTGCCCGGCTGGGTGAGCGGCAAGGCCGAGACGAAGTCGGTGCAGACGGTGCCGGTGTTCGGCAACAACAGCGGCGAGCCCTGCTACAACAGCACCCCGGCCAACGCCTGGTGCCAGCAGGCGTACCGGTGGAACCTCGACTATGCCGTGGACACCCACGGCAACGCGATCACCTACTGGTACACGCAGGAGAAGAACTACTACGGCCGCAACTCCAAGCCCGAGCTGGGCACGGTGTACGACCGGCACGCCTACCTCAACCGCATCGACTACGGCTACCTGAGCACCGAGCTGTTCACCAAGAACCCGGCGGCGCGGGTGAGCTTCGAGGTGGCCGAGCGCTGCCTGCCGAGCGGCACGGTCACGTGCGCGCCGGCCGAGCTGAAGAAGGAGACCGCCAGCCACTGGCCGGACGTCCCGTTCGACCAGATCTGCGACTCCGGCGTGAAGTGCACCGACCGGCTCACGCCGACGTTCTTCACCCGCAAGCGGCTGACCAAGGTCACCACGCAGGTGCTCAACGCGTCCGGGCAGTACTACGCGGTGGACTCGTGGGCGCTGACCCACCAGTTCCCCGCCACCGGTGACGGGCTGAGCCCGTCCCTGTGGCTGGCCTCCATCCAGCAGACCGGCCACGTGGGCGGCACGATCACGCTGCCGAAGACCACGTTCAAGGGCGTGCAGCTGCCCAACCGGGTGGACGCGACCGAGGGCCGGGCGCCGCTGGTCAAGTGGCGGGTCCAGGCCGTCGACAACGGCACCGGCGGCGAGCTGCGGGTCAACTACAAGGCCGCGGAGTGCCAGGCCGGCGCGCTGCCCGCCGCCGACAAGAACACCAAGCTGTGCTTCCCGCAGCGCTGGGCCCCGCCCAACGAGGGCGAGGTCACCGACTGGTTCCACAAGTACGTGGTGGAGCAGACGGTCGAGGTGGACCGCGTCGCGGCCTCGCCCGCCGTCGTCACCAGCTACGAGTACCTGGGCGGCGCCGCCTGGCGCTACGCCGACAACATCCTCGTCAAGCCCGAGCACCGCACGTGGTCGGACTTCCGCGGGTTCGGCCGGGTCCGGGTACGCGAGGGCGACGGGCAGGACACCAAGCGCACGCTGACGGAGTTCCGCTACTTCCGCGGCATGCACGGCGACAAGCAGGCCGACGGCACCAAGCGCAGCGTCCAGGTGGAGGACACCGAGGGCGTCAAGGTGGACGACCTCGACCAGTACTCCGGCTTCGAGCGCGAGGAGATCCTGTACGACGGCGACGGCGGCGCCCTGCTGAAGGCCACCGTCGAGACGCCGTGGTCGGTCAAGACCGCCGAGTCCACGCAGGGCGGCGTCACCAAGGCCGCCTACGTGGTCGAGGCCGCGTCCATGGCGACCCGCACCGCGTTGCCCGGCGGCAAGTGGCGGCGCACCGGCGAGGAGCGCTCGTACGACACCAAGGGCCTGCTCACCCAGGTCGAGGAGAAGGGCGACCTGGCCAGCACCGACGACGACCGGTGCACCCGCTACACCTACGCCCGCAACGACACGAGCTGGATGCTCGACTACACCAGCCGCGTCCAGAAGGTGGCCGCGCCCTGCTCCGCGTCCGTCTCCACGCTGGCCGCCGGAGAGGTGATCTCCGACGAGAAGGTCCAGTACGACGGCAAGGCGTACGGTCAGGCGCCGAGCAAGGGCGACGTGACCACGGTGCAGCAGGTCGTCAGCGCCGACGGCACGACGATCACCGACACCACGCACACGTACGACGTCTACGGCCGCGAGACGAGCGAGACCGACACGGTCGGCGGCAAGTCCGTGACCACCTACACTCCGGCCACGGGCGCGCTGGCGACCGAGATCAAGGAGACGAACCAGCTCGGCCACGTCGATCGCACGTTCCTGGAGCCGGCGTGGGGCGAGCCCGTCGCCGAGCTCGACACCAACAACCGCCGCACCGACATGGAGTACGACGCGGTCGGCCGGCTGATCAAGGTGTGGCAGCCGGACCGCAGCAAGGCGGGCGGCCAGTCGCCCAGCACCGAGTACTCCTACACGATGCGGGCCGACGGCCCCAGCGTCGTCACCACGAGGACGCTGCGCGCCGACGGCGGCTACACCGAGAGCCACGAGCTGTACGACGGCCTGATGCGCGAGCGCCAGACGCAGGAGCCCGCGCCGAAGGACGACCAGACGCAGGACCCGGCCCTGCGTGACGGCCGCACGATCACCGACACCTTCTACAACTCGCAAGGGGAGGAGTACAAGCAGAACACCGGCTACTTCGCCACCGGCGCGCCGTCCACCGACCTGCTCGCGGTCGCCGACGCCGACGTGCCGAACCAGGTGGTGTCCACCTTCGACGGCGTGGGCGACGTCAACGCCCAGGTGCTCAAGGCGAAGGGCGTGGAGAAGTACCGGGTCACCGCCAAGGACGAGGGCGACCGGGTGCACGTGACGCCGCCGCCGGGCGGCACCGCGACGACCCGCATCGGTGACGCCGAGGACCGGCTGATCGAGCTGCGCCAGTACAAGGGGGCGACCCCGACCGGCGAGTACGAGTCCACCAAGTACACCTACGACGCCGCCGGGCGCCTGTCCACGGTGACCGACTCGGCCGGGAACGTGTGGCGCCACCACTACGACTTCCGCGGCCGGGAGATCAAGACCGAGGACCCGGACAAGGGCGTCACGACGATGACGTACAACGACGCCGACGAGATCGTCACGACGACGGACTCGCGCGGCCGGACGCTCTGGTACGGCTACGACACGCTGGGCCGCAAGACGGAGATGCGCGAGGGCTCCGCGACCGGGCCGCTGCTGGCCGAGTGGAAGTACGACGCCCTGGCCAAGGGCCACATGAACGCCAGCATCCGGTACGTGGACGGGCAGGCGTACAAGGCGGAGATCAACAACATCGACGTCGACTACCGCCCGCTGCGCGAGACCGTCACGATCCCGGAGCGGGAGGGCAAGCTGGCCGGCTCCTACCAGCTCAACACCCGCTACACGGTCGACGGCCAGGTGCAGTCGGTCAGCTTCCCGGGTGTCGGCGGGCTGGCGGAGGAGCAGGTCGTCTACACCTACGACGAGCTGAACCAGCCGACGAAGGTCACCGGCCTGTCGGCGTACGTGAGCGCGACCCGCTACTCCAAGCTCGGCGAGACCCTGCAGTACGAGCTGGGCGACAACGGGAAGAAGACCTGGCTCACCTACACCCACGACGAGTCCACGCGCAGGCTGACCAGCATGCGGCTGGACCGCGAGGGCACCAGCAAGACCGACATGGACGTCAACTACACCTATGACGCCATCGGCAACATCACCAAGATCGCTGACAAGGCGAGCCAGGACACGCAGTGCTTCACCTACGACCATCTGCGCCGGCTGACCTCGGCGTGGACGGCCACGGACGACTGCGCGAGCGGCACCCCGCAGTCCGACAAGATCGGCGGCGTGGCGCCTTACGCGGTCAGCTACGCCTACGACTCCACCGGTAACCGGATCAAGGAGACGAAGCACGCGTTCGGCAGCGCGGGCCAGACGGTGCGCGACTACACCTACCCCGAGCCGGGCGGCAAGCAGCCGCACGCGCTGCAGAGCGTGGGGCAGGACCTGTTCGAGTACGACGCGGCGGGCAACACGACCCGGCGCAAGGTCGGCACCTCGGACCAGACCCTGGTGTGGGACGCCGAGGGCAACCTGGAGTCGGTGACGGAGGCGGGCAAGACCACGTCGTTCGTCTACGACGCGGAGGGCGACCGGCTGATCCGCAAGACGCCCACCGACGCCACGCTCTACATCGACGACATGGAGCTGCGTCTCGACTACGCCAAGGACACCGTCGAGCAGACCCGCTATTACACGATCAACGACGAGCCCATCGCGGTGCGCACCCCGGACAACCAGGTCTTCTTCCTGGCCAGTGACCACCAGGGCACCGCGCAGGCCGCGGTGAACGCCGGCACCGGCGACCTGGCGGTGCGCAGGACCACGCCGTTCGGCGAGGACCGCGGGTCGCCACCGCCGTGGTGGCCGGGGCAGCGCGGGTTCGTGGGCGGCACGAAGGACGCGACGACCGGGCTCGTCCACCTGGGCGCCCGCGAGTACGACCCCAAGCTCGGCCGGTTCCTGTCGGTGGACCCGATCATCGACGACGTCGATCCGCAGCAGCTCAACGCCTACGCCTACGCCAACAACAGCCCCGTCGCCATGAGCGACCCCGACGGGCAGTGGGTGTGGGTCGTGGTGGCCATCGGCGTCCGGGTCGGCGCCCGCTACCTCGCCAAGAAGGCGGCGCAGCGGGCCGCGCGGCAGGCCGCCATCCGCAGGGCCAGGGAAATCGCCAGGAAGAAGGCCCTGGAGGAGGCCAAGAAGCGGGCCAGGGAAGAGGCCAAGAAGCGGGCCAGGGAGGCGGCCAAGAAGCGGGCCGCGGCCGAGGCCAAGCGCAAGCGGCTGGCCGCGGCCAGGAAACGGGCGCGCGAGGCGGCGGACCGGGCCCGCGAGGCGGCCGCCAAGCGCCGCGCGGCGGCGGCCGCCCGCCGGGAGGCCGCGAAGAAGGCCCGCCAGGCGGCGGCGGCCAAGAAGCGGGTGCTGAACAGGCAGCGGTACAACCGCCGCAACGGCCACCTGCCCAGGGGCATCCAGCAGGCGCGCTCGCGCCCCGCGAGCCGGCCGACCAGCCACCGCTCGGTGCAGCGGCAGTCACCGCCGAAGGCGACCAGGCAGCCGGCACGTCCGAGGCCGAGCCAGGTCTACCGCAACGACGGCAGCGTGCAGCCGACCCAGTCGTACACCGTGTACGGCAACGGCCGGATGTACCCGCAGGGCCGGCCGCCGTCGAACCTGCCGCGGGGCGGCGGCAGCGGACAGGCCGAGAAGCAGATCTTCAAGCCCGAGAAGATCGAGATGGAGGTCAACACCAAGCGGGGAGCCGTGGCGCACCTGGGGATGCGGGGCGGGAAGCTCGGCGACGACATCGCCGACTTCTTCGACACCCTCCTCGGCGGGCTCGGCTGAGCCTGCCCGCACGTCCGACCCACCGGCGCGGGACCTTCGTGGTCCCGCGCCGGTGGCGCTTCGTGGGGAGATGTCCATAGAATCTTGTTCGGTTTCTGGGCTACGAAGGAGGCGGCGTGGGCGCGTTCGATCTCGGCGGTAAGCAGGCTCTGGTCACCGGGGCGTCGAAGGGCATCGGCCGGGGCATCGCGCTCGCCTACGCCGAGGCCGGCGCCGACGTGGCGCTCGTCTCCCGCTCCGCCGAGACGCTGGCCGAGGTGGCCAAGGAGATCGAGGCCCTGGGCCGGCGCGCCGTCGTCATCCCCGCCGACCTGACCGACCGCGAGGCCGCCGCCTCCGCCGTCGCCGCCGCCATCGACGGGCTCGGGCACCTCGACATCGTCGTCAACAACGCCGGCGGGTCGAACTTCCTCGTCGAGTTCAAGGACCTGCGGCTGTCCGGCTGGGACAAGCTGATGCGGCTCAACCTCGACTCCGCCATGGCCGTCTGCCACGCCGTCGCCCCGCACCTGCTCGGCCGGGGCGACGGCGTCGTCATCAACGTGGCGTCCGTGGCCGCGCTCGGCGCGCCCCTGCTCGCCCCCTACGCCGCCGCCAAGGCCGGGCTGGTGGCCCTGACCAAGACGCTGGCCGTCGAGTGGGCGGGCTCCGGCGTGCGGGTCAACGCCCTGTGCCCCGGCTGGACGGCCACCGACCTCAACCGCAACCTCTGGGAGGACGAGACGTCGGGCGCCGCGACGGTGGCGAGCGTGCCGATGCGGCGGTGGGGGACCGTGGCGGAGATGGCGCAGCCGGCCGTGTTCCTGGCCAGCGCGGCGTCGGCGTACATGACGGGGCAGGTGCTGTTCGTCGACGGCGGCGCGACCGCGATCTGATCAGGCGCGCAGCACGTTCTCCCCGAACTCGCCCGGCACGTCGCCGGGCGGCTCGAAGACGAAGACGATGAACGTCTCGTCGTCGTCGCGGCCCTGACCGGCGACGCGGGCGGCGCCCATCGCCTTGCAGCCCTTCCAGAGGAGCCTGCTGAAGCCGGAGGGGCGGGGGTCGTCCCAGTCGTACGGCTCGGCGTACCAGGCGGCCACCGCGTCGGCGGCCTCGCCCATGCCGGGCCCCACGTGCCTGAACACGCTCTCGCCGGTGCCCGCCCGCACCTCGCCCGCCTGTCCCCGCGAGTGGGCGGCGGCCCTGGTCTTGGCGTAGTCGACGAGCAGCGCGTCCATGGTCAGGGGTGGGGCGTGGTGGCGCTCGCGGCGCAGGTTCGTCTCGCGCAGCGCCTGGAGGAGGAAGTCGGCGTTGGTGGCGTCGGGGAGCGCGGGACGGGTGCCCGCCATACCTGTGGGACCTGTCATGCCTGTCACCTCGGGGTGAATGTCGCTCTGCCTGGATTGTGCGCGTGAATTATTCGACGGGCAATGTCAGATTTATGGCGAATAATGGTTGTGTATGGCTTTTGTCGGCACAGTCAGGAACGATCGGCATGGGCCATTGAGTGATTGTCGCCGTGAACCGGGTTACCGTGTGGTCCGTGCAGCTCTACACGAGATCTGCCGGGACCGGGATCCCGGTTGTCCTGCTTCACGCGTTCCCGCTCTCGTCGGCCATGTGGCTGGCCCAGCGGGAAGGGCTGGCCAAGGTCTGCCGGGTCATCACCCCTGACCTGCGCGGCTTCGGCGGGTCGCGGCTGGGCGAGGACGAGCCCTCGCTCGACCTCATGGCCGACGACGTCGCCAGGCTGCTCGACGAGGAGGGCATCGACCGGGCGGTCGTCGGCGGGCTGTCGATGGGCGGCTACGTGACCATGGCGTTCTGCCGGCGGCACCCCGACCGCGTGCTCGGAGTGATCCTGGCCGACACCAAGGCCGCCGCCGACCCGCCCCAGGCGCGCGACAACAGGGAACGCATCGCGCAGGCCGTCCTGTCCGGCGGCAACGACGTGCTGGTCAGCGACGTGCTGCCGGCGCTCATCGGGCGGACCACCAGGGAGCGGCGGGCCATGGTGTTCGGCCGGGTCAAAGGGCTGGTGCAGTCGGCGCCGCCCAAGGCCGTGGCCTGGGCGCAACGGGCCATGGCCGCCCGGTCCGAGTCGTTCGAGACGCTGACCGCGCTCAAGGTGCCGCTGCTCATCATCGTGGGGGAGGAGGACGAGCTGACGCCGGCCGCCGACGCCGACGCCATGGCTCAGGCCGCGCCGATCGGCAAGGTGGAGATCATCCCCAGGGCCGGGCATCTCAGCGCGGTCGAGCAGCCGGAGGCGTTCAACGCGGCCGTGATCGAGTTCCTGAAGGCGGAGTTCGGCGGGATGCGGCGCTAGCTCAGACGCGATCTTGTCTGGGCAGCACCAGCTCGCGGATGATCAGCGAGATCGCCGCGGCCACCGGGATGGCCAGCAGGGCGCCGACGATGCCGAGCAGCGCGCCGCCGAACAGCGCGGCGATCACCGTCACCGCCGGCGTCACGTTCACGGAGTGCTTCATCACCCTGGGGTAGATGAAGTAGTTCTCCACCTGCTGGTAGGCCAGGAAGAAGATGGCGCACGCGATGCCGGCCGGCCACGAGTCGAGCAGCGCCACCGCCGTCACCAGCACCGCGCCGATCGTCGCGCCCACCAGCGGGATCAGGTCCGTCAGCGCCACCACCAGGGAGAGCGCGAGGGCGTACTGCACGCCGGCGATCGACAGGAAGATCCACGTCACCACGCCCGCGATGACCGAGATGAGCACGTTGCCCGCCACGTACCCGCCGATGCCGGAAAGGATCTCCTCCGAGATCGCGCGCGTCCGCGTCCGGCGCGAGGCTGGGACGAGCTTGAGCAGGTAGTCCTTGATCGTGTGCAGCGAGCCGAGGAAGTACAGCATGAGCACCAGCAGCGTCACCGTGGTGAACACGCCGTTCAGCACCACCAGCCCCGCGCCCATGATCCCGGTCGCCAGTGACGGGCCCAGCGTGCTCGTCACGAACGTCCGCAGCTGCGGCAGGATCTGGTAGTCCTGGTCGAGCTGGCGCAGCGTCGGATGGTTGCTCAGCTCCGTGATGTAACCCGGCACCGCGTCGATGAACTCGGTGAGCTGCTTGCTGACCGGCGGCACGATCGCGAGGCCGAACAACGCGAACGCCACGATGACCCCGGCGAACACGATCGAGATCGCGCCCCGCCTGGCCAGGCCGCGCCGCTGCAGGGCCTCCACGGCCGGGTTCAGGCCCACGGCCAGGAACATCGCCACGACGATCAGGATGATCGTGCTCAGCGAGGCCACGATCATCTGGGCCAGCGCGATCGCCGTCAGCACCCCCAGGCCGCCGACCAGGCCGAACAGGAAGGGGCCGCGGGCCAGCGGCTTGCCGGGCAGCCCGTACGGCTCGGCCTGCGGCCTGCCGGCCTGCTCACCCTGGGGCCTGCCGGCCTGCTCACCCTGCGGCCCGTCGGCCTGCTCGGCCCGAGGCTCGGGCTCCTTGCGGCGGGCTTCTTCCTGCTCGGGCGCCGGCTCGACGTCTGCGGACAAAGGGGACACTCCAGGGGGATCGGCGACACAGCATGACGGACTCGTGTCACTTCGTACACGTCCGACGGCAAAGAGAGAGCCTAGCGACCCTGCGGCCGCCAGGCTCTCCCCAGCCGTCATTCAGCCCCGTCTGCGATCAACCGGCGTTACTCCTGCCACCACTCCGCGTCGTCGTCGGCCTTCTTGACCTCCACCTTCGGAGCGGGGGTCGTGGCCGGAGCGGGCGGCTCGGCCGCGGGCGCGGCGAGCGCGGGCTTCGGCGGAGCCGCGGTGACCGCGGGCTCGGGGTCCATGCCCGGCAGGGCGGCGCCGCCGAGGAGCTGCCGGAGCTGGGCCAGGTGGCTGGTGATGCTGTCGCGCTGGCGGGTCAGCTCGTCGACCTGGCGCTGCATCGCCGAACGGGTGCGCTCGGCCTCGTTCTTCGCCTCGGTGACGATCGTCTCGGCGCTGCTCTTGGCCTCGGACACGATGGTCTCGGCGCTCTTGCGGGCGTTCGCGACGAGCTGCTTGGCGTGCAGATCGGCCTCGCGGCGGGTCTGCTCGGCCTGCTGCGTGGCCTTCGTGGCCCGCGACTCGGCGGTGGCGGCGCGCTGCTCGGCCTCGGCGACCAGCTTCTGCGTCGCGGCCTGCGCGGTGGCGTGGCGCTCGGCCTCCTGGCGCTCGGCCTCCTCGCGGCGGGAGGCGAGCTGGATCTCGAACTCCGCTTCGTCCTGGGCCCGCTTGGCCTCCGACTCCTCCAGCACCCGCTGCGCCTGCGCGCGCATCTCGTCGGCCTGCCGCTTGGCGGTGGTCAGCACCTCGTCGCGCTCACGCTTGGTCGAGGCGCGCAGCTGCGCCACCTCGCGCTCGGTCGTGGTGCGCAGCTTGGCGATCTCCCGCTCGGCGTCGGCCCGCTTCTCCGCCACCTCGTGGTCGGCGGTGGCGCGCAGCTTGGCGGCCTCCCGCTCGGTGGTGTTGGTCAGCTCGTCGGCCTCGCGGCGCGCGGTCGAGCGGATGTCCTCGGCCTCGCGCTCGGCGGTCGTACGCATCTCGTCGCTCTCGCGAGCGGCCTGCGCGCGCTTCTCGGCGGCCTCGGCCTCGGCGGCGGCCCGCACGTCGGCGGCCTCGACCTTGGCGGCGGCCTTGATCTCGTTGGCCTCGGACCTGGCGGCCTGCACGAGCTCGGTCGCCTGCTCCTCGGCCAGGCGCAGGAGCTGCTCGATGCGGGCGCCGAGGCCGGAATAGGTGGGCCGCTCCTGCTCCTGAAGCTGGCGCTGGGAGTCGGACAGCTCGCGCTGGAGGCTGGCAACCTGCTCGCGGGCCTGACGTAGCTCCCCGTCGAGCTGCTTGAGGTGATCGTGGACCTGGTGCCGGTCGTAACCCCGGAGCACCACGTCGAACTCGCGTGCGGGGGCGTCCTCGAAGAAGTTGTTGAGCTGGGCGTCGATGTCGGACTGCATGGAGGCTCGATCCTGGGTTGTCGAGACGGCTACACGGGCCGGACGGGGGGTTCGGGGCATCCGTACCAGGAGCCTGGCCTCTCGGCAGGCCCCATGTCCGGTGGAAGGTCAAGCGTACTCCGCTGGTGCCACCTGCGAAGCCCCGTCCATCTTTCTGCGTGACTAGTTACATATGAACCTTATTTACGTTTTGTGCGGGTTTATTGCTGCTTGGCCGCTTCGACCAGCTCAGTCAGCATCCCGCCCACATCCTTCGGGTGCAGGAACGCGATCCGCGACCCCATCGACCCGTGACGGGGCCGCTCGTCCAGCAGCCGCACGCCCTTCCCGCCGATCGTGGCCATGGCCCCCTCGACGTCGGGCACCCCGAACGCCACATGATGGACGCCCTCGCCCCGCTTCGCGATGAATTTTCCCACAGGGGAGTCCTCCGAGAGCGGCTCCAGCAGCTGAATGTAGGAGCCCCCACCCTCGCCGTCGGCGACGTGCAGCATCGCCTCCTTGACGCCCTGCTCCTCGTTGATCTCCCTCGCCACGACCTCCAGCTCGAACAACGACGAGAAGAGCTCGATCTTCTCCTCCAGGTCGCGGCAAGCGATGCCGATGTGGTCGATCCGCATGAACATGTGTGGGCCACCTCCATGGCGAGCGACGGCGTACTCGTGGGTATCGTGTCAAAAGACCGGACGCGCGAGCACAGGAGGCCGTTGTCATGTCCAGTTCCGTCATCGTCGCCGGAGCTCGTACCCCCATCGGCAAGCTCCTCGGCTCCCTGTCCGGCCTCCAGGCCGTCGAGCTCGGCGGCATCGCGATCAAGGCCGCCCTCGAACGCGCCGGAGTCGCGCCCGAAGCCGTCGAATACGTCATCATGGGCCAGGTCCTCCAGGCCGGCGCCGGCCAGATCCCCTCCCGACAGGCCGCCGTCAACGCCGGCATCCCCATGACCGTCCCCTCCATCACCGTCAACAAGGTGTGCCTGTCCGGCCTCGACGCCATCGCCCTGGCCGACCAGCTCATCAGGGCCGGCGAATTCGACATCGTCGTCGCCGGCGGCATGGAATCCATGACCAACGCCCCCCACCTGCTGCCCGGCCTGCGCAAAGGCGTCAAATACGGCAGCTCCCAGGTCGTCGACTCCATGGCCCACGACGGCCTGTTCTGCGCGTTCGACCAGTGCGCCATGGGCGAATCCACCGAACGCCACAACACCCGCCTCGGCATCGGCCGCGAAGAACAGGACGCCCTGTCCGCCCGCTCCCACCAGCTCGCCGCCGCCGCCACCAAGAACGGCATCTTCGAAGACGAGATCGTGCCCGTCGAAATCCCGCAACGACGCGGCGAACCCCTCATCGTCAAGGAAGACGAAGGCGTACGCGGCGACACCACCGTCGAAACCCTCGCCAAACTCCGCCCCGCCTTCGCCGCCGACGGCACCATCACCGCCGGCTCCGCCTCCCAGATCTCCGACGGCGCCTGCGCCGTCGTCGTCATGTCCAAGACCAAGGCCGAAGAACTCGGCCTGCCCTGGCTCGCCGAGATCGGCCGCCACGGCAACGTCGCCGGCCCCGACGCCTCCCTCCAGTCCCAGCCCGCCAACGCCATCAAACACGCCATGGCCAAGCAGGGCGTCACCGCCGCCGACCTCGACCTCATCGAGATCAACGAAGCGTTCGCCAGCGTCGTCCTCCAATCCGCCAAAGAACTCGGCGTCCCCCTCGACAAGGTCAACGTCAACGGCGGCGGCATCGCCCTCGGCCACCCCATCGGGGCCTCCGGGGCACGGATCGTCTTGACCCTGGCTCACGAGCTGAAGCGGCGCGGGGGCGGACTGGGCGCGGCCGGGCTGTGCGGGGGCGGCGGCCAAGGCGACGCCCTCCTCATCACCGTCCCCTGACGCCCGCCCCAATCCCGTTTACCGGGTTGGCCGTTGGGAGCCCGCCCCGAAAGCGGGGCTACGCCGGTGGCGCTTCGCGTCGGGGGCTGCGCTTGGGTGGTGAGCCCCACGGCGCCTTCGGCGCTTTCGCCCGCCCGAATCCCGTTTACCGGGTTGGCCGTTGGGAGCCCGCCCCGGAAGCGGGGCTACGCCGGTGGCGCTTCGCGTCGGGGGCTGCGCTTGGATGGTGAACCCCACGGCGCCTTCGGCGCTTTCGCCCGCCCGAATCCCGTTTACCGGGTTGGCCGTTGGGAGCCCGCCCCGAAAGCAGGGCTACGCCCGAGGCGCTCCGCGCAGGGGGCTCCGCTTGGGGCGCTCCGCGAGGGGCGCTTCGCGTCGGGGGCTCCGCCTGGAGGCGCTCCGCGAGGAGGCGCTTCGCGTCGGCGGCTCCGCCTGGAGGCGCTTCGCAAGGGGGCGCTTCGCGTCGGGGGCTCCGCCTGGAGGCGCTCCGCACAGGGAGCTCCGCTTGGGGCGCTTCGCGAGGGGTGCGCTTCGCCGATGGCGCTTCGCACTGAGGCTCCGTTCACCGGCGCCCCCGGCGTAACGCTGTATGCGGACAGGGCTTGGCCCACCTCCGAAGACCGCAAGTTTCCTGATGAGCGGCGCGTGAACGGCACGGACGGTCGAGCCGGGTAACCAGACGATCATCGCGGACACGTTCGCCATAAGGTGGACCGAATATGACAGCGGACCCAGATGGGAGCACCACGGTGATGAACGAAGCCGTCACCACGGCATCCAAGCAGGTAGTGGAGCGCTATTTCGATATGTGGAACACCGGCGATGTCTCCGCCGCCCCTGACATCCTTAGCCAGGACTGGATCGACCACGCCCACCCCGAGGTGGTAGGCCCGGCAGGTGTGCAACGTGCGATCGAGCAGATCAGGGCGGCGCAGCCGGACCTTCACTTCCACATTGAACGCATTCTTGCCGACGCTGATCGGATCGCAGCCATCGGCAGCGTTCGTCAAGGACGAGACCTCAATGCGCCGGGGACCGACCTGATCTGGCTGGTGCGGGTGGCAGATGGACGGATGGCCGAAATGTGGACATATCGCAGCACCGCCTGACGATCAACTCTCGCGAGGTCCGGAACCATCATCGTTCCTATGGGAAACGATCCTTTTATCGCGTAGGCCGTCCCACGAGGGTTGAGGATGCCTCACCCCCCAACCACATCCATCCGCAAAAACTCACTGATCCGCAGCACCCGAGGCGGCCGAGCCACCCCTTCCGGCATGGCCCCGAAGGCCTCGTCCCTCCCGATCAGCCGCGGCGCCCTGAGCTCCACCTCCTTCCCTCCGGCCCTGAGCCGAGCCCCTTCGGCCGCCATCACGTTCCGCACCCAGTCCGACCCCGACCCGTACACCAGCACGAACAGATACCCGCCCGCGACCGGATGCGCGTCCAGAGGCGTGTGGTACGTCATGCCGAAGACGCGCCCGACGTGGATGAGCACCGGCCATTTCCCGCCGGCGATCGCGCGCGGGTTGAACACCCGCTTGTTCACGTGCCCCCACCATTTCGGCATCGGCATCGCGAGCTCCTTCTCTTACGCCCGTAAGGTGGCTTACAGGTGTAAGGCTGACTTACGCTCGTAAGGCTGTCAACCCTTCGTGCTCCGGAGCCGTAGTGTCGCCGTCGCCGCAACAACCGCTCAGCAGGGCCGCCGTGCTCGAAGCCGCGATCCGGGTCGCGGACCGCGGGGGCGTGGAGGCGATCACGATGCGCAAGGTCGCGGCGGAGCTGGGGGTGGAGGCGATGTCGCTCTACCACCACGTGCCGAACAAGGACGCCATCCTCGACGGCGTCGTCGACATGGTGTTCGCGGCGATCGAGCTGCCCGGCGACGGATGGGACGACTGGCGCGACGCGATCCGGGCGCGCGCCAACTCCGCGCGTGCGGTGCTGGCGCGGCACAGCTGGGCGCTCGGTCTCCTGGACTCGCGCCGCAACCCGGGCATGGCGACGCTGCGTCACCACGACGCCGTGCTCGGCGTGCTCAGGAAGGCGGGGTTCACGCTGCCGATGGCCGCGCACGCCGTCTCGCTCATCGACGCCTACATCGGCGGGTACGTCCTCCAAGAGGCGAACCTGCCGCTGACGACGCCGCAGGACGTGGCGGAAGTGTCCGGCACCATCCTGCAGACCCTGCCCACGGACGAGTTGCCGTACCTCACCGAGATGATCGTCGAACACGCCATGCGGCCGGGATACGACTACGCCGGCGAGTTCGGCTACGGCCTGGACCTGATCCTCGACGCGCTCGAAGCACGCCGGACCGCCACCTGACCCCTGGTCACGGCCGCACCGGCGCGGTGGTCACTTCTCGTTGATCGTCTGGTCGCCGCCGGCCTGGTAGATGCGCCCCTGTCCGGACGCCTCGGCGCGCATCTGGATGTTGGTGGCGCCGTCGCCCGTGGAGATGACGCCCGAATTGTCACCGCCGATCGCCACCGACCTCGTCCCTGACGCCGACGCCGACGCCGACGTGCCGGGCTTGGCCGCTTCGTCCGGCTGCTGGGGCTGGCTGCGGAGACCGTAGACCGCGACCGCCAGCCCGGCGATCGCGACGAAGAGGCCGATGACGCTGGCCAGTTTGTCGGCGTTGTCGAGACCGACCCGTACGAAGTAGACGATCAGCGCCGCCAACGCCGCCGCCGCGACCACGGCCCCGCCCCACACCAGCACCCGCTTGCGCATACGGGCATCATCGCCCCGCACGTGGGAGCATGCAATGTGATCGGGTCGTCACCGCACCGCCGCCCGACCCGTTCACGCTCAAGTCGATCACGCGATTAGGCTCGTGCGCATGGCGGTCCCCGAAGTCATCCCCATGTCGTACGAGCCCGACTACCACACCGGCACCATCGGCCACTGGGCGGGCGGGCAGTTCCTGGGCTCCGTGGTGGCCGCGTTCCGCCAGGGCTACACGCGTACGGACGACTGGCTCCAGCACAAACGCTGGTACGCCGTCCTGCACACCTTCGACGCGGAGGGGCGCCTGCTCGCGTCCAAGATCGAGTGCACTGGGTCCGAGGACGATCATCGGCGATCGGTGGACACCGCCCAGGAGCGGATGGCGAAGTGGCTCGGCGAGCTGGACGGGGTGCGGTTCGCGGACATCGCGGTGCGGCCTTTCAGGGTGGAGTTCGACGGGGTGGTGTTCGGGCTCGTCGTGGAGGAGTTCGAAGGGGAGGAGCACGCCGAGCTGTATCCCAACAACATCGGGTTCTACGAACCCTGGGACGGGTTGTACGACACCTGATAGCGGGGTGATTCGGGCAGTCGATTGCGGTGGGGTGCCCTGGCCACTTGCATGGGGGCATGACTGTCACCCGTGAGGAGATCGGTGGCCTGCTGGCCCGCTATCTCGACGTCCACCCCGCCAGCGCCCCCGAGGTCGCCCATCTCGTCGAGGCGCTGGCCGGTGGGCAGGATCTGGCCGCGCGTACGACGACGCCGCTGCACGTCACCGTGAGCGCCGCCGTGCTGAACGACGCGGGGCGGGTGCTGATGGTCCACCACCGGACGCACGGCCGGTGGTTGCTGCCGGGCGGGCATCTTGAGCCCGAGGACGACAGCCTGTTCGGGGCGGCGCTGCGGGAGCTGGAGGAGGAGACCGGCATCCCGGGGCATCAGGTACGGCGCTCGCCTCCGTACGACACGAACCACTTGGACATCCCTGTGGACGTGGACGTGCATGAGATCGTGGCCGACGCCGTGAAGGGGGAGCCCGCGCATCTGCATGCCGATTTCCGGTTCGTGTGCTGGGGGAGCGGTCTGGGGCGGGTGCGGCTGCAGACGGAGGAGGTGGCCGCGTTCGCCTGGCGTGAAGTGGCGGATCTGCAGACGGCGCGGCTGTCGGAACGGGTCGCCGCCATGAGATGAGCCCATCAAGACGCCATGGGATGAGCCCATCAAGACGCCACGAGATGAGCCCATCAAGAGAGGCTCTGGCTCGCTCTCGGTGATCTCGGTGATCTGCGGCCGGCCGCTATCGCGTGGTGCTGTCTTTGGTCATGGCGCTGGTGCCGGTGATGTTGAGGAGTTTGAGCCGGTCGGCGGCGTCGCTGCCGGGGGCGGCGGTGAAGGCGACGATGCGCAGGTCGCTGCCGGGGGCGGTGAGGATGTCGCAGTCGAGGGTGAGCGGGCCGGCGACGGGATGGTGGATGGTCGTGGTGTGGGGTTCGTGGACGCCCACGGCTCCGGTGTCCCACAGGTGTGCGAAGTTGGGGCTGGCGGCCCGTAAGTCCTCGATCAAGGAGCGCAGGCCGGCATCGGTGGGGTAGCGGGCGGTCGCCGCCCGAAGATCGGCGACGACGGCCGTCTCGAACCGGCTCGCCTGCTCGGGGCTGTGGCTGACCCCGGCGAAGATCCGCCAGGCGACGTTGCGCTCGCGTCTGCTCCAGGTGGACGCGTCCCCGCACAAGGCGGCCCACAACGGGTTCCACAGGATGATGTTCCAGCTCGCGTCGCACACGTTCAGCGCCGTGCCGTCGAGTTGGTCGAGCAGCCTTCTGACGCTCGGCGGGATGTGGGTCGGCACCTTTCCGGGGCCTGGTGGCGGCTGGCCCGCGAGGAGAAAGAGATGTTCGCGCTCGGCCTCCGACAACCGCAGCGCGCGGGCCAGCGAGGTCAGCACCTGCGGTGAAGGGGAGGTGGCCCGGCCCTGTTCCAGGCGGACGATGTAGTCCACCGACAGGCCGGCCAACTGCGCCAGTTCCTCGCGCCGTAATCCGGCGGCCCGCCGTACGCCGTTGGCGGGCATTCCTAGCGCGGCGGGAGAGATGCGGTCGCGCCAGCCGCGTAGCGCCTTGCCTAGTTCCCTGGATCCGCCCATATATCCCAGTATGTGCCGCCGCGACATCTGAGACAGCCTGGTACTGACAGTCCATAGGCCGCACAATGCACTTTCTGTCCCCTGGCGATGCGACGAGGGTGGAAATCAGCACCGATGCACGTGTTTCCACCGCATGAATCTCACCTGCAAAGGAGAAGTCCATGAAACGCACCGCCAAACGCGCGGGCCTGGCCGCTCTGGCGTCCGTCGCGGTGACCGCCTCACTTGCCGTCGCCTCCCCGACGGCGGCGTACGCGATCAATGAGGTCGCGTGCGGCGACCGGACCGACCTCGTGCGCGCCACGATCCACGCAACCGGCAGCTCGTCGGTCGACTACTGCTACGCCAACGCCGGAGAGGACATGTACGCCCTGAACATCTGGTGGGTCACCCGGATCTCGACCGGCAACAACCGCGTCCAGTGGTACGGGGACGGAAGGTGGCAGCCGGCTCAGCCGATCCCGAAGTGGACCGTGTTCACCTGGCCGAACCATCCCGGTGGGGTCCGCATCCAGGGGATCAGGATCCTCTGAACTGCCGGCGATATCAGGGCAATCCAGGGGATCAGGATTCTCTGAACTGCCGGCGACATCGGGGCGGCGGTCCTGCCCGATCGCCGCTCCGGCCGGCAGGGCCCCGGGGCGCAGCCCCGGGAAAGCCGGGCGAGAGTAAGCCGGAGCCTCAAGAAATCAGCAACGCCGCCGTGAAATGAGCCCCACCAAGAGATCGGCGGCGCCGCCGTGAAATGAGCCCCACCAAGAGATCGGCGGCGCCGCCGTGAAATGAGCCCCATCGAGAGATCGGCGGCGCCGCCGTGAAATGAGGGCGACCGGAACGCGAATTCGGGGTGATGGTGTTGTCGGCGGGGGCGGCCTGGATGAAGATCAGGGAGTGTCTCGCCTCGGAGTGGTTTCCGCCGTAATGATCGCCGCCGCCTCCACCTTATTGACCGGTGGGAGAGCCGCCACAGCCGAAACAGCAGAAGCAAGAACGACAACCGCGGACGGGCCGTTGACCTCGGCGGTCTTCCGCGCCACGCACAACAGCTACTCGGGCAACCTCGGCGGTGCGCGCAGCTCGATCGCCTCCCAGCTCGACCAGGGCGTCCGCTTCGTCGAGCTGGACATCCACGACAACGGCTACGCCACCTCCCGCGACTACGCCGTCGGCCACGACTCCCCGGGCGACGAGGTGGACCACGCGGGGAACCCGGCCTCGAACCTCCTGCGGGACTGGCTCGGCGTCGTCAACTCCTGGTCGGAGCGGCATCCCGACGCCGCGCCGATCGTCGTCGCGCTGGACCTCAAGGACGATCTGACCGACAACACCTCCTACGCCGCCGGCAACCTGGCCGCGCTCAACGACGAGCTGACCTCCGTGTTCGGCGCGCGGCTCTACCGGGCGGAGGAGTACCCGGCGACGGCGGGCGCGCCGTCCGTGGACGCGTTGCGCGGGCGCGTGCTCGCGGTGATCTCCGGGCACGGCGGGACGCGGGCCGCGTACAAGCGGGACACCGGCCACGACCCGGCGGTGGCGATCAACGGGCGCGGGCAGGTCGTGGAGGTGCACGGGTCCGGCGGGGGCGACCTGTGGTACTGGACCGGCAGGTACGGCTCCGACGGCCGCGTCACCTGGCTGCGGCACGGCCGGTACGACAGCGGCGTCACCCCCGCCGTCGCGCTGAACGACAACGGCGACCTGGTCGAGGTCCACCAGTCCCAGAGCGCGACCACCCTCTGGTACCGGGTGGGCCGGCTGAGCGCCAATGGCGAGATCACCTGGTCGGCCAGCCGCAAGTACGACGACGGGGTCCTGCCGACGATCAGGTTCACCGACCCGGCGGGCACGCGGCTGCGCGAGATCCACCGCAGCCAGAGCTCCAGCCAGAACTGGGAGTGGAGCGGCGTCCTCGACGTGGGCGCCATGGCGGTCACGTGGAGCGGCAACGCCAAGACCGCCGACCCCCGCTTCGACAAGGCCACCTCGACCAGCGGCACGTCCCGCGTCCGCGTGTGGACCGGCGCGGACGGGCCGACGCCGGGGCAGACGCTGCGGGTCGACACCGACAGGGTCGCGGGGGAGCGTGTCCGCTATCCGCAG
Organism: [Actinomadura] parvosata subsp. kistnae; assembly: GCF_900323885.1. Classification (GTDB taxonomy): domain Bacteria; phylum Actinomycetota; class Actinomycetes; order Streptosporangiales; family Streptosporangiaceae; genus Nonomuraea; species Nonomuraea composti. Next base: position 1,824,709 of record NZ_OOHJ01000022.1, on the reverse strand, counting down.
GTCGCCTTCGACGAGTTCCAGAAGGGGGACAGCGCGGAGCTCCAGCAGGGCGCGCTGTTCTACGCGGCGCCGGCGGGCGAGAAGGCGTTCGTCACGGCGGCCCGGCAGGCGGGCAAGCTCGCGCGGGCCTGGGGCTTCGACTCGGCGGGCGACGCCACCGACCCGCTGGCCAGCTATCCGGCGACCGACCGGCCGTTCGACGGCTGGTACCGGGATCTCCTCACGGCGTCCGGCGCGGTGGAGTGAAAGTTACACTCCGTTACTGTTCGTGTGCATAATGGAGTCACAGTAGCCAGAAAAAGCGCAAGTGTCGCAGGAAGAGCGTTCCCTCCTCCAGCCTCGCGGTCCCTTCCAGAGGTCTCCGTTCTCGCCGAAAGCACCTGCCCGAGCGGAGGGTCCCCCGCATGCCCCCTGTCCCCGGCACCGCCCACGCGGCGTTCGTGCTCCCCGTCCCTTACCAGCCCGGTGCGGCCCGCCTGAGCCCGCACGCCGACGCGGCGCACGCGCACTCCACGTCCTGGGCCCGGGAGATGGGCCTGCTCGGGCAGGGGGTCTGGGACGAGGCGTGGTTCGGGGCGATGGCGATCCCGCTGCTGGCGGCGTACGGGCATCCGGACGCCGCCCCGCAGGAGCTGGAGCTGGCCTCCGACTGGTACGTGTGGGCGTACTGGTTCGACGACCACTTCGCGCAGGCGTTCAGAGGGCCGCGCGCGTATCGCAAGGCGCGGGCGTACCTGCACCGGCTGAGCCTGTTCACCCCGTCATCCGGCTCCTCTCGCACGCCGCGCCCGTCGAACGCGGCCGAGCGCGCGCTCGCAGACCTCTGGTCCCGCACCTGCGCGCGGTCCTCGCCGGGGTGGCGGAGCAGGTTCGCCGCACGCACGCGGGAGCTCATGCGGGGGCGGCTGCGAGAGCTGGAGAACGTCCGGGACGGGCGCGTCCCCACGCCCATCGAGCTCATCGGCCTGCGCCGGGCCTCAGGGGGCGCGTCCTGGGCGGCGGACCTGGCCGAGCGCGTCGGCGGCGCCGAGCTGCCCGCTGACGTCGGCGGCACGCGGGCGGTCAGGGTGCTGCGCGACACGTTCGCCGACGGGGTGCACCTGCTCAACGACCTGTACTCCTACCGGCGGGAGGTCGGCGGCGAGGGGGCGCACGACAACGGGGTGCTGGTGGTGCGGCGCTTCCTCGGGTGCGGGGCGCAGGAGGCCGCCGACCGGGTGAACGAGCTGCGCACGTCCCGGCTGCGGCAGTTCGAGGCGGCGGCGGCGAGCGGGCTGCCGGCGCTGGTGGAGGGGAGCGGGCTGGATCCGGAGGAGCGCGGCAGGCTGGTCCGGTACGTCCAGGGGCTGCGGGACTGGCAGGCGGGGGCGTGCGCCTGGCACCGGCGCTCCAGCCGCTACCTCGACCCCGATGCCGTGCCCGCCCCGGTCTGGCGGATCGAGGCGCCGGCCTGGCACTCCAGCGCGGCGCCCGCGCCCAGCGATCAAGGCATGCAACGCCAGCCCCTTTGAGTCGGTGGCCGATACGCGGATCCTGGCCGGGACGCGTCCGGTTCCGGGGGTGGGCATGCGCGAAGCCCCGGTCCGACCAGGAAGGGGACCGGGGCCTCGTGGCGTCGCGCCGCCGGCTCGACCAGGAATTCGGGCCGGGGGCACCTCAAGCCCCTAAGGGGGCGTTTCAGCCCGGCCGCGAGGGAGGATGCGGCCGGGCTGCTTGTGGGCGGTCATGAGACGAGGAAGCGGGCGAAGACCGAGCGGTGACGGCGCTCGGCCGGCCGCGCCTTGCTCGCCTCACGTACGCGCCGCTGTTCGGCGGCGGCCTGGCGCAGCTCGGCCGCGTGGTACTGCATGACCGAGTATTCGAGTTCGGCGTTCATCCGACTGCTCCCTTGTGTCGTTCCCTGCACTCTCAAGGTTCGTCCTAAGGCCCCCTCCCTCACATCGGGCGGATGCCTTATCTCTCGGCATAAGCGCAGATAGGGAGGTACTTAGGGAGCCGCACCGGACATCTAAGGCGCAGGTGAGGATGCTTAGGGCTCGTCGGTGAACTTCACCGTGACCTTCGTGAAGCCGAGCGACTTGAGCAGGCCGGACAGCATGGCCTTGGTGTTGGCGTCGGCCCTGGCGCGCAGGTCACTGGCCACGGCCGCCTCGCTGATCTTCTTCTCGGCCAGGAGGTAGAGCTCCCGCTGGTCGGTGGGGGAGCCCGACAGGAAGTCGCTCACCCGGTCGAACAGGCCGCGCTGCTGGGCGAAGACGTACGAGCGGCTGTTGTCGATGTTCGGCTTCTCCAGCTGGGCGCGTGGCACCCGTACGGTCGCCTGCGTGCGGTCCTCGGAGACGGTCACGGCGCCCGCCGCCACGCCCGAGAAGTCGACGTAGGCGTCCACCCCGCCCGCCCCGACGAACAGCGTGCGCGTGCCCTTGATCGCGTCGGGCAGGAAGTTGGCGTCCTTCTCCAGGTCCACGACCACCTGGAAGCTGCCCGTCGCCGCCTCGAACCGGCTCAGGTCCTTGATGGACTGCAGCAGCACCGGCTGGCTGCGGTCGATGCTCCGCTCGCCGAGCGGGTCGACCCAGGACCAGACGAGCCGGCCGCCCACGACGAGCAGGACCACCAGCACCAGTAAGCCTGCGAGATATCGCCACCGGCGGCGCCGCCCGGAGGTCACCTCGGGCGACGCCGTTCGCGAAGTCGTCATGCGAGCATGACTACCCGCTGGGCGATCATCAGTGCCAGCTCTTTGGTGACATCTTCGCCACCAGTCCGTGAGCGTTCTCCGGCGGGCCCTGCTCCGCGCGCTGGTGCCGGTGCCGCTGCGGGAGGACGGGCCGGTGGGCGGCGGGGAGCTGCGCGGGGGCCGGCGACCTGCCGAGACCCCGCGCCCGCGCGGCGTTCTGCACCCGCGCGGGCCCCTGCGCCGCTGCCCGGGCGGGATCCGGGCCTCCGCGGGAGGCTCGGCCTGCGTGGGAGCCTGGGCCTGAGCGGGAGCGGGGGCCTCCACGGGCACCTGGGCCTGCGCGGGCGTCTGCGGCTGCCCCGTGTCGAACACCGGCCAGCTCACACCCGCCGTGTCGGGCGTCCACCGGTCGGCGGGAGGAGCCTCCTGCGTCCAGTCGCCGCGCGGCTCGCCGGGCGCGGAGCCGGCGCCCGGCATGCCCGGCGCCGAGTTCCCCGGCGCCGAGCCGCCGGGCGTGGAGGTGGCCGGCACGCTGCCGGCGGGCCCCGGGTACACCGGGTAGGCGTGGCTGGTCTCGGGGGTCGGCCGGGCCGACGGCGGGAGCTGCGCGTGCGACGGGCCGCCGCCGAAGTGCGTGCTCGACAGCCGGCAGCCCTGGAAGTCGCTGTAGAACATGCGCAGCCACTCCCTGCGCTGGTGCTCGCTCCACGAGGAGAACGCCGCCGTCGCGTAGTGGTGCTCGGGCAGCGGCGTGCCGGGCAGCGGCTCGCCGCGCAGCCAGGCGACGACGATCTGCCGGTAGCCCTCCGCGACGGCGCTCGCGCACCGGGGGCCAGCGCCTCGATGTACTCGTGGGCGGCCTCCTCCGCGAACCCCGCGGACAGGTCGGGCACGTGCACCGGCGCCAGGCCGTTCGACGGCTTGAGCGGGTCGTCCAGCGGGCGCTGCTCCACGCGCGTGAACGCGGCGGGAGTGCCCGCGAGCCGCGAGGCGATCTGCGTGAACGCGGCCCCCAGCTCGGTCAGCCCCGCCCGCATGCCCGGGTGCACGCACACCGTGATCGGCCACTCCTGGCAGGCGTAGGCGATGTCCACGGCCGCGGCCGGCTTCGGCTGGGCCAGGACCCGCGACACGCCCATGCCGGCGGCCAGCACCGACAGCAGCGCGCACGCCAGCACCAGGGCCTGCCTGGTGACCAGCGCCGCCCAGCCGAGCAGCAGCGCCGCCGTGATGCCGAGCAGCCAGATCGTCTGGTCGAAGAACGGGGCCCCGTTCAGGCCCTGGAACAGGTCGTACGGCTCGCCGGTGCCGGGCGCGAGCTTGTCGGCCCAGCCGCGGTCGTCGGCCAGCCACGAGAACAGCCCGTAGCAGGCCAGGCCGGCCAGCGGCGGGGTGAACGGGCGCGGCAGCACCCAGCCGGCCACCCAGCCGATCACCGAGTACAGCGCCAGCCCCGCCATGCCCATGGTCAGCCCGGTCAGGCTCAGCCGGCCGGCCTGGTCGGTGAGCACCGTCTTGACGGCGAGCACCAGCACCGTGGCCCCGAACGAGCCGACCACCACCATGACGATCGCCAGCGGCGCCTTGAGCGCCCGCCACGTCGTCAGGGAGCGCCCGCGCAACGCCCGGCGTTTGCGCAGCGCCACCCAGGCGGCGAAGGCCGCCGCCACCGGCCCGGTCAGCCGGAGCGAGCCGATGACCGCGGCCACGATGTTCTCCCACGCGTCCACGCCTGGAATCAGGACGTTCCACGCCGCGAACAGGCCGACAGCCAGCAGCACGGCAACCGTGACGGCCGCGCTGTGCTTCAGCTCCTCTCGTGAAACGCCCGCGTGCTCACGCACCCTTTTCCCCGTTGAAGTTCATCAAGCATCCCCCGTGCCCCTTGGCGAGGCGGATCATGCGTGGTCCCGGCCGTCCCCACGGCCGCTGGACTTGGCATCCGCGTCACCATACGTAGGAGAACCATAACTGAGCGTGATGATTGATGTCCGGATTCTTGGTCAAGCAAAGAAGCCTGTCGCTGAGAGTGACCAGACGAACCGGGACGAGCGGCGCGCTACCGTAGCGCTGTGTCGCAGCCGAAGCCGCTCAACCTGCCGTTCGACCCGATCGACCGCGCCGCGGAGAGCTGGCGCTCCCACTTCGGGCCTTCCGCCGCCATGGCAGCCGTTACCTCGATCATGAGAGCGCACCAGATCCTGCTGTCGCAACTTGACTCGCTCCTGAAGCCATACGACTTGACCTTCGCCAGGTACGAGGGTTTGGTCCTGTTGACCTTCAGCAAGACCGGGGCGCTGCCGCTGTCCAAGATCGGGGAGCGTCTCATGGTTCATCCCACGAGCGTCACGAACACGGTGGACAGGCTGGAGAAGTCCGGGTTCGTCCGGCGGCTGCCCAATCCGCGCGACGGCCGCGGCGTGCTGGCGGAGATCACCGAGGCGGGCCGCGACGTCGTGCGCCGGGCCACCGCCGACCTGATGGCCGCCGAGTTCGGCCTGACGATGTACGCCGAGGACGAACTCCACCGCATGTTCGACCAGCTGCGCACCCTCAGGGTGGCGGCGGGTGACTTCGCGGCCCCGTCCATGCGGCAAGATGAAGGGCATGGCGGACTTCTCTAGGCCCGGGTCCCTCTACGGAGCGGTGGACCTGGGCGCGCGTAAGCAGGCTCTGGAGGCGCAGGCCCGGCGGGAGGCGGCAGGTCCCCAGGCGGCCTCGTCGGCCTCGGTCGTCGACGTGACCGAGGAGACGTTCACGACCGACGTCATCGACCGGTCCATGACGGTGCCCGTCGTGCTCGACCTCTGGTCGCCCAGGGCGCCGGGCAGCGCCCAGCTCAGCCCGGTGCTGGAGAAGGTCGTCGGCGACCTCGGCGGCAGGGTCGTGCTGGCGAAGGTCAACGTCGACGCCAGCCCGCAGATCGCGCAGGCGCTGCGCGTGCAGGCGGTGCCGACGGTGCTGGCGATCTTCCAGGGGCAGGCCGTCACCGGCTTCCAGCAGGTGCTGCCCGAGCAGGAGGTGCGCCGCTGGCTCGACGAGCTGATGGGCGCGGTCGAGCAGTTCTACCAGGCCAATCCGGGCGCCCGGCCCCCCGCCGCCGGCGAAGAGGGGCAGGAGGCGCCCGCGGGGCCGCCTCTCGACCCCGACCTGGTGGCGGCCGAGCAGGCGATCGACCAGGGCGACTTCGACGCGGCGATCGCGGCCTACCAGCGCCTGCTGGCCCGCGCGCCGGGCAACGAGGACGCCAAGATGGGCCTCGCCGGGGTCAACCTGATCAAGCGCACGTCCGAGGCCGACCCGGCCGAGGTGCAGCGGCGCGCGCAAGACCCGTCCGACATCGAGGCGCAGCTGCTCGCCGCCGACCTGGAGATGCTGTCCGGCTCGGTCGACGAGGCGTTCGCGCGGGTCATCGCGGTGGTCAAGCGCACCTCCGGCGACGAGCGCGACCGGGCCAGGCGGCACCTGCTCGGGCTTTTCGAAGCATTGCCGGCAGAAGACCCATCTTTGGCCAAAGCGCGCAGAGCGTTGGCGAGCGCTCTGTTCTAACCTGGAGCCATGCGGGTCGTCACGATATCGGCGACATACGGCACGGCCGGCAGCCAGATCGGCCCGGCCGTCGCCGAGCGGCTCGGCGTGCCCTTCGTCGACCGGGCCGTCCCCAGCGCCGTGGCGGAGGAGCTGGGCTGCCCGCTGGAGGAGGCGCTGGCCCACGACGACCGGGCCGAGCACGGCCTGGGCCGGCTGTTCGCGGGGGCGGTGCGGCTGCCGACGGTCACGTTCGGCGGCGTCGACATGTACGTGCCGGGGGCGATGCCGCTGGCGCCCGAGGAGTTCGTCCGGCGCACCGAGCGCATGCTGAAGGAGACGGCCCGCGGCCAGGGCGGCGTGTTCCTGGGCCGGGCCGGCGCGCTGGTGCTGGCCGACCATCCGGGTGCGCTGCACGTCAGGCTCGACGCCCCGCTCGCGCGCCGCGTCCGCCAGACGGCCACGTTCGGAGAGCTGAGCGAGCGCGAGGCCCGCCGCGTCATCGAGGACAACGACCGCGCCCGCACCGCCTACGTGCGGCACTTCTACCGTGCCGACCCCGCCGATCCGTGCCTGTACCACCTGGTTCTCGACAGCACCACGATCCCGGTGACGACGTGTGTCGAGCTGATCGTCACGGCGGCCGAGGCGCTCGATTGACCGAGCGCCGAGTCAGGCCACAGTCAACTGCCCCTAACATGGATGCATTCTTGGTCAGTCCCGAAGGAGCGATTGACGTGGCGACCGTCCCGAGTGTGTCGTACTCCATCACCGTGCGTCTCGAGGTGCCGGCCGGCGGCAAGGCCGTCAGCCAGCTCACCCACGCCGTAGAGTCGGCCGGGGGCGTCGTGACCGCCCTCGACGTCACCAACGCGGGGCACGAGAAGCTCCGCATCGACGTCACCTGCGCGGCCCGTGACACCGACCACGCCCAGGCCATCGTCGACCAGCTCGAGGCCGTCGAGGGCGTCGTCATCCACAAGGTGTCCGACCGCACGTTCCTCATGCACCTCGGCGGCAAGATCGAGATGAAGTCGAAGGTGCCGCTGCGCAACCGCGACGAGCTGTCCATGGCCTACACGCCGGGCGTGGCGCGCGTGTCGATGGCGATCGCCCGCAACAAGGAAGACGCGCGGCGCCTGACCATCAAGCGCAACACGGTGGCCGTGGTCACCGACGGCTCGGCCGTGCTGGGGCTGGGCAACATCGGGCCTGAGGCGGCGCTGCCGGTCATGGAGGGCAAGGCGGCGCTGTTCAAACGCTTCGCCGGCATCGACGCGTGGCCGATCTGCCTCGACACCCAAGACGTCGACGAGATCGTCCGCACCGTGCAGGTGATCGCGCCCGGCTTCGGCGGCATCAACCTCGAGGACATCGGCGCCCCGCGCTGCTTCGAGGTGGAGCGGCGGCTGCGCGAGCTGCTCGACATCCCGGTCTTCCACGACGACCAGCACGGCACCGCCATCTGCGTGCTGGCCGCGCTCACCAACGCGCTGCGGGTCGTCAACAAGAACATCGAGGCCGTCAAGATCACCATGGCGGGCGCGGGCGCGGCGGGCAACGCCGTGCTGCGGCTGCTGCTGGCCGCCGGCGCCCGCAACGTCGTCGTCTGCGACTACCTCGGCGCCGTCCACAAGGGCCGCGACGATCTCGACGAGTCGCTGCGCTGGATCGCCGACCACACCAACGCCGAGGGTTACTCCGGCGACCTGCGCGGCGCCGTCAAGGACGCCGACGTGTTCGTGGGCGTCTCGGCGCCGGGCATCCTGACGGGCGACGACATCGCCACGATGGCCCGCGACGCGGTGGTGTTCGCCCTGGCCAACCCGGAGCCGGAGGTCTCGCCCGACGACGCCCGCGAGCACGCCGCCGTGGTCGCGACGGGCCGCTCCGACTACCCCAACCAGATCAACAACGTGCTGGCCTTCCCGGGCGTGTTCCGGGGGCTGCTGGACGCGCAGGCGAGCGGCGTGACGCAGGAGATGCTGCTGGCCGCCGCGAACGCGCTGGCCGCCGTCGTGACGCCCGAGGAGCTGGGCCCCAACTACATCATCCCGAGCGTCTTCCACCCCGACGTGGCCACCGCGGTGGCCGCCGCCGTCCGCGAGTCGGCCGGCGGCCGGGCGCGCGGCTTCACAGAAGCCTGATCCTGCACGGCACGGCCAAGGTCACCCCACCCGCCGACCAGGGCTGAGGGCCTCCAGGAAGACGCCTCTAGACCCGCACGGGGCCGGCCGCCGCCACGGCGCACACCTGGCCGGGTTCCGTGGTCAGCCGCGCCCCGCCGCGTCAGAAGCGGTGAGGGCGGGCATCAGACGGTAGCTCTCCTGGAAGACCAGGTTGTGGGCGTCGCCGGCGGCGATCACGCGTAGCGTGTCCAGTTGCCCGGCGGCGTCGGTCTCGTCGAAGACGTTCAGCGGCCAGTCGCCGACCGTGTTGCCGCGCAGGTGCGGGTGGTGGAAGTCGCAGCCGAAGTGGGCGACCACCGCGATCGGCTGCACGCCGCTCTCGCGCTGGCGCGGCCAGGTCAGCGACCACATGGCGTTGAGGCCGCCCTCGCGGGAGCGGGTGACGCCGCTGGCGACCACCTCGCCGGTGCCGAGCAGCAGATCGGCGTTGACCTCGTCGAGGGCGTGCCGGGCCACCGGGTCGAGGAGCTCGACGGCCCTGGCGAACACGCGTTCCTTGTCCTCCCGCGTGACGGCGTGGCCGTGGTCGCCGTCACGCAGGTCCTTGAAGTGCCGCAGCAGGGCTTCGTTGATGGGAGTGCGCATGCCTGCCCCCTGCCCAGGCGGGGCGCCTGGCCACCTCCCGGGGCGGGTCAGGCCAGCAGCGCGGCGATCCTGGCCCGGACGTCGGGGGTGTCGAGGCCGCGTACGGTGAGCGTGGTGCGGCGGCGGACGACGTCGTCGACGGTGGCGGCCCACTCGTGGTCGCGGGCGAAGACGGCCTGGGCCCAGATGTCGGGCCCGTCGGGGTGGATGCGCTCGCCGAGCGCGGGGTCGTCCCTGATGAGCCGGGCCAGCTCGAACGCGATCGACCCGTAGTGCGTGGCCAGGTGCCTGGCCACCAGCGGGTCCATGCGGGTGCCCGGGTCGCGGTCGGTCCACAGGCGCATGGCGACCGCGTCAGGGCTGGCCAGGCCGGGCAGCGGCACGGCGGGCAGGATGTCGGCGAGGTCGTCGCCCAGGGGGCGGCCCGGCAGGTGGGCGAGGATGTCGAGCACGTGCTTGCCGATGTGCCGGTAGGTGGTCCACTTGCCGCCGGCCACCGACAGCATGCCGCCCGAGCCGCGGGTCAGCACCGTCTCGCGCTTGGCCGCCGTGACCTGGCCGGGGCCGCCGGGCAGCACGCGCAGGCCGGCGAAGGCGTAGGTGATGTCCTCGCGCCTGAGCTGCTCGTCGCGCACGGAGTGGCCGGCCTCGTCGAGGATCTGCGCGATGTCCGCCTCGGTGGGGCTGACCAGGCCGGGGTCGCCCTCGTACGCCTCGTCGGTGGTGCCGAGCAGCAGGTGGTCCTCCCACGGGATGGCGAAGGAGACCCGGTACTTGTCGATGGGCGTGGTCAGCGCCGCCTTCCACGGCTCGTGCCGGCGCAGCACCAGGTGGGCGCCCTTGGACAGGCGGATGCTCGGCTCGGCGGACGGGTCCTCCATGCGCCGCAGGTGGTCCACCCACGGGCCGGTGGCGTTGAGCACGAGCCGGGCGGACACGCCGAACTCGGTGCCGTCGAGCCGGTCGCGCAGCTCGGCGCCGGTCACGCTGCCGGACGTCTTGCGCAGCCCGACGACCTCGGCGTGGTTGAGCACGGTCGCGCCCGCGTCCACGGCGGCGCGCACGGTCATGACGGCGACGCGGCTGTCGTTCATCTGGTGGTCGCCGTAGACGGCGGCGGCCCGCAGGCCCTCCGTCCGCAGGGCCGGGACCTTGGCCAGCGCCTGGTGGGGCGTGATCACCTTGCCCATGCCGTCGCCGAACACCGACAGCGCCGAGTACAGGAACACGCCCGCGCCCAGCTTGGCGGCCCCGTGCGGCCCGCCCTTGTAGATCGGCACCAGGAATGTCAGCGGCTTGACCAGGTGCGGCGCGATGTCGGCGGCCAGGGCGCGCCGCTCGCGGTGGTTCTCGGCGACGAGCTTGACGTTGCCGGTCTGCAGGTAGCGCAGCCCGCCGTGGACGAGCTTGGAGGAGGCGCTGGAGGTGGCCCCGGCGAAGTCGCCGGCGTCGACCATCGCCACCCGCAGCCCCGCCTGGGCGGCCATCCAGGTCACGGACGTGCCGAGGATGCCGCCCCCGATCACGAGCAGGTCATAGGTGGTGGTGGAGAGCTCCTGCCGGACCTCCGCCCGATCGGTGCCGATCGCGGTCGTCATCGCCGTCATCCCTCCTGCTCGACCCAGCCCAGGGTGCGGGCCACGGCCTTCTTCCAGTTGCGGTACTCGCGGTCGCGAGCCGCCTCGTCGATCGCGGGCCGCCACTCGGCGGCCTTGTGCCAGTTGGCGCGCAGCGTGTCGAGGTCGGGCCAGTAGCCGGTGGCCAGGCCCGCCGCGTACGCGGCGCCGAGCGCGGTCGTCTCGGCCACCATCGGCCGGATCACCGGCACGGCCAGCACGTCGGCGAGCGTCTGCATGAGCAGGTTGTCGGCGGTCATGCCGCCGTCGGCCCGCAACGTCGTCAGGTCGAGCCCGGAGTCGGCGTTCATGGCGTCCACGACCTCGCGCGTCTGCCACGCGGTGGCCTCCAGGACGGCCCGCGCGATGTGCCCCTTGTTGACGAACCCGGTCAGCCCCGCGATCACTCCGCGCGCGTCGGAGCGCCAGTGCGGCGCGAACAGCCCCGAGAAGGCCGGCACGAAGTAGCAGCCGCCGTTGTCGTCGACGGTCTTGGCCAGCGTCTCGATCTCGGCGGCGCTGGAGATGAGGCCGAGGTTGTCGCGCAGCCACTGCACCAGGGAGCCGGTGACGGCGATGGCGCCCTCCAGCGCGTACGTGGCGGGCCCGTCGCCGATGCGGTAGCCGACGGTGGTCAGCAGGCCGTGCTTGGAGACGACCGGCGCGGAGCCGGTGTTCATCAGCAGGAAGCTGCCGGAGCCGTAGGTGCTCTTGACCTCGCCGGGCTCGAAGCAGGTCTGCCCGAACAGCGCCGCCTGCTGGTCGCCGAGCGCCGCGGCGACCGGGACGCCGGCCTCGGTGTGGCCGTAGACCTCGGAGGACGGGCGGATCTCCGGCAGCATCGCGCGCGGCACGCCCATCGCGGCGAGCAGCTCGTCGTCCCACTCCAGGGTGTGGATGTTCATCAGCATCGTGCGGCTGGCGTTGGTGACGTCGGTGATGTGCCGGCCGGTGAGGTTCCACAGCAGCCAGCTGTCCATCGTGCCGAACAGCACCTCGCCGCGCTCGGCCCGCTCCCGCAGCCCGTACGCGTCGAGCAGCCAGCGGATCTTGGGCCCGGAGAAGTAGGTGTGCAGCGGCAGCCCGGCCTTCTCCTTGAACAGCCCCTCGTGCTCGGCCAGCGCGCGGGTGAGCGCGTCGGTGCGGGTGTCCTGCCACACGACGGCGGGGCAGGCGGGCGGCCGGTGGCGCGGTCCCACAGGACGGTGGTCTCGCGCTGGTTGGTGATGCCCAGGGCGGCGATCTGCGCGTCGTCGATGCCGGCGCCGCTGACGGCCTGGGCGAGGACGGCCCGGACGTTCTGCCAGATCTCGTCGGCGTCGTGCTCGACCCAGCCCGGCTTGGGGAAGATCTGGCGGTGCTCGCGCTGGGCGACGGAGACGATGTTGCCGGCCTCGTCGAACACGATGCACCGGCTGGACGTGGTGCCCTGGTCGATGGCTGCGACGTAGTGCGGTCGAGGCACTGGTTCCTCGCAAGACTTATGGTTCGACAATGCCGAACGAATGGTATGTGGTCCGTCGGAGCTTGTTCAAGTGTCATCGGGCGAGGTCGCGGGTGATGGCCCGCGCCGCGTCGCGTACGTAGGAGACGAACTGCATGTCCAGCCGGCCGTCGGTGGCCAGCCGCTCGACCGCGCCGCGGATGCCGATGGCGCCGACCACGATGCCGCGCGGGTCCTTGATCGGGGCGGCGATGGCCACCTCGCCCTCCGTCAGCTCCTCCATCTCGGCCGCCCAGCCGCGCGCCCTGACCTGGTCGAGCTCCGCCTCCAGGGCCGCCGGGTCGGTGATCGTGTGCTTGGTGCGGGGCTCCAGGGGCTGGGCGTGCTCGCCGTACGGGTCGTGGGCGAGCAGCACCTTGCCCAGGGCGCTGGCGTGGGTCGGCAGGTACGTGCCCACCTGGAGCGTCTGCATGCTGTCGTCGGGGCGGAAGACGTGGTGGATGACCAGGACGTGGCCCTCGTGCAGGGTGCCGATCCAGGCGCTCTCCCTGCTGCGGCCGGCCAGCGCGTCGGCCCAGTTGATGCTGCGGGTGCGCAGCTCGTTGACGTCGAGGTAGCTGCTGCCGAGATGGAGCAGCGTGGCGCCGAGGCGGTACTTGCCGGTGGCCGCGTCCTGCTCGACGAAACCCACGTGGACCAGGGTGCGCAGGATGCCGTGCAGCGTGCCCTTCGGCAGGCCCATGGCGCGGGCCAGCTCGGCCACCCCGAGTTGCCGTGGACCGGAGGCGAGCAGCCGTAGGATCGCGGCGGCGCGCTCCACCGATTGAATCGTCTCTCCCACACCGGGAACCCTAACGCAGTTCGGCAATGCCGAACACCCTGCTAACGGGAAAAGTGTGCCTGTAAGCTGGAGTCCTGCACGAGGAGACTAGATGGACCAACCTTCCCGCTCGGCGGGAACCGTGCGGCCCGGGGGCCGCACAGCCCGAGTACGCGCGGCCGTCCTGGAGGCCACCCAGGACGAGCTGGTCGAGCGCGGCTTCCACGGCCTGACCATGGACCAGGTCGCGGCCAGGGCAGGCGTCGGCAAGACCACCGTCTACCGGCGCTGGGGGAGCACCACCGGGCTGGTGGCCGACCTCATGACCGAGCTGGCCAACCAGTCCTCCGACCATGCCGACACGGGAAGCGTCGAGGAGGACCTGCGGGCCAACGCGCTGGCCGTGCTCGACGCGGTCAACGACGGGCGGCTCGGGGCCACGTTCCAGGCCGTGATCGCCGCCGCCACCTGCGACGAGCAGGCGGCGGCGGCGCTGCGGGCCTTCTACTCGCGCCGCATCGAGGAGTGGGCCAAGGTCGTGGACCTGGCCGTGCGGCGCGGCGAGCTGCCCGAGGGCACCGACGGGGCCGAGGTGATCAGGGCCATCTCGGCCCCGCTCTACTACCGGCTGGTGGTCACGAGGGAGCCGGTGACGCGGGTGGTCGCCGAGCGCTCCGTGACCCGCACGCTGGCCGCCGCCCGGGCCGGGGCGTTCGTCGTGTGACGGAAGCGCTGGCCTGTCACATGCCGGATCGGGGCCAGATCGAGCCGTACCACCACAGGATCCCGCCCATCACCACCAGGCCGCCCGCCGTGGCCAGCTTCCCTATGAGGTCGGCGGGCGGGCCGGTATACGGCAGGCGCCCGTGCCGGCGGTGCCCCCACGGGCAGTCGTTCTCGACGTGGCTGGAGTCGATGAGCGTCTCCGGGTCGTGATCGCTGACCGAGTACGCCTCGATCTCGGCCCCGCTGCCCTTGCCGACCGGCACGTGCCGCACGACGGTCTTGCGGGCCGGGATCGAGCCGCTCGCCACGCTGGTGCCGTCGGCCTTGAGGTCGAAGCGGGCGAGCTGGCGGGTCTGGTTGTGCAGCCGCACGGCCACCCGGCCCGAGCGGCAGCCCACGTCGTCGACGGTCATCGTGAACGGGTCACCGGAGTCGTGCCGCGGCCAGGGCCAGTCGCCGGTCTGGGCGTCGGAGACGGAGGGGAGCAGCGCGATGGCGCCCAGGGGCAGGGCGGCCAGGACGAGGCGGATGCTGATACGCATATGTTTCTCCCACGAGCGATCTCCGCTACCTAAAGTTCCCAAGCGGGCACGAAAAGTAACATCGACACTCTGGGGGAGCGCGCACCCCCGCAGGTACTTCATGATGGAGGTATGGCGGAAGCGATCTACGTCGGCGGGTTGCTGGTGGCGACGCCACTTCTCGACGACCCCAACTTCCGGCGTAGCGTCGTGCTGATTCTCGAACACGACCACGACGGCGGCACTTTGGGCGTCGTGCTCAACCGGCCCAGCGACATCTCGGTGACACAGGTGCTGCCTGTGTGGGATCCCCTGGTGACCGGGCCCTCCGTGCTCTTCGAGGGCGGGCCCGTACAGACCGACAGCGCGCTGGCGCTGGCGGCGGTGCCCAGCGGGGAGGAGCCTCTGGGGTGGCGCCGGCTCCATGCGGGCACCGACGCGGTGGCCCGGCTCGGCACGGTCGACCTCGACGCGCCGCCCGAGATCCTGCAAGGGGAGATCGCGCAGATGCGCATCTTCGCGGGGTACGCGGGCTGGACGTCCGGGCAGTTGGAGAGCGAGATCGCCGAGGGCGCCTGGTACGTCGTGGACTCCGAGGTCGGCGACACCTTCCACGCCGACCCGACCTCGCTGTGGCGGCAGGTGCTGCGGCGCCAGCGCGGCGAGCTGGCCTTCGTGGCGACCTGTCCCGACGACCCCACCATGAACTAGCGGTTACAGGTCCCAGCCCGGCCGCAGGGAGCGCTCGGCCAGGGCGATGCTCTCCGCCATCCTGTGCTGGACCTCCTCGAACGTGCCTTCGCGGCGCGGGCACTCGAACCCGACGCGCATCGTCGACATCGCCCACGCCACGATCAGGTGCGTGAGCTGGTCCTGGGCGGGGTCCACGCCCCGGCGGGCGGCGATCACCTCGGCCAGGTGCTGCTCGGTGCGGGCGCCCCTGGCCACCGACAGGCCGACCAGGCGCGGGTGCTCGTCCAGCAGCCGCCGCAGCTTCAGGAAGCGCGCGGCGTCCTCGGGCGTCGCGGCCTGGAGGTCGGCCAGGACGGCGCGCATCGCCTGCATGAGGCAGGTGAACGGCGGCTCGTCGGCCGGCCGGCTCGCCAGGGCCTCCAGCATGAGATCTTCCGCGTGGTCGTGGAAGAGCAGGACCAGGTGGTCCTTGCCGGTGAAGTAGCGGAAGAAGGTGCGAGGGGAGATCTCGACGGCCCCCGCTATCTGCTCGACGGTCGTCGACTCGTATCCTTGTTCGAGGAACAAGTCCAGTGCCGCGTCGAGGATCGCCAGGCGCGTCTTCTCCTTCTTGCGTTCCCGAAGACCCACTGTGGTCACTCCCTCGAAACCTTTCTGTCACAGTGTGCCATAAGTCATAGGGCGACTAATAAAAGTCGTTTGTCACACGTCACAGACTGACAGTAGATTACCTGAGACTTACGAGATCTATGCCCCGGTGCGGGGCGGTACGGGTACTTGAGGGGGATTCATGGCTGACACGAAGGCGGTCGACGCGCCGCCGTCGTCCGGCCCTGGCAAGCCGGGGACGGGGGGCAACCCGTGGCTTGTCCTGCTGGCGGTGAGCCTGGGTGTGATCATGGTGATGCTCGACGGCACGGTCGTCGGCATCGCCAACCCGGTCATCCAGGCCGACCTGAAGGCGACACTTTCCGACCTGCAGTGGGTGACCAGCGGTTACCTGCTCGCGCTCGCGGTCTTCCTGATCACCGCCGGCAAGCTCGGCGACCTGTTCGGGCACAAGCGGGTCTTTCTCATCGGCGTGGCGGGCTTCGCCCTGTCCTCGGTGGGCATCGGGCTCAGCGCCGAGCTGGCCGACATCATTCCCGGCGTCTCGCCGATCGGCGCGCTGATCGGCCTGCGCGTGCTGCAGGGCCTGTTCGGCGCGCTGCTGCAGCCGGCCGCGCTGGCGCTGCTGCGCGGCGCCTTCCCCGGTGAGAAGCTGAACCAGGCGATGGGCGCCTGGGGCGCCATCATCGGCCTGTCCAGCGCCGCCGGCCCGATCGTGGGCGGCGTGCTGGTCGAGAAGGTGAGCTGGGAGTCGGTCTTCTTCATCAACGCGCCCGTCGGCGTCATCGCGCTGGTCATGGGCGTGCTGCTGATCAAGGAGAACCGCTCGCAGACGTTCGCGCGCATCGACTGGCTCGGCGTGGTGCTGCTGTCCGGCGCGATGTTCTCGCTCGTCTGGACCATCATCAAGGCCCCCGAGTGGGGCTGGGGCGACAGCACGACGCTGACCTTCGTCGGCGCGTTCGTGGTGCTCATCGCCGCCTTCATCTTCTGGCAGAGCAGGGCCAGGCAGCCGCTGGTGCCGCTGTCGCTGTTCGCCAACCCGTCCATCTCCATCGGCACCTTCCTGATGATGATGGTCGCGTTCGCGATGTTCGGCGCGATGTTCTTCCTCGGCTTCTTCTTCCAGGGCGTGCACGGGCTGACCCCGCTGGAGGCCGGCCTGCGCATGCTGCCGATGAGCGCCGGCATGATCGTCGCCTCGCCGCTGGCGGGCATGGCGCTCGGCCGGTTCGGGCCGAAGATCACGATGGCGGCCGGCCTGCTGGTCACCGCCCTCGCCATGTTCCTCATGTCGCGGCTCGGCATCGACGCCTCGTTCATCGAGAGCGGCATCCCGTTCGTGCTGCTGGCCTTCGGCCTCTCGCCCGTCTTCGTGGGCGCCACCGAGATCATCGTCGGCAACGCGCCGGTCGAGCTCAGCGGCGTCGCCGGCGGCCTGCAGCAGTCGGCCATGCAGGTCGGCGGCGCGCTCGGCACCGCGATCCTGGGCGCCGTGATGGCCGCCGAGATCTCCGACACGCTGCCCGGCCACCTCGGCCCCGCCGCGGCCGAGATCCCGCCGGCGCAGCTGGCGCTCCTGGAGAAGGCCGCCGCCTTCGGCCAGGCGCCCGCCGGGCTGCCGCAGCAGATCGGCGAGGCCGTCCACCTGTCGTTCATGGACGGCATGCACGTCGCCTTCCTGGTCAGCACCTGCATCGCGGTGCTCACCGCCGCCCTGACGGTCTTCGTCAGGGCCGGCAGGAAGACCGAGGGCGCCGCCGTCCACGTCGGCTGACGGTCCTTTTTCGTACGGCCTCCGCTCTGCCCAGGGCGGGGGCCGTACGGCGTTGCGGGGGCCGGTCGCGGGCGGGCATAAACTCAATGGGGTGAGCACGAAGATCCTCCCTGAGCAGGAGACCACTCCGCGCACGTCGCACGGCGACGGCGATCACGAGCGGTTCGCCCACTACGCGGACAAGCACAAGATCACCGAGAGCATGGTGACCGGCACGCCGATCCGCGCTCTCTGCGGCAAGGTCTGGGTGCCCAGCCGCGACCCGAAGAAGTACCCGGTCTGCCCGGAGTGCAAGGAGATCTACGAAGGTCTGCCTCCGGGTGGCGGCGAGGGCGACGACAAGCAGTGAGTGTTGCTGTGCGGTAATCCGTACGGGTCGAGTTACGGTCTGTAGCCAGACCAGCTCTTACCGTAGTGGGGGACCACATGGCCCGGCGCGCGACCGCCGTCTCGTTGGCATGCCTGCTCGCGGCCGGGTTCGTCCCGCCGCTCCGGCCCGCCGCCGCCCAGGCGCCCGGCTGCGCCACCACACCGCCACCGCCCGCCCGGGCATTGGCCGCGCACGCGCCGGCGGCCCACGCGTCGGCGCTTCACGGGTCGGCGCTCCACGCGTCGCCGGCCGCGGCCATGCGTGCGCCCGAGGGCAGGGGCGGGCGGCCGGGGCCGCGGTCGCCGAAGCCGCAGGACGTCGCCATGGTGATGGCCGAGCTGGGTGAGCGGCTGAGCGGGGTGACGCCGCCGAGCGAGATCACCGTGCCCACCCGCGTCCACGTCATCTCCCCCGGCCCCGCCCGGCGCGTCACCGACAGCGCGGTCCAGGCCCAGATCGAGGCGCTCAACTCCGCGTACGGCGGCAAGTTCGGCGGCGTGGACACCGGCGTGCGCTTCCGCCTGGAAGGCATCTCGGTCAAGGAGCAGCCCTCCTGGTTCGCCGACCCGGTCGGCCACGAGCGCGCCATGAAGAGCGCGTTGCACGCGGGCGGCCCCGGCACCCTCAACCTCTACATCGCCCAGCTCAGCGAGCTGATGCTGGGTTTCGCCAGCTACCCCTACTGGTACGCGGGCGCCCCGGCGCTGGACGGCGTGGTGATCGACTGGCGCAGCCTGCCCGGCGGGGCGATGAGCGACTACAACAAGGGCTTCACGGGCGTGCACGAGATCGGCCACTGGCTGGGCCTGTTCCACACGTTCGAGAACGGCTGCAAGGCGCCCGGCGACGGCATCGACGACACCGCGCCCGAGGCCGCCCCGACGGAGGGCTGCCCGCAGGGCAAGGACACCTGCCCGGGTGACGGCGGGCGGGACCCCGCGCACAACTACATGGACTACGCCCACGACCGGTGCATGTGGGAGTTCACGGTCGGGCAGGCCGACCGGATGCACGAGATGTGGGCGGCCTACCGCAGCACGCCCGCCGCCTGACATGTCCGCCACGTCTACGATGTCGGGGTGACAGCACCAAAGGCACTTGACACTCCCCACAAGCCCGCAGGGATCCTCGGCCCCGAGTACCGCACGGCCACCTTAGGCATCCTGCTCGTGGTGACGCTGATCGCGTTCGAGGGCATGTCCGTCGGTGTCGTCATGCCCGCCATCGCCACCGAGCTCGACGCCCTCGACCTGTACGGGCTGAGCTTCTCCGCCTTCCTCATCGCCAGCCTGTTCATGAACGTCGTGGCCGGGCTCTGGTCGGACCGGCGCGGCTACTCGCTGCCGTTCCTGGCGGGCGTGGTGCTGTTCGCGGCCGGCATGGGCCTGGCCGGAGCGGCCGGATCGGCCGAGATGTTCCTGGTGGCGCGGGCCGTGCAGGGGCTGGGCGGCGGCGCCTCCATCGTGGCGCTGTACGTGATGATCGCCCGCGTGTACGCCATGGAGGTGCGCCCCAAGGCGTTCGCCGCCGTCTCGGCCGCCTGGGTCGTGCCCGCGATGGTGGGGCCGTCGGTGGCCGGGTTCGTCGGCGAGCAGTGGGGCTGGCGGTACGTCTTCTACGGCATCGTGCCGCTGGTGATCCCCGCCCTCGCGATGCTCGTCCCGGCGCTGCGCATGGGCTCGGCGGGCGAGGCGCAGCCCGGCACCGGCCCGCGGTCGCGGCCCGTCGAGATGACGCTGGCCGCCACCGCCACGGCCGGCGGGGCGGGGCTGCTGCTGCACGGCGTGGACCGGCTGCACGTCGCGGCCGGCACGGCGAGCGTGGAGACCGTGGCGGGCCTGGCCCTGCTGGTCTACGGCCTGTACCGGCTGATGCCGCCGGGCGCGCTGCGGCTGCGGCGCGGGCTGTCCACCACCGTCCTCATGCGCGGCTTCTTCTCGGCCGCCTTCTTCGGCGTGAACGCCTACATCCCGCTGGCGCTGCAGCACGTCAAGGGCTTCGACACGGCGTCGGCGGGCATCGCGCTGACGACCGGCGCGCTCGGCTGGTCGGCGGGGTCGTACCTGCAGAGCAGGCAGGCCGGGGAGGCGTACAAGAGGATCAGGCTCGGCGCGGGCTGCGTCACCGTCGCGATCCTGATCTGCCTGCTCGCCGTCGTGCCCGGCATGACCGGGTGGATCTCCGTGCCCGCGTGGGTCGTCGGGGGCTTCGGCATGGGGTACGGCATCACCACGATCACTGTCACGGCCATGAAGCAGTCGCCGGTCAACGAGCAGGGCGCGAACTCGGCCGCCCTCTCCGTCACCGACCAGCTCGGCTCGGCGCTGTCCATCGGCATCGGGGGCGCGCTGGTCAACGTGATCGGGCACTCCTCCGCTCAGATCGCCACCGGGTTCCTCGTCATCTCGGGGCTCATGGCGGTCATCTCGCTGAGCGCGGTCCTGCTCGCCGGCCGCGTCCGCTGAATTCCGTCACTCCCGCCCCAGCGATCACGGTTCTCCTGTTCGCCGTGGCGGGGAGTGATAGGACAGCGGGCAAGGAGGTGTCATGGAGGGTGATCACCGTGTCTGGCCCCCTCGGCAGGGGCCCGGGCACCGCCGCAGTCCTCCGGAGGACACGGGGCCCGCGTCCCCCGGCGAGGAGGGCCCTGCGGCGGCCGACCGCCCGGCCGAGCCGCCACCCGCCTGGGGCCGCCGCGGCCGCCCGTACGCGGGGGAGCCCGACCACCCGGCCTGGCGGCGACAGGACCAGTCCCGCGGCGACCCCACCCGGGGCTCGCCGCCCGAGCGGGGACCGGCCCGCGAAGGCCCGGCTTGGGAATCGTCGCCCGAGCGGGGACCGGCCCGCGGAGGCCCGGCTTGGGAACTGTCGCCCGAGCGGGGACCGGCACGCGGAGGTGTCGCCTGGGAGCCGCCGCCCGCGCAGGAGCAGGCGCGCGGAGATCTCGCCCGAGGGGCGCCGCCCGACCAGGCGCGCGGAGGCCCGGCCTGGGAGGCGCCGCCAGCGCAGGAGCGCGGAGGCCCCGCGTGGGGAGTCCCGGGGCGGCGGCCGCATCCGCTCGACCTGGAGGCGGAGCCGGCGATCGAGGAGCCGGCGCCCGCGTTCGAGGAGCCCGCGTGGAACCCGCGCATCAGGAGCGGGAGCGCGGACGACAGTCTCCCGCCGTCCGCCCGCCTGCACGGCTCTCCCAAGGACCCGGGGGCGCGCAGGGGAGGCCCGCACGGGGAGGGGCCGTGGCAGCGCGTGCTGGTCGTGCTGGCGGCGCTGCTGGCCGGTACGGGGCTGGCGGCCGGCGCGACGGCGGCGACGTCGCGGCTCACCGCGCCGCGGGCGGACACGGGGAGCCTGAGCGACGCGCTGGCCGGGGTGGCGGCGACGCTGCCGCAGGGCTGGAGCGCGGGCGCGGTGCCGCCGGTCACGGGGTTCACCTCGGTCGTACGGGACGGGCACGGCGGCCTCGTGATGGCCAGGCCGGTGCGGGGTCCGGTGAAGGACGCCGGGAAGGTCACGGAGGAGGCGGCGGGCCTGTACTCCAGGCTGCTGCTGAGGGGCGACCGCGTGACGGTGGTCGAGGACCGGCGGCTGCCCGGCGGCCACACCCGTGCGCTACGAGCGGAATACGCGGGCGGGACGAACCGCCCGGCGTACCTGAGAGTGATGCTGCTCACCCGCGAGTCGCGCCCCGTGCTGCTCGTGGGGCTGCTCCAACCTGAGGAAACCCGGCACAGGCAGGCGCTCGACGCGGTGATGACGAGCTTCCGATAAGCCGCATAGCACGTGAGGAAGACCTTGGCCAGAATCCTCGGCTCACGGCACGTCTTGTCGGTGGGCCCGATTACTCTTGGGTCACTGTGAGAGAGCGAAGCACACGAACCCCAGAGGTGATGCGGTGAGCACCTTCGCCGCGTCCCACCTATCGCCTTCCTATCCCGACCGGGCCGCGTGGGGCACCGCCCCCAAGCTGCGCGCCTGGCAGCAGGAGGCGTTCGACCTCTACTTCAGGCGCGAGCCGCGTGACTTCCTCACCGTGGCGACGCCGGGCGCGGGCAAGACGACCTACGCCCTGCGCATCGCCAGCGAGCTGCTCGCCAACGGGGTGATCAGGGCGGTCACGATCGTGACGCCCACCGAGCACCTCAAGCGCCAGTGGGCCGACGCGGCCGGGCGGGTGGGCATCGCGATCGACCCCGAGTTCAAGAACAGCCAGGGCGCCACCTCCCGCGACTACACGGGGGTGGCGGTGACGTACGCGCAGGTCGCGATGCATCCGGCCCTGCACCGGGCGCGCACGGAAAACCGCAAGACCCTGGTCATCTTCGACGAGATCCACCACGCGGGCGACGCCAAGTCGTGGGGCGACGGCATCCGCGAGGCGTTCGAGCCGGCCACGCGCCGCCTGCAGCTCACGGGCACGCCGTTCCGGTCCGACGACAACCCGATCCCGTTCGTGGCCTACGAGGAGGACGCCGAAGGCCTCAAGCGCAGCGTCGCCGACTACTCCTACGGCTACGGCCCGGCGCTCGGCGACGGCGTCGTGCGGCCGGTCATCTTCCTGGCGTACTCCGGCGAGATGAAGTGGCGTACGCGGGCCGGCGACGAGATCGCCGCCACGCTCGGCACGCCTCTCACCAAAGACCAGCTCTCGCAGGCGTGGCGGGCCGCGCTCGACCCGAAGGGCGACTGGATCCGTCAGGTCATGCAGGCCGCCGACCGGCGGCTGACCGAGGTGCGCAGGGGCGTGCCCGACGCGGGCGGCCTGGTCATCGCCACCGACCACGAGACCGCTCGCGCCTACGCCCGCCACCTGCGCAACATCACCGGCGAGGGCGCCACGGTGGTCCTGTCCGACGACCCGGGCGCGTCGAAGAAGATCAAGGCGTTCGCGGCGTCGGAAGACCGCTGGCTGGTGGCCGTGCGCATGGTCTCGGAAGGCGTCGACATCCCGCGCCTGTGCGTCGGGGTCTACGCCACCTCCACCTCGACCCCGCTCTTCTTCGCCCAGGCCGTGGGCCGTTTCGTGCGGGCGCGCAAGCGCGGCGAGACCGCCTCGGTCTTCCTCCCCTCGGTGCCCACGCTCATGGGCCTGGCCAACGAGATGGAGGTCGAGCGCGACCACGTGCTCAACAAGCGGCCTCCCGAGGACGGCCTCGACGACTCGCTGCTGGAGCAGGCCAACCGCAAGCAGGACAACCCCGACGTCCTGGGCGACGAGCTGCCGTTCGAGACGATGGAGACCTCGGCCACGTTCGACCGGGTGCTGTTCGACGGCGGCGAGTTCGGCACCGGCGCCGAGATCGGCTCGGCCGAGGAAGAGGACTTCATCGGCCTGCCGGGCCTGCTGGAGCCCGACCAGGTGGCCCAGTTGCTGCGCAAGCGGCAGTCGGAGCAGCAGGCGGCCAAGCGCAAGCAGCAGGTCGAGGCGCCCAAGCAGGAGCTGGCGCCGCACGAGCAGATCGCCGAGCTGCGGCGCGAGCTCAACGGCCTGGTCGGCGCGTGGAACCATCGCACGGGCCAGCCGCACGGGGTGATCCACTCCGAGCTGCGGCGGGCGTGCGGCGGCCCGCCGATCGCGCAGGCCACCGTGGAGCAGATCCAGGAGCGCATCGCGATGATCCGCCGCTGGGCCACTCAGCGGCGCTGAGCAGGAAGACTACAGAGGAGCCAACGAAAAGGATTTCCTGCGCACCGGCTTCGCCTGGGTTCACCGAATGAGGGTAGAGAGGCGCTCATTCGGTTTTCTTCGGGTGAAAACGCGCCCGCCCGATTCGTCGAATCGGGGCAATTCGGCGCGGCCCGGTGGGAGGAAGGAAGAAAATGCAGGCGCTGTCCCTCGCATTCGTGGCGGGGATCTTCACGGCCTTCGAGCCCAGGCAGGTGTCCCTCGTCATCCTGACCGCGTTGATCGGGCTGACGGTGGCCGCGATGCGCAAGGTGTTCCGCCAGTCGCACGCCATCATGGTCATCGGCGGCACGAGCGTCCTGCTCGGGGTCCTCGCCGTCCTTACCCTCGCGTACCTGATCACCTATCGGGCGGTATGACGGCGAAGGCGCGATAAAGCGCGTCTTCGCAGGTCAAAGGGTACGGGACGGGCGCCGGTCCGATGGTCACGAAGCGTGACTCTGCGCATTTGGCCACAGAGCAGTGGCCTTCTGTTAGAAGCTCGACGGGAGCGGCAACAACCACTCTTGGCTGTCTTGCGGATATGCAGAAGGACTTTGCCCATGTCGTCTGAGGCCACCCGAAAGTCGACGCTCAGCGTCACTTCCGGCCTCTCTCGAAACGCCATCATCATCAGGCTCGAAGGCGAGCTCGACGTCAATGCGCTGCCCACCCTCAGGGAGCACCTGCAGCGCATCTGGGAGCTGCCCGCCAAATCGTTCCTGATCCTGGATCTCGGCGAAGTCTCGTTCTGCGACTCCATGGGGATGAACGAACTCATCGACATCATGCACCGGTGCGAGGCGAGAGGCACGAGGCTGCTGCTCGGAGGGGTGCAGGGGGTGATGGCCCGGGTGTTGTCGATCACCGGGTTGCGGCACGCGTTCGAGGTCTTCCCCGTGTTCGACGACGCGCTGCGGATGGCCGTCGCGCCGCCCTGACCCTCCCTTCAGGCCGTTTCAGGTCGTTTCAGGCCGCCGATCGCGGGATGCGGTGACCGCTGCGGCCGTCGGTCGCGGTGTAGCGGGTCTTGCCGTGTAACGGGACCGTCAGCGACGCCGTGCCGCTCCTGACGTGGACGGGCAGCGTGAGCACGCCCGGCCGGGTCTGCTGACGTGCGGCGTGCCGGGTCGTCCGCAGCCAGATGAGCAGCTTCCTGTCGCGGGTGCGCAGGGCCACCACGGCGCGGTCGCACTCGTGCGGCGTGGCCGGCCAGCTCAGCAGGAGCGACCCGCCGGGCTGCTCGCGGGCGAGCCGGGGCACCTGCGCGCGCTCGTCACAGGAGCCCGGCATCGGGGTGGCGGAGCGGGAGTGCGGCCCGGCCTGCTTGGGGGTGGAGCCGGAGCGCGGCCTGGGGGCGGCGGAGCGGGCGGGCGGCGCCCGCAGGGTGTGCGCGGCGGCCGGGCGGGTGGCGGGGACGGCGGGGTGCGGGAGCACGCTCATCGCGATCGTCCCCGCCTCCAGCAGGGCCAGCGTCGCGACCGCGCCCGCCCGCTCGGGGTTGCTCCCTTTGACGAGCAGCCACAGGCAGAGGGGGCCGAGCAGGAGCCATGCCATGCCCAGGGAGATGGGCAGCATCGAGGGACCTCCCACGAGATGAAAGAGTTGTCACTCTCCGTGGTACTCCGAATCCGGAGTGGGTTCGTCCTCTTCGATATCACATGACCGCAGCGTTGCACAGCGCATACGTTTCGTGATCGCCCTCGCGGGCGGGCTTTCAGCCGAGGGCGGGCGCCCCCCGCAGCACCACGCCCGCCTTGTGCAGCTCCGCGATCGCCGCCTTCGTGGTCGCCGGCGTCACACCGGCGGTCAGGTCCAGCAGCACCCGCACCGCCAGCCCCAGCTTGACCGCGTCGAGGGCGGTGGCGCGCACGCAGTGGTCGGTGGCGATGCCCACCACGTCGACCTCGCGCACCTCGCGCTCCCTGAGCCAGTCGGCCAGCGGCACCCCGTCACCCGACGTGCCCTCGAAGCCGCTGTAGGCCGCCTCGTACGCCCCCTTGCTGAAGACCTCCTCCACCGCGGAGACGTCGAACGACGGATGGAAGTCGGCGCCGGGCGTGCCGGCCACGCAGTGGGCGGGCCAGGTGGTGACGTAGTCGGGGGGCTCGGAGAAGTGGGTGCCGGGGGAGATGTGGTAGTCGCGGCTGGCCACGACGTGGTCGTAGCCGTGATCGGCCAAGTGGCGTGTGATCGCCGCCGCCACCTCGGAGCCCCCGGCCACGGCCAGGCTGCCACCTTCGCAGAAGTCGTTCTGCACATCGACGATGATCAACGCGGTGCTCATAGGCAGCACGATACGTCAGGCGAATTCGGTGGGGATCGCCGCGTACCCGCGTCCGAGGTGGAGGGCCTCCTGGGGGAGGGTGGCGACGGCGGCGGCGTGCCGCTCGCGCGCGGCGGTCAGGGGCTCGCGGCCGACGACCTCGCCGTCGCGCACCAGCTCGTGCAGCAGGGGGATGCCGCCCTCGGGGGAGTGGTCACCGGTGGTGATCAGCTCGGTCTCGGCGTGGCCGTGCTCGTCGAGCAGCCGGTACGCCTCCTTGCGGCCCCCGCGCGACGGCTTGCCCACCGAGCGCTTGGCCACCGCCTCCAGCTTGCCCGTGGCCGTCTCCCGCGCCACCAGCTTGTAGACAAGGGCCGCCGTCGGCACGCCCGAGCCGGTCACCAGGGAGGTGCCGACGCCGTAACCGTCGACGGGGGCGGCGGCGAGCGCGGCGATGGCGTACTCGTCGAGGTCGGAGGTGACGAGGATGCGGGTGTCGAAGGCGCCGAGCGCGTCGAGCTGCTCGCGCACCTCCTGTGCCGCGGCGGCCAGGTCGCCCGAGTCGATGCGGACCGCGCCGAGCTTGTCGCCGGCCAGCTCGACGGCCGTGCGCACGGCGGCGGGCACGTCGTAGGTGTCGACCAGCAGCGTGGTCTCCGGGCCCAGCGAGGCGATCTGGGCCTCGAACGCGGCCCGCTCCGAGTCGTGCAGCAGGGTGAACGCGTGCGCCGCCGTACCGGCCGTGGGCACCCCGTACAGGCGTCCGGCCATCAGGTTGGAGGTGGAGGCGAACCCGGCGATGTAGGCGGCCCTGGCGGCGGCCACCGCGGCGGCCTCGTGGGTGCGGCGCGAGCCCATCTCGATGAGCGGCCGCCCGCAGGCGGCGTTGGTCATGCGGGAGGCGGCGGAGGCGATCGCGCAGTCGTGGTTGAGGATCGACAGGGTGACGGTCTCCAGCAGCACGGCCTCGGCGAACGTCCCCTCCACCACCATGATCGGGGAGGCGGGGAAATAGAGGTCGCCCTCGCGATAGCCGTAGATGTTCCCGGAGAAGCGGTAATCGGCCAGAAACGCCAGAGTCTCCTCGTCCACGACCCCGCGCTCGCGCAGGTAGGTGAGTTCATCGTCACCGAAACGGAAGCGTTCGAGCTCGTCGAGGACACGTCCCGTTCCGGCGACAACCCCGTAACGGCGGCCTCCCGGCAGGTGGCGGGCGAACACCTCGAAGACCGCCCGTCTGTGGGCAGCGCCGCTCCGCAGAGCGGCCTGCAGCATCGTCAGCTCATAGTGATCTGTGAGCAACGCAGTGCTCATGGTCATTGTCACGACTCGAAGACTACGGCCCAGATAGGGCAGACTCGGGGATGTGGGTAGCACCTCTCCAATCGCCGTCGAGCGTCCGTCATCGGACGTCCGGCCCGATCTGCCATGGGTGACCATCGTCTGGAACGACCCCGTCAACCTCATGTCCTACGTGACCTATGTCTTCCAAACGGTCTTCGGCTACACCCGGGAGAAGGCCGAGAAACTGATGCTGGACGTGCACCACAAGGGCAAGGCTGTCGTGTCCAGTGGCACGCGCGAGGAGATGGAAAGGGATGTGCAGATTCTCCACTCCTACGGCCTGTGGGCGACGGTCCAGCCGGACTCGGTCAAGTGAGTCGTATGAGATCTACGAGCAGGTCAGTGAGGCGGCACCGGTGAGTTCGGGGTTCTCGCGGGGGAAGAACGGCGGCGTCGTGGCGGAGTTCGAGGCCCCGGAGGTCTCGCTGCTGCGCTCGCTCGTCTCCATGATGCTCGGCATCGTCTCGCCGGGGCGCACCAGCGACGACCCGCTGGAGCGGGCCCTCGGCATCGGCGACGGCACGGCGCCGTCCGACCCGGTGCTGGCCAGGCTGTTCCCGTCGGCCTACGAGGACGAGAAGGAGTCGGTGGAGTTCCGCCGCTACACCGAGGCGACGCTGCGCGACGGCAAGCGGGCCGACGCGCAGACCGTGCACGAGACCGCCCGCTCGGGCCGCTTCGAGCTGACGGCCGAGCAGGCGCAGGCGTGGCTGCGCGCGCTCAACGACCTGCGCCTGACGCTCGGCACCAAGCTCGACGTGACCGAAGAGGTGCACGACGAGATCGCCGTGATGTCGGAGGACGACCCCCGTTACCCGGCCTACGTGACCTACGACTGGCTGACCTACCTCCAGGACAGCCTGCTCCGGGCGCTCTGGTAACTTCCGGGCATGCTGTCGATCTCGCAGGAACTGGTTGACAAGATCGTCGCGCACGCCCGGGCCGATCACCCCGACGAGGCGTGCGGCGTCATCGCGGGCAAGGACGGCGTGCCCGAGCGCTTCATCCCGATGGAGAACGCCGAGCGTTCCCCCACCTTCTACCGCTTCGACTCGCTGGAGCAGCTCCGGGTGTGGCGGGAGATGGACGACCGCGACGAGGAGCCGGTCGTCATCTACCACTCCCACACGGCCACCGAGGCGTACCCGTCGCGCACCGACATCTCCTACGCCTCCGAGCCCGGCGCCCACTACGTGCTGGTCTCCACCAGGGACGAGCACGAGGTGGAGTTCCGCTCCTACCGCATCCTCGACGGTGTCGTCACGGAGGAAGAGGTAAGGTTTCTCCCATGATGGTCAGGCCGGTGCAGAGCTTCCTCTTCGCCCACACTCCTGCTGTCGTCGTCTACGACTGTCGCTGACTCGGAATCCGCATCCAGCCATCGGTGTTGCATGCCGATGGGACGACGACCTGACCTGAGGAGACTGACCGAGATGGCCATCGAGGTTCGCATTCCGACCATCCTGCGTAACTACACCGACGGCGCCAAGGCCGTGAACGCCGAGGGCGCGACGCTCGAAGAGCTGATCGCCAACCTTGAGTCCCGTCACCCCGGCATCAAGGAGCGCCTCGTCGACGACGGCAGCCTGCGCCGCTTCGTCAACGTCTACCTCAACGACGAGGACGTGCGCTTCCTCGGCGGCCTCGGCACGCCGGTGTCCGACGGCGACACGGTGACCGTGCTTCCCGCAGTCGCCGGCGGGTGACATGCGTTTCGACTCACTGATCGACTCGGTCGGCCGCACGCCCCTGGTCGGGTTGCCGAGGCTGTCCCCCTCCGCCGACGTGCGGATCTGGGCCAAGCTGGAAGACCGCAACCCGACCGGCTCGATCAAGGACCGCCCGGCCCTCTGGATGATCCAGGAGGCGGAGAAGGACGGCCTGCTCACGCCGGGCTGCACGATCCTCGAGCCGACCAGCGGCAACACCGGCATCTCGCTGGCCATGTCGGCCAAGCTCAAGGGCTACAAGCTGATCTGCGTGATGCCGGAGAACACCTCTGAGGAGCGCCGCCAGCTCCTGCGCATGTGGGGCGCGGAGATCATCTCCTCGCCCGCCGCGGGCGGCTCCAACGAGGCCGTGCGGGTGGCCAAGGGGCTGGCCGCCGAGCACCCCGACTGGGTGATGCTCTACCAGTACGGCAACCCGGCCAACTGGCGCGCCCACTACGAGACCACCGGTCCCGAGATCCTCGACGACCTGCCCACGGTCACCCACTTCGTGGCCGGGCTCGGCACGACCGGCACGCTCATGGGGGTCGGGCGGTTCCTGCGCGAGCGGGTGCCCGGCGTCCAGATCGTGGCGGCCGAGCCGCGGTACGGCGAGCTGGTCTACGGGCTGCGCAACGTCGACGAGGGGTTCATCCCCGAGCTCTACGACGAGTCGGTGCTGACCACCCGCTTCTCGGTGGGCTCGGCCGACGCGCTGCGCCGCACCCGCGAGCTGCTGGCCTCCGAGGGCATCTTCGCCGGCGTCTCGACCGGGGCCGCGCTGCACGCCGCGCTGGGCGTGGCCAGGAAGGCCGTCAAGGCGGGCGAGCGGGCCGACGTCGTGTTCGTCGTGGCCGACGGCGGCTGGAAGTACCTGTCCACGGGCGCCTACGAGGGCACCCTGGAGGAGGCGGAAGAGCGGCTGGAAGGCCAGCTCTGGGCCTGAGAACGAGCGAAGGGCGGCCGGTCCTCGTCGACCGGCCGCCCTTTCGTCGTAGCTCGTCTAGTTGAACAGCAGCCGCAGCGAGAACGTCGCCTCGGTGTCGGTCTGCGTGCCGCTCAGTCCCACCGCGCGCAGCACCTGGAGGTTGGCCTTGTCGTCGCCGTCCATGGAGGCGAGGTAGAGCTTCTCCACCTTGTCCAGGTCCACGAACAGCGCGTAGTTCACGTCGGCCGCGTTGGGGATCGCGGTCTGGAACGTCTCCGAGTCGCCCAGCGTGCCCTCCGCGGCCAGCTTCTTGGCGTACTCGTCGGTCGTCGCCACCGTGAAGACGCCGTCACCGGAGACCTTGGCGATCTGCGGGGCCGTCGCGCCCTGCTGGGTCAGCGCCGCCTGCACCTTGTCGATGACGGCCTGCGCCTTGGCCGGGTCGGTCATGACCCGCACGCCGCCCTTGATCTGGTCGCTGTCCAGGCCCTCGCCGTCCACGGCGATCGTGAAGTTCTTGCCGAAGACGGTGGCCAGGTCACCGGGCAGCTCCAGGCCGAACTGGGTCTTGGCCTGCTGCAGCATCTGGCTGATCTCGGTGCTGCCGGCCGCCGTGGCCTGCTTCTCGATCTCGGCCCACTGCTTGGTGACGACCTGGTCGAGGCCCGAGATCGACAGCGCGCCGGCCGTGGAGGCGGGCAGGGTGCCGAGGTTGGCCTTCGGCAGGTCGCCCTGCGGGGTCATGCCCTTGGCGCCGCGCACGATGCCGGCCAGCTCCACGTAGGCGCTGTCGAAGCGCAGCGCGCCCGCGAACCGGGCGTCCTTCACCTGGTCGACCGCCGCCTGCTGCTCGGCCGGGATCGTCTTCTTGGCCAGGTCCATCAGGCCGCCCATGTCGGCCCAGAACGACAGCACGCCCTGCTCGCCGACCGCGCCCATGTCCTCGCTGAACTCGGCGTTGTCCGAGAGGCTGCCCTCGGTCGTGGCGTACTTGTCGGCCAGCGCCTGCGTCGAGCTGAGCAGCGCGTAGTCCTCGCGGAAGGCGAGGCCGTACTTGTCGCCGTCCATGAGCTTGGCGATGCCGGCCTTGGCCGCCTCCTGGTCCTTGACCTGCACGGCCACCGCGAAGTCGGGCTGCTCCTTGCCGGAGGGGACGGCGGCGAAGCCGACCCGGCTGCCCAGCCACGGGTCCACGTCCTTGGCGAAGTCGAGCTTGCTGTCGGCGTCCTGCTCGTTGATCAGGTCGAACAGCGCCTTGCGCGGGTCCTCGCCGGAGAAGGAGTTCTTGGTGACCGTGAACTTCCTGGCGAGCTGGAACAGCGCCAGCTTCTGGTTCGCGGCCGGGTCCAGGTCGAGGCGGGCGTAGGCGATCGAGTTCGCGGGCAGCACGTCGTTCGGCTGCGTGCCGCCGCCGCCGAAGGTGCCCACGGCCCAGACGGCGCCGCCGCCGAGCAGGACCACGGCGAGTGCCGCCGCGATGGCGATCACCCAGCCCTTGCGGCCCTTCTTCGCCGGCTCCGGCTGGCCGAAGCCCTCGGGGCCCTGGTGCTGCCAGCCGCCCTGCTCGTACTGGGCCTGCTGCTGCCAGCCCTGCTCCTGCTGCCAGCCGCCCTGCTGCTGGTGTGCCTGCTGCTGCTGTTGCCAGCCGGCCTGCTCCTGCCAGCCCTGCTGCGGTTGCTGCTGCTGCCAGCCGCCCTGGTCCTGCTGCCAGCCCTGCTGGGGCTGCTGGCCGCCGTACTGGGGCGCGCCGCCGTAGGAGGGCTGCTGCTGGCCGTACTGCGGCTGGCCCTGCTGGGGGCCGTAGGGGGGCTGCTGGCCGTAGGACGCCTGCTGGCCGTAGGCACCCTGACCTTGAGCGTCGTACTGCGGCTGGCCGTACTGCTGCTGCTGGTACGGCTGCTGCGGCGGGTAGGGCGGGCCCGGATACTGAGCCGTCGGCTGCTGCTCCGGCTGCTGCCCCTGGTTCCAGTTGTACGCCGTGGTCCGGTCAGGATCCTGGCCATAGGGGGGATTGTTCGCAGACATCACTCAACTCACAATGTGGACTTTTGACCACAGAGAAAGTAGCTGATGTTGCTAGACGAGCGCTTGCAATGTGCTGAAGTTGGAATTAGACCCGGTTCAGCTCTTTTCTCAGGACACCGATGTGCACCTCGCCGTCCCCGTAGTCGGTGACGTTCTCCCAGGGCACGAACGTGCAGCCGGCGTAGACCAGGCGCGCCAGCGTGCGGGAGAACCAGGCCGATCGGCCCTGACGATCACGGGTGAGGCCGAGCAGGAGCGGGGCGCGGCGGCTGGAGACGACCAGGCCGTAGACCGTGTGGCTCTGCTGGAGCTCGCCCCTGTGCCTGACGACCCGGATGTCCACCACGAAACCGACCCACACCCCGTTGGAGTCCCAAACGGACTGTCCGATGAGTTCGGTGACACTTGCCATGATCAAACGTTGTCAGCCGAATCACGTTTTCGCAGGTAGGCGCGCTGAGGGAAGAATGCTCTAGAGTGTCTAGAACATAGTTCCAGATATGAGGCAGGGCGGATGACCAAGTTCGACGAGGCCACGCAGGCGATCAGGGTCGACGAGAACACCTACGACGTGTGTCTCGACCCCGGATACGCGATCGGCGGCCCGCTCAACGGCGGCTACCTCATGGCCGTGATCCTGCGCGCGGCGGTGGACGCCTCGCCGTTCGAGCACCCCGTGAGTCAGACGGCGCAGTTCCTGAAGGCGCCGGTCCCCGGGCCCGCGCAGGTCAGGATCGAGCCGCTGAAGGCGGGCCGGACGGCCGCGTTCGCCAGGGCGACGCTGGTGCAGGACGGCGTGGCGAAGATCGAGGGGCTGATCACGACGGCCACACTTGCCGACGTCGAGCCCGTCTACAGTGGCGCGCCCGCGCACGCCATGCCCCCGATCGAGGACTGCGCCAAGCTGCCCGACCCGAAGCCCGAGTCCGGCATGACCTTGAACGCCCAGATGGACCTGCTCTTCGACCCGCCCACGATCGGCTGGCTCAAGGGCGAGCCCACCGGCCGGCCGGAGTCGCGGGCGTACTTCAGGATGGCCGAGCCGCAGGACCCCGACCCGTACGTGCTGGCGCTGGCCGTGGACGCGCTGCCGCCCGTCGTGTTCTCCGCCGGCGGGCGCGGCTGGGCGCCCACCGTGGACCTCACCTGGCACCTGCGCGCGCTGCCCGCGCCCGGGTGGCTGACGCTGCTCGGCAGCGGCCGGCTGGTCGCCGACGGCTGGTTCGACGAGGAGGTGGAGGTGCGCGACTCGACCGGGCGGCTCGTCGCCCAGTCGCGCCAGCTCGCCCGGGTCGGAAGAGGGTGAAATTTCGCGCTTTATGAGCGCGTTCCGGGTGCCTTCCGCGGGTCCGCTGTGAGCAAGGCAACATCATTTTCCGCCACACGCGGCACAGTGTGAGCATTCTTACGCAGTGTTGATCGTGCAGGTCGCCTACCCTCTAGAGCGTGCCGGACGCGAGTATTGGGATCTTCGACAGCGGGGTCGGCGGCCTGACGGTCGCACGCGCGATCATCGACCAGCTCCCTCACGAATCCATCACCTACGTGGCCGACACGGCCCACCAGCCGTACGGGCCCAAAAGCCTCGCGCAGCTGCGCGCGTACGCGCTGGAGGTCATGGACCACCTGGTCGAGCAGGACGTCAAGATGCTCGTGATCGCGTGCAACAGCGCCAGCTCCGCCGTGCTGCGCGACGCCCGCGAGCGGTACGACGTGCCCGTCGTCGAAGTGATCATGCCGGCCACCCGGCGCGCCGTCCGCGCCACCCGCAACGGCAAGGTCGGCGTGATCGCCACCAGGGCCACCATCGACTCCATGGCCTACCACGACGCCTTCACGGCGGCGCCCGACGTCCAGCTCACCGGCGTGGCCGCCCCACGCCTGGTCGACTACGTCGAGCGCGGCGAGACGATGAGCGACGAGGTCATCGAGGCCGTGCGCGAGTACCTGGAGCCCATCAGGGCCGCCGGGTGCGACACGCTCATCCTCGGCTGCACCCACTACCCGCTGCTCACCGGCGCCATCTCCTACGTCGCCGGCGAAGGGGTGACGCTGATCTCCAGCGCCGACGAGACGGCCAAGGACGTCTACCGGATCCTGCACGACCGCGGTCTGGCGGCGGGAAGCGAGGCCACCCCCCGGCACCGCTTCCGCGCCACCGGCGACTCCCTGCTCTTCGCCCGGCTCGGGCGACGCTTCCTGGGCCCGGAGATCGATGTGGTCGAAGTCGCACCAGTGGGGGGTACTACCTATAACGGGAGGCCCACATGAAGGTGACCATCGTCGGCTGCTCCGGGAGCTACCCCGGCCCCGACAGCCCCGCGTCCTGCTACCTTCTCGAAGCCGACGGGTTCAGGCTGCTGCTCGACCTCGGCAGCGGGTCGCTGGGCGCGCTCCAACGCCACATCGGCCTGTACGACGTGGACGCCATCTGCCTATCGCACCTGCACGCCGACCACTGCCTCGACATCTGCGGCTACCACGTGGCCCGCACCTACGGGCCCGCGGCGCCGTACCCCGCCCTGCCCGTCTACGCGCCCGCCGGCGCGCCCGCCCGGCTGGCCGCCGCCTACGGCATGCCCGAGGAGCCGGGGCTGGAGACCGCGTTCGACTTCGTCGCGCTCACACCCGGCTCGTACGAGATCGGGCCGTTCACCCTCACCGCCGGCCTGGTCAACCACCCCGTCGAGGCCTACGGGTTCCGCGTCGCCAACGGCTCCGCGAGCGTGGCCTACTCCGGCGACACCGGCGAGTCGAACGAGCTGGTCAAGCTGGCCGCCGGCACCGACCTGCTGCTGTGCGAGGCGTCGTTCGTCGAGGGCCCCGACCTGCCGCCCGGCCTGCACCTGACCGGCCGCCAGGCGGCCGAGCACGCCGCCAAGGCCGACGTGGGCAAGCTCGTGCTGACCCACCTCGTGCCGTGGAACGACCAGGCCACCGTCCTGGAAGAAGCCTTGGACGGCGGCTACTCGGGGCCGGTGGAGCTGGCGCGCAGCGGCGCCGTCTACGACCTCACCTGACGGGCGTTCACGTGTTGGCCTGCAGCTCGGTGAAGTCGCGGACGCGCGGCAGCGGCGAGAACGCCAGCGGCACGAACGCCGTCACCCGCGCGAGCATCAGCAGCCACAACGACTCCCGCACCCCGATCTGCTGCGCCACCAGGCCGCCGATCAGCGCGCCCAGCGGCATCACCCCCCACGTCACGAAGCGCACCGACGCGTTGACCCGGCCCAGCAGGTGGTCGGGGGTGACGGTCTGGCGGTAGGTGGTCTGGCCGACGTTCGACATGGCCGCGGCCCACGAGATCATGATGGACGTGGCCGCGAAGCACGCCACCCGCCAGTCGGCCTGCGTCATCGGCAGGAGCAGGCCGGCCGGGGCGCCGACCAGGATGGCCGTCCACGTCGCCCGGGCGCTGCCCAGCCTCCTCGACAACCAGGCGCCGCTCAGCCCGCCCAGCACGCCGCCGATGCCGCCCGACATGAGCAGCAGGCCGATCGCCCCCGGCGCCAGCTTGACGGTCTCGGCCAGGAACAGCACCGACAGGCCCAGCACCCCGCTCACGCACAGGTTGTTGATCGCCGACGACGCCATGAAGCCACGTAACAGCCGGTCGCGCCACACGTACACCAGGCCCTCGCGGATGCCGCGTAACAGCGGGCCGCGCTCGACGTCGGCGGGCGGTTTGTCCGGCACCTTGATCGACAGCAGCAGCACCACCGACGCCAGCGCGCCGATCGCGGTCGCCACGATCGTGCGCGGCGCGCCGAGCAGCTGCACCAGCGCGCCCCCCACACCCGGGCCCGCCAGGAACGCCCCCGACCGCACCACCTCCAGCTTCGCGTTGCCGTCGCTGAGCTGCGTGGTGCTGACCAGGTTCGGCAGGTACGTCTGGTCGGCGACGTCGTTGAAGACCTGCGACACCCCCGCCACCACCGCCACCCCGAACATGATCTCGATGGTCAGCACGTCGAGCGCGGCCGCCACCGGGATGCTCCCCAGCGCCACGAACTTCACCAGGTCGGACGCCATCATCACCCGGCGCTTGCGCATCCGGTCGACCCACACCCCCGTGGGCAGGCCGATCACCAAGAACGCCGCCGTCTGCAGCGACGACAGCACCCCCACTTCCGCGGGCCCGGCGTGCAACACCAGCACGGCCACCAGGGGAAGGGCCACGCGTGAGATATTCGCCCCGAGTTCGTTCGCCACATGCGAACTGAGGAACCGGAGGAAGTCAGGGTTTCGCAACACCCCCGTTGTCATTGCGTAAGGATCCATGTGGCGGACACATTTGGTCAAGAGTGTCGCGCCCCGGAGATAGGGTGATCTGCATGTCCCGACAGGATGGCCGCAACCCCGACCAGCTGCGCCCGATCACCATCACCAGGCGCTGGCTGGCGCACGCCGAGGGGTCCGTGCTGGTCGAATTCGGTGGCACCCGCGTGCTGTGCGCCGCATCCGTGCAGGACAGCGTGCCCCGCTGGCGCAGAGGCAGCGGGCAGGGCTGGGTCACGGCCGAATACGCCATGTTGCCCCGCGCGACCAATACCCGTAACGATCGGGAATCGGTCCGCGGCAAAATCGGCGGGCGCACCCACGAGATTTCCCGGTTGATCGGCCGTTCGCTGCGCGCCTGCGTCGATTACAAAGCGTTGGGCGAAAACTCCATTCTGCTCGACTGCGACGTGCTGCAGGCCGACGGCGGCACCCGCACGGCCGCCATCACCGGCGCCTACGTCGCGCTGGCCGACGCCGTCGCCTGGATGCGCGAGCGCCGCATGTGCCCCGGCGACCCGCTGATCGGCTCCGTCTCCGCCGTCTCCGTCGGCGTCGTCGGCTCCGTCCCCATGCTCGACCTCTGCTACACCGAAGACGTCGCCGCCGAGACCGACATGAACGTCGTCATGACCGGCGACGGCACGTTCGTCGAGGTGCAGGGCACCGCCGAGGGCGCGCCGTTCGACCGCGCGGTGCTCGACCGGCTCCTCGACCTCGCCGTGGCCGGCTGCGAGGAGCTGACGCTCATCCAGCAGGAGGCCCTGGAGTCATGAAGATCGTGCTGGCCACCTGCAACGCGGGCAAGATCGCGGAGCTGCGCCGCATCCTCACCGGCTTCGACATCGTCGGGCTCGAAGAGTTCCCTGCCATCGGCGAGATCGCCGAGACCGGCGTCACCTTCGAGGAGAACGCGCTGATCAAGGCGCACGCCGTCGCCCAGGGCTCCGGCCTGCCCGCCGTGGCCGACGACTCCGGGCTCTGCGTCGACGTCCTCAACGGCATGCCCGGCGTCTTCTCCGCCCGCTGGGCCGGCCGCCACGGCGACGACCGCGCCAACCTGGAGCTGCTGCTCGCCCAGGTCTCCGACGTGCCCTCCGACAAGCTCACCGCGTACTTCGCCTGCGCCGCCGCGCTGGCCCTGCCGTCCGGGGAGTCCCGGGTCGTCGAGGGCACGCTGCCCGGCGGCCTCGTCCGCACGCCACGCGGGTCCGGCGGGTTCGGCTACGACCCCATCTTCGTCCCCGAAGGCGAGAGCCGCACCACGGCCGAGCTGACGCCCGAGGAGAAGGACGCCATCAGCCACCGCGGCCGCGCCTTCCGCGCGTTGGCGCCTATCGTACGAGACCTGCTCGCGTCGTAACCCCCGCGTAAGAATTGCCCGGCCCAGGGGGACGTACCGTCGATCCTGTGCAGAGCAACTCACCGGTCCCCGCGTGGGCGGGGGCCCTCGTCGGGCTCGTCTCCGGAGCCGTCGCCCTCGGCGTCGCCCAGCTCGTCGCCGGGATCATCGGGCCCACGACGTTCCCCGTCGTCGCTGTCGGCGACGCGGCCGTCGACCTGACGCCCTTGCCCGTCAAGGACTTCGCCATCAGGGCGTTCGGCTCGAACGACAAGGCCGTGCTGCTGGGCGGCGTCCTCGTGGTCCTCGCCGCCCTGGCCGCCCTCCTCGGCACCCTCTCCCGCCACCGCCCCGCCTGGGGCTACGCGGGGTTCGCCGTGATCGGCGCCATCGGCGTGACCGCCGTCCTCACCCGCCCGGACGCCGCGCCCCTGGACGTGGTGCCGACGCTGGTGGGGGTGGCGGTGGGAGCTTGGGCGCTGCGCCGGCTCCTCCACCGCGGCCTCACCACCTCTGCCACACGCACCGCGCCTGGCGCCGCTGCGCCCAGTGCCACCGCGCCCCACGCCACTGCGCCGAAGGCCGCTGCCGACGCGCCGCAGGCCGCTGCCTCCGCGCCTCGCGCCGATGCGTCCCGCGCTGCTGCAGGCGCATCGGGCACGGCCGCGCCCGATGACGCTGCGCCTCAGGATGCCGCAGGTGCATTCGGCGCCGGTGCGCCGCGCGACGTTGCACGCGCGCCTCGCGACGGAGGGCCTCGCGCTGCGGCGCCTCGCGCCAACGCGCCCCAGGCCGCTGCCGATGCGCCGCACGCGGATGCGTCCCAGGCTGCTGCCTCCGGGCCGCGTGCCGCTGCGTCCCGGGACGCTGCACGTGCGGTCGGTGACGGC
This sequence comes from [Actinomadura] parvosata subsp. kistnae, assembly GCF_900323885.1. GTDB lineage: Bacteria > Actinomycetota > Actinomycetes > Streptosporangiales > Streptosporangiaceae > Nonomuraea > Nonomuraea composti. The sequence continues at coordinate 1,786,710 of NZ_OOHJ01000022.1, read as the reverse complement.
CCGTTCCGGGAGGATGAGCTTCGGGGTGCTGCGGCTCGCGTGGCTCCTTCTGACGGCTCTGTGGCGAGCGGCGGTCAGGCTGTCCACGGCGCGTCCCCGCAGGGGGAGGCTGAGCGGCCGGTGGTGATGCGGGCAGGGGGTGGAGCGGCCGGGTTCGATCGGCGGCGGTTGCTGACCGGGGTGGCCGGGGGAGTGGTGGTGGCCGGGGTGGGGGTGGTGCTGGGGCGGCAGCTCGGCGGGCGGCAAGCCGTGGACGCGGCAAGGGTCGGGGTGGCGTTGCCCCGGCCGGCGGTGCCCGCGAAGGCCGTTCCCGCCGGTGCGGACCTGCGGATCGGGGGCCTGTCGCCGTTCGTCACGCCGAACAGGGACTTCTACCGCGTGGACACCGCCCTCGTCGTCCCCCAGGTGGATCCGGCCGACTGGACGCTGCGCATCCACGGCATGGTGGATCGTCCCGTCGAGCTCACGTACGCCGACCTGCTGAAGCTGCCGCTGACCGAGGCGGATGTGACGCTGACCTGCGTGTCCAACGAGGTGGGCGGCCCGTACATCGGTAACGCCCGCTGGCTGGGCGCGCGGATGGCCGACGTGCTGCGCCGGGCCGGGTTGCGGGCGGACGCGGACATGCTGCTGTCCACCTCGGCCGACGGCTTCACCTGCGGTACTCCGGTGGACGTGGTGATGGACGGCCGGGACGCGTTGTTCGCGGTCGCGATGAACGGTGAGGCGCTGCCCGTCGATCACGGCTTCCCGGTGCGGCAGGTGGTGCCGGGCCTGTACGGGTACGTCTCGGCCACCAAGTGGGTCGTGGACATCAAGGTGACGAGGTTCGACCGGGACGAGGCGTACTGGACGCCGCGCGGCTGGTCGGCGAAGGGCCCGATCAAGACGCAGTCGCGCATCGACGTGCCGAAGGACGGCGGCTCGCTGAAGGCGGGCGACACGACGATCGCCGGGGTGGCGTGGGCGCAGCACACCGGGGTGGACGCGGTGGAGGTGCGGGTGGACGGCGGGCAGTGGCGTCAGGCGCGGCTGGCCGAGGTGCCCGGCCCGGACACGTGGCGCCAGTGGGCGATCGACTGGGCCGCCACTCCTGGCCGGCACACGATCGAGGTGCGGGCCACCGACGCCGCCGGGCGTACCCAGACGGACCGGCGGGCGGCGCCAGCGCCCGACGGGGCGACCGGCTGGCACTCGGTCACCGTATCGGTGGCCTGAGCCCTGATTTGGGGTGTTTTCGCAGGTGGCGGGGTTGGAGATTCTCCGCCGAGTTCGCCCCCTTGACACGGTGCCGCCTCTACGATCGGTCGTCGAGCATGACAGGAGGCAGGCCGTGTTCCGCGAGCGCAAGCCGAGTGTCCGGTGGGCCCTTCAGGATGGGCAGTACAACCCCGTGGTGGCCGATGGTGTGCGGTGGCTCGACTACGAGCTGGCCGCCGACCCGGCCCGGCCCGTTGACGGGCCCACCGGTGAGCCTGGTGATGGGCCCGGTGATGGGCTCAGTGATGGGCCGGGTGGTGGGCAGGGCGGCCGGAGGTGGGGCGCGGGTGAGCTGGGTGGCCTGGTGTGGGACGGCGGCTCGGGGCCGGAGGTCGTTCCCGCCGTGGAGCCCGACTGGTTCGACGGGCCGGGCCGGCCGCCGAGGCTGGCCGACAGCCGTCCGTACGGCGTGCCGGGCGGGCTCGCGCAGCCGGACCCGCAGGTGGAGCGGGACCTCGCCGAGGCGTTGCGGCCCGGCGCCCGTTTCCCGGATCCGCGCGGCACGTGGGTGCGGCTGGTCAACGGCGGCGGGCCCGCGGACGATCCGTTCCGTTCGTCGAACGCCGCCGACTGCGCGCTGGCGGTGCTGTCCACCTGGCACGGCGAGCCCGCGACGGCCGCGCCGAGGCTGCCCGAGTACGACCGGATCGGCCGCCCGGTGCTGACCGGCGAGCAGGGGAGCGTGGCCAGGATCGAGGAGTGGGCCGGGCACCGCCTGCAGTACGCCGGTCAGGGCCGGCACGCCTACCCGTTGATCGCGCGGCGGCTGCTCGACGCCGGGCACGGCGCGGCGGCCGTCATCGTGGTGCGCTGGCCGGGCGGCGGCTCGCACGCCTGGAACGCGGTCAACTTCGAGGGCGAGGTCATCTGGATCGACGCCCAGCGGGGCCACTTGTCGGTGGAGCCGCCGTACCGGACGGTGACCGGGGTGTTCTGCGTGATACTCGATCGCCGGGGGCGGCCGCGATGAACCTGGAGGAGGCCAGGGCGCTGGCCGAGGAGTACTACAACGGGGTGCGGTCGCCGGGGAGTCGCTGCCGGTGGGGGTGTTCGGGTTCGACGGCGGGTACGTGGCGTGGGTGCGCGATCTGGAGCCGGACGATCCGGCCCGGCTGCCGGAGACGGTGGGGGGCGGGTGCGTGGTGATCGACCGGTTCACGGGTGAGGTGGTGGCCAGGCCGTTGCTGGATCCGGAGACGGTGGCCGAGCTCTGGCCGGGCCGCACCCCCCGCTGACGTTCGCGCGGGGGAAGGCCGGCCCCGGGTGGAGCATGGGGGAGGGGCCTGACCCCCGTGAGGGTGGGCCGGGCGCCGCCCCCATAAGACGCCCGACCCGCACGTTCCCTCTATCCGGGTATTTCGGATTTATTCGGCTTCGGGTCGTTCGTCCGGGATCGCCGCGTAGCGAGCGACCCCACGATCTTCGTCCGGGATCAGCCCGTGGCGAGCGACCCCACGATCGAGGCCCGCGCGGCCCGCCGGGCGGGCAGCACCGCCGCGAGCACGCCCGCCACCCCCGACAGCACCACGAACAGCACGATCTGCGCGACCGGCGCCGTGAAGAGCGCCCCGTCCACCATCGCCCGCATCGCCGCCCACCCGAACACCACACCGAGCACGACCCCCACCAGCGCCCCGATGAGCCCGAGGATCAGCGCCTCGACGGACAACATGCGCCGCAGCTGCGGCCGGGTGAGCCCGAGGGCCCGCAGCAGGGCGGACTCCCTGGTCCGTTCGTGGACGGAGAGCGAGAGCGTGTTCGCGATGCCGAGCAACGAGATCAGGATCGCCAGCCCGAGCAACCCGGTAATGATCATGAGCATCATGTCGAGGGTCTCGTCGAACTGCCCGCGTACCTCCGTCGAGCTGCTGACCTGCACGGTCGGGTACGGCGCGGCGGCGGCGTCCACGACCGCGCGGGCCCGCTCCGGCGGCACGCCGTCCGCGATGGTGACCATGACGCGGGAGTCGGGCACCGCGCCGAAGTACGACTCGAACGCCTGCTCCGCGACCGTCACCGGCGGCAGCGACGACTGGTTCCCGTCGAGCAGCGCCACCACCTTCAGCGCGACGGTGCCCGCGTGCCTGGTCCGCATCGTCACCGTGTCGCCCAGGCGGGCGCCGAGCCGCTCGGCCGTCACGTCGTCCAGCGCCACCTGGCCCGCCCCGAACGCCTTCATGGAGCCGGCGGTGACGTACGGCTCGATCCCGCCGCTGTACGTCCCCACGTCGGCGCGCTTGCCCGCCACCGTGGCCTCGACCTCGCGGATCTGCGCCACGGAGGCCAGCTCGGGCCGGCCGCGCAGCTCCTCGGCCACGGACCTGGGGATGACGGAGTCGCGCTCCTGGCCGGCCAGCAGGTAGTCCACGGGGAACTGCTCGTCCAGCTTGACCGTCATCGTCAGCCGGGTGGACGCGGTGACCACCGTGATCAGCGTCATCAGCGTCACGCCGATCGTCAGCGCGACCGTCGTGGTGGCGGCCCGCCTCGGGTTGCGTCCGGAGTTGTCCACCGCCAGCCGGCCCGGCACGCCGAACAGCCGCCTCGGGACCCAGCCCACCACCGCGCTCAGCGGCCGCACCAGCACCGGCCCCAGGATGAGCACCGCCAGGAAGGTCAGCGCGCCCCCGGCCATGACCACGAACAGCGACGCCTCCCCAGGCTCCAGCACGAACACGCCGGCGCCCGTCGTGCCGAGACCCGCGACCAGGAACAGCGCCGCGAAGCCCGCCCGCACCAGGCCGGCGCGGAACGTCCGCTCCTCCGGCTGGCTGCGCAGCGCCGCGATCGGCGGCACGCGGGTGGCGGAACGGGCCGGCAGCAGCGCCGCGCACACCGTGACGGCCAGCCCCACGGCCAGCCCGATCCCGATCGTGACCGGGGTGAGCGAGACCCCCGCGTCCGTGGGCAGCGGGGCGTCGAACGCGGCGAGCACGGTCAGCGTGAGCGCCGCCAGGCCGTACCCGATGAGCAGGCCCAGCACGGACGCCAGCAGGCCCACGGCGGCCGACTCCAGCACGATCGAGCCGAACACCTGCCCCCGCGTCGCCCCGATGCAGCGCAGCAGCGCCATCTCGCGCGTGCGCTGCGCGACGAGGATGTTGAAGGTGTTGTAGATGACCAGCGCGGCCACCATCATCGCCACGACGCCGAACATCAGCAGCCCCAGCGTGAACATCTTCGTCTCGACACCGGCGGCCCTCGCCAGGTCGTCGGCCAGCTCGGCGCCCGTCTTGACCTTGTAGGAGCCGCCGGTGGCCGCCGCGACGGCCTGCTTCGTGACCGTGCCGGCCACGTCGATCTCCGCGAACCCCTTCGCGCCCGTCATGCGCTGCGCGACGGCCGGCGTGAAGCCGACCGCGCCGGTGTAGGCGAGCATCTGGTCCACGCCGGTGTCGATCAGGCCGACCAGCCGGAACGAGTGGCGCCCCTGCCCGGGGTCGAGCACCGTGATCGTGTCGCCGATCCTGAAGCCCTGGGCCTTGGCGGTGTTCTCGTCGAGGACGGCGGCTCCGTCGTCGGTGCCGGGGCCGGTGCCGGAGACGACGTCGGTACGGTCGAGCGGGCCCCGGACGATGGACAGGGCCGTGGTGGGCAGGTTGCCGGCGGCCTTGCCGTCCTTGCCGAGGACGGGCGCGCTCGCCCTGATCAGGCCCTGGGCGTCGGTCACGCCCGGCAGCGCGCGGACGCGCTCCAGCACCTCACGCGGAATCGTCCCCTCCGCCTTGGCGGGCAGCACGGCCACGCCCACCTTGCCCGCGTCGGCCGTGACCCGCTGGGCGAAACCGGCCTGCACGGTGTCGTTCAGCACGAACGTGCCCGCGATGAACCCCACCCCCAGCATGATCGCCAGTGATGTGAGCAACAGCCTGAGCCGGTGCGCGCGCAGCCCGGCCAGCGCGGTCCTCAGCACCTCACGCCTCCAGCCGGACGAGGGTGTCCAGCACGCTCTGCGGCGTCGGCGCGGCCAGCTCGGTGACCAGCTCGCCGTCACGCAGGAACACCACCCGGTCGGCGTACGAGGCCGCCACCGGGTCGTGCGTCACCATGACGATCGTCTGGCCCAGCTCGCGCACCGAGGCCCGCAGGAACGACAGGACCTCGGCGCCGCTGCGCGAGTCCAGGTTCCCCGTCGGCTCATCGGCGAAGATCACCTGAGGCTTGCTGATGAGCGCCCTGGCCACCGCCACCCGCTGCTGCTGCCCGCCGGACAGCTCCGTCGGCCGGTGCGCCAGCCGGTCCCGCAGCCCCACCGTCTCGATCACCCGGTCGAACAGCACCTCATCGGCCTGGCGGGCGGCGATGTCGAGGGGCAGGCGGATGTTCTGCTCGGCGGTGAGCGTGGGCAGCAGGTTGAACGCCTGGAAGATGAACCCGATCCGCTCCCTGCGCAGCAGCGTGAGCTGCCGGTCACTCAGGCCGGTCAGCTCCACGTCCCCGATGTGCACCGTGCCGGACGTGGCCGTGTCGAGGCCCGCCAGGCAGTGCATGAGCGTGGACTTGCCGGAGCCCGACGGGCCCATGATGGCGGTGAACGCCCCCGTGGCGAAGGACACGTTCACTGCGCGCAGAGCGTGCACCTCGGCGTCCCCCTGGCCGTACACCTTGGTCAGATCGGTCGCCACCACGGCGGGCGGGGCCTGGCGCCGGGTCTCGATGAGCGTCACTTTCACTCCTTGTCGTGATTCGCAGCCGCGACTCACGCTAGAAGCGGAAATCTCGCTTTCCGTGGGCCTTGAGGAGGGACTTCGTGTGCGCCGGCAGATGACCCCGCGTCAGACTTTCGGCCGATTTCCAGGGTTGCGGCCGGTGTGACTTTCTAGGGTTGCGGCCGGTGTGACGGGACCACCAGCCCGGCCTCGTACGCGTACACCACCACCTGCGCCCGATCCCGCAACCCCAGCTTGGACAGCACCCGCCCCAGATGCGTCTTCACCGTCGCCTCCGCCACCTCCAGCCGGCCCGCGATCTCCATGTTGGACAGGCCCCGCGCCACCATCAGCAGCACCTCCCGCTCACGCGGCGTCAGATCGGCCGCCGACGCCGGCGGCTCCTCCGACGGGAGCTGCGCGGCGAAGCGGTCGAGCATCCGCCGCAGCGTGGCCGGCGACACGACGGAGTCGCCCGCGTGCACCACCTTGATCGCGTTGACCAGGTCGGCCGGCGGCACGTCCTTCAGCAGGAACCCGGCCGCGCCCGCCTTCACCGCCGCGAACGCGTACTCGTCGAGGTCGAACGTGGTCAGGATGAGCACCTTCGGCCCCACGATGTGCCGGGTGGCCTCGACGCCGTCCATGCCCGGCATACGGACGTCCATCAGCACCACGTCCACCTCGACGCTCTTCAGCAGCTCCAGCGCCGTGACGCCGTCTCCCGCCTCCGCCACCACCTCGATGTCCGGCTGCGCCCCCAGCACCATCCGGAAGCCCGCCCGCAACAGCTCCTGGTCGTCGACCAGCATCACCCGGATCATCTACGCCGCCTTCGCCATGGGCAGCCTGGCCAGCACCTCGAAGCCGCCGCCCTGCCGGGGCCGCGCCGAGACGGCGCCGCCGTACATGCCGACCCGCTCCCGCATGCCGATCAGGCCGTGCCCGCCCGGGCTCGCCGGGGCCGCCGCGCCCCGGCCGTTGTCGGTCACCCGCACGACCAGCTCCGATCCCAGATAGTCGATCTCCACGGTGGCCTCGACGCCGGGGCCGCCGTGCTTGAGCGCGTTCGTCAGCGCCTCCTGGACGATGCGGTAGACCGTGAGCTGCTGGCCCTCCGGCAGCTCCGCCGGCGCGCCGCCGACCCGCAGGCTCGCCGGCACCGCCGAGCCCCTGACCAGCTCCTCCAGCTGCCCCAGCCCCGGCTGCGGCGTGTAGTCGGTGCTCCCGCCCTCGTTCTCGCGCAGGACGCCCACCAGCCGGCGCATCTCCGCCAGCGCCGCCCGGCCGGTCTTCGAGATGTTCCTGACCGCCAGGCGGGCCTGCTCCGGATCGCTGTCCAGGGCATAACCGGCGCCGTCGGCCTGCACCACCATGACGCTCACGTTGTGCGCCACCACGTCGTGCAGCTCACGGGCGATCCTCGCCCGCTCCGCCGCCGCCGCCATCCGCGCCTGCTGGTCGCGCTCGCGCTCCGCCCGCTCCGCGCGCTCCTCCAGGCCCTCCAGATAGCGCCGGCGCGTGTTCGCGTACAGGCCGGTCACCCAGACCGTCACCACCAGGATCGAGCCGCTGAAGAACATCCCGAACGTCGGCACCTCCCAGTTGAGCAGCGCCAGGAACACCCCCAGCTCCGCCACCAGGCACGCCGCCAGCGCCCACCGGAACGCGCACTGGCAGGCCACCCCCCACAACGCCACCAACACCGCGAGGTTGGCGGGCTGCGGATCGACGTCCGCCACCCACTGCCCGAAACTGATCAGCGACACCACCGCGAACGTGACCAACGGCAGCCTGTCACGCCACCACAACGGCACGACCAACGCCGCCGCCAGCGCCAGATAACCGCCCACCCGCAGGTAGACGTGCCCCTCCGGCGGCGTCACCGACGCGTACGGAATCGCCAAGAAGGCGCACAACACCCCCAAGGGAGCCACCCGGAGGACACCCGCCAGCTTCGAGTGGCGCATGGACCACGCCCGTACCCTGCCGAACACATCATCACGATACGTAGCGCGAGCCGGACATTGGTCCGCCTGGAGTCGGAAGTGAGAGTACGACCCAGGTCTTACATCGACCAGCTCTTACATGGGGCTTACGGTGAATCTGGCAGTCTCTATGACTGGGAGCGCCCCAGTGGGGCGAGTAAAGGGAGATCGTGATGGCGGATCATGATCGCGACGCCGGGTCGCGCGGCGAAGAGGAAGCGCCGCGCGACCCGACCCCGTCGGAGCCGGCACAGGAGCTTCAGGAGCCCGGTCCACTCAAGTACGGCGAGCACGCCGACCGCCCCTACACCTACCTTCCGCCCACCCAGCCCATCCCCGCCCCAGGCGAACGCGCGGCCACGCCCTTCGGCGACTTCCTGCGCCGCCGCCGCACCCAGGTCACGGCCGCCGGCCTGATCGGGCTGCTCGTCGGCGGCATCCTCGGCGGCGTCACCGTCGCCGCCTTCAACGACCTGCGCGAGGACCACGGCCGCTACGACACGTGGACGGAGGCTCCGGGGTGGGGCCATCACCGCAAGTGGGGGCCTGAGCTGCGGATGCCGTGCTACGAGATCGACGACCGCGGGCTCTGCGTCCTGCCACCGCCCGCCGAGATGGACCCCGGCGATCCGCCGGAGAACGTGGACCCGGGACCCGTCTACACGGGCTGACATTTCGGTGATCGGCGGCGATTCCCGGACACTGAGAGAACCATTCTTCGCAAGCTTAGGAAAGCGTCCGACCGCGTCCTTAGTCTGACGTCATGGCGCGTTCCGGCCCGAGTACGGAAGAGCTCACCCGCTACGCGCGGCAGGCACGCTCGATGAGCGAGCTGCTGTCCTTGCTGGGCCTGCGAAACTCGGGCGGTCGCCGGGCCGGACTCCGGCGCAGGATGGCCGAGCTGGGCATCGACACTTCGCACTTCCGGCGGGTGCCGCCGGGAAAATACACCCGCGAGGTCCTGGCCGCGGCCGTGGCGGCCGCCACGAGCGTCAACGACGTACTCGACCGGCTGGGGATATCGCGCAGCGGCGGCGCCCATTCTCATATCAGCCGCCGCATCAAGTCTTTCGGCCTCGACACCTCGCATTTCCTCCAGGCCGAGCGCCGGCCGAGCCCCTTGCCGCGGTTCGACCGCGACACGCTGGTTCGTGCCGCCGACGGGGCGCGGAGCATGCGCGAGATCCTGCGGCGCCTCGGGGCGGCGGAGAGCGAGCGGTCGCGTGACAGCGTCCGCAGGCAGCTCGACACGTACGGCATCACCGCGCCGAGCGGCTATCAGCGCATCCGGATCGAGGAAGCCGAGCTCAGAGCCGCGGCCGAGGCGTCACGGTCGGTCGCGGCCATGATCCGCCACCTCGGCCTGCCGGTCACCGAGCAGAACCGGCGCAGGGTCCTGCGCGCGATGGCCCGGCACGGCCTCGACCCGGCCCACTTCGAGCGGCGGCCCACCAGCGCGGAGCTGAGCAGGCCCCACAGGGATCCCGCCGCCGTCCTCGTGCGCCGTCCTCCCGGGGCGAGCCGCACGCCGGGAGTGGTCCTGCGGCGTGCGTTGAGCGCGCTCGGCGTGCCCCCGCTCTGTACGAAGTGCGGAGTCGGCGGAATCTGGCAAGGAGAGCCACTGACACTCGAAGTCGACCACATCAATGGCGACCCACTGGACAATCGCCGGGACAATCTGCGACTGCTGTGCCCGAACTGTCACTCGCAAACCGCGACATTCGCCGGGCGAAACCGGGGCCGAGCCGGTGCACAGGGGTGCGGGCGGGGGGACTCGAACCCCCACAGTGTCTCCACCAACAGGACCTAAACCTGCCGCGTATGCCATTTCGCCACGCCCGCGCCTCCCGCCGCAGCGGGCTGGACACAGTTTAGCGCTCCATATGCGAGCCGGAGGCGTTTGTGATGACGAGAACAGGGCCCTCCAGGGAAAGGAGGGCCCCGCGGTGTTCAGGACAGGCCGAGCTTCTTCTTGAGCGAGGCCACGTGCCCCGTGGCCTTCACGTTGTAGAGCGCCTGCTCCACCTTCCCGTCGGCGTCGATGACGAAGGTCGAGCGGATGACCCCCACCATCTCCTTCCCGTACAGCTTCTTCGGGCCGTACGCGCCGTACGCCTGGTGGACGGTCAGGTCGGGGTCGGACAGCAGCGGGAAGGTCAGGGCGTCGCGCTCGGCGAACTTGGCCAGCTTCTCCGGCTTGTCCTTCGACACGCCGAGGACGACGAAACGCTCGGCGGTGAGCTGGGCGAGGTTGTCGCGGAAGTCGCAGGCCTGCTTGGTGCAGCCGGGAGTCATCGCGGCGGGGTAGAAATAGAGGATCACCCGCTTGCCGCGGTAGGTGTCGAGCGAGATGGTGCCGCCGTCGGCAGCGGGTAGCGTGAACTCGGGCGCGGCGTCGCCCGGTGTGAGTCTGGTCTCGGTCAATGGGCCCTCCTGGGTTCTTCCCGCCAACCTACCGGCCCGGCCGTTGTGCCGGACGGCGCGCCGACCTGACAGACTGATCAGGACCAGAACGGACGGAGCCCGCTCGGCACGCGGTGCGGGGCACGCACGCGTACGGTCGAAAGGAGAGCCATGGCTGACACCGATCCCGACGAGCTGGAGCGGCGGATCGCGCGGACCCGCGCGGAGTTGGCGCAGACGGTCGACGCCATTGCCGACCGGGTGAGCCCCAAGCGGGTCGCCGAGCGCACGGTGGCCGACGTCAAGAGCAGGGCGGGGCATTTCGTGGCGTCCGTGGGTGACGCGCTCGGGGTGACGCCGCGGCCGGTCGAGTACGGCGACGATCAGGAGCGGGTGTGGGAGGAGGAGCGGCCCGAGCTGGGGCCGCTGCTCATCGGGGTCGGCGCGGTGCTGGTCGTGGGGGCGGCCATCGTGCTGTGGCGGCGCCGCCGCAAGCGCCTCTAAGGGGATGCGCGTCAGCTGCTGAGGGTGCGTCCGAGGGCTGATGGCGCGTCGGAGGGCTGATGGTGCATTGGAGGGCTGATGGTGCGTCGGAGGGCTCATGGTGCGTCCGAGGGCTGACGTGCGTCAGAGGAACGTGCGGCCTTCGCCGCGGTACGTCGGGAGCGACTCGGTCACGGTGTCGCCGTCCACGAGGTGCAGCGCGTCGAAGTGCTCGCACAGCTCGCCCGCCTTGGCGTGTCTGAACCACACGCGGTCGCCGATCCGCAGGTCGTCGGCGGCGGGGCCGAGCAGCGGCGTCTGCACCTCGCCCGCGCCTTCCTCGGGCGCGTAACGCAGGCCGGCCGGCAGGTACGGCTGGGGCGCCCGCGCCGGGCCGGCCGGGCCGGAGGCGATGTAGCCGCCGCCGAGCACGGTCACCGCGCCGGGGCGGGGCGGCGCACCACGGGCAGGGCGAACATCGCGGCCGGGCGCCCGGTGAAGCGGCGGTAGAAGTCGAACAGCCGCGGATGGAAGAGGCCGGAGCCCGCCGCCAGCTCCGTGACGGCCTTCTCGCGGGTGGTGAGGTCGACGGAGCCGGTGCCGCCGCCGTTGACGAACTCGAGGTCGGCGTGCCGGCGCACGGCGTTCACGACGCGGCCGCGGCGCAGGACGAGCTCGCGCGCCGACAGGGTCTGCATGATCCTGATGAGGCGGGCGCGGGCGGCGTTCGCGGGCGGGGCGTCGCCGACGCCGGCGATCTGCGCCTCGTACGCCAGCAACCCCACCAGCCGGAAGCCCGGCCGTTTGGCGACGGCGGCGGCCAGGTCGGCGGCCTCGTGCGGCTCGCGGACGGGGGAGCGCAGCGCGCCGATCCGGCGGCCGAGGGCGACGTAGGCGGCGTCGATGTCGAGGCAGAGCCGCAGCTCGGCACGCGGGTGCACGCCGCTGACGGCGGCCTCGACATAGTCGAGGTGGGCGGGCGAGTCGATGGTGACGGTGACGCGCCCGGCGGCGCGGGCGTCCCCGGCGAGGGCGGCGAGCGCGTGCCGGTCGGCGGTGGGGTAGGCGACGAGGATGTCGGTGAAGCCGTTCGCGGCCAGCCAGAGGGCTTCGGGCAGCGTGTACGCCATGACGCCGCGGAAGCCGTCCATGGCCAGGATGCGTTCGAGCAGGGGCCGGCTGCGGACGGACTTGCTGGCCACCCTGATGGGCTTGCCGGCGGCCCGGCGGACGAGGTCGGCCGCGTTGGCGCGCAGGGCGGCGAGGTCGACGATCGCGAACGGTGGTTCGAGGGCCGCTGTGGCGCGGTCGTAGCGCTGGCCGTCATCCATACCGGCAGCGTAACCGCATAACGGGCAAAAGAACATGAGGGTTGTTCGCGTTTGCTGCCGTCCCCGTAATGTTCGGGCAAATCGGCGGCGAGGGTGCGGTTCAGGCCATGCGCCCTCCATGTACGTCTGTCGTTGTGATGACCACGCTTCAGCAGATACTGCCCGGCGCCGTCGTCGCCCCTCGGGACACCGGGCTGCGACGGGCGAGCAGGGTGCTCAGGCCGGCCCGCACCCTCCCGGGAGCCCTGGTCGCGCTCACGCTGACCGCCGGGCTTGGGGCGACCGCGGCCGAGGTGGTGTCGGCGCTGCTCGGCGCGCCGCTCGGCTGGGTCCCGGTGGACGAGGCGGTGGCGCTCGCCGGCCGGACCACCTGGCAGGACACCGCCTCCGTGGCCCTGCTGCCGGTGGTGGCGGGCACGCTGATGCTGCTGCTCGCGATCGTGCCGGGCCGCTGCACGCTGGTGCCGGTGGAGACGTCCGACCCGCTGATCGTCATCGGCATCACCCGCTCCGGCCTGCGCCGCACGCTGTGCGCGGCGGCGCAGCAGGTGGCGGGCGTGGACAAGGCTCGCGTACGCCTGCGCCGCCGCACCATCGAGGTCACGGTCACGACCGGCGCCGAAAGCTCCGGCCAGATGCTCAGGCAGGTCGGCACGGCCGTGGGCGACCGCCTGGCCGGCGTGGGCACGCTGGGCACCGGCGAGGTCGTGGTCCGCCTGCGCAGGAGGGGCGCCTGATGTCTTACTGGAGGATCCGGTGATGCGCCAGTACGCAGGCCACCGCGTCGGCCTGGCCGCCGTCGGGGCGACGCTGCTGGGCGCCGGGGTCTACGCGTGGCTGCGCGGCCATGACCGCTTCTTCGGCCTGCCGCCCACCGCCAAGCTCCTGCCCGCCCCGGCGCACAAGGCGCTGGCGGAGGACCCGTGGCCGTTGTGGTTCCTGGCGCTCGGCCTGCTGCTCCTCGCCATGATGACGCTGCGCTGGCTGCTGGTCGGCCTCGGCTGGGGCCGCCGCGGCACCCACAACGGCACGGGCACGGCCATGCTGTTCGTCGGGCTCAAGGGCGTGGACGGGCTGAGCAGGACGGGCGTCCGGGTCGCCGGGGACGGCCTGCGCATCGGCCTGTCCTGCCCGGCGGCGGCCGACGTGGGCGCGGTGGTCAGCAAACTGGACCAGGACATCGTGGGCCGCATCCGCCGCGAGGTCCGCGACGACGAAACCCCCACGGTCGTACGGCTGCACGTACGGCGTTGAGCGCTGCCGGCGGCGTCCTCAGCACTCGATCACGTTGACCGCGAGCCCGCCCCGTGACGTCTCCTTGTACTTGTCGAGCATGTCCCGCCCCGTGTCCCGCATCGTCTTGATGGCCTTGTCCAGGGCCACGTAGTGGCGGCCGTCGCCGCGCAGCGCGATCCTGGCGGCCGTGATGGCCTTGTTGGAGGCGACCGCGTTGCGTTCGATGCAGGGGATCTGGACGAGGCCGCCGATCGGGTCGCAGGTCAGGCCCAGGTTGTGCTCGATGCCGATCTCGGCGGCGTTCTCGACCTGCTCGGGCGTGCCCCCGAGCACCTCCGTGAGGGCGGCGGAGGCCATGGAGCAGGCGGAGCCGACCTCGCCCTGGCAGCCGACCTCGGCGCCGGAGATGGAGGCGTTCTCCTTGAACAGCACGCCGATCGCCCCGGCCGTCAGGAGGAAGCGGACCACGCCGTCGTCGTCGGCGTGCGGGACGAAGCGGGTGTAGTAGGTGAGGACAGCGGGGATGATGCCGGCGGCGCCGTTGGTGGGGGCGGTGACGATGCGGCCGCCGGCGGCGTTCTCCTCGTTGACGGCCAGGGCGAACAGCGTGACCCAGTCCATGGCCTGCAGCGGGTCCTTCTCCGCGGGCTCGGTCTGGAGGCGGCGGTAGAGCTGGTTGGCGCGGCGCTTGACCTTCAGGCCGCCGGGCAGCACGCCTTCGCTGGAGATGCCGCGGCGCACGCACTCGGACATGACCCGCCACAGGTTGAGCAGGCCCTGGCGGATCTCCTCCTCGCTGCGGCCGAAGGCCATCTCGTTCTGCAGCATGAGGGCGGAGATCGACAGGCCGGTGTTCGAGCAGTGCTTGAGCAGCTCCTCGCCGGTGGTGAACGGGTAGGGCAGCACGGTGTCGTCGGCCTTGATGCGGCCGGCGCCGGTGGCCTTCTCGTCCACCACGAAGCCGCCGCCGACGGAGAAGTACACCTTCTCGCGCAGCCGCTCGCCGGAGGCGTCGTAGGCGGTGAAGCGCATGCCGTTCGGGTGCTCGGGAAGGGTGATCTTGCGTTCGAAGACGAGGTGCTCGCCGACGACGAAGGGGATCTCGTGGGTGCCGTACAGCTTGACGGTGCCCGACTCGCGCATGGCGGCGATGCGGGCGTCGACGGTGTCGACGTCCACAAGCTCGGGCTTCTCGCCGGACAGGCCGAGCAGGACCGCCTTGTCGCTGCCGTGGCCCTTGCCGGTCAGGCCGAGCGAGCCGTACAGGATGGCCTCGACGCGGGCGACCCGCTCCAGCAGGCCGTCCTCGTGCAGGGCCCGGACGAACTTGTGCGCGGCGGCCATCGGGCCGCCGGTGTGCGAGCTCGACGGGCCGATGCCGATCTTGAAGAGGTCGAAGACGCTGATCGCCATTGATGTGCGCCCTTCATGAGAGGCCGGGGCCCGCGCGGGGCCCCGGCGGACAGATCAGGACTCGCCTGAGGTGAGAGCGGTGTACTCCTCGGGCGAGAGCAGGTCCTCAGGGTCGCCTTCGACGCGCACCTTGAACATCCAGCCCTCGCCGTACGGGTCGCTGTTCACGAGGCTGGGGTCGTCGACGACGGCCTGGTTCACCTCGGTGATCTCGCCCCCGACCGGGGAGTAGATCTCGTTCACGGACTTGGTCGACTCCACCTCGCCGACGGAGTCGCCCTGCTCGACGTTCGCGCCGACCTCGGGGAGCTGCACGTAGACGACGTCACCAAGGGAGTCGGCGGCGAACGCCGTGACGCCGACCGTCACGGTGGTGCTGTCTTCCAGCCCGGCCACCCACTCGTGCTCCTTGGTGTAGCTCAGGTCGTCAGGGATGTTGCTCACTTGTTCCTCCTGTAAAAGGGCAGCTCGACCAGGTCCATAGGTTCATGGCTGCCCCGGATGTCCACAGCCAGGCCTGAATCGGCGCCGGTGTCCACGTAGGCCATCGCGATGGGCTTTCCCAGGGTCTGGGAAGGCGCACCGCTGGTGACCTCGCCGACGACGGCGCCGTCCTTGGTGACCGGGTAACCGTGGCGCGGCACCCGGCGGGTCCGCGCGACCAGGCCGACGAGCCTGCGTCGCGGCTGGTCGTCCTTGACCGCCTCGAGCGCAGACCTGCCGACGAAGTCACCCGGCTTGTCGAATTTCACCACCCTGCCCAGCCCCGCGTCGAACGGGGTGAGCTGCGCGCTCAGCTCGTTGCCGTACAGCGGCATGCCGGCTTCGAGCCTGAGCGTGTCGCGGCTGGACAGGCCCGCGGGCTTGAGCCCGTACGGCTCCCCGGCGGCCGTGAGCGCGTGCCACAGTGGCACGGCGTCCTCGTTGGCCACGAACAGCTCGAACCCGTCCTCGCCGGTGTACCCCGTGCGGGCGATGAGCGCCTGCCGGCCGTCCACCTGGCCGGGCAGGCCGGCGTAGTACTTGAGCCCGGCGAGGTCGGCGTCGGTGAGCGTGGCGAGGATCTCCTGGGAGCGCGGGCCCTGGACGGCGATGAGCGCGTACTCCGCCGACCGGTCCGTCACGACCGTCTCGTACGGCTTGGCCCGCTCCCGCAGCTCCTGCGCGACCTTCTCGGAGTTCGAGGCGTTGGCCACGACCATGAACTCCTCGTCACCGAGCCGGTAGACGATGAGGTCGTCGAGGACGCCGCCCCGCTCGTTCACGATCATGGTGTATCTGGCGCGCCCGGGTGCGAGCGCCGACAGGTGCCCGACCAGCGCGTAGTCCAGCGCTTCGCCGGCCTGGGGGCCGGTCAGGAAGATCTCGCCCATGTGGGAGAGGTCGAACAGCCCGGCCGCCTCGCGGACGGCCCGGTGCTCCGCGGACTCGCTGCCGTACCGCAGCGGCATGAGCCATCCGGCGAAGTCGGTGAGCGTGGCGCCGAGGCTCTCGTGAACGTCTCGTAGCGGTGTCGGTCGGGACATTTGTCGCACCTCAGGACAGGAGTGGATGCCAGCATCCTCCCCCTCTGTCATCGATGCCTGAGAGCTTCACCCGACTTTTGCCGGACTTTCACCTTCGGCGAGGCCCCATGGGCCTGCTTTCCAGAGGACACCTCGTCCGCGCGGTCCTTTGCCTTGAGAGGTTCGCGGGGAGGGCTTGCTCCTTCAGGGACCCTGACCGGCTGTCAGGGCACTCTCCCGCGCGGTTTCGTCGGTGATGTCCGTCAGCCTAGTGCCGTTACGGGGCTGTTGTCGCGTTCTGGGCCGTACGGGATCGGGCGCCGTCAGCACGCCTGGACGAGCGCCTCGAACAGAGCGTGCTCCTCGGCCGCCTCGGGGTGCCACTGCACGGCCATGGTGAACGCTCCCGACGCGCTCTCCACGGCCTCGATCGTGCCGTCGGCGGCGGTGGCGGTGACCGTCAGGCCGGGGGCGAGGCGGTCCACCGCCTGGTGGTGGTAGTGCGCGACCGCCACAGGCTCCGCGCCCAGCACCTTGGCCAGCCGGGTGCCGGGGACGGGGGTGACGGGCAGGTGCCCGAAGCGGCCCGGCCCCGGGCAGTGGTCGGTGTGGCCGACCAGGTCAGGCAGGTGCTGGTGGAGGCTGCCGCCGAGGGCCACGTTGAGCACCTGGAGGCCGCGGCAGATGCCCAGGAACGGCAGCCCGGCGTCGAGGGCCGCCGCCAGCAGGGCGAACTCCGCCTCGTCCCGAAATTTCCGGACGTAGCCGCTGCGCTCGTGCGGCTCCGCGCCGTACCTCGCCGGATCGATGTCACCGCCCCCGGCCAGGATCAGCCCGTCGAGGCGGGTGACCAGCCCGGCCGGCGCGCCGGCCGGCGGCAGCAGCACCGGCTGACCGCCCGCCCGCACCACCTGCTCCACGTACGAGTACGGCAGCAGCGCCGCCCGGGTGTCCTGCCACACCGTGAACGAGGCGGTCTCGACGTAGGACGTGATGCCGATGACGGGGCCCACGACCGTCCTCCCTCCTAGAGCGGCGTGACGTAGGCACCGGAGATGCCGCCGTCCACCAGGAACTCGCTGGCCGTGATGAACGAGGCGTCGTCGCTGGCCAGGAACGCCACCGCGGCCGCGATCTCCGACGCCTCGGCGAAGCGGCCCACCGGAACGTGCACCAGCCGCCGCTGCGCCCGCTCGGGGTCCTTGGCGAACAGCTCCTGCAGCAGCGGCGTGTTCACCGGGCCCGGGCACAGGGCGTTGACCCGGATGCCCTCCCTGGCGAACTGCACGCCCAGCTCCCGCGACATCGCCAGCACCCCGCCCTTGGAGGCGGTGTAGGAGATCTGCGAGGTCGCCGAGCCCATGACGGCCACGAACGACGCGGTGTTGATGATCGAGCCCTTGCCCTGCCGGCGCATGTACGGGATGGCGTGCTTGCAGCACAGGTAGACGCTGGTCAGGTTCACCTCCTGGACACGGCGCCAGGCGTCGAGGCCGGTCTCCAGGATCGAGTCGTCGTCGGGCGGCGAGATGCCGGCGTTGTTGAAGGCGATGTCCACGCTGCCGTAGGTGTCGTGCGCCGTCGCGAACATGCGCACGACGTCGTCCTCGCTGGTGACGTCGGCCTTGACGAACAGGCCGCCCACCTCGGCCGCGGCCTTGACGCCCGCCTCCTCGTCGATGTCCGCGCAGACCACCCTGGCGCCCTCGTCGGCGAAGCGGCGGGCCGTGGCCAGCCCGATCCCGCTGCCGGCGCCGGTGATGACCGCCACCCGATCCTGCAACCGCTGCACTGTCACTCCCAGGAGATGAAGACGTTCTTGGTCTCGGTGAACGCCGCGAGCGCGTCAGGGCCGAGCTCCCTGCCGAGGCCGGACTGCTTGAAGCCGCCGAACGGGGTCCAGTAGCGGACCGAGGAGTGGGAGTTGACCGACAGGGCTCCCGACTCGACGGCCCTGGCCACGCGCAGCGCCCGGCCGACGTCGCGGGTCCAGATGGAGCCGCTCAGCCCGTACGGGGTGTCGTTGGCGATCCGTACGGCCTGCGCTTCGTCCTCGAACCTGACCACCGACACGACCGGCCCGAAGATCTCCTCGGTGAACGCGCGGTCGGTGACCTCGGGGGTCAGGACGGTCGGCGGGAACCAGTAGCCCTTGCCCTCGGGGCAGGAGCCCTGGAGGTGGGGGGCGCCGTCGACGAAGCCGCGGACGCGTTCGAGGTGCTCGGCACTGATCAGGGGGCCCATCTCGGTGGCCTCGTCGAGGGGGTCGCCGACCTTGACGCCGCGGACGGCCTCGGCCAGGCGCTCCATGAACGCGTCGTACACGCTGGACTGGACGAGGATCCTGGAGCGAGCGCAGCAGTCTTGCCCGGCGTTGTCGAACACCGCATAAGGCGCGGTTTTGGCCGCTTTTTCGAGATCCGCGTCGGCGAAAACGATATTTGCGGACTTGCCGCCCAGCTCCAGCGTCAGCCGCTTCACCTGACGCCCCGCCTTCGCGGCGATCTCCTTGCCCACCTCGGTCGAGCCGGTGAACACGATCTTGGCGACGCCGGGATGCTCCACCAGGCGGGCTCCCGCGACCTCCCCTACCCCAGGCAGAACCTGGAGCACCCCCTCGGGGAGGCCCGCCGCCAGGGCCAGCTCTGCCAGCCTCAGCGCGGTCAGCGGAGTCCACTCGGCCGGCTTCACGATCACCGTGTTACCCGCCGCCAGGGCCGGAGCCACGCCCCACATCATGATCACCATGGGGAAGTTCCACGGCACGATGATCCCCACCACGCCCAGCGGCTCCTGGAAGGTGACGTCCACGCCGCCGGGCACCGGGATCTGCTTGCCGTGGTTGCGCTCGGGCGCGCCCGCGTAGAAGTGCAGCACGTCGCGGACGTTGCCGGCCTCCCACCGGGCGTTGCCGATGGTGTGCCCGGCGTTGGCCAGCTCCAGGCGCGCCAGCTCCTCGCCGTGCTCGTCCACCAGATCGGCGAACCTGCGCAGCAGCCGCGCCCGTTCGCCCGGCGCCACCTCCCGCCAGGCCGCCTGCGCCCTCCTGGCACGCTCCACGGCCCGATCGACCTCGGTCGCGTCGGCGAGCTCGACGTCGGCGATCACTTCCTCCGTCGCCGGGTTGACGATCTTCATGCGTTCCCGTCACATCCGCTCGAAACCACGGAGCAGCTCCCGTCACATCCGCTCGAAACCACGGAACAGCTCCCAATCCGTCACCGCCGCGTCGAAAGCGGCCAGCTCCACCCGCGCGTTGTTCGCGTAGTGCGCCACGACGTCGTCGCCGAACGCCTCCCTGGCCAGCTTCGACCCCTCGAACAGCGCCAGCGCGTCACGCAGCGTGTGCGGCACGGTCTCGGCGCCCGAGTCGTAGGCGTTGCCCTCGTACGGGTCCTCCAGCGGCAGCTCCGCGTCGATGCCGTACAGACCGGCCGCGACCAGCGCCGACACCGCCAGGTACGGGTTCACGTCGCCGCCCGGCACCCGGTTCTCCACCCGCAGCGAGCTGCCATGGCCCACCAGCCGCAGCGCGCACGTCCGGTTGTCCACGCCCCACTTGACGGCCGTGGGGGCGAAACTGCCGGGCACGTACCGCTTGTAGGAGTTGATGTTGGGGGCGTACAGGAGGGTCAGCTCCCGCAGGCACGCGAGCTGGCCCGCGACGAAGCGCGCCCCCAGCGGCGACAACCCGAACGGGCCGTCGCCCGCCATCACCAGGTCCCCCTCCACGCTGCGCAGCGAGATGTGAATGTGGCAGGAGTTGCCCTCACGCTGGTTCGGCTTGGCCATGAACGTGATCGACCGGCCCTCCTGGGCGGCGATCTCCTTCGCGCCGGTCTTGTAGATGACGTGGTTGTCGCAGGTGCGCAGCGCCTCGTCGTAGCGGAAGGCGATCTCGTGCTGGCCCAGGTTGCACTCGCCCTTGGCGGACTCCACGTACAGGCCCGCCCCCTCCATCTCGCGCCGCACCCGCCGCAGCAGCGGCTCGACGCGGGCCGTGCCGAGCAGGGAGTAGTCGACGTTGTAGAGGTTCGCGGGCGTCAGGTCGCGGTACGCGCGCCGCCACGCGTCCTCGTAACTGTCGTCGTAGACCACGAACTCCAGCTCCGTGCCGACGTACGCGGCCAGCCCCCGGTCGGCCAGGCGGGCGAGCTGCCTGCGCAGGATCTGGCGCGGGGACGCGGTCACCTCGCCGCCGCCCTCCCACGCCAGGTCGGCCATCAGCAGCGCGGTGCCCTCGTGCCAGGGCACCCGGCGCAGCGTGCCGAGATCGGGCTTCATCACGAAGTCGCCGTACCCGCGATCCCAGGACGACATCTCGTAACCCTGGACGGTGTTCATGTCGACGTCGACCGCGAGCAGGTAGTTGCAGCCCTCGGAGCCGTGGTGCAGCACCTCGTCGAGGAAGTACCGCGCCGACAGCCGCTTGCCCTGCAACCGGCCCTGCATGTCGGCGATCGCCAGGAGCACGGTGTCGATGCGGCCCGCCGCCACCTCGTCGCGCAGCTCGGCGACGGACAGGAACCCGGTGCTCGCTCGATCGTCCACGCTGCGCAGCTCCGATCTGGACTGAAGCGCTTTCCCGTTAATTGGGCTAGTCTCAGACCATTGATCAGCATGGCGGGATCGCTTGTCAAGACCTGAGGACACCTTGGACGAGTCGGCGCGTTTGATGACGGTGCTGCGCCCGGTCAGGGCCGGCAACGCCTTCGAGGAGACCGTGGAACGGCTGCTCCAGGCCATCAAGCTGGGCGTCGTCCCGCCCGGGCACAAGCTGCCCCCCGAGCGCGAGCTCGCCGTCCAGCTCGGCATCAGCCGCGTGACGCTGCGCGAGGCCATCCGCGCCCTGTCGGAGGCGGGCTACCTCGACGTGCGGCGCGGCCGCTACGGCGGCGCGTTCGTCACCTACGTCCCGCCCACCCCCGACGCCGGCGACCTGCGCCAGGCCGTCAACAAGATGGGCACGGCCGAGCTGTCGGACGCCCTGACCTTCCGGCTCGCCGTCGAGTGCGGCGCCGCCCAGGTGCTCGCCTCCGCCGGCCTCCCCGACGACAAGCGGGACGTGCTCACCCGCAGGCTCGCCGAGCTCAACCAGGCCGGCCTCGACGACTACCGCCGCCTCGACACCGCCTTCCACCTGTCCATCGCCGAGCTCACCGGCTCCACCCTGCTCGCCACCACCTGCGCCGACGCCCGCTCCCGCGTCAGCGACCTGCTCAACGCCATCCCCATGCTGCAGGTCAACCTCGACCACGCCGCCGTCCAGCACCGCGCCATCGTCGACGCCATCCTCGCCGGCGACCCCGAGGCCGCCCGGCGGGCGGTCGCCGAACACCTGGAGGGCACCGCCGCCCTCTTACGTGGCTTCCTGTCCTGAGAGGCCGGGTACGTCCGCGCGGCTCGTACCATCGAAACCAGGGTCATGGGCAACTGGTTCCAGCAAAGCATCGTCGCCACGGGACGGCTCCCGCTGTTCTGCTACTTCGTCATGCTCATCGCCGCCTTCATCGCCACCCGCATCAACGTCCGCCTCATCAGGGCGAAGGTCGGCTGGTTCCGCAACGTCAACGTGGGCGAGATGCACATCCACCACGTCGTCTTCGGCGTCGTGCTGATGTTAGTCGGCGGCGTGACGCTCATCGTCTCGCCCGGCTCCCAGGTCGGCACCGCCGTCGCCGCCTCCGTCTTCGGCGTCGGCTCCGCCCTCGTCCTCGACGAGTTCGCGCTCATCCTGCACCTGCACGACGTGTACTGGGAGGAGGAGGGCCGCACCTCCGTCGACGCCGTCTTCATCGCCGTCGCCGTCACCGGCCTGCTCCTCATCGGCCTGCGCCCGCTCACCTGGAACTACGGCACCCCCGTCAACCCCGCCGCGCTCATCGTCGCCAACCTGGCACTGGCCGTCGTCACCCTGCTCAAAGGCAAGATCTGGACGGGGATGGCCGGGCTGTTCGTCCCGCCGATGCTGCTGGTGGGCGCCATCCGCCTGGCCCGGCCCGGATCGCCCTGGGCGCACTGGTTCTTCGCCAAGCAGTCGCCCCGCAAGATGGCCAAGGCGATCCACCGCGAGGAGCGGTGGCGGCGGCCGGTGATCAAGGCGAAGATCGCCTTCCAGGAGTTTCTCTCCGGGCGTCATGATCTGCCTTCCACTCGGCGCGGTCGTCGGCATACTTGAGTCATGGCACTTCCGTCGTGGTACGAGGGGCTGGACGAGAAGGTCCCCGAATCGTTGGGTGATCTTCACGGTCCGGCCGAGGGCGTCGTGGCCCTGCCGCCCCATCTGGCCTGGTCGGGGTTCACCGAGTTCGACCTCGCCAAGCCGATGGTCCGGATGGAGATGTACCGCACGGTCATCACCGCGGGGCGTCGCGTGGACTACGAGGCCTACCTGAACCCCGACCATCTCGTCTCCGACTGGCCGACGCTACGCCGAGGGCTCGGGCCGGGCTACCGGCACGCGTGGGAGAAGAAGCTGCCCCTTCGGGAGACCGCCGCCTGATGGAGTTCCCGCCCTTCCAAGAGCGGCTGCTGCACGCCGTGCTGCCCGTCTGCGACTCCTACGGCTTGGTGCTCGCCGGCGGGTACGCCATCAAAGCGCATGGCTTCACCGACCGGCCGAGCAATGATCTCGACTTCGCCACCGCCATGGACATGCCGCTGCCCGACGTCGCCCAGGGCGTTATTGGAGCGTTCCAAAATGCCGGGTTAGACGCGTCGGTCATCGAGGTCACGCCCCGGATGGGCAGGTTGATGGTGCGCGACCTCGCGACCGGCGAAACCTGCGAGTTCGACCTCCTGCGCGAGGCGCTCCAGCAGCGGCCCATCACCTGCGGAACGCTGAAGGTGCTCGGCCTCGACGACGCCGTCGGGCTGAAGATGCGCGCCGTGCACGAGCGCAGCCTCGCGCGCGACATCATCGACATCGCCGCCGTCTCCCCGCACTACTCCTACAGAGCGCTCGAACAACTCGCCGCCATGCACCACGAGTACTTCTCCGTGCACGAGCTGCTCTCCCGGCTGGAGTTCGTCGACCTCATGCCGGACGAGAACTTCGAGGCCTACGGCGTGCGCGAGGAGCAGATCAAGGAGATCCGCAGGTTCACGCAGGGCTGGATAGACGACATCAAGCTGCGGCGGGCAGACGACGGTGACGTCGACTACGACGGCGACGACGTGCCCGAGATCGACTAGGAGACCAGGTCGGCCAGGTGCCGCAGCGAATCGATCAGGTGCTCAGGGCCGAACGGCGGGAACTGGATGCGCTGCCTGATCGGCTGCGGCACCGCCGACCAGTCGTAGGTGAGCGTCACCTCCGTCTTCGACTCGTCCAGCGGCACGAGGTCATACCGCCACCACCAGCCGCCGAATCGCAGCTCGCCGTCGTCGCCCTCCGTCCCCGTCCGCCAGCCGATGGTGTGCGGCGGCTCGAAGACCTGGATCTGGTTGGCGGTCCGGTAGTCGCCGTCGGGGTGGTTGGCGTGGTGCATGTTCATCCGGAAGACCTGCCCCGCCTCGGTCAGCGGCGCCCGGTCGACGGGCTCCCGCACCCAGCCGGTGCCGTCGATCGAGGCGTGCGTGGCCGGGTCCGCCAGTGCCGCGAACAGCTTCGCGGCGGGCGCGGCGACGGTCAAAGTGGCGTTCATGGTGTCCTGGCTCATGGTGGGCGTGCTCCCTTGCCGTTCTGTATCGGGGTCCTCTCAGGCATATGGACCAGGCAGGGGAGCGGAAGGCATCGGTCGGGCGGGTCAGAGGGCGGCCACCGAGCGGAGGGCCAGGCCCGCGCCCAGGAGGACGACCATGGCGGCCGTTCCCAGCGGGGCCAGGCCCGAGAGGCGGGCGGCCAGGCGGCGGCCGGTCGAGGCGCGGCGCTCCAGGCGGTCCACGAGCTTGACCAGGAGCAGGCCCGTGACGGTGAGGGTGGCGGCCATGCCGATCCCGTACGCGGTCACCAGCGCCACGCCGAACCACGTGCGGCCGAGGGCGATCGCGCCCAGCAGGACGATGAGGGCCGAGGGGCTGGGGACGAGGCCGCCCGCGATCCCGAGGCCGATCAGGCCGGCTCGTTGGGCGGGGGCGGCGTTCTCATGCCCGTGGCCGTAGCCGGGCGCGTGACCGTGGCCATGCCCGTGCCCGTGCCCATGACCGTGACCGTGGCCTTGGGGGGAGGGGCGGCGGAGGTTGAGGAGGAGGCGCAGGCCGATGGCGGCGATCAGGACGCCGCTGGCCACCCCCAGCCAGGCCAGCACCGACTCCCCGGCCAGCGCCGTGAACGCCGTCAGCAGCAGCCCCACCACCAGCACCCCCGCCGTGTGCGTGGCCGTCACCGTCGCGCCCACCACCAGGGCGTCGCGCGGGCGGCCGCGGCGGCCCGCCAGGTACGCCGCCATGATGGTCTTGCCGTGCCCGGGGATGAGCGCGTGCCCGGCCCCGAGCACCACGGCCAGCCCCACCGCCAGCAGCCCGAGCGGGAGCGTCAGCGCGTCCGAGCCGATGAGGCCCGTGAACGTGCGGTCCAGGGCGGACAGCGCCTCGCCGACGGGGCCGCCGACCTCGATCCCGAGCCCGCTTCCCCCAGCGGGCGGGCCTGTCGTGGAAGGGGTGCCCAGGGCGGGCCCGGCGGCCGTGAAGGTGGCCGCGCGCTGGTCGAGCGGGTCCGCCAGCAGGTCCTGCGGGTAGGCGCGCAGCTCCTGGCTGACGCTCGTCGCGGGCACCGAGGAGCCGGTCAGGCGCACGCCGTCGCCGGTCGCGGTGATCTCCCGCCAGCCGATCCTGTCCTGGTCGAACCCGTCGGTGAACCTCACGGCCCCCGAGGCGCGAACTTCCGCCACGAGCTCGCAGGACAGGCGGCTGGTCCGCAGGCCCCCCTCGCCGGAGGCGTAGGCGAAGGCGGCGGTGCGCACGCGCCACGGCACCACCCGGCCGGACACCTCCAGCCGCTGGGCCCGCGCCAGGGCGGCGCAGCGGCGGGCCGCGTAGCCGGCGTCCACCTGCGCCTTGGCCTGGAGGGTGGGCAGCTCGGCCAGGTCCTCGACGGCGTGGTTGGTGATCCGGCCGGGAG
The DNA here is from genome assembly GCF_900323885.1 of [Actinomadura] parvosata subsp. kistnae. Lineage (GTDB taxonomy): Bacteria > Actinomycetota > Actinomycetes > Streptosporangiales > Streptosporangiaceae > Nonomuraea > Nonomuraea composti. Next base: position 1,761,381 of record NZ_OOHJ01000022.1, on the reverse strand, counting down.
AGACGCGCAGGCCGTTGTAGTGGTTGACGGTGAAGCGCCCCAGCGGGTGCACCGCGGTCTCTGCCTGGGCGGGGCCCGTGAGCAGGACCGTCGTGCCCAGCGTGAGGAGCAGGATGAGGGGGAGCAGTCTCATGAGAACCTCGCCAGGGCCGGCAGCGTCGGGTCGAAGTCGGGGTCCACGCGAGCGGAGCGGCCGAGGGCCCGCTCGATCCTGGCGCGGTGGTAGGTGATGAGCGGGTTCTGCCAGCCGGTGGCGGTGGCCTGCTTGGCGTACCGGAGGGCCTGGGCGGGCTTGCCCGCCTTGAACAGCGCCCACGCGAGGGCGTCGGCGGCGACGAGGTTGGGGTTGCGGGCGTACTCGGCCCTGGCGTGCACGACGGCCTGCGCGGGGTCGCCGTGGTCGGCGAGGAACTCGGCCCACGTCAGGTCGTCGCGCACGCCGGCGGCCTGGAAGAGCTTGCGCTGGACTTCGAGCAGCGTCCAGTCGGCCCGCCGCCCGGCCTTGATGCGGGTCTCGCCCTGCTCGATGAGGTACTGGGGCAGGGGGAGCCGCTGGACGACGGTGTCGTACAGGTCGAGGGCCTCGGTGAGGCGGCCGGCGAGCGCGGCGGCCCTGGCCTGGCCGGCGAGGGCGGGCGTGTAGGCGGGGTAGGCGCGCAGGGCCTTGGCGTACCAGTCGGAGGCGGTCTTCAGGTCGCCGGCGTGCAAAGCCAGCTCGCCCAGGTAGTAGCGGCTGTAGGCGAGGTCGGCCGGCGACCAGGCGTCGGCGTGGGCGTATTCGAGGTACTTACGCGCTTCGTCCCGGTCGCCGCGCAGCTCGGCCGCGTAGGAGGCGCGGGCGAAGGCGGCCACGCCGGGGCGCAGGCCCAGCATCCGGTCCACGGCCTCCTTGGCGCCCTTGAGGTCGCCGAGCTGCGTTCTGGCGTCGGCGAGGATGCCGTAGGCGGGGGCCCCGTACGGGTTGGCGTCGATGGCGCGCCGCGCCAGGCGGACGGCGTCGGCGAAGTCGTGGCGGCCGGCGGCCAGCGCGGCCTGGCCGGTCAGGACGGTGTCGTCGCGGCCGTTGAGCTTGGCGGCGGTGGCCAGCGCGCCTTCGGCCTTGGTGTAGTAGGCGGGGTCGCCGGTGACGCGGGCCTGGTCGACGTACTGGAGGCCGAGCTCGGCCCAGGCGCGGTAGTCGCCGGGCAGGCGCCTGAGCCGCTCCTGGAGCGTCTCGCGGTGCGGCTGCCCGGCCGCCGGCGGGGTCGCGGGTGCGGAGGTGAAGGAGACGATCGTGAAGAGTGCCGCCCCGACGAGGGCGATGCCGGCGAAGATCGCGAACGCGCGCATGGGCACAGGCTCCAGAGCTGGGAGTGGGGCCGGCCGGCCGTGACGGGGAGCACGGCCGGCCGGCCCTGGTGTGGCGGCAGACGATGGGAGACGGGTGGTCTGCCGCCGGGGGAGGACCGGCCGGCTTGGAGAGAGGGAACCGGCCGGTCAAGGGTCATCGCTGGTTGACGGCCACGTTGCTGGGCAGCGGGATGTACGGGAACGTCTTGTCGAAGGGCTTGTCGTTCGCGTCCACCTTGTCGGTCAGGCCGGGGATGAGCTTGCCGCTCTGGGCGGCGCCGGCCACGGCCTGCAGCTCGATGTCCACGACGTCGTCGGAGAGCCGGCGGCCGTTCGGGAAGCCCTGGAGGTCGCCGCCGAGGACGCCGAGCCGGTTCGGGTCCTTGGTGACCGGGATCGACATGTTCAGCCGCAGCTGCTCGGAGCCGCGCTGCTTGCCGGCGTCCTTGTTGAGCGACTGCGCGTTGAGGTCGGCCTTGATGGGGCCGTTGTTCTTGGCGAGGCCGGTCAGGAAGATCTGCACCAGGTCGTTGCGCGGGGTCGCGGGCGCCTTGATGCCGTAGAAGGTCTCGAGGAGCCTGGCCAGCTCGGGGTTGGTGACCCGGTTGACCAGTGCCTTCACGTCCGCGTCCTGCGACGGGTCGAGGGCGTTGTAGGCGTCCTTCATGCCGGCGGCCGCCACCAGCTCGTTCACCAGCGGGTTGCACAGGCGGGAGACCTGCACGTACGAGCTGCCGTTGAACTTGTCGGTGGTGGAGCAGACGCCGATGACAGGGTTGCGCTTGGGGTCGCCCTTGAGCGCGAGGTCGGCCTGGGGCACCTGGAGGGCCACGGTGTTGACGTTGTAGCCCTTCAGCGTGTCCTGGCCGACTTCGGACAGGTCGCCGCCGTAGAGCAGGTCGAAGGCCCGCAGGTCGAGGAAGAAGGCCTCGTCCGACTGGCCCGCGTAGGTCTTGCCGCCGCCCGGCAGACTCTTGATGGCCTGGTTGCGCAGGGTCGCGTAGCTGGGCATGGAGGCGGCGCCGACGTTGCTGGGGGCGACGATGCCGTCGCTGACCAGGGTCTTGGAGCCGCCGGGGGTGATCCGCTTGAGCGTATAGCGCTGGCGGAAGAGCAGGTTCTCGTCGTTGAGCGAGGTGACGGGGCCGTTGTTGTAGAGGAACGTGTCGTTGCCGCGCTTGTCCTCGTTGCGGAACGTCCACTCGTACGTGATGTCGGTCTTGCCGTCACCGTCGTTGTCGATCTTTATGTTGTGCCGCGACTTCACGGCGAACGGGTAGAAGTTCGGGCCGCCGTTGGGCTCCTCGAACGGGATCCAGTTGGAGATCAAGGTCACGCTGTCGGGCTTGTCGGGGCTGACGAACGCGTACACGTCGGTGTTGTCGTGCTGCGGGTCGTTGGAGATGGCGGGGGCCTCGCGGTGTGAGGAAGCGACACCGGAATCAGTGCGGAGCACGGCCATCGACGAGGCGGCGACCGCTACGGCGAGACCGAGTCCGACCAGAGCGCGCCGGTTGATCCGGAGCTCCATGTTCGGTCCTTTCGGAAGGGCTGATCGTGACGTTCGAGGTTCCGGCCGGGTTCCTCGACGCCCTATTCGTCCGTGGGCCGCCGCCGGATGTCGGTCTCCTCCTCAAGAAGGAGGGTCAACCAAAGTTGACATACTTTGGTCGTCAATTTAGGTTGACCCTGGCATGCGGGTGCCGATCGGGGCGTCCCGTTCGTTGAGGAGAAGTTGAGCAATATCGTGAAAGGGGATGCGGTGGTCAAGGAGTTGCTCGCCTACGTCCGCCCCTACCGGAAGATCCTGGTCCTGGGCGGGTTACTGAGCCTCATCGGCTCCGCGGCGGGCCTGTCGATGCCGTTGCTGGCCAAGTACGTGGTGGACGCCTTCGGCCAGGGCGGCTCGATGGCCGGGCCGCTGATCTGGCTGACCGTGGCGGTGCTGGTCGGCGCGGTGGTCTCGGCCGGGGGAAGCTACCTGATGGAGCGCACGGGCGAGGGCATCGTGCTCGGCGCCCGGCGCCGGCTCGTGGACCGCATGTTGCGGCTCAAGGTCGCCGACGTCGACCGGCTCAAGCCCGGCGACCTGCTCTCCCGCGTCACCGGCGACACCACGCTGCTGCGCGCCGTGCTGACCAACGGCATCGTGGAGTCCGTCAGCGCCGCGTTCATGCTGGTCGGCGCGATCGTCATGATGGCGGCGATGGACGGCGTGCTGCTGCTGGTCACGCTGCTGATCGTGGCGCTGATCGGCGGGCTGGTCGCGCTCATCATGCCGCGCATCCAGCGGGCGCAGTCGCACGCCCAGGAGGCCGTGGGCGAGATGGGGGCCGTGCTGGACCGGGCGCTGCAGGCGTACCGGACGGTCAAGGCCAGCGGCGCGGAGGAGCGGGAGATCGGCGTGGTCGCCGAGGCCGCGACGCGCGCCCGCGACCGCGGGCTGCAGGTCGCCGGCTGGACGTCGCTCGCGGGGGTGGCGACGTGGATGGCGGTGCAGATCGCGTTCCTGGCCGTGCTGGCGGTGGGCGGCGCGCGGGTCGCCTCCGGCACGCTGGAGGTGTCGTCGCTGATCGCGTTCCTGCTGTACCTGTTCTACCTGGTGCCGCCGATCGGGCAGCTCGTCCAGGGCGGGGTGCAGCTCCAGCAGGGGCTGGCCGCGATGAAGCGGATCAAGGAGATCGAGGAGCTGCCGGCCGAGCCGGTGAGCGTCGCGGCGCCGCGCGACGGGCGGCCGGCCGGCGTGCGCTTCGAGGACGTCGTCTTCCGGTACGGCGACGACCGGCCCCTGGTGCACGACGGCGTGAGCTTCGAGGTGCCGCCGGGCGGCCTGACCGCGCTGGTGGGGCCGTCGGGGGCGGGCAAGTCCACGGTGTTCGGGCTGCTGGAGCGCTTCTACGACCACCAGTCCGGCACCATTCTGGTGGACGGGCGGGACATCCGCGACTGGCCGCTGGCCGAGCTGCGCGCCGCGCTCGGCTACGTCGAGCAGGACGCGCCCGTGCTGGCCGGCACGCTGCGGGAGAACCTGCTGTTCGCCGCCAAGGACGCCACGGAGGAGGAGCTGCGCGCGGCGATCGCGCGGACGCGGCTCGACGACCTCGTGGCCCGGCTGCCCGAAGGGCTGGAGACGCCGGTCGGGCACCGGGGCGTGCTGCTGTCGGGCGGCGAGCGGCAGCGCGTGGCGATCGCCAGGGCGCTGCTGCGCAAGCCCAGGCTGCTGCTGCTCGACGAGGCCACCTCGCAGCTCGACGCGGTCAACGAGCTGCGGCTGCGCGAGGTCGTCGCCGAGGTCGCGCGGGAGACGACGGTGCTGGTCATCGCGCACCGCCTGTCCACGGTGACGGGCGCCGACCGGATCGTGGTCATGGAGGGCGGCGGCGTGCGGGCCGTGGGCACGCACGACGAGCTGGTGGGCGGCGACGAGCTGTACCGGGAGCTGGCGGCCACCCAGTTCCTGGTGAGCGGCTGAGCATCCCCCGCGGCCGGCATTCCGGGTTAGTCTCTCCGTGAATGGGTTCATTCACGGAGAGGACCACCGATGAGCAGGACCGTCCGCGCCCCGCGAGGCACCACGATCACCGCGAAGGGCTGGCCGCAGGAGGCCGCGCTGCGCATGCTCCAGAACAACCTGGACCCCGAGGTGGCCGAGCATCCCGAGCAGCTGGTCGTCTACGGCGGCTCGGGCCGGGCGGCGCGCGACTGGCCGTCGTTCGACGCGCTGGTCAGGACGCTGACCACGCTGGAGGGCGACGAGACGCTGCTGGTGCAGTCGGGGCGCCCCGTGGGCGTCTTCCGCACCCATGAGTGGGCGCCCCGGGTGCTCATCGCCAACTCCAACCTGGTGCCCGACTGGGCGACGTGGGAGGAGTTCCGCCGGCTGGAGGCGGCCGGCCTCACCATGTACGGGCAGATGACCGCGGGCTCCTGGATCTACATCGGCACCCAGGGCATCCTCCAGGGCACCTACGAGACGTTCGCCGCCGTGGCCGCCAAGCGCTTCAACGGCACGCTCGCCGGGACGATCACGCTCACCGCCGGGCTCGGCGGCATGGGCGGCGCCCAGCCCCTGGCCATCACCATGAACGGCGGCGTGGCCATCTGCGTCGACTGCGACCCGCGCTCGGTCGCCCGCCGCATCGAGCACCGCTACCTCGACGTCGAGGCGGCCTCGCTGGACGAGGCGCTGCGGCTGGCGTACGAGGCCCGCGACGCCCGCAGGCCGCTGTCGATCGGCGTGGTCGGCAACGCCGCCGAGGCCGTGCCCGACCTGCTGGCGCGCGGCGCCGAGATCGACATCGTCACCGACCAGACCTCCGCCCACGACCCGCTGATGTACCTGCCGCTCGGCGTCGCCTTCGAGGACATGGCGGCCGAGCGCGACAAGGACCCGGCCGGCTTCACCGAGCGCGCCCGCACGTCGATGGCCAGGCACGTTGAGGCCATGGTCGGCTTCAAGGACGCGGGGGCGGAGGTGTTCGACTACGGCAACTCCATCAGGGGCGAGGCGAAGCTGGCCGGCTACGCGCGCGCCTTCGACTTCCCCGGCTTCGTGCCCGCCTACATCAGGCCGCTGTTCTGCGCCGGCAAGGGCCCGTTCCGGTGGGCCGCGCTGAGCGGCGACCCGGCCGACATCGCCGCCACCGACCGGGCGATCCTGGAGCTGTTCCCCGAGAACGAGGCGCTGGCCAGGTGGATCACCAAGGCAGGGGAGAAGGTGCACTTCCAGGGCCTGCCGGCGCGCATCTGCTGGCTCGGCTACGGCGAGCGCGACGTCGCCGGCGAGCGCTTCAACGACATGGTCGCCTCCGGCGAGCTGCAGGCCCCGATCGTGATCGGCCGCGACCACCTCGACAGCGGCTCCGTCGCCTCCCCCTACCGCGAGACCGAGTCGATGGCCGACGGCTCCGACGCGATCGCCGACTGGCCGCTGCTCAACGCCATGCTCAACACCGCCTCCGGCGCCGCCTGGGTCTCCATCCACCACGGCGGCGGCGTCGGCATCGGCCGTTCCATCCACGCCGGCCAGGTGACGGTGGCCGACGGCACGGCCCTGGCCCGCGAGAAGCTCAACCGCGTGCTCACCAACGACCCCGGCACCGGCGTCATGCGGCACGTGGACGCGGGCTACGAGGAGGCGGCGCGCGTCGCCGACGACAAGGGTGTACGTATTCCGATGCGGGAGTCGTGACTCTGCAACGGGATGAGAATGCCGGGTACGCGGCGTTGGAGGTGGCGTGGCGGACGGATATCACGGTGGGCTCGACGTGCTCCTGGATGGCCGGAGGCTGTCGCCCGTACAACGCAGGATCGCGCACTACCTCACCGAGCACCTGGATGAGGCCATCTTCCTGTCCAGCGTGGAGCTGGCCGAGCGGGCGGGCGTCAGCCAGCCCTCCGTGACCAGGTTCGCCATGGTGCTGGGGTTCGGCGGCTACCCCGAGCTGCGCCAGGCGCTGCGGCCGCTGGTGCTCGGCGGTGGCGTGGAGGCGCCGCAGGAGAACCTGCTGCGCGGCGCGATCGACTGCGAGATCCGCAACCTCGCCCTGGTCAGGGAGCGGCTGGCGGCGTTCCCGCTCAAGGAGCTGGGCGAGCAGCTGGCCGCCACCGAGCCGCTGCCGGTGCTCGGGCTGCGCGTCTCGTGCGGGCTGGCCACCACGTTCGCGTACTATGCCCGGCGCATCCACCCCGACGTGCGGCTGCTCACGCACGGCGGCTCCGAGCTGGTCGACGGGCTGCACGCGGCCCGGCGGGCCGGGGCCGAGTGGCTGGTGGCCGTCGTGTTGCCGCGCTACCCGGCCGAGGCGCTGCACGGGCTGGAGTACGCCGAGAAGCTGGGCCTCAGGGTGGCCGCCATCACCGACAAGTCCGACTTCCCCGCCGAGATCGTGCTGGACGCGCCCGTGGGCGACCGGCTCGTGTTCGACTCGCACGCGGCGCCGCTCGCGCTGGCCATGGCCCTGGTGGAGGCCATGGCCGACGCGGCGCCGCTGCGCACCCAGGCCAGGCTCGACGAGTACGAGCGGATGACCGAGGAGACCGGCACGTTCCTACCCGGGGGCCTACCCGGCGATCTTGCTTAGCGAGCGCATCGACCACATCGTGGTGAGCACCGCCAGCACGACGAACACGCCGAACGCGATCGGGATCGACGCGTCCCCCAGCCGCCCGTCGAACAGCGCCCGCCCCGCCTCGACCGCGTGGTAGAGCGGGTTGGCGGGCGCGAGCAGCTTCATCCAGTCGGGCGCGAACGAGATCGGCACGAACAGCCCGGCCAGCAGCATGATCGGCAGCATGAACAGGTTGAGCGTCTGCGACATGCCGTTCTCGTCCCGCACGGTCAGCGCCAGCCCCTGCGACAGGCCCGAGGCGAACAACCCGGTCGCGGCCATGAGCAGCAGCACCAGCACCAGCTCCACGGCCCCGATCCGCACGCCCATGGCGATGGCCACGACGAGCACGAGCACCGCCTGGAGGACCAGCACCACCATGTCCTTGGCCACCCGGCCGAGCACGATGGCCGGCCGCCAGGCGGGGCTGACGGCGTAGCGCTCCAGCGAGCCGTTGCGCAGCTCGGCGATCAGGCCGAAGCCGGAGAACAGCGACCCGAACACGGCGATCATCATCATGGACGCCGGCGTGAACATGCGCAGCGCCTCCACCGTCGTGCCGCCCGGCGTCATCGTCTTCAGCAGCGGCGCGAACATCAGCAGGTACAGCACCGGCTGCATGATCCCGAACAGCGGCCAGACGGGGTTGCTGAACGACTTGCGCAGCTCGTAACCGGTGAACAGGAGGGTGTGGCGGATCATGCGTCGCCTCCGGTAGTGCGAAGGGTGTGGCGGGTCATGCGTCGCCTCCGGTAGTGCGAAGGGCGTGGCGGGTCATGCGTCGGCTCCCGCGTCGCGAAGGGTGCGGCCGGTCTTGGCCAGGAAGACATCGTCCAGTGTGGAGCGGTCGAGGGCGATGGAGCTGAGGCCGAGCCCCCGCTCCTCCAGCGCGCGCAGCAGGACGGGCAGCGTGTGCTCGCCGTCGTCCACGTAGACGCGCAGCAGGTCGTCGTCCACGCGGGTCTCGCGGGCCAGCGGCTCGACCGTCTCGGCCGCGCGCTCCGGCTCGTCCACCCTGAGCGTGATCACGTCGCCCGAGACCTCGCGCTTGAGGTCGGACGGGGTGCCCTCGGCCACGACCAGGCCGTGGTCCACGATCATCAGCCGGTCGCACAAGGCGTCGGCCTCGTCGAGGTAGTGGGTGCTGAGCAGCACGCTCGTGCCCGCCTCGCGCAGCTGCCTGATGCGCTCCCACAGGTTGGCGCGGTTCTGCGGGTCGAGGCCGGTGGTGGGCTCGTCGAGGAAGAGCAGCGGCGGGTTGTGCACGAGCCCGATGGCGATGGCCACGCGCCGCTTCTGCCCGCCCGACAGCGTACGGCCGGGCCGGTCGGCCAGCTCGGTCAGGTCGAAGCGCTCCAGCACCTCGGCGGTCGCCCGCCCCGGGTCGGGGACGGCGTGGATCCTCGCCGCCATCATGATCTGCGCCCGCGCGCTGGTCGTGTCCTCCACCCCGCCGGCCTGGCTGACGTAGCCGAGGTTGCGCCGCACGCCGGCGGGCTCCTTCAGCAAGTCGTGGCCCGCGACGGTGGCCGTGCCCGCGTCGGGGGCGATCAGCGTGGACAACATCCTGATCGTGGTGGTCTTGCCCGCGCCGTTCGGCCCGAGCACCCCGAAGATCTCACCCTTCTTCACCTCGAGGTCCACGCCGCGCACGGCCTCGACGGTCTGGGTGCCTTTCCTGCTCCTGGTGGTGAACGTCTTGCGCAGGCCCTGCGCCTCGATGATCATCATGCTCCTTGGGTCGCTGGGGGGTCGCCTTCGGTGCAGCCGGTCGAGCCGGGCCATCCTGCCACGCGACCCGGCCGATATCTCCTGCTTTTTCGGGTGGTGCGGCGGGCTTTCTGGGCGGTGCGGCGGGTTTTTCCGGGTGGTGCGGCGCGATCAATAAGCTCCTCCTATGACTGATCGACCGAAGGCGCTGGTCACAGGCGCCTCCAGAGGTGTCGGCGCGGCCGTCGCCAGGGCGCTGGCCCCCACCCACGACGTGCTGCTCGGCGGCCGGGACGAGGTCGCGCTCGCGGCGCTGGCCGCCGAGCTGCCCGGCTCCCGGCCCTGGCCGGTGGAGCTGACCCGGGTCTCGGCGGCCGACGTCGAAGGCGTCGAACGGCTCGACGTCCTCGTGCACAGCGCCGGGATCAGCGTGCTGGGCCGCATCGCCGACCAGGGCGCCGACGTGTGGCGGCGCACGATGGAGGTCAACGTCATCGCGGTCGCCGAGCTGACCCGGCTGCTGCTGCCCGCGCTGCGGCGGGCCGGTGGCCACGTCGTGTGCGTCAACTCGGGCGCGGGGCAGCGGGCCAACCCAGTCTGGGCGTCGTACGCGGCCAGCAAGTTCGCGCTCAAGGCGTTCGCCGACGCGCTGCGGCTGGAGGAGCCCGCGCTCCGCGTCACCACCGTCTACCCCGGCCGGATCGCCACCGACATGCAGCGCGGCGTACGTGCCTTCGAGGGAGGCGCGTTCGAGCCCGAGAAATACCTCGAACCGGAAACCGTGGCCAGGGCGGTGCTGGCCGCCGTCATGGCCGGGCCCGACGCGCACCTCACCGAGCTGACCCTGCGCCCCAGAGGAGGGCCGGTCAACTAAAAGTGAATGGATCCATTCACTAGAGTTGGCTGCATGCTTGAGCAACTCGCGCACGTGGGACGAGATCCGGAAACCGGCGGCTACGTACGGGACGCATGGTCGCGAGCAGACCTGGAACTACGCGAATGGTTCGCGGGCGAGGCCCGGCGGCGCGGGCTCGACCTGCGCGAGGACCGCAACGGCAACCTCTGGGCCTGGTGGGGCACCCCGTCGCCGCAGCGCCCCGGCGTCGTCACCGGCAGCCACCTCGACTCCGTACGGCAGGGCGGCGCGTACGACGGCCCGCTCGGCGTTGTGTCCGCCTTCGCCGCGCTCGACCTGCTGCGCGCGCGGAGCGTGACGCCGGCCGTCCCCGTGGGCGTGGCCTGCTTCAGCGACGAGGAGGGCGCCAGGTTCGGCGTGCCGTGCGTGGGGTCGCGGCTGCTCACCGGCGTGCTCGCGCCCGAGCGGGCGCTCGCGCTCACCGACGACGACGGCGACACCCTCGCCGACGTGCTGAAGCGGGCCGGGCGCCGGCCCGACGCGCTGGGGCGCGACGACGAGACGCTGGCCTGCGTCGGCACGTTCGTCGAGCTGCACGTGGAGCAGGGCCGCGGGCTGGCCGGCGAGGGCGGCCGGTGGGGGTGGCGAGCGCGATCTGGCCGCACGGGCGGTGGCGGTTCGACTTCCGTGGACGGGCCGACCACGCGGGCACCACCAGGCTGGCCGACCGCGACGACCCGATGCTGCCGCTGGCCCGCATGGTGCTGGCGGCGCGGGAGGCGGCCGAGCGGCGCGGGGTGGTGGCCACGGTCGGCAAGGTCCGCGTCTCGCCCGGCAACGCCAACGCCATCCCCGGCCTGGCCTCGGCCTGGCTCGACGCCCGCGGCCCCGACGAGCACGCCGTGCGCGCCCTGGTGGCCGAGCTCGCCGAAGCCGCCGGCGCCACCTGGCCGGCCCTCACCCCGCCGACGACCCCGGACGACGCGACGGCACACGCCCGTCCGGCGGGCCTGACCGACGCGGCGGCACTCGCCCGTGCGGGGGGTGCAGGCCCTGCGCAGGCACTCGCTCGGGCGGCGGGCCTGGACATTGCGGCGGCACCCGGTGGTGCGGCGGCTGGCGGCCATGCGCAGGCACGCGCTCGTGCGGCGGATGCGGGCGACGCGCAGGCACTCGCCGCACGGGCGGGCGCCGGTGATCCGGATGGGCGGGGTCGGGCGGCGGGGAGCGGTGGGGTGGTGGTGCGGGAGGAGTCGTGGACGCCGGTCGTCGCGTTCGAGGCGGCGCTCAGGGACCGTGTCGCCCGGGCGGCCGGGGGCGACACGCCCGCGCCGATCCTGCCGACCGGCGCCGGGCACGACGCCGGGATCCTCGCCGCCGCAGGCGTCCCGAGCGCGATGTTGTTCGTCAGGAACCCCACCGGCGTGTCCCACGCCCCCGATGAGCACGCCGAACGGGCAGACTGCGAGGCGGGAGTCGTGGCACTCGCGGACGTGCTGGAGGAGCTGTGTCGCTGACCTACTGGTGCGAGCAGGCCTGGCTGCCCGACGGGGTCGCGGGCGACGTGCTCGTCGAGATCGACGGCACCAGGATCACCCGTGTCGAGCAGGGCCCGCCGGGCTCGGCCGAGCGCCTGCCGGGGCTGACGATCCCCGGCCTGGCCAACGCCCACTCCCACGCCTTCCACCGCGCGCTGCGCGGCCACACCCAGCGCGGCGAGGGCGACTTCTGGACCTGGCGCGAGCGCATGTACGAGGTCGCTGGCCGCCTCGACCCGCACTCCTACGAGCGGCTGGCCACGGCCGTGTACGCCGAGATGGCGCTGGCGGGCGTCACGTGCGTGGGCGAGTTCCACTACCTGCACCACGACCAGGGCGGGCGCCCGTACCGTGACGACCCCAACGCGATGGGGCACGCGCTGATCCGCGCGGCCCGCGCCGCGGGGCTGCGCATCGCGCTGCTCGACACCTGTTACCTGTCGGGCGGCATCGGCGTGCCCCTGTCGGAGGTGCAGCTGCGCTTCAGCGACGGCGACTCCGAGCGGTGGGCGGCCCGCGCCGAGCTGCTGGCGGCGGCCTACGAGGGGCAGCCCGACGTGGAGATCGGCGCCGCCATCCATTCCGTACGCGCGGTCCCGCCCGACCAGATGCCGGTCGTGGCGGAGTTCTCCCACCGGCACGCGGCGCCGCTGCACATGCACGTGTCCGAGCAGCGGGCGGAGAACACGGCGTGCGTGGAGATGTACGCGGCCACGCCGGTGCAGCTCCTGCACGAGCGCGGGGCGCTGGGGCCGCGCTCGACCGCCGTGCACGCTACCCACCTGACCGACGTGGACGTCGAGCTGCTCGGGCAGTCGGGCACATACCTGTGCATGTGCCCCACCACCGAGCGCGACCTCGCCGACGGCATCGGCCCGGCCAGGGCCGCCGCCGACCGGGGCGCGCAGATCACGCTGGGCTCCGACAGCCACGCGGTGATCGACCTGTTCGAGGAGGCCAGGGGCATGGAGCTGAACGAGCGGCTGGCCAGCAGGAGGCGCGGCCACTGGTCGGCCGCCGACCTGCTGGCCGCCGCCACGTGCACGGGCCACGCCTCGCTCGGCTTCCCGGGCGCGGGCCAGCTCGTGCCCGGCGCCTGGGCGGACCTGGTGTCGGTACGCCTCGACTCCGTCCGCACGGCGGGCACGTCCGGGCTGGAGGCCGTGGTGTACGCGGCTTCGGCGGCCGACGTGCACTCCGTGGTGTCGGGCGGGCGGCGCGTGGTCGCGCAGGGCAGGCATGTGCTGGGCGACGTCGCCGCCCTGCTGAAGAAGGCGATCGAGGAGCTGAGATGACCACCACCACGCTGATCGACCGGATCGGGCTGCTCTACACCGGCGACCCCGAGCGGGAGGAGATCGCTGACGCCGCGCTCGTCATCGAGGACGGCCTCGTCGCCTGGACGGGCCCCGCCGCCGAGGCTCCGGCCGCCGACGAGCGCGTGGACGCCGGCGGCCGGGCCGTCATCCCGGGCTTCGTCGACAGCCACGCCCATCTGATCTTCGCCGGCGACCGGACGGCGGAGTTCGAGGCCCGCATGTCCGGCGAGCCGTACACCGGCGGCGGCATCAGGACCACGGTCGCCGCCACCCGCGCGGCCGGCGAGGCCGAGCTGGCCACGCACGCCTTCTCCCTGGTACGCGAGATGCGCGCGCAGGGCACCACCACCGTGGAGATCAAGAGCGGCTACGGCCTGACCGTCGAGCACGAGCGGCGCTCGCTGGAGATCGCCACCACGCTCACCGACGAGACCACCTTCCTGGGGGCGCACGTCGTGCCCGCCGACATCGACGCCGACTCCTACGTGCGGCTCGTGGCCGGGGAGATGCTGGAGGCGTGCGCCCCGTACGCGAAGTGGGTGGACGTGTTCTGCGAGCGCGGCGCGTTCGACGGGGACCAGACGCGGGAGATCCTGTCGGCCGGGCTGAAGGCCGGGCTGGGGGCGCGCGTGCACGCCAACCAGCTCGGTGAGGGCCCCGGCGTGCGCATCGCGTGCGAGCTGGGCGCCGCCTCCGCCGACCACTGCACGCACCTGAGCGCGGCCGACGTGGACGCGCTCGCCTCGTCGGGAACGGTGGCGACGCTGCTGCCGGGCGCCGAGTTCTCCACCCGCTCGCCGTACCCGGACGCGCGGCGGCTCATCGACGCGGGCGTGACCGTGGCGCTGGCCACCGACTGCAACCCGGGCTCCTCGTTCACCTCGTCCATGGCGTTCTGCGTGGCGCTGGCCGTGCGCGAGATGCGGATGATGCCGCTGGAGGCGATCAGGGCGGCGACGTACGGCGGGGCCCGCGCGCTGCGCCGTACGGACGTAGGCTGGTTGCGGCGCGGAGCTCGCGCGGACCTCGTCGTCCTCGACGCCCCCTCCTACGTCCACCTGGCCTACCGGCCCGGCGTTCCCCTCGTTCACCAGGTGTTTCACGGCGGTCTCCTCCTTTAGGAGGACATCCAGAACCATCCCGCAGGCGTAGTTGTTGAGGGAATCTTTGCTTCTGGCCGGACGTTGGCCGGGTATAGAACGCAGCTGCGGAACGAGGTGCCTGGGGATGGCAAGGCCTACGGGGAGTCGCACGCAGGAGCAGCACGTCGCTGATCGCGATCTGCTGGGGACATACCTGGCCGAGATCGGCCGGGTCCCGCTGCTCACGGCGGAGGAAGAGGTGGAGCTCGCCAAGCGGATCGAGGCGGGTCTCTTCGCCGAGCAGCTGCTCGACAGCGGGGGCTCGGAGCCGCGCATCGGGGACGCGGCCGACGAGGAGCTGGAGCGCCTGGCCATCTCGGGCCAGCGGGCCAAGGAGGAGTTCATTCAGGCCAACCTGCGCCTCGTGGTGGCGGTGGCCAGGAAATATTCGGGGCGGGGGATGCCGCTCATCGACCTGGTCCAGGAAGGAAACCTGGGCCTTGTTCGTGCGGTGGAGAAGTTCGACTACCGCCGGGGCTACAAGTTCTCCACCTACGCCACGTGGTGGATCAGGCAGTCGGTGGGGCGGGCCATCCACGAGCAGGCCCGTCCGGTGCGGCTGCCCACGCACGCCGGTGAGCAGATGACCCGGCTGATGCGGGTGCGGCGCGACATGCTCGCCGAGTTCGACGCCGAGCCGACCGACGACGACCTCGCCGAGATCCTCGACCTCCCGATCGAGCGGGTGCGCGAGCTGCGGCGCTGGGCCTCCGACCCGGTCTCGCTCCAGCTCGGGGTGGGCGACGAGGACGAGACCGAGCTCGGCGACATGATCGCCGACGAGACGTGGGCCGATCCCGAGCAGCAGGCGATCGACATCCTGGAGCGGGAGCGGCTCGACCAGTGGCTCACCGGGCTCGAAGGCGCCACCAGCGAGATGCTGCGCTGGCGTTACGGGCTGGTGGACGGGCGCGAGCACACGCTGACCGAGGTGGGGGAGCGCTACGGCATCGGCCGCGACCGGGCCCGCCGCATCGAGCGTGACGCGCTGGCCCGCCTGCGGAAGATGGCCACCGCGGCCGCCTGACGTCCCGATCTTCACGGACGGGCCGTCGCCGACGCACCTGGGGAGGTGGTACGTCGGCGGCGGCCCGTCTTGTTTCCGTCGGCGCGAAGGAGCCGGCTTGTTTCCGTCGGTCCGGAGGAGCCGGCTTGTTTCCGTCAGCGCGGAGGAGCCGGCTTGTTTCAGTCGGTGCGGAGGAGGCGGCGCAGGAACTCCTCGACGGCGGCCTCCGCGGTGGCGTGGTCGCCGCCCCGCGCCACCAGCAGCGCGCTCTCGTTGATCGCGGCCAGCAGCATGTGCGCGTGCAGGTCCACGTACGCGGCCGGCACCGCCTTCGTGGCGTCGAGCGCGGCCTTCAGCATGCCGAACGAGTAGCGCTCCTCCAGGGCGCGCCAGCGCTCCCAGCCCAGCACGGCGGGCGCGTCGATGAGCACGATGCGCTGGATGACCGGGTCGCCGGCGAGCCGGATCCAGGTGCGGATGCCGATGCGCAGGGCCGCCTCGGGGCTCTCGGCGCCGCGCACCGCCTGCACGATCTTCGCGCCCACGGCCGCCTCCGTGGCTTCGAGCACGGCCTCGAACAGGGCCTCCTTGCCCGCGTAGTGGTGGTAGAGCGCTCCTCTGCTCAGCCCTGACTCCTGCAGCACCGTCTCGATCGAGGTGTCGTCGTAGCCGCGCTCGGCGAACAGCCGCGTGGCGATGGCCAGGACCTTGTCGCGGGTGGCCGCGCCGCGCTCCGCCTTGAGGTTCATGGACCCACTCTAGACAAACCGACTATCGGTCGGTAATTTCATAGACCGACAGTCGGTTTGTAAACGAGGGGATTACCCATGGACGGCATCAATTACGTGGACGAGGGGCAGGGCCGGCCGGCCCTGTTCGTGCACGGCGTCGGCACCGGCTCCCACCTGTGGCGCGACGTCATCGCCGAGCTGCGCGGCGAGCGCCGCTGCATCGCCATCGACCTGCCGCTGCACGGCGGCAGCGACCCGCGCGACGACCTGTCGCTGCCCGCGCTGGCCGAGGCCGTCGAGGAGCTGTGCGAGCACCTCGGCCTCACCGGGATCGACCTCGTCGGCAACGACACCGGCGGCGCGGTGTGCCAGATCTTCGCCGTACGGCACCGCGAACGCCTGCGCACGCTCACCCTGACCAACTGCGACGTGCACACCAACACCCCGCCCGAGGCGTTCAAGCCCACCGTCGAGCTGGCCGCCAAGGGAGAGCTGGCCGCCCTCACCCAGGTCCTGCTCGACCACCCCGAGCTGCTGGCCCAGACCGCTCTCGGCGAAGGCTACGAGCGCATCGACGACCCGAAGGCGGTGGTGGACGCCTACATCAGGCCGATCCTGAGCAAGCCGGGCGGCGGGCAGGCGTTCGAGCGGCTGCTGGCCGGCATCGACGCCAAGGACATGATCGCCATCGAGCCGCAGCTCACCGTGCTCACCGTGCCGACGCTGCTGGTGTGGGGCACGGGCGACCCGTTCTTCGACGTGAGCTGGGCGCGCTGGCTGCGCGACACGATCCCGGGCGTCAGGGAGATCGTGGAGATCGAGGGCGGGCGGCTGTTCTTCCCCGAGGAGCGGGCCGCCGAGCTGGTGCCTCACCTGCGGCGGTTCTGGGCCCACACGTAAGATCGTCGGCATGCGGGTCGAGACACTGCGCCGATATCCGGTCAAATCCATGCTGGGGGAAGAGGTCGACGAGAGCCCGGTGACCGAGCGGGGGCTCGCCGGGGACCGGGCGCGCGCCGTGCTCGACGTCGCCACCGGGAAGATCGCCAGCGCCAAGAACCCCCGGCTCTGGCGCGCGCTGCTGACCGTCGAGGGCGCGCGGGTGCCGGACGACGCCACGCTGTCCGAGCTGCTCGGACGCGAGGTCCGGGTGATCGACGTGCCGCCGGAGGGCGCCGAGCTGGAACGGTCGGTGCCGGAGCGGGTGCTGGCCGAGGGCATCGAGGCCGAGGTGCCGCACACCATCACCACGATCGGGGCGGGCTCGCCCGAGGGCACGTTCTTCGACTTCGCGCCGCTCCACCTGATCACCACCTCCACCGTAGAGCGGATCGGCGCGCTCGGCCCGCGCGGGCACGTCGAGGCCCTGCGCTACCGGCCGAACCTGGTGATCGCCACCGAGCCCGACGGGTTCGTGGAGAACGACTGGGCCGGGCGGGAGCTGCACGTCGGCGCGGACGTCGTGCTGCACGTCATCGTGGCCAGCCCGCGCTGCGCGGTGCCGACGCTGGCGCACGGGGAGCTGGAGCGCGACACCGACGCGCTGCGCACCGTGGCCAGGCACAACCGGGTGCCGGTGTTCGACGTGGGGCCGCAGGCGTGCGCGGGGGTGTACGCGCGGGTCCTGCGGCCCGGTGTCATCAGAAAGGGCGACGAGGTACGGCTCGCCTGAGCCGCACCGGGACGCCGCACCGGGACGCCGCACCGTGACGTCGCACCGTGATGGGCCCCCGTGACGGCCCCCCGTGATGGCCCCCCGGTGCGGCGCGCACGAGCGGCGCCCATGAGGGCGGCTCAGACGAGCGGCGTCAGGTACTTGTCGAGGTCGTCGAGGATCTTGCCGGCCGCCGTGACGCCGATTCCGGTCATCCAGATCTCGTCGTCCACGTTGAAGGCGTGCTCCGCCTTGACCGCCTTGAGGTTCTTCCACAGCGGCCCGGCCGTGACCTCGGCCTGCGACTTGGCCGCCGCCTCGCCGTACGCGGTGTAGAAGATCGCGTCGGCGTCGCCCTTGGCGATGTTCTCCTGGCTGATCTTGCCGAAGCGCTTGTCCTCCTGGTCGGCGAGCTGCTGCGCCTGCGGCCGCGGGATGCCCGCGTCGCCCAGGACGATGCCGCTGAACGACTCCGGCCCGTACAGGCGGATCTCGGTCGGCATGAAACGCACGATGCCGACCTGCAGCTTGGAGAACTTGGCGCCGACCTGCTTGGCGCGCATCTCGTAGGCGGACAGGAGCTGCTGCGCCTGGTCCTTCTTGCCCAGCGCCTCGGCGTCGAGCAGGAAGTTCTCCTTCCAGGTGATGCCGACCTTCTCGGTGAACACGGTGGGGGCGATCTTCGAGAGCTTGTCGTAGAAGGCGGCCTGCCGGAACTTGGAGCCGAGGATGAGGTCGGGCTTGAGCGCCATGATGGCCTCGATGTTGAGCTGCTGGAGCGTGCCGACCGGCTTGGTGCCCGCCAGGGAGGGGCCGAGGTACTCCGGCCAGGTCTGGTTCTCCTGGGCCTGGGCCGCGCCGACGGGGGTGAGGCCGAGGGAGACCATCGTGTCGAGCTTGTCGGTGTCGAGCACGACGACGCGCTTCGGGGTCATGGGCACCTTGGTCTCGCCCATGGCGTGCTTGACGGTCCTGGTGGGGCCGGCGTCCTGGGTGGTGGTCGAGGTCCCGCACGCGGTCAGCGTCAACAGGGGGAGCATGGCGGCGATGGCCAGGCGGAGGCGCATGAAGTAGTCCTTGATCGCTTAGGTAAGGCAAGCCTAAGTATCGCATGTCCGATTTAGCGACGACAAAAACGGCCCTGTGAGAAGCCCGAAACGAACGCGAAACACCCGCGCGGCGAGATTCACGAATGTGAAACACGCCTGGTCGAGCCACGAAACCCCAGGCGAACACGCTGTGGCCACACGTCACATGTAAGAAGGAGGGTCGCTTCGATGATCGACAGCGGCACTACCGCCTGGATGCTGGTCTGCACCGCCCTGGTGCTGCTGATGACTCCGGGCCTCGCGTTCTTCTACGGGGGTATGACCCGGGCCAAGAGCGTTCTCAACATGATGATGATGTCGTTCGTCGCCATCATCGTCGTGACGATCGCCTGGGTCCTCTACGGCTACTCCCTAGCGTTCGACACCGCCGGCGAAGGCGGCGGTATCAACCAGATCATCGGAGGGCTCGACTACGTCGGTCTGAGCGGGGTCTTCAACGCTGTCTATGAGGGCTTGATCGTCGAGGGTGGCAACGTGACGGCCGAGGCCGCCGCCGCCGACAACTTCCCGCTGATGGTGTTCTCCGCCTTCCAGCTCACGTTCGCCGTCATCACCGTCGCGCTGATCAGCGGCGCCATCGCCGACCGGGCCAAGTTCGGCGCCTGGGTGCTGTTCTCCCTGGTGTGGGCCACGGTCGTCTACTTCCCCGTGGCCCACTGGGTCTGGGGCGGCGGCTGGCTGACGCAGCTCGGCATCGAGGACTTCGCCGGCGGCACGGTCGTGCACATCAACGCCGGTGCCGCGGCGCTCGCGCTCGCCCTCGTCCTCGGCAAGCGCCAGGGCTGGCGCAAGGAGCCCATGCGGCCGCACAACCTGACCCTGGTGCTGCTCGGCACCGGCCTGCTGTGGTTCGGCTGGTTCGGCTTCAACGCCGGCTCCGAGCTGGCCCCCGACCAGACCGCCGGTCTGGCGTTCATGAACACCCAGGTCGCCACGGCCGTCGCCGCCGGCGCCTGGCTCGTGGTGGAGAAGCTGCGCGACGGTCACGCGACCACGCTCGGCGTCGCCTCCGGCGCGGTGGCCGGCCTGGTCGCCATCACGCCCGCCTGTGGTTTCGTGGACCCGTGGGCGGCCGTCGTCATCGGCCTGCTCGCCGGCGTGGGCTGCGCCTACGCCGTGGGCCTGAAGTACAAGCTGGGCTTCGACGACTCCCTCGACGTGGTCGGCGTGCACCTGGTCGGCGGTGTCATCGGCGCCGTCGCGCTGGGCTTCGTCGCGGCCTACCCGTTCCTGCCCGGCCAGAACAAGGGCATCCTGATCGAGGGCGGGCAGATCAGCCAGCTCGGCCTCCAGGTGCTCGGCCCGGTCGCGGTCGGCGGCTACTCCTTCGTGATGTCGTGGGTGATCGGTAAGATCATCGACAAGACCATGGGCTTCCGCATCAGCGAGGAGGCCGAGGTCACCGGCGTCGACATCGCCACCCACGCCGAGACCGGCTACGACCTCGGCACCGTTTACGCCTCGGGCGTGAGCTCCTCCAACGGCCCCGCCGCCCCGGCTCCTAAGAAGGTGGACGCATGAGGCTCATCACGGCGATCATCAAGCCCTTCAAGCTCGATGACGTGAAGGCCGCACTCGAACAGTTCGGCATCAAGGGCATGACGGTCAGCGAGGCGAGCGGCTACGGCCGCCAGCGCGGCCACACCGAGGTCTACCGCGGCGCCGAGTACCAGGTGGACCTGGTGCCGAAGGTGCGGCTGGAAGTTCTCGCCGACGAGGATGACGCCGAGGACGTGATCGACGTCATCGTCAAGGCGGCGCACACCGGCAAGATCGGCGACGGCAAGGTCTGGTCCGTTCCTGTCGACACGGTCATCCGGGTGCGCACCGGAGAGAGGGGTCCGGAAGCCCTGTGATGAGGCCGGCCAAAGGTGTCCGGGTGAACAGGTTCTTCATGGATCCGTGGCGAAGCCAGGACAACGGCGTCCTGGCGGAGCTCGGCAAGGGGGCACGACAGTGAGGGGAGAGGCCCGTTCGTACGCCGCGGCCCGCAAGGAGCGGACCGCGGACACCGATCGCTGGCTCAAGGATCTCTTCCGCACGGCGAGCGACGGCGACCACGTCTCACTGGTGGCCGTCGGGAGCCTCGGCAGGGGAGAGCTGGCGCCCGGCAGCGACCTCGACCTGGTGCTGCTGCACAACGGCCGGGCCGACGTGGCGCGGATCGCCGACCGGATCTGGTATCCGATCTGGGACTCGGCGGTCAACCTCGACCACTCCGTACGCACGGTCGAAGAGGCCGTCTCGGTCGCAAGACAAGACCTCAAGGCCGTGCTCGGCCTCATCCAGGCCAGGCACGTGGCCGGCGACCCCGACCTGACCAGGAAGGCCAGGGAGGCGGTGCTGGCCGAATGGCGCGCCGACTCCCGGCGCAGGCTCGGCGAGCTGCGCGAGGCAGCCGACAAGCGGGCCCAGGTCAGCGGCGAGCTGGCCTTCCTCCTGGAGCCCGATCTGAAGGACGGGCGCGGCGGGCTGCGCGACGTCCAGGCGATGCAGGCCGTGGCCGCCGCCTGGGTCGCCTCGGCGCCCGGCCCGCGGGCGCGGGAGGCGTACGAGTTCATCCTCGACGTGCGGCACGCGCTGCACGTCGTCACCGCCCGCGGCACCGACCGGCTGGTGCTGCAGGAGCAGGACGCGGTGGCCGGGCTGCTCGGCCTGCTCGACGCCGAGGCGCTGATGCGCCGGCTCGCCGAGGCCGGCCGCACGATCTCCCACGCCTTCGACGCGACCTGGCGCACCGTTGACAGGCTGGTGTCAGGGCCGGCCCCGCGCGGGCGCCGCCCGCTGGCCGACGGCGTGGTCGAGCACGGCGGCGAGGTGGTGCTCGCCCGCGGCGTCGACCCGCGCAAGGACCCGGTGCTGGTGCTGCGCGCCGCCGCCGCGGCGGCCGACTCGGGGCTGCCGCTCGCGCCCGCGACGGTGTCCGTCCTCGCAGCTCAGTCGGCTCCGATGCCGGTGCCGTGGCCGGAGGAGGCCCGTGACGCGCTGGTGTCGATCCTCGGCGCGGGCCGCGCCGCCGTGCCCGTGTGGGAGGAGCTGGACCAGGCGGGCATCCTTGTCAAGCTGCTTCCTGACTGGGAGCGCGTACGGCACCGCCCGCAGCGCAACCCGATCCACCGCTTCACGGTCGACCGCCACCTGATCGAGGCCGCCGCGAACGCCGCCAGCCACACGCGCGAGGTCTCCCGCCCCGACCTGCTGCTCATCGGAGCGCTGCTGCACGACGTCGGCAAGGGCTGGCCGGGCGACCATTCGGCGACGGGCGAGGTCGTCGTGCGCGACATCGCGACCCGGATCGGCCTGCCGCCGCACGACGTCGAGACGCTGGCCACCGTCGTCCGCCACCACCTGCTGCTGCCCGAGACGGCCACGCGCAGAGATCTCGACGACCCGGTCACGATCGAGAAGGTCGCCGCGACCGTCGGCTCCCGCGAGGTGCTCGACCTGCTGGCCGCGCTGGCGGTCGCCGACGGCAACGCGACCGGCCCCGCGGCCTGGAACTCCTGGAAGGCCGGCCTGGTGGCCGACCTCGTCCGCCGGGTCAGGTCGGTGCTGGCGGGCTCGCCGCCGCCGAAGCCGCCGACGCTCTCGGCCGAGCAGGCCGCGCTGGCCCGGCACGGCGGCGGCGCCGTGCGCGTCAACGGCGGCGCGGTCACGGTCGTCGCCCCCGACCGGGTGGGGCTGCTGTGGAGCGCGGCCGGCGTGCTGTCGGCGCACCGGCTCGTCGTGCGCTCCGCCTCGTCCGCCTCCGCGGGGTCCACGGCGGTGATCGAGTTCTCGGTCATCCCCGAGTACGGCTCCCCGCCGGACCCGGCGACGCTGGAGTCCGACCTCCGTCTCGTCCTTGCTGGGCGTCTTGACATCGAGCAGCGGCTGGCCCGCCGGACGCGCTCGGTCAGGCCGCCGCGCGTACCCGTGGCTCCACCTCGGGTGACGCTGGTCGACGACGCCTCCGCGACCGCCACTGTGGTGGAAGTCAGGGCCCATGACAGGCCGGGACTCCTGTGGCGCATCGGGCGGGCGTTCGGCGAGTGCGGTCTTGACGTGAGGGCCGCTCGCGTAGAGACTCTCGGCGCGGAGGCAGTGGACGTCTTCTACGTTGTGGACCGCGCTGGTCGCCCCCTCAGCGACGACGCGCAAAGGGCACAAGTCCGCGATCAAGTCCTTGCCGCACTGCGATAACCAACAGCACACAACTACCGGTCACGTTTGTAACAATTGTGTCCGATATGCCTGTTAAGTCAGATGCTGCGGATACCTTGTGGACGGCTTATGACCCGTTGCGAACGGGACGATTGAGGGGTAGCGGGAGCGGTGACTACGGGGAATTCGGGCAGTGGCCCAGCCGCGCGACAGGACCGCGGCAAGCGGCCGCTGTCGCGTCTGGGGCTGAGGAACTGGCGCGTCAGGTGGCGGCTCACCGCCCTCATCCTGGTGCCCACCATCGCCGCCGTCGTGCTCGGGGGAACACGAGTGGTGGAGTCGGTGCAGAGCATCGACGTCTACGACCGCACCGCCACCGCGACGGAGCAGGCAGGTCACATCCGCGACCTCGTCCAGGCACTCGGCCTGGAGCGTGACACCGGCGGCTGGATCGGCGCCAACCGCGCGATGCGCAAGCAGCTCGCCGCCGCCTACAAGCAGCGCCAGGCCGCCGTCGACACGCTGGTCAAGACCGTGAGCGCCGACCTCGCCACCATGGACGACTCCTACGGCCCGCGCGTGGTCAAGGCCGCCGCCCAGGCGAAGTACGACCTGAGCCGCCTGAAGAAGATCAGGGACGAGGGCCAGACCGAGACCATCCGGTACAACTTCCTCACCGACACCCTGCTCAACCTGCACGACGAGCTGGCCCTGCTGTCCGACGACACCCAGATCATCGGTGGGTTCCGGGCCCTGAGCGCGCTCGCGTCGGCCAAGGAGGAGATGTCCCGCCAGCGCGTCCAGCTGATCCAGAACTCGTACAACCCGAACAACACGGACGCCAAGGACGTCGAGGACTTCATCGCCTCCAACGCCCGCCAGCAGGCCGACATCGCCTCCGTCGGCGCCGAGGCCGGCGTCGAGATCGGCCTGGAGCTGTCCAAGGCGCTGACGTCCAAGCGGGAGTACGTCAACGTCCAGCTCACCAAGGCCCGCGCGATCACGCTGGTCAGCAGCCGCGAGCCGGGCGCCCGCATCACCGACAACCTCATCTCCGCGCGCGCCGAGCGCGAGGACTGGTTCAACGAGAACACCGCCGCCATCGAGGTGCTGCAGGGCATCGAGAAGGACCTGGCCGGCCGGGTCGGCCTGCGCAGCCAGGAGCTGCGCTCCGCCGAGACCCGCAACGCGATCATCGCCGGCATCCTGATCGTCGCGCTGCTCATCGTCGTGCTGCTCCTCACCGTCGCCATCGCCCGCTCCATGGTCGGCCCGCTGCGCCGGCTGCGCACCGAGGCGCTGGAGGTCGCCGGCTTCCGGCTGCCCGACGTGGTGCGCCAGCTGCGCGTCAGCGGCGACACGACCGTCCGCGACGTCGCGCCCATCGAGGTCGAGGGCAACGACGAGATCGGCGAAGTGGCCCGCGCCTTCGACCAGGTGCACCGGCAGGCCGTCCGCCTCGCGGGCGAGGAGGCCGAGCTGCGCAGCAACATCAGCTCGATGTTCGTCAACCTCTCCCGCCGCACCCAGACGCTGGTCGAGCGGCAGATCTCGCTGATCGACGGCCTGGAGAAGGGCGAGGAGGACGGCAAGCGGCTGGCCGACCTGTTCAAGCTCGACCACCTGGCCACCCGCATGCGCCGCAACTCCGAGAACCTCCTGGTCCTGGCCGGCCACGAGGCCACCCGCCGGCGCAGCCAGCCGGCCAAGCTCGTCGACGTCGTCCGCGCCGCCCTGTCGGAGGTCGAGGGGTACGAGCGCGTCCAGGTGAAGGTGCACCGCGCCACGTCCGTGCTCGGGAGCTGCGCCAACGACCTCGTCCACCTGGTCGCCGAGCTGGTCGAGAACGCCATCCAGTTCTCCCCGAACAACTCCCAGGTCACCGTCACCAGCAGCCTCATCGAGGGCGGCGGCGCGCTGCTGTCGGTCAGCGACACCGGCATCAGCATGACCGAGGAGGAGCTGGCCGAGGCCAACCGCCGCCTGGCCGAGCCGCCCGTGGTCGACGTGTCGGTCTCCCGCCGCATGGGCCTGTTCGTGGTCGGCCGCCTGGCGCTGCGCCACGGCATCCGCGTGCAGCTGCGCAAGGGCGAGGGCGCCGGGCTGATCGCCATGGTGCTGCTGCCGCCCACGCTCATCGCCGACGGGACGCAGCAGCAGCCGCTGCCGCAGCGGCCCGCGTTCGGCGGCGGCACCGTGCCCAGCCAGCCCGGCCCGTTCGCGCCGCCCAGCCCGAACGGGACGTTCCGCTCGTTCGGCAGCTTCGACTCCTTCGACGGCGGCCCCGCCAGGCAGGGACCGCCGCCGGTCGAGAACGGCCGCCCGCGGCACGCCGGACCGCCCTCGGAGCCCGCGTCCCCCTTCGACAGCGGCTCCTTCGCCAGTGGTCCCCCCACCGCCGGCCCCGGCAGGCACGCGCCGCGGACCTACGACAGCACGCCCGGCCTGCCCAGGCGCGGGGCGTTCAACTCCGACCCCGGTGCCACGGGCATCAACGGAGGCGTCAACGGGTTCACCGCCGACACCGACGGCGGCTCCTACCGGGGCCGGCCGCTCCCGCAGGACTCCGGGTCCTACCCTTCGTTCCCGAGCGCGCCTTCGCAACCGTCTGGTAATGGCGCGTTCCAGACTCCGCCGCCGGCGTACCCGACGAACGACGTCCGGCAGCCGGATCCCGCGCCGTCGGTGGACGTGTCGCCGCTCGACCAGGAGCAGGAGGAGTTCCTGCCGATCTTCGCCTCGGTGGAGTCGGCCTGGTTCCGCAGGCCACCGGGCGAGGGCGGGCCCCAGCGGCCCGGCGCGGACGGGCCTGGTGGTGAGTCCGGCTCCGCGCAAGCCGTACCCTCTGGGGAGGAAGCGTGGCGGACGGCCGCGGATGCCGGATGGCAGGCGGCGGCCAAAGCCAGCGAGCCCAGCCTCGGCGGCATCACCGCCGCCGGGCTCCCCAAGCGGACCCCGAAGGCCAACCTGGTGCCGGGCACGGCGAGCCAGCCCGCGCCGGCGCAGCAGCCGCAGCGGCAGGCGCCGGCGCCCCCGGTCTCAGCCGACCGGATGCGCAGCAGGATGGCCAGCTTCCAACAGGGTGTCCGCCGGGGTCGCCAGGAAGTACGTGGACAGGAGGAACGAAGTGAGTAAGCGTCCCGCCGGGGAGGATGCGTGACAACCCTTAGCCATGAGGCGCACAGGTTCGACTGGCTGATCACCGACTTCGTACGCAACACGCCCGGAGTCGCGCATGCCGTCGTGGTCTCGGCGGACGGGCTCTGCCTGGCCGCCTCGGAGGGCTTCCCTCCGGACCGGGCCGACCAGCTCGCCGCGGTCTCCGCCGGCCTGCTGAGCCTGACCGTGGGTGCGTCCAGGGTGTTCGAGGGCGGCGCGGTGACGCAGACCGTCGTGGAGATGCAGCGCGGCCTGCTGCTGGTGATGGCGATCAGCGACGGGTCGGTGCTGACGGTTCTGGCGGGTCCGGATTGTGACATGGGCCTGGTGGCGTATCAGATGACGTTGCTGGTAGACAGGGCGGGGCAGGCGCTCACACCGGCCCTGCGCGCGGAGCTCCAGGCCGCCAGGACCCGGTGATGTGATGGAACTGATGGGAGAGGGCCGTGTACGGCGCTGACGGGACCGGGGACGAAGAGCCCCTGTTCCGTCCTTACGCGGTGACAGGCGGCAGATCCGAGCCGCGTTATCACCTCGCGATGGAGACGTTGATCTCGTCCATGTCGATCCCGGACGACGAGATGGCCCTGCTCACCCCCGAGCAGGAGGCCATCATGCAGTTGTGCAGGTCGTTCCGGTCGGTCGCCGAGATCTCGGCCCTGCTCCGCGTCCCGCTGGGCGTGGCGAGGGTGCTCGTGGCGGACATGTCCGACGAAGGGCTCGTCCGCCTGCACCAGCCACGCCTCAGCCAGGGACAGCCAGACCTCAACATGCTCGAAAGGGTGCTCAGTGGACTACGCAGGCTCTAGCGCCGGTCTGACGTCGACGAAGATCGTCGTCGCCGGCGGCTTCGGGGTCGGGAAGACGACGTTCGTGGGGGCGGTGTCCGAGATCCTTCCGCTCACCACGGAAGCGGTCATGACCGACGCGTCCGCGGGCATCGACGACCTCGGTCTGACGCCGAACAAGCAGACCACGACCGTGGCGATGGACTTCGGCCGGCTCTCGCTCGACCGCGACCTGATCCTGTACCTGTTCGGCACGCCCGGCCAGCACCGCTTCTGGTTCATGTGGGACGACCTGGTGCGCGGCGCGATCGGCGCGGTGGTGCTGCTCGACACGCGCCGCCTGGCCGACAGCTTCCCGGCCATCGACTACTTCGAGGAGGCGAAGCTGCCGTTCGTCATCGGCGTGAACGGCTGGGACGGGCAGTTCCCGCACTCCGACGAGGAGGTCAGGGAGGCGCTGGCGCTGTCGCCGCAGGTGCCGATCGTGCGCACCGACGCCCGCAACCGCGAGTCGGTCAAGGCGACGCTGATCTCGCTGGTCGAGCACGTCGTACGCCTGCGCGCCACGGCCGTCCACTAGAGCACTTCTCGTACGCCTGCGCGCCACGGCCGTCCGCTTGCGTACGGCCCGGGCACCTCCTCGTACGCCTGCGCGCCACGGCCGTCCACTAGCGCACGGCCCAGGGCACCTCCTCCAGGGAGTTGAGCACCGGCACCAGCCGCTCCTCCTCGTAGGCGAAGTGGGCCTCCATCTCCGTCGCGACGCGGTCGAGCGTCGCCGGGTCGGAGGCCGCGCGCAGCTCCCCGACCAGCCGGGCGAGCACGCCGTGCTCCTCGCGCAGCCGGTCGAGAGCCGCCTTCAGCTCCGGGAACAGCCGCTCCAGGTGCGGGAACGCCACCCGGTCCTCGCCCGAGTGGTGGAAGGTCAGCGCCTCGCAGAAGGCCAGGCAGTGCGTACGCAGGTCGTCGCCGGCGCCCGCCTCGCCGGCCCGCAGCCTGGCCAGCTCGCCCCTGAGATGGGCGTGGATCCTGACCAGCTCGTCCCCGAACGCCCGCAGCCGCTCCCGCTCAGGGTAGAGCGCGACGACGGGGATCACCCGTTCGGTCTGCTCCTGGTACGCGGCGAAGGCCGGGTCGAGGGCGGCCTGGCGGGCGTACAAGCGGTCGCGTTCCTCCCCATCGAGCGGCACCGCCCTGGCCGCGAACGTCGCCGTCCCCAGCTCGACCGTCACCCTCGGCTCGGCCAGGACGTTGTGGTACCAGGCCGGATGGGTGGCGGCGCCCGCGTTGGAGGCGAAGACCAGGATGCGTTCGCCGTCCCGCAGGTAGACGGCCGGGTTCGTCCGTCTGCGCCCGGTCCGCGCGCCCACGGTGGTCAGCAGCACGAGGGGAGCGCCCTCGAACATGCCGCCCACCTTGCCGCCGTTGGCCCGGAACTCCTCGATCACCTGCTGGTTGAAGTCCGTCAACTCACTATCCTTTGGATGGACCCAGATGTATTTGCTTTGCAACCAAAGCTAATTTAGACAGCAAGGTATTCGGGATGTCAACTGACGGCTTGAGCGTGGACGACGGCATCAGGACACTGCTGCTCCTGATGCCCCGCATGGTCGGGCGGGCCAAACGCCTGAAGGTGCCGGAGGAACTGCGCGAGCTCTCGCTCGCCCCCCGGCACCTGTCACTGCTGGCCTACCTGCTGTTCGACGGCGCCATGACGGTCAACGAGCTCGCCGCCCGGCTGGAGGTCGCCCCCGCGACGGTCAGCCTCATGGTGGGGGAGCTCAGCAGGAAGGGCGTACTGGCCCGCCGCGAGGACGACGCCGACCGGCGCCGCACCATCGTCAGCATCGCCGACCGGCACCAGGACGCGATCAACGAATGGCTCGGCTACGGCGCCAAGGCGTGGCGCCAGGCTTTGGAGCCGCTCACCCCCGAGCAGCGCCGCATGTTCGTGAACACACTGCTCGCCTACGAGCAGGCACTGTCGGGGTGAGTCTCCGGGTCAGCGGTCCAGGCGCTGGTACAGGCGTACGGACAGGGTGAAGAAGACGGTCGTGATGAGGGCCGGCCACAGCAGGGCCATCAGGATCGCGTGCTGGGCCACCCACGACTCCCCGCCCCACCCCGGGTTGCCGAACAGCTGCCTGGTCGCCGCGACCGTGGACGACAGCGGGTTCCACTCCGAGACCGCGCCCAGCCAGCCCGGCATGGTGGAGGGGGCGACGAAGGCGTTGGAGAGGAAGCCGATCGGGAACTCCAGGGTTTGGATCGCCACCACGCCGCCCGGGTCCTTGGTGAGCAGGCCCAGGTAGATGCCGGCCCACAGCAGGGCGAAGCGCAGGAGCAGCAGCAGGCCGACGGCTGCGAGCGCGCCGGAGAGCGTGGCGGGGCGCCAGCCGACGGCGAGGCCGCAGGCGAGCAGGCCGGCCAGGACGAGGACGGAGTTGAGCAGGTCGGCGATGGCCCGCCCGATGAGGACGGCCGAGGGGGCCATGGGCATGGAGCGGAAGCGGTCGGTGACGCCCTTGGAGGCGTCGGTGGTGACCGCGATCATGGTGGCGCTCAGGCCGAAGAGCATCGTCATGCCGTACATGCCGGGCATGAGGAAGGCGAAGTAGTCGGCCCCTTCTGGCACCCGTACGGCGCCGCCGAACAGGTAGCCGAAGGCCAGGGTGATCATGATCGGGAAGGCGATCCCGAACACCACCGTCATGGGCTGGTTCGCCCAGTGGATCAGGTCGCGGCGGGCGACCGTCCAGCCGTCGGCCAGTGGCCGGTGCAGGCGGGTGAGCGGGCCTTCCACGGCGGTCGTCATCGGGTGCCTCCGGCGGTGTCGGTGAGGTTGAGGAAGACTTCGTCGAGGGTCGGGCGGCGCACCGCGACGTCCTCGACCTCGATGCCGGCCGCGGCCAGGGCGGTCAGGACGCCGGTGAGCGCCTGGACGCGCTCGCTGACCGGCGCGCTCACGTGCCGGGTGTCGCGGTCGATCTCCGCGGGCCCGGACGCCGCCCGGCCGATGATCTCGGCGGCCCGCGCCAGGTGCGCGGGGTCGTGCACGACCAGGTCGAGCCGGTCGCCGCCGAGCTTGGACTTGAGCTCGTCCGGGGTGCCCTCGGCGACGACCCGGCCGGTGTCGATCACGGAGATGCGGTCGGCGAGCTGGTCGGCCTCCTCCAGGTATTGGGTGGTCAGCAGCACCGTGGTGCCGCCCGCGACCAGCTCGCGCACCGTGCGCCAGATCTCGGCGCGGCTGCGCGGGTCGAGGCCGGTGGTGGGCTCGTCGAGGAAGAGCACGGGCGGCGCGAGGATCATGCCGGCGGCCAGGTCGAGCCGGCGGCGCATGCCGCCGGAGTACTCCTTGGCCGGCCCCTCGTGCCGCAGCCCGAACTGCTCCAGCAGCTCCGACGCCCGCGATCGGGCCTCGGCCGCGCTCAGGTGGTAGAGGCGGCCGAACAGCTCCAGGTTCTGGCGCCCGGTCAGCAGCTCGTCGACCGCCGCGTGCTGGCCGACCAGCCCGATGTGGCGGCGTACCTGCCGGGGCTGGGTGGTCACGTCGAAGCCGGCCACCTCCGCGCGCCCGCCCGTGGCGCGAAGGAGCGTGGTCAGGATGCGCACGGTCGTGGTCTTGCCCGCCCCGTTGGGGCCGAGCAGGCCGCAGACGGTGCCGCGGGGCACGTCGAGGTCGATGCCGTCCAGCGCGGCCTGGTCGCCGTACGTCTTGCGCAGTCCTTGCGCGAGTACTGCCGTCATGCTGTCACCCTCCGAATCGTACGCCGTACCGTACACAATACGATCCAAGTCGGCAACCGTACGGTGTACCGTACGAAGGTGACTGTTGAGTACTCGGGAAAGGGCGACCCCGCCCGCAGCCTGGCCCTGCTCTGGCGCACCAGCGAGCGCACCAGCCGCAAGGGCAAGCCGGAGCTGAGCGTCGACCGCATCGTGCGCGCCGCCATTGAGGTGGCCGACGCCGAAGGGCTGCAGGCGCTGTCCATGCGCCGGGTGGCCGAGCGGCTGGGCGTGGGGACGATGTCGCTCTACACGTACGTGCCGGGCAAGCCGGAGCTGTTCGACGTCATGCTCGACACCGTCTACGGCGAGACCGCCAGGCCCGCCGACGTGCCGGGCGGCTGGCGCGGCCGGCTGGAGCAGATCGCCAGGGAGAACTGGGCCCTCTACCTGCGCCACCCGTGGCTGCTCCAGGTGGCGGCCAACCGCCCGGTGCTCGGCCCCAACGTCACCGCCAAGTACGACTACGAGCTCGCCGCCGTCGACGGCATCGGCCTGTCGGACCTGGAGATGGACTCCGTCATCACCCTGATCACCGGCTTCGTGCACGGCACGGCCAGGGGCGCGGTGGAGGCGGCGCAGGCGGAGAGCCTGACGGGGCTGACCGACGAGCAGTGGTGGGCCGCGCACGCCCCCTTCCTCAGCCGGATCGCCGACACCACCCGCTACCCCACGGCCGCCCGGGTCGGGCAGGCCGCGGGCGAGGCGCTGAACGCGGCCTACAGCCCGGAGCACGCCTTCGAGTTCGGGCTGCAACGCGTGCTCGACGGCATCGAGGCCCTGGTCAACCGCCGCAAGGCCGGCCAGTAGCCCCGGTGGGGCGCTACGCCCGCCCGTGCCGGTAGAACTCCACCGGCTCGGGCGGCAGCGGGGTGTTGCCGAGGATGAGGTCGGCGGCTTTCTCGGCGAGCATCATGACCGGGGCGTAGATGTTGCCGTTCGTCACGTACGGCATGGCCGAGGCGTCCACCACGCGCAGGCCGTCCACGCCGTGCACGCGCATCGTCTCCGGGTCCAGCACGGACTGCTCGTCGGTGCCCATGCGGCAGGTGCACGACGGGTGGAGTGCGGTCTCGCCGTCCTTGGCGACCCAGGCGAGGATCTCCTCGTCCGTCTGGACGGACGGGCCGGGGGAGAGCTCGCCCCCGTCGAGGTCCGCCCAGGCGGGTTGCGACAGGATGCGGCGGGCGTGCCTGATGGCCTCGACCCATTCGCGGCGGTCCTGCTCGGTGGACAGGTAGTTGAAGCGCAGGGCGGGCTTGCGGCGCGGGTCGGCGGAGGTGATGCGGACGGATCCGCGCGCGTCGGAGTACATGGGGCCGATGTGCACCTGGTAGCCGTGCCCGCCGGCGGGGGCGGAGCCGTCGTAGCGGACGGCGATCGGCAGGAAGTGGAACATCAGGTTCGGGTAGGCGACGTCGTCGTTGGACCGGATGAACCCGCCGGCCTCGAAGTGGTTGGTGGCGCCGGGGCCGCGGCGCAGGAAGAGCCAGCCGGCGCCGATGAAGGGGCGGCGCCACAGGGCGAGGGAGGGCTGCTGCGAGACGGGCTGCTTGCAGGCGTGCTGGACGTAGACCTCCAGGTGGTCCTGAAGGTTCTCGCCGACGCCCGGCAGGTCGTGCACGACCTTGATGCCGAGGGGCTCCAGCAGGGCGCGCGGGCCCACACCCGAGAGCTGGAGGAGTTGCGGGGTGTTGATGGCGCCGCCGCAGAGGATGACCTCCTTGGCGTCGACGCGCTTGCCGTCGCACTGCACGCCCACCGCGCGGGTGCCCTCGAAGAGCACCTTCTCCACGAACGCGCGGGTCCTGACCGTCAGGTTGGGGCGGCGGCGGACGGGGTGGAGGTAGGCGCGGGCGGCGCTGAGGCGGCGGCCCCGGTGGATGGTGCGGTCGAAGGCGGCGAAGCCCTCCTGGCGGTAGCCGTTGACGTCGTCGGTCAGCGGGTGCCCGGCCTGCTGCACCGCCTCGAAGAACGCCTCGAACAGCGGGCCGCGCGCGGGGCCGCGCTCCAGCTTGAGCGGGCCCGCGCCGCCCCGGAAGTCGGTGCCGGGGTCGGCCAGGCAGTTCTCCATGCGTTTGAAGTACGGCAGGCAGTGCGCGTAGTCCCAGTGCTTCATGCCGGGGTCGGCGGCCCAGCGCTCGTAGTCGAGGGGGTTGCCGCGCTGGAAGATCATGCCGTTGATGCTGCTGGAGCCGCCCAGCACCTTGCCGCGGGCGTGATAGATGCGC
Organism: [Actinomadura] parvosata subsp. kistnae; assembly: GCF_900323885.1. Lineage (GTDB taxonomy): Bacteria > Actinomycetota > Actinomycetes > Streptosporangiales > Streptosporangiaceae > Nonomuraea > Nonomuraea composti. The sequence goes on along the minus strand of NZ_OOHJ01000022.1, from coordinate 1,728,767 downwards.
CGCCCGTCCATGTACGGCTCGGGCTCGGACTCGTACTTCCAGTCGTAGAAGCGGCTGCCGATGGGGAACATCAGCGCGGCCGGCATGTGGATGAAGACGTCCCACAGGTAGTCGGGCCGCCCGGCCTCCAGCACCAGCACGGACGTCGAGGGGTCGGCGCTCAGCCGGTTGGCCAGGGCACAGCCGGCCGAGCCGCCGCCCACGATGACGTAGTCGAACCTCAACGGGGGATCCAGTCCTTCCACACGATCTTGTTCTCCTGGACCCACCGCTCGGCGGCGTCCTCGGCGCTCAGCTTCTCGTTGACCATGTCGGCGGCCACGGCGTTCTGGTCGTCGTTGGTCCAGGTGAAGTTGCGCACCAGCTCGTACGCCTGCCCGCCGCGCTCCGCGAACCGCCGGCTGACAATCTTGTCCAGCAGGTACGGCGGATAGTCGCAGGCGACGGTGGCCGGGTCGGCGTCGCAGCCCACGGCGTAGGGCGGGAGGGCGACCTTGACGAGCTTGACCTTGCTGAACAGCCATTGCGGCTCGTAGAAATACATGAGCAGCGGTGTCCGATTCTTCGTCGCGGCCTGGGCGGCCTTGATGAGCGCGGCCTCGCTGCCCGAGTAGACGACCCGGTAATTGAGCTTGAGGTTCTTGACCAGAGCCTCGTCATTCGTCACGAATGTCGGATCTCCGTCGAGCACCTGTCCGGCATTTCCGGTTTTTTCGGTCCGGAAGAGGGAGGCGTACTTATTGAGGTTTCGGTAGTCCGTAATGTCGGGGTACTTTTTGGCCATCCACTCCGGCACGTACCACCCGATCACCCCTTTGTTGCCGGTGAGCCCGGCCGACAGCGCCACCTTCTTCTCTTCGATGTACTCCTTCTTCAAGTCGTTGTGACCCCAGCTTTCGACGATCACATCGACCTTGCCGGTCTCGAAATCCTTCCAGGACTGGTCCTCTTTCGCGGTCCGCTTGTTGACCTTGTATCCCAGCTCGTGCTCCAGCAGGTACGCCAGCACCGCGGCCTGCGCCTCGTACCCGATCCAGCCGTGGATGTCGATGTTGACCGTCCCCTTGGCGCTCGCCGCGGTCTCCGGCTCACCGCTGGAGCAGCCCCCCAGCAGGAGCGCCACGACGAGCAGCCCGCAGAGCGCGCGCGACCGGGAGGCGATCACTTCGGGATCCACGCCTGCCACTTGGCGGTGTTGGCCTCCACCCACTTCTTGGCGGCCTGCTCACCGGTCATGCCGTTGTTGGTCATGTCGTCGGCCACGGCGTTCTGGTCCTCGTTCGTCCAGTGGAAGTTCTTGACCAGCTCGTACGCCTTGCCGCCGGTCTGCGCGAACTTCGTGCTCACGATCTTGTCGAGGTCCATCTCCGGGTAGTCGCAGGCCACCTTCTTCGGGTCGGCGTCGCAGCCCTCGGTGTAGGCGGGCAGGTTGACCCGGACCAGGTCGGTCTTGCTGAACAGCCAGTGCGGGTCCCAGAAGTAGAACAGCAGCGGCTTCTTCTGCTCCTGCGCCTGCTGGGCACTCTTGATCAGGGCCGCCTCGCTGCCGCCGACGACGACCTTGTAGTTCAGCTTGAGGTTCTTGATCAGGGCTTCCTCGTTGCTGACGTACGACGGGTCGCCGAACAGCAGCTGGCCCTTGTCGCCCGACTCGGAGGTCTTGAACAGGCTCGCGTACTTGTTGAGGCTCTTGTAGTCGGTGATGTCGGGGTGCTCGTCGGCCATCCACTTGGGGATGTACCAGCCGATGACGCCCTTGTTGCCGGTCGAGCCGGCCACCTGCGCGACCTTCTTCTCGTCGATGAACTTCTTCTTCAGGTCGGGGTGACCCCAGTTCTCGATGATGACGTCCACGTCGCCGGTCTCGAAGCCCTCCCAGGCGAGCTGCTCCTTGATCTCGGGCAGCTCCACGGTGTAGCCGAGCTCGTTCTTCAGCAGGTACGCGACGACGTTCGCGCTGGCCTCGTACCCCACCCAGGGGTTGATCGCGATCTTCACGGTGCCGGCGCCGGACGCCGAGGCACTGGAGCCGGCGGCGGGGGCGGAGGAGCCGGTGGTGCCGCTGTCGACCTTGGCCCCGCCGCAGCCCACGGCGGCGAGCCCCAGCACGACGAGGCCTGCGAGCAGGCGAATCTTCATGTGAACTTCCTCTTTCGGGGGGACGGGCGCCTGTCGGCGCCCTGCGTGATGCGGTCGAGCATGACTCCGAGGAGCACGGTCGCGATGCCGGCGACGAAGCCCATGCCGAAGTCGGTGCGCTGGGAGAATCCGGTGACCACGTCGTAGCCGAGGGCGCCCGCCCCGACCAGGCCGCCGACGACCACCATGGCCAGCGTCATCACGATGCCCTGGTTGGCCGCCAGCAGGATCGCCTGCCGGGCCATCGGGAGCTGCACCTTCCACAGGAGCTGCCCGGGGGTGGAGCCGGCGGAGGCGGCGGCCTCGACGACGGTGGCGGGCACGGCCTTGATGCCGTCCTCGACCAGGCGCACCACCGGCGGCACCGCGTAGATGACGGAGGCGAAGATGGCGGTGAACCTGGTCGTCCCGAACAATGCCAGCGCGGGCAGCAGGTAGACGAACGCGGGCATGGTCTGCGCGGCGTCGAGCAGCGGCCGCTGCACGGCCGACCAGCGCGGCGAGCGGGCTGCGGCGACGCCGAGCAGCAGGCCGATGACGAGCGTGACCAGCACCGCGACGGCGACCGTGGTCATCGTCTGCATGGTGTGCTCCCACACGCCGAGCAGCGCGATGGCCAGCAGGCAGCCCAGCGCGACCAGCGCGGGGCGGGCGCCGCTGACCCGCCAGGCGACGGCCAGCACGGCCAGCGCGACCAGCCACCACGGGGCCGTGGTGAGCAGCGACTCCAGGGGGTTGAGCAGGAGGTGGGAGGTGGTGTCCTTGATCCAGGTGGTCACCGCGTACCAGTTGGTCTCGGCCCAGTGCACGGCGTCGTTGACCTCGGCGACCATGTTGATCGTCAGGCTCTCGGGCCAGACCTTCGGCAGCACGGGGATGAGCGCCAGGCCGGCCGCCGCGAGCACGCCCGCGGCGGCGAGGTCGGTCCGGCGCAGCTTCGCGTGCGGGTCGCGGCGGGCCAGCGCCATCATCATCCGGTCGAGCACCACCGCCATGACCACGACGGCGATGCCGGCCGGGAGCATGATGCCGACCTGGGCCCTGGACAGGCCGCGGATGATGTCGCCGCCTAGCCCGGGCGCCGAGATCAGGTTCGCGATGACGACCATGGACAGCGCCATCATGATCGTCTGGTTGATCGCCAGCGCGATCGTGGACCTGGCCAGCGGCAGGTAGACCTTGAACAGCGTCTGGCGGCGCGTGGCGCCCAGCGAGGCGGACGCCTCGACCGCCGTGGGCGAGACCTCCGAGACGGCCAGCGCCGTGATGCGGATGGCGGGCGGGATCGAGTAGATCATCGTCGCGATCGCCCCGGCCGGCGCGCCGATGTGGAAGAACAGGGCGAGCGGCGCCAGGTACGCGAACGTCGGCATGATCTGCATGACGTCCAGCACCGGAGTGATCGCCCGCCGCGCGCGGCCCGAGAGCCCCGCCCAGACGCCCACCGGGATCCCGATCGCCAGCGACAGCAGCACCGCCACCGCGACCAGGGCCAGCGTGTCCACGCTCGACCCCCACAGGCCCAGCACGCCGAACGCGCTGACCCCGCCGACCGCCAGCAACGCGATCCGCCAGCCGCCGGCCAGCCAGGCCAGCGCGCCCATGATCCCGGTGATGCCGGGCCAGCCGAGCCCGTACAGGACGGTCTCGAACAGGTCGTAGAGCGAGCCCACGAAGAGCCGGATGTAGTTGAGGAAGTACAGGAAGAGCGGGTTGTCGTTGCGGTGGTCGTCGATCCACTCGCGCAGCTCCGTGACGGCCAGGAACTGCGGCGCCTCCTTGTCGTGCGGCAGCGTCGCCGTGCCGCGGAAGACCAGGTAGGCCGCCACGAACAGCACCGCCACCCCCGCCGGCGCCACCCACCGCGGCAGGCCCGCGAGCCGGGACGGCGTCGGCACCGCCGCGCTGCTCATGCCGCGGCCTGCCCCGACAGGAAGGCGAGCAGGTCCACCCGGTCCACCACGCCGACCAGCTCGCCGCCGTCCACCACCTTGATCGGCCGGGACGAGGCGGAGGCGGCGCCGAGCGCGTCCTTGATCAGCGTGCCGGCCGGCAGCTCGGGGCCGTCCAGCGACTCGCCCGGCTCGGGGTCGCGGGAGATCCAGCGCAGGGTCAGCACGTGGCTCCTGGGCACGTCGCGGACGAAGTCGGCCACGTAGTCGTCGGCCGGCGCGCCCACCAGCTCCTCGGCGGTGCCGAGCTGCACGATCGCGCCGGCCCGCATGATCGCGATGCGCTCGCCCAGCTTGAGCGCCTCGGACAGGTCGTGCGTGATGAACACCATCGTCTTGCCGACCTCGCGGTGCAGCCGCACGACCTCGGCCTGCATGTCGCGCCTGATCAGCGGGTCGAGCGCGCTGAACGGCTCGTCGAACAGCATCACCTCGGGCTCCACGGCCAGCGCCCTGGCCAGCCCCACCCGCTGCTGCATGCCGCCGGAGAGCTGGTCGGGGTAGGCGTCGGCGTAGCCGTCGAGGCCGACGAGCGAGAGGATCTCCGCCGCCCGCGCGTGCCTGGCCGGCTTGGGGGTGCCCTGGATCTCCAGCCCGTACGCCACGTTGTCGATGACCTTGCGGTGCGGGAGCAGGCCGAAGTGCTGGAAGACCATGCTGACCTGGTGGCGGCGGATCTCCCGGAGGCGGGCGGGCGAGGCGGCGCGGATGTCCTCGCCGCCGATCCTGATCTCGCCGGCGGTCGGCTCGATGAGCCTGGTCAGGCAGCGGACGAGGGTGGACTTGCCGCTGCCCGACAGGCCCATGACGACGAAGACCTCGCCGGGGCGTACCTCGAAGCTCACGTCTCGTACGGCGGCGGTGCAGCCGGTCTTCTCCCTCAGCGCGGCGGGATCGAGGTGTCTGTCCTCGCTGTCCAGCACTTTCTGTGCCTTGGAGCCGAAGATCTTCCACAGGCCCGCAACGGTGATTGCCGCGTTGTCGGGAGAAACTCCCACACTCGCCTCCTCGTTTGACGTCGCTCAACATATGTCGCCAATGGCGCGATTCTCAACGCCGTGACTGTCAAGAGATCGCGGAGCGTCAACCGTGTTACCCGATTGGAACGCGCTAATCGCCCATAAGTGGACATTTATTGTGTTAAAGGTTTATTTCGCGCCTGGGGTGCTTCCGGGATGGAGCGCCAGGTTCTATCCTCATGAGTCACGCGAACCGTCATTTGTCGCGTTATGTTCGCTTGGCCACGGGCCACGTGATGTGTTCAAATAACCGGCACTTGCTGATTTCTCCCAGGACACAGATCCCTCAAATATGCCGATTCCGGGCGAGGTGCGTTCGGTGAGTAGAGACCTGGGCGCCAAACAGGGCGCCGAGAGCCGCTGGCGGCTGCGCAATTGGCGTGTCCGCGCGCGCCTCGTCGCCCTGATCATGGTGCCCACGGCGGCGGCCGTGCTGCTGGGCGGCATCCAGGTGCTCGCCTCCACGTCCGCGGCCTCCGCCTACGCGCGGACGAACCAGTTCGCCCGCCTGTCCGCCGAGCTGGGCGGGCTCACCCACCTCGTCTCCGGGGAACGCGCCAGGACCGCCTGGTACATCGCCCGCAACCGGCCCGCCGACGGCCTGTCCGAGGTGCGCTCCCAGATGGACCAGGTCGACCTGGCCGCCAGGACCGTACGCGGCATCGCCGGGCAGCTCATGACCGAGTCCACCGGCCGCACCGCCGACCAGCTCGAGAACCTGCTCAACCGCCTCGACGACCTCACCTCGCTGCGCAAGCAGGCCCTGGAGGCCAACCTGCTGCCCGGCCCGGCCGTCGAGCTCTACACCACGGTCGTGAACGACCTGCTCTCCGTCCACAAGGAGCTGGTCAAGGGCAGCGTGGACGACGAGCTGTTCCGCCAGACGAGCATGCTCGACGGCCTGGCCCGCGCCAAGGAGAGCCTGTCCTACCAGCAGGCGCTGGTCACCGTCGTCCTCGTCGAGGGCGCCTTCGACCAGGACCAGCTCAAGCGCTTCCTCGGCCAGCAGTCCGTGGAGGCCACCGAGCGCAAGGGCTTCGCCGCCGAGGCCACCGCGGCCGAGCGGCGCTTCTTCGACGAGACCGTCAACGGCAGATCCGCCGACCGCATGCTGTTCCTGCGCGAGCTGGTGCTGATCAGAGCCACCAAGGGCCTGCCGCTGCGCGGCCTCGACCAGGCGCACCGCGACGACGCCAAGGAGTGGTTCGACGCCTCCACCGTCGTCATCGACGCCATGCGCAAGGTCGAGGAGCGCCAGGCCCAGGGCATCGTGCTGCGCAGCGAGGCGCTCAGCGCCGACGAGCGGGGCCGGGCGTTCCTGACCGCCGGCGCCGTGCTCGCGCTGCTCGTCGCCGTCCTGCTCATCACCACCGGCGTGGCCAGATCCCTGGTACGGCCGCTGCGCCGCCTGCGCGGCGAGGCCCTGGAGATCGCCGGCCGGCGGCTGCCCGAGTTCGTCCAGCACCTGCGGGAGTCGCGCGACGGCGCGGTCACCGCCGAGGTGCCGCCCATCGGCATCTTCTCCAAGGACGAGGTGGGCGAGGTCGCCCGCGCCTTCGACGAGGTGCACCGCGAGGCCGTCCGGCTGGCCGGCGACGAGGCCACGCTGCGCTCCAACGTCAACGCCATGTTCGTCAACCTCTCCAGGCGCAGCCAGACCCTCGTCGAGCGGCAGCTCACGCTGATCGAGAAGCTGGAGAAGGGCGAGCGCGACGACGCCCGCCTCGGCGACCTGTTCAAGCTCGACCACCTGGCCACCCGCATGCGCCGCAACAGCGAGAACCTGCTCGTCCTCGCCGGCCAGGAGGCGGCACGCAAGTGGAGCGAGCCGGTCGAGCTGATGGACATCGTGCGCGCCGCGCTCGGCGAGGTCGAGAGCTACGACCGGGTCAGCATCCAGGTGCAGTCGGACGTCGCCATCGCCGGGCAGGCCGTCACCGACGTCGTGCACCTGCTCGCCGAGCTGATCGAGAACGCCGTGTCGTTCTCCTCCCGCGACACCAAGGTGATCATCTCCAGCAGCCGCATCGACGGCGGCAGCCTCATGCTGTCGGTCACCGACCACGGCATCGGCATGGCCCAGGAGGAGCTGGCCGAGGCCAACTGGCGGCTGGCCAACCCGCCCGTCGTGGACGTGTCGGTGTCGCGGCGGATGGGGTTGTTCGTGGTCGGGCGGCTGGCGCTGCGGCACAACATCCGGGTGCAGCTCAGGCGGCAGGACATCGGCGGGCTCACCGCGATGGTGCTCATCCCGCCGATGCTGCTGACCGCGGTGCCCGGGGCGAACCCGCGGGTGCAGGTGCCGCGGCAAGGTGGCTCGTACGGGACCCAGGACGTTCCCCAGGACGGGCCGCTGGACGTGCCCCGGCCCGGCTCCGTGCTCCGCCCGCCGTCAGGGCCGCCAGCTGGGCCGCCATCTGGCCCGCCGTCCGGGCCGCCATCCGGGCCGCCTTCGTACGAGCCCTCGGGGTACCCGTCGTTCGCCACCCCCGGAGGGCCGCCATCTGGGCACCCGTCGTTCGACACCGTGCCGCCCGCGCCCGAGCCGTCCTCCTGGTTCAGCTCGGCGCGGCCGAGCTCCGCCGACCTGCCGCCCGCGGAGCCGCTGGCCCCGGCGGCCCCGCCCGCCCCGCCGGCCGGCGACGAGTACCTGCCCATCTACGCCTCCATCGAAGAGGGCAGCAGCTGGTTCAGCAAGCCCGCCCCCACCGCCGACCACCGCGACACCGCCTGGACCACCCCCTCGGACCAGGCCTGGCAGGCCGCGGACGCGACGGCGGAGCCGGTCCAGAGCGGCACCACGAGCTCGGGCTTGCCCAAGCGCACGCCGCGAGCGAACCTGGTACCGGGCACCGCGAGCCCGCAGCCGCCGCCACCCGTCCCCGGGCCTCCGGTGTCGCCCGATCGTCTCCGCAGCAGGCTGGCCAGCTACCAGCAGGGCATGCGCAAGGGACGCGCCGAGCTCGAGGAGGACTCATGAAGGAGCTCAGCCAGGCCGCCAGGGACGTCAACTGGCTGGTCAGCGCCTTCGTCGAGGAGGTCCCCGGCGTGGCGCACGCCGTCGTCGTCTCCGCCGACGGGCTGCCCATGGCCTACTCCAGAGGTTTCCCGAAGGACCGCGCCGACCAGCTCGCCGCCATCGCGGCCGGCCTGGTGAGCCTCACCGGAGGCGCGGCGCGGGTCTTCGAGGGCGGAGGGGTCACCCAGACCCTGATCGAGATGGAGCGCGGGCTGCTGCTGGTGATGTCGATCAGCGACGGGTCCTGCCTGGCGGTGCTCGCCGCGCCCGACTGCGACATGGGCCTGGTCGCGTACCAGATGACGATCCTGGTGGAGCGCGCGGGACAGGTGCTCACACCTGCCGTACGGGCGGAGCTGTCCGCCACGCGCCCGTGGTGAAGGGGGAGTGAACCATGGCATCGTGGCACAACGGGCAGCAGGAGCCGGAGCGCAGTTCGCTCGTCCGCATGTACGCCGTCACCGGCGGCCGCACCACCCCGCGTACGGACCTGGCGATGGAGGCGCTGGTGTCGTCGGCGACGTCGGCGCAGCTCGGCACCACCTACGCCCGCGAGTACCGCGCGATCAGCGAGCTGTGCCGGCAGGTGCGCTCCGTGGCGGAGATCTCCGCGCTGCTCAGCGTCCCGCTCGGCGTGGCGCGGGTGCTGGTCGCCGACATGGAGGCGGACGGGCTGGTCAAGGTGTACCAGCCGCAGCTCGACGCGGGGCTGCCCGACAGGGGACTGCTCGAAAGGGTGCTGAGTGGACTTCGCAGGCTCTAGCCGGCTCACCTCCACGAAGATCGTCGTGGCGGGCGGGTTCGGCGTGGGGAAGACCACGTTCGTGGGCTCGGTCTCCGAGATCATGCCGCTGACCACCGAGGCGGTGATGACGGACGCCTCGCACGGCATCGACGACCTCGGCCACACCCCCGGCAAGACCACCACGACCGTCGCGATGGACTTCGGCCGGGTCTCGCTCGACCAGGACCTGATCCTCTACCTGTTCGGCACGCCGGGGCAGCAGCGGTTCTGGTTCATGTGGGACGACATCGTGCGTGGCGCCATCGGGGCCGTGGTGCTGGTCGACTCGCGGCGGCTGGCCGACAGCTTCCCCGCCGTCGACTACTTCGAGGACTCGGGGCTGCCGTTCGTCATCGGGCTGAACGGCTGGGACGGGGAGTTCCCGCACGTCGAGAGCGAGGTGCGGGAGGCGTTGACGCTCTCGGCCCACGTGCCGATCGTCCGCACGGACGCGCGGGCCCGCCAGGCTGTCAAGAACACCCTGATCACGCTGGTCGAGCACGCGCTGGCCGTGCGGTCGTACTGATCACCGCCCCGGCCTGATCACTGCTCCGACCACCAGTAGGCGGCCACCAGCTCCGCGACCAGGGTCTCGGTGAGCAGGGCGACGTCCGGCTCGTCGTCGCCGGCGTAGCGGATCGCCGCCGCCGCGTCCCGGACCTCGGGGCCCACGGTGATCACGGTGGAGCCGCGCTGCCGCACCCAGTCCATGGCCTGCTCGTCGTAGCGGGAGCCGGGGAACAGCAGCGCCCGGTAGTCCAGCGTCTTGGTCAGGTAGACGTCCACGTGCGACCAGTCGCCGCTCTCGCACGCGTCGGCCGGGCGGCGCGGGCCCTCCCGGAACATCAGCGCCGACTGCTCCGCCGACGACAGCCGCTCGGCGGGCGCGATCGTGTAGACGCCGTGCGGGCCGTCGAGCAGCTCCAGCGCCAGCGGCAGCCACTCGTCCCTGCGGTCGAGCAGGTCCGCCGACGCCTTCGCGGCCCGGTCGAGCAGGGCCGGCAGGTCGCTCGCCCGGCCGGTCAGCCTGGACTCCAGGGCGAGGAGGAGGGCCAGGGTGTGCTGGAACGACCGGCACGCGACGCCGCCGCGCTCCTCGCCCGCCCGCAGGTCCACCACCAGGTCGGCGGCCTGCGCCAGCGGGGAGTCCGGCCGGTTGGTGAGCGCCGCCACGTACGAGGGGCCGCCGGCGTACCGGGCGATCGCGTCGAGGGTCTCCCTGCTGGAGCCGGTGGCCGAGATCGGCACGACCAGCGTGCCCTCGGTGCCGGGCAGGCTCGCGGCGGTGGAGGCGTACTCGGCGTAGGCGTTCACGCCGGCCGTGCGCAGGCGCAGCGCCGCGACGCCGGCGGCGTAGCGGGAGCTGCCCATGCCGAGGAACAGCACCCGGTCGATGCCGCCCGGCAGGTCGCCGAACGGGTCCCCGGCGCGCAGGGAGTCGGCCAGGGCGGCCAGGTGCTCCGGCTTGGACTCCAGGTCGGAGAGGTAGAGCTCAGAATTCACGCGATGTTCTCCTTGTGCTTTTCTGCCCCGTACCAGGTGCGCAGGACGCCCATGGGGGCGTAACGCCAGCGGGGGAGGTGGCGGGCGGCGTAGATCAGCTCCCGGCACTCCTGCTCCACCTCGAACGGGCGGATCAGGCTCTCGTCCAGCAGGTCCGGCCGGTTCCGCGCGGCCAGCCGGGCCCGGTACGCGGTGAGGAGGGCCTGGCGGGCCCGGCTCGCCCAGGCCGTGGCGTGGTCCGGCGGGGTGGACCTGCGCTTGATCGCCACCTGGGCCACGTGGTCGAGGCTCGTGGTGAGCTGGGCGACGTCCCTGGCGGCCGGCTGGTGGAGGTCGGCGCCGGCGACGGTGGGGTTGCCGTCGAAGTCGATGACGGCGTAGCCGTCGCGCCACCGGAGGATCTGGCCCACGTGGAGGTCGCCGTGGATCCTGATCAGCGGGGTCCGGATGCCGTTCCGCAAGGCGGCCAGCTCCTGGCGCATGACCTGCGCCTTCGAGGCCAGCCAGGCGCCGTCGTCGCCGCCGGTCAGCTCCAGCGCCTCCGCCAGCGCTCCATTCGCCCTGTCCGCCGCGTCGCCCGGGGCGTCCTGCTGCGAGCGGGGAAAGGTGGACAGCGCGAGGTGGAGGTCGGCGGTGAGGCGGCCGAGCTCGCCGGCGAAGGCGGTCGAGCCGGCCACCGCCTCGTCCACGCACCACTCCCAGCCGTCCCGCGCCTCGGGCAGGTAGCCGGTGATCAGGGCCAGCAGGTGCGCGCGGCCCTGCAACACCCCGGTCAGCGCGGCGTAAGGAGGCGCTGTGTCGTTGAATCCTGAATCAACGAGGTGCGCGAAGATGTCAGGAGTGGGATGCGGAAGGGGGACCGGCGGGGTGAGCCACTTGACCACCACGCGTTCGCCGACCACGACCGAGTAGTTCGTCTGGTCGACGTGCGATCCGAAATCCCGTTCACCTGGGGCCCCAGTGTGGAGATCTCCAGGACCGTGCGAGAAGGTGGGCAGCGGGAGGAAGCGTCGCACGGCGAAGGGCGGCGGCACCTCGTCCGCCAACCGCGCCAGGAGCGCGGTGGTGAGCCCCCGATCTCGCGCGGTGAGGGGCCTCTCACCGAGAGAGATCAAGCGGCGAGCTATTGAATCCCAATTCAACACGTGGACCAAACTTCCAGGTAGCAATGTCATCAAAAGTCTTGCTCATGTTGATTTCTGCTGCAACACTCCTGGTCTGGTCCGCTGTGTCCGGTAAGGTCGCGCGACCCCTCAAACAGCACAAATTTCAGAAGGAGTAGCGGCCGTGTCCCGTACCCGGTTCACCCGTCGTCTCCCGGCCGCCGCGGCGGCGGCCGGACTCGCGCTTGCCGTCGCGGCGTGCGGGGGTGGGTCGTCGTCAAGCTCAGCTGACCAGGCGCCGGCGGCGGCCGACCAGCTCAAGCCCAACGCGGACCTGTCGCAGCAGTCCCTGCAGATCACGGTCTGGGACGGTTACACGCCCAAGGAGCTCCCCCAGAAGGCCATGGAGAAGCTCAAGATCAAGAACGTGCAGATCCAGCTGCACGACACCAACGAGGTCGCGATGACCAAGCTCACCGCCCCCGGTGACAGCGGTATCGACGTGGCGTTCGTCTCCGGCCAGTACGCCCAGGCGCTCAACGAGCAGGGCCTGCTGGAGCCGATCCACCACGAGCTGATCCCCAACCTGGCCAACCTCTACCCCGAGGCCACGCAGCTCTCCTACGACAAGGGCAACAAGTACTCCGTGCCCTACACCTGGGGCACGACGGGCATCTGCTACCGCAGCGACCTGGTGAAGTCCGAGCCGAAGAGTTGGAACGATCTGCTGAAGCCCCCGGCCTGGGCCGACAAGAAGGTCACCATGCTGGCCACCGAGCGCTGGCTCGCGCTGCCCGCGCTCAAGTCGCTCGGCTACTCGATCAACACCGACAAGGACGAGGAGCTCGAGAAGGCCAAGGAGCTGCTCATGGCGCAGAAGCCGCACCTGCTGCGCTACGACGACACCACCTTCGGTGACCGGCTGGTGTCGGGTGAGGCCGTGATGGCCGAGGCGTGGGACGGCTGGTGCCCCACCACCGACCCCAAGGGCAACATCAAGTTCGCGGTGCCGAAGGAGGGCAGCGACCTCTGGGTGGACACCATGGTGATCATGAAGTCCTCCAAGAACAAGGAGGCCGCGCACGCCCTGATCAACTACATCCTCAGCCCCGAGATCCACTCCTGGGCCGCCGAGAACATCAACTACAAGGTGCCGAACAAGGCCGCCATGGAGCAGGTCAAGATCGCCAAGGGCTCGCTCCTCGGCACCACGCCGGCCGAGCTGCTCAACGGTGAGGCCGCCATCGACCTGGGCCAGGCGTCGACCAAGTACACCCGGCTCCAGCAGGACGTCACGGCCAGCTGAGCCTTTGCCGCTGTGAAGTCCGAGGTCAAGACCCAGCCAGTGTCCCGCCCCCGCGGACGCTGGCTGGGCGCGTTCGTTTTCCTGTCACCAGGGCTCGCGTACCTGGTCGTGCTCATGCTGGTGCCGCTGGCACTGGTGTTCAGCTACACCGTCTTCCAGCGGGGGCGCTTCGGCGGTGTCGTCTACGAGTTCACCACCGAGAACTTCGAGCGCCTGTTCGACCCGCTCTACCTGAGCGTGCTGCTCGACTCGCTGAAGATCGCCGCGATCACCACGCTGGTCGCGCTGCTCATCGGGTACCCGACGGCGTACCTGATCGCGCAGCTGCCCAAGAAGTGGAAGACGCTGGCGCTGGTGGCGATCGTGCTGCCGTTCTGGACGAACTTCATCATCCGGGTCTACGCCTGGACGATCCTGCTCAGCGGGCCAGGGCTGGTGAACTCGGCGCTGGCGAAGGTGGGGCTGGGGCCGTACGAGCTGCTCTACAACCAGGGCACGATCGTGGCGGGGCTGCTGTACTCGTACCTGCCGCTGATGGTGCTGCCGCTGTACGCCGCGATCGAGAAGCTCGACCCGCAGCTCCGCGAGGCGTCGGCCAATCTCGGGGCGTCGGGGTTCACCACGTTCCGCAAGGTGACGCTGCCGCTGACGGTGCCGGGCGTGCTGACCGGCAGCCTGTTCGTGTTCGTGCCGAGCTTCGGCAACTTCGTCATCCCCGAGATGCTGGGCGGCAACAAGTCGATCATGGTCGGCAACCTCATCAGGAACCAGTTCCTGTCGGCGCGCGACTGGCCGTTCGGGGCCACGCTGTCGCTGGCGCTCATCGCGGTGCTGGTCGTGCTGCTCATCGTGCAGGCCTGGGCGGCGCGCCGTGCGTAGACCGAAGCTGCTGTACGTGCCGTTCTGGCTCACGTTCGTCTTCCTGTACCTGCCGATCGTCGTGCTCGTCGTCATGTCGTTCAACTCCGGCGAGTCCGCCTACAGCTTCGACGGCTTCAGCCTCAAGTGGTACGGCGTGCTGGCCGAGGACGAGCGGATCAGGGACGGCCTGGTCAACACGCTCATCGTGGCCACCGGTTCCACCGTGATCGCCACCGTGCTCGGCACGATGATGGCCGTCGGCCTGGCCAGGTACACCAAGTCCAAGATCATGGACGCGCTGGCGCTCATGCCCGCCGTGCTGCCCGACCTGGTGCTCGCCATCGGGCTGCTGGTCTTCTACGGGACGATCCAGCTCACGCTCGGCCTGTACTCCGTGGTGCTGGCCCACGGCCTGTTCGCGATGGCGTTCGTCGCGGCCGTCGTGCGCACCCGGCTGACCGGCACCGACACCTCGCTGGAGGAGGCGTCGCGCGACCTCGGGGCGGGGCCGGTGACGACGTTCATGAAGGTCACCCTGCCGCAGCTCATGCCGGGCATCGTGGCGGGGGCGATGCTGGCGTTCACGCTGTCGCTGGACGAGTTCGTGATCGCCTTCTTCACAATCGGCAACAACGACCAGACGCTGCCGATCGTCATCTACTCAATGATCCGATTCGGGGTCACCCCGAAGATCAACGCGCTGGCCGCGATCCTGCTCCTCGTGAGCTTCACGGCCGTGATCGCCGGGCAGCGCCTGACCAAGATCGGGGAGACGCGTGCTCAAGATTGACGGGATCTCCCGCAGGTTCGGGGACGTCACCGCGCTCGACGACGTCTCGCTGGAGATCGGCCAGGGCGAGTTCTTCGCCCTGCTCGGCCCCTCCGGCTGCGGTAAGACCACGCTGCTGCGCATCATCGCCGGGTTCGAGACGCCCGACGCGGGCAAGGTCACGCTCGACGGCGAGGACCTGCTGTCCAGGCCGCCGAACCGGCGGCCGATCAGCCTCATGTTCCAGTCCTACGCCCTGTTCCCGCACATGACCGTGGCCAAGAACGTGGCCTACGGGCTGGAGCGGGAGAAGCTGCCCCGCCAGGAGATCAAGCAGCGCGTGGGCGAGGTGCTGGAGACCGTCGGGCTGTCCGCGCACGCCGCGCGCCGGCCCGCCCAGCTCTCCGGCGGGCAGCGGCAGCGGGTGGCGCTGGCCCGCTCCATCGTCAAGCGGCCCCGGCTGCTGCTGCTCGACGAGCCGCTGTCGGCCCTCGACAAGAAGGTCCGCGCCGACATGCAGCTGGAGCTCAAGCGGCTGCAGCACGAGGTGGGCATCACGTTCGTGGTCGTCACGCACGACCAGGAGGAGGCCATGTCGCTGGCCGACCGCATCGCGGTCTTCGACCGCGGCACCGTGCGCCAGGTGGACGAGCCGATCTCGCTGTACGAGCGCCCGCGCTCGCCGTTCGTGGCCGACTTCGTCGGCGCCAACAACCTCTTCAGCGGCGAGGCCAGCGGCCTCGACGGGATCAAGAGCGAGAAGTTCGGCATGCTGGCCGGCACCCCGCTGGAGGAGCTGGAGGCCGGCACGGGCGCGCTGCTCGCGGTGCGGCCCGAGAAGATCGAGCTGGCCGACGCGAGCGCCACCCGCGGCCTGGCCGGAGAGGTGCTCGACGTCAGCTTCTACGGCGGCGTCTCGCACATCTCCGTGGACGTGCCCGGCCACCCCAAGCCGGTGCTCGTCGCCGTGCAGGGAGCCGCCTCCGTGCGTCCCGGCGCCAAGGTCAAGGTGCGCTGGAACGCCGAGGACGCCGTCATCATGGCGGCCGATCAGTGATTCAGGTCGTTGCCCGTGGCCGCGCGGGCATAGGACAGGATGAGCTCGGCCGCCTCGCCGGGCCCGATCAGGGGGTGCCTGGCCGTGATGCGGTAGCCGTACGCGTCCTCCAGGGCCACCAGGTTGCGGGCGATCGTCACCGAGTCGGCGCTCAGCCTGAACACGCCCAGCGCCGCCCCGGTGTCGAGGATCGCCTGGTACATCGACACCTGCCGGTCGTACAGGGAGGTGAGCAGCACGCCGTAGACGCGGTTGCGGCCCGCGGCCCCGCCCAGCTCGTTCAGCAGCCGCACGTCGGGGTCGAGCGGCCCGGTCGGCAGCCCCGACCTGATGGTGACCACCAGCTTCTCGACGGGGTCGGTGAGCGTGGCGAGCTGGCGCAGCCGCTGCTCGTAGAAACGTTCCATGCCGGCGTGCTGCGCCTCGACGAGCAACTCGCTGAGGTCGGGGTAGTGGTAGAGGACGGCGCCCGAGGTCAGGCCCGCCTCCTCGGCGACGTGCGAGAGCTGTACACCGTCGATGCCATGGCGGATGATGGCCCTGCGTGCGGCCTCGATCAGGTCGAGCCGCCGATCGTCGCGGCTTTTGCGCTGAGCCACCCTCACCACCTTCACTCGTTCGGCTGCTGTTCAGTTAGCCGTGACCATAGTGCCCTTAAGTTGACCTTCACGCTAGATCAGTTTTTGAATTCCTCTTCAAATTGACGAGTTCCCCCGGAGTCGCCATGTCTCTCACGTTCCTGTTCATGCCGGAAAGCGCCTACGGTCCCACCAACAACTCCATCGGCATCGGTGACATCCTGCGCCGCCGCGGCCACCGCGTCGTCTTCGCGGCGGAGGCGTCCTGGAAGGGCAAGCTCGAAGCGCTCGGCTTCGAGGAGGACCTGGTCGACCTGGCCCCGCCGGCCGAGGAGGAGCAGGAGCAGGACCCCGGCCAGTTCTGGAAGGACTTCATCCGTGAGACCGCGCCGGAGTACCGCAAGTCCACCCTGGAGCAGCAGGAGACCGTCACCAAGCCCATCTGGGAGAGCTTGATCGACGGCGTCAAGTACTGCGAGCCGCAGCTCAAGGCCATCATCGAACGCGTGAACCCCGACGTGATCATCGAGGACAACGTGATCACCTTCCCGGCGCTGCTCACCGCGGGCAAGAAGTTCGTCCGCATCGTCTCCTGCCAGCCGCTGGAGATGCGCGGCGAGAACATCCCGCCGGTCTTCTCCGGCCTGCCCGCCGACGACCGCTCCGAGTGGGACGCCTTCCGCGCCGAGTACGACCGCACCCACCGCGAGCTCTGGTCCGCCTTCAACGAGTGGTGCGTCGAGCAGGGCACCGAGCCGCTGCCCGACCTCGACTTCATCCACGAGGGCGACCTGAACCTCTACGTCTACCCGGAGATCCTCGACTACACCGACCGGCGCCCCCTCGGCCCGACCTGGCACCGCCTCGACTCCTCCGTGCGCGAGACCGACGAGGACTTCACACTGCCCTTCGAGCGCAACGGCGAGGCCCTGATCTACTTCTCGCTGGGCTCGCTCGGCTCCTCCGACGTGGAGCTGATGCAGCGGGTGATCGACGTGCTGGCCACGACCCCGCACCAGTACATCGTCTCCAAGGGCCCGCTGCACGAGGAGATCAAGCTGGCCGACAACATGTGGGGCGCGGAGTTCCTTCCGCAGACTAAGATCATCCCATTGTGTGACTTGGTCATCACCCATGGCGGCAACAACACGACCACCGAGGCGCTGCACTTCGGCAAGCCGATGATCCTGCTGCCGCTGTTCTGGGACCAGTACGACAACGCCCAGAGGGTCGATGAACTCGGCTATGGTGTCAGGCTCTCGACCTACACCTTCACCGACGAGGAGCTGAAGGGGGCGGTCGCCAAGCTGCTCGGCGACACCGAGCTGCGGGCGCGGCTCGCCGCCGCGGGCGAGGAGATCCGGCGCCGCGACGGCCTGCGCAAGGCCGCCGACCTGATCGAGCAGCTCGGCCAGTAGTCACGCAGTCCTGAGCACGACCCTGAGAGATGAAGTCTTCCTGATGCGCGAACTGATCAACCCCGCCACCGGCCTCCCGTGTGCCGAAATTCCGGATACGCCGGTGGAGGGTGTGGCGTCGGCCGTACGGGCCGCCCGCGCCGCGTTCGAGGAGTGGTCGCAGACCACGCCCGCCGAGCGCCAGCGGCTGCTGCTGCGCGTGGCCGACCTGGTGGAGGCCGACGCCGAGGAGCTGACCAGGCTCGAAGTGGAGGAGACCGGCAAGCCGGCCGCGGTGTTCAGGGACGGCGAGCTGCCGTTCGCCGTGGACAACCTGCGCTTCTTCGCCGGGGCGGCCCGCTCGCTGGAGGGCACCGGCGCCGGGGTGTTCAGCCCCGGCTACACCTCGGTCCTGCAGCGCCGTCCCGTCGGGGTGGTGGGGTCGATCGCGCCGTGGAACTTCCCGTTCGTCATGGCCGTCTGGAAGGTCGGCCCGGCCGTCGCCGCGGGCAACGCCGTGGTGATCAAGCCGGCGCCGCAGACGCCGCGCACGACGCTGCGCCTGGCCGAGCTGTTCGCCAAGGCGGGCGCGCCCGACCACCTCGTCCAGGCGATCACCGGGGACGCCGAGGCCGGCCAGGCGCTGGTCACCGACCCCGGCGTGGACATGGTCAGCGTCACCGGCTCGACGGAGACCGGCCGCGCCGTGATGAGCGGCGCGGCGGCCACGCTCAAGCGGGTCCACCTCGAGCTCGGCGGCAAGGCGCCGGCGCTGGTGTTCGAGGACGCGGACCTGGCGGAGATGGCCAGGGGCGTGGCCATGGGGGCGACGTACAACACCGGGCAGGACTGCACGGCGGCCACCCGCGTCTACGTCGCCCGGCAGATCTACGGCGAAGCCGTGGAGGCGCTTCGGGCAACTCTTGCCGAAATCTCGGTCGGCGACCCCTGGGACCCGGCCACCGACATCGGCCCGCTGATCTCCGCGGCGCACCGGGAGCGGGTGCACGGGTTCGTGCAGCGGGCCGGCGGGCGGGTGCTGCACGGCGGCTCCCCAATTGGGGGCCCCGGCTTTTTCTACCCGCCTACCCTTGTGACGGATGTCGCACAGACCAGCGAGATCGTGCAGGGAGAGCTGTTCGGGCCGGTTCTGGTAGCGCTCCCGTTCGATGGAGAGGACGAAGCGGTCCGGCTGGCCAACGACACTAGATATGGCCTGGCCTCGTCGGTGTGGTCACGTGACGTGGGGCGGGCGATGCGCGTCTCGCATCGGCTCGATGTGGGTGTGACCTGGATCAATGATCACCTGCCCATCGCCAGCGAGGCGCCGCACGGAGGGGTGAAGGGCAGCGGGTTCGGCAAGGACATGAGCCAGGAAGCAGTGCAGGAGTATTCAGTGACGCGACACCTGATGATCAAGCACGCGGCTCCGGTAGAGCGGGACTCGTTCCGTCCGGCCTGAAAAC
Source organism: [Actinomadura] parvosata subsp. kistnae (assembly GCF_900323885.1). Classification (GTDB taxonomy): domain Bacteria; phylum Actinomycetota; class Actinomycetes; order Streptosporangiales; family Streptosporangiaceae; genus Nonomuraea; species Nonomuraea composti. Next base: position 1,709,814 of record NZ_OOHJ01000022.1, on the reverse strand, counting down.
ACGTACGGCGATATGCACCCAAAGTGCCCCTTTGGGTGCGCGTGATGGGATATGTTCGGTTGGCCGATCTGGTACGGGTTGTGTTCCAATTACCCAGCCGGACAGAATCCCATGCGCCCCACGCGTGTCTGATTTTCTTCGAGCACGTACCGGCGAGAGGTTGCGAGACTCAGTGAGGACGAAAGACCCCAGGCACACGAGGTCAGGGGAGTACACAGGCGGACGGTTCCGGCTGGCCAACTGGCGTGTGCGCTCCCGGCTGGTCGCGCTGATCCTCATCCCCACGGTCGTGGGCGTGCTGCTCGCCGGCGTCCAGCTGGCCGACGCCATCGGCACCAGTGCCGAGTACCGCCGGCTCACCCAGGTGGCCGAGCTGGTGCAGCGCATCGGCGCGCTCAACCACGAGCTCGCCAAGGAGCGCACGCTCACCGCGTGGTACGTCGCCGACCGCCGCAGGGGCGGGCGCTTCGTCCAGCTCAAGACCCAGCGCCAGGCCACCGACAAGACCAAGCAGGCCGTGCTCAGCGCGGCCAACGCCATCGACGCCTCCCACTCCGCGCGCGTGCGCGAAGGTGTCTCCGACACCCGCCGCTGGCTGGAGGGCCTCGACAGCCTGCGCGACTCCATGGTCGACAACGTGCCCGCGCGGGCCTCGATCAGCACCTACAGCACGATGATCGAGATCTTCTCCGGCATCCAGGCCGACCTGGGCGACGGCGTCAGCGACGACGGCCTCCAGGGCGACGTGGCCGCGCTCGGCTCGCTGCAGCGGATGAAGGAGGAGGTCTCGAAGCAGCAGATCATCCTCATCGTGACGCTGCTGCAGCCCAACCGCAGGGTCGACAGCGCCGACTGGGCCGACTTCCTCGGCTCCTGGAACGCGCAGCAGGCCGACCTGGCCTCCTTCGAGGCCGAGGCGAGCAAGGCCGACCTCGACGCCTACCACAAGAACGTCCGCGGCCTCCAGGTCGACCTCGCCGACGCCATGCGCCAGCGCGCCCTGGCCCAGGTCCGCCAGAGCAACCGCATCACCGACCTCGACGTCACCACGAACCGCGACCTCAACGACTGGTTCGAGAGCACGACGGTGACCGTCAACGCCATGCGCAAGGTCGAGGGCAACCTCGCCGGCAAGATCGTGACCACCGCCACCGACCTGAGCAACACCGAGCAGCGCGACGCCATCATCTCCGGCGCGCTCATCCTCGTCCTGCTGCTCCTCGTCCTGGTCATCACCACCCGCGTGGCCGGCTCGCTGGTCCGGCCGCTGCGCCGGCTGCGCGCCGAGGCGCTCCAGGTCGCCACCAGCCGCCTGCCCGACACCGTCCGCATCCTGCGCGAGTCCGGCGAAGGCGCCCAGATCCCCGAAGTACCGTCCATCGGCATCAACACCCGCGACGAGATCGGGGAAGTGGCCCGGGCCTTCGACGAGGTCCACCGCGAGGCGATCCGGCTGGCCGGCGACGAGGCCAAGCTGCGCGCCAACGTCAACTCGATGTTCGTCAACCTCTCCCGCCGCAGCCAGACACTGGTCGAGCGGCAGCTCCAGCTCATCGAGGGTCTGGAGCAGGGCGAAGAGGACGAGCAGCGGCTCGCGAACCTCTTCCGCCTCGACCACCTGGCCACCCGCATGCGCCGCAACAGCGAGAACCTCCTGGTCCTCGCCGGCCAGGAGGCCGCGCGCAAGTGGAGCGAGCCGGTGCCGCTGGTCGACATCGCCCGCGCCTCGCTGTCGGAGGTCGAGAACTACGAGCGGGTCCAGATCCAGATCCCGTCCGGCACCCTCATCGTCGGCCCCGCCGTCACCGACGCCGTCCACCTGCTCGCCGAGCTGATCGAGAACGCCATCTCCTTCTCCCCGCGCGAGAGCAAGGTCACCGTCACCAGCACCCCCGCCGAGGGCGGCGTCCTGGTCACGATCAACGACCTCGGCATCGGCATGAGCCAGGAGGAGCTGGCCGAGGCCAACTGGCGCCTGGCCAACCCGCCCGTCGTCGACGTGTCCGTCTCCCGCCGCATGGGCCTGTTCGTGGTCGGCCGCCTGGCCCTGCGCCACGGCATCCGCGTCCAGCTCAGCATGCGCGAGACCGGCGGCCTCAGCGCCCTGGTGTTCATGCCCGACATGCTCATCAGCAACGGGCAGGGCCTGCCGCAGCAGGGCGGCCAGTACGAAGCGTTCACCTCGTTCGACCCGAGCATGTTCCAGCAGCAGCCGCCCTCGCGCAACGGCTCGCACCCGTCGTTCGACGACATGCCCGGCCACATCGTCGACACCCAGTGGCCCGGCTCGGTGCCGGCGCCCGGCACGGGCAACTGGCCCTCGTTCGGCGAGCAGCCCGCCACCCCCGACCCGCAGCCGTCCGCCTTCGGCGACCAGCCGTCGGTGTTCGGCGACCAGCCGGCGCCCGCGTCGGGGTCCGGCTTCGGCGACTCCTTCGGCGACCGGCCGGGCTTCGGTGACAAGCCTGGCTTCGGCGACCCGTTCGGCGATCAGCAGCAGCCGAAGGCCGACGAGCCGCGCTGGCCGTCGTTCTCCGAGGAGCCGCCCGCCGTCCCGCAGCAGCCCGCCGCCTTCGGCGAGCCGCGCTGGTCCTCCTTCTCCGAGGAGCCGCCCGCGCCCGCCGCGGAGCAGCCCTCGCCGTTCGCCGAGAACCGGTGGCCGTCGTTCGCCGAGCAGCCGCCGCCCATGCAGCAGGACGACGAGCCGCGCTGGCCGTCCTTCGCCACCGAGCCGCCCCCGCCGCAGCCGCAGCAGGACGACCAGCGCTGGACGTCCTTCGCCGACCCGCTGCCCCGCAGGTCCCTGTTCGACGCGGAGGAGCGGCAGCGGCCGCAGTTCGGCGACACCTACCGCTCCCCGTTCGCCGACGAGCCCAAGCCCGCCGACCAGTTCGAGCAGAACGGTCACTCCGGCTACAACCCGTTCGGCCCCGGCGAGTACTCCTCCCAGGACATGACCGGCCCGCTCCCCGTGGTGCGCAACTCGCCGCTGGAGGAGCAGAGCGAGGAGTTCCTGCCGATCTTCTCGTCGGTCGGCTCCGACTGGTTCCGCCGTCCGGACCCCGAGGTCCTGCAGCAGCGCCACGAGCCCGAGGGCGAGCACGAGATCACCGCCGTGCACCCGGCGGTGCCCGGCGAGCCGCAGCAGCCACCGGCCGCGTCCGCCGCGTCCTCCGCGAGCGGCAAGCCGGCGCTCCCGCAGCGCAAGCCCGGGCAGTCGGGCGTCAGCGCCCCCTCCTGGTCGTCGCCCGCGGACTCCGGCTTCCAGGCCGCGCAGGCGGCCGCGCAGCCGCAGCAGGCCGGCACCACGCCGTCGGGCCTGCCCCGCCGGGTCCCCAAGGCGAACCTGGTGCCCGGCACGGCCAGCCTCGCCGAGCCTCAGCCCACGTCACCGGCGCCGCAGATCTCACCCGAGCGGCTGCGCAGCCGGCTCTCCAGCTTCCAGCAGGGCGTCCGGCAAGGCCGGGCGTTCACGCGCGGTGAAGAGAATCAGCAGGAGGACAAATGAGAGAAATGAGCCAGGGAGCGCGCGGCATAAGCTGGTTGATCACGGACTTCGTGAACAACGTGCCGGGCGTCGCCCACACGGTCGTGGTGTCGTCCGACGGGTTGCCGCTGGCCTATTCCGAAGGCTTCCCCAAAGACCGGGCCGACCAGCTCGCCGCGGTCGCGTCCGGTGTCATCAGCCTGACCCAGGGTGCTGCGCGGGTCTTCGAGGGCGGTATGGTGACGCAGACTGTTATCGAAATGCAGCGTGGGCTCTTGATGATCATGTCGATCAGTGATGGATCCTGCTTGGCGGTCCTGGCTGCTCCCGACTGTGACATGGGTCTGGTCGCGTACCAGATGACCTTGCTGGTCGAGCGGGCGGGTCAGGTACTGACTCCGGCCGTACGCGCTGAGCTGCAAGCGGCCCGCCCCCGATAGCGGGGCGGTGACAGGAGAAGAATGGTGTCAGGTCAGCAGGGTTGGGCTGGTGATAGCACTCCGCCGCATCCGGCGGCTCCCCGTCCGCAGAAGCCGAGTTCCCTGGTACGGCCCTATGCCGTGACCGGGGGGCGCACCGCTCCGCGGATGAAGTTCGCCATGGAGGCACTCGTGTCCTCCGTGACGTCGGAATACCAAGACATTTCCCTACTAAGTCCGGAGTATCAGGCGATCATTAACCTGACCCGGAACGTCCGGTCGGTCGCCGAGATCTCCGCCCTTTTACGCCAGCCTCTGGGTGTGGTCCGGGTGCTCATCGCCGACATGGCGTCGGAGGGCCTGATCCGCGTGCACCAGCCTGCGCTGGACGCGGGAAAGCCGGACCTCAACTTGCTCGAAAGGGTTCTCAGTGGACTTCGCAGGCTCTAGCCCCGGCCTAACCTCGACGAAGATCGTCGTGGCCGGGGGCTTCGGCGTGGGCAAGACGACGTTCGTGGGAGCGGTCTCGGAGATCCTGCCGCTCACCACCGAAGCGGTCATGACGGACGCCTCGGCGCACGTCGACGACGTCTCCCTCACCCCGAACAAGACGACCACGACCGTGGCCATGGACTTCGGCCGGGTCTCGCTCGACCGTGACCTGATCCTGTACCTGTTCGGCACCCCCGGACAGCACCGCTTCTGGTTCATGTGGGACGACCTCGTCCGGGGCGCCATCGGCGCGGTCGTCCTCGTCGACACCCGCCGCCTGGCCGACAGCTTCCCCGCCATCGACTACTTCGAAGAGGCGAAGCTGCCGTTCGTCATCGGCATCAACGGCTGGGACGGCCACTTCGCGCACGCGGAGGAGGAAATCAGGGAGGCGCTGTCGATCGGCGACCACATCCCGATCGTCCGCCTCGACGCCCGCCAACGCGAATCAGTCAAGTCCACCCTGATCACGCTGGTGGAACACGCCTTGACCCGCCACATGCACACCCCGGTCTAGGCCGTCCCCACGGGTGCCGCCTCCCACACAGGCGGCACCCACCCGTTGCCCGATGGGGTGGTTGCCCGTGAACGCCCGCCCCGATCGGGCCTCGCTCCGCTCGGACGCCCCTCTCCTGGCGCCTTGCGGCGCAACCCCCGCGCCTGACGGCGCCATCGTGCCCACCCCTTGCCCGTGTAGATGGTCGGCCGTCTTCTGCCCACCCTGCCGTGGAGGCATTGGCAAGGTTGTTGCCCAGGAAGCCGCATGGCTGAGACGACGTCCTGACAGGGGCGCCCCTCAAGGACGATCTTGCCCGTACGCGCCCACGGCGATCTTGCCCGTGGGCGCCCACCCCGATCGGGCCTCGCTCCGCTCGGACGCTTTCTCACGGCGCCTGGTAGCACACCTCGTGGCGACCAACGGCGCTTGCAGCGCACCCCCGTGGCGACTGGCGGCGCTTGCAGCGCACCCCCGTGGCGACTGGCGGCGCTTGCAGCGCACCCCCGTGGCGACTGACAGCGCTTGCAACGCACGCCGTGCCGCCTGACGACGCTCCTCAGCGCCTTACAGTGCGCCAGAAGCGCAAGGACTTGCAGCCAGGTTTCTTATGTCCGACTTTTGCACCCCCTCAAGCTGACGATTCTGTCGGCGATTGGCATAGATTCGTCAGAGTTCAACGTCGCCACCGAGGTCGGCCGGCGCTACCTTCGCCGCGAGGAGCGACAGCCGTCGGCGACCGGGCGTTCTTGATCGATACGTGACTCGCTGATGGGCGCCCCTCGTTGCCTCTGCCGAGTGCGATCCCGCCGTGGCGCTATTGTGCTTCGCCGGCCCCACAGGGGCCGCTAGTCTAATGTCATGCTGACACGCCTGGAAGTACGCGGCTTCAAAAACTTGCTGGACGTCCAGGTGGAGTTTGGCCCCTTCACGTGCATAGCGGGGGCGAACGGTATTGGAAAGTCGAACGTATTCGACGCCATAGAGTTTCTGTCCGCGATGGCGAGCGAGCCATTGATGGAATCTGCCCAGAGGGTCAGAGGGGCGTCCGGTGTTCGTGGCGGCGACCCACGGGATCTGTTCTGGGACGGCTATAGGGAGCATCCCCGCGAGATACATCTGGCCGCAGAAATGATTGTGCCGGCTGTGGTGGAGGATGATCTGGGAGCGGTCGCGGACGCTACAACGACTTTTCTGCGATATGAGGTGAGCATTCGCTACGCGCCGCCCAGCGGAGAGAGCAGCATCGGGCGTCTGGTCCTCACCCGTGAGGAGCTGCGTCACATCACGAGGGGCGACGCGGCGAAACACCTGAAGTTTCCGCACAGTGCGAAGCGGTTCCGTGGCTCGGTGGTCACCGGCCAGAGGCGTGGCGGTGCCTTTCTCTCGACGGAGGAGCGGGAGAGCGGCACGGTCATCAACGTCCATGGAGATGGCGGAAGCTTCGGTAAGCCGCAACCACGAGCTGCGGCGAGGGCGGGACGCACGGTTCTCAGCACCGTCACCACGAACGACTATCCCACGATCCTTGCGGCGCGCCGGGAAATGCAGAGTTGGAGACGTCTCGCACTTGAGCCCTCCGCGCTGAGAGCGCCGGACGATTTTTCGGCTCCCCGCGCGATGTCCGCCAATGGGCGGCATCTGGCAGCCGCTCTCTTCCGGATCGCGAACGAGAGTGGTCGTGACGGCTTGGACGCTGATTCCGCGGCTGTCTATGCCAGGGTCTCAAGTCGGCTCGCCGACCTTGCCGGGCTGGGGGTGGAAAGCGTTTCTGTGGAACCGGATCCAGTTCGCGAGGTCTTCACCCTGTTCATGCAGGAAAAGGGTGGATTGCGGCTGCCTGCTCGCGCCCTTTCTGAGGGAACGCTTAGATTTCTGGCGCTATGCGTATTGCTGGAGGACCCGACGGTATCTGGGTTGATATGTATGGAGGAGCCGGAGAATGGAATCCACCCGGCGAATCTGCCTGCTATTGTTGAGCTCGTTCGAGATCTCGCGGTAGACCCTCGGGAGGGTCCAGGAATGGAGAATCCGTTCCGTCAGGTCATTGTCAACACGCACTCTTCTGGCGTGGTGCAGTTGTGCGACCCGGATGATCTTTTGCTGGCGGCACTGGTACCACAGAAGGCATCGGACGGATCTGTCGGAGCGTCGCTGTCGCTGCTGCCGTTCCGGGGTTCATGGCGGGCTGCCGCAGACGGTCCGGTTTTCTCGGAGGCTGACCTGGTGGAGTTCCTTACGCCACCTCCGGGCCGTCATATCCAGCTGCCGGTGGACTTCGAGATATGAGGGGAGATGTATATACGGGCATCTTTGTCGCGGAGGGCAGTTCCGATGCGCCTCTTGCCGGTATCGTCGAGTCCCTCTTCGCTGCCAGGGGTGTCGCGCTGAGGCTGAGCGCGCCGGATTTCGAACGTCTGGGCAAGGTCAGTAAGGACGTCGCGTCGCGTGTCGAAGCGGGCATCAGGCTCATGGGCGGGCTGCAGCCCGACGTCGTCGTGGTGCACCGCGACGCGGACAACGCGGGCATGGAGGCTCGTCAGCAAGAGGTGCGAGAGGCCGTCAAGCGCGTGGGATACACGAACGCGTGCGTTCCAGTAATTCCCATACGAATGACTGAGGCCTGGCTGCTTCTCGACGAGCAGGCGATCAGACATGTCGCGGGAAACCCTCGTGGCCGGGCCGGTCTCGGTCTCCCGAAGGTGCACGAGGTCGAGGCTCTGTCCGACCCGAAGTCGTATCTTCGTCAGTGCATTCTGAAAGCCGCGGAGGTGACCGGTCGCCGCCGTGAAAGTGTTGCCAAACGATTTCCCCAGCATAGGAGGCAGCTGCTTGACCGGCTGAACTGTAATGGGGAGGTCGTCAGATTGGACGGATGGCGTGCTCTGTTAGAGAGCGTCGAAGAAGTAGTGCTGACCTTCGGCGGCTGAAGCTGGTGCACGCCATGGCCGGCATCCTCGTATTTTCGCCACCCTGACCGCATACCTCTTGCAGGGACGGAGAGAAGCACAGGATTTCCTTGATGACTTGCCCCATGGCGTGGTGGGTGCAGCCACCTGATCCTCGCCGGCAAGACGCCACCGGAGGGAGCGGTTTGCGTGCCGGGCGGGGACGTCACTGGTACGGGATGGTGATGCCGGCCGCACGCAGGCGTGCCTCGACCAGCGCGTTCAGCCGGGCGATGGACGGCTCCTGATCCTCCCCATGGTGATTGACCAGGCCGTATCGGGCGGCGGTGTCCGACTGGTTCCCAGGGGTGGTGGGCATTTCCAGGGCAGCCCGGTTGGACAGCAGCTTGTCCGCCAGCGCCGACGCCAGCTCCTCGATCCTCGGGTCGTCGGGGTCCCAGGACCGTGCTTCGATGCCGCGCTTGATCAGCTCGATGAGCTCGGAATCGTCCAGCGAATGTTCGAGCTGGGTCAGGAAGCTGTCGAAGATCGCGGGGATGAGCGCTCTGGCCAGGACCATGGCCTCGCGTTGGGTGGCCACGTAGTCGGGGCTGAAGCCGAGCGCGGTCAGGCGGTCGAGGACGGCGCAGGCCCGGTCGGGGAGCAGGGCGCGGTCGCCGTGGGCGAGCCGGTCGAGGGTGTCGCGGCGGGCGATCAGGTCTTCGATCTGCTCGGTGAGGCGGCGGTGGACGTCGTTCAAAGTGGCGGCGAACTGCTCGGGGTCGGCGTCGAGCAGGTCGCCGATCTCCGCCAGCGGCACGCCCGCTCCCGCCAGCGTGCGGGCCTGGGCCAGGCGGAGCAGGTCGGCCGAGCGGTAACGCCGGTAGCCGGAGCTGTCCCGCTCCGGCTCCTTGACCAGGCCGAGCCGGTGATAGTGCCGCACCGTCTTGATCGTGACGCCGACGAACGCCGCCGCCTGGCCGATCGTGAGCCCGTCCGCCATCGGCTCAGTGCACCTTCGGATGGTGGGCAGGCACGGTCTCGCGCATTACCGCGTTGATCAGGGCACAGGCGGCCGTGCACGGGAGCGGGCTCCGGCCGCGGCCGGCCTGCGCGCTCACCTCAGGGTGCGGGTTTCGGGCGATCACAGGGGTGAGGGTAGCGCGCATTTGTCGCTTCTCATCGCTTTTGTCGCTGCTGCGGGGATGGCGCTATGCGGGGATGGCGCTGTTGGGGGATGGTGCTGCTGCGGGGATGGTGCGCGGCTGCGGGGATGGTGCGCCGTGCTCGTGGCGTTGCACGGCGCAGGCCAGCCAGTCATTGATGTGGGCCGGTGGGGGATTGGTGCGGGCAGTGGCAGTAATTGGCGCGGTCGGCTGGTGGGGAGGGCCCATGCTGGCTGGTTGGCCGGCTTGCCTGGCCCTGTCGTCGTCGGTGTTGGCTGGTGGGAAGGGAGGGCCTGTGCTGGCTGGTCGGTCGGCTTGGCCCGGCCCTGTCGTCGTCGGGTTGCCTGGTGGAGAAGGGGAGGGCCCGTGCCGGCTGGTCGGTCTGCTCGCCCGGGCCGTCCCAGTGTCAGTCGGTGGGGAGGGCCCGTAGCAGGTGGTCGGCCAGTTCGCCTGGGCGCGACAACATCACCATGTGTCCTCCGGGCATCTCGTCCGGGACGAGGCCGAGGCGTTCCTTCACGTGCTGCCGTACGAACTCGGGTGTGAAGAGGCGGTCGTCGCTGCAGAGCAGGTATGTGGTGGGGACGTCCGGCCAGGCGGTCAGGGACCAGGGTTCGGAACAGGCCAGGTCCATGTTCAGGTCTGCCCTGAGTGCGCGGTCATGGCTGAGCACCTGGTCGGCCAGGTCGCGGGGGACGTCGTGGAAGTAGAGTTCGTACTCGTCCTCGATGCCGGGCGAGTGCCAGCCGCTCTGCTCCCACCAGGCGGCCGGTGTCTCGCCGGGGGTTGGGATCATGGCGGTGAGGAGGACGAGCGCCGAGACGTTGGTGCGGGCGCAGACGAGCGGGCCGACGAAGCCGCTCCAGGAATGGGCGACCACCACCAGCGGGCGGCGCTCGCCGGCTGCCTGGGCGACCGCGTCGGCATAGTCCCAGAGGGTGGCCTTGGGGTCGGACATGGGGAGATCCATCGCGACCGTGTCGTGTCCGCGCTCGCGCAGCTCCTTTTCGACAAGGTGCCAGTCGAAGGCGCTTGCGCCGCCGCCGTGGATGAGGGCGAAGGTTGTCATGATGATGGAGACCGCCGGCGGCGCGCTAACTCATCGGAGCTCGGCCCGGGCGATTTCGAGGGCGGACCATTCGTTGAGCGAGAGCTGGTAGGCGTTGGACAGCTTCTTCAGGGTGTCGGCGCTCGGGACGGCGCGGGCCTGCTCGAAATCGTTGATGGTCGATTCGGCGATTCCCGTTCGCGCGCTCACCTCGCTTTGTGACAGGCCGATATTCGTACGGGCCTGCCGGAGCTTGCCGGCCAGAACTCCTTCAGGGCCGGGCGGGAGGGCGTCCGGAGCGGTGGCTTGCGAGTGCGCCGGCTTTTCCGTCTCGGAGGCGACCGGGATGGAATGGCCCAGCGCCTGGACGCCGATGAACACGAGCCCGAAGAAGACCAGCGCGCCCGGCACGATCAGGAACAGGCCGGACGAGGTGGAGGACGGGCCGGGGGTGCGTCGCTCGTGGGATCTGACTCGGGTGACCTTGCCGCTCTTGAGGCGCCGCACATGCGCCCTGACGCGAACCATAGGACGAGATTAAGTTGCGCCTCTGACGCATTATCCGGCGAATTCGCATGGAGTAAGTTAATTCGAGCTCCGGAGAGACGTTTACCTTGCTGAACGGCAATCAGGGAGAGCTCGGTCTTGTCACGAAGGCACGAAGGCGCGAACACGAAGTCACGAAGGCGTGAAGTCACGAAGTATTTCGGCAGGCGGCTTCGGCGACGCTGAACAATTCCGTGACCATCGGCTCCACCGCTGCCTGCACCTGTTCGGCCGGTTCGCCGGCGAGGAGGCGGCGGCGGATCTCCGTGTCCAGAACGCGGTCGACCGCCGAGGCGAAGGCGGCCATGAGGTTCGGGCGTAGTCCTTCGCCCAGTGGCGGCGGCTCCTCGGCCAGGGCGGCGGCGAGCAGGTGCTCGCGTTCCTGGCGCAGCTCCAGCTCCCTGCCGCGCAGGGCGGGGCTGGCGTCCAGGGTGCGCTGGTACTCGACGCCGTGCCCGAGCAGGCCGGCCACGTGATAGTCGGCGAGCAGTCGCAGGTAGCCGTGGGCCAGGGCCTGTGCGACGGATTCCGTCTCGTGGCGGCGGGTGCGGACGGCCGTGCTCGGCAGGGACACGTAGGCGTCGCGTTCCTGGAAGAACAGGTCTTCCTTGGTCGGGAAGTGGTTGAAGACGGTCTGGACGGCGACGTCGGCCTCGCGAGCGACGTCGGCGATCGTGACGGCGTCGAAGCCACGGTCGAGGAAGAGCCGCATCGCCGCTTCGCCGATGGCCTGCCGCGTCTGCTGCTTCTTGCGGTCGCGTCGGGTCGGGGGCGAGGTCTGGTGCATGGTCCCAGCGTAGGGGGTGCGGGGCGGGTCGCTACATCGTTGTAGTCACTCCATGGATGTAGTGGTTATAGTGATGTAGTCACTACATTTGAGGGGATGCGCATGACACGGCACTGGACGCTGCCCAGGATTCTGATCGCGCTCATGGCGGTCGAGACCGCCCTGGGCGCCCTGCTGTTCGACCTGGTCCTGTACGACACCGCGCACGAGCACCTGTTCAATCCGGCCTGGCCACCGCACGCGAAGTTCCACGACGCGCAGTACATCGTCACGTCGCTGGCGTTCGGCCTGCTCGCCCTCGCCTTGCTGGCCGGGCGGCGGGGGGACCCGCACTCCCGGCTGCTGTGGGCGGCGGGGATCGTGGCGGTGCCGTGGGCCAGCATGTTCCCCGCGCTGCTGTTCCCCGGCACCGCCACCTACGACCCGGAGTTCAGGGACGAGACGCAGTTCGTCCTCGGCCTGCACGGACAGATGTTCATGGCCCTGGTCACGCTCGTCGTCCTGGCGGTCGCGGTGCTCCTCGCGTCGGCGGCGCGGCGGGAGCGGGTGAGCGCGTGAAGCTGTTCGTGCTCGGGGCGAGCGGTGGCACGGGAGCGCAGCTCGTCGCGCAGGCGCTCGACGCCGGGCACCACGTGACCGCCCTGGCCCGCGACCCCGCCGCCATCCCTAGGCGCGACCGCTTGACCGTCGTGCGTGGGGACGTGCTGGAGCCCCACGGCGGCTGGGGGCGGGAGGTGGCGGGGCACGATGCGGTGCTGTCGTGCCTGGGGAGCGCGCATCGGCGGCCCACTACGGTCTACTCGCAGGGCATGGTCGGGGTCATCGCGGCCATGCGGGACGGTGGAGTGCGCCGGTTGGCCTGCGTCACGTCGGCCGCCCTCGCCCTGTCCCCGGCCGCGTCGCTGGGGCGCCGGTTGCTGATCGGAGGCGTGGTGCGGCCGCTCTACAGGCACATGTACGCCGACATGACGCGAATGGAGGGCATCGTCAGAGACAGCGGCCTCGACTGGACCATCGTCCGTCCGCCGAGGCTGACCGACGGGGCGCTCACGGGGACCTACCGGATATCCGCCGACGGGCCCCTGCCGCGCGCCCGCGCGTTGTCGCGCGCTGACCTCGCACATTACCTGCTCGGTCACCTCGACGATCGGGCTACGTGGAGAGCCATGGTCGAGCTCGGCGGCCGGTGATCGGGCACCCGTGCTGGCAACCTGGCAGGTCGGTGATCGGGCACGCATGCCGACGACATGGTGGGTCGGTGATTGGGCACCCGTGCCGGCGACGTGGCGGGTTGGCGACCGGTCACCCGTGCCGGCAACCCAGCGGGTCAGGTGCAGCTAGCGGCAGACTGTCCCCGATGGGGGCAGGGTGCCCGAGGTCAGGTAGTCGTCGATGCGGGACGTGGCGCAGGACGTTCTGAGGTAGGCGCTGTGCCCGTTGCCGTCGTTCTCGTCGTTCACCAGCAGGCCGGAGCCGTCGATGTGTGACGACAGGCTGCGTGCCCACGACAGCGGGGTGGCGGGGTCGTGGGTGTTGCCGACCACGAGCACCGGCGGGACGCCACGAACGTGCAGCGGGCGTTGCGGGTTCGTCGGCCGGATGGGCCAGCCGAGACAGCCCGCCGTCATGTCCCAGAACTCCGAGGTGCCCTTCATGTGCGGGGCGAGCCGCCTGACGCGGTCGAGCCGGGCGCGCAGGTCGCGGTAGCCGGTGACGCCGGGCTCGATGTCCAGGCACAGGATCGACCGGTACGCCGACGTGCTCGCCGCGTCGTCCAGGGCCGAGGCGCGCATGGACGCCAGGATCTGGGCGTCCCCCTGCTCCGCCTGGACGAGGGCGTTGGCCAGGCCGTTGCTGTATTCGGGGAGCTGGTTGAGGAAGACGTAGGTGACGTAACGTAGCTCCTCGCCGGTCAGTGGGCGGCCGCCCTTGACGGGGATGGGCTCGCGTTCGGCTCTGAGCAGCAGGTCGTCCCACAGCCGGGCGACGTCGCGGCCGTGGAGCGTGCATGCCGTAGTGCCGGCGCACCAGCGGACGAACTGGGCGAAAGAGTCCTCGACCGCCACCGCCGCGTCGGTGACCAGCCGGTTGGAATCCATGCTGTGGTCCACCGCGCCGTCGAGGGCCATCGTGCGGACCCGGCCGGGGAACAGCCGGGCGTACTCGGTGCCGAGCATGGTGCCGTACGACTTGCCCAGGAAGCTGATCTTCGGCTCGCCCAGGGCGGCTCGGACGGCGTCGAAGTCGCGGGCCACGCTCGTGGTGTCGATCTCGCGCAGCAGCGGGCCGGTGGCGGCGAGGCAGCTCAGGCCGACGGCCCGGTTGTGCGCGACCAGCTCACGGTAGTCCGGCCTCGTCTCCGGGAACTGGGTCACGGACGGATCGTGGACCGGGCGGTCGCACGTGACGGGCGTGCTCTCGCCCACCCCGCGCGGGTCGATGCCGACCACGTCGAACCGGCGCAGCAACTCGGCGCTGACCGCGTACTGCGGGTAGTCGCGTACCAGCATCGCCGCCTGGCCGCCGGGGCCGCCCGGGTTGAAGAACAGCGTGCCGATCCGCTCGCCGGTGGCCTTGCGGCGCGCCACGGACAGCTTGATCGTGCGGCCGGCCGGGGCGTCCCAGTCGAGCGGCACCTCCACGGAACCGCACTCGGCCTGCTGCCGCTCACCACACGGCCGCCAGGAGATGGGCAGGGGTGTGAAGGCGGACGCGGAGGTGGGGATGAGGGCGGGCGCGGAGGCGGATGCGGAGGTAGGGGTGGGGACGGGTGCGGAGGCGGACGCGGAGGTGGGGGTGGGGGCGGGCGCGAAGGCGGACGCGGAGGTGCGGGTGAGTGCGGACGCGAAGGCGGGCGCGGAGCCAGAAGTGAGGGCGGGCGCGGAGGCGGAGGTGAGGGCGGGGGCAACGAGGGCGTGAAGGCGGAGGCCGGCGCGGGCGCGGGTGCCGGGGGCAGTGTCAGGAGGAGCGCGAGCAGTGCGTGGTTCACGGTCGACCATGCTGCTCGCGTACGACGTCACAGGGATTCGGCCGAACGGCCGATCCGGCTCGTCCATCCGGCCGACCCAGCACCGGGCGGCACGCTCAGATGCGGGACAGCAGCTCGGCCTTCTTGGCCTGGAACTCCTCCTCCGACAGCACCCCCGCGTCCCGCAGCTCGCCCAGCTTGGCGATCAGCTCGGCCACCTGGAGCCCGCGATCCACCGAAGCCTGCGGACGGCGCGGAAGGGCGGGGGCGGCGGGGGAGGGGATGGCGGCCAGGACGGCGGCGGCGAACGGCAGCGAGTGGTGGGTGGCTCCCCAGCCGAGGCTGAAGGTGACGGAGGCGGGATCCTTGGTGGGGTCGGAGGGCATGCGCCGCCCGCGCAGCTTCAGCCGGAGCGAGCCGCTGGCCCCCTCGGGGGCGTGCCACTGGACGCCGTCGAGGTCAGTGACGCGGTAGCGCTGGTCGCCGGCCGCGTACTTGGCGGCGGAGGCCCCGGACCAGAACCAGGTGAAGGTGACGGCGTCGCCGTCGAAGGAGGCGGCGCCGTCCCAGCCCTTGAAGGCGCGCGGCACCGGGGGAGCGGCGATGAGGAAGCGGTCGGCGGGGTCGCGTCCGGTCAGGGCGGCGCGCAGCTCGTCGGCGTAGTAGTCGGCGAGCGTCTCCTTGGCGGCGGGCAGGACCAGCCGGAACGGGTCGGCGGACGCCTTGAGCTGCCCGGCCGCGGCGGTCAGCACCGGATCGGCGCCCTGACGGGGCACCACGCGCAGCACCATGGTGCGGCGCCGGCCCCGGGTGAGCGTGACGTCGGCGAGGGCCGCGTAGGGGACGACGCGTTCGCCGAGCGCGGCGACGAGCCGGGGCGTGCCGCGCTGCCCCGGGGTGATGGTCAGCGTCTCCGACCTGAAGGTCCAGGTGCAGCCGAGGCCCGCTAAGACATCCTCCATCACCCCAGCGTACGCGAGGGCACCCCAGCGTACGCGAGGGGCGTTACACGGTGGCGTGGCCGCGGACGAGGCGGCCGACCTCGGCGCGCAGGTGCACGAAGTCGGGGTGCTCGCGGGTGGAGATCTGGTCGCGGGGCGCGGGCAGGTCCACCTTCAGGTCGCCCACCACGTGCGCGGGCGCCTTCGACAGCACGACCACGCGGTCGCCGACGTAGACGCTCTCG
The DNA here is from genome assembly GCF_900323885.1 of [Actinomadura] parvosata subsp. kistnae. Classification (GTDB taxonomy): domain Bacteria; phylum Actinomycetota; class Actinomycetes; order Streptosporangiales; family Streptosporangiaceae; genus Nonomuraea; species Nonomuraea composti. The sequence goes on along the minus strand of NZ_OOHJ01000022.1, from coordinate 1,694,331 downwards.
TCGATGTCGTGGGTGATGAGCACGATCGTCATCTGGTGGTGGCCGCGCACCTTGAGGACGAGGTCCTCCAGGTCTTCCCTGGTCTGCGCGTCGACGGAGCCGAACGGCTCGTCCATGAGCAGCAGCGTCGGCCGGTAGGCCAGGGCCCGCGCGATCGCGACCCGCTGCTGCATGCCGCCGGACAGCTGGAACGGGTACTTGCGGCCCGCGCCGGCCAGGCCCACGGATTCCAGTGCCTCGGCGGCGGCCTCGCGGCGCTGCTTCTTGTCCATGTTCTTGCGGCGCAGCGGCAGCGCGACGTTGTCGGCGACCGACATCCAGGGGAACAGGGAGCGGCTGTAGTCCTGGAAGACCACGGCGAGGTTGTCCGGCGTCTGGCGGACGAGGTTGCCCTCCACCCTGACCTGCCCGCCCGTCGGCTGGATGAGGCCGGCGATGGAGCGGAGCAGCGTCGACTTCCCGCAGCCCGAGGGCCCCACGATGCAGAGCAGCTCGCCCGCGGCGACGCTCAGGTTGAGTCCTTCGATGGCGTGGTGCGCGTTGGGAGTACCGCCGCCGTACACATGGGAAAGGTTGTCTATCTCGAGCAATGGAATTCCTAGGGGGCGAGACCGCGGTCAGCACGGGCAACTCTTTGAGAGTCGGAATTGACTCTAGCGGAGCGGTAAATGCTGGACATGTCAGTCAGGTAAACCTAATCTGGCGCGATCTTACTCTCGCACGATCGGGCCTGTCATGGGAGCCACAGGCTCAAACACTCCACGACTCCCTTTCGTTCAGCGCCCGCACGTCGGCGTCGGAGATGCCGCGCTGGGCGGCCTCCATGGCGGCCAGCTCCTCGGCGGTGAGCACGTCGCTGACGTGGCGGAACCCGTCGGGCGCCCGCTCGGCGACCAGGCCGATCGTCTTCTCGATGGGCAGCGAGCGGTGCGCGAGCACCAGCGCCGACGTGGGCGGGCGCCGCTCCGCCTCGTACGCGGCCAGCGCCGCCGCCGGGTCGTCGTGGGTGGCCAGGCAGCGGGCCAGGAACCGGGCGTCGAGCACGGCCTGGGAGCCGCCGTTGGAGCCGATGGGGTACATGGGGTGGGCGGCGTCGCCGAGGAGGGTGACGCGGCCCTCGCCCCAGCGGGGCAGCGGGTCGCGGTCGACCATCGGGTATTCGAGTATCCGCTTCGTGGCGGCGAGTAATGCCGGGATGTCGACGAGCGGGTACTTCCACGATGCGAAATGCCGGGCGACATCGGCGTGGCTGCCGGTGCGCGACCAATCCGCGTCGGCGACGATGCCCGGCTCGGCCACCTTTACCTCGGCCACCCAATTGAGCAGCCGCGGATTGCGCGCCGAGATGTGATAAGTGACGAATTTCGCGGCGGAGTTCGAGCCGCCGGCCAGCACGGTGGCCCCGTCGAGCACCTGGTCGCTCTCGCCGATCCCGCGCCACATCCTGATGCCGCCCCACCGCAGCAGGTCGCCGGCCGGGTCGTGCAGCCGGGCGCGTACGGACGACTGCACGCCGTCGGCCCCGACCAGCACGTCCACCCGTTCCCGCGACACCCGCCCGTCCTGACGGAGCGTGACGAGCACGCCGTCGCCGTCTTGCTCGAAGCCCTCGAACCGGACGCCGGTGCGCACGGGCCCGATACGCCGCTCGACCGCCGCGAGGAGCAACATCTGCAGCTCGCCCCGGTGCACGCTGTATTGGGGCCACCGGTAGCCGGCCGACCGCCCCCGGGGCAGCGCCATGATGATGTTGCCGTGCCGGTCGGCCACCGACATGAACGTCGTCTCCACGCCCAGCTCCGCCAGCGCGGGGCCGAGCCCGAGCTCGGTCAGCTCGCGTACGGCGTGCGGCTGCACGTTGATGCCCACGCCGAGCGGCCGCAGCGTGCGGGCCGCCTCGATCACCACGCAGTCAAGACCGGCGGCGTGCAGGCTCAGCGCCGTGCTGAGCCCCCCGATGCCACCGCCCACGATCATCGTCCTCATGGTCATGCCCCCGGATGCGATGCCGTCCCCGGGGTGACTCTAATCGACGAGTTGCTGGGCGGCGTGGTGCCAGCCGAGCACGCGGCGCTCGGCGATCAGGAACAGCTCGTTGAGCAGGTAGCCCAGGATGCCGAGCAGCACGATGCCGGCCCACATGGCGGGCAGGTCGAAGGTCGCGTACGCGTCGGTGAGCTGGAAGCCGATGCCGTTGGTGGTGCCGGGCAGCAGCTCGGAGAAGACCATGACGATCAGGGACAGCGACAGGGCCAGCCGCAGCCCGGCGAACATCTTGGGCAGCGCGGAGGGCAGCACGACCCGCAGCAGCCGCTCGGCGCGCGACAGCCGGAACGCCTGGCACGTGTCCAGGTGCAGCGGCTCGACGGAGCGGGCCCCGTCGGCGGTGTTGAGCAGCACCGGCCACACGATGCTGAACATGATGAACGCGAGCTGCATCCGCAGCCCGAACCCGAACACCACCAGGAAGACGGTCACCAGCGCGGGCGGCGGGATGGCGCGCAGGAACTGCAGCACGCCGTCGAGGTAGTCGTACGCTCGCGCCGACAGCCCGACCGCGAGCCCGAGCACGACCCCGGCCAGCGCGCCCCCGGCGAACCCGAGCGCCATCCGGCCGAGGCTCGGCAGGATGTTCGCGACGGCCAGGTCGGTGAGGAACCCCTGGCCGGCCGGGCCGGAGAACCACATGGCGTGCATGCGGGTCACGATCGTGCTGGGCGGCGGGAAGAACGCGCTGGCCGCGAGCCGGGTGGCGGCCTCCCAGAGCAGCACGAGCACGACCAGCACCAGCGTCCGGAAGACGGCGGCCCGCATGCCGCGCCCCCTCATGACCGCTCCCCGAGCCCGGCGTGGTGCCGGCGCAACGCCGGCCTCATGACCGCTCCCCGAGCCGGGCGTGGTGCCAGCGGAACGCCCGCCGTTCCACGGCCACCAGCAGCGCGTTCACCGCGACGCCGAACAGCCCCACCCAGAACACCCCGGCCAGGATGTCGGTCATGCGCGCGGGCACGGCGATGCCGGCGAAGAAGATGAACACGCCGATGCCCTCGCCGCGGCCGGCCACGATCTCCGTGCTGACGGTGAGGATGAGCGCCACGCCGGCGGCCAGCCGGAAGCCGGTGGTGATGAACGGCGTGGCCGACGGCAGCGAGACGCGCAGCAGCACCGCGAGGGGGCCGAAGCCGTAGGCGCGCAGGGACTCCTTGGCCAGGGGGTCGACGCCGCGCAGGCCGTACATCGTGTTGTAGAGGATGGGCCACAGCGAGGCGTAGACGACGAGCGTGATCCGGTGCTGCAGGCCGGTGCCGATCACGAGCGCGACCAGCGGGATCAGCGCCACGGACGGGATCGGCCGCAGGAACTCCACGACGGAGCGCGTGGCCGCGTCGATGACCGGCACGCTGCCGAGCAGCAGGCCGAGCGGCACGGCGAGCAGGGCCGCGACGCACAAGCCGATCGCCCACGCGAGCAGGCTGGTCAGGGCGTGCGCGCGGAAGGCCGGGTCGAGCAGCAGCGCGACGGCCCGGCCGACGATCTCGGAGGCGGGCGGCAGGAACTCGCGGTCGGCCAGCCCGGTCCTGCTGACCAGCTCGATCAGGGCGGCGAAGGCGAGGGCCCCGGCCGCCCGGCGGTACCAGCGGGAGGACGCCGCCGGGCGGGGACGGGGCAGGGTCTGAGTGCTCACCCGGACGTGGTGGGCGACATGAGCGACTTGACGTCAATCTGCTTCGAGAGCCACTTGGCTTCCCACATCCAGTCGGCGACCCGTTGCAGCCGGACCGGGTTGTCGCTGCTGGAGAAGTACGGGAAGGTCACGGTGGCCGCGGTGGCGGCGTCGATCTGGGTGAAGTTCGGCAGCACCTTGGCCACCACCTCGCGGTTGTTCTCCATGAGCTTGGCCGCGTTGTGGATGGCGCGCTGGAAGGCGGCCGCCGTCTTCGGGTTCTTGTCGTACCACTCCTGGCTGCTGACGTAGCCGGAGATGGGGAACTCCGCGGCGGGGCCGGAGGCGGGGTCGAGGATCTTGCGGGCTCCCATGGTGGAGGTGGCGGCGGTGACCATGGGCTCGCCGAGGTAGGCGGCGTCGATCTGGCCGCCCTTCCACGAGGGCATGATGTTCTGGAACGTCACCTGGACGTACTTGATGGTCGCGGGGTCGACGTTGTTGGCCTTGAGCACCTGCGTGAGCGCGAGCTCCTGGAAGTTGTGCAGGACGTTGACGTTGATCGTCTTGCCTTCCAGGTCCTTGGGCGTCTTGATGGGCGAGGTGGGCAGGGCCATGATGCTCAGCGAGTCGGGGGCTGCGCGAGAGCCCTCGGCCAGGATGCGCAGCTTCAGCGCCTGCTTGTCGTGGGCGGCGAACATCGACACGTAGTTGCCGAACATGGCGTCGATCTCGCCCTTCACCAGCATGGGGATGGCCTCGGGCGCGGCCTGGACGACCTCGGGCGTCACGTCGAGGCCCTCCTGCTTGAACAGGCCCTGGTCGATGGCGACGTAGATGGCGGCACTGTCGATGGCGGGCAGGGTCGCGACTTTGAGCTTCGTCTTCTCCAGGCCGCCGCCGGCGGAGGCGGAGGGCGGGGCGCTGGCGGTGGTTTCGGTGCCCGTGCTGCACGCCACGGCGCCGAGTGTCAAAGCGAACCCGATGATGGCGGCTCTGGCGGAACGGCCAAGCCTCATGTCAGGGACTCCCTTCAGATGGAGCCAGGGGGGGACCGGGTGGCTTCTGCTCCCGGGGGCTGTGTGCCTGACGCACAACAGGGATTGACCGTAGCACCTAATAGGTGGTCATTATCGCGAAGATAACACTTGTGGTTGCAATGTCCGATTGCCGCTATATCGTGAAAATTTGACGACCGTAAGAAAGTTGGCGTTTGTCCGGTTTGGGAAAGGAGGTGACTGGCGGGACCGCGGTTACTGGCGTGGTGTTCACCCGATCTTTTCTGCGAGTCAGGATGGGGCTCGCGGAACGATCAATCCTTGCCGCATATCCGCTGGTAGAAGGCCATTTACCGATTCCGCCAGATTTTCTGGACATCTAGGGATAAACACCTCATCAAGGCACTAGTAGTGGTTGGCCATGGTCGACTCGTGTGCTCAAATGGCGCTTATCTCGACGGAACGCAATTGCCCTACGTGAAACCGCGCATGTCCCCGAGAAATCCCCCCAAGGGCGAGAGGTTGCGAAGGCAAGTGAGAACGCAGAGCGCTGAAGCTTCCGCTGACCGCGAGCCGCACGGCCATCAGAAGCGACGGCCGTCCGATCCGCCATCGAAGAGATTCGGATTGGGCAACTGGCATGTACGATCGCGCCTCGTCGCGCTGATCGTCGTCCCGACGGCCGTCGCCGTGGGCCTGGGCGGGCTGAGCGTCGTCACCTCACTCAGCGACGCCAACACGTACCAGACCCTCAGAGAGGTCGCCGAGCTCAGCGAGCAGCTCGGAGCCGTCACCCACGAGCTGGCCTTCGAACGCGACGAGACCGCCCTCTACATCGCCCAGGGCCGGCCGAAGGACCGCGAGGCGCAGCTCAACACCACCCACAACGAGGTGAACAGCCTCATCGAGGGCGCCAAGCAGCGCGCGCTCGCGCTCACCGACACCCACGCCGAGGCCGTGCGCCCGGTGCTGCGCCGGCTCGAAGAGGTGCCGACGCTGCGCGAGACGGCCGTCAAGGGCAAGATCCAGCCGCTGCCGATGATCGAGAAGTACTCGCAGATCATCGCGCGGCTGCTGCAGTTCCACGACCAGGTCGGCCAGGTCGCGGTGGACGACCAGGTGGCCGACAGCGCCAGCGCCATGTCCGCCATCTCGCGGGCCAAGGAGCAGGCGTCCAAGCAGCGCGGCATCCTGGCCAGCGCGCTGGACAAGAAGGGCTTCGACAGCGGCGAGCTCGACGCGCTCACCGACGCCAAGTCGCGCGAGGAGAGCGAGGAGACGCTGTTCGGCGTCCTCGCCAATCTCGACCAGCTCGAGCTCTACCGCAACACCGTCGTGGGCCGCGACGTCGACCAGACCGACCTGTTCCGGCTGCGTGCCATGGCGCAGGCGTCCGAGGGCAAGGAGCTGAGCATCGGCGTGCGGCCCGACCGGGACGTGGCCACCTGGTTCGAGGTCAGCACCGGCAAGATCGACGCGCTGCGGACCGTGGAGAAGGAGCTGTCCTCCTCCGTCATCCTGCGCGCCCGAGCGCTGGAGGAGGGGGCCAACCGCTCGGCGCTGATCTCCGGCGTCCTCATCCTGCTCCTGCTGATCGTGGTGCTCGCGATCATCTCGCTCATCGCCCGCTCGCTTATCAGACCGCTGCGCCGGCTGCGCCGCGAGGCGCTCGACATCGCCGGGCAGCGCCTGCCGGAGACCGTGCGGCAGCTGCGCGAGAGCGGTGACGGCAGCGTCGGCCCCGTCGTGCCGATAGGCGTGGACACTCACGACGAGATCGGCGAGGTCGCGCGGGCCTTCGACGAGGTGCACCGCGAGGCGGTCCGGCTGGCGGGTGAGGAGTCGCGGCTGCGGTCCAACGTCAACGCGATGTTCGTGAACCTGTCGCGGCGCAGCCAGACGCTGGTGGAGCGGCAGATCACCCTGATCGACGGCCTGGAGCAGGGCGAGCAGGACGAGCAGCGACTGGGCAACCTGTTCAAGCTCGACCACCTCGCCACCCGCATGCGCCGCAACAGCGAGAACCTGCTCGTGCTGGCCGGCCAGGACCCGCCCCGCCGGTGGAGCCAGCCCGTCAAGCTCGTCGACGTGGCCAGGGCCTCGCTGTCGGAGGTCGAGAGCTACGAGCGGGTCGTGCTCCAGGTGCCCGACGGCGTGTCGGTCGCCGGGCAGGCCGTCAACGACGTCATCCACCTGCTGGCCGAGCTGGTGGAGAACGCGCTGTCGTTCTCGCCGCGCGAGACCAGGGTGACGGTGTCCGGCAGCCGGATCGACGGCGGCGGCGTGATGCTGTCGATCACCGACTCCGGCATCGGCATGACCCAGGAGGAGCTGGTCCAGTCCAACGAGCGGCTGACCGAGGCGCCCAGCGTGGACGTGTCCGTCTCGCGGCGGATGGGCCTGTTCGTGGTGGCCAGGCTGGCGCACCGGCACGGCATCCGCGTCCAGCTCCGCCCGCACAGTTCCGGCGGCCTGACCGCGATGGTGCTGATCCCGGAGAACATGCTGGGCTCCCAGGCTCCGGCCTTCGCCGGGATGCCGTCGTTCTCCGGCAACCAGCCGCCGTCCTTCTCGGGCAACCAGCCACCGCCGTTCTCCGGCGACCAGCCACCGGCCTTCGCGGGAGCGGGAGCGGGAGCGGGGGCAGGGGAATCAGGCGGCGAGCCGTACGCCGGGCCGCATCCCGCCCCGCCGGCCACCGACTGGCCGCAGCCCACGTTCCAGATGGGCCCCGGGCACCCGTCGTTCCCGTCGAACCCCGAAGGCGGCGGCAACTGGGGCGGCCCCTGGCAGCCCGACCCGTGGCAGCCCGACCCCTCCGCGTGGCCGGCCGAGCCGCGCACCGGCTTCCAGAGCGGCGACATCTGGACGCCGCCCCGCGGCTCCGTCCAGAACGGCGACCGGAGCCTGCCCCGGCGGCCCGTGCCCGCACCGCCCCCGGGCGGCTGGAGCCAGGACACCAACCCGCCACAACGGCCGGGCTTCGGCTTGCAGGACTCCGAGCCCGAGCCCGGCACCGACCCCATGCCGGCGGCACCGCCCGCGTCCGCCGGCGACGACTACCTGCCGATCTTCGCCGCCGTCGAGTCCGCCTGGTTCGGCCGCGACACGAACGGCGCGAGCTGGGGCTCCTCGAAAGCGGACGCGGGCTGGAGCGCGGCGGAGGCAGTGGTGGAACCGGTACGCGACGGCGCGACGGCGGCCGGGCTGCCCAAGCGGGTGCCCAAGGCCAACCTGGTGCCCGGCTCGGCGGACACCGCGGCCTCCCCGCAGGGCGTGATCCCGCTGCCGTCGGTCTCCCCGGATCGGGTGCGCAACCGGCTGTCCAGCTTCCAGCAGGGCTTCCGCGCGGCACGCGACGACATCAGCGAGGGCCGGGCGCTCCCGCCGGCGGGCCCGAAGCAGAGTGAGAGAGAGGAGGGCGCATGAACGACCTCAGCCACGCGGCACGCGGCGTCGACTGGCTGATCACGGACTTCGTCAGCACGGTCCCGGGCGTGGCGCACGCGGTGGTCGTCTCGTCCGACGGGTTGCCGCTGGCGGCGTCGGCGGGTTTTCCGGCCGATCGGGCCGATCAGCTCGCCGCGATCGCGTCGGGTCTGGTCTCCCTGACCCAGGGCGCGGCCAGGGTGTTCGAGGGTGGTGCGGTCAATCAGACGATCGTGGAGATGCAGCGCGGCCTGATGTTGATCATGTCGATCAGCGATGGCTCCTGCCTGGCGGTGCTGGCGGCGCCGGACTGTGACATGGGTCTGGTGGCGTACCAGATGACGCTGATGGTGGACCGCGCCGGTCAGGTGCTGACTCCGGCTGTGCGCGCCGAGCTGCGCGCCAGCCAGACCAGGTGATGTACGTGACAGACCCGAGATGGAACAGCGGCGGTTGGGCCCCTCCGCCTCAGCCACAGCCCCAGTCGCAGCTGACTCCCGACCCCGCTTCGCCCGTCCGCCCGTACGCTGTGACAGGTGGACGGACGGCGCCGCGGGTCAAGCTGGCGATGGAGGCCCTGGTGTCCTCGGCGACCGCCGAGCAGCGGGAGTTCTCCCACATCACGCCGGAGTACCAGGCGATCAGTCAACTGTGCCGGCAGGTCCGGTCCGTGGCAGAGGTGTCGGCCCTGCTACGGATCCCGCTCGGCGTGGTCCGCGTGCTGATCGCTGACATGGCCGCCGAAGGTCTGGTCCGCGTGCATCAGCCACAGCTGGACGCCGGCAGGCCGGACGTCAATCTGCTCGAAAGGGTGCTCAGTGGACTTCGCAGGCTCTAGCCCCGGCCTCACCTCGACGAAGATCGTGGTGGCTGGAGGGTTCGGGGTGGGCAAGACGACGTTCGTGGGAGCGGTGTCGGAGATCATGCCGTTGACGACGGAGGCCGTCATGACGGACGCCTCCGCCGGGATCGACGACCTGGGCATGACACCGCTGAAGTCGACCACCACCGTCGCCATGGACTTCGGCCGGGTCTCCCTCGACCGCGACCTGATCCTGTACCTGTTCGGCACGCCCGGGCAGCACCGGTTCTGGTTCATGTGGGACGACCTGGTGCGCGGGGCCATCGGCGCGGTCGTGCTGGTCGACACGCGTCGCCTGGCCGACAGCTTCCCGGCGATCGACTACTTCGAAGAGGCGCAGCTGCCGTTCGTGGTGGGCATCAACGGCTGGGACGGACAGTATCCGCACAGCGACACCGAGGTGCGCGACGCCCTGACGCTGGCGCCGCACATCCCGATGGTGCGGCTCGACGCCCGCAAGAAGGACTCGGTCAAGAACGCGCTGATCCAGCTCGTCGAGCACGCGCTGACGGTCCGGATGGCCGTGCCCGGCTGGGGCGGCTGATCCGCGGCGAGTCCCCGGGGTGCGTTGACGCGGGGCCGATCACATGATCACAATGGCTCCCGCCGAGCATCGCAGGAGCCCGCACGCATGAACGTGAGGAACCCGATCACCGGTCAGCCCGACAGAGCCCTCGCCCCGATCCCGCCCGACCGGCTGGCCGCCGCCGCGGCCGGGCTGCGCGCGCGGGCCGCCACCTGGAGCAACGCCGATCGGGGTGCGGTTTTGTCCCGGTTCGGCGCCGCGCTGGCCGACGACGACGATCTCCTCGCTGCCCTGGTGGCCGACACCGGCCGGGTGGGGGAGTCGCTGCTGGAGCGCCGGCTCGTGGCCGCGCTGATCGAGCGGTGGGTACGCCAGGCGCCCGCGCTGCTCGCCCCGCCCGCCGAGTTCCCCGCGTCCGTGCCGGGGGTGGTCGTGGCGGGGGACGCGGTGCCGTACGAGCTGGTGGGGGTGATCACCCCGTGGAACCTGCCGCTCCTGCTCGGCCTCATCGACGCCGTGCCCGCGCTGGCCGCGGGCTGCACGGTGCTGGTCAAGCCGAGCGAGGTGACGCCCCGCTTCATCGAGCCGCTGATGCGGCTGGTCCCCGACGAGCTGCCGCTGCGGGTCGTCGAGGGCGACGGGGCGACCGGCGCGGCGCTCGTGGACCTGGTGGACGCGGTCGTGTTCACCGGCAGCGTGGCCACGGGGCGGCGGGTGGCGACGGCGGCGGCGCGCGCGTTCGTGCCGGCGTTCCTGGAGCTGGGCGGCAAGGACCCGGCGATCGTGCTGGCGGGCGCCGACCTCGACCGTGCCGCGTCGGCCGTCCTGTGGGGCGGCACCGCGAACGCCGGGCAGTCCTGCCAGTCCATCGAGCGCGTCTACGTGGCCCGCGAGGCGCACGACGACTTCCTCGACCGGCTCGTGGCCAAGGCCGCCCAGGTGGGCCTGACCTGCGAGGGCGGCCCGATCGGCCCCCTCATCAAGCCCGGCCAGGAGGACGTGATCGCCGCCCACCTGGCCGACGCCGTGGCCAAGGGCGCGACCGTGCACACCGGCGGCGCCATCGAGCGGCACGGCGGCGGCCACTGGTGCCGGCCGACCGTGCTGTCCGGCGTCGATCACGGCATGCTGGTCATGACGGAGGAGACGTTCGGTCCGGTGCTGCCGGTCATGGCGGTGTCCGGCCCTGACGAGGCGGTGGCGCTGGCCAACGACTCCGTCTACGGCCTGTCGGCGGCGGTCTTCGCCGCCGATGAGGAGCAGGCCCGCGCCGTCGCGGCCCGCCTCCAGGCCGGCGCGGTGAGCGTCAACGACGCCGGGCTGACCGCGCTCGTGCACGAGGGCGAGAAGAACGCCTTCCGCCTTTCGGGCCTCGGCGGCTCCCGCATGGGCGCCGCCTCCATGGGCAGGTTCCTGCGCCGCAGGGCCTTCCTCATCAACCGATCCGGCGCCGCCGACCCCTGGTGGCACAGCACGAAGGAGTAGCCGACGTGGGACTGCGCGCGGAGATGCCGCTGCTGGCCAGGCACGAGGGCGAATGGGAGGGCGAGTACCGCCATGTCGGCCCCGGCGGGGAGCCGATCGACCGGCACCGCGTACGGATGACCTGCGAGATCCGCGGCGACGCCGTCTACCACCAGTCCAACCGCTACACGTGGGACGACGGGCGCTCGGAGGTGCACGAGTTCCCCGGCACCTACCTCGGGGGCGGCCGGTGCGCGTTCGACACCGAGCGGCTCAAGGGCGAGTTCTGGGAGCTGGACGACAGCACCATCTACCTGACCTGGCAGTACAAGGGGCAGGACCTGCGCCTGTTCGAGCTGATCGTGCTCAGCGAGGACGGCAACTCGCGCAGCCGCGTGTGGCAGTGGCTGCGCGACGGCGTGTGCGTGCGCCGGACCCTCATCGACGAGCGGCGGATCGGGTGACCGCGTACACCGCGCTGGCCCTGCAGCTGGAGACCCGGGTGGGGGCGGGGATCGGGGCCGCGATCGACCGGATCGGGGAGCGGGTGGCCGGCTCGAAGGCGTGGCTCGGGCCCGAGCTGCGGCTGGTCGTGCTGCCCGAGTACGTGCTGACCGGGTTTCCGCTGAGGGAGGGCGTCGAGGAGTGGCGGGACCGGGCGGCGATCGACCCCGGCGGCCCCGAGTACCGTGCGCTCGGCGCCGTCGCCGCCGACCACGACGTGTTCCTGTGCGTCAACGCCTACGAGCGCGACGAGCACTTCCCCGACCTGTTCTTCCAGGCCACGGTGATCCTCGCCCCGTCGGGTGAGGCCGTGCTGCGCTACCGCAGGCTGCACTCGCTGTTCTCGCCCACGCCGTACGACGTGTGGGAGCGCTACCTGGAGATCTACGGCATCGACGGCGTGCTGCCCGTGGCCCGCACCGAGATCGGCAACCTCGCCGCGGTCGCCTCGGAGGAGATCCTCGTGCCGGAGCTGGCCCGCGCGCTGGCGTTGCGTGGCGCCGAGGTGCTGTGCAACCCGACGTCGGAGGCGTCGTCCCCGGCGCTCACCCCCAAGGCCGTGGCCCGCCGCGCCCGCGCCGTGGAGAACCTGGCTTTCGTGGTGTCGGCCAACAGCGGCGGCCTGACCGGCCTGCCCATCCCCGGCGACTCCACCAACGGCGGCTCGGAGGTGATCGACCACGAGGGGCGGGCGCTGGCGCAGGCCGGGCCGGGCGAGACGCTGGTCGCCGCGGCGGAGCTGGACCTCGCCGCGCTGCGCCGCGCCCGGCTGCGGCCCGGCCTGGCCAACCTGCTCAGCCGGGTCAAGACCGGCCTGTGGGCGGAGGAGTACGCCCGCCACGACGTCGAACGCCCCGCGAAAGGGGTGCCCGATCGCGCGGAGCTCCGGGCGAGGCAGGTGGCCGCCATCGCCCGGTTGTCCGGCTCCGCCGGCTAGGCGTCCCCGGTGCGGGCGCTCGTGTGCCAGCCCAGCACCGCCCGCTCGACGCCCAGGAACGCCGCGTTCAGCCCGATGCCCAGCAGCCCCAGCAGCACGATCCCCGCCCACATGGCCGGGATGTCGAACTGGCTCTGCGCCTCCAGCATGCGGTGCCCGATGCCCTCGCTGCTGCCCACCAGCTCCGAGATGACCATCATGATCAGCGCCAGCGACACGCTCAGCCGCAGCCCCGCGAAGATCTTCGGGGCCGCGGCCGGCAGGATGATCCTGGTCAGCCGCTGCCACCGGCTCAGCCGGTAGACGGCGCCCGTCTCGATGTACTGGCGGTCGACGTGGCGGGCGCCGTCCATGCTGTTGATCAGCACGGGCCAGACGACGCCGTACACGATGGACGCGAGCTGCATCGGCGTGCCCACCTTGAACAGCACCAGGAACACCGGCAGCAGCGCGGCGGGCGGGACCGAGCGGCCGAAGTGCACCAGCGGCTCCACCAGCCCCGACAGCCAGGACGAGCGCCCGAGCACGACCCCGAGCAGCACCCCGGCCGCGCACGCGATCGACCATCCGGTGAACAGCCTGGACAGGCTCGGCACCAGGTCCGCCACCGCCTCGTCGGTGAGGAACGCCCGCGACGGCGGCCCGGAGAACCACAGCTCGCGCAGCCGCGCCACAATCTGCGACGGCGGCGGGAAGTACGTGGCCTGGGCCGCCCGCGTGACCAGCTCCCAGGCCGCGACCGCCACCGGCAGCAGCCAGTACCACGCCACCCGCCGCAGGACGCTCACGTGCCTGCCCCCGTCCGCGCGTGATGCCAGCGGAACAGCCGCCGCTCACCGGCCGTGAACAGCAGGTTCGCCGCCAGCCCGAGCACACCCGCCCACACTGTGGCGGCCAGCACCCGGTCGAGCCGGTTGGCGCTGCCCGCCAGCGACTGGAACGCCCCGATGCCGCCGCCGCCCGGCGCGAGCAGCTCCACGCTCACGGCCACGATCAGGGTGACCGCCACCGCGATCCGCACGCCCGTCGCGATGAACGGCGCCGCGCTCGGCAGGCTCACCCGCAGCGCCACCGCGAGGGGGCCGAAGCCGAAGCTGCGCAGCGTCTCCTTGGCGAGCGGGTCGACGTCGCTCAGGCCGTACATCGTGTTGATGAGCAGCGGCCACGAGCAGGTGTAGACGACCAGCGCGGTCTTGGCGTCGTGCCCCTCCGGGAAGAGGAAGACCGCCAGGGGGATCAGCGCCACCGACGGGATCGGCCGCAGGAACTCCACCAGCGGCCGCGCCGAGCGTTCCATGAACGGCACCGTCCCGAACAGCAGCCCCGCCGGGACGGCGACGGCGATCGCGATCGCCAGCCCGGCCAGGCACGGGCCGAGCGTGGCCAGCACGTCGGCCCTGAACTGCGCGTCCAGCGGCAGCGTGGCCGCCGTGGCGAGCACGTGCGAGACGTACGGCAGGAAGTCCGGGATCAGCCCCGTCCGCCCGGCCACCTCGGCGGCGGCCAGAAACCCCAGCACCCCGACGAGGCCGAGCACGCCCCGCCGGGGCCCGGCGCTGACGGCGCCGCGCCCGGTTCGACGACGGAACATCAGCCGACCGACGCGAAGAGCCCGCCCACGTCCACCTTGTTCTTCAGGTAGCCGTAGCCGTACATGAGGTCGGCCAGCTTCTGCACGCTGGCCCGGTCGGGCTCCATCGTGAACGTCCCGAGCGTCATCGCCGCCGCCGTGTCGGCGGGGATCTGCGTGTACGTCGGCACGACCTCGTCGATGGCCTTACGGTCGGCGCCGGCGATCTGCTGGGCCTTGGCCAGCGCCCGGTGGAAGGCCGCGGCCGTCTTCGGGTACTTGGTCAGCCACTGCTCGGTGACGCCCCACCCGTCGATCGGCACGCCCGCGGTGACGCCGCTGGTGGTGTCGACGATCTGGGTGGCGCCGCTCTTCTTGGCCGCGCTGAGGAACGGCTCCACCAGCCACGCCGCGTCCACCTTGCCCGTGGACAGCGCCCCGAGCTGGTCGGCGAACGACACGGGGACGAACTTGACCTCTTCCGGCTTGACCCCGGCGGCCTGGAGGTGGGCGTTGGTCACGGTCTGCCCGAGCGCCTTGAGCACGTTGACCGCGACCGTCTTGCCCTTGAGGTCGGCGACCGTCTTGATCGGCGAGCCCTTGGCCACGACCACGGCGGAGACGTTCGGCGCGCCGCCCATCGTGTGCTGGAACAGCTTCAGCTTGGCCGCGCCCGAGTCGTTGATGGTCATGAGCACGACGTAGCTCGTCATGAACGCGTCCATGCTGCCGTTGACGATCTTCGGCATGACGGCCGTCGGCGCCTGGATGATCTCGGTCTTGACCGTCAGGCCCTCTTCTTTGAACAAGCCCCGTTTCTCGGCGATGAACAGCGACGCCGAGGACGGGACCGGCACCACGCCGACCAGGAGCTCGCTCTTCTCCAGCCCCCCGGCGGACGTGGTGCCGCCCGTGCCCGTCTGCCCCTGCCCGCCTCCGCCTCCGCCTCCGCACGCGCTGAGTGCCAGCGCCACTGCCATGCCCGCGACTACGATCCTGGCCAGTTGCATCGCGACTGCCTTTCTGAGTCCGGTGGTCCGGCGGAGGCTGGAGAAAGGTCAGCGGCGCCTGGCCTCGATGAGGTTGGCGCCTGAGCCGAGTTCGACGACGTCGCTGAGCGCCAGCCCCGCCTGGTCGAGCACGGCGGCGTACTCCTCGCGGCTGCGCTCGGTGCCGCCATTGAAGATCGCCAGCATCCGCATGTCAATGTCCTTGCCGAGGTGCGGCTCCTCACTGTCGGGGAGCACCACCTCAAGGATGAGGACGCGCCCGTCGGGGTTCATCGCCTCGCGGACGTTACGCAGAATCTTGACCGCGTCGTCATCGTCCCAGTTGTGCAGGACGCTGGCCAGCAAATAGATGTCGCCGCCCGCCGGGACCCCGGCGAACATGTCGCCGGCCACGACCTCCGCCCGGCCGGTCAGGCCCTCGGCCTCCAGCGTCTGCCTGGCGTGCCCGCTCACGTGGTCGAGGTCGAACAGGATGCCGCGCATCTGCGGGTTGGCGTGCAGGACCGTGGCCAGGATGTGGCCCTTGCCGCCGGCCACGTCCACCATCGTCGCGGTGGCGGGGAAGTCGTACCGCTTGGCCAGGCCCTCGGTGAAGGGGATGGCCCGGGCGGTCATGTAGTCGTCGAACAGCCGGCTGACGTCCGGGTTCCTGGCGAGGTGGTTGTAGAGGGGGCCGTAGCGCTTCATGAACGCCGAGTCGCCGTCGCGCACGGTGGCGGGCAGCATGCCCATGGCGTACCAGAAGCTCTCCTCGCCGAGCATGCGGATCGAGGAGCGGACCGAGTCGGGCACGTCCGAGCGCAGGGCCGTGCCCTTCTCGGTCAGGTCGTACACGTCCGGGCCTGCCACCTTGACCACGCCCACGCCGGCCAGCTCGCGCAGGACCCGGCGCAGCGAGGGGGCGTGCGCCCCGGCGCGCTCGGCCAGCTCGGCGCTGCTGAGGGGGCCGTGCGCGAGGTGGTCGGCCAGGCCCAGCTCGGCCATGGTCAGCAGGGCCGCGAAGCGGGAGATGTCTCCTACGGCTCCCCACAGGAGGTCATCGGAATGCGGCATGTGTCCTTCCAGAGGAGATCACGGGTTGCGGGTGGCCTGCCGGTGCCAGACGAGCACGCGCCGCTCGGCCAGCACGAACAGGGAGTTCACGACGTAGCCGAGGATGCCGAGCAGCGCGATCGCCGCCCACACGCCCGCGCCGTCGAAGCTGCGCTGCGCCTGGAGGAGCTGGTAGCCGACGCCGTCGCTGCCGCCGAGCAGCTCGCTGATCACCATCATGATCAGGGCCAGCGACAGGCTCAGCCGCAGCCCGGCGAAGATCTTCGGCGAGGCGGCGGGCAGCAGCACCACGCGTACGTACTGCGCCTTCGTCAGGTTGAAGACCCGCGCCGTCTCCGTGTACGTGCGATCCACCGCCCTGACCCCGTCGATGGAGTTGAGCAGCACCGGCCAGATCACGCCGAACACGATCGTCGAGAGCTGGGTGATCAGCACCCCGCTCACGGCCTCGGACGACAGCCCGGCCGTGACCACGAGGAACACCGGGATCAGCAGCGGCGGCGGCAGCGCCCGGCCGAACTCGATCAGCGGGTCCACGTAGTCGGTCGCCGCGCGCGAGCGCCCGAGCAGCATCCCCACCGCGATCCCGATCACCGCGGCCAGGATCCAGCCGCCGAACATGCGGCCGAGGCTGGGCAGGATGTTGGCGATCGCGTCGTCGGTGAGGAACACCCGGCTCACCGGGCCGGAGAACCACAGCTCGTACATGCGGGTGACGATCGTCGTGGGCGGCGGGAAATCGGTGTCCCCGATCGCCCGGGTCACCAGCTCCCACACCACCAGCACGATCGGGACCGCCAGGAACCTGGTGAGCGTCTTCACGACTCCGCCGCCCCCGTCCGCATCCGGTGCCAGTGGAACAGGCGGCGCTCGCCGGCCATCAGCAGCACGTTCGCGAGCACGCCGATGACGCCGGCCCAGAACGTGGCCGCCATCATGAGGTCCGTCCTGTTGCCGCTGCCGGCGACGGCCACGAAGACGCCGATCCCGTTGAAGCCGCCGGCCAGCAGCTCGGCGCTGACGGCCAGGACCAGCGCGATGCCGGCCGCGATCCTGATCCCCGTCGCGACGAACGGGGCCGCGCTGGGCAGGCTCACCCTGGCCAGCACCGCGAGGGGGCCGAAGCCGAAGCTGCGCAGCGACTCCTTGGCCAGCGGGTCGACGTCGTGCATGCCGTACAGGGTGTTGATGAGGATCGGCCACACGGAGGCGTACACGATGACCGAGATCTTCATCAGCTCGTCCACCGGGATCAGCAGGATCGCCAGCGGGATGATCGCCACGGACGGGATCGGGCGCATGAACTCCAGCACCGGCCGGATGGCGCGCTCCAGCGGCGTCAGCGCGCCGAGCAGCACGCCCACCGGGACGGCGATGACGGTGGCGAGGAGCAGGCCGAGCACCCAGTTCGTCAGGGTCGTGCCGACGCCGGCCAGGAACTCGGGGTCGGCGAGCAGGCGCACGGCCTCGTACAGGATGGCCGAGGGGGCGGGGAAGTCGAGCTTGTCACCGATCCCGAAGCGGATGACCAGCTCCCCGAGAACGAGGAAGCCCGCGGCGCCGATGGCGCCGCGGAGCAGTCGTGCACGGATCATCAGCCTGCGGCGGGGGCCGCGATGACCGACTTCACGTCGATCGGGTTCTTCAGGTAGCCGTACTCGAGCATGAGGTCGGCGACCTTCTGCAGGCGGTTGGCGTTCAGCTCACTGGGGTACGCGCCCAGCGTGATCACCGAGGCCGTCTTCGCGTCGATCTGCGTGTACTTCGGCAGCATGGCCTCGATCTCCTTGCGGTCGCTGGAGGCGAGCTGCTGAGCCTTGGAGATGGCCCGCTGGAAGGCGGCCAGCGTCTTCGGGTACTTCGACGCCCACTCCTCGGTGGCCATCCAGCCGGCGATGGGCAGGTCGGCGGTCTGGCCCGTCATGGTGTCGACCAGCTTGCGGAAGCCGAACTTGCTCTGGTTCGCGGTGATGAACGGCTCGGTGATCCAGCCCGCGTCGGCCTGGCCGCTCTGGATCGTGTTGCCCATTTCCGGGAACGGCTTCTCGACGAACTTGACGTCGGTCTCGGCGAGGCCGGCCACCTTGAGCTGCGAGGTCACCGCGAGCTGGGCGATGTTCTTGAGGTTGTTGACCAGAACGGTCTTGCCCTTGAGGTCCGCCACCGTTTTGATCGGCGAGTCCTTCGGCACCATGATGTTGAAGGTGTTCGGGGCGGCCTGGTACATGTCCGCGACCAGCTTGATCTTCTTGCCCTGGCTGACGGCCAAGAACGTCGAGACGTAGTTGGTCTGCGAGATGTCGAGCGAGCCGTTCTCGATCGCGGGAATGGCCGCGGCGCCACCCGTGATGGTCTTCGGCGTGACCGTCAGGCCCTCCTCCTTGAAGAAGCCCTTGGCGTTGGCGATGTAGAGCGACACCGGGTCCGGAATGGGGAGCGCCCCGACCGTGATGTTGGTTTTCTCCAAGCCGCCGCTGTTGGCGGCGGTGTTCGCGGAGTCGCCGGAACCGCCGCAGCCGGCAAGGGTGAGAGCGACTGTGACGCCGAGAACAATGGCGTGACAGCGCAGTTTGCGTGTCATGGGGGGAGTCTCCTACCAGGGGGAAGTCTTCTGGAGATCGGCACAGGTTGCCGGGCGTGAAGCGTACCGGAGGGGAGATCGGAACGGCAGCACTATGCCACGTTTATGAGGTTTATCAACAAAATATGACTGTGCACCGCTATAGAGGTAAATAGCCTCATTAAGGGTGATTCCTGGCCTAATGTCCGGTTTGGCGGCTTGGTTGCGCTCCGTGTCCGGGGGTTTGCCACCTGAACAATGTGTGAGTTGGAACGGTTGAAAACGGCCGAGACGTTGGCCTAACTATGAGGTTTGTGCTCAAATTGGGCCTCGAACTTGCCTGCGATCACTCGTCCGTGTGACGAAGCCGCTGAGACCCCCCTAAAGCAGGCCATGGCGAGAGGTTGCCACCAGTGAGGACAACAACGACCGGCTCCGGTCGTGGTAGCGCTCCGGACGTTCCGGAAGAGCCTGCGGGCGGTGCGGCGCCGCCCCAGCCGCCGCAGCCGCCCCGTTCGGGCAGCTCCTTCGCGCTGCGCAACTGGCGTGTGCGCACCCGCCTCATCGCTCTCATCGCCATTCCCACGATCGTGGCCGTGATCCTGGGCGCGCTGCGCGTCACCACCTCGATCTCCAGCGCGCAGCAGTACCAGCTCATCAGCGACTCGGGACGGCTGGTCGCCCAGCTCGGCGAGCTCGCCCGCGATCTCGGCATGGAGCGCGACCAGGCCGCCCGGTTCGTCGCCGAGGGCCGGCGCGACGACGACAAGCTGAAGAGCCAGCAGGGCATCGTCGACGCCAGCGTCACGCGCACGAAGGAGCTGGCCAAGAGCGTCGAGCCGTCGCTGTCGGACCTGGGGCACCGCATCCTCGACCGCATCGAGGTCCGGCTCACCCAGCTCGCGTCGCTGCGCCAGACGGTCACCGGCTCGGAGCTGCCGCCGCTGCCCACCGTGGAGAAGTACTCCGAGACCATCGCCGACATGCTGCAGATGTACGACGAGCTCGGCCAGGGCTCCACGGACGAGCAGCTCAACTCGACGGCCGCCGCGCTGCGCGCCGTCGCCCGCGCCGAGGAGCAGGCGTCCAAGCAGCGCGCGCTGCTGACGATCGCGCTGGTCCGCGGCCGGTTCGAGGAGCCGGAGTTCAACGCCTTCCTCGACGCCCGCTCCCGCCGTGAGAGCGAGCGCAACACGTTCCTCTCGGTCGCCACCGCCGCCCAGCGCCAGAACTTCGACAACACGGTCGCCAGCCGCAAGATCGGCCTGGCCGAGCTCTACATCAGCCGCGCCGTGCTGCTCAACAACAACGGCCAGTCGCTGCGCCGGCTCGACAACAAGACCGTCAACGACACCGACAGCTGGTTCGACGCGATCTCCGAGACCGTCGACCGGCTCCACCAGGTGCAGAAGTCGCTGTCGGAGCAGGTGGCCACCCGCAGCACCGACGTCGCCAGCAGCGACCGGCAGCTCGCCGCCATCAACATCGGCATCGTGATCGCGCTGCTGATCCTGGTCCTCGCGATCACCGCCCTCATGGCCGGCTCGCTGGTACGCCCGCTGCGCCGCCTGCGCGGCGACGCCCTGAAGATCGCCGGTCACACCCTGCCCGACCTGGTGCGCCAGCTCCGCAGCACCGACGTCGACCCCGACCAGCTCCGCGTCCCGCCCATCGAGATCAACTCCAGGGACGAGATCGGTGAAGTCGCGCGGGCCTTCGACGAGGTGCACCGCGAGGCGGTCCGGCTGGCGGGTGAGGAGTCGAGGCTCCGCAGCAACGTCAACGCGATGTTCGTGAACCTGTCGCGGCGCAGCCAGACGCTGGTGGAGCGGCAGATCACCCTGATCGACGGCCTGGAGCAGGGCGAGCAGGACGAGCAGCGGCTCGGCAACCTGTTCAAGCTCGACCACCTCGCCACCCGCATGCGCCGCAACAGCGAGAACCTGCTGGTCCTCGCCGGCCAGGAGCCGCCGCGCCGCTGGAGCCAGCCCGTCAAGCTCGTCGACGTCGCCCGCGCCTCCCTCTCCGAGGTCGAGAACTACGAACGGGTCGTGCTGGAGGTGCCGGAAGGCGTCTCCATCGCCGGCCAGGCCGTCAACGACGTCATCCACCTGCTCGCCGAGCTGATCGAGAACGCCCTGTCGTTCTCGCCCCGCGAGACCCGCGTCCCCGTCTCCGGCAGCCGGATCGACGGCGGCGGCATCATGCTCTCCATCAGCGACTCCGGCATCGGCATGACCGCGGAGGAGCTGGCCCAGGCCAACGCGCGCCTGACCGACGCGCCCACCGTGGACGTCTCCGTCTCGCGCCGCATGGGCCTGTTCGTGGTCGCGAGGCTGGCGCACCGGCACGGCATCCGCGTCCAGCTGCGCCCGCACGGCTCCGGCGGCCTGACCGCCATGGTCCTCATCCCCGAGTCGCTGCTCGGCGCCCAGGAACCGCCGCCGGCCGCCACCCCCGCCGCCGGCGGTGGCGTTCCCCGGGAGGCGTTCCAGACGCCGCAGCCCGCCGCGGCCAGTCCGTGGCCCGCCACGTCGTACCAGCTCGGCCCCGGGCACCCGTCCTATCCGTCGTACCCGTCGTCGGAGCCGCTCCCGCAGGGCGGCGGCTCGTGGGCGTCGGGCCCCGCCTTCCCCGCCGAGGCCGGCGGCTGGATGTCGGCCGACTCCTCCAACGACGTCTGGGTGACCTCCCGCGGCCCCATGACCGGCGACAGCGGGCTGCCGCAGCGCGAGAGCGGCCTGCCCCAGCGCGGCGCGCTGCCCGACGAGACCCGGCCGTGGCTGCGCGGCCCCGAGCAGCCGCTGCCCGCCCAGAACGCCTTCAACAGCTTCCCCGAGACCGAGTCGGCCGCGACCGGCCCGATGCCCGCCGTCAAGCCGGCCTCGGCAGGCGACGAGTACCTGCCGATCTTCGCGTCGGTGGAGTCGGCCTGGTTTGACCACAACGCGGCCGAGGCCAACGCCACATGGGGCTCCGCCAACGCCGACGCGGGCTGGAGCAGGGCGGAGGCCGTACGGGAGCCGGTGCGCGACGGCGCGACGGCGGCCGGGCTGCCCAAGCGGGTGCCCAAGGCCAACCTGGTGCCCGGCTCGGCGGACACCGTCTCGGCGCCCAAGGGCGTCGCACCCATGCCGGCGGTCTCACCAGAACGTGTACGCAGCCGGCTGTCCAGCTTCCAGCAGGGCTTCCGGGCCGCGCGCGACGACATCAGCGAGGGCAGGACGTACGGGTCCGGGCCCAGGAATAACAGTAGGGAGGAGGGCGCGTGAATGACCTGAGCCACGCGGCACGCGGGGTGGACTGGTTAATCACCGACTTCGTCAGTACCGTTCCGGGGGTCGCGCACGCGGTGGTCGTCTCGTCCGACGGGTTGCCGCTGGCGGCGTCGGCGGGTTTTCCGGCCGATCGGGCCGATCAGCTCGCCGCGATCGCGTCGGGTCTGGTCTCCCTGACGCAGGGCGCCGCGAGGGTGTTCGAGGGTGGTGCGGTCAATCAGACGATCGTGGAGATGCAGCGCGGCCTGATGTTGATCATGTCGATCAGCGATGGCTCCTGCCTGGCGGTCTTGGCGGCGCCGGACTGTGACATGGGTCTGGTGGCGTACCAGATGACGCTGATGGTGGATCGCGCCGGTCAGGTGCTGACTCCGGCTGTGCGCGCCGAGCTGCGCGCCAGCCAGACCAGGTGATGTGAGTGACGAATTCGTGGAACAGCGGCGGCTGGGAGCCCCCACCCCCGCCCGTCAGCTCCGACCCCGCCTCCCCGGTGCGGCCCTACGCCGTCACCGGCGGGCGGACCGCGCCCAAGGTCAAGCTGGCGATGGAGGCCCTGGTGTCCTCGGCGACCGCCGAGCACCGGGAGTTCTCCCACATCACGCCCGAGTACAAAGCGATCAGCCAGCTCTGCCTCCAGGTCAGATCGGTGGCCGAGGTGTCGGCGCTGCTGCGGATCCCGCTCGGCGTGGTGCGTGTTCTGATCGCGGACATGGCGGCCGAGGGCCTCGTTCGGGTGCACCAGCCGCAGCTCGAGGCAGGTAGACCGGACGTCAACCTGCTGGAAAGGGTGCTCAGTGGACTACGCAGGCTCTAGCCCCGGCCTCACCTCGACGAAGATCGTCGTCGCCGGTGGGTTCGGGGTGGGCAAGACGACGTTCGTCGGCGCGGTGTCGGAGATCATGCCGTTGACGACGGAGGCCGTCATGACGGACGCCTCCGCCGGGATCGACGACCTGGGCATGACACCGCTGAAGTCGACCACCACCGTCGCCATGGACTTCGGCCGCGTGTCTCTCGACCGCGACCTGATCCTGTACCTGTTCGGCACGCCCGGACAGCACCGGTTCTGGTTCATGTGGGACGACCTCGTACGGGGCGCGATCGGCGCGGTCGTCCTCGTGGACACCCGCCGCCTGGCCGACAGCTTCCCCGCCATCGACTACTTCGAAGAGGCGCAGCTGCCGTTCGTCGTGGGCATCAACGGCTGGGACGGCTCGTACCCGCACAGCGACACCGAGGTGCGCGACGCGCTCACGCTGTCCCCGCACATCCCCATGGTGCGGCTCGACGCCCGCAAGAAGGACTCGGTGAAAAACGTGCTGATCCAGCTCGTCGAGCACGCGCTGACGGTCCGGATGGCCGTGCCAGGCTGGAGCGGCTAGCGGAGCGGATAGGCTGGAGTCTTAGACGTACATTCGCTTCGAGGACTGGCCAACCACGTGTTCGAGACGCTTTCCGACCGGCTGACATCGGTCTTCTCCTCCCTCCGATCCAAGGGGCGGCTGTCCGATGCCGACATCGACGCCACCACCCGTGAGATCCGCATCGCCCTGCTCGAGGCCGATGTCGCGCTGCCGGTGGTCAAGGCGTTCGTCGCTCAGGTCAAGGAGCGCGCCCGCGGTTCCGAGGTCTCCCAGGCGCTGAACCCGGCGCAGCAGGTCGTCAAGATCGTCAATGACGAGCTGATCGGGATCCTCGGCGGCGAGACCCGCAGGCTCCGCTTCGCCAAGACGCCGCCGACCGTCATCATGCTGGCCGGCCTCCAGGGCGCGGGCAAGACGACCCTGGCGGGCAAGCTGGCCAGGTGGCTGCGGGAGCAGGGCCACGCGCCCATGCTCGTCGCCGCGGACCTGCAGCGCCCCAACGCCGTCCAGCAGCTCCAGGTCGTGGGCGAGCGCGCCCAGGTCGCCGTCTTCGCGCCCGAGCCGGGCAGCGGCGTGGGCGACCCGGTCGAGGTCGCCCGCAGGTCGATCGACGAGGCCAGGCGCCTCAACCACGACATCGTCATCATCGACACCGCCGGCCGCCTGGGCATCGACCAGGAGATGATGCGGCAGGCCGCCGACATCCGCGACGCGGTCTCGCCCGACGAGACCCTGTTCGTGGTCGACGCCATGATCGGCCAGGACGCCGTCACCACGGCGCAGGCGTTCATGGAGGGCGTCGGCTTCGACGGCGTGGTGCTGACCAAGCTCGACGGCGACGCCCGCGGCGGCGCGGCCCTGTCGGTGCGGCACATCACCGGCCGGCCCATCATGTTCGCCTCCACCGGCGAGAAGCTGGAAGACTTCGACGCCTTCCACCCCGACCGGATGGCCTCGCGCATCCTCGACATGGGTGACATCCTCACCCTGATCGAGCAGGCCCAGAAGACGTTCGACGAGGAGCAGGCCGCCAAGATGGCCGGCAAGCTCACGTCGGGCGAGAACTTCACGCTCGACGACTTCCTCGAGCAGATGATGATGGTCCAGAAGATGGGCCCGATCAAAAACCTGCTCGGCATGATGCCCGGCATGGGGCAGATGCGCGAGCAGATCAACTCGATCGACGACCGCGACCTCGACCGGATCGCGGCCATCATCCGCTCGATGACCCCCGCCGAGCGGCAGGACCCCAAGATCATCAACGGCTCGCGGCGGGCCCGCATCGCGGCCGGCTCCGGCGTGTCGGTGAGCGCGGTGAGCAACCTCGTCACCCGCTTCTTCGACGCCCAGAAGATGATGAAGCGGATGGCCGGCGGCATGGGCATCCCGGGCATGCCCGGCGGCAAGGGCAAGGCCGCCAAGGCGCAGAAGAAGAACAAGAAGGGGCGGCGCGTCAGCGGCGACCCGCGCAAGGCCGCGCTCGGCAAGTCGGGCTCGTCCGACGGCGCCGCGCCCGCCGCGCCCGCGCAGGGCGGCGTGCTGGGCAACCTCGGCGGGAAGCTGCCGCCGGGGATCGAGCTGCCGCCCGGCTTCGATCCGTCCAAGCTGCGGCTGCCCGGGCAGAAGTAGATCACCGGCGGGGTGGTCCCGGGCCACCCCTTGCCGGACCTTTGCGGTGTGCTGTGGTGACAGGTCGTAGGCAGTGCCGTCGATCTGGCACAATGGCATGTTGGAACACCGTGACCAGGTGGGTGCCCTCTCATCTCCCGCCGGCCACGTTTGTCCCTGGAGCGTCATCCCGTCGTGCCCCACTCGGTGGCGATGCCGCTCACCCACGCTCGAATGCAGGAGAGACCACACCCGTGGCAGTCAAGATCAAGCTCAAGCGGCTCGGCATGATCCGCAACGCTCAGTACCGTATCGTCGTCGCCGACAGCCGCACCAAGCGTGACGGCCGGGCGATCGAGGAGATCGGCCTGTACCACCCGAAGGAGAACCCTTCGCGCATCGAGGTCAACGCCGAGCGTGCGGCTTACTGGCTGGGTGTCGGCGCGCAGCCGACCGAGCCGGTGCTCAAGCTGCTCAAGCTCACCGGTGACTGGCAGAAGTTCAAGGGCGAGCCCGCTCCTGAGCCGATGAAGGTCGCCGAGCCCAAGGCCGACCGGCACGCCCTCTACGAGGCCGCGGCCAAGGAGGCGCTGTCCGGTGGCGACACCGGCACGGCCGCCACCACGCCGCGCAAGAGCAAGAAGAAGGACGAGGCCGAGGCCCCCGCCGAGACCCCGTCCGAGGGCGAGGCCTGACGTGCTCGAGGAGGCTCTCGAGCACCTCGTGAAGGGCATCGTCGAACATCCCGACGATGTCCGGGTCCGCGCACGCCGCATTCGCAGCGGGCGCGTCCTGGAGGTCCGGGTGCACCCCGAGGACCTGGGCAAGGTCATCGGACGCGGCGGGCGCACCGCCAAGGCGCTGCGCACGGTCGTGAACGCCCTGGCCGACGGGAAGTACGTACGGGTCGATCTGCTCGACCTGCACGAAGCAGTCCGTTAGCGTCAGGTTTGCGCGCCCTCATCGGCTTCGTTCCGATGGGGGCGCTCTGCGTAGAAAGAGGTTTTTCACGTGCAGCTGGTCGTCGGCCGGATAGGCCGTCCGCACGGGGTACGCGGTGACGTGACCGTGGAGGTGCGCACCGACGATCCCGAGCTGCGCTTCGCCGTCGGCACGCCCGTCGCCACCGACCCCGCAGACCGGGGGCCGCTCGTCGTCACCGGCCGCCGCTGGCACAAGGGCGTGTTGCTGCTGACGTTCGAGGGCGTCACCGACCGCGACGCCGCCGAGGAGCTGCGCGGCACCATGCTCGTCATCGACTCCTCCGAGGTGACGCCGTCCGACGACCCCGACGAGTTCCACGACCACCAGCTCATCGGGCTGGCCGTGGAGACCGTCTCGGGCGAGGCCGTCGGCGAGGTCGAAGACGTGCTGCACCACGGCCAGGACCTGCTCGTGGTGCGCAGGAAGGGCCAGGAGGACGCCCTCATCCCGTTCGTGCGGGCGCTGGTGCCCGAGGTGGACGTGGAGGCCGGACGGCTGGTCGTCGACCCTCCTGAGGGGCTGCTGTGATGCGGCTCGACATCATCTCGATCTTCCCCGAGTACTTCACGCCGCTCGACGTCTCACTCATCGGCAAGGCCCGCGAGCGCGGCACCCTCGACGTACGGCTGCACCAGCTGCGCGACTGGGCCCACGACGTGCACAAGACCGTCGACGACACCCCCTACGGCGGGGGGCCCGGCATGGTCATGAAGCCCGAGGTGTGGGGCGAGGCCATCGACGCGGTCACCGAAGGGGGCACCCCCCGCATGATCGTGCCGACGCCCAGCGGGCGGCCGTTCGACCAGGAGCTCGCGCAGGAGCTGGCCGGGGAGCCGTGGCTGCTGTTCGCGTGCGGCCGCTACGAAGGCATCGACTCCCGGGTCATGCAGGAGTACGCCACGCGGATGCGGGTGGACGAGGTCAGCATCGGCGACTACGTGCTGGCCGGCGGCGAGGTGGCCGTGCTGGTCATGGTGGAGGCCATCGGGCGGCTGCTGCCCGGCGTGCTGGGCAACGCGCAGTCGGCGGTCGACGACTCGTTCGCGCCCGGCTCGATGCGGAACCTGGTCGAGGGGCCCGTCTACACCAAGCCGCCCGTGTGGCGGGGGCACGAGGTGCCCGCCGTGCTGCTGTCCGGACATCACGGGAATGTCGCCCGGTGGCGGCGGGACGAGGCGATCCGGCGCACCGTACGCAACCGGCCCGAGCTGGCCGCCGCGCTCGACCCCGCGACGCTCGACAAGCACGACAGGAAGCTGCTCGAAGAGCTCTCGAAGCAGGACGAGAAGTCGCTGGGGGAGCTTCCGGAGCAGGACGGGAAGCTGAGCGAAGAGCCTGCGTTTCGCCTCCAGTCGGAAGATATGGCAAACTGAATCGCCACCGTCCATCATGCGGTCGGTGCCGCGTGCCCGGGAAGCGACGCCCGGGGCCAAGAGATGGCATGCGCGTCCGCTGATGTCGCCGCGCCCGCGCGGGCGTGGCCGAGCGGACCTCCGCCCGCCCACGAACTTTGAGGAATGACTCTCATGCACACGAAGATCCAGGAGCTCGAGAAGGCGACCCTGCGCGGCGACGTGCCGGCGTTCCGCCCCGGTGACACCCTCGAGGTTCACGTCCGCGTCGTCGAAGGAAACCGCTCCCGCATCCAGGTCTTCAAGGGCTTCGTGCTGCGCCGCCAGGGCAGCGGTGCCCGCGAGACCTTCACGGTCCGCAAGGTCAGCTACGGCGTCGGCGTCGAGCGCACCTTCCCGGTGCACAGCCCCGTCATCGAGAAGATCGTGCTCGTGACCCGCGGCGACGTCCGTCGCGCCAAGCTCTACTACATGCGCGACCTGCGCGGCAAGGCCGCCCGCATCCGCGAGAAGCGCGAGACGACGGCCGCCAAGTAACCAGGCGATCCTTCCGATGGCCCGCGCCTTCGCGCGGGCCATTCGGCTTTACAGGGGCGTTTCCTTTATGTGGAGCGACTCGTGCACGGTGTAACGTCGGTCGAGGCCTGTCGAGCCGACACATCATCTAGGCTCGTCAGCGATGACTAGCGAAAGCCAGGAGCACGGCGCGGCGCGCCGCCCTGTCGAGGACGAGGTGGACGTGGTCGCCGAAGAGACTCAGAAGCCGGCCAAGGGCGAAAAAAAGGAGAAGAAGGGGTCGTTCTGGAAAGAGCTGCCCGTTCTCATCGTCGTAGCCCTGGCGCTGGCCCTGATCATCAAGACGTTTGTGGTCCAGGCCTTCTACATTCCGTCGGAATCGATGGAGAACACCCTGCTCACCAACGACAGGGTCCTGGTCAACAAACTCGTCTACCACACCCGCGACATCGAGCGCGGAGACGTCGTGGTCTTCTCGGGCGTCGACTCCTGGGACGGCGAGTTCCAGATGGCCGAGCCGTCCAACGTGGTCGAAGGCTTCTTCCGGTGGGTCGGCACCGCGTTCGGCATCATCCCCGGCGAGAAGGACTACATCAAGCGGGTCATCGGCGTCGGCGGCGACCACGTCAAGTGCTGCGACTCCAAAGGACGCATCACCGTCAACGGCACGCCCATCGACGAGGAGAGCTACCTCTACCCCGGCGACAAGCCGTCCGACGAGTTCTTCGACATCACGGTGCCGCAGGGGCGGCTGTGGGTCATGGGCGACCACCGCTCGGTCTCGCTCGACTCCCGCTCCCACACCGGCGACCCCGGCGGCGGATCGATCCCCGAAGGCCAGGTCATCGGGCGGGCCTTCGTGATCGTCTGGCCGTTCAACCGCTTCGACACGATCGACATCCCCGACACCTTCGCGCAGCCGGCGCTGCACGCGATGGGCGGCACACCGGTGCCGCTGGCCGCCGGGTTCGGCCTGGCCGTACCCTTGGTGCTGGTCCGTCGGCGCCTGCGGAGGAGGCGCTGATGGCCGACACCAAGAAGGCGGAGGGCGTGGCGAAAGAGAAGAAGAAGGGCGGTTTCCGGGAAACCGTACTGCTGCTCGTGCTGGGCGTCGGCATCGCGCTGCTGCTCCAGGCGTTCGTCGTCGGGTCGTTCTACATCCCGTCCGTCTCGATGGAGAACACCCTGCTCGTCAACGACCGGGTCTTCGTCAACAAGCTCGCGGGCAAGCCCGAGCGCGGCGACATCGTGGTCTTCAAGGGCTGGAACGGCGAGGACACGATCAAGCGGGTCATCGGCATCGGCGGCGACAAGGTGGTGTGCTGCGACAAGCAGAAGCGCATCACCGTCAACGGCACGCCGCTCGACGAGAAGTCCTACCTCTACCCCGACGATTTCGCTTCTGGCGATGACTTCAACGTCACCGTGCCCGCCGGGAAGCTCTGGCTGATGGGCGACCACCGCAGCGCCTCGGCCGACTCCAGGGCCCACATGGAGGAGCCCGGAGGCGGCTTCATCTCGGAGAACGACGTGATCGGCAAGGCCGTGCTGCGCTACTGGCCGCTGTCGCGGGGCTATCTCTTCTCCCGTCCCGACATTTTCGACAAGGTCAAGTAGAGCCCGCTTCCGGTCGCGGTATGCGGCGAATGGGGCGTACGCTGCCAGTGTCATGACAGTTGCGTTCCGCCCTCGACCGAGCGTCGTCCGGCGCGATTCCGGACTCTACGCCTATGAGCGGGCGCTGGCCCGCCGCGGCCTCACCCCCATCGCGGGCGTCGACGAGGCCGGTCGCGGCGCGTGCGCCGGGCCCCTCGTGGTCGCCGCCGTCGTCCTGCGCAAGCAGATCGACGGCCTCGGCGACTCCAAACTGCTGACCCCGATCGTGCGCGAACGCCTCTACGACCAGATCGTCCGCGCCGCGCACGTGGGGCTGGTGATCATCCCGCCGGGGGAGATCGACGCCAAAGGTCTGCACAAGTCCAACGTCTCGGGAATGCGGCGGGCGGTCGCGCAGTTGCCCTGTGACCCGGAGTACATCCTGACGGACGGCTTCCCCGTCCCGGGGCTCCCGGCGCCGTCGCTGGCCGTGTGGAAGGGGGACCAGGTGGCCGCGTGCGTGGCGGCCGCGTCGATCGTGGCCAAAGTGACCAGGGACCGGTTGATGGTCACGCTCGACGAGCGCTACCCGCAGTACGGCTTCGCCGAACACAAGGGGTATGTCACACCAGGACACCGGCTCGCGCTCGCGACGCACGGGCCATGTCCTGATCACCGCTACTCCTTCGTCACGGTGGCGAGGGAGATGGGTGAAAATGAAATGGGGGCCGGGGTTGCCTGAGCAGGCGAACCGGGGGACCGGTACGACAGGAGGACCGCGATGAGCGCAGAGGATCTCGAAAAGTACGAAACCGAGATGGAGCTGCAGCTTTACCGCGAATACCGTGATGTCGTCGGTTTGTTCACGTACGTGGTGGAGACTGAGCGGCGGTTCTATCTGACCAACTCGGTCGATCTCGACGTCCGCACCGCCGAGAACGGCGACGTCTTCTTCGATGTGAAGATGCAGGACGCTTGGGTGTGGGACATGTATCGGCCGGCGCGGTTCGTCAAGAACGTGCGGGTGGTCACGTTCAAGGATGTGAACGTGGAGGAACTGGCCAAGGCAGACCTCGAGATGCCCAAGGAAGGCTTCTCCGGGTAAGGGGTGCTTTTTTAGGGTGCCGGGTGGGCGGGCTCGGGGGGCGAAAGAGCCCGCCTGACCCCGCCCACGCTTTTCCCGCCCCTTCGGCTCCTTGGTGCTGCCTTCCGCTTCCGCACCTGCCCTCCGCTTTCGTGCCTGGGCTAGCTCCGCACCTGCCTCTGCCTCCCCGCCTGCGCCTGCCTTCGACACCCTGCGCTCGCTTCGGCATCTACGCCTGCTTAGGCGCTTGCGCCTGCGCCTGGTTACGCACCTGCCTCCCGCTTTCGCGTCTTCGCCTGCTGCTCGTTCTCCCGGCCACGCCCGGCTCTCACGCTTGGGCTGGCGTCAGCACCCCTCCAGCGCTCACCGGCGTTTCGCCCGCTCCCATGCTTTGGGTCCTCGCGTGCCCTACGCCCTGCCACGCCCAGCCCCTTCGCGCCTGCACCCGCTCCCACACCAGGGCCCTCGCTGCCCTACGCCCTGCCACATCCGCGCCCCTTCGTGCCTGCGCCCCTCCCGCGCTTGCCCTATGGCCCTGCGCACCCGCACCTGCTGCCTCGTTCGCGTGCCTGTGTCCCTGCGTCACCCGCTCCTGCGCCTGAACGGACGTGCACCGGGCCCTGCCACGCCCGTCTCCCGCTCGCGCCTGCGCTCCCCACGCCACCCCTCCCGTTTCCCACGCCAACCGTCTCGCGCTCACGTGCCAGCCCCCGCTCCAGGGCCTGCCGCTTTTCGCTTCCGCGCCTGCGCCGCTCCCACGCTTGGAGTTCGCCCGCCCCCAGCCCTTGCCGTCGCGCGTGCGCAACGTCCCGTTGCGCCTGAAAGGCCAGCCTCCTCACCCGACCACCAACCCCGAGCACAAGCCTGATCTCGTCCAGTGAGCCAACGGCGCGCAGCGAAGCCGTCACGGATAATCCACAGCCCTCCATCAGCCTGCACTTCCTCATCCACAGCCTTCATCACCCCGCACGCGCTCACCCACAGTCCTTCACCGCCCCACTCTCCTTCATCCACAGAACCCCGTTCGGCCCCTCAGCAACCACCCCGCATCCGCGAAGGTCATGCACGGACCCAGGACCGGCACCCCGCCCAACCCCCGGGCCCAGACCAGACCCGACCAACCCGACGGAGGTGGCGCATGGCCAAGGAAAGCAAGCAAGAGCTCGGCAAACGCGGCGAACAGGCGGCCGCGACCTACCTGGAGGCCGAGGGCATGAGGGTGCTCGAACGCAACTGGCGCTGCCGCCACGGCGAGATCGACATCCTCGCCGAGGAAGGCCCCACCCTCGTCGTGGTAGAGGTCAAGACCAGGTCGGGCAGGTCCCATGGCACAGCACTGGAGTCGGTGACCCCCGCCAAGCTGGCCAGGCTGCGCATGCTCGCCGCCAAATGGCTTTCGGGCCAATCCCGCACGTTCGAGTCGGTGCGCGTGGACGTGATCGCGCTGGAGCGCTTCGCCGGAGACCTCGCCCTCCATCACGTACGGGGGGCGATCTGAATGGCGGTGGCCCGTACGCGCAGCGTGGCCCTGGTAGGGGTCGCGGGCCGCACCGTCGAGGTCGAGGCCGACGTGGGCAACGGCCTGGCCGGCATCCACCTCATCGGCCTGCCTGACACGGCGCTCAGCGAGGCCCGCGACCGCGTCCGCTCAGCGATGGTCAACAGCAACTATCCCTGGCCCGATGCCCGCATCATCGTCAGCCTCTTCCCGGCCAGCCTGCCGAAACGGGGCTCGCAGTTCGACCTGGCGATAGCGGTGGCGATCCTGGGGGCGGCGGGAGTGGTCCCGGCCGAGCGCATCGCGGAGCCGTTCTTCCTGGGGGAGCTCGGCCTCGACGGCCGCATCAGGGCCGTACGCGGCGTGCTCCCCTCCGTCCTGGGCGCGGCCAAGCACGGGGACGTCACGGTCGTGGTCCCGTCCGGGAACTCCGCCGAGGCGGTCCTGGTGCCCGACGTGAAGGTGATCCCGGTCGCGGACCTGCGCCAGCTCGTCGAGTGGCTGCGCAAGGGCGACGAGCCGCCCAGCGTCGAGCTGGAGGAGTACGCCGAACCGCCCAAGAGCACCGTCTCGCCCGATGTCGACCTGGCGGACGTCGTCGGCCAGCCGGTCGCCCGCCGAGCCCTCGAAGTGTGCGCCGCCGGTGGCCACAACCTGTGGATGCTCGGCCCTCCGGGCACCGGCAAGACCATGCTGGCCGAGCGCCTCCCCACCCTCCTGCCTGATCTGGAGCTCGACCACGCCCTGGAGGTCACCGCCATCCACTCGGTGGCAGGCGTCCTGCCGCCGAACGCGCCGATGATGAGCCGGCCTCCGTTCGTCAGCCCGCACCACACGGCGACGTCTGCCGCGATCATCGGTGGCGGCAGCACGATCGTTCGGCCCGGAGCCGTCTCCCTGGCCCACAGAGGCGTTCTGTTCATGGACGAGGCCCCGGAGTTCCCAAGGCATGTCCTCGACGCGCTGAGACAGCCCTTGGAGTCCGGCCGGGTGACGGTGTCGCGGTCTGCGGGGTCGGTCACGTTCCCGGCCAGGTTCATGCTCATCCTGGCGGCCAACCCGTGCCCCTGCGCCCAGGCGGAGGATCAGGGGGAGACCTGCAAATGCTCTCCCACGATCAGGCGCCGCTACCTGGGCCGCCTGTCCGGCCCGCTGCTCGACCGCATCGACATGAAGGTCACCGTGGCCCGCTCGTCCCGCCGCGAGCTCCTGGCCGACCGCCAGTTCGTGGAGACCAGCAAGACGGTGGCCGAACGCGTCCTGGTGGCCCGCGAACGAGCCGCCAAACGCCTGGCGGGCACGCCATGGCGCTCCAACGCGGAGGTGCCGTCCTCCGTCCTGCACGCCGACTACCGCCCCTCCGACGAGGCCATGCACCCCATGACGGCCTGCCTGGACGCGGGCACCCTCACGGCCCGCGGCCTCGACCGCGTCGTACGAGTGGCCTGGACCCTCGCCGACCTGGCCGACAAAGACACCCCAGGTGAGGACGAAACGAACACCGCCCTCGGCTTCTGGCTCGGAGTGAGGTGACCGCCCCCGTCCAGGAGCAGACATAACCACACCCCAACCCCCGGAAACCCGCCATCAGGAGGCCCCCTTGCCTGCCACTCCTCCCGCAACCGCAGAACCCGACAGACCCCCCATGCTCACCATGGCCCACGCCGATCAAGCACCCAACAACCCCGTCCCCTCCGAACCCCTCGCACCTGGCACTTCGTCATCACGCACGAGCACGTCCTCACCCGCACTGACACTCACGCCTACACCCATGCCCGTGAGTAGAGCAGGCCCCGACTCCGGAGCCGCACCAGCGACCAGCCCACTCGACCCGAGGGCCAGCCCGCCCGGCCCACGAATCCATCCCCCTGTTCCAGGAACCTGTCCGCCTGGTCCAGGGGCCCATCCACCCGCTCCAGGCACGAGCTCGCCCCGTCCTGGGACCCATCAGCCCGCTCCGGGCACTAACCCGCCCGGTCCAGAAACCCGTCCGCCCGCTCCGGGCACGAGCTCGCCCGCTCCAGCGACCAGCCGTCCCCATCCGGTAACCAGCCCGCCCGATGAACAGGCAAGGATCCAGGACTCCGCGCCCAGAGCCGCAGGAAGCCGAACCCAGCCCGCAGCATCACAAGCGGCCAGAGACAGAGACAAGGAGACCGAGGCAAGGGCCGCCCTCATGCGAGCCGCCGATGTCGGAGACACCCTCATGGGCAGCCTCGTGGCCCAGTACGGCGCCCCGCACGCGGTGGAGTGCATCCGCGCCCGCACCCTGCCGCCAGAGTTCGTGGCCAGACAGGCCCAGCAGGAACGCCCCCCGAACCTCACGTCCGCCCTGAACGCCTGGTACACCCGCCTGGCAGCCGCCAACCCCGCGGCCGACATCGAGGCCGGCCAGCGTTCAGGAGCCAGGCTGATCATCCCCGGCAGCCCGGAATGGCCCACCCAACTCGACCAGCTGGGCCGCAGCCGCCCCCTCGGCCTCTGGGTCCACGGCAACGCGGACCTCCGCTTCTCCTGCCTCAAATCCGTGGCAGTGGTCGGGGCCAGAGCCGCCACCTCGTACGGCTCGCACATCGCGGCCGAGTTCGGCGTCGGTCTCAGCGAGTCCGGCTGGATCGTCGTGTCGGGCGGGGCGTTCGGTGTGGACGGGGCAGCCCACAAGGGCGCGCTGGCCGCCGACGCCCCGACGGTCGTGGTCCTGGCCTGCGGCGTGGACGTCAGCTACCCGAGCGCCCACGAGTCCCTGTTCGCCGAGATCAGAGAGAAGGGCGTACTGATCAGCGAGTGCCCTCCGGGCGTCCATCCCACGCGGGCCCGCTTCCTCATCCGCAACCGCCTCATAGCCGCCCTGTCCCGGGGCACGGTGGTGGTGGAAGCCGCGATCCGCAGCGGCGCCCTCAACACGGCCACCCACGCCCTGTCCCTGAACAGACACCTGGGAGCGGTCCCGGGCCCCGTCACCTCCGCGATGTCCGCCGGCTGCCACCGACTGCTCCGCGAACGCAAGGCCGTCTGCATCACCTCCCCCGAGGACATGATCGACCTCGTGGGCGCACTGGGCGACGACCTCGCCCCGCAGCTCCGCGCCCCAGCAGTCCCCAGAGACCGGCTCAACGAGCCGACCAGGCGAGTCCTCGACGCCGTCCCGACGAGAGGCGGCGCCGGCCCGGCTTCGATCGCGGTGGCGGCCGGCCTGGGCCTGGACACAACGCTGAGCGCCCTGGGCGGCCTGGCAGCCGCCGGCTACATCGAACGCACCTCGAAGGGCTGGCGCCTGCGCAAGCAGACAACCACGTACCGCAAGGCCTCCGACTCCACCGCCCTGGAACCACCCCCCACCCCCGAACCCGACCCCACCGACCTCCCCCCACCCCCAGACGAGTACGACGACCCGCCGAAGGCGGCGGCGTACAAGTAACCAAGCCAACCAACCCACCCCCTGATCGTCGCCACCCGCACGTGCAGCGCGTCTCACGTCTGAACGTCGCCACTTACCCGCGCCGGGCGTCTCACGCTTGAACGTCCCTACTCACACGCATGGCGCGTCTCACCCGCGAACGTCGCCACCCGCACGTGCAGCGCGTCTCACGCCTGAACGTCGCCACTTACCCGCGCGGGGCGCCTCAGGCCTGAACGCCGTCACCCACATGCACAGCGCGCCTTGCCCGCGAACGCCGCCACCACATGCGAAGCTCGCCCCACCTCTGACCCGCCCAGACGCCCAGGGCGCACCCCATCTGCCAGGACCCAAACAAGACCAAGGCAACAAACCCGTCACCAGGGCGCCGATCGAGTCCACTCCGGTGCTTCAACGCGAATCGTCGACCTCTGGAATCGGCCAGCGAGAAAGTAGGGGTCACCGGTGCGTGTTCTGCTCCCGTAGAGCCGCGCCCCAGGCCAAACTGTCATCCGCGGCCATCGTTCTGCTCTCCTCGGTTCTGCACAAGCCCTCCAAGGATCAAGCGATGGCCGTCACCATTTCAGGCTGCCCCGCCCGCGAGATTTGAACGGTCGGCCTCTCCTGGCAGCGCCTCAACGCTCATACCCCGATGCCTCGCGTCAGCCCGCCTGGGCGCATACTGCCACGGGCGACCGACCCACCCCGGCCATGCCGCCATGACCAGGCGACCGATCCAAGCTGCCGTGCCGCCATGACTGGGCAGGGGATCTACCCGGCCACACGTCACGATCGGGCAGTCGACCCACCAGCCCACCGCCACGATCGGGTAGCCGACCCACCAGCCCACGGCCACGATCGGGTAGCCGACCCGCT
Source organism: [Actinomadura] parvosata subsp. kistnae (assembly GCF_900323885.1). Classification (GTDB taxonomy): domain Bacteria; phylum Actinomycetota; class Actinomycetes; order Streptosporangiales; family Streptosporangiaceae; genus Nonomuraea; species Nonomuraea composti. Next base: position 1,658,201 of record NZ_OOHJ01000022.1, on the reverse strand, counting down.
CGCCGCGTACTACCACAACCGGCCGGTCACCCGCCTCGGTGTGTACCGCCACAAATAGGCGGTTTATCCATGCGATCTGCATCGCAACGGCTTGTCACCACTCTTAACCTGCGCTTACCGCCGTAGCCTGTCGGTCCGCCGGCCACCTTACGCATGCCGGTAGGACAGGCGGTGCCGGCCGCGACAACCGGCGGGCCGGCTCGCCCCGACGCGAGCGGTCGGACGCCAGTTGGATCTGAGCGGAGGGCGAATCGCAGGTGTCTCAACCGGTGTTGGACTTTGCTGTCGAATCCGCATTTTCGGCAGCAAAGACCGAGATGATGACCGTGTCCGGCTGCCCCATGACCGGTGAGTACGCGCCGCGCGCCGGCCGTCATACGCATGCTGCAGGACCGGGCCCGAGGGGGACGCCGCGCGGGTGCTCGTTGTGGGCGCAGCATGGGAGGCGATGAGGTGGGCCTGGGTGGGTGACGCTTGGGCATGCTGCTGGGCAGGGGTTGTGGGGCGGAAGCTGGAAGGGAGATCGGTGTGGATCGGGAAGAGGTTGTTCGTGAGTTCGAGCGGTATTTGCGGCTTGAGCGTGATCTTTCTCCGCATACGGTGCGGGCTTACCTGACCGATGTGAACTCGCTGCTTGATCACACCGGTGGTGACGTTGAAGGGCTGGATATCGGGGTGCTGAGGGAGTGGCTGGCGGGGCAGCATGCGGCGGGGAAGGCGCGGGCCACTCTGGCGCGCCGGACTGCCTGCGCTCGTACCTTCACCGCTTACTGCCATCGTCGGGGGTGGCTGCAGACCGACTCGGGATTGTTGCTCGGTAGCGCCAAGTCGCCTCGGACGTTGCCTTCTGTGCTTGACCAGCGGCAGGCGGAGGCCGTGCTGGAGGCGCCCGCGACCGGGGATCCCAAGGAATTGCGGGATCAGGCGCTTCTTGAGTTGTTGTACGCCACCGGTGTGCGGGTGAGTGAGCTGTGCGCGCTCGATGTCGATGACGTCGATCGGGAGCGGAACATCATCAGGGTGCTGGGGAAGGGGCGTAAGGAACGTTCGGTGCCGTTCGGGGTGCCTGCACTTCGGGCGTTGGATCGGTGGTGCATTCATGGGAGGCCGCTGTGGATGCGGGCTGGGTCGGGGCCGGCGCTCTTTCTCGGGTACGGGGTGGTCGCATCGATGCGGGGACCGTGCGGCGGGTCGTGCATGCGCGGTTGGCCCAGGTGGAAGGGGCACCGGACATGGGGCCGCATGGGCTACGGCACAGCGCGGCGACGCATCTGCTCGAAGGTGGGGCCGATCTTCGTAGTGTTCAGGAGCTTCTCGGGCATGCGTCTTTGAACACCACGCAGATTTACACGCGTGTGTCGATCGAGCGGTTGCGGGCGGCGTATCGACAGGCGCATCCAAGGGCGTGATCAGCCCATGAGTTTGTTTCTAAGCCTGTTTTGTCGGGCTGTGGTGGGTGGGTGGTTGGAATGGGTTCGGGGTGGCGGCTGAGGTGGGGTTGAGCTGGGACGGGAGTGGCGGGCTGAGGGGGCGTTGACCTGGGACCGGAGTGGCGGGCGAGGTTGCTTGATGGGCCGGCGTGAGTGGTTGGCGGGCAAGCCTTGCGATGCAGGCTGGCTCGGGCGGTCGGTGGCGTGGGCGTGTGGTGCGGGCGTGGCCGTTCGAGGGTGGGGCTTTCGGTGCCCAGGAGGGTTCGGGGAGGGGGTGTGGGGCTGGCTTGGGCGGCCAGCGGCGTTTGTGCCTATGACGTGGGCGTGCGGGTTCGAGAGGCGGGGCTTCTGGCGGCCCGTGACGGTTCGCGGGTGGTGAGCTTGTAGTGCGCATGAGGGTTAGCGGTGGTAGGGGCTTGTGTGCCCGTGAGGGTTCGCGGTGGTAGGGGCTTGTGTGCCCGTGAGGGTTCGCGAGGGCACGGGCTTGTGCCCTTGAGGGGTCGCGAGGTCGAGGAACTTGTGCGCCCGTAACGCCCCTAAGGGTTTGCAGGGTCGGGGACTTGTGGTGCGGGGTTGAGTGTCCGGATGTTGGGCTTGTGATGCGCGGGTGGCGATCCGAGGAGCGGGGCTTCTCGTGCGGGCGTGGGTCGTCGTCCTCTCTCGGTGGCGTTGGGCCTGCGAACGTAAGCCTGGGTGGTTGGCGGCGTGGGCTGTGAAGCGGGCGTGAGGGTCCGCAGGGGGCTTGTGGCGGGTGTTGGTGATCACTGGGGCTTGGTGGCAGCGGGGGCTCAGCGCGGCGTGGGCGTGGAGTGGGGAGGGGGGCTTAGCGCGGCATGGGCGTGGTTGGGGGGTGGGGGTTCTGGTTGTGGTTATGGCTTCTGCTTTTGTGACGGCGTCGGTGGCGGCGGTGTTGGCCTTTTGGACGGCTGGGTGGGGTTGGGCGGGCGTGGCGTCGTCTGCGGTGGCTGCGGCTCAGAGCGGTGATCAGGAGGAGCGTTGTCATCAGGGCGGAGAGGCCGATCACGGCTACGGCGAGTTGGGAGGAAGTGCTGCGTCTCAGCGTCTGAAGCGCGACTTGCCAGAGAGGGAGAGGCGCGGGGGGTGTGGTGGGGCATGGAAGGGCGGGTGGGAGCTGAGGGTCGCCCTTGGGAGTCGAGATCGGGGTGGAGATCAGGCTGCAGCTAGGGCCGAGGCGAGGGCTGAGGTTGGGGCTAGAGGTGGAGTTCGGTCGGGAGCTGAGGTAAAGGGCGGAAGCGGTGTCCATACGGGAGGCGTGGTTAAGGCCGGAGGTGGAGCTCTGCTGGGGGCTGTGGTTGAGGGCGGAGGCGAAGCTTTTCTGAGGGCTGTGGTTGGAGGTGGAGGCGGTGTTCAGGCGAGGGCTCAGGTTGGGGGTGGAGATGGAGCATGAAGTGGTGGCGCAGGCAGTGTGGGCAGTGGTCGTGGGCTTCTTTGCTAGCGCGGGCGTGATGGTGAGTGCTGTCGATGAGGGCGGGGTGGCGGGCGTGTGAATGGCCGATTGGACAGTGTTTTTCGCCGGCGTGCACGTGGTCAGCCCGACGAGGGCGAGGGCGGTTGCGGGTGTCGTTGCGGCTGCGGCTGCGGCTGTGGCTGCGGCTGTGGCTCTGGCTGGGGGTGCGGCTGCGGCTGCGGCTGCGGTGGCTTCTTGAGTGGTGGGGGCGGGGGCGTTTGTCGTGGCCGGAGGGTACGGGGCTGGTGGGGTGGTACTGGCGGGAGGGGTGCGGGCTGGCGTTGAGGTCAGGGTGTTGGGCGGTGGGGGCCAGAACGGGAGGAGGCGGGTGGGGGCGTGGCCAAGGAGTTGCAAGGGATTGAGGTAGGTGGTGGTGCGGCGGAGGCCCCAGTGGAGGCAGGACTCCTCGCAGTGGTGGTTCGAGGGTTCTAGGACGCCTAGTTTGGTGCCTGATGTGACGGGTTGGCCTCGGTGTACTGAGGGGGCGACCGGGAGGTAGGTCGTGCGTAGGCCGCCTTCGTGGTCGATCGTTACGACGCCCTTACCGCCTACTGGGCCGGCGAAGCGGATCGTGCCTGGGCCTGCTGCCATGACTGGGGTGTTCGCTGGGGCGGCGAGGTCGATGCCGCGATGGCCGGCCAGCCATCGCTCCGGTGGTGGGGTGAAGCGGCGCAGGATCCTGGGGGTGCCGTCGAGGGGCCAGCGCCAGGCAGAGGGAGAGGCCATGGCTGGGGGAGAGGCCCTGGCTGGGGGAGAGGCCCTGGCTGGGGGAACCGGGGTGGCGGACAGGATCAGGGTTGTGAGGATGAGCAGCTTCGAGGTGATGGAGGTGGCTCTTCTTCGGGCTCTTGACGGGGGCTGTGGGGTGGGAGCTTCGGGTTCCGGTGGGCGGGATGTCGATGAGGATATTGGCGGTGGGGTTGGCGCTGGGCGGGTTGTCGCCCGTGATGATGGCGGGGCTATCGCCGGGCGGGTTGTCGCTCGTGATGGTGGCGGGGTCATCGCTGGGTGGCCTGTCGCCCGGGATGGTGGCGGGGTTTTCGTTGGGTGAGCTGTCGCCTGTGATGGCGGCAAGGCTTTGGGCGAGTGGGTTGGCGCCCATGGTGGTGGCGGGGCTTTCGGTGGGTGGGTTGTCGTGGGTGGCTCGGTTTTCGGGGGGCTGGTTGTTGCCAGCGGCGGTGCCGGGGTTGTTGGGCGAAGCTTGCGGGATGGAGGTGTTGGTTGGCGTGCTGGGCGAGCGCTGGCGGGCGGCGTAATCATGGTCGGAGTTTGGCGGGGGCGATGAGGGGCGGGAGAGGGCGAACGCCGTTCTGTGGATGGGGTGGATGAAGGGTGGCAGGGCTGTGGAGGAGTGGCCGTGCGGAGTGGTGTGGGGCCAGCGTGTGGCGGGTGAGCTGCAAAGTGATGGTCACCCTGGTGGTTGTGCGGACGGTGGTGGGGGTGCGTGCTCCATAGAGGGAGAGTTAGGTCGGGGGATTGCTGTACTGGGGGCACGTCGCCAGCTGGTTCAAGGGAGGGGCAAGCGGTTAGTCGCGTTGGGTGCTGCTGTTGTCCTTGGGGCGGGGTGTGCTGCTGGGCCGCAGAGTGTGCCCGTGAAGAGCGTCGCCTCTCCCGGCGTTACGGCGGTGGGTCCCGTGCCCTCTCCGGTTCGTACGGCTAAGGGGCGGGGGTGGCGGCTTGAGTATGTGGGGGATCGGCGTGGGGTTCGGCTGAAGGCGGTTGCTGCTAGTGGTCCTCGGGACGTGTGGGCGTTGGGTAGTCCGCATGAAGGGGTTGGACCGATGTTGCTTCTGCACTTTGATGGGCGGCGCTGGCGGGAGCGCCCTGCACCCCCGATGACGTGGGATTCCAAGGACGATGAGAGGTTTCCGGTGCTTGTCGCGACGGGGTCGCGTGATGCGTGGGTCTTCGCTGCCACCGCTGCCCTGAGCGCGCATCACTGGGACGGTGAGCGCTGGAGCCCCGTTGGGCTGCCGGACATGGATTACGACGCCGGTGAGCGGGCCGGTGCTGCTGCTCTCGCGGCCGATGACGTGTGGCTGGTGGTCGGGGATCGCGCCGCGCACTGGGACGGCCGGGGCTGGACGGTCATGCGTCTGCCCGCGTGGGCGGAGGCGGTCTCGGCGGTGGCGCCCGATCAGGTGTGGGCGGTCGGTGGTACGGGGCGGCCGCTCGCGCGCGGGCATTCCGCCTCGCAGGCGGCGGCCATGCTTTGGGACGGGCGGTCGTGGCGGCTCGTTCCCGTGCCTGAGGATCGCACGCCTAGCAAGGAGATCAACAGTCAGGGGCGGCCGGATGGCAGCATCCCGTCGATCAGGCTCACCCAGGTTGTCGCACACACCCCCGGGAACGTGTGGGCGATCGGGACCCGCAGAGTGTTCGACTACGAGGACGGCAGCAGGAGCAGCACCGTCACCCTGCACTGGGACGGCACCGCCTGGGCGCGGGTGGTGGGCTCGGCGTATGTGGGGGCGGCCGGATCCGATGGGGTGGATGGGATTGTCCTGGTCGACGGGGATGTCGGCGCTGAGGGAGGGTTGAGCGGGGCTGTTCGGGTCGCGCCTGATGGCAGTCGGACCGAGCTTCCGCCGATGGCCGGGGTGGATCGCAGGCGGGAGGTTGACGTCTCGGCAGCCAGCGCTGTGCCCGGGACAGGGAGGGTTTACGCGGTCGGTCTTGTCTATGGGAAGGGCTATGGGCCCATGATCGCTCGGTATCGATGAAGCGGGCTCACGGTCCGTCCGGTATCGATGCGAGTGAGTCGGTAGGGGGTGGGCGTCAGGGCTGGGAATGGCGCTTGGAGTTGATCAGGTGGGAGGTGGACTGGGCGAACGACGGGGTGGGCGCCGAAGCGTCGGAAGTGTCCCGGGTGTCCCGGGTGTTCGGGGCGTGGGGGAGGCGGTTCGGGCGGAGGGGGGAGGTCCAGATCCAGATCGTACTGAGGGCTATGCCTGCGGCGCAGATGAGGATCACGGGGCGCAGGCCCAGCCATTCGGCGAGGAAGCCGCCGGCCAGGCCGCCCAGGGCCAGGACGCCCTGTACCGCGAACGTCGTGGTGGCGTTCACGCGGCCGCGTAGCTCAGGGGCCGTTTCCCTGAGGGTGATCGCGCCCATGCAAGTGGCGAAGGCGACGACGATGCCGCCCGTGATCGTGCTGGTCAGGGCGAGCAGGGCGAGTTTCCACCACAGAGGGCCGGTCAGCAGGCCGACCGCGAGGATCTCGATGGGGAAGAAGATCACCGAGATGAGCAGGACGCGGTTCTCGCCGTAACGCTTGGACAGGCGGGCCGTCAGCCACGCGCCGAGCAGGCCGCCGGCGCCGCTCAGGGCGATGAGGACGCCGATCAGCGCCTTCGGGATGGCGAGCGTGTTGACCATGTAGAGCATGTAGACGGCCGTGTACGCCATGGCGAAGAAGTTGATCGTGACGCCGGCGCCCAGGAGCGCGCGGAGCACCGGGTGCGTGACGCTGGTCCGCAGGCCCTCCACGACGTCGCGCCACATGCTCTGGGACGCCGAAGGGGTGTTGTGCTCCGGCGTTCTGATGCTGCGCAGCAGGAGAGCCGAGGTCAGGAACGCGAACGCCTCGGCCAGCACGGCCAGGGGAGCCGTGAGGAGCTGCACCAGCAGGCCCGCCAGGCCAGGGCCGCTGACCGACGCCACCGAGTAGGAGGCGTGGAAGCCGGCCATGGCCTCCGTCCGGTGGGACGGGTCGACGACCGCGGCCAGGTGGGGGAAGTTCGCGGCCTTGAACAGCACTCCGGCCGTGCCGATGACCAGGGCCACGGCGATCAGCCAGACGACGTTCAGCACGCCGAGGAGCCAGGCGATCGGGATCGTGGCGGCGGCGGCGCAGGAGACGAGCTCGCAGGCGATCATCAGGGGGCGGTGGCGGGTGAGCCGGTCGGCGATCGCCCCCGACTGCAGGCCGAACAGCAGGACCGGGACCGAGGCGGCGGCCGTCAGGATGCCCATCTGGGCGGGGGAGGCGGCCAGCAGGGTGACGGCGGTCAGCGGGATGGCCAGCTTGGAGACCTCCGAGCCCGTGACGGAGATGGTGCGGGCGGTCCAGAGCAGGCGGTAGTCGCGTTGTTTGCGGAGGGGTGGTGGCGGGGGCTCGTTGGGGGCTGAGGTGTCGGAGGAGGGTGGGGGCTGGTTGGGGGCTGAGGTGTCGGAGGAGGGTGGGGGCTGGTTCGGGGTTGAGGTGTCGGAAGGGCGGACGGCTTGTGCGGGCGTGGGCGGAGGGGTGTTGCCGGAAGTGGGGGTGGACGGGGAAGCGGGGGTGGACGGGGAAGTGGGGGTGGACGGGGAAGTGGGGGTCGATGCGGAGGCGAAGGTGGACGCCGAGGTGGAGGTGGGGGTGGGTGCAGAGGCGGAGGTGGAGGTGGGGGTGGGTGCAGAGGCGGAGGTGGAGGTGGTCGGTGCCGCAGTGGAGGTGGAGGCGGGCGCTGGCGTGGTCGTGGCAGGTGAGAGCTCTGGGGAGTTGTGAAGGGAACGCTTCATAACTATGAAGGTAATCCTTCACAGTTATGAAAGCAATGTTTCAGGTCTCAGGATGGGTACGTTTGGCGCATGACGCAGGACAGAGAGGGGCTCAGTGATCCCAAAGCGATGCGGGCGCTGGCTCACCCGGCGAGGCTGATGATCCTCAACAGGCTCCGGGTCGAGGGCAGTGCGACCGCGACCGAGGTGGCGGAGATCGCGGGCATCACGCCCAGCGCCGCCAGCTATCACTTGCGGATGCTGGCCAAGTACGGGTTCGTGGAGGACGCGCCGCCGCGAGGGGATGGCAGGGAACGATTGTGGCGGGGTGTGGACAAACCGCTGAGCGTCGGCGTCCGTCCGGATGATCAGCCGGACGTACGGGCGGCCAAGGTCCTGCTGATCGCGGCCTTGCGGAAGGGTGCGAACGAGGAGGCGGACCGGGCTCTGGCCCAGTCCGACCTGGAGCCCGAGGAGTGGCGGGAGGTGACGCTCTTCAGCCAGCATCGCCTGCGGGTGACCGCCGAGGAGCTCGGCCGGCTCACGCGGGAGATCGAGGGGCTGCTGGAGCCGTACGTCGCGCGGAACCGGAGCGAGCGGGACGCGCCCGAGGGGGCCCGGCTCGTGGAGGCGCAGGTCAACCTGTTCCCGGTGGCGGCGAGGGTGGTTCCGGGGCTGCCCACCGAAGATCATGGCGCTCGCCCGGTCCCCGATTGAGGGCTTGGTGGTGATCTGGGGGTGACTGGTGTTGTGCGTGGTGTTCGGGAGGGGTATGGCTGTTCATGGGAACGGTCGTAGGAGCCGCGAGCTGGTGGGGTGGTCGGGGGATGAGCGGATGGTGGTGCCCGGGTAGGGGCGGATGTCCGTTTGACCGGGGACGGTCAGCCTGGGGCGGTGTGGGAGGTAGACTTTTCGATGGCCTGTGACAACAGGCCGACTTCGCATGCCCCATTGCGGACCGCGCCATCGGTCCGGGCCATGTGCCCGGCGGGAGCGGGTTCGGGGCATCAGGGCGGCAGACAACGCGCTGCCGCGGCACAACCGAGAACCGCGCCCATCCGCAGGGCGCCAAGACCTGGAGGACCAGCACATGGCCCCCGTCGTCACCATGCGACAGCTGCTCGAAAGCGGCGTTCACTTCGGCCACCAGACTCGGCGCTGGAACCCGAAGATGAAGCGCTTCATCTTCACCGAGCGCAACGGCATCTACATCATCGACCTGCAGAAGTCGCTGTCGTACATCGACCGCGCCTATGACTTCGTGAAGGAGACCGTGGCGCACGGCGGCACGATCCTGTTCATCGGCACGAAGAAGCAGGCTCAGGAGGCCATCTCCGAGCAGGCCGCGCGGGTCGGCATGCCGTACGTCAACCAGCGCTGGCTGGGTGGCATGCTCACCAACTTCTCCACCGTGCACAAGAGGCTTCAGCGTCTGAAGGAGCTCGAGGAGCTCGACTTCGACAACGTCGCCGGCTCGGGGCTCACGAAGAAGGAGCTCCTCATGCGCCGCCGCGAGAAGGACAAGCTTGAGCGCACGCTCGGCGGTATCCGCGACATGGGCCGCGTGCCCAGCGCCGTGTGGGTCGTCGACACCAAGAAGGAGCACATCGCGATCAGCGAGGCCAAGAAGCTTGGCATCCCGGTCGTCGCGATCCTCGACACCAACTGCGACCCCGACGAGGTCGACTACCCGATCCCCGGCAACGACGACGCCATCCGCGCCGTCGGCCTGCTGACCCGGGTCGTCGCCGACGGTGTCGCCGCCGGTCTGATGGCTCGCTCCGGCGCCGCCCGTGGTGACGAGAAGCCGGCCGCCGCCGAGCCGCTGGCCGAGTGGGAGCGCGAGCTCATCGAGCAGGGCACCGGCGAGGCTCCGGCCGCCGCTGAGGCCGCCCCCGAGGCTGCCCCTGAGGCCGCCGCCGAGGAGGCTCCCGCTGCTGAGGAGGCCGCTCCGGCTGAGGCCGCCGCCGACGAGGCGCCGGCCGCCGCCGCTGAGGGCGAGACCGAGCAGCAGGCCTGACGTCCGCCGCGTACGGGGCCGCTGGTCCGCTGGTGATCCGGTCTCTCCCGCAAGGGTGAGTACGGGGTGCGGCGGATCCGCGGTTTCCCGGGGCGATGGTGAAGGGTGTTGTTGACGGCGGTCGCCGCCACGAGGCTCGGCCGGGTCGGCCGGGCCGGTGGTGATGGCCGCCGCGCTGGGGCCGGGCTTGCCGGCCGGTTCCGCCGGTCCGGCGAGCGAGCCGGTCGGTCGGACGGTCGGTCGGCGCGTAAGCGGGCGGGCCAGGCAAGCGGGCACGCACGTCGGCAAGCGGGCACGTCAGCGGACGGGCTCCGTCAGCGGGCGAACCACGTCAGCGGGCGGGCATGTCGGCAAGTGAGTACGCACGTAAGCGCACCAAACGGGCGAGCAAGGCGACGCACGCACAGCTGAACAACGGCGAACCACCTGGTGGCTGCGAGGTCCGGGGTGGCGGCGGCCAGGCAACGTAGGCGTTCTGGCTCGGCAAACGGCTGAGCCTGGACGGCATGTCGGACGGGCCGCTCCAGGGCCGAGGACGGTAAGCCAGGCCAGGGCGAGGTGGCGGTCAGGTCAGGGTCTCCTCCTGCCGAGCGAGGGCCAGGACGGGCTCGTCCGCCTGCAAGCTTGAAGGCGAGGCCGAGCCGAGGTGAGGTCGGGCGCATGCCGGTCCGAGCCGAGGCGGCGAGCCGAGGTGAGGTCGGGTGGACACCAGGCCGAGCCGAGGTGGCAGGCCGAGGCGAGGCCGGGCGTCTACCCGGCCGAGCTGAGGTGAGGTCGGGCGCAGGCCGGGCCGAGCTGAGGTGGTAAGCCGGGGCGAGGCTGGGCAGTATGCCGAGCGAAGCAGCGGCGAAGCCGGGCCGGCCCGTGGCCCCGAGCAAGACAAGGCTCCTGTACGGCGGGCGCCCGCCGTACGAACCCAGGGTGGGTGGCCGGATCCCGGCTCCCGCCCCGACCACGATGACGACGACGAAATCCCACAAGGAAAAAGAGCAATGGCTTCCGTGAACATGGCCGACGTCAAGCGGCTTCGTGAGATCACCGCTGCCGGCATGATGGACTGCAAGAAGGCGCTGGAGGAGTCGGAGGGCGACTTCGACCGCGCCGTCGAGCTGCTGCGCCTCAAGGGTGCCAAGGACGTCGGCAAGCGCGAGTCCCGCACCGCCTCCAACGGCCTGGTCGCGCTCAAGCAGGACGGCGACTCCTCCGCCGCGCTGGTCGAGATCAACTGCGAGACCGACTTCGTGGCCAAGGGCGAGCGCTTCCAGGAGCTGGCCGAGCAGGTCGTGACGCACGTCCTGGCGACCAAGCCGGCCGACGTGGCGGCGCTGCTGGAGTCCTCCTTCGACGGCAAGACCGTCAAGGAGCACCTCGACACCGCCAACGCCGCGCTCGGTGAGAAGATCGAGATCCGCCGCTTCGCGGTGCTGGAGGGCGGCTACATCGGCGCGTACATGCACAAGACGGACCCGGCGCTGCCGCCGGCCGTCGGCGTGCTCGTGCAGCTCGACAAGCCGAACGCCGAGGTCGCCAAGGACATCGCGCAGCACGCGGCGGCGATGGCGCCGCAGTACCTCAAGGCCGAGTCCGTTCCCGCCGAGGTCGTCGAGAAGGAGCGCAAGCTCTTCGAGGAGATGACCCGCGAGGAGGGCAAGCCCGAGGCCGCCATCGGCAAGATCGTCGAGGGTCGCGTGAACGGCTGGTACAAGGACTTCACGCTGCTGCAGCAGGCCTTCGTCAAGGACAACAAGAAGAGCGTGGGCAAGTACGCCGAGGAGAACGGCGTAGAGGTTCTCGCCTTTGTCCGCTTCAAGGTCGGTCAGGCTTAGGCTTAGGCAAGCTGCCAGCTCAACGATCCACCGAGATGAAGGAGGCCGCCGCCGTGCAGGACCACCGGGAGTCAGCCCACGAATCCACACGGACGGCGGCTTCCTCGTCTCAAGATCCGCCGGCTCAGAGCCCGCAGAGCCCACTCCGGTGGAAGCGGGTCATGCTGAAGCTGTCAGGGGAGGCGTTCGCCGGGAGCGAGCCGCTGGGCATCGACCCGACGATCGTCGATCACCTGGCCGACTCGATCGCCGAGGCGGTCAAGGAGGGCGTGCAGGTCGCGGTCGTGGTCGGCGGCGGCAACATGTTCCGCGGCGCGACGCTGTCGCAGGGCGGCATCGACCGGGCCAGGGCCGACTACATGGGCATGCTCGGCACGGTGATCAACTGCCTGGCGCTCCAGGATTTCCTGGAGCGGCGGGGGGTGGAGACGCGGGTGCAGACGGCCATCACCATGCAGCAGGTGGCGGAGCCGTTCCTGCCGCGCCGCGCGATCAGGCACCTGGAGAAGGGCCGCGTGGTCATCTTCGGCGCGGGGCTCGGCTCGCCGTTCTTCTCCACCGACACCGCGGCGTCGCAGCGGGCTCTGGAGATCGGCGCGGAGGCGCTGCTCAAGGGCACGCAGGTCGACGGCATCTACGACTCCGACCCGCGCAAGAACCCGGACGCGGTCCGGTTCGACCACCTCGACTACGGCGAGGTGCTGCTACGCGACCTCGCGGTCATGGACGCCACCGCGATCAGCCTGTGCAAGGACAACGATCTGCCGATCGTGGTCTTCGACCTGATGGGCGAGGGCAACATCCTGCGAGCGGTACGCGGTGAGAAAATCGGCACGCTGGTGAGTCCCGCAGGCAAATGACGGAGCGAGCCCGACACCGCCAGCTAGAAGACAGGGAGCCGCTGTGATCGACGAAACCCTCCTCGAAGCCGAGGAAAAGATGGACAAGGCCGTTTCGGTCGCGAAGGAGGACTTCGCGACGATCCGTACGGGCCGCGTCACCCCCTCGATGTTCAACAAGATCAACGCCGAGTACTACGGCACGCCGACGCCGATCCAGCAGTTGGCGTCCTTCCACGTGCCCGAGGCGCGCATGGTCACCATCCAGCCCTACGACAAGGGCTCGACGAATGCGATCATCAAGGCCATCCGCGACTCCGACCTCGGCGTGAACCCCACCGACGACGGCCAGGTGATCCGCGTGACGTTCCCGGAGCTGTCCGAGGAGCGCCGCAAGGAGTACATCAAGGTCGCCAGGAACAAGGGCGAGCACGCCAAGGTGTCGGTGCGCAACATCCGCCGCTCCGCCAAGGAGACCCTCGACAAGATGATCAAGGACGGCGAGGCGGGCGAGGACGAGGTCAGGCGGGCCGAGAAGGAGCTCGACGACCTCACGCAGAAGCACGTCGCGAAGATCGACGAGCTGCTCAAGCACAAGGAAGCCGAGCTGCTCGAGGTCTGAGCGGCGCGCCGCAGGGCGGGTCGCCTGGAGCGGTCCGCCGCAGGTAGCGGGTCACCTACGGCCCTCGCCCCGGTGGCGGGGGCCGTGGCTCTTGGAGAAGTCTGTGGAAGAACGTACGGCTGGCACCAGCTCGAGCGGCGGCAGCCGTACCGGAAGGAACCTGCCCGCCGCGATCGCGGTCGGCGTGGTCCTGGGCGCGCTCGTCCTCGGCACCGTCTACACGATCAAGGAGTTGTTCCTGATCGTGGTGGTGGGCGCCGTCGGCGTCGGCGTGCTGGAGCTGGTCAAGGCCTTCGCCACCCGTGACATCAGGGTGCCCGCCGTGCCGGTGCTGGTGGGTCTCGTCGCGATGCAGGCGGGGGCGTACTGGGGCGGGCCCGAGTGGCTGCTGGCCTCGTTCGCGGTGTTCGCGTTCGTGCTGCTGATCTGGCGGATGTTCAGTGACGGGACGGACGGCTACGTGCGCGACGCGTCGGCGTCGGTGTTCACGTTGTTCTATCCGGCGATGCTGAGCGCGATCGTGGCGCTGATGCTGCATCCGGGCGACGGCAACCATCGCGTGCTGATCTTCATCGCGGTGACTGTGGCGAGTGACATCGGCGGGTACATCGCGGGGGTGCTGTTCGGCCGGCACCAGCTTACGGTGATCAGCCCGAAGAAGACCTGGGAGGGGCTGGCCGGGTCGGTCGTCGCGTGCACGGCGGTGGGGGCCTGGCTGGTGTCGTGGCTGCTGCACGGGCAGATCTGGCAGGGGGCGCTGATCGGGGCGCTGGCGGCGCTGCTGGCGACGGTGGGCGACCTGGTCGAGTCGATGATCAAGCGGGATCTCGGCATCAAGGACATGGGGACGATCCTGCCGGGCCACGGCGGGCTGATGGACCGGCTCGACTCGCTGGTGACGACGCTGGTGCCGGTCTGGCTGCTGATGACCCTGTTCTTCTGAACGTCAGTGTGCCTGAAGGGCCTGCGTGGTGACGGGGGAGAGCCAGAGCCAGCGGACGATCTCGCCGCCGAACGCGAAGCCTGACATGTCGGGCATGTGAGCCGGGTTGGCCTGCATCAGGACACCTGAGTACTGCGGGCCCAGCGGGAACGTCGAAGGCTCGTGATACCACTTCGCCGTGTGCCCGTGGCCGAGCCACGTCACCGAGTGCCACGGGTACTGGGCCAGCCACACCAGCAGCAGCGCCGCGTCCTTCGGGTCGTCGCGGGTGGCCACGGCCAGCTCGATCCGCGCGTACGCGCCCGGCTTGTCGATCCACTGCTCCACCGTCGGCATGCGCTGGCAGCTCATGCCCACCGTGGACAGCACGGTGAAGCCGCGCTCGCCGTGCGGCGGCCGCTCCGTGATGCCCACGGTCGGCAGCCGCTCGCCGCTGGCGTCCCAGTAGCGGCCCGCCGGCCCCAGGACGTTGTCCAGGTGCCCCATCACGAACTGCTGGAACGACGGCCACGACCCCTCGCTGTGCCGCCAGCGCCAGTAGGACCTGGCGTTCGAGATGCGCGGGCGCAGCCCTTCGAGGGCCTCCGACAGCGCCCAGGCGAACGGTGACTCGCCTACGGCGTCGCGCGCGTACCCGGGCATGCCCCTGCTCATGTCGGCCCAGCCGGGGATGACCGCGAGCAGCTCGTCGTCCTCGTACAGAGCCACGCCGTCGCCCTCCTCGAACCACAGCGGGCTGAGCTGCCCGAGCGGCCGCCGCCCCTCGGGGTGCAGCGTGTTGGGCCTCGGCATGAGCGGCGGCAGGCCCGCGTTGATGCGGGCCAGGTCCACGACGGCGGGGGCGGGGCGATGGTTGGCCAGCCACACGGCCCCGTGGACGGTGCCGTCGGGCGAGCACAGGTAAGCTACCGAGGAGTCCTCGTCCCGCTCGACCACGAGCGTCCGGCTCCCGTACGGGTTGCCGGCGGCGAGCACGACCTCGGTGCCACCCTCGCCAGATGCCGACCGAAAAATCGCCATACGAGATGACTGTAGATCGGGCGGCGACCAAGACGCGAGCCATAGTGAGACCAGGAATGCCACCTCCGCTCCGAGCGTTCATTACCCTGGTCACCAACCCTCGAAGCCAAGCAAAGGCAGCACAGTGTCCCAGCCTCCAGGTCAGCTCACCTTCGTCGCGCCGCGGCGGGCCAAGCCCGCACGGCACCTCGCCGACCTGTCGATGGCAGAGCGGCGGGCCGCCGTGACGGAGCTGGGGGAGAAGGCGTTCCGCGCCGACCAGCTCTCCCGCCACTACTTCGAACGCCTCACCACCGATGTGCAGGCGATGACCGATCTGCCCGCCGCGTCCAGGGAGAAGCTGGCGGCGCTGCTGCCCCCGCTGCTCACCTCGGTCAGGGAGCTGGCCACCGACCGCGGCACCACCCGCAAGACGCTGTGGCGGCTGTTCGACGGGGCACTGGTCGAGTCGGTGCTCATGCGTTACCCCGACCGCGTCACGATGTGCGTGTCCTCGCAGGCCGGATGCGGCATGAACTGCCCGTTCTGCGCCACAGGCCAGGCCGGCCTGACCCGGAACATGTCCACCGCCGAGATCGTCGAGCAGGTCGTGGCCGGCGCCCGCGCGCTGGCGGCCGGCGAGGTGCCCGGCGGGCCGGCGCGGGTCAGCAACGTCGTGTTCATGGGCATGGGCGAGCCGCTGGCCAACTACAAGCAGGTCATCGGGGCGGTGCGCCGCCTGGTCGAGCCGGCGCCGCACGGGCTCGGCATCTCCGCGCGCGGCGTCACGGTCTCCACCGTGGGGCTGGTGCCCGCCATCGGCAAGCTCGCCGACGAGGGGCTGCCGGTCACGCTGGCGCTGTCGCTGCACGCGCCCGACGACGAGCTGCGCGACACGCTGGTGCCGATCAACACGCGCTGGAAGGTGAGCGAGGTGCTCGACGCCGCTTGGGCGTACGCGGCGAAGACCAAGCGGCGGGTGTCGATCGAGTACGCGCTCATCAAGGACATCAACGACCAGGAATGGCGGGCCGACCTGCTCGGCAAGCTGGTCAAGAACAAGCTCGTGCACGTCAACCTGATCCCGCTCAACCCGACGCCCGGCTCCAAGTGGACGGCCTCGCGGCCGGAGGACGAGCGGGCGTTCGTGCGGCGGCTGGAGTTCCACGGCGTGCCGGTGACGGTGCGTGACACGCGCGGGCGCGAGATCGACGGGGCCTGCGGGCAGCTCGCCGCCGCCGAGTGACGTGCCGGCCCGCCGTCATGAGCGGCGGCGGAGCCACCCGTACGCCGTGAGGCCGATCAGGCACCACGCCAGCGAGATCCAGGCCAGCGTGGAGAACGCGCCGAGCAGTTCGCCGGAGTTGGCCGCCTTCATCCACGGGATGAGCGGCACCGTGAGCCAGTACAACGACGTGGCGCTCAGCAGCAGCATCGCCAGGAAGCCGAGCAGCAGGGCCATGATCGAGACGGCCGGTGACGGCAGGACGGCGCGGCTGGTGAGCGCGCCGAGCGCGGTGCCGGTCAGGGCAGAGATCGCGTACAGGATCAGGCCGGCGAGCAGCAGGCCGGGCGGCGGCGAGCCGCTGATGCCGAGCAGCAGCGCCCACACCAGGCCGAGCGCGGCGAAGACGGCGCAGGCCGCGAACGCCGCCAGCAGCCCCGCCACCACCTCCTTGCCCCGGCCGCCGACCTGGACGGCGGACATCTCGCGCTGCCGGTCGGGCTCGGTGTCGAGCAGGCTCCTGGCCGCCCAGGCGAGGACGGGGACGAGGAGCACGGCGCCGTCCACGAGCACGGTGGCCTCGGCGCCCCTCGGCGCGCGGCTGCCGTGCACGATGGCCAGCAGGGCGAGGGTGAGCAGCAGCGCCTGGAACACGCGGTGCGAGCGCACGTAGGCGGCCAGGCGGAAGGCGGCCAGGGCGATCATGCGCTCTCCTCGGCTTCCCGGGTGGCTGAGGTGTCGCGAGGGCGGGCAGGGGCGAGGGTTTCGCGACCCTGGGCGGCGGGCGGAAGCTCGCGGGCCTCTTCGGCGGTGTCGAGCTCGCGGGCCTGGAAGCCTTCCTCGCGCATCCTGGCCAGGAAGCGCGGCAGCTCCTCGGCCGGCAGGGTGACGGCCACGGTGGCCTGCGAAGGGGGCGGCGCGGCGGGGGCGGCGGTGCCCTCCTTGAGCCGGCCGTCCACCATGGACCAGTGACGCAGCCCGGGCAGCCCGCGCAGCCCGCCCTGGTGGTCGCTGGCGATGACGATGCCGCCCCGTCCCGCCACCTCGGCCGCGATCGACGGCAGCGCCTGGCGCGTGTCGGCGTCGAGGCCGGCGAACGGCTCGTCCAGGATCAGCAGCCCCGGCTCGGCCATCAACGCCTGGGCCAGGCCGACCTTGTGGGCGCTGCCCTTGGACAGGTCGCCGAGCGGGGTGGCGAGCAGGTGCCTCATGTTGAGCCGCTCGGCCCAGGGCTCCCAGCGGGCGCCGCCGCGGACGCGGGACATGTGCCGCAGGTACGCGGCGACGGTGAACGGCTGGCTCGCGGGGAAGCGGTCGGGAGCGAAGCCGACCACCGGCGGGCGTTCGGAGATGGTGCCCGTGGTGGGCCTGGCCAGGCCCGCGAGGAGGCGGAGCAGGGTGGATTTGCCCGCGCCGTTCACGCCGGTCAGCTCGATCACGTCGCCGGGGGCGAGGTGGGCGTCGGCGTCTTCGATGACGAGAGGATCACGTCTTCGGTAACGGAAGGAGACGTTGGTCAGACGCATGGTCCTTTAACGGTATATGTCGGGTCGCAGGGTCGGCATAAAGGTCCGACAATGGAGGGACCCCCAGCACGATCTCAAGAGGAGTGAGCTTGAACCGCTTTCCGCGCGTCATGGGTATGCGTTCAGGCTATGACCCCGTCGAAGTCGACGCCCTGATCGGGCGGATCGAGTCGACCCTCGGCAGAGGCCCCCATCTGCTGGAGCCCGTCACCGCCGACGAGGTCCGCACGGCCACGTTCCGCGCGAAACGCGGCGGTTACCAGGAGACCGCGGTGGACTTCGCGCTGGAGGCGTTCGTGGTGGCGCTGGAGGCCCAGGCCAAGCGGCCGATCCGGCTGGCGATGGCCGAGCCCACCGGCGAGATGCTGCGCGAGCAGTGGTTCGAGCAGCAGGCGGCGCGAGTGGAGCGGGTGGCCTTCCGCCCCGGCCGGATGGGCACCGGCTACAACGAGGACGAGATCGACGCCTTCCTCGACCGCATCGTGGCCACGCTGCGCGGCACGACCGACTATCCGGTGACGGCCAAGGAGGTGCGGGAGGCGAAGTTCTCGACCGTGATGTTCAAGGCCGGGTATCTGATCGCGGACGTGGACTCGTTCCTGGCGGGCATCGCCGACGTGCTGGAGCAGCGGGCCCTCTGAGCCGCGCCGGCACGTCGGCGCGGGCTCTGAGAGCCCGCCGCTCCAGCGCTCGCCTCACCCCGAAGCGGCGGTCTCGACCGTCGCGAGCAGGCCGCGCAGGTCGGGCTGGGTGTGCGGGACGATCGAGGCGTCGGCGGGCCGCTGGTCGTGGCGGTTGATCCACACGTGCGGCACCCCCAGCCGCTGCGCCGGCTCCATGTCGTGGAAGTAGCTCTGGGCCGCGTGCACCCAGACCTCCGGCTCGTAGGAGCTCCTGAACAGCTCGAAGTGCGCGTGCGCCGGCTTGTACGCTCCGGCGTCCTCGGCCGTCACCACGGCGTCGAACGGCACGGGCAGCCGCCGCCGGGTCCCGGCGATGAGGTCGAGGTCGCAGTTGGTCAGCAGCGCCAGCCGCCACCCGGCCGCGCGCAGCGCCGACAGCTCGGCCCCCACCTCGGGGAACACCGGCCAGTACGGCAGCGTCTCGGCCAGCACGGCGGCGTCGTCGGCGCGCAGCTCCACCTTCTCCTCCTCGCACGCCCGGCGCAGCGTCTCGGCCAGCACGTCGCGGTAGCGCATGGCGGGCGACTCGGCCTGGACGAGATGTTCATGCCGGTTGTACGCCTCCAGCAGCCGCTCCCCCTGCCCGGGGGCGATCAGCTCGGCGCTGGTGCGGATGCCGTGCCGCCAGTCGATCAGAGTTCCGAAACAGTCGAACGTGACCCATCGCATAGCTCTCATAATGGCGGTCATGAGCATTTCCGTGCGGGAGATCCGTCCCGGCGACCTGCCCGCCGTCACCCGTGTGCTCACGGAGAGCTGGGGCGGCACCACGCTGATGGTGCTGGGGAGCGGCAGGCAGGTGGACGCGGCGAAGCTGCCGGGGTTCGTCGCCGAGGTGGAGGGGGAGCTGGCCGGCCTGGTGACGTACCTGGAGGACGGCGGCGCGGTGGAGATCGCCTCGCTCGACGCCGTGCTGCCGGGCAAGGGGGTCGGCAGGGCGCTGCTGGACGCGGTGCGGGCGGTCGCGGCCGAGCGGGGCGCGAGGCGGCTCTGGCTGATCACCACGAACGACAACACGCATGCCCTGCGCTTCTACCAGCGCTACGGCTTCGACCTGGTGGCCCTGCACCGGAACGCCATGGATCGGGTGCGTGCCATCAAGCCCGGCATCCCGGCCGAGTCCGACGGGATCCCGATCAGGCACGAGCTGGAGCTGGAGCTACTGCTTTAGCAGGACGCGGCCGAGCACGCCGGCCAGCGCGGCGGGGTCGCCTTCGCCGCGCCAGGCCACGTACCCGTCGGGCCGCACCAGCACGGCGGCGGCCCCGTCGTACCGGGACCGCCAGGCGTGCTCGACGTCGATGACGTCGGCGCCGATCCGGTACGCGCGCACGCCCTCGACGTCGGCGGCGGCCTTCGCCCACGGCTCGCTGTCGGTCAGGAGCACGAAGGAGTCGTGGAACAGGTCGTGCACGCCGATGCGCCGGCCGTCGTGGTCGAGCCAGAGGTGCGGGGCCCTGGTGCCGGGGCGGGCGTGCTGCTCGACCCCGTCGCCGAACACCGCGCCGGGGCCAGGGCCGATCATGGCGGCGGAGGTGTAGCGCTGGCCGAGGACGCACAGGACGGCGTCCAGCGGGTCCTCGCCCGGGTTCGGGCCGAAGCGGGCGGCCTGGCTGCGTACGGTCAGGTCGGCCAGCTCCAGGGCGACGGGGCGGCGCTCGGCCTCGTACGTGTCGAGCAGCGCGTCCGAGGCGCGGCCGGCGAGCACGGCGGCCAGCTTCCAGGCCAGGTTGTGGGCGTCCTGGACGGCGGAGTTGGCGCCGAGGCCGCCGGCGGGCGGCCACACGTGCGCGGCGTCGCCGACGAGGAAGACGCGGCCGGCGCGGAACCGGTCGGCCACGTAGGCGGCCTCCTCCCACGCGGCCCTGCCGACGATGTCGATCGGCACGTCGCGGCCGATGAGGCGCCGGGCGGTTTCGGCGCAGCGCTCGTCGGTGAAGTCGTCGGGGGACTCGGTGGCGGGGTCGTAGGACAGGCCGAGGCCCCAGTGGTGGGGCAGCGCGTGGGAGACGAGCGCGCCGGTGACGGGGTCCCCGAGGATCCAGAACATGGCCCGCCTGGTGATGATGTCCGACAGGTCGGCCTTGAAGACGCATGAGACGTAGCTGCGCTGCACGCCGGGCCCGGTGCGGCCGATGCCGTACCGCTGCCTGATGGTGCCGCGGTAGCCGTCGGCGGCGATCACGTACTGGGCCAGGTACGTCCGGCGTTCGCCGGTGGTGCGGTCGCGGGTGACGACGGTGACGCCATCGGGGCCGTCGTCGACGGACTCGCACTGGGTGTCGAAGCGCAGTTCGGCGCCGCGCTCGCGGGCGGCGCGTGCCAGGATCGGCTCCATCGTGCTCTGGTCGGCCAGCCCGAACTCGCCGGCGGTGAGGTGGGGCAGTGCGCGGGGCGCGTCGGCGTCGAAGATCCAGTGCCATTCGTCCAGGAGCGTCGTGCAGCGGGCCACGCCCGACTCGCCGTCGAAGGGGCGGCCGGCCTCCTTGATCGCCGCCTCCAGGCCGAGCGGCCGGTAGATCTCCATGGTGCGGGGGTTGATGCCGCGGGCGCGGCCGAGGATGGACCCGCCGGGGTGGCGGTCCACGAGCACGCAGCGCACGCCCTGGTGGGCGAGGAAGAGGGCCGAGGCGAGGCCGGCGTAGCCGCCGCCGACGATCAGGACGGGGGTCTGTGTGGTGGTCGTCATGGCTCGATAGTCACATTGAAACTAGTCACAAGTCAACTAGTTCTGCTGAAGCTAACATGGACGCATGCCACTCGACCGCGGGTCACCTCTCGCCCTGACCGTCCTGGCCCTCCTGCGGTACCGGCCGCTGCATCCGTACGGCATCCAGCGGCTGCTCAAGCAGTGGGGCAAGGACCAGGTGGTCAACGTGGGTCAGCGGACGGGGCTCTACCGCACCATCGACCGGCTCGGCGAGGCGGGGCTGATCAGGGTCCGCGAGACGGGGCGCGACCAGCAGTACCCGGAGCGGACCGTCTACGAGATCACCGACGACGGGCAGGTCACGCTGCGCAGGTGGCTGGATGAGATGCTGAGCGTGCCCAGGCAGGAGTTCCCGCAGTTCCCCGCCGCGCTGTCGAACGCGCTCATGCTCGCGCCCGACGAGCTGGCGCAGGCGCTGGAGCGGCGCGAGCAGGTCGTCGCCGGCACGCTGGCCGCCCTGGAGGAGCAGCTCGCCGACACGGGCGTGCCGCGCGTGGCGATGCTGGAGGTCGAGTACCTGCGCGCGGTGACGGAGGCCGAGGCACGGTGGCTGCGCGGGGTCGTCGAGGACCTGCGGGGCGGGCGGCTGACCTGGAGCAGGGAGAGCCTGGAGGAGGCCGCCGCCGCGCTGGAGTGAGACAGGGTGAGGGAGCGCTTTCCGGCGGGTCGCGTTCAGGCAGGGCACCGTCAGGTGGAGCGCGGGTGGCGGAGGAGGGCGACGACGACCGAGGTGACCGGCGCGGCCAGGAACGCGCCCGCGATCCCCGCGATCACGCTGCCCACCGTGATCGCCACCAGGATCACCGCGCCCGGCAGGTCGAGGGCCTTGCCGTAGATCTGGGGCGCCAGCACGTGCCCCTCGATCTGCTGCACGGCCACGGTCACCGCCACCACGATCAGCGCGACCAGCCAGCCCTTGGCGACGAGCGCCACCACGGCCGCCAGCAGCCCCGCGAAGAACGCCCCCACCACCGGCAGGAACGCCCCACGAACGTCAGCACGGCCAGCGGCAGCGCCACGGGCACGCCGAGGATCCACAGCGAGATCCCGATGAAGAACGCGTCCACCAGCCCCACGATCGCGACCCCGTGGATGTAGCGGCCCACGACGGAGAAGATCAGCTCACCGGTCTCGGTTACGCGCGCCCTGCTGGAGGCGGGCATGAGCTCGACGAGCCAGCGGAAGAGGCGGTCGCCGCCGTGCACGAAGTACACCGACAGGATGATCGCCAGGACCGCCCCGACCACGATCTCGCCGACCGTCTTGACCCCGGCCAGCGCCCCGGTGGTGATCTGGCGGCTCTGGCCCGACAGGTAGTCTCTGGCCTGCGCGAGCATCTGCCGGTCGTCCAGGCCGAGCCGGGCGGCCAGGTGGTGCAGGTCGTCGAGCACCTTGCCGACGCTGGCCCGCAGCTCCGACACGCTGGCCACGGTCGGTGGCACCACCAGCGCGATCACCGCACCCGCCACCAGCAGGGCGCCCGCGAAGACGATCGCGGTGGCCGCCGCCCGCCCGACGCCGCGCGAGCGCACCCAGCGGGCCGGGGGCAGCAGCAACGCGGTCAGGAAGACGCCGATGACGATCGACAGGGCCACCGTCCGCACGTGGTAGAGGCAGAAGAAGGCCACCGCGATGACCGCGAACCACCCCAGCAGCCGCCACGGCCTCATCCCTGCCCCCCGATCGTGCCTGGTCAGAGGAGTTCCCCAGGCCGATCGGGGGCAACCCTGATCAGCCGGGCGGGGTCAGGTGGGGCCGCTGCGAGCGCTTGTTCGCCTCGTACGTCTCCCGCGCCGCGTACGTGGCACTGGTCGTCGCGACCTGCGCGACGGGCACGTCCCACCAGGCTTCTGAGGAGGGCGCGTCGTCGGCCAGCCGGTCGGTGCGGACGTAGATGACGGTGGTCGCGTCGGCGGAGCGGGCCGTGTCGAGCGCCTTGCGCAGGTCGGCGACCGACTCGGGGCGCAGCACGGTGGCGCCGAGGCTGGCGGCGTTGGCGGCCAGGTCGACCGGCAGCGGCCCGCCGTCGCGGCGCTGGTAGGCGGTGCCGAGCCGCTCGGCGCCGACGCTCTCCGACAGCCGCCCGATCGAGGCGAACCCGGAGTTGTCCACCAGCACCACGACCAGCTTGACGCCGTCGGCGACGGCCGTGACCAGCTCCTGCGCCATCATCAGGTACGAGCCGTCGCCCACGAGCACGAACACCTCGCGCTCCGGAGCGGCCAGCTTCACCCCGAGCCCGCCGGCGATCTCGTAGCCCATGCACGAGTAGCCGTACTCGACGTGGTAGCTGCCGGGGCCGCTGGGCCGCCACAGCTTGTGCAGGTCGCCCGGCATGGAGCCGGCCGCGCACACCACGACGCCGTCGTCGCCGGCCGCCGCGTTGACCGCCCCGATGACGGCGGACTGCGGCAGCGGCGAGCCCTCCAGCGCGTAAGCGGCGTCCACGGCGGCGTCCCACTCCCGGGTCAGCTCGGCGGCGCGCTGCCGGTAGGCGTCCGGCGTGCGGTGACCCGCGCACGCTTCGAGCAGGTCGGAGAGCCCTTCGCGGGCGTCGGCGACCAGCTGCAGGCCGGAGAGCTTGGCCGCGTCGAAGCCGGTGACGTTGAGGTTCAGGAAGGCCGCGTCGGGGGCGAAGATCGTGCGGGAGGCGGTGGTGAAGTCGCTGTAGCGGGTGCCGACGCCGATCACCAGGTCGGCCTCTCGGGCCAGCGCGTTGGCGGCCGTGGTGCCGGTGGCGCCGATCGCGCCGAGCGCGAGCGGGTGACCGTACGGGAGGGCGCCCTTGCCCGCCTGCGTCTCGGCCACCGGGATCCCGCACGCCTCGGCGAACGCCCGGAGCGTGTCCGTGGCCTCGCTGTAGATCGCGCCGCCGCCGGCCACGATGATGGGGCGGGCGGCGGACCTGATCAGCTCGGCGGCGCGGGCCAGGGCCGCCCGCTCGGGGCGCGGCCTGGGGATGTGCCAGACGCGGCGGGCGAACAGCTCGTCCGGCCAGTCGAACGCCTCCGCCTGCACGTCCTGAGGCAGCGCCAGCGTCACCGCGCCGGTCTCGGCCGGGTCGGTGAGCACCCGCATGGCGGCCAGCAGCGCGCTCGGGAGCTGCTCGGGCCGGTTGATCCGGTCCCAGTAGCGGGAGACCGGCTTGAAGCAGTCGTTGACCGAGATGTCGTACGAGCGCTGGTCCTCCAGCTCCTGGAGCACGGGGCTCGCGGCGCGGGTGGAGAAGATGTCTCCGGGCAGCAGCAGCACGGGCAGGCGGTTGATGGTGGCGCCGGCCGCGCCGGTGATCATGTTCGTGGCGCCGGGGCCGATCGAGGTGGTGCAGGCGAGCGTGGCCAGCCGGTTGGCGGCGCGGGCGTAGGCGGCGGTGGTGTGCACCATGGCCTGCTCGTTGCGGCTCAGCCGGTAGGGCAGGTCCTCGGTGGAGGTGGCCAGCGCCTGGCCGAGCCCGGCCACGTTGCCGTGGCCGAAGATGCCGACGCAGCCGCCGAAGAAGCGGCGCTCCACGCCGTCGCGCTCGCTCCACTGGCGGGCCAGGAAGCGCACGACCGCCTGGGCGACGGTCAAACGAATCACGAAGTCCTCCCGAACGGCAGTCTGGGGTCGAGGTGCTGGGTGTCCCATGAGGAGCGGATCCAGGCGTGGCGCGGGTCGTCGCAGAACGCCATCGACCGTTGCTCGGCCGGGCCCGCCAGGACGTTCAGGTAGTACAGGTCGTAGCCGGGGGCGGCCATGGAGGGGCCGTGGTAGCCGTAGGGGACGAGCACCACGTCGCCCGAGGAGACCTCGGCGAGGGTGTCGATGTGGCCGCGCTCGGAGGAGTAGACGCGCTGGTAGCCGATGCCCTGGTCGGCCACCTCGAAGTAGTAGATCTCCTCCAGCACGGCCTCGCCCTCGTGCGGGGTGTCGTGCTTGTGCGGCGGGTAGGAGGACCAGTTGCCCGACGGGGTGAGCACTTCGACGGCCATGAGCTTGTCGCAGCCCTGGTAGGCGTCGGGGGAGCAGAAGTTGTTGACCTGGCGGCTGGCCTGGCCGGCGCCCCTGATCTCGACCGCGACCTCGGCGGCGGCGACGTAGCGGGCGGGGTGGGCGCGGGTGGCCCGGGCCGAGGGGAACGCGATCCGGCCCGCCCCCTCGACGGTCACCTGCGTGGAGGTCGGGACATAGGCGAAATCGGAGGGGCTGTCGAACACCGAGGCGCGGCCGGTCAGGACGAACGTGTCATCCGGCAGCGTGACCGTGCACGAGCCGGCCAGGGGCAGGACGATCATCTCCTCCTCGCCCGTGTCGAAGGAGATCGGGGCGTCCGTCAGGTCCGCGACGCGCAGCCCCGAGTACGTCCAGCCGGCCAGGGACGGGGTGATCTCGACCGACCAGGGGCCGCTGGCGGTCTTGCCGTACGGAAGATGGGTCATGCGCGGGCCTCTCGTACCAGTGCGGCGGCGCCGTCCACCGCGGCCGCCACGTCGTCGTCGGGTGGGTAGAGCAGGGCGCGCCCGACGACCAGGCCGCGCACGCCCGGCAGGCTCAGGGCGCGGTGCCAGTCGGCGTAGGCGGCGTCGATGTCGGGGGGGTCGCCCCCGAGCAGCAGGGCGGGCAGGGTGGTGGCGGCCATCACGCGCTCCATCTCCGCCACCGCCGGGATCTTCAGCCAGGTGTAGGCGGAGGTCACGCCGAGCGCCTGGGCGACGCTGATCGAGCGGATCACGGCGTCGGGCGACAGGTCGTTGCGCAGGGCGCCCGACTCGGTGCGCAGCGACCAGAACGGCTCGACCATGGCCACCAGCCGCCGGCGCGCCAGCTCGCTCACCGCGCGGGCGCAGGACTCCAGCGTGGTCACGGTGGCGTGGTCGGACGGGTCGATGCGGCAGAGCATCTTGCCGCCGTCGAGCCGCATGGCGTCGATGGCGGCGGCGTCGAAGCCGGTGAAGCGGTCGTCGGCCTCGAAGACCGAGCCCTGGAGGCCGCCCCTGTTCATGGAGCCGAAGGCGAGCTTGCCCTCCAGGTCGCCCAGCAGCAGCAGGTCCTCCAGGACGTCGGGGCTGGCCAGGATGCCGTCGACGCCCGGCCTGGACAGCGCCAGCCGCAGCCGGTCGAGCAGATCGTAGCGGCTGCCCATGGCGAGGGGCCGGTCGCGCACGCCGAGGGCGCCGCGGGCCGGGTGGTCGGCGGCGATGATCAGCAGCCGCTCGCCCTCGCCGGGCAGGCCGCGGCGCTCCCGGCGGGCCGCGGCCGCCGCGATCTCCTCGGGCTGCGTGGCCCGGATGCGGGTGAGCCGCCCGTAGTCACCGGGCGGGCCCGCCGAAGGGGCAGCGGGGGTGGTCAGTGTGACGTCCTTCAACACGACGCCCCGTTCAGCAGGTCGTCCACCTCGGAGGTGGACGGCATGGCGTCGGCGCAGGCCAGGCGGGCGGCCACGAAGGCGCCCGCGGCGTTGGCGAAGCGGAGCGTGCGCTCCAGCGGCCAGCCGCGCAGCAGGCCGAGGCACAGGGCGCCGCCGAAGGCGTCTCCCGCGCCGATCCCGTTGACCACCTTCACCTCCATGGGCTCCACCAAGGCGCTCTCCTCGGAGGTACGCGCGAAAACCCCTTCTGGGCCCATTTTCACGATCGCCAGCCGTACGCCGGCGTCGAGCAGGGCTTGTGCGGCGGCCTCGGGGTCGCGGACGCCGACCGCCGTCTCCACCTCCTCCAGGTTGCCCACGGCCACGTTCGCCCGCGGCAGCATCCGCTGGGCCGCCTCGTGGGCGGCCTCGCGTGACTCCCACAGCACGGCCCGGTAGTCGAGGTCGAACACCGTCAGCCCAGGATTGAGCGCCGACGTGCGCGCCGAGAGCGCGGCGGCGTGGGCGGCGGCGCTCGGCTCCTGGCTGAGCCCGGTCAGCGAGAACCAGAACAGCCCGGCTCCCGCGATGGCGTCGAGGTCGAGCATGGAAGGGGTGAGCTGGAGGTCGGGCGGGTGCTCGCCGCGGTAGAAGTAGATGGGGAAGTGGTCGGGAGGGAAGATCTCGCAGAACGTGACGGGCGTGGGCCGGCCCTCGATGGTGTGGACGAAGGCGTCGTCCACGCCGAAGCCGCGGATGGCGCGGCGCACGTACTGGCCGAACGGGTCGGCCCCCACGCCGGTGATCACGGCGGAGCGCAGCCCGTGGCGGGCGGCGGCGACGGCGACGTTGGTGGGGCTGCCGCCGAGGAACTTGCCGAAGGTCTCGACGTCGGCCAGGCCGACACCGGTCTGCAGCGGGTAGACGTCGACGCCGGAGCGGCCGATCGTGATCAGGTCGTACAACAGCACCTCCAGGGATGGAGCTTACCCACGACACTAAGGCATATTGTCATGACATGCATATGTCTACTCCCTGAGGAGTTACGGACGGACTTTACGTCATCTTCATGTCATGACATATTGGGCGTTGTGTGCCTCCTCACCAAAGGGTGTGGCTTTGCTGGTACAGCGAAGGGGAAGGACGTCACGGCAACGTACATTCCCCAAGACGCGCCCCAAGACATGGACGAAGAGCGGTACAAGACCAAGCTCTCCCTCGATCCCGACTCCGGCAAGGGAGGCCGCACGGTGAACGGACACTGGAGCCTCGACGACCGGCTGGCACGATCCCTGCGGGAAGTGCCCTTCGAGGTGCCCGCGGGCGCCGCGGCCGTCACGGTGCGGCTCTCCTACGACCGCTCCCAGGGCGTCATCGACCTCGGGTGCGCGGGGCCGGGCGGCTTCCGCGGCTGGTCGGGCGGGGCGCGCGACACGTACACGATCGGCCCCGCCTGGGCGACCCCCGGCTACCTGCCGGGCGAGCCCGAGCCGGGCACCTGGCACGTGTGGCTGCGCCTGCACCGCATCCCGCCGCAGGGGCTGGACTACACGCTGGACGTCTCCGTGCACCGCACCCCGCCGCCCGAGCCCGTCGAGGCGGCTGAGCCGCCGCGCGGCGAGCGGCCGCCGCGCAGGGCGATCCCGGATCTGGAGGGTCTGCGCTGGTACGCGGGCGACTTCCACGCCCACACCGTGCACAGCGACGGCAGCCTGACCGTCGCCGAGCTGGCCGAGCTGGCCCGCGGGCGCGGCCTCGACTTCCTGGCCGTCACCGACCACAACACGATCAGCCACCACCCCTGGCTGGCCGGGGCCGGCCGGGACATCACGCTCATCCCCGGCCAGGAGGTCACCACCGACCGGGGCCACGCGAACGTGTTCGGCGAGGTCGGCTGGGTGGACTTCCGCGAGCCCGCCGACTCCTGGGTGGAGCACGCCGAGCGGGCGGGCGGCCTGATCTCCGTCAACCACCCGCTCGGCGCCGACTGCGCCTGGCTGCTGCCGATCACCCGGCGGCCCCGCGTGGCCGAGGTGTGGAGCTCCGGCTGGTGGGACCGCCGCTGGGGCGCGCCGCTGGCCTGGGCCGACGCCTGGCGCGACGACGTGATCGCGATCGGCGGCAGCGACTTCCACCAGCACGGCTCCGACGGCCTGCCCGGCACGCCCACCACGTGGGTGCTGGCCGAGGACCCCGCCGCGGTGCTCGACGGCGTGCGCGCCGGCCGCACCGCCGTGTCCACCGGCCCCGACGGGCCGCTGCTGCTCAGGCTGGGCGACGAGCTGATCGCCCTCGACGCGGACGGCCTGGTGCTCGTCCGCCCCGACGGCACCCGGCAGGTGGTCCGCGGCGAGCGCGCCCTCTTGCCGGCCATCGACGGCCCGCACCGGCTGGAGACCTACGAGAACGAGGTGATCGCCCTATGCGCGTGAGGAAAGTCGCCAACGCCCCCGTGAGCTTCGGCGTGTTCGAGCTGAGCGACGGCCCGCCGCCGCTGACGCCCGACGAGATGGTCCGCGCGCTGGCCGAGGCCGGCTACGAGGGCATCGACTCCGGCCCGATCGGCTACCTGGGCACGGGCTCCGAGCTGCGCGAGCGGCTGAGCGGGGCCGGGCTGCTGCTCTGTGGCGGCTGGGTGGACCTGCCCTTCCACGACGCGGACGCGTACGAGAAGGCGCTGCCCACGCTGACGGCGGCGCTGGACGTGTTCGCCGCCGCGCCCGCCGGGGACCTCCCGCCGCGCCCCACGATCGCCTGCCCTGGCACGCCGGAACGGTTCGCGCGGCCCGGCGGGACCGCTCCAGGGCTGCCGGCCGCCGAATGGCCCGCGTTCGCCGCCCGCATCCAGGACGCGACCGAGCGGTGCCGCGCGCGCGGGTTCGAGCCCGCCTTCCACCACCACCTCGGCACGCACGTCGAGACGCCCGACGACGTCGAGCGACTGCTGGAGCTGACCGACGTGCAGCTCTGCCTGGACACCGGGCACCTGCTGCTGGCCGGCGGAGACCCGGTCGCCGCGCTGCGCGCCTGGTCGGAGCGGGTCGGGCACGTGCACATCAAGGACGGCGACACCGCCGTCCTCGCCCGCGCCCTCGACGACGGCGTGGACCTGCGCGAGCTGATGGGCCGCGGCGGGTTCGCCCCGCTCGGCGAGGGCGAGCTGGACCTGCCGGCCGTGGTGCGCACGCTCGACGAGATCGGCTACGCGGGCTGGATCGTCATCGAGCAGGACACCCTGCCAGGGCGGCGCACCGTCGCCCAGAACATCGCGGACCAGGCGGCCAACCGCCGGAAACTGAAGGACTTGGGGCTTTGAGAATCGCTCTTGTGGGCTGCGGCGCGGTCACGCAGGCCGTCTACGTGCCGCTGCTGTCGCGGCGGCGGGACCTGTTCGAGGTGAGCGCCGTCTGCGACCTGTCACCCACGCTCGCCGACGCCGTGGGCGAGCGGCTGGGGGCCGCGCGGCGGTACACGTCGGTGGCGGAGATGCTGGCCGGCGGCGGGTTCGAGGCCGTCGTCGTGCTGGCGTCCGGCTCGCACGGCGAGACCGTCCGCCAGGCGCTGTCCGCCGGGTACGCCGTGCTCTGCGAGAAGCCGCTGGCGCTGACCAGGGCCGAGGTGGCGGCGCTGCCGGAGGGGCGGCTGATGGTCGCCTACATGAAGCAGTACGACCCGGCCGTGCGCCGGGCCGAGGAGCTGCTGGCCGAGCTGGGCGGGCCCGAGGTGATCAGGTCGGTCGAGGTGACCGTGCTGCATCCGAGCGCCGAGTCGCAGCTCGCGTTCGCGAACCTGACCCGCGCCGCCGACGTGGACGCCGGCCTGCTCGCCTCGCTGCGGGCGGACGAGGACGCGCTGGTGTCGCGGGCGCTGGGCGAGCGGGCCCCCCGGGAGGTGCGCGACCTGTACGGGGTGGCGCTCGGCTCGATCTGCCACGACCTGTCGCTGCTGCGCCGCTTCACCGGCTCTCCCGCCGAGATCTCTTACGTCGAGACGTGGGGGCCGCCGCCCGGCTCCATCGAGATCTCCGGCCCGCTGCCGGTACGGGGCCGCTTCTCCATCCGCTGGCACTACCTGCACGACTACCCCGCCTACCGGGAGACCGTGGCCATCCACCACGACGGGGGCTCGCTGGAGCTGGTCTTCCCCTCGCCGTACCTGATGAACGCCCCGACCACGCTCACCGTCGTGTCCGGGGGCGAGAGCCGGACGCACTGGCGGGACGTGACGGAGGCGTTCGAGGTGCAACTGGCGGCTTTCCACGCTTACGTGAACGCCGGCAAGCCGCCGCTCACCGACGTGCACGGGGGTCTTGAGGACATCGTCACGGCGCAGCGCATCGCCGCGCGCTACGCCGTCCTGCGTGGTCTGCCGCTGGGAGGCGAGGCAGCGTGAGCACGGAGATCGTCGTCGTCCCGCACACCCACTGGGACCGCGAGTGGTACGAGCCCTTCCAGCGCTTCAGGCTCCGGCTGGTCGCGCTGCTGGACGAGGTGCTCGACACGATGGAGCGCGAGCCCGCCTACCACTTCACCCTCGACGGGCAGCTCGCCTGCGTGGACGACTACCTGGAGGTGCGCCCGGAGAACCGCGACCGGGTGGCGGCGCTGGTGAGGTCGGGGCGGCTGGCGGTGGGGCCGTGGCAGATCCTGCTGGACGAGTTCCTCTGCTCCGGCGAGAACATCATCCGCAACCTGGAGCTGGGCATGGCCAGGGCGGACCGGTTGGGCGGCGCCATGCCGGTCGGCTACCTGCCCGACATGTTCGGCCACACGGCGCAGATGCCGCAGATCCTGCGCAAGGCCGGGCTGACGCACGCCTGCGTCTACCGGGGCGTCCCGTCGGCCGTCACCACCGACGTCTTCGCCTGGGTGGCGCCCGACGGCACGGCGGTGCGCACGCAGTACCTGCCGGCGGGCGGCTACGGCAACGGGGCCTACCTGTTCTCCGAGGGGGAGGGGCTGGCGGAGCGGGCGGCGGGGTTCGTGCGCACGATGCGCGAGTGGCACGGGCCCGAGGGGCCGCTGCTGGCGATGTACGGCACCGACCACTCGGCGCCGGTGCGGGGGCTGCCGGACATGGTGGCCACGATCAGCGCCCGCATGGACACCTTGTCCGGATATATCGGCACATCTGATGGGGAGGTGGACGGCCTCCCGCAGGTGCACGGCGAGCTGCGCTCCCACGCCCGCGCCAACATCCTGCCCGGCGTCATCTCCATCCGCCCCAACCTCAAGCAGGCCATGAGCCGCGCCGAGCGCATGGTCGAGCGCTACGCCGAGCCGCTGGCCACGCTGTGGGGCTCGGAGTGGCCCGGCCGCTTCCTCGACATGGCCTGGTGGCGGCTCGTGGACGCCAGCGGCCACGACTCCGTGACCGGCTGCGGCGTGGACGAGACCGCCCAGCAGGTCGCCGCCCGCATCGCCGAGGCCGAGCACCTCGGCCAGGCCGTCCGCGACCTGGTCACCTCCCGGCTGGCGCGCTCCGTGCCGTCCGACGGCGTGCTCATCGTGAACCCCACCCCCGCGGCCCGGCGCGGCGTCGTCATCGTCGACATGCCCGGCAACGACCCCCTGCTGGACCCCTCGGGCGCGGTGGTGCCCGTGCAGCCCCTCGAGTACGCGCCCACGCTGCTGCTCGACGAGGAGATGGACCCGGCCACCGCGCTCACCTTCGTCCACGGCACCGAGCTGTACGGCCGGCACGTCGCGGGCTTGGCCGTCGAGGACGGCACGCTGACGTTCACCGTGGCCAGGGAGCCGTCGGTGGCGTTCGACGTCAACGACCTGCGCGGCGCCCTCGACGGCGTGACCCGCGTCCGCATCGTCGCCCAGCCCCGCCGCACCGTGGCCGCCATGGTGCAGGCCCCGCCCCTCGGCCACACGAGCCTGCGCCCGGGGCCGCGCGAGCAGGTCCACGCCGAGGAGGACGGCGTCGAGCGCCTGCCCGGCATGCACGACCCGTCCTGCTGGCTCAGCAGCGACTCGGCCCCCCTGCCGGTGCGCGGTGACGAACAGGTGCTGGACAACGGCCTCCTGCGGGTCACCATCGCCCCCGACGGCACCCTGACGCTGGTCGGCCAGGACGGCACCACCGTCACCGGCGCGGCCCGCGTCGTCGACGGCGGCGACGTCGGCGACACCTACAACTACGCGCCGCCCGCCACCGACGAGACCGTGTCGGAGCCCGTCGCGGTGGAGGCGGAGCTGATCTGCACCGGCCCGCTCACGGCCATGGTGGACGTGCGCCGCACCTACCTGTGGCCGGCCTCCGGCGAGGACCCCTACGACACCCCCGAGGTGCCTGCCGGGACGCGCGCCACCAGGATGGAGGAGATCACCGTCACCACCCGGGTCGAGCTGCGCGCCGGCGAGCCGTTCGTCCGGCTGCGGGTGGACTTCGACAACCGCTGCGCCGACCACCGGGTACGCCTGCACGTCCCGCTGCCGCAGCCCGCCACGTGCTCCCACGCCGAGGGCCAGTTCGCCGTCGTCACCCGCGGGCTCACCGCGGAGGGCGGCTGCGGCGAGACCCCGCTGCCCACCTTCCCCGCCTCGTCGTGGGTGGCCGCCGGAGGCGTGGCGGCGCTGCTGGAGCACGTGACCGAGTACGAGCTGGCGGACGGCGAGCTGGCGCTCACGCTGCTGCGCTCGACCGGCTACCTCTCCCGCAACCGCAACGCCCTGCGCCCCGAACCCGCCGGCCCCAGCTGCCCACCCCCGCCGCCCAGTCGCGCGGGCCGCGCACGGTGAGCTTGGCGCTGATGCCGTACCAGGGGTCGTGGCGCGAGGTGGTGCCGCAGGCGGAGGCGTTCCGCCACGACCTGCTCGTGGTGCCGGGGCTCGGCGAGCCGTACCTGCCCCTGCCCGCGCCCGAGGCGGGGCTGGAGGTGAGCGGGGACGGCGTCGTGATGACCTCGCTGCGCGAGCGCGACGGGTGGCAGGAGCTACGCGTCGTGGCCCTCACCCTCGACGCCACGGAGGCGATCGTCACCGGGCGCTTCGCCGAGGCCCGCCACGCCGACCTGCGCGGCCGCCCCGGCGACCCCCTCCCGGTCACCGACGGCACGCTCAGGCTTCCCCTCGGGGCCTGGGAGATCGCCACGGTGCAGCTCAGGTGCTGAGGCCGAGCTGGCGGGCCGCGCGGATGGCCAGCCAGACCTCGGCGAAGGCCGCGCTGGAGTCCAGGTCCCTGCCGCTCAGCTCGCTGAACCGGCGCAACCGGTAGGCGAGCGTGTTGGGATGGACGTGCAGGGCCGCGGCGGCCTCGCCCATCCGGCGGTTGTGCTCCAGCCAGGTGCGTACGGAGACCAGCAGGTGCGACCGGTGCGCGGCGTCGTAGGCGATCACTTTGCCGAGCACGTACTCGACCAGCGCGGTCAGCGTGGCGCGGTCCTCGGGGAGCCAGCGGCCGGTCGTGTCGTCGCCGTACGTGACGAGCCCCCGCCCGACTCCGCGGCGTGGGTGGCGGCCCAGGCGGCCTCGCGCTGGGCCACGCGCAGGGGTTCGCCGGGCGGGAAGGGGCGGCTCATGCCGGCGGCGGCTCCCGGGACGGCGGCCGCGGCCGGGCCGAGGGAGGGCGGGCCGAGGAGGTAGTGGTCGTCGCCGCGGCGCAGCATGAGGTGCGGGTGGTCGTCGAGGGCGCGGCGCAGGGCGTCGTCGGGGGCGCCGCGCACGACGATCAGCGCCGTGTCGGTGTCCAGGGGCAGGCCGAGGCGGGCCAGGCGGCGGCGCGCGGCGGGCGGGTCGAGGAGGTCCTGGAGGAGCTCGGCCAGCGTTTCCGCGCCTTCCCTGCGCAGGGTCTCGCGCTCGTGCCTGGCCATCGCGACCTGGAGGGCGGCGACCGTGGCGATGTGCTGGACGACGGCGAGGCCGGCGGGGCGGGCGCCCTCGCGTTCGAAGGCGACGAGGTAGCCGGCGGGGCCGCCGGGCGCGGAGACGGGCAGGACGAAGCCGCCGGGGATGGTGGGCGGGGCGTCGAAGGTGGCGGGCAGGACGGACGGCGCGGGAGCGGGGACGCCGGGCAGGAGGGGGCGTCCTGACGGGGTGGACAGGTAGACGTCGTAGCCGGACAGGCGCTCCAGGCGCTTGAAGAGGGTGGCGGTGTCGAGGTCTTCGGTGGCCAGCCAGCGCAGCGCGCCGAACACCTGGAGCTGGGCGCCGAGGCGGTGGCTGGCGTCCTCCTGGAGCGCCGCCGCGACCTCCTGCGCGATCGCGATGAACGGCACCGCCAGCGGCACCTCCAGCACCGGCATGCCGCGCTCCTCGGCGGCCTCGAAGAAGGCGGGGTGCAGCGGCGGCACGTGCAGCTGGGCCGACAGGGCCAGCGCGGAGACGCCGGCGTCGTCGAGGCGTTCCAGGTAGGCCCGCTGCCGGGCGGCCGAACGGGGCACGCCGATGCCGGTCGTCATGATGACCTCGGCCCCGAGCAGCCAGGGCGTCGGGTCGTCGAGCTCGCTCACGTGCGCCCACGAGACCGAGCGGGACAGCCCGGCCTCGCCGGCGAGCACGCGGAGCTGGAGGGCGGGGGAGCGGAGGAGATCCTCCACGGTGAGTTTGTGCTCGGCCACAACACACACCGTAATACTTCGTGACGACCACAATTGCCGCAGGTCAGAGCCATGACGAACACTGAGGCGCATGACTCTCGGCCCTGTCGACTCCAGCAAGGTCCCGCGTTTCGCGGGCCCCGCCACCTTCGCCCGCCTGCCCCGCCTCGACCAGGTGGAGCGGGCCGGCGTGGCGGTGGTGGGCGTGCCCTTCGACACCGGCGTCTCCTACCGGCCCGGCGCCAGGTTCGGCCCGGCGGCGGTACGCGAGGCGTCCCGGCTGCTGCGGCCCTACCACCCGGGCCTGGACGTGTCCCCGTTCGAGCGGGTGCAGGTCGCCGACGCCGGCGACATCGCGGTCAACCCGTTCGACATCGGCGCCGCCATCGAGACCATCGAGGGCGCGGCCGACGACCTGGACGCCAGGCTCGTCACGATCGGCGGCGACCACACGATCGCGCTGCCGCTGCTGCGCTCGGCGGCCAGGAAGCACGGCCCCGTGGCGCTGGTGCACTTCGACGCGCACCTCGACACGTGGGACACCTACTTCGGCGCCGAGTACACGCACGGCACCCCGTTCCGGCGGGCGGTCGAGGAGGGCATCCTCGACACCGAGGCGCTCAGCCACGTCGGCATCAGGGGCTCCCTCTACGGCAAGAAGGACCTGGAGGAGGACCGGCGGCTCGGGTTCGGCATCGTGACGGCGGCCGACGTGCTGCGGCGCGGCCTGGACGAGGTGATCGACCTGCTGCGGCAGCGGGTCGGCGACCGTCCTCTCTACCTGTCGGTCGACATCGACGTGCTCGACCCGGCGCACGCCCCCGGCACGGGCACCCCCGAGGCGGGCGGGCTCACCAGCCGCGAGCTGCTGGAGATCCTGCGCGGCCTGGCCGGGCTCAACCTGGTCGGGGCCGACGTGGTCGAGGTGGCCCCGGCCTACGACCACGCGGAGATCACCTCGATCGCCGCCTCCCACGTGGCATACGACCTCGTCAGCCTGCTCGCCCTCCAGGAGAAGACATGAGCGGCACCTCCATCACCGAGATCGAGACGTACGGCGTCGAGCGCATCCCCGACGCCGACCGCACCGCCCGCCCCGTCGACCTGTTCAGGGTCGCCTTCGGCGGCGCCAACACGTTCGCTACGTGCGTGCTCGGCGCCTTCCCCATCCTGTTCGGCCTGTCGTTCTGGCACGGCCTGGCCGCGACCGTGCTCGGGCTGGTGGCGGGGGCGCTGATCCTGGCGCCGCTGTCGCTGTTCGGGCCGCTGAACGGCACCAACAACGCCGTCTCCTCCTCCGCGCACCTGGGCGTGCACGGCCGGATCGTGGGCTCGTTCCTGTCGCTGCTGACCGCGATCGCGTTCTTCTCGATCTCGGTGTGGTCGTCGGGCGACGCGCTCGTGGGCGGCGCGCACCGGCTCGTGGGGCTGCCGGACGGCGATCTGTCGTATGGGATCGCGTACGGGATCTTCGCCGTCCTGGTGCTCGTCGTCTGCGTGTACGGCTTCCGTTTCATGCTGTTCGTGAACAAGATCGCGGTGGCGGCGGCGTCGCTGCTGTTCGTGCTGGGCGTGTTCGCCTTCGCGGGCGACTTCGACCCGTCGTACACCGGCACGGTCAAGCCGGGTGAGGCGTTGTTCTGGCCCTCGTTCATCGGCGCGGCGCTGATCGTGTTGTCGAACCCGGTCTCGTTCGGCGCCTTCCTGGGCGACTGGTCCCGCTACATCCCGGCGAGCACGCCGCGCCGGCGGGTGATGGCGGCGGCGTTCCTGTCGCAGGCGGCCACGATCCTGCCGTTCTTCTTCGGCCTGTCCACGGCCTCGATCATCGCGGCGAAGGCCGCCGAGTACGTGGACCCGGCCGCCCCCAACTACGTCGGCGGCCTGCTGGCGGTCTCGCCGGGGTGGTACTTCGTGCCCGTGTGCCTCATCGCGCTGATCGGCGGCATGTCGACCGGCACGACCTCGCTGTACGGCACCGGCCTGGACTTCTCCAGCGTCTTCCCGCGCTTCTCCCGGGTGCAGGCGACGGTGTTCATCGGCACGCTGTCGATCGTGTTCATCTTCATCGGGCGTTTCGCGGCGAACCTCACGCAGAGCATCTCGACGTTCGCCACACTGATCATCACGTGTACGGCACCCTGGATGGTGATCATGATGCTCGGCTACGTGACGCGGCGTGGCTGGTACGACCCGGAGGCGCTGCAGGTGTTCAACCGGCGCCAGCGCGGCGGCCGCTACTGGTTCACGCACGGCTGGAACTGGCGCGGGCTGAGCGCCTGGCTCGTCTCGGCCGGGCTGGCGCTGATGTTCGTCAACCTGCCGGGCCAGTTCGTCGGGCCGCTCGGTGACCTGGCCGGCGGGGTGGACATCTCGCTCCCGGTCGGCCTGGCCGTGGCCGGGCTGCTCTACCTGGTGCTGCTGGGCCTGTTCCCCGAGCCACGCGAGGTCTACGGCCCGGACGGGCCGCGCCTGGTCCGCGCGGCCGACACGCCGGTGCTGCCCATCGTGGAGCCGGTGGCGTGATGGAGCTGCTCGACCTGTCCGCGCCGATCGAGACCGGCATGCCCGTCTACCCGGGCGACCCGGAGGTCTCGCTCGGCCCGGCGCTCACCGTGGCCCGCGACGGCGTGAACGTGCTGGGCCTGCACCTGGGCTCCCACTCGGGCACCCACGTGGACGCGCCCTTCCACATCGACGATGCGCTGCCCACGCTGGACGAGCTGCCGCTGGAGCGCTTCCACGGCCCGGCGGTCGTGGTGGACGCGCGGGGGCAGGGGTCGATCGGGCCGGAGCTGTTCGAGGAGGTGCGCGCGGGCGTGATCGTGCTGGTGGCCACCGGCTGGCCGTTCGGCGGCCACGGGCATCCGTACCTCAGCGCGGAGGCGGCGCGGCTGCTGGTCGAGCGGGGCGTGCGGACGGTCGGGACCGACGCGCTGAGCGTGGACCCGACGCCCGCCGACGACTTCCCCGCGCACGAGATCCTGCTGCGCGCGCACGCCGTGATCGCCGAGAATCTGCGCGGTCTCGACCGGCTCATAGGAGCGGGGCCGGTCGAGGTGTCCATGTTCCCGCTGCGGATCACCGGAGGCGACGGCTCGCCCGTCCGGGCGATCGCCCGGGTCGGCTAGCGGGTGCCCCAGGAGTAGGTCTGCTTGCGCAGCTTCAGGTAGACGAACGACTCGGTCGCCCGGACGGCGGGGATGGCGCGGATTTTGCTGAGGATCTCCAGCAGGTGCCCGTCACCCTCGCAGACCACCTCGACGATCACGTCGAACGAGCCCGCCGTGAGCACGACGTAGTCGATCTCCTCGATGTTCGCCAGCTCGTCGGCCACCTTCTCCAGGTCGCCCTCGCAGTTGACGCCGATCATGGCCTGGCGGGGGAAGCCCAGCGTGAGCGGGTCGGTGACCGCGACGATCTGCATGACGCCGGCGTCCTGGAGGCGCTGGACGCGCTGGCGTACGGCGGCCTCGGACAGGCCCACCGCCTTCCCGATCGCCGCGTACGGCTTGCGCCCGTCGGCCTGGAGCTGCTCGATGATCTGCTTGGACAGGTCGTCGAGCACCACCGGGCTGCCGGAGCCTGCGCTGTTTCGGCGTACGCGGGGCGGCGTCGTCATTGAGCGGATCCTCCTAGCGGTCCGGCGTTACGGGGGCGTTCCCGCCGGGTTGCCGTCCTGGTGCGACATGTTGTCAGTTCTTCGCGGTCTGTCAAGCGAATTCGTAGCAATTTGATATCTTCACCACGAAATCCCTTGTCCAGATGCATCTGCTCTGTCAGAGTCGCGGCATCTCAGCCACCTCCGAGGAGGTCACCACCTTGACCACCCGCCTGCAGAACTACATCAACGGTGGGTTCGTGGACGCGAAGAGCGGCCGATTCTCCGACATTATCGATCCGTGCACGGGTGAGGCTTATGTCCAGGCCCCCGTTTCGGGTCAGGAGGACATCGACGCCGCCTTCGCCGCCGCGGCCGCCGCTTTCGAGTCGTGGGGCAGGACCACCCCTGGTGAGCGGGCGAACCTGCTGCTCAAGGTCGCCGACGCGATCGACGCCCGGGCCGACGAGATCAACGAGGCCGA
Organism: [Actinomadura] parvosata subsp. kistnae; assembly: GCF_900323885.1. Taxonomy (GTDB): domain Bacteria; phylum Actinomycetota; class Actinomycetes; order Streptosporangiales; family Streptosporangiaceae; genus Nonomuraea; species Nonomuraea composti. Next base: position 1,619,472 of record NZ_OOHJ01000022.1, on the reverse strand, counting down.
GTGCCGCAACACCGGCAAGCCGCGGGCCCGCATGGCGGAAGACGAGACGCCGGTCGCCGCCGACCACTTCCGCTTCTTCGCCGGCGCCGCCCGCACGCTGGAGGGCCCGACGGCCGGCGAGTTCCTGGCCGAGCACACCAGCGTCATCCGGCACGAGCCGATCGGCGTCGTCGGCCAGGTCACGCCGTGGAACTACCCGATGATGATGGCGGTCTGGAAGATCGCCCCCGCGCTGGCGGCCGGCAACACGATCGTGCTCAAGCCGTCCGACACCACCCCCGTCTCCACGCTGAAGCTCGCCGAGATCATCGGTGAGGTGCTGCCCGCGGGCGTCTTCAACGTCGTCACCGGCGACCGCGAGACCGGCTCGATGGTCGTCAGCCACCCGACCGCCGCCATGGTGGCGATCACCGGCTCGGTCGGCGCGGGCATGTCGGTGGCCAAGAGCGCCGCCGACGACCTCAAGCGGGTGCACCTGGAGCTCGGCGGCAAGGCGCCGGTCGTGGTCTTCGAGGACGTCAAGGACCTGCGCAAGGCCGCCGCCGACATCGCCACCGCCGGCCTCTACAACGCCGGCCAGGACTGCACGGCCGCCTGCCGGGTGCTGGTGCATGAGAGCGTGCACGACGAGTTCGTGGCCGCACTTACCGAGGCCGCCGCCGCCACCGTCACCGGCGACCTCGACAACGAGGACGCGCTCTACGGCCCGCTCAACAACGAGAACCAGCTCGCCAGGGTGCAGGGCTTCATCGACCGGGTCCCGCCCCACGCGAAGGTCCTCACCGGCGGTCACCGCGTCGGCGACAAGGGCTACTTCTTCGCCCCGACGGTCGTGGACGGCCTGCGCCAGGACGACGAGATGGTGCAGAACGAGGTCTTCGGCCCCGTGATCACCGTCCAGACGTTCACCGACGAGGCCGACGCCCTCGCCAAGGCCAACGACGTGAAGTACGGGCTGAGCGGCTCGGTCTGGACCTCCGACCACGGCCGCGCCATGCGCATGTCGAACCGGCTCGACTTCGGCGTGGTCTGGGTCAACACGCACATCCCGTTCGTCTCGGAGATGCCGCACGGCGGCTTCAAGCACTCGGGGTACGGCAAGGACCTGTCGGTGTTCGGTCTGCACGACTACACCCGGGTCAAGCACGTCATGCACTACATCGGCGAATAGCGGCAAGGAACGAACCTGGAAATGACCGGGCTGAGTGCGATTGAGCTTGCGGACGTCGTCAAGGAGTATCACTCGCATGGCGAGGTCGTCCAGGCAGTCAAGGGCGTGACGCTGGGCATCGGGGAGGGGGAGTTCTTCTCCCTCCTCGGGCCCTCCGGGTGCGGCAAGACCACGACCATGCGCATGATCGCGGGCTTCGAGGCGCCCACGAAGGGCGTGGTGAAGCTCTACGGCCAGGACGTCACCGACGTCCCCCCGAACAAGCGCGACGTCAACATGGTCTTCCAGTCCTACGCGCTCTTCCCGCACATGAGCGTCTGGGACAACGTGGCGTTCGGCCTCAAGCAGCGCAAGGTCGCCCAGGCGGAGATCAGGCGCCGGGTCGGCGAGATGCTGGAGATCATCGGCCTGACGGGCCGCGAGAAGCGCATGCCGCGCGCCCTGTCCGGCGGCCAGCAGCAGCGGGTGGCGCTGGCCAGGGCGCTGGTCAACCAGCCGCGCGCGCTGCTGCTCGACGAGCCGCTCGGCGCGCTCGACCTGAAGCTGCGCCAGGCCATGCAGATCGAGCTCAAGCGCATCCAGCGCGAGGTCGGCATCACGTTCGTGTACGTCACGCACGACCAGAGCGAGGCGCTGACCATGAGCGACCGCATCGCCGTGATGAACGACGGCGTGGTCGAGCAGCTCGCCGGGCCGCGCGAGATCTACGAGCGGCCCGCCACGGCCTTCGTGGCCGGCTTCATCGGCACGTCCAACCTGCTCGCCGGCGCCGCGACCGGCGGCGAGATGAAGGTCGGCGGCGGCAGGGTGCTGGTGCCCGGCCACGACGGCGACGTGACCGTCACCGTGCGGCCCGAGAAGATCACCATCGGCACGGACGAGCCCGCGCAGGGGCTGAGCGCCGTGAAGGGCACCGTGTCCGAAGTGGTGTATCTCGGCACGTATAACAGCTATGCGGTGAGTCTCGCTGACGGGGCCGAGATCACCGTGTTCCAGCAGAACGCGCATGATGCCACGGCCACCGCGGAGCGGGGCGACTCCGTCTGGCTGTCGTGGCAGGCGCAGCACTCGTACGTGATTGGAAGTTGACAGCACCTCATGAACCCCCTCATGCGTGGAATGACGCAGCCCCGCACCCGTCGTGACGTCTTCCGCCTGGCCGGCTTCTCCGCCGCCGGGCTCGCCCTGGCCGCCTGCGGCGTGCAGGGGCAGAAGGCGGCGCCGCCGAAGGCCGACGCGGTGGCCGACTACTGGGCCAAGCAGAAGAAGAACGGCAAGGTCGTCTTCGCCAACTGGCCCGAGTACATGCCGGAGGACAAGGGGCCGCTGGAGAAGTTCAAGAAGGACACCGGCATCGCGTACGAGTACAAAGAGGTCATCCAGGAGAACGCCGAGTTCTTCGGCAAGGCCGACCCCGTGCTGCGGGCCGGGCAGTCGCTGGGCTACGACATCGTCGTCATGACCAACGGCATCCAGCTCCAGCACATGATCGAGCTGGGCTACGCGGTGCCGCTCGACCACTCCAAGCTGCCGAACTTCGACGCCAACGCCGGGCAGAAGTACAAGGAGCGCTCGTACGACCCCGGCAACAAGTACACCGTGCCGTACACCTCCGGGGTGACCGGCATCGCGTACAACACCAAGTACGTCAAGGACGAGATCACCAGCATCGAGTCGTTGTTCGACCCGAAGTACAAGGGGCGGGTCGGGATGATGGCCGACGCGCAGGAGATCGCGAACTTCGGCATGATCGCGCTGGGCATCGACCCGGAGAAGTCGACCGAGGCGGACTGGAACAAGGCCGGCGAGAAGCTGAAGGCCCAGCGCGACGCCGGAATTGTCCGGAAATATTATGATCAGTCGTATATCGACGCCGTGTCGAAGGGCGACGTCTGGCTGACCATGGCCTGGTCCGGCGACGTGTTCCAGCGGCAGCTCGCCGGCGAGCCCGTCAAGTTCGTGGTGCCCGCCGAGGGCGGCACCATCTGGACCGACAACATGCTCATCCCCAAGGGCGCCGCCAACCCCGTGGACGCCCTCATGCTGATGGACTACCTCTACCAGCCGGCCGTCGCCGCCGAGCTGGACGAGTACATCCAGTACGTCACCCCCGTCCCCGCCGTCCAGGACCTGCTGCGGGAGAAGGCCAAGACGGCCAAGGGCGAGGACAAGAAGGCCCTGGAGGACATGGTGGACAGCCCGCTCATGTTCCCCTCCGAGGCCGACTACGCCAAGCTGCGCAACTACACCCAGCTCACCACCCAGCAGGAGCAGGTGTTCAACCCGATCTTCCAGTCGATCACCCAGGCGTAGACGATGCGGCGGCTCACCCCCTACCTGCTGGCGCTGCCGAGCTGGATGTGGCTGGCGATCTTCCTGGTCGTGCCCATGGTGGCGATGGCGTCGGTGTCGCTGCAGACCGGCAACGCCATCGACGGCTTCGCCATGACGTTCAGCTTCTCCAACTACACCGAGGCGATCGGCCGCTACAGCACCCAGCTCGCCCGCTCGCTGCTCTACGGCGCGCTGGCCACCGTGGCCATGCTGGTCATCGGCTACCCGGTGGCGTACTTCATCGCCTTCAAGGCCGGCGCCCGCAAGTCGATGTACCTGTTCCTGCTGCTGCTGCCGTTCTTCGTCTCGTTCGTGCTGCGCACGATCTCGTGGAACTTCCTGCTGGCCGACAACGGCATCCTGTTCGGGACGCTGAAGGGCTGGGGGCTGCTGCCCGCCGACTTCCACGTGCTGGCCACGACCGTCGCGGTGGTGGGCGGGCTGACGTACAACTTCCTGCCGTTCATGATCCTGCCCATCTACGTGGCGCTGGAGCGCGTGGACCCGCGCGTGGTCGAGGCCGCCCAGGACCTGTACGCGACCCGGGCGGCGGCCTTCCGCCGGGTGGTGCTGCCGCTGTCGCTGCCCGGGGTGTTCGCCGGGGTGCTGATGACGTTCGTGCCCGCCACGGCCGACCCGATCAACGCCGCCATCCTCGGCGGCACGTCGAACACGATGATCGGCAACATCATCCAGACGGCGTACCTGACCAACCTCGACTACCCGACCGCCTCCGCGCTGTCGTTCACCCTGATGGCGGTGTTGCTCGTGGGCATCTTCATCTACGCGCGGGCGCTCGGCACCGAGAACGTCCTAGAGGCGGCGGCCCGATGAGGGGCGGGCGGGCCGGCGACCGGCTGCTGCACCTCTACACGTGGCTGATCATCCTCTGGCTGTCGTCGCCGATCGCCGTGATGATCCTGTTCGGCTTCAACGACAAGCGGAGCAAGTCCAACACCACCTGGCAGGGCTTCACCCTGCGCTGGTACGCCGAGCTGTTCGACATCTCCGACCTCACCACGGCGCTGGCCAACTCGCTGAAGATCGCCGTGGCCAGCACCGTGATCACGGTGGTCATCGGCACCATGCTCGGCCTGGCGCTCGGCCGGCACCGCTTCCGCGGCAGCGGCGTCACGAACTTCCTCGTCTTCGCCGCCATCTCCACGCCCGAGCTGGTCATGGGCGCCTCGCTGCTGTCGCTGTTCGTCTCGGGGAACGTGCCGCGCGACTCCGTCACGATCATCGTCGCGCACGTGCTGTTCTCGCTGTCGTTCGTGGTCGTCACCGTACGGGCGCGGGTCGTCACGCTGGACCCGTCGCTGGAGGAGGCCGCAAGAGACCTCGGCGCCGGCGCCTGGGCCACCTTCCGCCTCGTGACGCTGCCGTCGATCATGCCGGCCGTGCTCGCCGGCGGCATGCTGTCCTTCGCCCTGTCCATCGACGACTACGTCGTGACCAGCTTCGTCAACGGCTCCACCGTGACCTTCCCGCTGTGGATCGTCGGCGCGGTCAAGACCGGCATCCCGGCGCAGGTCAACGTCATGGGTACGCTGCTGTTCGGAGCCGGGGTGCTGATCGCCGTGGGCAACGCGGTCGCGGCCCGCCGCCGTAGCTGAGAGCATTCTTCCGACCGCCCCTCCGCAGGTCGCGGAGGGGTTTCACCGTGGCCAAGAACAGGGAGGCGAGATCGGATTCCGGCGGGGGGAACCCGCGCGTGATCACCTATTTGGTCCCGCAATTTCAGACTCAGACTTTCGTAAGGGAAGTGGGATTTGTGGATCCGCTGAAGGCGCTGGCTGACGCGGAGCGCAAGCCGTACTGGCTGGACAGCCCGGCCAGACCCGAGCCGCAGCCGCGGCTCTTCGGACACACCACCGCCGACCTGGTCGTCGTCGGCGGCGGCTTCACAGGGCTGTGGACGGCCCTCATGGCCAAGGAGCGCGACCCGTCACTCGACGTCGTCCTGCTCGAAGGCCGCAGGATCGGCTGGGCGGCCACCGGCCGCAACGGCGGGTTCTGCATGGCGACCCTCACCCACGGCCTGGCCAACGGGCTGGAGCGGTGGCCCGAGGAGATCGACCGGCTCGAACGCATGGGCGTCGAGAACCTCGACGAGATCGAGCGCACGCTGGAGCGCCACGGCATCGACTGCTCGTTCGAACGCACCGGCGAGCTGCACGTCGCCACCGAGGACTGGCAGCTCGACGGGCTCAACGAGCACCTCGACCTCATCTCCGACCTGGGCCTCGACTACGTGCCGCTCGACCAGGAGCAGGTGCGGGCCGAGGTGAACTCGCCGACCTACCTCGGCGGCCTCTGGGAGCGCAGCGGCTGCGCCATGCTCGACCCGGCCAGGCTGGCGTGGGGCCTGCGGGAGGCGTGCCTGCGGCTCGGCGTCCGCGTCCACGAGCGCACCCCGGTCCGCTCGCTGGCCGACGACGGCACGACGATCACCCTGCGCACGCCGTACGGGGCGGTGGGCGCGCGCCACGTGGCGCTGGGCACCGGAGTGTTCCCGCCGCTGCTGCGGCGGCTCAAGCACTTCGTGGTCCCGGTGTACGACTACGCGCTGATGACCGAGCCCCTGACCGGCGCCCAGCTCGACACCGTGGGCTGGCGCAACCGGCAGGGCGTGGGCGACTCCGGCAACCAGTTCCACTACTACCGGCTGACCGACGACAACCGGATCCTGTGGGGCGGCTACGACGCCGTCTACTACAACGGGGGCCTGGTCAAACCGGAGTACGACCAGCGCGACGAGACCTTCGTCAAGCTCGCCCGGCACTTCTACGACACCTTCCCGCAGCTCGACGGCGTGCGCTTCACCCACAGGTGGGGCGGCGTCATCGACACGTGCAGCCGGTTCAGCGCCTTCTACGGGCAGGCGCACGGCGGCCGGCTCGCCTACGCCGCCGGCTACACCGGCATGGGCGTCGGCGCCACCCGGTTCGGCGCGAACGTCATGCTCGACCTGCTGTCGGGCAAGCCCACCGACCGCACCGAGCTGCGGATGGTGAAGGAGAAGCCGATGCCGTTCCCGCCCGAGCCGGTGCGTTCGGGGGTGATCCAGTTCACCCGCTGGTCGATCGCGCAGGCCGACCAGCACCAGGGCAGGCGCAACCTCTGGTTGCGCGCGCTCGACCGGATGGGGCTGGGGTTCGACTCGTAACCTGGTCCCCATGAGAGTGGAATTCATGGCGGACGGCCTCACGCTGGCCGGCGACCTGCGGGTCCCGGGCGGCGTGGGGCCGTGGCCCGGGCTCGTCCTCACGGGGCCGTTCACCGGCGTACGCGACCAGGTCACCGGCCTGTACGCGGCCCGGCTGGCCGAGCGCGGCTACGCCACCCTGGCCTTCGACCACCGCAACTGGGGCGAGTCGGAAGGCCGGCCCCGCCGCCACGAGGACCCGCAGGGCAAGCTGCACGACCTGCGGGCGGCCGTGTCCTTCCTGCGCGCGCGGCCCGAGGTGGACCGCGAGCGCGTCGGAGCCGTCGGCATCTGCCTCGGCGCCGGGTACGCGCTCAGGTTCGCCGCCTTCGACCCCCGCGTGAAGGTGTTCGCCGGGATCGCCGGCGCCTACAACAACCCGTACGCGATGCGCGGCGCCGACCTCGCGCCCCACCTCGACGTGCTGGAGCGGCAGGACCTCGGCGGGCCCGTCGAGTACCTGCCCGCCGTCGCCGAGCGGGGCGAGGCCGCGATGCCCGGGGACGAGCCGTACGCGTACTACGGCGGCGAGCGCGGCGCCTCCCCGCACTGGGCCAACGAGGTGACCAGGGGGAGCATCCTCGAACTGCTCACCATGGACAACATGATGGGCAGCGACTTCCTGTCGCCGAAGCCGGCCTTGATCGTGCACGGGGTCGTCGACCGGTTCTGCGCGCCCGAAGGGGCGGAGGAGGTGTTCAAGCGGCTCGACCAGCCGAAGAAGATCGTCTGGGTGGACGCCAAGCAGCACATCGACCTCTACGACCGCGAGCCGTACGTCACGCAGGCCGTGGAGGCGACCGCCGACTTCCTGGGCGAGCACCTCTGAACCGACCTCCGAGCCGACCTCGGCACCCACCTCGGAACCCGCCTCCGAACCCACCTCGGACCCCACCCGCGAACCCACCTCCGAACCCACCTCCGAACTCGGCAAGAACCTGCTGAAGGTCTCGCCAGGAATGCGCCTGGGGTGATGGTCCGGGCGTTCGGGCCGGGCATGCTCCCGTACGACCCCCGATGAGAGCTCGGGGGTTGGTGCGTGCGCGGGAAGTGGATGGCCGGGCTGGGGCGGGACCTGGACCTGGGGCCTGGACGGCGGTCGGCGATCGCTGTCGCGGCCATGGGCGTGTTCGTGTTCCTGGGCGGCTGCGGGGCGGGCAAGGCTCCGGTAATGCCCGCCGTGGTGGAGGCGCCGGTCAAGGTCGCACGATGCGTCCTGAAATTTCGTGACACGCGCCTGGGAAACGCCGCCCGGGCGCGCCTCTCACGCGACCTCGCCACGTACGTCCGCGGCCGGCCCGGCCGCATCGTCTACGCCGCGCACGACCTCGTGACCGGCATCAGGCTCGGGCTCGGCGAGCACGAGCACGACATGATCACCGCCAGCGGGGCCAAGGTCGACATCCTCGCCGCACTCCTGTCCCGCCGCGACTCCCGCCTCGACGCCGGCGAGCGCGACCTCGCCGCCCGCATGATCAGGGAGAGCGACAACAGCGCCGCCGACGCGCTCTGGTCCCGCGTCGGGGGCGGCGGCGCCATGAGCGACTTCTACGCCAGGATCGGCCTCACGGAGACCACCCCCGGCCCCAGCCAGTACTGGGGCGGCACCAACACCAGCCCCGCCGACCGCCTCCGCCTCCTCAAGGTCCTCATTAGGGGAGGCAAGGGCGGCCTCACCCCCGCCGACCGGGGGATGGTCCTCGGGCTCATGGAACGAGTCCAGCAGGACCAGGCCTGGGGCGTCAGCGCCGCCGCCCGCCCCGGGGACCGGGTGGCACTCAAGAACGGCTGGACACCCCGGCCGTTCATCCACAACACGTGGGCGGTGACCAGCTACGGCCGCATCGCCGGCCCGGAGCGCGACCTGCTGCTGTCCGTCCAGACGGACCAGCAACCGGGGGAGGGCACAGGCATCCAGACGATCGAGGGCATCGCCCGCATGATCGGCACTCGCCTCCACCACCTCACCCCCACCACCACCCGCCCCTGCCCCACCAACCCCATCCCCTGACCCACCCCACCCCAGCCCACCGCCCACCGCCCACCGCAGCTCACCGCCCGCCCCAGCCCATCGCCCGCCCGCGCCGCCTGGCCTGTGCCGCGCCTGCCACTGGTCGCGGCGTTCCTCCGCTGGCGGGATGGGATCGGCCGGAGTGCCGCTGCCCCGCCGCTCGCCGCAGCGCCCCCTTCGCTCGCGGACGGCACCGCCCGGGGCGCGTCACTCGTCACGCGCCGCACCGCGCCTCGCCCATCGGCCCCGTCAGGTGTGGAAGTCGTCAGGAGGGGGCGCCCGTGAGGATGTTCTCCGGGATCTCCTTCGGGACGCCCCGCAGTCCCACCAGTGCGAGCGCCGCCACCAACGCCAGCAGGGCCGCCGTGACGAGGGAGGTGAGGTGGATGCCGTCGACGAAGGCCGCCTGTGCGGCTCGTACGAGCTGGTCGGCCTGGTCGGCGGGGAGGGTGGTGGCGGCGTTGAGGGCGCCGGCGAGGGATTCGCGGGCCGCCTCGCCGGCCACCCCCGGCGGCAGGTCCAGGTGGGCTCGGTAGGCGCTGGTCAGTACGGTGCCGAGGATGGCGATGCCGAGGGCGCCGCCGAGCTCGAAGGCGGTTTCCGAGACCGCGGCGGCGGCCCCCGCGCGCTGCCGTGGTGCCGTGGCCAGGACGTTGTCGTTGTTGACGGTGAAGGCCAGCCCGGTGCCCATGCCCTGGATGATCAGGACGGGCAGCAGCGCCCAGTAGTTCAGTTCGGTGTCGAGGGTGGCGTAGTACAGGAAGGCGCCGGCGTTCATGGCGAGGCCGAGCGCGACCACGCCGTTCCTGCCCAGGTGCCGGATGAGCCTGGCGGCCAGCACGCCGCCCACGGCGCCGCTGAGCCCGCCGGGGAGCTGGGCGAGCCCGGCCTGGAGCGGGGACCAGCCGAGCACGAGCTGCAGGTACCAGGCGAACATCAGCATCATGGCCGACATGGCGAAGATGGCGAGGAGGTTCGTCAGGACGGAGGCGGTGAAGGCCCGGCGGGCGAAGAGCCGCACGTCGATGAGCGGGTCGGCGAGCCTGGTCTGCCGCCACACGAACAGCGCCAGCAGCACGACCCCGGCCACCCCGGCGATCACGACGTCCGCGTGCCCGGGGCCCTTGTGGGCGGCCTCCTTGATCGCGTAGATGACGGTGACGATGCCGGTGAACGACAGCGCCACGCTGGCCGGGTCGAGCCGGCCCGCGCGCGGGTTGCGCGACTCCGGCAGCACCAGGATGCCGCCCACCAGCACCAGCGCCATGATGGGCACGTTGATGAGGAAGACCGAGCCCCACCAGAAGTGGTCGAGCAGCAGCCCTCCGACCACGGGGCCGATGGCGAAGCCGGCCGCGCTCATGCCGCTCCAGATGCCGATGGCCGCGGTGCGCTCGGCCGGCTCGGTGAACACGTTGCGGATGATCGACAGGGTGGAGGGCATGATGGTGGCGCCGGCGACGCCCAGCAGCGCCCTGGCCGCGATCAGCAGCTCGGGGGTGGGCGCGTACGCGGTCACGGCGGAGGCGGCGCCGAATGCGACGGCGCCGATGAGGAGCAGGCGTTTGCGGCCGATGCGGTCGCCGAGGTTGCCCATGGTGACGAGCAGGCCGGCCAGGGCGAAGCCGTACATGTCGCCGATCCACAGCAGCTCGGTGGAGGTCGCGCCGAGGTCGGCCACCAGCCGGGGCAGGGCCAGGTGCAGGACCGTGAGGTCGAGCGAGAGCAGCAGCGTGGCCAGGCACGCGATGGCCAGGCAGGACCATTTGTTCTTCATGCCGCACACTGTGTTCGGGGCGACTGACGGCGGGCCTACCGCTCGCTGACCGCCTCACCGGCCAGCCCGGTCATGGCGGCGTCGATGCGGGCGCGGGTGTCCTCGGTGCTGAACCAGTTGTCGGGGCAGACCTCGCGGGCCTGGACGAGCAGGGCGCGGGCCGCCTCGTGGTCGCCGCGTTCCGCCTCCACCAGGCCGAGCCCGAGCAGGGCCCAGGCCAGGGTCTCCATGGAGCCGTTGCGCCGCGACAGCTCGGCCGCCTCGGCGAAGTCGTCCCGGGCGGCCTCCAGGTCGCCGAGGCCGGTCCGCGCGTCGCCGCGGCGGCACAGCCCTTCGGCGATCTCCGTGACCGCCCCCAGCTCGCGCGCGAGCGTGAGCGCCTCGCCGGCCAGCGCGAGCGCGCTGCGGTAGTCGCCCTGCAGCTGCCGCAGCGCCCCCAGCCCCGACAGCACCAGCACCATGCCCCACCGCTCGCCGATGGCCCGGAACCCGGAAAGGCTGCGCTCGAAGCGGTCCAGCGCCTCGTCCGTCCGGCCGAGCAGCTGCAGGACGAACGCGTGACCGCAGTTGGCCAGCGCCTCCTTCCACGGCGAGAGGCCGACCACCGCGTCCATGTAGAACTGCTCCATCGCCCCGAAGTCCGCCGGCGGCCCGGTGAACATCGACAGCAGCATCATCATGAACTCCACCCGCACCGGCAGGTAGTCGATCGGCAGCAGCCGCCGCACCTCCTCCAGCCGGGTGCGCAGCAGCTCGTCCGTGCCTCCGGCCCACGCCACGATGAGCACGCACATGGCGTACTCCTCCTCAAGGCCGGGCAGGCGGGTCTCGCCGAGCGCCGCGAGGAGCGCGGCGGCCAGGTTCGCGCTGGAGACGCGGTGGCCGCGCATCCACCAGTAGCAGGCGCTGTGAGCCAGCAGCCGCATGCCCAGCTCGAACTGCCCGGACTCGGTCGCCCACCGCACGGCCGCGTCGAGGTCGTCGCTCTCCTCGTCGAGCCGGGCCAGCCACTCCATCTGCGCGGCCGTGCGCAGCAGCGGGTCGGCCGCCAGCATCAGGTCGAGGTGGTAGCGGGCGTGCGCGTCGCGGATCGTGTCCCCTTCGCCCGACTCCTCCAGCCGTTCGGCGCAGAACGCCCGGATCGTCTCCAGCATCCGGAACCGCCCGTCCACGAACTCCACGAGCGACTTCTCCGCCAGCGAGAACAGCACCTCCTCCGGCAGCCCGCACACCCGCTCGGCCGCCTCCGGCCGCGCCCCCGCCACGAACGCGCTCAGCCGCCTGGCCATCACCTGCTCGTCGTCGTCCAGCAGGTCCCAGCTCCACGCCACGACCGCGTGCAGCGTCTGGTGCCGGGGCAGCGCCGTACGGCTGCCGCGGGCCAGGAGCCTGAACCGGTCGTCGAGCCGGGCCGCGACGTCCGCGATCGACAGGGTACGCAGCCGCGCCGCCGCCAGCTCGATCGCCAGCGGCAGCCCGTCGAGAGCCCGGCAGATGCGCACGACGTGCGCGGCGTTGCCCGCGTCCACCGCGAAACCCGGCCGGACGGCGGCGGCGCGGTCGGCGAACAGCCGCACCGCCGGATACTCCAGAGGGTCGGGCGTCTCGGCGGGCGGCAGCCGCAGCGGCGCCACCGGCAGGATCGACTCGCCCGTGATGCCCAGCGCCTCCCGCCCCGTCACCAGCACCCGCAGGTCGGGGCAGGCGGCCAGCAGGTGATCGGCCAGCTCGGCGGTGGCCGCCACCAAGTGCTCGCAGTTGTCCAGGACGAGCAGCAGCTCGCGGCTGGCCAGCGCGGCGACCAGCCGGGCGGCGGGGTCCAGGGCGGGGCGCTCGTGCAGGTTGAGGAGAGGGTCGCGGACGCCGATCGCGGCCAGCACCGCCTGCGCCACGCCGTCGCCGTCGGAGACGGGGGCCAGCGGCACGAAGCACACGTCGCCCGGCTCCTGCCCGGCCGCCTCGATCGCCAGCCGGGTCTTGCCCGCGCCGCCGGGGCCGATCAGCGTGACGAGCCTGCTGTCCTGGAGCCTGGCCCCGACCTGCGCCAGCTCCTCGGCCCGGCCCACGAAGCTGGTGAGCTGCGCCCGCAACCCCTGCCTGCCCCGCCGCCCGCCCCCGCCCTGTCCGCCCCCGCCCTGTCCGCTCGCGTCCTGCCCGCTCGCGCCCTGTCGGTACGGGCTGCGCGCGGAGGCGGCCCCGGGGCCGGAAGCAGGGGAAGGTACGGCAGGGTGCGTGGTGCCGGAGGCGGTCGCATGGCCGGTGCCGGGGGTGGGCGCGTAACCCGTGCCGGGGGTGGGCGGGTAGGTGGGGCCGAGGGAGGGGTCGGCGCGGAGGACGGCCAGGTGGGCGGCGGTCAGGTCGGCGCCTGGCTCGATGCCCAGCTCCTCGTCCAGCAGCTTCCTCGTCTCCTCGTAGACGGTCAGCGCCTCGGCCTGCCGCCCGCTGCCGTACAGGGCCCGCATGAGCTGGGCGCGCAGCCGCTCCCGGAGCGGGTGGGCGGCGGTGAGCTGGCTCAGCTCGGCCACCAGCTCGCGGTGCCGCCCCAGGTCGAGCTCCGCCCGCACGCGGTCCTCCGTGGCGGCCAGCCGCAGCTCCTCCAGGGCGGCCGCGGCGGCGCCGGCGTGCGGGGCGTCGGCGAGCGGCGCGCCCCGCCACAGCTCCAGCGCCTCGCGCAGCAGCATCGCGGCCCGTTCCGGGTCGCCGCCGGCCAGCGCCTGCCGCCCTTCGGCGGTCAGCAGCTCGAACCGGCGCGCGTCCACGTCGTGCGGGTCGGCGACCAGCCGGTATCCGGCCGGGTGGAACTCCACCAGGTCCCGCCCCAGAGCCCGGCGCAGCCGCGACACCTGCGACTGCAGCGCGTTGGCGACGCCCTCGGGCGGGCGCGGCCCGTACATGCCGTCCACGAGCTGCTCGGCGCCGACGATGCGGCCGGCGTGCAGGGCGAGCAGCGTCAGCAGGGCGCGGACGCGGGGGCCGCCGACCGGGACCTGCTCGCCGTCCTCGTCCAGCACGTTCGTGGGCCCGAGGATCTGGAAGCGCATGCCTCGATTATCGCGGCAACCTGTCGGCGATCTCGGCATATGTCGGGATCGCCGGGGCGGGCTCGCCGCGGGCGGCGAGCGCCGTGCCCAGCGCCGCTCCCAGCGCGGCCCGGTAGAGCAGCGAGCCGGTGCTCACCCTGGCCACCCCGGCCTCACCCAGCCGGGCCAGGCTGGGGCCGTTCGGCTGGTGCAGCACGTTGAGGGGCAGCGGCGTGCGGGCCGCCACCTTCGCGATCTCGTCAAGGTCGCTCAGCCCCGGGACGAAGATGCCGTCGGCGTGCCCGTAGGCGTCCACCCGCTCCTCGGTGCCGGTGCCGTCACCCAGCCAGTACGTGTCGGTGCGCGCGTTGACGAACACCCCGTGGCCCTGGGCGGCCTCGATGATCCGCTGGTGCAGCTCGACGGGCCGCAGCGTGCCGTCGGGGCGGCCGTCCTCCAGGTTGACGCCCGCCACGCCCAGCGCGGCCAGGCCGGCCACCAGCTCGCCCACCTCGTCCGGGTCGTCGCTGAACCCGCCCTCGATGTCCACCGTCACCAGGACGCCCAGGCCGCTGATCGCCTCGGCCAGCTCGATCGTCTCGGCCTTGGTGGCGCCGGTCGCGTCCGGTTTGCCGTGCACGGCTGCCACGCCGAGGCTGGTGGTGCCGATCGCGGGGAAGCCGTGCGCGGCCAGGTAGGCGGCCGAGCCGTAGTCCCAGGCGTTGGGCAGCAGCAGCGGGTCGCCGGGCCGGTGCAGGTCGCGGAAGCTCGAGCTCATGCCGTCAGTCCTTCCAGGACGCCCGCGGCCAGGGCGAGCGCGTGCTCGGGCGCGGGGCAGGGGCGTACGCCGTGGCCGAAGGTGAGGTGCGGGACGTGGCCGAGCGCGGGGTCGACCGCGTCGGGGTCGCGGTTGACGGCGACCAGGTCGATCGTCACCTCGTCGCCGGTGCGCGTGTCGAGCCTGCGGGTGGCCTTGAGCGGCGGGTCCTGCCGGAGCGTCTCGCCCAGCAGCACGTCGATGTCGTCACCGGGATGCGCGTGTTCGAGCGCGTTCTCGATGAGCCCCTCCGTGGCGGCGTGCGCCTGCAGCAGGAGGGTGATCACGGGCACGCCGGCCAGTTTCAGCAGCTCGGCCACGGCGGCGTCGGCCTGCGGGCTCTCCTCGCCCGACAGGTAGCCGGCCGCGGCGGCGGGCACGGCGCCGGTGTCCTCGACCCCGAGCGCGGCGCCGAGCACGGCCGTCGGCACGCCCCGCCAGTCACCACCCCGTTCCCTGGTCAGGGTCGCGGCGGCCGATCGCAGCGCGGCGGGGTCCAGCCCGCTCAGCAGCTCGACCAGCTCGTGGCGCCGCCGCGCGTGCGTCTCGCCGGTGCTGAACCGGGAGACGTGGGCGCGCAGCCAGGCCAGCGTCCCTTCGGCGCCGTCCTGGCGGACGGGTGGCGGCACGTACCTGGTGTCGGCGAGCACCGCGGCGGCTTCGGCATGACGGGTGATGAGCATGAGGCCACGCTAGGGCGGGGTCCTTTCGGCGGCGGTCGAAGTGTGTCAGGCGGGCGAAGTGTGTCAGGCGGGCGAAGTGTGTCAGGCGGCCAGCCGCTCCTGGCGCTCGTGCTCGGTCTGGGTGGGTGCGGTACGGGAGGGCTCGCTCTTCGCGGCGGCCCGCCCGGGGAAGGCGGCCAGCGCCATGGCGATGAGCAGCGCCATCTCGGCCAGCACGACGCCCCGCTCCAGCATCCCGTAGTACGCGCCGCCGTTGACCAGCGAGGAGGTGATGGAGGCCGGGTGGGCGGCCAGGTAGACGGCGAGCGTCACCCCGGCGGCCACGCTGATCGCGCGCACCGCGTTCCAGCGGGGCGCGGCCGTGCGGCCCCGGGCGAGGATCCAGCCGGCGACCGGCAGCGAGGTGAACACGACGGCCGCCGACCAGCGGTGGATCTCGCCGGACACGCTGCCGATCTGCGAGGTGCCAGGGTCGGTCGGGAAGATCGCGCTCATCATGAGCCCGGCCGCACCGGCCACGAGCAGCACCCGGGTGGGCGCGGTGCGGGCCGGGTCGACGGTGGTCAGCCCGTACGCCAGGCCGAGGCAGGCCACCGCCAGCGCCAGCATGCCGATCAGGACGGGCAGCATCCCGCCGGGCACCAGCGCGTAGTCACTGAGCAGCACCTGGGTGGGCAGCGCCACGTCCGCGTACGCGAGCGCGCCGGCCGACACGAGCGTGCCGATCACCGTGCTCCAGACGCTCTGCCTGGGTGTCATCGCATCACCTCGTCGTAGATCCGCTCGAACCGGGCGAGGGACGCCTGGTCGTCGTGGGTGAGCGCCAGCTCCCTGCTGGCCTTGCCGAGCCGGGCGCGCAGGCCGTCGTCGGCGAGCACGTTCGTCAGGTGCCGGGCCAGGGAGACGACGTCGCCCGGCTGGTAGAGGTAGCCGTTGTCCTCGACGAGGTGCGGCAGCGCCATCGCGTCGGCGGCCACGACGGGCAGCCCGGAGGCCATGGCCTCCAGCGTGGCGATGCTCTGCAGCTCGGCGATGCCCGGCATGGCGAACACGTCGGCGGCGGCGAAGGCCTGCGGCATGTTCTCGTCGGCCACGAAGCCGAGCATGAAGACCCGCTCGCTGACGCCGATGCGCCTGGCCAGCCGCTCCAGCTCCTCCCGCTGGTTGCCCTTGCCGACGAACGCGACCTGGGCGTCGGTCTCGTTGAGCACGAGCGGCAGGGCGCGGACCACCTCGTCGAGGCGCTTCTCCTCGTCGAGGCGGCCGACGAACAGGATGGTGGGCCGGTCGGGCAGGCCGAACATCTTGCGCGCCCACGCCTTGGGCTCGGAGTGCGGGTGGAACCTGGTCAGGTCGATGCCGCAGGAGACCGGCTCGACGCCGCGGCCGAAGCCCTGGTCGGCGAGCAGCTTGGCGGCCAGCGGGGTGGGCGTGGTGATGTGGTCGGCGCGGTTGAAGACGCGGCTGAAGTCGCGCCAGGCCAGCCGGCCCGCCTTCTCCCGCAGCCGGGCGGGGATGTGGGCGAACTGGAAGAGGTTGTCGGGCATGAAGTGGTTGGTGGCCACGATGGGCACGCCGGCCCGGCGGGCGGCGGCCATGGCGGCCCGGCCGACCACGAAGTGGCCCTGCGTGTGCAGGACGTCGGGCTTGATGATGGAGACGAGCCGGTCGAGCCTGGTGGGCACGGTGACGCGCATGGTGGGGTGGACCAGCAGCGGCGCGGAGCGCAGCCGGTGCACGACCACGCCGTCGCACACCTCGGCGCTGGCGGGGCCCTGGTCCGACTGGCAGACGACGTGCACCTCGTTGCCGCGCGCGGCCAGGCCGGTGGCCAGGCGGTGCGTGAAGTAGGCGGCGCCGTTCACGTCGGGCGGGTAGGTGTCGGAGGAGATGAGGACGCGGCGCGGCCGGTCGGGGGCGGGGGAGAGGGTGGCACGCTCGGGGACGCTGTGCAGGGGCATGGCCATGGTGGTGAACTCCGATTTCATGGGTGGCTTGGGGAGAGCCGTGACCTGGGGAATGTCAAGCGGGGTCGTTGTGGGCCTCCAGCGGGCTGGTCCGCGCCAGGGCGACGGTGCCCACGGCGGTCAGCAGGGCCGCCGCGACCGGCAGGATCCCGGTCGGCAGCGGCTCGCCCAGCAGCAGCGCGCCGAACGCGACCGCGGTCAGCGGGTCGGCGATCTGCAGCGAGGCGAAGGAGACGCCGAAGTGCCCGACGGCGTAGGCGCGTTGCAGCATCATCAGCGCGAGCAGCGCGGGCACCGGCAGCGCCAGCAGGTACCACCAGTTCCAGCCGCCGTCCACCAGCACCCGCATGAGGGTGGCGGTGGCGCCGTACAGCACGCCGGAGCTGGTCGCGAGCAGCGCGGCCCGGCCCGCGGGTGAGACGGCCTTGGAGCCGGCCCACAGCAGCACCGCCGCCACCCCGGCCACGCCCAGCAGCGTGAGCACGCCGTTCGGGCTGAGCTGGGTGGGGCCGTCGGACTCGGGAACCAGCAGCACCAGGCCGATCAGCCCGCTCGCCACGACCCCCGCCGCCGTCAGCTCCTTGCGTGACGGCTTGCGGCCGTGCAGCGTGGCGGCGATGGGCAGCGCGAACAGCAGGCTGGCCACGCCCATGGGCTGGACGACGGTCAGCGGCCCGAGCCCGAGTGCGACGATGTGCAGGCCACCACCCGCGAGGATGGACGCGCCGCCGATGAGCCAGCGCGGCCGCCGGAGCAGGGCGAGCAGCCCCGGCTTGGCGGAACCGACGGCCTCGAACTGCTGCAGCGCGGCCCCGAGCGCGAAGAACAGCGAACCGACCAGGGCGATCACCGCGGCCAGCACAGTCATGCGCACTCCTTTCAGACGGATGGTTGCCAGGCAGGGTCAAACGGACGTGTCCGCCGGAAGACGTTCAGAGGAAGCCTTGGTGGCGCGCCGCTTCCTGACCCACCGCACGATCTCCACGACGGCGGTGATGGACAGCGCGATGCCCAGGCCGAGCAGCAGGCCCTTGATGGGGTCGTTCTCGAACGCCATCCCGCCGAAGAAGCCGATCAGCCCGGAGTACACCGCCCACGAGCCGGCCGCGATCGCGTCGAAGAAGGTGAACGAGCGCAGCGGGTGCCGCACGGCGCCCATGGTCAGCGTGGTCGCGGTGCGGCCGCCGGGGATGTACCTGGCCACGACCAGGACGAGGCCGCCGCGCTCGGCCAGGGCGTTGCGGGCCCAGACGAACGCCTTCTTGTCGCGCAGCCTGCCCGCCGACTTGTTGCCGATCAGGTAGGAGATGTGGTCGCCGGCGAACGCGCCGAGCGCGGACACCGCCATGACCAGGGCCAGGTTCGTGTCGCCGGTGGCGGCGAACACCCCGGCCGTGATGACGGCCGTCTCAGCGGGCACGATGGGGAAGAACCCGTCGAGCATCGCCAGGGCGAACAGCGCCAGATACAACCACGGCGAGGACATCACCTGTTCGACGAGGTCGAGTATGGCGTGCGACATGAGCGTTGACTCCGATCGTTAGGGCACTCACACAGCCTTGCTGCGCGTGACGTCCGGGACCATCGGGGATGCCCCCGGTCGAACGCGGCCCTTTCCCCCAGTGCGAGTCAGGGCCGATACCCCTTGAAGGTAGAAACTCCGCAGGTCACGGCACATCGGACGATCGGCACGCACTACCCCTACTTTCGTCGGGGTCGCACCTGCGATCTCCGGATGACACTTACGATCAAACCGGTTCGCGGCGCGGGAATCAGGAGTGGAGATAGGCGCATTCGTGGTGGGGCTAGCCCCACCCTCGCAGGGGACGGCGCTCTACCCCACTTTCGTCAGGGGTGCCACCTGACTTCGGGCGGAGCCGGCCACCCGGGCGCTGCCGATACCGTCGGGGCGTGACGCGTTTTCGCAGGGAGAGCCGCCGCCAGGTGGTCTACGACGTGCTGCTCTTCGTCGTGCTCGCCATCTTCGTCGCCGCCATGGGGCCCGACCCGTTCGGGGATCCGGCGGCGTTCGGCATGGTGACCGTGCCCCGCTGGGGGCTGGCCGCCGCGGCGGTGCTGGTCGGGCGGCCGTACCCGCTGGCCGCGCTGGTGCTGCTGCTGCCGCTGGGGCCGTGGCAGTTCAGCGAGGGGTTCGCGACGGTGGACCTGAGCTGGCTGCTGCCCCGGCGCAACGTGAAGATCCTGCCGCTGCTGGCGACGTCGCCGTTCATCGTCTGGTACGCGTACCTGACCGGGCGGCGGATGGCCAGGGTGTGGCCGGCGTTGCTCGCGTTCTGCCTGATCGCGGTGGTGGGCGTGGCGGTGGTGCTGGCCAGGGGCGGCGACCTGGCCCTGTGGGTGTCCATGATCACGGCGGTGCTCGGCACCTATGTGGTGCCGCACCTGTTCGGGGTGCTGCGGCGCAAGCTGCTGCAGCAGCGCGCGCAGGCCAGGACGTCGGCCGAGGCGCAGGCCAGGCTGCGCGAGCGGGCCAGGATCGCGCGCGAGATGCACGACTCGCTCGGCCACGACCTGGCGCTGATCGCGGTCCGGGCGGCGGGGCTGGAGCTGGCGCCCGGCCTCGCGCCCGCGCAGGTCAAGGCGGCCGGCGAGCTGCGGCTCGCGGCGGCCGACGCCACCGAACGGCTGCGCCAGATCATCGGGCTGCTGCGCGAGGACTCCGACGCGGCGCCGCTGGCCCCGGTGGGGGAGGACGTTCCGGAGCTGGTACGCAGGGCCGCCGACTCCGGCATGTCGATCACCCTCGACCTCGGCCCGGGGCCGGTGCCCGGCCTGGCCCGCGCCGTGGTGCAGGAGGGGCTGACGAACGCCGCCAAGCACGCGCCCGGGGCGGCCGTGGAGGTGTCGGTGTCGCCGCACCGGGTCCGCGTCCGCAACGGGCCGCCCCGCTCGCGGCCCACGGCGCGCTCCGGCGGGCTGGGGCTGACGGGGCTGCGCGAGCGCGTCCGGCTGGCCGGCGGCACCCTCAGCGCCGGGCCGGTGGGCGACGGCTTCGAGCTGACCGTGTCGCTCCCCCGCGAGGGGGAGGCGGATCCCCGGTAGGCGGGAGGGTGCGGGCCGCCGCGCCCGCGAAGCTCAGAGGCATGACACAACCCGCACCCCGCACTCACCGCCCGCCCGGCGTGGCCGCGAGCACCCACCGTCCGTCCGGCGACGCCATGCGCGGCACGGGGTCCGCGCCTGGCTTCGGCCGGCGTGCCGCCGCGATCGTGGCGGTGGCGGCGATGCTGCCCTACCTGACGCTCAAGATCCTCTGGCTGACCGGCAGCTCGATCGGCGTGAGCGAGCCCGGCCTGATGAACGACCCGGCCATGGTCGGGCTCAACGCGATGACCTTCGGCATGGACGCCGTCGGCCTGCTGCTGGCGGTGGCGTTCGCGGCCCGCTGGGGCCTGCGGCTGCCCGCCTGGCTGGTGCTGCTGCCGCTGTGGGTGGGCACCGGCCTGCTGTCGGTGCTGATCGTCAGCATGCCGGTCGTGATCGCGACGTCCGGCCTCGGCGCCTTCGAGGGCGGCCCCATCCAGTCGTGGATCTACCTGATGGTCTACGGCGGCTTCATGGTGCAGGGCATCGGCCTGATGGCGGCCTTCGCCCTGTACGCCCGCGACCGCTGGCCGGCCGCCTTCACCACGGCCACCGGCCGGCCGTTCCCCAGCCTCACCCGGCCGTTGCAGCGGATCCTGGCCTGGGGCGCGCTGCCGGTCGCCACGCTGCTGGGCGGCGTCCGGCTGGTGTGGGCCTTCGACGGGCAGGTGGGGGCGGTGCAGGACGCCCTGAAGGGGGTGCTCGCGATCGCCGGCGCCGCCGCGCTGGTCGTGATGGTGGAGCGCAAGGGCCGGGGCCCGTTCTGGCGCCCGCTGGTGGCGGCCTGGCTGGGCGCGGGCTCCCTGTTCGCCTGGAGCCTCTACGCGCTGATCATCACGTCGGTGGGCGGGCCGCTCTCCGCGGGGGCGGGCGGCCCGGAGGGGCTGGTGGAGCTGTTCGGCGTGCTGACCGGCCTGGTCATGGGGTTGTGCGGGGCGTTCCTGCTGGCCGAGCGCTCAGGCGTGGGCCACGTGGATGCGGTGCAGGAGCCGCTTGAAGGCGATGACCGAGAACGTGATCGCCGTACCGCTGATCACGGCCACCGCTGACGTCCGCATGATCATGAACGCGCCGAGCGAGCCGCCGATCGACTCGTAGACCGCGAGGAAGATGCTCAGCGTGGAGTTCATCAGCAGCACGAACGCCCACAGCAGCGTGATCCTGGCGAAGAACCGGCGCACCCGCTCCTGCTTGAGCACCGCCGACGGCAGGTGGATGTAGTCGAGCGTGAGCTTCTGCACCAGCGGCCTGTTGAGCCGCACGGAGGCGAGGAAGGCCATGCTGATGCAGATCGTGCCCATCTCGGGCTGGATGAAGAACCACATCCAGGTGCCGGTCCAGAACGCCACGATCGCCCGTACGGTGATCGCGAACGCCGCCAGGTACATGGTGGCGGGCACCTTGACCCGCTTGACGAGCCGCCAGGCCACGCCCAGGTAGACCCAGGCGACGGTGAGGGCCAGCGCCCATTTGAAGCCGAGCACCACCATGGCGAGGTAGAAGACGGCGAGGGGGGCGACCACGCCTTCGAGCAGCCGGGGAGCCGCCTGCCGGGCGAGCGCGGTGAGGCGTGGGAGGGTGACAGGTGGATGGTTCAAGGCTGCTCCGCAGATAGGCCGACGATCAGCGTCTACCCGGGCTTCAGGGGACCAGGCATGACCGATGGATCGCACGTTGTCACCGGTGGGTCCGACACCGCCGTCCCGGGAAGCACGCCGGTGGCTTACCGTACCCGAGGCGGAGTGATGAGACTGCCTGTTTTGACGCGTTCCATCTGTGTCCACGAAAACAGCGGGGGCTTGAATGCGTCTTTCATCCGAGTGACGCGGTGGCGAGTTTCGCGCCGAACCCCAGGAAGACGACCCCGACGCCGGACGTGAGGCCGGCGCTGAGGCGGCGGTGGCGGCGGAACTGGGCGGCCAGGAAAGTTCCGCCGAAGATCAGGCCGGTGAGGTAGAGGAAGCTGAAGAGCTGGATGACGGCGCCCAGGATGATGAACGACAGCGCGGGGTTGGCGTAGCCGGGGTCCACGAACTGCACGAAGAACGAGACGAAGAACAGGATGGCCTTCGGGTTCAGCAGGCTGATCGTCAGGGCCTTGCGGAAGGGGCGCGGGCGGCCGTCACCCTTGACGGCGGCCACGGGTGCGGCCACCGGAGCGGTGGCCCCGGCCGCGCGGGCGGAGCGCCACGACTTCCAGGCGCCCCTGAGCATCTGGAAGCCGATCCACGCGAGATAGCCGGCGCCGGCGTACTTGACGATCGTGAACAGCAGCGGATTGGCTTGCAGGAGCGAGGCGGCGCCGGCGGCGGTGAGGAACATCAGCACGGTGTCGCCGACGAAGACGCCCGCCGCCGCCCGGTAGCCCTGGCGGACGCCGTGCTGGGCGGCGTAGGACAGGACGTACAGCGAGTTGGGGCCGGGGAGGAGGATGATCAGGAAGGCGCCCACGACGTAGGCCCAGAAATCCGTGATGCCGAAGAACATGATGCCGCTTGCTCCTGGGGAAGAACTGGTGACATATCACGGTATCGGGCGGTCAGGGCGCGTACCAGATGCCGCCGTACGCCTGCCGGTGGCCGAGCGCCCGGTAGACCGCGTCCACCAGTGCCTGCCCGCGCGGGTTCACGCCGAGCCCGGCGCCCTGCTTGTTCATCGTGTAGCCGAACGCCAGCCGCGCCGCCGGATCGCAGAACCCGATCGAGCCGCCCATCCCCACGTGGCCGAACGCGGTCTCCGTCAGCAGCGCGCCCTCGCTGTCGGGCGCGGGCAGGTGCCGGTTGTCGACCGCCTTGACGAAGCCGAGCGCGAAGTGGGTGGGCGCGAGCAGCACCGCGTCGGTGCCGGCCGAGGCGGTCAGCGCCATGAGCGCCAGGTGCTCCCTGCTCACCAGGTCGCCGCCGCCGAGCGACAGCGGCCGGTACATGCCGGCCAGCCCGCGCGCGTTGGTGATCCCTCCCACGGCCCCGATCTCGGACGCGTGCGCGGCCCTGCTGTCGGACTCGCCGGCCGCCATGTAGCCGCCCTCGTGGGCCAGCACCGCCGCCTGCACCGACGCCGGGTCGCCGAACGCCTTGAGGTAGAACGAGGCCGGCGCCTGCGGCGGGTCGGCGGGCACGGTCGGCGCGACCCGGCCCTCCATTTCCTCCGGCAGCCCCAGCCAGAAGTCCAGCCCGAGCGGCTCGGCCACCTCCTCGCGGAAGAACGTGCCGAGCGAGCGCCCGCTCACCCGGCGCACCACCTCGCCCACGAGATAGCCGAAGGTGAGCGCGTGGTAGCCGTGCCGGGTGCCCGGCTCCCAGTACGGCTCCTGCTCCGCCAGCCGCCCGGCCATGAGCTTCCCGTCGTAGAAGGCGCCGGGCGGCGGCGGCTCGCGCAGCGCGGGCAGCCCGGCCTGGTGCGCGAGCAGGTGCCGGACGAGCGTGCCGCCCTTGCCGCGTACGCCGTACTCGGGCCAGTAGCGGATGACGGGGGCGTCGAGGTCGAGGTCGCCGCGCGAGGCGAGCACGTGGGCGCACAGCGCCGTCGCGCCCTTCGTGCACGACCACACGTGCCCGATCGTGTCCTCCGCCCAGGGGCGGTCTGGCGCGGCCTGCCCGCCCCACAGGTCGACGGCCACCTCGCCGTCGACGATCACGCACACCGACGCGCCCACCTCGCCCCGATGGGCGAGATTCGCCGCGAACTCCTCGCGTACCTGGGCGAACGGAGGATCACACCTGCCATGCACGGTCATTTCCCGAATGCATCACGAAAGTCCGGGCGTGTAAACCGATGACTTTCCGCCCTTGCCCTGGTCAAAAGGTCAGACAAGAAGGGAGCACGACATGGATCTCGGAATCGGCCTTCCCGTGACGGGCCCGCAGACGAGCCCGGAGGAGATCGTCCGCGTGGCCCAGGCGGCCGAGCGCGCCGGGCTGGGCGCGGTATGGACGTACGAGCGCCTGATCCGGCCCGCCGAGCCGTGGATGCTCGGGCTGGAGCAGGTCATCCCGCTGCCCGAGGAGAGCGCCTCCGTCTACGACCCGCTGGAGACGCTCGCCTACCTCGCTGCGAAGACCAGCACGATCCGGCTGGGCACCACCGTCATCGACGCGTTGTTCCACCCTCCCGTCGTGCTGGCCAAGCGGCTGGCCACGCTCGACCGGCTCAGCGGCGGCCGGATGTGGATCGGGCTCGGGCAGGGCTGGATGAAGCAGGAGTTCGAGGCGGCGGGCGTGCCGGTCAAGCGGCGCGGGGCGGGCTTCGCGGAGCACGTGGAGGCCATGCGCGCCTGCTGGGGCCCCGACCCGGTGCGCTTCTCCGGCCGCTACTACTCGATCCCGGAGTCGGGCGTCGGGCCCAAGCCGACGGGCCTGACGCTGCTCGGGGGCGCTGGCGCGCCGGCCGCGCTGGAGCGGGTGGCCGCGCTCGGCATGGGGCTGACCACGGTCGTCTTCGACTGGGACATGCTCGGGCAGACCGTCGAGACCTACCGCAAGGCCGGCGGCCAGGGCCCGCTCGTGGTCCAGGTGAACGGCGTGATCGGCGACCGCCCGCTGGACGAGCGCACCCCGCTGACCGGCTCGGTCGAGCAGGTGGCCGAGGACCTGGCGCGGGTCAGGGCGCTGGGCGCCGACCACGTGCTGTGGCAGCCGATCGGCTTCGACGCGGACGGCCTGGTGGAGCGCATCGCGCAGCTCGGCACGTCCTGACCCGGCGCACTGGTCCGCACCCGGCAAGATGTGACATGTGCGGATATCCATCCTGGGGCCGATGGAGGTCGAAGGGGACGACGGGCCGATCGCGGTCGGCGGGCTGCGCCTGCGCGCGCTGCTCGCCCTCCTGGCGCTCGAAGCGGGCCACACCGTCACCGCCGAGCGGCTGATCGACGCGCTCTGGCCGGACGAGCCGCCCGCCAACGGCCCCAACGCGCTCCAGACGCTGGTCCGGCGGCTGCGGGTGGCGCTGCGGCCGTACGAGGTGGTCGAGAGCAGGCCCGGCGGGTACGCGCTGGCCGTGGCCGACGACGACGTGGACGCGCTGCGCTTCCGCCGCCTGGCCGCCAAGGGGGACGGCCTCGACCTGTGGCGGGGGCCCGCGCTCGCCGACCTCACCGCCGTCCCCCGGCTGGCGAACGTGGCCGCCACGCTGGAGCAGGAGCGGCTGGCCGCCGTCGAGACGCGGGCGGAGACCCGCCTCGCGGCCGGCCTGCCGGTCGACCTGACGGCGGAGGTGGCCGCGCACCCGCTGCGCGAGCGCCTGTGCGCGCTGGCCATGCGGGCGCTGGCCGCCGCCGGGCGGCAGGCCGAGGCGCTGGAGCTGTTCGAGCGCACCCGCCGCACGCTCGCCGACGAGCTGGGCGTCGATCCCGGCGCCGAGCTGCGCGCGGCCCATCTCGCGGTCGTGTCGGGGGAGGGCGCCCCGGTACGCAGGCCCGTCCGGCACAAGGGCAACGTGCGAGCGCCGCGCACCAGCTTCATCGGCAGGGAGGCCGAGCTGGAGCAGCTCCTCGCCCTGCTCGGCCGGGCGGAGCTGGTGACGCTGGTCGGCCCGGGCGGCGCCGGGAAGACGCGGCTGGCCACCGAGGTCGCGCTGCGGATGGACGGGCTCGACGGGGCGTGGATGGTGGAGCTGGCCCCGGTCAGCGAGCCCAGGGACGTCGCGGGCGCGCTCCTCGACGCGCTCGGCCTGCGCGAGGACCGGCCCCGCTACCACGAGGGGGACCAGCTCACCCACCAGGTGGCCGAGGACCTGGTCGCCGAGGACCTGGTCGTCGAGGCGCTGGCGGGCCGGCGCGCGCTGCTCGTGCTGGACAACTGCGAGCACGTCGTCGAGGCCGCCGCCGGGCTGGCGGAGCGGCTGCTCACCGGCTGCCCCGGGCTGCGCGTGCTGGCCACCAGCCGCGAGCCGCTGAGCGTGCCGGGCGAGCACCTGGCCCCGGTCCCGCCGCTCGAACCGCCGCCCGTGGGCGCCGACCCCATGCGGGCGGCGGCGTTCCCGTCGGTGCGGCTGCTGCTCGACCGGGCCGGCGCGGCCAATCCCGCCTTCGCGCTGGACGAGGGCAATGTGGCGGACGTGGTGGCGCTGTGCAGGCGGCTGGACGGCATGCCGCTGGCCATCGAGCTGGCGGCGGCACGCCTGCGCACCATGACCCCCCGGCAGCTCGCCGACCGGCTCGACGACCGGTTCAGGCTGCTGACCGGCGGCAGCAGGACGGCGCTGCCGCGCCAGCAGACGCTCAGGGCCGTTGTCGAGTGGAGCTGGGACCTGCTCGACGACGAGGAGCGGGTGCTGGCCAGGCGGCTGGGCGTGTTCGCGGGCGGGGCGACGCTGGAGGCCGTGGAGGAGGTGTGCGGGGGCACGGCGGCCGTGCTGGGCGCCCTGGCCGACAAGTCGCTGGTCCAGGTATCGCCCGAGGGCCGCTACTCCATGCTGGAGACCATCCGCGCCTACGCCGTCGAGCGGTTGGAGGAGGCGGGCGAGGCCGGCACCTACCGGCGGCGGCACGCCGTCCACCTGCGCGACCTGGTCGAGCGCGCGACCCCCGAGCTGCGCACGGCCGCGCAGATCGGCTGGATCGAGCGGCTGTCCGCCGAGCGCGACGACTGCGCGGCGGCGCTGCGCTGGGCCGTCGACGAGCGGGACGCCGAGCTGGCGCTGCGGCTGTGCGCGGGGCTGAACTGGTTCTGGTGGATGTGCGGCTACCGGCGGGAGAGCGCCGTCTGGGCCAGGCAGGTGCTGGACCTGGTGGGGGAGACGCCGCCGCCCGGCCTGGCCGGGGCGTACACGGCGTGCATGTTCGCCTGGGGCGTCGACCGGTTCGGCTCGATCGTCAACGACAAGGACGCCATGCGCGAGCTGTGGCAGCGGATCGAGGGCCTGGTCGACCTCGCCGAGCGGGAGGGCCCCGTGCACCCCATGCTCCGGCTGAGCAAGGTCGTCATGGCGTACGCGGCCGGGCACGAGGAGCACGCCGCCGCGCTGCTCGACGCGTACGTGGCCGGCGACGACCTCTGGCTGGCCAGCTCCGCCCTCATGATCGGCGCCAGGAACCACGACGAGGAGCGGCTGGAGCGGGCGGTCGCCGGGTTCAGGAAGCTGGGGGACCGGTGGGGGCTGACCGAGGCGCTGCTCGGCCTGGCCGCCGCCCGGGCCACCCGTGGCGCCCCGACCGGCGATCTCGTCGCCGAGGTCTGGTCGCTCACCAGCCGGTGGGTCAGCGCCGACGAGGCCGTCTCCACGCTGATCCGGCTGGCGGACCTGCGCACCATGGCCGGTGACCTGGACGGCGCGGGCGCGGACCTGGCCAGGGCGCGGGCCGAGGTGGACGACGAGGCGAGCGCGTTCACCCTGATGCAGCTCGGCCAGGCCGAGGCCGCCCACGCCTGCCGCACCGGCGACCTGGAGCGCGGGCTGGCGCTCTACCGCGACCTGTTCGGCCTGCTGCCGGAGGTGGTGCCGATCGTGCAGTTCGCGGCCTCGCTCAGGGCCGGCTACGGCCGCGCGCTGCTGTGGAGCGGGGATCGGGAGGCGGCGCTGGCCGAGCACCGCCTGGCCCTGGAGACGCTGGGCGAGGTCAACCAGGACCGGCCGCTGCTGTCGGGGACGCTGGCCGGGTTCGGGCTGATCGCCCAGGCCGGCGGCGACCAGGAGCGGGCCGCCGTGCTGTTCGGGGCCGCCGCGGCGATCCAGCCGCACGACACCTCGCCCGAGACCGAGCGGGGCGTGCGGACGGCCAGGGCCGCGCTGGGCGAGGAGCGCTTCGGCGCCCGCTTCGCCGAGGGCGCGGCCATGCCCCTGCCGGAGGTCTACGCGATGGTGGGCAGCATGGCGTAGGAAGGGGCGTGCACGGTCGTGGTGCCCTTCTCCGGGTTCCTGCCGAACCGGGAGAAGTTGGAGCCCGCCACGTCGATCCTGATCCGGTGGCCGGGCAGGAACGCGTTCGCGATCGCGCCCAGCCGCACCGTCACCTCGCGCACCTCGCCGGGGGCGAGCCCGTCCACCCGGGTGATGCCGTCGGTCAGCAGCTCCGCTCGTCCCGACGGGTGCACGTCGATCAGCTTGACGGCCAGGTCGGCGGAGGCGGCGGTCGAGCTGACCCGCGCGACCAGCTCGACCTCGCCGGTGACCTCCACGCGCTCCTTGAGCGGCTCCGTGCGGTAGCGCAGGACGTCGGCGCGCTCGTCCAGGGGACGCTGGTCGAGCGGGCCGTAGGCGTCGAACGACATGATCGCGCCGCCCACCGTCGGCACCGGGTCGCCCGGGTCGGCGGCGAAGCTCCAGGCGCCGCCGGTCGCCGGCTCCTCCGTGAGCGTGCCGCCCGGGGCCAGGTGGTACGGGACGCGGCGGGCCCGCGCGATCGGCCAGTCCGCCTCCTCGTGCCACTCGTCGTCGCCCATCACGAAGATCTTCACCCTGGCCCGGTCGCGCAGCGGCTCCCCGCGCAGCCAGTGGCCGAACCAGTCGAGGTGCACGGCGGTCCAGTCGATGGCGTCCTGGCTCGCCTGATCCCCGTAGTCGCGCCCGCAGATGTCGCGGTCGTGGCTGAAGTGCGTCCACGGGCCGACGACCAGCCGCGAGTCGCCGCGCAGCCGCTCGTAGTGCCCGATCGAGGCGTCGCGGAAGTAGTCGTACCAGCCGGTGCTGACCAGGGCGGGCACCTCGATGCGGGAGTGGTCCACGACGCCGGCCCGCCACAGCGGGGCGAGCGGGTCCGGGTTGTCCATCCATTCGGCGTACATGGGGACGAGGTCCTTCAGGAGGGGCTGGTCGCCGAGGGGCAGCCTTGCGTACAGCTCGTCGAGCCGGGCGAGCGCCGCCAGGTACTCCTGCTTGTCCCGCGGCGTGGCCGCGCCCCTGGCGATGCGCCGGTCGAGCTCCAACGGGCCCAGCACGATCGCACTGATCGTCAGCATGATGTTCAGGTTGGGGATGCCGCCCGGCTGGTAGACGCACTCGTACAGGCCGCCGGGGCACACGTGCGGCGCGATCGCGCGCAGGCCCTCGGGCCGCTCCTGGGCGGCGAGGAGCTGGGTGATGGCCAGGTACGAGTCCCCGAACATGCCGACGTTCCCGTCCGACCACGGCCGGGTGGCCGCCCACCGGACCGCGTCGTGGCCGTCCTCGGCCTCACCGGCGATGAACCGGGACGCGCCGTCCGAGTCGCCGCTGCCCCGCACGTCCTGCGCCACGACCGCGTACCCGGCGGCCACCAGCCGGGGCACGTCGAGGTGGTAGCCCGGGCCGGTCAGGCCCCGGCCGTAGGGGGTGCGCGACAGCAGCACCGGGAAGGGGCCCGGCCCGGCCGGCCGCCACACGGTCGCGACGAGCCGCACGCCGTCGCGGGTGGTCATGGTCTCGGTGGTCTCGATCATCGGACTCTCCTGTTGTAGGCACGGAGGGCGAGGGGGAAGAACAGGGCGAGCAGCCCGGCGGACCAGCCGAGGGTGATCCACACGTCGGCCGCCGCCAGACCGCCGCCCATGAGGCCGCGCAGGGCGCCGGCCAGGTGCGAGACAGGGTTGACGCCCATCCACCAGGTCAGCCAGCCCGGCATGTCCGTGGCCGGCACGAACGCGCTGCTGCCGAACGTGAGCGGCAGCAGCACCGCCGTGGCCGCGCCCTGCATCGAGGTGACGGACTTGGCCACCAGCCCGATCCAGGCCGAGCCCCAGCTCAGCGCCATGGTCATGAGCAGCACCAGGCCGATCCCGGCCAGCGCCGGGAGCGGGCCCGCCGTGACGCGGAAGCCGACGGCGTACCCGACGGCCAGCGACATGGCGATGGTGACGAGCATCGTGAGCAGGTCGGCCAGGATGCGCCCCACCAGCGGCGCGGACCTGGCGATCGGCAGGGTCCTGAACCGGTCGAAGACGCCGTTGCCGATGTCGGTGGCCAGGTTCATGCCGGTGGTGATCGTGGCCATCAGCGCGACCTGGACGAGCACGCCGGGCAGCATGTACGCCACCGCGCCCGCCCGATCGCCCCCGGCCGCCCCGCCGAACAGGTACACGAAGATGACGATCATGAACACGGGCTGGAACAGCAGCCCGAGAAGCTGGCCGGGGTTGTTCCGCAGCGGGACGAGGCTGCGCCAGGCGAGCGTCAGCCCCTGCGAGAGCGCGGCCGTCATCCGGGCGGCGGTCATCGGGGAAGCGGTCATCGGGTTGGCCGTCGTCGGGGAAGCGGCCGTCGGGGAGGCGGCCGTCGGGGAAGCGGTCGTCGGGTTGGCGGTCATCGGGGATCTCCGGTGAGGGTGCGGAAGACGTCGTCGAGGGAGGGCAGGCGCAGGGCGTGCTCGGCGAGCACGATGCCCGCGTCGTCGAGCTGCCGCAGCAGGGCGGGCGGCCGCGCCAGGTCGTGGACCGGCAGGGTCAGCAGCCCGTCGGCGGCCCGCACGCCGAGGATGGCCTCGGCCTTCTGCAGGTCCCCGGCGTGCAGGGGGCGGACGTCGAGCCGGTGCCCGCCCGCCAGCGCCTTGAGCTCGGCGGGCGTGCCCGACGCGGCCACCCGGCCCCGGTCGATGACGAGCAGGTCGTCGGCGAGCTGGTCGGCCTCCTCCAGGTACTGGGTGGTCAGCAGCACGGTCACGCCGTCGGCGGTCAGCTCCCTGACGACCTCCCACAGCTCGCCGCGCGCGTTGGGGTCGAGGCCGGTGGTGGGCTCGTCGAGGAAGAGGATGCGCGGCCGGGCGACCAGGCTCACGGCCAGGTCGAGGCGGCGGCGCATGCCGCCCGAGTAGCCGCCGGCCGCCCGGCCGCCCGCCTCCTCCAGGCCGAAGCGGGCCAGCAGCTCCCCGGCCCTGGCGCGGGCCGCCGCCCTGGACAGGCCGAGCAGGCGGCCGATCAGCACCAGGTTCTGGACGCCGGTCAGCTTCTCGTCCACCGAGGCGTACTGGCCGGTCAGGGCGATGACCTCGCGGATCCTGCCCGGCTCTCGGGTCACGTCGTGCCCGGCGACCAGGGCCCGCCCGGCGTCGGGGGAGATCAGGGTGGCGAGGATGCGGACGGCGGTGGTCTTGCCGGCCCCGTTCGGGCCGAGGACGCCGAGCACGGTGCCGGTCCTGGCCTGGAGGTCGATGCCGTCGAGCGCGGCCTTGTCGCCGTACCTCTTGGCGAGCCCTTCGGCTTCGATCGCGTACGTCATGCCAGGTACGGTGCCGGGCCGCCCTGGCATCGGCCTGTCAGGGACCTGTCAGCGGCAGCACACGGTGCGGCACCACCGTGGACAGCGTGATGACGGTGGTGCTGCGCCGCACGCCGGGGATCGCCAGCATCCGGTCGATGACCTGCCGCAGGTGCTCGTGGTCGCGGGCCGCGACGCGGCACAGCAGGTCGCCGGGGCCGGTCACGATGTGGGCCTCCAGCAGCTCGGGGATGGCCTCCAGGGTCGTGGAGATGGTCTCGCGGGCCGCCTGCTCGACCTCCAGCGTGGTGTACGCCTGCACCGGGTGGCCGAGCGCGGCGGGGGAGAGCACGGGGCCGAAGCCGGTGATGACGCCGTCGGCGGTCATGCGGTCGAGCCTGGCCTGCACGGTGCCCCGCGCGACCCCGAGCAGCCGGGCGATCTCCAGCAGGCCGCTGCGGGGGCGCTCGGCGATCAGGCGGAGGACGGCGCGGTCGAGGTCGTCGAGGCCGTGGCGGCGTGCCGGCATATTCGTCTCCAAAAGTGGACTTTGGCTGTCGATCTGACAGCACGCGGAGGGCGCTGTTGTCAGATCGGGCACCCGGGCCGAGACTTCGGATCCTATGGAGCATCGACACCCGTTCGTCCCCTACGCCCAGCGGCGCCACGCGCCCGAGGAGATGGTCCGGCGCGGCGAGGAGTTCCACCGGCTGGTGGAGCGGCGGCGCAGCGTGCGGCAGTTCAGCCCGGAGCCGGTGCCGTACCGGTGCGTGGAGCTGGCCGTGCGGGCGGCCAACACCGCGCCGTCGGGGGCGCACCGGCAGCCGTGGAAGTTCGTGGTCATCGGCGACCCGGAGACCCGGCGGCGGGTGCGCGAGGCGGCCGAGGTCGAGGAGCGGCAGAACTACGAGGGCGGCCGGCTGCCGCCCGAGTGGCGGGCGGCGCTGGAGCCGCTGGAGACCGGCTCCGACAAGGGCTACCTGGAGGTGGCGCCGTGGCTGGTGGTGTGCTTCGCCGAGAAGTACGGGCTCCGCGCCGGCGGCGAGAAGGTCCGGCACTACTACGTCAACGAGAGCGTCGGCATCGCCTGCGGCCTGTTCATCACGGCGTTGCACGTCATGGGGCTGTCCACGCTCACGCACACGCCGAACCCGATGGCCTTCCTCAGCGAGATCTGCCACCGCCCGCCCAATGAGCGGCCCTACATCCTGTTCCCCGTCGGGTACGCCGCCGAGGGCGCCGAAGTGCCCGATCTGGTCAGGAAACCTCTGGACGAAGCCCTGATCCCATGTCCGTAAATTTGGGCCTTTCCTAGGTCGTCCTTCCTCATCACTCTCAGTTCAGGCGCGAGTCAGCAACCCCATCCGGCGCGCCTGAGGAGGACGAGGTGAAACACCGTTTAGTCATCCTGCTGGCGGCCCTCAGCCTGATCAGCCTGACCGGCATGACGGGCGCGGGCGCCACCGCCGAGCCACCGCCCAACAAGCAGTACCGCGTGTCCGGCCCGGCCGACGCCCGGCAGCGCAGTGCGGTGGCGGCCACGGGAGCCGCGATCGAGGAGGTGGCCACGGACTCCGTCCTGGTCACGGCCACGGAGGCCGAGGTGTCGGCGATCAGGCGGCTCGGCTACCGGGTGGCGGAGGTGCCGCGCCCGACACCCCCGTCCGTCGACGCGTTTGACTTCCCGCCGGCGGACTCGCAGTACCACAACTACGCGGAGATGAACGCGGAGATCGACGCCCTGGCCGCGGCCCATCCGTCGATCTTCTCGATCCAGCCCGACTACGGCACGTCGTACGAGGGCAGGGGCCTGCGCCTGGTCAAGATCAGCGACAACGTGAACACGGACGAGAACGAGACCGAGGTCCTGTTCACCGCGCACCAGCACGCCCGCGAGCACCTCACGGTCGAGATGGCGCTGTACATCATGCACCTGCTCACCGACAACTACGGCACCGACTCCCGGATCACCAACCTGGTGAACACCAGGGAGATCTGGATCATGCCGGACCTCAACCCGGACGGCGGCGAGTACGACATCGCCACGGGCAGCTACCGCTCCTGGCGCAAGAACCGCCAGCCCAACGCCGGCTCCTCGGCCGTCGGCACCGACCTCAACCGCAACTGGGCCTACAACTGGGGCTGCTGCGGCGGCTCCTCCGGGACGACGTCGAGCGAGACGTACCGGGGCGCGAGCGCCGAGTCGGCGCCCGAGGTCAAGGCGGCGGCGAACTGGGTGCGCAGCCGCGTGATCGGCGGCACCCAGCAGATCAAGGCGCACATCGACTGGCACACCTACAGCGAGCTGATCCTGTGGCCCTACGGCTACACCTTCAACGACACCGCGCCCGGCCTGACCCAGGACGACCGGGACGCGCACGCCACGCTGGGCCAGAACATGGCCTCCACCAACAACTACACGCCCGAGCAGGCCAGCGACCTCTACATCACCGACGGCACGATCGACGACTGGATGTGGGGCGTCTACAAGATCTTCAGCTTCACCTTCGAGATGTACCCGACCGGCTCGAACCCGGGCTTCTACCCGCCGGACGAGCAGATCGTCCCCCAGACGACCCGCAACAGGGAGGCGGTGCTGCGCTTCCTGGAGTACTCCGACTGCGTCTACCGCATCATCGGCAAGGAGGCCCAGTACTGCGGCACCGGCAACCCGCCGATCACGGTCTACTCCGACACGTTCGAGACGGCCACGGGCTGGACGGTCAACCCGGCCGCCACCGACACCGCCACCCTCGGCCAGTGGGAGCGCGGTGACCCCGAGGCCACCACGTCCAGCGGCGCCAAGCAGCTCGGCACCACGGTCAGCGGCACGAACGACCTGGTCACCGGCCGCCTGGCGGGCTCGTCCGCGGGCGCGAACGACATCGACGGCGGCGTCACCTCGATCCAGTCACCGCCGATCACCCTGCCGGCGACGGGCGCGCTGAACCTGTCGTTCTCGTGGTACCTGGCGCACGGCTCGAACGCCTCCAGCGCCGACTACCTGCGGGTGCGCGTGGTCGGCAACACCACCGCCACGGTGCTCAACCAGGCCGGCGCGGCCTCCAACCGCAACGGCGCCTGGGCCACGGCCTCGGCGAGCCTGAACGCGTTCGCCGGCCAGACCGTCCGCATCCTCGTCGACGCCGCCGACGCCTCAGGGGCCTCCCTGGTCGAGGCGGGCATCGACGACGTGAGGATCACCCAGCAGCCATAGCCGTCCCCCATCACTCCGCCGCACGGGATTCCGGCCCTCGTGCGGCGGAGTCGTGTTTTGGGTCGTGTTTGGGTCTTGTAAGCGTCCGGTGTCAAAGCTACGATCGCGACAACTCTTAGGAAACTTTCCTAAAAGTAATCATCAATCGGACAAAACCTAACAACCGCTGCAAGGTTACTCGCGCCGACACCCCCCAACGGCCCGTGCCATCACCTCCGCGGGCCGTGCCGTACGGCTTGCGCTCTCACCCCCCGGCGCAAGCCGTACGGCACGCACAACCCCCCTGAAGGAAGAACCCGTGAGATTACGCGCGATCCTCCTGACCCTGGCGACCCTCGCACTCGGCCTCCCTGCCCTCCCCGCACAGGCCCTCCCCGCACACGCCGCCGCAGCCACCGCCACCTTCGTCAAGGTGTCGGACTGGGGCTCCGGCTTCGAGGGCAAGGTCACCGTCACCAACGGCACCACCACCGCACTCCCGTCCTGGAACGTGCAGTTCGACCTGCCCGCCGGCTTCACCATCCCCTCCGCCTGGGACGCGGTGATGACCAGGAACGGCCAGCACTACACCTTCACCAACCCGAGCTGGGCCTCCCCCCTCGCGCCCGGCGCGAGCGCGAGCTTCGGCTTCAACGGCAGCCCCGGCAACTTCCCCGGCATCACCGGCTGCACGCTCAACGGCGCCTCCTGCGGCGGCGGCACCACGAACCCGGGCGTGCCCGGCGCCCCCGGAGCCGTCAGCTCCACCACGACCGGCAGCTCCATCACCCTCACCTGGGGAGCCGCCACCGGAACGGTGACCGGCTACCGCGTCTACGAAGGCACCGCCGTCAAGGCCACCACCACGGCCACCACGGCGACGATCGGCGGGCTCGCCGCCTGCCAGACGCACACCTACACGGTCAAGGCGTACAACGCGCAGGGCGAGTCGCCCGGCCAGGACGCCACCGCCACCACCACGGGCTGCACCGGCGGCGACGGGACGCTGCCCCGGCACTTCCTCACCGGCTACTGGCACAACTTCGTCAACCCCGCCGTCGAGCTCAAGCTCTCGGCCGTGCCGGACGAGTACGACCTCGTCGCCGTCGCGTTCGGCGAGGCCACGTCCACCGCCGGAGAGGTCGTCTTCTCCGTGGACCCGGGGCTCGCCGGCGCGGTCGGCGGCTACACCGACGCCCAGTTCAGGGCCGACGTCCAGGCCCTGCACCAGCGCGGCAAGAAGGTGATCCTGTCCGTCGGCGGCGAGGCGGGCCGCGTGCAGGTGGCCAGCGCCGCCGCGGCGACCAGGTTCGCCGACTCCGTGCACGCGCTGATGCAGAGCTACGGCTTCGACGGCGTGGACATCGACCTGGAGAACGGCCTCAACGCCACCTACATGGCGCAGGCGCTGCGCTCGCTGCGCGCCAAGGCCGGCTCCGGGCTGATCATCACGATGGCCCCGCAGACCATCGACATGCAGTCGACCGGGATGGAGTACTTCAAGCTCGCCCTGTCCATCAAGGACATCCTCACGGTCGTCCACACCCAGTTCTACAACTCCGGCTCCATGCTCGGCTGCGACCAGGCCCAGGCGTACACGCAGGGGACGGTCAACTTCATGACCGCCCTGGCCTGCATCCAGCTCGAGAACGGCCTGCGCCCCGACCAGGTGGCGCTGGGCCTGCCCGCGGGGCCGGGCGCGGCGGGCGGCGGCATCGTCGCGCCCTCCCTCGTCAACCAGGCACTCGACTGCCTGGCCAAGCGCACCGGTTGCGGGACCTTCGTGCCGCCGCGCGCCTACCCCGACATCAGGGGCGCGATGACGTGGTCCATCAACTGGGACGCGAGCAACAACTGGTCGTTCTCCAAGACCGTCAAGCCCCACCTCCAGGGAATGCCATGAAATTTCGTAGCAAACTCACCGCACTGGTGGCCGGCGTCACCCTCGCGCTGACCGGCGCCGGGCTCGCCACGAGCGCACCCGCCGCGAACGCGGCGGTGCGGCAGATGGCCGCCGCCTGGGCGCCATGGACGTCCTACGCCATCGGCGCCGTCGTCACCTACAACGGCGTCGACTACACCTGCATCCAGGCGCACACCTCCCAGCCCGGCTGGGAGCCGCCGAACGTGCCCGCCCTGTGGAAGCAGGGCGGCGGCGGTGGCGGCGGCAACGACACCACGGCCCCGTCGGTGCCCGGCAACCTCCGCTCGACCGGCGTCACCTCCAGCAGCGTCTCCCTGGCCTGGAACGCCTCCACCGACAACGTCGGCGTCACCGGCTACAACGTCTACCGCGGCGGCACCCTCGTCACGACGGTGACCGGCACGTCCTACACCGACACCGGCCGCGCCGCGAGCACCAGCTACACCTACACCGTCCGCGCCCGCGACGCCGCCGGGAACCTGTCCGGCACCAGCAACTCGGTCACCGCGACCACCTCGCCGGGCGGCGGAGGCGGGGAGAACCCGACGAAGATGGCCGGAGCGCCCTACCTCTACATGGGCTGGGGCAACCCGCCCAACCCCGGCACCGTCATGGACGCGACCGGCGTGAAGTCGTTCACCATGGCGTTCATCCTGTCCAGCGGCGGCTGCACCCCCGCCTGGGACGGCAACCGGCCGCTGACCGGCGGCGCCGACCAGCAGGCCATCAACACGATCAAGTCGAAGGGCGGCAGCGTCCAGGTCTCCTTCGGCGGCTGGCAGGGCAACAAGCTCGGCCCCAACTGCTCCACCCCGCAGGCGTTCGCGAACGCGGTGCAGCAGGTCATCAACGCCGTCGGCCCCGCCGTCGTGGACTTCGACATCGAGAACACCGACGAGTTCGAGAACTACACCGTCCAGGACCGCATCCTGAACGGCCTCAAGATCGTCAAGCAGAACAACCCGAACGTCAAGGTCGTCGTCACCTTCGGCACCACGACCAGCGGCCCCAACAGCCACGGCGTCCGGCTCATCAACCAGTCGAAGGCCCTCGGCGTCCCGATCGACAACTACACGATCATGCCGTTCGACTTCGGCAGCTCCAACATCTACCAGGACACCGTCAACGCCTCCGAGGGCCTGAAGAACGCGCTCAAGAACGCGTTCGGCTGGACCGACGCGCAGGCGTACGCGCACATGGGCATCTCCGGCATGAACGGCCTGTCCGACCAGCAGGAGATGACCTCCACCGGCACCTGGACGCAGATCCGCGACTGGGCCAGGTCGAAGGGCCTGACCAGGCTCGCGTACTGGGCCGTCAACCGCGACCGCCCCTGCCCCGGCGGCGGCGTGGTGTCGAACTGCAGCGGCATCGCGCAGCCCGACTGGGAGTTCACCCGCATCACCGCGGGCTTCTGACCCGCTGAGCGGCCCGCCCCCTCGTACCCCGGGGGCGGGCCGCAGTGAGGAGACCCATGAGACTCCGAGCACCGGCGGCCCTGCTCGCCGCCGCCCTCCTCGCCTTCCACGCCACCCCCGCCTCCGCCGCCAATATCACGATAAATCCGGGCTTCGAGGACGGCCTGACCGGCTGGACCTGCTCGTCGGCCCAGGCGGTGTCGTCCCCGGTGCACGGGGGAGCCCGCGCCCTCCAGGCCACGCCGCAGGGCAACGACCTGGCCCGCTGCCAGCAGTCGGTGACCGTCCAGCCGAACACGACCTACCAGCTCTCATCCTGGGTCCAAGGTGCTTATGTCTTCCTAGGTGCCACGGGCACGGGCGTGAACGCGAGCACGTGGGGATCGCCAGGCGCCCAGTGGAGCCAGCTCAAGACGTCCTTCACCACGGGTGCTTCGACCACCTCGGTGACGATCTATGTCAACGGCTGGTATGGCCAGGGTGCCTATTACGCCGACGACGTGGTGCTCGACGGCCCCGGCGGGACTCCTGACACACAAGCACCGACCGTTCCGGGCAACGTGACCGTCGGCGGTGCGACCGCTTCCAGCCTGAACGTGACCTGGTCGGCTTCGACCGACAACGTCGGCGTCACGCGGTATGAGGTGTCCAGGGACAACGGCACCCCCACGACGGCCACCGGGACGTCGTTCACGGCCACCGGCCTGAGCCCCAAGACGTCCTACGCGTTCAAGGTCAGGGCCTGCGACGCCGCCGGCAACTGCTCCGCCTACTCCGCCCCGGCCACCGGCACCACCACCGACGACACGACCCCGCCGACCGGCGACATCAGGTACGCCCCCTACATCGACATCACGATGCCCACCCCGTCCCTGGCCGCCGCCGCGAGCGCGACCGGCGTCAAGAACTACACGCTGGCCTTCGCGCTCGGCGACAGCTCCGGCTGCAACCCCGCCTGGGGCGGCACGATCCCCATCGGTGACGCGCGCATCGTCAACGACGTCAAGGCGCTCCAGGCGCAGGGCGGCCAGGTGATCGTGGCCAGCGGCGGGGCGATGGGGCCGTACCTGGAGCACGTGTGCGGCAGCGCCGCCGCGCTGGCCGGCGCGTACAAGAAGGTGCTGGACACGGTCGGCACCAACCACCTCGACGTGGACGTCGAGGCCAGCATCGACATCGGCAAGGTCAACACGGCGCTCAAGCAGCTCCAGAGCGAGCGCGGCACCGTCGTCAGCTACACGCTGCGGGTGCAGGGCCAGGACTACGGCGTGGACCCGTTCTCCCTGCAGATCCTGCAGGACGCGGCGGCCAAGGGCCTGAACGTGGTGGTCAACCCGATGCTGATGAACTTCGGCTACACCGGCAACTGGGGCGACGCCATGATCGCCGCCGCGCAGGCCACGCTGGGCCAGATGAAGGGCGTCTGGCCGGGCAAGACCGACCAGCAGCTCAGGCGCATGCTCGGCGTCACCCCCATGATCGGCAAGAACGACACCGGCATGACCACGACGCAGGCGGACGCGCGCAAGCTGCTGTCCTGGGCGAACGCCAACCACATCGCCTTCGTCGGCTTCTGGTCCGCGGCCCGCGACAACGGCGGCTGCCCCGACGGCCGGGTGTCGCCGACGTGCAGCGGGATCGCGCAGTCGAGCTACGAGTTCACGAACATCTTCAAGGGGTTCACCGGATGAGGAGCCTGATCGGCGTCGTGTCGGGGGTGGTGCTCGCCCTCGGGCTGACCACCGCCCCCGCCTTCGCCGCCAATATCACGATAAATCCGGGCTTCGAGGACGGCCTGACCGGCTGGACCTGCTCGTCGGCCCAGGCGGTGTCGTCCCCGGTGCACGGGGGAGCCCGCGCCCTCCAGGCCACGCCGCAGGGCAACGACCTGGCCCGCTGCCAGCAGTCGGTGACCGTCCAGCCGAACACGACCTACCAGCTCTCCTCCTGGGTGCAGGGCAACTATGTCTTCCTCGGCGCGACCGGCACGGGCGTGAACGCCAGCACGTGGGGATCACCGGGAGCCCAGTGGAGCCAGCTCAAGACCTCCTTCACCACGGGTGCTTCGACCACTTCGGTCACCATCTACGTCAACGGTTGGTATGGCCAAGGTGCCTACTATGCCGATGACGTGGTGCTGGATGGGCCGGGCGGTACCCCGGACACGCAGGCGCCGAGCGTCCCGGGCAATGTCGTGGTCGGTGGCGCGACGGCTTCCAGCCTGAACGTGACCTGGTCGGCTTCGACCGACAACGTCGGCGTCACGCGGTATGAGGTGTCCAGGGACAACGGCACCCCGGTGGCGGCCACCGGAACGTCGTTCACGGCCACCGGCCTGAGCCCCAAGACGTCCTACGCGTTCAAGGTCAGGGCGTGCGACGCCGCCGGCAACTGCTCCGCCTACTCCGCCCCGGCCACCGGCACCACCATGACCGGCGGCGGCAGCGGGGGCGGGTTGCCGAAGCGGGTGCTGGTCGGGTACCTGCACGCCTCGTTCGCCAACGGGTCCGGATATATCCGGATGAGCGAGGTGCCGGCCGAGTGGGACGTGATCAACCTCGCCTTCGGCGAGCCCACCTCCGTCACCTCGGGCGACATCAGGTTCCGCCAGTGCCCGGCCGCCGAGTGCCCCAACGTCGAGCCCGAGGCGGACTTCATCGCCGCCATCAGGGCCAAGCAGGCCCAGGGCAAGAAGGTGCTGATCTCGATCGGCGGCCAGAACGGCCAGGTCCAGCTCACCACGGCGGCGGCCCGCGACAAGTTCGTCGAGTCCGTCTCGGCGATCATCGACAGGTACGGCCTCGACGGTCTGGACATCGACTTCGAGGGCCACTCCCTGTACCTGAACCCGGGCGACACGAACCTCGCCGCCCCGACCACCCCGGTCGTCGTCAACCTCATCGCCGCGCTGAAGACGCTCAAGAGCCGCTACGGCGCGAAGTTCACGCTGACCATGGCGCCGGAGACGTTCTTCGTGCAGCTCGGCTACCAGTTCTACGGCCCCGGCCCGAACGGCGCCGCCGACAACAGGAGCGCCTCCTACCTGCCGGTCATCCACGCGATGCGCGACGACCTGACGCTCCTGCACGTGCAGGACTACAACTCGGGCCCGATCAAGGGCCTCGACGACCAGTACCACACGATGGGCGGGCACGACTTCCACGTGGCCATGACGGACATGCTGCTGTCGGGCTTCCCGATCATGGGCAACCCGGCGAACGTGTTCCCGCCGCTGCGCCAGGACCAGGTGGCGATCGGGCTGCCCGCCTCGGTCAACGCGGGCAACGGGTTCACGAGCGTCGCGGAGGTGCAGAAGGCGTTCGACTGCCTGGCCAAGGGGAGCAACTGCGGGACGTACCGGCCCCGCGGGGTCTACCCGGGCCTGCGCGGCCTGATGGCGTGGTCGATCAACTGGGACCGGTACAACGGGCAGGAGTTCTCCCGGAGCCACCGGGCCTACCTGAACGCGCTCACCTGACCAGCTGGGTGGGCTTGACCGGCAGGCCCAGGCCGGGCGGGCGGTAGGTGGGCAGCGCCTCGCCGTACTCGTGCATCCAGGCGTGGTCCACCAGCAGCCGCATCCGCCCGGCCCCGGCCGGGCCGGCGGGCTCGGCCGGCACCGTCGCGCCCGACAGCTTGGCCAGCGTCTCGGCGACCAGCTCGGGGTCGGGCGGCGACAGGTCGCAGTGCTCGTCGGGCCCGATGAGCAGGTCCACGCCGGGCGGCAGCGGGTAGATCGGCCGGGGCAACGCCAGCACGCGCGGCGGCGGCGCCATCGGCCAGCCGGCGGCCACCGCCTCCAGCAGCACCGAGCGCGCCGACCTGCGCGCGAACAGGCCCTCCGCC
Source organism: [Actinomadura] parvosata subsp. kistnae (assembly GCF_900323885.1). Taxonomy (GTDB): domain Bacteria; phylum Actinomycetota; class Actinomycetes; order Streptosporangiales; family Streptosporangiaceae; genus Nonomuraea; species Nonomuraea composti. The sequence continues at coordinate 1,577,889 of NZ_OOHJ01000022.1, read as the reverse complement.
AGCGCCCAGCTCAGCGCGCCCACGTCGGAGCGGTCCTCGCCGCACGCGTGCAGGCACAGGTACGGCACCAGCGGCACCCCGTCGTGCCCCGCCTGCGCCCACCCGCCGCCGCACCCGGTCAGCACCAGCAGCGCCAGCATCGCCCGGTAGGCGGTGTCGGCGTGCGGCGTCTCCAGCCGTCCCGGCACGATCACGCACCGGCCGCCAGTCTTCTCCGCCGTCACCCCCAGCTCCCGCGCCGTCTTCAGCGCCCGCGACGCCGCCACCCCCGTGTACGCCTCCTGCCAGGCCGGCGTGTACGGCTGCGCCCGGTCCTCGTACCCGCCCGGCCACACCCCCGGCAGCCCCGGCCTGGCCACCCCGTAGGCGGCCAGCAGCAGGTCGAACACGGTCGTCACCAGCTCGCCGCCGTCGCGCAGCACCGGCACGCCGCGCCGCAGGATGCCGGGCCCGTCGTCGAAGCGCGGCAGCAGCACCTCCACGGCCTCGGCGCCGTACAGGCTGAGCCGCCCGTACGCGCCGCCGGTCAGCCCGCCCGGCACGAACCCCGACTCCCGCTCGCGCAGCCGCACCAGGAACGGCAGGTCCGTGCGCTCCATGGCGTGCGCCGCGAACGGCGTCCGGTCGAGGAAGAACTCCTTGAGCAGCACGTGCCCCATGGCCATGGCCAGCGCGCCGTCCGTGCCCGGCCGGACCACCAGCGTCTCGTCCGACAGCCGGGTGGGGTGCGTGCCGATCGCGACGACCTTCTGCCCCTTGTACCGCCCGGCGATCACCCAGGGCGTGTCCGCGCTGCGTACGAGGCGGTTGTTCTCCCCCCACAGCAGCACGTGCGCCGCCCGCGCCCAGTCGTCGGGGCCCGGCCCCGAGAAGCGGGGCCCGAGCACCTGCTCGGGCGCGCACGGATGCTCGGTCAGCACCGCGCCGCCGAGCCCGCCGACCAGCGGCGCCAGCGGCGAGGTGGCCAGCGCCGCCACGTGCTCGGCCCCGTGGCAGGCCGCCGTGTACGCGATCGCCGCGGCCGTCAGCTCGGCGGCCGTGGCGTCGTCCAGCGGCACCCGCCGCTCGCCCCGGGAGCGCTGGTAGAGCTGAGAGTTCCCTGTGAGTTTCGCCCAGGCCGCGAGCGGGTCGCGCAGCCCATCTCTCATCTCGAAGTAGAGCCTGACCAGTGCCTGGTTGACCTGCGATCCCCCCATGGAAAAAGTTCAACACAGACGGTGATGTCGTATCGGGATACGTGTCGGCATGTCGGGGATAAGAATTGGAAGCCGAGCGCGTGCAGGTGGCAGTAGTCCTCCGGTTACGGCAGGCTAGAGGCCGCCATGGATTACGCAGTTCTCACGGGGATCGTCCTCGTCGCCGGTGTCGTGTTCGCTGTTGTCGCTCAATGGCGTGACTGGCGCCCGCCGCTCGCCGTCGCCATTCTCGTCGGCGTCGCCGTGCGCCTGCTCATCATGTACACCTCGGCGATCGACAGCTGGCAGCCGGTCGACTTCGTCGAGAGCTTCAAGCCGGCGGGCGAGGCCGTGCTGCGCGGCCAGGACCCGGTGCTGGCCAGTGAGGGCGGCTGGCACTTCCTGCCGACCATCCCGTACGTGTACGGCATCCTGCTGTGGCTGGGCATCCCGTGGGAGTACGCCGGCCGCCTGGTCACCGTGGTCGCCGACATCGCGCTCATCCCGCTGGTCGCCAAGCTGGCCGGCGGCCCCAAGGCGTCGCTGCGCGCCCTGCAGTACGCGCTCAACCCGCTCGCGGTGCTCATCGCCTCCGTCCATGGCCAGGTGGAGCCCGTCGCGCTGGTGTTCGGCGTGGCCGCGTTCGTGGTGGCGCGGGGCCCCGGCGACCCGGAGCGGCCGGGCCTGGTCACCGACGTGGTGGCGAAGGTGCGGGCGGGGGTGGCCGCGTACGGCGTGCGCGCCTCGGTCCCCCGGGTGATCGGCCGGGGCGGCATGCTGCACCGGGCGCTGCTGCCCGGCCCCGACGACCGCGCGCACCTTAAGCGCGGCCTGCTGGCGGGCGCGCTCATGGGTCTGGCGCTGTGCGCGAAGAGCTGGCCGATCTGGCTGATCCCCGGCTTCCTGCTGCTGCTGCCGAACCTGCGCTCCCGCATCGCCGCCCTGTTCACCACCGGCCTGGTGCCGATCTTCTTCCTCGTGACGCTGCCGATCTTCGCGGGCACGTCGATCAAGCAGCTCCCGGCGGTCATCGACACCATCCGCGACATCCGGCCCATCGTCGGCGAATGGGGCTGGACCCCATGGTTCACCGAGGGCAGCTGGGACCTGCGGCCCGAGCTGGCCTCGTTCGGCACCAACCTCATCTACGCCTGCGTCGTGCTCGTCATCCTCTGGTGGCGGCGGGCCGATCCGATCGACATGACCACGGCCATCCTGCTCATCTTCATGGTCGTCACGCCCCGGCTCGGCGCCCAGTACCTGCTGTGGTTCATGCCGTTCCTGGTCGCCCGGCCCACCCGGTTCGCCTGGCCGGCCATCATCGGCTGCTGCGTGTGGGCCGGCTACGGCTACCTCGTCATGACGCAGTTCGACGTCAACGGCTGGTGGCTGCAGCACTCGTACTGGTCGCGGGCGTCGATCGTGCTGCTGCCGATCCTCCTGCTGGCGATGCCGTGGGGCCGCCACATCGCGGCGGCCCCGGCACCGAAGGCGTCGCTCTCCCGTCAGGTCACCGGCATAGGCGCCGCCACAAGGTGACCCACTGGTCGGGGTGGACGTGGCCCACGACGGCGTCGCGGGGCACCCCGGCCGCCGCGAGCGCGGCGTCCACGCCGTCGTAGCGGGCCCTCAGCGAGGCCCGCACCGAGCCGCCGACCCCGCCGAAGCCCAGCTCCACCAGCTCCTGGTAGGAGCGGCGGCCGGGCACCAGCGGCTCGGCCCTGCGCTCCAGGCGCAGGATCGCCGAGTCGACGGACGGCACCGGCCGGAAGCTCTCCCTGCCGACCGTGTCGCCCAGCCGCCAGTCGAACCACGGCCACGACTCCACCGTGACCAGGCTCCACCGGCCGTAGTCGCCGCTGCGCTTGCGGGCGTACTCCCGCTGGGTGAGCAGCGTCGCCGAGGTCAGGCCCGGCGCCCGCAGGCACCAGTCGACGATCTTCGAGGTGACGGAGTAGGGGATGTTCCCCACGACCGCGAACGGCTCGCGCGGCGCCCGCGCCGCCGTGAAGTCGCCCCGGACCACCTCGATCCGGGAGTCGCCGCGGGTGCGCGAGGCCAGCCGCCCGGCCAGCCGCGGATCGAGCTCGTAGCCGATCACCCGCGCGCCCGCCTCGGCCAGCGCCAGAGTCAGCGCGCCCTCGCCGGGGCCCGGCTCCAGCACCAGCCCTTCCGGCGCGGCCGCCTTGATCATCAGCTCGACGGCATGCCGGTCGACCAGGAAGTTCTGCGACAGCTCGCGCCGCGCCCGATCCGTGGGCGTGCGACCGCCGCCGCTGCCTTTCCTGGCCTTCTTCTGGGTGTGTGAATAGTTTCCGTGCGCGAAATTCTGCGCCACAGCACTGCCCTTCCGGGTCTTCGAGATGGACGGGTCTCGAAGGGCCCTGGGCGCGCCTGCGGACGCTTCAGCTCAGGTCAGTGCGTCAACGCGTCCGCCAGCGGGGCCAGAGCCCGGCCGTGGCGGATGCGGATGAAGACCTGGCAGGTGAACATGCATGACATGCCCGTCACGCTAGGCGGCGGATCACCGGCCGGGCAACTGAATAAAAGCTTTGAGCCCGCTTTGAAGTGGCTCAGGTAATCCTTGGACCATGGACCGACCGGCCAGGGTGCTCGTCGTGGACGACGAGCCGAACATCCGCGCCCTGCTCTCCCAGACCTTGCGTCTGGTCTCCTTCGAGGTCAGGACGGCGGAGACGGGCGCGCAGGCGGTCACGGCCGCCCGCGAGTTCAAGCCCGACATCGTCGTGCTCGACGTGATGCTGGAGGACTTCGACGGGTTCGAGGTCGCCAGGCGGCTCGGCGAGCGCGTCCCCGTACTGTTCCTGACCGCCCGCGACCGCGTCGAGGACCGCGTGCGGGGCCTGACGCTCGGCGCCGACGACTACGTGGCCAAGCCGTTCAGCCTGGAGGAGGTCGTGCTGCGCATCCGCGCCATCCTGCGCCGCAGCCGCAGCGGCACCGCTCCCGAGCCGGAGACCGGCGTGCTGCGCTACGCCGACCTGGAGCTCGATCGGCACGCCCACGAGGTACGCCGGGCCGGCGTGCGCATCGACCTGTCGCCCACCGAGTTCAACCTCCTCGAATACCTCCTCGCCAACGCCGGCCGGGTGGTGAGCAAGGCGCAGATCCTCGACAGCGTCTGGCGCTACGACTTCGACGGCGACTCCAGCATCGTCGAGTCGTACGTCTACTACCTGCGCAAGAAGATCGACACGTACGAGCCGCAGCTCATCCACACCGTGCGCGGCGTCGGCTACACCCTCCGGACCCCGCGATGAGAGCCTGGAGCCTGCGCGCCCGCCTCGTCACGGCCGTGCTCGGCCTGGCCGCGCTCGGCCTCGTGCTGTCCAACGTCATCGGCATCGCGCTGCTGCGTGACAACCTCATGGACCGCGTGGACGGCCAGCTCCAGCAGCTTGGCAAGGTCGCCACCGTCAAGTCCATCAAGGCGCTCACCCGGGTGCCGATCACGCTGAACGACGTGCTCGCCAAGCGGGTCGCCGCCGCCCAGCGCATCATGGTCTACAACCGCGACGGCTCGCTCCAGTCCAGCAGCTCCGCCTACGACGACCAGCCGCACCCCGTCATCGGCCCGATCGAGGTCGGCGTCAACGTCACCGTGCCCGGCTCCAGCGGCCCCTCGTGGCGGATCCGCGCCGCCGAGCTGCCCGACGGCGACATCCTGGTCTTCGCCCAGTCGCTCGCCGAGCTGGAGGCCACCCAGACCTCCGCCATCGCCATCGCCGCCGCCGTCAGCGCGGCCGTGCTGCTCCTGCTCGGGCTCGGCGCCGACGCCGTCGTACGCCTCGGCCTGCGCCCCCTGACCAGGATGGAGGCCACGGCCGGGCACATCGCCCGAGGCGACTTCGCCCGCCGCGTCCCCGCCCACGACCCGCACACCGAGCCGGGCCGCCTGGCCGCCGCCATGAACGTCATGCTCGACCGCCTCCAGTCCGAGATCGCCGCCAGGACCGACTCCGAGGCCCGCATGCGCCGCTTCCTCGCCGACGCCTCCCACGAGCTGCGCACCCCGCTCACCTCCGTGCGCGGCTTCGCCGAGCTGCACCGCAGGGGCGGCGACGCCGCCGAGGCCATGCGCCGCATCGAGGACGCCGCCGCCCGGATGGGCGTGCTGGTGAACGACCTGCTCACGCTCGCCCAGCTCGACGAGGAACGCCCGCTCGACCGCCACCCCGTCGACCTGCTGGAGGTGGCCGCCGACACCATCCGCGACGCCCGCGTCCGCGTACCGGAGCGGCAGGTCAGGCTGGCCGGGCTGGACGGCGGCCTGGCCCCCGTCACGGTCGTCGGCGACGAGGCCCGCCTGCGCCAGGTCGCCGCCAACCTCATCGGCAACGCGCTCGCCCACACGCCGCCGGAGGCGTCCGTCACCGTCAGGGTCGGCGGCGCCGGCGGCCTGGCCGTGCTGGAGGTCGCCGACACCGGGCCCGGCGTGCCGCCCGAGCACGTGCCGCACCTGTTCGACCGCCTCTACCGGGTCGGCCAGGGCAGGTCCAGGGCCGACGGCGGCGCCGGGCTCGGCCTGGCCATCGTCGCCGCCATCGTGCGCGCCCACGGCGGGCGCGTCGAGCTCGACACCGCGCCGGGCGAGGGCGCCACGTTCCGCGTACTCCTACCTGGCTCCGAGGTGACTCCCAGCTCGCTCTGAACGGCGCCCGGCAGCTTCGGAGCATGACCAGAACCGTTCTCACCGCGGCCCTCCTCGCTGCTCTTTTCTCCGGCCTGGCCGCGGGCTGCGGCGCCCAGCAGAGTGGCGGCGGCGTCGCCTCGGTGACGACCACCAGCACGAGCGCGACGCCCGCCGCCACCGCCACCGCCTCCGCTTCGGCGGACCCCCAGGAGCGGGGCAGGAAGTTCGCCCAGTGCATGCGCGACCACGGCGTCCCCATGGAGGACCCGGCGCCCGACGGCAGCGGCGGCCTGTCCGTCATCGCGAAGAAGGGCGACGGCAAGACCAAGGACGCCCTCGAAGCCTGCCGCGAGCTGGCCCCCATCAAGGACCGCGACGAGCTGACCCCGGAGGACCTGGACAAGCTCCGCGAGTTCGCCAAGTGCATGCGGGACAACGGCGTCAACATGCCCGACCCCGCCCCCGACGGCAGCTTCGGCGGCGCCGCCGGCTCCATCAAGCGCGACGACCCCGCCTTCACCAAGGCGTTCGAGGCGTGCCGCGCCACGTTCCCCAAGATCGGAGGAGGGAAGTGACCACGGCCGGGAGAACCGGACGGCCCTTGCGCGCCCTCGCCTGGACGGCCGGCACCGCGTTGCTCGCCGCCGCCGTCGCGGCCGCCGCGACCGGCTTCGGCGGCGCCGGCGCCGGCCCGCCGCCGCCGGACGCACCCCACCGGCCACCGCCCAGGTGACCCGCACCACGCTCACCGCCACCAAGACCGTGGACGGCACCCTCGGCTACGGCGACACCTTCACCGTCACCGCCAAGTCCCAGGGCACCATCACCTGGCTGCCCGCCGAAGGCTCCACCATCACCAGGGGACACGCCGTCTACAGCGTGGACGCCGACCGCCGCCCCCTCCTATACGGCACCATGCCGCTCTACCGCGAGCTGCGCGACGGCGTCGAGGGCAAGGACGTCGAGCTGCTCGAACGCAACCTCGACAAGCTCGGCTACGACGGCTTCGACGTCGACGACACCTTCACCTGGGCCACCCGGGAGGCGGTCGAGGACTGGCAGGAGGACCTCGGACTCGACGTCACCGGCACCGTGCAACCGGGCGACGTCGTCGTGGCCGACGGCCGCATCCGCGTCGCCGAGCTGCGCAAACCGCTCGGCGACACCGCGAGCGGCCCCGTCCTCGACGCCACCGGCACCACCCGCGAGGTGACCGTCGACCTCGACGTCGCCGACGAGCACCTCGTCAGGAAGGGCATGAAGGCCACCGTCGAGCTGCCCGACGGCGCCACCGTGAACGGCAAGGTGAAGAGCGTGGGCAAGGTCGCCACCGAGACCACCAGCGGCAACGACACCACCACCACCGTCGAGGTGAAGGTGTCGGTCGGCGGGCTGAAACAGCCGTACGACGCCGCCCCCGTGGACGTCACCATCGTCTCCGAGCAGCGCGAGAACGTCCTGGCCGTCCCCGTCGGGGCGCTGCTCGCCCTGGCCGAGGGCGGCTACGGCGTGCAGGTCGTGGAGGGCGCCGCCACCCGCTACGCCGCCGTCGAGGTCGGCATGTTCGCCGACGGCAAGGTCGAGGTCGAGGGCGTCCCCGAAGGCGCCACCGTGGCGGTGCCCAAGTGACCGCCGAGCCGTACGACGTCGGCAGGCAGTGCATCGCCGGGCCGCACGACGTCGGCAGGCAGTGCATCGCCGAGCTGCACGACGTCAGCAAGCACTACGGCGACGTCGCCGCGCTGCGCGGGGTCACGCTGAGCATCGCGCCCGGCGAGCTCGTCGGCATCGTCGGCCCGTCCGGCTCCGGCAAGTCGACCATGCTCAACATGCTCGGCACCCTCGACCGCCCCACCACCGGCACCGTCCGCATCGCCGGGCACGACGTGGGCGCCCTCACCGACCGGCAGCTCTCGGCCCTGCGCGCGAACGTCATCGGCTTCGTCTTCCAGCAGTTCCACCTGGCCGCCGGCGTGCCGGCCCTGGACAACGTGGCCGACGGGCTGCTGTACGCGGGCCCCTCCCTCCGCGAGCGGCGGCTGCGCGCGTACGAGGCGCTGGACCGCGTCGGGCTCGCGCATCGGGTCGGCCACCGCCCGCACGAGCTGTCCGGCGGCGAGCGGCAGCGCGTCGCTATCGCCCGCGCCGTCGCCGGCGACCCCGCCCTGCTGCTGGCCGACGAGCCCACCGGCAACCTCGACTCCCGCTCCGGAGCCGGCGTGATGGAGCTGCTGCGCGAGCTGAACGCGGCCGGCACCACCGTCGTCGTCATCACCCACGACCGCGACATCGCCGCCTCCCTGCCCCGCCAGGTCGAGATGCTCGACGGCCGCGTCCTGGACGGAGCCCGCGCATGACCCGTACGGAAACCGTGCTCACCCCCGCCCGCCTGCGGCCCCGCGACGTCGTCAGGGTCGGCGGCGCCGGCCTGCGCGCCCGGCCCCTGCGCGTCTTCCTGTCGGCGCTCGGCATCGCCATCGGCATCGCCGCCATGCTCGGCGTCGTCGGCATCTCCGCCTCCAGTCAGGAGAACCTCAACCGGCAGCTCGCCGCCCTCGGCACGAACCTGCTCACCGTCTCGCCCGGCAAGACCCTGTTCGGCGAGTCGTCCCACCTGCCCGCCGAGGCCGAAGGCATGATCGGCCAGATCGCGCCCGTCACCGCCGTCACCGCGACCGGCACCACGCAGGCCCACGTCTACCGCAACGACCACGTCCCCGAGGCCGAGACCGGCAGCGTCTCCGTCACCGCCGCCCGCCTCGACCTGATCCACGACGTCGGCGCCACCCTCACCGCCGGCACCTGGCTGAACGAGGCCACCCACGCCTTCCCCGCCACCGTGCTCGGCGCCAAGGCCGCCGACCGGCTCGGCGTCGTCCAGGCCGGCCCCGACCAGCGGGTCTGGCTCGGCGGCCAGTGGTTCACCGTCGTCGGCGTGCTCGCCCCCGCCCCGCTCGCCCCCGAGCTCGACACGGCCGCCCTCGTCGGCTGGCCGGTCGCCCAGGAACGGCTCGGCTTCGACGGCTACCCGACCACCATCTACGCCCGCGCCCAGGAGGAACACGTCGTCGAGGTACGCGGCGTCCTCGGCGCCACCGCGAACCCCGAGAACCCCAACGAGGTCGAGGTCTCCCGCCCCTCCGACGTCCTGGCCGCCAAACAGGCCACCGACGCCACCCTCAACGCCCTCCTGCTCGGCCTCGGCGGCGTCGCCCTGCTCGTCGGCGGCGTCGGCGTGGCCAACACCATGGTCATCTCCGTCCTGGAGCGCCGCGCCGAGATCGGCCTGCGCCGCTCCCTGGGAGCCACGCGCGGGCAGATCCGCGTCCAGTTCCTCGCCGAGTCGCTGCTGCTGTCCGCCATCGGCGGCGTCGGCGGGGTGCTGCTCGGCATCGGCGTCACCGCCGCGTACGCGAGCCTCCAGGCGTGGCCGGCGATCGTGCCCGTCTGGGCCATGGCGGGCGGCGTCCTCGCCACGCTCGTCATCGGCGGCGTCGCCGGCTTCTACCCGGCGGTCCGCGCCGCCCGCATGTCCCCCACCGAGGCCCTGGCCGCGCCCTGAGGGTGTCCGATTGTTACAAGAGAACGGCTCCGGCAAGGGGATAGCTTCGCGGTCTACAACCCGGCCATCCCCTCATCGGAAGGACCGCTGTCATGGACGTACTCGACCGTGCGGAGCAGTACCTGCACCACCACGGACGGCTCATCGACAGGCTGCGCTTCGAGGCGCTGTTCAGGGGCGGCTCCCGCGCCCGCGTGCTCGACGCGCTGCGCTGCTACCAGAACGAGGACGGCGGCTTCGGCCACGCCCTCGAACCCGACCTGCGCGGCCCCGGCAGCCAGCCGGAGCCGGTCGAGGTGGCGTTCTGGATCCTGGACGAGCTCGACGCGTTCGACTCGCCGCTCGTGCCCGCCGCCTGCAAGTACCTGTCCTCCATCACCAAGGGGGACGGGGGCGTGCCGTTCGTGCTGCCCTCGGTGCGCGACACCGTACGCGCGCCCTGGTGGGAAACCGAGGACGACCCGCCCGGCAACCTCGTCCCCACCGCCTCCGTCGCCGGCCTGCTGCACAAGCACGCCGTCACCCACCCCTGGCTCGACGCCGCCACCGACTTCTGCTGGTCCAAGCTCTACGCGGCGAAGGAGTTCCAGCCGTACGCGGCGCGCGCGGCGGTCACGTTCCTCAACTGGGTGCCCGACAGGGGGCGCGCGGAGTCGGAGTTCGCCCGGCTGCGCGACGCCATCCTCGCCACCGTCACCTTCGACCTGAAGGCCTCCGGCCACGTGCACTTCCCCTGGACTTCGCGCCGCAGCCGCTCCGCCTGCCCCTGTTCACCCAGGACGTCCTGGACGCCGGCCTCGACGCGATGCAGGCCGCCCAGTCGCCCGACGGAGGATGGAGCGGCAACTGGCTGATGTGGACGCCGCTCGTGGAGCACGAATGGGGCGGCCACCTCACCGTCGCCCGCCTCAAAACGCTGCGCGCCTACGGCCGGCTGCCCGGCTGACGCGGTTCTGTCGGCGGGGTCGCGTACGTCGGCGGTTCTGTCGGAGCGGTCGCGTACGTTGGGGGCATGTACGTGGAACGGCCTCCGAGCGCCGCCATCGCCGACCGGCTCGCCTGCGGCTGGCACCGGATCAGCGAGGCCGACACCACCCAGCTCGTGGTGCCCGACGCGTGCGTCGACCTCATCTGGAGCGCGCAGAGCCTCTACGTCGCGGGCCCCGACACAGGCCCCATGCCGGCGCCGCTCCAGGCAGGGGAGACGCTGGTGGCGGTGCGGTTCAGGCCCGGCGCGGTCGGCGACTTCTTCGGCGTGCCGCTGCACGAGCTGCGCGACCGTCGCGTCCCCCTCGACGCCCTGCCCATGGGCCGCGACCTCCTCACCCGCCTCGCCGACGCCCCCGACGTGCCATCAGCGGGAAAGACGCGGAGCACCCCGCCGCCCCGCCCCCTTCTCGGAGCGGCGGCACTCGACGAGCTGCGGGCCCAGGCCGAAGCCCGGCTCCAGCTCCTCCAAAGGGCGGTCGCGAGCCGGCTGGCCACGCGGGAGGGCCGGGCGTCCGTCGACCCGGCCGCCCCGCCATCGCCACCGCCCTCAGAAAGGGCCGCTCGGTGAGCGAGGTGGCGTGGCACCTCGGCTACAGCGAACGCCAGCTCCAGCGCCGCAGCGTGCACGCCTTCGGCTACGCGCCCAAGACCCTCCAGCGCATCGTCCGCTTCCAGCGCGCCCTCCGCCTGGCCCGCACGGGCGTCCCCCTGGCGGAGGTCGCGGTCGCGGCCGGCTACACCGACCAGGCGCACCTGGCCAACGACGTCAAGCGCCTCAGCGGCGTCCAGATGAGCCGCCTGCTCTGACCGCTCACCCGCCGCCCGGAAGCCGTCCCGAGACCAGCGCCTGCACCCATTTCGCGCTCGGGTCACTGTCGATCAGCACGGCCCGGGTCAGCAGGCTCAGCGGAATGGCGAGAATCGCGCCCAGCGGCCCCAGCACAAAAGTCCAGACAATGAGCGAGATGAACGTCATGGTGGTGGAGAGCCCGACGGCGTCCCCCAGGAATTTCGGCAGAATGAACGACTGCGTCACGACATTGATGACGATGTAGGCGGCGATGACGAGCAGCATTGTCCGCACCCCGCCGTCCAGCAACGCCAGCATGGCCGGCGGCAGCAGCCCGATGACGAAACCGATGTTCGGGATGTAGTTGGCGATGAGCGCGAGCACACCCCAGAGCAGCGGCAGCGGAACGTCCAGCAGCGACAGCGCGACCATGTCGAGGATCGCGTTGATGAGCCCGAACACGGTCGAGACGATCAAATAACGCCGGGTCTTGTGCGCGAAAACGGCGAGCGCGGTGACCAGTTGCGGCCGGCTGCCTTCGCCGGCGGTGAGAATGCGGGACGTCCTCGGCGCGTCGAGCGACATCGCCAGCAGCAACACCACAATGAGAAAAAGCGCGGACAGTATTCCGATCAAACTGCCGAGCAGGCTCTGCGCCAGCCCCAGCACCCGCCCGGGGTCGAACGCCTGAAGGCCCTTGTTGAGCACGTCGTTGCTGATGCCGTGCGCGGCCGCCCACCGCTCGGAGTCGGCGAGAAGCTGGTCGAACTGGTCGGTGTACGTGGGCAGCAGCGAGACGAGCTGGGTGGCCGAGATGGTGAGGATGCCGACCATGCCGAGCAGCACGAGCACGACGAGGAGGAACGGCACGGCGACCTGCAGCCAGGTCGGGGCGCTCTTCGCGTCGAGCCAGCCGCGGATGGGGGAGACGGCGATGACGAGCACGAGCGCGAGCACGACGGGGCCGGCGATGGAGGCCACCTCGCGGACGCCGAAGAGCACGACCACCGCGGCGGCGATGCCCACCAGGATGACGAGTGCCCGGGGCACGGATCGATCTCGCACGCACCCGTACCTACCCCCGCGCGGAGGGCGAACCATCGATTTGACGGTTCCCGGAGCCGTACATAGTCTTCAGCAGTCCCACCGGGACGGCGTGATCGCCGGCCCACTCGGGGGCCACCTCCAGACTCCAGTCGCTTCGGTGCGGCGTGCGCGTCCACTCGGATCGGCTGGTAAGTTAGAGGGGTTGTCTCCGAAAGGGGGCAGGGATTAATTCCCGCAGGTCGAGCGAGTCCGGTCAATTTGACAGAGACTTGAACGGCTGGAAGAATTAAGACCACAACGACGAAATGAACGCCTCCGAGCGGGGGTCGCGAGAGCGGCTCTGGTGAAGAAGTACGCGTCCGTTTCTTGAGAACTCAACAGTGTGTTAAAAGCCAGTGCATGATTTTCATGCAACACCTCGTCAAGTAATACTTGATGAAATTGCTACGGATGAATAATCCAGACATTGTTTGGAGAGTTTGATCCTGGCTCAGGACGAACGCTGGCGGCGTGCTTAACACATGCAAGTCGAGCGGAAAGGCCCTTCGGGGTACTCGAGCGGCGAACGGGTGAGTAACACGTGAGCAACCTGCCCCTGACTCTGGGATAAGCCCGGGAAACTGGGTCTAATACCGGATACGACCGCCTCCGGCATCGGGTGGTGGTGGAAAGTTTTTTCGGTTGGGGATGGGCTCGCGGCCTATCAGCTTGTTGGTGGGGTAGTGGCCTACCAAGGCGACGACGGGTAGCCGGCCTGAGAGGGCGACCGGCCACACTGGGACTGAGACACGGCCCAGACTCCTACGGGAGGCAGCAGTGGGGAATATTGCGCAATGGGCGGAAGCCTGACGCAGCGACGCCGCGTGGGGGATGACGGCCTTCGGGTTGTAAACCTCTTTCAGCAGGGACGAAGTTGACGTGTACCTGCAGAAGAAGCGCCGGCTAACTACGTGCCAGCAGCCGCGGTAATACGTAGGGCGCAAGCGTTGTCCGGAATTATTGGGCGTAAAGAGCTCGTAGGTGGCTGGTCGCGTCTGCCGTGAAAGCCCGCAGCTTAACTGCGGGTCTGCGGTGGATACGGGCCGGCTAGAGGTAGGTAGGGGCAAGTGGAATTCCTGGTGTAGCGGTGAAATGCGCAGATATCAGGAGGAACACCGGTGGCGAAGGCGGCTTGCTGGGCCTTACCTGACGCTGAGGAGCGAAAGCGTGGGGAGCGAACAGGATTAGATACCCTGGTAGTCCACGCTGTAAACGTTGGGCGCTAGGTGTGGGACCCTTCCACGGGTTCCGTGCCGGAGCTAACGCATTAAGCGCCCCGCCTGGGGAGTACGGCCGCAAGGCTAAAACTCAAAGGAATTGACGGGGGCCCGCACAAGCGGCGGAGCATGTTGCTTAATTCGACGCAACGCGAAGAACCTTACCAAGGTTTGACATCACCCGGAAAGCTCTGGAGACAGAGCCCTCTTCGGACTGGGTGACAGGTGGTGCATGGCTGTCGTCAGCTCGTGTCGTGAGATGTTGGGTTAAGTCCCGCAACGAGCGCAACCCTTGCTCCATGTTGCCAGCAACACCTTCGGGTGGTTGGGGACTCATGGGGGACTGCCGGGGTCAACTCGGAGGAAGGTGGGGATGACGTCAAGTCATCATGCCCCTTATGTCTTGGGCTGCAAACATGCTACAATGGCCGGTACAGAGGGTTGCGATACCGTGAGGTGGAGCGAATCCCTAAAAGCCGGTCTCAGTTCGGATTGGGGTCTGCAACTCGACCCCATGAAGTCGGAGTCGCTAGTAATCGCAGATCAGCAATGCTGCGGTGAATACGTTCCCGGGCCTTGTACACACCGCCCGTCACGTCACGAAAGTCGGCAACACCCGAAGCCCGTGGCCCAACCAGCTTGCTGGGGGGAGCGGTCGAAGGTGGGGCTGGCGATTGGGACGAAGTCGTAACAAGGTAGCCGTACCGGAAGGTGCGGCTGGATCACCTCCTTTCTAAGGAGCACTCTCACCTATCACCGCCGAATGTGTGGTGGGGTGACAGCTCACTAGTGGAGCACTGGCTACTCAACCGGGCCGGGTTGCCGGCGTGCTAGTACCGCCTCCGCAAGGGGGAGTGGGAACGGGCGCTCGGGGGTTCGGTCTGGTTGGACACACTGTTGGGTCCTGAGGAAACGGGCGGTTGCCTGTTTGACTCAGTACAGGGCCACTGAAGAGCTGCTGCGTGCGGCTTGGATGTGGTTGCTGTTTGTTGTTTGAGATTTGCATAGTGGACGCGAGCATCTTTGTGGCCAAGTTTTTTAGGGCACACGGTGGATGCCTTGGCATCAGGAGCCGATGAAGGACGTGGGAGGCTGCGTTAAGCCTCGGGGAGTCGCCAACCAGACGTTGATCCGGGGATGTCCGAATGGGGAAACCTAGCACCAGTCATGTGGTGTTGCCTCCGCCTGAATGTATAGGGCGGTTGGTGGTAACGCGGGGAAGTGAAACATCTCAGTACCCGTAGGAAGAGAAAACAAGAGTGATTCCGTGAGTAGTGGTGAGCGAAAGCGGATGAGGCTAAACCGGGCGTGTGTGATAGCCGGCAGGCGTTGCATGTCCGGGGTCGTGGGACCTTCTTGAAGTGGCTGCCGCTGCTTCGAACAGTGATAAATCGATGGGGTAGTTGAAAGCTCTGGGAAGGGCTGCCGTAGACCGTGAGAGCCGGGTAGGCGAAACCTTGTCGACTGTTGGAGGGGATCCCAAGTAGCACGGGGCTCGAGGAATCCTGTGTGAATCTGCCAGGACCACCTGGTAAGCCTAAATACTCCCTGATGACCGATAGTGCACGAGTACCGTGAGGGAAAGGTGAAAAGTGCCCCGGTGAGGGGTCGTGAAATAGTACCTGAAACCGTGTGCCTACAAGCCGTAGGAGCTTACATCAGCTTGCTGGTGTGTGATGTGACTGCGTGCCTTTTGAAGAATGAGCCTGCGAGTTATGGTGTGTGGCGAGGTTAACCCGTGTGGGGGAGCCGTAGCGAAAGCGAGTCTGAAGAGGGCGTTTGAGTCGCATGCTGTAGACCCGAAGCGGGGTGATCTACGCATGGGCAGGTTGAAGCTCAGGTAAGACTGGGTGGAGGACCGAACCCACCAGGGTTGAAAACCTGGGGGATGATCTGTGTGTAGGGGTGAAAGGCCAATCAAACTCCGTGATAGCTGGTTCTCCCCGAAATGCATTTAGGTGCAGCGTTGCGTGTTTCTTGCCGGAGGTAGAGCACTGGATGGCCGATGGGCCCGACAAGGTTACTGACGTCAGCCAAACTCCGAATGCCGGTAAGTGAGAGCGTGGCAGTGAGACTGCGGGCGATAAGGTTCGTAGTCGAGAGGGAAACAGCCCAGATCACCGACTAAGGCCCCTAAGCGTGTGCTAAGTGGGAAAGGATGTGGAGTCGCAGAGACAACCAGGAGGTTGGCTTAGAAGCAGCCACCCTTGAAAGAGTGCGTAATAGCTCACTGGTCAAGTGATTCTGCGCCGACAATGTAGCGGGGCTCAAGTACACCGCCGAAGTCGTGGCATTGATCCTCCTTGTGGGGGTTGATGGGTAGGGGAGCGTCGTGCAGCCGGCGAAGCAGCAGAGTGATCTAGTTGTGGAGGCTGTGCGAGTGAGAATGCAGGCATGAGTAGCGAATCGAGGGTGAGAAACCCTCGCGCCGGATGACCAAGGGTTCCTGGGCCAGGCTAATCCGCCCAGGGTAAGTCGGGACCTAAGGCGAGGCCGACAGGCGTAGTCGATGGACAACGGGTTGATATTCCCGTACCCGCTTCAATGCGCCCATACTGAACCCCTTGATACTAAGAGTCCTTAAGTCAGCTGCCTCTTCGGAGGCGGTGTTAGACCGAACGCTCGGCCTGATTGGGTAGTAGGTAAGCGATGGGGTGACGCAGGAAGGTAGTCCAACCCAGGCGATGGTTGTCCTGGGGTAAGCATGTAGGGCGGAACGTAGGCAAATCCGCGTTCCATGTGCCTGAGATGTGATGCCGAGCCGATTGTGGTGAAGTGGATGATCCTATGCTGCCGAGAAAAGCCTCTAGTGAGTGTTGTGGCGGCCCGTACCCTAAACCGACTCAGGTGGTCAGGTAGAGAATACTAAGGCGATCGGGTGAACTGTGGTTAAGGAACTCGGCAAATTGCCCCCGTAACTTCGGGAGAAGGGGGACCTCTGCTGGTGATGAGTCTTGCACTCGGAGCTGGTGGGGGTCGCAGTGGCCAGGGGGAAGCGACTGTTTACTAAAAACACAGGTCCGTGCGAAGTCGTAAGACGATGTATACGGACTGACGCCTGCCCGGTGCCGGAACGTTAAGGGGACCGCTTAGCTAGCTTCGGCTGGCGAAGGTGAGAACTTAAGCGCCGGTAAACGGCGGTGGTAACTATAACCATCCTAAGGTAGCGAAATTCCTTGTCGGGTAAGTTCCGACCTGCACGAATGGCGTAACGACTTCCCCGCTGTCTCAACCGCAGACCCGGCGAAATTGCACTACGAGTAAAGATGCTCGTTACGCGCAGCAGGACGGAAAGACCCCGGGACCTTCACTACAGCTTGACATTGGCGTTTGGAGCGTCTTGTGTAGGATAGGTGGGAGACTGGGAAGCTCGGACGCTAGTTCGGGTGGAGTCATTGGTGAAATACCACTCTGGTCGTTTTGAACGTCTAACTCTGGTCCGTGATCCGGATCGGGGACAGTGTCTGGTGGGTAGTTTAACTGGGGCGGTTGCCTCCTAAAGGGTAACGGAGGCGCCCAAAGGTTCCCTCAGCCTGGTTGGCAATCAGGTGTTGAGTGTAAGTGCACAAGGGAGCTTGACTGTGAGACTGACGGGTCGAGCAGGAGCGAAAGCTGGGACTAGTGATCCGGCATCGGCGTGTGGAAGCGGTGTCGCTCAACGGCTAAAAGGTACCCCGGGGATAACAGGCTGATCTTCCCCAAGAGTCCATATCGACGGGATGGTTTGGCACCTCGATGTCGGCTCGTCGCATCCTGGGGCTGGAGTAGGTCCCAAGGGTTGGGCTGTTCGCCCATTAAAGCGGTACGCGAGCTGGGTTTAGAACGTCGCGAGACAGTTCGGTCCCTATCCGCTGCGCGCGTAGGAGACTTGAAAGGGGCTGTCCCTAGTACGAGAGGACCGGGACGGACGAACCTCTGGTGTGCCAGTTGTACCGCCAGGTGCACGGCTGGTTGGCTACGTTCGGAAGGGATAACCGCTGAAAGCATCTAAGCGGGAAGCTCGCCTTGAGATGAGGTCTCCCACCCTGTAACAGGGGGTAAGGCTCCCGGTAGACGACCGGGTTGATAGGCCGGAGGTGGAAGCGCGGTAACGTGTGGAGCTGACCGGTACTAATAGGCCGAGGACTTGACCACAAAGCAGACTTTTTCAAAGTTGTCTTGCTCGCGTCCACTATGCAGTTCTGAGACAGCAAATGGCTGTTTCGCAGGGTTACGGCGGTTATGGCGGGAAGGAAACACCCGGTTACATTCCGAACCCGGAAGTTAAGCTTCCCTGCGCCGATGGTACTGCACTCGGGAGGGTGTGGGAGAGTAGGTCACCGCCGGACAATCTTTATAGGAAAGGGCCTCGACCAGCACCGGTCGGGGCCCTTTTCGTTTTCCCCCTGCACCCTGTGCAGCCTGTGGCATAAAGCGCTTTCCGGGCATGACGGAGTTCCGGTGGCGGCCCTTCGGCGGCCGGGTCACCCTGGATGGGTGATGGCTTCTCCCCCTTCAGGCCAGAGCTCCGAGCCGGAACGGCGTAAACGTCGACGTCCGCGTCTCCTTCTCTGGATGCTCGCCCCGATTTCGCTCACTTTGGTGGCGGCCGGGGCGGTCGACTTCGTGGCGGACCTGTATGGCGTGCCCGGGTCGTTGTTACTGGTGCTCGATGAGCAGGACAGTCTCATCAGCGTCGGCCTCGGCATGCTCGGGTTGTTCGTGGTCGTCACGCTCGTCGTGGTGCGGCGGCGGCTCGATGCGCGGTCGTCGCGGCAGGAGGGCTCGCTCGTCGGCTGCGGCCTGGCCCGTCGGTCGGCCGGACGCGCGCCGGCGGATGCGGCAGCGGTCGCGGCGGAAGCCAGGGCCGCTGCGGGTGCGGCGGAGACGGGTGCGGAAGCGGCAGCGAGGGAAGCCGAGGCGGTAGCGAGGGAAGCGGTAGCGGGCGCGGGGGTCCTGGCCCCGGGGGCTGCTGGGCAGGGACTCGGGCGTCACAAGCCGGGCGTTGTGGAACGTTCCATCGAGGTGGGTGGCGACAATCCGGGCGTGGCGATGACCGGGGACCGGGCCACGGCCGTGAACGTCGGGCACGTGGACGTGGTGGGTGATGTGCGGCTGCCGCCCCGCCCCACCGTCCCCACCCGACCGGTGCAACTCCTGCCCCGCCCCCCGCGGCTGGTCGGGCGGGACGAGACGGTGGCGGAGCTGCGGGCGCGGCTGACGGGCAGCAGGGCCCAGCCGGGCGTGGTGGCCGTGCACGGGCTGGGCGGGGTGGGGAAGACCAGCCTGGTGCTGGAGTACGCCCATCGCCACCTGCGGGACTACCAGCTCGTCTGGCAGTTGCCCGCCGCCGACCCGGCCGTGCTGTCGGCGGCGTTCGCGCGGCTGGCGGCGCTGCTGGGCTTACGGGACACCGTGGACGCGGCGGACCCCGTCGACCAGGTGCACGCCGCGCTCGCGGCCCGTACCGACGCCTGGTTGCTGATCTTCGACAACGCGCCGGGAGCTGATGCCCTGCGCCCTTTTCTGCCTCCGGCGGGGCCTGGGCACGTGCTGGTCACCAGCCGGTCCGGGAGCTGGCCGCCCGAGCAGGGGCTGGAGCTGCCGGTGCTGGAGCCGGAGCCGGCGGCGGAGCTGGTGCTGGCACGGTCGGGGCAGGACGACGCGGAGGCGGCCGCGGCCGTGGTGGCAGAGCTGGGGGCGTTGCCGCTGGCGCTGGAGCAGGCGGGCGCGTTCATGGCGGAGACGGGGCTGGCGCTGGGCGCGTACCTCGACCTGCTGCACGATCACCGGGCGGGGCTGCTGGCGCAGGGGCAGGCGTGGGGGTATGAGGAGCAGATCACCACGACGTGGCAGCTCGCGTTCAGGAACGTGGCGGGCACGAGCCGGGAGGCGATCGCGCTGCTGCGGGTGCTGGCCTGCTACTCGCACGAGGCCATCCCGTACCATCTGCTGCTGTCGCCGCTGGAGACGCGGACGGCGCGGGAGCTGTTCGCGGAGGACGTGCGGCGGCAGCGGGCGTACGGGCGGCTGCCGGAGTCGCGGGTGCGGCGGGCGCGGGAGCTGCGGCCGTGGCTGAGCGCGGTGGCGGTGTTGCAGGAGCTGCCGCGCGACCCGATCGCGGTCAACGCGGCCGTCGGCGCCCTGCGCGGTCACAGCCTGATCGGGCAGCCGATGGAGGGCACCGTGGCGGTGCACCGCCTCGTTCAGGCCGTCACCCTCGACCAGCTCGCGGCTCACGAGCAGCAGCGCTGGCGGAACGCGGCGGCGGTGCTCCTGGAGTCGGTGCTGCCCGACGACCCCGACCGGGTCCGGTCCTGGCCCCGGTACGCGCTGCTGCTGCCGCACATCCTCGCGGCGCTGAGCCCGATCTCGCCGGGCATCGACAAGACCGCGCACTACCTGGGGGCGAGCGGCGACTACCGGACGGCTAAGTCGTTGTGCCAGGAGATCTGCGACGCGCTGACGGCGAAGCTGGGGGCCGAGCATCCGTCCACGCTGACGGCCCGGCACGAGCTGGCGCGGTGGACGGGCGAGCTGGGGGACGCGGCGGCGGCGCGGGACATGTACGCGGAGCTGCTGCCGGTCCGCGAGCGCGTCCAGGGGGCGGAGCATCCGGCGACCCTGACCCTCCGGCACGAGCTGGCGCGGTGGACGGGCGAGCTGGGCGACGCGCGGGCGGCCAGGGACCAGTACGCCGAGCTGCTGCCGGTGAGCGAGCGCGTGCAGGGACCCGAGCACCCGAACACGCTGACCATCCGCCACGAGCTGGCCCGCTGGACGGGTGAGCTGGGGGACGCGGCGGCGGCGCGCGACATGTACGCCGCCCTGGTGCCGATCAGGGAACGCGTCCAGGGCCCCGAGCACCCCGACACCCTGACCGCCCGGGCGAACCTGGCTCAGTGGACGGGCCAGGCCGGCGACGCGGAAGCGGCCCGCGACCAGTACGCGGCGCTGCTGCCGATCCGCGAGCGCGTCCAGGGCCCGGAGCACCCGGCGACGCTGATCACCCGGCACGAGCTGGCCCGCTGGACGGGCGAGCTGGGCGACGCGCGGGCGGCCAGGGAGCAGTACGCGGACCTGCTCGTCGTGCGGGAACGCGTGTCCGGCCCCGACCATCCCGACACGCTGACGATCAGGCACGAGCTGGCGCGGTGGACGGGCGAGCTGGGGGACGCGGCGGCGGCGCGGGACATGTACGCGGCGCTGCTGCCGATCAGGGAACGCGTCCAGGGCCGCGACCACCCCGACACCCTGATGGCCAGGGCGAACCTCGCCCAGTGGACGGGCCAGGCGGGCGACCCGGCGGCGGCCCGCGACCACTACGCGGCCCTGCTGCCGATCAGGGAGCGGGTGCTGGGCCCCCAGCACCCGGCCACCCTGATCACCCGCCACGAGCTGGCCCGCTGGACGGGCGAGCTGGGGGACGCGGTGTCGGCCCGCGACCAGTACGCGGAGCTGCTCATCCGCCGCGAGCACGCCTCCGGCGCCGAGCATCCCGACACGCTGACCACCCGGCACAACCTGGCCTACTGGACGGGCCAGGCGGGCGACGCGGCGGCGGCCCGCGACCAGTGCGCGGACCTGCTGGGCATCCGGCGGCGCGTGCTCGGCCCCGAGCACCAGGACACGCTGATCACGTGGCACAACCTGGCGTACTGGACGGGGCAGGCGGGGGACGCGGCGGCGGCCAGGGAGCAGTACGCGGGGCTGCTGGCCGTACGGCAGCGGGTGCTCGGACCCGATCATCCCGACACGCTGACGATCCGGCACGAGCTGGCGCGGTGGATCGGCGAGCTGGGGGACGCGGCGCAGGCCAGGGACGCGTACATCGCGTTGCTGCCGCTCCGGGAGCGGGTGTCCGGCCCGGAGCATCCGGACACGCTGACCGCCCGGGCGAACCTGGCGTACTGGACGGGGCAGGCGGGGGATCCGGCGGCGGCCCGCGACCAGTACGCGGCCCTGCTGCCCGTCAGGGAGCGCGTCCTCGGCCCGGACCATCCCGCGACCCGCACCACGCGGGAGCAGCTCGCGTATTGGAGCGAGCGGGTCCGGTGAGGGGTTTCCGGGCGGGGTGTCGGCGTCCTCGCCCGGTGTCCGATGAGCGGTCCCGGGCGGGGGCAGATGTCCCCGCCCGGGACGGGATTACTGGGGCAGGACGAGGAGGGCGTCGCCGACGGCGCGCTCGGAGCCGTCTGACGGGTGGTTGACCACCTTGTTGCCGGCGACCATCGCCGTCGAGCCGCCGCCGTCCAGGTTGATCGCCTGCGTGGCGCCGAGCCAGCGCATGAACTGGGCGGCCTCCACGAAGTTCGCGCCGACGGTGACGCCGGGCTGGCGGCCGTCGATGGTGGCGAGGATGAGGCTGCCGTTCTTGGTGGTGCCGAGGAGGGTGCGCGGGTGGCGGCGCAGGATCATGTTGAGCGAGTCGTGGCCGTCCTGCTTGGCGGTGATCTTGACCTTGCCGTTGCGGACGAGGCCGACGCTGCCGCCGATCACGTTCAGCTCAGGGGTGAGCTGGAGTGCCCGCTTGGTGCGCAGGTCCACGACCTTGGTGTCGATCTCGACCTTCCAGCCCTGCCAGGCGTGCTCGTTGAGCCAGTCGGCGGCCACGCCGTTGCCGTGCAGCACCCGCGTGCCGGCGGCCACCGCGGCGCCCGAGGCGCGCAGCGCGACGACCTTGTTGCTCGCGTCGATGACGGCGTCGACGCCGCCGGCGGGCGTCTTGGCGCCGAACTCCTCGGTGTAGAGCAGCAGCTCGTCCGTCGTGACGGCCCGGTTGACGCCGTTGACCTCGACCTTCTCGCCGTCCTGCGAGATCGCCGTGACCGTCGTCTTCAGCTCGGTGATCTTGGCGGTGCGGCCCTTGAGCACGACGGCGGAGCGGCCGGGCACGGCCTCGCTGAGCAGCTTGCCGCCGACGACGGACACGCCGACGGGCTCGCCGCGCAGCGCCGGAGAGGTGTGGATGTTGAAGAAGCCGCCGTTGACGCCGAGCAGCGCCTTGCGGGCCTTGACCATCGACGAGACGGTCTCCTTCTTGGCCACGCTGGTGCCGAGCGAGGCGGCGTACGAGCCGCGGAAGGTCCTGACGTCGATCAGGGCGACCTTGGCGCTCCACGGGCCGGTGGTCTTGAGCCCGTCGTCACCGAGGTAGTCGACCTTGACCTTCAGGCCGGCGTCCTTGAGCTCCTTGGCCCGGTCGTCGGCCTTCTTCTTGTCCTTTAACGGCCACAGGCCGGCGCGGACCATGTAGACGGTCTGGGCGGCGGCGTCGGCCACGGCCGGCCGCACCACCTCCTGCACGCTGGGCGTCTCACCGGCCGCCTCGACCTCCGCGGCCACGGCCTCGGCGCTCGCGGACGAGCCCGCGTCCTTGCCGTTGGGCATGAGGAAGGTCAGCGTGTAGCCGTCGGTGGAGGTGCCGGCTTTCACGTCGTACAGGTCGATGCCCTGCGCCACGGTGGTCATCGTCTTGGTCGGTACTGGCCGCGCGCCCAGCGGGAACTTCGCCGACGGGAACCGCACCGACTGCTGCTCCGCTGTCGCGGGCAGTGCGGTGAGGGTGAGCGCCGCGGCTATGGCCAGGCCGCCGGCGAGGGTGCGTCGAGACATGAACTCTCCAGAGGGCGGAAAAGGGACCGCACCATACTGGCGAGATCAAGGTCGTCGGGGCAGCCGAACGCGCCAAACGAGTAAAGAGGTTACGGAATCGACACAGAAAGCCGGTATCCTACGAGCATGATGACTCGCTTCCGCATGTGGTGGCGGCCGATAGACGGCCGCTGAGTTCCCCATGTGCGGGCCGTCCCAGAGACGGCCCCCAGAAGCGCAGGGTTCTCTCCCGGGACGGCATGATCCCGAAGGAGAGAGATCTGATGAACGACGTGGTGCTGACGGGTGACCGTCCCACCGGGCCCCTGCATCTGGGCCACTATTTCGGCTCGCTGGCCAACCGGGTCCGGCTGCAGGACCTCCATCCCATGTACGTCCTGATCGCCGACTACCAGGTGATCACCGATCGCGACCTGCCCGGCGAGATCCGGCGGCACACCACGGAGCTGCTGCTCGACTACCTCGCGATCGGCATCGACCCGGCCAAGGTGACGATCTTCCAGCACAGCGCGATCCCCGAGCTGAACCAGCTCCTGCTGCCGTTCCTGAGCCTGGTGTCGGTGGCCGAGCTGGGCCGCAACCCGACGGTGAAGGACGAGATCGCGCACAGCTCGCAGGCGGCGGTGAGCGGCCTGATGTTCACCTACCCCGTGCACCAGGCGGCCGACATCCTGTTCTGCAAGGGCACGCTGGTGCCCGTCGGCAAGGACCAGTTGCCGCACCTGGAGGTGGCGCGGCTGGTCGCGCGCCGCTTCAACGACCGGTACGGCGAGGTGTTCCCGCTGCCCGAGGCGATGATGGGCGCGCAGCCGATGCTGAAGGGCCTCGACGGCGGCAAGATGAGCAAGAGCCGTGGCAACGCGATCGCCCTGTCGGCCACCGAGGACGAGACCGCGCTGCTCATCCGCAAGGCCCGCACCGACGCGGAGCGGCTGATCACCTTCGAGGAGGAGCGCAGGCCGGAGGTGGCCAACCTGCTCACGCTGGCCGGGCTGTGCCTGGGCCGGCCGCCGGCCGAGCTGGCCGAGGAGATCGGCGACGGCGGCGCGGCCACGCTGAAGCGGGTGGTGACGGAGGCGGTCAACGAGTTCCTGCGGCCGATCAGGAAGCGCAGGGCCGAGCTGACGGAGGGCGACGCCCGGCGGATCCTGGCCGAGGGGAACGAGCGGGCCCGCGAGCGCGCGGTCCGCACGCTGGAGGAGGTGCGGGCGGCGATGGGCTTCTAGAGAGGGCTTGGCCGAGGGCCGGGGGTCAGCGGGTCTGGTACACCTTGCGCAGCGTCTCGTGCACGATCCAGGTGGTCTTCGCGCCTTCGGCCAGCAGGCACACGTCGCCGGGCCCCAGCTCGACCGTGGTGCCGCCCTCGACGGCGACCGTGGCGCGGCCCGACAGCACGACGAAGATCTCGTCACGTTCCACGTCGGTCACGACGCCGGGCGTGATCTCCCAGATGCCGCGCCCGCCGCCCAGCTCCAGCGAGGACGTGACGGGGTCGCCCGCGACGATCTGCGCCGGGTCGAGCTCGTCGGGCGTCAGCCGTACGTCGTGGACGGGCACGGCGAAGGCTCCCGCCGTGGCGAGCATGCGGCTGAGGTCGGCCACGTCGGGCACCAGCACGTCAGACATATCGCCCATTCCAGCACATCAGCGGCTCTCCCGGCGGAAGGACTCCAGCGCCAGCAGCGCCACGTGCAGCGACAGGCACGACTCGACGTCGTCGAGGTCGGTGTCGAGGATGCGTTCGAGGCGGCGCAGCCGGTCGTAGAAGGCGGGCCTGGACAGGTGGGCCTTCTGCGCCGCGACGGCCTTGTTGCGGCCGGAGTCGAGGTAGACCCGCAGGATCCGGGTCAGGTCGCCGCCCCGCTGCGCGTCGTGGGCCAGCAGCGGCCCCAGCTCCCGCTCGGCGAACGTCTGCAGCCGCGCGTCGTCGCGCAGCAGGTGGAGCAGGCCGCGCAGGCGCAGGTCGGGCAGCCGGTAGAAGGGCCGGCCGTCGGGCTGCCGGACCGCCACGTCGGCCACCTGCTCGGCTTCGAGGAAGCTGCGGCGTACGTCTCTGATGGACTCCACCACCGAGCCCGCCGCCAGCACGAACGCCGAGCCCGGCCCCCACAGCACGCGCAGCCGCTCGGACAGCGAGGTGAGCGCGGGCTCGGCCTGGGTGCGCGGCGGGAGCGGCAGCAGCACGCCCACCCGCTCCTGGTCGAGCGCGCCCACCAGGGCGGGCAGGCGGGCGTCGCGGCAGGCGGCGGCGGTGGCCTCGGCCAGCTCCCCGAGCTGCGCCTGCCCGTCGAGCGCCTGGTCGATGTGCTCGGTCGGCCGGATGACGACGCTGATCAGCTTGCGGCCCGTGAGGGGCACGCCCACGGCGCGGGCGCGGGCGGCGGCCTCGTCGGGGTCGGCGTAGGCGTGGGTGAGGATGCCGGTGATGATCGTGCCGTGCGCCTGGCGTTCGAGGGACTCCTGGTGGCGCTCCAGCAGGCGGCCCAGCGCGAGCGTGGTGGCGGCGCGCTCGGCCAGCACCAGGTCGCGGGGCGACGGCGCGGCGTCGCAGAGCAGGATGAGCCGGCCCCAGTCCTGGCCGCGCGCGCCGACCGTGGTGACCAGCCAGCCGGAGGCCGGGTCGTACGCGGTGCGCTCGGCCGGCGCCACCGCCCGCGACCGGGTCTCCCACCCGGCCAGCAGGGCCCCGGCGTCGCGCCCGGCGGACTCGCAGGCCAGCACCTGGTGGGCGAGGTTCTCCAGCAGCACCGGGCGGCCCGACAGCCGCGCCACCTGCGCCAGCACCTCGGCCGGCGAGGCGCCCTCGACGGAGAGCTGCGTGAACACCTCGTGCAGCTGCTCGGAGGCGCGCAGCTCCTCCAGCTGGATGTCGATGATCCGCGCGTGCACCGACTCGGTGATCTGCACGAACGGGGTCTCGCGGGTCAGCACGACGACCGGGAACCCGTGCTCCTCGGCCGACTTGACCACGGCCCGCGGCAGCTCGCGGACGAACCTGCGGCCCAGCTCCACGATCAGCCCGGAGGCCCCGACGGAGGAAAGCTCGCCGATGTAGTCGGCGAGCTTCTCCGGGTCCTCCGGCAGCGCCACGCCCGTGGTGAGCACCAGCTCGCCGCCGCGCAGCAGGTGGGCGATGTCGGCGATCTCGCCGACGTGCACCCACCGCACCTTCGTGTCGAGCCGGTCGGCGCCCGCGACGACGCGCGGGCTGCCCCGGCGCACGCTGTCGAGGGCGAGGACGTCGGCGATGGTGGGCAGCACGGGCAGAGCCTAGCCGATCAGCCTGTAAGAACGGACATGGGGCAATTTACACTTTGCGCAGGTCGTCACGGGTTGAGGTCCTCCTCGCGGTACTCCCTGCGAGGTTCGCGAACGCGCAGCTCGACGCGGCGGATCTTGCCCGAGATGGTCTTGGGCAGCTCGTCGAACTCCAGCCGCCGCACCCGCTTGTACGGGGCCAGCTCCCTGCGGCAGTGCTCGAAGATCGACCGGGCGGTCTCCTCGCCGGGCTCGAAACCGGGGGCGAGCGTGACGTACGCCTTCGGCACGGCCAGGCGTACCGGGTCGGGCGCCGGCACCACGGCGGCCTCGGCGACGGCCGCGTGCTCCATCAGCACGCTCTCCAGCTCGAACGGCGAGATGCGGTAGTCGGAGGCCTTGAAGACGTCGTCGGTGCGGCCCACGTAGGTGATGTAGCCGTCCTCGTCGCGGGTGGCGACGTCGCCGGTGTGGTAGTAGCCGTCCCGCATGGCCTCCGCCGATCCACCGATATATCCGGACATGAGGCCGAGGGGGCGGCGGTCGTCCAGCGGCAGGCAGATCTCCCCGTCGTTGCCCTGCTCGCCCGTGATCGGGTCGATCAGCACCACGTCGTAGCCGGGCAGCGGCAGCCCCATCGAGCCGGGCCTGACCGCCTCGCCGGGGGCGTTGCCGATCTGCGCCGTCGTCTCGGTCTGGCCGTAGCCGTCCCTGATCGTGATGCCCCACGCCTTGGCGACCTGGTCGATGATCTCGGGGTTGAGCGGCTCGCCGGCGGCCACGGCCGTGCGCAGGGGCAGCTTCCACGCGGCCAGGTCCTCCTGGATGAGCATCCGCCACACGGTCGGCGGCGCGCAGAACGTGGTCACCCGCTCGTCCCGCAGCACCTCCAGCAGGGCGGGCGCGGAGAAGCGCCGGTAGTCGTGGACGAGCACGGTGGCCCCGGCGTTCCACGGGGCGAACACGTTGCTCCAGGCGTGCTTGGCCCAGCCCGGCGAGGACACGTTGAGGTGCACGTCGCCCGGCCGCAGGCCGATCCAGAACATCGTGGACAGGTGCCCGGCCGGGTAGGAGGCGTGCGTGTGCTCGACCAGCTTCGGCTGGGACGTGGTGCCGGAGGTGAAGTAGAGCAGCAGCGGGTCGCCCGCGCCGGTGGGCCCGTCGGGGGTGAAGCGCTCGTGCGCGTGGTAGGCGTCGTGGTACGGCAGCCAGTTGTAGGCGTCGCCCACGGCGATCTTCGTGTACTCGCCGGCGGGGAACTTGCCCGCGTCGGAGGCGTTGGCGATCACGTGGGCCACCCGCCCGCGCTCGATGCGCTCGGCGATGTCCTTGCCGGTCAGCAGCGTGGTGGCGGGGATGACGACCGCGCCCAGCTTCATCACGGCCAGCAGCGACTCCCACAGCTCGGCCTGGTTGCCCAGCATCAGCAGCACGCGGTCGCCCCGCCGCACGCCCTGCTCGTGCAGCCAGTTGGCGACCTGGCCGGAGCGGGCCGACAGCTCGGCGAAGGTGTAGGCGGCGCTGCTCTCGCCGACGATCTTGAGAGCGACGGCGTCGGGGGTCTCGGCGGCGAGCACGCCGTCGAACCAGTCGAGCGCCCAGTTGAACGCGCCGAGCTCGGGCCAGCGGAAGTCGCGGCGGGCGGTGGCGGCGTCTGCCCCGAGCAGGAAGTCACGGGCGGCACGGAAATCGCTCATGCCGTGGATCCTGCTACGTCGGCAGCCGCCGCTCAAGACCGTCGAGCACCGACACGAGCCCGAAGTCGAAGGCGACCTCCCGCACGACGCGGGGGTTCTCCCGCTGGCTCAGCTCGTAACCCTCGCGCATGTGGGGATAGCGGGAGAAGATCTGGCCGAGCACGGCGTGCATCTCCTCGGGATCGAGCTCCGGGGTGCCCGACTTGGAGTTCCAGGCGACTTCGGGGATCGTCATGCCGAAGATGAAGGCCGTCAGCGTGGCGATGGCGTAGTCGGTGTCGGGCCCCTTGAACCCGGCCTGCTTGAACATCGCGCGCATCTCGTTGGCGACGTGCAGGGCGTTGGGCCCGAGGGCGGGCAGCCGGCCGATCAGCTCGGCCGACCACGGATGGTCGAGGATCACCTGGCGCATGCTGTGGGCCAGCACGAGCACGGCCTCCCGCCAGCCCACCTCGGCGGGGTCGGGCACCCGCATCTTGCCCCACACCTCGTCGTAGACCAGCTCCAGCAGCTCGTCCTTGTTGGCGACGTACCAGTAGAGGCTGGTGGCGCCCGCGCTCAGCTTCGCGCCGAGCTTGCGCATGCTCAGGCCGTCGAGCCCCTCCTCGTCGAGCAGCTCGACGGCGGCCTTGACGATCTCCTGCCTGCTGCGACCCGGACTGGCGGGCTTGCGGGGCTCGCGCAGCCACACCGAGGAGAACGTCTTGCCACTCATGCGTCCAGGATAAATCCACTCGCACACTGTTCGAGTGATGTCGTACGCTGTGCGAGTGAACTCGAACACCGTACGAGACCCCCGTCGATGGTGGATCCTGGGCGTCCTGTGCCTGGCGCTGCTGGTCCTCGGCATCGACAACACCGTGCTCAACCTGGCCATCCCCTCCCTGAACCAGGAGATGGGGGCGACGCCGTCCGACATCCAGTGGATCATCGACGCGTACGTGCTGGCCTTCGCCGGCCTGCTGCTCACCTCGGGCAGCCTGTCCGACCGGTACGGCCGCCGCCGCTTCCTGATCATCGGCCTGGTCTTCTTCGGCGGCGCGTCCCTGCTGGCCGTGCTCGTCACCGAGCCGTGGCAGCTCATCGCCGCCCGCGGCCTCATGGGCGTCGGCGGCGCGTTCGTCATGCCGTCCACGCTGTCGATCCTCATGACCGTCTTCGACGAGGAGGAGCGGCGCAAGGCGATGGCCGCCTGGAGCGCCGTGGCCCTGATCAGCCTCGTCTCCGGGCCGACCGTCGGCGGCTTCCTCCTGGAGCACTACTGGTGGGGCTCGGTCTTCCTGCTGAACATCCCCATCGCGGCGGTCGCCGTCGTCGCCGCCGTCGTCCTCATGCCCGAGACGCGCAGCGAGAGCAGGAAGATCGACCCGGTCGGCGTGGTGCTGTCGATCATCGGCCTCACCGCCGCCGTCTACGTGATCATCGAACGGGAGTGGAACATCCCCGTCATCGCGCTGGCCGTGGTCGCCCTCGTGGCGTTCGTGATCTGGGAGCGCCGCCAGGACGAGCCGATGCTGCCGCTCTTCCTGTTCGCCAACCGCAACTTCAGCGGCGCGTCGTTCTCGATCCTGCTCATGTCGTTCGGCGCCGGCTCGGTGATGCTGATCCTCACCCAGTACCTGCAGTTCGTGCTGGGGTTCGGTGAGATGCAGGCCGGGCTCGCCATGCTGCCGTACGCGGTGGCCGCCGCGATCTTCAACGGCGTGGGCGCGGGGCTCGGCAAGAAGCTCAGCAACCGGGCGCTGGTGTGTGCCGGGCTGCTGCTGATGGCCGGCGGCTTCGCCGTCATGGCGCTGACGACCGGCTTCCTGCCCCTGGCGACCGGGCTGGTGGTCATGGGCATCGGCGGCGGCCTGGCCGGCCCCTCCGCCTACGCCTCGCTCATGGGGGCGATCCCCCTGGAGCGGGCCGGCGTCGGCTCCGCGCTCAACGACACCGTCCAGCAGGTCGGCATGGCGCTCAGCATCGCCATCCTGGGCAGCGTGCTGGCCACCCGGTACACCTCCGAGATGCCCGCCGGCCTGCCCGCCCTGGCCAGGGAGTCGATCGGCGGCGCGCACACGCTCGGCCTCGCCGAGGCCGGCAACCAGGCGTTCACCTCCGCCATGCACCTCGGCTCGTGGGTGGGCGCCGCCTTCTGCGTGGCCGCCGCGCTGCTCGCGGTCACGGTGCTGCGCCCCACTCCGGCTCCGGCCGCGCCCGAGCCGGCGCAGGTCTGAGGTCGGCCAGCCGATCCTGGAGGGCGGCGTGCCGGAACTGGTAACGCCGCCCTGTCTGGCGCAGCATGCCGACGCGGTGCATGTCGTCGAGGAAGGCCATCAGCCGCAGCGGCAGCCGGCGCGACAGCGCGAGCAGCACGCAGGCGACGGTGAAGGCGGGCCAGGCGACGTTGGCGAAGGCGAAGACCGCGGCGGCCAGCACCGTGACGACGATCCCGCCGACCGCGCCGCCCGCCGCCGCGTGCGGCGCTCCGCCGAGGCCGGACAGGAAGAACAGCGCGCCCAGCCACCCGGCGATCGCGCACGCGGCGGCGAACAGGCCGGCCAGCGCGAGCGTGAGCACCCCCTGCCCCCGGTACGAGGCCACGGGGTGCAGCAGCACGCTCACCCGGTAGAGCCAGAGCAGGAACGCCATCGCCAGCGGCACCGCGACGAGCATGGGCAGGCTGAACGCCGAGGCGAAGGCCACCGCGTCGGCCAGGCTGAGCGGCGCGCCGCCACCCAGCGACTCGCCCGGCGCCCCACTCAGGAACCCGCCCAGCGCCCCGCCCAGCGACTCGCCCAGCAGGCCGCTCGCCCACAGCCCGCCACCGCCCAGCACGCTCAGCGCCGCCCAGGCCGCGAAGGCGCGCGCGGCGCCGACGAGCAGGCCGGAGCGCAGCCGGCCGACCTCGAACTCGTCGAAGTCCTCGAACTCCAGGATGTCGCCGGCGTCGTCCAGCGAGATGCTCGCCCCCTCCCTGGACAGGATCACACCGCTGGCGGTGCCCACCAGGAGCCCCAGACCGGCGCCCACGGCGGCGGACGAGCCGGGGCCACCGCCACCGGCCCACCAGCCGCCACCGGCCGCCACCGCGGCCAGCAGGCCGGACGCCAGCCCGAGCCCGGCCGCGACCCTGCGGCGCGACACCAGGTCGCGCAGCTCCCACCACGCCAGGTCGCGGCTCTCCCAGAAGGTCAGGAACCCGGCGAGCAGCGTGAGCCACCCTCGCACCCGCTCCGCCGGCCAGGCCCGGCGCGAGCGGAACGGCCCGGGGGCGGGGTCGGTGGCGATCAGCGCGGGCACCGCGTGGTCCAGCAGGTGCAGCCGCACGGCCTCGGCGTCGGGCAGCTCCAGCAGCCGCGCCGGATCCGCGCCGGGGTCCACGTAGCCGATGCGCACCAGCCAGACCGTCAGGGCGGTGTCGATGCTGCCGTGCAGGACGTCGCCGGGGTCGTTCAGCCTGCGCAGGAGCTCGGGCCAGCTCCCGCCGGGGTCGGGCGGCAGGCACGAGGCGAGGTAGCCGGCCACCTCGCCCGCGCCGAGCTGCTCGGGCTCGATCACGGCGGCGGCGCTGAGCACGTGGGCGCCGTGCTCCTTGACGGTCTCGCGGAACTCCGCCGTGCGGCAGGTCAGGACGAAGCCGTCCCGGTCGGTCAGCGTGGTGTTCAGCGCCCGGACCACCGAGTTCCGCTCGTGCACGAGCAGCTCGTCCAGGCCGTCGAGGACGGGCAGCACCCGCCCGCCCTCCACCAGGTCCTTCACCGCCGTGGGGCCGAACTCCTCGGCGCGCAGCTCCGGGTAGTTCCTGGCCAGGCCGCGGGCCAGCCACGAGGGGAACTGCTCGCCGGATCGCTCCCACCCCGACAGCGTGAGCAGGACGGGGACCGGCTCGCCCGGCTCCCGGTCGAGCAGCAGGCGGCGCAGCAGGAGCAGGGCCAGGGTGGTCTTGCCGGTGCCCGCCTCGCCCAGCACGACCAGGCGCGGGCGGCGCAGCCCGCGCAGGGCCGACACCATCTCGCCGACCTGGTCGGCGGCGCCCGCGAAGTGCAGCCGCTCGCCGGCCGTGATGTGCCGGGCGTGATCCATGAGGCCGGGCTCGCCCAGCCGCCACCGCACCGCCAGCGGGTGCGGGGTGAACAGGCCCCGGACCTTCGCCTCCTCCTCCCACTGCCGCAGCACCCGGTCGGCCAGGAGCTGCTGGGCGGCCTCCACCTGCTCGGGCGTCGAGACGTCGAGGGCGGGCGGGCGCCGGGCCCAGCCGACGATCGCCGCGACGACCGCCGCCGCGCCGATGACCGCCGCCACCCAGCTCGCCGCCTCCAGCCCGTCGGGGGAGAGCCAGGCGAGGACGATCGAGGCGACGATCACCGCGATGGCCGCGCCGGCCAGGAGTTTGCGAAGCACGCCGACATGGTGGCGTGATCGCCGTGCTCATGGGAAGTCTTCCACCAGGAACCGTCGTGACATCATGTAAGGCAACTCGCTTCCGCGCCGACAGGTTGCGGGTAGGAGGCTCCGAGCGCGGAAAGGGATACTCGGTAACATGTCGGAGCTTCTCGCGCGCCACCGGGCAGTGATGCCGAACTGGTTGGCCCTCAACTACAACGACCCCATCGAGATCGTCAGCGGCAAGGGCAACCGCGTCATCGACGCGGACGGCAAGAGCTACCTCGACTTCTTCGCCGGGATCCTGACCAACATGATCGGGTACGACATCCCCGAGGTACGCGAGGCCGTCGAGCGCCAGCTCGCCACCGGCGTGGTGCACACCAGCACCGTCTACCTGCTGCGCGGCCAGGTCGAGCTGGCCGAGAAGATCGCGCGGCTGTCCGGCATCCCCGACGCCAAGGTCTTCTTCACCAACTCCGGCACCGAGGCCAACGAGACCGCGCTGCTGCTGGCCACCTACGCGCGCAAGAGCGACCAGGTGCTGGCCATGCGCCAGAGCTACCACGGCCGCAGCTTCGGCGCGATCAGCGTCACCTCCAACCGGTCGTGGAAGAACAACTCGCTCTCCCCGCTCAACGTGCACTTCCTGCACGGCGCCGACCGGCACCTGACGCAGTTCAAGGGCCTGTCGGACGCCGACTACATCCAGGCGTGCGTGGACGACCTGCGCCACGTGCTGGCCACCTCCGTCTCCAACGACGTGGCAGCGCTGATCGCCGAGCCGATCCAGGGCGTGGGCGGCTTCACGATGGCCCCCGACGGGCTGTTCGCCGCGTACAAGGAGGTGCTGGACGAGCAGGGCATCCTGTTCATCTCGGACGAGGTGCAGACCGGCTGGGGCCGGACCGGCAGCGCGTTCTTCGGCATCGAGAACCACGGCGTGACGCCCGACATGATCACGTTCGCGAAGGGGCTCGGCAACGGCTTCGCGGTCGGCGGCGTCGTCGCGCGCGGCGACCTCATGGACGCGCCGCACGCCGTGGGCCTGTCCACGTTCGGCGGCAACCCGATCTCCATGGCCGCCGCCAACGCCACCCTCGACTACGTGCTCGACCACGACCTCCAGGCCAACGCCGCCCGTACCGGGGAGATCATCATCAGCGGGCTCAAGGCCGCCGCCGAGCGGCTGCCCGTCGTCAAGGACGTGCGCGGCAAGGGCCTGATGTTCGCTATCGAGCTGGAGACCCCGGCGCAGGCCGCGCGCTTCATGGAGGAGACCAAGCGGGCCGGCCTGCTGGCGGGCAAGGGCGGCCTGTACGGCACCGCCATCCGCATGGCCCCGCCCCTCACGCTCACGGTGGACGAGGCCACCGAGGGCCTGGGCATCATCGTCACCGCCCTCGAAACGATCAACGCAGAGGCGGCAGCGCAGTGAAGTCCGTTCAGCACTGGATCAACGGGGCTCTCGCGGACGGCGATCCCGCCCGTGCCGCGGAGCTCTTCAACCCGGCCACCGGCGAGGTGAGCGGGCACGTCGCGCTGGCCTCGGCGGCCGACGTGGACGCGGCGGTCGCCGCCGCGTCCGCCGCCTTCCCGGCCTGGCGGGACGCGTCGCTGACCAAGCGGGCCGGCGTGCTGTTCCGCTTCCGCGAGCTCATGTACGCCCACCGCGACGAGCTGGCCGCGCTGATCTCGGCCGAGCACGGCAAGGTGCACTCCGACGCGCTCGGCGAGGTGGCGCGCGGGCTGGAGGTGGTGGAGTTCGCCTGCGGGATCCCGCACCTGCTCAAGGGCGGCTTCTCCGAGGGCGTCTCGACGCGGGTGGACTCCTATTCGATCCGGCAGCCGCTGGGCGTGGTGGCCGGGATCACGCCGTTCAACTTCCCGGCGATGGTGCCGATGTGGATGTTCCCGGTGGCGATCGCGTGCGGGAACACCTTCGTGCTCAAGCCGTCGGAGCGGGACCCGTCGGCGTCGCTGCTGATGGCCCGGCTGTGGCAGCAGGCCGGCCTGCCGGACGGCGTGTTCAACGTGGTGCAGGGCGACAAGGTGAGCGTGGACCGGCTGCTGGAGCACGCGGACGTGCGCGCGGTCTCGTTCGTCGGCTCCACCCCCATCGCGAGCTACGTGTACGCGACCGGCACCGCGCACGGCAAGCGGGTGCAGGCCCTGGGCGGGGCGAAGAACCACATGCTGGTGCTGCCGGACGCGGACCTGGACCTGGTGGCCGACTCGGCGGTGTCGGCCGGGTTCGGCTCGGCGGGCGAGCGGTGCATGGCGATCTCGGTGGTGCTGGCCGTGGACCCGATCGGTGACGAGCTCGTCGCCAAGATCGTCGAGCGGGTCGCGAAGCTGACCGTGGGCCCCGGCGATGACCCCCGCTCGGAGATGGGGCCGCTGGTCACGGCCGCGCACCGGGACAAGGTGGCCTCCTACCTGGACCTCGGCGTGGAGGAGGGCGCCAAGCTGGTCGTGGACGGCCGCGAGACGCCGGTGCTGGGCGGCGGCAAGGCGGCCGAGACGCCCGGGTTCTGGCTCGGCCCGACCGTGCTCGACCACGTGCCGGTCGGGTCGCGCACGCACACGGAGGAGATCTTCGGCCCGGTGTTGTCGATCGTGCGGGTCCGCTCGTATGAGGAGGGCCTGGAGGTGATCAACGGCGGCGCGTACGGCAACGGCACCGCCGTGTTCACCAACGACGGCGGCGCGGCCCGGCGCTTCCAGAACGAGGTCGAGGTCGGCATGGTGGGCATCAACGTGCCGATCCCGGTGCCGATGGCGTTCTACAGCTTCGGCGGCTGGAAGTCCTCGCTGTTCGGCGACACGCACGTGCACGGCACCGAGGGCGTGCACTTCTACACCCGCGGCAAGGTCGTCACCTCCCGCTGGCTCGACCCCTCCCACGGCGGCGTGAACCTGGGCTTCCCCACGAACGGGTGAGCGCGGGCGGCGTCCCCCCACGTCCTGACACCGGTAAGCTCCAGCAGACGGACAAGGGGGGACAACGTGAATCGCCGCCGTACTTTCGCCCTGGCGCTCGCCGCGACGGCGCTGGTGGCCGGCACCGGTGCGGTGACGGGCCCGGCGCCGTCGGCGACCTCCGAGCCCCGGCCCACCCTCACGGTCAAGCTCTCGGCCACGCCGAAGCCGACGCCCACGCCCACGCCGACCGCGACGCAGAGCGACGGCACGCTGCAGATCCTCACCTACCGGGGCTACGCCGAGTACGGCGGCGTCAGCCCCAAGGTCAACTGGGTGGGCAACTTCGAGAAGGAGACGGGCTGCCGCATCGCCCGCCTCGACGCCGTCCAGACCGCCGAGGAGATGGCCACCAGGGTCACCCAGCGGCAGTACGACGTGATCACCGCCGGGCCCGTGCTGGCCGCCGACCTGATCGCGGCCAAGCAGGTGCAGCCCATCGACCCGGCCAAGGTCAGCGACTACAAGGACCTCGCCGAGCGCTTCCGCGACATGACGACGGTGTCGGGCAAGGCGTACGGGGTGCCGTACCTGTGGGCCTACCACGAGTTCGTCTACGACTCCTCCCGGGTCAGGGGCGGCGGGCTGGAGCAGGTCTTCTCCTCCCCGCGGGCCGCGCTCCAGGACACGCCGCTGACGATCGCGGACGCGGCCCTGGCCGATGGGTCGGCGAAGGAGCCGTACGAGCTGGACGAGGCCGCGCTCGGCAAGGCGATGGCGCTGCTGGAGCGCAACAAGGAGCGCGTCTACTGGCAGAACCCGATCGACCTGGTCAAGGGGTTCGCCACGGGGGCGCTCGACTACGCGCAGGTCACCCCGTACTATCGCCTGCTCCTGCAGCAGGCCGGCATCCCGGTCAAGACCTTCCCGGCGCCGCGCGCGACCGGCTGGGTCGACTCGTGGATGCTGGGCGCGCACGTCCCCGACACCACCTGCGCCTACCGGTGGCTCAACTGGGTGACGGCGGCCAACGCGCAGCGTGACGCCGCCGCGTGGGTGGGCATGGCGCCCGCCAACTCCAAGGCGTGCAAGGGGCGGGCCAGGGCGATGTGCGAGACGTACGGGGTGGGGGAGCCGAAGCGGCTCGACCGCGTGGAGTTCGCCGTGCGGCCGCCCGGGGGTTGCGGGGCCGAGGACGGGGAATGTCTTGATTATCGCGTCTGGGCCGATAGGTGGAACGCGTTGCGCAAGTGAGCCGGTCCGCGCGGAGCTGATGCCACGGGCCCGTCCGTCCCCCCGCCGGGCGTGGCCGTCGAGAGGCGCCCCGGGCCTTCCCCCCGGTCCCGGGGCGCCGCCGCGTCCGCCGGCGGGTGGGGGCGTCTACCGGGAAGGGAAGGCCACGACCGTGGCCATGGGCTCGGGCAGCAGCGCCTCGGCGCAGTCGGCGCAGGCGAGCACCGCGGAGTCGTCGGGCAGGCGGCCCACGCGCACGCGTGGCCGCGGCCACCTCTTGTGGCAGACGACGCAGGCGTCGCCGTCGCGCTGGGCCCAGGTCAGGCCCTCAGGGTCGAACGTCAACATACTCCGCGCCGATCTGGTCGGACCCCAGTTCATCACGCTCCCAGCTGCCATCGCCCCACCGTATGTCGCAACCGTTATAACCCTGACCGAGGCCGTGAGCGTCCAGCTGAGCGTCAAGTCAGGGTGAATTCTCTACCCGGATGGGGCCGTTTACACCACAAAAACGGGCATCCAGCCCAAGCTGGATGCCCGTTTGGTTGGTTTTCACCTAGTGCCGCCTAGAGCTCGGCGATCGCCTTCTCCAGGATCCCCAGACCCTCCTCCAGCAGGTGTTCCGGGATCACGAGCGGCGGCAGGAAGCGCAGCACGTTGCCGTACGTGCCGGCCGTCAGCACCAGCAGGCCCTCCGCGTGGCAGCGCTTGACGACCTCCTGGACGGCGGTCGGGTTCGGCTCCTTGGTGCCCGGCTCGACCAGCTCGATCGCGATCATCGCGCCGCGCCCGCGCACGTCGCCGATCACGTCGAACCGCTCCTTGAGCGCCTCCAGCCGGGGCAGCATGATCTCGCCGATCCGGCGGGCCTTGGCGACCAGGTCCTCCGCCTCGATCGTCTCCAGCACGCCCAGCGCGGCCTCGCAGGCGAGCGGGTTGCCGCCGTACGTGCCGCCGAGGCCGCCGACGTGCACCCTGTCCATGATCTCCGCGCGGCCCGTCACGGCGGCCAGCGGCAGGCCGCCCGCGATGCCCTTGGCGGTGGTGATGATGTCCGGGACGACGCCCTCGTCCTCGCAGGCGAACAGCGTCCCCGTCCGCGCGAAGCCCGTCTGCACCTCGTCGGCCACGAACACGATCCCGTTCGCCCGGCAGAACTCCGCGATCCGCGGCAGGAACCCCCTGGCCGGCACGATGAAGCCGCCCTCACCGGCGATCGGCTCGATCACCACGGCGGCCACGTTCTGGGCGCCGATCTGCTTGGTGATCAGGTCGATGGCCTGCTCGGCGGCCTCCTCCGCGCAGTTCTCCGGGCCGGTCGGCCAGCGGAACGGGTAGGCCAGCGGCACCCGGTAGACCTCCGGCGCGAACGGGCCGAAACCCTGCTTGTACGGCATGTTCTTGGCCGTCAGCGTCATCGTGAGCAGCGTGCGGCCGTGGTAGCCGTGGTCGAACACCACGACACCCTGGCGGCCGGTGGCGTGCCGGGCGACCTTGACGGCGTTCTCCACGGCCTCGGCGCCCGAGTTCACCAGGAACGTGCGCTTCTCGTGGTCACCCGGCGTCAGCTCGTTCAGCTTCTCGCAAACCTGCACGTACGACTCGTACGGCGTGACCATGAAACAGGTGTGCGTGAAGTCGGCCACCTGCTTCTGGACGCGCTCGACGACCCTGGGGGCGGCGTTGCCCACGTTCGTCACGGCGATGCCGGAGCCGAAGTCGATGAGCGAGTTCCCGTCGGCGTCCTGCACCACGCCGCCGCCGGCGCGGGTGACGAACACCGGCAGCGTGGTGCCGATGCCGGGCGGGACGGCCGCCTGCTTGCGGGCCAGCAATTCCTGGGACTTCGGGCCTGGGATCGCGGTCACGACGCGCCGCTCCTGGGGAATGCTCATGGCTCCGACGGTACGGCGGCCTCCCGCCAGGTCCGATACGTCGATATGTCACACTGGGAGTGCTCCTCTTTGCCGGAATGGACAAACTTCTCATGCCGCCTTCGCTCCAGACCGTCGCGCGCCGCATGAACCTCCGGCCGGTCGCCGGCACCACGCGCCCCGGGGTGCTGGACGCCGCCGTGCGCTGGGTCGCGGTCAGCGAGCTCTCGGACCCGACACCGTACCTCGAAGGCGGGGAACTGCTGCTCACCACCGGCCTGCGGATGGAGGGCGACCTCACCGGCTACGTGGGCCGCCTCGTGCACCGGGGGGTGGCCGGGCTCGGGTTCGGCGTCGGCGTCTCCCACGAGGAGGTGCCGGCCGCCCTCGCCGAGGCGGCCGAGTCGGCCGGGCTGCCGCTGTTCGAGGTGCCGCGCGAGACGCCGTTCATCGCGGTCGGCAAGGCGGTCAGCGAGCTGCTGGCGGCCGAGCAGTACGACGAGATCAGCCGCGCCTTCGCCGCCCAGGGCCGGCTGACGCGGGCGGCGCTGCGGCCGGAGGGCGTGCACGCCGTCATCGACCGGCTCGCCAAGGAGGTCGGCGGCTGGGCGGCGCTGCTGGAGGAGTCCGGCGAGGTCCGTCACGCGACGCCCGGCGCGAACACGGCCCTGGTCACGGCCGAGCTCGCACGCCGCCGCGGCCGCCCTTCTGACGCCGGCGGTGGAGACCGGCTGCCGGCCAGCCTGGCGCTCTCCGGGCCCGGGGAGCACGTCGTGGTGCAGCCGCTCGGCGGCGGGGCGCGTCCGCGCGGCTTCTTCGCCGTCGGCGCCCCGCACGCCTTCACCCCCGTCACCCACACCGTGATCAACGCCGCCGGCTCCCTCCTCACGCTGGCCATGGAGCAGGGCCGGGCCCAGCTCGCCGCCGAGCGCCGCCTCCGCACGGCGGTGCTGGAGCTGCTGCTGGCAGGGGAGCGCGAGCCGGCCGGCGCCGTCCTGGGCGCGCTGGGCTGGCGCCTGCCCGAGCCACCGGTCGTGGTGCTCGCCGCGGACCCGCCGGCCCTCGACGCCTTCGGCACGCACGCCTTCGCCGCGCTGCTCGGCCCGTACGGAGGACGGGCCGAGGAGGCCGCCGTCGCACTCGTGCCCGAGAGCGCGGCCGAGGAGGTGGCGCTGGCCGCGCGGGCACCCGTGGGCGCCAGCCTGCCGTGCGACCTCGACGCGACCGGCCTGGGCAACGCCCTCGACCAGGCCGGCCGCGCCCTGGACGCGGCACGGGGCCGCACCCGCGGCAGGGGGAGGCTCGTCAGGTTCGGGGAGCTGAGCGGGCAGGGCCTGCTCGGCCTGCTGGACCCGGCCGCCGCCCAGGCGTTCGCCGCCGCCGTCCTGGCCCCGATCACCACGTACGGCTCCCGGGCCGACCTGGTCGCGTCGCTGCGCGCGTACCTCGACAGCAACGGACACTGGGACGCGGCGGCACAGCAGCTCGGCGTGCACCGCCACACGCTGCGCTACCGGATGCGGCGCGTCGCCGAGCTGCTCGGCCGCGACCTCGACGACCCGGGCACGCGCGCGGAGCTGTGGCTGGCGCTGGAGGTGGCCAGAGGCTCGGCTACTTCTGCTTCTCGACGAGGTAGCAGCAGATGACCGCCGTGGTCACCGCCTCGTACGTGCGCCCGTCGCGCAGGTGCCCGGCCCGCTCCAGGGAGATCGCCCCCTGGGCGGCCGCCCACAGCGCGTCGGCGATCTTGCGCGGCTGGGTCGGGATCAGGTAGCCGGCCGAGATGCAGTCGGCGATGACGCGGTCGAGGATGTTCAGGGCGGCGCGGGCCAGGGTCCGGGCGCGCTCGCTGGGCTCGAAGCCGGGGATCGCGCGCTCGAACATGAGGCTGTAGTAGCCGGGCTCCGACAGGCACGCCTGCCGGTAGGCCGGGCCCAGCGCGTGCAGCTGCTCCAGCGGGTCGCGGCGCTGCGGCACCGCCTCCAGGAAGCGGCGGAAGCGCTCGAACCCCTCCAGATAGAGCGCCTCCGCCAAGCCCTCCCTGTTGCCGAACATGGTGTAGATGACGGTCGTCGTGCAGCCCGCCTCGGCCGCGATGCGGCGCATGGTCAGGCTCTCGGGGCCGTCGGTGCGCAGCAGGTTCACCGCGACGTCGAGAAGGCGGGAGCGCAGCTCGTCGTGACCGGCGCGCTCACCCATGAGGTAGGCGCCCTGCAGCCCCAGAGGCGCCGAGGTCATGAGACCTCCCTGGTGGCCAAGGAACTCTGCGTCCTTGTGACCTCACGTTGTTCGGTCACGGGGCCCACGCCTTTCTGATCGGGGGCCCGCCGCGCTGGAGACCCGCACCCGGTGACTTAGCCATAGCGGAGATCGCTCAAACCACTCCGCATGGTAAACATCCCGAATTGGGTCTACTTCTGTTACATCATGGGTATACAACGGGGCTTGTACTTAACGGTGAGCCCTCGCGGAAGTCTTGTGCATCGTGGTGTGAATCCCCGGTCCACGCTTTGGCATAACGTCGGTGACATGGACGTGCGTACCTTCTGGCTGGCCGGCCGCGCCGCGACCGGGGACACCGAGCTCACCGTCACCAACCCCCACGACGGCCGCGAGGTCGGCAGGCACTCCGTGCCGACCGACGCGCAGATCGAGGAGGCCGTCGCCGCCGCCGCAGCCGTCGCGGGGCAGGCCGCCGCGCTGCCCGTCCACGTACGGGCCGAGGCCCTCGCCCACGTCTCGCGCCGGATCGCCGAGCGGGCCGACGAGATCGCCCACCTCATCACCGCCGAGAACGGCAAGCCCATCGTGTGGGCCCGCGGCGAGGTCGCGCGCGCCGTGGCCACCTTCCGCTTCGCCGCCGAGGAGACCCGCCGCTGGTCCGGCGACGTGCAGCGGCTCGACACCGAGCCGGCCGCCGCCGGGCGCCTGGCCTACGTCTCCCGCGTCCCCAAGGGGCCCGTGCTGGCGATCACCCCGTTCAACTTCCCGCTGAACCTGGTCGCCCACAAGGTCGCCCCCGCCATCGCCGTCGGCGCCCCCGTCATCGTCAAGCCCGCCCCCGCCACGCCGCTGTCGTCACTGCTGCTCGGCGAGATCCTCGCCGAGACCGACCTGCCCGCCGGCATGTTCTCGGTGCTGCCCATCGAGAACGAGCGCGCCTCCGCCCTCGTCCACGACCCGCGGCTGCCGGTCGTGTCGTTCACCGGCTCCGCGCCCGTCGGCTACGCCATCGCCGACCAGGTGCCGCGCAAGCACGTCACGCTGGAGCTGGGCGGCAACGCCGCCGCCGTCGTGCTCGCCGACGCCGACCTCGACTGGGCCGCCCAGCGCATCGCCCTCTACTCCAACTACCAGGCCGGGCAGAGCTGCATCGCCGTCCAGCGGGTCATCGTCGAGCAGCCCGTGTACGACGCGTTCGTCGAGCGCCTGCTGCCCGCGGTGTCCGCCCTCGTCACCGGCGACCCCGCCGACGAGAAGACCCAGGTCGGCCCGCTGGTCTCCGAGGCCGCCGCCGAGCGGGTCGAGCAGTGGGTGCGCGAAGCCGTCGACGCCGGCGCCAAGGTGCTGGCCGGCGGCACCCGCCAGGGCGCCACCGTGGCCCCGACCGTGCTGGCCGACGTCCCGCACGACGCCAAGGTGGCGTGCGAGGAGGTGTTCGGGCCCGTCATGATCCTGCAGCCGGCCGCCTCGATCGACGAGGCGTACGCGATGGTCAACGACTCCAAGTACGGGCTGCAGGCCGGCGTGTTCACCCGGTCGCTCGACGCCGCCTTCCGCGCCAACCGGGAGCTGGAGGTGGGCGGGGTGATCATCGGCGACGTGCCGTCGTACCGGGCCGACCAGATGCCGTACGGCGGGGTCAAGGACTCCGGGATCGGCCGCGAGGGGCTGCGCTCGGCGATGGAGGACTACACCTACGAGAAGGTCATGGTGCTGACCGGGCTGACGCTCTGAGACGGCTCCGGGCGTCCTGCGGTCTTCAGGACGCCCGTGCTCACTGACGGTCAGGCGCGCTGTGCCGTCTGCGGTCAGGCGCGCTGTGCCGTCTGCGGTCAGGCGCGCTGTGCCGTCTGCGGTCAGGCGCGCTGTGCCGTCTGCGGTCAGGCGCGCTGTGCCGTCTGCGGTCAGGCGCGCTGTGCCGTCTGCGGTCAGGCGCGCTGTGCCGTCTGCGGTCAGGCGCGCTGTGCCGTCTGCGGTCAGGCGCGCTGTGCCGTCTCGAAGAGGGCCTTGATCGCGTCGCCGAAGTACGGGCCGTACATCGTGCGCTGGTCGTCGCTGTACTTGAAGCTGCTCAGCGACGTGATCGTGCCCTTGCCGCCGGCCGTGTCGAACCCCGTCATCCACGGCCCGCCGCTGGCGCCCGCCGTCATGTCGCAGCCGAGGCCCTGGTCGCGGGTCTGGCCGTACGGGTCGTTCTTCAGGCGGCCGGCGCAGTAGACCAGGTGGTCCCCGTCGTACGGCGGGTCGGCGGGATAGCCGAAGCCGAACGCCTGCCCGCCCCGGCCGCCGTTGAAGGCGATCTCCTGCGTGCCCACCACGTCGGCCACGTGCCTGCCGTGCGCGGTGCCGAGGGCGACCATGCCGACGTCGTAGTTGTCGTCGCCGCTGCGCGACCAGGGCCCGGCCACGAACATGCGGCGGGCCGTGTACTGGCCGTACGGGCGCAGGCCGCTGGTGCCGTAGCCGGGGACGAACGTCCAGTTCGCCGCCCACTCGCCGGCGCCGTCCTTGACGCAGTGGCCGGCGGTGACCACGACATCCTTGTTGGCGCTGCGCACCGTGCTCGCCGAGCAGACGAAGTCGGCCCCCGCCACCGTCAGGAACACCCGGCCCGTGGTCCGCGCCACGGCGCCGCCGGTGATCCAGCGGGAGCCGATCGTGCTGGTGTCGGGCCTGGCCGCGGTCAGGTGGTGCGAGCCCATGAGCTTGCGCGGCAGCGACAGGTCGGCCTTCTTGCCCGTCAGGCTCGGGGCGGTGCGCACGCCCTGGCCGCCCGTGACGCCGCCCAGCAGGTCGCCGCCGTCGGTCACGTCGGTGACGATGCCGAGCAGGCCGATCGGCAGGGCCTTGGCCATGCGCTCGGGCGTCCAGTAGTCGAGCACGCGCCGGTGGTCGGCGGCGGTACGGGCGGCGACATGCTCGACGATGTCACTCCGCCGGGCCGCCGTGTGCGCGGGGGCGGCGGCCGGTGGGTCGGCCTGCTGGCGGCCGGGTGCCGCGCCGAGAAGCGTCGGGCCGATCAGCCCCGCTAGGAGCGGCGCCGCCGCAAGCAGGGGGGTGCTCAAGGTCATGGCCCCCGAGTGTGCACCACGAGTTGTGTTCTTGTGACTACTTTCGGTAAATTGCTCGGGGTGCGTGGGCGGTTTGTGCTGATTGAAGCCGTTCACTGAATTATGGGGGCGAGACCGGTCGGCCTGTCGGCGCTCGCTCCTCGCCCGGGACCGCTGTGGTGGAGTGCGTTCACCCCCTGGTGCTCGCGGCATTACGAACCTCCCAAACCCGCAGGTGAGAGCGGGAGGATGGCTGCCGCAATATCCGAATATCTCAAGATACGCGCATGCCGATATGCCGATATTCCGGCATAAACTCCCTGCATTCCCGGGCGTCACAAAAGTGGGGGAATTTTGCGGCGACGGGTCCCGCGTGCCCGAGTGCGCCCTACAGCGGGGACAATGGACACGTGCATGAAGAGACCCTCCGCTCCGTCGTCGTGCTCGGCTCCACCGGCTCGATCGGCACCCAGGCCCTCGACGTCATCGCCGCCAACCCCGGCGGCTTCAGGGTCGCCGCGCTCGCGGCGGGGGGCGGCAGGGTCGAGCTGCTGGCCGCGCAGGCGGCGCGGTTCGGCGCCGAGGCGGTGGCGGTGGCCGACGCCACGGCCGTGCCCGCGCTGAAGGACGCGCTGGCCGCGCACGGCGTCGCGCCCACGGTGCTGGGCGGCCCGGAGGGCGTCGCCGAGGTGGCCGCGTGGCAGTGCGACGTGGTGCTCAACGGCATCACCGGCGCGCTCGGCCTCACCTCCACGCTCGTCGCCCTGGAGGCGGGCAGATCGCTGGCGCTGGCCAACAAGGAGTCGCTGATCATCGGCGGGCCGCTGGTCAAGCGGCTGGCCCGGCCCGGGCAGCTGCTCCCGGTCGACTCCGAGCACTCGGCGGTGCTGCAGTGCCTGTGGGCCGCCGGGCCCGAGGGCTACGACCCGTCGAGCGTCAAACAGCTCGTGATCACCGCCAGCGGCGGGCCGTTCAGGGGCATGAAACGCGAGGAGATGGCCGACGTCACCCCCGAGATGGCCCTGGCCCACCCCACCTGGTCGATGGGCCCCTACATCACGGTCAACTCCGCGAACCTGGTCAACAAGGGCCTCGAGGTGATCGAGGCACACCTGCTCTACGACCTCGGCTTCGACCGCATCGAAGTCGTCGTCCACCCCCAGTCGATCATCCACTCCATGGTCGAGTACGTCGACGGCTCCACCATCGCCCAGGCCAGCCCGCCCGACATGCGGCTGCCGATCGCCCTCGCGCTCAGCCACCCCAGGCGCGTGCCGGGCGCCGCGCGG
Source organism: [Actinomadura] parvosata subsp. kistnae (assembly GCF_900323885.1). Lineage (GTDB taxonomy): Bacteria > Actinomycetota > Actinomycetes > Streptosporangiales > Streptosporangiaceae > Nonomuraea > Nonomuraea composti. The sequence goes on along the minus strand of NZ_OOHJ01000022.1, from coordinate 1,532,907 downwards.
CCCATCGACTGGGCCAAGGCGCACACCTGGACGTTCGAGCCGCTCGACGACCTGGCGTTCCCCGCGGTCGCGCTGGCCAGGCACGTGGGCGGCGAGGGCGGCACCGCACCCGCCGTCTACAACGCCGCCAACGAGGTCTGCCTCGACGCGTTCCTGCGGCGCGGGCTGCCGTTCCTGGCCATCGTCGACACCGTGGCCAAGGTCGTCGAGGAGCACCAGGTGACTCCCGCCGACTCCGTCGAAGAGGTGCTGGCGGCCGACGCCTGGGCTCGCGCCCGTGCGGCCGAACTCACAGCCGGGCAGTCCCGCTAGCTACCTAAACTGGAAAGCGTCGTCACAGTAAGGGTTGAAATGACTTCTGTAGCTCTCGGCATCCCGACGGTACGCCCCAAGCCGCTCGCCCAACGCCGCCACTCCCGCCAGATCATGGTCGGCAGCGTGCCCGTGGGCGGCGACGCCCCCGTGTCGGTGCAGTCGATGACGACGACGGTCACCGCCGACGTCAACGCCACCTTGCAGCAGATCGCCGAGCTCACCGCCTCGGGCTGCCAGATCGTCCGGGTGGCGGTGCCGTCCCAAGACGACGCCGACGCGCTGCCCATCATCGCCAAGAAGTCGCAGATCCCCGTGATCGCCGACATCCACTTCCAGCCGAAGTACGTGTTCGCGGCCATCGACGCGGGCTGCGCCGCCGTCCGGGTCAACCCCGGCAACATCAAGAAGTTCGACGACAAGGTCGGCGAGATCGCCCGCGCCGCCTCCGACGCCGGCATCCCCATCCGCATCGGCGTCAACGCCGGCTCCCTCGACAAGCGCCTGCTGGAGAAGTACGGCAAGGCCACCCCCGAGGCGCTGGTCGAGTCGGCGCTGTGGGAGTGCTCCCTGTTCGAGGAGCACGGCTTCCGCGACATCAAGATCTCGGTCAAGCACAACGACCCGGTCGTGATGATCAACGCCTACCGGCAGCTCGCCGCCCAGTGCGACTACCCGCTCCACCTCGGCGTCACCGAGGCCGGCCCGGCCTTCCAGGGCACCATCAAGTCCGCCGTCGCCTTCGGCGCCCTGCTCGCCGAGGGCATCGGCGACACCATCCGCGTCTCCCTGTCGGCCCCGCCGGTCGAGGAGGTCAAGGTCGGCACCCAGATCCTGGAGTCGCTCGGCCTCAGGGAGCGCGGCCTGGAGATCGTCTCCTGCCCGTCCTGCGGCCGCGCCCAGGTCGACGTCTACACCCTCGCCGACCAGGTCCAGGCCGGCCTGGAGGGCATGAAGGTGCCGCTGCGCGTGGCCGTCATGGGCTGCGTCGTCAACGGCCCCGGCGAGGCCCGCGAGGCCGACCTCGGCGTCGCCTCCGGCAACGGCAAGGGCCAGATCTTCGTCAAGGGCGAGGTCATCAAGACCGTCCCCGAGTCGCAGATCGTCGAGACGCTGATCGAAGAGGCGCTGCGGCTGGCGGAGGAGATGGGCGTCGAGGTCGACCTCGACGACGAGTCCACCGGCCCCACGGTCACGGTCGGCTAGCCGCACCCGCTGGTGTGGGCCCGAACCCGGGCCCACACCCTTGTGCCCCACCACGTCGGGCTGGGCGGCGAGCCACCGGGGGCGCCGCTGCCCGCAGCACGTGACGCGGCCCGAGGCAGCGAGATGCTGAGCACTCCCCCGGACGCGACCCGTCCTCCTCCTCCTCCTCCTCGCTCCCGCCGTCGCCGGCGCTTGGAGGGCGCTGGAGTCCTTGCTGACCGAGGCTCGGGATACCGACGAGCGTGAGCGGGTCGTCGCCGCGGCGCAGGGGCAGCGATGTCGCGGCGGTCACCCGCTTGCGGGCGTTGCTCGCCGAGCGTGCCCAGGTGCTCGGCCGGGTGCGTCGTCGCGTCGAGATCTCTCTGCGCGGGCTCTACCGCAGCCGCGACATCATCCTGCACGGCGGCTCGACCGGCTCGCCCATGCCGACCTGGTCGCCGGGGTGCCGCCTCTTGTCCTCGCCTCCCGGGCCGAGCTCGCGTTGCGCATGGTGGGGGATGAGCTGGGCCCGGGGCTGTGTGACCTGATCGAGGAGGCGGGCCGGGAGTGCGGCGTCAGGTGCAGGTGTAGCCGGACGGGAGTGAGGTGTTGCCGTTGGGGCGGGACACCTGGAAGCCGGCGGTGCTGTTGGCGGCGCCGGCCGCGATCGTGCCGTTGTGGGCGACGTTCTTGATGGTGACGGTCTGGCCGCTGGTGGTGACGGTGCCGTTCCAGGAGCCGGTCAGGGTGTGGCCGGCGGGGAGGGTGAAGGTGACGGTCCAGCTCGTGATGGGGGAGGTGCCGGTGTTGGTGATCGTGAGGGGCTGGATGACGTAGCCGGTCGGCCACTGCGTCTGGACGGTGCCGATGGCGGTGCAGGTGCCGGTCGAGGGGCCGGGCTGGGTGGTGATCTGGGCGGTGGGGGAGGCGGGGGAGGTGTTGCCGGCGGCGTCCCGGGCTCTGGCCTGGTAGCGGTAGGCGGTGTTGGGGGTGAGGCCGGTGTCGGTGTACGTGGTGGTGGCCGACGTGCCCGCCTGGGTGAAGGTGCCGCCCGTCGTGCCGGGGGCGCGGAGGATGTCGTAGCCGGTCACGCCGGTGTCGTCCGTCGAGGCGGTCCAGGTCAGGGTGGTGCTGGTGGAGGTGGTCGCGGAGGCGGTGGGGGTGCCGGGCGCGGTGGGGGCGGTGGTGTCGGTGCCGCCGTCGGTGAGGGTGGGGGTGGTCCAGTCGCGCCACTCGGCGAGGTTGCCGCTCTTGCTCGACGCGATGCGCATCGTGCCGGTGGAGGAGCCGGTGTTCAGCAGGAACTTCTGGATGTTCTGCTGGAGGGGGGTGCGCCATTCCGGGCGGGTGGCGCAGTGGGTGCCGTCCTGGACGTCCGACCAGTACGTGATGTTGCCGCCGGCACCCAGCGCCTTGTAGATCTCGGCGCCGCCCAGGGCGGCGACGCTCGCGGATCGGGCGGCGAGCCAGTCGATGTGCGGGTTGTCCATGATGAACAGGCCGCGCGGGGCGATCATGCCGACGACCTCGTGGGTGTCCACGGGCAGCCGGCCGGGGCTGCCGGTGAAGGAGCCGAACGCGTCGCCGAGCCACGGCTGCTCGGAGTAGGCGCTGCTCAGGGGCTGGGCGCCACTCTCGCCGGGGATGGCGCGGAAGGCGGCCACGCCGCCGCTGCCGGACTCGATGGGCATGGTCAGGGCGATGCGCTGGTCGAAGGCGCCGACGACGAAGGCGCCCTTGCCGTAGCGGGAGCAGCCGGTGACGCCGGTGGCGTCGGCGCGCAGGACACTGCCGCCCGACTGCTCGATGACGTCGATGATCCGGCTGACGCCCCACGCCCAGGCGGCCAGGATGCCGGTGCTGCTGGAGGCGCCGTAGATGCTGTAGAAGGCGCCCTGCTTGCTGGTGCGCGGGGTGCCCTCGCGGCCGACGGCGAGCGGGTCGTAGCTGATGACGGCGGCGCCGGCCGCCTTGATGGTGGCGGTGTCGGCGCCGAGCCCGCCCAGGACGACCACGGCGGGGAACGGGCCGGTGCCGCTCGGCAGGTCCACCCCGGCCGAGAAGCTCGCGCTGCGGCCGTTGTGGGAGACGTTCACGGTGATGCCGGTCCGGGAGACCGTGCCGGTGACGCCGGCCGGCTTGGCGGGCTTCTCGCCGTACACGAATTTCTCCGCCAGCTTCTTGATCTCCTGGCGGCGGCAGCGCCAGTCGGCCTTGGCGGTGATGCGGCTGCCGTTCAGCCTGGTGAAGGGGTCGGGGAGCCGGGAGACGGTGGGTAAGGAGCCCGCGTCGGGCAGGGCGGGCACGGCGCAGTCGGCGCCCTCGTCCTCCACTCCTGCCACCGCTGTGGCGGCCCCGGTGGTCGCGACGGTCGTCGCGCCGAAGACGGCGATCGAGAGTGTCGTCGCCATGGCCAGTGTGCGGAGTCTGGCGGGGGCCCGGCCGATCATCACGGCGCTCTCCCTTCCGAGAGGTGGGGTGCTGGCGATCAGTCTGAGAAGGCCCTCGAAATATGTCAATGATTTCTCGAAACTTTCGGCCCCAAGAACGAGTGGCGTGCCCATGTGCTGTGGTCATGAGGGTGGGGGGTGACGAAAGTATCGGAAATTAGCTGAAAGAAGGCGCCGGGCCATGGCGGCATCACGGAACGGCAAGCATTTCCCCATACTCACCGTCACCACCCCGTCGCTCGCGGGAGCATCTCAAGGCCTATGACAAGGAAGGGGACTCGGTGAAGCGGGTTATGGGGGTTGTCGCCGGGCTGGTGATGCTCGTCGCCGGGGTCGCGACTGCGGACGGGACGGCGGTGGCCGGCAGGAAGGCGCCTGTGGTGTGGGGGGCCTGCCCGAAGGTGGCGGGCAAGACGGCCTCGGCGGCTCTGGAGTGCGCCACCGTACGCGTGCCGCTCGACTACCGCGAGCCCATGGGACAGCAGATCAAGATCGCGCTCAACCGGATCAGGGCCAAGGTCTCCAGGGACGCCAACCACCTCGGGACGCTGCTCGTCAACCCGGGCGGGCCGGGCTCGTCGGGGCGAGACCTGACCGAGTACGTGGCCACGTCGCTGCCCGCGGACGTGTCCGAACGCTACGACATCGTCGGGTTCGACCCCCGGGGCGTCGGCGCCAGCCAGCCGTCCGTGCACTGCGTGGACCCGGCCACGTACTACAAGGCCCCGAGGCCGGACGCGGTGCCGCACGGCAAGGCCGAGGAGAAGGCGCTGCTCGCCCGCGCCGCCGGGTACGCCTCCCGCTGCGGCCAGCTCTGGTCATGGTTCCTGCCACACCTGACCACCGAGAACTCCGCCCGGGACATGGACGCCATCCGCGCCGCCCTCGGCGAGGAGAAGATCAGCTACCTCGGCTACTCGTACGGCACCTACCTCGGCGCCGTCTACGCCACCATCTTCCCGACGCGCGTCAAGCGCCTGGTGATGGACAGCTCCGTCGATCCCACCGGCGTCTGGTACGACTCGAACCTCAAGCAGGACCGCGCGTTCGAGCACCGGCATCGCCAGTTCCTGGCCTGGACCGCCCGCCACCACGACGCCTACAAGCTGGGCGCGACGCAGAAGCAGACCTCGTTCGCCTACTACGCGATGCGTGACCGGCTGCGCGCGAAGCCGGCCGGAGGCGTCGTGGGGCCGAGCGAGCTCGACGACACCTTCACGGTGGCCGGCTACAGCGACAAGGTGTGGCCGCAGTTCGCCCAGGCGTGGTCCTCGTACGTGCGGCAGGGCGACGTCAGGGGGCTCGTGGAGATCTACAACAAGCACGGCAAGAACGACGCGGCCGACGAGAACGGCTACGCCATCTACCTGGGCGTCCAGTGCCGCGACGCCCGCTGGCCGCGAAAGTGGGACACGTGGCGGGCCGACATGAAGGCCCTGCACCGCGAGGCGCCGTTCCTGACCTGGCCGAACGCCTGGTTCAACGCGCCCTGCGCGTTCTGGCCGGTGCGCGGCGGCACGCCGGTGAAGGTGCACGCGTCGCGGAAGCTGCCGCCGTTCCTCATGCTGCAGTCGCGGCACGACGCGGCGACCCCGTACCAGGGGGCTCTGCAGATGGCGCGGAGCTTCCCGCGCGCCCGCATGGTGCTGGAGGGCGGCGGCAACCACGGGGTGTCGCTGGCGGGCAACAAGTGCCTGGACGGGTACCTGGCCGCGTACCTGCGGGACGGCACGCTGCCGCGCCGGGACACGACCTGCCCGGCCCTGCCGGAGCCGCGTCCGGCCGCGCACATGACGTCGGGCGACCCGAAGGGCGGGGGACTGCTCGGGATCCTGGGCGTGCTGGAGGGGCTGCCCATCGGCTGAGGAACGCCTCCGCTGACGTCGCGAGATCCGGCTGACGTCAAGAAAGGGTTACCGTGGGCAGTGCCGGATGCCGGATTCGGTAACCCTTCGCGTAGTCTGACCATGTGATGCTGCGTACATCGGCGTCGCGCGTGCTCGACGACAACGACCGGGACGAAGTCCTCGCCCTCCTGGACACCGATCCGGTCGCCAATGTCTTCGTGTCCTCTCGGGTGCGGGCCGTCGGACTCAACCCGGCGAGGCTCGGTGGGCAGATGTGGGGGTTCGGACCGCGCGGTGGCCTCGTGTCACTCTGTTACGCCGGAGCCAACATGGTGCCGGTCAACGCCGGCCCCGAGGCCGTGCACGCGTTCGCCGACCGTGCCCGCAAGCAGGGGCGGCGCTGCTCGTCCATCGTGGGCCCGGTCGATGCCGTCTCGCTGCTGTGGGAGCGGCTGGAGCCGCACTGGGGGCGGGCACGGGCGATCCGCTGGGCGCAGCCCGTCATGGCGACCTCCAGCAAGCCGGACGTGGCGGCCGACCCGCTGGTGCGGCGGGTGCGGCCCGAGGAGTTCGACGTGCTGCTGCCGGCGTGCGTGGCGATGTTCACCGAAGAGGTCGGCGTCTCGCCGAACCTCGGTGACGGCGGCGCCCTCTACCGGACGCGGGTGGCCGAGCTGATCAGGATCGGCCGGTCGTACGCGCGGATCGACGACGGCCGGGTGGTGTTCAAGGCCGAGGTGGGGGCCGTCACCCCGCAGGCCTGCCAGATCCAGGGCGTCTGGGTGGCGCCCGAGCTGCGTGGCAGGGGCTACGCGGTGGCGGGGATGGCGGCGGTGGTGGAGGCGGCGATGAGCTGCTTCGCGCCGGTCGTCTCGCTCTACGTCAACGACTTCAACCACGCGGCCCGGGCCGTCTACCGGAAGGTGGGGTTCCGGGAGATCGACACGTTCATGTCCGTATTGTTCTAGGCATGATCCTTGTCACGGGTGCAACGGGAAACGCGGGCGGCGCGCTGGTGCGCACGCTCGCCGCGGCGGGCGAGCCGGTACGCGCGCTGGTGCGGCGCGAGGTGGAGCTGCCCGCCGAGCCGGCTCTGGGAGACCTGAACGATCCGGAGTCGGTGGCGGGCGCCCTGACCGGCGTGCGCGGGGTGTTCCTGCTGGCCGGCTACGACCGGATGGACGAGACGCTGGCGGCCGTGGCGCGCGCCGGGGTCGAGCACGTGGTGCTGCTGTCGGCGAGCGCGGCGGAGGCCGCCGACGTGAGCAACCCGGTCTCGAAATATCACGTGGAGTCGGAGGCGCTGGTCCGCGCGTCGGGGGTGCCGTGGACGGTGCTGCGCCCGCGCACGTTCATGTCGAACACGCTGCGCTGGGCCGATCAGGTCAAGGCCGGTGACGTCGTCCGCGACTCCTGGCCGGGCGTGGCGGTGGCGACCGTCGACCCGCTCGACATCGCCGCCGTGGCCGCCGCGGCCCTGCTGGAGAAGGGGCACGACGGGCAGGTGTACGGGCTGACGGGCCCGCGGGCGCTGCGGCCGGCGGAGCGGGTGGAGATCCTGGGGGCGGCGCTGGGCAGGAAGCTGCGCTTCGAGGGGCTGAGCGACGAAGAGGCCAGGGCCGAGATGCTGGCCGGCGGCATGCCGGAGGCGTACGCGGAGGCGTTCTACGGGTTCTTCGCCCGGGGCGAGCTGGACGAGTCGGCGGTGCTGCCGACCGTCGAGCGGGTCACGGGGCGCCCGCCGCGCACGTTCGAGGAGTGGGCCCGCGCGAACGCCGACGCGTTCCGCCGCTGACCGGCCCGCCGCTGACCGGCCCGCCGCTGACCGGGCCCGCCCCAAGCGGGCCCACCGCTAGCCGGGGACGCGCAACGTCAGCATGGCGACGTCGTCGTCGTTGTCGGCGGGGCGGACGCGGCCGAGCAGGCGGTCGCAGTAGGTGCTGAGCGGGTGCCGGGTCAGCGCGGCCGCCTCCTCGCGCAGCCGGTCGAGGCCGTCGTCGAGCGAGTGGGTGGGCGACTCGATCAGCCCGTCGGTGTAGAACAGCAGGGTGGATCGCGGCGGCAGCTCGACCACGGCGTCCTTCCTGGCGGGCGCGAAGCCGGTGCCGAGGAGCATGCTGCTCGCCTCCTCCAGGTAGCGGGTGCGCCCGTTCTCCTCAATGAGCAGTGGCGGCGGGTGGCCCGCGTTGGTCCAGCGCAGCCGCCACCCGTCGCCGGAGCGCTCGGCGCGGGCGAACACGGCGGTGGCCATCGTGGCCTCGGCCATGCGGACCACCGCCTGGTCGAGCCGCTCCATGACGGCGCTGGGCGGTTCCTCCAGCTCCCCTGCGTAGGCGCGCAGCATGTTGCAGACCTGCGCCATGCCGGAGGCGGCGTCGAGGTCGTGGCCGACGACGTCGCCGATGACGAGGCCGGTCGTCTCGCCCGACAGCACGAACGCGTCGTACCAGTCGCCGCCGACCTGGGAGGCGCGCGGCGCGGGCAGGTAGCAGGCGCCCATCTCCAGGCCGGGCACGGACGGCAGCCGGGGCAGCAGGTGGCGCTGCATGGTCTCGGCCACCCGGCGCTGCCGCTCGTACAGGCGGGCGTTGTCGAGGGCCAGCCCGGCGCGGCGGGCGATGTCCTCGACCAGGAGGAGGTCGTTGGTGGAGAACGGGTGGGGCTGCACCGCGCGGCCGAGCGTCATGGCGCCGACCACGTCGCGCACGCCGCGGATCGGCGCGATGCACGCCGAGTGGATGCCGGTGGCCTCGAACAGCTCCCGCTGCGCGACCGCGATGCCCGAGTCGGGCGGGCCCTGGTAGTGCTCCGGGCCGACGAGCGTCGCGGTGACGCCGCGCAGCGCCCGGGACAGCGGCATCGGGGACTCCATCGACAGCGGCGGCATCAGCCGCTCCAGGTCTTCCCGGTGGGTCAGGACGCCGTTCTCGTGGTGGACGACGGTGTTGCGGACCACCTCGCCCTCCTCGGTGAGCAGGTCGATGACCACCCAGTCGGCCAGCAGCGGCACCACCAGCCGCACCAGGTGGCGGATCGTCTCGTCGCTGTCGAGGCTGGAGGTGAGCGTCGTGGTCGTCTCCGCGAGCAGCGCCAGCCGGTCGAGCTCGGTCATGGTCGTGGGAGCCTGCGCGCGCACCCACTCACCGGACACGGAGGAACCGGTCTCGTAGAAGATGACCAGCGCGTTCGCGCCGCCGTCCGCCTCGCTGCCGCACGGGGTGACCATCCACGAGATCTGCATGAGGGAGCCGTCGCCGCGCTCCAGCCACGCGTCCTCGCCGCTCGCCGTGACGCCTTCGAGGAGAGGCTGGCGCATGTCGCACAGGCTGCGCGGCAGCGGCTCGCCGCCCCTGCCCCGGTGCAGCGCGTCGTGGGCGTCGCGGCCCAGCAGCTCCGCCGCGCTGCGGCGGAGCAGGTGCTCGGCTCGGGGGCTGACGTCGATGATCCGGCCGCGGTCGTCCACGACGTACGTGCCGGCGTGGGTGAGGTCCCGGAACCGGCAGCAGTGCTGCTTCGAGCATTGCCGCACATCTCCCACTACCGGCCCTCCTCCCTTTCGCACCTCTTACCCAGCATCGACGCTGGTCAAGGGGCTAAATTCGGACAAGCTTATCGAACAGCCGGGCCAGCTCGGTGCCGGGATCAGCGGTGAGTCCCGCGTGCACCGGGCCCGCCTGCACGATCGTGCTGCGCGGCGCGGTCAGCCAGCGGAACCGGCCGCCGAGCGGCTCTCCCGCCAGCGGCCCGCACTCTTCCCCGCAGGCCAGCTCGTACGCGTTCAGCGCCCGGCGGACCCCGTCGACGTCGGCCTGCGGATCGAGCGCCCGCAGCCGGCCGGGGTCCAGCTCGACCTTGGCGCACAGGTAGTCGCGGGGCTGGCAGTAGAGCAGCACGCCCGCGTTGATCAGCTCGCCCCGCTCGACCTTGGGCATCACGCGGATCACCGCGTACTCGTAGACGTCCCTGCTCACCGGCCGCCGCCTCCCCGCCAGAACTCGCCGACCGACCCGGGGCCCGCCTTGGGGGCCTTGGGCTGCTCGAACCTCAGCCACTCGCGCGGCCCGTGCGCCCGCCGCAGCAGATGGTCGACGTACGCCTCACGCACCTCGCCGGGGGAGCCGAAGCCCGGCTCGCCGGCCAGCCACTCGTCCGGCACCAGCGCCGTCACGCCCTCCAGCAGCTCCCGCGTGATCCGGCCGGCCAGCTCCGCGCCCGCCGCGCCGACGTCGCCCGCGTACGGCGCGAGCACGTGGTCGCTCGCGTCGAACGGCCGCTGCGGGTCGGCGGTGCGCCAGTTGTGGTGGAACCACAGCGCGGCCCCGTGGTCGATCAGCCAGGTGTCGCGGTGCCAGACCAGCAGGTTGGGGTTGCGCCAGCTCCGGTCGATGTTGTGGATGAGCCCGTCGAACCACAGCACCCGCGCCGCGAACAGCGGATCGGCCACCCACGCCAGCGGCTCGAACCCGAGCGCGCCCGGCAGGAAGTCGACCGCGAGGTTGAGCCCGGCGCTGGCCTTGAGCAGCTCCTGCACCTCGTAGTCGGGCTCTCTGACGCCGATCTGCGGGTCGAGGTCGATGAGCTTGAGGTCGGGCGTCCTGAAGCCGAGGTGGCGGCCCAGCTCGGCGCAGATGATCTCGGCGACGAGCACCCGCCTGCCCTGGCCGGCCTCGCGGAACTTCACGACGTACGTGCCCAGGTCGTCGGCCTCGACGACGCCGGGCAGCGACCCGCCCTCCCGCAGCGGGGTGACGTAGCGGGTCGCCGCGATCTTTTCCAGCACCATACGAGGCTATCGCCTGCCTTGATCGGGACGAACCTGTCGGACGGTGGCGGGCCATCGTAGAGTGGGGCCGATGAGGGGATCGAGGGATCGATGCTCAGGATTCACTTCACCGGCGACGACTTACGGCGCACCCGACTGGCGGAGACCGCGGATCCCTTCTGGGAGATGGTGTTCACCAGGCACCGGCTCGCCGACCCCGCGCCACCGGCGACCCTGCGCCCCTGGCTGACGGAGATGCGGCGCGAGGGCGACCGGCTGCACCGCTACGAGCGGGTGGTGGCGGCGCTGACGCCGTTCGGCCCCTACTTCCCCGACTTCATCACGCCCGTGGAAGGGCTCCAGGGGCTCGACGCCGGTCTGCAGGCGCTCCTGAGCACGCCGCGCGCCCGGCTGCGCCGCGAGCTGGGCACGCTGGCCCGCACGTCGCCGCTGCCCGGCTGGGGCCGCCGGCTGGCCGAGGGGGAGACGGCGACGCTGATGAACCTGGCGGCCACGCTGCGGGCCTACCACGCCATCGCCATCGACCCCTACCGCGACACGATCGAGGCGGCCATCGCGGCCGAGACGACCCGCCGCAGGCGCGACCTGACCGAGGGCGGCCCCGACGGGCTGCTGCGCGGGATGGCGCCGCTCATGCGCTGGCGCCCGCCGCTGCTGGAGGTCGACTACGACGTGGACCGCGACCTGCACCTCGGCGGGCGCGGGCTGCTGCTGATCCCGTCGTACTTCTGCCGGCGCGTCCCGGTGGCACTGGCGGACCCGGCCCTGCCGCCCACGCTGGTGTACCCGATCGACCGGCACTCCCACTGGGAGTCGAACCGCACGGAGTCGCTGATCGCGCTGCTCGGCGCGACCCGCGCGACGGTGCTGGCGGCCATCGACGGCGGCGCCACCACCACCCAGCTCGCCGAGCGGGCCGCGACGTCGCCCGCCTCCGTCAGCCGCCACACGCGGGTGCTGCGCGACGCCGGGCTGATCGAGACGCACCGCCACGGCACGGCCGTCCTGCACGTGATGACCCCGCTGGGGCGCACCCTACTGTCGTCGGGCCGGTAGGGCGTGTCCACCCTTTGCGCCCACGTGCAAAGGGTGGCCGCGCTCCGGACGCGGCCCACATACTGAAGCCCTCGCTGCGGAGCCTTCCATACGATCTCGTATGGAAGGCTGAGCGGGTGAGACGGTTGAACGCGGACGACTGGGCGCGGGCGGCGCTGGAGGCGTTGGCGGAAGGTGGGCCGGCCGCGGTCGCCGTGGAGCCGGTCGCAGTACGGCTGGGTGTGTCCAAGGGCAGTTTCTACTGGCACTTCCGCAACCGGCAGGCGCTCCTGGAGGCGGCGCTGCGGCGGTGGGAGGCCGCGACCGAAGAAGTCATCGCGGAGCTGGAGACGGTACGCGAGCCGGTGGCGCGCATGCGGGCCCTACTGGGGCGGGCCTTCGGTGACCGGCACGACGCGGCCGTCTCGTTCCGGCTGATCAGCGAGGCCGACGACCCCCTCGTGCGGGAGGTGGCCCGGCGGGTGAGCGAGCGGCGGCTGGCGTACATGCGGGCGTGCCTGGAGGCAGCCGGCCAGCCGCCGGAAGAGGCGGAACGGCGGGTGCTGGCCGGCTACGCGACCTACCTCGGGCTGGCGGCCCTGATCCGGGTCGGCGTCATGGACGAGATGCCCGCCGCGCTCGTCGAGGCCGCCATGGCCGAGCTCGGGCTCAGGTCTTCGCGATGACCTCCTCGGCGAAGCGCTCCATGGTGGCGATCTTGAGGTCGAGCGAGTCGGCGCCGTACCTGGCCTTCTCCTCGTCGGTGGCCAGCCACCACGGGGCGGCCATGGTGCCCGTCACGCCCTTGGCCTCGAAGCGCCGGTACGTGTCGGCGTCCGGCAGCACCGCGAGCGGGGCGATGACCTCGAAGCCGTCGAGCGACCGGCCGTTGGCGTCGAGATGGCGGCGCAGGGCGGCGAGGACGTCGTCGAACTGCTCCTCGGTGTAGATGCGGTTGCCGATCCAGCCGTCGCCCAGCCGCGCGGCCCGGCGCAGGGCCGCCTCGCTGTCGCCGCCCACCAGGACCGGGATCGGCCGCTCCGGCGTGGGGCAGATCGACAGCGGCGGCAGGCCCTCGACGGTGACCGTCTCGCCCGCCCACAGCTCGCGCAGCACGGGGATCATCGCGTTGAGGCGGCGGCCCCGCGTGTGGAAGTCCTGTCCGGTGCCGACGAACTCCTCCTCGCACCAGCCCACCCCCACCCCGAACGTGACCCGGTCGTGCGACAGCACCGCGGCCGTGGAGACCTGCTTGGCCACGGTGAACAGGTCGCGGGCCGGGGCGATGTAGACGTTCGGGGAGAAGCGCAGGGTGGTGGTGACGGCGGCCATCGCGCCGATCGTCACCCACACGTCCGGCCAGTGCGTGCTCGCGTCCCAGCGGGGCCGGCCCGACGACGAGTACGGGTACGGCGAGGCGAAGTCGGCGTAGAAGAGGTGGTCGGAGAGCGTCAGCGTGTCGAAGCCGCACCGCTCGGCCGCCCGCGCCAGCTCCACGAACTGGCCGGTGTCGACGAACGAGGCCCCCAGCCAGTACCTCATCGGAACTCCGGCGCGACCTTGGTCGCGAACAGCTCCAGGTTGCGCTTGACCGTGTCGAGCGGCAGCACGCCCTGCTGGCCCTGCATGTAGAGGCCGAACCACTCCAGGTCCGGCATGCGGTCGAGCATGCGCTGGATGCCGCGCTTGACGTCGTCGGGGGTGCCGAACAGCGCCATCTCGACGTCGTTCATGCGCCTGGCGTCGCCCTTCTCGGGGGAGATCGGCTGGTGCTTCTCGTCCTCCTTCTTGCGCAGCACCTCCAGGTAGCCGAAGGGGCCGAAGAAGGCGGCGAAGTCCTTCGGGATGCTGCGGCCGAAGGTGTTGATGGCCTCCTCCGTGGTGTCGGCGATGCCGACGATCTTGAGGATGCCGGTGTGCTCGCCCAGCTTGTAGTGGCGGCCCTGCTTGGCCGACTCCTCCTGGTACAGCTTCGCCTTCTGGGCGTGGTCGTCGGGGTTGGGGGTGAACATCCACGGCAGGATGTCCTCCTGGGCGGCCCTGATGACCGACCGGTCGGAGATCGTGAACGGCTGCCACAGCTCCGGGTGCGGGTTCTGGTAGGGGCGGGGGCAGACGGAGACGGCCTTGATGGTGCCGTTCTCGTCCATCTCCTCGGGGGAGCCGAACGTGCGGGTCCACTCCTGGGCGGGCCAGCCCTCGATGCCCTCGTACGGGTAGGGCACCTGGTAGTCGAGCACGTCCGACTTGTAGCGGACCGTCTCCTGCGTCCACGCCATCTTCATGATCTTCAGCACCTCGCCGAAGACGTCGAAGTTGCGCGTGTCGGACGCCGAGCCGTCGGAGCGGGCGGCGGCGGCGTGCCAGCGCTGGCCCAGCACGTTCATCCAGCGGTTCTGGTAGCCGCGGGCCACGCCGAGCCGCAGCCGGCCCTTGCAGAACTGGTCGAGCAGCGCCACGTCCTCGGCCGCCCTGATCGGGTCCCACGCGGGCAGCACGAGGCCGAGCGGGGCGAGCAGGATGCGCTCGGTCCTGGCGGCGAGGTCGGTGAGGAACATCAGCGGGTTGACCGAGAACTCCATGCCTTCCGAGTGGAAGTGGTGCTCGGTCATCATCAGCGCGTCGAACCCGACCTGGTCGGCGTGGACGGCTATCTCCCGTACCTCGTGCAGCAACCTCTGGTACGACTCCGTGTCGCGCCCGATGGGCCGCTTGGCCCTGGCGTTCTCCTCGGCGGCGTAACCAGAGCCTGGAATTTGCGGATTCAGGAAGATAGAAAACTTCACCGGGGACCTCTTTCCGCGGGATGGTCTTCTGCAAGGTACTCTGGAAATCTTAACCGAGCAATCGCTTGGTTCACCGTAGGGAGTGTCGCATGAGGCTCGGGGTCACGATGTTCGCCACGGACCTGGCCATGCCCGTCCACGAGTTGGCCAGGGCGCTGGAGGAGCGCGGCTTCGACTCCCTGTACGTCCCCGAGCACACCCACATCCCCGTCTCCCGCCGCACCCCGCACCCCAGCGGGGCGGAGCTGCCCGAGGAGTACAAGCGCACGCTCGACCCCCTCGTCGCCCTGTCCTACGCGGCGGCGGCCACCCGCACCCTGCGCGTCGGCACCGGCATCCTGCTCGCCGCCCAGCGCGACCCCGTCGTCACGGCCAAGGCGATCGCCTCGCTCGACCACCTGTCCGGCGGGCGCGTGGTCGTCGGCGTCGGGTTCGGCTGGAACGTGGAGGAGATCGAGAACCACGGCGTCCCCTACCGCGAGCGGCGCGAGGTGGCCCGGCGCAACGTCCTGGCCATGCAAGCGCTGTGGCGCGACGAGGTGGCCTCCTTCGACGGCTTCGAGCCCTCCTGGTCCTGGCCCAAGCCCGTCCAGGTGCCGCCCGTCTACCTGGGCGGGGCCGCGGGCCCGAAGCTGTTCGCGCACGTCGCCGAGTACGCCGACGGATGGATGCCGATCGGCGGGCGCGGCATCAAGGCGGCGCTGCCGGCGCTGCGGGAGGCGTGCGAGAAGGCCGGGCGCCCGGCGGCGGAGGTGATCCCGTTCGCCACGCTGCCCACCAGGGAGAAGCTCGACTACTACGCCTCGCTGGGGATCACCCAGGTCGTCGCCAACCTGCCCAGCGCGCCCGCCGACGTGGTGCTGCCCCTGCTGGACGAGTACGCGGCACTGCTGTGACGCCTGGGGTTGCTGTCATAATGACGCCCTATGCCCCACGCTGACGACCCCTCCCGGCTGGGGAACTACCGTGTCCTGCGCCGGCTTGGGCAGGGCGGCCAGGGGGTCGTCTACCTCGGCGAGTCGCCGCAGGGGTCACTCGTCGCGATCAAGCTCATGCACGCCCGGCTCTCCGGCGACCCCGACGTGCGGCGGCGCTTCCTCGGCGAGATGGACGCCGTGCGGCGGGTGGCCGCGTTCTGCACCGCCCAGCTCCTCGACGCCGACCTCGACGGCGACCGCCCCTACCTGGTCAGCGAGTACGTCGAAGGCCCCTCGCTCGCCCAGCACGTGACCGAGAAGGGGCCGCGCTCCGGCGGGTCGCTGCACCGCCTGGCCATCGGCACCGCCACCGCCCTCGGCGCCATCCACCGGGCCGGGGTCGTGCACCGCGACTTCAAGCCCCCCAACGTGCTGCTCGGCATCGATGGGCCGCGCGTCATCGACTTCGGGGTCTCCCGGCTCATGGACGCCGCCGCCAGCACCACCGGCGTCTCCCTCGGCACCCCCGCCTACCTGGCGCCCGAACGCGTGCAGGGAGAGACCGCCGGGCCCGCGGCCGACCTGTGGGCGTGGGGGCTGACCGTCGCCTACACCGCGACGGGGCGGCACGCGTACCGGGCCGACACCTACCAGGAGGTGCTGGCCAGGATCCTGTACGGCAAGCCCGACCTCGGCACGCTGGGCGGGCCGCTGCGGGAGGTCGTGGAGGCGTGCCTCCGTCATGATCCACGGGAGCGGCCGGACGCGGAGGAGGTGCTGCGGTGGTTGCTGGGGCACGAGCCGGGGGCGGACGACGTCCTGACGACCGGCGCCCTCGCCGCCGTCGGCCCTGCTCCCGTCGGTCCTGAGGACGACACCGGTCCGAGCCCCGATGCGGAGGCCCGCACGGAGACGCCCGCCCGGCGGCGGTGGTGGCGGGGGCGTCAGGTCGTGGTGGCGGCGGCCGTCGGGGTGGCCGTGGCGGTCGCCGGCGGCGTGCTGTGGTGGGCCGCGAGCCGGGAGCCGGTGGCGGCCGGTCCTCCACAGGTGGCCCCGCCTTCCCGTACGCCTTCCGCGTCCGTGACCCGCGACGCCGCGCCCAGCCTGGACGGCACGTGGACGGGGTCGGCCGAGCACCCGACGGCGGGGCGGGTCTTCCCGGTGGAGCTGCGCCTGCGGGCCGGGGGCAGGTCCAGCATGCGCTGGGGCGCCGACCTGCACTGCTCCGGGCGGCTCAAGCCCGGCGGGAACCCGCTGGTGTTCACGCTCGACCAGGTCAAGGGCGAGGCGTGCTACCCGGGAACGCTGCGTTTCGTCCCGTCCGCCGACCCCGACCGGGCCGCCGTCAGCGTGACGCGCAAGGGGCAGGACGAGGTCACGTACGCGGGGAAGGTCTCCCGCGGCTCTTGATCTCGGTATGCCGCTCGCATCCTGGTCCGGGCGGCATAATGGAATGATATGTCCGAGCTACGTGCCGATGACCCACGGCAGTTGGGGGCGTACCGGCTGACACGCAGGCTCGGTCAGGGCGGCCAAGGCGTCGTCTATCTGGGCGCATCGCCGCAAGGCGCGCCGGTCGCCGTCAAGCTGCTGCACGCCAGCCTGTCCGCCGACCAGGACGCGCGCCGGCGCTTCCTCGGCGAGGTCGAGGCCGTCAGGAAGGTCGCGGCGTTCTGCACGGCGCAGCTCCTCGACGCCGACCTCGAAGGAGACCGGCCCTACCTGGTCAGCGAGTACGTCGACGGCCCCTCCCTGCGCGAGCTCGTCGTCGAGGAGGGCCCCCGCCGGGGCGGCTCACTGGAACGGCTGGCCATCGGCACCGCCACCGCACTCGGCGCCATCCACCGGGCCGGGGTCGTGCACCGCGACTTCAAGCCCGGCAACG
Source organism: [Actinomadura] parvosata subsp. kistnae (assembly GCF_900323885.1). Taxonomy (GTDB): domain Bacteria; phylum Actinomycetota; class Actinomycetes; order Streptosporangiales; family Streptosporangiaceae; genus Nonomuraea; species Nonomuraea composti. The sequence continues at coordinate 1,515,707 of NZ_OOHJ01000022.1, read as the reverse complement.
TGCTGCTCGGCATCGACGGGCCGCGCGTCATCGACTTCGGGGTGTCGCGGCTGATGGACGCCGCCGTCACCACGACGCACCTGCCCGTGGGCACACCCGCCTACATGGCGCCCGAGCGGATGAAGGGCGAGAGCGCCGGGCCGGCCGCCGACATGTGGGCCTGGGGGCTGACGGTGGCGTACACGGCGACGGGGCGGCACGCGTACACGGCGGGCACGCACCAGGAGGTGCTGGCCCGCGTCCTGTACGGCAAGCCCGACCTCGGGGCGCTGGGCGGGCGGCTGCGGGAGATCGTCGAGGCGTGCCTGGCCGCCGAGCCGGGGGAGCGGCCGGACGCCGAGGAGGTGCTGCGGCTGCTGCTCGGGCAGGAGGCGGCCGGGGTGGGCGACGTGCTGCCCACGGCGGCGATGCTCGCCGTCGGCGGGACCGGCCGCGAGCCGGACGCCGGTGACGGTCGCGAGCGTGAGGCCGGCGATGGTCCCGAGCGTGAGGCCGGTGATGGTCCCGAGCGGGAGGTCGGTGACGGCCGTGAGCGGGATGCCCGCTCTGGCCGCGGGCGGGAGGCCGGGAGCGGTCGTGAACGGGCCGGTGGAACGGGCCGGGCCGGCAGCGCGCGCTTGAGCGCCGTCGTGGGTCTGGGGGCGGCCGAGGCCGCGCCCGGCGTGATCACCGATCCCGATCCGACCACGAGCTTCCCCGCCATCACCGCCCCCTTGATCGCGGCCCGCGCCAAGGCGAAGGCCCGCGACCGCCCGGCACCCGGGCGCAGGCGGATCCGGCCCTGGCAGGCGGCCGTGGTGGCGTTGGGGGTGGCGGCCGCCGCGGGAGGGCTCCTGCTCTGGACGCGCGGCGCGGCCGAAGGGCTGGCGGGCACGTGGACGGGCTCCGCCGAGCACTTCAGCGCCGGCCGCGTCTTCCCCGTCGAGCTGCGCCTGACCGGCGACGACGGCGGCGCGATGCGCTGGGGCGCCGACCTGCACTGCTCGGGCCGCCTCGCACGGACGGGCAGCGGCCCCGTCTTCCTGCTCGACCAGGTGCGGGGCGAGGAGTGCTATCCGGGGACGCTCCGGATGTCCCCCACCTCCGACGCGAACCAGATGGCCATCAAGGTCACCCGCGACGGTAAGGACGAAGTGACGTATTCGGGCAAGGTCGCCCGTACGTCCTGACTTGCTGTGTCACGTTCAGGCGGCGATTGGCCTGAGCACCGTTGACTGTTCGCGGCCCGTTGCTTTCAGTAGAGAGCAGAAAGAGTGGCGGCGAGGGGAGACGCCCGTGCCAACGGCGCAGCCGCTCAGAACGGGGGACCCGCAGCGACTGGGGGAGTACGTCCTCACCGGGCGTCTCGGTGAAGGCGGGCAGGGCGCGGTGTTCCTCGGTTCGAGGGGCGGGGAGACGTACGCGGTCAAGCTGCTGCACGGGCCCGTAGGGGACGAGCGGGCGGCGTTCCTGCGGGAGGTGGAGCTGGCCAAGCACGTGGCCAGGTTCTGTACGGCGCAGGTGGTCGACGCCGGGTTCGACCAGGGGCGGCCGTACATCGTCAGCGAGTACGTCGACGGCCCCTCGCTGGCCAGGGAGGTCGCGCTGACCGGGCCCCGGCGCGACGGCGCGCTGGAGCGGCTGGCCGTGAGCACCGCGACGGCGCTGGCGGCCATCCACCGGGCGGGCATCGTCCACCGCGACTTCAAGCCCCAGAACGTGCTGCTCGGCTCCGACGGGCCGCGCGTCATCGACTTCGGGCTGGCCAAGGTGCTGGACGCGGCGGCCACGGTGAGCGGGCGCGGGGTGGGCACGCCGGCGTACATGGCTCCCGAGCAGATCACCGCGTCGGCGGTCACGGGCGCGGCCGACGTCTTCTCGTGGGGCGCGACGATGTGCTTCGCCGCCAACGCCACCGCCCCGTTCGGCCAGGACTCCGTGGCGCCGGTGCTGCACCGCATCCTGACCGCCCCGCCCGAGCTGGGGCGGCTCGACGGGCGGCTGCGCGTGCTGGTGGCCTCCTGCCTGGACAAGGACGCCCGCAACCGGCCCAGCAGCAGGGAGCTGCTGTACGAGCTGCTGGGGGACTCGGCCGAGGGCGTGCCGCCCGAAGTGCTGCGCTCGCCGCCGCCGCACGTCCTGCGGGCGGTGCCGCCGCCGCTGGTGCCGGAGCAGCGCTCACCCGAGACGCACCGCTCCAGCGACGAGCCGCCGCCCACCTGGCCCCCGATGGCCGAGCCGGAGACGACCGGCGCACCGGGCGACGCCTACCGCCTCCCCCCGGACGCCACCCCGCCGGGTGACGCCTACCGCCCGCCTCCGGACACCGCCGCACCCGCCACCACCGGGGTTCCCGTGCCGAGGCAGGGCGGTGGGCCCTTACGGAGCGGGTCCGGCCCGGCTCCTCCCGAGGGGCCGGTGGCGGCGGACGGCGCGGCGCGTGGACGGGGGTGGCCCAGGGCGGCCATCGCGGTCTGCGCGGCCCTGCTCGCCACCGCCGCCGTACTCCTCATCGTGATCATCCCCACGATGTCCAGGAGGAACACCGAAACCGCCGCCCCCCAGGCCGGCGACGCCCCGCTCACCTCCCAGGCCCCCTCCACCGCCCCGCCGACACAGAAGCCCTCGACGGGCGAGCCGCCCGCGCAGCAGTCCCGCGGCCCCCAGGAGCCGGCGCTGAACAACCCGCCCACCGTGGTCCGCCCGGCCACCGTGGCCGTCCCGCCCCTGGCCGGCCTGGACCGGCAGGCCGCCGCCAAGGCGCTCAAGCGGGCCGGACTCGCCGTCGGCGCCGTCACCGAACGCGACGCCCCCCAGAAGATCGGCCAGGTCCTCACCAGCAGGCCGGCTCCCGGCACGGTCGTGAGCCAGGGCAGCAAGGTCACGCTCCAGGTCTCGGCCGGCCTGCCCGTGCCGGCGCTGACCGGCCTGCGGCGCAAGGCCGCGGCGGCGGCGCTCACCGGCGCCGGGCTCAAGGTGGGCCCGATCACCCGCTCCTGCTCCCCGGAGCCGGACGGGCAGGTGCTGGCCACCCGGCCCAAGGCGGGCGCCCGCGTCCAGGGCGGCACCCCGGTCGCGCTCACCGTGGCCCGCAACGGCGCCCCCGTCCCCTCGGTCGTGGGCCGGTCCGGTGAGGACGCCCGTGCCGAGCTGGCCGCGGCGGGTTTCTCCGTACAGACGCGGCAGCAGACGGTGGAGGACGAGGCCCGCGTGGGCACCGTCCTCGCGCAGAGCGTCCAGCCGGGAGGCTGCGCCGGGTCCGGCACGCAGATCACCCTCACGGTCGGGGTGGCCGCGCCGCCGAGCCCCGACCCGCAGGACAGCCCGCCGGTCCCGACCGCCACCGAGTCCGTCCCCGGCGACTGACCCGGGCGAACGCGGGCAGAGGCGTCCCCATGAAGAAGCTGTTCAAGCTCCTGCTGGCCCGCCGCCTGGCCGGCACCCCGCTCGGCCTGGCCGCCCTGGCCGCCGGCTGGCTCCTGGCCCGCCGCAAGCGCCGCCGGCGCGCGTACGAGGCGGAGCGGGAGAGCGCGCACGTCGGCCACCGCTCCCGCACCGCCCGAGGCGGCGGCCCGCGGGCGTCCGCACGAAGGTAGGCCCGCGGACGCGGGCTTTTTCGCCGGGGCAGCCCCCGCGGACGCGGGCGAACCGGGCCGCTTAGGATCGGGGCCATGTCCTTGACCGTGAACGACGTCGACCGGTTCGTGGCCTTCAAGCCGCGGCTGGAGGCCATCGCCTACCGCCTGCTCGGCTCGGCCTCGGAGGCCGAGGACGCGGTGCAGGAGACGTTCCTGCGCTGGCAGGCCGCCGACCTCGATCGCGTCGAGGTGCCCGAGGCGTGGCTGACCAAGGTGCTCACGAACCTGTGCCTCAACCAGCTCACCTCCGCACGGGCGCGCCGCGAGACGTACGTGGGCCGCTGGCTGCCCGAGCCGCTGCTGGAGGGCGACCCGATGCTCGGCCCCGCCGACACCGCCGAGCAGCGCGAGTCGGTCTCGTACGCGGTCCTCACCCTCATGGAGCGCCTGTCCCCGAACGAGCGGGCGGTCTACGTGCTGCGCGAGGCGTTCGACTACCCGCACCGCGAGATCGCCGAGATCCTCGACATCACCGAGGCCGCCAGCCAGCAGCTCTTCCACCGCGCGAAGAAGCACGTGGCCGACGGCAAGGCCCGCACCGAGATCGACGAGGCCACCGCGCGGCGCATCGTCGAGGAGTTCCTGGCCGCCGCCACCAGTGGCCGCACCGAGCCGCTCGTACGCCTGCTCACCGCCGACGTCATCTCGGTCGGCGACGGCGGCGGGAAGATCCCGGCCCGGGTCAAGCCGTTCGAGGGGCCGCTCGCGGTCGCGACGTTCCTGCGGGGCCTGTTCAAGCCCGCGGAGGCCAAGCGGGCCATGGTCGGCGGCCGGCCGGAGATCTACTTCACGACCGCCAACGGCGAGCCCGCCGTGGTGGGCGTGGTGGACGGCCGGGTCGTCGCCATCATGTGCCTGGAGATCACCGCCGACGGCATCGCCGCCTTCCGCAACCAGGTCAACCCCGACAAGCTGGCCCGCGCGACCGCGCAGTGGGCGGCGGGCGACCACGGGGGACCGCTGCTGACGGCGTTGTGACACTTATGCGAGAGATGTGACGCGCTTCACATTCTGATCCTGTCAGGAATCGGCGAGCTGCCCGGTTCAAAGGGCACAACACCCCGCAAGACAGGAGCACGGAAATGCAGCACCGCATCGTCGTCCTCGGCGCCGGGTACACCGGTGCGTTCGCCGCCGGCCGTCTCGCCCGCCGGCTCCACCCCGAGGACGTCGCCATCACCCTCGTCAACGCCGAGCCCGACTTCGTCGAGCGGGTCCGCATGCACCAGGTCGCGGCCGGCCAGGACCTCAAGGCCCGGCCGTTCAGCGAGATGTTCGCGGGCACGGGGGTGGAGCTCAAGCTCGGCAAGGTCACCGGCGTGGACGTCGAGCGGAAGACCGTCACCGTGACCGACCCGAGCCGGCCCGGCGCCCCGGCCGCCGAGCTCGCCTACGACACGCTCGTCTACGCCCTCGGCAGCGCCTGGAACACCCAGGGCGTCCCCGGCACCGCCGAGCACGCGTACGAGATCGCCGGCCGTCCCGGCGCGCTGCGCCTGCGCGAGCGCCTGGCCGGCCTCGGCGCCGGGCAGCCCGTGGTCGTCGTCGGCGGCGGGCTCACCGGCGTGGAGGCCGCGACCGAGATCGCCGAGGCCCGCCCCGACCTCGACGTCGCCCTCGTCGCCCGCGGCGACCTCGGCGACTGGCTCGCCCCAAAGGGCCGCGCGCACCTGCGGAAGGTCGTCCGCGACCTCGGCATCACCGTGCACGAGCGCACCGAGGTGACCGCCGTCGAGCCCGACCGGATCACCGTCGCCGGCGGCACGGCGATCCCGGCCGCCGTCACCGTGTGGACGACCGGCTTCGCCGTCCACCCCATCGCGCAGGCGACGGACCTGCGGCTCGGCGCCACCGGCCAGATCGTGGTCGACGAGACCATGCGCTCGGTCTCGCACCCCGACGTGTACGCCATCGGCGACGCGGCCCTCGCGATGGGCCGGGGCGGCAAGCCGCTGCGGATGTCGTGCGCCTCGGGCATCCCGACCGCCCAGCGCGCCGCCGACGCGATCGTGGCCCGGCTGACCGGCGGGAAGCTGCCGCACGGTGCGCCCGGCTACTTCAACCAGTGCATCTCGCTGGGCCGCAAGCAGGGCCTGATCCAGTACGTCACCGCCGACGACCGCGCCGTCCCGGCGGCCCTGACCGGCCGGCTGGCCGCCGTCTACAAGGAGCTCATCTGCAAGAGCGCCGCCTGGGGCGTCACCAACCCGACGTACGGGATGCCGGCCCGGCGCCGCCGCGTCACGCGCCGGCAGGCCCCGGCCGTCAAGGCGGTGGCCTAGGCCCGGCTCCCCGGTCATTCCTGCTCATTCCCTGCTCATTCCCTGGGGGGAATTGCCGGGAACACGGGCCCCTCTGGAGGATCGCCGCATGCGTACATATCGAGTGGAACGCCCTGAGATCGCGCTCCAGGACGAGCCGGTGCCGGAGCCGGGCCCGGGGGAGATCCTCGTGCGGGTGCACGCGGCCGCGCTCAACAAGCGCGACCTGCTCATCCTGGACGGCACCTACCCCCTGCCCGCCCGGCCGGGCGTGATCCCGCTGAGCGACGGCGCCGGAGAGGTGGTCGCGGCCGGGCCGGGGGTGACGAGGTTCGGCGTCGGGGACCGGGTGATGGGGTCGTACTGGCCGCGCTGGCACGACGGCCGCCTCCGCCCCGAGCTGATCGACCAGCCCGGCTGCACCCTGGACGGCATGCTGACCGAGTACGCGCTGCTCGGCGAGCAGGCGGCGGTGGCCGTGCCGGAGCACCTGAGCTGGGCCGAGGCGGCCACGCTGCCGTGCGCGGCGCTGACCGCCTGGGTCTCGCTGACCGGCGGGCAGAAGCTGCTGCCCGGCGCGACGGTCGTGACGCTCGGCACGGGCGGGGTGTCGCTGTTCGCCGTGCAGCTCGCCCGGCTCCTCGGCTGCCGGGTGATCGTCACGACCTCCCGCATGGACCACGCCGACCGGCTCAAGGCCCTCGGCGCCGACCACGTGATCGACTACCCGGCCACCCCCGACTGGGGCCGCCGGGTGCGCGAGCTGACCGGCGGGCAGGGCGCCGACCTCGTCGTGGACACGGCCGGCCCGGCCACCATCGACCAGTCCGTACGGGCCGCCGCGCTCTACGGCGAGGTGGCCGTCCTCATCACCCGCGACGCCACGAGCGACCGCCTGGAGATCACCAACGAGGCGTACGCCTCCAGCCTGGCCACGCTGCGCCGCGTCTTCGTCGGCAACCGGGCCGAGCTGGAGAGCCTGTGCGCCGCCGTCGCCGCCCACGAGCTGCGGCCCGTGATCGACCGCACCTTCACCGACCCGCACGCGGCCTACCGGCACTACCGCGAAGGCTCGCCGTTCGGCAAGGTGGTCATCGAGCTCGCTCCCGCCTGAGCGGGGGCGCAGGGTTTCCGGAGAGGTGGGATCGCGATGCGCGTGCTCGTCTCGGTCGACATGGAAGGGATCGCCGGGGTCGTCCACGGCGACGACGTGCTGCCCGGCCACGGGGAGTACGAACGCAACCGCGCGCTGCTCACGGCGGAGACCAACGCGGCCGTCCGCGGCGTCCACGCCTTCGAGCCCCGCGCCCAGGTGCTGGTCACCGAGGCGCACGCCCACTTCCGCAACCTCCTGCCCGAGCGGCTGGACCGGCGCGCCGAGCTGCTGCGCGGCACGCCCAAGCCGTACGGGATGATGGCCGGGCTGGACGGCGGCGTGGACGCAGCCCTGTTCATCGGCTACCACGGCAAGGCGGGCACGGCCCGCTCGGTGCTGGCCCACACCGTCTCCGGAGGAGTCGTCTCCGACGTGCGCTGCAACGGCCGCTCCCTCGGCGAGCTGGGCCTGAACGCCGCGCTCGCCGCCCACGCCGGCGTCCCGCCCGTCCTGGTGAGCGGCGACGACACCGTGGCGGCGGAAGCCGCCGAGGTCGTGCCCGGCATGCACGCGGTCGTGGTCAAGCGCGCGCTGGGCGCCCGCGCGGCGGCCATGCTGCACCCCGAGGAGGCCTGCGACAGGATCGAACAGGCCGTCCCCGCCGCGCTCGCCGGGCGCGACGCCGTGCGCGCGCCACGGTTCGACGGTCCGGTACGGCTGGAGGTGCGGGTGCACCGGCCCCGGATGACCGAGCTGGTGCTGCTGATACCGGGGATGGAGCTCGCCGACGGGTGCACGCTGCGCTACGAGGCCGCCGACTTCCCCACCGCGTATGACGTCATCGAGCTCATCGCCACGCTCGGCGCCCTCTGAGCGGCCGGCTCGCCGAAGACCCGAACGGTCACGCCTGGAGGAGCCGCCACGCCGTCAGGGCGAGCCTGATCCTCGTCAGGCCGGTGGGCTCGGTGAGCTCGATGCCGAGCGTCCTGCCGATCTGCTCCAGGCGGCGGGCGACGCTGCTGTGGTGCAGGTGGAGGAGGTCGGCGGCGCGGCGCAGGGAGCCGGTCGCGCAGTAGACGTCCAGCGTCTCCAGGTCCTCGGGGCTGCCCGCCATGCGGGCGATGGCCGCCACGTCGGCGTTGTCCTGGGCGACGTCCTGCGGGATCTCCGCCAGCAGGGCCAGCGCGCCCAGGTCGTCGTAACGGACGACGGGCTCGCGCGGGGTCGTGAAGCGCAGCGCGGTGCGGGCCTGCCGCCACGACAGGTGCGGGCTGCCCGCCGGGCCGATCCCGGCGTGCACGCCCGCCGGGAACGCGGCCGGGTCGACGGTGGTGGCCAGGATGACGCCCGTGTCGCCGAGCGGCGCCGCCTTCACCGGCCTGGCCGGGCAGATCAGGGCGCCGACCTGGTCGAGAGGCAGCCGCGAGCGTGTGGCGCCTGCCTGGTCGAGAGGTGGCTGCGAGCGGACGGCGACGACCCGCACGGGCAGCCCCGCCGCGAAACCCAGCAGCCGCAGCGCCCGCGCCCGCGCCGCCTCGTCGGCCTCGGCGCTGATCGCCAGCTCGACGAGCGCCGGGTCTGCCATGGTGGTACGGGCCGGGCCGTACCGCTCGACGACGGCCGCGGCCGCGATCGCCAGCCGGTCGAGCAGCAACTCGTCGAGCGGGCCCGGCGGCCCAGGACGCTCCAGCCACGCCGTGCCGATCTCCTCGTCGTCCAGCGTGATCGCCGTCGCCGTGGACGCCGGCAGCGCCGGGTCCAGCGCCCGCGTGCCGCCCGGCGCCATGCGGATCACCTGGCCCGTGCCGTGCAGCCGGACGCCGGCCACACACTCCGCCAGCACCGCCGAAGCGCGGGCCAACCCCGGCAGGTCCACCCGCCGCCGCATCAGCGTGTCGTAGAACATGACGACCCGGATCGCACCCTCAGCCAGCTGATCCAGCTGCGACAGCCGTAACGCCAACGCCTCCATGACAACGAGCATATGCGCCGATCGGCGCGCGAACCGGGGCGAACGCCCGACAGATGGCGGATGATGGGAAACATGGCGATCAGCAGGATGGGCGACATGAATCCCGAACTCGAAGCCTTCATTCCGCTCTTCCCCGCGGCCGACCTGAGCGACCCCGCCGCCGCCCGCGACGGCCTCGCCGCACTCGCCAGTGCGGTACCGGCCGCCGACAGCCCCGACATGGTGATCGAGGACCGCCTGATCCCCGGCGACCCCGACGTGCCGGTCCGCGTCTACCGCCCCCTCCAGGCACAAGGAGCCATCGTCTGGATGCACGGCGGCGGCTGGGTCATGGGCAGCCTCGACACCGAGCACCCGTGGGCCAGCCGGGCCGCCGAGCTGTCCGGCGCCACCGTGATCTCCGTCGGCTACCGCCTCGCACCCGAACACCCCTTCCCCGCCGCCTTCGACGACGCCTACACCGTGCTCACCTGGGTCAGCGAGCACGCCGCCGAACTCGGCATCGACCCCGACCGCATCGCCGTCGGCGGCCACAGCGCCGGCGCCAACCTCGCCGCCGCCATGACGCTGCGCGCCCGCGACGAGCAGGGCCCGCCGATCTGCTTCCAGCTCCTCCACCAGCCCGGCCTCGACGACCGCCAGCAGACCTGGTCGGCACGGAACTTCACCGACACGCCCTGGATGACGCGCGACAAGTTCGCCACCGCATGGCGGCACTACATGGGCTCCCAGCCCGTCACCCCCTACGCCGCGCCCGCCCGCGCCGAGGACCTGTCGGGACTCCCGCCCGCCTACATCGCCACCGCCGAGTTCGACCCGCTCAGGGACGAGGCCATCGAATACGCCCTGCGCCTGCTCCAGGCGGGGGTGTCGGTCGAGCTGCACCAGTGGCCGGGGACGTTCCACGGGTCGCAGGCGATCGTGTCGGCGGAGATCTCCCAACGCCAGATCGCCGAACTCGCCACCGCCATCCGCCACGCCCTCGCCAAGTAACCCCACCCCCGCCGTTCCCCCGCCCGCCCTGTCGCCGAGGCGCTGCCCTACGGGGGCCGCCTCGGCCGTGAACCACCCCACTGCCACTGCCACTCGCGCTGCCGCTGCCGCTGCCGCTCGCGCTGCGCTGCTGCTGGTCGCGCTGCGCCGCTGGGCTGCGGCGCCTCGCCTCCGGGTGGCCGCCCGGGCTGCGTCGCTGGGCGGCTGTGCCGCTGCGCGATCGGGCAGCGGCGTCGGCGGGCTGTGGCGCTTCGCCTCCGGGTGGCCGCCCGCGCTGCGTCGTCGCCCGCGCTGCGCCGGCGGAGACGGTTTGCGGCGTTCGGGGTGGTGCGCTGTCCGAAGGCGGTGTGCTGGTGGAGGGGCGGGGGCGCGGGGCGGGTGGTGGTGGGGTTTGACTTCAAGCGCTTGAAGTGTGGTGTTCTGACGTGCGTGAGCACCTTCACCATTCAGGACGTGTCCCGGCGCAGCGGGCTGAGCGAGCCGACGCTGCGGTACTACGAGGACGTGGGGCTGATCGGTCCGATTCCGCGTGACGAGCGCAGTGGTCATCGCCGTTACCGGGAGGAGGACGTCAGCGAGGTCGAGATTCTGGCGTGCCTGCGGGCGGTCGGCGTGAGCATCGAGGACATGCGGACGTACCAGGCGAACCGGGCGCGCGGCCGGGAGGCGGCGGCCGAGCAGCGGGACCTGCTGTTGCGGCACGCGCGGCGGGTCGAGGCCGAGATCGCGGCGCAGCGGACGAGGCTGGCCTACCTGCGGGAGAAGGCGGCGCTGTGGGATGCCCGCGATCGAGGTGACGCCGCCGCGGAGGCGGAGGCGTGGCGGCGGGTCATGGAAGCGGTTTCGGCGTTGGAGGCGTTGGGATGAGGCCGGTTCTGGTCACGGGCGGGTCGGGGTATCTGGGGACGCACCTGGTCGCCGCGTTGCTGCGGGAGGGCAGGCCGGTGCGGGCGACCGTGCGTTCCAAGGATCGGGAGGGCGATCTGCGGGCGGCGGTGCGCCGTGGCGGCGCCGATGACGCGGGGCTGGAGGTCGTGGCGGCGGACCTGATGAGCGACGACGGCTGGCCGGCCGCGGTGGACGGGTGCGCGGAGGTGCATCACGTGGCCTCGCCCATCCCGGCCGTCCAGCCGGAGGATCCGGACGAGCTGATCGTGCCCGCCCGCGAGGGCACGCTGCGGGTGCTGCGTGCCGCCCGCGACGCCGGGGCCCGGCGCGTGGTGCTCACGTCGTCCTTCGCGGCGGTCGGGTACACGCCGAAGCCGGGCGCCGAGTACACCGAGGACGACTGGACGGATCCGGACACGCCGGGGCTGGCGCCGTACCCGCGCTCCAAGGCGATCGCGGAGCGGGCCGCCTGGGACCTGATGCGGCGTGAGGGCGGCGGCACCGAGCTGGTCGTGGTGAATCCGACGTTCATCCTGGGGCCGACGCTGACGACCGGGCTGGGCAGCTCGATGCAGCTCGTGAAGGCGATGGTCGGCGGGGTGATGAGCGTGGTGCCGCGCCAGCGGTTCGGGATCGTCGACGTCCGGGACGTGGCGGAGCTGCACCTGCGGGTCATGGCGGCGCCCGAAGCGGCGGGCCGGCGGTTCCTGGCCGTGGGTGACGGGCCCGCGTGGAGTTTCCTGGAGGTGGCGGAGGTTCTGCGGCGGCGGCTCGGTCCCTTGGGGCGCGCGTTCCGACGGAGGAGGCGCCGGGGGAGGAGCCGCCGCGGCCGGTCATCCACAACGATCGGGCGCGGGGGACGGGATGGCGTCCGCGTGATGCCGAGACGACGATCGTGGAGTCGGCCGAGAGCCTGCGTGATCTCGGCCTGTTGTGAGTTCGGCTCCAGCGAAGGCCATGCTGTGAGTTCCCCTCCAAAGGGGCTACGGGCGGCGTCTTCTGCGGAGGGGGCGGGTGCCGCGGCCCGTGCCGGGGATGAGGCGCAGGGGCCGGTCGCGGGAGGCGCGTAAGGGCCTGGCCACCAGCTCGCGCAGCTCCTCCAGCCCGGCCAGGTCGTGGTGCCCGGAGTCGAGCAGTGCCGCCGCGAGGTCGTGGGCGCCGTGCCCGGCCATCGACCGGAGCTGCTCGATGACCACCGCGGGGCCGCCGAGCTCCAGGAGGGAGAGGAAGTTCTCCGCGCCCAGCAGCAGGTGCTCGCGCCGGTCCAGTGCGGCCGGGTCGATCTCGCCCGCGTCCACGAGGAGGGTCAGGGCGGTGGGGGCGAGGACGGGGTCGTGGCGGAGGTCGCGGACGAGGGCCTGGCCCTCGGGCAGGGCCTGCGCGAGCACGGCGAGCATGGCGGCGGCGCGGGTGCGGAACGGGCAGTCGCGGGCGGCCCGCAGCAGCGCTTCGAGGTCCTGGCCTGGGTGGGAGAGCCAGGCGTTCAGCTCGACGGCGGCCGCGCGGGGCGGGTAGTGCTGGGTGAGGACGCCGAGGAGCTCCGCCGGGGGTGCGGTGGCCAGCTCGCCGATCAGTGGGGCGTCGCGGCCCTCCCGCAGGAGGCGGTCGCGGACGGAGCGCAGGGCGAGGGGCGTGAGGCGGGCGAGGAGGAGGTCGGGGGAGGCGAGGCGCTCGCGCAGGCGTTCGGCCGCCTCCGGAGGCAGTGCCCCGTCGTCGAGGTCGCTCGTGTAGCGGTCGTCGGCGGGGCCGTGGGTGAGGTCGACGGCGCCCAGGTCGGCCAGGACGTCGAAGGCGCGTTCCAGGTCGAGGGCGGTGCGGCGGCGCCACAGGTCCTTCGTCCGCTCGGACGTCGTTTCCATGGACACGTGCTCCTGGCAGGCCGGCCAGACGGTCTCCTCCAGTCGGGCCACGGGCACGTCGTCCATGCCGTACAGGGTGGCGAGCAGGTCGGGCAGGACGGCGGCGAAGCAGCGGCCGAGGACCCCGGCCCGGCCGCTCATGCTGATCTCGGCGCCGAGCTCGGGCAGGACGTCGAAGGCGCGGGCCCACAGCGCGGCCGGGTCGTGCGCAAGCGTGGCGGAGCGCGCCTGGAGGAGGCGGCCCTTGGCGACGCGGACCAGGCCGAGCCGCCGGGCCCAGGCCAGCAGGAGGCGGAGCTGGGGCAGGTCGGCGGAGCCGCGGACCTGAAGCTCCTGCTCGCCGGTGCCGAGCAGGGCGGACAGCTCGCGGGCGTCGGCGAGCGTGAGGTGGCCGGAGCGGGTGAGGGGGCGGCCCAGCTCGCCCGCCCAGGTGGCGAGCGTGGTGAGGCGGCGCACGGTGACGCTGCGTGCGGCGGCGTCGGCGAGGTCGTCCGGGGCGGGCAGGGCGATGGGCGGCTGGGGGAAGGCGCGCTCCTCCTCAAGGTCGAGGTCGGTGCGGGAGTGGCGGGCTTCCAGGAGGCGGCCGAGCAGGTCGCGGTCGTAGCGGATGCGGCCGGCGTCGAGGTCGAGCTCGAAGTCGCGCAGCGCGCCGGGGCCGGCGAGGTCGCTGCCGTGGTCGAGCGCCGTCTGCGTCCAGAACGTGGCCGGCCCTTGCAGGTGAGGGTCGTCGAGGGCCTTGCGGAAGTCGGGCAGGACGCGGGTGACGGCGTCGTCGGCCTGCGCGGGCGTGGCGCCGCGCGGGTCGCGCAGGCCGGTGGCGGCGAGGTAGTGCAGGAACGTGCGCAGGATCTCGGGCGCGATCTCCAGGATGTCCCTGGGGGTGACGACGTATTTCGGCACCCACGCCAGGAGGTAGCGCCGGATCTGCGGCTCGTCCCAGTAGGCGAGGCGGCCGTCGCGGCTGTGGTGGCGGGCGTCGAGGGCGGCGGCGACCAGCGGGCCGTCGGCGGGGCGGCCGTGCGCGTCGGCCCAGGCGAGGCAGCGCCTGGTCAGGACGGCTTTGGCCGCCGCGTACGGCGCCGTCTCCTCGGGCTCGAACCACGTGCGCAAGCGCGGACCCCCTCTCTGGGGTGCGGTCTGACCCTCCAGTATTCCGGTGCCGGGCCTCCGGCGGGGGCTACTTCAGCGCACCCGCCGTCAGCCCCGCCACGATCCGCCGCTGGAAGAACAGCACGAGCAGCACGAGCGGCAGCGTGACCAGCACGCCGGCCGCCATCTGCGTCCCGAAGGGGGTGTCGAACTTGGCCGCCCCGGTGAACTGCGCGATCCGTACGGTCGCCGTCTGCCGCTCCTGGTCGTTGACCATGGTGACCGCGATGATGAACTCGTTCCAGGTCGCGATGAACGCCAGGATCGCCGTGGTGAAGACGCCCGGCGCGGCCAGCGGCAGCATGACCCGCCGGAAGGCGGCGAACGGGGTGCAGCCGTCGATCATGGCGGCCTGCTCCAGCTCGTACGGGAGCTGACGGAAGAACGTCGTCAGGTTCCAGATCGTCAGCGGCAGCGCGAACGACATCGACGGGACGATCATCGCCTGGTACGTGTTGATCCACCCGATCGCGGTGAACAGCTTGAGCAGCGGCACGATGAGCAGCGCCCCGGGGAACATCGACACGGCGATGACCAGGGCGAGCACGACGTTCTTGCCGCGGAAGGACAGCCGGGCCAGCGCGTACGCGGCCAGCGTCCCGACCAGCAGCGTCACGGCGGTGGTGACGCCGGCCACGACGAGGCTGTTGAGCAGCGACCGCCCGAACCCCATGTCGGCGGCGAACACCGCCTCGTAGCTCTCCAGCGACCAGGGGCTCGGCAGCGGTGTGGTGTCGTGGATGTCGGCGGTGCGGCGGAAGCTCGACACCACCATCCAGTAGAACGGCACGAGGCAGTACAGCGCGATGCCGATCGTTCCCGCCCTACGCCACACGTGCATTCCCTTCACGCCGCCCGCTGAGCCGCCGTTCCCGGACGTCACTCAGCAGGTCGGCCCCGAGCAGCTTCACGAACACGAACGCGATCACCGCGATGTAGACGAACAGGGCCGTCCCGTAGGCGGAGGCGGGCCCGTAGTGGACGCGGGTGGCCTCGTCCCAGATGAGCCCGGACAGCGTCTCCACCGACTGCTTGCGCGGCCCGACCAGCACGTACGGCAGGTCGAAGATCCGCAGCGCGTCCATGAGCCGGAACAGCACGGCCACCAGCAGCGCGGGCTTGACCAGCGGCAGCGTGACGCGCCGGAACGTCTGCCAGGGGGTGGCGCCGTCCACCCGCGCCGCCTCGTACACCTCGGCGGGGATGATCTGCAGCCCGGCCAGGACGAGCAGCCCGACGAACGGCGCGGTCTTCCAGGTGTCGGCGACGATGACGGCGAGCTTGGCCCAGGGGCCGTCGGCGGTCCAGAGGATCTGGGTGCCGAGCAGTGCGTTGGCGACGCCGTCCGCCTGGAAGATCCACTTCCACATGAGGCCGGCGACGGCGGTCGGCACGGCCCACGGGACGAGGATGCTGGCCCGCAGGAACGCGCGCCCGCGGAACGCGCGCCGCATCACCAGCGCCATGGCCATGCCGAGCACGACCTCCAGGGAGACGGTGACGACGGTGAACAGGGTGGTGTTGAGGGCGGCGTTGATGAAGCGCTGCTGCGCGACGCCGGCGTAGTTGGCCAGCCCGGCGAACCATTCGCCCTCGACCACGAACCCGTCGGCGTCGAGGCGCTGCCCGCTCTCGTAGAACGACTCCCGCATGGCGGCGACCAGCGGGTAGAAGACGACGAGGGCGAGCACGAGCAGGGTGGGGGACAGCATGGCGGCGGCCAGCCATCCGGGCGATCGGGCCTTCACTTGAGCAGGGGCCCGAGCGCGGTCTGGAGCTCCGACAGGCCCTGGTCGACGGGCTTGGCGCCGGTGATGATGGCGTACGCGGACTCCTGGATGGCGGCGGTCACGTCGCCGTACCGGACGGCCTTGGGACGCGGCTTGGCGGCGAGGATGCCCTCCTTGAGCGCGGGCAGGTACGGGTACTTCTTGATCATCTCGGGGTCGTCGTAGATGGCGGCGCGCGGCACCGGCATGGAGCTGGTCCGCGCGAACGCCTTGATCTGTTCGGCGCTCGTCATGAACGCGACGAAGTCGCGCGCCGTCTGCTTGTGCTTGGAGAAGGCGGAGACGGCCAGGTTGTTGCCGCCGAGGGTGCCCGCGCCGGGGCCGTTCAGCCCGGGGATCGGGGCGACGTCGAACTTGCCCGCCACCTTGCTGGAGCCGTCGGTCTTCTGCGCGGCCTCGTAGCCGTAGGCCCAGTTGCGGTAGAAGAGCAGCTTGCCCTCCTGGAAGGCGACGCGTCCCTCTTCCTCCTTGTACGTGATCGCCTCCTTGGGGATCATCCCGCTCTTGAAGGCGTCGGCCAGGAACCGGGCGGCCTGCTTCGCCGCTTCGCTGGTGAGCTGGGGCTGCCCGGAGGCGTCGAGGAGCTCGCCGCCGGCGGAGGCGACGGCCTCGGAGAAGTTCACGGTCAGGCCCTCGTACTTGTCGAACTGGCCGCCGTAGCAGCTCATGCCCTTCTGCTTGGGCAGGACCTCGTCGCAGATCTTCTTCATCTCGGCCCAGGTCTTGGGCGGCTGCTTGACCAGGTCGGTGCGGTAGTAGAGCAGGCCGGTGCCGGTGAAGACCGGCATCGCGTACAGCTTGTCGCGATATTTCGCCGTCTCGATGGTGGTGGGCAGGAAGCCGGTGGTGTCCAGCTTGAGTTCCTCCACCCACCGGTTCGCGGCGAACTCGCTGGTCCACACGGCGTCGATGAGCATGACGTCACCGGCGTCGGACTTCGTCTGCGCGTTCTGGATGAGCTTGCGGCGCTGCTCGTCGGCGCTCTCCGGCAGCAGGACGACGCTCGCCTTCTCCTGCGGGTGGGCGGCGTTCCAGGCGTCGACGATCTTCTGCACCGACTCGGCCTCGAACTTGCCGCCGAGGAACGTGATCGGCCCGCGCTCCTGGGTCGGCGCTTGAGGCGACGGCGACGATCCGCAGGCGGCCAGGCCCGCGCCGAGCGCCAGCGCGGCGGCGGTGACGTGCAGGGCTTTCATCGGGGGGTTCCTTCTTTCAGAGAAACGGTCTCGCCGGTCAGCCGGGACCGCTCGGCGGCCCAGGCGATGAGGTGGCTGTGCAGGCTCTCGGCCGGCGAGGAGAGGATCGGCGTGCGGTCCCGCGTGGCCACCGCCGTCAGGAACGCCTCCACCAGCGCTTCGTCACCGCCCCCGTGCCCGCCCCTGGCCGTGCCGTCCCCGCCCGGGCGGGTCTCGACGACGGAGGAGCGGCCGGTGACGAAGTCGTGGACGGTCAGGCGGTCGCCGTCGCCGTCGATGGAGCCGCGGGTGCCGAAGATCCGGGTCTGCCGGTGCTGCGCGGGCGTGAACCCGGTCATGGTGAACGACGCGGTCGTGCCGCCCTCGAACTCCAGGTTCACCACCTGGTGGTCGACCACGTCGTTGTCGCAGGCGTAGACGCACCTGCCGTACGGGCCGGTGCGCAGCGCCTCCAGCACCCCCGACTCGGAGACGTCGTCGGTGAGCACCGACAGCGGCCAGCCGTGCTCGCCGGCGAGCGGCAGGTAGATGCGCCGGGCCGAGTACGGGCAGTCCGGCTCGACGGAGCAGTCCAGGCAGCGGTCCGCGGCGCCCGCCGGCCGGTTCTCCGGCCGGAAGTGGTGCAGGCCGCCGAACGAGGACACGCGCGCGACCTGCCTGCCGGTCAGGTGCACGAGCCAGTCGAGGTCGTGGCAGGACTTGGCGAGCAGCATGAACGTGGACTCGTCGGCCCGCCGCCAGTTGCCCCGGACGTAGGAGTGGGCGTGGTGCCACCACCCGACCGGCTCCAGGTGCTGGACGCTGACGATCTCCCCGATCCGGCCCGCGTCGATCAGGGTTTTCAAGGCCCGCGTGTACGGGGTGTAGCGCAGCACGTGGCACACCGCGAACACGACGCCCGACCGCTCGGCCGCCGCCACGATCGCCCGGCAGTCGTCCTCGGAGACCGCCATCGGCTTCTCCAGCAGGATGTCGTAGCCCAGCTCGGCGAAGCGCACGGCGGGCTCGACGTGGTCCCGGTCCTGGGTGGCGATGACGACCGCGTCGGCCTGCCGGGGCAGCGCGGCCAGCTCCCGCCAGTCCGCGTACGGCACGGCGCCGGGGAACCGGTCGCGGCGGCTGCCCAGGGGATCGGCCACGGCGACCACCGTGGCCCCGCCCGCGGCGATGGCGTGGCGGGCGTAGGAGGTCCCGCGCGACCCCGCTCCGACGACGGCGAGCGTCACCATACCGAGCGCCTCCACTTATGTAACCAATTCACGTATGTCGGCCGATGCTAGGATCCGGGCTGGTAGTCGTCAATAGGGAAGTTATGGGAAAGGGTCTCATAAGTGACCGAGCTTCGGCCGGGTGACGCGTCGCTGCTGCGCAAGGTGAACACCAAGGTCACGCTCAGCGCGCTGCGCCGGGCCGGCGTGGCCACCCTGACCCAGCTCGGGCGCGTCACCGGGCTGTCCAGGCAGACGGTCGAGGCGGTGCTCGACGAGCTGGGCGAGCGCGGCTACGTCCGGGAGGTGCCGCCCGACGAGGGCGTGATGGGGCG
Source organism: [Actinomadura] parvosata subsp. kistnae (assembly GCF_900323885.1). Classification (GTDB taxonomy): domain Bacteria; phylum Actinomycetota; class Actinomycetes; order Streptosporangiales; family Streptosporangiaceae; genus Nonomuraea; species Nonomuraea composti. Next base: position 1,497,343 of record NZ_OOHJ01000022.1, on the reverse strand, counting down.
GCCGGCGCGGCGGTTCGGCTTCCGGGCGGACGCCGGCTACGTGGTCGGCGTGGAGGTCGGCGGCGACGCCATCGTGGCGGCCCTGGCCGACCTCAACGGCGAGGTGATCGCCTGGGAGCGGGCCGAGATCTCGGGCGACGCCGCGGCCCACGAGCGGCTGGAGGCCGCCGAGCGTACGGCGCTGGCCTGCGTGGACGGCGCGGGCGTGGCGCACCGGCGGGTCTGGACGGTGGCCGCGGGCACCTCCGGCATCGTGGACAGGACCGGCCGCGTGTCACTGTCGATCACCCTGCCCGGCTGGACGGGCGTGGACCTCGCGGGGCTGGCCGGCCGCTGGTTCGGCTGCACGGCGCTGGCCGCCAACGACGCCAACCTGGCCGCGCTCGCCGAGCACTGGCGCGGCAGCGCCCAGCACGCCGCCGACGTCGTGTACGTCCTGATCGGCCACCGCGCGGGCGCCGGCATCCTGATCGGCGGCCGGCTGCATCCCGGGCGCACCGGGGCGGCGGGCGAGATCGGCACGCTGCGCCAGGTCGGCTGGGAGGATGCGGCCCGCGAGCTGGTCAAGGACGCCTCGGCGGCGGAGGTGTTCGAGGCGGCGCTGGGGGGAGACCGCGACGCGGTGCGCCGGGTGGACCGCTACGCCGAGAACCTGGCCATCGGCGCCTCGGCCCTCGTCCTGGCCATCGACCCCGACCTGCTGGTGCTCGGCGGGGGCTACGCGCGCGCCGGCGCCGTGCTGCTCGAACCGCTGCGCCGGCACCTGGCCGAGCTGTGCGTGAGCGCGCCGGAGGTGGTCGCCTCGACGTTCGGGGACGAGGGGGTGGCCATCGGCGCGGTGCGCCTCGCGCTCGACCACGCCGAACGCGAGATCCTGGGGCTTTAGAGCGCCTTTCGACCGCGCCGGACGCGAGATCCCGGGCCTCTGGAACGGCCTTGCCGAACGCGGGATCCCGGGCCTTCAGAACGCCTTCGCGATCTCCAGCAGCACGTCACGCACCTGCTCCTCCGGCAGGTCCGCCGTCTTGACCGCCCCCCACTGCAACGCGCCGAGCAGCGCCCAGCTCTTGAGCCGGATCTCGGGCCCCGGGTCGTCGCCGACGAGCTTGGCGTAGATCGTGTCCCTGAACGTGGCGATCTGGTCCCGTTCGGACCCGGGGGCGGTCGTGGCGTCGTCGGCGGCCAGGTCCTCCATGAACAGCCGGATCACCGACCGGTAGCGCACCGCGAACTCCACCAGCGCCTCGACGAACGCGGCCCGGCTCGCGTAGGGAGCGTCGAGCAGCGCCAGCATGTCGCCCGCCACCGGCGACAGCAGCTCCAGCGCCAGCCGGTCCTTCGGATGGAAGTGGTAGGCGACCGCGGTCTTGGTGAGCCCGACGGCGGCGGCGATGTCGGACAGGGAGGTGGCGGCGTAGCCGCGCTCGGCGAACAGCTCCCTGGCGGCGGCGAGGATGCGGCTGCGGGTGTCGTCGGATGATGTGGTCATCGTCTCATTTCCCTGCGGGAGGGAGCCTTCCGGACAACTCCCGTCTTATCGTAAGTGCTGTACGACCGTACAGGACGGCCGTCGAGTGGGGGCTGAGCGATGACGCGGTTACTGGGACGGCTGGGCGGCTGGTGCGCGCGCCACGGTTGGATCGTACTGATCACCTGGGTGATCGCCGCCGGCGCCCTGATGGGGAGCAGCCTCGCCTTCCCCAGCCCCACGAACAGCGACGCCAGCATCCCCGGCACCGACGCCCAGCGCGCCCACGACCTCATGAAAGAGGGCTTCGGCCCCGGTTACGCCGGCGGCGGCACCGTGCAGCTCCTCCTCTACTCCGCCGACGGGCCGCTCATCGAGGACGCCCGCAAGCGGGCGGTGGAGCGGGCCATGGACGAGCTGCGGACCATGCCGCACGTCACCAAGGTCGAGACCCCGTTCCGCGCCGGCGGCATCTCCTCCAACCTGCAGATCGGCCTGATCACGATCCGCCTGGAGGGCAACGACAGCGACAAGATCGCCCAGACCACCCAGGAGCTGTCGAAAGCCGCGGACCCGGCGCGCGAGGCCGGCCTCGAAGTGGTGCCGGCCGACAGCTCGACCCCGGCCGACAAGGAGATCAAGACCGGCCCGAGCGAGATCATCGGCATCGTCTGCGCGCTGCTGGTGCTCGTGTTCGCGTTCGGCACGCTCGTCGCCGCCACCGTCCCCATCTTCGCCGCGCTGGTCAGCGTCGCCTCCGGCCTCGGCGTCATCGGCCTGCTCGGCTGGGTCGTGGACATGCCCAAGCAGGCCGGCATCATGGCCACGATGATCGGGCTCGGCGTCGGCATCGACTACGCGTTGTTCCTGCTGTCGCGCCACCGCCGGCTGCTCGCCGAAGGGGTGCCGGTCGCCGAGTCCGTACGCCGCACCGTGGCCAGCTCCGGCGGGGCCGTCGTCTTCGCCGGCGGCACCGTCATCATCGCGTTGAGCGCGCTGCTGCTGGCCGGCTTCCCGCTGCTGGCCACGCTCGGCTGGGTCACCGGCATCTCCGTCGTGGCCGCCGTGCTCACCTCCGTCACGCTCGTCCCCGCCCTGCTCGGCCTGCTCGGCCACCGCATCAACTCGCTGAAGGTGCCGCTCCTGCGCGGCGCCGGCGGCTCCCACGCCGCCGGCTCCGGCTGGGCGGGGCTCGGCGCGTGGGTGGCCCGCCGCCCCTGGCGCACCCTGATCGGCAGCGTCGTCGTCCTCGGCGCGCTCGCCGCCCCCGCCCTCGCGCTGCAACTCGGCCCGCTCGACGAGGGGTACGGCACGCAGGGCTCGGAGTCGCGGCGCGCCTACGAGCTCATGGCCACCGGCTTCGGCCCCGGCTTCAACGGGCCGCTCATCGTGGTCGCCGAGCTGCCCGCCAAGGTGCCCGACGCCGACGCCCCGATCGTGGACGACCTCGTCCGCGAGGTGAAGGCCGTGGACGGCGTCAAGTACGTCGCCGACCCCAAGCTCAACACCTCCGGCCGCTCGGTGCTGCTCCAGGCCATCCCCGAGTACGCGCCCAGCGACCAGCGCTCCGCCCAGGTCGTCAGGGACGTCCGGGCCATCTCCCTGCCCGGGGTCGAGGTGCACGTCGGCGGCAAGGTCGCCGGCCTGACCGACGCCGGCGACCGCATGAACGAGCGCACCCCGCTCGTCATCGGCGTCGTCGTGCTGCTCAGCGCGCTGCTCCTGCTGCTGGCCTTCCGCGCGCCGATCGTCGCGATCAAGGCGGCGGTGATGAACCTCGTCTCGCTCGGCGCGGCGTTCGGGGCGCTGGCGATGGTGTTCTCCATCGGGCTCGGCAGCGGGCTCGTCGGCATGGACCCGCCGGTCAACTCCTCGTACGTGCAGACCATTTTCTTCTCGGTGCCGATCGAGAGCTACGTGCCGCTGATGCTCTTCGCGGTGCTGTTCGGGCTGTCGATGGACTACGAGGTGTTCCTGCTGACGGCGGTGCGGCAGTCGTACCTGCGGCACGGCGACAACGCCAGGGCCGTGGCCGAGGGGCTGGGCTCCACCGGGCGGGTCATCACCTCGGCCGCGCTGATCATGGTGGCGGTGTTCGTGGCGTTCATCGCCTACCCGGACGCCATGGTCAAGACGTTCGGGGTGGGGCTCGCGGTGGCCATCGCGGTGGACGCGACGATCATCCGCGGGTTCCTGGTGCCGGCCACGATGGTGCTGCTGGGGCGGCTCAACTGGTGGTGCCCGCGCTGGCTGGACCGGATCCTGCCCAACCTGTCGGTGGAGGGGCACGAGGAGGACGAGCCGCCGGCGGTGCGGCGGGAGGAGCCCGTCACGGCAGGGGTGTAGCGGGCGGCTCCTCCAGCAGGCGGACCACCTGCTCGGCCAGGTCTCTGGCCGCCGCCGCGTCGACGGCCTTGACACCCTTGGCGGTCAGCTCCACCGACCGGTCGCCGCGGCTGGCCTTGACGCTCACCTCGCCGCGCCGCGTGCCCAGCCAGGCGACCAGCACCGTGGCCGCCGTCGCCAGGCCGCCGCCGGCGCCCAGCAGGAGGTTGAGGAGGTCGGGGGCGGCGCCGAGGGCGCCCGGCTCCGGCGGCGCCTCGACGATCCGGACCCGGCCGCGCAGCTCGGGCTCCTCGCCCAGCCACGCGTACAGGTCGCGCAGCTCGTCGCCGGCGTTGTCGCCTTCGATGCGCAGGTGGACGGTCATGAGCGCCCCCGTTCCGGCTGTCGGGTATGGGGAATGTACCGCGGGGCGCGCTCCCGCGGTACGGGTGTTCAGCGGGCCTGCGCGCAGGTCTGCAGCGCGACCTCGTCGGGCACCGCCGCCGTGCCGCCGTCCACGCACTTGATGCGCAGGGACACGTCGCGGGCGGCGCCGATCGCCTCACCGGCGAAGTCGCCGTTGGTGACGGCGCCCAGCGAGGCCGAGCAGTTGCCGAACAGCACCGTGCGGCCCGGGTCGCCGCGCACGGAGTCGCAGGTGTAGGTGGGGACGATGATCGGGGGGAGCCCGGCCGCCCGGGCGGGGAGCGGGGCGGACAGAGTGAGGACGAGAGCGGTGAGGAGCGCAGTCCTGGCGGCGGTCACGGCGGCCCTCGTCAGCGGCGCCCTTGCGGCGCGCACGGCGCGTCTGGTCAGCGGCGTCCTTGCGGCGGTCACGGCGGGGCCTCCGTCAGTCGGGGTCGGCGAGGTTGCAGGCGGGGACCCAGCCGACGATGCCGGTGGTCGCGTTGGTGCCGTGGTGCCACAGCGTGCTCTCGAAGTTGTCGCAGCGGTAGAGCCCGTGCTCCTCCGACCGGTCGGAATGGAAGCCCTGGCCGGCGTAGCCGAGCCCGTTGCGGCCCGACCCGGCGCGGGGCTCGCTCCAGATGACCACGCCCTGGGCGCCGAAGTCGTACAGGCGCCTGGCCTGCGCCTGCGTGGCGCCGGCGGGGGCCAGGCCGCTCAGCGCCAGGAGCGTGAGCAGGCCGGCCGTGGTGACTCGTCTGATGTGCACCGTGCCTCCTTCCGTGAGGTCCATTGCTCACGGTAAGCGCACGATCGCTCAACGTGCCAATGGTTTTTCGGCGCGCCGCCAGCCGAGGAAGCCGCCGTCGAGCGGGCGGGCGTCGTGGCCGTGCGCGCGCAGCAGGCGCACCGCCTCAGGGGAGAGCACGCAGTACGGCCCGCCGCAGTACGCCACGATCTCCGCGCCCGCGGGCAGCTCGTCCAGCCGGTCCCGCAGCTCCTCCATGGGCACCGAGATCGCCCCCGGCACGTGGCCGGCGGCGTAGTCGGCCGGCGGGCGCACGTCCACCACGACCGTGCCGGGATCCTCCAGCCGGGCGGCCAGCTCCTCGGCGGTGATCCCTTCGAGGCTGCCCAGCCGGGCGCGCACGGCGTCGCGCAGCTCCGCCAGCCGCCCGCCCGCGAACGCCTGCAGCTCGCCGAGGAACCGCGAGACCCGCTCGTCGGCCAGCCGGTAGTAGACGCGCGTGCCCTCACGCCTGCTGGTCACCAGGCGCGCGGCGCGCAGCTGCTGGAGCTGGGCCGAGGTGTTCTTGAGCGGGATCCCGGCCGCCCGCGCCAGCTCCTCGACGGTGCGCTCGCGCTGGTCGAGCACGTCGAGCAGGCGCAGCCGCACAGGGCTGGCCAGCGCCTTGCCGACGCGGGCGAGCTGCGCGTAGATCGGCTCCTCGGGGAACATCAGACCATGTACTGGTCGTGGCGCAGGTACACGTCGGTCCACTCCTCGGGGGTGAGCTGCCGGCCGCTCTCGGCGATGGCGGCCAGCTCCTCGAAGTACGCCTCCCTCGGGGCCCCCGGGGTGAACAGGATGAGCATCGTGGCCGGCTCGCCCGACTCGTTGCGGAAGGCGTGCACGCCGCCCTCGGGCACGAACAGGAAGTCGCCCGGCCTGCCGTCGGCCCACTTGTCGCCGTTGTAGAGCCTGATCGTGCCGGACAGCACGTAGAACGACTCGGTCATGGTGCGGTGGAAGTGCGGGCTGGGGCCGCCGGGCTTGGGGCCCATCTCCCACCGGTAGAGGCCGTAGGCGCCGTTGGTGGTGCCGCCGGTGGCCAGGTAGTGGACCTGGGTGTTGGTGCCGATCGTCAGGTCGGGGGCGCGGTCGGCCAGGGCGAAGGTGCCGCTGTGCTCGCCGTGCTCGGCGAGGTAACGGGGCTCGGGGTAGGACATGCGCGGCTCTCCTCCAATATTCGAAAGAAGCTTAGAATAGTGCGGGCAGCACCTCCCCGGCCAGGCGTTCGAGCTGGGCGGCCTCGTCCGAGATCGGGTCCAGCAGCACGAGGTCGGCACCGGCCCGCAGCACCTCGTCCAGCCCCTGGGCGCAGGCGTCGGGCGGGCCGGTGACGGCCATGTCGGCGCTGCCGTACATGCGGGTCAGGGGTGTCTCGACGCGGCGGGGGTCGCCCACCGAGATGTAGACGCGCTTGGCGACCTTGAAGCTCGCCGGGTCGCGCTCGGCCCGCTCCAGCTCGGCCCGCAGCGTGCGCACCTGCTCGGCGAACGCCGCCGTGGTGGCCGCGCCCGCGCCGACGAAGCCGGTGCCGTACCGGATCGCGCGCCTGATCGCGGCGGGCTGGTGGCCGCCCATCCACAGCGGCGGGTACGGCTTCTGGTACGCCTTCGGCTCCATGGCGCCCTCGACCTGCCAGAACCGCCCCTGGAAGGAGAGCTTCGACTCGCTCCAGCACGCCTGCATCAGCTCGATGCCCTCGGTGAAGCGCGACACGATGCCCTCGGCGGGGACGCCGAAGGGGGCGAGCAGGTCCCGCGAGCCGAGCCCGACGCCGACCTCCAGGCGCCCTCCGCTGAGCTGGTCGAGGCTGGCGAGGCTCTTGGCCAGGTGCAGCGGCTGGTGCAGGGCGCTGACGAAGACGGCGCAGCCCAGGCGCAGGCGCTCGGTGCAGGCGGCGGCGTACGTCATGACCTCGATCGGGCCGAGCGTGGGGACGGGGCTGAGGGTGCCCTCGCGGGCCCAGGCGCTGTGGAAGCCCAGCTCCTCGGCGCGGCGCAGGTAGGCGCGGAAGGCGGCGGGGTCGAAGTCGCCGTCGGGGATCTGCTGGGGGAGGGAGACGGCGAAGCGGGCGTGCGTGGTTTCTGTCATGCATCACCGCATAACCCAGCTCCGGCGGCGCGTCCAGCGTCCCGCGCCGTCCCGCTGTCAGAACGTGATGACGGTCCGCGCGACCGTGCCCTGGCGGACGTGGGTGACGGCCTCGTTGATCCGGTCGAGCGGCAGCCGTTCCGTGATGAGGCCGGCCAGGTCGAGGCGGCCCCGCAGGTACTGTCCTGCCAGCATGGGCAGGTCGCGGTGGGGGGCGGCGTCGCCGCCCTGGGTGCCCATGAGGCGGCGGGAGGCGAACAGCAGGCCCGTGTCCAGCTCCATGGGGTGGCCGGCGGGCGGGCTGCCGACCATGACGGTCGTGCCGCCGGGCTGGGTCGAGGCGAACGCCTGGGCGAGGACGCCGGGGGCGCCGGTCGCGTCGAAGGCGTAGTCGACGCCGCCCTTGACCAGCTCGCTCACCTGCCGGGGCAGGTCCGAGACGAGCAGGGTGTGGGTGGCGCCGAAGCGTTCGGCCTGCTTGAGCTTCTGCTCGGCCACGTCGGCGGCGATGATCGTGGTGGCGCCCGCCAGCACCGCGCCCTGCACGACGTTGAGCCCGACGCCGCCGCAGCCCACGACGAGGACGGTGGCCCCGGCGGGCACCTGGGCGACGTTCAGCACCGCGCCGACGCCGGTGATCACGCCGCACGCCAGGAGGCACATGACGTCGAACGGCAGGGATTTCGCGATTTTCACGCACATGAGCTCGGGGACGACGGCGTACTCGGCGAACGAGCCGATGCCGATGAAGCGGCGCACCTCCTCGCCGTCGAGGGTGATCCTGGGCAGGCCGCCCATGATCGTGGGCAGGCGGGCGGGGCCCGAGCAGAGGTGGAAGCGGCCGGCGGCGCAGGGGCGGCAGCGGCCGCAGGGCCCGCTCATGGCGATGATGACGTGGTCGCCTGGCTTGAGCGCCGTGACGCCGGCGCCCACGGACTCGACCACGCCCGCGCTCTCGTGGCCGAGGATGTAGGGGAGCCTGCTGACGACGGGGCTCTTGCCGTCGATGGCCTTGAGGTCGGAGCCGCACACGCCCGACGCCTTGATCCGCACCCGGACCTCGCCGGGGCCCGGATCGTCGATCTCGGCCTCGCGCAGCTCCATGGGGGCGTGGAAGGCGGTGAGCACGGCGGCGCGCATCAGCATGCGCCTCACGCTAACCGGACCGCTACTGACAAACAAGCGGTTGTTCGGCAAATCCGATCACGCCCGTTGACGTGCCGCGCGCCGAAACTTACGCTCGCGCTAAACCAAGCGAGCGCTAGGCCAAACAAGCGGGGCCGGGCGAGCGGGGAGGCCGTCATGGTGCGGAGGAAGTCGGCGGCGTTCGTGGTCGCGGTGCTGGCCGCCGGCTGCGCGGCCACGGGATGCGCGGCGCAGCAGGGTGGCGGGCAGGGCGGCGGGCAGGCGCAAGGTGCCGCCGGCGTCACCGGCACGACGATCAGGATCGGCGGCGTGCTCACCAAGACCAGCGCCAGCGGCTACTCCACCAAGGACGCCGAGATCGGCGCCAAGGCCAGGTTCGAGCGGGCCAACGCCGAGGGCGGCGTGCACGGGCGGAAGATCGAGTTCGTCGGCGCCGAGGACGACGGCCAAGACGCCGCCAAGGGCGACGCGGCGGCCAAGAAGCTCGTGCAGAAGGACCAGGTGTTCGCCCTCGTCCCCGTGCACGCCCCCAACTTCGGCGGCGCCACGTTCCTGGAGCAGCAGGGCGTGCCGTGGTTCGGCTGGGCGACCGGCCCCCAGTGGTGCGGCACCAGGACGGGCTTCGGCTACAACGGCTGCCTGGCCCCCAAGCAGGGAGCCGGGTCGCAGACGTGGTGGGGCAGGCAGATGGCCGACCTGCTCGGCGGCGCCGAGGGCAAGAGCGTCTACGTCCAGACCTCCGACTCCAGCGGCAGCAAGTACGGCGGCACCACCATCTCCCAGTCGTTCACCGCCGCCGGCTTCGAGCTGGCCGGCGTGAACTCCGGCCTGCCGGCCGCCGCCCCGCCCCCCGACTGGCTCCCCTACGTCAACAAGATCATGACCTCCGACGACGGCGGCCCCCCTGACGTGGTCGTCTCCGTGATCGCCGGCACCAAGTTCAACGTCGGCCTGTACGCGGCGCTCAAGCGGGCCGGCTACCAGGGCGTGCTGACGGACGCCACCAGCTACGACGCCGCCATCCTCAAGGACCAGGCCAGCGCCCAGGCCCTCGACGGCGTCATCGCGGCGCCCATGTTCGAGCCGTTCGAGTCCACCGCCCCCGAGATCGTCAAGCTGAAGCAGGACGTCGAGCGGGTCGCCCCCGGCACCCGGCTCACCCAGCACCTGGCCATCGGCTACTGGGCCGCCGACATCTTCCTCGACATCCTGAACAAGACCGGCAAGGACCTGACCAGGGAGAAGTTCCTGGCCACGGCCAACGGCTCGTACGTCTACGAGAACCCCGGCTTCGGCCGCATCGAGTTCCCCAAGGACCACAGCGAGCCGAACGGCTGCGGCGCCCTGGTCAAGCTGGAGGGCGGCGCCTTCCGGGTGGCCAAGAGCATGAAGTGCTTCGACAACGTGCCGCTGAAATGATCCTGGACTACGTGCTCAGCGGCCTGGTCACCGGCGCGGTCTTCGCGATCATGGGCTCGGGCCTGACGCTCTCGTACGCGGCCACCGGCGTGTTCAACTTCGCCCACGGCGCCATCGGCTTCCTGACGGCCCTGCTGTTCTACCAGCTCGGCCAGGCCGGGATGCCCGCGTGGCCGGCGGCCCTGCTGTCGGTGACGGTCTTCGCCCCGGCCCTCGGCTACGGGCTGCACAAGGCGATGTTCAGGGGGCTCGCCCAGGCGGGGGAGACCGCGCAGATCGTCGCCACGATCGGGCTCACGATCGCGCTGCCCGCGCTCGGCCTGCTGGTCGTGGACCTGGCCGGGCTGCCCCCGGCGGACGCGACCGCGCTGCCGCGCGGCGTCGGGCCGCATCCGGCGCAGGCGTTCGACGTGCTCGGCGTGCGGGTGGACAGCGACCAGGCCATCACGTTCGGCGTCTCGGCGGTGGCGGCGGCCGGGCTGTGGGCGTTCCTCCGGCACACCCCGTACGGGCTGCGCATGCGGGCCTCCGTGGACCGGCGGCGGCTGGCCACGCTGCGCGGCATCGACGCCGACGCCACCTCGGCGCTGGCCTGGATGCTCGGCTCCGGCCTCGCCGGGCTGGCCGGGGTGCTGGCCGTGCCGGTGCTGGGGCTGGACGCGACCGCGTACACGGTGCTGCTGTTCGCCTCGGCGACGGCGGCGGTGTTCGGGCGGCTGCGCTCGATCCCGTGGACGTTCGCGGCCGGGCTCGCGCTCGGCGTCGTGCAGAACCTGGTCGCCGGCTACACCGACTTCCTCGAAGAGGTGACCGGGCTGCGCACGGCGGTGCCGGTGATCCTGCTGTTCGCCGGGCTCGTGCTGCTGAACAGGTCGCGCGAGCGGGTGGCGGGCAGCGCGGCCGAGGACGTGCCGCCGCCCGACCACCTGGCCGGGCTGCCGCCGTGGCGGCGCCGGCTCCCGTGGGCCCTGGGGGCGGCGGCGCTGGTGGCGTTCGCCTTCGCCGGGTCCGAGTACTACGTGGGCGTCGCCGCGCACGGGCTCGTGCTGGCGCTGATCTTCTGCTCGTTCGTGGTGGTGACCGGGATCGGCGGCATGGTGAACCTGGCGCAGGCCGCCTTCGCCGCCATGGCCGCGCTGACCTGCGGGTGGGCGTTCGCGTCCGGGCTGCCGTTCGTCGCGGCGATCCTGCTGGGCGTGCTGGCCGCCGCCGCCGTGGGAACGCTGGTGGCGCTGCCCGCGCTGCGGCTGGGCGGGCGGGTGCTGACGCTGGCCACGCTCGCGCTGGCGCTGCTGGCCGACCAGGTGCTGTTCCAGGTGGACGCGTTCAGCAACGGGACGATCGGCTGGCCGCTGCCCGCGCTCGGGTTCGGCTTCGCCGACACCTCCGACCCCCGGGTGCGGGTGGTCGTGCTGCTCCTGCTGATCGGGGCGGTGGCGCTGCTCGTACGGAACCTGGAACGCTCGGCGTCGGGACGGGCGATCCTGGCCGTGCGGTCGGCCCCCGCGGCGGCCACCACGTCCGGGCTGTCGGCCGCCCGCACGAAGATCACGCTGTTCGTGCTGGCGTCGGGCATCGCCGGGCTCGGCGGGGTGCTGTTCGCGATCTCCAAGGGGTCGATCACGGCGACCGACCTGCCGGCGTTCTCCGGGTTCGTGTGGCTGGCCGTGGTGGTGCTGCAGGGGGTGCGGCGCGTCGGCGGGGCCGTGCTGGGTGGGCTCGTCGCGGTCGCCGTGCCCGAGCTGCTCGCCACCTGGGACGTCTCCGCGCACGTCGGCGCCATCCTGTTCGGGCTCGGCGGGATGATCCTGGCCAAGCATCCCGACGGGGTGCTCACCCAGCTCGCCGAGCTGCGCCGGCGCCGGACGGTCCGGCCCGCGGAGGAGCCGGCGGCCGGGCCGCGCGAGCCCGCGCTGTTCGCTATGGAGGGCGTCGTCGCCGGGTACGACGACGTGACCGTGCTGCGCGGCGTGGACCTGCGCGTCAACCCCGGCGAGGTCGTCGCGCTGCTCGGCGCGAACGGCGCCGGCAAGTCCACCACGTGCGCGGCGGCGGCCGGTGACCTGCCCGTCACCGGCGGCCGGATCCTGCTCGACGGCCAGGACGTCACCGCCTGGCCCGCCCACCGCAGGGCCCGCGCCGGCATCCTGCTCGCACCCGAGGGCCGGGGCGTCTTCCCCGGCCTCACCGTGGAGGAGAACCTGCGCACCTGGCTGCCCGACCCCGCGCCCGTCTACGAGCGCCTGCCGCACCTCGCCGAGCGGCGTACCGTGCTCGCCGGCGCCCTGTCCGGCGGCGAGCAGCAGCTCCTCACGCTCGCCCCCGCGCTCGTGCGCCCGCCGCGCGTGCTGATCGCCGACGAGCCGTCGCTGGGGCTGGCCCCGATGGTGGTGCGGCAGATCTTCGACGTCTTCGCCGAGCTGCGCGAGCGCGGGGTCGCGCTGCTGCTCGTCGAGGAGAAGGCCACCGAGGCGCTGGCCATCGCCGACCGGGTGGCGTTCATGCGGCTGGGCCGGGTCACGTGGGCCGGGCCCAGGGACGAGGTGGACAGCGAGCGGCTGACCGCCGCCTACCTGGGGGTGCGGTGAGCATGCTGGCGGTGGACGGCGTGTCGGTCGCGTTCGGCGGGGTCAGGGCGCTGGACGAGGTGACGTTCGAGGTCGGGCGCGGCGCCGTCTGCGGCGTGATCGGGCCGAACGGGGCCGGCAAGACCACGCTCTTCGACGTGGTGTCCGGGCTGCGCAGGCCCGGCGAGGGGCGGGTGCTCCTCGACGGGCACGACGTGACCGGCATGCCGGCGGTCAGGCGGGCCAGGGCCGGGGTGCGCCGCACGTTCCAGCGCACCCAGGTCTTCGGCCGGCTCACCGTCGCCGCGAACGTGCTGGCCGCCCTCGACTGGCACGGCGGAGGCGGCGGGCTCGCCGCCGACCTGGTCGGCTGGCCCGCCCGGCGGCGGCTGGAGCGCGAGCGGCGCGAGCGGGTGGCCGAGGTGCTGGAGCTGTGCGGGCTCACCGCGCTGCGCGACGCGTACGCCGCCGCGCTGCCCGTCGGCCAGCGGCGCCTCGTCGAGCTGGCCAGGGCGCTGGCCGACCGGCCCCGCCTGCTGCTGCTCGACGAGCCCACCTCCGGGCTGGACGCCGGGCAGAGCGCCCGCCTGGGCGAGGTCGTCAGGGCGCTGGAGACGACCGTGCTGCTGGTCGAGCACGACATGGGCTTCGTCATGGACACCTGCGACCGCATCGTCGTGCTGGACCTCGGCAAGGTCATCGCCACCGGCACGCCCGCCGAGGTCCGGGAGGACCCGGTGGTCCGGGCCGCCTATCTGGGCTGAGCGTCCCGCCCGGTTGATGGTTCGGCGTGCCGCCCGGTTCAGGGCTTGGCGTGCCGCTCCGTGAACGACAGGATGCGGCGCCAGGCGTCCTGGCAGGCGTCGGCCCACTCGCCGTAGCTGCGGTCGAAGAACGAGTGCGGGGCGCCCTCGTAGATGTGCGTCTCGTGCTCGGTGCCCACGCTGTCGAGCGCGGCCTCGTACGCGGCGAACTCCTCAGGGGAGGACGCCGTGTCGGCGCCCGCCCGCAGCAGGAGCAGCGGCGCGCCCGGCCCCGACTCCGGCGCCTCGATGAAGCGCAGCGCGCCGTAGAAGCCGATGGCGCCCGCCAGGCCGTTGCCGTCGGCGCCCAGCCACCACGACAGGGCGCCGCCCATGCAGAAACCGGTCGTGAACACCGGGCCGCCGAGCTCCCGCACCGCCGCCGCCACGTCGGCCCGCGCGTTCTCCAGCGTGATCTGCTTGACGTGCGTCATGAAGTCGAAGTCGTCGCCGCGCTCGCCCAGCCCGGCCGTGCGGCCGAAGTAGTCGATCGCGATCGTACGGAACCCCGCCTCGGCGAAGCGCTGCGCCAGATCCCGGTAGAACGGGTGCAGGCCGCGCACGTCGGGCAGGATCACCATGCTGCGCCCGTTCGGCTCGGCGGGCTCGGCCCGGTAGGCGAGGAAGCGGTTGCCGTCGGCGGCGGTCAGCTCGATCTGCTCGTGTGCGGCCACCTCGCCCTGGACGGGCGGTGCGGGTGGCCGGCTGTCGGTGGAATGACACATGACCATCAGCATGCCCATGGGCGATGCCCCTATCCAGGTACGCGGAGGGACAGGCTCGCGCGGCCCGGCACCCGTCAGACTGGAGGCATGAACAGGGAGCTGGGCGCGTTCCTGCGGGCACGCAGGAGCGAGGTCGCGCCGCAGGACGTGGGGCTGGCGGGCGGGCCGCGCAGGCGGGTGCGCGGGCTGCGCAGGGAGGAGCTGGCCGGGCTGGCGGGCATCAGCGTCGAATACCTCACCCGCCTCGAACAGGGCCGCACCGAGCAGCCGTCGGCGTCCGTGCTGGAGTCGCTGTCCAGGGCGCTCGGCCTGACCGACGCCGAGCGCTCCCACCTGTTCGACCTGGCCGCCCCGAGGCCCAGGCCCAAGCCGCCCTGCCAGGTGCGGCCGGAGCTGACCGCGCTGCTGGAGCGGATCTCCGGCGCCGAGGTGCCGGCGCTCGTCACCGGGCACCGGCTCGACGTGCTCGCCTGGAACCGGCTGGCCGACGCGCTCTTCCCCGGCCTGTGCCACCCGGGCGCGAACCTGGCCCGTTACAACTTCCTGCACGACATCGAGCTGTACGCCGACCGCGACGAGGTGCTGCGGGCGACGGTGGGGCAGCTCCGCCTGGCCACGGGCCGCCATCCCGACGATCCCCGCCTCGTGTCGCTGATCGGCGAGCTGTCCGTACGCAGCGAGCGCTTCCGCACGCTCTGGGCCGGGCGGGTGGTCAAGGAGCGCACCCACGGCGTCAAACGCTTCCGGCACCCGGTGGTGGGGGAGCTGGCGCTGCGTTACGAGACGTTCGAGCTGCCGGGCGGCGGCCACCGGCTCAGCCTGCTGCACCCCGCCGACGGCGCCTCGGAGGAGTCGCTGCGGCTGCTGGCCTCCTGGGGCGCCTAGAAGGACTGCACGGCGCGCAGCTCCCGCACCAGGTGGTCGCGCACGCGGGCGACGGCCGGCCGGGTGCGGGCGCCGGAGCGGACCGCGAGGTAGCCGGTGTTGATCGGCGGCTCCTCCGGCTCGGCCAGCGTCACCAGCGTGCCCGCCGCCAGGTCCCGGCGGCACAGGTACGCGGGCAGCACCGACACGCCCATCCCCGCCCGGACCGCGCTCAGCACGCCCCGCAGGTCGGGCATGACGACCTGGGCCGCCATCGACGGGCGGCGGCCGAACACGCTGCGCCAGTAGCGGCGCACGATGGGCAGGTCCTCGGCGTAGGCGACCAGCGGCTGCGGCTCCGGCCCCACACCGGGGGCGGCGACCAGCAGGAACTCCTCGTCGTACACCGGGTCGGCCTGCACCCCGCGCAGCCGGGGCCTGATCGTGGACAGCACGAGGTCCAGCCGCCCCGCCGCGAGGCCGGCGAGCAGGTCGTCCGACAGGCCCAGGGTGACGCGCAGCCGCAGCCCGTCACGGACGAGCGGGGCCAGCATCGGCATGACCACCTCGCTCAGGAACTCGGCGGGCCCGCCCAGGTGCACGGCCTCGCCGGAGGGCAGCTCGGCGGCCACCACCTCGTCCAGCGCGTCGAGGCCCGGCGCGACCCTGCGGGCCAGCTCGTCGGCGGCGGGCGTGGGCGCGACCCCGCGCGCCAGCCGGTCGAACAGCGGCCGGTCCAGCGTCGCCTCCAGCGTCTTGACCTGCGCGGTCACCGCCGGCTGCGACAGGCCAAGCGTCTGGGCGGCGGCGGTGATGGAGCCGGTCCGGTAGACGGCGAGGAAGGTGCGCAGCAGGTCGAGCGAGAGTGGCGACATATCACTATTCTGATGGCTCGGCACGGCTTCGTTATTTGTCGCTGATGGCTCGCCGGAGGCATCCTGAACGCATGACGAAGCGTGTACTCATAGTCCTGACCAGCCATGACGACCTCGGCGGCGTGGAGAAGACCGGATACTACGTGCCCGAGGCCGCCCACCCGTGGGAGATCTTCCGCAAGGCCGGCTTCGACGTGGACGTGGCCAGCGTGAAGGGCGGCGAGCCGCCCCAGGACGGCTACGACCCGGCCGACCCCGCGCAGGCCGCGTTCGTCGCCGCGCCCGAGCAGCGCGACACCGCCCGCGTGGCCGACGTGGACGGCTCCCGCTACGACGCCGTCCTCTACGCCGGCGGCCACGGCACCATGTGGGACTTCCCCGACGACCCCGACGTGCGGCGGATCGGGCGCGAGGTGTACGAGCGGGGCGGCGTCGTGGCGGCCGTCTGCCACGGGCCCTCGGCGCTGGTGAACCTGACGCTCTCCAACGGGTCGTACCTGGTGGCGGGCAAGCGGGTGGCCGCCTTCACCAACGCCGAGGAGGAGCTGCGCGGCGTGGCGGACGTCGTGCCGTTCCTGCTGGCCGACGCGCTGACCGCGCGGGGCGCGCGGCACGAGCCCGGCGACAACTGGCAGGCGCAGGTCGTGGTGGACGGCCGCCTGGCCACCGGCCAGAACCCGGCCAGCGCCGCCCCCCTGGCCGAGCGGGTCGTCGAGCTGCTCGCCGAACGGCGGGTCTGAGGCGGGTAATCGCCGCCGGATGGCGGTTGTGCGGCAGGGGAGCGGGATCGACGATCGAGGAGTAGCCCCACCTCCCCGTGGAAGGGAATCCCCCATGGCAGTCCACCCGAACCTCGACCCGGAGCTGCGCGCGGGCGTCGAGGCGTTCCCCATGCCGCCCGGCGACCTGTCGGCCGTCTTCGCCGACCTGCCCGGCCAGCGGGCGCAGATGAACGCGATGGTGGCCGCCGCGCCCCCGCCCGACACCCGGATCTCGATCGAGAACCGCCTGGTCCCGGGGCCGGACGGGGCTCCCGACCTGCGCCTGCGCATCTACCAGCCGGAGGAGCGGGGAGAGGGGCGGCCGGCGCTCTACTGGATCCACGGCGGCGGCATGATCATGGGCATGCCGGAGATGGACGACCACTCCATGATCGACTACGTCGAGCGGCTCGGCCTGGTCGTGGTCTCCGTGGACTACCGGCTCGCCCCCGAGCACCCGCACCCCGCCCCCGTCGAGGACTGCTACGCCGGGCTGGCCTGGACCGTCAAGAACGCCGCCGAGCTGGGCATCGACGTGAGCCGCGTCGCGGTGGGCGGGGCCAGCGCCGGCGGCGGGCTGGCCGCCGGCACGGTGCTGCTGGCCAGAGACCGGGGCGGGCCCGAGGTGGCCTTCCAGCTCCTCGTCTGCCCGATGCTCGACGACCGCAACGAGACGCCGTCCAGCCACGAGTTCGCCGAGGCCGTGGTGTGGGACCGGGCGGCCAACCTCTTCGGCTGGTCGGCCCTGCTCGGCGACCGCGCCGGCACCTCCGACGTGCCCCCGTATGCCGCTCCCGCCCGCGCCGGCGACCTGTCGGGGCTGCCCCCGGCGTTCGTGGACGTGGGCGAGCTGGAGGTGTTCAGGGACGAGTGCTTCGACTACGCGTTGCGACTGGCGCGGGCCGGGGTGTCGACCGAGTTCCACCTGTACCCGGGGGCCTTCCACGGGTTCGACATCATGGTGCCGGACGCGGCGCTGAGCGTGCGGGCGCGGCAGGCCCGCGAGGCGGCGCTCAAGCGAGCGTTCGGGATCTGAACGCTCTTACGCGAGCAGGCGGACGAGGGCCAGAGCCAGGTGGGCGCGCATCCGGCCCGGCTGGTCGCCCAGCGAGAAGCCCAGCACCGACTCCGCGCGGGCGATGCGGGCGGCCAGCGAGCTGTGGTGCAGGTGCACGGCCTGGGCCGCGCCGCGGATCGAGCCGGCCAGGCACAGGGCGCGCACCGCGAGCAGCGACTCCTCGCCCAGCCGGGACATCGCCCGCACGTCGGGCAGGGCCGCGATCGCCTGCTCCGGCAGGTCGGCGAACAGGGCCAGCGCGCCCAGCTCCGACCAGCGCATCACCCGGTCGTGGGGGCCGGTGAAGCGCAGCGCGGTGCGGGCGCCGGCCCACGACTCGGCGGCCCGCGCGCCGGGCAGCTCGGGCCCGATGCCGACCCGCGCCCCGGCGAGCAGCTCGGGCGGGATGCCGGTCCGTGCGGGGCTGGGCGGCTCGGGCGGGATACCGGTCCGTGCGGGGCTGGGCGGCTCGGGTGGGATGCCGGCCCGTGCCGCCGCGGACGGATCGGGCCTCAGAGTGGTGACGACCAGGACGGCCTCGGTGTCGCCGATGGTGGCGGCGCGGACGTGGTGGCCCATCGCCCGCAGCCCCGCGGCGGTCTCCGCGTCGGGCAGCGCGATGGCCAGGGCCTGCAGCGGGGTGGCCGGGTCGAAGCCGAGCAGGCGCAGCGCGCGGGCCCGCTCGGTGTCGCCGGTCTCGGCCGACAGGACCAGCTCGACCAGGGCGGGGTCGCGGGCCGCGTGGGTGAGGGCGGCGGCGCGTTCGAGGGTGACCTCGGCCGCCGCCGCGTACCGCTCCAGGACGATCTCGTCGAGCCCGTGCGCGGGCCCGTCGCGCTCCATCCAGACGGCCCCGAGCCCGGAGCTCAGCTCGCGCGCGGACGCGGGGACGGGCGGTGTTTCGGTGGTGCGGCCGGCGGGGACGGGCCGCGTCTCGATCGTGCCGTCGGCGTGGACGCGGGTGCGACGGCCGGTGGCGGCGTCGAGCAGGCCGACCGGGCACTGCGTCAGCCGGGCCGTGGCCTTGAGCAGCGCCGGCACGCTCGCGTGGTCGCGCACCAGCGAGTCGAAGTAGGCGATGACCCGGACCGCGCTCTCCGCGTCGGTGTCGAGGGTCGAGAGCCGCAGCAGCAGTCCCTGCACGACCTCCAGACTAGCCTGGCCACACGACCAAGCGTGCGCTAGTTTGGTCGGTGTGGATCTCGACTTCACCGCGGCGCAGCTCGCCTTCCGAGCCGAGGTACGCGACTGGCTGAGCAGGCACGCGCCCCCGCCGCTGCCCTCGCTCGACACCCCCGAAGGCTTCGAGGCGCACCGCGCCTGGGAGGCGGAGCTGGCGGGCGCGCGGCTGTCCGTCGTCTCCTGGCCCGAGGAGTACGGCGGGCGCGGCGCCTCCCTCATCGACTGGCTGATCTTCGAGGAGGAGTACTGGGCCGCCGGCTGCCCCGCCCGCGTCACCCAGAACGGCATCTTCCTGCTCGGCCCGTCCCTCATGCGTCACGGCACCCCCGAGCAGCGCGCGCGCTGGCTGCCCCGGATGGCGAGGGGCGACGACGTGTGGGCGCAGGCGTGGTCGGAGCCCGAGGCGGGCAGCGACCTGGCCGCCATCACCTCCCGCGCCGAGCCCTGCCCCGGCGGCTGGCGGCTGTACGGGCACAAGACGTGGAGCTCGCGGGCCGCCTACGCCACCCACGGGTTCGGCCTGTTCCGCACCTCCGGCGCACGGCACAAGGGGCTGACGTACTTCATGTTCCCCATGACCGACGTCGCCGTCCGCCCGATCGCGCAGCTCGACGGGCTGCCGGGCTTCGCCGAGCTGCGCTTCGACGGCGTGTTCACCCCCGAGTCGATGGTGCTCGGCGAGGCGGGCGAGGGCTGGCGGATCGCGATGGCCACCACCTCCTCCGAGCGCGGCCTGACCCTGCGCAGCCCCGGTCGCTTCCTGGCCACCGCCGCCCGGCTCGCCGAGCTGGCCCGCGACGCCGACCCGGCCCTCGCCGACCGGGCCGCCAGGTGCCTGGTCGAGGCGGAGGCGTACCGCCTCCACACGTTCGGGACGGCGCGCCGGCTCATGGCGGGCGAGGAGATCGGGGCCGCCGTCAGCATGGGCAAGATCTTCTGGTCCGAGCTGGACCTGCGCATGCACGCCCTCGCCCTGGAGCTGCTGGGCGACCAGGCCGGGGGCTGGCTGGACGGGTTCCTGTTCTCGCTGGCCGGGCCCATCTACGCGGGCACGAACGAGATCCAGCGCAATATCGTCGCCGAGCGCGTCCTGGGGTTGCCACGATGAACTTCGGCTTCGACGACGACCAGCTCGCACTGGCCGCGACCGTCCGGGACGTGCTGCGGACGCACTGCCCGCCCGCCGCGCTCCGGACGGCACGCAGGCCCTCCTGGGACCAGCTCGCCGGCCTGGGGTTCTTCGGGCTGCTGCTGCCCGAGGAGGCCGACGGGCTCGGGCTCGCGCTCGTGGACGTGCTGCCCGCCCTGGAGGAGACCGGGCGCGCCTGCCTGCCCGGCCCGGTCGTGGAGACCGCCGTGGTGGCGCCGTCCCTGCTGGCCGGCGTGCCCAAGCTGGCCTCCGGCGCGGTGTGCGTCGGGGTGCTGCCGCCGGGGCAGGCGTACGCGGCCGACGCCGACCTGGCCGACCTGCTCATCGTGGTAAGGGACGGCGCGGCCCGCGTGGTCCACCGACCCGACCTGCTCCTGGAGCCCCGGCGCGGCGTGGATCCGGCCCGGCCGCTGTTCGAGGTGCGTTACGCGCGCTCCGAGCCCTTGCCCGCGCCCGTGGGCCCGGCGCTGCTGCGGGGCACGGTGGCCACCGCCGCGCAGCTCGTCGGGGTCGCCAGGGAGCTGCTGTCCACCGCCGTCGCCTACGCGCGCGTACGCACCCAGTTCGGCGCGCCCATCGGCTCGTTCCAGGCCGTCAAGCACCAGCTCGCCGACGTGGCCGTGGCCGTCGAGTTCGCCGCGCCGCTGGTGTACCGGGCCGCCCTGACCCTGGAGACAGATGCCGCCGAGCGGGACGCGAGCGCCGCCAAGGCCGCCGCCGGCGAGGCAGCCACGCTCGCCGCCCGGGTCGCGCTGCAGGTCCACGGCGCCATCGGCTACACCGAGGAGCTGGACCTGCGGTTCTGGCTGGCACGCGCCTGGTCGCTGTCCATGGCGTACAGCACCACCGCCGCCCACCGCGAACGCCTCCGGGTCGCGATCGTGGGGAGGCGCCCGTGAAGTTCGGCGTCCCCCTCGGCCTCCTGCACCCCGCCGCCTGGAAGGACGTGGCGGTGGCGGCCGACGAGCTGGGGTTCGAGTCGGTGTGGCTGCCCGAGCACCTCGTCTTCGCCACGGACCTGTCCCTGGCCGTCTACCCGGGCACCTCCGACCCCGGGATCAAGCCGCAGACGCCGCTGTTCGACGCGCCCGCGTACCTGTGCTGGCTGGCCGCCTTCACCACCCGCGTCCGGCTCGGCACGGCCGTGCAGCTCCTCGCGCTGCGCCACCCGTTTGTCTCGGCCCGCGCGTTCGCCACCCTCGACGTCGTCTCCTCCGGGCGGGCCGTCTGCGGCGTCGGCGCGGGCTGGTACCGGGGGGAGTGGGAGGCGGCGGGCGTGCCGTTCGCGACCAGGGGGGCGCGGCTGGACGAGGCGATCGAGGTGGTCCGGCGGCTCTGGAGCGAGCCCCTGGTCACCCACACCGGCAGGTTCTACGCCTTTCCCGAGGTCGCCTTCGAGCCCAAGCCGGTGCAGCGGCGGCTGCCCGTGCTCGCGGGCGGAGAGTCGGCCGCCGCCCTGCGCCGCGCGGCCACCCTGTGCGACGGGTGGATCAGCATGCCGCACACCCTCGAATCGATCAAGCCGCGGCTGGCGGCCCTCGCCCGGCTGGGGGACGGGGTGCCGGTGACGGCGCACGCGTACGAGCTGGCCTCGCCCGGCGAGGTGGCCGGCTGGGCGGCGCTCGGGGTGGAGCGGCTGATCGTGCGGCCGTGGCGGCGCAGCAGGGACGCGGTGGCGGGGCTGGCCGCCTTCGCCGCCGAGTACGGCCTCACGAGCAGCGCGTAGTGGCCCTGCCGCCGCTCCTGACCGTGCGGCACTCGCGCGGCTTCGTGGTCGGCTTCGTCGTCGGCCTCGTGGTCGGCCTCGTCGGGGTGGGGCGGGCGGTCGCCCTGGTGGACGGCTTCTTGGCGGTGGCCGTGGGCGTCGGCGTGGGGCGCGGCTCGTCCGTCTCCGGCCGGATCGCCGCCGTGCCGCCCTTGCCGCCGTCGCGCCGCGCCCGATACGTCGTCAGCTGCCTGGGTGGCAGGTACGAACCGCGCTCGGCGCGCTTGCCCACGGCCGGGATCCGCCGGTCGATCACCAGGTAGTACCACGCGTAGCCGTCGAGCAGGTCCTCGCACCGCTCGTCCGGCACGCGGACGCGGGTGGAGACCTGGACGCAGATCTCGACGCGGTCCCGGTCGTCGACGATGAGCACGCCCTGCCCGCTGCCGCCCTTCCGCACCGCCCGGTACGCCCGCCCGGGCGGCGCGTAGGGCAGGCCGGAGGCCGCCTTCCGCCCGATCGCGGGGACCGTCGCGGACAGGGGCACGTAGTACCAGGAGTGGCCGCGCTGCCGATCGTCGCAGCGCTGGTCCTCCGTCCTGACCCGCGTCCGGTCCTCGACGCAGATCTCGGCGTGGTCCTGCGTGCTCTGGTCCCGTTGCGCCGTCCGGGTGGGGACGGTGTCGGCCGGTCGCCGCTGCGGGGACGCGGTGGCGCCGCATCCCGCCGCCAGGAGGACGGCCACGCCGGTGAGGAGGGCACGGAGGACGGCTGGCGACAAGTGACCCCAATCTGCGCGTATCGGTCTTCCGCTACAGCGGGTCAACGGTGATCGTGCGGGCGGAGTTCCCCGCCTTCCGGTCAGGCGCGGTGGCGGCCCCGCCGACCAGGCGGTGCTCGTCGTCCGTACGCGTGCGGCGATGGCGGCGGCCCCTGAGGGGCAGGTCGGGCGCGAACCCGGCGTGCTCCTCGGCGGCGGCGATGGCGGCGCGCCTGCGCCTGCCCCGGTAGGCGCGGGGGTCGGGCGCGGTCGTGCCGTCGCCGCCGCCCCTGCGGCGCGGCGGGCTGAACGCGTCGAACGCGCTGCTCGCGCCCGGGATGACGATCCGCTCGAACGGGCCGGTGTCCACGACGCGCCGCAGCGGGCCCGTGTCGAGCACGACCTCCACCGGGCCCGTCTCGTCGGTGAACGTGATGCGCTCCAGCGGGCCCGTGTGCTCGGTGAACGCGAAGCGGCTCAGGTCGAGGTCCGGCTCGTAGGGCTCGCTGTCGAAGGCGGGGGTGAACGCGGCCTCGGAGGTGAACGCGGCTTCGGAGGTGAACGCGGCCTCGGAGGTGAACGGGGTCTCGAAGGTGAACGCGGCTTCGGAGGCGGGGCGGCGGCGGTGGCCGGGGGTGCGGCGGCGCGGCTCGTGGTGCCCGGCGGTGTGGCGGCCGCCCGCGTGGTGCTCCGACCCGTGGTGCTCGTGGGCCGGGTGCTCGTGGGCCGGGCGCTCGTGCGGGTGGTGCTCGTGGGTGGGGCGCTCGTGGGTGTGGTGGCGGGGCGCGTCCGTGGACAGGTCGAACGGCCTGGTCTCGAACGGGAGCTTGCGGTGCCGGGCGCCGCCCGCCCGGACCCCGTGACGGAGGTTCGAGGCGGTCGCCGAGGCCAGGACGTCCGAAGCGGCGTTCGCGGCGGTGAGGGAGCGCAGGGCGGCCGCGGTGGCCAGGCGGTCGGCGCTCTCCTGGAGCTCCACGGCCGTCTTGGCGGTGGCGGTCACCGGGGCGGGCCCGCGACGGCGGCGGCGGCCCTTGGCGCGGGACGGTCGCGCCGGCTTGCCGGCGGTCGCGCCGGCCGTGCTCAGGCGCAGGCGGCGGGTCTTGGCCACGGCGAGCAGCGCGAGCGCGGCGACCAGGGCCGAGCCGATCAGCGTCGGCGAGTTGATGGCGGGCAGCGGGCCGGTGGCGGAGGCGTCGCCGTGGGCCGGGAGCGGCTCGGCGGTGGCCGCCTCGGTGTCGGCCGTGGCGGGCTTGGCGTGCTTGCCCTTCTTGACCGTGCCGGGCGCGGGGGAGGCGCCGGTCTGCGGGCTCTGCTGGGTGGCGGCCGGGCGCGGAGCCGAGGTCGAGCCGGCGCGGGGCGCGGTGGCCGCCTGCTGCTGCGGCGCGGCGTCCGAGGTGGCGCCGGAGCGGCCGGTCAGGGTGGAGTCGGAGCGTCCGGTCTGCGTGGAGGGGGAGGTCTGTCGGTCCGCGCGGCCCTGGGCCTCGGCCGGGGTCTGGCCCTCGACCTGCCCCGTGGACGGCGTCTGCGCCCGGCCGGGGTCCTGCGACTGGATCCGGCCCCCGTCGAGGGGGACCTGGGCGGAACGCCCGGTGTCGCCCCGGGGGATCATCGAGGCGAGCGACTCCTCGCCGAGCTGGATCGTGCCATCCTGGCCGGCCTGCTTCCTGGCCTTCTTCGCGGCGGCCGCGTCGAGGCGCTCCTTGACCCGGTCGGGGTAGCCGTAGCCGACCACCTTGCTCGTGTCACGTTCCTTGCGCTTGGCGACGCCACCGTCGATGTTGCCCTCGATGGTGTGGATCGTGTCGCCCTCGACCTTCGTCACGATGCCGACGTGGTCGATGTTGTCGATGTCGTTGGAGCCGCTCCAGTCGTAGAAGACGAACGCGCCGGGCTTGGGCGTCTTGCCCCACGCCCCCTGCTCCTTGAACCACTTCGCGTGCGCCACCGTCCACGCGAACTGCCCGATCCAGTCCTCGTAGCCGAGCTTGTGCGCGGCCCACGAGAGGTACATGTCGCACCACGGCGCGGAGCTGTAGTCGGCGTCGAACTCGACGTTCTTGCCGTACCAGTCGCCGAACTTGGTGTACGACCCGGACTTCTCCGCATACCCGAGCTGGCTCTCGAGCAGTTCGATGTACTTCTGGATCTCTGGCGTCATGGAAGTATGGGGGCACCTTCCGGGCAAGACCGGGTTTGTCCACGCAGCACTGGGTAAGGAGGGGAACCCGGGACTGGTGTGACAAAACCGGTGGCCTGTCGTCTTCCGTGCTCAGTGAGGTTACCAAGCCGTAACCCCAGCTCAAGACCGTCCCCCGGAGAGGTGGGGCCTCTTCCGGGTTGGAAACCGCAGGTCAGAGATGTTGCCAGAAATGTCCGGGGCTACGTGGTTTAACCCTAAAAGATCTACCTTGAGGTGAGGTCTCAGTATCCTGCGCCGGTCAGCAGGCCCCCGTCCACCGTGACCTCGCTGCCCGTGCAGTAGCTCGCCCGGTCCGAGGCCAGGAACGCCACCACATGGGAGACCTCCACCGGCTTGGCGAAGCGCTTGATCACCATCGACTTCACGAACGCCTCCGCGTCGACCTCGCGCGCGATGTCCGGGTCGAGGGCCATGGCGGTGTTGATCGCGCCCGGGTGCACCGAGTTCACCCTGATCTTGAACCTGGCCAGCTCCCGCGCCGCCGACTTCGTGACCCCCCGGACGCCGAACTTCGACGCCGAGTACGCCGACAACCCCTCGGCGCCGACGTAGCCCTCGATGGAGGAGATGTTCACGATCGAGCCGCGCCCGGCCGCCTTCATGGGCTCGATGACGGCCTTGATGCCCAGCCAGGTGCCCTTGAGGTTCACGCCGATCACCCGGTCGAAGTCCTCCAGCGACATTTCCTGAATGCGGCGAAATTTCAGGATCCCGGCGTTGTTCACCAGAACGTCCAGCTTGCCGTACTGCTCCACGGCCGTCCCCACGGCCCGCTCCCACTCCTCGGGGCTCGTCACGTCGTGCCGCAGGTACGTGGCGCCCGTCTCCTCCGCCAGCGCCTTGCCCTCCTCGTCCAGCACGTCCCCGAACACCACCCGCGCGCCCTCCTCCAGGAACAGCCGCACGTGCGCCGCCCCCATGCCCCGCGCCCCGCCCGTGATCAGCGCCACCTTGCCGTCAAGCAGCCCCATAGCGTCCTCCTGCCGCGACGGCCACGGCGGCCGCCTCCATGGTGCGGTAGACGGGAATGCCCGCCGCCGCCGCGATCCGGTCCACCTCGTCCACCACGCCCGCGGGGGCGCACTCGCCGTTCCTGGTCACCAGGGTGATCCGCAGGCTCGGGCGCGCGGCCTGGGCGTCCGCGAGGGCGCGCGCGTAGGCGTACAGGGGCTCGGGGGCGGTCCCGTACGTGAAGAACGCCTGCACGTTCACATGCGCCACCACATCTCGGTACGGCCCGGCCGCCACACCCCCGTGCGGACCCGTCACCACGTCCTGGTGTGGACCCGCGAGCACGTCGATCACGTCGGCCACCAGCCCGGCCCTGCCCAGCGGCCCCACCGGCACCTCCAGCGGGTTGCCCGCCGCCACCACCCCGAGCGCGCGCAACGCGTCCAGGCGGCCGGCCGGCAGCGGATCGAGCCGCACCCCGGCCCGGTCGAACGCGTCCGCGGCCAGCACGCTCGCACCCCCGCTCGGCCCCACCACCAGCACCTGCTCCCCACCGGGGCCTCGCGAGCCGTGCGTATGGAAGTAGGCCAGGACCCCGATCAGGTCGTCCTGCCCGGACACCAGCGTCGCCCCCGTCTGCTCGGCCACCGCCTCCCAGATGCGCCGGTCGCTCACCATGCCGCCGGTGTGGGAGGCCGCCGCCCGCTGCCCCTGCCCGCTGCGCCCGCCGACCAGCAGCACGACGGGCTTGCCGAGGTCACGCAGCGCCTCGTACAGCTCCCGGCCGTCTCTCGGGTCCTCCAGGTACAGCCCGACCGCCCGCGTCTCGTCGTCGCGCGCCAGCCAGCGCAGCAGCTCGGCGGGGGTGACGTCGGCGGCGTTCCCGACGGTGACGACCCGGCTGAACGCCAGCCCCCGCCGCTCCCCGACCTTGATCACCTCGCCGGCCAGGCCGCCGCTCTGGGAGATCAGCGCCACCGTCCCCGGCGGGCCCAGCCCGCCGCCGACGAACGTCTGGCGCCCCTTCGGGCAGTACACGCCCATGCAGTTGGGGCCGAGCAGCCGCGTCCCCGCCGCCCGCGCCGCCGCGGCCAGCTCCGCCTCCAGGTCCGGCCGCCCCGCCTCGCCGAACCCGCCGCTCATCACCTGCGTGAACGGCACCGCCCGCGCCTGCCGCACCACCTCGGCGCACCGCTCGGCGGGCACGGCGACCAGGGCGTAGTCCACGTCCGCGTGCGCGAGCGACGGCACGGCGGGCACCCCGGCGACCTCCGTGGCGGTGGGGTGCACGGCCACCAGCGGCACGCCGGCGTCGCGGTAGAAGCCGAGGAACATGTTCCCGAAGTTCGGCCGCGACGTGGACGCCCCGACGACGGCCACCGCCTTCGGCTCGAAAAGCCGCAGAAAGCCGCCCGCCCGCTCCACCGGCCGCGTCGGGGAGCTGGTCGTGCGGTCGGCGGGGAGGTGTCGGGCGTCCACCGCGATCACGCCCGACGGGCCCGCGATGACCGGGTTCAGCTCGAACTCGCCCAGCTCCAGCCGTTCCCACAACCCCCCGGCCCCGCCCACCGCCATCAGCAGCTTGACGACCGCGTCCACGTCCACGGGCGGCCCGCCGCGCCACCCGTCCAGCAGCGGCGCCCCGCGCAGGGACGCCAGCGCCCGCCGCGCGTCCCGCTCCGTGATCGGGCAGAGCAGCAGCGCCGTGTCGCGCAGCGCCTCCGTCCACACCCCGCCCAGGCCGGCGAGCAGCACGGGGCCGAACGCCGGGTCCCGCACCAGCCCCACGATCAGCTCGACCCCGGCCTCGGCCTGCTCCTCGACCAGGAACCCGGCGGGCTCCAGCCGGGCCCGCATCCGGGCCGCCGCGTCGGGCAGCTCCTCGTACGCCAGCCCCAGCACGACCGCCCCGGCCTCGGACTTGTGCGTCAGCCCCGGCCCGAACGCCTTCAGCACCAGCGGCCCGGCCAGCTCCCGCGCCGCCCCGAAATCATCCCCGCGCACCACGACCCCGCGCGGCACCGGCACCCCGGCCTGCGCGAGCAGCGCCTTGACCTCGTGCTCGTACGGGCCGGCGGTCACGGCAGCAGCTCGCGGAGCTTCCTGCGCAGCAGCTTGCCCGGCCCGCCGGAGGCGTCCTGCGAGTGCGGCAGCTCCTCGGCGACCACGATGTGGTCGGGACGCTGGTGCGCGGGGAGGAGGTCCGCCAGGGCCAGGGCCAGCTTGGAGGCGTCGAGGGTGTGCCCGGCCCTGGGCACCACGGCCAGCAGCACCTCCTGCTCCGCCGCCCCCTCGGGCACCCCGGTCGCGCCTGCCTCGGCGACGCCGTCCAGGGCGGAGGCCGCCTCCTCGATCACGGAGGGCTGGGTCCAGATCCCGCCCTTGATGATCGCGTCCTCGCGCCGGCCGAGCACGCGCAGCACGCCGTCGGCGGAGAGGGTCCCGAGGTCGCCGCCCACGTACCACTCGCCGCGCAGCACCTCGGCCGTCCTGTCGGGCAGCCCGTCGTACTCGGCCATCCGGTGCGGCCCCGCCAGGTTGATCTCGCCGACCGTGTCGACGACCGGCTCGCCGTGCGGGCCGGTGACGCGCACCGCGTTCCCGGTGCGGGCCCGGCCCGAGGAGCCGAGCGGGGTGGAGCCGTCGTCCACCCGGCCCATGCAGGTGTACGGCGCCTCCGTCTGCCCGTAGTAGGAGTACACGCCGGCCTGTGGCAGCCGGGCCTTGATCCGGTCCAGCATGGTCGCGGTCAGCGGCTCACCACCCAGCATGATCACCTCGATGGACGACAGGTCCACGCCCTCGTGGTCGGGCGAGGCCAGCAGCGCCGAGTAGAACGAGGGGATCTGCGACACGTGCGTGACCCGTTCGCGCGGGACGACCCGCAGGAAGTTCGCCGGCCCCCAGTCCTGCTCCAGCACCAGCCGCATCCCCGCGTAGAGCGCGGGTCCGGCGATGGCGGGGAAGCCGATGCCCCAGATGATCGCGCCCGTCCCGAACACCGAGTCGGGGCCGCGCGGCACGTCCAGCCAGATCTGCGCCGTGGCCAGCGACGACGCGTGCGTGTGCACGACCGCCTTGGGCAGGCCGGTCGTCCCCGACGTGAAGTACAGCGCCAGCGGGTCGTCGTGGAAGGCGCCCAGCGGCGGCTCCTCGTCGGAGCCGCCCTCCAGGTCCCGTACGTGGATCCAGGCCGTCACCTCCGGCAGCGACGGCCTGATCTGCTCGACCACCTTCTCCACCGTCGCGTCGTACACGAACGCCGTGCACCGCGCCGCCGCCACCACGTCCCGCAGCGTCTCGGCCGGCCAGTACGGGTTCAGCGCCGCCGTGACCGCCCCGATCTTGGCCTGCGCCAGGTAGACCTCGGCCACCCGCAACGTCTCGTTCAGCAGCGCCGCCACCCGCGCGCCCGGCGCGATCCCGGCGGCGAGCAGGGCGTGGGCGCGGCGGTTGACGTTCCTGTTCAGCTCGTCGTAGGTGAAGCTCTGCTCGCCGCAGTACGTCAGCGCGACCCGGCCGGGCGTACGCAGCGCTCCGGCGGTCAGGATCGCGTGGCCGTAGTTGCCGTAGGGTGATCTGGCCATGGGGGCTGCCTTCCCTTGGGGCTCGGGGCGTGGGGTTCGGTCCGGTCAGAGGGGCGAATACAGCACGAAGACGTTCCCTGAGGGGTCGCGCAGCACGGCCCGCCTCTCGTGCGGCCCCGCCTCGGGCGCCCGCACGATCCCGGCACCGCGTGCCGCCAGCTCGCGCACCGCCCGCTCCACGTCCTCCACCTTGTACGACGGCGCGGCCCCGTCCGTGACGTGCTCGGCCGGGCCGGCCAGCGCCACCGTCACCCCGCCCCCGTCGAGCGCGGCGAACCGGTCACCGTCGCGGAACTTCACCGGCAGCCCGTAGAACGCGATCGCCTCATCCAGATCGGCGACCGGAATCAGCACGTTACCCAGCTTCACGCGGCCTCCAATGGGGCAGGTCGTCCCGGAACGTCACCCGTACCGGCAGGCCGATCCGCACCTGATCGGGCGCGCACCCCACCACATGCCCGAACGCCCGCACCCCCTCAGGCAGGTCCACCCAGGCCATCACGTACGGCTCGCGCCCGCGGTAGGCGGGGGCGAAGGAGCGGTGCACGATCGTGTACGTGTGCACCTCGCCGTCACCGGAGGCCGGCTCGAAGACCAGCTCCCGGCCTCCGCACCAGGGGCAGGCCGGCTCGGGGAGGTGGATGCGGCGGTCGCAGGCCGTACACCGCTGGATGACCAGCTCGCCACGCCGGCAGGCGGCCCAGTAGGGGGAGGTGTCAGCGCTCATCGCTGCCAAGCTAGCGCACGCTTGGTACCCCGACAACCCCCACCCACCTCCGCACTCGCCCGCCACGCCGCGCCACCGCCACTGCACGGCCTCCCGCGCCCGCCACGCCGCGCCCCCGGCCACCCGCCGCCCGCACCCGGTCGGCCGCCCGCCACGCCGCGCCTGGCGCGGGGTCGCCTGCCGGGCCGGCCGCCGCGCCCGCGTGTCGCGGGGCGCCTGCTGCCGCGCGGCCGGCCGCCTCGCCGTGCGCGAGCGCCGGCCCCTTCAACCCGGAACGACCTCAGCCCTGGTCGGCGGCGGTCACCGGAGGGGGCGGAAGAAGGTGCGGACGTCCTCGATGAGCAGGTCGGGAGCCTCCATCGCGGCGAAGTGCCCGCCGCGCGGGAACTCCGACCAGTGCGTGACGTGATGCTCCCGCTCGGCGATCCGCCGCACCCCGCCATCCCCGGGGAACACGGCGACCCCGTGCGGCACCGCCGAGTACGCGACCTTCGCCCCCCAGCTCTGCTGCCCCTCCTTGTAGAGCCGGGCGGACGAGGCGGCGGTCTCGGTGAACCAGTAGATGCTGACGTCGGTGAGCAGCTGGTCGAGGTCCACGGCGTCCTCGGGCAGGTCGCAGGCGGGGTCCGTCCATTCCTTGAACTTCTCCGCGATCCACGCGAGCTGCCCCGCCGGCGAGTCGTGCAGCCCGAACGCGAGCGTCTGGGGCCGCGTCGCCTGCATGATCGCGTACCCGGCCCGGTCCTGGTCCTGGAACTGGCCGAGCCGGGCGAGCTCGGCGGGGGTCAGCCCCTCGAACTCGGCCGGGTCGCCGCCGGGGAACCCGAGCATGCCGTTGACGTGCACGCCGACGACGTTGTCCGGCGCGACGCGGCCGAGCAGCGGCGAGATGACGGAGCCGCTGTCGCCGCCCTGCGCGCCGTAGCGCGGGTAGCCGAGCCGGTCCATGAGCTCCGCCCAGGCGCGGCTGACCCGCTCCAGGTTCCAGCCGGTCTCGGTGGTGGGGCCGGAGAAGCCGAAGCCGGGGATGGACGGCGCGACGACGTGGAAGGCGTCGGCGGGGTCGCCGCCGTGCGCCGCCGGGTCGGTGAGCGGGCCGATGACCTTCATGAACTCGGCGACCGAGCCGGGCCAGCCGTGCGTGATGATCAGCGGCAGCGCGTCGGGCTCGGGCGAGCGGGCGTGCACGAAGTGGATGTTCTGCCCGTCGATGCGGGTGGTGAACTGCGGGAACGCGTTGAGCCGCGCCTCGGCGGCCCGCCAGTCGAACCCGGTCCGCCAGTACTCGGCCAGCTTCTTCATGTAGCCGACGGGGATCCCGTAGGACCAGCCCACGCCGGGCAGCTCGTCCGGCCAGCGGGTCGCCGCGAGCCGCCGGTGCAGGTCGTCCAGCTGCGCCTGCGGGATGTCGATCCGGTACGGGTGAATGCTCTCGTTGTCGTGCATGTAGGCAACGGTAGAACCCGGTTAGGTCAGTTTCTGTCCTAGGATGAACGCCATGCTGGAGACCTCGGCACGGCTGCTGCGCCTGCTGTCGCTGCTGCAGACCCCCAAGGACTGGCCGGGCACGGAGCTGGCCGAACGGCTCGGCGTCTCGCCCCGCACCGTCCGCCGCGACATCGACCGGCTGCGCGAGCTCGGCTACACCGTGGAGGCCACCGCCGGCGTGCCCGGCTACCGCCTCGGCGCCGGCTCCGGGCTGCCGCCGCTGCTGCTCGACGACGACGAGGCCGTCGCCGTCGCGATCGGGCTGGGCACCGCCGCCGTCTCCGGCGTGGCGGGCATCGGGGAGACCGCGCTCCGCGCCCTCGCCAAGCTGGAACGGGTCCTCCCGTCCCGGCTCCGGCACCGCGTCGGCAGCCTGCGCTCGGCCACGGTGCCGCTGACCGCCCAGGCCACGGCCGTCGACCCGGCCGCGCTCACCGCCATCGCCGCCGCCGTGCGCGACAGGGAGAGCCTGCGCTTCGACTACCGCGCCCACGACGGCACCGAGGACCGGCGCACGGCCGAGCCGTACCGGCTGGTCAGCTCGGGCCGCCGCTGGTACCTGGTCGCGTGGGACACCGGCCGCGGCGACTGGCGCACGTTCCGGGTGGACCGGCTGCGCCTGCGCACCCCGAACGGGCCGCGCTTCGCCCCCCGCGAGCCGCCCAGCGGCGACCTCGTCCGCTACATCACCGAACGGATCTCCGTCGACCCGTACCGCTACCGGGGCCGGTTCACGGTGCGGGCGCCGGCGGGCGACGTGGCCGCCCGGATGCCGCCCACGATCGCGGTCGTGGAGCCGGCCGGTGCCGGCGCCTGCGTCCTGACCACGGGGTCGAACTCCCTCGACGATCTGGCCATGTGGGTGGCGCAGCTCGGCGTCCCGTTCACGGTGCACGAGCCGCCCGAGCTCGTCGAGCACGTGCGCGCGCTCGGCACCCGCCTCGTCGCCGCCGCCACGCCCCCTCCGCCCTCCTGACCCGCCCCCCGGGCGTCACCCCGTCGCAGACGGCAGGAGGTCCGGTCAACGCGACGAC
Organism: [Actinomadura] parvosata subsp. kistnae; assembly: GCF_900323885.1. Classification (GTDB taxonomy): domain Bacteria; phylum Actinomycetota; class Actinomycetes; order Streptosporangiales; family Streptosporangiaceae; genus Nonomuraea; species Nonomuraea composti. Next base: position 1,465,263 of record NZ_OOHJ01000022.1, on the reverse strand, counting down.
GTCAGAGACGGGCCGCCGGAGAGCTGTACGACCGGCGTGTCCGAGGACCATATGGCCGGGGCGTTCGAGGTCGGTGGGGGTGCGATGGGGGCGTTCGAGGAGGGCGGCTCGGGGGTGGTGGTCGGCGAGGCGGAGGGTTCAGGGGTCGGGACGGGGGAGTGGGAGGTGGGCGGAGGCGGGCAGGCGGGGCCGTTCAGGGTGGCCTCGCTCACCTGAGGCCCGTTCGCCGCCGCCGGCTCCGTCATCACCAGGAGGCCGAGGTGCGCCCGCTCGCCGCACGCCACCTCGCCCGGCGAGTAGGCGACGGCGCTCGTGTACGAGGTGCGCCCCCGCAGCGTGCGGGTCTCCCGGCGGAGCGTCCTGGCGGCGTCGCCGTCGTCGTCCCGCCGGGTGTACGCGATCAGCAGCCGCACGGGCCCCGTCCCGTCCACGGTGACGGTGATCGAGCCCGTGGTGCCGTTCCAGCCGGAGATGCCGGCGGCGCGGACGGCGGGGAGCGGCACGGAGGTGCCGCCCTGAGCGGTGGGCGGGGGAGGCGCGGCGGTGGCGGGCGGAGGGGTGGTGGCGGGCGGGCTCGGCGCCCGGGTGGCGGGCGTGGGCGACTGGGGGGAGCGGGTCTCCGTGCCGGCCTCGGTCCGCGTTTCATTCTGGGCTCTGGGAGGCGGCATGAGGATGGTGCCGGGGCCTTCCGGGAGGTGGCCGCCGGACAGCAGGATCGCGAGCAGCGCCGCCACGACGGTCGCGCCCGCCACCCAGAGCTGGGGCGGCAGGCGGGGCACCCGCTCGCGAAGGCCGGTCGTGAGGGACGTGCGGCTGTCGGTCCTGGCCAGGGGGAAGCGCAGGGCGAGCAGCGTGGCCTGCTCCGCCAGGTGCCGCCGGCCGCGTTTCTCCCAGTCGGGGCCGTAGCCGGCGGCGGCGTCCTGCTCCAGCGCGGCGGCGAACTGCCGGGCGGAGGCGTACCTGCCGGCCGGGTCCTTGGCCAGGCCGCGTCTGAGCAGGTCGCGCAGGGCGTCGGGCACGACCTCCAGCGGCACCGGCTCCTCCAGGTGCTTGCGCCGCAACCCGAGCACCTCGGACGCTGCCTCCCCGCCGTCCCGGTCGAGCGGGCGCGGTGAGCTGTCCCCGCCGCCCTTGGGTGGCACGACGTACGGCGGCCGGCCCCGGACGGCCTCGAACAGCACGCACGCCGCCGCGTACAGGTCCGCCGGCGGCCCGGCCCGCCCCAGCGTCCACAGCTCGGGCGCCATGTACGGCGGGGTGCCCGCGGGCACGCCCGGCTCCTCGGCGTGCACGACGACGCCGAAGTCGCCCAGCTTGGTGCCGCCGTCGGCCTGGACGAGGAGGTTGCCGGGGGTGACGTCCCGGTGCGGGACGCCGCGCTCGTGGGCGGCGGCCAGGGCCAGCAGGGTGCTCTTGAGCACGGCCAGCGCCGCCTCGGGGGTGATCGGGCCGTGCTCGGCCAGCAGCGTGCGCAGCGGGACGCCGTCCACCAGCTCCATGACCACGGCGGCCCTGGCGGGGGTCTCGACGTACTCGTACAGGCGGACCACGTTCGGGTCGTCGATCTCGACGAGGTGCGGGGTGTCGGCCCGGAAGCGGTCCATGAACTCGGCGTCCCTGCGCAGGGTGGCGTTCAGGTATTTGATCGCCACGTACGCGCCGGTCGGCTGGTAGGTGGCGAGGAACACCCGACCGGTGCGCCCGGCGCCGAGCTGGCGCACCTCACGGTAACCAGGGACCAAGTCGTACCCCCATGTGGCAGCCGTCCTGGTTCCGACGGTCTCATCCGGGGTTCCGGTTGTCACGGGGCGGGGGATTTCAGCGGGTGTTATGCTGTGCCGGATACCAAGCAAGCGCTCGGCTAAGAAGCGTGGAGGTCGCCGGTGGAGCGCGTGGCGGTGCTGGTCATGGAGATGCAGCGGGGCGTGGTCGGCCATCTCACGAAATTTCCGGACCTGGTGGAGGCGTGCGCCCGCCACGACGTCGTCCCCAACGCCATCCGCCTGCTCCAGGCGGCCCGCCAGGCCGGCCACCCGGTGATCCACTGCACGGCCGCGTTCCGCCCCGACCGGGCCGGCTCCCACACCGCCAACTGCCCGTTCATCGTCTCCCTGCTCAAGGACCCGCACCACATGCTGGACGGCACGCCCGCCACCGACGTGCTCCCCGAGCTGCGCGAGGAGACGGACCTGGAGAGCCGGCGCCACCACGGGTTCTCGCCGTTCACCGGCACCTCGCTCGACATGACGCTGCGCTCGCTCGGCGTCACGTCCGTCGTCGCGGCCGGCGTCTCGCTCAACCTCGGCATCCCCGGCCTGGCCCTGGAGGCGGTGAACCTCGGCTACCGCGTCACCGTGGTCACGGACGCGGTCGCCGGCATCCCCGAGGAGTACGCGCGCGCCGTACTGAAACACACGATCAGCCTGCTCGCCACCCGCGCCACCACCGCCGACCTGGTCGAGGCGTGGAAACGATGATGGACGGGCTGCGCCTGGACGGGCGCGTCGCGGTGGTCACCGGAGGCGCGGGCGCGATCGGCACGGCCATCGCCACCGACCTGGCCGCGCTCGGCGCCGAGGTCGTGACCGCCGACGTCGACCTCACGAACGCCCGGCAACCCGCGCTGCACGTGGACCTGACCTCGCCGGCCTCCGTGCAGGCGTTCGCCGACGAGGTGGGCGCGGCGGACATCCTGGTGCACAACGCCGGGGTGGCGATCGTGGAGCCGTTCACCGAGAGCGACCCCGCTGGCTGGGACCTGATGTGGCAGGTCAACCTGCGCGGCCCGATGCTGCTGACCAAGCTGCTCCTGCCCGGCATGATGGCCAAGGGGTGGGGGCGGCTGGTGTTCGTCTCCTCCGACGGGGCCAGGGCCGGGTCCGGCGGCGAGGGGGCGTACGCGGCGACGAAGGCCGGGCTGTTCGGGCTGGCCAAGACGCTCGCCCGCGAGGCCGCCCGGGCGAACGTCACCTCCAACGTCGTCTGCCCCGGCCCCACCGACACCCCCATGCTCCGCCGGATCTCCGACGCGGAGCCGGGCCTGGTGGAGCGGATCGCGCGGGCCATCCCGCTGCGCCGCCTCGGCACGCCCGCCGACGTCGCCGGGCTCGTCGCCTACCTGTGCACGGAACGCGCCGCGTACATCACCGGGCAGACCCTGTCGGTGAGCGGCGGCGTGACCATGCACTGAACGGCCATGCGCTCACAACGAGTCGTAGACGGCCTGCAGCAGGCGGTGCCCGCGCAGGTTGCCGGAGATCGCGCTGGCCATCTTGTTCATGACGTACGCGATGGCGAGGCCCCGCTCCGGGTCGCCGACCCCGATGGAGCCGCCCGCCCCCGAATGGCCGAACGCGCTCGGCGAGCGCACCATGAAGGTCATCGACGGCCGCATGAACCCGAGGCCGAACGACGTGCCGAGATAGAGCGTCCGGTCGGGGCCCTTCACCCGGGGCCGCAGCGCGTCCTGAAGGGTTTCGGGGCGCAGGATCTCGCCGGCGATCAGCGCGCGGTAGAACCCGGCCAGCCCGCGTGCGGTCGTGACCATCCCGGCCGCCGGCCAGCCCGCGCGCAGGATCACCGGGTTGTTCGCGCCGCCCTTGAGGAGGTTCATGGCGGGGTTGCCGAGCGCCCGGTTCATCAGGCTGCCGGGGTCGAGCGCCAGCCTGGTCATCTCGGCGACGGCCTCCGTGGTCCGCTCAGGCCCGCCCGCCGCCGCACCGTCCGCCACCGCACCGTCCGCCGCCGCACCGTCCGCCATCTCGCCGTCCGGCTGTGCGCCGGGGGGCGGGGTCTCGGTGGTGACCAGCCGGCCGCGCTCGCCGGCCGTGAGCCGCGCCGTACGCTCGATCACCGGGTCCGGCGCCCCCACCCACAGCTCCAGCCCCAGCGGCCCCGCGATCTCGGCCGACACCAGCTCGCCCACCGACTTGCCCGTCACCCGCCTGACCACCTCGCCGACCAGGAACCCGTACGTCAGCGCGTGGTACCCGTGCGCCGTCCCCGGCTCCCACAGCGGCGCCTGCCGGGCGAGCCGGGCCGCGATGGCCGGCTGGTCCTCGAACTCCTCCACCGGCACCGGCTCCTCCAGCGCCGGCAGCCCGGCCTGGTGGGTCAGCACGTGCTCGACGGTGATGCCCGCCTTGCCGTTCGCCGCGAACTCGGGCCACACCTCGGCGACCGGCGCCGTCACGTCCACCAGCCCCCGCTCGGCGAGCTGCAGCAGCACGGCCGCCGTGACCGCCTTGGTGCAGGAGTAGGCGAAGACGGGGGTGTCGCGTTCCCAGGGCCGCCCGGTGTGCCGGTCGGCGACGCCGCCCCACAGGTCCACGACCAGCTCGCCGTCGAGGTAGACGGCGAAGGCCGCGCCCAGCTCCTCGCCGTCGGCGAAATGCCGCTCGAAGACCTCGCGTACGCGGGAGAAGCGCGGATCGCAGTGCATCAGACCTCCGCAGAGAAAGGGAGCGCTTACTTGGTCACCGAGCCTAACAACTGGGGACGATTCGGCCCAGACGATCAGCGCGGCACCCTGAACCTCCTCACCCCGGCCACCGTCCTCGCCGCCCTGCGCAGCGCCGTCACCGGCGAGGTGCTGAGCCTGGCCATGCCGATCAGGGGCGCCACCTCCTCGCCCGCCCCCGGCACGGTGCCGCACCTGCCGGGCCGGCCGCTGCCGCAGCACTTCATGTCCGTGGACGGCGGCGACTACGCGGCCGGCGCCCGGCCGATCGGCGCGGGCCTGCGCGTCGCGGACGACGCCCTGGTCGTCACCGGCCACGGCACCACCACGCACATGGACGCGCTGTGCCACATGTGGTCGGGTGACGAGTTGTTCAACGGCCATCCGGCCGCCAGGGTGCGCTCGTACGGGGCGACGCGATGCGGCATCGAGCACGTGGGCGGGGTGGTGGCCAGGGGAGTGCTGTACGACGTGCCGCGCCGGCTCGGCCTCGACCACCTGCCCGCGGGCCACCGGATCCCCGCCGGGCTGCTGGCGGAGATCGCGGTGCCGCGGGCCGGGGACGTGGCGGTCGTCCGTACGGGCTGGCCGGTGGTGTGGGAACGCTCGCGCGAGGAGTACTGGTCCGGCCAGCCCGGGCTGTCAGCGGAGGCGGGGCGGTGGCTGGCGGCCCACGACGTGGCGGCCGTCGCCTCGGACAACGCCGCCATCGGCGGGCTCAACGAGCGCGGCCTGGCCGACGAGCCGATCGAGGACGACCTGCACCTCCTGCTGCTGCACCGGCACGGCATCCACCTGATCGAGATGCTGCTGCTGGAGGAGCTGGCGGCGGCCCTGTCGGCGGCGGGGCGGACGGAGTTCGTGTTCGTGGCGGCGCCGTTGCGCATCGAGGGCGGCACCGGCAGCCCGCTCACCCCGCTCGCCATCCTCTGAATCGAGGGCGGCACCGTCAGCCCGCTCACCCCGCTCGCCATCCTGTGATCAGCCCCAGGTCACGGGCAGGCAGGCGACCCCGTACACGGCGCCGTCCTGCTTGAGCGGCACCTGATCCGGCGGGACGGCCAGCCGCAGCCCGGGGAAGCGCTCGAACAGCGCGCCGTAGCCGATGCGCAGCTCGATCCTGGCGAGCTGCTGGCCGAGGCACTGGTGCACGCCGTGCCCGAACGACAGGTGCCTGCGGGCCTCCGTACGGGCGGGCGAGCACGTCCGGACGCTCGAACACGGCCGGATCCCGGTTGACGACGGGCAGCGACAGCGCGACCGTCTCGCCCGCGCGCACCAGCGTGCCCGCCACCTCCACGTCCTGCGTCGCGGCCCGGCTCGGGGCGCCGAGCTGCACGATCGACAACCAGCGCAGCAGCTCCTCGACCGCGCCCTCCTCGTACGGCGTCCCGGTCTCCAGCAGCGCGAAGACGCCGAGTGCCAGCATGTTCGCGGTGGTCTCGTGGCCGGCGACGAGCAGGATCATCGCCACGTTGACCAGCTCCTCGTCCGTGAGGTCGGCGGTCAGCCCGCTGATCAGGTCGTCGCCCGGCACGGCCCGCTTGCGCCCCACCAGCTCGCCCAGGTACGCCGCCAGGTCCGCGGTCGCCCGCGCCACGTCGCCGCCCGCCGCGACGAGCCGCAGGCTGCGGTCCTGGAAGAACTCGTGATCCTCGTACGGGACGCCCAGCAGCTCGCAGATGACCATCGACGGGATCGGCAACGCGTAGGCGCTCACCAGGTCCACCGGCGGGCCCGCCGCGGCCATGGCGTCGAGGTGGTCGGCGGCGATGCGCTCGATCCGCGGCTCCAGCAGGCGCATCCGGCGCACCGTGAACTGGCCGATGAGCAGGCGGCGGTAGCGCGTGTGCTCGGGCGGGTCCATGGCGCCGAAGAACCCCGGGGGCGCGGGCCGGCCCGTCTCGCCGGGCGTGGTGAACCGTACGGGGGCGTGCTTGAGCTCCCGGCGCGCGCTGAACCTCCGGTCGCCGAGCACCGTCCTGGCGGCCTCGGCGGTGGTGGCCAGCCAGCCCAGGTGCCCGTCGGCGAACTCCAGCCGGCTCATCGGCGGCAGGCCGCGCAGCTCGGCGGGCGGGTCGAAGGGGCAACGCGGATCGCGTGACGTAGGAAGTCGCATGCTTTTGAGAGTAGACTCTCAAAAGATAGTTGCATAGCTTTTGAAAGCGTTCTCCTCTAAAGTGGACGCGAGCCCCCGGACCCCCCAGAATGCGGAGACATGAGTGACCGACCGGGCCTGCGCGAGCGGAAGAAGGCCAAGACGAGAGCGCTGATCCAGAAGGAGGCGCTGCGGCTGTTCCGCGAGCAGGGCTACGCGGCCACCACGGTCGAGCAGATCGCCGAGGCGGCGGAGGTCGCGCCCAGCACCGTCTTCCGCTACTTCGCCACCAAGGAGGACCTGGTGATCGTCGACCAGTTCCCGCCCTTCGTGGAAGCCCTCGACCAGGTGCCGCCCGAGGTGCCGCCCATACGCGCCGTCCGCATGGCCATGCGCGCCATGATCGAGGCCCAGACGCCGCAGGAACGCGCCGACAGCCTCGACCGGGAAGTGCTCATGCTCACGGTGCCCGAGCTGTGGGCGGCCAGCATCGACAACGTCACCGGCGTCGCCACCACCCTCCGCGAACGCCTCGCCGCCCGCGAGGGCCGCCCCGCCGACGACCCGGGCATCCGCAACGTCACGGGCGCGATCATGGGCGTCATGGTGGGAGTCTGGACCGACTGGGTGAATAACCGCGACCTGGACGCCCCGGCCCACCTCGACGCCGCCCTCGCCCACCTGGAAGCCGGCCTCCCCCTACCCCGCCCCTAACCCACCGACGCCCCCGCGCGCCTGCGCGCCCGTCCGGCGCCCGCGCCTGCGCGCCCGTCCAGCGACCACCCGCACCCGCGCTCGCCCGCATGCCTGCCCTCGGCTCCGCGTCCGCGCGCCGCCCACATGCGCGCCGCCCGCGTGGCGCCGCCCGCGTGGCGCCGCCCGCCTGGCGCGGCTTGCCCTGGCGCGGCTTGCCCTGGCGCGACTCGCCTGCGCCGCGCTGCCGCCGGGCTCCGTGTCCTTGCGCCTGCCCCGCACGCCTGCGGCCCGCGCCCCCGCGCCTGCGCCCGCGCCCGCACACCTGACCCGCAGCGCGCCTGGCGCGGCACGCCTGGCGCCGCATGCCTGGCGCGGCACGCCTGCGCCGCGCTGCCGCCGGGCTTCGCGTCCTTCGCCCCCTCGCTTGCGCCCGCGCCCCGGCCCTGCGCCCCGCACCCCCGCCCCCGCGCCCCGCGCCTGCGCCCCGCGCCCGCGCTCGGCCCGCCTCTGCGCGCTGCCTATGTGCGTGCCGCCCGGGCGTGCGCCTGCACCAGGCTGCCGTCGGGCCATGCAACGGCTCGCGTCCCCACCCTCGCGCCCTCGCGCCTCGCGCCCCCGCGTGCCAGCGTCTGCGCGCGCGTGTCGCACGCGCTCAGTGCCTCCGCTCGCCCGGCCGCTGCCCAAGCGCGTGCTGCCCCATGTGCGCGCCGCTCACCGGGCGCTGCTCATCGCGCGCCGCTCGCCGGGCGAGCCGCTGCGTCGTTGCGGGTGGTCGGTCGTGTGGGCGTTTGGGCGAGTGCTGCCGAGGGGGCGGTCGTCGCGCTGTGGTCGACCGTTCGCGGAGTCAGGAGCCTGGGTAGTTGCCGCCGCCGTGGGCGGCGTCCAGGGCGTCGTAGTCGGGGGTGAAGCCGCGTTTCGGGATCGTGTCCACGAACGTCACGTGCCGGGGCTTCTTGTACGACGCCAGCAACCCCCTGACGTGCGCGATCAGCTCGTCCTCGGTCGCCTGGGCCGAGGGTTTGAGGGACACGACGGCCTTGACCGCCTGGTGCCATTGGGGGTCGGGGACGCCGATGACGGCGGCGTCGGCGACGGCGGGGTGGGTTTTGAGTGCGCGCTCCACCTCCGCCGGGTACACGTTCTCGGCGCCGGACTTGATCATGCGGAGTTTGGGGCCGATGAAGGTGATGGTGCCGTCGGGTTCGCGGCGGCCGAGGTCGCCGGTGTGGTGCCAGCCGTAGGCGGATTTCTGGGTATTTAAGTCGGGTCGGGCGAAATATCCGGAAAAGAGGGTCTTGCCGCGGGCGCAGATCTCCCCCGTCTCACCCGCCGGCACCTCCACCCCGTCCGGCCCCAGGATCCGCACCTGCGCGAGCGGCGACGGCCGCCCCGCGAGCCCGGCCCCGCCCTCCGCCAGCCCCAGGAACGTGAGCATCCCGCCCACCTCGGTCTGCCCGTACCCGCCCATCCCGGACCGGCACCACGGCGAGTCGTCCACGGTGATCATGTCGTCCCACTCGGCGGAGTGGGCGACGAACCGCAGCGACGACAGGTCGTACTTGCCGCCCGCGTTGGCCTTGGCGACCGCGTCGATCATGCCGCCGAACAGGAACGCCTGCGTCACCCGTTCGGCGTCCACCAGCCGGCACACCTCTTCGGGGTCGAAGGCGGGCGTGAACACGTTCGTGCCGCCGATCTGCAGCGTGGCCAGGCAGAACATCATCGTGCCGACGTGGAAGAGCGGCCCGTTGTTGAGGAAGGTGAAGCCGGGCTCCATCTGCCGCACGACGAGCAGGGACGTGGCGTGCGCGACGAGCGCGGCGCTGCTGAGCAGGGCGGCACTGGGGCGTCCGTCGAAGGCGGCGGTGTAGAGGGCGAGGGTGGGCTCGGTGTCGGCGACCGGGGCGAACTCCCGTACCGGAGCGCCGGCGAGCAGCCGCTCGTAAGCCTCGCCCGCCTGGATCCACCGGTCGTCACGCAGCGGCGCGACGGTCTCGGAGTGCTCCCAGAAGACCGCCGCGGGCGTGAGGTCGGTCAGGACGAAGCGCAGCTCGTCCCGCGACTGCCGCCAGTTGGCCGGGCAGAAGATCGCCCCGAGCCTGGAGCAGGCGAGCAGCAGCTCCAGCACCGCGTACGCGTTTTGCCCGAGCCACAGCACCCGGTCGCCCCGGGAGACGCCCATCCCGTCCAGCGCCGAGGCCAGCCGCATCACCCGCCCGTCCAGCTCGGGGTAGGTGAGCCGCAGTTCCCCGTCGACGACCGCCGTCACCTGGGGGCGGCTGCGGGCGTGGTCGGCGAGCACGTCCGACAGGGTCAGGCTGTGCATCATCTAGCCTCCAAAGGCCGGCATGACTTCGGTCGCGAAGAAGCGCATGACCCGCTTCATGTCCTCCAGCGGCATCGGGCGGGTGCTGCCGAAGTCGCACAGGAGGTCGGTGAAGCCGGCATCCTTGAGCAGCGTGATCTGCTCGATGACCCGCGCGGGGTCGCCGATCACCTCGAGTTGTTCCCAGCGGAAGTCGGCGGAGAGCGCGCCGCCCTTGAGGTAACGGTCCTGGTAGTACTCGAAGCCCTGGGCGGCCTTGCCGGTCTTCGGGTCGATGGGGGCGCTGCGCTCGTTGAAGATGCGCGAGCGGTCGAACGACGCCTCGAACCGTGCCTGGTCCTCGCGCGCCTGCTCCAGGGTGGGGGCGACGTACACGCTGCGGGCCACCACGAGGTCCGCGCCGGCCGGGTGCCCGGCCTGCGCGGCCGTCTCCCGCCACGTCTCGGCCGCCTTGACGACCTTCCTGAACGGCGCCGCGGGGTCGGCGAGGATGGGCAGGCCGCGCTCGGCGTACATGGTCACCGTCTCGGGGGAGACGGCCGCGACGTGCAGCGGCGGATGGGGCCGCTGCAGCGGCCTGGGCACGAGCGACACCTCGGCGCCGGTCTTGTAGAACTTGCCTTCGTGCTGGTACGACTCCTGCGTCCAGAGCCCGACGATCACCTCCAGCGCCTCGTTGAAGCGGTCGCGCGCCTCCGCCAGGTCGATCCCGAACCCCTCGAACTCGAAGCTCTGGTACCCCCGCCCGATCCCCAGGTCGAGCCGCCCGTCCGAGAGCACGTCCACCTGCGCGGCCTCCTCGGCGACGTGCACGGGGTTGTGCAGGGGCAGCACGACGATGCCGGTGCCGAGCCGGAGCCTGGTGGTCCGGGCGGCGGCGTGGGCGAGCATGGTGAACAGGTTGGGCACGACGCCGTAGTCCCTGAAGTGGTGCTCGGCCAGCCGCACCCCGTCGAACCCCAGCTCCTCGGCCAGCTCGATGAGCTCCAGGTGGTAGTCGTAGACGTCCTTGAAGCTCTGCCCGTCGAAGCGGTGGAAGAGGTGGAAGGTCGAGAACCTCATATGGCGGCCCCTCAGCAGCTAAACCAAGCGCTCGCTTGGGAGCGTATCAGCCGTAATGCGGTTTCGCACCACCCCTCGCGACCCCTAACGTGGCGCCGTGACGACTCAAGTGATCGTGCTGAACGGCGGCTCCAGCTCGGGCAAGTCGACGTTGGCCAGAAGCCTGCAGGCCGTGCTGCCGAGCCCGTGGCTCGCCTTCTCCATCGACGACCTCGTGGACGCCATGCCCGCCGCCCTGCAGAGCCAGGACGGCGGCATCGAGATCACCGACGGCGGCGAGGTGAACGTGGGCCGGGACTTCATGAGGCTGCAGGACGCCTGGCGGGAGGGGATCGCCGCGATGGCCCGCGCCGGCGCGCCGGTCGTCGTCGACGACGTCTTCCTCGGCGGGCCGTCGTCCCAGCAGGGCTGGCAGAAGGCGCTGTCCGGCCTGGAGGTCCTGTGGGTCGGCGTCAGGTGCGACAGCGCGGAGGCCGCCCGGCGCGAGGTGGCCCGCCAGGACCGCCCCCAGGGGATGGCCGAGCTGCAGGCCGAGGTGGTCCACCAGGGCGTGCACTACGACGTCGAGGTGGACACCACGGGCAAGGATCCCCTGGAGTGCGCGGGGGCCGTCGCCGCGCACGTCCGCTAGGGCCCGGTCACGAGGCTGCCCTCGGCGACGGGCTGCGGTGACGGGCCGGCCGAGGGGCGTACGACGCGGGAGAGCAGCACCATCACGACCACCACGCCGGTGATCGCGGTGAACGCGGCCGGGTAGGACAGCCCGTCCGCCAGCCAGCCCGTGACGGGAGGCGCGACCATCCCCGACAGGTACGTGATCGTGGCCACCCCCGTCACGCCCTCGCTCGCGGTCCTGCCCGCGTTGCCCGCTGCCGTCAGCACCAGCGGCATCACCACCGCCAGGCCCAGCCCGAGCAGGGCGAACCCGGCGATGCCGAGCGCGGGCGTGCGGGCCGTGACGACGAGCACGCCGCCGAGCACCGCCACGAGCCCGCCCGCGCGCACGGCCGTCACGGGCCCGAGCAGCCGGATGAACCGGTCGCCCGCCAGGCGCATCCCGGCCATGCACAGCATGAGGACGGTGTAACCGGCCGCGGCCAGGCCGGGCCCGGCGTCGGTGACGTGCGTGAGGTAGACGGCGGCCCAGTTCGCGCCGGCGCCTTCGGCGAAGACGGCGCAGAAGCCGACCAGGCCGAGCGGCAGGATCGCCCGCGAGGGCAGCGCGAAGCGGCGCGGCGCGGGCACGTCGGCCGGCGTGTCCGAGCGGTCGTCGCGGAGCAGGCCGCGCCCGGCCGCCGCGCTCACGGTGAGCAGGACGGCGGCGACCAGCCCGATGTGGATTCTGGCGTCGATCCCGGCCTGCGCCGCCAGAGTGCCGACGCCGCCGCCGGCCAGGCTGCCCACCGCCCACATGCCGTGCAGGCCGGACATGATCGAACGGCCGAGCCGCCGTTCGAGGACGACGGCATGGGCGTTCATGGTGATGTCGGACATCCCGGCGCCGAAGCCGAACAGTAACAACGCGGCCCCGAACCAGACGGGTGAGGGCGCGAGCGGCGGCAGCACCAGGATCGCGCACCACAACCCGATGAGCACGCGGGTGGCGGCGCGGCTGCCGAAGCGGTGGGCCACGCGGGCGGCCATGGGCATGCCGATGAACGCGCCGATCGGCGGGCACAGCAGCGCCATGCCGAGCGTGCCGGGGTCGAGGGCGAGGTGCTCCTGAACCCAGGGCATGCGGGTGGACACGGTGCCGGCCACGGCGCCGTGCACGGCGAAGACGAGGGCGATCGCACGATGATGGCTCATGCCGCAAAACTATCAGGCAGGCTTCCTGATGAAAACAGGTTTTAGGCAGGGACCCTGATTATTATGGGAGCCATGAAGACCGCCACCCCCGCCATGGCCCGCGCGATCAACGACCGCCTGGCCCTCGACCTGCTGCTCGACCGCGGCCCGCTGACCGCGCCCCAGCTGCGCGAGCTTACGGGGTTGTCCCGGCCGACCGTGTCCGACCTGATCGAGCGGCTCACGCAGAGCGGGCTGATCGAGGTCACCGGCGAGTCCGGAGAGGCCAGGCGGGGGCCGAACGCGCGCGTCTACGGGCTGGTGGCCGGCCGCGCCCACGTGGCGGGGGTGGACCTGCGCCGCGAGACGATCTCCGTGGCGATCGCCGACATCACCGGGCAGGTGGTCGCCCGCCGGACCCGGCCGGTCGGCGGCGATCTCGTGGACCTCGTCGCCGAGGTCGTCACCGAGGCCGCGGGGGAGCGGGCCATCGACACGATCGTGGTCGGCGCGCCCGGGCTGGTGGCGCCGCGCGACGGCGAGCTGGTCACGGCCAACGACGTGCCCGGGTGGCGGCCCGGCCTGGTCGCGGCCTGGGGCGAGCGGCTGGGCGTGCCGCTCACGCTGGAGAACGAGGTGAACCTGGCCGCCATCGCCGAGCTGCGCACCGGCGCCGCCCAGGGCGCCGAGGACTTCGTGCTCATGTGGGTGGGCGACGGTGTCGGGGCGGCGGTCGTGCTCGGCGGCCGGTTGCGGCGCGGGGTGTCCGGCGGCGCCGGCGAGGTCGGGTTCCTCGAGGTGGACGGCACCGCGTTCTGCAACCTGGTGACCGAGAGCGTGGCGCGGCAGCTCGGCCGCGCCGAGTTCGCCGCCCGCATCGCCAAGGGTGCCTTCGCGTTCGTGACGCTGCTGGACCCCGGTCTCGTCGTGCTGGGCGGGGAGGCCGGGCAGGCGGGCGGCGACGGGCTGGCCGCCGAGGTGGCCGCCCGCCTACGTGAGCTGGCGCCGGCCCCGACCGAGGTGCGCGCCAGCACGGTGGCGGGCAACGCGGTGCTCCAGGGCGCCGTGCTGACGGCCCTCGACCAGGCCCGCGACCGCGTCTTCGGCTGAAGGTGAGAGCGCTCTCAACCCCTACGAGGCTGAGAGCGCGCTCAGCCCTCAGAGGTCGAGAGCGCGCTCAGCCCGCAGAGGTCGAGAGGGCTCTCAGCCCCTCAGGCCAGGGCGGTGATGAGGCCCATCGTCAGGGCCGTGCGCTCCGGGATGTGCTCGATCACCACGTGCTCGTGCCGGGCGTGCGCCCCGTCGCCCACCGCGCCCATGCCGTCCAGCACCGGCCGGCCCAGCGCCGAGACGAAGTTGCCGTCGCTGGCGCCCCCGACCGCCGCCTCGTCCACCAGCCAGCCGAACCCGGCCGCCACCTCCTGGACCTCCTTGAACAGACGCTGGGAGGCGGGGTTCGGGACCATCGGAGGACGGTTCCACTCGCCGGTGACGGAGACCTTGACGCGCGGGTCCGCGACCCGCAGGGCGGCGAAGACGTCGTCGATCCGGCCCATCTCCGCCGGGTCGGTGACGCGCACGTCCACGCCGCACGTGGCGCGGCCCGCCGTGACGTTGCGGCCGGTGCCGCCGCTGATCAGGCCGACGTTCACGGTGGTGCCGCGCTCGCGCGAGCCCGCCCCGGCCAGTGTGGTGACGAGCTCGGCCAGCGCGTGGACGGCGCTGGCCCCCGCGTACGGATCCAGCCCCGCGTGCGCCTCCACCCCCGTCACGGTCACGTTGAACAGCCCGACCCCCTTGCGCGCGGTCTTCAGCGCTCCGTCCATGGACGCCTCGAAGACCAGCGTCGCCAGCGCGCCCTCGCTGGCGGTCTCGATGTACTCGCGCGAGGCCGGGCTGCCGATCTCCTCGTCGCCGTTGAACAGGAACCGCACGCCGGGGTGCGGCAGCCCCAGCTCCCGCAGCCCGCGCAGCGCCCAGACGGCCTGCACGAGCCCGGTCTTCATGTCGAACACGCCCGGCCCCGTCGCCTTGCCGTCCAGCACCGCGAACGGCCAGCCCGCCAGCGTGCCGGTCGGCCAGACGGTGTCGTAGTGGCAGAGCAGGAGCACGACGCCGGGCGCGGTGCCCCGGTAGTAGAGCTCCAGGATGTCGCCGTGCCCGCCGCCCTCGTGCAGGATCTCGTCGTCGGGTGTGCCGAGGTGCCCGACCGTGCGGGCGCGGATCTCGCGCAGCCCCCTGACCAGCATGGCCTTGTCGTAGCTGTGGGTCTCCAGCTCCACCACGGCCTTCAGGTCGTCGAGCATGGCCGGCAGGGCCTGCCGGGCCCAGTCGGTGATCAACACGAGATTCCTTTCACGGGAGTCAGGGGACGGGCGCTCCGGGGCCGAGCGGGATGCCGAGCCCCCAGAACGCGAAGAACAGCAGCGTCCAGACGACGAGCAGGGCGAGCGCGAGCGGGATCGTCATGGAGGCCAGCGTGCCGATGCCGGCCGAGCGCCGGTAACGCTGCAGGAAGCCGAGCGCCATCACGAAGTACGGGCTCATCGGCGTGATCGCGTTCGTGCACGAGTCGGCGATGCGGTAGAGCGCCTGGGTATGCTCGGGCGGGATGTGCAGCAGCATGAGCATCGGCACGAACACCGGCCCGACCAGCGCCCACTGGGCCGAGCCGCTGGTCACCACCAGGTTGATGACGGTGACCACGAGCAGGATGCCGAGGAACACGACGGGCCCGCTCACGCCGGCCGACTTCAGCAGGCCGGCGCCGTCGATGGCGACGATCTCGCCGATGCCGGTCCACTTGAAGGAGGCCAGGAACTGCGAGATCGCGAAGAACAGCACCAGGATCGGCGCCATCTCGCGCAGGCCGTGCGCCATGAAGGCCGGGATGTCGCCGCTGCCGGTGACGGTGCCGGCGGCCCTGCCGTACGCCCAGCCGACGGCGAGGAAGGCGAGCCCGAGGAAGATCGCGATCGAGGTGAGCAGGGGCGACTGCACGATGCCGCCGTCCTCGCCGCGCAGCGGGGAGCCGGCGGGCAGCACGGCCGCCGTCAGCGCGGCTGCGAACACGACGAGCGTGATCAGCGCGGCACGCAGCCCGCGCCGCTCCTCGGGCCTGAGCGTCAGCGAGCCGAGGTCGTCCTCCTCCGCGTCGGGATCGACGGGCATCGACTCGACCCGCCGGGCCAGCACCCGCTCGGTGACCAGCGTGATCGTGCCCGCCAGCACCAGGGAGGACGCCAGCGAGAAGAAGTAGTTGGCCAGCGGCGTGACCAGGTACGCCGGATCGATGGTGTGCGCGGCGGCCGTGGTCAGCCCGGACAGGATGGCGTCCGTCGGCGTGACCAGCGGGCTGGCGTCGTAGCCCGCCGAGATCGACACGAACGCCACCACGATCCCGAGGATCGGGCTGCGCCCCACCGCGCGGAACGCCAGCGCGCCGAGCGGGATGAGCACGACGTACGCGGCGTCGGAGGCCACGTGCGCCACCATCCCGGTGAACGCCAGCGCGAACGTCACCCACCGCGGCGACACCTTCGCCACCCCGGAGCGCAGCACCGCGGCCAGCAGCCCCGAGCGCTCGGCCACCGCGACGCCGAGCATGACGACGAGGATCGTGCCGAGCGGCGGGAACGAGGTGTAGTTCTCGATGGCGTCGCCGACCATCATCCGCACGCCGTCGGCGGACACGAGGCTCTTGACGGTGACGGTCTTGCCGGTGGCCGGGTTGACCGCCGACACCCCGGCCGCCGCCAGCCCCCAGCTCAGCAGGGCCAGCACCGCGCTCAGCAGGACGAAGAGCCAGAACGGGTGCGGCAGCCTGTTGCCCAGGCGTTCGATGCCGCCGAGCACCTTGAGCAGCACGTTCAGCGAACGCGAACCCGGCACGGTCTCCGGCGTGCTCATGGGGGGACGTCTCCTTCCCGCATTTCGGTCAACCATTACATGCGGTCAGGGGACGTCCTGACAAGTCGTCGTCCGTAACGATGCGCGATCAACTCGTCGCGGCGGGCTCCCGCAGCGGCAGCCGCACCTCGAACCAGGTGTCGCCCGGCACCGAGCGCACCTTGATCTCGCCGCCGTGCCGGCCGGCCACGATGCGGTAGGAGATGTCGAGGCCGAGACCCGTGCCCTCGCCCACGCTCTTGGTGGTGAAGAACGGCTCGAAGATCCGGTCCTTGATCGCCTCGGGGACGCCGTGGCCGGTGTCGCCGATCTCGACGATCGCCTCGTCCTCGTCGTGGGCCGTGCGGATGGTCAGCGTGCCCTCGCCGTCCATCGCGTCGAGGGCGTTGTGGATGAGGTTCGTCCAGACCTGGTTGAGCTCGCCCGCGTAGCAGGGGATCTCGGGCAGCGTGCGGTCGTAGTCGGTGACCACGGTGATGCCCGGCGGGATCTTGCCGCGGAAGATCGCCACCGTGCTGTCGAGCAGCTCGTGCACGTCCACCTGCTGGAACGGCGCGCGGTCCATCTGGGAGTACTGCTTGGCCGAGCGGATGAGCGTGGTGATGCGCTCGGTCGCCTCGGTCACCTCGTTGAGCATCTGCGAGATCTCGATGGCCTCGGCCAGCCAGTGCAGCGCCTTCGGCGTGTGCTCGTCGCCGACCTTGGTGCGGATCTTCTGCAGGTACTCGCTGGTGAACCCGGCGCCCACCAGCGCCGGCGCCAGGTCCCACGCGTCGTCGACGCCCACGGCCTCCAGCGCCTCGCCCAGTTCGTCCTCGGCGTCGGAGATCTCCAGCGGCGAGCGCTTGTCGAGCTTGCCGAGGTTGCTGGTGCACGCCTCCTGCGCCTCGATGAGCGCGCGCAGTTTGTCGGGCGCTATGCCGTCCTCGGCGAGCTGGGCGAGCTGGAAGCGCGAGGCCTTGATGAGCGAGCGCAGCTCGCTGACCGCCCGCACGGCCGCCGCGGCCGGGTTGTTCAGCTCGTGCGTGAGCCCGGCCGTGATCGTGCCGAGCGCGCTCAGCCGCTGCCGCCGGTCGATGATCTCGCGCTGCATGCGCCCGCCGGACAGCATGCCGTCGAGCAGGTGCATCGCCATCGGGAACCACTCGGCCACGATGTAGGCGAACTTCTTGGCCGGCAGCATGAACACCCGTGACGGGGCGGTGGCCCGCAACGTGTGCTGGTAGGTCTGCGGCGCCCGCTCGCCCAGGTAGGCCGAGGTCGCGCCGCCGTAGACGCCGGGCTGGGAGGTGCGGGGCATCGCGACGGTGCCGGCGCTGACCGTCTCGGTGATCATCTGCATCTCGCCCTCGAGCAGCACCGCGAAGCACTCGGCCGGCTCGCCCTGCCGCAGGATGTCCTCGTCCTGGGCGTAGCTCTGCACCCGGCCGGTGCTCGCCAGCTTGGTGAGCTGCTCGTCGGACAGCCGCTCGAAGAGGAAGAGTTTGCGCAGCTCGTCAATGTCGATCATTGCTTCTCCAGGTACCGATGCACGAGCGCGACGGCCATCGCGCCCTCTCCGACGGCGGAGGCCACCCTCTTGATCGATTCGGCGCGCACGTCGCCCGCCGCCAGCACCCCCGGCACGTTCGTCTCCAGGAAGTACGGCTCGCGCCGCAGCGGCCAGTTGCGCGGCCGCCGCCCGCCCTGCACCAGGTCGGGCCCGGTCAGCACGAACCCGCGCGCGTCGCGCTCGATCGTCTCGCCCAGCCACTCGGTGTACGGCTGCGCCCCGATGAACACGAACAACCACTGCGCGTCGACCGTGCGCTCCTCGCCCTTGGTGGACAGCGTCAGCCGCTCCAGGTGCCCGTCGCCGCTGCCGCCGACGACCTGCGTCTGCACGTGCACCTCGATGTTGGGGATCGCGGCGATCTGCTCGATGAGGTAGTGAGACATGGACCTCTCCAAACCATCACTCCTCACCAACAAGTGGACCTTGCTCGCGAATCCCGACAGGTAGACGGCCGCCTGCCCGGCCGAGTTGGCCGCGCCGACGATGTAGACCTCGGTGTTCCGGCACGCCGGCGCCTCGGTCAGGGCGGCGCCGTAGAAGACGCCCCGCCCCACGAACTCGTCGAGCCCCGGCGCTTCGAGCCGCCGGTAGGTGACGCCGGTCGCGAGGATCACGGCGTGCGCCGCGATCTCCCCGCCGTCCTTGAACCCGACCACCCGCGCCTGCCCGCGCGGCTCCAGGCTGGTCACCTTGCGCGCGGTCAGCAGCTCCGCCCCGAACTTCAGCGCCTGCCTGCGCGCCCGGTCGGCGAGCTGCTGGCCGGACACGCCGTCGGGGAAGCCCAGGTAGTTCTCGATCCGGGAGCTCTGGCCCGCCTGCCCGCCCGACGAGTACGCCTCGACCAGCACGGTGTTCAGCCCCTCGGAGGCGCCGTACACCGCCGCGCCCAGCCCGGCCGGGCCGCCGCCCACCACGATCAGGTCGTAGAAGTCGGTGGCCGGCGTCGTGGACAGCCCCACCGCCGTCGCGAGCGTCGCCTGGTCGGGCGACTCCAGCGTGGTGCCGTCGGCCGTCACCACCAGCGGCAGGTGACACCCCTCGCCCGCCGCCTTCACCAGCTGCGCGCCCTCCGGGTCGTCGGCCAGCATCCACTGGTACGGCACGTGGTTGCGGGCCAGGAAGTCACGCACCCGGTACGACGGCGCCGACCACCGGTCGCCCACCACCCGCAGCTCGGCCCGCTCCACCCGATCCGTGCGCAGCCAGGCGTCGAGCTGCCCGTCGATCACCGGGTAGAACTTCTCCTCCGGCGGATCCCACGGCTTGAGCAGGTAATGGTCGAGATCGACGACGTTGATCGCCTGGATCGCCGCGTCGGTGTCGGCATAGGCGGTCAGCAACACCCGGCGCGCGTACGGATACATGTCCATCGCGGCCTCAAGGAACTGCACGCCGTTCATCTGCGGCATGCGGTAGTCGGCCAGGATGGCCGCCACGTCGTCGCCCCGCAGCCGCATCTCCCGCACCGCGTCGATGCCGTCTCTGGCGGTCTCCGCGCGCACGATGCGGTATTCCTGCCCGTAACGGCGTCTCAGGTCACGGGCGACCGCCCGCGAGACGCCTGGATCATCATCCACCGTCACGATGACCGGCTTGTCCATGCCCCACGCCCTTCTTCACGCTCTTCCTACTCAGAGGATGTCATGTACGCCGGTGTGGACAGGCACGCGCTCTTATCATGGGCGGATGGGCACACGCGACCGCATCATCGACGCCGCTGAGCAGGCGATTCACGAGTACGGCATCGCGGGCGCCACCACCAAACGCATCGCGAAGCAGGCCGCCTGCTCCGAGGCGCTGCTCTACAAGCACTTCGCCGGCAAGGAGGAGCTCTTCCTCGCCGTGCTGCTGGAGCGCATGCCCGCGCTCGCCCCCGCCCTGACCAGGCTGCGGCTCGCCGTCGGGCAGGGCGACCTGGCCGCCAACCTGGTGGAGTTCACCGGCAAGGCCCTGGAGTTCTACACCAGGGCCGCCGCCGTCGCTGGCGGCGTGCTGGGGGACCCGCCGCTCATGGCCGGGTTCAGGAGCATGCTCGCCAAGCACGACCTCGGCCCCCACCTGCCGATCCAGGCGCTGGCCGAGATCCTGCGGGCCGAGCAGCAGGGCGGCCGGATCGCGCCCGGCATCGACCCGGGCGCCGCCGCCTCCCTGCTGATGGGCGCCTGCTTCCACCGGGCGACCCTGACGCACTTCGTGGATCTGCCCGACGACGACGCCACCTGGGCGGCCTCGATCGTGGAGACCCTGTTCAGGCGATGACGCGGCTCTCGCCGCCGTCGACCAGCAGCGAGACGCCGTTCACGAACGAGGCCCGCTCGCTGGCCAGGAACGCCACCACGTCGCCCACCTCCTCGGGCCGGCCGATGCGGCCCACCGGCACGCTCTCGCCGCGCCGGCGCAGCGCCTCCTCGCCGCCCGACAGCTCGCGCAGCCGATCGGTCTCGATGGGCCCCGGCAGGACGTTGTTGATGCGCACGCCGTCGCGCCCCACCTCGCGGGCCAGCGTGCGCACCACGCCGGCCACGGCGGGCCGCATGGCGTTCGACAGCGCCAGGTTGTCCAGCGACTCCCGCGCCGACCTGCTGCTCACCGTGACGATCCGGCCCCAGCCGCGCGAGCGCATCTCCGGCAGCACGGCGTGGATCAGGCGCACGGTGCCGAGCAGGTTGCGCTCCACCGCCACCTCCCAGTCCTCCAGCCCCACCGCGTCGAAGCGGCCGGCCGGCGGCCCGCCCGCGTTCGCGACGAGGATGTCGACCGGCCCGAGCACGTCGCGCGTCTCCTCGGCCAGCCGCCGCGCGGCGGCCGGATCCTCCACGTCGGCCAGCACCGCGTGCACGACCTTGCCGAACTCCTGCAGCTCCACCACCGCATCCGCGAGCTTCTCCGGGTCGCGGGCGCTGACGCACACGTCGCAGCCCTCCCGCGCCAGGCTCTTGGCGGCGGCGAGCCCGATGCCCGCGCTGCCTCCGGTGACGAGTGCGACCTTCCCCGAGATGCCGAGATCCATGAGGGCGACTCTATCGATGCTCAGCCCACGTGCACGTGTGCGAGCTTGTCGGGGTTCAGCACGCCGTAGATCGCGCTGATGCGGCCGTCCCGGATGTCGAGCATGACGAGCTGCCGGTGCCCGCCCACCTCGGTCATCGCCGCGGGCAGGCCGTTGACCTCCAGCATCCGCACGCCGCGGAAGTCGTAGCGGGCCACCAGGCCGCGCAGGAACGCGACGACCTTGTCCCGCCCGATGACCGGCCGCAGCGCCGCCCGCACCTTGCCGCCGCCGTCGTTGTAGGACACGACGTCCTCGTGCAGCAGTTCGGTGAGCGCCGCCAGGTCGCCGCCCCCGGCCGCCCGCATGAACGTCGCCAGCAGCTCCGCGTGCTCCTCGCTGGACGGACTGAACCGGTCGCGCCCCTCGGCCAGCCGGACGGAGGCCCGGTGGTGCAGCTGCCGCGCGTTGGCCACCGACGCGCCGACGATCGCGGCGATCTCGTCGTACGGCAGCTCGAACGCCTCCCGCAGCACGAACACCGCCCGCTCCGGCGGCGAGAGCCGCTCCATCATGTGCAGGGTCGCGTAGGAGACGGTGTCGCGCAGCTCCGCCGTGTCCAGCGGCCCCGCCTCCGCCGTGTCGACCGGCTCCGGCAGCCACGGCCCCGTGTACGCCTCCCGCTTGACCCGCGCCGAGCGGAGCTGGTCGAGCGCCAGCCGCGAGACCACGGTGACCAGGAACGCCCGCGGCTCCCTGATCTCGTCGTGGTCCGTGGCCTGCCAGCGCAGCCAGGCCTCCTGCACCACGTCCTCGGCGTCCCACATGCTGCCGAGCAGGCGATAGGCCAGGCCGAGCAGCATCGGCCGGTGCTCCTCGAAGTCGTCCACGTCCGGCATCATGCCGCGTCCCCGTGCGGGCCCGCGTACCGGGGCACCAGATGTGCCGGCGAACGGGTGGAAAAGCGGCGACGTCCGTGATGAGCTGGGCGAGTGGCGAGAAACTTGATCCTGTCAGGAGGACTGTTCCATGACTTCGCCGCCACCTCGGCCGCCCTCGCGGAGGTGCTCGCCGAGGTCGGGGTCGAGTCGGAGATCACGGAGGACATCGCGGGCGCGCTGAGCGAGCCGTCGGAGGTCCAGCTCATCACGGTCAACGCGCTGCGCTGGCAGATGGGCCAGGACCGCTTCGCCGACCTGCGCGACGAGTGGCGCTTCACCCTCCCCTCGCAGGCCCGCACCACCCTCCTCGACCACCTCGACCGGGGCGGCGGGCTGCTGTGCATGCACGCGGCGTCGATCTGCTTCGACGACTGGCAGGGCTGGCCGCGCGTCCTCGGCGGCTGCTGGACCTGGCCGAAGTCCCACCACCCGCCGCTGGGCTGGACGGGGGTGCGGGTGCACGGCAAGCATCCCGTGGTCGACGGGCTGCGCGACTTCGACGTGGTGGACGAGGTCTACAGCGACCTCGACGTGCTGCCCGACGTCGAGCCGCTGGCCTCCGCCAACGGCCAGCCGCTCATGTGGGCGCGGCCGGTGCGGCGCGGCCGGGTCTTCTACGACGCGCTCGGGCACGACACGCGCTCCTACGACAACGAGGTGCACCGGACGGTGTTGCAGCGGGCGGCGCTGTGGCTGCTGAAGCGGCCGGTCACCATCACGGAGTAGCCGACCATTCGCTCCACCTGGTCACCTCGACGACGATGACGGGCCCGGCCGGCCGGCGCTCGCGGTACTGCGCGTACTTGGCCACGAGCGCGTCGAGCGCCCGCTCCCGCTCGTCGCCATCAGCGAGGACGGTGGCCAGGCCGTCGGCGCGCACCCACCACAGGCGCGTCCAGTCGTCGTCGTAGTGGTCGGCCAGCACGCTGACGGCCGGGTTCGCCCTGAGGTCGCGCAGGCGCGCGAGGGCGGTGGTCGTCTTGGGCTTGTGATCGACCGCCGTCACGATCTTCCCGTTCAGCAGGGCGAACGTGATGGGCACGACGCGCGGCGTGCCGTCGGCGGCGACCCTGGCCAGCCGCGCCACTGGTTGTGCGGCGAACCTGGTCATCGCGCTCCCGCCAGGCTCTCTATGCAGGGCCGCAGCAGCTCCAGGACGTCGTCGGCGGGCGCGTCGGCCAGCGCGCTGTGCTTGAGCAGGTAACGGTCGACCACGACCCCCGTCATGATCGCGGCGATCAGCGCGGCCCGCAGCTCCGGCTGCCCGGCGGGGATGGCCCGCTCGATCGAGCCCAGCCACTCGCGGCCCGCCTCGCGGAACCCCTCGGCCGCCTCGTCGTGGGTGAACATCGAGCGCAGCACCGCCAGCGAGGCCACCGGCGCGCCCTCCAGCCGCCTGCGCAGCGCGGACAGCAGCGCCTGCGCCGGATCGCCCGGCGGCAGCTCGTCGGCGGGCAGGTGGGCGGCGCTGGCGAACAGCTCCTCCTTCGAGCCGAAGTAGTGCATCACCAGCCCCGGCCTGACCCCCGCGGCGGCGGCGACCGCGCGGATCGTCGTGCGCTCGTAGCCGAGCTCGGCGAACGTCTCGCGGGCGGCGGACAGGATGCGGGCTTCGGTGTCGCGGCGCTGCTCGGCGCGGGTGCGGCGGGGCGGCTCTGTCACCTTCTCATTGTACGGGTGTTCAACAATCCTCCCTTTCGTTGTACGCTCATTCAATGAACACGCGTACAACGAAAGTGGTGGAAGAGGTCATGGCGGCGAGCCTGGCCGGAGACACCGAGCGTTTCCTCGCGCTCATGGCGCCCGACGTCGTGGTCGAGTGGCCGTACCGGCCCGAAGGCGTGCCCGGCGAGCTGCGCGGCAAGCGGGCCTTCGCCGCGTTCCTGGCCGGCAGCGGCGGGGTCATCGAGTTCCACGAGTACGCCGACGTCGAGCTGCACCAGACCCTGGACCCCGAGGTCGTCATCGTCGAATACGTCGCCCGCGGCACCGTCAAGGCCACCGGCCGGCCGTTCGAGCAGCGCCCCGTCGCCGTCCTGCGCGTCCGTGACGGGCAGGTCGTGAGCTACCGCGACTACATCAACCCGCTGCCCCTCATGGAGGCCCTGCGCCCCTGACATGTCCGGAACGTGCAAGACCGGTTCGCGGCCGGCTGGGCACGATGACGTCATGAACGTGAACCTCGACCTCATCCCCGGCTTCCTCGCCGGACACGGGCGGCTCCTCGACCGCCGCCGCTACGACCTGCTCACCGGCGCGGGCGACGCCGCCGGCGCGCTGGCGGCCCTGGAGGGCTACCGCAACGCCGACGGCGGCTACGGCTGGGGGCTGGAGCCCGACCTGCGCTCGCCCGAGAGCCAGCCGGGCGCCGCGCTGCACGCCTTCGAGGTGTTCGAGGAGGCCGGCGCGGTCACCTCGCCGCACGCCGCGGCGCTGTGCGACTGGCTGGAGACGGTGACGCTGCCCGACGGCGGCCTGCCGTTCTCCCTGCCGCTGACCGTGCCCACCGCCACCGCCCCCTGGTGGGCGGGCGGCGACCACGCCACCTCGTCCCTGCAGATCACCGCCATCACCGCGGCCGCCGCCCACCGCGTGGGCGCCCACGACCCCGCCGTGGCCGCCCACCCGTGGCTGGAGCGGGCCACCCGCTACTGCCTCGACGCCATCCAGGCGATGGAGGAGCCGCCGCACGCGTACGTGCTGCTGTTCGCCGTCCGCTTCCTCGACGCCCTGTACGACACCCACCCCCGCGCGGCCGACCTGCTCAAGCGGCTCGGCGCCGTCATTCCCGGCGACGGCCGGGTGCCCGTCGAGGGCGGCACCGAGAACGAGACGCTGCGGCCCCTCGACTTCGCGCCGTTCCCCGGACGGCCGGTGCGCGATCTGTTCGAGCCCTCCGTGATCGCGGCCGACCTCGTGCGGCTGGCGGGGGAGCAGCAGGACGACGGCGGGTGGACGGTGGACTACGCGCGGATCTCGCCGGCGGGGTCGCTGGAGTGGCGCGGCGCCGCCACGGTCAGCGCGGTACGGATCCTGCGCGCGAACGGCCTGGCCTGACTCTAGGCGCCTTCCGCCTGGCCGGGCGGGGAGCTCATGCGCCGGGCCGACTCCGACTCCTGGGCCATGCGGCGCAGCGTGTCGAGCGCCCTGCCGTACAGGACCGTGCCGAGCACCAGCGCCTCCACGGCGGCGTCGCGCGGCCCGTCGAACGGGATGGCCCTCATCTCCACCTCCGACACCAGCTTCCGCACCACCTCCACGTACGGCGCCAGGTCCACCGGCACGCCGAGCTGGCGCATCCTGATCAGCGTCTGCGCCAGTTCGTCACGGGTCGGCGCGTCGGGGTGGACGTCCCAACCCAGGTCCTTGACGAACGCGTCCACCTCGGCGCGGGCGGCCTGCCACTCCTCGCCCGGCTCGGGCTCGACGGCCGGGCTGAGCGCCCAGTGGGCGGTGCCCAGCATCTGGTGGACGGGCATCGACTCGTCCTCGACGGCGGCCACGATCTTCTTGATCGAGGCCACCGAGAGGCGGCCCACGTCGAGCAGGGCCCGGATCAGGCGGAGCCGGCGCAGGTGCGTCTCGTCGTACTCGGCCCTGGTCGCGGCCGTCTGCTCGCCCTGGTGCAGCATGCCTTCACGCAGGTAGTACTTGATCGTGGGGATGGCCACCCCGGACTTGGCGCTGAGTTCGGAGATCCGCATCGTTAGATAATAGTGCTATCCAGAGCGGGCGAGGTGTCGGGCCGCGCTCACGAGCTCCTGCACGTCCGCCTGCCGGTTCCACAGGAAGACCACGTCGAGCGGCGGCACGTCCTCCTTGATCGGGACGAACGCCAGCGTGCCCGGCACCGTCGTGCCCTCGCGCACGCACAGAGCGTATCCGGCGCCCTCCTTGACCATGCTCACGACCAGGTCGTGGCTGGCCGCCGACGGGCCCAGGCGGGGGTGCAGGCGTTGCCGGACGAACGCCTCCAGGAAGCGGCGCGCCCCCGCCACGGCGTCGGACTCCGGCATGATCAGCGGCTCGCCCGCCAGGTCCGACAGCGACAGCGCCTCGTGCTGCGCCAGGTGGTGCTCCCGGTGCAGCAACGCGCGCACCGGGAAGCGGTGGATGAGCATGCGGCCCACCCCCCGGGGCAGCGAGCCCGGCGCGTAGCCGAGCCCCGCCTGCAGGGCGCCGTCCGCGATCGAGACGACCTGCTCCGCCGTCCCCATGGGAGCCATGCGCAGGCGGCCGGTGTGCAGCTGGGACAGCAGCCGCGCGGCCACGTCCGCCAGGCCGTCGGCCACGCCCAGGCGGGCGGTCCCGCCCGTGCACCTGGCGGCGGCCACGGCGCGCTCGAACGCGTCGACGGCGACCGTCGCCTGGGCCAGGAACGCCTCGCCGGCCTCGGTGAGCGTCACCCCGCTCGACGAGCGGCTGAACAGCTCGACGCCGATCTCCTTCTCCAGCGCCCTGAGCTGCTCCGACAGCGTGGGCTGCGCGATGTGCAACGCGGCGGCGGCCCGGCGCAGGCTGCCGGCTCGCGCGATTGCCATCGCGTATCGGACATAGCGTAGATCCATCGCTCACCTCGGATGATGATGATGGGCAATCGGTAGATCGCACCTCCGTATTACAAGAGGGGGCAGCTTCCGTGAAGGTGTTCAGTCACCCAGCTGTAGTGGCAATTCCCGCTATATAGCCTTTTCGTGCTGGTCAGACGGGTCGTCGAGGATTTCGCGCAGCCGTCCGGAAAAGGCCTTCGGGCGGAAAAGAGCGGCATTATGGCCGCCCGGAAACTCCACCGGCGAAAGGCCGAGCCGGGCGGCCAGCCGGAGCGCGCACCGGTACGGCATGATCGGCCCGGAGCTCGCGCCCACGGCCGGCACGATCCGCGGCGCGGCGGCCTTGAGAGCGGCCTCGTCGAGGCGGTGGCGGCGGACGGCCGGGGCGTCGTGCGTGAGGAAGAACGTCAGGTTCGCCAGCCGATCGGGGCCCGGCGGGGTCAGGACGACCTCCTCCTCGCGATCGGCCGGATCGATCCCCGCCACCACCAGGAACCTGCGCAGCGCCGCGAACGCCCCCTCCACCCGGAACGCCTCCTCCACCTCCCGCTGGTCGCGCCGCGCCGCCTCGCGCTCGGCCTCGGGCAGGAACTGGGTGGCGGGCGGCTCGTGCGCGACCAGCCGGCGGACCTGCTCGGGATGCCGGGCGACGAGCTCCAGACCGATCATCGCGCCGATGCTGCTGGCGAAG
Organism: [Actinomadura] parvosata subsp. kistnae; assembly: GCF_900323885.1. Classification (GTDB taxonomy): domain Bacteria; phylum Actinomycetota; class Actinomycetes; order Streptosporangiales; family Streptosporangiaceae; genus Nonomuraea; species Nonomuraea composti. The sequence continues at coordinate 1,438,199 of NZ_OOHJ01000022.1, read as the reverse complement.
ACCAGCGCGGGCTCGTCGGTGACCGCGGCCAGCAGCCGGTGCACGTCGTCGGCGTGCGTCCCGATCGTCGGCGGCCCCGCCGAAGCGTCGATCACGCTGCCGGACAGGCCGCGGCGGTCGTACGTCAGGACGGTGTAACGCCCGGCGAGCCGGTCGGCGAGCGCGGCGCTCGCCTCCGCATCCCCGTCACCCCCGGCGACCAGCAGGAGCAGCGGCCCCGCGCCCCGGATGTTGTACCGCAACGTAGCGCCAGGGACTTGAATTACATCTGCTTTCTGATGCATCATGTTTTAGATGTATCACAAATGTGGTGCAATGGGGAGCGTGAACGGCCTCGAACTTCTGCTCCTGGGCCACCGCCTGATCCGCCTCGGCGAGGACGCCCTGCCGCCCTCCCACTTCCGGCAGCTCTCAAGGGGCGCCCGCACGGTGGTCGTGGACGTCTTCAGCCACCCCGGCAGCTCGATCAAAGAGATCACCGAACGGACCGGCCTGCCCCAGAGCCTTGTCTCGGCCACCGTCGCCAAGCTCCGCGACGCCGGCATCATGGCCACCGAACCCGACCCCGCCGACCGCCGCCGCACCCTGGTCGCCCCCGCGCCCGGGGTGGCGGAACGCGGGCAGCGACTGGCGGGGGAGACGACCGTGGACGGGGTGCTGGCACGCGCCATGGGCATGGAGGCCGACGAGGTCAAGGACATCGTCACCCAACTCGACACCCTGGCCCGCCGCCTGGCCCCCCTGGACCCCTGACCAGCTCCACCTGCCCCACGCACCCGCACCTCAGGTGCCTCGGCACCCCGCCGCTCCACTCGCCCCATGCGCTCGGGCCTCAGGCGCCGCAGCACCCCGCCGCCCTGCGGTCCCTTGCGCCCTGTCGCCCGTCGCACGCTCTGGCCGCCGCTCCACTACCTCACGCCCGGCCACCCCACACGCCCACGCTCACCCTCCGCCTCGCCGCCCGGCTGCGGTCGCCACCCTCGGCGCTGCGGCACCCCGCCGCCCCGCGGTCCCTTGCGCCTGCCGCCCGCCGCACGCTCTGGCCGCCGCTCCGCTACCTCGCGCCCGGCCGCCCCGCACGCTCGCGGTCACCCGCCGCCTCGCCGCCCGGCTGCGGTCCCGCCACCCCCGGCTGGGCCCGCCCTCGGCGTCGCCTGCCGCCTCGCCCGCCTCGCTGTTCCGCGCCGCGTTCTGCCGTCCGTGTGCAGCGCCGTCCTGCGTGCCCTGCCGCGTCGCGTGCCCTGTCGTCCAGGTGGCGCGCGGATGCCGGGCGGGGCGGTGGGGTCGGCTGAGGTGGTGATGCCGTGAGAGCGCATGGTCGTAGTGAGCCGAGCAAGCGCTTGCCTCGCGCGTCCGGGGCGGGTTAGCGTGGCGGCGACCGGGGGTGGGGCGACGGCGGGAGGAGGGCCGATGCAGCCCTTCGCGGGGCGGGCGGCCGTGGCCGGGATCGGGATGACGACCCTGAGCAGGGAGTCCGGCCTGAGTGAGCTGGAGCTGGCCACCGAGGCGGGCCGGGCGGCGTGTGCGGATGCGGGGATCGCGCCGCGCGAGGTGGACGCCGTGCTCAGCTACCACCTGAACGACTCCGCGCCCGTCGTCCAGGTCGCCCGGGCGCTCGGCATCGAGCGGCTGGGCTGGCACAACGACATCGCGGGCGGCGGCACCCAGGCGGCCTCCATCCTGGGGGACGCGGCCATGCTCATCCACTGCGGCCTGGCCCGCAACGTCCTCGTCTACCGGGCGCTCAACGGCCGCTCGGGCAGGCGCATGAACACGGTCTCCACCGGCCCGCAGGAACGCTTCACGTACGGGCTGGCCGGTCCGATCCCGCTGTTCGCCCTGGCCGCCATCCGCTACCTGCACGACACCGGGCTCACGGACGAGCACCTGTACGCTGTCGTCGCCCAGTCCAGGCAGAACGCCAAGACCAACCCGCGCGCCCTGCGCCGCGAGCCGCTCGAACTCGCCGACTACCTGTCCAGGCCGTACGTCTGCACCCCGCTGCGCACGGTCGACTGCTGCCAGGAGACCGACGGGGCGTGCGCGCTGCTGGTCAGCGGCGTGCTGGACGGGCCGCGCGTGCGGGCCGTGGTGCGCGGCGGCGGGCCCGGCTGCTCGTCCATGGACCGGGCGCCCGACGTGACGGCGGTCTTCTCGGCGTACGTGGCGCCCATGCTGTGGGAGGCGTCCGGGATGCGGCCCTCCGACGTGGACGTGGCGCTGCCCTACGACGCCTACTCGTGGCTGGTGCCCAGGCAGCTGGAGGACTTCGGGCTGGTGGCGCGCGGGGAGCTGGGGGCGTACCTGCTGGAGCGCCGCCACGCGTGGGTGAACCCGCACGGCGGGCTGCTGTCCGAGGGGTACGTGCACGGGCTGAACAACGTGGCGCAGGCCGTGCGCGAGCTGCGGTCGGGTGGCGAGGTGGCGCTGGTGACGGGGTTCGGCGGCAGCTACGGGAGCGCGGCCCTGCTCGTACGATGATGGCCGCCTTCGCATGGTGAAATCCCGCCCGTACGGCGAAAAAGCGTGAAATGCGGGGGGCCGCCGCGACATGTACGGGGTGTTCCGACCCCGAGACCGAGGAGGCCGACCATGGGGACCGCCCGTGGATGACGACCGGAAGCACCGGTTCGAGGCCCTCTACAGACAGACGTACGAGCAGATACTCGGCTACGCCGTCCGCCGCTGCGACTCCCCTGAGGACGCGGCGGACGTGGTCGCCGAGACGTTCGCCATCGCCTGGCGCCGCTTCGACGCGCTGCCGGCGGGCGGCGAGGCCAGGCTCTGGTTGTACGGCGTCGCGCGCAACGTGCTGGCCAACCACCGGCGCGGCCTGGCCAGGCACCGGCACCGGAGCGTGGAGCTCGACGCCGACCTCGCCGACCTGTACGCCCGCTCACCCGAGGACAGCGTGGAACTGGGCGCGATCGCGCGGGCGTTCCGCGAGCTGCCCGACGGGGACCGGGAGCTGATCTCGCTGGTGGTGTGGGAGGGGCTGGACCATGGGGAGATCGCCCGGGTCCTGGGCTGCTCGCGCAACGCCGCGCGCATCCGCCTCCATCGGGCCCGCAAGCGCCTGTCCAAGGCTCTGTCCAGCGCCGGGATCACGGCCGACGGCTTCGCTGTGGAGTTCATATGAACGAGCTGAGCAACCTCGCCCGGGTCCGGGACGAGGATCTGTCGGGGCGGGTGTCCGGGGCGGGGGCGCGGGCACTGTTCGCGTCGATCACCGCCGAGGACCCGGAAACCTGGCCGGCCGTCCCCGGGCCGCGTCGCCGCCGGGCGCGGCGGCTTCTGGTGAGCGTGGCCGCCGCCACCGTGCTGGCCGCCGGAGTGACCGTCGTCAACGTAACGGGAGGTGCCACGGTGTCCTATGCCAGTGCCGAGCTGGACATCACGCAGGAAGGCGGCGAATGGGTCGCCCGCATCAAGGACCCCTACGCCGAGCACGAGAAGTACACCCGCGGTTTCGCGGCGGTGGGGCTGAACGTGCGGGTGCAGATCGTGCCCGCGTCGCCGAGCCGGGCCGGGCAACTGCTCCAGCTCGGCGGGTCGGGGCGGGGCATGCGGGTCTCGACCGTTACGGAGCCCGACGGCTGCGAGCCGGGGCGGCCCGGCTGCGACCTGGTGATCAGGGTGCCCGTCGGGGCCGCCGGTGAGGCGTGGGTCAAGTTCGGGCGGCTGGCCAGGCCGGGGGAGGCGTACGACCAGCCCGGCCGCGCCAACGCCAAGGGCGAGCCGCTGGAGGGCGTCAAGGTGAGCGGGCGCACCGTGGGGGAGCTGACGTCGGAGGCCCGCCGGCGCGGCCTGCGGACCGTCCTGCAGATCATCAGGCCCGGGGAGAACTACGAGGGCTACTCCATCCGCCCCGGCCAGAGCTCGGCCGGGGTCGGGGACGACTGGTTCGTCTGGGAGGCCGAGTCGGTGGCGGCCGGCACGGTCCGGCTGCTGGTCACCAAGGAGCGCCTGCCGAAGAACCCGGTCTATGGGGACAGGGTGCCTCCGGTCGGGTGAAGGCCGGTGCGCGGACGGGGTCACGCCGTGGCGGTGAAGGCCGGATGAAGGGCTTCCGCCTGCGCGGCGGATAGCCTCTCACGAGCGGCCAGCCACGCCGCCGCCCCCGCCGGGTCGCCCGCCACCACCACCCCGCCCGCCCCGACCCCGCCCGTCCCGACTCCGCCCGTCCCAACCCCGCCCGCGTCCGCTGCGCCGGCGGTTCCGGTTGTCAGGAGTTCGGTGACGGTTCGGCGCATCGGACCCGCGCTGGTGAGGACGCTGCCGGCGAGTACCACCGGCCCCGTGTCGTGGACCGTGCGTAAGGTCGTCACCAGCCGGGACGCGGCCTCGCGGACGATCCTGGCCGCCACCGGATCGCCCGCCTCGGCCGCCCGGCTGACCAGCGGGGCCAGCTCGGCAAGGGCGAGCGGCGGCCGGGCGTGCACCGCCGCCGCGAGCCGGGCCACCGGGTCCTGACCGGGCCCGTCGGGCAGGAGGTGGCGGACGACGAGGGCCACCAGCTCGCCACCGCCCCCCAGTCCGGGTGCGGCGAGGGTGCGGATGGTGGTGCGGGCGGCGGCGCGGCCGAGCCAGAAGGCGGAGCCCTCGTCGCCGAGCTGCCACCCGAACCCGTCGGCGATGGCGACCGCCCGGTGGTCGATAATTTTTGCCGCGATGGCCCCCGTCCCGGAGATGAGCACGCTCCCGGACGGCAGAGGCGTACCGGCGGCGAAGGCCGTGACGAGATCGCCCACGGACGTGACGGGAACGCCGGGCAGCACGTCGCGAAAGACCTGTGCGGCCATCTGCGCGCATGCCGCAGGGCTGCCCGCCACCCCCACCACCACGGCCTCCACCTGCGGAGGGGTGGCCCCGGACAGGGCGGCGCGCACGGCGGACGTCAGGTTGGCGGCGGCCACGGACGGCCCCAGCGCGCCCGGGTTGGCCCCGCCCGCGCGCCCCCGCCGCACCACCTCACCTTCGAGGGTGAACAGCGCCGCCCGCGTCGACGTCCCTCCGGCATCCACTCCGAGCACGAGTCGCATGTCAAAAATTATTGCCGAATCGCCTTGACGGCACCACATCTTGAGCATAATTATCACCGCGTGGAACTCCTCAACCGCATCAGATCCGACCAGCACGACATGCCCGAGGCCCTGCGCAAGGTGGCGGACGCCATCCTGGAGGCCCCGGCGGAGGCCGCCCGGCTGACGATCGTCGACCTGGCCGAGCGGAGCGGGACGTCCACGGCCACCATCACCCGCTTCTGCCGCGCCCTCGGCTTCGCCGGCTACGCGGAGCTGCGCGTGGCCATCGCCACCGAGACGGGCCGGGTCGCTCAGCAGACCTGGGAGACCGACATCGGCCAGGAGATCCTGCCCGACGACAGCCTCGAACGGGTGCTCGGCGTCGTGTCCGGCAACGACATCCGCCTGATCCAGGAGACCCGCGACCAGCTCGACCTGGCCGTGGTGGAGAAGGTCGCGCAGGCGGTGGCGCGGGCGGGGCGGGTGCTGCTGTTCGGGGTGTCGAGCAGCGCCGCCGTGGCCAGCGAGATGGAGTACCGGCTGCAGCGCATGCGCGTGCCGACGTGGAGCAGGTCCGACGCGCACAGCGCGCTGACGGACGCGGCGCTGCTCGGCCAGGGCGACGTGGCGATCGGGATCTCGCACAGCGGCAGGACGCGCGAGGTCATCGAGGTGCTGGCGGAGGCGGGCAGCCACGGCGCGATCACCGTGGCGGTCACCTCGCAGCCGAGGTCGCCGCTGGCGGAGGTGGCCGAGCTGGTGCTGACGACGGCGAGCAGGGCGACGAGCTTCCGGTCGGAGGGGTTCGCGGCGATCCACTCGCAGCTGCTGGTGCTCGACGTCGTGTACGTGTCGGTCGCGCAACAGACCTACGAACGTACGAAACAGGCTTTCGACGTCACCGTCCGCGCAGTAGCCGGACATCGCCTCCCAGAAGGGGATATATGACGATAAATCCGAGAGACTTCGCCGACCACATCGCCCACCTCGTCCGGACTATCCCCGACGACCCCGAGATCACCCGCGCCGCCGACCTGTTCACCAAGGCCCTGACCGCCGGCGGCGTCATCCAGGCGTTCGGCTCCGGCCACTCCGAGGCCATCGCGATGGAGATCGCCGGCCGCGCGGGCGGCCTCGTCCCCACCAACCGCCTCGCGCTCAGGGACATCGTCCTGTACGGCGACGCGCCCCGCTCCGAGCTCGACCGCTACGACCTCGAACGCGACCCCGCCGTCGCCCGCACCCTGCTCGACCTGGCCCCCGTCCAGCCGCACGACCTGTTCGTCATCATCTCCAACTCCGGCGTGAACGGCGTCGTCGTCGAGCTCGCCACCCTCGTCAAGGAGCGCGGTCACGACCTGATCGCGATCACCTCGCGGAGCGGGGGAGCGTCCCGGCACCCCTCGGGCCGCAAGCTCGCCGACCTGGCCGACGTCGTCCTGGACAACCACGCCCCGTACGGCGACGCCGTCCTGCCGCTGCCCGGTGGCGGCGCGACCGGGGCCGTCTCCACGATCACCTCCGCGCTGCTGGCCCAGCTCGTGGTCACGCAGACGGTACGCAACCTGCTCGAAGCCGGCGAAGTGCCACCCGTCTACCTCTCGGCGAACGTCCCCGAGGGAGACGCGCACAACCTGCGCCTGGAGGCCCTGTACGCGGGTCGCATCCGCCGCGGCGCCTGACACCTCGCAGCACAGCACCACCAGCTCTCTTCGGCATGCACGACTCTCGGGGGCCGCACAACCCGCAAGGAGAACCCCACCCATGTCCCGAAATTTCGGAAAAGTCCTCGTCTCCTTAGCCCTCCCCGCCCTCCTCATCGCGGTGACCCTGGTGGCCTCCCCGGCCGCCGCCGCCCAGGCCGTCCGCCTCCAGTACCGCACCAGCGCCCCCGGCGCGACCACCGCCCAGGCCGAGCCCTGGCTGCGCCTGTTCAACGACGGCACCACCACGATCCCGCTCGGCCAGGTCAAGATCCGCTACTACGTCACGGGCACGGAGACGTACCGCTTCGCCTGCTCCTGGGCGGTGGTGGGCTGCTCCACGATCACCGGCCGGTTCGCCCCGCAGGAGGGCGGCAAGCAGTACCTGGAGGTGGGCTTCACCTCGGGCAGCCTCGGCCCCGGCCAGAACACGAGCGACATGCAGCTGCGCTTCTACCGGGCCGACTGGCAGACGTTCGCGCAGGGCGACGACTACTCCTACGGCGCGAACACGTCGTACACCGACTGGGACAGGATCGCCGTCTACGTGAACGGCACGCTCGCCTGGGGCAAGCCCACCGGAACGGAGCCCGACCCCGACCCGACCGACCCGCCCACCGGCGGCACCGGCGAGCTCTTCGACGACTTCACCTACACCGGGCCGAGCGACCCGCGCCTGGCCCAGCGCGGCTGGACGGTCCGCTCCAGCTCGGGCGGCCCCGGCGTGCCCGGCGCCACCTGGTCGCCGTCGGCCGTCTCGTTCCCCGGCGGCCTGCTGACGCTCGACTCCTCGACGAACGGCACCGCCGCCGGCACCGTCCAGACCGAGCTGTCCACCGCGAGCCGCAAGTTCCACGAGGGCACGTACGCGGCCCGCGTCCGCTTCAGCGACGCCCCCACCAGCGGCCCCGACGGCGAGCACGTGGTGCAGACGTTCTTCACCATCACCCCGCTGCGCTACAACCTGGACCCCGACTACGGCGAGCTGGACTTCGAGTACCTGCCGAACGGCGGCTGGGGCGAGCCGTCGAACATCCTCTACACGACGAGCTGGGAGACCTACCAGGCCGACCCGTGGCAGGCCGTCAACACCCACACCGAGGAGCGCGCGAGCTTCGCCGGCTGGCACGACCTGGTCATCCAGGTCTCGGGCGGCCGGATCAAGTACTACGTGGACGGCCGCCTGTTCGCCGACCACGGTGACATCTACTATCCCGAGACCCCGATGTGGATCATGTTCAACCAGTGGTTCATCGATCTGCAGGGCGTGACCGGGACCCGTACGTACCGGCAGCAGGCCGACTACCTCTACTACAGCAAGAACGAGGTCGTCGCGCCCGCCACCGTGCTCTCCCGCGTCGCCGCGCTGCGTGCCGCCGGCACCGCGTTCAAGGACACCGTCCCCAACCCGTGACGAACCCCCGCGCCCGCCCTCGTGGCGGGCGCGGCACCCCCCGTGAAGAGGAACGCCATGAAACACCGCATCCTGGCCCTGGTGGCCGTGCTGGCGCTGAGCGCGTGCGGCACCCCGGCCGAGGAGCCGAAGGCGAGCGGCCCGGCGAAACTGACCGTCTGGATCATGGACGGCAGCGTCACGCAGGAGCTGCTGAAGAAGTTCGAGACCGCGTACGAGGCGGCGCACCGGGGCATCGACCTCGACATCCAGATCCAGGCGTGGGACGGCATCGGCGAGCGCGTCACCGCGGCCCTGGCCAGCACCGACGCCCCCGACGTGATCGAGGTGGGCAACACGCAGGTCGCCCAGTACTCGGCCAGCGGCGGCGTCACGGACCTGACCGCGAAGGTGGGCGAGCTGAAGGGCGCGGACTGGCTGCCGGGCCTGGCCCAGCCGGGGAACATCGACGGCAAGCAGTACGGGATCCCCTGGTACGCCGCGAACCGGGTGGTGGTCTACAACAAGGACCTGTTCGCGGAGGCGGGCATCAAGGAGCCGCCGAAGACCCGCGACGAATGGCTAGAAATCACGAAAAAGCTCAATAAAGATGGCAATCAGGGCATCTATCTGACCGGTCAGACCTGGTACGCCCTGGCCGGCTTCATCTGGGACGAGGGCGGCGACCTCGCGGTCCAGGAGGGCGGCAAGTGGAAGGGCGCCCTCGACACCCCGCAGGCCCTGGCCGGCATGGACTTCTACAAGCGGCTCCAGGCCCTCGGCAAGGGCCCCAAGGACGCCGACGAGGCGAACCCGCCCCAGCACGAGGTGTTCGCCCAGGGCAAGGTGGCGCAGATCATCGCCGTCCCCGGCATCGCCGCCCGCGTCCTGGAGGTGGACGCGAAGCTCAAGGACAAGATGGGCTTCTTCCCCATCCCGGGCAAGACGGCCGACAAGCCGGGCACCGTGTTCACCGGCGGCTCCGACCTGATCATCCCGGCTGCCTCCAAGCGGCAGGAGGAGGCGTACGAGCTGGTCAAGGCCCTGGCGGGGGAGCAGTTCCAGACCGAGCTGGCCAAGGCCATGAGCTTCGTGCCGAACCGTACCTCGCTGGCCGGCGTCCTGTCGGGCGAGGAGGGCACCGCCGCCATGGCCAAGGGCGCCGCCAACGGCCGCGCCACCCCCAACACCCCCAACTGGGCCGCCGTCGAGGCCACCTCCGTCATCAAGCAGTACATGACGGCCGTGCTCACCGGCGCCGACCCGGCGGCGGAGGCGCGCAAGGTCTCGGAGTCGATCACCTCGACCCTGAACAGCGGATCCTGATGCGCGGCCGTTCCCCCTGGCCCTACCTGCTCATCGCGCCCACGGTGGCGGGCGGGGCCTTCCTCCTGCTCTATCCGCTGCTCAAAGCGGCGGTCATCTCGTTCCAGCACTTCCGCATGGGAGAGCTGATCAGGGGCGGCGCGGCGTTCGCCGGCCTGGAGAACTACGCCGAGCTGCTGGCGGGCGAGGAGTTCTGGCAGGTGCTGCTGCGCACCCTCGCCTGGACCGCGATCAACGTGGTGCTCATCGTCGTGCTGGCCACGGGGGTCGCGCTGATGCTGCCGCGGCTGCGGCGCGGGCTGCGGCTGGCGCTGATGAGCGCGCTCGCCCTGGCCTGGGCCATGCCGATCATCGCGGCCACCACCGTCTTCCAGTGGTTGTTCCAGTCGGAGCTGGGCGTGGTCAACTGGCTGCTGGTCACGCTCGGTTTCGACTCCTTCCAGGGTTACACCTGGTTCGCGAACGGCACGGCCACCTTCGCCGTGCTCGTCGTCCTCGTCGTGTGGCAGTCCGTCCCGTTCGCCGCGCTCACCCTGTACGCCGGGCTCACGACGATCCCCGTGGAGCTGTTCGAGTCGGCCAGGATCGACGGCGGCACCGGCCGGCAAGTGTTCTGCAGGGTCACCTTCCCCATGCTCAGGCAGCTGTTCGCCCTCGTGGCCGCGCTGGAGGTGATTTGGGTGGCCAAGTGCTTCCCGCAGATCTGGGTGCTCAGCCAGGGCGGCCCCGGCGACGCCACGACCACCCTGCCGGTGTACGCGTTCAAGATCGCCCGGGTGCTGCACCGCTACGACCTCGGCTCGGCGGTCGCCATGCTGACCGTCCTCCTCCTGGCCGTCGCCCTGGTCGCCAACCTGCGCCGGATGGTGCGCTCATGAAGCGGCTCGCGCTGAACGCCACGGCCGTCGCGGTGCTCATCGTCACGATCTTCCCCGTCTACTGGATGTTCCTGACCGCCTTCAAGCCCACCCGCGACATCCAGTCGGACACCCCGACGTTCTGGCCCGCCCACCCCACCCTCGACCACTTCGTCACCGCCGTGAACGCCCCGGGGTTCTGGACCTACTGGCGCAACAGCCTGCTCGTCACCGCGGGCGCCGTGCTGATCGCGCTGGTGGTGGCGCTGATGGCGGCCTTCGCGGTGGCCCGGATGCGCTGGCGGGGGCGCGGCGCGTTCGTGGTGGCGGTCTTCGCCGCGCAGATGGCGCCCTGGGAGGCGCTGCTCGTGCCGGTCTTCATCATCGCCCGCGACACGGACCTGCTGGACTCGCTGGCCATGCTGACCGGCGTCTACTTCATGATCACGCTGCCGTTCACCATCGTGACGCTGCGCGGCTTCCTCGCCGCGATCCCGCCCGAGCTGGAGGAGGCCGCCCAGGTGGACGGGTGCAGCCGGGTCGTGGCCTTCCGCCGCGTCGTCTTCCCGCTGCTGGCGCCCGGCCTGATGGCCACCTCGCTGTTCGGGTTCATCACCGCCTGGAACGAGTTCGCGTTCGTCAACGTGCTGATCATCAAGGATCAGGACAAGCGCACGCTGCCCGTGTGGCTGTCGTCCTTCCGGGACGTCTTCGGCACCGACTGGGGCGCGACCATGGCCGCGGCCAGCCTGTTCGCGCTGCCGGTGCTGCTGCTCTTCCTGTTCCTGCAACGCCACGTCGGGACGGGCATGACGGCGGGCGCGGTCAAAGGCTGACCGCGCCCCCGGGCGTCAGTTCTCGGGCCACGAGTCCTTCTGGGAGACGTAGCTGCCGCGCTGCGCGACCGTGTAGATCCAGCCGCGCTCCCGCAGCAGCGCCATCGCCCGCCGGACGGTCTCGCGCGCCACGCCGTACTGCTTCACCAGCGCGGTCTCGCCCGGGATGGGCCGCCGCGGCTGGTACTTGCCCGCCTTGATCTGCTCCGTGAGATCCGAGGCGATCTGCTGGTACAGCGGCACCTTCCGCTGTTTGCGGGGCGCTCCCGTCGAAGGGCCCACGAAGGCTCCCTCACCCTGGACGGTGTAGATGAGCCCCTCTTCGCGCAGCACGTGCACCGCCCGCCTGGCGGTGGTTCTGGCCACGCCGAACTCCTCCTGGATCTCGGCCTCGCTCGGTATCGGCTCTCCGGCCGGAAGGCCGGCGACCCGCTCCCTGAGGATGGCGGCGATCTGGAGGTAGATGTGGGTGTCCCCTTCGTAGTCGAGCACGTAAGAAACATAGGCCAACGCGGGGCAAGAGCGCTCAAATCGAATCGACTTTTCAGACGAAGCGCCCGCTCCGGCCGGACGAGAACAGACGACCAGTCAAGCCTGCGATCGCCGCCGCAGCCGCCGGACATATCGGAAATGCCTGCTCAGACGGCGGTTCCCGAGATGCGTGGGCCCGGCGGTTCCGGAGATGCGTGGGCCTGGCGGTTCCGGGGATGCGTGCTCAGGTGGCGGCGGTGAAGGCCGCGTGCGCCGACCTGGCCTCAGCGTCCGTGAGGACGGTGCGGGCCGCCAGCCAGGCCGCCGCCCCCGCCGCGTCCCGCGCCGTCAGCACCGTCTCGCCCGCCAGCAGGTCCAGCACGGTCTCCCGTACGGGGCCCGCGCTCGTCAGCACGCTGCCCGCCAGCACCACCGGCCCCGACACGTGCACCCGCCGCAGCGTCGCCACCAACCGGTCGGCGGCCTCGTGCGCGATCTTGACCGCCAGCGGGTCACCGGCCGCCGCGGCCTCGCTGACCAGCGAGGACAGCGCGGCCAGCCGCATGTGGTCGGCCTGCGCCAGGCGGACGATGCGGGCACCGGCGGCACGCGGCGTGGCCGGCCGCTCGGCGCCCAGGAAGTGCTGCCCGACGAGCCGGAAGAGCAGGCCCTCGGCATCGAGCCCGGCCGACGTGCCCGGCTCGATCGCTGCGGCCTCACCCGCCACGGGCTTGATCGGCGCGGCCTCGCCCGATGCGGTCCCGTCCGGCGGCGGGCCGGGGAACAGGGTCGCCACCGGCAGCCCGCGATCCAGCGCGTCGACCAGCGCCTTGGCCGCCCGGCGCCCGATCCAGAACCCGGAGCCGGCGTCCCCGAGCAGCCACCCCATGGCGTCCGCGACCAGGTCCAGCTCATACCCCACGATCCGGGCCGCGGCCGCCCCCGTGCCGGACAGCAGCAGCGACCCGTCGGGTTCGGCGGAGCCGGCGGCGTACGCGATCGGCACGTCGCCCTGGAACCGGGGCGCCCCCTCGATCCCGTGCGCGGCCCACACCTCGGCCAGCGCGGGCACGACCTCGTCGGCGTACCCGGCCACGCCCGCCATCGACGCGACCACGCGCGGCCCGCCGCCGGGCGGGAGCGCGGCCCCCAGAGCCTCGTCGAGGGCCGACAGCGCCTTGCCGAGCCCGTGGGCGGTCGGGTTGCCCGCGCCCGCCCGCGCGTACCCGACGCGGGTGCCCTCCAGCGTGTGGACGGCGACCCGCGTGGAGGTGGCGCCGGCGTCGACACCGACCACTAGCGATTGCGTCACGGTCCGAGTCTGGGGGTTGACGCGACCAAGAAGCAAGAATAATTTTCGCCAGAAGACCGGGTATCCGGAAGGAATATTCGTGACTTCAGGAGCGCTCGCGCGCGTCGAAACGGAACTACCCGGCCTGCCGGAGGCTTTGCGCAGGGTCGGCGAGGTCATTCTCGGAGACCCCGCCGAGGCCGCCCGGTCGACCATCATCGCCCTGGCCGAGCGGGCCGGCAGCTCGCCCGCCACCGTGACCAGGTTCTGCCGGGCCTTCGGGTTCTCCGGCTACGCGGAGCTGCGCGTGGCGCTGGCCACCGAGACGGGCCGGGCGGCGCAGGCCGGCTGGGGCGCGGGCGTCGGGCACGAGATCGGCCCCGACGACCCGCTCGACGCCGCCATCGAGGTCATGGCCGCCGCCGACACCCGGCTCATCCAGGACACCGCCGCCGGGCTCGACCCGGACGCCGTCGCGCAGGTGGCCGACGCCATCGTGGCCGCGCCGCGCGTCCTGCTCGTCGGCGTCTCCACCAGCGGGAACGTCGCGACCATGCTGGAAGGCCGGCTGCGCCGCATCGGCATCCCCGGCTGGAGCGCCGGCGACGCGCACGTGGCGCTGTCGGAGGCGGCGCTGATGAAGGCGGGCGACGTGGCCATCGGCATCAGCCACCGGGGCCGTACCCGCGAGGTCATGGAGGCGCTGGCCGAGGCCGGCAGCCACGGCGCGCTCACCGTCGCCGTCACCTCCTTCGCCCGCTCGCCGCTGGCCGAGCTCGCCGACCTGGTCCTGACCACCGCGAGCAGGGAGACCACGTTCAGGCTGGGCGGGCTCGCGGCCGTGCACTCGCAGCTGTTCGTGCTGGACGCCGTGTACGTGGCGGTCGCCCAGCGCACCTACGAGCGGACGAACGAGGCGTTCGAGCGGACGATCAGCGCCGTGGAGAGCCACCGGGTGGAGAGGGGCCCATGACGTACGCAACCAAGGTCCTGGAGCTGGCCCGCCAGGTCGCGGAGAGCCAGGCCGAGCCGGTCACCCGCGCGGCGGCGCTGTTCGTCGCGGCCATCAGGGCGGGCGGTGTCGTAAACGCTTTCGGCTCCGGCCACTCCGAGGCCATCGCCATGGAGATCGCCGGCCGCGCGGGCGGGCTCGTCCCGAGCAACCGCCTCAGCCCCAGGGACCTCGTCCTGTACGGCGGTCAGCCCCCGAGCGTGCTCACCCCGGAGCTGGAGCGGGACCCGGCCATCGCGCGGCAGATCTACGACCTGGCGCCGGTCGCGCCCGAGGACGTGTTCGTGCTGGTCTCCAGCTCCGGCGTGAACGGCGCGGTCGTCGAGCTGGCCAGGATCGTCAAGGACCAGGGCCACCCGCTGATCGCGATCACCTCGGTCGCGCACAGCACCCGCATGACCTCCCGCCACCCGTCGGGCGGCAAGCTGCTCGACCTCGCCGACGTCGTGCTCGACAACGGCGCGCCGTACGGCGACGCCATCCTCGACCTGCCCGGCGGCGGCAGCTACGGTGCGGTTTCCACGATCACCTCGGCGTTGCTCGCGCAACTCGTGGTCACCGAGGCGGTGGACGCGCTCGTCGCGCTCGGCGAGACGCCTCCCGTCTACCTGTCGGTCAACGTGACCGGCGGCGATGAGCACAACAAAGCCCTGGAGAGCCGCTACGCAGGGCGCATCAGACGCGGAAAATGAAAGGTCAGGAGTAACCATCATGCCTCACACCCCCCATATCAGCAGGCGCGAACTCCTGCGCGGCGCCGCGCTCGTGCCCGTCGCGGGCGCGCTCGCCGCGTGCGCCACGCCGGCGGCGCCGCCCGCCGCCACGAGCTCGGCCGCCCCGGCCGCGACCAGCGCGGCCAACCCGTTCGGCGTCGGCACCAAACCACTCGAGATCTGGATCTTCGACGGCGGCTTCGGCCAGGACTACGCCAAGAACATCCACGAGCCGCTGTTCAAGTCGAAGTACTCCGGCGTCGAGATCAAGCACAACGCCACCAAGGAGATCACCAAGGTCCTGCAGCCGCGCTTCGCCGGCGGCAACCCGCCCGAGGTGATCGACAACTCCGGCGCCAACTTCATGGACTTCGGCGCCCTGTCCCAGGACGGCCAGCTCCAGGACCTCACCCCGCTGCTGGACGCCCCGAGCTGGGACGACCCGAACGTCAAGGTCAGGGACACCATCGACCAGTCCGTCATCGACATCGGCACCTATGACGGCAAGTTCAGCGTCCTCGGCTACGTCAACTACATCCACGGCATCTGGTACTCGCAGAAGGTCTTCCGGGACAACGACTGGCAGATCCCCAAGACCTGGGACGAGTTCCTCGCCCTGTGCGAGACCATCAAGAAGTCCGGCAAGATGGCGCCGTTCACCTACGCCGGCAAGTTCCCCCAATACCTGTACGAGCCGCTGCTCACCATGGCCGCGAAGATCGGCGGCAACGAGGTGCTGGTCAACATCGACAACCTCGAGGACGGCGCCTGGACCACCGAGGCCATGAAGACCGCCGCCGCGGCCTGGGCCGAGGTCGGGGCGAAGTACCTCATGGAGGGCACCACCGGCCTCGACCACGTCCAGACCCAGACCGCCCAGAACAAGTACAAGGTGGCCATGCTGCCCTCCGGCTCCTGGCTGGAGAACGAGCAGAAGACCACCACCCCCGCCGACTTCGAGTACGGCATGTTCCCCATCCCCGACGTCACCGGCTCCGACAAGCTCCCGTACGGCGCCCTGCACACCCAGCCCGGCGAGAACTTCATCGTCTCCGCCAGGAGCGGCCACCCGCAGGCCGGCATGGAGTACCTGCGGGCCATGCTGTCGAAGAAGGCGGCCGGCGACTTCAGCGAGCTCGTCCGCACCCTGACCGTCGTCAAGGGCGCCACCGAGGGCCGCGACATCTCCCCGGGCGTCACCAGCGCCTCCAAGGCGGTCGCCGCCGCCGGCGCGAACGCCGTCTACTACCGGTGGAACAACTGGTACGGCCCCCTGAAGGACGAGGCCGTCGCCGCCACCGGCGAGCTCATGTCCGGCGGCCTGACCGCCGACAAGTACCTCGAACGTCTCCAGAAGAAGGCCGACGAGATCAAGAACGACTCCTCGATCAAGAAGTTCAAGCGCTGATGTTCTTCAACAGGTATCGCCGCGGGCTGTTCATCACCTCGTTCCTGGCAGCCCCGGTGATTCTCTACCTGGTGTACGTGATCGCCCCGTACATCCAGGCGTTCTACATCGCCATGACCGACTGGCGCGGCGTGACGGCCACCCCCAGGTTCATCGGCCTGGACAACTTCGTCCGGCTCTTCAACGACACCGTCTTCTGGAAGGCCGTCACCCACAACGCGGCGCTGCTCGTGCTGCTGCCGCTGATCACGATCGTCATCGCCCTGTTCTTCGCCTTCCTGCTCAACGTCGGCGGGGCGCAGGGCGTGACCGGCATCCGCGGCTCGAAGTTCTACCGGGTCGTGTTCTTCTTCCCGCAGGTGCTGGCCGTCGCCGTGGTGGCGGTGCTGTTCCAGCAGGTGTTCCGGCCCGACGCCAGCGGCATGCTGAACGGCCCCCTCATGGCGCTCGGGCTCGGCCCCGTCGGGTTCCTGTCCGACACCGACATCGCGTTCTGGTCGGTGCTCGGCGTCATGGTGTGGCAGGCGGTCGGCTTCTACGTCGTGCTCTTCTCCGCCGGCCTCGCCTCCATCCCCAAGGACATGTTCGAGGCCGCGCAGATCGACGGCGCCAGCCGCGTCAGCCTGTTCTTCCGCATCACGCTGCCGCTGCTCTGGGACACCGTCCAGACCGCCTGGGTCTACCTCGGCATCCTCGCCCTCGACGTGTTCGCCATCGTCTGGGTGATGACCCTCCAACATGGCGGCCCCGACCGCTCCACCACCGTCATGGCCGCCGAGATCTACCGCAACGCCTTCGAGCACTTCCGCTTCGGCTACGCCTCCGCGCTCGGCGTGGTGATGTTCTTCTTCACCGTCGGCTTCGCGATCCTGTCGCTGCGGCTGTCCCGGCGCGAACGAATCGAGTACTGATGACAACGATGATCTCGTGGACGGCCGCGAACTCGCGGAAGATCGCCCGCGACGAACGCAAGCGCCGCCTCGGCCCCCTCGGCGTGCTCACGCACGTGGCCCTGCTCATCTGGACCCTGCTCGTGATGGTCCCGATCCTGTGGACGTTCCTGGCCTCGGTCAAGAGCGAGGACGAGATCTTCGGCGACGCCTGGTCTTTGCCGGCCATGCTGCGCTGGGACAACTTCGCCCGGGCCTGGGAGCAGGCGCACATCGGGCAGTACATGCTCAACAGCGTCATCGTCGTGTCCTTCAGCACCTTCGGGACCATGCTCATCGGGTCGATGGCGGCGTACGTGCTGGCCCGCTACCCCTTCCGCGGCAACCGCGCCATCTACCTGCTGTTCGTCTCCGGCCTGGCCTTCCCCGTCTACCTGGCGCTGACCCCGCTGTTCTTCGTCGTCCAGAACATGGGCACCATCCCCGTGGTCGGCCCGTACATCGGCCTGAACACGCACGCCGGGGTCGTCCTCGTCTACATCGCGTACTCGATGCCCTTCACCATCTTCTTCCTGTCGGCCTTCTTCCGCACCCTGCCGACCGCCGTGGGAGAGGCCGCCATGGTGGACGGCGCCTCCCACACCCGCGTGTTCTTCCAGATCATGCTGCCCATGGCCAGGCCCGGCATCATCAGCATCACGATCTTCAACGTCCTGGGCCAATGGAACCAGTACCAGCTCCCGCTGATCCTCCTCCAGGAACGCGACAAATGGGTGCTCACCATGGGCATCGCCGACATCTCCACCGCCGCCGGCTACGACCAGGACTGGTCCGCCCTGTTCGCCGCCCTCACCCTCGCCATCCTGCCCA
The DNA here is from genome assembly GCF_900323885.1 of [Actinomadura] parvosata subsp. kistnae. Lineage (GTDB taxonomy): Bacteria > Actinomycetota > Actinomycetes > Streptosporangiales > Streptosporangiaceae > Nonomuraea > Nonomuraea composti. The sequence continues at coordinate 1,420,405 of NZ_OOHJ01000022.1, read as the reverse complement.
TGCTGATCGTCTACACCGTCTTCCAACGCCAGATCCAGTCCGGCCTCACTTCGGGAGCGCTCAAGTAGCTCTCAGAGCACTCAAACGGGTCGCACGCTCATACCGCTCGAGTGCTCAAACGGGTCGCATGCCGGACGACTCCGGCTTAGGGTGCGGAATGTGACTGGCGACATCCGCGCGTTGCTGGCCCGCCACTTGCCCGACTACCGGGTACGCACCGTCAACCGGCTCGGCCACGGCCTCGACAACTTCGTGTACGAGGTCAACGACGAGCTGCTCGTACGACGGAGCAGAGTGGCGGACCCGCAGGCCAACCGGCAGGAGGTCGCCCGACTGGCGGCCGTCAGGGAGCTGTCCCCCCTCCCCGTCCCCGAGGTGGTCTTCGCCGACGACGAGACCGGCACCATCGCGTACCGCAAACTCCCCGGCACCCCCCTCAACCACCACCTGCACGACAACCATCAGCCCGGCGACCCCGACCACCCCCACCATCATGGGGTCGGCGGCACCCTGGACCCCGCCCCCCTGGCGGAACAATTGGGCACCTTCCTGAGCGCCATCCACGGAGCCATCCCCGGCACCATGCGCGACCTGGCCCCGCTGGACGTCTACCCCGCCCCGACGCTCCTCCAGGACGCCGCCCTCGACTACCAGGACGTCGCCCCCCACGTCCCGGAGCAACACCGCAGCCTGGTGGAGCACTTCCTGTCGGAAGCCCCACCCGACGAACCCCCGTCCCTCCGCTTCTGCCACAACGACCTGGGCGCCGAACACATCCTGGTGGACCCGCAGACAGGCACGATCACCGGCATCATCGACTGGACGGACGCCGCCATCACCGACCCCGCCCACGACTTCGCCCTGATCTACCGCGACCTCGGCCCCGACCTCTTCACCCGCACCCTGACCCACTACGAGTTCCCGGTGACGAAGCAGGACCGAGCCCGCATCCTCTTCTACGCCCGCTGCGCCCTGATCGAAGACCTGGCGTACGGCTTGAGCACCGGCCCCCGCCACTACGCCGACGCCGCCCTGGCCCACCTCCCCTGGACCTTCACCGACTAACCCCGCCCCCACCCGTTGCCCGATGGGATGGCAGGCCGTCGGGAGCCCACCCCGACCGGTCCTCGCTCCGCGAGGGCGCCCTCCCAGGCGCGCCTTCGACGCGCAAGGTCATCGCAGGGGGCGCTTCGCGCGCGAGGGCTCAGCCGCTCCCCCCAGTCGGGCCAAGCCCCGACCCCTGAAGGTCTTCGCTCCGCTCAGCCGCCCTCCCAGGCGCAGGCTCGCGCCTGCGCAGCTATCGCCCGCCAGAAGCCGCCGAGACACCGGAGCACGCATACCGCAGACGGGCTTTCCTCGTTCCCGGACAACCAGACCACAGCGATGGCACACTGTGACCGTGCAGCCACAACGAGCGAGGTATTTTAATACCACCGGCCCATGCAGCCCGCAACAGCACTACATGCTGCCGCCCACGCAGAGGCTCCCCGCGGCACGGGAGCTCATCGACATGGATCGCTACTTCGTGCTGCACGCGCCCAGGCAAACAGGGAAGACAACCGTGCTGGACACCCTGGCCTCGGAGCTGACCGCCGAAGGTGCCGTCGCCGCCCTGACGGTCTCCTGCGAGCGTGTCAAGGCGGCCGGCGACGACTACGGCGCTGTGGAGTCGCTTCTGCTGGACTCCCTTCGAGAGGCGGTCGATCTGTCGGGCTGGCCGAAGAAGCTGCGACCGCCGCGTTCCTGGCCGCGGGTCACCCCGGGTAGCCGGTTCGGTGCGGCGCTGCGGGAGTGGTGCCGGCGCTGCCCGCGCCGGGTGGTGCTGTTCCTCGATGAGATCGACGCTCTTCAGGGCAACAGCATGGTGAGCATCCTCAGCCAGCTTCGTGACGGCCACAACAAGCGGCACAACGGCTATCCGTTCCCTGCGTCCGTGGTGCTGTGCGGGCTGCGCGACCTGCGTGACTACAAGGTCGCCTCGGGCGGTGGCTCCGAGGGGTCGAACCCGGCCAGCCCGTTCAACATCGTCGCCGAGTCGCTGCGCTTGGGTGACTTCACCGCCGACGAGATCGCCGAGCTGTACGGCCAGCACACCGAGGCGACCGGCCAGGAGTTCACCAAGGAGGCGGTGGAGCGGGTCTTCGAGCTGACGCAGGGACAGCCGTGGCTGGTCAACGCCCTCGCGCGTGAGGTCATCACCAAGATGAGAGTGAGCGGCTCCATCACCGGCGACCACGTGGAAGAGGCCAAGGAACGGTTGATCCGGGCGCGAGCCACCCACCTGGACGCCTTGGCGGCGCGGCTGCGTGAGCCGCGGGTGGAACGGGTGATCGCCCCGATCATGGCGGGAACGTGGCCGCACACGGACACCGCCTTCGACGACGACGTCTCCTATGTCCACGACCTGGGTCTCATCCGGAGCACCAGGGACCTGAAGATCGCCAACCCGATCTACCGTGAAGTGCTGTTCCGGATCCTTGGCGATCGCGCGGAGCGGTTCGTGCGAGCCGATCCGCACAGCTTCGTGCTGCCGGACGGCCGGTTCGACCTGCCGCGCCTGCTGGAGGAGTTCGTGGTGTTCTGGCGCGAGCACGGTGAGGTGCTCATCCGGCAGGAGGGCTACCACGAGGCCGCCTGCCAGATCATCCTCATGGCCTTCCTGCACCGCCTCGTCAACGGCGGCGGCCAGCTCGACCGCGAGTACGCGGCCGGCACCAAGCGCCTGGACGTGCTGGTCCGCTGGCCCTACACCGGCCCCGACGGGGACCGGCTGGTGCAGCGCGAGGCCATGGAGCTGAAAGTCTGGCGAGCGGGCGAGAACGACCCCATGCCCGACGGGCTCGCCCAGCTCGACAGGTACCTGGACCGGCTCACTCTGCCGGCCGGCGTACTGGTGATCTTCGATCGGCGCCCGGAGGCGCCGCCGTGGAAGGAGCGGGGCGGTTTCGAGCAGGCGGCCACGCCGTCCGGCCGGCAGGTCACCGTCCTGCGGGTTTGACGAACGCACATCCGTCTCCTGAACTCGATGGCGACCGCTCCGGCCCGATCCGGGCCAGTCCGGGCCGGGCCGAAAATCGTTCGCGGAGCTTTTGCCTGGTCTGCTTGGCTGCCTGACATGACATCGTCCGCTTGGGTGGGAGAACGGGTACGGCTGCGTGGCAGGGAGCCCGAGGACTGGGAGGCGTTCCACGCCTTCGAGGAGGATTCCGACGCCATCAGGAACGGCTGGCGGCTGGCCCCGCCGACGTCGGTCGCCCGGATGAAGAAGGAGCTGGCCGAGAGCGCCGAGGAGGAGCCGGACCTCGACGAGTTCTCCCTCGTCATCGCGAGCAAGCACGACAACGCGCCGGTCGGGTCGCTCAACACGCACCAGGTGGACCGGGTGCACGGCACCTTCGCGTACGGGATCTCCGTCGGCACCCCGCACCACCGCAAGGGGTACGCCAGCGAGGCGGTCGTGCTGCTCCTGCGGTACATGTTCTTCGAGCGGCGCTTCCAGAAGGCCGAAGCCTGGGTGTACGGCTCGAACGAGGCGTCGCTGGCGCTGCACCGGCGGCTCGGGTTCGTGGAGGAGGGGCGCCGGCGCAGGAGCCACTTCGCCAACGGCCGCTATGACGACGAGGTGCTGTTCGGGATGACGGTCGAGGAGTACACCGAGCGGTACGCCTGAGCGTCAGCGCGGGGGTGCGGCGGCTCGGCGGCTGGTGCCGGTGGACCAGACGGGGGTGCCGTCGACGCGCGACAGGCGCCAGCCTTCGGGGGAGCGGGTCGCCTCGTAGCGGAAACGTTCGCTCAGGGTGTAGCGGGGCTCCGGGACGCTCTGCGGGGTGCTGTCCGGGGTGAAGGTGACGATGACGTCCGCGCGGACGGTGGCGTGGTCGCCGTCCACCTCCACCAGAGGGTTGTGGACGAAGTGCTGGACGCGTTCCTCGGGGGAGTGGTTGCGGGCGGCCTGGGCCACGACGGCGTCGCGTCCGGTGGCGACGCCGCCGGGGGTGCGCACGCTGATCTCGTCCGCGAAGAGGGCGGGCAGGTCGGTGAAGCGGCCCTCGTCCATGCACGCGTAGAGCCGGTAGATGAGCGCGGTGACGTCCGTGCGGTCGTCGGTGGTGGTGGGCATGACTCTCTCCCGTGTCGTTGGTCGGGCCAATGTTCGCTCGACTAACGATAAAAGAGATTGTTGGTTGCGCCAATGGGGTTGGTACGGTGGGGCGCGTGGAGAAACCCGAGGACCCGATCCCGCAGCGGCTGCGCGTCCTGCCCAGCCGGTTGATCAACCAGGTCGCCATGTCCGCCAACCGGCTCGTCGACCAGGCGCTCGCCGAGACGGGGTCGCGCCGCTACCACTACGCGCTGCTGGCGGCGCTGGAGGAGTTCGGGCCGGCGAGCCAGGCGGCGCTGGGGCGGCGCACCGGCATCGACCGCAGTGACATCGTGGCCACCGTGAACGAGCTGGCCGAGCGCGAGTTCGTCGAACGCAACCCCGACCCCGGCGACCGGCGGCGCAACATCATCACGGTCACGCCGGCGGGCGTCCAGTGGCTCAAGGAGCTCGACCGGTTGCTGTCCCAGGCGCAGGACGAGCTGCTCACGCCTCTGTCCTCGGCCGAACGCGAGCAGCTCATCGCCCTGCTCACGAGGATCGCCGACCGCCACTCCGCCTCGCACTGAGCCTTCCTTCCCCTGCGCGGATGAAGGTGGGGTGGCGGTGCCGCTCGTGGGTGGAGGCGCGGCCGCGACCCGGGGCCCACGGGCGAAGGTGGGAGGCGGGGTCGTGGCTCCGACTCCCGGGCGATGGTGGGAGGCGGGGGCGTGGCTCCGGCTCTCGGGCGATGGTGGGAGGCGGGCCGGGTGCCCGGTGTGTGGCGGGCACCCGGAGGGAGAGGTGGTCAGGCGCCGAGTGTGGTGCGGAGGTGGCGGGTGGCGGTGACCACGTTCGCCAGTGACGCCTCGACCTCCTCGTACGTGCGCGTCTTCAGCCCGCAGTCCGGGTTCACCCACACCCGCTCCACCGGCAACGCCGCAAGGGTCCGGCGCAGCAGCGACTCCACTTCCTCGGCGGACGGCACCCGGGGCGAGTGGATGTCGTAGACGCCGGGCCCGAGGCCGCGTCCGAACGTCGACACCGCGCCCAGGATGCGGGCCCCGAGCGGGCGGATTCGATGGTGGTGACGTCGGCGTCGAGGCCGTCGATGGCGGCGAGGATCTGGTCGGCGTCCGAGTAGCACAGGTGCGTGTGGATCTGCGTCCGGTCGCCGGCTCCGGACGTGGCCCGCCGGTACGCGGCCACCGCCCACTCCAGGTAGGCGGCCTGGTCGGCGCGGCGCAGGGGGAGCAGCTCGCGCAGGGCGGGCTCGTCCACCTGGATGATCGACACCCCGGCCGCCTCCAGGTCCCGCACCTCCTGCCTGATGGCGTCGGCGACCTGGAACACGACGTCCCGCAGCGGCAGGTCGTCGCGGACGAACGACCAGGCGACGATGGTGACGGGCCCGGTGAGCATGCCCTTGACCGGCTGGGACGTGAGCGACTGGGCGTAGCGGGCCCACCGGACGGTGATCGGCTCGGGACGGCTCACGTCGCCGTGCAGGATCGGCGGCCGGGTGCAGCGCGATCCGTACGACTGCACCCAGCCGTTCCTGGTGACGGCGAACCCGTCGAGGTGCTCGGCGAAGTACTGCACCATGTCGTTGCGCTCGGGCTCCCCGTGGACGAGCACGTCGAGCCCGAGCCGTTCCTGGAGCCGGATCACCCGCTCGATCTCGGTCTCGACCCGCCGCTCGTAGTCCGCCTGCGACAGCGTGCCTGCGGCCACCGCGGCGCGGGCCGCGCGCAGCTCGCCGGTCTGCGGGAACGAGCCGATCGTGGTGGTCGGCAGCGGGGGCAACCGCAGGTGCTCGGCCTGAGCGGCGGCCCGCACGGGGTACGGGGAACGCTCCCCAGCGGGCTTCACGGCCTCGGCCGACGCCGGCCCCGGCTCCGGTAGTAGGGCCACGGACGGCTCGTCGTCCCAGGACAGCTCCACGGACGGTTCGTCGTCGTCCCAGAGCAGCGCGCCGGACACGGGGCCATCTGCGGACGTCCCGGCCGGCGTGCCGGGGGCCGCGCCGCGGGCATGAGCCTCGGCCAGGGCGACGACCTCGGCCACCTTCTCCTCCGCGAACGCCAGCCGCCCCCGCAGCCCCGCCTCCAGCTCCGGCTCGTCGGCCAGGGTGTAGGGCACGTGCAGCAGCGAGCACGACGTACTGACCACGACCTGCGCAGCTTGAAGTGCACCCAGCAGGCTCAAAGCCCGCCCGGGGGAGGTCCGCCACACGTCGCGTCCCGACACGACGCCCGCGACCACGATCTTCCCGGTGAGGTCGGCGGCGGGCAGGCCGCCGCGTACGAGGTCGAGGCCGATGGCCTCGACCGGCGTGCCGGCCAGGACGGGCAGCGACTCCCCGAGCTCGCCGAAGTAGGAGGCCACGAACAGGCCGGGCCGCGACGGGACGGCCCCAGCCGCTCGTAGGCGGTGCGGACCGCGGCCAGCTCCTCCGGGGCCCGGTCGCCGACGAGGGCGGGCTCGTCGAGCTGCACCCAGGCGACCCCCTCGGCGGCCAGCGCGACGAGCAGCTCCTCGTAGCAGCCGAGCACGTCCTCAAGGCGCTCCAGCGCCGACCCGAGCAGCAGGAACGTCACCGGCCCCACGATCACCGGCCGCGTCTCGAAGCCCAGCGCCCGCGCCTCCCGCACCTCGCCCAGCACCTTGCTCGCGTCGAGCTTGAACACGGTGCCGGGCTCGATCTCGGGCACGATGTAGTGGTAGTTCGTGTCGAACCACTTCGTCATCCGCAGCGGCGCGAGCCCTTCGGTGCCCCTGGCCATCGCGAAGTAGGGGTCGGCGGCGTCCCGGTAGCGTTCGGGCACGGCGCCGAGCAGCACGGCCGTGTCGAGCACCTGGTCGTACAGGGAGAACGTGTTCGACGGCAGCCCGTGCAGCCCGAGCTCGGCCAGCCGGCGCCAGGTCCGCTCCCGCAGCTCGGCGCCGGCCCGGTCGAGGTCGGCGCGGGTGGAGCGCCCGCTCCAGTACGACTCCAGCGCCCGCTTCAGCTCCCGCCGGGGCCCGATGCGCGGGTAGCCCAGCACGGTGGACGGGGGAAAGGTGGACATCTCTTCAGCTCCCTCGATCTGGATCAGGTCGCTCGATCGTGCCGACTGCCCGCCGGGTCGTGCACCATGGATTGGTGCTGCTTATGCTCAGGGAGATCCACTGCTTCACGAAGGTCGCGGAACGGCTCAGCTTCTCGGCCGCCGCCGCCGACCTGGGGATGTCCCAGCCCGCGATGAGCCAGGCCATCACCCGTCTCGAACGCGCCACGGGGTCCAGGATGTTCGAGCGTTCGGCCCGCGAGGTGCGGCTCACGGCGGAGGGCAAGGCGCTGCTCGCGTACGCGGAGCAGGTGATCGAGTCGGTGCGGGCGTTCGAGGTGGAGGCGGCGCGGCTGGCCCGGCCGACCATTCACCTGGCTTATCCACCGCTCGTGGGGACGCTGGCGGCGCGGATCGTGCGGCGGCTGGCGGGGCGCTCGCCGGCGATCGGGGTGGAGCTGCGCGCGGCCGGGCGGAGCGCGGCGGCGCGGGCGCTCGCGGACGGCGAGGTGTCGGCGGCGATCCTGGCCACGCCGGCGCCGGCGCCGTTCGTCACGGCGGCCAGGTTCCACGTCACGGTCGACCATCTGGCGGTGCCCGCCGGGCACCGGCTGGAGTCGCGGCCCAAGGTGACGGCGGACGAGCTGGGCGGCCACGTGCTGCTCACGCCGGGCACCCGGCCGTGGCCGGGGCTGCCGGGCCGCTCCCGGCTGGTGGCCGACGACGACTTCGCCGCCGCGCTCGACCTGGTGGCGGCGGGCGCGGGCCTGCTGCCCATCCCGCAGCTCCTGGTCAGGACCGTGCGCCGGGACGACGTGCGGTTCGTGCCGCTGGAGGCGGGGGACCTGCGGATCACGTACGCGCTGGCGTGGTCGAGGGAGCGGGTCACCCCGGAGCTGATGGCCCTGGTGCAGGCCGTCCAGGACGCCCTGTGGACCAGGTGACGGCCTGCACGGCAGCCCAGGCGATGGCTCAGGTAGCGGCCGGGCGACGGCTCAGGTAGCGGCCGGGCGACGGCTCAGGTGACCGGCAGGTTCTTCAGAGCCTCGCGCCGGCTGAGCCCCGAGATGCCCTTCGCCTTGACGTAGCGGATCACCTCGCCCGGGTTGACCTTGGCGTATTCGCGTAAGGCCCACCCGATGGCCTTGCGGGCGAAGAAGTCGTTGTCGGACAGGCTCGGCTCGATGCACGCGTACAGCAGCGCCGTGTCGGTGCGGGACTTGAACCGGTTCTGGCACAGGATGGCGGTGCGCCGCTTCCACAGGTCGGCGTCGTGCGCCCACTCCAGCATGAGCGGGCGCATCGAGTCGGGGTAGGCGGCCAGCAGCCCGCCGACGCGGTGGGTGGCCAGCTCGTCGACGAGGTCCCACCAGGCGCCGGAGACGATCATCTCCTCGTACATGGGGACCGTGTAGAGGGTCTGGTACTCGCGGTAGAGGTGGTAGCCGGACAGCTCGATGGCGGCGTAGCGCTCCTCGCGGTATTCGGCCTCCCGCCAGAGCGTCAGGACGGCGCGCCGCCACTCGGGGGCGCTGTCGAGCCGGTGCTCGGCGAAGACCCGCCGCAGCGCCGCCCGCCTGGGCACGGCCTGCACGCCCAGGAACGGCATCGACGACTTCATGTAGGCCCGCATCGCCTCGGCCTTGCCGGGCTCGGCCGCGTCCTGCAGTGCCAGGCGCACCGCCTTGCCGAGGCTCATCCCTTTTGGGTGGTGCGCTCGCCTGTCGCGAGGCCGTCGAAGAGCACCGTGATGTAGTGCTCGGCCAGCGCCGTGGTGTTGAGCCGGCCGCCGGGGCGGAACCAGCGCACGGCCACCCAGATGGTGTCGCGGATCATCCGGTAGGTGAGCTTGGGGTCGACGTCGGACCTGAACAGCCCGGCGGCCTGGCCGGCCTTGATCTGCGACACCCAGATCTGCTCGACCTCGTCTTCGGCCTTGACGAGGTAGTTGAAGCGCTCGAACTGGCGCAGGTAGTTCCAGTCGTTCTGCATGACGGTGATCGCGGCGCGGTGCGGCTCGAGCGTGCCGAAGCCGATGCGGACCATCTCCGACAGCACCTCGCGGGCGTTGGAACCCGAGTCGAGGGCGGCGCGGTAGCGCGCGATGAGGTCGTCGAGGAAGGTGGACAGCACCTCGTCGACGATCGTCTCCTTGGAGTCGAAGTGGTGGTAGAGACTTCCGGAGAGGATTCCTGCCTCGTCGGCGATCTCGCGTACTGTCGTGGCTTGGAAGCCCTTGCGCGCGAAGAGCTCCGCGGCGAGCTTGACGAGGTGGTCACGGCGCTCGGACGCCGACCCCGACGAGGTCGTACGCTGGCGCTTCGCCGGGGTGGTGGTCGTGCCGGAGTTCTTTCGCGTGGTCACGTTCCCATTATGGGCCCTGAGACAATCGCTTGTTCGCCTAACCGGCCCAGCTCATGCGGCGTTCCTGCGTAGACCAAGCGCTTGCTACGATGCGAGGATGAGCGAGGCGTACATCGTCGGCGCCGTCCGCACCCCCATCGGGCGCAGGAACGGCGGCCTGGCCGGAGCCCACCCCGCCGACCTCGGCGCGCACGTGCTCAAGGAGCTGATGTTCCGGGCCGACGCCGACCCCTCCGCCGTCGAGGACGTGATCTTCGGCTGCGTGGACACGATCGGCCCGCAGGCGGGGGACGTCGCCCGTACGTGCTGGCTGGCCGCCGGGCTGCCGGAGGAGGTGCCCGGCGTGACCATCGACCGCCAGTGCGGCTCCTCGCAGCAGGCGCTGCACTTCGCCGCGCAGGCCGTGCTGTCGGGCACGAACGACCTGGTCGTGGCCGGGGGCGTGCAGAACATGAGCATGATCCCCATCTCCGCGGCGATGCTCGCGGGCCGCCCGCTCGGCCACGACAGCCCCTTCTCGGGCTCCAAGGGCTGGACCGAGCGGTACGGCACGCGGGAGGTCTCCCAGTTCACCGGCGCCGAGATGATCGCCGCCCGGTGGGGCATCTCGCGCGAGGAGATGGAGGCGTACGCGTACGAGTCGCACCGCAGGGCGCTGCACGCCATCGACGCCGGGCACTTCCGCCGCGAGATCGCCCCGTACGAGGGCGTCACCACCGACGAGGGCCCGCGCAGGGACACCACGCGCGCCCGGATGGCCGCGCTCAAGCCGCTCACCGACGGCGGCACGCTGACCGCCGCCCTGGCCTCCCAGATCTCCGACGGCGCCGCCGCCCTGCTCATCGCCTCGCCGCGGGCCGTCCGCGAGCACGGCCTGACTCCGCGCGCCCGCGTGCACCACCTGTCGGTACGCGGCGACGACCCGATCATGATGCTCTCGGCCCCGATCCCCGCGACCGTGCACGCGCTCGGCATGACCGGCCTGTCCATCGGGGACTTCGACGCCATCGAGATCAACGAGGCGTTCGCCCCGGTGGTGCTGGCCTGGATCAAGGAGACGGGCGCGGACCCGGCCAGGGTCAACCCGAACGGCGGCGCCATCGCCCTCGGCCACCCGCTCGGCGCGACCGGCGCCGTGCTGGCCGTCAAGCTGCTGCACGAGCTGGAGCGCACCGGCGGCAGGTACGGCCTGCAGACCATGTGCGAGGGCGGAGGACAGGCGAACGTCACCATCATCGAGCGCCTGGCTCCCGCACCATGAAGGTATGGCGAACCCGTTCACCCTCGGCGTCGCCTCCGGCGAGCCCCTGCCCGACGGCGTGGTGCTCTGGACGCGATTAGCAGTCGACCCGCTCGGCGCCGACCCCCGGCGGCCGGGCGGCATGGCCCCCAGGTCCGTGGAGGTGAGCTGGCAGCTCGCCGAGGACGAGCGGTTCACGCAGGGCCTGCGTCACGGCACCGCCCAGGCGCTGCCGGTCTGGGCGCACAGCGTGCACGTCAGGGTCGCCGGGCTGAAGGCGGGCACCGACTACTTCTACCGGTTCAAGGCCGGCGGCCGGCAGAGCGCGGTGGGGCGCACCAGGACGGCTGACGACCCGGCCTCGACGCGGCCCGTGCGGTTCGCGGTGGCCAACTGCCAGCGTTACGAGCACGGCTTCTACACCGCCTACCGGCATCTGGCGGACGAGCGGCCCGACGTCGTCCTGCACGTGGGGGACTACATCTACGAGTCGCGCCAGTCGGCCACGGTGGTGCGCGCGCTCGGGCCGCTGCCGGGTGAGGCGAGCCGGCTGCACGAGTACCGCCAGCGCTACGCCCGCTACAAGACCGACCCGGACCTCCAGGCCGCGCACGCCGCCGCGCCGTGGGTGCCGACGTGGGACGACCACGAGGTGCTCGACAACTACCGGGGCCGGGGGGACGGGTCGGCGGCGTTCCTGCGCCGCAGGGGCGCGGCGTACCAGGCGTACTACGAGAACCAGCCGATCAGGGTGCGGCCCGAGGACGGGAACCTGCAGATGTATCGCAGGCGTACGTACGGGACGGTCGCGGACTTCCTGGTGCTGGACGCGCGCCAGCACCGCGACGCCGTTACCATGCTCGGGGCCGCGCAGGAGCAGTGGCTGCTGTCGCGCCTGGTCACCAGCCCCGTGCGGTGGCGGGTGCTGGTGCAGCCGCTGTTCTTCGCCCGCCGTTTCGTGCCGGGGCCCGCCCCGAACCTGCGCGCCGACTCCTGGGACGGCCATCCGGCGCAGCGGGCGCGCATCCTGGGGGTGCACGCGCCGGGGCTGGTCGTCTTCAGCGGGGACGTGCACAACGCCTGGGCGGGGGAGCTGAAGGCGGACTTCCTGGATCCCGGCTCGGCCACGGTGGGCGTCGAGTTCGTGGGCAGCGCGATCACCAGCCGGCCTCCGGAGACGGACGGGCCCGCCGTGCTGGCGGCCAATCCGCACCTGCGCTTCTTCGACGACCGGCGCGGTTACCTGTCGTGCACGGCGAGCCTGGAGGAGTTGCGGGTGGCGTTCCGAGGGGTGGACTTCGTGGACCGCGCAGGGGCTCCGGTGCGTACGGTGGGAGAGTTCGTGACCAAAGGGAGCGGGCTGACATCAGAAAATGCCTCTAGCAAATAGGAAACTTTCCTATTAGATTTCGGGTCATGCCCCTGAGCGGTGACCTGCTTCGCCTCGCCGACGCCGTGATCTTTCCCGGCTTCACCGGCCACACCCCGCCCGACTGGCTGCGCCGCCGGCTCGGCGACGGGCTGGCCGGCGTCGTGCTGTTCACGCGCAACATCGCCGGCCCCGGCCAGGTGGCCGAGCTCACCGCCGCGCTGCGCGCCGAGAACCCGTCGGTGCTGGTCGGGATCGACGAGGAGTCCGGCGAGGTGACCCGGCTGGAGGTGGCGACCGGCAGCAGCCGGCCCGGCGCGTACGCGCTGGGCGTCGTGGACGACGTGGCACTCACCGAGTCGCTGGCCAGGGGCCTCGGCAGCGACCTGGCCAGGGCCGGCATCTCGATCGACTTCGCCCCCTCCGCCGACGTCAACTCCAACCCGGACAACCCCGTCATCGGCCTGCGCGCGTTCGGCGCCGACCCGGCGCTCGTCGCCCGGCACGTACGGGCGTTCGTCCGCGGCCTCCAGTCGGCCGGGGTGGCCGCCGGCGCCAAGCACTTCCCCGGGCACGGCGACACCGCCGTGGACTCCCACCACGGCGTGCCCGTCGTCGCCGAGAGCGGCATCGACGACGCGCTGCACCCCTTCCGCGAGGCGATCGACGAGGGGGTCAAGGTCGTCATGACCGGGCACCTCCTCGTGCCGTCGTACGACGCCGAGCGGCCCGCCACGCTCAGCCCCAAGGTGCTGACCGGGCTGCTGCGGGAGGAGCTGGGGTTCGACGGGCTGATCATCACGGACGGCATCGAGATGGCCGCGGTGTCGGGGGCGTACGGGATCGGGGGTGCCTCCGCCCGCGCCATCGCCGCCGGCGCCGACGCCATCTGCGTCGGCGGCGAGCACGCCGACGAGGCCACCGCCGCCGGGATCCGCGACGCGATCGCGGCGGCGGTGACCGAAGGACTGCTGCCCGAGGAGCGCCTGGCCGACGCCGCTCGAAGGGTCCGCGAGCTGGCCGCGTGGGCCGCCTCCTCGGGCAGCCCGGCACCCGCCGACGGCCGCGCCGGCCTGGAGGCGGCCCGCCGGGCCATCCGCGTCACCCGCCGCTCCACCGCGCCCGTCCTGCCGCTCACCGGCGCGCCGTACGTGGTGGAGCTGGCGCCCCTCATGAACCTGGCCATCGACAGGAACACCCCGTGGGGCGTCGGCGCGCCGCTCGCCCGCCTGCTGCCCGGCACCGACGTCACCCGCCTGGAGGCGGGCCAGGCCACGGGGCCGGAGCTGGAGCGCCTCATCGGCCTGGCCGCCGGCCGCCCGCTCGTCGTGGTCGTCAGGGACGTGCACCGCTACGCCTGGCAGACCGCGGCCCTGGAGCACCTGCTCAGCGCCCGCCCCGACACCGTCGTGGTGGAGATGGGCCTGCCCGCCCGCTCCGACCTGGGCGCCGTGCACGTCGCCACGCACGGCTCGGCCGAGGTCTGCGGCCGGGCGGCCGCCGAGGTGCTGACCGGTAGGCTCTAGCGCGTGAACTTCGAGGGCGAGGACCTGTCCCGCAAGGCGCTCGGCGACCGGCTGCCGCCGGGGGAGACGCACGTGTTCCGCGAGTGCGACCTGACCGAGACCGACCTGTGGGGCGCCTCGCTGGCGGGGGCCCGCTTCGAAGGCTGCGTGCTCGACCAGACCGACTTCCGCAAGGCCGACCTCGACGGCGCCGTGTTCGCCGGCGGCGGCGGGATGCGCACCAGGTTCAACGACGCCGACCTCATCGACGCCGCCTTCACCGACGTCGACCTGTCCTCGGCGCAGTTCGCGGGCGCGCTGCTGACCGACGTCTCGTTCACCGGCTGCCGCATGATCGGGGCGGCGCTCACCGGGTCGCGCGGCACCGGCTTCAAGCTGAGCCGCTCCAACCTGACGCTGGCCAACCTCGGCGGCTGCACGCTGCGCAAGGAGCACATCGAGGGCGTGCGCTTCGACGACGCCGACCTGTCGGGCTGCGACTTCACCGAGGCCACGCTGAGCGACTGCCGGCTGCGCGGCACCCGGCTGCTCGGCACGAAGTTCACCAAGGCCGACCTGCGCGGGGCCGACCTGGGGGAGCCCGACGACGCCAAGCTGCGCGCGTTCGCGGGCGCGGTCATCAACCAGGCACAGGCCAACGCCATCCTCGCCGCCCGCGGCATCACGGTCCTGTGAGCGGCATCGCGGTCCTGTGACGCCGCCCAGGCGAGTCAGGGGCCGGTGACGCTGAGCCGGGTCAGCGCCGCTCCGGCCTCCGACATGATCCGTTCGATCAGCTCCTGGCAGGACGGCAGGTCGTCGAGCACGCCCACCACCTGACCCGAGGCCATCACGCCCAGGTCCACCCGCCCCTCCACCATGGCCGCCCGCAGCAGCACCGGCGTGTTCGCCGCCTGGAGCACCTGCGCCCAGGTCAGCCCGCGCGCCTGCCGCATCCGCCGGCCCTCGCGCAGCATCGAGCGCCACGACAGGCCCGACAGCCGCTTGAACCGCGCCCCGTTCACCACGGCCCTGACCAGGCGGGCGCGTTCGAGCGAGGCCACGAACGGCGTGCTCAGCACCCGGTGCGGCACCCCGTCCACGTTCCTGGTCACCACCGTCTCGCGCGCCGCCAGGTAGAACTTCTTCACCTCGTCGGGCACGGGGGAGTCGCTGGTCAGCAGGAAGCGGGTGCCCATGGCGATCCCGCAGGCCCCGTACGCCAGCGCCGCCACCAGCCCCCGCCCGTCGAAGAACCCGCCCGCCGCGACCACGGGGATGTCCACGGCGTCCACGACCTGCGGCAGCAGCAGCGTGGTGGCCACGGGCCCGGTGTGCCCGCCGCCCTCGCCGCCCTGCACGATCACCGCGTCCGCGCCCCACCCGGCCACCTTCTCCGCGTGCCGCCGCGCCCCGACCGACGGCATCACGACGACGCCCGCGTCCTTGAGCCGGGCGATCAGCTCCCTGCGGGGCGCCATCGCGAACGAGGCCACCCGCACGCCCTCGGCGACCAGCACCTCCACCCGCTCGGCCGCGTCGTCGGCGTCGGCGCGCAGGTTCACGCCGAACGGGGCGTCGGTGCGCTCCTTCACCCGTCGGATGGCGGCCCGCATCTCGGCCACGGACATGGTGGCCGCGCCGATCACGCCGAGCCCGCCGGCGCGGGAGGTGGCCGCCGCGAGCCGGGCGCCGGCGACGTACCCCATGCCGGTCTGGACGATCGGGTGGCGGCAGCCGACGAGCGCGGTCAGCGCGGTCCTCATGCCGCCACCTCGCGCTCGCGCAGGCGGCCGGGGTCGAGGCGGTCGAGGACGGCCAGCTCCTCGCCGGTCGGCTCCCGTGTCCGGGCGACCTGTCCGGAGACGCCGTGCAGCTCGAAGCCGGTGGCCGCCACCACGTCGTCCACGCTCACCCCGGGATGCACCGACACCAGCCGCATCCCCCCGTCGGGCGAGGCGAAGTCCAGCACCGCCAGGTCCGTCACCACCCGCCGCAGCTCGAACGCCCCCCGATCGGTGCCGAGCCCGCTCACCATGTCCACCTCCGGCACGAACGTGCGCCGGGAGTGCCGGGGGATCCAGTAGCTCGTCGGATCGCACCGGGTGTTCCCCGGCGCGCCGCGCACCCCCAGGAGCTGCGCCTTCGGCCGCGCCCAGTCGCCGATGCAGGAGATGTTCGTGTTGCCGTGCCGGTCGATCTGGCTCGCGCCCAGCATGACGTGCCGCCGCCCGTTCAGCACCAGCCACAGGTGCTCCCGGAACGGCAGCCACCCCTCCACCACCTCCGGCGCCTGCCCGAGCGCGGGCACGTCGCCGGTGAGCAGGCACACGCCGTCGTGCGTGATCAGATCGGGCTCGAACGTCAGCCGGGCCAGCCGCGCCGCCAGCACCGTGATCGCCCCGCCGATCCCGGCCGCCAGGATCTCCCCGTCGCCCCTGAACGCCTCCGCGCACGCCACCACGCACACGTCAGCCCTGCTCACGGGCGTCCTCCACGTAGCGCCGCTGGGCCGCCTCGTCGCGCCCGTAGTCGGGCTCGCACGAGGTGAACCCCGCCCCGCCCGGCGCCTCCACCACGCCGGCCACCATCGACCGGCTGATCAGCAACGACTGCACGGGCCCCTCCTTGAGCAGGTCGGCCGGGTCCACCAGCCGCTCGCACGAGACGTAACACCGCCCGGCCGCCTTCGCGTAGAGGTCGTCGAAGTACGGGTCAGGCCCCAGGTACTGGGCGTTGCCCCGGGCGTCGGCCCGGTTGAGGTGCACCAGCGCCACGTCCATGGTCAGCGCGGGCACCGCGACCAGCTCCTCCCCGTCCCCGTACGGCGAGCGCACCGTCCGCAGCTCCGGGTTGACCCGCAGCACGTCCGAGCCCAGCCCGGCCCGCGTCGGCAGGAACGGCAGCCGGTGCGCGGCGGCCAGCAGCCCGAACATGAACATGCCCTCGTCGTACTCGGTGAACGCGATCTCGCCCGCCTGCCTGGCCCGCCGGAAGTGGGGCTCCAGGGGGATGGTGTCGAGCGTGACGAACGGCGCCACGACCCGGCGCACCTTCCCGGCCGCGCAGAGCAGGCCGACGTCGGGCCCGCCGTACGAGACGATCGTCAGGTCGCGGGCGGGAGCCCGGACGAGCGCTTCGACCAGGGCCATCGGCTTGCGGCGCGAGCCCCAGCCGCCGATCCCGACCGTCATCCCGCTCTCCACGGAGGCGGCGACCTGCTCGGCGGTCATCACTTTGCTCACTCTGGGGCTCATTCCGGGGCTCATTCCGGGGCTCATGTGAAGCGCTCCCGGTGCCGGTCGCCGATGCCCATGAGGTTCAGCTCGAAGGTGAAGCCCTGCTCGAAGCGGTAGCTGCGGTTGACGTCGATCGGGTCGATGCCGTTGAGCGACTCCTTGGCGCGGCGGATCACGTACGGGTCCTTGGCCGCGATCTGCTCGGCCACCTGGACGGCCGTCTCGCGCAGCTTGTCGCGCGGCACCACCTCCAGCACCGAGCCGAACGCGTGCAGCTCGGCGGCGGTGACGTTCCTGCACGTGTAGACCATGGCCCGCAGGAGGTGCTGCGGCACCAGCCGGGCCAGGTGCGTGGCCGCGCCCAGGGCGCCCCGGTCCACCTCGGGCAGCCCGAAGTACGCCTCCTCGGCGGCCACCACGATGTCGGCGTTGCCCGCCAGGCCGACGCCGCCGCCCAGGCAGAAGCCGTGCACGGCGGCGATCACGGGGACGGTGCACGCGTACACGGCGGCGAAGGCCGCGTAGCACGCCCGGTTGGCGCCGACGAGGGCGGTGAAGCCCTCGCTGTCCCGCATCTCCTTGATGTCCACCCCGGCGTTGAAGCCGCGCCCTTCGGCCCGCAGCACGACCACCCTGGTCGCGGGGTCGTCCCCGGCCGTGCGCACGGCCCGGGCCAGCTCCTCCCAGCCGCGCACCGGCAGGGCGTTCACCGGTGGCACGTCCACGATCACTTCGGCGATCGGGCCTTCCCGCAGCGAGATCCCCAATGTACCTCCCTAACGCTTGCTTGGTACGGTAGCACCCGTGACCGTGACTTACGACTACACGGGCAGGTCCGTCCTGGTGACGGGGGGCACGAGAGGCATCGGCGCGGGCATCGCGGCCGCCTTCGAGGCGGCCGGCGCCGAGGTCACCGTCTGCGCGCGCGGCCGGCCCGAGCGGGCCGCGCACCGGTTCGTGCAGGCCGACGTGCGCGACCCCGAGCAGGTGGACCGGCTGATCGGCGGGTTCGGGCGGCTCGACGTGGTGGTCAACAACGCGGGCGGCTCGCCGCCGGCCCCGGTGGACGGCACCTCGCCGCGCCTGCACGCCCGCGTCATCGAGCTCAACCTCACGGCCCCGCTGTTGGTGGCGCAGCGCGCGTACCCGCTGCTCGCCGACTCCGGCGGGGCCGTCGTGATGATCGGCAGCGCCAGCGGCGCCCGGCCCTCGCCGGGCACCTCCGCGTACGGCGCCGCCAAGGCCGGGCTGCACCACCTGGCCCGCTGCCTGGCGGCGGAGTGGGCGCCCCGGGTGCGGGTCAACACGGTCGTCGTGGGCCTGGCCGCCACCGAGGACGCCGCCGGCCACTACGGCGGCCGCTCCGACCTGGACGGCCGGGCCATCCCCGCCGGCCGCATGGCCACGCCCGCCGACGTGGCGCAGGCGTGCCTGTGGCTGGCCGCGCCCGGCTACGTGACCGGCGCCGAGGTCCGCGTGGACGGCGGCGGCGAGATCCCGGCCTGGCGGCACCTCGTCTGAGCTGCCGAGGCCCGCGTGCACAGCGGCGGAGGGGGCCCGGCCTGGCGCCCAGGTCAGCGCATGGCCGAGCGGGCGGTCGGGCGCAGCCGCAGCCGCTCGGGTGGCGCCGTGAAACGCGGCTCCAGCATGGGCAGGTCAACCTCCCGCTCCTCCTCCGGCGTCTCGAACCGGGCGAGCCAGACGAACACCCGCGCATCACTCCTCACCGGCAGTCGCGGGAAGGTGTTCTCCGCGGGCTCGGTCTCCAGGAGGAGAACCGGCGCCACCCCGGCCCCCTCCAGCACGGGCAGGGCTTCCCGGCGGAAGAGCTCGGCGAAGTCGTCTCCGTCCACGTGATGGACGGTGACTACGTAGAGTGACGATGGAAGGGGTGCGCCGATCGGCGGACGGTCCCGCGGAGCGGGCTCCGGGCCGGCCGGACGCAGCAGGAGAACGTCGTCGGAGTCGGCCATCGTGGCGTTGGCCGCGTCGCGGTGCGCCTGCCACACGGGCCCGCCGTAGAAGGCCTCCAGTGACGCCTTCCTGGAGGTCATGTCGGGGAAGGCGCGCAGCCAGGTGAACTTGTCCCGCTCCTCGACCTCGCGAAAGCTGCCCGGGACGCGCATGCCCGTGGCCTCCTGCGCCTCGATGAACTCCCGCTCGAACAAGGAGATCAGGGTGTCGCGCCGCCCGGGCAGCAGCGTGTAACGCCGTAGCTCGTAGATCATGCGGCCGACGGTAGGGCCCGGTCACTGACATCCCGTGTCAGCGTCACATCCGAACAATATTCCGACACTCTCCGCTACCAATCGATCACGTCAAGTTATATGCTCGCACTGTCCTTGATCCCCTTGGGGTCAAGGAAGGTCCAAGGGAGGGGTGGTGCGCTGGGCCCGGCGCGCGCCGCTCCGGAGGGCCTCCCCACAGGCGAAGGAGCAGAAGTGATCAGAAAGGTGTGCGCCGTCTCGGCCGTGCTGGCGGCGGTGGCCGGTGGCGCACTACTCGCGGTTCCCGCTCACGCTGACGACGACTGGGCCGGTCCCCTGACCGGTGACACCTGGTCCGCCAACCGGAGTGCCAACGCCGACTCGTCCCAGTCGGGCAACACCTTCGGTGACGTCCTCGCCACCAACCACGGCGCGGGTCACTCGACCAACGTCAACAACGTCAACGGCTTCGCCACGACCGCCGCCAACGGCGGCATCGCGGTGACGTACGTCTTCGACTGACCGGCTGACGTCCGAGCACAGCATTCGGAAAGGACATCGACATGAAGAAGCTCAGCATGACCGGCATCGTCGCCGCCGCCGCGGCGGGGGTGGCCCTGCTGTCGGCCCCCGCGTACGCCGACACCAACGCCGGCAACTCCAGCTCCAACCGCGACTCCTCGCAGTCGGGCAACAACTTCGGCAACGTCGTCAACGCCAACGTCAACGGCGCCGGCGCGACCGGGGTCAACAACGTCAACGGCAACACCGTGACGGCCACCAACGGCAGCGACTCGGTCGTCGACGACGTCCACGACTAGATCCGGCCCGCTGAGATCCGGCCCGCTGAGATCTGGGCCGCTGAGATCTGGGCCGCTGAGCGCGGCCGGCTGATGGGGGCCGGCTGCCCGCGTCCGTAACGGGTGCGGGCCGGGTCCGAAATGGCCCGGCTCGCGCCACATTAGGATCGCTGGGTGACTATCTGCGCCTATGTGACATATGCGGATTTCGAGCTGGACGACGAACGCGACCTGGTGCCGGCTGCCTGGCGGGAGGCGGGCATCGAAGGGCGGGTCGAGCGCTGGGACGACCCGTCGGCCGACTGGAGCGCGTACGACGCCGTGGTGGTCCGCTCCGTCTGGGACTACATCCTCAGGCGCGAGGAGTTCCTCGCCTGGGCGCGCCGCGTGGCGTCCGTCACGAAACTGCTGAACCCGTACGCGGTCCTCGAGTCCAACACCGACAAGACCTACCTGCGCGACCTGGGCGTGCCGACCGTGCCCACCCACTGGTCGTCGCAGGGCCTGCCCGACTGGCCCGAGTACGTCGTCAAGCCGTCCGTCTCCGGCGGCGCCCGCGACACCACCCGCACCACCGACCGCGCCGAGGCCGCCCGCCTGGCGAAGGAGCTGGAGGCCGCGGGGCGCACGCCGATGGTGCAGCCGTACCTCGACATGGTGGAGGCGGAGGGCGAGACGTCGCTGCTGTACTTCAACGGCCGCTTCAGCCACGCCGTCCGCCGCAGTGCCATGCTGGCCGCCGGGGCGACGGCGGCCGACAACCCGCGGGCCCAGCTCCGCACCCCAGCCCCGGACCAGGTCGAACTAGCCGAGAAGGTGCTCACCGCCATACCCCATGACCTTCTCTACGCCAGGATCGACCTGGTCCGGCTGCCCGGCGGCGCGCCCGCGGTCATCGAGCTGGAGCTGACCGAGCCGTACCTCTTCCTGACCTACGACCCGCAGGCGCCGGCCCGCTTCGCGACGGCGCTGCGCGAGCTGCTCTGACCAGGGGCGTCAGCAGGAGATCCCGCCGTCCACGGGGATGACCGTGCCCGTCAGGTACGCCCCCGCCCGCGACGACAGGTAGATCGCGGCGCCCGCCATGTCCTCCGGCCGGCCGATGCGGCCCAGGGGCACGTTGGAGGCGATGACCTCGCGGGTGGCGGGGTCGTCGAGCGCGAACGCCATCATCTTCGAGTCGAAGGGCCCGGGGGCGATGGCGTTGACCGTGATGTGCTCCTTGGCCAGGCGCCGGGCCAGGTGCCTGGTCAGCATGTGCACGGCGGACTTCGTCGAGGAGTACGCGTAGCTCTCCAGGGCCGGCACCTTGATGCCGTCGATCGACCCCACGTTGATCACCCGGGCCGGGTCGTCGGCGCTGGCCGCCTGCCTGAGCCGCGGCAGGAACCTCTGCGTCAGGGAGAAGACGCCCTTGACGTTGATGTTCCAGAGCTTGTCGAAGGCGTGCTCCGGATACTCCTCCAAGGGGGCGCCCCAGGTCGCGCCGGCGTTGTTCACCAGCACGTGCAGGGGCCCGTCCACCGCCGACACGAGCCGCTCCACCCCCTCGGGGGTGGACAGGTCGGCGGGCACGGCGACGCAGCCCAGCTCGGCGGCCGTCTTCTCGACCTCGGCCGTCTTGCGGGCGGAGATGTAGACGCTCGCGCCCGCCTCCATGAACCCGGCGGCGATCATGCGCCCGATGCCGCGCGACCCGCCCGTGACGACGACGGTCTTGCCTTCCACTGAGAACAGAGTCATGTTCTGGGAGAATGCCATACCGACCGGTCGGTCGCCAGTCGCGGGTCACACCCCCGGCAGCCGCCCGTTGCGGAACAGGTCCACGAACCGCTGGTGATCGTCGCGGGCCTGCGCCCCGTACCGGTGGGCGAAGTCCACCAGCATCCCCACGAACCCGGCCCGGTCGTCCCCGATCACGCCCACAATGGCCTCTTCCGTCGAGAAGTCCACGAGGTCGTGGCTGGAGTCGTCGTCGGCCACCGAGTGCATGCGGGCCACCGCCCGCCCCAGGTCCTGCACGATCGAGCGCAGCTCGTCCGGCTCGTTGACGTCGTCCCAGTCCAGGTCCGCCGAGTACGGCGACACCTCCGCCACGAGCTGCCCCACCCCGCCCAGCGTCGTGTACCCCAGCCAGGGATCGGCGTAGGCCTGCAGCGCCCGCTGCGACTCCGCCGTGCGGTGCCCCTGGTGCCGGAAATAGGAGGCCACCCTCTCGTCGGTGACGTGCCGCGCCACCGCCGGCACCGCCGCCTGCTTCATGTAGAGGATCACGTCGTTCTCCAGCGCCTGCGAGCGCCCTTCGAGCAGGAGGTTGTACGACGGCAGCCCCGCCGACCCGATGCCCACGCCCTTGCGCAGCGCCACGTCCTTGACCACGTGCTCGACGGGGCTGCCCGGCACCGGCAGCGTGGTCAGGTAGTCCGCGAACGCCTCCAGCACGGCCTGCCTGGTCGGCTCGTCCACCGGCTCGCGCCCTTCCAGGAGCGAGAAGCGCCGGTCGTAGTCCTCGATCACGGTCTCCACGTCCAGGAGCGCCACGCGCGTGCTGAGCCGGGCGCGCTGCAGCACGCGGTGCAGCGTCCCGCTGGTGGTGGCGAGGGTGAGCGAGCCGATCGCGTCGTCCCCGCCGGCCGCGATCGCGGACAGCTCGACCAGGTACGCCCCGGCGAAGTCGGTCACGAGCATGCTGATCGAGTCGTCCGACAGCGCCTTGGCGTAGCCGAGCAGGGCCACGCTGGCGGCGAACCGTTTGAGGTCCCAGACGTACGGGCCCACGTACGCCTCGTCGAAGTCGTTGACGTTGAAGACCAGCTCGCCGGAGGCGTTCATGTACGTGCCGAAGTTCTCCGCGTGCAGGTCGCCGTGGATCCAGACCCGGCTGGTGGGGCCGTCGAGGTAGGAACCGTCGGCGAAGGCGCCGGCCATGTCCGCGTAGAACAGGCAGGCGCTGCCCCGGTAGAAGGCGAACGGCGAGGTCGCCATCTTCCGGAACTTCCGCCGGAACGCCGCGGGGTCTCGCTTGATCGACTCGCCGAACTCCGTCATCAGGACATCGAGCAGGAAGGAGGAGCGTGTGCCCATGCTCCGGACACTAGGTCGCCGATCCCCTTGCCGCCTACCCCGATCTTTCCCTGACCGGGCCGAGTCAGGGTCGCACTGGCGCGGGCGTGGGCCCCTGGGAAATCGCCCGTACCCCGGCGCCGCCCGTCGCCACCGCGAGCGTGCCCAGCAGCGCGCACTGGACGGCGACCGTGGGCCACAGCGCGTCGGGCAGGGTGTCCAGCAGGGGCAGCCGGGTCGCCAGCAGGACCAGCCCGGTGGCCGACAGCGCCAGCGCCCACGACGGTGAACGGCGGCGGGCCAGCACGACCACCGAGGCCGCCGCCCACACGGGGACCGCCGCGCCGTGGTCGAGCCACAGGAAGTACCACAGCGGCTCGGTCGCGTCCGCCGCGATCAGCAACATCGTCACCCCCGTCAGCGCCGCGCCCGCCGCCACCGGCGCCAGGGCGAGCGCCCACGGCCGCCGCCGGGGCGCGACGCCGCCGTGGAAGCCGATCAGCAGCGCGAGCGGCGGCAGCAGCACGAACGCCAGGTTCGCCACGTCCTGAAGCGGCGCGAAGCGGTCCGTGCCGTCCAGCACGAGCGGCAGGACCGCGTAGCCCAGCGTGGGCACGAGCCCGAGCAGCGCCGCCGCCTTCGCCGCCCGCACGTGACCGCGCATGATCGTGACGAACGCGAGGATCGACAGGACGGATGCCGCCAGGTCGCCGATGAAGCTCAGCCGCTCGGCCGACTCCGGCGCCCCCGCCACGGACAGCTCGGCCCCGTACCCGGCGACGCGGATCAGCCCGGCCGTCGCGAAGGCGGCCAGCGTGCCCATGCCCAGCAGCGCGACCAGCCGCACCGCCTCTCCCCGGGCGACCTGCCCGGGAGTGGCGCCGGCCCCGCCCAGCCGCACCCGCGTCGACAGCGCGAGCACGCTCGCGATCTCACCCCAGCGGGGCCGCGGGTTCACCTCGTCGGGGACCTCGCCGGACATCTCCATGAACGCGGCCACCATCTCCTCCTCGCGCTCGGCGCGGTAGGAGGCGGGCAGCAGCCGCAGGATCGCCCGGTAACGCCGCTCCAGCAGCCCCATGCCTTCGTGGTGGTTCACGCGGCGCCTCCGGCCGTCCTCGTGCGCAGGCGGGCGGTGGCGGTGGCGGCGGTGGCCGCCATCCTGGCGGCCTCCTCCTGGAGCGCGCGGGCGCCCTCGTCGGTGAGCCGGTAGTAGCGCCGCAGCCGCCCCTGCTGCGCCTCCTCGCGGTCGAGCGCGACCAGCCCGGCGCCGGAGAGCCGGTCGAGCACCCCGTAGAGCGTGCCGATCTTGAGCTGGACGCGCCCTTCGGACAGCCGATCGACCTCCTGGACGATCCCGTAGCCGTGCCGCGGCTCGTCCACCAGCGCGGTCAGCGCCAGGACCATGGGCTCCGTCATATTCATGCGCCCACGATATCTTGTCTCGCAAGATATCGTCAGGGGTGCTGCGAGGAAACCGACACCACTTCCCCGGTCATGTACGACGCGTAGTCGCTGGCCAGGAAGACGATCACGTTCGCCACCTCCCACGGCTCCGCCGACCGCCCGAACGCCTCCTTGGCCGCCAGCTCCGCCAGCAGCTCCTCGCTGGTCACCTTCGCCAGGAACGGATGCACGGCCAGCGACGGCGCCACCGCGTTCACCCGGATCCCGTGCTCGGCCGCCTCCATCGCCACGCACCTGGTCAGCGCCATCACGCCGGCCTTGGCCGCCGCGTAGTGCGCCTGGCCCCGCTGGGCCCGCCAGCCGACCACGGAGGCGTTGTTGACGATGGCGCCGCCGCCCTGCGGGATCATGTGCCCCAGCGCCGCCCTGGTGCAGCGCATGGTGCCGGTCAGGGTGACGTCGACGACGGCGTGCCACTGCTCGTCCGTCATGCCGGCCAGCTCCGCCGTACCGCCGAGGCCGGCGTTGTTGACCAGCACGTCCAGCCGGCCGTGCGCCCGCACGACCGCCTCGAACAGCTCGGCCACCTGCGCCTGCGCGGTCACGTCGCACGGGACGGCGAGCGGCTTGACGCCGGTGAGCTCGGCCAGCGACTCCGCGGCGGCGGCCAGGCGGCGCTCGTGCCGGTCGGAGAGCACGACCGTGGCGCCCTCCTCGGCGCACCGCCTGGCCGTGGCGTAGCCGATGCCCGCCCCGGCGGCGGCCGTGACCAGCGTGACCTTTCCGTCGAGCAGCCCGTGGGCCTTCGGGTACGGCGGTGACATCGGCGGCTCCGTTCAGTGGGCCCGATCAGCGGGGGAGACCGAGGGTGCGTTCGGCGATGACGGTGCGCTGGATCTCGCTGGAGCCGGCGTAGATGGTGTCGGCCCGGCTGAACAGGTAGAGCCGCTGCAGCTCGCCGAGCGTGCCGTCGTCGCCCGCGACCAGCCCGGCCCGGCCCTGCACGGCCTGCGCCAGCTCGCCCAGCCTGCGGTGCCACTCCGACCAGTACAGCTTGGTGATCGACGCCTCGGGGCCGGGGTCGGGGCGCAGCACGCGCAGCGCGTTCAGCCGCATGATCTCCAGTTCCAGCCACGACCGTACGAGCCGGTCGCGCAGCACCGGGTCGTCGATCGCGCCCGTGCGCCGCGCGGCCGCGATCACCTCGGCCAGCTCCCGCCTGAATCCGATCTGCTGCCCGAGCGTGGACACGCCGCGCTCGTACCCGAGCGTGGCCATGGCGACCCGCCACCCGTCGCCGGGCGCGCCGAGGATGTTGCCGGCCGCCGTGCGGGCGCCGTCGAAGAACACCTCGTTGAACTCGGAGGTCCCGGTGAGCTGCACGATCGGGCGGACCTCGACGCCCGGCTGCCGCATGGGCACGAGCAGGTACGACAGGCCGCGGTGCCGCTGCGAGCCCTCCTCGGTGCGGCACAGGGCGAAGCACCAGTCGGCCCACTGCGCCAGCGACGTCCACACCTTCTGGCCGGTGATCACCCATTCGCCGCCTTCGAGCCGGGCCCTGGTGCGGACGCCGGCCAGGTCGGAGCCGGCCTCCGGCTCGGAGTAGCCCTGGCACCACAGCTCGTCGCCACGCTGGATGGGCGGCAGGAAGCGGTCCTTCTGCTCGGCGGTGCCGAAGTCGAGGATGGTCGGGCCGATGAGTCCTTCGCCGATGAGGCCGAGGCGGGCGGGGGCGCCGGCCCTGGCGTACTCCTCGTGGAAGGCGACCTGGTCGCCGATGGAGGCGGCGCGGCCGCCGTAGCGGCGCGGCCAGCCCAGGCAGGTCCAGCCGTGCGCGCCGAGGTGGCGCTCCCACGCCCGGCGCAGCTCGTACGCCTCGTGCTCGCGCCCCGGCCCGCCCAGCCCCCTGGCCCCGGCGAACTCGCCGCTCAGACTCTCCTCCAGCCAGGCCCGCGCCTCCTCACGAAGGCTCAACAAAGCCTCCGTAGCCGCCGCGGAAGAACACCAGCGGCCCGCCTTCGGCGTACGTGTCGAGCTGCAGCACCCGGGCCACCACGATCAGGTGGTCGCCCGCCGGGTGCTCGGCCTCGACGGCGCAGTCGAGCCAGGCCAGCGCGCCTTCGAGCACGGGGTTGCCGCCGGGGGAGACCGTCCAGGCGAGGCCGGCGAACTTGTCGCCGCCCTTGGTCGCCAGTTGCGCGCACACGGCCTGCTGGTGCTCGGCCAGCACGTTCACGGTCATGGCCTTGGCGCCGCGCAGCCTGGGCCAGCTCGTGCTGGTGTAGGCCACGCAGAACGCGATGAGGGGCGGGTCGAGCGAGACGGAGGTGAAGGAGTTGGCGGCCAGGCCGCACGGCTGCCCGTCCATGGGGTCGACGGCCGTGATCGCCACCACGCCGGTCGCGAACCGGCCGAGCACCTGCCGGAAACGGCGGCTGTCGAGCTGGCCGTTCTGGCTGTGCTGCGAGTGCCCCGTCGGCATGGTGGCTCCGTTGCGAATCCTGCTGCGCTGATGGGGCGTCGGAAGGCTGCGGCAGCCGTCCGGCGCGATCAGCCGGGCAGCGTGTGTGCTCATGGTCCGCCTCCTCGATCCGCCGAATGAGCCCATCTTACCAAGCGCTTGCTTGGACGGTAGGGGGAACGCGGAAAAGGTGTCAAGTCGCACTCCCGGACCTGCGTTGACAGGCCGGAAAGAGCCTGCCTACCGTGACGCATGTGCCCAAGCGCTTGCTTGAATTCACCGACCGGACCGCCATCGCCGGCGTCGGCTACACGCCCTTCTCCAAGGACTCCGGCGTCAGCACCCTGACCCTGGCCTGCCGCGCCGTGCTCGCCGCGCTGGAGGACGCCGGCCTGACCCCCGACGAGGTGGACGGCCTGGCCACCCACCGCGTCGGCGACTCGGCCCCGCCCACCCTCGTCGGCCCCGCCCTGGGCCTGAGCGATCTGTCCTGGCACCTCGACCAGTTCGGCGGCGGCAGCGTCTCCCACGCCGTCGTCGGCCAGGCCGCGCTCGCCGTCGCGGCGGGCCTGGCCGAGGTCGTCGTCTGCTACCGCGCCATCAACGCGCGCTCGGAGTTCCGCATGGGCGGCACCGGCCGCGGCCTGCCCGCGAGCCCCGAGGTGCAGTACCAGGCCCCGTACGGGTACGTGGCGCCGCCCCAGCAGTTCGCCATGTACGCCCGCGCCCACATGCTCCGCTACGGCACCACGGCCGAGCACTTCGGCGCCCTGGCCGTCACCCAGCGCGCCAACGCCGCCAAGAACCCGCGCGCCCTCATGCGCACCCCCATCACCCTCGACGACTACCTGGCCAGCCGCTGGATCGCCGAGCCCTTCCGCCTCCTGGACTGCTGCCTGGAGACCGACGGGGCCTGCGCCGTCGTCGTCACCACGGCCGAGCGGGCCCGCTCGCTGCGCCGCCACCCGGTGCTCGTCTCGGCCGCGGCCTGGGGCGGCGGCACCTCCCACCTGTCGTGCGACGACCCCACGGTGACGGCCGCCGCCGCCCTGGCGCCCCGCCTGTACGCGCAGGCCGGGGTCGGGCCGGCCGACATCGACGTGGCCGAGCTGTACGACTGCTTCACCTACTCGGTGATCGTGCAGCTGGAGGACTACGGGTTCTGCCCGAAGGGTGAGGGCGGCCCGTACGTGGCCTCGGGCGCCACCGCCCTGGACGGCGCGCTGCCCGTCAACACGCACGGCGGCTTCCTGTCGGAGGGCTACGTCCACGGCGTCAACCACATCGCGGAGGCGGTCTCCCAGCTCAGGGGCGAGGCCGGGGACCGCCAGGTGCCGGGCGCCGAGGTGGCGCTGTCCACGGCGCAGCCCGGCTACGTCCTGCCCGCCACCTCCGCCCTGATCCTGAGGAGGGCGTGATGCCCGGCTACCGTCCCGAGCCGGACCGTGACTCCCGTGCCTGGTGGGATCGGCTCGCCCGGCACGAGTTCGCGGTACAGGAATGTGACGCCTGCGGCACTCTTCGCTTCCCTCCGCGGGCGTTCTGTGCCGCCTGCCGCCAAGAGGGCTGGCACTGGCGCGAGACGGTCCCCGAGGGGACGGTTGAGAGCTGGATCGTCAGCCGTCAACCGTTCGTTCCGGGGCATCGCGATCCATACCTAGTGGTAATGGTTCGTTTGACGGCCGTACCGGGGGCTCTGGTGTATGGAAACTGGCGGGCGGAGCGTCAGCCGGAGGCGGGGGAGCGGGTGCGCGGCACGTTCACGCAGGTGGACGAGGAGCTGACGGTTCTGGATTGGGCGCCGGAAAGCCGCATCGCCATCCGGTCCGGTGAAAATTCTCCCGTTCGTTGACCTTGGGCCCGGAATTGGATTGGTACCGGAAAATCCCACCAGTCCCACCATCACGAAGCAGCCCCCAGGCCGGCCTCCGAGGGTCGATGATGTGTGGCAGAAGGCGTTGTCGGGATGGACGGCGCGGACTTGGCGGCAGACGTGAGCGGTACGCAGACGAGGGCGGACGTGACCGGCAGGTCGCGGGATCCGCCGGCAGGCAAAGAAAAAGCCCCCATCGGGAGCGATGGAGGCGCGAGGCCGGTCCTCGGAGGAGAGCGCGTCCTGGCGGGCGTGGGGGACCCGCCAGGACGCGCTTCCTGCCCCGCGTGCGACGGCGCCAGGACTCCGGCGAGGGATGGAGTCCTAGGCCGTTGACTCGCACACGGAGTCGATGGGGGAGCGCGAAGGCTCCGGTCGCCGGCGACGTGCGGCGATGCGATGAGCTGCACCGACCGGGTCATCAAAGCGATGCGTGACGGGGGCGCCACCCTCCTTGTTCCCGACAAAGGATCCGTCGTCGCACCGCACGGTCAGCTCGATGGGCATCGATGGCTCGGGCACGCCGTCGCTCCGGCAGGTGTGGGTGAACCCCTGGCGAGTCAACGCGTAACGCAGTAAACGTGTTGCTTCGCGGGGGTCATGCCAGGGCAGGTATGGCGTACCCGTGCGGACCGGCAACACTGGCCTTCACCCCCTCACCGGCCTTTAGATGGATTTGTACCAACGAATGGATGATGGGCCGGTGGAGGCGGTTCGGTCAAGGGGTTGTGGCCTGCTAGAACCAGATCGTCTAAATTGTTGGAACAAAAGGGGTGAAAGTGGCAAGGTCGGTGCTGTATCAGCAGGTGGCTTCGGAGTTGCGACGAGCCATCTACTCGGGTGTCCTCGGCCCCGGGGCGCAGCTGCCGACCGAGGCGCAGCTCATGGAAGACCATGGGGTGAGCAGGAACACGGTGCGGCTGGCCCTCGGCGAACTCGTCAATGAGGGTCTGGTCACGCGCACGCCGCGGCGCGGCACCGTGGTCAGAGACCGCAGACCGCTGCTGATCTACCCGCAGCGGGAGCTGGAGCCGCAACCCAGCGGGGAACTGCGCGAGGCGTTCGCCTACGCCGTCGGGCAGGAAGGCCGGGCCCCCAGCCAGTACATCGAGGTGCTGACGGTGTCTCCCGTCGAGGAGA
This sequence comes from [Actinomadura] parvosata subsp. kistnae, assembly GCF_900323885.1. Taxonomy (GTDB): domain Bacteria; phylum Actinomycetota; class Actinomycetes; order Streptosporangiales; family Streptosporangiaceae; genus Nonomuraea; species Nonomuraea composti. Next base: position 1,390,603 of record NZ_OOHJ01000022.1, on the reverse strand, counting down.
TCGCCAGCAGGCTGGAGCTGGCCGACGGGGAATTGGCGGTGGTGAGACGCCGTCTGCGTTTCGTGGACGGACAGCCGTACAACACCAACGATTCCTACTTCCCCCGCGATCTGGTTGCCGACTCCGAGATCGCCAGGCCCGGAGACATCGCGCGAGGGGCGAACCGGGTGCTGGAAGAGCTGGGCCATGCGCAGGTCCGCGTCGTGGACGACATCTGGGCGCGCATGCCCAACCAGGAGGAGGCCGAACGCCTCCAACTCGAGCTCGGTACGCCAGTCATGGTGTACGTGCGAGTGGGGTACGACGGGGCAGACATGCCTGTGCGTGTCGCCGTGTCGGTTTTGCCAGCCGACAAACATCTGATCAGATACGAGCTCGATCGCCGCTGACGAGCTCGTGGGTGAAGGGGTGATCCCGCCGGCCGGGCGCAGCGAGAAATAGCCGCCTCGCTGGCCTAGGGGAGTCGTGCATACTCCCCTAAATCGCCATTTATCCATATATATCGGGTTGAGGCCCCATTTCGCCCCTACGCGACATTGCGTCATCACGCTGCGCGCAGGCGCGAACACCCAACGCAACGAAGGGTACTACTATGCACACAAACACCCTGCTTCACCCGCTCTCCCTCCGCAGAGCGGAACCCGCGGACCTTCCCGGCGTCCTCACGCTGCTCGCCGACACCGCCGAGTGGCTGCACGCGCAGGGAGTGCGGCAATGGCCCCGCGGCGGCTTCGGCCCCGAGCGGATCGAGCCGCTCATCGAGGAGCGGGTGCTGTTCCTGCTGGACGACGAGCTCAGGTACCTCGACCCGGACGAGGCGGCCCCGCCGGTGGCCACCATCGCCCTGGACGACCACGCGGACCCCGAGTTCTGGACCCCCGCCGACGACCCGGGGGCGGCGCTCTACATCCACAAGCTGGCCGTCGCCCGCCCCTGGTCGGGCTCCGGCCTCGGGGACGCGCTGCTCGACTGGGCCTGCGCGTCGGCCTACTCGGCGGGCCTGCCCTGGCTGCGCCTCGACTGCGCCAAGGCCAACCCGCGGCTGCAGGGCTACTACCGTGACCGCGGCTTCCGCCACGTACGCACGGTGGACCTGCCGCACCGGTCGTCGGGGGCGCTCTTCCAGCGTCCGTCGGAGGACGTGCCGATCACGGTCTTCCGCGACCTCACGGTCGCCGAGCTGATCAGCGCGTGACCTGGTGGGGGCCCGGCCTTCCGGCCGGGCCCGCCGCCCGCGTGGCGTGGAGAAGGCCGCCGGGCCGCGATGCCGCGAATGATCAGGGAAGATAGCCATTTCCCCAAGAATGGGCAGCGCTGGGGGAAGGGGCGCGTCGCCCCGACGAGCGGGGGAATAGCGCACGGAGATCCCGCCCAGCGCGGTGGCCGCACTCTCGGGGGAAGTCACATGGCCAAGCAGCAGGAGCGTGTCGTCCGCGAGCGGCCGGCGGCGCGCGAACGCCCCACGTCCGAGCGGTACGAGCGCTACGTCGGGGGTTCGCCCGAGGCGGAGCGGGTGATCCTCCAGCGGCTCGCCGACGACCTCATGCGCGTCCAGTTGAAGATCAAGGAGCGCGGCGGCGCGTCCGGGATCGACCGGACCTTCCACGCGAAGGCGATCCTGGGGGTCGAGAACGCCACGCTGAGATTCCATGACTCCCTGCCTCAGGAGCTGCGCACCGGGTTCGCGCAGCCCGGCGCCGAATACCCGGTCATCATCCGGCTGTCGAACGCGAGCGGTGCCCGCCGGCCCGACCCCGCCCCGGACCTGAGGGGCGCGGCCCTGCGGATCCAGGCCGGGGACGGGGAGGCGCACGACCTCCTCATGACCAACCATCCGGTCTCCCACGCCGCGAACGCCCGCGAGTTCGTGGTGTTCGCGCGGGTCATGGCCGGCGCGGACACCACCGTGCGCCGGGCCCTGGCGCTGTACGTCAGGCTGCCGTGGGCCCTGGGCTGGGCCACCGCCGCCCGCATGCGGCGCAACGTGCTTGCCGGAGCCCGCCGCGAGGTACGCAGCCTCGCCCTGGAGACGTACTGGAGCCGCAGCGCCATCCTCTGGGGCGAGGCCGGCCCGGTCCGCTACCGTCTCAGGCCGGCCGCGGTGTCGCCGGCGGTGCCCGCTCCGCCGCCCTGGGACGCCGACCACCTCTCGCACGAGCTGGCGGCCCGGCTGGCCAGGCAGGACATCGTCTTCGAGCTGTGCGTGCAGCGTTACGAGGACGCCCGGCTCACGCCCATCGAGAACGGCGCCGCCGACTGGCCCGACGCCGACGTGCCCGTCGTCCCCGTGGCCACGCTGACGATCCCGCGCCAGGACCTCGGCACCGCGGCCGCCCGCGCCGCCGCGGCCCGCATCGACCAGCTCGCCTTCGACCCGTGGAACACCACCGACGCCTTCCGGCCCCTCGGCAACCTGAACCGCGCCCGCAAGGCCGCCTACAAGGCGAGCAGCGCCCATCGCCGGGGGCGCCGCTTCGTCACGCCGACGCCGAGACGCAACGTCGTCGCGGGCGCCCTGCTGCGCGGCGCGTTCGGCGCCCTCAACCGGTTCGTCCCCTGGCACCGGCTGCCGACCTGGATCGGCCTGCTCAACGTCGCGACCATCCGGCAGGTGCTGCGCCGCGAGAACCTGTTCGACACCGAGGTGCGGCAGGCGCCGCCCCGGCCCCATCCCGTGCCCCCGGCCCTCGACGAGAGCCTGCTCGTCAGGCGCACCTACGACGGCACCTACAACGACCTGTCCGACCCCGCCATGGGCGCGCTCGGCGCGACCTTCGGCCGCAACCTGCGGCCCGTCCACCGGCCGGACCTGTTCGACGAGCCGAACCCGGTCGTCGTCAGCAGGGAGCTGCTCCACCGCGACAGCTTCATCCCGGCGCGGTCGCTCAACGTGATCGCCGCCGCCTGGATCCAGTTCCAGGTGCACGACTGGGTGGACCACAAGCGCTGCCCGGCCGGGGCCGGCAGCGTCGAGGTGCCGCTCCCGTACGGCATGACGTGGACCAACACCCCGGGAGGCGCGCCGGAGCGCGTGATGCGCTTCGCCGACAACGAGGACCTGCGCCCGGCCGGCGGGACGGGGCCGCCCATCCTGTCGGCCAACGCGGCCTCCCACTGGTGGGACGGCTCGGAGGTCTACGGCGGGGACGAGAGCGTCGCGAAGTCCCTGCGCGAGCCGGACGGCGACGCGTCGCTGCGCCTGGAGAACGGGCACCTGGTGCCGGGGCCCGACGGCATCCCGATCACCGGGTTCCGCAACAACTGGTGGCTCGGGCTCAGCGTCATGCACACGCTCTTCGCCCGCGAGCACAACGCCGTGTGCCGCGCCCTGCGCGAGGAGTATCCCGGCATGGACGAGGAGTCCGTGTACCACACGGCCAGGCTCGTGGTCTCCGCCCTCATCGCGAAGATCCACACCGTGGAGTGGACCCCCGCCATCCTCGCCACCGAGCTGATCGACATCGGCCTGAAGGCCAACTGGCAGGGGCCGCCGAAGAGCTGGCTGACCCATCTCGGGCTGTGGCTGGCCGACGCGCACGCGCTCACCGGCATCCCGGGGACGTTGCCCGACCACCACGGCACGCCCTACTCGCTCACCGAGGACTTCGTCACCGTCTACCGCATGCACCCGCTGATCCCGGACGACTACGAGCTGGCCGACCACCGGACCGGGCGGCGGCTGGAGAGCCTCGGCTTCCACGACCTCCAGGGCGCCGCCACCGAGCCGGTCATGCGCCGCACCGGCCTGGCCAACGCGCTGTACTCGCTCGGCATCGCCCATCCCGGAGCGATCACGCTGCGCAACTTCCCGCGCGCGCTGCAGGCGTTCGAGCGGGAGGGCGAGATCATCGACCTGTCCGTGGTCGACCTGGTGCGCACGCGCCGCCGCGCCGTGCCGCGCTACAACGACTTCCGCGCCGGCCTGCACCGGCCCCGCCTGCGCCGCTTCGAGGACCTCACCACCAACCCCGACTGCCTGGCGCGGCTGCGGGACGTCTACCGCTCGGTCGACGACATCGACACGATGGTCGGGCTCTTCGCGGAGAACCCGCCCGAGCGCTTCGGCTTCAGCGACACGGCGTTCCGCATCTTCATCCTCATGGCCAGCCGCCGGTTGCAGAGCGACCGCTTCCTCACCGTCGACTTCCGTCCCGAGATCTACACCCCGCTGGGGATGGACTGGGTCGCCCGCAACGGCATGACGAGCGTCATCCTGCGGCACTGCCCCGGGCTGGCGGCGGTGCTGCCCAGGACCACCAGCGCCTTCGCGCCGTGGCGCCCGGCCAGGCCGGAGGCGAACACCGGCACCACGCCCGACTGAAAGCGAGCCGATCATGGACGTCAAGCCGGCCACCAGGCAGGAAGGGCTGGAAGCGCTCCTGGCCCGGCCGCTGCTGGAGACCATCTGGAAACGCCGGACGCACCGCGTCAGCCGCGGCGCGTCCGTGCCGGCCGGCTCGATGAGCTACCGGTCGCCGCATCCGCCGATGCCGCTGACGGAGCTGGAGGAGGCGCTGCTCATCGCGCTCACCGGCTGCTCCGGCCTGACCATGCCGGACCGGCCGTTCGAGGATCCGCGGGACGGCGACCCGATCATGGCCAAGCCCAACCTCACGATGGCCGGCCGGACGGCGGGCAGCCCCGACAACGCCCAGGGCACCCACTTCTTCATGATCAACGACACCGGCACGTACTACCTGAGGAAGCTCCCGCCCGCCGCCGCCCTGCCCTTCACCGCCGAAGCGCTGATCGAGCGGGCCCGCCAGGCCAAGGTGCGGGTGCTCAGCCACCGGCTCGACGTGGCCGAGGGGCGGCGGGACTTCCCCGCCTACCTCGACGCGAACCGGTTCCTGTCGAACCTCCCCGGCAGCACGATCTTCCTGCCCGTGGTGGACCTCTCCCACCAGTACATCAACTGCCTGATGTTCCTGCTCACCCAGCCGGAGGGGGCCAGGCCGACGTTCGTCGACGACCGCAACCTCTACCGGCCGGCGGGCGTCGCCAAATGGGTCAAGAACGGGTTCCTCAACCCGGACGTCAAGGTGCCGCTCGGCGCCATGGGCACGATGCGCGTCCAGATCGAGGCGGACCTGCTCATGCAGAACCTGATGCTGACCGCCGACGCGATGGGGCTCGGCGCCTGGATCCACGGCACCATCCATCCGCAGATCATGCTGGGCGACCCGAAGTTCTCCCGCGCCTACGGCCGGATGCTCGGCTTCGACTTCGTCACGCCGCGCTTCCGCCTCGCCGACGTCCTGCGCTGGCACGTGCCGCTGCCCAGGTACGCCACGCTGCGCTCCCACCCCGTGGGCCTGCGGGTGAACGGGGAGCAGCTCATCAGGGCCGCCTGCCCGCCCAACTTCCCGTCGATGGAGGCGGCCGTGGACCACGTCGTACGGGCCAAGTTCGGCCCCGGCGGCATCTACACCGACGAGGCGACGTTCGCCCGCATCTACAAGGGCGACTACGGGCGGCGTTACCTGGCCGAGGCGAGCGCGTACGAGCAGGAGGTGATCGACTGCGCGCGGGACGTCTGCGTCTACATCCACGAGACGCACGGCCGCTTCCCCGCCCACGCCGACGCCATCCACGTGCCCGGCATCTGGCTGCAGACCCATCACGTCGAGACCGAGTACTACGAGCGTTTCTTCGCCGACGGGACGACCGACGCCCATCGGCGGCATGACGCACGCTGGCACGGGGACGGAGCACGTCAGTGAAGGTCTACGAGGCCATCGTCGCCGGGCTGGAGGACGTCGGCGTCGAGGCCGCCTTCGGGGGAGCAGGGGAGAACGCCGCGGGCCTGATGCTGGCGCTGAAGCACTCGCGGCGGATCCGGCCGATCATCACCCGCCACGAGCAGGCGGCGTCGTTCATGGCGTGCGGATACGCGATGTTCAGCGGGAAGCTGGGCTTCTGCTTCGCCACGGCCGGGCCCGGCGCGTTCAACCTGTTCTCGGGGCTGGCCATGGCGATGTCCGACTCCTACCCGGTCCTGGCGGTCTCGGGCTACGCGCCCAGGAAGTGGCAGGGCTGGGGCTCGCTGAACGAGACCTCGGGCCTCGGCGGGACACCCGACTCCCGGGCCATGTTCGCCGCCACGACCAAGAAGTCCTTCCTGCTGGAATCCGCCGAGGACACCTTCGACGTGCTCGAAGAGGCCGTCAACCGCGCCTTCGAGGGGCGGCCGGGCCCCGTGCACATCCACGTCCCCCTGGACCTGACCGAGCGCGGCGTCGAGGTCCGGAACAGGCGGCCCGTCCGGCTCGACGTCGCGCCCGTCCCGCCCGACCCGGCCCGCGTCGAGGAGATCGCGTCGGTGCTCGCGGACGCTCTCGCGCGGCGCCGGCGGATCGTCGTGCTCGCCGGGTTCGGCGCCGTCCGCAGCGGCGCCGGCCCGCAGATCAAGCGGCTGGTCGAACGGTTTCAGATCCCGCTGCTGACCACGCTCGACGGCAAGGGCATCGTGTCGGAGACGCACCCGCTCGCGCTGGGAGTCTTCTCCGACAGCGGGCACGCGAGCGCCTGGAAGGCGTTCAGGGAGGCCGACGTCGTCCTGTGCGTCGGGAACTCGCTGAACCAGCACGCCACCTTCGGCTACCGCCAGGACCTGTTCGACGGCAAGCTGCTCATCCACGTCAACATCTGCGAGAACGAGTTCCGCAAGGCGTACCCGCCCGACCACGCGCTGCTGTCCGACGCGCGCCCGGCGGTCGCCGCGCTGGCCGACGCGCTGGAGCGGAAGGTCGGCGACGTACCGGCCGCCGACGTGACCGGCAAGGACTACGAGAGCAGGCACATCACCCACCTGACCGGCCGGATCCATCCGGGCGAGCTCGCGCAGGCGATCGGCCGGCTCCTGCCGGCGGGCGCCGTCCTCCTGGCCGACGCGGGCGCCCACCTGGCGTGGCTCGGCTACTACGTGGAGGTCGAGGAGGGCCAGAACTTCCGCAAGGCCGGCTCGTTCGGGCCGATGGCCGGGCACGTCAACGGCGCGATCGGGGTGAAGGTCGCCCACCCGGACCGGACGGTCGTGGTCGGCTGCGGCGACGGCTGCTACGCGCTGTCCGGCTTCGAGCTGATGACCGCCGTCGAGCACGACATCCCGGTCATCTGGATCATCTTCGACGACCAGGAGTTCAAGCTGATCAAGCTCTACCAGCTCGCGGCGTACCGGGAGAGCGGCCTGGTGGAGTTCCGCAACCCCGACTTCGCCGCCTACGCGCGGGCCTGCGGGGCCGACGGGCACCGGGTGGAGACGATCGAGGAGTTCGAGAGCGCCTTCCGCTCGGCGCTCGGCTCGGGCCGCCCCACGGTGATCGACGCCAGGATCACGCGATGGGCGGTCCCGCACTACAGCCCCTCGCCGCACGGGGTGATCGCCGGCCTGGTGGAGGCCGTCGAGGAGCGCCTGCGCGGCCGGGACGACGTCAGGCGGGAGTGAGCAGCACGCTGACCGGGCGGTGGTCGGTGGCGCGCCGGTCCCGGGCGGAGCCGTCGCCGTCGAGCTGGGCCGCCCACGCGTCGTGCTCGACGCGCCCCGACCCCGGCACCTTCGTCAGCGGCGCGCCGCCGTGCGTCATGGCGGGCGACAGGAGGATGTGATCGAGCAGCACGTGCCGGTTCGGCTCCTTGGTGACGAAGTCGTCGAACACGGCGCTGAAGCGCCGCTCCTCCTCGACGTCGGCCTGCGCGTGGCCGAACAGCCGCTCCGGCTGGTACGGCGAGCCGACCAGGATGTCGGTGACGTTGTGCGCGAGGTAGAACTCCTCGAAGTAGTCCTGGCCGGGGCCGTCGTTCAGGTCGCCCAGCACGATGATCGCCGCCTCCGGCTCGGTCGCCAGGCGCCGCTCCATGGCCCGGCGGATGCGCATGGCCTCGTTGGCGATCCGCCGCCGGTTGCGCAGCGCGGCCCGGACGAACTCCAGGCGCCGCGCCGGATCCTGCCACAGCTGGCGCCCCCGGTTGATGAAGTTGGACTTCAGGTGCGCGACCACCACTCCCAGCCGGCCGCCGTCCACGTCGGCCCCGCAGCACAGCGGGTTCCTGGTGAAGGCGTACTCGTTGAGCGTCCCGTCACCGTCCACGTCGGCCAGCCACGGGTCGATGAACGGCCCCGCCTCCGACGAGGGCGTCAGGGACAGCGCGACCCGGCCGGGTTTGAACAGCAGGGCGAGCTTCTGGCTCCCGCCGGAGTCGCCGAGCACGAAGTCGTAGGCCGGGCGGCCGTTCTCGGACAGGTACTCGTCGATGAACAGCTTCAGCTCGGCCGGGCGGCTCGGTGCCTCGACCAGCGCGACGATGTCGGCGTCGAGCGCCGAGATCAGCCCCGCCAGGCGGCCGGCGGCCTGCGCGGTGACCCCGTGCTCACCGTCCTTGGAGAACGTCGGCACGAAGGCCGCCGTCTCGGCGTCGGCGGTGAACCAGTCGTTCATCCACTCGCCGTTGACCGTCGCTACCTTGAGATTCGTCATGGCGTCGCGCCTCCGTACGCCGCCGACCCGGCGCCCGCCACCGGAGCCGCCGCGTGCAGCGCGGCCCCGATCGGCTGGGCCACCTCGGGGTGGGCGAGATATTCGTCGATGTCGTGGGCCTGGCCCACCGGGTTGGCGACGGCGACCTCTTCGGGGCCGTCCGTCCAGCGGTCGCCGAGCGGGCAGCCGAGGGCGACCGGGTCGATGGGGCACCAGGCGTTGAACCAGCGCGTCACCCGGCCGGGCCGGCGGGGCCCGCCGGTGAGCAGGCGCCGGTGCACGCCGTCGAGACCGAGCGGGCTGCCGGCGGTGACGAGCAGCTCCACCTCCACCGCCGGGTCCAGCCGGGTGAGCAGGTCCATGGCCACCACGGTGCCGAGGCTGTGGCTGACCAGCACCAGCCGGCCGGTCTGCGGCATCTCCCCGAGCACGCAGTCCACGACGGCCTCGCGCACCCCCTGGTCGTCGAGGTAGGCGGCGACGTCCGCGAAGACGGCGGCGATGAACAGGCGATCGAGGTCGGTGGTGTCGGCCAGCCAGTTCAGGCCGCGCCGCACGGAGTCGCCCAGCCCTTCGGCGCTGCCCGGGCCCGCCCCCGGCAGGCCGGCCCGCCCCGCCGCCTCGACGATCAGCTGCTCGTACAGCCGCCGGGTGGAGCCGGGAGCCGGCGCCACCGCCTCGACGGCCCCGTGCGGCGGGTGAGGCAGGGCCTCCACCGGCCGCATGGCCTGGAGCAGCCGGTGCGCGTAGTAGGGGAAGCAGACGTCGGCCGGCTCGATCGTGGGCAGCCCCGCCCGGGTGAGCCCGCCGTTCAGCCCGGCGGCCCAGTTCCGGCGCAACACCTCGGGGACGCCCTCCTCCTGGCCGCGGCCGTGCAGGAAGACCACATGCCTGGACCCGCCGAACGCGCCGGGGGCGGCGGGCAGGCCCGTGCGCGGGGTCGTGGCGAGCGGGCCCGGCTCGACGGCCGGCCGCTCGTCCATCGGAGGGGCGGGCGGCGGGACGGTGACGGCCCCGAGCCCGGACTCCGGCCCCATCTCCGTCAGACAGGCGCGCCGGGCCTCGTCGAGGGGCAGGGCGGCCAGGTGCTTGAGGATGACGCTGATCCGCACGCCCTCGTTGGAGACCCAGTCGACGGCGTCGTCACCGTCCCCCTCGCGCCAGGGCTGGCCGTCGCGGCGCAGGATGCGTCCCTGGTCGTCCGTCCTCGGCACGCCGCTGTGGTGCAGGGCCGTGACCTCCCACTGGTCGTTGTAGACCGGGGAGCCGGAGTTCCCCGGCTCGGTGTCGGTCTGGTAGTGGAGGAACTCGTCCAGGCGCGCCTCCAGCCGGTTCTCCCGGATGGAGATCTCCTTCAGCCGGCCGCTGGGATGCCCGATGATGTTGACCGGCTCGCCGATGACCAGCTTGCCGGTTTGGACGCTGAGCCGGTTCCAGCCGAACGTGTCGCCGGCCTGGCGGCCGTCGGCGTCGGGGCGGACGAGCACGAGGGCGAAGTCGAGGGCGCTGTCGGCCACGAAGAACACCTCGGGAGCCAGGACGAACCGCCGCGAGACCTCAGGAGTGTTGTCCACGGTGACCTGGGCGTCGAACTCCACGATCACCGAAGCCGCCGCCGTGGCGTCGGGCAGCACGTGATGGTTGGTGAGCAGCAGCCTGGGCGAGACCAGGAAACCGGTGCCGATCGGGATCTCGCGGCCGTTCTCGGCGACGCAGATCCGGGCGACCGTCCGCGCGGCCCGCGCGCCTCGGGGCAGGAAGCTCCACGACTGCAGGTCCTTGGCCACCCCGAGGATGCGCTCGTACATCTGGGGCTGGTCGAGGGCGTCAGTTCTGGTCGCCTCCAGCGCCGCCTCGACGGGCAGCCCGTTGCGCTGGATGAGGCGGGCGGTGCGGGCGGCCAGCATCTCCGGGGAGTCGGGGAACGCCTCGCCCCGCTCGCGCCTGCGCCACGCCTCGTCGCGTTCGGAGCCGCTCCAGCGGTACCGCTCGGCGGCGGCCCTGGTCTGCCGCACCCTGCTCTCGCCGACTTCCGTCGATATTTCCATCATCGCCAGCCGTTCTCTTCCGAAGCAGGCCTCTCCTTTCGAATGTGTGCGTCGCTTTCCGTCGCCGTCCAGTTGTCCGGCAGGTAATTGACCGCTTGTTGCCGCATTTTTCGGTGGTTAAAAATATCGTGGGAATGGCTTATTCATTCCTTTCTGGTCCTCCGGCCCGGCCTGGCTACCGTGAGAAGCGAGGAGAAAGGGGAGCCTCATGGGAAACGTCGTCGACTACGTCTCCGTCGCCTCCCTCGACCGGTGCGATCAGCACCTCACCGAGGCCGAGCTCGCCCGCCTGGAGGAGCTGACGGCCGCGGCCGGGGATGAGGAGGGGTAGACCAGCCCGCCGCGCGCGCTGCCCGGTGGAGCGGGAGGTGCCGCTCGCCGAGGCCGGCCGGCGCTCGGTGGCGGCACTCGCCGCGCTGGGCCTGCGGGCGCGGCTCGTGGACGTGGGCGGCGGCCGTGATCCGGCCGCCTGGTGGTGCGGGCTGCTCGACGGGACGGGCTCGGCGCCGGTCGCGTCCGGGATGGGCAAGGGCGCCCTCGACGAGGCCCGCCTCGGCGCGCTGTTCGAGGCCATCGAGCACCACCTGACCGGCCCCGCCTGCTTCGACCCGGACGCCGTGGAGCCCGCCGCTCCGGCCGCGCTCGCCGCCGGTCCGCTGCGCGCGGACGCCTGCGCCCCGCTGCTGGCCCCCATGCCCGGACGGCGGATGGCCTGCCGGCGATACCGCGCCCTCGACGGCGGGGACGACGCTCTCGTGCCGCTGTTCCTGTCCGCGCCCTGGTACCTGGAGGCCGGGGCCGCGCCGCTGCGCGAGCGGGCCGGCGACGACAGCGACTACACCCACCTCATGCGGTACAGCTGCAACAGCGGCTCGGCCGTCGGCGTCACCGCCGCCGAGGCGGTGCTGCACGCACTCAACGAGACGATCGAGCGCGACGCCCTGTCCCTGCTGCTGGTCCGGGCCTTCCTGTGCGGGCGCCCGTTCCGGCCCAGGCTCGTCGACCCCGGGACGCTGCCGGGGCCCGCCGCCAGGGCGTACGCGGTGGCGGCGGAACTGACCGGATCCCCGGTGCACCTGCTGGACATCACCACCGACCTCGGGGCGCCGAGCATGCTGGCGTACACGGCCCCCGCCTGCGGCCGCCCGCACCGGCGCGGCACCGGCACCTCCCTGAGCCCCGCCCATGCCGCCTGGCGCGCCCTCACCGAGCTCGTCCAGACCACCCTGGGCGAGGAGCTAGGAGGGGGCTCACGCGGCGATCAGGCGGCGCCGGCCGCCTACCCCGCCCTGGCGGCCTGCGGGCGGTTCGAGCTCACCGAGGTGCTGCGCCGGGGGCGCGTGGTGCCCCTCCCCGACGGCGGGCCGGTGATGGCGGCGCCCGGGGCGCAGCTACGGGCGGTGTGCGCGATGCTGGCGGCGCGGGGGTTGCGGGTCTACGCGCGGACGGTGCGGGCCGTGCCGGGGTGCGTGGTCGCCGTGCACGTCATGGTGCCGGGCCTGGAGCGTTTCATGCTCATTACCGACGGAAATCTCGTCGTTCCCGGGCCGAGGGCGTCCCGGGCGGTCCGGTGAGTTTCCGGATCGCTGTCGCACGCTTGGCGTTCCACTGGACGACGGGGACCGGTTTTGCCGCAGGCGTGCATGTGCCGACCCTTTCTGGGGGGCCATTCTTCACATACTGGAATTATGTCTGGACAATATGCGCACCGGAAGTCGCGCGCGGTCGGGGTGCTCTTCTGGGGTCTCCTGCTTCTCGCCATGGGCGTCGGACTTCTCGCCGTCTCGGGACGCTTGTCCGCTCAGAACGGGCTAGTGGTGGGATTCGCCACGTTCGTGGCGACGGTCACCAGCGTGGTCACGCTCGGCAGCGGCGTGCGCCAGCTCCTGTCCTGGTGGCGCGAGCACCGCGCGCCGGCCCGCGCTCCCACCTCCGCCGACATCGACACCGCGAAGGACATTCTCGCCGGCCTGGTGTCCGAGCAGTGGCGCGAGGAGACGGTCCTGCGCTCGCTGGGCGACCCGGAACCGATGCCGCTGCCCTGGCGGTCCACGGAACGGCGCGAGCTCGTCGACCATCCGGGGATCATCGCCAAGGGCGCCGTCGCCTTCCCCGGCCTGCCGATGCACATCAAGGACATGGCGTGCGGGTTCCGGGCCCTGCCCTGCCGGCGGCTGGTCATCCTGGGCGGGCCGGGCACCGGGAAGACGACCCTGGCCGTGCAACTGCTCCTCGAACTGCTGCGCACCCGGGAGCCGGGCGAGCGCGTCCCGGTGCTCGTCTCGGCCGCCCGCTGGGACGAGCGGGTCCACCCGCGGCTGCAGGACTGGCTGGCCGCGTTCCTGGCGATGGACTATCCCGCGTTGCGCGCGGAGGCGCTCGGCCCCGGCATCCCCGAGGCGCTGGCGGCCCGCGGCGAGCTGCTGCCCGTCATCGACGGCCTGGACGAGTTGCCCGACCACGCCCGTACCGACATGCTGCGCGCGCTGAACCGTTCCCTGTGCGAGAACGACGAGCTCATCCTCACCTGCCGCACGGAGCAGTTCGCCGAGTCGGTCGACGAGCTCGGCGACGTCCTGACGGCGTCGGCGGTCATCGAGCCGCAACCCATGGACGCCGTCGCCGCGGCCGACTACCTGGAGGCGTGCCTGCCCCCGGTGCCGCGTCCCGCCTGGTCGCAGGTGCTGCACGCGCTGCGCACGGGCGCCGCCCCCGCCCTGGCCCAGGTGACCTCGACGTCCCTGGGGCTGTGGCTGGTCCGCGTGACCTACATCGCCACCCGCGCCGATCCGGCGCCGCTGCTGGAGTACGGGAAGGGCAGCGCCGCCGAGCTGCACGACCACCTGTGCGACGAGCTCATCCCCGCCCTGGTCAGCGCCCGCCCACCGGCCGACGGCCCCGCGCAGCCCTTCCGCCCGCAGCACGCGTGGACGCCGGAGCAGGTGGACCGCTGGCTGACGTACCTGTGCCGCGAGCTGTCCGCGAGCGAGGTGGACACGCGGGACCTGGCGTGGTGGCACCTGGCCCGCCACATCTCCACCTGGCCGGTGCGGTGGGGCAGCGGCATCGCGGTCGGGGCCGTGGTGGCCCTGGTCTGCGCCGTCCTGGGCGGCGTCCCGGTCGTCGGCGTGGGGTTCGGCGTGCTGTCGATGCTGCTGATCGTGCTCACGACCGGCTCCTGGTTCAGGGAGGCGCCGGGGCACGCGGACTTCCATCTGCGTGGCATGATCCTCGGCCTGGTCAAGGCGCTGCCCGCGGGGATCCTCGTCGGCGTCCTGGGCGCGGTCATCGGGTGGCTGACGGGCACGCTGCTGCGGGACCCGCACATGGGCATGACGGCCGCGAGACAGGTCGGGCTGCTGTCGGGCATCGGGTTCGTCGTCGTGCTCAGCCTGGTCCAGTGGGTCGAGCGGCCGGCCACGGACGCCAGCGCGCGCTCTCCGCGCTCGACCTGGCTGGCCGACCGCAACCTGACGGCCATCAGGATCGCCGGCGGGCTCGCGGTCGGCGTCATCGGGGCGTTCGTCGTGTGGGGGACGGGGCTCAGCTTCCCTGTGGGCCTCGCGTGCGGCCTGGTGGGCGTGCTGATCGGGCTGCTGGTGGGCCGCCACCACGCCTGGCTGGCCTACAACCTCACCGTGCCGCGCCTGGCCACCAGGGGCAGCCTGCCGCTGCGGGCGATGAACTTCCTGGACGACGCGCACCGCCTCGGCCTGCTGCGTACGGAGGGGCCGTACTACCAGTTCCGGCACGTCGAGCTGCAGGAGCACCTGGCCCGCCAGCTCGCGGAGAAGAAGCATCGGCACCGGGAGCCGGTACCGCTCGCCTGAGCCCTGTTGGGGGGCATTTCACCGCGGCTTGGCCGCCGGTGGAACCGGCCAGGGCACTGTTCCCGAGGGGGCCGGAGGACCGAGGGGAGGAGAAGGCCATGGGTGAGAGATACAGCGTGCTGCGCGACATGAGCGGCGTGCGCACGGCGAGTCCGCTGGAGTCGGCGCGGGCGGGCGGCCCCGTGCCGCCGCAGGCGCCGGCCGCCGGCAGCGAGCCGCACGTGGAGGTGGCCGAGCTCAGCAAGCACGAGCTGCGCGACGTCGCACGCGATCCGGAGGTACGGGCGGTGGCGCCGGTCATGCCCACCACGCTCGTCCAGCCGATCGAGGACGCGGCCGACGGGCGGGCGGAGGCCGAAGCGGCCGCCGCCGCGGCGACGTGGGGTGTCAAGGCCGTGGGCGCCGACGTCACGACGAGGACGGGAGCGGACACGATCGTGGCCGTCCTCGACACCGGCATCGACTCCGCCCACCCCGCCTTCACCGGGGTAACCCTCATCCAGGAGGACTTCAGCGGCTCGGGCGTGGGCGACAAGCAGGGGCACGGCACGCACTGCGCGGGCACGATCTTCGGCCGGGCGGTCGAGGGCACGCGCATCGGCGTCGCCCCGGGCGTGACCCGGGCGCTGATCGGCAAGGTGCTCGCCGACGACGGGAGCGGCGACACCGAAGCGCTGCTGCGCGGCCTGGAGTGGGCGCTGCACCAGGGCGCCCAGGTGATCTCGATGTCCCTGGGGTTCGACTTCCCCGGCATGGTGCAGCGGCTGACCGACATGGGGCGGCAGCCCAGGTTCGCCACGTCGCTGGCGCTGGAGGCGTACCGGGCGAACCTGCGGCTCTTCGACGCGCTCATGCGGATGGTGGCGGCGCGCTCGGCGGTCGGGCCCGGCACCGTGGTCGTGGCGGCGGCGGGGAACGAGAGCGAGCGGCAGAACGGGCCGGACTTCGAGATCGCCGTGTCGCTGCCGGCCGCGGCGGAGGGCGTCATCGCGGTGGGCGCGCTGGCGCAGTCGCCCACGGGCAACGGGCTGGTCGTGGCGCCGTTCTCCAACACCTTCCCGCAGATCAGCGCGCCCGGCGTGGGCGTGGTCTCGGCGCGGAACGGGGGCGGCCTGCGTTCGCTGAGCGGCACGAGCATGGCCACGCCGCACGTCGCGGGCGTGGCGGCGCTGTGGTGGGAGGAGGTGATGAGGTCGCCGCTGCCGGCGAGCGCGTCCACCGTCGTCGCGCGCCTGCTGGCCGGTGCGGTGGTCAGCCCCCTGGCCTCCGGCGTGGACGTGGCCGACCGGGGCGTCGGGCTGGTGCGCGCCCCGTGATCGCCGGGCGTTCCGCGGGCCGGTCGTTCCCCGTCCGGGGTGCGTGCTGAGGTCAACTCTCTGGCACAAGTGCGCAAAGCGCCATATAACCTCTCCTGCATGACCGGATCCCTGCTCGAGGTGATCGCGCTCGACGTGCGCGACGCCGTGGCCGCCGAACAGGGCGGAGCCGACCGCCTGGAGATCGTGGCAGACATGGCGGCCGACGGGCTGACGCCCGCACCGGAGACGGTCGCCGCCATCGCCGCCGAGTGCCCCCTGCCCCAGATGGTGATGCTGCGCTGCGACGCCGGCTTCGCCGCCGACCCCGACGTCGTCGAGCGGCTCAGCCGCGACGCCAAGGAGCTGAAGCAGGCGGGTGCGGCCGGGTTCGTCTTCGGCTTCCTCGATGGTGCGGGGGCGGTGGACCTGACCGCCACGGAGGCGCTCATCCACGCGGTCTCGCCGCTGCCGTGGACGTTCCACCGCGCCGTGGACCACGCCGCCGACGTCCAGGCCGCCTGGCGGGCCGTGCGGCTGCTGCCGAACCTCGCCACCGTGCTCACCTCCGGCGCGCCCACCGGCGTCGGCGACGGCCTGCCCGTGCTGAAGGCGCGCGCCGACGCCGGCGACGGCTCCATCGTGCTCGCCGGCGGCGGCCTGCGGCCCGCGCACGTGCCGGCCCTGCTCGACTACGGCATCCGCGCCTTCCACGTCGGCTCGGCGGTGCGGGCGAGCTGGTCGGACCCGGTCGAGTGGCGCCTGGTCCGCCAGTGGCGCGCCCTCGTCGAACGCGACTGAGCGCGCGTCACGGCAGGGCGGCGTCCGCGCGGCGCAGGGCCGCGGCCAGGGTGCGGATCGTGGCCGGCTCGTCCATCACGCCGCCCCCGGCCGAGCGCCGCTCCTCCCAGGCCAGCACCCGCTCCCGGTAGGAGTCGTAGCGCGCCAGGTGGAAGGCGTAGACGGTGGCGAACCGGCTCACCAGGTGCGACGGATGCATGTCCCAGCCCTGGTAGAAGCCGTGCCGCAACGAGTGGCGGACCAGCTCGGCGTGCCGCCGCCACAGCCCGTGCACGTCGCCCGCGCGATCGGAGGCGGGCGCGGCGGCCAGCGACCCGTCCGACAGCTCCACCCCCGTGCCCGCGAACGCCGTCTGCATGACGTGCCGCGCGTGGTCGCAGGCCGGATGGTCGAGCCGCTGCTCGTGCGGCGGCAGCCCCAGCGCGGCCGTGTAGTCGAAGACGCCGAAGTGCGCCGCCGCCAGCCGCCCGCCCAGCGACTCGTTCAGGTCGCCGCGCAGGAACGGCAGCGTCTGCGGCGCCTCCACCTGCATCTCGAACCGCAGCCGGACCCCGAGCTCCGCCTCCAGCTCGCCCAGCACCTGCGCGAACTGCCCGAGATAGCCCTCCATGAGCACCTTGGGGAAGGTCACCGTGAACCCGCCGGGCAACTCGCCCACCCGCTCCACCACCCCCGCCAGGAACAGGTGGAGCGTGCGCACCGACCGCGCCGGGTCCCCGTCGGCGAACGACTTCACCCGCGGCCCCCAGCGGCGCGGCAGCGCCCCGGCGGCGTGCAGCGCGGCGACCGCCTCGACGGCCTGCGCCACGTGGCCGTCCTCGACGGGGCCCGGCCGCACGCCGTAGCCGTCCTCGAAGTCGACGCGCAGGTCCTCCACCGGCTCGGTCGACAGCTTGCGCAGGACCATCTCGTGCACCACGCCGGCCAGCCCGGACGGCACGTCGAACACCTCGGCCACCTCGTCGGGGCCCGCCAGGTGCGCCTTGAGCAGCGACAGCGCCCGCTCGCCCCACTCGGCGACCGTGCGGGCGGAGAAGCGGTCGGCCGGCACGTACACGGTGTGGACCGGCTGCCAGCCCGGCCCCTGCTCGGGGTAGCGGGCCTGCTGCAGCCGGTACGTCTCCGCGAAGCCCCCAGGAACGGAGGGCTCAGGGACGGAAGGCACGGAGCATGGCCTCCAGACCGACGAGCTTGACGCGTTCGCCGCGGTCGAGCGAGCGGGCGAGCTCCGCCTCGGCCGCCTCGATGGCCAGCCAGTCGTCGTAGCTCACCGGCCGGACCCCGCGCTCGGCCAGCAGCGTGTCGATGCCGCCCGAGCCGGCCCGCGCGCCGCCGTCGAGGTCGGCGAGCAGGGTGCGGACGGTCTCCGCCGCGTCGGACTTGTTGGTGCCGATCACCCCGGTCGGCCCGCGCTTGAGCCAGCCCGCGACGTACTCGCGGTCGCGCACGCGCCCGGCCTCGTTCGGCACCGTCATCGTCTTCTCGGAGAAGGGCACGCCGGGCAGCGGGACGCTCTGGTAGCCGACCGAGCGCAGCACCATGCCGACCGGCAGCGTCTCGAACTGGCCGGTGCCGACCACGCGGCCGTCCTCCGCCAGGCGGGTGCGTTCGAGCTTCAGCCCCTCGACCCGCTCCGTGCCGAGGATCTCGACGGGCCGCAGCCAGAAGCGCACGTCGAGGCGGCGCGGCCGGCCGACCGGCTCGCGGGCCGCCCACTCCCGCACGACCTTGATGTTGCCCTGCACCTGGCGCGGGAAGTCGCCGCCGAGGACGGCGGCCTCGTCGGGGCGCACGCACACGTCGGCGTTGGCCAGCTCGCCCAGCTCGCGCAGCTCCTTGAGGGTGAACTTGGCATGCTCGGGCCCGCGCCGCCCCACCATGTGGATGGCCTTCACCTCGCTCTCGCCGAGCCGCTGCAGCGCCTCGTGCGGCACGTCGGTGGAGCGCAGCTCGTCGGCGGCCTTGGCCAGCATGCGGACGACGTCCACGGCGACGTTCCCGACCCCGATCACGGCCACCTCGGAGGTGTCGAGCGTGAACCGGCCAGGATCGACGTCGGGGTGGCCGCAGTACCAGTTGACGAAGTCGGTCGCGGCCACACTGCCCGGAAGGTCCTCCCCGGGGATGCCGAGCCTCCTGTCGACCATCGCGCCCGTGCAGTAGACGACCGCGTCGTAGAGGCCGAGCAGGTCTTCGACCGACACGTCCCGGCCGAGCGTGACGCCGCCGAGGAAGCGCACCTCCGGCAGCTCCAGCACCTTGCGCAGATAGTTCGCGATCGACTTGATCGAGGTGTGGTCGGGCGCCACGCCGTACCGGACCAGCCCGTACGGGGTCGGCAGTCGCTCGATCACATCGACCGCGACCGGCTCCGACGACTGCTTGACCAGTGCCTCGGCCGTGTAGATCCCGGCAGGGCCCGACCCGATGACCGCCACGTGCAACGTCACGCCGCCTCCCTACGCCGGTTTACGAGTGACCCGTCCCACCAGATGTAACCGGCCAGTGTGATCGATGTATCCCCGGTCGCCGGTGCGGATGAACCCGTCCTTGGCGAACACCGCATGATCGGTGCTCCTGCCAACGTAACCGCTCATGACCGCTTCCGAGCGGAGCAGCACCTCACCGTGATCCCCGGCAGGCAGGGCGCGGCCCTCGGCGTCCCTGATCGAGACGTTCACGCTGCCGCGCGGCCTGCCCACGCTGAACTCCGCGTCCTCGTCCGGGTCGTCGGGACGCGTGCCGAGCCCCAGACCGGCTTCCGTGCAGATGTAGCGGTTGCAGACAGGCACGCCGTACCTGGTGCGCAACGTCCTGATCAGCGCCGGCGTGGCGGGGGCGCCGCTGGACAGGATGAGCGACAGCTCCGGCAGCTCCTCGCGCAGGTCGAGGATGCGGGAGAGCTGGTGCGGGGTGCCCTGCAACACCCCGATCTTGTGCTCGCGCAGCACCCGCAGCACCGCGTCGGGCGTCCACTCGGCCACGACGTGGCAGGTACGCCCCGTCTGCAGGATCACGGGCAGCCGGGTGGCGAACCCGAGCTGCCCCAGCGGATGCGGCACCAGCCTGGCGTCGCCCGTGCCCCACCGCAGCCCGGCGCCGTGCGCGCGGATCGCCTCCAGCTGCCGGTTGCCGAACACCACGCCCTTCGGCGGCCCCGTCCTGCCCGACGTGAACGTGATCACGACCGGCCGGGCGGGATCCGGCGGGAACGGCGGCGGGGGCGGCTCGGGCCGGCGCAGGCCCGTGAGCCGGACCGGGTCGTACAGGTGCGGCGAGCGGCGGCCACGGTCGATGGGCAGCGTCACCACGTCCAGCCCGGACAGCGGCGGCAGCACGCTCGGCGCGGTGATCACGATCGCCGGGTCGAGGCCGGTCAGCAGGCCCAGCCGCTCGACGCCGATGCCCGCCGTGACCGCGCCGATCTTCGCCGCCGCCAGGTAGCAGATCACGAACTCGGGCCCGTCGGGCAGCGCCAGCACCACGACGTCGCCGATGCGGGTGCCGCGATGGGCGAGCCCGGCGGCGACCTGGTCGGAGAAGCGGTCGAGGTCGGCGAAGGACAGCGAGGCGGAGCCGGTGACGACGGCCGCGCGCCCCCCGAACCTGCGTGCGGCCTCACCGGCGAGCAGGCGCAGCATGGCGGCTCCTGGGCGAAGGGCCTGCCTCCCACGCTACGCCTGGTGCTGCCGCAGGGCGACCTTGTCCACCTTGCCGTTGGCGTTGGTCGGCAGCGCGTCGAGCACGACGATCCGCCGGGGCACCTTGTAGCCGGACATGTTGGCGCGCGCCCACGCCAGCAGCGCCTCCGGGTCGGCCGCCGCCCCCGGCCGGGGCACGACGTACGCCAGGCCCGACTCGCCGGACGACGGGTCCGGCACGCCCACGACCGCGGCCTGCGCCAGCGAGCCCTCCCGCAGCAGCAGCGACTCGACCTCGGCGGGGGAGACGTTGAACCCGTTGACGATGTAGAGGTCCTTCTTGCGGTCCACGATGGCCAGGTTGCCCGCCTCGTCCAGCACGCCGACGTCGCCGGTGTGCAGCCAGCCGTCGCCGTCGACCACCTCGGCCGTGCGCTCGGGCTCGCCCCAGTAGCCGCGCATCACGCCGTAGCCGCGCTGCAGGATCTCGCCGCGCTCGCCGGGCGCGACCTCCTTGCCGTCGTCGTCCACGATCTTCACCTCGATGCCCGGGACGGGCCGGCCGGTGGTGTTCGCGATCACGTCGATGGGGTCGCCCGCCCTGGTCATGGAGACGACCGTGCCCTCCATGAGCCCGTACGCGTTGATCATGCGCTCCAGCCCGACCCGCTCGACCAGCCGCGTGATCATGGCGGCAGGGACGGCGGCGGCCCCGCAGATGGCCACCCGCAGCGACGACACGTCCCAGGAGCGCCCGGGATCGCGGTCCAGCTCGTCCAGCAGCCGGTGGAACAGCGTGGGCGGCCCGGCCAGCACCGTGGCCCGCTCCTCGGAGATGAGCGACATCAGCGCGTCCGGGGTGAAGACCGGGACCGGGATCATCGTGGCCCGGCGCAGCACGCAGGCCACCAGCCCCGCGTTCAGCCCGAACCCGTGGCTGAACGGCGCGATCACCGGGTAGCGGTCGTGCTCGTCCAGGGTGACGATCTCCGACCAGTCCCAGTAGCCGCGCAGCACCTGCGAGTGGTCGATCATCACGCCCTTGGGGGTGCCGGTGGTGCCGGAGGTGGACATGATCTCGCACAGGTCGTCCGGACGGACGGCGAGCGCCCGCTCCTCGGCCGCGCGGGCAGGGACCCGCGCGCCGAGCGCGGCCAGCCCGGGGCCGTCCGGCGTGACGACGTGCCGCAGCTCGGGCAGCGGCCCGGGAAGGGGCGCCGGGGCCGGGCCCGCGCCGGTGACCAGCACCTTCGCGCCGGTCTTCGCGAGGAGCTGCGCCGCCTCGATCCCCTTGAAGCGCGGCGACAGCGGCACGAGCACCGCGCCCGCGTCCCAGATCCCGAACGCGTGCCCCACCCAGTACGGCGAGTTCACCCCCCACAGGGCCACCCGGTCACCGGGCTCCACCCCGAGCGCCATGAGACCGCGGGCGACCCCGGCCGCGTAGGCGCGCAGCCCGGCCGGCGTGAGCCGCGGGCCGGTGGGATCGGCCACCACGACGTCGCCGGGATGGCGCTCGGCCTGGTCACGCAGCATGCGGGGGAGCGTCCCCCAGTCCGGCATCGATCCCATCGGCAGCCCCTTCTCAGGTGATGAGCGCCCGGTCCCTTCCGAGGTGGTGGCCGCGCAGGTCGTTCACGACGCCGGGGGAGGGGGTCTCGGCGACGTCCTGGGCGATCTCCACCGCGACCGACACGGGGGTCAGCGCCCGCACCGCCTGCTCGATCCGCGCCTTCCACATGGGGTTGCCGATCAGGCTGCGCCGCGCGAACGCCACCGTGAGCACCGCCGTGTCCAGCGTCCCCTGCCGGCTGATCGCCAGCTCCCACCCGGCCACGCCGTCGACGCGGGCCAGCGCCCTGTCGATGCGCGGCAGCGCCAGCCACACGCCCCTGACGAGCACGTGCTCGCCGACCGTGTGCGCGGGCGCCGGGATCGCTCCGGCCGCCGCCGGCGCGGCCACCAGGCCCGTCCTGAGCACGGCGTCACCGAGCGTCGAGTGCCCGGACGGGGTGACGACCAGCTCGGCCGGCCCGTCGCCCGTCGCCGGGACGTCCTTGTCCAGCGCCGCCAGCCCCAGCAGGCCGTCCGCGAGCGGGCGCAGCGGCTCCTCCTCGGCCCTTCGCCAGGCCAGCGCGCCGCCGCTGAACGGGCTGGCCAGCACCTCCGTCACCGTGGCCCCGAACTCGGCCGCCAGGTGCCCCAGCGTGCGCTTGGAGGCGATCTCGCCGGTCAGCACGATGCTCCTGAGCCCGAGGTCCAGCGGGTCCAGCAGGAACTCCAGGTGCAGGCGGGACAGCAGGTCCATCGCGCCCGTCGGGGTCGCGACCAGCGTCGTGGCCCTGAGCGTGCTCAGCGCGTGGTGCAGCCGCATCCGCCCGCGCGGCCCCACGCGGGCCGCCGCCCCCGCCACGTCCGCCGCCGCGGCCGCCCACAACGCGCCGGCCGGCTCGGCCAGGGCCACCACGACCCGATCGTCCTCGCCGACCCCCGCCTCCCGCAGCGCCGCCCCCGTCAGCCCCACCACGTCCGAACGGTCGGCGGGGGACAGCGGGAAGACGCTGGACACGTCGGGGGAGACCAGCAGCAGCCCGGTCGCGGTGCCCGCGGCAGCCCCGAGGTCGTCACGGGTCAGCCAGCGGGCCATCAGCGCATCACGTCCTTCATGAACAGCGAGATCGACGCGCACACCCGCTCGTGCGCCAGGCCGCCCACCTGCGCCTGGATGATCAGGTCCGTCGCGCCCGCCTCGGCGATCCTGGCCAGGGCCTTGCGCGAGCCCTCCACGTCGTCCACGACCACCATTAGGTGCTCGCGGAGCGTGGCCATCGCCTCCTCGGGCGGCAGCCCGGCGGCGAGCTGCCCGAGCACGCGGTGGGTGGCGTGGCGGGCGTCGTAGTAGTCGGGCGGGGTGACGAGGTTGACCTGGCGGCGGATGTACCACAGCACGGGGTCGGCGGCCGTGGCGGCGGCCTCCTCGCGGGTGGGGGCCACGTACCAGGGGATCATCAGCGCGACCCGCCGGCCGGCCGGGTCGAAGCCGTGCTCCGCCAGACACTCCCGATACTTCGCGATGTCGGCGGCCACGTCGTCGATGCCCTTGAGCATCGTCATGCCGAGCAGGTTGTACCCGTGCCTCGCGGCGGCCAGATAACCCTCCAGCGAGGTCGAGGCCACCCAGACCGGAGGATGGGGCCGCTGCGCCGGGCGCGGGTAGACGGCCACGTCGGGGATCTCGAAGAACTCGTTCGAGCGGCTGACCGGCTCCCCGTCGGCCTCCCAGATGGCCAGCGTGGCCTCCAGCGAGTCCTCCCAGATCTGCCGCGACTTCTCGAACGGGCGCTGGAACGCCTGGTACTCCAGCGGCGACGCGCCCCGGCCCGTGCCGAACTCGACCCGGCCGCCGCTCAGGATGTCGAGCGTGGCGACGCGCTCGGCCGTACGGATCGGGGACTGGAACGGCAGCAGCACCACCCCGAGCCCCAGGCGGATGCGCTCGGTGCGCTGCGAGATGGCGGCCAGGACCAGATCGGGGGCGGAGGAGTGGGAGAAACCCCTGGTGAAGTGGTGCTCCACGAACCAGGCGGCCTCGCAGCCGAGCCGGTCGCCGAGGACGACCTGGTCGATCACGTTCTGGAACGCCTGCTGCTCGACCTCGCGGGTGCGACCGCGGACCTCCAGCTCATACCCCAGGCTGATCCGTAGGGACGACGTCATCGCGCCTCCGGCGAAGTAGGAAACCAAGCGCTCGCTTGGTAGAGCGTATCAGCGGCAAAGACTTGCGGGAAGGGCGCGGCGGCGATCAGAGTGGATGCTCGTGAAGCGAAAGCACGCGTTGCGGCGGCCGAAGAACGGCCCGTCGTCCCCCGACCCCGGCGACGAGCTCTCGCTCACCAGCGCACGCCGCTACGAAGCGTTCGGCCGCGTCATGGCCGCCCTCGCCTCCGAGGCCGACTTCATCGAATCCTGCCGCGACCTGACGTGGTGGCGCGGCTCCGACCACAGCTGGCACATCGAATGGCGCGACGGGCCGTACGCCTCGGAAGTGGCCGCCCTCCTGGCCGACCAGGTCCGCGACCCCGACTACGACGGCCCCCTCGTCACCCAGGCCGGGCCCGGCAACGACGGCTCGGCCGTGCTCGACGTCATGGGCGTCCGCTTCGAGCTGCGCGCCATCGACCCGATGGGCCGGGCCGGCGTCCGCGCCCGCCCGGGCTTCTGGCGCCTGGCCGAAGCCCTCGACACCACCCGCCGCACCAACACCCGCCACCCCTGGGAAGAACTCCTCGGCGGCTGACCCCACCCGGGCCCCGCCTGCCTTCTCCGCCCTCGCGCCTGCGCCTCATCTCCGCGCCCGTGGCCTCACGCCCGTGCCGGCGCTTTACACGCGCCCTACCGTCGTGCACCTGCGACTCCACGCCCCGCCTCGCCCCTCGCATCCGCGGCCCCGGGCCTCCCACCCACGCCAGCGCCCTCGTGCGCCTTGCCCCGCGCCCTGCCTCGTGCGCCTGCGCCTCGCGGTTCGCCTTCGAGTCCCCCGCCTCCTGGCCCCATGCCGACGCCTCAGCCTGCTCCGCCCCCACCCACGGCCGCTCGCCCGTGCTGGCGCTTCACGCGCGCCTGCGACTTCACGCCCCGCCTCCCCTCACACCTGCGCCCCGCGCACCGGCGTCCCCCCGAAGGACCTCAGCCGGAGTGCGGTGCGGGGGCGAGGACGTAGGGGGCGAGGCGGGCGCGGTGGGCGTGTGGGGGGCCGAAGAGCTGGGCGTCCGAGGTGGCCCGTTTGAAGTACCGGTGCGCGGGGTGCTCCCACGTGATCCCGATCCCCCCGTGCACCTGGATGTTCTCCCCGGCCACCGTCAGGTACGCCTCCGTGCAGTACGACCCCGCCACGGCCGCCGCCACCCAGTCGCGCGCCGCCGCCCCCGCCGCCGATCGGGCGGATTCGACGAGCAGCAGCAGGTCGGCCAGCTTGTGTTTGATCGCCTGGAAGGATCCGATCGGCCGGCCGAACTGGTGCCGGCTCTTGGCGTGCGAAACGGCCATGTCCAGGCACCGCTGCGCCCCGCCCACCTGCTCGGCCGCCAGCGCCGCGATCCCGAGGTCCCGTACGCGCTCCCACGCGGCCCCGTCACCCAGCCGCCGCACCGGGACGTGGTCGAAGTGGAGCCGCTGCAGGGGCCGGCTCTCGTCCATGGTCACGTACTGCGTCCGCGCGGTGGGCACGGCCTCGACGAGCGCCCCGCCGGCGTAGGCGAGCACCAGCTCCCCGTCCATCGCGTACGGCACCACCCCGGTGAGCACGTCACCGTCGAGCCGGAGCGACCCGTCGCCGGGCAGCACCACGGCGGCGCTCGTCCCGCCGGCCAGCGCCTCCAGCAGCTCGTCGGCCCCGCACGCGGAGGCCGCCGAGGCGGCCATGACCGCCGACTGGAGGAACGGATGGGGTGACAGGACGCGGCCCAGCTCCTCGGCGACGGCCGCCATCTCGGCGGCCCCGCACCCGGCGCCCCCGTGCTTCTCGGGCACGAGCAGCCCGGCGATCCCGACGTCCCGCGCGAAGTCCTGCCAGGACGCGTCCGGACGTCCGGCGAGATAGGCGCGGACGGCGGCGCGGAGTTCATCGGCGAGTGCCACGCGACAGATCATAACCAAGCGATTGCTTGTTTTAGTACGGACATGACCGAAATTTGCCTTTTTTGTAGGGTCACATAATCTGGATGTGGTCATCCCCAAACGATTCCGGGGGAGGGGTTGACCAGGGAAATGAACATGAACAACACCACCATCGACTACGCCGACTTCGCCGAATACGACCGGCGTCAGCGCGCCATCGAATGCCATTTGATCACGGCCTTCCTGGGCGGCCTGGCCGTCGGCTTGATCGGCATGCTCATTTCCGGAAACGCCCCCGCCTGGCTCGGCCAGATCTACGACCCGTACGCCTATCTCGCCCTCTCCCTGACCGTCGGCGCGACCGCGTCGGGGTTCGGCTGGGCACTGCTGACGACGTTCCTCGCGGCGGTCTCCACGCTCGTCGCCGCGATGGGCGCGGGCGCGCTGCGCGGCGACGACGCCTTCGACGTGATCGGCGGCAGCGCCGCCGGGCTCAACTGGACGCTCGCCCTGCTCGTGGGGCTCGGCCTGCTCGCGTACACCACCCGCAGGGACGACGGCTGGGGCGACGTCGCCGCGGGCGCGGTCGGCGCCGCGCTGATCGCGGACGTGGTGGACCGGGCGACGCCCGGGTTCATCGACAGCGAGCAGTCGTTCTGGCCGGGGCCCGCGGTGGTGGTCGGGCTGGCGGCCGTGGCGCTGGTGCTGGGGCTGCGCAGGAACGCCCGCGCCCGGGTGCGCGCGCTGGCGGTGTCGGCGGTGTTCTCGGGCGTGTTCACCGTCTGCCTGGCCGCGTTCGTGGCGGGCTGGATCCCCCTGGCCGTGTGAGGCCCGCCCGGGGATCGCCCGGATAAGCCTGAGCGCGACGCGCCTCCGACTCGATAGCCTGTAGACCTCTGGAGAGCTCTGAAAGGGCTCTGTAGTCCTCCACATCCGGGTTCGAGCAAGGAGTAGCCGTGTTGCTGCGCATGTCGTCGTTGTTTCTTCGCACCCTGCGGGACGACCCGGCAGACGCGGAAGTGCCGAGCCACAAGCTCCTCGTCCGCGCCGGCTACGTCCGCCGTGTCGCGCCCGGAATCTACTCCTGGCTGCCCCTCGGCAAAATGGTCCTGGAGAACGTCACAAAGATCGTTCGCGAGGAAATGAACCGCATGGGCGGCCAGGAAGTGCTCTTCCCCGCCCTGCTGCCCCGCGAATACTACGAGGCCACCGGCCGCTGGACCGAATACGGCGACACCCTCTTCCGCCTCCAAGACCGTAAGGGCGCCGACTATCTCCTCGGCCCCACGCACGAGGAGCTCTTCACCGAGATGGTCAAGAGCGAATACTCCTCGTACAAGGACTATCCGGTGACCCTCTACCAGATCCAGACCAAATACCGCGACGAGGCGCGGCCCAGGGCCGGCATCCTGCGCGGCCGCGAGTTCCTGATGAAGGACTCCTACTCCTTCGACCTCGACGACGACGGCCTCAAGCGCTCCTATGAGCAGCACCGCGAGACCTACATCCGCACGTTCGACCGCCTCGGCATCACCTACAAGATCGTGTTCGCCACGTCGGGCGCGATGGGCGGCTCCGCGTCCGAGGAGTTCCTCGCCCCCACCCCCACCGGCGAAGACACGTTCGTCGCCTGCCACTCCTGCGGCTACGCCGCCAACGCCGAGGCCGTCGTCACGCCCGCCCCCGCCGCGCGGTCGTACGACGACCTGCCCGCGCTCCAGGTGCTCGACACCCCGACACCCCGACCATCGACACCCTCGTCTCGTACGTCAACGAGCACCACGGCCTGTCCATCACCGCTGCCGACACCCTCAAGAACGTCGTCGTCAAGGTCAGCACGCCCGGCTCCGACAAGGTCGAGACGCTGGTCATAGGCGTGCCCGGCGACCGCGAGGTCGACTTCAAGCGCCTGGAGGCGTCCCTGGCGCCCGGCGAGCCCGCCATCTTCGAGGCCGCCGACTTCGCCAAGCACCCCGGCCTCGTCCGCGGCTACATCGGCCCGCAGGTCCTGCGCGAGCTCGGCATCCGCTACCTCGTCGACCCCCGCGTCGTCACCGGCACCTCCTGGGTGACCGGCGCCAACGAGCCCGGCAAGCACGCCGCCAACGTCGTCGCCGGCCGCGACTTCACCCCCGACGGCACCATCGAGGCCGCCGAGGTACGCGCCGGCGACCCCTGCCCCCGCTGCGGCGCCGAGCTGTCCATCGACCGCGGCATCGAGATCGGCCACATCTTCCAGCTCGGCCGCAAGTACGCCGACGCCGCCGGCCTCGACGCGCTCGGCCCCGACGGCAAGCCCATCCGCGTCACCATGGGCTCCTACGGCATCGGCGTCTCCCGCGCCGTGGCCGTCATCGCCGAGCAGGCCCACGACGCGCTCGGGCTCGTGTGGCCGCGCGAGGTCGCGCCCGCCGACGTCCACATCGTCGGCACCGGCAAGGAGAACCAGATCGAGGCCGCCCTTGAGCTGGGGGCCGAGCTGGAGTCCCGCGGCCTGCGCGTCCTCGTGGACGACCGGCCGCAGGTCTCGCCCGGCGTCAAGTTCAAGGACGCCGAACTGCTCGGCCTGCCCACCATCGTGGTCGTGGGGCGCGGGCTGTCGCAGGGCGTCGTGGAGCTGCGCGACCGCGTCACGGGCGAGAAGCAGGAGATCCCCCTCGCCGAGGCCGCCGACCGCGTCCTCGCCGCCGTCAACGCCTGACCGGGCCCTCCCCTACGGAGGGCCCACCCCGCCAGCGCTCGCCTGCCGGACCCACGTGCGCGCGGCTCGGCACCCATACGCCCAGCCACGGCTTGCGCGGGCGGCTCAGCAGGCGATGGCCCCCCACGCACACGCGCCGGTGCCGCACCTGCGGGCAGGCGGGGCGTGCTTGGACGCGGCGTGCGTGAGGTGGCGCTGAGGCGGAGCGGCGCGGAAGGTGGCGCTGAGGCGCGGCGGCGTGCGTGGTGCGGCGTCGCGCGCCTGCTCCAGCGTGCGTCGCCCTCCGCGATGCCTGCGCGGCACAGGCCGCAGGGCGGTGCAGCCGGTGGGCGTGCGGCCCTCAGGGCGGTGCGGCTTGCGGGGCGGTGCGTGAGGTGGTGCTGAGGCGCGGCGGCGTGCGTGGTGCGGCGACGGGGTGCGGCGTCGCACCGCCTGCTCCAGCGTGCCTCTGGTTTGGCGTGCGTCGCCTTTGCGATTCCTGCATGGCACAGGCCGCAGGGCGGTGCAGCCGGTGGGCATGCGGCCCTCAGGGGCGCTGCGGCCCACGGCCGGTGCGGCTCGCGGGGCGGTGCGGCTCGCGGGCGGTGCGTGAGGTGGTGCTGAGGCGCGGCGGCGTGCGTGGTGCAGCGACGGGGTGCGGCGTCGCACCGCCTGCTCCAGCGTGCCTCTGGTTTGGCGTGCGTCGCCTTTCGCGGTTCCTGCATGGCACAGGCTGCGGGGCGGTGCGGCCGGTGGGCGTGCGGCCCTCACGGCGGTGCGGTCAACCAGCGCTGCGGCCCGCGGGGCGGTGTGGTCGGCGGGCGGTGCGCGGTGCTTGCGCGTGTCGTGCCCGTGCCCATGGCCGCGCCCGCGCCTGTGCCCGTAGCGGAGAGGTGTCAGCCGCCGGCGCCGGCCGGACCCCCGGAAGGGGATGCGGTCGGGGAGGTGGCGGTGGCGGGCATGCCTGGGAAGGCGGTGGGCGGGTCGGGGCGGAAGGTGTAGGCGCGGGTCACGGCCTCCTGCATGGCCAGGGCCGCCGACTCCCGGACCTTGGGGTCCTGTGCGGCGACGAGCTCCAGGTACGCCGCCGCCACCCCGTTCTCCAGCTGCACCGCCAGCTTGACGGCCAGTTCGGCGTTGGAGGGGAAGAACGGCAGCGCGTACGACGCGTCGGGTTCGGCGGGCTGCCCGCCCCGGGCGGTGATGAGGGTGCGGAGCCGGTCGCGCTGGGCGCGGTGCGACTCGTAGGCGGCGCTCATCCGCTGCCGGACCGCCCCCGAGGTGCGCGCCGCCAGCAGCCCGTACGCGAACACCGCCGCGTGCTCGGCGGCCAGCGCCTTCCGGAGCTTGTCGACGTCGGTGTCGGCGTCTGTGTGGGCGGAAGTTACAACGACCACAGGGACCTCATAGGGACTTCGGAAGGGCGATGGCGTGGGCGGCCTCGCAGGCGCCGATGCTGGCGACGAGCTGGGCGACCCCGGGTGAGACGCCGGCGAGCTGCCGTGGCCGCGCGGCGGCGGCCTTGCGCTCGATCTCCCGCAGCCGCGACAGCGACGCCTTGGCGGGCTTGCCGGACGGAGCGCTGGGTGAGGGCGAACCGGCGGGGACGTGCTTGCGCAGCTCGGCGAGGTGGGCCTGATGGCGGTCGCGGAACGGCGCCAGCTTCTCGGCCCCGCCGGCGACGAGCGCCGAGTAGAGGGCGATCGTGCGTTCCTTCTCCGCGATGATCCCCTTCAGCAGGACGACTTCGGGCGAGTCGGGCGGCGGCGCGGCGGGCGGCTGCGGCGGCCCGGAGGCGCTGCAGCCGGTCAGTGCGGCCGCCGTGCCCGCCAGCAGGGCCCGGCGGGAGAGCTGACGCGCGCGCACGAACTCGAACCTCCAGGTGTCACCGGCCTCGTTGGGGCCTCGGTAGCATCGTACGGCCAGTGCCCGGGATCGCCGTCCGGCGACGCTCCGCCATTCGACCGTGACGAGTGGCGCTCTCTCCGTGCCCTCATACGGATAGGGTGTCAACTGTCGTCGCTGGCTGAGCGGCCAGACGGCGGGAGAGCCAGAGGCGAGGTCCGCCCGGCTGAGACATGACAATAGGGGAGGTCGATATGGGCAGCGCATCACCCCGCGACCACCTGATGAAGCTCCTGGAGCCCGTGGTCAGCGCGGAAGGTCTCGACCTGGAGGACATCACGGTCACCCAGGCAGGCAAGAGACGGCTGTTGCGGGTGATCGTGGATCGTGACGGCGGTGTGAGCCTCGACGACGTGGCCGACGTGAGCCAGGCCGTCTCCACGGCGCTCGACGACGACGACGCGATGGGGCAGGCGGCTTACACGCTTGAGGTGTCCTCTCCGGGCGTCGATCGCCCGCTCACCGAGCCGCGTCATTGGCGTCGTGCGGCCAAGCGGCTGGTGAAGGCGGAGCTGAAGGACGGCTCCGTTGTGGAGGGCCGCATCCTGGCCGCCGACGAGAGCGGCGTCGACCTCGACGTGTCGGGCGCGCCACGCAGGCTTGGTTACGAGGACCTGACCCGCGGACGGGTTCAGGTGGAATTCCGCCGGATCGACGACGTCGACGGCGACGAAGGCTAAGGGGGAGCCGCCGTGGACATCGACATGAGCGTCCTGCGCAGCCTGGAGCGGGAGAAGGACATCTCCTTCGACCTGGTCGTCAAGGCGATCGAGGACGCGCTGCTGATCGCGTACTTCCGCACCGACGGCGCCGCGTCGAAGGCGCGGGCGGAGCTCGACCGGGCCAGTGGTCACGTCACGATCTGGGCGGCCGAGCTCGACGAGGACGGCGAGGTCGTCAGGGAGTTCGACGACACGCCCAACAACTTCAGCAGGATCGCCGCGACCACCGCCAAGCAGGTCATCCTGCAGCAGTTGCGCGACGCCGAGGACGAGATCAACTTCGGCGAGTTCGCCAGCCGTGAGGGCGAGCTGGTCTCGGGCGTGATCCAGCAGGGCAAGGACCCGCGCGTGGTGCTGGTCGACCTCGGCAAGATCGAGGCGGTGCTGCCGCACCCCGAGCAGGTGCCGGGCGAGGAGTACGTGCACGGCGAGCGCATCCGCGCGTACGTGGTGCAGGTGAAGAAGGGGCACAAGGGCCCCTCGGTCACGCTGTCGCGCACGCATCCGGGGCTGGTGAAGAAGCTGTTCGCGCTGGAGGTGCCGGAGATCGCCGACGGCACCGTGGAGATCGCGGCGGTGGCGCGCGAGGCGGGCCACCGCACGAAGATCGCCGTCAGGTCGCGCAAGCCGGGCGTGAACGCCAAGGGCGCGTGCATCGGGCCGATGGGCTCGCGGGTCCGCAACGTGATGACGGAGCTGCACGGCGAGAAGATCGACATCATCGACTGGTCGGAAGATCCGGGAGAGTTCGTCGGGAATGCCCTGTCGCCCGCGCGCGTTTCCCACGTCGAGGTTCTCGATCTCGAAGGTCGTGTCGCGCGGGTCACGGTGCCCGACTACCAGCTTTCGCTGGCCATCGGCAAAGAGGGACAGAACGCCCGGCTCGCCGCGAGACTCACAGGATGGCGGATCGACATCCGGCCCGATACACAAGCCGAGGACGCCGCCGGTTCCGTAGATGCGTCAACACGGTAAGCTGGAATATGGTGGCCAAGCGGTCCCACAGCGCACCTGTGTGGGCTGCAGGGCTCGCGAGGCTAAGTCCGAGCTGCTCCGTCTGGTGCAGGTCGAGGGCCAGGTGGTCCCTGACCTGCGCGGACGGCTCCCGGGGCGCGGTGCGTCGCTGCATCCGTCCCTGAGCTGTCTGGAGCTTGCCGAGCGGCGCCGAGCGTTCCCGCGCGCGTTCCGCGTGCCGGGGCCGCTTGACAGCTCGCCCGTGCGAGCTCATCTGGAGGGAGACCAAAGAAATGTCATGTAGGACGCCGAGTTGATGGGCGGAGTCAGATTGCTATGAGCGCCTGATGAGCACGCGGCGATGAAGACGTCAAGGTAACGACGGTCCGGACGGCACAGCCAGCCTCCCGGGCCGAGTAAGGGAGTGCAGTGGCGAAGGTCCGGGTATACGAGCTCGCTAAGGAGTTCGGCGTAGAGAGCAAGGTCGTCATGGCCAAGCTCCAAGAGATGGGAGAGTTCGTCCGTTCGGCGTCCTCGACCATCGAAGCGCCGGTGGTCCGCAGGCTCACCGAAGCGCTGGGGGTATCCAAGGGTGCCTCCTCGAGGGGCGGCGGTCAGCCGTCCAACAAGCCGCAGCCGCCAAGGGCTGCGCCCCGGCCGGCCGAAGGCCAGGCCGGTAACGGCGCTGGGCAGGCGCCGGTCCCCGCTCCACCGCGTCCGGGCCCCAAGCCCGGTCCGCGTCCCGGCCCCGCGGGCGGCGGCAGCACGCCGCGTCCGCCGGTGCCGATGCCGCACCAGCAGCCGCAGCAGCAGCCCGAGGCCGCGCGCGGCGAGACCTCAGGTGCCCCGCAGGCGCGGTTCGAGAGCGGCGCGCCCGCCCGTCCGGCTCCTGGTCCGCGTCCCGGCCCCGCCGGTGCCGGCCCGCGTCCCGGTCCGGGCCCCAAGCCCGGCCCTCGTCCCGGCCCCGCCGGCGGCGAGCGCGGCGGTGAGCGCGGCGACCGTGCTGAGCGCGGCGGCGACCGCGGTGACCGCGGTGCCGACCGTGGCGGTTCCACGCAGGCGCCCCGTCCGGGTGCGCCCGCCGGTGGCGGTCCGCGTCCCGGCCCCGGCCCGCGGCCGGGTCCGCGTGGCCCGCGTCCGGGTAACAACCCGTTCTCTTCCAACGCGAGCGGCATGGGCCAGGCCCGCCCGCCGCGTCCGGGCGGCAACCGCGAGGGCGGTGGCGGTCCCGGCCAGCGCGAGCGTCGTGACGGTCCGCCGCGCGACGGCGCGATGCCGCGTCCGCCGCAGTCGCGGTCCGGTGACCGGCCCACTCCGGGCCCGCGTCCCGGCCCGCCCCCCGGTGGCCCGCGTCCGGGTCCCGGTGCGGGTGGCGGCGCCGGTGGTCCCCGTCCTGGGGGCCCGCGTCCCAACCCGATGATGATGCCGCAGGGTCGCCCTGCCGGCCCCGGCGGCGGTGGCCGCCCGGGTGGCGGTGGCGGCGGCGGTCGTCCCGGTGGTGGCGGCGGTGGCCGTCCCGGCGGTGGCGGCGGTCGTCCCGGTGGCGGCGGCGGTTTCGCCGGTCGCCCGGGTGGCGGCGGCGCCGGTGCGCGCACCGGCACCGGTGGTCCCGGTGGCGGCGGCGGTGGCGGCGGCTTCGGCGGTCGTCCCGGTGGCGGCGGCCGTGGCCGTGGCGGTGGCACCGCGGGAGCCTTCGGGCGTCCCGGCGGCCGTCCCGCGCGTGGCCGCAAGTCCAAGCGTCAGAGGCGCCAGGAGTTCGACAACATGTCGGCGCCGGCCATCGGCGGCGTGCAGGTCGCTCGCGGCAACGGCGCGACGATCCGCCTGCCCCGCGGCGCGTCGCTGTCCGACTTCGCCGACCGCATCGGCGCGAACCCCGCCTCGCTCGTGCAGATCATGCTGCACCTGGGCGAGATGGTGACCGCGACGCAGTCGGTCAACGAGGAGACGCTGCAGCTCCTGGGTGCCGAGCTCGACTACGACATCCAGGTCGTCAGCCCGGAGGAGGAGGACCGCGAGCTTCTCGAGGCCTTCGACATCGAGTTCGGCGAGGACGAGGGCGACGAGGCCGACCTGGCCGCGCGCCCGCCGGTCGTGACCGTCATGGGTCACGTCGACCACGGTAAGACCAAGCTGCTCGACGCCATCCGCAAGACCAACGTGGTGGCGCGCGAGGCGGGTGGCATCACCCAGCACATCGGCGCTTACCAGGTCTCCGCCGAGCACGAGGGCGAAGAGCGGAAGATCACCTTCATCGACACCCCGGGTCACGAGGCGTTCACCGCCATGCGTGCCCGAGGCGCCAAGTCCACCGACATCGCGGTGCTGGTGGTCGCGGCCGACGACGGTGTGAAGCCGCAGACGATCGAGGCTCTCAACCACGCCCAGGCGGCCGAGGTGCCGATCGTGGTCGCGGTCAACAAGGTCGACAAGGAGGGCGCCGACCCCAACAAGGTCCGTGCCCAGCTCACCGAGTACGGCCTGGTGGCGGAGGAGTACGGCGGCTCGACCCTCTTCGTCGACATCTCGGCGAAGAACGGCACGGGCATCGACAACCTCCTCGAGGCCATCCTGCTGACCGCCGACGCCGAGCTCGACCTGCGGGCCAACCCGACGATGGACGCCCAGGGCATCGCGATCGAGGCGCACCTCGACCGTGGCCGCGGCCCCGTCGCGACCGTCCTGGTCCAGCGCGGCACGCTGCGCGTCGGCGACTCGATCGTGTGTGGCGAGGCCTTCGGCCGCGTCCGCGCGATGCTCGACGACAACGGCGAGCCGGTCGAGGAGGCCACGCCGTCGCGTCCGGTCCTGGTGATGGGTCTGACGGCCGTGCCGAGCGCCGGTGACAACTTCATCGTGGTCACCGACGACCGGATGGCCCGGCAGATCGCCCAGCAGCGCGCGGCGCGCAAGCGCAGCGCCGACATGGCGAAGTCGAGCCGTCGCCGCACCCTCGAGGAGCTGTTCAGCGACCTCGAGAAGGGCCGCGTCGACGAGCTCAAGCTCATCATCAAGGGTGACGTGTCCGGCTCGGTGGAGGCCCTGGAAGACGCCCTGCTCAAGATCGACGTCGGCGACGAGGTCAGGCTCCGTGTCCTGCACCGCGCGGTCGGCGCCATCACCGAGTACGACGTCAACCTGGCCGTCGCCGACGACAACGCGGTCATCATCGGCTTCAACGTCCGGCCTGAGCCCCGGGCGCGCGACCTCGCCGAGCGCGAGGGCGTCGACATCCGCTACTACTCGGTCATCTACCAGGCGATCGAGGAGATCGAGGCGGCGCTCAAGGGCATGCTCAAGCCCGAGTTCGAAGAGGTCCAGATGGGCACGGCCGAAGTCCGCGAGGTCTTCAAGGTGCCGAAGATCGGCAACGTCGCCGGTTCGCTGGTCCGCTCCGGCGTGATCGTCCGCAACAGCAAGGCCAGGCTCATCCGCGACGGCGTCGTCATCGCGGACAACCTGACCGTCTCGTCCCTGCGTCGCTTCAAGGATGACGCCACCGAGGTCCGCGAGGGCTTCGAGTGCGGTATCGGTGTCGGCTACAACGACATCAGGATCGACGACGTGATCGAGACGTTCGAGATGCGGGAGAAGCCGCGCGTGTGACGCACGGCCGGGCGCCCGGCGGGACATCCGCCGGGCGCCTCTCGCACGCCCTGGCCCGCTTCCCGCCGCAGCGGGCCGGTCGTGCTCAGACTCCAGGTCAAGCGGTGGTTGCCAACGATGTATGTGGGTGCTCTGACCCTGGACATCCTGCTCGGCGACGTCAGATCGCTGAAGCAGAAGCGCTCTGTCGTCCGGCCGCTCATCGCCGAGCTGCAGCGCCGTTATCCCAGCATCGCGGTGGCTGAGACCGGCCATCTCGACCTGCATCGCAGAGCGGAGGTCGGTGTGGCGGTGGTCTCCGCCTCCGCGGGTAACTGCAAGGAAGTGCTGGACGCCTGCGAGCGCATGGTGGCCTTCCGCCCGGAGATCGAGCTGCTGTCGGCCCGGCACCGGCTCTACAACGACGAAGACTGAACGACTGCACGGCCCGTTCGTGCGTGAGGGGGAGCCAACATGGTGGATGCAGCACGAGCGCGCAAGCTCGCCGACCGCATCCAGCAGATCGTCGCCGAGATGCTGGAGCGCCGGATCAAGGATCCGCGTCTGGGCTTCGTCACCGTGACCGACACCCGCGTCACCGCTGACCTGCGCGACGCGACGGTCTTCTACACGGTGTTCGGCTCCGAGGCCGAGCGCGCCGACAGCGCCGCCGCCCTCGAAAGCGCCAAGGGCATCATCCGCTCCGAGGTGGGCAAGCAGACCGGGGTGCGGTTCGCCCCGACGCTGACGTTCAAGCACGACCCGCTGCCCGACAACGCGCGCCACCTCGACGATCTGATCAACGCCGCGCGGGCGCGCGACGCCGAAGTGGCGCGGCAGGCCGAGAAGGCCTCCTACGCCGGCGAGCCCGACCCCTACCGCAAGCCCGACGACGAGGAAGACCTCGAGGTGAGCAGGGAAGACCAGGCGTGACGCCCGACGTGCGCGACAGGACCGACCGCCCGGCCAGCCTGGAGCGGCGTCCTATGGAGTGCTGCCCGATCCCCGAGTCATCGTGGGATCGGGCGCTGCGGCTGATCGGCCAGCACGACGAGATCGGGCTGGCCTGCCACGTCAACCCCGACGGCGACGCGCTCGGGTCGATGCTCGCCGTGGCGTTCGTGCTGCGCTCGATGGGCAAGCGGGTGGTGGCGTCGTTCGGCGACCGGCACTTCGCGGTGCCGCGCCTGCTGGGCTTCCTGCCGGGGCAGGAGATGCTGGTGCCGCCGGAGCAGTTCCCCGCCGCGCCCGACCTGATGATCGTCTTCGACTGCTCGACGTTCGAGCGGGTGGGCCTCCTGGGCGCCAACGCGGCCTCGGCACGCGAGGTCATCGTCGTCGACCACCACCCGTCGAACACCGGGTTCGGCACGCTCGACCTCATCGACGCCAAGGCCGCGGCCACCGCGATGCTGGCCGAGCAGCTCGTCTACCGGCTCGGCGGGCGGCTCGACCGCGACATCGCCACCTGCCTGTACGCGGGGCTCGTCACCGACACCGGGTCGTTCCGCTACTCCTCGGTCACGCCCGCCGTGCACCAGATGGCGGCCAGGCTCGTCGCCACCGGGCTGCGTACCGACGAGATCGCCCGCGAGCTGTGGGACCGCTCGCCGTTCGGCTACCTCAAGGTGCTGGCGCACGCGCTGGAGCGGGTGACGCTGGAGGGCTCGCTCGTCTGGACGTACGTCTCCCGCGTCGACCGGGCCGCGTACGGGCTGCCGTACTCCGAGCTCGAAGGCATCATCGACATCGTGCGCCGCGCCGACGAGGCCGAGGTCGCGGTCGTGCTCAAGGAGGACGACCACGGCGACTGGCAGGTCTCCACCCGGTCCAAGGGCACCGTCGACGTCGCGGCCGTGTGCGCGGCGCTCGGCGGCGGCGGCCATCACAACGCCGCCGGCTACACCTCGTACGACACCGTGGAGGAGACCATGGCCAAGTTCCGGCGCGAGCTGCGGAGGGTTTCCTAGATGGCCGAGAGCGGTCTGATCATCGTCGACAAGCCGGGCGAGTGGACCTCCCACGACGTGGTGGCCAAGATGCGGCGCATCGCGGGCACCCGCCGGGTGGGGCACGCCGGCACGCTCGACCCGATGGCGACGGGCGTGCTGGTGGTCGGCGTGGAGAAGGCGACCAGGCTGCTCGGGCACCTGACGCTCACGGAGAAGGTGTACGAGGCCACGATCCGGCTCGGCGTGAGCACCAACACCGACGACGCCGAGGGCGAGGTCGTCGCCACCGCCTCGGCGGCCGACGTCACCGCACCCGAGATCCACAAGGGCGTCGCGGCGCTGACCGGAGCGATCATGCAGGTCCCGCCGCAGGTCAGCGCCATCAAGGTGAACGGCCAGCGGGCCTACAAGAAGGCCCGCGCGGGCGAGGAGGTCGCGCTGGCGGCCCGGCCCGTCACCGTGCGGCAGTTCGACGTGCTCGACATCAGGGCCGGCGGCGACGTCGTGGACGTGGACGCCGTCATCACCTGCTCCAGCGGCACCTACATCCGCTCGCTGGCCCGCGACCTCGGCGCCGCCCTCGGCGTCGGCGGCCACCTGACGCGGCTGCGGCGCACCCGGGTGGGGCCGTACGACGTGTCGCTGGCCAGGAGCATCGAGCAGCTCTCGGAGGAGTGCGTGATCCTGCCGATCGGCGAGGCGGTGGCGGCGGCGTTCCCGCGCCGCGACGTCACGGCCGAGGAGGCCCGGATCATCGGGCACGGCGGCCGGCTGCCCGCGTCGGGGCTCGGCACGGGGCCGATCGGCGTGTTCGGGCCGGAGGGCGAGCTGCTGGCACTGGTGGAGGAGCAGGGCCGCGTCGCCAAGCCCCTCGCCGTCTTCGTCGGTTAGGCGCTCGGGTGAGTACGGCGGGAGCGGGCCAGCACCAGCCCGCCGAGCGCCGTACCGGCCAGCCCGAGCGCCAGGGCCACCGCACCGCCGAACACGCCGTTGCCGGTGCCGAGGCCACCGTCGGCGACGGCCAGGTTCACCACGCCGTTGACCGCGCCGATGAGGCCTCCGGCCAGCGCCACGACGGCCCCGTTCCGCCCGCCGTTGCCGATGCCGCGGCTGGAGCGCCGCAGCGCCAGCCAGCCGGCGGCCACGGCGGCCAGCGACACCAGCGCGGCCACGCTGGCCCAGATCCGCTGAGGGGTCCCGAGGAAGTTGTCGACGCCCTGGCCCGCGCATTCGGCGGCCGACGTACAGATCGGTGAGGCGAGCATGGACAGCACGGACATGAGGGGCTCCTCCTTCTACGACTGGACGCCAAGAACTATGTCCGCCGGACCAGCCGCAGGTCATCCCACTGATGGAGGCACTTCCCCCTGCCGCGCACGCCGTAGCGGATCTACCGCGCCCGCGGTAGGCCGGTGCCGCTGCGGCGTGTTTCCCCGATCAGGCAGGGTGAGGCCGATCGGGTCGGGCGCGTGACCAGATCATGATGCCGGCGATCCGGGTGGTGGCCCGGTAGCGGATGCGGCTGTCCAGCCGGGTGCGTGCCCGGCCGATACCGCCCGGTCGGGGCAGCCGGATGCGGTTCAGCAGCACCGGCAGTCGCCGGCGTGTCAGGAGGAGAAGCCGGATCGAAGGTCAGATCGACCCCCGATCCAAGGAACACGCCTTAGCGGGGCTTCCTGGCCACGATGATGTCGCGCACGATCGCCTGGTCCACCCAGTGCTCGAAGTCGGGATAGTCCATCACGTCGAGGCCCGCCTCGGTGAGGATCCTGGCCAGGTCGGCGCTCTTGCCGCCGTAGGTGTTCCAGGCGATGCCCATCGCGCCGCCCGGCCGCAGCAGCTCCGCCCAGACCGGCACGGCCCGGCCCAGCAGCTCCAGCGGGCTGCGTGACAGGCCGGCGCCGCCCTTGCTGCCGTGCTGGACGCCGTACGGGGCGTCAGTGGCCAGCACGTCGAACGAGCGCGGCTTGAAGAACTCGCGGCTCTTGAGCGTGTCGGCGTTCACCACGGCCAGGTGCTGCACGTCACCGGCCTTCACGGCCTCCTTCGACAGCCCGAACGTGACGTTGAGCCGCCGCCCCACCAGGGCCCGATCGCGGCGCACCGGCACGGTCTCGGCCGTGTGCTTGAGCCGCTTGTTGCGCAGCCACGTCTTGATGAAGCCGGTGTACGCCTCGAAGTCCTTGCCGTCGACGTCGATGCCGTAGGCGTCGTAGCCGTACATGAGGGCCTGGTTGAGCGTGGTGCCCCGGCCGCACATCGGGTCGAACACCTGCAGCCCGTCGCCGAGCCCCTTGTCGCCGGCCAGCGCGGTGACGTTGAGCAGCAGCTTCGTGAAGTGCTCGTTCGTCTTGCCCGCGTACTTCTGGATCGTGATCAGGTCGCTGCTCAGCCGGTCGCGCGAGCGCATCTCCAGGGGCCGCAGCAGGTCGCCTTCGAGGCCGAACACCGCGTACACGGACGACAGGTTCGACAGCAGCCGCACGTCGGGCTCGCTCAGCGGGCGCGCCGTCTCGAACGCCACGTACGGCACCCCGCCGATGCGCGTCTCCTCGCTGCCCAGAACCTCGCCCTCAAGGCCGCGGGCGCTGAAGACGGCCAGCTCGCTGCGGGTCAGCCGGACGGAGCTCTCACCGTAGACCCGGTTGAAGGCAGGCAGGATCAGGAGCGCGTAACGAGGCATGATGCCCGATGATAGTGCCCTCGATTGCCGGGCAGGCCGCGGCGCATGGCAGGCTTGTACGGGTTCATCCGGTGGACGAGCGAATGACGAGCGAATGGGGCCTGGCGTGGAGGCATCGGAGAGGTCTGTCGTCACCATCGGCGTGTACGACGGGGTCCACCTCGGGCACCGGCGGGTGGTCGAGCGCACCGTGGCCGTCGCCCGCGAGCGGGGGCTGCGCAGCGTGGCCGTGACGTTCGAGCCGCATCCCGACGAGGTCGTGCGGCCGGGGTCGCACCCGTACCGGCTGGGGAGTGCGCGGCGCCGGGCCGAGCTGCTGGCGGGGCTCGGGGTGGACGAGGTGGACGTGGTGGAGTTCACGCTGGGGTTGTCGCGCACGACGCCCGAGGAGTTCGCGCACAGCGTGCTGGCCGAGCGGCTGCGGGCGGCGGTCGTGGTGGTGGGGGAGAACTTCGCGTTCGGGCAGGGCGCCAAGGGCGATGTCGAGACCCTGCGGACGCTGGGGGAGATGTACGGGTTCGAGGTGGAGTCGGTGCCGCTGCTCGACGGCGTGTCGTCCACCCTGATCAGGGAGCTGCTGGTCGAGGGGGACGTGGCGCGGGCCGGCGAGCTGCTGGGGCGGCCGCACCGGGTGGAGGGCGTGGTCGTGCGCGGTTACCAGCGCGGGCGCCAGCTCGGTTTCCCGACCGCGAACGTCGAGACGCCGCAGTACACCGCGATCCCGGCCGACGGGGTCTATGCGGGGTGGCTGGAATGCGTGGCGGTGGCCAATCTGCCCGCCGTGTACGCGGGGGAGCGGTGGCCGGCGGCCATCTCGGTCGGGACGAACCCGACGTTCGAGGGGGTGCCGCGCACGGTGGAGGCGTACGCGCTGGATCGGGACGATCTGGAGCTGTACGGGGTGCACGTGGCGGTGGAGTTCGCGGCGCGGCTGCGCGGCAACACGCGGTTCGAGTCGATCGAGTCGCTGATCGCCCAGATCCACGCCGACGTCGACGCGACCCGCCGCCTCACAAGCTGACCCGGGCTGCCCCATGGGCCGACCCCCGGCGCAGCCCTTCCAGCAGCGTTGACAGGGCGGCCAGCGTGTTCGCGAGGTCGCCCGGGTCGGTGGAGCGGGCCAGCCACAGCGCCGCCTCGTTCATCGCGCCTGACAGCAGCCGGGTCAGCGGCGCCACCGGCTGCGGCGGGATCACGCCGCCGTCCACCAGCTCGGCCAGCGCCTGCGCCAGGTGGGCGGCCGAGGTGGCCTCGTCGATGGCCCGCCACTCGCTCCAGCCGAGCACGGCCGGGCCGTCGATGAGCATGATGCGCTGCACCTCGGGATCCGCGCTGGCCTCGACGAACGCCGCGCACCCGGCCTTGAGCCGCTGCCACGGGTCGCCTGCCGCCTCCGCCGCGGCCACCACCCGGGCCGCCACCTCCTGCTGCACCTCCTCCAGCACCGCGCGGAACAGCGCCGTCTTGCCGCCCGCGAAGTGGTGGTAGAGGGCCCCTTTGGTGACCCCGGACTCGCGCACGATCTCGGCCAGGCCCACTCCCGTGTAGCCCCTGGACGCGAACAGCCGCCGGCTCTCGGCCACGAGCGTCTGCCTGGTGCGTTCCTTCTGCTCGGCCCTGCTCATCCGCCGCCCCCCTTTGACATACCGATGGTAGGCGAACTAGCGTACCTTCGCATACCATCGGTATGTGAAAGGAAGGTCGTCATGCGGCTCAGCAGCTTCTATCCGGTGATCTGCACCTCCGACGTCGCCGGATCCACCGACTTCTACGTGCGGCTGTTCGGCTTTGAGGTGACGTTCGAGGCCGACTGGTACGTGAGCCTGCGCCGCGGGCCGTACGAGCTGGCCCTGCTCGACCACGCGCACCCGACCCTGCCCGCCGCCTACCGCAGGCCGGTCACCGGGCTGCTGCTCAACTTCGAGGTGGACGACGTGGACGCCGAATGGGGCAGACTGGTGGCAGGCGAAGGGCTGGTGCCCGAGCTGGGCCTGCGCGACGAGGATTTCGGGCAGCGCCACTTCATCGTCGCCGACCCCAACGGCGTGCTGATCGACGTGATCACGCCCATCGCGCCGTCGGAGGAGTTCGCGGGCGGCTACGCTTCGGCGTGAGTCCGCGCATTGGACATGAGGTGGTAACCTTGCATGTCGGCTCTGTAGCGGTGGCGCTGCGCGCTGCCCATGAAGGCCTTCACGCGGCGACTGTAGGCACGCACGGTCGTTCGCGCTTCCATCTCATTCGCGCGTGTCCGTAGATCGAAGGAGAGCCGTGTCCCTCGACACCGCTGCCAAGAAGACCATCATCAGTGAGTACGCGACGGCCGAAGGCGACACCGGTTCGCCCGAGGTGCAGATCGCGCTGCTCAGCAAGCGCATCAGCGAGCTGACCGAGCACCTGAAGACGCACAAGCACGACCACCACAGCCGTCGTGGTCTGCTGCTGCTCGTGGGTCGCCGGCGCCGCCTGCTGAAGTACCTGCAGAAGGTCGACATCCAGCGCTACCGCACGCTCATCGAGCGGCTCGGTCTGCGCCGATAGCATGAAAAGGGAGCGGCGTCCGCGCCGCTCCCTTCTCATATGGGGTAGGACCCCATACGGTCGGACGCGTGGCGGCGTGAAACGCCCCCGCGCCTGACGTACAACTGAAGATCCGAGACACACAGCCCCCGCGTCCGTTCAGCACCATGCGACCCGCGACGCCTGCGGGCCGGTCCTCGGTAGTGGCTTCCGGTAAGAACGCACTTGACCGGGCGCTTCGATCGAAGACCGGCGCTGCACCTAACGAGGGTGCCGGTGAGAAAAAGGGCGCGGGAGACCGACCACAAGGAGGTCCCCCGTGGAGGGTGTCCACACTGCTGAAGCCGTCATAGACAACGGCTCTTTCGGCACGCGCACGATCCGGTTCGAGACCGGTCGGCTCGCGCGTCAGGCGGCCGGCTCGGCCGTCGCCTATCTCGACAACGACACGATGGTGCTGTCGGCGACCACCGCGTCGAAGACTCCCAAGGAGCAGTTCGACTTCTTCCCGCTGACGGTGGACGTCGAGGAGCGCATGTACGCGGCCGGGCGCATCCCCGGCTCGTTCTTCCGCCGTGAGGGCCGTCCCTCCGAGGACGCCATCCTCACCTGCCGCCTGATCGACCGGCCGCTGCGCCCGTCGTTCGTCAAGGGCCTGCGCAACGAGGTGCAGGTCGTGGCGACCGTCATGGCGCTCAACCCCGACCACCTCTACGACGTGGTCGCCATCAACGCCGCGTCGCTGTCCACGCAGCTCGCCGGTCTGCCCTTCTCGGGCCCGATCGGCGGCGTGCGGGTGGCGCTGATCGACGGCCAGTGGGTGGCCTTCCCGACGCACCCCGAGCTTGAGCGGGCCACGTTCGACATGGTCGTGGCGGGCCGCGTGCTCGACGACGGCGACGTCGCGATCATGATGGTCGAGGCCGAGTCCACCAAGGACACGCTGAAGCTGGTCGCCGAGGGCGCCGTCGCTCCCACCGAGGAGACGGTCGCGCAGGGTCTCGAGGCGGCGAAGCCGTTCATCAAGGTGCTGTGCGAGGCGCAGTCGCGCATCGCGAGAGTCGCGGCCAAGGAGACGGCCGAGTACCCGGTCTTCCTCG
Organism: [Actinomadura] parvosata subsp. kistnae; assembly: GCF_900323885.1. GTDB lineage: Bacteria > Actinomycetota > Actinomycetes > Streptosporangiales > Streptosporangiaceae > Nonomuraea > Nonomuraea composti. Next base: position 1,346,794 of record NZ_OOHJ01000022.1, on the reverse strand, counting down.
ACTACCAGGAAGACGTCTACGCCGCCGTCGAGGCCGCGATCAAGACCGAGCTGGCCGCCGCGCTGACCATCGCCGGCAAGCAGGAGCGCGAGAACGAGCTGGAGAAGGTCAAGGCGCTGGCCGCCGAGAAGCTCCTGCCCGAGTTCGAGGGGCGCGAGAAGGAGATCTCCGCCGCGTTCCGCTCGGTCATGAAGAAGCTCATGCGCGAGCGGGTCATCAACGAGGGCATCCGCATCGACGGCCGCGGCACGAAGGACATCCGCGCCCTGTCGGCCGAGGTGCACGTGGTGCCCCGGGTGCACGGCTCGGCGCTGTTCGAGCGCGGCGAGACCCAGATCCTGGGCATCACCACCCTCAACATGCTGCGCATGGAGCAGGTCATCGACACGCTCAACCCCGAGCGGACCAAGCGCTACATGCACAACTACAACTTCCCGCCCTACTCCACCGGTGAGACCGGCCGCGTCGGCTCGCCGAAGCGGCGCGAGATCGGCCACGGCGCGCTGGCCGAGCGGGCGCTGATCCCGGTGCTGCCCTCGCGCGAGGAGTTCCCGTATGCGATCCGGCAGGTCTCCGAGGCCCTCGGCTCCAACGGCTCCACCTCGATGGGCTCGGTCTGCGCCTCGACGATGGCGCTGCTCGACGCCGGTGTGCCGCTCAAGGAGATGGTCGCGGGCATCGCGATGGGCCTGATCGGCGAGGGCGACACCTACGTCACCCTGACCGACATCCTCGGCGCCGAAGACGCCATGGGCGACATGGACTTCAAGGTCGCCGGCACCAAGGACGTCATCACCGCCCTGCAGCTCGACACCAAGCTCGACGGCATCCCCGCCAGCGTGCTGGCCGGCGCGCTCAAGCAGGCCAAGGGCGCCCGCCTGGCGATCCTCGACGTGATGCAGGAGGCCATCGACTCCCCGGCGGAGATGAACCCGACGGCGCCGCGGATCATCACGATCAAGGTCCCGGTCGACAAGATCGGCGAGGTCATCGGCCCGAAGGGCAAGATGATCAACCAGATCCAGGACGACACGGGCGCCGAGATCACCATCGAGGACGACGGCACGATCTACATCGGCGCCACCGACGGGCCCTCCGCCGAGGCCGCCCGCTCCGCGATCAACGCCATCGCCAACCCGCACATGCCCGAGGTGGGCGAGCGTTACCTGGGCACGGTCGTCAAGATCGCCGCCTTCGGCGCGTTCGTCTCGCTCATGCCCGGCAAGGACGGCCTGCTGCACGTCTCCCAGATCCGCAAGCTGCACGGCGGCAAGCGCATCGAGAACGTCGAGGACGTCATGAGCGTCGGCGAGAAGATCCAGGTCGAGATCGCCGAGATCGACGGCCGCGGCAAGCTCTCGCTGGTGCCCGTCGAGGTCATCGAGAAGGAAGCGGCCGAGAAGGAGGCCAAGGGGGACGACGCTCCCGCCGAGGCTCCCGACCAGCCCGCCGAGGGTTCCGCCGCCGCCGAGGACAAGCCCGAGCGGCCCCGCCGCACCCGCACCCGGGTGCGCACCCGCGGCAGTTCCGAAGGAGACGACCGGAACTCGTGACGACGACCACGCTGCACCCCGGCAAGGACGGAGCCGGGGTGGTAAGGCGCACCGTCCTCCCGGGTGGGCTGCGCGTGGTGACCGAGACCATGCCGACCGTGCGGAGCGTCGCGGTCGGCATGTGGGTCGGCATCGGCTCGCGTGATGAGGCCCCCGAGCACATGGGGGCCACCCATTTCCTTGAGCACCTGCTGTTCAAGGGCACGCCCACGCGCGACGCGATGGAGATCTCCGCCTCGATCGAGGGCATCGGCGGTGAGATCAACGCCTTCACCGCCAAGGAGTACACCTGCTACTACGCGCGGGTCCTCGACGAGGACCTGCCGGTCGCGGTCGACGTGCTCGCCGACGTCGTGACCAGCTCGCTGGTCACCGAGCAGGACGTCGAGTCGGAGCGGGGCGTGATCCTCGAAGAGATCGCCATGCACGACGACGACCCGTCCGACGTGGTGCACGAGCAGTTCGCGGCCGCCCTCTACGGTGACTCGCCGATCGGCCGGCCCATCCTGGGAACGGTCGACTCGATCAACGCCCTCGGGCGTGACCGCATCGCCGAGTACTACCACCGCTACTACCGGCCCCGTGCCACCGTCGTGTCCGTCGCGGGCAACGTGCGGCACGAGGAGGTCGTGGAGCTGGTCGCGCGGGCGTACGAGCGGGCGGGCGCCCTGAACGGCCCCGCCGAGTTCGCGCCGCCGCGCACCAGCGGCCCCGGCGCCGAGACCCGCTCCGGCGTCGCGGTCCTCGACCGGCCCACCGAGCAGGCCAACCTCGTGCTCGGCACGACCGGCCTGCCCCGCACCGACGACCGCAGGTTCGCGCTCGGCGTGCTCAACGCCGCGCTCGGCGGCGGCATGTCGTCCAGGCTCTTCCAGGAGATCCGGGAGAAGCGCGGCCTGGCCTACTCCGCCTACAGCTACACCTCGGCCTACGCCGACACCGGGCAGTTCGGCATCTACGTGGGCTGCCTGCCCTCGAAGATCGACGACGTGCTCAAGATCTGCCGCGACGAGGTGTCCAGGGTGGTGACGGAGGGCCTCAGCGCCGACGAGATCATGCGGGGCAAGGGGCAGATGCGCGGCGGGCTCGTGCTCGGCCTGGAGGACACTGGCTCGCGCATGTCCCGCATCGGCAAGAACGAGCTGGTCTACGACGAGCTCATGTCGGTCGACGAGGTGCTCTCGCGCATCGAGTCCGTCACGCCCGACGAGATCTCCGAGGTGGCGCGCGACGTCCTCAACCGGCCGCTCACGCTCGCCGTGATCGGCCCGTACGGCGACAAGGACTTCAGCGACGCCGTTCGCTAGAGTTGGGCGCGTGATCAGGGTAGGTGTGCTCGGCGCCCGAGGGCGCGTGGGCGTCGAGGTGTGCAAAGCGGTCGAGGCGGCCACCGACATGGAGCTGGTGGCCGCGCTCGACAAGGATGACCCCATCGAGGGGCTCCAGGGCGCCGAGGTGGTGGTCGACTTCACCCATCCCGACGTGGTCATGGGCAACCTCGAATGGATGATCGGCCACGGCATCCACCCCGTCGTGGGCACCACCGGCTTCGACGAGGGGCGGCTGGAGGCCGTACGCGGGTGGCTGGCGGCCAATCCCGGCACCCACTGCCTCATCGCCCCCAACTTCGGCATCGCGGCGGTGCTCATGATGCACTTCGCGCAGCAGGCCGCCCGCTACTTCGAGTCCGTCGAGATCGTCGAGCTGCACCACCCTAACAAGGCCGACGCGCCGTCGGGCACCGCCCGCCGCACGGCCGAGCTGGTCTCCGAGGCCCGCGCCAAGGCCGGGCTCGCCGCGATGCCCGACGCCACCAGCACGGCGCTCGACGGCGCCCGCGGGGCCGACGTCGGCGGCGTCCACGTGCACGCGGTGCGCCTGTCGGGGCTCATCGCGCACCAGGAGGTGCTGCTGGGCGGCGACGGCGAGACGCTCACGATCAGGCACGACACGATGAGCAGGGCCGCGTTCACGCCGGGCGTGCTGCTCGGCGTGCGCCGGGTGCGCGAGCTGCCCGGCCTCACCATCGGCCTGGAACCGCTGCTCGACCTGTGACCCGTGCTGGGTGACAACGCACACGACGTGCCCACACCCGCGCGGGCGTGGGCACGTCGTGAGGAGAGGGTCCCGGCTCCGCACAGCCGGGCCTACGATCATCAACCCTAATACGAGCGGCGAGATCAGCCCGAAACATGAGATCGTGTCGCCATGGTGCGATGGGCTGAGAAAAGTGAGCTGCCCGGGCTGGCCGCCGTCGAGGTGGCCGCCGACGGGCTTTTCGAGCAGGTGGGCATCGTCTTCCCGCCCGGCACCACGCAGATCGAAGAGGTGTCCGATCCTGGGGTGGTGCTGGTCGAGGGGACACCGCCCGACGGGTTCGCGCTGATCGGCTGGGTCGACGGTAACCTGCATCTCGAACAGCTCGCCGTCCGGCCCGACCGGATGCGGCAGGGGATCGGCGGGCGGCTGATGGCCGCCGTGATCGACCACGCCGGCGCGGCGGGGGCGCCGGCCGTGACGCTGACGACCTTTCGCGACGTGCCGTGGAACGCGCCCTGGTACGAGCGGCACGGCTTCACCGTCATGCCTGAGCAGGAGTGGGGGCCGCAGCTGCGGGAGCTGGTACGCCGGGAGCGCGAGCTGGGCATCGAGGTCGCGCCCAGGGTCGTCATGGTCCGGTGGCGCGAGAAAGGGCGCTAGCGGCGTTCTGAGCGCGGCGCAGGGGGCCTTCAGGGCCGGTGGCCGGAGACGCGCCGCGGCGGCTCCTCGAAGCGGGAGCGCTGCGGCGGCCGGCCGGTGACCTTCTCCACGATCGACGCGGCGAGCTGGTGCAGCTTGACGTTCCTGTCCTGCGAGACCCGCCGCAGGATGTCGAACGCCTCCCGCGCCGTGCACCGCCGCTGCACCATGACGATGCCGAGCGCCTGATCGATGATCGCCCGCGTGTTCAGCGCCTCCTTGAGCTGCGCCTCCACCTCCCGCAGCCGGGCCACGTCGAGCGCCGTACGGAACAGCACGGGCACGTGCGCGGCCGCGACCCGCAGGGCCACCCACGCCTGCTCCGGCAGCCCCTCGGCGTCGCCCGCGTAGACGGTCAGCACACCCAGCAGCACGCTCTCGAACTCCAGCGGCTCGCAGTGCACCCCGCGAACCTCGGGAGCCCCCGAGACGAAACGCGGCCACCGCGAGTCGGCGGCCAGATCGAGGACCGTGACCGCCTTGCCGGTGTCGAGCGCGTCGAGCACCGGCCCCTGCCCGGTGGCCTGCTGCAGCCCGTCGAGCAGCTCGGCCCGCGCGTGCGAGCAGGCCACGGTACGGAAGTCGTCATCCCCGCACAGGGCGATGCTGAGCATCGCACGATCGGGCATCGCCTGCGCGGCGATGGTGACACAGTCAGTGAGCGCCCGTTCGAACTCCTCGATGTCCGTGGGCAGACTCGGCCGGTTCACCAGGATCCCTCGCGATGGCTTGGAGTCCTTCCAGGCTAGCCGCTCCGCGACGCAGTCACGAGACGTAAGCGTCGATCTCGGCCAGATAGGCATCCTTGAGGTGCCTGGGCAACCAGGTGATCTCGAAGGCGTTGCGCTCGAGCTGCGCCAGCTCCTCGCGCGTGAGCTGCAGCGCGTCGTGCAGGGCGACGAGGTTCTCCTGGACGTAGCCGTCGAAGTAGGCGGGGTCGTCGGAGTTGACCGTCACCCGCACGCCCAGGTCCATCAGCTTGCGGATGCCCTCGGCCTTCATCGAGTCGGTGACGTAGCCGTTGGAGATCGGGCAGCACGTCAGCCCCATGCCGCGCGCCAGCACCACCTCGACCAGCCGCTGATCCTCCAGGATGTTGACGCCGTGGTCGATGCGGTCGACGCCGATCTCCTCGATGGCCTGGCGGATGTGCTCGGCCGCGTCGTCCTGGTCGACGTCGCAGTGCATGGTCAGCAGGTAGCCCTCCTGCCGGGCCCGCTCGTAGACGGCCGCGAACTTGCGCGGCGGGTTGCCCCTCTCGTCGGAGTCGAGCCCCACCCCCGCGATCCACTCCTTGTACGGCAACGACTCCAGCAGCGTCGCCATCGCGTACTCGGCCTGGAAGTCGCGCAGGAAGCACATGATGAGCTGGGCCCGCACCCCGAGCTGGGCGTGCGCGTCCATGAGCGCCCGCCGCAGCCCCCTGATCACCACGTCGAACGGCACGCCGCGCGAGGTGTGCGCCTGCGGGTCGAAGAAGATCTCGGCATAACGGACGTTCTGCTCCGCGGCCTTGCGCAGGTACGCCATGGCCAGGTCGTAGAAGTCGGGCTCGGTGCGCAGCACCTTCATGCCCTCGTAGTAGATCGTCAGGAACGAGGACAGGCTGTCGAAGGTGTAGGCGGCCCGCATCTCCGCCACGTCCGCGTACGGCAGCTCGATGCCGTTGCGCGCGGCCAGCTCGAACTTGAGCTCGGGCTCCAGCGTGCCCTCGATGTGCAGGTGCAGCTCGCACTTCGGCAGCCCGGCGATGAAATCCTTCACCGTCCCACCTTAGAAGCTCAGAAGACGATGGCCAGCCCCACCGCGAACAGAGCCCCGTACGCCATCTGCAGCTTGCCCGTCTGCTGCAGCACCGCGATCAGCGCCGGCCCCACGGCCTTGCCCAGCACCGCCCTGATGGGGCCGATCGCCAGCGGCACCGCCAGCAGCACCAGCGCCGCCCACGGCGTGATCGGCACCATCGCCAGCGCCACCACGAACGGCACCACCTGGCAGGCCACGTACAGCGTACGCGTGCGCTCGGCCCCCAGCAGCACCGCCAGCGTGCGCTTGCCCGAGCGGCCGTCGGTGCCGACGTCACGCAGGTTGTTGACCACCAGCATGGAGCACGACAGCAGCCCCACCGGGATCGACGCGAACAGCGCCGCCCAGCTCAGGTGCTCCGTCTGCATGTACGCCGTGCCGACCACGGGCACGATCCCGAAGAACACGAACACGGCCACCTCGCCCAGGCCGCGGTAGCCGTACGGATGCTTGCCGCCGGTGTAGAACCACGCGGCCGCGATCGCCGCCGCGCCCACCAGCAGCACCCACCACGCCCGCGTGACCAGCACCAGGATCAGGCCGAGCACAGCGGCCAGCGCGAAGCAGCCCAGCGCCGCCGCCAGCACCTCGCGCGGCGTGGCCGCGCGCGAGCCGACCAGCCGCATCGGGCCGACCCGCTGGTCGTCGGTGCCCCGGATGCCGTCGCTGTAGTCGTTGGCGTAGTTGACGCCGATCTGCAGCGACAGCGCCACGAGCAGTGCCAGGACCGCCCGCCACCACACGAAGCCGCCTTCGCCGATCGCCACGCCGGTGCCCACCATGACGGGCACGACGGCGTTGGGCAGCGTGCGCGGGCGGGCTCCGGCGATCCACTGCGCGGGAGTTGCCATGTTGTCGTTCTACCTCTAGCTGATGTCGGTCGTGAGCCTGATCATCCGGACCGGCCGGCCCATGTCGAGGACGCGCTCCGCCATGTCCTCGCCCCAGCCCGCCGACTCCAGGAAGCCGAGCATCGCGTAGTTCTCCGCGAACACCCAGGTGACGATCTGACGGAAGCCGTCTTCCCGCATGTAGTCGACGGTGGCGTTGAGCAGGCGGCTGCCGTGCCCCCGGCGGACGAAGTCGGGGTCGACCAGCAGCGTCAGCATCTCGGCCACCCGCCCGGGGTCGAGATCGGGGTCCTCGGCGGGCGCGTGCGAGACCAGCCCGACCACGCGCTCCCCGCCGCGGGGTGTGACCAGGGCGGCGCTGCCGCCCGCGCCGAGGGCGGGAAAACCCTCGGTGTCGAGGATGGTCTCCACCGCCACCAGCACCCGGTGCATGGGGCTGGGCGGGGCGACGATCGCCTCGTCCCACTGGCGCAGCCACATCTTCTCGGCCGCCGCGCCAGTCATCTGCTCGAGTGGGCCCTCGGGCAGGAAATCCCGATAGCCGTAGCGCCAGGCGCGGATCTGACAATTCGCAACCTGGAGCACATCCTCGCGCCGGGCCGCCCGGACGCCTACGTCTGCCATCTCGGCCCGCTCCTTCGCCTGCCGTTCATGCCACAAGGCACGAGTTACACCGTATCGGTGTTTGAGCCTTGGAGACGACGCGAACCCCGCTTCCTCGCCCGGTAAGCCCGTGTCTTGGTGCGGTTGCCGCATACCCGCATGGAACACCACGAGCGGGAACGGTTCTTCGACAGGTCGATGAACGCCCACTGACAGGTTCCCTCCGCGCACACCTTCAGCCGCTCCCAGTCCGCGCTCAACGCCGCCGCCGCGATCCGCGCCAGCCCGCCACGCACCCCCGGCACGGCCGGGACCAGCTCCGGCCCCTGATTTCCGACCGCGACCTGCAGCGGCAGCTCCGGCAGGTCGGCCCGCTCCTGCCTGAGCGCGGCCCGCAGGCCCTCGCGCAGGGCGTGCGCGATCTGGAGGTCGTCGTCGGTGGCGCGGTCGCGCGGGCCGACGAGGTCGCGCTCGCGCAGCCACACGGCCAGCTCGGCCGGGGAGGACAGCTCGTCCGCTTGGGCTTCGACGTCGAACGTGTTCACGAAGTCTCGTACGAGCTCCGCGGGGAACGGCATGCCGTCACTCTACTGTCCGATGATCGTCATCGCTTCAGCCACCTCCTCGACCGATGAGTGCGGCCGCCGCGGCGTCAGGTGTGAGCGCGGCCATCGCCCCGGCCCGTGACCGCCGCCATCGCCTCGGCCAGCCTCCTGACTCCCTCCCGCAGCTCCGTCAGATGCGCGGCGGCCATGTGTGTGACCCGGATCCTGGGGCCCGGCGGCTCGGCCGCGTAGTACAGCCGGCCGGGGCTGATCAGCACCCCGGTCCGCCGGGCGGCCTCGGTCAGCGCGGTCTCGTCCACGGAGGCGGGCAGGCGTACCCACAGATGCATGCCACCCGCGGGCAGCAGGTGCGGCTCGGCCTCCGGCAGCAGCTCGGCCAGGGCCGCCGCGAGCGCGTCCCGGCGGGTCGCGATCTCCGCGTGCACGGCCGCGAGGTGCCGCCGCCACGCCGGCGACCCCACGAACTCCAGCGCCGTCTCCTGCAAGGGCCGGGCGACGAAGAACGACTCCACGAGCTGGCTCGCCCGCAGCCGGTGCGCGGCCGGCCCGCGCGCGATGACCGCCGCCACCCGCATGCTCGGCGACAGGATCTTCGTCAGCGAGACGATGTGCACCACCGTGCCGTGCCGGTCCATGGAGGCCAGGGACGGGGGCGGCTGCGCGGTCAGGTACCGGGCGAAGTCGTCCTCCACCACGAACGCGCCCGCCGCCCGCGCCACCTCCAGCACCTGCCGCCTGCGCTCCGGCGGCAGCGTGGCGCCCGTGGGGTTGTGCAGCGTGGGCTGGCAGAAGAACACCCGCGCCCCCGTGACCGCGAACGCCTCGGCCAGCAGGTCCGGCCGCACGCCCTCGCGGTCCATCGGCACGGCCGTGGCCCGCAGCCCGGCCGCCTTCGCCGCCGACAACGCGCCCGGATACGTGGGCGTCTCCACCAGGATGGGCGTCCCCGGGGCCGCCAGCGCCCTGAACGCGTGCGTGAGCGCCGCCTGCCCGCCGCTCACGATGAGCGCGTCGGCCTCGGTCACGTCGCTGCCCGCCTGCGTCGCGAACCACCGCCGCAGCTCCCGCAGGCCCGTCAGCGGCGGCATCGCCCAGGCGTCCGGCCGGCGCACGGCCCGCGCCGCGGCCGCCGCGAGCTGCTTGTCCGGGCGCAGCCCCGGCCGCAGGTAACCGCCGGTCAGCGGCACCACCCCCTCGGGCGCCGCGCCCAGCAGTGCCGACACGGGCCCCTCGTCCACCACCCGGTCGCCCAGAGCCACCGTCTGCCAGGACAAGTCGGGCGCGTCCTGCGCCGCGCCGCCGGCCCGCCGCGCCACGAACGCCCCGCTGCCCGGCCTCGACACCACCCGCCCCTCCGCCGCGAGCTGCCCGATGGCCCGGGAGACGGTGACGGGGCTCACGTTGTGGCGGCGCATGATCTCCCGGCTGGACGGCAGCCGCGCCCCCGGGCCGAGCCGATCGGCCTCTTCGCGCAGTATCGCGGCGATCTGGGCGATACTGCTATCGTTGTTCATGAAGGTTGAGAATAGCGCTACTGTCACCAGGAGAGTAGCGGTCCCGCCGAGCCTCGGCGGCCGTGGCACGTGGCTGGCGTTCCTCGGCGTCCTGTCGTTCTCGGGCTCCATGCCGGCCACCGTGTACGCGATGCGCGGCCTCGACCCCTGGCTGGTCGCCGTCGGACGGGCCGCCGTGGCCGGCGCCATCGCCCTCATCTGCCTCAAAGCCGCCGGCCACGCCCTCCTCCCGCCCCGATCGCAGTGGCCCGCCTACGCGCTCATCGTGCTCGGCGTCGTCGTCGGCTTCCCCGTCTTCAGCGGCCTGGCCCTCCACCTGGGCGCCAGCACCGCCCACTCCGCCGTCGTCATCGGCCTCCTCCCGGCCGCCACCGCCGCCTGCGCCGTCCTGCGCGCCGGCGAACGCCCCGCCCCCTCTTCTGGGCCGGCTGCACGGCCGGCGCCGCCGCCATCACCGCGTTCACCCTCATCCAGCACCACGGCCGCCCCTCCTGGCCCGACCTGCTCCTCCTCGGCGCGCTCCTGTCGGCGGCGATCGGCTACACCGAGGGCGGCCGCCTCGCCAAGCACACGCCCGGCTGGCGGGTCATCTCCCACGCCCTCGTCCTCTCCCTCCCGCTGACGCTCCCCGTGACGGCCGCCCTCGCCGCCACCACCCCCATCACCCTCACGGGCGAGTCCCTGGCGGGTTTCGCGTACGTGTCGGTGATCTCGATGTTCGTCGGCTTCATCCCCTGGTACGCCGGCCTGGCCAGGGGCGGCATCGCCCGCGCCGGCCAGACCCAGCTCACCCAGCCCCTGCTGACGCTGGTGTGGGCGTGGGGGTTGATGGGGGAGCGGTTCGGAGCCTCCACGGTGGTGGCGGCGCTGGCGGTCCTGGTGTGCGTCGCCATCACCCAACGCGCTCGTACGTGAGGACGGGGCTGGGCCATCGCAGGGGCACGCTCGTCCATGAGAAGAGCCCCGCGAAGACCGGCACACTTTACGCGAGAGGAGCACCGTCCATCATGCCCGCGAAGACCGGCGCTCTTTACGCGAGGAGAGCCCGCGAAGATCGGCGCTCTTTATGTGAGAGCACCGTCCATCATGACCGCGTAGACCGGCGCTCTTTACGTGAGGAGAGCCCGCGAAGACCGGCGCTCAGCCGTCACCAGTGAGCCGCACTTGACGCATGCCTTGTAGGCCCCCGGCTTGACTCATCCCCGTGACGCCCGCGCTTGTACTTGAAAGCCGTGACGCCGCCCCGCAGGATGGCAGAGGGAGGTGTCACAACCATGGCGGACCTCACGATCCCAGAGGGCGGTTTCTGGCCCGCGCCGGAGATCCCGCAGCCCAATATCTACCCGATGGAATGGCACGTGGAGACGGAGAAACTCGCCGCCATCTACGAGAAGTCCAAGCGCGAGCTCTGGAACCCGGCCGACCTGCCCTGGGACGGCCTCGACCCGGCCGACTTCACCAGGGAGCAGCGCCTGGGCATCATGTACTGGTTCGCGGTGCTGGCCAACTTCGACGCCTCCGGGCCGGCGGTGTTCGCCCGCGCGACCATCCAGGCGTTCGAGAAACACGAAGAGGACCCCGTCAGGAAGTGTTTCTTCTCGATCACCCGCGACGAGATGAACCACGAGGAGTGCTGCCAGCGCACCATCGCCAAGCTCTGGCCGGGCGGCCCGCTCGACTGGACCCCTTCCGACGACCTCGAATCGGCCGCCCACAACAACATCGGCTGGCTCTACCACAACGGCGGCCGCTACTGGAACGGCTACACCTCGGCCGTCGGCAAATACTCGCTGCCCGTGCTGTTCACCAGCTTCATGATGGGCGAGATGGCCGCCTCGACGCTGTTCAGGGGCATGTCGTCGGGCACGAAGCATCCGGTCTTCAGCGAGATGTTCAAGCGGATCGGCCGCGACGAGGCGCGCCACCTGCAGATCTGCATGACCATTCTGGAGAACGAATGGCCGGGCCTCACCGACGAGACCCGCGCCCTCATCACCCGCCAGCTCAGGGCCGGTTTCGTCTTCCTCAGCATGATCCTCTGGGAGCCGCCGGAAGGCTTCTGGGAACTGCCGCCGTACTTCCTCAAGAACCACCTTGTCCTCATGGACCTCGCCAGACAGGCGGGCCTCGGCGTGCTGTCGAGCAAGGAGCAGGCGCAGAACTGGCGCGTGGCGATGGCCCACATCCGCGCCATCGTCGAGCGCTGGGGCATCGCCTTCCCCGCCATCCCCGAGCTGAACCTGGAAGGGGTGCACGTCGACTTCATCGACCCGGAGGAGATCATCCCGGTCTTCTGACTAGCATGGCCGGCATGTGGCCACGCATCGACGGACTCAGGGTCCTCGAACTCGGCACCCCCGGCGAACTCCGTACCGAGCTGACCGACCTGGTGCTCGCGGGCACCAAGACGGCCACGGCCGGCCTGCTGCCTCTGGACTACGAGGCGGAAGGCGAGGAGGTCGAGCACGTCGGCGAGCACCTCGTCCTCGTGGATGACACCGGCGCCCGAGTCGGCGAGGTCCGCGTAACGCGCGTAGAGCTGACACCGTTCGCACAGGTCAGCTGGGAGTTCGCGAAGGCGGAAGGCGAGGGCTTCACCTCAACGGAACACTGGCAGGAAACCCACCGACGCTACTGGTCGGGCCTCGGCTACGAGGTCAAGGCCGACACAACAGTGGTCTGCCTCTGGTTCACCCTCGTCCCACCAGCACCCACCACCCCCTGACCAGCGCCAGCCCCCCGACCGCCACCACCGCCCAAGCCCGGCGGAGGCGCGTCATCTGAGGGTCATGGGGACAGGACATCCTCTCGCTCCTACAAAGGCCCTCATCCGGGTGCCACGGAGGCATCACCCACCCAAGCCCCGGAAAGAGACGGCGCCCTGGAAAGGGAACGGAGCCCTGCAAAGAGAACGGAGGCCGGAAGAGAACGGAGGCCCGGAAAGAGAACGGCGACGATCGCCCTCCTCCTCCTCCTCAAACCGGCCACTGCTCCTCAGGCGAGACATAACTCCCCCGATGCGGAATGCTGTACACCCACCCCTCCTCCCGCAGCAACGCGATGGCACGCCGCACGGTCTCACGCGCCGCGCCATACTGCCGCACCAGCTCCACCTCGCTCGGAATCTGCTGCCGTGACATGAACTCACGCCGCTTGATCCGCTCCCGCATTTCCCCGGCGATATGCCGATAGAACGGTGCCAACCGCCCGGAGGGCCCGGAAAGCGTGGGATCGTTGACGAACGTCCCCTCACCCTGCCGCGTATGAACCAACCCCTGATTCCGCAGCACCCGGATCGCCCGCCGCGCCGTCGTACGCGCGACCTTGAACTCCCGCTGGATCTCCGCCTCGCTGATCACGGGATCTCCGGGCGAGAGTTCGGCGGTGATACGCGACCTGAGGACCTCGCTGATCTGGAGATATAGATAGGTGTCACCCTCGCGATTCAGCACGTTCTAAGGGTATCCAATGGCGAGGTCAACGGAAGGGAAAATAAGATCCCTTATTTATGGGCCATTCTTCACGGTCGACCACATATGTGCCCCCATACGCCACCGTGACCACCCACCCCGACTCCCTGAGATAAGCCAGCGCATGCCGCACGGTCTCCCTCGCGACACCATATTGTCGCATCAACGAGTTCTCTCCGGGAATGGCCTCTCTCGGAGGGATTTCACCACCCATGATACGCGCGACGATGTCTGCGGCGACCCTCTGGTATTTGAACAGCCTCCTGCTGGACCGAGGCGTCCCAGGAGGCCCCACATAGGTGCCTTCAGCCGTGATCGTGTGCACCAAACCCTGACTCCGCAGCACCCCGATCGCCCGCCGGGCTGTCGTCCGGCTGATCCGGTGCGTCCGCTGAAGGGTCGCCTCACTGGGCACGAGATCACCGGCACGCAGCTCGCCGCGCACGATCTGATCGCGAATGACGTCGGCGACCTGCTCGAAGAGAGACCTGGGGCTTTCACGATCCAACACGCTTCGATCATAGGCAGACACGTCCACGCCCACACAGCAAACGTCTATACAGGCAAGAAGAGATAAGGCCTAGACGAGAGCCCGCCCCTGCACCCGCCCGCGATCACGGAGACGCATCCCATCGCCTTCCGCAAGTGCTCCCGGCTTCAACCAAACCCCACCCGCCCTGGAGCCGCCGTGCCAGCCCACCCATGCCCGCCCACCCACGCCCGCCCACCCACGCCCGCCCATCCAAACCCTCGCCCGCCCGCACGCCCATAGCCGATCCGCCACCGTCCCCTCGCCCGCACCCGGCATGTCTTACGTCCGGGCCGGCCATGCACAGACACCCGACCCACCTGCACGGGCTGATCCCTGTGCCCGTCCTCCCGTCCCGCACCCGACCGGGCCATCCACCAGAACGGGCTTGCACTTGGATCGGCTCCTGACCCCAACGGTCCTGCCCGGAGGAGGCTTGGACCCGACCGGCCCTGCACCCGACCGGCCCTGCACCCGACCGGCCCTGCACCCGACCGGCCCTATACCAGAACGGGCTTGTACCTGATCGGCCCTGACCCGACCGATCCTGCCCCGGAGCAGCCCTGTGCCCGACCCGATCCTGCACCGGCGTGAGCTTGGACCCTGACCCCTTCCTGTACCGAAGCGGGCTTGCGCCCGAGTGGTCCTCCATCGGAGCGGCCTGATGCATAACGGGCCTCCCGCATTCGACCAGTCCTGTCCCCTGAGGTCAGGACATGCCGCCGCTCCATGGCGCACCTGCACCGAACCGGCCCTGCCCGCCCGAACGGTTCTACACCACTCGACGGGACGTGACCGTCTTGCGTCTTGCCCGCTTAGCTCTGCCCCGAGCGGGCCTTGGCCGAGAAAGGCTCGCCGCCGAGCAGGTCCTTCTGGGCGGCTCTTCCCCCGACTGGCCCTACCCAACTGGCCCTGCCCGAGTTGCCCCCGTCTGGGCCGCCTCCTGCCTGAGCCGGCCCCTGCCTGAGCCGGCCCCTGCCTGAGCCGGCCCCTGCCTGAGCCGGCCCCCTTGCCCGACTTGCCGCCCCCCGAGCCGCCCCCTTCAGCAGCCCTGTGCCCCGCAGCAGTTCCTCAGAACCCGCATCCCAGCCCGCTCTGTCGCCAGCTGCATCGAGTAGCGCGAACCCCCGATGCGCCATTGCCACGAAAGTCGGAGTACCCGATACCGATGACCTATACCCGCACCATGTTCAAGCGCCACAATCGTTCCTGCGGCCATCGCGGAACGTTCCCTTCGATCTCGACTTGGCCCTTGAAGGGGAAGCGCGATGGCCGTCACCATTTACCCGTCGCCCATCCAAATGCTGTCGATGACCTGGCATAGTCGAGCAGCACCACATTTCGGGCGACGTGCGCCCATGGGCGCCAAACCAGGCCGACGGGGCAAAACCAGGCTACGCCTTCACCTTCGCCTTGGGCGGCCACCGCGCATCCCCCTTCAAAGCAACGATTCATGGCGAAGAAGAACGGCGGTGGCCGCAGACCTAAGTCTGACGCCCCCACGGAGCCCGCCGCAGCAGATCAGCATGATGAAGCCGAAAAACATGCCTGCGCATGCCTGGCCAAGCCGCAAGCCTCGCATAACGCCACACCTTGCAGACGCCAGAACGTAAGGGTAAAAAGACGTGACTTACCGACATCCGATGCCGTTCAAAGGATAGTGCCGCGAACTCAACAACCCAAGCATGGACAAAATGGCCGAGATAGACGCGAAGTGTAGAGATCGCCAGTCGGCAAGATTGGTGACGGCCATCGCGGCCCTCCGAATACGCAGTTCTGGAGGACGCCGAGCGCGATGGCCGCACACAACATTCTGCCGCCTGAGCCTCGCGCAGTGAAGTGTTTCATGACCGGTGACTCCGACTTTTGTCGGGAAGTCCATTGCGGAGGAGTGAACGCGATGTCGCCGGACGGGTGTTGCGCCCCCGCCCGGCGACAAGGTGCACCGACCGCCCCGTTCGAGCCACCGCCACCGCTAGATGCGGACCGGACATCGCTGGCGAAACCACGAACAGGGCAATCACTGCCGGTGCACCGCGTTCGCGCAGGCCAAGGGCGACGCGCCTGCCCACAGCCCTCACTTGGGCATGGGCCGCGCCCTGACCTGCGCGAGACCATGGACGTGGCCCCTTGCGTCCACGAGACATGGGGCCACGTCATGACGAGTAGTGGCCGGCTGACGTCCGTTCGGCCTACCCGCGCCATTAGGTTCTCATGGTCGTCCCTTGGAAAACTGCTGTTCGGCGCTATAAGGGGGATGATGCCTTTTGCGGGATGCTGCACTCATGGTCCGGCGTGGAAAGGATTTACAGGGGAATCCTCCTCCACGACTCGTCCGCGATAATAAGGTGATCGAGTAGCCGCAATTCGACAGTCTGTGCGGCCTCGAGAAGCCTGGCGGTGGCCTCCAGGTCTTCCTGGCTGGGGTCGAGTGAGCCGCCGGGATGGTTGTGGGCAAGCCCGAACATCGCCCCGCCCGCGGTGAGCACCTCTGTGATCACCTCGCGGACGGGCATCACGGTGTGATCGCTCCCGCCTTCGGTCAGCACCGCCCGCTTCAGGATGCGTCCGCGGGTGTCGCACGCCACCATGACCAGCCGCTCGTGCTTCCGGTCGCGGAGCAACGGGGCACACGCATGTGCCAGGTCTGACGTGCTGGTGATGCGTTCGGGCTCGGGCCCCGACTCCGCACGGCGTACGAGATGGAAGGCCGCAGCCACGCGCGCGGCCTTGGCCGGGCCGATGCCACGCATCGTGAGTAACCAGTGCGGGTCGGAACGGCTGAGGCCGTCGAGATCTCCACAAGCCTCGATCACCTGTGTGGCCAGGTCGAGGGCGCTCGCCCCACGAAACCCCGAGCCGAGCAGCACGGCCAGCAGCTCCCGATCCGCCAGGGCGGCGGCACCACTGGACATGAGCCGTTCGCGCGGCCGGTCACGTTCGGACAGGTCTTTGACTCGCATCGGCAACCTCCGCAACCGTTGTATCAACCCGCACCGACAATCCCTGACCTGCGCATTCACGGTGAATCCTGTTCGTCCCTTACGCGTTCGTATGCGTGCGATTTTCGACTCCCGCGCCCCACTCCCCGACCCCGATTCGCTCCCGGAACGGTTCGAGACGTGATCCCTTGGACTCTCCGTATGCCTCCGGCGCCGACTCCGCGGCACGGTCGCTGAGCTGGGGCCGGGACTGCGGGGCTCGCAGTGGAGTTCGGAGCGCCGCCGTCGTTCGCGGCAGGCATGGGTATTTCCGCCGTCACCGCGGGCGCGGGGTTCACGACGGGCGACTTCCTCAAAGACAGCCGGACGGTCTCAGTGCCGAATGCGCTCCCATCCTTTGGGGCACCGGTGTGACCGGGGCTGGCGCTGATCGAGGAAGGGCGCGATTTGTGTCCGGAGAAGGTGCTCGTCAGCGGAGGCATCGGCAGCGTTGCGGTGCTCCTGCTGTCCGGACGCGCCCACGTCGTCGCGACCGCTTTGTTCAAGTACGAGGCATACGTCCGAGATCTCTGGGCTGGAGAGATCGTCGACTATCGCGACGCCGACACCATCGAGGAGTGCTTGCGCCGCCCCTCGGGAGGCCTTGATGTGATCATCAACCTCTCCCTCAAGAGCGACGAACTGTTCGCATCGACCAAAGCCGTCCGGCCCGGTGAGCGCCTGCTCATCACCACGCCCGGCATACCAGCGTCCTCAGCCTTCGAGCGGGCCGAGCCCACGGTCGCCGTGGTGATAGGCACGCTGAAGCTCACCAAAGAGGCCCAATCACCACCCGAGCAATCGACGGCACTCTGCCCGATCCCGCACTCGCCGCCGTCGATTCGATGACGGTGTCTAGACATATTGGGATTTCGCTCGCGCGCGTAGTCGCGGCAAGGTCGTTGTCACGATGCTGGACGAACCGACCCTTTGAGCAATGCGGGACGAGGCAGTGTCGCGTCGATGACCGTCCCTGCTTATGGAGGCGGTCCGGCGAGGTCGGCCTCGTCATTCGTGAGGCGGTGGGCCGGCGGGGGTGGCTTCGTCATTCGTGGGGAGGCGGAGCCGCGCTCGCGTGCCCATCGCGCGATGCGGCGAGAGCGGGCCTGATGAGGTGGCCGGCGTCAAGAACGACCCGCGAGGGTTGCACCGACGGTACGGGCACCTTCTTGCTTGACCTCGGCCGTCCTTCCTTGATCGCCACAGACTCGGCCCTGTCGTGTCGATATGGGGGAGCGCGGCCGCACGTTCGGCGTTGCGCCCGTCCGGCCGAGGCGCGAAGAGACGGCACGAACTCGTCGGGTCGGGAAGCTCCGGGCAAGATGGTGCTCACCCGGAGCTTCCCGCTCTAAACAGGCATGCTGTACATGATCCGGAACCGGTCGCCCGGGATCACGATGTCGCTGGTCTCGACCGGGCGGTCGCCCGCCCAATGGGTACGTTCCACATGAAGAACGTGAACCCCCGCCGCCAGGTCCAGCGCATCGCTCTCGACCGGCCGGGGGATGCGGGTATGAACGCTCTCGACGATTTCGGTGATCTTTATGCCGTGCGCGTACATGCGCGCGACCAGGCTGCGCCGTTCCTCCTCCGTATGAGGGGTGAACTCGCGCAGCTCATACGACGTGGCGAGCTGGAGCGGCCTGCCGTCCCCGCGGAAGACGTAACTCGTCTTGGTCAGCGTCGCCGACTCGGGCAGCCGCAGCCGTCTGCCGATGTCGGGGCCCGCTTCGGTGGGCTCGCTGTGCCAGTCCCATGTAACTCGCCTGCCTTGGGATTGGAGGTCGGCGGCGAACGGGGCAGGGTGGTCGAGGAAACGCCATCGGTGCAGAGGTGTTAGGTCGGGGCGTTCCCTGACGTAATGGCCCGAGCCCACGCGGCCGATGATGAGGCCCTCGCCCGCGAGCACGCGTAGTGCATGACGGGCGGCGGTCTCACCGACCTGATACTTGCGGGTCAGCTGCGCGCGCGAGGGGATAGGCGCGCCGGGGGGAAGGGTGCCGTCGGTGATCTGTCGCCGGATGTCTTCGACGACACGCAGGTAGACCGGATCTGAGGTGGCCACTAGTCCATCCCTGGGGGTTCGTGTGAGGCGTTGCCCCATGTTGCCGTATTCGGCAGGTAACCGACCGTCATCGATGACAGATGGAGCCCCAACTTTGCGGCGGCGGAAAATTATCGGAGAAACCTTGTAACGCCGATGTAAGAGGTCGCGATTCTCCGGTAGAGGTCGTCGATGTGTGTACCCCCGAGCACATATCGGCGACCTCTTCCATGTCCGCCGCCGCTAGCCGCCACATCCGGTGGTCATGAACCCCGAGGTCGGCACCGGATCCGACGACGAACCCGAGGGCCTTTCACGCAAGACGCCGGCTCTTTCCCGCCCGTCCCAGCCAAGCTCCGCCGCGCCTCCACCCTCTCACGCCCCGCCGCTCCACCGCGCCTCCAAGCTCCGCCACCCCGGCTTGCTCCGTCCAGCCCCCTCCTCCTTACGCCCGCCCCCTCGGCACGCCTGCGCCGCTTCTTCATGCCCACCTTTTGGGTACGCCCTGTCACTTCGTCCTGCCATCACCGGCGGGTGCGCCCTGCCGCTCCGTCATGCCCACACCGCTTGAGCGCGCTGCCGCTCCGTCATGCCGCGACCGCTTGGTGAGTACGTCCTGCTGCTTCCTCATGACACTCACTGGTCGGGTACGCCCCCACGCCCCCGTCGACTCTCACGTGCCCCGCCCCTGGTCACGTCTTCATCGTTGGTCACGCCGCCACCACTGCTCCGCCAGCACTCGCCCGTTCCCACTGCTGATCCCATCCCAGCGCTCGGGACCTCTTCACTACGCCGTCACGCCCCAGCCGCTTCGGCACACCGTTGCTCGCGCACGCCGCACCGGCTCGTAACGTCCGAGAGGTTCGTCGGGTACCACGGCTCCGTCGCGTACTGAAGCTCCGTCGCCTATTACGGCTCCGTCACGTCACCCGCATGCATCACGTCCCCGCAGTTCCTTCCGCATCCCCTCGCCCGCAACAAGGCTTTGTGCAGTTCGGAGCTCGAGCCGGCTACCGTGATCTCCAGCCGTCGCTTTTTCGTGCGCCGCCCCTGCCCAAGGCCGAGCCCGATTCGCGCCGTCCTTGCCCTCTTGTGACAACCGCCTGTGCTCAAGGCGGACCCCCACCTCGGCAACCACCAAGTGGTCACCTGGTATCGCAGCCGAGTGGCCGTACCTCGGCCAGCCGACTCTCCCTACGTTGTGACATCGAACATCCGCCACCCCAACACGCCCACCTCGCGCGTCCTGGACCGCGCCGGGCTGCACCACCAAGAGGGACAACATGATCGAGATCGGCAAGCTACTCCCGTCCGACCGGAACGTGTGGGAGGGCTTGTTCCGTGCGTACATCGACTTTTACGAGCGCACCGAGCCGGACGAGATGTACGACCGGGCGTGGCAGGAGTTTCAGGCGGACACCCGCCTGCACGCCTTGGCGGCCAGGCTGGACGGCCGGCTGGTGGGCATCACGCATTTCCTCACCCACGGAAGCACGTCGGCTCCCGATAGTGAAGTCTGTTATCTGCAGGACCTGTTCACGGCTCCTGACGTGCGAGGCAAGGGCGTGGGCCGCGCGTTGATCGCCGCAGTGACGGACTGGGCTCGGGAACGCGGCTGCTCCCGCGTGTACTGGAACACCCACGAGTCGAACAGCACAGCCCGGCACCTGTACGACAAAGTCGCCGAGAACCGCGGCTTCATCCGGTACCAGATCGAACTGGCGTAACTGGGCGCATCAAGGGCTGCTCCTGGGTGCCGAGGACTGCTTTCCCGTCGCGCACAACGGTGCGGACGTAACCCGGCGGATCTCGGCAGCCTTTATATCGCGCACGTGGTGGTCGGTGTGACCTTGGCGACAACAAATTCCGTCGCTTCCGCCACACCAGGCATCCTGAGCCCGGAGACGTCCCCTTACTCACCCAACGCCTCCTGCATCGACCGGATCGGGGGTATCACTCTAGGTGTGGAAATGATCACCAAACGTAGACGAAAGTCTGCAACGATCATTCACCATCTCGGGGGAGAACACGATCATGTCCACGACACGGGGAAGAACCGCGCTGGCCGCGGTGGGGCAAGACCAGCGCGATGATGCATCGGCGCTGCTGGGGGCGGCTGCGCATCATGGCGGGGAACAATCCCCCCAGCGTGACGGCGAGGTGCCGTTGCGGGACCTGCTCGGCGATCACGTGCTGGACCTGCTGCTGGAACGCTCACGCGACGGCGCGGGCGGGCTGCGGCTGACCGGTGAAGGCTCGATGCTCGGCGAACTGGTCAAGGCGGTGCTGGAACGCGCCCTGGAGGCCGAGCTGTCGTCGCATCTGGGCTATGGCAAGCACGAGGTGGCCGGCCACGGCTCGGGCAACTCCCGCAACGGCAGGATCGGCAAGACCGTGCAGACCGGGGTCGGGCCGGTCCGGCTGGCCGTGCCCCGGGACCGGGCCGGCACCTTCGAGCCGGTGCTGGTGCCCAAGCGGGCCGGCCGCATCTCCGGCGGCCTGGACGACATGATCATCAGCCTGTACGCGCACGGCATGAGCGTGCGCGACATCCAGCACCACCTGCGCCAGATCTACGAGGTCGAACTCAGTCACGAGGCCATCTCCAACATCACCGACGCCGTGCTGGAGGAGGTCCGCGCCTGGCAGGCCCGGCCGCTGGAAGCGGTCTACCCGGTGGTGTTCCTGGACGCCATCGTGGTCAAGGTCCGCGACAACCACAGCGTCCAGGCCAAACCCGCCTACCTCGCGGTCGGCATCGACGCCGACGGCGACAAGCACGTCCTCGGAATCTGGCTGGCCAAGACCCCGCTCGATACCGCCACCGCCGGCGAATCGGCCCGGTTCTGGACCACGGTGATGAACGACCTGAAAAACCGGGGCGTGCGCGACATCCTCATCGCCTGCACCGACGGCCTGACCGGCTTCGAGGACGCCATCCACGCGGCGTTCCCGCACACCACCGTGCAGGCCTGCGTCGTGCACCTGATCCGCAACGCGCTGCGGCCGGTCGCCCGCCGCGACCGCGCCGCGCTGGCCGCCGAACTCAAGAAGATCTACACCGCGCCCACCGAGCAGGCCGCGTTCGACGCCCTGGCAGACTTCACCGCCTCCACCTGGGGCGAGCGGTATCCGCAGGCGGCCCGGGTGTTCGAGACGGCCTGGGACCGCTTCATCCCGTTCTTCGCCTTCTCCCCGGCGGTCCGTAAGCTGCTCTACACCACCAACAGCATCGAGTCGCTGAACTACCAGCTGCGCAAGGTCACCAAGGCCCGCGGGCACTTCCCCGGCGACGACGCCGTGGTCAAGCTGCTGTGGCTGGCCATCATCAACATCGAGGACAAACGCGCCCGCGAACGCGCCGCGACCAAGGAGAAGACCGGAAAGATCAAGAACTCGCCCAGCACCGCCCGCCTGATCGAGGGACAGCGCACCATCGGCTGGCGCGAGGCACTCATCGAACTCGATATCGCCTATCCAGGCCGCATCAGGTAAAGACCGCCATCAAGCACTCAGCAAAGATCTTTACACACCTGAAGTGACAACCTCACCGGATCTGTGTGGGCTTCGGTGGGTATGGGGAGAGGACGCAGCCGGGCATCCGGAGGCGGGCAACGAGCGGCTCCAGGCAGGCGAAGCGGGGTGGCGACGTCCAATGGATTTCCGAATCCAGGTAGCGTTCGCACTATGGCATCGCCAACTGGAACCACCGACGCACCCTTCGGCCGTATGCTGACCGCGATGGTCACGCCGTTCACCTCCGACGGTGAGGTGGATTATGCGGCTGTGCGACGTCTTGCCGCCTATCTGGTGGACGAGCAGCGCAATGACGGACTGATCGTCAACGGGACGACCGGGGAGTCGCCCACCACCTCGGACGAGGAGAAGCAGCGCATCGTCAGCGCCGTCCTCGAAGCGGTCGGCGATCGTGCCGCCGTCGTGGCGGGGGCCGGCACCAATGACACCCGTCATAGCGTCGAGCTGGCGAAGCAGGCGGCGCGTGCCGGTGCGCACGGCCTCCTGGTGGTGACGCCTTACTACAACAAGCCTCCGCAAGAGGGGCTGTACCAGCACTTCACCGCCGTTGCCGACGCAACCGACCTGCCGGTGATGCTGTACGACATTCCCGGACGTAGTGGCGTACCGATCAAGACAGAGACCCTGCTCAGGCTGGCGCAGCACGATCGCATCGTGGCCGTGAAGGACGCCAAGGGTGACCTGTTCGGGGCGAGCCAGGTGATGGCCGCGACCGATCTCGCCTTCTACTCCGGTGACGACCTGCTCAACCTGGCCTGGCTCTCGCTCGGAGCGGCCGGCTTCGTGAGTGTGGTCGGACATGTGGTGGGCGCCGAGCTGGCCCGCATGATCCACCTCCACAAGAATGGCGACGTCGCCCGGGCCCTGGCCGTACACAGCCAGGTGGCCCCCGTAGTGGACGGGATCATGCTGCGTGCCGGCGGCGCGATCATGGCGAAGGCGGCACTGAGCATGGTGGGGATGCCGGTCGGTCCGGTACGGCTGCCGCTCGTGGACGCCACAGAGAAGCAAATCGCCGAGCTGCGTGCTTGCCTGGTAGCCGGCGGGGTGAAGTTGACAGACGCATAGGAACGGGGAGGAACCGGGAGTTTTGAGAACAAGATCTGACCGTGGGGGCCAGGCATGAGCCATCCGCATCCTGAGCTTGGGCCCCGCCGCCGCTGCCGGAAGGCGGCCTGCGCATCGTCGCGCTGGGCGGGCTGGGGGAAATCGGCAGAAACATGGCCGTCTTCGAATATGACGGTCGCCTGCTGGTCGTCGACTGCGGGGTGTTGTTCCCCGAGCCGGACCAGCCGGGTGTCGATCTCATCCTGCCTGACTTCGAATACATCAGGGACCGGCTCGACGACGTCGAAGCCGTGGTGCTCACGCACGCCCACGAAGACCACATCGGGGCGGTGCCGTACCTTCTGCGCGAGCGGCGCGATATCCCGCTCATCGGCTCCAAGCTCACGCTTGCCCTGATAGAGGCCAAGCTCACTGAGCACAGGATCCAACCGACCAAGCTGGAAGTCGTCGAGGGCGAACGGCACGTATTCGGGCCGTTCGACTGCGAGTTCCTCGCGGTCAACCACAGCATCCCCGACGCCTTGGCCGTCGCCATCCGGACGCCGGCGGGCATAGTCCTGCACACCGGTGACTTCCGGATGGACCAGCTTCCGAGCGACGGCCGGCTCACCGACCTCGGCGGCTTCGCCAGGCTCGGCACCGAGGGCGTCGACCTGCTGATGTCCGACTCCACCAACGCCGAGGTGCCGGGGTTCGTCACCAGCGAAAGGGAGATCGGGCCGGTCATCGACGAGGTGATCCGCACGTCCGAGCAGCGGGTCATCGTGGCCAGCTTCGCCTCGCACGTCCACCGCATTCAGCAGGTCATCGACGCGGCCTTCCGGCACGGCCGCAAGGTCGCCCTGGTAGGCCGGTCCATGGTGCGGAACATGGGCGTGGCTCGCGACCTCGGCTACCTGAAGGTCCCGCCGGAGCTGATCGTCGACTCGCGCGACATCGAGGAGTGGCCGCCGGAGGACGTGGTGCTCATCTGCACCGGCTCCCAAGGCGAGCCCATGGCGGCGCTGTCGAGGATGGCCAATCGCGATCACCCGATCCGCATCGCCGAAGGCGACACCGTCCTGCTGGCGTCGTCGCTCGTGCCGGGCAACGAAACCGCGGTCAACAAGGTCATCAACGGCCTGACCAGGTGGGGCGCCCGGGTCGTACACAAGGGCAACGCCAAGGTGCACGTCTCGGGGCACGCGGCCGCGGGCGAGCTCCTGTACGTACTCAACCTGACGCGTCCCTCGAACTTCATGCCCGTGCACGGCGAGTGGCGCCACCTCCGCGCCCACGCCAAGCTGGCCGCCCTCACCGGCGTGCCCGAAGACCACATCGTGATCGCCGAGGACGGCGTCGTGGTGGACCTGGTCGACGGACGCGCGCGGATCGTCGGTGCGGTCCACGCCGGGTACGTCTACGTCGACGGCTCGTCGGTGGGGGAGATCACCGACACCTCCCTGAAGGACCGTAGGATCCTCGGCGACGAGGGCTTCATCTCGGTGGTCGTGGTGGTCGACTCGAACACGGGCAAGCTCACCGCCGGCCCCGAGATTCACGCTCGGGGGTCGGGCATCGATCCCGCCCAGTTCGACGAGTTCATCCCGCAGATCGAACGGGCTCTCCAGGAGAAGGCCGCGGACGGCGTGGTCGACATGCAGGAGATCCGCCGGGTCGTCCGCCGAACGGTGGGGCGCTGGGTGAGCGACACCTACCGGCGCCGGCCGATGATCATCCCTGTGGTGCTCGAAGTCTGAGCCTCCGGACGGTACGGCAGGTGCCTTGACCTGCCGTACCTGCGGAGATCTGTCCGATGCCTGTGGGCCGCCGACGGGGGCCGTGGACGGTGTCCTTCTTCCGTGCTCGCGGACCGGGTGCCACTCGATGATGGCTGGTCCGACGTGAAGGAAGCCATCGCTGCTCAGGCCGGTGATGGCGTGGGCGCGTCCAGGGCCGTCATGGCGCAGGCTGTAGCTGCTGAGACCGCCATCGGTGCGAGCGCGTTCGAAGCCGTTACGACGTGAGCCGCCGTCGCCGCCACAACGTGGGCCACTGGCGAGTACAGCTTGGACGGCGTGACGGACACATTCGAGATGACCGTTATGTGCCTGTGCATGATCTTCGTCGCAAGCGGATGGCGGCGCCGCGATGAAGGGGGAAGGCGCGGCACCACGCAAGTGATGCCGCTCTGACGTCTCCATGGTGCGCGAGGGAGGCGTGGCGCCGCGCAACTGATGCGACTGCGGGGATTCCAAGGGGCGCACGTCAGGCGTCCCTTCTGCGTAGCAGCCAGATGGCGAGGCACAGGGGAACAGCCACGTAGGCGATCATGACCGCGGCGGCTGCCGGTGGCGACAGGAGCGAGCCGTACACCGAGGTCGTGATGGTGTCGCCGGTGATCTCACGAGGCAGGGCGCCGATCATCAGCGAGCCGAGCCGCTCGCTCCACGGCTCGGGAATCTTGCCGATGATCATCGGTAGCACGTAGACGAGGCCGACGATGATGGCGGTCGTGCCCGGCACCGATCGCAGAATTGCGCCGAGCCCCACGCCGAGCAGCGCGAACACCGGCACCGTGAAGCTGAATGCGATCAGAAGCGGCAGCCGGTCACTGAAGGCGCTCATGTAGGCGCCCGAAAAACGGTCGCCAAGCACAACACGGGCCGCGAAATAGGTGCCGAAGACCGTCACCGCCCCTACGAGCAGGCCCAGCCCGCCGACGACCACGGACTTGGCGGCGACGACGGGCCAGCGACGGGGAACGAGGGCCAGGCTTGTTCTGATCATGCCCGTCGTGTACTCGGACGTGATCACCAAAGTGCCGAGGACACCCATGCAGAGCTGAGGGACGATGGTGAACACCTCCTCCAAATCTGCGATCTTGGCGCGTGCCTGTTGTTCCGGCGAAGCGGCGTCGTACATGCCGGCGGCCGCAGCGGCGAGCGCCAGCCCCAGGAAAACGGTGCTGAGGCTGAGGCCGAGTACCAAGTAGGTGGAGCGGACCGAGCGGATCTTCAGCCATTCGGAGGTGAGGACGGTCATGCTGGGCGTCCTTTCGGGCCGAGGGGTGCGGCCTGTGTATCTGTGGTGGAGAGAGAAGCTTCGTCGCACGTCCTGTGCTTGGGCAGGTCCTGTACTGGGGGCAGGTCGTGTGCTTTGAGCGAGTCCTGTACTGGGGCAGGTCGTGTGCTTTGGGCACGGCACTGGGCGGCAGGTCCTGTGCTGGGGTGCGGTGAGATTCGAGCGGTCGGTTCAGGAGGCGGACGGGCGCGTTCAGCAGGAGCGAGGAGGCAGCCCGCGGAGACGTCGCCCGGACGATTCGCCGGGGATCGTGGTGCCATGTGAAGAAGTGATCGGGCAGAGGCGCAACTGCGGGTGCCAGGGCCGGCGTGGATTTGAGGTCTGGGAGCCCGTACGGTCATGCGTCTTTCCGCTTGAGTTGGTAGTAGCCGATGGCGAGAGCGACGAGCGGGTAGGCGAGAAGCACGGCGAGGGCCGCCCAGGGGGCCAGGAAGCCGTCTCCCAGGCGGGAGGAAAGTCGTTGGCCTGCTATTTGGGGGACGAGGCTCGGCAGGAGAATCGTGGAGATACGTGTGTTCCATGGGGGCGGCAGGTAAGTGGCGATGCCGGGGAGCACGAACAAAAGGGTGACGACCGACATGACGGCGCCCGCTGTGGATCGCACGGCGGCGCCCAGACCGAGGCCCACCAGCGCCAGCGCGGTCACCGACATGCCGGAGGCGAGCAGCACGGGCAGGTCGTGGCTGAAGGAGACCTCGTTGAAGCCCAGGTGACGGCCGCTCGTGATCTGGCGGCTCGTTGCGTAGGTGAGCAGGAGGATCGCGTGCGCGGCCACGAAAGTGGTCATGCCGACGATCGCCGCCTTGGCCAGGAATAAGGTGCTGCGGTTCGGGACGGTGACGAGGCTGGTGCGGATCATGCCGGTGGCGTACTCGGAAGTGATCGCCAGTACCCCGAGGACTGCCAGGCTCATCTGGACGAGCGGCAGGAAACCCTGTTCGGGGGCGGCTGCACGGAGCGTGCCGCGCTCGTCGGCGAGGGCGGAGACATAGAGCGTCCAGGCGATGCCGAGGGCCACCGTCAGCGCCGCCGTGCCGACCGCGTGGTAGGTGGAGGTCACCGAACGGAGCTTGAGCCATTCTGAGGAGAGGACCGCCTTCATCGGGCCGCTCCGTATTGCACGCTGTCTGCGGTCAAGACCATGTACGCGTCTTCGAGGGATGGATAGCGGGTGGTCAGCTCCGCGACGGTGGCTTCGGCGATGAGCCTGCCCCGGCCGACGATCACGATGCGCTCGGCGGTGAGAGCCATCTCGCTCATGAGATGGCTGGAGAGCAGGATCGTCCGGCCCTCTGCGGCCAGCGAGCGCATGAGATCGCGGATCCAGCGCACACCGTCGGGGTCGAGACCGTTGACCGGCTCGTCGAACATCAAGATGCCGGGATCGCCGAGCAACGCCGCCGCGATGCCGAGCCGTTGCTTCATGCCGAGGGAGAATCCGCCCACCCGCCTGCGTGCCACGGCGGCCAGCCCGACCTGGTCGAGCACCTCGGCGACGCGAGCAGGACCGATGCCGTTGGTGCGGGCCAGGCAGAGCAGGTGGTTGTAGGCGCTGCGGCCGCCGTGGACGGCGCTCGCGTCCAGGAGCGCCCCCACCTCCCGCATCGGCCGGCGTAGCGAGGTGTAGCGGTGGCCGTTGACCAGCGCCTGGCCGGACGTAGGCGCGTCAAGGCCGAGGATCAGGCGCATCGTGGTGGACTTGCCGGCGCCATTGGGCCGAGGAACCCGGTCACATGGCCCGGCTCGACCGCGAAGGAGAGGTCGTCCACGGCGAGTGTGGAGCCGTAGCGCTTGGTGAGGCGGTGAAGTTCGATCACGCCGTAAGGATGCGGGGTGGCGGGGCGGCACCGCGTCGGACCACGGTTGGAACTTCAAGGTCAGACCCTGGGTTGACGTGCGCAGCCCACGCCAGCGGCTACGGTTCAACGCGTGAACGAGACGCACCCCTTCTTCGCCAGGCGCATGAGCCGCCGCCAGCTGGTCATGCTCGATGCGGTGGCGGGCGTGTGCGCGGCGTTCACCTTCTTCACCGTCACCGTCCATGTGGAGGCGCTGGCGCCATGGATGCGACTCGCCCTTCCTCTCGCGCTGGGGCTGCCGCTGGCGCTGCGCAGGTTCTGGCCGCTGCCCGTCTTCTGCTTCACGCTGGTGCTCGCCATCTTCGCGGCGCTGATGGGCGCGGCGGGGCTCGTGTACCTCGCGCCCGCGTACGCGTTGTACATCGTCGCGCTGTCCGACAAGCTCGGCGCGGCAGTCCCGTCGTCAGCCATCGCCGTGGTCAGCTTGATGACCATCGTGAGCGTGACAGTGGCAGGCACGCCCCGCGACCGAGCCCCAGACTGGCTCGTACATCTCGACCAGCCGCTCTTGGGCATCGCCGCGTTAGGCGGAGCATGGACGATCGGCCGGGCCGTACAGGAGCGCAGATCCTACGCCGCCCGCGACGCCGAGCGACTGGCGGCGCAGGCCGTGGCGGAAGAGCGGCTGAGGATCGCTCGCGAGCTGCACGACGTGGTCACGCACAGCGTCGGGCTGATCGCGGTCAAGGCCGGGGTCGCCAACCACGTCATGGCCACCAGGCCCGAGGAGGCGCACGACGCCTTGCGAGTGATCGAGACCGCCAGCCGGAGCGCGCTGGTCGAGATGCGGCACCTGCTGGGGGTGCTCAGGTCGACTGCGGCACCCGACCGGGTTCCCACGCCCGGTCTGGCCGGGCTTGAGGGCTTGATCAGGCAGGCTCGACTGGCGGGAGTCGAGGTGGAGTTCGATCTCCACATCGAGACGGGCGATGGGGACAGGGCTGGGTCCGTGCCGCAGGAGGCGGCGACGAGGCAAGAAACGGAAGTTCTCCGCCATGCGCCGGCGACGGGCCCGATGGAGGCCGCGAGCGATGGTGCGCTGGGGCAGCTGTACGCCGTTTCAAGAGGCACCGCAAGGGGGCAGGCGGACGCTTGTCCGGGCACCGCAACGGGGCAGGCGGACACTTGTGCAGGCAGCGCAGTGCCGGGGCAGGCCGAGGTCTTCTCAGGCGGTGCGGTGACGGAGCAGGCCGAAGCCTTGGGAGAGGGGACGGCACAAGGGCGAGTGGAGGCAGCACGGGGAGAGGCCGCGTCATATGGATTGGAGGCACAGGTCACGCAAACCGAGCTGACGCTGGGGGAGGCGGAGGTCCTCCAAGACGGCACGGTGCGAGGAGGCGTCAGGGCTTCGTGTGGTGGCGTGACACAGGGCGATGTGGAGACCTTGCAAGGTGGCACGGTGCAGGGCGGTATGGAGGCTTTGCCGGATGGCACGGCGCAGGGAAGCATCGAGGCCTTGCGCGGCGGCGCGTCACGCGATGGCGCAGCGGCTATGCAGCGTGGCATGACGCGGGGTGGCATGGAGCGGAGTGGCGTGGAGGCTGTGCCGGGTGGTGCGGCGCGGGGTAGTACCGGGGCCTTGTGCGGTGGCCTGGCGCGGGACGGTGTGGGGGCTGTGCCAGGCGATATGACGCAGGGTGGCGCGGTGGCTTTGCCGGGTGGCGCAATGCCGGCAAGCACCGAGGCCGCGCGCGGTGGCGTGGCGCAGGGCGGCGTGGAGGCCTTGCGGAGTAATTCGGCGCGGGGGAGCGCTGGGGCTTCGCCAGGTGATACGGCGCAGAGAAGGCCGGAAGCTTTGCGAGAAGGGGGAAGGTCGCTGGGGGATGCGGTGCCGCGACCAGGTGTGATGGTGTCTGAAGGGGAGGCCGAGGCATGGGGGCGGTTGCCTGATGGTGTGGGGTTGGCGGTTCATCGCATCGTGCAGGAGGCGCTGACCAATGTGGTCAAGCATGCTGCGCCGACTCGCTGCAGTGTGGTCGTGGCGCTGGACGGTGAGGAGGTACGGATTGAAGTGGTCGATGATGGGCCGGGGCGGCGTACGCCCGCTGGTGGGTCAGGCCGGCGAACGCCTGGCGATGGGCCAGGCCGGCGAATGCCGGGTGATGGGACAGGGCGGCGAACGTCTGGCGACGGGTCAGGGTGGCGAACATCTGCTGATGGGCCGGGGTTGCGAACGTCTGGTAATGGGGCGGGGTTGCGAACGTCTGGTAATGGGGCGGGGCAGCGTGTGGCGCTGGGTGAGGGGCCTGGGCATGGCCTGATCGGTATGCGTGAGCGGGTCATGATGTATGGCGGGGTGTTTGAAGCGGGGAATGTGCCGGGGCGAGGGTTTCGAGTGTTCGCGAAGTTGCCCTATGAGGAGGTTTCGTGATTCGGGTGGTCATCGCTGACGATCAGGCGTTGCTCAGGGGGAGCTTCAAGGTGCTGATCGATTCCGAACCTGATTTGGAGGTGGTGGGGGAGGCCGCGACCGGGGCTGAGGCCATTGACGTCGTGTTGGAGCGGCGGCCGGATGTGGTGCTCATGGATGTGCGCATGCCGGGCATGGACGGGATCGAGGCCACTCGTCGCATCAAGGACGTTGCTCGGGTTCTCGTGGTGACGATGTTCGACCTCGACGCTTATGTTTATGATGCGCTCCGGGCAGGGGCCAGTGGGTTTTTGCTGAAAGATACTCCGCCTGCCGATCTACTGGCTGCCGTACGCGTGGTGGCCGCAGGGGAGGCGCTGCTGGCGCCTACGGTCACGCGTAGATTGATCGAGGAGTTTACGCGTACTCCCGTTCTGCCCCGGGCGAAAAGATTGGATGGTGTCACGGAGCGGGAGCAAGATGTGTTGTTGTTGATCGCGCGGGGGCTGTCCAATCGCGAGATCGCTGCGCATCTGCAGTTGAGCCTGGCTACGGTGAAAACACACATCACGCGGCTGCTGGCCAAGCTGGAAGCGCGGGATCGGGCGCAGCTTGTTATTGTGGCGTACGAGAGCGGGCTGGTGTCAGCTACCGCGTGATGGCGTCAGCTCAATTGGGTTTCTGGCTGATTCTGTGTTAGGGTGGCTGTTGTATTCAGAAAGTTTTCGCGAGCCAATCCAAGTGTGCGCCGCCGAACGGGCCTTTTCTTTCGCCTACTGCATCGAGTAGCCAGTGTGCAGTTTCTTCTGCTTGTGTGATCAGCTCGCGTGGGTAGTTCAGTAGAACTTGGTGTTCTGTAAACTCGTCTACATCGTCCAGGATGAGGCGGCCGTCTCTCATGCGGATGACGTCCAGGTCGAGATCGAGCATGGTGACCTCGCCGTCTTTCCATTCCGGGATCGTTGTGACGTCGACATAGAGTTCGCTTTTGTGGGGCGGAGAGTTGAAGGACGCTGTCCACCAGGCGTCCCTGGGAAACAGCATGATCGCGGTTGTCTCCCACGTGACAGGCGGACCTTCGCCCTTCCTGGCCACCGTTCCACCGGGCACTTCGGTCCAGACACCGTGCTCGTCCTCGCCCAGGAGGCGAGCTGGGTGATTCCAATGCAATGCGCCGCCATACTTCCTGTAGACGATTCGCATATCAGTCATATGAAGAGACCTTTCCGTAGTTGATGGTCGTCACACGCAGCTGTTGGTGATAGAGGACGCTCAGTTTGGCAGCGCTCGCCGGCGGTGGTGCAGATGGGGAGGGGGAATGGGGGATGGTGTCGTGCCGAGGGAAAAGGGGTGGGGCATACCGCGGGGATGAGGTGGGGGCCTGTCGAGGGAACGGGATGGTGTTCCCTCAGGGGTGCTGTTCCGTCGGGGTGGTGGTTTCGCGGAGGAGTGAATCAGCAGTCTCTTGTGGGCTTACCCGGGCGAACAGCGCTGAACAGGCGGCCATAGCACGCCATGAGATGACATCCCGCAGACCGGCGTGATTCCCCATCTGCTTACCCCTATGGCCGGAGTGTGACGTGGCGTGGCGGAGCAGGGCGTCGGTGCGGTCGGGGCAGGCGCGGCCTGACTGGCTGCCGCTGCTGTTCGCGCTGAGCGGTGCCAAGGCCGACGAACGTCAGGTGTTGCTGAGCCTGCTGGCGACCGCGCCCGGGTGCCGGCCGAGCGTCTGGAGCAGACGATCATCCTCGATCGGCAGTACTGCGGTTGTGGATTCGCGCAAGTACTGGTCGAGGGCGTCGTCAGGCTCCTGTGCTCGGGCCGCAGCTGCGAGGTGGAATGGCCCAGTGAGCATCTCGTCAAGCCGTTTGCGTCAGACCATCGAGTTGATCAACTAGACCTTGAAGGGCCAGTTCGATCTCGAACGATACGGCGGTCTTGCCCCGATCGGCGGCACTGTCCGCATCTTCGTCACGATTCTGGCCCTGGTTGCGGCGATCTGGCATAACGAGGACACCGGCTAACCGATCAAGAGATCACTGACCCGCTAGAACCACTGACAGGAGCCAGACCCGCTTGGACTCGATCATCTAGGTGGTGGGGGAAGGCGGGCGGAGCTGGTCGCCGGTCCAGGTGGGCTCAAGCGTGGAGGCGGAGGGCCTTTGCGAGGGCGGCCAGGCGGTGGGGGGAGGCGAGACCTGCGTGATAGAGGTGGAATTCCGTTGCGCCGGCCTTGGCGTATGTCCTCAGCTGGTCGGCCAGGACCTCTGGGTCGGCGGGGCGGGGTGGGAGGGCTAGCACGTAGGCGCCGATTCGCTGGTCACGGGTGGCGAGGTTTTTCAAGTGGGCTAGGCGGGTGGCGTCTGTGATGGGGTCGCCCCAGCAGTTGGCCACCAGGGCGTCCGCCTGCGGCTCGCCGTCCGGGAGGGGGGCGAAGGCGCCGGTTGCCCAGGGGTCCGGGTTGGCGTGGAGGGTGATGGGGACGTTGGGGGCCGTTCTTCTGGCGACGGCGATCAGGCGGCGGCGGAGGGTTGCCGACTGGGCTACGCGGATGGCGCGTACTTCGTTGGCGAGAGGGCCGAGAGCGTCTTCGGCGGTTGCGGGCTTGGTGCCGGTTATGGCGGCCGTGAGGGGGGTGCTATCCGTAGCGTTTGAGGCCAGTGAGGGCATCGAGGCCGGTGAGGACATTGGGGCTTCTGAGGGCGTTGAGGCCGGTGAGGGCCTTGAGGCCGCTGAGGGCGTTGAGGCCCCTGGCGGCATCGAGGGCGTGGTGCCGCTTATATCCGTTGCGATTGCGACGTCGTTCATGGTGGTGGGGGGCGTGGTGTCGGGCCTGCCGGGTGCAGTGGCCGGCGTGGTGGTTGTGCGGGTGGTGGCGTCTATGGCGGCGCGGACTGTGGCTCTTGTTGGTTCTGGGTAGAGGGGGGCGCAGCTTGTGCAGAAGCAGAGGGAGAGTAGGTCGATGTCCGCGGGGGTCCAGTCTGCGCCGGATGTCTTCTCGTGGACGGATTGGTGGCCGAAGCCCATCGGGCCGCAGGCCTCCAGGATCAGGCCGTCGGGCTCGGCTACCTCGAGGATCTCCTGGACCAGGTGCTCGCAGTACTCGATGACGTCCTCGTGGGCTGGGCACAGGGCGTACGGGTACGGGTCGCCGAAAGCGTTGCGTACGACCAGGTCGGGGTGAGCCGAGCCGAGATGCGAGTTGTGCGTGAGGACGGTCCAGGCGTGTACCTGGAGGCCGACCGCCTTCAGTGCGTCTCTGGCCTGGAGGTAGGCGTCGGCGGGAGTCCAGGTGGGGGTCGCGGGGACCAGGCGAGACCAGGACGATGGGCGGATCGGGAGGTAGAAGGCCGGGTACGGCACATCGAGGACGCGGTGGGCGGGGTGGTACGGCGTGGCTGCCCTGGTCGAGTGATACATGGCTGCCAGGGCGACCGTTTGCACGCCGAGGTCGGCCAGGCGGCCGGGGGCTGATGGGTCTCCGACCACGTCCCAGGGGTAGAGGTAGGCGACGTTCATCAACGGGGTCTCCTTGCCGACGGTCATCAGTGGGGCAGTTGGCGGGCATTTACGAGCGAGATGGCTCGCCTCCGCTGGCATTCACAGCGAGTTAGTTCGCTTTGCGGCATTCGCCAGCGGGTTGTCATGTTGACGTTCGAGGTAAGTCTTCCGGCCGGTTGTCGTCAGCGGGCATGCGAGGTGAGGCTTGGGGGCTCGACGGGGTCGGGCTTGAGGTTCGGGCGGGGTTGGGGCTTTGGGGTTCGGGCGGGGTTGGACGCGAAGTTCGGGCGAGGTGGGCTCGGGTTCCGGCGGGGTTGGGGTCGGGGCTCGGGCGAAATGGGGCTCCGGGTTCGCGAGCAAGGGGGCCTTGCGGTTCGGCGGGTGGGGCTCTGGTTTCAGGTGGGGTCGGGACGGCGCCCGGGGCGAGGCGGGAGTTTGGGGTTTGCGGGTGAGGTGGAGCTTGGGTTCGGCGGGGTGGGGTTGGTCGTTCGGGTGGGTTGGGACGGCGCTCGGGCGAGGTGGGAGCTTGAGGTTGGCAGGTGAGGTGGGAGCGTGGGGTCCGGTGGGAGGGGCTTGTGGCGGGGGTTGTTGCGTGGCTTTGAGCCGGTATCCGCCGGTGGGCTTCTTCCTAGGGGGAGTGCCGATGTTCGCTAAGGGGTTCTTCCCGGGAGGAGCCGGTGTTCGCCGGTCTGCTTCTTCCGGGGAAGGGGTCATCGTTCGCTAGCGGAGTTTCTCTCGGGGAGGAGGCGATGTTCGCCAGCGGGGTTTCGCCCGGGAGGGGTCGAGGTTCGCTGGCGGGGCTTGTTCCGGGGAGGGGGCAGCGTTCGCTAGCGGGGTTTCCCTTGGGGAGGGGGCGGTGTTCGCCAGCGGAGCTTCTCCCGGAGAGGAGCCGGGGTTCACCAGCGGGGTTTCTTCGGGGAGAAGGAGGGGTCGAAGCGTTGCATGTACGACGTGTCGTCCCGCGAGCTGATCCCGCACTTCTCGTACTGCTCGTTCATCACCGCCAGCGCGTCCCTGTCGAGTTCCACGCCCAGGCCGGGGGTGGTGGGGACGGGGACGGCGCCGTTCACGAAGCGGAGGGCGCCGGGCTGGATCACGTCCTGGCCGTCCTGCCAGGGGGTGTGGGTGTCGCAGGCGAACGTGAGGTTCGGGGTGGCGGCGCCGAGGTGGGTCATGGCGGCCAGGCTGATACCGAGGTGGGAGTTGGAGTGCATCGACATGCCGAGGCCGAAGGCGTCGCACATGGCGGCGATGTGCGACGAGCGTACGAGGCCGCCCCAGTAGTGGTGGTCCAGGAGGAGGACGCCGATGGCGCGGGAGGCCATCGCAGGCGGGAAGTGCTCGGGGGTGACGACGCACATGTTCGTGGCGAGCGGCATGGGGACGGAGGCCGCCACCTCGGCCATGCCGTCGATGCCGGACGTCGGGTCCTCCAGGTATTGGAGGACGCCGTCGAGCTCCCTG
This sequence comes from [Actinomadura] parvosata subsp. kistnae, assembly GCF_900323885.1. GTDB lineage: Bacteria > Actinomycetota > Actinomycetes > Streptosporangiales > Streptosporangiaceae > Nonomuraea > Nonomuraea composti. The sequence goes on along the minus strand of NZ_OOHJ01000022.1, from coordinate 1,311,296 downwards.
CCCACGCGGATCGAGGTGGCGACCGACCAGGCGGCGTTCGGGTCGAGGCGGAGCGGGGTGTCGGGGAACGCCTCGTGCAGGGCGCGGATCGCGGCAATCTCCTGGTCCGGCGGGTGGACGCCGCCCTTGAGCTTGATCGACTGGAACCCGTACTCGTTGATCAGGAGCCGCGCCTGCTCGACGATGCCGGCTTCGTCGAGGGCGGAGCCGAACCTGTCCGGGTCCTCGCCCGGGTGGCCGGCCCATTTGTAGAACAGGTACGCGCTGTACGGGACGGCGTCCCTGACCTTGCCGCCCAGGAGGTCGGAAACCGGGACGCCTGCCGCCTTGCCGCGAATGTCCAGGCAAGCCACCTCGAAGGGGGAGAAGACGCGGTCGATGCTCTTCTCCGTGGTGGCGGCGCCGGTGAGGCCGTGCAGGTCGTGCACGGTGCCGCCGACGATCGCGGCGATCCGGGCGTACATGGTGTTCAGGGCGTGGACGTCGAGGCCGATCAGGGCCTGCGCGGTCTCGCGGACCTTGCCGAGGTGTTCGAGATCGCCATAGGTCTCACCCAGCCCGGTCAGGCCTTCGTCGGTGACGACCTCGACAATGGTACGGAGGGCCCAAGGCTCGTGGACTCCGGCGGCGTTCAGGAGCGGCGGATCCCGGAAGGCTACGGGGGTGACGTGGATCTGCCTGATGATCATCGCGTGCCGTCCATATATGTGAACGATAGCCAGATTTGTGGACAAGTAGCCGCAACTGTAAGAATCAGATTGAAGAAGTGTCAAGACTCCGAAGGGCCATTCGATGATCTACGGACACGACCCCAGGACCGGCGAGACCGTGGGCGCCGCCCTGCCCGAGACCGACACCGCCGGGGTCGACTTGATCGTCTCTGCCGCGGCCGCCGCCGGGGCGGCCTGGCGGGCGACCCCGGCCGCCGAGCGGGCCGTCGCGCTGGAGGCTGTCGCCGACGCGCTGAGCGCGCACGTGGACGAGCTGTGGCAGCTCGCCGACCAGGAGACCGCGCTCGGCGAGGTACGGCTGCGCGGCGAGGTCGCGCGCACGGCGGGCCAGTTCAGGCTCTTCGCCGAAGTGATCAGGGACGGCGGTTACCTGGAAGCCATCATCGATCACGCTGACCCTTCGCTCACGCCGCCCAGGCCGGACGTGCGCCGCATGAAGCACGCCCTCCAGGGCGTCGTGGCCGTGTTCGCCGCGAGCAACTTCCCGTTCGCGTTCTCCGTGGCCGGCGGCGACACCGCCTCCGCGCTCGCCGCCGGCTGCCCCGTCGTCGTCAAGGCGCACCCCGGGCACCCCAACACGTCCGAGCGCGTGGCGAAGATCGTCCGGGAGGCGCTGCCCTACCCCGACCTGCTCGGCCTCGTCCAGGGCATGCAGGCCGGCGCCGACCTCGTGCAGCACCCGAGCGTCGTGGCGGCCGGGTTCACCGGGTCCGTGGCCGGCGGCAAGGCCATCCAGAAGCTGATCGACGAGCGGGAGGTGCCGATCCCGTTCTACGGCGAGCTCGGCAGCGTCAACCCCGTGGTCGTGCTGCCGTCCGCGCCCGTGCAGGAGGTGGCCGGCGGGTTCGCCGCCTCGCTGACGCTCGGAGTCGGGCAGTTCTGCACCAACCCCGGCCTCATGTTCGTGCCCGAAGGGGACGAACTGCGCAAGGCGCTCGTGGAGGCCGTCGAAGGCACCAGCGGCGGCCCCATGCTCGCCGAGCGCATCAGGGACGGCTACCTCGGCGGCGTCGAGCGGCTGGGACAGTTGCAGCTCCTGGCCGAGGGCAAGCCCGGAGAGGGCAGCCTGGCGGTCACGCCCAAGGTGTTCACCGCCGACCTCGAGACGTTCGCCTCGAAGCTGCCGCAGATCGGTGAGGAGTGCTTCGGGCCGGCGTCGATCGTCGTGACCTACCGGAACGTCTCCGACCTGCGGCCGGTGCTCGAACAGCTCGAAGGGTCGCTGACGGCCACCATCCACGGCACCGAGCCCGGCGAGGCCGGCGAGGTCGCCGAGGTGCTGGGCAAGAAGGCCGGACGACTCATCTGGAACGGGTGGCCGACCGGGGTGGCCGTGTGCTGGGCCATGCACCACGGCGGGCCCTGGCCTGCCGCCACGACCAGCTACACCTCCGTCGGGGCCACGGCGATCGGGCGGTGGCTGGCGCCGACCGCGTACCAGGACTGGCCCGAGGAGCTGCTGCCCGACGAGCTGAAGGACTCGAACCCGCTGTCCGTTCCGCAGCGGGTGGATGGTCGGTTGCAGGTGTGAGTGACTGAGTGAGGGGTTCATCCCGGCTGGGGTGTTCGCCGGTCTGGTGGTGCGGAGGTTCTGTGCTGCCGTGATGGCGGTGCGGGACCGCGGGTGCCGTGGTGGTCCGTGGTCCCGTGGTGGTCCGTGGCCTCGTGGTGCTGCGGGGCCGTGGATGCCGCCGTGGTGGGGCGGGGCCGCGTGTGCTGTGGTGGTGCGTGGTCCCGTGATGCTGCAGTGGTGCGGGATCCCGGGGTCCCGTGATGGCGCGGTGGTAGTGCGGGACCGCGGGTGCCGTGATGCTGGGGCAGGGCCGCGTGTGCCCTGGTGGTGCGGGATCCCGGGGTCCTGTGATGGCGCGGTGGTGGTGCGGGACCGCGGGTGCCGTGATGGTGGGGCGGGGCCGCGTGTGCCGTGGTGGTGCGTGGTCCCGGGATGTCGCAGTGGTGCGGGATCCCGGGATGCCGTGATGGCGCGGTGGTGGTGCGGGGGCCGCGGGATGCTGCCGTGGTGGGGTGGTTTGATCGGCTGCCGCGCATTGGGTCGGTGGCGCCTGGGTGAGGGTGCTCGGGTCCTGTTCCTGGCTGGGGTGATTGTCCTGGTATGGGGGATGCGGCCTGCGCGGTTGATCCCTGTTACGGGTATGGCGTCCTCAGGGGTGAGGGCGCCACGCGAAATTCAGGGTCAGTCGTGGGGGAGTCGGGCTTCGCCTGCCGGTAGGTGGACGGCGGTTTCGACGAGCTTGTGGAGCTGGGCTCTGGGGATGGTCTGGCCGGGGGTCTGGAACGTCCAGCGGAGGAAGTCCTCCACGTTCATGGCGGGGATGTCGCCGAGGTAGGGCTGGATGTAGGCGGGGGTGTTCGGTTCGATGCGCCAGCTGTCGGTGAGGGGGCCGATGTTCAGCGTGTCGTAGCCGAGGAGGTCCAGCAGGTCGGCCGCCTCTGCTTTGGCGGCTGGGTGGTCGCCGGCTATGGGGAGGGCGCTGCGGTCGGGGCGTCGGCGGGGCGGGCGAGGGTGATCAGCTGGTGGGGGGTGATGGTGTTGAACGCCTTCACCACGCGCGAAGCTTTGAGGTGGCGCTGTAGGAGGGCGCTGGAGGTCAGGTCGCCTGTGTCGAGTGCGGGCAGGTGGCCGTCTCGCTCGGGGTAGTAGTTCGACGTGTCCAGCACCGTCTTGCCGGCCAGGGCTCGGGCGGGGAGATGGTGGTGGGCCTTGAAGGGGATGGCCGCCACCACCAGGTCCGCGGCGAGTGCTGCTTCAGAGGGGGTGGCTGCTCTGGCGTGTTCGCCCAGGTCCGCGACGAGGTCGGCGAGGGTTTCCGGGGATCTTGAGTTGCTGAGGACGACATCGAGGCCGGCTGCGAGAGCGAGACGGGCGAGGGAAGAGCCGATCAGGCCGCTGCCGATGAGGCCGAGGGTTCGGAACATGGTTCATCCAAGTCGGTCGCACGATTATTGAGGAAAGCTTGTGGGGGTTGCGGGTGCTCGGCCAGGGCCCTGGTATGCGTACTCACGGGGTGATCACCCGGACGTAGGGTTGGCGCGTGGATGAGCGGGCCGAGTTGCGTGAGTTCCTCAAGTCGCGGCGGGCGCGGCTGCGTCCCGAAGATGTCGGGATGCACGACTACGGTGGGGTGCGGCGGGTCGCGGGGTTGCGGCGGGAGGAGCTGGCGCGGCTCGCGGGGGTGAGCGTGGCTCATTACACGCGGCTGGAGCAGGGCAAAGCGGACAGCGTCTCCAATGAGATCCTGGACGCTGTGGGGGCGGCGTTGCGGCTCGACGGTGATGAGCTGGCCTACCTGCATCGGATCGCGCGGCGGCCGACGCCTTGTGCGGCGGCGGCGAGCGGGATGGTGCCGCAGAGTGTGGAGTATCTGCTGCGGTCGTTCGTGATGACGCCGGCGCTGGTCGTGGGCCGGCACACGCAGATCGTCGGGTGGAACCGGCTGGCGGTGGAGGTATTCGGTGACTTCTCCGCGCTGCCTGAGAGTCGTCGTACGCTCTCGCACCTGCTGTTCACCGAAGGGTATTTCCGCGAGCTGTATCGGGGCGGCTGGGAGGGGGCGGCTCGTGAGCATGTGGGGCATTTGCGCGTTCTGCTGGGGAGGTATCGCGGGGATGCCGGGCTGGTGGCGCACATCGATCACATGCGGGAGCTGAGTGCGGAGTTCGCTCGTTTGTGGGCGGAGCAGCCTGTCGCTCGGGTCAGGTCCCGGGTGTACGTGCTGCATCACCCGGTCGTGGGGGAACTGACGCTGCACGGGGAACTGGTCAAGCTTCCTGAAGAGCCGTCGTGTTACGGGCTGGATCTGTTCGCCGCCGAGCCGGGGTCCGTGTCCGAGGAGGCGTTGCGGAAGCTCGCTGGTTGGCCGGTGTAGGCGGTAACGGCTCTCGAACGTAGGCGCGGAGGCTCTCAGGCGTAGGGGCAAGCGTCAGAGGGGACGCTGCTGCAGCGTGCACGAAGGAAGGCGCCTGGGTGTCTGAGTGAGCGGCGCCGGTACCCCGTGGGTGAGCCAAAAGGTGGGCGGCGGCCTCGTAAAAGGGGACATGGCAGGCGCGCCGCCGGGCCGGACGGAAGGATGAGGACGCCGTCCAGCCGCGTCAACGACCTCTGCCTATCGGATCCCTTCCCGCCGAAGTGTGGCCGCCAGCTTCCTGGTGTGTTTGATGACCGCTTCGGTGATCTGCTCGACCTCGGCCGGGGCGAGGGCGGCGGGCATGGAGCAGCTGATCGCGTCGGTGGCGGGGATGCGGTAGTCGACGGCGACGGCCACGCACGCCACCCCCAGCGTCCCCTGCTCCCTCTCGTACGACCATCCCCGGGTGCGGACCTGGTCGAGCTCGCCGGTCAGTTTGGCCAGGTCGGTGATCGTGTGGTCGGTGAGCGGGGTCAGCGGCTCGGGCAGCAGGGCGATGACCTCGTCGTCGGTGAGCTGGGCGAGCAGGACCTGGCCGAGCGCGGTGACGTGGGCGGGCAGTCGCCGGCCGACGCGGGGGATGATGTGGTCGGCCTCGCGCGACTCCCTGGTGGCCAGGTAGAGGACGTGGGCGCCGTCGCGGCGGGCGAAGTGCACGGTCTGCCCGATCTCGTCCCGGAGGTCTTCCAGGCAGTCCTGGGCGAAGGGGAGCGCGGGGTCCTTGTCGAGGTACGCGGTGCCGGTCAGCAACGCGTGCGGCCCGATGCCGAACGCCGACCGGGCGGAGTCGGTCTCCACCCAGTTGAGCTCGACCAGTGTGCGCATGAGGGCGTGCAGGCTGCTGCGGGGAAAGCCGGTCCGTTGCTGGAGCTCCGAGAGGGTGAGGTGGTCGTGCGACTCGGCGAGCGTCTCCAGGATGCGTACGGTCCGCTCCGCGGACTTGACCAGCGGGGGCTGCTCCATGCTCATCCCATCTAGTAATCCTTCGGCGGCTTCAAAGATCCAGGATATGGGATACCGTCCAGATACGTGGACGACTAACCCTTGACCGCGCCGCTGGTCAGCCCGCGCATGAACTGCCGCTGGAACGCCAGGAACGCGATGATCGACGGCAGCAGCGCCAGCAGCGAGGCCGCCAGCAGCACGCCGATGCCGACCTCCTCGTCCGACCGCAGCGAGCGTAGCGCGATGGGCAGCGTCCACATGTCCGACTCCGGCGCGACGATCAGCGGGAGCAGGTACTGGTCCCAGATCATGGTGAAGCCGAAGACGCCGATCACGCCGAGGGCCGGGCGGCACAGCGGCACGATGATGGTGGCGAAGATGCGCAGCTCGCCGGCCCCGTCGATGCGGGCCGCCTCCTCCAGCTCGACCGGCACCTCCTTCATGAACTCCGTCATCACGAGGATCGAGAAGCCCCAGGCCCCGACGGGCAGGATCATGCCGGCGTACGTGCCGATGAGGTTGATGTGCAGCAGCGGCAGGTCGGACAGGACGAGCGAGAGGGGGATCGCGATGATCTCCTCGGGGAGCATCATCGTGGTGAGCATGAGCAGCAGCACGAACGTCATGCCACGGAACTTCTTGCGGGCCAGCGAGTACGCCGCGAAGACGCTCACCAGCATCTGCAGGAGCAGGCCGAAGCCCACGACGATGAAGGAGTTGAGGAGGTAGAGGTAGACGTTCTTGTCCTTGGCCTGGATGAAGTTCTCGAGGGTGAACTCGTCCGGCCAGAGGGAGAAGGAGGTGGGGTCGAGGGTCTTGTTGAAGGCGCTGATGAGCAGGCCGATCAACGGGCCGGTGAAGACGACCACCATGAGGGTATAAATGATGATCTTTCCGGTTGTCGCCACTGGGCCGCGGCGTGACTCCAGGCCCAGGGCGCTGTCGAACCTCATGATGCCTGCCTCCTCCGCATCACCTGCACGATCACCGTGAGCACCAGCGTGGCCAGGAACAACACGATGCCGCCCGCCGAGGCGACCCCCAGCTCGTTCTTCTGGAACCCGAGCTTGTAGATCAGGGTCATCAGCACCTCGGACGACCCGTTGGGCCCGCCGTTCGTGAGCACGTACACCTCGACGAACACCCGCAGGCCCCGGATGGCGGCCAGCGTGAACAGGATCCAGAACACCGGCCGCAGCGCGGGCAGCGTGATGTGCCGCAGCCGCCGCCAGGTGGAGGCGCCGTCCACGGCGGCGGCCTCGTACAGGGAGCGGTCGACGCCGACCAGCCCGGCCAGGAAGATCATCATGTCGTACGGCGTCCCGCGCCAGATGCTCATCAGCATGATCGACCACAGCGACGAGTGCTCGCTGGCCAGCCACGGCTGCGCGTCGATGCCGAGCCAGCCGATGACGATGTTGAGCATGCCGCTGTCGGCGGGGTGGAACATGATCCGCCACACCTCGGCCACCGCCGCCATGGTGGTGACGACGGGCAGGAAGGCCGCGGTCCTGACGAACCACAGGTAGCGGGCGGGGCCCTCGATGAGCAGGGCCAGGACGAGGCCGAGCACGATGGAGCCGATGGTGGTGCCCAGGGCCAGGACGACGCTGTGCCAGATGGCGGCCCCGAACTCGGAGTCGGAGATGATCGTCTGGTAGTTCTGGAGGCCGACCCACTCGTCACCGAGGAACGTCTGGACCTTGAACAGGCTCTTCCACAGCCCCACGAACATGGGGATGAACTTGAAGTACAGGAAGAGCAGCAGCGCGGGCGCCAGGAACAGCCAGGCGATCAGCGGCCCCCGCCACCGCACCGAGCGCGGTGGGTGGCCAGGGGTCGCCGTCCGGCGGGGCGCCGGGGCGAGGGTGGAGGTCATGACGCTTTCTGGCTCTGCAGTTCCTGGGTGAGCTTGGTGTTGAGCTCATCCATCGCCGTCTTGACGTCGGCGGTGCAGTCGGCCCAGACCGCGTTGATCGTGTCGGCGGAGGTCTGGCGGATCGGCGCCCAGTTGGGCACGGGCGGGGCGTAGACGGCGTGCGCGTACGACTCCTGGAACACCTTCCAGCGCGGGTCCTGCCGCTCGGCCGACATGTCGACCGTGGTGTTCACGGGCAGACGGACGATGGCGCCGTTGGCGTCCTTGTTCATGCCGATCTTCTGGCCCTCGGGCGAGATGGCGAACTCGGCGAACTTCTTCTGGGCGTCCTTGTTCTGGGAGCCGGCCATGAGGTAGACGTTCTCGCCCTCGCCGAGGGTGCCGGGGCCGCCGGACGGGCCCTTCGGCACGGGCAGCACCTCGATCTTGTCGGTGCCGATGCTCTTGACGAAGCGGGCCAGCACGTACGGGCCGACCAGGTAGATGCCGCCCTGCCCCTTCTCGAACACCTCGTGCGTGACGGTGGTGTCGTTGCTGACGGCGCCGGGGTTGACGGTCTTGGTCTTGCAGAACTGGTCCTGGAGGTACTGCACGGCCTCGACGGTCTTGGGGTCGTTGACGGTGGCGGCGTACTTGCCGTTGCCGGTGGCCTTGATGAAGTCGCCGCCGTTGGCGTAGATGAGCGAGGAGGCGTACCAGGAGGCGTAGCCGCGCTTGGTGCCGGCGGGGGCGACGAAGCCGGCGGTGTCCTTCTTCCCGTTGCCGTCGGGGTCCTGCTCGGTGAACGCGACGGCCAGTTTCTGCAGGTCCTCCCAGGTGGTCGGGGGCTCCATCTTGACCTTCTCGCGCCAGTCCTTGCGTACGATCAGCGCGAACGCCTGGGCGGAGAACGGGGCGGCATAGTACTTGCCGTCGCCGCCCGCGGCGGCCTTCCACGCGGTCTCGGCGAGCTGGTCGCCGCCCTTCAGCGAAGCCTTGTCGACTTCCTGCAGCCAGCCCTGGGTGTGCATGTTGCCGAGCTGGGCGGTGTCGTTGATGACGATGTCGGGCAGTTGTTTCTGCGCCGCCTGCTGGTTGAGTTTGGTCTCGAAGTCGTCGAAAAGGGCCACGACTTTCGTTTTCACGCCGCTGGCCTTGGTAAAGGCGTCAGCGAGCTTCTTGGCGGTCTTGGCGGAGTCCGAATCGGGCGCCTGCCTGATCCAGATCTCCAGAGTGTTGTCCGAACCTGATGATCCACCGGAACCGCAGCCTGTCAGTCCAACGGCCAGAGTCGCGGTGATCGCGACTCCCAGCAGACGACGTGACATCAGACCGCCTCCTGTTCACATACATGGACGTGAGTCGAAGACTTGGATGTGTGCCTGCGAACGTAACCAGTGGCGTGGCTCACGGTCAATATTCAAGTATGTGAAAGTCGCCCAGATTCGTGTACACCATGGAGGCATGCGCATTCTCATGACAGGGGCCTCCGGAAAAGTCGGGACGCTGCTGCGCCCGCGTCTCGCCCAGGAGGGCCGTACGCTGCGGCTTTCCGACATCCACCCGGTCGAGCCTGGGCCTGGCGAGGAGTGGGTGACGGCCGACCTGGCCGACGCCGGCGCCATGGCCGAGGCGATGAAGGGCGTGGACGCGGTGCTGCACCTGGGCGGCCAGAGCCGCGAGCATCCCTGGGACGACATCGTGCACGCCAACATCAACGGCACCCAGGTGTTGCTGGAGGCCGCGCGCAAGGAAGGCGTCCGGCACCTCGTGCTCATGGGCAGCCACCACGCGGCCGGCTTCCACACCCGCCCCGAGGACGGCTCCGACCTGCCCGACTACGCCTTCCCCCGCCCCGACACCTTCTACGGCGTCAGCAAGGTCGTCATGGAGGCGCTCGGCAGCCTCTACCACGACCGGTTCGGCATGAACATCACCGTGATCAGGCTCGGCACCTGCAACGAAGGGCCGGCCGACACGCGCGGGCTGGCCACCTGGATCTCCGCCGACGACCTGACCAGCCTGGTGGAAGCCGGGCTGAGCGCCACCGGCTACCACGTCGTGTGGGGCGTGTCGGACAGCCCGCGCCGGTGGTGGTCGCTGGAGGAGGCCAAGGCCATCGGGTACGTCTCGCGCGACTCCTCCGAGCCGTTCGCCGCCGCGCTCATCGCCGAGCAGGGCGAGCCGGACCTGTCGGAGCCGCTGCACGACCGCGCGGGCGGCGTCTTCACGCTCAACGAACTGGGCGGGAAATGGTGAGCTGAGGCCCGTCCCAAGCTGAGGGCCGCTCCAAGCTGAGGGCCGCTCCAAGCTGAGGGCCGCCCCGAGCTGAGGGCCGCCCCGAGGACGCCCGTACGCTGCGGAAACGGCGGCACGGCGTAGCAACCGGTTGCAAGAACCTTGACGACACCACCCCCAAAGGTCAAGGTTTAGTCTGGCAACCGTTTGCAAGGGAGGTGGCCATGGCGGCGACGATCAAGGACGTGGCGCGCGCCTGCGGCGTCCACGTGTCGACCGTGTCCCGTACCTTCTCCGCGCCGCACCTGGTCAATCCTGCCACCAGGAGCCGGGTGCTGGCCGCCGCCGACGACCTCGGCTACCGGCCCAACCGCGCGGCCAGGGCACTGACGACCGGGCGCACGTTCAACATGGGCCTGATCGTGGCCGACATCTCCAACCCGTTCTTCCCGCCCTTGATCAAGGCCGCGCAGTCGCAGGCCAGGGGCCGGGACTACCACGTGTTCGTGGCCGACACCGACGAGGACCCGCGGGTGGAGGAGGAGCTGATCAGGACGCTCACCAAGCAGGTGGACGGCGTCCTGCTGTGCAGCCCGCGCCTGTCGAACAAGATGATCGAGCGCCTGGCGGAGGACGTGCCGTTCGTGGTGGTCAACCGGCGCATCAAGGGCATGCCGGCCGTGCTCATGAACGTCGCCCAGGGCGCCAGGCTCGCCCTCGACCACCTGGCCGGGCTCGGCCATCGCCGCATCGCGCTCGTGTCGGGGCCGATCGGCTCGTGGACGAGCAACGAGATGCAGGGCGTGGCCGCCGAGGCGGCCGGCCTCGACCTGGTCTTCTTCGGCCCCAACCAGCCGACGGAGGCCGGCGGCCTGGCCGTGGCGCCCGAGGTGGCCGCGTGCGGCGCCACGGCGGTGCTCGCCTACAACGATCTCGTCGCGCTCGGCCTCATCGAGGGGCTGGCGGCGATGGAGATCGGGGTACCGGACCAGATAAGTGTGATCGGGTTCGACGACATCCTGCCGGGCCGGCTCAACCGGCCCAAGCTGACCACGGTTGCCATGCCGGCCGTGCAAGCTGGCAGGATGGCCGTCGATCTGCTGCTGCAGTCGGGAGGCGAGGGCGCGACCGTGACCCTCGACACCGCCCTCATTGTCCGCGAGTCCACGGGAAGGGCCCAAACATGATCTTCGGAACGCTGCCATCGGGCCAGCAGGTCGAGAGCGTGGAGCTGTCGTCAGGACGGCTGCGCGCCGAGGTGCTCACCTACGGCGCCGTCATCCGCACGCTGGAGGTGTCCGGGGTCAACGTCGTGCTCGGGCTGGACACGCTCGACGACTACCGCACCCGCAGCCGCTACTTCGGCGCCGTCGTCGGCAGGTACGGCAACCGCATCGCGAACGCCCGCTTCACCCTCGACGGGGTCGAGTTCACCCTGCCGGCCAACAACGGCCCCAACTGCCTGCACGGCGGCACGGAGGGCTTCGACAGCAAGGTTTGGACGATCGCCGAGCGCGGCGACTCGTCGGTGACGCTGACGCTCACCAGCCCCGACGGCGACCAGGGCTTCCCCGGCACGCTGACGGCCTCGGTGACGTACACGCTGGCCGACGACGCCCTGCGCATCGACTACGCCATGGAGAGCGACGCGCCGACGGTGGTCAACCTGACCAACCACTCCTACTTCAACCTCAAGGGCGGCGGCGACGTGCTCGACCACGTCGTCCAGATGGACGCCGAGCACTACCTGCCGGTGGACGACGACAAGATCCCCACGGGTGAGGCGGCGCCGGTCAAGGGCACGCCGTTCGACTTCACCGAGCCGCACGCGGTGGGCGAGCGCTACGACGGCGCCTACGACCACTGCTTCGTGCTGGACGGCGGCGCGGTCAAGGTGACGGCCGGCGGCCTGACGATGGAGGTCACGACCACGGAGCCGGGCGTGCAGTTCTACGCCGGCGGCATGCTCGACGGGGAGGCGACGCCGTACGGGCCGTTCGCGGGGCTGTGCCTGGAGACGCAGCACTACCCCGACTCGCCGAACCAGCCGCAGTTCCCCTCGACGGTGCTGCGCCCCGGTGAGCGGCGCACCTCCACGACCACGTACCGGTTCATCTGACCTTCCGCAGGGCGGCGTTGGCCTTGATCACCAGCAGGGCCACGTCGTCCTGCGACGGTTCCTTGGCGAAGGTGTCGACCGCGTGCCGCACCCGTTCGGCCACGGCGTGGGCGCTCAGCCCCGTGCAGCCGGACAGCAGCTCCGCGAGCCCGTCGCCGTCGTCGAGCAGCCGGTCGCCGTTGCGCCGCTCGGTCACGCCGTCGGTGACGCACAGCAGCACCTCCTCCGGCGCCAGCTCGAACGACTCCACGTAGAAGCGGGCGCCGGACTCGATGCCGAGCAGCAGCTGCGGCGTGGCCACGGGCCTGACCACGCCGTCGGGGCGCAGCAGCAGGGGCGGCGGGTGGCCGGCCGAGGCGATCGTGCACAGCGCGCCGCCCTGCGGGAGCGGGGTCAGCTCGCCGCACAGCAGGCTGAGGAACCTGCCTTCCTCGCCCTCCTCCAGCAGCGCGTGGTTGAGCCGGTCGAAGATGTCGGCCACGGTGTAGTGCTCCTTGGCGAGCAGGCGTACGGCGTGGCGGGCCAGGCCCGTGACGGCGGCGGCCTCGGGGCCGCTGCCGCACACGTCGCCCAGCGCGAAGCACCAGTGGTCGGCCACCGTGAACAGGTCGTAGAAGTCGCCGCCGACGTCGGCGCCCTCCTCGGCCGGCTCGTAGACCACGGCGGACTCCAGGCCCGGCATGGGCGCCACGCGCATGGGCAGCAGGCTGCGCTGCAGCACCCGCGAGGTGGTGGCCTGGCGGGTGTAGAGCATGGCGGTGTGCAGGTTGAGAGCCACCAGCCGGCACAGGTCCGACAGCAGGTCGGCCAGCTCCAGCGGCAGCGTCGGCTCGGCGCGGCCGATCACCAGCGCGCCGTGCGACCTGCCCTGGGTGAGCAGCGGGAAGGCCAGCACGCTCTCCGGGCCGACCGGCCAGCTCACCTCGGTCAGCGCCGTGCGCGGGATGGAGGGCAGCGACTTGCGCAGGTCGGCGTTGTGCCGCTCCTCGCTGTGCCAGACGTGGGCGAGCCTGGTCATGCCGGCCAGGTCGGTGAGGTAGACGGCCGCCCAGGTGGCGATCTTGGGCACGACGAGCTGCGCGGTCAGCGCCGCGATCAGCTCCTCGTCGTGCACGCCCGCGAGCAGCTCGCCCGCCTCGGCCAGGAACGACAGCCGCCCCCGGTGCGCCCGCTCCTGCTCGGCCAGCCGCTCGCGCTGCACGGTCACCGCCACCTGGTCGGCGATGTGCTGCAGGCTGACCGTCAGCTCCTGGTCGAAGCGGCAGGGCCGGCCGTCGGTGACCACGAGGAAGCCGACCACCTCGCCGCCGACGAGCAGCGGCGCGCACGCCAGGGACCTGGCCCGCAGCTGCTGGGCCAGCTCGACGTCGCTCGCCAGCAGGTCCTCGATCATCGTGGGCGACTTCCTGTCGGCGCCGAACACGCCGGTGGCCAGCACCCCCACCAGCCCCGCCGTGGCGCCGACGCCCGCCGCCACGCCGAACCGGTCGCCGTCCTCGGTGCCGAGCAGCACGTACGCGGCGTCGCCCCCGCTGGACACCTGGACGATCTGGGCGATCGTGGCCAGCAGCTCCGTGAACGGCATGTCCCGGTCGAGCAGGTCCTTGATGCGCCGGCCCGCCTCCCTGCGCAGCGGCGCCGACGGCGGCGTCAGCACGAACCGGTGCTCGCTGGCGACGATCATCCAGATCGCCCGGCGCTCGCCGGCGTGCCCGCGGGCACGGAGCTGGGAGACGTAGACGGGGACGAGCGTGCCGTCGCGGTGCCGCATCCGGGCCTCGCCCCGCCAGCGGCCCAGGCCGAGCGTGTCGGTCAGCGACAGCGCGTACGGGCCGTGGCCGCGCCAGGCCACCAGCTCCTTGAGCGAGCGCCCGACGACCTGCTCGCGCGGCCAGCCGAGCAGCTCCTCCGCCTCGGGGTTCCACGACTCGACCACCCCGTCGAGGTCGCAGATCACCACGCCGAGGTGCAGGGTCTCCAGGGGCGGCGCGACGGGGCCGGGCACGAGGCAGGGCGGGCAGGACACGTGGTCCTGCATGTCGCAGCCCTCGCCGAGCTCAATGCGGATCCACACGCGCTTGCTCGTCTTGGTGTAGGTGACGCCCCAGGCGTCGGCCAGCATCCCGGCCAGCGCCAGCCCGCGGCCGGAGGTGGCCAGTGTGCCGTCCTCCGCCGGGGCGGGCTCGCCGGCCGGCAGGGTGCGCGTGGGATGGTGGTCCTCGACCTCGATCTCGAGTTTCGGCGGGCTGGCGTCGACGTCCAGGCGGCAGGTCAGCTCGACGCCGGTGCCCGCGTGCACCACGGCGTTCGTGACGAGTTCGCTGGTCAACAGCACTGCGTCCTCGGTGAGATGGCCGAGGCGCCATTCGCCGAGCACCTGGCGGACGAACTTGCGCGCGTGCGCCGGTGCATGGGGAGTGCCGTCGAAGGCCGTGCTCGACACCCTGGTCGTGTCCACTCTGCGTCCTAGAACATCACTCGATGTGGCAGTTCGGTCACTCTCAGAGTGGCAGACTGATGCCGTTGATACCTCCAGTTGTGAAGAAGGCCGCCATGGTCGCGCAGTTGGACCCTCCGTACACCCCTGGATCGCTCCACCCCGCGGAGCTGCGTCCGCTGCTCGTGGCCCTGCAGGGGTTGCGCGACGGCAACTTCCGCAGCCGGCTCGACCCGCCCGACGATCCCTTCCTCGCCGAGCTGGCGATCACGTTCAACCAGGTCGTCGATCGCAACGAGCACCTGTCGAACGAGCTGACCCGGCTGCGCACCGAGGTGGCCAGGCGGGGACGGCTCGACGAGCGGCTCAGCCCCAGCCCGGGCACGGGGAGCTGGGCGGTCAACGTCGCGGCCGTCAACACACTGATCGACGCGCTCGTGATCCCGGCGGCCAAGGCCACGAGGGTGCTCAACGCGGTCGCCGACGGCGACCTGTCGAAGCGGGTGGACCTCCAGGAGGACGATCGGCCGCTGCGCGGCGGGCTGCGCCTCATGGGCAAGGCGGTCAACCGGATGGTGGACCAGCTCGCGCTGTTCTCCGGCGAGGTGACGAGGGTGGCGCGCGAGGTCGGCACCGAGGGGCGGCTCGGCGGCCGGGCCAAGGTGCAGGGCATGTCGGGCAGCTGGCGCGACGTGACGGAGGCGGTCAACGCCATGGCCGCCCGGCTGACCGCGCAGGTGCGCGACATCGCCGTGGTCACCACCGCCGTGGCCAGGGGCGACCTGACCAGGCAGGTGACGGTCGAGGCCACCGGCGAGCTGCTGGAGCTGAAGCTGACCGTCAACACGATGGTGGACCAGCTCTCGTCGTTCGCCAGCGAGGTGACGAGGGTGGCGCGCGAGGTCGGCACCGAGGGCCAGCTCGGCGGCCGGGCCGAGGTCAAGGGCGTGCTGGGCACGTGGAAGGACCTCACCGACAACGTCAACTTCATGGCCTCCAACCTGACCACCCAGGTCCGCTCGATCGCGCAGGTGACGACGGCGGTGGCCAACGGCGACCTGTCGAAGAAGATCACCGTGGACGCGCGGGGCGAGATCCTGCAGCTCAAGGACACCATCAACACGATGGTGGGCCAGCTGTCGGCCTTCGCCGACGAGGTTACGCGGGTGGCCCGTGAGGTGGGCACGGAGGGCCGGCTGGGGGTCAGGCGCAGGTGCGGGGGGTGTCGGGGGTGTGGAAGGACCTGACCGACAACGTCAACTTCATGGCCTCCAACCTCACCGAGCAGGTACGCGACATCGCCCAGGTCGCCACCGCCGTCGCCCAGGGAGACCTCAGCCGCAAGATCAGCGTGGACGTCAAGGGCGAGATCCTGCAGCTCAAGGACACCGTCAACACGATGGTGGGCCAGTTGTCGGCGTTCGCCGACGAGGTGACGCGGGTGGCCCGTGAGGTGGGCACGGAGGGGCGGCTGGGGGGTCAGGCGCAGGTGCGGGGGTGTCGGGGGTGTGGAAGGACCTGACCGACAACGTCAACTTCATGGCCTCGAACCTGACCAGCCAGGTCCGCTCGATCGCCATGGTCACCACCGCCATCGCCAACGGCGACCTGTCGAAGAAGATCACCGTCGACGCGCGGGGCGAGATCCTGCAGCTCAAGGACACCATCAACACCACCGTCGACAAGCTGTCCGCCTTCGCCGACGAGGTGACGCGGGTGGCGCGCGAGGTGGGCACGGAGGGCCGGCTGGGCGGTCAGGCGCAGGTGCGCGGGGTGTCGGGGGTGTGGAAGGACCTCACCGACAACGTCAACTTCATGGCCTCCAACCTGACCAGCCAGGTCCGCAACATCGCCCAGGTCGCCACCGCCGTGGCCAACGGCGACCTGTCCAAGAAGATCGACGTGGACGCGCGCGGCGAGATCCTGGAGCTGAAGACCACGATCAACACCATGGTCGACACGCTGTCGTCGTTCTCCTCCGAGGTCACGCGGGTGGCCCGCGAGGTCGGCTCGGAGGGCAGGCTGGGCGGCCAGGCCGAGGTCGAGGGCGTCTACGGCACGTGGGAGCGCCTCACCAAGAACGTCAACGAGCTCGCCGGCAACCTCACCACCCAGGTCCGCGCCATCGCGGAGGTGGCCAGCGCCGTCGCCCAGGGCGACCTCAGCCGCTCGATCAGCCTGGAGGCCAAGGGCGAGGTCGCCGAGCTGAAGAACAACGTCAACCTCATGGTCGCCAACCTGCGCGAGACCACCCGGGCGAAGGACTGGCTGGAGAGCAACCTGGCCCGCATCGCGGGCCTCATGCAGGGGCACCGCAACCTCGTCGAGGTCGCCGACCTGATCCTGCGCGAGCTGACGCCGCTGGTCAGCGCCCAGTACGGCGCCTTCTTCCTGGCCGACGCCGAGTCCGTGGACGGCGCGCTGGCCTACATCGCCGGCTACGGCGCCGCCCACGACGTGCTGCGCGGCCACGGCGCGCCCGGGCCGGGCCTGATCAGGCAGGCGGCGCTGGAGCGCAAGCGCATCCTGCTGGAGGACGTGCCGCCCGGCTACATCACCGTGCACTCGGGGCTGGGGGAGGCCGCGCCGGCGAGCGTGGTGGTGCTGCCCATCGTGTTCGAGGACAACGTGCTCGGCGTGATCGAGCTGGCCTCGTTCAGCCGGTTCAGTGACGTGCACCTGGCCTTCTTCGACCAGTTCGTGGTCACGATCGGCGTCGCCATCAACACCATCATCGCCAACGCCCGCACCGAGGCGCTGCTGTCGGAGTCGCAGCGGCTGGCCCAGCAGCTCCAGGGCCGCTCCGACGAGCTGCAGCGCCAGCAGGCCGAGCTGCGCAGGTCCAACGCGGCGCTGGAGGAGAAGGCCCACCTGCTGGCCACCTCGTCCCGCTACAAGTCGGAGTTCCTGGCGAACATGTCGCACGAGCTGCGCACGCCGCTCAACAGCCTGCTCATCCTGGCCCGCCTGCTGGCCGACAACCCGGAGGGGAACCTGTCGGAGCAGGAGGTCGAGTTCGCCGGCACGATCCACAACGCCGGCAGCGACCTGCTCCAGCTCATCAACGACATCCTCGACCTGTCCAAGATCGAGGCGGGGCGCATGGACGTGCGGCCGGAGAAGCTGCCGCTGAGCAAGCTGCTCGACTACGTGGACGCCACCTTCCGCCCCCTCACCGTCGACCGGGGGCTCACGTTCGAGATCGAGGTCGCCCCCGGCACCCCGCGCGAGCTCTACAACGACGAGCGCAGGCTCCAGCAGATCCTGCGCAACCTGCTGTCGAACGCGGTCAAGTTCACCGCCTCGGGTGAGGTGCGCCTGGCGGTGTCGGTCGCCGAGGACAAACCCGACCCCGACGGCCTGCCGATGCTCGCCTTCGCGGTGCGCGACACCGGCATCGGCATCGCCGCCGACAAGCTGCCGGCCATCTTCGGCGCCTTCCAGCAGGCCGACGGCACCACCAGCCGCAAGTACGGCGGCACCGGCCTCGGCCTGTCGATCAGCAGCGAGATCGCCCGCCTGCTCGGCGGCGAGATCCACGCCGTCAGCACCCCGGGCGAGGGCAGCACGTTCACCCTGTACGTTCCGGCCGGCTGCGCAGCCAGCGGCCCCGAGCAGTCGCCGTCCGAGAGCGCCGAGCCGCGCATGCCGCCGCCCGCCTGGCAGGCCGACGCCGACGACCCGTGGCAGTCCTCCTCCCGGCTGAGCCGGCTCAGGCAGGGCCCGCTCGGGGCCGCGTTCGCCGGCCGGCGGGTGCTCATCGTGGACGACGACATCCGCAACGTCTACGCCCTGACCCACGTGCTCGGCCGGCTCGGCATGGAGATCGTCTACGCCGAGAACGGCAGGGAGGGCATCGAGGCGCTGGAGCGGGAGGAGAACATCGCGCTGGTCCTCATGGACGTGATGATGCCCGAGATGGACGGCTACGAGACGCTGGCCGCCGTGCGGCAGATGCCGCGGTTCGCCGGCCTGCCGATCATCGCGCTCACCGCCAAGGCGATGCCGGGCGACCGGGAGAAGACGATCTCCTGCGGCGCCTCCGACTACGTGCCCAAACCCGTGGACCTCGACCAGCTCCTGGAGGTGATGCGAGGGTGGCTCGCGGGCGAACGGGAGGGGGACGGATGAACCGACAGGTCAAGATCCTGCTGGTCGACGACAACGAGGAGAGCCTGGTCGCGCTGGAGGCCGTGCTCAGGCCGCTGCAACAGCTGCTGTTCAAGGCCAGGTCGGGGCCCGAGGCGATGAAGCTGATGCTGCGCCACGACTTCGCGGTCGTCCTGCTCGACGTGCTCATGCCCGGCATGGACGGCTTCGAGACCGCCACCCACATCAAGCGGCTCGACCAGACCCGCGACGTGCCGATCATCTTCCTGACCGGCACCGAGCCGAACTCCGGCTCGGCCTTCCGCGGCTACGCGGTGGGCGCGGTCGACTACCTCACCAAGCCGTTCGACCCGTGGGTGCTGCGCTCGAAGGTGGCGGTGTTCATGGAGCTGTTCAGGAAGACCGCGGTGCTGATGGAGCAGGCGGCGCTGCTCGCCCAGCTCGTCCAGGACAACGAGGCGCTCGACGGGTTCGCGCGGCGGCTGGAGGCGGTCGAGACGCGCCTCGAAGGGCTGGCCGGCGACGCGGCGGGCGACGAGGGGGTGCGGGAGGCGGTCAAGGACCTGGCCGACCGGGTGGGGGCCATGCAGACGGCGTTCGAGGCGGTCTCGACGGCACGCGGCAGGGAATGACCTTCCCGTCGGTCAGGACATCGGCGAGCCTCCGCGCGTACCCCCGTGTCTCCGTCGTACCTTTGGCATCATGGCCACCCGTACGCCGAAAAGCGCATCGAAGGGGCCGGCGAAGCGGTCGACCTCGTCCCGTTCGACCCCTGCCAAGCGCGGGGCCGCGTCGGCGGGACGTCCCAGAACGAAGAGCGCCGCCTCCGGCCGCAAGCCCTCGATGACCCACCCCGACCCGATCAGCTGGGTCTTCACCATGGTCGGCAGGCTGATCGTCGGGCTGTGGATGTTGTTCGCCAACGGCATCGGCAGCGCGGCGCGGGCGCTGGGCAAGAACGCCCGCGAGCTCGATCCCGCGCACCGGCGCGACGGGGTCGGCCTGACGGTGCTGGCGGGCGCGATCGTGCTGGCGGCCATGACGTGGCGCAACTCCGAGGGCGCGGTGGCCGGCGTGGTCAACGCGACCGTGCGGGGCGTGTTCGGCTCGCTGGCCTGGGCGCTGCCGCTGCTGCTCGGGCTGCTGGCCTGGCGCTACCTGCGCCACCCCGACCAGAACGCCGACACCGGGCGCATGGTCATCGGGTGGGCGGCGCTGATGGTGGGCGTGCTCGGCGTGATCCACGTGGCCAACGACACCCCGTACCCGGCCGGTGAGGGCCAGGGCATGGACAAGGTGGCGCAGGCCGGCGGCATGGTGGGGTTCATCGTGTCGGCGCCGCCGATGAGCATCCTGCCGCCGTGGGTGACGATCCCGCTGCTGCTGCTCCTGTCCGGGTTCGGGGTGCTGGTCATCACCGCCACGCCGGTGCACCGGATCCCCGAGCGGCTGGCGGAGCTGCGGCACATGCTGTTCGTCCGGCACGCCGACACCGAGACCGCCCCCAAGCCGGCCGCCAGGAAGCGGGCCAGGGCCAAGAAGCCCGTGGAGGGCGAGGACGTCGTCAAGCCGTACGACTCGCCGGTCATCGCCGAGAAGGACAAGAAGCCCGACCACTCGCCGGAGATCGTGCCGGGGCTGACCGACGAGGAGGAGACGCCCGCTCCCGAGGCTGAGAGGCGTCCTGAGCCGCCGCAGCCGACGCCCGCGCCGCGCAAGGTCGAGCAGCTCGTCCTGTCGCCCCAGGCGGGCCCGTACAGCCTGCCCGACCTGCAGTACCTCAAGCCGGGCACCGCGCCCAAGCCGCAGACCAAGGCCAACACGACCGTGGTGAACGCGCTGACCAGCGTGCTGGAGCAGTTCAGCATCGACGCGCAGGTGATCGGCTTCACCCGCGGCCCGACGGTGACCCGCTACGAGATCGAGCTCGGGCCGGCCGTGAAGGTGGAGAAGGTCACCGCGCTGACCAAGAACATCGCCTACGCGGTCAAGTCCGCCGACGTGCGCATCCTGTCGCCGATCCCCGGCAAGTCCGCGATCGGCGTCGAGATCCCGAACGCCGACAAGGACCTCGTGGCGCTCGGCGACGTGCTGCGCTCGCAGGTGGCGCAGGCCGACCACCACCCGATGATCGTCGGCCTGGGCAAGGACGTCGAGGGCCGCACCATCGTCGCGAACCTCGCCAAGATGCCGCACCTGCTCATCGCGGGCGCCACCGGCGCCGGCAAGTCGGTCTGCGTCAACGGCCTGATCACCTCCATCCTGATGCGCGCCACCCCCGACGAGGTGCGCATGGTGCTGGTCGACCCCAAGCGGGTCGAGCTCAGCGTGTACGAGGGCATCCCCCACCTGATCACCCCCATCATCACGAACCCGAAGAAGGCCGCCGAAGCCCTCGAATGGGTCGTGGGCGAGATGGACCGGCGCTACGACGACCTGGCGGCGTCGGGGTTCCGGCACGTGGACGAGTTCAACAAGGCCGTGCGGGCGGGCAAGCTGCAGCCGCCGCCGGGCAGCGAGCGGGTCTACCAGCCGTACCCGTACCTGCTGGTGATCGTGGACGAGCTGGCCGACCTCATGATGGTGGCCCCGCGCGATGTCGAAGACTCGATCGTGCGCATCACGCAGCTCGCCCGCGCGGCGGGCATCCACCTGGTGATCGCCACGCAGCGGCCGTCGGTGGACGTCGTCACCGGCCTGATCAAGGCGAACGTGCCGTCCAGGCTCGCCTTCGCCGTCTCCAGCCTCACCGACTCGCGGGTCATCCTCGACCAGCCGGGCGCCGACAAGCTGGTCGGCCAGGGTGACGCGTTGTTCCTGCCCATGGGGGCGAGCAAGCCGATCCGCATCCAGAACGCGTTCGTCTCGGAGAAGGAGATCGCCGAGATCGTCGCGCACTGCAAGGAGCAGATGCAGGTCGAGTACCGCGAGGACGTCGCGGCGGCGCCGGTCAAGAAGGAGATCGACGAGGACATCGGCGACGACCTCGACCTGCTGATCCAGGCGGCCGAGCTGATCGTGACCACGCAGTTCGGCTCGACCTCGATGCTGCAGCGCAAGCTGCGGGTCGGGTTCGCCAAGGCGGGGCGGCTGATGGACCTGCTGGAGAGCCGGAACGTGGTGGGCCCGAGCGAGGGCTCGAAGGCGCGGGAGGTGCTCGTCAAGCCCGACGATCTGCCGGGTTTGCTGGCCGATCTGCGTGGCGAATGACCCCAATGCACAGTTGCACGGCGATAACTGCTTGAATAGGTACCACCACGAAGAGTAGTCGGTGTGGTGGGGGGCGGTTCGCTGTGCAGGAGCAGAGCATCGGGGCCATGCTGCGGGCGGCCAGGCAGACGGCCGGGCTGACGGTCGCGCAGGTGAGCGCGGCCACCCGAATTCGCGAGGCCATGATCCATTGCATGGAGCAGGACGACTACGGCCAGTGCGGGGGCGCCTTCTATGCCAGGGGCCACGTCCGGGCCGTGTCGAGGGCCGTGGGCCTCGATCCGGAGGCCACGGTCCATCTCTACGACCAGCAGTACGGCGGGCCGCCGCAGCCCATGCCGGCCTCGGCCGTGTTCCAGGCCGATCGCAAGATCCACCTGCCGGAGCGGCGCGGGCCCAACTGGACGATGGCGCTCGGCGTGGCCCTGGCCATCGTGGTCGTCTTCGGCATGATGCGGGTGATGGGCGGCGCCAGCGACCAGGTGCGCACGGGCGACGTGCGCGCCGCCTCGGCCCGGCCCAGCGTCCCGCCGAACACGCCCATCACCGAGACGCCGAAGCCGACGCCGTCCAAGACGTCGGCCAAGAACACCGTTACGGTGCGTATCAAGGCGAAGCGGTCGTCGTACGTGAGCCTGCACGACGCCGAGGGGCACAAGCTGTTCGCGGGCACGCTCAAGGCGGGCAAGACCTCCACGTGGCGCGCGCCCGAGAAGCTCAACGTGCTGCTGGGCGACGCCGGAGCGGTGACGGTGCACGTCAACGGCAAGAAAGTGAAGGGTCTCGGCGGCCGGGGAGACGTGGTGCGGCGCTCGTTCGGGCCGCCCAAACCGCAGTCGCGGTAGTCACCTGAGGGAGCCCGTGCATCGGGTGGTGGCCAACTCCCGATACCGTAGTGTTCACCATGTCATCCCGCCGAACCGCATCGCTGATCACTCTGGGCTGCGCACGCAACGAGGTCGACTCCGAGGAGCTGGCCGCGCGACTCGAGGCTGCCGGCTGGCAGCTGGGCGACGACGACCCCGACGTCGTCGTCGTCAACACGTGTGGCTTCATTGACTCGGCCAAGAAAGATTCCATCGACACGCTCCTGGCCGCCGCCGACACCGGCGTGAAGGTGGTGGCGGCGGGCTGCATGGCCGAGCGCTATGGCAACGAGCTCGCCGAGGCCCTGCCCGAGGCCAGCGCGGTCATCTCCTTCGACGACTACGCCGAGATCGGTGACCGCCTCGACGACGTGCTCGCCGACCGGCCGCTGAAGCCGCACACGCCCCGCGACCGCCGCACCCTGCTGCCCATCTCGCCGGTCGACCGGGCCGCCGCGCCCAAGGCCAGCATCCCCGGCCACGGCGACCTGCCGGAGGGCCTGGCGCCCGCCAGCGGGCCGCGCGTGCTGCGCAAACGGCTCGACGAGAGCCCGGTGGCCTCGCTCAAGCTGGCCTCCGGCTGCGACCGGCGCTGCACGTTCTGCGCCATCCCGGCCTTCCGCGGCTCCTACGTCTCGCGCCGGCCCGACGAGCTGCTCGCCGAGGCCGACTGGCTGGCCCACCGGGGCGTGCGCGAGCTCGTCCTGGTCAGCGAGAACTCCACGTCCTACGGCAAGGACCTGGGCGACCTGCGGGCGCTGGAGAAGCTGCTGCCGCAGCTCGCCGCCGTCGAGGGCATCGAGCGGGTGCGGGTCAGCTACCTGCAGCCCGCCGAGCTGCGCCCGGGCCTGATCGACGTCATCTGCGCCACCGAGGGCGTCGCCCCCTACTTCGACCTGTCCTTCCAGCACGCCAGCGGCACCGTGCTGCGCCGGATGCGCCGCTTCGGCGACCCCGAGCGCTTCCTGGGGCTGCTGGAGACCATCCGCGAGCGCGCCCCGGAGGCGGGCGTGCGCTCCAACTTCATCGTGGGCTTCCCCGGCGAGACCGAGGAGGAGTTCGGCGAGCTGGTCGGGTTCCTGGAGGAGGCCAGGCTCGACGTCATCGGCGTGTTCGGCTACTCCGACGAGGACGGCACCGAGGCGGCCAAGCTGCCCGGCAAGCTCGACCAGGAGGTCATCGACGAGCGCGTGCGCGTGCTGACCGAGCTGGCCGAGGA
Organism: [Actinomadura] parvosata subsp. kistnae; assembly: GCF_900323885.1. Lineage (GTDB taxonomy): Bacteria > Actinomycetota > Actinomycetes > Streptosporangiales > Streptosporangiaceae > Nonomuraea > Nonomuraea composti. The sequence continues at coordinate 1,287,637 of NZ_OOHJ01000022.1, read as the reverse complement.
GCTGACCGCCCAGCGGGCGGAGGAGCGCATCGGCACCGAGGTCGACGTGCTGATCGACGACGACCTCGGCGACGGCGGCTACGAGGGCCGTGCGGCGCACCAGGGGCCCGAGGTCGACGGCTCCGTCACGGTGCAGGGCATCGGCCTGGTCAAGGGTCAGATCGTCCGCGCGCACGTGGTCGACGCCGAAGGGGTCGACCTGATCGCGCGCATCAAGGCCGGCGGTCCATGAAAAGGGACGAGCGCCGCGTGGTAAGCCCGTGGAACATCGCCAACGTCCTCACGGTCCTCCGGTTGGCGCTCGTCCCCTTCTTCGTCGTCTGCCTCTTCCTGCCGGGCACGGGCTGGCGGGTGACCGCGCTGGCGGTCTTCGCCGTGGCCTCGATCACCGATCACCTCGACGGGGAGCTGGCCAGGCGCTACGGCCTCATCACCGACTTCGGCAAGATCGCCGACCCGATCGCCGACAAGGCGCTCACCGGGGCCGCGCTGGTGTGCCTGTCGATCCTCGGCGAGCTGCCCTGGTGGGTCACGGGGGTGATCCTGGGCAGAGAGCTCGGCATCACGGTGCTCAGGCTCGTGCTGCTGCGGCACGCGGTCATCCCGGCCAGCTACGGCGGCAAGGTCAAGACCGTGCTGCAGATCGCCGCCATCGTCCTCTACCTCCTGCCCTTCGTGCCGGGCCCGGTCCGGTGGGTGGTGATGGGCGGGGCGGTCGTGGTCACCGTGGTCACGGGGGCCGACTACATCGTCAGAGCAGTGAAGCTGCGTCAGGTGGCCAGGCAGGCGCGCGGGGAGTGATCGATGCCGGACACGGCCGGGATGTTGAGGATGCTGGTGGCCCAGGGGGCGACGGTCGCGGTGGCCGAGTCGCTCACGGGCGGGCTCATCGGGGCGACCATCACGTCGGTGTCGGGGGCGTCCCAGGCGTTCCGGGGCGGTGTCGTCTCCTACGCGACCGAGCTCAAGCACGAGTTGCTGGGGGTGCCGGCGGACCTGCTTGCGCGCGAGGGGGCCGTGCACGCCGATGTGGCCGCCGCGATGGCCGCGGGGGTCGCGCGGGTCTGTGGCGCCACGTACGGGGTGGCCGTGACGGGCGTGGCGGGGCCGGAGCCACAGGACGGAAAGCCGGTGGGCACGGTGCACGTGGCTGTTTCCGGGCCTGGCGGGAAGATTTGGTCCCGGGAATTGAGACTGGAAGGGTCGCGCGAACGTATCAGGGTAGAGACGGTGGACGAGGCAGTCGATCTCCTGTCAGGTGTGCTGAAGGCGAACATAGGGGAACATTCCGGGTGATTACCGTGTTACGTCCCGAGCGAACATGCGATGCGCGGTCTGACGCGGTGTCGGTGGATACGGGTACGGTGGAGCTGTGAGTGAGGTCCGTGAGCCAACTGCAAGCACCGAGCGCCCGGCAGGCGGGCCTGATGAGTCGCGCAACGAGCCACGAGCGGCGGGCCAGGGGCGGCGACGCCCGATGATGACGGCGAGGAGTATGTACGAAGCTAAGAAGACCAAAGTGCGGCACGATCCGATCGCGCGGGGCGTGGTGAAGACATCCACGCCGGGGAGGGAGCGACAGATGATTTTGCTGCGTCAGCTGCTCGGAGACGTGCTGAGGCGGCTGCGGGTGCGGCAGGGGCGCACGCTACGCGAGGTGTCCACGCTGGCCCGTGTCTCACTCGGCTACCTGTCCGAGGTGGAGCGCGGCCAGAAGGAGGCATCGTCCGAGCTGCTCGCGTCGATCTGCGGCGCGCTCGGTGTGCCGCTTTCGCAGGTGTTGCGTGAGGTGTCCGACCAGTTCGCGCTGGCGGAGCTCCAGGCCACCCCTGTGCTTGCCGACGTGCCCGAGCACGAGCGTCTGCCTCTCGGCGAGACGGTTCCCGGGTCGATCTCCGACTCCGTCTTCCCCGAAGTCAAGGACATGGTGGCTGCCTAACGCGGCTGGCAGCCCGCACACCACAGGATCAGCCGTTCCTGTGGCTGCGCCCCCATCTCCCCGCGGCTGATGCGGGTGCCGCATCGGCGACAGGGCCTGCCTGCCCTGCCGTAGACCCAGGTCTGGTTGCCTGGCCGGCGATCACCTGTCGTCACCGTGTCCGCATGTCCTTTGTTCGCGTCCAGCAGCCGCTGGGCCAGCGACACGAGCCCCTCGAGATCCTCGATCTCCCCGACCTTCTTCCACGGCCAGATCCCGCGCAGGAACAGGGTCTCGGCGCGATAGATCGTGCCGATCCCCGCCAGGTTGCGCTGATCGAGCAGCGCCTCCCCGATGGTCCTGTCGGGCGCCCCTCGTAGCCTTCGCACGGCCTCATCCGGGTCCCAGTCCGCGCCGAGCAGATCCGGCCCCAGGTGACCCACCAGGCGCGCCTCGTCCCCCGTCCGGACGAGATCCACCATCCCGAGCCTGATGCCGACCGCCTGCCACCGCTCGTTGGCCAGGATCAGCCGCACCTGGTCGCCGGGCGGGACCCGGCTGCCCGCCGCCGAGACCTGCCAGCGCCCCTCCATGCGCAGGTGCGTGTGCACGGTCAGCTCGCCCTCCACCCGCGTGAGCAGGTGCTTGCCCCGGGAGAGCGTGGTCAGCACGCGGCGGCCGGTGAGGTCGGACGTGGCGTACCGGGGCACGCGGAAGTCCGACCTGGTCAGGATGTGACCGTCCAGCGCGCCCCTGAGCCGCGCGGCGGTGCGGTAAACGGCGTCTCCTTCGGGCATTCACCCAGTTTAAGAGGGTGTTTCCGCCGGCATTCGAGAAAGCGGCCGGGTGTGTCAGTCGAGGCTGTGCCGGTCCTCCCTGATCGGCGCGGGGGTGGGCGCGTCCCGCACCAGGACGGGCTGGGCCAGGATCAGCGTCAGGTCATCCCCCTGGGGCGTGCCCGCGTCGCCCGTGTGGCGGCGCAGCAGGCCGAGGACCTCGCGCAGCGACTCCTCCAGCGTCGCCTGCGTCAGCGCCTCGTGCAGGTGCGCGTCGAACGGCAGCCCTGCGCCCTCGCCGTTGCGCGCCTCGGTCAGGCCGTCGGTGTAGAGGAGCAGGCGGTCAGAGTGCAGCAGCCGGACGCGCCACACGTACGGCTCGGGGAACAGGCCGAGCGGGCGGCACGGGCGGGGCGGGTGCAGCGCCCGCAGGCGGCTGTCCACGCGGACGGGCGCGGGATGACCGCAGTTGACCAGCAGCACCCCGCCCGGCACGAACTCGGCCAGCAGCACGGTCACGAAGTCCTCCGGCCCGAGGCCGGGGGAGATGCGGGCGTCGAGGTCGAGTGCCAGGGCGGCCAGGTCGGGCGCGGTGGCCGCGGTGCGCCGGAAGGCCGCCAGCACGGTGGCGCTGAGATGCGCGGCGTCGAGGCCGTGGCCCTTGACGTCGCCGATGATCAGGCGCAGGCCGGTCGGCGTGGCGACGGCGTCGTGCAGGTCGCCGCCGATGCGGCCGCCGTCGGCCGACGAACGGGTGTGCGCCGCCAGGCTGACCCCGCCCAGCTCGGGAGGGAGCGCCGGGATCATGGCCCACTCCGCGATGCGGGTCATGCGGGCCAGCTCGGCCCGGTGTCGGGCGTGGGTGCGGGCCGTCGCGTACGCCCACAGGCCGCCGGTGACCACGATCAGCGCCCGCACGAGGTGGTGTGGCAGGTCGGAGCCCTCGTCGAGCGCGGGCAGCGCCAGGGCCAGCGCCAGCGACGTGGCGGCGGCCACGACGGTGCCGCGTACGGTCAGCAACTGGGCCGCGACCATCGGCCCCGCCAGCAGCAACCCGGACAGCGAGACCGTGGCGTACGCGGCGTCCGCCAGGGCGACCAGCACCTCGGTCGCCAGCAGCGCGGGCAGCAACCGGCGCTGGTGCCTGGAGAGGATTTGCCGCGGGATGACGCCCCCTCGGGTGGTTGCGATCGCGAGTAGTCACCTTCTCACTTTTAGTGACGGTGCGGGAGCGATTCCGGCAAACTGTGGGGCAGGCCGAGTCCTGTGAGGTGACGATCATGCAAGTCAGCCAGTGGCAGGGAAACCTCCCCAGCGAGAGCACGAGACTGATCGGTCGCCGCGAGGAGGTGGACGGCGTCCGGGCGCTGCTGGGCCGGTCCCGGCTGGTGACGGTCACCGGCGTGGCCGGGGTCGGGAAGACCAGGATCGCCCTGCGGGCCGCCGCCGAGCTGCGGGCGGAGTTCGCCGACGGGGTGTGGCTGGTCGCGCTGTCGCCGCTGGTGGAGGGCAGCGCGTTGCCGTACGCGATCGCCGAGGCGCTGCCGCTGAGCGACCAGAGCGCCCGGCCGGTCACCGAGGTGCTGGCCGACTACCTCGCCGACCGGGAGCTCCTGCTCGTGCTCGACACCTGCGAGCACCTCACCCAGACGTGCGCGGCGGCGGCCAAGACGCTGCTCGCCGCGGCGCCGAAGCTCCGCGTCCTGGCCACCAGCCGCAGGCCGCTCGGCTGCGCCGAGGAGCGGGTCCTCGGCGTGGAGCCGCTGCCGGTGCCCGAGGGCGACGACTGGCAGGAGGGCGACGCGGTGGAGCTGCTCCTCGACCGCGCCGCCGCCACGGTGCCCGGCTTCGCGATCGACGAGCGCAACCGCGGCGCCCTCATGCGGGTGTGCCGGCGGCTCGAAGGGCTGCCGCTCGCCATCGAGCTGGCCGCCGCCCGGCTGCGCGAGCTGACCCCCGACCGGCTGGCCGAGCGGCTGGACGACCGCTTCACCGTGCTCGGCACGACCGAGCACCAGGTGTACGACGCCGACCCGCCCTGGCACCAGGCCCTGCGCACCGCGATCGGCTGGAGCCACCAGCTCTGCACCCCCGCCGAGCGGCTGCTGTGGGCGCGCGCCTCCGTCTTCGCCGGCAGCATCGACCCGGCCGCCGTCAAGCAGGTCTGCGCCGACGACCGGCTGCCGAGCTGGCAGATCCCGCAACTGCTCGAATCGCTCGCCGACAAGTCGATCCTCATCTGGGAGCCGACCGGGGCCGGCGACCGCTACCGGATGCTCGACACCATCCGCGAGTTCGGCGCCATCTGGCTGAAGGACCTCGGCCAGGACGAACGCGTCCGGCGCCGGCACCGCGACTACTACCTGGCGCTGGCCAGGGAGGGCGACGCCCAGTGGATGGGGCCCGACCAGTACGCCTGGTACGACCGCATGACCGCCGAGCACGACAACCTGCGCGCGGCCCTGCAGTTCGCCCTCGCGCGGCCCGAAGGGCACATCGCGATGGAGCTGGCCTCCGCCCTGTGGTTCTTCTGGTATCCCTGCGGCTTCCACAAGGAGGGGCAACACTACCTCGAACGGGCCCTGGCCCAGGACCGCCAGCCGTCGCCGGCCCGTACCAAGGCGTTGTGGGCCTGCAGCGTCATCATGCTGCTCCAGGGCGAAGCGGTGCGCGGGGCGGAGCTGGCGGCCGAGTGCTCGGCCCAGGCCGAGCGGCAGGGCGACGTCGAGGCGGCCGTCATGGCGCGCAGCGCCCACATGTCCGTGGCGGTCGTCACGGGCGACCACGCGCGCGTCGCCGAGCTGGCCCAGGGGCTGCTCGACGAGGCCGAGCACGACGTCCTGCTCTGCCCGACGCTGCTCTCACTGAACGCCTACAGCCTCACGTGCACCGCCACCGGCAGGCTCGACGAGGCCATCGCCGCGCTGGAACGGCTGCGCACGCTCTGCGACCGCAACGGCGAGCGCTGGCAGCGCGCCTACGCCGACGTCCTGCGCGCCCAGGCCGAGCTGGCGTACGGGCGGGCGTCGAAGGCGCTGGCGTACGCGCAGGCGGCGCTGGAGGTCAAGTGGCGGCTGAACGACAGCACCGGGATGGCGCTGGCCATCGACGTGCTCGCCCCCGCGGCCATGGCGGTGGGGCAGGAGGAGCGGGCCGCCCACATGCTCGGGCTGGCCCACCAGATCTGGGACGTCGTGGGCACGCAGCAGGCCGGCCTGCCCGCCCTCGTCGCCGTCCGGCGGGCCTGCGAGGAGCAGGTGCGCGGCGCCCTCGGCGACCGCGACTACACCCGAGCCTTCCAGGTGGGACGGCAGGCCGAGCTGGACGCCGGCGTCGCGTACGCGCTGGGCGGGCCCGTACCGGGCTGACGTGCTGGGTGAGGTCGGATCAGTCCCAGGCGGCGGGGTCGGAGGCGAGCTGGCGGATGCGCTCCGGCAGCGCGCCCGACGAGACCTGCTCGAGCGTGACCTCCTCCAGGATCGACCGCTCAGTGGCCCGCAACGCGATCCACACCTGCTGCAGAGACTCCGCCGGCCCCCGGTAGCCGACGTGCTCCGGCCGCTCGCCGCGCACGTTGGCCAGCGGGCCGTCCACGGCGCGGATCACGTCGGCCAGCGAGATGTCGGAAGCCGGCCGGGCCAGCACGTAGCCGCCCTCCGGCCCGCGCTGCCCGCGCACGAGCCCGGCGCGGCGCATCTGCAGCAGAATGTTCTCCAGGTATTTGGGCGGCATGTCCTGCTCCTTGGCGAGCTCGCCCACAGTAGTCGGGCCTGCACCGGCTGCGGCCAGTTCAGCGGCGGCTCGGAGGGCGTAGTCGACACGAGCGGATAGGCGCATGTTCTCGATTATCCCTCCTGGTCAACACTGGTTACGCGCAAGCCTGCCAGAATGAGCGCAAGATCCGTTTCCGTCGGGTGCGAAATCGGCGTTCACACCAGGCAGGAGACGGAGCGCTAAACTTCCAACAACCTTTTCGATTTGACGGTGGGATTCAGCGTGGAGCGACGCCCTGGTGTGCCCAGACTGCTCAGGGAGATCAACGACCGGGCCGCGCTGGAGCTGCTGCTGGCGACCGGCCCCATGACACGGGGGCAGATCGGCAACCTGACCGGTCTGTCCAAGGTCACGGCCTCCCAGACGCTGGCCAGGCTCGAAGAGCGCGGGCTCGTCGAAGTCGTCGGCACGCAGGCCGGCGGGCGCGGGCCCAACGCGGCCCTCTACTCCGTCATCCCCTCCAGCGCGTACGTCGCCGGACTCGAAGTCGGGCCCGACCTGATCTCCACAGCCGTCGCCGACATCCACGGCAACACCATCGCCGAGATCACCGTCGACCCCGACGGCCACGACGACCCCGTCCCCATCGTGCACGGCGCCATCGTCAAAGCGTGCCGCAGCGCCAAAATCAGCCTGTCCAAGCTGCGCGGCGTCGTCATCGGCACCCCCGGCGTCGTCGACCCGCGCAGCGGCGACATCCGCTTCTCCTTCGACCTGCCCGGCTGGCACGAAGGCATCCACCAAGCCCTCGCCGGAGACCTGCGCCGCCAGGTCACCATCGAGAACGACGTCAACCTCGCCGCCATCGCCGAACGCGCCGACGGAGCCGCCCAAGGAGTCGACGACTTCGTGCTCCTGTGGGCCAGCCGCGGGCTCGGGCTGGCCGTCACCCTCGGCGGCAAGCTGCACCGCGGCCGCTCCGGCAGCGCCGGCGAGATCGGCTACCTGCCCGTGCCCGGGGTGCCGCTGCCCGAAGACATCCGTACGCTGCCCGGGCGGCTGCCCTCCCTGGCCGGCGGGCTCCAGTCGCTCGTCAGCGCCGAAGCGGTGACCGAGCTGGCCCAGGGGTACGGCTTCGCCGCCGGGAGCGCCAGCGAATGCGTCAAGGTCGCCGTGGCGGCCGGGGCCGAAGGCGAGGCCCTGCTGGACGAGGTCGCGCGGCGGCTCGCCCTGGGGGTCGCGGCGGTGTGCGTCATCCTCGACCCCGGGCTCGTCGTGCTGGCCGGGGAGGTCGGGCACGCCGGCGGGGCGGCGCTGGCGTCCCGGGTGGAGGAGGCGGTGGCCCGCATCTGCCCGGTCCGGCCGCAGGTCGTCACCACGACGGTCACGGACAAGAACCCCGTGCTGCGCGGGGCCGTGCTGGCGGCCCTCGACCAGGCCCGCGAGGAACTGCTGACCCCCTGAGACTCTCCCGCCATACTCCGGCTGGGGTCCTTTTGGGGGAAGTGGAGGGAGGCACGCGCCTGGCGGCGCGGTGCCGCTGGGAACGGGAAGCCGCGCCGCGCGGCACAGCGTCGCCGGGAGCGGGAAGGCGCGCGTGGCGGCGCAGCGTCGGCGCACCGGCGGTGGAGCGTCGCCGGGCACGGGAAGGTGCGCGTGGCGGTGCAGCGTCGTCGGGCACTGAAGGCGCGTGGCGGCGCAGCGCCGGCGCGCCTGGCGGCCCGGTCTCAGGGGGAACGGGAGGGCGCCGCCTGGGTGCGCAGGGCTGCTACGCGTGGGGCGGTGCAGTGGCGCCGTGCGAGGGAAGCCGCGCGTGGCGGCGCAGCGCCGCTGGGAACGGGAAGGGGCGCGTTGCGGCGCAGCGCTGGTGCACCGGCTGTGCAGCGTCGCCGGGCACTGGAGGCGCGCGTGGCGGTGCGGTGCCGGCGTGCCGGGCGGTGCAGCGCCGCTGGCACCGGAAGGCGCGCTGGAAACGGGAGGCGTGCGGCGGCGCACGTGCGCGGGTGTTGGGCGGGAGAGGGTGCGCACGTGCGCCGAACCAAGCGTCGTCGTGTCAGGCGGTGAGGAGTTCGACGGCGGCCTGGGCGTTGGCGCGGGCGGCGCCGTACGTGGCGATGTAGGCGGCGCTCTCCGGGCGCCACACCGGCAGGCCCATTTCGATGACCGTCGTGTCCGGGCGGGCCGAGACCAGGGCGGTGACCAGGGCCTGGCTTTCGTGGTGGCGGTGGGCGTCCTTGACGACCACCACCAGGGAGCGGCCGGCGGCCTTGGCGAGGAGGGCGGGGGCGTCGGCGGTGGCGGGTTTGACGCGGACGATCTCGGCGTCCGGGAGCCAGGGGCCGACGCCCCACGGCACGTCGCCCACGGCGATGGTCGGCGGGGTGTCGACCTCGATGACGAGGGGCCGGACGAGGGGGGCGGCGGAGCCGGTGAGGCGGACGGCGCGGCGGGCGGCGTGCAGGCCGATGCCGTTCGGCTCGGCGGTGACCTGGGGTGGTGTGGCGGCCCAGGCGCGCAGGGCGGTGACGCGGGCGGCGGCCTCCTCCAGGCGGGCGGCGGGCAGGCGGTTCTCGCGGACGGCGGTGACGATCTCGGCGATGATGGCCTGGACGTCGTCGTAGGTGGGCAGCGGGCCGAGGCACAGCAGGTCGGAGCCGGCGGCGAGGGTGAGCACGGCGCCGCCGGCGAGGCCGACGCTCCTGGTGATGGCGTGCATGTCGAGCGCGTCGGTGATGACCACGCCGTCGTAGCCGAGCTCGCCCCTGAGGAGCCCGGTCAGGGCGGCGCCGGACAGGGTGGCGGGCGTGGGGCCCGTCACGGCGGGCACCGCGACGTGCGCGGTCATCACCGACTTGGCGCCGGCGCCGATGGCGGCGCGGAAGGGCGCCAGCTCGCGTTCCCGCAGGACGTCGAGGCCGACGTCGACGACGGGGACGGCGAGGTGGGAGTCCACGCGGGTGGCGCCGTGGCCGGGGAAGTGCTTGACGCAGGCGGCGACGCGGACGGACTGGAGGCCTTCGACGGCGGCGACGGTGTGCCGGGCGACCAGGCCGGGCTCGGCGCCGAAGGATCGGGTGCCGATGACGGGGTTGTCGGCCTCGGTGTTGACGTCGGCGCTGGGCGCCATGTCGAGGTTGATGCCGCAGGCGGCCAGCTCGGAGCCGATGGCCCGGTAGACGTTGCGGGTGAGATCGACGTCGTCGACGGCTCCCAGCGCCGCGTTCCCGGGGTACGGGCTGCCGACGTGGTAGGCGAGCCGCGTCACGTCCCCGCCTTCCTCGTCGAGCGAGATGACGGGCTCACCGGCTCCCCTCAGCGCGGTGGTCAGGCGGAGCACCTGGGCGGGGTCGGCCACGTTGAAGCCGAAGAGCGTCACGCCGCCGAGGCCGTGCTCCAGCTCGCGCAGCACCCAGTCGGGCGCCGTGGTGCCCTGGAAGGCGACGAGCAGTGTGCCGGCCGCGAGTCGGCGCAGCCCCCGATCACTCTGACTCATGGCTCCTCATCGTTGTCAAGGCATGGTGGAGTACGGTGCCGGGCGGCACCGTACGCGGGAGGTCGTCAGCCCTTCACGGCGCCGGCGGTGAGGCCGGCGACCATGCGGCGTTGCACCAGCAGGAAGAAGATGACGACGGGGACGGTCATCAGCGTCGAGCCGGCCATGATGGCGCCCCAGTCGACGCCCTTCTGCCCGAAGAAGTACTGCAGGGCGACGGGCATCGTGTATCCCTCGCTCCCCGACATGAGGTACAGGGCGAAGACGAGGTCGTTCCAGGCGGTGATGAACGAGAAGATGCTGGTGGCCACGAGCCCGGGCGCGACCAGCGGGAAGAGCACCTTCCAGAAGGTCGTCATGCGCCCGGCCCCGTCGATCCAGGCGGCCTCTTCCAGCGTCTTGGGCACGGCGGCGACGAACGTGCGCAGCATCCACACGGCGAACGGCAGCGTCAGCGCGACCTGGGTGATGATGAGGCCGATGAGCTGGTCGCCCAGCCCGACCCGCTTGACCATCATGTAGAGCGGGATGAGCAGGCCCTCGGCCGGCAGCATCTGCACGACGAGCAGCAGGATCAGGAACGTCGTGCGTCCTTTGAACCGGAAGCGGGCGATGGCGGTGGCCGACAGCAGCGCGAACGCCGAGCCGATGAGCACGGTGCCGAGCGCCACGATGGCGCTGTTGCGCATGTAGAGCCAGATCGAGTTGTTCGCCACGCCTTCGGTGAGCACCCGCGCGAAGTGGTCGAAGGTGAAGTGTGTGGGGAACGGGATGAAGTCCGTGGTGAAGATCTGGTCGTTCTCCTTGAAGCCGGTGGAGATCATCCAGTACACGGGGAAGACCGCGTACAGGAAGACCAGGACGCCGGCCGCGTTCAGGAGGACCTTGCCGAGTCTCTTGCGGGCGAGGGGGGTCACATCTCCTCCTGCTTCACGATCTGCCTGACGTACACGACGGTGATGATCAGCAGGATGATCGTCAGCACGACGGAGATGGCCGCGCCGGTGCCGAGCTTCTGCGGCGGTTTGAAGGCCTCGGCGACGGCGTACATCGACAGGTTGAAGCCGTCACGGTTGGTGGGGCCGTTCATGAGCACGTACAGCTGGCTGAAGCACTTGAAGTCCCAGATGATCGACAGGACCGTCAGCACGGCGAAGACCGGCTTCAGCATGGGCAGGGTGATCTTCCTGAACGTGTGCCACGCGCCGGAGCCGTCGACCTTGGCGGCCTCGTACAGCTCGGCGGGGATGCCCTTGAGGCCGGCCAGCACCGAGACCGCGATGAACGGGAAGCCCGCCCACACCACACACACGGTCAGCGCGATGTAGAGGGGGATGGTGTCGTTGAGCCAGGGGGTGCCGGTCCAGCTCTCCTGGCCGGCGGGCGGGGCGGCGAGCCAGTCGGGCAGCAGGTTGAGCGCCCAGTTGACGATGCCGGACTCGGCGTCGAAGAGGGAGCGCCAGATGACGCCCTGCGCGACGGGGGGCACGGCCCAGGCGAACATGCAGCCGATGACCACGAACAGCGACATCTTCTTGCCGAGCTTGTTCAGCAGCACGCCCACGGCGGTGCCGACGATCAGCGTGAGGCTGACGGCGACGGCGGCGAAGGCCACGGTGTTGCGCAGCGCCGACCAGAAGATCTCGTTGTCGAGGATCTTCTGGAAGTTCTCCGTGCCCACCCATTCGGCCGGCCTGGTGCCCCTGATCTGCGCCAGGCCGACCTTCTGGAAGGCCATGACGGCGAGCTGGAACATCGGGTACAGCAGGAGGCCCGCGATGACGAGCAGGCCGGGGACGAGCAGGAGGTACGGGATGCTCCAGTTCGGCATCCCGCTGGGGCGCGCGGCCCGGCCGCTCTTGTTGCGCCGGTGCCCCGGGGCGGGGGAGGAGCCTGCGCCCCGGGCGACCGTTGAGGTGTTGGCCATCGCTACTGGTTCAGGATCTCTTCGAGTTCCTTGTTGGCGTCGGCGAGGGCGGTGTTGGCGTCCTTCTTGCCCTCGATGACGGCGCGGGCCGCGTTCTGCAGCACGGCCTTGGTGGCGTCGGCCTCGGACCAGTTGGGGTCGGCGGGGAAGGCCCTGGCCTTGGCGAAGGCCTGGGCGAACGCGCCCTGCGCCGGGTCCTCGTTCATCGACTGGAGGGTGTCGGGGTAGACGGGCAGCAGGCCGCCTTCCTTGGCGTACCGGTCGGCCCAGGTCTTGCTGGTGGCCAGCTTGATGTACTCCTTGCCCAGCTCGGCCTGCTGGGTGGTGCCCCACAGCGCGATGTCGTTGCCGCCGAAGAAGGAGGCGGCGACGCCGCCGGTCTTGGCGGGCAGCGGGAAGAAGCCGAGCTTGTCGCCCTTCAGCTTGCCCTTGGAGTCCTCCTCGATGCCGGCCAGGTCCCAGGCGGCGGTGAGGTACATCGCGACCTTGTCGTTGGCGAAGCGCTTGCGGATGTCCACGGTGTTGAGCGTCAGGTTCGCCTTGCTGGACAGGCCGTCCTGGACGAGGCCGGTGTAGGTGGCGAAGCCCTTCTGGAAGCCGGGCTCGGTGAGCTTGCCGACCCACTTGTCGCCTTCCTTGACGGCGTAGTCGCCGCCTTCGGACCAGGCGAACGCGGCCAGCAGGTGGTTGGCGTCGGAGCCGCCGTTGAAGGCGAAGCCGTCCACGCCCTTCTTCTCGGCCTGGATCTTCTTGGCGGCGGCGACGAGCTCGTCCCAGGTCTTCGGGACCTCGATCTTGAGGTCTTCGAACCAGTCCTTGCGGTAGAGCACCGCGCGGGCCCCCGCGCCCCACGGCACCGCGTAGATCTCGTTGTCCACGGTCTCGTAGCCGTAGAGGTTCTGGGGGATCTGCGCCCGGTCGCCCTCGCGGGCGATGTCGGTGATGGGCGTGAGCGCGTCCTGGCTCTGCCACATCGGCACCTGGTCGTTGCCGATCTCGGTCACGTCCGGGCCGGTGCCGGTGGCGGCGGCGGCGAACTTGTCCGCGACCTGCGGCCACGGGATCCACTCCAGCTTGACCTGCGCGCCGGTCTGCTTGGTGAACTCGGCGTTCAGCTCCTCCATGTACTTGGCCGCGGCCGGGTTGCTGTCGCCGAGCCGCCACACGCTGAGCGTCTTGCCCGCGTACTTGGGGCCGGAGGCGGCGGCGCCGCTGGGTGAGGACGTGGGGGGTTGTTCGCCAGAGCCACCGGAGCCACAGGCTGCCAGGCCCAGGGCCAGGGCGGCCGCGGTGACCGTGGTGGCTGTGATCTTCGCGATCCTCACAGGGTTCTCCCTTCCCGGGTGCCGGCCTACGGTCCGCACCAGGCTGATCGTCAAATCCGAACGATGCTGGTAAACTAACAAGAAACTTTCTTAAAAGAAACGCTCGTTAGCCGATCGTGACGAGAAGGGTGCGCCGATGAGCCGAGACCCGGGAACCCCCCGGTTGCTACGCCGGCTGAACGACCGCGCGGCACTCGAACTGCTCCTCGGGAACGGCCCTCTCACCCGTGCCGAGCTCGGTGAGCGGACCGGGCTCTCCAAGGTAACCGCAGGTCAGCTCCTCGCGCGCCTGGAGGAGCGGGGGCTCGTGGAGGTCGCAGGCGAGCGCGCCGGAGGCAGGGGGCCGCACGCCGCCCTGTACGCCGTGGTCCCGTCGAGCGCGTACGTCGCCGGGCTGGAGGTGCTGCCCGAAAGCCTCACGGTGGGTGTGGCGGACATCACAGGCAGGGTCGTGGTCGAGATCACCGTCAATCCCTCCGACGGTCGCGATCCGGTCAAGGCGGTGCACGCCGCCGTCCAGCGGGCGTGCGACGCCGCCAACGTCAGCCTGTCGCAACTGCGGGCGTTCGTCATCGGTACGAGAGGCGTCGTCGACCCCGCCACCGGCGACGTGCGCATCTCGGTGGACCTGCCCGCCTGGCACGTCGGCGTGCTGGCCAGCCTGCGCGAGACGCTGGGCGCCTCCGTGACCATCGAGAACGACGTCAACCTCGTCGCCCTGGCCGAGCACCGGCACGGCGCCGCCGTCGGCCACGACGACTTCGTGGTCATCTGGGCCGGCGTCGGCCAGGGGCTCGGCGTCATGCTCGGCGGCCGGCTGCACCGGGGCATCACCGGCGGCGCCGGCGAGATCGGCTGGCTGCCCGTCCCGGGCGAGCCGCTGCCGTCCGACGTCACGAGGCCGCAGACGGGCTCCTTCCAGCGCCTGGTGGGGCACGACGCCCTGCGCGGGCTGGCCGACGAGCGCGGCGTGAGCGGCCACACGGTGCCCGACCTGGTACGCGGCGGCGACGAGGCGTACCTGGACGCCGTGGCGGCCCGGCTGGCCCTGGGCGCCGCCGCCGTCACCGTCGTGCTCGACCCCGGCCTCATCGTGCTCAGCGGCGACATCGGCAGGGCGGGTGGCGAGCGCCTGGCGGCGAAGGTGCAGGAGGCCGTGGCCCGCGTGTGCCCGAGCCGGCCCACCGTCGTCACCACCAGGGTCGCGGGCAACCCCGTGCTGCGCGGCGCCCTGGTGGCCGCGCTGGAACAGGCCCGGGAGCAGGTCTTCTCCGACACTGTGTGAGAATTCTTGCCCATGTGGCAGTCCCCGAACGAAGTCGTGCTGATCTCGGACCCGCGCGTGACCTCGATCCCGGTGCAGGAGAGCGGCGAACCGCTCGCGGACGTGCGCGGGCGGCTGCGCGTGGACCCGCGCATGGCGGATGAGCAGGGCGCCTACGCGCACCTGCGGGCCGGGGTGCTCCAGCGCCTGGAGCACGCGGAGAGCCTGTTGCCCGACGGCTATCACCTGCTGATCGTCGAGGGCTACCGGCCCGTCGCGACCCAGCGCAGGATCTTCGACGAGTACCGTGCCACGCTGACCGGCCTGACGCCCGAGGAGTCGTACGTGGCCGCCAGCCGTTACGTCTCCCCGGTCGAGGTGGCCCCGCACACCGCCGGCGCCGCCGTGGACCTGACGCTGTGCGCCCCCGACGGCACCGAGTACGACATGGGCACCGAGGTCAACGACAACCCGGAGCAGAGCGACGGCGCCTGCTACACCGCCGCCCCGAACATCTCCGACGACGCCCGCGCCCACCGCAAGCTGCTCGCCGCCGCCCTGGAGCCCGCCGGCCTGGTCAACTACCCGACGGAGTGGTGGCACTGGTCGTACGGCGACCGCTACTGGGCGATGGTCACCCGCGCCCCGGAGGCACTCTACGGACCCGTGGAGTTCACCCTCTGACAACCGGGTTTTCCGGGGGGTGAGGTAGGGGCACAACTCCCTACGGAGGGTTGGACTCCCCAACGAGGTGTGGGCATGGTTCCGCTCATCGGGATCGAGGAGGAGTACCTCATCGTCGATCCCCGCACCCGCCACGTGACTCCCCGGGCGGCCGAGGTGCTGGCCGCCGCGACGGACATGCTGGACGTGGTTCACGAAATCACCCGATTCCAGGTGGAGGCCCGCACGCCGCCCTCCGCCGACCTGAGCGAGCTCGGCTCGCAACTGCGTGCCGCGCGCAAGGAGGTGGCGGGCGCGGCCCGCTCGTGCGGCCTGGCCGTCGTCGCCAGCGGCATCCCCGTCCTCGGCAACGTCATGCCGCCGCCGCTCACCGACGACGTCCGCTACCACCAGGGCCGCACGCTCTACCGCGCGCTGCAGGACGAGATCAGCATCTGCGCCCTGCACGTGCACGTCGACGTGCCCGACCCCGAGCACGCCGTCTACGTGGGCAACCACCTGCGGCCCTGGCTGCCGACGCTCATCGCGCTGGCCGCCAACTCGCCGTTCTTCGTGGGCCGTGACACCGGCTACGCCTCCTGGAGGGTGATCAGCTGGGGCCGGTGGCCGGTCTCCGGCGCGCCGCCGTACTTCCCGTCGTACGGGGCGTACGAGCTGGCCCTGCGGGCGCTGGGCGAGTCGGGCGTGCTGCTCGACCCCAAGACCGTCTACTGGGACACCCGGCCGTCGCCCCGCCTGCCCACCGTGGAGATCAGGGTGGCCGACGTGCCGCTCGACGTGGCCGACAGCCTCACCCTGATCGGGCTCATCCGCGCGCTGGTCGTCACCGCGCTGGGGGCCGTCGCGCGCGGCGACCGCGGGCTGCCCGTTCCGGCCGAGGTGCTGCGCGCCGCCTACTGGCGGGCCGCCCGCGACGGGTTGCAGGGCGACAGCCTCGACGTCCGGCACGGCACGCTCGTGCCGGCGGCGGTGCTGGCCGGGCGCCTCCTGGAGCACGTACGCCCGGCGCTGGCCGAGGCCGGCGACCTGACGTTCATCCAGGAGGGCCTCGACCGGCTGCTGCGCTCGGGCTCGGGGGCGATGCGGCAGCGGCGCGCGTACGCGAAGGCGAACGCCCTCGAAGAGGTGGTGGACGACCTCATCGAGGCGACCGTCGCCTAGTGCAGGGCGAGCGCGACGGCCACCCCCAGGCCGAACGCGACGACCACGCCCCGCAGCACCTTGGCGGGCATGAGCTTGGCCAGGCGGGTGCCGAGGAAGCCGCCCACCAGGCTGGCCGGCGCGATCACCGCCGCGGCCGTCCACTCCACGGGGCCGAACAGGGAGAACGCGACGACCGAGACTGAGCTGACGACCAGCGACAGCACGGCCCGCACGGCGTTGACCCGGTGCAGGTTGTCGTGCAGGAACAGGCCGAGCACGGTCAGCAGCACCACGCCCATGCCGCCGTTGAAGTAGGCGCCGTAACAGCCGCCGAGGAACACCCCGGCGTACACCATCCGGCTGGTCCGGCCATCGGCCTCGCCGCCGATGAGCTTGCGCAGCCACGGCTGCGCCAGCAGGGCGAGGCTGGCGAAGGCCACCAGCCACGGCACCATCGACTCGAACAGCTTGCCCGGCGTGAGCAGCAGCAGCGAGCTGCCCGCGCAGGCCCCCAGCACCGCCGCGACCGACAGCAGGACGGCCCGGCGCCTCTGCCCTTTCAGCTCGGCCCGGTAGCCGAGCACACCCCCCAGATAGCCGGGCCACAGCGCCACCGCGTTCGTGACGGTGGCGGTCAGGCCCGGGTAACCCAGCGCCAGGAGGGCGGGGAACGAGATCAGCGTCCCCCCGCCCGCCAGGGCGTTCACCACACCGGCCAGCAGGCCGGCACCGACCAGGAAGAGCAGGTCGGTCATCGGCCGGCGGCGTAGCCCTGGGCGCCACGCGGGTTGGCGGCGGCCTTGAGGAACGCGCCGTCACGGGCGACCGCGCTCAGCCGGCCCAGCGACCACGGGCCCTGCACCTCGACCTCGTGCCCGCGCCGGCGCAGCTCCGCCACCACGCCTTCCCCGATGCGGTCCTCGACGTGCATGACGCCGGGGCGGGAGCCGCGCGGGAAGAACGAGCTGGGGAAGTGCTCGGAGTGGAACATGGGGGCGTCGATGGCCTCCTGGAGGTTCAGCTTGCCGTGGACGAGCGCGAGGAAGAAGTTCAGGCTCCACTGGTCCTGCTGGTCGCCGCCGGGGGTGCCGAACGCCAGCCACGGCTTGCCGTCCCTGAGCGCGAACGACGGCGACAGCGTCGTACGCGGGCGCGCGCCGGGCCGCAGCGCGGTGGCGACTCCCTCCTGCAGCCAGAACATCTGGGCCCGGGTGCCCAGGCAGAAGCCCAGCTTCGGGATGGTGGGGGAGCTCTGCAGCCAGCCGCCGCTGGGCGTGGCCGACACCATGTTGCCGAAGCGGTCCACGACGTCCACGTGGCAGGTGTCGCCCTTGACCATGCCGTCCTTGGCGACCGTGGGCTCGCCGACGCCCTGGGGCTTGCGCGCGCCGGACAGGCCGGGCGCGTCGCTCGCGGTGCCAGGGTCGGGGAAGACGGGCAGCCTGGGCGCCCGGCCGCCGGGCGATCCCGGCCGCAGCTCCAGGCTGGCCCGGTCGCCGATCAGGGTGCGCCGCTCGGCGTTGTAGGCCGGGCTCAGCAGGTCGGCCATGGGCACGTCGGTGTCGCCGTACCAGGCCTCGCGGTCGGCGAAGGCCAGCTTGGCGGCCTCCGTCACCGTGTGCAGGTAGTCGGCGCCGAGGAAGTCCATCCCGTCCAGGTCGAAGCCGTCGAGCAGGGCGAGCTGCTGCAGGAACGCCGGCCCCTGGCCCCACGGCCCCGTCTTGGCCACCGTGTAGCCGCGGTAGTCGAAGGTCAGCGGCTCCTCCACCGACGCCGACCAGCCGGCCAGGTCGTCGCCCGTGAGCAGGCCGCCGTGCACCTCGCCCGAGCTGTCGCGCCACGCCGTCGTCGCGCTGAACTCGGCGATCGCCTCGGCGACGAAGCCCTCGTACCACGCCTTCCTGGCGGCGGCGAGCTGGCCCTCGCGGGTGCTCGACGCGGCCTCGGCCTCGGCGACCAGCCGCCGGTAGGTGGCGGCCAGCACCGGGTTGGCCAGCTTGGAGCCCGGCTTCGGAACGTTCCCGCCCGGCAGCCACGTGGCCGCCGACGTGGGCCAGTCCTGCCGGAACAGCTCCTCGACCGAGCCGATCGTGCCCGAGATGCGCTCCAGCACCGGCACGCCGTGCTCGGCGTAGTGGATCGCCGGGGCCAGCACGTCGGCCAGCGACCAGGTGCCCCAGCGCTCCAGCATGAGCATCCAGCCGCCGAACGCCCCCGGCACGGTCGCCGCGAGCAGGCCGGTGCCGGGCACGACGTCCAGGCCGAGCCCGGCGAAGCGCTCGATGGTGGCCGCGGCGGGCGCCACGCCCTGCCCGCACACCACCGACACCTTCTGCTCGGCCTCGCTCCACAACAGGATCGGCACCTCGCCGCCGGGGCCGTTCAGATGCGGCTCCGCGACCTGCAGCACGAACCCGGCGGCCACCGCCGCGTCGAACGCGTTGCCGCCGCGCTCCAGGACGCCCATGCCGGTGGCGGAGGCCAGCCAGTGCGTGCTGGCGACCATGCCGAAGTCGCCCGACAGCTCGGGCCTGGTGGTGAACAAGATCTCTCCTTACTTGGCCGCGTCGGGGACGCGGTCCGCCGTTACCAGGTGGCACGCGGCGGGGTGACCGCTGCCACGCGGGTCGTTCAACAGAGGTTCGGAGGTACGGCACTCGTCGTAGGCCAGCGGGCACCGCGTGTGGAAGCGGCAGCCGGACGGCGGGTCCATCGGGCTCGGCACGTCGCCGCCGAGCACGATCCGGCGCCGCTCCCGCTGCCTGGCCGGATCGGCCACCGGCGCGGCCGACAGCAGGGCCTGCGTGTACGGATGCCGCGGCCCGGCGAAGATCTCGGCCGTGGGGCCGGACTCCACGATCTTCCCCAGGTACATGACCGCGATCCGGTCGGCCAGGAACTCCACGACCGACAGGTCATGCGTGATGAACAGGCACGAGAACCCCATGTCCCGCTGCAGGTCGGTGATCAGGTTGAGCACCGACGCCTGCACGGACACGTCCAGCGCCGAGACCGGCTCGTCCGCCACGACCAGCTTGGGCTCCAGGATCAGCGCCCTGGCCAGCCCCACCCGCTGCCGCTGCCCGCCGGACAGCTCGTGCGGGAACCGCTTGCGCATCTCCTGCCGCAGCCCGACCTTCTCCAGCATCGCCGCCACCCGGCCCGCCACCTCGCGCCGGTCGGTGACCTTGTGCCGCAGCAGCGGCTCGGCCACGATCCGCTCGATCGTGAAGCGCGGGTTGAGCGAGGAGAACGGGTCCTGGAAGACCATGTGCACGTCGCGGCGCAGCGGGCGCATCGCCCGGCGCGACAGGTGTGTGATGTCCCTGCCGCCCAGCTCGATCGTGCCCGCCGTCGGCTCGGTCAGGCGCAGCACGCACTTGCCGACCGTGGACTTGCCGCTGCCCGACTCGCCGACCAGGCCGAGCACCTCGCCCTCGCCGATCTCCAGCGACAGGCCGTCCACCGCCCGGACGGGGCCGTAGTGCTTGACCAGGTTGTCGATCCGCAGGATCACGACTGACCTCCGGGGTGGAAGCAGGCCGCCAGGTGGTCGTCGCCCTGGCGTTCGAGCGGGGGTCTGGACGCCCGGCAGTCGTCCTGGGCGAACCGGCAGCGGTCGTGGAAGGCGCACTGGTCGGGGTCCGACAGCGGCGAGGGCACCATGCCGGGGATCTCCGCCAGCCGGCCGTTGACGGCGGCCGAGGGCAGGGCGTTCATCAGCCCCAGCGTGTACGGGTGCCGCGGCCGGGCGAACAGCTCGGCCACGGGCGCCTGCTCGACGGCGCGGCCCGCGTACATGACCATGGCCCGGTCGGCGATGTCGGCGACCACGCCCAGGTCGTGCGTGATGAGGATGATCGCGGTGCCCAGCCGGTCGCGCAGGTCGCGGAAGACGTCCAGCACGCCCGCCTGGATCGTCACGTCGAGCGCCGTCGTCGGCTCGTCGGCGATCAGCACGCGCGGCGAGCAGGCCACCGCGATGGCGATCATGACCCGCTGCCGCATGCCGCCGGACAGCTGGTGCGGGTACTCCTTCATCCGGCGCACCGGAGCGGGGATGCCGACCAGCTCCAGCAGCTCCACGGCCCGCTGGTTCGCGGCCTGCCGCGACAGCCTCTCGTGCCGGCGCAGCACCTCGGTGATCTGGTAGCCGACCGTGAACGACGGGTTCAGCGAGGTCATCGGCTCCTGGAAGACGACCGAGACGGTCTTGCCGCGCACCTGCCGCATCTCCGGCTCGGGCAGCGTGGTCAGCTCGCGGCCGTCCAGCCTGATCGAGCCGGTCAGCCGCGTCGTCGCGGGCGGCAGCAGCCGGGGGATCGACATCGCGGTGACCGACTTGCCGCAGCCCGACTCGCCGCACAGGGCGAGGATCTCGCCCTCGTCCAGGGTGAGCGAGATGTCCCTGACCGCCTGGACGTGGCCGTCCTCGGTGTCGAAGCCGACCTTGAGGTCGGTGATCTCCAGCAGGCTCATCGGTGGCTCCTCGGGTCCAGTACGTCACGCAGGCCGTCGCCGAGCAGGTTGAAGCCGAGCGTGGCCAGCGCGATCATCAGGCCGGGCCAGATCGCCAGCCAGGGCGCGTCGCTCAGGTACTGCTGCGCGGTCGTCAGCATCACGCCCCACGACGGGGTCGGCGGCTGCACGCCCAGCCCGAGGAACGACAGCGTCGCCTCACCGATGATCGCCGCCGGGATCGCCACCGTGGCCTGCACGATGAGCGGGCTGGCGCAGTTCGGCAGCACGTAACGGAAGATGATGTGCCCGTCGCCCGCGCCGTCGGCGATGGCCGCGGCCACGTAGTCCATCTCCCTGACGGCCAGCACCTCGCCGCGGGTGATCCGGATGATCGCGGGCAGCTGGGAGAAGCCCAGCGCCAGCACGACGCCCTTCAGCGACGGCCCGATGATCGCCGCCAGGCCCACCGCGAACACCAGGAACGGGAAGGCCAGCGTCACGTCCACCAGCCGCATCACGATCGGGTCCAGCCAGCGCCGGTAGAAGCCGGCGACCAGCCCGATCGGGATGCCGACCACCATCGCCAGCAGCGTGGACAGCACGCCCGCCTGCAGCGAGACCTGGGCGCCGTGCGCGATGCGGGCGAAGGCGTCCCGGCCGAGGTCGTCGGTGCCCATCGGGTGCGCGCCCGACGGGGGTGCGAGCGTGGCCAGGTAGTCCTGCGCCGCCGGGTCGCCCGTCACCAGCGGGCCGAGCAGGGCCAGCAGGACGAACGCGACCACCAGCACCAGGCCCGCCATCGGCATCGGCCGCCGCCTGAAACGCCGCCAGTGCCTAGTCACGGGTGCCTCCCGACAGCCTGATCCGGGGGTTGAGGAAGGCGTAGGCGATGTCGACCAGCAGGTTCACCACGACGTACCCGATGACCGTGACCAGCACGACCGCCTGGATGACGGGATAGTTCCTGGTCAGCACCGCGTCCACGGTCAGCTTGCCGAAGCCCGGGATGACGAAGATCTGCTCGGTCACCACGGCGCCGCTGATCAGCGCGCCGAGCTGCAGGCCGAGCACCGTCACGACGGTCGTCAGGCTGTTGCGCAGCGCGTGCGCGCCCACCACCTTGGCCTCCGACAGGCCCTTCGACCTGGCGGTCCTGACGTAGTCGGCCGACAGCGCGCCCAGCATGGCCGAGCGGGTCTGCCGCATCAGGATCGCCGCGAAGCCCGTGCCGAGCACCAGGGCCGGCAGGATCATGCGCTGCAGGTTCCCGGCCGGGTCCTCGGTGAACGGCACGTACCCGGAGGCCGGCAGCACCCGCCACGTCACCGCGAACAGCAGGATGCCGAGCAGGCCCAGCCAGAAGTGCGGGATCGACAGCCCCGCCAGGCCGAAGCCGGTGGCCACGTAGTCGGCGAGCTTGCCGCGGCGGACGGCGGCCACGATGCCCGCCCCCACGCCGACGACGATCGCGACCAGCATGGCCAGCAGCGACAGCTCCAGCGTCACCGGCAGCCGCTCGGCCAGGATGTCCGCCACGGGCAGCTGGTCCTGGGTCGAGCGGCCGAAGTTGCCGGTCAGCGTCTGGCCGACGTAGTCCAGGTACTGCGCCGGCAGCGGCTTGTCCAGGCCGAACTCCTTGCGGATGGCCTCGATCGCGGCCGGCGACGCCTCCTGGCCGGCCATCACCGTGGCCGGGTCGCCGGGCAGCGCCCGGATGCCCAGGAAGATCAGGACGCTGGACAGGAACAGCACGAGCACGGCCGATCCGCAGCGCCGCAGGATGAACCAGAGCATCAGGCGGCGAACCCGGCGGTGACGAAGCGGGGCAGGCCGTCCTTGAAGTACTGGACGCCGGCCACGGTCTTGTGCATGCC
This sequence comes from [Actinomadura] parvosata subsp. kistnae, assembly GCF_900323885.1. Taxonomy (GTDB): domain Bacteria; phylum Actinomycetota; class Actinomycetes; order Streptosporangiales; family Streptosporangiaceae; genus Nonomuraea; species Nonomuraea composti. The sequence continues at coordinate 1,265,058 of NZ_OOHJ01000022.1, read as the reverse complement.
CAGGTAGTACAGGTTGTGGTACAGGTACACCACGCCGCGCAGCTCGGCGGCCTTCTTCATGGCGCTGCCGTACAGCTCGGCCCGCTTGGCGACGTCCGTCTCGGCGGCGGCCTGCTTGATCGGGTCGTCGATGCCGGGGTCCGACATGCCCGCGTAGTTGTTGCTGCCCTGGGTGGTGACCAGGTTCGTGAGGTTGCCGTCCGGGTCCACGCGGCCCGACCAGCCGCTCAGCAGCACGTCGAACTTGCCGGCCTTGCCCTGCTCCAGCACGCTGACGAACTCGGCCGTCTGCACGCTCACGTTGAAGCCCGCCTCCTTGGCCATCGACTGGATGACCTGCGCCAGGCGCTGGTTGACGGCGTCGTTCGGGGTGGCGAGGGTGACCGGGATCGGCGTGGCCACGCCGGAGGCCTGCACGAGCTGCTTGGCCTTGGCCAGGTCGCGCTTGGGGCAGGTCAGGTCCTTCGGCCGGTACGGGCTGTCCACCGGGACGGGGTAGCAGTCCACCTGGTGCAGCCCGTTGTAGACGGCCTTGTTGATCGCGTCGCGGTCGAGCGACAGCTCGAACGCCTCACGCAGCTGCGGGCTCTTGCCGAGCGGCGTGTCGATCGGGCCGGGCTTCTCGGTGGAACCCTTGGCGTTGCCGATGTTGATCTGGAAGCCGTAGTAGCCGAGGCCGCCGCCGGACACGACGGTCAGGTTCGGGTCGGCCTGCACGCCCGCGACGGTGTTCGTGGCGAGCTGGTCGGCCACCTGCACGTCGCCGGACTTGAGGTTCGCGGCGCGCACGTTGGGGTCGACGATGATTTTGTATACGAGCTTGTCGAGCTTGACCTTGGCGGCGTCGTAGTAGTCGGCCGACTTCTCCAGCGTGATCTGGCTGCCCGAGGTGCGGCTCGCGAACTTGAACGGACCGACGCAGACCGGGCTCGCGCCGAAGTTGTCGCCCTCGGCGTCCAGCGCCTTCGGCGACATGATCATGCCGGCGCGGTCGGCGAGCTGCGCGGTCAGCGGCGTGAACGGTTGCGTCAGCGTCAGCTTCACCGTCGTGGGATCGACCACCTCGACCTTGGACACGGCGGCCAGGTCGGCCTGCCGCGCGGACTTCTCCCAGGTGCGGTGCCGGTCCAGCGACTTCTTGACCGCCTCGGCGTCGAACGCCGTGCCGTCGTTGAACTTGACGCCCTCGCGCAGCTTGATCGTCACTTCCTTGCCGCCGTCGGCCGGCTCGGGCAGGGCCGCGGCGAGCTGGGGGACCAGGGTGGAGGAGGCGTCGATGTCGTAGAGCTTCTCGCACATGTTCGCAAAGACCTCGCGGCCCACGAGCGTGGTCGAGATGCTCGGGTCGAGAACGTCGGGGTCGGCGTTGAGCGCGATGTTGAGCGTGCCGCCCGCCTTGACCGACCGGTGGTCGGCCGAGGCGCCGGCTATGGAACTCGGTGCCGCGGGCGTGTTGCTCGTCCCGCCTCCGCCGCAGGCCGCGAGGGCGAGGGGGAGGGTGACGAGCGCCGCGACGACCTTGGGGGACGGTCGCATGGGGCCTCCGTTGAAACGTGTTAGGAGACTGTATACAAGATGCCACATTTCAGCGGTGTTTCATCACCCTATGTTGTTATCTGAGCGTTTCCTAATCGTTTGGGTGTTTTGTCCTGCGGCCCACGGCCTGGAGGAACGACCGCCGCGCCGCCGCCACGTGCGCGACCGCTCTGGCCTGCGCCTCGTCCTCGTCGCCCGCCGCGATCGCCTCGCACAGGCTCAGGTGCTCGGTCCACGAATGGGGGCCGCGCGCGGCCGCCGTCTGGCTGAAGACCCACTGGGCGCGCTGCAACATCGGCTTCATCATCAGCGCCAGGTACGAGTTCCCCGTCGACTCGCCGACGGCCAGGTGGAAGGCCGTGTTCAGATCGGCCACCTCCTCCAGCCGGCCCGCCTCGACCGCCTCCCGCGCCTGGTCCAGCAGCCGGCGCAGCCGGTCGGCGGTCGCGGGGGAGCGCTTGCGCGCCGCCAGCCGCGCCGCCAGGCCCTCGATGGCCATCCGGACGTCGAAGAGCTCCTCGCCCTCCTCGGCCGACAGCCGGGCCACCGTCGCGCCCAGACGCGGGACGACCTGGATGAACCCTTCGGCGGCCAGCACCCGGATCGACTCGCGAACGGGGTTGCGTGAGACGCCGAGCGCGGCGGCCAGCCGATCCTCGACCAGGCGTTCACCCTGGGCGAGCTCGCCGGTGAGTATGCGGCGGCGCAGCTCCTTGGTGACCTCGTCACGCAAGGTCTGATGGGCCCCGCCCAGCGTCATATCAGTCATAGGGGGATTTATCGTATACAAGAAGTTAGGGATGACGCGCAGGGTACCAGTCGGCGTCCGTAACGTCCCTGGCCACCTCCCAGAGGCGGTCGAACTCCGCCGTGAAGTACGGGCACCAGACGTGGTCGCGGCGGGTGGAGAGCGTGAAGCCCGGCGCGGGCCCGGGGGAGCGGTGGCTGCTCATCGAGACGTGCACCAGGCCGTCGTCGTCGCCGGGATCCAGCAGGAAGACCATGAACGCGGGCGCGAAAGGCAGCAGCCTGACCTCCAGCCCCTCACGGGCGGGCAGGTCGCGCAGGAGGTACAGCGTGGCCCTCGCGCGGTGCTCGAACACGTCGGGCTGGTCGGGGATCGTGGAGCGCCGCGCGGCCTCCTCAGGCACGGACCCCGTGGGATCGATCAGCAGCACCTTGACCGACGCGCCCCGCTCCAGCGCCTTGCGCAGGTCATTGACGTAGGAGCGCATCGTGCGGTTGAGCGTCACCCCTGCGAAGCGCAGGTCGTGCGCGTGCGCCACCCGCTCGTCGAACCTCTTCATGCCGCCGGCCAGGAAGTCCTCGCCCGGCATGCCGGTCCGCACCAGCTCGGCGACCTGCTTCGCAAGGCCGGCCACCTGGTGGCGGGGGCCCAGCGCGTTCACCGCCACCAGCGCCAGCGTGGCCAGCGTGGCCGCGCCCACGACCTTCGTGTCCACGAGGTCGAAGACGCCGAGCACGCCGACCACCAGCGCGATCGCCGCCGTCAGGTAGATCTCCAGGTTCTTGCCGGCGCCGAGGTCCGCACGTAATCGTGCCCATGGCCGCATACCACGGTTCTACCTCGCGGCGGCCTTCTTCGCCCGTGACCACAACGCCAGGGCCGTGCCGTACATGGCGATGCCGAGCACGACGAACCCGATCGCCACCGGCCAGCGCAACGCCGGCGGCATGTACGTGGCCAGGAACCACGAGTGCCGCAGCTGCCCGTCCGCCAGGAAGACCATGGCGATGATGCCCTGCGGCACCAGCGGGATCGCGCCGAACGCCCCGCAGATCAGCACGATCGTCCGCTGCGTGGGCGACATGTTCCCGGGCAGGTCGAACGCGCCCGACGCCGGCTTGCCACTGTCGGGCCGCCGCCCCGTACGCATGAGGTGCAGCAGCTCCGGCCCCCTGGCCGTCAGCCGCCGCTCCGCCAGCAGGCCGAACCCCCACCAGCACAACACGCCGGTCAGCAGCCCCGCCGGCACGCCCCACCAGCCGTAACGCAGCGCCACCAGCACGGCCGGCGCCGCCGTGACCGCCACCAGGACCAGCATCAGGTACGCCATGCCGGTCGCCGAGCCGTCGTCCTCGCTCGTCCGCAGCGGGTTGCCGCCCCGGTTCCGCGGGTCGATGCCCGGGATCAGCGCCATCACCGACATCAGCGACACCAGGCCGGCCGCCCCGCCGAGCAGCGCGAACGTGGCCGCCATGACCAGCGGCCACGGCCCGCCCACGGCCGCCGTCGAGACGACCGCCAGCACCAGCCCGATCGGCCCCACCGCCGTCAGCCACGCGAGCTGGCGGCCCCGCACGTCGGAGGCGCCCGGCGTCATCAGCGTCAGCCAGTGCGCGGTGCCGTCGGCGCCGTACGCGTTGGAGGTCATCGCCGCCGCCATCATGATGAAGATCGGCCCCGCCAGCGGCACCAGCTGCGAGATGCCCACCAGCAGCGGCACCGCCGCGAAGGCCACCCCGTAGGTGAACGCGAACGCGAGCTGGTGGTTGCGCACCAGGTCGCGCGTCCAGCTCCGCAGTTCCTTGGCCACCACCGCGCCGTGCGGCGTGGCCGCCCGCATCGGCCGGCGGCCCCGCGTCGAGGGCCGGCTCCGGCCCGCCCGCCGCGCCAGCAGCGCCGCCCACGCCGCCAGCAGCAGCACGATCAGCACCGCCATCGCGGCCAGCGCCAGGTACTGGCCCTGGACGGCCAGCAGCCCCCACCCGGACGGCAGGTACCGGACGAACGCCGGAATCTGGCCGCCCTGCCCGAGCGCCACCATGAACACCCAGATCTGCCCCAGGAAGGCGAGGATCACGCCGTTGATCAGCCCGGCGCCGATCGCCCCCGCCCTGGAGCCCAGCGCCAGCCCCAGCAACGCCACCGTCACCTTCGACAGCAGCACGAACACGGCCAGCTGCAACACCATCGCCGGCACCGCCACGAGCGCCCCCGCGACGCCCTCGCGTACCCCGACGACCAGCAGCCCGCCGAGCGCGAGCAGGCTGACCGCCGGCGCCACCCCCACGAACGCCGCCACCAGCAGCCCGGCCGCCATGCGCTGCGGCCGCAGCCCCAGCAGCGAGAAGAACTCCGGCCGCAACGTCTCGTCGCCGCCGCCGGAGAACACCGGGCCGATGATCCAGCCCAGCATCCACACCGTGTACGCGGCCGCCAGCCAGTCGCCGCCCAGGAACGCCAGCACGATCGTGCCGCCCGCCAGCAGCACCCCGAGCCCGCCCGCGCCGGCCATCGTGCCGCCCTGCTGGCCCTTCATCGAGTGGCGCAGGATCGACATCTTCATCCTGGCCATGGTCAGCGCTACAGCCATGACAGCCCCTTGGCGGCCGTGGAGCCGGCGCCCACCAGCTCGACGAACCTGTCCTCAAGGGTCGCCTGGCCGCGCACCTCGTCCAGCGGGCCGGCCGCCGCCACCCGTCCCTTGTCGATCACCCCGACGTGGTCGCAGAGCTGCTCCACCAGCGCCATCACGTGGCTGGACAGCACCACCGAGCCGCCGCCGGCCACGAACCCGCGCAGGATCTGCTTGATCGTCGCCGCCGACACCGGGTCCACCGCCTCGAACGGCTCGTCCAGCACCAGCAGCTTCGGCGCGTGCAGCAACGCCGTCGCCAGCCCGATCTTCTTGCGCATGCCGGTCGAGTACTCGATGACGAGCGTCTTCTCCGCCATGTCCAGCTCCAGCACGCTCAGCAGCTCCTCGGCCCGCTCGGCCACCACCTCCTTGCTCAGCCCGCGCAGCAGGCCGAGATAGGTCAGCACCTCCCGCCCCGTCAGCCGCTCCGGCATGGCCATCCCGTCGGGCAACACCCCGACGAGCTGCTTGGCCTTCGCCGGGTCCGCCCACACGTCCGCCCCGAAGATTCGCGCGCTGCCCGCGTCGGGCCGCAGCAGACCCACCGCCATGGACAGCGTGGTCGTCTTGCCCGCGCCGTTCTGCCCGACCAGGCCGTAGAACGAGCCCTGCGGCACGCTCAGCTCGACGTGGTCGACGGCGGTGTTCTCGCCGAAGGTCTTCGTCAGACCCCTGATCTCTAAGGCCGGCGATGTCATGGCTGTCTCCTGGTCGCGAGAGTGAAGGTGGTGACCAGCTCACGGGTGAGCAGGTCGAGGTCGAAGCCGGGGTCGTTGAGCAGCATGCCGGGCACCGCGTCGATCGCGCCCCGGATCGTGATGGCCATGCTGCGCTGGTCGAAGTCGCGGAACTCGCCCGAGCGCTGCCCCCAGTCCAGGACCTTGCGCAGGTCGCTGATGGCGACCTCGGCCTGGCGCGCGTACGGGTGCGGGTCGCCGTCGTCGCCCGTCGCATGCGTGACGATCTCCACCAGCGCCAGCAGGGGCTTGCGGTGCACGCGCATGAACTCGAGATTGCTCTCCAGGTACGCGCGCAGGGCCTCCGTGGCGTTCGGCTGAGCCAGGATGCGAGGGACCATCATGTCCGTCGCCAGCTTGGCCACCTCCGCCACCACCGCCTCGATGAGCTGCCTCTTGCCGCCGAAGTGGTACGAGATGACGCCGGTGCTGATCCTGGCCTGCTCGGCGATCCTGGCCATGGTCGTACGGGCGTAGCCGTGCTCGGCCAGCACGTCGATGGCGCACTCGATGATCTGGGCCCGGCGTGCCTGTTCAATGAACGTTCGGCTTTCTGGCGACACCATCAGAATTTTAAACGGCCATTCAAACCTGGGGAAGACGTGGTCTGGTACGGCGCATTTCCGCACGTCGATCCCGCAGGGGCAGCACCCGACGCCCGGGCGGCCTCGTGCTGGTCAGGCCCACCCGGGCGGCCTCGTGCTGGTCAGGCCCACCCGGGCGGCCACGTGCCGGTCAGGCCCACCCGGGCCGCCTCGTGCTGGTCAGGCGCGCAGGCGCAGACCTCGCGGGGTCGGGTGGAAGCCGGCCGCCTCCAGGGCCGCCGCCAGGGGAGAGTCGACGATGGAGGCGCCGTCGGCCCGCTCCACCGTCAGCTTGCCCAGCGCCCCGTCGCGTACCGCCAGGGCCAGCGCGTCGACCGCCGGCTGCAGCCGGTCGCCGTCGGTGAACGACAGCAGCGTCTTGCCGCCGCGCTCGACGTACAGCACCAGATGCCCGTCCACGAGGACGACCAGCGCGCCGGCCTTCCTGCCCGGCTTGTGCCCGACGTCGCCGGGGTGCTGCGGCCAGGGCAGCGCGGCGCCGTACGGGCTGGCCGGGTCGGCGGCGGCCAGCACCACGGCCCGCCCCCCTCGCCACCGCCCCCGGACGACGCGATCCCCGGGGCCATGGCCCGCATCCGGTCCACCGCCCCCGGCAGCGCGAACTGCGCCCCGCCGAGCCCCTCGACGAAGTACCCCCTCCGGCACCGGCCGCTCTCCTCGTAGGCCCGCAGCACCTGGTAGACGGGGGTGAAGCCGCCGGGCAGGCGTTCGGAGGTGACCGCCCCGCGCGTCACCACCCCGTGCCGCTCCAGCAGGACCTCCGCCTGCGCGTGCGCCCGCTGGGTCGCGTCGGCGGCGGGCCCGGGCAGCAGCCACCACCGCCCGGCCACGGTCGGCGGGCCGCTCCTGCTCGGCAGCACCGCCCTGCGCCGCCGCGTGGTCGCCGGCCGGTGCGCCGGCCGTCCCGTGCCGAGCGTGGCGCGCAGCGGCGCCAGCGTGTCGCCCGACACCCGGCCCGCCCACACGAGGTCCCACAACGCGGCCACCAGCGTGGCGTCGTCCAGCGACGAGCCGAACTGGTCGGAGATGCCCCGGAAGAACAGCGCCCGCCGCCGCCCAGCAGCTCCAGGACCCGCTCGTGCACCGGGGTCATGGTGATCTCGGCCGGCTCGGGCAGCAGCAGCGGCGCGGTGTCGGCGAAGTAGAGCGACACCCAGCCGTCGCCGCCCGGCAGCGACCCCTGCCCGACCCACATGACGTCGCCCGCCGAGGTCAGCTCGTCGAGCAGCGCCGGATGGTAGCCGGGGACCCGCGCGGGCAACACGAGCGTCTCCAGCGCGGACGCGGGCACGGCGGCCCCTTGAAGCTGCTCGATCGATCGGACCAGCGCGTCCATCGCCCGCGCCGACCCGACCTGGCCGCCGCGCGCGTCCGTACCAAAGCCGCCCGCACCAGCCCCCCTGTCGGAGCCGCCCGCACCGGCCCCTCTGTCGGTGCCGCCGGAGCCGGTGATGCCGTGCCAGGCCGGCAGGAACAACGCGAGCGTCTCGGGGGCGACCGGCTCCACCTCCTTGCGCAGCCGGGCCAGCGACCTGCGGCGCAGCATCCGCAGCACGCCCGCGTCGCACCACTCCTCGCCCCGCCCGCCGGGACGGAACTCCCCGCTGACGACCCGCCCGGTGGCCGCCAGCCGCCGCAGCGCGTCGGTCACCACGGCCACCCCGAGCCCGAACCGCGCCGCCGCCGTGCCCGCGTGGAACGGCCCCGCGTCCGGGCGTGCCGCGCCACCAGGTCGGCCAGCGGATCGGCCACCGGCTCCAGGAACGCGTGCGGGATGCCCACGGGCAGCGGCACGCCCAGCGCGTCACGCATGCGGGCGGCATCCTCGATGGCCGCCCACTGCTCCTCGCCCGCGACGCGCACCCGGATGGCGCGCCTCGCCCGTTCCAGCTCCTCCAGCCAGGCCGGGTCGCCGCCGCGCACGCTCACGTCGGGCGCCAGCAGCGGCCCGTGCGAGCGCAGCAGGTCGGCGAGGTCCTCCACGTCGCGCAGCGGACGGTCGAGCCTGGCCAGCTCGCGCTCGCTGTCGGAGATCACGTCGGGGTCGAGCAGCTCGCGCAGGTCGGCCTGGCCCAGCAGCTCGGCCAGCAGCGTGGTGTCGAGCGCCAGGGCCTGCGCGCGGCGCTCGGCCAGCGGGGCGTCACCTTCGTACATGAAGGCGCCGATGTAGTGGAACAGCAGCGAGGCCGCGAACGGCGAGGCCTGCGACGTCTCCACCTCCACCACCCGCACCCGGCGCGCGGCGATGTCACGCATGAGCTGCACCAGGCCGGGAACGTCGAAGACGTCCTGGAGGCACTCGCGCATCGTCTCCAGCACGATCGGGAACGAGGCGTACTGCGAGGCCACGCCCAGCAGGTGCGCGGCCCGCTGCCGCTGCTGCCACAGTGGGCTGCGCCGGCCCGGCGTGCGGCGCGGCAGCAGCAGCGCCCGGCCCGCGCACTCCCTGAACCGGGAGGCGAACATGGCCGACCCGCCCAGCTCCTCGGTGACGATCTGCTCGATCTCTTCCGCGTCGAACGCGGCCACGTCGGTGGGCGGCTCGGCCAGCGTGTCGGGGATGCGCAGCACGATGCCGTCGTCGGAGTGCACGGCCTGCACGTCGATGCCGTAGCGCTCGCGCAGCCGCCGGTTGATCGCCAGCGCCCACGGGGCGTGCACGCGCGCGCCGTACGGGGAGTGGATCACCACCCGCCAGTCGCCGAGCTCGTCGTGGAAGCGCTCCACCAGCAGCGTGCGGTCGTCGGGGACGTAGCCGGTGGCCTCGCGCTGCTCCCGCAGGTACGCCAGCAGGTTGCCCGAGGCGTACTCGTCGAGGCCCGCCTCCCGCATCCGTTCCGTCGAGCCCTCCTTGGCCTGCTCGCGCAGGAACTGCCCGATCGCCCGGCCCAGCTCGGCCGGCCGCCCCGGCGCGTCGCCGTGCCAGAACGGCAGCTTGCCCGGCTGTCCCGGCGCGGGCGAGACGAGCACCCGGTCGGCGGTGATGTCCTCGATGCGCCAGGAGGTCGCGCCCAGCACGAACACGTCGCCGACGCGCGACTCGTAGACCATCTCCTCGTCGAGCTCGCCCACCCTGGAGGCCCGCTCGCCCACCAGGAACACGCCGAACAGGCCACGGTCGGGGATCGTGCCGCCGTTGGTCACCGCCAGCCGCTGCGCGCCAGGACGCCCCTGGAGCGTGCCGGTCACCCGATCCCACACGATGCGGGGCCGCAGCTCGGCGAACTCCTCGCTCGGATAGCGCCCGGCCAGCATGTCGAGCGTGGCCTCCAGCGCGCTGCGCGGCAGCGTGGCGTAGGGGGCGGCCCGCTTGACCACGCTCTCCAGCTCGTCGACCGTCCACTCGTCGAGCGCCGTCATCGCCACGATCTGCTGGGCCAGCACGTCGAGCGGGTTACGCGGGTAGCGCAACTCCTCGATCAGGCCGCTCTTCATCCGCTCCGCCACCACGGCCGTCTGCACCAGATCGCCCCGGTACTTCGGGAAGATGACGCCCTTGGACACCGCGCCCACCTGGTGCCCCGCCCGTCCGATGCGCTGCAGCCCGCTGGCCACGCTCGGCGGCGCCTCCACGCACGCCACCAGATCGACCGCGCCCATGTCGATGCCCAGCTCCAGGCTGGAGGTGGCGACCACGGCGGGCAGGCGGCCCGACTTGAGCGCCTCCTCGATCTGCGCCCGCTCCTCCTTCGAGACCGAGCCGTGGTGGGCGCGCACGATCTCCGTCACGGCGCCCTTGCTCGCCCCCGCCTGCGCCATCACCTGCGCGGGCATGGGCCTGGCCGGCCCCGTCTCCCACAGGGACAGGTCGACCGTCTCGGTGCCCTGCTCGCGTTCGTAGGCCAGCTCGTTCAGGCGCGTGCAGAGCCGCTCGGCCAGCCGCCGCGAGTTCGCGAACACGATCGTGGAGCTGTGCGCCTCGATCAGGTCGAACAACCGGTCTTCCACATGAGGCCAGATCGACCGGTTGCCCGGCTCGGGCGCGAACTCCTCCTCAGAGCCCTGCTTCGCGGGGCCCTCCATCTCCGTCATGTCCTCGACGGGGACGACGACCTCCACCTCGATCCGCTTGTCGGACGGCGGCTGCACCACCGTGGCCGGCCGCGCCCCGCCCAGGAACGCCGCCACCTCGCTCACCGGCCGCACCGTCGCCGACAACCCCACCCGCTGCGCCGGCCGGTCGAGCAGCGCGTCGAGCCGCTCCAGGCTGAGCGCCAGATGAGCGCCGCGCTTGGTGCCCGCCACCGCGTGCACCTCGTCCACGATCACCGTCTCCACGCCCCGCAGCGCCTCCCGCGCCTGGCTGGTGAGCAGCAGGAACAGCGACTCGGGTGTGGTGATCAGGATGTCGGACGGCCTGGCCGCGAACCGCCGGCGATCCTCGGCGGGAGTGTCGCCCGAGCGGATCGCCACCGAGATCTCCGGCACCGGCAGCCCGAGCCGCCGCGCCGTCTGCTTCAGGCCGGCCAGGGGAGCGCGCAGGTTGCGCTCGACGTCGACGGCCAGCGCCTTGAGCGGCGACACGTACAGGACCCTCGTGCCCTTGCGCTCCTCCGCCCCGGCCTGCCGGGCCCGCTCGGTCTGCTGGGCCTGCCGGGTCCGTTCGGTCTGCTCGGTCCGTTCGGTCTGCTCGGCCGCGAGGCGGTCGAGCGACCACAGGAACGCCGCCAGCGTCTTCCCCGACCCCGTCGGGGCGACGACCAGAGTATGATCGCCCCGCGAGATCGACTCCCACGCCCCCTCCTGAGCGGCCGTGGGCGCGTGGAAGGCCCCGGCGAACCAATGCCTGGTCACCTGGCTGAACTGGTCTAGCGAGCTCACCTGCACATAGTGCCTCCCGCCACCGACAGAAAACGCATTTGGCCCGGACGCGCGTGATTGAGCGGGGGTCTTCGCGGACATACAGCGACCGTGACGATCGATTACGCGGCCATCGAAGCCCGCCGAGCGGAGATACGACAGCGCTACGCTTTACCGCACCGACCATCCAGCAGCGCGCGTGGCCTGCACCACGTGGCGTTGATCTCGTCCGACGTGGAACGCACCATCAAGTTCTACCAGGAACTCCTGGAGTTCCCGCTGACCGAGATCATCGAGAATCGCGACTACAAAGGTTCGAGCCACTTCTTCTTCGACATCGGCAACGGCAACCTGCTCGCCTTCTTCGACTTCCCCGGCCTCGACCTCGGGCCGTACCAGGAAGTGCTCGGCGGGCTGCACCACATCGCGATCTCGGTCGACCCGGCCACGTGGGAGCGGCTGCGCGGGAAGCTGGAGATGGCCGGCGTGCCGCACCAGATAGAGAGCGGCGCCTCCATTTACTTCAAGGACCCCGACGGCGCCCGGCTGGAGCTGCTCGCCGACCAGCTCGGTGAGATGTACGGCGCGCGGGTGCTGTGACCATGCCACCCGCCCTGTTAGTCGCACAGTCAGCCGCACTGTTACCCGTGCCGTGACCAGCGTCCGATCAACGCCTGCCTCAGCGTCTGTCGAACGTCCGGCTCAGCTTTGTCGAACGTCCGGCTCAAGCTTTTGTTGGACGTCCGGCTCAGCGTCGTGACTTGTTGGACGTCAGGCTCAGCGTCGTGACGCCCTGCGCGTGCGCGGCTTGCCCGCACGCGGCTCCTGTCTGATGCCCGCGTGCCGCTCGGCGCGCTCCACCTTCTCCTTCCGTACGGCCTGCCGCAGCTCGAGCAGTAATCGGCGGCGCTTGGCCCGGTTGGCCTTCGTCTTGGCTGTCTTCGGGGGTGAAGACTTGGGGGTCTTTGGCATGCGGATGTCCTACCCACACCCCGGGCGCTTCCATACTTGGTTTCATGCGCCTGACGGAGTTCTGGAGACGGATGAACGCTCACTTCGGTGAGACGTACGCGGAGTCGTGGGCCCGCGACTACGTCCTGGCCCCCCTCGGGGGCCGCACCGTCGACCAGGCGCTGGCCGACGGCGAGAGCGCCAAGACGGTGTGGCGGGCGGTCTGCCAGGTGGAGGACGTCTCCCCGAAGCTGCGCTAGCCGTTCACGACCCGGCCCAGTCGGCTGGCGGCCAGGTCGGCTCACGGCTCGGCCAGGCGGGCTCACGGCCCGGCGCGGGCTCGCGGCCCGGCCAGGCAGGTTCGCGGCCCGGCGCGGGCTCGCGGCCCGGCCAGGCAGGTTCGCGGCCAGGTCGGCTCGCGGTCCGGCCAGCGGCCATGTCGGCTCGCGGCCCGATTAGGTCGGCTGCCCCGAGTCGAGGGCGTCCCGCAACGCCGTGACCGTCCGCTCCAGATCCGCGACCGGCGCCTGCCCGCCCGGCGACCACAGAAACTGCCACCCCTGGCTCGACGGGGTGGCGAAAATGACCGTGTGCCGCCCGGTGCGAGGCTGCCACACCCACAACACCGGATCCTCGCCTCCGACCATGCGGCTGACCAGGCCATGGGAGGGAAGCAGCTCGGCAAGTGTCTCGAGATGGACGCGTCGTTCCCCGGTGTAGCCGCTCGCCACGTGCCGCCTCCAGTTGTCGCCCTGGAGTGAGTCTCCCCAGCTCACCCAGCCTGACAACACGCAGAAGGCAACCGCCCACCCACCCCGAAACGCTCGTACCGACGACCCCACCGCCCGCCCTGCCCGCTGCCCCGCCTGCCCGCCGCCCCGCCTGCCCACTGGTCCGCCTGCCCGCTGACCCGCCCGATCGCGCACGCCTCGGCCGATCGCGCACGCCCCGCCCAAGCCGGGTCCATCTCCCTCTACGCGCCCGCCGAGGCCTCCCCGCCGCCCCGGACCGCCCTGTCCTCAGGCACACTCACCCCCGGGCATGCCCCCTCAGGTGCACGCCGCTCCCAGGGCAGGCCGCCCGCGTGGCAGGCCGCTCGCGTGGCAGGCTGCTCGCGTGGCGCAGGGCCGCCGCCCGCCGTGGCAGGCACGGCACGCCCGCATCCCGTGCCTGCCTCTAGGGCACGCAGGGCACGCCCATCCCAGTCACCCAGGGGCCGCCCCGCCCGCCGGAGCACGTAGGGGACGCCTCGTCCCCTGGGGTGCGCCCGCCCCCCAGGCACGCCTTACGCAGGGCCCGCAGGCCCGCCCCGCCCCGCCCCGTTCCCGGGCACGCCCCGTCCCAGCGCACGCCGCCCCGCAGGGCACACGCACGGCACGCCCCGTTCCCCGGACTCGCCGCCCTCGGGCACGCCCGTCCCAAGGCGCGCCGCTCCCAGCGCACGCCGTCGCCTCGCAGGGCACGCCGCCCCCAGCGCACGCCGTCGCCCCGCATGGCACGCCTCGGCGTCCGGGCACGCCCCCGGCCCCGGGACTCGCCGCCCCCGGGCACGCCTTGCGCAGGGCGCACCCGCCCCCCTCGGCATGTGTGCCCAGGGCATGCCCCGCCCCCAGACGCACGCCGCCCCCGGGGGCACGCAGGGCACGCCGTCCTGGGCATGCCCGTACGCGGGGCACGCCCGTCCCAAGGCCTGCCGGGCGCAGGGCGGCAGCTCCGCAGACGTGGCGCAGGTGGCAGAGTGCGGCGAGTGTGGCAAGCAGGTGTGGCAGGGGCGAGCATGCGGCCGGGTGTGCATGCTCTAAGGGGCGACCTGCGTGTTCCTGCTGTGATCGAACAGCCGTTCGGCTACGATGGACAAGCCGGGTGGCCACGTCTTCCCCGACACGGCGGAAATTGTCGGTGGCAGGCCGTAGCTTTCACTCGACTGATCGGACCACGACCCTCCAGGGGGAGTTCCCATGGCTATCAACGACCGCGAGAAGGCCCTCGAGACCGCGCTCGCTCAGATCGAGCGGCAGTTCGGCAAGGGCTCCGTCATGAGGCTGGGCGACGACGCCCGAGCTCCCATCGAGGTGATCCCCACGGGGTCGATCTCCCTTGACGTCGCCCTCGGCATCGGCGGCCTGCCGCGCGGCCGCATCGTGGAGATCTACGGCCCGGAGTCGTCGGGTAAGACCACGATCGCCCTGCACGCCGTGGCCAACGCGCAGCGGGCCGGAGGCATCGCGGCGTTCGTCGACGCCGAGCACGCCCTCGACCCCGAATACGCCAAGAAGCTCGGGGTCGACACCGACGCCCTGCTGGTCTCCCAGCCCGACACGGGTGAGCAGGCGCTGGAGATCGCCGACATGCTGATCAGGTCGGGCGCCGTCGACATCATCGTCATCGACTCGGTTGCGGCCTTGGTGCCCAAGGCGGAGATCGAGGGCGAGATGGGCGACAGCCACGTCGGTCTCCAGGCGCGTCTCATGTCCCAGGCCCTGCGCAAGATCGCCGGCGCTCTCAACAGCACCGGCACCACCGCCATCTTCATCAACCAGCTCCGCGAGAAGATCGGCGTCATGTTCGGCAGCCCCGAGACCACGACGGGTGGTAAGGCGCTGAAGTTCTACGCGTCGGTCCGTATGGACATCCGCCGCATCGAGACTCTCAAGGACGGCACGGAGGCGGTCGGCAACCGCACCAGGGTCAAGGTCGTCAAGAACAAGATGGCTCCGCCCTTCCGGGTCGCCGACTTCGACATCCTGTACGGCGTGGGCATCTCCCGCGAGGGCGGCCTCATCGACATGGGTGTGGAGCACGGCTTCGTCCGCAAGTCCGGCGCCTGGTACACGTACGAGGGCGACCAGCTCGGCCAGGGCAAGGAGAACGCCCGCAACTTCCTGAAGAACCACCCCGACATGGCCAACGAGATCGAGAAGAAGATCAAGGACAAGCTGGGTGTGGGCCCGCGCCTCGACGCTCCCGCCGAGGCCGCCGCCGCCCCCGCACCGGCCGCCGCCGCTCCGTCGGGCCGCGGTTCGAAGTCCACCCCCAAGCCGGGTGACGTCTGATCGCTGACCGCATGAGCAGCACCGACCGGCCGCAAGCGCCCCAGCCGCCAGACCGGGGCGCCTCCTGGCCTGACCCCCGCCGTCCCGCCGCCGCGACCTGGCCCGCTCAGCCACGGACGCCTGGCCGTCGGTGGCCGAGTGGCGCGAGCAACGCGACCGCCTGCGCGCCGCCGAAGCCGCCGCCTCGCCCCCGGAGAAACCGGAGGCCGCGGCCCCCGCTCCGGAGGAATCCGGCAGCGGTGGCGCGAACTCCGGCCCCCCGGAAGGGCGTTCGGGGCGCGACACGTCAAGTGGGACAAACGTGTGGGGGGACGCGGAGGCGTCAAGCGACGCCGACGCGTCAGACGATGATGCGGCCATCCCGAGCGATGCGCCGCCGTACTACGCGTCAGGTGGTCGGAACGGCGAGGCGAAGAGCGGTCACTCGTCGGCTCCTCCGAGCGGCTGGAGCAATGACGTCCTCCATGGCGGCCAGGAGAGGGAGAACGCCCAGAAAAGGCAGGGCACCCAGGAGGGGCCGGGCGGTCAGGACGATTCGGTCGCTGACCCCACCACCTCCACCGCTGCCGGCACCTCCTCCAGCAGGCGGCCGGGGGATGAGTGGCACTCTGAGGTGCTGGCCGGAAGCAGCTGGTTCGCGGCCGATGAGAGTGACAGCGAGAGACGCCGATCCGGTGAGGAGCGTCGATCGGGCGGCTCCAAGAAGCGATCCGGCCGCAGGCGTAGCGCCGAGGAGTTCGAGTGGCCTGGCGACGAGCCGGCCAGGCGACGCGACATCGGCGCTGAGTGGTTCGGCGATGGTGTCCGACAGCGCGGCCATGGCGCTGGGCGGGCCGGTGATGAGATCGGGCAGCGTGGCAGCGGCGTCGGGTGGTTCGGTGACGAGCCGACGGGGCAGGGCGGCCATGGCGCGAGATGGGTCGGTGGTGAGGCCGGGCGGCACGGCGAAGCGGCGGACGGGGTCGGCGGCGGCGCCGGGCAGGCTGACGGCAGCGCCGGGCAAGCTGACGGCGGCGCCGGACAAGTCGAAGAGCGTGTCGGGCGGGCCGAGGAGGGCGCTGGGCGGTTCGAGGAGAACGCTGGGCAGGCCGAGGAGAGTGCTGGGCGGTTCGAGAGCAGGGGGCGGGGGCGTTCTCGGCGAGGAGGGCGGAAGGGCGCTCGCCAACGAGGCTGGCTGCCTGACGGGCCCGATGCCGAGAGCCCGGCCGCGACAAGCCCCCAGGCGGACCCGGAGTCGGTGGCCCGGGCCATCTGCCTGCGCCTGCTCACCATGGCGCCCAAGACCCGCGCCCAGCTCGCCGAGGCCCTGCGCAAGCGGGACGTGCCGGAGGAGGCCGCCGAGGCGGTGCTCAGCCGGTTCTCCGAGCTGGGGCTGATCAACGACGAGGCGTTCGCGGCGGCCTGGGTCGACTCCCGGCACCACGGCCGCGGACTGGCCAGGCGTGCCCTGGCGGCCGAGCTGCGTCGCCGGGGGGTGGACGGTGACACGGTCAACGAGGCCGTGGAGCGGCTGGACCCCGACCAGGAAGAAGAGACGGCCCGGCGGCTGGTGGAACGTAAGCTCGCATCCACCCGTTCGCTCGATCCGCAAACCCGTACTCGCCGGCTGGCCGGCATGCTCGCACGCAAGGGGTACCCCTCCGGGCTGGCCTTCCGCGTCATCAGGGAGGCACTTGAGCAGGAGGGCATCGAGGTGGAGGAGGATTTCTCCTAGACCGACTCCCGCAAGGCCACAACCGCAAGGCCACAACCGCAAGGCCACACGCCCGCCGGTCATCAGGCCGCAGATCGCCTTCCCCGCCATCACCGAGCCCGCCGTCGCGGAGTCCGCTGTCACGGGCTCCACTGTCACCGAGCCCCTGTCACGGGGCCCGATCGAGCCCGTCTTGCACGGTGAGCGCGGCTACCGCCGTGAACACACCAGCGGCGCCAGGGGTGCGGGCACGCCAGGGCAGGGCACGCCAGGGCAGGGCAGTGCGCAGGGCAGGGCAGTGGGCAGGGCAGGGCAGTGGGCAGGGCAGGGCAGTGGGCAGGGCAGGGCAGTGCGCAGGGCAGGGCAGTGCGCAGGGCAGGGCAGTGCGCAGGGCAGGGCAGTGCGCAGGGCAGGGCAGTGCGCAGGGCAGGGCAGTGCGCAGGGCAGGGCAGTGCGGTGGGGTGTGGCAGGACGGGTGGTCGTGGTGCGGTGTGGCAGGGTCACGGCTGCCGTAGTGATCGGCGGGCGCGCTCCAAGTCGGCTCTAGCGGTTCTGGTGAGTAGCTGTTCGGGCCCCATGACGGCCTCGAATCGGTACGTGACCCAGGCGAAGGTGTTCACCGCGTCCGCGATCCGGCCCACCGCCTCGTACGCTGCGGCCAGGCCGTGCCGCGTGATCAGCGTGTCGGGGTGGTCGGCGCCCAGCACGCGCGTCTGCTGCTCGGCGACGTGCTCGTACAGCGGGACGGCTTCCGCGGCCCTGCCCGCCGCCTTGTAGGCGCGTGCGAGCTGGCCCTTGACCACCCAGGTGTCGGGATCGTCGTGCTCGAACAGCTGCTCGCGATCGGCTATCAGCTGACGGAACAGCTCGATGCCGCCTTCGGGCAGGCCCGCCTCGCAGTGGGTGTAGGCCTGGAAGTAGCGGCCGGCGAGGAGGGTGGGGTGGTTCGGGGAGAGTGCCCGCTGCTGGTCGGCGACCACCTGATCGATCATCGGTACCGCCTGCGCCGCCTTGCCCGCCATCGTGTACGAGAAGGCCACCGACGCCCGCGACCACAACGTGTCGGGGTGCTCCGCGCCGAGGAGGCTGGAGCGATCCGCCGCGACGCGCTGATAGAGGACGGCGGCCTCCATCGGCTGACCGGCGTACTCCCAGGCGTGCGCCAGCGTGTGCAGGGCGGCGAGAGTGTCAGGGTGGTCGGGGCCCAGCAGCCTCTCGCGTCCTCTGACGACGGCCTCGGCGACCGGGAGGGCACGGATTCCATCGTTGAGGTAGATCAGATGTGCGGCCACGGTGTGGCGGGCCCTGAGGACCGGCTCGGCCGTCGCCCACAGTTCTGGTTCGGGTGTCGTACGTGGTTCTGGTTCGGCTGACGCCCACTGTTCTGGTTCGGCTGACGCCCACTGTTCTGGTTCGGTTGTGGTCGGCTGTTCTGGTTCGGTTGTGGTCGGCTGGGCTGGTTCGGGTGTTGTACGTGGTTCTGGTTCGGCTGCTGTCGGCTGGGCCGGTTCGGCCGCTGTAGGTAGTTCTGGTTCGGTTGTTGTTCGTTGGGCTGGTTCGGGGGTTGCGCGCTGGGCTGGTCCGGGCGGAGTTCGCTGGTTCGGTCCGGGGGACGCGCGCGGGTATGGGGATTCGTCATCAAGGACCTGCTCGACCGCCTCCCACAGGGATGCCCCGTGCTCGGCCACCGTCATGATCAGGGGGAATCTGCGCCAGGTGTCCTGGTCGGAGATGTCCTCGACCGCCTCGCACAACCGGCGTGCGGCCGACTCGATCACGGTGGGCAGGATGCGGTCGCGGGCGGCCTGGTCGTGGACCGCGCGCCGGACGAGGCGGTGCACGAAGACGGTCGTGCCGCCGCGGCTGAAGGTGACCAGGGATCGGGCGCCCAGCTCGGCCAGAGCCGTTTCCGCCTGCGGCCCGAGCAGTTCGATGCCGACACCGGACGTCGACAGCACGGACAGCTCGGCGAGCAGGTGTGCGGCCGCCGGGCTGGTCTGCCCGACCGACAGCATGATGGCCTGTGCCACCCCGTTGGGGTACGGTTCGCCGCGCGGCCGGGCGAGGATCACCTCGATGGGGGTGGCACGCAGCCGCCGCAGGTAGGACGCGCACGACAGGCGGGGCGGGCCGACCAGAGCCGCGGCCGCGATGCCCAGGGCGAGGGGAAGGCGGTCCAGTTCCTCGGCGAGCGCGTGGAAGCCGTCGTCGTCGCCGCTCACCCGCGTACGCAGATAGCCGACCGCCTCGGCCTCGGTGAACTGCTCCACCGGGACCATGGCACCGAGCCGTTCGAAGGCGTGGTCGTTGGTGGTGATCAGCACGCGGGCCTGGCCGTGCGCGGGGAGGAGCGGCGCGAGCAGGTCAGGGTCCGTCGCGTTGTCGAGGACGACGAGATACGGCTCCCGCCGCGCCTGGAGCCAGGCCCTGGCCTTGCGGGTCACTGCCGTGAAGTCGTCGCCGTCGCTGCGTAACCCGGTGTCGGCGGCGAACTGGTCGAGGGAGCCGTGCAGGTGGTCGGCGGTCTCGGCGTGCAGCCACGCCACCGGGATGCCGTCCTGGATGCAGCGCCGGGCATGAGCGGCCGCCAGATGGGTCTTGCCCACGCCGCGCCCTCCCACCAGCGCGCACACCGGGGCGGGGCGGGGCGTGCAGAGCAGCTGGTCAATGCGTTCGCTCAACTGGGCGCGGGGCTGGAAGGCCCTGGGCTCGCGGGGCACGTCGCCGATCACCGCGGGCGCCGGACGTGATCCGCTCACCGGCGGGCCGGTGTCCGGCTCCGCCTGTCCGGCCCAGATGGCGAGAGGCGTTCCGGGAAGCAGGACGACCAGGCCCACGACGATGCTCGTGGTGTCCAGCCCCAGCCCGTTCGCCACACAGATCCACCAAGCCAGAACGCCTGCCGTCGACGGCAGCGTCGCCGCGATCACGATCTTGGACCAGCGCGGCATCTCGGCCTCTCTGCGCGGGGGATGAGCTGGTGAGGGAGCGACTTCGACGAGTGTCACACATCGACCACCCGGGGGTCTCGTGGCAGGAGCGATCCGCGGACTGCCGGGGAGCGCGGCGGTGCTGAGCCCCGACATGCCGGGCACGGAGGTGCCGGGGTGCGGAGGTGCCGGGCGCTACATGGCGAGCGCGGAGGTGCCGAGCGCCGACATGCCGGATGCGGAGGTGCTGGGTGCGGAGGTGCCGGGTGTGGAGGTGCGGGGTGTGGAGGTGCGGGGTGTGGAGGTGCGGGGTGACGGAGTGCGGGGTGACGGCGTGCGGGGTGCCGGAGTGCGGGGGGTGCCGGGTGCGGAGATGCCGGGCGCGGCACGGCCGTGCACCGTGCACGGCCACCGCGCCCGGGCGACATGCCGCGGAATGCCTCCCTGTAAAGGTCGATTGCCGTGCCAATGGGTGACGCCTGTCTGAACAGGGAGATGCAGGCCCGTAAGACACGCTTGAGGACGCGTTTGCTTGCTCGTGACCTGTTCGACGCATAACCTCGACGGCAGTGAGGAGTTACTCCGCGCAGCGCGGATTGCCATACCGGTGAACGACGGACGAATTGAACGAGGCAGGAGAGGTGTCGGCTCTGGCGGTCGACGCCCCATCAGTCTTGGCTTGACATCGATCCCGGCGATGACGCCGACCGGGCTTTCCGCGGCGCGCCTGTGACCCCTCCCGTGTTTTGTGGCCGCGTTATGAGTTCTTGACGACGCGAGGAGGGCGGGGCACACATGGGGCCGCTGGTCGTGGTGCTGATGGTGGCGGTGCTCGTGCTCGCGTTCGGGATGATCGTGGCGCTTCTCGTCGTCATACGGCGTACCTCGGGCTCGGGCGGCCTGTCCGGCAAGGGGAAGCCCAGCCCTGAGGTGGTGGAGGCGGCGCACGAGGAGCTGGAGCAGGCGCGCGAGGAGGCGCGGGAGATCCGCAGCAAGGCGGAGACGGACGCCGACGAGATCCTGCGCAGGTCGGAGGCGGCGGCCGAGAGCGCCGCGCAGATGCGGCGCGAGGTCGAGGAGGAGAGCCGGATACTCAAGTCCGAGCTCAAGGAGCTGCGCGCCGACCTGGAGCGCCGGGAGGCCAGGCTGGCCGAGCGGGAGCAGCGGCTGGACGAGGAGGCCAGGCGGCAGGCCGAGCGTGACAGGAAGCTGGCCGAGACCGAGGTCGAGCTGGCCGACCGCCGCGAGGAGCTGCTGCAGGTCGAGGAGGAACGGCGGCTCATCCTGGAGCGGGTGGCCGGGCTGACCGGGGAGCAGGCCAAGGCCGAGTTGGTCAAGGAGATCGAGAACCAGGCCAAGCGCGAGGCCGCGCTGATCATCAGGGAGATCGAGGGGGAGGCCCGCAAGGAGGGCGAGAAGCGGGCCACGAAGATCGTGACGCTGGCCGTGCAGCGGCTGGCGGCCGAGCAGACGGCCGAGTCGGTCGTGAGCGTGCTGCACCTGCCGGGCGACGAGATGAAGGGCCGCATCATCGGCCGCGAGGGGCGCAACATCCGCGCGTTCGAGTCCACCACCGGCGTGAACCTGATCATCGACGACACCCCTGAGGCGGTGCTGCTGTCGTGCTTCGACCCGGTCCGGCGGGAGACGGCGCGGCTGACGTTGGAGAAACTGGTGCTGGACGGCCGCATCCACCCGCAGCGCATCGAGGAGGCGCACGACCGCAGCCGCCAGGAGGTCCAGGATCTTTGCGCGCGCGCCGGTGAGGACGCCCTCGTCGAGCTGGGCATCACCGACATGCACCCCGAGCTGACGCTGCTGCTCGGCCAGCTCCGCTACCGCACCTCCTATGGCCAGAACGTGCTCAAGCACCTCATCGAGTCCGCCCACATCGCCGGCATCATGGCCGCCGAGCTGAAGATGAACCAGACGCTGATGAAGCGCTGCGCGCTGCTGCACGACATCGGCAAGGCGCTGACGCACGAGGTCGAGGGCAGCCACGCGCTGATCGGGGCCGAGATCGCCCGCCGGTACGGCGAGGAGGAGGACGTGGTGCACGCCATCGAGGCGCACCACAACGAGGTCGAGGTCCGTACCGTGGAGGCGGTGCTCACGCAGGCCGCCGACGCGATCAGCGGCAGCCGCCCGGGCGCGCGGCGCGAGTCGCTGGAGGCGTACGTCAAGCGGCTGGAGCGGCTGGAGGAGATCGCGCAGTCGTACGACGGCGTGGAGAAGGTGTTCGCCATGCAGGCCGGGCGGGAGATCCGGGTCATGGTCAAGCCGGACGCCATCGACGACATCCAGGCGCAGGTGATCGCCCGCGACGTGGCCAAGCAGGTGGAGGAGGAGCTGACGTATCCGGGGCAGATCCGGATCACGGTGGTGCGGGAGTCGCGGGCGACGGAGTTCGCCCGCTGACCCGACACCGCGTCTACGAGAAGATCTGCTGGTAGAAGGCCAGCTCCGCGGCCAGGGCCGCCGCGCGGGTCTCCGTGCGGCGGAAGCCGTGGGACTCTCCCTCGAAGGCCAGGTACGTGCACGGCACCCCGCGCTCCGCGAGCGCGTCGGCGAAGGCGGAGGACTGCTCGGGCGGCACCACGGGGTCGTCAAGGCCCTGGAGGAGCAGCATGGGGCAGCTGACCTGGTCGACGAGCGCGAGCGGCTCCCGCGTGGCGTACACCTGCGGATCCTCCGGCCCGACCAGCCATTCGACGTAGCGGGACTCGAAGTCGTGGGTGTGGGCGGCGAGCGGGGCGAGCGCGCTGATGCCGTAGTAGGACACGCCGCCGGCGAACACGTCGGAGCGGCAGCAGGCCGCCATCACCGTCCAGCCGCCGGAGCTGCTGCCGCGGATGGCGATGCGGCGCGGGTCGGCCAGGCCGCGCGCGGCGAGCCATTCGGCGGCGGCGACGGCGTCGTCGACGTCCACGACGCCCCACTGGCCTTTGAGACGGTCGCGGTAGGCCCGGCCGTAGCCGGTGGAGCCGCCGTAGTTGAGGTCGAGCACGCCGATGCCGCGTGAGGTGAGGAAGGCTTTCTCCAGGTCGAGCGCGGAGTCGGCGTGGGCGGTCGGGCCGCCGTGCACGAAGATCACGTACGGGGGCGCGCCGTCGACGGCCGAGGGGTGGGGCGGGTAGAGGAAGCCGTGCACGTCGCCCTCGATGCGTACGGCTTCGGGGACGGGCAGGTAGGCGAGGTCGGGCAGGGCCGCCGGGTCGGGCCGCAGCTCCTGGTGCCGGCCGGTCGCGGTGTCGACGGCCACGACGGAGCGGGGCGTCGTGGCGGCGTACCCGATGCCGACGACGCGCGGGCCGTCGGCGGCCAGCGCCGCGTTCCAGCCGGTGTAGGGCAGGTCGAGGTCGGTGAGCGTGCCGGAGCCGGGGTCGAGCAGCCCGAGCCGCAGGTCGCCGCGCCCGTGCAGGACCGCGAGGCGCCCGTCGGGGAGCGCCGCGTACGGCCGGCCGCCGAGCTGCCACGGCGGCAGCGTGAACTCCTCCTCGGCGGGGTGCAGCGCCCGCGCGCCGTCGCCATGGAGGCCGATCTCGTAGAGGTTCCACCAGCCGGAGGCGTCGGAGACGAGGTAGAGCCGTGAGTCGTCCTTCCAGGAGGGGGCCAGGACGGACTCGGAGTGGCCGCCGCGCACGGTCCAGGCGGGGCCGCCGGTCAGGGGGACGACGCGCAGCTCGGTGCCGTCCCAGGGCATGCGGGGGTGGTTCCAGCAGACATAGGCGAGATGCCGCCCGTCGGGGGAGATGGCGGGGCTCGCGTAGAAGTCGCTGCCGGAGGCCCACACGCGCGGCTCACCGCCGTCGAGCGGGATGGCGACGACGGCCCTGGTGACCTTGCCGTTCTCGTCGTGGTGCTCGCGCACGCACCACACCTGGCCGTCGTGCACGAGCAGGTCGGCGTAGCGGCAGCCGTCGTCGGTGAGGGGCCGCGGCTCGCCGCCGTCGGCCAGGAGGTAGAGGCGCTGATCCTTCAGGTTGGCGAAGACCACGTCGCCATCGGGGGTCACGGCGTAGGGCCGGCCGCCGTACTCGTGCACGCGGGTGCGCGCGCACCAGGGTGCGGGCAGCAGGTCGCGGCGGGTGCCGTCGGCGGCGCGGCGGACGATCACGGTGCGCCCGCCCTCGTCGGGACGGTCCTCGGTCCACCACACGCGGCCGCCCATGGCCACGGGCCAGCCGGGACGGACGCTGGAACCGGCCACGTCTCTGGTCGATATGGGGGAGGGCCAGAAAGGCATACCCGCATCCTGCCGGAAGATCGCTCCGAGTGCGGACCGGTCCCCGGATCAGGGACGACCTTCAGGGGTGCGGGGAGGCGATCAGGGGCAGCCTTCAGGGTGCGGGGACGCGATCAGGGGCAGCCTTCGGGGCGCGGCAGGGTGGAGGGCAGCACGAGATCGGTCTTGCCGAACCATTTGCGCAGCAACCGGGTGGTGGTGCCGTCGTGCCACATGCGGGCGATGGCGGCGTTGACGGCCTCGCAGGTGGCGGTGTCGCCCTTCCTCAGCCCGACGGCCCATTTTTCGTCCGTGATCGGCTGGTTGAGCAGCCGGAAGCGGCCGGGCTCCTGCTCGGCGAACCCCGCCAGGAGGAGGTTCTCGGTGCTGACCGCGTCCAGCTGGCGGTTTTCGAGCTTGCGGACGCAGTCGGAGTAGTTCGCGGCCCGCACCAGGTGGGCCGGCAGGTTCAGCTTGCCGTCGGGCGGCGGGTCCACGATCCGCCGGTACGAGTTGGAGCCCTCGGCCAGGCAGATGCGCTTGCCGCGCAGGTCGTTCACCTGGCGGATGCTGGTGTCGTCGGCCCTGACCATGGTGTCCTGGGGGACGATCGCGTACGGGCCGCCGAACGTCACCTTGGGCTTGCGTGACTCCGTGATGGAGTAGGAGGCGACGATCATGTCCACGGTGCCGTTCTGGAGCAGCGCCTCGCGGGTGGACGACGGCGACTCGCGCCACGTGATGCGGACGTCGCCGCCGGTGAGGTGGTGGACGATGTAGCGGGCGACGTCGGCGTCGAAGCCCTGCGGCTCGCCCTGCCCGATCTTCAGGCCGAGGCTCGGCTGGTCCCACTTGGTGCCGACGACGACCGTGCCGGTGTTCTTGATCTTGTCGACGACCGTGGCGTACGAGCCGCCGCCGCCACACGCGGCCAGCCCCACCGTCACAGCCGCCCCCGCGAGCGCCGCCCTGCGCATGCTGCCCGCATACCCGCGCCGGCCCGGGCCGAAATGCGGATTGGGGCTTTGTTTGACATCTCGGGCGGCGAGCATGACGCCCGCCGCCCGGAAAGCACTACTCCAGGGGCTTGTCGGGCGCCAGACCGCCGCCCTCGGTGCCCTGACCGGCGCCGACGCTCACCTCGGCCGAGCCGGGCGCCGCGACCGGGCGGGCCGCGGTCTTGCGGCTGCGCCTGCTGCGCCCCTCCAGCCACGTGGCCAGGCGGCTCAGCGCCAGGTTGAGTGCCAGGTAGATGACGCCGATCACGATGGCCGCCGGGATCAGCGAGCCGAAGAACCGGGCCGGCAGGATCTTGAAGCCGGTGTTGAGCAGGTCGACGTAGGCGATGATGTAGCCGAGCGCGGTGTCCTTGAGCAGCACCACGAGCTGGCTGACGATCGCGGGCATCATCGCGGTGACGGCCTGGGGCAGCAGCACCAGCCGCATCACCTGGTTCTTGCGCATGCCCACCGCGTACGCGGCCTCCGCCTGCCCCCTGGGCACCGCGTGCACGCCCGCCCTGACGACCTCGGCCAGCACCGAGCCGTTGTAGAGGGTCAGGCCGAGCACGACCGCGATGAAGGCGTAGTCGCCGCCACCGGCGATCATGGGCGCCAGGTAGAAGATGAAGAAGATCAGCAGCAGCAGCGGGATGGCCCTGAACACCTCGACCACCACGCCGGCCGGGATCCGGATCCACGCGTGGTCGGAGAGCCTGGCCAGGCCGAAGATCGCGCCGAACGCCAGCGCGAGCACCGCCGCCACGGCCGCCGCCCGCAGGGTGCCGATCAGGCCGGGGATGATGTAGAAGTTCCACGTCTCCCACTGCAGGAACGGCTGCCAGATCTTGCCCTCGAACTGGCCCTTGGCGTCGAAGCCGCGGTAAATGCCGTACAGCACGGCGCCGACCGCGATGACGCTGATCACCGTCAGCGTGTGGTTGCGGATGCGCCCGCGCGGGCCCGGCGCGTCGAACAGGACGGAGGTGCTCATCGGACCACCGCCATCCGCCGCGCCAGCCAGCCGGTGAAGAACCCGATCGGCATGGTCAGCGCCATGAACGCGACGACGATGCCGAGGAAGATCGGGATCGACGCGCCGGTGGTGTCGAAGGTGATCTTCATGACCGCCGCGGATTCGAGCAGGAAGCCGCCGGCGGTCGCGACCGTGGTGTTCTTGATCATGGCGATCATCACGCTGCCCAGCGGCGCGATGACCGCACGGAACGCCTGCGGCAGGATGATCATCGTCAGCGACTGCGTGAACGTCAGCCCGATGGCCCTGGCCGCCTCGGCCTGGCCCATCGGCACCGTGTTCACGCCGGCCCGCAGCGCCTCACACACGAAGGCCGCGGTGTAGACCGACAGGCCCATCGACACGATCCAGAACGAGTTGGTCGTCGGCGTCTCGGAGAAGACCAGGCCGAGCTGGTCGCTCAACCCCAGCGCCGAGAACGCCAGCACCAGCGTGAGCGGCGTGTTGCGCACCACGTTGACGTAGAGGGTGCCGGCCGCCCGCAGCACCGGCGTGGGTGAGACCCGCATCGCCACGAGGATCGTGCCGAGGATCAAGGAGGCGATCGCGGCGACGATCGACAGCTTGACGTTCTCGAGGAATCCGAGGCCGAGGTCGGGGGCGTACTTGATTAGTTCGTCCATCGTGCTCCACCGCAGGGGCGAGCGGCGGCCGGGTCACCGGCCGCCGTCACCGACGTGATCAGGCGCAACCCTCGGCCGGCGGCGCCGTCTCGGACAGCTTCAGGCCCTGGATGCCGCCGAACCACTTGTCCAGCAGCGTCTTCATCGTGCCGTTGCTCCACAGCGTCGCGACCGCCTTGTTGACGGCCTCGCAGGTCTTCTTGTCGCCCTTCTTCAGGCCGATGCCGTACTTCTCGTCCGTGAAGCCCTGGCCCAGCACCTTGAAGTTGCCGCCGGCCTGCTTGGCGAAGCCCGCCAGGATCAGGTCGTCGGTGGTGACCGCGTCGAGGTTGCTGCCCGTCAGCTTCTGCACGCACTCGGAGTAGTTGGCCGCGTCGACGGTGGTGGCGTCGATGTCGAGCTGACCGTCCGGCGGCGGGTCGGTGATGCGCTTGTAGGAGTTGGAGCCGGACGCCTTGCAGATCTTCTTGCCCTTGAGGTCTTGCGGCGAGTTGATCGAGGTGTCGTCCTTGCGGACCATGACGTCCTGGTGCGCGATGACATACGGGCCACCGAAGGTGACCTTGCCCTTGCGCTCCTCGGTGATGGAGTAGGTGGCGAAGACGATGTCGACCGTGCCGTTCTGGAGGAACGGCTCACGGTTGGAGGAGGCCGACTCCTTCCACTCGATCTTCACATCCTTGCCGCCGTTCACTTCCTTCAGCACGGCCTTGGCCACGTCGACATCGAAGCCCTCGGGCTCGTTGCCCATCTTCAGGCCAAGACTCGGCTGGTCCCACTTGGTGCCGACCACGACCGTGCCACCACCCGTGATCTTGTCCGCCACGGTGGCGTACGTCTGCTCCCCACCGCCACAAGCGGCCAGGCCCGCGGCCATCGCCGCGATGGAGAGCACCGCTCCCGTTCGACGCATGTGCATGTGTACCTGCCTCATAACTCTCAGTGCGTGAGGATCTTCGAAAGGAAGTCGCGCGCACGGTCCGTCTGCGCGTTGGTGAAGAACTCGTCGGGGGTGTTCTCCTCGACGATCTGCCCGTCCGCCATGAACACCACCCGGTTGGCGGCGCGGCGGGCGAACCCCATCTCGTGCGTGACGACCATCATCGTCATGCCGTCACGCGCCAGCCCGACCATCACGTCGAGCACCTCCTGCACCATCTCGGGGTCCAGTGCGGAGGTCGGCTCGTCGAACAGGATCATCTTCGGGTCCATCGCCAGCGCCCTGGCGATCGCGACCCGCTGCTGCTGACCGCCGGAGAGCTGCGCCGGGTACTTGTCCGCCTGCGCCGCGATGCCCACCCGCTCCAGCAGCTCCATCGCCCGCTTGTCGGCGGCGTCCTTGGCGACGCCGCGGACCTTGACCGGGCCGAGCGTGACGTTCTCGCGGATGGTCTTGTGGGCGAACAGGTTGAACGACTGGAAGACCATGCCGACTTCGGAACGCAGCCTGGCCAGCGCCTTGCCCTCCTCGGGCAGCACCTGGCCGTCAAATATGATCTTGCCGTCGCTGATCGTCTCCAGCCGGTTGATCGTGCGGCAGAGCGTGCTCTTACCGCCGCCGGACGGGCCGATGACGACCAGTACCTCGCCACGAGAGACGGTCAAGTTGATGTTCTTCAGGACGTGCAGCGCCCCGAAGTGCTTGTTGACGTTCTCCAACTGGACCAGTGGAGTGGCGTCGCCGTTCTCCGTCATGGAGTAAAACGTAGAGGGCATTAGAACGCTGTGCACTAACCGAGCGGTACCGATCCGATCACATCATGCCGTCAAGCTGGCCTTTTAGATCCACACGGGCCTTTGCGAGCCGCACAACGACTACCCTTGAACGTGCCATGACTGTGACCCAGGAGGGCGCCCGCACATACGAAGTGCGCACATACGGGTGCCAGATGAACGTCCACGACTCCGAGCGCCTGTCAGGCCTGCTGGAGGACGCCGGCTACGTGCCCGCCCCCGACGGCGAGACGGCCGACGTGGTCGTGTTCAACACGTGCGCCGTGCGGGAGAACGCCGACAACCGCCTCTACGGCAACCTCGGCCACCTCCGCCCGGCCAAGACGCGCAACCCGCGCATGCAGATCGCCGTCGGCGGCTGCCTGGCGCAGAAGGACCAGGGCGAGATCGTCCGCAAGGCCCCGTGGGTCGACGTCGTGTTCGGCACCCACAACATCGGCTCGCTGCCGGTGCTGCTGGAGCGGGCCCGCGTCGAGGGCGAGGCGCAGGTCGAGCTGAAGGAGTCGCTCGAGGTCTTCCCCTCGACGCTGCCGACCAAGCGCGAGTCCGCCTACGCCGCCTGGGTGTCGATCTCCGTCGGCTGCAACAACACCTGCACGTTCTGCATCGTCCCCTCCCTGCGCGGCAAGGAGAAGGACCGGCGGCCCGGCGACATCCTCGCCGAGGTCCGCACGCTCGTGGAGCAGGGGGCGCTGGAGGTCACCCTCCTCGGCCAGAACGTCAACACCTACGGCGTCGAGTTCGGCGACCGGCTCGCGTTCGGCAAGCTGCTGCGGGCCTGCGGCGACATCGACGGCCTCGAGCGGGTCCGCTTCACCTCGCCGCACCCGGCGGCCTTCACCGACGACGTGATCGCCGCCATGGCCGAGACGCCCAATGTGATGCACCAGCTGCACATGCCGCTGCAGTCGGGCTCCGACCGGGTGCTGAAGGCCATGCGCCGCTCCTACCGGGCCGAGCGTTACCTCGGCATCATCGAGCGCGTCCGCGCGGCGATGCCCGACGCGGCCATCTCCACCGACATCATCGTCGGCTTCCCCGGCGAGACGGAGGAGGACTTCCAGGCCACCCTCGACGTCGTGCGCCAGAGCCGCTTCGCCAACGCCTTCACCTTCCAGTACTCCATCCGCCCCGGCACCCCGGCGGCCACCATGCCGGACCAGGTGCCCAAGGAGGTCGTGCAGGAGCGCTACGAGCGGCTCGTGGCCCTCCAGGAGGAGATCTCGTGGGAGGAGAACAAGAAGCAGGTCGGGCGGACGCTCGAAGTGCTGGTGGCCGAGGGTGAGGGCCGCAAGGACGACGCCACGCACCGGCTGTCCGGCCGCGCCCCCGACAACCGGCTCGTGCACTTCGCGGTGGGCTCGGAGACGCCGCGTCCCGGTGACATGGTGACGGTCGAGGTCACGTACGCGGCGCCGCACCACCTGGTGGCCGACGGGGCCGTCCTCGGGGTGCGCCGCACCCGCGCGGGCGACGCCTGGGAGGCCCGCCAGGGCACCGCGTCCTCGCCGGCGCCGGGAGTCCTGCTGGGCATGCCCACGATCGGCCGCCCGGCGCCGCTGCCCGCGGCCACCGGAGGCTGCTCGGCGCACTGACCACCTGCCGCTGAAGCCCGCCCTCGCCCCGGTACGGGGTGAGGGCGGTCGTGTTTGTCAGCGGGTGAGGCGGCTCAGCATCCGGTCGCAGGCGGCGCGGCGGAAGTCGTGCATCGTGGCGCAGGGGTTCGGCAGGCCGCGCCCGCGCGGTGGTGGGGCGGGTGCCGGTTCTCGGGTCGTCGGCGGGGCGGGTGCCGGTTCTCGGGTCGTCGGCGGGGCCTGCGGCGTGGGGGAGCTGTGCGGCCGGTCGCGAGGAGGGGTCACGGGGCGCCTGCGGCGTCCCCGGTGCCCGGGGGCTCGGGGAGGGCGTGCGGGGCGGTCGGCGCGCGGGCCGGAGGTCACCGACGGGACGGCGTCCTCCAGCGGCGGCAGGATCGGCAGCGGGGAGATCGTCGCGGTCCACGGCGGCACGGTCTCGATCCAGGGCGGCGACAAAGGGCCCAGCGTCATGCCGGCAGGCTGGGCGGACGGGAAATGGAGCGGTCCATGAGAAGCGGCTCCCTTGTGCCGGTCGATCGTCGCTGTTTGTGTCACTTCCGGTGCCGAGAGTGGTGAAAGCGGCTTATTCGATCTTGGGGAAAGCGGGGTTTCCTGATCGAATTCGCCGCGTCTTTGCGGGGTGGCATCCGGCGCGTTACTGAATGCCAGGAAAATTCCGAGACCGGCCGTGGCGAGCACCCCCACGGCTCCGGCCAGGGGACCGATCGGCAGGCGGCTACCTGGGGAAATGGATCTAAGGGGGGACAAGTCGTGATTCCTCTGTGATTGGTGTGCGAGCATTCAGTCGTTGCGGCTAGTGTGGTCCATCACCCCCGAAGTCGGCGAAGCTTTCCCCGATACGACCGCAGGGAGCCGTACCCCATGCATGATCCGAACGCGCCGGATCGTCAGGAGATCCTGTCCGGGCCAGGAGACACCCGCCAGGCACCGAGAAACAGCCGCAAGAGAAAAACCCCGAACCAGAAACCGCTCATCATCGCCGCGTCCGCGCTCGTCGCCGTGCTCGCCGCGGGCGGCGCCGGCTACCTGCTGGCCGGCGGCTCCGGCGAAGCCGCGCAGCAGAGCGGCGGCGGCCGCCCGGCGGCCACGCAGAGCGCCGACGGCGGCACCGACGGCGGCACCGACGACGGCACCGACGACCTGGGCGGCGACGACGCCACGATGGGCGACGTCACCACCGACGCCCCCGAGGACGCCGACCTCAACACCGATCCCCCCGAGGACGGCAGCATGGGCGACGTCGCCGACCCCGGCACCGGCGGCACCGGCGGCACCGCCGACACGGGATCGACGGGCACCGGCTCTCCGGTGAACAACGGCACCGGCAAGAAGCCCGCCACCACCTCGCCCACCAAGGCGCCCCAGTCCTCCGGCAGCTCCGGCAGCTCCGACGCCGACACCCCCGCCAACGGCCCTGCCGGCGAGGTCGCCGGCCAGTGCTCCAAGAGCGGCTGCTAGCCCCGAAGTGGCTCGCCGTTCACGGGCGGGAGTGGCTCTTCAGGAAGGCCACTTCCGGCTCCTAGGGTCGAGGGCATGACCACTGACGACGCGAACGCCCTGCGCGCGCTGCACGTCCCCGGCACCCCGCTGGTCCTGCCCAACGTCTGGGACGCCGCCTCCGCCCGCGCCGTCCGCGAGGCGGGCTTCCCCGCCGTGGCCACCAGCAGCGCCGCCGTCGCCCGCGCGCTCGGCTACGACGACGGCGAGCGGACCCCGGTGGCCGAGATGATGACCGCCGTCGCCCGCGTGGCCAGGGCCGCCGAGGGCGTGCCCGTCACCGCCGACATCGAGCGCGGTTACGGGCTCAAGCCCGCCGAGCTCGTCGAACGCCTGGCCGAGGCCGGCGCCGCGGGCTGCAACCTGGAGGACTCTCTGCCGGGCCGCGGCGACATGGTGGACCCCGGGGAGCAGGCCGCGTTCCTGGCGGAGGTGCGCGCCGCCGCCGGCGACGCGCTCGTGATCAACGCCAGGATCGACCTCTACCTGCGCGGCCCCGCCTCCCGGGCGGAGGCCGTCGCGCGCGGGCGGCGCTACCTGGAGGCGGGCGCCGACTGCGTGTACCCCATCGGGCTCGCCGACGCGGACGAGATCAGGGCGCTGGTGGGCGAGCTGGGGGCGCCGGTCAACGTGTACTTCTCGCCGCGGACGCCGAGCCTGGCCGCGCTGGCCGGGCTCGGCGTGGCCAGGATCAGCTTCGGCAGCGGGCTGCACCAGGCCGTCCAGGAGCTCACCAGGGGCATGCTGGCCAAGGTGCGCGACGGGCGCAGCCCCTACTGAGCTGCCCGGGCCGGCGGCCCCGTACGCTTGCGCTCGTGCTCGTCGCCGCCGCCGTCTGCCCATCGACCCCGCTGGTCGTGCTCGGGATGCCCGAGCTGCGCTCCGCCTGCCGCTCCGCGATCGCCGCGGTGCGCGAGGCCCGTCCCGACACGCTGATCGTGGTGGGCGGCGCCGAGGCGACCCGCTCGTACGAGGGGAGCGCGGCCGGCACCCTGCGTCCGTGGGGCCTCGACCGCACGGTGGGGCAGGGGGAGCCCGTGCTGCCGCTGTCGCTGACCGTCGCCCGCCTGCTCCTGTCCGGCGAGGAGCCCGCGAGCCTGCACGCGGTGGCCTTCGACGCGACGACCGCCGGCTGCCTGGCGCTCGGGGAGAGCCTGGGCGGGCGCGGCGAGCGGGTGGCGCTGCTGGTCATGGCCGACGGCTCGGCCTGCCTGAGCCCCAGGGCGCCGGGCAAGCACGACGAGGCCGCGGGGCCGTACAACGAGATGATCGTGAAGGCGGTCGGCGG
Source organism: [Actinomadura] parvosata subsp. kistnae (assembly GCF_900323885.1). Lineage (GTDB taxonomy): Bacteria > Actinomycetota > Actinomycetes > Streptosporangiales > Streptosporangiaceae > Nonomuraea > Nonomuraea composti. Next base: position 1,232,374 of record NZ_OOHJ01000022.1, on the reverse strand, counting down.
CGGCGACGCCGCGGCGCTGGCCGGGCTCGACGCCGCGGAGGCGGACCGGCTGTGGGTGAGCGGGCGGCCGGCGCTGCAGGTGCTGGCCGGCGCGGCGGGCGGGCGCGCCTACCGGGGACGGCTGCTGGCGGCGGCGGCGCCGTACGGGGTCGGCTACCTCGCCGGGGCGTGGCTGGCCTGACGCTTCGGCACCGGCACCCGCATCAGGTCGCGGGCCAGCACGACCTCTCCTGCGAAGCTGCGGCGCACCTCCTCGACGAAGGACGGCTCCTCGCCGAACCCGTACCGTTCGGAGAAGTGCGTCAGCACCAGGCGGCGCACGCCCGCGTCGGCCGCCACCAGCCCCGCCTCGAACGCCGTCAGGTGCCCGTAGTCCTTGGCCAGCGCGCTCTCGGCGGACAGGAACGTGGCCTCGATCACCAGCAGGTCCGCCCCGGAGGCCAGCTCGAAGACGGCGTCGCACAGCCGCGTGTCCATGACGAACGCCACGCTCTGGCCCGGCCGCGGCACGCTGCACTCCTCCAGCGTGACCCCGCGCACGGAGCCCGTGCGTTGCAGCTCGCCGACCTCGGGGCCGCGGATGCCGTGCGCGGCCAGCTTCTCGGGCAGCATGCGGCGGCCGGCGGGCTCCTGGACCCGGTAGCCGTACGACTCGACCGGGTGGGACAGGCGGCGCGCGATCAGCGGCCCGACGCCCGCCAGGTCGCCGGAGACGGGATGCTCGGCGATGACGTCCGTGTCGGCGAACGCCGCGGCGTGGCGCAGCCGCCGCCAGTACGTCTCGCCGGAGCCGGGGAAGACCGCGCGCACCGGGTGGCGCACCTTGTCGCGGGCGATGCGCTGCACGACGCCCGGCACGCCGAGGCAGTGGTCGCCGTGGAAGTGGGTGACGCACAGCCAGTGGACGTCGTTGGCGCTCAGCCCCGCGTGCACCATCTGCCGCTGCGTGCCCTCGCCCGGGTCGAACAGGAAGCCCTGACCGTCCCAGCGCAGGAGGTAGCCGTTGTGGTTACGGTGTCGGGTAGGAACGGCGCTGGACGTGCCCAGCACCACGAGCTCACGTGAGGACACGATGACCACCACGCTGCCCGCCACGGTTGCCTTCGCCGAGGTGCCCACGCCTGTGGGCACGTTCGTGCTGGCCGTCACGGAGACCGGCCTCGTGGCGACGGGATGGGGGTCCCGCGCCGGGCTGGCCCCACGTCTCGGCCTGGCTGAGGTTCATGATGCGGATCGTACGGCCTTCGCGGTCGCCGAGCTGAACGCTTATTTCGCCGGCGAGCTGAAGGCGTTCGAGACGCCGATCGACTGGCGGCTCATGTCCGGATCGCGGCTGCGGGTGCTCCAGGCCCTGCACCGGGTGCCGTACGGCAAGGCCGTCACCTACGGCGAGCTGGCCAGGCTCAGCGGCTCCAGCGTGCCCGCGCGCGGCATCGGCTCGATCATGGGCTCCAACCCCATCCCGATCTTCGTCCCGTGCCACCGGGTGATCGCGGGCAGCGGGCTCGGCGGGTTCAGCGGCGGCACGGGTGTGGAGACCAAGCGGTGGCTGCTGACCCATGAGGGCTATCTGCAGCCGACGCTGCTCGATCTCTAGCACACTGGTCGTGTGCGTCAGCAGCAGCCAGTCATCGCCGTCGTGGGCCCCACGGCCGCAGGAAAGTCCGATCTCGCCGTCGACCTCGCCCTCCGGCTGGGCGGCGAGTGCGTCAACGCCGACTCCATGCAGCTCTACCGCGGCATGGACATCGGCACGGCCAAGCTGACGGAGCAGGAGCGGCGCGGGGTGCCGCACCACCTGCTCGACGTCTGGGACGTGACGGTCACCGCCAGCGTCGCCGAGTACCAGAAGCTGGCCAGGGCGGTCATCGACGCCGTCGACGTGCCCGTCCTCGTCGGCGGCAGCGGCCTGTACGTGCGGGCGGCCATCGACGAGCTGGAGTTCCCCGGCACGGAGCCGGCGATCAGGGCCCGCCTGGAGGGCGAGCTGGCCGAGCGCGGCCCCGCCCCGCTGTACGAGCGGCTGCGCGAGCGCGACCCGGCCGCCGCCGCGGCGATCCTGCCCAGCAACGGCCGCCGCATCGTGCGGGCGCTGGAGGTGATCGAGCTGTCGGGCCGCCCGTTCTCGGCCACGATGCCCTCCTACGACGCGGTCTACCCGAGCGTCCAGATCGGGCTGGAGGTGCCCAGGCCCGAGCTGGACGCCAGGATCGAGCTGCGGGTCGAGCGCATGTGGGCGGCGGGCCTGGTGGACGAGGTGCGCGCGCTGCTGGAGCAGGGGCTGGCCGAGGGGCGCACGGCGAGCAGGGCGCTCGGCTACGCGCAGGTCATCCGCTTCCTCGAAGGGGAGTGGAGCGAGGAGCAGGCCATGGCCGAGACGGTCAGGCTGACCAGGCGGTTCGCCCGGCGGCAGGAGTCGTGGTTCCGCCGGGACCCGCGGGTGTGCTGGCTGCCGTACGACGCCCCCGACCTGCTTGAGCGGTCCCTGGCGCGAATCACCGGACACCCGTGCGAATAAACTTTTGCAATGCGCTTTCTCAAGGGGCACGGCACCGAGAACGATTTTGTCATCCTGCCCGATCCGGAGGGCGAGGTCGACGTGTCGGCCGCGCTCGTCGCCAAGATCTGTGACAGGAGAGCAGGCATCGGCGCCGACGGCGTGCTCCGCGTGGCGCGCACGAAGCACAGTCACGAGGTGAGCGACCAGGCCGGCGAGGCCGAGTGGTTCATGGACTACCGCAACGCCGACGGCAGCGTGGCCGAGATGTGCGGCAACGGGGTGCGGGTGTTCGCCCGCTACCTGCTCGACGCCGGGTTGGAGCACGCCTCCGAGTTCGCGATCGCGACGAGGGGCGGGGTGCGCAGGGTGCGCATCGAGCCGAACGGTGACGTGACGGTCGACATGGGCAAGCCGGTCGTCCACGGCGAGAGCGTGGCGACGCTGGGCGGGCACGAGTACCCGGGCATCCACGTCGACATGGGCAACCCGCACCTGGCCTGCTCGATCGGCGATCCCGTGGCCCAGCTCGAGCTCACCCACGGGCCGGGCTTCGACACCGGGGTCTTCCCCGCCGGGGTCAACGTCGAGCTGTTCAACGCGGTGGGCGTCAGCCGGGCCGTCATGCGCGTCTACGAGCGCGGCTCCGGCGAGACGCGCTCGTGCGGCACCGGCGCGGTGGCGACGGCCGTGGCCGCCGCGCACCTGTCGGGCGACACCACGGGCACGTGGACGATCGAGGTGCTGGGCGGCACGCTGACCGTCATCCTCGACGAGGACACCAGCTACCTGTCCGGGCCCGCGGTGATCGTGGCCAGCGGCGAGTTGATGCTTGCAGAATGAAGTTCTAATAGGGGATGCTGGGTCTACTTCGCGGACTGAGAGGTGGACATGGCAGACCCACGCACCACCGCCGTACAGGTGAAGGCACCGATCGGGCAGATCGGCGGCGGATTCATGGTCTCCCGGGAGGCCAAGGCCATCTGCGACGAATACGGCCTCGGCGCCCGGGAGGTCTACTTCAGGGGCCGCTGCGGCGTGCTCGGCGAGTGCGACGCGAGCGTCGTCACCGCCGTCGCCGTCTTCTTCCCCGCCGCACACGTCGAGGAGAGCTGGAACGGCGGCCGCAAGCTCCCCGTCGACCGGGCCGTCGAGCTGTACGCGGAAGCCTGCCACGCCTGGGCCCGGCGCAAGCTCGGCGACCAGCCCGGCTGCGCCAGGATCGCCGAGCTCCTGGAGCCCGTCGTCGAGGCCGCCTCACCGGTCGGGGCGCCCCTGTTCGCGGGCTGGCGGGCCGTGCCGCTGCCCGACGACCCGCCCGCCAGGGCCGTGCAGCTCATGCACGTCGTACGCGAGCTGCGCGGCGGCCTGCACGCCAACGCCGTGCTCGCGGCCGGGCTGCACCCCCTGGAGGCCACCCTCGCCGCGCGGCACGACGGCACCCCGTTCGGGCAGTCGCCCGGCACCGCCATCGCGAAGTTCTTCAACTGGCCGGAACCCTACGCCGAGCCCGGCCCCGACGTGGTCGCGCGGCGCGCGGCCGTGGAAGAGACCACCGACGACCTCATGGCGCCGGTCTTTTCGGTCCTGACCGACAGCGAATCGGACGAGCTGATCGAGCTTCTGCGTTTTGGGCACGCTCGTTGACCTGGCAGACTGACTGCCCATGGACGTGGACATCTGGGCCTGGGTCGGCGAAACCCAGCAGCAGCTTTCCGAGGCGGGCAACGTTGGCCTCGCCATGGCGCTGGGAGACCTCCCCGCACAGGCCTACGAGGGCCGGTATCCGCAGCTCGACGTCATGGCCCCGGCCATCGCGCAGCAGGCCGAGGCCCTTGAGCTGCCCTGGCTCGAGTTCTACGCCCGCTACTGGCACCTGATCGGCCGCATCGGCGACCGTGCCCAGGGCGCGGTCGCCATCGACGACGCGCAGCAGCTTCTCGCGTTCGCCCAGCGCGAAGACGTGCGTGAGTGCCCGGCCGTCCCGGCCGCCGTCGAGGCGCTGGCCATCGTGTGGGCCAACACCGACGGCCCCGGCTACGCCACCGACCGCCTGGAGACGCTCGGGGCCTACCTCGAGAGCACCAGCCCGGAGAAGCCCGCCTTCGCCGGCCTCGTCACCCAATACGTCGCGGCCCTCGTCGACGCCGGCAAGCCCGGCGAGGCCGTCACCTACGCCGAGTCCGCCGTCGAGCGGCTGCGCACCGCCGGCCGCGAGGCGAGCTGGGAGCTCGGCGCCGAGAGCGCCCGCGCGCTGCTGGCCGCCGGCCGCGCCGAAGACGCGCTCGACGCCCTCCAGGCCGCCGCCGGGTTCCAGGCCGACGACCCCGTCGCCAAGGAGCACCGCGACGGCGTGCGCCGCGCGCTCATCCTGGCCACACTCGGCCGCATCGCCGAGGCCGTCGACGCGCTGCCCGACCTCGACGTCGTGGGCGAGCACCCGCGCGTGTGGGTCGAGTGGTCGCGCGCCGTCAACATGCTGGCCGGCTCCGCCCAGATCACCAACACCTGGCAGCTCGGCCGCGTCCTGCGCCAGTGGATGGACTACTTCGGCATGATGGGCGGCTACCGCGCCCGCGTCGAGCTCGCGCTCGTCGCCGGCGAGCTGGCCATCGCCAGGCAGGGCGTCTGGCAGGCCAGGCTCCTCGCCGACCTCGCCGAGTCCGGCAGCGCCGAGCTGCGCGACAGCGGCGACCTGACCGAGCGCATCACCGCGCTGCGCGCCACCGCCGACGCCACCGCCGAGCCCGAGGCGCCCGGCCCCGTCGAAGAGCGGGTCGGCCAGTTCGACGCCGCCGACGGCTTCAACGCCGACCCCGAGAAGTGGGTCGGCTGGCTGGCCCCCCTGTCCGGCGAGGACATCGAGGCCACCCGCCGCCACACCACCACCCTCGGCTTCCTCGGCTACCCCGCCACCGGCGCCGACATCTACTGGAAGCTGCTCGTCGACAGCGGCGACATCGCCACCGCCGACCCCGACGACGTCGCCTACCTCACCACGCTGCTCATCGAGGCCCGCCAGGACGAGCGCCTGGAGCAGATGGCCGCCATGCTGCCGCACGCCGCCCAGCACCTCACGCTGGCCCGGCTGCACAGCGCCCGCGAGCGCTGGCAGGAGGCCGCCGACGCCGCCGAGCACGCCATCCACGCGGGCGCCGGCATCGAGGCCCGCCGCCTGCTGTCCGGCGCCGCCCAGCAGCTCGACGCCAACCACCGCGCCGCCGAAGTGCTGCTCGAAGTCCTCGACGAGCTCACCGACGAAGACGTCTGGCGCATGATCGTCATGGCCACCTCCGCCGAAGACTGGGACACCGTCCGCAAGGGCGCCGCCAAGATCGGCATGCCGATCAAGTCCACCGAAGGGCCGATCGAGGAGGAGATGGGCCTCATCCGGCTCATCCTGCCCGCACCCGACGGCGGCCAGCGCCAGGTCCTGTCCATCCGCACCGGCCCCGCCACCGCCCGCCTCGCCCTGCCGCAGCCGCGCGGCATGGAGTACAACGCCGGCGACCTCGTCGTCTTCGACCCCCAACTCCTCGAGCCCGTCCCCGACGACCCGCAGGAGCAGCAGAACTTCGTACCCCCGTTCGCCGCGGTCCGCATCCTGCGGCCCGGCGGCTACACCAGCTACTTCTTCGACGGCGCCGCGCCGAGCGAGGAGGACTGGGCGGAGTTCACCGAGGTCATGGCCGAGCGCGGCTGGCCCATGTGGGTCTACAGCGACGAGAACTACACCGTCACCCACCCGACCACCGGCGAGTCGCTGCCCGGCGTGTTCGGCTGGGTCGCCGTCCCGCCGGACGTCTCACCCGCCGAGGTCGACGCCCTGCTCGACGACGCCACCGAGCGGTGGGTGCATCCGCTGGCGTGGCTGGACCTGGCGCGCGAGATCGACGTCGAGGTGGAGCGGCACGAGCGCATCGTCAAGGAGTACGGCCTCTAACCCGCTTCCGGCGGGCACGGGTCCGCACCCGCGCCCGCCCGCATCGGCCCGGGTCCGCGCCCGCGTTGGCCCGTGCCCGTTGCCGGGTCGCGACAGCGTCGGCCCGCGTCGGCGTCGGCTCCCCGTGCCAGCCCGCGCGCAGGCCGGCGCCCGCATTTGCGTCCGCGCCAGGCGGCATCCGTTGCGCCTGCCGCGCGAGACGGCGGTCGTGCCGGCCCAGCCCGCGCCCGCCGTGCCCGCGCCGGCTCCCACCAGCCCGCCCGTCCCCGCCACACCCTCGCGAGACTGCGTCGGTCGGATCGGGGGCACCGTCGATGTGCGGCCCTGCCCCCTCCGCAGAAGGACCCGCGCCGAAGTACGGGGGTGCGGGAGGGAGCGGTGGCCGGCCGGCGACGGGCGGGTGCCGGCGACCAGAACGCCGGCGACGCGGCGGCCCGAGTGTCGGCGACGTGGCGGCTGGAGTGCCGGCGACGCGAGGCGGCCGGGATGCGGTGTTCGGTTGGCGGCGGCGGCCTCAGCCCTCACCCTGCCCGTCCCCTGGAGGGCCTTCGCCGAAGTACGGTGGGGCGGGAGTGAACGAGCGGTGGGAGGTGCGGGGTGCTGGAGCGGTTCCGGCTCGACGGCAAGGTGGCGATCGTCACCGGAGCGTCCGCGGGCCTCGGGGTGGCGTTCGCGCGCGGCCTGGCCGAGGCGGGCGCCGACGTGGTGGTGTGCGCCCGCCGCAAGGACCGCCTGGAGGAGACGCGCCGCCTGGTCGAGGAGACCGGCCGCAGGTGCCTGGCCGTGCCCGCCGACGTGTCCCGGCCCGACGATTGCGACGCGGTCGTGTCCGCCGCCGTCGAGGCGCTGGGCTCGGTGGACGTGCTGATCAACAACGCCGGCGTCGGTACGGCGGTGCCCGCGTTACGCGAGACCCCGGAGGAGTTCCGCCGGGTCATCGAGATCAACCTGAACGGCACGTACTGGATGGCCCAGGCGTGTGCCCGCGTGATGCGGCCGGGCTCGTCGATCGTGAACATCGGCAGCATCCTCGGCGAGACCACCGCCGCCCTGCCGCAGGCCGCCTACAGCGCCTCGAAGGCCGGCGTGGTGGGCCTGACCCGCGACCTGGCCCAGCAGTGGACCGGCCGGCGCGGCATCCGCGTCAACTGCCTGGAGCCCGGCTTCTTCGCCTCGGAGATGACCGAGCAGTACAAGCCGGGCTACCTGGAGCGGATGACCGAGTCGCGGGTGGTCATGAAGCGGGCAGGGGATCCGGTGGAGCTGGTGGCGGCGGCCGTGTTCCTGGCGAGCGACGCGGCCTCGTACATCACGGGGGTGGCGCTGCCGGTGGACGGCGGGATCCTGATCACTTAGCCCTGCCCGGCGTGAGGTCGGGCGCTGACCTTCAACGGGTGGTTGCGCTGCTCCGGCGGACGCATGGCGTCATGACGGCAGGAAGATGGCGGTCGCTTCGTCGGCGAGTACGGCGGAGTGCGGGGCGGCCGGATCGGTTTGTGCCAGGTGCAGCAGCCCGAGGATGGCCGCGTAGGCGACCCGGGCTCGGGACGCCGCCCGGTCCGGGGGCAGGCCGAGCTCGCGGTAGGTGCGCGTCAGGAGGTCCAGCCGGGCCTGGTTCACCTGGCGGACCGCGTCCTGGGCTCGGGGGTCGTTGCGGTCGCCGAGCAGGCTCAGGTGCACCGACGGCGCCAGCGGCTGGACGGCGTGCACGACGGTGGTGAGCAGTTCGCGCAACCGCTGCGCGGGATCGGTGATCGCGGCGTACTGGCTGAGGCCGGCCTCGCCGTGGCTTCGCACCCACTCGGTGAGTGCTGCCGTGATCAGCTCGTCCCGGTTCCGGTAGTGCGCGTAGAAGCTGCCTTTGGTCACGCCGAGCGTCCGGGCCAGGGGTTCGACCGCGACCGCGGCCAGCCCGCCGTGCGCGATGGCTTTCAGCGCGGCCCGCGCCCAGTCCTGGGCGGACAGCCGGGTCGACTCGTTTCCCACGGGCAACAGGATACGCCTGCGTATTGACGGTCTGACGAGCGAAACATACGCTGGCGTATCAATACGCAACCGTATTAAGGGGGGCGGATGGAGCGCAGGACGATTCGCCGGGTGGTCACCGGGCACGACGCCCAGGGCAAGGCCCGCGTGGTCGACGACCGTGACGTCGAGCCCATCACTTCCGAGCTGATGCCCGGGAGCGCGTTCTTCCGGCTGTGGGGGCGTGATGAGCGACCCACGTTCCCGGACGACGGCTCGCCGCGTCCCGCCGAGACGTGGTACCCGCCCCGGGACGGATCGCGCTTCATGATCAACACGGTTCCGCCGGGTGAGCCGGCCCCGCCTCCGGGTCTTGACACGACTGCGGCGCTGGAGGAGCTGGAGCGGCAGATGCCGGGCGCGCTGGCCGCGAACGAGCCCGGCACCGCGGGGATGCACACGACCGACAGTCTCGACTACGTCCTGGTCCTCTCGGGCGAGGCCACGCTGGAGCTCGACGACGGCGAGCAGACGGTGTTGCGGGCCGGTGACGTGCTCATCCAGAACGGCACCCGGCACGCCTGGCACAACTACGGCACCGAGCCCTGCACGATCGTCGGTGTCGCCATCGGCGCGGACCGCGAACGGCCCTCGTCCGAGGCGCCGACGGCGTGACCGTCACTCCTGGCCCTTCGTGACCAGCAGGTCGTTGTGGGCGGCGAGGTAGCCGGCGTGGAAGCGGGTCCGGGCGCCCAGGCGTTCGCACAGCACCTGGACGCGGCGCTGGACCGTGCGGGGGCTCAACCCGAGCTGGCGGGCGATCGCGTCGTCCTTCATGCCGGCCGCCAGCAGCGCCAGCACCTCCTCGTCCGGGCCGCGGCGGTCCTCCTCCAGGCCGTCCGGGGTGAGGCGGAGGGGGACGGCGGCGCGCCACAACGTTTCGAAGAGGCCGACCAGGGCGTCCAGCAGGGCCGAGGGGTGGACGACCAGGGCGCTTTCGACGGCGCGGTCCTCGTCGGAGACCAGCGGGAGGATGGCGGTGCGGGCGTCGGCGATGGCGAGCTTGACCGGCACCTGGCCGAGGCGGGCCTGCTCGCCGTCGGCGATGGCGCGGCGGGTGTGGGCGAGCATGCCGGGCTGCTCGAAGGCGAGCGGGCTGTAGATGCCGCGGGTGATGGGGGCGCCCTGGCGGGCGGCGCGGCGGCGGTTCTCGCGGTCGTCGCTGATGTCCACCGCGTACGGCGGATGGACCAGCACCAGCATCTCGCGGGTGGCGTTGCGTTCGAGCTGGAGGTAGCGCCTGGCGACGGCGTCGCGGCCGGTCACGACCTCCAGCACCTCCTCCGGGTGGGGGCCGCCGCGGTCGGCGACCTCGGTGGCGAGCAGGGCGGCGGCGGCGCGGCTGTGGGTGAGCTCCTCCTGGCGGCGGGCGACGAGGATGTCGATGGCGATGGTCGGGGGTGTGGCGACGAGGCGGAGGGGGCGGCCGGCGACGCGGGAGATGAGGCCGAGGTCCTCCAGCCTGGGCAGCATGCGGCGGATCGCGGCGGCGGACGAGCCGGTCTCGGCGGCCAGCTCGCTGAGCGTGGCGGGCCCGTGCCGCAGCAGGGCGCGGTAGGCGGTCTCCTCGGCGACGGTGACGCCGAGCCCTTCGAGTAAGCGCCGCTGCTGCCCCATGTTTCCCTTTCCCACGCGAGCTCAGCGTACTGGTACGTTGTCGCGAATGATCTCCCCTTATGTGCGTTCGTACCAGCCCCGGGATCTGGAGGCCGTCTACGACATCTGCGTGCGCACCGCCGACGCCGGTGGCGACGCCCGCGGGATGTACGCCTCCGACCGGTTGATGGGCGACCTGTTCGCCGCCCCGTACGTGATTCTCGAGCCCGAGCACGCCCACGTGGTGGACGACGGCGAGGGCAACGCCGTCGGCTACATCGTGGGCACCGCCGACACCGAGCGGTTCGTGCGGCGGTACCGCGAGGAGTGGATCCCGCGGGCGGGCCTGCCGCTGCCCGCCGATCCGCCGGTCACGCCGGACGATCACATGCTGGCCCTGCACTACCGGCCGGAGCGGATGATCCTGCCGGAGCTGGCCGGGCATCCGGCGCACCTGCACATCGACCTGCTGCCCGACTGGCAGGGCAAGGGGTGGGGGCGCCGGCTGATGGGCGCGTTCGTGGACGGGCTGCGCGCGGCGGGCGTCACCGGGCTGCACCTCAGCATGCTGACCAGCAACGTGGCGGCGCGGGCGTTCTACGACCGGCTGGGGTTCGAGGAGCTGGCCGTACCGGGCGCGGGGGTGGTCACCTATCTCGTACGGGACACCTCGCCCGTGCGGTAGCTCTTGTTCCGGCGGGTCCTGGACTTTATGGTCGTTGCGTAGTCCGGTGCGTGTTGCGCATTAAGGAACAACCGGAGGCGCCATGAGCCGACCTCGTACGGTGATCGTGGGAGCGGGGATCGTCGGCTGCGCGCTCGCCGACGAGCTCACCGAGCGGGGGTGGACGGACGTCACGGTCGTGGACCAGGGCCCGCTCTTCGCCGCCGGAGGCTCCAGCTCCCACGCGCCCGGCCTGGTCTTCCAGACGAACCCGTCGAAGACGATGACCGCGTTCGCCGCCTACACCGTGGCCAAGTACACGGCTCTGGGCGGCGACTGCTTCCGCCAGGTGGGCGGGCTGGAGGTGGCCACCACCCCCGAGCGGTGGGCCGACCTGCACCGCAAGCTCGGCTGGGCCGAGTCGTGGGGCGTCGAGGCGCGGCTGCTCGACCCCGGCGAGTGCGCCGAGCTGTGGCCGCTGCTGGACAAGGACAAGGTGCTCGGCGGCTTCCACGTGCCGAGTGACGGCCTGGCGGCGGCGGTGGCGTGCGGCGCGGCGCAGGCCGCGCGGGCCACCGAGCGCGGCGCCCGGTTCCTGGCCGGGCACACGGTGGTCGGCGTCGAGCAGCGGGGCGGCCGGGTCACCGGCGTGTCGGTGATGGCGTCGGGGGAGTACCGGACGATCCCGGCGGACGTGGTGGTGTGCGCGGCCGGGTTCTGGGGGCCGTCGATCGGGCGGATGGCCGGGCTGACCGTGCCGCTGCTGCCCCTGGCCCACCAGTACGCGAAGTCGGGGCCGCTCGGCGCGCTGAAGCCGGGCCCGATCCTGCGCCACCAGGACCGCGACCTGTACTTCCGCCAGCACGGCGACCGGCTCGGCATCGGCTCCTACTCCCACCGCCCCATGCCGGTCGCCCAGGACGAGATCGGCCCCAGATCCACCACGATGCCGTCGGTGCAGGCGTTCACCGAGCAGGACTTCGACCCCGCCTGGCGCGACGCGGTGGAGCTGCTGCCCGCGCTGGCCGAGTCGAAGTACGAGGACGGCATCAACGGCGTCTTCTCCTTCACCCCCGACGGCTTCCCGCTGATCGGCGAGGCGCCGCAGCTCGACGGGTTCTGGCTGGCGGAGGCCGTGTGGGTGACACACTCGGCCGGGGTGGCGCGGGCGCTGGCCGAGGTGCTGGTGGACGGGCGTTCGGCTGTCGATCTGCACGAGTGCGAGCTGAACCGGTTCGAACGGGCGCAGCTATCGCCCGCCTACGTCGAGGAGCGCGGCAAGCAGAACTTCGTCGAGGTCTACGACATCATCCACCCGCTGCAGCCGATGGAGTCGCCGCGGCCGATGCGCACCAGTCCGTTCCACCCGCGCCAGCGCGAGCTGGGGGCGTTCTTCCTGGAGGCGGCCGGGTGGGAGCGGCCGCACTGGTTCGAGTCGAACGCGCCGCTGCTGGAGGAGCTGCTGCTGCGGCGCAGTGCCGCCGCCGGGCTACTGGCGGCCGAGGCGTTCCTGGGCGCGGCGCAGCGCGACGACTGGGCCCGCCGCTACTGGTCGCCGATCGCCGCCGCCGAGTCGTTCGCGGCCAGGGAACGGGTGGCGCTGTTCGACATGACGCCGCTGAAGCGCATCGAGGTCAGCGGGCCGGGCTCGGCGGCGTTCCTGCAGCGGATGACCACGAACAACGTGGACAGGAAGCCGGGCTCGGTGACGTACACGCTGCTGCTGGACGTCAAGGGCGGCATCCGGTCCGACCTCACGGTGGCGCGGCTGGAGGAGGACGTCTTCCAGGTCGGCGCGAATGGCAACCTCGACCTCGACTGGCTGACCAGGCACGCGCCCGGCGGGGTGCGGGTGCGCGACCTGACGCCGGGGACCTGCTGCGTCGGCGTGTGGGGGCCGCGGGCCAGGGAGCTGGTGCAGGGGCTGACGGACATGGACCTGTCGCACGAGAACTTCCGCTACTTCGGCTGCAAGTCCGGATATGTCGGGCAGGTGCCGGTGCTCGCGATCCGCGTCTCGTACGTGGGCGAGCTGGGCTGGGAGCTCTACACCACGGCCGACATGGGCCTCAAGCTCTGGGACACGCTGTGGGCGCCGGGGCTGGCCGTCGCCGGGGGCCGGGCCGCGTTCAACAGCCTGCGGCTGGAGAAGGGCTACCGGCTCTGGGGCGTCGACATGACGACCGAGCACAACCCGTACGAGGCGGGGCTGGGCTTCGCCGTGCGGGACGACAAGGACTTCATCGGACGCGACGCGCTCGCCGAGGAGGTCACCCGCAGGCTGGTGCCGCTGCTCAGCAGCCAGGTCGTGATGGGCAAGGAGCCGGTCAGCCACGGCGGCCGCACGGTCGGGTACGTCACCAGCGCCGCCTACGGCCACACCGTCGAGTACCCCATCGCGTACGCCTGGCTGCCGGCCGAGCTGGCCGAACCCGGGACACAAGTCGACATTTCCTACTTCGGCCGCCGCGTGCCCGCGGAGGTCGCCGCCGAGCCGCTGTACGACCCCGGGATGGAGAAGATCAGGCGTTGACCCACCCCGACTTCCTCTGGCGCAACCCCGACCCCAGGCCCGCCTACGACGTCGTCATCGTCGGCGGCGGCGGGCACGGCCTGGCCACCGCCTACTACCTGGCCAGGAACCACGGCATCACGAACGTGGCCGTCCTCGAACGCGGCTGGCTGGCCGGCGGGAACATGGCCCGCAACACCACGATCATCCGCTCCAACTACCTCTGGGACGAGAGCGCCGCCATCTACGAGCACTCGCTGAAGCTGTGGGAGGGGCTGAGCGCCGAGCTGGACTACGACCTGCAGTTCAGCCAGCGCGGGGTGCTCAACCTGGCGCACAACCTCGGCGACGTGCGCGAGGGCCGGCGCCGGGTGAACGCCAACCGGCTCAACGGCGTGGACGCCGAATGGCTCGACCCCGACGAGGTCAAGAAGTTCTGCCCGATCATCAACACGTCCGGCCGGGCCCGCTACCCCGTCATGGGGGCCACGTTGCAGCGGCGCGGCGGCATCGCCAAGCACGACCACGTGGCCTGGGCGTTGGCCCGCCAGGCCGACGCCTATGGGGTGGACCTGATCCAGGGGTGCGAGGTCACGGGCTTCGAGATCCTGAAAAATCGGGTCATCGCCGTACAGACGTCGCGGGGCCGCATCGCCGCCGGGAAGGTCGCGCTCGCGGCGGCCGGGCACACCTCCGTGCTCGCCGCCCAGGCCGGCATCCGGCTGCCGCTGCAGTCGCACCCGCTCCAGGCGCTGGTGTCGGAGCTGCTGGAGCCGGTGCTCGACTGCGTGGTCATGTCGAACGCCGTGCACGTGTACGTCAGCCAGGCCCACAAGGGGGAGCTGGTCATGGGGGCGGGCATCGACGCGTACAACTCCTACGGCCAGCGCGGCAACGTGCACGTGATCGAGGCGCAGATGGCCGCGGCGCTGGAGCTGTTCCCGATCTTCAGCCGGGTACGGGTGCTGCGGACCTGGGCCGGCATCGTGGACGTCTCGCCCGACGCCTCGCCCATCATCGGCCGCACCCCCGTGGACGGCCTCTACATCAACGCCGGATGGGGCACCGGCGGCTTCAAGGCCACCCCGGGCTCCGGCTGGGTGTACGCCGACACGATCGCCCACGGGCGGTCGCATCCGCTGGCGGAGCCGTTCGCGCTGGAGCGCTTCACCACCGGGGCGCTCATCGACGAGCACGGCGCGGCGGCGGTGGCGCACTGATGCTGCTCCTCGACTGCCCGCACTGCGGCCCGCGCGACGAGAACGAGTTCCACTACGGCGGCCAGGCCGGGATCTCCTACCCGGAGGGCGAGACCACCGACGCCGAGTGGGCCGGCTACGTGTTCCTGCGCGACAACCCCAAGGGCTGGTTCCGCGAGCGCTGGTTCCACGCGCACGGCTGCCGGACCTGGCTCACGGTCGAGCGGCACACGGTCACCCACGAGGTCAGGAAGCCTGAATGAGATTCACGTTCGATGGCCGTGAGCTGCGCGGCGAGCCCGGCGACACGCTCGCCGCCGCGCTCCTGCGCAACGACGTGCGCGTCGTGGGCCGCAGCGTGCAGCTGGGCCGGCCGCGCGGCATCTTCACCGCCGGCCCCGAGGAGCCCAACGCGCTGGTACGGGTCGGCGCCGACCCCATGCTGGCGGCCACCACCGTGGAGCTGTACGACGGGCTGGAGGCATGGAGCCTGCGCGGCAAGGGCAGGGTGGACCCGGAAGCCATCGACGACCGCCGCTGCGACAAGGGATACCTGCACTGTGACGTGCTCGTGGTCGGCGGCGGCCCCGCCGGGCTGGCGGCCGCCGTGGCGGCGGGACGGTTGGGCGCGCGGACGATTCTTGTGGACGAGCAGCCCCGGCTCGGCGGCGACCTGCTGAACTCCCGCCTGCTCCTCGACGGCGCCCCCGCCCTCGACTGGGTGGCCCGGCTCGACCTGCCGGGCCGCGTCCTCACCCGCACCACCGCCATCGGCTACTACGACCACAACTACGTGGTGGCGGTGGAACGGCGGGCGCGGGGCGAGCGGCTGTGGCACATCAGGGCCCGCGAGGTGGTGCTGGCGACGGGGGCGCACGAGCGCTCGCTCGCCTTCCCCGGCAACGACCGCCCCGGCGTCATGCTCGCCTCCGCCGCCCGCACCTACGCCAACCGGTACGGGGTCGCGCCATGGCGCCGGGCCGTCGTGTTCGCCTGCGCGGACTCCGGCTACGAGGCCGCCCGCGACCTGGCGGCGGCCGGGGTCGAGATCGCCGCCATCGTGGACCCGCGCCCGGAGGCGCTCCCACCCGGCGCGCTCGCCGAGCTGGTGGCGACCGGCGGGGAGGGCTTGCTTGCCGAGCTGGTGTCGACCGGTGAGGACGGCTTGCTCGCCGAGCTGGTGGCGACCGGCGGCGTGCTCACCGGACAGGTGGTCACCGGCACGACCGGCGACGCGGAGGGTGTGCTGACCGGAGTCCAGGTCGGCTCGCGGCACATCGAGGCCGACCTGCTGGCGGTGGCGGGCGGCTGGAACCCGGCCGTGCACCTGTTCAGCCAGTCGCAGGGGCGGGTCCGCTTCGACGACCACCTCCAGGCGTTCGTCCCGGGCACGTCCGCGCAACGGGAACGCTCGGCGGGCGCGTGCAGGGGCCTGTACGGCACCCGCGACGCCATCGCCGACGGCTACGCGGCAGGCGCCGAGGCGGCCGAGCGCGCGCGCAGCCGCCCGGCCGCCGCGGGCGGGTCGCGTGGTGAGGGGCGGGTGCCGGAGTGTGATGAGCGGCCCGTGCGGGCGCCGACCGCCCTGTGGGTGGTGGACGGCCCGTCGGGCGAGCCCGCGTTCGCGGACCTGCATCGCGACGTGACCGTGGCCGACCTGGCCAGGGCGACCGGTACCGGTATGCGGTCGGTCGAGCACGTCAAGCGGTACACCACCGCCGGCACCGGCGCCGACCAGGGGAAGACCTCGGGGGCGGTGGTGGTGGGCGTCATGTCCGCTCTCCTGGGCGCCGCGCCCGGCCAGGTGGGGACGACGACGTTCCGGCCCCCGTACGTGCCGGTGTCGTTCGCCACGCTCGCGGGCCGCGACCGGGGCGAGCTGTCCGACCCGGTCAGGACGACCGCGATGCACGACTCCCACGTGGCGAGGGGTGCGGTGTTCGAGGACGTCGGCCAGTGGAAGCGCCCCTGGTACTTCCCGCAGGACGGAGAGTCGATGGAGGAGGCGGTGCTGCGCGAGTGCCGCGCGGCCCGTACGGACGTGGCGGCGATGGACGCCTCCACCCTCGGCAAGATCGACATCAGGGGTGCGGACGCCGGCGCGTTCCTCGACCGGATCTACACGAACATGTACTCGACGCTGAACGTCGGCGCCTGCCGGTACGGCGTGATGTGCGGCGCGGACGGCATGGTGCTCGACGACGGCACCACGACGAGGCTCGCCGAGGACCACTACCTGATGACCACGACCACCGGCAACGCCGCCCGGGTGCTCGACTGGCTGGAGGAGTGGCACCAGACGGAGTGGCCGGGCCTGGAGGTGTCGTTCACGTCGGTCACCGACCACTGGGCGACGGTGGTGGTGGCGGGGCCGCGCGCCCGGCGGGTGGTCGCGGCCGTCGCGCCGGGCGCGGTGGATCTGGCGTTCATGCGGTACGTGGCCGCGGACGTGCTGGGCGTGCCGGGGAGGGTGTTCAGGATCAGCTTCTCGGGCGAGCTGGCGTACGAGGTGAACGTCCCGTGGGCCTACGGGCGGGCGCTGTGGGAGGCGGTGCTGGGGCTGGGCGCGGTGCCGTACGGGACGGAGACCATGCACGTGCTGCGGGCGGAGAAGGGGTTCGCGATCGTCGGCCAGGAGACGGACGGGACGGTCACCCCGCAGGACCTCGGCATGGAGTGGATCGTGTCGCGGCGCAAGCCGGACTACGTGGGCAAGCGCTCGCACGCCCGCCCGGACACGGCGCGGAGCGACCGCAAGCGCCTGGTCGGCCTGCTGCCGGACGATCCGGCGCGGTTGGTGGAGGAGGGCGCCCAGCTCGTCGCCGCTGATGGCGTGGTGCCGATGGGGGAGGGCGCCGAACTCGCCGCCGCTGAGGGCGGGGTGCCGGTGGAGGCGGGCGCCCGGCTCGTCGCCGTGGAGGGCAGGGTGCCGATGGTCGGGCATGTGACCTCCAGTTATCGCAGTGCCGCGCTCGGTCGCACGTTCTGCCTGGCTCTGGCGAAGGGGGTCGGGCCCGGTGACCGGCTGACGGCCGTGTCGGGGGACGGGACGTGCCCGGTGACCGTCGTGGAGCCGGTCTTCTACGACCCGGGCAACGCCCGCCGCGACGGCGAGCCGCTGACCGGGGCACCTCCGCGGCACGCATTCGAGGTGCGGGCCGAGAGCCCGGCCGCCGCGTTCGCGGCCCGGTTCGAGGCGGCGGGCGGGGCGCGGGTGCGGTTGCGCGAGGTGCCGTTCGAGCCGATGTGGGAGGTGCGGGGCGCGGATCCGGGGGTGGGGCTGCGGCTGGGGCCGGACTGGTGGCTGGTGTCCGGACATGTCGAGACCCGTCCTGGGTGGGTGGACGTGTCGGGGCAGCGTACGATCCTGGAGCTGTCGGGCCCGGCGGCCGAGGACGTCCTGATCACCGGCTGCCCCCTCGACCTGCACCCGGACGTCTTCCCCGGCCACGCGCAGACGCTGCTCGGCAAGACCGGCGTCATCCTGGAGCGCCGCGCCCCCGGCAGCTACCGCGTCTACGTCAGGTCATCGTTCACCCGATACCTCGCAGAGTGGCTGCTCGACGCCATCGACGCGATATAACCGCAGAAATGGGCATTACCTAGACTTTACGAAAAACACGAAAAAGTCTGGGGAGCGGGCGTGCGAGTGCGGGCGTTCATGGCCGGTCTGGCCACGGTGGCGATGCTGACCGGTTGCGGCGGGCTCGGAGCGGCGCAGGCGCCGGACGGTGACGGCAAGGCCGCCAAGGCCGACCCGGCCGCGATCTCCGACGCCAAGAAGAAGCTGGACAAGCTGCCCGTCAAGGGCCGCGCCCCGAAGACCGGGTTCGACCGCGACAAGTTCGGCCCCGCCTGGGCGGACGTGGACCGCAACGGCTGCGACACCCGCAACGACATCCTCAAGCGCGACCTGGAGGACGAGACGTTCAAGTCCGGCACGCACGACTGCATCGTGCTGACCGGCACCCTGCACGACCCGTACAGCGGCAAGACCATCAAGTTCAAGCGCGGCCAGGACACCAGCACCGCCGTCCAGATCGACCACGTCATCCCGCTCTCGGACGCCTGGCAGAAGGGCGCCCAGCAGTGGTCGGCCACCAAGCGCAAGGAGTTCGCGAACGACCCGCTGAACCTCATGGCCGTGGACGGCCCGCTGAACGGCCAGAAGAGCGACTCCGACGCCGCCACCTGGCTGCCGCCCCGCAAGTCCTACCGCTGCACCTACATCGCCCGCCAGATCGACGTGAAGACGAAGTACGGACTGTGGGTGACGTCCGGGGAGAAGCAGGCCATGGACGACATCCTGAAGTCCTGCTGACCGCCGGCGGTGGCTGCTTTCCACGCGCCGTTGCGGGAATCGTCGCTCCGCGCGTCGTAAGATCACGAGTCATGCGAGTGACCCGAGGTAGTCAAGCGACCGCAGCGTTAGTCCTCCTCACGATCACGATGCCGACCATGGGCACGGCGGCACCGGCCGTGGCCCAGGCCAGGGCCGCGAACATCGTGGTGCTCGACTGGAACATCCGCGGCGAGGCCGCCGACATCGAGGCCATGGCGAAGGTGATCCGCGACAGCGGCGCCAACGTCGTCACCTTGCAGGAGATCCACCGCCGTCCCGACGCCGACCAGGTGCGCATGCTCGCCGACGCGCTGGGCTGGGACATCACCGACAACGCCCACTTCGGCGCGGGCGACGACGTCGGCCCGTGCGACGACCCGCAGCCGGGCAAGGCAGGCAACGCGATCCTGTCCTCCTACAAGATCGTCGAACGGGTGACGATCAAGCTCACCGACTTCGCCACCTGCCCCGTCAACCGCTCCATGGCCGGCGTCAAGCTCGACCTCGGCGGCGGCGCGCAGGTGCGCGTGTTCACCACGCACCTGTCGCCGGGCCTCTCGCAGACCTCCATCAGCCGCCGCGAGGCGCAGGCCGCGAAGGTCCTCGACTACTTCGGCACCAGGACGGGGGTCATCCTCACCGGAGACTTCAACGCGCTGCCGACGGACGCGCTCTCCAAGCGGTTCGTCAGCGCGGGCTGTGCCGACACCGGCGCCAGGTACGCCAACAAGCCCACCCACGGCGACGCCCGCATCGACTACGTCTACACCCGCGGCATCACGACGACCAGCGGCTCCGTCCTGTCCAGCACGCTGTCCGACCACCGGCCGATCGTCATGCGGATGGTGCGCTGACCGCCCGCGGGGCCCGGACATGAGAATGCCGGCCCGCGCGCGGCGGGCCGGCATCAAAGAGGCGTCAGGTGTCAGTCGTCGTCACCGTCGTCGCCGTCGTCGTTCTGGTCGTCGTCGTTCTGGTCCACCTGGGCCTTGGTGACCTTGCCCGAGGTCGCGTCCACGTCCACCTCGTGCCGCTCGGTGCCCTTGGTCAGCTCCAGCTCCCAGGTGTCGGCCTGCTTGCCGCGGCTGTCGAAGTCGAGCTCGCTGACCCAGGAGCCCGGCACCTGCTTGAGGGCGATGCCGATGGCCTGCTCCGCGGTGACCTTGGGGGCGACGGCGGCGACGGCGGACTCGGACGCCTCGGACGCCTCGGAGGCGTAGGCGGCGGTGGCGTAGACCGCGCCGCCGGTCGCGGCGATGGAGACAATTCCGGCAACGATGAGCTTCTTCGTGATTCGCATGGTTCTACGAAATCGCGGACAGGGGTAATCGGGCGCTAAAGGGTGGTTAAGGCGACGAGAAGGCCGGTCAGGGCCCACATGGAAGGTCGTCAGGGTGCGCCGAGCGCCACTTCCACCCGGGCCCCGCCCTCCGCCGACCTGGAGACGGCGAGCCCGCCTCCGGACGACTCGGCGGTGCGTCGCGCGATGTCGAGCCCCAGCCCCGTCGAGCCGCCCCCGCTGTTCCCCCGCTCCAGCAGCGCGGCCTCGAAGCCGGGCCCCGCGTCCTCCACGACGAGCAGGCCGCCGGAGGGCCGCGGCTCCAGCCGTACCGTCATGGCGGCCCCTTCGGGGGTGTGCGCGAAGACGTTGCCGAGCAGCGCGTCCACGCACGCGGCGAGTTCCTCGGCGCCCACCGCGACCGGAAGGGGCGCGTCGGGCACGGTGATCGTCACCTCGCGGCCCTGGTCCTCGGCCAGCACGGACCAGAACCGGACCCGTTCGCGCACCACGGCCGCCGCGTCGCACGAGTCGCGCCCGGCCGAGCGCCGCCGCGCCTCGGTGATGACGGCGCTCACGGCCCGCTCCAGCGCGTCCACGCGGGCCTGGACGCGGGCCGCCTCCTCGGGGTCGCGCAGCGACTCGGCGTCCAGCCGCAGGCCGGTCAGGGGTGTGCGCAGCCGGTGCGACAGGTCGGCGACGGATTCGCGTTCGGCCGCCAGCAGCTCGTCGATGCGCCCGGCGAGGTGGTTGAGCGCGAGCGCGACGTCCCGGACCTCGGGCGGCCCGCCGGGCTCGGCCCTGGCGGTCAGGTCGCCGCCGGCCAGCCGGTGGGAGACCCGCGCCAGCCCGCCGACCGGCCGCGTCACGGCCAGCGCCAGCCGGTCCGCCAGGACGATGCCCAGCGCGACCAGCCCGACGCCGAGCAGCGCCAGCGCCAGCCACGCCTCTCTGACCCCGCGCATCAGCTCGGCGTCCGGCACGAACACCCTGATCACGGCCGTGCCCTCGGGCGACTGCGCCGAGACCAGCACCTCCCTGCCCCCGCCGGCCTCGGCGGTGACGCTGCGCCCGGTGGCGGCCAGGCGGACGGCGTCGGAGCGGGCGGCCCGCTCCCCGATCGTCCGCCCGTCCGGCAGGAACACCGTCACGGGCCGCGCCACCTGCTCCACCGCCAGCCCCAGGTCGGGGGTGCCGACCGCGACCGCCACGGACTCGGCCGCGGCGGTCGCCCGGCTCATCGCGCCGTTCTCGGCCACCGCCCTGATCAGCAGCGCCATCGGGACGAGCAGCGCGATCAGCACCAGCGAGGTCGTCGCCGCGACGAGCAGCGCCAGCCACCGCCTCACGACGGCTCGACCAGCTTCACGCCCACCCCGCGCACCGTGTGCAGGTAACGCGGCTCGGCGGCCGTCTCGCCCAGTTTCCTGCGCAGCCACGACAGGTGCACGTCCACGGTCTTGTCGGCGCCGCCGTAGGGGAGCTGCCACACCTCGGTCAGCAGCTCCCGCTTGGTGACGACCTCGCCCGGCCGGGCCGCGAGGTAGTGCAGCACGTCGAACTCGCGCGGCGTCAGGTCCAGCGGCTCGCCGTCGAGCGCCGCCGTACGCGCCCGCGGGTCCACCCGCAGCGCCCCCACCTTCAGCGGCTCCTCGGGCGCCGCCCCGCCGGCCCGCCGCAGCACGGCCCGCACCCGGGCGTCGAGCTGCGCCGCGCTGTACGGCTTGACCACGTAGTCGTCGGCCCCGGCGTCGAGGACGGGCACCATCTCGGCGTCCCCGTCGCGGGCCGTGGCGACGATCACCGGCACCTTGCTGACCGCCCGCAGCATCCGCAGCAGCTCCACCCCGTCGAGGTCGGGCAGCCCCAGGTCGAGCACGATCAGGTCGGGCCGGTCCTGGACGGCCAGCCGCAGCCCCTCCATCGCCGTGGGGGAGGAGGAGACGGCGTGGCCGAGCTCCCGCAGCCCGCGGCTGAGCGCCGTACGGATCGTCACGTCGTCCTCGATGAGCAGGATGTCCGCCATATACAGAAACGTAGACGGTGATCGCTCATGCCCAGGGCAGCCTTAGCGTCGCCTTAACCTGGCCTTAGTCGTACCTGGGGAAACCTGTCGGAGATGAAGAAGCTCGTCGTGGCCTGGATCGCCACCGCGCTGGCCGCCACCGGCGCCGCCGTGGCGGTGCTCGGCCTGCTCGGCAACGGCCTGACCGGGAGTGACAGCCACGTCCTCAGCCGCGAGGACGTCAAGGCGGCGCTCGCCACGGCCACCACCCGCGCCGCCGCGACGGCGAGCGCCGCGCCGTCGCCGGCCGCGCAGGGCAAGCTGATCCGCAGCGCGGGCGGCACCGTGATCGCCTCCTGCGACGCCGACGGCCTGGTGACGCTGCGCTCGTGGAGCCCGGCGCAGGACTACTCGGTGGACGACGTCGAGGCTGGCCCCGCGCGGGAGGCCAAGGTCGAGTTCGAGCCGAACGAGGGCGAGGAGCTGGAGCTGAAGATCACCTGCGCGGGCGGTGTGCCGGTCTCGCGCGTGGGAGGCTAGCTCCGCAGGTCGAACAGCAGGCGCGGGTGCCGGTCTCCCGCGTCGGAGGCTAGCCGCGCAGGTCGAGCAGCAGGGCATGGTGCCGGTCTCCCGCGTCGACGGTCAGCTGCGCAGGTCGAGCAGCAGGGCGCGGTGGTCGGACACCTCGGGCGCCGTCATGATCTCGAAGTGCTTGACGGCGGCGGGGTCGGAGACGAGCAGGTAGCTCGCGTGCCGCACCGGCTTGGGATAGCGGGAGGTCCTGGTGTCGGCGTCGCCGACGAGGTCCGTCAGCCCGGCCCCGGCGAGGATCCCGAACGTCTCGCTGCCGGGCAGCACGTTGAAGTCGCCGCACACCACGGCCAGGTCGCCGGCCTCGCGCACACTGGTGACCAGCCCGGCCAGCCGCTCGGCCTGGGCGCGGCGGGCCGGGGTGTCGGCCTTGCCGCTCGCGTCCCGCAGGCCGTGCAGGTTGACGACGGTGACGAACCGCCGCGCCGCCCGGTCGAACACGCGGACGGCCAGCGCGGCGCGCGGCCGCCCGTCGCTCGGCCACTCACCGTCGTGCTCGGCGTAGGCGCCGTGCACGAACGCCGAGCGCAGGCCGACGACGGGCAGCGCGTCGGCGACGAAGGTCGCGAGCCCGAAGTCCTGGCGGTGCGCGCGGCCTTCGCGATCCTGGACGGGACCGGAGTCGCTGACCGCGAACAGGTCGTGGTGGCGGGGCAGCAGCGCCCGCACGTCGCCGAGGAGGTCGGCCCGCTGCGGCAGTGAACGCTCAGCGTCGTCGAACCGGGTCCAGCCGCTCGCCGTGGGCGTGCGCGTCACCTCCTGGAGGCAGAGGACGTCGGCGTCACAGGTGTCGAGCCAGCGGGCGAGCTCGTCGAACATCGCGCCGCCCCACGCGTTGAGAGAGATGATGCGCACGGGGAAGAATCTAGCGAGGCCGCCCGTGCCGCCTCGCGGCACCCGCCGGCTCGCGTCAGCCCCGCCTTACGACACCTCGGCGCTCAGGGCCGACTTCGTCAGCTCCGCCTGCCGCCGGATCTGCCCCATGACGATGGGATTGACCCCCTTGGCCTCGAAAGTGGCGACCATCTTGTCCATCACCGCGTTCGCCCGCGCCAGGTCGCCCTGCCGCGCCTCCGCCCTGGCCAGGCGGCGCATCGCCAGGTTGAGGGTGATGTTGTCGATGCTCGCGTCGCGGGCGACGGCCGTCAGGTGCTCGATGCCCTGCTTGAGGTCGGGCGGGCGGATGCGCAGCCGGTTGCCCGGCGTCAGCTCCTTGAACTCGCGCTCGGCGTTGAGCCCCTTCACCAGGCGGGCGTAGACGGCCAGCGGGTGGTGGTCGTAGCGGTCGATGACCTCGTCCAGGGCCTCGTTGCCGGAGCGCAGGAAGGGCGAGTCGGAGCCGAGCAGCGAGAACAGCTTGCCCTGGTCCTCGCCCAGCATCAGCTCGGCCACCTGGTGGTCGTCGTGCGTGACGGGGAAGCGCACCCGGACCGGGCAGGCGGGGGAGACGATGCGGGAGCCGTCGGCGGCGATGTACTGGGCGCGCACCTGGTACTCGCCGGGAAGCTGGAAGTAGTGGCCGTCGCGGCCGTGCCCGATGTACGCGCTGCGGTACATGGCCGGATTGCCCTCGTCGAGGCGGATCTCGGGTGAGGTGTCCACGCAGTGCCGCATCATCGGCCGGTAGAGCACGGTCTTGCCGCTCGGCTGGGTGATCGAGACCTGGGTGAACTCCGTGTCGGGGTGCAGGTGGCCGTGCGTGGTGCGCGGCTGGCCCGCGTACGACAGCTTCAGCTCCACGACGACGGGCTCGCCCAGCTCGTACGCGTCCTTGGCGCGCAGCTCCAGCCGCAGCCCCGAATGGTCCTCGACCGGCTGCTCGAAGGGGGCGATGTCGGCGGCGCCGGTGCCGAAGGCGTTCGCGCCCATGGCGACGTCGCGGTAGAAGCCGTGGCGCAGGTGCACCAGTTCGGCGTCCGTGAACTGGAAGGGGAAGGCGGCCCAGTAGCCCTGCTCGCCGCCGGGGCGGTAGTTCTGCACATAGTTCATCCAGGACAGGTCGCCGAAGCCGCCGTCGGGGCCGAGCGGCTGCGGCGGGGTGGCCAGGTTCTTCTGCCAGGAGTGGAGCAGGTTGAAGGCGTGGCCGAGCTCGTGCACGTACGTCCGTAACTGCGCCCGCTGCGCCTGCGGCGTGTCACCCTTGATCGCGTCGTAGAACACCGCGGACCCCTGCCGCTGGTGCGCGTCGTTGTAGTCGAACATGATGCCCCGGTAGCCGCCCACGTGCTTGCTGGCCACCAGCAGCCACACCCGCCAGGCGACCGCGTCCTCGAACGCGCTGAAGTGCCGCGTCATCGCGTGGTGCAGCTCGGCGTCGTCCCACGCCAGGTCCGCGCCGGATCCCTCCACGGGGATGACGCCCGGCTCGGCCAGGGTCAGCTCGATGCCGGCCTCCGCGTACGCGGACACGACGCTCAGCTCCCTGGCGGGCGAGCCGGTCGGCCCGGGCAGCGAGCCCGTCCGGTAGGACACGAACGGCACCGCTCCGACCACGGAGTCCTGCTCCAGCAGCACGCTGCGGAAGTACGGCGAGACGAACGACACCTCGTAGGTGCGCCCCGCGACGACCGCCGTGCCCGCCTGCCCCTCGAGGTCGACGCGCACGTCACGGACCGGCGTGGCGAACGTGAACTCCCCGCGCCCCTGGATCCGCCCCTCCCGAACGTCGGGAGCGCTGACCACGAACGAGCCGACGTAGGACGTGGTCGCCCCCGCGACGGTGAACAGGTCGCCGCTGACCCGCCCCATCGGCCTGGCCCCGTCGACGTCGACGCGCAGCGCCAGCCTGGAGTCGCCGTCCTGTCCCTGGTACAACCCGCTGATCATGGCAGCTCCCTGGGGGATCGCTGGGGGTTACACCGGGGAGACTTCTCCGGCGGGCAGGCCCTGTCAACGACTCCCGCGAACTTCGAGCGCTCCCAGCAGCTCCTCCGACGCCCTGGTGATCGCCTCGACGGCCCGGTCGAACGCCTCGGCGTTGTGCGCGGCCGGCGCGCGGAAGCCGGAGATCTTCCTGACGTACTGCAGGGCCGCGGCCCGCACGTCCTCCTCGGTCACGCTCTCGGTGTACGGCGGGCGCAGGGTCTTGATGCTTCTACACATGGCCCTAACCGTAATATCCGATGCGCTGGCTTATCTCCCGCGCGCCCGCCACCAGCACGGCACCCACGTCCGCCAGCCGGTCGGGCGTCAGCCGGTAGGAGGGCCCGGAGGCGCTGACGGCGGCCACCACCGACCCGTCGGCGCCCCTGATCGGCGCCGCCACCGCGTTCAGCCCCACCTCCAGCTCCTCGACCGTGGCGGCCCAGCCGCGCTCCCTGATCTCGTCGAGGCGCAGCTCGTGCGGCGTGGTGATGGTGTGCGGCGTGTAACGCTCCAGCTCGGGGCCGAGCCGCAGCACGCCGAACGCCAGCAGCACCTTGCCGCTGGAGGTGGCGTGGGCGGGCGTGCGCTGCCCGACCCAGTTGTGCCCGCTGATCGCGGCCGGGCCGCGCACCTGGCTGACGTTGACCGCGTCGCCGCCGCGCCCCACTGCGATGTTGACGGTCTCGCCGATCTCCTCCGCCAGCCGCAGGCACACGGGACGGCTCTCGCGGGACAGGTCGAGCTGCGCGGTGGCGGCCCCGGCCAGCCGGACGACGCCGAACCCGAGCCGGTAGCGCCCGCGGTCGCCGCTCTGCTCCACCAGCCCGCCCTGCTCCAGGGCCGCCAGCAGCCGGAACGCCGTGGACTTGTGCACGGCGAGCTCGGCGGCCAGGTCCGTCACCCGGGTGGCGCCGTCGCGGGCCAGGATCTCCAGGATCGCGATGGCCCGATCGACGGACTGAACCGACGCGCTGTTGCTCATAGCGCAACAGGATACTCAGGAGCAGGGACAGAACCTGGCCTCCGGAAAGCCCGGTGCCGGCCCGTCCAGGACGGGCCGCCGCTGCGCCTTGAGGTGCAGGTCGAGGAAGGCCGCCACGTAGGTACGGGTCAGCTCCGCGGCACGCTGGGCGGGCAGGACGCCGGAGGCCGACCGGATGCCGAGGGCGTCCGACAGCAGCGGCGTGTCGGTGAAGGACTGGTGCTCCGCGCCCGACAGCACGATCCAGCGCTTCCAGCCGGTGAGCAGCTTCCAGTCGCGCTCCCACGTGGGGGAGGCGACGTGCTCCGCCGACCCCAGGAACATGAACGGCCGGGAGAACCCGCCCGGCGGGATGCGGGCGTAGGCGGTGCCGTCCATGTCGATCCCGGCCCGCACCCGGGAGTCCTCGATCATGGTCGCCAGGGCGCTGGACCCGCCGATGGACTGCCCGGCCATCGCGATGCGTGACTGGTCGATCCGGCCGGATCCGTCCCACTTCGCCGGCAGCTCGTCGAGCACGAACGAGACGTCGGCCGCCCGGCTGCGCACCAGCCCCGCGCCGAAGCCGGGATCGGAGTTGCTGTCGCAGGCCAGGCACTCGGCGATGGTGCCGTCTTCCAGGGTCGTGGCGTAGCTCTCGTACGGGTGGTCGATCCCGGCGACGACGTACCCCCGGCTGGCCAGGTCCTCGGCCAGTGAGGTGAGGGTGCTGACCGGCTTGGTGAACCCGGGCGAGAGCACCACCAGGGGAAGCTTCCGCCCGGCGGGCTCGGCGTCCGCGACGGCGTTCGTCCGCGTCCTGCTCAGCGTGTCGTACGGCGCGCTCGCGATCCTGCTGCCTCTCATGAGCAGCTCGGACTCCTCGGCCGTCATGTACGGCGCCGGCGGCCCGTCCCGCTGCCCGGTCGGGTACCAGAGGGTCACCTTCAGCTCCCGGACCTTGGCGTCGAGGTTCCAGGGATCCGGGCGGGAGGCGTCCTTCAGGTGCAGGACGGTGGTGCCGACCCGGTGGGGGCCGGTGGGCGCGGGCAGGACGGCGGGCCCGGCCGGCGTGGCGGACCCGGCGGCCCTGGGCGCGGCGGGCGCGGTGCAGGCGGTCGCGGCGAGCAGGGCCACGACGGCCACGATCAGTCTCATGAGGGGTCCGTTCACTCGGGGGCCAGGGCCGGGTCCCGCCCGGCGGCCGCGTCGGCCGGGGTCAGCGGTGCGTACCGGTCGGGCGGCACGCCGATCCCGTCGATCACCTCGCCGCCCGCCCCGAGGTGGTAGCGGTCGGGCAGGCTCAGCACGGTGTTGTCACCCAGCAGGTACGACTCCGCGGGCCCGGAGACCACCCCCGCCGTCCTGCCGCCGACCAGCGTGCCGAGCCGCAGGTCCTTGACGGCGGCGCCGAAGTGCTCGCACGCCGACGCGCACCCCCGGTCGACGAGCACCGTCAGCGGCAGGCCCACCAGCCGCACGGTGTCGTCGGTGGGCAGGGCCGCGCAGCGGTCGTCCCCCGCGCACAGGTATCCGGTGACCTTCCCGTGGGCGAACGCGCTCAGCAGCCGGGTCGCTTCGGTGAGGCTGCCGCCGCCGTTGCCGCGCAGGTCCAGCACGATCCCGGCGAGCGTCCGCGCCTTGCGCAGCCTGGCGATCGCCCGCAGGATCCGCTCCGCCGAGTCGCCGGCGAACCAGGTCAGCCGCACGTAGGCGCGATCGCCGTCCAGCAGCTTCGACCGCACCACCTGGAGGTCGGCCAGTTCCTGCCGGTAGAGGCCCGGTCGGAGGGTCACGGTCCAGCGGCGGCCGGTGCTCTGCCGCAGCAGCCGCAGCCGCACCGGGCGTGCCTCCGGGTACTGGGGCCGCAGGGCGGCGATCGCTGGGGCGACGGTCGTCCCGTCGATGAAGGGCGCCGAGCCGTTGACCGACTCGATGACGTCACCGGGCCGCAGCCCGGCGGCCCGCGCCGCGCCGCCCCGCACGGCGGTGACGAACAGCGGCGGCAGGGCGCGGCTCGGCGAGCTGCCGGCGTTGGTCTCCAGGCCCAGGCCGTAGCCGTCGCCGTCGTAGGCGTCGGGGTGCTGCCGGACGCCGTGCGTCCACGTGGCGTCGCCGAGCGCGGCCACCATGGCTTCAAGAGTGACCACGGCCAATTCGTCGCGCTGGCCGGCGAGCCTGCGGTAGACGCTCTCGAACGCGGCCCAGTCGGCCTTCCTGTCGCCGGTCAGCGCCGGCATGACGGCGTCCGGCAGGTCGCGTCCCTCGCGGCCGAGCTCCCGCGTCAGAGCGGCGAACCCGGCGGTCAGCAGCACCCGGGCGTCCATGGTGGCGCCGCGGTGGTGGTGAGAGAGGACGCAGAAGTACGCCTGCTCCACGACGTCGATCGTGGTGGGCGTCTCCGCCCGGGGGCTCCCTGGGGCGGCGCGCACACCGCGGGCGCCGCCGTGCCCGCCTGCTCGCGCGGCGGGGCCGGAGCCGTGCACGCCGCCAGGAGGAAGACGAGCCCGGCGGCCGCGATCCTGGCGCCGGTCATGCCCAGCCTCGCCTGATCCGCCGGAAGCACCAGCCCGCCAGGGCCAGGCTCAGCACGGCGTAGATCCCGGTCTCGATCCACTGCACCGGCCAGAAGCGCTCCAGGGGCTGGTAGGTCGCCTGCTGCCGGTAGCCGAGCCGGCTGATCTCGGCCAGGCACGCGTCGGTGCTCATGCGTCCCAGGGACGGCGCGCAGGGGCCCGACGTGGTGGAGACCGGGACGAACCGCTCGACCGTCGACGACGGCCCGCCGCCCCCGCCGCCGGAGGTCGTCCGCCCGGCGGGGTCGAGGAGCTCGCTGGACAGGACCCACGCGCCCGCGTGCCCGGGCACGGCCGACGTGCTGAGGAAGAGCTGCACGGGCCCGCCGCCCGGCCCCGACACGTGGACGCTGTCCACGTTCGCCGGGCCGAGCTCGAAGGCCGCGCTCACCGGCGGCATCAGGTGGGGCCGGACCAGGAACGGCACGGCGAGCTGGAACGCGGCGAAGACGGCTAACGTGAGCGCCATGGCGGGCAGGGTGCGGCGCACCAGCATGCCCGCGGTCACGCCGAGGACGAAGGCGAAGGCCGCGTACCCCATCGGCGCGACGCCCCGCGCCCCGAACACCAGAGGGGACATCTGGGCCAGCTCCGGCACCGCCGACCTGTCCAGCGGGCCGGACCACCAGGTCACCGCGAGACCGCACGCGCCGGCGGCGGCCATGGCCGCCAGGCCGGTGAGCCCGAGCTTGACCGCCAGCCACCGGGTCCTGGTGACGCTCTGGCTCCACACCAGCAGGTGGGTGCCCGACTCCAGCTCGCGGGCGATCAGCGGCGCTCCCCAGAAGAGCCCCACCAGCGCCGGCAGGAGCAGCACGACGAGGGTGAGGGCCAGGAACGGGAGCTGGTGCTCGTCGAAGAAGCGGTCGAAGAAGTCGTCGCAGGTCCCGGCCGGGGCGCAGCCGGCGATCCCGGCGGAGTAGCGGGACGCCAGCTCCGGGCCGGTCAGGGCCAGCACGGCGATGAGGACGAGGAGGGCGGCGGCCGTCGTCAGCGCCGTGCCGCGCAGTTGCCGCCAGGTCAGCCAGATCATGGCCGGGCCTCCAGGTAGGTCAGCACGAGGTCCTCCAGGCTGAGCCGCCCGCCGGGCCGCCGGTGGGCGGCCAGCAGCTCCTCCGTACGCCCCGCGAGCCGCACCCGCGAGCCGGCGAGCACGATCAGGTAGTCGCAGACCTTCTCCAGGTCGGAGACCACGTGCGAGGACAGCACGACGCTCAGCTCGTGCTCGGCGGCGGCCTGCGCCAGCCCGCGCGCGAAGTCCCGGCGGGCCAGCGGGTCGAGCGCGGCCACCGGCTCGTCCAGGATCAGCAGATCGGGCCGCTTGGCCAGGCCGAGGGTCAGGGCGAGCTGGGCGCGCTGGCCGCCCGACAGCCGGCCCGCGCGGCGGCCGGGGTCGAGCCCGAGGCGGGCGACGCGTGCGCGGGCCAGGCCGTCGTCCCAGCGGGGGTTGAGGCGGGCGCCGAGCCGCAGGTGCTCGGCCACGGTCAGGCCCGCGTACAGGGGCGTCTCCTGCGCCACGAACCCGACCCTGGCGAGCTGCGCGGGCGTGCTCCCTGGCCGGCCGCCGAGCACGGTGACGTCGCCGGTCGTCGGCCGGAGCCGGCCGGCGGCGAGCTTCAGCAGCGTGGTCTTGCCGGCCCCGTTGGGGCCCACCAGCCCCACGACGTGGCCGGCGGGGACGTCGACGGTGCACTCGCGCAGCGCCCAGCGCCGGCCGTACCTTTTGCCCAGGGCCTGGGCCCGCAAGACAGTGGTCACTCCGTGTCCTCCTGACGGAAAAGGGGTGGTCGGTGCAAGGAACCTAGGCACCGCCCCCTCCGGCGCGCGTCGGCCGCCGAAGCGAATTCGGGTACGGCGCGGGAACGACGGGCCGCCGGGTCATCCCTGCGATGTACGCCCCCAGACCGTCACGTCCTCGCCATCACGGCCGATGCGCGACGATCGGGGCGGGCGTGACAATGAGCCGGTGGAGACCAGGGAACGACGGCCGTGGCGGCGGCGGGTGCTCGACCTGTACCGCCGGCTGAACGAGGACCACTCGCCGCCGGAGCGGCCGTCCCGCGTGGCGCTCGCCGCCGACGTGGTGATCGCCGTCGTCCTCACGGTCGTCGCGGTCACCCTGTCGGCGCGGCTCTCCCTGCCCGGACCGGTCCAGCCCGTCCCGCGCTTCCCGCCCCTTCCGCCTCTCCCGCCCGTTTCGTCCCGGGAGCCGTCCGCGTTCCTCGTGGCGCTGACGACGCTGCCGCTGGCGGTGCGGCGCTTATATCCCTTGACCGCGTTCTGGGTGGTGCTGGTGGCGGCGCGGGCCACCCACGAGGCGGCGACTTGGGTGTCCGTGCTGGCCTGCGCGATCGCCGCGTACACGGCCGTCGTCCACAGCCGCAACCGGCTCCTGGTGATGGCCGGTCTCGTGCTCGGGGCCGGGCTCGCGGGCGCCGGGTTCGGGGACGTCGCGCCCACGCTGCCGGGCTGGGTGCTGCCGATCCTCGTCCTGCTGGGCGTCGCGGTGGCCGGCGGCCTCGTCCGCTCCTGGCGGCGGCGGCTGGCCGCCGGCCGGCGGCGCCTGGCCGAGCTGCGGCAGGAGCAGGAGGACGCCATGCGCAGGGCGGTCGCGGAGGAGCGCTCCCGCATCGCCGCCGAGCTGCACGACGTGGTGACCCACAATGTGAGCGTGATGGTGATCCAGGCGGGCGCGGCCCGCAAGGTGATGGACGCGGAGCCGGAGCAGTCGAAACAGGCCCTGCTCGCGATCGAGTCCGGCGGCCGGGCCGCGATGGCCGAGCTGCGCCACGTCATGGGCCTGCTCGCCGGCCCCGGCGGCGAGCGGATCGACGGCCCGTCCGACGGGCTCGAACCGCAGCCGGGGCTCGACCGGCTCGACGCCCTGGTGGAGCGGGTCCGCGCCGCCGGCGTGCCGGTACGCGTCACGGCACCGCCTCTCGGGCCGCTGCCGCCCGGGATCGACCTGGCCGCCTACCGCGTCGTCCAGGAAGCCCTCACCAACACGATCAAGCACGCGGCCGGGCCGCCGCGTCCGTGACGATCGGCCGCGACGGCGACGCGCTGGAGATCGAGGTGACCGACACCGGCGGCGTCCCCGCCGCCGGGCCCCGCGCGGGCGGCGGCCGGGGGCTGATGGGGCTGCGCGAGCGCCTGGCCGTCTACGGCGGGACGCTGGAGGCCGGCCCGACGGCCGACGGCGGGTTCAGGGTCAGGGCCCGCATCCCGGGGAGCGGCGCATGAGCGAGCGGTTGCGCGCCGTCCTCGCCGACGACCAGGCGCTGGTCCGCACGGGGTTCCGGATGATTCTCAGCGCCGACGGCATCGACGTCGTGGCCGAGGCCGCCGACGGGGAGGAGGCCGTCGCCGCGGTCCGGCGTACGACGCCGGACGTCGTGCTCATGGACATCCGCATGCCGCACATGGACGGCCTCGAAGCCACCCGGCGGATCCTGGGGAGCGGCGCCGAGGACACCCGCGTGCTGATCCTGACCACCTACGACCTCGACCACTACGTGTACGCGGCGCTCGCCGCGGGCGCCAGCGGCTTCCTGCTGAAGGACGTCACCCCCGAGCACCTGGTGGCCGCGGTGCGCCTGGTGCGCTCCGGCGACGCCCTGCTCGCGCCCACCATCACCCGCCGCCTGGTCGAGCGGTTCGCCCGCCGCGACGACGCGCGGCCCGCCCTGCACCGCGACCTGGCCGAGCTGACGCCGCGCGAGCTGGACGTGCTGCGCCTGCTCGCCACCGGCCTGAGCAACGCCGAGCTGGCCGAGCGGCTGTCGCTCAGCGTGGCCACGGTGAAGACGCACGTCGCCCGCATCCTGGCCAAGCTGGGGCTGCGCGACCGGGTGCAGGCCGTGGTGGTCGCCTACGAGACCGGCCTGGTCTCGCCGGGCGGCCCCGACTGAGCCGGGGACGTACGTCAGCCGGGCCCCAGCTCGCCGCCGAAGTCGAGCGCGATCTTGCGCATGCGCTCGGCCAGGTCGTCGCGGTCGAGCGCGTCGATGCGCTCGGCCGGACCCGACACCGACATCGCGGCCACCACCCGCTCGCCGTCCCACACGGGCACGGCCAGGCAGTGCACGCCCAGCTCCTCCTCGCCCAGGTCCATCGCGTAGCCGCGGCTCTTGACCTTGCCCAGCTCGGCCAGCATGTCGTGGACGTCGGTGATCGTGTTGGGGGTGCGGCGCGGCATGCCGGTGCGCTCGAACACCGCGACCGCCTCGGCGGCCGGCCGCCCGGCCAGCAGCACCTTGCCCACCGCCGTGCTGTGCGGCAGCACCCGCCGCCCCACCTCGGCGAACATCCGCAGCCTGCGCGGCGACGGCACCTGCGCCACGTAGACGACGAAGTCGCCTTCGAGCACCGCCAGGTTCGCCGTCTCGCCGGACAGCTCGACCATCCGGGTCAGGTACGGCTGCGCCCACGTGCCGACCATGCTCTCCGCGATGCCGCCCAGCCGTACCAGGCCGCCGCCCAGGGCGTAGCGGCGGTCGGATTCCTGGCGTACGTACCCGCGGGCGAGCAGGGTCTGCAGCAGCCGGTGGATGGTCCCGTACGGCAGCCCGGTGCGCGCGGCGATCTCCGACAGCCCCGCCTCGCCGCCGTGCTCGGCCAGCGCTTCGAGCACGTCGAGTGCCCGTTCCACGCTCTGCACGCTCACAGCGTGACCCCGCGCAGCGAGGCGTCCAGCACCTCGGCGGTGTGCGCCACCCTGATCGCGCTGCCGCCGCGCCGCATGGCGGCGGCGATCTGCATCGTGCACCCCGGGTTGGCCGAGACCAGCAGCTCGGCGCCGGTCGTGCCGACCGCCCTGGCCTTGCGGTCGCCGAGGTCGCGGGCGGCCTCGGGCTGGAGCAGGTTGTACGTGCCCGCGGACCCGCAGCAGATGGCCGACTCGGGGATCTCGCGCAGCTCCAGCTCGGGGATCGCGCTCAGCAGCTCGCGCGGCTGCGCCCGCACCCCCTGGGCGTGGGCCAGGTGGCAGGCGTCGTGGTAGGCGACGGTGAGCGGCAGCGGGTGCCGCTTGGCGACGGGGCCCAGCTCGGCCAGGTATTCCGACAGGTCCACGACGCGGAACGGCGGCTCGTGCCCCAGCAGCTCGCCGTACTCCTTCATGGAGGAGCCGCAGCCGGCCGCGTTCACCACCACGGTGTCGACCCCGGCCCGCTCGAACGCCCGGATCGTCCGGCTCGCCAGCCGCCTGGCCTGCCCGTCGCGCCCGGAGTGCACGCTGAGAGCCCCGCAGCAGCCCTGCTCGGGCGGGACGACCACGTCGCAGCCCTCCAGCGCCAGCACCCGCGCGGTGGCCGCGTTCACCTGCGGGAAGAACTCCCGCTGCACGCAGCCGAGCAGCATCCCCACGGTGGCGCGGCGCTCGCCCCTGGCCCTGACCAGGCGCGGCAGCCGCTGCCTGTGCCGCACGCGGGGCGCCAGCGTGGCCATGGCGCCCAGGCTCGGGTTCGCGCGGGTGAGGAACGGCGCCATCCGCTCGGCCAGCCACATGGTCGGCCGCAGCAGCCGCAGCCGCCTGGGGTAGGGGAACAGGCTGAACACGAGGCCGCGCACGGCCCGGTCGTGCGGCTCGCGCACGTGCTGCCGCTCCACCTCGACCCTCGTCTGCTCGATCAGCCGGTCGTAGCGCACGCCGGACGGGCAGGCCGTCACGCACGCCATGCAGCCGAGGCAGGCGTCGAAGTGCCCGGCCATCTCGGGCGTGATCGGGGTGCCCTCGACGTGCTGCTTCATCAGGTGGATCCGGCCGCGCGGCGAGTCCATCTCCTCGCCCCACAGCGCGTACGTGGGGCACGTCGGCAGGCAGAACCCGCAGTGCACGCAGTCGTTGATCAGCTTCGGGTCCACGATCAGATGCCTCCCACGAACCGTCCGGGAGACATCCTGCGCCCGGGATCGAACCGTTCCTTGACCCGCCGCATCAGCGGCAGCCCGCTCACCTGCCCCCACCGGTCGAGCCCGTCGTACGGGGCGGCCAGCACGTGCACCCGCGCTCGTTCGCGCAGCCGCGCGACGGCGGCGGCCAGCTCGTCCTCGGCCATGTCGCGCCGCGCCTCCAGCAGCACCCGGCCGGCGGCCAGCGAGCCGCGCAGGGCCAGCCCGGTCGAGGCCACCGCGTCGAGGACGCCCCGGCGCCCGCCGGCAGGAACCGCGCCTCGGCCAGCACCTCGTCGTGCTCGATCAGCCCCCACCAGGGCGGCCGTTCCTCGGTGACGGAGCCGCCGGCCAGCTCGCGCAGCGCCCCGGCCCTGGCCTCGGCCGCCGCGCCCTCCACCAGCGCCGCCAGCGTGACCGGCCCGCCGGGGTCCGGCCAGTCGACCTCGACCGCGCTCGGCTCGGCCTGCGAGGTCGCCAGCGCCGCCGCGACCGGGGCCGCCTCGGCACGGTCCAGCTCGGTGACGACCCAGCGGCGGGCGGCGGGCAGCGGGTGCAGGCGGAAGGTGGCCTCCGCGATGACGCCGAGCGTGCCGTACGAGCCGGTGAAGAGCTTGCCCAGGTCGTAGCCGGCGACGTTCTTGACGACCTTGCCGCCGGAGCGGGCGATCGTCCCGTCGGGCAGCACCACCGTGATGCCGATGAGCAGGTCGCGGGCGGTGCCGTAGCGGAAGGAGCGCGGCCCCGGCAGCGCGGTGGCCAGCGTGCCGCCGACCGTGGCGTCCTGCGGGAAGGGCACGTCGAGCGCCAGCTCCTGCCCCTTCGCGGCGAGCGTGCCCGCCAGCGCGTCCATCGTCACCCCGGCCTGCGCGCGCACCACCAGGTCACCGGCGGCGTGCTCCAGGATCTCGTTCACGCAGCACAGGTCGAGCAGCACGTCGCACCGCTCGGGCGGCGGGCCCCAGTGCAGCTTCGTGCCGCCGCCGGCGGGCACCACCGCGAGGTCCCGCTCGGCGCAGGCGCGCAGCACGGCGGCGATCTCCTCGACCGTCTCCGGCAGCGCCACCCAGCGGGGCAGCACCCCGTTCACCGCGTCCTCCGGGACCGCGTCCCGGACGGTGACCTCCGCGACCTCCGCGATCAAAACTGCTCCGCCTTCCCCGACTCGACCAGCGGATGCACGCCCTTGCGCACGCCCGGCACCTCGCCGCACAGGCGCGGGGTGGGGAACACCTTGCCCGGGTTCGCCAGCCCGCGGGGGTCGAACGCGCACCGGACGAGCTGCATCGTGTCGAGGTCGTCCGCGCTGAACATCTTCGGCATGTAACGGGCCTTGTCCACGCCCACCCCGTGCTCGCCCGTGATCGAGCCGCCGTGCTCGACGCACAGGTCGAGGATCGCGCCCGACACCACCTCGGCCCGCTCGCCCGCCCCCGGCTCCTCGTCGTCGAACAGCACCAGCGGATGCAGGTTGCCGTCGCCCGCGTGGAACACGTTGGCCACCCGGATGCCGTGCTCCGCCGACAGCCGGTCGATCGCGGCCAGCACGGCGGGCAGCGACGTGCGCGGCACCACGCCGTCCTGCACGATGTAGGCCGGGCTGATCCGCCCGACGGCCGCGAACGCCGACTTGCGGCCCTTCCAGATCGCCGCCCGCTCGGCCGCGTCCGCCGCCACGCGCAGCTCGAACGCGTTCGCGCAGATCTGCCGCAACCGGGCGAACTGCAGCTCCACCTCGGCGGCCGGCCCGTCCAGCTCCACGATCAGCACCGCGCCCGCGCCCTCCGGGTACGAGCAGGCCACCGCCGCCTCGGCCGCCTCGATGGCCAGCGCGTCCATCATCTCGATCGCGGCCGGCACGATGCCCGCCCCGATGATCGCCGAGACGGCCTGACCACCCTGCTCGATGCTCTCGAACGCGGCCAGCACCGTCGTCACCGCCTCCGGCGCGCGGCTCAGCCGTACCGTGATCTTGGTGGCGATGCCCAGCGTGCCCTCCGAGCCGATGAACGCCCCCAGCAGGTCGTAGCCCGGATCCATGCGGTCGAGCGTGACCAGGTCGCCGTCCGGGGTGACGATCTCGCACGCCTCCACATGGTTGACGGTGAAGCCGTACTTCAGGCAGTGGGCGCCGCCGGAGTTCTCCGCGACGTTGCCGCCGATCGAGCAGACCTGCTGGCTGGAGGGGTCGGGGGCGTAGTAGTAGCCCTGGTCGCGGACGGCCTCGGTGATGGCCAGGTTCGTCACGCCGGGCTCCACGACCGCGCGCCGGTTCGCCAGGTCGATCTCCAGGACGGCGCGCATCTTGGAGGTGACGATGAGCACGCCGTCCTCGCGCGGGAGCGCGCCCCCCGACAGGCCGGTGCCCGAGCCCCTGGCCACGAACGGCACGCCGTGCTCGTTGCACAGCCGTACCACCTGGGCGACCTGCTCGGCCGTGCCGGGCAGCACGACCACGCCGGGGGTCGCCCGGTGGTAGGTGAGGCCGTCGCACTCGTACGTACGCAGCCGCACCGGATCGGTGATGACCGAATCGGCGGGCAGAACCGAGCGCAGAGCCGCTACCAGCGTGTCCATCATCAGATATTTACGGCATTCTCGCGTAGGCGGGAAGGGTCAGGAACTCGGCGAAGTCGTCGTCCAGCGCCACTTCCTTGAACAGCGCGGTCGCCTGGCCGAACAGCTTCTCGTCGTAGCCGGGCTCCATGGCGATCTTGGCCAGCTCCTCGGTGATGATCCGCTCGACCAGCTCCTTCGTCACCTGGTGGCCGGTGTCGGCGAGCGTGATGTCGTTGTGGATCCACTGCCAGATCTGCGAGCGGGAGATCTCGGCGGTGGCGGCGTCCTCCATGAGGTTGTGGATGGCCACCGCGCCCAGCCCGCCCATCCAGGCGGCCAGGTAACGCAGCGCCACGTCCACGTTGTTGCGCAGCCCCGCCTCGGTGATGTCGCCCGGCGTCTCGGAGACGGCCAGCAGGTCGGCGGCCGAGACGCTGACGTCCTCGCGCAGCCGGTCGAGCTGGTTGGGCCGCGAGCCGAGCACGCCGTCGAACACCTCGCGGCAGACCGGCACCAGGTCCGGGTGCGCCACCCACGACCCGTCGAACCCGTCGCCCGACTCGCGCGTCTTGTCCGCCCGCACCTTCTCCAGCGCCACGGCGTTGACCTCGGGGTCCCGGCGCGAGGGGATGAACGCCGCCATCCCGCCGATGGCGTGCGCGCCCCGCTTGTGGCAGGTGCGCACCAGCAGCTCGGTGTACGCGCGCATGAACGGGGCCGTCATCGTCACCGCGTTCCGCTCGGGCAGCAGGAACTCGCGGCCCCGCGTGCGGAACTTCTTGATCACGCTGAACAGGTAGTCCCAGCGGCCCGCGTTCAGGCCCGCCGAGTGCTCGCGCAGCTCGTAGAGGATCTCCTCCATCTCGAACGCCGCCGGGTACGTCTCGATGAGCACCGTGGCCCTGATCGTGCCGTGCGGGATGCCGAGCAACTGCTGGGCCCGGGTGAACACGTCGTTCCAGAGCCGCGCCTCCAGGTGCGACTCGATCTTGGGCAGGTAGAAGTACGGGCCCTTGCCCTTGTCGATCTGCCGCTGCGCGCAGTGGAAGAAGTAGAGCCCGAAGTCGAACAGCGAGCCAGAGACGGGGCGCCCGTCGACCTGGGCGTGCTTCTCGTCCAGGTGCCAGCCGCGCGGGCGCACCACGACGGTGGCCAGCTCGGCGTCGGGCCTGAGCGCGTACGCCTTGCCGCCGGTCTCGAAGTCGATCGTGCGGTCGAGCGCGTCACGCAGGTTGAGGTGGCCGGCCACGCAGTTCTCCCACAGCGGCGAGTTGGCGTCCTCGAAGTCCGCCAGCCACACCTTGGCGCCCGAGTTGAGCGCGTTGATGGTCATCTTCTTGTCGACGGGGCCGGTGATCTCGACGCGGCGGTCCTCCAGGCCGGGCGCCGGGGGAGCGACCTGCCAGTCGCCCTCCCTGATCTCCTTGGTCTCGGGCAGGAAGTCGAGCATGCCGCCCGCCGACAGCTCCGCCTGGCGCGCCTGGCGGGCCTCCAGCAGCTCCAGCCGCCTGGCGCCGAACTCCCGCTGGAGAGCCGCCACGAAATCGAGCGCCTCCGGCGTGAGGATCTCGTCGAACCGGTCGAGCATCGGGCCGGTGATCTCCATGGGACCTCTTTCTTTTCCATTCTGCGGAAAACGAGTTCTGGATGGTGGAAGTGAAATTACTCCCCTGATGTCCGGGGGTCAAAGGTTGGGGTTCCCCCCGGGGGATCCCCGATACGGGCGCACCCCATCCGGCGCCAGGATGCCCTCATGAAGACGATCGCGATCGCGGGCGGGCTGCTCGCCGCCGCCGCACTGCTGACGGGGTGCGGCCTCTCCGACATCGCCGGCCCCTCCAACGAGGAGTCGACCTCGTACCAGGTGACGGACAAGGTCACCAAGCTCCAGCTCAAGAGCAACGCGGGCGAGGCCGTGATCACCGAGACCGACGGCACCGCCGTACGCGTCACCGAGACCCTGCACTGGCGCGGCGACTCCAACAAGCCCAAGCCGGAGCACAAGGTCGAGGGCGAGGCGCTGTTCGTCACCTACGGCTGCCCGTCGAACTGGGGCAGCTGCAGCGTTGACTACAAGATCGAGATCCCCAAGGGGCTCCCCGTCGACCTCGACGCCGGCTCCGGCAACCTCACCCTCAGGGACCTCACCGGCGAGATCGACGCGCACGTCGGCTCCGGCGACCTGGACGCCGCCGGGCTCGGGGGCAAGAAGGTGCGCGCCGACGCCGGCTCGGGCAACATCGAGCTCACGTACGTCTCCGCGCCCGACGCCGCCGAGCTGAAGACCGGATCGGGCGACATCGTGCTCAACGTCCCCGACGGCGCCTACGACGTGAAGACCGACGTGGGCTCCGGCGACGCCGAGGTGACCGTCAAGAAGGACACCGCGTCGGCCCACAAGCTCACGCTCACCGCGGGTTCCGGAGACATCACCGTCAAGCCCGCTTGACAGAGTGTGGAGCCACCTGGATAACCAGGTGATTGCGTCGCGGATGTCGTGCCACCATCGTGGGAAGACACTGAGGTGTCCAGACGTTCCCTAATAGAGATGACACGTATGCACGAATACTCCGAGCTCGACGCGTTCGAGACCGGCGACATGGACCTCGAGGATCGCCAGGCGCTGCGCCGCGTGGCGGGCCTCTCCACCGAACTCCAAGATGTCTCCGAGGTCGAGTACCGGCAGCTGCGGCTCGAACGGGTCGTCCTCGTCGGCGTCTGGACCTCCGGCACCGCGGAAGACGCCGACAACTCCCTGCTCGAGCTCAAGCTCCTGGCCGAGACGGCCGGGTCCCAGGTGCTCGACGGGCTCATCCAGCGTCGCCAGAAGCCCGATCCGGCCACGTACATCGGCTCGGGCAAGGCCCTCGAGCTGCGCGACGTCGTCGAGTCCAGCGGCGCCGACACCGTGATCTGCGACGGTGAGCTGACCCCCGGCCAGCTCCGCCAGCTCGAAGACATCGTCAAGGTCAAGGTCATCGACCGCACCGCGCTGATCCTCGACATCTTCGCCCAGCACGCCAAGAGCCGCGAGGGCAAGGCCCAGGTCGAGCTCGCGCAGCTGTCCTACCTGCTGCCGCGCCTGCGCGGCTGGGGTGGCAACCTGTCCCGGCAGGTCGGCGGACGCGCCGCGGGCGGCGTCGGCATCGGCGGCCGCGGCCCCGGTGAGACCAAGATCGAGCTGGATCGGCGCCGCATCCGCGAGCGCATGTCCAAGCTGCGCCGCCAGATCAGCGGCATGTCCACCTCGCGCGAGACCATGCGCCACCGGCGCCAGCGCCGCGAGGTGCCCGCCGTGGCCATCGCCGGCTACACCAACGCCGGCAAGTCCTCCCTGCTCAACCGCGTCACCGGCGCGGGCGTGCTGGTCGAGGACGCGCTGTTCGCCACCCTCGACCCGACCGTGCGCCGCGCGCGCACGCCGGAGGGCAGGCTGTTCACGATCGCCGACACCGTCGGCTTCGTCCGGCACCTGCCGCACCAGCTCGTCGAGGCGTTCCGCTCCACGCTGGAGGAGGTCGCCGACGCCGACCTGATCCTGCACGTGGTCGACGGCTCGCACCCCGACCCCGAGGGGCAGCTCGCGGCCGTGCGCGAGGTGTTCGCCGACATCGACGGCGCCTCCGACATCCCCGAGATCGTCGTGATCAACAAGGCCGACGCGGCCGACCAGGAGGTGCTCGACCGCATCGCCAGGCGCGAGCGCGACAGCATCGTGGTCTCGGCCCGCACGGGCGCGGGCATCCCCGCCCTGATGCAGCTCATCGAGGAGCGGCTGCCGCGGCTCGACCACGAGGTGCACCTGCTGGTGCCGTACGAGCGGGGCGACCTGATCTCGCGGGCCCACAAGGAGGGCGAGGTGCTCTCGGTGGACCACGTGGAGGACGGGACGATCCTGCACGCCCGGGTGCTGCCCAGCCTGTCGCAGGAGCTGCTGCGGGTGGGCAAGCCGGTGGAGCGGGTCTCCTAGCCCGTCCTGTCTGTACGGAGTGGCCTGGCCGTCGTGGCCGGGCCACTTCGTCGTGGGGCTTCGTCCCCGGAAAGCGTACACACTCCCCCAAAAGCGGCAGTGGTCCCCGAACCCTGGGATTGCTAGGATTGGCCAGACC
This sequence comes from [Actinomadura] parvosata subsp. kistnae, assembly GCF_900323885.1. Lineage (GTDB taxonomy): Bacteria > Actinomycetota > Actinomycetes > Streptosporangiales > Streptosporangiaceae > Nonomuraea > Nonomuraea composti. Next base: position 1,190,759 of record NZ_OOHJ01000022.1, on the reverse strand, counting down.
TAACGTTGGTCTGGTTTTGGGTTTGGGTTCTAGGTTTCGGATGATGGACGAGGGTGTCTACGTCGTCAGCGGGAGCCGTGGGGACAGGACAGGGCTGCGTGATGGTTGGGATGAATGGTCTTTCTTCCGAATAACCCTGTACAGCAGCCCAACATGTGAAATAACGTAACTGAACTGAAATCGCCGGATCATGAGTCCGGCGATACGGTCACCGCACAAGTCGATGCGGAAGAGCAGGAGACCCCCCATGTCGTCCGGACCCGGAGCGGACTCAGTGGGCGCGGCACAGGCCGTGCGCTGGGCTGCGCGCTCGTGCGGGGGGTCATGCTGGGTGGTGATGCGGTGACCGTCCGACTCCTCACCAACATCGGCCGCCTGTGGACCGGCAACGAAGTCCTCAGCAACGCCGCCATCCTGGTGCACAACGACCGCATCGCCTGGGTCGGCCGCGCCCCCGACCTGCCGCAGAGCGTCCCCGGTGTCGTCGACGACATCGTCGACGTCGACCACGTCGAAAACCTCGGCGGCGCCCTCGTCACGCCCGGCCTCATCGACGCCCACACGCACCCCGTCTACGCCGGCAACCGCTACGCCGAGCTGGCCATCCGCACCGGCGGCTCCACCTCCGCCTCGATCACCGCGGCGGGCGGCGGCGTGGGCTCCACCGTCACCGTGACCCGCGGCACCGACCCCTGGACACTGTGCAACGGCGTGCGCGAGCGGCTGCGCGGCTGGCTGCTCAGCGGCACCACCACCGTCGAGGCCAAGACCGGCTACCACCTCACCCGCGACGGCGAGCTCGCCGACGTGCGGCTCCTGCGCGAGCTGGAGAAGGAGCCGATGATGCCGCGGGTGCACGTCACGTTCCTGGCCGCGCACGTCGTGCCGCCCGAATACTTCGGCAGGCAGCGCGAGTACGTCGAGGCCGTGGGCGCCTGGTGCGCCGACGCGGCCGCCGCCGGTGCCGACAGCGTCGACGTCTACTGCGACGAGGGGCACTTCACCACCGAGGAGTCCCGCTGGGTGCTCGCCTCGGGCCGCAACGTCGGCCTGCTGCCGCGCATCCACGCCGGCCAGTACAGCCGGCGCGGCGCCGTCCAGCTCGCCGCCGAGCTCGGCTGCGCCTCGGCCGACGGCCTGCACCACATGTCCGACGAGGACATCGCGATCATGTCCCGCTACGGCGTCCCCGCCGTCGTCTGCCCCGCCACGGCCCTCCAGCGCGGCCACCTCCCGCCGGTCCGCCAGATGATCAAGCACGGCGTGCAGATCGCCCTCGGCAGCGACCACAACCCCGGCTACTGCGGCATCACCTCGATGTCGCTGGTCATCGCCATGGCGGTGTCGGCGTTCGGCATGAGCGTCAACGACGCGCTGCGCGCGGCCACCCTCGGCGGCGCCACCGTCCTCGGCGCCCCCGACCGCGGCGTGCTCGCCCCCGGCCGCCTGGCCGACATCGTCCAGTGGGACGCCGACCACGAGGGCGCCTTCGCCTGGTCCTTCGGGCTGAAGCCGCGCCGGGTGTGGCGGGGTGGGACACCCGTTCAGTAGCTAATCTCGGGGTATGTCGCCTTTGGTGGCCGTTGTTACGGATTCAACCGCTTACTTGGGGACGGTGCCCGGCGTGGCCGTGGTCCCCGTACAGGTGATCGCCCACGCCCCCCGGGTGGCTGTGCCTGCTTCCGGCCGACCCGCCCGCACCTCGGCCCTCAGCCCCAGCCAGGGCCCTTCCAGCTTCGCCCGCTCTGGTACGAACCCCTCCGAACCAGCCTCCACCTCTACCCCCGCCGAACCCCGACCCCTCGCACCCACGGCACCTGCCACGCCCCCCAATCGCGCGGAAGGGACCGGAGCCGGGGGAGGGTCCGGACCCGGGGGAGGTGCTGGATCCGGGGAAGCCATCAGCATCGACGGGGGCTCATTCGCCATCGACGAGGGCTCTTTCACCGGCGACCTCATCTCCGCCACCACCTCCCGCCCTTCTCCGGCCCGCTTCGCCTCCTGCTACGCCGACCTCGCGGCAGCCGGCGCAACGGCCATCGTCTCGATCCACCTCTCGGCCGAACTGTCAGGCACCGTCGAGTCCGCCCTGACCGCCGCCCGCACCGCCCCCGTCCCGGTGGAGGTGATCGACAGCCGCTCGATCGCGATGGGCCTCGGCTACCCGGTCCTGGCCGCCGCCCACGCCGCCGCGGCAGGCGCCTCCCAGGAGGAAGTGGCCGCCGCCGCCAGAAGAAGCATGCGCGACACCCGCACCCTCTTCTACGTGGACACCCTCGACTACCTCCGCCGCAGCGGCCGCATCGGCACAGCCGCCTCCCTCTTCGGCTCCGCCCTCATGATCAAGCCCCTGCTGCACCTGACCGACGGCCACATCGCCCTTTTGGAGAAGGTCCGCACGTCGTCCCGCGCGATAGCCCGCCTGGAAGACCTGGCCGTCCAGACCGCAGGAGAGCGAATCGTGGACGTAGCGGTGCAACACCTGGCAGCCAGCTCTAGAGCCGAGGCACTGGCGGAACGCCTGCACAAACGGATTCCAGGCCTGAGAGACCTCCGCGTGGTCGAGGTGGGCGCGGTGATCGGCGCCCACGTAGGCCCCGGCATGCTCGGCCTAACCGTCACCTCCGCAAACCACTAATACCCTCCTCCTCCCCACCCACCACACCACCTCTCCCCTCCGCCCCGACCGCTCACCGAATCCGGCGCTCCGGTCCTCGATCGCTCACCGGGCCCGTCGCCTGGATCTCTGACCGCTCACCGGGCCTGTCGCCTGGATCCCTGACCGTTCAGCGGGCCCGTCACCTGGATCCTCGACCGCCTATCGAGCCCGTCACCCGGATCGCCGACCGCTCCCCGAATCCGGCGCTCCGATCCCCAGCCACGCCCACCGAACCGAGCGCTACCATCCCCAGCGGTCCATCCAGTGTGGCGCCACCATCCACAGCCATCCGGCACCCACCATCCAGCCACGCACGGAATCCGACCGCACGATCCCAGCTACACACCGAATCCAGCGCCACCATCCCCAGCCACCCACCGATTTCCCTTCCACACTCCACAGCGCCTCACCGACCCCCTCCCACAATCCACAGAACCGCGCTCGGCCCCATTGCATGACCCGGCCACGCATACTTTCGTCGCCGTGCGAACCCCCGACCCCACGGCAGAGCGCGCCATAGCCGAGTCCCGGCTACGTTCGATCACCGCTCCAGCCCGCCGCCCCCGCCGCACCATCGGCCGCCCTCCGTGGGGCACGGGCACCACGCCACGCCCGGCAAAGCACCCCTACCCGCCCCAGGAGACGCAAGGCCAGGCACAAGCGTCCCAAACAGACCCCGCCCCAACTCCACACCCCCGCAACGCCGCCGCAGTCATCCCCCACAGCAACGCCAACATCACCACCGACCCGCCCCCACCCCACCCCCAACCCACAGCACCTCCGCCCTCAACCCCACAGTCACCCAGCGAGCAGTCCTGGGACGCGAGCCCGCTTCACGAGCAGCCACCGGACGAGCACTCAGTACACGAGCACCCCTCAGCCGAGCATCCAGACAGCGTCTGGTCACCACGCGAGCCTTCACCCACCAAGCGACCCTCAGGCGAGCAGCCCCTGAGCGAGCCCCCAAGCAGCGAGTGGCCACCGCACGAGCATCCGGGCAGCGTGTGGCCACCGCACGAGCATCCAGGCAGCGTGTGGCCACCGCACGAGCATGCGCCCACCAACCGGCCCTCGGGCGAGCGATCAGCGGCGGCGCAGCATCGAAGCGACACTCCGCCCGCTCAGCACTGGCCAACCACAACACCGCACGACCCCCTACCGGCCGCCCCCTTGCCTGCCCCTATCCAGGCGCTACGCAAGGCCATCGCCTCACAAGCCCCAGCAGCCCTCGACCCAGGCAGGCCCGGCCTACGCGTCCTCCTCGCAGTGGCCGTGCTGGCGACAGCCGTGGCCGCCTTCTTCCTCTGGCAGTCAAAGCCCTCACCCCAGCCCCTGCCGCCCCCCACCCCCATGACTCAGATCGCCCCGACCCCCAAACCCCCACCCTCGGCGACCACCGCGGTCACCATCCACGTCACCGGCAAGATCCGCAACCCAGGCGTCTACCGACTCCCCACAGGCTCCCGAGTAGCGGACGCGGTCACAGCCGCAGGAGGAGTGTCCCGCACCGCCTCAACAGGCTCACTGAACCTGGCCAGACGCCTGATCGACGGCGAGCAAATCGTCGTGGGCGCCCCCGCTGGCCAGCAGCCTCAACAGCCCCTCCCTGCCGCCGACCCCGCCACAACGGTGCTCGACCTCAACACGGCGACCACCGACCAGTTGGAGCAGCTCCCGGGCGTAGGGGAGGTCCTGGCAGCACGCATCACCGAGTTCCGCACCAACCGAGGCGGCTTCACCACAGTCGACCAGCTCCGCGAAGTCACAGGCATCGGCCCCCGAAAATTCGAGGAGATCAAACCGAAGGTCCGGGTGTGACATGCCCATCCCCCTTCCCCAACACGACGACACTCCTCACCAACATCACCCTCCCACCGCGCCCACGCATGAGCGCGACACTCTCTCCCTCGCCCCACAACATGACGACGCCCCTCAGCACGACAACCACCCTCCTGCCGTGCGCACGCATGCATGGCCCCTCGCCCTCCCCTCTGTGGCAGCCTGGGCCAGCGCTCTGATCAGCCTCACCGGCCCACCCCTCACAGGCATGATCATCGCCACCACAGCAGCCATCACCGCCGCAGCCACAGCTTGGCTCACAAAGTCACCCTCACCGCCCCACCCCCACCCCCACTCCCATCACCACCGCCACGCGCACCCCAACGCCACTCGCACCTCCGCCCACCAACCAGCCTTGCGCTCCCTGGCCCACACATGCCCCCCGAGCGCCCCGGTCCGCCTGTACACCCTGAGCACCCCGGTCGGCCCAGCTCGTCCATACGCACTCAGCCGCTCTTCCCGTCCACACCGGAAAGCCCGCCCGCCTCGCCCCGCCCGTCCGGGGTCATTGACCCACTTTGCCCACCCACACCCAGAAGGCCGCCCTGCTCGCCCGCGCCGGCCGAGCCGCTCTGCCCGTCCCTGAGCACTGCCCCGCTCTGCCCACCCACACCCGGAAGGCCCTCCCGCTCGCCCGCACCCGCCGAGCCGTTGTGCCCGTCAGTGCGCAGTGACCCGCTCTGCCCACCCGAGCCGGGGAAGCCGCCCTACCCACCCACACCTGGAAAGCCGCCCTGCACCTCTGTCGATCCGCTTTGCCCACCCACCCCGGGGAAGCCGCTTTGCCCACCCACACCCCAGGAGCCGCCGTACCCGCCCGCCCGCATGGGGCGGCCCCGCTCCCAGGAACCGCTCTGCCCACCCGCGCCCACCCCGTCAACCCACCCGACACCCAGTGCCCAGAGCGCCACCGCACACGGCACTACCGCACGCAGGAGGTGGTGGCGCGGCGCGGAGAGGGCCGCAAGCTGGCGCAACATCCTCATAGCCACCCTCATCTGCACAGCCGCCGCCTCGGCCGCAGTCGCCCTCCGCATCCATGCCCTGACATCGAGCCCAGCAGCGGAACTGGCCGGTCAGAACGCCACCATCACCGCCGTCATCACCCTGACCGGCGACCCGGAACGCCGCCCCAACAGGAACTCCCGCTTCACCCAGGAAAGCTACGTAGTCTCCGCAGACCTCAAGCTCATCCAGACACCCACGACCAGGCAAGCGGTCAACGTCCCCATCACGGTCTTCGCCACCGGCCGCGCCTGGGCCTCGCTCCTGCCGACCCAGGACGTGGAAGTTACCGGGCGCCTCGCGACACCGACACCCGGCACCCTGGAAGCGGCGACCATGCTTGCCCGAACCCCGCCCCGAGTCCTGACACCCCCTTCCACCCTCCAAACAGCGGCCGGCAGCCTCAGAGCGGGCCTCCGATCCGCCGCCGACGTGCTCCCTCCCGACCAGCGCGGCCTCCTCCCGGGCCTGGTCGTCGGAGACGTCTCGCGCATGGACCCGCAGGTGACCGCAGACCTCAAGGAAGCAGGCCTGAGCCACCTGAACGCCGTCTCGGGAGCCAACCTGGCGATCGTCGCGGGAGCGGCCCTCGCGCTCTCCCGCCTGATCGGCCTCCCCCTTCCCCTGCGGGCGATCTTCGCCGCCGTGGCGATGCTCGCGTTCACGGTGGTCGCCCGCCCGTCCCCGAGCGTGCTCCGAGCTCTCCTCATGGGCCTGGCCGCCGCCGTCGCCATGGGCACCGGTCGCTCGAAGGACGGCCTCGCGGCCCTGTCGGCCACGGTCCTCTTCCTGGTCCTGTTCGCCCCAGACCTGGCCCGCTCGTACGGCTTCGCCCTCTCGGTCACGGCCACCGCCGGCATCCTCCTCCTCGCTCCCCGCTGGCGAGACAAGCTGTCAGGCACCTCAGAAAAGGACGGCCCCCCAGAAGAGCCGCCCCGCGCCCAGGGCTCGGAAGATGAGCGCACAACGGGCGAAGGTCGAGACGGCACGCCTGGCTTGGGGTCGGGCGGCACCCCAGGCGCGGAGCGGGGCCACGTATTGGCTGTGCACGAGGGCGATGCGCTCGGCGTGAGGCGAGGCGACGCGTCGGCCCTGCACCGGGGCGGGACGCCTGGCATAGGGCGAGGTGGCACGGCAGGTGCGAGGCGAGACGAGATGTCCGCTGTGCGGCGGGATGAGATGCCTGATGTCGCGCGAGGTGACGTATCGGCTGGGCAGCGGGGTGGGGCACCTCGTGTGGGGCCAGATGACGTATCGGCTAGGCAGCAAGGTGGGGTGCCTCGTGTGGGGCGAGGCGACGCGTCCGGACAAGGGCCAGGTGATCGGTCGGGCATCGGGCCAGGTGGGGTGTCGGGTGCGAGGCCAGGTGGGGTGTCGGGCGCGAGGCCAGGTAGGGCGTCCGGCGCGAGGCCAGGTGGGACGTCGGATGCGGGGGCAGGTGGGGTGTCGGGTATGAGGGCAGGTAAGGGGCAGGCCGGTGTTCGATGGCTCTTTAGTCGGCCGTTGCCTCGGTGGATGGCTGAGGCCGTGGCTGTGCCGGCGGCGGCGCAGTTGGCTGTGACGCCGGTTCTGGTGTTGATGGCGGGGCAGCTCACCCCCGTCGCGCTGGTGGCGAACCTGCTCGTCGCTCCGGCGGTGGCTCCGGCCACGCTGCTCGGTTTCGGTGCCGCGCTGGTGGCGCCGCTGTGGCCGGATGCCGCGCAGGTTCTGGTGATCACGGCTGGGTATGCGGTCGGGTGGATCATCATGGTCGGTCGGTGGTCGGTGGGGTTGCCCTTCGCCACCCTGCCATGGCCTGCTGGTTTGCCGGGGCTCGGGCTGCTGCTGGTGACCTTGGTCGTGGCGGTGCCCGTTCTGAGGCGTCGTGCCTGGCGGGCGGTGGCGTTGACGGTGGTCGTTGCCGCGCTGGTGGCGGTCCTCGTGATTCGGCCCGTCGTTGGTCCCTGGCCGCCCAAGGGGTGGTTGATGGTGATGTGTGATGTGGGGCAGGGGGACGGGCTTGTCGTGGCCGCGGGGCCGGGGCGGGGGGTCGTGGTCGATGCGGGGCCGGATCCGGTCGTGATGGATCGGTGCCTGCGTAGGGTCGGTGTCGAGGACGTACCGTTGCTCGTTCTTACCCACCCGCACGCTGATCACGTGGACGGCCTGCCGGGCGTTCTCAGGGGGCGGCGGGTCGGAGCGGTGGTCGTCAGTCCACACCGGATCCATGAGGGGTCCGGGGCTCGGGTCTGGGCCACGCTGGCGCGCCACCACATTCCCGAGTGGACGGTGGCGCCGGGGACGCGCTGGCGTTTCGGGCCGTCGGAGCTGACCGTGCTGGCGCCGGATCTCGCCAGGGGGGAGATGAGCGGGCAGAGCGAGGGGAGCACGATCAACAATTCGAGTGTGGTCCTGCACGTGCGGTGGCGTGCCGGGTCGATCCTGCTGGGCGGCGATCTGGAGACGGAGGCTCAGGACGAGTTGCTGCACCGGTTCCCCGTACGGGCCGACCTCCTCAAGACACCGCACCACGGCTCGAACAGGCAGTCCCCGGCCTTCCTGGCGTCGCTGGGTGCGCGGGCGGCGTTGATCAGTGTGGGAGCCGGCAACGACTACGGTCATCCGGCCATGTCCACGCTGGCCCTCCTCCGGGGCCTCGGGCTCACCGTCCACAGAACGGACCAGTCCGGAGACCTCGCCGTCGTCGAACGGGAAGAAGGAGGGATGGCGGTGGTCTCACGCGGACCGTAGGGCGCCCTGGGCGGCGTCATGGCGGTTACTTCGGCAGGGTCATGGTGGGGGGTGGGGTGGGTGGGTGGCTGGCGTGGTTTCGTGCAGGCCGTTGGGTGGGTGGCTGGCGTGGTCTCGTGCGGGCCGTTGGGTGGGTGGCTGGCGGGTCTCGTGCGGGCCGTTGGGTGCGGTGGGGGTTGGCGGCTTCTGGGGCGTCGTGGTGGCCGGTTCGACCGGGCCACGGCGTGTTGGGTGGCCGGTGGTGGTCTCGTGTCGGCCGGTGTTCTGGGCGTCGTGGCGGTGGCTTTGGGCCAGCCTGGAGTGTGTGGTGGTAGTGGTTTCCCACGGTCGTCGTGAGGCGCGGTCGTGAGGCGCGGTCGTGAGGCGTGGTGGTTTGGTGCGGTCGTTTGGCGCGGTCATGGCGTGGTGGTCTGGCGCGGCCCTGAGGTCGTTGGTCTCCTCGGCTATGGGGTCAGTGGTCTCGTGTGGGCGTGGGGTGTGAGGGTTCCGTAACGTTTGTTGGATAGCGCCGCTTCGCAGGGACCCAATTCGTATGTGCCGGCGCGTTCGATCCTGATAAAAGTCCTTGTCGTCCCCTGGAAACTCGTCGGCCAAGTGTGTCAATCCCATGTTCGCGACGACGGTGATTCGTTGTGTCCGAAAATGGCCTCGCCTCAGTGGCCTGCCGAGGTGGTGGCGGAAGTGGTCCATCGAGGTTCTTGGGGAGACGATCGTTATCCCTATTTCGTGCGAGGCCGTATTCGTATTGACAAATGGCGGGCACGTAAGTAACTCTGGCCATCGGCTTCGGGGGGCCGTCGGCCTGCCCGAGTGAACTTATTCAGCTGCTGCAAGACAGCCGCGGGCATCTGATCTTCGTCCGTGGGTTCGCCGTGCGCGAATACGTTCTGCCGGGATCCGCTGGTGCGATGTCGATCTCGGCGGCAGACCATTCACATGGGGGTAGGTAATGTCCCAGGAACTTGTCGTCCTGGTTAACCCGAATAAGCTGCACCCGCCGATCACGCCGTACGCGCTCGATATTCTGACCACTTCCCTGGAGGCCGCCGGGTTCCGGGTGGAGGTGCTCGATCTCACGTTCCGGAGGGACGACTGGCGGAGCGCGGTCGAGGAGTTCTTCGCCGATCGCAAGCCGTTGCTCGTGGGGATCACGATCCGTAATACCGACACCATCTATCCGCAGGAGCAGCGGGTGTTCCTGCCGGAGCACCGCGAGATCATCCAGGCCATCAAGGCGGTGTCGAGCGCGCCGGTCATCGCGGGTGGGGTGGGGTTCTCGTCGATGCCGTTCGCGCTCGTCGACTACTTCGGCATCGACTTCGGGGTCAAGGGGCCGGGGGAGATCATCATCTCCAGGCTGGCGAAGGCGCTGGCCGGCGGGGTTTCGCCGCGTACGGTGCCCGGCCTGATCATCAATACGGGCGACGGCGTGACGCGGGTGCCGGGCGACGGTGTGTGGGTGTCGGAGCTGCCGTTGCGGCACGAGCTGGAGGGGCGGGCGGAGTTCGCGAACCGGGAGACCGCCTACACCCGCCGCTCGGGCGAGCCGTGGAAGGTGGACAACCTGAAGTACTACCAGCGCGGCGGGCTCGGCAACATCCTCACGAAGAACGGCTGCCCGTTCGCCTGCACGCACTGCGTGGAGCCGGACGCCAAGGGCAACCGGTTCGCGCGGCGGCGGCCGGAGAAGGTCGTGGACGAGATGGAGGCGCTGACCGGGCAGGGCGTGTTCGACCTGCACACCACCGACAGCGAGTTCAACCTCAACATCGGCAACAGCAAGGCGATCCTGCGGGAGATCGTGCGCAGGAAGAACGCGGACGCGTCCTCGCCCCTGCACCGGCTGAGGTTGTGGATCTACTCGCAGCCGGCGCCGTTCGACGAGGAGTTCGCGGAGCTGCTGGCGCAGGCCGGCTGCCGGGGTGTGAACGTCGCGCCGGACCACGTCCGTGAGGACATCCTCAAGGGCTGGAAGGTGACTTCTGGCGGCGCCCGCTACTACACCTTCGACAACACCCGCGAGGTGTGCCGGCTCGCGAACAAGTACGGCATGCTGACGATGGTCGAGGTCATGGCGGGCATGCCGGGCGAGACGTGGGAGACGCTGCGCGAGTGCGTGGACGCCATGCTCGCCCTCGACGCCACTGTGGTGGGCTTCACGCTCGGCATCCGGCTGTTCCCGTACTCGCCGCTGGGCATCGAGTTCGCCCGGCGCAGCGCCGGCGTCCGCACCGTTCCTGGCGTGCAGTCGAACACGGCGACCAGGCCCATCACGATCCGTCCGATCGAGAGCTGCGCGAGCGTGGTGGAGTACGAGCGCCAGTTCATGTTCGACGAGGACGGCGAGCTGCGGCCGCTGTACTACTTCTCCCCGGACCTGCCGGAGGACAAGGAGACGATGGGCCTGCCCAACGGCCGCTGGCTGCGTACGGTCGAGATGTTGTGGAAGTACATCCCCGAGAAGGACCACCCGCGGGTGATGCTGCCCACCGCGCCCGGCCTGACCAAGGACGACAACAACTACGCCGACAATCCGTTCCTCACCTGCCTGGTGCAGATGGGGTACAAGGGCGCGTTCTGGTCGCACTGGCGGCAGCGGGACGAGATCCTGCTGGAGGCCGCCGCGCGGGGCCTGACCGCCGAGGTCGTGGGCTGACGATGCGACCGGCGCCGATCTACCGCGACCTGTTCTGCCAGATGTACGGCGTCGCCGCGCCCGCGGTCGTGCTCGGCGAGATGATCCACTGGTGGGCGATCGTGCGGGAGGCGGGTCTGGGCGACCAGAAGCTGCACCGGCAGACGGCGTACGTGCCGGCAGGCTACTTCTACGCCACCCACGTGGACGCGCCGGACGCCCGCACCGTGCGGGAGGCCCGGGAGCGGGCCGCGGACCTCGCCACCGACTGGGTGCTGTACCCGGTCGTCAAGGCGGCCGACGACACCGGGGCGCTGCGGGCGGCCGGGTTCACGCCGATCCCGTGGTTCGTGGGGGCCGACTACCGGGTGCGCGACGGGGTCGACGAGGACCTGCGCGGCCAGCTCGGCAAGAACCGGCACGGTGATCTGCGCCGGGCGGCCCGCCGCGCCGCCGAGCGGTACGACCTGGAGCTCGTCTCGTTCCCCGACATCACGGAGGAGCACCTGCTGCTGTTCGACCGGCTGCACCGGCTGAACCTGCGCAAGTACGGTCACCAGCACAACCACCTGTCGCTGCCGGCGCTCAGGGCGATGCTCCGGACGCCGCTCGGGGCCGGGCTGCACCTGTACCTGCGCCGCCCGCTGGAGGGCGGCCCGCCGGTGCAGGCGGGCCTGAACCTGGTGGAGGACGGCGGGCGCACCATGTCGTTCGTCGCCCAGGGCATCGACCACGCGGTGGTGCCGAGCAGCCAGAACCTGTACAAGGCGTGGTTCTACGAGATGTTCCGGCGGGGCGCCGACATGGGCGTGGACACGTTCGTCCTCGGCAGGGGTGCCGAGCTGAACAAGCTCGACATGGGGGCGAACACGTTCTACCTGCTGGAGAACCATCTGGGGCCGGTCGGCGACCGGGAGACGGGTGAGGTGGAGCGGCTGCGGCAGCGGTTGCGCGCCGGGTTCGAGGAGATCGGGGCGCGGCTGGCGGCGAACATGGCGCAGCGGCGGGCCGCGAACGCGTTCGAACTGCGGTGGTGAGATCGCGGTGACGCCGATCCGATGGTGAAGGTGGTGAGGGCCGCGGTGGCGCGGGGGCCGGTGGGCAAGCTGCCCAGGCTGTTCTGGGTGCTCTGGTCGGGCACGCTCATCAACCGGGCCGGCTACGTCGTGCAGCCCTTCCTCGCGATCTACCTCTCCGGCCGCTGGCAGCTGTCCCCGGTGCTCATCGGCACGGTCATCTCCACGTTCGGCGCCGGGGCGATGCTGTCGCCGATCCTCGGCGGGCAGCTCGCCGACCGGGTGGGCCGCCGCCGCATGCTGATCGCGGGCATGCTGGCCAGCGCGGGCACGATGCTGCTGATCCCGTTCGCCACGCACGTCGTCGCCATCGCGCTGGCGGTGGGCGTGTACGGCCTGGCCGTCGACCTGTACCGGCCGGCGGTGTCGGCGCTCGTCGCCGACACCGTCGCCCCGGCCGACCGCTCGCGCGCGTTCGGCCTGCTCTACTGGGCGGTCAACCTGGGCACGGCGGTCGCCGGCGTGGCGGGCGGGTGGCTGGCGACGAGGTCGTTCTGGCTGCTGTTCGCCATCAACGCCGTCGCCTGTCTCAGCTTCGCGACCATCGCGGCCCGGCTGGTGCCGGCGGACCTGCCGAGGCCGCGGCGCACCACGTGGACGCGGTTCACGATGGCGGACGGGCTGCTGGTCAGCCTCACTCTCGCCTTCTTCCTCTGCGCCTGCCTGCTGGTCCAGGCCTACGTGGCTCTGCCGATCGTCATGACGGGGCAGGGCTTCGACTCCTCCGCCTACGGCCTGGTGCTGGCCGTCAACCCGGTGGTCGTGGTGGTGCTGCAGCCGTTGCTGCTGCGCCGGCTGACCGCGTTGCCCCCGCTGGCCGTCTTCGCCGCCGCCATCGCGCTCACGGGCGCCGGTTTCGGCCTGACGGGGCTGGCCGCCACCATGCCCGCGTACGCGGCGACGGTGCTGGTCTGGACGGTGGGGGAGATCGCGGTGGCCGCCGTCGGCCCGGCGCTGGTCGCGGAGATCGCCCCGCCCGACATGCAGGGCCGCTACAGCGGCTTCTTCAACGCCGCGTACGGCGCCGCCAGCCTGGCCGGGCCGGTGAGCAGCAGTTTCGTCCTGCAAGAACACGGTGCCACCGCGTTGTGGACGGCCTGCCTGGTCACCGGCGCCGCCGGCGCGGGCATCGCCATGGCGCTCGCCCCGGCCCTGCGGCGCCGGCGGCTGAGCCTCTCCGTCACAGAACACGCTCCAGAGCAGGAGTCATAGATATGGATCCGCTGCGGCACGACCTGTCCCGGCGCCAGATGCGCATGATCGGCATCGGCGGCGCCATCGGGACCGGGCTGTTCCTCGGCTCGGCCGCGGCGATCGCCACGGCCGGGCCCGCCGTCGTCGTCTCGTTCCTCATCGGCGGCGCGGTCGCCCTGACGCTGGCGTACGCGCTGTCGACCATGGTCGCGGCCTATCCGGGGGTGCACGGGTTCGGCGGGCTGGCCCACCGGTTCCTCGGCCGCGGCCCCGCCTTCGTGCAGCGCTGGTGGTACTGGGGCGCGCAGGTGGTCAACGTCGGCAGCGAGGCCCTGGCGGCGGGCATCTACGTGCGGCTGTGGTGGCCGCAGCTGCCGCTGTGGGTGCCGGTCGCGGTGATCGCGATCGTGGTGCTCGCCGCGAACGCGCTCACGGTCCGGGTCTTCGGCGAGTTCGAGTACTGGTTCGCGATGATCAAGGTGGTCGCGATCCTGCTGTTCATCGGTCTCGGCGTCGCGGCGATCTTCTTCGGGCTGCCGGGTTCGCCGGCCATCGGCCTGTCCGGCTGGACGGATCACGGCGGGTTCGCCCCGTTCGGGCTGCCGGGGATCTGGCTGGCGATGGTCCTGGTTTTCTTCAGTTACATGGGCACCGAGAGCATGGCGATCGCCGCGGGCGAGGCGCGTGACGCCCGCCGCGACGTGGTCGCGGCCACGCGCGGCGTGGTGGTGCGGCTGCTGCTGTTCTACGTGCTCGCCACCGCGGTCGTCATCTCGGTCGTGCCGTGGACGGACGCGGGCGGCACCGTCACGGCCAGCCCCTTCGTGCGGTTGTTCCAGTACGCCGGGATCCCCGCCGCCGTGCACATCATGAACGCGGTGGTCCTGGTGGCGGCCGTCTCGGCCATGAACACCAACGTCTACCTCACCAGCCGCACCCTCTACCAGCTCTCCGTGACCCGGCACGCGCCGGGGGTGTTCGCCCGGGTCAACCGCCGGGGCGTGCCGCTGAACGCGCTCCTCTTCTCGGGGCTGGGCCTGGTGCTGGCCTCGCTGCTGGCCGCGTTCGCCCCGGGGCAGGCGTTCCTCGCGCTGGTCGGCCTCGCGCTCGGCGGCGCGGTGCTCACCTGGGTGCTGATCCTGGCCACCTACCTCGCGTTCTGGCGCGCCCACCCGGAGCGCCGCTCACCGAGGGGGAACCTGCTCGCCGCCGGATCGGCCCTGTCCATCCTCGTGCTGCTCGGGGTGCTCGCCACGATGAGCGTGACGGAGACGTTCGCGACGCCCACCCGGCTCGGCGCGCCCCTGCTGCTCCTGGTCGTGGTGGCCGCCGTCGCCCACCGCCTGCTCGGCCGGCGGGCCGGCCCGGAGCCGGGGCCCGAGGAGCTGTCGCCGGACCCCGCCGCGGCGGGGCCCGCCCGGTAGGATCGCCCGGTGACGTCGCCGGAAGATCTGCTCCGGGCGTCCGGGGCGCCCTTCAAGCTGCACGAGCACGTGCCGATCGTCGGACGGCACGACGCCGAGACCAAGCTCGGCCTGCCCACCCCCATGATGCTGAAGACCATGGTCTTCCGTACGGTGGACGGCACCTTCGTCCTGGCCGCGCTGCCCGTGACCGGGCGGGTCGGGTACGCCCGCCTGGCCAGGGCGGCAGGCGTGCGCCGCGACCGGCTCCGCCAGGCCGCGCCCGAGGAGCTGCGGCTGCTGGGCGTGCAGCCGGGCGGCGCGAGCCCGGTGTGCGACGCCGACGGTGTCGTGATCGTGTTCGACGCCTCCGTGCCGGGGATGGGCACGGTCTACTGCGGCAGCGGGCGTCCCGACCGGACCATCGAGATCGACGCGGACGTGCTCATCGACGTCGTCAAGCCCCGCCTGGCAGAGCTGTGCCAGTGATCGAGTACCACGTTGTCGGTGGCGCATGGCATGCTGCCTGACATGGCGGGAACCGATGCAGCACCTGTGACCCTGGTCGTCGGCGACGAGGAGTTGCTGGCCGAGCGGGCGGTGAGCGGGGTCGTGGCGGCGGCGCGGGCCGCCGATCCCAGCGCGGAGGTGCACGACCTGTTCGGGAGCAAGGTCACGACGGGGGAGCTGGCGCAGCTCACCTCGCCGTCGCTGTTCGGCGACCGCTCGGTGGTGGTGATCAGGTCGGCCCAAGACCTGTCGAAGGAGGTCATCGCCGAGATCGTCGCCTACACCAAGCAGCCCTCGGAAGACACCGTGATGGTGCTGTCGCACCCGGGCGGGGTGAAGGGGAAGGCGCTGGTCGACGGGGTGAAGAAGGCCGGCGCCAAGGTGGTCACGGTCAGCAAGGTCACCAAGGCGGGGGAGCGGCTCGACTTCATCAAGGGCGAGTTCAAGCGGGCCGGGCGGAGCATCTCGGGCGACGCGGCGCAGGCGCTGCTCGACGCCGTCGGCAACGACCTGAGAGAGCTGGCCGCCGCGTGCAGCCAGCTCGTGTTCGACACCGACGACAAGACGATCGGCGCGGCGGCGGTGGCCCGCTACCACAAGGGGCGGGCCGAGGTCACGGGCTTCAACGTCGCCGACTCCGCCGTCGAGGGGCGGCTGGCCGAGGCCCTGGAGCAGCTCAGGTGGGCGCTGGGCACCGGGGTCGCGCCGGTGCTGCTGGTCAGTGCGCTGGCCGGCGGGCTGCGCTCGCTCGCCAAGGTGGGCAGTGCGCCGCGCAACCTGCGGGGCGGGCAGCTCGCCAGCCATGTCGGCATGCCGCCGTGGAAGGTCGATCGGGTCAAGCGGCAGCTCAACGGGTGGGGGCCGGAGGGGTTGTCGCGCGCGATCCAGGCGGTGGCCAGCGCCGATGAGCAGGTCAAGGGCGGGGGCGCGGATCCGGCGTACGCGCTGGAGCACACGGTGCAGGTGATCGTGGCCAGCCGCACCGGCCGGTAGCGATCAGCGGGTGCCTTCCGCCTTCAGCAGGAGCTGCTTGAGCAGGGTGTCCAGCACGTCCTGATCCGCGGCCGACAGGGCGTTGACCATGGCGGCCTCCACCTCGGCCCGGATGGTCATCGCCTCGAACCAGAGGTCCTTGCCCTTGGGGGTGAGCTCGACGTCCACCCGGCGGCGGTCGGAGGCGCTGCGGACGCGGCGCACGAGCCCCGTGCGCTCCAGCGTGTCGAGGCGGCCGGTCATCCCGGCGGGTGAGAGCAGCAGGTCGGCGGCCAGCTCCGACGGCGTCGCAGACCCGCCGCGCGCCACGAGGCGGTGCAGCGTCTCGAACTCGTAGTCCTGCATGCCCACCTCCGCCAGCGCCGCCTCCTTCGTGTGGGACAGGTGCTTCACGAGGAACTGCATCCGCGTCACGATCGCCTCCACCCGCTCGTCGAAGGGCGCCTTGCCGCGCCAGCGGGCCAGATGGCGATCGACCGAGTCCTCCATGGCAGCGATCATACGCCAGCAAGTATTTTGTTGACGAAACATTCGCTGGCGAAATATCGTCTTTGCCCATGATGTCACGGCTTCTGCTGGGGCGCTGCCTGTCCGCCCTGGCCACGGCGCTCATCCCGACCACGCTCACCCTGGCGGTGCTCCGGGCCGGCGGCGACGGCGGCGCGCTGGGGATCGTGCTGGCCAGCGAGCTGGTCCCGCTGCTGGTGCTGCTGCCCGTCGGCGGCGTGGTGGCCGACCGGGTCAGGCCCGAACGGCTCGCGCTGGCCGCCGACCTGACCCGCTGCCTGTCGCAGGCGGCCATCGCGGCCGAGCTCCTGCTGGGCGTGCACCGCCTGCTCGACCTCGCCCTGCTGTCGGCCGTGGCGGGGGCGGCCATCGCGTTCGGCAGCCCGGCGGTGCCCCGGCTGGTGATCGCGGTCGTGCCCGCCCCCGACCGGCTGCGGATGAACGCGCGCATCGGCGTGGCCACGAGCCTGTCCACCGTGGCGGCCCCGGCCCTGGCCGGGACGGTCACCGTGGCCGCCGGCCCCGGATGGGCGGCCGGGCTCACGGCGGTGCTGTTCGCCTGCTCCGCCGTGACCCTGGGCGGCGTCCGGACCTCCGGCGAGGGGGCGGGAGCGCGGCGGGCGTTCCTGGCAGACCTCGCGGGAGGCTGGCGGGAGGTCAGGACGCGGCCCTGGTTCCTGGCGGCCGTGCTCGGCCACGGCGTCTGGCACTTCGTGGCCGGGCTGTTCCTGACCCTCGGCCCCGTCATGGTGGTGCGGCACCTGGGCGGCGGCGAGGCCGGCTGGACGCTGATCGTGCAGGGCGGGACCGTGGGGATGGTGCTGGGCGTGTTCGCCGCCCCCAGGCTGCCGATCCGGCGCCCGCTGGCCGTGGTGCAGGCCGGCGCCGCGGCCTACCTCCTGCCCATGGTGGCCCTGGCCGCGGGGGCGCCCGTGCCGGTGCTGGCGGGGGCGTACTTCGTGGCCATGTTCGGGCTGGGGCTGCTCAGCCCGCTGTGGGAGACGGTGGTGGCCGAGGAGGTGCCGGAGGGCGCGCTCGGGCGGGTGCGCTCGTTCGACCAGCTCATCTCGTTCGCGTCGCGGCCGTTCGGGCTGGCCGTGGCGGCGCCGCTGGCCGGGCTGACCGGGGTGGCGGCGCTGGCGGTCACCGGCGCGGTGCTGGTCGCCGCCGCCAACCTGGTCGCGATCGCCTGGCAACCGGCGGCCTCCGACCGGCGGCCGGAGCCCGTGCCGCCGACCTGATCGCGATCGCCTGGCAACCGGCCGCCCCCGACCAGGGGCCGGAGCCCGTCAGGTCAGCGCGGCCTCGCGTACGACGCCGTCGCTGATCTCCAGCACCCGGTCGGCCAGCGTCATCAGGCTCGGGTCGTGCGTGGCCACCAGCGCCGTGACCCCCTCACTGCGGACGACCGCCCGCAGCAGCTCCATGATCTGCCGCCCCGTCTGCGAGTCGAGCTGCCCCGTGGGCTCGTCGGCCACCAGCAGCCGGGGCCGGTTGGCCAGGGACCTGGCGATCGCCACCCGCTGCCGCTGCCCGCCCGACAGCTCGTACGGCCGCTGGTTGACGTGCTGCTCCAGCCCCACGAGCGCGAGCAGCATCCGGACCCGGGCCTCGCGCTCCGCGACGGGCGTGCGCCGCAGCCGCATGGGCACGCCCACGTTCTCGGCCGCCGACAGCACGGGGATCAGCCCGAACGACTGGAACACGAACCCGATCACGTCCCGGCGCACGGCCAGCAGCTCGTCCTCCGGCAGGGACGTGATCTCGCGCCCGTCCACCACCACCCGCCCGGCGTCCGGCCGGTCGAGCCCGCCGATCTGGTTGAGCAGGGTCGTCTTCCCCGAGCCGGACCGGCCGCGGACCGCGACCAGCTCGCCGGCCCGGACGGAGAACGACACGTCCCGCAGGGCGACGACCTCCTTGGGCCCGCTCCGGTACACCTTGCGCAGCCCTTCCACCACGACCAGGGGCGCGTCAGTCATTCGAGGGCTCCTCTCGGGCGGGCCACACGCCGATGTGGTCGGATTCGAGCTCCAGGCGCACCCGGCGTTCCATGTGGAGGGCGTTCATGAAGTCGCGGGGGAGCTGCAGGCGGCCGACGCGGTCGAGCACGGCGTACTCCTCGGCGATGATCTGTCCTTCTGCGCCCTCGCGCCGCAGCGTCTCGCTGCTGGTCCGCCCGTCGCGGATGCCCACCGTCCGGTCCACCTGCTCCGACACCAGCGGGTCGTGCGTCACGATGACCACGGTCACCCCCAGCTCCCTGTTGGCGGTGCGCAGCGCGTCGAACACCTGCTCCGACGTCTCGCTGTCCAGCTCGCCCGTCGGCTCGTCGGCCAGGATGAGCTGCGGGGAGTTGGCCAGGGCGACGGCGATGGCCACGCGCTGCTGCTCGCCGCCGGACATCTCGGGCGTCCGGCGGCCGGCGCAGGAGGCGACGCCGAGCAGCTCCAGCAGCTCCATGGCGCACCCCTTGCGGGCGGCGCCGGCCAGCTTCATCGGCAGTTCGACGTTCTCCCGCGCGGTCAGGTACGGCAGCAGGTTCCGCGCCGTCTGCTGCCAGATGAACCCGACGACGGAGCGCCGGTAACGCAGCCGGTCCTTGGCGCTCATCGACAGCAGGTCCATCCCGGCCACCCGGGCCACGCCGGCGGTCGGCACGTCCAGCCCGGACAGCACGTTGAGCAGCGTCGACTTGCCCGACCCCGACGCGCCGACGATGGCGACCAGCTCGCCCTTGTCGATCACCAGGTCGAGCCCCTGCAACGCGACGACCTCGACGCCCTCGGTCTTGTAGATGCGGACGAGGTTGTCGCACACGATGTGCGCGTCGCCGCCGAACGCGGCGGACGGCCGGGTGGCCTTGGCTTCCAGCTCGGACAGGGTCGGGTTCATGGGAGCTCTCCCACTCGGAGGACGGCGCCCAGGCTGCGGCGCCGGCTGATGGCGGTGTGCGCGTACGCGCCGAGCACGGCGACGCCGGCCAGCCCGGCCGCCAGCGCGCCGGGCAGGAGCAGGCCGGGCGAGTAGTCGCCGACGGGCAGGTCGCCCGCGTACGACGACAGGTCCACGCCGGGCCCGAGCGCGGCGGGCAGCCCGAGGCCCAGGCCGAGCCCGACCAGCGCGGTGAGGAGGATCATGGGCAGGATCTCCAGCACGGTCAGGCGCTGCGCCTGCCGCTCCGACAGGCCGAGCGTGCGCAGGAACGACACCGCCCGCGCCCGGTCGGCGGCCCCGATGACCAGCGACAGGACGACGGCGATCAGCGCGTACGCGGCCAGCGCGACCGTCACGATCACCAGCGTCCAGCGCACGGTGGCGGTCAGCGGATCGTCCTGGATGGCCCGCAGAGCGCTCTCCTGCGAGGTGACGACGGCCGACGGGACCAGGCGCGCCAGCTCGGGGAGCGCGACGTCGCCCTGGATCAGCAGCGTGTTCACGGCGGGCCGCACCTGCACGCCGATGGGCACGACCATGAACTTGCCGTGTGTGTAGAAGCCCGGCACCGACTCGATGACGCCGCGCGTGGCCAGCTTCACGCGTGACTGCCAGCCGATCTCGATCGTGCCGCGCCCGCGCAGCTCGGGGGAGACGAGCGCGCCGTCGGACAGCGGCGGCAGCCCGACGGGGGCGCCGTCGAGGAGGTCGCGCCACTGGGTGACGTCCACGGCGATGGCGTCGGCCCGCTCCGCGCCGTACCCGACCTGCACCCGCCCCGTCTGGGCGGGCACCACCCGCTCGACGCCCGCCAGCCGGCGCACCCGCTCGATCGCCTCGGCCGGGATCTCGCTCTCCGACGTCACCCTGACCGGCGCGCCGACCTGCTGCCAGGACGCCGTCCGCTGCGTGGTCGCGATCCCGTCGGACACCACGGCCGCGAACACGGACACGCCCAGCGCGGGCAGCAGGATCAGCACCGGCAGCAGGCTCCCGGAGCGCGCCCTGGAGGCCCTGGTCAGCCCCAGGAACGGCACCGCCGCCCGGCCGCGCGCGGCCAGCCGCACAAGCAGCCGCAGCGGGTACGGGTAGCAGCGCAGCGTGATCAGCGCCGCCGCGATGGTCAGCGCGACGGGCACGACGAGCAGGAACGGATCCTGCCCGCCCGCCGCGCTCAGCCCGCGGGCCCGCAGCAGGTACGCCCCCGCCAGCGCCAGCACCACGACCAGCACCTCGAGCGTGACCCGCCGGGCCGAGGGCCGCGCGGTGGCCACGTCGTCACGCCGCTCGTGCAGGGGCGCGCGGTGCGTCAGAGCTGTGCGCGCCCCGGCGTAGGCGAGCGCGACGACGACCACGACGACCGGCCCGGCGTGCACGATCGG
Source organism: [Actinomadura] parvosata subsp. kistnae (assembly GCF_900323885.1). GTDB lineage: Bacteria > Actinomycetota > Actinomycetes > Streptosporangiales > Streptosporangiaceae > Nonomuraea > Nonomuraea composti. The sequence continues at coordinate 1,169,889 of NZ_OOHJ01000022.1, read as the reverse complement.
CAGCACGGGGCCGGGCACGAGGTACGACAGCGCGTACCCGGCCAGCGCCCCCGGAACGACCGCCAGCCCGGCCAGTGCCGCCGCGGTGCCCGCCACCTGCCGCAGCGACCCGCCGCGCGCCCGCGCCAGCCCCAGCGGGTGCTCCAGCTTGTCGGCGAGGAGCTGCACGGCCAGCACGATCACGCCGAGCGCCACCGCGAGCAGCCCGCCGAGCACGAGGTACATGACGGTCTGCGCGGTGGACAGCGCGGCCAGGAAGTCGCCGAGCAGCTTGGGCAGCGCGGTCTCCACGCGGTACGGGCTGCCGGTGGTCTGCAGCCCGACGACCCGCTCGAACTCGACGACCGCCGCCCGCAGCCCGGGCACGTCCATCGCGTCGGCCGCCCGCGCGTCGAGGGGCAGGACCCAGCGGTAGGTGAGGTTGCGTCCCTCACCGCTGAGCGCCGTCAGCCCGGCGTCGGACATGAGCGTGGTGATGTGCTTGACGTGGTCCTTGCCGCCGGGCGGCTGCTGCTCGATGACGTGCAGGACGTCGGCGTCGTGCGACCAGGAGCGGTCGCCGGGGTCCTTGGCGCGGAAGGCGCCGACGATCTTCACGGCGGCGTAGTCGTTCTCGCCGAGGGTGATCGTCTGGCCGAGCCGCAGGCCCATCTCGGGCAGGGCCTCCTCGACGATCCCGACCTCGAAGACGGGGATGGTGCCGCCCTCGTAGCGGGTCGTCGTGGGAGCGCCGGGAGCGCGTCCCTGGACCCAGTCGACGCGCCGGTCGGCGTCGGACAGCCAGCCCAGGTTGACGTACATGCTGCCGCTGGTGCCGGTGACCGGGGTGAGCTCGGTCTTGGCGCTCATGTGCCCGGCCCCGGTCGTCAGCGGGCGCAGCCCGGCGGGCACGATCTCGCGCCACAGGCGCTCGCGGGAGTCGAACTGGGCGCGTTCGCGCAGGTCCTCGGGCCGGCCGGAGGACTGCGTGGCCACGGTCAGGTCGGCCTGGACGGCGGGGGCGGCGGTCAGCGCGCGGCGCAGCGCCTCGTCGTACGAGCTTTGCGCCGCCCTGGGCAGGCCGGCGACCAGCACGCAGGCGCTCAGGGTCAGCACGAAGAGCACGGCCACCGTGCCCAGGTGCACCCGGGCGAGCAGCCAGGTCCTCACTGTTCCTCCCGGAGGCCGTGTCCCTGGCGGCGCAGGTGGCGCGCCAGCCCGGCGACGATCGCGAACAGCACCGCCGCCACCAGCGCCAGCATCACGCCGGTGGCCGTCCACGGGATGTCGAGCACGACGCCCGGCGTGACGGCCGCGGCCTGCCCGGTCAGCACGATGTGCGGCACGACCAGCACGCCGACGACGACCGCCAGCGCCGTGCCCGCGACCAGCGACAGCCCCACCACGAACGCCTGCTCCACGGCCAGCATGCCGAGCATCTGCCGGGAGCTGACGCCGAGCGCCCGCAGGATCGCGAACTCCGCCAGCCGTTCGCGCGCCGCGACCGCCGCGTTCACCAGGAACCCGAGCACCGCGAACACCAGCGCCGCGCCGAACCCCAGCATCAGCGCCCCCTGCAGCCCGCTGGCCAGCGGGTCGTCGCGCAGGGCGGCGGCCAGTGCGCGCTGGTCGAGCGCGGTGACGTCCCACTCGGGGTGCCCGCCGAGCGCGGCCACGGCCGGGGCGGTGTCGCCGGCGGCCAGCCACCACTCGGTGGCGGGGCGGGGGAGCTGCGCCGCGGCCAGCTCGTGCGCCTGCATCGTCTGCCAGTCGACGAGCAGGGCCTGCTGCCCGGCCGGGGTCGTCGGCATCGTCTCCACCACACCGACGACCTTGACGGTCATGACCCGGCGGTCGATCGAGGCCCGCCCGGTCTGGCCGGTGCCCAGCTTGAGCGCGGCGGACAGGTCGGAGGTGAGCACGACGGGCAGCGGGCCCGGCTCGGACCGCCGGACGAAGGGGGCCGCCGAGGTCCCGCTGACGCTCATGGTGAGCGGGGGCGCCGCGACCTGCTGACCGTCCGCGCTCAGCGCGGTGACGGTCAGGCTCCCGGTGCTGTCCTCCTGCGCGCTGGCGACCAGGCCGAGCAACGTCAGCGGGTACGTGATCGTCCCGCTCCGTCCGGCCAGCGCACGCAGGTCCACCTCGACCCGGTTCGTGCCCTTCTTGAGCAGGCCGAGCGGCACGTCCCGCCAGACGCCGAGCCCGTCGGACAGCACCAGCCGCGCCGGCAGCTCGGTGCTCGCCTCGGCGGTCACGACGAGCCCGGCCGGCCGTCCCGGCAGGGCGAGCCCCGCCGCCCGCTCCCCGGCCAGGGCCTTCGACAGCTCGCCGACGCTCTGCTCCGACAGGTCGGAGCGCAGGTGGAACAGCTCGCCGAGCTTGCTCGCGTCGAGCGCGAGCAGCATCGCGTTCGTGCCGCTCACGTCGGTCTGCCCGCGGAAGCCGGGCGAGGCGGCCGTGACGCCGGGCAGCGCGGTGAACGCCGTGCCGCGCCCGAGCGCGCCCAGCTCGGGGCCGTCGGCGGGGCCCGACAGCCGCAGGTCGGCCCCGGCCTGGTGGCGCGCCTGGTCGAGCTGGGAGGAGCGCCAGGTGGCGGCGGTGGCCAGGGAGACGATGCCGATCGCGATCGCCATCGTGAGCAGCAGCGCGGGCCCGGCGTACTTGAGCGGCCGCCGGCTCACCTGCCACGCCCCCAGCGCGGGGGCGAGCGTGGGCCGCCTGGAGGTGATCCGCTCGGCCAGCCGCGACAGGCGCGGCACCAGCCGCAGCCCCAGCATGCCGCCCGTGAGCAGGGCCAGCGCAGGCCCGGAGATGATCAGCGGGTCGATGCCCAGCCCGCCGGCCGCCGTCGCGGTCACGGGCGCGCCGTAGCGCTGGAGCTGCCAGATGGCCAGCCCGGCCACGACCAGCAGTGCCAGGTCCGCGCCCGCCCGCTCGATCAGGCCGCGCCCGCCGCCGCGCCCGCGCGCCGACTGCTCCTCCACGTACGTGCGCCGCGCCCCCGCCAGCGCGGGCAGCACCAGCAGCACGGCCGCGGCCAGCGCCACCCCGAACGAGACGAGGAACGTCCCGGCGTCCGCCACCGGCGCCAGCCGCACGCCCGACGCCTTGATCCAGGGCAGTGCGTTGACCAGCGCGAGCAGCGGCGGCCCCAGGAACGGCGCGACGACCGCGCACGGCAGCGCCACCAGCAGCGCCTCGCCGCCCGCCAGCGCCGCCAGTCGCACCGTGCCCGCGCCGCGCGAGCGCAGCAGCGCCACCTCCATGCGCCGGTGGTCGGCCAGCAGTCGCGCGGTGAGCATCAGCGCGTACGCGGCCAGCAGCAGCAGTTGCAGCACCGGGATCAGCATGGTCGAGCGCGCCACCAGGGAGGCGGTGCCGAGCTGGGTGAGCAGGTCCGGCAGGCGGCTGGCGGCCACGCAGCTCCCGCAGCCGGCCGCCTTCAGCCGCTCCTCGACCTGCCCGATCGCGCCGGCCAGCGGGCGCAGCCGCTCGGGGGTGAGCGTGCGCAGGTCGGGCACGGCGGTCCAGGTCGCGTTGACGCTGGTGGCGAAGCGGGCCAGGAACGTCTCGCGGGTCACCATGAGCGGCCCGAACGTGGTGAAGTCGCCGCGCTCCACGCCCCGGCTGAGCAGTTGCTCGCCCGCCCAGCGCTCGCCGAACGGGTCGTCGATCTGGAAGACGCCGGCCACGCGGACGCGTACCGGGCGCGGGTCGAGCCGCCCCCGCGTGGTGAACTCCTGCCCGACCTCGAACCCGCTCGCCGAGGACGCCGACAGCGAGATCGCCACCTCCACCGGGTCGTCGCCGGGTTTCGGCCAGGCCCCCGCGACCAGCTTGGCGTGCCGGTCGAGCCCGTCGTAGCTGCCGAACCTGAGCAGGTCGGGCCGCTCGCGCCCCTCCTGGCCGGGCATGGCGTAGGAGTCGGAGCGGAAGCTGGTGGTCAGGGCGGGCGGGCCGGCGTAGGCGCGGGTCAGCTCGGCGCGCACGGCCTGGTCGAACCTGGGGAACGTCTCGGCGGTCACGGGGGAGCTGATGGTGGCCACGGTCTGGCTGTAGGAGGCGGTCTCCATCGTGCGGCGGACACCGGCCTCGGCGATGGAGGAGGCGTACATGGTCAGCGCCACCAGCGTGGTGGTGGCCAGCAGGATCGAGCCGAGCGCGGCCAGGAGGAGCAGCGGCTCGCTGAACGCCCTCTTGACGATCAACGGCCCCCGCATGTGCCCCCCTTTTACCCGTTTAGTGCACCTTCGAGCAGGGGGCGAAGCAGGGGCAAGGTGATCTTTACAACGGTGACGCACCCGATACGGGCGTGTGATATCGAAACTGTGACAAATGGGTGCGAAAACGCGAACGCCGCCCCTCGCGTTCGCGAGGCGCGGCGTTTCGGAGTGCCGTGCTTACCCGGCCGTGCTTACCTGGCCGTGCTTGCTCGCCGGATTACTTGGCGGCGGCCAGCGCGGCGGCCTGCTTGGCGATCGCCGACTTGCGGTTGGCGGCCTGGTTCTTGTGGATGACGCCCTTGCTGACGGCCTTGTCGAGCTGACGGGCGGCAGCCCGCTGCAGCGCGGTGGCCTGCTCGACGTCGCCCTGCTCGGCGGCCTCGCGGAACTTGCGGACCGCCGTCTTCAGCGAGGACTTGACTGCCTTGTTGCGCAGACGAGCCTTCTCGTTCTGCTTGTTGCGCTTGATCTGGGACTTGATGTTCGCCACGAAGAAGCCTCGGTGAAAGTCTGAAGTGATGGACGGGGCGCGCGGGCTCGAGAGAGGGCGCGCCACACGCAGTTGCCCAGGTTACCAATAACTCAGGCGGCTGCTCAAATCAACGCCACCGCGTCATGTACTCGCGCCAATCCTCCTCGGTGGCCGCGAAGTCCACATAGAGGGCCAGCCCGAACCGCTCGCGGCGGCCGTGCTCCGTCAGCGCCAGCCTGGCGCCCTCGGCGGCCATCGCGACGCTCTCCGCCTCGTCCGCCCATGCTATGCCGTGGTCGTGGTAGGCCGGGGCGCCGATGTAGAGGGCCTTCGACTCGGGGACCAGGTCGAGGGCGAGGGCGGCCTGGCGGGCGACGTAGCCGCCGTAGAGGGACTGTGCCGGGGTGAAGGAGTCGTACGTCATGATCGCCACCTGGTCGACGCGGGCCACCACTTGCCGGAAATATCCCTCGGACCAGTACTTGTCGTGACCCAGGACCGCCCGGGCGGTCAGGCGCATGCCCAGGTACGGCTCGATCTGCGGGGTGGAGGTGGACAGGAGCTTCGTGTGCCGCCTCGTCCGGTCGAGGAGGTCGAGGAAGGCGGTGTCGCCGTCGCCGATGGGCTCGAAGTTGTAGTGGATGCCGTCGTAGCCCTGCTTCATGATGGCGGCGACGCCGGCCAGGACGTTCTCGCGGGCTTGGGGGTCGTCGAGGTCGAGGCCGTTCTTGACGGCCTGGCCGAGCCAGGCGGAGACGCGGAGGCCCGGTAAGTGCTTTCGCACCCATTGAACGAAATTTCCGGCGTTGGGATATTTAGCGGGATCTAGGCGGCCGTCCCACTCGAAGGGGCCGGAGTGGACGTACAGGTCCTTGATGCCCGTGGCGCGCAGCCGTACGGCGAGCCGCTCGACGTCCTGCTCCGTGCGGCGGCCGTCCACCCAGGCGTGGCCCAGCCATAAGGCGTCGTTCCCGGTGCTCTTCGCCCAGGCTGCCGGCGCACCGGTAAACTGGATGCGGAGCGCCGCGGCGAGAAGGCCGCCCAGCGCGACCGCGATGGCCAAGGCAAGCGCGAGCAGGCGCAGGCCGCGGCGGATGACGGTTCGGGCAATCACCCGGGCATGTCACCATGGAAGACTGCTTGACCTCAACCCTGTCGAAACGGACTTCGGTGCGCACTCAGCCTGGCCAGACCGACCCCGCGTTGATCCGCAACTTCTGCATCATCGCGCACATCGACCATGGCAAGTCGACCCTTGCCGACCGGATGCTGCAGATCACCGGCGTGGTCGAAGAACGCGCCATGCGCGCCCAGTACCTCGACAGGATGGACATCGAGCGCGAACGCGGCATCACGATCAAGTCGCAGGCCGTCCGGCTGCCGTGGGACGGCCACGTGCTCAACATGATCGACACCCCCGGGCACGTCGACTTCACCTATGAGGTCTCCCGTTCGCTGCAGGCGTGTGAGGGCGCGATCCTGCTGGTCGACGCCGCCCAGGGCATCGAGGCGCAGACGCTGGCCAACCTCTACCTGGCCATGAACGCCGACCTGCACATCATCCCCGTCCTCAACAAGATCGACCTGCCGGCGGCGCAGCCGGAGAAGTTCGCCGAGGAGCTGGCCGGGCTGATCGGCTGCGACCCGTCCGACGTGCTCAAGGTGTCGGGCAAGACCGGCGAGGGCGTGCGCGAGCTGCTCGACCACGTGGTCGCCACGGTGCCCGCCCCGGTCGGCGTCGCCGACGCGGCCGCGCGGGCGCTGATCTTCGACTCGGTCTACGACACCTACCGCGGCGTCGTCACCTACGTCCGGGTCGTCGACGGGCACCTCGGCAAGCGCGAGCGCATCCTGATGATGTCCACCAACGCCACCCACGAGACGCTGGAGATCGGCGTCATCTCGCCCGAGCCCAAGCCCGCCGAGCTGGGCCTCGGCGTGGGCGAGGTGGGCTACCTCATCACCGGCGTGAAGGACGTGCGCCAGTCGCGCGTCGGCGACACCGTCACCTCGGCCGGCAAGCCCGCCCAGGAGATGCTGGCCGGATACGAGCACCCCAAGCCGATGGTGTTCTCCGGCCTCTACCCGATCGACGGCGACGAGTACCCCGAGCTGCGCGAGGCGCTCGACAAGCTCCAGCTCAACGACGCCGCGCTGGTCTACGAGCCCGAGACGTCGGCAGCGCTCGGGTTCGGCTTCCGCGTCGGCTTCCTCGGGCTGCTGCACATGGAGATCGTGCGCGAGCGGCTGGAGCGGGAGTTCGGCCTGTCGCTGATCTCCACCGCGCCCAACGTCGTCTACCGCGTGGTCATGGAGGACGGCAAGGAGCTCACGGTCACCAACCCGTCCGAGTTCCCCACCGGCGGCAAGATCGCGCAGGTCTTCGAGCCGGTCACCAAGTCCACCATCCTCGCCCCCGCCGAGTTCATCGGCGCGATCATGGAGATCTGCCAGGGGCGGCGCGGCCAGCTCCTCGGCATGGACTACCTGTCGGAAGACCGGGTCGAGATCCGCTACACGCTGCCGCTCGGCGAGATCATCTTCGACTTCTTCGACCAGCTCAAGTCGCGCACCCGCGGCTACGCCTCGCTCGACTACGAGCCGGCCGGCGAGCAGGAGGCCGACCTCGTCAAGGTCGACATCCTGCTGCAGGGCGAGGCGGTCGACGCCTTCAGCGCCATCGTCCACAAGGACAAGGCCTACGGCTACGGCGTCGACATGGCCAAGAAGCTGCGCGAGCTGATCCCCAGGCAGCAGTTCGAGGTGCCGATCCAGGCCGCCATCGGCGCCCGCGTCATCGCCCGCGAGAACATCCGCGCCATCCGCAAGGACGTCCTGGCCAAATGCTACGGCGGTGACATCTCCCGCAAGCGGAAGCTGCTGGAGAAGCAGAAGGAAGGCAAGAAGCGGATGAAGATGGTCGGCCGGGTCGAGGTGCCGCAGGAGGCCTTCGTCGCCGCGCTGTCCACCGACTCCAGCGCCGACAAGACCAAGAAGTAGGCCGCTTTCCGGGCGGGGGCGCCCTGAATACCCTGAACGTATGGAAACGGTGCAGACGGCGCGTCTGGTCCTGTCCCGGGTGATGCCGGAGGACCTCGACGCCGTCCACGAGATCCACTCCGATCCCCGCACCAGCGTCTACCACCCCAGCGGCCCCGTCACCGACCTGGAGTCCAGCCGCGCCATGCTCGACCTGTGGCTGGCCGACTGGGACGAACGCGGCCTCGGCTACTGGGCCGCCCGCCTGCCCGGCGACCCGCACGTCCTCGGCTTCGGCGGCCTGCGCCACGCCGTCGTGGACGGGGCCGAGGTGCTGAACCTGTACTACCGCTTCCGGCCGTCCGCTTGGGGGCACGGGTACGCGGTCGAACTCGCCCGCGCCGCCCTGCGGGTGGGCAAGGGGCTGGGCACCGTCGTGGCCGTCATCAGGGACGTCAACCTGCCGTCACACCGGGTGGCGGAGCGGGCCGGCATGCGCAAGGACCGGACCATCCCGTACGGAGGCGTGCCCAGCGACGTGTACGTGGCCTGACCGCCCCCGTTTGGGGCTCCTTACTCGGCCCGCATCAGGAACCCCAGGAGCACCAGCACGCTCAGCACTGCCTGCGCCACCAGGAACGGGGCCAGGGCCGTCGGCTGGGAGGCCAGCGCCGCCGCCGTGGGCAGGCAGCCGAGGAGGGCCAGGTCAGGGCCGGTGGCCGCCCAGAAGAGCGGGCCGGTCGGCACGGCCCCGCCCGGCGTGTCGATGACGGGCATCGAGTGATCGACGGGAGGGCGCCGGGCCATCCGCAGGGCCCCGGCGGCCAGCGCGGGCGCGGCCAGCGGCCCGAACCACCACCACGCCGCGCCCCCGGAGACCATGAGATCGATGGGCGCCCCATTCGCCCACACTCCGACCCCGGCCCCGGCCCCGACCCCGGAGACGAGCGTCAGACCGGCCAGCGCGACGGCCGCCCACGTTCCCGCCAGCAGCGCCGGCAGGGCCGCGCGGGCCGCCAGCGCCTGCCGCCTGCCCACCCCGATGAGCCTGGCCAGGGCGGGATTGTCGGCGTCCCTGCGCGCACCGGACGTGCCCAGCGACGCCACCGCCAGCGCACCCCCGAGCACGGCCAGCCCGAGCACCACCGGCGGACCGCCCGCCTGCGCCAGCACCGCCGGCAGCGCGGCGCTCCCCGCCACCGCCGCCAGCCGGCCGCGCCTGCGGGCCAGCCGCCGCCAGTCCTGCCAGGCCAGCGCGAACGGCGCGGGCAGTGACAACGGCGCGGGCAGCGACGGCCAGCGCCGGGAGGCGAGCTTCCTGGCCCGCCAGTGGTTGTCCTCGGCGATCCAGGTGAGGGCGCCGGGGTCGAGCGACATGGCCGCGCTCGCCACATGACCGGCCCGGGTGGAGGAGGTCACGAGCGTACGGGTGGGGATCCGGTCGAGCGTGGCCCACGCCTGCCGTACCAGCAGGCCGGACAGCACGGCGGCGCCGGACACGGCGGCGGTGAGAGTCGGCAGGGGAGCGCTCGCCGCGACCGCCAGCACCGCACGGAGCTGACCCGTCACCGCCACCACGGCCAGCGCGAGCAGCAGGGCCATCCCGCCGGTCAGCCACACCCGCCACGACTCGGACGCCTGCCCCAGCACGGCCAGCGCCATCCCGCCCACCGCCGCGGCCACCCCCACGACCAGCGCGCCCAGCACCCGCCACACGAGCTGGTCGGGCGCGCCCAGCACGGCCAGCAGCCCTATCCCGAGCAGCAGACCCGCCACCGCCGCGACCCCGAGCAGCAGGCGCGCCGACCGGGCGAGCACGTGCCGCCGGTTCAGCGGCGACAGCAGCAGCCAGGAGGCGTCCGCACCGGGCAGCAGGACAGGCCCTGCCCCCCGCGCCGCCGCCAGGAACCCGGCCAGCGCCAGCGCCAGCAACGCCACCCCCGCCCCCATACGCGCCGGCTCACCCGGCACCGCCAGGCTCGCGAGCACCCCGGACACGGGCCTGCCGGCCACGGCGATCAGCATGAGCAGGCAGAAGACGGAGACGTAGCGGTCCATCAGGCTGGCGGGGGTGCGGGTGCGCGAGCGCACGTACGCCCGCAGGGTCCGGACATCACCCCCGCTCGCCCCGGTCACGCCGTCACCACCGGTCATGCCATCACCCTGGCCATGCCATCACCCCTGGTCGCGCCGCCACTTTTGGTCGGGCCGTCACCTCCGGTGGGGCCGTCACCTCCGGTCGGGCCGTCACCTCCGGTGGGGCCGTCACCTCCGGTCGGGCCGCCACTTTTGGTCGGGCCGTCACCTCCGGTCGGGCCGTCACCTCCGGTCGAGCCGCTACCTTTGGTCATGCCGTCACCCCGGAAGGGGCGATCTGACGGCCGATGGCGGCCAGGCCCTGATCATGAGTGGCCATGACGACCGTGCCGCCCTCGTCGGCGTACTCGGTGAGCAGATCGGCGAGTTCGGCCCGGAAGCCCTTGTCCAGCCCCCGCTCGGGCTCGTCGAGGAGCAGCAGCGTGCTCGGCCGCAGCAGCGTGGCGGCCAGGGAAAGGCGCTGGCGCTGACCCGTGGACAGGTTCAGCGGCGGCGCGTCGGCCCGCTCCTCCAGCGCGAACAACTCCAGCGCCGCGTCCACCGTCATCCTGGCCCTGGTGTGCACGGCCCCCATCAGCTCCAGATGCTCACGAGCAGTGAGCCCCGGATACCAGGCCGGCTCATCACCCAGCAACGCCACCCGCCCCCAGAACGCGGCATCGTCGGCCGGCGCCCGCCCGAACACGCGCACCTCCCCAGCCGTGACCGGCTGCAACCCGGCCAGACAACGCAGCAGGGTGGACTTCCCGGAGCCATTCGGGCCGACCACGGCCACGATCTCCCCGGGCGCCACAGACAGGCTCAGATCACGAAGCACGGGATTACCGCCGAGCTCCACCGTCAGGGCAGACACACCGATGATCGAGTCGTACACCGTTCGAGCGTAGCGACCCCACCCCCCACCCGCGCACCCACCCACCCGCTCACCCGCCCACCCGCTCACCCCTGACCGACCACCCCCGCCTACCTCGGCCATGCACTCGCCCACCTCGGATACTCGCTGCCGCATCCGCCCACCAGCCCGCACGCGCCGCTCACCCCCGACCGGCCCGCACACCGGCCTATCTCGGCCACGCACCCCCGTTCGGATATCGCTGCCTATCCGCCCATCAGCCCGCACGCTCGCCTCTCGCCCCCTGACCGGCCGCACACCCGCCGACCTCGATCACGCACCCACCCGTCCGGATGTTCACCGCCGACCCGCCTGCCGGGCCGCACTCTCGCCGCCTGGAATGCTCTCCGCTCACCCTGGGCGCCACCCGCCGGTCCGGATGCTCGCCCACCCGCTCACCGGCCCACCCGCTCACCAGCCCGCGCGCTTGCCGCTCACCGTGGGTGCGCACCCCCGCTCGGCTGGCGGCATCAGCCAGCCCGACCCGGCCCCGGCACTCGCCGGCTCGGATGCCCACCGCCCACCCGCCCCTTCGAGCACCCACTCGCCCGTCCGCCCGCACACCCGCCACCCCGGATGCTCACCGCCCACCGGGCCGCGCGCTCACCCCACCTCGGCCGCGCACCTGCCCCTTACTCGGTCGTGCACCCGCCCGGCCGCACATCCGCCGCCCCGGATGCTCGCCACTCACCCCCGGCGCGCACTCGCCCGCCCAGAACCCCGGCGACGTAGGCGATTCTGTCGGTGCCGCCGCGTACCTTCTATTCCGAACACCTGTGCGACTGGAGGGTGACGTGATTGCTTCTGAGCGATTCGAGCGGGCCGCGGTGCTAGGGGTCGCTGTGGCGGAGGAGACCCGGCGGTTGCTGAGGCGCCACCTTGACGACCGCGAGGAGGGCGCCGACGGCACCGTCCTCGTGGACGTGCCCTACCCTGACGCGGCCGTCGTGGCGACCCTGCTCGACGTAGCCGCCGAGTGCTTCGGCGAGCGCGGCGCCTCCGTGGAGGAGACCAGGCAGGCGGCGTTGGAGACGCTGTTACAGCTCGCGGGCTTCGACGAGGAGTCCCAGCTCAACCAGGGTGCGCCAGGCCGTGACGATAGGCGTAGGTGACGGCCTGGGCGCGGTCCCGCAGCTGAGCCTTGGCGAAGAGGTTGTTGATGTGCGTCTTGACGGTGGCCTCGGTGATGTAGAGGCGACCGGCGATCTCCGCATTCGACAACCCTTCGGCAATGAGCCTCAGCACTTCGACCTCCCGCGGGGTCAACCCCCGCATCCCCATGCCTGTCCCTCCGGTCACCGCCCGACCGGAGCTTCGGCCCGCGTCCGGCACGGCCGCGTGCGTTCCGGCCACGGCGGGAGGGACAGGGGCCGGGTCGGAGGTGGGCGGAGGCGGTGAATTGGTGGCGGTGCCCGGTGTGGGGGGCGTTACCGGTGCGGAAGGGGTGGAGGTCGTGGAAGGGGGAGGGGCCATGGTGTCGAGGAGCCGACGCTGCACCGTGGGGTCGAGCTGGGCGTCACCGCGCATCACCGTGGCCACGGCCGAGGCGATGTCGTCGGCGTCGGCGTCCTTCGTGAGAAACCCGCGAGCACCCGCCCGCAGAGCCGCGAAGACCGACTCGTCGTCGGAGTACGTGGTGAGCACCACGACCTGCGTGTCCGGGTACGCGGCGCGGATGCGGCCGGTGGCCTCCACGCCGTCCATGCGCGGCATGCGCAGATCCATCAGCACGACGTCCGGCCGTTCGTTCTCGACGATCCGCAACGCGGCCTCACCGTCGCCCGCCGATCCGACCACCTCGATCCCCGGCAACAGGCCGAGCAGCAGCACCAGCCCCTCACGCACCACGGCCTGGTCATCCACCACGACGACCCTGATCATGCGCGCAACCTCCCGCGTTCCCGAGGGACGGGGACTCTCAGGTGGACGAGGAAGGCGCCGTCCCGTTCGCCCGCCGTCAGCGTGCCGCCGAGGAGTTCGGCGCGTTCGCGCATGCCCACGAGGCCGTACCCGCCGCCAGGGGTGCCGGGCTCGGCGGAGGTGGGGTTGGTGATGCGCAGGTCGCAGTGGTCGGGGGCGAAGGTCAGCGTTACCTGGGCCGGGCTGCCTGGGGCGTGGCGGCGGATGTTGGTGAGGGCTTCCTGGGCGGTGCGCAGGAGGGCGAGTTCCGTCTCCGGCGGGAGAAGGAGCTCGGGGCCGGAGATGCGTAGCGTGCAGGGCCGGTGGGCGGTGGTCTCGAAGTCGTCCGCGAGCGTGCGCAGGGCGGCCGGAAGGGCGGGCGGGTCCTCGCGGAGGGCGGAGACGGCGCGCCGCGCCTCGTCGAGGCCCGACTTGGCCAGGTCGCGGGCGCGGGTGACGCGGTCGAGGGCCTCGGCCGTACGGTCGGCGCGCAGCAGCAGCTTGGCGCCCTCCAAGTGGACGAGCTGGGCGGACAGCGAGTGGGCGAGGATGTCGTGGATCTCCCTGGCAATCCTCGCCCTCTCCGCCAGTACGGCCTCCCGCGCCTCGGCGGCCCTGGCGGCCTTGCGCTGTTTCGCCGCGTACGTGATCAGGAAGATCAGGCAGACGCTGAGCACGAGGGGCACGTCGTCGACCGGCGAGCCGGCGAGCTCGCCCGCCACGACGAGCCCCGCGACGGCCAGGAGCCCGACGGCGAGCGAGAAGCGGAGGGGCAGACGGCTCACCGCCAGGCTGACGCAGATGAGCAGGGCGCCGATCGTCACGCCGGTCCGGGTGATCGTGTTGAGGGCGATGGACAGGAGCACCGCCAGGCTGAGGGAGACCAGCATGACCCGTTGCGGCACCCGCGCCACCGACCCGGCCACCCACCGCAACGGGCTCCGGCGAGCCGGATGCGGCTCCGGGGTCGGGCCGGTGGGGTGGTGGGCGGAGTCGGCGGGAGGAAGGGGTGGGTTGCGGAGTGGGGGGAGGAGGGGGGTGAGCAGGCTGAGGGCCAGGGCGATGGTCAGGATGGTGACGGCCAGGGGGGTGCCGGTGAGGCCGGGGGCGGGGGTGGCCTGGAGCTGGGATGCGATGAGCAGCACGACGACTCCCAGTCGCAGGGCGAAGGGGACGGCTCGGGACAGGCCACGCATCACCCCACGAACGTATCCGGTCGCGCCCCCGTGCTGGAAAGCGCGCGGCCCCTGCGGGCCACGAGGTACGCCTGGATGCCGACGGTGAGGCCGAGGAAGAGCAGGACGCTGCTGGTGGAGGCGGTCAGGCCGACGGCCGTGCCGGCGAAGTACAGCCCGGCGCGGGTCGCGGCCGAGGCCAGCCACGCCAGGATGGTCCAGCCCGTGGCCTTCGACCAGGCGACGCCGGAGGAGTCGAGCCAGACCCGTACGGTCCGCGCCCGCCACACCCCGAGCGCCACGGCGGCGCCGGCCTCCACAAGGAAGAGGGCCAGGCTGAGGGCGAGGTGGGCCGTGTCGAAGAGACCGCCCGTGACGAGGCCGACGAGCACCATGGCGCCGGCGACGTACAGGGTCGCGGCGCCTGCGGCCGGGCGGGTGCGGAGCTGGCGGTAGATGACGAACGCGACGACGAGGAGGGAGATCAGGGAGATCTGAAGGGTGTTCACGGCATTTGACCGTAGGGAGGTGGCGGTCGTACCGGATCGGTCTGCGGGTTGAGGGTGTCAGATCTCCACCCTGGGGTGGAGAACGTCCCAATATCGGCTCGCCTTGGTGAAGAATGCTCCATTACCGTCCTATTTATGCGCATTCTCTCTGTGAACGTGGGCACGCCGGTCGACGCCGAATGGGCGGGGAACCTCAAGCGGACGGCGATCGACAAGCGCGCGGTGGCGCACCGGGTCGCGGTGCTCGCCAACGGGCTCACCGGGGACGCTCGGGCCGACGAGAAGAACCACGGCTCGCCGAAGTCCGCCGTCTACGCCTACGCCAGGGAGGACTACGACTGGTGGGAGCGCGAGCTCGGCAGGGAGCTGCGCCACGGGCAGTTCGGCGAGAACCTGACCACCACCGGGATCGACGTCAACGAAGCCCTGATCGGGGAGCGGTGGCGGGTGGGCACGGCCCTGCTGGAGGTGACGGGGCCGAGGACGCCGTGCGTGGTGTTCCGCAACTGGATGGACGAGCCCGGCTGGGTCAAGCGGTTCACGCAGGCGGGGCGGCCGGGGGCGTACCTGCGGGTGGTGGAGCTCGGTGAGCTGGGGGTGGGGGACGACGTGCAGCTCGTCTCACGGCCCGAGGCCGGGGTGAGCGTGGCCGACCACTTCCGCGCCCGCAACGGCGACAGGGACGCCCTGCGCCGCATCCTCACCGTGCCTGGGCATGACGCGAAATGGGATGAGATGGCCGGGCGAGTGCTGCTGGGCTGAGGCCGTCGAGCAACCTGGTGTCGAGTGGCGTGGCCGCTGCCGAGGGCGTTGTGGCGCTGCCTACGCGATGGCGGGCTGCTGCCCATGGGGCGTTGTGGCGCTGCCAACGTGGTGGCGGGGCGTTTTGAAGCGCTGGCCGGGCGTTGCTCATCGCGAGCGGTGTGGCGCGACGAAGCTGGTGGGTGGTGTGAAGGGGCGCGGGGTCGTAGAGAGGGCCGCGCCCCTTCATGGGGGTCAGCGGAGGATGGAGTACAGGGCTGAGGTGAGGGAGGCCTTGGCGTCGTCCTGGTCGATGGACCACATCATCGAGCCGCCGAGCCCCTTCAGCCGGATGTAAGCCGCCTTCTGCACCAGCACGGCCGGATCGTCGTAGGACCAGAACTCGTTGCCGTCGTACAGCCACATGGCGCCGCTGCGCAGGTCGCGGTAGCGCTTGCCGGGCTTGGAGATCAGGTCCTTGTAGTCCTCGGTGCCGGGGGCCCATTTGCCGGGTGCGGGGCCGGTGGCGGGCTGGTAGAGGCCGTCGCCGCCGGCGGTGACGCCGGTCCAGCCCTGGCCGTAGGCGGGGACGCCGACCACGATCTTGCGGGCGGGGGCGCCGCGGGCGAGGTAGTCGCGGACGGTCTGGTCGACGCTGTAGCGGACGGGGTTGGGGTCGCGGCGGTCGGTGAGGAGGTTGCCGTTGTGGCCGGTCTGCGGCTCCCAGGTGCCGTGCAGGTCGTACCCCTGGACGGTGGCGAAGTCGAGCTGGCGGAAGACGTCCCGTACCTCGGAGCCGGCGTCGATCTTGGCGGCGGCGGCCGGGAGGAAGGCGGTGAGCTGCGCGGAGCGGGAGAAGGCGCGCAGCTGGGCGCGCAGTTCGGCGACGAAGAGGGTGAAGTTGCGCTTGTCCTCGGGCCGGATCACGTTGCCTTCGGCGCCGGAGGAGCCGGGCCACTCCCAGTCGAGGTCGATGCCGTCGAAGACGCCGGCGCCGGCGCCGGGTTCGAGGCCGGGCAGGTTGCCGCGCAGCCACAGGTCGATGCAGGAGCCGGCGAGCGCGGCGCGGGATTGGGGGGTGAGGACGGCGTCGGAGAAGTACTTGGAGCCGGTCCAGCCGCCGAGCGAGATCATCACCTTGAGCCCGGGGTGTTTGGCCTTGAGCTTGCGGAGCTGGTTGAGGTTGCCGTTGAGTGCCTGCCCGGGGGCGTCGGCGACGCCGTCGACGCTCTGCTCGGCCGGCACCGGACGCTGCCAGTCGGCCCACGGGTCGGAGGAGTAGCAGGCGCCTTCGGCGTTGACGAACCCGAACGCGTAGTTGAGGTGGGTGAGCTTGGCGGCGGCGCCGGTGACGTCGACGTCCTTGACGTGGTAGTTGCGGCCGTAGACGCCCCATTGGATGAAGTACGCGACCCGTTTGAAGCCGGTGCGGGCCTCGGCGGGCACGGAGAGTGCCGTGAGGCCGAGTAAGAGTGACAGTGCGATCAGGATCTTCTTCTTCACGAGCGGCTCCCGGGCTGCGCACCAAAGTCTTATAGGAAACTTTCCTATAAATTAGACGCGATCGTAGAGCGGCGGCTCGCCCCCGTCAACGATGCGCGCGATCTCCCCGGGGCTCGACATCAGCCCCCACGCGAACGCCGGGTCGGAGAACAGCGTCAGCACGAGATCGGCGAGGTCCTGCCTGGTCGTGGCGGCCACGAGCAGCTTCACGACGTGCTCGGCGGGCGGCCGCAGGAACGCGTTCGTCCAGTCGACGACCGGCGCCGCCGCCTCCCACATCCGCTCCGCCGTGGCGTGGGCGAAGGCGGCGTCGTACGGGCCGCCCGCCGCGATGGCGTCGGCCGCGATCCACGCGCACTTGGAGCCCAGGTTCGCGCCCTGGCCGGTGATCGGGTCGTTGACGATCCAGGCGTCGCCGACGGCCAGGGCGATCCGCCCGCTGGGCAGCTCGGCCACCGGCCGCCGTACCGTCGGCGTGATCGCGCCCTGCAGCAGGTCGTCGGGCCCCAGCAGCTCGAACGCCGCCGCATCCACCCGCTCGGCCAGCCGCGGCGCGTGCTCGCGCAGCAGCGCGCGCAGCGCGGCCGGGACCTCCTGCCAGGGGGTGCGGGTGATCGGCTCCAGCGGGCCGCCGGGGAGCGCTTCGACGAGGACGGCGGAGACGACCCCCGCGCGCGTCATCATGGGCATGTGCAGGATCTCGCCAGCGCCACCCGAGATGTTGTACGAGAACAGGGGCTCCAGGTCGATGCCCCGGTAGAGCCCGGCCGCCAGCAGCCGCTGCGGCCGTTCAAATGGGCTGCGCGCGGCGTCGCGCGGGAACAGCTCGGCCACCGAGCGCCGGCCCGCCGCCACCACCATCAGCTCGTGCCGCCGCGACCAGCGGTCCACCTGCGCCGCGTCCGGCGGCTTGGCGGCCACGACGAGCTCGCCGCCGCGCCCGGCGTAGTCGTCCATGAACGCGGGCAGCAGCAGCCGGAAGTCCACCGCGTGGAACGGCTCGGCGACGCCGGCCGTGAACTCCAGCGGCGGATCCCCCTTGACCGAGAGCCTGGCCCGGCTCATGAGGCAGCCGGGGTCGCGGAAGTGCCCGCTGCCCAGCTCCCGCTCCCGCGTGTGCCCCATCCGGACGACGGTGGCGGGCAGGCGGCTGGCGCGTAACGTGTCCGCGTCGCTCTCGCAGTAGAGCGTCGTCGCGATGCCGAGCTGCTGCAGCCGCAGGGCGAGGGTGAGCCCCGAGATGCCCGCCCCGACGATGCCGATGCCGATGCCGATGCCGATGCCTGCCATGGTGTTCCCCTTCAGCGAGATGGGATCGGAGCACTCCCGGGAGCCGGGCACACTGGAAGGCGTGCCATCCACCCTGCCTGACGGCGATCCCGCGCCCCCTTCGGGCGAGCTGCCCGACAGCGCCCTGCGCGGCCTCGGCGAGCGCCCGTTCGGCTTCTACGTGCACGTGCCGTTCTGCGTGACGCGCTGCGGCTACTGCGACTTCAACACCTACACCGCCGCCGAGCTGGGGCCCGGCGCCTCGCACCGCGACTACGCCGACACCGTGGTCGAGGAGGTGCGCCTGGCGCGCCGCGTCCTGGGCGAGGCGGACCTGCCGGTGGAGACGGTGTTCTTCGGCGGCGGCACGCCCACGCTGCTGCCGCCGGAAGACCTGGCGAGGATCCTGGCCGCGATCGACTCCGAGTTCGGGCTCAGACCGGGGGCCGAGGTCACCACGGAGGCCAACCCCGAGTCCGTCGACCCCTCCTATCTGGAGAAGCTGCGTCACGGCGGCTTCACCAGGGTCAGCTTCGGCATGCAGAGCGCCCGCGAGCACGTGCTGCGGGTGCTCGACCGGCGGCACACCCCCGGCCGGGCCGCGGCGGCCGTGCGGGAGGCGCGGCAGGCCGGGTTCGAGCACGTGAACCTCGACCTCATCTACAGCACGCCGGGCGAGAGCGACAACGACTGGCGGGCCTCCCTGACCGCCGCGATCGAGGCCGGGCCCGACCACGTGTCGGCGTACTCGCTGATCGTCGAGGACGGCACCCGGCTGGCCGCCCGCATCCGGCGCGGCGAGCTGCCCATGCCCGACGACGACGTGGCCGCCGACCGCTACCTCATCGCCGACGAGCTGCTGGCGCAGGCCGGTTTCCGCTGGTACGAGGTGTCCAACTGGGCGGTCTCCGACGCGGCCCGCTGCCGGCACAACCTGCTTTATTGGACGGGCGGCGACTGGTGGGCGGCCGGCCCCGGCGCCCACAGCCACGTCGGCGGCACCCGCTGGTGGAACGTCAAGCACCCCGCCGCCTACGCCCAGCGCCTGGCCGCCGGGCTCTCGCCCGCGCACGCCCGCGAGGTGCTGGGTCAGGACGACCGCGACGCCGAGCGGCTCATGCTGGAGCTGCGGCTCGACTCCGGCTACCCGCTGGCCGACGTGGCGCCGGGCGCGCGCACGACCGTGGCCAGCGCGCTGGCCCGCGGGCTGCTGGAGCCGGAGCCGTTCAAGCGGGGCCGGCTCGTGCTGACGCTGCGGGGGCGGCTGCTCGCCGACGCCCTGATCCGGGACCTGCTCGTCTAGGTGATCATCCGGATCGAGAACGGGTAGCGGTAGCGCTCGCCCTTGTTGGTGGCCATCGCGGCCTGGATGTGGAAGATCAGCGACACGATCCAGATGATCGGCAGCAGCGCGATGCCGATGAAGACCACCACCAGGATGCCCGCGACGAAGTAGCCGATGAACATCGTGATCTGGAAGTTGAGCGCCTCCGCCGCCTGGTCCCTGACGTAGGGGGACTCGTCCTTCTTCATCAGGTAGATGATCAGCGGGCCGATCCACGAGACGAGCAGGCCCAGGAGGTGGGCCAGCATGGCCATCGTGGTGTCGTCGGTGCCCGGGCGCGGGCCGAACCTGCCCGGGATGTACGGCTCGCCCCGTCCGGGGGCGTACCCGTAGCCGGGCGGCGGTGGTGGCTGGTTCGGCGGCGGGTAACCCCCAGGAGGGGGATAGCCGCCCTGAGGAGGGTAACCGCCGGGCTGCCCGTAGCCGCCGGGCTGTCCGTAGCCGCCGGAGGGCGGCTGCTGGCCGAAGTTCGGCGCCGAGCCGGGTTGCTGCCCGTAAGGAGTCTGTCCGTATCCGGGCTGCCCATACCCGGGCTGTCCGTACGAGGGCGGCTGCGCGCCATAGCCGCCCGGCGACTGAGGGCCGGAGCCGTAACCCGGCGGCAGGTCTTCGGGGGTGACGCGGCGCGTGGCGTCGTCGTCGGGCGGCGGCTGGGGCGGGTCCTGGTTCATGGTGCCTCCGTAACGAAGTCGATCAGTTCCTCGACCCGGCCGAGCAGCTCCGGCTCCAGGTCCGTGTACGTCGAGACGGCGCCGAGGATCCGCCGCCAGGCCTGCGCGGGCTCCATGCGCCAGCCGAGCGCGGCGATGACGCCTTCCTTCCACGGCACCCCGCGCGGCACGTCGGGCCAGGCGGGGATGCGCAGCACGGACGGCTTGACCGCCTGCCAGATGTCGATGAACGGGTGCCCCACGACCAGCACGTCGGGCGAGGTGATCGCGGCCGCGATCCGGCTCTCCTTGGAGCCGGGCACCAGGTGGTCGACCAGCACGCCGAGCCGCCGCCCCGGCTCGGGGCCGAACTCCTCGACGATGGCGGGCAGGTCGTCCACGCCTTCCAGGTACTCGACCACGACCCCTTCGACGCGCAGGTCGTGGCCCCAGATCTTCTCGACGAGGGCGGCGTCGTGCACGCCTTCGACGTAGATGCGGCTCTGCCGGGCGACCCTGGCCCGCAGGCCCTCCACGGCGATGGAGCCGGAGGCGCTGCGCCGGAGGGCGGCCGAGGGGGTGGCCGTGGGGCGTACCAAGGTCACGGGTTTGCCGTCGAGCAGGAACGCGGCGGGCGCGAGCGGGAACAGGCGGCGCTTGCCGAACCGGTCCTCAAGAGTGACGGCCTCCTTGTCGCAGGCCACCACGGCGCCGCAGAAGCCGCTGTCGGCGTCCTCCACGACGAGGTCCGGCTCGGCGGGCACCTTAGGGATCTTGCCCTTGCCCGGCCGTCGCCAATTTCCCGCCAGTACATCGCCCTCGTACACACGGGGACCGTAGCAAATCACCCGCCGACCGCAAGGCGCTTCCGGGCGCCGCTGCGCCGGACGAGGACGGTGATGGTGCCGCCGATGGCCACGAGCAGCCCGGCGGCGGGGACGAGGATCAGGGCGGCCAGGCCGCCGGTGATGCCGCCCACGGCGGAGAAGGCGTCGCGGCCCACGCCGTACCGGACGGCGGCCTGCTCCTGGTTGGTGCAGGTGAGCTGGTAGTCGCCCTTGGCGGGGGCGTTGATGACGAGGAACTGCTCCCAGACGGCGCCGCCCGCCGTGACCTTCTGCGAGCCCGTGGTCCTGGCGAGCCTGGCCTGGCCGGATCCGCCGGTGATGGAGCAGTCGTAGGTGACCCGCGTGTCGCTGGCGATGTAGACGCCGGGCTTCTGGGCCGGGTCGACCGGCACGGTGATGGTCTCGCCGGAGGCGAACGTCCTGGTCGGCGCCAGGTTCGCGACGCCGCCGGCCACGCTGCCGCCGAACAGGAGCACGCCGGCCACGCAGCACGCCACGAACACGCCCCAGGCCGCCGCCAGCCACCACAGGCTGGGTTTTATGGCTTTGGAGTTGATTCGTGGTGGAAACTGGGCTTGTTGGCCGTGCTGTCCGTACTGAGGTGGCGGGCCGAACCGGGTGGCCTCACCGTACGGCGGCGGTGCGGCCGGACCGGACGGCGGCTGCCAATACGGCGGCGGCGGCCCTTGGCCGAAACCAGGCTGCGACCCCGGCTGCGGGCCGTACTGGGGAGGCTGTGGTTGACCGTGGTAGGGACCCTGCCCAGGCGGGGGCCCGTACGACGGCGGCCGGGAATCGTCGCTCATACGGGCAAGTGTGAGGCCAGACGCTTCCAAGAAGCTAGAAGCAGGATGTGGGACGCGGTGTTATCGCACCTTGTGGGCGAGAGCCGTACACTTGGCACTCGGGAACACAGAGTGCTAGACCTCGCGTTCCTGATATGGACAGAGGCAGGAGGTGAGCACGTGCTCGACGATCGGAAACTGGCGGTGCTCCGCGCCATTGTCGAAGACTACGTGTCCACCAACGAACCGGTGGGCTCCAAGGCGCTTGCCGAGCGCCACAACCTGAAGGTCTCCCCGGCGACGGTCAGGAACGACATGGCCGCGCTGGAGGAGGAGGGCTACATCACCCAGCCGCACACCAGCGCGGGCCGCGTCCCGACGGACAAGGGCTACCGCCTGTTCGTCGACCGGCTCTCGCAGGTCAAACCGCTGTCGGCGGCCGAGCGCAGAGCGATCGAGTCGTTCCTCGCCGGCGCGGTCGACCTCGACGACGTGGTCACCCGCACGGTCCGGCTGCTCGCGCAGCTCACCCGGCAGGTGGCGGTCGTCCAATACCCGACACTCACCCGGTCGACCGTCAGGCACGTCGAGCTGGTCCCGCTGAACGACCGGCGGATCATGTTCGTGCTCATCACCAACACCGGCCGCGTCGAGCAGCGCGTGGTCGAGCTGCCCGAGGTGGTCGACGAGGCCCGGATCGCGCACCTGCGCGCCGTGCTCAACGCCTGCCTCGACGGCTGCGGCCTGAGCAGCGTCCCCGAGCTGGTCGCCGACCTGCCCGAGCGGCTGGCCCCGGAAGACCGGCCCGCGGCGGCGACGATCCTGTCGGTGCTGCTGGAGACCCTGGTCGAGCGGCACGACGAGAAGATCGTGTTCGCCGGCGCCGCCAATCTCGCCGGCGCCGACTTCGCCACCGGCCTGCGTGACGTGCTGGAGGCGCTGGAGGAGCAGGTCGTCCTCATGCGGCTGCTCGGCGAGACATCCGACACCCCGTCCGCGCTCACCGTGCGCATCGGCGCGGAAAACCCGTACCTGCGGGGGACATCCGTCGTCGCGACCGGATACGGTTCTGGCGACAACCAACTGGCCCGGCTCGGAGTGCTGGGGCCGACCAGGATGGACTATCCCGTGACGATGGGCGCCGTACGCGCGGTGGCACGCTACGTCAGCCAGATCCTGGCTGCATCATAAGAGGTCGATAAGTGGCAAACAGCGACTACTACGCCACCCTCGGGGTGCGCCGTGACGCAAGTCAGGATGAGATCAAGAAGGCCTACCGCCGTCTCGCCCGCGAGCTGCACCCGGACGTGAACCCCGATCCTGAGACCCAGGAGCGGTTCAAGGAGATCACGCAGGCCTACGAGGTGCTGTCCGACACGAACAAGCGCCAGATGTACGACCTGGGTGGCGACCCCTTCGGCGGCGCCGGGGCGGGAGCGGGCGCCGGCGGCTTCGGCGCGGGCTTCCCGTTCAGCGACATCATGGACGCCTTCTTCGGCACCGCCACCGGCAGCAGGGGCCCCCGCTCCCGGGCCCGCAGGGGCCGCAACGCCACCATCCGGGTGGAGCTCGACCTGCGCGAGACCGCGTTCGGCACCACCCGCGAGCTGGTCGTCGACACGGCTGTGCTGTGCGAGGTGTGCCACGGCGCCGGCACCGCGCCCGGCACCCACCCCGACACCTGCGACATGTGCAACGGCCGGGGCGAGATCTCCCAGGTGACCCGGTCGTTCCTGGGCCAGGTCATGACCTCCCGCCCGTGCCCGCAGTGCGGCGGCTTCGGCACGATCATCCGCCACCCCTGCCAGGAGTGCTCCGGCGACGGCCGCGTGCGCACCCGCCGCACCATCAAGGTCCGCATCCCCGCGGGCGTCGAGGACGGCACCCACATCCAGCTCGCCGGCGAGGGCGAGGTCGGCCCCGGCGGCGGCCCGCCCGGAGACCTGTTCCTCGAGATCGTCGAGCGCAACCACGAGATCTTCGAACGGCGCGGCGACGACCTCCACTGCACCGTCCAGATCCCGATGACGGCCGCCGCGCTCGGCACCATCCTCACCGTCGAGACCCTCGACGGCGCCGAAGAGGTGGACGTCCGCCCGGGCACGCAGTCCGGGCAGGTCATCACCATGTACGGCCGCGGCGTGCAGCGGCTCAACGAGTCCGGCAGGGGCGACCTGCTCATCCACGTCAACGTCGAGACCCCCACCCGCCTCGACGCCGCGCAGGAGGAGCTGCTGCGCGAGCTGGCCAAGCAGCGGGGCGAGGAGCGGCCGCCGGGCAAGTTCGCGCCCGGCCAGCAGGGCTTCTTCTCCCGGCTGCGCGACGCCTTCAACGGCCGGTGACCGTCCCGGTCTTCCTCGCTCAGGGCCTCGACGGCCCTGAGCTGACGCTCGACGGGCCGGAAGGGCGGCACGCGGCCTCCGTGCGCCGCCTGCGCCCCGGCGAGCGGGTCGACCTGACCGACGGCGCCGGCGCCGTGGCCGAGTGCGTCGTGCGCGAGACGCTCAAGGACGCCCTCCGCCTCGACGTGCTGCGCCGCTACGACGTCGAGCCGCCCCGGCCCCGCCTCGTCGTCGTCCAGGGGCTGCCCAAGGGCGACCGGGGCGAACTGGCCGTCGAGATGATGACCGAGGCGGGCGTCGACGTCATCGTCCCCTGGGCCGCCGCGCGCAGCATCACCCAGTGGAAGGGCGACAAGGTCGCCAAGGCGCTGGGCCGCTGGCGCTCCACCGCCCGCGAGGCGGGCAAGCAGGCCCGCCGCTTCCACCTGCCCGAGGTGGCCGACCTCGCCACCACCAAGCAGGTCGAACGGCTGCTGTCGGAGGCGGCCCTCGGCCTCGTGCTGCACGAGGAGGCGGCCGAGCCGCTGTCGGGCGTGCCGCTGCCCGCCGGCGGCGACATCGTCATGGTCGTGGGGCCGGAGGGCGGCGTGTCGGAGGAGGAGCTGGCCGCGTTCAGGGCCGCCAAGGCGACGGCGGTGCTGCTCGGGCCGACGGTCCTGCGGACCTCCACGGCCGGGGTCGCGGCGGCGGCCGTGCTGCTCAGCCGTACCGGACGCTGGTAGAACCCCGCTCTACGGCGTGGTCTGGGAGCTGTCCAGCAGCGGGCTGGCCAGCTCGGTCGGGGTCTCCGTCACCTCGTCGGGCGGCGGGCACTCCTCGATCGGGCACGCCGAAGGCTGCCCCGTCGTCTCCTCCGCCGTCGGTGTCGGCGACGGCGAGCCCTCAGGGCAGTCGGCGGGCTGCTCGGCCTGCGGCGAAGGACAGTCGGACGGAGTCGGCGTGGCGGAGGGCGAAGGCGACGGCCTGCTGGTCGAGCCCGCCTTCCGGGTGGGCTTCGGAGAGGGCGGCGCCGACGACTCGGGGACCACGACGACCGGCTGCGACTGCTGAGGCGGCGGCTCCTTCGCCGGCGGCTGGTGCGAGCGCGTGGTCGAGGAGTTGGACGGCACCTCGGACGAGGTGACGCCCGCCGGGGTGACGGTCTGCTCGATGATCTGGGAGCGCAGGTTGGGCACCGCCATCACGATCGCGCCGGCCACCAGGACCGCGCCGACCCCGGCCGCACCCGCGCGCCACCAGAACAGGTTACGTACGCCGCGCCGCTGGATCCGCGCGCGGATGATCTCCAGTCCTTCCGGCGAGGGCACGACCGCGTCCGCCTCCGCGCGGAGCGCACGGCGCAGGAGATCGCCGTACTCGTCGGGGGGGTGGGTCATGACATCTTCTCCAGGACCGATCGCAGGGCGGCCATGCCACGAGCGGTGTGGCTCTTGACCGCGCCCTTGCTGATGCCCATGGCGTGAGCGATCTCAGCTTCGGACAAGTCACCGTAGTAGCGTAGAACCAGTGCTTCTCGTTGCCGGGTCGGCAGGGCCCGTAACGCCTCGATCACGGCGGAGCGTTCCAGCTCGCCGATCGCGCCGTTCTCGGCGCTCGGGGCGTCCGGCAGACCCTTGGGGGCGTACTTCTCGACGACCGCGCGGTGACGCAGCACGGACCTGGACCTGTTGACGACTGACTGACGCAGGTAGGCGAGTGCTTTGTCGGGGTCACGCAGCCTACGCCAGGCACCATGGATGGCGACGAACGCATCCTGCACGACTTCCTCGGCTGTTGCAATGTCGCGCACCAGCAACACAGCGAGACGCACCAATGACCGAAAGTGCGCGCTGTACAGCGCGGTCACGGCCATGTCGGCATCCCACCCGACCGGCACCGCCCCCATCGACCTGTCGGCCAGAAGGGTTTCGGTGGTCACATCAGTGGGACGCGCGGCCTTCCCAGAGGGTTTACTCCCTGCCGGTTCTTGAGGTGCCGGTTCTTGAGGTTTCCCCGGTTCGTTAGGGTGCATTAC
The DNA here is from genome assembly GCF_900323885.1 of [Actinomadura] parvosata subsp. kistnae. Taxonomy (GTDB): domain Bacteria; phylum Actinomycetota; class Actinomycetes; order Streptosporangiales; family Streptosporangiaceae; genus Nonomuraea; species Nonomuraea composti. The sequence continues at coordinate 1,144,164 of NZ_OOHJ01000022.1, read as the reverse complement.
CCAGTCGTGTCCTCGCCAGGTGGCGCTCGCCCGACCCTGAATCGTCTTTTCTGCTGAAGTCTCGCACACTCACCCTAACCGTGTGGATCTTCCTGCGCACGACACAGGTGATTACCGATTCGCAACGGACTCGCCAACGGGAGGGGATCTGTAGGGTGATCGGGTGAGCGATTGTCTCTTCTGCAAAATCGTCGCCAAGGAGATTCCGGCCGAGATCGTTTATGAAACCGGCCGCACCCTGGCGTTCCGCGACATCAACCCGCAGGCGCCCACGCACGCGCTCGTCATCCCCAAGGCGCACCACGCCGACGCTGCGGCGCTCGCCGCCGCCGACGACGGGCTCGCCGACGAGGTGCTGAAGACCGCCCACGAGGTCGCCGTCATCGACGGGGTGTCGGAGGGCGGCTACCGCATCGTCTTCAACACCGGCGCCGCCGCCGGCCAGACCGTCTTCCACGTGCACGCCCACGTCCTCGGCGGGCGCGAGCTGACCTGGCCGCCCGGTTAAACCGCGGTGCTCACGAGCGTCGGCGGGGCGCGCGCGACGCGCCCCGCGGCATGTGCGTGATATTGGCGAGAGCAATCGGCCTGCTCCCGGATAACATGGGCGGAGAAGAACTCCGAAAGAGACCGGGAGGCATCAGGCCGCTGGCCTGCCCATGTCCGAACTACACGAATCCCGACGCACGGCACCTCCCTCGCGGACTCAAGCGAAGGTGCTGATACCGGACGAATACCCGATGGTCAGCCTCCTGGGCTCCCGCGACGAGCTGTTGCGTGTCATCGAGGGCGCCTTCAGGGCCGACATCCACGTGCGCGGCAACGAGATCACCGTCACCGGCAGCCCCGACGAGAGCGGCACCGTCGTGCGGCTCTTCGAAGAGCTCGTCGAGGTCCTGCGCAGCGGCGGCGAGCTCACCCCCGACGCGGTCGAGCGCAGCATCGCCATGCTCCGCATGACCTCCGACCGCCCCGCCGAGGTCCTGTCGCTCGACATCCTCTCCTCGCGCGGCCGCACCATCCGCCCCAAGACCGTCAACCAGAAGCGCTACGTCGACGCGATCGACAAGCACACGATCGTCTTCGGCATCGGGCCCGCGGGCACCGGCAAGACGTACCTCGCGATGGCCAAGGCCGTGCGCGCGCTCCAGGAGAAGCGGGTCAACCGCATCATCCTGACCCGCCCGGCGGTCGAGGCGGGCGAACGGCTCGGCTTCCTGCCCGGCACCCTCTACGAGAAGATCGACCCCTACCTGCGGCCCCTCTACGACGCGCTGCACGACATGGTCGACCCCGACTCGATCCCCAAGCTCATGGCGGCGGGGACCATCGAGGTGGCGCCGCTCGCATATATGCGTGGCAGGGCACTCCCAATGGGAACAGGCGTTCTAACTCCTGATGGATGGCGCTCCATCGGGGAGCTCGAAGTCGGCGACCTCGTCATCGGGTCGAACGGCGAGCCGACCCCCGTACTGGGCGTCTACCCGCAAGGTGAGAAGACGATTTATCGTCTCTTCAGCCAGGACGGTGCTTCGGTGCTCGCCTCCGAGGACCACCTCTGGGCCGTCCGTACCCGCGATGACGCCAACCGGGGCAAGCCGTGGCGGGTGCTGCAGACCAAGGACATGATCGGCGACCTGCGCACGGCTCACCACCACAAGTGGGAGTTGCCGTTGCTCAGCGCACCGGTCTGCTTCCCCGAGCGGGACGTCCCCATGGACGCGTACGCACTCGGGCTGCTGCTCGGGGACGGCTGCATCACCGGCACGACGACTCCGAGCTTCGCCTCCAACGATCCTGAGCTGGCCGAGGCGCTGGAAGGCGCCCTGCCAGGCATCGAAGTGCGGTGGAGGAGCGGGCCCGACTACGTGCTCAACAGGGTGAGACAGCCCGGCGACAGCATGACGATCGCGAATCCGGTCACCGACGTCATGCGGCGGCTGGGCCTGTCCGGTAGTGGCTCGTCCACGAAGTTCGTTCCGGAGGTCTACCTCCGTAACACGCCGGAGATCAGGCTCGCGGTTCTCCAGGGGCTGCTCGACGCCGACGGCGGTCCTGTCATTCAGGACGGCCGCACCTGCCGGATCCAGTTCTCCACCGTCTCAGCGCGGCTTCGTGACGACGTCGTCTTCCTCGTTCAGTCCCTCGGAGGCGTCGCCTACTCGCGCACCCGCCTGGCGAAGGGCCGCAAGCCAGGGCTGGCGGGAGGGCGCGAGGTCCATCACCGCCACGACGCGCACGTCCTCGACATCCGGCTTCCCGAGGGCATCGAGCCCTTCCGCCTGTCGCGGAAGGCGGAGGTCTACCGCAAGCACGGCGGCGGTCGTCCCATGCGCTACGTGGACCGGATCGAGCCGCGCGGCACCGCTGAGTGCGTGTGCATCCAGGTGGCGGCGGAGGACTCGCTCTACGTGACCGAGGACTTCCTGCTCACCCACAACACACTCAACGATGCCTTCATCATTCTCGACGAGGCGCAAAACTCGTCGGCCGAGCAGATGAAGATGTTCCTGACCAGGCTCGGCTTCAACTCGAAGATCGTGGTGACCGGTGACGTCACGCAGGTCGACCTGCCGTCCGGCACCGTGAGCGGGCTGCGGGTGGTGCAGGAGATCCTCGACGGGATCCCCGACATCCACTTCGCCCGGCTGAGCAGCGCCGACGTCGTGCGGCACAAGCTGGTCAGCGAGATCGTCGACGCCTACGGCCGCTACGACGCCACGCAGCAGGCCCAGGAGCCGAAGGCCATTCAGCAGCGGGGGAAGCGGCGGCCATGAGCATCGAGATCAACAACGAGTCCGGCGTGGGGGTCGACGAGGAGAGCATCGTCGCCCTGGCCGCTCACGTGCTCGGCGAGATGGGCATCAACCCGCTCGCCGAGCTGTCCATCGTCGTGGTCGACGAGGACGCCATGGCGGAGCTGCACGAGAAGTGGATGGGCGAGCCGGGCCCGACGGACGTGCTGGCGTTCCCGATGGACGAGCTGCGACCCGGCGGCGGCGCGCGCGGCGAGTCGGAGGGGCCGGCCGATCCGGCGTTGCTCGGCGACGTCGTGCTGTGCCCGCAGGTGGCGGCCAGGCAGGCGGAGGAGGCCGGGCACAGCACGGCCGACGAGCTGGAGCTGCTGTGCACGCACGGCATCCTGCACCTGCTCGGCTACGATCACGCCGAGCCGGAGGAGCACAAGGAGATGTTCGGCTTGCAGTCCCGGCTCCTCGAGTCGTGGCAGGAGGTGCGCAACCCGCGGTGAACGCCTGGTTGCCGTTGGCCATCGCGCTCGTCGTGATCGGTGGCCTGATCGCCAGTGCGGAAACGGCACTGACGCGCATCTCCAGGGTGCGTGCCGAGGAGTACGCGCGCGAGGGCCGGCGGGGGCGGCGCGGTTGCAGGCGATCGTGACCGATCCGCCGCGCTACCTGAATCTGCTCCTGCTGCTGCGGCTCAGCTGCGAGCTGGTCGCGACGGTGATCGCGACGTTGCTGTTCATCGATCTCATGCACGATCAGGGCTGGGCCTACGTGTGGGCGGCGGTCGTGATGATCCTGATCAGCTACGTGGTGGTCGGGGTCATGCCGCGCACGCTGGGGCGCCAGCACGCGGAGCCGGTGGCGCTGGCCAGCGCGCCCATCGTGTACGGCCTGACCCGCATCTTCGGCCCCCTGCCCAAACTGCTGATCCTGCTCGGCAACGCGCTCACGCCCGGCAAGGGCTTCCGTGACGGCCCGTTCACGTCGGAGGCCGAGCTGCGTGACCTGGTCGACCTGGCCGAGGAGCGCCGGGTGATCGAGCCGGACGAGCGCGAGATGATCCACTCGGTGTTCGAGCTGGGTGACACGCTGGTGCGCGAGGTGATGGTGCCGCGTACCGACATGGTCTACATCGAGCGCGGCAAGACGATCAGTCAGGCGCTGTCGCTGGCGTTGCGCAGCGGCTTCTCGCGCATTCCGGTCGTGGGGGAGAACGAGGACGACGTCGTCGGCATCGCCTACCTCAAGGACATCGCCCGCAAGATCCACGAGTCGGGTGAGGGCGGAGGCAAGGAGACGGTCGAGTCGATCATGCGGCCGGCCGCGTACGTGCCGGAGAGCAAGCCGATCGACCAGCTCATGCGGGAGATGCAGGCCCGGCAGATCCACATCGCGATCGTCATCGACGAGTACGGCGGCACGGCGGGCCTGGTCACGATCGAGGACGTCCTGGAGGAGATCGTCGGTGAGATCACCGACGAGTACGACCAGGAGGCGCCCCGGGTGGAGGCCGTGCCCGACGGCGGGCTGCGCGTGACGGCCCGGATGCCGGTGGACGAGCTGGGCGAGCTGTTCGACACCGAGATCGAGGTCGACGACGTCGAGACCGTGGGCGGGCTGCTGGCGCACGCGCTGGGGCGGGTGCCGATCGCGGGGTCGCAGGCGGAGGTGGCGGGGCTGTCGCTGACGGCGGAGACGCTGGCGGGGCGGCGCAACCGCATCAGCACGGTGGTGGTGCGCCGGGTGACGCCGCCGGAGGACGAGGTCGTCCCGGCGGTGGCGGAGCGCGATTGAGCCACGGCTGAGCCCGGCTGGCCCGCGAGTCGGTTCCGGGTGCGGCGAAGCTCCCTTGACCTGCGTCGGGACGAATGTGGGCGGAAGCCGCAAGCGTTCTACAAGTCTTCTGCAAGCCGCGCCCGGCACTCTTACATCACGACATCCAGTGCGGTGGGTGTCACAAAGGGAGTCGTCCGAAGGCCGGGTGGGGTTCGCGGCCGGAGGGGGTCTCCCTGGGGGGACGACAGCGTCTCGGCTGCTTGCCGGTCGCGACGCTGATCGGCGTAAAGGGTGTTCTCGTCCGGAAAACCGGATGGGAACACCCTTTTTGCGTGTTGGTGGTCACTCCGGTGGATTGCCGCATTCGTCGGTTGGGGAGGCTGCGATCCAAGGGGGGATCATGGAACGAAAACCTTGGATCATCGCTTCGGTGCTGGTGACGGGCCTCCTCACGGGATGCGGAGGAGGGGGAGCGGAGAGCTTCCTCGACGCGCAGGCCATGGCGCAGCTGCGCGACGTGCTGCACAAGGAGCCGCCGCTGCCCGACGGGTTCACGGTCCGGCCGGAGCAGGCGTGGCGGATGCCGTTCGGGCAGGCGGACAGGAACTGCCGGGCCGTGCTGGAACCGGCCGGCGGGCGGGCGCCCCGGCAGGCGCTGACCGCGCAGGCGGCCGTCAGCTACCACGGCGACGGGCTCGGGGAGCAGGCGGGGGTCGGCCTGGCCCGCTACGCGAACGAGGAGGCCGAAGGGCACCTGCGCGCCCTGGCCGAGGCGATGGGCGCCTGCCGCGCCGTGCACACCTCCAGCGGCACCGACCTGCGGCTGCGGGAGCTGCCCGTACGGGACGCCGGGGACGAGGCCGTCGCGGCACGGCTGCAGGGACGGCTGAACGGCTACCCCTACGCGATGGACGTCGTCCTGTCCCGCGTCGGGGACACACTGGTATCCGTGGTGCACACGGGGATGAACGATGTGGACGCCGCCCGTACCAGGAAGGTGGTCGAGGCGGCGATCTCCATGGTCAGCACCTAACCTGGTTGGGTGAACCCTGAAGACAGCAAGATCATCACCCTGGCCCGCGCCGCCAGGGCGCGCAACGGCTCCGCCGAGGGAGCGGCCGTGCGCGACGAGACCGGCCGCACCTACTCCGCGACGAACGTCGCCCTGTCCGCGCTGACCCTGTCGGCCGTGCAGGTGGCGGTGGCCATGGCGATCTCCAGCGGCGCGCAGTCCCTGGAGGCCGTCGCGCTGGTGAGCGAGGGCGACCCGAGCCCCGCCGACGAGGCGGTCGCGGCCGAGCTGGGCGCCGGCAAGCTGCTCGTGGCCGGCCCCGACGGCACCCTGCGAGGCTGACCACATGCCGATGTCGCCGTTCCTGGCGAGACTGCGGGAGAAGGTCGGCGGCGATCTGATCATGCTGCCTTCGGTGTCGGGGTTCGTGTTCGACGACGAGGGCCGGCTGCTGCTGGCCAGGCACGGCGACGTGGGCCGGTGGGCGGCCCCCGGCGGCGGCGTCGACCCCGACGAGCGGCCCGAGGACGCCGTGGTCAGGGAGCTGCGCGAAGAGCTCGCCGTCGACATCGAGGTGCGGGGCCTGATCGGCGTGTACGGCGGGCCCGAGTTCCGCACGCTCTACCCGAACGGGCACGAGGTCGGCTACGTCATCGCCGCCTACGCCTGCGCCCTGACCCCCGGCTCCGCCGCGCCCCGGCCCGACGGGGTCGAGATCAACGACTTCCGCTGGGTGGCCGAGCACGAGCTGCCCGGCTACGACACGACGCCCTGGACACCCGGCGTGGCGCCCCAGGCGTTCGCGTGGTGGCGTGAACACGCTCGATGATGGGACACAATGCACATGTGACTTCGCCAGACAACCATCGCGCCGGATTCGCCTGTTTCGTGGGGAGGCCGAACGTCGGCAAGTCCACGCTGATGAACGCCCTGGTCGGCACGAAAGTGGCGATCACCTCGTCCAAACCGCAGACGACCAGGCGCGTCATCAGAGGCATCGTGCACCGCCCCGACGCCCAGCTCATCATCGTCGACACCCCCGGCCTGCACCGCCCGCGCACGCTGCTCGGTGAGCGGCTCGACAGCCTCGTGCTGTCCACGCTGACCGAGGTCGACGTGATCGGCTTCTGCGTGCCCGCCAACGAGCCCATCGGCAAGGGCGACCGGTTCATCGCCGACAAGCTGTCGGCGATCAAGAAGACGCCCGTCATCGCCGTCGTGACCAAGTGCGACCTGGCGAGCAAGGAGCAGGTCGCCGAGCAACTGCTCGCCGTGTCGCAGGTGGCGGAGTTCGCCGCGATCGTGCCCGTGTCGGCCCAGTCGGGCGACCAGCTCGACGTCGTGGCCGACGTGCTGATCGAGCACCTGCCCGAGTCGCCGCCCCTCTACGAGGGCGGCCAGCTCACCGACGAGCCCGAGCAGGTGCTGGTCGGCGAGCTGATCAGGGAGGCGGCGCTGGAGGGCGTACGCGACGAGCTGCCCCACTCCATCGCCGTCGTCGTCGACGAGATGCTGCCCCGCGAAGGGCGCGACGACCTGCTCGACATCTACGCCCACATGTTCGTGGAGCGGCCGTCCCAGAAGGCGATCGTCATCGGGCACAAGGGCGAGCGGCTGCGCGAGGTCGGCACCAAGGCCCGCAAGCAGATCGAGGCGCTGCTGGGCACGCGCGTCTACCTCGACCTGCGCATCAGCGTGGCGAAAGACTGGCAGCGCGACCCCAAGCAGCTGCGGCGGCTCGGCTTCTACGACTGAGGTCGGCGGTTGTGTCCGGGGCTGGGGTCAGCGGCGCCGCACCAGTGTCAGCATCGACAGGGCGACGACGGCCAGCGCGCACCCCAGCGCGGCGAACCAGCCGAACCTGATCACCGGCTCGATCGACAACAACCCCCCGAGATCGAACGAGATCCGGTCACGCAGGTCACCGCCGCCCCCGATCACGAACTTCAGCAGCACCACCACGGCCACGCCGCCCGGCACCACCGCCAGGGCGGCCAGCCTGGGGCGGGGCGACAGCAGGCCCACCAGGCCGCAACCCAGCGCCGCGAGCCCCGCCATCAACGTGTAGACGCCGAACGGGTCGTCGATGCCGCGCACGTCACTGGCCACCCCGCCGGCGATGAGGCTGCTCGTCGCCTGCAGCCCCGCCCACGGCAGGACCGCGCAGAACACGAGCAGGGCGCCGGCGGCGGCGACGGCCAGCGGGTAGCCGCGGTGGAGTCTCGGGCGGGCGGGCGTGGGCATGAGGTCGTCGGCCACACGATCAGCGTATGCCGGGCACGGGCGCCTCACCACCGTACGCAACGGAGTCGTCACTTCGGCGTGGCGGCTCCGGACAGTTCGCTCTGATGCGGGTGCGGCGGACTTCCTGCCATCGCCGTGCGCTCGCCCCACTCCAGGCGGGCACGGAGCTGGACGGCGTCGGCGGCCAGCGCGGACACCAGCGTGGCCGGGGCGGCCAGGGGGAGCACGGCCACCCCCTCGGCCAGCGCCGTCTCTTTCACCCCCGTCGTCAGGAACGTGGTGCCGACGCAGCGGGCCGGGCCGTACACCGCCGGCGAGGCGTCCAGCTCCGGGTCGCCGACCGTGAACTCCTGCCTGAGCAGCGGCAGTCCGTCGCGGGTGGCGTCGAAGCGGGCGTGGCAGCGGCCCGGGGCCTCGCCGTGGCGGCCGAACACGATCTCCTCGCGCCACAGGACGCTCGCGTCCGCCTCCAGCGCCAGCCGTACCAGGAGGCGGTGGTCGCAACCGGCGGCCAGGACCGTCGGCTCCGGGGTGAAGCGGAGCGTGGCGCCCGCGCCGACGCGGGCGGTGACCAGCAGCTCGGACGGGCCCTCGCCGGGCAGCACCAGCGTGGCCGCCACCGAGCCCAGCTCCAGCATGGTGTGAGGGGCGACGTCCAGGTGGAGGGCCAGCCGGTCGCCGCCGAGCGGGCCCGCCGCCGTGGAGACGAGGTGGACGGTGTGCGGGCCCGTCTGCCGCAACGTCAGCGGAGGCGCCGAGGCCAGACGGCTGATCACGGTACGGCCGTCCGGGGCGAGCGCGGTCGCCACGGCGGCACTGGCCCGCATCGCCCGCCGCCCGACCGCCAGGCCCACCGCCCCCGGCACGTGCGTCTGTCCGGCCGCGGGCGGTGGGCCCGGCACGTCCGCCTGTCCGGCCGCGGGTGGTGGGGCCGGCACGTCCGCCTGTCCTGCCGTCGGCGGTGGGTCCGGCATGTGCGGCCGCTCGTCCCCCCGCAGTGCCTCGGCTCGGGTGGTCATCAGGAGACGGGGGACGCGTGGGTGTGGGACCAGGCGTGTACCTGGTCGGACACCCACTCGGCGACCGTGGCGGCCGTGGGCTCCTGGCGGATCGAGGTGAACAGGACCGGGCGCTCGCCACGTACCTTCGCCGCGTCGCGGGCCATCACGCCCAGGTCGGCGCCCACCATCGGAGCCAGGTCGGTCTTGTTGACCACCAGCAGGTCCGCCGTCGTGACGCCCGGGCCGCCCTTGCGGGGCACCTTGTCGCCGCCCGACACGTCCAGCACGAAGATCTGCCGGTCCGCCAGCCCCCGGCTGAACGTCGCCGTCAGGTTGTCGCCGCCGCTCTCCACGATCACCAGGTCCAGGGGGCCGAAGCGGTGCTCCAGGGTTTCGACGGCGTCGAGGTTCGCGGCGATGTCGTCGCGAATGGCCGTGTGCGGGCAGCAGCCGGTCTCGACGGCCAGGATGCGCTCCTGGTCGAGCACGCCCGCGCGGCGCAGGAAGTCGGCGTCCTCGGTGGTGTAGATGTCGTTCGTCACCACGCCCAGGGACAGCGACGGGCCGAGCGTCCGGCACAGGGCGGCCACCAGGGCCGTCTTGCCACTGCCCACGGGGCCGCCGATGCCCAGGCGCAGCGCCCTGCCGCGGCCGTCGGGGGCGTGGTGGTGGTCGTCGTGATGGGCTCCCATGTCGGGGTCCTTCCTTCTATGAGATGAACAGCCGGACCTCGGCCTGAGCGTGCTGCTCGGCCAGAAGGTCGAGGGCCGGTGACGAGTACGCGGGCAGCGACTCCCAGCCCCCCGAGGTGGGCAGGCAGGCTTGGGCGGCCACGGCGGTGAGGTCGGGGGTGAGGTCGGCCAGCAGGGCGTGCACCGCCACCGGGTCCAGGCCGAGCAGCCGCACGGCCGCTGTCGCCGGGCCGGTGATCGCGTGGTACGCCGCCGCCAGCGCCGCCTCCTCTGGGGTGGCGCCCGCCGCGTATGCCGCCGCGCCCAGGGCGACGGGGTGATGGGGGCTCGGGATGAGATCGGCGAGGTCGTCCAGGACGGGGTGCGGCCACACGCGGCGGGCGACGCGAAGGAGCAGCCGGCCCTGGGCACGGGACGCGTCACGCTGAGCCGGACTGGCCGTCCTGGCATCCACCTCGGCATCGAGCACCAGCCACGGGTGCGGCGCCGCATCGTGCAGGGGTGTGGCGTGCGGGGGTGTGGCGTGGGTGTCGGGTGCCAGCTGGGTATCAGGTGCTGGCTGGGTGTCGAGTGCCGGTCGGCTGTCGGGTGCCGGTCGGCTGTCGGGTGCTGCGTCGGTGGCGGTGGCGGTGGGCTGGGCGTTGTGGAGGTGCGCCGGGCTCGTCCGTTCCACGTCCCGCCGACGCGGCGCGGTGAGAGGCGCGGGAGCGGGCGGCGTCGAGGGGGTGTGCTCCGCTTCGCTTGCCGCAAGCGGCGTCGCTGGCCCGGCCCTTCGCAGCGCCGCCGCCTGCGCTGCGGCCTGCGCCGTCGCCTGCGCCGTCGCCTGCGGCGCCGCCTGTGCTGCGGCCTGTGCCGTCGCCTGCGCTGCTGCCTGGGTGCAGGCGGTGGCGGTGGGCTGGGCGTTGTGGAGGTGCGCCGGGCTCGTCCGTTCCACGTCCCGCCGACGCGGCGCGGTGAGAGGCGCGGGAGAGGGCGGCGTTGAGGGGGTGCGCTCCGCTTCGCTTGCCGCATGCGGCGTCGCTGGCCCGGCCCTTCGCAGCGCCGCCGCCTGTGCCGCCGCCTGGGTGCAGGCGGTGGCGGTCAGGGTGGCGGCTACGGTGCCGGCCGTATGGAGGCGGCCGCGGAGGAAGGAGGACAGGGAGGGGAGGTCGTGGACCGTGCCCGAGGCGATCGCGCGTTCCGTGCCGCCTGAGTGGGCGTGGCCGCCGGCGGGGAGGCGGGAGTCGGTGAGGAGGAGCAGGGACGGGTGCATCAGAACAGGAAGTAGCGCTGGGCGAGGGGCAGGGTGGTGGCGGGGCGGGCTCGATGAGGGTGCCGTCGATGCGGACCTCGAAGGTGTCGGGGGCGACGTCGATGCGGGGGAGGGCGTCGTTCAGAGGCATGGAGGACTTGCCGCGGCGTCGTACGTCCGCCACAGGAGCGAGGCGGCGGCGGACGGAGAGGCGGTCGGCGAGCCCTGACTCCAGAGCGAGGGGTGAGACGAAGTGGAGGGAGGTGGCGGCGGCGGTGACGGGGGAGGCGCCGAACATGGGGCGGGCAGGACGGGTTGCGGGGTGGGGATGGAGGCGTTGGCGTCGCCCATCTGCGCCCACGCCACCACCCGCCCTTCAGCACGAGGTCGGGTTTGACGCCGAAGAAGGCCGGGTCCCAGAGGACGAGGTCGGCGAGCTTGCCGGGCTCGACGGAGCCGACCTCGGCGTCGAGGCCGTGGGCGATGGCGGGGCAGATGGTGTATTTGGCGACGTAGCGGCGGGCGCGGAGGTTGTCGGCGGGGCCGGGGCCGAGGGAGCCGCGGCGGGCCTTCATGACGTGGGCGGTCTGCCAGGTGCGGATGATGGTCTCGCCGATGCGGCCCATGGCCTGCGAGTCGGAGCCGATCATGGAGATGGCGCCCATGTCGTGCAGGACGTCCTCGGCGGCCATGGTGGTGGGCCTGATGCGGGATTCGGCGAAGGCGAGGTCCTCGGGGATCGACGGGTTGAGGTGGTGGCAGACCATCAGCATGTCGAGGTGCTCGTCGAGCGTGTTGACGGTGTGCGGCCTGGTGGGGTTGGTGGAGGAGGGCAGGACGTTGGGGTGGGCGGCGACGCGGATGATGTCGGGCGCGTGCCCGCCGCCGGCCCCTTCCGTGTGGTACGCGTGGATCATCCGGTCGCCGATGGCCTTGAGGGTGGACTCGACGAAGCCGGCCTCGTTCAGGGTGTCGGTGTGGATGGTGACCTGCACGCCGGAGGCGTCGGCGACGGTGAGGCAGGCGTCGATGGCGGCCGGGGTGGAGCCCCAGTCCTCGTGTAGCTTGAAGCCGGACGCCCCGGCGCGGAGTTGTTCGAGCAGCCCTTCGGTGCTGACCGTGTTGCCCTTGCCGAGCAGGGCGAAGTTCAGCGGGTACGCGTCGAGCGACTCCAGCATGCGGCCGAGGTACCAGGTGCCGGTGACGGTGGTGGCCTTGGTGCCCTCGACGGGCCCGGTGCCGCCCCCGACGACCGTCGTGACACCGGACCCGATGGCCTCGTCGAGGAGTTGCGGGCAGATGAGGTGGACGTGCGAGTCGACGGCCCCGGCGGTGAGGATCTTGCCGTTGCCGGACAGGATCTCGGTGGACGGGCCGATGACGATGTCCACGCCGTCCATCGTGTCGGGGTTGCCGGCCTTGCCGATGGCGGCGACGCGGCCGTCTCGGACGGCGACGTCGGCCTTGATCACGCCCCAGTGGTCGAGAATCACAGCGCCGGTGATGACGAGGTCGGCGGCGCCGTCGGCGCGGGTGGTGCGGGCCTGGCCCATCGACTCGCGGATGACCTTGCCGCCGCCGAAGACGGCCTCGTCGCCGGCTCCGGCGGGGCCCATCGAGCGGTCCTCGGCGACCTCGATGAACAGGTCGGTGTCGGCCAGGCGAATCCGGTCGCCGGTCGTGGGGCCATAAAGTGCGGCATATCGGGCGCGCGTAATGTCAGCCATCCAGCGGCCCCGCCCACTCCGGCCGCAGGCCGGGCACCACGCGGGCGCCGGCCAGCGGCACCAGCGTCACGTCCCGCTCGACGCCCGGCTCGAACCGGACGGCCGTGCCCGCGGGCACGTCGAGCCGCCGCCCCCAGGCGGCCTTCCTGTCGAACTCCAGGCCCGGGTTCGCGGCGGCGAAGTGGTAGTGCGAGCCCACCTGCACGGGCCGGTCGGCCGTGTTCACGACGCGCACGGTGACGCGGTCGCGGCCCGGGTTGAGGGCGATGGCGCCTTCCGGGTGCGCGTACTCGCCGGGGATCACGGGATCGGCCTGTGGACGGTGACGAGCTTCGTACCGTCGGGGAACGTGGCCTCGATCTGCACGCTCTCCAGCATCTCCGGCACGCCCTCCATGACGTCGGCGCGCCCGAGCACCGACCGGCCCGCCTCCATCAGGTCGGCCACGCTGCGCCCGTCTCTGGCGCCCTCCATGAGGAACGAGGCGATGATGGCGGTAGCCTCTGGGTGGTTGAGTCGCAGGCCCCTGGCCTGCCGCTCGCGCGCCACACCGGCGGCGACGTGGATGAGCAGCCGCTCCTGCTCGTGTGAGGTAAGCCGCATGGCCGGACCTTAGGAACCGGCCGTTTCCGCGCTGTTGCGTACGCATGTCGTGTTGGTTTCGCGCCGCGCGGATGAATTTCCCGTGTCTTTGTGAACGTCCGGCAATCGCCAATTAACAAACGGGATCTTCAAGTGAAATGTCCCGGAGTCACCTTTCTCGCAGAACCGGTCGGCAGGAAGGAACTCCTGTGCGCATCTCCCGTCCGATTGTCGCCGCGCTGCTCGCCCTGGCCCTGGCGGCCTGCGGATCCGGCGCCGAACCCGCCGCCTCCTCAAGCGAGATCAAGGTCGGCCTCCTGCACTCCCTCAGCGGCACGATGGCGATCAGCGAGGTCACCGTGCGCGACGCGGAGCTGCTCGCCATCGAAGAGATCAACAAGGCCGGGGGTGTGCTCGGCAAGAAGCTCGTGCCGGTGGTGGAGGACGGGGCCTCCGACTGGCCCACGTTCGCGGAGAAGGCCACGAAGCTGATCAGGCAGGACAAGGTGGCCACCGTCTTCGGCGGCTGGACGTCGGCCAGCAGGAAGGCGATGCTGCCGGTCTTCGAGCGGTACAAGGCGCTGCTGTGGTATCCGGTGCAGTACGAGGGGCTGGAGAGCTCGCCGTACATCTTCTACACCGGCGCGACCACGAACCAGCAGATCATCCCCGGGCTCGACTACCTGAAGGAGCAGGGGAAGAAGAAGTTGTTCCTGGTGGGCAGCGACTACGTCTTCCCGCGGACCGCGAACAAGATCATCAAGGCGTACGCGGCGGCGAACGGGATGGAGATCCTCGGCGAGGAGTACACCCCGTTGGGCCACACCGAATACTCGACGTTGGTCAACAAGGTCGTGCAGGCCAAGCCAGACGCCGTCTTCAACACCCTCAACGGCGACTCCAACGTGGCCTTCTTCAAGCAGCTCAAGAGCGCCGGAGCGACGGCCGAGGCCATGCCGGTGCTGTCGGTGAGTATCGCCGAGGAGGAGGTCACCGGCATCGGCGTGGACAACATCGCCGGCCACCCGGTCGCCTGGAACTACTACCAGACGACCGAGACGCCGGCCAACGAGGCGTTCGTGAAGGCGTACAAGGCGAAGTACGGCGCGAACAAGGTCACCTCCGACCCCATGGAGGCCGGCTACAACGCCGTCTACCTGTGGGCCGAGGCCGTCAAGAAGGCGGGCAGCACCGACGTCGCGGCCGTCAAGAAGGCCGCGCCCGGCATCGCGCTCGAACGTCCCGAAGGGCTGGTCATCATCGACGGCGAGAACCAGCACATGTACAAGACCGCCCGCATCGGCATCATCCAGCCGGACGGCCTGATCAAGCAGGTGTGGGACTCGGGCAAGCCGATCAAGCCGGACCCGTACCTCAAGGGGTACCCGTGGGCGGCCGGCCTGGCGGCGGGGCAGTGATGGCGGCCTTCCTCAACCAGCTGCCCATCGGGCTGTCGATCGGGGCGGTGCTGCTGCTCATCGCGCTCGGGCTGACGTTCACGTTCGGGCAGATGGGCGTGATCAACATGGCGCACGGCGAGTTCATCATGGCCGGGGCCTACACCGCGTACCTGATGGGGGGACTGCTGCCGGCGCTGCCGGTGGCGTTCCTCGTCGCCGGGGTCATGGGGCTGATCCTGGAGCGGGCCGCGATCCGGCACTTCTACGGGCGGCCCCTGGACACGCTGCTGCTCACCTGGGGCGTCAGCCTCGTGCTGCAGCAGCTCGCCCGCGACCTGTTCGGGGCGCCGAACGTGCAGGTGCCGGCGCCGTCGTGGCTGGCCGGCGGGGTGGGGATCCTGCCGTACAACCGGCTGTTCATCATGGGGCTCGCGGTGGCGGGCGTGGTGGCCGTGTGGGTCTACCTCACGCGGACCGGGCTGGGGCGGCGGACGCAGGCCGTCGTCCAGAACCGGCAGCTCGCCGCCACCAGCGGCATCGACACCGGGCGGGTGGACATGCTGACGTTCTTCATCGGCTCCGGGCTCGCCGGGGTGGCCGGGGTGGCGCTGACGCTCATCGGGCCGGTCGGGCCGGCGCTCGGGACGTACTACATCGTGGACGCCTTCCTCGTCGTCGTGGCCGGCGGGCTCGGGCAGCTGCGCGGGGCGGTGCTCGCGGCCGTCGCGCTGGGACTGCTGAACTCCTACGCCGAGTTCTGGTCCGACGCGTCGCTGGCCAAGGTGATCGTCTTCGCGGTGATCATCGCGTTCTTGCAAGTGCGGCCGCAGGGCATGTTCGTGCTGAGGTCGAGGGTGCTGACGTGATCAAGAGACATCTGCCCTTCGCGACCGTGGCGGTGATCGCGCTCGTCGCGGCGCCGCTGCTGCTGGAGCCGTTCCGGCTGGGGCTGCTCGCCAAGTACCTGTGCTACGCGATCGTCGCGCTCGGGATCGGGCTCGCCTGGGGGCAGGGCGGCATGCTCACGCTCGGACAGGGCGTCTTCTTCGGGCTCGGCGGCTACTCCATGGCCATGTACCTCAAGCTGAACGAGGCCGGGCCGGGCGGGCTGCCCGACTTCATGGTGTGGAGCGGGGTGGAGAAACTGCCCGCGCTGTGGGCGCCGTTCGCCAGCCCGGTCTTCGCCGTCGGCATGGCCGTGCTCGGGCCCGTGCTGCTCGCGGTGCTGCTCGGCACGCTGGTGTTCCGGCAGCGCGTACGCGGGGCGTACTTCGCGATCCTCACCCAGGCGCTGGCCGCCGCCATGGTCATCCTCCTCGTCGGCCAGCAGGGCCTGACCGGCGGCACCAACGGCATGACGAACTTCTTCGAGCTGTTCGGCCAGGACCTCGCCGACGACTCCACGCAGCGCGGCCTCTACCTGGTGGTCGCGTCCGTGCTGGGGATCCTGTACCTGGCCACGCGGCAGCTCGTGCACAGCCGGTACGGACGGCTGCTCGTCGCCGTCCGCGACGGCGAGGACCGGGTACGCTTCCTCGGCTACGACCCCGCCCTCGTCAAGACCGTCACCTTCGCCGCCTCGGCGGGCATGGCCGGGCTCGCGGGCGCCCTGTTCGTGCCCGTCGTCGGCATCATCTCGCCCGCGCTGCTCGGCGTCGTCCCGTCACTGGAGCTGGTCGTCGCCGTGGCCGTCGGCGGCCGGCACGCGCTGGCCGGCGCCGTGCTCGGGGCGGTCGTCATGGGGTACGCCAAGACGGCGTTCAGCGAGCAGTTCGCCGACGGCTGGCTCTACCTGCAAGGGGCCCTGTTCATCCTGGTCATGACGCTGGCCCCGAAGGGCATCGTGGGCGTCGTCGGGAGGTTGCGCCGTGCTCGAACTACGTGACGTCCAGGTCGTCTTCGACGGGTTCCGCGCCCTCGACGGCGTGAACCTGACCGTGCCCGAAGGGGAGCTGCGCTTCCTCATCGGCCCCAACGGCGCGGGCAAGACCACGCTCATCGACGTCATCACCGGTTTGACGAAGCCCGCCGGGGGCAGCGTGCGCTTCGGCGGCCTCGACCTCGTCGGACGGAAGGAGCACCAGATCGTCCGGCTGGGCGTGGGCCGCACGTTCCAGACATCGGTCGTGTTCGAGGAGCTCACCGTGATCGAGAACCTCGACCTGGCCGCCACCTTCAGACAACCCCTGTGGTCCCTGGCCCGCCGGCGGCGCGGCATCTCCGAAGCCGTCGAGCAGGCCCTGACCAGGACAGGTCTCGAAGACCTCGCCGAGCGTTCAGCGGGCGTTCTCTCCCACGGCCAGCGGCAGTGGCTCGAGATCGGCATGCTGCTGGCGCAGCGGCCCAAGCTGCTGCTCCTGGACGAGCCGGTGGCCGGCATGTCCAAGGACGAGCGCGAGCGTACGGGCGAACTGCTCACCGAGATCGCCGACGACCACACGGTGATCGTGGTGGAGCACGACATGGAATTCCTGCGGCGGCACGCCTCGACGGTGACCGTGCTGCACGAGGGCAAGGTGCTCGTGGAGGGCTCGATCGACCAGGTCAGCGCCGACCCCCGCGTGCAGGAGGTCTACCTGGGGAGGAGGAAGGCCGAGGATGCTGTCGGTAACCGGCCTTGAGTCAGGGTACGGGCGGGCGCGGGTGCTGTTCGGGGTCTCACTGGAGGTGGGGCCCGGGCAGCTCGTGTGCGTCATGGGACGCAACGGGGTCGGCAAGACCACGCTGCTCAACACCATCATGGGGGTGCTCCCCGCCACGGCGGGCACCGTCACCTTCGACGGCCGCGACGTCACCCGCCTCAAACCGCACGAACGGGTACGGCTCGGCATGGGCTACGTCCCGCAGGGCCACCAGTGCTTCCCGCAACTGTCCGTCCTCGGCAACCTGCTGGTGACCGTCGAGGCCGCCGGCCAGCCCCGCTCCGTCATCGACGAGGCCCTCGACCTCTTCCCCGCCCTCCGGCCGCTTCTGAAGCGGAGCGCCGGGCACCTGTCGGGCGGTCAGCAACAGCAGCTCGCCATGGCGCGGGCGCTGGTGACACGGCCCCGGATGCTCATCCTCGACGAGCCCACGGAAGGCATCCAGCCGTCGATCATCCTGGAGATCGAGGCCGCCATCGAGCGGTTGCACGGGGCCGGGCTGGCGGTGCTGCTGGTGGAGCAGTACCTGGACATCGCGCTGCGACTGGCCGACACGTTCGTCATCCTTGACGGCGGGCGGGTCGTACGGACGGGCGTTGCCGACGATCTCCAACAGGAGGAGGTACGGCGGCTGCTGGCCGTTTAGAGCTCGTAGTCCTGCGCCGGCTCGGCGCCGACGCCGGACGAGCTCGGCCTGACCGTCACGACACCCAGGCCCGCGCCGACCGCACGATCTCCTCAAGATGGCCGCTGTGCGCGCCGTGCCAGTACACCTGGCCGCACGACGCGCACCGGCCGTAGGCGTCGTAGCTGCGCCGCGTCCCGTCCTCCAGCACGGGCTCGACCTCGTCCTTGGTGACGGGCACGAGCACGCCGTTGCAGGCGGTGCAGCGCGTCCACGGGCGCAGGGGCGGGGCGAAGCGTTCGAGGAGGTCGCGGAGCTGGTCGGCCGGGGCGGAGCCGCGCACGTACGCGCCGAGCCACAGCGCGCGGCGGCGCAGCAGGCCGCGGTCCTGGGTGAGGAGCACGCGCCGCTCCTCGTTGGCCTGCACCACCAGCGCCGGGTCGTCCATGTCGTTGTGGTACGCCGTGTCGATGCCGAGCAGGCGCAACCGCCGGGCCAGCGTGCCGAGGTGCACGTCCAGGAGGAAGCGGGGCTCGTCGGGGAGCGGCTGGGGGCGGGGGACCGGGTGCACGTCCACCACGTCGCCCGCCGTGAGCTGGTACGACGGCGGCACGCCCCGGCCGTCGAGCAGCATGGGGCCCACCTCCGTCAGCGGGACGCCGACCGACTCGACGTGATGGCCGAGCGTGGAGGTGCGGTCGGGGGTCACCTCCTGCCACTCGTGGCGGCGGCTCGCGGGCAGGAACATCCTCAGCTCTGGGGCGATGCGCAGGCGTGCGGTCGTCACATCGTCCATTCTGTTCCACCGGCTAACGTGAATTCATGCCTATATCCCGCCGCACCCTGCTCGGGCTCGCCGCGCTCGCGGTGGCCGGGTGCTCGGGGTCCGAAGACGGATCGTTCGAGCTGCGGCTGGCGACGGGGCTGGCCGGCGGGCCGTACCGGGAGCTGGGGGACCGGCTCGCGCAGGAGCTGCGGCGCGGCGGGATGCGCGTGCGGGAGATCCCGACCGCCGCGAGCGTGCAGAACCTCACGATGATGACGGACGGGCGCGCGGACGCCGGGTTCGCGCTGGCCGACACCGCCGACGACGCGGTACGCGTACGGCACCAGCCCGTCGCCGCGCTGGCCCGGATGTACCTCAACTACGTGCATCTGGTCGTCGCCAAAGACTCGGCGATCACCACCGTGCGGCAGCTCGCGGGCAAGGCCGTCTCCATCGGCGTCGAAGGGTCGGGGACGGCGGTGACCGCGACGCGCATCCTGGCCGCGGCCTCGCTCGGCACGCCGCCCACCGTCGCCCGGCTCGACCTCGACGCCTCCATCGAGGCGCTGCGCGGCGGCCGCATCGAGGCGTTCTTCTGGTCCGGCGGCGTGCCCACCCCTGCCCTGGCCGCGCGGGACGACGTGCGGCTGGTGTCGCTGGAGACGCTGGTGCCGGTGCTGCGGCGGCGGTTCGGGCCCGTGTACGAGGACGCGTCCGTGCCGGCGGGCACGTACGGGGGCGCCAGAACCGTACGGACGGTGGGGACCCCCAGCTACCTGATGTGCCGGGGCTCGCTCCCCGCCGACCTGGCGTACACGATCACCGAGACCCTGTTCAGCGCCCGCGACCGCCTCCAGGCCCCGTCGGCCCCGGGCGGCCGGCTCGACGAACGCTACGCGATCGGCACCGGCGTCGTGCCGCTGCACCCGGGCGCGGCCCGCTACTACCGCTCCGTGTACGGCTGAAGGCAGCAGCGGTGGCACGGACAAGAGGTGTCAGTCAGTGGCTTTCGGGTGCCCGGTGCCCGCATAGGACCTGCAGATTATTAACACGCGGGTTTGATCTTGTTGGCGGCCTTGGTGTCTTCGGCGAGGACGCGTGCGTGCAGGACGCGCAGCAGCCCAGGCGGGGTGGGTGCGGGTGGGATGTGGGTGCCGTGCTGATCGAGGAGTAGGCCGATGCTTCGGGTGGTGCGGTAGGCGGTGGTCCGGCTGGTGCCGAACAGAACCGCCAGGGGTTCGATGGCAAGGCCCAGCCGCTGGTGCAGCACCGTGAGCAGGACCTGGTCGGTGAACGCCACAGTGGGCGGCCGGCCCGCTTTGATTCGCGGGCGTTGCTGATCGCGGGCTTGCAGGTTGATGGTCAGGCGGTCCAGTTCCGGGCGGGGCATGCCGGTCAGGGTGGGATCGGACAGGACCTGCGGGTCCCACCGTTCGGCCGGTTGGTCGTGACCGGTGGCGTCGGGGTCGGTGTCCAGGGTGGGGTGCAGGGTGTAGTTCCAGTCGCCGTGGAAGAGGTGCCGGGTCAGGGGCAGGGCGGCCAGCTCGGCGTCGCTGACGCGGGCGCCGAGCGGGTAGACGCCGGTGTCAAGTGCGGCCTGCACTTGCAATCCGGTGCTCGTGGTGGTGGCGGCGATGCTGTTGACCACCACTTCGTGGCTGGTCAGCGGTCTGCCGCGCCAGTTCATCGTGATGTGGGCGAACAGCCGGTGCTCCACCTTGTTCCATTTCGAGGTTCCGGGCGGCAGGTGGCAGACGGTGATGGTCAGGCCGGTCTCGGCGGCCAGAGCGGCCAGTTCGCTCTTCCAAGCGCGGGTGCGGTAGCCGTTCGCGCCGCCGGCATCGGCGGTGATCAGCAGCCGGGTGGCCTGCGGGTAAGCGGCGCTGCCCTGGGCATGCCACCAGCGGCGGATGGAGGCGACCGCGAACGCGGCGGTGTCGTGGTCGGTGCCGACGTTCACCCAGCCGGTGTTGGCCGCGATGTCGTAGATGCCGTACGGGATCGCCTTCCCGGATGCGGACTCGGCGAAGTCGTGGACGTTGACCAGCACCGGCTCACCGGCCGGCCGCCACTCCCGTCCGGCGTTCTTGAACGGCCCGAGCAGTTCCTTCTTCTTGGTGTCCACGCTGATCACCGGCTGTCCGGCATCGCGATACGCGCGGACCTGCTCATTGAGGTGGCGGAACTGCGCATCGCGATCCGGGTGCCGGCCGCCCTCCAGCGTCTTGGCGTTGCCCTGCAGGCTGAACCCCTCAGTGCGCAGGATGTCGGCGACGGTGTCGGCCGACACCCGGTGCCCCTGGCCGGTGAGCTCACCGGCCAGCTTGCGGGTGGACTTGGTGGTCCAGCGCAGCGGCGAGGTCGGATCCCCACGCTCATCCGGCTCCACCAGCGCCAGCAGCATGGCCCGTAACTGGGGGTCGATGTCGACCAGTCGCTTCCGTCCTCCGCCTGGCCGACGGACCCGTCCCAACGGCTCGGCGCCCGCCTCCAGCTCATCCACGCCCCGTGACACCGTGGCCTCGCGGACACTCGCCGCCTGGGCCACCGCCCGGATCCCGCCGTGCCCCAGTGCGCGCGCCTCGGCACCGAGCAGCAGCCGGCGTTGCCGCTCGTCCAGATGCGGCAAGATCACCTCAAGTTTCGCAGCCAGCATCTCTACGGTCTCCGCCGACACGCTCATACCAGACCATCGACCGCGAACCCGGAATGCTACGAGTTATTTCTCTGCAGGCCCATAGGTGATCCAGGCGGTGCGATTGGCGTCGTCGATGAGGTACCAGATGCGGCCGCCGCCGGTGACCTCGTACTGCCACCGCTCCAGCATCTGCCCCTTCCAAGCCGTGAAGCCGAGCGCGCCCTTGAGGCGGTGGTGACGTTGGGGATCATCGGTGGCACGCGGGGCAGAGCGGATCTTGTCGAAGGCGCGGCGGAGGTTTCCCGTCGCATGGCGGGAGAGGTGGTCCCAGCCGCTGGCCGCCTCGGCGTTGGCGAAGCGTAGGTCGAACTCGTCACCGACCGGTGGCGGGGCCGCTCGGTCGCCGCGCTTGGGGCTCACTCGGCCGTCTCGCCTTCGGGTACGGGGACAGGGCCGAGGTCGCCCTCGGGCTCGCGGGTGAGGATGGCGTGCAAGGCCGGGTCGGCATAGATCTCGGCACTGTGCCGCCACTGAGCCAGCAGCAGCGCGATGGGCGCCAGGTTCTCCAGCGCGGCAGCTCCCCGGGCCGTGTTCACCAGCTCGCCGAGCATCGCCTCGATATCTTCCTCGGGAAGGAAGACTGACCAGGGTAGAGCATCGGGCAGGGCCTGACGTAGCGCGGCGACGTTCTCGGTGCGGACCAGCCCGGCGAGCAGGCGGGCAGTGAAGTCGACCACGGTGGAGTCCTGCTCCAGCTGGTCGGCGCGGATGAGCGCAAGGTCGCTCGCGTCCCGTCGGCGAAGGCGCAGGGCACGGACTGTGTCAAGGCGCCGAGCGGTGGCCGCTGGGTGGTGAAGCAGCTCACTGAAGGGCACGTCCTCAAAGGGCGTCGACATGACATCCACAGTACCTTGGAAGTCTCATTTCAGGTAGTGGATCGCCTTCGAAGTACGGTCCATCGACCAGTGGACCTGGTTTTTCTCCTGTTCATGCCTCCCTTCGATACGCGCGCAGGAACGCCCGTACCCCTTCGATGACGAGGGGCCGAACGCGATCGTCCTCGGCCGCGTTGGCCGAGCCGAGCCGGTTGAGCGCGACCCCGAAGGTCAGGGCGATGAAGTGGTCGGCGGCGAGGCGGGGGTCGGGGGCGTCGAGGAGGCCGGCGCGGGCGAGGGCGGCCAGGCGTTCGCCGAGGGCTTCGTCGGGGGCGTAGGTGATGAGCTGGTCGTCGCGGTGCGGCAGGTGGTCGGATTCGGTCTGGGCCAGGCGTTGCAGCGTCGCGTACTCGGCCGAGTCGAGCATGTCGGTGGCGATCCGCATCGCGAACGCCACCAGGGCGGTCTCCAGCTCCCCGGCCTCGGTGACGTCGGTGAGGGTGTCGTCGAGGGTGCGCCGGATCGTGGCGACCAGTGACTGGCCGACGGCGTCGAGGACGGCTCGCAGCAGGGTCTGCTTGTCGCCGAAGTAGTCGTACACCGTCCGCTTGGACACCCCGGCCTGGGCGGCGATCGCGTCGACGCTGGTGCGGTCGAAGCCGTCGGTGAGGAACAGCTCCCGGGCCGCCGTCAGGATGGCGGCCCGCTTGTGGGCGGACCCTGCACGCAGCGTCTTCGTGGTCGGCATGCACGGATCCTAGCGGAGCTACACTCATCGGTGTAGCGAACTACACTGCACGGTGTAGTGTGGTTGACGCGCTCCCGGAAACCGAAACCGGAAAGGACGTCCATGTCCCGTACGTCGACAGCCGCCCCGCCCCACATCGGAAGACCCGCCGTCCTCGCCCTCGGCATGCTGGCCGTGGCCACCGCCGCCCTGGAGTCGGTGGTGACGCCGGCGCTCCCGCTCCTGCAACGCGAGCTGGCCCTCAGCCCCGCCCAAGGAGCCCTGCTCAGCATCACGCTGCTCATCACGGGCGCCCTGTTCGCGCCCGTGGCCGGCAAGCTCGGCGACCGCTACGGCGCCAAGCGGGTGCTGATCCGGCTGATGGCGGTGGTCGCGGCCGGTGGCCTGCTGTCCGCGCTGGCGCCGAACCTGCCGGTGCTGCTGGTCGGCCAGGTGCTGCAGGGCGCGATGCTGGGCGCGCTGCCCCTGTCGTTCATCCTGGTACGCAAATACCTCCCGCCGGGCGAGTCCCAGGTGGCGATCGGCCTGGTGACCGGGCTGTTCATGGGCGGCGGCATGGCCGGCACGCTGATCGCCGGACCGGTCGCGGAGGGGCTGTCGCGGCACTGGATGTTCGCGCTGCCGACGCTCGCCATCGTCGTGGCGACGCTGCTGGTGAACGCGTTGATGCCGCACGATCCGCCGGCCCGCGCGGAGGCCAGGATCGACTGGCCCGGCATGCTCCTGCTGAGCGCCACGCTGCTCGCGCTCATGGCCTGGCTCGCCATGGTGCCCAGCCTCATCTCACAGCCGTTCCTGGTCGGCGGCCTCGCGGTGCTCGTGGTCGTGCTCGCGACCCGATGGGTGGCCGTCGAGCGCCGGGCCGCCGCGCCGATGGTCGATCTGCGCATGCTGGCGGTGCCCGGCATGTGGAGCTCGTGCGTGATCACCTTCGCGGTCTGCGTCGGCACGTCGGTGGCGACGTACCTCGTCACGCAGCTCCTCGCGGCGTCCGCCGACGGGTACGGCTTCGCGGCCGGCGCCACCGACATCGGGAAGTACCTGCTGCCCAGCCTCGTCGCCGCGGCGGCGAGCGGGCCGATCGGCGGGATCGCGGCGCGGCGGTTCGGCACCCGTGCCGTGACCGTCATCGGGATCGCCGTCATGGCGGCCGCCCTGCTCGGCCTGACGGTCCTGCACACCGAGGTCTGGCACCTCGTCGTCGCCAAGGCGCTGATCGCCCTCGCCGGCGGCGTCTGCATCACGGCGCTGATCTCCAGCACCACCGCCGCCGTCGATCAGGACGACACCGGCATCGCCACCAGCCTGGTCCTGGTCACCCGCGTGATCGGCTCGGCCGTGGGCGTCCAGGCCACCGGCGCGATCCTGACCGCCGCCGTCGAGCCCGCCTCCGGCGTCCCGGCCGAGTGGGGCTTCGTCGCCGGCTTCGGCCTGGCCGGCGTCGTCACCGCACTGTCCGTTGTGGTGTTCCGCATCGTGAAAAAAGGAGACAAGGCATGAACGTCCGCACCGTCCTCATCTCCGGGGCCAGCATCGCCGGTCCCGCGCTCGCGTTCTGGCTCCAGAGGTACGGTTTCGCCGTCACCCTGGTCGAGAAGTCGGGGAGCCCACGCACGGGCGGCTACCCGATCGACATCCGCGGCACCGCGCTGGAGGTCGTCCGGCGCATGGGGATCCTGCCCCGGCTGCGTGCAGCGCACGTCGACACGCGCAGGATGACCTTCCTCGACGCGGACGGCATCGAGGTGGCCTCCCTCGACCCGCGCGCCCTGGACGGCGGCGTCGCCGGACAGGACCTCGAGGTACGCCGGGGCGACCTGGCCACCGCCCTCCACGCGGGGATCAGGGACGATGTGGAGCTGCTGTTCGGGGACTCCATCGACACCCTCCACCAGTCGGAGCACGGCGTGGACGTGGCCTTCCGCGGCGGCGGCCGGCGCACGTTCGACCTGGTGATCGGCGCCGACGGCCTGCACTCGCACACTCGGCGGCTCGCGTTCGGCCCCGAGGAGCCCTTCCACCACTACCTGGGCTACTGCTTCGCCGGCTTCACCGTGCCCAATACGTTCGGGCTCGCCCATGAGGGCGTGTTGTGGAGCACCCCGGGCCGGGCCGCCGCACTCTACGCCGCCGGCGACAGTGACGAGCTGCACGCCCTGCTGACCTTCGCCCGCCCCCAGCCGCCGCACTCGGCCTTCCGCGACCCGCGGGCCCAGCGGGACCTGGTCGCCGGCGTCTTCGCCGGCGCCGGCTGGGAGGTCCCCGGCATGCTCGCCGCCATGCGGGACGCCGACGACCTGTTCTTCGACGTGGTCAGCCAGATCCGCATGCCGCGCTGGTCGGCCGGCCGGGTCGCGCTCGTCGGTGACGCGGCCTACGCGCCCTCGTTCCTGACCGGGCAGGGCTCCAGCCTGGCGCTGGTGGGCGCGTACATGCTGGCCGCCTCACTGGCGGCACACCCCGACCACGCCGCGGCCTTCGCCGCCTACGAACGCGACACCCGCCCCTTCGTCACCGAGAACCAGGCCCAGGTCGGCACCGGCGACGCCGCCCTCTTCCCCACCACGCCCGAGGCCCTGGAGCGCCGCAACACCATGCTGCGCACCCTCGCCACCACCCCGGCCGCCGCGCGGGAACGCCCCGCCCACTCCAGCCTGACCCTTCCCGCGGCCTGACGGTCAGGGCGGGAGCCGGAGCTCCACCACCAGGCCGTGCGGGGAGGCGGGCAGGAGGCTCAGGGTGGCGCCGCACGATCGGGCCAGTTCGGCGGCGATGGCCAGGCCGAGGCCGCTGCCCGGCACGTTCGCGTGGGCGCCCGACCGCCAGAAGCGGCCCAGGGCCTCCGCCCGCTCCTCCTCGCTGAGCCCTGGGCCGTCGTCGGTGACGCGCAGGACGCCGTCGTCCAGGGTGACGGTGACCGTGCCGCCCTGGGGGACGAACTTCTGGGCGTTGTCGAGGGCGATGTCGGCGATCCGGGCCGCGGCCTCCGGGATGGTGGATATTTCGGAAATGTCCGTCAGCAAACGGACGCCGGCGGCCGCGTACACCTCCCGCCAGGTCGCCAGGCGCGGCGCCAGCGAGACCTCCTTGGCCTCCAGGCCCGCGCCCGCCTCCACCTTCGCCAGCGTCAGCAGGTCCTCCACCAGCAGCGCCAGCCGGTCCAGCTCCGCCATCGCCTCCTCGAACTCGGCCGTCCCCTCCCCGTGCAGATGCGGCTCCAGGTTCTCCAGCCGCAGCCCGAGCACGGTGAGCGGCGTCCGCAGCTCGTGGGAGGCGTCGGCGACGAACGCCCGCTGCCGCTCCATCGCCCCCGCCACCGCGTCGGCCATCGCGTTGAAGCGCTCCTCCAGCCGCCGCAGCTCCGACGGGCCGACGCCGGGGTGCGCCCGCGCGTCCAGCCGGCCCTGCGCGATCGCCTGCGTGGTGCGGTCCAGCTCCGTGACCGGGCGCAGGATCCAGCGGGCCAGCCGCCGGGCCGCCAGCACCGAGTACGCCAGCGCGACCACCGCCCCCAGCGCCAGCGCGCCCCACACCAGCGACACGTCCAGCCGCGCCTGGTCGGTGGGGGCCTGCAGCAGCACCACGCCCGAGATCTGCGCGTCCCGGCCGGCCGGCTCGGCCAGCAGCACCGTGTCCGGGCCGAACGGGCTGATCGTCGGCAGGTCCTCCGTCGTACGCCCGGACAGGGCCAGGCGCAGGGCGTCCCGGTCGTCGGACTCGAAGCTGCCGGCCGACAGGCGCAGCGAGCCGTCGCGGTCACGGACGCGGACGGCGGCCCCGTACAGCTCGGCATAGCGGTTGATCTCGGCGATCAGCCCCGTGTGGTCGTCGTCGCGGGCCGCCTGGTCGGCCAGCTCCGCGAAGCGGGTCGCGTCGGCGCGGCGGTCGAGCAGCAGCCGGTTCGTCCGGTGCGAGGCGTAGGCCAGGCCCAGCGGCACCGCCAGCGCCGCCACCAGGAACACGATCAGCGTCGTGAACGTGACCACGAGCCGCGAGTTCACGCCGTCGAGCCCAGCCGGTATCCCGTGCCGCGCAACGTCTCCACCAGCCCCGGGCGGCCGGTCTTCGAGCGCAGGTTCGCCACGTGCACGTCCAGCGAGCGCGACGCCGACAGCAGCGGGTCGCCCCAGATCTCGTCGAGGATCTCCTCCCTGCCGCGCACCACGCCCGGCTCGCGCGCCAGCATCGCCAGCAGGTCGAACTCCCGCCGCGTCAGCGTCACCGCCTCCCCGGCCACCGTGACCTGCCGCGCCTCCAGGTCGATGCGCACGTCCCCGACGTTCACCACGTCGTCGCGCTGCGGGCGCGGGCGCGTGCCCCGCCGCACCACCGCCTCCATGCGCGCCATCAGCTCGACCGTACGGAACGGCTTGACCAGGTAGTCGTCGGCCCCCGAACGCAGGCCGCGCAGCACCTCCCGCTCCTCGGTACGGGCGGTCACCACGATCAGCGGCACCGCCGACACCCGGCGCAGCCGGCGCAGCGCCTCCAGGCCGTCCATGTCGGGCAGCCCCAGGTCCAGCAGGACGAAGTCGACGCCCCCCGCCAGGCGGAGAGCGTCGACGGCCAGGCTCGCCCGGACGACCTCATGGCCGTGCCGGGCAAGAGCCTTCGTGAGGGCGGCGGCGAGCCGATCGTCGTCCTCGACCAGCAGAACTCGCATGTCGCCAGGTTAGACGCGGGTGGCGACCGATTCCCCCATGACCTGCTCGGTACGGGACAGCGCCACGTCCCTCGTCTCCCGCATGGTCAGGTAGACGACGAGGGAGATGGCCGCGCAACCTGAGACGTACCAGAAGAAACCGGACTCGATGCCGTTGTCCTTGAACCACAGCGCCACGTACTCGGCGGTGCCGCCGAACAGCGCGTTCGCGATCGCGTACGGGAGCGCGACGCCGAGCGCGCGCACGTTCGTCGGGAACAGCTCGGCCTTCACCACCGCGTTGATCGACGTGTAACCCGTCACGATGACCAGCCCGATCAGCGACAGCACCAGCCCGCCGCCGAACCCGTCGACCCCGCCCAGCGCCGTCATCAGCGGCACCGTCCCCAGCATCGACCCGATCCCGAACGTGATCAGCAGCGGCCGGCGCCCGATCCGGTCCGACAGGCCGCCCGCCAGCGGCTGCAGGCACATGAAGATGAACAACGCGCAGAAGCTCACCAGCGTGGCGGTCTCCTTGGGCAGGCCCGCGGAGTTCGACAGGTACTTGGTGAGGTACGTCGTGTACGTGTAGTACGCGACCGTGCCGCCCATCGTCAGCGCGATGACCAGCAACGCCTCCTTCTTGTGGCCCAGCAGCGCCCTGATCGTGCCGCGGCCCTTGCCGCTCTCGCGCTCCTCCTCGTCGTACGCCTCCGTCTCCAGCAGGTTGCGGCGCAGGTAGAACACGACCGCCGCGGCCGCCGCGCCGACGATGAACGGGATGCGCCAGCCGTACGAGCTCAGCGCCTCCTTCGACATCGTGTTCTGCAGGATGATCTGCAGGCCCAGGCCGACGAGCTGGCCCGCGGTCATCGAGACGTACTGGAAACTGGAGGCGAAGCCGCGGCGGCCGCGCGGGGTCGCCTCCGTCAGGTACGTCGCGCTGGCCGCGTACTCGCCGCCCACCGACAGGCCCTGCAACAGGCGCGCCACCACCAGCACCAGCGCGCCGAGGTAGCCGACCGCCTCGTACGTAGGCGCGATCGCGATCAGCAGCGCGCTGGCCGACATGAGCGTCACCGTGAGCGTGAGCGCCGCCTTGCGGCCCTTCCTGTCGGCGTACCGGCCGAGCAGCCAGCCGCCGAGCGGGCGCATGAAGAAGCCGACCGCGAAGATGGCCGCGGTGTTCAGCAGCTTCGCCGTGTCGTTGCCCTCAGGGAAGAACGAGGCCGCGAAGTAGACGGCGAAACTGCTGTAGACGAACCAGTCGTACCACTCGACCATGTTGCCGATGGAGCCGCCGACGACGGCCTTCCACGGCACGCGTGCCTTGCTCACGAAGAACCTCCTGGGGGGCTGTAGTCGCTGGTCAGAGCCTCACGCCAGAAGGTTGCTCCGGACAAGGGAGCAGGGCTGATATCTAACGTCCGCTTAACGTGACTTCTTACGTGGCATTAACGCCGGCGCAACAGTGGGGTGGCAGTCAGCTCGGGGGCAGGCTCAGGTCAGGGGCAGGTCCAGCTTGGGGGCAGGCTTCAGCGGAGCGGCGGGTTCGCGTTCTTCGCGCGCTCCAGGGCCAGGTCCGCCCACCACTCGCCGCTCTCCGGCGACACCACGCCGCGCTCCGGGTCCTTCTCCCCGTCCGTACCGCGCCGGCACCTTCCGCTCGACGTGCCTGCGCGGGCGATCCACAGGTACGCGTCCACCAGCTCCTCGCCCGTCTCCGTCGTCGGCCGATCGCCCACGCCCCGGCCCGGCGGGTTGCACCACGTCTGCGGGTCCGCGTAGTGCCTCTTCGGGGACCAGGAGCCCTGGCCGTTGCGGCTGGTGTCCACGACGAAGTGCGGCATGGCCGCCGGGTCCACCGTGGCGTCCTTCGGGCAGGTCGTGCCGCCCGTCTTCAGGCGTACCGCGATGCAGGCCGACAGGGCCTTGCCGTACTCGACGCTGTTGGCGGTGCTCTGGTAGGAGGCCGTGTTGAGGAAGAAACCGTCCGTTCTGTCGACCCCGGCCCTTATCAGGCGCTCGGCCATGATCTCGGTACCCGGCCAGTGGTCCTGGCTGCCGTCCAGATAGACCGCCGTCCGCGGGTTCGCCTTCAGCGTCTGTACGGCCTGACGCAGGTCCTGGTACCGCTGCTCCGGCGAGCCCTGAAGGCCCGGACACTGGTCGGTGCCCGGCATCTTCACCAGGCTGCCCGGCTCCAGGATGACCACCGCCTTCGCGGAGCCGATCTGGCGGGCCACGCCGGCCAGCCACTCCTGGTACGTCCGCATCGCGTCCGTGGTGGTCGGGCGGCACTCGGCGTCCGGCATGTAGTTCACCAGGAACACCGGGACCGCGCCCGCCCGCTCCGCCGCCGTGATCGTCGTCTCCACCTTCGACCTGACCTCCGGCTGGGCCAGGCGGATCGCGTGCGGGACCTGGGCCAGCTTGCGCATCAGCTCGGCATCCCGCGGGCGGTCGTCCTCCCACAGGGCCGCCTGCTTGGCGGCGGCCGGCTCCTCGGGGGCGTAGAACGTGATCGGGCCCTTTGACCGCAGGGGGTTCTCGGGGGTCGGTTGGGCCGTGGCGGCTGTCGGTGAGGTCGTGGACGTGCCGGCCGTGGTGGTCTTCCCGTCCCCGCGCAGGGCCAACGCCACCGAAACCCCGGCCACCGCCACCACCAGGGCGGCCGCGGCGGTCAGCACCTTACGCCGGTTGACCACCGCCCCCGCCGTACCACCTCTCGCCGCACCGGCACCGGGAGGGGCGGTGGTGGAGGACGCACCCACGTCGCCCGCACCTCCGCCACCCGCCCGCGCCATGCCCGCGCCCACGCCCGCGTCGCCCGCACTCGCGCCCGCCATGCTCACGCCCGCCCCGCCTGGGCTCCCGGGGTTTGGGCCTGCGCTGCTGACGGCTGCGCCTGCGGGGCTGGTGCCGTGTGGTGGAGTGGGCGCCGCACGCGTTGCGCCGGGCTCCGCCGTGCCACTTCTCGCCGCACCGGCGCCGGGAGGGGCGCTCGCGGAGGGCACGTCCGCGCCGCCGCCGCCCGAGCCCCGTGGACCGCTCGCGGAGGGCGCGTTCGCATCGCCTCCCTCGCCCGCGCCGCCCGGGACCGCGCCTTGCGCGCCGCTGCCCGTCCCTGCGCCTTGCGCGCCGCTGCCCGGCCCCGGGCTGCCTGCGCTCTCGCCCGTGTCGTCCCGGCCCGTGCTCTTCGCACCGGCGCTCGTGCCTGCGCTGCCCGCCCCGCCTGGGCCCCAGAGGTTTCCACCTGGGCTGCTGACTACGCCCTCGCCGCTCAGGCTCGCGCCAGGCGTCCTCGCCGCGTCGCGTGCGCCTGGTAGGGCTGCGCTCGCCGTGGTTGCGTCGCTCGTGCCCGGCATGCGCGCGCCCGCGCCCGCCGTGCTCGCGTCGCTTGCCCCTGCCGCGCTCGCGCCCGTCGTGCTTGCGTTGCCGGCGCCCTCGCCGTTGCTCAGGCCCGTGCCGGGTGCGCCCGCTTCGCCGCCTGCGTCCGTGCCGGGTGCGCCCGCTGTGCCGTCTGCGTCCGTGCCGGGCGTGCCCGCTGTGTCGCCTGTGCTTGTGTCGCTTGGGTTCCTGCCCGCGCTCGTGGTCCCGATCGCGGTGCTCGCGGGGCCGACGCTCAAATGGTCCATCAGGGCCTGGGCTGTGGGGCGGGCGGTGGGGTTTTTGTGGAGGGTGGCGAGGACCAGGTCGTGCAGGGGGGCGGGGAGGCCGGTCAGCGTGGGTGGGTCGTTGACGATGCGGAGGAGCAGGGTGGGGATGGTGCCGGAGCCGAAGGGCGGGGTGCCGGCGGCGGCGAAGGCGACAGTGCAGCCCCACGAGAAGATGTCCGACGCCGGGCCGACCGGGCCGCCGGAGATTTGCTCCGGGGACATGTAGGCGGGGGTTCCCAGGACGGTGCTGCTGAGGTCGGAGTCGGCGAGCCAGGCGACGCCGAAGTCGATGACCTTGGGGCCGACCTGGGAGAGGAGGACGTTGGAGGGTTTGAGATCGCGGTGGACGACGCCGGCGCCGTGGATGGCGCGTAAGGCCATCGCCATGGAGGCGGCGAGGCCGTCGAGGGCGGAGCCGCGCAGGGGGCCGTATGTGGTGACGTGCTGTTTGAGGCTGGGGCCCTCGACGTACTCGGTGACCAGGTAGGCGAGCCGGCCGTCCACGTCGGCGTCGAGGACGGGGGCGGTGCAGAAGCGGGCGACGCGCTTGGCGGCGGCGACCTCGCGGGCGAAGCGGCGGCGGAAGTCGGGGTGGGCGTCCATGCGGGCGTGCAGGAGCTTGACGGCGACCCGGGTGCCGGCGGGGTCGCGGGCCAGGTAGACGACGCCCATGCCGCCCTCGCCGAGCCGGGCGAGGAGGGTGTAGGGCCCCACCTGGCTCGGATCCCCGTCTCTCAGGACCTCCAAGGTCATAGAGGCTCAGGTTAGCCCGGATGATCCATCGGCTCCACAGGGAGCCGCCACTGGTTCCATTCGTCGAAGAGTTCGAAGCCCATGGCTTCGTTGATGGCGAGCATGTGGCGGTTGGTGGTGGCGTTCCAGGTGATGACGCGTTCGACGTGGGGCTCGTGCTCGTGCGTCCAGAGCAGGTTGGTGAGCTTGAGCAGCAGGCCGAGGCGGTGGCCGCGGTGGTCGCGCAGCACCGCCGTGTCGCTCTGCTGGGCCCAGCCGTCGGTGCGGCCGATGTCGAGGAAGAGGCGCGTGTACGCGGCGGGCGCGCCGTCGGTGTCGCGGCGGGCGATCGTGGTGTAGCAGGTCTGGCCCACGTCGGGCATGCTCTCCTCGCGGGCGCGCAGGCGTTCGAGGCTGAAGTTCTGCTCCTCGACGTCGCCATGGCGGGGGGCGTCGTTCATGCCGTTCAGAAGGGTCGCGAGGTCGGGCAGCAGGTGCGGCGGGGTGGGGCCGATCCAGCGTTCGAGGGTGTAGCCCTCGACCTGGGGGATCATGCGCTCCAGCGCGGGCCAGTCGGCCTTGCGCAGGTCGAGGGTGCGGCGGGCCTCCGTCAGGGCCACGTCCATGCCGTGCGCGGCGGCGAAGCGGGCGCCGGTGCCGGTGGCGGGGTCTCGGTGAGCAGGAGGGTACGGCCGTGCGCGCGTACGCGGTCGAGGGCGTGCTCGAAGAGCGCGCTGCCGAGGCCGCGGCCACGGTGGTCGGGGTGCACGACGAGGGGGAAGACCCAGGCCGTGTGGAGGTTGTCGAGCCGGGGGAAGGCCAGGCAGTAGCCGCCGATGACCTGGCCGTCCTCGATGAGGGCGCACGCTTCGACCCGCTGGGCGGGTGAGTGCGCGCCCATGTCGCGGCGGAACCGGGCGAGCGGGATCACGGGGCCGGCGTCCTCGTGGTAGCCGATCGCGTACGCCGCGTGCAGGCCCTCGACGAGGTCGTCGTCGGAGGGGTCGCCAGGCCGGTCGGGGATGGTGATGGGCTGGATCCGCATGCCTCTAGCCAAGCGCACCGCCACCGGCCGCGGCCAGCCGTTTTACCGCCGCCGACGACGCTCCTCCGTCGTTCCACCGCCGGTGGTGCTACTGGCGGTAGTTCTCCACCTCGCCGGCCGGGCGGGCGGTGGCGCCGTCGGGGTCCTCGCCCGCGCCGCGCCTGGCCCGGCGCTGCCTGAGCAGGTCCCAGCACTGGTCGAGGGCCGTCTCCAGCTCCTTGATGCGCGCGTGCTCCTGGTCGGAGGTCACCTCGCCGGCGGACAGCCTGTCGCGCAGCTCGTGCTCCTCGGTGACCAGCGCGCTGATCCTGGTGAGAATCTCGTCGTCCCGCATGCCCAAGACTCTAATCACCGCGTGATAGAACACGCCCTATGGGTGGTATGGCGCTGGTAAGAAAGCCTGGTCCGAGCATCTCCGAGGGAATCGTCACACATATCGAGCGGAGGCCGGTGGACCACGAGCGGGCCGCCGCCCAGCACGACGCGTACGTCGAGGCGCTGGCCGGGGCGGGCTGGCGGCCGGTGTACGTGCCGCGCGCCGACGACCTGCCGGACGCGCCGTTCGTGGAGGACACGATGGTGGTGTCGGGGCGGCTGGCGGTGCTGACCAGGCCGGGGGCGCCGGAGCGGCGGCCGGAGGTGGAGTCGGTCGCGCGGGTCGTGCACGAGCTGGGCATGAAGTGCGTACGGATCGCGCCGCCCGGCACGCTCGACGGCGGCGACGTGCTGCAGGTCGGCCCCACCGTGTACGTGGGCAGGTCGGCCCGCACCAGCGACGAGGCCATCGCGCAGCTCACCGCCCTGCTGCCGGAGCGGCGGATCGTGGCCGTGGAGCTGCGGGGCGTGCTGCACCTGAAGTCGGCGGTGACGGCGCTGCCCGACGGGACGCTCATCGGGGATCCGGCCTGCGTGGACCTGCCCGGGATGCTGGTGCCGGAGGAGGAGGCGGGGGCGCATGTGGTGGTGCTGGGGGAGGATCGGGTGCTGATGTCCGCGTCGGCGCCGCAGACCGCCGTCATGCTTGAAAAGCGCGGATTTTTCGTGACGAAGGTGGATATTTCGGAGTACGAGAAGCTTGAAGGTTGTGTGACCTGCTTGAGCGTCCTGGTGGCTGATTGACGGCGTGCTCATGATCAAGGAGCCGGTCTCGGAATCTGAGATCGTGGGCGGTGCATCCCGAGACGTCTGGTAGCGTGCATGGCATGCTGCGCGGGCTCCTTCTTAGCTGCCGCGGCGGGGGCCTCTAGGCCGGCTCCCTCGCCGCGGAGCGAGTCATGCGCGTCGGCCGCTTTCTTTCCGGAGACCGACGAGGAGCATCCACCATGACCGCTCAGCAGCCCAGTCGCATGCCGATCCATCGCTATCAGCCGTTCGAGCCGATCCGGCTGACCGACCGCACCTGGCCCGACAAGGTGATCACCAAGGCGCCCCGGTGGTGCGCGGTGGACCTGCGTGACGGCAACCAGGCCCTGATCGACCCGATGGACTCGCACCGCAAGCTCCAGATGTTCGAGCTGCTGGTACGCATGGGCTACAAGGAGATCGAGGTAGGCTTCCCGGCCGCCTCGCAGACCGACTTCGACTTCATCCGGCAGATCATCGAAGAGGGCCGCGTCCCCGACGACGTCGTCATCCAGGTGCTGACGCAGGCCCGTCCCGAGCTGATCGAGCGCACCTTCGAGTCTCTGGCGGGGGCCAAGCAGGCGATCGTCCACCTGTACAACTCGACCTCCACCCTGCAGCGCCGCGTCGTCTTCGGCCAGGACAAGGACGGCATCACCGCCATCGCGGTCGAGGGCGCCAAGCTGGTCAAGAAGCTCGCCGACGCCAGTGACGTGGACGTCTACTTCCAGTACTCGCCGGAGTCGTTCACCGGCACCGAGCTGGAGTACGCGGTCGAGGTGTGCGACGCGGTCAACGAGGTGTGGCAGCCCACCCCCGACCGCAAGGTGATCATCAACCTGCCGGCCACGGTCGAGATGGCCACCCCCAACATCTACGCCGACCAGATCGAGTGGATGCACCGCAACCTCAAGCACCGCGACTCGATCGTCCTGTCGCTGCACCCGCACAACGACCGCGGCAGCGCCGTGGCCGCCGCCGAGCTGGGCTACATGGCCGGCGCCGACCGCATCGAGGGCTGCCTGTTCGGCAACGGCGAGCGCACCGGCAACGTCTGCCTGGTCACCCTGGGCATGAACCTGTTCTCCCAGGGCGTCGACCCCGAGATCGACTTCAGCGACATCGACGAGATCCGCCGCGTCACCGAATACTGCAACCAGCTGCCCGTGCACCCGCGCCACCCGTGGGGCGGCGAGCTGGTCTACACCGCCTTCTCCGGCTCCCACCAGGACGCCATCAAGAAGGGCTTCGAGCACCTGGAGCGCGACGCCGCCGCGGCCGGAGTGCCGGTCGACGAGTTCACGTGGGCGGTCCCGTACCTGCCGATCGACCCGAAGGACATCGGCCGCACCTACGAGGCGGTCATCCGGGTCAACAGCCAGTCCGGCAAGGGCGGCGTGGCGTACATCATGAAGGCCGACCACCAGCTCGACCTGCCGCGCCGGCTGCAGATCGAGTTCTCGAAGGTCGTGCAGGCGCGCACCGACAGCGAGGGCGGCGAGATCAGCCCGGCCGCGATGTTCGAGATCTTCCGCGACGAGTACCTGCCCAACCCGGCCAACCGCTGGGGCCGCCTGAGCCTGATGGCGCACCGGCACGAGTCCACGGTCGACGACAAGGATCTCATCAGCGCCGACGTGCGGCTCGACGGCGAGATCCGCGAGATCGAGGGCAAGGGCAACGGCCCGATCTCGGCGTTCATCGACGCGATCGCGGGCGTCGGCATGCAGGTGCGGGTGCTCGACTACGTGGAGCACGCGATGAGCGCCGGCACCGACGCCAAGGCGGCCTCCTACCTGGAGTGCGAGGTCAACGGGAAGGTGCTGTGGGGTGTGGGCATCGACGCCAACACCACGACGGCCTCGCTGAAGGCCATCATCTCCGCGGTCAACCGCGCCTCGCGCTGAGCCGGTGTTCCTGAGGTGGCCCGCCTGTCTCGGTGAGCGGGCCGCCTCAGGCCCGCCTGTCTCGGTGAGCGGGCTGCCTCGGGCCCGCCTGTCTCGGTGAGCGGGCCGCCTCAGGGACGGACGGCGGACTTGTGCGCGCTGAACGTCAGGCCGTCGCCGACGCTGAGCGTGATGTCGACGTATCCCAGCGTCTGCAGGCGCACCAGGAACGCGGACGGCTCCACCGGGTTGTAGACGTCGTTCTCGTGGAACTCGTGCAGCGCGTGGCTCGGCAGGCTGTCGGCGCCGACGAGCACGCCGCCCGGCCGCAGCACCCGCAGGATCTCCGCGAGGAGCCGGTTCTGCAGCGCCGCCGTCGGCACGTGGTGCAGCATCGTGAACGACGCCGCCGAGTCGAAGCTCTCGTCCGCGAACTCCAGCGCGGTGCCGTTGCCGTGGTGGACCTCGACGTTCGTCCCGGCGAAGCGCTCGGCCAGGCGCGCCGCCGCCTCGGCCTCGACCTCGACGGCCACCAGCCGCTCCACCTTGGTGTGCAGCCACTCGGTGGCCGCGCCGGGCCCGGGGCCGATCTCGATCAGTTCCTTGCCCAGCGCCGCGCGCCCGATGGCCTGCGGCAGCACGTTGTCCTGGAGGAACGTCGCCCACTCGGGGCTGGCGCACAGTTGCGCGTGTTTGTCGTTCATGCCGGCAACGTTAGGGACCGGGCGGGGATGTCCGACAGGCCGTAGGCTTCCACGTGATGTCGAGAACAGGACACGGCGCCGCGCTGGTCCTCATCGGGACGTTCCCGATGGCGCCGAAGACGCGGTTCGCCCGGCACACGCACGCGGTGCACCAGCTCGCGTGGGCGTCCAGCGGCACGCTCACGGTCGAGGCGGACGCGCGGACCTGGGTGCTGCCGCCCACGCGGGCGTTGTGGATCCCGGCGGGGACGCCGCACGCGGTCCTGTCCCTGAGCCGCACCACGATGACCTCGCTCTACCTGGCCGAGCTGCCGGAGGCGGTGCCCGGCGGGTGGGCGGAGCCGCGGCCGGTCGAGGTCACCCGGCTGCTGGCGGAACTCATCCGCTACCTGGACGACCCGGATCTCGACGCCGGCCGCCGGGCACGCGGTGAGGCGATGCTCCTGGACCTGCTGCGGCCGGTGGAGGTGACGACGCTCGACGCCCCGATGCCGGCGGATCCGCGCGCCCGCGAGGTCGCGCGGGCGCTCCTCGCCGACCCGGGCTGCGCGCTGTCGCTCGACGCGTGGGGCCGCCGGGTCGGCGCCTCCGGCCGGACGCTGGCCCGGCTGTTCCTGGCCGGCTCGGGGATGCCGTTCGGGCGGTGGCGCACGCTGGTGCGCCTCAACGCGGCGCTGCCCGCGCTGGCCGAGGGCCAGCCGCTGAGCCGGGTGTCGCGAGCCGTCGGTTACGAGAGGGTCAGCGCGTTCGTGGCGGCCTTCCGGCGCGAGACGGGCGTCACTCCCGGCGCGTACTTCCGGACCTCCCGCGTTTAGTGAACGTTGCGTTTCTCTGCGGTGAATCCTATGCTCCTTAGAGAACGGTCCGTTCACTAAGGCTGGTGATGCCGTGGTTCTCGTGCTGTCCGGATTGGTGCTGGCCATGCTGCTCGGCGCCCTCGATCAGACGATCATGGCGCCCGCGCTGCCCGCCGTCGCCGGAGCGCTCGGCGGGCTCGACCAGATGCCCGCCGTCGTCACCGCCTACCTCGCCGCCGCCACCGTCGTCATGCCCGTCTACGGCAAGCTCGGCGACCGGTACGGCCGCAAACCCGTCATGCAGGCCGCCGTCGTGATCTTCGTGGCCGGGGCCGTGCTGTGCGCGATGGCCACGACGATGCCGCAGTTCATCGCCTTCCGCGCCATCCAGGGGCTGGGCGGCGGCGGGCTCGTCATCGGGTCGCAGGCCATCATCGGGGAGCTCGTCAGCCCCCGTGACCGCGGGCGCTACCTCGGCCTGTTCGGGGCCGCGTACATCGTGGCCGCCGTCGGCGGGCCGCTGGTCGGCGGGTTCTTCGTCGACCGGGCCGGCTGGCGGTGGATCTTCGCCATCTACCCGCCGCTGGGGCTGCTGGCGCTCGTGCTGCTGACGGTCGCGCTCAAGCTGCCGCGGCCCCGTACGAAGGCGCCGCTCGACGTGGCCGGGGCCGTCACGCTCGGCGTCGCCGTGGTCGGGGTGGTCATGGTGGGGGAGAGCGGCAACCCGGCCTACCTCGTCCTGGCCGCCGCGGGCGTCGTGGCGTGGCTGGTCAGCGCCCGGTACGCGCGGGACCCGATCCTGCCGCTGCGGCTGTTCAGGGACCGGGCGTTCGCGGTGCCCGTGACGATCAGCCTGCTCATCGGGTTCGCGCTGTTCGGGACCGTCACCTACCTGCCCGCGTACGCGCAGATCGCCCTGCACACCAGCGCCACCCGGGCCGGGCTGCTGGTCACCGCGCTCATGGGCGGCGTGCTGCTCACCACCGTCGTCTCCGGCCGGCTCATCAGCAGGACGGGGACGTACAAGCCGTATCCCATCGTGGGCACCGCCCTCGCGGCGGCCGGGCTCGGGCTGCTGGGGCTGGCCGGGGCCGCGCCGGCCGTGCTCGTCGCCGCGCTGCTGCTGACCGGGCTCGGCATCGGGCTGGTCATGCAGGTCATGGTGCTGGCCACGCAGAACGCCGTGGCGTACGCCGACCTCGGCACCGCCACCTCGTCGGTGACGTTCCTGCGGCAGATCGGCGCGTCGGCCGGGGTGGCGCTGGTGGGCGCCCTGATCACGCTGCGGTCGGGCATCTCCAGCACCTCGCCCGCGCAGCTGCCGGACAGCGTGCGCGACGCGTTCGCCGCCGCCGCGCCGCCGATCTTCGCGGCCATGGCGCCGCTGCTGCTCGTGGCGTTCCTGCTGGCACTGGCGCTGCCGGCGCGCCCGCTGCGCACCACCGCCTACATCGAGGAGAACCAGTGAAGCTCGTCGCACCGCTGAGCGCCTTCGGGCGCGCCGACCTGGCGGTGGCCGGAGGCAAGGGCGCCAACCTGGGGGAGCTGGTCAGGAGCGGCTTCCCGGTGCCTGACGGGTTCGTCGTCACCACGCACGCGTACGAGCTGGGCGCCCAAGGGCGCGGCGTGCGCGCCGAGCTGCCCGCCGACCTGCGGCAGGCCATCACCGACGCCTACGCCGGGCTCGGCGGCGGGCCCGTCGCGGTGCGGTCGAGCGCCACCGCCGAGGACCTGCCGGGCGCCGCCTTCGCCGGCCAGCAGGACACCTACCTCAACGTCACCGGCGAGCCCGCCCTGCTCGACGCCGTCCGCCGCTGCTGGGACTCCCTCTGGACCGAGCGCGCCGTCGCCTACCGGGCCAGGCTGGGCATCGAGGACGCCGACGTGCGGATCGCGGTGGTCGTGCAGCGCATGGTGGAGGCGGAGGTCGCGGGCGTCCTGTTCACCGCGAACCCCGTCACCGGCGACCGCACCCAGCTCGTCATCGACGCGAGCAGCGGGCTCGGCGAGGCCGTCGTCTCGGGCCTCGTCACCCCGGACCACTACGTGCTGGACGCGCACGGCCACCTCACCTTCACCCCCGGGCGCCGGGAGGTGGTCGTCCGCAGCGCTCCCGGCGGCGGCGTCATTCATGAGAGCGGGGCCGGGGAGCGGGCCGGGCGGTTGCCGGATGCGGTGGTGGCGGAGCTGGGGCGGCTGGGCGGAAGGTGGCCGCGCACTTCGGGCGGCCGCAGGACATCGAGTGGGCGTACGCGGGCGGGCGGCTCCACCTGCTCCAGGCCCGCCCCATGACCGCGCTGCCGCCGCCTCCGGTGGGCCGGCTCAACCCGCTCCGGCGCCGCCTGGCCACGGTCCTGATGGAGTACCTGCCCGAGCGGCCCTACCCGATCGACATGTCCACCTGGGTCCCCTACGGCCCGGCGGGGCTGATGCGCAACGTCCTGGGCAGCTTCGGCGTGCGGCGCGCGTTCGACGGCTTCTTGCAGGAGGAGGACGGCGTCGTCTACCGGCTCGTGCCGCCGTCGCCGAAGCCGGCCCCGAAGGTGCTCATCGCGCCGTTCCTGGTGCTGGCCAAGGCGATGCGGTACGACCCGGCGAAGTGGACGCGGGACCGGCGCTTCCGCGACTACCTGGCGAAGGTCGAGGAGCTGCGCTCCCGCGACCTGGGCGCGCTGCCGTGGGGCGAGCTGCTGCGCGTGCCCCGGCAGGCGCTCGCCCTGGTGGCACCCGTGGCCGACCTGCGGGTGGACTACCTGCCCGGCACCGGGCTGGCGCTGCTGCGGCTCCTGGTGGCGGTACGGCTGCTGGGGCGGCGCGAGCTGTTCGCCGACCTGCTGCACGGGGCGCGCACCAGGACCACGGACACCAACGAGGCCCTGGAGCGGCTGGCCGCGGTGGCGAAACGCACGGGGGCGCTGGAGTCGGACCCGCCGCCCGCCGAGTTCGCGCGGGCGCTGGCGGCGTTCCTCGACGAGTACGGGCATCGGGAGACCGCCAGCCCGATCCTCGTCACGCCGCCCACCTGGGGCGATGCCCCCGAGGTGGTGCTGGGGCTGGTGAAGGTGCTGTCCGGGAGCACGCCGGAGCAGGAACGACCCGCGCGCGGGGACGCGCTGGAGCGGCTGCTCGCCCACCCCTGGCTGCGGTCGGAGGGCCGTCGCGCGCTCGTCACGCGGTGGGTGGAGGCGGCGCGGGCCGGTGTCGCGTTCAGGGAGGACAGCCACTTCTCCTTCACGATGCCGCAGCCCGTCCTGCGCCGGGCGCTGCTGGAGCTGGGCCGCCGCCTGCGTGCCGCCGGCGTCCTGACGACGCCCGAGGACGTCTTCCACCTGCGGATGGAGGAGCTGGAGGAGATCCACGACGTGGCCGCACTGAGCGGGGCGCACGCCGAGCGGCTGCGGGAGCTCGTCGCCAGGCGGGCGCTCAAGCGGGAGGAGCTGTCCGGCGTGCGGCTCATCGACCCGGCCGCGATCTTCCCGCCGTCCGTCACCGGCGACGCGCTGCTCACCGGCACCCCGGCGGGCGGCGGCACCGCGACCGGGCCGGTGAAGGTGATCACCAAGCCCGCCGAGTTCGGCCGGCTCGCCACCGGCGACGTGCTCGTCTGCCCGTACACGAACCCGTCGTGGACGCCGCTGTTCCAGCACGCGGCGGCCGTGGTCGTGGACACCGGCGGCGCCGCCTCGCACGCCGCGATCGTGGCCAGGGAGTACGGCATCCCGGCCGTCATGGGCACCGGGACGGGCACCTCCGTCCTGAAGGACGGGCAGCTCGTCACCGTCCACGGCGATACCGGCACGGTCACCGGCGCTTCCTAGAATGCATGCCATGGTCACCGACCACCGCAAGCTGCCACGACGCCGGGGCGAGGCGCTCTCCGCCGCGATCTACCAGGCCACGCTCGACGAGCTGGCCGAGGTCGGTTACGCCGGGCTGACCATGGAGCGGGTCGCCGAGCGCGCCAAGGCCAGCAAGGCGTCGCTCTACCGGCGCTGGCCCACCCGCATCGAGCTGGTGATGGAGGCGGTCTACCAGTCGTTGCCCACCCCGGAGAGCTCGCCCGACACCGGCAGCCTGCGCGGCGACCTGGTCGCCATGCTCACCCGTACGGCGCAGGCCCTGTCGGGCCCGGCCGGTGAGGCGATGCGCGGGCTGCTCGGCGAGGCGTTGCGGGGCGAGTCGCCGCTGAGCACCATGCGGCGCAACTCGCAGGGCACGGCCAGGAAGCTGATGGAGGAGGTCGTGCGGCGGGCGGTGGAGCGGGGCGAGGTGGATCCGGCGGACGTCACCCCGCGCCGCCTCGACTCCGGGCACGCGCTGCTGCGCCACCACTTCCTGTTCGAGGGGCCGCCGATCCCGGAGCGGCTGGTGGTCGAGATCGTGGACGAGGTACTCGTCCCTCTGCTCAAACCCCGCGCGACCGCCTGACCACCCGCGCTGGTCAGGGCTCAGAGGCGGATCGGGCCGAGAGGGGCGGGGTCGGGCAGGGCCGCTGGGTCGTGCGGGGCGCTCCTGAGCACGGCCCACGCCACCAGCGCCGCCAGCCCGGTGCTGAGCACCGCCCCGGCCGCCACCGCCGTGACGAACCACGGTGAGGAGTGCCGCAGCCCGAACGCCATCAGCCCCGCCACGGCCAGCCACGCGATCCCGTTCAGCATCGCGGCCACCGCCAGCGACTTGCCGGCCGCCCGCGCGCCGCCCGCCAGCACGGGCGAGCCGGACGCGGTCAGCGGCACCGGCAGGACCAGCGTCATGAGCGTCGGGACGAAGAAGCCGCCCACCATGGCGCCGCCGAGCGCCGTGACGGGATGCACGGCGTCGAACACGTAGCCGAGGTAGGCGGCCAGGACGAACCCGGCCGGGACGGCCACGGCGAGCGCCGTCAGCAGCACCCGCCGCCCCGTCGTGCGGGCCGCCGCCCCGTAGGGGGCGCGCTTCCCGGCGGCGCGCACGGCGAGGCCGAGCTGCCACGGCGACAGCAGCGCCATGGCGGCGGCCATGGTGAAGCAGGAGGTGGCCGTCCTGAACAGCCAGCCGGCCTCGGAGGCGTGGGCCGACGCGAACGAGAGCCTGGCCGGCTCGCTCACGGCCGGGTCCCACAGCAGCCACAGCGCGTAGGAGCCGGCGACGAGGATCGCCCACAGCGGCAGGCGCAGCGGCCGGGCGCCGGGGATGCGGCGGCGGTGCAGCCACGCGTCGGCCGCCCCCATCGCCAGGTCGGCCACGGTGCGCGCCCGCACGGGGCGCGCGGCGACCAGGTCGGCGACCTCCTCGCCGTAGCGCTCCCGCCACGCCTTCGGGTAGAGGCGCAGCACGGCCCCCGCCACGGCCCGCATCATGCCGGCCCCCATGCGAGGCTGCGCCGGGCCCCGGTCTGCTCCACCCGGCGCAGCGTGGCGAGCTGCTCGCGCAGCGCGGCACGCCCGCCGTCGGTGATCCGGTACGGCTTGCGCCGCTCGGCGGAGGCGACCGGCTCGATCCAGCCGCGCTCCTCCAGCCGCATCAGCGCCCCGTAGAGCGTGCCGGGCTCCAGCGACGTGCCGGAGAACTCCTCGATGTCGCTGATCATGCGGTATCCGTGTTTCTGCCCCTCGGCGAGGCTGATGAGCACGAGCAGCGCCACATCCGTGAAGCGGCCGAGCTCCTGAGACTTACGAGCCATGTATTCAGTAAAACTTAGTAAGTCTTACTGAGCAAGCCCGATCGTGCCCGCCGCGATCCGCATGC
The DNA here is from genome assembly GCF_900323885.1 of [Actinomadura] parvosata subsp. kistnae. Classification (GTDB taxonomy): domain Bacteria; phylum Actinomycetota; class Actinomycetes; order Streptosporangiales; family Streptosporangiaceae; genus Nonomuraea; species Nonomuraea composti. The sequence continues at coordinate 1,101,141 of NZ_OOHJ01000022.1, read as the reverse complement.
TGTGCTCGAAGGCGCCGCCCCGGTCGTGGAGGGTGTTGTTGAACTGGCCGAACACCTCAAAGTTCACCCAGCCGTACAGACTCGTCCAGGCCGAGAGCGCGCGCCAGATCACGGGGTCGGGCACGCCGGGCATGAGCTCGCGGAAGCCGGCGATGTCCGGTTCGAGCTGCGGCGGCGCCTCCTCCTCGGGGGTGCGGACCGCGCCCGCCTGCCAGGCGTCGGTCATGAGGCGCCCCAGCACGACGACGTCGCGCAGGCGGGCCTCGATCGTCTCCTGGGGCGCCTGGTAGCCGGGGACGGGGGAGCCGTAGATCAGCGCGTACTCGTGGGGATGGGCCACTCCCCACTCGCGCACGCCCCGGCAGGCGGCCAGCCAGCGCCCGAGGTGGTCGTCGCGGGGGACGGCGGCCTCGGCGCGCTCGACGGCCGCGCCGAGCGCGTTGTAGCCGTCGATGATCAGCGTGGTGAGCAGGTCGTCGCGGCTCGGGAAGTAGCGGTAGATGGCCGAGGAGACCATGCCCATCTCCCTGGCCACGGCCCGCAGTGACAGGCCGCCGGCCCCCTCGGTGGCGAGCTGCCGGCGGGCGATGTCGGTGATCTCTCGGGTGAGCTCGGCCCTGACACGTTCTCTGGCGGTGCGGCTGGCTGTCATGCGCAGCAGATTACCAGAGCGGTGACAAGAAACGAGAGCACTGCTCTTGACGATCGGCGCTCTTTTGAGAGAGCATTGCTCTCGTAAGCGGAACACCCCTCACCCGGAGGCCCCCGATGCTCGCCCTCGCCAAGAACGCCAACATGCTCCTCATGTTCCTGCTGGAGCTCGGGGTGCTGGCCTCCGTCGCCTACTGGGGCTTCACCGTCAGCCCCAACTGGGGCATCAAGCTGCTGGCCGGGCTCGGCGGTCCCGCGCTGTTCATCGCGGCGTGGGCGCTGTTCGGGGCGGGCGGCGGCGCGAACGCCACCTTCCCGCTCACCGGCCTGGCCCGCGCCGCCCTGGAGATCGTCTGGTTCGGCGGCGGCGCCCTCGCCCTCTACGCCGCAGGGGTGATCACCCCGGCGATCATCTTCGCCGCACTCTTTATCCTCAATGCGGTTCTCCGCATCTTCTGGAACGAGGTCTGATCATGGGCAAGCACGTCGTCGTCGGTGCCGGCCAGGTCGGCGCGCACCTGGCCGCCAAGCTCATCGCCCACGGGCACGAGGTCGTCGTCGTCACCCGCTCCGGCAGCGGCCCGGACGGCGCGACCAAGGTCGCCGCGGACGTCGCCGACCGGGCCAGGCTGACCGACGTCGCCCGAGGCGCCGACGTCCTCTACAACTGCGTGAACCCGAAGTACCACCGCTGGCTCACCGACTGGCCGCCGATGGCCGCCTCGTTCCTGGCCGCCGCCGAGGCGAGCGGCGCCGTCTACGTCATGCTCGGCAACCTCTACCCGTACGGGCCCGTCACCGCCCCCATGACCGAGGACCTGCCGCTCTCCTCCCCGAACCCCAAGTTCCGGGTCCGCGCCCAGATGTGGGCCAACGCGCTGGCCGCGCACGAGGCCGGCCGGATCAGAGCCACCGAGATCCGCGGCTCCGACTACTACGGCCCCGGCGCCAGCGACCAGTCCTACCTCGGTCACCGCTTCATCGTGCCGCTCAAGGCGGGCAAGCCGATCGTCTCGCCCTGGCCCGCGGACGTCCCGCACAGCTGGACGTACCTGCCGGACGTCGCCGACACCATGATCACCGCGGGTGCGGACGAGCGGGCCTGGGGCAGGCCGTGGCACGTGCCCACCGCCGAGCCGCTGACCTTCCGCCAGATGGCGGCGCGCATGGCCGCCATGTCCGGCAGCCCCGAGCCCCGGCTGCGGGTGCTGCCGTGGCCGCTGGTGCGGGCGGCCGGGCTGTTCTCGCCCATGCTCGGCGAGCTGCGGCACGTCCGCTACCAGTTCACCGCGCCGTTCGTGCTCGACTCCTCCGCCTTCCAGCGCACGTTCGGTGCCGCGCCTACCCCGGTCGACGCGGCGCTGAAGGCTACGCTCGACGGATGAAGATTGCCATGATCGGCCTCGGCGACATCGCGGAGAAGGCGTACCTGCCCGTGCTCGCCGCCCAGCCGGCCCTCGACCTGCACCTGTGCACCCGCAACGAGGCCCGGCTGCATCGGCTCGGCGACACCTACCGCATCGCCGCCCGCTCCACCAGCGTGGACGACGTGATCAAGGCGGGGGTGCGCGCGGCGTTCGTGCACGCGGCCACCGACGCCCACCCCGAGATCGTCGAGGCGCTGCTCAGCGCCGGCATCCACGTCTACGTCGACAAGCCGCTCGCCTTCTCGCTGGACGCGTGCGAGCGGCTCGTCCGGCTGGCCGAGGCTGAAGACCGGTCCCTCATGGTGGGCTTCAACCGCCGCTACGCCCCCGGCTACGCCGAGCTGGCCGCCCACCCCCGGCACCTCGTCCTCATGGAGAAGCACCGCCACAACCTGCCCGACGTGCCGCGCCGCGCCATCTTCGAGGACTTCATCCACGTCGCCGACACGCTGCGGTTCCTGCTGCCCGGGCCGGCCACCGGCACCACGATCAGGACCCGCGTCCGCGACGGCCTCGTCGAGCACATCGTGCTGGAGCTGTCCGGCGACGGGTTCACCGCCCTCGGCGTCATGAACCGGATGAGCGGCGCCTCCGAGGAGAGCTGCGCCGCCATGGGCGACGGCGCCAAGCGGCGGGTGGTCAACCTCGGGGACGTCATCGCCCACCAGGGCGGCGAGACCCTGACGCGGAGGCCCGACTGGGTGCCGGTGGCCAGGCAGCGCGGGATCGAGCAGATCTGCCTGGAGTTCCTGTCCGCCGTGCGCGACGGGCGCCGCCTCGACGCCACCGACGCGCTGGCCTCGCACGCCCTCTGCGAGGAGATCGTCGCCCAGGCGGGCGGCTGAAGACCTGAGGGGCTCAGCCGGCCGGCTTGAGCCGCATCTCCCGGTCGGCCCTGGTGAACATGCGCTGGAACGGCCTGCCCCCCAGCCGGGTCAGCACCGTGTAACCCTTCGCGTCGCTCAGCGGGCTGGACGACGACACGACGCCCGCCACCGCCCCGCCGTACAAGGCGGGGCCGCCGCTGCCGCCCGCGGCGGCGTGGCAGTTGCGCGTGATCATCAGCCCCGGCCCCTCGGACACCCCTTCGGTCGCGTCACCCACGCACCGGTACATCTTCGTGCCCGGATACCCCCGCCCCGCCGGATAGCCGAGCAGCTCGAGTCCGCGCAGCTCCGTGCCCCTGGTCGTGGCCATCGGCGGCAGCCCCCGCCCGGTGACCGACTCCAGCGGGCGCTTGCCGCTGGCGACACCCACCAGCCCCACGTCGTACGGCAGCAGCTCCGGCGAGTACGGCCGGGTGCGCCACTTGGCCGGCACCCACGTACGGACGACCGGCCAGACCCCCATCGGCGGCCGGCCCCGGTCGAAACCGGGCAGGAACGCCAGGTGCTCGAGCAGCCGCCCGTCGTGGTAGAGGCAGTGCGCCGCCGTCAGCACGAGACTGCGGCTGCGCGAGCCGATCACCGTGCCCCCGCACAACACGTCCGTCTTCGCGACCGGATCGCGGCCGAGCAGCACCCCGGTCAGCCGCCGCGCCCCCGTGTAGGGGCGCGGGACCGGCGCGTAGCCCAGGCGGTCGCCGTCAGGGGTGAGCACGTGCGGAACGGGGACGTTGCGTTGCGACACCTCGGCAACGGCGGCTGGATCGAGCAGGACGAGAGACAGGGCCAACCTGAGCACCCTGTCACTGTAGGCCGAAGATGATCAGCATCCTGACCTGCGACATGGGGGTTTACCTAACTTGTGTACTGGGAACCGAGCGCGCGCAGCCGGGCGTGCGCCGACTCGTAGACGTCCGCCGCCCCGCCGAGATACGCCTTCGGCAGCTTGGCGACCATCGTGTAGTTGGTGTCGCACACGTTCCCGACCGGCGCCTGGCCGGCCTGGCTGACGAGCTGGTAGGCGTCGAGCGTGTCGAGGCCGGTCAGCTCGGACGTCCACGTCACCAGGTCGTGCTGGCTGATCCGGTACGCGTCCTCCAGCGGCCTGGCCGACCCGGTGGACATCAGGTGCAGGTCGTCCTCCAGGCGCGGCCACGGCGTGGCGACACCCTTGATCAGCTCGACGGCGACCACGGTGTTCATGGCCGACTCCACCGCCGTGCCGCACACCTCGCCGTGCCCCTGCAGCCCGTGCCCGTCGCCGATCGAGAACATCCCGCCCTCGACGTTGACACCCAGGTACACGGTGACGCCCGCGCGCAGCTCGGGGGTGTCCATGTTGCCGCCGTGCGCGTCGGGCGTGATCGTCATGCGGGCCTCGTTGGCGCCGGGGGCCACGCCGACCGTGCCGTGCATGGGGTCGAGCGGCAGCGCGACACTGAAGTCGCTGTTGCGGGCGTGGTAGACGGCGACGTTCTTGTCGAGGTCGATGTCGTACCGCCAGACCCGCTCCTCCAGCGGCGGCTGCAGCATCGCCGTGGTGTGCGTCCCGGTCAGCGCCCCGAAGTGCGGGAACGTCGTGGACACCGCCCAGTCCCTGGCCGGGGTGATCGAGATGAAGTGCAGCGCCAGCGTGTCGCCGGGCTCGGCGCCCTCGACGTGGAAGGGCCCCGTCACCGGGTTCAGATACGGGAACTCACAGACCTGGGACGGCAGGTCGTCCACCGTCTGGACCCGGCCGCCGAAGCAGTCCTCGGTGTAGAGCTCCAGGATCGTGCCGGGACGCACCTTGCCGAGGGCCGGCCGGCCGCCGAAGGTGTAGCTCAGCTCCTCCGGCTTGGGACGGTAGGAGACGACGTTCATTTGACCTCCGTGGGAAGGATGGGACGGCGGCCCAGCAGGTAGGAGCCGGCGAGGACGAGCAGGCCGATGGCCAGCCAGATGCCGCCGACCCACTGGGCCGCGACGTTCTGGTTGATCACGACGGCCACCAGGACGATGAAGCCGATCACGGGTGCGATCAGGTGCGCCCAGAAGTTGCGGCTGCGCTGCCTGATCAGGTAGTGCACGACCACGGCGATGTGCAGCAGCAGGAAGGCGAACATGGCGCCGAAGTTGACCAGCGAGGCCAGCTCGCCGATGCCGTTCGTCCTGGTGCTCATGTAGATGCCGAGGACCAGCGAGATGCCGGCGACGGCGAAGGTGGCGTTGACCGGCACCCGGTGCTTGGGGTCCACGACGGCGAGGAAGCGCGGCAGTTGCCGGTCGCGGGCCATCGCGAACAGCAGGCGGGAGGTGGCGGCCTGCGCGACCAGCGAGTTGGCGAAGCCCCAGGCGATGGCGGTGGCGACGGCGGTGAGCACCGAGAGCCACTGGCCGCCGGCGAACGCGGCGGTGTCGTAGAAGGCGCTGCCCGCGGCGTCGCCTGCCTCGATGAGCTTGGCCCGGTTGGGGGCGAGCAGCGCCGCCACCCACGTCTGCACCACGAACAGCACGGCCGCGACACCGAGCGCGGCGACCATGGAGCGGCCGAGGCGCCGGGCGTCCTCGCGGTTCTCCTCGGCGAGGGTGGAGATGCCGTCGAAGCCGAGGAACGACAGCACCGCCACCGACGCCGCGGCGAGCACCACGCTCCAGGTGAAGGAGGAGGGCTCGAAGAGCGGGGTGAGCGCGCCGGTCTGCGCCTTGCCCTGGGCGAGGGCGATCCCGCCGACCACGAGGAAGATCGCCAGCACGGCCAGCTCGGCGACCAGCATGATGCGGGTGATCCTGGCCGTCATCTGGATGCCCAGGTAGTTGACGACGGTGTTGAGCAGGACGAAGATCACCAGCCAGGCCCAGACGGGGATCACCGGGACGAACGAGCTCATGGCCGTGCTGGCCACCAGATACAGCAGCGAGGGCACCAGCACGTAGTCCAGCAGGATCGCCCAGCCGGCGATGAAGCCGACCGGGGCGGCGATGCCGCGGCCCGCGTAGGTGTAGACGGACCCGGCCATCGGGAACGCGCGGGCCATCTGCGCGTACGACAGCGCCGTGAACGCCATCGCGACCAGCCCGATGAGGTAGGCCAGCGCGACCATCCCGTGGGAGACGGCGAACACGTTGCCGAAGATCCCGAACGGGGCGATCGGCACCATGAAGATCAAGCCATAGATCATCAGATCGGCGAAACCGAGGGAGCGCTGAAGCTCCTGGCGGTAGCCGAACTGCTCGACGCTGCTCATGTACGGCTCCTCGTGCTTGGGGGGCGTTCTGCACCTTAGAGCCAAAGCTTTCTACTGAAAAGGTTTCTCCAGAAAGAAGCCCAGGCCGTCGGCCCTGCCCAGGTGCACCGGCTGCCGCACCTGCCGATCCACCAGCGTGAGCGTGCCCCGGGCACTGGTGATCGTGGTGCCGTCGGACACCGCGTCCAGCTCCGGCACCGCCATCGAACCCGCCCGCGCGCACAGGGCCGCCAGCATCGCCACCGCCTCGTAGCAGCCGTGGCCGTGCGCGTTCAGCATGGGGGCGTCGTCGCCGAACCTGGCCGCGTACCGCTGCGCGAAGTCCAGGCTCGCCGGGGTCGGCAGGTCACGGAAATAGCCCATCGACGCATACAGCCCGCCGGTCGCGTCACCGCCGATGCCGAGCAGGCCGTGCTCCTCCAGAGCCCCGCACAGCCGGGCCGCGCCCAGCCCCGCCGCCGCGAACGCCCGGTTGAACGCCACCAGGTCACTGCCGATCAAGGTCAGCAGGATCGCGTCAGGACGGGCGTCGGCCACCCGGCCCAGCCAGCGCACCGCCTCGCCGTACCGGACGAAACGCTCACCCACCACCGTGGCGCCCGCCGCCCGCAACCGCCGGCGGGCGCTGGCGTGCACCAGGCGCGGCCAGATGTAGTCGTTGCCCAGCAGGAACCAGCGGCGTGCCCGGCGCGGGCCCGCCAGCCACTCGATGCCGGGCGCGAGCTGCCGGTCGGGGGTCTCGCCCAGAAAGTAGACGCCCGGCGCCCGGCCGCCGCCCTCGTACGGCGGCGCGTACACGAACGGCACCCGCCCCCCGATCGCCGCCACCACCTCCACGCGCACGTCGCTCGCGTGCGCGCCCGCCACCGCCTCCACCGTGCCCGACCGGACCAGCCCCGCCACCTCGGCCGCCACCTGCCCGGCGGGACGCCCGCCGTCGATCAGCACCAGCTCCACCGGGCGGCCCAGCACGCCGCCCCCCGCGTTGACCTCCTCGGCGGCCAGCGCGGCGCAGTTGATCGCACACGGGCCCATCAGGCCCAGCACCCCGGACACGGGGACGATCAGGCCGATCCTGACCGCGCCGGAAGGGAGGAGCCGCGCTTCGAAAGGATCGACGGTCGCCGCCACGCCGACGAGTATCCTCCCACTTAGCTCCCCGACGAAAGGACCTCACCATGACGACCTCAGGGCTCGGGTCCTCACTCGCCTACCTGCTCAGCCGTGCGGAGCGCAGCGTCAACCGGGGGCTGGCGGCGGTGCTCGCCGGCGAGGACGTGACGGTCGAGCAGTGGCGCATCATGCGCGCCCTGGCCGACGGGCGGGGCGCCTCGATGGGCGAGCTCGCCGAGGCGGTGCTGATGCCGCACCCGACGCTCACCAAGGCCGTGGATCGGCTGATCGATCGGGCGCTGGTGTATCGCGGGCCGGCCAAGGGGGACCGGCGGCGGGTGGCGGTGTTCGTGTCGGGGCGGGGGGCGGAGCTGCTGGCCCGCGTCGATGGGGCGGTGGCCGAGCAGCAGGGGGTGATCGCCCTGGCTTTCGGCCAGGAACGCACCGAGCGCCTCATGCGTGATCTGGAGAGCCTGATGGAGGCCCTGGATTACGCCGAGCTGCGCCTCTGACGGCTTTTCAGGTCACGAACTTTCAGGTCACAGGCTTTTCGGCAACCCCCACGGGCCGCCGCCGTTATGCGTGTCGGAGACCCGCTGCGCTCGCCGTAACCCACGCATCACCTCCCGCCGTGCGCGCCCTGGCGTGGGGTGAGGGTGCGGGCGAACAGGGCCGCGTGGGCGGTGATGCGGTGGCGGGCGCGCTCCAGCTGGGCCTGCGTCGCCTCGGCGTGGAGCCACAGCATGCGGGCGTGGGCGATGGGGGCCAGGAGGGCGTAGGCGAGGTCGTCGGGGCTGCCCAGGTCCGTACGGATGCGGCCGTCTGACTGCCAGGCCGCGAAGCGGGCCGACAGGTGGGCCAGGGCGTCCTCGATGCCGAGGTCCAGCAGCTCGTCGTGCATGAGGCCGTCGCGGGTGACGAGGCTGGTGACCTGGCGGGAGCGGGGGTCGTCCCAGGCGGCCAGGACGCGGGCGGCGAACGTCTCGACGAAGGCGGCGGGGTCGTCGGGGGCGTCGTCGATGGCGAGGGTGGCGGCCTGGGGGCCGGCCAGTTCCATGGCGGCGTCGTAGAGGGCGCGTTTGCCGTCGAAGTGGGCGTACAGGACGCTCTCGCTCAGCCCGACCTCCCGGGCGATGGCCCTGATGGAGGTGCCGGCGTAGCCCTGGCGGGCGAACAGGCGCAGGGCGGCGTCGAGGAGTGCGGCCTTGGTGTCGCCGGCCTCGGCCTTGGCGGGGCGGCCGGGGCGGCGGCGGGGTGCGGTGGTGCTCACGAAGAACATCCAACCACCTCTTGAAAAATAATCGATCGTTCGATTAGTTTGGAGGCATGAGAAGGGAGACAGTCTGATGTCGAGGTCACGGATTCCGGAGCGGGAGATCGCGGAGCGGCCCGAGGGGTACGGCGGGCCCAACCTGTCGCCGGTGGGGCTGGAGCTGGCGCCGCACACGTTCGCGGAGGGCGTCCACGCGCTGATGGCCAGCCCTCCGCCGAAGGACAACAACGGCGTGGTGGCGGGCAGGAAGGCGGCCCTGGTGATCGACGCGGGCATCACGCCCGAGGTCTCGGTCAAGATCCAGGAGGCGGCCGCCGCGCTCACTGGCCGGCCCCCGCGCTACCTGGTCAACACGACCTACCACGGCGACCACACGTTCGGGAACGCCGCCTTCCCGGAGGAGGTCGTCATCGTCTCCTCGCGGGCGAACAAGGAGAACATGACCGACCTGGCGTACGAGAAGCAGGTCAGGTCGGGCAACATGTACGGCGACGCGGCGCTGCTCGACACGGTCGGCGAGTGGCGGCGGCCGGATGTCGTGTTCGACTCCTACGCGGAGATCGACCTCGGCGGCCGGGTGGTGGAGCTGCACCACTTCGGCCCGGGCAACGGGCCGGGCGACACCGTGGTCTACGTCCCCGACACGCGCACGGCGTGGACCGGTAACTTCCTCTGCCACGCCGGCACGGCCCACATGCTGCTCCAGGGCGGCCCCGAGCCGTACGCGGCGTCGCTGCGCCGGATGCGCGAGGCCCTGCCGGAGCTGGAGACGATCGTGCCGGGCCACGGGCCGATGGGCGACGGCCGGGCGGCCGTGGACACGCTGCTCGGCTACCTGGAGCGGCTGCACGACGACGTGGTGGCGAGCGTGGAGGCGGGGCGGAGCCTGGAGGAGACGTACGCGGCGTGCGCCGACCCGTGGGCCGAGCGCCTGGATCCCCGGCTGGCGGCGGCGCTCGGCGGCTACCAGGTGCCGAGGGAGGCGGCCGAGCGGGGCATGCTCGCGCTCTGCCGCGACCTGCACCGCCTCAACATCCTGGCCACCTACCGCCTCTACAGCGCCAGGTGAGCCCGCACCCTCCGGGTGCCCTCAGCCCGCCACCGCTTGTGGGCGCCCTCAGCCCTGCTCGCGCTTCTTGGAGGCGTCGACCAGGACCAGCGCCACCAGCCCCGCCACCGCCACCACCGGATACCCCCACAGCGGCAGCTCCACCAGCCGGTGCAGGAACCCCCACTCGCTGTCGAACCACATCCGCCCGGCGAACCCGACGAGCCCCTGGATGACGGCGATCACGGCGACGACGTTGATGATTCCTCTCATGGCTCCACGATCGCAACGCGGGGCCCGCCCCGGCATCGAACCTTGGGCGAGCCCCGTGCTACTAAAGTCGCGGACCCAGCGGGATCAGCAGTTTCTGCGGGATCACGGGTAGAGGCCGCGCATCTGGTGCGCCTCGGCCACCCGGCCCACGCCGATCACGTGCGCCGCCTGCCGCAGCGTCAGGCCGCGCTCGGCGGCCAGCGAGGTGACCTCGGAGAACGCGCCGAGCATGAGGTCGCGGAGCTTGAGCTCGACCTCGCCCGAGCTCCACGAGTACGCCTGCATGTTCTGCACCCACTCCAGGTACGACACGATCACCCCGCCCGAGTTGGCCAGGATGTCCGGCACCACGAGCGTCCCGTTCGCGGCGAGGATCTCGTCGGCCTCGGGCGTGGTGGGGCCGTTGGCACCCTCGACGATCATGCGGGCGCGGATCCGGGGCGCGTTGGCCTCGGTGATCACGCCTTCGAGCGCGGCCGGGACGAGCACGTCCACGTCGAGCTCCAGCAGGTCGTCGTGGGACAGCGCGTCGGCCTGCGGGAAGCCCGCCACGCCGCCGGCCTGAGCCGCGTGCCCGCGCAGCCGCGCGATGTCGAGGCCGCCGGCGTGGTGCACGGCGCCCGTCACGTCGGACACCGCCACGACCTTGCACCCGGCGTCGGACAGGTATTGGGCGGCCAGCGCCCCCACCTTGCCGAAGCCCTGCACGGCCACGGTGACGCCCTCGGGCGAGCGGCCGAGCGCGGCCAGGGCCGCGATCTGCACGCCGCGCGAGGTGGCGCCGTTGCGGCCGAGCGAGCCGCCGAGCGTCATCGGCTTGCCGGTGACCACTCCGGGCACGGAGTAGCCGGCGTTGACGCTGTAGGTGTCCATGACCCAGGCCATGGTCTGCTCGTCGGTGCCGACGTCGGGCGCGGGGATGTCCTTCTCCGGGCCGATCAGCGGCAGGATCTCGTTGACGTAGCGGCGGGTCATCCGCTCCAGCTCGCGGGTGGTGAGCCCGGCCGGGTCGATGGCCACGCCGCCCTTGGCGCCGCCGTACGGGATGCCGACCAGGGCGCACTTCCACGTCATCCACATGGCCAGCGCGGTGACCTCGTGGATGTCGGTGCCGGGATGAAAGCGCAGCCCGCCCTTGGCGGGGCCGCGCGAGACGTTGTGCTGGACGCGGAAGCCCTGGACGACGTCGAGGCGGCCGTCCTCGCGCCGGACCGGCACCGAGACGGTCAGCGAGCGGCGCGGCGTGGCCAGCATCGTGCGGAGCCCGTCGTCGAGCCCGAGGTGGCCGGCGGCCTGGTCGAGCTGGTGGAGAGCGGAGTCGAGGGCCTGGCGGCCCGGGGTGATCAGGGCCGGCGTCGTTGACGGCACCATGATGCTCATGGAAGAAGTTCCTCCCGGTATGGACGCCCTATTTGCGGGAAAAGCGCCATTGCCTTCCCTTTTTGGGCGTTGATGTCACGATCATCCTAGAGCGGGGGGTTTGGCCTTGCCTAGTTGTTGGTAGAAATCCAAGCCGCTGATCGGATGCTGTGGACCGTGCCACTCTGGCAGGCTTGCGGAGCGAGAGTGTGCCGGATCGACGAATTGAGGAGTGGAATGCCCGCACTGGTGGTGGGGCCGATGCTGAGACACGTCGACTCGGACAGCGCTTCGATCTGGGTGGAGACCGCCGAGCCCTGCACGGTCACCGTGGAGGCGGATGGCAGGTCTTACCGGTCGCCTACGTTCACCGTGCACGGACACCACTACGCGATCGTGGATCTCGTCGAGTTGTCCCAGGATATCGCGTCGTACGCGGTGAAGCTCGACGGGGAGCAGGTTTGGCCCATGGCGGGTCGCCCGCCGAGCCGGATCCGGCTGCTGCCCCCCGAAGGGGTGCGCCGGCTGGCGTTCGGATCGTGCCGCACCAGCGTGCCGCACGATGCCGCGCACGTACGCAGCCACGGCGACGACGTCCTGCGCGCCTTCGGCGAGCACCTGCCGGAGGCGGACGAGGAGGAGTGGCCGGACCTGCTGGTCTTACTCGGGGACCAGGTCTACGCCGACAACCCCTCACCCGACATGCTCGCCTACATCCGCTCGCGCCGGACGACCGAGCCGCAGGGCGAGATCGCCGACTTCGAGGAGTACGCCGAGCTCTACCGCCAGGCGTGGACCGAGACCGAGATCCGCTGGCTGCTGTCCACCGTGCCGACCGCGATGATCTTCGACGACCACGACCTGCGCGACGACTGGAACACCTCGCAGCCCTGGCGCGAGCAGATGGCCCGCACACCGTGGTGGCAGCGCCGCGTCGTCGCGGGGCTCGGGGCGTACTGGGTCTACCAGCACCTCGGCAACCTCTCGCCCGCCGAGCGCGCCGAGGACGAGCTGCTGGCCAAGCTGATGGCCGGCGACGGCGGGGCGGCGCTCGACGCGTTCGCCGAGCGGGCCGACGCCGAGCCGAGCAGCAACCGCTGGAGCTACTCCCGCGACCTCGGCACCGCCCGCCTGATCATGGTCGACACCCGCTGCGCCAGGCAGCTCACGCCCGGCGACCGGCGCATGCTCGACCCGGGGGAGTGGGCCTGGCTGGAGGAGGAGGTCCGGCGGCCCGCCGAGCGGCTGATCATCGGCTCGTCGATCCCGTTCCTGCTGCCCGAGGGCGTGCACGGCGTCCAGAACTGGAACGAGGCCCTGTGCGACGGCAAGTGGGGCCCGCTCGTGCGGCGCTGGTCCGAGACGTTCCGCCAGGCCATCGACCTGGAGCACTGGGCGGCGTTCCGCCGCTCGTTCGAGGACCTGGCGCGGCTGCTCATGGGGCTGGGCAAGCCGGTGCTGATCCTGTCGGGCGACGTGCACTACTCCTACCTGGCCAAGGCCGACCGGGGCCAGGTCTTCCAGATCGTCTGCTCGCCCATCCGCAACCCGCTCAGCCGCATGCTGCGCTGGGCCAACGTGTTCACCCAGTTCTCCATCGCCACGCTGGTCGGCAGCCTGCTGGCGCGGCTGGCGGGCGTGCCGCGCCCGCCGTTCCGCTGGAAGATCACCAAGGGCCCCTGGTTCCAGAACGCGCTGGCCACCCTCGACCTGCCCGACCAGGTCACCTGGTACGGCTCCACCGGCGACGCGGTCAAACCGATCGACGGCACCCGCCTACGCTGATCGGCATGCACGAGGACACCTACGCACCGGCCGTTCCCTTCTACGACCTCTTCCACGAGGACGGCCACGTGCCCGCGATCCGCGAGCTGCTGCCCCCGCTGCTCGCGGACGTGCGGGGCGCCGTCGCCGAGATCGGCGCCGGCACCGGCCTGATCACCGAGCTGATCGCCCGCACCATCCCCGGCGAGGTCTACGCCCTGGAGCCGTCGCTCGGCATGCGCTCGGTGCTGGTCTCCCGCCTGGCCACCGACCCCGCGCTGCTGCGCCGGGTGACCGTGCTGCCGTGCGGGGCGCTGGACGCCGAGGTGGACGAGCCGGTCGAGGCCGTCGTGATGATCTCGGTGCTGCAGAGCTTCGCCGCCCCCCAGCGGGCCGAGCTGTGGCGGGTGCTGGGCCGGCAGCTCGCGCCGGGCGGGCGGCTGCTGTTCAACTGGCGCGACCGGGCGCCCGCCGAGCCGGGCGAGCTCCACGTCATGGGGTCCTACCAGGTCGGCAGGCACACGTACGAGGTGGCCGGGCAGGTGGTGGCGGCCGAGGGGGAGCGGGTCGTCTCGCGCTTCCGCTACCGGATCAGGCAGCGCGGCGTGGTGATCAGCGAGGACGAGGTGGTCTCCACCGCACACTGGCCCGCCGGGGACGTGCTGGCGGCGGAGCTGAAGGCGGCCGGGTTCGAGCCGGACGAGGCTCCCGAGGGGATGCAGGTCTGGCGGCTGCCGAAATAATGGGAACCGTCCTCCGACGTGCGGCCAACAACAGGGTGACCGCACAAGAGAGGACCGGCTAAGTGGTGGGAGTTCAGGATGTGCCTGAGACGCTCGACGACGCGACGCTGATCGGCCGCTCGGTCGGCGACCCCGAGAGCTTCGCGGCGCTGTTCGACCGGCACGCCGACGAGATCCACAGGTACGCGGCGCGCCGCCTCGGCGGCGAGCTGGCCGACGACGTGACCGGCGAGGTGTTCCTGGTCGCCTTCCGCGGCCGGGCCCGCTACGACGGCGCCTGGCCCGACGCTCGCCCCTGGCTCTACGGGATCGCGACCAAGGTCGTCGCCCAGCACCGCAGGGCCGAGCGGCGCCGCACCGCGGCGATGGCCAGGGTGAGCACCGAGCGCCCCGGCACGTTCGACGAGCGCAGCGCCGACCGGGTCACCGCCGAGCAGCTCCAGCCCCGCCTGGCCAGGGCGCTGACCCGGCTCAGCGCGGCGGAGCGCGACCTGCTGCTCCTGCTGGCCTGGGCGGACCTGACCTATGAGGAGGCGGCGCTCGCCCTCGGCGTGCCCGTCGGCACCGTCCGGTCCAGGCTGCACCGGCTCCGCGTCAAGGTACGCAGGGCGCTCGGCGGCACCGACCCCTTCGCAGAGGAGCCCCAGCATGGATGACGAGATTCGCGAGTTCGCAGAGGGACGCCCGGACGTGCCGCCGTACGGGGCCGAGGCCAGGGCGCGGGCCCGTGAGCGGCTGCTGGCGGAGGCGCGGCACGGGCGCCGCTTTCGCCTGCCGCGGCTGGGCTGGCAGGCCGCCGCCGCGTTCGGGGTGACGGTCGTGCTCGTCGGGGGCGTCGCCGTCGCCCTGTCGAACCAGGGCCCCGGCGGCCCCGCCACCTCGGTCGTCCAGGCCGTCGAGATGCCGAAGGGCGAGCTGAATCCGCGGCCCGGCCAGTTCATCGTGGTCGAGTCCGAGACGATGTACACCTCCCAGTCCTTCGCCGACGGCAAGGAGACGCGGTACCTGTACCGGACGCACCGCAAGATCTGGCAGTCGACGGACGGCAGCGCGAACGGCCTGCTGATGTCCGAGAGCCTCGAACCCCGGCCCTGGCCTGGCGAGGCGCTGCCCGAGGAGGCGAAGGCGCCGCTGGACGGCCCCTCCTACATGGGGCTGCCGTCCTGCCCCGAGAAGTTCGGCGAGCGCCGCACCGACTACGCCTACCTCAGCACCCTGCCCACCGACGCCGCCGCCCTGCGCGAGCGGCTCTACCGGCTCAGCGCCCGCCCGCAGGAGGCGGGCAAGGCCGCCGACCGGGACGTGGAGGCGTTCGGGCAGGGGCGCGACCTGCTCCTGGAGACGTACCTGCCCCGGGCGCAGCGGGAGGCGCTGTTCGAGGCGATCAAGGGCATCCCCGGGGTGGAGACGGCCGACGGAGTGAAGGACTCCGCCGGGCGCGCCGGGACGGCGCTGCAACGCCTCGACCACGGGGGAGTGCGCACCCAGCTCATCTTCGACCCCGCGACCTACCTCTACATGGGGGAGCGGCAGGTGGTCGTGGACGCGGCCGAGGCGAAGGCGCCCGAGGGCAGCGTGCTGGCGTGGACGGCGCAGCTCGGTGTCGCGGTGGTGGACCGGCTGCCGGACGTGGAGGCGAGCACGGAGGGCGACGTGACCTGCACCCAGCCCCAGCCCTTGGAAAGCCTCGCCCCGATGCCCCCGTCCGCCGTGCCGACGGAGAGCGCCGCGCCGGTGGCATCGCCGGCCGCGCCGACGGAAAGCGCGCCGGCCGCCGTGCCGACGGAGAGCGCCTCGCCCGTGGCGTCGCCTGCGGAGAGCGCGCCGCCGGCCAAGCCGGGCGAGAGCGCGTCGCCGGTGCCCAAGGAGACGGCCCCTTCGGCGGTGCCCGAGACGCGTGCCGCGGACCGGCCGACGGAAGGCCCCTCGCCGGTGGCCACGCGTTGACCACGCGGATGGTCGAGTGAGCGCCGTTACGGCGCCCGGCCACGTGAACCGGAGGAGCGTCTCCCTGGACAGGGCCCAGCCACGTGCGGTGGGTGGGCCCTGGTCGGCTCTGCCGTAGAACTAAGAGGTTTTGAGCTCGTAGATGGCGTCGGCGAGCTGGTTGATCGCCCAGAGGAGGTCCTCCTCGGAGACCACGATCGGCGGCGCCAGCCGGATCGTCGACCCGTGCGTGTCCTTGGCCAGCACGCCGCGCTTCATCAGCGCCTTCGACACCTCCCGCCCCGTGCCGATCGACGGGTCGATGTCCACGCCCGCCCACAGCCCGCGCCCGCGCACCTCCAGCACGCCCTGCCCGATCAGCTCGCGCAGGCGCCCGTGCAGGACCTCGCCGAGCTTCGCGGCCCGCGCCTGGAACTCGCCGGTGTTGAGGATCTCGATCACGGCGTTCGCGACCGCGCAGGCCAGCGGGTTCCCGCCGAACGTGGAGCCGTGCTGCCCCGGGTGGATGATCCCGAGCACGTCGCGGTCGGCGGCGATGGCCGAGACCGGGACGACCCCGCCGCCCAGCGCCTTGCCCAGCACGTAGATGTCGGGCACGACCCCTTCGTGGTCGCACGCGAACGTCTGCCCCGTGCGCCCGAGCCCCGACTGCACCTCGTCGGCGATCATCAGGATGCCCTCGGACGTGCACAGCTCCCGCAGCTCGCTCAGGTACCCGTCGGGCGGCACCAGCACCCCGGCCTCGCCCTGGATCGGCTCGACCAGCACCGCCACCGTGTTCGCGTCGACGGCCGCCCGCACCGCCTCGATCGAGGCGTAGGGGACGACGCGGAAGCCGGGCGTGTACGGGCCGAAGTTGTCGTGCGCGTCCGGATCGGTGGAGAAGCTCACGATCGTGGTGGTGCGGCCGTGGAAGTTGCCCTCCATCACGATGATGGTGGCCTGGTCGGGCTCGACGCCCTTGACCTCGTAGCCCCACTTGCGCGCCACCTTGATGGCGGTCTCGACGGCCTCGGCGCCGGTGTTCATGGGCAGGATCATGTCCTTGCCCGTCAGGTCGCCGAGCCCGGTGCAGAACTGCGCGAACTGGTCGTGGTAGAAGGCGCGGCTGGTCAGCGTGAGGCGTTCGAGCTGCTCCTTCGCCGCTTCGATGATCTTCGGATGGCCGTGGCCGAAGTTGAGCGAGGAGTAGCCGGACAGGCAGTCCAGATACCGCTTGCCGTCGACGTCGGTGACCCAGGCGCCGTGCGCCTCGTGGATCACCACCGGCAGTGGATGGTAGTTGTGCGCGCTGCGGCGCTCGCTCACTTCGATCAGCTCTGCGCTGGTGGTCATGATCAGTTCTCCCCCCTGATCTCCAGTGTGCAGCACTTCGGCCCGCCGCCCGCCTTACGCAGCTCCGACAGGTCGACCGGGATCACCTCGTACCCCCGGCGCTTGAGCTCCAACTGCAGATCGGACGCTTCGGCGTTGATGACCACGTTCTTGCCGTCGCTGACCGCGTTGAGCCCCAGCACCTCGGCGTCGCGCGCGCTCGCGATCACCGCGTCGGGGAACATGCGGCGCAGCACCGCGAGGCTGCCCGGCGAGAACGCGTCCGGGTAGTAGGCGACGTTGCGCCCGTCGAGCGGGAACAGCGCCGTGTCCAGGTGGTAGAAGCGCGGGTCCACCAGCGTCAGCGAGATCACCGGGCGGCCCAGGTACTCCTGCGCCTCCTGGTGGGCGACCACGTCCGTGCGGAAGCCGGTGCCGGCCAGGATGACGTCGTCGAGCGTGAGGAAGTCGCCCTCGCCCTCGTTCACGTGCGCCGGCTCCAGCGTCGGGTAGCCGCGCTCGGCGAACCAGCGCAGGTAGGCGGGGCCCTCGGGGCCGCGCTGCGGGTAGGCGAAGCGGGCGCCGTAGGCCCGGCCGCCCACGACCAGGGCGCCGTTCGCGGCGAAGACCATGTCGGGCAGCCCCTCGATCGGGTCGATCAGGCTGACCTCGTGGCCGAGCTCCTCGTACGCCGCCTTCAGGCCCTCCCACTGCCGGACCGCCACGTCGCGGTCCGCGCCGGCCTCGGGATGCATCCACGGGTTGATCGCGTACTCGACCGTGAAGTACTCAGGACGGCACATGAGGAAGTGTTTGGGCATGCAGCACTCCATCGGCTCTCAAGCAGGGAAAACCCCCTCATCGCAGGGGATGAGGACAGCCTAGGAATCGGTGTTTGCGCAGGCCAGGGGTTGACATTGCGTGTTCGCGCGGGTCTGTTGCGTCTCTCAGCCCGAAGCGGTGGATTCGTTGCGCGGCTGCGCCACGGCCGCGCCCGGCGGTGTGTCGACGAGCCTCGACAGCACGATGGAGCTCTTCGTCCGCACCACGAACGCCATCGCCGCGATGCGCTCGATCACCCGCTCCACGTGCCGCACGTCCGTCGCCCTGATGTGCAGGAGCGCGTCCGCCTCGCCCGTGATCGTGGCCGCCGCCACCACTTCGGGGAACCTGGCTACGGCCAGCGCGATGTCCGACGGCTTCGTCTTGCCCTGGCAGAACAGCTCGACGTAGGCCTCGGTCGTCCAGCCGAGCGCCTGCGGCGACACCCGCGCGCTGAACCCCGTGATCGCCCCCGTCTCGCGCAGCCGGTCGACCCGCCGTTTCACCGCCGACGCGCTCAGCCCCACCTGCTGCCCGATGTCGGCATAGGTCTGGCGCGCGTCGTCCACGAGAGCCGCGATGATGTCACGATCGAGCCGGTCCAGTTCCACGCGCTCTGTATACAGCCTGGCCAGGCTGGCGCGCGACGAGTGGCGCGCGGGAGACTGGGCGCGACAATCGTGACCGAAAGGCATCCGCCAGCATGAGCATCACGAGCTTCCCCGAAGACTTCGTGTGGGGAGTTTCGACGTCGGCTTACCAGATCGAGGGGGCCACCGCCGCCGACGGCCGCCTGCCGTCCATTTGGGACACCTTTTCCGCGGACCGGGCGGAGGCGTGCGACCACTACCACCGGTATCCCGACGACGTGCGGCTGATGAAAGAGCTGGGAATGGCCGCCTACCGGTTCTCGGTGAGCTGGGCGCGCGTCTTCCCGGAAGGGCGCGGCAAGCCGAACGCGGCCGGCCTCGACTTCTACGACCGGCTGCTCGACGAGGTGACCGCCGCCGGCATCACCCCCTACGCCACCCTCTACCACTGGGACCTGCCGCAGGCGCTGGAGGATCGCGGCGGCTGGCCGGCCCGCGACACCGCCGAGCGCTTCGCCGAGTACGCCGCCGCCGTCCACGACCGGATCGGCGACCGGGTGGACACCTGGTTCACGCTGAACGAGCCGTGGGTGGCGGCCTTCCTCGGCTACGGCTCCGGCGTGCACGCCCCCGGCCGCAAGTCGGCCGCCGACGCCTTCCGCGCCGCCCACCACATGCTGCTCGGCCACGGCCTGGCCGTCCAGGCGCTGCGCGCGGCCGGGGCCGAGAAGGTCGGCCTCGTGCTCAACATCGCGCCCGTCATGACGCCCGCCCAGGTCAGCGACTTCGGCAGGGAGCTGTCGGAGGAGGACGCGGCGGCCGTGGCCCGGATCGACGCCCTGGCCAACCGGCAGTTCCTGGAGCCGGCGCTGCGCGGCGCGTACCCGGCGGAACTGCTGCCCGTCATCGATCGGCACGCCGGCCTCGGCCACGTCCGCGAGGGCGACCTGGAGACCATCGCGCAGCCGCTCGACCTGCTCGGCGTCAACTACTACACCCCGCTCGTCGTCCAGGCGCAGCCCAGCGAGCCCGCCGACCCCGCCTATCCCGGCAGCGAGGGCATTCTGTTCTGCACCATTCCCACGGCGGTCACCGCCATGGGCTGGCCGATCGTCCCCAACTGCCTTTCCCTGCTTCTCGGCCGCATTTCCCGCGAATATCCCGGCCTCGATCTGATGGTCACCGAGAACGGCGCCGATTTCGTCGACGTGGTGACCGGCGACGGCATTCACGACGTCGAGCGCATCAGCTTCATCGAGGAACATCTGCGTGCCCTGCGCGCCGCCATCGACGACGGCGCCCGCGTGCGCGGATATCTCGTCTGGACGCTGCTCGACAATCTCGAATGGTCCGACGG
This sequence comes from [Actinomadura] parvosata subsp. kistnae, assembly GCF_900323885.1. Lineage (GTDB taxonomy): Bacteria > Actinomycetota > Actinomycetes > Streptosporangiales > Streptosporangiaceae > Nonomuraea > Nonomuraea composti. The sequence goes on along the minus strand of NZ_OOHJ01000022.1, from coordinate 1,081,349 downwards.
CTACCAGCGCAAGTTCGGCCTCGTGCACGTCGACTTCGCCACCCAGCGGCGGCGCATGAAGGACAGCGCCCTGTGGTACCGCGACGTCATCCGCCGCAACGGGCTCGCCGAGACCCGGCCGCGCCGCCCCACCCTGGAGACGGTGGCCGCCCGCGCCGGCGTGTCCAGGGCGACGGTCTCCCGCGTCGTCAACGGCGAGTCGTCGGTCAGCCCCGAGGTCCGCACCGCCGTGATGCGCGCCGTCAACGAGCTCGGCTACGTGCCCAACCTGGCCGCCCGCAGCCTCGTCACCCGCCGCACCAACGCCGTCGCCCTCGTCCTGTCCGTCCCCCGGCAGGGCGCGGACGCGCTCACCTCCGCCGTCGTCCAGTACGTCACCAGCCTCCTGGAGGGTGCCGGCAAGCAGATCACGCTCATGCTCGCCGACACCGCCGAGAGCCACCGCCGCATCGCCGCGCACGTCGAGGCCCGGCTCGCCGACGGCGTCGTGCTGCTGCCGCCCGACCGGGGCGACACCCTGGCCGAGCGCCTGTCCCGCACCGGCGTGCCGCTCGTGCTGCTGGGCAAGCCGCCGATCGCCTCGCTCGTCCCGTACGTGGACGTGGACAACGCCGGCGGCGCCGTGGCGGCCACCGAGCACCTGCTCGCCCGGGGGCGCCGCCGCATCGGCATGGTCTGCGGCCCCACGGACCTGGTCACCGTCCAGGACCGGCTGGCCGGGCACCGGACGGCGCTGCAGCGCGCGGGCCTGACCCCGCACCTGGCCCCGGCCGGCGACCTCACCCGCGCGGAGGGCGCCGCCGCCACCCGGCGGCTGCTCACCGAGGCGCCGTCGCTCGACGCCGTCTTCGCCGCCACCGACCAGCTCGCCATCGGCGCCCTCCAGGCGGCCCGCGAGCTGGGCCGGCGGGTGCCCGACGACCTGGCGGTGGTCGGCTTCGACGACGTGGACGCCGCCTCGGCCACCACGCCCGCGCTCACCACCGTCCGCGTCCCGGTCGCCGACCAGGCGCTGGCGCTGGCCCGGCTGCTGCTGTCGCGGCTGGAGGGCCGCCACACGACGTCCGTGGTGCTGCCCACCCGGCTCGTCGTCCGGGAGTCGGCCTAGAGCTGCTGCTGCTCGAACAGGTGCGGGAAGACCTTGGACACCTTCGACAGCAGGTACTCGCCGTAGGTGCCGGTGAAGTCCACCTGGCCGTCCCACCGCTGCCCTCCGGCGTAGGGAAGGGGCGGCACCTCGCTGTCCCAGCCGGGGTCGAAGAAGAACGGGAAGCTGAGGCGCTCGTTGCCGCTGCGGTTGCGGACGCGGTGCGGGGTCGAGCGGTAGCGGCCGCCGGTGAGCTTGTCGAGCATGTCGCCGATGTTGCACACGAACGTGCCCGGCACCGGGGGCGCCTCGATCCAGCCGGTGGCCGTACGGACCTGGAGGCCGCCGTTGCCGTCCTGGAGGAGCAGCGTCAACAGCCCGTAGTCGGTGTGCTCGCCGACACCCCAGGTGTCGGGGTCGTCGGCGGGCCCCGGCGGATAGTGAAATATCCGGAAAAGGATGGTGGGATCGGCCGTGTATCCCGTCCGGAAGTAGTCCTCCGCCAGCCCCAGGCTCAGCGCGATGCCGCTCATCACCGCCTGCCCGACCCGCGTCATCGCGGGAAGGTACTCCAGAACCGCCTCCCGCAGCTCCGGCACCTGGGCCGGGAACAGGTTCGGCCCGTGCAGGGGCAGGTCGCCCGGCGGCTGCTCGGCGCCGAAGTAGATGCCCTCCTTCAGGTCGGGCCGCCCTGAGGTCAGCTCGCCGCCGACGGGGAAGAAGCCCCGCCAGGCCCGGCCGCCGCGTGCCATCGAGATCTCGTCCTTGACGGGCTCGGGCAGCGCGAAGAAGCGCCGGCTCGCCGCGTCCAGCCGCTCGATGAGCGCGGGCGGCACGCCGTGGCCCGAGACGTAGAAGAAGCCGTGCTCCCGGCAGGCGGCGCCGATGGCGTCGGCGACGGCCCGCTTGCCTGGGTCCGCCGCCTCCGCCTGGAGCAGCGGGGCGATGTCGATCACCGGCAGTTCGCTCATCGCCCCATTGTTCCCCGGAACGTCCTGGTCGTGCCGGTCAGGAGGTCGCGAACGTGAACCAGTTGACGTTGACGAAGTCGGCCGGCTGGCCGGAGGAGAAGGTCAGGTACACGGTGTGGGTGCCGGTCACGCCCGAGATGTTGGCCGGGACGGTGCGCCAGCTCTGCCAGCCGCCCGTGTTCGCCAGCGCGAAGTCGCCGATGGGGGCGGCCGTCGGGCTGTCGAGGCGGACCTGCACGAGCCCGCTCACCCCGGCCGCCGCCCCGGACGCCACCCTGGCCCTGAACTGGGTGGCGGGCGTCGAGCCGAAGTCCACGCCGTCGTAGCGCAGCCAGTCGCCGTTGGAGATCGCCCCGATGTTCTGGCCGCCGCCCGAGTCGGTGGTGGTCTCGGTGATCGTGCCCGACTGGGCCTGGTAGCGCTCGGCCTGGATCGTCGAGCGGGCGTCCACGCCGCCCGGCGGGGTGGTGGGGTCGGTGCCGCCGCCACCGCTCTGCCAGACCGCCACGTAGTCGACCATCATCGGCCGGCCGGGGACGGTGGCGGCGGTCGGGGTGGAGCCGCCCAGCGCGTTGGGGAACGCGCCGCCGATCGCCACGTTGAGCAGCAGGAAGTAGCCGGCGTGGCCGGTCATGTTGCTCCAGGTGGTGGCGTCGAACTGCGACTGGCTGACGCTGTGGAACTGCTGGCCGTCCACGTACCAGCGCAGCTGGTTGGGGCTGACGCTGCGGTCCCACTCGAAGCGGTAGGTGTGGTAGGCCGACTGGCAGGTGGAGCCGGGGCAGGCGCGGCTGGCGCCCAGGCCGGTGGTCTCGTTGCAGGGGCCGCCCGGGTTGACGCCGCAGTGCAGCACGCCCCAGACGGAGTTGATGCCGTTGACGTTCTCCATGATGTCGAACTCGCCGATGCCCGGCCAGTTCCAGTAGTTGCCCCGGTAGGGCGCCCCGAGCGCCCAGAACGCCGGCCAGTACCCGAGCGCGGCGTCCCCGGTCACGTTCGGCATCTGGATGCGGCTCTCGATGCGCAGGATGCGCCCGTCGGCGGGCTTGAAGTCGGCGCGCCTGGTCTCGATGCGGGCCGAGGTCCACTCGCCGGACGAGCTGCGCAGCGGCGTGATGCGCAGGTTGCCGGAGCCGTCGAGGCTGAGGTTGGCGGTGCTGGAGGTGTAGTTCTGGATCTCGCCGGTGCCCCAGTTGGCCGGGCCGCCGGGGTAGGCGTGGCCGGTGTCGATGATCCAGTTGCTGGACGAGGGCAGCGTGTTCGCGGAGCCGTTGAAGTCGTCGGACCAGACGAGGGACCAGCCGGAGGGCGTGGCCGGCACGCTGGCCGAGGCGCTGACCGCCGTCTTGATGAGCAGGCCGCTGAGTGCCACGAGGACGGCGGCCATGGCGGCCAGGCGGCGCCGGTTCGGTGTTGTCATGCTCGCTCCTGGGGGGTGCTAGAGAGCGCTCTCTCCAAGATCTGAGCACAGCCTTTACGGGGTGTCAACGTAGGCAGGCGGAAGGGAGAGCGCTCTCCAGATCCCGAGAAAAGGGAACGGCGCCGCGCGCGGAAGGCGCGGCGCCGCATGACGAGGAGGGGAAGGCTCAGCCCTTCTCGGCCTCCCCCGTCGCCTGCTCCAGGGCGTCCTCCGGGGACGCCTCCAGGTCCTGCTCGGCGTCGGCGCCCGCCTGGGCGGACGCCTTGTCCAGGCGCACCCAGCTCGTCACGCTCTCCACCGCGAACAGCACGAACAGGTACGCCGTCAGCACCGCCAGCACCGGCGTCAGCACGCCCAGCGCCGCCCCGGCCCCGATGACCAGCAGCCGCAGCTCCCAGCCGAGCCCCGCCCGGAACACCCAGGCAGGGGGCCAGATGCTCTGGCGCGTGCGGTAGACGGTGTCGTAGGTGTGGTAGCCGACGACGTACACCAGCACGAACAGCAGCCACTTCGGCGCCTCGGCCGTCAGGCCGATCGCGATGATGGTGAAGAACTCGGCCGCGCGCAGCAGCGGCGGGGTGAGCCAGTCGAAGCGGCCCAGGTGGTCGCGCGGCGTCGTGGGCAGCACCAGCAGCAGCACGATCGCGACAGGCAGCAGCAGGATGGGGCCGCCGGAGTCGAGCAGCCCCGCGACCGTGACGCCGACCACGGCGAGCAGGGCCACGAGCGTGGCGGGCACGGGCGGCAGACCGCCGCCGAGCTTGCCGGCCAGGACGGTGGCGAGCGGCCCGTCGTCGCGGTAGGCGACGAGCCGGGCGGTCTGGATGCGGCGGCGCTCCTCGTCGGGGTCCGGCGTGGGGGTGGCCATGGCCTGCGGGTGGGTGATCATACGAGCGACCTCATGAGGCGTCCGGTGAGGGTGTAGGCGGCGGCGACGGAGCCCCAGATCACGAGCGTGATGAAGGTGATCCGGGCGTCGAAGAGGGCGGCGGTGATCGCGATGGCCGCGAAGCGCTCGCCGATGGGGAAGACGATCATCTTACGCGCCCAGTGGACGACACGGTACTTGCCGGCCTTCGTCCACATCTTCAGCACGCCACGCAGACCCTGGCTGCGCTCCACCTTGCGGGCGGTCAGCTTCTGGCGCAGGTCGCGGTCGTCGGGGGCGTCGAGCGGGGTCGTGGGCAGCGGGGCCGGGGGCTTGCGGCGGTTGGCGACGCCGAAGGAGAAGTCGAGCAGGTGGCGGACGGACTGCAGGCTCAACGCGGCCAGCGCGAGGATCCAGATCTCGTCGCCGTTGCCGGAGACCACCCAGCCGACGGCCAGGCCCGCGAAGACGACGTACTCCTTGAACCGGTCGAACGTCGCATCCAGCCAGGCCCCCAGCACGCCGAACTTGCGGGCGTACCGGGCGACCTGCCCGTCGACGCAGTCGAAGACGAAGGCGAAGTAGATCAGCACGCCGCCCAGCACCATCCACGGGCGCTCGCCGGTGGCGAAGCAGGCGGCCGCGGCCACGCCCAGCGTGATCGAGATCAGCGTCACCTGGTTCGGCGTCAGGCCGCGGCGGGCGGCCCAGCGGGCGATGTAGCGGGAGTAGGTGGAGACGAAGAACGTGGTGAAGAAGCCGTCGGCGCCCTTGACGGCGTTGTTCAGGCGGGAGCGGTCTTCGTCCATCCCGGCCATCTCGGCGCCGGCCTCGTTCACCTCCTCCTGGGTGGTGACCCGGCGGTAGAACAGGTCGCGCCGGCCCCTGATGCCGACCGACACGCCGTTGCGCACCAGACCGAACACGACGAGCTGCACCAGGTCGTCGTCGGCGCCGAACCGGTCGGCCATCGCCGCCAGTTCGCGGCACGTCTCGGCCAGCCGCGGCGCGTTGCGCGCGCTGATGTGCAGGGGGCCGAGCGCCACCGCGTTCGGCCTGGTCACGGCGTGGTTGGCGGTGCCCACCGAGACGACGCGCGACTTGCCGACACGCAGGCGCACCGGCAGGCCCTCGACGCGGTTCATGCCGATCTCGGGCTCGGCCTCGTCGATGGGGATGCGATCCTCGGCGGCGTTGTCCTCGGGGCCGTTCTCCTCCAGGCCGTTGTCCTCCGTCACCCCCACCCGCGGCTCTTTCGCGACGAGCGCCAGCGCACCGCGCTTGGACTTGGTGATCTGGTAGATCAGCTCGTCGTGGACGACAGAGTTCTCAGGGATGATGAACAGGCTCTCCGTTGCTTGCTCGGCGACGTCGGCCAGGGCGCGCAGCGCGGACGCCACGTCGTCCGTCGGGATCGTGGCGAAGCGCGGATCCATGGAGGTGAGCTGGCTGCGCAGCCGTTCGGACACGGACGGATTGCCGGAAAGCGCGGCCAGCCTCAGGCCGGTCGGAGAGATGTCGGGGCCGGGCGAGGCGCCCAGCAGGACCACGCGGGTCATGACTCCCTTTCGAGGCGGTAGCGGGGGGTTGAACAACGGGTAATGCGGGGACAGGGGTCAAAGTCTAGTGAGAGTGACGCAAAGTCGCGTCACACGAGCATGCCCGTAACGTTCCGTCCGCCGGTATACAGGTCGGCCGTAAGATGTGCGAGTGAGTCTCTACCGTGACGAAGGCGTGGTGCTACGCACCCAGAAGCTCGGTGAGGCCGACCGCATCGTCACGATCCTGGCCAAGCGCACGGGCAAGATCCGGGCGGTGGCGCGCGGCGTGCGCCGCACGAAGTCGCGCTTCGGGGCCAGGCTGGAGCCGTTCACGCACGTCGACCTGCAGCTGCACACCGGCCGCACGCTCGACGTCGTCACCCAGGCGGAGACGATCAGGCCCTACGGGGAGGCGCTGGCCGCCGACTACCCCCGCTACACCGCCGGCAGCGCCATGCTGGAGACCGCCGACCGGCTCACGCACGGCGAGAAGGAGCCCGCGCTGCGGCAGTTCCTGCTGCTGGTGGGCGGGCTGCGCACGCTCGCCGACCGCGGCCACGAGGCCAGGCTGGTGCTCGACGCCTACTTCCTGCGCTCCCTGGCCGTGGCCGGCTACGCTCCCGCGCTCGAGGCGTGCGCCAAGTGCCAGGCGCCGGCCATCAGGGCGTTCGCCATCGTCGCGGGCGGCGTGGTGTGCGGGGCGTGCAAGCCGGCCGGCTCGGCCGTGCCCGCCGGCGAGACGATCGGGCTCATGACGGCGCTGCTGCGCGGCGACTGGGCCACCGCCGACGCCTCCGAGTCGCGCCACCGCAGCGAGTGCAGCGGCCTGGTCGCCGCATATCTGCAATGGCACCTCGAACACGGAATACGCTCTCTCCGACACGTCGAAAGGGAGCCCGCGTGAACGTACGACCTCCGTCCCCCCACCCGTCGGGGGCGACCCCGCCGCCCATCCCGCGCGAGCTGGTGCCCCGGCACGTCGCGATCGTCATGGACGGCAACGGCCGCTGGGCCAAGGCCCGCGGCCTGCCCCGCACCGAGGGGCACAAGGCCGGCGAGTCGTCGCTGTTCGACGTCATCGAGGGCGCCATCGAGCTGGGCATCCCCTACCTGAGCGCGTACGCGTTCTCCACGGAGAACTGGAAGCGCTCGCCCGACGAGGTGCGCTTCCTCATGGGCTTCAACCGCGACGTCATCCGGCGGCGGCGCGACGAGCTCAACGCGATGGGCGTGCGCGTGCGCTGGGCCGGGCGGCCCGGCCGGCTGTGGAAGAGCGTCATCTCCGAGCTGCAGACCGCCGAGGAGATGACGACGTCCAACCGCACGCTGACCTTGCAGTTCTGTGTCAATTACGGCGGGCAGGCCGAGATCGTCGACGCCGCGCTCAAGCTGGCCGAGGACATCGCGGCCGGGCGGGTCAAGCCGTCGAAGGTCAACGAGAAGACGTTCGCCCGCTACCTCGACGAGCCCGAGATCCCGCCGGTCGACCTGTTCCTGCGCTCGTCGGGGGAGCAGCGCTTCTCCAACTTCCTGCTGTGGCAGTCCGCCTACGCCGAGATGGTCTTCCTCGACCGGCTGTGGCCCGACTTCGACCGGCGGGACCTGTGGGAGGGGTGCGAGATCTACGCCAAGCGCGACCGGCGCTACGGCGGGGCGATCCCCAACCAGGTCTAGCCGGCTCCAAGAGCGCGGATGCTGGCGAAGCGGTCGAGCGCCTGCTCGAAGGCGGCCGGCGTGATCGAGATGCCGCCGCTGAAGGGGAAGTCGAGCTGGTAGACCAGGAACAGCACCAGCCCCACCATGCCGCCCACGGCCGCCGCCATGGTGATGTGCACTTTCCGGTTGGCGCTGCCGCACAGGATCGAGGGCAGCAGCGCGACCAGCCCGCAGGTCGCCAGCGCCACCCACAGCAGCGGCGGCACGCCGGTGTCGGCCATCTGGGCGCGCGAGCGGCGCGCGTCCAGGACGGCCTGCATGCGGCTCAGCGCCTGCCCGTAGCGGGCCGAGGGGCCGCTGCCGTCCGGCTGGACGGTCTGGAAGAACGCGCGCAGCTGCTCCGAGGCCCGCCAGGCGCTCGGCGACAGGCGGTGCTCCTCGGCCATGAGAGGCCACTCCTCGCGGATGACCGTGGTGGTGTAGTTACCGGCGAGCGTCTGCAGGGCGACGCGCTGCGGGGCGGGCAGCGTGCGCGAGTACCAGTAGACGTCCGTCAGGTTGCTGGCCTCGGTCGCGCTGGTCTCGGTGGCGGTGTTGACCTGGTTCCACGCGGCGACCACGACCAGGCCGATGCTGACCGCGAACAGGGTGCCGACGATGCCGGTGATCACCCCGCTGCCGTCGCGGTAGTCCTGGCGGGTCTGGGCGGGGATGCGGCGGTTGGCGACGTACGCGGCGAGGGCCGCGAGCGCGGCGAACGTTCCGGCGATGAGCAGGCCGATGGCGGCGATGAGCATGGTGACCTCACTTTCCGTGCGTGAATGATCGCGCACAGTGAGAGTCGAGCGCCAGGGGGTGATCAGCCTGATGTGCCGCCGCTGCTTCTGTAGCGGCCCGGTGCGGTGCCGAACTCCCGCTTGAACGCCTTGGCGAACGCGAACTCCGTCGCGTACCCCGTCCGCTCCGCCACCGACCGCAGCGGCAGGTCGGTCTCGCGCAGCAGCCGCGCCGCCGTCGTCATCCGCCACCACGTCAGGTACGCCAGCGGCGGCGCCCCCACTTTGCCCGCGAACCGCTGCGCGAACGCCGCCCGCGACAGCCCCGCCCGGGCCGCCAGCGACTGCACCGTCCACGGTGTCGCCGGATGCTGGTGGATGGCCCGCAGCGCCGCCGTCACCGCCGGATCCCGCAGCGCCGCGCCCCAGCCGGTGGCCTCGTCGCCGGGCCGGCTGTCGTACCAGGCGCGCAGGACGTATACGAGCAGGACGTCGAGCAGCGCCGACGTGGCGGTCTCGAACCCCGCGTCCTGCATGGACTGGAGCTCGCGTCCGAGCAGCTCGATCGCGCCCCTCAGGGACGGGTGGCGGCCGATGCTGGCCGGGATGTGCATGACGTCGGGCAGCTCGGTCAGCAGCGGGTGGAGCCTCGACTGGTCCAGCCGGTACGCCCCGCACAACATCTCCGTCAGCGGGCCGGGGCCGTCGCGGTGCAGGCTGCCGATGGGGGAGCCGTCCTCGTACTCGGGGACGGCCTCCACCAGCGGCGTGGTGACCGCGTCCGCGAGGCCGTGACCCAGCTCGCGCGGCAGGAACACCACATCGCCCACCCCGAGGTGCACCGGCTCCCCTGAGGCGGGCAGCAGCCAGCACGAGCCTTGCAGGATCACGTGGAACCCGGCGCCCTGCTGCGGCTGGAACCGCATGCCCCAGGGGCCGTGCAGGCGGGTGCGCGAGGCGTGCGGCCGCCCTGTGCGCATGGCGGAGATGGCGTCGCTGAGCACGTCCATGTCCGAACGGTATCGCTTGGCGGGGTGCTGCTGGACGATCGGACATGGCGGGCGGAGCGCCGGACATGGGCACCCGCCGCTCCTCCTCCTAGCGTGAGCTGCGTCGATCAAGGCGGTTGAGGAGGAGACGATGAAGGTCGCAGTGCATGGAGCCAGCGGGTTCACCGGACGGCTCACGGTGGCGGAGGTGCGGCGGCGCGGGTTCACGCCGGTGCTCGTCGGGAGGTCCGAGTCGCGGTTGCGGAGCGTCGCCGAGGCCGGCGAGGAGATCCGGGTGGCCGGGCTCGACGAGCCGGACGCGCTGGCGGAGGCGTTCCGGGACTGCCCGGTGGTGATCAACTGTGCCGGGCCTTTCACGGTGCTGGGGGAGCCGGTCATCCGGGCCGCGATCGCCGCCGGAGCGCACTACGTGGACACCTCGGGGGAGCAGCGGTACATCGGCCGGGTGCTCGACGAGGCGCACGAGGACGCCGTGCGGGCCGGGGTCACGGTCGTGCCGGGGCTGGCCGACGACGGCGGGCCGGGGGACATGATCGCGCACCTGGTGGCCGAGCGGGCCGGCACCATCGGCTCGTCCGGAGGTGTCGCCGTGGCCGAGGTGCTGGTGGCGGACCTGCGGGGGCCCGGGGCCGCCTCGCGGGGGACCGCGCGGTCGATGGCGGCGGTGCTCGGGGAGGAGCCGCTGGCGTACACGGACGGGACCTGGCACCCGGACGGTCTCGACGAGGGCGCGTCCCTCGCCGTTCCCGGGGAGGACGGGCAGGTGGCCGTCGCCGTGTTCGCGTTGCCCGGCGTGGTCACCGTCCCGAGGCACGTGCGGGCGGGGCGGGTCCGCAGCGCGATCCGGACCGAGGTGGCGGCCATGTTCTCGGCGCTGACGCCCGACGTCGTGGCGAGCGTCCCCGAGATCCCGGACGAGGCGGCCAGGCGGGCCTCGCGCTGGCTGATGCTGGCCGAGGCGACCGGCCCGGACGGCGCGGGCGGTGCAGGCGGTGCTGACGGCTCCGGTGGCGCGGGCGGGAAGCGGGCGCGGGGCTGGGTGACGGGGCTCGACCCCTACGGGATGACCGCGGTGATCGCCGTCGAGGGTGCGCGCCGCCTGGTCGCGGACGGTGCACCGGCGGGGGCGGTGACGCCGGCGCAGGCGTTCGACCCGGCGTCCTTCCTCGACCACCTCACCTCGCACGGCGTCACCTGGCAGGTGACCCCGGCCTGAACGTGCGGAGGTGAGGCCCGCCTTGTCGCGCGCTATACGTGGGTATAGCCTCCTGTTCACCAGAACAGTCGGCTATACCCATGAACAGGAGCTGGTCACGGTGAACGGACCGCTCGCCCGGTGCCGGGAGGCCCGATGAACGCCACCCTCGGCACCGGCACCCTCGCCCGCCTCGCCCTGCGCCGCGAACGAGGCATCGCCCCCTGGTGGATCCTGCTGATCGTGTCCTTGTCCCTGGTGATGGTCGCCTACATCAACCGGAACATGGGCACGTACGAGCTCAAGCTCACCTACCTCAAGGTCATCGCCGGCAACCCGTTCCTGCGCGCGATCGGCGGCGGCGTCGTGGAGCCGCGCCTCGACGTGCTCGCCACCTGGCGCAGCGGCGGCTTCCTCTACCTCGCCAGCGCGCTGGCGGCCCTGATGTCCGTGATCCGCCACACCCGCAAGGAGGAGGACGCGGGCCGGAGCGAGCTGGTCCTGGCCGGCCGGATCGGCCGGGCCGCCCCGTTGACGGCCGCGCTGCTGGTCGCCGGCGGGACCAGCCTGATCGGCGGCGCGCTGACCGCCGCCGCGCTGATCGGGGTAGGGCTGGAGCCGGCCGGCTCGCTCACCTACGGCGGCGGCATCGCGGTCGCCGGCTGGATGTTCGGCGGCATCGCGGCCGTCGCCGCGCAGCTCTCCCGCAACGCCCACGCCGCGACCGTGATCGCCCTGACCGCCCTCGGCGCCGCCTACGTGCTGCGCTTCGCGGCCGACGTGTCCGGGCAGGCGTGGCTGAAGTACCTGTCGCCGGTGGGCTGGGTCCACCTGGTGGAGCCGTACCAGAGCGAGCGGTGGTGGCTGCTGGGGGTCTGCGTGCTGGTGTCGGCGATCCTGTACGGGGCCGCGTACCGGCTGCTCGCCCGCCGCGACCTCGGCTCCGGCCTGCTGCCCGAGCGCCCGGGCCGCGAGTCGGCCCCCGGGCTGCGCGGCCCGGTCAGCCTGGCCTGGCGGCTGCACCGCGCGCTCCTGCTCAAATGGCTGGCGGGGGTGGCGGTCTTCGCCCTGCTCGGGGGCGCGCTGACCGCGCCCGCCCGCGACCTGGTCTCCCGGCCCAGCATCATCGTCGACAACATCACCCACTTCCTCGGCATCGCCGCGGGCGAGAAGATGGTCGCCGGTTACCTCTGGTACCTGATCCTGATCATCGCCTACGCCGTCGCCCTCTACCCGGTCCTCATGATCGTCCGGCTACGGGCGGAGGAGACGTCCGGACGTGCCGAGGCCCTGCACGCCACCCCCATGACCCGCCTGCGCTGGGCGTCCGGCCACCTCCTCGTGACCGCGCTCGGCACGGCGGCCCTGATGGCCGTGGCCGGGCTCGCCTTCGGCGTGATCTACTCCCTGGCCGCCGGCCACCTGCTCACCGACGCCCCGGCCTACCTGGCGGGCGCGCTGAGCACCGTCCCGGCGGCGTGGTGCGTGGGGGCGGTGTGCCTGCTGGCGTATGGCCTCCTGCCACGGGCCGCGGTGGTGATCGTGTGGCTCGCGTGGATCCTGACCACCGGCCTCGGCCAGGTGGTCGGGCCGCTGTACGGGCTGTGGGGCGGCAGCCCGGCCGAGCCGTTCCACTACATCCCCAACGCCATGCTCGCCACCGCGTTCCCGCTCGTCCCGGTGACGGCGCTGCTCGCGATCACGGCCCTCCTGACAGCTGCGGGCCTGCTCGCCTTGCGCCACCGCGACTTCGGCACCTGACCCTTTCCCGGCGGCGGCCCGGGTTCGGCGGGCAACCGTCGTCGCCTGAGTCGATGGCGCGGATGCTGCTCGCCGAGCAGCCGTCGTCGCCTGAGCCCAAGCCGGCTCATCTCTGCCTCCAGCCTGCCGCCACCTCGTATGCAGGTCACGCGGCAGGCTGTGGGGCAAATCGCGCGGCAGGCCGTTCGCGCACGCCGTCCGCGCAGGCCGTTCGCGCAGGTGGTTCGGGCGGGCCGTTCGGGCAGGTCATGCGGCAGGTCGCGAGTGAATGCGCCGCGAGCAGCCGCCGTCACGAGCGACGGCGCGAGGCCATCGCCAATCACGACTGAGGCCATCACCAACCACGACCTGGGGCCGTCACGTCAGGTCAGATGCTGATTGCCACGCCTCGTTGAACTCCTCCGCGCTGATCTCGTGCTCCTCCGTGAGCCCCAGCTCCTCCAGCGGCTGGTCGGTCATCATGTCGGGAGAATCGCTCGCGGTGCCCCTGAAAACGCCGTCTTCGTAAATCTCCAACTGGCGGCTCACCCACTGCCCGTCGAACTCGAGGTATGCGATTCCCTCGCCCAAATCGGATTCAGCCTCGTGTCGAAAATAGCGTTTCATGGGCCTATCGTAGCCGCCGACGTCAGAGCTGAATACGAAGTCTTTCCAGAAGGCATTAACAAGTCGCTGTCCGGATGTGAGTATTCTTCTGATTCTCGACCCTGGGGCGGCAGGGGGTGCGGCCTGCACACGGTCCCCCGTGGGCCCGCCGTGCCCGCCCTCCCGCACGTTACGGGCCGCTGATAGCTGTTGCGCAATTCAGCCCGCCTCGCCCCGAATGCGCGGCGACATCACTGCGAATAACCACGGAATGTGACGTACCCGATAGGTGTCCCCGCGAGAGAAAGTCGCCCGGGTCCGAGCGGTAAAGTCCGGCATGAAATCGCACATATTTTCTAAGAAGTTGATCTAGCGCCCGAACCGTCGGGCCGCGCGGCGCAGGGGGCCGGGGTCTTGGCACCCGATCGGCCCGCACGGGAGGATGAGCCCGGAGAGACGCGGGAGGTCCTGTTCGGCGAGGTTGCGTGAGTGGTGCGAGTCCGGTGAGGAGATCTCGCCCCGAGATCAGCATGGTGATCTTCGACTCCACCGTGCCGGTAGGGGGCGGCGCCCAGGCCGTCTCCCTGTGGGCCACGGCCGCCCCAGGTGCCCGACGACGAGCTCGACCGCCATGCGGAGCCCGCCTGCCGGGCACGTTTCCCCGAGCAGAAGGTGTTCCCCGCCGAGGAGTTACGCGCCCCCTCGCCGCTACGGTTGTACCGGGCGCGCGTCACGCTCCCGCCCTCCGCCTCGCGTACTCACGGATGCGCGCACGATCCTCCGGAAACACCCCCTCCCAGTCGTGCGAGAGAGGCACCCAGGCCACCGGCTGCCCGCACTCCTCCACCAACGGCACCGACCGGCGCACGACGGCCCCGTAGGACAGGCCGAGCGTGAGACCAAGACCGGGATCGTAGGACCGCACCGCCACCGCCGCCGGAACGTCCAGTAACTCGACGCGGACCCCCGTCTCCTCGTACAACTCGCGGCGAGCGGCCTCTCGCGGGCTCTCCCCAGGCTCCACCCGCCCGCCCGGCGGCACCCAGCCCCGCCGGCGGTGCCGCACCAGCAACACCTCCCGGAAGCTCTCGTCCAGCACCCACACCTCGGCTCCGAGCGGATCCATCGGCCCCTTCATGGCCGACTCCAGCCAGGCGCACGCGCCGTCGAACTCGGCTTCCGCCCTGCGCGCATCCAGCAGAGCCGCCCGCAACATGACCCGGTCGGGCCCGTCCACACGCATGCGGCCACGCTACTGATCAGGCCCGACAGTTACGGGGGACGCGTCCTTCGCAAGCCTGGGCACAGGCGCGCGGGGAGAGGTCAGAGCCGCATCTGGTTCGGCGGGATACGAAGGTTCCTGCCCTTCGCCCGCATGAGGTGAAGGAGCCGGTACCCCTCATGACGGGTGCAGCAGCCGTCGGTGATGCCCTCGCTGATGAGATCGGCCGTGTCGCGGGCGGTGATGCCGATGCGACGCGCGTACTCGAGGGCGTCGCGATCATCGGTGATCCAGTAGGAGCCGGCATAGGCTGCCCAGTTGCGGATGATGTGGCAGGTCTGCGCTTCCCCTAGGTGTTTCAGTGGCTCGCTCGCTGAGCCGCCGAACACGACGCGTCGAATCCGCTCGACGTGCTCGGCCTCTGCCTCATCATCGATCTCGATGGGCGCACCGAGCCATCCTTCGCTCGCCACCTTGTCCAGATCAGGGTAGAAGCGGGCAGATCGCCTAGCCTCGTAGGCGATCGCTTCCGTCCAGCGGCCTCGCTCGCGCAGGATCCGCTGGAGGAGCGAGAGGCTGTCCACCGAGGCGAAGTTGCACAGCACGGTGTTGTCAGGGAACCAGTACCAGGTCATGGCTGGAGCGGGGGATCCTCTCTCATGCCGCTGATCGCCTCACGCAGCGTGTCGGTGTCGACGCCGATCAGGTTCGCGTACGGCCGGAGCGTCGTCTTCCCGTCGGCGTACGCATGGAACGTCGTGCGCACCAGCGGCGCGGGGATGCGTGGACGGGAGGCGAGCTGGATCCATTCGCCGAGCGCCTCGACCGCGTCCGCCTTGCGGGCGGCATCCCAGGTCGTCAGGGTCCGGAAGGAGTCGCATCGGCTCTTGTCGATGAGCTGGAGGTTGAACAGCCGCCAGGCGAGGGTGCTCGGTGACACCCACAGCTCGCACGCCAGCCGTGCGAAGGTCTCCAGCGACCAGGTGAGCTGCCCGGCTCTCTCGCGCAGCATCGTGGCGGGCAGCAGCAGCTCGGCCGCGAAGGCGTTCGCGCGCCTCTCGGTGGGCTTGCGGCGGTGCTCGGCGTCGTGGAGGTTCACGTCGAGGTGGAGGCCCTGGTCGTCTCTCGCGAGGAGGTGGCCGAGCTCGTGGGCGATGGTGAACCTCTGCCGGGCGGGAATCTCCGAGGTGCCCACCACGATCAACGAGGTGTCGCCGTCGGACCAGGACAGCCCGTCGAAGCCGTCGGGCAGGCGGTGGATCCGGACGTCTACCCCGAAAGCCGCTTCCACCGCGCTCGCGAGGTCCTGGCACCGCCACAGTTCGATGCCCTTCTCGGCGGCGTGAGCCGTGGCGCGTGCGGCGAGGTCGCGGTCATGGGCCGGGACGGAGCCGGCCGCTTGGGCGGGCTCCAGGCGTGCGACCTCCTGGCGGTAGCCGAGGTAGGCGAGGTCGGCGCGGATCCGCGCGAGACGCTCGGCCTCGCGGATGGCCTCCTCGGCGGAGGAGAGAGGGGTGGTGGCCGTCCGTGCGGCGATCGAGGGGGTGATCGAGGCGGCACCCAGCAGCCAGTCGACGGACACCCCGCACAGGTCGGCGATCCGGGCCAGGTCGAGGGAGGTGAATCGTCTGACGCCCGACAACGACTTCGACATCTTCGGGGCGTCGAGGCCGGCTCTGACGGCGAATTCCGCTTGGGTGAGGCCGCTCTCCGCGATCAGCTGACGTACACGTGCTGCAGTTTCCCCGGCCATGGGAAGAGCCTACGGACCGATTGCGAAAATCGCAAGGAAGGGCTTGTCTGATAGTGGTGATGGGTTCGCGGTCGGCGTCTTCTCGGCGGGATCGCGTCCGGGGGTGCGGGGGCCGGCAGGCCACCGCTGGGGGTGTGGGGGCGTGCCCCCACAGGGCGCTGTCCGAGCTCTTATCGTGCGAAGCACGCCTTTGGGAGAGGGCCGAGCAGTTTCCCCGGGTACCCCCTACGAGGCTCTGGGGGTCAGGCGCGGCGGCGGGCGCGGTAGGCGGCTACGTGCATGCGGTTGCCGCACGTGCGGCTGTCGCAGTAGACGCGGGAGCGGTTGCGGGACTCGTCGACGAAGACGCGGTCGCAGTCGGGGGCCGAGCAGGTGCGCAGGCGTTCGGCCTCGCCTTCCACGAGGAGGTGGGCGAGGGCGACGCCGCAGTCGGCGGCCACGTGCTCGGCGAGGGTGGCGTCGGCGGCGAAGTAGTGGACGTGCAGCGGGTGGCCGTCGTGCTCGGTGAGGCGCGGGGTGATGCGGGTCTCGGCCAGGAGCGCGTTGAGGGTGCGGACGGCGGTGGGCTGGTCGGGGGCGGTGAAGACGCGGTGGAAGGCCTCGCGGACCATGCGGACCTGGCCGAGGTCGCGGGCCGTGAGCGTGCTGACGCCGCTGATCTTGCGGGATTCCACGAACGCCTGCAGCTCGGCAAGGCCGGACAGGCCCTCTTCGCCGCCGGTGGACGGCGAGGTGTTGACCAGTTCGACAACGGTGGCCAGAGAATGCACCATGTCATGGCCAAACGGCATGTTGACTCCTGTCCGGGCTGGCTTCTAGCGTGGTCGCAGCGTATCTCCTGTTCGGGGTTCCGGGGGTTTCCATGAGTGCACATCGCCGTATCGTGCTGATCGCGATCGTCGGCGCGCTCATCATCTCCACCTCCGCCCCTCTCGTGCGGTTGTCAGGTGTATCGCCGGCGACCTCGGCGTTGTTCCGGTGCGCGTACGCGGTGCCGCCCATGCTGGTGCTGGCCTGGCTGGAGCGGCGCAGGTTCGGGCCGCTGCCGCGCAGGGCGGTGCTGATGTCGTGGGCGGCGGGCGTGGTGTTCGCGCTGGACCTGCTGTTCTGGCACCACGCGATCGCGTACGTCGGCGCGGGGCTCGCGACCGTGCTGGGGAACCTTCAGGTGTTCATCGTGGCGTTCGCCGCGTGGGCGCTGTTCGGGGAGCGGCCGTCCACGCGGCTGATGGTGGGGACGCCGGTCGTGTTCGCGGGAGTCGTGCTGATCTCCGGGGTGTTCGACAGCGCCGCCTATGGGAGCGATCCGATGCTGGGGGTGGCGGCCGGGATCGCGACGTCGCTGTCGTACGCGGCGTACCTGCTGCTCCTGAAAGGCGGGTCCGACCGGGCGGCGGGGCCGCTCGCGCACGCGACGGTGGTGGCCACGGTCGCCATCGCCGCGCTCAGCCCGGTCTTCGGGGGCGCGGACCTGATGCCGAGCTGGCCGGCGCACGGGTGGCTGGTGCTGCTGGCGCTGGGGCCGCAGGTGGTGGGGTGGTCGCTGATCACGTACTCGCTGCCGCGCCAGCCCGCCGCGCTCACGGCGCTGCTGCTGCTGGTGCAGCCGATGTCCACGGTGGCGATCTCGACCCTGGTGCTCGGCGAGCGGCCGTCGGTGCTGCAGCTCGCCGGGTGCGCGGTGGTCGTGGTGGGGGTGTTGTACGGGTCCCGGAGGCCGCCCGCCCGGGCCTCCGCCGAGAAGGTCCCCTCGGACGACGGACGCGTGAGCTCAGCCCGTTCGGGCCCAGCGTGAACTCGGCTCGCTAGGGCCGAGCATGACCCTTGGCTCGATCCGGGCCGGGCGTGAGTCTCGGCTCGCCCGGGCCGGGCGTGAAATCAGCTCGCCCGCGCCGGGGTCGTCGAGCAGGAGGAGCAGGTGCCGAAGACCTCGACGGTGTGGGTGATCTCGGTGAAGCCGTGCTCGCTGCCCACCGCCTCCGCCCACCGCTCGACGGCCGGCCCCGCGACCTCCACGGTGCGGCCGCACTTGCGGCACACCAGATGGTGGTGGTGGGTGTCGGTCGCGCAGGCGCGGTAGACGGACTCGCCGTCGTCGGTGCGCAGCACGTCGACCTGGCCCTTGTCGGCCAGGGCCTGCAACGCCCGGTAGACGGTGGTCAGCCCGATCTTCGCCCCGTGCAGGCGCATCTCGGCATAGACGTCCTGCGCGCTACGGAAACCTTCGCTCTGGCGGAGGGTGTCGTGCACGGCATCGCGCCTTGTCGTCATGCGATCTCCTCGACGCGCAGCTGTGGTCGCTCGCTCAATGTCGACTCCTGGGTACGGCCTCGCCGTACGAATTTACCGACACCGAGGGCCAGGACGAAGCCGGCGAGGGCAAGAAGCACGATCGCGGCGCCCGGCGGGACCTTGGCGGAGTAGGTGGAGGCGAGCAGCCCGCCCACGGAGGCGAGCACGCCGAACAGCATGGCCAGCCCCATCGTGGTGCGGAAGCCGCGGGTGAGCTGCTGGCTGGTGGCCACGGGGATCACCATGAGCGCGCTGACGAGCAGCAGGCCGACGACCCGCATGGCGATGACGACGGTGAGGGCGGCGGTGACGGCGATGAGCAGGCTGAGGAAGCGGACGGGCAGGCCGCTGGCCTTGGCCATCTCCTCGTCCTGGCAGAGCACGAACAGCTCCCTGCCGAAGATGAGGACGACCGCGATCACGGCGGCGGCGAGCGCGCCGATGATCCAGATGTCCTCGACGGTGACGCTGGCGATGGCGCCGAACAGGTAGGAGTTCAGCTTGGCGGTGCTGCCGCCGGGCGCGATGCCCATGAGCATGACGCCGCCGGCGATGCCGCCGTAGAACAGCAGCGCGAGCGCGACGTCACCGCTGGTGCGGCCGCGCGCCCTGACCAGCTCGATGGCGACGGCGCCGGCGATGGAGACGATGACGGCGGTCAGGACGGGTGCGGTGCCGGTGAGGAAGCCGAGCGCGACGCCGGTCAGCGCCACGTGGCCGATGCCGTCGCCGAGCAGCGACAGCCGCCGCTGCACGATGAACGTGCCGACGGCGGGCGCGCAGAGCCCTACCAGCAGGGCCGCGACGAGCGCGAGCTGGAAGAGCTGCTCCTGGAGCAGTTCGAAGATCACTTTGGTCCCCCCTGTCGCACCGGTCGATCCCCCTGCCGGACCGGTGGTTCCCCCTGCCCCACCGCTCGTGCCGCCTGTCTCGCCGGTCGTGCCGCCAGCCCCACCGCTCGTGCCGCCTGCCCCACCGCTCGTGCCGCCTGCCTCGCCGCTCGTTCCGCCTGTCTCACCGTGGTTCTCCCTGCCATCCGGTGAGCGGCCCACCGACGGGCTCTTCCGCGTGGGGGTGCTGGTGCTCGTGGCCCGGCCGGGCGCAGTCGCCCTCCGGGCGGGGCGGGCGGCCGTCGTGGGCGATGCGGCCCTCGCGGATGACCACGCCGCGCGTGATGATCGGCTCCAGCGGGCCGAGCTCGTGCGCGACCAGCACCACGGTCTTGCCGGCCTCGACGAGCCCGGCCAGCGTGTCGGCGAGCAGCTGCTGCGTCTCGGCGTCGACGCCGGCGGTGGGCTCGTCCATCACGTACGTGTCGGGCTCCCCGGCCAGCGCCCGGGCGATGAGGACCCGCTGCTGCTGCCCCCCTGACAGCGACTGCACGGGGTCGCCGGCCCGGTCGGCCAGCCGGACGGCCTCCAGGGCGCTGGCGACGGCGGCCTTGTCGGCGGCGCTGGTCCGGCGCAGGCGGCTCTGCCGGGCGATGCGGCCCGAGGCGACGACCTCGCGGACGGTGGCGGGCACGCCGCCGCCGACCTGGAGCCGCTGGGGCACGTAGCCGATGCGCCACCAGTCGCGGAACCTGGCGGGCGGGGTGCCGTACACGAGGGTCCGGCCGCCGGTCAGCGGCGTGAGGCCGAGCAGCGTGCGGACGAGCGTTGATTTGCCGGAGCCGTTGGCGCCCAGCAGGGCGACGACCTCCCCGGGACACACGGTCAGGTCGATTCCCCGAAGGACGGGCTTGCCATCGAAGGAGACCCGGCCGTCGGTCATCGCGAAGGCCGTTTCGCTCATGCCGTACACCCCAGTGCTGTTTGTAGGGTTTTGAGGTTATCGCGCATGGCGGAGAGGTAGTCCCCGGAGGGCTTGCTCTCCAGCGGGTCGAGCACCGCCGTCTTGGCCCCGACCTGGGCGGCCAGCACCTCGGCCACCTTCGGGCTGACGAGGGACTCGGTGAAGATCGTGGTGACGCCCTCGGCCTTGGCCAGCTTGGCGACCTCCGACAGGCGGGTGGGCGACGGCTCGGTCTCGGGGTCGAGCGTGATGCCGACCTGCTTGAGCTTGTACCGGTCCGCCAGGTAGCCGAACGCCTCGTGCGCGGTGACCAGCGTCCGGGTCTTGCAGGTGCTCAGGCCCTTGGTGAACTCCTGGTCGAGGGTCCCGAGCGTGGCGGCGGTCTTCGCGGCGCGGTCCTTGTAGCCCTGGGCGTGCGCGGGGTCGGCGGCGGCCAGGCGCTCGCCGAGCTTGGTGGCGACGGTGGCCAGGCGGGCGGGGTCGAGCCAGAGGTGCGGGTCGTACGACAGCTCCTCGTGGCCGTGCTCCTCCTCCGCGCCTTCCTCCGCCCCCTCCTCCTCCGTGTGCTCGCCGGCGGGGATCGTGGTGACGGCGGTGGCGGCGTCGAAGCTGGTGTCCGGCTCGACGGCGTCGTCCACGGCCGGCTGGATGCCCTTGATGTAGACGGTGAGCGCGGCGTCCTTGAGCTCGGTGACCTGCTGGATGCTCAGCTCCAGGTCGTGCGGCTCGACGCCGGGGGCGGTCAGGCCGGTCACGCTCGCGTCGGATCCCCCGACCTGCTCGGTCAGCCACTGCAGCGGGTAGAACGCCGCGACCACTTCGGCCTTCCCGCCATCGGGGGAGGAGGTGGCGGCGGTCTCGGCGGAGCCGGAGCCGCAGGCGGCGGTGGCGGTGAGCAGGGCGGCTGCGGCCAGCAGGCCGACAGCCCTCGACCGGGAAAATCCTGACATCATGGAAATCAGTATGCGCCGGAATGAAAATGGTTGTCAAAATCCGGCCAAGGGGAGAGGGATGCCGGACGGCGGCTGGGGGCCAGGCGCGCCGTACGGCATCCCGTTCATCACCCCGGTGATCGTGCGCCGGCAGAGCCGTTGCCGGCGCCCGAGGTGACGCCTGTGGGGCCCAGCCGTTCGGTGCCCAGCCGTCCCGGGCCCAGCCGTTCCGGGCCCAGCCCTTGTTCGTCCGGCCGCTGTTCGTCCGGCCGCTGCTCGCCCGGCCGCTGCTCGCCCGGCCGCTGCTCGCCCGGCCGGTGTTCCACCAGCCGGTGCTCGCCCGTGTAGACGTTCATCGAGCTCCCGCGCAGGAACCCGATGAGCGTCAGCCCCTGCTCCTCGGCCAGCTCGACCGCGAGCGAGGACGGCGCCGAGACGGCGGCCAGCACGGGCACGCCGCCCATGACCGCCTTCTGCACCAGCTCGAACGAGGCCCGCCCCGAGACCATGAGCACGGTCCCGCGCAGCGGCAGCTGCCCGTTGCGCAGCGCCCAGCCGAGCAGCTTGTCCACGGCGTTGTGGCGGCCCACGTCCTCCCGCACGCACAATGGCTCGCCGTCGGCCGTGAACAGGCCGGCCGCGTGCAGGCCCCCGGTCCGGTCGAAGACCCGCTGGGCGGCGCGCAGCCGGTCCGGCAGGTCGGCGACGACCGGCTGCGCCAGCTCGACCGGGTCGTCCCCGGCGGACCAGCGCGCCACCGTGCGCACCGCCTCCAGCGACGCCTTGCCGCAGACGCCGCACGAGGAGGTGGTGTAGAAGTTGCGCGGCTCCGGCGCGGTGACGCCGGGCGCGAGCCGCACATCAAGGACGTTGTAGGTGTTCTGGCCCTCCACGGTCGCGCCCGCGCAGTAGCGGATCGTGGAGATCTCCTCGGCCGAGCCCACGGCCCCCTCGCTGACCAGGAACCCGGCCGCCAGGTCGAAGTCGTCGCCCGGCGTGCGCATGGTGACGGTCAGCGGGGTGCCGTCGAGCCGGATCTCCAGCGGCTCCTCGGCGGCCAGCGAGTCGATCTTCCGCATCCTGGCGGTGTCCCGCACCCTCAAGATGCGCTTCTTGACGGCGACCCTAGACATACCCGTACCCGAAGCGCCCCTTGACGCAGAGGTTGCCCTTCGTGACCGGGTTGTCGTGCGGCGAGGTCACCTTGACGATCTTGTTGTCCTGCACGTGCAGGGTCAGGTTGCAGCCCACCCCGCAGTAACTGCAGATCGTCGTGGTCTCGGTCTGCTTCGACTCGTCCCAGGTGCCCTCGGCCCGCATGTCGAACTCGGTCTTGAACGACAGCGCGCCCGTCGGGCACACCTCGACGCAGTTGCCGCAGTAGACGCAGGCCGAGTCGGTGAGCGGCGCGTCGAACTCCGTGGAGATCGTCGAGTCGAAGCCCCGGCCCGCGACGGAGATGGCGAAGCTGTTCTGCCACTGCTCGCCGCAGGCGTCCACGCACTTGTAGCACAGGATGCACTTGGCGTAGTCGCGCACGTAGAGGTCGTTGTCCACCTTGGGGGGCTGCTCGACCGTGGCCGCGTCGTCGCCGAACCTGGCGGGGTCGGCGCCGTACTCCTCGGTCCACTCGGCCGCGCGCGGCGTCGTGGACAGGTCGACCGAGGAGCCGAGCAGCTCCAGCACGACCTTGCGGCTCTGGCGGGCCCGCTCGGTGTCGGTGCCGACCTTCATGCCCTGCTCGGCCTTCCTGGAGCAGGCGGGCGCCAGCGTCCTGGCGCCCTCCACCTCCACGACGCAGACCCGGCAGGCGTTCTTCGGGGTGAGCGTGTCGCCGTAACAGAGGGTCGGGACGTCCTTGCCCGCCGAGTGGCAGGCGTCGAGGATCGTCGAGCCCTCCGGCACCCGTACAGCCTCGCCGTCGATCTCGACGTCGATGAGCCGGCGGGGCGGCTGGAGCGGGATCATCTGTTGAACACTCCCAGACGGTCGATGGCCGATTCGACGGCGTTCCAGGCGGTCTGCCCGAGGCCGCAGATGGAGGCGTCGCGCATGGTCTGCCCGACCTCGCGCAACAGCACCAGGTCACTGTCGTCGACCCGGCGGGAGAGGCGGTGCAGGGCCTCCTCCTGCCGTACGGTGCCCACCCGGCAGGGCACGCACTGGCCGCAGGACTCGTCGCGGAAGAACTCCGCGATGCGCAGCAGCATGCGCTTCATGTCCACGGTGTCGTCGATGACGAGCACCACGCCGGAGCCGAGCGTCGCGCCGGCGTCCCTGGTGCCCTGGAAGGTGAGCGGGATGTCGAGGTCGGTGACGAACGCGCCGGCCGCGCCGCCGAGCAGCACCGCCCTGGTCGTGCCGGTGGTGCCGGTCATGTCGAGGAGCTCGCGCAGCGTCGTGCCGAACGTCAGCTCGTACACGCCGGGCCGCTCGACCGCGCCCGAGACGCAGAACAGCTTGGGCTCGGCCGCCGCGTACGCCTGCGCGCCCCGCTCCAGGATGGGCAGCACGTTGACCAGCGTCTCGACGTTGTTGACCACGGTCGGCTTGCCGAACAGGCCCTTCTCCACCGGGAACGGCGGCTTGCTGCGCGGCTCGCCGCGCCGCCCCTCGATGGAGTTGAAGATCGCGGTCTCCTCGCCGCAGATGTACGCGCCCGCGCCCCTGCGCAGCTCGATGTCGAACGACAACCCCTTGCCGAGGATGTCGTCGCCGAGCAGGCCGCGGGAGCGGGCGGTCGCGATCGCGTGCTGCAGCCGCGCGACCGCTCTCGGGTACTCGCCCCTGATGTAGAGGTAGCCCTTGGCGCAGCCGGTGGCGTACGCGGCGATGGTCATGGCCTCCACCAGCGCGTACGGGTCGCCCTCCATCACGACCCGGTCCTTGAACGTGCCCGGCTCGCTCTCGTCGGCGTTGCACACCAGGTAGTGCGGGTGGTCCGGCTGGCGGGCGGTGGCCTCCCACTTGCGGCCGGTGGGGAAGGCGGCGCCGCCCCTGCCGACCAGTCCGGACTCCAGCACCTCGCGGATCACCCCGGCGGGGCCGAGCTCGAACGCGCGGCGCAGCGCGGTGTAGCCGCCGGTCGCCCGGTAGTCGTCGAGGCTGGCCGGGTCGACGACGCCGACCCGGCGCAGCAGCACCAGGTCGGGCCGGCCGGCCTGCGGCACCGCGTCCTTGACGGGGGTCTCGCCGGCCACGTTGGCACTGGGCGCGTGCCCGTTGGTGCCGGGCGCCGCGCCGGTGATGGTGGTGATCGTGTCGGGGGTGGCCGGGGCGTACACCTCCGCGCGGTGCGGCTGCCCCGCCTCCAGGGCGAGCGCGGCGGGGGCCCGCTCACACAGGCCCAGGCAGGGGCTCTCGTGCCAGTCCTGGCCGGCCGGCCCGAAGCGCTGCTCGACCCGGTCCCGTACGGCCTGCGCGCCCTTGGCCTGGCAGGCCAGGTCGGTGCACACGTGCAGCACCCGCCTGGGCCTGGGCTCCATGGAGAACAACGAGTAGAACGTCGCCACCCCGTACGCCTCGGCCGGCGGGATGGTCAGGCGGCGGCAGATGTACTCCAGCGCCCCCTCGCTGATCCACCCGATCCGGTCGTTGACCGCGTGCAGCGCGGGCAGCAGCAGGTCGCGGGCGGCTTCGGCGCGGGCGGCCATGCGCAGGTCGGTGTCGGTGCGCGAGCCGCCCTCCCAGGCGGTGGCGGGCGGCCCGAGCAGGTCGTCGACGGCCGCGCGCTCCTCATCTGACGGCTGGGCGCCGCGGAATCTCAGGTCCATCCGTTCACCCGGCCTTCACGAGCTTCTCGACACGTACGGCGGCGGCCTTGAACTCGGCCGTGCCCGCGATCGGGCAGGTGGCCTCGATCGTCAGCGAGTTGACGTCCACCTCGTCGGGGAAGTGGAACGTCATGAACACCAGCCCGGGCCGCAGGCCGGGGTCGATGAAGACGGGTGCGATGACCGAGCCGCGCCGCGAGCTGATCCGCACCTCCTCGCCGGCGACCACGCCGTACTTCTCGGCGTCCTCGGGGCACATCTCGATCGTCTCGCCGCGCCGCAGCGGCGAGGGGAACCCGGACGACTGCACGCCCGTGTTGTAGGAGTCGAGCCGCCGTCCGGTCGTCAGCCGCAGCGGGTACTCCTCGTCGAGCAGGTCCACCGGCGGCGAGTGCCGCAGCACCGCGAACGGCGCCGGCGTGCCCCGCTTGACCGGGTCGCTCTCCCAGAGCCTGCCGTGCAGGTACGGGGGCTCCAGCGAGTCCTCCGACGGGCACGGCCACTGGATGCCCTGCAGCTCGGCCAGCCGCTGGTAGGTCATGCCGTGGTGCTGGGGCGACAGGGAGCGCAGCTCGTTCCAGACCTCCTCGGCGCCGTCGTAGTGCCAGTCGTGGCCCATGCGGCGGGCCAGCTCGCACATGATCCAGATGTCGTCGCGCGCCTCGCCCGGCGGCTCCAGGGCCTTGCGCACCCGCTGGACGCGCCGCTCGCTGTTGGTGAACGTGCCGTCGGCCTCGCACCAGGCGGCGCTGGCCGGCAGCACCACGTCGGCCATCTGCGCGGTCTTGGTGAGGAAGATGTCCTGCACGACGAGGTGGTCGAGCATGGACAGCCGCTTGATGCAGGCCAGCGAGTCGGCCTCCGACTGCACCGGGTTCTCGCCGATCATGTAGCAGGTGGTGACCTCGCCCTCGGCCATGCCCTCCAGCATCTGCGTGAGGTTGCGGCCGTAGCGGGGCTGGATCGGGCGGCCCCAGGCGCCCTCGAACCGCTCGCGGATCTTCGGGTCGAGGATGTCCTGGAAGCCGGGCAGGCGGTTGGGGATGGCGCCCATGTCGCCGCCGCCCTGCACGTTGTTCTGGCCGCGCAGCGGCGACAGGCCGGAGCCGTAGCGGCCGACGTGGCCGGTCAGCAGGGCCAGGTTGATCAGCGCCCGGACGTTGTCGGTGGCGTTGTGGTGCTCGGTGATGCCGAGCGTCCAGCACAACTGGGCGCGGTCGGCGCGGGCGTAGGCGTGGGCCAGCTCGCGGATGGCCTCCGCGGGCACCCCGGTCACCTGCTCGGCCGCCGTGAGCGTCCACGGCTCGACCGACTCCTTGAACTCCTCGAAGCCGACCGTGGCCCGCTCGATGAACGCCGTGTTGTGCAGGCCCGCGTGGATGATCTCGCGGGCGACGGCGTGGGCGAGGGGGATGTCGGTGCCGACGTTGAGGCCGAGCCAGAGGTCGGCCCACTGGGCGGTGCCGGTGCGCCGCGGGTCCACCGCGAACATCCTGGCGCCGTTGTGGATGCCCTTGAGCACGTGCTGGAAGAAGATGGGGTGGGCGTTGCGGGCCGCCGAGCCCCACATGACGATCACGTCGGTGTCCTCGACCTCCTGGTAGGAGGAGGTGCCGCCACCGCTGCCGAACACCGCCGACAGGCCCGCCACGCTGGGGGCGTGGCACGTGCGGTTGCAGGAGTCCACGTTGTTGGTGCCGATCACCACGCGGGTGAACTTCTGCCCGATGTAGTTCATCTCGTTGGTCGAGCGGGCGCACGACAGCATCGCGAAGCTGTCGGGGCCGTGCCGTTCTATGTTGCGGCGGAAACCCTCTGCCGCGACCTCCAGCGCCTCCTCCCACGACGCCTTGCGCAGCACGCCGTTCTCGCGTACCAGTGGATGGGTCAGGCGGTCATAGCTCATGATCCCTCCATTCAGTATACAATCTACGGTATTCCGAGCTAGACCGCACGAACAAGGTTCTCGTTCAGCAGGTCGCTCACCGCGTGGATCGCCCTCAGCGTCGGCACCTCGGCGCCGGTGAGGTCGGCCAGCTCGACGACGGCGGCCAGCAGCACGTCGAGCTCCAGCGGCTTGCCCTTCTCCAGGTCCTGGAGGGTCGAGGTCTTGTGCTCGCCCGCCTTCTCCGCGCCGCGCAGGCGGCGCTCGATCGAGATGCCCGGGTCGCAGCCCACCCGCCGGGCGACGTCCACCGTCTCCCGCATCATGGCCACGACCAGCTCCCTGGCGCCGTCGTGGCGGCAGATGCCCGCCATCGTGGCCCTGGCCAGCGCGCTGATCGGGTTGAAGGCGATGTTGCCCATGAGTTTGATCCAGACGTCCCGGCGGAGGTCGCGCTCCACCGGGCACTTCAGACCGCCTTCGACCGCGGCCCGGCTGAATGACGTGCATCGCTCGGTCAGCTCCCCGTTGGGCTCGCCGATGGAGAACCGGGTGCCTTCGAGGTGGCGGATCACGCCTGGTTCCTCGATCTCAGTCGCAGCGTAGACGACGCAGCCGATCGCGCGGTCGAGCGGCAACGCGGATGTCACCGCTCCGCCCGGGTCCACGCTCTCGATGCGGTAGCCCTCGTACGGGCCCTTCAGCCCGTGGAAGTACCACCACGGGATGCCGTTCTGCGCGGCGATGATGCTCGTGGTCCCGTGCAGGAGCGGCCGGATCATGGGGCCCGCGGAGGCGTAGCTGTTCGCCTTGAGGCCCAGGAAGACGTGGTCCACCGGCCCGACCTCGGTGGGGTCGTCGGTGGCATGGGGATGGGCGACGAAGTCGCCCCTGGGGGTGAGCACCCGCACACCGGCGCGGCGAATCGCCTCGAGGTGCGCGCCTCTCGCGATGAGGTGCACCTCGACTCCCGCCCTGTGGAGAGCGGCCCCCACGTACGCGCCGATGGCGCCGGCGCCAAGAACAGCGACCTTCATACTGCGCTCCCGTTCTCGCGTCGGATCGTGTATCTCGTATACAGTATGGAAAAACGCGGGTCAAGGAGTGTGCCGGTGGCTGTTCTGAGGCATGGACCAGTGGTGGAAGCGATGTCATGGGGCTCCGCGCGGGCCCTGGCGGCCGGGGCCGCCTGCCCCTTGAAGCCCAGAGAGGTGCCGCTCCAGGACGCGCTCGGATGCAGGCTGGCGGCGCCGCTGCGCGCCCTCGTGCCGGTGCCGGGAGTGGACGTCGCGGCGATGGACGGCTACGCCGTCTCGGGCCCGAGGCCGTGGCGGGTGCTCGGGCGGGTGCTGGCCGGGGGAGCGCCGCACGCGGGCCCGCTGCGGGCCGGGGAGGCGGTGGAGATCGCCACCGGCGCGCCCGTCCCCGAGGGGACGTCGTCGGTGCTGCCCTGGGAGCTGGCCTCCGTCGGCGACGGGCGGGTGGACGGCGCCGCCGAGCCGGGCCGGCACATGCGGCGGCGCGGCGAGGACATCCCCGAGGGCACGGCCGTGCTCGGGGCGGGCGCGGTGGTGACGCCGGTCGCGCTCGGCCTGGCCGCCGCCCTGGGCCACGACACGCTGCCGGTACGGCCGCGCCCCCAGGTGGCGGTGCTCGTGACGGGCGACGAGGTGGTGACGGAGGGGCTGCCGGGCCCGGGGCGGGTGCGCGACGCGATCGGGCCGTTCCTGCCGGGGCTCGTGCGGTGGGCCGGCGGGCGCGTCACGGACGTGATCACGCTGCCGGACGGCCCGCAAGCACTGCACGCCGCGCTGGGCTCGCCAGGCGATGTCGTGGTGGTGTGCGGCGCCTCCTCCCAGGGGCCCGCCGACCACCTGCGGGCCGTGCTCGGCGACCTGGGCGCCGACGTGCTCGTGGACGGCGTCGCCGTGCGCCCCGGCCACCCGCAGCTCCTGGCCCGCCTGCCCGGCGGGCGGCTCCTCGTGGGCCTGCCGGGCAACCCGTTCGCGGCCCTGGCCGCCGCGCTCACCCTGCTCGCTCCCGTCCTGTGCGAGCTGGCCGGCACGCCCGCCCCCAGGGAGACCAGCGCCCTGGCCGGGCCGGTGCGCACGCACCCCAGAGACACCCGGCTGGTGCCGGTCAGGAGGTCGGCGCGGGGCGCGGTCCCGGTGGGGCACGACCGGCCGGGCTCGCTCTGGGGAGCGGCGCTGGCCGACGCGCTCGCGGTGGTGCCGGCGGGCTGGGCCGGCGAGCAGGTCGAACTGATCGAGTTGCCCCCCGGGGTCTAGACAGGCTCGTGGTGAGGGGGTAACCATTGCGTTCATACGGTATGCAGTATGCGGAAGACAGCATTTCGTCCCCGGGAAAGGGTGGCATGATGTCGGAAACGATCTCCGGTGGTCATCTCGTAGCCAAGGCACTCAAGGCCGAGGGCGTGGACGTGATCTACACGCTCTGCGGCGGCCACATCATCGATATCTACGACGGCTGCGTCGATGAGGGCATCGAGGTCATCGACGTACGCCACGAGCAGGTGGCCGCGCACGCCGCCGACGGCTACGCGCGCATCACCGGCAAGCCGGGCTGCGCGGTGGTCACGGCGGGCCCGGGCACGACCGACGCGGTGACCGGCGTGGCCAACGCCTTCCGCGCGGAGAGCCCGATGTTGCTCATCGGCGGCCAGGGCGCCCTGAGCCAGCACAAGATGGGCTCGCTGCAGGACCTGCCGCACGTGGACATGATGACCCCGATCACCAAGTTCGCGGCCACGGTGCCCAGCACGGAGCGGGTGGCCGACATCGTGTCGATGGCCTTCCGCGAGTGCTACCACGGCGCGCCCGGGCCCTCGTTCCTGGAGATCCCGCGCGACGTGCTCGACGCGAAGGTGCCCCTCGAGAAGGCCCGCATCCCCAAGGCCGGCCACTACCGCGCCTCCACCCGCCAGCAGGGCGACCCGGAGGCCATCGAGCGGCTGGCCGACCTGCTCGCGCACGCCGAGAAGCCGTGCATCCTGCTCGGCAGCCAGGTCTGGACGTGCCGGGCGACCGACGCGGCCATCGACTTCGTCCGGTCGCTGAACGTGCCCGCGTACATGAACGGCTCGGGCCGCGGCACGCTCCCGCCCGGCGACCCGCACCACTTCCAGCTCAGCCGCAGGTACGCCTTCACCGAGGCCGACCTCATCATCATCGTCGGCACGCCGTTCGACTTCCGGATGGGTTACGGCAAGCGCCTGTCGCCGACGGCGAAGGTCGTCCAGATCGACCTCGACTACCGCACGGTCGGCAAGAACCGCGACATCGACCTCGGCATCGTCGGCGACGCCGGCCTCATCCTGTCGGCCGCCGCGCAGGCCGCCAGCGGCCGCATCGAGAACGGCGCCGCCCGCCGCAAGGAGTGGCTGGAGGAGCTGCGCAACGTCGAGACGCAGGCGTACGAGAAGCGCCTGCCCCGCCAGCTGTCCGGCGCCCAGCCCATCGACCCCTACCGGCTCGTCCACGAGATCAACGAGTTCCTGACCGAGGACACCATCTACATCGGCGACGGCGGCGACATCGTCACCTTCTCGGGCCAGGTCGTGCAGCCGAAGTCGCCCGGCCACTGGATGGACCCGGGCCCGCTCGGCACGCTCGGCGTCGGCATGGCGTTCGCGATGGCCGCCAAGCAGGCGCGGCGCGACAAGGAGGTGCTGTGCCTGTTCGGCGACGGCGCCTTCAGCCTGACGGGCTGGGACTTCGAGACGATGGTCCGCTTCGACCTGCCGTTCATCGGCGTCATCGGCAACAACTCCTCGATGAACCAGATCCGCTACGGCCAGGCCGCCAAGTACGGCCAGGACCGCGCCCGCGTCGGCAACACGCTCGGCGACATCCGCTACGGCGAGTTCGCCAAGCTGCTCGGCGGCTACGGCGAGGAGGTCCGCGACCCGGCCGAGATCCGCCCCGCGCTGGAGCGGGCCCGCCAGTCGGGCAAGCCGTCGCTGATCAACGTCTGGGTCGACCCAGAGGTGTACGCCCCCGGAACCATGAACCAGACCATGTACAAGTAGGGGAAACGCAGAGATGAAGGCTCTCGAAGGTGTCCGCGTCCTCGACATGACCCATGTCCAGTCCGGCCCGTCGGCCACCCAGCTGCTCGCGTGGCTGGGCGCCGACGTGGTCAAGCTGGAGGCCCCCACCGGCGACATCACCCGGCAGCAGCTCCGCGACCTGCCCGACGTCGACAGCCTCTACTTCACGATGCTCAACTGCAACAAGCGCAGCATCACCCTCAACATGAAGAGCGAGCGCGGCAAGGAGATCTTCACCGAGCTGGTGAAGAGCGCCGACATCCTGGTGGAGAACTTCGGGCCGGGAGCGGTCGACCGCATGGGCTTCCCCTGGGAGCGGCTCCAGGAGCTGAACCCGCGCCTCATCTACGCCTCGATCAAGGGCTTCGGCCCGGGCAGGTACGCGAAGTTCAAGGCGTACGAGGTGATCGCCCAGGCGATGGGCGGCTCGATGAGCACGACGGGCTTCGAGGAGGGCCCGCCGCTGGCGACGGGCGCGCAGATCGGCGACTCGGGCACCGGCATCCACGCGGTGGCCGGCATCCTGGCGGCCCTCTACCAGCGCGAGCAGTCGGGGCGCGGGCAGCGCGTGCAGGTGGCCATGCAGCACGCCGTGCTGAACCTGTGCCGCGTGAAGCTGCGCGACCAGCAGCGCCTGGCGCACGGGCCGCTGCGCGAGTACCCGAACAAGACGTTCGGGGACGAGGTGCCGCGCTCGGGCAACGCCAGCGGCGGCGGCCAGCCGGGCTGGGCGGTGCGCTGCGCCCCCGGCGGCCCGAACGACTACATCTACGTCATCGTGCAGCCGGTCGGCTGGAAGCCGATCGCGAGCATCATCGGCCGCCCGGAGCTGGCCGACGACCCCGAGTGGGCGACGCCGGAGGCGCGGCTGCCGAAGCTGGACAAGATGTTCCAGCTCATCGAGGAGTGGACGATCCAGCACGACAAGTGGGCGGTGCTGGACCGGCTGAACGCCGAGAACATCCCGTGCGGGCCGATCCTGTCCACGAAGGAGCTGGTGGAGGACGAGAGCCTGCGCGAGGAGGGCATCGTCGTCAGGGTCGAGCATCCGACGCGCGGCGAGTTCGTGACCGTGGGCAGCCCGCTGCAGCTGTCGGACTCGCCGGTCGAGGTGCGCACGCCGCCCCTGCTGGGCGAGCACAACCAGGAGATCTACGGCGAGCTCGGCGTGAGCGCGGACGAGCTGGCGGAGCTGAAGACGAACGGAGTCATCTAAGTGGGCGCCAGGGAAGTCATCGAGAAAGCGCTCGCCGAGGGGCGCACCGCACTGACCGCTCCGGAGGGGCGGGAGCTGTGCCAGGAGTACGGCATCGCCACCCCGGGCGAGGGCCTGGCCGGCTCGGCCGACGAGGCGGCGCGGCTGGCGGGGGAGATCGGGCTGCCGGTCGTCCTGAAGATCGTCTCGCCGGACATCCTGCACAAGACCGACGCCGGCGGCGTGCTGGTCGGCCTGAAGACCGAGGAGGAGGTACGGGCCGGCTACGAGACGATCCTGGCCAACGCCCGCGCCCACAACCCCGGCGCGAGGATCGACGGCATCCAGGTGCAGCAGCTCGTCGGCGGCGGCCACGAGGTCATCGTGGGCGCGGTCACCGACCCGACCTTCGGCAAGGTCATCGCGTTCGGCCTCGGCGGTGTCCTGGTCGAAGTACTCAAGGACGTGACCTTCCGGCTTGCCCCGGTTTCGGGTGATGATGCGCTCAGGATGCTGGACGACATCAGAGCGGCCGAGGTTCTGCGTGGTGCCCGTGGGGCCGAGCCCGCGAACAGGCAGGCGCTGGCGGCGCTGATCGAGCGCGTCGGCAGGCTCGTCACCGACCACCCCGAGATCACCGAGGTCGACCTCAACCCCGTCTTCGCCGACGCCAGCGGCGCCGTCGCCGCCGACGTGCGCATCCTCATCGGCGAGCCGCCCGCCGAGATCGAGCGGCTGCCGCGCGAGGAGATCCTGCGGCAGATGAACCGCATCTTCAAGCCGCGCGCCGTCGCCGTCATCGGCGCCTCCGCCGAGACCGGCAAGATCGGCAACTCGGTCATGAAGAACCTCATCAACGGCGGCTACCAGGGGCAGATCTACCCGATCAACCCCAAGGCCGACGAGATCATGGGGCTCAAGGCGTACAAGAGCGTCGCGGACGTGCCCGGCGAGGTGGACGTGGCCGTCTTCGCGATCCCCGCCAAGTTCGTCGCGCCCGCGCTGGAGGAGGTCGGCGAGAAAGGCGTCGCCGGCGCCGTCATGATCCCCTCCGGGTTCGCCGAGACCGGGAACGTCGAGGGCCAGAAGGAGATCGTCGAGATCGCCCGCCGGCACGGCGTGCGCATGCTCGGGCCCAACATCTACGGCTACTACTACACGCCGGAGAACCTCTGCGCGACCTTCTGCACCCCGTACGACGTGCGCGGCAGCGTGGCCCTGACCTCCCAGAGCGGCGGCATCGGCATGGCCATCCTCGGCTTCAGCCGCACCACCAAGATGGGCGTCTCCGCCATCGTCGGCGTCGGCAACAAGGCCGACGTGGACGAGGACGACCTGCTCACCTTCTTCGAGCAGGACGACAACACCAAGGCCGTCGCCATGCACCTCGAAGACCTCAAGGACGGGCGCGGCTTCGTCGAGGCCGCCCGCCGCGTGGTCAAGGAGAAGCCGGTCATCGTGCTCAAGGCCGGGCGCACCGCCATGGGCGCGCGCGCCGCCGGCTCGCACACCGGCGCCCTCGCCGGCGACGACAAGGTCTACGACGACATCCTGCGCCAGGCCGGCGTCGTGCGCGCCCCCGGACTCAACGACATGCTGGAGTACGCCCGCGCGCTGCCGATCCTGCCGGCGCCCAAGGGCGAGAACGTCGTCATCATCACCGGCGCGGGCGGCTCAGGCGTGCTGCTGTCCGACGCCATCGTGGACGCCGGGCTGACCCTCATGGACATCCCCGAGGACCTGGACCAGGCGTTCCGCGCGTACATCCCGCCGTTCGGCGCGGCGGGCAACCCCATCGACATCACCGGCGGCGAGCCACCCTCGACCTACGAGAACACGGTCCGCCTCGGCCTGGCCGACGAGCGCATCCACGCGCTGGTCCTGGGCTACTGGCACACGATCGTGACGCCGCCGATGGTCTTCGCCGAGCTCATCGCGCGCGTCGTGGCGGAGGAGCGGGCGAAGGGCAACATCAAGCCGGTCGTGGCGTCACTGGCCGGCGACACCGAGGTTGAGGAGGCCAGCGAGTACCTGTTCGAGCACGGCGTGGTCGCGTACCCGTACACGACGGAAAAGCCCGTGGCGGTCCTCGGTGCGAAGTACCGCTGGGCCAGGGCGGCCGGGCTGCTGGGCTAAGAGCCGAGCCACAGCAGCGCCAGGCGAGGGGGCAATTCGGGGCGCAGAGGAAGGCAACAACCCCCCAGGAGGTCCGTAGGTGGACACATCGAACACACCACCGGCGACGGCCACGCCGCCGGTCGAGGATCAACGAGTATGGAAAGCGGGCCGGCTCGAGCCGATGCCCATCAGGAAGCTCCCCGACGCGCCTCCCTCGGTGCACATTCTCGGGCCGACGGTGTTCCTCGTCGCCCTGGGCGTGGGCATGGGCGAGTCGTACATGTGGCCGCGGCTGGTGCTGCTGTTCGGGCCCGAGATCAGATGGCTGTTCCTGATCGGCGTCACCCTCCAGGCCGTGGTGATGCTGGAGATGGCCCGGTACGCCATGGCCACGGGGGAGAGCATCTTCTCCGGCGCGGCCCGGGTGTTCAAGCCGCTGATGTGGTTCTTCTTCATCGTGGCGATCGCCGTCTACATCTGGCCGGGACACCTGTCGGCGGGCGCGGCGGCGTTCGAGGAGATCACCGGCATCCCCTGGGTGGTGACCGCGATCGCCGGGTTGATCCTCGTCGGCGTGGTCTTCACCCTCGCCAAGGTGATCTACAACCTGCTGGAGAACGTGCTCTCCCTGCTCATCGGGGCGCTCGTGCTCGGCACCGCCGTGGTCGCCGCCATGGTGGGCTCCTGGGGCGACGTGGTCACCACGATCAGCGGCATGTTCTCCTTCGGTTACCTGCCGCCGGAGGCCATGTCGGCCGCCTGGTTCCCGGTCATCGTCGGCGCCTGCGCCTTCGCCGGCCCCTCCGGCATGCAGCAGATGTGGTACACGCTGCACCTGCGTGACTCCGGGGCCGGCATGGGCGTGCACCAGCCGAAGATCCGCGGGCTGCGCCACGCGGGCGAGGAGGAGGAGCGGCCCAACCGCGGGTTCATGTTCGACACCGAGGACCCGGCCGAGATGGCCAAGTGGAAGGGCTGGCGGCGCTGGGTCACCTTCGACGCGCTGCTGCTCTTCTGGGGCATCACGATGCTGGTCACGATCTCCTTCACGGTGATCGCGCAGGCCGCGGTGCGGATCGACCCGGCGGTGCGGACGGCCATTCAGGGCGACGACCGGGAGGTGGCGCTGACCGCGATGTCGAACGCCGTCTCCTCGGCGGGCAGCTCGGTTCTCGGGGTCGTGTTCCTCGGGTTCATCGCGCTGATCGGCCTGAACGCCACGCTGGGCCTGTTCGACTCGTTCTCCCGCGGCCAGGCGGACATGACCTACAACTTCATCCCCGGGGCCAAGAAGCTCGGCATGTCCAAGCTGTACGCCGTCTTCCTCTGGGGCGTGATCATCTTCGGCATCCTGATCCTGCTGTTCGGCCCCGCCGACGGTCCCAGCGGGATCCTGGACACGCTGGCGTTCCTGTCGACGTTCGCGATGGGCGCGTACTGCGTGACCCTGCTTCTGGTGAACAACCGCATGCTGCCCAAACCGATCAGGCCCAGGTGGTGGTCCAACCTGATCATCGGCTTCGGCGCGGTGTTCTACCTGGGGATGCTGTTCTACAGCCTGTTCGCCTACGGCGTGGTCGTGGGCTGATGACGGGACGGCACAGCCTCGAACTCGCCCTGCCAGGGGCGTCGATCGGAGCCGTCGCCGGAGCCATGGCCGGTGGGCTGACCCTCCTCGCGGGGCAGTCCGCCGGCATGGCGGGCCTGGCGGCGCTGGCCCTGGCCACGCCGCTGGCCCTGTTCGGCGGCCTGTACGGCATGCTGCTCGGCCACGGCGTCTTCCGCCCGGGCACCTTCGGCCCCATCGGCCTGTACTGGATGGCCGCCTTCCCGGTGTCGCGGCTGGCGCAGGAGATCCTCGTACCGACCGGCGGCCTCGCCGAGGGCGCCGGGCCGTTCCTGGCCTACCAGGCGATGATCTCCCTCGGCTTCGCGATCGGCTTCCTGTGGATGCACGAGCGGATCATGCCGCAATGGCTGGTGCGCCGGGCCGGGGACAACCCGCTCGCCGGCGAGCTGCTCCAGAAGTACCTGCGCTTCGCCCGGATCGTGCGCGCCCGCAAGAGCGCCAGAAAGGGGGGCAGATAGATGGTTCCGGCGATGGAGCTGCCGTTCTGGATCTGGGCCGCCACCATCGGCGGCTTCTGCGTGGTGCTCGCGCTCGACTTCTGGCTCGTGGCCCGCAACCCGCACGAGCCCAGCTTCAAGGAGTGCGTCGGCTGGGTCTCGTTCTACGTCGGCCTGGCCGTCGCGTTCGGCGTCGGCCTGCTCGTCCTGTCCGGGCCCGCGCACGGCGGGGAGTTCTTCGCCGGCTGGATCACCGAGTACTCGCTCAGCGTGGACAACCTCTTCGTCTTCCTGCTGATCATGAGCAGGTTCCAGGTGCCGCGGCAGTACCGCCAGAAGGTGCTGCTCATCGGCATCATCCTGGCGCTGGTCATGCGCGGCGGCTTCATCGCCGCCGGCGCCGAGGCCGTCGCCCGCTTCGACTGGCTCTTCTACGTGTTCGGCGCCTTCCTCGTCTATACCGCGTGGAAGCTCATCGGGCACGAGGACGAGGAGGCGGAGTTCTCCGAGAACATCGCCCTGCGCACCGTCCGCAGGGTGCTGCCGACGACCGACACCTACCACGGCGCCCGGCTCACCGTGCACCACGGGCGCCGGATGGTCACCCCGATGCTGATCGTGATGGTCGCCATCGGGACCACCGACCTGCTGTTCGCGCTCGACTCGATCCCGGCCATCTTCGGGCTCACCAAGGAGCCCTACCTCGTGTTCACCGCCAACGCCTTCGCCCTCATGGGGCTGCGGCAGCTCTTCTTCCTCATCGGAGGCCTGCTCGACCGGCTGGTCTACCTGAGCAAGGGACTGTCGGTGGTGCTGGCGTTCATCGGGGTGAAGCTCATCCTGGAGGCCCTGCACCACGACGGGGTCTCGTGGGCGCCGGAGATCCCGATCCTGGTGTCCCTCGGGGTCATCCTCGGAACGCTCGCCGTCACCACGGTGCTCAGCCTGATGAAGTCGGCTCGTGACGCCAGGAAGAAGGTGGAGGAGCCGGAAACCGCGGATCGCTGATCCGGCCGCGCGCGGGGGCCGGTGGCTGCTCACGGGTGGCCGCCCCCCTGCCGCGGCCCCAGCCGTTCAGCTTGCCAGTGCCGGTCAGCTTTTCAGTGCCGCTCTGTCAGTGCTGCTCGCTGTCAGTGCCGCTCGCGGACCTCGCGCTCCTGCCGGGTGCTCCACTCGCGCAGGTAGCGGTCCGCGTCGTCGGCCGAGTAGTGCTTCCTGAGCGCCGCGCTCAGGCCGATGCCGATGGCCCCGCCGTCGGCCGCCTGGCCCGGGGGATCACCGAGGAGAAAGCGCAACAACGCCTTCATGGGTCGTACACCTCCGATCGGTATGGCTCCCACCCTCTACCCGAGGTGTTTCGGAGCATGTGGATTCCTGTGAACGTCACGTCAACCGAGCTGACGGGGCCGGCGCCGGCGTACCGGCTTGGGCGCGGGCTCCACCGGCTCGTTCTCCCGCTGCTCCATGTAGGAGGCGCGGGTGTGCTCGGTGTGCTCCCGCATGATCTTCGCCGCCCGGCGCTCGTCGCCGGCCTCGATGGCGTCGATCAGCGCCTGGTGCTCCTCCCATGACGCCATGCCGCGCTGGCGGGCCACCGGCGTGTGGTACCACCGCACCCGCCTGGCCACCTGGGCGGCCAGCTCGGCCAGCACCTTGTTGCCCGACAGGGCCGTCACCAGGCTGTGCAGCTCGGAGTTGGTCGCCACGGCGCCCTCGACGTCGTCGGACCGCACCGCGGCGATGCCTCTGTCGCACAGGGCGCGCAACCGCTTCACCCCCTCCTCGCCGGCGTGCTGCGCGGCGAGCCGGGCCGACTCCGTCTCCAGCAGCGTGCGGACCGCGAGGAGCTGATCGGCCTCCTCCACGGTCGGGACGTGCACGAACGCGCCCTGGCCCGGGTGGAGGTCGACCCAGCCCTCGCCGCTGAGCTGCTGGAGCGCCTCGCGTACGGGCTGCCTGGAGACGCCGAGCAGCTCGGCCAGCTCGCTCTCGACGAGGTGCTGACCGGGCTTGAGCTGGCCGGAGACGATGAGCTCTTGGATAGCCTCGATCACACTCTCCCTGAGCGTGGCGGGGCGGGGAATCTTCGGTGCGGCCGCCGTCTGACCGGCCTGATCCGACAGCAACATGTCACGTCTCCAGGTAGAGGTGCTTACGGTTTTTGGTCGACTGCCTACAGCATACCGTCTGGGGGTTCTGTTCGGCCGTGAGTCTCGTCACAGAGCGTCGCGCCACGACCGCTCGTGTTACACGGCGTGGCGCCACAGCAGGGCTCGGTGTCACAGCGGGATCGTGGCCGGCAGGCCGGGGATGCGCAGGCGAGGGGTGGCCAGGGCGGGCAGCGCCGCCAGCGCCGCCGCAGCCAGGAGGGCCGCGCCGGGGGCGGTCAGCGCGGTGAGGGCCAGGGCGACGGCCAGCCCGCCCGCCACGGCCTTGGCGCTGTAGACGACCGCGTGGATCTCGGTGGCGCGCTCGGTGCCGAACAGCTCGCGGACGAGGCTGGCGAGCAGCGGGTAGAACGCCCCACCGCCCAGCCCGGCCGCCACGGCCCCGAGCCACAGCAGGGGACTGCCCACCGCGCTCTGGACGGCCACCGCCAGCAGGACCTGGCCGGCCGCCAGTGCGCTGAAGACGGCGGCCAGGACGCGGCGGCGGCCGTACCGGTCCGCCGCCCGCATGGCCACCGACCGGCCCGCGCCGTTCAGCGCCACCAGCAGGGCCAGCGCGCCCCACGCGCCCGTGCTCGCCACCGCGATCACGTCGAACACCGACACCGCCCCTGCGCACACCAGCATGAGCGCGAGCGCCGGCAGCGTACGTGTGCGCAGCGCCTGCGCGAGCCCGAACTGCTTGACCGCCTCAGGGGACGTGCGCAGCCGGGCGGCGTCAAGGGCGTGCGTGCGCGGGTCCACGTCGTCGGGCCACCACTGGGCGGGCGGGAGCCGGAGGTGCCGGGCGGCGGTGGCGATGACGGCCGTGGCCAGCGCGGCGCAGACGAGGAAGGCGGCCGGGGTCGTGCCGGGCGCGATGCCGGCCCAGAGCAGCAGGGGCACCGCGCCGTACCCGAAGGCCCCGGTGATGAGGCCGACGCGGGCGGCCGGGCGCTCCGGGTACCAGGAGGAGACGACCTCGCCGCACACCCCGTAGACGAGCCCGGCCCCGAGTCCGCCGAGCACGGCGTAGCCGATGAGGGCGGGCGCGCCGGTGGGTGTCAGGCCGGCCGCGAGCAGGCCGAGGCCGCTCAGGGCGGCGCCGGCCGCGAGGCAGGCGCGCACGCCGAGCCGCCGCCGGCGGACGAGGTGGAGTGCGGGCAGGGCGCCGGCGGCCTGGCAGGCGATCCAGATGGCGAGCAGGGTCAGCCCGGACGCCTGCCGGGCGTGCAGGGCGGCGTAGCCGTACTGGAGCGGGCTGATCGCCGCCATGGCGGCCAGGGCCAGCCGGAACATGCGGGTGCGGTCGGCGGGGACGGGCCCGGGACGGTACGACCGCCCCCGCCAGTCCTTAACTGCATTCTCCATACTGTATGGAATATCCCGCTCTGCAGACCCCTGTCGAGACCCTAGACGAAGGATACTCCATACGGTATACCGTCTACAAAGGAGGCTCGAATGGACCTGTACGAGTACCAGGCAAAGGAGCTCTTCGGGCGTCACGGGATCCCGGTTCCGGCGGGCCGGACCGCGGCCACACCGGCCGAGGCCCGCGAGATCGCGGCCGGGCTGGGCGCGCCCGTAGTCATCAAGGCCCAGGTGAAGACCGGCGGGCGGGGCAAGGCAGGCGGGATCAGACCGGCGGCGGGGCCGGTCGCGGCCGAGGCGGAGGCCGATCGCGTCATCGGAATGGACATCAAGGGGCACATCGCGCGCCGCGTGCTGGTGGAGGCCGCGACCGTGCCGTTCGAGGAGTACTACGCGGCCTTCCTGGTGGACCGCGCCGAGGGCGGGTTCCTGGCGATGGTGTCGAGCCAGGGCGGCATGGAGATCGAGGAGCTGGCGGCCACCGACCCCGACGCCCTCGTGAAGCTGCCGATCGACCCCGTGACGGGCGTGGACGCCGACACCGCCAAGCTGCTGGCGGCAAAGGCGGGCCTGCCCGAGCAGGCCGCCCCGGTGCTGGAGAAACTGTGGCGGGTGCTCGTCGCGGAGGACGCCCTGCTCGTCGAGGTGAACCCGCTGATCTGCACCACCGACCAGCGGATCGTGGCGCTCGACGGCAAGGTCACCCTCGACGACAACGCCGCCTTCCGCCACGGCTGGGACGACTACGGCGAGCGTACGGACAGCTTGGAAGACCGCGCCCGGGCCAAGGGGCTCAACTACGTCAAGCTGGACGGCACCGTGGGCGTGATCGGCAACGGCGCCGGGCTGGTGATGAGCACGCTCGACGTGGTGGCGGGAGCCGGCGCCGGCCCGGCGAACTTCCTCGACATCGGCGGCGGCGCCTCCGCCCAGGTGATGGCCGACGGGCTGGAGATCATCCTGGCCGACCCCGACGTGCGCTCGGTGCTGGTCAACGTCTTCGGCGGCATCACGGCCTGCGACGCGGTCGCCAACGGCATCGTGACCGCGCTGGAGCTCCTCGGCGAGCGCGGCCACCGCAGGCCCATCGTCGTCCGGCTGGACGGCAACAACGCCGAGGTGGGCCGGCGCATCCTGAGCGACGCCCGCCACCCGGCGGTCCGCCAGGTAGCGACCATGGACGGCGCCGCCGAGATGGCGGCCAGACTCGCGGCAGGTGCGTAGATGGCGATCTTTCTGACCAAGGACAGCCGGGTACTCGTCCAGGGCATGACGGGTGCGGAGGGCACCCGCCACACGGCCCGCATGCTCGCCGCCGGCACGGACATCGTGGCCGGGGTGACGCCGGGCAAGGGCGGCCGCTGCGTGGACTTCGGTGAGCGCGAGGTGCCGGTGTTCGGCTCGGTGGCCGAGGCGGTGTCGGAGACGGGCGCCGACGTGTCGGTGATCTTCGTGCCGCCGCGCTTCACCGCCGCCGCCGTGGAGGAGGCCGTGCAGGCGGAGGTGCCGCTCTGCGTGGTG
Organism: [Actinomadura] parvosata subsp. kistnae; assembly: GCF_900323885.1. Classification (GTDB taxonomy): domain Bacteria; phylum Actinomycetota; class Actinomycetes; order Streptosporangiales; family Streptosporangiaceae; genus Nonomuraea; species Nonomuraea composti. The sequence continues at coordinate 1,040,340 of NZ_OOHJ01000022.1, read as the reverse complement.
ATCACGGAGGGCGTGCCGGTGCACGACGCCGTGCGCTTCCGCGCCCTGGCGAACGGCCGGACCAGGATCATCGGGCCGAACTGCCCCGGCCTGATCAGCCCCGGCCAGTCCTCGGCCGGCATCATCCCCGCCGACATCACCTCCGCGGGCCGCATCGGGCTGGTCTCCAAGTCGGGCACGCTGACCTACCAGCTCATGTACGAGCTGCGCGACCTCGGCTTCTCCACCGCCGTCGGGATCGGCGGCGACCCGGTCATCGGCACGACGCACATCGACTGCCTGCGCGCGTTCCAGGACGACCCGGGCACCGACGCGATCGTGATGATCGGCGAGATCGGCGGCGACGCCGAGGAGCGGGCCGCCGCCTACATCGCCGCGAACGTCACCAAACCGGTCGTGGCCTACGTGGCGGGCTTCACCGCGCCGGAAGGCAAGACGATGGGGCACGCGGGCGCGATCGTGTCCGGCTCGTCCGGCACCGCGCAGGCCAAGAAGGAGGCGCTGGAGGCGGTCGGCGTCCGCGTGGGCAGGACGCCGTCCGAGACCGCCCGCCTGATGCGCTCGGTCCTGTCGAGGGCGGCGACATGAGGACGGGCGCCCTGAGGTTCGACGTGAACCTGTCGATCCTCTTCACCGGCCTGCCGCTGCTGGAGCGGCCGGCCGCGGCGGCCAAGTGCGGGTTCGACGCGGTGGAGCTGTGGTGGCCGTTCGACTCGCCCGACCCCGGCGGCGCGGCGCTCGCGGAGCTGCGCCAGGCCGTCGAGGACGCCGGGGTGCGCCTGGTCGGCCTCAACTTCGACGCCGGCGACATGGCGGCGGGCGAGCGCGGCCTGCTCGCCCGGCCCGAGGGATCGGCCCGCTTCCAGGCCAACATCGACGTCGCCGTCCAGCTCGCCGGCGAGCTCGGCTGCCCCGTGCTGAACGCCCTGTACGGCAACGGCCCCGGCACCGACAGGGAGCTGGCCGTGGCGAACCTGCGCAGGGCCGCCGACGCGGCGAGGACCATCGGCGCGACCGTCGTCGTCGAGGCGCTCAACTCCCACGAGAACCCGCTCTACCCGATCACCTCGGCGGGCGCCGCGTTCGACCTCATCGACCAGGTGGACCGGGACAACGTGGCCTTCCTCGCCGACCTCTACCACCTGCACCGGATGGGCGAGAACGTGCTGGCGCTCATCGACCGGCACGCGGGCCGGTTCGGGCACGTGCAGATCGCCGACGATCCCGGCAGGGGGCGGCCGGGGAGCGGCGGGATGCCGTACGAGGAGATCTTCGCGCGCCTGGAGGCGGCGGGTTACCGCGGGCACGTCGGCCTGGAGTACCGGCACGAGGGGCCGGGCGCGTTCGACTGGAGGCAGGGATGATCGGCGGGTTCGCCGGCTGGAGGCAGGGATGAACATCGGGTTCGTGGGCTTGGGGATCATGGGCAGCCCGATGGCCGCCAACCTCCTCAAAGCCGGATATGTCGTGACCGGTTATGACGTGAGCGCCGAGCGCCTGGAACAGCTCACCGCCCTCGGCGGCAAGGCCGCCACCGGCGTCGTGGACGCGGTCGCCGGCGCCGACGTCGTGATCACGATGCTGCCCGACTCGCCGCAGGTGGAGGAGGTCGCGCCGCTCGTCATCGAGTACGGCAAGCCGAACCTGCTCTACATCGACATGAGCACGATCAAACCGGAGACCTCCCGGTGGGTCGCCCGGCAGGCCGCGGCGGTCGGCGTACGGGCCCTGGACGCCCCCGTGAGCGGCGGCGAGCGCGGCGCGATCGACGGCACCCTGTCGATCATGGTCGGCGGCGCGCCGGAGGACGTCGAGGCGGCCAGGCCTGTCCTGGACCGCCTCGGCGTCACCGTCGTGCACGTCGGCCCGGCCGGCGCGGGCCAGACCGTCAAGGCCGCCAACCAGCTCGTCGTCGGCGGCATCTACGGGCTCGTCTCGGAGGCGATCGTGCTGCTGGAGGCGTCCGGCGTGGACCCGGCGCCGGGCCTGGACGTGCTGGCCGGCGGCCTGGCCGGCTCCCGGATCCTGGAGCTCAAGCGGCACACCATGGTCAAGCGGGAGTTCGCCCCCGGCTTCCGCATCGACCTGCACCACAAGGACATGGGCATCGCCCTGGCCGCCGCCCGGGAGGCGGGCGTCAGCCTGCCGCTCACCGGGCAGGTCGCCCAGCTCGTGGCCGCGGCCAGGGCGCAGGGCCACGGCGCGCTCGACCACTCCGCCCTGCTGAAGGTGATCGAAAGGCTGAACGCGTGAACAAGGTTCCCTGTATGGAGGCCGTGGTCAAGGTGCTGGAGTCGGAGGGCGTGGACACCGTCTTCGGCATCCCCGGCGCCGCGATCCTGCCCCTCTACGCCGCGCTGCGGAACAGCTCGATCCGGCACATCACCGTCCGCCACGAGGAGGGCGGCACCCACGCGGCCGACGGATGGGCCAGGGTCACCGGGAACGTCGGCGTCTGCATCGGCACCAGCGGCCCCGCCGGCACCAACATGATCACCGGCCTCTACACCGCGCTGGCCGACTCGATCCCCATGATCTGCGTCACCGGCCAGGCCGTGACCTCCAAGCTGCACCAGGAGGCGTTCCAGGCGGTCGACATCGTGGAGATCGCCAAGCCGGTCACCAAGTGGGCGGTGCAGCTCAAGGAGCCCGCGCAGGCGCCGTGGGTGTTCCGTGAGGCGTTCAGGATCGCCCGCTCGGGACGGCCCGGCCCCGTGCTCATCGACCTGCCGCTCGACGTGGCCCGCGGCTCCTGCCGCTACGACCCTGACCTCGACGCGCCGCTGCCCGTCGAGGTGCCGAAGCCGCTGCCCAAGGCCGTGCGCGCGGCCATGGACCTGCTGGAGGAGGCGCGCCGGCCGATCATCCTGGCCGGCGGCGGCGTGATCATCGGCGACGCGACCGGCGAGCTGCGGGCGCTGGCCGAGCACCTCCAGGTCCCGGTGCAGGTGACGCTCATGGGCAAGGGCGCCTTCCCCGAGGACCACCCGCTGTTCGCCGGGATGGCGGGCACGCAGACGCAGACGCGGTGGGGCAACGCCGCGTTCCTGGAGAGCGACCTGGTGCTCGCCGTGGGCGCCCGCTTCGGCGACCGGCACACCGGCGACCTCGACGTCTACCGGCGTGGCCGCACGTTCGTGCACGTGGACATCGACCCCCTGCAGATCGGCCGGGTCTTCGAGCCCGACCTGGGCGTGCTCGGGCACGCCCGCCCCGTGCTGGCCGAGCTGCGCGACGAGGCCCGCCGCCGCGGCGGGCCGCGGGAGCCCGGCAAATGGCCGCGCCGGGTCGCCGAGCTGCGCGGCACCATGGGCCGCCGCGACGACTTCGACGACGTGCCGATCAAGCCGCCCAGGGTGTTCCGGGAGATCAACGAGTACTTCCCGCGCGACACCACGTTCGTCACCGCCATCGGGCTCTACCAGATCTGGTCCGGCCAGTTCCAGACCACCTACCTGCCGCGCCGCTACCTCGTCTGCGGGCAGGCGGGGCCGCTGGGCTGGGAGGTGCCGGCCGCCATGGGGGTCAAGCTCGCCCACCCCGAGCGGCAGGTCGTGGCCGTGGTCGGCGACTACTCCTTCCAGTTCCTGATGGAGGAGGTGGCCGTCGCCGCCCAGTACCGCGTCCCGTTCGTCATCGTCATGATCAACAACGAGTACCTGGGGCTGATCAGGCAGGCGGAGCTCCCGTACGGCATGAACTACGCCGTCGACCTGCACTACGGGGAGGGCGGCATCGACCATGTCAAGGCCATGGAGGCGTTCGGCTGCCCGGCGCGGCGGGTGGAGCTGCCCGGCGACATCCGCGACGCGCTGGCCTGGGCCAGCGCGGAGGCGGCCAGCAAGAGGCTGCCGGTGCTCGTGGAGGTGATGGTCGAGCGCGAGGCGAACGCCGCCATGGGCCCCTCGCTGGAGGCCGTCAAGGAGTTCGAGCCGCTGCCCGAGCTCATCACCGCCGACTGGTCCGACTGAGATCCGACCCGGATGCGACCGCGATCTGATCGAGTCCGACTAGATGCGACTGAGGAGGATGGACATGCGGCTCAAGCCCGGCACGTCCTGGCAGGACGCCTACGAGCGCTGCTGTTCCGCGGCCCCTGAAGCCTTCCACGACGACCGCGTGCTGAACCACTGGGGCGGCATCTGGCACCGCGACGGCCGGCCGGTGCCCGGATTCTCGCCGCTCGACGGCACCGCCATCGCCGGCCTGCCCAGGCTCGACCGGGCCGGCGCCGGACGCGCGGTGGCCGGCGCGGTCGAGGAGCACCAGCGCTGGCGCCACCTGCCGCTCGCCGAACGCAAGGCCATGGTGGCCGCGGCCGTGGAAGCCATGGCCGCGCACCGCGACCTGCTGGCCCTGCTGCTCGTCTGGGAGATCGGCAAGCCGTGGAAGACGGCCTGCGCGGACGTGGACCGCTGCCTGGACGGCGTGCGCTGGTACATCGACGAGATCGACCGCATGGTGGACGGCCGCACGCCGCTGCCAGGGCCGGTCAGCAACATCGCGAGCTGGAACTACCCGATGAGCGTGCTCATGCACGCCATGCTCGTGCAGGCGCTGGCCGGCAATGCGGTCATCGCCAAGACGCCCACCGACGGCGGCCTGTGCTGCCTCACCCTCGCCTGCGCGCTCGCCGTCCGGGAAGGGCTGCCGTTCACGCTGGTCAGCGGGGGAGGGGCGGAGCTGTCGCCGGTGCTCGTCGGCTCCGGCTCGCTCGGCTGCGTGTCGTTCGTCGGCGGCCGGGACGCCGGAGGGAAGGTGGCCACCTCGCTGGCCGACCTCGGCCGGCGCCACGTCCTGGAGCAGGAGGGCCTCAACTGCTGGGGCGTCTGGGAGTACGGCGACTGGGACCTGCTCGCCCGCCAGCTCCGGGGCTCCTTCGACTACGCCAAGCAGCGCTGCACCGCCTACCCGCGCTTCGTCGTGCAGCGCGCCCTCTTCCACGACTTCCTGGCCGCCTACCTGGAGGCCGTCGGCTCCCTGCGCTTCGGCCACCCCCTGGCCGTGGCCGACCCCGACGACCCCCTGCCCGCACTCGACTTCGGCCCGCTCATCAACGCCTCCAAGGCCAAGGAACTGGCCGACCAGGTGGACGAGGCCATCACGAGGGGCGGCGTGCCGATCCACCGCGCGTCCCTCGACTCCGGGCACTTCCTGCCCGGCCAGGACACCTCCGCCTACTTCGCCCCCACGGCCCTGCTCAACCCGCCGCCGTCCTCCCCCCTCCACCACGCGGAGCCCTTCGGCCCCGTGGACACGATCGTCCTGGTGGACACGGAGGCGGAGCTGCTGGCCGCCATGAACGCCAGCAACGGCGCCCTGGTGGCCACGCTGTCGTGCGAGTCGGAGGAGACCTTCGCCCGCCTCGCCCCCGAGGTGCGCGCCTTCAAGGTCGGCCACAACCGGCCCCGCTCCCGCGGGGACCGCGAGGAGCTGTTCGGCGGGCTCGGCGCGTCGTGGCGCGGCGCGTTCGTCGGCGGCGACCTGCTCGTCCGCGCCGCCACCACCGGCCAGGACGGCGAACGCCTCCCGGGCAACTTCCCCAGCTACACGCTTCTGCCCTAGAACGCCCCGAAGCGGGTCGCCACCAGCAGCACCAGAAAGGTCAGCATGGCGACCCGCAACACCTTCCCGCCCACCCCCAGGGACGGCCACGACAGGTAGGCCAGCCACCCCACGAAGGCGAGCACCGGCAACACCGCCACGCCCCCCAGCGGATTGGCCACGGCGAACCCCACCAGCAGCAGGATCACCAGCAACGCCGGCGCCACCCACCGGGGCACCTGCGTGAACAGGAACGTCATCGGCACCGCGCTGCGCCGCTCGACCGCCTTGCGCAGACCGGTCGCGCCCGGCGTGAAGAACTGCTCGCCCTGGGGCTGCCTGCCGCCCTGGGGCCGCTTGTTGTCAGGGGCCACGCCCCAGAGCCTACGGGAATCGGGCGTACCGCTGTCGCCGCTCCGCACCCTGGCGGCCCTCCTGCACCTTTAGGCTGGTCGGGTGCTCGCCGTGATCCGATACACCGTTCCAGAGTCCCAGTCTCAAGACTTCGTCAAGCAGGGCCACGCCATCCTCGACACGTTCGCCGGCCAGCCCGGCTACCAGCGGGGCCGGCTGGCCCGCTCGGTCGACGAGCCCAATCTGTGGGCGCTGGTCACGGAATGGGAGGGTGCGGGCTTCTACCGCAGGGCGCTGTCGGCCGCCCGGATGGTGATGTATCCGCTGATGATCCTGATGCTGAACGAGCCCAGTGCGTTCGAGGACGTCTACACCCGCGACGAGGCGTAGCATTACTCGCGCGCGAGAGCGGGTGCCTGTCCCCTAAGCTGGGATCTCACCAATTTCCCTCGCCGACCTCCAGCCGGAAAGAGAACCAACCAAAATGGCACGACGCACCGACGTCATGGACACCATCGTCAGCCTCGCCAAGCGCCGCGGGCTCGTCTACCCGTCGAGCGAGATCTACGGCGGACTGCGCGCGTCGTGGGACTACGGTCCACTGGGCGTCGAGCTGAAGAACAACGTCAAGCGGCAGTGGTGGCTGTCGATGGTCCAGTCGCGCGACGACGTGGTGGGCCTCGACTCCTGCGTCATCCTGGCGCCCGAGGTCTGGCGGGCCAGCGGCCACGTCGAGACGTTCACCGACCCGCTGACCGAATGCCTCTCCTGCCACAAGCGCTTCCGCGCCGATCACCTGATCGAGGCGTACGAAGAGAAGAACGCCAAGTCGCCCGAGGGCGGCCTGACCGACATCACCTGCCCCAACTGCGGCAACAAGGGCACCTTCACCGAGCCCCGGCAGTTCAGCGGCCTGCTCAAGACCTACCTCGGCCCCGTCGAGGACGAGTCGGGCCTGGCCTACCTGCGGCCCGAGACCGCGCAGGGCATCTTCATCAACTACCTCAACGTGCAGCAGTCGGCGCGCAAGAAGATCCCGTTCGGCATCGGCCAGCAGGGCAAGTCGTTCCGCAACGAGATCACGCCCGGCAACTTCATCTTCCGCACCCGCGAGTTCGAGCAGATGGAGATGGAGTTCTTCGTCAAGCCCGGCACCGACGAGGAGTGGCACCAGTACTGGATCGACGAGCGCTTCCGCTGGTACTCCGACCTGGGCATCAACAAGGACAACCTGCGCCTGTACGAGCACCCGAAGGACAAACTGTCCCACTACTCCAAGCGCACGGTCGACATCGAGTACCGCTTCAACTTCGCCGGCTCCGAGTGGGGTGAGCTCGAAGGCATCGCCAACCGCACCGACTTCGACCTGACCTCCCACTCCAAGGCGTCGGGCGTCGACCTGAGCTTCTTCGAGCAGGAGAGCGGCGAGCGTTACGTCCCCTACGTCATCGAGCCGGCGGCCGGCGTCGACCGGGCCACGCTGACGTTCCTGCTCGACGCGTACACCGAGGACGAGGCGCCCAACGCCAAGGGCGTCATGGAGAAGCGCACGGTGATGCGGCTCGACCACCGGCTCGCCCCGGTCAAGGCCGCGGTGCTGCCGCTCTCGCGCAACGCCGACCTGTCGCCGAAGGCCCGCGACCTGGCCGCGCAGCTGCGCCGCCGGTGGAACGTCGAGTTCGACGACGCGGGCGCGATCGGCCGCCGCTACCGGCGCCAGGACGAGATCGGCACGCCGTTCTGCATCACGGTCGACTTCGACACCCTTGAGGACCAGGCGGTGACGATCCGCGAGCGCGACACGATGGCCCAGGAGCGCATCTCCATCGACGCCGTCGAGTCCTACCTGCGCCAGCATCTGAACGACTGACGCGTTTTGTGCAGGCGGGCCGCTCCTCACGGGGAGCGGCCCGCTCTCGCTTTCAGGCCTGTTGTTGCTTTCGGGCTCGTTCTCGCTTTCAGGCCCGTTGTCGCTTGCCGCCTGTTGTCGCTTGCGGGCCTGTTCTCGCTTTCAGGCCCGTTCTCGGTGCAGGGCCCGTCTTCTGACCCGAAAATCGGGTGAGTCAGGGGCAGGCGACAGCGAAGCCCGAGGTGTGGGATCGGGCTTGGACTGTGGCCGGGGCTGACTTAGGTGGAGTAGTCGGGGCCGATAGCGGTGATCTTGCCGTCTTCGATGGTGATCTTTTGGCCGGTCAGTGCCTCGAGGTGACGGGCCAGTTGCCGGGTCTTCCGGTCGGTGTTGATGCGGCTGTCGTAGTGGTCTGGCCCCAGGTCCTGGTAGTGGGCCTCGGGGTCGGATAACAGGTGCCAGATGATGATCAGTACCGAGTGGGCGGTGGCGACCAGGGCTCTCTTGGCGCCGCGGCGGCGGGCGAGGCGACGGTAGCGGGCGCCGAGGAAGGTGGGGGTGCGCCGGGCGCTGCTGGCGATCTCGCCGAGGGCGGCGCCCAGCCAGGGATTTCCTTTGCCGGTCGCCCCGCCGCGGGGTTGCTTGCCTCCGGATTGGGTGGTCTGTGGGCAGAACCTGGCCCAGGACACCAGGTGGCTGGCGGTGGCGAAGCGGCTCATGTCCACTCCGATCTCGGCGACGATGTCCTGGGCCGCGATCGGTCCGATGCCGGTGACCTCGTCCAACTGCTCCACCTGTGGCTGGTAGGGGGCGATGGCCTGCTCGATCTGGCGGGTGAGCGCGTCGATTTGGACGGAGAGCCGGTCGATGTTGTCCAGCATCATCCGGCAGATGAAGGCGTGATGGTCGCTGAAATGACCCCGCAGCGCCTCGATCAGCACGTCCTTCTTGCCGCGCATGCTGCCTCGGGCCAGCTGAGCCAGCTCGCGCGGGTTGCGCTGGCCGGCGATCATGGCCTCCAGCATTGCCCGGCCGGAGGCGCCGTGGATGTCGCTGATCACCGAGCTGAGCTTGACCTGGGCGTCTTCGAGTACTCCCTGGACGCGCTGCTTCTCGCGGGTGCGCTCCTGCGTCAGACTGCGCCGGTAGCGGGTCAGGTCGCGAAGATGCCGGATCGGCTTGGGCGGCACGAAGCTGGGCCGGGCCATCCCGCGTTCGGCCACCTTGGCCAGCCAGATGGCATCCTCGCGGTCGGTCTTGGGCCGACCGGGCAGGTGCTTGACCTGCTTGGCGTTCAGCAGCCAGCACTCGAAGTCGTCTTCCAGGGCGTAGAAGACCGGCTTCCAGTACGTGCCGGTGGCCTCCATCACCACCAGTTGCACCTGTTCGATCCGCAGCCAGTCGCCCAGCGCGAGCAACTCAGCCGTCACCGCCGGGAAGGTACGTACTTCCTGACGCCGATAGCCGACCCTGCTGCCCGGCACCCGTACACAGACTTTGACCTCGCTCTTGGCGATGTCGATGCCCGCCACCCGCTCGAACAACCGCTCGTGCTCTTCCACCTCGTCCATCCGCGCTCGCCTCCCGCGCACTTTGGTTCGACCTCAAGATGGCCGCCCGCGGGAGTTCACGGGGAAGCGGAGAGTCTGACCCGCGTGCTCAAGGCAACAATGCAGGACCCCTGACACGAACTCCCAGCGTCTGACTTTTACACGGGCTCCTGCGGCGCCATGAAACGATCGACGTCGGCGGGCAACCACACCCCGATTTTCACCCCAGCAGGGCAAGCGCGCAGCGCTAGGAAAGACTTTTACGGCACAGCCGCCGGCACCCCACCCGCCGCCGCGCGTCGCCGGCCTTCCAGGGGGACGCTCCGCCGCCTCACCGCCACCTCGCCGTGACGCGCGCAATGCCGGCCGTTCGCGTGGTCATTCGTCGCCGATCGCGGCCTGGTTGAACTTTGACCGGATGTGGCCGCGGTGATTGACAAGCACCCCCGCAAACACGGACATTGCGGGCACATCCCTAGCGGCATTCGGGGGCTTCTTCTCGGAGGCGCGATGAAGCGCACGTTGATCATGTTAGCGAGCACACTCCTCTTACTCGGCTCCTTCGCGATCCCGCCCGCCTCGGCGAAGCCGAAACCGGCGGCGGGCCAGGACGGGGTCTTCGTCTATACCGGCGAGCTCACCGCCGACCAGCTCGCCAAGCTGATGGCCGCCGGCGTGGACCGTGAGGAGATGCGGGTCGTCAAGCGGGCCGACGGCAAGGTGACGATCGAGGTCATCCTCGCCTCGACGCTGGCCGACTCGCTCGCCAAGCAGGGTGTCGCGCTCAAGGCCCAGCGGGCGAGCGCCGCCAAGCTGGCGCAGAAGGGCGACGGGGTCTTCAAGAAGTACGCGGGCGCGGGCGGCATCCGCGAGGAGATCATCGCGGCGGCCAACGCCAAGCCCGGCATCGCCAAGGTCGTCAACATCGGCAACAGCCTCAACGGCACGCCGATCACCGCGATCAAGGTGACAAAGGACGCCAGGAGCCTGCCCGACGGCAGGCGCCCGGCGATGCTCTACATGGCGGCCCAGCACGCCCGCGAGTGGATCACCCCCGAGATGATCCGGCGGCTGCTGCACCACTACCTCGACGGCTACGGGTCCAACGCGGAGCTGACGCAGCTCGTCAACACGACCGAGCTGTGGTTCATGCCGGTCGCCAACCCCGACGGCTACGACTACACCTTCACCCCCGACAACCGCCTGTGGCGCAAGAACCTGCGTGACAACGACGGTGACGGCCAGATCACCGGCAACGACGGCGTCGACCTCAACCGCAACTTCGCCTACAAGTGGCGTTACGACGACGAGGGCTCGTCGAGCCTGTTCTCCAGCCAGACCTACCGGGGCGCGTCCGCGCAGTCGGAGCCGGAGACGGTGGCGTTCGACAACCTGACCAAGCGGGTGAAGTTCAGCTACCTGCTGAACTACCACTCGGCCGCCATGCTGCTCCTGTACGGGATCGGCTGGCAGCAGGCCACCCCGTCCCCGGACGACCTGATCTTCGAGGCGATGCTGGGCGACGACGCGCACCCGGCCGTACCGGGCTACGACCCGGACATCGGCGCCGAGCTCTACACGACCAACGGCGAGACCGACGGCCACATGACGAACCTGCGCGGCGTCATGTCGATCACGCCCGAGATGTCCACCTGTGAGGACGCGGTCCAGCGGGACCCGAACGACGAGTGGACGCTGGACGACTGCACCGGCGGGCTCGGCTTCACCTTCCCCGACAGCGAGGCGCTGATCCAGGACGAGTTCCTGCGCAACGTCCCGCTGGCGGTGGCCGCCGCCAAGACCGTGCACACGCCGGACAAGCCGGTCTCCGTCGTCGGGCGCACCGTGCCCGACTTCCGGCCGGACTCCTTCAGCGTCTCCTACGGCGACCCGCAGCCGGTCGCGGTCATCGCGCGCCGCTCGCTGGGCGCCAAGGCGCTGCGCTACCGCATCAACGGCGGCCCGACCCAGACCAGGTCCGTGAGCGAGTGGAAGGGCGGCGAGCGGTACGGCGGCGAGAACGACCTGTACTTCGCCGAGTACCGGGGCACCGTGAGCGGGGCGAAACCCGGCGACAAGGTGGAGGTCTGGTTCACCGGCTGGAAGGCCGGCACCGGCACCGTGTCCAGCAGCCGCTTCACCTACACCCTGGCCAAGAACTCCAAGGCCAAGGTGCTGGTGCTGGCCAACGAGGACTACACCGGCTTCAACCACGGCTCGACCGGCACCGCGACCGCGCCCAAGTACACCGCCACCTACCAGCAGGCGCTGAAGGCGGCCGGGTACGGCTCCGAGACGTGGGACGTGGACGCCCAGGGCGTGCCGCACCACCTCGGCGTGCTGTCGCACTTCAAGGGCGTCGTGTGGGAGCTGGGCGACAACCGGCTGTCCATGGACCAGCAGGACGTCGTCACCGTGACGCCGCTCGGCGACCTGCCCGACGCCGACGTCAAACGGTCGCAGCAGGACCTGACCATCTCCGTCCGCGACTACCTGAACGAGGGCGGCAAGCTCGTCTACACCGGCGAGACCGCCGCGTACTACGGCATTCTCGACACCATCATCGGTGGCATCTACTACGGCCTCGACGGCGCCCCCGACACCGACTGCGTGGTCACCACCGTCCAGGGCCTGTTCGACGAGTGCCTGCTGCTGGCCGACGACTTCACCCAGTACTACATGGGCGTCGCCGGGCGCATCCCGCGCGCCAACCCCAGCGGCTTCACCGGCGCCGGCCCGCTGGCCGGGGCCAACGGCACGTTCGGCGGCCCCGCGCTGGCGGCCAACCCGCTGAACGAGGCCGGCGTCCTGCAACCCATGGGGACGGACTTCCCGCGCTTCACCGGCACGCCGGCGGCCGACTACCAGCTCGGCACCCCGGGGCCGTTCGACCCGATCGAGGGGCAGTGGTACGTGGCCGGGCCGCACGCCGACGACTCGTACATGCGGCTGACCCGGACGATCAACCTGGGCTCCGTGACGGCGGCGCAGCAGCCGCAGCTGGCCTTCCAGCTCTCCTACGACACCGAGCCCGGCTATGACAACGTCATCGTCGAGGCCCACACCGTCGGGCAGGACGACTGGACCACGCTGCCGGACCTCAACGGCCGCACGGACACGGGCGTCCCGACCGAGTGCGAGGCCGGGTTCCTCCTGGCCGAGCACCCGTGGCTGCTGCACTACCTGACGGCGGGCAACCCCTGCACGGGGACCGGGACCAGCGGGTCCTGGAACCGGTTCACGGGGAACTCGGGCGGCTGGCAGCAGGTGGCCTTCGACCTGTCCGCGTACGCGGGCCGGCAGGTCGAGGTGTCGATCAGCTACGTGACCGACCCCGGCACCGGCGGGGTGGGCGCGTTCGTGGACGACACCCGCCTGCTCGTGGGCGGCACCGCCACCGAGTCCGAGGGCTTCGAGACCGGGCTCGGCGCGTGGGCCATCCCCGGCCCGCCGGCGGGCAGCCCCACCGGCGCCGGCGACTTCGTCCGCGACCAGGCCGACACCACGGCGGGCGTGGCCACGAAGGACACGGTGCTGCTCGGGTTCGGGCTGGAGCAGGTCGGCAGCGCGGCCGAGCGGAGCGCGACCCTGCGCAAGGCGTTGCGTTACCTGATCGGCTGAGCACCGCACATCAGCTGAGCACCGCATCGGCTGAGCACCGCACATCGGCCGAGCACCGCATCGGCTGAGCACCGCACATCGGCCGAGCACCGCATCGGCTGAGCACCGCTGAGGGCGGCCACTCCGTACGGGGTGGCCGCCCTTCTGCGTGCGGGGGCAACCGACCGAAAAATCGTGTAAAGGCGGCGGTTACGCGGGTTTTCGCGGGTTCTTGATGACATGGGTCCCAAGCCGATACGAGGGACGAGGGATTCATGCGTACATCACGTTTCGCTCTTACGTTGCTCGCCGCCGGCGCGCTGCTCATGACCGGCGGCGCCGCCTTCGCCGACCCCGAGCCGACCGCTCTGGAGCTGCGCGTGGTCGTGGACGACTGCCCCCACGGGAGCGTGCGGCCGTGAGCGACCCCGCACTGCTGGAGCGGGCCCTGTTCGAGGTCAAGCGGGTGATCGTCGGCCAGGACCACATGGTCGAGCGGCTGCTCGTGGCGGTGCTCGCCAAGGGCCACTGCCTGCTCGAAGGCGTCCCCGGCATCGCCAAGACGCTGGCCGCCGAGACCACGGCCACGGTCGTCGGGGGCACGTTCGCCCGCGTCCAGTTCACGCCCGACCTGGTGCCCTCCGACATCGTCGGCACCAGGATCTACCGGCCCTCCACGGAGTCGTTCGACGTGGAGCTCGGGCCCGTCATGGTGAACCTGCTGCTCGCCGACGAGATCAACCGGGCGCCCGCGAAGGTGCAGTCGGCGCTGCTGGAGATCATGGCCGAGCGCCAGGTCAGCATCGGCGGCGTCACGTACGAGGTGCCCGCGCCGTTCCTGGTGCTGGCCACCCAGAACCCGATCGAGTCGGAAGGCGTCTACCACCTGCCCGAGGCGCAGCGCGACCGCTTCCTCATGAAGATCGACGTGGGCTATCCCAGCGAGTCGGAGGAGCTGGCGATCGTCTACCGCATGAGCGTGGACCCGCCGGCGCCGGCGCCCGTCCTCGACCCCGAGCGGGTCGTCGCGTTGCAGCGGCGGGCCGAGCAGGTCTTCGTGCACCACGCCGTCGCCGAGTACGCCGTCCGCCTCGTCTACGCCACCCGCGACCCCGAGCGGTACGGGGTGGCGGAGGTCGGGCGGCTGCTGGCGTTCGGCGCCAGCCCCAGGGCCACGCTGGGCCTGCTGGCGGCCGGCCGGGCGCTGGCGCTGCTGCGGGGGCGCGACTACGTGCTGCCGGAGGACGTACGGGACCTGGCGCACGACGTCATGGCGCACCGGCTCGTGCTCTCCTTCGACGCGCTGGCCGACGGGGTGCAGCCGCGCCAGATCGTCGACCGGGTGCTGGCCGCGGTGCCGCTGCCGGTCATCGCGCCCAGCCAGGAGGCGCAGCCGTACGACGAGGGCCGGCGACAGGACCAGGTGGCATGAAGCCGTACCTGATCGCCGAGCCCGCGCTGCGCAGGCTCGAACTGACCATCACCAGGAGGCTCGATGGACTGCTCCAGGGTGAACACCTCGGCCTGGTGCCAGGTCCGGGGAGCGAGCCGGCGGAGTCGCGGCCGTACCGGGTGGGCGACGACGTGCGGCGGATGGACTGGAACGTCACCGCCCGTACGAACGAGCCGCACGTCCGCGACCTGGTCGCGGACCGGGAGCTGGAGGTCTGGGCGCTGCTCGACGCCACCGCCAGCATGGATTTCGGAACGGCGGCGATGGAGAAGCGGGAGCTGGCGCTGGCGGCCCTGGCCGCGGTCGGCTTCCTCACCCAGCGCACCGGCAACCGCATCGGCACCCACCTGCTGCACGGCGGCGGCGTCAGGACGCTGCCCGCCAGGACGGGCCGGCCGCACCTGATGGCGCTGCTGCAGGCGGCGTTCGCGCTGCCGCGCACCCCGCCGGGGGTGGCCGAGCCGCTGCTGGGCGTGGCGGCCGAGCAGCTCGGCCGGGTGGTGCGCCGCCGCGGCCTGGTCGTGGTCGTGTCGGACTTCCTCGACACCCCGGAGACCTGGGAGCCGCCGCTGCGCCGGCTCACCGCCCGGCACCAGGTGCTGGCCGTGGAGGTGCTGGACCCGCGCGAGCTGACGCTGCCGGACGTCGGCATCCTCACGCTGATCGACCCGGAGACGGGACGGCGGCGCGAGGTCGCCACCGGCAACGCCCGGCTGCGCCGCCGCTACGCCGAGGCCGCGGCCGGGCAGCGCGACGCCATCACCGGGGCGCTGCGCCGGGCCGGGGCGGGCCACCTGCGGCTGCGTACGGACCGGGACTGGGTGCGCGACCTGGTCCAGCACGTCATGCGCCGGCGCCGCCTGGCGGCACTGGCACCCGGGCACCGGGCGCCCGGGCACCAGGCACCCGGGCATGGGGCTCCCGTGACAGGGGGAGGAGGTGACGTGGCGTGACGCTTCTCGCGCCCGTCTGGCTGCTGCTGCTCATTCCCGTCGCGCTGCTCGCGCTCACCTACGTGATCATGGCGGTGCGCAGCAGGACCGCGTACGCCGTCCGCTTCACCAACCTCGACCTGCTCGACAAGGTGGCGCCCCGGCGGCCCGGCTGGCGCCGGCACGTGCCCGCGGCGGCGCTGCTGCTCATGTTCGCCCTGCTCGTGGTGGGCTTCGCGCGGCCGACGGCCGAGGTGCGGGTGCCACGGGAACGGGCGACGATCATGGTGGCGTTCGACGTGTCGGCCTCCATGGGCGCCACCGACGTCGCGCCCAACCGGTTCGAGGCGGCCAAGCAGGCGGCCAGGCAGTTCGTCGAGGGGCTGCCCGAGCGGTTCAACCTGGGGCTCGTGTCGTTCTCGTCCGCGGCGTCCGTCGCCGTGCCGCCCACCACGGACCGGCCCGCGGTGCTCGCCGCGCTCGACCGGCTCAGCATGGACTCGGGCACGGCCATCGGCGAGGCCGTGTTCTCCTCGCTGGAGGCCATCGCCGCGCTCGACGCGGAGGAGGAGCGGCCGCCCGCGCACATCGTGCTGCTGTCCGACGGCTCCAGCACCACCGGCCGCACGGTGAGCGCCGCGGCGGCCGAGGCGTCCGCGCGGGGCGTCCCCGTCACCACCATCGCCTACGGCACGCCCGGCGGCACCATCAGCCTGTCGGGCCGGGACGTCCCCGTTCCGGTGGACGGGCCGGCGCTGCGCGACCTGGCCGAGTCGGCGGGCGGCGGCTTCTACGAGGCGGCCAGCGGCGACGAGTTGCAGGCGGTCTACGAGGACATCGGCACGTCCGTCGGCTACCGCACCGAACGGCAGGAGGTCTGGCAGTGGTTCGTGGGGGCGGGGCTGATCCTCGCGTTGATCGCGGCGGTGACGTCGATGGTGTGGTTCTCGAGGCTGCCGTGAGGGGGCTGGGCGCCCCGCGCGGGCCCGCCTTCCTGACCCCGCCGATCAACGTGACCCAAGCCGGCGGCGGGGGCGCCGTACCGAAGACCGCCGTGCCGCCGCCGCCCAGGGGTGGTCGGATCCTGGCGGCCGCCGCGCTCGTCGCGGCGCTCACCGGGGCGGCGGCGGGCACGGCGGGCGCGGTGGGGCCCGGCTCCTCGGAGGGCCCGAGCCGGCCCCCGCCGCCGCCCTGCCGAGGGTGGCTCCCGCGCCGTCCGCGAGCCTGACCGGGCTGAGCGCGACGGCGGCCCGCGTGCTGCCCAGCGTGGTCTCGGTGGAGACGCGCAGCGCGGGCGGCTCCGGATTCGTGGTGGACGGCAGCGGCCACATCCTCACCAACGCCCACGTCGTCCGCGGCAGCGGCACGGTCACCGTGGTCCTGCACGACGGCAGCCGGCTGACCGCCCGCGTGGCCGGCGCCGACGACGACGAGGACCTGGCGGTGCTGGAGGTGGACCACCCGGGCGAGCTCACCCCGGCGACGCTCGGCCGCTCCTCCGAGCTGTCCGTCGGCGACCAGGTGCTGGCCATCGGCTCGCCGCTGGGCCTGTCCGGCACGGTCACCTCGGGCATCGTCAGCGCCCTCGACAGGGAGGTGCGGCTGGGCGGCTCCCGCCGCACGGCCGTGCAGACCGACGCCTCCATCAACCCCGGCAACTCGGGCGGCCCGCTGGTGAACGCCCGCGGCGAGGTGGTGGGCGTCAACACCGCGATCGCGGCCTCGCGCGGCGGCGGCAACATCGGCATCGGCTTCGCCATCCCCATCGACCGGGCGGCGCCGATCGCGGAACGCATCATCCGAAACTAGGGTCCAGGACATGCGACTGCTGGTGGTTGAGGACGAGGAGGACCTGGTCGACGCGCTGCGCGTCGGCCTCGTCCGGGCGGGCTACGCGGTGGACGTCGCCTACGACGCTCCTTCCGCGCACGAGAAGCTGCAGGTCAACACCTACGACCTGGTGCTGCTCGACCTGAACCTGCCGGGCGGCGACGGCTTCCAGCTCTGCCGGACGGTCCGCGCGGCCGGCAAGGGCGTGCGCATCATCATGGTGACGGCCCGCGACCGGCTGGACGACCGGGTGCGCGGCCTCGACGAGGGCGCCGACGACTACCTCGTCAAGCCGTTCGCCTTCCCCGAGCTGCTGGCCCGGGTGCGGGCGCTGCTGCGCAGGGACACCGGCGGCGGCACGTCCGTGCTGGAGGTGGGCGGTCTGCGCATCGACACCGCGCGGCTGGAGGTGTCGCTGGACGGCAGGTCGCTGGCGCTCACCCCCAAGGAGTACGGCGTGCTGCACTACCTGATGACCCGCCCCGGCCACGTCGTGTCGACCGAGGAGCTGCTGGAGCACGTCTGGGACGAGCACGCGGACCCGTTCACCAGCACCGTCCGCGTCACGGTCGGCAACCTGCGCCGCAAGCTGCAGGAGGACGGCCTCATCGAGACCGTGATCAGCCGCGGCTACCGGCTGAAGGAGCCGACGTGATCCACACGATCCGCTTCCGGCTCACGGTCCTGTACTCGGGGCTGCTGTTCGTGCTGGCCGCGCTGGTGCTGGGCGGCATCTACTTCGCCGTGTCCAAGACGACCGAGCAGCGCCCGTTCACCACCGAGTACGCCAAGACCTACAGCGGCGACCAGTACCTCGGCAAGCGCGAGGTGGTGTTCGTGGAGGAGGTCGAGAACGCGGTCAACGTGCGCACGATGGCGACGCTGCGCGACTTCTCACTGCTGACGCTGGCCTGCCTGTACGTGGCGAGCCTCGGCATCGGCTGGGTGCTGGCCGGCCGGGTGCTGCGACCGGTGCGCTCGATCACCCGTACGACGGAGGAGATCCAGGCGACCGACCTGAAGCGGCGCATCAGGCTGCGCGGCCCGCGCGACGAGCTGAAGGACCTCGCCGACACCATCGACACGATGCTCGACCGGCTGGAGGAGGCGTTCAGCGCGCAGCGGCAGCTCATCGACGACGCCTCGCACGAGCTGCGCAGCCCGCTGACCATCATCAGGGCGAACGTGGACGCGGTGCTGGCCGCCCCCGACGCCAGCGAGGAGGAGCGGGCGCGGGCGGTGGCCATCGTGGACCGGGCCACCACCCGCATGACCAGGCTGGTGGAGGACCTGCTGGCCAGCGCCAGGCGGCAGGGCACCGCGTTCGCCGACGCCGACCTCGACCTGGCCCGCGTGGTGGGGGAGGCGTGCGACGAGTACGCCACCCCGGCCGCCGTCCGCGACCTGACCATCGAGCGCACGCTGGGCGCGGGCCTTGCGATGACCGGCGACGCCGACGCGCTGCGCCGCGCCGTGTCCAACCTGCTGTCCAACGCCGTACGCCTCTCGCCGCCCGGCGGCCGGATCGAGGTCGGGGCGGGCAGGAGCGACGGCATGTTGTGGGTGAGCGTCCGCGACGACGGCCCGGGGCTGCGCGAGGCGGACCAGTCGCGGGTGTTCGACCGCTTCTGGCGCGGCGAGGCCAGCCGCCGGGACCGGCACACGGGCCTGGGGCTGGCGATCGTCCGGCAGATCGTGGAGTCGCACGGGGGGCGCGTGGAGGTGAGCTCGCGGCTCGGGCAAGGGGCGACGTTCACGCTGTGGCTGCCGCCGAGCGCCTCCGGCAGATCGCCCGTGTGAGGAGGAAGGCCACGACGGGCAGCACGAACACGGCCACCCGCAACCCGCCGACGACCAGCGCGTACGTGTCGGGCGGCACGGTGAGCAACGTCGGCGGCGCGGGCGGCGGCGCCGGCAGCCCCGGCGCGGAGTGCATCGCGGGCGGCGCCACCGACACCCACGTGCCCGCCCAGAGCGTGGTGAAGAACGTGATCACCGCGACGCCCAGCGCCGTGCGCACCGGGGCCTGCGACGGCCGGTCGAGCAGGTGGTGCACGTCGCGGTCGCCGCTGTAGCGGCGCTCGATGAACGGGTACAGGAACAGCACGCCGAAGAAGGCGAGCAGGATCAGCGGGGGGATCCACAGCCCGGGCTGCAGCACGTACCCGCCGATGGGGAGCTCCCACGCGGGCACCAGCCGCTGCGCCCCGTCGAGCACCCCGAAGTACCAGAACGGCTGCGCCGACGGCGGCGGCGCGCCCGGCCGGTACGCGCCGTGCTCCCACACCGGGTTGACCCGCACGAACGTGGCCAGCAACGCGAGGAACCCGATCGTGAACAGCGCCGTGGCGCCGTTCTTGACCGCGAAGTAGGGGAAGAACGGCCCGCCGCTCACCTGGTGCTCGCCGGCGGCCGTGGCGCGGCGTTCGGTGTGCTTCTGCCGCCAGGTGAGGATGAGGGCGTGCAGCGGCACCACCGCCAGCAGGATGCCGGGGATCAGCAGCACGTGCAGGGCGAACAGGCGCGGGATCACCTGGCCGGGGAACCCGCCGTCGAACACGAACGCCGACAGGTACGTGCCCACCAGCGGCACCGACAGCAGCACCCCCTGCGCCTGCCGCAGCCCCGCCAGCGCGAGCTGGTCGCCCGGCAGCGAGACCCCCAGGAACGACTCGAACAGCACCAGCCCGAACAGCAGCACGCCCAGCATCCACGTCAGCTCACGCGGCCGCCGGAACGCGCCGGTGAAGAAGACCCGGCACAGATGGGCCACGATCGCCAGCACGAACACGGTCGCCGACCAGTGGTGCAGCTGCCGCACCAGCAGCCCGCCGCGCACCTGGAGGCTGAGCTCGACGGCCGACTCGTAGGCCACGTCGGGGTTCGGCTTGTAGAACAGCGTCAGGAACGTCCCGGTGAGCACCAGCATGACGAACGCGTACAGGGCCAGCTCGCCCAGCAGGAACGACCAGTGGCTGGGGAACAGCTTGCGGAGCTGGGGCCGCAACCAGCGGCCGAACGGCAGCCGGTCGTCGAGGTAGATCGCCGAATCGACGGCGGCCTTGGCGGAGCCGACGATGATTCTGGGCCGCCACTTGGGCTTGGTAGGAGTGGCCATGGGGGCCTCCTGGTGGGGGTGTGATCCGATTCTGCACCTCCCGCCCGCCTTTCTCAAGAATTGGTGTAAACCAATTGGTCTAATCCAATTTTCGGTTAGGTGGTCGTATAATTGGATTAGACCTGTCATAGGGTCCTGACCAGCATAAATGTTGACTTGAGAGAGGAGTGCAGTTTCATCATCAATTTCACCGGTAGAGTCCGGGACAGAGGCGTTGATTGGAGCAGTGGTGGCCAAGTACGTTTACGACTTCACCGAGGGCAACAGGAATCTCAAGGATCTTCTCGGCGGTAAGGGTGCGAACCTCGCCGAAATGACCAATCTCGGGCTGCCCGTTCCGCATGGATTCACGATCACCACCGAGGCGTGCCGCCACTACCTGGCGGAAGGCTCCGTACCGAGCGGGCTCGACCAGGAGGTCGCCGAGCACCTTGAGGCCCTCGAAGCGAAGATGGGCAGGAAGCTCGGGCAGGCCGACGACCCGCTCCTCGTGAGCGTGCGCTCCGGGGCGAAGTTCTCCATGCCGGGCATGATGGAGACGGTCCTCAACATCGGGCTCAACGACGAGTCGGTGCACGGCCTGGCCAAGCAGTCGGGCGGCAACGACCGCTTCGCGTGGGACTCCTACCGCAGGCTCATCCAGATGTTCGGCAAGACCGTGCTCGGCATCGACGGCGACCTGTTCGAGCGGGCGCTCGACGACCTCAAGGGCCGCCGCCACGACACCGACCTCGACTCGGGCGAGCTGCAGCAGCTCGTGGAGACGTACAAGGGCATCGTGCGCGACCAGACCGGCAAGGACTTCCCCGCCGACCCGCGCGAGCAGATGCGCCTGGCCGTCATGGCCGTCTTCGACTCGTGGAACGCCCCGCGCGCCATCCTCTACCGCCGCCAGGAGCGCATCCCCGCCGACCTCGGCACCGCCGTGAACATCATGGCCATGGTCTTCGGCAACTACGGCAACGACTCCGGCACCGGCGTCGCCTTCACCCGCGACCCCGGCTCGGGCCAGCAGGGCATCTACGGCGACTACCTCCAGAACGCCCAGGGCGAGGACGTCGTCGCCGGCATCCGCAACACCATCCCGCTGCAGGACCTCGAACACCTCGACAAGCCCTCCTACGACCAGCTCGTCGACATCATGGAGACCCTGGAGAACCACTACAGGGACCTGTGCGACATCGAGTTCACCATCGAGCGCGGCAAGCTGTGGATGCTGCAGACCCGCGTCGGCAAGCGCACCGCCGCGGCCGCCTTCTGCATCGCCACCCAGCTCGTCGACCAGGGCCTCATCACCATGGACGAGGCCGTCACCCGCGTCACCGGTGACCAGCTCGCCCAGCTCATGTTCCCCCGCTTCGACGGCGGCGCCGACAAGAAGAAGATCGCCAAGGGCATGAACGCCTCGCCGGGCGCCGCCGTCGGCAAGGCCGTCTTCTCCTCCGAGCGCGCCGTCGAGCTGGCCGGTCAGGGTGAGGACGTCATCCTCGTCCGCCGCGAGACCAACCCCGACGACCTCGCCGGCATGATCGCCGCCAGGGGCATCCTGACCAGCCGCGGCGGCAAGACCTCACACGCCGCCGTGGTCGCGCGCGGCATGGGCAAGACGTGCGTGTGCGGTGCCGAGGACCTCGACGTCCAGACCGCCGAACGCCGCTTCACCGCCCCGGCGGCGTCGTCGTCTCCGAGGGCGACGTCATCTCCATCGACGGCACCAGCGGCGAGGTCTACCTCGGCGAGGTCCCGGTCGTCGACTCGGCCGTGGTCGAGTACTTCGAAGGCGCCACCGAGCCGCAGGACGACCTCGTCAAGGCGGTCGACCGCATCATGCGCCACGCCGACGCCAAGCGCCGGCTCGGCGTGCGGGCCAACGCCGACACCCCCGAGGACGCCGCCCGCGCCCGCCGCTTCGGCGCGCAGGGCATCGGGCTGTGCCGCACCGAGCACATGTTCCTGGGCGAGCGCCGCCAGCTCGTCGAGGACCTCGTGCTGGCCTCCTCCGACGAGGAACGCCAGGCCGCCCTGGACGCCCTGGAACCCCTCCAGAAGTCCGACTTCATCGGCATATTCCAGGCCATGCAGGGCGCCCCCGTCACCATCCGCCTCATCGACCCGCCCCTGCACGAGTTCCTGCCCGACATCGTCGACCTGTCCGTCAAGGTCGCCACCGGCGCAGCCACCGACAAGGACCGCAAGCTCCTGACCGCAGTGAAGCGCCTGCACGAGCAGAACCCCATGCTCGGCCTGCGCGGCGTCCGCCTCGGCCTGATCATCCCCGGCCTGTTCGCCATGCAGGTCCGCGCCATCGCCCAGGCCGCCGCCGAAGTCCCCGGCGCCCGCCCCGAGATCATGATCCCGCTCGTCGCCGCCGTCCAAGAGCTGGAGTCCGTACGCGAGGAAGCCGTCAAGATCCTCGCGGACGCCGGCGTCGACGCCCTCATCGGCACCATGATCGAAGTCCCCCGAGCGGCCCTCACCGCCGCCCAGATCGCCGAAGCCGCCGAATTCTTCTCCTTCGGCACCAACGACCTCACCCAGATGGCGTGGGGCTTCTCCCGCGACGACGTCGAAGCCGCCTTCTTCTCCCGCTACCTCGACCTCGGCATCTTCGGCGTCTCCCCCTTCGAGACCCTCGACCGGGAAGGCGTCGGCCGCCTCATGGAAATCGCCGTCCGAGAAGGCCGCCAAGCCCGCCCGGACCTGCACCTGGGCATCTGCGGCGAACACGGCGGCGACCCCGACTCGGTCCACTTCTGCCACGACGTGGGCCTCGACTACGTCTCCTGCAGCCCGTTCCGCATCCCGGTGGCGAGACTGGAAGCAGGCCGAGCCGCCCTGACCGAAACCGACTCCGACACCCGCTGACCGCACCCACCCCGACCCAAAGGTCCTCGCCTCCGGCTCGGGCGTCCTCCCAAACCGCGCCCACCCCAATCCCGTTTACCGGGTGGGCCGTTGGGAGCCCACCCCGAACCAAAGGGCCTCGCCTCCGGCTCGGGCGTCCTCCCAAACCGCGCCCACCCCAATCCCGTTTACCGGGTGGGCCGTTGGGAGCCCACCCCGACCCAAAGGGCCTCGCCTTCGGCTCGGGCTGTGCCTATCGGGGATCGCGGCTTCGCCACGATCCCCGGGCGAGGGGGCTTCCCAGCCCCCTCGCGCACCCCCGGCCGCAGACCATGGAATCCACCCTCATCCCGAGCCCTTCGACCGAACCCAGCAAGCACACGGCTGCCACTGAAGGCCGGCCGCCCACTCCTCCCCAGCCCTTTCAGCGGCACCTCATGCGACTCCTCGAGCAACTTGGCCTCGGTGCTCTGCATGGAGCCTCCAACTCAGATCCACGTGCCACTGGCGCCGCTCGCCATCCTGATGCCGGCGCACCAGGCTGGGGCAGTCAGTCACGGCCCCGCCGCGCCTGCTCATCGGGCCCCGGCCTGAGCGAGCCGCCCAGCGGGGCAACGGTGGCTGACGTGCTTGTTCGGGCAGCAAATCATGGCGATGCTGGAGAACCGGCCATCCTGGAGCCATTCACCCCACTGCACATCGACGCCACCAGACAGCAGTTCAAGGGCGGTGGCGAGCCGGTCGTCCAGGAGGATCCGCTCGGGCGAGCGCAGCGCGGCGCGGATCTTGCCGTACTCGGCGGCCAGCCACTCGGCCGCCTCCCGCACGTCGTCGACCGTCGCTGCGATCCGGGCGGCAGGCTTGGCGAGCCAATCACCGGTCCGCATGGGTGGCAGTGCCGAGCTGGTGAAGTCGGGAGACGTGGTGCGGCGCTCGGCCTCGTTGCCACGGTCGGCTCCGGCGCCCGTCCAGGTGTAGGCGTGCCAGTGCATGTTCAGCGCGCTCCCGTACAGTTTCTGGGGGCGGCCCCTGCTTGCTAGTCCCAGGCAGGGGCCGCCGTCTCGGCTCTGCTAGAGGGTGGTCATGCCGGCGGCGCGCAGCTCGGCACCGGTGAACCGGAGGGTCCCGGCGTCCGGGTTCTTCGAGTCACGCAGGGCGAACGCGTCCGCCTCGCCGGGGATGGGGGCGAGCTCGACGCAGGACTCGCCGTCCTCGTTCTGCTGGTTGCCGCCGCACCGCTTGGTGAACCTGGCGCCGTCGAGTGGCGCCGCGTACAGATCCAGCATGGGATCTCCTTTCGTCCGGCCCTGGTCGGGGCCGCCCATCGCCCGGGCGCGGGGTTGCGCCCGGGGGCTTGATCCCTGGCGGACACCGGCAACCGGCGGACCAGAGTTGTTCATGGTGCGGCGACGCCGCGTTGCAGGGACGACTGCCAGACCAGCAAGGACGCGAGTGTCACGGCGTCCGGCTGCTCGATGGTGGCCACCACGCCGGCCTCCCTCAGCTCCGGTTCAAGCGACACCACCGGCTCCTCGGAGAGCGGCGTACGCTGTCTCCTGCGTTTGTCGCCGGTCGCCCGGACGACGGGACCCGCCTCGTTGGGGTCGTGTCCGCGGGCGCGCACGGTGCTGCGGGCAGCCGCGCCGGAAGGATCGTCGCCGGCATGCAGGCCGGGTAGTCGGTTCCCCGCGCCCGGCGATGGCGTCCGGAAGTGCTGTCAGCCGCTCTGCCCGGCGCGTCCCGTCCATGCAGCGAGACAGTAGTCACGTACGGTGACGGCGCCTTCACAAACGTAAAGGCTTCTCAGTGGAGCACGCCCATCCGCCAGGCGAGGCCGCGGATCTCACGCGCGGTCGCGCCGTGTGGCGCTCGTTGGAGGAGGTCCAGGACGAGGTCCTGGACCAGAGGGTTGTTGTAGATGCGGTTCGGGGACAGCTTCTCCGCCTGGCGCAGCTCGGCGGCGGCTTGCTTGATGTGGCCCAGCATGGCGTGCGCCCGGCTCTTCTCGATCGCCAGAGAGGCGCGGCGGCCACGGCTCGGCAGCGCGCCGCGCTCCACCTGCGAGGCGTGGTCGAGCGCCCGGCCCGGCTCGCCGGCTTCCACCGCGAGGAGCGTCCTCCAGGAGCCGACATTGCTGCGGCCGAACCATTGCCAGGCATCGGCGCGGTCGCCCACCCGTACGGCGAGCTGCTGAGCCTCCGTGGCGTGCGCGTCCGCACCAGCGTGGTCACCCGCGATCATGCAGGCGAGCGCCGCGGTCAGCCGCAACATCCCGTACACCTCCTGGGCGGTTCGATCGCTGCCGATGTGCGGCTCCACCATGTCCGCGGTGCGCGCGGCCGTGCGCAGCGCCCGGGACTGGTCGGCGGAGCTGCGGCAGTGCGCCTGCGCGAACGCGGCGGCGCCGATCCACACGTCCTCACCGAGGAGACGGGCGGCCCGGTCCGCACGATCGGCCGCGATCCACGCCAGGTCGATGTAGCCGGTGTGGCGGAGGAAGAACGTGGCCGCCGTGCAACGTCGACGAGGAGACGCAGAGCGATCTCCTGGTCCGCGCCGGCGGCTGTGGCGGCGTGCACGTGCAGCTCGCCGATCGTTGCAGGCAGCAGACGGGCGAGCGTCGTCTGGTCCGACTGTTGACGCGCCGCGAGGATCGGACCCGCCCACTCCGCCGCGACGACGCCGATCGGCCGCACGGGCATGTCGGGCGGGTCCATCAGGGACGCGTCGAGCAGGACTTCGCGCAGCCGCGCCGGCACGATCCGGCCACGCTGGAACGGCACCGCGGGCGCCGGGCCGCCGAGCAGATCGGTGGCTGACGCGTCCAGCGCTTCGGCCAGCGCCGCGATGTCGCTGCGCTTCTCCAGCCGCCGCTTGCCGTTCTCGATCAGGGACAGCCACGCGGGGCTCCGGCCGACCAGGCCGGCCAGCACTTCCAACGACATGCCGCGAGTGAGCCGAGCGGCGCGGACGTGCTGTCCGATACGCCGCGTGCTCTCGTCAGGTGCAGCCATGGGCCTACCCTTGACTGGTTCCGATACCACTGCCGAGGCTACGCGCGTACGTGCGGGTCTGGGGAGGGAACGCTGATCACCCCGCCCGCCCGTGGCACTTTCTCAGCCTGGCTGAGCGTCTGGCTGTGACCCTGTGCATGGACGGCCCTGACGATTAGGCTGATCCGCCATGTCCGAGAGGATGCGGTTCTTCTACGAAGGCGAGCCCGAGCCGCAGACGGCCGAGGAGTGGGAAGCGTTCATGAACGATCCCGAACGTTCCCGCGGCTATCCAGAGATGCTCCCGGCGGAGGGCATCACGGCGGAACAGTTGCTGGAGCAGACGTCGGCGGTCAACACCCAGTCCATCGTGGACAGCGCCGACCTACGCGAAACCATTCCAGAACCAGGTGATCCACCCGTCGAAGACACCGACCCTCCGAGGGTGGTCGCGGAGGGGCCGGACAAGGACGCGACGGGCGTGTCACCCCACGCCGACATCTGGGTTGTGTTCAGCGAGCAGGTCACCGAAGCTCAGGTAGCACTGAAAGGGCCCAGCGGGGAGCCAATCGCCGGGATGTCCAGGCAAGAGAATGAGGACATCGCTTCATTTCTGCCGGAAAAACCCCTGACCGCCCACACCCGCTACACCGTAGGAGTCTCCGGCGCCGAAGACGCGGCCGGCAACGTGATGCCCGTCCCGCACAGCTGGTCCTTCACCACAGGCGGCCCGAAAGTCGACCCACCTACGGTGAATGGCACTCACCCCGCCGAGGGCGAAACCAACATGCCGGTGGACACCGCCGTCATCATCATTTTCCACGAAGCTGTATCCGGCGTCCGGATCACGGTCAAGGACCCCTCGAACGCGACCGTGCAGGGAACGACCACCGGCGACACCGCCACGTGGACGTTCACCCCGGCCTCACCGCTCGCCCCCTCGAAGACCTACCGCGTCGAGGTGAGCGGCGCCACGGACCGTTCCGACAATGTCATGACGCCCTACACCTGGTCGTTCACCACAGCAGGGGATGCGTGATCGCCTGACTACCGGCGAGCGACGATCGCCGGCAGGGAGGCGCCCGCGAGCGGGCCGGGCGTTCACCGGCGGGTGGTCTGGGGCAAGACCCGGTCGTGACCAGTAGATCCCACCCCGTCCTCTACGTCATTGGTTGCGGCGCCCGCCCCTGCGGCCAGCTCCCGGAGTTCGTCACCTGGGCGCAGGGCCTCGGGTGGGAGGCATGTGTGATTCTCACGCCCAAGGGGGTCGAGTTCGCTGACGTTCCCAAGCTCGAAGAGCTCACCGGGTACCCCGTGCGCAGCGAGTACAAGCGCCCTACCGAGCCCGACGTACTGCCGTGGCCGGCGGACGCGTTCGTGGTCGCGCCCGCCACCTTCAACACGATCAACAAGTGGGCGGCGGGGATCTCGGACACGCTTGCCCTGGGCCTGCTCAATGAAGGGCTCGGCCTGGAGGTGCCGATGATCGCGGTGCCGAACCCGAACGTCATCCTTGCTCGGCACCCGGCGTTCCAGCGCAGCGTGCAGGACTTACGGTCGTGGGGTGTCCGGGTCATGTTCGACCCCGAGAGGTATCCGCTTCCCAAATCCGTGCCCGGCGCGTCTCCGACGAGCCTGTTCCCATGGCCTGCGCTCCGTGACGAGTTCGCGAACGCCGCTCGCGGGATGCAGGGGTAGGCGCGACACGCCAGGGACCGCACTGCTGCACGCCCAAGGTGGACTTCTACGCCCCCTGGGTCAAGGTGTGGTGGCGACCCGTTCGGCCGCGCTGCGCAGCACGCAGAACTCGTTCCCCTCAGGATCAGCGAGCACGGCCCACCCCGTCCCATCCTCCCGCCGCCGATCAACGACAAGAGTCGCCCCCAGCCGGATCAGCCGCTCCACCTCCTCCTCCCGCGAGCTCTCCGGTCGCAGGCACAGGTGGAGCCGGTTCTTGCCGGTCTTGGGTTCCGGCACCTGGTTGAAGTACAGCACCGGCCCTTCGGACAGCATGACCTGCGTCTCCTCGTCCCCGGGCCGGTCCTCGGGGTGCATCGGGCACCCGGTCACCTCGCTCCAGAAGCGGGCGAGCTCATAAGCGTTCGCGCAGTCGATCGCCACGTTCTGCACCACAGACACCATGCGTCGATCATGCACGGAGAAGCAGCCGCATGACGACTGCTCATCATGACGTCCCGGATGCCCGTTGTCCGCGTCGGCGCTCTTGCCGTCGGACGAGACGTGGAAACCCAGAATCAGCTTGCGCATGTGATGCTCCCGCGCTGAGGTCCGGCGTTCGGACGGGCGGGCGCGCGCGGCCAGTCGAGGTCGGCGCGATAGGGCCAGGCCCGCATGACCTGGCGGTAGCTCTCGCCGGTGACCCGCGAGGGCGGCAGGCCGGGCAGCGAGAACGCGGCCCGGTGCACCGCCGCCCTCGCCTCGGCGTCCTGCTCGCCGCGCACCGCGCGCAGGGTGTGACCGGCGGGGACCTTGGGCTCGGGGAGGGCGTCGAGGTCGAGGCGCATGTGGGTGAAGAACACGCCGGACTCCTGCGCGCGGTATCCGTGGCGGCGCAGCACCTGCGCCAGGTCCGTCTCGGACTCCAGCAGCGTGACGTCGCGCTCCGGGCCCTCGACCGCGCCGTCGAACCAGCGCAGGATCTCCTCCGCCAGCTCGGGGTGGGCCGGGTCGAACCGCAGGTCGAGGGTGCCGTTCCGCTGCGCCCACGCCCACGCGACGACCTGTCCGTCGTGCTCCCACAACGACGTGGGCCACTCCGGCTCCCTGCCGACATGCTGGAAACGGGACCAGGCCAGGTCTCCGATGTGCCAGCGACTGTCGGGCGACCAGAGCCGCCGGGTCAGGTCCTGCATGGCGCGCAGGTCGCCGGGTCCGTCGTAATCGCGCCGTTTCATCCGGCAGATCCTACTGACCGCGGACGATCATTCCGGTCTCGGACGGCGACAGGTTCAGAGGCTGTCGAGGAACTCCTCCAGCACCTTGTTGTAGTCGTCGGGCCGCTCCACGTTGGGATACGCGGCGGCTCCCTCGATCGTGACGGACCGCCCGCCGGCCACGGCCCGTACGAGCTGCTCGGCCGACCCGATGTGGTCGGGTGACGACTCGGCCCCGTGCACGGCCAGCACCGGCACGTCGATCGAGGCGACGCGTTCCGCGGCGCCGGGCACCGGCACGAGGAGGTCGGGCTCGCCGACGGAGTGCTTGGACATCGTGCTCCTGGCCATCCGCATCATCCGGCTCACCAGCAGGGGGTCGAGGTCGTCCAGCGTGCGGCGCGGGCCGGGCAGGAGCCTCGCGTACGCTTCCACCGCCGCGTCGAGGTCGCCGGCGGCCATCGCGGCATGCCAACGGCCCATGACCTCGATGAGCCACGGGTCCTCGAAGCGCGGCGCGCTGCTGCCCGCCCCGCTGACGACCAGCGCGCTGACGAGCTCGGGGTGCTCCAGCGCGGTGTCCACGGCGGTGCCCGCGCCCATGGACACGCCCACCAGGACGGCGGGCCCGGTGTCGAGGTGGCGCAGCAGGGTGGCGAGGTCGTCGGTGAGCCGGTAGGGCTCGGTGCCGTTGGCGGAGCGGCCGTGGCCGCGCGCGTCGGGGGCGATCACGCGGTGGCGTGCGGCGAAGAACCGGATCTGGTCCTCCCACATGCCGTGGTCGAGGAAGCCGCCGTGCAGCAGGACGAGGGGCCGGCCGGTGCCGCGATCGATCCAGAACAGATCTTTCATGACAACCAAGGTGTCATATCGGACCCAAGGATGACAACCGAGGTGTCATCATGGAGGGGTGAGAGAGCCAGATCCGCGGCCGGTGACCGACCGGCTCGCCGAGGTGTTCGACCTGGTCGGGCCGCTGTATCGGCGGGCCCAGCGCAAGGTGGAGCAGGACGCCCCCATCGAAGGGCTGTCGGTCGGCGTGCGAGCCGTGCTCAACCTGCTGCGCGAGCACGGCCCCATGACCGTCCCGCAGATGGGGCGCGCCCAGGCGTTGAGCCGGCAGTTCGTGCAGCGCATGACGAACGACGCGGCCGGGCTCGGGCTGGTCACCTTCGAGCCCAACCCGGCGCACAAGCGGTCCTCGCTCATCCGGTTGACGGAGGAGGGAGAGCGGGCCATCGGCGCCGTGCTCGACCGCGAGCGGGCGGTGCTCCGCCGGATCGGCGGCGACCTGACGGAGGCCGACATCGACGCCTGCCTGCGCGTCCTGTCCCGCCTGCTCCACCTTCTCGACGACGTCGACGTGGATTAGCACCCCGAAACGTGTCGTGCGGACAGCGAAAAGGAGGCCGAACAAGGGTGTCGCAGAGCGGATAAAGAGGCGGGGACACCGGCCGCGCGTCCCTCGTGCCAAAATGACGCGTTTCCAGAAAGCGCCGGCATCCGGAGAGAGCGGACGTCAATCAAATAATGCGCAATCTGTCCATTAGCGAGATCGACAAGTGATGGTGCCGATTTTCGGCCGATCGGATATTACGCGGCCCCTGGTCAATGTGGCGGAATGGTCGTGACGGCGACAACCCGCCACATCACCAGGCACTCGGAAGGGGAACCACGTGACCGTTCTCGCTGAGGTATCCGGCAACGTCACCGCCATCGGCTACGGCCTCGCCGCCATCGGCCCGGGCGTCGGTGTCGGCATCATCTTCGGCCAGGGAGTTCAGGCCATCGCCCGTCAGCCGGAAGCGTACCCGCTGATCCGGCAGAACATTCTCCTCGGCTTCGTCCTCACCGAGGCGCTCGCCCTCATCGGCCTGGTCGCGCCATTCCTTTTCCGGGTCATGCAGTAGCGGCGGGCTCGTCATTCCAGTCGGGCGGCGTCACCGTCCCCGACTCCCAATCGCGGCGCAGAATCGCGTATCCCGCCGTGTCGTGCACCGTGCCGTCCGGAGCGGGCCACGCCTCCCGGTAATGCGACTCCTTGACATACCCGCACTTACGAAAGACGGCGCGCATCGTGTGGTTGTCCTGCCGCGTATTGCCCTCGATGCGCCTGATCCCGGGGAATTCCGTGAACAGGTACGACGTGAGCCACTTGACGGCCGCCGTGCCGAGACCGCGCCCCCGCCACGCCTTCCTGATCCGCAGGTCGAACATGGGGGTGCCGTCGGTGAGGTCCTGGAGCCGTACCAGCCCGGCCCGCTCCCCGTCCGCGAGCAGCCAGAACGTGCGGCTCTCCGCGTCGTCGTAGAGCCCTTCGGCGGCCCGCTGCCGGATCGCCGGCGCCTCCTGGACGCTCGCGTGGAAGGGCCACTCCTCGCCGGTCAGGAACTCGACCAGCGCTTCGGTCTCGTCGGGGGAGAAACGGGAGAATTCAATGTGCACGGGACCGATCGTCCCGAGGGGCCGTGCACGCGGTCAAAGGGTTTAACCGCCCGGCCCGGCGATGCCGCGAGGGGCTTGTCGTGATCAGGGGTTGTCCAGGAAGCGGGCGCCCGGGCCGGGAGCGCGGTGGACCGCACTGGACGGCAGGTGGGTGTGCCCGCCGGCGCATTCGAGCGTGACCCGGACCGGCTCTCCACAGACGTCATCGTCGTCGTCGGCGGGCCGGTGGCGGACGACGACCGACGGCCCCTCCGGCCCGGCGAGGTACTTGTCGCCCCACTCCAGCAGCGCGATCAGCGTGGGCCGCAGGTCGAGGCCCTGCTCGGTGAGGTGGTACTCGTAGCGCTGCCGGTCGCCGGGCTCCTGGTACGGGACGCGCCGCAGCACCCCCGCCGCCACCAGGGTGTCGAGCCGGGTGGACAGGAGGTTGCTCGCGATGCCCAGACGGGCACGGAACTCCCCGAAGCGCCGCGCGCCGTCCAGCGCCTCGCGCACGATCAGCAGTGACCAGCGCTCGCCCACGACCGCGAGGGCGCGGGCCACCGAACAGTTCACCGGGTCGATCCGCTGCGTCCGCACGGCTCGATCGTACCCACCTGGGTTGACATTTTCCGCTCAGCCTCCGTACGTTCGTCGCGCTGAGTTTAAGAACTAAATCCAGGAGGACGGGCCATGCCCATGCTCGACGTCCACATCCCCGAAGGCGCGCTCTCACAAGAGGCCGAGGCGGCGCTCATGAACCGCATCACCGAGATCCTGATCCGCCACGAGGGGTTCGACCCCGCCGACCCGGTGACCAGGTCCGTCTCGTGGGCGTTCCTGCACCGGCCGGCCGCCGTGTACGTCGGCGGGGCGCCCGCGAGCGCGCCCCGCTACAAGGTCGTCCCGTCCGTGCCCGAAGGGCAGCTCGACGCGGAGGCGCGCGCGGGCGTCGTCGCCGAGATCACCGAGGCGATCCTGGACGCCGAGAACGGCGCCTGGCCGCGCGACCCCGGCAGGGTCTGGGTGTTCCCGACCGAGATCCCCGAGGGCCACTGGGGCGGGAACGGGCAGATCCGGCCGCTGGCCTCGATCCTGGCCCGGCTCACCGGGGACGAGGACCGGGCCGGCGCGCTCGCGGCCGAACGCATCACCGCCAGCCGGGCCGAGCACGCCCGGTGCCCCTGAGCCCGCCTGGCGCTCTCAGGGGCGCCGGGTCCAGCGCGTCGGCGGCCTCCCCGGCTCCTTCCGATGAAGGGCGGGGCTCAGCTGATGGTGACGGTGTGGCGCAGGTCGTTGAGGCCGGTCGCCGGCTCCCAGACGCCCTCGTTGGCGAGCCTGATCGAGTACTCCGGCCGCGCGGACAGCAGCGGATCGGGCAGGCCGAGCAGCAGCGCGTAACGGCCGGCGGGCAGGGACGCGGGCACCGTCACGGTCTGGCTGATCGTGCTGGTGGCCCCGGCCGCCCACCTGCGCGGGTCGGCCGAGAGCGGAAGGCGGTGCAGCGCCCCGGTCGAGGTGTTGCGCAGCACCAGCTCCAGGCCGCGCGGGTTGAACGGGGCCGCGTAGCCGTCGTTCCTGAGGGTGATGGTGACGGGCAGCGCGCCGCCGCGCGCGGCCGTGCTCGGGTACGTGCCGCTCCGCAGGGCGAGGCGGTAGCCGAGGCTGCGGGTGATCTCGGCGAGGCAACCGCCGGCGCTCCAGCTTCCCAGCACGCCGGTGTGGTAGTCGGTGTTCAGGTACGACCAGTGGAAGCGCGACAGCTCGTCCTTGGCCGTCGGGCAGTCCGAACGCGGCGGGTTGGGGTTACAGGTCTCCCCGCCCATCGCCACGTACGAGGTATCCGCCTCCAGGTAGGGGTACTCGACGGCCGCGTTCTCGTACGTGCCGTAGTCGTCCGGGCTGGCCAGGAAGCAGTCGTTGTGGTGCCCGAGCCGCGCCACGGCCGAGCCGCCGTACGCCTGGCCGGAGCCGACCGGCGTCGTCGCGTACAGCGTGCGCTTGAACTTGGGGGTGCGCAGCTGCACCATCCGGGACGAGGGCAGGACGCTGAGCAGCTTGTCCACCACGGCCTTGCGGTTGGCCCAGTCGGTGGCGGTGACCGTGCCGGCGTTGCCGAAGTTCTGGGTGTAGTACCACTCGCCCCACGCGCCGATGAAGCCCGCCTGCATGAGGTAGATGACGTCCTTGTTCGCGTTCAGGTAGGGCTTGAGCTGGTCGAGGTGGGCCAGCACGCGGTCCTTGGCGGCGTCGGCGCCGTCGGTGGAGGTGGTGTAGGCGAAGCGCAGGATCATCTTCAGCCCCGCCGCGCGGACGGTGTCGAGCTGCTGCTGCAACTGGTCGAGCGCCGCCTGGCTGATGGGGGAGGTCCTGAACTCGGCGAGGTAGAACACGCACATCACGAGCGAGATGTTCTGGCCGGTGCGGTAGCTCTGCAGGGTGGCGAGGGAGAAGTCGTTCTTGTCGCAGTCGCCGGTGTGGTGGTAGAGGCCGCGCTCGGGGTTCGGGAAGTCGGCGGTCGTGGGGCTGTACGTGACCGTGCCGCGGCCGCCCGCGCCGCCCTGGGCGAAGCCGGTCGCCGGGTTCCGGTGCGTCACGGTGGTGGCCGTGTTCGTGGCCGAGGGGGCGGTGATGGCGGCCAGGGCCGCGGACGGCGCGACCAGGGTCGACGCGCCGAGGAAGGAGAGGAGGGTGAGGTAGCGTGCGAGCTTGCGCATGGGGCTCCTTGGCAAGGCCGGCGAGGAGTGTCGGACTTGCGACTAATCATGGAGTCCATGTGAATTAAGTCAAGGGCTTGCATGTGATTGCCATGCCCGGAAGGATGGTCTCTTGCCGTAATCAGGGACTCCACAGTAATCAAACGCCTCTGCTGGAGTGCGGCCAGTGCTCGGCGGAGACGAACACGTCGAGGGCCGGCAGGCTCGGACCGGCGTCTGCCCAGGCAGGGGAGTGAGCAGGAGGCCGGCCTGATCGGCCATCCGGACGGCGTGCAATGCGGCCAACGGCGCCGCCGAGCGGAGCCGGGCCAGGTCGTGCAGTGCCGTCGGGCAGCACCGCGAACTCCTCGCCGCTCACCCTCCGCACCGGCCCCCCTTCCGGTGGGCGAGCTTTCGCTTCAACCTCCTACGCGGGGCCGCCGTGGCGGAAAGGGGCGGTTCCTTACCTCAGGTGGCCGTCCATGTGGGCCGCCGGCAGCACCAGGCGCACGGCCTCGCCGTTGCCGCCGACGATGACCGCTTCGGGGGCCGCCTGCGCGGTCCACGACTCGGGCGCGGTGTGGGGCGCGAGCACGCGGTCGTACGGGCCGCGCTCGGGGCAGCCGAGGGTGCTGTCGCCGGCGATGAGGTACGGGCGGACGCCGGCGGCGACCAGGTTCCTGCATGCCACCTCCGCCACCTCCGGGTTGTCCTCGACGGACGTCACCCGCCCCGACTCGCCGGCCAGCCGGCACAGCAGCGCGGTGATCCAGCCGGTGCCGGTGCCGATCTCCAGCACGCGGTGCCCCGGGCGCAGGTCGAGGAGTTCGAGCAGGTCGACGGCGGAGCTGGGGGAGGGGGTGACGCAGGTGTAGGAGGCGGCGGCACCCGTGCCGAGGGGGGTGGCGATGGGCCGGTCGGAGTAGACGGCGTCCCACCAGGCGGGCGGGTCGATGTCGCGGTCGATCGGGACGGCGCCGCCGTCGTCGTCGAGCACCAGCCCCAGGGAGGGCACGAACCAGTGCCGTGGCACCTTCCGCAGCGCCTGCTCGATGGCGCCGGTGGCGGGCGGGCGCCGGGCGGCGATGCCCGCGATCATCGCCTCCACGCGCCAGGCCAGATGGGGGAGCATTGTCGAGCCTCGCTGGGGTCCGCCGTCGTGCCTGCTCACAGCGCCTCCTTCGGCTGGGCGAATGCTAAGGGTGACCGTACGATCACGGGTCGCAGTGTGGCAAGGCCGTTCAGAAAACCCGGTCGGTTTGACCCGTTTCGACCTTGCTTCACGGGGGCCGGGCTTGTCTGCACCGCTGCGTACGACTCATCCTTGTATCTCCGCCGATGGCCGCTCGGGCGGACGCCTGCGACCAGCCGTCAGACGGGCGCTCGCGATCAGCCGCGGGACGGCGGGCGGTGGCGTTGGGCCGCGCGGGCGTGCGCCTCCGTCAGGATCTCCCGCGTAAGCTCCTCGTCCTCGGGGTTGAGGATCGAGATCCACGACTGGGCGGCGTACAGCGGATGCGGGATGATCCGGCCGAGCACCGTGTAGTCGATGCCGGCGTGGTGCTCGGCGTGCGCGGCGGGCGAGTAGCCGACCAGGCGCTCGAACGCGACCCGCCCGACCGCCACGTTGAGCCGGAAGACCCCCGGTCGGCCGAGGTCGGAGGCGGTGTCGAACCCCTCGTAGTCCTTGGTGACGATCGTCGCGTACGGCAGGCGGCCGTCGCTCGGAGGCCGGTCGAGGCCCTCCGGGGCGTAGTAGAAGAACGTGTCCCCCCACGCCATCTCCGGCGCCCCGATCTCCGGCCCGGCGGTGAACGCGACCGTCCCGGGCAGGCCGCTCACGAACTTGATGATCTCGTCCTCTGTCACAGTGAGGCTCCTTCCACTCGTTCCCCTCAATCGTCTCACTGCACCGCCCAGTGAGGCTTTTGCGGCGACGACCCTCGTACTGGCAGGAAAAGCTTCAAAGCGGATGACGGTCGGGCAAGCTTGGTCGCATGTCAGAGACCCCTCTTCCCGGCGGTTTCGTGAACGCCGTCGTCCGTGCCGGAGACACCGTCCGCCGCGTTCCGGGCCCGCGCGCCGCGTACGTGCACGAGCTGCTGCGCCTGTTCGAGCGGCGCGGCTGGGCGGGCGCGCCGCGCTTCCTCGGCCTTGACGAGCGGGGCCGCGAGATCCTGAGCTACGTGGACGGGCACGTGGCGTGGGAGGAGCGGCAGCCGGACGGCGTCACCTCCGACGAGAGCCTGGCGCGGGTGGCCGGGCTGGTGCGCGAGTTCCACGACCTGACCGAGGGCAGCGCGCTCGCCGAGGGCGGCGAGGTCGTCTGCCACAACGACCTTTCACCTAAGAACACCGTCTACCGCGACGGCGGCGGCGGGCTGCGGCCGGTGGCGTTCATCGACTGGGACATCGCGGCGCCCGGCCGGCGCGTCCACGACGTGGGGCACGTCTGCTGGCAGTACGCGGGGCTGGCGCCGGGCGCGGAGCCGGCCGAGGCGGCGCGGCGGGTGCGGGTGATCTGCGACGGCTACGGCCTCGCGGATCGCGGCGAAGTGGTGGAGAGCGTCCTGTGGTGGCAGGACCGGTGCCGGCGCGGCATCGAGGCGGACGCGGCCGCGGGCCTGCCGCACGCGGTCAGGCTGCGCGCCGCCGGGGTGGTGGAGCAGGTACGCGCCGCCCACGCCTGGGTCGCCGAGCACCGCACAGCCCTGGAACGCGCCCTCTGACGATCGCTGGAGCCCCGACCCGGCGCGGGCCCCGACTCAGTGCGGGCCTCAACCCAGTGCGGGCCTCAACCCAGTGCGGCCGGGCTGGGCTGCTCCAGGGGTACGTAGTCGTGGCGCATGCCGTGATCGCCCAGCCACTGCCGCAGCCCCGCCACCGCCGCCGGGTTGGCCGCGACCTGGGCCGCGTACTCCGACAGGGCGACCTCCTCCCCGTCGTCGAACAGCAGCCGCGCCGGCCCCGACCACGACAGCGTCCACTTGGCCTGGCCGAGCTCGATCAGCACGGCCTCCAGCGCCTGCCCCAGCACCCCGGCCAGCAAGGTGGGGGAGGGGTTCCAGCCCTGCTCCAGGAGCTTGGCCTCCAGCTCGGCCTGCCGCCCCCGCGCGATGGCCTCGAAGGCCGCGTCCAGGTACGGCCGGGCCGCGCCCATCACCTGCTGCCCGGCCACGGCGAGGTCGCGCACGGCCTCGGCGTTGCGGCCGGCGTACATGCCGTGCGAGATCAGCTCCTCCCACGACACCGGCCGCAGGGTCGCCAGCGCCTCGGGGCTCCACATCGACTGCTCGACCG
Organism: [Actinomadura] parvosata subsp. kistnae; assembly: GCF_900323885.1. Lineage (GTDB taxonomy): Bacteria > Actinomycetota > Actinomycetes > Streptosporangiales > Streptosporangiaceae > Nonomuraea > Nonomuraea composti. Next base: position 1,002,959 of record NZ_OOHJ01000022.1, on the reverse strand, counting down.
CCTGCACGGCCACGTTCGGGTCGACGAGCAGGGTGAGGGCCGAGCGCGGATCGGGGACGTGCTGCGGCTCTGGCAGGTGCTCGATGGCGGCCAGGCGGTCGGCCAGGCTGGGGTGGGAGTCGTAGGGGGAGACCTCCTCGGGCTCCTCGCCCAGCTTGGCCAGCTCCGCCTGGCGTTCAGGGTCGCTCATGAGGGCGTGGAAGCCGCCGAAGACGGCGGCGGGGCGGGCGCCGCCGGCGCCGGTCAGGGACAGGTAGTTGCTGACGTAGAGGTCCCAGCCGGCGGCGGTGGTGTGGATCTTGCGCAGGGCGCCGGCCATGGCCTGCCGGCCGCCGATGGCCACGGCGAGCTGGTCGGCCTCCAGCTCCTGGCGGCGCGAGACGGCCTGCGAGACGCGCAGGTAGAGCTTGGCGTACCAGGTGAACAGGCGCTGGATGAACGGATGGTTGTGCAGGCCCTGCACGGTGGCGATGAGAGAGACCCGGCCCCGGTAGACGGGCGCGCCGAGGCGGGTGTGGGCGCCGCTGTAGTGGCCGAGCTCGTGCCCGAGCACGGCGCGCATCTCGTCCACGGTGAGCGTCTGCAGCAGCGGCAGCCCGATGAACATGCGCCGCCGCGTCGCCTTCAGGCCGAGGAAGCGGGTGTCCTCGGACACGGCCGCGTTCACCTCGGCGACGAGGCGGATCTCGTCGGGCGGCGCGGTGCGTACGCGCTGGGCGAGCTCCTCGACCGTCTGCCACAGGACCGGCTCGTGCTCGCGCCCGACCGGCACTCCGGGCTGCTCGCCGCCGCGGCGGCGGCTGACCATGAGGAGCGCGCGGACGAGCGCGCCGGCCGCCAGGGTGAGCACGATGGCGATCTTGATGGTGCTGGCGTGGAAGTCGACGAGGAGCAGGACGTCGAAGAAGACCGCGGCCGCCAGGAAGAGGCCGACCAGCACGTAGAAGCCGGCGAGCAGGGTAAAGGCCAGCACTGCTCGGAACGCTGTCGTCATGGGGGAGGGCTCCCGGGGAAGGGTTTCTCGCGAGGCTTGACACTAGCGGAGACCTGAAACTGGATAAAATCACTTCACTGATGCCGTACTACGACGAGCATGACCAGGAGCGTTGGGTTCCGGAACTTCCCGGCAATCCGGAACGCGCCGCGTTCGAGCGTGACAGGGCCCGGGTGCTGCACAGCGCCGCCCTGCGCAGGCTGGCCGCGAAGACGCAGGTGGTGGGCCCCGGTGAGACCCTGGGCGGCGGCCAGCACATCCCGCGCACCCGCCTGACGCACTCGCTCGAATGCGCCCAGGTGGGCAGGGAGATGGGCGCCACCCTGGGCGTCGACCCCGACCTGGTGGAGACCGCCTGCCTGGCCCACGACCTGGGGCATCCGCCGTTCGGGCACAACGGCGAGATGGCGCTCAACGCGCTGTCGGCCTCGTGCGGCGGGTTCGAGGGCAACGCGCAGAGCCTGCGCCTGCTCACCCGCCTGGAGGCCAAGGTGCTCACCGAGGACGGCCGCAGCGCCGGCCTCAACCTGACGCGCGCCGCGCTCGACGCCTCCATCAAGTACCCGTGGACCCGCGACAAGTCGCCCAAGTTCGGGGTGTACGACGACGACCTGCCGGTGTTCGAGTGGATCAGGGAGGGCGCGCCGGAGGGGCGGGTGAGCTTCGAGGCGCAGATCATGGACTGGGCCGACGACGTCGCCTACTCGGTGCACGACCTGGAGGACGCCCTGCACTCCGGCCACGTCACCCCCGAGGCGCTGCAGTCGCCGGTCGAGCGCGCCCAGGTGTGCGAGACCACCCGCACCTGGTACGCCCCCGGCGCCGACCTCAACGAGCTGGAGGAGGTCTTCGCCAAGCTGATCGCCGACCCGCTGTGGCCGCGCCGCTTCGAGGCGACCATGGCGGACCTGGCCGGGCTCAAGGCGCTCACCAGCGGCCTCATCGGCCGCTTCTGCCGCTCGGCGCAGGCCGCCACCAAGGAGGTGTACGGCTCCCGCCATCGCGCCGACCTCGTCGTGCCGCACGCGACGAGGCTGGAGTGCGCGCTGCTCAAGGGCGTCACCGCGCACTACGTGATGACCACCGCCGACCACCACGCCAACCAGGCCAGGCAGCGCGACCTCATCACCGAGCTGGCCTCCCTGATCACGCTGGGCGCGCCGGCCACGCTGGAGCCCGCCTTCCGCCCGGCGTTCCTGGAGGCCGCGAACGACGCCGCCCGCGTCCGCGTGGTGATCGACCAGATCGCCTCGCTCACCGACACCTCGGCGGTCGCCTGGCACCGCCGGCTCTCCCGCTGACCGAGAGCGGGCACCGCCGGCTCTCCCGCTGACCGAGAGCGGGCGCCGCGGGCCGTCCCGCTGATCAGGAGTACTCGAGCCCTCCCGCTGACCAAGAGTTCGTCAACGGGCCAGGTCGCTCGGCACAACCCGCTTTCCCGACGACCCCGGCGGGCGCATACTGCGCCCATGGCCACATATGTGATCGTCGGAGCCGGGCTCGCCGGCGCGAAGGCGGCCCAGACGCTGCGCGAGGAGGGCTTCGACGGCGAGATCGTGCTGATCGGCGCGGAGACCGAACGGCCCTACGAGCGACCGCCGCTGTCGAAGGGATACCTTCAGGGCAGCAGCGAACGCGAGGAGATCTTCGTCCACGAGCCCGGCTGGTACGCCGACAACGACGTGGATCTCCGGCTCGGCATCAGGGTCACCCGCATCGAGCCGGCTCATCACCTGGTCAGACTGGGGGACGGGTCGCGCCAGCCGTACGACAAGCTGCTCATCGCGACCGGCGCCGTGCCCAGGCGGCTGCCGGGGCCCGCGTACTACCTGCGCACGGTGGAGGACAGCGAGGCGCTGAAGCGCCGCTTCACCGGCGGCGCGAACGTGCTGGTCGTCGGCGCGTCCTGGATCGGGCTGGAGACGGCGGCGGCGGCGCGCACGGCCGGCTGCCAGGTCACGGTCGTCGAGCCCGAGCCGACCGCGCTCAACCGGGCGCTCGGCCACGAGCTGGGCGAGCTGTTCGCCCGCCTGCACGCGAGCAAGGGCGTGGAGCTGCGCTTCGGCACCGCCGCCGCGGAGATCACCGAGACCGGCGTGCGGCTCAGCTCGGGCGAGCGGCTCAGCGCCGACCTGGTCGTGGTCGGCATCGGCGCCGCGCCGGAGGTCGGGCTGGCCCGCGACGCGGGCCTCGACGTCGGCCAGGGCATCCTCACCGACGCCTCGCTGCGCACCTCGCACCCCGACGTGTACGCGGCGGGCGACGTCGCGGAGTTCCACCACCCTGTGTACGGCCGCCGCATCCGCGTCGAGCACTGGGCCAACGCCCTGCACGGCGGCCCGGTCGCCGCGCGGTCGATGCTCGGCCAGGAGGTCGTCCACGACCGGCTGCCGTACTTCTACACCGACCAGTACGAGCTGGGCATGGAGTTCTCCGGCGACATCGAGGGCCACGACGAGATCGTCTACCGGGGCGACCCGGAGAGCCTGGAGTTCGTGGCCTACTGGCTGCGCGACCGCCGCGTGGTCGCCGGCATGAACGTCAACGTCTGGGACGTCGTGGACGACATCCAGGAGCTCATCAGGTCGGGCGTCACCGTCCATCCAAAGGAGCTGTCGTCGGGGTGAGGGTGACGACATCGTCGTCGTCCTTCTTGGGGCTCTTCTGGGGCTGCGGGGTCTTGCTGGCCTGCGGCGGATCCTGCTGCTGCCGGACCGCGCCGCCGCACTGCACGGTGCACTGCGGCGTCTCGCCCAGCTTGCCGCGCAGCTTCAGCGTCTCCTCGCGGGGCGACAGCGTGCGGTTGCCCTCCTGCCAGGCGTCGAGGTAGTCCCACGGCTTGACCATGCCCCGGCGCACCCACCAGAAGGCCGGGCCGGTCTTCCACGAGATCGCGAAGTAGAGGTTGGGGCCGGCGTCGCGGGCGTTGCCGCTGCGGCCCACCTTGCCGAGGACCTGGCCGCCCTTGACGCGGGTGCCGGGCTTGATGCCGTCGGCCACCGAGTCGAGGTGCCCGCCGAGGTAGCGCACGCCGTCGTCGCCGATGATCGTGACGAACTTCCCCTCGCGGGTGGCGCCCGCGTCGGTGGACGGCGACCACCGGTCCTGGACGTTCACCTCGTCCACGACGCCGCCGACGGGCGCCACGAACGCGCAGCCCTGCGGCGCCCAGATCGTCGTCTTGGGCAGCACGAGCAGCTTGCGCTGGTACTCGGTCTTACATCCCTTCACCGGGAAGGTGTAGGTGTACTTCGACAGCTTCGGCGGCGGCACCTTGACCGGCTCGCCGCCCTGGGGCGGCTGCTCGGCGGCCATGTGCTCCGGCGTGGGAGCCGTCGCCGCCGGCGTGGCGCCGGCCGACGGCGGCGGTGTGGTGGGCGACGTGGCGCCGACCCCCGCCAGCCCGGTGGCCTGGGTGCAGGCACCGGTCAACAGCACAGCGCCCGTGACGGCCGCCCATCGTCCGACAAGCCCCGATCGCATGATCTCCACCCGTGTCACCGTTTCCACCGACAACCTTTACCTTTGTAGCCGACCCGGGGACCCCGCATCACCGGTTTCCCCCTTTAGCAGCCGGGAGGTAACTCTCGCCTACCTCCCCGCCCCGCCGCTCCAGGACACCCCGCGCGGGGCGGAACCGTCGGTGGGGCGGAATAGACTTCCCGGCGTGGCTGGCCGGATCCGTGATGTCGACATCGCCCTCGTACGCGAGCGCTCCCCCATCGCCGACGTGATCGGCGAGCACATCCAGTTGCGCAACGCCGGAGGCGGCAACCTCAAGGGCTTGTGCCCCTTCCACGACGAGAAGACGCCGTCGTTCAACGTCACGCCCGAGCGCGGCATGTACTTCTGCTTCGGCTGCTCCGAGGGCGGCGACGTGATCACGTTCGTCGAGAAGATCGAGCACCTGTCGTTCAGCGAGGCGGTCGAGCGGCTGGCGCAGCGGGCCGGCATCCAGCTCCAGTACGAGCAGGGCGGCTACGTGCCGCGGCGCGACCACGGCGAGCGGGCCCGGCTGATCGAGGCGCACCGGGCGGCGGCGGAGTTCTACGCCGACAAGCTCATGGGGCCCGACGCGGCGCCGGGGCGGCGGTTCCTGTCGGAGCGCGGGTTCGAGCGGGCCGACGCCGAGACGTTCGGGGTGGGCTACGCGCCCAACGAGTGGGAGGCGCTGAGCCGCCACCTGATGGGGCGCGGGTTCACCGCCGACGAGCTGGTGAAGGGCGGGCTGGCCAAGGAGGGCCGGCGGGGGCCGATCGACCGGTTCCGCGGGCGGCTGATCTGGCCGATCCGGGATGCGACGGGCGATGTGATCGGTTTCGGCGCGCGGAAGCTGCTCGATTCCGATGACGGGCCGAAATACCTGAATACCCCTGACACGCCGCTTTACAAGAAGAGCCAGGTGCTCTACGGGATCGATCTCGCCAAACGCGAGATCTCCAAGCGCGCGCAGGCGGTGATCGTCGAGGGATACACCGACGTGATGGCCTGCCATCTCGCCGGCGTGCCCACCGCCGTGGCCACGTGCGGCACCTCGTTCGGCGAGGAGCACATCAAGATCCTGCGGCGCTTCCTGCTCGACCAGGCCGAGTTCCGGGGCGAGGTGATCTTCACCTTCGACGGCGACGCGGCCGGGCAGAAGGCGGCGCTGCGGGCGTTCGCCGACGAGCAGAAGTTCGTCACGCAGACCTACGTCGCGGTGCAGAGCGACGGGCTCGACCCGTGCGACCTGCGCATCAAGCAGGGCGACGCCGCCGTGCGCGACCTGATCGCCAGCCGCGAGCCGCTGTTCCAGTTCGCGATCAGGAGCACGATCTCCCGCTACGACCTGCGCAGCAACGAAGGCAAGATCGCCGCGCTCGACGCGGCGGCGCCGATCGTGGCCGGCATCAAGGACGTCGGCCTGCGCAAGCGTTACGCCATCGACCTCGACCGGTGGCTCGGCTTCATGGACGAGCGGTTCGTCATGCAGCGCATCGCCGAGGTGGCCGGCGCCCAGCAGGGCCGCCAGCAGCGTGCGCCCAAGGCGGCGCCGGTCGATCCGAGCGTGCGGGTGGAGCGCGAGCTGCTCAAGCTGGCCGTGCAGCGCCCCGCCCTGCTCGGGCCGCGTTTCGACGCGCTCGACCCGCAGGCGTTCACCGCGCCCGACCACGTGCTGCTGCACCGCGTCATCGTGGCCGCCGGAGGGGTCGCGCAGGCGGGGGCGGGCGGCCGTGAGTGGGTCGACCTGCTGGTGCAGCACGCCCACGAGGAGGGCGCGCGGGCGCTGGTGACCCGCTTCGCGGTGGAGCCCATCCAGGTCGACGCGCACGCCGAGGAGCGTTACGCCGGCGACATCCTGACCGCCGCCGAGGCGATGCCGCTCGACCGGGCGATCGCGCAGGTCAAGTCGCGCATCCAGCGGCTCAATCCGGTGGAGCAGCAGCAGGAGTACAACAAGCTGTTCGGGGAGCTGGTGGCGCTGGAGCAGCAGCGCCGGGTGCTGCGTACCCGGGTCGCCGGCGGTAGCTGAATCCGGAAATTTCGGCAAATGGTGTCCGCATAAGTCCTGGATAAAGCTCGGGTGACCCGTCGTGACCGTGGGTGAGCGGCGGGTCTGGCTCCAGAGGCGCGGTCACCGGCGTCCCCAGGCAAGATCGAAAGGTCGCGGGCGGTGCGGCTCGCCCGCGCCCGCGGGCCTCGCAAGGCCGATGATCACTCTCGGTCGGTAACAGTTCTGCAGCGATCGCAAGCGGCATACCCGGGTGGTTGACCAGGGAATTTGGCGCGGTCCACGATGTGACAAAGAGGGCGGACAACGGCTTCCGGGCAGCGGGAAAGTTGCGTCCGGCCCATCGGCGCCGCCGGACGCGTGAATGCAGATCGCGTAATTGGCTTTACTATCCTGATCAAACTCGGGCTAAACCTTTTGGCGATCTCAATTCGGCAAAGACGATCGTCTTACCTTCGGTGACAAAAATGGGTCTGCCATTTGACGGAACCAATACTGCAGACTGTCTCCCGTGGGTGCATCGGTGCTGCCAAGTGGACCGCCATCCGTAGATCAGGTGGCGGACCTCGTCGCGAAGGGAAGGGAGCGCGGGAGCGTAACCGTCGATGACGTCGCAGCCGCGCTTGACCGATCCGAGTTGCCGTCCGACGCGCTGGAGCGCGTCGTGCGCATGCTCGCCGAGAACGGCGTGGAGGTCCTCGAGCCCCAGGGCGACGAGGAATCCACCCGCGCCGATGAGGAAGACGTAGGCAAGCGGGCGCCGACCAGCGATCTGGTCCGTATTTATCTACGGGAGATCGGCCGTGTGCCTTTGCTGACCGCTGAGGAGGAGGTGGAGCTCGCCAAGTCGATCGAGGCCGGCCTGTTCGCGGAGGACAAGCTGGCCAACGGTGTCTCGCGTCTGGCCTTCCCGGAGTTCAGGGAGCTCGTCTGGCAGGGCACCCGGGCCAAACAGCGGCTGATCGAAGCCAACCTCAGGCTCGTGGTGTCGATCGCCAAGCGGTACGTGGGCCGCGGCATGCTGTTCCTGGACCTGATCCAGGAGGGCAACCTCGGGCTCATCCGGGCGGTCGAGAAGTTCGACTACACGAAGGGTTACAAGTTCTCCACCTACGCGACCTGGTGGATCAGGCAGGCGATCACCCGGGCGATCGCCGACCAGGCGCGGACGATCCGCATCCCGGTTCACATGGTGGAGACGATCAACAAGCTCGTCAGGGTGCAGCGCCAGCTCCACCAGGACCTCGGCCGCGAGCCGATCCCCGAGGAGATCGCCAAGGAGATGGACCTCCCTGTCGATCGCGTGGTGGAGATCCAGCGCATCGCCCAGGAGCCCGTCTCGCTGCAGTCGCCGATCGGTGAGGAGGACTCCGACCTCGGAGACTTCATCGAGGACGCCGACGCTGTCGTGCCCATGGAGGCCGCCGCCTTCATCATGCTGCAGGACCAGCTCGACGACATCCTCGCCACCCTGTCCGACCGCGAGCAGCGCATCATCCAGCTCCGCTTCGGCCTGGCCGACGGGCACCCGCGCACGCTGGAGGAGGTGGGCAGAGAGTTCGGCGTGACCCGCGAGCGCATTCGCCAGATCGAGTCGAAGACGCTGGCCAAGCTCCGCCACCCGACGCGCGCGCAGATGTTGCGGGACTACCTGGACTGACCTGCGCCCAAGGGGACGGCCCGCGCGGGCCGTCCCCTTCGAGCTGTCATGAGCGGCCCTGTCACGAGCAGCCCTGTCACGAGCAGCCCTCGAACTGGGGCACCGCCACGATGCCGCGCTTCAGCCACGACGCCCCGAACCACTTGCGCAGCAGCTTCTGCGCCGTCCCGTCCTGGTACATCGCCGTGATCGCCCGGTTCACCGCCTCACAGCCCGGCACGTCGCCCTTGGCCAGGCCGACGCCCGTGCGCTGCTCGTTGAACAGCGCGTTGGCCAGCCGCAGCCCCGACCCGTCGCGGGCGGCCAGCCCGGCCAGGATCACGTCGTTCGTGGTGACCGCGTCCACCTGCTTGTCCTTCAGCGCGGTCAGGCACCGGTTGTAGTCGGGGAACGGCACGAGCTGCGCCTTCACCCCCCGCTCGGCCACGACCCGCTGGGCCGCGTTCGAGCCCTGCACCTCACAGATCCGGCGGCCCTCCAGGTCGCGCACGTTCGCGATCTTCTCGTCGGGCCGGATCAGGATGTCCTGGTAGGAGATGTGGTACGGCCCCGCGAACAGCACCCGGCGCTTGCGCTCCTGGTCGATCGTGAACGTGGCCACCACCATGTCGGCCCGTCCGTCCATGAGCACCTTCTCCCGGTCGGCCGCCAGCACGCCGAGGAAGGAGACGCTCTTGCCCAGCCGCGCCGCGAGATAGCGGGCCACGTCGACGTCGAACCCCTCGTACGTGCCGTCCGGCTTGCGGAACCCGACCGACGGCAGGTCGGACCGCACCCCGATGACCAGCTCGTCCTTGTCCACGATCGACTCGGGGCGGTTGAGCCCGCAGCCCGCGACCGCCGTGGAGGCCAGGACCAGCAACGCCGCCAGCACCCGTTTCACCGGTACTCCCTCAGTCGTGGCCACACGCCGGCGACCATCAGCACGCCGATCGCGCCGATGGCGAACGGCAGCAGCCGCCACAGGTTGTCCAAGGCGCCCTCGCCGCCGCGGATCGAGCGCTCGAACACCTTCTGGTGCGTGCCCGCCAGCTCCGTCAGCGCCCGGTCGTAGGCGTCGAACGCCGTCTTGACCGGCCCCAGCCGCTCGGCGACCGCCTCGTTGGTGCTGCCGCTCGTGACGAGGTCGCGGAAGGCCTTGTCGGCCGCCTGGAAGCGCCGGTACTCGCGGGCCACCACTTCGCCCTGCCTGCCGACCAGTTCGGGCCCGAGCAGGCCGAGGTAGCCGGTCGTGTGGCCGGCCACCGCCGTGTGGTACTCGGGCAGGCTGCCGGCCTCCGTGTACATGACTGACAGCGACCGGTCGAGGAACGTGTGCTGGTAGGTGTCGGCCCGCTCCTTGTCCAGCAGGTAGCGGCTCTGGTCGCCCTGCATGCTGTTGCTGATCGCGCGCGCCTTGGCCAGCGTCAGCACCGAGTCGAACCCGGCCACCTTGGCCGTGCGCAGGTGCGCCTCGTCCCGCCCGAGCGCGCTCGTCCCGAAGAGCAGCGCCGCCGCCGTCGTCACGGTCGCGACCAGCAGCGCGGGCCCGAACACGCGGCGGAAGCGCCGCGCGAGGAACACCTGCAGCCACACCAGGCAGGCGAGCGCCACGAGCCCGGCCAGCACGACCGCGGCGCGGGCCAGCGGCGCCAGGACGCCCTGGGAGTCGTAGGTGGCGCGCACGATCGTGCCGCTCTCCAGCGTCAGGTTGTAGGCCTGCGGCAGCAGCACCACGCGCATCAGGTCGGTGGCCTCGCGGTAGGTGCGCACCACGTTGTCCGGGGGCGGGCCCGGCGGGTGCGCGGCCTGCTCGTTCAGCAGCAGCGCCCGCCCGGCCAGCTGCTCGTAGCGGCCGAGCCCGTCGAGCACTGACTGCACGGTGTTGCGCTCGGCCGGGTTGTCGCCCGACAGCTCGAACGCCTGCAGCAGCGTCCTGTTGGCCTCGGCCCGCTGCCGCTCGTACCTGGCCAGCGCGTCGCGGCGCTGGTCGGGGTAGGCGGTCCCCATCACGAGCACGTTCGCCACCTGCGCGTCCATGTCGCTCAGCGCCAGGTAGAGCCCGGCGGTCGCGACCACCTGCGGGCCCGCGTCGCGGCCGATGACCCGCAGGCCCTCGCGGGCGCTGATGGTGCCGACCGCGAGCGCGGCGAACAGCAGGACGAGCGAGGCGGCGGTGATGCCGGAGATGACCCGGATCCTGCCGGGCACGCTGCGCCGGACCGGCGCCGGCGCCGCCGTGACCGGCACCGGGGCGTTGCCCGGCGCGGGCCGCACCATGGTCATGGCGTGCCCTCCCTGATCGTGATGACGGTCCAGGCGCCCAGGTGGATCCGGTCGCCGGGGCCTACCCTGACCGGCACGTTCAGCTTGAGCGTCTTGCCGTTGACCTGCGTGCCGTTCGACGAGCCCGGGTCCACCAGCATCCACGTGCCGTCCGGCTGGGCCAGCAGCACGGCGTGCAGGTGCGAGACGCCCGGGTCCTCGGGCGGGCCGGTCAGGTCGATCTCCGGCTGCAGGTTCCTGGCGCGGCTGCGCCGCCCGATGCGTACCTGCTCGCCGGCCAGCGGAAACGAGCGCTCGGGGCAGTACGGAGGGAACGCCATCGCGGCCGCGTCCGGACCGCCCTCGGCGATCACCTTCTCGTAGTACGTGCGGTCGGCGGCGGTCACGGCCTCCCACCGCGCCCCCGTCACGGGCGCCACGGTCACGGGGGCGCTGCCGCTGAAGTCGTGGCCGCACACCTCGCAGAACTGCCCGGCGCGCGGCGTCTGGCAGACGGGGCACCCCTCGGCGGGCGCCACCGCGGGCGCGGCAGGCTGCGCGGGAGCCTGGGGGACCGCGGCCAGCTGCGTGCCGCAGACGTCGCAGTAGTCGTCGGCGCCCGACTGGTGCCCCTGCGGGCAGGTCGCCATCAGCTTCCTTCCTTACGCAGCCGGCTCGTCCGCACGGAGCCGGTGTCCAGCTCGATCTCGTCGGCCTTGTCCACGTTCCTGCGCAGCCGCGCCGTGCCCGTGACCGGGTCCACCTCGACCACCTTCTCCAGCAGCCTGGCCGTGTCCTCCCGGCCCGACTCCTCGGCGAGCTTGCGCGCCTTGGCCAGGCGCGCGGTGGCGGTGTCGATGTCGCCCTGGGCGCGCAGGCTGAGCCCGTCCTGGATCAGCTCGTGCAGCTCGGCCTGGCCCGTGTAGTGGGCGACCTTCCGGTTGATGCGGGTGGACTGCGCCAGGTCGTCGGTCCACTGGGCCAGCACGTTGCCGCTGGCCACGACCTCCTGGGTGTCGGGCCGCACCAGCTTCACCCAGCCGGCCCTGATCTCCTGCCCGATCTGCCCGGGCGGCACCTCGACGCAGACGTGGTACTCGCGCTCCTCCGCGCCCCACGAGCCCGTCGGGTAGTCGCCGGTCAGCGGGTTGACGTCGGTGCGCTTGCCGGTCAGGTCGAGCAGCGTGGGGGAGACCTGCTTGACGAACTTCAGCCGCGCCGTCTGCGGCACCCACACCCGCAGCGACAGCTCGGCCACGGTCTTGCTCATCGAGGTCTGCGTGAGCCGGCGGAAGAACTCCGGCAGATCCCCCTGGTCGCGGACGAAGTCGAACGTGCCGAGCATCGCCTCGGCCACCTTGCGCAGCTCGGCCGGCGCCCAGTCGTCGCCGACGCCCAGGCTGTCGCAGACGAACTTGCCGCTCCAGCCCGCCAGCACCGAGGCGAACACCTCGGGGCGCTCGTTGTTCTGGCCGTCGGTCATGAGGATCGCGTGCCGGATCGCCGACGGGTGCGCGGTCAGCAGGTGCCCGGCCAGCTTGAGCCACTCGCCGATCGCGGTGCCGCCGTGCGCGCTCAACCGGCCGATCGCCCGCTCGGCCTCCGCCCTGGTCGCGGGGCTGGCCCGGACCAGGTTCGCGTGGCCGCCCGGGTAGACCACCTGGGCCCGCTCGGTGCCGGCCACCACGGCGAAGTGCACGCCGTCGCGCAGCGTGCGCACCGCCGTCGCCGCCGCCTGCCGGGCCTCGCGGATCTTGCTGCCGCTCATCGAGCCCGACGTGTCAATGATGATCACCTCGGCCGCCTCGGCGGGCACGGCCTGGGCGACCGGCGCCCCGGCCGAGCCGATCGTGAGGATGGCGTGCACCTCGCGGCCGTCAAGAGGGAGGTACTTGTTCTGGTCGATGGTCAGCGTGAAAGCGGGCTGGTCACCCATGCGCTTCTCCTAGGGGGATCAAGGCGATCGTCACGTTGTCCTGGCCGCCGCTGCTCAGCGCGTGGCGCAGCATCTCGCGGGCCAGCTCAAGAGGGGTCCCGCTGGTGGGGAAGTCGTAGCCGTCCAGGTAGCGCCACAGGCCGTCGCTGCAGATCAGCAGCAGGCCCGTCGTGCCCGGGGGGAGCGTGCGGACGTGCGGGTCCGCGTCGTCGGCGTCGGCGCCGAGCCACGCCGTGATCTCGCCGGTCTCGACCGCGTCGTCCTCGGTGAGCGGCGTGCCCGACGGCAGCAGGTACGCCCGCGTGTCGCCGGCCCAGCCGATCGTGACCCCGCCGTCCGGGCCCGCCATGGCCGCGATGTAGGTGCAGGCGGGCGCGTCGTCCAGCGAGGTCGCCAGCTTGGCCACGGCCCGCCCGGCCAGCTCGAACGCCTCCTCGTGCGGCACCCCTCTGGCCAGCGCCGCGGAGGCGGTCTCGACGGCCACGGCGGACGCCTCGTCGGCCCGCGGCGAGCTGCCCACGCCGTCGCAGACCACGGTCACGACCGCGCCGTTGGGCGTCTCCAGCAGCGCCACCGCGTCCTCGTTGCGGCTGCGCCGCAGCCCCCTGTCCGTCACCGCCACGGCGCCCGAACGGTCGAGCACGATCTCGGCGTGGTCCCTGCCGGTCGGCTGGCGGGCGCCGCACCGCTCGCAGTACCCCTCCGCGTCCACGGCCGCCGCGCCGCAGGAGGCGCAGGCCGGCGCGCCCAGGGCGTGGCCGCACGCCTCGCAGTAGCTGTCTCCGGCCAGCACCGGCGCCTCGCACACCGGGCACCCGCCCGCGCTCCCCGTCACAGCCACGTCCTCGGTCGTACGGCGTTCGCCCGGTCGATGAGCGCGTGGCGCTCCGCCCGGGAGTCGGCCACCACGGCAAGCCTGCGGTAGAGGGACTCCAGCCGCCTGCGCAGCCCCGTCTCGGTGAACGGCGCCCCGCCCAGCCGCACGTCCTTGGGCGGTGGATTGCTCTCCAGCCAGGTCAGCGCCCCGCCCAGCACCTCCGCCACGAGCAGGTCGCGGCGGCGCGGGTCGAGGTCGGTCAGGTTCGACACCCGGTCGACCGCGCCGGCCAGCTCGGCCGGTCCCAGCCCGCCCAGGTCGGGCCGGCGCACCACCGAGGCCGCCAGCGCCACCTGCGCCGCCACCCGGTGGACCGACGCGGCCGGCACCTGGTCCAGCACGCCCATCCGGCCCGACCTGGCCAGCCCGAACGCCGCGCTGACGTAGGAGCGGTCGGTCCGCCACACCAGGTCGTACCAGGAGGCCGCCGGCTTGCCCGCGCACTCCAGCGCGAACGCCAGCGCCAGCTTGGGCGCCGTCTCGCCGGGCAGCATCGACAGGCACGCGTCGAACCGCTCCGCCGCCTGCTCCGCCCGCCCGGTCGTCAGCGCCAGCACCCCGCGGTACCAGGTCACCCGCCAGTCGCCGGGCAGCTCCCGGTCCAGCTCGTCCAGCGCGGTCGGCGTCCCCGCCGCGCCCGACTCGGCCAGCAGCCTGACCCGCATGAGCTTGGTCTCGGGCGTCGCGGGCATCGCGGCGAGCTGGTCGATCAGCTCCTGGCCCTCGCGCCCGAGCAGCCCCGCCAGCGCGCCGGCCGCCGGATCGGCGGGGTCCACCAGCGGCACCGGCAGCGCCCGCGCCACCGCCACCGGGTCGAGCGGCCCGAACACCTCGCTGTCCGACTCCGCCAGCGCCGTCCCGACCGCCCGCCGCTCCGGCCCGAACAGCCCCGACAGCGCCGGGTACGGCACGCCGTCCTCCAGCGCGCTGACCTCACGCAGCACGCCGACGAGCTGCTCCTCCATCTCCTCGGCGCTCTGGAACCGGTCGGCCGGGTTCGCCGCCGCCGCCCGGTGCAGCAGCCGGGTGAACGACGGGTGCCCGCAGTCCGCCGGCAGCGGATTGGCCACGCCGCCCTTGGCCGGGCTCCACCCGGGGATGGACAGCGCCGCGATCGTCCTGGCCACGGTGTAGAGGTCGGTGTTCACCGACGCCGGCAGCACGTCCAGCTCGGGGGCGTGGTAGCCGACCGTCCCCCACGACGAGCCCACGGGCGAGCCGAACGGCTGCGTCGCACCCATGTCGATGAGCTTGAGCCGCTTGCCGACCCTGATCACGTTCGCGGGCTTGAGGTCGCAGTAGACCTTCTGGTTCTCGTGCATGTACGCGAACGCGTGCAGGATCTCCCTGCCGTACATGAGGGCCTCGCGGATCGGCAGCGGGCCCTGGCGGCGCAGCTCGTGCAGCGACTGGCCGCCCACGTACTCCATGACGATGTAGCCGTGGCCGCCCGAGCGCCGGAAGTTGTGAATCTTGACGATGTTGGGGTGGTCGAGCTCGGTGAGGAACCTGCGCTCGGCCTCCGCCGCCGCGATCGCCTCCGGGTCCATGGTGTTGAGCAGGCCCTTCAGCACCACCCAGCGGCCGTCGAGGTTCTCGTCGGAGGCCAGGTAGATCCAGCCGAGCCCGCCGTGCGCCAGGCAGCCCAGCACGCGGTACTGGCCGCCCACGAGGTCGCCCTTGTCCAGCTTCGGGGTGAAGGAGAACTGGGTGCGGCAGTGCGGGCAGAACCCGTCCGTCAGCCCGGGACGCCCGTCACGCGAACGCCCCACCGGCTTCGCGCACGCCGGGTTGGCGCAGAACCGCTTCTCCTCCGGCACCTCCGGGTTCGCCATGACGGCGGTCGCCGGGTCCCGGTAGGGGACGGACGGCAGGTCGGCGACGGTCGCCAGCACGCCGGCCCGCGACCTGCCGCTGCTCACCGGGCCGCTCATCGGCCGGCTGCCCACCGGCTGGGTCGCCACCGGCCCGGAGGGAGCCGGCGCCGACACAGCGGCCGGCACGGGCGGCGAGGACGCCGCCGTGCCGCACAGGTCGCAGTAGCCCTCCTCGATCGTTCCCGTGCAGCCGGGCTGCGCGCAGCGGGTCATCGCTTACCTCCGGAGATCGCGCGCTGGTAGGTCTCGACGGCCGCCGCCGCCCTCGTCAGGTCGCAGGGCGCGCTCCACAGCAGAACGCGGGCCCGCTCGTACAGCTCCACCGCCGCCGGGTCCTCGGCCAGCCCCTTGCGCACCGCCATCACCTGGCAGGCGCCGAGCCGGCCGCGCAGCTCGTCGCGCCGGCCCACCAGCCCGTACAGGGCCTTCGCCGTGGCCAGCGACTGCTCGGCGGCCTGGCGGGCGCTGTCCTCCAGGGCCGCCAGGCGCTTGGCGCGCAGCACCCAGGAATCGGCGGAGACGTCCAGCGCGTCCAGCGCGTCAGCCAGCCCCTGCACCCTGCTGCGCGGCTGCGCCTGCGGCGGCAGGGCGATCTTCACGACGACCGCGCCATGCGCCAGCCTGGCCTCGCTCTCGGCCGCCCGCACCCGGTCGAGCTCGGCCACCAGGTTCTCGCGCCGCCTGGCGTACTCGCCCTTGACCACCAGCGCCAGCTCGACCTCCGCGCGGCGGCCGGCCAGCAGGCGGGCCACCCGGTCGAGATCCGGCTCGACGGACGGGCCCAGCGGGTCCTCCACCACCGAGGCGCGGATCCGCCGCAGCTCGGCCTCGTGATCGGCGCCCTGGGCGGCGGGCTCGCCCAGCTCCCGCTCCAGCTCCCCGATCCTGCGCAGGTCGGCGTCGGCCGCGTCGAGACGGGGCAGCACCGAGCCCCACACATCGTCGATGTCGGTGAGCGCCGCCGTGACCTCGCGGAAGGCGGTGTCCATCCGCGTCACGGCCTCGTCCAATGTCAGCCGCTCCTCGGCCTGCGGAAGCAGCGAGCGCTGCTCGACCGGCTTGGCCGCGGCCCGCAGCACCACGGACTTCCCGCCCAGCAGCTCGGTGAGCCGGGCGAGCTGGTCGGCGCCCAGCCGCGTACGCTCGGCCCTGACCTGCTCCGCCTCGCGCAGCACCGCGCGATAGGCGTCGTTCAGCGACCACAGCGCGCCCAGCGCCTCCTGGGCGGCGGCCCAGCGGCGCTCGGTCGCCCCCCGTAAGGACGCCCCCTTGACCACCTGGTAGGTGGTGTGCGATTCGAGATCGAGCAGGTCGCCCGAGATGCGATCACGCTCGTCGGCGCGGGCACGGAGCGCATGCTCTGCGCCTTCCCTGCTCATTGGTGGTCCCAGGCTCATCACGCTCCCCGTGAAGAGGCCCCCCGATGCCCCCGTTATACCCGCCCAACGGCGGGTTCGCGGGCTTTAGTTCCTTTGGCTCGGGGGGACCCCTGACTTGTCCCTGATTGAACCCCGGCTCGCCTGCAAACCGCTTAACGATCTCTTAGCGTTTCATGCATGGGACGGATAATTCTGATCGTCGCGGCCGTCATCGCCGCGCTCATGCTGCTCGGCCCCCTCGTGGGCGTCGCCCTCACGCTGCTCAAATGGGCACTCGTCATCGGCGCCGCCGTGCTCGGCGTCATGTTCCTGTCGAAGTGGCTGAAGAGGACATAGCTTCCTGACAGATCCCCAGTCATAGTTGGGTGATGGAAGCACGGCCCGCGGTGGACGATGCCGCGCTCGGGCGCGAGGCACTGGCCGTGCTCGAAGCCAACTGGACGGGCGCCGGCACCGTGCCCGCCCCAGGGCTCTACCCCCACCAATGGAGCTGGGACTCCGCGTTCGTCGTCATCGGCCTGGCCAGGCACCGGCCGGACCGGGCCCGCGACGAGCTGCTCAGCCTGCTGCGGGGCCAGTGGGCCACCGGGATGGTGCCGCACATCGTCTTCCACACGCGCGAGGCGTACTTCCCGGGGCCGTCCGTGTGGCGCTCCCAGGAGAACGCCGCCGCGCCGCACGTGCTCACCTCCGGCCTCACCGCGCCGCCGCTGCACGCGCTGGCGCTGTGGTGGCTCTACCGGCACACCGGCGACGCCGCGTTCGTCAGGAAGGCCTACCCGGCACTCGCCGCCCAGCACGAATACCTCGCCACCGCCCGCGACCTCGGCGGCGCCGGGCTCGCCGCGATTGTGCACCCCTGGGAGTCGGGCATGGACGACAGCCCCGCCTGGGACGCCCCGCTCGACGCGCTGCCCGTCATCAGGTACGGCTACCGCAACGTCGACCTGGAGGAGCGGCACCCCGACAGCGACCACGACCGCTACGTCTGGCTCGCCATGCGCTACCGCGACGCCGGCTACAGCCCCGAATACCTGTGCGACGAGCACCCGTTCGCCATCGAGGACCCGATGTTCAACGGGATCTGGCTCG
This sequence comes from [Actinomadura] parvosata subsp. kistnae, assembly GCF_900323885.1. GTDB lineage: Bacteria > Actinomycetota > Actinomycetes > Streptosporangiales > Streptosporangiaceae > Nonomuraea > Nonomuraea composti. The sequence continues at coordinate 985,409 of NZ_OOHJ01000022.1, read as the reverse complement.
CCTCCTGCCAGGCCATGGCCGAGCTGGCGCCCCTGGCCGGCGCCGACCCCGTACCGCACGCCGAGCACGCCGAGCATCTCAGGCAGGCCATGCTCGACCGCCTGTGGGACGGCTGCTTCTACGCCAGAGATTTGCGGGCCGGGCGGCTCATCCGCGTGTGCACGGTCGGCTCGTTCGGGCCGCTGCTCGACCCCGGGCTGCCCGCCGACCGGCTCCAGGCCGCCGTCGAGCTGCTCGAATCGGCCAGGTTCATGGGGGCCACCGGCTATCCCGTGCCCAGCTGCGAGATCCGCGCCTCCCAGTTCGACCGCACCCGCTACTGGCGCGGCCCCTCCTGGATCAACACCAACTGGCTGCTGCGCCGCGCCGCCGCCGTCCACTCCCTCGACCACCTCGGCCAGCAGCTCACCAACGGCACCCTGCGCCTGGTCCGCCAGGCCGGGTTCCGCGAGTGCTTCGACCCCTTCGACGGGAGCGGGCGGGGATGCCGGGACTTCTCCTGGAGCGCGGCGCTCACCCTGGATCTGCTCGCGGATAACGTAGGGGAATGAGCATCTTCCGTCGCCTGCCCGCCGACGTGCGCAAATCCCTCGACACCGAGCGGGGGGAGCGGGTGCTGACCTTCGCCCAGAGCGCCGACGGCCACGTGGTGGCCACCAACCTCGCCCTCCACCTGTCCGACGGCACCCGCGTGCCGTACGAGGAGATCGACAAGGCGTCGTGGGACGAGGAGGGGGTGCGGGTGCTCACCACCGCGGGCGCCCGCCACTTCGAGCGCATCTCCGAGCCGCGCATGCTGCCCGAGACCGTACGCGAGCGGGTCAACTCCACGATCGTGGTCAACAAGCACGTCAGCCTGCCCGGCAGGGGCGGGGTGCGCCTCGTCGCCCGGCGCCGGCCCGGCGGCGAAGTGCTCGGCTGGACCCTCGTCTTCGACGACGGCCTCGACCCCTCCGACCCGGGATACGCGCACAGGCCGAGCAGGCCCTCGAGGGCGTGCGGCGGAGCATGGGCGTCTGAACCAGGTGAACCACGGCCGCGAGCGGCATGAACGGACCGGTCCCAGGCGTGCGTGCGGGGGTGTGAGGCCGGTCACGTCCATGCCGCTCTCGTACGTGCGCCGATCAGTAGGGGATACCGCTCTCCCGGGCCTTCTGGTCCGCGACCTCCTCATCGGGCCAGCCGGTGCCGGTCTCGGGCTGGTGCCCGTCGGAGTTGAGGAACGGGATCCGCTGCTGCAGCGTGCCCCCCACCTTCGACCGGGCCATCCCCGCCGCCTTCGAGGCCTGCGCCCCGACGATCCCGGCCACTTCCTGCACCCGGGGGTTGTCGGCGACGCGCTGCGCCGTCCGCTTGATCTGCTCGTACCGCTCGCGTCCGGCCCGGCTGCCGAGCACGTAACCAACAGCCAGACCAACAGCGAATGTCATCCGATAACGCATTTTGCACCTCCGCTGTCTCCGGGCCTACCCCGCTCGCGATGCGACACGCACTCCAGGAGTGCGCTAATCTATTCCTGCGCACAGCGAAGGGGCCGAAGAGCCCCGGCGAAGTGGGCAAACGAGTTCGATCCCGCGTAGCTCAACGGCAGAGCAGCCGGCTGTTAACCGGCAGGTTATAGGTTCGAGTCCTATCGCGGGAGCTGCTCTCAAGCAAGAGGTTGGCAGCTCAGGCCCTCTCACCGCTAACAGGTGGGAGGGCCTGAGTCGTTCCGGGAGCCAGTAGGGGAGCCATCACTCAGTCGGCTTGTCGGTCCCGAACACGGCATCCATGGTTTCCGCGCCGTGGACGATCACGGGTCTGATCTGGTGCCGGTAGACGGTCTGCGTCGTGTTTGGCGTCGAGTGCCCGACGAGATCGGCGATGCGTTCCACCGAGACGTCCCCGTCGCTCAGAATCGAGACGAAGGAGTGACGGAGCTCCCGTACCTTCCAGCGGTTCCCGATGCCCGCCTTCTTGGTGATCACCCGCAGACCGCGCAGGACCCGCATGGGGTCGAGCATGGTCCCGTCATCGCGGGTGAAGACGAGGCCGTGTTCCTGCCATGCCTCACCGGCCGCCAGTCGTTGAGCGTTCTGGCGGACTTTATGCCGCTTGAGCTCCTCGACCACGATGGCCGGCAGGGCGAGCGCACGACGCGACTTCTTGGTCTTGGTGTCTCCACCGACCCGATCGGCGCGCAGAACCGAGATGGACGGCGGCTTCCCCTTGAGGTCTACAACCTCCCACAAGAGCTTGCGTGCCTCCTCCGGCCGGATGCCGGTGAGAAGCGCCGTGATGACGTATGCGCCGAACTTCTCTCCCTCGCAAGCCCGGAGCAGCATGACGGCCTGGTCGAGCGTGAGAGAGGTGCTAGGACGTCCCTGTTGGCCGTGTGGGGTCTCGCACAGGGCCGAGACGTTACGGCCCACGAGTTCGCGTTTCTCGGCCATGCGGATGGCGCGAGTCAGCAGGTTGTGCACCTGGACGATCGTTTTGGTGGCGAGGATCTCGGCCAGTTCGTCGAGCCAGAGATCGACGTGCTCGGCGCGGAGGTCCTTGAGCCGGTAGTTGCCGATCTTCGGTTTGATCTGGTTCTCTGCCATCGACCGGGCGTGCGTGATGGTGCCGAGACTACGACCTTTGAGCCCGTGGGCGAGGAAGTCTTCCACGGCGTCGCTGACCCGGTAGTTGGCTTTGGTCTTGATGCCTTTCTCGGCTTCCTCGCGAAGCTTCTTGACCTTGGGCGCCAGCAGTTTGACGGCTTGGGCCCGCTGATCGTCGACCGGGCGATCTTGCCACTTGCGGGGTAACACCGCAGACACCTTGCGACGGACGCGGCGGCCTGCTCCGTCGAAACCGAGAGACACGGCGGCGACCCAGGCGTTCTTGCTGGCGTCGAAGTAGAGCGAGTAGTCGAGGTCCTCCTTGCTCATGCTGCCCGTCCTTCGAGGTGCGCGACGTACTCGAAGAGCGCAGCGACCGGGATGCGACGGCAGCCGTCGATCTTCACCGAGCGAAGGTCTCCGCTCCGAAGCAAGGCGTAGACCTTCGTCCGGCTGATCCGAAGCTGGACGGCGACCTCCTCGGGCTTGTAGAGCAACGGCACGACCGCCGTCCCGGTGAGGCGTTGATCAGAGGTGGACATGGTGGTGACTCCGTTCGCGTTCTGAGGGTTGGTCAGGCGGCGAGCGGTGTGGACGAACTGCATGCCTGTTGGTGGGCGAGTTCTTCGCGTCCTGCTCGGGTGCGTTCGCGGGCTTGGGCCGCTGCCGTGTTGGCGAGGAGCTGGTCACCGGTCGTGTGCCAGCCGGTGCCTGCGTAGGTGAGGAATCCGATGACGAGGGTGGTTTCCTCGGTTTTGGTGTCAAGGTCTGGTTGACGCTGGAATCGCGTTGCGCCGGGGTGTCCCTCTATCCCTGGGTGGCGGTCGTTGAGGGCGTGTACGCGTCTGTAGGCGGCTCGTTCTTCGCGGATGGCGCCGAAGGTGATGGAGTAGCGGCGGGCCTTAGTGAGGAAGTGTCCGCCGAAGCCGAGCATATGCGCCCACCTGCGTAATCCTCTCCATTCGGGAGGGTGGCCGAGTTTCCATGCGGTGGCGATCAGTCGTTCGGGGTGGGTGCCGGTGGGGTTGGCGTACAGGCCGATGGTGTCGGTGGTGAGCCGCCGGGAGGTGTGGCCGGTGGCTTCGGTGCCCTTGGTGGAGTACTTGGCGAGGTAGGCGGCTACGGCTTGGTCGTCGAGCGCGTCTCCGGAGGCGGACAAGGTGATGGGCCGGACTTCGAGTTGTTCACCCCAGGTGATGTGCCAGCCGCCGTGCTGGTCGGGGTGAGCGGGGGTGGTGTAAGTGATCGTGGTAGCGGCCAGGGTAACGGCGGTGATGATGTCGTCGGTGGTGATGCCGTGCGGAGGCGGGAGGATGACCTCAGGCATTCCGGGGTCGTAGCCGTCCAGGCGGAGCAGGATGTGGAAGTGGACGGCTCCTCGGGCTTGGTATTCGGCGGCTTTGCCGTGGGCGAGCCGGATGCGGGGCAGGCCGCGTCGCCGGGCGAGCTGGTTGAGCTGTCGTTCGGCGTGTTGCTTGGTGCGTCGCCAGAGTTCTCCGGCGTGGTGGTTCCAGACGACGTGGTGGGCGTAGTCGTAGCAGTCGGGGCAGAGAGGCCGGCCGAGTTGTTCGTCGCCCGGGGGGTGCCGTTGCCAGCAAGCCAGCGGGGTTCCGTGGGGGCAGGTCGGGTTGTCGCGGCGGGCGTGGCAGGGGGTGGGGCGACAGGTGCAGCGGGTTTTGTCGCGGCAGGCGCAGTGGCGTACGTCGCGGGTGTGGACGGAGCCGAAGGAAGGCGCGGTGAGGGTGGCGAACACCGCCGGGTGGGTGCGGACGGTGTCGGGAACGGTCTTGCCTCCGACCAGTCCGGCGCGGATCAGGTGGTAGGCGTCGTGTTGGTAGGTGCTGGCGCAGGCAGGGCAGACGGTGTGGCGTCGGTTGCCGCAGGCTTTGTAGACGACGCCGTCCGGCAGCGTGGACGTGTGCCGGACAGTGAGGATTTCGCCGGTACGGAGGTCAACGGTGGCCAGGTTGCCGTGGAGCCGGACGGGTTGCGTGCAGGCTGCAGCTGATTCGATATGGCTGAGCCAAGCGGTGTAGTGGGGACGCGTCGCGCGTTCCAGGGCCGTGCGGACGTGCTGGCGGACTTCGTGCCGGAAGGGGTCGTGCGGGAGGCTTTCGGTGCTCGCCCCCACGCCCGGGACCGGGGAAGCGGTTCCGGGGGTGAGAGCCAGCGCCGAAGCGGTGTCGAGCTGGAGGGTCATGGGTCAGTGCTGTCCTTCCAAGGCGGGGGTGGATAGCTGCAGGACCGGCAAGGCCGGGGTGCGCTCTTGGATGTCGCGGTTGGTGGGCATGTCGTCCTGGTGCTCGTTGCCGGGGGACGTTTCCGCAGGTTGAGGTGGGATTTCCGGGGTGGGTTCCGGCGCGGTGGCTGGTTCGGATGTCGCCTGAGCGGTGGGGGTGCGTGAGAGCACGAGTTTGGTGAGGGCGAGGAAGGCCAGGGCCGGTATGGCGGCGATCAGCCAGCCGGTGGGGTGTGGTTGGGCGATGGCGATTTGTGCTGCGACGGACAGCAGGGCCGAGGCGATGAGGACGGCCATGGGGTAGGCGATGGGTTGGCCGTTGCGCTTGCGTCGTCGGACTTCCAGGCCGGAGGCGGTGGGGGTGAGTTCGGAGATGATGGCGTTGGCCCAGCCGAACCAGTCGCTGGTTCCTTCGGGGCTGTTGGCCATGGTCCAGTCGTGGACGTGGGTGAAGGAGGCTGCTCCGGCCATGAGGCCGACGAGGAGCAGGATGACGAGCTGGATGGCTGTTTCCATGCGTTCGGTGCGGCTACACGGTTGCGGCATGGTGGTCTCCTTGGCCGTTCTGGGTGAGGGGAACGACGGGTTGACCGCAGTCGCGGCAAGTGAACGTGGCTGTGGTGAGCAGGTTTGCGGCGACGGTGATGATGCGGTTGCAGGCGCAGGTGGCGTCCATGAAGGTGCTCGCGTGCGGCATGGGAAGGTCTGCCGGCATCATCGGCTCCCATCCGGTGACGCGCGGCCGCACTCCGCATAGAGGGCAGGCTCGTGAGGCTCCGCCCCGGTTCTTGAGAGAGCGTTCGAGGTTGCGTCCGCCGTCCCAGAGGCGGGCGACGGCGAATCCGATGCCTTCGGCGGCGATGACTTGCAGGAGTCGGGCGCCGGTGCCGTTGCGGTGCTGCCGGAGTCGCTGGGTGAGCTCTCCGGAGGTCCAGCCGATGTAGTGGCGGGCGTGTTTGTACGGGCGGTCGAAGTGCAGCAGGTAGACGGTTCCGCTGACGGTCATGAGCTGTCACCGCCCCAGCGTTGTTGGGCGGCTTGACGGGTGATGCCGAGAGGCCGGGCGATGTCGGCCCAGGAGTAGCCGTGCTGCGCACGTAGCTGGAGGACGGCTTGGGCGATGGCGTGGTCCAGCTCGGCGACGATGCCGGACAAGTCCGCGAGGGCTTCGATGTCGCCTTCGGCGATGCGCTTGCTGTAGGCGCGGATGATGCGCTTGAGGAAGGCGGCGTAGTCAGGATTTTCGACCGGGCGACTCATGATGCGCTCCGCTTGGCGCGACGTGCACGCATGGCCTTGTCGAGCGCGGCCAGCTGCTTGCCGGTGGGCTTGCGCTTGGGCAGCGCGCGGGTGACGTCGTAGAGGTAGGCGACGCGTCCGCCGTTGCGCCAGAGGATCTGGGCGACGGGGGTTTGTCCGCCGGGGCGCAGGCCGAGGGCGGCGAGTTGGCGCCGGGTCTTGAGGTTCTTGGGCGCCCACTTCCACGGATAGGTGGGGAGCGTGTGCTGGCTGCCGGTGGGGTCGTAGAAGAGCACTCGGGTACCGGGGGTGGCGTTCAACCGGTCGAGCTGCGGTATGCGTGCAGCCGGAGCGGGGATAGAGTGCATGACGGTTCTGCTCCTTTGCTTGATCGCTGAGGAGTGGAATGGGTTGAGGCGAGGGCCGGGGATCTTGGCGGATTGGTCCGGCCCTCGCGTGTGTTCAGTTGGTGCCGTCTGGCGGCGGAATGATCAGGTCGCCGCAGCAGGTGCAGTGCCAGCCGTCGTCGGCCAGGTAGGTGGTGCGGCATTCTCCGTCGCACAGGGCGAATTCGGCGGTGCCGTTGCTGTCGGTGCCGATGGTGAGTTGCGGGGAGCCGCAGACCGGGCAGACCAGGGCCCAGGAGATCAGGCGCGCGGCGAACAGGTAGGCGCAGGCGGGGCAGTAACACCGGCCGTTCTCACGTCTGCCGATGACCCAGCCGGACGGTGTCGCGTTGAGGATGGGGACGGTGTTGGGGCAGCTGTTGTCGCATTGGACTGTCCAGTTGCGAAGATCGGGACTGCCGTTGGCGTGGTATGCCTTGCGGATCATCGTGGCCTCCGGTGGAGGTTGTGAGAGACGGAAACGACCTCTCCGCAGTGGTCGCATTGCAGGGCGTTCTCAGAGCCCTGGTCGGTGGAGATGAACGTTTCGATGAAGTCCGTGTTGCCGCACTCGGGGCAGCACACGGCGCGGACCTCCGGGTTGTGGGGTGGCTGGTCGGGCCAGGGCACCTCACTCAAGGCCGGGACCGTGTCAGGGTCGTGGGACATGGTGGCTCTCCGTTCAGGCAGCCAGGGGTAGGGATGCTGGATCGCCGGTTCGGCGGATCCAGGTGACGTACTCGACGAGCTGGTGGATCTGCGCGTCGCTGAGGTACGCGGCTTTGGCGAGGTGCGGGATGCCGCCTTCGGCGATGAGGTAGAACACGCCCGGGGTGTCCGGGCTGATGGCCTGGGCGTTGTATCCGGCCGAGGCCCAGCCGTGGCCGAGGATGATGTCGGAGCTGTTGGGGGTGGTGCAGCGAAAGGCTGCCCGGTAGCCGAACAGGTCGCGCAGCGACGTCGGGATGATGTCCACGCTGGGCCGCTGGGTGGCGGCGATGACCGGCATGGCGCAGGCCCGGCCTCGGGCCACCAGGTCACGTACCAGAGCGATGAACTCTTTTTGCTGCTCGGGCGTGCCGATGGTGGCGGTGTAGTAGGCGAGTTCGTCGATGAAGACACCGATGACCTTGATGTGGTCACGCGGCAGGAACTTGCGACGACCGTTGGCCAGCAGCCAGACGTAGCGTCGATCCATCACTTTTTGCAGGCGTCGCAGGACGCGTAGGCCCTTGTCGATGTCGGGGCCGACGAACACGCCTCCAGCCGCTTCAGCGGCGTCCATCCACATCCCCAGTTCGACCCACTTGGGGTCCAGCAGGACCGGGGTGAAGTCGTGGCACATGAAGGCGTGCCCGACGAGATTTTGAATCAGTACGGACTTGCCGCCGCCAGGTTCTCCGGCGTCCAAGAGGTTGTGGTACACCAGGTCGAGGTAGACCGGATTGCTGAATTCATCGATTCCGATGAACACCGGATCGAACATGGACAGGGACGGCGCTACCGGGATCGTGACCGGGAGTTCGGGAAGCGCCACATTCATGGCAGCGTCACACCTCTTACGTGTCTCTGAGACGAATGCGAGAGGTGCTACCGGGAGAGCTGAACAGGAGTTCTCCCGGTAGCGGACGACGCGCGTCAGACCCAGTCGAGGTCGGGGTTATCCGGGGCCGTCGGGGCGAAGGTGCCGCCTGCGGCCGGGGATCGGCCGTTCTTCTTGGCCGGACGCTCCGTGGTGTCGGTGTCGTCGATGTCCGGCACGTCAGCCAGATCGAGCTGAGCCGGAACGGCAGCAACCGGCGGGGTGATGGCCGGCACTTCGGCGGTCGGTAGGTCCTCGGTGAGAGGAGAGCCGACCATGCCGCCAAGGACTTCACGCCGTTTGATGTCCAAGTAGATGGAAGCGGCGTTGGTCTTGCGGGCCTTGGTCACTGTGACGGAGGCGGCCCAGCAGGCTACGGCGATCTTGCCGAGCTGCTTCTCGATCTCGTCTGCCGACAGTCCGGGGCGGAGCCAGACGCGGACGCGTTCCCCGACCGGGGTGGGGATGGCCAGACCGATGAACGGTAGGTGACCGTGCCGGTCAGTGGGAAGGAAGGAAATGAAGCAGGCGCGCAGGCGGTGCCGGACGATGACGCACCAGGCCAGCGCCAGCGTGCTGCGGCGCAGCACCGGGATCAGGCTGATGGGGGCGATGATGCTGGCGTAGATGACGCCGGTGATGATCGGGCTGGTCTGCTCTTGCAGGTACGCCCAGCCGCCGACAAGCAGCAGAACGAACGTGATCTCTGGTAGCCACCACCAGATGGCACGCAGGACAGGCCAGATTGCGATGACGCAGGCGACCAGACCGCCGATGACGGTACCGACGGCGAGGGAGAACGGCACGACGAGGATGCCGTGCAGGTGCTCCGCCGAGATCACGGCGGTGACGAGGGCGACGACGATCAGCACCACATAGAAGGTGATCTTTGCTGTGCGCAGGTAGCTGTAGTGCACGTTGGTCTGAATGATCGTGACGGCGCTACCACGACGGCCGTAGCCGCCTCTGTTCTTGTTGGGCGACCCGAAGGTACGCTGAGGCATGACTCTCCTCCTCCTGACGAGGCGGGGGTTGGGAGCGGGGCCGTGCGTTGTGGTAGGCGATACGGTCCCGCTTGCGTTATCCCAGGGATCGACGTCGAGATCGGCCCTCACTTGAATGCCAGAGCCGATCTCAGACGACTGAGCGATCAGGCCGGAGAGGTGGTGGAAACCCTCCGGATGACGATGTGATCAGGCCATGGGCAGAGCCTGTGATGCGCGGCTAGTTCGGAGTGAAGTAGAAGTCGGTACCGCAGATGAGGCAGGTGACTTCTCCGCCGCGCGAGTCCATGAACGTGATCTGGAAGCTGTCCCATTGGTGACACTCGGGACAAACGATGTCCTTGCCAGCAATGTTGATCCCCATGACGACCTCCCTGATCGTTGATCGGAGATACAGGGTTGTGGTGGACCGTGTTGGAGTTGATCGCGTTTGTACAGCAGGTGAAAACCTGCATGGGCTCACCATTCACGCCGTTATTGCTTGGCGCAGATGAGGAGTGCGGTCTACTTGCTGGCCGGAGCACCAGCGGGCTTGATGTCAGCCGCGCGGAAGGCCACGCCGTTGCGACCGTTGGTCGCCCAAGGCAGAGCCTCCAGCTTGAACAGGGCGACCTGGGAACCAACGCTCACCGTGGGCCTTTCCCCGGCCGTGGTGACGTTGATCATCTCGCCGCCCGTCTCGTCCAGCGCCATGACCTGCGTGACCCACATCGGTCGGCCGGTCTCCCGCTCGGACTTCTGACGCCCGTTCTGGTCGGCCTTCTCGACCGCTTCCTTCGTCACCATGAACGACTTGCCGGTGACGTCGATGAGGAGCTTCACGAGCTCACCTCCGAATTGAGGGCCGCACCCCTTGTAGTGCGAACTCCCTGTGAGCTCCATAGAACTGTTATCGATCAGGATCCGACAGACTGACAAAACCCAACATAACTTAACGGAAGTTGTTAACCCCGCGCGATCAGCGCAAATATGGGGCATCATGGGTGCACTGGGTTGACAACGGTAATCCGGACCATTGCGAGGTGCGATGGGTATTCCGAACTTGCTCAAGCAGGCACGGAAGCAACATGGCTGGTCTCAGGAGCAAGCCATCGTCCGGTTCGAGCAGATTGGCCGCAGGCTGGAGATCGACATCCCGTCCCGTTCCAGCTTGCGCACCTTGTTCTCCATGTTTGAGAACAACCGTCGAGACGTCCCGGAGAGCTACCGACAGATATTCTGCGAGCTCTACCGCGCTTCGGATACCGACCTCGGGTTCACTGCACAAACCGAAGTCATCATGGCAGCACCAACCACGCTGCCTCCAGCCCTGCCAGGCGCAGCTTCCCCTGAGGTGATCACCTACCTGACAAATATCTTGGCTGAGCACACTCGCGCAGACGCCCTTCTTGGCCCGCTCTACTTGGTGCCGACCGTTCAAGCCCAACTTCCGCTGATAGACCGTCTAGTACAGTCAACACGTGGAGCCGATCGCCATCGGATACTCAGAATCGCTGCTCAATTCGCCGAATTCTGTGGCTGGCTGTACCAGGATTCTGGCGACCCTGAGTGCGCGATGCGTTGGACTAACCAAGCACTCGACTACGCCCAGGAACTCGCCGACCCGCAACTCTTGGCCTACGTCCTCATGCGGAAAAGCAACATCGCCACCGAGGCCGGCCAACCCGGGCAAGGTCTAGGTCTGGCCAACGCCGCGCTCAACGCCTCACCCGACCTGACACCACGGCTTCGTGCAGTCTCTCTCCGGCAGCTGGCCAACGCACACGCTCTTCTCGCCGAACCTCGCGAGTTCGAATCCGCCACAGCTCAAGCCATCCAGCATGCCGCTGACGGGCTGAACCAGGTCGCACCAGACAGAGCCCGCTACTGCACTCCGTCCTACATCGAGATGGAAGCCGGGATGTCATGGGTGCTTCTCGGCAACCCGGACGCAGCCGTGTCAGTCTTCGAACACAGCCTTACGCAGTGGCCCGAAGCGACCCAAGTACGCGACAAAGGTCTGTGTCTTGCCCGGCTGGCCACCGCTGCCGCAGCTCAAGGCGAGATCGAGCGAGCCCTTCAAGCTGGGACGGAAGCCCTCTCCATCGCGATGAGAACCGGTTCTTCACGTATCCGAACACAGCTCGAAGCCCTAGCTGGTCGCCTCGCACCTGTCGCCAAACTTCCTCCCGTGCGAGACTTGATGAAGGACTTAGCCCAGCTCACACACCGCATCACGTAGGGGACACCACTCCACAAAAGGAGACTCTGTGAATCATTTGCTGCCAACTCAGACAACCAAGGATGAGCATGAGCGCAATGCGCAAGTGGCCATCCTGCCCATTGGCAGCTTCGAACAACACGGCCCATATCTTCCCCTAGCCACTGACGCGGCCATCGCTTCGATCATCGCCCGCGAGATCGCTCAGCTCTATCCCGTACGCCATCTGCCACCAATTACTATCTCCTGCTCCCACGAGCACAAGGCTTGGCCTGGAACTGTAAGCATCTCGGCTAGAACCCTCTTCGCGCTCGTTGTTGATATTCAGGAGTCCTTGCGAGCATCAGGCATCAACAAGCTAGTGCTGCTCAATGCTCATGGCGGCAATTACGTCCTTTCCAACATTGTCCAAGAAGCTACCGTTTCCGAACGATGCATGGCTCTTTTCCCGACGAACACCGACTGGAAGACGGCACGAGCTGCGGCCAACATGGCAACCAGTACACACGACGACATGCATGCAGGTGAACTAGAGGTTTCCATTCTCCTGGCGTCTAATCCTGAGCTGGTGTTGGACGGTTACGCCACGGTTGACCATCTTGCAGATAATCGCAAGGATCTTCTTACGGTCGGTATGGAGGCTTACACCAAATCGGGTGTCATCGGCCGCCCCTCGCTGGCTACCGCCGAGAAAGGCCGAGCCGTCCTCGACCACCTTGGCACGGCATTCCGTTCCTGCCTCCGGAGCATGGACATAGTCGTGTGACATGTGAGAACTTTCTTCACATACTTAAAGCGGCCCTGACCGGGCCGCACGCGCCGCCGACGCGGCACGGGCCGGGGCACTCCCGCTTGGGCTCCCATGCCCCGACCCGCACAACGCCGGTCGGCTGGCGCGGACGAAGGACAGGGCCGCAAGAGGAAGCGCACTACTCCGGTTACGGGGCCGAGTTCATCAGCGCACCCGGTCGCCGGCAACGGGGCCGGGGTTAGAACATGCCTCCGGCGGGGGCACTCCGGCTCCGGGCAGCCGAGATCGCAAACGAGCCGCCGTATGGGGCTGGGCTGGAAAGGGCCTGCCCGCCTGCCGCCGTTCCAGAGCAAGCCCTAGCAGACCAGCCGCGGGGCCGCCTACGCTCCATCACGGGCACTGACACCGGGCGCGCGGCGGGGCAGCCCCGCGGCTGGCCCGCTACCTCTGCAGGTGGGACGACGGCAGACGGGCAGGCCAGGAGGGGCATAGGCGACTGGCTGATCTATTCGGTACTTGTCTGCCTCTTTGATAAAAGTCTGTTAATCCAGGAAATTCTTTCAGCGGATGCGGATGGTCGTCTTCCTGAATTGAGTGGTTCGGGAAGGCCAATCACATCGCTGAACGTTACAATACAGTAAGGTTCATCGGCGCTGCGAAATGACGAAATTCGTGCGTTCTGGACAGTTTCCAGCGGACGTCCAAGCATGTCCTTGTAGCGAATAACGACTCTACATTCTATGGAATCAATGACCCTTTGCAGGTCAAGGATATAGAAGGTGGGAAGTCTTGTGAGTTGGCCCTTCGCCCCCGGAGGAATGTGTCGCGAGACACTTGGCAATCTATTTGATCCTTCTGCGAATCGCGGGGAAGAGCGTTGCTCCTTTGTTATGGGGAAACTGTCTGTGCTTATTTCTAACACCTCAGCTTGCCACGTGACCCTCACATCAAATGCGGGACCGTGGCCGTAATTGAATAGTTCTCCGTAATCGCCTTGCGTGACGTTATTGTCGCCCTTTTTCTTTCCTAGGTCAAGAATCTTCGCATCCGCAGGTATTCGCTGGAAGGCGCTCTCTACATAGGTCGGATTCATTCCGCCGATTCGATGGCCGAAGTTGCGCTCATGCAACGGTAATGGTATCCCTCCAGGCTGAAATGCGAGAACTGGAAGAATCTGTATATCTCTATCTCTTTGAACGTCTTGGCGAGTTTTATTGGAGACGTAAAGTGCTGCCAGTACTGCAAGAATGGCACCAACTCCACTTATCGTGTCCCCTATGCTAGCCAGCACATCCAACATCCCATGCCACCTCCTCCGCTCCCCTCTCATGCCTGTCGGATTCTTGCACGAGCCAACAGCTCAGACAGGTTCATTCGCCAGTCTGATTTCGGAGCCCCATCGCGGGAGCTTGATAGCACTGGAGGAACACCATTCGCAGGCTGGCAGCAGGGCCCGGCCTCCGCTTCCACCACAATCCTGGCACTGGGACCCCCACACCGAGGCAGCACTACGCAGCTATCCCGCTGCCCCTTTGGACGCGGCTTGGAAGATCTTCAGCGCCCTGGTTCGCCACCGCCACGAACCCCCAGCATTGCCATCCAGCAGCAACGACAAGGACCCTCCCACTCAGCAGCCGTGATTGGCGCGAGAGCCACAGGGGAGCCAAGTAGGGAGCCATGTCGGGTGAACGAGTCTGAACCCGACTGGACTCGGTTGATCGACCACCAGTACCTCTGAACCCCTTTGAATCGACCAGAACAACAAGAGCCTGGTTCGAGTCCTATCGCGGGAGCTTCTCGCTCAGGCCCTCTCACCGATCACAGGTGGGAGGGCCTGAGTCGTTCCGGGCGCCAGGAGTCGATCGGTGGCGAGGAAGTCGTCCATGGAGGTGAGCGATCTACACTCGCTCACCATGACGCGATGGTCGGATCGTTTGGGTGTCCCGTCTCTGGTCGTTGCATGTCTGGTCCTATTCGTCGGCAACCCGGTCGTCATGGCCCTGGAAGCGCCGATCTGGACGACGGTGGCTGCCGGGGGCGTCGCGATGTTGCTGGCATGGCCTGGGCTGCGCGGAAAGCCCACGACCTCCACCGTGTCCAACCGGAGCAGGTCATTCGCGGGGTTGGTCGTGGGAGCGATCGCGGTCGGCGTCGGCCTGCTGTATCAGGTGGTGGACACGCTCTAGCCATGATCGGCCGCGCCCCTGCCCTGCTGGTGGCCGCCGTCGCCGGTGCCCGTTGCGTCTGACGGCATGACGGCGCGTACCTGAAGGAGGCTTCGGCGCTCTTCAGGTTGGGTTCAGGGGTGGGGAGCGACCCTCGGGGCTGTCGAATCGTCTCGGGGAGGGAGTTCCCATGTTGAAGCGACGCCTCGCGGTCGTCGTCACGTCCGCCGTGCTCGGGCTCGGGGTCATGGCGGGGTCGGCGCTGGCCGACGACGGGCCGGTGCGGGTGCACGGGAGGTCCGGCGACGTCGTGGTGAAGGGGCACGGCGAGGGCGGGTTCCAGGGCCGCAGGCTGACGTGCTGGATGAGCGACGGCAAGGCCGTGACGCTGTCCAGGGCCAAGGTGGCCGAGCTGGTCGACGAGAGGTACATCGAGCCTGAGGAGACCGTCGTCGAGGACGGTGTGGCGGTCGTGCCGGAGGACCGGCTGTCCATCAGCGTCCCGGCCGACAAGCTGCCTCCCGAGGTGGTGAAGCGGAAGCTCGCGGGCAAGCACCGGCATCACAGCCGGGTCGTCGTCCACCTCACCTGCGTCTGGGAGAGGTAGAAGTCATGGCCGCGCCCCCGGGGTTCCCCGGGGGCGCGACCGTGTGTGACGCGATGGTGACGCTTTTGCCGGATCGGCGGACAAAGCGGGCCGGGGTACGGAAAATGGGAACGCCGGTCCGAAGGGCCGGAGCCGCGGGAAGTCATGTCGGCGGCGAGGAGAGGGCGCTGCCACCAGGACGTGCCGCCGACCCGGAATCGGCGGGGCGATCCGACGACGGAGAAGTGCTGGTTGCCGCGTGCGTACCTGGATCAGGAACCTTCGCCCCTTCGACGTGCTCGCCGCCCAGGCGGTGCTGGAGCGCACCACCGACCTGCGGGAGGCCGAACGCTTCATCAGGCTCTTCCACGCCGAGAACCCCTCCGTGCGCGGCCTCAACGCCCGCCTGCGCGACGTCTCCAGGGACGTGGCCCGCTACGGAACCTACACGCACACGTACGAGGAGCTGGAGTTCGGGGCCAGAGTGGCCTGGCGCAACAGCAACCGGTGCATCGGCCGGCTGTACTGGCGCTCGCTGAAGGTGCGCGACCGCAGGCAGGTGAGCACGGCCGAGGGGGTCGCCCTCGAGTGCGTGGCCCACCTGCGGGAGGCCACGGGCAACGGCAAGATCAGGCCCACCGTCACCGTCCTGCCTCCCGACCTGCCCGCCCGGCGCGGGCCCCGGCTGCTGAACGACCAGCTCATCCGGTACGCCGGCTACCGCACCTCCGACGGCGTCGTGGGGGATCCGCGCAACGTCGCGCTCACGGAGACCGCCAGGGCGCTGGGCTGGCGCGGCAGGGGCGGCCGGTTCGACGTGCTGCCGCTGATCATCCAGCCGCCCCTCGGCGACCCGCTCCTGTGCCACGTGCCGGGGGACGCGGTGCTGGAGGTGCCGCTGGCGCATCCCGACTACGGGTGGTTCGAGGAGCTGGGGCTGCGCTGGCACGCCGTGCCGGCCATCTCGGACATGTGCCTGGAGATCGGCGGCATCTGCTACCCCTGCGCGCCCTTCAACGGCTGGTACATGGGCACCGAGATCGGCGCCCGCAACCTCGCCGACGCCGACCGGTACGACCAGCTGCCCGTGGTGGCGCGGCGGCTCGGCCTGGACACCTCCACCGAGCGCACCCTGTGGCGCGACCACGCGCTGGTGGAGCTGAACGTGGCGGTGCTGTACTCGTTCGAGCGGGCGGGCGTCACGATGACGGATCACCACACCGAGTCGCGGCGCTTCCTGACCCACCTGTCGAAGGAGGAGAAGGCGGGGCGGGTGTGCCCGGCGGACTGGTCGTGGATCGTGCCGCCGCTGTCGGGCAGCGCCACGCCCGTCTTCCACCGCTACTACGACACGAGCGTGCTCACCCCGGCCTTCGTCCACCACCGCTGAAGGGCTCACCGGGGGTGCCGTCGTCCGGCTCCGTGAGGCGGTCGCGCAGGGCGGTCAGCTCGGCCGGGGTCAGGCCGGCCGCCGTCAGGTACGCCTCCACGTCGAGCCCCGCCAGGAGCGCCGTGACGACCTCGGCGGTGGTCTTCCCGGCGGCCGTCATGCGGGCCTGCACGCGCAGGCCGTCGTCGGCCTCGCCCAGCAGGGCGTACAAGGGGCTGAGGCGGGTCGCCGACAGCTCGTAGTCGGCCACGATGTCCTCGGGCGCCACCCCGGCCAGCGCGAGCAGCAGGATGGCGACCAGGCCCGTGCGGTCGCGCCCGGCCACGCAGTGCACGAGCACGCCGCCGGGCCGGGCCCGCGCGATGGCGCGCAGCGGCAGCACGCAGGCGTCGGGCCAGTTCTCCATGAACGGGGCCAGGTAGAGCGGCGTGCCGCCGTCCCGCTCGCGGACCGGGTCGGGGCCGCCGCGGCGGTCGAGCGGCACGCTGACCACGGTCATGCCGGGCGGGCGCAGGCCGGGCAACGCGTGGTGCTCGCCGGGGTCGCGCAGGTCGACGATGGTCCGTACGCCGTGGGCCGCCGCCGCCTCCCAGCCCTTGGGGGTGAGCCGGTCGGGCGTGTCGGAGCGCACCACCGCCCCCCACCGGGTCCGCCTCCCGCCGGCGGCGCGCAGGCCGCCGAGATCGCGCACGTTGTGGCAGCCGTCCCAGGACAGGTCCCGTTCCATGCCCTCATCCTTGCCTTCCCCGCCTAGAACATGGTTCTGTTGGGGGCATGGTGGACCTCGTACTCTCGACGCTCGACGACCAGGGCGTGCTCACCCTGACCTTCAACCGGCCCGACACGCTCAACGCGTGGACCGGCGCCATGGGGCGGCGCTACTTCGACCTGCTGGCCGAGGCCGAGCAGAACCCCGCAGTGCGGGCCGTCGTGGTCACGGGCGCGGGCAAGGGCTTCTGCTCGGGGGCCGACTTCAAGACGCTGAACGCCCTCCAGACCGGCTCGTACGACGAGGTGCCCGACCCGCGGCCCAACACCTTCCCCACGACCATCGGCAAGCCGATCATCGCCGCCGTCAACGGGGCCTGCGCGGGGCTCGGCATGGTGCACGCGCTCGTCTGCGACCTCGTCTTCACGGCCGAGCAGGCCAAGTGGACCACCGCCTTCGCGCGCCGCGGGCTGATCGCCGAGTACGGGCTCTCCTGGGTGCTGCCGCGCGTCATGGGCCAGCAGCGGGCCATGGACGTCCTGCTGTCGGGGCGGGTGTTCACGGGGCGGGAGGCGTACGAGATGGGGCTGGCCAACCGGGCGGTGCCGGGCGAGTCGCTGCTGCGCGAGGCCCAGGAGTACGCCGCCGAGCTGGCCTCCCACAGCTCGCCGGCGTCCATGGCGATCATCAAGCGGCAGGTGTGGCACGACTGGGACGCCACGCTGGAGGAGGCCGCCAAGGCCGCCACGCAGGAGATGCTCGCCTCCTTCGGGCGGCCGGACTTCGCGGAGGGCGTCGCCAGCTTCCTGGAGCGCCGCCCGCCGAACTTCCCGCCCCTTCCTTGACGTCCTCAGGCGAGGCGGTGGGCGCCCTGGGCCGGGGTGGCGGGCAGGAAGCGGGGGGCCTTGAAGCCGCGCTCGGCGTAGGCGTTCGACACCGACTCCTTGACGCTCTCCAGGCGCTCCAGCGGCACCAGCGCGATCGCCGAGCCGCCGAAGCCGCCGCCGGTCATGCGGGCGCCGCGGGCCCCGCCCCTGATGCTCGCCTCCACGGCCAGGTCGAGCTCGGGCGAGGAGACCTCGTACAGGTCGCGCAGCGACAGGTGGGAGGCGTTGAGCAGGGCGCCGATCTCGGTGACGGCGCCCGCGCGCAGCAGGCCGACGAGGGCTTCGACGCGGTGGTTCTCCGTCACGATGTGCTCCACGCGCTTGCGCTCGTCGCCCTGGAGCTGGGCGAGCGCGCCGGCCAGGTCCGTGACGTCGCGCAGCGCGGCGACGCCGAGCTTGCGGGCCGCGGACTCGCACTCGGCGCGGCGCTTGGCGTACTCGCCGCCGGCGTGCTCGTGGTGGACCTGCGTGTCGATGATGAGCATGCTCAGGCCGTGGGAGGCCAGGTCGAGCGGGATCGTACGGGAGCCGAGGGAGCGGCAGTCGAGGAAGAGCGCCTTGCCCTCCTCGCAGAGGGCGGAGGCGGCCTGGTCCATGATGCCGCAGGGCATGCCGACGAAGTCGTTCTCGGCCTTCTGGCTGAGCAGGGCCAGCTCCATCGGCGTCATGCCGAGGGCGTGCACGTCGTTGAGCGCGGAGGCGACGGCCACCTCCAGCGCGGCGCTGGAGCTGAGGCCGGCGCCCTGCGGGACGTCGCCGTCGATCGCGATGTCGGCGCCGCGCACCTTGTCGCCGAGCATGTCGAGGACGCCGACGACGTAGCGGGTCCAGCCCTGGGCGTCGGCGTGCGTGGGGATGGTGACCGGCTCGCCGGAGCCGGACTGGAGGGAGAGGAGGCGGATCGTGTCGTCGTCGCGCGGCGTCAGGGCCGCCGTGACGCCCCACGGCACCGCGAACGGCAGGACGAAGCCGTCGTTGTAGTCGGTGTGCTCGCCGATCAGGTTGACCCTGCCGGGAGCCCGCCAGACGGTCTGCGGGGACGCGCCATAGGCGGCACGAAAAGCTTCAACAACGCGCATAACCAAACACTCCTCAACAAAGGCCCGACCGTAGACTAGCGCCATGGACGAGCTCCTGGACCCGCGGCTCGGTCAGGTCCGGGTGTTCCTGGTGCACGACGACAACAAGCCGCGCAAGCTCAAGTACAACCTGGGGCCCGAGCAGGCCGGCCGCCGGGTGCTGGCGTTCGGCGGCGCCCACTCCAACCTCATCAGGGCCGTGGCCGAGGCCGGGGCGCGGCACGGCATCGAGACGATCGGCGTGATCCGGGGCGAGGAGCACCTGCCGCTCAACCCCACGCTCGCCCGCGCGGCGGCCTGCGGCATGACCCTCACCTACCTCGACCGCTCCACCTACCGGCGCAAGCACACCGAAGAGGTGCAGGCGTCGCTGCGGGCGCGCTGGGGGAGCGACGTGGTGATCCTGCCCGAGGGCGGCAGCAACGCGGCGGCCGTGCGCGGCTGCGCGGAGCTGCCCGCCGAGATCGGGCACGACTACGACGTCATCTGCTGCCCCGTGGGCACCGGCGGCACGCTGGCCGGGATCTCCGCGGGGCTGCCCCCGGGGAAGCGGGCGCTCGGGTTCGCGGTGCTGAAGGGGGCCGGGTTCCTGGAGGGGGAGGTGGCCAGGCTGCAGCGGGAGGCGTACGGGCGGACGTGGGACAACTGGTCGATCGACCTCGACCACCACTTCGGCGGGTACGCCAGGACGACCCCCGCACTCGACGCCTTCGCCGCCCGGCACGGCGTGGAGCGGATCTACGTGGCGAAGATGCTGCACGGCATCCTCGACCTCGCCGGCCGGGGCGCCTTCGCCCCCGGCACCCGCGTCGTCGCGGTCGTCACCGGCCGGCCCTTCCCGCCGACCGGAGAGCCGGTCCTCGACCGGGGCCGGCCCGTCCCACCTGCTGCCGACGACTCAGCCCTCGACCCCCGTCGACGAGTGGGCCGCGCCGACGGGCTTCGACTCGGGTGAGCCCCGCTGGCGCAGGTAGATCGCCAGCACCACCATCGACAGCACCGCCAGCAGCTCCGACTGCCAGTTCTGCAGGCTGCGGTTCCAGAACTCGGGCGAGGTGACGTACGCGCCCCACGAGACCGGATCCCGCAGGTCGCCGAGCCGTTCCGCGTTGTACGCCGCCTGCCCCGCCACCGACTGCGCCAGCCACGACAGCAGGAAGATCGCCCCCATCACCAGCCCGAGCGAGTTGCTGAACAGCCACAGCCTGATCCCCTTGACCTTGGCCCAGGCGGGCGAGTCCTCGTCGGCATAGGGACCGATCTGCTGGTCCTCGTCGGACTCGGCCCCGGCCTTGTCCAGCTCCTTCGACTCGGGCGAGCCCTTCTGCACGAGCCAGACGGTGAGCACGATGAACAGGAAGAACTGCAGGTACTCCGACTGCCAGTTCTCCGCCACGTCCACCGCGAACGACGACGAGGTCACGTACTGCAGCAGTGAGACCGGCTCGGAGCCCTCGGCCGCCTGCTGGTCGTTGAACTGCATCATCCCGGCCACGGCCTGCCCGCCCACCGCCAGCAGGAACATGATCAGAAAGGCCAGTGACAGCGAGTTCTCCTTGAGCCACCTCACAGTTTCGACCACCCCATGGCGAAGAACCAGGCCAGGCCGACCACGATCACCAGCATGGTCAGCGTGAACATCACCCGCATCAGTCGTCCACCTCACAGTCGTACGGCAGGTCGCCCATCGGCTCGCAGCCCGCGGCCCTGATCCGCCAGCCGTCGGTGAAGCGGTGCAGGAAGAGCGTGTCGCCGGCCAGCCGTACCTGGGCGTCCTCGCCCCACACGGCCACGGACGTGACCTGGCCGCCCGGTCCGAACCGCAGCTCGCGCAGCGCGTCGGCGCAGCTCTGGCCGGGGTCGGGCAGCTTGTCGGCGGTCTTGCGGGCGAGCATCGCGCACGCCGCCTCCTCCTGGTGCGCGGCGAGCGCGGCGTGGAAGCGCTCGGCCGCGCGCGCGGGCGAGGCCGTGTCCACGGCGCAACCGACAGTAGTCAGAGTCAGCATCAGCACGACGAACGCCATCCTCATGGGCCCCTGCTACCCACAGGAGAATCAGGCATGCTGGTCCGATGCGGAGAACCGACACCCCCACCTCCTGGGACGAGCGCAGCACGCTGACCACCTTCCACGACTACGCGCGCGCCACCGTCGTGGCGAAATGCGAAGGCTTGAGCGACGAGGACGCGAGGCGGGCGCCGCTGGCGACCTCACCGCTGATGACGATCTCCGGCGTGGTGAGCCATCTGCGCTGGAACGAGCACTACTGGTTCGAGGTGATGTTCCTCGGCGGTCCCGACCGGGCCCCGTGGACGGACGAGGACCCCGACGCCGACTTCACCGCGACGCTGGGCGACCCGCTGGCCCGGGTCCTGGAGGACTACCAGGCGCAGTGCCGCAAGGTGGACGAGCTCATCGCGGGCATCCCGCTGGACGAGCGTTCCAAGGGCACCGACAGCCAGGGCAACCACCTCACGCTGAGGTGGGTCATCGGCCACATGACCGAGGAGACCGCCCGCCACAACGGCCACCTCGACATCCTGCGCGAGCTGATCGACGGGACGAAGGGCTTCTAGCCCGCCTCTAGCCCGCTGTGCCGCCGAGCTGGTCGAGCACGGGTGACACCAGCGCGTTCAGCTCGCGGGCCAGCACGGTCACCGCGCGGTGCGCGCTCTGCTCGACCTCCATGTGCGGCCCCTCCGGCTCGGGCGGCAGGTCGTCGAGCGGCAGCGGCGCCTCCACGAGCAGCGAGGCCCGCAGGAACGGCAGCCGGGCGAGGTCCTGCTGGGTCGGCTCGACGTACTGGCCGAAGGTCTCCTGCCAGCCCAGCCAGCCGCGGTCGCGCCACCAGGCGCGCGAGCGGCGCAGCTCCTCCGGCAGCGGGGAGACGATCCTGACCCGCGCGTAGAGGGTGCCGTCCCAGGTGTTGCGGTGGCAGCTCGCCTCCAGGATGCGCCGGTCCCACCGGACGAAGCCGGGGGCCAGCGACGGCGGCGTGGCCAGCTCCCACGCCGTGCAGGCGAACCGGACGGGCGCGATGTCGCCCCACTCGAACTCGTCGAGGTTCTTGCGCACGTGTACGGCATAGCGCCCGTCACGGTCTCTGTCGAACTCCTGATCGATCCAGAACGCCTTGCCCATGGCCTCTACGCTACGGCGCTCCGGCGCTTCCGGGCGGCCGGACCCCCAAGATCTCGGAATGCGCTGTCACGTGGGTGGCAGATCTGTAGCTTTTTCACATTGTTGAGTGACATTGGGGTGAGCGATGGCGTCCGAACAGCTCGACGCGGCCATGGACCATTGGAAAGCGGGAGACCTGGACCGGGCCGCCGCGCTGTTCAGGCAGATCGCGGCCACGGGAGACCCTGAGGCCTCCCACCTGCTGGCCGGGCTGCTGCACGAGCAGGGCGACCTGGAGGGCGCCGAGGCGGCGCACCGGTCGGTGATCCAGTCGGGCGACCCGGTGTTCGGGCAGCGCTCGGCCATCGCCATGGGGATGATGCTGGTCACCGCCGAGGAATGGGCGGCGGCGCACCGGGTGCTGATGATCGCCTCCGACGGCGCCGACTTCGAGGTGGCCGCGCTCGCCGACACGGCGCTCGTGCTGGTGCTGACCCAGCTCGGCGACGCCCAGGGCGCGCAGGAGTCGCTGGAGCGGGCCCGTCGGTGCCACAGCCCCGCCGTCGCCGAGCTGGCCGCCCGGCTGGAGCTGCCCGAGTTCCACCAGGACCCGGCCTCCGCCCGCGACCTCTATGCCGAGGCGGAGGACGAGGACGACTACCGCGCGCTGCTGACCTGCGGCGACCCGGAGATCGTGGCGCTGTCGGCGTTCCGGCTCTACCAGATCCACGCCGAGGAGGGCGACTTCGACGCCGCCCGCGAGGCGTGCGAGCACGCCATCGCCGTCGGCTCGCCCGAGCACCGGGCCATGGCGCACAAGCTGCTCGGCGCGGTGCTGGTGGACCTGGGCGAGTACGCCGAGTCCGCCGCCGCGTACCGGGTGGCCGCCGAGGACCCCAGGCCGGACATCCGGCTGCCCTCGCTCGTCGAGCTGGCCAAGGTGACCGCGCAGCTCGGCGACGACGAGGAGACCAAGGCCATCTTCCACCGCGTGATCGCCAGCGGCCACCGCGAGTACGCCGCCCAGGCCCACGCCTGCCTCGCCCAGATGCACGCCGAGGCCGGCGAGGCCGCCGAGGCGCTGGCGTCGGCGCGCGCCGTGCTGGAGTCCGGCGACGACACGTGGTCCTCCGCCTGCGTCACCCTGCTCGGCCTGCTGCTCGACCAGCACCCCGAGACCAGCCCTGAGGCCGGCGCGGAGACCAGTGCGGGGACCAGTGCGGGGACCAGCCCCGAGACCAGCCCCGAGACCAGCGCAGAGATCCGTGCCGAGATCGTCGAGCTGCTGCGGGCCGCCGCCGGCCACGACGATCAGGACACCGCGTTCAAGGCCACCCTCCTGCTCGACCACGCCGCCAGGCAGCAGCCCCTGGCCGACCCCGTCGAGGAGCAGGCGCTCCAGGACACCGACGACGGCATGGAGGCGCTGCGGGCCGGCGAGCTGGCCACCGCCAGGCGCCTGCTGCGCAGGGCCGCCGACTCCGGCGCGCCCGCCCAGTCGCTGCGCGCCATGGTCGTGCTGGCCAAGCTGGAGCTGGGCGAAGGGGACCGGGAGCAGGCCGACGAGCTGCTGTCGTACGTGGCCGAGGGCGACGACGTGCTCCAGGGCTTCAACGCGGCGTTCCTGCTGCACCTGCTGCGCGCCCCCGGCGACGAGCCGCACCCCGTGCTCGCCGCGATGCTCGACCACCAGCGGCTCGGCAGGGAGGAGGGGCTGGCCCGCTACCAGGAGGCCGCGCGGCACCCCGACCCGGCCGTGTCCGCCATCGGCACCGCCGTGTTCGCGCAGGTGCTGGCCTCCATCGGGTACGACCTGTCCGACGTCTCCGAGATGTTCCTGTCGGCGGCGGGCAGCGGAGACCCGCTGGCGCTGTCGTACACGGCGATGATCTGCAAGGACGTCCTGCCCGACCGGGCCCGCGCGGCCGGGCTGCTGCGGGACGCCCTGGCCGACGGTCATCCGGGGCTGGCCCCCTGGGTGGGGTGGGCGCTGGGCGAGCTGGTCGCCGAGGAGGACCCGGGGGAGGCGCGGGCCGCGTACGAGGCGGCGTTCGCGGCCGGGCACCGGGGGCTGCGGTTCGAGGCGGCGGCCGGGCTGACCGGCGTGTACGAGCGGCAGGGCGACCTGCTCGCCGCCTGCCGCCTGCACGAACGGGTGATCGCCGACGGGGAGCCGGAGCGGGCCGCGCTGCCGCTGGCGTTCAACCGGATCAGGCTGGACGACGTCGCGGGGGCGCGGGCCGCGTTCGAGCTGGGCACCGACGAGCTGTGCGCGTTCGGGCGGCTGGTGCTCGACCGCGACTTCGAGGCGGCGGCGCGGGCGTTCCCCGAGGGGGAGGCGCGGGCGATGGCCGGGCTGCTCGCCATCGAGTGCGCGAACGCCTGGCAGCACACCGGCGTGGTCGAGGCCGCCGACGGGGCGCTCGCGCTGGTGGCCGCCGCCGGCCATCCCGCCCAGCGCCAGCAGGCCGGCTGCCTGCTCGGCGCGCTGCGCGGCGACGCGGGCGACCGGCGCGGGGCGGTCGAGGCGTTCCTGGGGGCGCTGGGCGAGGACGACGACCTGAACGGGGTGGCGCTGCGCTCGGCCGCCGAGATCCTGCGCGAGCTCGGCGAGCACGCGCAGGCGGTGCAGGCGCTGGAACAGGTGCCCGACCCCGACGACAAGGTGGCGCTGATGATGGCCGGCTCGCTGGTGGCGTGCGGCCGCGTGACAGAGGCCGCCGAGCGCCTGACCGCGGCCTTCGGCGCGGCGGACCCCGACGGGCGCGCGGCCGCCCACGAGCGCGCGGGCGGCCCGGATGTGGTGCCGGACGGCGCGGGCGCGGTTCCGGGCGGCGAGGGCGCGTGGCACCTGGCGCGGATGTTGCGCGAGCACGGGGACTCCGAGGCCGCGCTGGCGGTCCTGCGGGAGGCGCGGGGTGAGGTGTCCGGGGCGTCGGAGTGCCTGCTCGGCAGCCTGTTGGCCGAGACCGGCGACCTGGAGGGCGCGCGGGCGGCGTACGAGCGGGCCGCCGCGCTCGACCCGGACGGGGAGCCGGCGATCATGCTGGAGGCGGGCCGCTGCCTGCTGGCGGCCGGCGACACCGAGACCGGCCACTTCGCGCTGGAGCGGGCCGCCGCGCAGGAGGACGACGAGCACGCCGCCGCCGTGGCCCGCCACCTGCTCGGCCGCGCCACCCCCGAGGAGCTGCCGTGGGTGCTGCTGGCGGAGGGCGACCGGCCGGGCGCGCTGGCGGCACTGACCGGCCGGACGGGGTCGGAGCCGCTGGCCGCGCTGCTGCTCGCGCTGCACGACGAGGACGGGCGGGAGGTGCGCCGCCTGCTGCCCGCCCTCGGTCAGGACGAGCGGGCGCGGGCGCTGGACGAGATCCTGGCCGGTGCCCCCAAGGCGAGCGAGTTCTACCGCCTGGTCATCGAGGAGGGCGACCCGGAGCCGGCCGCCGGGGCGGCGATCGACCTCGGCGCGCGCCTGGCGGAGGACGGCGACAACTGCCGCTCGGAGCTGTGCTTCCTGCTCGCCATCGGCCACCCGGCGACGGCGGGCGCGGCCTGGCGCAACATCGCGGTGGTCCGGCACCGCCGCGGCGACCTCGATGGGGCGGTGGAGGCGGCCAGGGCCGGGCTGCCGACGACGGCCGTGCTCGCCGCCGACCTGCTCGCCGAGCGCGGCGACGCCGCCGAGGCGCGGCGGCTGCTGGCCGAGTCGGCCGCGGCGGGCGACCTCGAATGCCTGCGCCGCCTCCTCGTCCATCTGCTGGGCGAGAAGGACCACGCCGCCGCGATCGAGGAGGCGGAGCGCGCGGTGGGCAGCGGCGACCCGGAGACCGTGGCGGTGGGCTACTGGGCGTGGGGCGGCGCCCTGGCCGCGCGGGGTGACCTGCGGGAGGCGGCCGGCATGTACGCCAAGGGGATCGAGGCCGGGCATCGCGAGCTGTCGGCGTCCCTGCGACTGGATCTGGCGGCGGCCCTGCGCGAGCTGGGCGACGCGGCGGGCGCCGAGCGGGAGCTGGACCTGGCGGCGGGCTCGGGCGTGGCGTGGGTGGCGGCGAAGGCGAGCGTGCAGCTCGGCGTCTGGCGGTACGAGGACGGCCGGCCGCTGGCCGCGGCCCGGTCGTTCGCCGCCGCGCTCGGCACCGGCATGGCCGGGACCGCGCTGGACGCCCTGCACGGCATCGCGCAGGAGCTGTGCGACCGGGGCGAGCACGGGCCGGCGCTGGAGGTGCTGGGGCTGATGGGCGAGCACGCCGCCGCCCAGGCGCGCGACCTCGGCGCCCGGTGCACGGACCCGGACGCGGTGCGGCGGTACTTCGAGCTGGCCGGGTCCGACCCGTACACCGAGATCGAGGCGGCCGGGCGGCTGGCGGAGCTGGGGGAGACGGCGGCGGCGCGGGCCACGTACGAGCGGCTGAACGAGCACGAGGACGCCGACGTGCGCTTCGTCGCGGGCGGCAGGCTGCTGGAGCTGCTGGACTCGGCGGGTGACGCCGAGGCGTTCTACGACCTGGCGGAGCGGCGCGCGGGCGACGCGGACAGCCCGGTGCCGGGCGTGTTCGGCGGCCTGCTGGGCATGCTGCAGGAGCGCCAGGGCGACACGGAGACGTCGCTGCGCACGCTGCGGGCGGCGGCCGAGAGCGGCGAGCCGACGACGCTCAGCGTGTACGCGCAGACGCTCGTGGGCGCCGGTCACGTGGAGGAGGGCCGGCAGGTGTACCTGCGGGTGCTGGAGGCGGACGACGGCGATCTCGCGGCCCGGGCCATGATCGCGCTGGGGCAGACGTACCACGAGGAGGACGCGGAGCGGGCGCGCGCCTGGTACCGCAGGGCGGTCGAGGAGGGCGAGGGGCACGTCGGCGCGCTGGCCGCGATGTACCTGGGCGCGCTGGCCAAGCAGGACAGGAACTTCCCGGAGGCGCTCACCTGGTACCAGCGCGTGATCGACGCGGGCGACCCGGAGTCGGGCATGGCGGCGGCGCATCTCGGCGAGCTGTGCTACTGGCTGGGCGACCGCGACGGGGCGCTGCGGTACTACGAGCTGATGCTGGAGCTGACGGAGCGGCCGGAGCTGGTGGCCGAGGCCGCGTTCAGGCTCGGCGAGATCCGGTACGAGCGCGGCGACCTGGAGCTGGCCCGCCGGTTGCTGGCGACGGCCGCCGGGACGGGCGATCCGGCGTTCGCCCCGGAGGCCGAGACGCTGCTGGCCAAGATCGCCTGAAACAGCGGGTTCACCCTCTTCGGGGTGAACTTGCGGTTAATAAATTGACCAGATAATCTCATCGGGTCAAACAAATGGGGTGAGACGCATGGCCAGGGCAGGACGGCCGCCACGGGATCCGGCACGCCAGATCGAGCGGGCGCACCGCATCCTCGACGCCGTCGCCGAGCTGGTGCTGCGCTGGGGCTACGACAAGACCACGATCGACGACATCGCCCAGCGCGCCGGCGTCGCCAAGGGCACGATCTACCTGCACTGGAAGACGCGCGACGACATCTTCGCCGCGTTGCTGCGCCGCGAGCGGCTGCTCATGATGACCGAGGTCCGCGACCGGGCGCCGGCCACGCTGAGCCAGCTGTTCGGCGAGTTCGCGCGGGCGCTGCTGCGGCGCCCGCTGCTCCAGGCGGTGCTCACGGGCGACTCCCAGGTGCTGGGCAAGCTGACCCGCCAGAGGCGCACCAGCACGCGCTGGGCGCTGACGGAGGCGGCCTTCGAGCCGTACGTGGCCGAGCTGGTCAAGCGCGGCGCCGTCCGCGACGACCCCGGCGACCACCTGGTCACGGTCGGCTCGATCGTCTACGGGTTCCTGTTCCTGCGGGAGTCGCTGCCCGACGACACCAGGCCGTCCGACGAGCGCGTCGCGGAGCTGGTCGCCGACACCATCGAGCGCACCCTGGCCACGGGCCGCCCGCTGCCTCCGGCCGACGCCGAGGCGGCCGCGCGGGCCACCCTCGAATTTCTCGACGCCTCTGTGGAGATCGCCCGGCGCAAGCTGGAGACCTCCCTAGGGCTCTAAGGAGCGTGTGCAGTGAGGGCCGTACTTCCTCTCGACGACAATGCGGCCGACCTCGCGACCGTGGGCGGCAAGGGCGCCTCCCTGGCCAGGATGGCCAGGGCCGGGCTGCCCGTGCCCGGCGGGTTCCACGTCACGACCGGGGCCTATCGCGCGTTCGTGGCCGGCTGCCACGACGAGATCCTGCGCGCCGCCGCCGAGGATCCCGCCCGGATCCCGCCGCTGTTCGCCGCCCGCGAGCTGCCGGCCGGCCTGGCGGAGGAGATCCTGCGGGCGTACGCGGCGCTCGGCGACGACGTGCCCGTGGCGGTGCGCTCGTCCGCCACCGCCGAGGACCTGCCCGACATGTCGTTCGCCGGGCAGCAGGACACCTACCTCAACATCAGGGGCGACGCCCTGCTCGACGCCGTCAGGCGCTGCTGGGCCTCGCTGTGGAACCCGCGCGCGATCGCCTACCGCGACCAGAACGGCGTGCCGCACGACGACGTCGCGCTGGCCGTGGTCGTGCAGGAGCTGGTCGACGCCGACGCGGCGGGCGTCATGTTCACCGCCGATCCGCTGACCGGCGACCGCGACCAGACCGTCATCAACGCCTCGTGGGGCCTCGGCGAGTCGGTCGTCGGCGGCCAGGTCACCCCCGACACGATCAAGGTGTCCGGCGGCAAGGTGATCGAGACGCGCACCGGCGACAAGGCCGTCATGACCGTGCGCGTCGACGGCGGCACCGAGGAACGGCCGGTGCCCGCCGAGCTGCGCGCCGCACCCGTGCTCGACGACGCCCAGGCCCTGGAGCTGGCCGCGCTCGGCGCCCGCGTCCAGGCCCTGTACGGCACGCCGATGGACGTGGAGTGGACCAGGCGCGCGGGCACGTTCGCCATTGTGCAGGCGCGCCCGATCACCGGCCTCAAGCCGCGCCTGGAGGAGTGGAACGACAGCCTCAAGGGCGACTACCTGTGGACCGGCGGCAACCTGGGCGAGGCCATCCCCGACGTGATGACCCCGATCACGTGGTCGTACGTGCGGATCTTCATCCAGGAGGCCATGTCCGCCTCGACGCTGCCCGGCCTCGACCTGGTGGGCAACATCGGCGGGCGCTTCTACATGAACCTGAGCGTCCTGCACTCCATCGCCGCCGCGATGGGCATGAAGAGCCGGCTCGGCGTGGTCGACCAGGTCTTCGGCAAGATACCGCCCGGCCTGGAGGTGCCGCTGGTGCCGGTGTCGCGGTGGGAGTTGATCAGGAAGGCGGTCCCCATGGCGATCCGCCTGCGCCGCCGCGTCGCCCGCCACCTCAAGCACATGCACGCGTTCCTGGCCGACTCCCCAAGGCGGTGCGAGGAGCTGCGCGAGCGCGTCGCCGCGACCGCGACGCCCGCCGCGCTGGCCGAGCTGTGGGAACGGGAGATCGCGCCGCACCTGGTCACCTCCTCCCAGATGCTGGAGGCCGCCGGCCGCCAGGGGGCGCCACGCTCGTCTTCACCCGCGACCGGCTGCGCAAGATGATGGGCGAGGTGGCTGCCGAGGCGATGCTGACCGGCGTCAACGCCGACGGCGAGCTGGCCAGCATGGGGCCGGTGATGGGCCTGTCCAGGCTGGCCAGGGGCGAGATCACCCGCGAGGAGTTCGCCCGCCGGTACGGGCATCGCGGCCCGCACGAGTTCGAGGTGTCGATCGCCCGGCCGGGGGAGGACCCGGCGTGGATCGACGCCCAGCTCGCCGGGCTGCGCGACCTGCGGGCCGGCACCGAGGAGCTGCTGGAGCGGCAGGCCAAGGCCAGGGAGGAGGCGTGGGCGCGCTTCGCGCAGCGCTACCCCGGCAAGGAGGCCGCGATGCGCGAGCGGGTGCGGCGGTGGAACGCCGTCGTGCGCGACCGGGAGAGCGCCCGATCGGAGAACATCCGGGCGTTCTGGGTGCTGCGCGCGTTCACCGTGCGGGCCGGGGAGCTGACCGGGGCCGGTGCCGACGTGTTCTTCCTCCACCTGCCCGAGCTGCTCGCGCTCCTGCGCGGCGACCGGTCGGTGCTGGAGAAGGCGCCGGTGCGGCGGGCCACCTACGAGCACTACGCCGCGCTGCCGCCCTACCCGGCGCTGATCGTCGGCCGCTTCGACCCGGTGCGCTGGGCCGCCGACCCCGACCGGCGGGCCGACCTGTACGACGCGCGCGGCGCCACCGCGCCGGTGAGCGACACCGTCACCGGCTTCCCCGGCGCCCCCGGCGTGGTGGAGGGCGTCGCCCGGGTGATCGCGGGGCCCGAGGAGGGCGAGCGGCTCAAGCCGGGCGAGATCCTCGTCACCACGCTCACGAACGTGGGCTGGACCCCGATGTTCCCGCGCGCCGCCGCCGTCGTGACCGACATGGGGGCGCCCCTCTCGCACGCCTCCATCGTGGCCCGCGAGCTGGGCATCCCCGCCGTCGTCGGCACCGGCAACGCGACCATGCGGCTCCGTGACGGCGACCGGATCAGGGTGGACGGCGAGCGGGGCACGGTCGAGTTGCTGGGGTGAAAAGTCTGCGTCAAGTCGGCCCGCGCGCCGGGCGGCCTGTGATCACTTCGTTGACCATGATCGAACAGTGGATCCTGGAAGACGAACGGGAGCTGGAGGCGCGTTGCGCCCGGTTCAGGGCCGCCAAGCAGACGCTGGACCACGGCGAAGGCGGGGACGACATCGAGGAAGAGGAGGACTCCGCGGCGTGAGCGGGCCGGGCCGCCGGCGTCGCCGGTAGCGCCCGCCGGGCGCCGTGCGGGCTTGTAGCCGCGCCGGGGCGGCTTCTCGTACGGCGCCCCCGCCTGCCCGGTCAGTCCTGGCGGACGCTTTCCAGCACGTCCGAACGGGCGCTGATGAGGGCGTGGCCGCCCGGGCTGAGCGCGTTGACGAACAGGCGCTCGCCGCCGGGCAGGGCGGCCAGGCGGAGGAACAGGTCGCGGGTGAGGATGCGCCACCGGTTCGGCGGGGCCATCCACCGTACGGCCCGCCGCCCGAACGCCTGCACCTCGGCGATCACCGGCGCCATCCGCGCCTGGTAGCGGGCGAACGCGGCGGCCGGATCGCCGGGGGCGGTCAGCTCGTCGGCCAGCACCCACGCCGCCGCCATGGCCATGCTCGCCCCGTGCCCGGCGAACAGCGACACCGCCTGGCAGGCGTCGCCCAGCAGCACGATCCGGCCGCTGTGCCAGCGCTCCAGCTCCACCTGGGTCACGAGGTCGTGGTAGAGCCCGCCGGGCCCGGGGGCCCGCTCCAGCACCTCGGGCAGGATCCAGCCGAGCCCGCCGAAGTGGCGGCGCAGGGCGGCGACGGGGTCGGCGGGCAGGGCGGGGTCCGGCTCGCGGCGCAGGAACAGCAGGGCGAGCCGGTCGCCGCGCAGCGCGTAGGCGCCGGCCATCAGGCCGGGCTCGGTGAGCATCTGGACGCTGCCGCCGATCCGGCGGCTCAGCTCCGCCTCCGCCAGGACGAAGGCCGTCGCCTGGTGCCCGAGGTAGCGCTGCGGAACGTCGCCGAAGGCCAGCTCCCGCACCCGGGAGCGGGCTCCGTCGGCGCCGACGAGCAGGTCCGCCTCGCGGGTGGTGCCGTCGCTCAGCCGCACGGTGACGCCGCCGGGGTGCTGCTCGGAGCCCTCGACGGTGGTGCCGTACGTGACGGGGGCGCGTACGTCGTCGGCCACGGCCCGCGCGAGGTCGCCGCGCAGCAGGCTGTAGACGTCGTCCAGCGCGGAGCCCAGTTTCAGCCGGCTGGTGCGGCGCCCGTCGCGGCCGACGTAGCTCAGCTCGCCGACCCGGTAGCGGTCGCGCAGCAGCCGGGGCCGCAGCCCCATGCGCTCGGCGACCTGGTAGCCGGGACCGTAGAAGTCGATCATGTATCCGCCGTCGCGGAACGCCGGCGCCCGCTCGACCAGCTCCACCTCCCATCCGGCGCGTTCGAGGTGCCAGGCCAGCGTCAGGCCGGCGATGCCGGCGCCGCAGATCACGGTCCTCACGATGGTGCTCCCTTCCCGAGCATGGCCCGCAGCGGCCCGCCCAGCGCGGCCGGATCGAGGCCGGGGTCGAGGGCGCGGTGCAGCATGATCCCGTCGATCGACGCGGCCAGCAGCGCCGCCGCCACGGCCGGATCACCCTGATAACCGCGCTCGACCAGCCAGGACGCCACCATGGCGCGGAACCGGCCGACCTGCTCGCCGAGCCGCTCGCGCAGCTCCGGCAGCCGCGTGGCGGCCAGGAACATCTCGACCAGCAGCAGCGAGGCCGGGTCGGTGCCGCTGTAGCGCGACAGCTCGCCGAGCAGCCACTCGACCGCCTCCCCGATGTCGGGCCGCGCGCGCAGCTCCGTGGCGAGCCGGCCGAGCAGGGCTTCGGTGACGCCGAGACCGGCCGCGACGAGCAGGTCCGTGACCGAGGCGAAGTGGTAGTGCACCACGCCGGGCGCCACCCCGGCCCGCTCGGCGACGAGCCGGGTCGAGACGCCGCTCCAGCCGACCTCGGGGACGAGGGCGACGGCCGCGTCGAGCAGCCTCTGGCGGGTGGACCTGCCGCGTTCGGCGGAGACGTTGGCCATGTTCTCCTCTTGGGCATTCGACTTGGGCGATCGTCCAAAACTTTAGCACGCGGCTTTGTACGGCGGCGTACCGTATGGTGGAGTTGTGTCCGGTGGCGTACATATCGAGCAGTCCTCCCGGGGGCCGTTCGACGTGGTGTGCCTGGCGGCCTCGCTCGGCGGGGTCCAGGCGTACGGGAAGCTGCTCGCCCGCCTGCCCGCCACGTTCCCCGCGCCCGTGGTGCTGGTGCA
This sequence comes from [Actinomadura] parvosata subsp. kistnae, assembly GCF_900323885.1. GTDB lineage: Bacteria > Actinomycetota > Actinomycetes > Streptosporangiales > Streptosporangiaceae > Nonomuraea > Nonomuraea composti. Next base: position 952,705 of record NZ_OOHJ01000022.1, on the reverse strand, counting down.
GCACCGGCCGGCCGACGCCGAGGACCGGTTCGTCGCGGTGCTCGGGCGGCGCTCCGCGCTGCCCGTCGTGCCGCTGGCCTCGGGGCGGCCGCTGCGCCCCGGCACGGTCCACGTCGTGCCCGGGCGCACCCGCGCGGTCTTCGACGACCGCGGGCAGCCGTGGCTGCGGCAGGCAGAGGGGCACCGGGTGGCCGACGAGCTGTTCGCCTCGGCGGCCAAGGCGTTCGGGCCGCGGGTGCTCGCGGCCGTGCTGACCGGGCGGCTCGACGACGGCGCCAAGGGCGTGCGCAACGTCAAGGGCGCGGGCGGGCGCGTGCTCGCCCAGGACGAGGCCACCTGCGGCGAGCTGGGCTTCCAGATGCCCGCGGCGGCCATCGCCACCGGTTGCGTCGACTTCGTGCTGCCGCTGGAGGTGCTGGCCGACGCGCTGACCGCGCTGGTGATGGTGCCGGGCGCGGCCGGCATGATGCGCGTGGCGCTGCCGTCATGGGCACGCGTCGTGACACCCCGCCCCGCCTACGCGGGCTGACCGCCCGCCGGATGCGAGGATGCCGGAGGTGAGCCAGCCGGACGTGCGGACGCCGGATGCGAGGATGGTCGTGGAGGTGGCCCGATGGAGCCGACAGCGGACGAGATGCGCCGCAACCTCATCCTCGGCGCGCTCCCCCAACCGGAGCAGCGCGGGCTCGCCGGGCACCTGACCCCGGTCGACCTGAAGCTCAGGACGGTGCTCTACGAGCCGGGCGGCAGCATCGACCACGTCTACTTCCCCATCGCCGGAGTCGTGTCGCTGGTCGCCGACCTCGGCGGCGGCACCGTGGTGGAGGTGGCCACGGTCGGCCACGAGGGCATGGTGGGGCTGCCGGTGTTCCTCGGGGCGGGCCCGCCCGCCGAGCGGGCCTCCGTGCAGATCGCCGGGCGGGCGCTGAGGATGAGCGCCGAGCAGTTCCGGCACGACGTGTCCGTGCTCGACGGCCGGCTGCAGCTCGCCATGCAGCGTTACACGCATGCCATGTTCACGCAGCTCGCTCGCAACGCCGCGTGCAACCGCATGCACAACATCCGCCAGCGCTGCGCCCGGTGGCTGCTGATGACCGCCGACCGCATGCACGCCGGCACCTTCGACCTGACCCAGGAGTTCCTGGCCCAGATGCTGGGCGTGCGGCGCGCCTCGGTCAGCGAGGTCGCGGCCGAGCTGCAGGCCGAAGGGTGCATCTCCTACAGCCGGGGCACGATCGTGATCCAGGACCGCGCGGCGCTGCGCGCGCGGGCCTGCGACTGCTACGCCGTCGTCCGCGACGCCGTGCGACGGGCGTACGAAGGGTTGTGATCAGCCGCCCACGTGGATGCCGGGGCGGCGGGCCGGGTCGGGCTCGGCGGCGCGGACGATCTCGCGTACGACCGGAGCCGTGTCACCCCGTCCGAGGATGAGGTAGCGGAACATGTGCATCAGCGGCGCGCCCTCCGCCCACTCGAAGTAGCAGTGCGGCCGCACCCCGGTGGCGTCGCGCAGGGCGAGCAGGATGGCGGCGATGGCGTTCGGCGCGGCGGGGCTCTCCGCGCGCAGCACGCGGTGCCCGTCCACCTCCACGCCGTGCACCCGCAGCACGTTGCTGAACTCCGACGGGTCGATGACGTCGATCTCCAGGAACAGCACGTCGGCGCGGCCCGGCACCGGGTTCATGCCGCGCTGCTCGGCCTCCTTGGCCTCGTACTCGGCCTTGTCGCCGCGCTGGCGGCGGTTGGCGATGAGGTTGAGCTGGCCGTCGTAGGCGAGGGAGTCGGCCACGAACCGCCGCGCGGCCTCGTCGAACTCGATCCGGTCGGCCCGCAGCTCCGTCGTCCGGGTGACCCGGGAGATCAGCGAGATGACGATGATGCCGAGGATGAACAGGGCGGAGATGGCGATGCCGTCGGGCTTCTCCCTGATGTTCTCGACCAGCGCGTACAGCAGGACGAGCGTCAGCACGGTGAACCCGGCGATCGCCCCGCGCTGCCGCTTGCGGACGGCGGAGATCGTCACTGCGACCGCGCCGGAGACCATCATCGCCAGGATGCCGGTGGCGTACGCGCCGGCCTGGGCGTCCACGTCGGCGTCGAACGCGATCGTCAGGGCGACGCAGACGAGCGTGTAGACCATCACCACGGGGCGCACGGCGCGGCCCCAGTCGGGCGCCATGCCGTAGCCGGGCAGGTAGCGGGGCACGATGTTGATCAGCCCGGCCATCGCGGAGGCGCCGGCGAACCACAGGATGAGGATGGTGCTGATGTCGTAGACGGTGCCGAACGCCTCGCCGAGCCGCTCGTGCGCCAGGTACGCCAGCGCCCTGCCGTTCGCCTGCCCGCCGGGCCGGAACTCGGCGGCCGGGATGAGCACGGTCGTCACGAAGCTGGTGGCGATCAGGTAGACGCTCATGATGAGCGCGGCCGAGGTGAGGAGCTTGCGCGTGTTGCGGATGCGGGCGCCGAGCCGTTCCTCCGCGGTCGCGCCCCTGGCCTCGACCAGCGGCATCATGCTGACGCCCGTCTCGAACCCGGACAGGCCGAGCACGAGCAGCGGGAAGGCGAGGATCGCCGGCCCGATGACGCCGCCGAGGCCGCCACGCCCCTCGACCAGGGCGTCCGTCCACGCGCTGAGCGCGCCGGGGGAGGAGAAGACGTCGGTGAGCCCCACGGCGACGACCACGGCGTTCAGCCCGAGGAAGATCGCCACCAGCGGGATGGCCACGCCGACCGCCTCGGTGAAGCCGAGCAGGAACACCCCGCCGAGCACCAGCAGCAGGATCACGGTCAGGATGACCTCGTGGCCGTGCAGGAAGGCCGGGAAGAACGGGTTCTCCACGACGTGCACGGAGGCGTCGGCCGCCGACAGCGTGATCGTGATGATCCACGACGTGGCCACGAACCCGAGCAGCACCAGCACGAACAGCTTGCCCCGCCAGAACGGCAGCAGCCGCTCCAGCATCGCCACCGACCCCTGCCCGTGCGGCGACTCCTTGGCCACCCGCCGGTACATCGGCAGCATGCCCAGCAGCGTCAGCGCCACGATCAGCATCGTCGCCAGCGGCGACAGCGCCCCGGCCGCCGTCGCGGCGATGGCGGGCAGGTAGGCGAGGGTGGAGAAGTAGTCGACGCCGGTCAGGCACATGACCTTCCACCACGCCTGGGGCGGGGCGTGCCCCTCGGCCGTCTCGGGGCCGACGGGCTGCACCCGGTGCTTCAGCAGCCACCGCAGCACGCCGTTGGCCGGCGGCGCCGTCCGGCCAGGGGTCTCCACCACTTCGGGGACGGCTGGTCCACCGCTACCGTTCACCGGATCTCCCTCTCGTCGTGAACGGTGTATCACCTTAGCGGCGCGTAAATGGGTTGCTGCGCCGGGAGCCGCTCTGGTGTTCTGACCCCCGGTCCATACGAGCGGGAGGAGCGGAAGATGCGGGCAACTGTCGTGTCCCACAAGACAGAAGGAGTCGGACCGATCAGAGGACATGACGTCAGTTGCGCATGCTCAACCTGGGAATTTTGGCCCATGTGGACGCCGGCAAGACCAGCCTGACCGAGCGGCTGCTGCACGCGGCCGGAGTGATCGACGAGGTCGGCAGCGTCGACGCGGGCACCACCCGCACCGACACGCTCGCGCTCGAACGCCGGCGCGGCATCACGATCAAATCCGCCGTCGTCTCCTTCCCGATCGGCGGCACCACGGTCAACCTGATCGACACGCCCGGCCACCCCGACTTCATCGCCGAGGTCGAGCGGGTGCTGCACGTGCTCGACGGGGCCGTCCTGGTGGTCTCCGCCGTGGAGGGGGTGCAGGCCCAGACCCGCGTGCTCATGCGCACGCTGCGCCGGCTCGGCCTGCCCACGCTGATCTTCGTCAACAAGATCGACCGCCGGGGCGCCCGATACGACGGGGTGCTGCGGGAGCTCGCGGCCAAGCTGTCGCCCGGAGTGATCGCCATGGGCGACGTCGACGGCCTGGGCACGCCCGCCGCCACCTTCACGCCGTTCGGCGACCGGCCCGAGTTCGCCGTGAGCCTGCTGGACGTGCTCGCCTCCCACGACGACCGGCTGCTGGCCGCGTACGTGGCCGACGAGGCGTCGCTCACCTACCCGCGGCTGCGCGCCGAACTGGCCGCCCAGACGGGGCGGGCGGTGGCCCATCCGGTGTTCTTCGGCTCGGCCATCACGGGCGCCGGGGTGGAGGCGCTGATGGCGGGCGTCGAGGAGCTGCTGCCCGCCGCCCAGGGCGACCCGGAGGGGCCGCTGTCGGGCACCGTCTTCAAGGTCGAGCGGGGGCCGGCGGGGGAGAAGGCGGCGTACGCGCGCGTGTTCGGCGGCACGCTGCGCGTCCGCGACCGGCTGAGCTTCGGGCCCGGCCGGGCGGGCAAGGTCACGGCCATCAGCGTCTTCGACGCCGGCACGTCGGTGCGCGCCCAGGAGGTGCCGGCGGGCCGCATCGCCCGCCTGTGGGGCCTGGCCGACGTACGTATCGGCGACCCGCTCGACCGCGGTACGGCCGGCAGCCCGTCCCCCAGGGCGGAGCCGCAGTTCGCGCCGCCCACCCTGGAGACCGTCGTCGTCCCGCGCCGCCCGGCCGACAGGGGCGCGCTGCTGCTCGTGCTCACCCAGCTCGCCGAGCAGGACCCGCTCATCGACCTCCGGCAGGACGACCTGCGCCAGGAGGTGTCGGTCTCCCTGTACGGCGAGGTCCAGAAGGAGGTCATCGAGGCCACCCTCGCCACCGACTACGGCCTCGACGTCACCTTCCGCGAGACCACCACGATCTGCGTCGAGCGCCCCGCCGGCACCGGCGAGGCCGCCGAGGTGATCGCCGTCGACCCCAACCCGTTCCTCGCCACCGTCGGCCTCCGGGTCGAGCCGGGCCCGCCCGGCAGCGGGGTGCGGTTCGGGCTGGAGGTGGAGATGGGCTCGCTGCCGTACGCGTTCATGCGCACGATCGAGGAGACCGTGCACGAGACGCTGAAGCAGGGCCTGCACGGCTGGGAGGTGCACGACTGCGTGGTCACGCTGACCCGCTCGGGCTACTGGGCCAGGCAGAGCCACGCGCACGGCACGTTCGACAAGAGCATGTCGAGCACGGCGGGCGACTTCCGCAACCTGGTCCCGCTGGTGCTGATGACCGCGCTGCGGCGGGCGGGCACGATCGTGTACGAGCCGCTGCACCGCTTCCGCCTGGAGCTGCCGCCCGACACGCTGGGCGCGGTGCTGCCCGTCCTGTCCGGGCTCGGCGCGATCCCGCGCACCCGCCACTCGTCGGTGGTGGAAGGGCGGATCCCGGCGGCCAGGGTGCACGAGCTGGAGCAGCGGCTGCCCGGGCTGACGCGGGGCGAGGGCGTGCTGGAGTGCGCTTTCGACCGGTACGAGCCCGTACGCGGCCCGATCCCGGAGCGCCCGCGCACCGACCACAACCCGCTCGACAGGAAGGAGTACCTCCTGCACGTGGTCCGCAGGGTCTAACGGCCGTCCTTGTCAGAGTCGGCGGAGAAGACAATGGCACCCACGTACCCGTCACCGTCCTCACTGACCTTCATCAGCATGCCGTCCTGGTAGATGCTGTCGCCGTCGTTGAACGTGTCGCGCCCGGTGTGCGCCGAATAGGGCGCCCTGGCCATGACCACGCTGTTGAGCTTCTCGTCGAACATCAGCTGCGTGGTCAGCACGCGCTCGTTGCTGACGTGCACCATGGCGTGGATGTGGATCGTGCGCCCCCGGTACCAGCCCGGCCAGATGGTGGTGAACTCGACGATGCCCTCGGCGTTGGTGACCTGCGCGCCGCGCAGGTACCGCTGGTCGTCGGTGGGCTTCAGGTCCATCGACCCGCCATCCTCACCACCACCATCGCCGCCGCCGGGCCCGCCGCTCGGCGGGGCGCCGGTGGGCCGGCCTGGCGGGTTGCCGCCCCCGCTCTTCGACAGCGACTCCGCCCCGGAGTAGAGCCCGGCCGCGTCACAGTGCCAGATCTCGACCACCGCGTTCTTCAGCGGCTCGCACGTCTCGCTGTCCTGCAGCTTGATCGCGACGCGCAGCCGCACGCCCTGCCGGTCCTCGCGGATGTCGCCGCGGACCTTGTCGGCGTCGAAGTAGTACGGGCCCTGCGTGGTGGTGGCGGTCAGCCGGCACGTGCCGGCGCCCTCGAACAGGGCGGCCAGGTCACCGGTCGTGGCCGTGGTGGCCTGCGGCGTCACGGTGGTGCCGGTCGAGGTGGTGACGGCCGAGGTGTCCGAGCCGGAGCAGGCCGCCACCAGGGTGCCGAGGCCGATCGAGCTGATGCCCGCGAACAGGCGCCGGCGGCTGACCCGCTGGCCTTCGTGGTCGTGTGCCACAGAGAATCCTCCGGTGTGTCCCGAATTGCTGGGGACCACACCGTAGGCCGCGGCCTCTTACCCGTGCCTTTGCCGAGGATGAAGTTCTCATGAGGAACAGAGGATCGCTCTAGCGCCGCTCGTCGGGGCCGGCCGACAGGACGATCACGCCGAGGTAGCCGTCGCCGTCCGTCGTGACGTGCGTGAGCATGCCCTCCTTGTAGATGGGGTCGTTGCCGTTGAACGTGTCGCGCGGCTGCTCGTGCCCCTGGTACGGCGGCAGCGCCAGCACCCGCCGGTTCAGCGCCTCGTCGAACATCAGCTCCGTGCACAGGGCCCGGTCGCCGTTCACGACCACCATCACGTGGATGTGCACGGTGCGGCCCGGGTACCAGCCGGGCCAGATGGTGGTGAACCGGACGATGCCGTCGGGGTCGGTCACCTGGGCGCCGCGCAGGTAGCGCCGGCCGTCGGAGGGCTTCAGGTCGGTGAACTTCGTCCCGGGCCTGACCTTGACCTTGCCGCCCTTGCTCAGCACCTCGCGCGACTGCGTCTCGGCGCCGGAGTAGATCCCGGCGGCGTCGCAGTGCCAGATCTCGACCACGGCGTTGTCGAGGGGCCGGCAGTTCCCGCCGTCCTGCACCTTGAGCGCCAGGCGGAGCCGCACGCCCTCCCGGTCCTCGCGGATGTCGCTGCGCAGCGCCTCGGTCTCGAAGTAGTAGGGGCCCTGCTTGGTGCTGGACGTCATCCGGCACGTCCGGGCCTCGGCGAACAGCGCGTCGGCCTTCGCGTACGTGTCGGGGTCGGAGAAGGCGTCGGCCACGGTGGCCTGGACGCCAGGATCGCCGGCGGTGAGCAGGCCACCGAGGCCGATCGAGCCGATCCCGGTGATCAGTTTCCGCCGGCTGACCCGCCGGCCCTCGTGATCGTGTCCCACGGAAGTTCCTCAACGGTCAGGAGCTACTTCTCGGAACATCTCACGATCAGGGGGATTTTTCCCGCAGGCTGGAGCGCGTGTCTAGGCCCTGACCTGGGCGGATACGATCTGGTCCTTCAGCGGGGCGAGCGCGCCGGCGATGGTGGCGATGGTCTCGCCGGGCACGCCGCAGTGCGCCAGCGAGCCGGCCAGATGGCCGACCACCGCGTCGAAGTCGGCCCCGGTGATGCCCATGCCGGCGTGCGCCTCGGCCATGCTCTTCCCGCGATACTGCTGGGGCCCGCCCAGCGCGGCCGCCACGAAGCTGCGCTGGTGCGCCTTCAGCCTGCCGACGTCGGTACCGGTGAAGTAGCCCTGGAGCGAGGGGTCGGCGAGGACTCGCGTGTAGAACTCGTCGACCACCGCCGAGACTGCGCTCGCGCCGCCGACCTGGTCGAAAATGGACGTCATCCTGCCTGTCTCCTTCCGTGCGGTGCAAGGAGGATGTCGTCCGGTCGTTCCGCGGGCATGACGCGGCGGCAATTCATGGGAAACGGGCCACTCACCGCAATGACGGTCTCGTAACCCTGTGTCCCGAAATCCTTTTCGGTTGATATGAAACCGTGACCGAATGCTCGCTTGCTGATCAGTCGCCAGGATCCGGCATCTCGCCATGTCAAGGCGCATGCAGGGGATTGCAGTCAACGATTGACAGCCCTCATCGGGCCGGTCTACCTTCCCGAAAACCTTTTAGGCGGTCTCGATCCCTCACTGTTAGCGCTCACATCATTTAGGGGCCCGACACATGAGACGACGATGGGCGGCGGCCGTCGCCGCGGCACTCCTGCTCCTCCTCACCCAGGCCCGGCCCGCGCTCGCGGGCGCGCCGATCACCACCGCGATCTACACGGCCGACCCGGCCGCGCTGGTCGTGGGCGACACCCTGTACCTCTACACGGGCCACGACGAGGCCCCGCCCGGCGGCACCAACTTCGTCATGCGCGACTGGCACGTCTTCACCTCCACCGACGCCGCCACGTTCACCGACCAGGGCGCCAAGCTGTCGATCTCGAACTTCTCCTGGGCGGGCGCGGACGCCTGGGCCGGCGAGGTCGAGCGCGGCGCCGACGGCCGCTACTACTGGTACGTCCCGGTCAACGGCAACGGCGCCGGCTGGATGGACATCGGCGTGGCCGTCGGCGACAGCCCGCTCGGCCCGTTCACCGACGCCAAGGGCGGCCCGCTGGTCAGTGACAGCACGCCCAACTCCTCGCCGCTGAACATCGACCCCACCGTCTTCACCGACGACGACGGCCAGGTCTACATGTACTGGGGCTCCTACTACGGCCTGCGCGCGGCCCGCCTCAACCCGAACATGACCTCGATCAACGGCTCGGTCATCACCCCGAGTGGCGTGTCGAACTTCTGGGAGGCGCCCTGGATGTTCAAGCGGAACGGCGTCTACTACCTCGCGTACGCGGCCAACGACTCGGCCTGCTCGGCGCCCGGCTACGCCTGTATCCGCTACGCCACCGCGAGCAACCCGCTCGGCCCGTGGACGCACCGCGGCGTCGTGCTCGACCAGGTGACCTCGACCACGAACCATCCGGCGATCATCGAGTTCAAGGGCCAGTGGTACATGGTCTACCACAACGCCTCCAGCCCCGGCGGCGGGAACTTCCGCCGCTCGGTGACCATCGACAAGCTGTACTTCAACGCCGACGGCACCATGCGGAAGGTCGTGCAGACCGGCGGCCCCACGACCCCCGGCAACCTGGCCGCGAGCGCCACGCCCGCCACCTCGTACGTCTCGCCGTGGGAGACCCTCGGCGCGATCAAGGACGGCCACACCCCGGCGAACTCGCAGGACCACAGCCACGGCGCCTACGGCAACTGGAACCACCAGGGCACCGAGTGGATCGAGTACCAGTGGCCGACCGCCCAGACGATCTCCAGGTCCGAGGTGTACTGGTTCGACGACGACCAGGGCATCGACCTGCCGGCCTCCTGCCAGCTCCAGTACTGGAACGGCAGCGCCTACGTCAACGTGCCCGGCGCCTCCGGCTGCGGCGTGGCCGCCAACGCCTTCAACGCCACCACGTTCACCCCCGTCAGCACCACCCGCCTGCGCCTGAACATCACCTCTCGATCCGGCTACTCGACCGGCGTGCTCGAATGGAGGGCCTTCGCATGAGGCGCGCACTGTCAGCCCTGTTACTCGTCCTGGGCCTGGTGTCGGTGCCGGCCGCCGCCCACGCCGACCAGACCATCGGCTACCCCACCTTCACCGGCCCGGCCGTGCCCGCCCCGCCGGGGACGTACACGACCGGCAACTACATGCAGGCCATGTACGACGCCGAGAGCTCCGGCACCGACTTCTGGATGGACCGCCTGCTGGCCCGCACCGGCAACGACCCGGCGGGCACCTGGCTCATGACGCGCGGCCGGGCGCTGTTCATGAAGACGCACACCCCGGGCACGCTCGGCTTCGCCGGGCAGGTCGCGTACTGGGAGAGCATCAGCAACAACAACGCCTTCACCGTCTCCCTCAGCCCCGGCACGTTCACCGAACAGGTCGCCTCGCGGCGGCAGGTGCCCAGCCACTGGAAGAGCCGCCACACCAGCGGCTCGATCACCGTCGACCAGACGAAGTTCATCACCGACAACAACGTGGCCGTGGCCAACCTGGCCATCACCAACGGCGGCTCCGCTTCCACCACGCTGACCCTGCGGGCCACCTCGCCGTACGCGACCAGCGGCAGCGGCAGCGAGCTGACCGGCCAGGTCAACGCCTACAACAACCTCACCACCCTCTACCCCAGGCTCACCTGCGACGGCTGCGCGGTCTCCAGCGGCGGCCTCAACCGCTCGCTCACCATCGCCGCCGGCGCCACGGTGACGGTCAAGGTCGTCATGGGCTTCGTCACCAACGAGCTGCCGGCCTCCCGCACCGAGTACGACGCCTACGCCGGCTACTCGGCCGCCACCGCGTTCGCCACGCACGTGCGGGCGTACAACCGCTGGTGGGCCGAGAACGTGCCGTACATCGACGTGCCCGAGCCGGCGATCAAGAAGAACATCTACTACCGCTGGTGGCTGATGCGCTTCAACCACCTCGACGCCGACATCCCGGGGCAGACCTTCCAGTTCCCCACCTCCGTCGAGGGCGCGCTCGGCTACAACAACGCGATCGCGCTGACCCAGCCCATGCACATCGACGACCTGAAGTACCTGCGCAACCCGATCTACGCCTACGGCGACTGGCTGAGCGTCGGCCAGACCTCCAAGAACGGCCGCTTCCTCGACAACCCGGGCGACCCGGAGAACTGGTCGAACAGCTACACCCAGTACATCGGCGAGGCGGCCTGGAAGAGCTACCAGATCCACGGCGGCCAGCCGGCCATCGCCGCGAACCTGGCCCGCTACGCCGAGCAGGACGTCAAGGGCCAGCTCGCCTATTACGACACCGACAACAACAAGCTCATCGAGTACGACTGGGGCGCCCTGACCGGCAACGACGCCGACGCCGTGTCCTTCCACTGGAAGCCGGGCCGCATGGACCGGGCCGAGGCCGCCTACCAGTACAGCGGCGCGCTGGCCGCCGCGCAGGCGTACGAGGCCGTCGGCAACCAGGCCAAGGCCACCGAGCTGCGCACCCTGGCCACCCAGATCGGCAACGCCATCGTCGGCGTGCTGTGGAACCCGGGCAGGCAGCTCTTCGAGCACCGGCTGAAGTCCACCAACGAGTGGGTGCCGTGGAAGGAGATCAACAACTACTACCCGTTCGCGGTCGGCGCGGTGCCGAACACCGCCACGTACAAGCAGGCGCTGCGCCTGTTCGACGACCCGGCCCAGTACCCGATCTTCCCCTTCTACACCGCCAACCAGGCCGACAAGGCGGCCTCCGGCACCGGCAGCAACAACTTCTCCACGATCAACTCCACCGTGCAGTTCCGCCTGCTGTCGTCGGTGCTGCGCAACTACCCGAACGAGTGGATCGACGCCACCTGGTACAAGAAGCTGCTGTACTGGAACGCCTGGGCGCAGTACATCGACGGCAACACGCAGTGGCCCGACGCCAACGAGTTCTGGGCCGACTGGAACGGCTCCTCGATCACCTACCGCTCCTGGATCCACCACAACATCCTGGGCTCCAGCAACTGGACCGTCATCGAGGACGTCGCCGGGCTGCGGCCGCGCAACGACGCCAAGGTGGAGCTGTCGCCGATCACCATCGGCTGGAGCCACTTCACGGTCAACAACCTGCGTTACCGCAACGCCGACCTGACCATCGTCTGGGACGACCCCGCCGACGGCGTGGTGCGCTACCCCGGCGTGCCCGAGGGCTACTCCATCTTCGTCAACGGCAGCCGCGCCGCCACCGTGTCGTCGCTGGTGCCGTTCACGTGGGACCCGGCCACCGGCGCCGTCACCACCTCCGGCACCGTCACCCACCACGTCGCCGTCCCCGGCATGCAGGCGCCCACCCAGGTCGTCCAGAACAGCGCCCGGATGGTGGACATGCTAGCCAAGGCCGGCGTGGACCTGACCGCCACCCTCACCAACCTCGCCGCCGGCGCCACCGCCACGGCCTCCACCACCGCCTCCGGCAGCTCCACGGCCGGCGCCGTGGACGGCTACCCCGTCAACGAGCCGTTCTGGGGCGGCACCACCGCCGGGCAGGACTGGTACGAGCTGAACTTCGGCGCCGCCCGCACCCTCAACGAGGTGCGGCTCTACTTCAAGGACAGCCGCCCGGCGAGCACCACCTACCGGGCCCCCGCCTCCTACGACGTCCAGTACCACAACGGCAGCGCCTGGGTCAGCGTGCCCTCCCAGGCCAAGACCCCGGCCACGCCGCGCGCCAACTACAACGTGGTGCAGTTCCCCGCCGTCACCGCCCAGCGGGTGCGGGTGCTGGCCACGGCCGCCTCCGGCGCCAGGACCGGCCTGACCGAGATCAAGGTGCACAACCGGGGCGGCGTCCAGCCGCCGTCGAACCTGGCGACGTCGGCGACGGCCACCGCGTCCTACACCTCCTCCTGGGAGAGCGTGGCCGCCGTCAACGACGGCATCGACCCGCCCTCCTCCAACGACACCGTCAACCCCCGCTGGGGCTGCTGGCCGGAGACCGGGCAGCAGTGGGTGGACCTGACCTGGCCGTCGGCCCGCACGCTCGGCAAAGCCGAGGTGTACTTCTTCGACGACGACGAGGGCATCGACATGCCGGCGTCGTGGAAGCTGCAGTACTGGAACGGCAGCGCGTACGTGGACGTGCCCGGCGCGTCGGCGTACACGCTGAACAAGAACGCCTACAACTCCGTCACCTTCACCGCCACCAGCACCACCCGCCTGCGGGTGCTGCTCACCGGGACCGGCACCAGCTCAGTGGGCCTGCTGGAGGTCAAGGCCTACGGCGGCTGAGCCGGAAAGGGGCGCGCCCGGGCACGGGCGCGCCCTGACCGGCACCTTGACGTCACCCTCTCCACGGGAGCACCATCACGTGCATCAGGCGTAGTTACTTTCTTACTTTTAGTGACGGAGCGCGGTGGAATCAGGCAAGCTGCTGTCACAACTGAAGCCGATGGGTGGCGATCGCGATGGCAGGTAAGTGGCAGGCGGGAAACCTCCCGGCGGAGCCGACCAGCCTCGTCGGCCGTCGTGGCGAGCTCGACCAGATCCGCCGCGCCTGCCGCCGGTCCAGGCTGGTGACCCTCACCGGCGTGGGCGGCGTCGGCAAGTCCCGCCTGGCCCTGCGTGCCGCCGCCGCCCTGCGGCCCGAGTTCGGCGGGGGCGCCTGGCTGGTGGAGCTGTCGCCGCCGGTCGACGGCCCCCTGCTGCCGCACGCGATCGCCGCCTCGCTCCGGCTCACCGACCAGACCGCCCGCCCCATGGTCGAGGTGCTGGCCGAGCACCTCTCCGGCCGCGAGGTGCTGCTCGTCCTCGACGCCTGCGAGCACCTGACGGGCGCCTGCTCACGTATGGTCATCACGCTCCTCGAAGCCGTGCCGGGGCTGCGCGTGCTGGCCACCAGCCGCCGCCCGCTGGAGGTGCCGGGCGAGCTGGTGTACCTGGTCGACCCGCTGCCGGTGCCGGCCGCCGGAGCCGCGGGGCCCGCCTGCGGCGACGCGGTGGCGCTGCTGGCCGAGCGCGCCGCCGAGGCCGTGCCCGGCTTCGACCTCGCCGACCAGGACCAGGAGGCGGTCAGCCGGCTGTGCCGGCGGCTGGAGGGCATCCCGCTGGCCATCGAATTGGCGGGGGCGCGGCTGCGCGAGCTGTCCGTGCCCGAGCTGGCCGACCGGCTCGACGACCGCTTCTCCGCGCCGGACGGCGATCCGGAGGGTGTCTCCGGCCCACCGTGGCACCAGGCGCTGCGGACCGCCATCGGATGGAGCCACGAGCTGTGCGAGCCCGCCGAGCGGCTGCTCTGGGCGCGGCTGTCGGTGTTCGCCGGCGACTTCGACGCCGAGGCGGTCCGCGAGGTGTGCGCCGACGAGCGGCTGCCGGAGGCCGACATCGGGCTGCTGCTCGACGCGCTGGCCGGCGGGTCCATCTTGACCTGGCTGCCGACCGGCGCCGGCGAGCGCTACCGCATGCTCGACACGCTGCGCGAGTACGGCGCGGACCGGCTGCGCCACCTCGGCGAGGCGGAGCGCTTCCGGCGCCGCCACCGCGACCACTTCCTGTCCCTGGCCGTCCGCGGCGCCGCCGGCTGGCTCGGCCCCGGCCAGATCTCCTGGTACGACCGCATGATCGGCGAGCACGACAACCTCCGCGCCGCCCTGGAGGTCTCGCTCGCCGCCAAGGACCGCCTGCCCGCACTGCGCCTGGCCGGCCTGCTCGCCTTCTTCTGGTACGGCTGCGGCTACGCCAAGGAGGGCCGCCACTACCTCCAGCAGGCCCTCGACCTCGACACCCGGCCCGGCCCCGAGCTCGTGCAGGCCCTGTGGGCCGACGGGCACCTGGCGGCCACGCAGGGCGACGCCGGCGCCGCCGAGATCAGGGCCGCCCAGATCGAACTGGCCGCCGAGCCCGGCGACCCCTACGCGGCGAGCTGCGCTGGCGCGCTGCGCGCGATGGCCGGGGTGATCCGCGGCAACCTGGTCCAGGCCATGGCCGAGTCCGAGACCGCCTACCAGAGCCGCTTCGACGACGAGCCGCTCACCATCGCCAAGCTGACCGGCCTCTACTGCCGCGCGCACGCCCTGACCGCCGACGGCCGCATCGACGAGGCCGTCGCCGTGCTGGAGGACGCCCGCGCCCTGTGCGAGCGGTGCGGCGAGCTGTCGATGCGCTCCCACGGTGACTTCCTGCGCGGCCAGGCCGAGCTGAGCGCCGGACGCCTCGACCTGGCCGTCGCCTACGGGCAGGCGGCCCTGCGCACCAAGCGGCGGCTGCACGACAGCTTCGGCATGGGCCGCACCGTCGACCTGCTCGCCCTCGCGGCGGGCGCGGCCGGGCGGGCACACCGCGCGGCCCGGCTGCTCGGCCTGGCGCAGCGCATCTGGAGCACCCACGGCCAGGCGCAGGCCGGCGTGCCCGCCCTGGTGACGGCCCGGCGCACCTGCGAGAAGCAGGCCCGCGACCTGCTCGGCGACAACGCCTACGAGGTCGCCTTCCGCACCGGGTTCGACAGCGACATCGACGCGGGCATCAACTACGCGCTCGAACCGGAGGGCGAGGGCCTGCACAACGGGCTCGGCTGAGCCCTACCGCTGCCGGGCCGGGCGGATGACCAGCTCGTTCACGTCCACGTCGGCCGGCTGGCCGATCGCGTACGAGATCGCCTGCGCGATGCTGTCGGCCGGGATCGACTCCGCCCGGTACGTCCGCATCGCCTCCCGCGCGCCCGGGTCGGTGATGCTCTCGGCCAGCTCCGACTCCACGACGCCGGGGGAGACGGTGGTGACGCGGATGCTCGGGTCGAGCTCCTGGCGCAGCCCCTCGGTGATCGCCCAGGCGGCGTACTTCGTGCCGCAGTAGACCGCCGCCGCCGGCGAGACCCGGTAGGCGGCGATGGAGGCCACGGTGACGAAGTGCCCCGCGCCCTGCCGCTGGAAGTGCGGCAGGGCGGCGGCGATCCCGTACAGCAGGCCGCGCACGTTCACGTCGATCATCCGGTCCCACTCCTCGACCAGCAGCGCGTCCAGCCGCGACAGCGGCATCACGCCCGCGTTGCCGACGAGGACGTCCACGCGGCCGTGCCGCTCGGCGGCGCCGTCCACGAACGCGGCCACGTCCGCGCGGTCGGTCACGTCGAGCCGCCGGGCGTCGGCCTTGCCGCCGGCGGCCTCGATGGCCGCGGCGGTCTCGGCGAGGCGGTCCTCGCGGCGGGCGCCGAGCACCACCTGATGGCCCTCACGGGCCAGGCGCAGCGCGGTGGCCCGGCCGATGCCGCTGCTCGCGCCGGTGATCAGGACGACTTTCTGTTCCATGGTGTTCTGCTCCTCAGACGGGGTGGTCGACGCAGCCCGGTCCTTCCGGATTCGGATTCCGGATTCCGGGTTCGGGCATGCCGGGATGGCGCGGTGTGCTCCGCGCCTGGTGAACGGGTGGGGTCAGGCCGTGAGGCTGCCCAGCAGGGACAGGGCCTCTTCCGACGGGCTGCCGGGGTCGGCCTGGTAGACGACGAGCTGCTGGCCGGGTGCGCCGTTCACGGTCAGCGACTCGTAGTGCAGGGTCAGCGGGCCCACCAGCGGGTGGTGGAAGCGCTTGGTCTCGTGGGTCTTCTGGCGGACGTCGTGGCGGGCCCACAGCCGGCGGAAAGGCTCGCTCTTGAGCGACAGCTCGCCGACGACCTCGACGAGCCGGGGGTCGTCGTAGTCGTCGCCGGCGGCCGAGCGCAGCCCGCCGACGGTGTTGACGGCCACCCGGTCCCAGTCGGGGAAGAAGTCGCGGGCGTCGGGGTCGAGGAACACCAGCCTGACCAGGTCGTCGCTGTAGGTGTGGCCGTCGTAGAGCGCCTTGCCGAGCGGGTTGGCGGCCAGCACGGTCAGGCACCGGCCGAGGACGATGGCGGGGGTGTGCGGCCAGGCCGCCATCAGGCGGACCAGGCCGGGGCCGACCTGCTCGCGCCGGGGGCGCGGGCGCCGCCTGGCGGGGGCGGGGCGGGAGAGCTGGTGCAGGTGCGTGGCGGCGTCCTCCTCCAGCTCCAGCGCGCGGGCCAGCGCGTCGACCACCTGGGCCGACGGGTGCCGCTCGCGGCCCTGCTCCAGGCGGACGTAGTAGTCCGTGCTGACTCCGGCGAGCCGGGCGACCTCCTCGCGGCGCAGGCCCCGCACGCGCCGGCGGGTGCCGGCGGGCATGCCGAGGTCCTCCGGCTGGAGCCGCTCGCGGCGGGCCCGCAGGAACTGGCCGAGCAGGTTGTCGGTGTCCATGCCTTCGAGGCTAGGCGAGGACGGGGTCAGAAAAGAGTGCCCAAGCTGGGTGGGATACACCCACCTTCAGACGGCAAAGCTCTTTATGTGAGTAGAAATGCCCAAATCTATAGGCTTGCCGGGATTGTCATTGCCTGCGTAGGGCTGATGATCGCGGCGTGGGTGGGCGGCTGGGCCGCCATCGTGGTCGGCGCGGTGCTGATGGTCACGGGAGGCGTGCTCTACATCGTCAACCACGACGGGTTCGTCATCTGAAGAGCCGGGCCCGGATGCCGGGCCGCGGCGTTGACCGGGGCGGGCGGCCCGGGTGGGGGCCGCCGGCGCGCGGACCGCCCGCCGCCGGGGTCATCGCGGTCGTCTCACGCACGACCGGGTCGGTTCAGCGCAGGCGGCCCGCGCCCGCGCCCGCCGGGACGAGGTGCTTCAGCGCCTTGGCCGGATGCACGCGGGGCACCAGCGTGGGCGTCCAGCCCGCGTCCGTGCCGAGCGTCGTGCCGTTGGCCTCGTTGTACGCGGCCACCACGTCGGTGACCACCCCGTCCACGAGGTTGTCCTCGGCCGTGATCGCCTTGCCGCCGAACACCGTCAGCACCTTGGCCGCGTCGATCCCGTCGAAGGCGTTGCTCTCGGCGTACACCTTGGAGCCGACGCCGACCCCGATGCTGTAGCCGTGCCCGTCGCCGCCCCGGTAGTAGTTGTTGTAGACGTGCACCTGCCCGAAGCGCACCCGCGGCGCGCGCTGGCCGAGCGCCTCGAAGTAGTTGTGGTGCAGGGTGACCTTGAGCTTGTCCTGCTCGCCGTACCGGGCCGGGTTGTCGGTGTTGCCGATGAGCGTCACCTTGTCGTGGCCGCTGAGGTGGTTCCAGGAGAGCGTCACGTAGTTCGAGCCGCGCACGACGTCGAGCAGCCCGTCGTGCACCTGGTACGGGCGGCCGAAGTAGAGCGGCTGGCCAGAGTCGGGGTTGTCGCCGTCGTTGAGCGTGTTGTGGTCCAGCCACACGTGGGTGGAGCCGGAGACCTCCATGTTGTCGAAGGAGGCGTTCCAGTTGCCCTCGGCGCCGTCCGTCGGGTCCCACTGCGGGAAGCAGTCGGAGGTGTCGGTGATGGTCAGGTTGCGCACGATGACGTTGTCGGCGTTGCTGATGCGCAGGCCGAAGCTCTTCAGCGCGGCGTCCCCGCCGAGGCCCATGAGCGTGACGTTGGAGCCGATGGTGACCGTCACGTGCTCGGCCATCTTCGCGTACGACGCCTTGCGCGCCTCCTCCAGCGGCCCTGAGGGGACGCTCGTCCTGCCCCAGACGGCCGGGTCGTAGGCGGCCAGGTAGGCGGGCAGGCTGTAGCCGTTGACGGCGTAGTCGTCGCAGGTCAGCGGGTTGCCGGAGGCGTCGGTGTCGGCGTCGACGGCGCCCTTGACGTAGATGATCCGCGGGGTGTTGTCGGCCGGGTCGCCCAGCGCGGCCAGCAGCTCCGCCCTCGTGGAGACGACGTGCACGTTCTCGGGGCGGGCGGCCGAGCCCCCGGTGGTGCCGGTCGTGGCGGCCGCCCAGCCGTCGTCGCGCGGCAGCACCTGTCGGCCCGGCTCGGGCCTGGTGGGAGAGGGACGGCGCAGCGGGTTCCAGCCGTCGCTGCCCGCCAGGTACCTCTCCGGCGTGTACGCCCTGGCCTGCTCCGCGGTGAGCTGCGGGCGGTCGTCGTTGACGGTCGCGCCGGGGCCGTGGTTGCGGTATTCCGACAGGCGGGCCTCGCGCCAGTTCAGGCCCGACATGTCGGTCCAGGGCGCGTCCTTGACCTGCTGGCCCAGCCACGACTCCCGCACCAGCACCTGGCCGCGCGCCGTCGCGGAGCCGCCGGCCGGCCACGGGCGGCCCAGGTGGAATGTGCGGGCGGGCGCGTCGCTGACGAGGTGGCTGCGGTAGATCAGGAAGCCGTACGGGTTCGTGATCTCGGTGCTGGCGGCGGTGACGTAGCCGTTGTTGTCCGCGCTGCCCCGGTTCAGCGCCTTGATCACGCAGCGGTCGAACACAGCCGTGGCGCGGCCGAAGATGAAGTCCACGTCGCCCTCGACGTAGCAGTTGTGAAAGTACTGGCGGGCGAAGGTGGTGGCGGAGCCGGTGTTGGCGTACAGGGTGTCCTGGTTGCCGAGGAACCTGACGTTGTCGTACACCTGCCGGTCGCCGGTCGTCCGGACCGCGACGGCCTGGCTGTTGCCGTGCGCGGCCTCGTCGTAGGAGTTCTCGAACGTGAGGTTGCGGGCGGTGAAGTCGGGGGCGCTGATCACGTACGAGGCGCTGCCCGAGGTGCCGTAGGTGCCGGACCCGTCCGGCTTCGGCGTGGCCGCCGAGGCGTCGAACGTCAGCACCACCTCGCGCGGGTCGCGGGTGTCGCCGGCCAGCGTGATGTGCGGCTTGTCGGCGGGGATGACCACCTGCTGCTTGTACGTGCCCTTGCGGACCAGGATGGTGACCGGGCGGGTGTTGCCGGAGGGCACGGCGTTCACCGCGTCCTGCACGGTCGCGTGGTCGCCCGAGCCGTCGGCGGCCACGACGATCGTGCTGCGGGTCGCCGCCGTGGCGGCCGGGGTCATGGTCGCGACCACCGCGAGGGCGATGACTGGGGGGAGTAACAGAAGTCGCATCTGCGCAACCTCGACGGGGAGTGCGGCAATCGGTTGCATGAAACGTTCGCCCAAACCCCTCACTTCGTCAATGACCTGCAGTGAAACTGCACCTTTCCTGCAACAAGCGATTGCAGCCTGATTCGAGGTTGTTGACCCGCCTGAGCCTCGCCTCTACAGTCCGCCTGATATTTATCGGCGTTTTCCTGAAACTTTCAGTCCGGATGCCGTAGGAGCACTGTGCGCACCCTCTTAGCCCTGGTGGCCGCCGCCTTGTCATGCCTCGTGCCGGTGCTTCCAGCCCACGCGACCGGCCTCACGTCCGACCTCTCGTATGACTTCGAGGACGGCACCACGCAGGGGTGGGGGCCGCGCGGCGACGGCGTCTCCGTCACCGTCACCCCGGACGCCGCCCGCACCGGCGGCGGCGGCCTCGCCGTCACCGGCAGGACCGCCACCTGGCACGGCGCCGCCATCACCGCCCCCTTCGCCAGGGGCGTCGGCTACACCGTCACCGCGTACGCCCGCCTGGCCGCCGGCCAGCCCTCCAGCACGATCGCGATGACCGTGCAGCGCACCCCGACCGGCGGCGAGACCACGTACGAGCGGGTCGCGGCGGCCACCGTCACCGACGCAGGATGGGTGCGGCTGTCGGGCAGCTACCTGTTCACCGCCGAGTCCACCGGCGTGCAGCTCTACGTCGAGAGCTCTGACGCCACCTCCCAGTACCACCTCGACGACATCGTCGTGACCCCGCTCGGCGACCCCACCCGCGAGCCGATCACCAGCGACTTCGAGGACGGCACCGCCCAGGACTGGTCATCGCGCGCCGCCGCCGTCCTGGAAACCGGGACGACCGCGCACACCGGCACCCGCGCCCTCACCGTCACTGGCCGCTCCGCCTCCTGGGACGGCCCTGCCCTGAACGTCCTCGGCCGCATGGGCAAGGGCGACAAGTACGCCCTGTCCGTCTGGGTCCGGCTCGGCCCCGACACCGCCGCCGGCAAGCTCGGCCTGTCCATCGAACGCCACACCGGCGGCACCCCCAGCTACGAGCGCGTCGTCGCGCCCAAGGACGTGCCCGCCGGCCAATGGGTACAGCTATCGGGGACGTACACGCTCGCGTACGACGTGGACTTCCTCAGCGTCTACATCGAGTCCGACACCGGTACCTTCCCCTTCCACCTCGACGACTTCACCCTCACCTACGTCGAGCCCAAACCCATCCAGACCGGGCTGCCCTCGCTCAAGGACGAGGTGCCGTTCACGATGGGCTCCGCCTTCACCCGCCCCGACACGCTCGGCGTCCACGGCCAGCTCCTCGCCAAGCACTTCAACGGCGTCACCCCCGGCAACGAGCTCAAATGGGACGCCACCGAGCCCCGGGAAGGCGAGTTCACCTTCACCGACGGCGACTACCTGGTCGACTGGGCCACCGAGCACGGCATGACCATCCGCGGCCACACCCTCGCCTGGCACAGCCAGACCCCCGACTGGGTCTTCGACAACGCCACCAAGGAGGTGCTGCTGCAACGCCTCGAACGGCACGTCCGCACGCTCGTCACCCGCTACAAGGGCAGGATCGCCGTCTGGGACGTCGTCAACGAGGTCGTGGACGAGAACCAGCCCGACGGGCTGCGCCGCTCCAAGTGGTACGAGATCGCCGGGCTCGACTTCATCCGCACCGCCTTCCGCGTCGCCCACGAGGCCGACCCCGCCGCCAAGCTGTTCATCAACGACTACAACACCGAGCTCCCGCGCAAACGCGAAGCCCTCTACAGGCTCGTCAAGCAGCTCAAGGACGAAGGCGTGCCCATCGACGGCGTCGGCCACCAGCTCCACCTCAACATCGAGCACCCACCCGCCGCCGACGTCGAAGCCACCATCGAGCGCTTCGCCGGCCTCGGCCTCGAGCAGCAGGTCACCGAGCTCGACGTGAGCATCTACACCGACTTCGTCTCCACCTACGACACGATCCCGCCCGAGCTGCTCCTGGAGCAGGGGTACCGCTACAAGGAGCTGTTCGACGTCTTCAGGCGGCAGGCCGCCCGGCTCGGCTCCGTCACCGTGTGGGGCGAATCGGACGACGTCAGCTGGCTGCGCTCCTGGCCCATCACGCGGCTCAACGCACCCCTGCTCTTCGACGACGACCTCCAGGCCAAGCCCGCGTACTGGGGCGTCGTGGACCCGTCCAAGCTGGACCCGCTCGTCCGCAAGCTGGAGGCGCCCGCCGGCGTCATCAAGGTCGACGGCAGGCGCGACCCCGAATGGGATCTGCTGCCGGACACGCCCCTCGCCCGCGTCGGCGACGTCTCAGCCGGCTTCCAGGCCCGCACGGCCACGACCGGCTCTCCCGCGCACGCCGGTACGACGAGCTCTCTCACGCACGCCGGTACGACGAGCTCTCCCCCGCACGCTGCCACGACGAGCTCTCCCGCGCACGCCGCCACGACGAGCAGCTCTCTCGCGCGCCCCGGCACAGCCTCCGGTTTGTACGTGCTCGCGGAGGTGACCGACCGCACCGTGAACAAGGACGACCGCGTCACCTTCACCGTGGACGGCCGCTCCCGCACCCTCACCCGCACCTCGCCCGGCGTCCGCCCCACCGCCACCGGCTACCGCGTCGAGGCCCTGCTCGCCGGCGGCACCGACGTCCAGCTCACCGTACGAGACCGGAGCACCGAGATCACCTGGACCGGCCGGATCACCCCCGCCCCCGCCGTCAAGCACACCACCGCCCCGCACCGCCCCACGCCCCCCGTCCTGGACGGCGCCGTGGACCGCGCCTGGACCGGCGCCCCCGAGGTACGCACCGCCACCTGGATCCAGGGCACCACGGGCGCCACCGCGAGGGTCCGCACCCTGTGGTCCGGCCCCACCCTGTACGTCCTCGCCCAGGTCACCGACCCCACGCTGAGCGAGCAGTCCGCCAACCCATGGGAACAGGACTCCGTCGAGATCTTCGTCGACCCCGGCAACGGCAAGACCAAGGGCTACTCGGACGACGACGGCCAGTACCGGGTGAGCTTCACCGGCCGCGTGACGGTGGGCGGCACGTTCGACGCGGCCGGCGTGAAGGACCACATCCGGGCGGCGGCCGCCCCGGCACCCGGCGGGTACGTAGTGGAGGCGGCCATCGACCTGCCCACCATCACCCTCGGGGAAGGCACGTTGCTGGGCTTCGACGTCCAGGTCAACGACGCGACCGGAGCGGCCCGTACGAGTGCGGTGACGTGGAACGACGCGACGTCCCGCAGCTACCTCGACACCAGCCACTGGGGCGTCCTCCGCCTGACCCACTGACCGACACCCCTGCGGCCCGCCCCGCCGCTCACCCCACGACGGGGGAGCGGCGGGACAGGCGCAGCATGAGCCCGCGACCCGCCTGCCCCGACGTCCAGGCCGCCGTTGCGATGAGAGGCGAGCCGAGCGCCAGGGCCGCGATCAGCGCGAGGTGGCGCAGAGACGGTGATCGGGCTGTCAGGTCTCTCATGTCCGTCCTGCCTTCGTCAAGCTGGGCAAAACGGAAACAGATCACGTGGGACTGACCGCAAGTAAAGATCGTTTCCGGTAATGCCGAAGACCCGATGGCGCTCCCTACTCCTGGTCGTCGGGGTAGTTGAACAGGTCTTCTGGCGAGTGCGCGGTGGCTGCGCGAATGAGCCACGTGTGGAGCTGGTCAACGTCTGTGCAGGTGGTGATGCAGATTTGGGTGGCCTCTGAGATGGCGACGCCACGCGCATCGAGCACGAGCAGCACCGCCTCGGCGGCCTCCTGCGCCTTGCCCTTGGCGGTGCCTTCCTTCACCCCGCGGCCGAAGTGCTCGCGGGCGAAGGGGCTGTAGACCGGCCACGTGGTGGACGCCATGATCTCCTCCAAGAGCTTCCGGACCTCGGGCCCGGACATGCTGTATGCGTATTCATAGTACTTCGTAGCGTCACCATCGGGGCGGCTGCTGAGCGCTTCGGTGAAGGCTTTGAGTACCTTGCAGTCGCGGCCCTGAGCCATGACCGACAGGACGGCGAGGGGCAGGTCGGCGGTGGCCTCCTGCGGGTCGATGATGGCCGGGATGTCGTCCGGGCCCACCGTGCGGGCCTGGAAGCGATAGCCGGTCAGCCCCGAGTCGATCGGCTGCCCGTAATGATCGGCGTCCGGCTGGTTGGGGCAGACGACCAGGACCGTGACGTCGCAGCGCAGCAGCAGCCAGGCGGCGGCGGCGTAGCGGGCGAGTTGTACGACGCTCTTACCCCTGCCCTGCTGGATCTCCACGATGATGACGTGCTGCGGGCATTGTGCCGGCCCCAGGGTGAAGACGAGGTCGGCTTCGATGTCGTCGGAGATCCGGGTGTTGAACGTGCGCTCCTCCTGCTGGATCGCAGGAGTGTCGGGCAGGTCCACCTTGACGATGTCGCGCAGGAGCTCCACGGCCAAGTGCGGGTTGTCGCTGAACATCTGGACGAGTGCGTCGTGGGGAGGTGACGGCATGACTCGTATGGTAGCTGTATACCTACGTCTAGATATGAAGTTCGCCGAACTTGCTCGTCGTGCGGCCGGGTGCGGGTGTCATCGCACCCGGCCGCGCGGCGCTCATCCCACCCAGTCGTGGCCGGCCGGGGCGATGTTGCCCTCGTGCTGGCCGGCGGGAATGACGTTGTCGTGCTGGCCTGCGGGGGCGACTCCGCCGTCGACGTGGCCCGCGGGGGCGACCCCGCCGTCGATGTGGCCGGCCGGGGCGACCCCGCCGTCATAATGGCCGGCCGGGGCGATGCCGCCGTCCCAGTGGCCGGCGGGGGTCGTGTTCTCGTGCTGGCCCGTCGTCGTGGGCAGGGCGCTGGTCGCGGCTGCGACGCCTGCCAGGGTGCCGAGGGCGAGGGCCGTGCCGGTGGCGGCGATCGTGAGTGCTCTCCTGGTCCGCATCGTGTTCTCCCCGTTCTGCGGTCGATCGCGGTGATGAGGCCACACCATCAAGGGGCGGCTTCATGTCGGCTGCAGATCGGTGTCATCGCTGGTCGGACCCGGGTGGGGCGGGCGCCGTACGGGGGCGTACAGTAAGGACCATACGGCAGCGTATGGAGGCGTCATGAGAACTCCCGTCTACTGGTCGTCGGCGCTTGAGGACATTCCGGTGCCCGACTATGCCGATGTGATGATCGGGGTGCTGCCTCCCGGTGCTTCCGAGGATCCGCGGGTCTGGGCGGAGGAGATCTTCTCGTTGCGGGCGCTGCCGCGCTGGGTCGGTGCCGCGATGGCGGTGCGGCAGGCTCTCGTGCCGCTGCTCGGTGTCCGGCGGGCTCCTCGCGACGTCTTCCGGGTGGCGCGGGTGGAGGGGGAGGAGGCGCTCATCGTGGCCGATGACCGGCATCTCGACTTCCGCTGCGGCGTCGCCGTGGACGCCGCCGCGCGGCTGGTGCGGGTCACCACCACCGTGCGGCTGAAGGGGTGGCGGGGCAGGGTGTACTTCATGCCGGTACGTCTGGCGCATCCGGTCGTCGTGCACGCGATGATGCGTTCGGCCCGGCGCCGCCTCGCCGCCACCCGGTCTCCATCGTGACCTGAGCCCCCAAGTCCGGGCGGAGGCCGGGGGGCGGGGTGAGCCGCCGATCATGGCTCTGGCAGGGTTCAGGCATGGAGATCTGGGACGTGCTGCGCTCGCCGGCTGACCAGGCCGTCACCTTGATCCACCGCGCTTCAGGGCTGCGTACGCGGCTCGACCTGGCCGCGGGCCTACCCCATCTCGTGGAGATCCGATGATCCGTAACCCCGTCCTGCCCGGCTTCCACCCGGACCCGTCCATCCTGCGCGTCGGGGACGACTACTACATCGCCACCTCGACGTTCGAGTGGTATCCGGGCGTCCTGGTGCACCATTCGCGTGACCTGGTGCACTGGCGTCCCCTGGGCGGCATTTTGACCGAGCGCAGGCTGCTCGACCTGTCCGGGGTGCCCGACTCGGGCGGGGTGTGGGCGCCTGACCTGACGTACGCGAACGGGCTGTTCCACCTGGTCTACAGCGTGATGGACACGTACGCGCACGGCTACAAGGACGTCGCCAACTACCTCGTCACCGCGCCCGCCATCGAGGGCCCGTGGTCGGACCCGGTGCGGCTGCCGGGCCGGGGGTTCGACGCGGCGCTGTTCCACGAGGACGACGGCACGGCATACCTGCTGAACATGGTGTTCGACTCGCGCCCCGGGCGCGGCTTCTCCGGCATCGAGCTGCAGCCGCTCGGCGGCGGCGAGCCGAAGCTCATCCTGGAGAACCGCAGCGTCACGGAGGGGCCGCACATCTACAAGGTGGACGGCTGGTACTACCTGATGGTCGCCGAGGGCGGCACCGGTTACGAGCACTGCGTGAGCGTGCTGCGCTCGCGCACGCTGGAGGGCCCGTACGAGCCCGACCCGGCCGGCCCGATGCTGACCTCCCGCCACGACCCCGGCCTGGAGCTGCAGAAGGCCGGGCACGGCTGCCTCGTGCGGACGCAGGGCGGCGAGTGGTACATGGCGCATCTCGCGGCGCGGCCGTACACGCCGCGCGGCCGGTGCGTGCTGGGCAGGGAGAGCGCGATCCAGCGCGTCGAGTGGGTGGACGGCTGGCCGCGGGTGGCCGGGGGAGTGCCGGCGGTGGACGTGTCCGCGCCCGAGCTGCCGCCGCACCGCTGGCCCGCCGCCGAGGGGGTGTGGAGCACGCTGCGCCGGCCGGCCTCGCCCGACTGGGTGCGGTTCGAGGACGGACGGGTGACGGTCAGCGGCGGCCAGTCACCGTACGGGCGGCGCGCCCCCAGCCTGGTCGCCCAGCGGGTGACCGCCCAGCGGGGCACGTTCGCGGCGAACGTGACGTTCGAGCCCCGCAGCGTGCACCAGTCCGCCGGGATCACCGCCTACTACAACTCCCGCACCTGGTACCACCTCGCGCTGACCACCGACGGCGTCGTCCTGACGGGCAGCGACAGGGGCGCCCGCACCGTGCACTTCACCGCCCCGGGCACCGCGAGCCGCCTCGCGCTGGAGCTCGACGGGCCGGTGCTGCGCTTCTCGTACGACGGCCACGCCATCCCCGTGGAGCTGGACGCCACGATCCTGTCGGACGAGCACGCCGACGAGATCATCGACGGCCAGGTGCGCGCGTTCGGCTTCACCGGCGCGTTCGTCGGCCTGTGGGTGCAGGACCTGGCCGGCGAGGGCTGCGAAGCCGTCTTCGACAACGCGATCTATGAGCCCGAGGCCGATGCCGTGGCGGTGGAGCACGGCGGCGCGTAGGGGCGGCCGGGCACGTACCGGGCCCACTCGGCGCCGCTGATCGACGTGCCCGACGCCTCGCAGACGTTGCCCGTCGCCTGCTCCACGTTCAGGCCGTAGAGCTGGGCGGCGCTGCCGGAGGCGGCGGCCAGCACGGTGCCGTCGGGGCCCAGCTCCACGTCACCGGCCGCGCCCCGGCCCGCGAACACGGCCCACAGCTCGGGACGGGCGGGCGTGACGACGTTCCACACCCGCACGCTCCCGTCCTCGGAGGCCGTGACGAGCGTGCGGTCGTCGGCGCTGAAGGCGAGCGCCGACACGGCGGCCGAGTGTCCTGGCAGGTCGGCGAGCTTCTTGACGGCGGCGGGCGCGGCGACGTTCCAGAGGCGGGCGACGCCGTCGGACGACGCCGTGGCCAGCGTCTTGCCGTCGCGGCTGAACCGCAGGTCGAGGACGCTGCCCGGGCCGGCCGAGAACGTGCCGAGCGAGCGCGGCGCGGCCGGCTTCGACAGGTCCCACAGCCGTACGGACCCGGTGCCCGAGCCGACGGCCAGGGCGCGGCCGTCCGGACGGAAGGCGGCCGTGCTCACCCGCCGGTCGGCGGCGCCGACGGTGGCGACCTGCTTGGGGCTGGACGGGGTGGCGACGTTCCACAGCAGCGTCCGGCCGTCGCGGCCGGTCGTCACGACCGTCTTGCCGTCGGGCCCGTACGCGGCCGACCGCACGCCGGCCGTGTGCCCCGTCAGCGTGCCGAGCAGCTTCGGGGTCGCGGTCTCGGAGACGTCCCAGATCTTGGCCGTCTTGTCGTCGGACGCCGTCACCAGGCGGGTGCCCTCGGGGTTGAACGCCACCGACGCGACCGGCTCGGTGTGCCCGCTGAGCGTGGACTCGGGCGTGGCCACCGCCGGGTCGGAGATGTTCCAGAGCCGGACGGTCTCGTCGTCGGAGGCGGTGGCCAGCGTGGCGCCGCCCTTGGCGATGGCGATGCCGTTGACCTGCCCGGTGTGCGCGCCGAGCCGGGCGAAGGGCGCGGTGCGGGAGGTGTTGGAGACGTTCCACAGCCGGGCGACGCCGTCGGCGGCGGAGGTCAGCAGGTTCTGGCCGTTCGGGCTGAACGCCACCCCGGTCACCGCGTCGGGGAACCCGGCCAGGGTGGCGGTGAGCACGGGCTCACGCGGGTTCTGGACGCTCCACAGCCGGACCGTGGCGTCGGCGGAGGCGGTGGCCAGGACGTTGCCGTCGGGGCTGAACGCGACGTCGTCCACCGAGCCGGAGTGGCCGCTCGCGGTGCCGACCAGCTTCGTCGCGGTGATCTCCCAGACCTGCACCTTGCCGGTGTCGGAGGAGGAGGCCAGGTAGCGGCCGTTCGGCGCGAACGTGACGCTCCTGACCGCGCCCTCCGCCGAGGTGAGCGTGGCCAGCACGGCCGGCTTCGCGGGGGTGAGCACGTCGAGGAGCTTGATCGTGCCGTCGGTCGAGCCGAGCGCCACGAGCCGGCCGTCGGGGGAGAAGGCCGTCCTCGTGGGGTCGGCGTCCTGCTTGACGACCGCGACCTGCGCGGGCTTGGCCGGGTCCTTGACGTTCCACAGCCGCATCGTGCCGTCGGTGGACGCGGTGGCCAGCACGTTGCCGTCGGGGCTGAACGAGACGGAGCCCACCTGCTCCTCGTGGCCCTTGAGCGTGGCCAGGGCGCGGGGCTTGGCGGTGTCGGAGACCTCCCACAGGCGGGCGGTGCCGTCGGCAGACCCCGTCGCGAGCACCTTGCCGCTCTTGCTGAACGCGGCGGCGAGCACGCCTCCCGTGTGCCCCTTGACGACGCCCGCGCTCTTGGGCCGCAGGGCGTCGGTGACGTTCCACAGCCGGGCGGTGGTGTCGCTTGAGGCGGTCACGGCCACGCGGCCGTCGGGGCGGTAGGCCACCCGCTCCACCGGGGCGGTGTGACCGGTCATCCGGGCGCCGACCGGGCGGGAGAGCGAGCCGAGCAGCGCGCCCCTCGCCTCGGGGGTGGCCGAGAGGCGGTAGGCGGCCAGGGCGAGCTGCGAGCCCAGCGAACTGTCACCCGTGCCGGCGGCCGCCGCGGCCACCTGGCGGGACAGCGCCTGGTCGCGCTGGAGTGCCGCCTCGGTCGCCTGGTGGCTGAAGCGGCTCGACTGGACGAGCGCCACCACGGCGCCCGTGGCGGCCACGAGGAAGAGCAGGCTGAGGGTGGCGATCGCGCCGCGGGTGATCTGCTTGCGGCGCTGCTGCCGGCGCCGGGACGCGTCGAGGAACTCCTTCTCGACAGGCGTCACCGTGGCCGGGGCTGGCTGGGCGGCGGCGGTGGGGGCCGAGGCGCTGCTCAGGGCCGAGACGGCGGCCTGGGCGGTGGCGAGGCGGTCGTCGGTGTAGAGGTAGGAGGCGTCCTGGCCGTCCCGCTGCCACATCTCGGCGTCCTCGGCCAGCCGCCGCCGTACGAGCAGCCCGGCCCGCGCGGTCTCGGCCCAGTTGCCGAGCCGGGGCCAGGCGCGTACGAGGGCTTCGTGGGCCAGCTCCGCCTGCTCGCCCTCGTCGGTGACCGTCACGGTGACCAGGCGCGCGCGTACCAGCTCGGCCAGCACCTGCCCCTCGACGGAGGCCGCGCCGGAGCTCAGCCGGGAGACCGGCACGCGCCGCCGCAGCGCCCCCGCCTGCGGGTCCACGTGCACGAGCGGCACCAGCAGCCCGCGCGCGACCGGCTCGAACTCCGCGCCGAGCCGCCGCAGCGTCTCCTCGCCGCTCAGCGCCACCGCCCGCGCGACCCCGCCGGCCGCGCGGTAGCCCGCCATGGTGAGCACCCCGCCGGAGCGCCGCTGCCAGGTGGCCAGCAGCGCGTGCGACAGCAGGGGCAGCAGGTCGTCGGCGCCCGCCAGCGCCTGGACGTCCTCCAGGATCAGCTCGGTCAGCCCGGGCTCCAGCGAGAGCCCGGAGCGGACTGCCGGCTCCTCGATCGCGCGCCGCAGCTCCGCCGGGGTCATGGGGGCGACGATCTCGGGCCGCCGCATCGTCTCCAGCAGGCCGGGGTACGCGGCGCAGCGGGCGAAGAAGTCGCCCCGCACGGCGATCACCACGGCGGCCGATCGGGACACCTCGACGAGCGCCTCCACGAACCGCCGCCGGGCCGCCTCGTCGTCGCACAGGGTGAACAGCTCCTCGAACTGGTCCACCACCACGAGCGTGCGCGCGGGCAGCCCGCGCCGGGCCGCGCCGGGGTCGGAGTCGATGATCGCGCGCAGCCGTTCGGGATCGCCGCCGCTCAGCGCGGCCAGCTCGCGGGCCAGCGCGGCCACCGGCAGCGGGCCGGGGGTCAGCACGACGCTCCTGCGGGCGTCCTCGCGCACGGCGGGGATCAGGCCGGCGTGCAGCAGCGACGTCTTCCCGCAGCCGGACGGGCCGGTGACGATGAGCG
The DNA here is from genome assembly GCF_900323885.1 of [Actinomadura] parvosata subsp. kistnae. Lineage (GTDB taxonomy): Bacteria > Actinomycetota > Actinomycetes > Streptosporangiales > Streptosporangiaceae > Nonomuraea > Nonomuraea composti. The sequence goes on along the minus strand of NZ_OOHJ01000022.1, from coordinate 922,816 downwards.
GGCCGCCCGCCTCGAACGCCTGCGAGCCGATGACCACCGGCGGCCCGGCGGAGCGCAGCGCCTGGCGGGCCCGCGCGGCCAGCGACCTGGTCGCCTCCTCGCGGCCGAGGAACAGCTCCGCGTGGTCGCGCCCGTACGCGGCCAGCCCCCGGTAGGGGCTGTTGAGGTCGCCGGGGGAGCTGATCGGCGGGCCCGCGTGCGTGCGGGTGGCGCGGTGGGCCGGGTTGACGGTGAGCGGCGGCAGCTCCTTGACCTCCCCGGCCTGCCTCCTGGGCCGGGGGAACCCGGCGGCGGGCAGCACGCGGGCCAGGTGGTGGTGCACGTGGTCGAGCGTGAACGCCGCGGGCCCCGCCGGGTCGCCGTCGTTCAGCAGCCGCAGCAGCGCCCCGCTGAGCGCGGTGTGCCGGACGCCGGGCAGCGCCCAGGCGTTCTCGTCCTTGCTGGCCGAGGTCAGCACGTACGCGCCGCGCCAGGAGGCGTCGAACGTCTGGTCCATCGCCTTGGCGGGCACCGGCCGGTTGCCGCTGGTGAAGCAGCAGTCGAGCACGACGACGACGTGCTCGGCCCGGGACGAGCCGAGGATGCGGCGCACCATCGAGTACGGCAGCGCCTGGAAGCCGGGCGCCCCCTGCCCCAGGTCGACCGTGGCCCGCGTGGCCAGGTGCAGCTCGTTGTCGGGGGCGAACAGGGCATGCCCCACGAAGTGGAACATCAGCACGCTCGTCGCCTCGCGCGCCGCGTGCTCGAGCGCCTCGCCCAGGTTGGCGGGGGTGGCCGGGTCGAGCAGCACGGTGAGGTGCTGCGGGGCCAGGCCGGCCCGGTCGACCAGGCACTGCCCGAGGTCGGTGACGGTCGCCGGCACGGCGGGCATCTGCGGCAGCCGTGACGAGGGCCGGTGCGCGCCGGTGCCGGCCACGACCACCCGGGCGCCCTCGGACGCCAGCAGCAGGGGTGGATCGTTCCGGCCGGCCGGCCGGACGAGCCGGGTCCTCTCGAGCGTCGTCGAATCGTCCTCGGTCATCCGGCGCTCCACGGGCGTGGGGGTTGGCGAAAAACGGCGTTGTTCAGGTTACGCAGGTCCTTGCGGCACCGTCGAGGCCGCATACGGCGCATTCTGCTAAGGCGCGGCCTAATATCTAGGTAGAGATCGCCACATATAGGGGCAGATCATGACAGTGGTGTTCGTCACTGGCGGATCAGGATTCGTGGGCGGGCGCCTCGTCACCCGCCTCATCAAGGACGGCCACACCGTACGGGCCCTGGCGCGCAGCGACGCCTCCGCCGCCGCCGTCGAAGCGCTGGGCGCGGCACCCGTACGCGGCGACATCGGCGACCCCACGAGCCTGCGGGAGGCGATGACCGGCTGCGAGCTGGCCTTCCACGCCGCCGCCCGCACCACCCGAGACGGCGACCGCGCGCGCTTCTGGGCCGACAACGTCCAGGGCACCGCCAACGTCCTGCGCGCCGCCCGCGAGGCGGGAGTGCGCAGGCTCGTGCACGTCGGCACGGAGGCCGCCCTGATGGACGGCCGGCCGCTCGTCGGCGTGGACGAGACCGCGCCGCTGCGGCCCGGCTCGCGTGCCCACTACGCCGCCTCCAAAGCCGCCGCCGAACGGCTCGTCCGCGCCGCCGAAGGGCTGGAGACCGTCGTGCTCCGGCCCCGCTTCGTCTGGGGCGCCGGCGACACCACCGTGCTGCCCGAGCTGGTCGCCATGGTGCGCGGCGGGCGGTTCGCGTGGATCGGCGGCGGCCGGCACCGCACCGACACCACGCACGTGGACAACGCCGTCGAAGGGCTCGTCCTGGCCGCCGAACGGGGGCGGCCCGGGGAGGCGTACTTCGTCACCGACGGCCGTCCCGTCGTCTTCCGCGACTTCATCACCGAGCTGCTCGCCACCCGCGGCGTCACCCCGCCCGGCCGCTCCCTGCCCCTCGGGGCGGCGCTGGCCGTCGCGGCGGCGGGCGAGACCGTCTGGCGCGGCCTGCGGCTGCGCGGGGCGCCGCCGCTCGACTACATGAGCGTCTGGCTGGCCGGGATGGAGTGCACGATCGACATCGGCAAGGCGACCGCCGAGCTCGGCTACCGCCCGGTCAGGACCAGGGAGGAGGGAATGGCGGAGCTACGCGCCCGGGCCCCGGAGTAGCGGCCCTCGCCGGGGGCGGAGCTACGCGCCCGGCCCCCGGAGTAGTGGCCCTCGCCGGGAACGGCCACCAGCCCGCCGGCCGAGGGCCGTCACCAGTTCGCCGGCAGGCCCGGGGTCGTCGGGGGCAGCGGGTGGTCCGGCGGGTGGATGACGTAGGCGACGCCGCCGCTGCTGGAGCTGCGCAGCCACACGTTCTCGAAGTCGGCGCGCGGATAGACGTGCCGCACGGCCGCGTTGCTGGAGGACGCCGGGTCGTTGGCGATCACGTCCCCCGTCGAGGTGAAGCCCACGACGGCCATCAGGTGGCCGTCGGTGCCGTACCCGGCGCCGGGCAGCTCGCCCTTCTTGAACGACTGCGAGGTGATGACCGGCACGCCCGCCTTGATCAGCAGCTCCAGCTCGGTCAGCGAGCGCAGCCGGGTGACGAACCCGTCCACGCCGTACCGCCCCGCGTACGCCGTGTTGAACGGCCAGTTGCCGGTGCCCTCGTAGGCGTGGTCGTAGGTGTAGCGGGCGGCGTGGTCGACCTCGGGGTTCGGGTCGGAGGGGTCGACCCAGGAGGTGTCCTGCTCGCTCGGCCACCGGTCCCAGTAGCCGAGCACCATCGTGGTGGAGGTGGGGCTGCACCAGGCCTCGCCGCCGCCGTTCCACTCGGGGTAGTGGCCGAGGTGCACGTTCTGGGAGCGGCGCGGGACGGCCAGCTTGGTGCCCCACGCGCCGCCGCCGGGGCTGACGGGCACGCTCTTGCGCTCGGGCACGTTCGAGCTCATCACGCCGGACGTGCGCACGCGCGGCGTCACCTCCGACCCCGGCCTGCGGTAGAGGGTCAGGCGGAGCTGGTAGCCGCTGAGCGGCTTGCCGGCCGCCGCGACCAGCGTGTCCACGGCCACCGACGCGTCCGCGTCGCCCTGGTTCGGTACGGACGTGCGCAGGATGTCGCCCTCGGCGTACGACCAGCGGCCCAGCGAGTACCACTTGGTCAGGCCCTCGGCGTTCCTGCCGCGCGCCTCGACCTGGATCCAGCTCCCCGGCGGCACGTCCGCCGTCCACGACGCGATCAGCTCGGTCGCCCCGAACCCGATGTCCCGCTCGGGGCCGGTCCAGCGCGCGTACTCCCAGGTCTTGGTGCCCAGCGCGTCGGTGTACGTCATCGTCCCCGCCGCCTGCCCGAACGCCAGCCCGTCACCGGCCGTGGTGCCCTCGGGGGTGCCGGAGGAGAAGTCGGCCCGCTGGTAGACGACGTCGGGGACGGCCGCCGGTTTCGTCCCGGTGGTGGTGCTCGTCATGGGGGTGAGGAGGAGCAGGGCGGACAGGACCACGGACAGCGCAGGCATGAACCCACCTTCCAGGAGCGCGCTCTATGCCGCCGACCCTAAGCTCGGCGGCCCCGGCAAAGCATCGGGAGATCTACGTACTCGGCCGCCCCCACTGATTCGATAGAGGGTGACGATGCTCAGGTGAGGCTCACGTCCTGAAATGAGATGACTTATGCGGAAATACGTGATCATGGGAGTGCAGGGCAGCGGCAAGGGCACCCAGAGCGCCCTGCTGGCCGCCGACCTCGACCTGGTCCACATCAGCGTCGGCGACATCTTCCGCTGGCACGTCAAACACCACACCAAGATCGGCGCCCAGGTCCGCCGCCTGGTGGCGGCCGGCGAGCTCGTCGGCGACGACCTGGTGGAATCCGTCGTCAGAGACCGCCTCCAGCTCCACGACTGGAACTACGGCTTCATCATCGACGGCTTCCCCCGCAACCGCCGCCAGGCGGAGTTCTTCCTGGAGAGCTACGACCTCGACGGCGTGATCCACCTCGACCTGCCCGACGACGAGGTCCGCCGCCGCGTCCTGGCCCGCCGGCTGTGCTCCCGCTGCGGCATGGACTACAACCTCATCGCGCACCGGCCGGAGGTGGAGGGCCGCTGCGACGTCTGCGGCGGCGACCTCGTCACCAGGGCGGACGACACCCCGGACGCCCTGGCCCGCCGCCTGGCCGACTACCACAGCAAGATCGACCCGGTGATCGAGCTGTTCAAGCGGAAGGAGTACGTGATGACGATCGACGCCCGCGCCGACAAGGCCACCGTCCAGCGCGCCATCCGCACCCGCTTCAACCTCCCGCCCTACCTCCCGTCGAACGCCCGCCTGTCGGGCTGAACCCGCCGGTGTACCCCCGGCTTACTGGCTAGTCTCCCGGTATGACTGCGGACATGACCACGATCAAGGTGCCCAAGAACGTCCGCGACCGGCTCATCGCCATCGCCGACGAGCGGGGCCGCGGCACCACCCTGGCCGCTGTACTGACCGACCTGCTCGACAAACACGAAACGGACAAGACGCGGGACCGGCTGGCCTACCTGGAGGTCGTGGCGGCGGCACTGTCGCCCGAGCGGAGACGCGTCCTCCCCGGCATGATCGCCGGCCTCGGCTGAGCGGCCAGGGCGCCGGGTCAGCAGGTGCGCAGCATGTTGAGCAGGGCGGTGCGCTCGCTGCGGGTCACGAAGAGCCGGTAGTGGTGCTTCACCGTGATCCATGAGGTCGCGTACCGGCACCAGTGGGCGCGCCGACTCGGGCGCCAGCTCTGCGGCCCCTGGCCGCCCTTGGCGATGTTGGCGGAGTGGCTGACGGTGATCAGCTCGGGCCGGACGAGGTCATGGGCGAAGGCGCGCCGCTTGGCCGCGCTCCACCGCTTGGCCCCCGACCGCCACGCGTACGACAGCGGCACCACGTGATCGACGTCGACGTACCTCTCGCTCTTCAGCACCTTGCCGTCGTAGGGGCTGTACCAGGTGCCCTTGACCGGGTGGCAGTGGGCGTTCCTGCGCACCCGCCGCCCGTCGCGGGCCAGGACGGTCTCCCGGGTGCTGCACCTGCTCGTGCGCCGCCCTTCCTTCGGCAGGAACCGCTTGCGGCTGTAGCCGCGCAGCGATAACGGCCTGGCCACCTTGAGCTTGGCCAGCATGCGCCGGGCGAGCGCCGCGGACTCGGCCTGCGACCGTTTGTGCGGCTCGGCCGCCGCCGGCAAAGGCGTGGTGAGGATGGCGGTGATCGGGAGGAGGACGAGGGCGAGCACGGCGACGCAGAGGGCCCGCCGCGGGGAGATCACTGTTCGACCCATACCCACCGGCGTCCCCAGCCGCCGCCACAATATTCCACCCGCTTCCCCGACAAAAGCCGCATAAACCATCGCTTTCCCGTGGGGACACCGGCGAAATTCCATTCCTCGCCCCGTACACCCTGTGGAATCCTGGGACCGTCCAAGCCGCGGGGAAGGGGCAGGGAAATGGCGGGCGGCAGCACGATACAAGAAGAGAAAACTCCTGAGAATGGCGCGAAAAAGCGCGGCAGCGCCGTCCGGGCGACGATCGGCACCGTGCTCGCCGCCATCCTGGGTCTGGTCAGCAGCTTCGGCGTCGCCGGCCTCGGCCTCGACGTCTACGGACCGGCCCTGACCTGGGTGATCATCGGCTGGGCCCTGCTCGGCATGGTGATCGTCGGCCTGTGGCCGCTCCTGCGCGACCTCAGGCGCACCCGCCCCCGCCTCGCCCTGGCCGGCGGCGCCTTCGCGGCGCTGGCCGCCCTGTCGGTCTGGGTCGTGGTGCTCGGCCGCCCCGGCGACGGCATCGACCCCATCGCCCACGGCTGCCGCTACCTGAACGGCACCCACCAAATCTCCGCCAGCGCCGATATCGCCAGAAGCTGGGGCATCATTGGGAATTTCACCCTCGTACACAATCCTCATCCCAAATGCGGAGTGGTGTGGGCCCAATTCCTGACCCCCAAGGATGAGGAGATGAAGCGCCCGCCTTTCCGCGACATGAGAATAGCCTCGATCGCCCTCGACATCATCCGCAGATCCCCCGAGGGCCGCCAGACCGCCGTCTGGAACTACGACACGGCCCCGGTGAGCGAGGTGGGCAACCGCGACATCTGGACCCCGGGGCTCCGCCTCGACGACGGCGTCTACGAGGCCGACCTCAGCATCCGCTTCACGTCCGGGGAGCCCGCCAACGTCCACCTCACCTGGAACACCGACCAGCCCTCCGTCATCCGCCCGGAAGCCGGCTGACGCTCGCGCCCGAACTAGGCTGTGGGCGCCCAGCATGTTCGTTCTCAGGAGTGTGACCATGAAGGCGACCGGCGCCCCGGCGGTTCACCCGATTCTTCGCGGCACGCCGGACGGCCGGAGCGCTCCCGTCCTGACCATCCGCGGGGCGGCACACGTCCCGGCGCCGGCGGGAGAGTGGTGGAAGGCGCCGTTCGCCGGCGGCGGAGGCGTCACCGTGGCCGCGACCCACGTCCCCGGCGACCCTGACTCCGTTCTGCGCCTCTACCGCATCGACGGCGCCGACCGTGCTCCGCGCCGCATCCCGCTCGCCCCCATCCACTCGCCGCTGCTCTACGGCATGTCGCTCTCCCCGGACGGCTCTCACGTCGCCCTGGTCGTGGACCGCGAGCAGAACGGCTGCGAGCAGGTGCTCCTCGTCCCCGTATCAGGCGGCGCCCCGGCGACCGTCCTGATGACCACGCGGGGCGACACCCACGTCTTCGACGTCTCGCTCGGCCCCGACGGCGTCCTGCTCGCCGTCGTGGACCTGCTGTCGCAGCGCCGCGAACTGCTGCTCCACGACACCGGCTCCAGGATCGCCGCCGACGGCGAACGCGGCATCTTCCAGATCGTCGCGGCCGCCGTGTCGCCGTCCGGCACGTCGGTGGCGGTGGCGAGCACCCGGCACGACGGCGCCCGCTTCGTGGTCTCGCTCATGCCGATGAACGGCGAGGACGAACGCGTCCTGTATGAACGGCCCGCCGCCCGCACCGACCCGGCCCAGGCCGACCTGGCTTTCGACGCGGCGGGGGAGCGGCTGCTGGTCGGCTACGGCGACGTTGTCCTGCTCGACGTGGCCGGCGCCGGCCATTCCCTGCTCATGCGAGCCGAGCCGGCCCACTGGAACCGCGTCGCCTGGTGATCCCTCCGGGCGCGAGGGGTGCCGTCGACGCACCGCCCGGCGTGCCCGCGGCGCACACGTCCGGGAGACCGGCCGGCGCGCCTGCGGCACACAGGTGCCCGCGGCACACACGTCCGGGAGACCGGCCGGTGCGCCGCAGGGGTGCGTCTCGCCGCGAGCCCGGCGTCAGGCGGCGCCGACGGTGAAGGTGTAGGTCTTCGTGCCGAGCCGGACGCCGGCGGCGTTCAGGGTGGTGACCGTGAGGCGGTTGGCGCCCGCCCGGGTGGGGGTGATCGTCACCGTGGCCGTGCCGTCCGCACCGACCGCGACGTTCTGCTCGGGCGAGCTTTCCAGCCGATAGCGGAACGTGGTCGCGTCGTCGACGCCGTTCACCCCGAAGACGAACTCGCCCGGCACACCCACGCCTCCGCCGGGCACGTCCGGGGGATAGACGGCGGAGGAGACCGTGGGGGGAGCGGCCGGGGCGGCCCGGAACGTGTAGGTCGTGGCCGGGCCCTGGTTCCCCGCCCTGTCGACGCTGGACACGGTCAGCGTGGCAGGGAAGGTCAGGGTCGGCGTGTAGGTGAGCACGGCCGACCCGTCGGCGGAGACCGCGACCTTACCGGTCTGTCCTGTGCTGAAGGAGTAGGAGTAGGAGGCGACGTCCGGCGAGCCGTTCGGCGACAAGGTGAAGGTGCCGGGCAGGCCCACCCGGCCGCCGACCTGGCCCTGGGGGAAGTCGGCCGAGCTGATCAGGGGCTGGCCGGGCTTGGTGGTGTCGACGGTGAACTCCGGTTGCCAGGGAGTCCACGCGCTGTGGTCCCAGCCTTCGAGCCAGCCGGTGCCGTCGGGGTTCTCCGTCCGGTACGCGTTCTCCGTACGTGCCCGCCAGGTGTATCTTCCCCCGTCGGTGAGCTGTCCTGCCGGAACGGTCACGCAGTGCGGTGAGGGGCTGGAGGTCTCCGCGCTGACGGATTCGCCGAGTTTGGCGCCCGACGCGTCCGCCCACTCGAACCGTACCCTCAGCACCTCGGCGTTGGTCTCGGTGTCCGGATCGGTGGCGGTGGCCCGCAGGGAGGGTGTACTGGTCCCCACGTCAGGGCCGGCGGCCGCGCCTTGACAGCCGTTACGGACGGAAAGCTCGGAGGGCACGTCGGGCGCGGTGTTGTACCGGGTGATCAGGGCGGGCCCGCTGTTCTCCCTGACGGACGTGGTCCGGTACAGGCGCCGGCCGGCCACGCTCTCGTCCGCCGACCTGAGGCCGATCGTCAGGTACTCGTCGCCACGCGCGGCCGCGTCCTGCACCGCCTGGGTGACGGAGTGCGAGATGCCTATGACCGAAGGGCAGGTGAGCTCGGGTGTGGTCGTGCTCAGCTTGCGCAGCCACCGCGGCTGGCGCTTCCAGGTCGTACGCGGGCCGATCGCCGTGGTCTCCCAGACCTCGATCTGGGTGTCGCAGTCGCTGCCGTCCCGGATGCCCAGGGCCAGATCCGCGCGGAACACCCGCTTCGCCGCCAACGAGGAGACCTTCACCTGGAAGAACGCACGCGTGATGTTCTTCGGCTGGTTCGTCCGGCCGACCACCGCGTCGTCGTCGCCGTCCCAGGTCGGCTCATACGGGACGTAGTGGGCGCGGTGCGGATGTTTCGAGGTGACCAGCGCCCAGGATTCGGGGGCGATGGCGGAGCCCACGTCCGCATGAGCCGGAACGGATGGGCTGATGAGCGTGAATATCGGGATCACGATCGCGGATAAGGCCAGCGATCGCTTCCTGGTGAGGTTCATGTGACTCCTGTCCGGCTTCTCAGGTGAGCGACAGCTCCCGCCGCTCGGGGTTCACCCTAGGGACGGGACGTTGCGCGGGCCGTACATGCACCGTATAAACACCGCCTGAGCAGCCACGTCACACCGGCCCGCAGCCGGACGATCAGCGCGCCCGGCCGGGCCGGATAGGATCTCCAGATCTGGCGTCGCACGGCGGGGCATCATGGAATTCAGGATCTTCGGATCACTCGGCGTCGTCCGCGACGGCAGCGAGACCCGAGTGCCGACGGGCAAGACGCGACTGTTACTCGCGGTGCTGCTGTGCCATCCGAACGAACCGGTGTCGCGCGAACGCCTGATCGACGTGCTCTGGGGCGACGACCCGCCCAAGTCCGCCGTCGACAACCTCCGCGTCTACGTCTCCCAGCTCCGCAAGCTCCTCGGCGACGGCACCCGCGTCGTCCGCGAACCCCGCGGCTACGCACTCACCGTCAAACCAGGCGAGCTGGACGCCGACCGCTTCGAGGACCTGGTGACCGCCGCCCGCGCCTGCGACGATCCGGCCCGCGCCGGCACCCTGCTCCGCGAGGCCCTCGCCCTGGCCCAGGAGCCCCCCTTCGCCGACGTCGATCACCTCGGCCCCATCGCCATGACCGCCCGGCGCCTGGAGGAACAACGCGCGGCCACCGCGGAAGCGGCCGTCGAAGCCGACCTCGCCCTGGGCCGCAACGCCCAGGCCATCGCCGAGCTGTACAGCCTGATCGACACGTACCCGCTGCGCGAGGGACTGCGCCGGAGCCTGATGCTCGCCCTGTACCGCTCCGGCCGCCAGGCGGAGGCGCTGGCGGCCTACCGCGAGGCCCGCGAGGTCCTCATCGAGGAACTGGGCATCGAGCCCGGCCCCGCCCTGCGCGATCTGGAAACCCGCATCCTGACCGCCGACCCCACCCTGAACCCACCGCCTCCCCAGCCACTCACTGCCCCAGCCCCCGCACCCACTGCCTTGGGCACCCCGCCCACCTCCTCCGGCACCACATGGGGCAGCTGGCTGTGGGCCGCCATCCCCCTCCTCAGCTGCGGCTACGGCACCCCATGGGCGTTCGTGTACGCGGCGGTCAGACGCCGCTCACTCACCCTCGCCCTGTCGGCCCTCGTCTATGTGGCACTGTGCGGCATCTTCCTGGTGGTGCCGCTGAGCGACGAGGACGGCCTCAACAAGCTGGACATCATCCCCATGCTCGCGCTGATCACCTTGTGGCTCGGCGGAACCTGCCACGCCGTCCTGGTCCGCGAACACGTCTTCACCCCTACGCGCTCCGCGGACCTGCCCCGCTGGAAGAAGGCGCTACACGCCACGGGCCTGACACTGTTCGCCTTGGTGGCGGTGGCCGGCTACATCTGGCTGGAACCACCCACCTGAGCCCGGCCCGAGCGTCTGAGCCTGGACATGGTCTGCCTGCCGACCCTAGAGCTATAGAGCGTCAGTGGTGCGCGACTTCACATGCGAGCCCATGAACTTGAAATGTCGCTTACACGCCTTCCTCATCCCACTGGCGCGTAGCCGGTAGGTGGCGCCGGGGAAGGTGGCGGTGAGTTCGAGATGCCCGCCGATGGCCTCCACATAACGGGCCACCACGTCGACCGAGGTGACTTCCCCCCGCTCGATCTGCGAGACCCGCGCCTTCGTCACCCCCATCATGGCGGCGACCTCGTTCTGCGTGAGAGCGGCGCTCTTGCGGCGCTGGGCAAGCTGCCAGGCGTCAATGAACTCGTCAACCATCCGTCGGGTCTCGGCCAGAGCCTCTTCCCCTCCGGCCTGCTCGACGTGCTTGGCGCGGTCCCACTTCTTGAAGGTCGTCATCGATCCTGCCGCTCCCCTTCTGCGCGCTCTTTCAGGTAATTCTCGTACAGCCGTTCTGCGTGCGGTACGGCCTCCTCGTACCAGCGGTTAGGGTCTCGAGGACTCGTCTTGATCTTGTCTCCGGCGACAAGGACGATGGCATCCCGTCTTGGGTCGAAGACGAACAGCAGTCGAAGTGCGCTACGTCCGGTGGAGCGGGGGCGCAGTTCCTTCAGGTTGGCGATACGCGAGCCGTTCACCTTGCCCACGAGTGGCCTGCCCAGCGCGGGGCCGTTCTCAGCGAGCCGATCGAGCGCATCGATGACAAGCCTGTGCGAGCCCGGATCAAGACTGCTGATCCAGGCATCGACCTCGTCGGTGACGTAGATGCTCCACTCGTCCTGCACCCTTCGAGTATAGGCGTCCCTTTACTTTTGGATGGTGGCGCAAACGCCGTCGCCCCTTCGACACGTCTCGCTGGGGCTTGGCTGAGCGGAAGGCCGCTATGGTTCAGGCCGTCCAGGGGAACAGTGCCAGATCGAGTGCCATTTGGCGCTGCGGACATGGGGAAGCCACGTCTCGACACGCTTAGGGCTCCTTGACCAGGTGACGGCTGATCACCAGCCGCTGGATCTGATTGGCGGCCTCGAAGGCTGCATGATCTCCGACACCCAACGCAGACACATGGGAAGCCCTGCGATCAGAGGGTTGATCCAGGCATTACACCTGTGGCCGGCTCTCATCAGCTTTCGTTGGTCGTGCTGTCCTCACGGAACAGCGACGGAACGGGGCAGGCGCATGAGCGGATGCGACCGTGCCCGCTTCGCACCAACCCCCGGCTCAACGTCCGACCGGCTTCAGACAGTAGACCTTGGGCAAGACCGCATGATTCCGGGTGTTCCTATGTTCCAGTGAGTGAATGGCAAGCATGATCACGAGCACCCCTCAGATCCCTAAGAAAGGATCACGGCTCAGCACTGTGGACGACATCACCTACCGCCGGCCGATCTGTCGTATGTCCACGTAATGAGCGGTCCCTCAATCCAGGGCGATGGCGCTGCCTAGTCCGAACAAGCGCAGCGTCAGGTTGCGAGGTGAGTCGATCAGTTTGTGGCGTCCTTTGGTGGACTCGAGCGCGGCTATGACGGGGCTCGACAAGAAGGCGATCAATTCGTCTACCTCTTGCCGGGATGGACGGGGATACGCATAAGGATGGCCTTATTCTCCGCTGCCCAGTTCTTGAGCCGTGGCGCGAATTCGGGCCCCACGACGACCACGTGATCAGCCTTGTGTTTGCGTTTATGGTCGCGCAGAGCATCGAATTTGACACTGGACTCAGCAACTTGGCCGCTCCCTGAGCTCTTCGCGTCCACGATGATCCTGTAGCGATCCTTCGTGGCCAACTGTGCGATGCCCAGGACGTCCGTGCGGCCCGAGCCGCCGAGGTGCTCGGTCTGAAACCCGAAGAAGGCGAAGGCTCGGGCGACGGCTTGCTCGAAGTCTCGGCTGTCCGTGCCGACATTGCCATACTGGCGAAGCTGGGCGATAACCGCTTCAGGTTCCGGGTAAGGGGGCGCATTCTGAGGTTCGGCCGTCCCTGTCTCCTCCGGCTCTGCTTCGATGTGCAGCTGAAGTGTCAGCATCTTGGCGAAACTCAAGCCGGCCGCAGTGACACGGAACCGCTGCCAGTCCACCCTCTCGATGAGACCGGCGTCTTGGAGGAAGGAGAGCCTCAGGCGAACCTCTCCATTTGTAGCCTGAGTGTAGCCATACACATTCTTCGCCACGGCCACCAGCGCCGAGGTGGTAGCAGGCTGGCCCAAGTGGCACAAAATCTCACCGAAGAACAAATACCTTGCATGCATATATGCGGCGAGCAGTCGCTCATTCCCCTCGTCGACGAGTCGGTGCGCTTCCTCGCTCGGCGCGAAGTGGTTGAACGCCGTCTGCTCTACGAGTCCGGTGTGCCGCAGGGTGTGCATCGTCGAGGTGAAGGACGCTTTGCTGATGCCGAACTCGCTGCCGCACTGCTCGCTGTACTCCTCGAGCCCAGCGCCGTCGCCCAACAGGGCCACCAGTTTACGCAGGGCGGCGGATGCCGTGAGGGTTGAATCCCCGTCGCGGCTGCCGGAAGTGTTCCCTCGGGGGATGTAACCAATCAGAGCACGACGGCTCCTCAGGTCAACCTGCTCCAACTGTAGGGACTTGTCGTAGAACGACAATTCCCCCTCTTCGCCATCGTCCAGTTCTGTGGCCTCATCTCTTTCTCCTCGGGCGCTCTCGGGCGGGCAGAGTGGGAGAATCTCCAGCAGAGCGTCCCCCAGTTCGGTCCTGACGACTTGCTGGCCCCACAGTTCGATCATCCCCAGGCTCCTGAGCCAACCCGTGCGGTCCCGCACAGGGGACAAGGTCGCCCAGTTCAACCCGTACGACTCTCTCGCCACCTCCAACAAGTCCGCATGCTTCGTCTGATTCCCGATCGCGAGGAGGAGTTCGCCGATGAACTTGACGTTGGCGTGCAGGTGAGCGGCCAGGAAGGAACTGTCCTCGTTCTCCAGCCACTGCTGCGCGTAGGCACTTGCCTTCCATTGACCTCCGGCCGACCGCTCGGCCAGCCCTGGAGCGGAAAGGACCCGACGGCAAAGGTCCTCGCAGCGGGCACTGACAAGCTTCTCCTCCGGGGTCTGCCACTCCAGCGTTTCGGTGCCTTCACGTGGCAGTTGAAGGAGTACCTGTCTGAGCAGGGCTGCCTGAGCCCCAGTGCCGCCTTGGATATAGCCGAGTGAATTGCTGCGATCGCGCCACTGCTTGGCGGGAACGGGCTGATGCATCTGCTTCCCTTCACTACGAATCTCATATTTCTGCCTGAGCGTAGAGGGAACCGCTGACAACAACGACACGGCGCCTTTGACGCCGGTGGCGACCAGGGCCTGCATGGGAGCCGCAGTCCTTGTCGTGCCCGCGGATCCGCCGCTCGTTCGGGAGGTCATCCACGGACGGCTGCCTCTCTTCGCGGTCTACCATCTGCTGGTCTCCCCCTGCACTAGGAAAGCTGGTAAGCAAGTCGCGCACTCAGAACCTGCTTTCGATGGACAGACGACCGCCATATCAGGTCCCGGACCTACAGCGAGATCGTATGGAAACCCGCACTCGTTCGAGCGGGAGTGATTCCACTACCGGGCAAGGACTCCTGCCAGCGCAGGCGCTGCACCACCTCCCGCAAGGAGGGGCTACACCAGCTCCGCCACTACAACGCGAGCGTCATGTTGGCCGGCGGCGTCTCGGTCAGCGAGCTCGCGGACTACCTCGGCCACGCCCTACCTCGGCCACGCCGACCCAGGGTTCACCCTCCGTGTCTACGCCCACCTGATGCCCGGCTCCCACGACCGCGCCCGCAAGGCCATCGACGACCGCCTGTTCCGTCCACGCGAGGTCTCACGGAACAGGCACGGAACAATGATCATCTAGACGCCCGATCCCCACACAGAGAACCCCGCCTCCCACCACAGGGAAGCGGGGTTTATGCATGTCAGAAAGCTACTTGGCCAGGTGTCGGCTGATCACCAGCCGCTGGATCTGGTTCGTGCCCTCGAAGATCTGCATGATCTTGGCCTCGCGCATGTACCGCTCCACCCTGAACTCCCGCGTGTACCCATACCCCCCGAGAACCTGCACCGCATCGGTAGTCACCTTCATGGCCGCATCCGTGGCCACCAGCTTGGCCACGCTGGCTTGACGGCTGTACGGGAGGCCTGCGTCCCGACGGCGGGCCGCGTCGAGGTACGTGGCGCGGGCACTGTCCACGGCCGCCGCCATGTCGGCGAGAAGGAACCCGAGGCCCTGGTGGTCGATGATCTTCTTGCCGAAGGTCTGGCGTTCCTTGGCGTAGGTGACGGCCTCGTCGAGGGCGGACTGGGCGAGGCCGGTGGCGCAGGCGGCGATGCCGAGGCGGCCCGAGTCGAGGGCGCTGAAGGCGATCTGGAGGCCCTGGCCCTCCTCGCCGATCAGGCGGTCGCGGTCGAGGATGGCGCCGTCCCAGTGGGCGCTGGTCGTGGGGATGGCGTGCAGGCCCATTTTCTCCTCGGGGCGGCCGAACGTGAGGCCTTCGGCCGTGCCGGGGGCGAGGAAGCAGGAGACGCCGCGGGAGCCGGGGCCGGTGCGGGCGAACAGGGCGTAGAAGTCGGCGATGCCGCCGTGGGTGATCCACGCCTTGTTGCCGGTGATCCGCCAGCCGGTCTCGACCGGCTCGGCCTTGCAGGCGAGGGCGCCGGCGTCGGAGCCGGCCTGGGGCTCCGAGAGGCTGTAGCCGCCGATGAGGTGGCCGGCCAGCATGTCGGGCAGCCAGCGGGCGCGCTGCTCGTCCGTGCCGTACGCGTACACGGGGAAGCAGGCGAGCGTGTGCACGCTGGTGGCGACGGCGACGGCGGCCCAGCGCATCGCCAGCTCCTCCAGCACCTGGAGGTACACCTCGTACGGCTGCCCGCCCCCGCCGTACTCCTCCGGGTAGGCCAGGCCGAGCAGCCCGGCCGCGCCCAGGGTGGCGAACAGGCCCTCCGGGTACGTCTCCGCGCGCTCGTGCTCGTCCACCCGGCGCGCCAGCTCCTTGTCGGCGATCTCCCTCGTCAGGTCGATGAGGTCCTTGGCATCCTGGTGGGGCAGGAGGCGGTCGACTGTCACGATCACTCCCTCGGTCGGAGGTTTGCAGTGCCTTGCCGGCGCGTTCGCGGAGCTACAGATTTTCCAGTGCCTTGGCGGCGCGTTCGCGGAACTCGGCCACCCGGGCGAGCTTGATGTCCTCGTACCCGCGGATCAGCTCGGGCAGGCCGGCGAGCTCCTCGACGACGGCGGCGGTCTCGGGGGTGAGCCGGTCGAGCGCCGTGCGGACGAGGCCGCGGTACTCGGGGATGAGCTCGCGCTCGACCCGCCGCACGCCGGCGCGGCCGAACACGTCGAACGCGGTTCCGCGCAGCACCCGGGCCGCCCGCAGGCCGCGGAACAGGACGCCGGCCGAGCGGCGTACCTTGATCTTGCGCTTCATGCCCATGGCGCGCAGCACGGGCGGGTGCAGCAGCACGGACACGACCGCGTCGGCGCCGAACTCGCGCTCGCGCCGCGCCTTCTCGGCGGGGTCGAGGTGGAGGCGGGCGACCTCGTACTCGTCCTTGTAGGCCATGAGCTTGTGCAGGCCGCGCGCGTAGGCGAGGGCGATCGCGGTGCCGGCCGTCTCGCCGGCCCGCTCGACGGCGAGCGTCCGTACGTGCCGCACGTCGTCGGCGTACGTGCGGGCGTAGGTGGCGTTCTGGTAGCCGGTCAGGTCGGCGACGCGGGTGGCGATCACGTCGTCGAGCCCCTGGGGCTCCTCGGGGGCGTCGAGGAGGGCGGCGCGGACGGCATCCGGGTGGGAGACAGCAGCCCGGCCCCAGCGGAAGGCGGCCAGGTTCTGCTCGACGGCGGCCCGGTTGAGCGTGATGGCCCGCTCGATCGAGGCGGCGCTGACGGGCAGGCAGCCGTGCTGGTAGGCGGCGCCGAGGAGCAGCAGGTTCGCCGGCATGTGGTCGCCGAACAGCGCCTCCGACAGCGCGTGCGCGTCCACGCACACCTGCTCGCGGGTGGCGGACTCGACCCGCGAGACGGCGGCGGCGTGGCCGGGCACGGGCACCCGGCCGGTGACCATGGCGGCGGTGGGCACGACGGAGGTGTTCAGGACGGCGACCGTGCGCTCGGGCGAGGCCACGTCGAGGGTGGCGTCGGCCGCCGCCCCCAGCACGTCGAACCCGATGAGCACGTCGGCGCCGCCCCGCGAGGCGCGTACGGACCCGCTCGGCGCCCACTTGCCGATCCGCACGTCGCTGACGACCGGGCCGCCCTTCTGCGCCAGCCCGGTCTGCTCCAGTCCGGCCGCGTGCAGGCCGTCGAGGTGGGCGGCCATCTGCAGGATCTGCGAGACGGTGACCACGCCGGTGCCGCCGATGCCGGGCATCCTGATCAGCACCTCGTCGCCGTGCGCGGTGACCGGCTCGGGCGGCTCGACGGGCAGCGGCGGCGCCTTCCTGGGCTCCTTCGTGCCGGGCTCCACCAGCAGGAACGACGGGCAGTCGCCCTTCAGGCAGCTCTCGTCGGAGTTGCAGGAGGCCTGGTGGATGCGGGTCTTGCGGCCGTACTCGGTCTCGACCGGCTGGACGGACAGGCACGTGGAGACGTCCCCGCAGTCGCCGCAGCCCTCGCAGACGCGCTCGTTGATGACGACCTTGCGCGTGGGGGTGGGCAGTTTGCCGCGCTTGCGCAGCCTGCGCTCCTCGGCCGCGCAGCGGTCGTCGTGGATGAGCACGGTCACGCCGCCCAGCGCCGCCAGCTCCTTCTCCACCTCGGCCAGGTCGTCGCGGTGCCGCACGGACGCGATCGGCGCCAGCCGCACCCCCCGGTACGTCTCCGGCTCCGGCGTCGTGATCACCACCCGGCGCACGCCCTCGACGGCCAGCTCGTGGGTGAGCGCGGGCACGTCGAGGCGGCCCTCGGCGCGCTGGCCGCCGGTCATGGCGACGGCGTCGTTGTAGAGCAGCTTGTACGTCATCGGCACCCCGGCCGCGACGGCGGCCCTGATCGCGAGGGAGCCGGAGTGGTGGAAGGTGCCGTCGCCGAGGTTCTGGACGAAGTGCCGGTCGTCGGTGAACGGCGACAGCCCGATCCACTGGGCGCCCTCGCCGCCCATCTGCGTGATGCCGACCTGGGTGCCGCGCCCGTGCCCGTCCAGCGCGATCATCGCGTGGCAGCCGATGCCCACGCCGACCAGCGTGTCGTCGGAGGTGCGGGTGGAGGTGTTGTGCGGGCAGCCCGAGCAGAAGTACGGGGTGCGCGCCGCGACCACCGGCAGCAGGCCGCGCCTCCTGGACGCCTTCCGCGGCGCTTCGAGCCCGAGGCAGGTGGCGATGGCCGTGGCGACGTCCTCGGCGCTGAGGGTGCCGCGCGCGGTGAGCAGCTCGCGGCCCACGACGGCCGGGACGTGCTCGCCGCCGTACAGGGACTGCTTGAGCAGCCCCTCCAGGAACGGCACCTTGTCCTCGACGACCAGCACCTTGTCCAGGCCGGAGGTGAGCTCGGCCAGCTCGTCGGGCGCGACGGGGAACGGCATGCCCATCCTGATCAGCCGCAGCCCCGCCTCCTCGGCGTCCAGGCCCAGGTCCGCCAGCGCGCGCTCGACCACCGCGTACGTGGCGCCGGACGCCATCACGCCCAGGGCCGTGTTGCGGGCGCCGGCCATGACCCGGTTCAGGCCGTGGGCGCGGGCGTAGGCGCGGGCCAGGTCGAGCCGGCGGGTCAGCATGTCGTGCTCGGCGTCCAGGGCGGCCGGGCCGAGCAGGATCGGCGCGGAGCCCTTCGAGCCGCCGGCCGGGACCGGGACGTCCGCGCGCAGCGGGGCGAGGTCGACGGTGGCGGAGGCGTCCGCAATGTCCGCGACGATCTTCAGCCCCACCCACAGGCCGCTCGCCCGCGACATCGCCACCGCGTGCAGCCCGAACTCGATGATCTCCGCCACCGAGCCAGGCGCCAGCAGCGGCATCGACAGGCTCTGGCACATCGGCTCGCACGAGCTCGGCAACGTCGAGGACTTGCAGCCGGGGTCGTCGCCGATCCAGGCGACCGCGCCGCCCAGCGGGGCCGTGCCCGCCACGTTCGCGTGCCTGATGGCGTCGGCGGCGCGGTCGAGGCCGGGGTTCTTGCCGTACCAGAAGCCGATCACGCCGTCGTGCCGGCGGCCCGGCACCTGCTCCAGCAGCTGCGTGCCGGCCACCGCCGTGGCGGCCAGCTCCTCGTTCAGGCCGGCCTGGAACACCACGCCGGCCTCGTCCAGGAACCGCTTGGCCCGGCCCATCTCCAGGTCCACGCCCGCCAGTGGCGAGCCCTGGTAGCCGCTGACGTACGCCCGCGTGTCCAGGCCGCGCGCCTGGTCGAGGCGGCGCTGCTCCAGAGTCAGGCGGACCAGGGCCTGGATGCCGGAGATGAGCACCCGGCCGTCGAGCGCGGTGTACTTGTCGTCGAGCGACACGGGGGCGGGAGTCTCGCTCACGCTCACGCGGACCTCCTGGGTGTCGTACGTGCTCGCTTGGTGATTCCCAGCACAGCAACGCGGGCATGACATGCGCAAGTATTAGATGAGAAAGTGGGCTGAAGACGCAAACAATATGAGTTCATGGGCTTCGTGGATGATGTTATTTGCGCCTGAAGGAGGCGTGCTCCGTGCCTGAGCTGGACGAGATCGACCATCGAGTGCTGAGGCTCCTGCGGGAGGACGGGCGCCGGACGTTCTCCGAGATGGCCGAATGTATCGGGCTGTCGGTGGCGGCGGTCAAGCGGAGGGTCGACCGGCTCAAGGAGCTGGGCGTCATCACCGGCTTCACCGTGCAGATCGACTACGCCAAGCTCGGGTGGGGCATCGAGGCCTTCACCGAGCTGCGCTACCCCGGCACCACGCCCGTCGCCGAGATCATCCGCACCGCCACCGACGTGCCCGAGGTGCAGGCGGTGTTCACGATCGCGGGCGACCCCGACGCGCTCATCCACGTACGGGTGCGCGACCTCGGCCACCTCCAGCAGGTCATCGACCGGCTGCGCCGAGCCGGGGACGTCACGGGGACGAAGACGCTGCTCGTCCTGGGCTCCTGGACCCGCGACACGCCGGTGCCGTGACAGGCCCGTCAGCTCTCCTGCCCGGTCTCGGCACGGTGCTCATCATGGCGGTCGTCCCGACGGTCGTCCCGGCGTGAGAAGTACCGCACGAGCAGGCCGATCGCGAGCAGCACCGCGACGCCGAGGCCCAGCATCCAGAACGAGGCGCCGGTCAGGGGCAGCTCGGGGCTGAGGTGGTGCGCCGGGGGCGGCACGTCGTTCCGGTCGGCGGCGGCGCCGGTCTGCGCGGTGGGCGGGGCGGGCTCGGGCGGCAGCGCCTCGGCGAGCGGCGCCTCAGGCTCCTCCCGCCTGCTCTTCTTGGGGCTCTTGGACGGTGACGGCGCCGGCTCCACCAGCGCGTCCGCGCAGGAGCGGTTGTCAGCCGTACGCTCCTCGCGATCGCCCGTGCTGACCGTGGCGCAGTTCCGCACGACGCCCGTGGTGCTGGGAGTGACCGTGAACGTGAGCGTCCTGCTCTCGTTCGGCGGCAGCGGGCCGATGGGGCACGACAGGGTGGGGCCGTCTCCCGGGCACTCGGCGGGGCGGGCGGCGATCGTCGCCCCGGTCGGGTCCTGGACGGTGACGTCCGTCGCCTGTGACGGGCCGCGGTTCGTGACCGTCAGCGTGTAGGTGATCGTGCCGTCCCCGGTGGTGGCCGTCTTGACCAGCTCGACGTCCGCCCTGGTCATGGCCTGCGCGGTGGACTGCGACTCGTCCCCTGAGGCGCCGGGGGCGGAGACGTGGGCGCGGTGGGTGAGCGTCGTGCCGTCCCTCAGGGCCGGGTCGGTGGTGATCGGCAGCTCGTACGTGACGCCGCGGCCCGCCGGGACGGTGAGGCCGGGGCCGCCGCAGGTGATCGTGCGGCCGGTGCGGGAGCAGCCCGAGGGAAGGCGGCCGGGGGTGGCGTTGTGGTCGAGGAGGGCGGCCACGATCACGCCGTCCGCGGGCTGGTCGCCGGTGTTGGTGACGGTCAGCGTGTAACGGGACTCGGTGCCGGCCACCACGGGGCTGAGGTCCCCGGTGAGGTGCAGGCTCGGGCCGATGGGGGACGGGTCCACCGGCGAGGGCGGGACGGCGGGACCGGGGTCGGCGCCCGGCGGCGGAGCCGGGTCCGGGCCCGGCCGGGTGGGGGAGTCGGGGCCGGGCTGGGAGGGGAGGGCGGGGTTCGGCGGCGAGGGGACCGCGACCCGGCCGCCGCTCCGCGCGGCGAGCGGTGGCGGCGCTGGAGCCGGCGCTGGGGCCGGAGCCCGGCCGTCGAGCGGTGCGGGGCCGCGAGCCGGCCGCCGCCGCGCGCGGTGAGCGGTGGTGAGGCTGGGGCCTGCGCTGGGGCTGGAACCCGGCCGCCGAGCGGCGCGGAGGCTGCGGCTCGGCCGTCCAGCGGTGCGGAGGCTGCGGCTGCGGCTCGGCCGTCGAGCGGTGCGGAGGCTGCGGCTCGGTTGTCGAGCGGTGCGGGGATGGTGGCGCGGCCGATGCTCGGCGTGGTGGCGGAGGCTGGGGCCCAGCCGCTGCCGCTCAGCGCGGCGAGCGCGATGAGCGCCGCGATCCCGGGCCTGCCGCCCATGTCCTACCCCCGCCTCGTGCCTGCTCGACCCGGGGATCAGCCTCCTACCGGCCGCCGGGGTCGCGGAGGCGGTCAGACCGCAACCATGCGCCGCCATGACGGAGACTTTGCCTCGGGGCGCCCGCCCAGGTGGCCCCCGCTCAGGTGGTGCCTGCTCAGGAGGTGGTGCCTGCTCATGAAGTGGTGCCTGCTCACGAGGTGGTGCCTGCTCACGAGGTGGCGCTTGCTCAGGTGGCGGCGGCGACCCACTCGTCCACCAGGGCGCAGAGCTGGTCCAGCGCCGCCTCCACCCGCTCCCGGTCGCCGGTGGTGAGGAAGTCGATCTGCAGCCCCGTGTACGCCGAGTTGGCCAGCGTGGAGATCCGCAGGGCGTCGGCCTCGGGCACCCCCCGCTCCCGCAGCAGCCCCGCCACGAACTCCGACCGGTCCGCCAGCAGCCTGGGCACGTGCCCGGCGAGCTTGCCCGCCGCCGCCAGCCCCTCGATCTCGTGGATCAGCCGGGCGACCGGCAGGTTCTCCTCCTGCGCCTGCCAGTCCCAGGTGCGCCGGATGATCGTCCCCACGCTGTCGGCCCCCGACCAGCCCGGCAGGGAGCGCAGCCAGGCGCGGTGCCGCTCGTCCAGGCGCTCCATGGTGGCCGACAGCAGGGCCTCCTTGTCGGCGAAGTGGTGGGTCAGCACCCGCGTGGACTTGCCCAGGTGCTGGGCCAGCGGCCGCATCGACAACGTCGAGAGGCCGTGGTCGGCCAGGTAGTCGACGATCTGGTCGAGCAGCTCGGCGCGGCGGTGCGGGTCGGCGGTCCTGGCCATCGCGATTCCCTTTGACGTCATTGAGGTGACGACTGTTACCCTAACGGGGAAACAGTCGTTACCTTTATCGAGGGGATCCCCATGCCCGTCGCCGTACGGCAGCGCGCCCGCCTGCCCGCCTGGCTGCTCGCCCTGGTGTTCACCACGTTCACCTTCGCCACCGACGACTACGTGATCGCCGGCGTCCTGCCCGCCGTCTCCGCCGACCTCGGCGTCAGCGAGGCGGCGGGCGGGCAGCTCGTCACCGCCTTCTCGCTCGCGTTCGCGCTGGCCGCGCCCGTCGCCTCCGTGGTGACCGCCACCTGGCCGCGCCGGCGGCTGCTCACCGGCGCGCTCGCGGTGTTCGTCGTGGCCAACTGGGCGGCGGCGTTCACCACCTCGTACGCCCTGCTCATGGGCCTGCGCGTGCTGGCGGCGGTGGCGGCGGCGGCCGTCGTGCCCGCCGCGTACGCCATCGCCACCACCCTCGCCCCCGACGGCCGCCAGGGCCGCTACCTGGCCCTCGTGATGGGCGGGCTGACCGGGTCGCTCGCGCTCGGCGTGCCCATCGGCACGTGGGTGGGCGGCGCGTTCGGTTGGCAGGCCACGTTCGGGGTCGGCGGGGCGCTGGGGCTGGTCGCGCTGGCGGCCCTCCTGGCGACCCTGCCGGAGACGCCGCCCGTCGCCGCCATGCCCGTCCGGGACCGGCTGGCGCCGCTGGCCCGCGCCGAAGTGCTGCTCGGGCTGCTCGGGATCGTGGCGATCGTGCTGGGCAGCATGATGGTGCTGACCTACCTCGCCCCGTTCCTGCACGACCTGGCCGGGGCGGGGCCCGTCGAGCTGGGCTGGGTGTTCGTGCTGGCGGGGGTCGCCGGGTTCGCCGGCGGGCAGCTCGGCGGGCGGGCCGCCGACCGGTGGGGCCCCGACCGGGCGCTGATCGCCGGGATCGTGGGGTTCGCGGCGGTGATGGCCGTCTTCAGCGCCTGCCTGCTCCTGCGGCCCGTGCCGCTGCCGGCGCTGCTGCCCCTCCTGGCCGTGTGGGCGGGCGTGTCCTGGTGGATCCCGCCGCCCGCCCAGACCCGCCTGCTCGCCCTGGCCGGCCCGGCCGGGCCGCAGGCGCTCGCGCTCAACAGCAGCGCCGTCTACGCCGGCGTGTCCGGCGGGGGCGCGGTGGGCGGGCTGGTGCTCGCCGGGCACGGCAGCGGCTGGCTGCCCGCCGTGGCCGCCGCCGTCGAGCTGATCGCCCTCGCCCTGTTCTGGCTGGCGGGACGCCGATTCCGCGCTCGATGAACACCCCTTCTGCCGCCACCGCCGGCTCGCCTAAGGTCGGGGCATGGCAGGCACCGCCCGGTACGACGAGATCGCCGACTTCTACGCGGCCGGCTGGACCGACACCGTCGACGACCCCGCCGCGCGCCGCCTGCTCTCCCTGGCCGAGCCGGTGGCCGGGCGGCGCGTCCTCGACCTCGCCTGCGGCCACGGGCGCATCAGCCGGGCACTCGCCCGGCGCGGCGCCTCGGTCGTGGGCGCCGACCTCTCGGCCGCGCTGATCGCGAAGGCGGAGGCGGCCGAACGCGAATCCCCGCTCGGCATCCGCTACCTCCACGCCGACGCCACCGTTTCGGCGGGGGCGGGCTCGGTGCGGGAGCTCGGGGTGTTCGACGCCGTGGTGTGCAGTTTCGGGCTGTCCGACATCGACGACCTGGAGGGCGCCGTGGCCACCACCGCCGCGGCCCTCCGGCCCGGCGGCGTCTTCATGTGCTCGATCCTGCACCCCTGCTTCCCCGGCGGCACAGGGGTGTCGGGGTCGTGGGCGGGCGGTGACGGGCGTTACTACGACGAGGGGTGGTGGCGGGCCGACGGCGAGCTGTCGTCGCTGCGCCGCCAGGTGGGCGCGAACCACCGCACGCTCTCGACGTACGTCAACACCCTGCGCCGCCACGACCTGTGGGTGGATGAGATGGCGGAGCCCGAGCCCGCCCCCGAGTGGGCCGCGAAACGTCCGGATGCCGCCAGGTTCCCCGTGTTCCTCGTGCTGAGATGCGTCAAGGGCAACACCGCCCCACCATCGGCTGACGAGTAGAGCCCCTCCCGGCACCCGCCCAGCCTCGCCCACCCGCCCGCGCCGGCCGTCCGCCGGTGATCGGCTTCCGCCGGCCGCACGCTCGCGCCCGTGGCGGCTGGTGAGCTGCCTCTGTCGGCGGGCCGCTCGCTTGGGCCAGGCTGCCGCTGAAGGGCCTCCATCGGCCGGGCGCTCGCCCGCGTCGGCGGGCCGCTCGTGCCCGTCGGCCGCCGATGAACGGCCTCCGTTGGCTGCCCGCTCGCGCGCGTCGGCTGCTGGTGATCGGTCTTCGCTGCCCGCCGGTGAGCGGCTTTCGTCGGCTGGCCGCTCGCGCGCGTCGGTCGGCCGTGAGTGGTCTCCGGCGGTCGTTCGCCTGTGAGCGGCGGCCGGTGGTCAGCGGGCTGCGGGTGCTGCTTGGGGGTGTTCGCTCGGGATTGTCGCGTCGCAGGTTGCCGACAACCCCGCCAGCAGGCAGCTCAGGGCGAACTCGAAGCGGCGTTCGCTGTCTCGCTCCACGTCGGCCCCCTTGCCGGCGGCCATGCGGTGGGCCAGGAGCGGGTGGCGGGCGGCGACGTCGCGCAGGTACGCCGTGGTGGCGTGCTGGGTCCACTCCGCGCCGCTCTCCCGCATGCGGGTCAGCGTGTCGCGCCAGGCGACCTCGGCGATCACGGCGCCCACCACCTGGTCGTTGACCGTGGCCATGGCGGCGTCGAGGTCGGCGTCGGCGAAGCCGGCCCTGGACAGGAGGTGCAGGCCCGTCTCGGCCAGCGTGAAGGCGTTGGGGCCCAGGTTGGGCCGGACGGTCAGCTCCAGCAGCGCCCAGCGGTGGCGCAGCAGCATCGCGCGGGTGTTGCGGGCGAGCGCGGCCAGCCCGTGCCGCCAGTCGGGCTCCTCGGGGTCGGCGTTCACCTCGCCGAGCACCCGGTCGAGCGCCAGCTCCAGCACGTCGTCCTTGGTGCGGACGTACCAGTAGAGAGAGCCGGCCGTCACTCCGAGGTCGGTGGCGATCCGGCGCATGGAGAGGCCCCGGTGCCCCTCGGTGTCCAGCACGGGGACGGCGGCGCCCACGATGTGGGCGCGGCTGAGCCGGCGGTCGCGAAGCGGGCGCTCGCGGCGCAGCCACACTGAGCCGTCGGCGGAGTCTGAGAGAGGCACTTCCACACCGTACTCGAACAACGATCACCGTTCAGCTTGATTAAACGGCGTTCAGGGCACGCGAACGTCGTTCACCACTCTCGCCACTTGTCGGTGATCTCGTGGCGGGTCAGGCCGTGGCGGGCCGCTAACGCGTCGACGTCGATGCCGGCCTCGACGATCGACTCCTCGATGAAGGCGCACAGGTGTTCGCGCTCGCCGGTTTCGTAGGCGGCCTCGCCGTGCTGCTCGTTCACCTGGTTGAGGGCGAGCACCGCCCGCTCGACGGCCGCGAACACCTCCTCGTCGGAGGGGGCCGACAGCGCGGCGAGGTCGGCCTCGAAGCGGGACAGGACCTCGTCGGTGCCGAGCAGCATGGACTCGGGGAACAGCTCCGCGGCGTACGCGTCGGCGGGGTCGAGCTCGCCCGAGGCGACCAGGCGGGCCTCCTCGGCGACGTTCTCGCGCCAGTGGGTGGTGGGTCGAACGGCCATGCGCCGGACCCTAACCAACGGCACCGTCAATTTCGGTGCTAGTGCTGGTGGGGCACCGCACCGCATAGGCTCTCAGCCGGGACGACGACGGCGGGAGGCAGAGGTGGCCGGGGCGACGGAGGCTGGGAAGACGGTGACCGGGGCGACGGTGGCGGGAAAGCCGGTGACCGGGGAGACGGTGGCTGAGGTGATGGCCGAGCTGGCCGCGCTGGAGGATCCGCGGATCCGGGAGGTGAACGAGCGGCACGGCGACGACCACGGCGTGAACCTCGGCAAGCTGCGCGCCCTCGCCAAGCGCCTGAAGACCCAGCAGGAGCTGGCCCGGCAGCTCTGGGAGACCGGCGACACCGCCGCGCGCCTGCTGGCGTTGCTGATCTGCCGGCCGAAGGCGTTCGGGCGGGACGAGCTGGACACCATGATCCGCCAGGCGCGCCCGCCCAAGGTGCACGACTGGCTGGTCAGTTACGTGGTGAAGAAGAGTCCGCACGCGGAGGAGCTGCGCGTGGCCTGGTCCGCCGATCCTGACCCGGTGGTGGCCAGCGCCGGGTGGGCGCTGACGACCGAACGGGTGGCGAAGAAGCCCGAGGGCCTCGACCTGCCGGGGCTGCTCGACGTGATCGAGGCCGAGATGAAGGACGCCCCCGACCGCCTGCAGTGGGCGATGAACCACTGCCTGGCGCAGATCGGCATCGAGCACGCCGAGCACCGCGCCCGCGCCGTCGACATCGGTGAACGCCTCCAGGTGCTCAAGGACTACCCGACGTCGCCGGGCTGCACGTCCCCGTTCGCGCCCGTCTGGATCAGCGAGATGGTGCGCAGGCAGCACGCCTAGGCCGGAAACCTCAGCTCGTACTCGACCTGGGGGAGCGGGTTGCCGTCGCCGTAGTCGTGGGTGCGCACGGTGCCGGACTCGGTGAAGCCGCTCTTGGTGTAGAAGCGGCGCGACTGCGGGGTGTCGCGCAGCGTCCACAGGTGAACGTGGCCGAAGCCGTCCGCGCGGATGCGGTCGAGGGTCGCGGTCATCAGGGCCGAGGCGATGCCGCTGCCCCAGCCGTCCGGATGGCCGTAGAAGCCGTAGATCTCCACGGAGCCCGGGTGGGCGGCCGAGGGGCCGAAGTAGGAGAAGGCCAGCGGGCGGCCGTCCAGGAAGGCGAGCAGAACGGTGTTCTTGTCCTCGGACGCCAGGACGTCGTGCCACTTGGTGCGGCGGTGCCGCAGGGCGTCGGCGAAGAACCGCGGCGCGAAGAAGGGCGCGTTGGCGGCCCTCCAGGACTCCGCGTGGATCTCGCCCACCGCGTCGGCGTCGGCGGCGGAGGCGGGGGATGTCGTGAACGTCACAGGGCTACGCTATGCGGTTCATGCCCACCGGTGCTTCTCCGTGGCGGGGTCGGCCGGGTAGAAGCTCTCCACGCGCAGTTCCTGGGCCGTGACGTCCTGCGGGGTGCCGACGGTGGTGATCATGGAGAAGTAGCTGACGGTCAGGCCGTCCTTGGCGAAGGTGACCGGGACGACCGGCAGGAGCGGGGCTCTGAGGTCGGGCCCGCGCCGGTCGGGAGGCAGGATCTCCTCCAGCAGGGCGCGGGTGGTGGCGTCCGGGAGGCCGCCGACCGCCTCGCGGTGCACGCGCTGGATGAGAGCGGGGGCCACCTCGTCCCAGTTGGCGACGTGCGGGCGCAGCTCGCGGGGTCGAACATGAGCCTGATCACGTTGGCGGAGGCGGTCGCGGGCGGGGTGGCGCGCAAGTAGCCGAACATGACCTCGGCGGGGTGGTTGGCCTGCGTGATGTTCCAGTGGCGGTCCATGACCACGGCCGGATACGGCTCGTGATGGGTCAGGACGCGCTCCAGGGCCGCCCTGATCGTGGCCATCGTCGGCTCGGCAATGCCCGTTTCGCGGTAGGCGGGGGCGTAGCCGGCCGCGAGCAGCAGGTCGTTGCGTTCGCGCAGCGGGATCTGGAGCGCGCCGGCCAAACCCATGATCCACTCGCGGCTGGGGGTGGAGCGGCCGCTCTCGACGAAGCTGAGGTGGCGCGGCGAGACCTGCGCGTGGTGGGCCAGGGCGAGCTGGCTCATCCGCCGTACCCGCCGCCAGTGGCGCAGCAGATCGCCGAGTGGGGTGCTCACCCTCACAGTGAACGACGCCGCGCGCCCGCACGCACTTCCCCCGGAGGGAATTGGAACGCGGCGCCGGGCCGCCGACAGTGAGGAGCCCGGCCAGGGGACGTGCTCCTGGCCCTCCCACGGAGGTCGGACGAGATGACCGTCTTCACCGTGCACACCGTCGAATCGGCGCCCGAGGCGTCCCGGCAGCCGCTGGACGAGCTGCGGCAGCGGGTGGGGTTCGTGCCCAACCTGGCGGGGAGCCTCGCGGCGGCCCCGGCCGCGATCGACGGGTTCAACCAGTTGCAGCGGGCGCTGCGGCAGTCCGCGCTGAGCCCCGCCGAGCGCGAGGTGGTCGGGCTCACGGTCAGCGTGGCGAACCGGTGCGCCTGGTCCGTGGCCGCGCACACCGTGTTCGCCGAGCGGGCGGGCCTGGCGCCCGAGGTGATCGAGGCGCTGCGAGAGGGCAAGGGCGAGCAGGTCAGCGCGCTGTCCGCGTTCACCGGGGCGATCCTGCGCACCGGCGGGCTGGTGGCGGCGGACGACCTCGCCGCGGTGCTGGCCGCCGGGTACTCGCGGGAGCAGGTGCTGGAGGTGATCGCGCAGGCCGCGTTCACGACGATGGCGAACTGGGCGGCGAACGTGACCGGCACGCCCCTCGACGCCGCCCTCGCGGGCAAGGCGTGGCAAGCCACAGCGTAGGAAGGCCGATGGCGGCCGCGGGCAGACGGCCGCCATCGGCGGATCAGGTCGTCACGAGCTGGGGCAGGTGTGGCGGTACTCCTCGATCGACAGCCCGCTGGGCGGCGGGCACAGGAACCGCTCGTAGCGGGTGTCGTCGTCGACGAACCGCTTCAGCCAGGCCACCATCGACTTGGCCATCGTGGTGTTGGTGGTCTGCGGGAAGAAGTGGCTGGCGTTGTTCAGCTCCAGGTACGCCTTCTCCGAGGAGGCCGGGATGCTGGAGTAGAACAGCTCCGAGTGCGTGGCCACCGGGGCGACGGTGTCGGCCTCGCCACCGATGATCATCGTGGGCACGCGCACCCCCGTCCACGACTTCGTCAGGTTCCAGGGCGCGAGCGGCACGGCGGCCTGCAGCGACGGCCGGTCGTTGGCCGCCTCCAGGGTGCCGCCGCCGCCCATCGAGTGCCCGGCGACGGCGAGCCGCGACGGGTCGATGCGGCTGCGTACCGTGGCCGAGCTGTCCTCGACCAGGTAGTCGAGCGCCGCCAGGAGCTGGCGGCCCCGGCTGGCGGGCTGGTCGTAGATCGTGTTGGTCTCGATGCCGATCACGACGAAGCCGTGCGAGGCGATGCGCGGGCCGAGCCACGCCAGGCTCGACCACCTGGCCGTGTACCCGGGCGAGATCGCGATCGCGCCGAACGTGCCCTGGCTGGTGTCGGTCGGGTAATAGATGGTGCCGCCGCCGAAGCCGCTGACGCTCAGCGAGGAGACGCTGGTCTGCGAGGTCGAGAACGGGCCGCGGCCCGCCTCGAGGATGGCGTCCGTGGGGTCGGGGCCGCGCTCGTACGGACCCTGAGCCTGGGCGGGGGAGGCGGCCATCAGGGCGCCGCCGACCAGTGAGACGGTGAGGGCGAGCTTGGTCAACGTTCGCGCGCCGAACCGGGGGGTGGATAGCTGCACGTCGTCATACTCCCTGCTCATCGGGGGGTGACTGCTTTCTGTGGCCATTGTTCGGATGAGCAGTAAGCCGTGCATCGGTGAAATCACCGGTCCTGAATTCAGGTCATGAGCCTGACCAGTTCGACGCGGGAGCGGATGCCGAGGCGGCTGAAGATGTTCCTGAGGTGGTGCTCGACGGTGCGGCGGCTCAGGAACAGCTGCTCGGCCACCTCCTTGTTGGTGGCGCCCTCGGCGACCATGCGGGCGATCTGCAGCTGCTGCGCCGTGAGCTGGCCGGTCGTCGCGTCGAAGGCGGGGCGCACCGAGTCGCCGGAGGCGCGCAGCTCGGCCCTGGCCTGCTCGGTCCACAGGCGGGCGCCGTACCGCTCGAACGTCTCCAGGGCCGCGTGCAGGTGCGTCCTGGCCGCGCCGGGCCGCCGGTCGCGCCGCAGCGCGCTCCCGTACAGGAGTCTCGTACGTGCCGCCTCGAACTCGTACACCCCCTGCCCGTGCAGGTCGAGCGCCTCCTTAAACAGCTCCTCCGCCTCGCCGGGCCCGGCCAGCAGCGCGCGGCAGCGGGACACCAGCGCCCGCAGGTCCGGGCTGCGCGTGCTGCCCACCCACCGCTCCATCACGCGCAGCGCGGCCCCGGCCGCCTCGTGGTCGCCGGTACGCGCGCACGCCTCGATGAAGTGCGGCGTGGCCATGACCCGGATGACGACGTGGTTGTTGGTGCGGCGCTCGGCCCGCAGCCGGTTCGCCGCGTCGGCGGGGCGGCCTCCGGCCAGGTCCAGGTAGGCCAGCGCCCAGTTGCCGATCGCGCCCGCGATGCCCAGGTCGTGGGCACTGGCCAGGTCGATGGCCGCGTCGGCGCGCGCCCGGCACGTCTCCTGGTCGCCCTCCACGGCCGCCGTGATCGCCAGCCAGGCCAGGTGCTGGGCGGCCATGTTGAGCTGGCCGGTCTCCTGCGCCAGCCGCAGGCCCTGCGCGGCCGTCGCGGCCACGGCGGCGTAACGGCCCATCCAGATCTCCGGGTAGATCATGTACTCCAGGAGCTGCGGCATGGCCGACACCGCGCCGCGCACCCGGGCCGCCTCGATGGCGCGGGCCGACAGCCGGTGCGCGGTCGCGTCCTCGCCGAGCAGCATGCTGGCCACGCACGCCCACACCAGCACGGACGGGTCGCGTACCGACTCTGCCAGCTCCACCACCCGCCGCAGCGGCGCCGCCGCCTCCTGGTGCGAGCCGCTGAACGTGGAGGCCATCCCGGCGAGGTACTCGAACATGAGCTGCGTCGGCACCGTCTCGTCCGGCCGTCGCAGGGCGGCGGCCTGGCGGGCGATCGCGATGAACGCGCGGTTGTCGCCCGCCCGGTAGCTGGCGTCGGCGGCCCGCACCAGCGCGCGCACCCCCAGCATGCGGTGGCTCTCCAGGAGCCAGCCCGCCGCCGCGAGCAGCTCCTCGCGGGCGCTGCCGGTCTCGCCGCCGAGCAGCTCCAGGCTGCCGTGCAGGAGCTGGACGTGGGCGCGCAGCTCGTCGGGCGCCCTGAGGTTGCGCAGCCGGGCCAGCAGCGAACGGGCCACCTGCGGGTGTCCGGCCACCCACGCATACCGTGCGGCGGCGGCCAGCCGCTCGGCCTTGGCCGGGTCGTGCGGGTCGGTGAGCTCCGCCGCGCGTTCCAGCGCCAGGTACGGCTCGGGATGCGTGTACGCGGGACGGGCGTCGAGCGCGGCCTTGGCGAGGTCGTCGGCCAGGGCGGCGGGCGGGCCGTCGAGCGCGCACGCCCGGTGCCAGGCCAGCCGCAGCCGGGGCGGCTCGGGCCGCTCGTCCGCCAGCAGCGCGGCCAGGAGCCGGTGGGCGCTGCGCCGCCTCAGGAGGGACGCGCCGTAGTAGACGACGCCGCGCATGGCCGGGTCGCGGAAGTCGTACCGGTCGCCGGTGGACTGCAGGACGCCCGCCCGCTCGGCCGGCTCCAGCACCGTCAGCGCGCACGAGGGGCGGGCCGCGCGGATCAGCGTGGGCAGGTCGAGCCCGGGGTCGGCGGCGATCAACAGGAGCAGCCGCTGCGCCTCGCCGGGCAGGGCCGCGAGCCGCCGCGCGTGCCCCCGCCACGCCCGCCCGCCCCTGGGCAGCGCCACGGGCGGCGCGGCCAGGCCGGCGAGCTGGTCGGGGGTGAGCGCGCCGATCAGCTCGGCCAGAGCGAGGGGGTTGCCCCTGGCGATGTGGTCCAGCGCGGCGAGCAGATCCTCCGCCACCTTGCCCACCGCCGGATCGCGAGCCACGTCATCAGCCAGCTCCCGCACGGCCGCCCCGTCCAGCCCGCCCAGCGTGCGCACGGGGACCCCCGGCATGGCCGACCGCTCGCCTTCTCCGGCCGCGGGCGACATCACCGGCCGTTCGCTGTCTCCGGCCGTGCACGGCATCGCCGACGGCCGGCCCTCTCCGGCCGTGAACAGCAGCGCCACCCGCTCGCCCGCGATCCGCCTGGCCGCGAACGACAGCACGTCCCGGCTGTCCGCGTCCAGCAGGTCCACGTCGTCCACGCAGGCCAGCACCGGCTGCCCGGCGGCCACCGCCGACAGCAGGCCGAGCACCGCCGCGGGCAACGCGAGCCCGCCGGCGCCCGTACCGGAATCCAGGGCACCGGACTCCAGCACCGAAAGCAGGGCCCGCGCCTGCGCGTCGGGCAGGGCGGAGGCGTGCGCGGCGACCGGTCGCAGCAGGCCGTGCAGCCCGGCGTACGGCAGCCGCGACTCCGCCTCCACCCCGGAGACCCGCAGCACGCGGAACTCGGGGCCGGCGTGGGCGGCGGCCAGGTCGAGCAGCGCCGTCTTGCCCATGCCGGGCGCACCGACGAGGAGCAGCGCCCCGCCGGCGCCTTCGCGGGCGCGGTCGAGCAGCTGCAGCAGGGCGCGTTCCTCCTCGCCCCGGCCGCGTAACGGAGGCTTGTCAGGAGACACGTCGTCAGTGTTACGCGCAGATGTCAGGACTTGAAGAGAGACCGGTGATTTCACCGATACGGGACCTCCGCCCGCCTCCTCGACAGGCGGCGGGAGACGGCCGGGACGAGGCCGTGGGGCATGAACAGGACGACCACGATGAGGACGAGCGCGTACACCGCGTACGACAGGACGCTGGGCGCGTAACTCGGCATGCCCGGCAGCGACGCCAGCCGGTCGAGCCCCTGGACCAGCAGGGTGATCGCGGCGGCGCCGGCCACGGCGCCCCAGATGGTGCCGAGGCCGCCGACCACGGCCATCACGATGTACTGGATGGAGATGAGCACGGGGAACGAGCCGGGCGCCACGTACCCGGTGTAGAAGCAGTAGATCCCGCCGGCGAGGCCGGCGAACGTGGCCGAGAGGGCGAAGACGACCAGTTTGTAGCGTCCGACGGGGATGCCCGCGGAGGCGGCGGCGATCTCGCTGGTGGCCAGGGCGCGCAGGGCGCGGCCGGGGCGGGAGGTGATGACGTTGTGGGTGATCAGCATGACGAGGGCGAGGCCGGCCCAGGTCAGGTACGCGTAGACGGACGCGCTGCTCGCCTCGAACGCGCCCACAGAGAACTGGGGGATGCCCTGGAGGCCGATGTCGCCGCCGGTGAAGTCGAGCTGTCCGGCCAGCGACAGCAGGATGAGCTGCATGGCGAGGGTGGCGAAGGCCAGGTGGTGGCCGCGCAGCCGGAGCAGCGGGACGCCGATGAGCAGGGCCGACAGCGCGGCGGCCACGGGGGCGGCCACCAGGCCCAGGAGCGGGGGAGCGCCGTTCAGGGCGAGCAGGGCCGCGGTGTAGGCGCCGATGGCGTAGAAGGCGCCCTGGCCGAGCGACACCTGGCCCGCGTACCCCATGAGCAGCGACACCCCGACGGTGACCATGGCGGCCAGGCCGAGCAGGATGTAGACGGCCAGCGCGCTGTCGTCCAGGACGGCGGGCAGGGCGAGCGTGACGGCGGCGACCAGCAGGCCGGCGGCGAGCCCCAGCCGCCTGGTCACGCGGACTCCTGGGAGATGGCCGGGCGGCGGCCGGCCTGCACGATCATGACGACGAGCATGAGACCCAGCGCGACCTCCAGTTGGTGCGCGCCGTAGCCGTAGCCGGCGGCCATGGTCTCGGCGACGCCGAGCAGCAGCGCGCCGGCGAGCGTGACGACGGGCCGGGTGAGGGCGCCGAAGACGGCGGCGGCGAAGCCGTTGACGATGAGCGTGACGTCGGTGTCGAACGAGATCGGCCGCAGCGGTGTGACCAGCACTCCGGCGATGCCGCCGAGCAGCCCGCCCAGCGCGAACGCCAGCAGCCCCATCCGCCGCACGTCGATGCCGACGACGCGGGCGGCGTACGGGTTGGAGGCGCACGCGGTCAGGGCCTTGCCGAGGTAGGTGCGGCCGAAGAAGAGCGCGAGCAGCGCGAAGGCCGCCGCGGCGACGCCGATGACGAGCAGGTGCTGGGTCTGGATGCGGGCTCCGGCCAGCGTCACCGAGCCGGCCAGGCCGGGCGCCGAGCGCGGCTGGTCGCCCCACAGGACGATCTCCACCGCGTACGCGAGCACGCCCACGCCGAGCGTGACGATCAGGGACGACAGCGGGCTGGTGCCGGGCCTGCCGACGGCGGCGAGGCCGGTCAGCAGCCCCGCCAGGGCCGCGGCCAGGACGGCGGCCACCTCGCTGACCCCGTGCGGGACGCCCAGCCCTAGCAGCGAGGACGTGCACAGCCCCGCGACGACGGCGAACGTGCCCTGGGCGAAGTTGACGACGCCGGTGACGCGGTGGATGACGACCAGGCCGCTGGCGATGAGCGCGATGGCCGAGCCGACCGCGAGCCCGTTGAGGAGGTAGGTGAGGAAGGCGCTCATGGTCGGGCCGCCCCCTTGCCGCCGTTCATGTGACCGCCCTGCTCATGTGACCGCCCTGCTCATGTGACCTCTCGTGAGGGGTGATCGCCTGCTCATGTGATCGCCCCGCCCAGGTACGCGCTGGCCACGCGCGGGTCGCCGGCCAGCTCGGCGCTGTCGCCCCCGGTGACCACCCGCCCGGACTCCAGCACGTACGCCCGCCGGCACAGCTCGAACGCCAGCCGCGCGTTCTGCTCGATGAGCAGCACGGTCAGCCCTTGCGTGCGGTTCAGCTCGGCGAGGTGCGCGGCGAGGTCGGCGGTGACGGCGGGGGCGAGGCCGAGTGACAGCTCGTCCACGACGAGCGCGTCGGGGCGCGACATCATGGCCCGGCCGAAGGCGACCATCTGCTGCTCGCCGCCGGACAGCACCCCGGCGCGGCGGGAGGCCAGCTCGGCCAGGCGGGGCAGGAGCTCGTAGACGGGGGAGGGGTCGCGTTGCCCGGAGCGCCAGCCGCCCAGCGCGAGGTTGTCGGCGACGGTCAGGTCGGGGAAGAGCTGGCGGCCCTCGGGGATGAGCGCGAGCCGCCCGCCGACCCGCACGGTGCCGGACGCGGGCCGGATCAGCCCGGCCAGCGTGTTGGCCAGGGTGGACTTGCCGGCGCCGTTCGGGCCGAGCAGGGCCACCATCTCGCCCTTGCCGACGGTGAGCGTGACGTGCTCCAGCGCGGTCGCGGTGCCGTACGAGACCACCAGGTCCTGGACGTCGATCATGAGGCCTGTCCGAGGTAGGCGGCCAGCACCGCCGGGTCGGAGCGGATCTCGGCGGGCGGGCCGTCGGCGATGACCCGCCCGAGGTCGAGCACCACGACGCGGTCGGCCAGCCGGGTCACGAACCCCACGTCGTGCTCGATGAGCAGGATCGTCAGCCCGGCCGCCCGCAGCTCCTCCACGAGCGTGGCGAGGCGCTCGCGCTCCTCGGCGCGCAGCCCGGAGGCGGGCTCGTCGAGGAGCAGGAGCCGGGGCCGCGCGCACAGGGCGCGGGCGAGTTGCAGCGCCCGCTGCTGGCCGATCGGCAGCAGGTCGGCGGGCCGGTCCGCCCATTCGGCCAGCCCCACGCGCGCCAGGGCGTCGGCGGCCTCGGCGGCGATCTCGCGCTCGTCGGCCTGGTGCCGGGGCAGCCGCAGCGCCGCCGCGGCGAACCCGGCCCGCGTGTGCCCGTGCGCTCCCACCATGACGTTCTCCTCGACCGTCATGCCGCGGAACACGCGGGCCGCCTGGAAGACGATCGACATGCCCATCCGGGCCCTGCGGTGCGGCGCGAGCCGGTCCACGCGCTGCCCGAGGAAGGAGATGCGGCCGTGGTCGGCGGCCAGGTGCCCGGTGATCAGGTTGAACAGGGTGGACTTGCCGGCGCCGTTCGGGCCGATGACGCCGCAGACCTCGCCGTCCGCGACGCTCAGCGAGACGTCGCGGACGGCGTAGACGCCCCCGAAGGAACGGGAGACCCCGCTGACATTCAGCACGCGGCTCCTACCCCTGCGCGTTGACGGTCTTGGTGAGCTGCTCCTTGGCCCATTCGGTGGGGACGAACTGCCCGTTCTTCACCGTGTTGACCGAGATGAACTCGGGGGACAGCCCGGAGTGGTCGGTGGGGGAGTAGCGGAAGCGGCCGTTCGGGGTGATCAGGTCCATGGTCTCCAGTGCCTGCTGCACCTTGGTCTTGTCGGTGCTGCCCGCCTTCCTGATCGCCTCGAACAGCAGCAGCGAGGCGCTGTAGCCGTCCTGGGCGAACTGCGGCGGCGGGTAGCCGTGCTTCTGCTTGTACGGCCCGGCCATCTGGTCGATGACCTGCTTCTGCTTGCCGGCGGGCAGGTGGTCGCCGACGACGCCGATCGCGCTCTGCACGGTCATGCCCTCGGCCTGGGCGCCCATCGGCTCCAGCCACAGCTTGCTGGCCTGCGACGCGGTCAGGAACAGCGGCGTCTTGAGCCCGGAGGCCACGTACTGCTTGGCGGCCGTCACGCCCGGCGCGCCGGAGCCCCAGAAGACCAGCGCCTCGGCCTTGGAGTCGCGCACGTGCGTGAACATGGGGCTGAAGTCGGAGGTGGTGGTCTCGTACGGCTCGTCCACGGCGATCGTGACGCCGTACTTGGGGGCCAGCGCGACCATGGACTTGTGGCCGGAGACCGAGTACGCGCTCTTGGAGTCCCAGGCCACGGCGATCGTCTTGATGCCCTTGGCCTGGATGTACTGGAGGTAGCGCTCGGCGTACATGCTGGACAGGGCGGGGGTGACGAAGATGTACGACTTGATCGGCTCGACCTGCTCCTGCGCCGGGGCCAGCGACAGGTACGGCATCTTGTCGCGTTGCGCGAGCGGCTCGACGGCCAGCGCCGAGTTGGAGAACACCGGCCCGATCAGCGCGTCGATCTCGCCCTTGATCTGGTTGTAGGCCACGATGCCCTGGTCGGGGGCGGTCTTGTCGTCGCGCGTGACCAGCTCCACCTTGCGGCCCAGCAGGCCGCCCTGCGCGTTGACCTGCTCGACGGCCAGCTCCACGGCCTTCTTGTCCTCGCTGCCGAGCGGCGTGTAGTTGCCGGTCAGGGAGACGATGAGGCCCACCTTGACGGGGTCTTGCGGGGTGTTGCCGGACCCGCCCCCGCTGCCGCACGCCGTCACCACTAAGGACAGGCAGACCAGGGACGGAAGAAACCTGCGCATCAGGACCTCCTGGGCCGGGTGGCCCCAAAAGTAGGCAGGTACATTACGGCTGTCAATAGAGTGCCTAATTTCCGGAGACAAGCTGTTATGCGGCCTCAATCGGTGATTCTCACCTTCCTCGGAGACCACGTACACGGTCGCGGGATCTGCGTCTCCTCGCAGAGCTTCATCGAGGCGTTCGGCAAGGTGGGCATCTCGGAGGAGGCCACCCGCTCGACGCTGACCCGGATGGTGCGGCGCGGGCTGCTGCGGCGCCAGCGCTCGGGCCGGCGCATGTACTTCGGCCTCACCCCGACCAGCGACGAGGTGTTAAGGGACGGCGAGCGGCGCATCTGGCACAGCGGCGTGGTCAACGACGCCGACGAGGACAGGTGGACGCTGATCGGCTTCTCGCTGCCCGAGTCGTGGCAGCGGCAGCGGCACGAGCTGCGCTCGCGGCTGGTCTGGGCCGGGTTCGGGCCGTTGCAGAACGGCCTGTGGATCGCTCCTGGCGAGGTGGACGCCACCGGGGTGCTCGAGGACCTGGGCGCGGGCGTGAAGGTGTTCGCCGCCGAGCCGCGCCGGCCCACCGACATGCAGACGCTCGTCGGGGAGGCGTACGACCTGGCCGGCCTCGGCGAGCGCTACCGGTCGTTCCTGCGCCGCTGGGACCGGGCCGACCCTGCGCCCGAGGCGCCCGACGACCTGGCGCGCTCGCTGATGCTGCTCACCGGCTGGCTGCAGATCATCAGGACCGACCCGCGGCTGCCGCTGCGCTACCTGCCGCACGACTGGCCCGCCGAGAAGGCGCAGCGGGTCTGTCATACGCTGCACGAGCGGTTCAGGCCGGAGGCGGCCAGGATCGTGGCGGGGCTGCTCGACACCGTTCCCGACGAAAGTTGGGCAGAACGGTGACAGCAATCGCATAGTGGCCTAACTTGGGTCCCGGGAGTCGCCGAATGCGTAATCAGGGGATTGGCTCGTGGCCGGCGCGCAGGGCACGCATGACGCCCGACGCGGTCGCGCTGTCGTACAAGGATCACCACTACACCTATCGTGACCTGCGCGAACGCGTGAACAGGCTGGCCTCCGCGCTCGACGTGCGGCGCGGCGAGCGGGTCGCCTTCCTCGGGGCCAACCAGCCCGCGATGGTGGAGACGCTGTTCGCGGCCGGGCTGCTCGGCGCCGTGTTCGTGCCGCTCAACACCCGGCTGGCCGGGCCGGAGCTGCGCTTCATCCTGGAGGACGCCGACCCGGCGCTGCTCGTGCTCGGCGAGGAGCGGGACGGCGAGGGGCTGCCGGGCGCCACCTGCGGGCCGCCGACTACGAGGCGCTGCTCGCCTCGGGCTCGCCCGAGCCGATCGACGAGCCCGTGAGCCAGGACGACGTGTGCCTGATCATGTACACGTCGGGCACCACGGGCCGGCCCAAGGGCGCCATGCTCACCCACGCCAACCTCACCTGGAACACGGTCAACCTGCTCGTGGACGTGCCGCTGGCGCACGACGAGGTGGCGCTGATCGGGGCGCCGCTGTTCCACATCGCGGCGCTGGGGCAGGCGCTGCTCCCGACCGTGCTCAAGGGCGGGCGGGCCATCCTGGAGCCGTCGTTCGACGTGGAGCGCGCGTTCGACCTGATCGAGGCCGAGCGGGTGACGCTGATCGCCGGGGTGCCGACGATGTTCCAGTTCCTCGCCGCCTCGCCGCGCTGGGCGGGCGCCGACCTGTCGAGCCTGCGGCACCTGCTGTGCGGCGGGGCGCCGGTGCCGCAGCCGCTGATCCAGACGTACC
This sequence comes from [Actinomadura] parvosata subsp. kistnae, assembly GCF_900323885.1. Classification (GTDB taxonomy): domain Bacteria; phylum Actinomycetota; class Actinomycetes; order Streptosporangiales; family Streptosporangiaceae; genus Nonomuraea; species Nonomuraea composti. The sequence goes on along the minus strand of NZ_OOHJ01000022.1, from coordinate 884,375 downwards.
TGGAGCGCGGGCTGGCGTTCATGCAGGGGTACGGCATGACGGAGACCGCGCCCGGCGCGCTGTTCCTCGGCGCGGACCGCTCGCGCGACAAGGCCGGCTCGGCCGGGGTGCCGTGCTTCTTCTCCGACGTGCGGCTCGTCGCGCCCGACGGCTCGCCCGCCGCGCCCGGCGAGCCGGGCGAGCTGTACGTGCAGGGCCCGAACGTGATGCCCGGCTACTGGCGGCGACCGGAGGAGAGCGCCGAGGTGCTGTCGGCCGACGGCTGGTTCCGCTCGGGGGACATCGGCGTCGCCGACGAGGACGGGTACGTGCGCATCTCCGACCGCGTCAAGGACATGATCATCTCTGGCGGCGAGAACATCTATCCCGCCGAGGTGGAGAGCGCCCTGTACGAGCACGCCGCGGTCGCCGAGTGCGCGGTGATCGGCGTGCCGGACGAGAAGTGGGGCGAGGTGGGCAAGGCCCTGGTGGTGCTCCGCCCCGGCGCGACGGCCTCGCCCGACGACCTGCTGAAGCACCTGGACGGCCGCCTGGCCCGCTACAAAGTCCCGAAATATCTGGAATTCGTGCCTGAACTGCCTAAGAACGCGGCGGGCAAGCTCCTCAAGGCCCCGCTGAGAAAGCTCTATGGAGGATGACCATGACGACGCGTACCACACCGCCCTTCCGCGCCGACCACGTCGGCAGCCTGCTCCGCCCGGCCGAGCTGCTGCGCGCCCGCGAGACACTGACCGGCGACGCGCTGCGCGAGGCCGAGGACGCGGCCATCAGGGACGTGGTGCGCAAACAGCGCGACGCCGGGCTGCGCAGCGCCACCGACGGCGAGTTCCGCCGCGCCTCCTGGCACATGGACTTCATCTACCGGCTCGACGGCATCGGCCAGGCCGCCGACGAGCAGATCACCGTCCGCTTCCACAACCAGCAGGGCGACATCGAGTTCACCCCCGCGGCGCTGCGCGTGCACGACCGGATCCGGCTCAGCGAGCCCATCTTCGCCGACGACTTCGCCTTCCTGCGTGACACCGTCGGCGAGGGCGTGGTGCCCAAGCTGACCATCCCGTCGCCCAGCATGGTGCACTACCGGGGCGGTCCCGCCTCCATCGACCCCGGCGTGTACCCGGACGTCGAGGAGTTCTGGCGCGACCTCAGCGCCGCCTACGCCGAGCAGGTGCGCAGGATCGGCGCGCTCGGCTGCACCTACCTGCAGTTCGACGACACCAGCCTCGCCTACCTCAACGACCCGTCGCAGCGGGCCGAGCTGGCCGAGCGCGGCGACGACGCCGAGCACCTGCACCTGCGCTACATCAAGCAGATCAACGCCGCCCTCGCCGCCAAGCCGGCCGGCATGACGATCACCACCCACATGTGCCGCGGGAACTTCCGCTCCTCCTGGGTCGCCTCCGGCGGCTACGACTTCGTCGCGGAAGCGCTGTTCAACGAGCTGAACGTGGACGGCTTCTTCCTGGAGTTCGACGACGAGCGGTCCGGCGGCTTCGAGCCGCTGCGGTTCGTGCCGCCCGGCAAGATGGTCGTGCTCGGGCTCGTCACCACCAAGCGGGGCGAGCTGGAGTCGAAGGACGCGCTCAAGCGGCGCATCGATGAGGCGGCCAAGTTCGTCGACCTCGACCAGCTCTGCCTGTCGCCGCAGTGCGGCTTCTCCTCCACCGTCGAGGGCAACGAGCTGACGGAGGAGCAGCAGTTCGCCAAGCTCCGGCTGATCGTCGAGACGGCCGAGGAGGTGTGGGGCTGAGCTCCGTCACAGGTGGCCGTCGAGGAAGCCGCGCACCGTCTCGATGAGCCGCTGCCGGTGATCGGACAGGGCGTGGTCGGTGGCCCACTCGTGATGGTCGAGCAACGCTCCTGAGTACGCCGTCACCAGCGGCCGGTGGTGCACGGCCGCCGGTGTCACGGCGTCCTCCGACGTTCCGATCAGCAGGACCGGCCGGCCCGCCAGCCGTGGCGCCAGGCCTGCCAGGCGCCACGCCTCGCCCGCCCGCTCCATCTCCGCCACCAGCGCCTCGCCGCTGGTGCCGCGCAGGGGCAGCAGTTCGCCGTCCCAGTCCTCGACGTAGGCGGCGCGGGTCCGCGCGTCGAGGGAGGCGGCCACCGTACCGAAGTCGAAGGCCGACACCGACACGACGGCGGGGATGGACGGGTCGGCGGCGGCGGTCATCAGCGCGGCGAACCCGCCCGCGCTGTGCCCGAACAGCGCCAGCCGGCCCGGATCGAGCCGGTAGCGGGCCGCGAACGGCTCGGCGCGCACCGCGCGGGCCACGGTGGCGGCGTCCTCCAGGACGTTCGCCCAGGACCAGGTGCCCTCCATGCCCCAGGAGCCGCGGTAGTGGAAGGCCACGGCGGCGTAACCGGCCGAGCGCAGCGCCTGCGCCAGGTCCAGGCTGCGCTCGTTGCCGGGGAAGCCCTGCAGGAGCAGCACGACGGGATGCGGGCCCGGGCCGGCCGGCAGGTGCAGCAGCCCCGCGAGGGTCACGCCGCCGCTCTCGAACGTCACGGCGGGGGTAGCGGCTCGCACGATGTTCCTCCTCAGATCGAACCGATCGGTACGATAGCAGGGATCGAACCGATGAGTACCATCTAGGGGTGCCTGTACCGAAGGGAAGCACCCTCGACCCCGACCGCACCCGGGCCGCGATCATCGACACGGCCATGCCGATCCTGTACGAGCGCGGGCTCGACGGGGTGGGCGTGGCCGAGCTGTGCACCGCCGTCGGCGTCTCCAAGGAAACGCTCTACCGGCACTTCGGCTCCAAGGAGGGGCTCATCGAAGCGGTGCTCGAAGCCCGCAGCGAACGGGTGACCCGGTGGCTGCGCGAGGCCGTCGAAGCGGCCGGCGACGACCCGGCCGACCAGCTCGCCGCCGTCTTCGACGCCCTGTCAGGATGGCACGCCGAGCCCGGCTTCCGCGGCTGCGCCCTCCTCAACGCCGGCGCCCAGCACCACGGCGGGCCCGAGCTCGACGTGGCCGGCCGCCACCTCGAACGGCGCCTCGCCCTCCTCACCTCCATCGCCGATCGCGCGGGCGTGCCCGATCCCGGCGCGCTGGCCCGGCAGTGGCTCGTCCTGGTGACCGGCTGCACCGTCGTGGCGGACCAGCACCCGGGCACACCGTACGCGGCCCGGCTGGCCCGCGACGCCGCCCTCACCCTCCTCACCACCGCCCGCCCGACCCCGTAACGTGCTGCGCCCGGTGGTCGCGTGTGTGCGGTGCCCGGTGTACGGGGTGACGGGCCAGGTGATGGGCCGCTCGTCCCGCGTGAGCGAGGTGTAGGCGCAGACCACGGCACTGCGGAACGTCGCCGCCGTGGGAAGGAGAGGCGTCATGGCCGCCATGGTGACGGCGGCCCCCTGAGCCGTCCTTGAGGGTGGCCTCCGGCTCTTGAGGTGTCCTTGAGGGTGGTCTCCAGGAGGGGCGGCGGGTTCTTGAGGCGTTCTTGAAGACGATCTTCCAGGATCGGTCAAGGGCGGGCGGCCACGATGACGTGACCCGACCAACGAGGACAAGGAGTCACCCCATGTGGACCGCCGCACACCCGGACGTGCCGCAGCTCATGCTGCCGGGCCAGGCCGCCGCCGCACCCGGGCCGCTCGACATGAGCAACATGTACCTGGCGCACTACGGCTTCCGCCGCGACCTCGGCCACCTGCTCACCACGACCGCCCGCGTCCCGCTCGGCGAGCGCCGCCGCATCGCCGCCCTGCGTGAGCACCACGCCTGGGTGCTGTACGTCCTGCACCACCACCACACCGCCGAGGACGAGACGATCTGGCCCAGGCTGCGGGAGCGGGCGCCGGGGTCGGCCGGCACGATCGACGCCCTGGAGGCGGAGCACGAGGCCTGCGACCGCTGGATCCGCGAGAGCACGGACGCGTTCGCGGCGTTCGACGCGCACCCGTCCGAGCAGGGCCGCGAGCGGCTGGTCACCGCCCTGCGCGCGCTGGCCGACACCCTCGGCGCGCATCTCGCGCACGAGGAGACCGAGGGCATCCCGCTGATGATGGCCCACATCACGCCGCATGAGGACGCGGAGATGCACAAGGCGCTGATGAAGCAGTACGGGCTGCGCAACCTCGTCCGGCTCGTCGGGTGGATCACCAGTGAGCTGCCGGCCGCGGCCGAGGCTCACGTGCGCGGCAACGCGCCGGCGCCGATGCTGCTGCTGCACACCCTGACGGAGGGCCGCTACCGCAGGCGGATGGCCGCGCTGTGGGGCTGAACGAGCTCGCGTTCCACGGCCTCGGCGTGCCGGGCGTGCCGCCGCGCCGCCTCGGTGTCGCCCAGGGCCTCGGCGAGTTGCGCCAGCGACCGGCTGACCGGCCACATCAGCATGCTCAGCCCGGACATGCCCATCCGGCCGGCGTACGGGGACGCCTCCTCGTACAGGTCGGCGCAGGCCCGCCGGTCGCCCAGCACCGCCCACACCTCGCAGCGGACGACCAGCCAGAACAGGTAGACGAACGTCCGAGGGATCGGGGACTGCCGCTCCCACGGCCCGAGCACCCGCCGCGCCTCCTCCAGCCGGCCCATGACGACCAGGTAGTGGGCGTACGCGTCGAGGTTGAACCGGTCGAGCAGCTCGTGCGAGACGTCCTGCGGGGGCCGCGCCGCCCCGGCGGTCCCCTGGCGCAGCCGCATGAGCGCGACCTGGTACTCGGCGCCGGCCGTGGTCGACTCGACGCCCCACATGGAGGTGGCACGCTGCTCGGCGGCGGTGGCCGCGAGCAGCGACTCGGCCGCCTCCAGATCGCCCTGATGGATGACGACGCCGAGCCGCAGCCAGCCCAGGATGATGCGCAGGTACGGCATGTGCGTCCGGCCGACCAGCCGCTCCGCCTCGGCCAGCACGTCGAGGGCCTCCCGGACCCGGCACAGCTCCAGCAGCGTGCCGCCCTGGCAGACGAGCCCGATCGTGCGCAGCTCGTCGTCGCCGGCCTCCAGCCCCGTACGGGCCATCTCCTCGCCCGCCTCCAGCCGGTGGTGCACCGATTCGGGGTCGAGCAGCGCGTAGAAGCGGGCGAACAGCACCCGGCCGAGCAGCGTGGCGTCGTTCTCCTGGCGGGCCAGCCGCGCCGCCTCGGCGCTCCACCGCTCCCGCTGCGCCGGCTCCCGTCCCGGCTCGTAGTACGTCTGGAGCGCCAGGCAGGCCAGCACCCGCGCGCGGGCCGCGCGCTCCAGCGTGTCGTCGGCGGCCAGCTCCAGCAGGTCGGCCGTCAGCTCGGCGTCGTAGTGGCCGTAGACCTTCCAGGGCTGCAGGATCCGGCCGCCGTAGCCGGTCGCGGCCTCGATCCAGCGCCGCCGGTCGCCGGCCTGCTTGGCCAGGCGGCGGACCCGCGCCAGCTCGGCCTCCTGCCCCGCCGAGTCGCCCGCCCCGAACCTGGCCTCCGCCAGCGCGAGCAGCAGGTCCATCCGCTCGCCCGGGCTCGACGCCGGGTCGTCGCCGGCCACCCGCACGGCGCGTTCGAGCAGCTCGACGGCGGCGTCGTACGCGCGGAGGAGGCTGGCCTCGCCGGCCGCCCGCCACGCCGCCCGCCAGGCCCGCGCGACGTGGCCGGCCGGGATCGCCCCGAACCAGTGGTGCGCGGCGGCGGCCAGCCGGCCGGCGGGGGAGCCGTCGGCGCGTGACTCGATCGCGGCGGCCACGGCGGCGTGCAGCCGGGCGCGCCGCAGCACCGGCACCACCTCGGTCAGCGCCTCCTGCACCAGCGCGTGCACGAACAGGAACCGCCCGGGCCGCCCTTCCGCGACCAGGCCGGCGGCCATGGCGGGCTCCAGCCGGTCCAGTGCCGCGTCCAGGCTCAGCCCGGCGGCCTCGGCCACGATCGCGACGTCGAACTCCCGCCCGGCCACCGCCGCCACCCGCAGCAGCTCGCCGGACGGCTCCGGCAGCCGGCCCACCCGGCCGAGCACGACATCCCGCACGCCCAGCGGCAACGCCGCGCCGCCGCGCGGGCCGGCGTCCATGAAGCGCAGCAGCTCCGTGACGAAGAACGGGTTGCCGTTCGTCCGGTCGCGCAGTGCCCGCACGTCGGTGCCCGCCGGGGCAAGCTCGGCCAGGTCGGACGCCGACAGGCCGGACAGGGGCAGCCGCACGGCCTGGCGGCGCGACAACGCCTCGAACGCCTCGGCCAGCGTGCCCTCCGGCGGCGGGAGGTCGCGGGCCGTGCCCACCACGACCAGCCCGCCCTCCCGGACGTTCTCGGCCAGGTAGCCGAGCAGCCGCAACGAGGACCGGTCCGCCCAGTGCAGGTCGTCGAGGATCACCAGCAGCGGCTCCCGCCCGGCGGTCAGGGCCCGCGCCGCCGCCTCGTACGTGCGGAAGCGGGCACCTTCGGGGTCGTTCTCCGTGGCGGAGCCGACGCCCGGCAGGTTCGCGCGCACGTCGGCGGGCAGCGGCGGCAGCGCGTCGGCCAGCCGTTCCAGCACCATCGCCCACGGCCAGAACGCCGGCGCGCCCTCCGTCGCCGCGCACCGCCCCACCGCGACCGTGAAGCCTCTGGCCAGGGCCAGGCCCGCCAGCTCGTCGGCCAGCCGGGTCTTGCCGATGCCCGGCTCCCCGGTGATCAGCGCGAACCCCGGCCGCCCGGCCGCGGCCGCTTCGAGCAGCCCGTCCAGCGCGGCCAGCTCCTCCCGCCGCCCCGCCATCCCCCGCTCGCCCGCCCCATCCGCTGCGAGCGGCCGGCGAGGCCGCATGGGGGACTGGCCAGGCGGCACCGGATCCTGCCCAAGCGGCACGTGAGACTGGCCGAGCGGCACCGGAGCGTGCCCAGCAGGCGCCGGAGACTGCCCGAGGGGTGCCGGGGACCGGTCGGCCGGCGGCACCGGGGACTGCCCGAGCGGTGCCGGGGACCGGTCGGCCGGCGGCGCGGGGGACTGGCCGAGCGGCGACGGGGACCGGTCGGCCGGCGGCGCGGGGACTGGCCGAGCGGCGACGGGGGCGGGTCGGGCAGCAGTGCGGGGGACTGGCCCAGAATGTCGCGTTCCAGCGCGCGCAGTTCCTCGCCCGGATCCACACCCAGCTCCTCGGCCAGGATCCGGCGCGCGGTGCGCAGCGCCTCCAGCGCCTCGCCCTGCCGCCCGCTCCGGTAGAGCGCCAGCGCGCGCAGCGCCCACAGGCGCTCGCGCAGCGGGTGCTCGTGCGTCAGCGCCTCCAGCTCGCCCAGCGCCTCGGCGTGGCGGTGCTGCCGGATGACCGCGCTCACGCGCAGCTCGCGGGCCCGTTCCCTGGCCTCGGTGAGTCGCGCCCTGACGGCGGCCACGTACGCCTGGTCGTCCAGGTCCTGGTACGGCTCGCCGCGCCACAGCGCCAGCGCCTCGCCCGCGAGCCGTTCGACCTCGGCGGGCTCGGAGGCGTGCTCGGCCTGCCCGGCCAGCCGCAGGAAGCGGGCCGCGTCCACCTGCTCCTGGTCGATCGCCAGCGTGTAGCCGACCGGCCCGAACGTGAGCAGCCGGCTGCGCGCCCCGGCCGGGCGTCCGGGTTCGAGCAGGCGGCGCAGGTGGGACACGTACGAGTGCAAGGAGGCCTGGGCCTCGGCCGGCGGTTCGTCGCCCCACAGCCGGTCGATCAGCACGGCCGGTGCCACCGGCCGGCCCTCGGCCAGCACCAGCGCGCTCACCAGCGTCCGCAGCTTCAGCGAGCCGATCCCGCGCGGCCGGCCGTCACCGCCGGCGATCTCCAGCGGGCCGAGTACCCGGATGTCCACAGCGCTACCACTTCCACGAAGTCGCCTGATCCTACGGCAACGCCGGGTCGTGGGGTCTAGAGGGTGACGACGGAGGCGGTGTGGCGGGCGCGTTCGGCGGCCCAGACGACGCGGTGCGTCATCAGGCTTTCGGTCGCGGACGAGCGCAGCAGCGACGCGTCCCCCGTGGCGACGGCGGCGAGGAAGGCGTCGGTGAGCCCTTCGTCGCCGCCCCCGTGCCCGTCCGCCGCCGAGGGCCCCGTGAGGTCCTGGGTGTGGAGGGTCTCCTCGGTGCCGGTGCGGAAGTCGACGACGCGCAGGCTGAGCCCGTCGCCGTCGATGTGGCCGTGGGTGCCGAACAGGCGGGTGCGGCGGTGCTCCAGCGGGGTGAACGCGCTCATGGTGAACGAGCAGGTGGCCCCGTCGTCGAACTCCATCACGACTTCCTGGTGGTCGACGACGTCGTTGTCGCAGGCGTACACGCACCGCCCGTAGGGGCCGGTGCGCAGCGCCTCCAGCACCGCCTCCTCCGTGCGGCCGGGCGTGACCGCCGACAGGGGCCAGAACTCGCTGTCGGGGTCGCCGAGGCAGCCGAGGTAGAGGCGGGGCGCCGAGTACGGGCAGGTGGGTTCGAGTGGGCAGTCGAGGCAGCGGTCGGCGGCTTCGGCGGGGCGTTCCGAGGCGCGGAAGTGGGACAGCGAGCCGAACGACGAGACCCGCACGGGCGGCCGGCCGAACAGGTGGACGAGCCAGTCGATGTCGTGGCACGCCTTGGCGAGCAGCATGGGGGCGGAGGTGTCCTGGCGGCGCCAGTGCCCGCGCACGAAGGAGTGCGCCTGGTGCCACCAGCCCACCGATTCGAGGTGCTGGACGCTGACGAGCCGCCCGATCCGCCCGGAGTCCAGCAGTTCCTTCACGACCCGCGTGTAGGGCGTGTACCGCAGCACGTGGCAGACGGCGAGCATGATGCCGTTGCGCTGGGCGGCGTCGGCGATCATGACGGATTCCTCCTCGTCCGTCGCCATCGGCTTCTCCAGGAGAATGTGGTAACCGAGGTCCGCCAGCGTCACCGCGGGGTCGGTGTGCAGCCGGTCGTGGGTGGCGATGACGGCGGCGGCCGCGAGCCGCCCGGCGGCGGCGAGCGCCTTCCAGTCGTCGTACGCCCGCTCGGGCCGGATCCCGAACTCGGCCGCGAACGCCGCCCGCCGCCCTGGGTCGGGTTCGGCCACCGCCACCACCCGGCCCGCGCCGGTGGCGTGGGCGCGGCGCGCGTACGTCAGCCCTCGCAGGCCCCCGCCGACGACGGCTAGAGTCACCTCAGTCATGGAACCTTCCCCGAAGAAATATCATGGAGACCATCATTATTCGGGCTGAGAAAGCGGACAGCAAGGGGGGCCGATGGCCGCGGAGATGAGCGGCGGTGACCTGTCGCGGCTCCGGCAGCTCAACGCGCTGGCCGTGATCAGGGTGCTGAAGGGCCAGCCGTCGCTCACGCTCACGGAGGTCGCCAAGCGCACGGGCCTGTCGCGCGCCTCGACCGAGGACGTGGTGCGCGAGCTGCTGCGGAAGGGCTGGGTGGCGGAGGCGGGCGCCACGGCGGGCGGGGTGGGCCGCCCGGCCAGGCGCTACCGGTTCAGGGCCGACGCGGGCCGGGTGCTCGGCGTCGACATCGGCGGGCACAAGATCCGCGCGGTGGTCGCCGACCTCGACGGGAACGTGCAGCACACCGCCCGCGTGCCGGTCACCCCCGAGATGGGCCGGCTCGAACGCCTGGAGGCGGTGGACCGGGCGGTCGAGGAGGCGCTGGAGGGCGCCGGGCTGGCGGGCGCGGACGTGTGGGCGTCCGGGGTCGGCACGACGGGGCTGGTCGACGGCGGCGGCAAGGTGATGCTGTCGGAGGCGCTGCCCGAGTGGACGGGCGTGGACCTGGCCGCGCACGTACGCCGCCTCGCCCCGGCCCCCGTGCTGGTCGAGAACGACAGCAAGCTCGCCGCCCTGGCCGAGTGCTGGCGCGGCGTGGCCCGGTACGCCAAGGACATGGTGTTCCTGCTGGCCGGCCTGCGTACCGGGGCGGGCCTGGTCATCGACGGCAAGCTGCACCGGGGCTTCGGCAACGCCTCGGGCGAGATCGGCGCGCTGCCCGTGCTCGGCTGGATCCGCGCCCAGGAGCACCTGGGTGGGGAGGCGGGGGACGTCTTCGCCGCCGCGCGGGAGGGCGACAAGGCGGCGCTGGCGGCGGTGCGCAAGTACGTGAAGGACCTCGCGCTGGGCGCGTCCGCGCTGGTCCTGACGCTGGACCCGCAGATGGTCGTGGTCGGCGGCGGCTTCTCGCGCTCGGCCGACGTGCTCATCGAGCCGCTCAAGCGGGAGCTGGACCGCTGGTGCATCCGCACGCCGGAGGTGCGCATGTCGGCGCTCGGCGACGAGGCCGTGGTGCTGGGCGCCGTGCGCCTGGCGCTCGACGACGTCGAGGACCGTCTCCTGGATGGGCGGACCCCTCTTGTGAGCCGCCCGTGAGGGTTCTGTAACACGGCCACTCTTGCCAACAATTTTCCTGGACTCCATCATTACTCCCACGTTCTAGGAGAGGACCGGGAGATGTGGAAGTCGGCACGGAGCGGTGCGGCCCTCCTCTGCGCGGCACTGCTCGCCTCCGCCTGCGGCGGCGGTGAGCAGGCCGGCACGGACACGCAGCCCGAGGAGAGGGTGAAGCTGTCCTACGGCGTCTGGGACGCCACCCAGCAGGCGGTCATGCAGGAGCTGGCCGCGGAGTTCACCAAGACCTACCCGAGCATCACCGTGGACGTCCAGCTCACCCCGTGGGTCGACTACTGGACGAAGATGAAGGCCGCGGTCAGCGGCGGCGCGGCGCCCGACGTCTTCTGGATGAACGGCCCCAACTTCCAGCTCTACGCCTCCAACGGCGTGATCAGGCCGATCGAGGAGCAGGTCGACACCTCGGTCTACCCCAAGCCGCTGGTGGACCTCTACACCTACGAGGGCAAGCTGTACGGCCTGCCGAAGGACATGGACACGGTCGGCGTCTGGTACAACAAGACGCTCTTCGACGCCGCGAAGGTGAAGTATCCGGCCGACGACTGGACCTGGGCCGACTTCAAGGAGGCCGCCGCCAGGCTCACCGACGCGAAGAAGGGCGTGTACGCCGTCGGCGCCCAGCTCACGAGCTTCCAGGAGTACCAGTACAACACGATCTACCAGGCCGGCGGCTACGTGATCTCCCCCGACGGCAAGCAGTCCGGCTACGCCGACCCGAAGACGATCGCCGGCCTGAAGTTCTGGACCGACCTCATCGCCGCCAAGCAGTCGCCCGACCTCAAGACCATGACCGACACCACCCCGCTGCAGCTCTTCGAGGCCGGCAAGCTGGCGATGTACTGGGGCGGCTCCTGGAACGTGGCCGAGTTCGGCAAGAACGACTACACCAAGGACAAGGTGGACGTCGCCCCGCTGCCGAAGGGCGAGAAGCAGGCCACGATCATCCACGGCGTCGCCAACGTCGTGTCGGCCAAGACCGAGCACCCGGCGCAGGCGTGGGCATTCGTCAAGTTCCTCGGCTCCAAGAAGGCCGCCGAGATTCTGGGCAAGAAGGGCCCGATCCCGGCGTACAACGGCACCCAGCAGGACTGGGTGAAGGCCCACCCGGAGTGGAAGCTGCAGACGTTCCTCGACTCGGTCGCGTACGCGGTGCCGTACCCGGTCTCCAAGAACACCGCCGCCTGGCAGGAGGCCGAGCTCACGCACCTCACCAAGGCGTGGACGGGCGAGGTGCCGGTCGAGAAGGCGGCGGCCGACCTCGCGGCGGCGATGAACGACCTGCTGGCCAAGGAATGACCGGAAGAAAACACGCGGCGAGCCGCAAGCCGTGGACCGAGGCCCTGTGGGGGTACGCGTTCATCGCCCCCACGGGGCTCGGCCTGGCGATCTTCTACCTGTGGCCCGTCCTGCAGACCGCCTACTTCTCCTTCACCGAGTGGGGCGCGTTCGGCGGCCACACCTGGACGGGTTTGGAGAACTACGCCCGCCTGTTCGGCGATCCCGAGGTGGGCCGGGCGGTGCTCAACACGCTCACCTACACCGTGCTGGGCCTGCTCGGGATCCCGATCGCGATCGTGTTCGCCGCGCTGCTCAACCGGCCGGGCCTCGGCGGCGTGACCCTGTACCGCACCGCGTTCTTCCTGCCGGTGGTGACCATGCCGGTCGCGGTCGCGATGTTGTGGCGCTGGCTCTACAACGGCGACTACGGCCTGATCAACCAGGTGCTCGCGCTGGCCGGCATCGACGGCCCCAACTGGATCGCCGACCCGGCCACCGCCCTGTACGCGCTGATCGTCGTGGGTGTCTGGAGCAGCGTCGGCTACAACCTGATCATCTTCCTGGCCGGCATGCAGGCCATCCCGAAGGAGCTGTACGAGGCCGCGTCCATGGACGGCGCCGGCCGCGTCCGCCAGTTCTTCAGGATCACGCTGCCGATGTTGTCGCCGACCGCGTTCTTCATCTCGATCGTCTCCGTGATCGGCTCGCTGCAGCTGTTCGACCTGGTCTTCGTGATGACCGGGTCGGGGCAGGCGGCGCGGGCGAACCCGGCGTACTCGCGGCTGCAGACCGTCGTGCAGCTCTTCTACGAGCGGGCCTTCGTCACCAACGACCGGGGTTACGCCGCCGCCATCGTGATGGCGCTGCTCGTGCTCATCGCGGTGCTGACGATCCTGCAGTTCCGGCTCCAGCGCAGGTGGGTGCACTATGTCTGAGCGTCGCCCGCTGGGCCTGCACGCGGTGCTGATCATCTCGTCGCTGCTGATGGTGGCGCCGTTCGCCTGGCAGATCATCACCTCGCTCAAGACGCTGAGCAGCGCCACCGCCGTGCCGCCGACGTTCCTGCCCGAGGGCCGCTGGGACAACTACGCGAAGGTCTTCGACCTGCTGCCATTCGGCGAGCAGTTCCTCAACACCGTCGTCATGGCCGCGGGGCGGGTGGCCGGGCAGGTGCTGTTCTGCTCGATGGCCGCCTACGCCTTCGCCCGGCTGCGCTTCCCCGGCAGGAACCTGCTGTTCGGGCTGTTCCTGTCGGTGCTCATGGTGCCGCCGCAGCTCTTCGTGATCCCGCAGTACCAGATCATGTCCGCGCTCGGCTGGCTCAACAGCCTCCAGGCGATCATCGTGCCGGGGCTGTTCAGCGCGTTCGGGGTGTTCCTGCTGCGGCAGTTCTTCCTGGGGTTGCCGCGCGAGATCGAGGAGGCCGCCCGGCTCGACGGCGCGGGGCCGTGGCGGATCTACTGGTCGATCATGCTGCCGCTGGCCCGGCCCGGCCTGGTCGCGCTGGCCGTGCTCACGCTGCTGTGGGCGTGGAACGACCTGTTCTGGCCGCTGGTGGTCAACACCGACCCGGAGAAGATGACGCTGTCGGCGGGCCTGGCCGCGCTCCAGGGGCAGTACCAGACCGACTACCCCGTGCTGATGGCCGGGTCGCTGATCGCCTCGCTACCGGTGATCGCCGTGTTCGTCTTCCTGCAGCGGCAGTTCATCCAGGGCATCGCCCACACCGGGACGAAGGGCTGAGCCCGCGCCGGTGTGGGGGTCGGGCCCGCGGCGGGAGCTGCGCCTCCCGCCGCGGGCCCGAGATCTCACCTGATCACGACGGTCGTGAGCGCGCGCGGCTGGAGCGTCACCGTGCGGCCCGTCACGGCGGACGGGGTCAGGTTGTTGGCGTTGTCCGTCACGTACGCGGTCGCCCGCCCGTGGACGCCCTGCCACGTGACGGGCGTGGTGCCCGTGTTGAGCGCCACGATCACGCGCGAGCCGTCCGCGTTGCGGAACGCTGAAACTTTCACCGCCGGATCGGCCGCGCTCGCCTCCACCCGCACCGCGCCCGGCCGGATGAACCGGCTGTACGCGGCCAGCGCCCACAGCCGCTTCGACACGTGGTACTCCTTGTTCACGTCGTCGAGCTGCAGCAGCGCCCTGGTCGTGCCGCGCGAGCCGCCCAGCCAGTAGACGTAGGCGCTGACGTCGCCCAGCGTGAGCGCGTCGTGCACGGCCTGCGCGATCGCGAAGCCGTCGTAGCCGCTGCCGTCGTCCCACGCCTCGTTCCACGTGCTGCCGTTGGGGTTCCACTCCGACATCCAGCTCTTCCTGGCCGTCGGCAGCGGGGCGTCGACGGGGCTGGCGTAGGTGTGGCCGGTGTGCGTCTTCACCCAGCGGCGGGCCTCGGGGTCGGCCTCGATCGCCGCCGTGTACGCCTTGGCCTCGTTCCAGCCGAACGAGTCGCAGCAGACCAGCTTCGTGTTCCTGGCGATCGGCCCCAGCACCTTGACGAACTGGGCGGCCTGCTCCGGGGTGAAGCGCATGGAGGCGTAGGAGGCCGTCCAGTCGGGCTCGTTGGTGAACCCGAGGTCGGTGATCCTGATGCCTTCCTTCGCGTAGAACTTCGTGTAGGCGACCAGGTAGTTCGCGTACGCGCGCTGCCACTCGGGCAGCAGCGTGCCGCCGTTCTTGTCGTCGCCGTTGTCCTTCATGTAGCCGGGGGCGCTCCAGGCGTCGGCGAAGAAACGCTTGACGCCGTACCGCTGGGCCTCCTTGGCCACCCACACCTGGCTGTTGTCGTCGCCGTCCCACACGTACTTGGGCGGGGCGTCGGGGCCGCCGGGGTTGTCGGGCTGGATGGAGACCATGTGGTCGTACGGGCTGCCGGTGGGGGAGGAGCCGATGCCGAGCCGCAGGATGCTCAGCCCGGCCCCCTTGTTCCGGTCGAACCACAGGTCGAGGACCTCGCGCTGCTTGTCGGCCGGCAGGGCCTTGAGCAGCTCGTTGCGCCGGAACGCCTGGGAGATGCCGAAGCCGTCGATCTCCTGGTGGCGGACGCGCTCGTTCACCGTGATGGCCGGAGGGCCGACGGGCTGGGCCGGGTGCGGCGCGGGTAAGCCGAGCAGGCTGATGGCGACGAGTCCTCGCAACATGGCGCGCCTCCGAAAGTTTCGGATATGTGACGATATATATCGCCGAACGCCGGAACCGTAAGCGCGCGGAGGCCGTCACGTCAACCACGACCGCCCGGTGAAGGCGGTCGTGGCCGGCGGGCCGTCAGCGGGAGGACTCGGCGCGCTCCTTGATCGTCAGCAGCTGCCGCCGCACCGTGAGGAAGTCGCCGATGTCCATCGTGGCGAGGTACGTGGTGCCGCGCACGCCCGGCTCCGCCCGGATGCGCACCCGGAAGATCAGCCGGGTCCTGGCGTCCTCCAGGTCGCGCAGCGCGACCGAGCACGTGGTGGTCGCGTCGGCGCCCCGCATGATCAGCACCAGCGTGTGCGGCGGGTCGATCTGCTCCACCACGAACCCGGAGCCGCCGGACCCGCTCGCCAGCACGTCGCCGACCTTGAGGTCCTGCTGCTCCCGCCCTGGCGGCTCCTCGTGCCCGCTCGTCGCGGGGCGGGGCGCGGCGTCGGGCTGGTAGCCGCCGAGCCGCACCAGCCAGGCCCAGACGGTGGCCGCGGGCGCCTCGACCGTGATCGCCCTGGTGGCCTGGTACTGCGGCTGCCTGACGAGGTCGTCGCCCGGCATCTCCGCGTGCACCTCGCGGTCGTCGGCACCCCAGCGCAGGTGCCACGGGCGGACGGCGAGCAGGTACCCCGCCGCCGCGCCGGCCGCCAGCCTGAACAGAGAGCGCGGCATGAACATGCGTGCCTCCTTCGTGTCGCCGGTGGGACGCTCGTCTGCGACCCGTGACGGATCAAGCGGCATTCCGCTATTTCGCGACTCAACCACAAATTGCGGGGCGGCGAAATGGCGGGAGATCAGATCTGCCCGGGCTTCCACGCGGTCAGCCCGTACGTTTGCGCGATCGGCCGCCACGCCGCCGCGAAACGCGTTTTCGCCTTCTGCGCCGCCTCCGACCGCTCCAGTCCCCGCCGGTAGTCGCGGTCGCTCCCGACCGGCCCCGCGCAGTTCTCCTCCGCGTGCCGCCCCGCCCAGGCCAGGAACGCGATGTCGGCGTCGTGGGAGAGGTTCAGCGCGTCGACCAGGGCGTCCTTGATCCGGCTGCCGCCCTTCAGCGCGCTCACGTCGAGCGCCTTGGCCAGGGCGAGCTGGTCGCGGCGGCTGACCGTGATGTCGCGGACGGCCTCCAGCCCCTTCGGGTCGCACCGGCCGGCCGCGGCGAGCGCGTCGGAGAGGCCGGCACGGGCGGACCTGCTGTTCGACAGCAGTTCCTCGATCGCCTCGGCCTGGCGCCGGGCCGAGGCCGCCGTCTTGGGAGTGCGCTCCGTGCGGGTCTTCGGGCTGGTGGGCGCCACGCCCTGGCCGGCGCCGGCGTGCTGGATCGGCCGCGACGGGTTCGCGGTCACGATCCACCAGGTCACGGCGAAGGCGAGCAGGGCCACGGCGAGGCTGATCAGCACCGGGGCGCGCCGCCGCGCGGGAGAGGCGGCCGGTCGGTCCTGGGGGCTCGGACCCGGTTCGTTTCCCAAGGCGCCCTCCCGGAATATCCCAAGAAAAGAGGGCAAAATGCCGTTTGCCCGACTTGTGGATTGTGCCGCGCTTTCCCGGTCAGGACGAGAATAGGGGAAACGGCGTGCGGCCGAACCGATCGCTGCTCAAATGCTCTCACTCCACCCGAAAAACGACGGGCCGCCCTGCCCGGGCGGCCCGTCAGGGGTTCCTCACCGGACGGCGGGCGGCGCCGGGTCCGGGCTGATGATGAAGTCCTCCGGCCACATCGTGAGCTGGATCCGGTGCCCCGTCCCCTTGATCACGTCGTGCAGGTTGCCGTGCTCGAGCTTGGGGATCAGGAAGAGCGGGTCGTCCCGGTTGACCGGGTCCGCCCGCAGCCAGGCGTCGAAGCCGCCGAAGTCGGGGAACCCCGCCGCCAGGTACGGCACGACGCGCCGGAACAGCTTCGGCCACATGACCAGCCGCTCCAGCCCGTCCAGGCTCTCCACCTCCGCCGCGCCGTTGGGGTCGGCGGTCGAGCGCGGCCAGATGCCGATCGCCTTGCGCCGGGCCGCCTGTGACACCTCCGCCAGGTGCGTGCGCAGGTCGGCGGGCAGCGTGGCGTAGAAGGCGGGGTAGACGTGACCGGCCGCCAGCAGGTGCGCGTTGGCGGAGCGGTCGGTCAGCGGCCCGTCCAGGAACACGCGCGTTCCGTCGGCCCCCTGGTGGTCCCCGGCGTAGACGAACGCGATCAGCCGGCCGTTGCCGTCGATGCCGTTGGAGAGCACGTGGCCGCGGATGGAGTCCTGGTCGGCGGAGCGCACCTTGTTCGGCAGGTCCTCGAAGAAGCGCACGTTCGTGAAGCCGAGCAGGCGCAGCAGCTCGTCGCGGGCCGCGTTCGCCCCTTCGAGCTCCTGGTGGGTCTCCGCGAAGTGCGTCTCCAGCGCGTCGATGGCCTCCAGGCGTACGGAGATGCCGCGGCGGTTGATGTTCGGCGGCCGGCCGGAGCGCCGCGGCAGGCCCTCGACCAGAGCGGGAGTGTCGGGCAGGAACTTGACGGTGTCGCCGTCGGGCTCCGGCCCCTGGCGGGGCAGGTCCGGGTAGCGGATCACGAAGCTGCCGCGTAACAGTGTGTAGCTCATGGAGTCCCCCCATGCGAGCCGTTCCGGGTCCCCCGACTGTTGGTCAGCGGAGCGTAACTCGCACAAGGGGCAGCGTCCATGAATCGCCCATAAACCGCGCCTACCGGTACACGGCGACCGCCGCCTCCGCGACCAGCGTGTCCACGATCTCCACCAGCGTGGTCACCGGCGGGCCCGCCGCCGCCGCGATCTCGCGCAGCCGGGCGACCAGCCGGCTCGCCGGCTGGTCCAGGTAGAGCTCCGCCTCCAGCCGCAGCACCGCGACCAGCCCGCACAGCCCCGCGCAGCGCGCGTCCGGCGGTTTCCAGCCCTCCACCGCCGAGCGCACCCCCGAGGAGGCCCGCACGACGGAGGCGATGTCGGCGAGCTGGTAGCGGGTGTACGGGAGCACGCCCATGCGCCGCCCGCTCACCCGGACGAGCACCCCCGAGGCGAGCAGCTCCTCCCGGGTACGGTCGTAGACGGCGTCCGCCACCGCCCGCTTGAGCTCCGCCCTCGGGTCGGCCGGCGCGGGCCGGCCGGCCAGCAGCAGGTCGAGCAGCGCGGCGCCGGCCAGCCCGAACGCCAGCGACGACGCGTGGATGAGCGGCCGGCCGGCCTGGTCGTGGCCGATCAGGTACAGGTCGTGGTGCAGCGGCAGGCGGTCCATCAGTCGGGGACGCTCCGCTTCAGTCGATCCGGCCCGGCCGGCATGCCCTGCAGCGCCGGGGGGCGGCCGAGCACGTACAAGGTGGCCAGCACCAGGAGGCCGAGGACGAGCCAGACCAGGCCGAGCACCTGCGCGAGCACGTTCGCGTTGATCACCACGAACACCAGGATCCCGGCGCCGATCAGCGGCGCGAGCAGGTGCGGCCACCATCGGCCCGAGCCGTGGCGCAGCGAGTAGTGCACGATCACCGACACGTGCAGGACGATGAACGCGACCATGGCGCCGATGTTGATCAGGCTGGAGAGCAGGGCGACACCGTCACTGCGGGTGGACATCCAGACGCCGACGCCCACCGACAGCAGGCAGACGAGCAGGATGGCGTTGGCCGGCACCGAGTGCCTGACCGACACCTTGGCCAGGAACGACGGGAGCTGCCGGTCGCGGGCCATCGCGTACAGCAGCCGCGAGACCGCCACCTGGGCGACCATCGTGTTGGCCAGCCCCCACGACAGCGCGGTGGCCAGCGAGGTCACGTGCCTGAGCCACTCGCCGCCCGCCACGGCCGCCGCGTCGTAGAAGGCGGTGTCGCTGGGGTGGGCCAGCAGCCCGCCCGGGTCGGGCACGAGCAGGGCGGCCACCCACACCTGCACGATGAACAGCACGCCGGCCAGCACGAGCGCCAGCCGCATCGCCCGGCCCACCTGCTCCGAGCCGCCGGTGGACTCCTCCACCAGCATGCTGATCCCGTCGAAGCCGAGGAAGGACAGGACGGCCACCGACACCGCCGCGAACACCACCGGCCACGAGAAGTGGTCCGCGTCGAACAGCGGGGAGAGGCTGAAGCCGCTGCCCTTGCCCTGGAGCAGCGCCCAGAGGCCGACGAGGAGGAACAGCGCCAGCACCACCAGCTCGAACACGATCATGATGCGGGTGAGCTTGACCGTCATCTTGATGCCGCGCAGGTTGATCACCGTGTTGACGGCCACGAACACGACCAGCCAGGCCCAGACGGGCACGTCCGGCACGCTGGCGTTCATGGCGACGGCCGCCACGAGATAGAGCAGGCAGGGGACGAGGATGTAGTCCAGCAGGATCATCCACCCGGTCATGAACCCGACCGGCGGGGCGATGCCGCGCCCGGCGTAGTTGTAGACCGAGCCCGACAGCGGGAACGCCTTCACCATCTGCGCGTACGACGCGGCGGTGAACAGCAGCGCGACCATCCCGACGAGGTACGCCAGGGCCGGCATGCCGCCGGACTGCGCATAGACCGTGCCGAAGATCGCGAAGGGGGCGATCGGCACCATGAACGCCAGGCCGTAGAACACGAGGTCGGTCAGCCCGACCCCGCGACGTAACTCCTGCCGGTAACCGAACTGCTCAATGTTCTGTTGTGTGCGCACGACAGGCCTCTCCAGTCGTCATGCAAGGGGCGGGGGGTTCGATCCGAGATCCTTTCGCAGGCCGGGGCCGCCTCGCAAGAGCGCCGCGGGCGGCTCGATGCGCCAGTCTGGAAGGCATGGACCTGCTGATCGCCGAAGAACTGCTCCTGCTCGCCCACACGCCCAAGGGCAAGCCGCTGGTCAACTTGGAGCTGCTTGACTGGACACTCAGCGCGGGCGTGCTCGCCGACCTCATGCTGCGCGGCCGGATCCAATTACGCGACGGGCGGATCGACGTCACCGCCCCCGCCCCCGCCCCCACCGGCGACGCCGAGCTCGACCCGACGCTCGACCGGCTCTCCATGCGCGAGCAGGCGCCACTGTTCGAGGACTGGTGGCCCGCCATGTACACGCCCGAGCGGCGGGCCCGGCTGCTGGCGCGGCTCGCGGAGCGCGGGGCGATCACCCGCGAGACGCGGACGTACCTGAAGCTGTTCAAGGAGGAGGTCTACCCGGAGGTGGACCCGGCGCCGCGCGCGGCGCTGCACCGGCGGGTGCTCGCCGCGCTGGAGGCCGGCGGCGAGCCGGATCCGCGCACGCTGGCGCTCGTCTCGCTGGCGCACGCCGCCGGGCTCATCGCCAAGGCGCTGCCCAGGGCCGACCGGCGGCGGGCCGCCGAGGTGGCCGGCCGCGACCGGCTCGGCGGCCTGGTCGCGGCGGCGTTCAAGCAGGCCGCCGGCGAGAGCGTGGGCCGCATGGTCGCCAAGGGCGGCCTGGCCGACTGAGAGGGGGATCAGGCGAGGCGGGCCTGCAAGCCGTCGAGGACGCGCTGGAGCCCGTACTCGAAGGTGTCCTGGTTGACGCCCGAGGTGTCGCCGTCGCGCTGCTGGGCGTAGCGGGCGCGCAGGCGCGGGTAGTCCTGCACCGCCTGCTCGGCGGCCGGCCACAGCTTCTCGGTCAGCTCCTGCTCGCTCAGCCCGCTGCGCGCCACCGTGGACAGCCACGCGGCCTCGCCGGTCGAGATGCCCACCACGTACGCCATGACCGTGGTCACCGCCTGGTCGGCCTCCGCCAGCGGGAACCCGGCGTCCTCCATGACGCCGAGCACGAACTCGCTCTGCCGCAGCATGTTCGGCCCCAGGTAGGCCAGCCCCGCGTCGCCGAGCTTGGCCGCCAGCCACGGGTGGCGCAGGATCGTGGCGCGCATGGCGCGGGCCACCTCGGTCACGGTGGTGCGCCAGTCGCCCGTGTCGGGCAGGGGCAGCTCCTCGTAGACGGCGTCGAGCGCCAGCTCCAGCAGCTCGTCCTTGCTGGCCACGTGGCGGTAGAGCGAGGTGGCGCCGGCGCCGAGCCGGCTGCCGAGGCGGCGCATGCTGAGGTTGTCGAGGCCTTCCTCGTCGAGCAGGCGCACCGCTTCGGCCACGATGCTCTCGCGGGTGAGCAGCGGCTGCCGCCGGTCGGGGCGCGGCCGGGCCCACACCGAGGGGATCTGCTTGTCGTCTGCCGGCATGAGGGGCTCCTTTCCGCCCCTCATCCTAGCGTACGGCGTGCGCGTCCTGCGTACACCGGACGCAGGCTCAGTGCTTCATCGCCCGCTTCGCGGGGCCGTACCCGAGCGTGCCCATCATGCCCTGCTCCTGGTGGTACAGGTTGTGGCAGTGGAACATCCACTCGCCCGGGTTGTCGGCGTGCACGTCGATGTTCAGGCGCTCGCGCGGCAGCACGTTCACCGTGTCCTTGCGCGGCCCCTGCGGCCCCGACGACGTCCGCACCTGGAAGGTGTGGCCGTGCAGGTGCATCGGGTGCCACATGGGCGACTGGTTGTCGAGCACGATCCTGATCGTCTCGCCCCGCTCCACGCGCAGCCGCATCGGGTCGGCGGCCAGGCGGTCGTTCATCGTCCACTCGTTGCCCGACGGGCGCATGCCGAGCGTCACGGTGACGCTCCTCGACGGGCGCGGCAGCCGGTCGGCCCGCCGGGCGTTCAGGTCGGCGTACGTCAGCCGGCGCCCCGACAACTCGCTCAGCCGCACGCCGCTGCGGGGCGCGCCGGCCTTCCTGGACGTGCGCACGATCGCGAACGCCCGCGCGCCCTTCCCCTCCGCCTCCGCCACCAGCGGGAACGCCCCGTCACCGAGCCGGACGAGCACGTCGTAGCGCTCGCCCATGCCGATGAGGATCGTGTCCACGGTGAGCGGCGCGCACGGGAACCCGTCGGTGTGCGTCACCCCCAGGCGGTGCCCGCCCAGCGCCACCCGGAACGCGGTGTCGGCCGCCGCGTTGATGATCCGGAGCCGGACGAGCCGCCCCGGCTTGCTCTCGAACACCTCGGGCGCCTCCGCCGCCCGGCCGTTGACCAGGTAGTACGGGTGGCGCAGCTCCGCCGTGACCCCGCCGAGCAGGTCGCTGCGCAGCGTGTCGTCGTGCGCGGTGCTGGCGTTCAGCCGCCGCAGCGCGTCGTCGGGCGTGCCGATCATGCCGTCCAGCCAGTCGTCCAGCACGACCGTGAACTCCTGGTCGTAGCCGAGCGGCTCGTGCGGGTCGGTCACGATCAGCGTTCCGTACAGGCCGCGGTCGTTCTGCATGCCGACGTGCGAGTGGTAGAAGTACGTGCCGGGGTCGGGGGTGGTGAACGCGTAGTCGAACGTGCCGCCCGGCGGGACCGGTTTCTGCGTGTAGCCGGGGGCGCCGTCCATGCGGGCGTCGAGCCTGATGCCGTGCCAGTGCACGGTGGTCGCCGCGGGCAGGTCGTTGACCAGCCGGGCGCGTACGACGCCGCCGGCCGTGGCCTCGATGCGCGGGCCGGGGAGCCGGCCGTCGTAGGTCCAGGTGGAGACGGTGCGCGCGCCGATCGAGACCTTCGCGGGCTTGGCCCGCAGCACCTGCGTACGCGGGCGCGCGGCCCCTGTGCCCACCGGCAGTGCGGCGGTGGCCGCCGTGGCGAACAGGCCGGTGACGAACAACCTGCGAGACACCTGACCATACGAACCATTCATTGCGGATCCCCCCATCCCTCTCGCAAGGTAACCGAGAGTGATCAAGAATGCCGCCGCGCCACGCTGGCTCCACCCCTTGAACGGGCGACCAGCGCGAAATATGGTGTTAATCGTTTAACAGCAAGCGGAACCTCACTGGTGAAGACTTTCCCCATGCGTCCCCATCAGCCGAGATGTGACGCCCTCTATATCCCCATAACCCAGTAGGGAATGCTAGGTTATTCGACTAACATGAGACCAACAGCGCGACAAGTGGCCGAGCTGGCGGGCGTGTCCGTGGCGACCGTCTCCTACGTGCTCAGCGGCCGCGACCGACCGGTGGCCCCCGAGACCAGGCAGCGGGTGCTCGACGCCGCCAGGCAGCTCGGCTACACCCCCAATCAGGCCGCCAGAAGCCTGCGCAAACGCCGTACCCAGCGGGTCTGCCTGGTGCTGAGCACGGTCGGCGGCGTGCCGTCCGACGCCCGGCTGGCGATGGACCTGCACGAGATGGCCGACGCGCGCGGCTACTCGGTGGTCACGCTCTCCGTCGACTCCGCCGCCCGCGCCCAGGCGGCCGTCGAGGTGCTGCGCGGCGGCATCGCCGACGGCGCCCTCATCCGCGTCACCGGCGACCACCTTGAGCGCGACCTGCTCAGCGGGCTCGCCGCCACCGGGCTGCCCATGGTCGTGATGAGCAACGAGAGCGGGCTCGAAGGCTGCGACGTCGTCCGCACCCCCGAGGTGGAGGCGTGCGCCGAGGCCGTCGGGCACCTGCTCGACACCGGCCGGCGGCGCATCGCGTTCATGGGCCAGCGCTACGAGGTCTACCGCGAGCAGCCCGAAGGGCGGCTGCTCGGCTACCTCCAGGCCATGGACCGGCACGGCAGCGCCGAACGGATCATCACCGGCGGCGCCGACGACCGGGTGGCCGCGTACCAGACGGCGACCGAGCTGCTCGGCTCGCCCGACCGGCCCGACGCCATCTTCGCCGCCTCCGACCGGGCCGCCATCAGCGCCATCTGGGCCGCGCGAGACCTCGGGCTGAGCGTGCCCGGAGACGTCGCCGTCGTCGGCGTCGGCAACATCGACGAGGGTCTCATCAGCAACCCGCAGCTCAGCACCGTCGGCCCGCTGCGCCACGACTACACCGACGTCGTACGCCTGCTCTTCGACCGCCTCCAGGCCGAGGAGCCGCCACCCGCCCGCGAGATCGTCCGGTCGTGGACGTTCGTGCGGCGGGGCTCGTCCTAGAAAGGGGAACCCCCGCATGTCTTCCCACCCCTCACGCCGAGACCTGTTCCGCCTCGCCGGGGCCGCCGCCGCCGTCCCGATCCTGTCGTCGTGCGCGGGCGCGCCCGCCACCCAGGCCACCGCGCCCGGCACCTTCACCGTCTACTGGAACGCCGGGCACGACTACCAGGCGTACCGCACGGTCATCGCCGAGTTCGAGCAGGCCAACCGGGTCAAGGTCAACCTGCAGAAGTACCAGTGGCCCGACCTGCGGACCAGGCTGCTGGCCGACTTCGCCGCCGGCACCGTGCCCGACCTGGTCGAGGAGCCCGGCGGGTGGGTGCAGGAGTTCGCCGTCTCCGGCAACGCGCGCTCGCTGCAGGACTTCGTCGACCGCGACGGCCAGGCCATGGGCTTCCCCTCCGACTGGCAGCCGGTGACCGTCGAGCGCAACTCCTACCAGGGCAAGGTGTATGGCGTGCAGCTCCACCTGACCTGCAACACCCTGTTCTACAACAAGGGCATGCTGGCCGCGGCCGGCGTGGAGCCGCCCACGACGTGGGAGGAGTTCCTCGACGCGGCCAGGAAGCTGACCAAGGACGGCGTGTACGGCGTCGCGCTCAACCAGGACTTCACCTACATGTGGCCATGGCTCGTGCAGGCCGGCGTCACCCCCTACGACCTGCAGACCAAGGCCGTCATGGAGCCGCGCGCCGACGCCGTGGCCGCCCTGCAGTTCCAGGCCGACCTCGTCCACAAGCACAAGGTGGCGCCCGTGCCGACGGCCGGCACCGACTACTCGGGCCCGCAGAAGCTGTTCTCCGCCAAGCGCGCCGCGATGATCCTCACCGGCCCGTGGGACCTCGACCCGATCAGGAAGACCAGCCCCGACATCGAGCTCGGCGTCGCGCCGCCGCTGAAGAACAGGACCGCCGCCACGCAGGCGGCCGGCGTCAGCATGTTCGTCCCCGCCAAGGCCGCCAGGCCCGAGCTGTCGTGGGACTTCATCAAGCGCGTCACGACCCTCCAGGTCGAGCAGGCCGCCACCAAGGAGACCGGCATGCTCATGCCCCGCAAGTCGTGGGCCGAGCTGCCCGAGGTGCAGTCCGACCCGATCACCAAGGTCTTCGCCGACGCCCTGCCCACCGCTCAGGACTCCTCCCAGCAGGTGCGCCTGACCGGGCAGCTCGGCAAGTGGGAGGAGCAGCTCAAGGTCATGTACCAGCAGGTGCTCATCCAGAACCAGCCGGCCGCCGAGGCGATGGAGAGCTTCGTCAAGGCCGCGGAGGGCTTCCTCAAGTGAGGCGCCTGCTCCGGCCCGGCACGCTCCAGGGCCGCTACGCCAGGACCGCGTACCTGTTCCTGCTCCCCGCGATCCTGTTCTTCGCCGCCTTCTTCTACCTGCCGATCGGCAACGTCGTCGCCACCGGCTTCCGCACCGGCCCGATGGCCGACCAGTGGACGGGCCTCGGCAACTACACCCAGGCCCTGGCCGACCCCGCCGTGCGGCACTCGTTCCTGGTCACGGCGGGCTTCTCGGTGATCGTGGTGATCGGCTCGATCGTGCTCGGCCTGGCCCTGGCGCTGGCCATCGACCAGCCGCTCAAGGGCCGGGTCGTCTTCCGGGTGGTGCTGCTGGTGCCGTACCTGACCTCCGTCGCGATCGTCGGCCTGCTGTGGCGCAACATCCTCGACCCCGAGCTCGGCGTGCTCAACCGGGTGCTGCTCGCGCTCGGGCTGCCCGCCCAGCAGTGGCTCAACACCGCGCCGCTGCTCACCATCGCCGCCGTCACCCTCTGGCAGAGCGTCGGCTACACGATGGTGCTGTTCCTGGCCGGGCTCCAGGGCATCCCCGAGACCTACCACGAGGCCGCGAAGATCGACGGGGCCGACGCCTGGCGCCGCTTCTGGCGGATCACGCTGCCGCTGCTCGCCCCGACCACGCTGTTCGTGTCGGTGATGGCGGTCATCTCCGGGCTGCAGGCGTTCGGGCAGGCGTACATCATCACCGGCGGCGGCCCCGGCGACGCCACCGACCTGTCCGTCTTCCACATCTTCAACGTCGCCTTCCGCACCAGGGACTTCGGCTACTCCTCCGCCCAGTCGGTGCTGCTGCTGATCGTCATCGTCGCGTTCACGCTGGTCCAGCTCAGGGCGGGGCGGCGCTCGGAGGTGACGTACTGATGCGCAGAGGGCTGCTCTACGCCCTGCTCGGGCTGGCCTCGCTGATCACGGTCGTGCCGCTGCTCTACATGCTCTCGCTCTCCCTGCAGACCGAGGCGGAGACGCTGTCGGCCGACGCCGTGCTGGTGCCCGCATCGCCCCAATGGGGGAACTACGCCGAGCTGTTCCGGCGGGCGCCGTTCGGCGACTTCATCGTCAACAGCCTCGTCGTGGCCGGCGCGATCACGCTGGCGCACCTCGTGTTCGACCCGCTCGTCGGGTACGTCTTCGCCAAGTTCCGCTTCCCGCTGCGCAACACGCTGTTCGTGGCGCTGCTGGCCACGCTCATGGTGCCGTTCTTCGTGCGGATGATCCCGCTGTACGTGCTCATGGCCAACGTGGGGTGGCTGAACACGTATCAGGGGCTCATCACCCCGTTCCTCATGGACGCGTTCGGGATCTTCCTCATGCGGCAGTTCATCCAGCCCATCCCCGACGACCTGATCAGCGCCGCCCGCATCGACGGCGCCTCCGAGCTGCGCATCTACCGCAGCGTCATCCTGCCGCAGACCCGGCCGGCGCTCGCCGTGCTCGGCCTGTTCACGTTCGTCTTCCAGTGGAACGAGTTCCTCTGGCCGCTCGTCGCCACCTCCACGCCCGAGATGCGCACCATCCCCGTCGGGCTCACCCTGTTCAACCAGGAGTACTTCACGCTCTGGCACCTCACGGCCGCCGGCTCCGTGATCCTCTTCGTGCCCACCGCCGTCCTGTTCGTCCTCACCCAGCGATACTTCGTCCGGGGCATCGCCCTGACCGGTCTGAAATAAGGAGCCTTCCGCTTTGCGCCCGAACGTGATCGTCGTCTTCACCGACCAGCAGCGGTGGGACACCGTCGGCCCCCTCACCCCCAACCTCGACCGCATGGCCAGGCACGGCACGCAGGCCACGGTCGCGCTCACCCCGCAGCCGGTGTGCGCGCCCGCCCGCGCCGCGCTCCAGACGGGCCGCTACCCGACCACGACCGGCGTCTACCGCAACGGCCGCGTGCTGCCCCCCGAGGAGCGCACCCTCGCCCACCACTTCGGCGCGGCCGGCTACGCCACCGGCTACATCGGCAAATGGCACCTGGCCGGCACCGAGCCGGTGCCCGAGGAACGGCGCGGCGGCTACCGCTCGTGGCTGGCCGCCAACGCCCTGGAGCACACCTCCGACGCGTACCGCACCATCGTCTACGACGAGGCGAACGAGCCCGTCCTGCTGCCCGGCTACCGCTCCGACGCGCTCGTGGACGCCGCCGTCCGCTTCGTGGCCGACCACGCCGGCGAGCCGTTCTACCTGTTCCTGTCGTTCCTGGAGCCGCACCACCAGAACGAGGTGGACGACTACCCCGCCCCCGACGGCTACGAGCAGCGCTACCAGGGCACCTGGATGCCGCCCGACCTGGCCGCCCTCGGCGGCACCGCCCACCAGCACATGGGCGGCTACCTCGGGCAGGTCAAGCGGCTCGACGAAGGGCTGGGGCGGCTCCTCGACGCCCTGCGCAGCATGGACCTCCTCGACGACACGATCGTGGCCTACACCTCCGACCACGGCAACCACTTCAAGACCCGCAACGGCGAGTACAAGCGCTCCTGCCACGACGCGTCCCTGCGCGTGCCGCTTGCGCTGCGCGGCCCCGGCTTCGACGGCGGCGGCGCCATCTCCCGCCCCGTCAGCACCCTCGACCTGCCGCCCACGCTCCTGGAGGCCGCCGGGCTGCCCGTGCCCGCCGAGATGCAGGGCCGCTCGTTCCTGCCGCTGGTGCGCGACCCGCGCGGCGCCCGTGGCCCGAGGAGGTGTTCTTCCAGGTGAGCGAGTCGGAGGTGGGGCGCGGGATCCGCACGTCCCGGTGGAAGTACTACGCCGTCGCCGAGGACGCCCACCCCTGGGACGACCCCGCCGCGCCCGCCTACCGCGAGCAGGCCCTGTACGACCTGGACCACGATCCGTACGAGCTGGTCAATCTGGCCGGGTACGGCTCGCACGCCGGGGTCGCCGCCGGGCTGCGCGACCGCCTCGTCCGGCGGATCCTCGAGGCCGAGGGCACGACGGCCGTCATCGAGCCGGCGCGGGCGCGGGCGGGGCGCGAGCAGGCGATGCCCGACCCGGAGGTCCGCCTCAACGGCCCCGAGCCGGTCCGCTACGGCCACCAGCCCCGCACCACCTCCTAGCCGGAGCAACTCGCCCGGCGCCAGCCGTCGTACACCGGGCACTCCGGGCAACTTCCCCGGTCGCACAGGCGGCACAGGCCGGCCAGCCGATGCTCGCTGCGCGCCTCCGGCCCGAGCAGCGCCGCCGCGATGGACACCAGGTGCTCGCGCTGCTCATCCGTCAGCCGCCCGACCAGCTCCTCCAGGGCGGACTGGCGGGCCGCGAGCGCCCGCGCCGCCACCCGCTCACCCTCGGCGGTGAGCCGCAGCGGGCGCGCGCGGCCCTGGCTGCCCCGCACGACCCAGCCCTGCTCGGTCAACCGGCGCACCAGGTGGGCGGTGCCCGGCTGGGAGATGCCCAGCACCGTGCCCAGCCAGTCGGCGGTGCGGCCCGGCTGGTCCTTGATCGCGATCAGCGCCTCCGCCAGCGCGCCGCCCGCCCCGACCGCGCCGGTCACCGCGTCGCGCACGACACCCGCCACGAGCAGGGCGGATGCGCCCAGCAGGTTTGCCACCTGCTTCTCCTGAACATTCATCACTAATGAATGTACGCGTTCTCGGGCTGATTGTCTCCTACAACGCGGCCCAGCTCCCCGTGGCGATGCGGCCCCTGCTCATCTCCCTCGTGGCCGCCCAGCAGGCGGGCGGCTACACCGCGGCCGGCCTCGCCGGCGGGGCGGCGGCCGCGGGCATGGCGGTGTCGGCCCCCTGGTGGTCGCGCGCCCTGTCCCGCTTCGGCGACCGGCCCGTCCTCCTCCTGTCCGGCGCCCTCTTCCTCACCACCCAGCTCGCCCTCGCCGCCGCCCACGGCCTCGTGCCGGTCGTCGCCACGGCGGCGCTGTGCGGCCTGTGCACGCCGCCCCTCTCCAGCAGCCTCCGCTCGATGCTCCCGCACCTCGTCACCCCCAAAGCCCTGGCCAGGACGGGTGCGGGCGGCGGCGACCACCGGCGGGCCGCCGCGTCCGAGGCGGGTTCGGGCCGGGCGTATGCCGTCAACGCCGTCGCCAACGAGACCGTCTACATCGCCTCGCCCCTCTGGGTGACCGGCTGGGCGGCGTTCGCCGGGGCGCCCGCCGCGCTCGTCGCCAGTGCGCTCGCGGGCGCCGCCGCCCTGGCCGCCGGGCTCGCGGTCACCCCCGCCGTCCCGCGCCCGCCCGTCCAGGCCGGGCCGTCCCTCGTCGCCCTGCCCGCCGTACGGACGCTCGGCAGTACCTACCTCGCGTATTGGATCTGCATGGGGGCGATGTGGGTGCTCCTGCCCGCCTTCGCCGCCCACGCCGGCGCCGCGCACCAGGCGGGGCTGCTGGTCGCGCTCTGGTCGATCGGCAGCCTCGCCGGCGGCCTGGCCCTGGCCGTACGCGGGCCGCGCGGCGCGCAGCGCGACCGCTACCTGTGGCTGCTCGGCACGCTCGCCGCGACCTCCCTGCCGCTGGCCCTGCCCGGCACGGTTCCGGCGATGGCCGTCGCGATCGCCCTGTTCGGCGTCGCCCTCGCCCCGTGGCTGGCCACCGGCGACCACCTCACCGCCATGGCCGCCGGGCCGCGCGCCGCCGAGCTGTACGGCTGGCTGACCACCGTCGGCCAGATCGGCAGCGCCGTCGGAGCCGCCCTCGCCGGCCCCCTCGGCGACCGGTACGGCGGCGGCCCGGCCTTCCTCCTCCCGGCCGCCGCCCTGCTCGCCGCCCTGGCCGTCGCCCTCGTCCGCAGACGCACGCTGCCCCAGGACGAGCACCCCTGAGCGGCCCGCGCCCGTGCTCGTCGGGCGCGGGTCGCGGCGGCGGTCAGCTCGCCGAGTCCGCGGGGTGGTGCGGGTGCGCCTCAGCGGCGGCGCGGGCCGCCGGGGCCGGTGCGGCCGTGCCGATGGTGCCGGTGGCGAACGCGTACGTGCCCGCCAGCATCGCGATCGCGTCCGCGTTCACGTCCAGCGCCCGGTCGTTGATGTTGCGGATCGTGTCGCAGGCGCTGTGGTAGCAGGGGTCGAGCGGGATGCCGGCCGTTCCGCCGAAGATCGCCGCCTCCTCCTCGGTCTTGCGCACCTCGGCCCCGGTGAACAGCCCGCCGGACGGGATGCCGACCGCGATGAACGCGCCGTAGTCGGAGCGTCCCGTGAAGGCGGTGGCCGTGTACGGCAGCCCGCGGCCGGCGAAGAACTTCTCGAAGTCCTCCTCGATGACGTCCGACCCGGGAGGCCCGGCGGTGCCGAAGGCGTCGCCGTCGCCGTCGTAGATGCCGAACGTGTAGTTGGGCGAGGCGATCATGTCGAAGTTGAGGTAGAGCGCGATCCTGGCCCGTTCCTCGGCGGACAGGCTGTCGACGTAGTGCTGCGAGCCGAGCAGCCCGAATTCCTCGGCCCCCCAGAACGCGAAGCGCATCTTGTTCTTCGGCTTGGTCCTGGCCATCTGGAGCGCCACTTCGAGGATGCCCGCGCTGCCCGACCCGTTGTCGTTGATGCCGGGACCCTCCTGGACGCTGTCGAGGTGGGCGCCGAGCATGACGACGTTGTCCGGGTCGCCCTTCCTGCTCTCGGCGATGACGTTGTACGTGGTCCTGGTCTCGACGATGGGGTCCCAGTTCATCTGGACGGTGGTGCCGGCGGTGGCGGCGAGCTCGTTGCCGACCGCGAAGCTGGTGAAGAAGGAGGGGATGGTGACGCCGGGCCCGCCGAGGGTGGGGTTGAGGTCGATCTCGGTGCGGCCGTCCTGCCCCTCGTTGAAGACGATGGCGGCGGAGGCGCCGGCGGCGATGGCGTTGTCGACCTTGATGCGGAAGCTGCAGGTGCCGCGCTGCATCAGCGCGATGTTGCCGGCGGTGAAGCCGGCGAAGTCGCTCGCCTCGCAGCCGGAGGACGAGGAGTTGGCCGCCGGCCCCGGCGGCAGCACGAGGTCCACGGCCTGGAGGGTGCCGCTGACGGCTCCGGCGGGGGAGTCCTGCATGGCGACGTAGTCGCTGAAGAACCCGTACGTGTACGTCTTCTGCTCCCCGCTGGTCCGCTTGAGCACGGGCGGGGTGACGTAGCCGTCGAAGGTGAACTCGAACGGCTGGATGGTGACGTCGTACCCGGCGCGGCGCAGCTTGCCGGCCACGTAGTCGCGGGAGGCGTCGAAGCCGGGGGTGCCGGAGACGCGGGTGCCGCCGTGGGCCTTGGCGATGGCCTGCAACGCCCACAAATGCTTCTTGACGTTCTTGCCTGAGACGGCTTTGACGAGCTTGTGTGCGGGATCCTTGCCGCCGTGGGCGTCGGCCGGCCCGGCGAGGGCGATCGGCGACAGGACCAGGGCCGCCGTGGTGACGGCGCCGACGACTCCTTGACGTAAGCGGGACCTCATGCTGCTCCTCGGAACGTGGAGGGTGAACCAGGTCAAAAAGCGCAGATGCCCCGAAACGTATTCATGGGTCGCGTGGTAGGGAAGAGAGAGCACGTATCCGTTGCATCACGGACCTGGAACGTCGCAAGTCGAGGTGAGGAACCACATGTCCATTTCGCTCCCGTCCACCGGCACGCTGGCCATCGGCGGCAAGACCGTGCACCGCCTCGGCTACGGCGCCATGAGCCTGACGGGGCCGGGCGTCTGGGGGCCGCCCGCCGACCGCGACGCGGCCGTCCGGGTGCTGCGGCGGGTGGTCGAGCTGGGGGTCACCTTCATCGACACGGCCGACTCGTACGGCCCGTACGTCAACGAGGAGCTCATCCGCGAGGCCCTGCACCCGTACCCGGAGGGCCTGCTGATCGCCACCAAGGCCGGCTTCGTCCGTACGGGGCCGAGCCAGTGGCACCCCGTGGGGCGGCCCGAGTACCTGCGGCAGGAGGTCGAGATGAGCCTGCGCAGGCTCGGCGTCGAGCGGCTCGACCTGCTGCAGCTCCACCGCGTCGACCCGCAGGTGCCGCTGGAGGACCAGGTCGGCGAGCTGGGCGCGCTCCGCGACGAAGGCAAGATCGCCGAGATCGGCCTGTCGGAGGTGAGCGTGGAGCAGCTGGAGCAGGCGCGGCGCGTCACGCACATCGTCTCGGTCCAGAACCGCTACAACCTGAGCAACCGCTTCTCCGACCCGGTCCTCGACCACTGCACGGAGCAGGGCATCGTCTTCATCCCCTACAGCCCGGTCGCCAAGGGCGCGCTGACGGGCCCGGACAGCCCGGTGGAGCACGTGGCCAAGGCCGTCGGGGCGACGCCGTCGCAGGTCAGCCTGGCCTGGCTGCTGGCCCGCAGCCCGATGACGCTGCCCATCCCCGGCACGTCGTCGATCGAGCACCTGGAGGAGAACCTGGGAGCCTCCACCGTGAAGCTGACCGCCGAGCAGCTGCGCGAGCTGGGCTGAGACGAAGGGGCCGGCCCCCAGGCGCGGAGGGCCGGCCCCGGTCTTTCACGAGGTCAGCCCAGGCCGTTCTTCATGGCCGTGAGCAGCTCGGCGTTCGTGGTGTCGCCGCTGAGCTCCCAGAAGAACGCGCCGCCGAGGCCCTGGTTCTTCGAGTAGCTCATCTTGCCGCCGATCGTGGCCGGCGTGTCGTAGCTCCACCACTGGTTGCCGCAGAACGCGTACGCGGTGCCCGCGACCGTGCCCGTGGCCGGGCAACGCGTCTTGAGGACCTTGTAGTCCTCGATGCCCTGCTCGTACGTGCCCGGCGCCGGCCCCGTGGCGGTGCCGCCGGGTGCGGCCTGGGTGACGCCGGTCCAGCCGCGGCCGTAGAAGCCGATGCCGAGCAGCAGCTTGCTCGCCGGCACGCCCTTGCTCTTCAGCTTCTGGATGGCGCTGTCGGAGTGGAAGCCGGCGATCGGGATGCCGGAGTAGGAGGTGAGCGGCGAGTGCGGGGCGGTCGGGCCCTGCGCCGCCCACGCGCCGAAGAAGTCGTAGGTCATGACGTTGTACCAGTCGACGTACTGGGCGGCGCCGCCGTAGTCGGCCGCGTCGATCTTGCCGCCGTCGGTGCCGTCGGCGGTGATCGCGGCGGTGACGAGGTTGCCGGAGCCGAAGCGGGAGCGCAGCGCGGACATGACGTTCCTGAACGCGGCCGGGCCGCTGGTGTCGCAGGTCAGGCCGCAGGCGTTCGGGTACTCCCAGTCGATGTCGATGCCGTCGAACACGTCCGCCCAGCGCGGGTCCTCGACCAGCTTGTAGCAGGAGTCGGCGAACGCGGCCGGGTTCTGGGCGGCCTGGCCGAAGCCGCCGGACCAGGTCCAGCCGCCGAAGGAGAAGAGCACCTTCAGGTGCGGGTACTTCTTCTTGAGCTTGCGCAGCTGGTTGAAGCTGCCGCGCAGCGCGCCGGCGTCCCACGTGTCGGCGACGCCGTCCACGCTCTCGCCCGCCTGGTAGAAGCGGTCGTAGTCGGCGTAGCTGTCGCCGATCGTGCACTGGCCGTTCTGGACGTTGCCGAACGCGTAGTTGATGTGGGTCAGCTTGGCCGCGGAGCCGCTGGTGTCGATGTTCTTGACGTGGTAGCCGCGCTGGTAGACGCCCCACTGCACGAAGTAGCCGAGCACCTTGTTGCCGCCGCCGCCGTTGCCGCCGGTGGTCGTGGCGGTGACCGTGTTGCTGTTGGCGGACCGGTTGCCGGCGGCGTCGCGGGCGCGGACGGTGTAGCTGTACGCGGTGTTCGCGGACAGGCCCGTGTCGGTGTGCGAGGTGCCGGTGACGGTCGTCACCAGGGTGCCGCCGCGGTAGATCTCGTAGCCGGTGACGCCGACGTTGTCGCTGGCGGCGTCCCACGCGAGGGAGACGCTGGTGTTCGAGACGCCGGTCGAGCGCAGGTTGCCGGGCACGCTCGGCGGCGTGGTGTCGGTGCCGCCCCCGCCCGTCGTCGTGGCGGTGACCGCGGCGCTGTTGGCGGAGCGGTTGCCGGCGGCGTCGCGGGCGCGGACGGTGTAGCTGTACGCGGTGTTCGCGCTCAGGCCCGTGTCGGTGTGGGTGGTGCCGGTGACGGTGGTGACGAGGGTGCCGCCGCGGTAGATCTCGTAGCCGGTGACGCCGACGTTGTCGGTGGCGGCGTCCCAGGCGAGGCTGACGCTGGTGTTGGTGACGCCGGTCGAGCGGAGGTTGCCGGGCACGCTCGGCGCGGTGGTGTCGGTGCCGCCGCCGGTCGCGAGCTTCCACAGGGCCGGTACGTTCGGCGGCTCCCAGCCGGGCTGGGAGGTGTGGGCCTGCACGCATTCGTACTCGACGCCGTTGTACGTGACGCGCGCGCCCGCCGCGTACGCCGTCCAGGCCGCCCATTCGGCGGCGGCGAGCCGCACGGTGGAGGCGGCGGCCGTGGGCGGGGCGATGACGGCCGCGGTGAGCGGCAGCGATAACGCCGCCAGCCCGGCGAGGACCTTGCTCAGGATGGTGTGTCTCATGATGCTCCGACATCCGTTGGGGGGTGTATGGGGGGTGGGATGCCTAGGAAACTATTAGGAAAGTTTCCTTTTAGTTATGGGCCGACGGTATCCCCAACCTGCGGAACGAGTCAATACGTGACGGTCAGATCGTGAAATCGCGCAGTAAACCGGAGTAACGCTTGGGCAGCGGCCGGGCGTACTCGCCGCGGGTGCTCGTCCGCAGGCCGAGGGCCGCCAGCGACTCCGCGAAGCGGGTCGCCGCGCCCACCCCCTCGATCACCGGCACCCCCGTGACCCGTGACACCTCCGCGCAGAAATCGGCCATGCCCGCGCAGCCCAGCACGATCACGTCGCTCCCGTCCCGCTCCAGCGCCGCCGCGCACAGCTCGATCACCGCCTTCCTGGCCGGCGGCTCCTCCAGGGCCAGGACCGGGACGTCGCAGGCGTGCACGCCCGCGCACGCGGCGGCGAAGCCGTAGCGGTGGGCCAGCTCCCAGGCCCGGCCGGTCGTCCTGGCCAGCGTGGTCACCACGCTGAAGCGCCGGCCGACCAGCGTGGCGGCGTGCATGGCGGCCTCCGCGACACCGATCACGGGGCCGGTTGCCAGCTCGCGGGCGGCGTCCAGGCCGGGGTCGCCGAAGCAGGCGATGACGTACGCGTCCACCCCCTCCCGCTCGCCGGCCGCGATCTCGGCCAGCACCCCCGGCACGGCCAGCGCCTCGTCGTAGTGACTCTCGATCGACTCGGGCCCCATGGCCGGGCTCACGGCCGTGACGAGGGTCCCCGGGGACGCCACCGCCCTGGCGCGACGGCCGATGGCGGCGGTCATGGCCAGGGCGGTGTTCGGATTGATCACGCGGACGTGGGTCATGCGGGGACGATCCGCGGAGTACGGCGCTCCAGCGCGACCATCGCCACGAACCCGAGCCCGCAGCCCAGGAACCAGCTGTAGTCCGCGATCCACGCCAGGCCGGCGGCCGTGACCAGCTTCGGCACCAGGACCGAGGCGATGGCGGGCACGCCGCTGAGCACCATGGCCCACACGGCGTTGCGGTTGTATCCCCGGTCGAACCAGTAGCGCCCGCCCGGGTCCAGCGTGAACAGCTCGTCCACCGCCACCCGCTGCCGCGCGCAGACGTAGTAACCGGCGATCAGGATGCCGAACAGCGGCCCGATCAGCGCCCCGAGCAGGCCCAGCGTGTAGTGGATGGCGTCGGGGTTGCCGTACCAGTTCCAGGGCGTCAGCAGCACCGACCCGACCGCGGCGATCATCCCGCCGGTGCGCCAGCTGATGCGCTGCGGGCTGACGTTGGAGAAGTCGAAGGCCGGTGAGATGAAGTTGGCCACGATGTTGATGCCGACCGTGGCGATCACGAAGGTCAGCCCGCCCAGCAGGATCGCGAACGGCGTGTCGATGCGCTGCACCGTGTGGATCGGATCGGTGATCAGCTCGCCGAAGACCGGCACGGTGGCCGAGGCCGTGATCACCGTCAGCAGCGAGAAGAACAGGAAGTTGACCGGCAGGCCGAGGAGGTTGCCGCGCTTGACGGCCCGGAACGAGCGCCCGTACCGGGAGAAGTCCCCGAAGTTCAGCATCGGCCCGGAGAAGTACGACACGACCAGCGCGATCGCGCTGAGCATCACCGGGATCGACTCGGCGAACCCGAGGCTGCGCCCCTGCGACAGGTCCAGGCTGACGTTCTCCCAGCCCGCCTGGCTGACCAGGTAGCCGGCCAGCACGACCATGACCACGTACACGGCGGGCCCGGCCCAGTCCACGAACCGGCGGATCGCGTCCATGCCGCGCCAGAACACCGCCGCCTGCGCCACCCACAGGATGGCGTAGCAGAGGTAGCCGAGCACGGACAGGCCGAGGAAGCTCGGCTCGTTCAGCGCCGCCGTGGCGGGCCAGAACTTGAGGAAGATGATGATCAGCGACTGCGAGGCCAGGTACGTCTGCACGCCGTACCAGGCGATCGCGATCGCGCCGCGCACGATGGCCGGGATGTTCGCGCCGAGCACCCCGAAGACGGCGCGGTTGATCACCGGGTACGGCACCCCGGTCACCTGGCTCGGCCTGGCCACCAGGTTGCAGAAGACGTTGACGATGACGATGCCGGCCAGCAGCGCGAACAGCACCTGCCAGCTCGCCAGGCCGAGCGCGAACAGGCTGCCCGCGGTCACGTAGCCGCCGACGCTGTGCACGTCGGACATCCAGAAGGCGAAGATGTTGTACGACGACCAGGTCTGCTCGCGCAGCGGGGCCAGATCCTCGTTGGTGAGCCGGGGGTCGTAGGAAGGGGCGGGGGCGACGGTGGGCTGTGTCATCTGCGGCATCCTTGGGGGGTAGGTCGCCGGACGGTGTTAAGTCATCACTTAACACCTGGGTTCGAGGGCGCGCATTGCGTCCGTGTTAACACCCCGTGAAGGAGCCATGGAGGACCTGGAGGCGGTCAGCGGCGAGCGGCTCGGCCGCCGGCTGCGGGAGCTGCGCGCCCGCTCCGGCAAGTCGCTGCGGGCGGTGGCCCGCGAGCTGGGCATCTCGGCCAGCGCCGTGTCGCAGATCGAGCGGGGCACGATGCGGCCCTCGGTGAGCCGGCTGATCGCCTACACCTCGGCCATCGGGGTGCCGCTGGCCGCCGTGTTCGACCCGCGGGAGGAGCGCGGGCCCGCGCCGGGCCCGGCCGGGGAGCGGGAGCCGGCTCCCGAGCTCGCCGTGCGGCGGGCCGGGCAGGTGGCGCCGATCCGGCTCGGCGGCGGGGTGACGTTCCGGCGGTTGTCGCCCGGCCCCACGCCCGACGTCGAGTTCTTCGAGTCCACCTATCCGCCGCACGCCGTCTCCACCGCTCACGGCCGGTTCCTGCGGCACGAGGGGTACGAGGTCGGCACGGTGACGGCGGGGGAGCTGACGATCGAGTTCGAGTCGGAGGCCGTCACCCTGGCCGAGGGCGACTCGGTCACGTTCCCGTGCAGCCGCCCGCACATCATCGGCAACCGCTCCGGCAGCGTGACGGCGGTGGCCATCTGGCTGATCGTGCACGCCCGATAACGGTTGCGGAACGGACCATGACGCCGCGTACGCGCATCCCTCAGCATGGAGGTGTGGCAGGGATGACCGCCTGGCGGCGGGAGGCTGAACGTCGGGGGCCGTACGTGGCCCGAGCGGTGGCGGAGCTGCGGTCGTGGCCCGCGCTCGCGGCGCGCGACGGCCGGCGCGGCACGACGTTCGCCGTGAGCGGCACCGAGATCGTCCGGCTCAGCGGCGCCGACGAGATCCAGGTGCGCCTGACCGCCCCGGCCATCGACCGGCTGCGGCCCTACCTGAGCACGTGCGAGCAGGTGCAGGCGTGCGAGGACCGGGCCTGGGTGGCGGTGTACGTCGACGCCGAGCCGGACCTGGCGCTGCTGCTCGCCCTGACCAGTGTGGCCATCAAGGCTCACGTGCCCTGAGAGGCGTGACGGCCCGCACCGCGGGGGAGGCTGCACTGTGGCAAAGGCTGCACTGTGGCGGCGAACCCGGAGGAGGAGCGGTCATGGCCGTGTTACTGATCGGGACCCTCGACACCAAGGGCGCGGAGTACGCCTACGTGCGTGACCTCGTCACGGCGGCCGGGCAGGAGGTGGTGCTGCTCGACGCGGGCGTCATGGGCGATCCCGCGCAGCCGGGCGCGGGGGTCACGGGCGATCCCGGCGCGGGCGTGACGGGCGATCCCGGCGCGGGCGATCCCGCGCTGGTCGCCGACGTGCCGGCGCAGGTCGTCGCCGAGGCGGGCGGGGCGAGCCTGGCGCGGCTCAGGAGCGACGGCGACCGCGGCGCCGCCCTGCGCGTCATGGCCGACGGTGCCGCGCGGCTCGCCAGAGACCTGTGGGAGCGCGGCCGGCTGAGCGGCGTGCTGGCGCTCGGCGGCAGCGGCGGCTCCTCGATCGCGGCGGCCGCCATGGCCGCGCTGCCCGTCGGGGTGCCCAAACTGCTGGTCTCCACGATGGCGAGCGGCGACGTCTCCCCGTATGTCGGGCAGAGCGACGTGACGCTCATGTACAGCGTCGTCGACGTCGCGGGCGTCAACGCGATCTCCCGCCCCATCCTCGGCAACGCGGCGGCGGCGATCGCCGCGATGGCCGCCGCCTGCGACGCGCGCCGCCGCGAGGCGCCGCGCGACGACCGGCCCCTGGTCGCCGCCACGATGTTCGGGGTGACCACGCCCGCCGTGACCGCCGCCCGGGCCCGGCTGGAGGAGCTGGGCTACGAGGTGGTCGTCTTCCACGCCACCGGCTCCGGCGGGCGCGCCATGGAGGCACTGATCAGGGACGGCTACTTCGCCGGCGTGCTCGACCTGACCACCACCGAGCTGGCCGACGAGCTGGTGGGCGGCGTCCTGTCGGCGGGGCCCGACCGCCTGTCCGCCGCCGGGGCCGCCGGCGTGCCGCAGGTCGTCAGCCTGGGCGCGGTCGACATGGTGAACTTCGGGCCGATGGACACCGTCCCCGAGCGGTTCGCGCGGCGGCGGCTGCTGGTGCACAACCCGACCGTGACGCTGATGCGCACCACGGCGGAGGAGTGCGCCGCGATCGGCCGGCAGATCGGCGCCAAGCTGGCCGCCGCCACAGGTCCGGTGGCGCTGTTCGTGCCGCGCGGCGGCGTCTCCGCCGTGGACGTCGAGGGCGGCCCGTTCCACGACCCCGCGGCCGCCGCCGCCTGCTTCGATGCCGTGACGGAAGCGGTGGCGGGCACCGGCGTCCAGGTGGTGGACAGCGACGACGACATCAACCAGCCCCGGTTCGCGGTCGCCGCCGCCGACCGGCTGCACGAGCTGATCCAGAAATCGGGCTGATCCAGACACTGGGCTGATCCAGACACTGGGCTGATCCAGACACTGGGCTGATCCAGACACTGGGCTGATCCAGAAATCGGGCTGATGCAGGAATCGAGCCGATCCGAAAGATCGAGCTGATCCGGAAAGGAGCGGTATGAACCGCGACGAGGCGCTCAGCAGGCTCAGGGCCGAGCAGAAGAGCGGCCGGCTCGTCATCGGGGCCGGCGCGGGCACCGGGCTGTCCGCCAAGGCCGCCGAGCTGGGCGGCGCCGACCTGATCATCATCTACAACTCCGGCCGGTTCAGGATGGCCGGGCGCGGCTCGCTGGCCGGGCTGCTGCCGTACGGTGACGCCAACGCGATCGTGGTCGAGATGGCCGGCGAGGTGCTGCCGGTCGTCAAGGACACCCCCGTGCTGGCCGGCGTCTGCGGCACCGACCCGTTCCGGCTCATGCCGCAGTTCCTCGACCAGCTCAAGGCCATGGGCTTCGCCGGCGTCCAGAACTTCCCCACGGTCGGCCTCATCGACGGCGTCTTCCGGGCGAACCTGGAGGAGACCGGCATGGGCTTCGACCTGGAGATCGAGATGATCCGGCTGGCCGCCGAGCGCGGCCTGCTCACCGCCCCGTACGTGTTCACCCCCGAGCAGGCCACGGCCATGGCGCGGGCGGGCGCCGACATCATCGTGCCGCACATGGGCCTGACCACGAAGGGCACCATCGGCGCCAAGACCGCGCTCACCCTCGACGAGTCGGCCGTGCGCGTCCAGGAGATGCGCGACGCCGCCGTCGCCGTGAACCCCGACATCATCGTCCTGTGCCACGGCGGCCCCATCGCCGAGCCCGACGACGTCGCCTACATCCAGGCGCGCACCAGCGGCGTCGCGGGCTTCTTCGGCGCCTCCTCCATGGAGCGCCTGCCCGCCGAGCGCGCCATCGCCGACCAGCTACGGGCCTTCAAGGGCCTTTAGGAGAACGCATGCACCGCAGACCGGACGACGTGCCGACCATGGTCTTCGACTGGGGTTCGATCAAGTGGCACGTGACGCCCGGCAGCGTGCCGGGCGCCTCGTCCACGTTCGGCGAGGTCGTGATCAACCCGGGCAAGGGACACGACCGCCACCAGCACCCCCTCTCCGACGAGGTGCTCTACATCATCGAAGGGGAGGGCAGGCAGACGGTCGGCGACGGGCCCGAGTTCGCGGTCACGGCCGGCGACGCCGTCTACATCCCGATGGGGACGATGCACTCGACGTTCAACACGGGGTGGCGGCCCCTGCGGATCATCGCCACGTACACGCCGGGCGGCGCCGAGGAGGCGCTGCGCGACCTGCCGGACTTCGTCGAGCTGGCACCGGGCGAGCAACCCACCTGGGAGGCCGTCAAGCCGGGCTGACCGGCGGCGTCCCGTGCGTGTGGAAGGAGTCGATCGTCTTCAGCCCCCACGCCTGGCCCTTGGCGCGCTCGGCCTCCGTCCACGTGATGGTCCGCCAGTCAGGGGCCAGGATGAGCCTGGTCAGCGGGTTGCACAGCTCGACCCGGTTGCCGCCGGGCTCGTAGACGTACAGGAAGAACGTCTGCTGGATGGCGTGCTTGTGCGGGCCCGTCTCGATGAAGACGCCGTTCTCCAGGCAGATGTCGGCCGCGCGCAGGATGTCCTCGCGCGCGTTCGTGGCGAAGGCGAGGTGGTGCAGGCGGCCGGACGAGCCGGACCAGTCGTCGGTGTAGACGAGGTCGTACGACTTGCTGGCGAAGTGCAGCCACTGGGCCGAGACGCGGCCGGAGTCGAGCATGATCTGCTCGGTGACGCGCGCGCCGAGCACGTCCCGGACGAACGCGCCGTTCGCCGCGGCCTCGGCGGCCAGGAAGTTGACGTGGTCGAGGCGGCGCACGCCGACGCCGTGCCCGGGGAACGCCTGGGGCTGGTTCTTCAGCGCCGGGCGCAGCTCCTCGGGCGCCTCGTACCACTCCGACTCCCAGTACAGCCGGAACTCGTGGCCGTCGGGGTCGCGGAAGGCGTAGGTGGGGCCGCGGCCGGGCTCGCCGTCGCGCCAGCCGATGCCGAGGCCCGCGTCCTTGATCGCCAGCACCCGGCGGTCGAGCGCCTCCTGGCTGCTCGCCCGCAGGCCCGTCGCCCGGATGCCAGAGGTGTGGTGCGCGGTCAGCGTCAGGCTGTGGTGCTCGTAGTCGTCGTAGGTGCGCAGGTGGACGGAGTCGCCGTCCTGGCTCGCGGCCGTCATGCCGAGGATCTCGGTGAAGAACCACAGGCTGCGCTCGGGCTGGGGAGTGAGCAGTTCGACGTGGCCGAGGTGGGCGACGTCGTGCAGCAGCGCGTTCACGGATTTCCTTCCCTCGGGTAGACCGTTCCGTCGAAGAGCTTGCGCGCGGTGCGGACGTTGGCCGCGCGCACCGCGGTGGGCGGGTCGGTGGACAGGTCGAGCTCCACCTCCACCTCCAGGTGCCCGGTCGGGTGCTCGACATCGAACCGCCCGCCCACAGTCGGGTGCTCGACGTCGAACCGCCCGCCCACAGTCGGGTGCTCGACGTCGAACCGGCCGCCCCCGGGCAGGCGGGCGTGCCGGCCCGGCACGCCGCCCGGCAGCAGGGCGGCCGTGACGACGCTGATCGCGCCCAGCACCCCGATCGCCGCGTGCGGCCGGACCGGGATGAACGTGCGCGTGCACAACACGCCGCCGTCCCTCGGCGGGGCGACCAGCGTGGTCTTCGGCACCGACGCGGCGCTCACGTCGCCGAGCCCCATCAGCTTGCCCGCCTGGAGCCGCAGCGACTGGACCCGGTCGAGCAGGGCGGCGTCCCGCGCCAGCTCCTCGTGCGGCTCGTAACCGGTGATCCCCAGGTCCTCCGCCGCCGCGACGACGACCGGCATGCCGTTGTCGACGCAGGTCACCTCCACGCCGTCGATCACGTCCAGTACCCGGCCGGTCGGCAGCAGCCCGCCGGTCGCCGAGCCGGCCGTGTCCTCGAACCCCAGCACCACGGCCGCGGCCGTGCCCGGCACGCCCGAGATCGCGGTGCCGCCCCGATAGTCCACCCGGCCGCCCGGCGTCGGGAAGCTCGCGGTGGCGAAGCCGCCCGTGTTCACCAGGCGGATCCGCACGTCCGTACGGTCGCCGCCCGGCTCCACCAGCCCCCGCTCCACGGCGAACGGGCCCACGCCCGCCAGGATGTTGCCGCAGTTCTGGCGGGCGGAGACGACCGGCTCGTCCACCGCCACCTGGAGGAAGAGGTAGTCCACGTCCGCGGACGGGTCCGCACTGGCCGAGACGACGGCGACCTTGCTGGTCAGCGGGTGCGCGCCGCCGATGCCGTCGATCTGGCGCGGGTCGGGGCTGCCCAGGACGCGCAGCAGCAGGTCGTCGCGCTCCCCGGGGTCCGCCGGCAGGTCCCCCGCCAGGAAGTACGCGCCCTTGGAGGTGCCGCCGCGCATCAGCATGCAGCGCACGCCCTCATCGGTCACCGTCGTACTCCTCGTAGGTGATGCCCAGCGCCGGCAGGCGCTCGCGCAGGCCGTACCGGTCGAGACCCAGCTCGCCCTTGAGGAAGGCGGCGCGGGTGGTGGCCTCCTTGTCCGCGCGGGCGGCGGAGGCGGCGATGGCCCGGTCGAGGTCCGTGCGCGGGCAGACGAGCACGCCGTCGTCGTCGGCGAGGATCGTGTCGCCGGGCCTGATGAGCTGCCCGCCGATCGTGACCGGCACGTTCACCGCGCCCGGGGTGGCCTTCACCGTGCCCTGCGCGCTGACGGCCGCGCTCCAGGCCGGGAAGCCCATCGCGCGCAGCTCCGCCACGTCGCGCACGCCCGCGTTGATCACCACCCCGCGCACCCCGCGATACCTCAGCGCGGTCGCGAACAGCTCACCGAACATGCCGTCCGTGGACGGCGACGTCGTGGTGACGACCAGGATGTCGCCTATCTGGCACTGCTCGACCGCGACGTGGATCATCAGGTTGTCGCCCGGCCAGCACAGCACGGTGACCGCGTTCCCGCCCGTCCGGGCGCCCGGCCAGGCGGGGCGCAGCCCGGGGCCGAGGTAGCCGGTGCGGCCCAGCGCCTCGTGCACGGTCGCGACGCCGTACGAGGCCAGCGTGTCGATTCGGCCGAGGTCGGCGCGCGGGATGCCGGTGACGACCACGTTCCTCACGACAGCACGTCCGTGACCTGCGGATACAGCCGCATGTACGCCTCGCCTATCGTGTCGTGCGCCAGCCCCAGGTTCGGGCCCGCGTTGCGCTTGAGCTGCACGCCGCGGCGCCTGGCCAGGTCGGTGTAGTAGTCCCACATGTGCTGCTGGGCCGGCAGGCACTCCATCGCCTTGCGCTTCGCGCCGAACACCGGCGTAATGTCGAGCAGCACGTCCGGCTTGAAGTCGCACTGCTCCGGCTGGTGCGGCTCGAAGAAGAACACGGGCGGCGCGCCCAGCGGCTCGCCCGGCGCGTCGTACCCGATGGCCTGCGCCAGCACCCGCGCCTGCAACGCCATCCGGGCCGCCGCCGGATGATCGCCGTTGTACGGGTCGGCCATCGGGTGCGTCAGCACCACGTCCGGCACCACCTCTCGGTAGACGCCGACCAGCCGGTCCACCAGCTCCCGGCTCTCCACCAAGGGGTAGTCGCCCGCGTCGAGGAACTCGATCTCGGCGCCCAGCGCCGCGGCGGCGTGCTCCGCCTCCTCGCGCCGGATCGCCTTGATCTCCTGCAGCGTCCTGCCCGCGCGCCACGCCTTCGCGGACTCGCCGCGCTCGCCGTAGCTGAGGCACACCACCTTCGCGCGCTCGCCGCGGCTCGTGGCCAGGGCTATCGCGCCGCCCGCGCGCCAGACGAAGTCGCCGGCGTGCGCACTGATCACCAACAGGGTACGAGGAGAGGTCACTTCGCTGACGCTAGGAGCGTGGCGACTATATTGTCAACACTTTCCCTGATTGCGGCGGGTTTGTGGCGAGCTGCGCCTTGCTGTCGCACAATATTGTCAACGATGAGGAGAATGGTGGCATGGATGCACCCCGGGTGGCACTGCTCGGCTACGGCGAGGTCGGTCGCGTTCTCGCCGCCGGGCTGGCGGGGAAGGTGCCGCTGCGCGTGTACGACCCCGCGTACCCGCCGGGCGATGCGGAGGGGTTCGCGCTGGTCGCCCGCAACGCCGACGCCGTGCGCGAAGCCGACGTCGTCATCGCCGTGACCACCGGGGCCGACAGCCGTACCGCCGGCGCCGAGTCCCGCCCCCACCTGCGGCCGGGCGTCCTCTACGCCGACCTGTCCACCGGCGCGCCCGGCGACAAGCGGCAGCTCGCCGAGCTGCTGGAGCCGGTCGGCGCGGCGGTCGTGGACGGCGCGATCATGGCCCCCGTACCGCTGCGGGGCCTGGCCACCCCGATCCTGGCGAGCGGGCCTGAGGCGGAGCGGTTCGCCGCGTTCGCGGGCGGCC
Organism: [Actinomadura] parvosata subsp. kistnae; assembly: GCF_900323885.1. Taxonomy (GTDB): domain Bacteria; phylum Actinomycetota; class Actinomycetes; order Streptosporangiales; family Streptosporangiaceae; genus Nonomuraea; species Nonomuraea composti. The sequence continues at coordinate 839,941 of NZ_OOHJ01000022.1, read as the reverse complement.
TCGGCATGTCCGTGACGCCGATCGGGGGCGCGCCCGGCGACGCCGCCGCCCGCAAGCTGCTGCGCAGCGTGCTGGTCAAGGGGCTGAGCGCGCTCGTCATCGAGGCGCAGCGGGCCGCCGGGGAGGCCGGGCTGGGGGAGTGGTTCTGGGGGCATCTGGTGGAGACCGTCACGTCGGCCGACGAGGAGTTCGTGGTGCGGCTGCTGAAGGGGGCGGCGCAGCACGGCGTACGGCGGGTGCACGAGATGGAGGCCGCCACCCGCATGCTGGAGTCGCTGGGCGTGCCGCACACGATGACCCGCGCCACGACCGTGGCCCTCGACGAGGTCACCCGCACCGGCGTCCCGCCCATCCCCTCGTGAGGCGTCAGTCGGGAGTGGCCTCCAAAGCCTTGGCGACGCTGCGCAGGTGCTGCCGCATGGCCGTCTGCGCCGCCTCCGGGTCGCGCGCCACGATGGCCGCCACGATCAGCTCGTGCTGCGGCAACGACACCGCCGCCCGCCCCGGCTGCCGGGCCAGCCGGAACTTGTGCCGCACCACCTGCGCCCCCAGCCGTTCGATGATCGCCGCGGACGTCCGGTGCTCCGCGATCCGGCGCACCTCGGCGTGCAGTTCGGCGTTCAGCTCCGAGTAGCGGTCGAGGTCGTTGCGCTCCACCGCCGCCCGCATGTCGGCGACGATCTCCCGCAGCCGCGCGGCCTGCTCGGACGTGACCCGCTCGGCCGCCTTGGCGGCCGACAGCCCCTCCAGCACCATCCGCACCTCCGTGATCTCGACGGCCTCCGCCTTCGAGATCGCCCGGACGCGGGCGCCCTTGTTGCGCAGGATCTCGACCAGCCCCTCGCCGGCGAGCTCCTTGAACGTCTCGCGCACGGCGGCGCGCGGGGCGCCGAACTGCTCGCACACGTCCGCCTCGACCAGCCGCTGGTTGGGCACGAAGTCCCCGCCGAGTATGGCCGCCCTGACCTGGTCGGTCAGCGTCTCCGCGTGCGGGGGCCCTGAGCTCACGCCGTCCTCCTCCGTGTCCTGATGGACAATATTATGGACAATCTTCTCCTGATCGTGCGCGCCTGCCCTCGCCGGGAGCTTTGATCATTTACCCGAAGTCTGTCGGTGGCCTCCGGTAAGTTCCCGGGCAATTGATCAGCCGGCCGCGCGGGTGCGGGCACTTCCGCCTGCCCTCCCGAGCCGGCGGGCGGGAGGTTCTGAGGTCGTGGACGCGGACAAAACCGCGTGGGAGCAGCGCAGCGTGGCCCGGGTGGTGTCACCCGTCGAGCCGCGCAAGCTGGCGAAGGTGCCCTTCGTCGAGCTGGCCGACGGCCGGCTGCAAGGAGTCGTGTCGAGCGGATCCGACATCGAACGGGTCTACGTCTCGTCGATCACGGCGGGCACCCACGCACTGAGCTGCAGCACCAACAACAACCGGCCGTGCGGCGCGCTGCACGGCTACGCGTGCAAGCACATCCGCATGCTGGCCGACGAGGCCGTCGTGCAGTACGGGCTCGACCGGGTGGCCCGCTACCTGCGGGTCGAGGTGCCCGAGGGCGGCCACCTGATGCACGTGATCACGGGGCACGTCGAGCGCACCCCGGCGGCCGTCGTGTTCAGCCGGTTCCTGCGCCACCTCGCCTACCTGGAGGTGCCCGACAGCACGGAGCCGCTGGCCGAGCTGCACTGGTTCCCGGCGACAGGGGCGGTGAGGTGATGCTCGACGTACAGCTGAGCGAGCTGCTGGGCGACGCCCCCGCGGGGGTCGGTGAGGCGCTCGACCTGGTGGCGGGGTTCGACGGCGCGCTCACCCACGGGCTGGCCCGGATCGGCGAGGAGCCGGCCGCGGCGCTGGCCGCCCTGGCGGGCGCGCTGGCGGGCAGCCCCATCGGCGAGCGGGTGGCCGAGGCCGTGGAGAAGGTGACGGCCGGGTCCGTCGCCGACGAGCACCTGGCGGCGCTGGCGGGCGCGCGCGCCGCGCTGTTCGGCGCGGTGCACGACGCGCTGCTCACCCGCCTCGACACGGCGCTGGGCCGCACCCGCGCCCCGTGGCCGCCCGCCTCGAACCCGGCAGGCGACTCCGCGGACGGTCCGGCGACTGCGGATGGTTCGGCGGGCGGCTCTTCCAATGAGGCGGCGGGCGGCGGCGCGGGGGTGCCCGACAACCTGCTGGCCGGATGCCGGGTCTGGCTGCGTGAGCTGGCCATCGTCGGCTGGCGCGGCGTCGACCACGACCTGGTCTCCGCGGCCGACCAGACGATCGAGGCGCTGCTGGCCGTGCCCGAGCTGCGCGGGCTGGCGGTGCTGCTCGACGGGCTGGCCGCGGAGCTGCGGGCGTCGAGCCCGGTCGCCACGATGGACCGGCTGCCCGCCCGCAGGTGGGCCGACCTGTGGACGCGCGCCATGCTGCTGTCCCAGCACGGCCCCTGGCACGCCGGCGGGCCCGGCGCCGAGCGGGCCGCGGGGGCCGGGGGCCCTGGGGGCGCCGAGCTGGTGTCGGGACGGTTGCTGATCCTCGGGGCCGACGTGCACGAGCACGCCACGGTCGTCCGCGTCCAGATCCACGCGGTCCTCGAGCCGGCCGGCGGCGGGCCCGCGAGGCTGGTCCGCGCGAGCATGGCCGCCGCCAAGGTGGACACCATCGTCGGGCCGACCGTGTGGAAGCTCCTGCGCGACCAGCCCGTGCTGCTGTCCGCGCTGGCCCAGCACCGCAGCGTGGAGATCACCGACATGCGGCTGCTGCCCGGCGGCGACCTCGTGTGGGAGAACCACCGGGCGCGCGCGGCGGAGGAGAGCGACCCGTTCGCCACGGCGCGAGTCCAGCTGGCCGCCGCGACGCCGCCGCCGGTGACGCCGCTCGACCGGCATCCCGTACGCATCGCCGAGCCCGTCCTCGTCGAGGGCTACAAGTGCGACGGCCAGAGCGTCGACCTGGGCGGCAACAAGCTCCCGCTCGACCTCGACCGGCTGCCGTCCTGCGGCCCGCTCACCCCGGCGCTGCTCAAGGCGTCCACGGCGTGCATCGGGCTGGTGCGCTGGGACGGCGGGCAGTGGTCGCTGCAGCCGCTCGCCGTGCAGGCGTCGGTCAAGAAGCAGCCGGTCGCCGCGCACAACGGCGACTGGGCGCTCGGCCCCACCGACCCCAAGGTGGCCAAGGCCGAGGCGAAGAACGGCGACGTGGTCGCGGTGCTGCGCGAGCGAGCGGGACGGCTGCTGCGGAAATGACAGAGATGACGGAAACGACGGACATGCCCCCCGAGGCGGGCGGGCAGAGTGCCGACGAGACGCGGCGGCAGGTGCTCTACTGGCGGCTGATGTCGCGGCTGTTCAGCCCCGACGAGCAGCCCGCGCTGGAGACCGCGAGCCTCGGCATCGTCGGCGACCTCGGCCTGCCGCTCGCGCTGCTCGACCCCGGCGTGTCGGTCGACAACCTGGTGCAGCGCTTCCCCGACCTGGCCGCCGAGTTCGAGGGCCTGATGGCCGACAAGGAGCACGAGGCGGGCGACGAGGTGCGCCGCGCGGCGCTGGTCTCCAAGCTGCTGCTGAACGTGTTCGCGACCGGCTCCGGCAACGTCACCGCGGGCCAGCTCGAAAGCTGGAAGCAGGACGCGGCCTGGTTCGAGCGCGGCATGGGCTGCGAGGCGGGCGGGCTGCGCCACAGCCCCGGCAACGAGGAACTGGCCAAGGTCCTCGCCGGCCTGGAGGGCGACCTGGTCAAGCGCATGCACCTGCGTGAGGTGCTCGCCGACCCGGCGCTGGCCGCGCAGCTCACGCCGAGCATGTCGCTCATCGAGCAGCTGCTGCGCGACAAGTCGAACCTGTCGGGCGTGGCGCTGGCCAACGCCAAGGCGCTGATCCGCAAGTACGTGGACGAGGTCGCCGAGGTGCTGCGTACCCAGGTGGAGAAGACCAGCGCGGGCGTGATCGACCGGTCGGTGCCGCCCAAGCGGGTCTTCCGCAACCTCGACGTGCAGCGCACGATCTGGAAGAACCTCACGAACTGGAGCGCCGAGGACGAGCGCCTCTACGTCGACCGGCTCTTCTACAAGCAGACCGCGCACCGCACCACGCCGGCCAGGCTGATCGTGGTCGTCGACCAGTCGGGCTCCATGACGGACTCGATGGTCAACTGCACGATCCTGGCCTCGATCTTCGCGGGGCTGCCGAAGGTGGACGTGCACCTCATCGCGTACGACACCAGGGCCATCGACCTGACGCCGTGGGTGCACGACCCGTTCGAGGTGCTGATGCGCACGAACCTGGGCGGCGGCAACAACGGGCCGGTCGCGATGGCCATGGCCCGCCCCAAGATCAGCGATCCGCGTAACACCGTGATGGTCTGGATCTCCGACTTCTACGAGTTCGGCGCCTCACAGCCGCTCTACGAGGGCATCGAGGCCGTGTACCGGTCGGGCGTGAAGTTCATCCCCGTCGGCTCGGTCAACAGCTCCGGCGTGCAGAGCGTCGATCCGTGGTTCCGCAAGAAATTCAAGGACCTGGGCACCCCGGTGATCTCGGGCCACATCCACAAGCTCGTCTTCGAGCTCAAGAACTTCCTCACTTAGGAGACACGCCAAATGAGTGACGACATGCTGCGCGCCCCCGCAGAGGTGAAGTACGCGGAGGAGCTCGACTACCTGGAGTCGATCGACAACGGCCCCAAGCCGTTCACGTGGCGGCTCAGCCCGCGCATGATCCGGATGTTCATCCTCGGCTCCGAGCGCTCCGACGGCATCGACCGGGAGATTCCGCAGAAGTGGTTCGGCGACCGCAGCTTCGTCGAGCGCGCCATCGTGACGCTGGCCTCAGACCGGGGCCTGCTGCTGATCGGCGACCCGGGCACCGGCAAGAGCTGGCTGGCCGAGCTGCTGGCGGCGGCGATCTGCCGCAACTCGACCCTGGTGGTGCAGGGCACGGCCGGCACCACGGAAGACCACATCAAGTACTCGTGGAACGTCTCCATGGTCATCGCCAAGGGCCAGTCGCGCGAGTCGATGATCCCCTCGCCGATCATGACGGCGATGGAGCGCGGCGTGATCGGCCGCTTCGAGGAGCTGACCCGCTCCACCAGCGACGTCCAGGACGCGCTCATCTCGATCCTGTCGGAGAAGTACGTCTCCATCCCCGAGCTCGACGACGACAACATCGTCTTCGCCCAGCCCGGCTTCTCCATCATCGCCACCGCCAACAGCCGCGACCGGGGCGTCAACGACCTGTCCTCGGCGCTGAAGCGGCGCTTCAACTTCGTCCGCATCCCGGTCGTGACGAACAAGAAGAGCGAGGCGGAGATCGTCCGCTTCCGCACCGAGGAGCTGCTGCGCCGGCACCAGATCGAGCTGGACCTGCCGCCCACGCTGCTCGACATCCTGCTGCAGAGCTTCGCCGACCTGCGCTCGGCGGCGGCCTCGGCCACCAGCGACGACGAGAAGCTGGAGTCGGCGCTGTCCACGGCCGAGCAGATCGGCGTGCTGGAGGACGCCATCCTGCACAGCCACTTCTTCGGCGACCGGGTGCTGCGCGCCCAGACGCTGGCCTCGTCGCTGGTCGGCTCCCTGGCCCGGCGCAGCCCCGAAGACCTGGCGATCCTCAACAAGTACTGGCACGGCGTCGTCGAGCCGCGCAGCAAGAAGGCCGGCGGCGAGTGGCCGGAGTTCCTCGAGGGCGGCCGCGAGGCCATCTCGACGCTCTCATGACCGGCCGTACGAGCACCGGGGACGGCGCCCCGGCGAGCGCTCACGACAGCCCCTTCGGCGCGCTGCGCGAGCAGCTCCTCGACGCCGCCGAGCAGTTCGCCGGCAGCCCCGTCGCCGTGTCCGGCATCCTGTCGGGCCTGGTCGACGACGTGGACCGGGCGCTGCGCGAGGAGCTGGAGATCTTCCCGGTCTGCCACCACTCGCCGGCCTCCGCGCTGGCGATGGTGCGCAGGCTGCGCGAGAAGCAGCCGAAGGTCATCTACCTGGAGCTGTGCGAGGACCTGCAGCCGCTGCTGACCGAGCTGCGCAACTGCCGGCTGCCGGTGGCGCTGCAGGCGTTCGCGACCGACCTCGACGGCTTCCCCAAGGAGTCGGCGCCGCTCAGCGTGGTGGCGCCCATCACGGAGGCGTCGGCCGAGTACCAGGCCATCTCGTACGCGCTGGAGACCCCGGGCGTGGAGCTGGTGCTGGTGGACCGCTCGGTCGACCACGTCTTCCAGTGGGACGGCAAGGAGGAGCCCCCGCCCGCCCAGGCGAAGGAGGAGGGGGCGGGCCTGCACGGCGACGCGGTCGGCGTCGAGATCGGCGACCTGCGCCCGCGCTTCGCCGAGCTGGAGGAGCACCTGCTGCACCACGGCAAGGTGCGCCACTGGTCGGAGTGGTGGGACCAGTACGTCGAGCAGCCCCTGTCCGGCGCCGACTACGACACCTACCGCCAGGTCATGGTGCTGATCGGCAGCCTGTTCCGCCGGCTGCGCCCCGACGACGACGCCCGCACGACGGTGGACGAGGACCGCGAGCGCTACATGTGGACCAGGATGCGCGAGCACCTGGCCGCCTCCGGCGCCGACCCGGCCGACTGCCTCTACGTGTGCGGCGCCTTCCACGCCGCCAGCCACGTCGAGCAGTTCGGCCTGCGCTCCACGGCCGCCTTCGAGATCAGCCCGCGCACGGGCACGAAATGGCTGTACGGCCTCATCCCGTCCAGCCACTCGGCCATCGAGGCGCAGTTCGGGCTCGCCTCGGGCTCGGTGTCGATCGCGGCGGCCACCTGGGCCAAGGCACTCACCCGCAGCAGGCTGACCCCGTTCCAGCTCGAAGGGCAGAAGGGCGCGCGCAAACGTGCGGCCAAGCTGCCCCCGCCCGTCCCCCAGGGCGAGGTGGCCGACAAGCTGACCGGCTTCCTGTCCAGGCCGCCCGCGCTCGACCCGCTCGACGACGCCGAGCTGGTCAACTGGTCGGTGGACATCGTCCGGCTGGCCCGCCGCAACGGCTACCTGGCCAGCACCGCCGACGCGATCGCCGTCTACGAGACCTCGATCCTGCTCGCGGGCATGCGCAACCGCGCCAGGCCCACCCCGTACGACTTCCAGGACGCCGCCGTCACCTGCATCGAGAAGGACGCCGTGCCGGGCCGGCGCGACGTCCGGCGGCTGTGCGAGATCCTGCTCGGCGGCGACCGGCTCGGCGAGGTCGGCTACGACGCGCTGCCGCCGCTGGCCAGGAACGTCTACGACCGGCTCGCGCCGCTCGGCCTCGACCTGGAGAAACGCACCATCCAGCGGGCGCTGCTCGACCTGAACGCCCAGCCCGAGCTGGTGCCCTGCTCCGACCTCCTGTGGATGCTGCGCTACCTGCTGCCGTCCGACGCGGTGCGGCCCATCATGGGCGAGCGCCGGCTCGGCGAGCGCTCCATCCAGGAGAGCTGGGACCTGGCGTTCGGCAAGCACCAGCGCTCGATCATCGAGCTCGGCTACGAGGGCGTCACCATCGAGCAGGTGCTGGAGCAGCGGCTGCGGCGCTCGGTGCACGACCCCAAGGCCACGGCGGCGGTCGCGCTGGCGGCCGTCGAGGACTCCATCCTGTTCCTCGGCAGCCGGCGCTTCGCCGACGAGCTCGGCGCGCGGGCGGTGGAGCTGCTCGCCGCCGAACGCACCGTGGACGACGCGCCCGAGGTGCTGCGCCGCATCCGGCGGCTGCTCGCCTACTACCGGGCGAACGAGCCGGAGCTGCCCGCCTGGTGCGAGTCGTTCGTGACGGCCGGCTACGCGCACTACTGCACGCTGCTGCCGACCGCGTTCGTGGACGACGAGACGGGCGTGCGGCAGGTGGCGGCCATGCTGGGCTTCCTGTTCACCATGGAGAGCCTGGCGTTGGCGCTCGGCTGCGACCGGGCCCAGCTCGAGCTCGCGGTGCGGCAGTCGCACCCCGAGGCGCCCGACAAGGTGGCACTGCTGTGGGCGGCCCACCACCAGCTCGGGCTGCTGCCGATCGCCTCGCTGCGGGAGCGGGTGGACGAGCTGCTGGCCAACCCGCTGGTGATCCCGTCGTTCCCGCGCTACATCATGGGGTTCGTGCAGGCCATGGAGCCGGCTCCCGGCCTGTCCGGGTTCGTGGTGGAGGTGATCTCCAAGGCGTTCGGCCGGCTGCCCGACAACGTGCTGCTGCCGTGGCTGCCCAAGCTGATCACCACCCTGCGGGACGGGGCGGCGGAGCTGGTGCCGGTGCTCATCCGGGAGGCGGGACGCACGTTCCCCGGCTCGCTGACGGCCGTGGACGCCTGGGTGCCGCCGTGGACCCCGCGCCCCAAACCCGCCGCCACCACCTCCGCACCGGTGGCCGCCGGGCCGGTCGCCTCGCTGCTCGGCGCCCATCCGGACGCGTGCGACGCGGTGGCGGGGCTGCTGGGCTGCGAGGGCGAGTGGCGGGCGGCCGGGGCGGCCGGGAGCGAGCACCAGGAGGTGAGCGCCCTGCTGGCCGATCACCCGGAGCCGGTGCTGGCGGTCGCGGGCCTGCTGGCCTGACCGCCCTCGGGCCGCGCGCGGGCCCCGGCTCACGCGTCCGCTGAACGGCGGGTACGGGGCGTCCGCTCACGCGCCGGCCGGTCGGTGGGCGTGGGCCTCGGCCCGGTCGTCCGCCGGTCGGTGGGCGTGGGGCTCGGCCCTTTCGCCCGCCGGCCGGCGGGCGCGGTCGAGCCAGGGCATGCGCGCGGCCACCTGGTCGCGTAGCCGGGTGAGGGTGGCGATGCGCTCGTCCAGGGCGGCCAGGCGCCGCTCGGCCACCTCGTAGTCGGCCTCGCAACTCGGGTGGTAGCAGATCACCGGCGGCAGGTCACCGTCCAGGTGCGGCAGGAACGACTGCACGTCCTCGACGGTGAAGCCGGACGTCAGCAGGTCGCGGATGTTGCGCACGCGGCGCGCCGCGTCCGGCCCGTAGACGCGGTAACCGGCCGGCGTGCGCTCGGAGGTGAGCAGGCCCTGCTCCTCGTAGAAGCGCAGGGCACGAGGGGTGGTGCCGGTCTCGCGGGCCAGTTCGCCGATGAGCATGTCGCGGGTCGTTCCCTTCGCTTGTACGTCCGGTCGCTTGTATATCCGGACGGCTCAACGCGCCAGCCGCACCACGACCTTCCCGGTGTAGGCGCCGCGGATCAGGCCGAGGAGGGCGGCGGGGGCGCTGTCGAGCCCGTCGAGCACCGTCTCGTCGTACACGATCGAACCGTCCGCCAGCCACGCGCGCAACCGCCGGCCGAACTCGGGCGCGAGGTCGAAATGGTCGGACACCCGGAAGCCACGCAACGTGATCCGCTTGCCGATCAGCGCCAGCGGATCGCCGACCGGCCCGGCATCGGGGCTCCCGCCCGCGCTCTGCCGGGACAGGGCGCCGCAGAGGGCGACCCGGCCGTGCACGTTCATGACCTAAAGGGCGGCACGCAACTGCTCGCCTCCCACGTTGTCGAAGTACACGTCCACGCCGCCGGGCGCGGCCTCGCGCAGCCGTTCGGCGAGCGGAGCGTCGTGGTGGTCGAAGGCCGCGTCGAAACCGAGCACCCCGGTGAGGCGGGCCACCTTCTCCGGCGAGCCGGCGCTGCCCACCACCCGCCCGGCGCCCAGCAGCCGGGCGATCTGCCCCGCCATGCCGCCGGTGGCGCCGGCCGCGCTGGAGACGAAGACGGTCTCGCCCGTACGCAGCCCCGCCACCGCCGTCAGCCCCGCGTAGGCGACGAGCCCGAACCCGAGATGGAACGACGGCGACGGGTACGCGTCCGGATCCACCTGGCGCACCTCGCCCGCCTCGGCCAGCGCGTACTCCCGCCAGCCGAGCCGGTGCACCACGGTCGCGCCCTCCCGGACGGACGGGTCGCGGGACAGCACCACCTCGCCGACCGCGTCGCCGTACAGCGGGGCCCCGACCTCGTACGCCGGCATGGGCAGGCCGGGGTAGGCGCCGATCAGCATGAGCATGCCGGGGTCCACGGACATGTAGAGGTTGCGGATGAGCACCTGGCCGGGGCCGACGTCGGGGACGGCGGTCTCGGCCAACTGGAAGGAGTCGAGGCCGGGCAGCCCGTCGGGGCGGGCGGCCAGGCGGATCTCACGGTTCTTCGTCGCGGTCGTGGTCATGGGAGCGACGCTAAGGATTGACGTATACGTGAAGGTCAAGCTTCGCGCCGACAAACCCGGTCACGTCCGTCGAGCTGAAGCCCCGAACGCCCCTCAGGCAAGCACCGGAGGGGCGTTCGGTCGCTCAGGAGCCGCCCGGCGGGAGCGGTCAGCCGAGGAGGCGGGCGAGCGCCGGGACACGCCGCAGCAGGAGCCGGTCCGCCAGCAGCGCCGCCGCCATCGTCACCCCCGCCAGCGGGAACAGCAGGCCCAGCACCGCCATCACGGCGATCACCCCGTACGTGGTGCGCCGGTCCGTGCTGCGGGCCGGGGCGCCGGCGCGGCCTCGCGGGCGGCGCTTCCACCACATCCACGCGCCCGTCACCACCAGCGTGATGATGGTCAGGCAGGCGCCCAGCATCACGAGCAGGTTCGCGGTGCCGTAGCGGCGGCCCTCGTGCAGCGTGACGCCCTGCTCGACGGCCTTGGCCAGCACGCCGTACTCCGCCCAGCCGTAGGAGACCAGCACCCGGCCGCTGTACTGGTCGACGTGGAGGGTCTGCGCGGCCGACGGGTCGCGGCGCGGGTCGGTCACGATCGTGTAGACCCCTCGGGGCCCGTCCGGCAGGAGGACCTTGAGGTCGCACTCGGCCGGCGGGCAGGACCGGATCGCGGGCCGGACGGCGGCCAGGGCGTCCTCGATCGGCAGGGCACCGGGCTGCAGGACGCCGTGCGCGCTACCGTGCCCCGCATGCCCGTCCTGCGAGGACCCGTCTTGCGAGGACCCGTTCTGCGAGGGCCCGTCCTGGGAGGGCGGTACCGGAAGGCGTTCGGCCGCCCAGGGCACCTTGGCGTCCGGGTTGGCGGACAGGTCGCCGGACAGGGGCGGGGTCGAGGTGTGCGGGAAGTCGTCGGCGCTCGGGTAGGTCGAGCCCGTACGCTCCTGGAGGCGCTGCAGGCCGTCACCCCACACGCCCGACCACGGCAGGCCGGACAGCACGAGGAACACGACCACCGTGCCGCCGCCCAGCCCCGTCAGGATGTGCAGCCGCCGCAGCCGGCCGCGTCCCGCCCGGGCCGGCTTCCTGCGGGTACGCCGGCCGCTCCACCACAGGTAGGAGCCGGTGGCGACGAGGATCAGCGCCCAGCAGGCGGCGGTCTCCACGACCCGGTCCCCGACCGTGCCGGACATGAGCTCGCCGTGGATCGTCCGGACGACGCGCATGAACGTGGCCCCGTCGTCGATCTGCCCGACCACCGTCGCCGTGCCCGGATCCACGTACACGGAGACGCCCTGCGCGAAGGGGCCCGTGTCGGCGCCCTGGAGGATGACGCGGGTGGTGCGGTCAGGCGCGGTGGGCGGGATGACGGACATGACGGGCGCGCCCGGCCGGGCCTGCTGGGCGGCGGCGACCTGCTCCGACAGCGGACGCGCCGCGGCGGCGGGCACGGGCTCGGCGAGGGTGCGGACGTCCTGGTAGCGCCACTCCTCGAAAGGCTCCTTGAACAGGTAGATGGCGCCGGTGACGGCCAGGACGAGCAGGACGGGGGCGACGACGAGGCCGGCGTAGAAGTGCCAGCGCCAGACGGCCCGGTAACGCTGGGACGAGGAGGGGGCGGGGGATTTGGCCGGGGGTGTGAAGGGGGTTTCCGGGCGCGTTTCGACCGAGGTCATGGGGGGCTCCGTTCCGGAGTGCGCGCGTTGGATGAAGTCAGGGGGTTGGGGTGGCGTGCGTGGCCGACCTCCGCACCGCCGCGGGAGCCTCCGCACGCGGTCGCGAGAGGGCATGCGGGGGTGTGCGGGGGAGACCACGGTCAGGTGGTCGCACGAGTGCGGGGCAGGCAGGCACTGGGGTGCGCCGGCGCCGGGCTCACGCAGGTGCGGTCAAGGCAGCAAGGCAGGGCAAGGTACGTGAGAGGTGCGGGCACCTTCGTGCCGCACCCGGCTCGTCACGTGAGCCGCGGCCGAACCGGAGACGGTCGCCACGACCTGCCGCTGCCATGCCGCTCGCAGGCTGCGAGGGCGACACGGCTGGCAGGTCGCCCATGTCGCTCGCGAGTGGCGGTGGTGACGCGGCTCGCAGGTCGCGCTGCCATGTCGCTCGCGGGTGGCGATGGTGACGCGCCTCGCGGGGACGATGCCGCTCGCGGGTGGCGAGGGCGACGCGGCTTCCGGGTCGCGCTGCCATGCCGCCCGTGGGTCGCGAGGGCGACGTGACGCGCGGGGCGCGCTGCGATGCCGCTCGCGGGTGGCGATGGTGACGCAGGTCGCGGGAGTGATGCCGCTCGCGGGTCGCGGTGGCCATGCCCCTCGCAGGTCGCGATGGCGCCTCGCAGGTCGGGGACGATGCCGCCGGCCGCTGGTCAGCGGGGTGGGCCTCGCCGGCACAGGGTCCAGGCGAGCACCTGGGAGGTGAGAACGGCTGTGGTGCCCGCGCTCACCGGTGCCGGCGCCCGGAGAGGAAGGGCGGCGAGCGCGGTGGCGCGGGCGGTCAGAAGGGCCCACAGGTCGTGCAGCGAGCAGGCCAGGAGCCGCAGCAGCGCGGCCAGCGCGGTCTCGCCGCAGTCCAGCCACCACGCCGACACGGCCGCCACCAGCACGTGTGCCAGCAGCATGCCGATCCCGCTGTAGAGGCCGCCGCCATGGTGGTCGGCGAGGCCGGTGGTGAGGCCGGTGGTGAGGCTGGTGGTGAGGGCGGTGGTGTCGGCGCCAGGGGCGGTGTGGTGGTGGGGCGGGGCGAGGGTGCCGGCGGTGAAGAGCTGGTGCATGCCGTACTGGGCGGCGAAGGAGGCGGTGAGCAGCGTACCGAGGGATCGTCTGCGGCGGGCCAGCGCGAACGCGCCCGCACCCGTCGCGACCGTCGCCGCGACCACCGTGCCCAGGCCGGTGATCGGCCCGCCGGCCAGGACGTGCATCCCGAGGGCGGCGAGCACGCAGACGACCGCGAACACCGCCGCCCGCAGCCCGCGCAGGCCGGGCCGCCCGGCCTGCGCGGTGTCCCTGCTGCCGGTGCCGCATCCTTTCTGGTCGGGGTTCATGCGCGATCACCGCTCACACCGACAGATACGCCGGCCGCCGGGCCCCGGTTCACCGGATGTGAGAGAAGTTCGCGAGCCAGTCAGCCGCGGCTGTAGACGAGGCGTGGCGGCCGGCCGCCGAAGAGCTGGCTGACGGTCACGAACCGGTAGCCGCGCTTGGACAGGGTCCGCAGCACCTTCGGGATGGCGCGCACGGTCGTGGGGTGGATGTCGTGGAACAGGATGACGCTGCCCGGACGGACCGACTTGATCGCCTTGCGGGCCACCCTGGCGCTGTTGCGGTATCGCCAGTCGAGGGTGTCGACGCTCCACAACACCAGCGGTCGCTTGGCCTGCCGCCGCACGCTCGCGTCGAACGCGCCGTACGGCGGGCGGACGAGCGCCGGCCTGACCCCGGTGGCCGCCTCGACGGCCCGGTCGGTGCGGGCGAGCTGCGAGCGGATCGCCTTGGCGGGCAACCTCGACAGGTCGGGGTGCGACCAGCTGTGGTTGCCGATCTCGTGCCCCGCCGCGTGCGCCCGGCGCACGATGCCCGGGTACGCGGTGACGTTCTGCCCGACGACGAAGAACGTGGCGCGCGCGTCGTAGGCGGCGAGGGTCCGCAGCAGGGTCTTCGTGTACGGGCCAGGACCGTCGTCGAAGGTGAGCGCCACGCACTTGACCCGGCGGCAGTCGACCGAGCCGGCGTCGGCCGGCGCGGTGCTGCCGACCCCGGCTAAGGCGCCCCGGCGGTGGCGGTCGCCGTCGGCGTGGCCGGCGGCCCGGTGGGTGTGGCCGGCGGCGATGTGGTGGTGGTTGCCGGCGGCGCCGTCGGTGTGGCGTGCGGCGAGGGCACCGTGGTCCGCGGCGCCGTGATGGTGGTCGTGGTGGTGGTCCGATGCGCGGGCGTGCCCGCCTGCGGCGCAAGAGCGCCCGCCTGCGGCGCGGGTGTGCCCGTCTGCGGTGTAGGCGTGCCCGTCTGCGGTGTAGGCGTGCCCGTCTGCGGCGCAGGCGTGCCCGTCTGCCGCCCAGGCGTGGTCGCGACGACCGCGGCCCGTGCGGCTTGCGTCGTGGTGACGAGCGTGCCCGCCCCGCTGAGCGCCGCCGTCAGTGTGACCGCGGCGATCGCTCGCGCGGCCCCCGTCCCGCGCCGGCCGTCCGGGCCCGCGCGGCGTCCCGCCGATGTGCATGGTTCCCCCAGTGAGCACCGCCCCCGGTGCCGTCTCCCCGTACGGAGCCCCAGGTGGGGCCCGTGTGGTGATCCCGGCGTCTGGACGGGCGCCAGGATCGTTCCAAAGGGTTGGACTCCTGGCGGTTGCTCCTGGTTCGCACCGGAACGCGTTCTGGACGACGGATGTCAGGCGTGGCCGACCGAGCGCAGGCCCGCCACACGAGCCCGTGGACGAAGTGGGGGTTGCGGGCGTGCCGGATGGCGCTGGGCAGGAAGCCGTTGTCGCGGCACGCCTCCAGCACGTGGTCGTAGAGCTGCGGCGCCATCTCCCTGGGGAAGATCACGAGGGAGCAGCCGTCGAGCGTGCGCAGGCGGACGACGTCCTGCTCGGCGGCGGGATGGCCGGCGGGGAGCACGACGCCCAGCGGCCGGTGCACGACCCGGCTGGACTCGAGGCCGACGGTGTCGCAGGGATCGCCGTCGTTCCCGCGGCACGGGGTTGACAGCCGCGCGAGGCTGGTCTTCTCTCGTCCCATCGGGGTAGGGAGGGGAGCCCCGCATGAACGCGATCCGCCGATCCGCGCTGGCCCTGATCGTCGTCGTCGCGCTCATCACCGTCCCCCGAGACCCGGTGCTCGCCCGGACCCCCGCGCCGGGCGGGCCCGGCGTCCCGTCGCACTTCGGCCTGGCCCGCAAGGACTGCGTCGGCACCGCGGCGGGGCGCGCCTCCAAGGTCTGGTACACGGTGGCGGGCGGCGTCCTGTCCGACGTGTACGAGCCCACGATCGACAACACGAACGTCGAGACCCTGCAGTTCGCCGTCACCGACGGCCGGACGTTCACCGAGCTGCAGGCCCGAGACACCACCTACGAGGTGAGCACCGACCACTCGGGCATGACGTGCACGATCACCTCCGCGAGCAGGGCGGGCCGCTACCGCCTGACCACCACCTACCTGACCGACCCCGACAGGAACGCGGTGGTCGTGCGGGCCCGCCTCCAGCCGCCCACCCTGCGCCTGTACGCCAGGCTGGACGCGAGCGTGAACGGCAACGGCGGCGGCGGAACGCCCAACGGCGGCCCCGACAGCGGCGTGGTGGACGCCACGACCGGCGCCCCCGTCGTCTGGGACGACAACACGCGGACCTCGGCCCCGGCCCGCGACTACGCCGTCCCCACCCACCTGGCGCTGCGCGCGGAGCGGCGCCTGCCGCAGGCGAGTGTGGGCTACGCCGGCACGCCCAGTGACGGCGCCGTCCAGCTCGACGCCGCCCGCGAGCTGACCCCTTACACCGAGGCGCCCGCCGGCAACGTGGTGGCCACCGCCCGGCTGCCGATCGACGCCAGGGGAGAGGTCACGTTCGCGCTGGGCTTCGGCCGCGACCGGGCCGCCGCGCTGCGGACCGCCGACGCCGCCGCCGCGCGCCCGTTCGAGGTCACCCGGGCCCGGTACGAGGCCGGCTGGGCCGCCTATGACGCGACCCTGCGCAGGCCGCCCGCCGCGCTGGCCGACTTCTACCGGCTCTCCGCCAACGTGCTCAAGGCCAGCGAGGACAAGACGTTCCCCGGCGCGGTCGTCGCGTCCCTGGCCAGCCCGTGGGGGCAGGCGATCGGCGCGGGCGAGCTGGTCGGCGGCGAGGCCGTCTACTTCGGCTCCTACCGCGAGGTGTTCGCCCGCGACCTGTACGAGGCGTTCACCGGCTTCCTGGCCGCCGGGGACCTGGCGACGGCCCGCGCCACGGCCCGCTTCCTGCTGGAACGCCAGCAACTGCCCGACGGCCGCCTGCCCCGCAACTCGCTGCTCAACGGGAAACTGGCCCCCGACTCGGGCGGCGACCAGCTCGACGAGACCGCGTACCCGATCCTGATGGCCTACCAGTCCGGGCTGAGCGGCGTGTGGGAGGACGTGCGGGCGGCGGCCGACTTCCTCGTCTCGCACGGCCCGGCGTTCGGCGTGGAGCGGTGGGAGGAGCAGTCGGGGTACTCGCCGTCCACGATCGCGGCCGAGATCGCCGCGCTCGTCGCGGCGGGCGAGCTGGCGACCGGGAACGGCGACCAGGCCCGGGCCCGCGTCTACCGCGCCACGGCCGACCACTTCGCCCGCTCGATCAAGGCGTGGACGGTCACCACGACCGGCCCGTACGCCCCCCGCTCCTTCCTGCGCCTGTCCCGCACCGGCGACCCGGACGCCGCCGTCAGCTACAACCTGGGCAACGGCGGCCCCACCGAGGACCAGCGCCGGGTGGTGGACGCGGGCTTCCTGGAGCTGACCAGGCTCGGCATCCTGCCGCCCGACGACCCGGACGTGCTGGCCAGCCTGCCCGTCGTGGACCGGGTGATCAGGCGCGACACGGCGAGCGGCCCCGGCTGGTACCGCTACGGCTCCGACACCCCCGGCACCGAGGACGGCTACGGCGACTGCCACGAGCCCGACCCCACCGCCTGCGCGCCGTCCGGCAAGCCGTGGCCCACCGGCAACAACGGAAGCGGTCACGTGTGGCCGGTGCTGGCCGGCGAGCGCGCCGAGCAGGCGCTTCAGACCGGCGACCAGGCCGGCGCCGCCCGGCTGCTGACCGCCATGCGGGCGATGGCGTCCGGCACCGGGCTCATCCCCGAGCAAGCGTGGGAGAACGTCGCCCTGCCCGCCTCCCCGTACGGCACCGACCCGGCCACCGCCTCGATCGGCTTCCGCGACGGCGGCCCGGCCGGCTCGGCGTCCCCGCTGACGTGGGCGCAGGCCCAGGTGGTCCGGCTCGTCCTCTCCCTCGGCTCCACCCGGCCGGTCGAGCAGCCCGACGTGGTGCGCCGCCGCTACGCCGACCCGCCCCAGGCCGCCCCGCTCACCGTCACCGCCCCCGCCGACGGCACCGCCGTGCCCGGCACGTCGGTGGCCGTCACGGGCACGACCGTCCCCGGCGCCCGCGTCGAGGTGGCCGCCACGCCCATCGACACCGGCGCGCCCACCCGGGTCGTCTCGGTACGGGCGGGCGCGGACGGCGCCTTCACCGCCTCGGCCCCGGTCGCGTTCGGCGAGGTCGTGCTCGCCGTGACGGCCACCACCTCCGACGGGCGGCGCACCGGGTACGCCCGGCGAACGGTCGTCGGTGACATCGTGGGCGCCACTACGGTGCTCGACGCCGATGACCCCGAGGGCGACGACGACGGGCCCGGCACGTACGCGTACCCGACCGCCGCCGACTTCCACGACGGCGCCTTCGACCTGCGCAGGTTCCAGGTCATCACCGACGACAGCACCGTCTACCTGCGGGCCGCGCTGCGCGACCTCACTCCCACGTTCGGCAACCAGATGGGCGCGCAGCTCCTCGACGTGTACGTCCGGGACCCGGCGGCCACCACCACCTCGACGGAGGCCGCGTTCCCGCAGCGCAACCACCGCATCGCCGAGCAGGACGGGTGGAGCCAGCGGGTGGAGGCGCAGGGCTTCGCCGCCCCCGTCTGGGTGGCGGCGGACGGGACGGCGAAGGCCGGGGCCGTGGTCCGGGCGTCAGGCAGCACGCGGACGATCACGATCGCGCTGCCCAGGGCCGTCTTCGGCACGCCGGGCCCGGGGTGGCGCTTCGCCGTGGTGCTCGCCGGTCAGGACGGGTTCAGCCCCGACCAGGCCAGGTCGTTCGCCGCGACGCCGCAGCCGTACCAGTTCGGGGTGTGCGCCGAGGGCGGCACGGCCCCGCTGTGCGCGGTGGACCCGGGCACCGTGCCCAAGGCGCTCGACGTGCTCGTGCCCCCGGGGCGGTCGCAGGCGGACGTGCTGAACCCGCTCCTCGGCCCCGTCACCGTCCCGGCGGTGCAGGTGCCCTGATTCCGCTCAACCGTCCCAGGAGCGCTGCAACGCGTCCTGGAGCCGCCGCTTGGCCGGGGGCGGCACGTCGCCCTCGACCACCGGCGGCAGCTCCGGCCGGGCGGGCGGCACCAGCACCGCCGCCTCCTCCTCGCCGACCGGCCGCTCCACCTCGGTGTAGCCGCCTTCGACGCCGCGCACGATCACGCCGGTCTCCACGCCGTGCTCGACCGTGTGCCGGTCGCGGGCCCGCAGCCCCAGGCAGATGCGCCGCGTGACGACGAACGCCAGCACCGGCCCGGCCACGACGGCCACCCGGAAGATCCACGTGGTGGCGTACAACGAGATGTGGAACGTGGTGGCGATCAGGTCGTTGCCGCCCGCCGCCCACAGCACGCCGTAGTACACGACGCCGGCGACCCCGAGCCCGGCCCGCACCGGCACGTCGCGCGGCCGGTCGAGCAGGTGGTGGATGGCCTGGTCGCGGGTCACCCACCGCTCCACGAACGGGTAGACGGCCAGCGCGGTGAACAGCAGCCCCGGCGCCACCAGCGCGGGGATCAGCACGCTCATCGTGACCGTCTGCCCGAACACGGTGAACTCCCACGGCGGCATGATCCGCAGCGCGCCCTCAAGGAAGCCCATGTACCAGTCGGGCTGGGACCCGGCGCTGACGTGGCCCGGCATGTACGGCCCGTACAGCCAGATCGGGTTGATCTGGAACACGGTGGCCAGCAGCGCGACCACCCCGGTCACCCACAGGAAGAACACCGTCGTCTTGGCCAGGAACGCGGGGAAGAACGGCGCCCCGCGCACCACCCGGTCGTTCAGCCCCTTGGCGCGGAACTGGGTGTGCGTCTGCCGCCAGGTCAGCACCACCGCGTGCAGCGGGATGAGCAGCAGCAGGATCCCGGGCACGAGCAGCACGTGGATGCTGTAGAGCCGGGGGATGACGTCCTCGCCGGGGAACTCGCCGCCGAACAGGAACATCGCGACGTACGTGCCGACCAGCGGCACGGAGATCGTCACCCCGTGCAGGATCCGCAGCCCGGCGCCCGAGAGCAGGTCGTCGGGCAGCGAGTAGCCGAACAGGCCGTTCAGCATGACCAGCGCGAACAGGGCGACGCCGATCAGCCAGTTCAGGTCGCGCGGCTTGCGGAAGGCGCCGGTGAAGAAGTTGCGCAGCGCGTGCACCACGATGGCGGCCAGGAAGATCAGCGTGGCCCAGTGGTGCATCTGCCGCATCAGCAGGCCGCCGCGCACCTCGAAGCTGATGTCCAGCGACGAGGCGTACGCCTCGCTCATGGTGACGCCGCGCAGCGGCACGTAGACGCCGTCGTAGACGACCTCGCGCATGCTCGGCTTGAAGAAGAGCGTCAGGAAGACGCCCGTCAGGAGGATCACCACGAAGGCGTACAGGGCGATCTCCCCGAGCAGGAACGTCCAGTGGTCGGGGAAGATCTTGCGCATCGCCTTCTTCACGAACCCGGCGCCGCCGAGCCGGTCGTCCAGCGCTCTGGCCAGAGAGCTGCCTTGCATAGCCACCCCGCATACGGCTTGGTTTCTCGTTCAGAACCAAGACGGCGCAGGGCGGCCGATTGTGACACTCACCGGCCGATGAATTTCGGCCGGGGCTCGGCGGGCGGCGTCAGCACCCCCTTCTCCTCCTCGGTCATCGGCCGCGTGACCTCGGTGTAAGCCCCCTCCGGACCGCGCACGATCAGCCCGGTCTCCACGCCGTGCGCGGCCTGGTGCCGGTCGCGCGCCTGCAGCGCCAGGCACAGCCGCCGGGTGACCTCGAACGCCACCACCGGCCCGAGCACGAGTGCGATCCGCAGCGTCCACGTGGTCGCGTACAGCGAGACGTGGAAGGTGTGGGCGATGACGTCGTTGCCGCCGGCCGTCCACAGCACGCCGTAGTACACGATGCCCGCCATCCCGAGCCCGGTCCGCCCCGGCACGTCGCGCGGCCGGTCGAGCAGGTTGTGCACGGCCCGGTCCCCGGTGAGCCACCGCTCGACGAACGGGTAGGCGGCCAGCCCGGCGAACAGCAGCGCCGGCGCCGCGAGCGCGGGGATCAGCACGCTCATGCTCACCGTGTGACCGAACGCCGTGAACTCCCACGGCGGCATCAGCCGCAGCGCCCCCTCCAGGAAGCCCATGTACCAGTCGGGCTGCGAGCCGGCGCTGACCGTGCTCGGCACGTACGGCCCGTACAGCCAGATCGGGTTGACCTGGAAGACGGTGGCCATCAGCGCGACCACCCCGGCCACCAGCAGCAGGTACGCCGTCGTCTTCGCGATGAACGCGGGGAAGAACGGCGCCCCGCTCACCTGGTGGTCGGCCACCCCCTTCTCCCGGAACTGCGTGTGCGTCTGCCGCCACGTCAGCACCACCGCGTGCAGCGGGATGAGCACGAGTAGGAGCCCGGGGATCAGCAGCACGTGCAGGCTGTAGAGGCGGGGGATGATGTCGGCGCCGGGGAACTCGCCGCCGAACAGGAACGTCGCCAGGTACGTCCCCACCAGCGGCACCGACACCGTCACGCCGTGCAGGATCCGCAGCCCGGCCCCCGACAGCAGGTCGTCCGGCAGCGAGTACCCGAACAGGCCGTTGAGCATCACCAGGCCGAACAGGGCCACGCCGATCAGCCAGTTCAGCTCGCGCGGCCGGCGGAAGGAACCGGTGAAGAAGTTGCGCAGCAGGTGCACCACGATCCCGCCGAGGAAGATCAGCGTGGACCAGTGGTGCGACGCCGGTGACCAGCACGACCACGAAGGCGTACAGGGCGATCTCGCCCAGCAGGAACGACCAGTGGTTGTTGAACGCCTTGCGCATCGCCCGGTCGAGGAACCGGGCGCCGCCGAACCGATCGTCCAGCGCCCTGACCAGTGAGCCACCCTTCATCGCCACCCCGCACCCGGCTCGGTTTCATCGTCGTACCGGAGGACCGG
Source organism: [Actinomadura] parvosata subsp. kistnae (assembly GCF_900323885.1). GTDB lineage: Bacteria > Actinomycetota > Actinomycetes > Streptosporangiales > Streptosporangiaceae > Nonomuraea > Nonomuraea composti. Next base: position 818,939 of record NZ_OOHJ01000022.1, on the reverse strand, counting down.
GCAGGGGTGGCGAGTCGTGACAGCCGCCGGCGGATCGTCAGGCGAAGCGCTCCACGGTGACGGGGATGAGGCCCTGCTCGCGGACGGCCTGCCGGTGGTGGTGCAGCAGCGCGCCGAGCGCCGTGATCGGGCCCGAGCCGAGGCGCGCGGTCACGTCCACGCACCAGGCGATGCCCGCCCCGATCCGGCGCAGCTCCCACGTGAAGCCGTGGCCGCCGGCGCTGGCGGAGGCCGCGCCGACCACGCGCGGGTCGCCGGTGGGCTCCAGGCGCAGTGCCGTACGGGCGTTGGCCAGCCCGGTCTCGCCGAGCTCACCGGCGAACAGGATGCGGTAGCGGCGCGCTCTGGAGGAGCCGTTGCCGAGGTTGAGCGGGGCCGTGGTGGGCAGCGGGCGGCGCTCCTGGAAGAGCGTGCGCAGCCCGGCCTCCTCCGGCAGGCCGCCGCCGCCCAGCAGCTTGAAGGCCCGCACCGCCTCCTGCCTGCTCACCGGCTTCACCCGCGAGCGCAGATCGGTGTCGGCGCGGATGGCCCGGCTCAGCTCGGCCGAGGCGGACCAGGCCCCGATCTCCGCCACCCACTCGGCGCCGTCGATGCCGGCCGCCGTGTAGTCGTCACACAGGACGAACTCCTCCACCAAAAGCCCTGCGGGCGATCGATCGCCCGCCGTCGGGGAGATCAGGTAGTAGTCCACCGGCCCATGATTGTGGTCGGCGGAACGCCAGATCAAGATCATCGCAACGCGCCGCGCCGTCGTGTTCGCATGGGTTCGGTCAATACGGGAAGAGGTCCGCCGGATCGCCGATAACGGTCTAATGTGAATGACTGCCTATACGTCAGGCGCGGGAGGCATCAGGGATGCGGAACGGCCGGACCAACCAGACAATCCTCACCATCTGCGCGGCGGCACTGGCCGTGGCCGCCGGATGCAGCACGACCGGCGGCGGCGAAGCGCCCGCCGTACCGTCGCAGGAACAGCAACAGGGCCCGGTGGCCAAGCTGTCGATCACGCCCGCCGACGGCACCAGGAAGGTCGCCCCCGACACCGGCATCACCGTCAAGGCCACCGGCGGCCAAGTCACGAAGGTGACCGTGGCCGACGCCAAGGGCCACGCCGTGAAGGGCGCCGTCGGAGCCGACGGCCAGTGGCGGCCCGAGTGGCCGCTGCGGCCCTCGACCGCCTACACCGTCAGCGCCGAGGCGAAGGGCACCGACGGCAAGCAGGTCACCGGCACCTCCACGTTCACCACGCTCAAGCCGAAACGGGCGCTGGAGAGCGGCATGTCGCCCCTCGACGGCGAGAAGGTCGGCGTCGGCATGCCCGTCCAGCTCCTGCTCTCCCAGCCCGTCACCTCCCGCGAGGCCAGGGCCGCCGTCGAGCGGTCGCTGGTGGTGCGCATGTCGCAGCCGGTCGAGGGCGCGTGGAGCTGGGTGAGCGACCGCGAGGTCCAGTTCAGGCCGCGCGAGTACTGGCCGGTGGGGGAGAAGGTCACCGTCGTGGCCCACCTCGCGGGCCTGCGCGCCGGACCGGGCCTGTGGGGCACCAAGGACCGCAGCCTGTCCTTCACCGTCGGCCCCGAGCACATCACCAAGGTCAACGCCCGGACCCACCAGGCCGTCGTCCGCGCGAACGGCAAGGTCGTCAGGACCATCCCCGTCAGCCTCGGCAAACCCGGCGACGACAGCTACTCCGGCACCATGATCGCCCAGGAGAAGGCCGCCGAGACCGTCATGGACTCCGCCACCATCGGCGAGCCCGGCGAGTACCGCATCAAGACCAAGTGGAACGTCCGCATGACCTACAGCGGCACCTTCTTCCACGCCGCCCCCTGGTCGACCGGCGCCCAGGGCAGCTCCAACGTCAGCCACGGCTGCGTGAACGCCAGCCCCGCCAACGCCAAATGGTTCTACGAGTTCACCCAGCGCGGCGACATCATCGAGGTCACCGGCACCTCCCGCAAGCTGCGCTTCGGCAACGGGCCCACGCCCTGGGCCAAGTCGTGGGAGGACTGGCTGGCCGGGAGCGCGCTCGGCAAGCCCGTGAACGGGTGATTTCACCGGATATTTGGCGCCGATTTTCCGGTGCCGAATCCGAATTCCCGATATTTTCACCGGCCCCCGGCGGCATACCATGGAGGAAACAGGAGTGCCGTCCCGGTCAATTGAGCAGATAAACCGAGTCCGTTGGAGGGGCGAATTCGGGAAAGCCTCGTGCTTGCTGTGAAGGCGCGCCGGCGGCGCTTCCGCGCACAGGGAAGGTGGCGTGATAACGGGTGCCTGCTTACGGAGCCTGGCGGGGGCTGCACCGGCTCCCCGCCATCGCCCTGTGGCTGCTGATCTGGCTGCTGAACGCCTACGAGTTCCTGCTGGCGATCTAGAGCGCGGTGCCGGGCACCACGAGGCCCGACTCGTAGGCGAAGACCACGAGCTGGGCCCGGTCGCGCACGCCCAGCTTGATCATCGACCTGCTCACGTGGGTCTTCGCCGTGGCCGCGCTGATCACCAGGTGCTCGGCGATCTCCTCGTTCGACAGGCCGCGCGCCACCAGGGCGACGATCTCGCGCTCCCTCGCCGTCAGCCGGTCCTGGCCCGCGACGAGGGCCGGGCGGGGCGGGGTGCTCACGTACTCCTCGATCAGGCGGCGCGTCACCGACGGCGACAGCAGCGCGTCGCCGCGCGCCGCCACCCGCACCGACTGCAGCAGGTCGCCCGGCTCGATGTCCTTCAGCAGGAAGCCGCTGGCGCCCGCCCTCAGCGCGGCGAAGACGTACTCGTCCAGGGCGTAGTTCGTGAGGATCACCACGCGCACGCCGTTCAGCTCCGGGGTGGCGCCGATCCTGCGGGTGGCCTGGATGCCGTCCAGCAGCGGCATGCGCACGTCGAGCAGGGCCACGTCGGGCAGCAGCCGCCCGGCCAGCTCCACCGCCTGCGCGCCGTCGCCGGCCTCGCCCACCACCACGATGTCGTCGGTGAGCTCCAGCAGGGCCCTGAAACCGGCGCGGATCAGCGGCTGGTCGTCGGCCAGCAGCACCCTGACAGGCTGAGATCCCCCGCTCACGCCGCCGCTCCGGACGGGAGCTCCGCGCGTACCGTGAAGCCGCCGTGCTCGCCGGGGCCCGCCGTCAGGCAGCCGCCGACGGCGACCGCGCGCTCGCGCATCCCGATCAACCCCATCCCCGGCCCGGCCGTGCCCGGCTCGCCGTCGTTCTCCACCAGCAGCACGACCTTCGCACGATCGTAGGCGACCGCCACCGTGACGGCCGCCGCGCCCGCGTGCCGCAGCACGTTCGTGAGCGCCTCCTGCGCGATCCGGTACGCGGCCCGGTCCACCTCCGGCGGCAGCGCGTACGGGTCGCCCGACACCGTGTGCGCCACCCGCAGCCCCGCCCCCTCGGCCCTGGACACCAGGCGCGGCAGCCCCGACAGCCCCGCCTCGGCCCCCTCCGGGTCGCTCTGCCGCAGGACGCCCAGGGTGGCGCGCAGCTCGTGCATCGCCTCCTGGCCCGACTCCCTGATCGCCGCCAGCGCCTCCTTGACCCGCTCCGGCCTGCGCTCCAGCAGCTCCATCGCGAGCGCCGCCTGCACGTTCACCACCGAGATGCTGTGGGTCAGCGAGTCGTGCAGCTCCTGCGCGATCCACAGCCGCTCCTCGCCGGCCCGCCGCAGCGCCGCCTCCTCCCGGGTCCGCTCCGCCTCCCGCGCCCGCTCCGCCTCCGCCTCGGCTCGTCGTTCCACCGCGTGCAGGTACGCGCGGCGGCCGCGCGTCACCTCGCCCACCACCACCATGGCCACCAGCCAGCCGCTCAGCAGCATCATCCAGTTGCCCGCCGCCGGATCGTCCGACGACAGCGCCATCAGCCCGTACACCGGCACCGCCAGGCCCAGCGCCAGCCAGATCGCGTCCCCGCGCCGGCCCAGCACGGCCAGGGTGTAGATCGAGGCCAGCGCGGGCGCGGCGGCGAACACGCCCGGATAGTGGGCGGCGTAGTACACGACGCCGCAGGCCGCCGCCACGATCCCGGCGGCCAGCGGGGCGCTGCGCCGGAAGGCGAGCGACAGGGCCGCGATCGTGATCAGCGCCAGGCCCGCCGGGTCGAGCGGCCGCTCGTACGGGCCCGTCCACGACAGGTTCGCGTACGTGGCCGGCACGATCGCGACCAGGCTGCCCACCGCGATGAGCGTGTCCGTTCTGCGGCTGTCCATGCCCATAAGGTAGCCATCGCCGCCCTGGGCGGGCGTCATCCCCGTGGCGTACGTTTCCCGCCCCGCACCCGCCGCGTACGCCCCCGGGAGTACGGCCCGGTGCCGCCCCGCGCGGGATGTGGCCGGACCGCCCGCCGAAGGAGCATTCCCGGCATGACCTCCTCGGACTCCACACCGGCGCCGCGCGCCTGGATCGTCTGGTCGTTGCGGGTGACGGCCACGGCGCACCTGGCGGGCGTCCTCGCGCAGGCCGCCCTGGCCGGGCTGTTCGTCACCGGCGACGTCGACCTGCTGACCTGGCACCGCGACAACGGCGGCTTCACCCACGCCGTGCTCTACCTGCAACTCCTGGCGGCCGTCCTGCTGTGGCGGCCCGGCCGGGGAGCGGGGTGGCCGGCGGTGGCCAGTGCGGGGCTCGTGGTGGTGGAGACGGTGCAGGTGGCACTGGGGCAGTGGCGCGTGCTCGGCGGCCACTTCCCGCTCGGGATGGCGATCTTCGGCCTGTCGGCCGTCTTCACCGCCTGGACCTGGCTGGCCCTCCGCCGGCGCACGAGCGCGGCGGGTGCGGCATGAGCCGAAGCCAGGCCCGCGGCACAGGCGAAGGCGCAGGGCGCGATGCGGGCACGAGGCCCGGCGCGGGTGCCGGGCGCGATGCGGGCACGAGGCCCGGCGCGGGTGCCGGGCGGCCGGGGGGATGGTCGCGGCGCGGGTTGCTCGGGCTGCTCGGCGGGCCGGGCTGGCCGTGGCCGGGTGCGGCGGGGACGCCGAGAGCGCCGGTGAGCTGCTGGCCGGCAGGGCGCGCCTGCCGGAGCCGTTCACCGTGCCGCTGCCGATCCCCGAGGTGGCCAGGCCGGTGCGCCCCGGCCGGTACGAGGTGACGCAGCGGGTGGCGGCCGTCGAGATCCTGCCCGGCCTGCGCACCGAGGTGTGGGGGTACGGCGGCACCTTCCCCGGCCCCACGTTCGAGCTGCGGCGCGGCACCCCCGCCGTGCTCCGCGTGCGCAACGAGCTGCCCGTGCCCACCTCCACCCACCTGCACGGCGGCGTCAACCCGCCCGGCTCGGACGGCTACCCGACCGACCTCGTCGTCCCCGCCGGCCACGCCGCCCCGCACGGCCATCCGGGCGAGGTGCACCACCCGGTCGTCAAGGACTACCGCTACCCGGTGGAGCAGCGCGCCGCCACGCTCTGGTACCACGACCACCGGATGGACTTCACCGCGCCGCAGGTGTGGCGGGGGCTGGCCGGGATGGTGCTGGTCCGGGACGAGGAGGAGGACGCGCTGCCGCTCCCGAGGGGCGAGCGGGAGCTGCCGCTGATGATCTGCGACCGGTCGTTCGAGGAGGACGGCTCCTTCCGCTACCCCCAAGCCCACGGCGGGCACGGGCACTCGCACGCGCGCGACCCCGACTTCATGGAGGGCGTCGAGGGTGACGTGATCCTGGTCAACGGGGCGCCCTGGCCGGTGGCCGAGGTGACGGCCACGCGGCACCGGCTGCGGCTGGTGAACGCCTCCAACGCCCGCAGGTACCGCCTGCGGCTGTCGCCGGGCGGCCGGTTCACGCAGGTCGGCAGCGACGCGGGCCTGCTGGCCGCGCCGGTCGCGCACGACACGATCACGATGGCGCCGGGCGAGCGGTTCGACGTCGTCGTGGACTTCTCCGCCTACCCGCCCGGCAGCACGGTCACGCTGCTGAACACGCTGGCCGGCGGCCCGGCGGGCAACGTCATGCGTTTCGTCGTCACCCGCCGGGCGCCGGACGACACCGCCGTGCCCGCCGTCCTGTCCCGCCCGCCGGGCCGCCCGCGTCCCGTCGCCGCCCGTACGTTCGACTTCCGCAGGACGGACGAGTCGTGGACGATCAACGGCCACCGCTACCGGCCGGGGGTGCCGCTGGCGCGCCCGCGTCTGGGCACCGCCGAGGTCTGGCGGCTGACCAGCGACTTCCACCATCCCGTGCACCTGCACCTGGCCCACTTCCAGGTGCTGGCCAGGAACGGCCGGCCGCCGGCGGCGACGGACGCGGGCTGGAAGGACACGGTGGACGTGCGCCCGTACGAGGTCGTGGACGTGCTGGCCCGCTTCGACGGCCACCGGGGCCGTTACATGCTGCACTGCCACAATCTGGAGCACGAGGACATGGCGATGATGGCGGACTTCGACGTGATCTGACGGGGAGGGGCCTCCCGCTCACTGCGACAAACTACTAAGTTGATCCCATAGGGGACATTCATCGGATGACATGTGCCCCCTCGTTCGATGGAGCTAGGAGCAGGCATGCAGATCGTACGGTTCACCAGCCCACTGACCAGCGCAGACGCGGTCGGGGTGGACGACGGTGAGCAGGTGGTGGAGCTGTCGGGGATCACCAGCGTGGGCGAGCTGCTCCGGCTGTCCTCCGATGAGCTGCGGGAGCGCTGCGCCTCCGCCGACGGGACCCGGCACCCGTCCGGCTCCGTGCCGCTGCTGCCGCCCGTGGACGGGCGCATGGAGGTGTGGGCGGCCGGCGTCACCTACCGCCGCTCGCGGGAGGCGCGCGTGCTGGAGAGCGAGCGGGCCGCCGACGTGTACGAGCTGGTGTACGACGCCGAGCGGCCCGAGCTGTTCTTCAAGTCGGTGGCGTGGAAGGTCGCCGGGCACGGCGGGCGTATCGCGGTGCGCGCGGACTCCGAGATCGACGTGCCGGAGCCGGAGCTCGGCCTGGTGCTGAACGCGGCCGGGGAGATCGTCGGCTACACCGTCGTGGACGACGTCAGCTCCCGCACCATCGAGGGCGTCAACCCGCTCTACCTGCCGCAGGCCAAGATCTACCTCGGTGCCTGCGCGGTCGGGCCGGCGATCAGGCCCGCCTGGGAGGTCGCGGACCCGTACGCGCTGGACATCTCGCTCGGCATCGCCCGGGCGGGGGAGACGGTCTGGGAGGGCAAGGCCAGCACCTCGCAGCTCAACCGCCGCCTCGACGACCTGGCCGGCTACCTCTACCGCGCCGACGTCTTCCCCGACGGCGCCGTGCTGGCCACCGGCACGTGCCTGGTGCCGGACCTGCCGTTCACGCTGCACGACGGCGACACGGTCACGATCGGCATCGCCGAGATCGGCACCCTGTCCACCACCGTGGTCAGGGGCGTCCCCGACCTGACCTGACCGGGCCCGCCACGGCGTGACCCGCCGCACCGCCTGCCGGGAGGGGGCCGCCTGCCCGGCAGGCGGGGGTCACCAGGGGGACGGGGCGGGCGGCGGGACGACCGGCGGGCGGTCGTCGCAGGTGATCGTGTTGGGCAGCAGCCAGGGCGCCAGCCAGCCGCCGTCGTTCCCGCCGCGATCCTCCAGGGAGAACTCGGAACCGGTGGCGGGGAAGCCGAACGAGCCGCAGTTGTTGACGCCCACCGCGCCGACGTTGCGGGCGTCGACGTTCTCGAACGTGGCCGACCCCTTCACCCGGGCGCTGACCACCGACGTGCCGGTGCCGTCCACGCGCAGGTCCTTGAAGTGCACGTTCGTGATCGCGTACAGGTCCTTCACCGACCACTCGCTCACCAGCATGATCGCGTTGTAGGTGGTGTCGAGGAAGTCGTTGCCGGTGACGCGGATGTCGGCGGCGATGTCCCGCTCCAGCGCGTAGAACCAGATGGCGCCCAGCCCGATGTTCCAGTTCAGCTCGTACGTGCCGGCGCGCACGGTGGTGTTGCCGGTGATGTCGAGGCGGCCGGCGAACGGCTCGGCGCCGAAGCGGGAGCCGACCTGGAGCGCGCTGCCCTCCCTGACGGGGTCGGCGACGAGGTTGCCCGAGATCGTGTTGTCGGTGCCGCCGTAGACGGCGATGCCGTTGGCCAGGACGGGCGACTGCACGGTGTTGTGGTCGAACGTGTTGCCCGCGTTCGCGCTCTTCTCCGACCACATGGCCAGGGCGTCGTCGCCGCTGTTGCGGATGAAGCTGTTCGAGACGGACGAGTTCGTGACGCCGGTGTGGAAGTTCACGGCGTCGGCGATCTGGTCGACGATGATCGTGTTCGTGACGCGCAGGTTCGACATCGGGCCGTCGAACCACATGCCGGCCTTGGTGTGCCGGATGTGCAGGCCGTCGATGGTGGAGTCGCTCATCGCGCCGCCGATGCCGTTGACCTGGTCGGTGTCGATGCGCTCGCGGACGTCGCCCTCGATCGCGAAGCCCGACAGGTGCACGTTGCGGCTGCCGCCCTCGGCGGCGGGCCTGCCGTAGAAGCCGACGCCGGTGTGCACGGAGCCGTCGGGCGCCTGTTCGGGCAGGGCGACCTCGCGGCCCTTGACGACGGTGTACCAGCTGCCCGCGCCGGTGATCGTCACGTCGTCGACGATGATGTGCCGGTTCACCTGGTACGTGCCCGGCGGCAGGTACACCTTCAGCCGCTTGCGCTTGGCGTACGCGATGGCCTGCTCGATCGCGCCCGCGGAGTCGCGCCGGCCGGTCGGGTCCGCGCCGAAGGCCAGCACGTTCGCCGCGCGCAGCTCCACCTTGGGCGGGCCGACGAGCTCGGAGTCGAGCAGGTCGATGACCGTCCACTCCGCCGCCCGGCCCGCCGGCGCGGTCAGCCGGACGCGGTCGCCCGCCCGGTAGGTGCGGCCGAGGAGCAGGCGCTGCTCGTCGTAGAAGTGGCTGGGCCGGAACGGCTTGGCGATGACGGGCGGCGGCGTGGTCGCGGCGGGCACGCAGGCGCACTCGGTGATCCACCAGTCGGGGTGCAGCAGGCCGGCGCCGGGGTCGTTGGAGAACGGGTACTGGTTGTAGAGCCAGGAGTACTGCGAGGTCAGCGTCATCGTGGTGCGGCGCCCGCCGTTGACGGTGACGTCGAGCGGCGCGGTGATGCCGCCCCGCCGGGCGCGTCGGGGATGCTGTAGCGCACGGTGATCGCGTTCGCCCTGGCGGGCAGCGTGAACTCGACGTGCTGCCCGGGCGCCAGCCGCACCGCCTTGCGCCCGGACGCCTCGGCGGGCAGCGTGTACGCGCTGCGGTCGGGGCCGATGACCGTGCCGTTCGTGGCCGCGTTCTCCGCCTCCTGCTCGTCGAACGCCACGGCGGCGCCCCGGCCCGCGACGAGCGCCGGATCCAGCGCCGCCCGCGTCACTTCCGGCGCCGGCGCCGAGGAAGCCGCCAGGGCGGGCGGGGCCGTCAGCCCGCAGGCGACGGCGGCCACGAGGAGCGCCGCGGTGAGGGTGCTACGGGGCATGCGTGCTCGATTCTCTCGGGGGGTGAGGCGACAGTAGGCCCCGCGCACACCGCTCCACAAGAGCCTGTGAACGACTTTCAGTAATCCCTCAAATTCTTGCGTTAAGACCGCAAGGGGCTTGCGGCGCTTGCGGCGACGACCGACAGCGGCAGCCCGTCGCACGGATGCACGGCGAACCCCGCCTCGCCACGGAACACCGACCCGCCGATCCACCTGGCGGTGTTGGACGCCACGACCCGCCCGGCCGCGCTGATCACGAACGCCGGCACCGGCACCTCCCGCAGCACCGGCACCACCGCCCCCTCGAACCGCCGCACGAACACGTCCGCCGCCGCCACCCCCACGAACGCGCCCCCGGCCGTCACCGGCACCGACAGCGTGAGGCTGTACTCGTCGGTGCACAGGTAGTCCACGTACGGCCCGCAGATCGTCCGCTCCGCCCCCTCGCTCGGCCCCGCGTACCACTCCCAGTGCGTGTAGTCGTAGAACGCGCTGCTGGCCGGGTCGAGGTCGCGCAGGAGCTGCACCGGCGGGCCCGACGGGTCGTCCTGCCACCACTCCAGGTACCACGGCGCGTCCGCCAGCAGGCCCGGCGCGGCGATGAACCCGATGCCCGCGATGAGCCCGCCGAGGTGGCGGAAGAGCAGCGGCCGCAGGGCCGCCAGGTCGCCCCTGGTCAGGGGCCGCCGGGCGCGGGCGAGCGCGGCGGTGCGGGCGCGCACCTCGTCCAGGACGGTGAACACGCCCCGCACGGTCTCGCCGATGCGGGAGACGGCCCGCCCGACGGGCGCGGTCGCGGCGGTGGGCGGGACGGGAGTCGGGGGCTGGGGCATCGCGCTGCTACCTCCGTGCCGGTGGTCGCGCCCGGCACGGCCGGAGGCTCCCGCTCCGCGGCGCGCGGTCAGCCGTCAGCCGAGCCGCAACCGCAGCTCGATGAGCCGTTCGATCGCGTCGAGCACATGCTGTTCGGCCAGGTCGCGGCCAGGTCGGGGTCGGCGCGGCGGATGGCCTCGGCGATGGCGCGATGCTGGGCCGTGGCCTCATCGTGCCTGCCGGGCTCGTCGTACGGAAGCCAGAGCAACGGCCCGATGTCGGCCTGTAACCGGATCTCCTCCTGAGTGAGTCGTGCCGACTGGGAGGCGGCGGCCACCTCGATGTGAAACCGCCCGTCGAGCCGGCGCAACACCGCTCCATGATCGGCGGCGGCACCTGGTCCGCCCGCCGCGCCTGCCCCCGCCGCAGCGCCCGTCTCCGCCGCGGCGGCGCGGGCGCGGGCCATGGCGTCGAGGGTGCGCCGCAGGGGTGCGATGTCGCCGGGCAGGGCGCGCAGGGCCGCCAGCCGGGCCGCCGCGCCCGCGATGGCCGCGTAGTGGTCGCCCAGGTCGCGCAGCTCGTCCACGGTGAACGCGCGCAGCCGCGCCCCCAGCTCGGGCGGCTCGCTCGGCGTACGGACGAAGCTGCCGCCGCCGCGCCCGCGCCGCGTCTCGACCAGCCCCTGCTGGCGCAGCGCCATCAGCGCCTCCCGCAAGGTGACCGTGGAGACGCCGAGCCGGGCGGCCAGCTCGGCCTCGCTGGGCAGCTGCTCCCCGTCGGCCAGCAGGCCGAGCGCGATGGCGTCGGACAGGCGGCGCACGACCGCGTCCACCCGGCCGGCGCCTCCTACGGGCGCGAACACGGCCGGGTGGGATCCACTCGCGCCCATCGCCCCCCCACCTCTCCGACGTCAACGACATTGATACAGGAGCCGCCCTTGTCGCAAAACCTTTGAAATCATATGTTTCAGGTTATGCCAGGCAGTGAGACAGCCGTCGGCTTACGCGGGCTGCGCAAGGAGTTCGGGCCGGTCACGGCCGTCGACGGGATCGATCTGGAGGTCCGCGACGGCGAGTTCTTCGCGATGCTGGGGCCGTCCGGATCGGGCAAGACCACGGTGCTGCGCATGATCGCCGGCTTCGAGCCGCCCACGGCCGGCACGATCGAGCTGGGCGGCGCCGACGTCACCCGGCTGGCCCCGTTCGAGCGCGACGTCAACACCGTCTTCCAGGACTACGCCCTGTTCCCGCACATGAACGTGCTGGCCAACGTCGAGTACGGCCTGCGCGTGAAGAAGGTCCCCAAGGCCGAGCGGCGCGAGCGGGCCCTGGCCGCGCTGCGCTCGGTGCGGCTGGCGGGCTTCGAGTCCCGCCGCCCGGCCCAGCTCTCCGGCGGCCAGCGGCAGCGGGTCGCGCTGGCCAGGACGCTGGTCAACCGGCCGCGCGTGCTGCTGCTCGACGAGCCCCTGGGCGCGCTCGACCTCAAGCTGCGCGAGGAGATGCAGGTCGAGCTGAAGGAGCTGCAGCGCGCGGTCGGCATCACGTTCCTGTTCGTCACGCACGACCAGGAGGAGGCGCTGACGATGAGCGACCGGGTGGCGGTGTTCGACCGGGGCCGGATCGAGCAGGTCGGCACGCCCGCCGAGGTGTACGAGCGGCCCGCGACCGCGTTCGTGGCCGGGTTCGTCGGCACGTCCAACCTCATCGCGGGCGCCGCCGCCGAGAAGCTGCTCGGCCGCTCCGGCACGTACAGCGTGCGGCCGGAGAAGCTGCGCGTGGTGCCCGGCGCGGACGCCCTGGCCGGCCCCGACGAGCGCTCGGCGGCGGGGACGGTCGCGGAGGTCGTGTACGCGGGCCCCGCCACCCGGTTCGTCGTGGACCTCGACGCCGGCGGCCGGCTGATCGCCCTCCAGCAGAACCTCCAGGTCTCCTCCATGGAGGTGCTCGGCCTGAGAGGCGCCCGCGTCCGGCTCGTGTGGCAGCGGCGCCACGAGTTCGCCATCACCTGACCACCACCTCGCGACCCCGGAGGAGAAGAAGGCCATGCGACGGATCGGATCGGCCCTCGCGGCGGCGGCCCTCGCGCTCGCCGCCGCCTGCGGCGGCACCACCCCCACCACGGGCGCCCCCGCCCCCGGCCAGAGCGGGTTCGTCCCGCCCCGGCTGAGCGCCCCGCAGGCCCTCGGCACCGGCGAGGGGCAGGTCGACCTCGTCGCGTGGGCCGGCTACGTCGAGGACGGGAGCAACGACCCCAAGGTGGACTGGGTCACCCCGTTCGAGCAGGAGACCGGCTGCCAGGTGAACGTGAAGGTGGCCGGCACCTCGGACGAGATGGTCGCGCTCATGCGCACCGGCCAGTACGACGCCGTCTCCGCCTCCGGCGACGCCTCGCTGCGCCTCATCGCGGCCGGCACCGTCGCCCCGGTCAACACCAGCCTCATCCCCAACTACACCGACGTGTTCGACGGCCTGAAGAGCAAGCCGTGGAACTCCGTGAACGGCGTCCCGTACGGGGTGCCGCACGGCCGCGGCGCCAACCTGCTGATGTGGCGCACCGACACGGTCAGGCCCGCCCCCGACTCCTGGAGCGTCGTCTTCGACCCGAACTCGCCCTACAAGGGCAAGGTCACGGCCTACGACTCGCCCATCTACCTCGCCGACGCCGCCGTCTACCTCATGGCCACCCGGCCCGACCTCGGGATCAGGAGCCCGTACGCGCTGGACGACCGGCAGTTCCAGGCCGCCGTGGACCTGCTCAAGCAGCAGAAGCAGGTCGTCGGCGAGTACTGGTCCGACTACACCAAGGAGATCCAGGCGTTCAAGAGCGGCGACTCGGTCGTCGGCACCACCTGGCAGGTCATCGTGAACGTGGCCAAGAGCGAGCGGGCCCCCGTCGAGGCCGTGCTGCCGAAGGAGGGCGCGACCGGCTGGTCCGACACGTGGATGGTGGCCGCCAGGGCCGCGCACCCCAACTGCGCGTACCGGTGGCTGGACTGGATCATCTCGCCCACCGCGAACGCGCAGGTCGCCGAGTACTTCGGCGAGGCGCCGTCGAACGCGAAGGCGTGCGCGGAGACCGCCGACCCCCAGCACTGCGCGACCTTCCACGCCACCGACGAGGCGTACTTCTCCAAGGTGCACTACTGGACCACCCCGATCGCCCAGTGCCTCGACGGCCGCACGAACGTCACCTGCAAGGACTACGCCGCCTGGACGCGGGCCTGGACGGAGATCAAGGGGTGAGCCGGGCCGGCGCCTTCCTGCACCGCAGGGCGGGGGTGCGCCTGGCGCTGCTGCTGTCGGCGCCGCTGGCCTGGCTCGGGCTGGCGTACCTGGGGGCGCTGGCGGCGCTGCTCGTCACCGCGTTCCACTCGGTGGACACCTTCACCGGCACCCTGAACCGGACGTTCACCTGGGCGAACTTCCTGGACCTGGCCACCGGCGAGGTCTACCGGACGATCGTGCTGCGCTCGGTCGGGGTGGCGCTCGCGGTGACGGCCATCGACCTCGTGGTGGCCTTCCCCATGGCGTTCGCGATGGCCAAGCTGGCCGGGCCGCGCACGCGGCGCTGGCTGGTGATCGCCGTGCTGACCCCGCTGTGGGCGAGCTACCTGGTCAAGGCGTACGCGTGGCGGGTGATGCTGTCGTCCGGCGGGCTGCTCGGCTGGGGCTTCGGCCTGACCGCCACGGTGCTGACGCTGGCCTACCTGTGGCTGCCGTACATGATCCTGCCCATCTACGCGGGGCTGGAGCGGTTGCCCGGCTCGCTGCTGGAGGCCGCGGGCGACCTCGGCGCCCGCTCCTGGCAGGTCTTCCGTACGGTCGTGTGGCCGCTGACCTTCCCGGCCGTGATCGCCGGGTCGATCTTCACGTTCTCGCTGTCGCTGGGCGACTACATCGCCGTCAAGATCGTCGGCGGGCGGAGCCAGCTCATCGGCAACGTCGTCTACGACAACATCGGCGCCGCCGGCGACCTGCCGTTCGCCGCCGCCGTGGCCACCGTGCCCGTCGTCGTCATGCTCGGTTACCTCGCGGCCGTGCGCCGCACCGGCGCCCTGGAGAGCCTGTGAACCTGTCCCGGCCGGCCCGGCTGCTGCTCCGGCTCGCGCTCGCGGCCGGCCTCGCCGTCATCTACGTGCCGCTGGCCGTCGTGCTGCTCAACTCCGTCAACGCCGACCGCACCTTCGGCTGGCCGCCGGCCGGGCTGACGCTGCGGTGGTGGGGCGCCGCCTGGGCCTCCTCCGGGGTGCGCGAGGCGCTCTGGACCTCCGTCCGGGCCGGGCTCGGGGCCACCGCGATCGCGCTGGTGCTCGGCACGATGGCGGCCTTCGCCGTGCAGCGCCACCGCTTCTTCGGACGGCAGGCCGTCTCGCTGGTGATCATCCTGCCCATCGCGCTGCCCGGCATCGTCACGGGCATCGCGCTCAACAACGCCTTCCGTACCGTGCTGGAGCCGTTCGGGGTGGGGCTCGGGTTGTTCACCGTGGTCGTCGGGCACGCCACGTTCTGCGTCGTGACCGTCTACAACAACGTGCTGGCGCGGCTGCGGCGCACGGGGATCGGCCTGGAGGAGGCGTCGGCCGACCTCGGGGCGGGGCCTTTCACCACGTTCCGGCTGGTGACGTTCCCCCTGATCCGGTCGGCGCTGCTGGCGGGCGGGCTGCTGGCGTTCGCGCTGTCGTTCGACGAGATCATCGTGACCACGTTCACGGCGGGGGCCGGGGTGCGGACGCTGCCCATCTGGATCTTCGAGAACCTCTTCCGGCCGAACCAGGCCCCCGTGGTGAACGTCGTGGCCGCCGCGCTCATCGTCGCCTCGCTGATCCCCGTCTACCTCGCCCAGCGGCTGTCGTCGGACGTGGGCACCCACTGAAACCTCTAGGCCGGGCCGGCGACCTGGGCGGCCTGCTCGCGCAGCCGCCGGGCGCGGCGGCGCAGGCTCTCGGCGGTGGCCAGGCAGGCGTCCTCCAAATCGTCCAGCTCCCCGCGCAGCCTGATCACCTGCGTGACGAACCGCTGCGCGGCCGGGCCCCGCCAGAAGGTCTCGTGATCGGACGGGCGCGCCGGCAGGCCCTCCAGCGCCTCCGGCAGCGCCCTGGCGTAACGCAGGAACGTGACGGCCAGCGCCTCCTTGTCGGCGGCCTCGCGGAGCAACTGGTCCCTGGTCGGCATCGTCAGCCGCCCGAGCTGCCCCGGACGTTCGCCCACGCCCGCGCCCGCAGCCCTTCCGCGCCCACGCCCGGCTCGAGCGCCGCGTCCAGCGCCTCCTGGAGGGCCGGATCACCGGCGGCCAGCAGGGTCGCGCTCTCGCGGGGGTGCTCGGCCAGGAACTGCTGGAACGCCAGCGGGTTCGCGGCGTAGGCCGTGACGAGGCCGTGCACGTCGTGGGGCGGGTCCGGCCGGCCGAGCAGGGTGAGCGCCGCCTGGTTGAGGAACGTTCCGGACTGGGGGGCGAGCGAGACCAGCGCGCCGAGCACGCCCGGCGGCGCCGTCTCCGCCACCGCCCGCCACTCGTCCCCGAGCCGCCCGGTCCGCTCCCCACTGGCGAAAGCCCTGGTCAGCAACCTGGCACCCGAGCCCGCCACGCTGTGCGCGCCACTCGCGTCCTGCGGTGCGCCGGGCGTTCCGGCGCCCGCTTCGGTCAGGAGGCGCAGGGCGCGGACGAAGAGCGCCGGGCCGAGCGCCGCCAGGAGCGCCGCGGCGTAGGCCGGGTCGGCGACCTGGGCGGCGGCGGGGGAGAGGACCTGGTCGAGAGCCTGGCCGGTCGGGTCCGGGGTGGCGAGGGCCGTGCGGAGGGCGGCGGCGGTCTGCTCGGCCGCGCGCCGCGCCTCCGGCTCCGCGTCGAACGGGAAGGCCGCCGTCAGCAGGCCGCGCTCGCGCACCGGCACGAGCTGCTCCACCGTGTCGATCCGCCACTTCAGGTCCCGCTGGGACTCGTCGAGGAACGCCCACGTGCGGTGCAGCGCCGTCGTGCCCTGGCGGCCGGCCCAGTCCTGGCCCGCTTCGGCGATCGCCGCGTCGAGCCCGGGCCGCGTCCGGCCCACGAACGCCTTCACCGCCTCCATCCGGCGGATCAGCTCGTGCGCACCGCGGGGGTCGATCCCCACCAACTCCCCCATGAACCCTCCCAAGAGGTCACCAGGCGGGAGTCAAGCACACCGGACGCACCGGAGGGGACACGTTTCGCAGAACGGGAATCGCCCCCGGTGACGGAAGCCACCGGGGGCTCGGATCTCAGTCGCGATACGTCCGTACGTAGTCGAACGCGGCGACCGCGCCCGTCCGGTTCATCGAGACGAGACCGATCTTGAGCGGGCCCTTGGCGGGCAGCGTCCAGACGCCGTTGCGCACCCAGCGCTGGCCGTCGCGGCTGGTGGCCGCGCGCACCTCGTTCTCGCGGTTGGCGGCGTCGTAGTGGTACGACAGCCGCAGCCACATCGTCTCCGCGGCGGGCCCGCCGAACATGGGCCCGTTCGCGACGGCGATCGGCGGCGTGGTCGTCGGCCGCTCGCCCTCCTTGCCGAACTCGCTCATCTGCAGCACGACCCCGTTGCCCCGCTGGAGCGGCAGCGCGCTGTGGGCCATCTTGAAGTAGCGGTCGTCGTTCTCGTACAGCAGCAGCCCGGCCTGCTGGGCGGCCTGAGTGGGCGCGAAGCGCACCTTCGTCTCGACCGTGTAGTCGCCTTCCGGCGCCGGCCGCCACAGCACGGAGGCGGTGTTGCTGGCCAGGTGCAGCTCGGCGTTCTGGGTGGGCCAGGTCAGCGTGCCGCCCGCGACGCTCACGCCGGCGGCGGGCCCGCGCACCCACTGCCAGGCCGGGCCGAGAGCGTCGCCGTCGAACTCGTCGCTGAACTCGGGCAGCAGTTCGCCGGGCGCGGGCTCGGGCACCCGCTGGGTGACCGGCCGGTACAGCTGGGCGGCGCCCACGTTGTCGGCGTCGGCCCGCCCGCGTGCCGCGACGCCGGCCGAGCCGGGCCGGGCGGCGGCGCGCGGCAGCGTGCGCCGCTGCTCCGCGACCGGGTCGCCGAGCCGGTCGGCGCTCACCTGCACCGACAGCTCGGTGCCGCGCAGCTCGGCGGACACCGTGTGCCAGGTGTCGTGGTCGAACCCGGCGGGCAGCGCGGTCACCTGCTCGCCGCGGCTGCGCCCGCCGATCACGACGTCGGTGACGAGCACGCCGCGGTCCTTGTCCAGCCAGGCCACCACGTGGTTGTTGCGGTTGACGTACGCGAGCGTCAGCCCCGCCGCACCCCGCGAGACCCGCAGGTCGGCCTGGGCGCGCACGTCGGCGGAGGCCGTCCTGCGGGCCGTCGCCAGGTACGACAGGCCGCCGCTGAAGGAGGCGTAGCCGTGGGCGTCCCGCTCCGTCGCGGCCGTCCAGGCGCCGCCCTCGGCCCGCCAGCCGGCCAGCGAGCCCTCGCCGAACGTGCCGCCCACCTCGTACGAGGTCACCGGCGCCGGCTGGGCCCCCTCGGACGGCCCGGCCCCGGCACGCACGACCGGCCAGCCGTCGATCCAGTCGAGCCGGTCGATCAGCAGCGGCCGCTTGCTCAGCGCGGCCAGCCGCCCGCCGCCGACCGGCGGGAAGTCGGGGTCGGCGGTGGATATGGCATGGTAGACGAGCCAGTCCTGGCCGGACAGATCGGTCTGGAAGCCGCTGTGGCCCGGCCCGGCCCACTTGTTGCCGTTGGCGCCGACGACGATGGCGCCCTTGCTGGTCGGCTCCATCAGGTCCACGCCCTCGTCGTCCACGAACGGGCCGGACGGGCTGGTGGAGCGGCCCACCTTGACCTGGTAACCGCTGTAGGCGCCGTCGCAGCAGCCGGCGTCGGAGTAGAACAGGTAGTAGTAGCCGCCGCGGCGGACGACGTACCCGCCCTCCATGCGGCGGCCCCTGGCGATCTGCGTCGCGGTGCCCTGGACGAGGGTGGCGTCGGCGTTCATGCGGGCCACGCAGATGACGTCGTAGCTGCCCCAGTACATGTAGTGGGCGCCGTCGGCGTCGGTGAACTGGGCCTGGTCGATGTGCCCGGTGGGGCAGCCCGCCTGGGTGGCGGCCGGCAGCACGTCGCCGCGGTCGGTCCACGGGCCGGTCGGGGTGGGGGCGGTGGCCAGGCCGAGGTCGCCGCTGGCCAGCGAGTAGTACAGGTAGTAGGTGCCGCCGATGTAGCGGATGTCGGGCGCCCACAGGCGGGCGTCGCCGTGCCAGGCGGGCTTGGTCTGCGGGGTGAACACCTCGCCGGCGTACTCCCAGGTCACCATGTCGGCGGAGCGCAGGATCGGCAGGATGCGCTCGCCGTCCTCGCCCTTGCTGTTGAAGACGGGGTTCTGGGTGCCGTAGGCGTACCAGAGGCCGTCCTGGGCGCGGATCATCGTGGGGTCGGGGAAGGTGTCCACGACCCCGGCCGAGACGGGGTTGGAGTAGGTGGGGGCCGCCTGCCCAGCGGCGGGTGCGGCGGCGGGGAGGGGGGTGATCAGCCCCGCCGCGAGGGCGGCGAGGCCGAGGAGCTTACGCATCAACCAGTGGTCTCTTTCTCGAACGAGCTCAGCGTCGGGTCGTAGTCGAGGGCGCCGATGTCGTACATGGGCGTCATCCAGTGGTAGAAGTTGTCGCCGCGCTCGCGCAGCAGGTCGTACAGCCTGCGCATGAGGCGGCGCCGGACGGGCGCCAGCTCCGGGTGGGTGTACCGGTTGCTCAGCTCGTGCGGGTCGGCGTGCAGGTCGTACAGCTCGTTGACCGACTCCGGGTTGACGACCAGCTTGTAGCGGTCGTCGCGGATCATGCGCTGCGGGTAGGGGAAGTGGTGGCCGTGGAACTCGGCGAGCAGCTCGCCCGGCCACTCGGGGTGCTCGCCGCGCACCAGCGGCACGAGGCTGCGGCTGTCCACGGCCGACTTCGGGTCGCAGCCGGCCAGCTCCAGGATCGTCGCCGTGCAGTCGGTGAGCGACACGAACTCGTTCCTGACCTGCGGCGGAGCCCCCGGGATCCGGACGATGCCGCAGATGCGGTAGATGTCCTCGTACATCGCCGGGCCCTTGTCGTGCAGCCGGTGGGCGCCGGTGAACTCGCCGTGGTCGGAGGTGAAGAACACCGACGTCTGATCCGTCAGGCCCAGCTCGTCCATGCGGTCGAGGATGCGGCCGATCTGCTGGTCGATCAGCGTGACGTAGCCCCAGTAGACCGCGATCAGCTTGCGGGTGATCTCGATCGGGATCGTGTCGAACGTCCAGTGGTCGCTGTAGTTGCGCTGCACCGGTGGCTTGCCCTCGAACGTCTCCGCGATCGACGGCGGCAGCTCGACCAGGCTCGGGTCGTACATGTCGAAGTACTCGTCCGGCAGCAGGTACGGCAGGTGCGGCCCGAAGAAGTGGGTGGCCAGGAAGAACGGCTTGCCCTCGGCCGCGTACCGCTCCAGGTGCTCGATCGCCCGGGTCGCCAGGTAGTGCTCGAACGTGGCCTCGACCGGCTGGTGCAGCCGCGCGGCGAGCAGGTTGCCCTGGTTGCCGTTCGGCGTCGTGCCGCGGATCAGGTCGGAGATCCGGTACGGCGGCAGCCCCCGCTCCTCCAGGTAGGCGAGGTAGTCGGGGTGGTCGACCGGGTTGTGCCAGCCGGGCAGGTCGGGGCCGTCGAAGCCGTAGGAGGCGGCGTTGCGGCTGGTGCCGCCGTGCCACTTGCCGATCAGCCCCAGGTTGTAGCCGCGCTCCTTCAGCGCCTCGGGGAAGGTGAACGCGTCCTCGCGCAGGTCCTCCAGGTAGCCGACGTTGCGCTCGTAGTTCGCCAGCAGCCGGTGCCGGAACGGCGCCTGCCCGGTGAGCAGGCTGGCCCGCGCGGGCGTGCAGATGGCCGTGGGCGTGTAGAACCGGTCGAACCGCGTGCCGGTGGCGGCCAGCCTGTCGAGGTTGGGCGTGGCCACGTGCGGGTTGCCGTAGCAGCCCAGGGTGTCGACGCGGTGCTGGTCGGTCATCAGGAACAGCAGGTTCACTTGGTGAAGGCCTTCGTGTAGAGGTCGCCGGTGTAGTACGTCGCCGGGTCGGGCCTGGACTTGAGCTGGCCGGTGCCGACGAAGAAGTCGCCGAGGCTGTTGAGCCACTTCGCCACGGTGCCGTCCTTGGTCTTGTTGACCAGGTCCTCGGTGGTCATCACCTTGACGTTGGCGGCGTCGGCCTTGACCTTGGCCGCGTCCAGCTTGAGCAGTGACGCCGCCTCCGTGATCGACTCCTCGTAGTGCGCGGCCCGCCAGTCGTTGGCCTCCTGCAGCACCTTGATCACCTTGTTGGTGAGCTCGCCGTCCACCTTCGTGCCGCCGACGAACGCGGTCGGGAACGAGCTGTCCGGCCACTCCTTGGTGCTGGCCAGCTCGGTCAGGTCCGGCACCTTCTGCTTGATGTTGTCGATCAGCGGGTACCAGATGCCGGCCGCGTCGATCTGCCCGGCGACGAACGCCGAGACGACGGTGGCCGGGTCCATCGGCACCTTCTGGATGTCCTTGACGCTCATGCCGGCCTTCTGCAGGGCCAGGTTGAGCACCATGTCACCGGACGTGCCCTCGGGCACGCCGACCTTCTTGCCCTTCAGGTCGGCGATGCTCTTGATCCCGGGCCGGCCGATGACGCGGTCGGCGTAGGCGAGCGTGTTGATCGCGACGACCTTGGCCTTGCCGGTGGCGGGCAGCCACATGGCGCCCGGGCCGATGTAGCCGAAGTCGAGGTCGCCGGCGCCGAGCGCCTGGATCTGCAGCGGCCCGTTCGTGAAGACCTTGATCTCGGGGGTGAGCCCCTGCTTCTCCCAGAGGCCCTGCTTCTGCGCGATCGCGAGCAGGCTCGCGCCGTTGTAGTCGCTGATGTAGCCGAACCGGACCGTGGAGCCGTCGTCGGAGCAGGCGGTGACGGAGAGTGCGAGCAGGCTCACCGCCGTGGCGGCCGTCAGGGCGCGGCGAAGAGAACGCATGGCGGATCAGTCCTTTCCGGGGGGTTGGGTTTCTAGGCCGCGGGTACGGCCGGAGCCTGGTGGTAGACGGCGTGCCAGACCTCGTTGCGGATCCGCCCGAACTCGGGCGACAGCCGCATCTCCTCGGTCCTCGGGTACGGCAGGTCGACGTCGACGACCTTGTGCAGGCGGCCGGGCCGGGCGGCCATCACGATCACCCGGCTGGCCAGGTAGACGGCCTCGTCCACGTCGTGCGTGATGAACATGACCGTGCGCTGGTCCTTGCTCCACGTGTCGAGGAGCTGGTCCTGGAGCTGCACCCGGGTCAGCGCGTCGAGCGCGCCGAACGGCTCGTCCATGAGCAGCACCTGCGGGTCGACCGCGTACGCGCGGGCGATCGCGCAGCGCTGCTTCATGCCGCCCGAGAGCATCTTGGGCAGCGCGTCGGCGAAGTCGGCCAGCCCGACCAGCTCGATCGCCCGCTGGGCGCGCCGCCGGCGCTCCTCGGCGGGCAGGTCCATGAGCTTGAGCCCGAACTCGACGTTCTTGCGCACGGTCAGCCAGGGGAACAACGCGTACTGCTGGAAGATCACCCCCCGGTCGGGCCCGGGGCCGTCCACCGGCGAGCCGTCCACCAGCACCTCGCCCGACGTGGGCTCGACCAGGCCGGCGGCCATGCTCATCAGCGTGCTCTTGCCGCAGCCCGACGGGCCCACGACGGTGACGAACTCGCGGTCGGCGATGTCCAGCGACACGTGGTCCAGCGCGGTGAAGGTGTCGTCCTTCAACGGGTACGTCTTGACGACGTCCCTGAACGAGATCTTGACGTTCATCGGCGCTCCTGCCAGTTGGTGAGGCGGCGCTCGGCGAGCAGCAGCAGGCGGTCCATCAGCAGGCCGAGCACGCCGATGGCGATCAGGCCCACGAAGATCGTGGACAGGTCGTAGTAGAGCTGGGCCTGCTGCATCCGGAAGCCCAGCCCCTCCTGGGCGGCGATCAGCTCGGCGGCGACCAGCGTGCCCCAGGCCGAGCCGAGCCCGACCCGCATCCCGACCAGGATGAACGGCGTCGAGGCCGGCACCACGACCTTGAGGAAGATGGTGCGGTCGGAGGCGCCCAGCACGCGGGCCGCGTTGATGAGCGTCCTGTCCACGTCCACGACGCCCTGGAACGTCGAGACGACGCTGGACAGGAACGCGGCCAGGAAGATCACGAAGACCTTGGGCACCTCGCCGATGCCCATGAGCACGATGGCCAGCGGGATGATCGCCAGCGGCGGGATCGTGCGGAAGAACTGCACGTACGGCTCCAGCAGGCCGCGCGCGGTGGCGTACCAGCCCATGAGGAAGCCGACCGGGACGGCCAGCAGCGTGCCGAGCAGGAAGCCGACGAGCACCCTGCGCAGGCTGGCCAGCGCGTCGGTGAGCAGGGTGCCGTCGGCGATCAGCTCGCCCGCCTTGGCCGCCACCTCCAGCGGCCCCGGCAGCCCTTGCACGCCGACGGTGGCCAGCGCCGTCCACACGACCAGGCCGATGACGACGGCGACGAGGTTGAGCGCGACGGCGCGCCGCGAGCGGCTGGGGGCGCGCCGGGCGGGCTGCGCCGGCGACTTGCCCAGCGCGGTGAGCTGGGTCATCGGGACTCCTTGTCGGGGATCGGGTCCTCCGCGAGATCCGGGCCGGCCGGATAGCGGGAAAGCAGGGGGGATTCGTGCAGCACCAGGGCGATGCCGCCGAGCGCGCCGGCGACCTCGCCGAGCGTGGCGCGGCGCAGGCTCACCCGGTGCCGGGAGACCGGCATGACGTGGTCGTGCAGCGCCCGCTCGACCGGCGCCAGCAGCGCCTCGCCGGTCTCCGCCAGCTCGCCGCCGATCACGATCACGCTCGGGCCGATGGCGTTGCACAGGGCGGCCAGCACCTCGCCGATCCGGGCGCCGACGCCGCCGAGCAGGGTGAGCGCGGCCTGGTCGCCCGCCCGGACGGCCTTGACCAGCTCCGGCACGTCCGCGGCCCGGCCGCCGGCGGCGCGGAAGGCGTCCAGCACGGCCCTGATCGAGGCGACGGTCTCCAGGCAGCCGGTGCCGCCGCAGTCGCAGCGGGCGCCGCCCGGCTCGACCGTGATGTGGCCGAACTCGCCGGACAGCCCGTACGCGCCGCGGTGCAGCGACCCGCCGACCACCAGGCCGCCGCCGACGCCGTGCGACAGGCGCAGGTACAGCACGTCCTGCCCGCCCGCGGCGGCGCCCCAGATGCTCTCGCCCAGCGCGGCCAGCCGGGTGTTGTTGTCCAGCAGCACCGGGACGCCGAACCGCTCGCGCAGCAGCACTTGCACGGGATGCGGCCCGGGCTGGGCCCCGCCCTCCTCGGCGGGCCGGTCTTCCTCACCGGCGTGTTGAGAGCCCACCACGCCGACCACGCCGACGCCGATCGCGTCGAGCGCGCCCAGCCGCAGCGCGCCCGTGCCGGTGCCGGTGAGCGAGCCGACGAGCCGTACGGCCAGCTCGACCCGCTGCTCCCACGGCAGGTCGGCGTCGTGCGGCTCGCTGGCCGAGCCGACGACCTCGTGCGCCAGGTTGACGGCGGCGACGTGCAGGGCGCGGCGGGCGAAGTCGATGCCGATGGCCTGGCCGGCGTCGGGGTTGAGGGTCAGCGTCTCGGCCGGCCTGCCGCGGCCGCGCGGCGCCTCCTGGGAGGTGGCGGTGACCACGGCGCCGCCGGCGACGAGCTCGGCGAGAATGTCGTAGAGGGTCGTACGCGACAACCCGCAACGCTTGCCCAGCTCGCCCCGGCTGAGGGGGCCGTGCTTGCGCAGCAGCCCCAGCACGAGCTCTTCGTGCCCGCGCCGGAGCTGTGACAGGGGGCCACGGGGGTGTGACATGACGGAGAGTCTGCCGACGTGCGGTGTTTTTCGTCAATAACCCGGAAAAAAACTTACCCCTGCTGACATCGGGCCTGTGAGCTGCGAGGACAGTTCCGGGCGGGGTTCCGCGCCCCTCGTAACGTTCGCGTAACGCCCGGTGGTGATCGTTTCCCGCGGCCGAACTGATCGTTGACGTTTGTTTGGATGGTGGCCAAAGTAATGAGAGCGCGTGCCGTCCCGAGCCCACCCCCTGGAAGGCCACCATGAGGCGCTTGCTCCCGGTGCTCCTGGCCCTGCTCCTCACCTGCGCGGCCCTCGTCGCGCCGGCCCGCGCCGGCAGCGCGCCCGAGGTCACCTACGACCGGTACTCGCTGATCGTGAACGGCCGCCGGATCGTGCTCCAGTCGGCCGAGTTCCACTACTTCCGGCTGCCCAGCCAGGAGCTGTGGCGCGACGTGATGGAGAAGTTCAAGGCGGCCGGCTTCAACGCCGTCTCGCTCTACTTCTCCTGGGCCTACCACTCGCCGGCGCCCGGCGTGTACGACTTCAGTGGCGTCCGCGACGTGGACCGGCTGCTGCGCACCGCCCGCGAGACCGGCCTGTACGTGATCGCCCGGCCAGGGCCCTACATCAACGCCGAGAGCACCGGCGGCGGCTTCCCCGCCTGGCTCAAGACCGTGCCGGGCCGGGCCCGCAGCTTCGAGCCCGGCTACCGCGAGGCGTACCGGGAGTGGCTGCACCGCATCAACCCGATCATCGCCCGCCACCAGCTCCCGCGCGGCGGCCCGGTCATCCTCTACAACGCCGAGAACGAGTACCAGGTCGGCACCGACGCCGCCTACATGCAGGACATCCAGGACCAGGCCAGGGCCGACGGCATCACCGTGCCCATCACCACCAACGACTGCTGCGACGCCGGGAGCTGGAGCTCGACCTGGGCCAGCGGGCCCGGCGCGGTGCAGATCCCGGGCGTGGACGACTACCCGCAGTCGTTCGAGTGCGCGAACCCCGCCCTCTGGGGGCCGTGGGGCGAGGGCCTGACCGAGCGGCTGCGCGACGACATCCCCGTCTTCGCCGCCGAGTACCAGGCCGGGGCGATCGACGTCGGCAACGCCGGATACGACAAGTGCCGCGAGCTGACCGGGCCCGCGTTCATGAAGTTCTTCTACAAGAACAACCTCATCCAGACCGGCGCCACGATGTTCTCGTACTACATGGGCTACGGCGGCACCAACTGGGGCTGGCTCGCCCAGCCCAACGACGTCTACACCTCCTACGACTACGGCGCCGCCCTCACCGAGGCCAGGCGGCCGACTCCCAAGTACGACGAGTTCAAGCGGCAGGGGTACTTCCTGGAGGCCGTCGCGCCGCTGGCCAGGACCGACGCCCTCGCCACGCCCGCCGTCCCCGGCGACGCCGCCCTGACCACCGTCGCCCGCGCGAACCCCGACACCGGCACCCAGTTCGTCCTCGTCCGGCACACCGACCGGGCCGCCACCGGCACCGACACCACCACCCTCGACTGGGCCGCGCCGGACGGGCGGTACCAGGTGCCGGTGCGGGTGAAGGGGCGGGACGCGCACGTGCTCGTCGCCGGGTACGACCTCGGCGGGCAGCGGCTCGCCGTCTCCACCTCCGAGATCATGACCCACGCCGCCATCGGCGGGCGCGACGTGGCACTCCTCTACGGCACCGCCGGCGCGCCGGGCGCCACCGTCCTCCGCTACCCGTCCGCGCCTTCGGTCAAGGTGCTCGAAGGGGCGGTGCGGGCCGCGTACAGCGGGGGCGACCTGCGGCTCGACTACGCGCACGACAGGCTCGCGCGGGTGCTGGTCACGGGCGGCGGGCGGCGGCCGCTGCTGCTGCTCATCGGCACGGACGAGGAGGCGGCCCGCTTCTGGCGGGTCTCCACGGCGGCCGGTCCGCTGCTGGTCCGCGGCCCCGAACTGGTCCGCTCGGCCACCCTGCGCGGGGACGTGGTCAGCCTGGCGGCGGACACGGTCGCCGGCGAGATCGAGGTCTTCGCCCCGCCCTCGGCCACCCGCCTCGACCTCACCGCCGGCCAGGGCGCCAGTGAACGCGTGCGCGTGGCGCGGACGCCGAGTGGTTCGCTCCTGGGTGTCACGCGGGCGCCGGCCCCCGCGCGGCTGCCCGAGCTGACCGGCTGGCGGGCGCGCGCCGAGGCGCCCGAGGCGGCGCCCGGCTTCGACGACTCCCGCTGGACGGCCGCCGACCACACCACGACCACCAGCCCGCACCCGCCCAAGACCCTGCCCGTCCTGTACGCCGACGACTACGGCTACCACTACGGCAACGTCTGGTACCGCGGCCACTTCACCGCCACCGGCGCCGAGACCGGGATCGACCTGAACGCGATCACCGGCCTGCGCGGCACCTACCTCGTCTGGCTGAACGGCCGCTACCTCGGCGCGGCGGCGGGGGGAGTGCAGGCGGACTCGGGCGACCAGGCGACCCCGCCGAACCCCGACCCCGGCCCGGGCCACTTCGCCATCCCGCCCGGCCTGCTCCGGCCGGGCGCGGACAACGTGCTCGCCGTCCTGGTCGCCAACATGGGCCACAACGACGACTGGATCGCCGACGACCTGCGCTTCAAGCAGCCCCGAGGTCTGGTGGCCGCGTCAGTCAGCGGCACTGTCGGCGGCACCCCGATCGCCTGGAAGATCCAGGGCACAGCCGGCACGGACGCGCTGCGCGGCCCTCTCAGCACCGGCGGCCTGTACGGCGAGCGCGTCGGCTGGCATTTGCCGAAATATCAGGACAAGGCGTGGAGGAAGACCGCCCCGGCGACCGCCCTGACCCCCGGCGTCACCTGGTACCGCACCTCGTTCCGGCTGGACCTGCCCAAGGGTCAGGACGTCCCGATCGGCCTGCGCTTCGGCGGCGACCCGTCGCCGGCGTACCGGGTGCTGATCTTCCTGAACGGCTGGAACGTCGGCCAGTACGGCGGCGACATCGGCCCGCAACGCGAGTTCTCGCTCCCGGCCGGGATCCTGGCCGAGCACGGGACGAACACGCTGGCCCTGGCCGTCACCGCCGAGCAGCCGGCGACCGGCCCGGGCCCGCTCACCCTGTTCGCCTACGGCAACGTCCGCGGCGGGCCCTGAGCCCGTCGGGGTCAGCCCTTCGGCACGGCCATCTCGCCCAGCTCGGACCAGTCGTCCTGGTCGAGGGTGGTGTTGACGATGCGCGGCGTCTCGGCGAGGTGCTGGGGCAGCTCCTGCTGGGCCTGCTTGAAGTGGGCCGACTGCACGTGCGCCGCGCCCGCCTCGCCGTCCCTGAACGCCTCCACGAGGACGTACTCGTTCGGGTCGTCGAGGCTGCGCGACCAGTCGAACCACAGGCAGCCGGGCTCGGCGCGGGTGGCCGCGGTGAAGGCGGCGGTGATCTCCGGCCAGCGGTCGGCGTGCTCGGGCAGGACGCGGAACTTCGCGGTAATGAAGATCATCTCAAAACGCTCCTTCGCTGGTCGGCGGCATGACGGATCGAGACTATCGGCCAATTCTCTAGTTATCCTGTAGGAAATGTTGACTTCATGCCCTGGGGGCTCGTACCTTCGTACGCATGGGCCTCCATCTCAGCCTCAGGAAGGTGAGCAAGACGTTCCACGGCGATCGGCCGCACACCGCGCTGTCCGAGCTCGACCTGGACGTGCGCGCGGGCGAGCTGCTCACCCTCGTCGGCCCCAGCGGTTGCGGCAAGTCCACCCTCTTCGCCCTCATCGCCGGCCTCACCGAGCCGACCACCGGCGAGATCCGCATCGGCGGCGCCCCCGTCACCGGCCCCGCGCTCGACCGGGGCGTGGTGGTGCAGCAGTACACGCTGTTCCCCTGGCGCACGGCGCTCGGCAACGTGGAGTTCGGACTGGAAGGCGACGCTGGGACGAAACGGGAGCGAGCGCGTGAACTACTCGCTCTTGTGGGGATGTCCGGATATGAGGAGTGTTATCCGCAGGAGCTGTCCGCCGGCCGGCGGGAGCTC
Organism: [Actinomadura] parvosata subsp. kistnae; assembly: GCF_900323885.1. Lineage (GTDB taxonomy): Bacteria > Actinomycetota > Actinomycetes > Streptosporangiales > Streptosporangiaceae > Nonomuraea > Nonomuraea composti. The sequence goes on along the minus strand of NZ_OOHJ01000022.1, from coordinate 790,937 downwards.
GTGGCGCTGGCCCGCAGCCTCGCCTTCGCGCCGGGGGTGCTGCTCATGGACGAGCCGTTCGCGGGGCTGGACCGGCGCACGCGGGAGTGGGTGGGGGATGAGTTCGTACGAATCGTGAAGCGCACCGGCAGCACCGCCGTCCTCGCCACGCACGACGTCGGCGAGGCGGTGCGGGTCGGGCGGCGGGTCGCCGTGATGACCCCGGGGCCTGGACGGATCAAGGAGATCGTGGACGTGCGCGCCCGCGCGGGCAACCCGCGCCGGCACGTGGGACGGCTGCTGCGCGACGCGATCGCGGCGGCACGGGGACGAAAGGTGGCGGCCTGAGCATGATGGCTGAGTGGCGCGAGTACGAGGGTGACGTCCACTGGTACGACCTGCCCGACGACGAGGCCGAGGAGGACTGGGTGCCGGACGACACGGACGAGACGGTCGAGAGGCGCTGGGCGTGGGGCCGGCTGGGGGTGGCCCGATGAGCGTCGTCGCGCTGGTCGGCAACCCCAGGGAAGGCTCCAGGACGCTGACCGTGGCCGTCGAGGCCGCCCGCGCCGTCGGGCGGCGGCTGGAGCGGGCCGGTCACGGGTTCGGCCGGGGAGCCGATGGAGCGGAGCCGTACGAGGTGGTGGACCTGGCGGCGCTCGGGCCGCACCTGCTCGCGCCCGGCGCGTCCCCCCAGGTGGAGGTGGCGCTGGAGCTGGTGCGGGAGGCGAGCGTGCTGGTGGTGGCCAGCCCCACCTACAAGGGCACGTACACGGGGCTGCTCAAGGCGTTCCTCGACCGGCTGCCGCCGCAGGCGCTGGCGGGCAAGGCGGCGCTGCCGCTGCTCGTGATGGGGGACGCCAAGCACGCGCTGGCGGTGGAGGTGCACCTGCGCCCGCTGCTGGTGGAGCTGGGCGCCACCGTGCCCACCCCCGGCCTGGCCGTGCTGGAGTCCCAGCTCCCGAGCCTGGAGGAGGTCATCACCCCCTGGGCCGACCGCGTGGCCCCACAGGCAGCGGCCGGGGCCGGGCTCACCCGAGCGGCCGGTGGCGGGGGAGTGGCGGAGCCCGCCGTCGTCACCTCAGGTTAGGGTTCCGGCGGGCGGTCCAAACCGCCGCCCCGGCCAGGACGAGGAGGCCGCCCGCCGCCCACAGGTCGCCCCGGAGCGTGACGGCGTTCACGATCGTGCCGCCGGCCAGCGAGCCGAGCCCGATCGCGAGGTTGAACACCGCCACCCACAGCGCCGAGGCCGCCTCCACCGCCTGCGGCGCCGCCTTGATCATCCAGGTCTGCAGGCTGACCGACACCCCGCCGAACGCCAGCCCCCACCCGGCCAGCAGCACGATCCCCCCGACAGGCGTGCCGCCGGCGAGCGGGTAGAGCAGCACGATCAGGGCCAGGGCGGCGACGATGACGAGCACCGTCCGGTGCGGCCGGCGGGCCACCGCCGCGCCCGCCGCGAAGTTGCCCGCGATGCCCGCCAGCCCGAAGCCGAACAGCAGCGGCCCGACGAGCGCCGCGCCGATCCCGGACAGGTCCTGCAAGACGGGGCTGATGTAGGTGTAGGCCGCGAAGTGCCCGACCACGATGAGGAACGTGGCCACGATCCCGGCCCGCACGCCCGGGTTGCGGAGCTGGTCGGCGAGGTGGCGCAGCCCGACCGGCCGGGTGGCGGCCAGCGGCGGCAGGATCGCGAGCAGCCCGAGGAAGGCGACGAGCCCGAGCCCGCCGAGCGCCCCGAACGCCGCCCGCCAGCCGGCCAGCTCGCCGATCACGGTGCCGATGGGGACGCCGAGCACGTTCGCGGTGCCAACGCCGCCGAAGATGAGCGCGGTGGCGCGCGGCACGTGCGCCGGGGCGACGAGCCGCACGGCCAGCCCGCCGGCGATGGCCCAGAACCCGCCGATCGCCACGCCGACCACCGCGCGGGCGGCCAGCAGCAGCGGGTACGTCGGCGCGAGGGCGGAGCACAGCCCGGCGAGCGCGGTCAGCGCGACCAGCCCGATCAGCAGCAGCCGCCGGTCCATCCGCCCGGCCAGCACGGGCACCACGGGCGCCGCGACGGCGGCGATGAGGCTGGGCAGTGTCACCATCAGCCCCGCCGTGCCCTCCGAGACCGACAGCGCGCTGCCGACGGAGGTGAGCAGCCCGATGGGCAGCTGCTCGGCGGTCACCACCAGGAACGTCGCCACCGTCACCATGACCACCGCCGCCCAGCGGCTCCTGGGCGGCGCGTCCGGCTCCGTGGCACGGGTCGTCGTCATGAGGTCTCCTCACCAGCTATTTGGGAGCGATCGCTCCCGTACGGCGGCTCACCCTAATACGGGAGCGATCGCTCCACAACTGCGGTAGGGTGCTGGCATGGCACGGCCGAGGGAGTTCGACGAGCAGGACGTGGTGGCCAGGGCGACCGAGCTGTTCTGGCGGCGCGGCTACACCGCCACCTCCGTCCGTGACCTGGGCACCGAGCTGCGGCTCACCCAGAGCAGCCTCTATCGCACCTTCCACGACAAGCGCGGCCTCTTCCTGCGCGCCCTCGACCACTACCGGGCCACCGAGACCTCCCAGGCGGAAGAGCTGCTGGAGCGGGCGGGGCCGGTGCGCGAGGTCCTGCGCGAGTGGCTGATCTGCATGGTCGGCGACGAGGCCGGGCGCGGCTGCCTCGTCGTCAACACCGCCACCGAGCTCGGCGCCGACGACCCCGACATCCGGCGGCGCACCGAGGCGGCGTTCGACGTCACCAGGAAAGCGCTGGAAGCGGTGCTGCGGCGCGGCTGCCGCGACGGCGAGCTGCCCGCCGACCTCGACGTGGACGCCGCCGTGGACCTGCTCTTCACCACCGTGCTCGGCCTGCGCGTGCGCGAGCGCGCCGGTCACGACCCGGAGCGGCTGGCCGCCACCATCGACTTCGCCGTCCGCACGCTCGCCGCCCGCTGAAACGCCGCCGCATTCTGAAAGCAGGCGCTTGTTAATACGTGGCGCCGGAAAATCGGTGTCCTTTCTCATTCGTCATTCTTGAACTCGAATTCCGTGGACACCCCACCTCTTCTCCCCCATTTCCGGACGCATGATGTGCCGCTGGAGCTGTCCAGGGGCGGCGAGCCGGTATGGGACGACGCGGAGCTCCACCGGCGCGCCCGGCTGAGCGACCCCGAGGGTTACGCGCTGCTCGCGCTGGTGCCCGGCACGCTCCTGTGGCAGCGCGCCCGGGTGCTGCTGGAGACGCTCGCCGCGGGCGATCGTCACGTTCGTGCTGGAGCACCCCGACGCGGACGCGCTCATCGCGGTGCGCCGCCCGGCGCTGACCGACCTCTTCGAGCACGCCCTCGGCCACTTATCTTCGGCTTATACGCTGATATTTCCGGTTTTACAAGATCTTGTCAGCCTTAGAAACCGGTGTTACCTCTTGCGAGATGCGCGAAACCTGCGCATCCCTGGCACGCAGGAGGGAAAACGTGTCGACCACGTCCTGGTTACGCAGCACGCTCATCGTCACCGCGCTCACAGCGTCGGTCCTGCCCCTCGCGGGGGCCGCCCGGGGCGAACCCGGCGGGCAGGCCCCCGAGCTCCACGACTTCCAGGCGGAAAATTCCGGCAAGCCGGATGTGGACAACCGGCAGGGCCGGGTGCCGCCCCCGGCCGGCCTGCGCCTCGCCGGCTCCGCCGGCAAGATCCGCTGGAACGCTCTCGGCACCCCGGCCGCCATCGTCGGCGCCGAACCGCTCGCCGAGGGCCTGGGCAGCGACCCCGTCCAGGCGGCGCGCGCCTATCTCAAGGACAACCAGGCCGTCTTCGGGCTGACGGCCGAGGCCGTGGACGCGCTGGAGACGGTCGCGGTCAACCCGATCGGCGCGGGCGCCGCCGTGCTGCTGCGGCAGCGCTTCGGCGACCTGCCGGCCGGCGTGGACGGTCTCGTCGCCATCGGCGTGTCCGGCGGCCAGGTCAGGCACGTCACCTCCTCCCTGTCACGCTCCACCGAGGCGCCGCCCGCCGCCCGCATCACCGCGCAGCAGGCCATGGAGGTCGCGGCCAGGGACGGCGGCATCGACCTCGCCTCGGCGATCACCAAGCAGGCCACGCCGGTGGCGGTACCCGCGCCGGACGGCGTGCACAGCGCGTACCAGGTGGTGCTGATCGGCGGGGCTCAGGGCGCCGAGGCGGGCTACACCACGCAGGTGGACGCGGTCACCGGCGCCGTCATCACCCGCGAGAACCTGGTCGACCACGACTTCGACCCGGACAACCCGCGCTGGGCGGCCTTCCCGTCCAACCCGTCCGGCGACTACTCCGCCGAGGACACCCGCCAGATCTGGTGCCAGGCGCCCGCCGCCGGCTGTGACTACGTGATCGGCGGCGACCCGGCGGCCGGCAAGCCGTGGGACGTCGACCACGTGACGAACGAGCCCACGTTCACCAGCTTCGGCAACGCGGCCAGGACCTTCGAGAACCGGGCCAGCGGCGACCCGTTCACGGTCGGCACCCGCTCGAACGTGCTCACGCCGAGCAGGAACTACGTCTACCCGTGGAAGAACACCTGGCACGAGGTCAAGTGCGACCCGGCCGTGTTCGACCAGCCGGGCGAGGCCGACCTCGAAGCCGCCATCGCCAACCTGAACGCGATGCACAACCGCATGCACGACTGGTCGTACCGCCTCGGCTTCACCGAGACCGCCTGGAACATGCAGGCCGACAACGGCGGGCGCGGCGGCCTCGGCAACGACCCCGAGCAGGGCAACGCCCAGGCCGGGGCGCGGGTGCTGTCCGTCCGCGACAACGCCAACCAGATCACCGGCCCCGACGGGGTGGCGCCGATCACGAACATGTACCTGTGGCAGCCGATCGCCGGGGCGTTCTACTCGCCCTGCGTGGACGGCGACTACGACATGTCGGTCATCGGGCACGAGTACACGCACGCCATCTCCGGCCGCATGATCGGCGGGCCGAACGCCGGCTGGAGCGGCGCCCAGGCCGGGGCCATGAACGAGAGCACCTCCGATTTGTTCTCCATGGAGCAGCTCTTCGAGTACGGCACCCGCCCGGCGGGCGACACCCCGTACGTGACGGGCGGCTACGTCACCGGGGACCGGTCGCGCGGCATCAGGAACTACGACATGTCGAAGTCGCCGCTCAACTACAGCGACCTCGGCTACGACATCGTCGGCACGCAGGTGCACGCCGACGGCGAGATCTGGTCGGCCACGCAGTTCGACGTGCGGGCGGGCTTCGTCAAGCGGTACGGCCAGGGCACGGCCAGGCTGCAGCGCTCGTGCGCCGAGGGGAAGACGCCCGTGGACAAGTGCCCGGGCAACCGGCGCTGGGCGCAGCTCTCGTTCGACGCGCTGCTGCTGATGGCCTCGGGCGCGGTCGACTACGTCGATCACCGTGACGCGCTGCTGGCCGCCGACGCGATCCGCTTCGGCGGCGCGAACCAGGACATCATGTGGCGCGCGTTCGCCGAGCACGGCCTCGGCGAGGGCGCGACGAGCAACGGGCCCGGCGACGCCGACCCGGTGCCGAGCTTCGTCAACCCGGCGGGCCGGAACGGCTCCCTGCAGCTCAAGCCGCTGGGCGAGGCGAAGGGCGCGGCGCTGCGGCTGTACGTGGGCGACTACGAGGGCCGCGCCGTCCCGGTCGCCGACACCGACCCGGCGACCGAGCTCGGCGACACGGTCGAGATGACCCCCGGCCTGTACGACTTCCTCGTCGTGGGCGCCGGCTTCGGCCACAAGCGGCTGAAGTACGCGGTCGTCCCCGGCGTGCGGCTGCCGCTCCCGCTGGCCCTGCCGCGCAATCACGCCTCGGCGGCGAACGGCGCGACCGCGACGGGCGACGGCGTCAACCAGGCACGGCTGATCGACGAGACCGAGGCCACGAACTGGGCCTCCCGTACGGGCGCGCCGGCCGGCAAGTCGGTCGTCGTGGACCTCGCGGGCGACGAACCGGTCAAGATCCGCAGGGTGCAGGTGAGCGCCATGCTGCGGCCCGGCGCCGACGCGGCCGACCCGGGCACGCAGAACCGCTTCTCCAGCCTGCGCTCGTTCGAGGTGCTGGCCTGCAGCGCGAACTGCGCGGACCCGGCGAGCTTCACGAAGATCTACACCAGCAGGGCGGACGCGTTCGACACCACGCTGCCCCGGCCCCGGGGCGCCGACATGCTGATCAAGTCGTTCGACGTGCGCGCCACCAGCGCCACGCACCTGATGCTGCGGGCGCTGACCACGCAGTGCACCGGCAACCCGCGCTACGCCGGCGAGCAGGACAACGACCCGAACTCGGCGACGGACTGCGCGACGGCCAGCCCGGCCAGGGAACACGTCAGGGCGGCGGAGTTCCAGGCGTTCTCCCACTGATCCACCTTTGGGGGCCGCCGCCCGGCGCGGGCGGCGGCCCCTCCCTGTAGTTTGATGTCGTACTATTCGGTCTAAAGCTAGTTTGACGTCAAACTACTCCACTTGGGGAGAACCATGCGTACCTTGATCCGGAACGTCCGCGTCTTCGACGGCGAGCGGACCGTGCCCGGCGCCGACGTGCTGATCGACGGCGACCGCATCGCCGAACCCGGAGACGTGGAAGCGGACGTGGAGGTGGACGGCGCCGGCAGGACCCTGCTGCCCGGCCTCATCGACGCCCACACGCACGCCTTCGACGGCGACCTGGCCGAAGCGCTCAGATTCGGCGTCACCACGGAGCTGGACCTGAACAACCTGCCGCCCATCCTCGCCGCCCAGCGCCGCCTGGCCGCCGAGCGCGACGACGTCGCGGACCTGCGCGGCTCCGGCATGATCGCCACCGCGCCCGGCGGGCACCCCACCCAGATCATGACCCCCGACCTGCTGCGCGCCCTCGGCAGCGACACGGGGCTCGACACGGTCGCCGACGCCGGGCAGGCGAAGGCGTTCGTCGAGGCCCGGCTCGCGGAGGGCGCCGACTACCTGAAGATCGCCGTCGATGACGGCTCCGCGTCCGGCCTGAGCCTGCCCGTCCTCAGCCCCGAGCTCGCCGCCGTCCTGGTGGAGGCCGGGCACGCCGCCGGCCTCAAGGTCATCGCCCACACCGTGACCGCCAGGGAGGCGCTGATCGCGCTCGACGCCGGGGTGGACGGGCTGGCGCACCTCTACTCCGACGTGCCGGCGGAGGCGGCCGAGGAGACCGCGGCGAGGATCGCCTCGTACGGGGCGTTCGTCGTCAGCACGATCGTCTACATCGAGGCGGTCACCGGCGGCACCGGCGGCGGCGAGCTGCTGCGCGACCCGCGGATCGCCGCGCGGATGTCGGACCGCTCGAAGGCCACCTTCCATCAGAATCCCGGCGGTCCGGAGCTCGGCGACATCCCCATGCACCCGGCCGGGGTGGTCAACGCCGCGCACGCCGCGGCCGCGCTGCTGCGGGCCGGCGTGCCGGTGCTGGCGGGCACGGACGCGACCTCGTTCGGGCCCGTGCACGGGGCGGCCTTCCACCGCGAGCTGCTGCTCCTGACGGAGGCGGGCCTCACGCCCGAGCAGGCGCTGGCCGCCGCGACCAGCGTCACCGCGCGCTGCTTCGGGCTCGCCGACCGGGGCCGGATCGCGCCCGGCCTGCGCGCCGACCTGCTGCTCGTGGACGGCGACCCGACCACCGACATCACCGCCACCCGCGCCATCGCCGGCGTGTGGCGGGCCGGCGTGCGCCAGGGCGAGCGGTGAGCACGGACGTCCGGGCATGAGAACGGGGCTGAGGCCCCCACCGCCTCAGCCCCGCCCCACCTCTGATCAGTAGATGCGGTACTTCTTGCCGCAGTTGTCGAACTTCCCGGCCCAGCAGGTGAAGGTGTAGACCTTCTTGATCCCCTTGCCGCTCCAGGCGCCGACGACCTCGCCGTCCCACGACTTGTTGAACTTGTGCCACGAGCCGTTCTGGTAGTACTCGAACCACACCCAGCCCTTCTTGCCGCCGGGACGGTCCACGCCGTACCACTTCGTGAACACCTTGCCGTGCGAGGCCCACGTCTTGCCATAGGTGTAGGCCTTGCGGTCGCTGGAGAAGAACTTGCCCCATTTGACGACCGTGACCGTGCTCGCAGCGGTGGTGGTGGCGGGCGTGGCGGCCTGGGCGGCGGCCGGGCTGAGCGCCAGGCCGGTGACGGCCATCGAGCCGGCCAGAGCGGCGATCGCGAGGGTCTTACGCATGATCGGGTTTCCTCCCCCATGTCGGTGCTGCCGGGGTTCGTTCCGGCAGCAGGGACATTACGGAGACCTCAAGCGATCATCTGTGCAGGAATCCACACACCGGAGGTGATCAGGACCACACCTCAGCGCCGCACCGGCACCCGGTCCACGGCGAACGGGACGTACGGCGGCAGCGCCACCCTGGCGTCGGCCGTCGCCGCGGCGCTCTCGCCGCAGGCCGCCAGCAGGAAGTACGCGCCGCTGGCGTAGTCGATCGGGTGCAGGACGATGGCGCCGTTCTCGTCGATGGACTGGTACTTGGCGCGGTTGACCCCGATGGAGACCTGGCGGGTGCCGTCCTCGCTGGTCATCGAGTCCGTGCCCATGCCGAAGACGCTGCCGCTGTGCCCCCAGAACCGGCCGCAGGGCAGGTCGAAGTAGTAGAGGCCGAGGCCGTAGTTCAGCACGCCGCCCGCCAGCACCGGCACCGTCCTCTTCATCTCGGCCAGCTCGGCCGGGCCGATCAGCTCGCCGCGCAGCAGCGCCCGGTAGAAGCGGTTGAGGTCGTCCACCGTGGAGACGATCGAGCCCGCCGTCGTGATCCACGTCGGGCTGTAGACGCTGTAGTCGCGGGGCGGGTCGATGTAGCCGTACAACGACTCGTACGCCTTGGAGTGCGGGCCGGGGATGTGCGGCGTGCGCGGGAACGACGTGTGCCGCAGCCCCGCCCGGCGGATGACGTTGCGGGTGATGTACTCCTCCGCGTTCGTGCCCGTCACTCTCTCCAGGAGCAGGCCGGCGATCAGGTAGTTCGTGTTGGAGTAGATGCCCGGCGTGGCGCCGGGCTCGCCCGTGGGCGCGGCGTCGAGGGCGAGCCGGACCAGCTCCTCGCGGGTGAAGACGCGGAAGCGGTTGTCGTCGATGCTCTGCGGCGACGGCTGCGCCAGCGACGGGAACGCCGGCAGCACGTGGTCGGCGATGTGGCTCGTGTGGTTGAGCAACATCCGTACGGTGATCTTCTGGCCGCGCTCGCCCGGCACCACGTCCGGCAGGTAGCGGCCGATCGGGGCGTCCAGCTCGACGGCGCCGCGGGCGACCTGCTGGAGCACGGCCACCGAGGTGAACGTCTTGGTGATGCTGCCGACCCGGTGCAGCATGCCGGGCTTGACGGGGCGGCCCGTGGCGACGTCCGCGACGCCGGAGGCGCCCTGCCAGGTCTGGGCGCCGGCGCGTACCTCGGAGTAGATGCCGTACATGCCGGCCTCGCGCACGGCGTCCAGCGCCTGCCGCAGCGCCCGCCGGTCGAGCCCGTCACCCGCGCCGGCCGCCCGGCCTCCTAAGGATGGGGTGCCGGCCTGCGCGGGCGACACGCCTCCGAGCAGAGGGCCGAGCAGGGCGGCGAGCGCCAGCGCGGCGAACGCGCGGCGGCGAGAAGTTTTCTTTCCGGACACTCGTCTCTTCATGCCGCCAGCATCCTCGACCGGGGCCGCTCCGGGGCAGTCGCGGGTGTCACCCACTCCGCATGACAGGAGTCATCCGCCGTGCGGCTCGGCAGGCGGCGATTGCCGGACGGCGGCCAGGAGGAGGAGACCCCGCCTGACGGGCACGTCGTCCTGCGGGAGAGCACCCCGCCACGGGGGTGATTTATTGCGATGCGGGCCGCCGTCCCCGTCCTGAATGATCACTGGCATGGACTTCGAGCACCTGATCGCCGAGGCATGGGCCACCCCGTTCGAGGGCTGGGACTTCTCCCACCTGCGCGGCCGCGTCACCTACGACGGCACGCTGCCCTGGGACTACGAGCGCCTGGCCCGCGAGCGCCTGCCCACCGCCGCCGCCCTCCTCGACCTGGGCACGGGCGGTGGCGAGCTGCTGTCGTCCCTGACCCCGCTGCCCCCGCGCACGGCGGCCACCGAGGGCCACCCGCCGAACCTGCCGATCGCCCGCGCCCGCCTGGAACCCCTGGGGGTCGAGGTCGCCGCCGACCCGCGTGCCTTCCCCGGCGCCTCCTTCGACCTCGTCCTCAACCGCCACTCGCCCTACGACCCGGCCGAGCTGCGCCGCCTGCTCGCCCCGGGCGGCACGTACCTCACGCAGCAGGTGGCGGGCCGCGACCTGGAGGAGATCAACACCGCCCTCGGCGGCCCCCCGCACCCGCACCGTGACTGGGACCTCGCCCGCGCGAGCGCCGACCTCGGCCTGGAGATCGTGTGGAGCGAGGAGGGGACCTTCACCACTGTCTTCCACGACGTGGGCGCGCTCGTGCTGTTCCTGCGGGCCGTGGCGTGGCAGGTGCCGGGCTTCGAGCCGGCCGCGTACGAGGACCGGCTGCGCGCGATCCACGACGACGTGACCCGCGGCCGCCCTTTCAAGGCCACCGCCCGCCGCTTCGCCCTGCTGGCCGTCGCCCCATAGCGGCATGCTTCGAATTTTTCCGAAATGACAGCATCAACCCGTACGCTCCCGGCAACAGCGACAGGAGGTTCGGTGAGCGACTTCTACCCCGAGGACCTGGAACGGATCACGGCGCGGGCCGAGGAGATGCTGGTCCACGTCGAGCGGCTCAAGGGCGAGATCGACGTCGTCGTCGGCCGCGGCGAGGCCGCCGACGGGCAGGTGCGCGTGACGGCCGCCGCGTCCGGGCGGCTCATGGACGTCACGCTCGCGCCGCGTGCCCTGCGCCTGGACGCGCAGAAGCTGGCCGAGGCCGTGCTGCGGGCCGCCCAGGAGGCGCACGACGACGCCGCCCGCCAGGTGGACACCATCATGGCGGGCCCCGGCACCCGGCAGGACGACCTCGACGACGAGCGGTTCGCCGGGCTGATGGAGGCGTTCGAGGCGTCCATGGACGAGCAGCTCCAGGCTCTCGAAGAGCGGCACCGGCACGCGCCCTGAGCCGGACATTTCGCGGTTTTTTGAAGAACGGCCGGGACCGCCGCGGCGCGCCCTAATGTCGTCCGCGGACACGTATGCGCACGCATTTTCCGGGGATGTGAATCGGTGGCCCTTCGGTGGCGGAGCGCGGCGGCACGGCGGGCGACGGGGATCGTCGCGGGGGTGCTGGTCGCCGCGCTGGTGGGAGTCGGGCTGTTCCTGGGCACGGGCGTCTCCAGCGCCCGCCCCAAGCTCTCCGACGTCGGCGCCTGGCTGGCCAGCGCCCTCAACGGCGAGGTCGTGCATGCCAACGGCCTGTCCGGGCAGGTGGACGCCCGGGTGGACCTGGCCTCCGCCGGCGGGCAGGAGCTCAAGGTGGTCCAGGACGGCGACACCGTGCTGGTCATGGACGAGTCCACCGGCAAGGTCAGCCGCATCGACCCCACCCAGCTGGAGGTCGCCCAGACAGGCTCGCTCGGCGCCGGCGGCATGCAGATCGTGATGGGGGCCGGCAAGGCGTACGGGATCGACCCGCGCGCCGGCACCGTGCAGCAGCTCGACCCGCTCACCGTGGACACGATCGGCGCGCCCATCGCGCTGAAGCCGCCGCTCGGCGCGGCCGGCATCGACAAGAACGGCACGCTGTGGGTGCCGGTGCCCGAGGAGGGCACGCTCGTCCAGGTCAACGGCGCCCAGCAGGGCAAGGCCGTCACCGTCGGCGAGCCGGGCGACCCGCTCACGCTGACGATGGCGAGCGGCGTCCCCCTCGTCACCAACTCCGCCGCCGCCTCCGCCCTCGTCATCGGCGCCACCGGCACCCGCCTCCAGGTCAGCCTGCCGAGCACGGTGACGGACGCCGGCCGCGCCGGCCTGCTCGTCCCCGCCGTCGCCGAGAGCCAGGTGGTGCCGATGCTGGCGCCCAAGCAGCACGCGCTCGTCCTCGTCGACACCGGCACCGGCGCGCTGACCACCGTGTCGGTGAAGGGCGGCAAGCTCGGCGCGCCGCAGGCGCTCGGGCGGCGCGTCTACATCGCCGACGAGAGCACGGGCAAGCTCATCGTGTACGACACGGTGGCCAAGCAGTTCGAGGCCGACAAGGTCGTCACCGGCAAGGCCGGGCCGCTGGAGGTGTTCGTCAAGGACGGGCTGCTCTGGGTCAACGACCAGTTCAGCGAGACCGCCCTGGTCATCGAGCAGGACGGCAGGGGGCACCGGGTCGGCAAGTACGACGAGGCCGTGGGCCAGAAGGACTCGCCCACACCCCTGCCGATCCCCACCTATACGCCGACCGTGGTGCAGCCGACGATCGTGCCCACCAAGGGCAGGCAACCGACGGGGACGCCGACGTCCGTACCGACGCGGACCAAGACCCCGAGGCCGACGGTGACCGTCACCGCCACCCCCACGCCCACCCCCACACCGACGCCCACGCGCTCGGAAACCCCGACCCCCACCCCGACGCCTCCGAAGCCCGAGCCGCCCGCGTCCGTCACCGCCAAGTCCGGGCCCGGCTACATGGAGATCGTCTTCACGCCGTCGGGGCAGAGCGAGGGCGTCACCGGCTACACGCTCAAGGGCGCGCCCGGTGGGGCCGACGTCACCCCGTCCCGCGTCGACCGCGACGGCCCCTACCAGTTCAAGGTCACCGGCGGGAGCTGCGGGCAGGAGTACACGTTCCAGGTCGCCGCCCAGTACGACGGCGGCGAGGTGCCCTCCGCCTCCACCATCCCCGTCCGCCCCTGCGTCGCCCCCGGCCGGCCCGCGAGCTTCACCGCCAAGGGCAAGAACCACGGCGCCGACCTGACCTGGTCCGCCCCGGACAACGCCCAGAACGGCGTCACGTACCTCCTCGAAGGCCCCGGCACCCACCCGGCCCAGCCGGACGGCACCAGCGCCGAGGTGACCGGGCTCAAGAACGGCCAGTCGTACACGTGGACCCTGCGCGCCAAGAACGAGGCCGGCGAGAGCCAGGACCGCGCCGAGGCCACCGCCGACCTGCGCCCGCCGCCCGCCCAGTTCCAGAACGCCAACAACGGCGACACCAACACCATCATCCGCCCGGGGCCCAGCCCCAGCGGGGAGGCAGGCAAGATCCCGAAAGACCAGTACATCACCGTGACCGTGCTCTGCCAGCAGAAGGGCGCCGCCTACACCGACACCTACAACGGCCAGAGCAGCGACGTCTGGAACAAGGTCGAGACCCAGTACGGCAACGGCTGGATCAACGACGTCATGATGGCCACCCCGAAGGGGGGCTTCCCGGCGGCCCCGCTCTGGGAATGCGAATGATCACCAGGTCCGGGTGGGGGCTCGCGGTCGCCTCCGTGCTCGTCTACGCCGCCGGCGCGCCGTTCGGATACACCCAGTCGGCGGTCCTCGCCGCCGCCGGGCTCGCCGCCGTCGGCGCCGGCGCACTGTGGACGCTGCGCGGCGCCCGGCTGGAGGTGCGGCGCGAGGTCACCCCCATGAAGGTGACCCGCGGCGAGCCCGCCGTGGCCATCCTGCACGTACGCAACACCGGCCGGTGGCGGCACTCCGGCCTCGTCGCCCGCGACACCTGCCGCGACACCACCGTCACCGTCGACGTGCCCGCGCTCGCCCGGCACACCGCGCGCACCGTCTCCTACCGGCTGCCCACCCGCCGCCGCGGCCCCACCCCCGTGGGGCCGCTGCTGCTCGACCGCGCCGACCCGTTCGGGCTCGCCCGGCGCTCCCTCGCCTACGGCCGCACCGACCTCCTCCTCGTACGGCCCCGCACCGTCCCCCTCACCCCGCTCCACTCCGGCCGCCGCCGCCACCTCGACGGCCTCGCCTCCCGCTCCGCGCCCGCCGGGGCCAGCAGCTTCAACGGGCTGCGCGAATACGTCATCGGCGACGAACTCCGGCACGTGCACTGGCGCTCGACCGCGCGCACCGGCGTCCTCATGGTGAAGGAACTCACCGACGTCAACCTCCCCGACACCGTCACCGTCCTCGACACCCGGCCGTCGTCCTACGAAGGGGACGACGAGTTCGAGCTCGCCGTGGACGTCGTGGCCTCCGCCGCCTGCGCCGTCACCCGCGACCGCTTCCCCGTGCGGGTCCTCACGGGGGAAGGCGAGATCGCCCACGCCACCGGAGGCCCCGGAGAGGACGAGGACGTCCTCGACCGGCTCGCCACCGTGAACCGCTCCGCCACCGCCGAACCACCACTGCACGCGTTGCGGCGGGTGCGCGGCGGTGGCGCGCTCGTACTCGTCAGCGGCTCCTTCACGGCCCTGGCCGACGCTGCGGCGGTGCGGCGACGCTTCGACCAGGTGGTGTTCGTACGGGTGGGGGACGCGGGGGAGGGGCCGGTGCCGCGGGCGGCGGGGGTGACGGTGGTCGAGGTGGGCGATCTGGCCGACCTGGCGGCATCATGGCCACACTGACCCCACCCCCCGCCGGCCCGTCACCGGCTGGCCGACGCACCGGCGGTCCGGCGAGCGGTGCCGCGTCGCTGGGCGGCTCGCCGCTCGCCGGGGCACGGCACGCCGGTTCGGGCCCCGACGGCTTCGCCTCCGACGGCTCGCCGCTCACCAACCCGCTCCACGCGCGCTCAGCCGCCGCCGGCTCGGCGCCCGCGGCAGCGCCCGGTGCGGGCTCCTTCGCCGGAACGGTTCGGAGCGCGGCCGGGGATGCGGCGTCCGGAGGCGTCGCACCCCATGGCGCCACGTCGGGAGGCGTCGCATCCCATGGCGCCACGTCGGGAGGCGTCGCATCCCATGGCGCCACGTCGGGAGGCGTCGCATCCCATGGCGCCACGTCGGGAGGCGTCGCATCCCATGGCGCCACGTCGGGAGGCGTCGCATCCCATGGCGCCACGTCGGGAGGCGTCGCGTCCGGCAGCGGCGCGTCTCAAGGTGCCGCATCCGCAAGCGGCGGGTCCGGGCGGGGTGGGCCGAGGGGGCGGTCGGGGGGTGAGGTGCCGTCCGTGCTTCCGGTCGAGTCGCCCGTGCGGCGGTTGGTGGCCGTTGGCGTTGTGGTGTTGTTGGGGGCGGCGGCCGGGCTGGCGTTCGATGGGGTGTTCGCCCTGGAGGCGTTGTGGCCGGTCGTGGCGGTGGCGGCCGGAGGGCCCGGGGTGGTGGCGTTGCTGCTCGCCGGGAGGGTGCCGCTCTGGGGGGCGATCCCCGTCAGCGTGCTGGCGTGGTTGACGGCGGTGTCGGCGACGCTGTTCAGGGCGGAGGCGTGGCTGGGGTTCGTGCCGAGCCCGGCCGCCGTGCGGGCCGCGCTGGTCGGCGTGCGGGACGCGGGCGGGCAGCTGCTGACCACGATCCTGCCCGCCGCCCCGGACAGCACGGCCGTCGTGCTGGTCAGCTTCCTGGTCTGGGCCGCCACCACGGCGGGGGCGGAGCTGGCGCTCAGGTCGAGGGCGGTGCTGCTGCCCGCGCTCGCCGCGCTGCCGGTGCTGGCCGTCGCGATCGTGTTCGGCGTCGTGGGGGCGGGCAGCGCGGTGCCGTACGCGGCGGTGTTCGCCGGGCTGGTGCTGCTGCTGGCGCTGGTGCGGTCGGGCCGGTCGCCCGGGTCGTTCGCGGCCGGGGTGCCGATGCTGGCCGTCCTGGTGCTGGTGGGTGTGCTCGCAGGGCCGGTGCTGCCCGTGGCCGGTCGTCCGTACGATGTGCGCGAGCTGGTGGAGCAGCCGCCGCCGCGCCCGATGAGCGGCGTGAGCGCGCTCGACCAGGTGTCGGCCTGGCTGCAGAACCCGCAGCGCGAGCTGTTCACGGTCAGCACCACGTCGGAGGCGAACCTGCGGCTGGCCGTCCTCGACACGTTCGACGGGGTGAGCTGGACGTCGAGCGCCGGATTCGTACCTACGGGCGGCCGGGTGCCGGAGGCGGCGGGGGAGCGTGACACCCCCGGACAGCAGGACCCGGCCGATGAGCGGCGGGACATCGTCGAGCAGCGGTTCACGCTGCAGAAGCTGCCCGGGCCGTGGTTGCCCGCCGCCGACCGGCCCGTGCGAGCGACCGGGCCCGGACTCGTCGTCGATCCGGCCACGGGCGCGCTGGCCGGCGCGCGGGCGCGTGAAGGGATGACGTACCAGGTGACGTCGGGGATCCGCCGGTACACGGCCGAGGAGCTGCGCGACGCGACCCCCGCCGCCGACCCCGCCGCGCTGCGGCTGCCCGATGGGCCCGACGGGCGTACGCCGCCGCAGCGTGCCCGCCTGCGCGATCTCGCCCGCCGCGCCACGGCCGGGGCGCGCAACCCGGCGCAGCAGGCCGCCCGGCTGGCCGCGTTCCTGCGCAAGCTCGCCGTGAACGACGTCAACGCGCCGCCCGGACACGGGTACCGCAGCATCGAGTTCTTCCTGACGGAGTCGAAGCGGGGGACGACCGAGCAGTTCGCGGCGTCGTTCGCGCTGCTGGCCCGCTCGATCGGCCTGCCGACCCGCATCGTCGTCGGCTTCCGCCCCGGCGACCCGATCGCCGCCGCACCCAAGGGCCCGACCGGCGCTGCGATCAGCGGCGCCACCAGCGGGGCGGCCCACGGGCCTGCCGACGGTCTGGCGGGGGATGCGGCTGGCGGTGCCGCTGGTGGTGCTGCCGACGCTCCGGCTGGCGCTGTGGCCGGCGCTCGCGGTGGTGCAGGCATCGCGGTGGCCGATGGTGCTGCCAGTGCTGTGGCCGACGGTGGGGTGCGGCAGGTGCGGGGCGGGGATGTGCTGGCTTGGGCTGAGGTCGCGTTCGATGGGATCGGGTGGGTGCCGTTCTATCCGACGCCGTCCCGTACGCGGGCCGGCGAGGGTGGGGACGTGGCCGAGGGGGCGCCGAAGCAGGCCAGGGAGATCGAGCAGGCGATCAACAGCGACTCCTCCGAGCCCAAGCCGGCCAAGACGCCCACCGGCCGGTCCACCCCGACCCCACAGCCGCGGCCTGGCTCCGGGGGGCTGATGCTTCTGTGGCTGGTCGTGCCGGCTGCTCTGGTGGTGTTCTACCTGCTCGCGGTCGGAGTGGTGCCGGTGGTGAGGCGGGTTCGGGCGCGGCGGGCCGCGTCGCCCGGCGCGCGCGTGGCGGGGGCGTGGCGACAGACCGTGGCGCGGCTGCGCCGGGCGGGGGTCGCGGTGTCGTCCGGGGCGTTGACCGCGCGGGAGGTGGCGTCCCGGGCGGAGGCGGAGCTGGGGCCTGAGGCGCGGGAGCCGCTGACGGTGCTCGCCGACCTCGCAAACCTCACCACGTTCGGCGCCGCACCCGTCGACCAGGCCGACGCGGACCTCGCCTGGCGGCAGCACGCCGCCGTGGACGCGCTGGTCAGGCGGCGGGTGCCGGTGACGCGCCGACTAGTACGGAGGTTGTCGCCGCTGTCCCTGCTCCGGTGACCGGCCCTGCTCCGGTGGCCAGCCTTGCTCCGGTGATCGGCCCTGCTCCGGTGGCCAGCCTTGCTCCGGTGATCGGCCCTGCTCCGGTGGCCAGCCTTGCTCCGGTGATCGGCCTTGGTTCGGTGGTTCCGGTGACTAGCCCTGCGCTGGTGGCGCGGTCGGCGGGGTGGCCAGGGGGAGCACGATCGGCGGCTGTACCTCGTCGTCCTGGCCTGTCTCCGCCGCTCCCCTGATGCACAGCGCGGACGACCATGCCACCGAGGACGGCTGGCCCAGGGTGACCACGGTGCCGACCTTGAAGCAGTAGCCGGTGGCCGCGTCCAGGCCGCCGATCGTGTAGGTGGTGCTGCCGCTCGGCGCCGTCATCAGGCGGTCGCCCGGCGACTGCTGGATGATCGTGGGGTAGTCGTTCTTGCGGACGGCCTTCCAGGACAGCGTCACCGTGGCCCCGTTGTCGGCCACCAGCTTGAGGCTTTTCGGGCGGTATGCGGCGACTGTCGCCGGGTTCGTGGTGCGGAGGGTGGCGGGTGGTGGGGAGGCCGCGGGGCCGGGTGATGTAGTGGCGCCCGAGGACGCGGTGGGGTCGGAGGATGCGGTGGGGCCGGCCGATGGCTGCGGGCTCTGGTCGGCCCCGGTTGGTGCACCGGTCGGCGCGTCGGCGGTCTGGTCACCCGTCGTGTCGGTCGCGCCGTCGCCGGTCCCGTGGCCGGTTCCGTCGGACGCACCGTCGCCGCCCTGGTCGCCGGTCGTATTGGCCGCGCCGTCGCCCGTTCCGTCGGTGGTTCCGTTGCCGCTGCCGTCGCCGGGCTGGGTGTCGGCGGCCTGGTTCTGGGCGGTGGTCGTGGTGTTGGCGGCGCCGTGCATCGCCAGGGCCACGCTGCCCACGCCCACGAGCACGGCCAGCGCCGACACGCCCGCCACCACCAGCGGCACCTTGCTGCCCTTCTTGGCGGCCTGTTGCGGCGTCGCTGGGTGAGGGGCGGCCTCGGGGGCGGGCGGGAGGAACGGGCGGGGGCCCGCCGGGGGTCTGACCTGGGATCGGTCCGGGTCCACGGTCCACACCAGCTCACGCGGCCCGGACCCCTCCTGCGGCACGGACCCACCGGTCGCCACCTGCCGCCCGGCCTCACCAAGCGGCGGCTGCGGTGCGGGCCCGCCGGGCCCGCCGGCCGGGGGCTGTGGTGCGGGCCCGCCGGTCGGAAGTCCCGGTGCGGGCCCACCGGCCGGGAGCTGCGGTGCGGGCCCGCCGGTCGGAAGTCCCGGTGCGGGCCCACCGGCCGGGAGCTGCGGCGCGGGCCCATCGGTTGGGAGCTGTGGTGCGGGTCTGCCGGTCGGAGGCAGGGGTGTTGAGGGGTGGCTGAGGTCGGTGGGTGGGAGGTGGGCGGCGGGCGTTCCGGCTGGGGAGAGGCGGGGGCCGCTCACGTCCGGGCCGCGCGTGGACGTGCGGGCGGCGGCGGCCAGCTCGTCGGCGGTGGGGCGGGCGGCCGGGTCCTTGGACATGGCCTTGGACAGGATGCGGGCCAGGTCCGGTGGCACCGAGGAGGGAAGTGGGGGCGGGGTCTCGGTCAGGACTCCGAGCACGAAGCGGGCCGTGCTGCCCGGCCCGTCCAGGGGGAACGCGGGCCGTCCCGCGAGCAGTTCGTACGCCATCGACCCCAGCGCGTACACGTCCGAGGCCGGCACCGGCGGGTGCCCCTCCAGCTCCTCGGGGGAGGCGTGCACCGAGGGCGGTGTCCCGTCGGGCAGCTCGACGATGGACATCAGCGCCGACATGGCGAACCCGGTCAGCACCACCCCGCCGGCCGTCATGACGACGTTCTCGGGCTTGACGCGTCCGTGCGCCCCGCCCACCGCGTGCGTGGCCGCGACGACCCGCGCCACGGCGCGCAGCAGCCCGGTCGCCTGCTCCAGGGGCATGGGCCGGCCGCGTCCCGGGCGTTCGGCCAGGGTGAGGCCCTCGTGCGGCGGCGTCACCAGGTACGGGCGCCCGTCCCCGGTCGCGCCCACCTCCAACACCGGGATCACGCCCGGGTGTGCGGCCAGCTCCTCGGGGAAGGCGAGGCCGCGCATGATCCGCTTGAGGGCGCGCTTGTCCACGCGGCGGCACGCGAGCGTTTTGACCAGCACCTCCCCGCCGTCCGCGGACGTGCGGCGGGCGCGGTGCACGGCCCAGGGGCCGTCCTGGCCGGTCTGTTCCAGCAGCTCGTAGCCGCGGACCCGCTCGGTGGTCACGGTCATGCGATCACGGACTCGCCGCCCAGGTCATCGCTCGCGAACGCGTCGTACTCGACCAGCGGCAGCTTGACCCGCTCCCGCTCGCGCTCCTGCCCCGCGGCCCCGGTGCCCGGCGGGTACATGCCGCCCATCGGCATGCCGTTCGGCCCCATGGCTCCGGCGTTCCCCGGGCCGGGGGTGTTGCCGGTGAACGGGGTGGCCGACGCGCTGCCGGGCGAGACGCCGGGGCCGCCGGTCACCGGGTGGGCGGGCACGGTCGTGGGCGGGAGGGTCGTCTGGGGGAGGCCGGACAGGTTCGTGGTGGGGGTCTGCGGAGTGTTGAGGGAGGGGTTCTGCAGGGACGGGGTGCTCGGGGGGTTCTGCAGGGAGGGGGCCGAGAGCGAAGGATCTTGGAGGGAGGGGTCCCGAAGGGAGGGGTTCTGCAGAGACGGATCCTGGAGGTTCGGAACGTCCGGATCGGAAGGAGTGGAGGGGGCGGAAGGGGCCGAAGGGATGGAGGGGTCGAGGCCGGTCGGGCCGCCGAGGTCCGGTGTTCCGCCGTACGGGGAGCCCAGGCCGGAGCCCGCGTACGGGTCGCCGACCAGACCGCCTGGCCCGCCCGTGAGCCCGCCCGGCAGGCCGGGCCCCTGCGGCAGGGACACGTCGCCCAGGCCGCCTCGCGGTGCCACGGCCCGCTGCTCCACGTAAGGGGGGATGGCGTCGTACACGTTCACGATGAACCGGTTGAGCTGCTGCAGGTGGTGCCGGGCGAGGGCGTGGGCGTTGGTGTCGGTGTTCATGACGTTGTCGCCGACCCAGTCGTCCAGGTCGCTGAGGCCGAGGAAGGTGACCTCGCCCGTCCTGGGCACGTTGTCGTGGAACCAGGGCAGGACCTGATCCCCGTACCAGACCAGAGGCACGCTGACCGACTTGGCGGCGAAGGCGATGCGGGCGAGGTCGCGTTGCAGCTCGCCGATCTTCTCGAAGATCTGCTGGAGGTACTCGCCGCCGAGCGTCTCCGCGATGCGGCCCGCCTCCCGGTGCAGGGCGTCCACCGACAGCTCGCACATGTGCGCGATCTCGCCGTAGTGTCCTCCCGCCGCGACGATCTCGTCGGGTTTGGTGCTCTGGATGAGGGCGGAGACGCCGTCGCTGCTCTCCGGGTCGCCGTCCAGGACCTGGGTGCCGTCGATCTGCGGGGTCTTCTGCTCCTTGAGTGGTTCCTGCCAGTAACCCGTCGTCATCAGGTCCTCTTGATGCCGTTCGCGGCGGTCCGGTCGGCCGACTTCGCGGTGTCCACGGTGGCGGCGAGCGCTTCGACGATGTCGGCGTACACGCTGTAGACGCGCTCGATGGCCAGGCCCAGCGTGGTCTGCGTCCGTTCGGTGGTGGCGAGCAGGTCCTGGGCGGCCTGCCACTTGCCGAGCTGGTTCTCGGTGAGGCGGGCGCGCTGGAGGTGGACCTTGAGGCTCTGCCCGCCCTCGCCCTGCAGCCGCTGGAGGTCCTGGCGCAGCCGCTCCACGGGGGAGGAGGGCAGCGGCCGGCCGCCCGCGTCCTCGTACTCCGCCAGCTTGACGAACGCGGTCTTCTTCGCCGTGCCGGGGTCGACCCGGTTGCGGGCGAGCAGCGCGTCCTGATCCGCCTGTGTCGGGGCGGGGGGCGGCTCGGGGGGATAGCCGCCGACGCGGTGGCTGTGGATGAAGTCGGAGTAGGCGTCCTCGATGCTGTTCGGGGTGTCGTCGACCTGGGGAATCGGCTCGCTGCCCGCGACGTCACCCTCTGCGGCGACGATCATCTTCTCGCGCGTCTCGATCGAACGACCGAGGCCCGGTCTGGGGTTGCCGTGCGCGTCGCCGCCTTCGGCCTCAGGCACTGCCGTCATGCTCACACTCCGCGTCCACGTCGATGGACATGCCGACACCATGCCTATCCGGCGCGTTCCGGCCCGGATCCTCATTTCAAGATATTTCTAAGAGAGCCGCCCAAAACGGAAATGTCGGCAGACTCCGTACGTGTCCGTTCTCTGGTCCGGCATGACAGCCGTCCTCCTGGCCCTGACGCCCACACCCGCCCCGTCCCAGTCTCCAGCCCAGTCCCCAGCCCCCACCCGCATCGTGTCCTGCGACCCCGAGCCCGGCGTCGCCGAGGTCACCGGCACGCCGTGGCCGCAGGAGCGGCTGCGCTTCCAGCAGGTGTGGCGGCTGACCAAGGGCGAGGGCGTGACGGTGGCCGTCGTGGACAGCGGCGTCGACGCCACCCACCCGCAGCTCGCCGGAGCGGTCGCGCGGCAGGTGGACCTCACGGGCACGGACCTGCGCGACTGCGTCGGCCACGGCACGGCGGTGGCGGGCATCATCGCCGGGCGCGACCTCACCTCGCGCGGCGTGCCCGTCCTGGGCGTCGCCCCGGCGGCGGAGATCGTCTCGATCAAGCAGACCGAGGGTACCTCCGGCGACGTGACGCGGCTGGCCGAGGGCATCAGGCGGGCCGCCGACCTCGGCGCGGACGTGATCAACGTGTCGGTGCAGGCACACGACGCGCCCGTGCTGAAGGCGGCGGTGACGTACGCGCAGGGCAAGGACGCCGTCATCGTCGCCGCGGCCGGCAACGTCAAGCAGGACGACGGCGCCGTGACGCCCGCCTACCCGGCCGAGTACCCGGGCGTCATCGCGGTCGGCGCCGCCTCGCCCGACGGCAAGAAGTCGGAGTTCTCCAACGCGGCGACCCGCATCTCGGTGACCGCGCCGGGCGCGGGCGTGACGAGCGCGTGGACGGGCGGCGGCTACCGTACGGGACTGGACGGCACGAGCTTCGCCACCCCCTTCGTGTCGGGCGTGGCCGCCCTGGTCAGGGCCAGGCACCCCGAGCTGGACCACTGGCAGGTCAAGCGCAGGCTGGAGCGGACCGCCGAGGGCGGCGGCGCGGCGGGCACGGGGGCCGGCCTGGTCAACCCGTTGCAGGCCGTCACGTCGGTGCTCCCGGCCGCGCAGGAGAGCCACGCTGCCGGGGAGGGCGGGGCCGTCGTGCTGGCCCGCGCGCCGGCCCAGGACGAGCGCGGGCGCGCCATCGCCGTCGCGATCACCGCCGGCGCGGCCGGGGTCACCGCGCTGGTGGTGTTCCTGGCGCTGATGCTGCCCAGAGCCAGGCGGCGAGGATGGCGCGCCGGGACGGACCCGACATTTACAGGAAAGTTGAAATCGTAGATCCGGCCCCCGCGGCCCGTTTACGTTGATCCGGCAATTCACGAACCCGGGTTCACGAGATCCGAGAGGTGCACCGTGGCATTCCAACCGACCACCTACGCCGAGGGCAGCCAGCACAGCGCCGCCGAACGGGCACAGCTCGCGGTCGGCAACATCGAGCAGATCCGCAACCGGCTCCAGCAGATCCCGGAGACGCTCGGCGCGTCCTGGCAGGGCGACGCCGCCCGCGTCTACACGCAGGTGCTCACCGAGTGGACCCCGCAGTTCACGAAGGTCATCCAGGCGCTCAACACGATCGCGGAGAACCTGAAGGCGACCGGCATCCAGTACACCGAGGCGAACACGCAGGCGAACGACGTCGCCGCGGCACTCAGGTCCGCGCTCGACGGCACCGCCCGCTGAGCCGGAGGGGAGATCAGAATGAGCGGCAACCCGGACATCATCCTCGCCAACTTCGACGAGATGGAGGAGATCGCGGCCGAGCTGGGCCGCGCGTACGCCAACCTCGTCGGCGAGCTGACCGACCTCGAGACCGACCTGAAGGTCCTGGAGACCTGGGAGGGCTCGGCCAAGGACGTCTACCTCGACGCCAAGCGCCAGTGGAACGAGGCCGTCGTCACCATGGGCGACACCATGCAGCGCTTCGGGCCCGCGCTGCACGACGCGACCGAGATCATGCGGGACGCGGAGAACGCCAACGTCCGCCGCTGGGGCACCTGACCCGACGTGAACGAGCCGCTGATCGACCCGGACACCGCCGAGGACCAGGCGCGGTGCAGGCCGGAGGCGCTGCACGACGTGGCGGGCAAGCTCTCCAGGGACCTGCTGCCGCAGCTCGAAGCGCTGCGCTACCAGGTGACCGACCTGCCCCAGGGCGCCGCGGGCACCTGGGACATCGCGCAGGGGTACGCCGACACCGTGGGCCGGGCCCGGCAGGCCACGGGGGAGACGGTGGGGTTCGTGGCGGAGCAGGTCCAGCGCGTCATCGACGACCTGGTCGCCACCGCCGACACCGTACGGGACGCCGACCGGCGCGCCGTGCCACGGAGCGAGTAGTGCCCGAGCCGACCCCCATCAAGAACGGCTGCCTGCAAGGCGGCAACCCCAACCTGTACGGCGGCCGCGACGCCATCAAGGCGCTGGTCATGGGCACCAGGCCGGAGGAGTTCGGCCACGTCGCGGACGGGTACCTGGCCACCTCCCGGCTCCTCACCACGGCGATCACCACGCTGGGCGACGCCGCGGCCCGCCTCGTGGCCGACGGGAACTGGGGCGGGGAGTCCGCCAAGGCCATGCTCACCCGCATGAACCGGCTCCAGACGTACCTGATGGCGCTGCGCGACGCCGTGGACCGCGTCCCGCCCTCGCTGCAGACCGTCAGCCAGGCGCTGACCTCCGCCAAGGAGCGGTTCGAGCAGGAGACCGCGCCTCACAACTACTACGCGATGGGGTCGGGATCGCCCGACAACGGGGACGGGAGGGCCAAGGAGTTCATGACCCGGCTCAACAGCGCGTTCCACAACGCGCACACGGCGCTGCCGGACCGGCTGCCGTGGGACGCCCAGCTCGCCTCGCCCGCCCCGTACCTGCCGCCCGCCGAGCGGCCGGCGACGCCGGTGAGCGGGGGCGATCTGCCGTACGAGGACACGGTGCCGGTACGGTCGGCGACCCAGCTCGCCCAGCACTCCGGCGGCCAGGCGACCACCGCGCCGCAGCCCTACCAGCCGGCCGGATACCAGGCGGCCCCTGGGGCGCAGCCACCCGGTGGCAACCTGGCGGCCTCCGCGCAACCGCCGACCGTGCCGGCGCCGGCGGGAACCGGGCAGCTCAGCGGCCTCACCCCGGGCCAGGGCCCGGGCCAGGGTCAGGCCGGCGCCGCGCCGGGCAGCGTTCCCGGCACCACGCCGGCGGGCGGCGTTCCTGGTAGCGCGGCAGGCGTTGCGGGCCCATATGCGGGAGCCGGGCAGCCGGCCACCGCACCCCCCTCCCTCACCCCGGCCACCCCTCGGCCCGGCCCGGCCTGAAGAGCCCGGCAGGCGAGCCGGCCCACAACCCGGTCGTCAGCCCCTTCCGCGACCCGTCCACCGCCAGCGCCGCCCAGGGCGCCGGCCCGTCCGTGCGGCCCGGCAGCGTCCCGGTCGTGGACGGCTCCTGGCCCGCCACCCGCCCGCCCGCGACCGGCGCCGAGCCGGCCGCGCCCGGCACGGCGGGAGCGCCGTTCCTGCCGTTCGGCGGCGCCGCACCCCAGGAGAGCAGGCCCGCCGGCCGCGCCACGCCCGCGCGGAGCGCCGACGACGACTTCTTCCGCCCGGTGATCGAGGCCGGCCCGCCGGTGGTGGGGTGACGGCATGACCTCCCGGGACGCCGTCGCGGCGCAGATCGAGTCGATCCGCACGCTGGGCCGCTCGATGGCCGACCGGCCCATGAGCGAGCTGGAGACCATGCTGCGGGGCATCTCGCAGGTGGAGCTCTCCTCGGGCGCGTACGGCGCGTTCGGCCTGCTCGGCGCCTCGCTCGGGGACGCGTTCGACGAGGTGAAGCGGGCTGCGCAGCGGTACCTGCTGGCCAAGCGCGACGAGGTGTCGGGCATCCACGACAAGGCGTTCGACTCGGCCAACGCCTATCTGGACGCCGACCAGCGGGGCGCCGCGAACGTGGCGAGGCCGCGATGATGGAGCAGCCGTACTCCGTCATCGAGGGCTCCGCGATGGCCGCCGCCGGCGCGATGATGCTCGGCCTGGGCCGGGCCCGCTACGCGACGCTGATCCTGCCCCTCCTGTACGGCGACACGGCGCAGCAGCGGGCGGCGGCGCAGGCGTACCAGGCGCTGGCCACGGCCCTGCGCGAGCACCCGGAGCTGGTGGAGGCCGCGAAGCGGGACGTCGAGTGGACCTCGCTCAGTGCCGATCTGGCCACGCAGGAGGTGACCGCGTACGCCGACGACGCCGAGAACAAGGCCGCCTCGCCGCAGGCGTCGGCCGACAGCCTGAACCTGACGGCCGACGTGTACGACGTGCTCGGCAAGGCCGCCTTCCTGGCCGGGGCGAGCATCCTGACGGCCGGGGTGATGTACCGGGTGGCGCAGTTCAACCCGTACACGAAGGTCGCCGCGGAGGTGGCGGCGACGGGGTTCGGCCGCCGCGCCGACCAGCAGGCCGGGCAGATCGCGGCCAGGGCCAGGGCGTGGATCGCGAGCAACTCCGGGCTGCTGTCGCGGGTGGTGCAGCGGCTGGCGAGCATGTCGGCGGGCGGCAAGGTCGCGCTGGGCGGCGCGACGGTGGTGGCCGGCGGGGTGACGGCGCAGACGGCGGTCGCGGACCGGTTCAGAAGCACGGCCCTGGACGCCTCCACGGGCGCCGGCCGGCCCACTGTGCGGCAGTCACCGTTCGACGCGGCCGCCGGCCACGCGACGGGAACGGAGGCGTGAAGGCAGTGCTGGACGGAGGCGTGAAGGCAGTGCTGGACGGAGGTGCGAAGGCAGTGTTGGACGACGGCGCCATCGACAAGCTGATCGCCGAGGCCCGGCGACCGGACGAGGAGGGCCTGGACGAGCTCTACCGTCAGGTCATGGCCGTCAAGGGCGTCGCGCAGGACCCGGACAGGCTGGTCCGGGTCGAGTGCGGGGCCCAGGGCGTCACGGCGCTGGACATCGACCCGCGCGCGCTGCGCTGGGGCTCGCAGCGCCTGTCGCAGACGATCCTGCTGCTGCTCGCCGAGTCCCTGGCCGACATGCAGGCCAGGTCGGCGGAGCTGCTGCGCGACGTGCTCGGGGACGGCCCGCTCGACCTGGCCGCCGAGAACAACCCGGCCGACGTGCGCCTGCGTGCCGCGCGGGAGGCGTACGAGGAGGCCATGGACCGGGCGACGGCCGAGCTGGCCAGGATCGAGCGCACTCTCTAGCTCACCAGCCCGCGAATCGTCTCGTACAGGTCCATGACGGCCAGCGCGAGCGGGATCAGCGCGATCATCAGCAGGATGTCGAGGATGTCGCCGGCCCGGCCCCAGAAGGGGGACGGGCGGGCGGTGGCCAGCCACAGCGCCGTCCCGGCCACGGCGAGGGCGAGCACGACGAGGCCCGGCACGATCAGGTAGAGCACGGTGGGGTCCGCCGCCGTGACGACGGCGCCGGCGGCGGGCAGGGCGACGCCGAGCAGCGTCGCGGACAGCAGCCAGGCCCGCTGCCCCCGCCCCTCGAACACGCGGGCCCGCATGAGCAGCGACAACGACAGCGCGCCGCTCATCGCCAGCGCCGTCCAGGTGCCCTCCAGCAGGAGCAGCGCCTGGGCGGCGAGCACGATCAGCGCGACGGCGCCCAGGAGCCCGGTGCAGAAGCGGTCGGCCACCACGGTCCGGTCGAGGACGAGCTCGCCGTCCAGGTCGCCGCCCTCGCGGCGCAGCTCCTCCGCCGTGGTGGGCAGCGCGGGCAGCGGCATGCCCGCCAGCCGTACCGACAGCGCGGGGATCGCGGTGGTCAGCCCCACGGCGAGGGCCGCCAGCACCGACGCCACGCCGGCCGCGTGCAGGTCGTACGCCATGACCAGCCCGGACGCGACCAGCCCGGCGAGCGCGGCGACGGCCACGCCGAGGAAGGCGGGCAGCCCGCCGGCCACCGCGAACCCGGTCGCCGTGGCGAGCATCAGCAGCACGCCGCAGGCCGCCAGCAGGTTGTCGGGTTCGAGGAGCGCCGTGCCGGAGGCGGGGCCGGTCAGGCCGGCGAGGAAGCCGTAGGGCAGGGCCGCGTACCCGATCGCGGCGCCGGAGGCGGCGTCGCCGAGCGCCCGCGACAGGGCCACGGCGACCAGCAGCAGCACGAGCGCGACGGCTCCGGTGACGAGCGCGACGGGGGGCCAGGGCGGCCCAACGGTGGGCAGGGCGGCGGCGCCCAGCACGAGCAGGGCGGCGGCGGCCCGCAGCCCGTAGGTCCTGGTGGTGGCGGGCTGCCAGCGGCCGGTGCGTTCCAGCACGCCGGTGGCGACCGCGTCGGCGACGTCGTCGAAGACGACCTCGGGCAGCTCGTGGCCGCGCGGGCGCAGGTGCAGCAGCTCGCCGTCGTGCACGGCCAGCTCCGCCAGCGTCGCGTCGGGGGCGAACGGCGGCCCGCCCAGCCGCTGGAGCACCCAGCCGCCGTGGGCCAGGCCCGCCTCGGCCAGGCTCTCGCCCGCGATGCGCAGCAGCGTCGGCAGGAGGTTGCCCAGCGGGATGTCCGGCGGCAGGCCCAGGTCCAGGAAGCCGCGCGGGGTCACGACGGTGACCCGGCACAGGTCGGTTCCGGTGGCGCTCACAACGGACGAGTGTATGGATCGGATCTCGAGTGTGGCGGGCGAAAAGCGTCTAGGAAATTTGAAATATCGGATATATCCCTACGTCAGCGACTTCCATGGGGGTCGTGAGCCTGATCGTGGTGGGCAGGCCGGAGCGGCGCAGGCCGCCCGAGCCTCCCGGGGGTGAGGTGCTGCTGGAGTCCCCGCCGGAGATCCCGGAGACCGTGACGGGCGGCGGGCTGACCCAGCTCCTGACGTACCTGCCGATGATCGCCGGGGCGGGCGCGATGGCGCTGATGTTCACCGGCGGCTCCACCGGCAACCCGATCATGCTGGTCTCCAGCGGCCTGTTCGCGATCTCCATGGTCGGCATGAGCGTGGGCCAGATGATGCGCAACGCCGGCGAGCGCAAGAACGAGCTCAACGGCCGGCGCCGCGACTACTACCGCTACCTGGAGCAGGTCAGGAAGCGGGTCCGGCAGGCCGCCGCGCAGCAGCACTGCGCCATGACGTGGAGCCACCCCGACCCCACCGCCCTGTGGTCGCTGGTGATGACCACCCGGCTGTGGGAGCGGCGGCCACGCGACGACGACTTCGCGCAGGTCAGGATCGCCACGTCGGCGCAGCGGCTGGCGCTGCCGATGATCCCGCCCGAGACCAGGCCGGTCGAGGACCTCGACCCGATGACGGCGGGGGCGCTGCGCCGGTTCGTGCGCACGCACGCGACCGTTCCCGGGCTGCCCGTCGCGCTGGCGCTGCACTCGTTCGCGCGGATCGTGCTCACCGGCGACCCGGCGGCGGCCCGCGACCTCGTGCGGGCGGCGCTGGCCCAGGCGGCGGCGCTGCACTCGCCGGAGGACCTGCGGATCTCGGTGTGCGCCGGGGGCGAGCGCGCCGCCGAGTGGGAGCCGGTGAAGTGGCTGCCGCACGCTCTGCACCCCGAGGAGGAGGACGGGGCCGGGCCGGTGCGGCTGATCACGGGGGACCTGGGCGAGCTGGACGAGCTGCTGGGGTTCGAGCTGAAGGACCGGCCCCGGTTCAGCAAGGGGCTGTCGGACGTGGTGCCGTACCACGTGGTGGTCGTGGACGGCGGGACGGTGCCGGCGGGCAGCCAGCTCGGGCTCGACGTCATCGAGGGCGTGACCGTGATCGACCTGAGCGGCGCGACCCCGCAGGCGCCGGCGCAGCTCACCCTGCGGCTGGAGGTGACGCCCGGCGAGCTGGTCCGGGTCGCGCAGGACGAGCTGGGCAAGGAGGTCAGGACCGTACTGGGGCGTCCTGACCGGATGGCGCCGGCCGCGTTCGCCGCGCTGGCCAGGCAGCTCGCACCCCTGCGGCCCCCGACCGCCGGGGGCGGCGCCGAGTCGCAGGACGTGTTCGCCACCAACACCACCCTCACCGACCTGCTCCGGCTCGGCGACCCGCGGCAGCTCTCGCCCCGGCTCACCTGGCAGCCGCGCCCGGTCAGGAACCGGCTGCGGGTGCCGATCGGGCTCGGCGCCGACGGGCGGCCGGTCGAGCTGGACATCAAGGAGGCCGCCCAGGGCGGCATGGGCCCGCACGGGCTGGTGGTGGGCGCGACCGGTTCCGGCAAGTCGGAGCTGCTGCGCACGCTGGTGCTCGCGCTGGCGATCACGCACTCCTCCGAGGTGCTGAACTTCGTGCTGGTCGACTTCAAGGGCGGCGCCACGTTCCTCGGGCTCGACGCGCTGCCGCACGTCTCCGCGGTGATCACCAACCTGGAGGACGAGCTGCCGCTGGTCGACCGCATGCACGACGCGCTGCACGGCGAGCTGGTACGCCGCCAGGAGCTGTTGCGCGCGGCCGGGAACTACGCCTCGCTGCGCGACTACGAGCAGGCCCGCGAGCAGGGCGCCGCGCTGGAGCCGCTGCCGACGCTGTTCATCGTGCTGGACGAGTTCAGCGAGCTGCTGTCGGCCAAGCCGGAGTTCATCGAGCTGTTCGTGATGATCGGGCGGCTCGGCCGCTCGCTCGGCGTGCACCTGCTGCTGGCCTCGCAGCGGCTGGAGGCGGGGCGGCTGCGCGGGCTCGACACGCACCTGTCGTACCGGATCGGGCTGCGCACGTTCTCGGCCGCCGAGAGCCGGGCGGTGCTGGGCGTCGCGGACGCGTACGCGCTGCCGCCCGAGCCGGGCAACGCGTACCTGATGTTCGAGACGACCGGAATGACCCGGTTCAAGGCCGCCTACGTCTCCGGCCCGTACCGGCCGAGGCAGCAGCAGCACACGCCGGCCGCCCCCAAGAGCCACCGCGGCAAGATCGTCTGGTACGGCGCGGAACGGGTGCCCGCGCCGCCCGCCGTCGAGGCGCCCCCCGTGGCGGACGACCCGGGCAGGCAGGACACGCTGCTCGACATCGTGGTGGAGCGGCTGGCCGGGCAGGGCCCCGAGGCGCACCGCATCTGGCTGCCGCCGCTGAAGGAGCCCGCCTCGCTCGACCGGCTCCTGCCGCGCATCGAGGCCACGCCCGCGCACGGGCTCACCGCCGCCGGCACGGCCCCGGAGCGGCCGGGACGGTTGCACGCCGTCGCCGGGATCGTGGACAGCCCGTTCGACCAGCGGCGGGACCCGTACTGGCTGGACCTGTCGGGCGCGGCGGGCAACGTCGCGATCGTCGGCGCGCCGCAGACGGGCAAGAGCACGCTGCTGCGCACGCTGATCGCCTCGCTCGCGCTCACCCACACCCCGAAGGAGGTGCAGTTCTACTGCCTGGACTTCGGCGGCGGCACGCTGTCGGCGCTGTCCGGGCTGCCGCACGTCGGTGGGGTGGCCGCCCGGCTCGACGCCGACGCGGTGCGCAGGACCGTGGCCGAGGTGCGGGGCGTGCTGGAGCGGCGCGAGCGGTTGTTCGTGGAGCGCGGCATCGACTCCATGGCCACCTACCGGCGGATGGTCGCCTCGGGCGCCTACGAGGGCGACGGCTGGGGTGACGTGTTCCTGGTGGTGGACGGGTGGTCGGTGCTGCGCCAGGAGTACGAGCAGCTCGAAGGCGACCTCGGCGACCTGGTGACGCGCGGGCTCGGGTTCGGCGTGCACGTCGTCGGCACCGCGAACCGGTGGATGGAGTTCCGCACCGGCGTGCGCGACCTGCTCGGCACCCGGCTGGAGCTGCGGCTCGGCGACGCGTTCGACTCCGAGATCGACCGCAGGGCCGCCGCGAACGTGCCCGAGCGCGCCCCCGGGCGCGGCCTGACCCGCGAGTCGCTGCACTTCCTGGCCGCGCTGCCGCGCATCGACGGCCGCTCCACCGTGGACGACCTGGCCGACGGCGTCGCGGCCCTGGTCGAGGCCGCGCGGGCGGCCTGGCACGACCATCCGGCCCCGCCGGTGCGGCTGCTGCCCGCCCTGCTGCCCGCCCACACGCTGCCCGCGCCGCCGCCCGACGGCACGCGCGTGCCGATCGGCATCGACGAGGCCGCGCTCGCGCCCGTCCTGCTCGACTTCGACGCCGACCCGCACTTCGTGGTGTTCGGCGACACCGAGAGCGGCAAGAGCAACCTGCTGAAGGTGATCGCCCGGGGCATCGCGGACGGGCGCACGCCCGCGCAGGCCCGCTTCGTGGTCATCGACTACCGGCGCTCGCTGCTCGACGCCACCGACACCCCGCACCGCATCGGCTACGCCGCCTCCAGCACCGCCGCCACCACCCTGCTCAAGGGGGTGCACGAGGTCATGCAGGAGCGGCTGCCGCCCCCCGACCTGACCTCCGAGCAGCTCAGGACGCGCAGCTGGTGGACCGGCCAGGACCTGTACGTGATCGTGGACGACTACGACCTCGTCGCCACCTCCGCCAACCCGCTGGCCGTGCTCGGCGACCTGCTGCCCCAGGCCCGCGACATCGGGCTGCACCTGGTGCTGGCCCGCGCCATGGGCGGCGCCGGGCGCAGCATGATGGACCCGGTGGTGCGGCGGCTGAAGGAGATGAGCACGCCCGCGCTGCTGCTGTCGGGGCCCAGGGACGAGGGGCAGCTCTTCGGCAACGTGCGGCCACGGCAGCTGCCTCCCGGGCGGGGCATCCACGTGGACCGGCGGTCGGGCGAGAAGCTCGTCCAGACCGCCTTCGCCGGCTGACCGCCCTTCACCGGCCGACCGGCCGCCTCCGCCGGCTGACCTCCCGCCGACTGATCCCTCCGCCGACTGATCCCCTTACCCGGCTGGCCGTCCCCTATGGCTGGTTGCGTACCACGTCGTCCAGGTCCATGTCGCCGTCCGGTGTCCGGACCCGCCAGCCGAACGTGCTGGTCGCGGCGGGCAGCCCGCTCGCGGGCGGCTCGGCGAACGTGCCCGCCTTCGCCGTGTCGATGGCCGCGCGGCCGAAGTCGATCGCCGCGGCCCCGTCCGGCCGCATGAACCTGAGCTGCAGGGCCGCCGTGCCGCCGCTGTAGGCGGCGACCGCGCTCAGCGTCGAGCCCAGGAACGCCTGCAACCGGCCGCCCGCCGCGGCCAGCGCCGCGTTCGCCTGAGCGGCGGTCGCGCGCATGGCGACCCGCGCCGCCACCCTGGTCTGCGGGACCAGCGCGAGCGCCTGCAGCCGCAGCAGCCGCAGGTACGTCGTGCGGGCGATCCCGGCCGCCGCGCCCCAGTACACGGCGAACCCGTCGCCGATGCCGTCCACGTGCGAGGCCGCCCACTGCACGTTCGTGCGGAAGGCGTCGAGGTGGGCGCGCAGCTCGGTGGCCGCGGCGGCGAACGCCTTCTGGTCCTCGGCGATCCACTTCTCGCCCGACGTCCTGATCACGTCGTTGAGCGCGTTGTTGGCCGGCTTGTCGAGCCGGCCGCCGGCGCCCGCCTGGAGGTTGGAGGCCGCGGTCCAGATGCCCGGCACGTTCGCGACGGCCGGGACGGTGGCCAGCAGGCCGAGCGCGATCGACGGCTCCAGCCTGGCCGCCAGGCGCAGCGTGCGCTGCACCTCGGCCGGGTCGGGGGCGCGTTTCGCCTGCCGCAGCGCCGAGCCGTCCGCGGCCCGGCCCGCGACCCTGCGGCTCACGGCTCGACCCGCTGGACGGCGGGATCCGCGACCCTGCGGCTCATGGCTTGACCCGCTGGACGGCCAGGTCTTCGGCGGTGCGCCAGTTCTGCTCCGCGTGCTTCAGGTCCTCGCCCTCCCACTTGCCGAGGACGGCGAGCACGGCGTCGGCGTCGCGCAGGAACGAGTCGAGCAGTGACCGGTAGAGCGCGCCGACCGTCCACTCGCCCACGGCCCCCCAGCCGGGGAAGTCGACCGCCTTGTTCTCCTCGAAGATCTGGCGCACCTCGGTGAAGATCGGCAGCAGCTCTTCCCTGATGCTGCGCCGGACCTCGCCGATCGCGTCGGGAGTGAGATAACGCGTATCCGGTTTCACGTTCTCCACTTTGTGACATCCGGCCGCGGTCAGGTGCGGATGTCATTCACTGATCAATAACCGTTCGCAAATCGGAAACCGACCCGCTTCCCGGCCTTTATCCCGATAAATTGGAGTAAGAAGGTACTCGTGTGATCAGAGGGGCGGAGTGCACAGCCAGCGCGACCTTTACCAGGCCTACCGCCTCACCCTCCAACGCATCGGGCTGGCCCTCCTGCGCGCCCAGCCCAACCAGCCGGACTGGCCGCTGCGCCGCCAGACCGTCGGCTTCCTGGCCGGCGTCATGGTCGCCGTCCTGCTCTGCGTCGGCTTCGCGGTGTACGGCCTGCTGCGCCCCGGCGGCACCCTGTCCCTGGAGAGCCCCGGCACACTGATCATCGAGCGCGAGACCGGCGCCCGCTTCGTCTACAGCCAGGAGCAACGCCGGCTCATCCCCGTCGCCAACTACGCCTCCGCCCGCCTCGTCCTGGCCGCCGGGCAGGTCAAGGAGCGGGTCGTCGCGCGCGAGGCGCTGGCCATGTACGAGCGCGGTGCCGCCATCGGCATCCCCGGCGCCCCCGACTCGCTGCCCGCCCCGTCGAGCCTGGCCCGCGGCCCCTGGGCCGCCTGCGTGCAGGAGCGGGCCGGGCGGACCGGGCGCGAGCCGTACGTGACGCTCGTCGCCGGCCGCCAGGTCGGCGGCACGCCCGTTCCCGAAGGGGACGCCGTGCTCGTGGACGTCGGCGGGCAGACGTGGGCGATCTGGCGCGGCACCCGCATGCGGGTGGCCCCCGGCATCGCCCGCGGCCTCACCTCGGCCACACCCGCCGCCGTGCCCGTCTCCTGGCTGAACGCGCTGCCCGAAGGCCCCGACCTGGCGGCCCCCGCCATCCCCGGCCGCGGCCGGCCCGTGACCGGCCCCGGCGGCAAGGCCGCCGCCGTCGGCCAGGTGTTCCGCGCCGACGGCGTGGCCGGCGGCGACCCCCGCTGGTACGTGCTCCTCGGCGACGGCCTCGCCCCCATCACCCAAGGCCAGGCCACGCTCCTGCTCAGCGACCCCGCCAGCCGGGCCGCCTACGGCGGGGGCGCGGTCAGGGAGATCCCCGTGGACGCGGCCACCGCCAACGCCGCCCCCCGCTCCCGCTCCCGCGACACCGTCGCCGCCGACGGCCTGCCCGCCGCCATGCCGCGCATGACCGCCCACGACCCGGCCGCCCCGCTCTGCGCCGTCTACGCCGGCACCGGCTCCACCCGCGTCCGCCTCACCACCGGCGCCACCCTGCCCCCGCCGCACGGCGACGCCTCCGACCTCGTACGCCTGCCGCCCGGCCAGGCCGTCCTCGCCGGAGTGCTGCCCGGCGACGGCCGGCTCGACGCCGTGCAGTCGTACTACCTCGTCACCCAGGACGGCCGCCGCTACGCCGTGCCCGGCACGGACGTGCTCGAGAAGCTCGGCTACCAGGCCGCCCAGGCCACCCCCGTGCCCGTGAACCTGCTCCAGCTCATCCCCGAAGGCCCCGTCCTCGACCCGGCGCGGGCCGCGAAGCCCGCGCTCGATCAGTAGCCCCGGTAACCGCCGCCGGTCTTCATGCCGACGACGCCCGGGACGTTCGAGACCGAGCCGTAGCGGGCGATGCTGTACCGCACCCCGGCGATGATGTTGTCCACCGGGTTGTAGATGTCGCCGTGGCCGGGCAGCTTGTAGCTGTTGAACGTGGGGTCGATGGTCTGCATCAGGCCCTTCGACGGGGTGCCCTTGGCGGCGTTGGAGTCCCAGTTGTTGATGGCGTGCGGGTTGCCGCCCGACTCGTGCTTGATGATCAGCCAGATGTCGTTCGGGTTCATCTTGTCGGCGGGGACACCGTTCGCCTTGAGTATCGCGATCGCCTGGTTGATCCAGTCGGCCACCTGGCCCTGCGGGGC
This sequence comes from [Actinomadura] parvosata subsp. kistnae, assembly GCF_900323885.1. GTDB lineage: Bacteria > Actinomycetota > Actinomycetes > Streptosporangiales > Streptosporangiaceae > Nonomuraea > Nonomuraea composti. The sequence continues at coordinate 755,661 of NZ_OOHJ01000022.1, read as the reverse complement.
GGGGCCGCCACCCGGGGGCGGCGGGCCGCTCGGGCCGTAACCGCCGAAACCGCCGCTGCCCAAGCCGTGGGTGGCGGCGGCCAGCGCGGTCTCCTGGCCCTCCAGGCGCGCGGGCGACCAGCCGATCGGCCTGCCCGGCGATGGGGTGAACGGCTGAGTGTCGGGCTCGGGCAGCTCGGCCGCCACGTTCGGGACGGCGGCGAGCGCCGCCTGGATCTTTCCTGCGGTGCCGGACAGGGTCGCGCCGGTGTCGGTGACCAGTCGCTGCAACGCGGTGCGGGCCTCGTCGAGCATGGGACGCAGCGCCTGCGCGATCTGCTCCTCGGTGAGCGGCACGGCCTGCGCCGGCCCGCCGGTCGCCTGCACGACCTGCGCCTGCCCGCTCGAAGCCGGTCCGTTCATAACCGGCCCGCTCGAAGGCTGTCCGCCTGTCGCCTGGGTGGCCGGTGCCTGGGCGGTGGCGCGTAGTTCCTGGGCCGCGGTGGCGTACTGGCGGCAGATGTCCTGTGCCGCCGCCTCCGCGTCCCGCAGCGTGCGGGCGGCCGCGTCGAGGTGGTCGGCGCACTCCGTGAGCGCCTGCCGGAGCCGGTCGCCGCAGCCGGTCACCTTGCCCAGGTAGCCGGCGAACGCGTCGGCGCCGGTGCCCTCCCACGCGCCGTCCACCTCGGCCGCCGCGGCGCTCAGCGCGCCGGTGTGCCGCTCGCCCGTGCCGGCGGCGGCGCGCCACGCACCGGCCGCCGCGCCGATCGCGCCGGGATCGCCCACCAGCTTGGCGGCCAGGTCGGCCAGCTCCCCACCCCCGGGAGCCGCCCTGACCTCGTCGATCGCGCTCATCGCCGCACCCGCCCGCCCCGAGCGGAGTCGTTCCCGCTCATCGCCGCACCGCCGTGCTGTCGGCGGTGGTGAGGGTGCGTTCGACGGCGTCCAGGGCGCGCTCCACCGCCTCCAGGCGGCTGCCCAGGAGCCGGGCCGCCTCCTCCGAGACGCGCTTGAGGTCGCCCGCCGCCCTGGCCATGGCCGCCGAGCCCGAGACGTCCCCGAAGGCCGCGGCGTCCGGCGCGGGGCCGGTCAGGGCGGCGAACGCGCCGGAGGCCGCCCTGGCCGCCGCCGCGCACCCGTCCAGCGCGTCGCGGTGGAACTTCAGCACCGGATCCCCTTCCTCACGTTCAGCGCCGGAACAGCTCCAGCAGCTCCTCGGCCCGGTGGGTGCGGGCGATCCACACCTCGCGCCCCCGCCGCTCCCTCGTGATGAGCCGCCCGGCGCGCAGCCGGTCGCAGTGATACGTCAGGCCGCTGGGCGCGATCTTCATGTCCGTGGCCAGCATGGACATGGTCATGGGCTGGTCGAGCGCGCAGAGCAGGTCCGCCCGTACCGGCCCGACGAGCGCGGACAGCTCGTCCAGGGCGGGCGCGACGGGTTTGCGCCACAGGGACTCCGCCCCGGGCACCGGGTAGGCGATCCACACGGCGGAGGGGTCGTCCAGGCCGAGGACGACCGCGTCCTTGCCGGCCAGCATCGGCACCAGGACGAGCCGGCGGTCGCCCAGCTCGTGCGTGCCGAGGTCGGGGCCGGGCAGGAGCAGGCCGCGCTCGCCGTACACGATGCGGTCGCTGATGGCGCCGAGCAGCAGCTCGGGGCCGCCCCGTACGGTCGTCACGCCGACCCGCTCGACCTCTCTGTCCAGCAGCGGGCGGGCCCGCTTCCACAGGGGCTCCGTGGTGCTCCAGACGTCGGCCAGGGCGCCGGCGTAGCCGCGCAGCCAGCGGGTGGGCCGTTCGGCCGCCGCCCGCCAGTGCGGCGGCGGCGTGCCGGGGCCGAACGTGCGCTCCAGGTCCTCGACGAGGGCTTCGCCGGGGAGCTCGTGCAGCGCGCTGATCTGGGCCTGGATGGAGAAGTCGCCGCTGACGGGGGAGTGCGGGACGAGGCTGTCGGGCGCGATCGCGATGCCCGGCGCGGACAAAGGCCGCACGGCCTCGTGCCCGTACGGGCCGACGCGCGAGCTGATCGCCCGGCGCCATAACTCGGGCAGGCCCCGCCGGCGGCCGGCGAGGGCGTCGGTGAGCATGGCAAGGGCGGTGAGGTTGGGTGAGATCGAGATGTAGAGCTTCGGTGTGGAGCTCACGCGCAGCTCGCTCCACACGTTCGTCCTTGTTACTTGGGCCCCCACGGGTAGGACTGTAGACAGCTCGGACATCGCCGGATGAATGCTTCAACGAAGCTAGAAACATCCATAAATCCAGCGCTCTCTCTTCCCTCCAGGCGCCGCGCGGGGAGCCTTTCTACCACCGAGGTCTAAAGATCGTCATCCATGGAGGGGTTTTCCTCACCGGACGGCTCGCCATATCGCTGGCCGAGCGACCCGCCGGGATGCGAGGCTGCCCGCAACCGCCCCGGTCCTCCTGCGAACGGGTGACCGGGGCGGAGACCGCAGGTGCACCGAGAGGAGTGCTGCAGATGTCACACGACGCCAGCCGCGTCGCGGCGAAGCGGATCAACGATCACGTGGAGCTCATCCACGTGGACAACCCGGACGCGGTGCTGGAGGTTCCTCGCCGCGACTGGGAGGCGTTCACCGCGGCCGTCAAGTCCGGCGCGTTCGACCTCGAAACGCTCAACCGCCAGGCCGAGGGGAGCAACGTGGCCTGACCTTCCGCAGCACGACGGCGCCCGCTCCCTGTCAGGGGGGCGGGCGCTTCCGTGCGGACAAGTTTCTTGAAAGTTTCACCGGCGTAACAGCGCCAAGAGTGCTGGTCAAGAGGGGTGGTGGGGGACCGTTTCCGTTCTTCCGGAAATCCGTTCCCGAAATTTTCGGAATAGTGTCGAAATATTCTTGACGAGTTTGCGAGGGACACCTAAAGTCCCGGCGTAATGATCGGGATGAATCTCTCGAAGGTCGCAACCATGACATCTGTCAACGTGCCGGGCCTCGCGCCCTGGCGGGACGCCGCCCGCACGACCGCGGAGCGGGTGGAGAGCCTGCTGGCCGACCTCACCCTTGAGGAGAAGGTCGCGCAGCTCGGGTCCGTGTGGGTCCAGAGCGACGAGCCCGGCAACGTCGCCCCCCTCCAAGACCGCTTCACCGTGGCCGACGGCATGGAGGAGCGGCTGCGGTACGGTCAGGGCCATCTGACCCGCGTCTACGGCACCGCGCCGGTCAGCCCCGCCGAGGGCGCGGCCCGGCTGCGCTCCATGCAGGAGCAGGTGATGGCCGCCAACCGGCACGGCATCCCCGCCATCGCCCACGAGGAGTGCCTGACCGGGTTCGCCACGTACGGGGCGACCGCGTACCCGACGCCGCTGGCCTGGGCGGCCACCTTCGACCCCGGCCTGATCGAGCGCATGGCCGCGGCCATCGGCGCCGACCTGCGCGCCGCCGGAGTGCACCAGGGGCTCTCGCCCGTCCTCGACGTCGTCAGGGACTACCGGTGGGGCCGGGTCGAGGAGACGCTGGGGGAGGACCCGTACCTGGTGGGGCAGCTCGGGGCGGCCTACGTCCGCGGCCTGGAGGGCGCCGGCGTCATCGCCACCCTCAAGCACTTCGCCGGATACGCCGCCTCGCGCGCGGCCCGCAACCAGGCGCCCGTCAGCATCGGGCCGCGCGAGCTGGCCGACGTGATCCTGCCGCCGTTCGAGACGGCGCTGCGCGAGGGCGGGGCGCGCTCGGTCATGAACTCCTACACCGACGTCGACGGCGTGCCCGTCGGCGCGAACCCGCACCTGCTGCGCGGCGTGCTGCGCGAGGAGTGGGGGTTCGACGGGACGGTGGTGGCCGACTACTGGTCCATCCCGTTCCTGGCGTCCATGCACGGCGTGGCCGAGGACCTGCCCGACGCGGGGGCGGTGGCCATGCTGGCGGGCATCGACGTCGAGCTGCCCGAGACCCACGGGTACGGCGCGCACCTGGTGGGCCACGTCCGCGCGGGACGGGTGGACGAGGCGCTGGTGGACGAGGCGGTGCGGCGGGTGCTTCGGCAGAAGATCGAGCTCGGCCTGCTCGACGCCGCCCCGGACGCCGACCCGGACTCGGACCTGGCCCCGGAGCTGGCCCCGGAGCTGGACCTGGACAGCCCCCGCAACCGCCGCCTCGCCACCGCCGTCGCGGAACGTTCCATCGTCCTGCTCGGCAACACCGGCCGCGTCCTGCCCCTCGACCCCGCCACCACCGCGCGCATCGCCGTGCTCGGCCCTGCGCCGACGACCCGCGTACGCTGCTCGGCTGCTACGCCTTCCCCAACCACGTCCTCGACCGCTACCCCGAGCACGGCACCGGCCTGCCGATCCCCTCCGTCAGGGAGCGGCTGGCGGCCGAGTTCCCGCATGCCGAGCTGCGCTACGCCCTCGGCGCCGACGTGACCGGCGAGGACGCGTCCGGCATCGCGCCGGCGGCGGAGCTGGCCGCCGGGTGCGACCTGGCGGTGCTGTTCGTCGGCGACCGGGCCGGGCTGTTCGGCGGCGGCACCTCCGGCGAGGGCTGCGACGCCGCCGACCTGCGGCTGCCCGGCCTCCAGCCGGACCTCGTCGAGGCGGTGCTGGCCACCGGCACGCCGACGGTGCTCGTCGTGGTGTCCGGGCGGCCGTACGCGCTGGGCGCTTACAAGGACCGGGTCGCGGCGGCGATCCAGGCGTTCTTCCCCGGCGTCGAGGGCGGCGCGGCGCTGGCCGGCGTGCTCAGCGGCCGGGTCAACCCGTCGGGGCGGCTGCCGGTGCAGATCCCGGCCGCGCCCGCCATCAACCCCTCCACCTACCTGCAGCCGCCCCTGGGCAGGAAGGCCGAGGGCATCACGGTGCTCGACCCGACCCCGGCGTACGCGTTCGGGCACGGCCTGTCGTACGCCGACATCGAGTACGTCTCCATGACCACCGACCGCACCGACTACCCCGTGGACGGCACGATCGAGGTGTCGGTGACCGTGCGCAACGCCGGCGACCGGCCCGCCGAGGAGGTCGTGCAGCTCTACGCCTCCGACCCGGTGGCGCAGGTCGCGAGGCCGGCCCTCCAGCTCGTCGGGTTCGCGCGGGTGCGCCTGGCGGCGGGGCGGAGCCGCACGGTGGTCTTCGACGTGCCGGCGGACGCGTTCTCGTACACCGGCGTGGAGCTGCGCCGCATCGTCGAGCCGGGGCTCATCACGCTGTCCGCCGGCCCGTCGGCGGACGAGCCGCCGCTGCGCCAGGACGTCCGGCTCACCGGCGCCACCCGCGTGCTGCGCGGCCCGCGCCGCCTCACCACCAGGGCCACGCTTCTGGAGGACTGAACGCGGTCAGGGCAGCCGCAGCTCGGCGAAGATGCCGCGGTGGTCGGTCCTGGGCACGTCCAGGAAGTCCACCCGGCGCACCGCCACCCGGGGGTCGGCCACGATGTGGTCGATGGAGATGATCGGCGGGATCGGCCGGAAGTTCGGCCAGGTGGGCGTCAGGCCCTCGCCCGCCTGCTCGGCCGCGTCCACGTATCCGCGTCCCAGCAGGTCGCGGAAGGCGCGGTGGTCGAGGCTGGCGTTGAAGTCGCCCGCCAGCACCCGCACGACGGAGGGCGAGGGGGAGGGGAGGGCGCGCAGGGCGGCGTTCCACTCGGCCTCCTTGCGGCCCAGCGGCGGGTTGGGGTGCACGGCCACCACCTCGACCTTGGCGCCGCCGGGCAGCGTCACGGACGCGGCTGGCATGTTGTGCCCGATCGGCGTGAACAGGCCGGGCAGCTCGGTCAGCGGATGCTTGGAGTAGATGCCGCTGCCGGTCACGTCGACCTCCGGCTGCAGCACCCGGTACGGCATGAGCTGCTTCAGCCCGGCCGCGTCGAGCTGCGCGGCCTCGGCGTGGGTCAGCTCCAGGGCGCTGAACACCTCGACGTCGTTGCGGCGGACGAAGTCGACGACGGTCCGGGCGTCACCGCGGCCGAACAGGTTGACCGCCAGCACCCGCAGCGCGGGCCCGCTCGCCGGGGGCTGCTCGGCGGGGAACGCGCGCGGCGCCACCACCGCGGCCATCGTCACGCACGCGAGCGCGGCCACGAGCGCCGCCCACCGGTTGCGCCGCAGCAGCGCCACGACCGCGGTCAGCGCCGCCAGCCCCGCGCCCCACGGCGTCACGGTCATGAGCTGCGTGGGGAACGAGCCCTGCTCCCAGCCGCCCACCCGGACGACCGCCCACACCGCCAGCAGCACGGCGACCGTCCAGGAGAACCAGCGCCTGCGCCTTCTCTTCTGCTTCGTCCGCTTCCCGGTCTCGGCGCGTTCGATGCCGGCCGTCGTGCTCACGCCGCCGTCCTGTCGTCCCCGAACTGATGCACAGCCTGAACCTTAAACGGCATCGCCGCAGGCAGCGCGGCGCCACCTGTGAACGTCCTCAGGTTCGGGCTAGCGCTTGTGGCCCACCCCGGCGTACATCCAGGCCGCCTCGTCGGGGAAGAGCGGCTCGTCGCGCCACTTCGACACGGCCACCAGGCCCGGCTCCACCAGGTCGAAGCCGTCGAAGTAGCGGGAGATCCGCTCGCCGGTGCGCGGCGTGCGGTGCATCGCCTGCGGCCGGGTCGCCTCCAGGTAGTCGGCCGCGACCTGCGGGGGCACGAGGTCGAGCGTCAGGTGGCTGAGCACCAGGTAGCTGCCGGACGGCAGAGCCTGCGCGTACGTCTTGACCAGCCGCTCCGGGTCGTCCTCGTCGGGGATGTGCATGAGGATGGCGACCATGACCAGCGCGATCGGCTGGGTGAAGTCGAGGGTGGCCAGCACGTCGGGGTGCTCCAGGATCGACTGCGGCTCGCGCACGTCGGCCTCGATGTAGGCCGTGCGGCCCTCGGGCGTGCTGGTCAGCAGTGCCCTGGCGTGGGCCATGACGATCGGGTCGTTGTCGACGTAGACGACCCGCGACTCGGGCGCCACCGCCTGCGCCACCTCGTGGGTGTTGCCCTGGCTGGGGATGCCGGTGCCCAGGTCGAGGAACTGCCGCACGCCGAGGCCGGCCAGGTGGCGCACCGCCCGGCCGAGGAAGGCGCGGTTGTTCCTGGCGCTCTCGCGGACGCCCGGCACCGCGGCCATGGTCTGCTCGGCCACCCGGCGATCGGCCTCGAAGTTGTCCTTGCCGCCGAGCCAGTAGTCGTAGACCCGGGCGGAGTGCGGGATGTTCGGGTTGATGCCGTGCGGTGCGCTCACACCGCGATCTTAAGTCAGGCGACTGTCACGCGGTCACGAATTCGGCGATGATCACCGTGGCGTCGCTCTTCGGCTCCGTCGCGGCCATCTCGTCGTACATGCGGTCCAGGCACGCCGCCGGGGACGCGCCCCCGGCCAGCAGCTCCTTCACCCGCGCCGCGCCGAGCGCCCTGACGGCCCCGTCGGTGACGATCGCCACGCGGTCGCCGGGGCGCAGCGTCACCGTGCCGAGCTCCGGGTTCAGCGCCGGCGGCAGCCCCACCCCGCGTACCGGCGGGCCCTCGCCGACCACGTGCGGCGTCGTCAGCCGGCGCGGCTCCGCGCCCCTCGGGCAGTGCCAGATCTCGCCGTCGCCCACGTGCGCGAACCGCAGCCGCGGGCTCTCCGCCCGCTCCAGCACCACCAGGTCCAGGGTGGCGACCAGATCGGGCACGGCCGGGTCGCGCAGGGCCGCGGTCCGCACCGCCCGGTGCGCCGCCTGCGCGCACTCGTCCAGCCCCTCCTCGCCGTACTGCGGCCGGGCCGCGATGACCGCGCCGAGGGTCAGCGCGGCGGCCGCGTGGGCGGCCTCCCCGCCGCCCACGCCCCTGGCCGCCGCGATCAACCGCTCCTGGACGACGTACGCGTCCGACGGGCGCCCCAGCCCGCCCTCGTACGTGCCCCCCACCGCGACCAGCCGCGGCCGGGCCACCGGCATCCCGGCCGGCCAGTTCCCCTGCCGGCCCCTGACCGTCATCACGGACAGGCAGCCCAGCAGGACCGTGATCACGAACGCTGTCATGAGGTCCCCTCCCGCCGCGATCTCCGCGGCACATCGCGTCCTAGTACACGCTCTTGTGAAGGGACGCGGCTGACGGCCGATCGGCCGTCGTAGCGCTCTGACGGCCGATCGACCGTCATGCCGCGGGGCGGGCCGCGAGACAGGGTTCGGATGGGGCGGGACCACCGCAGCAGAGCCGAGGAAAACGACAATGAGGCCCACGACGCCACGCGTCACCATACAAACCACGAAATACGCGGGAGAAACCCTTTCGTGTGGACTTTCAACCATTATCGTGAGATCCGTTCGGTGCCCATATCGCGTGCGGACGGCTCATGGCTCTCACCGGCTCCACGAGATACGACTCGGCCACCAGGCAGCTCACCAAGGCCGTCGCGCGGACAGGAGCCGGGGCGCGCAGCGCGGTGGGCTCGGTGGCGGTCGTCGCCGCGCTGTTCGGCGCGGTCCCGCCGGTCTCCCTCGCGTGGCTGGCGCCCATGCTGCTGGTCCACCTCGCCTGGACGCTCCTGTACGTCCGCGTCTTCTGGCGCGCGGACCTGCTGCCGTACTGGCTGGTGGCCGGTGATGTGGCCATCACCGTCGGGCTCTGCCTCGCGCAGGTCCACCTCGTCCCCACGGAGGCGCTCGTCACGGGGTCGAGCTGGGTGCACGGGCTGGTCACGATGACCGTCGTCATGGCCGGCGTGACCTGGCGACCCATCGTGGCGATCCCCGCCGGCCTCGTCCTGGCCGCGGCGTTCGCGGCCGGCGTGCGGCTGGCCTCGCCGACCCACGACGTGTACGGCTCCCTCGGGATCCACCTGGTGCAGCTCCTCGCGATCGTGCTGCTCATGACGCTGCTGCGGCGCTCGGCCGCCTCCGCCGACGCCTTCCTGCGGCAGAGCGTCCGCGCCGACATCTCCCTCATGGTCGAACGGCTGCGCCGCGAGGACGAGCTGCGCCAGGTCGGCAGCATCCACGAGACCTCGCTGCACACGCTCACCATGGTCGGCCTGGGCACGTACGACGAGCCGTCCCCCACCCTGCGCGACCAGGTGGCCACCGACCTGGCGGCGCTGGAGAAGCTGCGCGACCAGCCGCACGCCGGCTCCGTGCCCATCGCCCTCGACGCGCTGCTCGACCAGGTGGCCGGGCGGGCCACCGGCCTCGACGTGCACCGCCGCCTCACCCCCGAGACCGTCCCCGGCGAGGTCGCCGAGCGCTTCGCGCGCGCCGTCACCGAGGCCCTGGCGAACGTCGCCCTGCACGCCGGCGTCCGCGAGGCCGAGCTCGTCTCCTCCCGGCGCGACGGCGAGATCGTGGTCGAGGTCGCCGACGCGGGCCGCGGCTTCGACCAGCACCGCCTGCCGCCCGACCGGTTCGGCGTGCGCGGCTCCATCCTCGACACGATGCGCACCCTGCCGAACGGCGGCGCCCGGATCTCCTCCGGCGACCGGGGCACCCGCGTGAGCCTGTGGTGGCGGCCATGACCGAAGAGATCGAGCAGGTCGCCCGCCGCTACGCCCGCTACACCGCGCTCGGCGCCGTCGTCATCGCCGGCGTCTGGCACCTCGGCTACGACCTCACCGTCACCCTCACCGGCTGGAGCTCCTTCCGCTGGCCCTGGGTCGCCCTCGCCGCCTGGGTGCTCTACTCCGCGATCTTCGCCGTCGGCGCGCTCACCCTGTCCCGAACCTCCCGCGGCCCCGGCCGCATCCTGGAGCTCGCCCTCGCCACCCTCGCCGTGGACGTCGCCGTCATCGTCGCCTCCCGCCCCGAGGAGCTGCTCGGCATCAGCGACTGGGGCTGGGGCTCCATCGGTTGGATCGGCGTCATGCTGACGTGGGGGCGGCCGCGCTGGCGTACCGAGATCATCGCCTTCCTGTCCGCGAACGCCGGCATCATGCTGGCCGCCATGGCCGTCGCGGGCGCCCTCGACCGCGTCTCCATCGCCAAGTACCTCGTCGTCATCGCCGGCGGCGTCACCATGCAGCTCGGCTACATGGCCGGCTGCCACCTGCTGCGCACCCGCGCCGAGGAGACCGTGCTGCTGGCCCGCAAGCTCGCCGCCGACGACGCCTGGCGCGAGTCCGCCCAGCGCATCCACGCCGACCGGCTGCGCCGCTACGAGGCCATCCGCGACGTCGCCGAATCCCTGCTCACCCAGCTCGCCGACGGCGCCGACCCCGGCGACCCGCGCGTCCGCGAGGACTGCACCGCCGGCGCCATGCGGCTGCGGCGGCTCATCACCGAGCGCGAGGACGTCCCCGACGAGCTGGTCTCCGTGCTGCGCGAGCGCATCGACGCCGCCGAACGCCGCCAGGTCCTCGTCACGGCCCCGCCGTTCGGCGAGCACCTGCCCGCCCTGCCGGACGGCGTGCGCGAGGACCTGCTCCGGGCCCCCGTCCGCGCCCTCGACGGCGCCAGAACCCGCGCCAGGGTCACCGTGTCCGCCATGTCCACCATGGTGAGCGTGGCGGTGGTGGCCGACAACGACGACCTGCCCATCAGCCCCACCCCCGTCCACGAGGCCAGCGGGGTCGTCGTCAGCTATCAGCGGCTGGGAGGTGAGGTATGGGTCAACAGCATCTGGCAGGGCCCGTCGTGACGGTCGCCCTCGTGGAGGACCATCAGGTGGTGGTGGACGGCGTACGGTCGTGGTTCGCGCCGCCCACACCCGTGGAGCTCGTCGCGCAGGGCCCCACCATCGAGTCCGTCCGCGGCACCGCCGCCGACGTCCTGCTGCTCGACCTCAACCTCAACGGCACCATGGTCGTGGACCGGGTCGCCGAGCTGTGCGCCGGCGGCCAGCGCGTCATCGTCTTCTCCGAGCACGAGGAGCCCGAGATCGTGCGCAGGGTCCTCGACGCCGGCGCCTCCGCCTTCATCGGCAAGGGCCGCGCCACCCGCGAGTCGTGCCTGGAGACCATCCTGGAGGTGGCCGCCGACCGCCCCACCGTCACTCCGCCGATGGCCCAGGCCATCGCCACCGACGAGGGCCCCCACCGGCCCCAGCTGTCCGACAAGGAACGGGCGGCGCTGCTGTACTGGTTCCAGTCCATGTCCAAGGCGTCCGTGGCGGCCCGCATGGGCATCAAGGAACGGACGGTGCGGCAGTACATAGACCGGGCGCGGGTCAAATACGCGGCGGCCGGAAGACCCGCGCCCACCAAAGAGAAACTGCTCATCTGCGCCATCCAGGACGGCCTGGTGCGCCCCGACGAGGTGACCGTCTACACGTCACTGGCCGCGCAGGCCCCTGCGGACCGGCGGGAATGAAGCTCCTGGACCCCGGCACTCCCAGCAGGAGGGGGCCGGCAGAGCCGGGGTCCAGGTCCGATCGAGATGCCGGGCGGAGCGATCGGGTTGAAACTTTCAACTCTCTGACCCATCTCCGGAAAGCCCTTTCCGCTGTTCAGCCCGGCCGCCCAGCCCGCCCGCCACCCACTGACACCCGCCCTCACTTGGCCTGGCACGCGCGGTCAGATACCGTCCCCCACCGGGAGCGCTCCTCACCACCGGAACCCCCGACCGGAAACACGGAGACCGCACATGCCCCAACGAGCACCATCCCGCCGGGCGAAGCGCGCCCTGATCCTGCTGATGGCCCTGGCGATGATCTTCACCGTCCCGCTCACCGGCACCGCCTCGGCGCACGGCTCGGTCGTCGACCCGGCCTCCCGTAACTACGGCTGCTGGCTGCGCTGGGGCAGCGACTTCCAGAACCCCACCATGGCCCAGTTGGACCCCATGTGCTGGCAGGCATGGCAGGACAACCCGAACGCCATGTGGAACTGGAACGGCCTCTACCGTGACGGCGTCGCCGGCAACCACCAGGGCGTCATCCCCAACGGCCAGCTCTGCAGCGCCGGCCGCACCCAGGACGGCCGCTACCGCTCCATGGACACCCCCGGCGCCTGGAAGACGACCAACCTCGGCAGCACGTTCGACATCCGCCTCACCGACCAGGCCTACCACGGCGCCGACTACATCCTCGTCTACATCACCCGCCAGGGGTACGACGCCACGACCACCCCGCTCGGCTGGAACCACCTGGAACTGGTCCGCACGACGCCCAAGTACGCGCCCGCCGGCACGTACCCGATCACCGGCATCAGCAAGGGCTCGCGCACCGGCCGCCACATCGTGTTCACGGTCTGGAAGGCCTCGCACATGGACCAGACCTACTACTTCTGCAGCGACGTCAACTTCAGCTAGATCGCCGATCTGACATTCGGTGACGAAGGGCGTCCATGGTCGGTGTGAAGACAGACTTGGACGCCCTTCTGGCCGCACTCCATGTCTATCTGGACGATCACGTGATGCCTTCGCGGGCACGGCCTCGCAAACGGGGCCGGCGGCCGGTGCCGACCCCGGCCGAGCACCCGCGGCGATCGGCACGGTCACCGCACGGGGCGTCCGCGGGATGCCGGCCGCAGAACTTGGTCAATAAGTGGAGCGGCGCATGGACAGTCCTTTCGCCGAGTATCACTCCGTCCCGCTTTCAGCGTCATGGTGAGCCGCGGCCGAGAACGGCTCGCCGTCGTGGCCGCTGCCTGTGGCCTGCTGATGCGAGGGCTGGAATGTCGAACGGATCGAAGGCCGAACGTTGTTCGACGCGGATTTCGACGAAAGGAAGGACATCGATGTTCGAGAGGTCTGGCTGGGCTCTTCGTGCGCTTGTCGCGCTCCCGGTGGCACTCGGTTCGCTCGCTCTCACCGCACCCGCGCAAGCCGGGACTTCCTCGGATGAGTCGGTCAAAGAGATCGTCAGGCTGAAAAGTGTCCACTCGGGCAAATGTCTGGTGGCGAATCTCAGCACCACCCCGGTACAGGACTCATGTGACCTGAGGAGCGCCCAGTGGGAACACGACCTCGGCCGAAGCACGTTCCGCAACACGTACGTGAACATGTGCCTCGACACCAACGGCTCCAAGGTCTACCTGTCCAAGCCGTTCGCCCGCGGTGAGTGCAACACCGGCGACCGAGGCCAGCTCTGGAGGGTGGATACAGAGCATCTGGGCGGATACCGTCCTTATCAGTACGTTATTTGCAGCCAGCTGGACGGGCTGTACAGCAACAAGGCGATGACATTCTGGGACGACGGGACGATCTCCCTGGTTCAGAAAGATTCATCGCGTAAGCAGCGCTTCCTGTCTATATGAGCATGCGTTCATGTCGTAGGCCGTTCGGCCATCCCCGCCCGGCAGGGCCGTTCCCCTCAGAGCGTGGTCCACAGGCGGAGCTTGTCGGGGTTGCGGACGGCCCAGATGTGCTTGATGCGATCATCGGCGATCTCGAACGCGCACACCGTCACCGTGACGCCCCCGCGCTGGACGATCAGCCCCGGCCGGCCGTTGACCGTGCGCTCCAGGATCGTCACGTCCTGCAGCACCTGCGTGAACCTGGTCAGCCCGCGTACGATCTGCTCCACCCCCTCCACCGGCTTGATCAGGGTGCTGACCATGCCGCCGCCGTCGGCGGTGATGGTGGCGCCGGGGTCGAGGAGCGCGACGAGGGCGTTGATGTCCTTGGCCTCCCACGCCTGCTTGAAGTCCCTGACGATGCCCGCCTGCCGGGCCTGCCCGGACGTCGGGGCCTGCGCGTCGCGGATGCGGCGGCGGGCCGAGGTGGCGAGCTGCCGGCAGGCCGCCGGGCTGCGCCCGACGATCTCGGCCACCTCGGCGAACGGGTAGCGGAAGACGTCGTGCAGGATGAACGCCACCCGCTCGGCCGGGGTCATCGACTCCAGGACGACGAGGAAGGCCATGTTGACCGACTCGTCGAGGGTGACCCGGTCGGCCGGGTCGCCGTTCGGCCCCTCGGGCAGGTCGGGCAGCGGCTCGGGGATCCACTCGCCCACGTACGTCTCCCGCCGGACCCGCGCCGACGACAGCACGTTCAGGCAGAGGCGGCCGGCGACCTTCGTCAGCCAGGCGCCCGGCGACTCGATGGCGTCCTGCTCCTCCCGTGACATGGCGTACCAGCGGGCGTAGGTCTCCTGGACGACGTCCTCGGCGTCGGCGAGCGAGCCCAGCAGCCGGTAGCCGAGGTTGATCAGGTGCCGCCGCTCGCTCATGATCACGGCCAGGGCGGGGTCGGGTCGGGTGCTGCCCATCGTGGTGCTGACTCCCTCATTCGTGTCGGGCCTCTCCCATTCGACCGGACAGCACGGCGAGCTGTGAGGCCGCCCCCGCCTCACATTCCCGGCGGCTGTGTTGTCGGACGTACTGACCGACCATGAGGAGAGCACACCATGTCCGCACCGACGACGACCAAGCGGGGCAACAACCTCACGTTCCTGCGTGCCGTGATCGCCCTGCAGACCCTTGCCGTCTTCGCCGCCCCCGTGACCGCCGGGCTGCTGCTGACCACGCCCAACGGGCACGTCCTGCACAGCGCGGCGGCCTACACGATCTTCGTGGTGGCCGTGGTGCACGTGGCCGCCGCCGTCCTGGCGTGGCGGCCGGGCGGCGGCTCGCCCCGGCCCGTCCTCCAGGCGGCCGGGTTCCTGGCGGCCACGTCGGCGCAGGTCGCGCTGGGCATCGCGCACGTGACGACGCTGCACGTGCCGCTGGGCGTGCTCATGTTCGGACTGAGCCTCCTCCACCTCAGCCGCGTACTCAAGACGCCGTGACCACCGGCTGACCACCCGACTGACCACCCGGCTGGCCACCGGCTGACCACCGAGGAAGGGAATCCGCACCATGCCCGCACTGCACAAGGTCGTCGTCATCGGGGGCGGTTACGCGGGCACGCTCGCCGCCAACCACCTGCGCCTGCGCGACGACCTCGCCATCACCCTCGTCAACGCCCGCCCGCGGTTCGTGGACCGCATCCGGCTGCACCAGTACGTGGCCGGCACCGGCGAAGCCGCGATCGACTACGGCACGCTGCTCGGCGACGGCATCGAGCTGGTCGTGGACGGCGCCGCCCGCATCGACACCGCCGCCCGCGAGGTGCGGCTGGAGTCGGGCCGCGCGCTGGGTTACGACTACGTCATCTACGCGGTCGGCAGCACCGGCGCCCCGCCGCCGCAGGTGCCGGGCGCGTCCGGGCTGGCGTTCGACATCTCCGCGTACGAGCCGGCGCGGCGGCTACGTACCAGGCTGGCCGAGCTGCCCCACGACGCCCGGATCACCGTGGTCGGCGGCGGGCTGACCGGCATCGAGACGGCCGCCGAGCTGGCCGAGCGGGGGCGCGCCGTCACGCTGGTGTGCGGCCGGACCCTGGCGCCGTACCTCAGCACGGGCGGCCGCCGGTACGCCGCCCGCTGGCTGGCCCGGCACGGCGTCACCGTGATCGAGGGCGCCGAGGTGAGCGCCGTCACCCCGGACGCGGTCGTCCTCGCCGACGGCACCGAACGCCCGAGCGCCGTGACCATCTGGGCGGCCGGCTTCGGCGTGCCCCGGCTCGCCGCCGAGAGCGGCCTGCGTACCGACGGGCTCGGCCGGCTGCTCACCGACGAGACGCTGACCAGCCTCGACGACGACCGCATCGTCGCGGCGGGCGACTGCGCCGCCCCGTCGGGCCGGCCGCTGCGGATGAGCTGCTACGCCGCCGGCCCGCTCGGCGCCCTGGCCGCCCGCACGATCCTGAGCCGCATCGCCGGAACGGAACCCGAGCCGATCAACGTGCGCTTCACGGGGGCGTGCGCCAGCCTGGGCCGGCACGCGGGCATCCGGCAGCTCGCCCGCAAGGACGACACCGCCGTGAACGTCTACGTCGGCGGGCGCGCCGGTGCCGTCATCAAGGAGGTGACCTCCGCGTTCGCGGTGAGCAGGATCCGCGGCGAGGCCCGCAGGCCGGGCTCCGTCAGGTGGGTGAAGGGCCGCCCCCGGTCGGTGGAGCCGGCCCTGACCTGAGCCGGCCGGCGGGGTCGCTCTCGGGCAGCCAGTCGCGGGCCGGATCGTATTCGAGCCACCGGCTGCGCTCGGCCTCCCGGACGAACGCGCCGATCAGGGTGTCCAGCAGCGGATGGTCGGCGCCGGAGCGCCAGAGCAGCGACCACGCGTACAGGGGAGTGGGCTCCACCAGCGGGACCGTCCTGACAGCCGGACCGGCGGGCAGGGGCACGTCGGCGGGCAGCAGGCTGAAGCGGCGCGGGTCCGCCGCCAGATCGGCCAGGAAGTGCTCCAGCCCCAGGTTGGCGCCCTCGGCGCGGGCACCGATGCCGAAGGAGTCGGCGAAGCGGTGCAGGAAGTCGAGCCGGTGCAGCGGCCCGGGCGCCCACAGCAGGCTGTCGCGCAACTGCGCCGGCCGGATCGCCGCCGCGCGCGCGAGCGGATGGCCCGCGCTGAGGACCGCGTCCACCGGCTCCAGCCGGACGAGGCGATACCGCAGGCCGGCGGGCAGCGGGGCGTGGACGCGGCCGAAAGCGGCGTCGATGTCGCCGCGCAGCAGCGCGGTGCTCACCGAGGGCAGGTCGCGCCCGTGGCCGAGCTCGGGCCGCGGTTCGCCGCCGGCCACCAGCGCGAGCGTGCGCATCGGCGCGTACAGGTGGCCCCAGACGTCGATCCGCAACGGCCGGTGCGTGCCGAGGACGGCCGCCACGGCCCGGTCGGCGGCGGCCAGCGCCTGCCGGGCCGGCTCCAGGAAACGCCGCCCGGCCTCGGTGAGGCGCACCCCCTGGCCGCCGCGGTCGAGCAGCCGCCTGCCGAGGACGGACTCCAGGCGGGCGATCCGCTTGGACAGCGCCTGCTGCGAGATCGACAGTTCCTCAGCCGCGTGGCCGAAGTGCAGCTCTTCCGCCGCCAGGACGAACGCGCGCACCTGCGCCAGGTCGAGGTCCACGCCTGTCACCATAGGCGACAACCGATGGTTGTCGCGCTGGATCGACCGTTGTTGGAGGAAGCGGGCCGGATGCCGGTTCCATGGCCGCATGCGGAGATTGTTGCCCACAGGGGATCCGGCCCGGCTGGTCGAGTTCGCGCAGGACGCCCAGCCCGTGCCCGCGCCGGACGAAGTGCTGATCAAGGTCGAGGCGTTCTCGCCCAACCGCGGGGAGACGTTCCTGCTGGAAGCGCCGCGACCCGGGCTCAGACCGGGCAAGGACGTGGCCGGGCTCGTCGTGCAGGCCGCCGCGGACGGCTCGGGCCCGCCCGTCGGCGCCCGCGTCGTCGGTCACCCGCCCATGGCCGGGTGGGCCGAGTACGCGACCGTGCCCACCCATTCGGTCGCCGTCCTGCCCCGCGAGGTCACCGCCGTCCAGGCGGCCGCCCTGCCGCTGGCCGGGATCACCGCGCTCCGGCTGCTGCGCGCGGCCGGCGTGGTGGCCGGCCTGCGCATCCTGCTGACCGGCGCCTCCGGCGGGGTAGGCCACTACCTGACCGAGCTGGCCGCGGCGGCCGGGGCCGAGGTGACGGCGGTGACCGCCACGGAGGAGCGCGGCGCGCGCCTGCGCGAGCTGGGCGCCACGGCGGTCGTCCGCGACGCCGCCGACGCGGGCGGGCCGTTCGACGTGGTGCTGGAATCCACGGGCGGCGCCGCCCTGCCGGCCGCGCTGGCCCGGCTGGTCCCCGGCGGGACGCTGATCTGGTTCGGCCAGGTCAGCCGCACACCGGTGACCCTGAACTTCTTCGACCTGTTCGCCGGGCCGGAGAACGGCGTGATCAGGCACTTCCACTACGCGGGCGCCCCCTACCGGCGCGACCTGGAGACCCTGCTGCGCCTGGTGGCCGATGGGCGGCTGCACCCCGAGATCGGCCGCACCGAGGACTGGAGCCGGACCGCCGACGTGCTCGCCGACCTGCGTGAACGCCGGATCCGCGGCAAGGCCGTCCTGACGATCGGAGCATCACGATGAACGCCACCACCTCCGCCACCACCTCGGCCGCCGCGTCCGCTGCCGCCGCCTTCGCTGCCGCGAACCTGTCGCGCGCGACGGGAGCCGGGCTGGACGTGCACGAGTACCTGCGCGTCACCGGCGAGCTGACCGACCTGGGCCGATGGGGCGAGACCTTCATGCGGGTCGCGCGCGGGCATCTGGCGCGGGCCGGCGAGGCCGCCACGGCGATCTCGGCGGGCGGGCACTTCATGACGGCCGCCCGCTGGTTCCACTTCGCCACGCTGGGGCCGGGCGAGGAGAGCGCGCTCGCCGCCGCCGAGGCCGACGCCGCCATGGGCCGCGCGCTGGAGCTCCTGGACCCGCGAGCGCGCCGCGTCGAAGGGCCGGGCTTCGCCGGCTGGTTGCGGAGGCCGGATCGCGCCGGCGGGCCGGGAGGGCCGGACGGTGGCGGGGCGGTGGTCGTGGTGGTGCCCGGGCTCGATTCGAGCAAGGAGGAGTTCCACGCCGTGACGGACGAGCTGCTGCGCAGGGGCCTGACCGTGTTCACCATGGACGGGCCGGGCCAGGGCGTGCTCGCGGCCACGACCACGATCCGCGCCGACTACCACCACGTCATCGGCCAGGTCGCCGACGCCCTCGGGGCCCGGCGCGTGGGGCTCGTCGGGCTCAGCCTCGGCGGCTACTACGTCGCCGAGAGCGCCGCGAAGGAGCCCCGCGTCGTCACCGCGGTCACCGTCAGCGGCCCCTTCCGGCTGGACTGGGACGAGCTGCCCCAACCCGTGCGGGACCTGCTCGTCAGCCGCGCCGGTGGCGAGGACGCGGCCCGCCGCTTCGCGGGCCGGGTGGACCTGTCCGCGCTCGCCCCGGCGATCACCTGCCCGCTGCTCGTGGTGGACGGCGGCCAGGACGTCATCCCGGGCGTGACCGACGGCGCGGCGCTGGCCCGGCTGGCGCCCCACGGCCGGTACCTGCGCATTCCGCACGGCGACCACCTGCTGGGCAACGCCCGGCCCGACTGGCTGGCGACCGCCGCCGACCAGATCGCCGCGACGCTCGCCTGACCCGCCGGGCTGCTGCGGGCGGTTCTACGGGCGGTTCTACGGGCGGTTCTACGGGCGGGGTGCGGTGGAGGCGCGGATCTGCAGCTCGATCGGGTGGACGCGCTCCGTGCCCGGCTGTGCCGTGCCCGACAGCAGCTCGAACAGCAGCTCTGCACAGCTCGCCCCCGCCTCGCGCGGCCGCAGGTCGATCGCGGTGATGGGCGGGTCGGCCTGGCGCGTGGCGGCGCTGTCGACGCAGGAAGCGAGCCGCACCCTGCCGCCGGCCTCCCGCAGCAGCGGCGCCACCTCGGTCGCCGCCCCGGCGGGAGCGCACACGAGCGCGTCCATCGGCACCTCCGCGCCGCCGGTCCGGGGCGTGTCATCGTTCCGCGCGAGCGCGCCGCCGCCCGTCGCGAGCGCGCCGCCTCCGGTCCCGGGCGTGCCGCCGCCGGTCCCGGGCGCGCCGTGGCCCCTTCCGAGGAGGGCGCGGGCGGCGGCGCGGACCTCGTCGCCGGTCGCGTCGAACGAGACCCTGCTCACCAGCGGCGCGACCCCCCGCCCGGCGCACCACTCCTGGTATCCCCGGTGCACGCTGGCCGCCCAGTCGCTCTCGTCGCCCGCCACGATGAGCCCCGGCCGTCTCGCCCCCGTCGCGAGCAGGTGGTCGAGGAGGCGGGTGAGCATGAGCGCGTGTTCGGACCATACGACGCCGTCCGCCTGCCGGGAGCCGGGGAAACGCTCGCACGAGACGGTCGGCAGCCCGGTGGCCATCAGGCTCTCCACGACGGGGTCTCCGCCGAGCGGGTCGCCGAGGACGAGGCCGTCCACGCGGGGCGGGCGGGCGCGGCGCTGGCCCGAGGTGATCAGGGTGACGTCGTAGTCGTGCCGGGCGGCCTGCTCGACCACGCCGAACACGAACGACATGTAGTACGAGGAGCGGGTCAGCACCTCGGGCACGTGCAGCCCGATCGTGCCGGTGCTGGCCTTGCGCAGGTGGCGGGCCGAGCCGTTGGGCACGTAGCCGAGCCGTTCGGCGACCGCGACGACGGTCTCGCGGGTGCGTTCGGAGACGCGTCCTGAGCCGCGCAACGCGTCGGAGGCGGTCGTCTTGGAGACCCCCGCCTCGCGGGCGACGGTGAGGATCGTGACCGGCTCGTCTGCGTGCACGCCCTGATCGTAGCGACCCATCCGCGCCCCTTCCGCGCCCTGCTCGTGGCGGCCCATGCGCGCCCCCTTCCGCGCCCTGCTCGTAGCGCCCCGCCCGCGGCCCTTCCGCGCGCCCTGCTCGTGGCGGCCCGTCCGCGCCCTTCCCGCGCCCTGCTCCTAGCGCCCCGTCCGCGCCCTTCCGCGCGCGCCCTGCTCCTAGCGGCCCGTCCGCGCCCCTTCCGCGCCGCGCGTCCCGTAAACGATGTGTTTCGGCTGGGCTCCAGGTCTTGTGCCCTCCGGCGGACGCGGTTAGGTTATCGCGAAACTTGCCGGAACGTTCCGGCAGCAGAAAGGGGCCGAACGTTGCACCTGTCCGCCGGAAAGTGTCCCCACCCTCTCGACCCGCTCGCCGCACAGGAGATCGACGAGGTCAGACGGGTTCTCATGACCGAGGGCCTGCTGACGGAGACGGTCCGGGTGGCCTACCTCGGGCTGGAGGAGCCGCCGAAGGGTGAGGTGCTGGCGTACGAGGACGGCGCCGCCCGCCCGGCCCGCCAGGCCCGCGCGCTCCTGCTGGACCTGGCCACCGAGGCCGCGCAGGACGTGGTCGTGTCGATCAGCGAAGGCCGGGTGGCGGCCACGGGGCCGATCGACCCGCTGACCGACGGCCAGGTGCCGATGCTGGACGAGGAGCACGCCCTCGTCCGCAAGGTGCTGCGCGAGGACCCCGGCTGGGCGAAGGCCCTGGCGAGAAGGGGGATCGACGACCCGGCGAGCGTTTACCTGGCCGCGCTCAGCGCCGGCC
The DNA here is from genome assembly GCF_900323885.1 of [Actinomadura] parvosata subsp. kistnae. GTDB lineage: Bacteria > Actinomycetota > Actinomycetes > Streptosporangiales > Streptosporangiaceae > Nonomuraea > Nonomuraea composti. The sequence goes on along the minus strand of NZ_OOHJ01000022.1, from coordinate 734,983 downwards.
ACTTCGCGTTGCCGAAGGAGGAGGGCCGGCGGGTCGCCAGGGTGCTGGCGCACCTGATGCCGACCCCGGAGAGCCTTCCGTGGGCGCACCCCGTGGACGGCCTGGTCGCGTACGTGGACCTGGTCAAGGGCGAGGTGCTGGAGATCGTCGACACCGGCCCCCAGCCGATCCCGCAGGAGAGCGGCGACTACACGAACGTCGAGCACCGCACCACGCAGAAGCCCATCCACATCACCCAGCCGGAGGGCCCCAGCTTCACGGTCGACGGCCCGCTGGTCACGTGGGAGAAGTGGAGCCTGCGCCTCGGCTACGACATGCGCGAGGGCCTGACGCTGCACCGCATCGGGTTCGAGGACGGCGGCCGCATCCGGCCGATCGTCTACCGGGCGTCGGTGGCCGAGATGGTGGTCCCGTACGGCGACCCGAGCCCGATCCGCTTCTGGCAGAACTACTTCGACACCGGCGAGTACCAGCTCGGCAAGCTCGCCAACTCCCTGGAGCTCGGCTGCGACTGCCTCGGCGAGATCACCTACTTCGACGTCGTCGTCACCGATGGCGCCGGCGTGCCAAAGGTGATCAAGAACGCGATCTGCATGCACGAGGAGGACTACGGGGTGCTGTGGAAGCACACCGACCCGGCCAACGGCTCCCGGGAGACGCGCAGGCAGCGCCGCCTGGTCATCTCGTTCTTCGTCACTGTCGGCAACTACGACTACGGCTTCTACTGGTACCTCTACCTCGACGGCACGATCGAGCTGGAGGTCAAGGCGACCGGCATCGTCTTCACCGGCGCCTACGACGACCGGGCCGCCCCGTACGCCTCGGAGGTGGCGCCGGGCCTGGCGGCGCCGTACCACCAGCACCTGTTCAGCGCCCGGCTCGACATGACCGTGGACGGCGTGGCCAACGCCGTGGACGAGGTCGAGGCCAGGCGGCTGGACAGCGAGCACGGCAACGCGTTCGGCCGCGCGGCGACCCGGCTGCGTACCGAGCGGGAGGCCGGGCGCGACGCCGACCTGAAGGCGGAGCGCACCTGGCACGTCGTCAACCCCGGCGTGCGCAACCGCCTCGGCGGCCCGGTCGGCTACGCGCTGTTCCCCGAGGGCAAGCCGACGCTGATGGCCGCCGAGGGGTCCAGCATCCACCGCAGGGCCGAGTTCGCGACCCGGCACCTGTGGGTCACCCGCTACCACCCCGCGGAGCGCTATCCCGCCGGCGACCTGGTGAACCAGCATCCCGGCGGCGCGGGCCTGCCCGCCTACACCAGGGCCGACCGCGACATCGACGGGCAGGACATCGTGCTGTGGCACACGTTCGGCCTGACGCACTTCCCCCGCACCGAGGACTGGCCGATCATGCCGGTCGACACCTGCGGGTTCGTTCTCAAGCCGGTCGGCTTCTTCGACCGCAACCCCACGCTCGACGTCCCGCCGAGCGCCTCCGGACGCTCATCCTGCCACTAAGAGGAGACGAGGCCCATGCGTTACCCGCGCCTGGCCTGCGGTGTCGCGGCAGCCCTGCTGGCTTCGGCCTGCGCCGCCACCGGAACGACCACCACCCCGCAAGCCGCCGCCCAGGAGACGGCCGCCCCCGGCTTCCTGGCCGTCGCCGACCAGGCGCTCGCCCCGGGCGGCACGCTCAACCTCCAGGTGCACATCGACAGCGGCGCCGCCACCGGCTACGACCCGCAGCTCGCCGACGTGGCCACGACCTGGCAGCTGCTGTCGCTGTCGTACGAGACGCTGGTCACGGTGGGCCCCGACTTCAGCGTCCAGCCGCTGCTCGCCGAGAAGTGGGACACCCCCGACGACCGCACGTACGTCTTCCACCTGCGCAAGGGGGTGGCCTTCTCCAACGGCAGGAAGATGACGGCCGACGACGTCGTGGGCAGCCTCAAGCGGTTGCTGGCCTCGAAGGGCGTGTGGGCGGGCCAGCTCGGGCCGGTGGACGAGATCGTGAAGGACGGCGACGACCGGGTCAAGGTGACGCTGAAGGAGCCGTACACGCCGTTCCTCGCGGCCCTGGCCAACGTGCCGGCCGCGATCCTGCCGATGAAGGAGATCGGCGACAAGTCGGTGGACCCGGCCACGACGCTGCTGGGCACCGGCCCGTACGTGGTGGACAATCACCGCCAGGACGTGTCGTGGACGTTCAAGCGCAACGACACGTACTGGAACCAGGGCAAGCCGGCCGCCGACACGCTGAACATCACGATCGCCCCCGAGGAGGCCGCCCGCATCGCGGCCCTGCAGAACGGCGGCGCCGCCCTGGCCACGCTGGGCAACGTGGACTCGGCGTCGATGCTGGCCGGCGCGAAGGACGTCAAGGTCGTCACCCAGGCGACCACGGACTTCTACTACCTGATGCTCAACAGCCTGAAGCCGGGCTCGAAGCTCGCCGACCCCAAGGTGCGCCAGGCCATCAATATCGCGCTGGACGCCCAGCAGATCGCCGACATCGCGCTCGGCGGCAAGGGGAAGCCGACCGCGATCACCCCGGCCGGCCTGCCGGGCTCGTGCGACCCGGCCACGCTCCCATCGGCCGCGAAGAGCGTGGAGGAGGCCAAGAAGCTGCTGGCCGAGGCGGGCGCCGAGGGCCTGTCGTTCACACTGACCATCTTCAACACCGAGCCCGCCCCCGCCGTCGCCCAGGTCATCCAGCAGAACCTGCAGCAGGCCGGCATCACCGTCAAGATCGAGCAAATGGACGAGGCGAGCTGGTCCGGCAAGGTGTACGGCAAGGCGCCCGCCGAGTTCGACGCCGCCCTGTCGTGGTTCGCCGGCTACGCCGACCCCGGCATGGTCACCAAGTGGTGGAACCCGGAGACGGCCGGCTTCAACGCCGGCTTCATGAAGCCGGACAAGGAGCTGAGCACGCTCATCGACGCGGCCAACAAGCAGGCGGAGGGCAGGGACGAGGCGCTGGCCCAGGTGTGCGCCAAGGCCGACGCGGACGCCCAGATGATCCCGCTGGTGACCCGCCCGGCCACGGTCGCCTACCGGGCCGACCAGCTCAGCCCGAGCCTGTACGCCACCGAGGGCTACGGCAACGTGCTGCGCCTGGTCGCCGACGCCCGCGTGAAGAAGTCGCGATAGCCATGCGGCTGCTGATGTGGTGGTCCGGCCGGGCGCTCAGCTCGGCCGCCACGCTCCTGGGCGTCTCCGTGCTGATCTTCGCCGCCGTCCGCCTGATGCCGGGCGGCTTCGCCGAGACGGTGCTCGGGCCGTTCGCCACCCCCGAGCAGAAGGCGGAGCTGGCCGCCCGCTACGGGCTCGACCAGCCGGTCTTCGTGCAATACGGGCACTGGCTGGCCGCCGTCGCCGGCGGCGACTTCGGCTTCTCCATGATCAGCCGCCAGCCGGTCGGCGCGGAGCTGCTGGCCCGCCTGCCGATCACGGCCGAGCTGACCGTGCTGGCGGTGGCCGCGAGCGTGCTGCTCGGGGTGCCGCTGGGCGTGCTCACCGCTGTGCGGGCCCGCCCGACCGGCGGCGGCGCGGCCGGCCGGCTGCTCAGCGGGCTCGGCGTCAGCGTGCCCGAGTTCGTGCTGGGCAGCCTGGTCGTGTTCGTCTTCTCCCGGTACGCGCTCGGCCTCCAGGTCGGCTCCTGGGTGCCGCTCACCCGGGACCCCGCCGCGAACCTGGCCACGATGATCCTGCCCGCCGCCGTCCTGTCGGTCTTCTCCATCTCGGTGACCGCCAGGACCACCCGCGACGCCGTCATGGGCGTGCTGGTCGAGCCGTACGTGACGGCCGCCGTCGGGCGCGGCGAGTCGCCGTGGTCCATCGTCAGGCACCACATCCTGCGCAACGCCGCCACCCCCGTGGTCACGCTCATCGGGACGACGACCGCGTACCTGCTGGGCGGCGCGCTGATCGTGGAGCACGTGTTCAACCTGCCGGGCGTCGGCTCCTACATCGTGCAGGCCGTCGGCCGCCGCGACTACGCGGTGGTGCAGGCCGGGGTGCTGCTGGCGGCGGGGGTGTTCATCGTCATGAACGTGCTGATCGACCTGCTCGTCGGGGCCATCGACCCCCGGCTGGGCGTCATGGCGGGGAGGCGGGCATGAGAAGGCTCGATCGGTTGTCCATCGGCGGGCTCGCCTGCCTGGCCGTGCTGGTGCTGTTCGCGCTGGGCTCGCTCGTCGGCGCCGGGGAGACCCGGACGCGATCGTCGGCCCGCGCTTGCAACCGCCGGGCCCCGGCTGGTGGCTCGGCACCGACAACCTGGGCCGCTCGGTGCTGCCCCGCGTCATGGAGGGCGTCGGCACGACCCTGCTGCTGTCGTCGATCGCCGTGCTGGTCACGGCGGTGCTGAGCGCGGCGTTCGGCATCCTCGCCGGATACCGTGGCGGTTACCTGAACGAGCTGGTGATGCGCCTGGTGGAAGTGCTCTACTCCTTTCCCGCCATCGTGCTGGCCATCCTGGTCGCGGCCGTGCTCGGCCCCGGGCAGACGGCGGCGCTGGCCAGCATCGTGCTGGTGACGATCCCGCTGATGACCCGGCTCGTGCGGGCCGCCGCCGTGGCCGTCGCGCAGCGCGACTACGTCACCTCCGCCGTCATCAGCGGGGCCCGGCTGCCGCGCGTGCTCGTGCGGCACGTGCTGCCGAACGTGGCCGGCACGATCGCCGTCCAGGGCACGTACGCGCTGTCGGTCGGCATCGCCGTCGAGGGCGGGCTGAGCTTCCTCGGCTTCGGGGTGCAGCCGCCGCAGGCCTCGCTCGGGGTGCTCATCCAGCAGGGCGGCACGTACATGATCGCCGCGCCCTGGCTGATCCTCGGCCCCGGCGTCGTGCTCGTGGCCGCGATCCTGGCGATCAACGTGGTCGGCGACGGGCTGCGCGACCGGCTCGAACCCCGAGAGACGAGGTCACTGACATGAGCCTGCTCTCCGTACGGAACCTGGTGATCGACTACGCCCGCACGCGCGCGCTCGACGGCGCCGGCCTGGAGGTGGCACAGGGCGAGAGCGTCGGGGTGGTCGGCGAGAGCGGGTCGGGCAAGTCCACGCTCGGCTCCGCCGTGGGCCGGCTGCTGCCGCGCGCCGCCCGGCGCACCGAGGGGGAGGTGCTGGTGGCGGGGGAGCCGGTCTTCGACCTGCCCGCCGCCAGGCTGCGGCACCTGCGCAGGAAGCACCTCGGGTTCGTCTTCCAGGACCCGATCGGCTCGCTCGACCCGACCATGCGCGTCGGCGACCAGCTCCGCCTGGTGCTCGGGCGCGGCGGCGACGTGCGCTTCCACCTGGGCCGGGTCCGGCTCGACGATCCGCGGGTGCTGCGCGCGTACCCGCACCAGCTCTCCGGCGGCATGGCGCAGCGGGTGGCGATCGCGATGGCCATGGCCACCTCGCCGGACCTGCTGGTCGCCGACGAGCCGACCGCCGCGCTGGACAGCCAGGTTCGCGAGGAGGTGTCGGACGTGATCTTCACGCTGGCCGCCGAGGCGGGCACCAGCATCCTGTGGCTCAGCCACGACCTGCCCGCCGTGGCCCGCCGCTGCGACCGGGTGGCGGTCATGTACGGCGGGCGCGTGGTCGAGTCGGGGCCCGCCGCCCAGGTGCTCGGCCACCCCGCCCACCCCTACACGGCGGCGCTGGCCAGGTCCGCGCCCGCCGCCGCGGCCCACGGGGTGCGCCTGGAGCCGGTGCCGGGCCGCCCGCCCGTGCTCACGGGCCCGTCCCCGGGCTGCGCCTTCGCGCCGCGCTGCGCGTTCGCGGAGGACCGCTGCGCGCACGAGCGCCCGGCCCCGGTCCGCGTCAGGGAGCAGGACGTGCTGTGCCACAAAGCGATCGAGCTGGAGGACCGCCTGACCGCGCCGATCGAGCCCGCGCCGATCGAGCCCGCGCCGATCGAGCCCGCGCCGATCGAGCCCGCGCCGATCGAGCCCGCGCCGAACACGACGGAGGTGACCGCGTGATCCTCGAACTCGACGACGTCACCGTCACCTTCGCCGCCGGCCCGCCGCTGCGCCGCATCCACCTCGACGCCATGCGGCACGTCACGCTCCAGGTCGCCGAGGGCGAGACGCTGGGCCTGGTCGGCGAGTCCGGCTCGGGCAAGACGACGACCAGCCACGTCGCGCTCGGCCTGCGCCGCCCCACGTCGGGCACGGTCAGGTTCGACGGCCGCCCGTTCCCGAAGCGCCGCCGCGAGCTGGCCGGCCGCATGCAGGCCGTGCTCCAGCACCCGCACTGGTCGCTGAACCCGCGCATGCGCGTCGGCGCGAGCGTCGCCGAGCCCCTGGACGTGCTGGGCCGCACGGACCGGACCGCCGTCACCGAGATGCTGGAGCACGTCGGCCTGGGCGCGGACTTCGCCGACCGCTACCCGCACGAGCTGTCCGGCGGCCAGCGGCAGCGCGTCTCCATCGCCCGCGCCCTGGTCACCAGGCCCGCCTTCATCGTCTTCGACGAGGCGGTCAGCGCGCTGGACGTCTCCGTGCAGGTGCAGATCCTCAACCTGATCAAGGACTTGCAGGCGGAGTACGGCTTCGGCGCCCTGTTCATCTCCCACGACCTCGGCGCGGTCCGCTACGTCGCCGACCGGATCGCCGTCATGCGCCGGGGCGAGGTGGTCGAGACCGCCGACACCCGCACCTTCTACGCCGGCCCTTCCCACGAGTACTCGAAGCAACTGCTGGAGGCACTGTGACCCATCGGCTCGCCACACCGTCGGCGTTCGCGCCGGGCGTCCCGCGCAACGCGGACCTGCCGCTGACCCCGCAGCCGAGCCCGGGGCGCGGCTCGGTCGCGTTCGACCTGCCCGGCGTGCTCGTCGGCACCGCCGAGTACGGCGAGGGCCCCACCGGCTGCACCGTGATCCACCTGCCGAAAGGTGCCCGCACGGCCGTGGACGCGCGCGGCGGCGCGGTCGGCATGAGCGGCGGCTACGACTTCAACCACGCGATCTGCCTGGCGGGCGGCTCGGTGTACGGGCTGGCCGCGGCGGCGGGCGTGAGCGACGAGCTGCTGTCGCGCCGGAACAACGTCACCAAGTGGGACGAGCTGCAGCTGGTGTCGGGCGCGGTCATCTACGACTTCTCCTGCCGCGACACCGCCGTCTACCCGGACGCCGAGCTGGGCCGGGCCGCGCTGCGGTGGGCCAGGGAGGGCGAGTTCCCGGTGGGCCGGTGCGGCGCGGGCCGCACGGCGAGCGCGGGCAAGGTGGACTTCGGCCGGGCCGAGTTCGCCGGGCAGGGCGCCGCTTTCGGCACGTTCGGGGAGGTCAAGGTGCTGGTGGCGACCGTGGTGAACGCGGTGGGCGCGGTGGTCGACCGGCAGGGCCGGGTCGTGCGCGGCAACTACCATCCGGAGCTGGGCGAGCGCCGCCACCCGAGCGCCGACTACGCCGAGCTGAGCGAGGCCCCGGCCGTGATGGGCAACACGACGCTGACCGTCATGGTCACGAACGTGAAGCTGTCGGACGTCGAGCTGCTGCAGGTGGGCCGCCAGGTGCACAGCTCGATGCACCGGGGCATCCAGCCGTTCCACACGCTGACGGACGGCGACACGATGTTCGCGATGACGACCGACGAGGTCGAGCTGAGCGGCGTCAAGCCGACCGGCCTGGGCACGCTGGCCTCCGAGGTCGCGTGGGACGCGATCCTGAGCGCGGCGGAGTAGCGGCATGTGGACAGCCCCGCGGTACGCGGCACAGGACCCCGCCCAGGAGGCCGAGCTGATCAGGCGCAACCCGTTCGCCCTGGTCGTCAGCACCGTGGACGGCGTGCCCGTGGCCACGCACGCCCCCGTCCTGCCGGGCGAGGAGGGCACGCTGGTCGGGCACATGGCGCGGGCCAACCCGCAGTGGCGCTCCTTCGAGTCGTCACCCGACGTGCTCGTCGTGTTCTCCGGGCCGCACGGGTACGTCTCGCCGACGGTGTACGGCACCGACCCGGCCGTCCCGACCTGGGACTACGCGGCCGTGCACGTGACCGGCCGGGTGGAGCTGATCGACGACGCCCTGGAGGTGGTGGAGCGGACGGTGGCGGCGGCGGAGTCGTTGCGCTCGCCGTCGTGGGAGCCGACGCCCGCCTCGCGGGAGAGGTTCCGCGCGCTGCTGCCCGGGGTAGTGGCCTTTCGCGTGCGTGTTCGTACGCAGCAGAGCGTGTTCAAGCTGAGCCAGGACATCGACGCCGAGCGGTACGCCCGCGTCCGCGCCTCCGCCGCCGCCGACAACCCGCGGCTCGCCGAGTTGATGGGCAGGTCATGAGTTTTCCCACGTTCACCAGCAGCCAGACCGATCCGCGGGCCCGTGGCAAGGAGTTCGGCACCCACCTGCGCGGGCGGATCGCCGCGAACCTGGCCGGTTACACCGACCTGTTCGCGGTCGCCGGGGCCGGCGCGGGGCAGGTGCGCGCGTGGGGCGAGCGGGCGCTGGAGGCCATCGGCGACTGGGCGCCGGCGCAGGCCGAGGAGATCGCCGGCATCGCGGCGGGCGCGGGGCTGGAGCCGTGGCAGGTCGCGGTGATCAACGCCCGCACCGAGATCCTGGCCGCGATCGACATGGTGGGGCACGGCGAGTGCTCGACGTCGGTGGTGCTGCCGCCGGACGGCCCGCCGCGCACGGTGCAGACGTGGGACTGGCACGACCACCTGCGCGACGCGCCGGTGCTATGGGAGTACGAGCTCGACTCGGGCCGCGTGGTGCGCACGTTCACGGAGGCGGGCACGCTGGCCAAGATCGGCGTCACCGACGCCGGGCTCGGCGTGCACTTCAACATCCTGCGCCACGACTCCGACACCGCCGACCTGGGCGTGCCGGTGCACCTCATCGCCCGCCGCATCCTCGACGAGGCGGCCACCGTCGAGGAGGCGACCGGCATCGCCCGCTCCGCCAGGGTGTCGGCCTCGACCGTCATCACCGTCGTCACCGAGCACCAGGCGGCCTCGATCGAGATCTCCCCGGCCGGGGTGGCGGCCATCCCACCGGGCCCCGACGGCGTCCTGCTGCACTGCAACCACTTCCTCGACGCCGGCCTGGCGGCGGGGGAGCGGCACGCCACCGAGCGGCCCGGCACCTACGACCGCTTCCGCCACCTGGAGGCCCACGTCGAGGGGCTGAGCGGCGCCGACCAGAACGCGCGGGCGCTGGCCATGCTCAGCCACGCCCCCGAGGGCGCGCCCGTCTGCGCCCACCCCGACCTCACGCAGCCGCTCAACCAGCGCTGGGAGACGCTCGCCACGATCGGCCTCGACCTGCCGGCCGGGCGGCTGCGGGTGCACCAGGGCGGGCCCTGCCAGGTCACCGAGGCGACCTGGCAGACCTTCTGAGCGGCCCTACTTGAACGCGGGGATCCCGGTCAGCGCCTTGCCGATGACCAGCGCGTGGATCTCGGAGGTGCCCTCGTAGGTGAGCACCGACTCCAGGTTCACGGAGTGCCTGATCACCGGATACTCGAGGGTGATGCCGCCGGCGCCGAGCAGCGTGCGGCACTTCCTGGCGATCTCCAGGGCCTCGCGCACGTTGTTCAGCTTGCCGGCGCTCACCTGCTCGGGGGTGAGCGTGCCGGCCTCCTTCAGCCGCCCGAGGTGCACGGCCAGCAGCAGGCCCTTGCCCAGCTCCAGCGCCATGTCCGCGAGCTTCTCCTGGGTGAGCTGGTACGACGACAGCGGCCGGGCGAACACCTCCCGGTCGGAGGCGTAGGCGATGGCCGTCTCCAGGCAGTCCAGCGCCGCCCCCATCGCCCCGAACACGATCCCGAACCTGGCCTCGTTCAGGCAGCCGAGCGGCCCGGACAGGCCCCTGGCGCCGGGCAGCATCGCGTCGGCGGGCAGGCGCACGCCGTCGAGCACCAGCTCGCTGGTCACGCTCGCGCGCAGGGAGACCTTGTGTTTGACGTCGTTGACGGTGAAGCCGGGGGTGCCGGCCGGCACGAGGAAGCCCCTGATGCCCTCGTCCGTGCGGGCCCAGACCACGGCGACGTCCGACACCGAGCCGTTGGTGATCCACAGCTTGGTGCCGTTCAGCACCCAGTCGCCGCCCTCCCGCTTGGCGGTGGTGCGCATGCCGCCGGGGTCGGAGCCGAAGTCGGGCTCGGTCAGGCCGAAGCAGCCGATGCGCTCCCCGGCCGCCATCGCGGGCAGCCACTCCTGCTTCTGCTCCTCGCTGCCGTACTTCCAGATCGCGTACATGGCGAGGGAGCCCTGCACCGAGACGAGGCTGCGCAGGCCGGAGTCGGCGGCCTCCAGCTCCAGGCAGGCCAGGCCGTACGCGACGGCGCCCATGCCGGCGCAGCCGTACCCGTCGAGGTGCATGCCGAGGACGCCGAGCGAGCCGAGCGTGCGGGCCAGCTCGCGCGCGGGCAGCTCGCCGGCCTCGAACCAGCCGGCGACGTGCGGCCGGATCTCCCGGTCGCACACGCGCCTGACCGTGCTCCTGATCTCGCGTTCCTCGTCGGTCAGCAGCGTGTCCAGGGCGAACAGGGCGGTGGGTGCGATCATCGGCGGTCTCCATATTTTGGATCCAATATTGAAAATCCAATATGACACAGTTAGGGTGCGTTGACCATGGACGTTCTGAATCTCATCGGTGGCCGCTGGGTCGAGGGGGAGGGCGAGGAGTTCGCCGACACCAACCCCGCGCGGCCCTCCGAGGTCGTGGCGCGCGGCCGGTTCGCCTCCGCGCGCGAGGTGGCGCGGGCGATCACCGCCGCCCGCGACGCCGCGCCCGGCTGGGCCGCGACCCCGCACCACGCCCGCGCCGAGATCCTGCTGCGCGCCGCCGCCCTCGTGGACGCCGCCGCCGAGGAGTGGGGCGCGGAGCTGGCCCGCGAGGAGGGCAAGACGCTGCCCGAGGCCGTCGCCGAGGTCCGGGGCTCCGCCCGCATCCTGCGGTACTACGCGAGCGAGGCCGACCGCGACAGCGGCGAGGTCTTCGCCTCCCCGCGCCCCGGCGAGAGCGTGCTCGTCGTCCGCAAGCCGATCGGCGTCGCCGGGCTCATCACGCCGTTCAACTTCCCGATCGCCATCCCCGCCTGGAAGATCGGCCCCGCCCTCACCTACGGCAACACCGTCGTCTGGAAGCCGTCCTCGCTCGTTCCGCTGCTCGCCTACCGGCTGGCGTGGGCGCTCACCGAGGCCGGGCTGCCGGACGGCGTGCTCAACCTCGTGTACGGCGAGGCCGAGGCCGGCTCGGCGATCGTCGACCACCCCGGCGTGGACGCGGTGTCGTTCACCGGTTCCACCGCCGTCGGCCGGGCCGTCATCGCGCGCTGCGGCGAGCTGGGCAAGCCCGTGCAGACCGAGATGGGCGGCAAGAACGCCTCCGTCGTCCTCGCCGACGCCGACCTCGACCACGCCGCCGAGCAGGTCTGCCTCGGGGCGTTCCGGTCCACCGGGCAGAAGTGCACCGCCACCTCGCGGCTCGTCGTGGCCACCCAGGTCGCCGACGAGCTGCTGGAACGGGTGGCCGACCGCGCCGCCCGGCTCGTCGTCGGCGACCCGCTGGCGCCCGAGGTGGAGATGGGCCCCCTCGTCAGCTCCGCCGCGCGCGACCGCGTCGCCGCCGGGGTGCGGCAGGCCGTCGGCGCCGGCGCCAAGCCGCTGGCCGGGGCCGAGCCGCTGGAGCGCGAGGGCTGGTTCGTGCCGCCGACCGTGCTGGACCTGCCGGGCACCGGCGTGGACTTCTGGCGCACCGAGCTGTTCGGGCCCGTCGTGGGAGCCGTGCGGGCGTCGAGCACCGAGGAGGCGCTGGGGCTGGCCGACCTCAGCGACCACGGCCTGTCCGCCGCCGTCTTCACCCGCGACCTCGGGACGGCGCTGGCGGCGATCGACCGGCTGGAGGTCGGCGTGCTGCACGTCAACTCCGAGTCGGCGGGCACGTTCCCGTACGTGCCGTTCGGCGGCGCCAAGCAGAGCGGCTTCGGGCCCAAGGAGCAAGGACGGGCCGCCAGGGAGTTCTACACCCGCACCGTCACCGTCTACCTGGGGGCGCCGGCGTGAGCGGAGCGCTGTCCGGGCTGCTGGTCGCCGACTTCAGCCGCGTGCTGGCCGGGCCCTACTGCACGATGCTGCTCGCCGACCTCGGCGCCGACGTCGTCAAGGTCGAGCGGCCCGGCACCGGGGACGACACCCGCGCCTGGGGGCCTCCGTACGCGCCCTCCGGCGAGGCGACGTACTTCCTCGGCGTGAACCGCAACAAACGCTCCATCGCGCTCGACCTGCGCGCCGACGCCGAGGTGGCGCGCGCCCTCGCGGCGCGGGCGGACGTGCTCGTCGAGAACTTCAAGCCCGGCACGATGGACCGGCTCGGCCTCGGCTACGAGGCGCTGCGCGCGCTCAACCCCGGCCTGGTGTACTGCTCGATCACCGGGTTCGGGTCGGGGGCCGGGGCCGAGCTGCCCGGGTACGACCTGATCGCGCAGGCCGTCGGCGGGCTGATGAGCGTCACCGGCGAGCCCGGCGGGCCCGGCACGAAGGCGGGGGTGGCGCTGGTGGACGTGATCACCGGCCTGCACGCCGCCCTCGGCATCCTCGCCGCCCTCCGCCATCGCGACCAGACAGGCCAGGGCGGCCGCTTGGGCGGCGCCGCCTCCGAGCAGGCGGCCGGTCAGCATGTGGAGGTCTCGCTCCTGTCGTCGCTGCTGTCGGCGCTGACCAACCACGCCTCCGCCTACGCCGCCGCCGGCGTCGTCCCGCAGGCCATGGGCAACCGGCATCCGAGCATCGTCCCGTACGAGGTGTTCCAGGCCGCCGACCGCCCGATCGTGATCGCCGCCGGCAACGACCGCCAGTACCGCGCGCTCTGCCTCGCCCTCGACCGCCAGGACCTCGCCGACGACCCCCGCCACGCCACCAACGCCGACCGCGTCGCCGCCCGCGACACCCTGGTCCCCGAGCTGAACGCGGCCCTGGCCGGGCGCACGGCCGACGAGTGGTTCGAGCGGCTGACGGCCGCCGGGGTGCCGTGCGGGCCGATCAACGACCTGGCCGCCGCCTTCGCCCTGGCCGGCGAGCTCGGCCTGGAGCCGTCCGTCGAGCTGGGCGGCGCCGGCCAGGTCGCCAACCCGATCCGCCTCAGCGCCACCCCGCCCTCCTACCACCGCCCGCCGCCCGCGCTCGGGCAGGACGATGCCTGGGTTCGTGAGATATTGAGGCAGTGAGTCCGGACGAGGCACGACGCAGGCCGCCCACCGCCCAGCAGTTCGTGCTGGGAGAGCTGCGCCGCGCCATCACCACCGGCCGCCTGCGCCCCGGCACCCCCATCCGGCAAGACGCGCTCGCCGAGGAGCTGCAGGTCAGCCGGGTCCCGCTGCGCGAGGCGCTCAAGACGCTCGAAGGCGAGGGGCTGGTCACCTACAAGCCGCACAAGGGCTACTGCGTGGTCATGCTCTCCCTCGACGACCTGCGCGAGGTCTACCGCATCCGCGAGCTGCTGGAGGAGGAGGCCGTGCGCGCGGCGGTGGCCCGCCTCACCGACGACGACCTCGGCCGCATCGAGGCGGCGCAGGAGGAGGTCGAGCGGGCCGCGGCGGCGGGCGACGTCGCCGCCATGGCGACGGCCAACCGCGCCTTCCACATGACGTTGTTCGACTGCGCGGGCCGGCCGCGCCTGGCCCGCCTGATCCGCACGCTGTGGGACACGACCGACGCCTACCGGTCCATGTACTACGGCGACGCGGGCAACCGGGAGCGGGTGATCGAGGAGCACCGCGCCGCCCTCGACGCGCTGCGCCGCCGCTCCGCCGACGACGCCGTCACCACGCTCAACGTCCACCGCGACCACGCCGTCGCCGAGCTGGAGCCGCTCCTGGATGCCTAAGATCGTCGATCACCAGGCGCGGCGGCTGCTGATCGCCGAAGCCGTGCACCGGATCATCGACGCCAAGGGCCTCGACAGCGTCAGCCTGCGCGAGGTCGCCGCCGAGGCCGGGATGTCCATGGGCGCGGTCCAGCACTACTTCGCCACCAAGGAGGAGATGCTGCGGGTGGCGCTGGAGCAGCTCAACGCGCGCATCGCGCTCCGCGTGGCCGCCGCCGACCAGGACGACCCATTGCGCCTGCTGCGGGCGGCGATCCTGGAGGTCCTGCCGCTCGACGAGACCCGCCGCTTCGAGGCCCGCGTCGGGCTCGCCTTCCTGGCCAGGTCCGTGGTCTCCGACGAGCTGGGCGCGATGGTCCGGGCCGGGCTGCCGCTGGTGCTCGACTTCTACGCCGGCCAGATCCGGGCCGCGCAGGCCGCCGGGCAGCTCGCCGCCGGGCTCGACCCCGACCAGGAGGCGCGGGCGCTGTTCGCCCTCGCCCAGGGGCTGGGGCAGCCCGCGCTGATCGGGCTCTACTCGCCGCACGACGTGATCGCCCTCGTCGACCGGCACCTCGCCCGCCTCGCACCCGGGCCGGTCGGCGCGGGATGAACGCCGAGGGGTGCTCGCCTTTCACCCGGGCCGGTCAGCGCAGGGTGAGGACCGCGAGATGCTCGCCGCGGTGGCCGAGCAGGTCCGCCGGCACGCCGTGGCGGCCCGGGCGCCACGCCAGCGCCTGCAGCCCGTGCTCCGGCACCATGATGTCCCGCTCCCCGAGCCGCACCACGCCCACCTCGGCCGACAGCCGCACGATCCCGTACCCGACCCACCGGTAGGGGCGGCGCAGCCACGGCACGGGGCTGGCGTTGTAGCGGGTGCTGTCGCCCGCGTCGGCGTGCCCGTCGAGCGCGGCGGCGGCCGGGCGCGGGCGCAGCACGTTTTCGTCGCACGGGTCGGCCGCGACGGTGCCGCCCGTGCGCAGGTTCCAGCGGCCGCCGCGCTTGGGCGACAGCAGCCACACGTCCAGCCAGAACGCGCCCACCCCGTCGAGCCGGGCGAAGGCCGTGGCCGCCAGGCGGTCGCCCACGAACAGGGACAGCGGCGTGAACCGGTGCCGGCCCCCAAGCGTCTCCGGCAGCTCCTTGGGCAGGCCGTTCGCGATCAGCCGGCGGCTCTCGGTGGCGGGTGTGTACCCCAGGTACTCGGCGCGATCCACGGGTCTCATCGGACCTCCTGGCTCGCGGGTCAGTCGGCGCAGGCCCTGCTGCACCCGCCGAACCGCGTGGTGTCGGGTGGGGTGAAGGACGTGGCCTCGGTGCCGTCCAGGGCCGCCTTCATGGAGTCCTTCCAGATGGGGCCGGGGATGGTGGTGCCCTCGACCTCCGCGTAACGCTTGCCCCCGATGGTGACGCCGGTGAGCGGGCGCCGGTAGCCGTCGGGGTGGCCGAGCGCGACGGCCGCCGCCAGGGCGGGCGTGTATCCGGCGTAACCGGCGCTGGCGTTGGAGCCCATTGTGCCGTCCATGCCCGCCGCGTCGCGGCCCAGGCCCTCCAGCGGGCCCTTGGCCAGCGCCCGCTCCAGCACGCCCGTCACCGCGTCGGCCACCGGCGCCTCCAGCGCCTGCTCGCAGCGCGGCGGGAACGAGCGCCGGTAACCGCTCCGGTCGCTGACCTCCGTCACCACCCGGGGCGCGCAGTGCAGGCCGCGGGCGGCGAGAGTGGCGTACGTGGTGGCCACCGCGACCGGGTCCACCTCGTTGACGCCGAGCGCGAACGTCTCGAACTCCTGGAGGCGCAGGCCGTCGGCCCGTTCGAGCCCGAGCCGCTGCGCCATCCGCACGCTCTCGCACAGCCCGACCCGCTCGGTCAGCTGCACGAAGAACGTGTTCTCCCTGGCCAGGGTGCCCGACTCCAGCGTGGTGAAGCCACCTCCGCCGTGCTCGAAGTTGAGCACGCTGTGGGTCGGGTCGCCGACGTTCTGGCCCTTGCAGTTCTTGAACGCCGCGTACGTCGGCGCCCGGTAGCTCGCGGCGAACGGGAAACCGTCGCCGGTGCGCAGGCCGCCCTCCAGAGCGGCCGCCAGCGTGTACACCATGGCGGTGCTGCCCTGCTGGAAGCCCTTGTAACCGCGCAGGTCGTCGTGGCTGGCGGCCAGCGCCCTGATCTCGCCGCTGCCCGGCGCGACCATCGCCTCCAGGGCGAGGTATTCGTCCGCGCGGCCGACGTGACGGTCGATGGCCTGCTGGGCGGCCTCCTGGGCGCGCGGGTCGATCGCCGTCCTGATCGTCAGGCCCGGCTTGCCCGTCAGCAGCTCCGGGGCGTTCGCCTTCAGCTCGGCCCGCACCCGCTCGCACACGTACGCGTACCGGCTGCTCCCGCACTCGCCCGTGAACTCCGCCAGCACCGTGCCCCGGGCGTCCACCAGCACGGTCGGGCCGGGCGTGGTGGCGGCCCGCACCAGGCGCTCGCGCGCCGGCTCCGCCTCGCCGCCGCGGCCGAGCACCAGGACCCCGGCCGCGATCAGCACACCCGCCGCCACGACAGCGGTGATGACGACCCGTAAGGAGATCACGCACGGATCTTACGCGGGCCCGGGTCCCCGCCGCGATGCCGCCGGGGACGAGCTTCCGGTTACGGCCGGGCCGGTGCGACGCTCGTCCAGAGGCGGGCTTCCGCTTGCGGCCGGGCCGGTGCGACGCTCGTCCAGAGGCGGGCTTCCGGTTACGGCCGGGCCGGTGCGACGCTCGTCCAGACGCGGGCTTCCGCTCGCGGCCGGGCCCGCGTGACGTCCGTCCGGGACGGCTGGTTCAGTAGGAGGTGACCGTGACCCCCGGCCGTCGCAGGAGACCGCATGACCTGGTTCCACGCTCTGGACCCCCGCCCGAACGCCGCCCTGCGGTTGTTCTGCTTCCCGCACGCCGGCGGCGCCGCCGCGGCCTACCGGGACTGGCACCGGGCGGTGCCGCCGGGCGTGGAGGTGCGGGCCGTGCAGTACCCCGGCCGCGCCGACCGGATGGGGGAGGCGCCCGTCAGCGACGCCCACCTGCTCGCCGACCGGATCGCCGAGGCCATGAGGCCGCTGCTCGACCGCCCCGCCGTGCTGTTCGGGCACAGCATGGGGTCGGTGCTCGCGTACGAGACGGCGCTGCGGATCCGGCCCGCCCACCTGATCGTCTCCGGGCGCCGGCCCGCGCACGTGCCCCGCCCCGGCACCGTGCACCGCGCCACCGACGAGGACCTGGTGGCCGAGCTGCGGCGGCTCGGCGGCACCGCGCCCGAGCTGCTGGACGAGCCCGACGTGCGCGCGTACATCCTGCCGATCATGCGTGCCGACTACCGGCTCGCCGAGACCTACCGCAGCCGCCCCGCCGAGCCGCTGGACTGCCCGATCACGGCGATCATCGGCGACGCCGACCCCGAAGTGGACGCGGCCCTCGCCGAGGGGTGGGGCGAGCTGACCCGCGCCGGGTTCAAGCTGCACGTGCTGCCCGGCGGCCACTTCTACCTGGTGCCGCGCCGCGACGAGGTGATCGGCCTGATCCTCGACGCCATCGGCTCCGCACGAGCCTGATCCTCGACGCCGCCGGCTCCGCACGGGGCTGAGTGATCGGCGCCGTGGCCTCCTCAGGGGGCCGAGTGGTCGGCGCCGTGGCCTCCTGGGAGGGCTGAGCGCTGGTCGGGGGCGGCGGGCCGGCGGTGGAGGAGGCCGAACTTGTCCCACATCGCCTCCGCCGCCTCGATCGAGGCCCCCGTACGCGCCGGATCCACGGCGGCGAGCTGCGTGACCAGCGCCTGGGCCACGGCGATGCCGGCCGTCAGCGAGGGGAAGAACGCCTCGCCCTCCGCCGGCACCATCACGACCTGCTCGGCGGCGCCGGCCAGGGCCGGGCTGGCGGCGTCGGTGACGGCGAACACGCGCACGCCGCGCGATCGGGCCTCGTTGGCGGCCAGCACCGTGCTCTCGTACAGGCGCCAGAAGCTGATCGCGATCAGCACGTCGCCTTCGCCGATCGCGGCCATCACGTTCGCCAGCTCCGCGTCACCGCCGGTCACGGCGTGCACCGGGTAGCCGGCCAGGCGGGCGTTGTGGGCCAGCGCGATGCCGACGGCCGCGTAGCTGCCGTCGGCGACGATGACGGTGCGGCGGGCCCCCGCCACGGCCTCGGCGATCGTGAGCAGCACGCCTTCGTCCAGGCGCCGGTTGAGCAGGGCGAGGCTGTCGAGGTCGCGGCGCAGCGAGCGGGCGCTGGGGGAGCCGGTGCCCCGGTGCTCGGCGGCGACCTGCCCGGCGCTGAGCGAGGACAGGTACCGGGCGCGCAACTCCTGTTGCAGGGCCGGCCAGCCGGCGAAGCCGAGGGCCTGCGCCGTACGGGTGACGGTGGCGACGTTGACGCCGGCGAGCTGCGCCAGCTCCCCGGCGGAGCCGAACGCGGCCCGGCGCGGCTGCGACAGCAGCACCTCCAGCACGGCGGCCGCCTTGCCGCGCAGCCCGCGCACCGGCAGCCGCTCGCGCAGCCAGTCCTGGTAGCTGTCGGTGGCGGTCTCCGTCACGTGGGCCCTTTCCTCGCGGGGTGGTCGGGTCAGCATGCTACGCGGTCGTGACCACCGAAACCTGCAAAGACCATTGCAATTTTGCTGATTTGCACTATATGTTGCTGCGCAATCGACCTGCAGGGCCATGACCTGGCGAAAGGTGTTGCTCGATGACCTTGTTGGCCCGTCTGGACCGGCTCCCGCTGAGCCGTCCGCACTACGTCCTGCTCCTGATCGGCGGCCTCGGCTACACCTTCGACGGCATGGACTCGGCCGTCGTCGCGTTCCTGTTGCCCAGCGCGAAGGCGGCCTGGGGCCTGTCCGACGTCCAGCTCGGCATCATCGGGTCGGCCACGCCGTTCGGGTTCCTGTTCGGCGCGACCGTCGCGGGCCTGCTCGGCGACCGCATCGGCCGCAAGAAGGTGATGATGTACGCGCTCGCCTTCTACGCCGTCTTCTCCGTGGTCGCCGCGTTCGCCCCCAACTACGAGGTGTTCCTCGGCTCGCGCGTGCTGGCCGGCGCCGGGGCTGGGGCGGAGAGCGCGATCATCGCGCCGTTCCTGTCCGAGTTCGTGCCCGCCAAGCGGCGCGGCTGGTTCATCGGGGCGCTGGCCGGGTTCTTCTCGTTCGGGTTCGTGATGGCGGCGCTCATCGGGCGGTTCGTCGTGCCGACGTTCGACGAAGGCTGGCGGATCGCGCAGGTGATCACCGCGCTGCCCATCGTGATGCTGCTGTGGTGGCGCCGCTCGCTGCCCGAGTCGCCGCGCTTCCTGCTCCAGCAGGGCCGGGCGGCCGAGGCCGAGCGGGTGGTCGCCGACCTGGAGCGGCGCGTGGAGAAGGCCACCGGCGAGCCGCTGCCGCCGGTGCCCGAGACCGCCGTCGCCCCCACGGCCGACCCGCCGAAGGTGAACCTGTTCAGCGCCCTGCGCTTCCTGTGGAGCCCGGCCATGGCCAGGCGCACGGCCGTCATCTGGCTGATCTGGTTCGTGATCACGTTCTCGTACTACGGGTTCTTCTCCTGGATCCCCACGCTGCTCATCGGCCGCGGCATCACGGTCACCAAGAGCTTCGAGTTCTCGATCATCATCTACCTCGCGCAGATCCCCGGGTACTTCTCCGCCGCCTGGCTGTCGGAGCGCATGGACCGCAAGAACACGATCGCGCTCTACCTCGCGGGCTCGGCGGTCAGCGCGTTCTGGCTGTCGCAGATGGACTCGCCCGTCATGATCACTGTCGCGGGCGCGGTGCTGTCGTTCTTCCTGAACGGCACGTACGCCGGCGTCTACTCCTACACCCCCGAGGTCTTCCCCACCTGGATCCGCGCCACCGGCACCGGCCTGTCCAGCGCGTTCGGCCGGGTCGGCAGCATCCTCGCACCGACGATCATCGGCGCGTCCGCCGCGAGCCTCGGCTTCGCCGGCGTGTTCGGGCTGACCACGGCGGTGCTGGTGGCCGGGGTGGTGTGCGTGATCGTGTTCGGGCTGGCCACGGCAGGGCGATCACTGGAAGAGCTGACCGAGACGACCGAGGAGGCAAGACGATGATCGAGCTTGAGGAAAGAGTGCGCAGGGAGGTGGGCGTGCGCCTGTTCACCGTGCTCGCCTGGATCCCCGAGCGGCGGGCGCTGCGCCGCGTGCACAGCAGCCACCCCGAGCAGTACCCGGTGGGCGGCGAGAAGACCGTCGAGGTCGCCGCCGGCTGGCTGGCCACCTGCATCGAAGGGCGGCGGCCGTACTTCGGCAAGGACCGCGCCGCCGTACGCGAGATCTTCGCCGACCACGAGCTGATCGAAAGCCTCGGCTGCTCCTCCATCATCAACGTGCCCGTCCTCGGCGACGACGGCGACGTGCTCGGCGTCCTCAACATCCTCGACGCCGAAGGCACCTACGACGACGCCTCGCTCGCCGCCGCCCAGGCCATCGCCCAGGACGCCGCCCCCTACCTCAAGGCCGGTGCCGCATGAGCCTGCTCCTGAAGAACGCCCTGCTGCTCGACGTCGCGACCGGCGACTACACCGAGGCCGACCTGCGCTGCGCCGACGGCCGCATCGCCGAGACCGGCCACGGGCTCACCGCCCCCGACGACACCCGGGTGATCGACCTGGCCGGCGCCCGCGTCGTACCCGGCCTGATCGACGCGCACGTCCACGTCACCGCCTCCACCGCGAACCTCGGCACCCTCGGCTCCATGTCCCCCTCCTACGTGGCCGCCCACAGCGCCCGCATCATGAGCGACATGCTCAGCCGCGGCTTCACCACCGTCCGCGACGCCTCCGGCGCCGACTTCGGGCTCGCCGACGCCCAGGCGGAAGGGCTCGTCCGCGGGCCCCGCCTGCTGTTCTGCGGCAAGGGGCTCAGCCAGACCGGCGGGCACGCCGACTTCCGCGGCCGCGGCGAACACCTCAAGGACGACCACCCCTGCTGCGCCGGCGTCGGCCGCGTCGCCGACGGCGTCGACGCGGTCCGCGCCGCCGCCCGCGACGAGCTGCGCAAAGGCGCCCACCACATCAAGATGATGGCCTCCGGCGGCGTCGCCTCCCCGACCGACCGCATCGACTCCACCCAGTACTCCATGGACGAGCTGCGCGCCGCCGTCGAAGAGGCCGAAGCCGCCAACCGGTACGTCGCCGCCCACGCCTACACCGCCCGCGCCGTCAACCGCGCCCTGGAGGCCGGCGTGCGCTCCATCGAGCACGGCAACCTCATCGACGACACCAGCGTGGAGCTCTTCCTCAAGCACGACGCCTTCCTCGTGCCGACCCTCGTCACGTACTGGGCGCTCAAGGAGGAAGGGCGCGAGTTCGGCCTGCCCGAGCGGAGCTGGCGCAAGGTCGACGAAGTCCTCGACGCCGGCCTCGCCGCCCTCGACCGCGCCGCGCGCGGCGGGGTGCGGCTCGCGTACGGAACCGACCTGCTCGGCGGCATGCACCGGCACCAGAACCAGGAGTTCCGGCTCCGGGCCGAGGTGCAGCGGCCCCTCGACGTCCTGCGCGCCGCCACCACGGGGGCGGCGGAGCTGGTCGGGCTCGCGGGCGAGATCGGCACGCTCGCCGTCGGGGCGCACGCCGACCTGGTGGTGCTCGACGGCGACCCGCTGGCGGACATCAGCGTCCTGGCCGACCCCAAGCACGTGCGGCACGTCATCCAGGCCGGCACGCTCGTGTAACCCGCACGGCCGTGCACCGGCGCCCTCGGCGGCCGGGGGATGCGGCGGCGGCGGGGCGGGGCGGTGGCGGTGGGCGCGCCGGTGCGCGCCTGCGTACCGTTGTCCTCGTGACGACGCTCGCGCGCACCGCCCTGGTCGTCGCCGCGGTGCTGCTCCTGCTGCTCGGGCTGCTGTGGGTGTTCCAGCGGCGGCTCATCTACCTGCCCGACACCGCCCCCGTGCCGCCCGCCGCGACGGTGATCCCGGGCGCGCGCGACATCACCCTCACGACCCGCGACGGCCTGAAACTCACCGCCTGGTACGTCCCCGCCGCCCCGCCCGGCGACTTGCCCAACGAGACGTCCGGCGACCGGGCGGTGACCGTGCTGGTCACCGGGGGCAACGCCGGGAACCGGCTGCACCGCGCCCCGCTGGCCAGGGCGCTGGCCGCGCGCGGGCTGCCGGTCCTGCTCATGGACTACCGCGGCTACGGCGGCAACCCGGGCACCCCCACCGAGGACGGCCTCTTCCTCGACGCCCTGGCCGCCCGCGACGCGATCCACACCCCGAAGGTGATCTACTTCGGCGAGAGCCTAGGCGCGGCGGTGGCGACCCGGCTCGCCCTGGAACGCCCGCCCGACGGCCTGGTGCTGCGCTCCCCGTTCACCGACCTGGCCGCCGCCGGCCAGGTCAACTACCCGTTCCTGCCGGTACGCGCCCTCCTGCGCGACCGCTTCCCCGTCGCCGACGCCATCGCCGCCGTCCGGGCCCCGGTCGTGGTCGTGTACGGCACCGGCGACACGACCGTCCCTCCCGACCTGAGCCGCACGGTCGCCAAGGCCGCCGGGGCGACGGCGGTGGAGGTGCCCGGGGCGGGCCACAACGACCTGACCCTGCTCACCGGCCCCGAGCTGGTCGGCGCGGTCGCCGAGCTCGCCGACCGCGTCCGTGGCAGGGCCTCGACCGAGTGACCATCGAGACGAGATTTCGCTGATGACGGCCGCACGGGGTGCGGCCGCATCCACTATGAACCTATGGGCGGGAGAGCTCGTCTCCTCCGGGCGGTCGCGGTGCCGCTGCTCGTGTCCATCGCGGTTGCGGCTTCCGTGTGGGCCGGCATGCAGACGGAGCGCCCTGCGCGGGAGGTGGTGAACGACACGGGCGAACAGGCGCCACTGGGGCTGGCCTTCCTGCCGTCGTTGTGGAGGACGGATTACCCACCGCGCAGCGCCGACTCGAGCTTCGACATCGTCTTCGCCGACGATGGTGATCGTGTCCTGCAGACGCACGTCCTGCGGCTGGAGGTCACAGACCCGCTCGTGTCCGTGATCCGCCAGGGCCGGTTCACCGATGGTGAGGACTTCCTGTTCGCCACCGGGCTGCCGGTCGCGTACATCGGCTACGGCGCGGGTGGGAGCGACTTCTCCACTCTCAGCCGGGTCGACCCGCCTGTCCTGCGATCGACCGCGCTGTCGAGGGAGGTGGACGTGCTGCTCTCCGGCGAGACCCGCATTGCGGCCACACTCGGCCAGTCCTCGGACCACGTCACCGATCTCGCCTTCGGGTCCTGGCTCGACAAACACCCTCCTCTTGCGCATCCCCTGCAGTCGCAGGCGCTTCGTCTCGGGGTGCGCGGCGGCAACATCGTCGGCATCCGCCCGGCGCTGCCGCAGGAGCAGACGGAATGGTCGGCCACGCTCACCGGCCCACCCTCCACGATGGAGGGTCTGATCGTCCGTGTCCGCGTGGCTGGGGCACCGGACGTCCAGCTGACGGAGGATCCCGAGGAGGAGGATCCCGAGGAAGAGGACGAGGTCTCGAACGCGCTGACGTGGTGGGCGCCTGCCCTGGTGTGGTCGTTCGTCGCGTTGTGCCCCTGGGTCGTGCTGGTGCTCGCCCGCCGCTCGGCACGTCCGGACGCCCCCAGAGAGCAGAAGATCCTCATGTGCGCCTCGCCCCTGCTCTGTCTTGCCGCTCTGGTGCTCGGCGGCGCCAGCCTGCTGCCCTGGGCCGTCAGCTCCGTCGCGACGGCCTGCGTGCTCCTGACGGTCGTGCCCCAAGGCGCCACCCTCTGGATCCGGCACCAGCGGCGCGTACGGTTGTGGGACCACCGCGACACCGTCCTCAGCTGGGTGCTCACCGCCCTCCTCGCCGTCCTCCTGCTGCTCTACGCGCAGGTCGAGGGAGCATCCATCCCCTGGTCCGCCTGCGCGATCGCGCTGGCCGGTACGGTGCCGGCGACCTGCCTGACGCTGCACGTGCTCGCCGGGCCCCGAGCGCTCCCGGCAGGTCCCGTGCCGGCCGTTCAGATGGTCGTGGCCGCCTGCCTGTACCAGATGTGGCTGCTGGCCAGCGATCCACCCATCTGGGCTTATCTCATGCTTGGCCTGCTGCTGTGCCCGGCGACCTTCGCCCTGCTCGATGTGCTGCCATTCCCGCGCCGTAACCTCGCAATGGCCGCGATCATCGTCTGCGGCGCCGCCGGTTATCTCGACGTCATTGGTGCTGTCCGGGCATGGCCGGAGTACTCCTTATGGACCGGGACGACCTATTACGGCAACGATCCCGCCAACTGGATCGGTTTCGTGGCCTTCGACGGCTTACAGGTGCTGCTGCCCCTCGTCCTGCTCATGGTCCTGCGAGGCTCGCGCCGCCTCGACGATCGTTGCGTCCGCGCCGTGGGAATCGCGCTGGGCATCTCGGCCCTCATGTACCCGCTGACCACCACCTGGCCCGCTCTCTACTCGACCCTCGCTACCTGGGCCGCTTTCACCTGGCTTCTCCCACTCGCCCGAGCCCGGCAGGCCGGGCGCCTGGCCGCAGTGCGGCCGCGCGTGCACCACAGGCTGATCAGGCTGGAGCTGCGGCGGCGCATCTTGGAGGATTCGCTGCTCGATCTGATGCGTGGTGCGCAGGGGCGCTTGGTCTCCAGTGAGCTTAGTGTCAGCGACTTCGACAAACAGCGGCACGAACTCGACCTGGGAGGTGTCCACCGGCGCGGTGGCCTGACCATTCGCCAGGCCGCCTTCAACTCCGCCGCTGGTCATTCGCCGTGGGAGAACGGCTTGACCGGACTCAAAGCCGGGCTCGTCCTGACGATGCTGTTCACCTGCTACGGCGTGTGGCTGCACAAGTGGTGGTTCTTCGACGACGATCCCACCGCGTACAACGTCGCCGACTACCTCCGCTGGATGGTGTATCCGGCCGTCGCTGCGTTCGTCTACGGCTACTTCTATCCCTGGCTGCGCGGAGAGGGCCCCATCGGCAAGGCCCTCTGCCTCCTGCTCGCGCTCCTGCCCGCCGAGACGATCGCGATGGCCAACCTGGTGCTGTCCAACAGCGAGCTACTTCCCGCCGCCGCCGTCCGCGTGGGCCAGTTGCTGCTCATCTGTCTCCTTCTCGGCCTGTACTGGGAGCGCCGGCTGCTGCAGGCGGCGGCGCTGCCCTGGTCGGCCGTGCGAACCTGGCGTACGGTGCGGTCGCTGACGACACCCACGGTCACCGTGCTGGTGGCCGCCGCGACCGCCGCCGCCACCGCGCTGGCAGGGGCGGCCATCACCAGGGTGCTGCAGGACCCGACCAGCCTGCCTCAGGAGTCGCCGTCCACGTCGGTCTCCCCTACGCCGAGGCGTTGAGCCTGACCGGCTTTCACAACCAGCTCGCCCGCACGCTCGTCGCCGAGTCGGCCCCGGCCGGGCCGCCCGGGTCGGCGGTGCGGACGGTGTCGAGCAGGCGGGCGACCGTCTCGACGATCTCCGGGGTGCGCTCCCGCAGGCCGCTCACGTCGGCCGGGCTGACCTCGTCCCGTCCCACGCCGGCCTCGTCCAAGACGCCTTCCAGGTCGGCCAGCCGCTCGCCGAGCCACTTCAGCGGCTCCTGCGACAGCCGCTCGTCGAACACCCGCCGCCCCGGCTCCCACCCCTTCACCCCGGGGTGGTGGTGGGTGCGGTCGAAGCTGCCGGGCGTGCCGGTGACCGACTCCAGGAGGTCGACCCGCCAGATCGGCCGGTCGACGGTGATGGGGCGGGAGGAGTAGATGGAGCCCTTCAGCTCGCCGCTCTCCAGCCGGCGCAGCTCCAGCCGCACGCCGCGCTCGGCGCCCTCCTGGCCTTCGAGCGGGTTAGGGTCGACGAAGTAGATGTCGCTCACGGCCACGCCGATCCGATCAAAGCCGAAGAGGTAGAGCACGGTGACCACGTCCTTCGCGCAGGTATCGGGCACGCTTGACCTTCAACGTAACATCGCGCTCCACGGCCCGATCAAGGCCGCGATCGCGAGCGGGCTCCTGAGCCGTCGCGAGGTTACGGAGGCGATCACCGGTGTGGCCACATTCTCTGGCGCCGGCGAGATCGTCCATGGCGAGAAGGCGGCATCACCGTGGCGGCCTGCCGTTGCTGGTCAAAGGCACTTGAGGCGCGCCTGGCGTCGTGGGGCTGGCCGAGCAGGTTCAGCGCACGAGTGGCTCGCCGTCGACCGCGTACACGCCGGGCAGGGCGTTCGCGGTCAGGTCCGTAGCTGGCACGAAAGCCGTTCCATGTCCTCGGAAGTCGGCTTGAACGTGCTCTCGAAGTCTCCGGCGCTCTGATCGCCGCCGGGGAAGTCCTTGGCCGCCTCCGGGAGCGTGCTCAGTAAATCCGTGCGCCATTGCGTACTCAGGTATTTGGTGATCGCCTGGTTGAGCCGGACGCAATCGGCGTGGTGATTGCCCAGAAGGCCCACGCCGTAGTACTGCTTCTGCCCGAACACACCGGGCAGGATGATGCGGAACACTCCGGGATTCGCCTGCACATATCCGTAGAGCAGCAGAGTGTCGGTGAACAGGGCCGCGTTGTCTCCTCCGCGCACCGCCTCGACGCATTGACGGGTAGTGGGCTGGATCGTGGCGCTCTTTCCCATGATGGCGCCGGGGATCACCACCTCTCCGCCGGTGGTGGTCTGGACGGTGCAGATGGTCTGGTCCTTCAGACTGGCCACAGTACCGAGTTTCTTGTTGTCATCGCGGACCAGCAGCGCTTGGGTACTGACCATGTAGGGCCCGGCGAAGTCGATGCCGTTCTTGTTGCGATCCGCCGTGATGGAGTAGGTGTGGATGACGAGGGTCGCGGTTTTCCGCTTCAGTGCCGGCTCCCGGTCCGCCGAGGTGATGGGCCTGGGCGCTATGGGCAGCCCCAGTTCCCGCCCGATGGCCGTAGCGACGTTGACGTCCATGCCGGTCGGACGTATCGCGTTCAGCGCGAAACCTGGCGCGTCATCGGCCATTCCCACACTGATCGTGCCGACGAGTATCGAGGGCTCCTGGGTGGTGGACGGACCGCCACAGCCTGCGATCGTCAGCAGGACGGCCAGCGCAACGGGGCGCAGGATCGAGTTTTTGCCGGGCATCGGTTTTCCTGGTTCGGTTGCTGGTCATTTGTCCATGAGAATCGCGCGGCGCACTGACAGATTCACCCGGCAGTTGGCGTCGTCTTTTGTGTTCCTGACGGTTATCCGGAGCTGCAGTTTCTTGCTGCCGGGTGCGAGGCCAAGCCACATGGCCTCGTCGGGTTGCACCTCGATCTCAGTCGCAGAGCTGCCGTTGGAGGCGGGTGTCGCGCTAATCTTGGTGAAGGGCGCGCAGATGCCGAGCGCCGGGTCCCGGTCGGTGGCCTGGAAGGTGAGCTCGATGCCGTCCCGCTCTTCGGGAATGTCGATGTCAAGGGTGGCGAAATCGACGTCGGGCCGCATGCCGAAATGGTCGCGCAGCTCGATTTTTGAGCGTAGGTCGATCGCCCGTGAACGCGCGTACCAGATCGATCCGATCCAGAACGCGCCTATACCGGACTCCGTGATGAGGGCCAGTATCACCATGCACCGGCAGACGGTACGGCCGATCGTCGGAATCTTCTGTATCTTGTAGCCGGCCGTCACGACCAATGTGCCGATGGCCAGGATCGTCCCGGCTATGCTGCCCACTGCTGGATTGGCCCCTATGCCGAAGCTGACGAGCAATATCCCCCCGGCGAGAGCGACCAGGGCAAGAGCGTGAAACCGCACTGAAAAAGGGCGAGACCATCCGGGAGGGCGGGTCGTACTGTGCTTGGCCACGGGAGCATTATGGGACATGCCGCGCTTTGGTGTGCCGTCTTTGCTGATGTGTGTAGTGAAGATATTTCATGATCACAAAAATCAATAATTGATCTTCAATGCTTTATGAGCCTAAATCGGGCTTATTTGTGCATAGTTCCGGTTTTGGGTGGATGGTGTCGTCCGTCCTGCCGTGAGGGTTACGGGGTTGGAAGTGCGTGTTCTGGTGGGCACCCCTGTCTTCAAAACCGGTGGGCGGCGTCGCCGGCGGGTCCGAGGCCTGTGTGCCTCTACACCCACGGGAGGCCGGTCGTGACAGGTGGCCCGTGCCGGCGCATCCCCCGTACCGACCAGGTCCTGACCGTTCCGAGAGTGACGGCGGCGGCGGGAGAGCGGGCCAGGCGAGGACGGGCGGCGACCATATCGGCCGCTGGGCGTGCCGACTGCTCGCTCTCGGCCTCCTCTGCCAGCCGGGTCTGCTCGCCGACCTCAATCGGGCCGGTCTTGCTGAGGTGATCAGGAGGGTAGGTCAGGGCTCGACGAGGCCGGCGCGGATGGCGTAGCGGGTCAGCTCCAGCCGGTCGCGCATGCCGAGCTTCTGCAGGATGTTGGCGCGGTGCCGGTCCACGGTCTTCACGCTGATGACGAGGGTTTCCGCGATCTCCTTCGCCGAGTTGCCCTCCGCGATCAGCTTGACGATCTCCTCCTCCCGGGGCGTCAGGATGCTCTCCGGCATGCGCTCGCCTTCCCGGTCGCGCTGCAGGTAGTCGCGGATGAGCGCGGTGACCGCGCCCGGGTAGAGGAACGGCTCGCCGCGCATCGTGGCCCGGCACGCCTCCAGCAGGTCCTGGTCGGCGACGGACTTGAGGACGTAGCCGGACGCCCCGACCTTGAGCGACTCGAAGAAGTACTGCTCGTTGTCGTACATGGACAGGATGAGGATGCGGATGCCGGGCGCCCGCCGCGAGATCTCCCTGGCGGCCTGGAGGCCGGTCATGCGGGGCATCGCGATGTCGAGGATGGCCAGGTCCACGTCGTCCTCGGAGGCGGCGGCCACGGCCTGCGCGCCGTCCGCGGCCTCGGCGACAACCTCCAGGTCGGGCTCGGCGTCGAGGATCAGCCGCAGGCCCCTGCGGACCAGGGCGTGGTCGTCGGCGAGCAGGATCCGGGTCTTGTTCACAGGGTCGTGCTCCGATCGCAGGGGATGGCGAGGCTGACGCGGGTGCCGTCGCCGGGCGGGGAGTCGATGGTGAGGCGGGCGCCGATGAGCAGGGCGCGCTCGCGCATGCCGCGGATGCCCGCGCCCTCCTGGAGGGCGCCGCCGCGGCCGTCGTCGGTGATGCGGAGCACCAGGTGGCCGTTCTCGCGGGCGAGTGACAGCTTGGCGTGCTCGGCGTGGGCGTGCCGGGCGATGTTGGTGAGGCTTTCCTGCGCGATCCGGTAGAGGACGAGCTCGACGTCGGCGCCGAGGGCGGGCAGGTCGGGCCGTACCGAGCGGGTGACGGGGATGCCGCTCATGCGGGACAGGTCCGTGCACAGGGCGCTGAGCGCGCTGTGCAGCCCGAGGTCCTCCAGCACGCCGGGGCGCAGGCGGCGGGCGACCTGGCGGACCTCGTCGAGGCTGGCCCGCACGGTCTCCTGAACGCCGTGCAGGTCCTCCTTCAGGTCGGCGGGGGCGCGGTCCACCACCCGTTTCAGGCCGAGCAGCACCACGGTGAGGCTCTGGCCGATCTCGTCGTGCAGCTCGCGGGCGATGCGCTGCCGCTCGCCCTCCTGCGCGGCCAGCGCGTGGGCGCTGCTGGCGCTGCGCTCGGCCTCCAGCCGGTCCAGCATCGCGTTGAACGTGTCGATGACGTGGGTGAGGTCGCGGTTGCCGCCGCCGGGCAGCCGGTCGCCGGTGCGCAGCAGGTCGACGCGCTGCATGAGCGTGGTGAGCGCGTCCAGCGGGGCGAGGCTGCGGCGCAGCAGCAGCGCGTTGGCGACGAGCATCACCGCCAGCCCGATCACCAGGACCGGCACCTCGGCCCACGCGACGGGCGCGGAGACGGTGGCGGGGGAGACGGCGAGTACGAGCGTCCCGGCGGCGAACACCAGGCCGTTGATCACCACCAGCCGGCGGAACAGGCCCTGAGCCGCCGGCCGGGACGCGCCGCGCGGCGCGCCCGCGCGGCGCGTCCCGGCCGGCGGCGCATCCCCGGTGCCGCCCCTCGCGCGATCGTTCATCGCCTCTAGCCTCTTCGTCCTGCGGTGTGGTTGTCCATGCGGTCTGACCCCCATTGAGAAACCCGTCCCTACATGTTCTATCCCTGCCCAGATGGGTGCTCGACCCGATAGCCGCCGCATGACCTCCGCCGGGAGGATGGACGGGAGCCGGAGGGAGACAGCGACGTGGAAGCCAGCGACATCGCCGTGAACCTGCCGACCGTGACCGCGCACGACCCCGTCACCAAGGCCGTGCGGATCATGGCGATGGGCCGGATGCCCGGCCTGATCGTCGTGGACGGCACGGGCAGGCCGTCGAGCGTGCTCCCGGGGACGCAGGTGCTGCGGCTCGCGGTGCCGGGGGCGTACCAGGAGGATCCGGCGCTCTGCCGGACGATCGACGAGGCGCACGCCGACCTGTTCTGGGGCGAGCTGGGCGAGCTGACGGTGGGCGACTGCCTGCCGCGCCAGCCGGCCACGCCGGCCACCGTGCCGCTGGACGCGACCCTGCTCGAGGTGGCCGCCCTGATGGCCAGGCTGCGCAGTCCGATCGTCGCGGTCGTCGGCCGCGACGGCGTGCTCGCCGGCGCGATCACCCTGGAGCGCCTGCTGACCTGCCTGGCCCTGTCCGGCGGAAGCACCCAGGCACAGGACGGCTGACACCCGCGCCGGCCGGCCTAGACGCCGGTCGGCGTGACCCGACACCTTTCCCGGCTCACCGGGCGGGCGCCGAAGGCCCGCCCGGGCCGAAGCATGCCCACCCCACGGAGGTCACCATGATCCGCTGTTGTCCCCGCACGCACTCAACCGGCGCCGCGGACCGGTCCGGGCCGCCGGGGCAGGCCGGATGAGCGCCTTCGCCGCACTGGCGATCTTCCTGGTGGCCTTCTACTTCATCGCGACGGAGAAGGCGAACAAGGTCAAGGTGGTGCTGATCGCCGCCGGGCTGATGGCCGTGCTCGGCCTGATCCCCGGCGCCGGGGTGTTCTTCGCCGAGCACGAGGGCATCGACTGGAACGTCATCTTCCTGCTGCTCGGCATGATGATCATCGTCGGCGTCATCAAGCAGACGGGCGTCTTCGACTACCTCGCCATCTGGGCCGCCAAGAAGTCGCGGGCCGCCCGTACCGGCTGATGGTGATGCTGATGGCGATCACCGCCGTGGCCTCGCCGTTCCTTGACAACGTCACCACGATCATGCTGGTCGCGCCGGTCACGATCGTGGTGTGCAACCGGCTGCGGATCGCCGCGCAGCCGTACCTGATCGCGGAGGTCCTGGCCTCGAACATCGGCGGCGCGGCCACCCTCATCGGCGACCCGCCGAACATCATCATCGGCAGCCGTGCGGGCCTGACCTTCAACGACTTCCTCGTGCACATGGCGCCGATCGTGGTGGTCATCTTCGCCGTGTTCGTGCTGTCGGCCCGGTGGTTGTTCGCCGGCTCGTTCCAGTACAACGCCGACCGGGTGGCCGAGGTCATGGCGCTGCAGGAGCGGCGGGCCATCACCGACCCGCGGCTGCTCGCGCGCTGCCTGGTGGTGCTGGCCGCGGTGGTGGCCGGGTTCGGGCTGCACGCGGTGGTGCACGTCGACCCGTCGATCGTGGCGCTGGTCGGCGCGGGCGTGATGCTGCTGGTCTCCCGCGCGAACGTCTCCGAGGTGCTGCGCGAGGTCGAGTGGCCCACGCTCGTGTTCTTCATGGGGCTGTTCGTCATGGTCGCGGGCCTGGTGCACACCGGCGTGATCGCCGCGATCGGCACGTGGGCGCTGGACACGCTGGGCGACGACTACTTTGTGGCCGCGACGGCGCTGCTGTTCGGCTCGGGCGTGCTGGGCGCGTTCTTCGACAACATCCCGTACGTCGCCACGACCGCCCCCATCGTGGAGGGCGTGGTCGCCGCGGCCCCCGACCCGCAGACCGGCCAGGCGCTGTGGTGGGCCTTCGCCCTGGGCGCCGACTTCGGCGGGAACGGCACCGCGGTCGCGGCCAGCGCGAACGTGGTGGCCATCGGCATCGCCGCGCGCAACGGCCACAAGATCACCTTCTGGCAGTTCACCCGGTACGGCATCGTCGTCACCGCCTTCAGCACGGTGCTGGCCTGGCTGTACGTCTGGATGCGCTACTTCACCTGACACCTGAGGTCGTCCCTGATCCCGGCCCAGGGGGAAATCAGGGACGGTCACGGATGAGCCGGGCACCGTTCAGGCGGCATCGTGGCAGGTATGAACCCCGCGAACCGCTTGGCCCAGATCTCCTTCACCGCCGGCCCGGCCGCTCTGCTGGCCGGCTGGTTCCTCCTGCGCCCCCTCGGCGGCGGCCTGGAACCCGGCCTCTGGTGGACGGCGGCGCAGGTGGCCTGGCTGGCGGCGTTCGCGATGTTCGGCGTGATGACGCTGGCCGTGCGCGGCCTGGCCGGGCCGGTCGCGGGCGGGTGGCGGGTGGCCGTGGACACGGTGACCGGCCTGGCGCTGCTCGGCGTGGCGGCCAACCTCGCCCAGCTCGGCATCGGCCTGTACGCCGGGCTCACCGCCGCGGACGGCGAGGCCATGAGCGGCCTGCTGGAGCACGTCAGGGGCTTCCCCGGGGTCGAGCCGGTCGTGTACGGCGCCGGGGCGCAGCTCTTCTACGCCGCGGTGCTCGCGCAGGCGGTCGTCCTGGCCCTGCTGCGCCGGGTCACGCCCGTCAGCGCCGCCGTCACCGTCGCGGGCGTGGCGCTGCTGGCGGTGGCCACGTGGGAGGAGGGCGAGGGCTCGGCCCTGGTCGCCCTGGGCATG
Organism: [Actinomadura] parvosata subsp. kistnae; assembly: GCF_900323885.1. Lineage (GTDB taxonomy): Bacteria > Actinomycetota > Actinomycetes > Streptosporangiales > Streptosporangiaceae > Nonomuraea > Nonomuraea composti. Next base: position 702,529 of record NZ_OOHJ01000022.1, on the reverse strand, counting down.
GCGATGTTGTGGCTGGGGACGCTGCTGCTGGGCCGGGGCACCTCCGGCGGCCCCGGCCCCCGGGATCAGGGCTCGGCGATGAGCGCGCGCACGTCCAGGGAGCTCTTGACGTAGCCGTGCTGCCGCATGAGGTCGGCCACCCGCTGCAGCCGCCCCGGGTCCACGGCGGTGGGAACGGCGCCCAGCGACACGTTCGGGGCCGCCGCCGCGGTGATCTTCGTGTACGCCGGCAGCACCGCCTCCACCTCCTTGCGGTCGGCCGCGGCCCGCAGGCCCTTGGCGAGCCCGCGCCGGAAGGCCGCCAGCGTCGCGGGATGCTCGGAGCGCCACTTGTCCGTCGTCACCCAGCCGCTGGTCGGCAGGTCGGTGAACCGGCCCGGCACGGTGTCGGGCACCGCGCGCAGCAGCGCCTGCGCCGCGCCGGTGCTGACGTAGGGCTCCGCCAGCAACGCGGCGTCCGCCTTCCCCGCGGCGAGCATGGCGGGCATGTCGGGGAACGGCTTCTCGACGAACGTGACGTCGTCCCGGTCCAGGCCGGCGTCCTTCAGCATGGCGATGACGCGGAGCATGCCGGCGCCCATGAGGTTGTTGACCGCGACGGTCTTGCCCTTGAGCCGCCGCACGGAGCCGATCTTCGAGTCCTTCGCGGCCACGAGGGCGTAGCCGGCCGGTCCGGCCTGCGCCGACGCACCGACGATCTTGAGCCGCTTGCCGTGCTCGGCGGCCAGGATGGTGGTGACGTAGTCGGTCTGCCCCAGGTCCAGCACCCCGGCCTCGATCTGCGGGAGCATCGCGCCGGCGCCCGTGGCGGTCACCGGCTGCACCTCCAGGCCCTCCTGCTCGAAGTAGCCCTTCTCGATCGCCACGAACAGCGGCGCGGCGTCGGCCGTGGGCATGACGCCCACCTTGATCGTGCCGCGCTCCGGCCGTGGCGGGGGCGGCTCGTCCGGCGCGGCGGTGCAGCCCACGGTCACGAAGGCCAGCGCGGCGGCGACGCCGAGGCGGATCGAAGCGTTCATGGCGGCTGCTCCTCACGAAGACCAGCAGGGGAGCGTACCGGAAGAAGATCACCTCGCGGAAGGGCAGCTCCGCTCGAACGGCCGGTCCGGCAGGTGGCGGCGCCACTCCGCGGCCGTCAGGTCGCGGCCCGCCCGCGCGCACGCCGCCTGCGCCAGCCGCTCCACCGTCGTCGGCAGCCTGGTCAGCCGGCCGCCCCGGCCGATCGCCAGCAGCTCGGCCGGGCCAGACGTGAACGCGAGGGAGCGGGCGCTGTCGGCCAGCTCGATCGGCGGGCCGATGCGCCGCCCCCGCTCGACGTCCCACAGGCTGAGCGTCTTGTCCTGCGCGGCGAACGCGAACAGCCGCCCGTCCGGCGAGAACGCCCCGTCCCACGCCGCGTCGTCCGTGCGCAGCCAGTCGCCGAGCCGCGCGCCCGTCGCGGGGTCCCAGACGCCGACCTTGCCGGAGAAGTTCACCGCGACCCGCTTCAGGTCCGCGCTGAACCAGACGTCCTGCGCCTGCTCCGGCAGCGCCAGCGGAGGCCCGAACGGCCGGCCGCTCTCCAGGTCCACCACCTGCAGCCGCTCCGCGTCCAGCCCGGCCAGCCGCCCGTCCGCGCCGGTGGCCCAGCCGAGCAGGCGCGGCCTCGGCACGTCCTTGAGCCGCCGGCCGCCCGGCAGCGACCAGAGCGTGAACGTCTTCTCGCCCGCCGTCCACAGGCCGCGGGAGGTGGGCAGGGCGACGTTCGGCTCGCTGGTGTTGCCGAAGCCGGGCGTGAGCCGGGCCAGCTCCCGCCACGTGGCGGTGTCACGGACCGTGACCTCCTCGCCGTCGCGCACGGCCAGCAGGCCGTTGCCGGGGCTGAACGCGAAGTCGGCGTCGTACGCCTCGACCGCGCCCACCGGCCGGCTCTTGCCGTCCACGGTGATGTCGGTGGCGTCCAGCCGGTGCGTGGCCAGGGAGCGGCCGTCGCCGCTCAGCCGCACCGCGTCCATGGGCTCGTCGGACGGCGGGCTCGGCCGCAGCGTCACCACCGTGTCCTCGCTCAGGTAGCGCAGCCCGCCGGGGCCGAACACGGCCTGGCTCGCCCGGCCCTCCAGCTCCCGCCTGATCAGCAGCGGCTCCTCGGCGTCCGGCCGCCACACGGTGACGCTCTCGCCGAAGCCGGCGATCAGGCTGCCGTCCTGGCTGAACACGGGCACCGCCCGGAACTCCCACCCGTCGAACGACTGCAGCGCCTCGCGGGTACGCGTGTCGTACAAGGTCAGGCCCGTGTCGTCGCTGACGGCCAGGCGGCGGCCGTCGGGGCTGAAGACGGGGACGCTGCCGCAGGCGGCGCAGATGTCGGCGAATCCCGCCCGCCTCTTTCCCGACGGCAGCGCGAACAGCTCCCGTCCGGCCACCGCGTAGCCGCCGCCCGGGTGCACGGCCGCCTCGGACATCGTGGGCAGCGCGGTCGACCTCCCGCTGCGCCAGTCGAGGACGGAGGTGCCCTGCCCGATCGTCACCAGCAACCGCCCGCCGCTGAACCCGGCCCGCACGTCCACCTCCTCGGGCGCGTCCAGCCGCTTGCCGAGCTGCCGCCCCGTGCTCAGCTCCCTGACCGTGATGCCCGTGTCGTCCACGATCGCCAGCAGCCGGCCGTCCTCGCTGACCGAGACCTGGCGGGGCCGCTTGCCGGGCAGGCCGGTGAAGCCGCCCGCGCGCCGGCCCGTCGCCACGTCCCACACCTTGACCTCCCGCGAGCTCACGCTGACCAGCGAGCGGCCGTCGGGGGTGAGCGAGCGCACCACGTCGGGGCCGGTGTCCGGGTCGCGGAAGGCCGCCACGGCCGGGTCGGCCAGCGCGGCCACCAGGCTCGACCGGGCCTCGTCCGTGGGCGACAACCGGCCGGCCGCGGCGCTCAGCAGCAGGCCGAGCACCGGGTCCTGGTCACGGGCCGCGTCCGCGGCGGCGGCCAGCCGGGCCGACTCGGCCGCGTCGCGCTGCCGCGTCAGCGTGGCGCCCTGCTCGGCCAGCGTGACGCTCTGCCACACCGCCGTCCCGCCCGCCGCCACGGCCACCACCAGCAGCACCGCCAGCCCCATGGCGGCCAGCCGGGTACGCCTGGAACGCCGCCGCGTCAGCTCCGCGCCCGCCGCCAGGAAGTCCCGCTCCGCCGGGGTCAGCGTGATGTTGCGCCGCCCGGCGGCGGCCCAGCTCAGGGCGTCGTCCAGGGTGCTGCCCGAGAACAGGTCGCCGTCCCTGCGGCCGTGCTCCTGCCAGCGGCCCGCCGCCGCGCTGATCCGGCGGTGCACGGCCAGCCCGTCCCGGTCGGCCTCCACCCAGGCCCGCAGCCGGGGCCAGGCCAGCGGCAGGGCGGGGCGCAGCAGCCGTACGGGATCGGTCGCCGACACCAGGTACGGGAAGGCCGCCAGCACCCGCTCCACCCCGTCCGGCAGCTCGGACCTGCGCGGCTCGCGCAGCGCCAGCTCGCCCGCGTCGGTCACCGTGACCAGGCGCAGGAACAGCTCGGGCACCAGCTCCCTGTCCTCGGGCGCGAGCGCCGCGTAGGCGTCCTCGGCGAGCACGCCGAGCGCGGGGTCGTGAGCCGGGACGGCCACCCGCCGCCCGTCATCGACCCCCAGGGAGAGCAGCCGCGAGGTGTCGAGGCTGCCGTCGCCGTTGATCAGGTGAGGTGTGTCCAGGCTGCCGTCGGCGCTGATCAAGTGGGGTGTGTCGAGGCTGCCGTCGCCGCTGACCAGGCGGGGTGTGTCGAGGCTGCCGTCGCCGCTGACCAGGCCCAGCAGCAGCTCGCGGGCCGACGGGCGGCGGGCCGGGTCCTTGGCGAGCGCCGCCCGCACCGGCCCGCGCAGGGAGTCCGGCAGCACCGACAGGTCGGGCTCGGCGGACAGCACGCGGTGCATGACCGCGCCCAGCGCCTCCCCGGCGAACGGGTCGCGTCCGGTGGCGGCGAACCAGACCACCGCCCCCCACGCGAACACGTCGGCCGGCGGCCCCGCCCGCTCCCCGGAGAACACCTCCGGCGCCATGTAACCGGGCGTGCCCGTCACCACGCCCGTCGAGGTGAGCGACATCTCCAGCGTCCGGGCGATGCCGAAGTCGATCACGCGGGGCCCGTCCGGGCCGAGCAGCACGTTGTCGGGCTTGAGGTCGCGGTGCACCACGCCGGCGTCGTGGATGGCGGTCAGCGCCGTCGCGATCGCGGTGGCCAGGCGGTGCAGCTCGTCCCCGGCGAAGACCCGCCCGGCGGCCCGCAGGCTGGGGCCCTCGACGTACTCGCTGACGATGTACGGCCGGGGCCCCTCCAGGTCGGCGTCCAGCACCCGGGCCGTGCAGAACGAGGCCACCCGCTGCGCCGAGACCGCCTCCTTCGCCATCCGCTCGCGCAGCCCCGGATGCCCGGCCGGGTCCCCGCTCAGCACCTTGATCGCGACGCGGGCCCCGGCCGGGTCGTACGCCTCGTAGACGACCCCCTGGCCGCCCGCGCCGAGCCGGCCGGCCAGCCAGTAGCCGCCGAGCCGCTGCGGGTCCCCGTCGATCAGTGCACTGCCCATGCGGGGTTGGACGACGGCGGCGGCCCGGTTGTTGCGGCTCTGCGCGCGGCGGCCGTTCACCCACACGTCGCGCCCCTCGAAACCGGTCACCTCTCAAGGCTCGTGAGCCCCGATCGCTTCGCCGAAAAAATCCAGCGGATCGTGTCGAAATCCGCCCGGCTCGTTCGCCGCCTGGTCAGAGGGCCGGACCCGCCGGCCCCCGCGACCTAAAGGTGGATCACTATGACCCAGCTCGCCCGCTCCTCCTCCCGCCCGCGCCTCCTGCTCGCCTGCGGCGTCCTGGCCGGCCCCATGTACGTGACCGTTTCCCTGGCGCAGGCGTTCACCAGGGAGGGCTTCGACCTGGCCCGCCACCCCTGGAGCTACCTGGCGGGCGGCGACGTCGGCTGGATCCAGACGCTCAACTTCGTCCTCACCGCCCTGGCCACCCTCGCCGCCGCCGCCGGCCTGCGCCGGGCGCTGGCCCCGGGGCGCGGCGCCCGCTGGGCTCCCGTCCTGGTCGGGGTGTTCGGCGCGAGCCTGATCGGCGCCGCGCTCTTCCCCGCCGACCCCGCCATGGGCTTCCCCGCCGGAACGCCGGAGGGGCCCGGCACCGTCACCCTCTCCGGGATCCTGCACATGGCCGTCGGCGGCGTGGGCTTCCTGTGCGTGAGCGCGGCCTGCTACGTCATCGCCTCCCGGTACGCCCGCGACGGCCGCCAGGGCTGGGCCTGGTACTCGCGGATCACCGGCACCCTGTTCCTCGGCTCGTTCGCCGGCATCGCCGGCGGCGGCGGGATCGCGTGGGCCAACCTCCTGTTCGTCGCCGGCATCGTGGCCCTCTGGTGCTGGATGTCGCTAGTGTCGCTGGACCTGTCCCGCTCCCTCCCGGCCACCATCATCACCGAAGGGCACTGAGAGCATGCGTTACCTCGTCACCCTCAAAGTCACCGCCCAGCCCGACGGCCCGCCCCCGGCCGACCTCATGGACGCCATCATGAAGCTCGGCCAGGAGGCCACCGAGTCCGGCTCCCTGCTCGACACCGGCGGCCTGGCGCCCAGCTCCGAAGGCGCGCGGGTCGAGATCAGCGGCGGCCGGCTGATCGTCAGCGACGGCCCGTTCGCCGAGGCCAAGGAAATGATCAGCTACGCCCTGTACGAGGTGCGGAGCAAGGAGGAGGCCGTCGAGTGGGCCTCCCGGTTCGTCCGGCTGCACCGCGACCTGTGGCCGGGCTGGGAGGGCGAGGCCGACGTGCTGCGGCTGTTCGGGCCGGCGGACTTCGCGCCGCCCGCCTGATATTCAAGGACGCATGACGGTAGCCGATACCCACCGGGCGGTCGAAGCGGTCTGGCGCATCGAGTCCGCCCGGGTCATCGCCGCGCTGGCCCGCATGGCCGGCGACATCGGGCTGGCCGAGGAGCTGGCCCAGGACGCCCTGGTGGCGGCGCTGGAGGAATGGCCGCGCACCGGCGTACCGGACAATCCGGGCGCCTGGCTGACGCAGACCGCCAAGCACCGCGCGATCGACCAGTTCCGCCGCCGCGACACCTACCAGCGCAAGCTCGAACAGATCGGCCGTGACATGGAACTGCGCCAGGAGTGGGCGGAAGCCGACCTCGACGACCACATCGGCGACGACCTGCTCCGCCTGATCTTCACCGCCTGCCACCCCCAGCTCCCGGTCGAGGGACGGCTCGCGCTCACCCTCCGGCTGCTCGGCGGCCTGACCACCGCCGAGATCGCGCGCGCCTTCCTCGCCCCCGAGCCCACCGTCGGCCAGCGCATCTCCCGCGCCAAGCGCACGCTCGCCGACAAGAGGATCCCCATCGAGCTGCCCCCGCCCGCCGAGCTGCCCGCCCGGCTGGCCTCCGTCCTCGAAGTCATCTACCTGATCTTCAACGAGGGGTACGCGGCCGGCGCCGGCCCCGACTGGACCCGCCCCGACCTCTGCCAGGAGGCGATGCGCCTCGGCCGCGTGCTGGCCGGCCTCATGCCCGCCGAGCCCGAGGTGCACGGCCTGCTGGCCCTCATGGAGCTCCAGGCGTCCCGCCTCCCCGCCAGGACGGCCCCCGACGGCACCCCGATCCTCCTCCCCGACCAGGACCGCAGCCGCTGGGACCACCTCCTCGTCCGCCGCGGCCTCGACGGCCTGCGCCGCGCCGAGGAGCTGGGCACGCTCGGCCCGTACGGACTCCAGGCCGCCATCGCCGCCTGCCACGCCCGCGCCCGCACCCCGCAGGCCACCGACTGGCCCAGGATCGCCGCCCTCTACCGGCTCCTGGCCCACCTCACCCCCTCACCCGTCGTGGAGCTGAACCGGGCGGTCGCCGTCGGCATGGCCGACGGCCCCGCCGCGGGGCTGGCACTCGCCGACACCCTCCTGACCGAGCGCACGCTGCGCCACTACGCCCACCTGCCCGCCGTCCGCGGCGACCTGCTGGCCAAGCTCGGCCGCTCGGAAGAGGCCGCCGCCGAGTTCCGCCGCGCGGCGGAGCTGACCCGCAACGACCGCGAGCGCGAGCTGTTCCTGGCCCGCGCCACCACCCTCGACCAGGCAGCCACGTAGCGGCGGGCCAGAGGTCTCAGGCGTAGAGGCGTTCCGGCGTGACCAGCATGAGCTCGTCGCCCTCCGCGGCCAGCAGGTCCGCGGTGAACCCCGCGGCGCTGTAGCAGGCCAGCCGGGTCGATCGGGTGTCGTAACCCCGTGCCGCGAGCAGGTCGCGGACGCGGCGGAGCCGCTCGACGTGCCCCTCGCACATGGTGTCTCCCCATGTGACCTCGCCGAGGGAGAGCACCTTGCGAGGCCCGCCGTCCGGCTCTCCGAGGACCACCACGTCCACCTCGTGACTGGTCCGGCGCTGGGGATCGTTGACGACCCCGTGCCCGACCTCACCCGGTACGCCGCCGAAGGCTTCGGCGCCCGCGACATCGGCGGCCCAGGTGCGGCAGATCTCTTCGAAGTGCGGACCCACCACCTGGCTCAGGAACCGATCGCGGCTGCGCTGCCACACCTCGGTGGCGCGCCGCCGCTCCAGCTCCCGCCAGGCCGGGCGCATCACCGCGTGGTAGAAGGTGATCAGCGGCTCCGTGATCCGGTAGAGCGGGCGGGCCGCGCGCAGCATGTCGGGCGACTTGGCCAGCAGACCGGCGTCCTCCAGGACGGTGAGCGGATGACTGATCTCCGTGGACTTGCGGCCGATGTAACCCGCGATGCCGCCCCGCGAGGCGTTCCCCTCCGCCACCGCCGCCAGGACCGAGTGGTACAGGGCTCCGTCGTGCAGGTCCGGCTCCTCCGCGAGGAGATAACGGGCCTCCCGGAACAGCGGCCGCGCCGGATTGAGTACCGCTCGCCGGACCCAGTCGTCGAAATCGTCGAGGGACCGGGGCGTGTCATCGCGTACGTACTCGCGGCGGTAGGCGGGTGTCCCGCCGACGACGGCATGCGTGAGCAGCGCCAGCCTGGGGTCGCTGATCTGCCAGAACTCGGCGGCCAGCCGATAGTCCAGGGTGGGCACGATCAGCTCCAGGCCCGCCCGCCCACGCAGGGGAGCGTTCCCGGCCAGCAAGCCGCCCATGAACGTGAGAGCGGAGCCGCACAGGATCAGCCGGATCGGTGACCCTCCCTTGCGCCGGCGCAGATCGAGGGCGGCCTGGAGCACCGACGGAAGCTCGGGGGAGACCTTGACCAGATAGGGGAACTCGTCGATGACCACGGGCAGCGGCGACGACGTCTTCAGGTCGAGGATCGCTTCGATGACCGCGCGCCAGGAGGTGAAGTGCAGCGGGGCCGGGCTGGCGAGCCGGGCGGCCAGTTGCTCGCCGATGAGATGGAAGTGCTCGGCGGGAAGCGCCTCGGTGCCTTCGATGTAGATGCCGCCGGCCGCGTCGCAGAGTGAGCCGAGCAAGAGGGTCTTGCCCTGGCGTCGCCTTCCTGACACCACGCCCAGCGTCGGGTACGGGGACGGGTCGTTGATGAAGTCGACCAGCTCGGCCCACTCCACTTCGCGGTCGAAGATCTCGCACGGTTTGTCGACGCCCATCCGAACAATATAGAAGTCGATTTATTATAAGTCGAGTTCAATATTGCCGGATGTGCTCGATCTGTCAGGAAGCGGGGGAAATGTCGGCGCCACGTGCTTCTCCGAGCGGGGCTTCTGCGGTGGAGGTCGACGGGCGCATGGTGGGGATCAGTACGGCCAGGCCGGTGAAGATGACCGCCGCCACGGCGCCGTTGACGTGCAGGCCGGCTGTGAACGCCGTCCGGGCGGTGTCCAGCAGGACCGCGGCCTGCTCGGCGGGGAGTCGCGCGGCGGCGGCGATCGCGCCCGCCAGGGAGTCGGTGGTGGTGGGGGTGCCGTCCATGTGGCTGCGGTAGACGATCGCGGCCACCACGCCGAGCAGGGCGAAGCCGAGCGAGCCGCCGAAGTAGTTGCCGGTCTCCGACAGGGCCGCGGCCGAGCCGGCGCGCTCCGGCGGTACGGAGCCGACGATCAGGCCGGTGCCCAGCGCGAACAGGGGGCCGGTGCCCAGGGCCAGGACGGTGATGCCGGTCATCACCAGGGGGAGGGCGGTGGGCCCGTCCGTGCCGACGAAGATCAGCAGGAGGCTGCCCAGGGCCGACACCACGAGGCCGCCGGCGATCGCGGAGGTGGGGCTCGTCCGGCGGGCCAGCGCGGGGGCGAGCATGGTGCCGGCGGCCGTGCCGAGGCCCATGGGGGCGAACAGGATCGCCGACAGGACCGGCGAGAAGCCCAGCACGCTCTGCAGGTACTGGGTCACCAGCAGGCCGGTGCCGGCCATCGCGATGCCGGCGAAGACGAGCGCGACGATCACGGCCGTGAACGGACGGTTGCGGAACAGCCGCAGGTCCAGCAGCGGCGACTCCAGGCGCAACTGACGGCGGACGAACACGAAACCGAGGGCGGCACCCGCGGCCAGCGCCACCGCGGGCCCCACCGGGACGTCCTCGACGGTGAGCTGCTTGATCCCGTACACCATCAGGAGCACCGCCGCGAGCGACAGCCCGACGCTGGCCGGGTCCAGCCGCCCGGCCCGGCCGCCCCGGAACTCCGGCAGCAGGACCGGCCCGGCGAGCAGCAGCACCGCCATCGCGGGCACGGCCACCAGGAACACCGAGCCCCACCAGAAGTACTGCAGCAGGAACCCGGCCAGCACCGGGCCGAGCGCGCCGCCGGTGAACTGGCAGGTCGCCCAGATGGCGATGGCCCGGCCGCGCTGCCGCCCGTCCGGGAACATGTTGGTGATCAGGGCGAGAGTGGACGGCATCAGCGTCGCCCCAGCCACCCCCAGCAGGGCCCGCGCGACGATCAGCATCACCGGGCTGGTCGAGCACGCGGCCACGACCGACAGCACCGCGAACGCCGCCGCCCCGATCATCAGCAGCCGCCGGCGGCCGATCCGGTCGCCGAGCGTGCCCATCGTGATGACCAGGCCGGCCACCATGAACCCGTAGGCGTCACTGATCCACAACTGCTCGACGCCGCCGGCGCCCAGGTCGGCGCTCAGCTGCGGCAGCGCGAGGAACAACGCCGTCATGTCCATCGCGACGAGCAAGGTCGGCAGCAGGAGCACGACCAGCCCCCACCACGCTCGATTGGTTCCCATGTCCAAGAACTCCCTGGTCTCTTGACGTTTCGCACGTTGGTCGGAGCGGGCGGGAGCTTTTCGACATGGGGCCGGTCACGGTCGCGGGCACGGCTCGCCGGGTGTGGCCGTCGTTCGCCACTGTTGATCACTCTTACCGGATACATAGGATGTCTGCCGTGAATCGCATCGATGCCCACCACCACGTCTGGGACCTGTCCGCCCGCCCCCACGCCTGGCTCGACGGCGACAGGATGGCGCCGGTCCGCCGCACGTACACGCTCGACGACCTCGCCGGGCCCGCCTCCGCCGCCGGGGTGACCGGTACCGTGCTGGTCCAGGTGCTGGCCGACCTGGAGGAGACCCGCGAGTTCCTGACCCTGGCCGCCGGGTCCGACCTGGTCGCCGGAGTGGTCGGATGGGTCGACCTGACCTCGCCCGACGCCGCCGACACGCTCGCCGCGCTGCCGGCCGGGCTGGTGGGTGTGCGGCACGGCGTGCAGTCCGAGGCCGACCCCGCCTGGCTCAACCGGCCCGACGTGCGCCGCGGGCTGGCCGCCGTGGCCGCCGCCGGGCTCGCCTACGACCTGCTGACGCTGCCGCACCAGCTGCCCGCCGCCGTCGACACGGTGGCCGCGCTGCCCGAGCTGACGTTCGTGCTCGACCACCTGTCCAAGCCGCCGATCGCCTCCGGGGAGCTGGAGCCGTGGCGCGGCCGGATCAGGGAGCTGGCCGCGTACCCGAACGTCTTCTGCAAGCTGTCGGGCATGGTCACCGAGGCCGACTGGGAGTCGTGGCGGGTGGCCGACCTGCGGCCGTACGCCGAGGTGGTGCTGGAGGAGTTCGGCCCTTCACGGGTGATGTTCGGCTCCGACTGGCCCGTCTGCCTGCTCGCGGCCGGGTACGACCAGGTCGTTTCGGCCGCGGACGAGCTGTGCGCCGGGCTGTCGGAGAGCGAGCGGGAGGAGGTGTTCGCCGGGACGGCGCGGCGGGCGTACAAGCTCTAGGAGGAGCGCGAGCCGACAGAGCGTCCGCTACGACCGGGGGAGTAGGGGGCGCGGTCGGCCGCACCCGCCGGGAGTAGGGCCTGGGTGGTGTCCCCAGTCCCCGGGGCGCAGGTGGAGGCGCGCCCCGGGCCCGATGCCGTGTCCCCTCGTGCAGGGCACTGTGGGTGGGAGAGGACGGACCCCACCCCACGAGGGAGCGCAGTCATGAGATTTCCGGATCTGCAGGGCAAAGTGGCGCTGGTGACCGGCGGTTCTGGTGGCATCGGCAAGGAGACCGCCCGGGTGCTGGCCGAGCAGGGCATGAAGGTCGTCGTCAACGGCCGCGACCCGGCCGCCCTCGCCTCCGCCGTGGAACACGCCGCACAGCACGCCGTTCAGGATGCCGGACAGCACGCCGACCAGGGCGCTGCACAGCACGCCGACCAGGGCGTCGAGCAGGGCGTCGAGCAGGGCGCCGAGCAGGGCGTCGAGCAGGGCGTCGAGCAGGGCGCCGGACAGCGGGCCGGAGGATCAGGTGAGGTGATCGGGATCGGGGCCGACACCACCGACTTCGCCGCCATCGAGGCCATGCGCGTGGAGACCGAGCGGCGTCTCGGCCCCGTGGACGTGCTGGCGATCTTCGCGGGCGGCGGCACGGGTGGCCGGCCGCGGCCGATCGACGAGCTTCCCGAGGAGGACTGGCAGGCCACCGTGCAGGCCAACCTCACCTCGACGTACCTGGTCATCAAGAGCTTCCTGCCGGGCATGCGGGAGCGCGGCCGTGGCTCGATCATCACGATGTCGTCGCTGGCGGCCCGCACGCCCACCTCGGCTTCCATCGCGTACACGGCGGCGAAGGCGGGCGTGATCGCGCTGACGAGGCAGCTCGCGCACGAGGTGGCCCCGGCGGGCATCCGGGTCAACGCCGTCGCGCCTTCGACGATCATGACGGATCGCCTGGAGGAGCGGATGCCGGCGGCGTTCAAGGAACGCATGCTGGCCGAGCACCCGCTCGGCCGTCTGGGGACGCCGCTGGACGTGGCCAACGTGACGGCGTTCCTCGCCTCGGACAGCGCGTCCTCGTGGCTCACGGGCCTCACGATCGACGTGGCGGGCGGCAAGTGGATGCCGTAGCCCGATGACGGCACGCACAAGCGGCGAGAGAAGATGAGCCGGACCCGCGTTACAGTGCCCCAAGTCAATATGATATGAGGGCCTTTGTAGATCGTGCAATTTATGTCCGGATTCTGTGACACAGAGGGTTATGGGAGCGGTCTCAGTGGCCCTCTGGTAAGCCGCGTTTCCGCAGGTGGAGGCCCGTGTTGACAGGGTCTCAAGTGGCTCGTTGATCTATTGTCGGTGACCTTACCGTTATATACCCCTGTTTCTGACTGTTATATTTTTGCTTATATTCTGCGCCCTGATCGCCATCCCGACATCGCGTTGTCATTTCACGATGCGAGATGGGTTTTCGTTGCGGGGGGCGCCTCTCCGAACAGGAAGGTTGCGCCTCCGGTCAGCGCGAACGGAGAGTGATGGGCAAGTACCTGCTCCGCAGGTTGGCAATAAATGTGATCCTGGTCGCCATCGCGGCCAGTCTGGCGTACATGCTCGCGGCCACCACGATGAACCCGCGGGCGGCGTACGAGGGCCGGCAACCTCCCGTGCCCGAGGCGACCATCGACGCCACACTTGATGCCTACAACCTGAACGACAAGACTCCGGTGCTCACGCGCTACGCGACCTGGGCCAAGGGGGTCGTCACCGGAGACTTCGGCAAGACCTGGAACGGCGGCTCGGTCAACCAGGAGATGGGCCGACGCGTGATGGTCAGCCTCCGGCTCCTGCTCATCGGCACGCTGCTGGGCTTCGCCCTCGGTGTGGCGCTGGGCGCGTTCTCCGCGGTGAAGCAGTACAAGCTCAGTGACCGGTTAATAGGTGTCACCTCCTTCGTGATCATGGCGATCCCGGTGTTCGTGCTCGCCACGCTGCTGGCGATCGCGACGTACAACCTGAACAGGGGGCTGGGCTTCACGCTGATCGAGTACACCGGCGAGTACAACCCGCAGTTGTCCGGATGGGACCAGTTCGTCAACCGGCTGAACCACCTCATCCTGCCGACGATCTCGCTCAGCCTCGGCTCGATCGCCTTCTACAGCCGGATCCAGCGCAACATGATGCTCGACGTGCTGGGGCAGGACTTCGTGCGCACCGCGATGGCCAAGGGCCTGCGGCGCAGGAAGGCGCTGACCAAGCACGCGCTGCGCACCGCGCTGATCCCGTCGGCGACGTACTTCGCGTTCGCGTTCGGGACGATGTTCACGGGCGCCACGTTCACGGAGAAGATCTTCAACTGGCACGGCATGGGTGCCTGGCTGGTCGACTCGATCAACCAGAACGACGTGAACTCGGTGGCCGCGGTGACGTTCTTCGCGGCGGTGTGCGTGCTCGCGGCGGCGTTCCTGTCGGACCTGCTGGTCGCGGCCCTCGATCCTCGGGTGCGGGTGAGCTGAGATGCGCTCGAAAGTCGTCTTCAGGCGCCTGCTGCGCAACAAGCAGGCCCGTTACGGGTTCATCGCGCTGCTCCTGCTGGTGGCGCTGGCGTACGTCGGGCCGTACTTCGGCGCGTACGACTGGCAGGAGAAGGACTTCATGGCCTTCATGTCGGCTCCCGACGCCGACCACTGGTGGGGCACCACCTCGATCGGCCAGGACATGTACGCCGTCACCCTGCGCGGCATGCAGAAGTCGATCATCATCGGCCTGCTCGTCGCGGTGATCTCCACCGGCGTGGCCGCGATCGTGGGCGCGTTCGCCGGATATTTCGGTGGCTGGGTGGACAAGGTCCTCATGTGGGGCGTGGACCTGCTGCTCGTCCTGCCGAGCTTCCTGATCATCGCGATCATCTCCCCGAAGCTCAGGGACGGCACCTGGTGGTGGTTCGTGGTGCTGCTCGCCGCGTTCTCCTGGATGATCACCTCCAGGGTGGTCCGCAGCATGACGCTCTCGCTGCGCGAGCGCGAGTACGTGCTCGCCGCCGTCTACATGGGCATCCCGCGCTGGAAGATCATCCTGCGGCACATCGTCCCGAACCTGGCCTCCCTGCTGATCATCGACGCCACCCTGAACGTCAGCGGCGCCATCATCGGTGAGGCCGCGCTGTCCTTCTTCGGCTTCGGCATCCAGCCGCCGGACGTCTCGCTCGGCACGCTGATCGCGGAGGGCTCCCGCAACGCCACCGGCTACCCGTGGCTGTTCGCCTTCCCCGCCGGCCTGCTGGTCGCGCTGGTGCTCAGCGTCAACCTGATCGGCGACGGCCTGCGTGACGCACTCGACCCGGGGAGCAACTCGTGAGCATCTTGGAGGTCAGGGACCTCACCGTCACCTTCCCCGGCGGCATCGAGGCCGTGCGCGGCGTCAGCTACGAGGTCGAGCGCGGCGAGGTGCTCGGCATCGTCGGCGAGTCGGGCTCCGGCAAGTCCGTGACCTCGCTCGCCGTCATGGGCCTGCTGCCGCAGAACGCCGTGGTCAGTGGCTCGGTGAAGCTGCACGGCCGCGAGCTGCTCGGCATGAAGGAAGACGAGCTGGTCAAGGTGCGCGGCAAGGCCATCAGCATGATCTTCCAGGATCCGCTGTCGGCCTTCACGCCCGTCTACACGATCGGCGACCAGATCGCCGAGGCCGTCCGCGTCCACCAGAAGATGGCCAAGGACAAGGCCGCCAAGCGCGCCGTCGAGCTGCTCGACCTCGTCGGCATCCCCAACCCGAACCTGCGGGCCAAGGCGTTCCCGCACGAGTTCTCCGGCGGCATGCGGCAGCGCGCGATGATCGCCATGGCCATCGCCAACGACCCCGACCTGCTCATCTGCGACGAGCCGACCACCGCGCTCGACGTCACCATCCAGGCGCAGGTCCTGGAGGTGCTCAAGACCGCGCAGCGGGAGACCGGCGCCGGCATCGTGATGATCACCCACGACCTGGGCGTCATCGCCGGCATGGCCGACCGGGTGCTCGTCATGTACGCGGGCCGCCCGGTCGAGCAGGGGCCGGTGGACGACATCTACTACCGGCCGCGCATGCCGTACACGATGGGGCTGCTCGCCTCGATCCCCCGGGTGGACGGCGAGGAGGGGCCGCTCGTGCCCATCGAGGGCAACCCGCCCTCGCCCGCCTCGCTGCCGCCGGGCTGCCCGTTCGCGCCGCGCTGCCCCATGAAGGTGGACATGTGCGACGACGAGGAGCCGCCGCTGACGCCGTTCGGCGGCGGGCGCCACGTCGCCTGCATCCGCGCGCACGAGATCGAGCACAAGGGGCTCACGGGCGCCGACGTGTTCCCGGTGCCGGTCATCCCGCCGAGCGACGTCGTCCGCGTGCCGCGCACCGAGCGCGCCACCGTGCTGGAGCTCGACGGCATGAAGAAGCACTACCCGCTGATGAAGGGCGCGATCTTCAAGCGCCGCGTCGGCACCGTGTTCGCGGTGGACGGCATCAGCTTCGACATCGCCGAGGGCGAGACGCTGGCCCTGGTCGGCGAGTCGGGCTGCGGCAAGACCACCACGCTGCAGCAGATCATGCAGCTCGAACCGCCGCAGGACGGCCGGGTCGTCGTGCTCGGCAAGGACAGCGCCAAGCTGGACAAGACCGCGCGCAAGGCGCTGCGCGGGGACCTGCAGATCGTCTTCCAGGACCCGATGGCCGCGCTCGACCCGCGCATGCCGGTCGGCGACATCATCGCCGAGCCGCTGCGCGCGCACGGCAGGAAGGACGTGGCCGCCAAGGTCGCCGAGCTGCTGCGGCTCGTCGGCCTGGCGCCGGAGCACGCCGAGCGTTACCCGCAGCAGTTCTCCGGAGGCCAGCGCCAGCGCATCGGCATCGCCCGCGCGCTGGCCCTGGAGCCGAAGCTGCTGGTGCTGGACGAGCCCGTGTCGGCGCTCGACGTCTCCATCCAGGCAGGCGTGATCAACCTGCTGGAGGAGCTGAAGAACAGGCTGGGCCTGTCCTACCTGTTCGTGGCGCACGACCTGGCCGTGGTCCGGCACCTGGCCGATCGTGTGGCCGTCATGTACCTGGGCAGGATCGCCGAGATCGGGGCGGTCGCGAACGTCTACGACCGTCCCGCGCACCCCTACACGCAGGCGCTGCTGTCGGCGATCCCGCTGCCCGACCCCGAGATGGAACGCACCCGCAAGCGGATCCTGCTCGAAGGCGACCTGCCCAGCCCGGCCGACCCGCCGTCTGGATGCAGGTTCCGCACCCGCTGCCCCAAGTTCGCCCGGCTCAGCGAGGCCGAGCGCCGGCGGTGTGTGGACGAGGAGCCCTCGGTTGCCCGGCTGGCGAACGTCGTCGATCACGGCGCCGCCTGCCACTACGCGGAGGAGATCGAGGTCATCACGGCCTCGGATAATCAGGAGGAAGAGTGAAGGTTCGTTACCGTGCGGCCGCTGGGCTGGCGGTCCTGGCCCTGGCCGTGGCCGCTTGTGGCGGAGGCGGCGGTTCGCAGAACAAGCAGCCGAACGCCGAGCAGTCGAAGCAGGCTCAGGAGCAGATGGCGTCCACGCCGTCGGTCGCCATCAACCCCGTTCCGTACGAGCAGGTGAAGGACGGGGGCACCTTCACCCTCTCCATCGGCCAGTGGCCGACCCAGTGGAACGGCAACCACGTCGACGGCAACCAGCGCGACACCGCCGTCATGCTCGACCCGATCATGCCGCAGCTCATGCTGTCGGACGAGAACGCGGAGTTCACGCCGAACCCCGACTACGTCACCGACATCAAGAACGAGACCAAGGACGGCAAGCAGGTCGTCACCTACACGCTCAACGAGAAGGCCACGTGGTCGGACGGCACGCCGATCACGTACAAGGACCTTCAGGCGGAGTGGAAGGCCAACAACGGCGAGAACAAGAAGTTCAAGCCGGCCTCCACCGACGGCTGGGACAAGATCGAGTCGATCGAGAAGGGCGACTCGGACAAGGTCGCGGTCGTCACCTTCAAGGAGCCGTACCTCGAGTGGCAGGGCCTGTTCACCCGGGCCACCTCGTGGCTGTTCCCGGCCGAGCACATGGGCTCGCCCGAGGCGGTCGAGAAGGACTACCTGCAGAAGATCCCGGTCACCGCGGGCCCGTTCAAGGTCGAGTCCATCGACGAGGGCACCAAGACGCTCACGCTCGTGCGTGACGACAAGTGGTGGGGCAAGAAGGCCAAGCTCGACAAGCTGATCTTCCGTGCCATCCCCGACCCGTCCGCCGAGGTCAACGCGTTCGCCAACGGCGAGCTCGACGCCGTGGACATCCCGAGCGGCAGCCCGGCCGACCTGAAGCGGGCCAAGGAGGTGCCGAACGCCGAGATCCGCAAGGCGCTCAGCCCGAACTGGCGGCACATCACGGTCAACAACCAGAGCGAGTTCCTGAAGGACAAGTCGGTCCGCCAGGCGATCCAGTACGCGATCAACCGTGACGTGATCACGCAGTCGGACCTGAAGGACATGGAGTGGCCGATCCAGACGCTCGGCAACCACGTCTTCATGAACAACGACAAGCGCTACGTCGACAACTCCGGTGACCTCGGCAAGTACAACCTGGAGAAGGCCAAGCAGCTGCTCGACGCGGCCGGCTGGAAGCAGGAGGGCGAGGTCCGCAAGAAGGACGGCAAGGAGCTCTCGCTCGACTTCGTCATCCCGGCCTCGACGCCGACCTCGAAGACGGAGAGCGAGCTCACCCAGGCCATGCTGAAGGAGGCCGGGGTCAAGGTCGAGGTCAAGACCGTCCCGGTCGACAAGTTCTTCACCGACTTCATCATCAAGGGCGACTTCGACCTGGTGGCGTTCTCCTGGATCGGCACGCCGCTGCCGTTCGGCGGTCTGCCCCAGATCTACAAGACCGGCTCCGAGAGCAACTTCCCCAAGTCGAACGACCCGGCCGTGGACGCCGCCATCGACGCGGTCGGCAAGGCCACCGACCCGGCCAAGGCCGCCGAGCTGGCCAACGCCGCCGACAAGCTGATCTGGGACATGGTGCACACCATCCCGCTGTACCAGCTCCCGGACATCCGCGCCGTGAAGAAGACGGTCGCGAACTACGGCGCGCCCGGTTACAAGTACTTCAACTGGGGCGAGGTCGGCTTCACCTCCTGATCACCGCCGCATGAGGAAACCCCCGGCCCTTCCGGCCGGGGGTTTCTCTTTTCCGGTCAGCCGTGCGAGTCGGACACCGAGCCCTTGAACGTGGCGAAGCAGGACGGGCCGTTCGCGCCGTCGAAGCGGACGGAGTCGAAGAAGTCGCGGAAGCTGACGAAGAAGTTGCCCTTGTCGCGCGGCTGGGTCACCGCGGAGCAGCCGCCGTAGCCGGCTTCGGAGTAGAGGTGGATCCAGGAGTCGGTACGGTTCCAGTCGGACTTGGCACGGTCGGCCATGCCGAGCGCGGCCAGGTCGGGGGTGTCGGTCTTGATCTGGATGATGTCGCCGGTGCCGTCGAGGCCCGAGAACATGCAGTAGTAGCCGTCCTGGCACCGGTCGTACCCCGTGGCGGCGTGTGCCGGGGCGCCGAGGGCGGTCACGGCGGCGGCGGCCAGGGGGAGCGCCAGCAGGTGAAGCTTCTTGCCCACTCTTCCTCCATGGGTGAAACTTTCTTTCCTTGACCATACATGGCGCGATCTTGTCGGAAAAGGGGTCGGCTATCCGGCCGCGAACTCCCGCAGCGTCAGGGGAGGCCGGCCGCCATACCGCTCGATGGTCTCCGTGACCCGGTAGAGCGGGTGGTCGCCGGTGCCGATGAAGCGGAAGAGCGCCCACAGGTGGGTCAGGTGCTCGACCGCGTACGCGTCCTCGTACACGTCCATCGCCCCCGCCTCCCACTCGTCGGGCGGCACGTCCACGTACTCGACGCCGAGCGCCCGCGCCGCCTCCCCGGCGGTGGACATCTGGCCCGTCACCGGGCACACCGGGTCGGCCGGAGCCGGATCGAGCAGCAGCCCGGCCCCCACGCGGGCCACGTCCTCGGCGGCGACCAGCGGGATCCGCGTCGTGGGCGGGCCCAGCGGCAGCGCCAGCCGGCCCGCGGCGGCCACGACGACGGCCAGGTTCTCGAAGAACACCGCCGCCCGCAGGTGCACCGCGCCCACCCCGGCCCAGTCGAAGACCTGCTCCGACAGCCAGTGCCGGCGCATCCGCGGCGTGCCCGCCTCGGGCTGGGCGTCGAGCTGCGACACCTCGACGACGCGCGCCACCCCTTCCTCCTTGGCGGCGGCGGCGAACGCGGCGGTCGCGTCCATCAGGCCCGCCGTGACCGGATAGGTGAAGAACGCCCGGCTGATCCCGCGCATGGCGCGGCGGACGTCGGAGATCTCGCGCAGGTCGCCCACCACCACCTCCGCGCCCAGCTCGCGCAGCGCGGCGGCCCGGTGGTCGTCGGCGCGCACGAAGGCGCGTACCTTCTCGCCGCGCTCCAGCAGCAGCTCCACGACGTGCCGCCCGGTCGAGCCCTGCCGCCCGCCGGCCGCCCCCGTGACCAGGATCATCTCTCCTCCTCCGAAGTGGGCATGATCATCTCTCCTCCTGCAAGGTGGCCGGGATCATCTCGCCTCCTGCAAGGTGAGCCGGAACAGGCCGAGCCGCTCCAGGTCCCGCAGGAACGGCTCGGCGGGGAACGCCTCGGCCGGGCCGAAGACGCCCGGACCCGGGCCCCGCCCGCCGGCCAGCCGGACGGCCGCCTCGACCGAGGCCAGCGCGCTCATGCGCCACAGGTCCTGCCCGCGCGCCTGGCCGGCCCGGCCGCCGCCGCCCTCCGTGATCACCTGCGTGGCGACCGTGAACTGCGAGCCCGCCCTGGTCTGGGCGTCCACGTGCTCGCTGGTGAACGCCTGCTCCTCCTCGAACGTGTGCGCCGTGAGCTGCGCCTCGACCTGCCGCGCCGCCACGTGCCTGGGCACCGTGACGACCTCGGGGAACGGCACCGGCGCGATCATCGTGCGCGGCCCGAGCGGCGGCGGGAACGGGAAGACGGCGTTGCGCGGCTCCACATAGCCGACGTGCTCGGCGCCGTCGGTGTACGTGATCCGCCGGGTGTCGGCGAACAGCAGCTCGGCCGTCTTCCTGGCCCCCGTGGTCAGCCGCCAGCCGGACACCGCGTACGCGGTGATCACCCGGTCGATCCCGGTCAGGCCGGTGGCGGCGGCCCCGGCGAGCAGGTCGCCCAGCCCGCCGTAGAAGCTCATGGCCGTGACCATGGTGATGCCGGCCGCGCGGGCTGGGCCTTGCATCGCCTCGAACATCCACTTCGTGTGGTGCTGCTCGAGCGCGTGGTCCACGTAGTGGCAGCCGGCCTCGGCGGCGGCCGTGGCCAGCGCCGCGCCGGTGTCCGTGAACGGGCCCGCGCAGTGGATCAGCACGTCCGCCGAACCGGCGAGGTCGCGTAACGCGGCGGGCTCGTCGATCGCGGCCTGGTGCACGCGGGCGCCGCCCAGCTCCTCGGACAGGGTCTTGAGCCTGTTGCCGTCGCGCCCGGCCAGGACGACCTGCATGCCCCGGTCGTGCAGGTCGGCCGCCACCAGGCGGCCGGTGTGGCCGGTGGCGCCGTAGACGGCGATGTGCGGTGGTGACATGAGCGCTCCACTGAGATACTCCGAGTACGTAACTATGTTCGAAGTTACGTACCGCGAGTATGTAAGTCAACGGGAGCACGATGATCCGCCGGACCCAGGCAGAGCGTTCCGACGAGACCACGGGGCGGCTGGTGCGGGCCGCGCGGGAGCGGTTCGGCGCCGCCGGATACGCGCCCACCTCGATCGACGCGGTCGCCGCCGCCGCCGGAGTGACCAAGGGGGCCGCCTACCACCACTTCGGCGGCAAGG
Organism: [Actinomadura] parvosata subsp. kistnae; assembly: GCF_900323885.1. Classification (GTDB taxonomy): domain Bacteria; phylum Actinomycetota; class Actinomycetes; order Streptosporangiales; family Streptosporangiaceae; genus Nonomuraea; species Nonomuraea composti. The sequence goes on along the minus strand of NZ_OOHJ01000022.1, from coordinate 681,557 downwards.
CGGAGCTGTTCCGGGCGGCGTTCGTGGCCGAGCTGGAGGCGGTGGACGCCAAGCTGCTCGCCGTCGCCGCCGAGGAGGACGACGTGTGGACGGCGCTGCGGCGCGGCTGCCGCACCTTCCTGGAGCACTGCCTCGACCCCGGGTTCCGGCAGATCGTGCTGCTCGACGCGCCCGCCGTCCTCGGGTGGGAGACCGTGCGGGCGATCGAGCACGATCACATGCTGCGCATCCTGCGCGACGGCCTGAGCCTGGCCGTCGCGGCCGGGCTGGCGCCGGACGGCGACCTCGACGCCCGCGCCCGGCTCGTCTTCGGCGCGCTGTGCGAGGGCGGCATGCTGCTGGCCCGCTCCGAGGAGCCGGCGGCCGACCTGCCGCGCATCGCCGCCGAGGCCGACCGCCTGCTGTCCGCCGTGGTCAGGCCGGGAGAGCGCGACCCCGGGGCCCTGCGGTAGAACGCCGGCTGGCGTCGGCCCCGGGTGATGGCGGGCCCGCGGGTGTCACGCCAGGGAGACCGTGATCTTCTGGGTGGCGCCCGCCGTGCCGCGCAGGTCGCCGAAGGTCAGGCGCAACGAGTCGCCCGTGCCGGCCGCCCGGACCGACGGTGGGGCCGACAGCACCTCGCGTACCGGGCGGTCCCAGGTGAGCGCGAGCGCGGCGGCGCCGCGCGGCGGGTCCGAGACGCAGAGCTGCGCGGTGCCGTCGGCGCGCTCGCGGACGAGCACGGACACCGGAGCGCTGGCCGCGATCCGGCCCACGCGGGCCGGCGCCCACAGGTTCGCCGCCGTCAGGCCCAGCTCCGGCACCCTGATCGCCTGCGCGTCCCGGTCGTTGGCCAGGATCCGCAGCCGGCCCCCTGCTGCCGCCCTGGCGCGGGTCGCCTGCGCGGTGGCGCCGGGCATGAGCACGTACGCGTAGGCCGCGCCGGCCGGGTCGCGGCCGTGGTCCAGCCACATCGTCAGGTAGCGGCGGGTGATCGGGTCGGGGGAGCCGCCGGCGTTCACGTCCCGCCAGGAGCCGGTCCGCGCCTCCAGCAGGAGGTGCACGTCCGCGGGGGAGGGGAAGACGTAGCCGGCGTGGCCGGGCACGTGCATCCAGGTGACCCCGGCCCGCCGTCCCCGCGCGGCGCCCGCCCACCCGTGGCCGCCGGCCTTCGCCGCCTCAGTGTTCCAGCGCTCGCCGTTCACCCGGACGGCGGCCTCGCCGCGCGCCCCCAGATTGCGGTTGTCCACCACGGTCTCCACCGGCGCCCCGTCCGCGCACGTGATGCCGGCCCCGAGGCACACCACGCAGTCGTCCAGGAAGAACCACGCCTTCCTGGCCGTCAGCGTGCCGCCCAGCCCCCGCAGGTCCTGCCCCACCGCGGCGAACTCCCCGTCCGTCGTCCCGCCCACCCAGGCGGCGTCCGGACGCGGCAGCCCCCACGCGCCGCCCTCGCCGTCGGCCAGCCGCCGCGCCGACACGGTGATCCCCGGCAGCCGGTACGGGTCCGCCGTCGCCCAGAACGCGTCCGCGTACTGGTCGGCCCCGAACCCGTCGCCCCACCACGACAGCCAGCCGGCGCCCGTGTGCCAGCCCCGCGCGTTCTCGCCGTTGCCGTACTCGTAGTGCGCCACCCGCCGCGACGCCATGCTCACCGAGGCCGCCCAGCCGGGCCGCCGGTGCACCGCGCGATCCATGCTGGGGAACAGCCGGTGCCCCACCGGCTCGGCCGCCGCCTGCCCCTTCCCGCCGGACACGGCCAGGAGCCTCGCCGTACGGGCGACGCCCAGCGACCGGTTCGCGGCCACCGGCCGTCCCCGCTCCAGCCAGCCCTTCACCATGGCCCGCCAGCGCTCCCCGCGCTCGCCCCCGGCCACCTCCGCCAGCAGCGCGATCGAGGCGAGCATGCCCTGCGCCCGCGTGTGGTCGCTCTGGCCGGCCCGGCTGATGCCGCGCCCGGCCACGTTGTCCATGAGCAGCCCGTTGTAGACGAACGGCGCGACCGCCTCGTCCACCGTCCCCAGGAACGCCCTCAGCTCGGGTCCGTCCAGGTCCCAGGCGGTGCCGCGCAGCAGCGCGCCCAGCATCGCGACGCCGCTGAACAGCGCCGTGCCGTAACCGCCGATGTAGGGGACGTAGCGGTGCTGGATGAAGGAGCCGTCGGCGTAGAAGCCGTCGCCCTCGGTGACCGGGACGAACACGGGGGTCAGCGCGTCCCTGGCGAGCTGGATGCGCGCGCCGTCGCCGCCGAGGACGCCGCGCAGCGCCAGCACCCGGCACAGGTCCACCCGGTTGGCGCCCGTGCTGCTGCCCGTGTAGCTGCCCACCGCCGAGCCCGGCACGAACGCGTCCACCGCCGCGCAGCACGCCGCCGCCCTGCGGCCGCTCGTCTGGCTCGACATGAGCAGGGCCGTGTCCAGCAGCGCCTGCGGGCCGCCGATCTGCCAGTGCCACCAGTTGCCGTACGGGGTGGTGCCGGGGCGGTAGACGTCGGCCAGCAGGTGGTCCAGGCCCGCCAGCACGGCCCGGCCCAGCGCGGCGTCGCCGGTCACGCCGGTGCCGGGCTGCGCGTACGCCTCGGCCATCACCCTCAGCCGGGTGAAGCTCTCGTGCAGGTTGCCCGACAACGCGCCCAGGTCGGCGGGCGCGCCCGCTTGGACGAGGTCGTGCTGCTGGGTGATCCCGATCCCCGCAGGGCCGGCGTAGGCGAGTTCGTGGTGCCTGATCCCGATCGCGGCCGGCGCCATGGAGGCGAGGCCGTGCCGCTGGGCGATCCCGATCGCGGGCGGGCCCGCGTAGGGCAGGCCGCGCCAGAGCGCACCCGGTCGCGGGCGCATCGACTCCCCGTGCCGGGACGCCGCCCGGCCGAGCTCCGCCAGCCCGCTCCGGTACGGCTCCGCGCCGCGGTCGAAGCCCTCGCCGAGCAGCAGGGCCCGCCACCGGGCCCGCAGGTCCGCGGGCCGCGCGGCCGCCTCGGCCGGGCCGGGAGGCATCCCGGTGGCGAGCCCGGTGCCCAGTGCCGCCCCGCCGGCCGCGCGCAGGAGGGCGCGCCGTGTCCATCCACCCGACATGAGCTCCCCCGAGGCCGGTCGTGTTGCCGCTGCTTGCGGACATCGGGCACGTTATCGGGCGCACTTGCGGTGGACCGGGACGACTTCAGTGGTGTTGATCGACTGATGACGGTTTCATGCCCCTATCAGCGCCGTCGGCGTGATCTTCCCGTAACCGGCGCCCGCCCGGACCGCCGCCGGGACCGTCTGCGGCGGGTCGAGGGTGTAGGAGTAGTACGTGCGCGGCTCGACCACGGTGCCCGCCACCTCGGGCGCTCCCGAGCCCACGAAGATGTTGTCGCGCTGCACGGCCCGGCCGGGGCCGCTGTCGCCGTACCCACTGGCCGAGTAGAGCGGGTGCGGCACGTTCTCGAAGTAGTTGCCCTCGACGACGGCGCCGGCGTTCTCGGTCGAGGCCACCCCGTACAACTCGTTGCCCAGGAAGTAGTTGTTGTAGACGTGCACCGGCTCGCCGAAGCGGATGCGCGGGTGCCGCTGCCTGCTGTGGTCGAAGAAGTTGTGGTGGATGCTCACCTTGAGGTGGCCGACGTCGGTGCCGGCGGCGCCGTCGGAGTGGCTGATCAGCATCGACTTGTCGGAGTGGTCGAAGTGGTTCCAGGAGACGGTGACGTAGTCGGCGCCCCGGACGATGTCGACCGATCCGTCCACGGCGCCGGAGAAGGTGTTGTGGTCGATCCAGATGTGGTGGGAGTTCTGGCCGATGTTGATCGCGTCGTCCTCCGCGTCGGTGAAGCGGAGGTTGCGCACGATCACGTTGTACGACCGGTAGAAGTCGAGGCCGCCGCCGGTGATGTGGCCGGTGGTGCCGACGCCGACGATCGTCTTGTTGGGGCGTACGCCCTGCTTGCTCTCGATCTCGATCGTGCCCGACACCCGGATGGTGAGGGGTTCGAGGCTGTCGATGTAGTCCAGGAACTGCTCGGCGTCGGTCGCGGTCACGGTCCTGCCGCCGGCGCCGCCGGTGGTGCCGTTCTGGCCGAGCGCGTTGACGGCGGCGAACCCGGTGGGGGCGTCGGCCACCGCCCGGGCCTGCGCCCCGGCCGGTTGCAGGAGGAGGGCGGCCGCGAGGACGGCGACCCAGAGCGAGGGGCGTGACGCGGTGAAGGACATGGTGCTCTCCGCATGGTCTCCGGTAGGTGTCGGTCGATCGGAAAGCGCTTTCCTGCTCGCATTATCGGCAGGTCCTCACAGGCGGTAAAGCGGCGATGAAACTTTCACCCGATCGGGCCCCGTTTTCCCTGGTGCCCGGGGAATGCGGGGGTGGCGGCGGCCGCGTCACCGGGAAACTCGGCAGTTGTCACCTACAGTGCGTTTGGGAGCGCTCCCAAATCACCCCGTCGAGCCGAGCGCGGAGCAGCGTGCCAATGAGCAACCCGAGCAGAAGATGGACGAGCAGGGCCGCCGCGCTGATGCTCGCCGCCGCGGCCCTCACCGCGGCACCCGGCACCACCGTGGCGGCCCAGGCCGCCGCCTTCCCGTATCAGGACCCGGCCCTCCCCGTCGCCACGCGCGTCTCCGATCTCCTGTCCCGGATGTCGCTGGATGAGAAGCTCGGCCAGATGACGCAGGCCGAGCGCGGGTCGGTCAGCGAGTCCGACGTCACCACGTACCGGCTCGGCTCGGTGCTGTCGGGCGGCGGGTCCGCGCCGTCGCAGAACACGGCGACAGGCTGGGCGGACATGTACGACAGGTACCAGAACGCCGCCCTGGCCACGCCCCTCGGCATCCCCGTGATCTACGGCGTCGACGCCGTCCACGGGCACAACAACGTCTACGGCGCCACGATCTTCCCGCACAACATCGGCCTCGGCGCCACCCGCGACCCCGCCCTCGCCCAGCGGATCGGCCGGGCCGTCGCCGAGGAGGTGTCCGGCACCGGCATCGACTGGAACTTCGCGCCCTGCCTGTGCGTGGCCCGCAACGACCGGTGGGGCCGCACGTACGAGTCGTTCGGCGAGACCCCCGACCTGCCCTCGTCGATGGCCTCGATCATCACCGGCATGCAGGGCAGCGCGCTGAACGGCCCCGCCTCCGTCCTGGCCACCGCCAAGCACTACGTCGGCGACGGCGGCACCACCGGCGGCACCGACCAGGGCAACACCGAGCTGTCCGAGGCCGAGCTGCGGGCGATCCACCTGCCGCCGTTCAAGGAGGCCGTCGAGCGCGGGGTCGGCTCCGTGATGATCAGCTTCAGCAGCTGGAACGGCGCCAAGCTGCACGGACACCAGTACCTCATCAGCACGGTGCTCAAGGGCGAGCTGGGCTTCGACGGGTTCGTGGTCTCCGACTGGAACGGCATCGACCAGATCGACGGCTCGCCCGGCACCTCCGCCCAGGACGTGCGCACCGCCGTGAACGCCGGCATCGACATGGTCATGGTGCCCGTCGAGTGGCGGCGCTTCATCGACCTGCTGCGTACCGAGGTGCAGGCCGGGCGGGTCACGACGGCCCGCGTGGACGACGCGGTGCGCCGCGTCCTGACCAAGAAGTTCGAGCTCGGGCTGTTCGAGAAGCCGCGCACGGACCGGTCGTACACCTCCACCGTCGGCAGCGCGGCGCACCGCGCGCTGGCCCGCGAGGCGGTCGCGAAGTCGCAGGTCGTGCTGAAGAACGCGGGCAACCTGCTGCCGCTCGCCAAGAGCGGCGGCAAGCTGTTCGTGGCCGGCAAGAGCGCCGACGACATCGGCAACCAGAGCGGCGGCTGGACGATCTCCTGGCAGGGCTCCTCCGGCGCCATCACGACCGGCACCACCATCCTCCAGGGCATCAGGAACACGGTGGGCTCCGGCACCACCGTCACCTACAGCCGCGACGGCAGCGGCATCGACGGCTCCTACCGGGCCGCCATCGCCGTCGTCGGCGAGACCCCGTACGCCGAGACCCAGGGCGACCGCCCCGGCGGCCTCGGCCTCGACAGCACCGACCTGAACACCATCAACACCCTGCGCGCCTCCGGCGTCCCGGTCGTCGTGGTGCTCGTCTCCGGCCGCCCCCTCGACATCGCCGCCCAGCTTCCCGGCTGGAACGCGCTGGTGGCCGCCTGGCTGCCGGGCACCGAGGGGCAGGGCGTCGCCGACGTCCTGTTCGGGGCCGCGCAGCCGACCGGCAAGCTGCCCATGACCTGGATGAGCAGCGCCTCCCAGCAGCCGATCAACGCGGGTGACGGCAAGACGCCGCTGTTCCCGCAGGGGTTCGGCCTGACGTACGAGCCGGCCGGCGGGGACGACACCAGCCCGCCCAGCACGCCCGGCACCCCCGTCGCCTCCGCCGTCACCTCCTCCTCGGTCACCCTCACCTGGGCGGCCTCCACCGACGACGTGGGCGTGACCGGCTACGACGTGGTCCGCTTACAGGGCTCGGCCGAGACGACGGCGGCCACCTCCGCCACCGCCTCGGCCGCACTGACCGGCCTGACGGCGAACACGTCCTACACCTTCGCCGTGTACGCGCGCGACGCGGCCGGCAACCGCTCCGCCCGCTCCGGCACCGTCACCCTGACGACCACGGGCGGCGGCACGGGCAGCGGCTGCACGGCCACGCCGTCCACACAGAGCCAGTGGGGCAACGGGTACGTCATCCAGGTGACCGTCACCAACACCGGGACGGCGGCCCGCACCGGCTGGACCGTCACCTTCACGCTGCCGCCGGGGCACGCGCTCAGCGGCGGCTGGAACGGCACGTTCAGCACCTTCGGCCAGACCGTCACCGTGCGGAACGCCGCGCACAACGGGGCGCTGGGGGCGGGGGCGAGCACGTCGTTCGGCTTCCAGGGCACCCGCCCGAACGGTGACACTTCCCTGCCGTCCGGCTACACGTGCGCCTGAGCCCAGGGCGCGCCTTGAGGGGACGGTGGCGCGGCACCCGCGCCACCGGCCCTCCACCTTGGGACTCACCACCTCAGGGGGGACTCACCACCTCAGGGGGGACTCGCCACCTCAGGGGGGACTCACCACCTCAGGGCTCACCGCTCCTCGTGCAGCCGCCCGAACTCGACCAGCGGCGTCGCCCCGGCGAAGTTCCGGTCCACCTCGGCCCGCTCGGCGGCGCTGGGCGTCGCGTTCGTGCAGCTCGTGGGCGCGCTCGACCCCGACATCAGGTCGGAGCAGCGGCCGGTGCGCCGATCCGGCAGCCCCAGGATGTGGCCGATCTCGTGGGTGGCGATGCGCAGCGGGTAGTAGCCCTGGTTCACGGCCTGCCGGCCCATCCAGACGGTGCCGCGGCCCAGGCTGGTGGGCAGGGCGCGGGGCCAGCCGTTGTCGGCGTACACGACGAAGTGGGCGGGCGTGCCGCGCATGAGCCGCACGTTGGCGACGTTGGCGTTCCAGACCTGGGCCGCCTGGTCGACGGTCGCGCTGAACTCGGCGGCGCGGCCGGCGTCGTACCTGAGCACCGTGACCAGGGCGGTGGCCTGAGCGGGCGCGGTGACCAGCAGGAACGCCAGGCTCAGGGCGGCGGAGAGCGTGATGCGGAGCGGTCTTGACACGGAGCCTCCTCCGGGAGTTGGGGGTGTTGTGACGGTATGCGCACCACCTCCTCGGGGAGACGTAGCAAGTTGCCCCTATCACGGTGATATGGCCGCTCTGCCGGGGTGCCGGAAACTGTCGGTGGTCACGTGCACACTCAGTGCATGCAGAATGAGCCGCTCGAACTCGGCGAGATCTCCTTCTCCACCTGGTACGCCCACACCGACAAGATGGCGGAGGTCGGCTTCCTCACCATCGCCAGGAGGCTGCCCTCCCTCGTCGGCCACGCCATGCGCATGGCCTGGCAGGCGAGCCCCCGCGACACCCTGGCCACCGTCGTCCTCAACCTCCTGGGAGGGGTGTTCACCGCGTTCGGCCTGCTGGCCACCACCGGCGTCCTGACCGCCCTGTTCAGCGAGGGCCCCACCCCCGGCCGCGTCATGGCCGCCCTGCCCGCCCTCACCCTCGTCGGCGCCGCCGCCGTGCTGCGCACGGCGACCCAGTCCGGCGCGGGCTGGGCGCAGGCCCGCCTCACCCCGCAGATCGCCCGCCTCACCGAGGAGCGCCTCTACGGCCTGACCAGCCAGGTGGAGCTCGTCGCCTACGACGACCCCGACTTCCACGACGCCATGGAACGTGCCAGCAGCCGCGGCGTCGCCATGGCCGACTCGGTCGTCGCCTCGGCCATCGACGTCGTCACCGCCGCCATCGGCATCGTGGCCGCCGCGGGCGTCCTCGGCGTCCTGCACCCCGTCCTGCTGCCGCTCCTCCTCCTCGCCGTCCTGCCCGACGCCTGGGCCGCCGTCCGCAGCGCCCGCATGCGTTACTCCACCATGTACGCGCTCATCCCGGCCCGCCGCCGCAAGTGGATCATCGGTCAGCTCCTGGCCGAGCGCGGCCCCGCCGCCGAGGTGCGGGCCTTCACCATGCGCGGCTTCCTCCTCCGCATGTACGACGCGGTCGCCCGGGCCGAGCAGGACGTCATGCTCGGCCTCGCCCGGCGCCAGACGGTGGCCAAACTCGTGGGCGAGGCCCTGGGCGGCCTCGGCACGGCGCTGGTCTACGTCGCGCTCGGCGTCCTGCTGGCCGTGGCCGCCATCCCGCTCGCCGTCGCGGGCACCGCCGTCCTCGCCATCCGCTCCGGCCAGACCTCGCTCGGCAACCTCATGTACGCCACCAACCACCTCTACGAGGAGGGCCTCTACTTCACCGACTTCCTCGACTTCTGCGCCGAGGCCGAACGCCGCCTGTCCGTCCCGCGCCCGGCCCCCGTCCCCGAGGGCTTCGAACGCGTCACCGCCTCAGAGGTCACCTTCACCTACCCCGGCGCCGCCACCCCCGCCCTGCGCGAGGTGTCCATCGAGATCAAACAGGGCGAGGTCATCGCCTTCGTCGGCGAGAACGGCTCCGGCAAGACCACTCTGGCCAAGATCCTCGCCGGCCTGTACGAACCCGACACCGGCACCGTCCACTGGGACGACACCGACCTGCGCCAGGTCAGCCCCGACGCCCTGCGCCGGCGCACCGCCGTCATCGCCCAGGACCACACCCGCTGGCCCCTGACCGCCCGCTACAACATCACCATGGGCACCGACAAGGGCGAACCCGCCCTGCACGGCGCCGCCGCCGTCGCCGGCGCCGACGAGGTCATCACCGCCCTCCCGCACGGCTACCGCACCCTGCTGGATCGCCGCTTCAAGGACGGATGCGAGCTGTCCGGCGGCCAATGGCAGCGCATCGCCGTCGCCCGCGGCTTCCACCGCGACGCCGACCTGCTCATCTGCGACGAACCCACCGCCGCACTCGACGCCCGCGCCGAACACGCCCTGTTCGAACGCATCCGCCACCACGCCGACGGCCGCACCGTCCTGCTCATCACCCATCGCCTGGCCAGCGTCCGCTACGCCGACCGCATCTACGTCCTCGACCACGGCCGCATCACCGAACACGGCGACCACGACACCCTGATGGCCCTCAACGGCCTCTACGCCGACCTCTACACCCTCCAGGCCACCGCCTACCGCTGACCCGCCGTGCTGCCTGCCGCGGGCCGCCGCTCTGATGCCCGCGGCAGGCACTCGGGCCCGACGGCTCAGGCCACCGTGACGTCGAGGAAGATGGGCTTCTTGGCGGCCAGGAGCGGGGCGCCGTGCGCGTCGGTCATCTTCCAGAAGATCTTGCAGCGGCCCGGGGAGTCGGAGGCGCGGACGCGTACCGTGATGTCGATCGACTCGCCCGGCACCACCGGGCCGATCCCCACCCGCTTCGGGGCCTTGCACGGAGTGTCGTTCATGCGGGTGAGGTAGCGGTCCTGCCAGGGGACGTTGCCCGAGTTGCGGATCCGCCACGTCTTGTCGAACGACTCACCCGGCCGTACCACGGAGCCGTCCGGGTAGGTCACGTCCTTCTCGAAGACCGAGTCGTCGTACGGGGTGGCCGGTTGGGTGGGGTGGGTGGTGGGCTCGGTGCTCGTGTCGTCCACGACGTGCGGGAGGACCCAGCCGATCAGGATGGCACCCGCGCCCAGCACGGCACAGGCCCCGGCCAGGACGGCGTTCCGGCGGGTACGCCGGCGGGATCGCGGCGCACCCGCCGCAGCGGCTTCTCCCTCTCCTGCGCCCGCCTCGCTACCTGTGCCCGCCGCGTTGCTTGCGTCGGCTGCGCTGCGTGTGCCCGCCGCCTTGCCCGCGCCTGCTGTGTCGCCCGCGGGTCCGGCGCCTGCCGTGCTGCCCGCGGACCGGGCGTCGGTCGTGCCGCCCGCCCCTGCCGTGCTGTCTGCGGCGCCGACGCCCGCCGCGTTGCTTGCGCCCGTTGTGCTGCTCGCGGGGTGGGCGCTGGGTGGGGTGTCCGGCGGCTGCTCGGACGGTGTGTTGCTTGAGGGCTTCTCCTCTGGGGTGTCTGTGGGGTTCTGGTCCGCAGTTCCCGCAGCGTTGGCTGCCTGGTCAACGGTCGCGGCGCTGGTGGTGGTGCGGGAGGCTTGCTCCCAGTGGGTGCGCCATTCGCGTCTTGCCTCGTTGGCGTCTTGGCCCAGGCGGTCCACGGCTAGGACGCGGACGAACTCCCACGTCGTCTCCCAGCTTGGGAGTGTGTTGCCGCGGGCGGCGGCGGCCAGGGAGGACTTGGAGGCGGCGGCGCCGAGGCGGGAGGACATGTCGGCGAAGGACGGGTCGCCCGCGCGTTCCTTGAGCTCCCACAGCCGGTGGGCGAAGAGGGCGACGGGGCCGGAGGCCGGGTCGGGGCGGACGGGGCGGCGGCCGCGCCGCGCCCCCGTGTTCTCGTCCTGCGATCCGGGCGACTCCGCCATCCCACCTCTGCTTCGGTCGGCCGCACCGTGCGGCGCTGTCCGCCGCACCCCACCAAGACCCAAGGAGGTTACCAAAGCCGCCTCGGGTGCGAACAATCCGTCACCAGGATGATGGCACGCTCGCCGGATCGTGGCCGCTGGGTCGCGTCATCCGACCTGAAGACGGTTGATGTGCTGGATCCTGCCGGTGGGTGTGGGTGTGGGTGTGGGTGTGGGTGTGGGTGTGGGTGCGGGTGCGGGCTGGGCGGATCGCCCGTTGTGGTGGCGGGGAGATCCGCGAGCTGATCCTGCCGGCCGCCGGGGTGCCGACGCAGGGGCAGCGGCGGGTCGCGTGCCGGGTGGTCCGCCCAGTGTTGTTCACACCATCGTGCCGGCGGGGCCGGTGAGCAGGGTGACGCCCTTGCCGGCGAAGTTCGCCAGGTCGGCGACCGCCGCCTTGCCCTCCTCGCTCGCCGCGGCGGCCTCGAACGCCCGCTGGTCGTCGAACGTCAGGACGGCGACCAGGTGGTACGGGGGCTGCTCGCCGCCGGTGGGGGCGGGCCGCATGGTGGTGTAGGAGCGCACGCCCGGCATGCGGGCCGCGATGGGGGCGTGCGTCTCGTCGTAGTGCTTGTCGAACGCCTCGGCGCTGTCCGGCTGGTTGTAGAGCACGATGAGCTGGTAAGCCATGGTCTCCTCCGGAGGCAGGCGGACGGGGGTGTGCCTTCGATGAAACCTCCGTCGCGGCCTCGGCGATAGGGGCGGCGGCCGGGCCGTTCGCGTTCTACGGTGAACGCGGGGAGACGTTTCCGGGAGGGCGCATGGATCCGATCGTGCTGGCGGCGGGCACCGCCGTGGTGGCCGCGATGGCCACCGACGCCTGGCAGGGGGCCCGCGACGGCGTGGTGGCGCTGTGGCGGCGGGCCCGTCCGGCCGAGGTCGAGGCCGTCGGGGCGGAGCTGGAGAGCGTACGCGGCCAGGTGCTGGAGGCCCGTGCGGACGGCGACGACGACACCGAGCGGGCGCTGGCCGGGGCGTGGCAGATCAGGTTGCAGGCCCTGCTGCGCGCGGACCCGGCGCTGGCCGTGGAGATCCAGCGGGTGCTGGACGAGGTGTTGCGGCCCGCGCTGGCCCCGGCCGGGCAGCCCGGCCCCGTCTCCGTGGTGATGGAGGCGAAGGCGAGCGGGCACGGCCGGATCTACCAGGCGGGCCGGGATCAGCACATCACCGAGCGCTGATGGAGTTGCGGTCCAGGGTGAGCGGCTCGTCGTCGCTCTGCTCGCCGGACGGCATCTCCAGGTCGTCGAAGTCGACGACCTCGTCGGCCGGCGGCGGCGCGATCGCGACCATGGTGCCGTAGCCGGAGTATCGCGTGTCGACCAGCGGGTGGTAGGAGTCCTTGATCTTGTTGCCGTCCTTGTCGTAGCCGACGCTCGTGTACTGGTACTCCGTGACGAGGCGGATCGGCAGCCGGTTCCGGTCGAGGAAGAGGCGGTAGGAGACCTTGGGGAACTCCACGAACATGAGCTCGCTCTTCTTGTACAGCTCCTTGCTGGTCACGACGCCGCGGTACTCGCCGCCCTTGCGAACGGTGGCCTTGGCGAGCAGCAGGCGCAGGGTTCTGGGGTCGAAGACGTCGATCACCTGGTCGGCCCGCTGGTGCGCCTGCCCCCAGAACGAGTCCTTGCCGTTGAACAGGATCCACTTCTTGCCCTCGGGCAGGGGCCCCCACCAGAAGCCGCGCACGTAGGTGGTGCGGCCGAGCTCGATCTCCTGCAACTCGTCCCCTAATTCGGGGGAGGGCGGATACTTCGAGGTGAGATCGGCGCCCACGACCCCGTGCCTGCCGAAGGCGATCGTGCCGGTGGTCCTGGTCGGGGCCGTCCGCGCGTCCCCGGGGAGCTTGCTGCGGCTGGTCTCGGTGACCAGCACGCCGCGGCCCTCCACGAACTGCGCGCGCAGGCTCTTGACCGGGTCGGCCGGGGCGGCGGCGGCGTGCGCCGCCTGGCCGCCGGTGAGTGCGGCGGCGGCCAGGCTCGCGGCGAGCAGCGTGGCCGTGAGTCGTCTGATCATGAAGATTCCTCTGCTGTTGTCGGGACGCAGGAGAATCCTCGCGGCAGGCGATCACGGATGAGTATCGGCGCGGCGGCTGGCCGAGCCGGCCGGGCACGAGACGGCTAGCCGAGCCAGCCGGGCACGACCAGGACGGCCCAGGCGGCCAGGGGGCCCACGAGGACGATCACGCCGCCGTAGGCCAGCAGCCGGCGGTAGAAGTCGTCGCGGTGCATGCCCCTGACGTTGGCCACCAGCAGCGCGCCGGTGGTGGAGAACGGGCTGACGTCCACGATCGCCGACGACACCGACAGCGCCGCGATCATCGCGACCGGCCCGAGCGTGCCCTGCGACAGCAGCGGTACGGCCAGCGGCACCAGCGCGCCGAGGATGCCCACGGTCGAGGCGAACGCGGACACGACGCCGCCCACGTAGCAGATGAGCAGCGCCACCAGCAGCGGGATGCCTATCGCGGCCACGGCCGAGCCGACGTAGTCCACAGTGCCGATCTCCTGGAGCACGCCCACGTACGTGACGACGCCGCAGATCAGCAGCACGGTCGGCCAGGCGACCCGCTCCACGGCGCCCTTGTCGGACCTGGGGGAGGTGAGCATGAGGACGACGGCCACGGTGACGGCGGTCAGGCCGACGTCCAGCTTGAGCGCCAGGACGGCCAGGCAGAGCACGAGGATGCCGGTCAGGGTGAGGGCCTGGTGCGGGGTTAGCTTCAGCCCGGTCGCGGGGGTGGCCTGCTGCGTGACGACCGCGCCCCCAGAGCCGGTCCCAGCGACGGTCCCAGTGACGGGCGGAGTGCCTGAGCCGGTCGCGGTCTCGTCCGAAGGAGCGGGGACGGTGCCGCGGCGGATGAGGTCGCGCCCGCCGAAGACGAAGAAGACGGCCACGGCCGCGGCGGCGTTGAAGGCGAAGCTCGACACGAACAGCACGAGGTCGTTCCCGGGCAGGTGGGATTCGGCGGCGACCCCGTTCACGATGCCGCCCAGCACGCTGATCGGTGAGAACGCCCCCGCCTGCGTCCCGTGCGCGACCATGAGCCCGATCAGCATGGGATGGATGCGGTGGTCGGCCGCGAACCCGAACGCGATCGGCGCGAGGATGGCCGCGACGGCGGGCGCGGGCGCGCCCACGGCCGTCAGCAGCGCCGAGACGGCGAAGACGACGAGGGGGATCGCGGCCAGCCGCCCTCGTACGAGGTGCACGGCGGCGCGGACGAGCCAGTCCACGGTCCCGTTGTTGGTGGCGATCGCGAACAGCAGCGTCACGCCGACGAGGATCACGAACAGGCTGCCGGGGAACGCGTCGAGGATGGCGTCGGTGTCCATGCCGGCGGCGAGGGTGCCGACGAGGAAGGCGCCGACGAGGGCGAGGGCTCCGAGGTTCACGGGGAAGATCGTGGCGACGACGAACATGGCGATGAGGGCGAGAATGGACAGGAGCTCTGCTGACACTGCGTACTCCGATCTCCCCCGAGGCGTTATGGCAGGCCGGCCGCCCAGTGGATGAGCTCGACCGGGTGGCGGGCGGCGCGGCCCGCACCGTGGGCGATCTGCTGGCGGCAGGAGACCCCCGTGGCCGCGAGCAGCGTGTCGGGTGCGGAGGCGGCGATCGCCGGGAAGAGCCGGAGAGCGCCGATCTTCATGGACAGGTCGTAGTGCTCGGCCTCGAACCCGAACGAGCCGGCCATGCCGCAGCAGCCGGCGTCGAGCTCCGTCACGCGGGCTCCGGGGATCCTGGACAGCAGCTCGCGGGTGGCGGTGGTGCCGGTGACGGCCTTCTCGTGGCAGTGGCCGTGCAGGAGGATCTCGCGTCCGCGCAGCGCGTCGCCGAGGGTGAGTGAGCCGTCGTCGATGGCCTCGGTGAGCAGCTCGGGGATGAGCCGGGCGCGGGCCGCGACCTCCTTGACGCGCGGGTCGCCGGGGAGCAGGGCGGCGTACTCGTCCTTGAGTGTCAGCAGGCAGGACGGCTCCAGGCCGACGATCGGCGCGCTGGTGCGGGACAGGCGGGTGACCAGGTCGGCGGCCATGGCGCGGGCGCGGTCGAGCAGGCCCTTGGAGATGCCGGCGCGGCCGCAGCAGCCTTCGGCGGCCAGGCTGACCCGGTAGCCGGCGCGCTCCAGCAGCTCGACGGCGGCGCGCCCGATCGCGGGCTCGGTGTAGGCCGTGAAGGAGTCGGCGAGCAGGATCACGTCCTTGCCCGAGTGGCGCGGCGGGCGGCGGGCGAACCAGCGGGGGAGGTTGTCGCGGTGGAAGCGGGGCAGGGGGCGGCGCCGGCTCAGGCCGAGGGGGCCGCGCACGGCGCCGGCCAGCCAGTTCGACAGCGGCGCGGTGGCGGAGCCGAGCCGGTTGAGCGTCCTGATCGCGCCGAACGCGCGCGCCCGCGGCGGCACGCCGTGGACCTGCTGGTACTGGTGCAGGAACTCGCTCTTCATGGCCGCCATGTCCACCCCGAGGGGGCACTCCGACTGGCACGCCTTGCACTCCAGGCAGAGGTCGAGGATGCCGCGCAGCCGCTCGTCGCCCAGCGCCCGCCGCGGGTCCGGCGACGACAGGGCCTTGACCAGGGCGTTGGCCCGGCCGCGGGTGGAGTGCTCCTCCTCGCGGGTGGCCATGTACGACGGGCACATGACGCCGGAGTCGTCCTTGCGGCACACGCCGACGTTCATGCACCGGTCGGCGGCGGCGTGCATGCCGCCATCGCCGAAGGAGAGGGTGGTGGCGAGCGGTCGCGGCGCGGGCATGGCCGGGTCGCGCAGGTGCGCGGTCATCGGCGGGGCGTCCACGATCTTGCCGGGGTTCAGCCGGCCGTGCGGGTCGAAGAGCTGCTTGACCCGCCGCATCGCCTCGTAGATCGGCTCGCCGAACAGCCGCCGGTTGAACTCGGAGCGGGCCAGGCCGTCGCCGTGCTCGCTGGAGTTCACGCCGCCGTGCCGGGCGGCGAGGTCGGCGATCTCCTCGGCGACGGCCCGCATCGTGCCGATCTCGCCGGGGGCGCGCAGGTCGACGAACGGGCGTACGTGCAGGCAGCCGACCGAGCAGTGGCCGTAGAAGCCGGCCCGCAGCCCGTGCCGGTCGAGGATCGCGGCGAACTCCTCGACGTACGGCAGCAGCCGCTCGGGCGGCACGGCCGTGTCCTCGACGAACGCCAGCGGCCTGCGGCTGCCCACGCTGGAGGCCATCAGCAGGCCGAGCCCGGCCTTGCGCACCTTCAGCACGGCGGCCTGCTGCCCGGCGGTGACGGCGCGCAGCGTGTGGTAGCCGTGGCCGTTCGCCTTCCAGAGCGCGGCCAGCTCGTCCACCCGGCCGGCCACCTCGGCGGCGCTGTCGCCGAAGAACTCCACGAACAGCAGCGCCTCCGGGTCGCCCTCCAGGATGCCGCCGAGCCCGGCGTAGTCCACGCGCTGCCGGGACAGGTCGAGGATGGCCTTGTCGAGCAGCTCGACCGAGGCGGCGTCGGAGGCGAGGGCGTCGGCGGTGGCGGCGATGGCGGCGGCGGTGGAGGTGAAGTGGCCGACGGCGATGGCCTTGGCCTTCGGCAGGTCCACCAGCCCGACCGTGGCCTCGGTGACGACGGCCAGGGTGCCTTCTGAGCCGACGATCAGCTTGGTCAGGCCCCCTTGCGCGACCGCGTCGAGGCGGTAGCCGCCGGAGTGGCGCCAGAAGCGGGGGAAGCCGGACAGGTCCAGCCCGTCCAGGATGTCCGCCACCCCCGCGTTGAGCCGGGGGTCGGTGGCCAGGTCGGGCGTGGTGGCGTCGGCCAGCACCACGCGCAGCGCCCGCACGTGGTCGATCGTGGAGCCGTACAGGACGGAGTGGCTGCCGGCGGAGTTGTTGCCGATCATGCCGCCGATCGTGGCCCGGTTGCTGGTGGAGGTGTCGGGGCCGAACATCAGGCCGTGCTTGCGGGCGGCCCGGTTGAGCTGGTCCTGGACGACGCCCGGCTGCACGCGGGCGGTCCTGCCGTCGATCTCCAGGATGCGGTTCATGTGCCGGGAGAAGTCCACGACCACGGCCGCGCCGACCGTCTGGCCGGCCAGGCTGGTGCCCGCGCCGCGCGGCAGCACCGGCACGCCCAGCTCGCCGCACGCCAGCACCAGGGCCTGGACGTCGTCCGCGTCGCGGGGGAAGGCGACGGCCAGCGGCTCGATGGCGTACATGCTGGCGTCGGAGGAGTACAGGTGCCTGGTGTAGGGGTCGTCCCGGACGTCGCCGGCGATCAACGGAGCCAGCGTGCGAGCGAGGCTCACCGAGCCCCCTCCAGGTACGCCAGCGCGGCCCGCGTCCCGCCCTCCTTGATCGGCACCCCGGCCGCCGCCAGCCCCATCTCGACCCCGCTGAGCGTGCCCGCGAGCATGAGGTCGTTGAAGTGGCCGAGATGCCCGATGCGGAAGACCCGGCCCGCGAGCCGGCCGAGCCCGGTGCCGAGCGACAGGTCGTAGCGCTCCAGCATGAGCCGCCTGGCCGCGTCGGCGTCGTGCCCGTCCGGCATGAGGACGGCGGTCAGCGAGCTGGAATGCGCGCGCTCGTCGGCGCAGAGCACCTCCAGCCCCCAGCCGCGCACGGCCCGCCTGGTGGCCTCGGCGTGCCGGTCGTGCCGGGCGAAGACCGCGTCCAGGCCCTCCTCCTCCAGCATGAGCAGCGCCTCGCGCAGGCCGTACAGGAGGTTGGTGGGCGGGGTGTAGGGGAAGAAGCCCTGCCGGTTGGCGGCGATGATCGGCTCCCAGTCCCAGTACGACCGGGGCAGCCGCCCCCGATGGGCCAGCGCCTTCTCGCTGACGGCGTTGAACCCCATGCCGGGCGGCAGCATCAGCCCCTTCTGGGAGCAGCCGACGGTGACGTCCACGCCCCACTCGTCGTGGCGGTAGTCCATGGAGCCCAGCGACGAGATCGTGTCCACGAGCAGCAGCGCCGGATGCCCGGCCCGGTCGAGGGCCGCGCGCACCCCGGCGACGGGGCTGCGGACGCCGGTGGAGGTCTCGTTGTGCACGACCATGACGGCGGCGACGTCGGGCGTGAGCCGGTCGGCCAGCGCGTCCGGGTCGGCGCCGTGCCGCCAGTCGCCCGGCACGACGTCCACGACGAGCCCGAGCCGCTCGGCCATCCCGCACCACAGCGCGGAGAAGTGCCCGGTCCCGAACGCCACCACCTTGTCGCCCGGCGACAGCGTGTTGACCAGCGCGGCCTCCCACGCGCCGGTGCCCGACGACGGGTAGACGACGACGGGCCCCGCGGTCTTGAACACGGTCTTCAGCCGTTCGAGCAGCTCGCCCGCGAGCCGGGCGAACGCGGGCCCCCGGTGGTCGATCGTGGGCTGGGCGATGGCCCGCAGCACCCGGTCGGGAACGTTGGTCGGCCCGGGGATCTGCAAGAAGTGCCGGCCCACGGTCAGAACCACCTCCGTGCCATCACACGGCACGGCGTGCCGCTGTGCGGTTCATTAACATTAAGATCGGTC
This sequence comes from [Actinomadura] parvosata subsp. kistnae, assembly GCF_900323885.1. GTDB lineage: Bacteria > Actinomycetota > Actinomycetes > Streptosporangiales > Streptosporangiaceae > Nonomuraea > Nonomuraea composti. The sequence continues at coordinate 663,240 of NZ_OOHJ01000022.1, read as the reverse complement.
CGCCAGAGGAGTCAATGCATGCAGAACGTGATCAACGCCCTGCGCGTCCTCGAAGAGGTCGCCGACCGGCAGCCCGTCGGCGTGGGCGAGCTGGCGCGCGGGCTCGGCCTGCCCAAGAGCACCGTGCAGCGGTCGCTGAAGACGCTGCACGAGGCCGGGTGGATCAGGCCGGCCGGGGGCGAGGTCACCCGCTGGCAGGTCACCAGCAAGGCGTTGCAGGTGGCCCGCCGCACCGAGCTGGGGCTGCGCGACGCGGCCGTGCCCGTCATGGAGGAGCTGCGCCAGCGCACCGGCGAGACGATCCACCTCATGGTGCCCGAGGGCGACGCGGTCGTGCTGATCGAGCGGCTGGAGACCGACAAGCCGCTGCGGATCGTGCTGCCGCTGGGCACCAGGCTGCCGCTGCACGCCTCCGCCAACGGCAAGGCCGTGCTCGCCCACCTCGACCGCCCGCTCGGCGACCTGCCCGGCTACACCGACACCACGATCACCGACCCGCGCGCCCTGCGTGCCGAGCTCGACGCCGTGCTCGCCCGCGGCTACGCCGACAACCGCGGCGAATGGCGCTCCGACATCGCCGCCGTCGCCGCCGCCGTCCTCGCCCCCGGCCCCGTCGCCAGCCTCAGCGTCTCCACCCCGGCCAGCCGCATGACGGAGGAGCTGCGCGCCGAGTACGGCAAGCTCGTCGCGGGCGCGGCGAGAACGCTGGCCGAGCTCCTCAATTGATGCGGGCCGATACGCGGCCTTCCCCGACGCCGATACGCGGCCTTCCTTGACGGGCTCCGGGGGCGGATGTACGTTCGCGACCGCTTCGCCCTGCTGAGGGCGTCCTGATCCGCGCGGAGAATCGCCATGGCGCGTACCATCCCGCTGTTCACGCTCGAAGGCGTCCCCGACGCCACGGTCACGACGCACCCCTTCACCACCCAGGACGGCCTGGGCCTGAGCATGCTCCGGTTCTTCAGGGAGCCGGCCGGCGACGTCGTGCTGGTGATCCACGGGCTCACCACGTCCAGCGACATGTTCATCATGCCCGAGCACACCAACCTCGTCCGCTACCTGCTGGACGCGGGCTACACGGACGTGTGGACGCTCGACTACCGGATGAGCAACCGGCACCCGTACAACCGCGCGATGCACCGCCACACCATGGACGACATCGCCCTCTACGACTACCCGGCCGCGCTGCGCACGCTGCGCGCGCAGGTGGGGGAGCGGCGCGTGCACGTCATCGCCCACTGCCTGGGCTCCGTGTCGTTCATGATGAGCCTGTTCGGCCGGGCCGTGGACGGCATCGCCAGCGTCATCGCCAACAGCGCCGCCCTCACCCCGCGCGTGCCCGCCTGGTCGCAGCTCAAGCTGACCGTCGCGCCCGCCTTCATGGAGTACGTGCTCGGCTTCCCCTACCTCGACCCCAAGTGGAGCGAGGAGCCCCGCTTCACCAGGGGCTGGCTGTTCTCGCGCGCCGTGGACCTGTTCCACCCCGAGTGCGACGAGCCCGCCTGCCACATGCTGAGCCTCATGTGGGGCACCGGCTGGCCCGCGCTGTATGGCCACGACAAGCTGGAGGCCGTCACCCACGCCCGCAGCGGCGACCTGTACGGCGCCACCGGCTTCCACTACTACCGGCACGTGCTGAAGATGGTGCGGGCCGGCCGCGCCGTGAAGTACGACCCGTCCGACGCCCGCCTCGCCGCGCTGCCCGACGACTACCTGGCCGGCGCCGCCGAGATCGACACGCCGGTGCTGCTCACCACCGGCGACCGCAACCACGTCTTCGCCGACTCCAACGTGGTCTGCTACGACCGCCTCAAGGCGGCCGCCCCCGGCCGGCACGAGCTCGTCGTCTTCCCCGGCTACGGCCACCAGGACGTCTTCATGGGCAGGAACTGCCACCAGGACGTCTTCCCCCTCATGATCGATTTCCTGAAGCGGCAAGGGGCATGACCGTGTCACAGCACCGCATCTACCAGCCGACCAGCCACGAGGCCTACCCGCACGACACGCTGTCCAGCCTCGCCTACGACTGGGAGCGGGTGGCCGACCCCGGGATCCCGCCGCGCTGGCCGTTCAAGGTCTACCTGCCGCGCACCACCGACGACGTCGTCAAAGCCGTCAAAGAGGTACGCGAGCGGGACGAGCGGCTCATCGTGCGCGGGCACGGCCACTCCAGCAACAACCTCGTCACCGGCGACGGCGCCACCGTCATGCTCACCGACCGGATGAACCAGATCATCGACGTCGACGAGCGCAAGCGCACCGTCACCGTGCAGGGCGGCACCGTCCTGTTCGAGGTGGACGCCCACCTCGCCGCACGCGGCTGGGGCCTGTCGATCATCGGCGACCACGACCACATCACCGCCGGCGGCTTCGCCTCCGTCGGCGGCATCAGCCCCGCCTCCCACCGGTACGGCCTGTTCGTCGACACGGTCAAGGAGCTGGAGTACGTGGACTGGGACGGCGCCGTCCACGTCTGCGGCCGCGATCGGGACCCCGGCCGCTTCCACCGCGTCCTGGCCGGCACCGGCCGGCACGGCGTCATCACCACGCTCACCATCGAGATCGTCCGCGTCGACAAGTACCGCACCGTGCTGGCCAACCACCTGCTGCTCACCGCCGACCTCGACGACTACATCCGCCGCTCCGCCGAGCTCATCCGCGACCCCGGCGACGCGCTCATGGAACGCGGCGTGTGGGCCGACTTCCCCACCCCTCTCGGCGCGCTACGGCTCGGCCAGTTCTCCTCCTACCACGAAACCCCCCAGAACCCGCTCAAATCCCTCATCAACCGCGCCGCCTACGGCTACCAGCAGCTCCTCGGCTACTGGGCCGGCCGCCTGCCCACCGCCATGGACGAGCTCGTCAAATACCTCGGCATGGGCGCCATCATGCTCAGCCCCCTCTACGCCAGCGGCAAGAACATCGAACGCTTCACCGACCAGGTCCTCGACGCCACCGTCGGCGACCCCACCCGCATGCTCGTCGTCCTCGCCCCCGCCGAACGCTACGAGATCCTCTTCCGCCGCCTGTACGACCTCGCCGTCGAGGAACGGCGCGACAGCGGCGGCATCACCTTCATCTCCGTGTACGTCAAAGCGATCCGCTCCGCGTACCTGTCCAAAGGGGACGCGAGCAAGCGGCACTGCGAGCTGATGCTGTACTTCGGTGTCAACCCCGCCCAGATGACCGAGAAGGTGCTCGAACGGCTGGTGGAACGGGTCGACGACATCGTCATCGACAACGGCGGCTTCCGCTACATGCACTCCCGCACCAGCACCTCCCCTGAGCGACGGCGGCTGCTCGACCCGAACGCCATGTACGCGCAGAACGGGGGGAAGGCCCGGGGGAAGGGCGCCGGCGGCACGAGCGGAAAGGCCTGATGCCCCATGACCCCCAACCCCACCCCTGACACCCCGACCCCGCCGACCACCGGCCCGGCTGCGGGCGGTGCGCGGGCGCGGGCGGCGACGGCGGCTTCCGGCCGGAAGCGCCGGGCGACGACCCCCGCCGCTGACAGTGCGGGCAAGGAGGCGACGGCGGCCGTGGCGGCGACCGGCCGCACGGCGGGCGCGCAACCCAGCACCGGCCGGGCGGGCACGCAACCGGGTGCGCAACCGGGTGCTCGGCCGGGCGCGGGGCGCGCGGAGGCCGGCGGGCGGAGGGCGCCGGTGCTGCGGGGAAGCCGGAGCCCGCCGCAGGCGCCCCTGGGCTGACGTTCCGGGAGAAGATGTCCGGGTACTTCGCCATGGGCGTGGCCGACCCGGGCGAAGGGGCGCGCGTCGGGCGCCGGACGCGGTGGCGGCTCACGCTGCGGGCCACCGTCACCATCGACGACATGCGGGCGTTCGTGGCCGACCCCCTGCACCCCGGGACCCTGCGGGGCGAGATCGAGCTGCCCGGGGTCGCGCAGCGGATCCCGTTCCACGACGGGATCTTCCAGTTGTTCGCCCCGTCCGGCGAGCCCGACCTGACGCTGCTCGTGTACGAGGCCCCGTTCTCGTACGACGGCCAGGCGTACTACCTGGCCGGCCGCAAGAACGTCCGTGATGACCTGGGCCTGGATCTGTGGCCGGACACGACCACCCTGGAGGTGCGGCTGCACCGGGGGCCCGACGCCAGGGGCGAGGTCGTCGGGGCGGGGGTGCTGCGGCTGGGGGTGGCGGAGCTGGCGGCGCTCCTGGTGTCGATGCGGGCCAGGAACGTGGCCTCGCCGGTGGAGGCGGCGCGCGTGTTCGGGGCGTTCGGGCTGCTGTTCGCGCGGAGCCTGCGCGCCAGCTACCTCCAGAGGCCGCGCGCTTTCGTGCGGGCGCGCGCCCGCCGGGGGGAGGAGCGATGACGTCCCCTGAGCATGTGGACGCCGTGGTCGTCGGCTCGGGGTTCGGCGGGTCGGTGTCGGCCTACCGGCTGGCCGAGGCGGGGTTGCGGGTGGTCGTGCTGGAGCGCGGGCGCGCGTACCCGCCGGGGAGCTTCGCCCGCTCGCCGCGCGAGCTGAGCCGGGCGCTGTGGGATCCGAGCGAGGGCCTGTACGGGCTGTTCGACGTGTGGACGTTCAACGGGTTCGACTCGGTGGTGAGCAGCGGCCTCGGCGGCGGCTCGCTGATCTACGCGAACGTGCTGCTCAGGAAGGACGAGAAGTGGTTCGTCAAGCGGGAGCGGCTGCCCGGCGGCGGGTACGAGACGTGGCCGGTCACCAGGGCGGAGCTGGACCCGCACTACGACGCCGTGGAGCGGATGCTGGGCGCCACCCGCTACCCGTTGCACGCCCCCGCCTACGCCGACACGCGTAAGACGCTCGCCATGCAGGTGGCCGCCAAGGACCTGGGCCTGGCCTGGGAGCTGCCGCCGCTGGCCGTCAGCTTCTCGCCGGGGCCGGAGGAGGCGCCGGGGCTGGGGCTGCCGATCAAGGACCCGGCGTACGGGAACCTGCACGGCAGGCCGCGCCGGACCTGCCGGTTGTGCGGGGAGTGCGACCTGGGCTGCAACGACGGCGCGAAGAACACGCTCGACCACACGTACCTGTCGGCCGCGCAGGCCGCGGGGGCGGATCTGCGCACCCACCGTGAGGTGCGCGGGCTGCGGGCACGCGGTGACGGCGGCGGCTACGAGGTCACGTACGTCGAGCACGACGAGGCGCGCGAGGGCCGCCGCACCGACACGCGCAAGCTGCCCCTGCGCGGCATCACGTGCGACCTGCTGATCCTGGCCGCGGGCACGTACGGCACGACCTACCTGCTGCTGCGCAACCGCGACACGCTGCCGGGGCTCAACCTGGAGCGGCTGGGCCGGCGGTACTCGGGCAACGGCGACCTGCTGACGTTCCTGCTGCCGAGGCCGGCCGGCGGCGAGCGGCTGGAGGCCAGCCGCGGGCCGGTGATCACCAGCTCGGTGTTCGTGCCGGACCGGCTGGACCGGCCGGACGTCACGGGGCGCGGCTTCTACGTGCAGGACGGCGGCTATCCGGGGTTCGTGGACTGGCTGGCGGAGAGCACGGACGTGACGCGGTCGGTGTTCAGGGCGGGCGAGTTCGTGGTGCGGGCGCTGGTGTCGCGGCTGCTGGGCTCGTCCGACACGAGCCTGAGCGCGGAGCTGTCGCGCCTGATCGGGCAGGGCACGCTGTCGTCGGGCTCGCTGCCGCTGCTCGGCATCGGCCGGGACGTGCCGGACGGCGTGATGAAGCTGCGCGGCGACCGGCTGAACGTCGACTGGACGACCAGGACGAGCCGCGCGTACTTCGAGCGGATCCGGCGCACGATGCGCGACATCGCCGACCATTTGGACGCCAAGTACGTGGACAACCCGATCTGGTTCTTCCGGAAGATCATCACGGTGCATCCGCTGGGCGGAGCGTCCATCGGGCACAGCCGGGAGGAGGGCGTCTGCGACCCGTACAACGCCGTCTTCGGGCTGCCCGGCCTGTACGTCGCGGACGGCGCGGCCATGCCGGGCCCGGTCGGCCCCAACCCGTCGCTGACCATCGCGGCGCTGGCCGACCGCATGTGCACGCACCTGCTGGAGCGGCGCCCGCGCCGCGCCCGCCGCCGCCCGTCCGTGGTGCGCGCGGCTCCAGAGGAAGGGAGCCCGCCGTGACCAGCATCGCCGTGGCGTTCGTGCACGGCGTCGAGATCGACGACCCCGGCTTCGCCGCGCGGCCGGCCGCGATGCTGCGGGCCGCGTTCGCCCGCGCGGCCGGCATGAGCCGCACCGACGCCGACGACGCACTGGTCGTCGAGGCGGTCAACTGGGCGCCGCACATCGAGCAGCGGCAGCGCGAGCTGTTCGCCAGGATGTACTCCGAGGAGGGCGCCAGAACCTTCTTCGACGGGCAGCTGGAACGGCTGGTCAAGCGGCTCAACGCCGGGCGGGCGGGCGCGCTGGCCCCGCTGGCCGGCTGGCTGCTCCTGCCCTTCCTGCCCGGGATACCCGGGCTGCGCGGCCTGCGGGGCCGCGCGGGCTGCGCTACCCGGGCGCGCGCTGGCTGATGCTGCACTTCGGCGGCGACATCATCGCCTACGACCGGCAGCGCAACGAGGCCAACTACGTCGCCGCGCACGAGAGCCTGGCCAGGGCCCTGGCGCGGCTGGCCGAGAAGGCCGGCGACGCGGCGCCGCTGTGCGTGCTGGCGCACTCGTTCGGCAGCGTGCTGGTCAGCGACTACGTCTACGACCAGCAGGAGACGCTGCGCGGCCGCAAGCTCGTGCCCGACCGGGTACGGGCCGCCATGGGCACCTCGGCGCTGGCCAGGGGCGAGACGCTGGCCTGGCTCTACACCATGGGCAGCCCGCTCGCGCTGTGGAGCCTGCGTTACCCCGACGCCACGCTCGACAAGCCCATCGACTTCCCCGGCCCGGACATCGCCGGCCGCAGGACCGCCCTGCAGAGCGAATGGGTGAACTTCCACGACCCCGACGACGTGGCCGCCTACCCGCTGCGGCCGCTCGGGCCCGCCTACGAGCAGCAGGTGACCATGGACCGGGCGATCGAGGTGCGGGGGCCGTGGCCGCCGTTCCAGACGCCGCTGGTGCACCCGTTCTACTGGACCGACGGCACGCTGATGGAGGCCGTCGGCCGGTCACTGGCCAAGGGCTGGCGGCACCTCAACCCGTAGTGGTGGCCGTCGGGCCCGGCGACGCGGTGCCCTGGTTCGTCACCTGCGGCGGAGGCGGCGAGGTGACCGGGGCGGCCGGCGTCGGCGAGCCCGCCGGCGCGGACGGCAGGTTCGAGAAGTGGCCGGTGCGGGTCATGACGGGCACCATCAGGCGCACCGGCTTGGCGTCGCGGAAGGTGAACGTCATCGGCACCGTGCTGCCGCGCACCCCCGTGGCGGTGCCGATCGGCTTGTTGCCGGTGCCCACGGCCTGGTCGGGCGGCAGCGTGAGCGGCTGCCCGGCCAGCTGCACGGTGCCGCCGCCGTCCATCGTGACCCGTTCGAGCTGGTGGGCCTGCTGACCGTCGTTGACGATCACCCCGAACAGCGCCTGCTGCGGCGGCGGCGAGGCCGAGTCGGTGCCTCCCAGGAGGAAGACATTGCGCAGGCTCAGGCCGCCCTCCACGTTCGCGTTGGCGCCGTCGTTCTGCGGGACCCTGTTGGCCTCGTCGAAGCCGGCGTTCATGCAGCCGCTGGCCGACAGCGCGACGACCACCACGGCGGCGGCGATGGGACGCATCACGATAGCCCTCCTCCCGGACCGGTAGTCGTTCCCGTACCCGCGAACACCGCCCCGAACCAGGGCCACCCCCTGCTCAACCCGCTCGGGCGACCTCAGGGGCGGGTCACCGGGCGAGCAGGTCCCGCAGCGCCTTGACCACCTCCGCCGGGGCCTCCTCCGCCATGAAGTGCCCGCACGTCACCGTCCGGTGCTCCAGGTCCTGCGCCCAGGCCCGCCACCTCCCGGCCGCGTCGAACCCGAGCGCCGAGCCCCAGTCCTGCTGCAGCACCGTCACGGGCATGGTCAGCTTGTTGCCCGCCCGCCGGTCGGCCTCGTCGTGCTCGACGTCGACCGTGGCCGTGGCCCGGTAGTCGGCCACGATCGACGGGATCGCCTCGCGGGACGCCTTCAGGTACGCGGCCCGGACGTCGGCCGGGATCGCGTTCGGGTCGTTCGCCCAGAGGTCCAGGAAGTAGCCGAAGAACGCGTCCGCCGCCCCCGCGATCATGGCTTCCGGCAGGCCCGGCGGCTGGGCCATCAGGTACAGGTGGAACCCGACGGCGGCCGACCGCCCCCGCATCACCTCCCACGAGTCCAGCGTCGGCAGCACGTCCAGGGAGGCCAGGTGCGTGACGGCGTCCGGGTGGTCGAGACCCGCCCGGACGGCGACCAGCGCGCCCCGGTCGTGGCCCGCCAGCGCGAACCGCTCGTGCCCCAGCGCCCTGGCCAGCGCCACCACGTCGGCGGCCATCGTGCGCTTGGAGTAGGCGAGGCCGTCGGGGTCGGCGGGCTTGTCGCTGTCGCCGTACCCGCGCAGGTCGGGGCAGATGACCGTGTGGTCGGCGGCCAGGTCGGCGGCGACGTGCCGCCACATGAGGTGCGTCTGCGGGAACCCGTGCAGCAGCACGACGGGGCTGCCCGAGCCGCCGACGGCCACGTTGAGCGCCACGCCGTCGGCCACGGTGACGCGGCGGCGGGTGAATCCGGTGATCTGGGGTGTCATGTGCTCGGCTCTCCTGCCGTTTCGGTTCGTCGTCTCATGGGGGGCGCCTCGAAGCCTGCCGTCCGCCAATCAGCACCTGGTCAGCGGCCGCTCAGCCCACCTCGCACCGGCGGATAGGTTGGGAGGCGAGATGGTGACATTCGGTGTGCTGGGCCCGCTGACGGCCGAGAACGAGCGCGGCCCGGTACGCCTCAAGGGCCCGCGCCACCGCTCCGTCCTGGCCAGGCTGCTGGTCGCCAGGGGCCGCGTCGTACCGGTGTCGTGGCTGATCGGCGACCTGTGGGAGGACCCGCAGGAAGGCGCGCTCGGCGCGGTGCAGACGTTCGTCGGCGAGCTGAGGAAGGCACTCGAACCCGGCCGGCCGCCCCGCACCCCCTCCCGCCTCCTCGTCACCTCCCCGCCCGGCTACGCGCTGCGCGCCGAGCCGGAGGCGGTGGACGCCTGGCGCTTCGAGTCCGCGGTCACGGAAGCCTCCCGCCTGCTTGCCGACGGCGCCGCCGCGCAGGCCCACGCCCTGCTCGACACCGCGCTCGGGCTCTGGAGGGGGCCCGCCTACGCCGAGTTCGCCGAGCTGGACTGGGCGCGCGGCGAGGCCGCCCGCCTCGACGAGCTGCGCCTGCTCGCCGTCGAACGCCGCGCCGAGGCCGCCCTCGCCCAGGGGGCCGCCGCCGAGTCCGTACCCGACCTGGAGGCGCACGTCGCCGGGCATCCGCTGCGCGAGGACGGGTGGCGGCTGCTGGCACTCGCCCTCTACCGGGCGGGGCGGCAAGGGGACGCGCTGGGGCAGCTGCGGCGGGCCAGGCAGGTGCTGCGGCGCGAGCTGGGAGTGGACCCGGGGGAGGGGCTGCGCCGCCTCGAATCCGACATCCTCGCCCAAGCACCCCACCTCACCCCGCCGCCCGCCCTGCCGGTGGGTGGCGGTGCCGCTGAGCTCGCCGGGACGGCGGGAGCGGCGCTCGGCGGGGAGGCCGTGGAGCATCCGTTCGTCGGGCGGGGCGCGGAGCTGGCCGAGCTGGAAGGCGTCGCGGCGGCCGTCACGGCGACGGGGCGGGCGCGGCTCGTGCTGGTGTCCGGGGCGGCGGGCGCGGGCAAGACGGCCCTGGCCAGGACGCTGAGCGGGCGCTTGCAGGCCGCGGGCTGGACCACCGCGTGGGGTGCCAGCCCCGAACTGCAGGGCGCTCCCGCCGCCTGGCCCTGGACCCGGATCCAGGAGCACCTCACGGCCGCCGGATTCGGGCCCTTCGGTGGGCCGACGGACGGGGCCCGGCAGGTGGGCGCGGCCGGGAAGGCGGATGCGGTCGGGAAGGCGGGCGCGGTCGGGAAGGCGGGCGCGGTTGTCCCGGAGGTTGCGCCGCTCGCCGCGCGCTTCGAGCGGCATCGTGCCATCGCCGCGCACCTGGCGGGCGTCGCCGGGCGGGCCCCGCTCCTCCTGGTCTTCGACGACCTGCACTGGGCGGACGAGGAGACGCTGGCCCTGGTGACGACGCTGGCCACCGACCTCGGCCAGGCACCCGTGCTGATCGTCGGCACGTACCGATCGACCGAGATCTCCGCCGGGCTGGCCGACGCGCTGGGGAGGGCCGCGCGGGCCGAGCCGGCCCGCGTCTACCTGGGCGGCCTCACCGAACCCCAGGTGCGCGAGCTGGTCCAGGTCATCACCGGCCGCACGCCGGACGACCGTGACGCCCGGACGATCCACACCCGGAGCGGGGGCAACCCGTTCTTCGTCAGGGAGCTCGTCCGCCTGTGGGAGAGCGAGGGCGACGCGGCCCTGCACACCACCGTGCCCGCCGGAGTCCGCGACGTCATCCGACACCGCCTCGCGGGCCTTTCCGACGCGGCGCGCACCCACCTCCGGCAGGCCGCCGTGCTCGGCCAGGACGTCGATCTCGACGTGCTGGTGCCGCTGGCGGGCGACGAGGACCAGGTGCTGGAGTCCGTGGAGTCCGCGCTGCTCGCGGGCTTCCTGGTGGAGCGGGACGCCGACCGGCTCCGGTTCGCGCACGCGCTGGTGCACGAGACGTTGTACGACGAGGTGACGCGGGCCCGCCGCGTCCGGTGGCACGCCAGGGCCGCCGAGATCGTCGAACGGGTCCGTCCCGGCGACGTGGAGACCATCGCCCACCACTGCGTGCGGGCGGAGGGGCGGGCGGGGGCCGTGCGCACCGCGCACTACACGCGGCTGGCGGCCCGCCGCGCGGAGGCCAGGCCCGCACCGCACGAGGCGGCCCGCATGTGGCGCGCCACCCTCACGGCCCTGGACCAGGCAACCGGTCCCGCCGACGCGACCGGCCCCGCCGGCACGACCGGCCCTGGCGACGCGACGGCCCCTGACGGTGCGACCGGTTCTGGCGGCGCGAATGCGCTGGCCGGCGCTGGTGGGGCGGCCGGTTCTGTTAGCGCGGCCGGCGCCGGCTGGGCGGCCGGGCGGCTGGAGGCCGTCATGGGGCTGGTCAGGGCGCTGGCGGTGATCGGGGAGCTGCACGAGTCGCGGCGGTACCGGGCCGAGGCGGTCGACGCGGCGGAGGCGCTCGGCGATCCGGTGGTGACGGCCGGGGTGATCGGCTCGTTCGACGTGCCCGCCATCTGGACCGCCAATGACGACCCCGCCCTGTCGGCCCGCTTGGTCGCCGCCGCCGAACGCACGCTGGCCGCCCTGCGTCCCGAGGGGTACGACGCCGAGCGCGCCCGGCTGCTGATCACCATCGCCATGGAGCGCCGCGCCGACCCCGGCGGGCGGGGCGCCGAGGCGGCGGCCGAGGCCGAGGGGATCGCGCGCCGCCTGGATGATCGCACCCTGCTCGCCTACGCGCTCAACGGCCGCTACATGCAGACCTTCCACCGGGCGGGGCTGGCGCCGGAGCGGGCCGCGATCGGGGAGGAGCTGGTGCGGCTGGCCGCCGGCCGGGACGGGCTGGTGACGTTCGAGGTGCTGGGGCACCTGGTCCTGGTGCAGTCCATGGCGGCGCTGGCGGAGCTGAAGGCGGCCGACCGGCACGCCGCCGCGGCGGACAGGCTGGCGGAGCGGCACGACCTCCCGCTGGTCGGGGTGTTCACCACCTGGTACGCGGCTCTCCGCCGCACTATCACGGCCGGCGACGCCGAGGCGAGGGAGGCGGCAAGGTCGGCGTACCGGGCGGCGGCGGCCCGGCTCAGCGGCACGGGGATGCCCGGCGTCGAGGAGGGCATCCTTCCGCTCGCCCTGCTGTGTCTGGATCTGGACCTGGACGGCGCGGGCGTGGAGGGGCTGGGGCCGTACGAGACGTGGGGCAGGCCGCTGGTGCTGCTCGCGGAGGGGCGGCAGGAGGAGGCGGCGTCAGCCGCCCGGATGATCCCCGATTCGCCGCGTGACCTGCTGTTCGAGGCGAGGACCTGCCTGCACGCCGAGACCGCGCTCCGGCTGGGGGACCGGGAGGCGATGGAGCGCCTCTACGACCGGTTGCTCCCGGCGGAGGGGGAGCTGGCGGGCGCGGGCAGCGGGCTGGTCACGCTGGGGCCGGTCGCGCTGTACCTCGGCCGGCTGGCCGCCAGCCTGGGGCGGTACGAGCGCGCGGCGGCGCATCTTCGCCGGGCGGAGGCGCTGGCAGAGAGGGCGGGAGCGGCGTACTGGGCCGAGGCCGCCCGCCGGTGCCGCGAAGCCCTCCCGGTAGTCTTCATGGCACCGCCCCCCTCGATGGATCCGAAAGTTTCGGGAAAATTGTCGCCCAAACGGCCCTGGATGAGGCCGTGACAAGGACGGACCAGCCGTCGGCCGATTCTGCAACTTAGCAGGTTGGCGGCACTCTTGACACGATTCAACGGGCCCCTTATGTTGCCGCAATATTAAACGGATCTGCTTGAAAGTTTCGGCGTCACCCCCGCGTAACACCCCCCGCTCTCCCGCGGACGGCGCCGTCATGGCCGAAGGGATGGCATGAGGGGCCAGGAACCAATCGACACGAGCTCGGCGTCCGGCGAGAGCGAGCCATGGCGGGACACCCGGCTGTCGCCCGCCGAACGGGCCGACGCGCTCATCCCGCTCATGACTCTCGAGGAGAAGGTCGCCCAGCTCGTCGGGGTGTGGGTCGGCGCGGACGCGTCGGGAGGCGGCGTCGCCCCGCACCAGACGGACATGGGCAGCGGCCCCGAGTGGGCGGACGCCATCCGGATGGGGCTGGGCCAGCTCACCCGCCCGTTCGGGACGGCGCCGGTCGATCCCGTCGCGGGGGCGCGCTCGCTGGCCGCCTCCCAGGCGGAGATCGTCAGGGCGAGCCGGTTCGGGATCCCGGCGCAGGTGCACGAGGAGTGCCTGACGGGGTTCGCGGCGTGGCGGGCGACGGTGTATCCGGCGCCGCTGAGCTGGGGCGCCTCCTTCGACCCTGAGCTGATCGAGGAGGTGGCGGCCCGGATCGGCCGCTCGATGCGCCGCGCGGGCATCCACCAGGGCCTGGCCCCGGTCGTGGACGTGACCAGGGACTACCGCTGGGGGCGTACCGAGGAGACGATCGGCGAGGACCCGTACCTGGTGGGGACGCTCGGCGCCGCGTACGTGCGCGGCCTGGAGGGCGCGGGCGTGGTGGCCACGCTCAAGCACTTCGCCGGCTACTCCAACTCGCGCGGCGGCCGTAACCTGGCGCCGGTCGCGATGGGCCCGCGGGAGCTGGCGGACGTGCTGCTGCCGCCGTTCGAGATGGCGTTGCGCCTGGGCGGCGCCCGCTCGGTCATGAACTCCTACGCCGAGATCGACGGCATGCCGGTCGCGGCGGACGAGAGCATCCTGACGGGCCTGCTGCGCGACGAGTGGGGCTTCCAGGGGACCGTGGTGGCCGACTACTTCTCGGTCCGGTTCCTGGAGCGGCTGCACAAGGTGGCGGCGGACGGCGGGCAGGCGGCCGGGCTGGCGCTGAAGGCCGGGATCGACGTCGAGCTGCCGACGGTGGACACGTTCGGCGCGCCGCTGGTCGAGGCGGTCAAGGCCGGGTCGGTGGACGAGGCGCTGATCGACCGCGCGCTGCGCCGCGTGCTCGTGCAGAAGGCCGAGCAGGGCCTGCTCGACGAGGGCTGGCAGCCGCTGCCCGGCCCGGCCGAGGACGTGCGGCTCGACGACGAGGAGAGCCAGGAGCTGGCCCTGCGGCTGGCCCGCGAGGCGGTCGTGCTGGTGCGCAACGACGACGCCGTGCTGCCGCTGCGGCCGGGCGCGAAGGTGGCGCTGATCGGCCCCGTCGCCGACGACCCGATGGCGATGCTGGGCTGCTACGCCTTCCCCAACCACGTGGGCCCGCACCCGGAGCAGGGGCTCGGGCTGGACCTGCCGACGCTGCGCGAGTCGCTGGCCGCGCTGGTGCCCGATCTGTCCTACGCGCAGGGCTGCACGATCACCGGCGCCGGCACCGACGGGTTCGCCGAGGCGACGGAGCTGGCGGCCGGCAGCGACGTGGTCGTGCTGGCCGTCGGCGACCGGGCCGGGCTGTTCGGGCGGGGCACGTCCGGCGAGGGCTGCGACGCCACCGACCTGCGCCTGCCGGGCGTGCAGGCCGAGCTGGTGCGGGCGGTGCTCGCGACCGGTACCCCGGTGGTGCTGGTGCTGCTGGCGGGCCGCCCGTACGCGCTGGGCGACGAGGTCGCCGCCGCCAAGGCGGTGCTGTTCGGCTTCTTCCCCGGCCAGCGCGGCGGCCAGGCGCTGGCCGAGGTGCTGACCGGCACGGTGAACCCGACGGGCCGCCTGCCGGTCTCCGTGCCGCGGGACGCGGGCGGCCTGCCGGCGACGTACCTGGCGCCGCCGCTGGGCCGCCGCTCGGAGGTGTCGTCGGTGGACCCGACGCCCGCGTACCCGTTCGGCCACGGCCTGAGCTACACCACGTACGAGTGGAGCGGGGCCGCGGCGAGCGGCGCCGAGTGGGCGGTGGACGGCGAGGTGACCGTCGGGGTGACGGTCCGCAACACCGGCGAGCGCGCGGGCGCGGAGGTCGTGCAGCTCTACCTGCACGACCCGGTCGCGCAGACGACGCGGCCGGTGGTGCGCCTGATCGGCTACGCCCGCGTCCCGCTGGAGGCGGGCGAGTCGGCGCGGGTCACGTTCACCGTCCCCGCGGATCTGACGTCGTTCACCGGGGCGCGCGGCCGCCGCGTCGTCGAGCCGGGCGAGGTCGAGCTGCGGCTCGGCCGCTCGTGCGCGGACGCCGTGGCCACGCTGCCGCTGCGCCTGACCGGCCCGGAGCGCGAGGTCGGCCACGGCCGGCGGCTCACGGCGCCGGCGCACATCGACCGCAACTCTCCGGAGGGCCGAGGATGAGCACATCCGAGACGCTGACTGTCGGCACCGCCCGCGAGCCCGAGGCGGAGCCGGCGCCGAGGAGGCACCGGCGCAAGGGCGGCAGCACGTGGGGTCGCGCGCTGCGCCGCGACTGGCAGCTCTACTCGCTGGCGGTCCTGCCGCTGCTGTTCTTCGTGATCTTCCGGTACCTGCCGATGCTCGGCAACGTCATCGCGTTCAGGAAGTTCGAGCCGGGCGGCAGCATCTTCGGCGAGGAGTGGGTGGGCCTGCGTTACGTGAAGATGTTCCTGAACGACCCCACGTTCTGGAACGTCTTCACCAACACGCTGATCCTCGGCGCGCTGACCCTGATCTTCTGCTTCCCGCTGCCGATCGTGCTGGCGCTGCTGCTCAACGAGGTGCGCCGGCGCGCGCTGAAGCGGTTCCTGCAGTCGGTGTCGTACCTGCCGCACTTCCTGTCGGTCGTGATCGTGGCCGGTCTCGTCATGCAGATGACGGCGGTGGACGGGCCGATCAACGCGCTGCTCGGCTACCTGGGCAGCGAGAAGATCTCGTTCATGCAGGACCCGGACTGGTTCCGGACGATCTACGTCAGCTCAGAGGTCTGGCAGACGGTCGGGTGGGGCACGATCCTGTACCTGGCGGCGCTGACCACCATCGACGACCAGCTCTACGAGGCGGCCAGGATGGACGGCGCGAGCCGGTGGCGGCAGGTCTGGCACGTGACGCTGCCGGGCATCCGGCCGACGGCGGTGACGCTGCTGATCCTCAACATCGGCACGTTCATGGCGGTGGGCTTCGAGAAGGTCTTCCTGCTGTACAACCCGCTGACGTACCCGACCGCCGACGTGATCTCCACGTACCTGTACCGGATGGGCCTGGAGGCGAGCAACTTCAGCTACGCCGCGGCCATCGGCCTGTTCGAGGCGGTGGTCGGCCTGGTGCTGATCCTCTCGGCCAATGTGATCTCCCGCCGCACAGTTGGGACGAGCCTGTGGTGACAACGCACGACATGACCCGCGGCTACCGCGTCTTCCAGTGGTTCAACGGGGTGGTCCTGACGCTGGTCGTGGTGGTGACGCTCTACCCGTTCGTCAACATCCTGGCCCGCTCGTTCAGCTCCCAGACGGCCATCAGCTCCGGCGAGGTGAACCTCATTCCCAAGGGGTTCAACCTGACGACGTACAAGATCGTCGCGTCGGACCCGATGTTCTGGACGAACTACCGCAACACGGTCGTCTACACGGTGGTCGCGACCTTCATCGCGATGGTGATGACGACGTGTTACGCGTACGTGCTGTCGAAGAAGCACCTCAAGGGCCGCAAGGTCCTCGTCGGCGTCGCGGTGTTCACGATGTTCTTCTCCGGCGGCCTGATCCCGAACTACGTGCTGATCACCGGCCTCGGCCTGAAGAACTCGATCTGGGCCATCGTGCTGCCCAACGCCATCAGCGTGTTCAACCTCCTGGTCATGAAGGCGTTCTTCGAGAGCCTGCCGCAGGACCTGGAGGAGGCGGCCGCGATCGACGGCCTGAACACCTACGGCATCCTGTGGAAGATCGTGCTGCCGCTGTCGAAGGCGGTCATCGCCACGATGATCCTGTTCTACGCGGTCTCGTTCTGGAACTCGTGGTTCGCGGCGTTCCTCTACATGGACCGGTCGGAGCTGTTCCCGGTGACGGTCTACTTGCGCAACCTCATCGCCGGAGCCACCGGCGCCGACTCCTTCGGCGCGGCGGCGGCGGAAGTGACGCAGGTGGGGGCCAACATCCAGGCGGTGACGATCGTGCTCACCGTCCTGCCGATCCTGGTCGTCTACCCGTTCGTCCAGCGGTACTTCGTCTCCGGCGTCATGCTCGGCGCGGTCAAGGGCTGACCCTCCCGGCGCCTCACCCTCTAGAAAGGATTTCCCCCCATGCGCGACATCTCGCGGCGTCAGGCGATCATCGGCCTCGGCGCGTTCGCCTCCCTTGCCCTGACCGCCTGCGGCAGCGACGGCGAGACCCCGGCCAAGGACGGCGCCACGGCGGCCGGCAACAAGGCCGGCTCGATGGCCGGCTACGGCGTCGGCCAGCAGTTCAAGGCGACCGAACCGCTGTCGTTCGACGTGCTCTACAACAACCACTCGTTCTACCCGAACAAGCCCGACTGGCTGTTCTGGTCGGAGCTGACCAAGCGCACCAACGTCACGCTCAAGCCGGTCGAGGTGCCGCTCAGCGACTACGAGAAGAAGCGCAGCCTGCTCATCGCCTCCGGTGACGCCCCGCTGATCATCCCGAAGACGTACCACCCTCAGGAGGAGGCGTTCGTCTCCTCCGGCGCGATCCTGCCGGTCAGCGACTACTTCCACCTGATGCCGAACTTCCAGGACAAGGTCGCCAAGTGGCAGCTCCAGCCGGAGCTGAACTCGATCATGCAGACGGACGGCAAGATCTACCTGCTGCCCGGCCTGCACGAGAACGCCTGGGCCGACTACTCCTTCGCGGTGCGCACCGACATCCTGGAGAAGCTGAAGCTGGAAGTCCCCAAGACGCTGGACGACTTCTACACCATGCTCAAGGCGATGAAGGCCGAGTACCCCGACCTCTACCCGATGACCGACCGGTGGAGCGTGCCCACGCCGGGCGGCAACCTGATCAAGCTCATCGCGCAGGCGTACGGGAGCAAGGGCGGCTGGGAGTACGCGCACTCGATGTTCGACGCCGCGCAGGGCAAGTTCGTCTACACCGGCGCGATGCCGCAGTACAAGCAGGCCATCGAGTACCTCAACAAGCTGGTGAAGGAGAAGCTGCTCGACCCCGAGAGCTTCACCCAGCAGGACGAGGCCGCCAAGCAGAAGTTCATCTCCGGCAAGTCGTTCGTGATCAGCAGCAACGCGCAGTCGCTGATCAACGACTACCGGACGGCGCTGACCGAGAACGTCAAGGGCGCCAAGATCGTCAAGATCCCGGTGCCGATCGGCCCGGCGGGCGAGTACAAGTTCGCCAGCCGCCTGGAGAACGGCGTCATGATCTCCAAGAAGGCCACGGAGAACAAGAACTTCGTCGCCATGATGCAGTTCATCGACTGGCTCTGGTACTCCGAGGCCGGCATGGAGTTCGCGAAGTGGGGCGTCGAGGGCACCACGTTCACGAAGGACTCCTCCGGCAAGTACAAGCTGGCCAAGGACGTCGACTTCGTCGGCCTCAACCCGGGCGCCCCCAAGCACCTGCAGAAGGACTTCGGCTTCAGCAACGGCGTCTTCGCCTACGGCGGCCCGACCAAGCTGCTCCAGTCCACGTTCTCGGACGAGGAGATGGAGTTCCAGAACGTGATGAACGCCAGGAAGCAGTGGCCCGTCGAGCCGGCCGCCCCGCTCAGCGAGGAGGAGCGCGAGCAGGCCTCCATGTGGGAGACGCCGCTGAAGGACCACGTCACCCAGAACACGCTGAAGTTCATCCTCGGCGAGCGTGACCTCGGCGAGTGGGACGCCTACGTCAAGGAGCTGGAGGCCAAGAACTCCACCCAGTACATCAACCTCGTGAACTCCGCCTACGAGCGGTTCAAGAAGTCCCACGGCGGCTGATCCCCTCCAGGCCGGGCCGCTCCCTCCTGCCGGGGGCGGCCCGGCCGCTCTCTTTCCCCGCGGACCGAACAAGGAATAAGCATGCGCAACCTCGTCCCAGGCGAGCCCTCCGGGCGGCTGTCCGACGCCTGGCGCTTCTGCGTCGGCACCGGACGCTTCGACCTCGCGCTGCGGCGCGACTACCAGGACTCGCTGGCGCTCGTCCAGCGGGAGATCGGCTTCCGTCACATCCGCGGCCACGGCCTGTTCAGCGACGGCGTCGGCGTGCACCAGCCCTACGAGTACGCGGGCAAGCGGCACGTCCGCCACTCCTTCACCTACGTGGACCAGGTCATCGACGCCTACCTGGAGCTGGGCATCGAGCCGTTCCTGGAGCTGGGCTTCATGCCGTCGGGCCTGGCCTCGGGCGAGCAGACCGTCTTCTGGTGGCAGGCCAACGTCACCCCGCCCAGCTCGTACGAGGAGTGGGCGGCCCTGGTGCGGGCCACGATCACCCACCTCATCGACCGCTACGGCCTCGACCGCGTGCGCCGCTGGCCGATCGAGGTCTGGAACGAGCCGAACCTCGACATCTTCTGGCAGGGCGCCGACGAGGCCGCCTACCACCGCCTGTACGAGGTCACCGCCCGCACGATCAAGGACGTGGACGCGTCGCTGCAGGTCGGCGGCCCCGCCATCTCGCCCGGCTCCGACGAGTGGATGCCGCGCTTCGCCGACTTCGTCACCTCCCGCGACGTGCCGGTGGACTTCCTCAGCCGCCACGCCTACACCTCGGGCCCGGCCCAGCCCGTGCCGTTCGGCGTGTACCAGACGCTGGCGCCCGCCTCGGGCCTGCTGGAGCAGTTCGCCATCACGCGCCGCCAGGTGGCGGGCGGCCCGCTGGAGGGCCTGCCGGTGCACATCACCGAGTTCAACTCCTCCTACCGGCCCGACAACCCGATCCACGACACCGCGTTCAACGCCGCCTACCTGGCGCCCGTCCTGGCCGAGGGCGGCGAGCTGGCGGACTCCTTCGCGTACTGGACGTTCAGCGACATGTTCGAGGAGGTCGGCATCCCGACCTCGATCTTCCACGGCGGCTTCGGCCTGCTGACCCACCGGCAGATCAAGAAGCCCACCTACCACCTGTACGCGTTCCTGGCCCGCATGGGCGACCAGCTCCTGACCAGGGGCGAGGACCACCTCGTGACCAGGGACGACACGGGCCGCGTGACCGTGCTGGCCTGGGCCCCCGTGGACGTCACCGGCGGGCCGGCCGTGGCCGGGCACACCGTGCGGCTGTCGATCCCCTTCCCGGGCGAGTCCGCCTTCGTGCTGCGCTCGTCGGTGAGCGAGGAGATGGGCAACGCCTGGGCGGCCTGGTGCGAAATGGGACGTCCCCGGTCACCACACCCCAGACAGCTCGATATCCTCCGGGAAGCGGCGGAACCGGTCCGCCGTCACCAGAGCCTGCCGGTCACCGGCGGAACGGCCGATCTCGACCTGATCCTCGACCGCCACGAGGTCACGCTCGTCGAGCTCACCCCCGTGGTGGACGAGACCCCGCCGTGGTGGGACGACCGCCGGCTGCTCGGCCTGGAGGAGGGCATGCGATGAGCGACGTGACGGCCTCGAGGAAGTTCGGCACGGGCCCGCTCTCGCGGGCCTCCGCCCTGATCTACACCCTGCTGGTCGTCGAACTGCTCGTGCTGCTCACCGCGGTGCCCGGCCTGGTGGTGCTGGTGCTGCTCGATCGCTCCGCCGGCAACCTCCCGCTGATGGCCGCCTGCCTGCTGCCCGCCGGCCCCGCACTGTCCGCCGCCCTGTACGCGCTGCGGCACCGCAGCCGCGAGCTGACCGAGCTGCGGCCCGCCTCGGCGTTCTGGCGCGGCTACCGGCTCAACTTCGGCGCCGCACTCAAGGTCTGGGTGCCCTGGCTCGCGGTGCTCGCCCTGGTCGGCATGAACCTGGGCAACTTCTCCGCCGCCGGGGTGCCCGGCTGGTGGGCGGCGCTGCTCGTCGTCCTGGCCGCAGGGGGCACGCTGTGGGTGGCCAACGCGCTGGTCATCACCTCGCTGTTCGCGTTCAGGGCGGTGGACGTGGCCAAGCTGGCGGCGTACTCGCTGGGGCGCTTCCCCGCCGCCACCCTGGCCAACGCGTGCCTGCTCATCGTGGCCGGCGGCGTCACCTTCTTCGCCACCGAGGCGGCGCTGGCGCTGCTGGCCTCGGTGCTCACGGCGACGCTGCTGTGGAACAGCCGCGCCATGATCACCGAGGTCCAGGAGCGCTTCACGCGTCAGTAGTGCGGCGCTTCAGCCTTGGGGGAGCGGTGCTGCACCCGTCAGTAGATGCGCCTGCCGTGGGCGTCCGGCACCCCTGACTTGCGCAGGAAATAGGTGTTGACCTGGTCGCGCCACTCCTCCGCGCACCGGACCTGCTCGTCCAGCCGCTCCCTGACCCGCGCGTACAACGCCGGGTCGACGGAGCCCGCCAGCTTCTCCCACGCCAGCCGCATCCCCGCCGCCTCCTCGGCGCCCGCGAAATGCGTGTCGTAGATGTGCTGGATGACCGTCGTGCCGCTCTGCAGCACGTGCTGGTACGGCACGTGGTGGAAGAAGAGCAGCAGCTCGTCCGGGCACTCGGAGCGCGACTCGTACACCTCCGACCACGGCGCCGGGTACTGGCCCGTGTAGCCGGTGCCGGTGGCGCGGGTGCGGTCCACGCCGACGCCGTCGCGGTCGGCGAAGTGGTAGGTGCCCCACGGGGTGTACTCGTAGCCGTCCACGTCGGGGCCGTAGTGGTGGCCGGGGCGGACCATGAAGCCGACGCCGAGCGGGGCCGTGTACCGCTCGTACGTCGCCCACGAGCCGTCCATGATCTCGTGCAGCGTGCCGCGCACCAGGTCGTCTCCACCCGGGAAGGTCAGGCCGATCCACTCGTCCAGGATCGCCGCCGGGTCGAGGTCCGGGGCCCAGGCGAGCCGGCCGAACGCGTACAGGTTGGCCTGGGCCAGCGGGTGCCCCGTCCAGTACGGGTCGTCGCCCACGTTCGAGACCGCCACCAGGCCGCCGCGCGCGGCCACCTCGGCGACCGTGCGCTCGCCCGGCCCCCAGAAGCGGAAGCCCAGCACCTCGCTCCACATCGGGCCGAGGTAGCAGACGTGCCGCTGCTGGCCCGTGTACTCCTGCGTCACCTGCAGCTCCACCGCGAGCCTCGTCGCCGGCATGGCCGCGATCACGGGGGAGATCGGCTCGCGCGGCTGGAAGTCCATGGGGCCGTACTTGACCTGGAGGATCGCGTTGTCCCTGAACAGGCCGTCGAGCGGGGCGAAGTGGTCGTGGGCGGCGCGGGCGCGGTCGGTGGAGCGGTCGCGCCAGTCCTGGCGGTGGTCGTAGACGAACGCCCGCCAGTGCACCACGCCGCCGTGCGGGGCCAGGGCGTCGGCCAGCATGTTCGCGCCGTCGGCGTGGCTGCGCCCGTACGCGAACGGCCCCGGCTGACCCTCCGAGTCGGCCTTGACCACGTACCCGCCGAAGTCGGGGATCGTCTCGTAGACCCGCTCCGTCGTGCGCGCCCACCACGCGCGCACGCCCTCGTCCAGCGGGTCGGCGCTGTCCAGCCCGCCGAGCGCGATCGGCGAGGCGAAGTTCACCGACAGGTGCACGCGGATCCCGTACGGGCGCAGCTCCGCCGCGATGGCGGCGACCTCGGCGAGCCGGTCGGTCAGCAGGCGGGCCTCGGTGGCGTGCACGTTCACGTTGTTGATCGCGACCGCGTTCACGCCCGTCGCGGCCAGCAGCCGCCCGTACGCGCGCACCCGGGTCAGGTCCTCGTGCGGTACGCCGTCCCGCCAGAAGATCGAGCCGCCCGAGTAGCCGCGCTCGACCTGGCCCATCACCGGATGCACGTCGATGTTGTCCCAATGGTCCAGCATGCGCCGCCGCAGTGCGGGGCGGTGCACCTCGGCGGGCCAGTCCTCACCGAACGCGGCCGCACCGCGCCGCACCACCTCGAACCACCCGTACAGCAGGCCCGCCGGGTGGTCGGCCAGCACCACCGTGACGCCGTCCCGGCGGCCCAGCACGAAACCCTCCGGCCCGGGCTCCTGCCCCCGCGACGCCTGCACGGCCGGCGGCAGGTCGCCGGCCGTGGACAGGGCGAGCACGAGGTCACCGGCCGCACCCGGCGCCACCACCGCACCGCCGTGCCGTTCACAGGCGTCGGCCACCTCGGCCCGCACGGTGCCGGCCACCTCCGAGTCGTCGGCCAGGACCAGCACGCGGCGCGTACCGGCGGCGCGGAAGGCGTCAGGAGGCAGCCAGGCCGGATGCACGCCGGGCACATTCGCCTGTATGCCGGGCACCTCCACCTGCATGTCGGGCACATGGGGAACGGTCACGGGGGCTCCTTAGAGATCGGCGAGCGGGCAGAGACGCTGCCCGGCCACACGCGGCGGCGGACACGCCTGCACGCAGTGGTTTCGCCCCGAATCTACCGGTTCCCGCCGCGCCGCTCCGCACCGCCTCAGGGGGTCGCGTCGAACGGCGTGAGCCGCAGCCGCAGCGACGTCGGGGCGTGGTCCTGGATGTAGGTGGACCCGTCGGCGACGTCGTCGTAGGGGTAGCCGTACGCCTTGCCGCTCACGGTGTTCTCGTGCAGGACGCGGGCGTAGTGGTTGGTGAGCGTGGTGCGGTAGAACGTGGCGGGGTCGGTCGTCGGCTGGTTCGGATGGCTGACCAGCGTCGTGCGGTTGAACCCCGCGCCCAGGATCGCCGCGACCGGGCCCGAGACGCCGTCGGAGTGCAGGGCGCCGTTGCAGTAGAACACGTCGCGGGTGCTCGGCCTGGCGAAGGCGCGGATGCCCTTGTCGAAGACGAGCTGCCCGCCGGAGACCCGCCCCGTGTACGTCACGCCGTTCGCCGTCACCCGCAGGCTCGCCGACGTGTACGTGCTCCACACCTGGTCGATGTAGGGGTCGAGGTAATTGGCGGGGAAGAGCCCGGCGTCGATGCCGTGGCCGGGGGCGATCACCCGCAGGTTGTCGCCCACGATGAGCGGCTTGAACGCGGGCTGGGCCGCGATGCCGGCGAAGATCTGCGCCCGCCCGTTCCGCACCAGCGTGCCCGACGTCTGCGTCGCCTGACCGGCCAGCCGCAGCTCCATCGGGATGCTGAACATGTCCACCATCGTCGTGTTGCAGTACATGCCGCTGCTGTCGAAGGTGAACTCCATGAAGTCGTGCAGCACGTTGTAGCTGGGGTCCGACGTCACCCAGCCGGCCGGGTGCTGGAGCGCGGGCCGCCCGTTGCCGTCGGTGACCACCCTGAACCTGATCTTCTGCCCCATGGAGACGTAGACCCGGCCCGACATCCACGGCAACGTCACCCGCGTGTCACCGCTGGTGGCGAGCGGGATGGACAGGTCGGCGAACCCGTCGGGGCCGTTGAGCGAGAGCGACACCGGCACTTTGGTGCCGTCGGCCCTGACGAAGACCTGGTTGCCGGTGGCGGGGTCGGTGCCGACGACGTACAGGAAGATCGCGTTGTTGGCGTAGCGGTAGGTGTGGTTGACGACGGTCAGGGGCAGCGTGGTCGCGGCTTCGGCGCGCTGCGCGAGCGCCAGGAAGGGGGTGGCCGCCGCACCGGCCAGCAGGGCCCGTCTGGTGATCATCGTTCGACTCCTCAGCGGGGGGCTTCTGGGAGAGAGCGCTCTCTCGTGATCGGTTAAGTTTCTTTCCAGTAAGGGAACGCTGTCAAGCGCTTCCGGAAACCCGGGTCGCGGTCACAGGAGGCGGTCGCGGGCGTAGCCGGCGGCCTCCGTGCGGTTGCGGACGCCGATCTTGGCGAACGCGTTGTTGATGTGCGTCTTCACCGTCGTGCCGGCGATGAACAGCCGGGCGGCGATCTCGGCGTTGCTCAGCCCGCGCGCGATCAGCCGCAGCACCTCCACCTCCCGCACCGTCAGCCCGTCGGGGCAGTCGGTCACCGGCTCGGGGGCGCCCCGGGACAGCACCTCGACCAGCCGCTTCGCCGCCGCGGGCGCGAACGTGGACTGGCCGGCGGCGGCCGAGCGCAGCGCCGCCGCGATCTCCGCCCGGCCCGCGTCCTTCGTCAGGTAGCCGCGCGCCCCCGCCAGCAGCGCCGCGTCCACGGACCGGTCGTCGTCGTACGTCGTCAGCACCACCACGGCCACGCCCGGATGGTCGCGGACGATCCGCCGAGTCGCCTCCACCCCGTCCATGACCGGCATCCGCAGGTCCATCAGCACCACGTCCGGCCGCAGCTCCGCCACCAGCCGCAGCGCCTGCTCGCCCTCGCCGGCGTCCCCCACCACCTCGACGCCGTCGACCAGGTCCAGCAGCGCGACGAGCCCTTCGCGCATCACCTGCTGGTCGTCCACCACGAGCACCCTCACTCCGGCACCTCCGCCCGCACCTCCCACACCGCGCCCACCGGCCCGGCGCTCAGCGTCCCGCCGGCCAGCGCCACGCGCTCCCGCATCCCCGCCAATCCGTGCCCGCCGCTCCCGGCCGGCGCCCCTTCCCCAAGCGCCTCGCCGGGCCTGGCGGCGGGAAGGGGGTTGCGGACGGTCAGGCGGACGGAGGTCTCGCCGTAGGACAGGTCGAGGGTGACCGGATCGCCGGGGGCGTGTTTGGCGGCGTTCGTCAGAGCCTCGCGGGCCGTGCGGAGGAGGCAGACCTCGGCTGCGGGGGTGATCGGGCGGCGGGTGCCCGTCGTGCGCAGGTCCGCGCGTACCGAGTGGTCGAGGCGGTGTTGGGTGACCAGGAGGCCGAGCGCGTCGGGCAGCGGGGGGATGTCCTCGCGGAGCGCGGCGACCGCCGCACGCGCCTCCACCAGGCCCTCCCTGGCCAGGCCGCGGGAGCGGCGGATGCGGGCGACCGCCCCTTCCACGTCGCCCCGTTCGGTGAGCAGGGCCTCGGCCACGTCGAGCTGGACGCCCAGCGCTCCCAGGGAGTGGGCGAGCACGTCGTGCAGTTCCCTGGCGATGCGGGCGCGCTCGTCCAGGGCCATGGCGCGGGCCCGGTCGTGGAGGGCGCGCCGGTACTGGCGGCGGTGCAGGGCGAACAGGACCGTGCAGACCATCACCGCGCCCTGGACGACGATCGACGTGCGCGGGCGGTCGAACCAGATCAGGCTTCCGGCCATCAGGCCCAGGTCGGCGGCGGCGACCAGGCAGATGGCGGTCATGCCCGGCGCCGGGTGCGCCGCGTACAGCAGCAGCATGGCGAACAGGAACACGGTGGGTGCCGCCGACTCCGACCCCGACACCGTGGCGGCGAGCGCCGAGCCGGCCGCGAGGAGCAGCGTCGCGGGGGCCCTGGAGGGAGCGGCGGCGGGGACGCGGCCGTCGAGCAGGACGAACGCCAGCCAGCACGCCATCGCGACGCCCAGCGCCGGCCACACGAGCGCCGCCGCCCGCGCGGGCGAGGCGACGGCCAGCGACCAGGCGAGCACCAGGGTCAGCAGCGCCCTGGTGAGCCGCCCGGTCTCGGGGTCGTCGGCGGCCAGCAGCCGGGTGACCCGCCCCCACACCTCGCGCATGTGCTAGCGGGAGTCCCGCAGGCTGAGAATCATCTCCACCAGGATAAGGCGGAACGCGATGAAGCCGACGACCACGATCACGGCCACGACGGCGACCGCGATCAGGAACTTCCCATTCATTCTTCCCCCGTTGGCGTCCAGCAGGCGTTGCAGCAGTTCGAGCCGTTTGTCCATGCCATGACGCTAGGGACGGGGGTGGGTGGAGCGGCACGTCAGAAAGGTGGAGACGGGGGTGGAGACCCAGGGCTCATCTGCCCTGTCCCGGGCCGCTGCCCCGGACGCGGCCCGGCGGCTCGCGGGTGCGGCCCGGCGGCACCACCTCGGGGCGGGCGCGATGGCGGGGCTCGGGGTCCTGGCCGGGCGGTGCGTCTTCGTGGTGTTTCCGGCCGACGGCGCGATCGCTGGGACCGGTTTCGACGCCTCCTGCCCGCCCGACGGCGCCACGGACCCTCGCGTGCGTACGGGGCTGGGGCGGGGCGTGGCCTGGGCCGTGGAGGAGGCGGAGGTGGCGGCTTCCGGGGTGGCCGAGGTGCTGGTGGCGGGCCGGACCGGAGAGGACGCCCTAAGAGAGGCCGGGGCCGAGGCGGGGTGCGGGGTGATCGCGGCGATCCGGCGCTCCGTGTTCGGCTCCCCGCTCGCGTCCGGCGTGGGTAAGGGGTCGAAGGCGGGCGTACGACCGGGCAGGGCGATCAGGACGGCGGCGAGCACCAGGTGCAGGACGCCCAGCAGCAGGATGGAGATCCGCAACGCCAGCCCCCGGCGGCGGCGCCGCTCGTCGGCGTGGCCGGTCAGCGGTTCCGGCGCTCCTGCCGATGCCATGCGGGGGTGTCCTCCGGGCTCGTGGGGCGGATGAGTCTCTCGATCTAGGCATGGATGATCTCAGGGGTCAACCCCGCAGGCCAAAACGGGTCGACCCGGCCGTGAAAGGAAATGGGCCCTTCGGTTGAGTACAGGTGTGACTGCCAACATGACGGCTCCACGCCGGCTCACCCCGCAGGGGGCGATGAGCGACGCGGATCTGCTGAAGGCGTCGTACCGCAGGCCGGAGCGGTTCGGCGAGATCTACGACCGGTACGTGGCCGAGATCCACGCCTATCTGGGGCGGCGGCTCGACCAGCAGGCGGCCGACGACCTCGCCTCCGAGGTGTTCCTCACGGCGTTCAGGAAGCGGAAGAGCTTCGACCCGGAGCGCGGCGAGGTGCGTCCCTGGCTGTACGGCATCGCCACTAATTTGATCGCCCTGCACCGGCGGGCGGAGGTCAGGAAGCTGGCGGCGTTGCGCCGCAGCTCCGCGGCCGGGGAGCGGCCGGAGCACGGCCATGAGGAGCGGGTCATCAGCCGCGTGGACGCCGCGAGCGAGCAGGCGCGGCTGGCGGCCGAGCTGGAGGCGCTGCCGGCCGGCGACCGGGACGTGCTGCTGCTGAGCGCGCTGGGCGGGCTGAGCCATGACGAGGTGGCCACCGCGCTCGGCATCCCGTACGGCACGGTCGGCTCCCGCCTGTCCCGCGTCCGCAGGAAGCTTCGTGCCGCCCTGGGCGGCGTCAACCCGCTGTCAGGAGGAACCGATGGATGACTTTCGGGCGGTGCGGGAGCTGCTGCCCCCGCCCCCTTGGACCCCAGGGTCGAGCAGGCCGGCCGGGAGCGGCTGAGCAGGGCGTTCGCCCAAGAGAGGAGGGTCCGGCGGGGCCGCTGGAGCGCGGCGGGCGTGGCGCTGCTGGGCGCGGCGGCCGCGGCGGCCGTCGTGATGACGTCGGCGCCGCCGGTGGCCCGGCAGGTCACGCCGCCGGCAGGGGTGGCGACGCTGTCCGCGGACCGGATGTTGCTGGCGGCGGCCGAGACGGTGGCCAGGCAGCCGGACGAGGGCGCCTGGTGGGGCAGCACGCTGGTGAACGGCCGCGAGTTCGACGACCCGGAGCACCGCTACCGGCTGCGGCAGAGCGAGTCGGCCGAGGTGTGGATCCCCGCCGACCCGGAGGCGCGCACCTGGTACCGCACCACGTACCTGGGGGCGGAGCCGGCGAGCGAGCAGGACAAGGCGGCCTGGCAGGCGGCCGGCTCGCCGGCGTCCTGGACCTACGGCGGGCAGACGCCGGGCCTGGTCACGCGCGAGCGGGCCCGCGGGGTCGTCAGCGGGGCCGCGGGCGAGCCGGAGACCTGGTCGAGCGAGGACTGGGACTTCCGCGTCGTGCTCGCGGGCCGGCCGCTGACGAAGCTGGGCGACGTCCCCGACACGCCCGAGGGGCTGCGCGCCCTGTTCGGGGCGGGCGTGGACGAGCGGGCGCTGGCCGACAACGTCGTGCGGCTGCTGGTGTACGCGCCGGTGACGAGCGGGACGCGCGCGGCGGCGTACCGGCTGCTCGCCTCCCTGACCGGGGTGACGGCCGCCGGCCGGGTGACGGACGTGCTCGGCAGGCCCGGCGAGGGCCTGGAGTACCGGTCGGGCGAGCTGCCGGTGACCGGGTACGCGGGGGAGACCCGGACCCGGCTGGTGATCGATCCCGCCACCGGAAAGCCTTTGTCGATCGAGACGCGCACCGCCCAGGACGGGCGGCTCCTGGAGTACACGGCGATCCGGGAGAGCGTCTGGACGGATCACAACCCACTGAAGGAGACGAAATGAGAGTTCTGGCAGCCGCGGTCGCGACGATGGCCGGCCTGGCACTGACCGCGGCGCCCGCCCAGGCGGCGGAGCCGCAGGGGAAGTACTGGCGGGTCAAGACCTTCATCACGCTGGAGCACATGCACCCGGTGGGCAGCGGCTACACGATGATGGAGCGGCGGGTCAGCGTGGACTGGGCGACGCCGGACGGCCGGTCGTGGACGGCCTACCGGCCGCTGGGCGCCTACCCGAAGACGAAGCAGGACGAGGAGGCGTGGAAGAAGGACGGCTCGCCGACCTCGTGGACGTACCGCACGGAGGGCATGAAGATCTCGCTGTCCACCGGGCCGGGCAAGGGCTGGGTGAAGAAGCAGGAGGACCGCCCGATCGCGTTGATGCTGGGGGAGCGGCCGGTCACGTTCGAGGAGCTGCAGAAGCTGCCCGCCGACGCGGCCGGGCTCAAGAGGCGGATCACCGCCGAGGTGAACGCCTGGATCGACAAGTCGGCCGAGGAGGCGAAGACCACCGCGCCCGGCGTCACCAAGAAGGACTGGCTGGACCACCTCGACCTGTTCGTGGCCGAGTCCCTGACCCAGCTCCTCTACCAGAACCCGGTGCCGCAGAAGGTGCGCGCCGCCGCGTACGAGGCGCTGCGGACCACCAAGGGCGTCAGGGACCTGGGGCAGGCCAAGGACCCGCTGGGCCGGACCGGCCGCAAGCTGGCCCTGCCCGACCTGGCCACCGACAAGCAGACGCTCAAGCAGCAGATCGTCGTGAACACGGGGACGATGACGCTGATGGCGCAGTACACCGACGACGCCCCGGCCGCCGGCGGCAAGCAGGTGAAGGGCAACGACAAGGTGGAGGCGTTCGTGGCGGGCTGGACGAACGACGAGCCCGCCGTGCCGGACGCGACGTACGGCAAGTAGCGGCGTGCTCAAATCGTTCCAAACTGCTCGGAGCGGCTGCGCTATGATCACAGCGGAACAACCCCGCTCGCGCCGCTCACGGGACTCGAGGAACGATGTCGAGCATGAAAGAGGTCGCCCGGCTCGCCGGGGTCTCCGTCGGCACCGTGAGCAACGTGCTCAACCGGCCGGAGATGGTCGCGCCCGACACCCTGCGCCGGGTACGCGAGGCGATCGAGCGGCTCGGCTACGTGCGCAACGGCTCGGCCCGGCAGTTGCGGGCGGGGCGCAGCCGCACCATCGGGGTGGTCGCGCTCGACCTCGCCAACCCGTTCTTCATCGACGTCCTGCGCGGCGTGGAGAGCGCCGCGCAGCAGGCCGACGTGACCGTCATGGTGTTCAACAGCAACAAGGACGCCGGCCGTGAGGCGGGGCTGCTGGAGACGTTCGAGGAGCAGCGGCCCCTCGGCGTGCTGATCACGCCGGTGAACGACAGCGGCGAGGAGGAGCGGCTGAGCAGGCTCGTCGCGCGCGGCATCCCGGTGGTGCGCTTCGACAGCTCGGCCGGCCACGTGGGCGGCTGCGCGGTGGCCGTGGACGACGTGCTCGGGGGCCGCCTGGCGGGCCGGCACTTACGCGAGCGGGGCCACCGCCGCATCGCCTTCGCCGGCGGCCCGTTCTCGGTCCGCCAGGTACGCCAGCGCCGCGACGGCCTGGCCGACGTGCTCGGCCCCGACGACACGCTGACCGTGATCCCCTTACCGGACCTCACCGTCGCCACCGGCCGCACCGTCGGCCGGCAGATCGCCGAGCTGCCCCCGGACGAGCGGCCCACCGCCGTCTTCTGCGCCAACGACCTGGTGGCGATCGGGGTGCTGCAGGAGATGACGCTGCGCGGCCTGCGGGTGCCCGCCGACCTGGCCATCATCGGCTACGACGACATCGACTTCGCCGCGGCGGCCGCGGTGCCGCTGTCGTCGATCAGGCAGCCGCGCGAGCAGCTCGGCCACACCGCGGCCACGCTCCTGCTGGAGGAGGCGAACCTGGCCGACGGCCACGAGCACCGCCAGGTCATCTTCCAGCCCGACCTGGTGGCGCGCACCTCCACGACCGCGCGGGTCCGCTCGAATTAGCATTCCCGGTTTTTCGTTCATCGCCCCGGGAATAATTCGACCGGCAATTCGCCGACAGACAGAAGGAGAAGCATGATTGCGCTCCTTGTCATCGACGCGCAGCAGGAATACTCCCGGACCGGGGCGCTGCCCGTCGAGAGATTCGATCAGGCGATAAGCAACATCAAACGCCTGCTGGAAACCGCGCGATCGAGTGACGTGGCCACGGTGGTGCACGTCCGCCACATCAGCAAAGTGCCCGGAGATCGGAGTTTCGACGCGGGCAGCCCGGGGATCGACTTCGTCGACGAAGTCCGGCCGGCGCCGGACGAAACGGTGCTCACCAAGCACTACATCGGCTCGTTCTCCAATCCCGACCTCGACCGGTTCCTGCGCAGCCGGCAGGTGGACCGGGTGGTGATCTGTGGATTCACCTCGTTCATCTGCTGCGACACGACCGCACGTGAGGCGGTGCAACTCGGTTACAAAGTCTTTTATGTGGACGACGCGATCAGCGAATTCAGCCTCGGCAATATCACCGCCCAGGATCTGCATCGCACCGTCGCCGCCGTCCAGGGCGCGGTGTTCTCGACGGTGACCACCACCGAGGACGCCGTCGCCCTGCTGGCCGGCAAGATGTGACGGGAGGGGGGACCGCGCTGTCCCCCCTGCCGCCCTCAGACGGGGATCACCCTGATCGACGGGTGGCCCTCGGTGTTCAGGTAGAGCCGCTCCTTCTTGTTCTCCTGCTCCAGCTCCACGACCAGCCGGTACCGGTAGGTCCCGGGCTTGATGGTGGGCAGGACGGTGCCGGCCCAGTAGTAGTAGACGGGCGTCAGGTCGTCGCGCATGCGGTCGGGCGCGCCGTAGATCTTGAGCTCGACGCACACCTTCTTCTCGGCGACGTCCTCCTCGTCACCGGCCTCCACGTCCAGGAAGACGATGTTGTTGATCTTGGGCATGGGCGGCCAGGTGCCGTCGCGGCGCCGCTCCATGTCGATCGGCCGGATGATCCAGTTGAGCACCTGCCCCGGCTTGCAGACCGTCTCCAGCCGGGAGGTGCCCTGGCCCGAGCCGCCCACGCTGTTGTCCACCATGTACATGGCGCCGGACAGCGACTTGTTCTCGGTGGCCTTCTCCATGTCCACGAGCGTGACGATGTTGAGCTGGACGGAGTTGAGCTGCCCCGGGTTCTGCTTCTCGACGCCGCCGGAGCGCGCCTTGGTGCTGGGCATGACCATCAGCGGTGCCTCCTTCAGCCCACCAGCGTGGGCGACAGCGTGGTGGTGATCGGCTCGGTGCGCGTCCCGACCAGGAACCGGATCCGGTACGGGACCACGTCGATGTCGTCCTTCTTGACGGTCCCGATCCAGTACGCGACGTCGGTGCCCGGATACACCTTCCGCTCCGGCTCGATCACGCTCTTGTCGACCTCGATGCCGGCGATCCCGACGAACGCCTCGCACTCCAGCGCCAGGCAGTTCCACAGGACGCGGTCCCCGGCGCGGACCCTGGTCCGCAGCTCCTCGGTGCCGAAGCCGGTGGAGCCGCCCGCCTTGTTCGTGTCGTACATGTACAGGTTGCCGCGCACGCTGCCGGCCGCCAGGGCGCCCACGGCGTCAAGGACGGCGGTGATCGAGATGGGCGCCCTGCTGTCGTCCCGCGTCTTCGCTCTGGGGGCACGGTTCCTCCTCGTGGTGGGTGGGCGGTTCAGGCGGGCGGGATGGGCAGCAGGCCCAGGCCCGACTTCGTGAAGGCGTTGCGCTTGGGCTCCGACATGATCCTGATCTTCGAGTCGCAGGTCAGGTCCACCGGCTCCCACGTCCAGTCGCCGCCCTGCAGCAGCAGCCGGTGCAGCTGGATGGCCATCGTGTACGTGTACGTGCCCGGCCGCGTGGAGTCGACCGTGGCCGACCAGTACCAGCCGTCGGTCACCATGTCGGGGGAGCCGTACTCGGCCGGATACATGATCTTCTTGTCGACGGCCTCGCCGTAGATGTCGGTGATCACGGGCGGCGGGTAGCTGTGCGCGGCCGCGCCGTCGTAGGAGATGACGTGGCCCGTCACGTCCAGGATCTTCTGCGTCGCGGGGCCGCGCGTGCGCCGCGTGCTCTTGACCCGGGTGCCGAGCGTCTGCTGGAGCTGGCTGATCTGGGCGGCGGCGTCGGCCCCCTGGTTGGCGGGCTTGTTCACCATGGCTTCGAGCTCGGCCAGGGCCTGCCGGTCGGTCTGGCGGGCCCGCTCGGCCTCGTAGCCGCGGGGGACGGTGGGCGGGATGGAGCCCAGGCTGTACGGCAGCCAGTTCAGCACCTGCTCCGAAGCCTGCGAGCCGTCGCGCCAGTACGAGCCGTGGATCGCGGTCACCAGCTCGCCGGTGCCCTGGCCCTCGGAGCCGTGCAGCTTCATGTTGTCGAACAGGTACGTGTTCCCCTCCAGCGTCTTCATCTCCAGGGCGTTGCCGACGTCCACGAGGACGATGATCGCGAGTTGCTGGGGCATGGGCCTTCCTTCCCTTAGATCCGCATCAGCGAGGGGGTCTCGACGTACAGCACGCTGTAAGGGCCTTCGTACATCTGGAACTCCAGCCGGTAGCGGTAGGCCACCCCCGGCACCATGTAGTAGGGCACGACCCCGGCCCAGATCTCGAGGTCGAGCTTCTCGCTCTCCGTGGTGGGGGCGCCCGTCACGGCGGCGGGTCCCGTCGGCCCCGGCGGGTAGGCGCCCGGCCCGTAGCCCGGCGCCGCTCCCGCGTAGGCGGGCTGCTGCTGCATGGGGGCGGGCATCATGCCTCCCGGGGGCGCGCCGGCCGGCCCCGCCCAGCCCGGCTGCGGGCCGGGTAGGCGGGCTGGCCGGGCGGCGGCTGCAGCCGCAGGAACTCGATGTTCTTGATCTCGACCGGCGTCTGCAGGTCCACCGCCAGCGCCGTCCACTGGACGACCTGGCCCGGCTGGACGACGGTGCACAGGTCCGGTGTCCCCTGCGCCCGGCTCGCGAACGAGCCGTCGTCGATCATGACCAGGTTCCCGTTGAGCAGCGAGCGGTCGGACAGCGCCCCGATGACGTCCACCAGGGCGATGATGTTCACCTGCGGTTTCACGGCCACTTCCGATCTCCTCTCTAGGTGTCAGCCACGGTCGCGGACCAGCGGCACCTTGCCCACGCTCGTCCGCTCGATCTCCGGGGACGAGCGCGGCACGAACCGGAGGTGGAACCGGTAGCCGGTCTTCTCGATCGAGGCGGCGTTGGCCTCCCCCTGGTTGAACAGCGACAACGACCGGGGCAGCGCGTTGACGAACACGTGGTGCGCCCCGTACGGGCCGAGCGCCGCCTCGGTCGCGTACGTCAGCGCCGCCACGTCGTCCACGGCGGCCAGCAGCGTGATCGAGCGCTCCTCACGCTGGTTGACGAACTGCACCTCGTGCGCCACCTCGTCCAGGTCCACCGGCGTGACGAGCCGCAGGTCCTCCCGCACCGCCGCGTAGGCGCGGGCGGCGGAGTACTGGCTGTCGGCGATGTGCAGCACGTCCCCGGTCCGCCCGGCGAACTCGAACCGCTCCGCCCGGGGTCCCGGCCCGTCGAGGCGGGGCCGCCTGATCATCCGGTCGCCGAGCTTGAGCCGCAGCAGCGGCGCCTCGTGCGCGTGCAGGCGGGTGACGACCAGCTCGCCCTCCTCGCCCTCCCCGACCCAGCGGCCCTTGTCGTCCACGATCTCGACGAGGTGCAGCCCGGGCACGGCCGTCAGGCACGGCGACGTCTCCTCCAGCTGCAGGCCGATGGTCTCGGCCTGGGTCGCGGCGAAGTAGCTGAGGATCGTCAGGTTCGGGTAGACCGCCTTCAGCTCGGCGCGCTTGCGGTGGGCCAGCACGCCGCTGCCGTACAGCGCGACCCGGAAGCTCTCCCTGGCCTCGCGCTTGAGGCCCTGCCCCAGGTCGCTGAGTATCGCGATGCCGGCGCTGATCCCCATGAGCGCCTTCGGGCCCGGGTAGGAGAACATGTGCTCCAGCACCCCGGCCGTCACGGGCCCCGCGCCGATGTAGTTGACGCCCGGCACGTGCTGGAGCACGCCGCCGACCATGGTGCCGCTGCTCCACATCTGGTAGTCGGCCAGCGTCGTGCACAGCCACTTCGGACCCTCGCCGTCCGGCAGGTACCGGCCGAGCTGGTACGCGCCGAGGAAGCGCCCGGCGACCCGGTAGGTGTCGTGCAGCTCGCGCAGGGCGTACACGATCTCCAGCGGGGCGCCGCCGCTGGTGCCGCCGCTCGCCACGACCTCGAACCCGCCCCGGTCGAGCGGCACGACCAGCCCGGGCCGCCCCTCCATGTAGAGGTCGCGCTGCGCGTCCTTGTCGGCGAGCGGGATCGCCTGCCAGTCCTCGTACGTCATCGGCTCGCCGCAGTCGCGCAGCCGCTCGCGCCAGGCCGGGTTGAGCCGCACCGTGCCGACGAGCTGGCGCAGGCGGCGCAGCACCAGCGCGTCCTGGACCTCGTGCGGCAGCTCGCTGTACGGCGTGCGGAAGGCCCGCTCGAACTCGTGCATCCTGCTCGCGAAGGACGGCAGCGCCGGCACCGCCTCCACGGAGGGCGGCGCCAGGTCCTCCTCCGGGATCAGTTTCGCCGCCAGGGTGCGCGGATCCGTGGTGCTCGGGCTCATCGGCGTCCTCCCACTCGCTGCTGATCGTTCTGCCGGTTGCCGCACAACTCCTCGCCCACCGCCCTGATCTCGTCGAGCAGCATCCGGAAGTGCTCCTCGGTGATCAGGTGGTTCATCATCACGACGCGCAGCGCGGCCACGCCGGCCACGTCCACCTTCGAGATGAAGAACGTGCCCCGGCTCTTGACGCGGTCCCTGACCGTCACCTGGAGGCGGTGCACGTCCTCCTCCCGCACCCAGCCGGGGCGGTAGCGGAAGCACAGGATGTTGGACTCGGGGTAGTGCGTGGTCTCGAAGTCCGGCTCTGCCTGGAGGACGCGGTGGACGTCCCTGGTCAGCCGGCACAGGTACTCGATCTTCTCCGCGAACAGGGCGCGGCCGTACATGGCCCACACGACCCAGAGCGGCATGATCATGGGGCGTTTGGTGCACTCGATCGTCTTGCCGCCGCTGTCCATGGCGGTGTAGACGTCCGGGTCCTCGTCGAAGACGTAGCTGGCGCGCTGGCGGAAGGCGCGCCGGCTCTTGTCCTTCTCCCGGTAGAACAGCAGCGTGCACGGCGCGGGCGTGAACATCATCTTGTGCGCGTCCCACGTCAGCGAGTCGGCCAGCTCGATGCCCTTGAGCCGGTGGCGCAGCTGGTCCGACACCAGCAGGCTGGCGCCGTGCGCGCCGTCCACGTGCAGCCAGATGTCGCGTTCCCTGGCGACCTCGGCGAGGCGGTCGATCGGGTCGAACGCGCCGACCGACGTGGTGCCGGCCGAGGCCACGAGGCAGAAGACGCCCAGGCCGCGCCGCTCCGCCGCGTCCAGCGCCGGGCGCACCGCGTCCATGTCGATCTGCTGCGCCGCGTTCAGCGGCAGCCGGACGATCTGGGCCTCACCGATGCCCATGACGCCCGCGGTGCGGGAGACGCTGTAGTGCACGTCGTCCCCGACGGCGATGGCGGGACGGGCCTGGCCCAGGTAGGCCGCGCTGCCCTCCGACCAGAAGCCGGGGAAGCGGTCGTTCCTGGCGGCCAGCATCGCGGTCAGGTTCGCCAGCGAGCCGCCCGACGTCGTCACCATGGCGAAGCTGTCGGCCGGCCAGCCGATGAAGCGGTTGAGCTCGTCGGCCATGATCTTCTCGACCACGTTGGGGAGCTGGCCGGCCTCGTAGAACGACGACGGCTGGTTGACCACGGAGCTGACGAAGTCGATGACGCCGGCCAGCGGGACGGTGCTGGAGAACTGCCGGCCCATGTAGCCGGGGGAGTGCACCTGGATGCCAGTCTTGACGTACAGGTCGATGATGGCGGCGAGCCGGTCCTCGTCGTACCCGGCGATGTGCTCCCGCTCCGTCGTCATCAGGGCCCTGGCCGCCCGCGACAGCACGGCGGGCTCGGTCAGCGACAGCCCTTTGAGTGACAGGTCGGCCAGGTGTTTCTCGAGCTTGGCCACGGTCGTCTCGGAGCTCTCTCGGAACAGCCGGACGTCGAACGGTTTGAGCGTGAGCCCGCCAGGATCGGCAGGCGGGGCGGAGAGCTCCGGCTCCTGCGGCCCGGATGGTGTCAAGGCAGCCTCCGTTGAATGTTCACCTGAATTTCGCGCACGACAGCTTGACCTCCGAAAAAATTGAACCCGGTGGGAACGTTCCGATGCCTCGGCTGAGAACGTTATTGATGATCGGCCGGTCGGGCCCGATGTGCGCGCGGCCATGACGGTGTTCGCATGGAAAAGGGACTCCTCCAATCCCCCGGGCGGAGGTCCGGGCGTGACAGCAGAAAAGTGCCGTACATCCTTACCGCGACCCGGCCAGTGGAGGGGGGTGGAGGCCGGTTTGACGAACAAGCCGGATCAAAACATGAAATCGGGGGACAACGCAATAGGAGTCCTCCGCCACAAGGGGCCCAGGTTAATATCAAGCCCGCATACCCGTGAGCAGCCGCCCCAATTGCAGTTAAGGGCTGAAAGTTGTTTTCGGCGGTCGGGATTTCCCGATGGCGGAGGTGTCGGGAAAAAGACCGGCCGGAGCGGTCCGAAAAAGTCCGGAAAGCCGCTCCGGCCTGAGTGAAAGGTCAGGCTCCGTGCCCGTGATGCGCGGGAACGTCCAGCGTCGGATTACGGTCGAAGAAACCGACCGGCCGCAGTGAGAAACCCGTGCGCTCGACCGGCATGATGGGCCAGTCCTCCGGCCGCGGCACGTGCGTGAGCCCGAAGACGTGCCAGACGACGAGCGAGCGGCCGTCGAGGTCGCGGTCGGCGGCGGCGAACGCGGGCAGCCCCGCCCCGCCCGGATGCTGGTTGACGAGGAAACCCGCCGGATACCGCTCGTCCGGGTCGTACGCGGTCACCCACAGGTGCCTCGTCGCGAACGCGGCCCGCTTCGCGATGGACGAGCCGGGCGCGGCCAGCAGCACCGGCCGGCCCTCCGGCTGCAACGCGTACGCGACCGGCCGGCCCAACGCGTTGAGCGCCGCCGGGTTCGTGATCTGCCAGGTGCGGCCCACCGACGCGTCCGCGTCCCGCTGGGCCCCGCTCTCCCTGGTCAGCGGGGTACGCCGGTAGGTGAAGGCGTTGCCGCGCGGGTTGCCCGGCCCCATCGGCACCCGGGCCAGATCGACCTCCTCCACCCGGTTGGCCGGCCCGTCCACCGCCATGTCCAGGCGGGCACAGAACAGGTGCTGGTGGTAGGGCGCGCCCAGCCCCGGCGCCACCTCCGACGCGTGGTCGGACCCGTCCGGCGGATAGGCGGAGGTGAACAGCACCCCGGTCGCCTTGGCCTCGAACGCGATCGTGCCGTCGAGATACAGGTACCAGTAGAAGCCGTAGTCGTAGTTGCCGACCGTGGTGAAGAACGACAGCACCAGCCGGCGCTGGCGGCGGACCTCCGCGGAGCCCGTCCACAGGTCCGTGTGCTTCCACAGGATGCCGTGGTCCTCCTCGTGCAGGCAGATCGCGTTCGGCAGCGTGCGCGGGACGCCGTGCTCGTCGGCGATGACGGCGTCGAGGTAGGTGATCTCGCCGACGCAGTCGCAGCCGCGCTCCAGGGCGTTGGCGTACTGGCCGAGCAGGTACTCGCCGGCGTCGAAGTAGTTCTGCCACGAGCGCACCGGGGAGGGGTCGGCGTAGGGCACGACCATCTCGGCGATCGAGGCCCGGTGCACGATCGGCCGCTCGCGGCCCGCGTCCCGGTCGTGGAAGGCGATCTGGTGCAGGATCAGCCCCTCGCGGGCGTCGAAGCCGAGGCGCAGCGACCAGTTCTCCCAGCGCAGCAGGCCGCCCTCCAGCGTGAAGCTGGGCCCCTCCGGCTGGGTGATCTCGATCGGCCGCTGCGTGGTGCGCGGCGGGCCGGTGACGGCGGGGTCATCGAAGTTGCCCGAGCCGGCCGGGATCGGCACCGGGCCGGAGTCCAGCACCTGGTCCACGGTCCGGTTCAGCACGTCCACGTACGCGACGAGGCCGTCCACCGGGTGCGCCCAGGCGTGGTCCTTCTCGTGCTCCTGCACGAACGCGAGCCCGCGCAGGATGCGGCGGCCCGACTCGCCGGGGTACTCGTCGGCGTACACCCCGGCCGACAGCGGCGCCACCCTGACCTTGGAGACGTCCAGGCCCCGGCTCTTGAGCGCGGCGATCCACCGCTCGTCGGTGGCCAGCACCTCCTCCACGATCCCGAACTCCGCGTCCAGCACCGGCGGCTGGCCGTCCATCACGGGGTCCAGGGTGCGGTCGGCGTCGATCGTCCCCCTGGTGAGCGAGACGACCACGTCGCGGGTCGCGGCCCCGGCGGTGTCGAGCAGCAGGACCCGGACCCTGCGGTCCATCGGGTCGCCCGGCGCGTACGCGAGCAGCGCGTCCTTGGGCGGCTCCTCCAGCCCGAGATACGCGAAGCGGATGGTGTCCTTGATCAGCCCGGCGGCGGCCAGCACGGTACGGGCGGCCGCGATCTCGCCTGGCGTCAGCGGGTCGAGCGGGTGCGGCGTGGCGGTCATGGCTTCTCCCTCTGCCGAGGAACGTCGCCGTCAGCGAACACCACGGCGACGGTGATTTCCAGGGCGGTCGCCGCTTCCGCGCGGTCTGCAACCGGTTGTCTTCCTCGTGGGCCGATGGTGGACATAACGGGAGCCAACCCGCTTGTCAGCAGCCCCAGCACCCTCAGCGCCTCTTTTGCCAGGAGTGGAATCGCCATCCTCGACGGCGAGTGGCGGCTGCGCATCGCCGAGCGGCAACCACGGCGACTGGGCCGCCGCCCGACTGTCCTGCGCCTAATCGGATTCGTCTCCGGGTGGGGGCAGGGCGGTCTCGTTCTCGGGTGGGGGCGGGGCGGTCTCCTTTTCGGGTGGGGCCAGGGCGGTCACGACCCGGGCCAGGAGCGCCGCCCACTCCTCGTCCCCCACCCCGTGCAGATCCGGCGTGACCAGGGCGCTGCCCATCCCGAGCAGCAGGCAGAAGTGCGCCACCGCGTCCGGCGACAGCGCCGGGTCCAGCTCGTCGTCGCCCTGCGCCACCCGTACGAGATCGGCGATCCAGGCCGCCCGCTCGCCCACGTAGTCGCGCATCGGCCCCGCCACGTCCTCGTCCCGGCGCGCCGCGACCAGCGCCTCCACGATCAGATGCCCGGGCGGGTCGCGCCGCCGGTTCAGCGTGCGGCCGATCGCCAGCAGCAGCTCCGTCGCCGACCGGTCGGGATCGGCCTCGAACAGGCTCGCCAGCTGGTTCCTCCCGTGCGCGCGCAGGGCCGCCACGAGCAGCTCCGCCTTCGAGCCGAAATGCGCGTACAGGGCGCCGTTGCTCACCCCGGCGGCGGCGGCGATGTCCGCCACCCGCGTGCCGTCGTACCCGCGCTCGGCGAAGACCTCGGCGGCGGCGAGCAGCA
This sequence comes from [Actinomadura] parvosata subsp. kistnae, assembly GCF_900323885.1. Lineage (GTDB taxonomy): Bacteria > Actinomycetota > Actinomycetes > Streptosporangiales > Streptosporangiaceae > Nonomuraea > Nonomuraea composti. The sequence goes on along the minus strand of NZ_OOHJ01000022.1, from coordinate 623,108 downwards.
GCCGCTCCCGCGTCTCCGCGGCCGTCACTCCCGCGATGCGTCCCATGACCGAATTTAAAATTTCGTTCAATTGTCCCGTCAAGCGTGACCTCGGGCCACCTTCGGGGTGGAGGGATGTCCCCGTTTGATCTAGTCTGAACCCGGCGAGGGGAGTACTTCACAAGAGCCGGCCCGGTCAGTACGGACGTCCCGCGCGTCCCCGGGCGGCCACCCGCTGGGTGAAGGAGACCTCGAACGGTTGGATCTGTTCGAGGGAGGTATTCCCATGTCCGCGGGGACAATCCTGCATGCCGCCGAGCCGCTGCGCACCATCGCATCGCCCACACTGTGGGCCGTCACGGTGGCCGCCCTGCTCCTGCTCCTGCTCATCGACCTGCTCATCACCCGCCGCCCGCGCGAGGAGAGCATGCGCGCGTCGGTCGCCTGGTCCGTCTTCTACCTGCTGCTGCCCGTGCTCTTCGGCCTCTACCTGTGGGCCGGCCACGGGGGCGGCGCGGCGGTCGAGTTCTACACCGGGTTCGTGGTGGAGAAGTCGCTGTCAGTGGACAACCTGTTCGTCTTCATGCTGCTGCTCGCCGCCTTCGCGGTGCCGTCCGCACTCGCCAGGCAGGTCCTGCTGTACGGGATCGTCGGGGCGCTCGTGCTGCGCGTCATCTTCATCTGGCTCGGCGCCGCCGCCCTCCAGAGCGGCACCTGGGCCTTCCTGCTGTTCGGCGCCATCCTCATCGTCACCGCCGGCAAGATCATCAAGGACGTGCTGCGCGGCGACGAACAGGAAGTGGACATCTCCTCCATGCGTTCCGTCCGCTTCGTCCGCCGCTTCGTCCCCGTCACCGAGGACTACCGCGGCTCCCGCCTCGTCGTCCGCGAACGCGGCCGGCTCGCCCTCACCCCGCTCGCCCTCGCCGCCGTCGCCATCCTGGCCACCGACATCGTCTTCGCCGTCGACTCCGTACCCGCCGTGTACGGCGTCACCGAAGACCCGTTCCTCGTCTTCGCCACCAACGCGTTCGCCCTGCTCGGACTGAGAGCGCTGTACTTCGTCCTCCAGGGCGTCCTCACCAAGCTGCGCCACCTCAACCACGGGCTCAGCGTCATCCTCGCCTTCATCGGGGTGAAGCTCATCCTGCACTGGGCGCACGGGGTGTGGACGTGGGTCCCGGAAATCCCGACCCTGGCCTCGCTGGGGGTCATCGTGGCCGTCCTGATCACCGTCACGGCCACCAGCCTCCTAGCCAACCACCGCGACCGCCTCCGCCCCTCTCCCGCCGCGCAGGTGGAGCCGGTGGAGCCGGTGGAGGAACCGGCCGGCGAACGCTGACCCACCTCCCGGCCGCCCCGACGCCCGCCCGCCCCCTCCGCCACGCCGGCCCCCGCTCCGGACAGCCCCCGCCCGAGTCCGGCGCCACGCCCACGGCGCCCGGCTCGGGCACCGCACCGCCCGCGCCACACCGCACGGGCACGAAGCGGAGCGGCGCGGACGCGATGCGGCGGCGCGGGGGTGAACGCAATGCGGCATGGTGGGCGCACTCGTGGGCGCACGGCGGCACGGCGGGTGAGGTGGGGCCCTGCCCAGCCCGGCGCAGTGCGACGGAGCGTGGCGTGGCCCAGCGCAGCGTGCCGTGGCGTGCCCCAGCACGCGGGCGGTGCGAAAGCTCGCGTCCAAGCGCCGCGTCGGCGGGAGGGTGTGCGGTGGAGTCCGGCGCCACGCGCACGGCGCCCAGCTCGGGCACGGCACGGCACCGCGCCACATTGCGCGGCCACGAAGCGGCGCGGCGCGGATGTGATGCCGCGGCGTGGGCGCGGACGGGATGAGGCGTGGCGGGCGCAACACGGCCCGGCGGGCGAGGTGGGGCCCTGTCCAGCCCGGCGCTGTGCGACGGCGCGTGGCGTGGCCCAGCGCAGCGTGCCGTGGAGTCACCCAGCGCGCGGCCACGGTGCGACGGCTCGCGTCGAAGCGCCGGGTCGGCGGGAGGGTGTGCGGCGGAGCCCGGCGCCACGCGCATGGCGGCCAGCTCGGGCACGGCGCCCAGCTTGGGCCACGGTGCCCAGCACGGCCACGGCACCGCCCCCGCCGCACCGCGTGGGCACGCAGCGGAGGGCGTGGTGTGGGCGGGATGCGGGGCGGTGGGGGTGGTGGAGGGGTGGGTGTGTCGGGACAAGTCGTACATGGGAGGGCTACGGGTGGTGGTGCCGGGGAAACGTCAGTGGGGGAGATTAACCTGAGCGGTGTCCCGCCGGAGGTGGGGTGGGGCCGGGCTCGGGTTCGGTCTCGGAGGTGAGATGTCCCAGCGTTCGACCGGAGGGGGAGCGATCGTGGGGTCTTTCGAGGGCGGCGGGCTGCCCCCGGATGACATCGTCGTCGGCGCCCTGCGCGACGGCGACGAGGCGATGTTCGCGGCGCTGCTCGACACCTGGTCCAGGGGCATGCTCCGGGTCGCCAGGTCCTACGTGTCCACCGACCACTCCGCCGAGGAGGTCGTGCAGGACACCTGGCTGGCGGTGATCGACGGGATCGACGCCTTCGAGGGGCGCGCCTCCGTCAAGACGTGGGTGTTCCGCATCCTGGTCAACACCGCGAAGAAGCGCGGCGTGCGGGAGAGCCGTACGCTGCCGTGGAGCGCGTTCGAACGCGACGGTGACGTGTTCGCGGACCTCGGCGCGGCGGCCCAGGGCGCCCGGGTGGACGGCGCCTCGGGGTGGCCGACGCCCGAGGGGGAGGCGCTGGCGGCGGAGGTGCGCGTGCTGATCGCCGAGGCGCTGGGGCGGCTGCCGCCCCGGCAGCGGGTCGTGATCACCCTGCGTGACGTGGAGGGGTGCACCTCCGACGAGGTCTGCGAGATCCTGGAGATCTCGGCGGCCAACCAGCGGGTGCTGCTGCACCGCGCCCGCACCGCGGTACGCGGCTGGCTGGCGGACTACTACGAGTCCGTCAAACAGCCCGAATGAGTTTGCGCGGCCCCATCAGGCCGATACAACGGCGACAATGAGTGAAACGGTTCATCCCAGAGACGAGGGCGGTCAACGTCGTGAAGCGGTTCACCTGCGACGAGCTGGCGGAACTTCTCACCGCCTACCTTGAGGACGCCCTCGACCAGCCGTCCCGCGACGGCGTGCGGGCGCACTTGTCCTGCTGCGAGGGGTGCGGGCGTTACTTCGACCAGTTCCGTACGACGATCAAGGTGCTCGGTGACCAGCCGCCGGAGAAGTTGTCCGCGCCGGTACGGGATCGGCTCATGTCGGCCTTCCGCAACCGCAACCGTCACCACCACGACCCCGACCGTCGTTCGTAGTTGGTTCGTCCCCGCCCCCGCCACCACGACCCCGATCACGACCACGACCGTCGTTCGTAGCCGGTCCACTCCCGCCGCTGTCCTCGCCTCTCACTTCCGCCTCCGCCGGCCCTACGGCTGAGCGCGCGCCTCCGCCGCCGGTCCTCGCCACCGCTGGCCCGCCCTCACCGCTGGCCCACTCCCGGCCCCCGCCCCGCCGCTGGTCGCGCCCTCACCGCTGGCTCGCCGCCGGTCCTCGCCGCCGCTGGCTCGCCGCCGTTCTCAGCCCCTGGGGTTTTCGTCCGTGCCCCCGCCCCTACGTTCGCCTCCGCCGGTGCCGGCCGCTTTGCCGTCGGCACCGCCATCGCCCACGGCGGTCGGGCAGGTGCCAGCGGGCTGGCCTTTCCGGCGGCTGAAGCTGTCCCGCAGTGCCGTCAGAACCGGTCGGGTGATGATGCCGTCGCGCAGGCAGCCCAGGGCCGCGATCGTGGCCAGGAGTTGTGCCAGCCACGCCGAGCAGTCGCGGCACGCGTCCAGGTGCTCCCCGACCGTGCGGTGCCGCGCCGGTGGGAGCGCTTCGTCCAGGTAGTCCGTGGCCAGGGCGAGCACGTCGGTGCAGCCCAGTGAACCCTCCTCCATGTCACACAGTGCCGAACGCGACCCATCCGTTACGCGGAAATTCGTGTGTAACGATCGCGCGCCTCCCGGCTCTGTAGTCGCGTGCGTACCTGTGGCGCCGGCGAAGGGAAGACGATGATCGGGGTTACGGCCGAGAGCACGCCGCTGCGCGACGTCACGGAGGTGGCGGGGTACGCGCGCCGGTGCTTCCGCCCCGCCGGCGACCGGGTGGGCGTCGAGCTGGAGTTCCTCGTCTTCGACCGGGCGGATCCCGGCGGGCACGTCCCGATGGAGCGGACGGAGCGGGCCCTGCCCGCACGGTTGCCGGGCGGCAGCCGGGTGACGTTCGAGCCGGGCGGGCAGCTGGAGCTGTCCGGGCCGGCGGGGGCGCTGCCCGACACGATCACCCGCCTGAGTGCCGACGTGGCCGCCGTGCGGGCGGGGTTGCGGGCGGCCGGGCTGGTGCTGGGCGGGGTGGGGCTCGATCCGGTACGCGTTCCGTGCCGACAACTGGGCCTGCCCCGTTACGAGGCGATGGCCGAGTTCCTGGGGGCGCCGTTCGGGCCGCTGATGATGTGCTCCACCGCGTCGATCCAGGTGAACCTGGACTTCGGGCGGCAGCCGGGCGTGCGCTGGGAGCGGGCGCACGCGCTCGGCCCCGTGCTGCTGGCCGCCTTCGCCAACTCGCCGCTGAGCGGCGGCCGGCCGTACGGGTGGATGTCCGGCCGTCAGGACGTGTGGAACAACCTCGACCCGACCCGGACGCGGCCGGTGCCGGTCACGGGCGATCCCGTCGCCGATTGGGCGGAGTACCTGCTGGATGCCCGGCTGATGCTCGTGCGGGAGGACGACGAGCGTTATCGGCCGGTACGCGATGGCTCGACGTTCCGCGACTGGGTGAACGGCGCCGGCGAGGGTCCAAAGAGTGGTGCGGGCCGAAGCGATGGTGGGGGCCGGGGCGATGGTGGGGTGCGGCGGCCGACTCTCGAGGATCTGGCCTACCACGCCACCACCGTCTTCCCGCCGGTCCGGCCCCGCGGCTGGCTGGAGGTCCGTTACCTGGACGCGCAGCATCCGGCGGTCTGGCCGGTGTGCGTGGCGGTGACGCACGCGCTCATCACCGACGACCGGGCCGGTGACGCCGCGATAGCCGCCGTCCCGACAGAAGCGGGCGGCCAGGAGGAATGGGACAGGGCGGCGCGGTGCGGGCTGGCGGATCCGAGGCTGCGGAACGCGGCCGAGGTGGGTTTCCGCGCCGCTCTGGAGGCGCTGCCCAGGCTGGGCGCGGATGCGGCGCTGGTCGGCGCGGTGGCCGCGTTCGCCGACCGGTACGTGAGGAAGGGCCGCTCCCCGGCGGCCGACCTGATGGAGGCACCCCACCCGGCCCCGCCATGGCTCGATGACGACCAAGATCCAAGCGCCGACCACGACGGCCAAGGGCCACACGCCGACCACGACCCCGTACATGAAGGACACGCATGAACGACATCAAGGAACGCATCGCCAGAGAGCTCATAGCCGTCCGCGACCGTTCGCTCGCCTACACCGACGCCGACGACGACCTCCTGGTGAACCAGCACTCGCCGCTCATGTCCCCCCTCGTCTGGGACCTTGCGCACGTCGGCAACTACGAGGAGCTGTGGGTGCTGCGCGCCGCCGCCGGCATCACCCCGTTGCGCCCCGAGATCGACGACATCTACGACGCGTTCAAGACCCCGCGCAAAGACCGCCCGAGCCTGCCGTTCCTGCGCCCGGCGGAGGCGCGCGGCTACATCGAGGGCGTGCGCGGCCGGGTGCTCGACGTCCTCGACGAGGTGGACCTGGAGGGGCCGTCGCCGCTGCACCGCGACGGGTTCGTGTTCGGGCTGGTGATCCAGCACGAGCACCAGCACGACGAGACCATGCTCGCCACCCTGCAGCTGTCCGGGCAGCCGGGCCTGGTGCGCGACGGCGAGCTGCCGCCGGGCGGCGCAGGAGGGCCGGAGGAGGTGCACGTGCCGGCGGGGCCGTTCCTCATGGGCACGGACACGCTGCCGTGGGCCTACGACAACGAGCGCCCCGCCACGTGGGTGGACCTGCCCGGCTACTGGATCGACCGGCTGCCGGTCGGCAACCGCGCGTACCTGGCGTTCATGGAGGACGGCGGGTACGACGACCCGCGCTGGTGGACGCCGGAGGGCTGGCAGTGGCGGCAGCGGCGCGGCATCACCGCGCCGCTGTTCTGGACCAGCGACGGCGGCACCTGGCACCGCACCCGCTTCGGCCGCGTCGAGCCCGTCCCGATGGACGAGCCGGTGCAGCACGTGAGCTGGTACGAGGCCGACGCGTACGCCCGCTGGGCCGGCAAGCGGCTGCCCACGGAGGCCGAGTGGGAGAAGGCGTGCGGCTGGGACCCGGAGGCGCGCCGGTCGAGGCGTTACCCGTGGGGCGAGGCCGACCCCGGCCCTTCTCTGGCGAACCTGGGCCACCGCGCCTCCCACCCGGCCCCCCTCGGCGCGTACCCGGCGGGCGCCAGCGCCTACGGGGCCGAGCAGATGGTGGGCGACGTGTGGGAGTGGACGAGCTCCTGGTTCCACGGCTACCCGGGGTTCCGCAGCTTCCCGTACAAGGAGTACAGCGAGGTGTTCTTCGGCGAGGAGTACCGCGTGCTGCGCGGCGGCTCGTGGGCGGCGGACCCGGCGGCGGTGCGCACCACGTTCAGGAACTGGGACTACCCGATCCGCCGGCAGATCTTCACCGGTTTCCGCTGCGCCCGGTCGGAGCTGGTCTGAGTGTGCAGGCACGCCGCCTGGCTGGGCGCCGAGCGCTCGCTCGCCTCGCTGATCGACGAGCCCGAGCACGGGCTGCTCAAGCAGTCGTACGCGCCGCGCCGCCAGCGGCACGGCATGGTGAACGCCGACGGGTACGGCATGGGCTGGTACGTTCCGGGCCGCCCTGAGCCGGTGCGTTACCGCCGTTCCGTGCCCATCTGGACCGACGCGAACCTGCCGGGCCTGGCCGCCGTGGCCCGTTCGACGTGCCTGCTGGCCGCGGTGCGCTCGGCCACCGTGGGCATGCCGGTCGAGGAGAGCGCCACGGCGCCGTTCACCGACCGCACGTGGCTGCTCAGCCACAACGGCCGCGTCGCCCGTGACGCGGTCGCCGACCTGTGCGACGCCGCCGAGAGCACCTGCGACGCCGCCTGGGTCGCCGGCGCGGTGTTCCAGCGCGGGCGGGCCGGCGCCGGCCTGGGCGAGTCGCTGGCCGAGGTCGTCGTCCAGGCCGGGGAGAAGGACCCGGCCGCCCGCCTCAACTTGCTCGCCTCCGACGGCACGACGCTCGCCGCGACCGTCTGGGGCGACACCCTGTTCCACCACCGATTCCACGACGGCGTGCTGGTGGCCAGCGAGCCGCTCGACGACCTGCCCGGCTGGCAGGCCGTGCCCGAGCGGAGCCTGCTGACCGTGACCCGCGACGACGTACGCGTCCAGCCGCTGTGAACCCATCTCTTGGAGGCCTCGTGCCCGTCACCCAGTCCACCGTGCGCGTGATCAGCCATCTTGACCGCGACTACCTGCGCCAGGCCCTCGAACACGACGTCACCACCGGCCTGACGTCCACCCCCAAGTGGCTGCCGCCCAAATGGTTCTACGACGCCACCGGCAGCGAGTTGTTCTCCCGTATCACCCGGTTGCCCGAGTACTACCCGACCCGGCGCGAGCTGGCCATCCTGCGCGCGCGGGCCGCCGACCTGGCGGCCGTCTCCGGCGCCGACACGCTGGTCGAGCTGGGCTCGGGCACCAGCGAGAAGACCGTGCTGCTGCTCGACGCGCTGTCGGCGGCGGGCACCCTGCGCGGCTACACGCCGGTGGACGTGGACGCCGTCACCCTCGACGCCGCCGCCCACCGCCTGGCCGGCCGCTATCCGGGGCTGACCGTACGCGCGGTGTGCGCCGACTTCGAACGGCACCTGGCACTGCTGCCCCGCAACGGGCGGCGCATGGTGGCCTTCCTCGGCGGCACCATCGGCAACCTCGAACCGGCCGCCCGAGCCGTGTTCCTCAAAGAGCTGCGGGCCACGCTGCGGCCGGGCGACACGTTCCTGCTGGGGGCCGACCTGGTCAAGGACAGGGGGCGGCTGGTGGCGGCCTACGACGACTCGGCGGGGGTGACGGCCGCGTTCAACCGGAACGTGCTGCACGTCATCAACAGGGAGCTGGACGCCGACTTCGAGCCGGACGCGTTCGAGCACGTCGCCCTGTACGACGAGCGGCACGACTGGATCGAGATGCGGCTGCGCGCCTCCCGTGAAATGCGGGTGCGGGTCGGCGGGCTCGGGCTGGAGGTGTCGTTCGAGGCGGGGGAGGAGATGCGGACGGAGATCAGCGCCAAGTTCCGGCCGGAGGGGCTGCGGATGGAGCTGGAGACGGCGGGCTTCGGGGTGCGCCGCCACTACACCGACCCGGCCGGAGACTTCGCCCTGGTCCTGGCCGAGGCGTGAGCACCTTCCCGGTCCCGGGAACGGCGGTCTCGGGGACGACCGGCCCCGGGGCGACGGTTCCGGGGCGACCGGCCTCGGGGCGGCGGATCCCGGGGCGGGCGCCGTGGGCGGGAGATGGCGGGCGGGGCGGGCGGTGATGCCGTCCGGGCATCTCGACGCGGCCGGGTGCAACGTGCCCGCCGACCGGGTGCTCGACGCGATGACGGCGCACCTGCGGCGGGAACGCGAACGCGGTGGCTACGCCGCCGTCCCCGACCTGACCGCCGCCCGCGCGGCCCTGGCCGCGCTGGTCGAACCCGCGCTGGTCGAACCCGGGCTGGCCGAACCCGTCCAGGTGGGACCCGCCCTGGTCGATCCCGCACGGGGCGGTTCGCGGCAGGTGGCGTTCCTGGAGAGCGGGACGGCGGTCATGGCGGCGCTGCTCGGCGGGTGGCGGCTCGCCCCGGCAGCCGCGTCGGCTGCGCGCGCACCGAGTACGGCGGCACGCTGATGCTGCTGCGCCGCCTGGCCGCCCAGCGCGGTTGGCGGCTGGTCGAGCTGCCCGTGGACGGCGACGCCCGGATCGACCCCGACGGCGTGCGGGCGCGGCTGGCGTCCGGGCTGGATCTCGTGGTCGTCTCGCACGTCGGCTCCCACCACGGCGTCGTGCAGCCGGCGGCGGAGCTGGCGGCGTTGTGCCGGGCGGCGGGGGTGCCGTTCGTGCTGGACGTCTGCCAGTCGCTGGGCCACGTGGAGGTGCGGGGGATCGGCGCGACCGCGTATGTGGGCACGTCCCGCAAGTGGCTGGCCGGCCCCCGTGGCGTCGGCTTCCTGATCGTGCCCGAGCTGTCCCCGGCGATGGACGCCCCGGCCCCGACGCTCAGCGGCCACGTCTGGGAAGGCCCCGGGTGGGAGCGGGGCGAGGTGGCGCCGGTGGAGGGGGCGGCGCGTTTCGAGAGCTCGGAGGGTCCCGTCGCGGCGAGGGCGGGCTGGCCGCCGCGGTCGAGGAGCTGCACGCGCTCGGCCCGTCCGCCGTCCACGCCCATCTGGCGGAGCTGGGCCGCACGGCCCGTGCCCTGCTCGACGGGGTGGGCGGCTGGCGGGTGGCCGAGCCGCTGGACGAGCCTTCGGCCCTGGTCACGCTGGCCCCGCCGCCCGGCGACTCGGCCGAGCGCGCCGCCGCCCGCGCGGCGGAGGCGTCTCTGCTGGTCGGCGTGGTGCCGACGGCCCGCGCCCCGCTGCACCTGCGCGAGCCCGTACTGCGCGTCTCCCCGCCACCCGGCACCTCCCTGGACACCCTGCGGGCCCTGGCCGGCGTTCTCGCCGCCGCCTGACCTCACGTTGACACCCTACTGCGTTCAGTGTCTAAGCTGTGCTCACTTACTACACGCCGTTCAAATTTAGGACGGCGCAGAATCATGAGGAGCCACTGTGCGTATCGGAGTGTTCGGAGCCACGGGAGTGATCGGTTCGCGGGTCGTCGCCGAGGCGGTGGCGCGCGGGCACGACGTCACGGCGTTCACCAGGGACGCCACCCGCGTCCCCGCCGGCGCGGGCCAGGTGACGTGGCGCGTCGCCGACGTCATGGACGTGCCCGCCATGACGGAGGCCATCGCCGGTCTGGACGTGATCGTGAACGCGCTCAACGCCGGCCGCGACATCCCCGAGACCATCGCCAACGCCCACGTGTTCCCCGCCGCCGCCCGTTCGCTGCTCGAAGCGCTGGAGTCGCATCCCGCCGCCCGCCTGATCGTGGTCGGCGGCGCGGGCAGCCTTGAGGTACGCCCCGGGCTCCAGGTGGTGGACACCGAGGGCTTCGCCGAGGGCCTGCCGGCGAACCTGGGCGTCCCGGAGGAGTACGTCAAGGTCGTGCTCGCCCACCGCGAGGCCCTGGCGCTCTACCGCCTGTCCAACCGCCGCTGGACCTACCTCAGCCCCTCGTCGGGCCGGGTCGACCCCGGCGAGCGCACCGGCAGGTTCCGGGTGGGCGGCGACCGGCTGCTGGTGCGCGACGACGGCACCAGCGCCATCTCCGCCGAGGACCTGGCCGTCGCCGTGGTGGACGAGGCGGAGCTGCCCCGGCACGTTCAGCGGCGTTTCACCGTGGGTTACTGAGCCCGACGTTGATCGCGGCGCCCGCGCGGGGATCATGATCCCGAGATGGAGGCAATCATGCGGAAGTTACGCACGCTGGGCGCCGCGCTCGGCGCGGTCCTGCTCATGGCGATCACCGCCGCGCCCGCCGCGGCCGCGCAGCCGCCCACCCGCACCTGGCACAAGCAGACCCTGTGGAAGCAGTTCACCAGCACCGACCCGGCCACCGGAGCGACGCTCACCACCTGTTTCCGGCTCCCGGCCGTCGTCAGGACGAGCAGGAACGTGCTGCTCGCCTTCGCCGAGCGGCGCAACAGGAACAACTGCGCCGACCACGGCGCGTTCGACGTCGTGATGCGCCGCTCCACCGACCACGGCGTCACCTGGGGGGCGAGCACCGACGTCCTGAAGAGCACCGCGGGGGCCGCCCTCCAGGGGAACGCGACCGTGGTGGCCGACTCCGCGGGGCCGGTGTTCCTGTTCACGACCTCCGAGCCGACCGCGACCCAGACCACGCCCCGCACCCCGAAGGTGCAGGTCAGCAGGGACGACGGGGTGACGTGGTCGGATCCGGAGGACCTGTCCGGCGTGATCAAGGCCCCGGCGGGGGCGGGCGACTGGTTCGCGACCGGCCCCGGGCACGGCATCCAGCTCACGCGCGGTACGCACGCCGGCCGCCTCGTCGTGCCGGTCTACTTCGCCGTGGGGAGCCGGCAGAGCGTCCGGCTGATCTACAGCGACGACCACGGCGGCACCTGGAACGCCGGCGCGACCGCCACGTACGACAAATCGGTACTCAAGCTGGGCGAGCAGACGCTCGTCGAGCGGACCGACGGCAGCATCCTTGTGATCGCCCGCAACGGCGCCGTGCCCGACGACCAGACCTCCGTGCACGGCCTGGCCACGGGCGTGAGCCGCGACGGCGGCCTGACGTTCGACGGCGGCTTCCGCGCGGACACCGCCGTCACCGCCCCGCCGACCCACCCCGCCCTGCTGCGCCAGCGCTGGGACGGCGGCTCGTACACCCGCATCCTGCTGTCGGCGCCCGCCACCCCCAAGACCGACAATAACCCCGTGGGCATGAACGTGCGCTCCTCCTTCGACGAGGGCGCGACCTGGCGCGACCACGACGGCACGATCGACAACGCCGGGGTGCGCATCGACGGCGACCACGCCGGCTACTCGGACCTGGCGCTGCTCGGCAACGGCGCGATCGGCGTGCTGTACGAGGCGGGCGCGGCCCGCTTCCGCGACGAGATCCGGTGGAACTGGTTCTGGGAGAGCGCCATCGGCCTGCGCTGAGCCCGTCAGGGGGAGGCGGGGACCAGGAGAGTCTCGACGGCCGCCGCCACCCGGCGGGTGAACGGCGACGCGCCGGCCGGGCCGTGGAAGGGCTGCGTGGCGCCGTCCGTGACGGCCTCGATGGTGGCCAGGTCGGCGCCCGGGTGGCAGACCACGTCCGTGGCCGGCAGGCCGGCGAGCAGGAACTCGCCCAGGTCGGCCAGGGCCTCGGCCGGATGGGCCGCGCGCCGCACCCAGCGCGGGCGGTCGGCGCGGTCCAGCCGGTAGACGCCGGGCCCCTGGCCGGCCGCGACCCGTAAGGGCGTGTCGCCGCGCAGCCGCACCCGCACCGAGAAGGGCCCACCGCGCTCGGTGGCGCGCAGCAGGCTGACCTGGTTGAACTCCTGCGGGTCCGGCAGCCAGCTCACCCGGCCGCCCAGCATCACCACCAGATGGGCCGGCAGGAACGGGGGCACGCCGACGGCCTGCTGGTTGACCGCCGACACCTCCGTGCTGTCGTCGCAGCGCCACCTGACCGCCGACAGGTAGACCCGCTCGTCCGGCGTGAGCAGGCCGCGCAGGCTGAACAGCCCCGCGACGCCGTACCTGCGCCACGCCCAGACCGCGATGCGCTCCGCGCACTCGATGAGCAGCGCCGCGGCGGGCAGCGGCCACGGGCGCGACCAGTCGTGGCCCGCGCTGCACAGCGGGCCGAGGCCCAGCTCGGCGACGCCGGTCGTCTCGTGCGCGGGCCGGTCCACGTACACGCCGACGCCGCCGGTGAGGTTCGGGACGCTGAGCGCGGTGACGGTGCACGGCCAGCCGTCCACGTACGCGGCCACCCGGTACGGGCCGAGCAGTCGCGCCGCCCTGGACATGTCCTCCTCGCCCGACACGATCACGGTGCCGCGCCCGCCGTACCCGTCGCCCGCCTGCACGACGACCCGCTCGGTGCCGACCGCGCGCCGCAGCTCCGCCAGTCCCGGCAGCCGCTCGGCCGGTACGCACCGGATCCGCGCCACCGCCGGGACCCCGGCCGCCCGCAGCAGGTCGTCGAACAGGTGCCGGGCCTCGATCGTGGCCCGCACGCCCGCCTCGATCGCCGCGACCGTCCCGCCGGGCCCCGCCAGCTCCTGGAGCTGCGCGCCTGTGTGGCAGGTGGCGATGACGGGCGGCCGGTCCAGCTTGACCAGGTGCCGGGCGGCCTCGTGGCGTACGCGCCGCAGCCAGCCGCGCCGCCCGGCCACCGAGCGGCTGCCGGTCTGCTCCTCGGCGGCCACGACCATGCCGGGCAGCGCCGGGTCCCACGCCGCGTAGCAGCCGATGCCCAGCGCGGGCCGCAGCGCCTCGACGGGCATCGGCCCCGTGTAACCGGTGCGCAGGGCGGTGCTGTACCGGTCGACGACGACCAGCGGCCTGCCCGCCAGCGCGGTCAGCAGCTCGGCATGGGCCACCTCGGCCGCCGCCACGTCCATCCCTGCCATGGAGCCTCCTCGTCCTCGGCCATCACGTCACCGTCCGCTCTCTTGACGGTGCGCTGCGTGCGGCGCATCGTCGAGGGCACCGCGATGTGAAGCGATGTGAAGATGAGATGCCGCCACGGCGCACCCGCCCGGTCGTGAACCGGGCCCTGGCCGCGCTGATCGAGCAGGCCGGGTGGACGCACGCCGTCACCGCGCAGCACGTCAACGCCGTCGCCGCCGAGACCGGCGAGCGCCTGCACTACGACCGCTCGGCCGTGGGGCACTGGCTCACCGGCACCGTCCCCAGGCCGGAGGCGGTGCACGCCGCCGTGGAGGCGTTCCGCCGCCGGCTCGGCCGGGCGGACCTCACGCCTGAGCACCTGGGCTGGCCCGGCACCGCCGCCGCCCCGTCCGCCGACGACCCGTGGCGCGGAGACCCGGTCGCCCGCCTCGCCACGCTCGGCGAGGACGACCTGCTCAACCGCCGCACCGTGCTGACCGCCGGCACGTTCACGCTGGCCGCCCTGTCCGGCCTGGCCGGGCGCGGGGTGCCGGCCGTGGCCGCGCTGCCCGGCCTGGTCAGGCACGGGACGCGCGCCCCCGCCGCGCGCGCCGGCGCCGGGGACGTGGCCCGCGTGCGCGCCGCCACCGCCGCCTTCGCCGACCTCGACGACCGCTTCGGCGGCGGCCACGCCCGCGCCGCCGTCGCCGCCTACCTGTCACGCGAGGTGACCCCGCTGCTGGGCGTGGCCGGCGGGCGCGCCAGGCCCGACCTGTTCACGGCCGCGGCCGAGCTGAGCTACCTCGCCGCGTACATGGCCATGGACGCGGGCGCGAACGCGCTGGCCCAGCGCTACTACATCAGCACCGTACGGCTCGCCGACGAGGCCGGCGACCTGGTGCTGCGGGCGACGGCGTTACGCAGCATGGCCGTGCAGGCCGCCGAGCTGGGCCACGACGCCGAAGCGCTCGCGCTGGCCGACGCCGCCGCCTCGGCCCTCGGCGGGCGCGGCCCCCGGCGCACGCTGGCCTGGATCACCGGCATGCGCGCCGAGGCGCACGCCGCGGCCGGCACCCGCTGGGACGCGCTGACCCTCCTGCGCCGCACCGAGACCCAGCTCGAACGCGCCGACTCGCCGCCGGAGACCGAATGGCTGGGCAACTACCGGCGCGAGTCCCTGGAACACCAGATCGGCCTCACCCTCACCCAGCTCGGCGACCACGCCACCGCCGCCCGCCACTTCACCGCGTCCATGGAGGCGCGGCAGCCCGTCGAGCTGCGCACCCGCGTGCTGATCGGGCTGCGGGCGGCGCACGCCAGCGTCCGGGCCGGCGACCCGGAGCAGGCCGCCGTCACCGTCCTGGGCCTGAGCGACGACGTACGGCTGATCGCCTCGGCCCGGGTGCACGACGAGCTGCGCCGCCTGCGGGCGGGCTGGCAGCGCTACCGCACCAGCCCGCTGGTCGCCGAGGCGGACGCCGCCGTGTCCTAAAGAAGATCAGCAAGGCGGTCGGCCTGCTCCGGGTCGCGCCCGAAGCAGTAGAGCATCACCTCGTCCGCGCCCAGCTCCTCGAATTGGGCGATGGCGTCCCTGATCTCGCCGGGCGTGGTGCGCATCCCGGAGACCATGTAGTCGGCGACGCCCGACGAGGCGTAGTAGGCGCCCATCGCCGCGCGCGCCTCGTCGATCACCTCCTGAGGGCCGAGGGCCGCGGTGACCTGGGCGACGATGCGCGGAGAGCCGGTCCGTCCGTGCTCCTTCCAGCTCGTCCGCACGGTGTCGAACAGCCCGCCCGCCCAGGACGGCGGGGCGGCGGCGAGGAAGCCGTCACCCCAGCGGGCGACGCGCTCCAGCGCGCGCGGCTTGAACCCGCCGACCAGCACCTCCGGGCCGCCCGGCCGCGCGGGAGCGGGCCCGATGGGGCCGGCGCCGTCACCGTACGGCTCGCCGGACCACAGCCGCCGCAACGTGGCGAGCTGCTCGTCCATGCGGCGGCCGCGGGCGCGCAGGTCGGTGCCGGCGGCCACGTGGTCGTCGGCCCGGCCGCCGACGCCGACGCCGAGGACGAACCGGCCGCCGCTGAGCCGGTCGAGGGTCGCGGCCTGCTTGGCGAGCAGCGCGGTCTCCCGCAGCGGCGGCAGGAGGACTTCGGTCTGGAGCCGGATCCTGGTGGTGGCGCCGGCGAGGACGGCGAGCGTGACCAGCGGCTCGGGGTTGTCGTAGACGAGACGGTCGAGCAGGCCCAGCGTGGTGAAGGGGCCCGCTTCAGCGCGGGTGGCCCAGTCGAGCAGCGACTTGGGGTCGGTGACGGGCAGGCCGAGGCCGACGTACATGAGGTGCCTCCGGTATGAAGAGACGGCAAAGGACCGTGCCGCCCTCTTCAGCACCCCGTCGACCGGGATGTGCGCTTCCGCTCTGCGGCGTTACTTCTGGAAAGCGCGCGTTCGAATTGCGATCACCCTACAACAACGGCGAGGGACCCCGCACCTCGGCGTGCGGGCCCCTCCCGTGATGGTCAGGAGCGGAGGATCGTGCGGGCGGCCACCAGCTCGCCGCCCTGGAACCCCTCCACCCGGATGACCTGCGCCGACCCGGCCCCCGGCACCGGCACGGTCGTGACCTGCTGCGTCACGTCCACCGACGCCGCCGGCCGGCCGTCCAGGTAGATGTCGGCCCGGTCCACCAGCGCCGTCGTCAGCGTGAGCTGCGCGGCGGCGACCTGCACGTCGAGCCGCCGCACCGGCTGCCCGGCCAGGATCTCGCCGGCCCGCGCGAGCAGGTCCTCGTTGCCCTGCAGCACGTCCCTGCGGGTCATGTGGTGGCGGAAGTCCGGCACCACGCCGAGGTCCTCGACGGGCGTGCCGGCCAGGTCGTGGACGCGCAGCGAGCGCCGGATCGACACCCGCATGCCCGCCCCGCCCGGCAGCGGCTTGTAGGGGCTGTCGGGGACGTCGAGCAGCAGCTTGAGCAGCTCGTGCGTCCACACGTTCGCGCCGCCCGCGCCCGTGTTGTCGTCCGTGCCGAGGATCTTGCCGATCTTGTGGTCCTGGAAGCCGCCGGCGAAGATGTCCGTCGCCGAGTAGCAGAGCGCGTTCGTGACCAGCACGACCGGGCCGAAGTACTGCTGGCCGAGCGCGTTCGCCCCGCCCGCCGGGGTGATCGGGAACGCGGCGGAGAAGACGGCGCCCGTCTCCAGCGCCTGCTCCATCGATGGGCACCACGGGCCGAGGTCGATCTGGCCCGTCGGGTTCTCCTTGTGGCGGCGGCAGATGCGCAGGTTCAGGTTCGTCGTGATGAACTGCGTCGGCTCCGGCAGGATCGGGCGCGGCGTCAACGTCTGCAGCAGGAACTCGCTGGCGAAGATGTGACCGCCGCCGTTGTCGCGGACGTCCAGGATGAGCCCGTTCTGCGGCAGCAGCCCGACGAGCCGGACGAACTCGCGGACGAACGCGTCCGGATCGTTGACGCTGAAGCTGAACACGCGGATGTGGCCGAACGTGCCCGACGGCGTGACGACGCTCCTCGCCCGGAAGAAGCCGGGCATGGACGTCACGATGTCGGCGCCCGGCGCGGCGGGCTCCGCCGTCAGCTCCGCGCCGCCCAGGCTCTCCTGCGAGGTGACGGCCTCGGGCACGTACAGGAGCTTGAGGGCCCGGCTGATCTCGTCCGCGCCCAGGTCGAGGCCCTGGGCGGTGGCGGCGGCCGACACCTCGTCGGCGTTCACGAACGGCGGCAGGTTGTCGCTGACCCGCCAGGTCGTGCTCAGCTCGCGCTGGATCCCGTCCTGGCCGACGTACGTGAGCACCACCCACGACTCGTCCGGCGGCACGTGCACGCGCAGCGGCCTGATCGTCATCGACTGCAGGCCGCGCGCGTGCCGGGCCGCCGGGTTGCTGCCGGCGAACCTGGCCGCGTTCATGTCGACCGCGCGGTCGATCGGGATGCCGTTCCAGTGCGTCACCTCGACGCCGGGGCCGAAGCCCGGCGAGGAGAAGTCCTGCACCGTCTTGGTGACGACGTAACGGCGCTGGTCGCCGTCGTAGTGCTCCTCGATGAGGTACGGCAGGAAGGCGATCCTGCCGGAGAACGGCTGGGGGAGCAGGTAGTTGGTGTGCAGGTCGCGTACCGAGTGGAAGATCTCGGACAGCTCCGCGTGGAAGCGCCATTCCGGGCCCATGGTCTGCGGGGTCTGCCTGCTCAGGCGCACGGCCAGCAGGCGCAGCCGCTGCACCGGGTTCACGGCGTGCATCGCCGCCTTCATCGGCAGATGCACGTAGTTCTGCTCGAAGAGCACCAGCGCCTGCTGGACCAGGAGTCTCCTGTCGTCGAGTGTGAGTTTGTCCGCCGTGCGCAGGAAGTCCTGGAGCTCCTGCTTCGCGGCCCCGCTCGTGGGCTCGGTCATCTTCGTCCACCCGTTCCGGTCGTCCGCGCGGAAGTCGCTGCCGCGCTCGAATACCGGCACGGTTTCACCGGCGCCGCGAGGGTCGCCACGGGAGACAACCTAGGGGTTTCCCTAGCCTGCGGGGGTGCGGCGCGCGGGCCGCCCGGCTTCTGAAGCCGAGATTGCCGGGCGGCCCGGCTCCTCCTGCCAGGACTGCCGGGCCGCCCGGCTCCTCCTGCCCGTCACCGCGTCCGGGACATGCTCACCCGCCGATCGCCTTGGCCTCGTTGCCCTTGAGAACCTGGACCTTGCGCGGCCGGGCCGTCTCCAGCACCGGGATCCGCACCGCCAGCACGCCGTCGCGATAGGCCGCCTCGACGTGGTCGGCGTCCAGGTGCTCGCTCAGGTAGACCCGGCGGGTGAAGTCGCCCATGGGCCGCTCCCGGATGAACAGCCGCTCGTCCTCGCCGTAGGCCTCCTGCCGGTGCGCCGAGACCGTCAGGACCCCGCGATCGACGCTCACGTCGATGGTGTCGGGGTCGATGCCGGGCAGGTCGAAACGCAGCAGCACCTCGTCGGCGCGGCGCAGGCCGTCCATCGGCATGGCGGCGGTCGAGGTCAGGCCGGAGGCGGCCCGCAGCCGGGCGAACTGCCGCTCGAGGTCGTCGAAGATCGTGTCCAGTGTGGTCAGCATCGTCACCACCTCTTTGATGATGTCGGGTCTGTCCAACTCCCTCATTGTTATAGCTCTGCTGAGAGGAAATCTCAAACTGGAGTAGGAGGTTTCCTCATTCATCTGAATGAATGAAATTTTGGCTAGGATGCCGGGCATGACGCCGAGCAGATCACCGGAGCCCCGGGAGCGGGAAACCGCGGTGGAGCGGACGCGTGAGCGCATCCTCGCCGCGGCCGTCGCCGAGTTCGGGGCCAAGGGCTACTCCGGGGCCAGGACGGCGGGCATCGCCGCACGCGCCGGAGTCAACGCCCAGCTCATCACCTACCACTTCGGCGGCAAGCAGGGCCTGCTCGACGAGCTGCGCAGGCGCTGGCAGGAACGCCAGGCCGCCGCCCCCGGCGCCGAGGCCCCGTTCGCCGAGTCCGTCCGCGCCCACCTCGACGCCACGCTCGACGATCCCGACTGGGCCAGGCTCGTCATCTGGCAGGCCCTGGGCGACTGCCCGTTCACCGACGAGGACGACGGCCGGCGGCAGACCGAGCAGCGCCAGGCACTCATGGCCGAGGCCGTGCGGCGGGCCGCGCGCCGCCAGGAGGCTGGGGAGCTGCGAGCCGGGCTGGACCCCCGCTTCGCGGTGCTCGCCGCGTACGCGATCGTCTTCGCCCCGATCGCGATGCCGCAGTTCGTCCGCGACCTCTTCGGCACCGACCCCCTGTCACCGGAGCTGCGGCAGCTGCTGGCCGCCCAGCTCGTCACCCTGCTCACCGAAGACTAGAAAGGCTCGCCACGATGGTCATGGTCGTCTTCGGCGCGGGCGGCAACGTCGGCCGCCACGTCGCCGCAGCCCTGCGCTCGGCCGGTCACCCGCTCCGCCTCACCAGCCGGAACCCCGCCACCCTCCGGCCACTCGATGTCACCGCGACCTTCAGCGCGGCGGCCCTCAGTGAGGCGGCCATCAGTGAGGCGGCCTTCAGTGCGGCGGGCGGTGCTGCCGAGGTCGAGGTGGTGGCGGCCGACCTCGACCGGCCGGACACCCTGCCCGCCGCGCTCGCGGGCGCCACGCACGCCTTCATCTACGCCAGGCCCGACGGCATCGACGGCTTCGTCCGGGCCGCCACCGACGCGGGGGTGCGGCGCGTGGTGCTGCTGTCGTCCGC
Source organism: [Actinomadura] parvosata subsp. kistnae (assembly GCF_900323885.1). GTDB lineage: Bacteria > Actinomycetota > Actinomycetes > Streptosporangiales > Streptosporangiaceae > Nonomuraea > Nonomuraea composti. The sequence goes on along the minus strand of NZ_OOHJ01000022.1, from coordinate 603,705 downwards.
GGCGGTCGTCCTGCCCGGCTCGGCGCGCAACCCCATCGCGCGGCAGCACCGCGCCGTCGAGTCGGCCCTGGAGGAATCGGGCCTGTCGTGGACGTTCATCCGGCCCGGCATGTTCGCCACCAACACGCTGTGGTGGTGGAGCCGCCCCATCAGGAACGGCGCGGCGGTGCGGCTGCCGTACCCGGAGGCGATGACCGCGCCCGTCAGCGAGCGCGACATGGCGGCGCTCGCGGTGACCGCGCTGATCGAGCCGGGGCACGGGCGGCAGGCCTACACCGTGTACGGGCCGCAGGCGCTCACCCTGCGCGAGCAGGTCGAGCACATTGGGGCGGCCCTCGGCCGGCGGATCCCCGTCGAGGAGGTGACTCCCGAGCAGGCGCGCGCGGAGCTGAGCGAGGTCATGCCCGCCATGGGCGTGGAGGCCATCATGGGGGCGTGGGCCGCGGGCACGACGACCGCCCCCGAGACCAGCACGATCGTGGAGAAGCTCACCGGCCGGCCCGCCCAGACCTTCGCCGCATGGGCCCGCGACCACGCCGCCGACTTCCGCGCCTGACGGCCCTGCCGCGACGGCGGCAATGGAATTTGACAGGCATATTAGTTCGTTGTACGGATGTAGGTAAGTTGAGTCGATGAGACTCAAGGAACGGTCCTCCACCCAACGGGACCTGGGGAAGGAGCAGCGAGGAGGAAGCCATGCCGATGCGCGCCGAACCGTTCCCCTCCGAACCGTTCCGCTCCCCCTCGCTCCGCCGGACGGCCCGCCGGCACCCCGGCGGTGCCCTCGGCCCGATCGACCTGACCGTCCCGCACGCTGCTCCGACACGACCTGTCCGCGACGGAACGAAGCGCACCACAACGCTTCGAAGGGAGAAGACGATGGCCCTACCCGTGCTGCGCTCGGCACCGCTGCGTCCTGCCCGCGACTCCCTCGCGCCGCCGGACCCGCTGCACGAGCTCGTCCACCTGCAGCACCGCATGAGCGTACTGATCGGCGGCGACACCCAGACGGGCATGTGGACGCCCCCGGCCGACATCACCGAGAACGACGACGCCTACCTCGTCGAGATCGACCTCCCCGGCGTCAAGCGCAGAGACGTGACGGTCGAGGTCGCCGGGAACGAGCTGCGCATCACCGGCCGCATCCAGGAGAAGGAGAAGGTGGGCTGGCTGCGCTACCGCACCCGCCGCGTCGGCCGCTTCGCCTACCACACCCTGCTGCCGGCGGGCGTCGACGCCGACCGCATCCGCGCCGACCTGACGGACGGCGTCCTGACGGTACGCCTCCCGAAAACCGACGCCGCCCGGCCCCGCCGCATCCCCGTCCACACCGCCTGACACCCCAGCCTGCCGCCCCCGGCCTTGACGCCCCGGGTGGCTGTCCCGGCCTGGCGCACCGGCCTGGCGCACCGGCCTGGCGCACCGGCCTGGCGCACCGGCCTGTCGCCCCGGTCTGGCGCTCCGGCTGTCGCTTCGGGCTGTCGCCCCGGCCTGCTGTCCCGGCCGGGCACGCCGCCCTAATCGCCCACGGCCGCTGCCAGATCCGGTCGTGGGCCGCCTTTCCGGTCGGGGGCGGTGTGCCGCAGCCGGTGGTGACACCGTGCTGGCGCCGCCGTGGCCCGCACCGGGCTGCTCGCGGCCCTCGGTGTGCGAGGTTGCGGGCCTGCTGAAGTGGGCTTGTGCGGGCAGTGCAGGCGTAGGCCGTGCTGGTGTGGGCCGTGCTGGTGTGGGTCGGCGTGCGCACGGCGGGCGTGGGCAGGGCGGGCGTGGGCAGGGCGGGCGTGGGCAGGGCGGGCGTGGGCAGGGCGGGCGTGGGCAGGGCGGGCGTGGGGAGGGCAGGCGTGGGCCGTGCCGGTTGGGGCGGGCCGGCGTAGGTCGTCCTGGCGGAGGGCGGCGCGCGGCCCCCGCCGTGCGGCGACGTCGGCAGGCCCTGGCACCGGAGGGCGCGGTGGCTGAATGACGATCCGTTATTTTACGAGTGAAACACTTGCTAAACTTGCTGGGTGAGTGCCATCCCGTTTCGCCAGCTCAAGCCCCGTGTCCGCCTGCCCGTCCGAGCCGCGCTGCGTCTCGCGCCCCTCGGTGACATCTGGCACAAGCCCGCCCTGAGCGGGGTGGCCGCACTCGCCGTCGTCCTGCTCGCCCTTCTCGCGGCCGGGCGGCTGGACCTCACCCTGTACGCCTCCGCCGGCGCGATGTGCGCCCTGTACGGGCACGGCCTGCCGTACGCCGCGCGGGCCAGGGCGCTCGGCTGGGTCGTGCTGGGGATGCTGGCCGGCACCGCCGCCGCCCTCGTCACCGCCGCCCTCACCGACTCCGTCGCCATCCGCGTGGCCGTGGCCGCCCTGCTGGCGGGGCTGCACAAGGCGGCCTGCGACGCCACCAGGATCGGCCCGCCGGGGAACGTCGTGCTCACCTTCGTCGCCGCCAGCGCCGCTTTCGTCCCCGGGCAGCGCCTCGCCGACGTGCCGCTGCACGTGGGGCTGGGGGTGCTCGGCGGGATCGTGGCCTGGGTGGTCGGGATGGCCCCGGGCCTCGTCCGTCCGGACGGGCCCGAGCGCATCGCGGTCGCCCGCGCCCTGGAGGCGACGGCCCGGCTGGTGCGTGCTCGCGACGAGGCCCGCGGTTCGGAAGGGACGGCCGGGCTTGTGCCTGCTCACGCCCCGGGAGGTGCGCCTTGGCCTCCTGTCGCTCGCGCCTCGCAAGGTACGCCTTCGCCTCCTGGCGCTCGCGCCCCGCAAAGCCCGGCTTGGCCTTCTGGCGCTCGCGGCGACGTCCGCCGAACGCAGGGTGGCGACGATCACCAGGTGCGTCACGCCGCCGCTGCGGCCGTGAACGGGGCGTGGCAGACGTTGCTGCGTTCCGGGGATCGGCGCGACGGGCTGCGGCGGTTGCTGGTGCGGGCCGAGTCGGCCGCCGCCAGCGCCGGTGGCGGGGTGGACGCCGACGTGCTCATGGCCTGGGCGCATGACCTGCGCAAGGGCCGTCCCGTCCCCGAGCCGCCGCTCTGCGACGCGCGCACGGACGCGGCCGAGCGGGCGGAACTGGACGGCATCGCCGCCGAGCGGGCTGAGCCTGCTCCGGTCGCCGGGGCGCGGTGGCGGGTGCCGTTCGTGCTGGTGGCCCGGTGGTGGCGGGTGGTCGTGACGGTGTTCGCGGGTGCGGCGCTGGCGGGGTGGGGGTCGATGGCGCTCGGCGTGGGACGGCCGTACTGGGCCGTTGTGACGGCGGCGGCCGTGTTCGCGGCCAACACCACCATGTCGTGGAGCCGTGCCCTCCAGCGCGTGCTCGGCAACCTGCTCGGCGTCGCCCTGTTCACCGTGATCGTGCCCGTGACCAGGTGGGGTGCGGTGGCGTTGATCGTGGCGGTGCTGGCCATGCAGTTCGTGACGGAGGCGGCGATCACCCGCAACTACTGGCTGGGGAGCGTGTTCGTGGCGCCGATGGCCATGTTGATGACGGAGTTCGCCGGGGCGGGGCCGGTGCCGGCGCTCGTGGCCGATCGGTGGCTGGACACGTGCCTCGGGGCCGCCGCCGGGCTGCTGGCGTGCGTGCTCGTGCCCGACCGGCGGGCCGCCGCCCGCGTACAAGATGGGCTGGAGCGGCTGGAACGGCTGGTCGGGGAGCCGCTCACGGAGGGCAGGGACGCGCGGGACCGGTTGCGAGGGGCGCTGGTGGAGCTGCGTGAGGCGGCCGACGTCGCGGCGGGCGAGTGGTGGAGCGCGACGCTGCCACAGGAGCGCATCGCCGCCGCCGAACGCGCCGGCCACCACCGGCTGGCCCAGCTGTCCGCCTGACCGGAACGGCGGTGCCGAGGCGCGACGCTGGCCGGGTGCGGCGGTGGGGTGCGGAGGGGGCGGCGGTGGCGGGCGCGGAGGTGATTGGTGGCGCGTACGATCGGAAGCCACCGGACACCCCAGCCACAGGAAGGATCGGGCACGTGGAGGACGCCGTGGCGGTCGCGCTGCGCCAGTGGCGGAAGGTCCTCCCCGACGCCGACCTCGACGCCGTCGCCGTCATCGGCCGGCTCAACCGTTGCACCGCCCTCCTGCACCAGGCCGCCGACGCGCCGCTCGGCCGCGCCGGCGTGAACCGGGCCGAGTACGACCTCCTGTGCGCCCTGCTCCGGGTGGGCGGCGAGCTGACGCCGGGCAGGCTGGCCCGCGAGACGTTCGCCTCGGGGCCGCCGTGACCAAGCGGGCGCGGCGGCTGGTGGAGATCGGCCTGGTCGCCCGCCGCGTGGACGACCGCGACCGCCGCGTGGCGCACCTGTCGCTCACCGAGCGGGGCAGGGAGTTCATCATGCGGCTGGTGCCGGAGCAGCTCGAGTACGAGACCGCGCTGCTGGCCGGCCTGCCCGCCGAGAAGGAGCGGGAGCTCGCCGACCTGCTGGGGGAGCTGTTGCTGATGCTGGAGGGCCGCCTGGGCGGGATGCTCGGTTAGCGGGTGGTCCAGAAGGCGGTCAGCGGGTAACTCCGAAGGCGGTCAGCGGGTGGTCCAGAAGGCCGAAGGCGGTCAGTGGGTGGCTCAGAAGGCGTAGTTGCGCAGGACGGTGAGGGCCTGGGGGCCGTGGGGGCCGGTGGCCTTGAGTGCCGAGTCGGCGGGGCTCAGGCGGCGGGCGCCGACGCGGCAGAAGTCGCCCGCGGGTCCCGTGATGACGGACGGCGCGGCCGGGTCGCCGAAGTGCCACACCTCGCCGTCGGGTGCGGTCAGCTCGCAGCGGACGGGCCCGCCCGTCAGGCCCTCCACCTCGAACGCGTACGGCAGCGTGCGATGCCCCAGCCACGCGATGTGCCGCAGCCGCGGCGTGTCGGGGTAGGCGAGGCCGAGCGGGCCGGTGATGTCGAGGGCGTGCGCCCAGTGCTCGGCCAGGCGGGTGGTGGCCAGGGTGGCGGGGGAGAGGCTGGTGGCGACCCAGGTCAGGCGGCTGTCCTTGGGGTGGGCGCGGAGCGCGGCGGGCATGAACGCGGTCGCCGCCCGCCAGCGGGCCAGGAGATCGGCGGGGGCGATGTCGCGCTCGGCGGCCACGGCGCTGTCGGCCATGGCGTCCACCTCGCCGCGGTTCCGCGGGCCGGCCAGCTCGCCCCGGATGGAGGCGGCGGCCAGCTCTTCGGTCTGGGCGAGGTGGAGGACCACGTCGGAGACGGTCCAGCCGGTGGCGGCCGATGGGTGCGACCACTGGGCGGGGGTGAGGGTGGCGAGGACGGCGTCGAGTTGCTCGTACTCGGCCTGGAGGTCATCGAAGATGTCCGTCATGTCCTACCACACTACAGAACAAAGTTCTGAGGCGGGGAGAGGTAAGGCTCGCCGAGCGGAGGCGCGGCTCAGGTGAGGAGGGGGAGGGTGGTGAACGTGTGGGTGGCCCAGATGCGGCGGGACGCCTCCTCCGGGTAGGGGACGACCGCCGGCTCCACGTCGAAGACCCTGGTGAGGCGGCCTTCCGGTTCGTACGGTGCCCAGCCCGGCCCCTCGCCGGCCGCGAAGCGGGTCCAGGCGTGCCGGAAGGACGCCGACACGGCGGCGGCCTCGCCGGGGACGGGGTCGCCGAGGAAGAACGTGCCCATCCCGCTGCCCAGGTTCCCGAACACCAGGGGCACGTCGAGCCCGTGGCAGGCGGCCCCGATGGCGGGTGAGGCCCAGGCCAGCTCGTACGCGTACACCCGCCCGCCCCCGGCGGCCTGCGCGTCGGCGAGCCGCTGGGACGGCATCCGGAACAGCCAGTCGGACTGGACCAGCTCGTTGAGCAGGTCGGGCCCGGCCGAGGGGTAGGCGTCGCGGTAGGCCTGCTCGCGTCCCGGCGCGAACACGCCCAGCAGGTCGCGGCCCTCCGCCTGCCCCATCTGGGTGAACAGCCGGTACTCGTCCCGCGTGTGACCGACGATCAGCTCGACGTCGCGCCCCGCCCCGGCGGACAGGGCGCTCCAGGGGTCACGCGGCAGGACGTCGCCGTCCACGACGGGGGAGAACGGGGTGACGGTGTGGGCGACGGCGCCCCAGCGGTCCTCGTACTGGCGCATCTTGGCCGTGGCGGCCTCGGCGGCGGTGACGAGCCGGCCGGGGTCGACGGCGGCGAGCGCGCCGGCCTCGGGCGGCAGGCCCAGCTCGGCGGCGAGGACGCCGGCGATGTCGGCGGCCAGCGGCGCGGAGAAATACGTGCCAGGGACGCTCTGCGCGATCGCCCGCCCGAACAGCCCGGCGGCGCGCGGCATGGCCATGAGCGCGATGATGGACCCGGCCCCCGCCGACTCCCCGAACACGGTGACGCGCCCCGGGTCGCCCCCGAACGCGGCCACGTTGTCGCGCACCCATTCCAGCGCCGCCACCTGGTCGAGCAGCCCCCGGTTGGCGGGCGCCCCGTCGAGGTGGGCGAAGCCTTCCATGCCGACGCGGTAGTTGAGGGTGACGACGACCGCGTTCCCCTCCCTGGCCAGGATCGCGCCGTCGTAGACGGAGTCGCCGGACTGGCCGCCCCGGTAGGCGCCGCCGTAGATCCACACCATGACGGGCAGGCGCGCGCCGGCGCCGGGGGACGGCGACCAGACGTTGACCGTCAGGCAGCTCTCGGCGCCGCCGCCCTCCACGGCCCCCGTGACCATGGACCGCTGGGGCGGCGGCGGCCCGAAGGCCACGCAGTCGCGGACGCCGTCCCACGCCTCGGCGGGCTCGGGGGCGCCGAGGCGGGCGGGCCGGGCGTACGGGATGCCGCGGAAGACGGCCAGCCCGCCCTCGGTGCGGCCGCGCACGCCGCCTGTCGTGATCCGGACCTCGGGGTCTGTGGTGGTGCTCATGCTCGGCCGCCTTTCTTGGAATCCGGATCCAAGATTACGGGGCCGTTCGGCGACGAGATCTGACCGCTCGCCGTAAAGAGCAGAAGCATGCCAGATACTGCATACGGTATGTGATAAGCGATGATGCGTGTCAATGAGTACGAGGTTCGCGAGTCCCACCGGCTTCCTCAGTCGTTCCCGTACCGTGGCGGCACCCACCTGGAGCCGTTGGCTCGTGCCGCCCGCGGCGCTCTCCGTGCACCTGGCCATCGGGCAGGCGTACGCGTGGAGCGTGTTCAAACCCCCGCTGGAGTCCGCGCTCGGGCTCTCCGGCACCCAGAGCGCGCTGCCGTTCCAGCTCGGCATCGTCATGCTCGGCCTGTCGGCGGCCTTCGGCGGCACCCTCGTCGAGCGCAACGGGCCCCGCTGGGCCATGTTCGTCTCGATGACCTGCTTCTCCTCCGGCTTCCTGCTGTCCGCGCTGGGCGTGCTCACCCGCCAGTACTGGCTGGTCGTGCTCGGCTACGGCTTCGTCGGCGGCATCGGTCTCGGCATCGGCTACATCTCGCCCGTCTCCACGCTGATCAAGTGGTTCCCGGACCGGCCGGGCATGGCCACCGGCATCGCGATCATGGGGTTCGGCGGGGGCGCGCTCATCGCCTCGCCGTGGTCGGCGCAGATGCTCGCCTCGTTCGGCCCGACCACGACCGGGATCGCCACGACGTTCCTCGTTCACGGCGTCGTGTACGCGGTGTTCATGTCGATGGGCGTGCTGCTCGTACGGGTGCCGCCCGAGGGCTGGGCCCCGAAGGGCCGGCGGCCCGCCGTGCTGAGGACCCGCCCGCTGATCACCACGGCCGACGTCTCGGCCCGCAACGCGTTGCGTACCCCGCAGTTCTACTGCCTGTGGATCGTGCTGTGCTGCAACGTCACCGCCGGCATCGGCATCCTGGAGAAGGCCGCGCCGATGATCACCGACTTCTTCACCGGCACCCACGCGGCCGTCGCGGCGGGCGCGGCGGCCGGGTTCGTGGCGCTGCTGTCGCTGGCCAACATGACCGGCCGCTTCGTCTGGTCCTCCACCTCCGACCTCATCGGGCGCAAGAACATGTACCGCGTCTACCTGGGCGTCGGCGCGCTGCTGTACCTCGTCATCGCCCTGGCCGGCGAGAGCTCCAAGCCGCTGTTCATCATCTGCGCGCTCGGCATCCTGTCCTTCTACGGCGGCGGCTTCGCGACCGTGCCCGCCTACCTCAAGGACCTGTTCGGCACCTACCAGGTCGGCGCCATCCACGGCCGCCTGCTCACCGCGTGGTCCACGGCCGGCGTGCTCGGCCCGCTCATCGTCAACGCCATCGCCGACGCCCAGAAGGCCGCCGGGCGCTCGGGGCCCGACCTCTACACGACCTCGCTGTTCATCATGATCGGGCTGCTCGCGGTGGGCTTCCTCGCCAACGAGCTGATCCGTCCCGTCCACGAGAGACACCACGAACGGCCGGCGGCGGTGCTGGAGGAAGGACAGGCCGTATGAGCACGAAGGAACGGCGCACCGGGCTGATGGTGCTGGCCTGGATCTGGGTGGGCGTGCCCTTCGCGTACGGGGTGTACGAGCTGTTCCTGAAGCTCACCCAGCTCTTCTCCGGCTGACATCGGGACAGGACCGGCAGGACCGAAGCGGAAACTAAGCGGCGGCGCAGGGCGGTCCTCAGCGCTCGCTAAGCGGGGCGTGCCAGGTTACGGGGCACGCGGGACACTGAGCCCGCCCGAAGCGAGGGGCAGATCAATGTCGATCACCGACCTGAGGACCACCACGCAGAGACAGATCGCCGAGCTGCAGCCCGACCCGGCCACCCGGGAGTTGCTGGCCGACGACCGGGTCCAGGCGATCATGCGGGAGATCGAGGGCAGCCTCGACCACTACACGATGCGGTACCAGGAGAAGTACCGCATGCTGTCGGAGCGGGCCGCCGCCCGCATGCAGGAGTCCATGCAGGCCCAGCAGCCCATGCAGGCCCAGCCCATGCAGGCGCAGCAGCCGATGCACGCCCAGCAGGCCACCCGCATGCGGGAGCCCGTCAGCGCCGGCGGCTACCACGAATCGCTCGGCGCGCCCGCGTACCCGGGCATGGCGCAGCAGGGCCGCCAGGGCGAGCAGGCCGGGATCGCCGAGCCGGGCCGCGCCGCCGGGCAGATCATGGGCTCCAGGGCCGCCGGGATGCCCGAGGTCACGACGCCGATCACGCAGCTCCAGCCGCCGTACCTCTGGTTCGACCTCATGGCCGTGGGGCCCTACCGGGAGACGTTCCAGGGCGGGCCGCTCCAGCCGGCGCGCGTCGTGCACTTCGGCGAGAAGGTCGTCCTGTTCGCCGTGCTCTGGCGCAACCCGATGCCGCTGCCCGGCGGGCCCTCCGCGGCCGACGTCATGGCGCCGTACGTCTTCCAGGTCCGCGGCGTCACCGTCGACCTCAACACCGTCACCCCCGGGCCCGTGCTGGCCCCGGCCCCCGAGGCGTTCAACGCCGGGTTCTTCAACATCGTGCCCCTGCAGATCCCGACCGCGCCCCAGCCCGCCGACGGCCAGCCGCGCCCGCTGGAGATCCACCTCACCGTGGACATCCTCGGCGTCGGCGTCGGCCTGCCGCCGTTCGCCGGGTTCGCCAGCCGGTGGTTCCGGCCCGACCTGCAGCCCGGCTTCCTCGGCCAGCCCGACATCCTGCCGGGCATCGTCGAGGAGAGCCCCGTCAGGATGCTGATCTACGCGTAGCACGCATCCGTACCGCATCCGTACCGCGTGATGAGCGCGTCATGAGCACGGAGGGGTGGCGGGCCAAGCTCGACGCGCGGACCAGGCACCACCTGGCCGCCGCCGGTGACGAGGCCGGCCCGTTGGAGATCCTCCTGCTCACCGCGGTCCCGCCGAGCCGCGCGCAGCTCGCCGAGCTGCGCGCGGCCGGCCTGAGGACGTACGCGGCCGAGGGAGCCGTCGTCTCCGGAGCCGTCGAGGGGGTCGCGCCGCTGCGGCGGCTGGCCGGGCTGCCCTTCGTGCTGCGGATCGAGCTGTCCCGCGAGGGGCATCAGGAGCAAGGGCAGGGATGGGCATGAGAACGCTGGACGCACGCCTGCGGCACCTCCTCGCGCGGACACGGGAGCAGGCCGACCTGGAGGGCACGACGCTGGCGGACCGCGTCGGGTGGCGGCGCGGCCCGGAAGTGGGCCCGGAAGTGGGCCCTGAAGCGGGCCCTGAAGCGGGCCCGGAAGTGGGCAGGGCAGCGGGCACGGCAGCGGGTGCGGTGGAGGGGACCGTCGAGGTGCTGCTGAGCGCGAGTGACCGCCGCGCGCTCGACGACGTGCCGGGCCTGACCGTGCACACGGCGCAGCGGGACGCGGGCCCGCCCGGCCCGCTCTACACCGCGCGGGTGCCCGTCGCCCGGCTGGAGGAGCTGGCCGCGCACGGGTCGGTGACGCGGATCGAGTCGTCCAGGCCGCTGTTCCCTGAGCTGAACATCTCGCTCAAGGACGTACGCGGCGCCGTCCCCGCCCCCGACGGCTCGGGCCCCCTGCTCGGCGAGGGCGCCATCGTGGCGATCATCGACTCCGGCATCGACTACACGCACCCGGCCTTCCGCCACGCCGGCGGCTCCCGCATCCTGCGCCTCTGGGACCAGTCGGCGCCCGCACCGGCCGGCGGCTCCGTGCCGTACGGGGCCGAGTACGCCAAGGAGGACCTCGACAAGGCGCTCGGCGACCCGCACCCGCTGGAGATCGTGCCGCACGAGGACGCCGACGGCGGGCACGGCACCCACGTGGCCGGCATCGCGGCCGGCGACGACAGCCAGCTCGGCGGCGTCTACCAGGGCATCGCGCCGCACGCCGACCTCATCGTGGTCGCGCTGGCCGGCGAGCCCGGCGTCACGCTCGGCCGCTCGACCCAGCTCGTTGCCGCGGTCGACTACGTCGTACGGCGGGCCGAGGGCCGTCCCGTCGCCATCAACGTCAGCCAGGGCATGAACGGCGGCGGCCACTCCGGCGAGTCGCTGGTCGAGCGGGCCCTGGACGCCTACGCCCGCCGTCCCGGCGTCGTCATCGTCAAGTCGGCCGGGAACGAGCGCGAGTGGCGTACCCACGCGGGCGGCACGATCGCGCAGGGCGAGGTCGTCACGCTCGACCTGCTCGTCCAGCCCGGGGACGCCGATGACGACATCGTGGAGGTGTGGTTCGGCGGCGAGGACGAGATCAGCGTGAGCGTGGCGCCGCCGAGCGGGTCGCAGACGCCGTTCACCGCTCCGGGCGAGGAGCGGACGTTCACCACCAGGGGCGGCGACCGGGTCACGATCGACAGCGAGACCGACGCCTCGGCCAGCGGCGACACCGCCACCACCGTCATCATCTCCGCAGGGCGGGCCGGGCAGGGCATCGAGGCGGGCCTGTGGCGGCTGGTGCTGCGCGGCGGCCCCGTCACGCACGGCCGCTACGACGCGTGGATCGAGCGCGCGCCGCGCGGCGGGCCCGGGGCGGGGGAGCAGACCACGTTCGCGGCCGGCTCGTCCGACCCGTCCCGGACGATCACCGTGCCCGGCACCGCGCGCCGCCTGCTCACCGTCGGCTCGTACGCCACCCGGCCCACCGACTGGAGCGCCGGCTTCGGCTCGCTGTCGGCGTTCAGCAGCCGCGGCCCCACCCGGCTCGGCCACATGAAGCCCGACCTCACCGCGCCCGGCGAGACCGTCGTCTCGGCCCGCCGCGCCGGCAGCCCGCTGCCGCCCCAGCCCGACCGCGCGCACACCCTCATGGCGGGGACGAGCATGGCCGCGCCCCACGTCTGCGGCGCCGCCGCCCTCGTCCTGGCCGCCCGCACCATGAGCGGCCTGGCCCAGCTCACGGGGGAGCAGGCGGCCCAGCTCCTGCGCCGCGCCGCCAGACCACCGGGCCCGGGACCGGCCGGCGAGCCGGATGCCGATCACGCCTGGGGCGCCGGGAAGCTGGACGTCGCGCGTGCCGTCGAGCTGGCCGCCACCGCCGCGTTCCCGAAGGTCGTGAACGTGCGCGCCGACGGCGCCACGCTGCTGTGGGAGACGGACACGGACTGCTCCTGGCAGGTACGCTGCCACACCGTCCCCGCCCGCCTGGCCATCGGCAAGCACGTGGCCGAGCGCACCGGCACCGGCTTCGGCCGCGACCATCGCGCCGACCTGAGCGGGCTCCCGCCGGGCGCCTACCACTGCGAGATCGTGGTCACCGACCGCGGCGGCCTGTGGACGCGCGACGACAACGGCGGCCCCGGCCACATGGTGCCGGTGGAAGGCGCACCCCCGGCCGTGGCCGGGGACGACTTCCAGCGGGTCAAGGGCGTCGGCCCGAAGATCGCGGGGCTGCTGCACGAGGCCGGGGTCACCACGTTCGAGCAGCTCTCGGCCCTGTCGGTGGAGGAGCTGGCCGCCATCCTGCACCCGGCGGGCATCGGCGCAGAACGCCTGGCCAAGCAGGGCTGGATCCGCCAGGCCGCCGACCTCGCGGCCGGGGAGCGCCGGGCGGTGCCGGAGCGGCACACGTTCACGCTGACGCTGACCGCCGACAGCGGCACCAGGGAGGTGCTGAACTGCGAGATCCGCCACCACCAGAGCGACGATGTCTCCCGCGTGCGCGGCTGGGACGTCGAGCGGCTGCTCGCGTTCATCGCCGAACGCGCCCGCCTGCGGCCGGAGTGACCCCGGAACGTCGTCAGCACCTCCGAAGGCGGGCGCGGGCGGGCCGGCACGAGGCTGATGATCCTTCCGGTGGCGGTTCGAGGCTCAGACGGTCAGGTGGCGGCGTACCGACTCGAACAGGGCGTGCGTCTCCGGGCTGGGCGTCATGCCGAGCACGGCGTCGAGCTCCCTGCGGCACGTCTCGTACTGGGCCAGCGCCTTGTGCGGCTGGTTCTGGCGGGCGTGGCAGCGCATGAGCAGGCGGTGGGTCTGCTCCCTGCACGAATCCCTGGCCAGGACCCGCCGGCACGTGTCCACGCACTTCGCGTACGCGCCCTCCGCCAGGTACAGGGCGGCCAGGCCGTCGAGCAGGTCCACGTACGCCGTGCTCAGCCGCTCCCGCTCCGGCACCACCCAGTCCAGGTACGGGGCGTCCTCCAGCAGGTCGCCCGCATACAGTGCCCTCGCCGCCTCGTGCCGGGCGATCGCCTCCCCGCGCTTGCCGTCCTCCTCCTGGAGCAGGGCCGCCGTGGCGCACCGCCCGGCGAACTCCTCGACGTCCAGCCAGATCGACAGGCCGGGCGCCAGGGCGTACGTCTCCCGCTCGTAGACGATCACCTGGCGGTCCGGGTGCGCGGCCTTGCGGAGGTCGGCGCGCAGGGCGTGCATGGTCGCGTTGAGCCGGTTACGGGCGGCGCCCTCCGGGACGCCCGGCCAGATCGCGTCGATCACGACGTCGCGGCGGATGGGCTTGGGGTGGGACAGGAGCAGGTACATCAGCACCGACCTGCCCAGCTTCCCCGACCACTCCTCCACCGGCCGCCCGCCCACCCGCAGCCGGAACGTCCCCAGCAACCACGCCTCCACATCGGCCCGCCCGCCTTCCCGGCCGAACCCAGCCGCCGCCCCGGCCACGTTGTGCACCTCGCCTTCCGGTCCTGAGGTGGTGGCCCGCTCCGGCCGAGTGTGCGCTGCTGCCGCGCCGGGGGTCGTCGCCTGCCGCGTCGCCACGTGGTCGGGCGGCGCGGCAGGGGTCGGCGGGGTGGGTGCCGCTCCGTTCGGCGGGATGGTGGCGTGCGGCGAGGCGGTGACGTGCGCCGGAGCGGTCGCGCCCATGCCGGAGGCGGTCGCGTGGGGCCAGGTGGTGGCATGCGCCGGAGCGGTGGCGCCCGTGCCGGAGGCGGCTGTGCGGGGCCAGGTGGTGGCGTGCGGCGGGGCGGTGGTGCTCGTGGCCGAGGCGGTCGCGTGAGGCCAGGTGGTGGCTTCCATCGCCTGGAGCAGCAGCATCATGCGTTTGTGGGCCGAGCGGGCCCGCATCGTGCGGCGGATGAGGCGCAGCGCGTGCCGGATCCGGTCCGCCGGCTCCGGTTCGGTGGTGAGGTCGCGGGCCCGGCGGCCGTGCTCCAGCGCCTCGCCCAGCCGCCCGACGACGAGCGCCGCCCTGGCCCGGCGCCACGCTGCCTCCAACCCGGCGGGCATCCCGCCCGCCCCGGCCGGCGGCCCGTCCGGTCCGGCGGACATCACCTCCGGTTCGGCGGACATCACCTCCGGTCCGGGTGGGGTGAGGGTGACGTCCGTTTCCGACAGGAGGTCGGACAGGAGGGCGCGGTCGTTCGCGCGGCGGGACAGCTCCACCGCCTCCCGGGCCGCGTGCGCCCCCACCAGCTCGCCCGCCAGCAGCGCCAGCCGCCGCCGGAAGGCCGGGGTGCGGGCGGGGCGCAGGGCGCAGATGGCGGTGGACCAGAACGGGAGCATGCGGTACCAGCCGCCGGTGAGCGGCTCCCACCACGGCTCCTTGCCGGGCTCGCGGAGCGCGGGCCGCAGCGCCGTCAGGTCCTCGTGGGCGTACCCGAGCCGCGCGGCCAGCGCGAGCGCCTGGAGCCGGGCCGGTTCGGCGTCCCGGAGCAGCCACGCCACGACGGAGGCGACGAGCTCGGCCAGGCCGCCGGCGCGCATGACCCGCTCGGCCAGGACGTCCTGGCGGGCGGCGCCGCGCAGGCACGCGGCCCGCAGCACCGAGTCGATGACCGCCGACCGCCCTCCCGTCACGGCCACCAGCCGGTCGATGACATCGCGCCGCAGCGGGCAGTCGAGGTGCCCGGCCGCCGCGACGGCGCTCTCCGCCCGCACCGCCAGCCCCCGGTCACCCGCGCACGGCGACAGGACGACCTCGCTGGCGGCCAGCGCCGGGGCGGGGCCGCCGAGCCGGGTGGGGTCCGCGAGCGGCTGCTGGATGACGACGGTGCCGGCGGGCTCGCTCGCCGCCGCCAGGCGCCGCAGGTCGTCGGGCTCCAGCTCGTACGGGTCCGGCCGCAGCCACCCGAGCCCCCGGCCGGCCCGCAGCAGGTCGGCGGCCAGCTGCCCCTCGACCAGGTACCCCTCGGGAACGAGGAGGTGCAGCCTGGCCCGGTCGCCGAGCCCGTCGAGCGAGAACTGCGCCGGCCACCTCAGCTCCGGCATCGGCGCGGCCACCTTGGCGAGCAGCATCGTCGCACCTCCGGGGACGGCAGGTCCGCCGAAACGATAGGCCGAAACGATAGGCCGGGCCGCGCCGCGCCGACAACAGGGGGACGGCCAGGGTTCACCCTAGGGAGCAGGGCGGGTGACATCAGGCTTACCCCGGCCGGACAGCGCCTCCCACCGCACGCCTAACCTGTCGGACAGTGCCTCTCACCGCACGTCTAACCCGCCGGACAGTGCCTCTCACCGCACGCCTAACCCGCCGGACAGTGCCTCTCACCGCAGGCCCAACCCGCCGGACAGCGCCCCTCACCCCAGTCGCCGCTCCACCGTCTCCGCGATCAGGTCGAGGGCGTCGGCACCGGCGGGTAGCACGTTCACCAGCGTGAAGAAGACGTGCATCTGCCCGTCGAACCGCCGCAGCTCCACCGGCACCCCCGCCTCCCGCAGCCGCCGCGCGTACTCCTCGCCCTCGTCCCGCAGCACGTCGTGCTCGGCCGTCAGGACGAGCGCGGGCGGCAGGCCGGACAGGTCGGCGGCGCGCAGGGGAGAGGCGTCGGGGTTGGCGCGCTGGGCGGGGTCGGGCGCGTAGTGGTCCCAGAACCAGGAGACGGCGTCGCGGGTGAGCATGAGCTGGTTCTCGGGGTCGAGGTAGGAGGGGCGGTCGAGGTCGCAGTCGGTGACCGGGTAGACGAGCACCTGGAGCGCGATGGCGGGGCCGTTCTCGTCCCTGGCGCGCTGGGCCACGACGGCGGACAGGTTGCCGCCCGCGCTGTCGCCGGCCACGACGATCGGCAGGCCGGGCAGGTGGCCGGCGGCCCAGCGCAGCGTGGCGTAGGCGTCGCGGGCGGCGACCGGGTAGCGGTGCTCGGGCGCGAGCCGGTAGCCGGGCAGGACGACGGTGCAGCCGGTGCGTACGGCGAGCTCCCTGCCGAGCGTGTCGAACTCGTCGATGTCGCCGAGCACCCAGCCGCCCCCGTGGAAGTAGAGCAGGATGCCGCGCGGCGGGCCGTCGGGGGTCAGGACGCGGGCGGGGAACGCGGCGCCGTCCTCGGCGGGGATGCTGACCTCTTCGACGCGGGCCAGGTCGGGGCCCTTGCCGAACATCTCGCTCAGGGAGGCGCTGAGGGCGCGGGCCTCCGCCACGCTCATCTCGTGGATGGGCTTGCCGCCCGTCTCGGCGAGCTGTTTGAGGAACTCGGTCGTCGCGTGGTCCAGTGCCATGGGAGGTCACCTCGTGCGGGGGAACGACGTAGGTCTCCCCGAACGTAGGTTCCGTGGCCGAAGTTGTCGAGACCGGCTCGTGTGAAGCGGCTGACCAGGGGCAACGTGATCAGGATGGAAGAGGTTACGGTGTCGTCCTGGCGGGAGCTGGATGATTCGGTGGGCGAGGCGGGCCGCGGTGCCGGGGCCGGGCACTCGCATTCGACGCTGGTGTTCCGGGGGCTGGCCCGCAGTACGTACACGCACATGTCGGGTTTGGCGCGGCTGCGGGGGGACTATGCGGCCGTCGAGTCCCACCTGATACGAAATTTCCGGAAATATGCGCACCGGCAAGCCCCGGGGCCGACGGTCTGGGACTGGCTGGCCCTCGGCCAGCACCACGGCCTGCCCACGCGCCTGCTCGACTGGACGTTCTCCCCGCTCGTCGCCCTGCACTTCGCCACCGCCTCCTGGCCAGAGGACGACGGCGTGCTGCTCGCGATCGACTGCGCCGGCGCCCACGAGCTGCTGCCGCCGTCGCTGAGCGAGCTGCTGGCCGAGGAGGGCGCGCTGGTGTTCACCACGGAGATGCTCGCCCGGGTCGCGGCCGACCTGCCCTCCTTCGACGGGCTGACCGGCGACCGGCCGTTCCTGGCCTTCTTCGAGCCGCCGTCGCTGGACGAACGGGTGATCAACCAGTCCTCGGTGCTGTCGCTGCTCTCCGACCCGGCGTTCCAGCTTGAGGAGTGGCTGGAGGAGCATCCGGGGCTCGCGCGTGCCTGGGTGATCCCGGCGAAGGTGAAGGCCGAGGTCAGGCAGCGGCTCGACCAGGCGAACATCACCGAGCGCGTCCTGCTGCCCGGCCTGGACGGGCTGGCCGACTGGCTGCGGCGCTACTACTCGCCCGGCTCGATCGAGGACGGGGGCGGCGACGGCGGGTCGATGACGGGCCAGGAGGAGCGCCACCGCCAGGACGGCCGCATGGCCGGATGAGTCTCTAAGCCGCTCAGGCCCGGTCCATGGCGGGCTTGGAAAGATCAGGGACGGTCGGTGAGGCCGGCCGGGGCGAGGCGGAGGCGGCGGACGGCGAGCAGGCCGCCGACGGCCGGGATCCAGGCCCGCCACCGCGCCCCGGTCGCGGCGCTGCCGGGCACGAGCACCGTGCAGGCGATGACGGCGAGGTAGGCGCCGCCGTGCACGGGCCCGACGAGCGACGAGACCGCCTTGAGGTGCACGGTGACCAGGTTGACCAGCAGGACCGCAAGCGAGAGCGTCTCCACGGCGACCGCGACGCGCAGGGCCCGCATGGCGCTCACGCCCCTTCCACGGCGCCGGGCCGCACGATCATCAGGACGACGACCACGGTCCACAGCAGGTTGTAGACCCCGGCGAGCATGGCCAGGGGCCGCAGGCGGTCGCGGGCGCCGGGGGTGGCGAGGGCGTCGCGCTGGCGCGGGTAGATCTGCACGGCCAGCAGGAAGCCCGCCGCCGCGGTGAGGATCATCGCGAGGGTGATCCAGATCTCGCCGGTACGTCCCTGCACGAAGGCCAGGACGATGCCGGCCGCGGGCACGACGAGCCCGGCGATGCTGTAGCCGCGGGTGATGCGGTGCAGCGCGGCGGCCACGGCCCGGCTGCGCTCCTGGGCTCCGTCCGCGCCGGTCACCGGCACATAGCGCGGGAACAGGCTGGTCGCGATCGCCGAGCCACCCACGAACACGATGCCGGCGACCACGTGGATGGACAGCAGCAGAGGCTCCACGAAGTACTCCCCTCCAAACCTTCAGATGGCCTGAAGATTAGCACGAATCCTTCAGGGTGCCTGAAGGTATGGCGCGATGTGTGGGGCAGCGGTCGTTGACGCCATCCGGCGACGCCCAGGAGGGTGAAGGGGTGAGCCAGCGCCGCATCGTCTTCGTCGTCTACGACGGTTTCCAGGCCCTCGACCTGACCGGCCCGCACGAGGTCTTCCACCAGGCGGGCCGGCGTTCGGGCCGCTACGCGTGCGAGATCGTGGCGCCCGCCCCCGGCCCCGTACGAGCGGGCAGCGGCCTGCCCGTGCACGCCGGCCACGGCATCGACACCCTGGAGCCCGGCGGCGTCGACACGCTCGTCGTGGCCGGCGGCAGCGGCGTCTACACGGCCAGGCAGGACCCGGCGCTGCTCGCCTGGATCGCCGCCGCGGGCGCCACGGCCCGCCGGGTGACGTCGGTGTGCACGGGCGCGTTCCTGCTGGCCGCCGCCGGCCTGCTCGACGGCCGCCGGGTCACCACCCACTGGGCCCGCGCCGACAGGCTGGCGCGGGAGCACCCCGCCGTCACCGTCGACAGCGAGCCGATCTTCATCAGGGACGGCCGCGTGTGGTCGTCGGCGGGCGTGACCGCCGGCATGGACCTCGCCCTGGCCCTCGTGGCGGACGACCTCGGCCAGGAGGTGGCGCTCGACGTGGCCCGCCACCTGGTGCTGTTCCTGCGCAGGCCGGGCAACCAGTCGCAGTTCAGCGTGGCGCTGTGGTCGGCGCAGCCGTCCACCGACCCGATCCGCGCCGCCGTGCAGGCCATCCACGCCGACCCCGGCGCCCGCCACGACATCCACGACCTCGCCGCGCACGCCGGCCTCAGCCCGCGCCACCTGCAACGCCGCTTCACCGCCGAGCTCGGCGTCCCGCCCGGCTCGTACGTCGAGCGGGTCCGCGTCGAGGCGGCCCAGCGGGCGCTGGCGGGCGGGGACGAGCCCGTCGAGGTCATCGCCCGCCGCTGCGGCTTCGGCACGGCCGAGACGCTGCGCCGCACGTTCCACCGCCGCGTCGGCGTCGCCCCGTCCGACTACCGCGACCGATTCCACGCCCACGCCCAGGGAGGCGACCTGTGACCACGTACGGACTGCTCATCTTCGAGGACGCCGAGGAGCTCGACTTCGGCGGCCCCTGGGAGGTCTTCACCATGTCGGCGGCGCTGCGCGGCGGCGCCGACACGGCGGTGCTGATCGCCGAGCACCACCCCGGCCCCGTGCGCTGCGCCAAGGGCCTGCGCGTGCTGCCCGACCACGGCCTCGACGACCATCCGCCCCTGGACGTGCTGCTCGTCCCCGGCGGCCGGGGCGCCAGGAAGGTCCAGGCGCACAACCCCGTCGTCACCGGCTGGGTCGCGGCGGTGGCGGAGCGGGCGAGCTGGGTGGCGAGCGTGTGCACCGGCGCGTTCGTGCTGCACGCCGCCGGGCCGGCGCGCGGGCGGCGGGTGGCCACGCACTGGCAGCACGAGGAGGAGCTGGAGGCGCTGGGGGAGGTGACGGTCGTGCGCGACGCCCGCTACGTCGTGGACGGCAAGCTGCTCACCAGCCAGGGCGTCTCGGCCGGGATCGACGCCGCGCTGTGGCTGGTCGGGCGGCTCCACGGGCGCGAGCACGCCCGGGCGGTGCGCAGGCAGCTCCAGTACGAGCCCGCGCCGCCGTACCTGGCGGACGAGCCGCTCTAGACGGGCCCTGAGCCGTACCTGACGGACGAACCTCTCTGAACGGGCCCTAAGCCGTACCTGACGGACGAACCTCTCTGAACGGGCCCTAAGCCGTACCGGGCTGACGAACCTCCCGGGACGGGACCTGACCGGAGAACGCGGCGCGGATCGTGTCGCCCACCTGCCGCCTGATCGGGTCGGCGGACTCACCGAACAGGCGCTCGTCCACCTCGGCCACCGCCGCCCGCGCCCGCTCCATCAGGCGCGCCCCCTCGGGCGTGACCTCGATGGCGGACGCCGAGCCCGCGCGGGCGGTGTGATCGCGCACCAGCCCCGCCCCGGCCAGCGCCTTCACCGCCGCGTGCACGCTCTGCACGGTGATGCCCGACATGCGGGCGAGCTCGCTGAACGACACCCCCGGCATCGCCGCGATGTGCCCGAGCAGACCGAGCCGGCTCACCGTGAGGTCGAGCGGCGCGAGCGCGGCGCCGAGCTCGGCCTCGACCTGGCGCGCCAGCGTGAGCACCACGATGGAGGCGCTGGTGGTGGGGGCGGCGGGACGGTCGTTCTCGGAGCTCACCCCCCCAAGTCTCCACTAGGGTCTGGCGTCATGGCGAACGACGAGGCGGTACGCGAGAAGGTGGCCTGGGTGCTGGTGCGCGACCACCGGGTGCTGGTGACGCGCAGCCACGGCCGCGAGGTGTTCTACTTCCCCGGCGGGATGCGGGAGCCGGGCGAGTCCGACAGCCAGACGCTCGTCAGGGAGATCGAGGAGGAGCTGCTGACGGCGATCGACGCGGGCTCGATGGTGCATGTCGGGACGTTCGAGGTGCCGGCCGGGCATCCGGAGCGCGGGCCGTTCCGGATGATCTGCTACACCGCCGACCACGACGGGCCGCTGACGCCGTCGATGGAGATCGCGGAGACGGCGTGGTTCGGGTACGAGGACCGGCACCGGGTGTCGTACGTCGACGGGCTGGTTCTGGAGGCACTTCACGAAGCTGGATTACTCCGGTAAAACCGACACTTCACCCGTACCAGACTGATCGCTAGGCTGGCGGCACCTCAGTGCAGGGAGACGATGCGTGAGTGCCGTTGAGCCGGATGTGCCCGGTGTTGACCCCACGATCCCCAGCGTGGCCCGCATGTACGACTACTACCTGGGCGGCAAGGACAACTTCCCCGCGGACCGGGCGGCGGCGGAGAAGATCATCTCGATCGTTCCCGAAGTGCGCGAGACGGCTCGCGACAACCGGGCCTTCATCGGCAAGGCCGTGCGGCTCATGGCCGAGCAGGGGGTGCGGCAGTTCCTCGACATCGGCGCCGGCCTGCCCACCCAGGAGAACGTCCACGAGGTCGCGCAGCGGATCGTCCCCGACGCGCGGGTGGTGTACGTCGACAACGATCCCATCGTCCTGACGCACGCCCGCGCCCTGCTGGCCGACAACCCCGGCACGCTCGCGGTGCGGGGCGACATCACCGACCCGGCCGCCATCCTGAACGACCCCGACGTGAGCGGGCACCTCGACTTCGGCCGCCCCGTCGGGCTGCTGATCTCGGCGGTGCTCCACTTCGTCCCCGGCGACCAGCTGACCAGCGACATCGTCAAGACGCTGCGCGCGCCGCTCGCGCCGGGCAGCCACCTGCTCATCTCCCACTTCTACGCGCCCGACACCGACGATCCCAAGGTCAGGGCGGGCCAGCAGGTCTACAAGGCCACCAAGCCGGGCGCCCTGATCGCCCGCTCGCTCCCGCAGATCGCCGCCTACTTCGACGGGATGACCCTGCTGGAGCCGGGCCTCGTGCCCGTCAAGTCGTGGCGGCCCGAGTCCGAGCTGGACCGGCAGGTCGCCGTGGACCTCACCGTGCCCAGCCTCATCGGAGCGGTGGGCCGGCAGCCCTAGAGGGCGTCACGACCCTGTCGGCGTGCGGGAGAACCGCTTGTCCAGGCCCGTCACGTGCAGGAGCCGAGTCAGGCGGGGCTGGAGCCCGCTCAGCCGCAGCGAGCCGCCGGCGGCCTCAACCGTGTTGGCGGCCCAGATCAGCGTGTTCAGCCCTGAGGAGTCGCAGAAGGCGACGTCCTGCAGATCGACGACCACGGACGGCGGCCTGAGGCACGAGATCGCCTCGGTCAGGCCGTGGCGGAACTCCTCCTTCGAGGCCAGATCCAGATCGCCGGCAGGACGCAGGACAGCAGCGTCGTCACTCTGCGTGACGACCCAGGAGAAGCCGGTGCGGTCAGCGCTTCTCATTCCACCCCTCCGCTTTGCAACGGTTCGCACTTTTATCATTGCACAGTGCAATGAAACCAGGAAGCCATACTCACGACCACCGGTCAGACCCCCGTGTCAGGCGGGCTGGTAGTCGCGCAGGTAACGGGAGACCTTCTCCGTGTACGCGCGCCACTTCGCCGGGATGCCGTTCGCGCGCCGCAGCGGCGCCACCCCGCTGCGGTACAGCGCGGCCAGCTTCAGCGCCGGATCGCCGGGCAACTGCTCGACCTGCGGGCCCAGCCCGCACAGGAAGCGGCCCATCGACAGGATCGACAGCTCGGGGCCGAACGGCGGCGCGGGCTTCGGGCTCTGCAGGCCGCCCGGCTGCCAGTGCCACAGCACCTCGGGGGTCCACCGGGCGATGCCGTACTCGTTGCGGACGCTGTCGGACAGCTCGGGGTCGTAGCCGGACTCCGCCTTCAGCATCGCCGCGATCAGGGCCGGGCTCAGGCCGGGCTCCTCGCAGTACGTGCCGGCCTGCACGATCAGCGTGCGGTACTCGCGCGGGATGTCGGAATCTTCGCGCAGCCAGCGCGCGGTCGAGCCCTCCGTCACGCTCCGGGCCGGGCCCGAGCTCGTCGCGGCACTGGAGCCGGCGTCGGAGCCGGTGCTGGAGTTGGGGGTGGAACCGGGGCTGGAGTCAGTGCTGGAGCCGGGGCTGGAGCGGGAGCCGGTGACGGGCGCCGGGCGCGCGGTGCCTCCGGGAGCGCCGCCGGACGGGCGGATCAGCACGAGGGTCACGGCGGCCACGACCGCGACGGCCACCGCCGCGCCGCCGGCGAGCAGCGCCCGCCGCCTGCCACCCCCCGCCCGCCCCTCCTCGGGCCGGTCGCCCTCAAGCCGGTCGCCCTCAAGCCGGTCGTCCTCGGGGCGGTCGTCCTCGGGCCGGCCGCCGTCCTCAGGTGGAGGTGGTGCGGGGGTAGGGGAGGACAGGGCGGCGGCGTACGCGGCCGCGTCCGGCCAGCGCAGCGCGCGGTCCGGGTCCAGCGCCCGCATCACCGCCACGTCCACCGCCTCCGGCACCTCGGGCCGCAGCGCGCTGGGCGGCACCCGGTGCTCGGGCTTGGCCGGCACCTGCCCTGTGAGCAGGTGGTACGTCAGCGCCCCCAGCCCGTGCACGTCGGCCCGCGCGTCCGGCGCCCCGTCGAAGTGGAGCTGCTCGGGCGCCTGGTAGCCGGGCGAGCCGGCCGGCAGCGTCAGCCCGCTCAGGTGGTCGGTGGAGCGGGCGATCCCGAGGTCGGCCACCATCACCCGCTCCCCGCCCTCGGGCCGCGAGCAGAACAGCACGTTGGACGGCTTGAGGTCGCGGTGGACGACCCCGATGCTGTGCAGCACGGCGACGCCCTGGCAGATCTCGTCGACCAGGCCGAGCGCTTCTTCCACGCTCATGGGCGGGCCTTTCAGCCGGTCGAGCAGGGTGCCGCGGTCGGCGTACGTCATGACGAAGTAGGGGCGGCCGTCGTCGAGCTCGCCGAGGTCGAAGACCTGCACGAGCAGGTGGGAGTCGGCCCGGCGCAGCAGCCGCGCCTCCTGGAGGAACCGCTCGCGGACGTCGGCCTGCCTGGCCCAGTTGTCGGCGAGGATCTTGACCGCCACCCACGAGCGGAGGTCGTCGTCGCGGGCGAGGTAGACGGAGGCGAACCCTCCGACCCCGATGAGCTGCTCGATCCGGTAGCGGCCTGCGTGGGAGGGAGCCGTCATTCAGCTCATGATGGTGGATCATGCTGGATCCGTCCACGCGCCCTGGAAGCTGGCAGGTTACGCGGACGGGGCGCCGTCCCGCACGATCGAGGCGGCGGCACCGATACGGGGAGGAACCGCATGACCTCGACACCTGCGCGGGCGCGCGAGTAGGGTCGCGCCCGATGTCCCACAGCACGATCCTGATCCAGCTCGCCGCGACGCCCACGGACGACCGGCCGTACTCGCTGGAGCTCGCGCCGGGGGAGCAGGCGTTCTTCGGGCGGGGGACGCCCGGCTCGCCGGTGGACCTCGTGCTGGACGACCCCGCCGTCTCGCGCCGCGCCGGCCGGATCGTCGCGGTGGGCGACTACTGGCTGCTGTCCAACCTGAGCACGTCCAAGACGTACGTGGTGGAGAACCCGGAGGGCGGCGGCGAGTTCGTCAAGGTGCCGCCGGGGCGGATGGGGGCGCCGATCCCGTTCGAGTTCTCGCGGGTGACGCTGCCGGCGGTGGACGGGACGGTCTCGTTCCTGGTGTTCGCGCCGCAGCACGTTCACGTGCCGCCCGGTCACGCGGACGGCGGCGCCGTCACGCAGGTCGCCTACCCGCTCGACCAGAACGCGAAGTACTTCCGCATCCTGGTCGCCCTGTGCGAGCCGCGCCTGCGCGACCCCTCCACCTCGCGCATCCCCACGATCCCCGAGATCATCGAACGCCTGCCCGACCTCGGGCTCAGCCGCACCGCCGTCGGCTTCCACATCGGCTACCTGGCCGAGAAGAAGCTGCACGTCAAGAGCCCGCAGAGCGGGGAGGGCAAGGCCGACTGGCAGCGGCACGCGCTGGTGTCGGTGGCGCTGAAGTTCGACCTGGTCACCGCCGACCATCTCGCGCTGCTCCCGGTGCCGCGCCGCTGAGCACTCCCGGAGCCGCCCCGAGCCGGTCCACGCAGGTGCGCCGCCGTCGCCACGGGGGCCTGCCCCCGCTCAGGAATGGACACGTCCTGATGGGGTAGCCGAGCGCGGATGCGCAACGAGGGAAAGCAGCGTGGCCGGCTCGGGCCCGCGGCCTGGGGCCGCGGCTGACCCTGGCCGGTCTCGCCGCGTGGCTCATCCTCATCCCCTTCAGCCTGCTGCTCGTCGTCGCCAAGCGGCCGCTCAACGACCTGGACGCGGGAGTCGCCGCCGACCTGCACGCGTACGCGCTCGAGCACCCCGGCGTGACCAGGGTGCTCCTCGTGTGGACGGACGTGTTCGGGCCGTGGCCGTGGCGGATCGCCGTCGTGGCGTGCGCCGCCTGGCTGCTGCTCAAGGGCGCGAAACGGGCGGCGCTCTGGGCCGTCACCACCGTGACCGTGGGCGGGCTGCTCGGGCTGGCGGTCAAGGTGATCGTCGCCAGGGCGCGGCCCCACCTGCCGGACCCCGTGGCGCTGGCCCCGGGCGACAGCTTCCCGTCCGGGCACACGGTCAACGCGACGCTCGGCGCCGGCGTGATCGTCCTGCTCCTGCTGCCCGTGCTGCCCCGCTGGGGGCGGCGCGTGGCCTGGGCGGTGGCGGCCTTCCTGGCGCTGTCGGTCGGCTACACCAGGATCGCGCTCGGCGTGCACTGGGTGAGCGACGTGGTCGCGGGGCTCGTGCTGGGGGTGGCGGTGATCGCCGCGACGGCGGCGGCGTTCGAGACGTGGCGGCGGGACCAGGGCCGCAGGCCCGCCTCGCCGGTGGCAGAGGGAGTGGAGCCCGAGTCGGTGCGGGCGCTTCGCGAGTGAAGGGGTGCTTCATGGTCAGAGCAGAGGATTTGAAGTATTACGGGCTGACCCTGTTATCGCCCATGCTGCTGATGGCGGCGGTCACGTACGGCGCGGGCCAGGCGATCCTGGCCTGGCCCACCGGGGAGGCGGCGGTGAGCCGGGCGCTGGCCGCCGGCCGCGACCCGTTCTGGAACGCGGTGACCGACTTCGGCAGCAGCCTGTCCGACACGCCGTACATCGTGGCGCTCACGGCGGTGACCGCGATCGTGTTCCGGCTGTGGCTGCACCGGTGGCGAGAGTCGATCTTCCTCGTGGCCGCCGTGTGGAGCCAGTCGCTGGTCTTCCTCGCGACCACCGAGGTCGTCGGCCGGCACCGCCCGCCCGTGCCGCACCTCGACCCGGCGCCGCCCACCTCCAGCTTCCCCTCCGGGCACGTCAGCGCCGCCGTCGGGTTCTACTGCGGGGTCGCGGTCGTCCTCGCCTCGCGCGTGCGCGGCACGGTGGCGCGGGTGGCCATCTGGACGCCCGCCGTCGCCGCGCCGCTGATCGTCGGCTTCTCCCGGCTCTACCGGGGCATGCACTTCCTCACCGACGTCATGTGGGGGCTGCTGCTCGGCGCCGGCTGCGTCGTGATGGCCGCGTGGGCGATCCTGCGCCGCCCGGCCGCGGGAAAGGCGCCCGGCTCGTCCCGGCCGGCCGTACGGGCGGGGCTCTGAACTACAGCCGGCCGTACGAGCGGCCCTCTGAACGACAACCGGCCGTACGAGCGGGGCTCTGAGGCTACAGCAGGTCCTCGATCCGGATCGGCAGCCGGCGGGGGCGGCGGCCCGTGGCGTGGAAGACCGCGTTCGCGATGGCCGGGGCGACGCCCACCAGCGCCACCTCGCCGAGCGTCTTGACGCCCATCGGGTTGAGCGTGAGGTCCGGCTCGCCGATGAAGTCCACCTCGATCGCGCCGACGTCGGCGTTGACCGGGATCACGTAGTCGGCCAGGTCGGCGTTGAGGAAGCCGCCGAAGCGGGGATCGACCTCGCTGTGCTCGCTCAGCGCCGCGCCGATGCCCCACACGACCGCGCCGCGCACCTGGGCGTCCGCAGTGACGGGGCTGGCCACCCGGCCGCAGTCGGCCACGCTCACCACCCGGGACACCCGGACGCGCGGCGCCGCCGGCTCCACCCGTACCTCCACGAAATGCGCGACGAAGCTGAAAGCGACGTGATCGGGATAGTCGGGGCCGTCCGGGGCGACCAGCCCCGCGCGCATGCGGTCGACCGCCTCGGGCGGCTGGCCCGGCCCCCGGGTGACCGCCTCGGTCACCACCTCGCGTTCGCCGGTCGCCGCGACGGCGGCGGCCACGTCCACGGGGCCCTCCGGCGGCACGCCCAGGCGTTCGCGCAGCTCACGCAGGGCGGCGTGGACGGCCAGCAGCGTGCTGTGGGTGCCCCACGCGCCCGCCGTCAAGTGGTGCGGCGCCACCCGGGTGTCGCCCACCACCGCCCGCACGGAGCCGGCGCCGATCCCCAGGTCCTGCGCCACCGCGCTGACCAGCGCGGACGTCATGCCCTGCCCCATCTCGTGCCCGCCCGCCTCGACCAGCACCCCGCCGTCCGCGCCGGCCCGCACGCGGGCCAGCACCGGCACCGTCATCGCCGGGTACGCCCCCGCCGCCACGCCCCAGCCCACCGGCGTCCCGTCGGCCGCCCGCATCGAGCAGGGATCCGGCGAACGGCCGGCCCAGCCGAACAGCTCCGCGCCCCGCCGCAGGCACGCCGCCAGGTGCCGGGACGAGAACGGCTTGCCCGTCACCGGATCCTTCACCGCGTCGTTGGCCAGGCGCAGCTCCACCGGGTCGCGGCCGGCCGCGTGCGCCAGCTCGTCCACCGCCGACTCCAGCGCGAACGCGGCCGGATGCTCGAACGGCGCGCGCATGTACCCCGGCGTCTGCACGTCGGTGCGGACGTGGCGCTGGCGGCCGCGGAAGTTCCTGATGTCGTACAGCCGCGAGGTGATCTCCGTGTAGCTGGCGGGCAGCAGGTCGTGGCGGGACGCCTGCTGGTCCACCTCGTGGATCGCGGCCAGCAGCCGGCCCGAGCGGTCCGCGCCCAGCCGCACGCGGTGCCGGCTCACCGGCCGGAAACTGGCCGCGTGGAAGGTGTCGGCGCGCGGCAGCACCAGCTTCACCGGACGGCCCAGCCGGCGGGCCGCCACCGCCAGCGGCGCGAGATGCGGCTGCAACGAGTTCTTCTGCCCGAACCCGCCGCCCACGTACGGGGCGATCACCTCCACCCGGTCCGGGTCGAGGCCGAGCTGGCGGGCCAGGCCGCCGCGCAGCGCGCCCACGCTCTGGCTGCCCTCGTGGACGACGAGCGTGTCCCCGCGCCACTCCGCGACGCCGCCGATCAGCTCCATCGGCACCTGGTGCTGCGGTCCCGCCTCGTAGACGGCGTCCACGCGCAGCGGGCTGCGCTCGTACGCGCCGTCGGCGTCGCCCACGACCACGTCGGCCAGGAACGGCAGCGGCAGCGCCTCCTCCTGGAGCACCGTCTCGGTGCCGGCCGCGTCCAGCTCCACCGCGAACGGCTCCTCCTCGTACACCGCCCGCACCAGCCCCGCCGCCTCCGCCGCGGCCACCAGCGTGTCCGCCACCACCAGCGCGATCGGCTGCCCCCGGTACGCGACCCGATCGTCCAGCAGCGGCTGCAGGCTCTGGAACGCGTAGCCGCCGGCCATGATGTAACCCGCCGGGACGATGCCCAGGTCGTCGAGGTGCGACAGGACCAGCAGGACACCGGAGACCGCCTCGGCCGCAGTGGTGTCGAGGCGGGTGATCCGGCCCTTGCCGACGGTCGCGACGACCGGCATGGCGTACGCGACGCCGGGCGGCGTGTGGTCGGCGCCGTACCGGGCCGCCCCGGTGACCTTCTCCCGCGCCCCGACGCGAGGCATCTCCGCGTTCGTCATCGTCGCGCCGCTCCCATCGGAGTCGTGGTGTCCTCGGGACCGGTCATCGTCCGGCCGCTCCCCTCGCCCTCGCGGCCGGTCATCGTCCGGCCGCTCCCCTCGCCCTCGCGGCCGGTCATCGTCCGGCGGCGCCCCTCGTCCTCGCGGCTGGTCATCGCTCGGCCGCGCCCCTCGTCCTCGCGGCTGGTCATCGCTCGGCCCGTTCCCCGGCGATGCGCAGCGCCTCGGCAACCGTGCGCACGCCCAGCTCGATCCGGAACGCGTTCTGCCTGCCCGGGCGCGCCTCCGCGAACGCGGTCTCCCCGGCCCGCCGCGCGCTGCCCCGGTCGAGCACCGCCCCCACCAGCTCCCGCTCCGCCTCGTGGCAGCGCCACGGCCGGGTGGCCACGCCGCCCACGGCCACGCGGCACTCCTCGACCGTCCCGCCCGCGCCCAGCGTGACCGCCACCGCCGCCGAGGCCAGCGCGAACGCGTACGACTCCCGATCCCGCACCTTGTGGTACGTCGATCCGCGCCCGGCGGCGGTGACCGGCACGCGGATGCGCGTGACGATCTCGTCCCAGGCCAGCGTGTGCTCCCGGTCCGGCCGGTCGCCCGGCTCGACGTGCAGGCCCGCGAGAGGGAGCGTGCGGGAGCCGCGCGGCCCCGCCACGTCCAGGATCGCGTCGAACGCGATCAGCGCGACCGCCCAGTCACCCGGGTACGTGGCGATGCACGCGTCGCTGCCCCCGAGCAGGGCATGGCCGCGGTCGAGGCCGCCGATCGCCGCGCACCCGCTGCCCGGCCGCCGCTTGTTGCACGGGAAGGCGAGGCCGCCGCGGAAGTAGGGGCAGCGGGTGCGCTGCAACAGGTTCCCGCCGACCGTCGCCACGTTGCGCAACTGCTGGGAGGCGGCCTTGGCCAGGGACTCCGCCAGCGCCGGATAGTCGCGCCGCAGCACCGGGTCCGCCGCCACGTCCGCCATCGGCGCCCCCGCCCCGAACGACAGCTCGCTCGCCCCCGCCGTGTCGACGCCGGCCAGCTCGGGCAGCGCGCGGATGTCCACGACGGCGGGCGGGGTCTCGACGTCCAGCTTCATCAGGTCGTAGAGCGTGGTGCCGCCGGCCAGCAGCTTCGCGCCGGGGCCCGCCTCGGACAGGGCGCGCAGGGCCTCGTCGAGGGTGGCGGGCACCGCGTACGCGAACGGCCGCACCCCTCAGCCCTCCCGCCGCCCGCACGCACCGCCAGGCTCCCCGGCCCGCCCGCCCGGCTCCCCGGCCCGCCCGCCGGGCTCGTCGGCCCGCCCGCCGGGCTCGTCGGCCCGCCCGCCGGGCTCGTCGGCCCGCCCGCCGGGCTCGTCGGCCCGCCCGCCGGGCTCGTCGGCCCGCCGCCGGGCTCGTCGGCCCGCCCGCCGGGCTCGTCGGCCCGCCCGCCGGGCTCGTCGGCCCGCCCGCCGGCTCGTCGGCCCGCCCGCCGGGCTCGTCGGCCCGCCCGCCGGGCTCGTCGGCCCGCCCGCCGGGCTCGCCGGTCATCCCCTCAGGCTTCGCGGCCGTCTCGTCGGATCTTCCGGCGGCGGCGCGGATGGCCGCCAGGATGCCCGTGTACGCCCCGCACCGGCACAGGTTCCCGCTCATGTGCTCGCGAATCTCGTCGTCGTCCCCGGCGTTGCCCTCGGCGATGCAGGCCAGCCCCGACATGACCTGCCCGGGCGTGCAGTAGCCGCACTGCAGCGCGTCATGGTCCACGAACGCCTGCTGGAGCGGATGCAGGCCCCCATCGGCTCCGGAGACGCCCTCGATCGTCCGTACGGACCGATGGTTCGCCTGCACGGCGGGCAGCAGGCAGGACACGACGCGCCGCCCGTCCAGATGGACCGTGCAGGCGCCGCACTGCCCGTGGTCGCAGCCCTTCTTCGACCCGGTCAGGCCCAGCCGCTCGCGCAGGACGTCGAGCAGCGACTCCCGCGGGTCGAGGTCGAGGCGGACGGCCTCACCGTTGACCGTGAGCTCGGTCGCTACCTCCGAGGTCATACGCGCCACGCTAGTGCCGAGCGCCGTTTTTATCCCCATATGACGGGATAAGGCCCGGTCAAGAATGCTCCCGGACACCGCGCGACCCGCGACCCGCGCCGCGCGACCGGCGACCCGCGCCGCGCGACCCGCGTCCCACGACCCTCGACCCTCAGGAGGGTTGTTACCGTGCTGCTCGTGCCCTTCATCGACGCGCTGTCCGCCGCCCTGCCACCCGGTCGCATCGTCCTCGACGCCGACGTCATCGGCGCCTACGCCCGCGACCAGGCCGCCTGGGCTCCGGCCGGCACGCCGGTCGCGCTGGTCAAGCCGCAGGACGCCGAGCAGGTCCGCGCGGTCGTCGCCGCCTGCGCCGAGCACGGCGTGCCGATCGTGCCGCGCGGCGCCGGCACCGGCCTGTCCGGCGGGGCGAACGCCGTGGACGGCTGCGTGCTGCTCGCCCTCGACGGCATGGACCGCATCCTGGAGATCGACCCGGCCGAGCAGCTCGCCGTCGTCCAGCCGGGCGTGATCAACGACCACCTCCGGGCCGCCGCAGCCGGGCACGGACTGTGGTACCCGCCCGACCCGGCCAGCTCGCCCTGGTCCACGATCGGCGGCAACACGGCCACGAACGCCGGCGGCGTGTGCTGCGTCAAGTACGGCGTGACCCGCGACTACGTCCTCGGCATGAAGGTCGTCACCGGCAGGGGAGAGCTGATCACGCTGGGCCGGCGCACCAGGAAGGGCGTGGCCGGCTACGACCTGGCCGGCCTGTTCGTCGGCTCGGAGGGCACGCTGGGCGTGATCACCGAGATCACCGTACGGCTGCTCCGGCTGCCGGCCGCCCCGCCGAAGACCGTCGTCGGCGCGTTCGACTCCTTGGTCGCGGCGGGCGAGGGCGTGGCGGCGGTGGCCAGAGCGGGCATCACGCCGTCCGCGCTGGAGCTGGTGGACCGCTACTGCCTGCGGGCCGTGGACGACTGGAAGAACATGGGCCTGGCCGACCTCGGCGACGTCCTGCTGCTCGGCCGCATCGACACCGGCGACGAGAGCGAGGCGGCGGCGCTGCAGGCGTGCTTCGACGCGGCCGGCGCCGTCTTCAGCACCCGCTCCACCGACGCGGAGGAGGCCGAGGCGCTGTTCGCCGCCCGCCGGCTCGCCTACCCGGCGCTCGAACGGCTCGGGCCCGTGCTCACCGAGGACGTGTGCGTGCCGCGCGGCCTCGTCCCAGAGATGCTGGCCCGCATCGAGGCGCACGCCAAGGCGCACGACGTGCACATCGCCAACATCGCGCACGCCGGCGACGGCAACCTGCACCCGCTCATCGTCGTGCCGGCCGGCGACGAGGAGGCGCGGGAGCGGGCGCAGCAGGCGTTCGAGTCGATCCTCGACGACGCCGTCGCGCTCGGCGGCACCGTCACCGGCGAGCACGGCGTCGGGCTGCTGAAGAAGCGCGGGATGCGGGCCGAGCTGGGCGAGGACGTGCTGGCGCTGCACCGCGCGATCAAGTCGGCCCTCGACCCGGCCGGCATCTTCAACCCCGGCAAGGTCATCTGACCCGCAGCGCTTGTGCACGTTCAGGGAAGCACCGGGCCCGTGAGGCGCGCGGTGCCGGGACGGCCCCCGGCCTCCGGCAGGTGGGCGGCGTCAGGGCAGGACCGATCCTGACAGGCGGCCGGTGCGGCGGTAGACCGCGCACATGATGTCGCGGTCCCCGTCCGCCCAGGTCTCGGCGGTCGGCATGATCGGGGTCAGGGGACCGTGATGACGACGTTCCCCGTTTTCTGCCCCGTCTCCACGTAACGGTAGGCGTCGAGAATCTGGTCGAGGGAGTAATGCCGGTCGACGACCGGCCGGAACGCGCCGGACTCGATGAGCTCCTTGAAATGCCGCGCCATTCCCGCGTCATGCCGAGGGTACGGAAACCGCACCCGCCGCCCCCCGAACAACGGGGTGACGACCGCCAGGACGAGGTTCTGGCATAAGGGCCCGACGTCGGAGGCGAGAAAGCTGCCGCGCGGCTTCAGCAACCGGCGGCACCGCCCGAATGTGCTCTTGCCGACGGCGTCGATGACGACGTCGTATTTCTGCTCGTCGGCGGTGAAATCGGTGGCGGTGTAGTCGACGGCTTTGTCGGCGCCGAGGCGGCGTACCAGGTCGAGGTGTTCGGGGCCGCAGACGGCGGTGACGTTCGCGCCGACGCTTTTGAGCAGTTGCACGGCGGCCGAGCCGATGGCGCCGGTCGCGCCGTACACCAGCACGTCCTGGCCGGCACGCACCCGGGCGCCGGTGATCAGCGCCAGCGCGTAGTGGGAGCCTTCGGTGGCGGGTGCGGCCTCCTCGTACGTGAGGCCCTCCGGCAGCGGCGCGAGGGTGCCGCCCGCCGGGATCACCATGTATTGTGCGTGCGCCCCGAACCGCGCGTCGTTGTAACCGAACACTTTGTCGCCCGGTTTGAAAGCGGTGACGCCGCTGCCCACCGCTTCGACGTCGCCGGCGAATTCGGTGCCGAGAACGGGGATGCGCGGCCTGACGAGCCCCGTCATGAATCGCCAGATGAATGGCTGGGCGGCGCGCATCGCGCAATCCGTGCGGTTGACGGTCGTCGCGCGTACGCGGACGAGCACGTCACCGTCTTTGAGGGCCGGCTTTTCGACCTCTGAAACGCTCACCACTTCCGGCGGGCCGTATCGGGCGCGCACTGCGGCTTTCATGCCCGGATTCTAGCCACCGATCACCCGTCGGTGGCGGTGCGCACGTGGGCGAGATCGGCTTCCATGCGGGCGGCCGCCTTCCGCAGCTCGGGCAGGACGTCGCGCAGCAGCGTGTCGTTGGTGGCGCGGCCGGCGTGGGTGGCGACGTTGACGGCGGCCACGGTGCGTCCGGTGCGGTCGCGGATCGGCACGGCGATGGACCGCACGCCTTCCTCCAGCTCCTGGTCCACGAGGGCGTACCCGTCGGCGGCGGCCTGGCGCAGCAGGGCGCGCAGCTCCGTGCGCGAGGTGACCGTTCTGGGCGACAGGGGGCGGGGCTCGATGGTGGCGAGCCGTTCGTCGGGCAGCTCGGCCAGCAGCACCCGGCCCATGGAGGTCGCGTACGCGGGGAACCGGGTGCCCACCGTGATGTTGATGCTCATCAGGCTGACCGTCTGGACCCTGGCCACGTACATCACGTCGTCGCCCGACAGCACCGCCACGGACGCCGACTCCCGCACGCGGGCCACCAGGTCGGCCAGGTGCGGCTGCACGATCTCGCCGATCGTCAGCCCGGACAGGCCCGCGTACCCGAGCTCCAGCACCCGGGGCAGCAGCACGAAGCGGCCCCCACCGGCGGCGCCGGCGTAGCCGAGGCGTTCCAGGGTCTGCACCGCTCGCCGGACGGTCGCGCGAGGCAGGCCGGTGGCCTTGGCGCAGTCGGCGAGGGTCAGGCCGCCCGGCGCGGTGCCGAGCGCGACCATGACGGCCAGGCCGCGGGCGAGCGACTGCAGGAAGCCCATGCCGAGCTCCTGCTTGGCCGCGCGGGACGGATCGACACCGGTGGCGCCCGGCGGAGACGACAGGGTCTCCGCCGCCAAAGGGGAAGGCAGAGGTCCGGCCTCCCTAGGGGACGGCACGGGCGCCGCCTCCGTAGGGGACGGCAGGCGTCCGGCCAGCGCCGCCTCCATCTCGGCGACCGTCTTGCGCAGCGCGCCCAGGCAGTGCTCGCGCAGCCCGGCCACCGTGTGCCGGCTGGTGTGGCTGACGACGCTGACCGCGCACACCGCCCGCCCCGCCCTGTCCCGTACGGGCATCGCCACCGCGATCAGCCCCGGCTCGATGAGCTGGTCGTCCTCCGCCCACGGCGCGGCGGGGTCGAGCAGGGCCAGGCCGGCGGCGCAGCGGGAGGCGGGCAGCAGGTCGCCGACCCGGAAGGTGACCGACATGGTGCGCCGGCGGGTGCGCTGGACGATGAAGCGCACCCCGTCGCCGTCGGGGACGGCCAGCGACACGGACTCGTCGAGCTCGTCGGCCAGGCGTCCGGCCAGGGGCGCGAGCGCGTCACGCAGGCCGCCGCCCGCGAGGTAGGCCTCGCCCAGCTCCATGAGGCGCGGCGCGGGCTGCACGTCGCGGCCCTCCGCCCGTACGTAACCGAGGTGCGCGAGCGTGGCGAGCACGCGGTCCACGGTGGACCTGGCCAGGCCGGTCGCGCGCACCAGGTCCGTGGCCCGCACGGGCCGGCGGGGGTCGGCGGCCAGCGCGCGCAGCACGGCGAGGCCACGCTCCAGGGTTCCGGCCGCTTCCATGGGCTGCTCCTCACCGCAAAACGGGCACGACAGGGACCTTTGACAGCCCGTGCCCCGCTCCACATACTGGAGCACATCATCATAATGAACTAAAGTTCGCAGAGCGAACACGTCACGAACGGAGCGTCGTGCCCAGAGACAAGGTGGTCGCCACGGCCGCGGAGGCGCTGGCCGGCGTGCACGACGGCGCGTCGTTCGCCGTCGGCGGTTTCGGCCTCAGCGGCATCCCCAACGTGCTGATCAAGGCCCTGTACGACACCGGCGTGACCGGCCTCGCCGTCGTCTCCAACAACTGCGGCGTCGACGGCGGCGGCCTCGGCATCCTGCTGGCGGCCGGCCGCATCGCCCACGTCACCGCGTCCTACATCGGCGACAACAAGGAGTTCGCCCGCCAGTACCTGTCCGGCGAGCTGGAGGTCGAGCTGACGCCGCAGGGCAGCCTGGCCGAGCGGCTGCGCGCCGGCGGCAGCGGCATCCCCGCGTTCTACACGCCCGCCGGCGTCGGCACGCCGATCGCCGACGGCGGCCTGCCGCTGCGCCACCACCCCGACGGCTCGATCGCGCTCGCCTCGCCGCCGAAGGAGGTGCGGGAGTTCGACGGCCGCCAGTACGTGCTGGAGCACGGCATCCGTACGGACTTCGCGCTGGTCCGCGCGGCCAAGGGCGACCGGTACGGCAACCTGGTCTTCAACAAGGCGTCGAGGAACTTCAACCCGCTGGCCGCCATGGCGGGCCGCGTCACGGTCGCGGAGGTCGAGGAGCTGACCGAGCTCGACCCCGACGAGGTGCACCTGCCGGGCGTCTTCGTGCAGCGCGTGCTCGTCCTGACCCCCGAACAGGCCGCCGACAAGGGTATCGAACGGCGCACGGTCTCCGACCCCCAGGCACAAGGGACGATCACCGCATGAGCTGGACCCGCGACGAGATGGTCGCCCGCGCGGCGGCCGAGCTGCGCGACGGCGACTACGTCAACCTCGGCATCGGCCTGCCCACCCGCATCCCCTCCTTCCTGCCGCCCGGCGTGGACGTGGTGCTGCACTCGGAGAACGGCATCCTCGGCGTCGGCCCGTACCCGACGCCGGACAACCTCGACCCCGACCTGATCAACGCCGGCAAGGAGACGGTCACCGTGCTGCCCGGGGCGTCGTTCTTCGACTCCTCGCTGTCGTTCGGCATGATCCGCGGCGGCCACATCGACGTGGCCGTGCTCGGCGCCATGCAGGTGTCGGCGCGCGGCGACCTGGCCAACTGGATGGTGCCCGGCAAGCTGGTCAAGGGCATGGGCGGCGCCATGGACCTGGTGCACGGCGCCCGCAAGGTCATCGTGATCACCGACCACAATGCCAAGGACGGCTCCCCGAAGATCGTCGAGGAGTGCTCGCTGCCGCTGACGGGCAAGGAGTGCGTGCACCGGATCATCACCGACCTCGGCGTGCTCGACGTGACCGAGCGGGGGCTCGCGCTGGTGGAGCGCGCGCCCGGAGTGAGCGTGGACGAGGTGCGCGAGCGCACCGGCGCGGAGGTGATCGCGGCATGAGGAACGTTCGCATCGTCTCAGCGGAGGAGGTGACCGCAGCGTGAAAGACGTTTACATCGTCGATGCCGTACGCACCCCCTTCGGCCGCTACGGCGGCGCCCTGTCGAAGATCCGCCCCGACGACCTGGCCGCCCACGTCATCGCCGCGCTGGCCGAACGCAACGGCCTGGAGACCGCCGACGAGGTCGTCCTCGGCAACGCCAACGGCGCCGGCGAGGAGAACCGCAACGTCGCCCGCATGGCCGCCATCCTGGCCGGCCTGCCCGTCACCACACCCGGCGTCACGGTCAACCGCCTGTGCGGCTCCGGCATGGAGGCCGTCATCCAGGCGTACCGCGCGATCGCGCTCGGCGACGCCTCCACCGTGATCGCCGGCGGCGTCGAGTCGATGACCCGCGCCCCGTGGGTGCTGCCGAAGCCCGACAAGGCGTTCCCGGCGGGCGGTCAGGAGCTGGTCTCCACCACGCTCGGCTGGCGGCTGGTCAACCCCGCCATGCCCGCCGAGCACACGGTCGCCCTCGGCGAGGGCGCCGAGCTGATCGCCGACAAGCACCGCATCGGCCGGGCTGAGCAGGACGCGTTCGCGCTGGCCAGCCACCAGAAGGCGGCCAAGGCGTCGTTCGAGCGGGAGATCGTCCCGATCGCGGGCGTGACCCGCGACGAGGGCATCCGCCACGACACCTCGCTGGAGGCGCTGGCCAAGCTCAAGCCCGCCTTCCGCAAGGACGGCGGCACCGTCACCGCCGGCAACTCCTCCCCGCTCAACGACGGCGCCGCCGCCCTGCTGCTGACCGACGAGGCCGGCCTGCGCGGGCGCGAGCCCCTGGCCAGGATTGTCGCCACCGGGGTCAGCGCGCTGGAGCCCCGCTACTTCGGGCTCGGCCCCGTCGAAGCGGCCGGCAAGGCGCTGGCCAAGGCGGGCAAGCGGCTCGGCGACCTCGACACGGCCGAGCTGAACGAGGCGTTCGCCGCCCAGGTGCTGGGCTGCCTGGCCGAGCTGCCCGACCTCGACCCCGCGATCGTCAACCCCGACGGCGGCGCCATCGCGATCGGCCACCCGCTCGGAGCCTCCGGCGCCCGCGTCACCGGCGCGGTCGCCCACCGGCTGGCCGCCGCCGGCTCCGGCCTCGGTCTCGCCTGTCTCTGCATCGGCGTCGGCCAAGGGCTGGCCGTCGTACTCGAAAGGTAGCGTGATGTCCGAACCCCTCAAGCAGGCCGACATCGATCAGGAGATCGCGGCCCGCGCCGGCGAGCCGGGCGACCACCCGGCCCGCGACTACGCCCCCTACCGCAGCACCCTGCTCCGCCACCCCAAGCAGCCGCTCGTCGCGATCAAGGACCCCGAGGCGGCCGAGCTGACGGGGCCGGTGTTCGGCGTCAGCGACGTGACCCCGTTCGACAACGACCTCACCAAGCAGCACCTGGGCGAGCCGCTGGGCGAGCGCATCACCGTGCGCGGGCGCGTCCTCGACCGGCAGGGCCGCCCCGTGCGCGGGCAGCTCGTCGAGATCTGGCAGGCCAACTCCGCCGGCCGCTACCTGCACCAGCGCGACGACCACCCGGCGCCGCTCGACCCCAACTTCACCGGCGTCGGCCGCTGCCTGACCGACGACGACGGCAACTACCTGTTCACCACGATCAAGCCCGGCCCGTACCCGTGGCGCAACCACCTCAACGCCTGGCGCCCGGCGCACATCCACTTCTCGCTGTTCGGCACGGCCTTCACCCAGCGGCTGGTGACCCAGATGTACTTCCCTGGAGACCCGCTGTTCCCGTACGACCCGATCATGCAGTCGGTCACGGACGAGCGCGCCCGGCAGCGGCTCATCGCCGACTACGTGCACGACCTGTCCGAGCCCGAGTTCTCGCTCGGCTACCGGTGGGACATCGTGCTCGACGGGCCCACCGCGACCTGGATGGAGGAAGGCCGTTGAACCCCACCCCCTCGCAGACCGTCGGCCCGTTCTACGGGTACGCGCTGCCGTTCCCCGGCGGCGGTGACCTCGCCACCGGTGGGATCGCCGTGCACGGGTACGTCTACGACGGCGCTGGCGACCCCGTCCCCGACGCGCTCCTGGAGTTCTGGCAGGCCGACGAGCACGGCTCCCTGGCCGGCGCGCCCGGCACCCTGCGCCGCGACCCCACCAACGGGGCCATCCTGGGGCGCGACGGCGTGCGCTTCACCGGCTTCGGCCGCGTCGCCACCGATCTCGACGGGCACTGGACGCTGCGCACGGTCGTGCCGCCGAACGGGTACATCAGCGTGTGCGTCTTCGCCCGCGGGCTGCTGCACCACCTGTTCACCCGCATCTACCTCGGGCAGGACGCCTTCCTCGACTCGCTCCCGCCGGAGCGGCGGCAGACGCTCGTGGCGGCGGAGGAGCGCGAAGGGGTGTACCGGTTCGACATCCATCTGCAGGGCGAGAAGGAGACGGTCTTCCTTGACTTCGGGTGATCCCGAGCAGCATCTCAAGCCGGATCCCGAGCGGCGCTTCGAGCCTCAGCCCGAGCCGCGGGCTGGCGGCTCCGAGCCAGCGGACCTCGGCCTGCGTCCCGCCGGCTCCGGGGCGGCGGCGGATCTCGGGTTGCTGGCCCCCATGCGGGGCGCGGCCGAGGCCACCGGCGACGCCGCCGTGCTCCAGGCGATGCTGGACGCCGAGGCCGCGCTGGCCCGCGCCCAGGCGGCCCTCGGCCTGGTCCCGGCCGAGGCGGCGGCAGCGGTGGCGGCCGCCTGCCGCCCCGGCGCGGTCAGCCTCCCCGGCCTCGTGACGCGATCCCACTCCGGCGGCAACCCGGTCATCCCGCTCGTCCAGGACCTGCGCGAGGCCGCCGGCCCCTACGGCGAGTACGTGCATCGGGGCGCGACCAGCCAGGACATCGTCGACACCGCCCTCATGCTCGTCGCCCGCCGCACGCTCGGCCCGGTCCTGGACGACCTCGGCCGGGTCGTCGAGCGGCTCACCGCCCTGGCCGCCGCGCACCGCGACACGCCGATGGCCGCCAGGACGCTCACCCAGCAGGCCGTCCCCACGACGTTCGGATTGAAGGCGGCGGGCTGGCGCAAGCTGGCCGCCGACGCCCGCATCCGCCTGTCCGCCGCCATCGACGCCCTCCCGGCGCAGCTCGGCGGCGCGGCCGGCACCCTGGCCGCCTTCCAGCCCGAGGGCACGGACGTCGACGTGGTGCTGCGGCTGCCCGGGCGGTTCGCCGCCGAGCTGGGGCTGGCCGAGCCGGTGCTGCCGTGGCACGTCCTGCGCACCCCCGTCGCCGACCTGGCCGGGGCGCTCGCGTTCACGGCGGGGGCGCTGGGCAAGCTGGCGGCCGACGTGCTCGTGCTCTCGCGCACCGAGGTCGGCGAGCTGTCCGAGGGCGTCGGCGGCGGGTCGTCGTCGATGCCGCACAAGCACAACCCGGTCCGGGCCACGATGATCGCCGCCGCCGCCCGCCAGGTTCCGCCGCTCGCCGCGATCCTGTACGGCTCGCTCGCCGCCGAGGACGAACGCCCGTCCGGCGCGTGGCACGCCGAGTGGCAGCCGCTGCGCGAGTCCCTCCGCCTGGTGGCCGGCGCCGCCCGCGACGCCGCCGAGCTGGTCGCGGACCTGCGCGTGCACCCGGACCGCATGGCCGCCAACCTCACCATCCCCGGCACCCCGGGCCCGGCCCCGGCCCTCGTGGACCACGCCCTCACGGACGATGCGCTCGTGAACCGCGACCGCACGGACGGCGACCGCACGCCCCCGCCCTCGTGGACCGCGACCGCACGGCCAGGGCCGGACACTCCGATCGACACGAACACGAATAGGCACCGCACCGATGCAGCTGCTGCACTACCGCCTGGACGGCCCCGAGCACGGCGAGCCGCTGATCCTCGCCCCCTCGCTCGGCACCTCCACCCGCCTGTGGGACCCGCAGATCACGGCGCTGGCCCGCACGTTCAGGGTGCTCAGGTTCGACCTGCCCGGCCACGGCGACTCGCCGACGCTCCCGGCGAGCACCATGGACGACCTGGCCGCCCTGGTCCTGGACGTGGCGAGCGCCGAGGGCATGGACACCTTCCACTACGCGGGCGTCTCCATCGGCGGCGCGATCGGCGCCACGCTGGCGGCCCGCCACCCCGGGCGGCTGCGTTCGCTGGCCATGATCTGCTCCAGCGCCCGGTTCGGCGACCCGGCGTCCTGGCACGAGCGGGCGAAGCTGGTCCGCGCGGAGGGCACCGCGCCGCTGCTGGAGGCCACGGCCCGCCGCTGGTTCGCGCGGACCCCCGTCCAGGCGCTGCTGGACGACCTGGCCGCCGCCGACCCCGCAGGGTACGCGGCCTGCTGCGACGCGCTGGCGGCCTACGACCTGCGTGCGGACCTCGCCGCGATCACCGTCCCGACCCTCGTGGTGGCCGGCCGCGACGACCCGGCGACGCCCCCGGCCCACGCCAGGGAGCTGGCCGACGGCATCCCCGGCGCCACGCTCGTCGAGCTGCCCGGCGCCGCCCACCTGGCCCCCGCCGACCAGCCCGAACGCGTCACCGAGGCGCTGCTCGCCCACCTGCCGGCC
Source organism: [Actinomadura] parvosata subsp. kistnae (assembly GCF_900323885.1). Classification (GTDB taxonomy): domain Bacteria; phylum Actinomycetota; class Actinomycetes; order Streptosporangiales; family Streptosporangiaceae; genus Nonomuraea; species Nonomuraea composti. The sequence goes on along the minus strand of NZ_OOHJ01000022.1, from coordinate 563,120 downwards.
GTGCCCGGCATGCGGGTGCGGCGCGAAGTGCTCGGCGACGCGCACGTGGACCGCGCCGTCGCCCGTACGACGCCCTTCACCCGGGACTTCCAGGACCTCATCACCCGCTACGCCTGGGGCGAGATCTGGACCCGCCCCGGCCTCGACCGCCGCACCCGCAGCTGCGTCACGCTCACCGCGCTCGTCGCCCGCGGCCACCTCGACGAGCTGGCCATGCACGTACGCGCCGCGCTGCGCAACGGCCTCACCCCCGACGAGATCGGCGAGGTCCTGCTGCAGAGCGCCATCTACTGCGGGGTCCCGGCGGCCAACGCCGCGTTCGCCGTCGCGCAGCGCGTCCTGGACGAGGAGGGCCGCGGCGCGTCCTGGACGAGGAGAGCCGCGGCGCGTCCTGAACGAGGAGAGCCGCGGCGCGTCCTGAACGAGGAGAGCCCGTCATGACCGCCACCCCGCGGGCCCGCCTATGATGAGCGAATGACCTCGCCCCCCGCCACCACCGAACGCCAGCGGGACGCCGACCGCACCAAGGCGGAGATCCTGGAGGTCGCGCAGCGCGAGTTCGCCCGCTACGGCTACGCGGGGGCGCGCGTGGACGAGATCGCGGCCCGCATGCGCACCACCAAGCGCATGATCTACTACTACTTCGGCAGCAAGGAACGGCTCTACATCGCCGTCCTGGAGAAGGCGTACGCCGAGGTGCGCGAGGTCGAGCGCACGGTCGACGTCGAGCACCTGGCGCCCGTCGAGGCCATCCGCACGCTGGCGGAGCTGACCTTCGACCACCACGACGCGCACCGCGAGTTCATCCAGCTCGTCGCCATCGAGAACATCCACCAGGCCGAGCACATCCGCAAGTCCGAGGTCCTGGCCAACCTCGGCACGCCGGTGCTCGACCTGATCTCCCGCATCCTCGACGCCGGCCAGGAGTCGGGCGACTTCGTCACCGAGGCCGACGCCATCGACGTGCACATGATGATCAGCGCGTTCTGCTTCTTCCGGGTGGCGAACCAGCACACGTTCGGCGCGCTGTTCGGCCGCGACATGACCGCCGCCGAGCACCGGGCCAGGCAGCGGCGCATGGTCGGCGAGATGATCGTCGCCTACCTGTGCGGCAACGGCGCCGCCCCCCGCCCCTAGCGCAGGCCCGCTCCCCGCCCCTGGCGCAGGCGCTTGCCCAGCCGTTGTGCCGGGATCTCGATCCAGCGGTAGGTCAGGGCGCTGAGCGGGATCAGCGCCAGGAGGAACGACGGCAGGTCCGGCAGCACGTACAGCAGGATCGGGTGCAGCAGGTAGACGGAGAAGCTGATCGTCCCGAGCCACGGCAGCCAGCGCGGGAACGTGCGGCCGCGCAGCGCGTACGCCAGCCCGAACGCGCCGAACGCCAGCACGATCGCCAGCACCCACGCCGGATCGTCCTTGGCCGGGATCCCGCACCCCACCACCAGCGCCACCGCCAGCCCCGCGGCCCGCCACGAGATCGTCCCCCGCTCGGCCCGGTGGATCGCCGTCCCCGCGAACATCGTCGCCAGGATGATCACCCCCTGCCACGTGCCGCCCCTGCTCCCCAGCACCACCAGCGCCAGCCCCAGCAGCCCGCCCGCGACCGCCGCCACCGTCCGCGCCCTCCCCGCACCCAGCACGGTCACCGCGATCGCCACCACCACCGCGACCCCGAGCACGGCGGCGACCAGATCGGCCCGGCCGCCGATCGTCGCCTTGGGCAGCAGCAGCCCCAACGGCACCGCCGCCACCGCCAGAACGGCGGCGATCCCCGCCGACCGGTGCGCCTGCCGCGCCGCGAACAGCGCCACGCTCACCAGATAGAACGCCATCTCGTACGAGAGCGTCCAGGTCACGTTGATCACGGCCGGCAGGTTGAGCAGCTCCTGCAGCATCGTGACATTCCCCAGCACGACCAGGGGCCACGGCCGCTCACCCAACCCCTTCGGCCCCGGCAGCAAGCCGGCGGCGGCGAGCACCAGCGCGAGACCGCAGGCGAGGATCAGCAGCGGCAGCAGCCGAAAGCCCCGCCCCACCCAAAAGGCCCGCAGATCACCCTGCCGCTCCAGCGAGGCCGGAATGATGTACCCGCTGACCAGGAAGAACACCAGCACACCCCAGGACCCGAGATCGATCCGCCGATCCACCTCCGCCCAGACGCCCGGAAGGAACGTCCAGCCGGCGTGGTGCATGGTGACGGCCAGCGCAGCGGGCCCCCGCAGGGCATCCAACCAGGCCAGCCGGACGGGGGCCGGAAACATCTGCCGCAGTCTAGGCCATATCCGGACATAGCGAACGACGGCGGGCTACCGGCCGGGGAGGGGTCAGGGGCGCAGGCGACGTGCCGCACCCAGCCACCGTGCTCGCACCGCACCGCCCGCCTTAGCCTTCTCGGCGCCGCGTCGGCGAGGCGTGGTGCGGGCGTGCCCGGCGCAACGCGCACGGCGGCCCGCCCCAGACCGGCCGGAGCGCGAGCGGGCGGCAAGGCACTGGCGTGGCGAGGGGCGCAGGTGGCGTGCCGCGCCGGGCCCACGGGGGCGCGCCCGCATGCGCCGCGCCGGCTGCCGTGCCGCGCGGGGTCCGTGCCACGCGGGGGTGCCGTGCCGCGCGGGGTCCGTGCCACGCGGGGGTGCCGTGCCGCGCGGGGTCCGTGCCACGCGGGGGTGCCGTGCCACGCGGGGGTGCCGTGCCGCGCGGGGGTGCCGTGCCGGGCGGGGCTGCCGTGCCACGCGGGGGTGCTGTGCCATGCGAGGGCCGTGCTCGGCTGGCGTGCCCCGCCGGACCGCTCGCCCCCGCCTTCTCGGCGCCGCGTCGGCGAGACGTGGTGCGGGCGTGTCCGGCGCAACGCGGACGGCGGCCCGCCCCAGACCTGGCGCAGGAGGGGGCGGGAAAGGGCGGGGTCAGGGGGTGGTGCAGGCGGGGCGGAGGTGGGTGAAGGCGGTGTCGAGGAGGTGGGCGGGGTCGGCGTCGGGGCCGCGGCGGAGCCATTCGCGGGAGGCGCAGTCGACGGCGGCGCCCGCGGCTGACGTCAGGAGGTCGGCCGTGAAGGGGTCCAGGCTGGCGCGGGCGGCCAGGGCGGCGGCGATGCGGGAGCGGGCTTCCTCGCGGCGTTGCTGGAAGCGGGCGCGCAGGGACGGGGTGCGTTCGATCAGGCGGAGGGTGGCGCGGCTTTCCGCGTCGATGCGGGCGACCCAGTCCCGCAGCACCGCGTGCAGTGATTCCCAGGGCGGCTCGCCGGCCGGGCGGGCGGTGAGCTGGTCGGCGATGTCGTCGCCCATGACCTGGACGCCGCCGAACACGGCGTCCTCCTTGGCGGGGAAGTAGCGGAAGAAGCTCCGCTTGGACACTCCGGCGGCGCGGGCGATGTCGTCGACGGTGACCTCGTCGAAGCCCCGCTCGGTGAACAGCTCCAGCGCCACGGCGGCGAGCTCGGCCTGGACGGCCCGCCGCGCGCGTTCTCTCAACCCGGCCATGCGCCGGAGTGTAGTGGAAGGCGTATAGTGCCATTCATGACACCGAATGACAGAAGTGGCAGTGTGGCGCTCGTCACCGGCGGCACCGGCGGCATCGGCAAGGAGACGGCCCGCGCCCTGGCCGAGCGTGGGGCGTCGGTGGTCGTCGTCGGGATCGATCGCGAGCGCGGGCTCCGCGCCGTACAGGACATCAGGGACAGCGCCGGGCATGACCGGGTGCACGCCGTCTCCGCCGACGTGACCACGCTCGACGGGCTGCGGCGTCTGGCAGAAGCGGTCGGCGAGCGGCACGACCGGCTCGACGTGCTGGTGAACAACGTGGGCGTCAACCTGCCCGCCCGCACGCTGACGGCCGACGGCGTGGAGCGGATGTTCGCGGCGCACGTGCTGGCCCCGTTCACGCTCACGCACCTCCTGCTGCCGCTGCTCGAACGAGCGCCGGCCGCGCGCGTCGTCAACCTCACCGGCGGCATCCCGGGCGGCCCCATCGACCCCGGCAACCTGCTGGGCGAGCGCCGCTACCTCGGCTGGACGTTCAGCCACTACAACCACACCAAGACGATGACGATGGCGATGACGCACCGCCTGGCCGCCCGGCTGCGCGGCTCCGGCGTGACGGCGAACGTGGTCTACCCCGGCCACGGCCACACCCCGATGAACCGGGCCACGCCGCTGCGCGCGTTCCCGATCGCCTACCGGCCGATCGCGCCGCTGGTCCTGAAGGTGATCGCGCCGCTGTTCCTGTCCGACCTCACCAGGTCGGCCCGGTCCAGCGTGTACGCGGCCACGAGCCCCGACCTGGACGGCGTGAGCGGCGCCTACGTCGATGGCCGGTGCCGCCGCAGGCCGCTGCCCGCCCCGGCGCTCGATCCGGCCGCTCAGGAGGCCGTCTGGGAGCTGTGCGTCAGGCTGAGCGCGCCGGTCCTCGGGGGTGTCTCTCCGGCGTGACGAGGCGACCGATGCCCCTGCCACATTCCAGGTATCGGAGCGGACCGGTTTGACCCTATCTTTGCCGTGACCATGCGTCCCGAAGGAGATGTTCTGTGAAGAGGCTTCTCGAAGGAACGGCCGTGCGCGCCGGGGTCGTGGCGGCGGTGGCGCTGGCGGGCGGGCTGATCGTCGCGTCCCCCGCCGCGGGTGTGGCCACCACCGGCTCCGTCGTCACGCCGGTGACGGTCACGGCCCAGACGGCGGCGCTGGCCCGCCCGCGCAACGGCACGATCCTCTACGACCGCATCAGCGGCGGCCAGGGCCGGCTGAAGATCAGGAACGGTCTCTCCCAGGACGGCGTCGTCATCCTGGTCAGGGGCAGGACGAAGGCGATCAGCATCTACGTGCGCGCCAGGTCCACAGCCACCGTCACCGACGTCAGGGACGGCACGTACCGGATCTATTTCACCACCGGCACTCACTTCAGCCGGTCGAAGGGCAGGTTCACGCGCAACGCGGTCTACCAGCGCTTCAACGACAAGCTGAAGTACCGGACGACCGCCACCAGGATCCCGGGCTGGTCCCTGACGCTGAACCCGGTCAGGGGCGGCAACGCGGGGACGAGCTCGGTCAACCCGAAGGACTTCCCGGCCTGATCCACCAAGGGTCGAGCCTGCGGACAAAGCGTACGAAATGTGTGCACACTTGGATGTGCCCGATCGCCTTGCAGCAGAGCTCGACACCGTCCCCGACCACAAGACGTTCGCCACGGTGGACGAGGTGCACCAGCGGCTCGCCCGCCTGGCGGACGATCACCCCGGGGTCGCCACGCTGCGCAGGATCGGCACGTCCCGCCTCGGCGACCCGATGCTCTGCCTCACCGTCGGCGACGGCCCCCGCCACGCGGTCGTCGCCGCAGGCCCGCACCCGAACGAGCCCATCGGCGGCCTGACCGTCACCCACCTGGCGAGCCGCCTGTGCGCGGACGCGGGGCTGCGCCGCGCCGAGGGCTGCACGTGGCACATCGTCGGCTGCCTCGACCCCGACGGAACCCGGCTCAACGAGGGCTGGTTCGCGGGCCCCTTCACGCGGGCGCACTACGGCAGGCACTTCTACCGCCCGGCCGGTGACGAGCAGGTCGAGTGGACGTTCCCGTTCGCGTACAAGCGGGCCTACTTCGACCGTGTGCTGCCCGAGACGCTGGCCCTGATGCGGCTCATCGACGAGACCAGGCCGGCCTTCCTGACCACCCTGCACAACGGCGAGTCCGGCGGCGTCTTCTACTACCTCAACCGCCCGGAGCCGGAGCTGCAGGCCGTGCTGCGGGAGCTGCCCGGCCGGTACGGGGTGCCGTTGCACGCCGGCGAGGCCGAGCACCCGTCCGTCAAGCAGCTGGAGCCGGCCTTCTACCTCACCCCGAGCATGGAGGACGTCTACGACTACGCCGAGGCGCTCGGCCAGGACCCGGTGGAGCACGTCGGCGGCGCCTCCAGCGACTCCTACGTCAGGAAGTACGGCACGCTGGGCCTGACGGCCGAGATCCCGTACTGGACGGACGCCTCGGCGGGCGACACCACGCCGACCGGGCGGACGTACCGTGACGTGCTGACCGAGCTCGCGGCGCGGCTGACGGCCACCTCGGAGCTCCTGGACGGCGTGCTCGCGGCGGTCACGCCCGAGCTGTCCACGAGCTCGCCGTTCCTGCGGGCCACCCGCTCGTTCATCCCGATGCTGGCCGGGACGGCCGCCACGCACGCGGTCCGCGCGCCGGCGCCGGAGAACGAGCGGCCCGCCACCGTCGCCGAGGTGGCCTCCTGCCGCGACACGGTGCACAGCGCGCGGCTCAGGTTCGGCGGGATGCTGCTGCGGGCGCTGGAGGGCGAGCTGGCCGTGGGCAACGTCCGGCCGGCCATCCGCGCGCAGGCGCGCGAGCTGGCGCGCACGTACGACCGGTGGTGCGCCGAGGCCGAGGCGGGCGCCTCGAACGAGACGATCCCGATCCGGCACCTGGTGGCCATCCAGTACGGCGCGATCCTGGCCGGCGCGCGGCAGGCGATGACCACTCCAGCCGCCTCAGCTTGACGGAAGATCCGGAATGCACCAGATTGATCGCGTCTTTCCGGACCGTTCCCAAGGAAACCAATGAAGCGATCCATCGTCGGTGTCGCCGTGGTCGCGGGCATGGTGCAGCTCACCGCCATGCCCGCGCAGGCCGCCGCCTCCGCCTCCGACCCGGTCACGGCCCTGAAGGCCGAGTTGGCGCCGGGCCGCGCCGTCAACCTCCAGGCGACGGCGAAGATCACCTACCCGGGCGACCGGGTCGTCACCTCCGCCGTGGACGGCACGTTCGGGCTCGGCTCGCGCGGCCCCGTCGCGTCCGACCTGGGCCAGACCGTCCAGTACAGCGACAAGCTGCTGCGCGAGATGAAGAAGTCGAGCCCGAAGGAGACCGAGGGCCTTCAGGCCGGCCCCGTGCGGCTGATCTCCTCCGGCAGCGTGAGCTACGTCTCGGGCCCCGTCGTCGAGCAGACGCTGCTCACCCAGAACGCCGCCCACGTCCGCTACACGGGCGTGAAGCAGCCGCCGAGCAACCTCCTCGTCGAGGTCCTCGACCCGGCCACGCTCAAGGCGCTCGTGGCGGCCCGCTCCTCCTGGAAGGACGGCATCCTCAAGGGCACCATCAAGCCCGCCAAGCTCGCCGCCGTCTCCCAGCCGTTCGCCTCCCGTTACGGGACGCGCTTCAAGACCGGCAAGATCTCCTACACGCTGTACTTCGGTGACAAGGGCCTGGTGCGGCGCGTGGCGGTCAAGGCCACCCTGCCCGTGGCCAAGACCACGGTCCAGGTCGAGTCCGACACCCGGTTCAGCGACTGGGGCCGCGAGGTCACGGTGAACCTCCCGCTGCGCGGTGACGTCATCGACCGCGCCGAGGTCAAGGGCGACGTGCCCGCCGGCGTTCCGGGCATCTGGAACTAGCGCACATCACGGCACCACGCGCCGGCCGCCGGAAAATCCGTGGCCGGCCGGCGCGACGCCCGCCTACACTGGGCCGCATGTCGACACCCCGGACTTCTTAGCCAGGACACCCGCCTTCGCGTCACCCGTGTGTCCTTTCTAAGCTCCGGAGTGTATTTCCATGCTCACCTTCCGTGGTGTCGAGCTGCGTGCCGGCGCCCAGCTCCTGCTGTCCGGCGCCGCCGCCCACGTCGGCCCCGGCGACCGCGTCGGCCTGGTCGGCCGCAACGGCGCCGGCAAGACGACGCTCATGAAGACCCTCGCCGGGCGGCTCCAGCCCGCCGCCGGCGACATCGTCCGCACCGGCCCCGTCGGCTACCTGCCGCAGGATCCGGCCGCCGCCGACCCCGCCGTCGCCGTCCTCGACCGCATCCTGTCCGCGCGCGACCTCGACCGGGCGCTGCGCGACCTGCGGGCCGCCGAGAGCGCGCTCGCCGAGACCGGCGACGAGCGCGCCATGAGCCGCTACGCCAGGGCCGAGGCCGAGTTCCAGGCCCGCGGCGGGTACGCGGCCGAGGCGCAGGCCGCCCGCGTCGCCGCCGGGCTCGGCCTGCCCGACCGGGCACTCGACCGGCCGCTCGGCACCCTGTCGGGCGGGCAGCGGCGGCGCGTCGAACTGGCCAGGGTGCTGTTCGCCGAGCCGGGCGTGCTGCTGCTCGACGAGCCGACCAACCACCTCGACGGCGACTCCGTCGCGTGGCTGCGCTCGTTCCTGCTCGGCCACGCCGGCGGGCTCGTGCTGATCAGCCACGACACGGAGCTGCTGGCCGACGTGGTCAACCGCGTCTGGCACGTGGAGGACGGCCGGCTGGAGGTGCACAACACCGGCTGGCACACCTACCTCGCCGACCGCGCCGCCGACGACCGGCGCCGGGCGCGGCTGCGCGCCGCCGCCGAGCGCAAGGCCGCCGCGCTGCACGCCCAGGCCGACCGCATGCGCTCCAGGTCCAGCACCGCCGTCCGGGCCCGCGACATGGCGCGCCGCGCCGACCGCATGCTCGCCGAGACCCGCCCCGCCCGCCGCACCGACAAGGTGGCGCGCATCCGGCTGCCCGAGCCCGCCCCCAGCGGGCGCATGCCGCTCGGCGCGATCAGCCTGACCAAGTCGTACGGCGGCCTGCCCGTGCTGACCGGCGTGGACCTCGCGATCGACCGGGGCAGCCGGCTCGTCGTCCTCGGCCTCAACGGCGCCGGCAAGACGACCCTGCTGCGCCTGCTGGCCGGGCACGAGCGGCCCGACTCCGGCCGGGTCGTGCACGGGCACGGGCTGCGCCTCGGCTACTTCGCCCAGGAGCACGACACGCTCGACCCGGCCACCACCGTCGGAGGCCACCTCGCCGCGGCGGCCCCGCAGCTCACCGACGGCGAGGCCAGGGCGGTGCTCGGCTCGTTCCTGTTCGGCGGCGACGACGTGGACAAACCGGTCGGGGTGCTGTCGGGCGGGGAGAAGACCCGGCTGGCGCTGGCCGGGCTGGTCAGCTCCCGGGCCAACGTGCTGCTGCTCGACGAGCCGACCAACAACCTCGACCCTGCCTCCAAGGCCGAGGTGCTGGCGGCCGTGGAGGCGTACGAGGGGGCGATGGTCATGGTCACGCACGACCAGGACGCCGTGGCGGCCCTGCGGCCCGAGCGGGTGCTGCTGCTGCCCGACGGGGCCGAGGACCTGTGGCACGACGGCTACGCCGACCTGGTCACCCTGGCCTAGCCGCACACCTGGCGCCTACTTCACGGCGCCGCCGGTGATGCCGGAGATGATCCTGCGCTGCGCGATCGCGAAGACGATCAGCAGCGGCAGGCTCATCAGGATGACGTAGGCGAAGATCAGGTGCCAGTTGTTGAGGTAGAGCCCGGCGTTGGCCACCTGGAACAGGTTCAGCGGCAACGTGTCCAGCCGCCCGCCGACGACGAAGAACGCGTAGAAGACGTCGTTCCACACGTACAGGCAGATGAGGATGGTCGCGGTGGCCAGCACCGGGCGCAGCAGCGGCAGGATCACGGAGAAGAACACCCGCACGGGCCCGGCGCCGTCCATCCGTGCGGCCTCCTCCAGCGACACCGGCACCGTACGCACGAAGCCCGTCACGAAGAAGATCACCGTGGACAGGTAGATGCCGACGTACACCCCGATCATGCCGACCGGGCTGCCCGCCAGGCCGAGCTGGCGCAGCAGGAGCACGATCGTGACCACGGCGGGCGGCAGCACGATGCCGCTGATCGCCAGCGCGTACAGCACCGCGTTCGGTCGGGAGGCGCGGCGGGCCAGGATCCACGAGGCCATCGAGCCGAACGTGAGCACCAGCACCACCGACGGCGCCACCACCAGCAGGCTGCCGAGGAACGCCATCGGTACCTCGCCCTGCTGCCACACCTGCGCCAGGTTCTCCCACAGGTGCCAGCGGGAGGGCAGCGACAGGTCCGGCGACAGGGCCTCGCCCTGCGACTTGCCGGCCGTGACGACGACCAGCCACAACGGCACCCCCATGACGGGGACGACGAGCGCCACGACCGCGAACGGCCGCAGCCGGGCCGCCCACCCGCGCGCCACCGGCGACGGGGCCCGGCGGCGGGCGGCGGAGCCGAAGACGGGGACCGTCACAGGATCTCCTCCCTCCTGCGCAGCACGCGGATGACCGGGAAGGCCAGCAGCGCGACCATCAGGAACAACACCAGGCTCATGGCCGTGGCCTGCGCGAACAGGCCCTGACCGAAGGTGCGGTAGATGAAGATGTTCAGGATCTCGGTGCTGCGGGCCGGGCCGCCGCCGGTGAGCGCCTGCACGATGTCGAACCCGTTCATCGAGCCCAGCAGCGCCGTGGCCACGTTGAACGTGACGGCCGGGGCCAGCAGCGGGAAGCGGACCGACCAGAACGCCTGCCACGGCGTGGCGCCGTCGATGCGGGCCGCCTCCGTCACGTCCTCCGGAATCGTCTTGAGGCCCGCCAGGTAGATGAGCATCGACAGGCCCATCCACTTCCAGGCGTGGATCACCGCGGCCAGCACCAGCGTCCACGTCGTGCTGCCCAGCCAGGCGACGTCCACCCGCTGCCCGGTCAGCGCCGAGAGCAGGTCGTTGAGGCTGCCGTCCGGCTTGAGCAGGGCCTGGAAGACGTACCCGACGGCCAGCGCCGACATCAGCACCGGCACCAGGAAGGCCAGGCGGGCGGCCCGGTTGAGCCACGTGTCCCGCTCCAGCAGCACCGCCAGGCCGAAGCCGAACAGGTTCTGGAACAGCGCCACCAGCGTCGCGTAGATCACCGTGACCCGCAGCGCGCTGAACAGCGTGCCGTCCGACAGCAGGTAGGCGAAGTTGTCGACGCCGGCGAAGCGGATCTCGCTCTTGAAGCTGGACCAGTCGGTGAAGGCGTAGACGAAGTTGAACAGGGTCGGCAGGAAGAAGAAGACGAACAGGATCGCGAACGCCGGCAGGAGGAACCACATCGGGTGCGTCCGGCCGCGCGCGACGTGCGGGGCGGGCGCCCGCCTGACGGCCTTCACCGGGCGGGTCAGCGTCTGCTGCACGGGTGGACTCCCTCAGAAGCCGGTCGCGCCGGCGGCCTTGGCGAGCTGGGCGAACTGCTTCTGCGTGGCCGCCGCCACCTGCTCCGGCGTCAGGCTGCCGGTGATCATGTCCGCCAGGTTCAGGTACAGGTCGGGGTTGGCGACGGCGAGCGCCTGCATCGACCCGACCGCCTGCCCGAGAGAGGCGTGCACGTCTTTCAGCGCCCGCGGCACGCCGTCCGGGGTCGGCACGTCCGTACGCAGCGACACCGTCTTGCGGTCGGCCACGAACCCGGCGTACCCCGGCCCCATCCAGTACGCCAGGAGCTGCCGCGCCGCCGCCTCCCGCTTGGCGTCACCGGTGCGGAAGGCCACCAGCGCGTTCGACTGGTCGGGGATGAACGTGCCCACGTTGCCCGACGGCGAGATCGGGAAGAAGCCGATCTTCTCGTCCAGCTCCGCCATGTCGGCCTTGGCCTGGAGCTGGCCGAAGAACGAGTTCACCTGCATCGCCATGGCCGCCTTGCCCGACAGCAGCGCCTCGCCCTGGTCCTCGAACGTCGCGGTCCTGATGTCGGTGTTGAACAGGCCCTCGTCGATCAGCGCCTTGTACTTCTTGATCGCGTCCAGGATCGTCCTGTCCTCGAACGTCTCCTTGCCCGTGTTGACCCGCTCCCACAGGCCGTTCTTCGCCGCGTCGGCGAGCTGCACCTGCACCCACCACTGGGTGGCCCACTTGTCGCCGGCCATCTCGAAGAACGGCGTCACGCCCTTGGCCTTGAGCGAGCGCGCCAGCTCGACCAGCTCGCCGAAGTTCTTCGGCGGCTCCTTGACGTGCTGCTTGTTGTAGTAGACGCCCTCGACGGCCGGGCTCGTGATGAGCGCCGCGTAGCGGGTCTTGTCGAGCAGGCCCGTCATGTCGCGCAGCTCGGGCGAGAGCTGGTCCAGCCACGGCGCGCCGTCCAGCGGCTGCAGGTTCGCGCGGGCGTTGAGCGCGGTCAGCATGGACGCCGTCGGCTGCCAGAAGGCCAGGTCGGGCTTGTCGCCGGTGGCGACCTTCGTCTGCACGCCCTGCTCGTACGGGTCCGGGATGGTGACGACCTCGACCTTGGCCCCGGTCGTCCGGGTGAAGGCGTCGGTCACGGCCTTCGGCACGGTGTTGCTGTTCTGGGCGGCCCAGATGGTGAGCGTGACCCCGTCCAGGCGGGCGGTCGGGGAGGGCCAGGCGGCGGGGCGGACCCGGTGGCGGGTGCCGCGGCGGGGCCGGCGGCGGGATCGCTGCAGGCCGCGACGGCCAGGACGAGGGCCGACGCGGCGGCGACACGCTGTGCGAGCTTCACGGTTCGGCTTCTTTCAGCTCAGAGGGGACGGACACGGAGGATGCGGGCGGTGGGTGCGGAAGTGGAGGCGGTGACGGTCAGCTCGGCGGCCCGCGCATCCCACGCCCAGGTCCAGCCGCCCGCCGCGGCGGGATAGGCGATCTCCACGGTGAGGTCGCGTCCGGCGAGGTGGGGCAGGCGCAGCACGGCGGCCGGCGCGGCTCCCGGCCGGCGCCAGACCGCCAGGTGGGTGGTGTCCCCGGCGCGCAGGCCGAGGGCGAGCCACGGGTCGTCCCAGCCGGGCAGGCCCAGCGGCCAGCACGGGACGCCGCGCAGCAGGTCGCCCCGCAGGCCCTTGTGGACCCGCACGCCCTCCTCGACCAGGGCGAGCTGCTGCGGCGCCATCCGGGGCAGGTCGCCCGACAGGTAGAGCCGGCCCAGGATGCCCGTGCACATCGTGAACACGATCTCCTCCCCGCTCATCCCCGGCTGCGGGTAGGCCCAGTTCGCGGCCTGCTCGGGTAGCACCGACAGCGGCGCGGCGACCGCGATCGGCGGGTAGCGCAGGAAGTCCTGCTGGTCGCTCGTGGACTGCAGCTGCAGGCGCGCCAGCATCGCGTAGTCCATGCGCATCGCGCCCGAGCCGCAGTTCTCCAGCACCAGGTGGGGGTGGCGGTCCAGGACGCGCTCCAGCCAGGCGAGATGGGCCCGGTTGTGCGCCAGCAGGCCCGCGCCGACGCTGGCGGCGGCCACGTCGGTGCCCGCGCCCGGGTTGATGTTGTAGTCGAGCTTGAAGTAGCCGACGCCCAGCTCCTCCACCAGCCGGTCCACCACCTGGTCCAGGTGCGCGACCGCCGCCGGGTGGCGCAGGTCCAGGTGGTAGCGGCCGTGCTCGGCCACCCGGACGCCGCCGCGCCGCAGGAACGCCTCCGCCGGCAGCTTGTCCGCCATCGGGCTGCGCACGCCGATCACCTCCGGCTCCAGCCACAGGCCGGGCGTCATGCCGTGGCCCGCGATCCGGGCCAGGACCTCCTCCAAGCCATCCGGGAAGCGCGTCTGGGACGGCTGCCACTCGCCGACGCTGTCCCACCAGTCGCCGCCGTCGTCGTACCAGCCGGCGTCCACGCAGAACACCTGCGCGCCCGCCCTGGCGGCGGCGTCGATGAGGGGGAGGAGCTTGTCCGTGGTGGGGTCGCCCATGAGCGTGTTCATGTAGTCGTTGAAGACGACGGGCAGCGTGGCCCGGTCGGGATGCGGACGCACCAGCGCCCGCCGGTACGCCGTCAGCGCCGCCACCGCGCCCTCCAGCCCGTCCCCGCTGACCGTCACCGCGACCGGGACCGTGGTGAACGACTCGCCGGGGGCGAGCAGCTCGCTCCACTGGTGGTCGAGGTCGGTCGGGCCGGACAGGGCGACGTATGCGCCGTCCAGCCGCTCGCCGGTCTCCCACCGCCACGGGCCGTTGTGCTCGATCTGCCACAACCACGTGCGGCCGCTCTCCCGGTCGGTCAGGCCGCCCATGGGCACGTGCCGGCCGCTCGACCACGTGCCCTGGCTGGTCAGGGCGAACGCGCCCTTGCCGTGCTGGCCGTGACCGGGCAGCCCGAGGTCGGGAACGTGCTCGCCGAACGGCCGCCTGGCCCAGCGGCTCTCGCCCAGCCACTCGCTGTCGGCGTACAGCAGGTCGAGGCCGCCGGCCCGGCTCGCGGGGAAGATCGCGGCGAACGAGGTGACCGCCAGCAGCGGCACCGGGTGCTCGCCGGTGTTCGTCACCCGGACCCTTGTCTGCACGGCGGGCACGCCGTCGGGGGAGCGCATGACCAGCTCGGCGTCGAGGCCGGAGGTCTCGTCCCGCAGCCGGATCCGCAACTCGTGCCAGCCGTCCGCGATCGACCGCGCGGACCCCGCGTACCGCAACCGGCAGCCCACCGCCGTCTCGGACAGCCGCTGCGAGGCCCTGGCCCGCCCCTCGCCCGGCACGAGCACCTCCACCAGCGGCTGGGCCACGCGCGCCGACAAGCTGGACGGCACTGCGGCCGGCGCCACGGACGTCACTGCGGACAGCCCTTCGGACGGCGCTGCGGACTGGGCTTCGGACGGGACTGCGGGCGGCTCTGCGGCCAGTGCGCCGGTCGACAGGTCGCGCAGCGACACGGGGCCGTCCGGGTGGATCTCCACGACGGCGGTGAGGCCGGTGTGCCCCCAGCGCACGGTCTCGACGACGTCAGCAGGCATCACGATCTCGCTTTCCTCAACAGCCATGTGACCGGTCACATGCATGCGCCTCAGTGTGAGCGGTCACACGCCAACGAGGGAACCCCTCTTTGCGGGATCGTTACACGCCGGTTTCCCGCCCCCGCGACACCGGCCCGCGCATGACGGGCCCGCACGAAGACGACGTGAGCGCGATCGCCGGGATCAGGGGTGATGGGGCGGCGGGGCGGTGGACTCGCGGAGCACCAGGGCCGGTGGGGTGAGGGCGGGCTCGGGCTGGGGGCCGCCGGTCAGCTCGGCCACCGCCGCGTGGAAGCAGGCCCGGCCGAGCCCGGCGAAGTCCATGCGGACGGTGGTCAGCGCGGGCGTCCAGTACGCCGACCCCGGGATGTCGTCGAACCCGACGATGCTGACGTCGCCGGGCACGTCCTTGCCCGCGTCGTACAGCGCCCTGCGCACCCCCTGCGCGATGTCGTCGTTGCCGCACAGGATGGCGGTGACGTCGGGGGAGGAGGCCAGCCGCTGCCCGGCCGCGTAGGCCGAGCGGATGTCCCACCCGCACCCGATCAGCTCGGGGATGGGCGCCCCGGCCGCCCGCAGCGCGTCGCGCCACCCGGCGAGCCGCCCGCCGGGCACGGCGCCCTCGCGCCCGCCCTCGGACGGGATGGCGACGTGGTGGACGGTGCGGTGCCCGAGGTCGAGGAGGTGCTGGGTGGCGTCGGCGGCGGCGCGGCGCTCGTCGAGCGCGATGGCCACACGGCCCCGGTCGGGGGCGGCCGGCTCGGCGGCGGCCACGGCCGGCACGTGCTCGGGCAGCGCCTCCAGCACCGCGATGCCGAGCGGGTCGAACGCGATCACCACCACCCCGCCGGCACTGGCGTCTCCGACGTAGTCGACCGTCTGCTTCACCTCGGCGGGCTCGGCCGACTCGACGACCCTGATGCCCATGGCCATCCCCTCGGCCCTGGCCGCCTCCTCCAGGCCCTGGAGCGTGGCGGCGTAGCCGTACAGGACGGTGTTGGAGGTGACCACGGTGATGCCGCGGGCGCGGCCCAGGCTGAGGGCGCGCGCGGTGCGGCTGGGACGGAAGCCGAGGCTCTCGATCGCCGCCAGCACCGCCGTGCGGGTCTCGGGGCGCACGCGCGGGGACTCGTTCAGCACGCGCGAGACGGTCTGGTACGAGACTCCCGCGGCGGCGGCGACATCCCGGATGCTGGGCGCGGCGGCGGTGCGGGGCGCGCGTCGAGGAGTCGGAGTCACGATCACATCGTAGGGCGGGCGCCTCGCAGGTCGGGTTTGCGGACCTTGCCGGAGGCGGTGCGCGGCAGCTCCGCGACGAGGTCGAAGTAGCGGGGGATCTTGTACTTGGCCAGCCGTTCGAGCAGGAACGCGCGCAGCGACTCGCCGGTCACGTCCGCCCCGTCGCGGGGGATGACGAAGGCGTGCCCGACCTCGCCCCACGTGCTGTCGGGGACGCCGACCACGGCCGCCTCCGCCACGCCCGGGTGCTCGGCCAGCACGCTCTCCACCTCGGCCGGGTAGACGTTCTCGCCGCCGGAGATGAACATGTCCTTGGCGCGGTCCACGATGTAGAGGTGCCCGTCGGCGTCGCGGGTGGCGATGTCGCCGGAGCGGAACCAGCCGCCGTCGGCGAAGGCGCTCCGGGTGGCGGAGGGGTTGTTCCAGTAGCCGGGGGTGACGTTCGGGCCCTTGATGAGCACTTCGCCCGGCTCGCCCGGCGCGGTGTCGGTCAGGTCGGGGCGCACCACGCGGACGTCGGCGAAGAAGACGGGCACGCCCGCCGACCCGGCCTTGCGGGCGCTCTGGCTCGGCTCCAGGAACGTGGCGCCGGGTGAGGTCTCGGTGAGGCCGTACCCCTGGCAGAAGACCAGCCCGCGCTCCTGGTAGGTGCGGATGAGCGCCGGCGGCACGGGCGCGCCCCCCGCCATCAGGGTGCGCACGGACGACAGGTCGGCCCGCGCCCAGCGGGGCGAGCGGGCCAGCGCCGCGAACATCGTGGTGACGCCGAACATCCAGGTGACGCGGTGCTCGGCGATGAGGTCGTAGCAGCGGTCCACGTCCCAGGAGGGCATGATCACGGAGCGGCCGCCCTTGAGGAACGTCGGCAGCAGCGTCTGGTTCAGCGCGGCCACGTGGAAGAGCGGGGCGCTGACCAGGGTCACCTCGTCGCTGCGCAGGTCCACGCCGACGAGCATGTTGTAGCAGTTCCACACCAGGTTGCCGTGGGTGAGGACGGCGCCCTTCGGGCGGCCGGTGGTGCCCGAGGTGTAGAGGATCAGGGCCGGGTCGTCGAGGGTCACCGGCACGTCGAACGGCTCCGCGGGCTCGCCCGGCGAGAGCCAGTCCTCGTACGCGTGCTCGCCCGGCCCCGGATCGGCCAGCGCCACCACCGTGGCGGGAGCCTCCTGGAGCGCCCGGACGGCGGGGGCGCACTCCGGGGCGTAGACCAGCGTGGTCGCGCCCGAGTCGGCCAGCATGTACGCGATCTCGGGCGCGGCCAGGCGGAAGTTGAGCGGGACGAACACGGCACCGAGCACGTGCGCGGCGAACAGCGTCTCGGCGAAGGCGACGTGGTTCGGCCCCAGGTAGGCGACCCGGTCCCCGGCCGCCACCCCGGCCCGCCGCAGCCGCGCGGCCAGCCGGGTGACGCGCTCGTGCACGTCGGCGTAGGTGAGGGCGCGCCCGCCGAAGACGAACGCCGTCCGGTCCGGGGTCATGAGGGCACGGCGGGCGGGCCAGCCGCCCAGTCCGGCGTTGCGCATGAAGTGCTCCTAGCGAGAAACGCTCCGGTCAGTTCCGGCTGCGGGCTTCGGGTGCGGTTGCAGCCGCGGAGTCGAGGTCGGTGCGGCTCGTCTCCCGCAGCGCCGCCGTGCACACCACCGTCAGCAGGCAGAACCCGGCGATGACGGCGGAGATCAGCCCCGTGCCGCCGCCCCCGGTCGACGCCTGGATCTGGGCGAACAGCAGCGGCGCCAGCCCCGCCCCGAGCCCGGCGATCTGGTAGCCGAGCGAGGCGCCGGTGTAGCGGCTGCGGGTGGCGAACAGCTCGGCGTACAGGGCGGCGAGCGGCCCGTACGTCATGGGGTGGATGATCGACTGGCCGAGCACCAGCGCGAGCGTGAGCAGCCCGACGCTGCCGGAGCCGGCCAGCGGGAAGATCGCGAACGCGTAGGCGGCGGCGGCCACCGCGCCGGCCAGCACGATCGGGCGGCGGCCCACCCGGTCCGACAGCGCGGACCAGCCGACGATGCCGAGCACCGCGAGGCCCGACGACAGCGTGAGCCCGTTGAGCACCTGCTGGCGGGCGAAGCCGGCCTGCACCCCGTACGAGACGAGGAACGTGGTCAGCGTGCCCTGCAGCACGAACGGCGACAGCCCGACCCCGATGCCGAGCAGCAGCGCCTTGGGGTGGTGGCGCAGCACGTCCAGCAGCGGCGCCGAGCGCGGCGCGGGGTCCGACGACGCGGCCGAGGCGAACACGGGCGTCTCCTCGACCCTGGCCCGCACGAACAGGCCGATCGCCAGCAGCACGATGCTCAGCAGGAACGGGATGCGCCATCCCCAGCTCAGGAACGCCTGCTCGTCCATGAGCGCGGCGCTGCCGTTGAGGGCGGCCGTGGACAGCAGCATGCCGAACGGCGCTCCGGCGTTGGTGAAGCTGGCCCACAGGCCGCGGCGCCCGCGGGCGTGCTCGGCGGACATGAGCACCGCGCCGCCCCACTCGCCGCCGACCGCGATGCCCTGCACCACGCGCAGCAGCACCAGCGCGACCGGCGCGAGCGTGCCGAGCTGGTCGTACGTCGGGAGCACGCCGATCAGGGTGCTGGCCACGCCCATGAGCGTCATGGTGAGGACCAGCATCCGCTTGCGGCCGAGCCGGTCGCCGAAGTGGCCGAAGATGACGCCGCCGAGCGGCCTGGCCAGGTAGCCGGTGGCGAACGTGCCGAGGCTGGCGACGGTGGCGGCCAGCGGGTCGAGGTCGGAGAAGAAGACCTTGCCGAACACGAGGGCGGAGGCGGTGGCGTACAGGAGGAAGTCGTAGTACTCGATGACGCTGCCGAGGAAGCTGGAGGCCACGGCGCGGCGGAGCTGGGTGGGGTTGGACATGCGTGATCCCGTTCGTGGGGGGTGTGGAAGGGAGTCAGGCGCTGCGGGAACCGGACGGTGGGGGTCGGGCGGTGGGGTGCCGGGCGGCGGGGGTCAGGCGTAGTGGCGGTAGATGGCGCGGGCGACGCAGGCCGGCTTGGGCTCGCCGTCGATCTCGATGGTGAAGTCCATGTGCATCTGGACGCCGTCGCCCGGCACGTCCTCGACCTCGGCGACCCGGCCGGCCAGGCGGATCTTGGCGCCGACCTTGACGGGGGCGGGGAAGCGCACCTTGTCCAGGCCGTAGTTGATGCTCATCCGCACGCCCTGGATCTCCAGCAGCTCGTTGAAGAGCGGGATGACCAGGGCGAGCGTGAGGTAGCCGTGCGCGATCGTGCCGCCGAACGGCCCCTGCGCGGCCCTGACCGGGTCGGTGTGGATCCACTGGTGGTCGTTCGTGGCGTCGGCGAAGGTGTCGACCCGGTCCTGGCCGATCTCCAGCCAGCCGGTGTGGCCGAGGTCCTGGCCGGCCAGGGCCTTGATCTCGGCCAGGCCGTTCGCGGTGGTGGTCATGCGGCGCTCTCCTTGAGTCCGAGCAGGCGGGCGGCGTTGTCCTTGAGGATCTTGGGGCGTACCTCGGGCTTGATGTCGAGGGCGGCGAAGTCCTTGAGCCAGCGGTCGGGGGTGATCACGGGGTAGTCGGAGCCGAACAGCACCTTGTCCTTGAGCAGGGTGTTGGCGTAGCGGACGAGCTGGGGCGGGAAGTACTTCGGCGACCAGCCCGACAGGTCGATGTACACGGACGGCTTGTGGGTGGCGACCGCCAGGGCCTCGTCCTGCCAGGGGAACGACGGGTGCGCCAGGATGATCTTCATGTGCGGGAAGTCCACGGCCACGTCGTCCACCAGCATCGGGTTGGAGTGCCGCAGCCGCACCCCGGCCCCGCCGGGCACGCCCGCGCCGATGCCGGTCTGCCCCGTGTGGAACAGCGCGATCGCGCCCAGCTCCTCGATCGCCTCGTACAGCGGGTAGGCGAGCCGGTCGTTCGGGTCGAAGCCCTGGATGCTGGGGTGGAACTTGAACCCGCGCACCCCGTACTCCTCGACCAGGCGGCGCGCCTCCCTGACGCCGGCGCGGCCCTTGTGCGGGTCGATGCTGCCGAACGGGATCAGCACGTCGGCGTGCGCCGCGCAGCTCTCGGCGATCTCCTCGTTGGCGATGCGCGGATGGCCGGTGGCGTGCTCGGCGTCCACGGTGAACACCACCGCCGCCATCCGGCGCTCGCGGTAGTACGCGGCCATCTGCTCGATGGTGGGGCGCTCGTGCGAGCCGAAGTACTCCGCCGACGCGCCGAACAGCTCGGGGCTGAGCGAGGTGTGGCCGTCCTTGGAGATCTCGGCGTGGGTGTGCACGTCGATCGCGGTGAGCTCCTCGACGTTCATCACGGCGTTCATCGCGGCATTCATCACGGCATTCATCACGGGCCTTCTCGGCGGGGACCTTCGGGGCGGGGATCCCGTACGTCTCCGGCTCGAAGCTCTTGCACGCCTCGGCGATCGCGTCGGCGCTCCAGCCGCCGTCGGCGTAGGTGACGGCCTTCTCGTGCGGGTGCGACCAGAGGGCGAGCCGGTCGCCGCCGATCCCGATGGCCTGGCCGGTCACCTCCGCGGACGCGTCGGAGGCGAGGTAGACGATCAGCCCGGCCACGTCCTCGACGGTGCCCATGCCCTCGTCCCTGCGCAGCCAGGCGGGCAGCGGCGCGCCGGTGCGCTCGGCCTCCTCCAGGTACGGGGCGAAGGCGGGAATGGTCTTGGTCATCTCGGTGGCGGCCACCGGCACCACCGCGTTGACCGTGACGCCGGCCCTGGCCAGCTCCATCGCCCACGTGCGGGCCATCGCCACGATCCCGGCCTTGGCGGCGGCGTAGTTCGTCTGGCCGAAGTTGCCGCGCTGGCCGGCGGGGGAGGAGATGAGGATCAGCCGCCCGCCCTCGCCCTGCTCGCGCATCCGGGTGGCCGCGGCCCTGGCGCAGGTGAACGTGCCGCGCAGGTGGACGTCGATGACCGTGTCGAAGTCGTCGTCGGACATCTTCCAGAGCACCCGGTCACGCAGCACGCCGGCGTTGGTGACCAGGACGTCCAGCCGCCCGAACTCCTCGACCGCGGTGGCCACCAGCCGGTCGGCGACCTCCGACCCGCCGACCGCCCCCGGAGCCGCCACCGCCCGGCCGCCCGCCTCGCGGATGGTCCCGGCCACGCTCTCGGCGGCCTCGGCGGTCACGTCGTTGACGACGACCGCCGCCCCCGCCGCGGCCAGCGCCTCGGCGTAGGCCCGGCCGAGCCCGCGCCCGGCACCGGTCACCACAGCCACTTTTCCTGACAAATCCATACACGTCACCTCGTGTCGCGAAACGTTGGGCAAACTTGCGACCCGCGTCAAAGTTTTGCCCAATATCTCGAATCCGTCTACCCTCGGCTTGTGACTTTCCGCGACGGGGACGACCCGCCCCACGCCCCGGCCACGCGACCCCAGTCGCTGATGTTCAGCTTCCTCGGCGTCCACGTGCTCGGCCGCGACGTCGCCGTGTACTCCGGCAGCATCATCGACGTGTTCGCCCGCCTCGGCGTGACCGAGGAGGCCGTGCGTTCCACGCTCACCCGCATGGCCAAACGCGGGCTGCTGGCCCGCCACCGCTCCGGGCGCAAGACGTACTTCGCGCTCACCCCGCACGCCACCTCCGTCCTGGAGGACGGGCGGCACCGCATGTGGGAGACCGGCGCCGTCAACCGCGACTGGGACGGCGCCTGGACCATGGTCGGCTTCTCCCTGCCCGACGACCGCCGCGCCACCCGCCACGACCTGCGCTCCCAGCTCGTCTGGGCCGGGTTCGGGCCGCTGCAGAGCGGCATGTGGATCGCGCCCGGCGTCAAGGACGTGCGCGCCATCGTCGCCGGGCTCGGGCTGCGCGACCACGTCACCGTGCTCACCGCCCGCGCCGCCGCGCCCACCGAGACCGCCGACCTCGTCCGCAAGGCGTTCGACACCGAGCAGATCGCCGCCCGCTACCACGCCTTCCTCGACCGCTGGGACACCCCCGACCCGCAGCCCACCCTCCCCGACGACCTGGCCCGCCAGCTCCTCCTGCACACCGACTGGCTGCAGCTCGTCCGCCAGGACCCGCACCTGCCCGCCGAGCACCTGCCGCCCGACTGGCCCGCCATCCGCGCCGAACAGGTCACCCGCACCCTCGCCGACGCCTACGACCGCCCCGCCCGCGACCTGGCCGCCAAGCTCCTCGACGAGCTCCCGCTCGGCCCTTGATCGCCTGGAGGGGGCGTGAGCAGCGCGAACGGGGGCAGGAGGCGGTCATGACACCATCTCCGGACCCGCACCAGCCGGACCTGCCGCCGACCCCGCGCCCCACCGTCGGGCCCCGGCCACCTTCGCCCCCGTCCTCTCCGGACGGTGGCGTCGGTGGTGACGGCGGCCCGCCCGCCGAATCGGCGCTCGAAACCGAGATCGGCCGCGTCAAGGAGCCCGCCCGGCTGCTGCGCGTCAGCACCATGGCCCGCTCCCTCCTCGACGAGGCCCGCGGCCTGACCCTGGACGAGCACGCCCGTGACGCGCTGCAGCACATCCACACGCGCGTCGTCGAGGAGATCGGCGACTCGGTCGCCCCCGAGCTCCGCGACGAGCTGCACCGCCTCCTGCCCTCCACCTCGGAAACCCTCACCCAGTCGGAGATCCGGATCGCGCAGAGCCAGCTCGTGGGCTGGCTGGAAGGCGTCTTCCAGGGCATCCGCGTCGGCCTCACGCTCCAGCAGGCCGCCCCGCCGAGCCTGCCCCGCCCGCCCGCTCCGGGCCCGGGTACCGGCCCTTACCTCTGACGCAGCCTCAAGGGACGCGCCCGCCGAATCAGGTGCAGGCGCAGCGGTGGGTGGCCTCGACGAGCCGCCGGACGCGGTCGTCCCCGCCGGTGATGAGCTCGGTCATCCGGTTGGGCACGTAGGCGAACCCCAGCTCGTGATCGGGATCGGCATAGGCGAACACCCCGGTGACCCCCGGGTGCCCGAACGCGGTGGGCGAGCATTCCCCCGGCCACATCGGCCCGCCCGGCAGCATGAACCCCCGCCCGTACGACGTGCGGCAGCGCAGGACCAGGTCCATCCCGCTGGCCTCGACGGTGCGGGCGCGGTCGGCGGTCTCCGGGCGCAGGAGGCGGATGCCGTCGACGTCGCCGACGAGCGCGGCGTACATGCGGGCGAGCCCCGCCGCGTTGCCGGCCCCGCCACAGGACGGGATGCCCGCCTGCGGCAGGCTGGCGGCGGCGAGCGGGTTGCCGGCCAGGGCGATGCTGCCGAACGTCGAGCGGTGGAAGAGGGACGCGGGGTCGCAGATGGCCTGGTTGAGGTCGGCCAGCTCGGGGTTGGCGCGGCCCTGGAGAAGCTGCTCCGCGGTGGGCGGTACGAGGTCCGCCAGCCGCCGTTCGCGGGCGTCGGGCAGGCCGATGTGCAGGTCGAGCCCCAGCGGGCCGGCGATCTCCTTGGCGAAGAAGCGCTGCACCGACATCCCCGTGACCCGCTGCACGACCTCGCCGACCAGCCACCCCATGGTCAGGCAGTGGTACCCGTGCGCCCGCCCCGGCTGCCACGCCGGCACGGCGGCGGCCAGCGCCTCGCTCACCGCCGTGCCCCCTTCGAGGTCCAGCAGGGTCAGCGGCGGGTCGACGGTGACGACGCCCGACCGGTGGCCGAGCACCCACCGCAGCGGGATGTCCGCCTTGCCGCCCGCCGCGAACTCCGGCCAGTACGCCGCGATCGGCGTGTCCAGGTCGAGCAGCCCGCGATCGACCAGCAGCATCGCGGCGGCGGCCACCAGCCCCTTGGTGGCCGAGGCGAGGAGCGTGATCGTGTCCCGCTCCCAGGCGGTGCCCGCGCCCGCCCGGCCGCCCCACAGGTCGACGACGGCCCGCCCCCGCTGGTAGACGGTCACCGACGCGCCCAGCTCCCGCCCTTCGTCGAAGTTGCGTTGGAACGCCTCCCGCACCGCGTCGAACCTGGGCTCGCACCACCCGTGGATCTCGCTCAACGCCCCCTCCTCCCGGCCCTCAGGGCTGTCCAGAAACGTGGGGGGTCGAGGAGGGGTTGGTGGCTCGGGGCCGCCGATGTGGTGCCTCCCGACTACCCGGCCGGCCCGGCCCGAAACCGCCCGCACGGGGCGCTGATCTGCGCGGACGGCGTGATGGTGGCGTGAGTGAGCGGTGTGGTCACGGCTTCCAGGGGAGGGCCCGGCCGAACCGGACGAGCTGCCCGTAGTGGCCGGGATCGACCGGGTCGAGGGCCAGGTCGAGGAGGGGGACGGCGGCTTCGGCGGGGGAGGCGGCGGTCGAGACGTCCCACCAGAGGGCCGAAGTCGGCGTGTTGATCATGCCGGGGCAGACCGCGGCGAGCAGGATGCCGCGCCGCAGGTCGTCGTCGCGGCGCTGGGAGGCGAGGGCGCGGACGGCGGCCACCTGCGCGATCTTGGACGGGATGTTGATGAAGCCGGGCCAGGCGCTCGCGGCGGCGCTGCCGTCCAAGACGGCGTCGCGCCAGGCGGCCACCTGCTTGTCCACCTCGTCCAGCGAGGAGAGGCCGTCGAAGCGGTCGTGCAGCACGGGCGCCAGGTGGCTGAGCGTGCCGAGCGAGCTGGCCACCACGAGGAAACGCCCGCCGTCACGCAGCAGCGGCGTGAACGCGCGCATCAACCGGGTCGTGCCGAAGTTGTTGACCTGCGTGTACGCGTCCATCAGAGCACGCGGGTCGTCGTCCGGCCCGATGCGCATCACGGCGTTGCCGAAGACGATGTCCACGCCGCCGTGCCGTTCCTCGACGAGGCGGGCCAAGCGGGTGGCGGCGTCGGGGTCGGCGACGTCGAGAAGCTCGCCGCGGACCTGGGCGCTCGTCGCGGGCAGGCCCGCGACGGCCCGGGCGACGCGGCCGGCGTCGCGGCCGGTCAGGTAAACGGTGTCGGCCGGGCTCAAACGGCTGGCCAGGCCCTCCACCAGGGCGAGGCCCAGCCCTTGGGTGGCGCCGGTCACGAGGGCGATGCGGGGTCGGTTCGTCATGGAAACGACGCTAGGACCGGCCGAGGGCATGCGTCCAACGAGAGATGCTCATCTGTGGTATGCGTAAGTGTCATGGCCCTCTCCGACGCCTCGCTCACCGCGCTCCGGGTCTTCCGCGAGGTCGCGGAGCGCGGCACGCTCACCGCCGCGGCCACCGCGCTCGGCTACACGCAGTCGGCCGTCTCCCGCCAGATCGCCGCACTCGAACGCGCCGCGGGCGCCGCCCTCCTGGAGCGCAGGCACGACGGCGTCCGGCTCACCCCGGCCGGGCGGATCGTGCTGCGCCGCGCCGCCGCCGTCGTGGACCAGGTGGACGCGGGCGCGCGCGAGCTGGCCGGGCTGCCCGGCGAGCCCGGCACGGTGCGGCTCGGCTGGTTCGCCAGCGCGGGCGCCCACGTCGTGCCCCGGGCGCTGGCCGCGCTGCGTGCCGAGCATCCCGCCATCACCGTCAACACCCGCGAAGGGCTCACACCGGTGCTGGTCCGGGCGTTGCGGGCGGGCACGCTGGATCTCGCGCTGATCAGCTCCGCGCCGCCGTTCCGGCCGCCCGACACCGAGACGCCGGCGCTGGAGGTCGAGACGCTCACCGAGCGCGGCCTGCGCGTGGCCGTTCCGGCCGGCCATCCGCTCGCCCGCGGCGACTACGTCGACGTCGCCGACCTGCACGGGCAGCGGTGGATCGCCGGGCCGGGGCGCTGGGCCGGCGGCGGCGCCGGCGACAGCACGGGGATGGGCGCCTGGCCCGGCCTCGACGAGCGGCCCGAGATCGCGCACTCCGCCCGCGACTGGCTGGCCAAGCTCTGCCTCGTCGCCGCCGGCTGCGGCCTGACGACCGTGCCCGCCATGCTGGAGGCCGCCGTCCCGCCGGGCGTGCGCGTCCTGCCGGTCCGCGGCGGCCCCCAGGAGCAGCGGCGCCTCCTCCTGGCCAGGAGGCCGGGCCCGATGCCCGAGGCCGCCGCCTGCGTCGCACGAGCGCTCCGCCAGGCGGTCCTGGCCACGGGCGCGACTCTCACGTCCCCCTGATTCCGATGGCGCGGGTCTCATGTCCCCCTGACCGCGAGGGCGCGGGTCTCACGCCCCCTGACCGTGTTCACGTCCCCCTGATCCCGAGGGCGCCGGTCTCGCGCCCCCTGGCCGCGAAGACGCGGGCCTCACGTCCCCCTGATCCCGAGGGCGCGGCTCTCACGCCCCCTTCTTGACTCCGAGGGCGCGGCTCTCGCGCCCCCTGGACCCTCGGCCGTGGGTGTCACGCCCCCTTGACCGCGTACGTGACGAGCGTGGTGAGCACGTCCCTGACCGAGGCGCGGCGGCGCACGTCGCACATCACGATCGGGATGTGCTCGGCCAGGCCGAGCGCCCGCCGCACCTTGCCCGGCTCGTACCGGCGGGCCCCGTCGAAGCAGTTCACCCCCACCACGAACGGGATCCCGCGCTGCTCGAAGTAGTCCACCGCCGGGAAGCAGTCCTGGAGGCGGCGGGTGTCGGCGAGCACGACGGCGCCGAGCGCGCCCAGCGCCAGCTCGTCCCACATGAACCAGAACCGGTCCTGCCCGGGCGTGCCGAACAGGTACAGCCACAACCCGTCGCGGATCGTGATGCGGCCGAAGTCGAGCGCCACGGTGGTGGTGGTCTTGGACTCGACGCCGGAGGTGTCGTCCACGCCGATGCCGCGGTCGCTCAGCAGCTCCTCGGTGTGCAGGGGGCGGATCTCGCTGATCGTGCCGACCATGGTCGTCTTGCCGACCCCGAAACCGCCCGCGATGAGGATCTTGATGGCCAGGGCCGACGGGGCCCGGGTCGTACCCGGCTCAGAGACTGCGTAGCCCATCCAGCACTTCCCTGTAGATGCGTTCGTCGATCGTCTGCGCGACGGGGCGCGGGCGCTCGATGCTGATCAGGCCGTCCCGCCGCAGATCGCCGAGGATCACGCGGGTGATGTTGATCGGCAGCCTGAGGTGTGCCGCGACGTCGGCCACCGGGGTCGGCCTGCGGCACAGCGAGAGCACGGCGCGATGCTCGGGGAGCAAGTCCGAGGGCTGGGGCAGGTCGCCGACCGTGACCACGATGGCCACCAGGTCGAACGACTCGCCCTGCGGACGCGCCCGGCCCCCGGTCAGCCCGTACAGCCGGATCAGGGGCCCGGGATCCTCCCCTGTCACGGTCTCGCGCCGTTCCAGGCGGGTGCCGGTGCCGCTCCCCTCGGATGCGCGGACAGGTGCTCACCGACCCGCTTGACCATCAGCGCCATCTCGTACGTCACCATGCCCAGCTCGGCGTCGGCCGTGGCCAGCACGGCCAGCCGGGCCCCCTGCCCGGCGGCGGTGACGAACAGGAAGCCCTCCTCCATCTCGATGATCGTCTGCCGTACGCCGCCGAGCCCGAAGTGCCGGCCGGCCCCCATGGCGAGGCTGTGGCTGCCGGCGGAGATGGCGGACAGGTGCTCGGCGTCCTCCCGGGTCAGGCCGCGGGAGCTGCCCATCGACAGCCCGTCGGCGGACAGCACGATGGCGTGCCGGATGCCGGGTACGCGCTGGATGAGGTCGTCGAGCAGCCAGCTCAGTTCACTTCTGGGGTCAGGCATCGGGTCGATCGTCCTTTCGATTCCACATGTCGGGCTCCTGCTTCGCCTGCTGGCGCCCTTCCTGCCAGCCGCGTTGCATGGACGACATGAGCTGTGCGAGCTCTTCGGGCGAGCGTCCGGCGGCTCCTCGCCGCTCCGGCCGCGCGTCCACGCGCAGCTGGGGGGCGAGGCTGGCCTGCGGGATCCGCATCGGCAGCCCGTCGAGATCCTCGTCCGCCTCCTGGGGCGGCACGGTGACGCTCCAGCCGGCGGGCGGCCCGGAGGTCGTGGCGGGGCGGGGCGGGGCCCCGTTCCCGAAAGCGTTGTGCGCCGGCTCGCCCTCCCGGCCACTTTCCGCCGCCGAGGCGGGGAAGGCCGAGGAAGCGGGGAAGGCCCCGGAAGCCGGCGAGGAGGCCGGAGAAGCGGGGAAGGCCCCGGAAGCCGGCGAGGCCGTCGGGCCCGCCTGGTCCGGCGTCGGCTCCTGCCTGGGGTCCGGCGCGGGCTCCGACATGAAGTCCGGGACGAAGTCGGGCATGGACCCCGCCGTGAAGTCCGGCATGAAGTCCGGCATCGGCGAGGAGTCCGTCCTGTTCTGTGCGGGGTCGGGCTCGAACCAGGTGCCGCGCACGGGCCGGGTGGCCCGCCCGTTGACGCCCTCGTGCCCACCCGCGGGCTCGGCCGACGGCCCCGCCGTGAGGGCAAGCGGCTCGGCGTCGGCGAGCAGGCTGGCGGGCAGCAGCACGATCGCGGTGGTCCCGTCGTACGGCGACCGCCGCAGCATGATCTTGATCCCGTGCCGGGCCGCGAGCCGCGCCACCACGAACAGCCCGAGCCGGTCACTGTCGGCCAGGTCGAACTCGGGCACGTCGGCCAGCCGGTCGTTCAGCTCGCGCAGGGTGGCGTCGTTGAGTCCGAGCCCGCGGTCCTCGACCTCCAGCGCCATCCCGTTGGCCGCGGTGACGCCGCGCACCTGCACGGTCGTGTTGGGCGGGGAGAACACGGTGGCGTTCTCCACCAGCTCGGCGACCAGGTGGATCACGTCGGTGACGGCGGCGCCGACGAGCAGCGGGGCGTGCGGCATGGGGGCGACCGTCACGCGGGTGTAGTCCTCGACCTCCAGCACCGCCGCCCGTACGACGTCGAACAGCGGCACCGGGTCGCGCCAGCGGCGCGCGGGGGAGGAGCCGGACAGGATGATGAGGTTCTCCGCGTGCCGGCGCATGCGGGTGGTGAGGTGGTCGAGCTTGAACAGGTCCTCCAGGACCTCGGGCTCGTCGGCGCGCCGCTCCATGGTGTCGAGCAGCGCGAGCTGGCGGTGCAGCAGCGCCTGGTTGCGCCGGGCGAGGTTGAGGAAGACCTGGCCGACGCCCTTGCGCAATGCGGCCTGGCCGACGGCGGCCTCGACGGCGGTGCGGCGTACGGCGGAGAAGGCGTGCACGACGCGGTCGACCTCGGCGGTCTCGGCCCGGTCGAGGCCGGGGGCCTCGGTGGCCGGGTCGACGTCGTCGCCGCGGCGCAGCCGCTCGACGAGGCGGGGCAGCCGCTGCTCGGCCAGCTCGACGGCCGAGCCCTGCAGCCGCCGCAGCTCGGCGATGAGCGACTGGCCGAACCGGTAGGACAGCCACACGGACAGGATCACCAGGGCCAGGCCGAGCAGCAGCACGACCCCGATCCGCCAGTACGCGGCCGTCTTCTGCGCCTCGCCGGAGGCCGCCGTGCGGACCAGCTCGGCCTGGGTGTCGCGGTTGATCTGGGCGAGCACGCTCTCGGCGTCGCCGCGCCACGTGGAGGCGGACACGGGGGGCGGCCCGCCGGTGTCGTAGGAGAACAGCTCGTCCTCGACCGCCACGACCCGCTTGTAGGCGGTGCTCGCCACGAGCCGGTCGTAGGCGGCGCGCAGCTCGGGGCTGGCGTCGCGCTCGGCGTTGGCCAGGACGAGCCGGCGGGCGGTCATGGCGGCGACGAACGCGGCGCGGTCGGTCGGGGTCATGTTGCGGTGCACGAGCGTGGTGGTGAGCACGGCGTGCTCGCGCCACAGGTACTCGGCCGAGGTGCTGTAGGCGGTCATGCCGCGTACCGTCTGGTAGGCGGTGGCGTCGCTCATCGCGTCGCGGTCGATGAACTGCTGGTTGGCGACGGCGATCAGGTTGTTGTACGCCTCGATGATCGTCAGCGCGGGCGCCAGCACGCCGCCGTCGGCGGAGGCGCGCAGCGACTGCAGCCCGTCGAGGGCCTGCACCATCGCCTGCACCTGGGCCGGGGCCTCGTTGACCGCGTCGGCGTCGACGCTCGCGATGATCTCCCGCAGGCGCCTGACCTGGTTGTCGGTGACCCGCCGCTGCTCGATCAGCGGCTTGTACGCGGCGGTGCTGCCCGGCGCCTCCGCCGAGAGCTGCCGCTCCTTCTGCAGCTCGACGATCAGCTGCAGCACTGGTGCGCCGATGGACTCCCACCGGTCCTGGATCTGCGAGACGGTGGCGATCTCATCCACGCTGGAGTACGCGATGAACCCCCAGAGGGCCACCATGGAGACCAGCGGAAGCAGGAGGATCCTGAGCAGCTTGGTGCGAAGAGGCGGGGGGGAACTCATCCGTCAATGTCCAATTCCGCGCGTGGTGTGCGCGCCCGGGCAGCCGTGGTCTTGCTACCGCCCCCCGAGGTTGCCCGCCACGACTGGGTGCGCCTGTGGTCCGTCCACTATGCCGATGGGGCAGTTGGACTTCAAGGTACGGATGCGAAGAAAGCTCCCGAAAGTAATGTTGACTCTTTGTCAGCACACGGTTCGTGACGGTGATCGTGATGCGTTCACCATATGTAGTCAGACAAAAGCCAATTAATTAGACAAATGCCCCCATTCCGGTCACCGCGCGTCCGACGATCAGCGTGTTGATTTCCCGGGTGCCCTCGTAGGAGTAAATCGCCTCGGCGTCGGCCACGAACCGCGCGATGTCGTACTCCAGGATGATCCCGTTCCCGGCGAGCAGCTCGCGCGCCCACCCGACCACCTCCCGCATCCGGCTCGTGCAGTACGCCTTCGCCAGCGCCGAGTGCTCGTCGCGGAAGACGTCGTCGTCCTGGAGCTGCGCCAGGCGCACCACCATGCCGAGGCAGGCCGTCGTGTTCCCCAGCATCCGGACCAGGAGATCCTGGACGAGCTGGAACTTGGCGATGGGCCGGCCGAACTGCTCGCGCTCCTTCGCGTAGCGCAGCGCGATCTCGTACGCGGCGAGCATGATCCCCACCGCCTGCCAGGCCACGCCGCTGCGGGTCCTGCGCAGGATCCGCGCCGTGTCGCGGAACGAGCCCGCCTCCCGCAACCGGTTGCCCTCCGGGACGCGGCAGCCCGACAGCGTGATGTCCGCGTTCTGCACCGTACGCAGCGCCATCTTGTTCTCGATCTTCGTCGCGGTGAAGCCGGGCGTGCCCTTCTCCACCACGAACCCCTTGACGTGCCCGTCCGCCACGTCCCTCGCCCACACCACGACCAGGTCCGCGAACGTGCCGTTGCCGATCCACCGCTTCGCGCCGTCCAGCACCCACGCGTCGCCCTCGCGCCTGGCCGTCGTCCGCATCCCGCCCGACACGTCCGAACCGCCGGTCGGCTCCGTCAGCGCGAACGCGCCGATCCGCTCCATCCTGCTCATCGCCGGCAGCCAGCGCTCCCGCTGCTCCGCCGACCCGCACGCCGCGATGCTGCCCATGGCCAGGCCGGTGTGCACCCCGAAGAACGTCGCCATCGACGGGTCGGCCCGCGCCATCTCCAGCGCCAGGAACCCGCTGAGCAGGCCACTCGGCTTCGGCCCCGGGCACTCGGGATACGCCAGCCCGGCGATGCCCAGCTCCGCGTACTCCTTCACCAGATCGAGCGGGAACTCCGCGCGCACCCAGCACTCGTTCGCGATGGGCACGACCTTCTCCTTCAGGAACTCGCGCACCCGCAGCAGCGTCCCCCGCTCCTCGTCGGACAGCAGGCTCTCGAACCCGTACAGATCTCCGGTCAGCAGCTCAGACATGGCGGGACAGCTACCCACGGCGCGTCCCGTGACACGAAGCGTGGTGACCCCCGTGACACGAAGCGTGATGATCGGCCGCGAGCGCGCCCGCACCGCGCCCGCCCCGCGCCGCGCTCGCCCGCAACCGCACCCGCCCGCATCGCACCACCCGCCCCGCCCGGCCGCGCCCGGCCGCGCCCGGCGGCAGACTGGCGCACAGGGCCAGATCCCCGAGAAGGGCAGTGATGTGCCGATGCTCGACGTGTTCGACAGGTGCCGGCTCCACGACGACGTCCAGCCCGTCACCCCTACTACCACCCCGCCGAGGAGCGGCTGGCCGACGGGCGCGTCCGCGTTCACGGGCGCGTGCTCGTCTCCGTCGGCTCCAACGACTACCTCGGCCTGTCCGCCGACCCCCGCCTGAAGGACGCCGCCTGCCGGGCCGTCCGCTCACTGGGCACCGGCACCTCCGGCTCCCGCATGGCCAACGGGTCGCTCACCCTGCACGAGACGCTGGAAGGCCGGCTCGCCGCGTTCCTCGGCCAGGAGTCGGCCATGGTCACCCCCACGGGCTTCCTCGCCAACCTCGTGCTCAGCGCCCTGGTGGGGCCGCGTGACACCGTACTGGCCGACCAGCTCATCCACGCCTCCCTCATCGACGCCGTCCGGCTCGCCCGCGCCCGCCTGCGCCGCTACCGGCACAACGACCTCGACCGGCTGGAGCACCTGCTGCGGGAGTGCGACCCCGCCGGAGGTGCGCTGATCCTCACCGAAGGCATGTTCTCCACCACCGGAACGCTCTGCGACCTGCCCGGCACCGCCGCCCTCGCCCGCCGCCACGGCGTCCGCCTCATCCTGGACGGCGCCCACGACATCGGCCTCATCGGCCCCGGCGGGCGCGGCGCCGCCGAGCACTACGGGCTCGGGTCGGCGGTCGACCTGCACACGCTCGCCTTCTCCAAATGCTTCGGTACGACCGGCGGCGCCGTCGCGGGCCCCGAGCAGATCATCCTCTACCTGCGCCACCAGGCCCGCTCCATGGTGTACTCGGCGGCGCTCTCCCCGGCGAGCACCGCCGCCGCGCTGGCCGCCCTCGACATCATCGAGCACGAGCCGGAACGCCGCCACCGCGCCCTGGCCGCCGCCGCCCGGCTCCGCGCCGACCTCACCGGCATGGGGTACGAGACGGGCGACTCGCCCACCACCATCATCCCCGTCCACGTCGGGGACCTCGTGCTGTGCTGCCGGCTGTGGCGGGAGCTGTTCGACGAAGGCGTCTTCACCACCGCCATGGTGCCGCCCGCCGTCCCCGACGGGCAGGCGCTCATCCGCGTCAGCACCACCGCCCTGCACACCGACCCGCAGCTCGACCAGGTCGCCACCGCCTTCGCCACCGCCGGCCGCCGCCTCGGTCTCATCCCCTGACCGCCCCCTACACGAGGACGACCAGCGTCACCACCACGAGAACCGTCAACAGGGCCAGCATCGCCACGATGACCAGCCACTTCGGATCCAGCCACCCCGACCGCTCAGGCCGGTACGGTGCGTCGGGGTCGAGAAGGGCCCGCAGGAACGGGTTGATCTGCGCCTCCGGCAGCAACCCCTCCAGCACGGGGATCAGGCGCGGCAGCCACGCACGCACCTCGGCCGGCTGCCGCCTGGCCGCATAGGTGCGCAGTTCGTGCAGGATCGCGGTGACGTCCTTGGCGGAGGTGGCCTGGGTCAGGTCGGTGCAGAGCATCTCGAACGCATCCTGCTCCGCATACCGCCGCCCACCCACCCCACCTCCCGCCGCGCTCCCAGGACCGCCGCCCGCCGCACTGCCTGCCCCGCTCGCGGGACCGCCACCCGCCGCGCTGGCCGCCGCGCCGCCTGCCGCGCTGCCCATTGCGCCGCCTGCTGCTCCGCCAACCGCGCTCCCGGAGCCGCCGCCGGGCCCGCTGCCGGTGACGACGCCCGAGGCGCCGCCCGGCAGTCCGCCCGCCGCACTGCCTGGCGCGCCGGCCGCCGCGCTGCCGGTGCGGGCCTCGTGTCCGGAGCGGAGCTCTGCGGCGTGCGCCTCCGGGCCCGGGTGCGTGTCCGGGCGAGGGTGCGGGTCCGTGGTGCCGGTGGCGGGCGCCTCGTGCGTGGTTCCGGCGTGCGGGGCGCGGCGCGGGCGGTGTCGGCGGGCCGCTGCTGGGCGCCCGGTGACTGGCCCGCCACCTGGCCCGCCGCTCGTGGGCGCTGCAGCTCCGCCGTCTGTCCCGCGACGTGCGTGCCCGGCGCCTGCGGGGACGCCGGCGTGGGGGGCGGGCCGGGCGGGGTTCCGTATGGTGGGGGGTGTTCGACCTGGGCGGGCACCACCGGCTGGGAGCGCCCCGGGCCAGGAGGCTGCGGCGACCAGACCAGCTCGTCCCCGTCCCCCTCATCCGGGGCGCCCCGGGCCACCACCGCGGTCGAGTCGTTCGTGGCGGAGGCGAGCCGCCGCAGCCGCTCCTCCAGCGGCGTCCGGTCGGTGATCCCCAGCCGCTTGACCAGCCCCACGAGCCGATCCTGCGCGTACGCGTCCACGAGCATGGCCGCGATCGAGGCGTACGTGTCGCCCTGGTCGGGCAGCCGGGAGTCGACCCGGGTGCGGTGGGAGCTCTGCGAGGACGGCCCCGGCCACTGCCGCAGGAAGATGATCTCGGCGCCTGGCTTGAGGTCGTCGCTCTCGTACGTCGAGAACGTCTCGGGGTAGTGCCCGAGCGCGTAGTCGAGGATGTCGACCAGCCCCCAGAGCTGCACGATCGGGTTCCCGCCGGAGGCGACGGACAGGGGTGTGCGGGGGCGGCGCAGGCGTTCGGCGACGATGGGGGCGAGCGCCGGCGCGGCGGCCCTGGACTCCCGGTCGAGCGCGGCTCGCGCGCTGTCGTACGAGCTGATCAGCTTGCCGAGGTCGAGCGGTTCGTCGCCGTCGGGCAGCCGGGCGGCCCAGCCGGAGGCGAGGGCGAGGGTCTGGCGCACGTTCGGCATGGCCATGGGCTGGGTGGCGGAGCCGCCGAGGTAGGCCTGGACGCGGATGGTGCGCCGGCTGTCGGCGCCGCCGGTGCGGGTGCGGGCGAGCACGACGACGCGGCCGTCCACGAGGAGCCGGCAGAGGCTGACGCCCGGCTCGGGCCCGGGGTCGAGCCAGGGCCCGAGCTGGTGGTACCAGCCTGCGGTCCGTTCCAGGGAGGTGCGTCCCGGCCCGAGCCCGCCGTGCTGCTCGTCCCATGCGAACTGGATCCAGTCGACGCTGGCGTAACGTCCCATCAGAGGCCCACCTCCGGGTAGCCGCGCAGGACGCCGGTCATGGCGAACAGCGAGATGAGGGGTTCGAGGACGCGGCGGGGCCGCACGCCGCGCCGGTAGCGGCCCTCGGTGGCGGCGGCGCCGGTCGCGGAGACGAAGTGCAGGGTGCACTTGCGGCATTTGTCGTAGGGGCTGAGCCACGCCTGCGCCCCGCGCCGGTGCAGGTAGGCGTAGACGTCGCGGCTCTCGCGCAGGACGGCCGCCGGGTCGAGCCGGTCGGGTTCGGCGTACAGCCACGTGTCGACGGGGGCCTGGAAGCGTACGGCGTCGCTCTTGGTGACGGCGATGGCGGCGGGGATGTCGAGCCGGCCGCCGGTCTTGGGCAGCCGGTCGAGGACGGCGCGGAACGACTCGTCGCCCATCCGGGCGGATTTGGTGGCGGCGTCGATGACGAACAGCAACCCGCCGATGGCGGGCACGAACCTGGTGGCCTCGTGGGTGGCGCTGCGCAGCAGCTCGCCGGCGATGTCGAAGAAGGCGACGGCGGTGGTGTGCTGCCCGTCGTTGACGAGCAGCGCGTCGACGGGCTCGGCGGTGGCCCGGTGGGTGGTGCGGTTGAGCGCGACCCGCTCGACGAGGAGGGGCCGCACGTACGAGTTGACGTACTCGGCGTGCCGCTCGATGTCCACGGCGTCGGTGGTCAGCCCGTAGGGCCGCAGCCCGCCCTGCTCGATCGCGCCGATCATGGAGGCGAGCAGGTGCGTCTTGCCCGTCTCGGGCCCGCCGACCAGGCCGATCACGAGGGGGCGGCCGTGCCGGACGTAGGTGTAGGGCAGGTGGTGCTCGAGGCCGGGGTCCGACAAGGGGGCGGGGCAGCGGACGTGGGCGGCCCGCAGCAGGTCCTCCCGGCGCGGCCCGCTCACGCTGTCGAGGTGGAGCGGCTGGTACTGCCCGGCGGGGGTGCGCTCGTAGAGCTCGTCCTCGCTCCAGGCGAACTCGTGCAGGCAGATGGGGCAGAGGATCACCGGGTCACCACCCAGAGGACGACGAGCAGGGCGAGCAGGACGGCCAGCGGCAGCCAGCGGGCCCACCACGGCAGCGACCTGTCCGGCTCCTCATCGACGGGCACGGGCTGGGTCCGGGTGACCTGCTCGGTGGCGGGTTCGCGGCGGGCCTCGCGGGCCCGGTCGAAGGCGGCGCGGCCCTCCTCCAGCCCGAGGTCCCGCTCGACGGGCAGCGACTGCATGGGGTCGGGCACTCGCAGCCGCGCCAGCACCTCCTGGGCCGTCGGGGGCGAGCCGGAGAAGACGTCCGCGAGCGGCTGGAGCGCGGGGGTGGCCGACAGGTCGGGCACGCCGGTGATCTCGCGGCCGGTGACCGTACGGTAGATCACCATGCCGGCGCTCCACAGGTCGTCGGCGGTGGAGGCGACGCCCTCGCCGGAGCGTTGCGCGGGGGAGGCGTAGGGCGCCTCGCCCATGCGCAGCCGGCGGGTGCCGGCCAGGGTGGCGTGGCTGAGGTCGGTGAGCTGCACGGTGGTGCCGTCCCAGCGCACGGTGGCCGGCTCGATGCGCCGGTGCACGATGTCGCAGGCCGACAGGATGCGCACGGCGCGGAACAGGCTCGCCTGCAGCGTGCGCTGCTCGCTGATCAGCAGCGCGCCGAACCAGCGGCTGACCGGCTCGCCCCGGTAGTCGTACAGCAGCACGAACGGCTCCTCCTCGTCGAGGCTGAAACCGATGAGGCGGGGCAGCTCGGGCGGGTAGGAGCGGCGCAGCCGGGTCAGCAGCCGGGCGCCCATGCGGGCCTCGTTCTCCAGCAGGTCGTAGAGGTACTCGCGGTCGCGGCCCTCCGCGCGCGGCACCCGCCGCTGCACGAGCCTGGTGCCGGAGGCGAGGTGGGTGATCCGCCGCTCGAACGGGTCCTGCCACGGCTCCGCCTCCACCTCCCAGCGCACCGGGTCGCCTTCGGGGGAGTCGAAGTCCAGCGGCTCAGGCTCCATCACCACTCCAGTTCTCCTCCACCGTCCCGGGACGCAGCGGCACCAGGCGAAGGGTGCCGGCGTACTGGCCCGACCGGGTCCACACGACTCCGGACGGGTTCCCCTGGCCGCGTACGGCCCTGGGCGCGAACCGCACCGCGTACGCCTGCCGCAGCAGCAGCGACAGGTCCCGGTCGCCGCACAGCTGCAGCATCTGCCCGCCGGGCGGGGCCTGCAAGGCGCGCACGACCTGCTGCGACTGCCGCCACACGGCGTCCACCAGCTCCTGGCGGCCGGCGTCGGCGGTGCCGAACTCGGGCTTCTCCTGCACGCCCCGGTGCGCCAGGTGGTAGCGGTACTGGCGCAGCGTCTCGTCGACCCGCCGCTCCAGCCCCGTCTGCACGTCGCGGTAGTCGCCGTGCTCCAGCGCCGGCCAGCCGGGGTCGAGCCAGCCGGTCACGGCGTCGAGCAGGTCGCCGGTGATGACCTCGCGCAGCTGGCCGCCGCGGTCGCGCAGCCGCACGGTGACCTCCTCGTCCAGGGCCGGGCTGGCGGCGGCCTGCCCGGCCTCGGCCCGGCTCCATTCGGTGAGCGTCGCCGACACCTGCGCGCAGATCTCGGCCAGCGCCGCCGCGACGGTGCGGGCCGCGTCGGAGGTGTGCACGCGGGCCTGGCCCAGCGCCCACTCGCTGGCGGCGACCCGTTCGAGCAGGGAGCGCAGCTCGTCGAGCGCGGTCCTGGCCGGGCCGAGCGCCAGCTGCTCGCGCCATGACGCCCGCGAGCGCCGCCAGAACACGAAGCGGTTGAGCAGCCCCGGGGGGAACTCGGCGGGCGCGTGCAGCTCGTTGAGCAGCTCGTCGGGGCACCTGCGGGCGCAGCCGGGGACGAACGCGGCGCTGCCGATCGGGGCGCTCTGGTCGGCCAGCAGCCGCAGCCGCGCGACCAGCCGTGCCAGGCTCTTGCGCTCGGCCAGCGCCGACTCGACGTCGGCGCGCAGCTCGGCGACGATCTCGGCGTGCCCCATGCCGGCCGGGGCGGCGAACTTGACGCCGTTGGCGGCCAGCACGTCGGCGGCGTCCTCGTCGCTGTGGTCGACGTCGGCGAACAGCCGCGCGACGGCGTCGCGGAACTCGGCCAGCGCCCGGCCGGCCGCGATCACGTCGTCCGCGACGGCCGCCCGGGCCGGGGCGGTGCTGAAGTAGCCGAGGTCGTCGAGTGACCGGCCGGCGCGGTCGAGCCGGTCGCGGGCCTGCCGGTAGAGCCGGTCCATCCGGCCGCCGGGGACGAGCGCGTCGAGCAGGTCGGCGGGCAGGTCCGTGCCGCCGCTGAGCACCGGCAGCGCCGTGGCCAGCGGCGAGCCGAAGACCGCGGTGTCCTGCTGGACCGGCCCGGCGAAGCGGTCGGCCACGTCGGTGAACGCCTGCGCGAGCACCTCGGGGTCGATCCGGCCCGCCACGATCCGCCAGCCGGGCGAGGCGGTGCCGTACGGGACCTCGCCCAGCTCGTTGACCACCTGGTCGAACACCTCGGGCTGGCAGAGCAGGTCGATGAGGATGGCCTCCGAGCTGACCCCGGGCCCGTGCGCGGCCTCGCCGGTGTCGGCGTTCCACAGGATGCCGCACGGGTCGCCCACCCACAGCACCCGGCGGCTCTCGCCGCTCAGCGCCGGCGGCAGGCGCGGCTCGGGGCCGAGCGCCACCACGAGCACCGACCTGACCAGGCGCGAGCTGAGGATGTCCTGGAGCGCCTGCTGCCCGCCGGCCAGCCGGTCGGTGTCGGTCACCACCAGGACCCGGGGCCCGAGCCTGGTCACCTCCTCCTTGCGGAGGTCGATCACCACGACCATGCTCACTCCCCGGTGAGCGCGTCCAGGTCGCGCAGGTTGTAGGCGACGGCCTCGGCGACCCGTTCGAAGGGCAGGTCGAGCGCGGCGGGCAGGGTGCCGGCCCAGAACGAGACGAGCTGGTCGGCCCGGTTGCGCGCCCCCGACGGCAGCTTCGGCATCATGATCTCCAGCAGGCCGAGCTGGTCGGCGGCCATGCCGGTCACCTGGTGGAAGAGCGGGTGGGGGGTGCTGAGCGTGCCCGCCAGGCCCTGCGGCAGGGCGTTCATCAGCTGCTCGCTCACCAGGCCGCGGAACTCCTCGTCGCCGCCGATCACCCACTGCTCGTAGGCCCGCAGGATGCTCGGCCACGAGGACGCCTTGCCGTAGCCGGTCAGCGGCAGCGTCATCGAGCCGCCCGCGACGTCGATGCGGATCCGCTGCGGCGAGCTCGGCTCGCCTTCGACCACGCTGACCTGCCCGTTCCACAGCAGGCAGAGCAGCCGGTGCAGGATGCGGACCCGGTGCTCCTCGGTGGTGGCGAGGTAGCCGAAGTCGTAGCCGAGCCGCTGCCGCCATTTCAGATGGTCTTGCGGCCGCTCGTGCTGCAGGGCGTCGGACCAGCTGTGCAGCACCTCGCGCAGCTCCCGGACCTGGGTGACGCTCATCGAGGTGCGGATCTGCACGACCGTCACCGAGTCGGCGTCGATGTTGCGGAAGTCGGGCGTGCCCGGCAGGTCGATCCGGTCCTTCAGGAACCGCTCCAGCTCGACGTCCTTGGCCGGCGCCGGGTAGGAGACGAGCACCTTCAGATCGCCCGTGCCGTCGGGGGTGAACCCGCCCGGCACTAGGTCGGCCAGCTTGAGCTGGAACTGCCGCACGTGCGGGTCGTCGCCGCCGCCCGTCGCCGCCTGCGCGAGGATGTCGGCCAGCGACGGCAGCAGCGGCTGCTCGCCCAGCAGGGCGGCCTCGTCGCGGTCCCTGAAGAGCTTCTTCACCTCCAGCTTCAGCCGCTCCCGCACCCAGGCCAGCGCGTCGACCGGCTTGCCGGTGCGCCAGGCCACGTCGTACGCGTGCCGCCAGCCCTCCGGCCCGATCAGCGTGTTCACCACGCCCGCCTCGCCGTCGGTCGGCCGCAGGAGCTGCCGGGCGACGAAGACGTCCACGAAGCGGCGCACGACCGCGTCGTAGAACGACTCGGCGCCCGCCGGCGGCAGCAGGTGGTAGACGCCGACGCGGGTCTCGTACAGCTCGCCCGCGCGCCGGGCGAACCGCTCGGGGTCGGCGTCGGCGTGCTCGGCGAACACCTCGGTGAAGTCGCGCACCTCGCGCATGAGCTGCTTGCGCAGCGGCTCCCAGCGTGGCATCTGGTCGGCCCACGCCCGGTGCCAGAGCGCCTGGCTGCGCCACAGGTACCAGGTGTCCTGGTCGTGCAGCGACGCCTGCACCTCCGGGTCGCTCCACTGCACCTTGCGGAGCAGCCGGTCGCGCATCGGCCGCGGCTGCGGCGGCGCCTCCGTCATGTTCTCGTACGGTTTGCGCGGCTGCGCCCTGCGCTGGTCGAGCAGCCCGGCGAAGCCCAGCTTGTCGGCCTCGTGCACGTCGCCGGGCAGCCCCATCACCACTCGGCGCAGCCGGAACGGATCGACGTGGCCGAGCCCCTCCATGGCGCCGCGCCGCACGTCCATGTCCTTGGCCATGGCCGGGACGACCCGGCTGAGCCGGCGTTCCAGGGAGGCCAGGTTGTCCTCCATCGCGCGCAGCCGGTTGGCCAGCGACTTCTGGATCTCCGCCG
Source organism: [Actinomadura] parvosata subsp. kistnae (assembly GCF_900323885.1). Classification (GTDB taxonomy): domain Bacteria; phylum Actinomycetota; class Actinomycetes; order Streptosporangiales; family Streptosporangiaceae; genus Nonomuraea; species Nonomuraea composti. Next base: position 523,056 of record NZ_OOHJ01000022.1, on the reverse strand, counting down.
CGCCGGTCGCGGCGCGGGCCTCGGGCAGCGGCAGCGGCTCGCGCGTGTTGAGCGGCTCGAGGTTGGTGGTGGTGAACATGCGCCGGATCTCCTCCACGTTGCTCTCGGCCGCGCCCGGCGGCACCGCGCCGAGCTGCGTCACCGCGCGGGCCAGCAGCCGCGAGCTGACCAGGTCGGCCAGCTCCTCCACCGGCACGGTCATCGAGGAGACGAACGCCGTGGACACGCCCCGGTTGCCGATGCCGGAGGCGGCCGGCACCTCGCGCTCCACGGCCCGGTTGATGAAGTCGTCGGCGAAGGACGACTCGCCGCGGTCCTCCATGCCGCCGACGGCCTCGCCCGCCGTGCTCGGCCGGGTGCCGGCCAGGGAGACGATCAGCGAGGCGATCGAGCGGTGCAGGTCGTCGCGCTCGACGCCGGGCGGCATGGTGAACAGGAACGCCGTCTGCACCGTGCCGGTCGCCAGGCGCACCTCGCCCTTGCCCGGGTAGCGCACGCCCAGCTCGCCGACGATGCCCTGCTCGTCCACCTGCGTGCCCGCGTGCGGCGCGTTCTGGTCGTCGACCAGCCGGAACAGGTCGAGCAGGCTCGCCCCGGCGTTCAGCCTGGCCCGCCGCCCGCCGCCCTTGCCCTCCACGAACGCCGACGGCATCACGACCAGCGGGTGGATGCGCGCCCTGATGTGGTTGCGGGCGAAGGCGTCGCCGATGAGGTGCAGGTAGTCGTAGAAGATGCCGCTGCCGGTGCCGCCCGCCACGGAGAAGGCCACGAACACGTCGCAGGTGCGCCGCAGCCGGCCGCCCAGCGCGGCCAGCTCGCTGCCGGAGTTGCTGATCGCGCCGATCGCCGTCTCGATGCCGTGCACGACCGGCTCGACGCCCTGGCGCATGCGCTCGAACAGGGCGGCCCTGGCCACCGTCGGGAGCTGCCCGGCGCCCCGCATCAGCGGCGCGACCAGCGGCTCCTGCTCGCGCGGCGGCAGCCAGTCCTTCACGTGGTCGCCCAGCGTGGCCCGCAGGCTGCGCGCCACCTCCGGGTAGGAGTCGAACCTGGGCACCACGTCGTGGATGAGATGCGCCGTGCGGCCCGCCGCCGGCAGCTCCCGCTCGGTCGGCACGACGCGGCGCCGGGTGCGGTTGAGCTCGTCCTCGTTGAGATCGACGTAGACGAACTGCAGGCAGGAGGGCAGCTCGTAGGGCTGGTAGTTCTGCCAGCTGAAGTTCCTGATCAGGTCCATGCCGTCGGGACCGCACAGCTCGTCACGCAGCCAGCGCTCCAGCTCCACCCCGACCCGGCAGCCGGTGCCGCCGAGCCCCACGAACATCATCGGATCGAAGATCCTCATGCATCCCTCACAACAGGTCGTCGCCTGGCATCGGTCGGTGGGTCGTCCTGCTCTGGTACGGCTCCGCGGCTCCGTACGCGGGCTGCTCGGCGCCGCCGCCCCTGGTCCGGCCGTCGTCCACGCCGAGGTACATGCCGTTCGGCAGGGCGATCGGCCGGCCGGGGACGAGCGGGTCGAGCTCCTGCCCCGACGGGTCGCGCACCAGCACCGTACGGCCCTGGCCGCGCCGCACGGCGTAGCCGCTCCCGTACGTGCGGACCAGCCGGCCGTCGCTGACCTCGAACGTGAACTCGGGCCCTTCGCCCAGCGGCGCCTGCAGCCGGCTGATGTACGGCTCGCCCGGCCGGTCGAACAGGTGCAGCGTCAGCTCGCTCGGGTCGGCGGCCCGCCGCCGCGCCCGCCGCCTGGCCAGCAGGAACGGCAGCACCAGCGCCAGGACCACGAGGATGATCAGCAGAGCCTGGAGCGCCCGCTGCCACAGCGGCGTCGGCGGCTGCACGTCGACGTCCACGAACTCCTCGGCCACGACCTGCCCGGCCGGGTCGAGCACCTGGATCGAGCCGCCCACCGGGCCCTGCCCGGCGTCGGCGGCGACGCGCAGCTCGAAGCCCTGCTCGGAGCTGCCGGTGGCGGCCTGGAGCTGCGGCGCGGACAGGCTGACGGTGCCGGGCACGTCCACCAGCCGCAGGCCGAGCTGGACGGGCGCGGCGTCGTTGGTGACCCGGACGGTGCCGGCCACCGTGCCGCCCGGCTCGACGGTGACCGCCGGGAGCTCCACCTGGGCCCGCAGGTGGTCGGCCGGCCCGGCGATGCGGGTCGCGTACGGCCGTTCGTCGCCCGCCACGCCGGGCCCGGTCACCTTGCCGACGAAGGCCAGCGCGCCGGTGGCGGTGGCCGGGATGACGACCTGGCCGGAGTACTCGCCGTCGCCCTGGGCCCGGTCGGCCCCCTCGCCGGTGTCGCCCAGCTCCACCGGCGCCTCCTGGAAGCCGTCGCCGGACATGCGCGCGCTGAAGCGCAGGCCCGCCAGCGCCTCGGGGTCGGTGATCGTGCCCGTCCTGGTCTGCAGGCGCAGCCGCACGTTCACCTGCTCGCCGGGGCGCGGGCGGGGGTTGCTCAGCGAGATGGACGCCCGCAGCGCGCCCTGCCAGACGACGGTGGCGCTGACCTCCTGCCGGCTGACCCCTGGCGGGGACTTGAGCTGGATGCGCCACTGGCCGGGCAGCGGGTTGCGGATGCGCAGCGACTCGACCGGGCCCGCCTCGCCGGCGGCCTGGAACGTCGACTCCTTCATCTCGCCCTGCTTGGGCACCTGGGCGCCGTCGGGGTCGAAGTAGGTGACCTGGATGCGCTTGTCGCGCTTGACCACCACGATCGAGCCGTCGGTGGCGATGATCGGGATGTTGACGTGCAGGTCGACGGTGGCGCCCGCGTCGAGCGAGTCGCTCACGGACTTCTCGATGCCGGCGCACCTGGCGTAGGCGAACGCCTCCAGCAGCGAGCGCTCCACGTCGGCCGACGTGGCGACGACGCGGGCGGTCGGCGTGGTCGTCTTCTGGTCGCCGCAGGGCTGGGTCCAGCCGCCCGCCGCGAACGCGTCGAGCGCCGACTTGTCGGCCGAGCCGAAGCCGAGCGGCCAGATCTGCACCTGGCCCTGCTTGGCGTCGCCGAGGCTGCGGGTGATCTGCGCCTGGGCGTTGGCGTTGCGGGCCTGCTCGTCGGCGCCGTACTGGGGGCTGTGGCGCACGTCGAGCACGCCGTCGGTCAGCAGGAACACGATCTTGGCGCGCTGCTGGTCGTCGGGCTTGCCCATGATGTCGAGCGCCTGCTCCAGGGCGGCGGCGTGGTCGGTGTCGTTGCCCTCCTCGGTGCCGCGCAGGCGCAGCCGCTCCACGCACCGGCCCAGGGACTCGCGGTCTTGTGCGGTCTCCACCCCGGTCAGCGGGCACACGATGTCGACCGCGGACTGCCCGGGGCCGTTGGAGCTGCCGAAGCCCACCACCGCCACCTGCGACTTCGGTGAGAGCTCGCTGAGCGCGATGAGCTGGGCGGCGGCCCGCTCCCGCTTGACGTCCTGGTCCTTCAGGCTGCCCGACTCGTCGACGAGGATGACGACGCGGACGGGCTTGACGTCGGACGGGGGAGCGGCCTGCGCGGCCGTGGGGAAAAGAGCCGCGGCGGTGGTCACGGTGAGCGCGAAAAGAAACCTGAGGGATGAAGTGACGCGCACAATGCCTCACAGTTGGCGATTTTCTTAACCGCAGAACGGAGAGAAGCCCCGAGAAGTTTCAGCCCTGCTTTGGGTCGCGACGTCTGTCAGATTGTGCGTGTCCGTAATTGCCTATGTCTGCCCCGCATACACGGATCCTAAAGCGCGGGCCACGAGCTGAGATGCCCTCGGTTGATTCCGGTTGGGCGGCGGCTGCGAGATTCGTGGGGCCGCTGTGTCAATCCAGCCTGTAAATACCGTTATATGCGCATTTATCGGTAGAACGGGCCTTGCTCAGCCGCGCGTCCGCTTGGTCAGGACGCGCTTCATGCGCCGGGCCAGGACCGCGCGCACCCCGTCCTGGCCGCGCCGCGCCACATGGAGCTGGCGGCGCAGCGTGCCGACCTCGCGCCGCAGCTCCACGGTGCTCCTGCGCCAGCGGGCCGCCTCGTCCCGCCACTTGGCGACCTGGGCGCGCAGCCGCTCGGCCTCCTTCGCCAGCCGGGCCGCCTCCGCCTCGGCCCGCACCCTCGCCCGGTACGCGGCCCGCCGCCCCACGAGCTCGACCGGCTCGTTCCCGAAGCCGTACTCCTCCCCGACGACCCAGCGCACCCCGGACACGTCGTCCACGGCGTCGTCGAGCGGCTCGCCGGGGCGGGCGACGAGCCGGGCGCGGGCCAGGGCGGAGACGCGTTCGAGCCGGGCCGCGACGACCCCGCCGGGCGTCTCCGCCAACAGCACCTGGACCAGGCCGAGCCCTTCGGCGCGGGCCAGATTCAGCAGCCTGGCCACGCTGTCCTCGCCCGGCACCCAGCCCGGCGGCAGGCGCAGCACGAACGGGACGGACGGGTGCACCTCCTCCCGGGTCGCCAGCAGCACCCGGCTCTCATGCTCGTAGTGGCCGTGCACCAGCACCAGGTCCAGGTCCGGGTCCTGGAGCGGGGCGCGGCGGTCGCGGTCGAGGGTGTCCCACGGGCCGACCAGCACCACGGACAGGTCCGCCACGGTCGAGGCGAGCAGCGCGTCCACGGCCGCGCGCACGGCCTCGTAGCCGGCGGTGCCGTCGAGGACGGCGGTCACGTTCGGCACCTTCCAGCGCCGCGCCGGATGCGTGCGCAGCCACTGGTAGGCCGGGATGCGGTCGGCCACGAACGCGTGGCTGACCCGGTCGATGCGCTGCTGGTCACGCATGCGCATGGTCGGGCCGAGGTGGTAGGCGCGGGCCCGCGGCTCGGGCACGAACACTGCCCCCGCCTGGTAGAGCCGGAACCCCATCTCGGTGTCCTGGCCGAGGATCAGGTCCTCGTCCATGGGCCCGGCCGCCTCGACGAGGCGGGCGCTGACGGACGTGGCGCCGCCGACGTGCAGGCTGAACGGCCGCACCGGGTTGTTCGTCAGCCCCTCCGTCCGCTCCACGAGGCCGACCAGCCACGCGTGCGGCTCGGCCGGCTCGAACGCCGCCTCCAGGTCGTCCGGCAGGACGGCGGGCAGCGGCGCGGCGGTGAACCGGATGTACCCGGTGACGGACAGGTAGGGCGCGGCGTGGTGCCAGCGCATGTGCGCCTCGACCGCGCCGGGCGTGAGCACGACGTCGGAGTCCAGCCAGTGGATCACGTCGCCGGTGGCCTCGGCCAGCCCGGCGTTGCGGGCCGCCGCCCGGCCCGGCCGCTCGCACCGCACCAGCCGCGCGGAGGTGCCGTCCGGGAGCCGCAGCGGGGGCGTGCTGCCGTTGTCCACGACGATGATCTCGGTCAGCTCCGCCGGGTACGTCTGCCGGGCCAGCCCCTGCAGCACCAGATCCAGCTTGTCCTGCGCGCCGTAGGCCGGGATGATCACGCTGACCCGCAGCTCGGGCGTGAAGCGCTCCGGCGGTCGCAGCACGCGGTAGTCGTTGCCGCGCACCCGCCGCGCGGCACCTTCGACGGACATGCCGGCGCCCCCGTAAAGATCGGCCCTGATCGGTGAGGGGGCTCACCTTAAGCTCTCTACCTGGCTGAAAGCTGGGTCTCAACTGGGAAATCGACATTTCCGCAGCTCAGACTTGACAGCTTTCACCCAGGAACGCTCCTCGCCGTCACGGGGGCCAGCCAGAGGCCCGCCAGCGCGTCGATGAGGCCGGCGGCCGTGGCGTCCCAGCTCGCGTGCCTGTCGTCCGGCCGCTCGTGCAGGGCCCGCTCGCGCTCGGCCAGCGTGTGCACCACCAGCAGGCGGCTCATGTCGCCGCGCTCCCTGTGCACCTCCTCCGGCAGGTCGGGCAGCAGCCGGAACATGCCCTCCAGCGTGCGCACCATCGACGGCGTCGCCACCGACTCCTCGACGACGATCTGCCGCAGGGACGGCACCGTGTCGAACTGCGCCAGGCAGCGGGCCCGCCAGCTCGGCACGCCCAGGGCGTCGAGCTGGCCGGTGGCGGGCCGTACCAGGCAGGCGATCCACGCGCGCGGGTCGTCCGGGTCCTTGATCTGCGCCAGCATGCGCGTGCGGCGCTCCTCCGTCACGGCGGTGTGGCGGCGCACGATCGCCCGCACCAGGTCGGCCTTGGTGCCGAAGTGGTAGCCGACGGCGAAGTTGTTCGCCTGGCCCGCCGCCTGGCCGATCTGCCGGTTGGACACCTCGCCCACGCCGTGCTCGGCGAAGAGCCGCTCGGCGGCGTCGAGGATCGCCTCGCGGGTGTCGCGGGAGCGGCCCGCCCTGCCGGGACCGCCGTCGGAGCCGCTGTCGGGGCCGCGCCGCGGGCCCCGGCCGGGCCGCGTGCGCGCGGTTTCGGTGGAGGACATGCTCACCACCGTACGGGGACCCGCTCCAATCCGCCCACGATCAGGCCCTCGCGGCGCGGCAGCTCGGCGGCCGGGATCGCCAGCTCCAGCGTGGGCAGCCGCTCCAGCAGCACCTTCAGCACGGTCTGCAGCTCGGTGCGGGCCAGCGACTGGCCGATGCAGGAGTGCGGGCCGACGCCGAAGGCCAGGTGTGGGTTCGGCGAGCGGTCCAGCCGCATCTCGCCGGCCGCCTCGAACTGCCGATCGTCGCGGTTGGCCGAGGCCATGCTGCAGATCACGGTCGTGCCCCGCGGCAGCTTCTGGCCGGCCACCTCGACCTCCTCGGTGAGGTAGCGGGGCATGCCGAAGCCGGGGTTCGCGTCGAAGCGCAGCGCCTCCTCCGCCGCCGTGCGGATCAGCGCGCGGTCGGCCAGCAGCGCCTCCCACCTGCCCCGGTCGGCCAGCAGCAGCGCCATCATCTTGCCGATCATGTTCGCGGTGGTCTCGTGCCCGGCCACCAGCAGGCCCTTGGCCGTGGCCAGCATGAGCTGCTCGGTCAGCCGCCCGTCCAGGCCCTCCACGTACGACAGCAGCTCGCTGACCAGGTCGTCGCCCGGCTCGGCCCGCTTGCCCTCGACCAGCGCCACGAGATACCCGTCGAACTCGGCCTGCGCGGTGTCGATCTCCTCCTGCGTGAACCTGGTCATGCTCAGCATCGTGTCCGACCAGTACGCGAACTTCTCGCGGTCGGAGTCGGGCACCCCCAGCAGGTCGCAGATCGCCCACACCGGCAGCGGGAACCCGACCGCCGACACCAGGTCGCCCGGCGCCCCCTCGGCCACCATCCGCTCGACGAGCAGCTCGGCCATCTCCTGGATCCTGGGCTGCATCGCGGTTACCCGCTTGGCGGTGAACGCCTTGCCCACGAGCTGCCGCCATGCCCGGTGGTTCTCCCCGGTCATGCCGCCGGCGGTGGTGGCGCCGAACACGCCGCCCGACTCGTTGGCGGTGACCCGGGCGGCGTCCTCGGCGTCGAGCTGCCGGGTGAAGCGCGGGTCCGACAGGACCTGCTTGACGTCGTCGTACCTCGTGAGCAGCAGCGCGGTGTCGCCGCTGGCCAGCCGGACCGGCGCCACGGGGCAGCCCTGCCGCAGCTCGGCCCACTCCTGCGGCGGCTCCAGCGCGGTGGGGTTGCGGAAGGGGTATTCGGGCGCTTCGGTCACGGTCACACTCCCTTGACACGACGGTGGTCCTGAGTCATCCAAGTCACCGCGCTGAGTTAAGTCAAGCGACTCAACCTCCTCGCGCCGAAGGATCAAGCATGATTTGCTGCTTTCATGCCGAATCCTTGGAGGCCCCTCCTCGCGGCGGGCGTGACGCTCGTCGTGGCGCCGGGGCTGGCGGCGCTCCTCTACCTCGCCGGCCGTCCCGAGCCCGCCGGGCTGCTGACCGGGCTGGCCGCCGGGCTCCTGCTGCGCGACCGGCCCGCCAGGGCGGCCGTCGCCACCCTGTGCGGCAGCGCGACGGCGGTCGTGCTCGGCCTGCTGTTCGTGCAGGGCCACAGCCCGGACGGCGCCGACTTCGCCGACGCCATGGCCGGCTGGCCCGGCTGGCCGGCCGGCGCCGTGCTCGCCTACGTGCTCGCCGCCCGCGAGCTGCCCGCTGGGGCCGGCCCGCCACCCGCACGCTGGTGACGGCCGGTGTGCTCGGGGCCGTGCTGTGCTGCGCGCAGCTCGTCATCGCGAAGGCGGCGGGGATGACGCTGTGGGAGGACTACCACGAGTGGGACGGCCCCGGCCTCTACCGCGACCTGACCAGGGCCGCCTGGTACCCCGCCGCCGCGGTCGTCGTGGCCACGCTGACGGCGACCAGAGTGCTCAGGGAGCGTGAGGGGCGGGTCGCGGCCGGGGAGCGCGGGAGGTCGGTCGCGACTCGGGAGCGCGGCGGGTTCGTCGCCGTGCCGCTGGCCGCCTGGCTCGGGTGCGTCGTGGCCGGCGGGCCCGTCCAGTACGCGCAGGCGCTCGGGGCGGGGTCGCGGGAGGCGCTGCTCGCCCTGCTCGCCGCCCTCGCGGGCGGCGCGATCGGCGCCGCGGGCGCCACGGCGGCCCTCGGGCGCCCCGGCATCTGGGTGGGGCTGTCCGCCTTCGTCCTGCTGTTCACGGCGGAGGAGGCGACGGGCGGCTGGATGATGGACCTCCCCGAGTTCGAGATGGGCCTGTACGGTCCGGCCGCGCTGGTCGCCGCCATCGCGGCCTGGACGGCGTGGCGGGAGCGAAGCACGGGGACGGGCGTCGTCGCCGGGCTCGCGGGGCCGCTGCTGATCTGGTCCGTCTACCTGCTGGTCGGTTTGCGCCACTACGACCACGCCTCGCAGAGCGGCCCGTACGGCTACGCCCTGCTGACCGCCCTCGCCGCGATGGCGGTCGCCCCGGTGGCGGCCGGCCTGGCCCGCGCCCTGCGCCCCGCCCCGCTGCCGGGCCCCGCAGCCCCCTCGGGGTCACGTCGCGGTGAGGCCGTGAGCGCGGGCGGCCGGCCGCGCTCACGACCCGGGGCAGGCGGTCAGGGGATGGTGATGCGGCCCGCGCCGGCGCCCGCCGTCACGATGGACTTGACGCTGGAGGCGCTGTCGAGCGAGTACGAGTACGGGATCGACTTGACGCTGCCACCGGCCTGCCCGCTGCCGGAGTTGACGAAGTGGTTGTTCCGCGCCACCAGGCTGCCGGCCGGGGAACTGCCCTCGCCGAGGTGGTACGGGTCGTCGGTGTTCTCGAAGTAGTTGCCTTCGACGAGCACGCCGGCCTCCTGGGTGGAGGCGACGCCGTAGCTGCCGACGTTGCCGTAGTAGTTGTTGAAGACGTGCACCGGGTTGCCGAAGCGCACGCGCGGGTGGCGCTGGTTGGTGCCGTCGAACCAGTTGTGGTGGTACGTCACCCGCAGGTGCCCGCGGTCCTCGGAGCCGTTGCTGTCGCTGTGGCCGAGCAGCATGGTCTTGTCGTGGTCGAAGAACCGGTTCCAGGAGACGGTGACGTAGTCGCTGGACCGCTTGATGTCCACGGCGCCGTCGTAGCCGTTGCTGAAGGAGTTGTGGTCGATGTAGACCCGGGTCGAGTACTGGACGTTGATGCCGTCGTCGTTCCAGTTCCTGAAGGTGAGGTTGCGGATGATGACGTTCGACGCCTGCGACACGTTGAAGCCGCACCCGGAGATGGTCGCGCCCGCGTTGCCGATGACGGTCTTGTTCGAGGTGACGCGGAGCATGCCGGAGCAGGAGATCGTCCCGGAGACCCTGATCACGGCGGCGGAGCCGGACGACAGGGCGCTCGTCAGCGCGGAGGCGGAGGAGACGGTCGTGGGGGCGTGCTGCCGCCGCCGGTGGTCCCGCCGCCCTGCGTGGCCCAGCCGACCAGCGGGGTGTCGGCCGCGGCGGGGGTCGCGGTCGCCGCGGTCAGTCCTGCGGCCGCGGCGGCCAGGCCGGTGACGACTGTCAGGACACGTCGTGATGTACGCATGAGTGTGCTCCTACCTACTGCGGGTTGTCTGTAGGTGCTGTGCGTGCCAGCCGTTCACGTATGTGAACGACTTGCATGGGAGTGAACGACAGCGACGCTAGGAAAGCGCTTTCCGCTCGTCAATGCGCTCCGGGGGCCCAATTTTCGGAGGACGGCGTCGTGGCCGGTCAGGGCCTAACAGCCCGGATTGACGATGGTGAAACTTTCAGGTCGGGCCGACGCCGCGTGAAAGCGATCGTGCCGATCGGTGGAGAGACAGTGATCCGCTTTCCACGATCGGGAGCACGTACATGCGAATGAGGACGAAGCGCGGGACCGCGGGGGCGTTAGCGCTCGCCGCCGCCCTGGTCGCCGCGCCACCCGCCCCCGCCGGTGCGGTGGCGGGCCCCGCCGCCGCCGAGGGGGAGGTCTCCGCCGGGCGGACCGTCACCCTCATCACCGGCGACCGGGTCACCGTCATGGACGGGGGCGGCGCGGTGATCAAGGCGGGTGCCGGGCGCGACGACATCACGTTCACCACGAGTGAGAGCGGCGGCCGGCTGCGGATCGTCCCCAGCGACGCCCGGCCGCTGCTGCGGGCGGGCCGCCTCGACCCGAGGCTGTTCGACGTCACGGGGCTGCTCGAATCCGGCTACGACGACCGGCGGGGCAGCGTGCCGCTCATCGTCACCGGCGCCGGGCAGCCCAGGACGATGGCCGCGGCCGGAGCGGTCACGCCGCTCACCGCCGTCGGCGGGTACGCGGTCGAGGCCCGTCCCGACGCGTTCTGGCAGGACCTCACCCGCCGCCGGTCTTTGACCCCCGGCTCGAAGATCTGGCTGGACGGGCGCAGGAAGGTGTCGCTGGACGTCAGCGTCCCGCAGATCGGCGCGCCCGCGGCCTGGGCGAAGGGCCACACCGGCGCCGGCGTCAAGGTCGCGGTGCTCGACACGGGGATCGACGCCACCCACCCCGACCTGGCGGGCAAGGTCGTCGCCAGGAAGGACTTCACCGAGGCGCCCGACGAGCGCGACCTCGTCGGGCACGGCACGCACGTCGCCTCCACGATCGCCGGGAGCGGCGCCGCGTCCGGCGGCCGCTACCGCGGCGTCGCGCCGGACGCCGAGCTGCTCGACGGGCGGGTGTGCGAGGAGATCTACTGCACCGACTCCGCGATCCTGGCCGGCATGCAGTGGGCCGCCGAGCAGGGCGCGAAGGTGGTCAACATGAGCCTCGGCACCGCCGACACGCCGGAGGAGGACCCGCTGGAGCAGGCGGTGCGCACGCTCAGCGAGCAGTACGGCACGCTCTTCGTCGCCGCGGCCGGCAACGCGGGCCAGGAACGCGCGGTCAGCAGCCCCGCCTCGGCCGGCGCGGCCCTCGCCGTGGGCGCGGTGAACGCCTCCGACGAGCCCGCGCCGTTCTCCAGCCGGGGGCCGGGCCCGGCCGGCGAGGTCAAGCCGGACATCACCGCCCCCGGCGTCGAGATCACGGCCGCGCGGGGCAAGGACAGCCCCGGCTCCGGCCCGTACGTCACGAAGTCCGGCACCTCGATGGCCACCCCGCACGTGGCGGGCGCCGCGGCCATCCTCGCGGGACAACACCCGGACTGGACGGGCGGCCTGCTGAAGGCCGCGCTGATGGCCTCCGCCGAGCCGGCCGCCGGGACCGGCGTCTTCACGCAGGGCGCCGGCCGCGTGAACGTGGACCGCGCGACCGCCCAGTCCGTGACCGCCGAGCCGGCCACGCTCGGCTTCGGCCGGCAGGCGTGGCCCCACGACGACGACCGTCCGGTGGCACGCAAGCTCGTCTACCGCAACCCGTCCGCCGCCTCCGTCACGCTCACCCTGGAGTCCCAGGCCGGCGCGGCGTTCTCCGTCAGCCCGGCCACGCTGACCGTCCCCGCCGGCGGGCAGGCCGAGGCGACGGTCACCGCCGACACGCGGGCCGACGTCCCCGACGGCCTGCTCGGCGGGTACGTCGTCGCCACCGCCCCCGGCGGTGTGCACGTCAGCACCCCCGTCGGCGTGGAGAAGGAAGTCGAGAGCTACGAGCTGACCGTCCGCCACACCGACAGGAGCGGCGCCGCCACTGGCGACTTCGAGATGTCGATCGCCCGGCTGGACGCCGAGACGCAGCCGATCATCGTGTTCGGCGGCGAGAGCACCTACCGCGCCCGGCTGCCCAAGGGCAGATGGTCCGTGGACACCGTGGTCCTGGACGAAACCGGCCTCACCCTGCTCGTCCAGCCCGAGGTGATCCTCGACCGCGACCGCACGATCGAGGCCGACGCCCGGCTCGGCCGCCCGCTGCTGGTCCGGCCCCCCGCGGACGGCGCCACACCGAGCCTCGCCCAGGTCGTCTACCAGTGGCGGGAGCCCGGCGGCGGGTTCGCGCGCAGCTGGCTCGGCCGCTCCTTCGACCGGCTCTTCACCGTCCAGCTCGGCCCGGACCGCGCCGACGACCGGCTGCTCAGCATGGTGACGGGCCAGTGGACGGCCGGCACCTCCGACTACCGGCTCGCCTGGTTCGAGCCAGGACGCCTGCCCACCGGCTTCGAACGCTCCGTCAACCCCGAGAACCTGGCCGTCGTCCGCCGCGACTACGCCGCCCACCTGCCGGACGCCACCGCCGAGACCACCAGCCAGGCCTGGCCGCGCCGCGGCAGCATCCCCTCCAGCCTGGCCACCGTCCCGACCGAGCTCCCGTCCACCCGCACCGAGTACGTCAACACCGACGACGGCATCCGCTGGCAGCACCACCTGTTCGAGTACGGCTCCGACGGCCGGCTCAACCGCTTCGAGTCCGGCTTCACGCACTACCCGGCCGGCCGCACCACGACCGAGCGGTGGAACCGCGGCGTCTTCGGCCCGCACTCCCGACCGGCGACCAGCCCGGCGACAGCCTCAGCAGGACCGGCGACGTCATCTCGGCCGACCTCCACCTGTTCGGCGACGGCCGCGGCGCCCTCGGCCTCTCCACCCGCGCCACCGAACACCTCACCCTCCACCGCGACGGCAAGCCGGTGGCCGAGTCGCCGTCCCTGACCGCCGACCTCCCCGTACCGGCGGGCCGGGCCACGTACCGGCTGGCCGCCGAGGCCGAACGCGGCGCCCCCGCCACCCTGTCCACCCGCGTGTCGGCGACCTGGACGTTCCACTCCGACACCACACCCGCCCTCACCCGCCTCCCGGTGTCCGTGGTCCGCTTCACCCCCGCCCTGGACGCCCACAACACGGCCCCGGCCGGCCGCCGCTTCACCGTCCCGGTGACGGTGCACCGGCTGCCGGGCAGCACGGCGACCCGCCCGCGCACGCTGTCGGTCGAGGTCTCCTACGACGACGGCGCCACCTGGCAGAAGGCACAGGTACGCGGCCCCGCCATCGTGCTCCGGCACCCGGACACGCCGGGGTTCGTGTCGCTACGGGCAAAGTCGACGGACATGACGGGCAACACGGTCGAGCAGACCGTCATCCGGGCGTACCGGATCGCCTGAACCCGGACGGCAGCAGCCGCCGGTTGCGGACCAGCCAGATCGCTCGTTCCAGGTCGGGGGTCTGGTAGCGGTCGTCGGCGAGCGGTGCCACGTAGCGTCTGAGTTCCGTTAGCAACCCGCTCGTGGTGGTGGCCAGGGGGAGGCCCGTCATCCGGTCGGCGATGAGGTCGATGCCCTGGGCGGACATCAGGTACTGGACGGCCAGGACGATCTCCAGCCGGTCGAGGTTCTCATGCAGGTGGCGGGCCGAGGCCATGGCCATCGGGTTGTGGTCCTCCTGGCCGTCCTTGACCGGGCGGGACAGGGTGCCGGCCGGGGTGGCCCTGGCCTGCATCTCGGGGATCAGGGCGGCGGCCACCGTCTGCACCTGCACCAGGCCGGAGTTCAGGCCGACGGGCGGGCCGGCCAGGTTCGCCGGGAGGCCGTAGCTCCACCTGGGGGACAGCAGACGGGCGGACAGTTCCTGGGACAGGACGGCGACGTCGGTGATCTCCGCGTTCAGGGTGTCGGCCAGGTGGCCCATGACGGAACCGTCCCAGTTGCCGCCCATCACGAACTCGTACCCCGGTCCCCGCTCGCGCCGGAACACCAGCGGGTTGAAGGTGGAGGAGTTGGCCTCGCGGGTCAGGGCGCGGCGGGCGTCCGCGAGCGTGTGCCGGAGGCCGGCGAGGACGTGCGGCGCCGCCCGTACCGACACCGCGTCCTGGACGCGGGGCTCGGGGCTGAGCCGGCGGCGGCCCTCCGCCGTCATCCAGCGCGAGCCCGCCACCATCGCGCGCAGCCGGGCGGCGACCGCGCTCTCCTCGGGGATGTGGCGTTCGGCGTGGGTACGGGCGTCCAGCGCGCCGCGCTCGGCCCTGGTCGCCTCCATGAACAGGGCGAACGCCCCCTCCGCCTGGTCGGCGAGCGCGGTGGCGCGGTGCACGGCGTGCGCCAGCGTGGCGGCCAGCACGGTGCTGCCGCTGACGATCGGCAGCGCCTCCCCGGCCTGGAGGGTGAAGTCCCTGGGCAGGCCGGCCCGCGGCAGCAGCTCGGAGGCGGGCCCCTCCTGGCCGCGGTAACGCACGGGGGCGTCCTCGCCGATGGCCGCCAGGCCCGCCGCGGCCTGCGGCTGCAGGTCGCCGGTGCCGAGCGAGCCGATCTGCGGCATCCGGGGCACGACTCCGGCGTTGACCAGGTCCAGCAGCCGCTGCGGCACCTCCGGGCGGACGCCGGCATGGCCCCTGGCGAGCTGGTTCGCCTTCAGGACGAGGGCCAGCCTGACCACGTCGTCCGGCAGCGGCTCGCCGACGCCGGCGGCGTGGGAGCGCAGGATGTTGCGCTGGAACCGCTCCTGCTGCTCCGTCGTGAGCGGCCGGTCCTTGAGCGGCCCCAGCGCCTGGTTCCAGCCGTAGACGCGCTGGTCGTCCAGGGCGGCCAGCGCGCCGGCCCGGGTCCTGGCCATCGCGGTACGGGCGGAGGGCGCGAGCCGCGCCGACACGGGACGCCCGTCGAGGATCGCGAAGGCGTCCTGGAGCGTGAACGAGCCGCCGTCCAGCACGAGATCGAGCGGGCGAGGCGTCGGCTGCAGTGCCAGCTGCGATGCCTGCTGCGGTGCCGTCTGCAGTGTCGGGTGCGATGCCGGGCGCAGTGCCGTCTGCGGTGCCGGGTGCAGCGCCGGCTGCAGTGCCGGATTCGATGCCGGGCGCAGTGCCGGGGGAGGCGGGGGCTCGGCGACCGCCTGGCCCGGTACGCACAGGGCGGCGACCAGGCCGAGGGCGGTGGCGATGCGTCGGGTCACGGGGGCCTCCCTCGGCTCGGCGGAGATCGGTGCGCCTCTCGTCATGGCGATCGGTGCGCCTCTCGTCATGAAGGATCGGTGCGGCTCTCGTTATAGCGAGGGCGGCACGCGCGGGGACGGCGGCCGGGGCGGGGCGGGAAGAGTGCTGACCCGATCTCGACTGTTTCCATGACGAGCGTCCGGCAGGCGCCTTCCACGCGAAGAGCCCGATACCGTCTACTGGCATGGAGATCTGGATCAACCCCGCGTGCTCGAAGTGCCGCTCCGCGCTGTCCGTCCTGGACGCCGAGTCCGCCCAGTACACCGTGCGCCACTACCTGGAGGACCCGCCGAGCGAGCCGGAGCTGCGCGAGGTGCTGTCCAGGCTCGGCCTGGAGCCGTGGGACATCACGCGGACGGGGGAGGCGCGGGCGGCCGAGCTGGGGCTGGACGGGTGGCCGCGGGATGCGATGGCGCGGGACCGGTGGATCAGGGCTTTGGCGCAGAACCCGATCCTGATCCAGCGGCCGATCATCACGGCCGATGACGGGTCCGCGGTGATCGGCCGGTCCGAGGACGCGGTCCGTTCGGTGCTGTAGGGGCGGAAGGCCGCGTCCCCGAGGGCGATTTCGGGGAACGCGGCCTTCCTGGTCCGAGAAGGATGGGCGTCCAAGGCCCGTGAGGGCGGGCGTCAGGCGCCCGTGACGGCCTCCTCCTTGGGCGCGGGCGCCGGCAGGTCGAGGCTGTCGCGGAGCTTGGCGGGCTTGAGGAAGGCGGCGGCGATGAGGCCGACGACGGCGATGGCCGCCGAGATGAGGAAGATGTGGCCGGTGGCGTCGCCGTACGCGGCCCTGACGATCTCCTTGATCGGCTCGGGCAGCGCGGCGATGTTGAGGCTGCCGCCGGCCGCGGCGGCGTCGCCGCCGACCGGGATCCCGGCCTTGGCCAGCCCTTCGGTGATGCTGGTGGCGACCTGGTTGGCGAGCACCGCGCCGAGCACCGACACGCCGACGGTGCCGCCGAGCGAGCGGAAGAACGTGACCGCGCCGCTGGCGGCGCCGATCTCGCTGAGGGGGACGGTGTTCTGGATGACGAGGACGAGGTTCTGCATGGACATGCCGACGCCGATGCCGACGGCGAGCATGTAGAGAGAGATGAGCACCAGCGAGGTCTGGTGGTCGATGGTGGCCAGGCCCCCGAATCCGGCCAGCAGGACGACCAGGCCGACGAGGATGTACGGCTTGGTCTTGCCGGTGTTGGACACCATCCGGCCGCTGATCGTGGACGACAAGAGCACGCCGGCCATCATGGGGATGGTCAGCAGGCCCGCCTCGGTGGGGCTGAAGCCGCGGCCGATCTGGAAGTACTGGCCGAGGAAGACCGAGCCGCCGAACATGGCCATGCCGACCGCGAGGCTGGCCAGGATGGCCAGGGCGGGGGTGCGGCGCCGGATGACGTGCAGCGGCACGACCGGCTCCTTGACGATCGACTCGACCCAGGTGGCGAGGGCGAGCAGCACCACGCCGCCGCCGGCGAGCGCGGCGGTCTGCCAGGACAGCCAGTCGAAGTCGTTGCCGACGAAGGTGACCCAGATGAGCAGGATGCTGACGCCGGCGGCGATGAGGGTGGCGCCCCAGTAGTCGATGCTGACGTTGGCGCGCCGCACGGTGGGGATGTGCAGGGTCTTGGCCAGCAGCGCGAACGCGGCGATGGTGAACGGCACGGCGATGAAGAAGCACCAGCGCCAGCCGAGCCAGGAGGTGTCGGCGATGAGGCCGCCGAGCAGCGGTCCGCCGACGGTGGCGACGGCCATGACGGCGCCGAGGTAGCCGTTGTAGCGGCCGCGTTCCTTGGGCGAGATCATGGCGGCGATGACGACCTGGGCGAGGATCTGCAGCGCGCCCATGCCGAGGCCCTGCAGCGCGCGGAACGCGATGAGCTGGCCGGTGTTCTGGGCGAAGCCGCAGGCCAGCGAGCTGAGCATGAAGATCACGATGGCGATCTGGAGCAGCAGCTTCTTGTTGAACAGGTCGGCGAGCTTGCCCCAGATGGGGGTCGAGGCGGTCGAGGCCAGCAGCGACGCCGTGACGACCCAGGTGTATTGCGACTGCGTGCCGTCCAGCGCGCCGATGATCTGGGGCAGCGCCACCGAGACGATGGTGCCGCTGAGCATGGCGACGAACAGGACCAGCAGCAGGCCGCTGAGAGCTTCGAGGATTTGGCGGTGGGTCATCGGCTCCGCCGCTGCGGGCGGCGCTGCCGGCTGTGCACTCACGCGCGACCTCCGTTTCACGTTCTAGAGGGAAGAGATCAACCCGGACACCTTACATGCACATGGGGCAACTTTGCGCATTGAGCATTTATTCCCGTTGGGTAAGCTGTGCTCATCATGGGCAACACAACAGGTCTCCGGGAACGCAAAAAGGCCCAGACCCGGCAGGCCGTGCACGAGGCCGCGCTGCGGCTCACCGTCGAGCACGGCCTCGACAACGTCACCGTCGAAGCCATCGCCGACGCCGCCAACATCTCCCGCCGCACGTTCTCCAACTACTTCGACGGCAAGGAGGACGCGCTGCTGTACGGCGACGAGCAGCGCCTCGACACCCTCGTGACCCGGGTGCGCGAGCAGCCGGCCGGCCGGACCGCCTGGCAGGCGCTGCGCGGCGCGTTGCAGATTCTCTACTCCGAGACCGGCGGGCCCGACAGGGAATGGCACCAGCGGGCCCGCCTGGCCATGAACCACCCCTCGCTGCTGGCCAGGCAGCTCGCCGGGCGGGTGCGGCTGGAGCGCGAGCTGAGCCAGGCGGTGGCCGGGCGGGAGCAGCCGGGGGACGTGCGGCCCGAGATGATCACCGCCGCGTTCCTGGCCGCGATGCGCGTGGCCACGCAGTGGTGGTGCGCCGATCGGGAGACCCGATCGTTGTACGAGCTCACGGTGCTGGCGCTGGACGAGGTCGCCCGCCCGTTCGACTGAGCGCGCGCCGGATCGGGGTCAGGCGCGCGCCCGCCACAGCAGGTACACGAAGTACGGCGTCCCGATCAGCGCCGTCACCAGCCCCGCCGGCACCTGTGCCGGCGCGATCACGGTACGCCCGAGTGTGTCGGCCAGGCTGACCAGCAGCGCCCCGATCAGCGCCGCGACCGGCAGCACGCGGGCGTGATGGGCGCCGACCAGGGCGCGGGCGGCGTGCGGGGCCACCAGGCCGACGAACGCGACGACGCCGACCGCCGAGACCGCCGTGGAGGTGAGCAGCACCGCGCCGGCGAGGGCGCCCAGCCGGACGGGCTCCAGGGGGACGCCGAGGACGCGCGGCGTGTCCTCGTCCAGGGCGAGCAGGTCGAGGTCGCGGCGCAGCCACACCAGCAGCGGGACGACGAGGGCCAGCGCGAGCAGGACGGGGACGAGCTGCACGGGCACCCGCCCGTAGGTGGAGCCGGACAGCCAGGTCAGGGCCTTGGCCGTGTTCCACGGGTCGGACAGGACGATGATCAGCACGGTGATGGCGGTGCAGGCGGCCTGCATGGCGACGCCGATGAGGACGAGCCGGTCGGAGCTGAGCCCGCCGCGCCACGCCAGCCCGTACACGAGGCCGAACGCGACGAGCGCGCCGGTGCCGGCCGCGGCGGACATCGCCCAGATGCCGGCCGTCGGCGCGAGCGTGATCAGCCCGACGGCGCCGACGCCGGCGCCGGTGGTGACGCCGAGCACGCCGGGCTCGGCGAGCGGGTTGCGGCACACGGCCTGCACGGCCGCGCCCGCCACGGCGAGGGCGGCGCCGGCGAGGACGGCGGCGCCGACCCGGGGCCAGCGCTGGTCGAGCACGTACGTGAGCGCGCGCCCGCTGCGTCCCTGGAGCCAGTTGAACACGTCGCCGGTGAGTAGCCACCGGTCGCCGCCGAGCAGCCCCAGCACGATCGCGCCCGCGAGCAGGGCGGCGCAGAGGCCGGTCACGGCGAGGAAGGCCGCGCGCGAGCGGGCCCCGCCGGTGCGCACGGCGGGCGGCTTGCGGGTGGGGCCCGCGTCGCGGTAGCGGCGGGCCAGCCAGATCATCACCGCCGCGCCGATCACGGTGGTCACGACGCCGGGCGGCACCTCCACCCCGGCCTGCGCGCCGAGCGCGGCCCGCAGCAGGATGTCGGAGCCCAGCATGATGAGCACGCCCGCGATGCCCGACAGGGGCAGCAGCATGCGGTGCCGGTGCAGCCCGGGGACGGACTTCGGCAGCAGCCGCACGACGACGGGCGCGCACAGGCCGACGAAGCCGATCGGGCCGGCGATCGTGACGGCCGCCGCGGCGAGCAGCACGGCCAGCAGGGTGAGCCACAGGCGCAGCCGCCGCACGTTCACGCCGAGGACGGTGGCGGTGTCGTCGCCCAGGCCGAGGATGTCCAGGCGGGGGCCGGCCAGCACCGCCGCGGCGAGCGCGAGCGCGATGAGCGGGCCGACCTGGGTGACGGCGTCGAGGTCGCTCTGGACGAGCGAGCCGCTGCCCCACGCGAACAGGCCGGTGGTCTCCTGCTCGAACAGGATCATGACGAGGTTCGTCAGCGAGCTGAGGGCCAGCGACGTGGCCGTACCGGCGAGGATGAGCCGGGTGGTGCCGGTGCGCCCGCCGGCCGACAGCGCCAGCACCAGCGCGGCGGCGGCCAGCCCGCCGAACAGCGCGAGCCCGCCCGACACCGCGACGGGCAGCGTCAGCCCGAACGCGGCCGCGGCGGCGACGGCCAGGTACGCGCCCGAGCTGACGGCCAGCGTGTCGGGCGCGGCCATCGCGTTGCGGGCGACGGACTGCAGCAGCGCGCCCGCCACGCCGAGCGCGACGCCGACGCAGACGCCGGCCAGCAGCCGGGGCAGCCGCGAGGCCAGCAGCACGCGGGCGGCCTCCTCGGCATTGCCGGAGTCGCCGAACGGCAGCGCCAGCAGGTCGAGCGCGCCGATGGCGGAGGTGCCCTGCGTGAGGTGCACGGCCGCCACCAGGACGGTGGCGGCTAGGGCGAGGAGGAAGACCCCGGCGACGCCCAGCCGCCGCAGCGGCGTCCCGGGCGGCGCCGGGGTCAGGACGTCCGTGCTCAACCGGTGTACGCCTTCACCAGCGCGTCGGCGAACTGCCGGCAGGACAGGGGCCCGCCGAACGTCCAGATGCCGTCGGGGAGCTTGGTGACCTGCTGCTTCTCGACGAACGGCAGCGACTTCCAGATCGCGTTCTTGTCGAGCCCGTCGGCGAAGACGTCCTCACCGTCGGAGGCGTTGTAGAAGAAGCGGAGGTCCGGGTCCTTGAGCACGCTCAGGCCCTCGACGTCCGTGGTGCCCAGGCCCCACTGGCCGTCGACCTTGCCGGTCCAGGCGTTCTTCAGCCCGAGCTGCGTGGCCACCTCCGACACCAGCGAGCCCTTGCCGAACAGCCGCACGGAGATCGTGCTGCCCTGCTTCCAGCCGTCGGCCATGACGAACGGCTTGCCGGCGGCGCCCGCGGCGGCGAGCTTGGCCTTGCCGTCGGCCATCGCCGCGTCGAAGTCGGACATCAGCTTGGTGGCCGCGTCGGTCTTGCCGACGGCGGTGGCGATCATGTTCAGGTCGTCGCGCATGCGCTTGAGGTTGTCGGCGGCGTCGCTGCCCTTGGCCACGATCACCGGCACGAACTTCTCCAGCTGCGCGGCCAGCTCCTCGTCGTCGGACTCCATGACGACCAGGTCGGGCGACAGGGCGCTGATGGAGTCGATGCTCGGCTCCTGCCGCATGCCGACGTCCTTGACCGAGGAGTCGAGCTTGGCGGCGGTGTCCCAGGTGGCGTACCCCTTCACGTCGGCCGCGCCGACCGGCATGACGCCCAGGCTGACCAGCATCTCCGTCTCGCCCCACTCCAGGCTGACGACCCGGGCGGCCGGGCGGTCGAGCTTGACCTGCTTGCCGCGGGCGTCGGTCACGGTGACGGGGCCCGCGCTCGCCGACACGGAGGCGGAGGCGCCCGTGGTCTGCTCCGTCACGGGGGCCTCGGTCGTGCCGCAGGCGGCGAGCACGACGACGGCGGCCAGAGCGGTCAAGGGGGCGGCGAAAGGTGCCGTCAGGGCACTGCGCATGGTTGTTCCTGTCATGTCGTTACGGGGACGGTTCTGCTGTGGCGGCCGATGGGGCGGGTGGTCACGGTGCCCGTCCTCGGGTCGTGGCTGACCTCGATGCGGATGCCGTATGTGTCGGTGAGCAGGTCCTCGGTGAGGACGTCGGCGGGCGGGCCGTCCGCGCGGATGCGGCCCCGGTGCAGGAGCACCACGTGGTCGGCGATCTCGGCGGCCTGGTTGAGGTCGTGCAGGACGACGCCGATCGCCACCCCGTGCTCGTCGGCGAGGTCGCGGACGAGGTCGAGCAGCTCGACCTGGTAGCGCAGGTCGAGGAACGTGGTGGGCTCGTCCAGCAGCAGGACGCCGGTGTCCTGGGCCAGGCAGGTGGCCAGCCAGACGCGCTGCAGCTCGCCGCCGGACAGCTCGTCCACCGGCCGGTCCGCCATCCGGGTGACGCCGGTGAGCGCCATGGCCCGCTCGACGGCGGCGCCGCCGTCGGGGTCGGCGGCCCGCCAGCGGCGCCGGTAGGGGTGGCGGCCGTAGCCGACGACGTCGCGCACGCACACGCCGCCGGGCGTGGGGCGGCTCTGCGCGAGCAGCGTCACCCGGCAGGCGAAGTCGCGTGCGGACAGGGCCAGCGCGTCCGCGCCGTCGCCCAGCGTCACGGCGCCGCTGTCGGGGCGGTGCAGCCTGGACAGCGCGCGCAGCAGCGTGGACTTGCCGCTGCCGTTCGGGCCCACCAGGGCGGTCACGTGGCCCGGCCGCAGGGTGATGCGACCGTCCTCGACCACGGGGGTGCCGTGGTAGCTGAGGCGAAGCTCCGCGCCGCGGAGAGAGATCTCCTCGGTCATGGACCTAAGGTTAGGCTAACCTTGCCTAAGACGCCATGGCGGGGTGGGTACTCATCGTGATCGGGGCTACCGGCCGAAGGCGCCGCCGTCCGTCAGGATGAACAGGCCGAGGCCGATCAGGACCAGCGGCAGCAGCACGTGGCCCCATCGGCTGAGCGCCTCGGCGACCACCCGCCGAGTGGCGAGGAAGCGCCCAGCGGCGCACCAGACCGCCACCAGGACGAGGAAGACGGCCGCGTAGACGGCCGTCCCGCCGTGGCCGGCGGTGGCGAAGACGGGCACGTACACGCCGATGTTGTCGCCGCCGTTGGCGAAGGTGACCGCGGCGACCTCCAGCACCTTCGGCCCGCCCGCGGGCCGGTCCGCCGGGTCGTCGCCGTCGTGGCGGTCCCGCCACGCCTGCCACGCGGCCTTGATCCCGAGCGCGAGGGGGAGCAGGCCGAGGTAGGGGACGGCGGCGGGCGGCAGGAGCGCGGCGCCGAACCCGGCGGCGACGGCCACGGCGAGCAGGCCGAGGAAGCCCAGGTACTGCCCCGCCACGACGCGGCGGGCGGCGCCCCGCCGGCCGGCTCCCTGGGCGAAGAACAGCGCCAGGACGAGGAGGTCGTCGATGTTGGTGACGGCGAACAGCCCGGTGGCCTGCCCGATGATGCCCAGGTTCACGTGGCCGCGCTTCCTTCCGCCCGATGCGTCCCGGCGACCCTAGCCGAACGGAGGCGGCGCCAGGGTCTTGACAGCCGGATATGTATCGATAAAGTGGCTCCGCGTTTTACCGATAAACTTCCCGTGTGAGAATGGTGCTCCGATGAGCGACAACGTCGTGCCCGCCGTCATCAACCTCGACGTGACCGGCCCGGTGATCAACCGGCACCTGTACGGTCACTTCGCCGAGCACCTGGGCCGGTGCATCTACGGCGGCTTCTACGTGGGCGAGGACAGCGAGATCCCCAACGAGGGCGGCATCCGCCTCGACGTCGTGGACGCCCTCAAGGCGCTGAACATCCCCAACCTGCGCTGGCCCGGCGGCTGCTTCGCCGACGAGTACCACTGGATGGACGGCATCGGGCCGAAGGACGAGCGCCCGGCGATGGTCAACACCCACTGGGGCAACGTCGAGGAGAACAACCACTTCGGCACCCACGAGTTCATGGCGCTGTGCGAGCTGCTGGGGGCGGAGCCGTACATCAGCGGCAACGTCGGCTCCGGCACCGTCAAGGAGATGAGCGACTGGGTCGAGTACCTCACCCGCGACGGCGACTCCCCGATGGTGCGGCTGCGCAAGCGCAACGGCCGCGAGCAGCCGTGGAAGGTGCGCTTCTGGGGGCTCGGCAACGAGGCGTGGGGCTGCGGCGGCAACATGTCCGCCCAGCAGTACGCGGCCGAGGCCCGCAGGTTCGGCACCTACTGCCGCGACCACGGCGACAACAAGCTCTACCGCATCGCCGCCGGCGCGAACGCCGGCGACTACGCCTGGACCGAGACGCTGATGAAGCAGCTCGGCGAGCTGGGCTGCGCCTACCGGCCGAACGGGTTCATGCAGGCGCTGTCGTTCCACTACTACACGATCCCCGGCCCGTGGCACGACAAGGGCGACGCCACCGTGTTCGGCACCGACGACTACTACCGCACGATGGTCAAGGCCGCGTACGTGGACGAGCTGATCACCGGCCACTCCAACGTCATGGACTGCTACGACCCCGGCAAGGCCGTGGGCCTGGTGCTGGACGAGTGGGGCACCTGGTGGAACGTCGAGCCGGGCACCAACCCGGGCTTCCTCTACCAGCAGAACACGCTGCGCGACGCCCTCGTGGCCAGCGTGCACTTCGACATCTTCCACCGCCACGCCGACCGCCTCGTCATGGCCAACATCGCCCAGACGGTCAACGTGCTCCAGGCCATGATCCTCACCGACCCCGACACCAAGGCGCTCGTGCTCACCCCGACCTACCACGTGTTCGAGATGAACAAGGGCCACCAGGACGCCGCCTCCCTCCGGGTCGACGTCAAGGACGCGCTGCCCACGCGCGACGTCGAGGGGACGAGCCTGACGACCGTGTCGGTGTCGGCCAGCCGCAAGGACGGCAAGGTGCTGATCTCGCTGTCCAACCTGGACGCGGACGCCGCCGCCGACGTCGAGCTGGACCTGCGCGGCGGCACCGTGGCGGACGTGCGCTCGCGCATCCTCACGGCCGGCGAGCTGCAGGCGCACAACACGCCGGGCGCGCCCGAGACCGTCGCCCCGCGCGCGTACGAGCAGGTCAAGGCCACGAACGGCGGGCTGCGCGTGCACCTGCCCGCGCACTCGTTCGTCACGGTCGAGGGCCGGGTCGGCTGAGCCGTCATGGCAGGGGAGAGCGCATGGTGACCATGGAGGACGTCGCCCGGCTGGCCGGCGTGTCGAAGATGACCGTGTCGAACGTGGTCAACAACCGCGCCGGGGTCAGCGAGCCGGTCCGCCGGCGCGTGCTGGAGGCCATCCGCCGGTCGGGCTACCGCGTCAACGTCTCCGCCCGCACGCTCAAGTCCGGCCGGACCGGCGTGATCGGCCTCGCCGTCCCCGACGTCGAGGCCGCCTACTTCGGGCACCTCGCCTCCCACGTGATCGCCGAGGCGCGGCGGCGCGGCTTCCACGTCGCGATCGAGGAGTCGGGCGCGAACGCCGGCGGGGAGGCCGACGCCGTCACCCGCTCCCGCACCCTGCAGTTCGACGGGCTGATCCTCAGCGCCGTCGCGCTCGACCGGCTGGAGGAGCCCGCCGACGCCCACTACCCCCTCGTGATGCTGGGGGAGCAGGACTTCGGCGGGCGCTTCGACCACGTCGCCATGCCGAACGAGGAGGGCACCCACGCCGCCACCGCGCACCTGGCCGACCAGGGCTGCCGCCGGATCGCGATCGTCACCGGCGGCAGCCTCGAAGGCGTGAACATGGTGAGCCGCCGCTACCGGGGCTACCGGGCGGCGCTCGCCGAGCGCGGCCTCGACGCCGATCCGCCGCTGCTGTTCGTGCTCGACGACATGAGCATGGAGGCCGGGCGCGCCGCCGCCGACCGCCTGGCCGACTCCGGTCTCGGCGTGGACGGCGTCGTCGCGGTGACCGACACGGTCGCCCTCGGCCTCCTGCGCGGGCTGGCCGATCGCGGGCTGCGCGTCCCCGGCGACGTGCGGGTGGCCGGCTTCGACGACGTCCCGCCGGCGGCGTACGCGGTGCCGTCCCTGACCACGGTGGCCCCCGACCACCGGTGGATGGCGGCCAAGGCGGTCGAGCTGGTCGTCCGCCGCATCGCGGCGCCCCTGCGCCCCACCGGCCGGTACGTGGCGCCGTTCCAGCTCGTCGTCAGGGAGTCGAGCGCCGCCGGGTGAACGGCGGGCCTGCTCGCGCCGGGCGCCGCGCGTAACGTACGGAGGTATGACTCACACTCACGATGAGGACCCGGCGTGTGAGGTGGCGCACAGCGCGGCGCCAGCCGCGGAGGGCGGCCGGACGCTGGTCGCCGTCTTCGCCTCCCCCGTGGCCGATCACCTGCTGAGGTTCGGGGCCGAGCTGGGCTTCCGCACCGTCCTGTACGAGCCCGACCCCGGGCGGCACCTGGCGGGGTTCCTGCGGGTGCCCCGCCTGGACGACCACCTGGACGGCACGGCCGACGTGGTGCTCACCGACCACCACCGCGACGAGATCGGGCCGATCCTGCGGGACGTGCTCAAGTTCCCCGTCCGCTGGGTGGGGATCATGGGCAGCGCCCGCCACACCGCGCCGCACGTCTCGGCGCTGGCGGAGCTGGGGGTGCCGCCGGAGGAGGTGGCCCGGGTGCACCGGCCCATCGGCCTCAACATCGGCTCCCGCACGCCGGCGGAGATCGCGATCGCCACGCTGGCGGGCCTGATCGCCGACCGCAACGGCCGTCCGGGCGGCTTCACCTTCTGAAGGCGGGCCCCGGCTCCCCGCGGAGCCGAGGCCCTGCCCTTACTTCTGGACGAGCGGGAGCCGCCGCAGGCCCGTCATCGTCGGCGTCGGGATGAACTCCACCGGATCATCAGGATCCGTGCGCAGCCGCTCGAACCGGTCGAGCAGGATGTTCAGCGCGACCCGCCCCTCCAGCCGGGCCAGCGGGGCGCCCAGGCAGAAGTGGATGCCCCGCCCGAAGGCCAGATGCGGGTTGGGGTCGCGGCGCGGATCGAACGTCTCGGGGTCGCGGAACTGCCGGGGGTCCCGGTTCGCCGCGGCCGCCCAGCACATGACGAGCTGGTCGGCCGGGATCGTCACGCCGCCCAGCTCGACCTCGCGGGTGGTGGCCCGGCCGAGCGCCGCGAACGGCGTGAACAGCCGCAGCGACTCCTCGATGACGGCCGGGATCGACGAGCGGTCGGCCCGCGCCAGGTCCTGCTCCTCCGGGTGCGCGTCGAGGCACAGCACCGTGTTGCCGAGCAGCATCGTCGTGGTGATGTGCCCCGCGATCAGCAGCACGATCGCGAAGTTGACCACCTGGCCGTCCGGCAGGCGCTCGCCGTCCACCTCGGCCTCGACCAGCTTGGTGAGCAGGTCGGCGCGCGGCTGCCGGCGTCGCTCGGCGGCGTGGCCGGACAGGTAGGCGGTCATCTCCTTCCACGGCTTCATCACCACCGCCATCTCCGCCTGCCGCTCCTCCTCCGGCCTGCTGACGGAGACCTTCGCATCGCGCTGGAACAGGGCGTCGGCCCACTGCTTGAACAGCGCGCGGTCACTGCTCGGGATCCCCAGCAGCTCGGCGATGACGATGACCGGCAGCGGGTAGGCCAAGTCCGCCACGAGCTCGAACCGCTCCCGATCACGCGCCGCGTCCAGCAGCTCATGGGTGAGCGCGGCGATCCTGGGCTCGAGATCCGCGACGACCTTGCGGGTGAAGGCGCTGCTGACCAGCTTGCGCAGCTTGCCGTGCTCGGGCGGGTCGATCTGGGTGATGAAGCCGTCCAGGGAGAAGTCGTCCTTGGACGGCAGCATGGCCTGGGGGACCACCCGCATGGTGTCGGAGGAGAACGTCGCCGGGTCGCCCAGCACCTCGTGCAGCTCCGGGTAACCGTAGACGTTCCACATTCCGGCGTCGGCCGCGAACTCCACCGCCGGGCCCGATCGGGGCCCGTGCAGCCAGAAGTGTTGTACGGGGATGTCGTACCGTTCGACGATGTCGGCCATCGCCTCTCCTTGTTGTCGATCCCTCGATGGAGACGTACTCAGGAAGATCGGTCGCGGTACTCCTGCCAGCGCTGGAGCATCCCGTCGCCGTCCTGCACGGTGAAGGCGAAGAAGTCGCGGGTCTCCTCCAGCCGGACCCGCTGGGCGGCCCGGCCCTCGTCGAGGATCGACAGCCCGTACTCCAGCGTCTCCAGGCTCTGCTTGACCAGCTCCAGCTGGACCCGCAGGACCTGCGCCCACCCGCCGCCGACCGCCCGGTAGCGGTGCTCGCGGCCGGCCGTCGGGACGCGCTCGATGATGCCCCCCGCCTCCAGTTGCCTGGCGACCGTGCTGACGGCGGTCTTGCTGAGGCTGAGCTCCGCCGCCAGGTCGGTGAGCGAGGGGTCGGGCGGGTCGCAGATCATCAGCCACGCCCACAGGCGGCCCATGCTGCGCGTGGCGCCCAGGCGCTCCATGACCAGGCCCATCCGGTCGACGAACTCGCTCTCCGCAGGCTGCACGGTCGTAAACTCCGCAACGATCGTCAAGTACGTACTTTACGTACTGTACGCCGAAGCTCCCGGCGCGGGAAGGGCCCGATTACTGGGACTGGCCGGCGACCTCGTCGATGCGGACGAACGTGGCGTCCTGGGCGGCGGCGCGCGCACCGAGCACGTGCCCGTCGCACATCCTCGTCACCGTGCCCGCCCGGTCGATCACCTTCCACGTGGCCGGCTCCGGGCACGGCCGGCCCGGCCGGTCGTAGCTCCACGTGCGGTGGCAGACGCGGCACTCGGAGACGCCCGCCCGCGAGGTGAGCGTGTTGCCGTGCTCCGGGCACACGGCCCACGGCAGGCCGCACGGCTGGACCTGCAGCCGGGCCAGCTCCGCCGCCGAGCGTTGCAGATCTTCCGCGGCCCTGGCCAGCCAGCCCGCCGCCTGGCGCGCGTCCACGAGGGGATCGGGCGCGGCCGGGTCGCCGGGCGTGCCGCCGCACAGTGCCCAGACCTCGGCCGTGAGCGCCTCGGCGCGGGTCGCGAGGGCACGCAACTGCTCGGGTGTGACGGTCATGCGGGCTTCCATCTCGCAGGGGAACGGGTCGCTGGAATGGACCCTACGTCCTGCCGGTCGCCGCCGCGTCTCAGGGCCTGGTCACCGCCTGCAGAATGCTGTACCGGCCCGAGGTGGGGGTGACCTCCTCCGGCTCCCAGCCGCCCGCCCGCAGCAGCTCCGCGTACTGTGACCGCGACCGCTCCCTGCCGCCGAGCAGCACGAGCATCGCCAGGTCCGACAGGTGCACGTGCGAGGGCGCCCACGGCTCCGGCAGCAGCATCTCCACCAGCAGCAGCCGCGCGCCGGGGGCGGCCGAGCGGCGGCAGGCGGCCAGGATGCGCACCGCGTCCTCGTCGTCCCAGTCGTGCAGGATCCACTTCAGCAGGTACAGGTCGCCCTTCGGCACCTCTTCCAGGAAGTCGCCGCCCACCAGATCGATCCGGTCGGCCAGCGGCGAGCCTTCCAGCCGCCGCCGGGCCGCCTCGATCACCGGCGGCCGGTCGAGCAGCACCCCGGTCGCCGACGGGGCCTTGTCCAGCAGGGCGAGGAGCAGCACGCCGTACGCGCCGCCCACGTCCACCAGCCGCTCGTACGCCGAGGGGTCCACGGCCGCCGCCACGTCCGCGGCGACCTGCGCCGACTGCTCGCCCATGCCCAGCGCGAAATGCTCGGCCTCCTCCGGGTGGGTGGCCAGATGCTCCCAGAACGAGTGGCCGAGCAGCGCGGGCGCGACCGGCCCGCCCGTCCTGACCGCGTGCTCGAAGTCCCCGACCAGCCGCCACACCGTGGGGGAGCCGTAGGCGACGGCCAGCTCGCGGATCGCGGTCGGGGAGTCGGAGCGCAGGCACGCGCCCGCCTCCGTCATCCGGTAGTGGTCGGGCTCCGTCTCCGCCATCAGGCCGAGCGTGGCGGCGGCTCGCAGCACGCGCAGCAGCGCGCCGGGGTCCGCGCCGACGGCCGCCGCCACGTCGTGCGCGGAGCGGGGACCGGCGGCCAGCTCGTCGGCCACGCGCAGGCGGGCCAGGACGAAGATGATCTGCGAGTGCCAGAAGCCGCTCAGCAGCCGATGGACGTGCTCCGCGGGGGAGGATGCCTGCCCGTCGCGGTCCTGTTGCCCGGTGCCGGCGTACGACATGGACTCACTATGACACCCGGGACGGATGGTGTCATGGGTGATGTGTTGCCGCTTGCCGTGATTGTCAAAACCCGTTAACGAGAGGTGTACTGCCTTCCGGAAAGCTGATCTTCTGGATCGAGCGCGAGGGAGGACCGGTGGACTTCGCGATCCTGGGCACCATCCGCCTCAACGGCCCCGAAGGCCGGGTCCGGCTCAGCCGCAAGCAGCGGGCGGTCATCGCCGCCCTCCTGCTCCACCCCAACGCCACCGTCTCCACCGAACGGCTCATCGCCGCCGTCTGGGACGACCCGCCCCGCTCCGCCGTCGCCAACATCCAGACGTACGTGCACCAGCTCCGCCGCCTCCTGGACGGCAGCGGCCTGGAAGTACGCACCGAAGGGTCCGGATACGTCTGCGAGGTGCCGCCGGGGCGGCTCGACCTCCACGCGTTCGAGGAGGGCCTGCGCCGCGCCCGCGCCGCACGCGCGGCCGGCGACCTGGAGGCGGCCGAACGCGAGTACGCGACCGCCATCGCCCTGTGGCGCGGCACCCCCGCCGAGGACGTGCCGCTCAGCCGGGCCCTCGCGCCGCGCGTCACCGAGCTGGAAGAACGCCTGGAAGTGGCCCGGTCGGAATGGGTCGACGTGCGGCTCGCCCTCGGCCGTGAAGACCTCGTCGCCGAACTCCGCGCCCTCGTCGCCGCCCACCCGCTGCGGGAGCGATCATGGGAACAGCTCGTGGTCGCCCTGCACCGCAGCGGGCGGCGCGACGAAGCCCTCGACGCCTTCCGCCAGGCCCGCGAGTTGTTGGTCGCCGAGCTCGGCATCGAGCCGGGCCCCGAGCTCCGCCGCCTCCACGCCGCCCTCCTGGCCGGCTCCGACGACCTCGCCACCCGCCCGGAGCCGCGCCGCCCGCGCGCCACGCTGCGGGGGCACGACGACCCGGACGCCCGATCGGAGTCGCGCCGTCCGCGCGCTGCGCCGCCGGGGCGGGACGGCCCGGACGCCCGCTCGGAGTCGCGCCGCCCACCTACCACCCCGAACCCGGACAGCGGTCCCGAGGGGTGGGCGGGGCTGGGGCCGCATCGGGTGCGGGACCCGGAGGTGGGTGGCGTGCCCGTGCCGTTCCGGAGGTTGTGCCAGCTGCCCGCCGACACCGCCGACTTCGTCGGGAGAGAGGCGGAGATCGCCGAGCTGACGGCGCTGCTGCGAGCCCGGGAGGGACGCCTCAGCCCGCCCATCGTGATCGTCTCCGGCCTGCCCGGCATCGGCAAGACGACGCTCGCCGTCCACCTCGCCCACCTTCTGCGCGCCGACTACCCCGACGGCCAGCTGTTCGTCCGGCTCGGCCAGGACGCCCGCGGCCCGCGCGAGCCCGGCGAGCTGCTGGACGTGCTGCTGCGCTCCCTCGGCCTCGACGGCGCCGCCATCCCCGCCTCCGCCGAGGAACGCGCCCGGCTCCTGCGCCAGCGGCTCGCCGACCGGGCGGTGCTCGTCGTGCTGGACGAAGCGGTCGAGGAGGCCCAGCTCCGCCCCCTCCTGCCGGGCACGCCGCGCGGCGCCGTCCTGGTGACCTCCCGCTCCCGGCTGCCCGCCCTGGAGGGCGCCGAACGGCTCGCGCTCGACCTGCCCGGCGAGAAGGACGCCCGGATGCTGCTCGAACGCGTGGCCGGCCCCGGCCGCATCGGGACGGCACCCGGCGCGGCCGAGCAGATCCTGCGCTCCTGCGGCCGGCTGCCGCTGGCCATCCGGGTCGCGGGCGCCCGCCTGGCCACCCGCCCGGTGTGGCCGGTCAGCGAGCTCGCCACCCGGCTCGCCGGACGCGGCCTGGACGAGCTGGTCGTGGGCGGCCTGGACGTCCGCGCCACCTTCGAGCCCAGCTACGCGGCCCTCCCCGAATCGGCCCGCCACGCCTTCCGCCTGCTGGGGCTGGCGGGCCTGGACAGCGTCGCGGAATGGTCGGTCGCAGCCCTCCTCGGCCCGGCCCCGTCCGGACAGGACGGGGCCTTCGGTCTGGAGGCGGATGCGGCGCTGGAGACGCTGGTCGCCCGGGGGATGCTCACCTCGACCGAGGTGGACGGCGCCGGCCAGCCCCGCTACCGCCTGCACGACCTGCTCCGCGTGTACGCACGGGAACGGGCCGAGGCGGAGGAATCCCCGTCGCGGCGACGCGAGGCGCTGACCAGGCACGTGCTGGAGTGCCTGCGCCGCACGAAGTCCGCCACCCACCACCTGCCGATCCCCCTTGCCCCGCCCTACCCGGCCCCCTCCACCGCCGCACCGATCGGTCGGGCCGCCGACACGCGGTCCGGGCACACCAACGGCGCACCGGCTGGGCAAGCTTCCCTGGACGGGGCGGTTCGCGGGATGCGGGCCGGTGCGGCGTGGCTGGCGGCCGAGCGGCGGACGTTGATGGTCGCCGTCACCACGGCCGCCGAGCTCGGGCTCGTGGGCGTCGCCGCCGAGCTGGCCCACCACCTCACCGCGTACCTGCTCATGGACCGCTTCCTCGACGACGCCGAGCACGTGCAGCGGGTCGTGCTCGGGCTCGGCGACGAGCGGGCGGCGCTGCGGGCGAGGCTGCTGCTGGTCGCGGTGGACATCGAGCGGGGCCGTTACGAACGGGGCGAGGCGGAGTGCGGCACGCTGCTGGCGGATCTGGGGCGCGCCGGCGACGGGCACGGCGCCGCGTACGCGCTCATCAGCAGGGCCGCCGCCCGCCACGGCATGGGCCGGCTGGAGGAGGCGCTGGCCGACGCGTACGCCTCGCTCGACCTGCTGGCCGCCCACGGCGACACGGCGGGCCTGGCGTACGCGTGGACATGGCCCGTCTGGATCCACCTCGAACGGGGCGAGCACGGCCGGGCCGTGGAGATCGCCAGGGCGCGGCTGGCGGTGGCCCGCGACGAGGACCACACGATTCGCGGCAACCTGCTGCGCGCCCTCGGCACCTCCCTCTACCAGCAGGGGGAGACGGCGGAGGCCGTCGCGTGCTACCGGGAGAGCCTGCTGACCGCGCGGGCCACCGGCGACCGGGGCGAGATGAGCAAGGTGCTGCGCCGTCTCGGCGAGGCGCTGGGCGCGCTGGGCCGCTTCGACGAGGCGGCCGAGACGCTGGGGGAGAGCCTGCGGTTGTTCGTGGAGTGCGGGGACGCGCTCGGTGAGGCGCTGGCCGGGCACGCGCTGGGCGTCGTGCGCCTGCGCCAGGGCGATCCCGGCCGGGCGCTCGGGCATCTGCGGTCGGCGCTGGAACGGCTCGGCGGCGACGGGCCCCAGGTGTGGCGGGCCCGCACGCTCAGGGAGCTGGGCCGGGCACACGCGTTGCTGGGCCGCCGTGAGGAGTCGGCGGCGGCGTGGCGCGGCTCGCTCGCCCTGTTCGGCGACGCGGCGGAGGCCAGGCAGGTGGCGGCATACCTGGCCGAATGACCTCCCCTCGCTGCCCACGGCGTTTCGGGGGGTTATTCGTGGAGGCGCCAGACGACGGGAGGCTCCTGGGTGCCGGACAGGCGGGCCTCGCGGCGGGCCAGGCCCGGCGTGGCGCCCTCGGCCACGGGGCGCCCGACGGCGACAGGGCGACCCACACCCCGGCGGGCGCCTCCGCGTGCGCGACCTGCAACGCCCGATCGATCAGGGGACGCGTCGGGGGCGGGGTGGCGCGGGCCAGCCACCGCCGCCAGTACAGCCACTGCGCGACGATCAGCGGCCCGAGCACGGTCAGCAGCGGCATCGGCCGTCCGCCGGTGAGGACGAAGGCGATGGAGGCGGCCAGCAGCACGGCCTCCAGCCCGGCCGCCGCCCACGCGGCCGCCCTGCCGTAGGCGCGCAGCGCCACGACGGGCCAGACCGACAGCATCAGGCAATCGCCGAGCCCGATCAGTGACGGGTTCGGGCCGTGGGAGGTGGCCAGGACGGGCGCGAACGGCAGGCCCTGCATGCGCTGGACGAAGTCGGCGGTGAGCGAGCTCATGCCGGTCGCCAGCGTGTCGTACACGGTGAGGGCGGCGGCGAGTGCGGCGATCTGGGCGGGGGTGACGGCGGCCTGCGCCCACAGGTTGACCACGCCGACGACGAGCAGGATCAGCAGCGCGTCGTTGACGACGAGCAGCGCCAGGGGCAGTCCGGCGAGGTAGGCGGCCACGTCGGCCGCGCACAGGGCG
Source organism: [Actinomadura] parvosata subsp. kistnae (assembly GCF_900323885.1). Lineage (GTDB taxonomy): Bacteria > Actinomycetota > Actinomycetes > Streptosporangiales > Streptosporangiaceae > Nonomuraea > Nonomuraea composti. The sequence goes on along the minus strand of NZ_OOHJ01000022.1, from coordinate 489,623 downwards.
AGCGCCGTGATCATGGCCCATCGGCCGCCGAGCACGGGCGCGAGCGTGAGCTGGGTCAGGGTCAGGACCACGAGCCCGAAGATCGACACCACGACCCCGGCGGGCACGTGCAGGTACGCGAACGGCAGCACGACGAGCGCGGTCACCATGACCGCGATGTCCGCGCCGACCATCCGGCCGACGGGCGGGCGGGGGATGACGTAGCGGCCCAGGTAACCGACGGCGAGCGCGACGGTGAGGGCGACGAGCGCGTACAGCGCCAGGACGTTCGGGGTCATCACAGTCCTCGCTCGAAGCTGAGCTCCAGCAGATCGGCGCGCAGCCGGCAGGGCTCGGGCAGGTCCTCGGCGGTCTCGACCAGGACGATGCCGGTCAGGGGCGTCCCGTGGGCGCGTTCCTCCAGGCGGCCGAGCAGGCCGGGGTCGTGTTTGCCCGCGACCACGTAGAGCAGGTCGCCGTCCAGCGCGTACCGGGTGGGGAGCGGCAGCGCGGGCTCGGCCTGGAGCAGGTCGAGGACGTCCCGGGTGGTGAGCCCGCCGGGGGAGCGGCGGCCGAGCACGCGGGAGGTGGCGGGCAGGGCGGCCAGCGCGCACGTGGGCGTCTCGCCTTCGGGCAGGACGCGGACGAGGTCGCCGGTGACGTACCTGAGCAGGAGCGTGGTGTCGCGGAACGTCGAGTACGGGGTGACCACGATCGTGCCGATCTCGCCGGGGGCGGCGGGGGCCAGCGTGACGGGGTCGAGTATCTCGATCAGCCCCTGGTCGGGCGGCAGGTGCAGGTGCCCGTCGGCGCAGACGCGGCCGGAGACGGGGGCGATCTCGGTCATGGAGTAGCCGTCGCGGACCTCCGCACCGAACACCTGCTCGGCCCGCTCGCGCAGCGCGTCGGTGAGCACCTCGCCGCCGGACCAGATGGTGGTGAGCGCGAAGTCGCCGGCCTTCCAGCCGCCCCGGTCCGCCTCCTGCACGAGCGCCGCCAGGTAGGAGGCGGTCAGGTTGAGGTGGGTGATCTGCGGGCGTTTGCCCGGTACGTGCAGCGGGGTCGCCAGCCGGTCGAGCGTCGCCGCCGGGTCGATGGCGCCCAGGTGCGCGAAGGCCGCCCCGGTCAGGGTGACGGCCCGCTCGGTGAGGATCTGCGCGATGGAGCGGGAGCTGATCGCGTTGGCCCACACGTCGTCGGAGCGCAGGTTCCCGGCCATCATGAGGGCGAGCGCCGACAGCGACGACATCAGCTCGATCTCGTACGCCGAGAACCAGACGAGCGTCGGCGTCCCCGTCGTGCCGGTGGTGTGGGCGAGCACGGCCGGCCTGGCCCGGTCGGAGACGAAGGCCGCGGGCCTGCCGCGCAGGTCGGCCTTGGAGGTGAGGGCGATCGTGGCCAGGGTGTCCGGCGTGATGGAGGCGGGATCCACGCCGTTCGCCGCGAACCAGTGCCGGTAGTAGGGGCTTTCGGCCGCCGCGTGCCGCACCGTGCGCCGCAGCCGCCGCCGGGTGAGGTCCTCCTGGAGCTCGGGGTCGTTGCCCGCGAGCAGGTCGTCGGCCCCCTCACCGGGCGAGCCGAACGTCTCCAGGGTCTCGCGCATGTCGTCGACCAGCGCGCCCACGTCCCGCAGGCGGAACCTGCGCCCCGACATCATCGACCAGGCATAGCCGAGCTGGCGTACCGCGGTCCCGAACACGCCTCGTCCCTCCGCTCGTGGGTGTCCCCCGGGAGACGCCCTCCCGGGGGTTCACTCGTCCTCGTCAGCCGTTCAGCACGAAGATGGCGGTGGAGAGGGTGCTGATGGCGTACTTCGCGTAGCGACGGGCCGTCTTGACCATAGGGATCTCCCTGGTACTCAGGGGGCGCACCGGGTGGCGCCCTCTGCGGTCAAGGATGTGAGCGGCCGCCAGAGACTTCCTACACAACCACTACAAAGGGCAAGATCTCCGGCAGCGAGCGGGCGTCGAGGCGGGAGCTGTGGCGAGATGACTGCTGGAACGGAGCCGCGCCGCCGGCGGGCGCTCGTCGTGGCGGCGGTGCTCTGCTTGATCGCGGCACTGGCGGTGGCGGCGTACGGGTGGAAGCACGAGCACGACCGGGCCTCGGCCCAGGAGCGGGCCGCCCTGGCCCGCGGCCTCGCGCTGCACGCGGCCGAGTTGCGCGAGTCCGACCCGGGCAAGGCGGCGGACATCGGCGCCGCCGCGATCGCCGTCAACAATGACGAGCTGACGCGCCGCGGGCTGGTGGACAGCGTGCTCAGGAACAGGCGCGAGCCGCTGACCGACCCCATGTACGCCAACCAGTCCGTGGCGCTGAGCGCCGACGGGCGGATCGCGCTCGCCGAGGACGCGGGCGGAGTCGGTGTGTGGGACCTGACGACCTGGCTCAGGCCGGAAGACGGCGACGGTGACGGTGATGACGCGGCCGGCCGCCTCGCCCTGCTGAAGGGGCATCGCAAGGAGGTGAGCGCGGTCGCGCTGGCCGCCGACGGCCGCACCGCCCTGACCGGCGACGAGAGCGGCGCGATCCTGGTGTGGGACCTCGCCCGCCCGGCGCGCCCCGTCCGCGCGGCCACGCTCGCCAAAGGGGGGAAGGGCGGCGGGATCCGGACGCTGGCCCTGTCCGGGGACACCCGGCTGGCCGTCGCCGGTGACGACGACGGGCGGGTGAGGGTGTGGGACCTGTCCGACCGCTTCCGCCCGGCCCGCCTGCCGGACATCCCGATCGGCGCGGGAGGGGTGGAGGAACTGGCGCTGAGCGCGGACGGCAGGACCGCCACCGTCGTCGCCGACGCCGGCAGCGGAGTCTCGACGACGATCTGGGACCTGACCGATCCCGGCCGCCCGGTCAAGGCGGCCGCTCCCGCGTTCACCGGCCCCGCCGCGGCCATGGACATGAGCGCCGACGGGCGGACCGCGCTGCTCGCCGACCTGATGCGGCTCGACGCCTGGGAGATCCGCGACCCCTCGTACCCCCATCAGGTGGGGGTCGTGACCGATGTGGACGTGACCGAGATCGCCCTGGCCTCGGACGGCAGGCTGGCCTTCGTCGCCGGCGACTCCGGCGAAGGTGTCCTGCTGGATCTGTCCCGGCTGTCGAGCCCGGTCCGGGTGGCCACGCTGAGCGGCGAAACGGAGAACATCGGCGACGTGGCCCTGAGCGGTGACGGCCGGGTCGCCCTGATGTCGAGCTGGGACGGAGGCGTCCAGTTCTGGGACCTCACCGGGCTGGCCGGCCTGGCCGCCCATCCGCTGGACGAGTACTGCGACATCAGGCGGCCCGAACTGACCTGGGAGGAGTGGAGCAGGCTCACGGGCGGCGCGGACTGGGAGCCGTTCGGCGGTTACGGGACGGTCGCCATGTACCCCTGCCACGCGCACAGTGGACCTTGACCCGGAGCCCGGTCTGCCCGATATTCACGGTATCGGACAGGCGATGAGGGGGAGCGCATGAGGATCGTGGAGCTCGTCTCCGTGGACGGTTACGTGGCCTTCGACCTCGACTGCCCGACGAGCGCGGGCGGAACGCGACTCGCCCCCGACGTGACGGCCGGCGAGGCGGGGCTGCTGGCGCGGGCGATGACGTACAAGCTGGCCGTGCTGGGGGAGCCGATCGGCGGGGCCAAGGCGGTGCTGCGGGCCGGCGACGAGGACCGGGACGCGGTGCTGGAGCGCTACTGCCAGGAGATCACCCCGATGGTCGAGAAGGGCGGCTTCCTCACCGCTTCGGACCTGGGCACCCGTACGGAGGACTTCGCCTCGCTGCCCGACTACCGCCCCGGCTCGGTGATGCACCAGGAGGTGGGCGGCGAGCCGGTGGACACGATGGTGACCGGTCTCGGCGTGGTGGTGGCGGCGGAGACGGCGCTCGGCGGGCTGGCCGGGCGGACACTGGCGGTGGAGGGGTTCGGCAAGGTGGGCGGCGCGGTCGTGCGCGAGGCCGTGCTGCGCGGGGCGCGCGTCGTCGCCCTGTCCACCTTGTACGGCTGCGTCGCCGACCCGGACGGCCTGGACGTGGCCGCGCTGGAGCGGCTGCGGGCCGAGCACGGCGACGCCTGCGTGACCCGTCTCGGGCTGCCCGTGCTCCCGCCCGAGTCCTTGTACGAGGTGGCCGCGGACGTGCTCGTGCCCGGCGCCCGCACCGGGACGCTGACCGCCGAACGGGCCGGCCGGGTGCGCGCCCGCGTGGTGGCCCCGGCGGCGAACGTCCCCTACACCGAGGCGGGCCTGCGCGTGCTGCGGGAGCGGGGCGTGGTCACGCTGGCGGACTTCGTGTGCAGCGCCGGCGCCACGATCGGTTACCTGGGCGATCGCTCCGGCGAGGTCCATGACGCCGCCTCCGCGCGGGCCGTGGTGGAGGAGCGGATCGCCGCGCTCACCCGGCAGGCGATGGAGCATCCGGACGGGCCGTTCGCCGCCTCGTGCGAGGTGGCCGAGCGCTTCCTGGCCACCTGGCGCGACCCCGAGGGCCTGCCCGACGGCCCACCCCTCGCCCCCGACGCCTGAGTTCCCAAGGTGCTCAAGGTCCCCGCGTCCCGAACGCGGACACGAGCGCGAACGCGCCGACCCCGACGAGCGCCGCCGTCGCGCCCGCGGACCCGAGGTCGAACAGCCGCCCGACCAGCATCTCCCCGGCGAAGGAGAACATGCCGGCGCAGAACGCCAGCACCCCGTAGTACGACCCGAACCGCTCGGGTGGCGCGTGCCGGGTGGTCCGCTGGAAGATCGACGGCTGGATAAGGCCGTTGGCCACGCCGTTCAGCACGGCCGCGACCATGAGCGGGGCGAGCTCCGTCCCGTCCAGTGGGGCGAGCACGAAGAACGCCCCGGCCGCGCACAGCAGCCCGGCCCGCAGCACCCAGGGGCGCTCGCCGCGCCGCCCGGCGGCGACGAAGGGCTGCGCGGCGGCGGCGATCGCGGCCAGCACGGAGAAGCACAGCGTGGCGGCGGCGGGGGCGAAGCCGAGCAGCGGCACGGCCGTCATGATGTGGTTGGCGAGCAGCGTCGTGGGCGCGGTCATCAGCGCGAAGAGCAGGAACCGGCGGTCGGCGAGCACGGCCCGCACGCCGGACAGCACCCCGGGGACGGGCCCGGCGCGGCGGCCGGTCCTGGGCAGCAGGAGGAACAGCCCGCCGGAGATCGCCCACATGGCGGCGGCGGCCCCCGTCAGGAGCGCGAACCCGGGCTCCAGGGAGATCAGGGCGAGCCCGACGGGCGGCCCGGCGACGGTCGCGGCGTGCTGCGCGGTGACGTAGGCGGCGAACCCCTTGGCCTGGTGGGCGGGCCCGACCCCGGCGAGCAGGCTCTGCGCGGCGGGGTTGTAGAGCGCGCCGCCGACGGCGAGGACGACGGCCGCGAAGAGCAGCGCGCCGACCCCTTCGGCGGCCCCGAGCAGGGCGAACCCGGCCGCGCGCAGCACGCAGGCGATCGCCCCGGTACGCCGCGCGCCGATCCGGTCGGTCAGCGCCCCCACGGGCAGCAGGAGCGCGAACTGCAACCCGGTCCGCGCCCCGAGGATCAGCCCCGCCGTGCCGGCCATCAGCCCGAGGTCGTGCCGCAGGTGCGCGACCAGGTGGGCCATCACGGAGAAGAAGCCCAGGCAGCAGGCGACCTGGATGGCGACGACCGTGACGACGACCCGGCGGCCGGAGGGGTCCGCGACGGCGGGCGGGGAGACGGGGGCGGCGACTGTCACGGGACCCGAGCACACCAGAGCCGGGACCGATGGTCCAATATCGGGATCCGGCCGGACCGATACCCGATTCCGTATGCATGCCTCCTCGGCGTAAACCGCTTGCAGGCGATGCTCGAAGGCCGCCGACGATCCGGCCAGTCATGACAGAGATCTTGACTTGATCCCGCGTTCATGTTCCCATCCCGTCTATGTAAACGGTTCAACCCCCTGGGGTTTCCCCCGGGTCACGCCTGCCCGGCACCCCCCACGTGACCAAGGAGGTCACCCCCCTGCACGTCAAGAACCGGTTACCGGCCGTCGCGGCGGTGCTCCTGCTGGGCGCCGCCCCGGTCGCCGTCCCGCGGCCCGCCGCCGCCCGTCCCATGGAGAACCTGAACCGCGGCGTCGTGGCCGTCCGCAGGAGCGGCACCGAGGTGCTGGTCACCTGGCGCCCCGTCGACGAGGCGGACCTCAGCACGAACGCCGGCGCGCAGTTCGGCCTGGCCGCCTTCCAGTGCCTCGCGCTCGTGGGCGAGCACATCTGACGGCCCGGGACGGCGGCGGTACGGTGGTGGCCGGAGTTCCGTTTCCCGCCGCCAGCGGAGGTCGGCCGTGTCCCGGACGCACCAGGTGATCGCGGTGGCTCTCTTGCTCGTCACGACCCTGCTCGTCACGACGGGGTGCACGAGCGGGGGAGGACCCGCGGAGCGGGCGGCACCGTGCCGCTCGGAGGTCGTGCGGGGGGAGCCGCCCCCGTGGGCGCGCGCCGGCTTCAGCCCGGGAGCGCAGGCCCATCAGGTCTTCAGCGAGCGGGGCGACATGGTGGCCATCCTCTTCGGCTACCCGCTGTTCAGCCCGCCCCGACCCGACCGCGGCAACAAGATCCTCTGGGTGTCGCGGCTGCCGCTGGTGCCGTCGGACCCGCTGCGGATCGAGGCCCGCCTCGGCGGCACGGGCACGCCGGTGCGCACCAAGGTCGGCGGCGGCCCCGGCCCGTCCCTCATCGACCTGCCGGGCGCCGGCTGCTGGCGGCTGCGGCTGAGCTGGAGCTCGCACACGGACACGATCGACCTGGAGTACGTGGCCCCGTCCTAGCGGTCAGGCCGTGTAGGGGAACTGCTCGGGCAGCACCTCGCCGCGCAGCGGGTCGCCGGCCAGGAGGCGTTCCAGCTCCGCCACCGCGAACTCGCCGAGGCGGCGCAGCTCGCACCCTGCGCCCCGGCCAGGTGCGGCGTGATGAGCATGTTGGGCAGCGAGAAGAGCGGGTGCCCGGCCGGCAGCAGGGCCGCCGCTGACCTGCACTATCGTGGAGGCCGAGTCCGGCACACTGATCCTGTGCCGGACTCGGCACTCCAGCGCCGCACCGGCTAGCTCTTGCTCCACACCGACGCGATCACGCCGTCCTCGGCGCTGAGGATCTGCGGCCGGTAACCCATCGTCTTCAGCTGCGCCGCCTTGAGCGGGTACGTCACCTTCGACAGGCTCAGGAACTCCTTGACGCCCGTGGCCGCGCCCTTGCCCCACACCGTCGAGTACGTCTTGCCGGGGCCGACCGCCATGAGCACGGGCCGCAGGCCCTGCTTCGCCTTGGCCAGCAGCTCCTGGCCGCGCTGCTCCACGGTCTGGCCCAGCGTCACCTGAAGGGTGCCCGTGGCGGCGCCCGCCACCCAGACGGCGGCGTAGAGGGGCTTCTCCGCGGTGCCGTACACGTCGAGCGAGGCGAGGCTGTAGCCGGCGGCGCCCAGCTCGGCGTTGACCTTGAGCAGCGTCTCCTTCGTCAGGGCCAGCTCCGACCTGACGAGCTGCGTGGTCTTCTCGAAGACGGCCGCGAACACGGCGGACGCGCCCGTGCCCGTGGCGGTGACCAGCTTGGGCCGGAAGCCCAGCTCGGCCTGCTCGGCGATGCGCCGGGGCAGCTCCGAGGCCGACAGGCCCTGCAGCACGCTGACCTTGCGGGTGGTGTCCTTGACCCACAGGGACGTGTACTGCGGGTTGGCCGCGTCGGTGACGTTCAGCGCCTGGGGCACGTACCCCTTGCCCAGCAGCTCCTTGACCCGCTGCACCAGCTTCGAGCCGCTGAGGGCGTCGAGGGAGAGCCAGTCGAGCACCTGTGCCTGGGCCTGGACGGCCTGGGTGCTCGCGGCGCTCGCGGGCGTGGCGACGCCCAGCAGGGGAGCGGCGGCGAGGGCCACGGCGGCGGTCAGTGCGGTCGCTCTCTTCTTGCTCCTCATGTTCCTCCTATGTGGGTAAAGGTCATCCCAATTGCGGACAAGGAGGGACCATAACAGAGCATGAGGGGAAGGCGACCTACCGTTACGGCGATCGTGACAAGGCTGTGTCAAAGCTGGTGACAGGTGAGCGTCACTCGCGTTCTGGATGGCAGAGCTGAGCGCTCAGGGTCGCCCGCGCCCAGTGCCCGAACCGGTCGGGCGTCCAGCCGCGCTCGCGCACCAGCAACAAATAGAGGTCCGGGCTCAGCACCCCGTAGATGACGTCGGCGGCCTCCTCGACCGGCACCTCCCGGCGCGCCCCCGGCTTGGCCATCAGCTCGCGGGCCGCGGCCAGCGACACGACGTGCCGCGGGTCCTCCTCGTCCGGCCACATCTGCGAGACCTCCGGGTCGGTGGCCGCCGCCACCTCCAGCACCTTGCTGATCGGCGCCACCCGCTCCAGTACGGCCAGCGTGCCCGCCACGTAACGCCGCAGGTGCTCCCCGGCGGTCGGGGCGGCCATCGCCTCCTTGAACCAGGGCCGGTCGAGCGTGGCCACCGGCAGGTCGTCGCCCGCGACCGTGACGTCCACCAGCTCCTTGAGCAGGCGGCGCTTGTTGCCGAACACGAAGTACACCGTCTGCACGGCCACGCCCGCCCGGGCCGCGATCTCCTGCAACGTCGTCGCGCCGTAGCCCTGCGCCACGAACAGGTCGCCGGCGGCGCTCAGTAGCCGCCGCCGGGTCTCCGCCGACTTCTGCGCCTTCTTGCCGGGCCTCTTGCCATCGCCGCTCATGCGGCGATGTTAGTGCAACTCTAGAGCCGGACTCTAGGCCGGTGCGGACACGGCCGCCATGCGCGCCGCCATCCGCCGCTCGAACCACAGCGAGGTGAACGGCGGCACCGCGCAGGCCAGCCCGAGCACCACCGTGCCCCGGCTCCAGCCCGCCTCCCGGGCCGAGAGCAGCACGCCGGCCACGTACAGGACGAAGAGCGCGCCGTGGATCGGCCCGAAGATCTTCACGCCGAGCTCGCCGGTCTCGGTCACGTACTTGAAGAACATCCCGACGAGCAGCCCCGCCCACGAGCACGCCTCGGCCACCGCCACGACCCGGAACCAACGCAGCACGATTCACCCTTTCATCTGGAAAACGCCATCACTCTACAAGCTGTAGAGCGCCCCGGTGGCTGCCGCACGCCGCTGCTGGGTCGTACCCCTCCACGACAAACCAGCTGACCTGGTCACTTTCCAATACCTCTTAAGCAGAGCTAACATTTCGGGCATGAGTGCGGAGGACCTGTCCGGCGCCTTCGCGGGCGTCGTCGCCGGCATCAACCGGCTGATCCGGCGCCGGGTGCGCCGCGAGATGACCGTGCCGCCGCTGCGCGGCGCCCAGGCCGAGCTGCTGCGGCTGGTCCAGTCCAGCCCCGGCATCAGCGTCTCGGCCGCGGCCAAGGAGCTCTACCTCGCGGGCAACTCGGTCTCCACGCTGGTCAACCAGCTCACGGCGGCCGGCCTGCTGCACCGCGAGACCCGCAGCGACGACCGCCGCTCGGCCCGCCTGCTGCCCACCCCCGAGGCCGAGGCGCGGCTGCGGGCCTGGCAGGAGCGGCGGGCGGCGATCGTCCGCGAGCACGTGGAGCAGCTCGGCGAGGACGACCGGGCCGCCCTGGCGGCCGCGCTCCCGGCACTGCGCAGGCTGGCCGACAGCCTGCGAGAGGAGGTGACGGAAGAATGAACGAAGAGCACTCACAGGAGGACGCGGTCACGGTCACCGGCCTGCGGTACGCCTTCGACCGGACCGGCACGGCCGTCGACGGGCTCGACCTGACCGTGCGCTCGGGCGAGGTGTTCGGCCTGCTCGGCCCCAACGGCGCGGGCAAGACCACCGCGATCCGCTGCGTGACCACGCTGCTGCCCGTCCCGGCCGGCATGGTCCGCGTCTTCGGGCACGACGTGACCACCGACCGGATGGCGGTGCGCCGCCTGCTCGGCTACGTGCCGCAGCAACTGTCCGCCGACGGCGGCCTGACCGGCAGGGAGAACGTCGCGCTCTTCGCCCGCGTCTTCGACGTGCCGCGCCGCGAGCGCGCCGACCGGGTCGCCCAGGCACTACAGGCCGTCGGGCTGGCCGAGGCCGCCGACCGGATGGCGAGCACGTACTCGGGCGGCATGGTGCGCCGCCTGGAGCTGGCCCAGGCGCTGGTCAGCGCGCCGCGCCTGCTCATACTCGACGAGCCCACGATCGGCCTCGACCCCATCGCCCGCACCGGCGTCTGGGACCACATCATGGCGATACGCGCCGCCAGCGGGATGACCGTCCTGGTCACCACGCACTACATGGACGAGGCCGACCAGTACTGCGACCGGGTGGCGCTCATGCACCAGGGCCGGGTCCGCGCGCTCGGCACGCCGCGCGGCCTCACCGACGACCTGCGCGCCCGCCTCGGCGGCGACGCCACGCCGACGCTGGAGGACGTCTTCCGCGACGTCGCCGGCAGCGGCCTCGACGACCAGGGCAAGGGAGGGGAGTTCCGCGATGTCCGCCGCACCCGCCGCACCGCGTCCCGCGTCGGCTGACGCCGACGGCCTGGAGCTGCTGCTCGTCCCGCCGCGCTCCCGCCCCGCGTGGCGGCTCGTCCCCGCCAGGGTCGTCGCCATGTGCGTGGTGGAGCTGCAGAAGCTGCGCCACGACCGGACGGAGCTCTACACCCGCGCGATCCAGCCCGCGCTGTGGCTGCTGATCTTCGGTGAGACGTTCACCCGCATCAACGTGATCCCGACCGGCGGCATCCCCTATCGCGACTACCTGGCGCCCGGGATCATCGCCCAGTCCACGATGTTCATCGCCATCTTCTACGGCATCCACATCATCTGGGAGCGCGACTCGGGCGTCCTGACCAAGCTCCTCGTCACGCCGACGCCGCGCGCCGCGCTGGTGGCGGGCAAGGCGTTCGCCGCCGGGGTGAAGGCGATCATCCAGGCCGTGGTCGTCGTGCTCATCGCGGCGCTCCTGGGCGTCAGCCTGAGCCCGAACCCGGCGCGCCTGCTGGGGGTGCTGGCGGCGGTGCTGCTCGGCTCGGCGTTCTTCTCCTGCCTGTCGATGACGATCGCCGGCATCGTCCGTACGCGGGACCGGCTGATGGGCATCGGCCAGGCCATCACGATGCCGCTGTTCTTCGCCTCCAACGCGCTCTACCCGACGGCGTCCATGCCGGGCTGGCTGCAGGCCATCAGCTCGATCAACCCCCTCACCTACGAGGTGAACGCGCTGCGCGGCCTGCTGCTGGACCTCCCCGCCCGGCTGCCGCTCGACTTCGCGGTGCTGCTCGTCGCGGCGGCACTCGGCATCACGGCGGCCTCGGCCCTGCTGGGCCGCCTGTCCCGCTGACCCGCCGGGTACGCTCGCCTCACCACGAGCCCCGTCCCCTTGGGAGGTACCCCCTCATGACCATCACGTTCGGCGCGATCGGCGGCGGGCGGCGGACCCGGTTCTTCCTGCGGCTGGCCGCCGCGCTCCCCGGCCGGCTGCGGATCAGCGGCGTCGTGACGCGAGGCGAGGAGCGGGGCAGGCAGATCACCGACGAGTGGGGCGTGCCCGCCTTCCGCTCGGTCGGCGACCTGCTGCGGCACGAGCGGCCCGACTACGTGGCCGCCGCCGTGCCCTGGCCCGCCATGCCGGACGCGATCCGCTCGGTCGTCGAGCACGGCCTGCCCGTCCTGGCCGAGACGCCGCCCGCGCCCGACCTCGACGGCCTGCGCGCTCTGTGGCAGGACGTCGGCGGCACCGGCCTGGTGCAGGTGGCCGAGCAGTACCTGCTGATGCCCGGCCACGCGGCCCGGCTGGCGCTCGTCCGCGAGGGCGTGATCGGCGAGCCGACCTCCGTCCAGGTCTCCTCGACCCACCTCTACCACGCGGTCTCGATGATCCGCGGCCTGCTCGGCATCGGATTCGAGCCCGCCGAGGTACGCGCCGGCGCGTTCGACGCCCCGCTCGCCGACCCGCTCGGGCCCGACGGATGGACCGGCGACGGCACGCCGCAGCGGCGCACCACGACCATCGCCACCCTCGACTTCGGCGGCCGCATGGGCCTGTACGACTTCACCGAGAACCAGTGGTGGAACCCCCTGCGGACGCGCCGCATCGTGGTGCGCGGCTCGATCGGCGAGCTGGCCGACGACCGGGTGGTCCGGCTGACAGACCCGGTGACGCCGGTGGAGTCGCACCTGGTGCGCCGGGACACCGGCGTCGATCTCAGCCTGGAGTTCCGCGACCTCAAGCACATCAGCTTCGACGGCCGGGTGGTCTACCGCAACCCGTTCGACGGGTCGGGCCTGTCCGACGACGACATCGCGGTGGCCGACATCCTGGAGCGCACCGGCGTCTGGGCCCGCCAGGAGGGGCCGGCCCCGTACCCGCTCGCCGAGGCCTGCCAGGACCACCTGATCAGCCTCGCCATCGGCGAGTCGGCGCGGACCGGCGGCCCCGTCACCACCGGCAAGGAGGCGTGGGCCCAGCCGGTACGCTGCAACGGCTGGCGGTTGGTGATCACGGAGGGCAGCGGTGAAGAGGCTGATCGCCCGGCTCTGGCACGGCATCCGCGGGTCGGTCCAGTGGCGGCTGCTCTACCTGTCCCAGGCCAAGTTCATGGTGGGGGTGACCGGGGTCGTCCGCGACCGCGACGGCAACGTGCTGCTGCTGCGCCACCGCTTCTGGCCCGAGCACCGGCAGTGGGGGCTGCCGACGGGCGGGGCCAAGCGCGGGGAGACCTTCGAGCAGACCGTCGTGCGCGAGGTGCGCGAGGAGACCGGGCTGGAGGTCAGCGTGGGCGAGCTGGTGCACCTCAGGAGCGGGTTCCGGCTGCGGGTCGAGGTCGCGTACGAGGCTTTTTACGCGGGCGGCGGCACGATGCGGCTCAACGCGATGGAGATCCTGGAGGCCCGCTGGTGCGCCCCCGGCGACCTGCCCGAGGGCCTGCTGGAGCCGCACCGCCGGCTGATCACGTCATCACGTGGGAAGGTCGGCCGTGGTGGTGAAGGCGGCGTCGAGGTGGGCGGTGTCGTTGAAGCGCCGCAGGATCCACCGGGCCTCGGTCAGCACCAGGTGTGACACCGAGGCGTTGTCGGCGCCGAGGAACGCGAACGGCCGCGACCCGGTGGCCGCCGCCAGCGCCTCGGCGATCACCCCGCCGTGGGTGACCACCACGATCCGCTGGCCGGGGTGGGCGGCGGCGAGGTCTTCGAGCGCCTTGCGGACCCGCTCGGAGAAGGCCGCGGCGGGCTCGGCGCCCGGGATCACGTCCCAGCGCTCCTCGCGCGCCATGCGGCGGGCGGTCGGGTGGCCCTCGGCGACCATGCGGCGGAACAGCCCGCCCTCCCACTCGCCGAGGTGCACCTCGCGCAGCTCGGGCACCACCACCGGCGCCAGGCCGAGCCGGCCGGCGAGCGGCGCGGCCGTCTGGGACGTGCGGCGCAGCGAGCTCACGTAGATGGCGTCCACGCGCTCGGCGGCGAGCCGCAGGCCCACCCGCCGCGCCTGCTCGTGCCCCTCGGGCGCGAGCCCCGGGTCGCCCTGGCCGTCCACCAGGGGGAAGGGCCGGTCGGGCCGCGCGGGCTCCGACTCGCCGTGCCGGACCAGCAGGACCTCGGTGGCGCCCGGCGGCGTACGGAACCGGCCCTGCCGGTACTCGACCGGCTCGCCGCTCTCAGCTCTCACAAGAACAGAACATTACTCTATCCTCGCTGAGAGCCGATTTGGACGCGGGCCATCTTCGGAGGCACCCTGGTTGCGTGTACGTCCAGGAAGCAGATCCGCTCGAAGACGTCCTCACGCTGATCGGCACGACCAGCCGCCTGTCCGTGCGGCTGGTCGCCGGCGGGCGGTGGGCGCTGTCGTTCGGCCCGCCCGACGGCATCAAGTTCAACGCGGTCCGCCGGGGCCGCTGCGTGCTCACCGTGGACGGCGTGCCGGAGCCGATCCCGCTGCACGAGGGCGACTGCTTCCTGCTCGTCCAGCCGCGCCCCTTCACCCTGGCCAGTGCGCCCGGGGTGCGGCCGCTCCCGGCCGGCCCCGTCTTCGCGGCGGCCACCGGCGGCGTCGCCCGCACCGGGACGGGGGAGGACGTCGTCCTCATGGGCGGCCGCTTCGACTTCGGCGAGCGCGCCCGCGAGCTGCTGCTCGACGTGCTGCCGCCGGTGATCCACGTGCCCGGCGACACCGCCGAGGCCGCCACCGTCCGCTGGGCGCTCCAGCAGATCGACGCCGAGCTGCGCGAGCGGCCGCTCGCCGCCACGCTCGTCACCGAGCACCTCGCCCTCGTCATGCTCATCCACCTGCTGCGCCTGCACCTGGTCAACGCCGGGCCGGGCGGGACGTCCGGCTGGCTGGCCGGGCTCGCCGACCCGATCGTGGCCCCGGCGCTGCGCGCCCTGCACGCCCGGCCCGCCCACGGCTGGACGGTGGCGGAGCTGGCCGCCGTGGCGGCGGTGTCCCGGTCGACGCTGGCCGCCCGGTTCAAGCGGGTCGTGGGGCAGGGGCCGCTGGAGTACCTGACCCGCTGGCGGATCGAGCTGGCCGCCGACCGGCTGCGCCACGGCGACCAGACGGTGGCGGCGATCGCCGCCCAGGTGGGGTACGGCTCGGTGAGCGCGCTGAGCAACGCGTTCAAGCGGGTCACGGGGGTGTCGCCGCGCGACTACCGCCGCTGAGGGACGACCATCAGCTGTCCGATATGTTCTTTTCGGTGATGACTGGGGTTCGGGAGCCGATGCGTGGTGCCTTGCTGATCGCGGCCGGCGTGCTGGCCGCCGTCATGGGCGTTTCCGGCTGCGGCACCGTCCCAGGGCTGCCCGCCTGGCCCGCCGCGCCGCCCACCCGTACCCCTGCCGCACCGTCACCGGCCCCGTCCTCCGCGACCCCCACGCCCTCCGCGACCAGGGCGGCGCTCACCATCCCGCAGGCCGAGCGGGCCTTCAGCGAGTGGCTGCTCGAACGCAACCACGAGACCTTCGGCCAGAAACCGGGGCACAAGCCGATCAACCCGACCGGCACCCCCTCGACGCCGAAGGCTACGTCACCGACATGGACGACACCGTCGCCCGCGCCGTCACCGAGGAGTACCGCAACTTCTGGAACAACGAGAAGAAGGAAGGTCAGTCCGGCTACCGGCTGGCCAAGGACAGCTTCAGCCGCAAGGCGTTCCCCGCCGTGAACAAGGGCATGTACGTCACGTTCGCCGGCCACGGCTCCGTCTTCGGCTTCCGCACGCGCAGCGGCGGCTCGTTCTTCCTGTTCGCCCTGGTCAACGACACCAAGAGCGTCAATCAGGTGCTGAGCGAGGCGCTCCTGGTGCCCAAGGGGAGCAGGACCATCCAGGAGCTCGGCGCCAACTGGTTCTCCTAGTGCGTGGGCTGCTCGACCGCGTGCTCCGCCCGCGCGGGCAGCAGCAGCGCGGTGACGACCACCGCCACGGACAGCACCGCCCCGATGACGAACGCCAGCCGCATGCCGCCCAGGTTGGCCAGCGCCGCCGTGACGCCCTCCGCCCTGAGCGACTCGGCCCGCGCGCTCATCACGGTGACCACGAGCGCGGTGCCGAAGGCCGCCGACACCTGTTGCAACGTGCTCAGGATCGAGCTGCCGTGGGAGTAGAGCGGCGGCGGGACCGCGCCCAGCCCGAGCGTGAACACCGGCGTGAACGTCGCGGCCAGGCTCACCATCATCAGCGCGTGCAGGCCGAGCAGCTGCCAGAACGGCGTCGTCATCGTCACCTGCGTGAACCCGGCCAGAGCCAGCATGATCCCGACCGCGCCCGGGATGACCAGGACCCGCCCGCCGAACTTGTCGAACAGCCGGCCCACGGGCGGGCCCAGCAGCCCCATCGCCAGGCCGCCCGGCATCACGAGCAGGCCGGTCTCCAGGGGGCTGAGCGCGCGCACGTTCTGCAGGTAGAGCGGCAGCAGGATCATCGAGCCGAGCATCGCCATGAACGCCACCGACATCAGGACCAGCGCGACCGTGTAGGTGCGGTGCCGCAGGGTGCGCAGGTCCAGCAGCGGGACGCCGCGCCGCTGCAGCACCAGCTGCCGCAGGACGAAGACCACGATGGTCACCAGGCCGGCCGCCACGACCGCCGCCGCCACCCGCACGTCGCCGCCCTCGAACCGGCTCAGGCCGTAGACCAGCCCGCCGAACCCGGCCGCCGCCGTCACCACGCTGAACCAGTCGATGCTGCCGGTGCGCGGCTCCCCGACGTTCTTGAGCCGCCGCAGCCCGCCCCAGGCGATCAGCGCGGCGATGGGCAGCACCACCGCGAACAGCAGCCGCCACGACCCGAACTGGAGGATCACCCCCGACACCGCCGGCCCCATCGCGGGCGCCACCGAGATGGCCAGCGTGACGTTGCCCATCACCCGGCCCCGGTCCGACTCCGGCACCACCTGCATCAGCGTCGTCATCAGCAGCGGCATCATCACCGCCGTGCCCGACGCCTGCACGATCCGGGCGCCCAGCAGCACCTCGAACGTGGGCGCCACGATCGCCAGCGCCGTGCCGAGCAGGAACAGGCCCATCGCGGTGACGTACGCGCCGCGCGTGGACACCCGCTGCAGGAACCACCCCGTGATCGGGATGACGGCCGCCATCGTCAGCATGAAGGCGGTCGAGAGCCACTGCGCGGTCTGCTCGGTGATGTGCAGCGCCTCCATCAGCCGCGGGATCGCGTTGATCATGATGGTCTCGTTGAGGATGACCACGAACGTGGCCAGCACCAGCAGCCGGATGACGGCCGGGGTGCGCCCTGCGACGGCGCGCGCGGGATCGGTGGTTGAGCCGAGCTGTGGCCTGGACACGGCACCTCGATCGGGGCTGTCGGACATGACGCGGTCATGGCCGGCGTCCCGGCCTTCGGTGGTCTCATACGATGTTGTGGTCATGCACGGATGGACCGGTGCGGCTGACGAAACTCATCGGTGTCTTCCAGCATTGCGGCAAGTACTGCGAAATGTCACCTCGTTTTCACCCATGGTGAAAGATGACCTTCGAGCGGCCGGCCGTTCAGACGTTCATGAGATCCGACGTCACGTAGCCGCACCGCCGGAACCTGGCCTCCCGCTCGGCCTGCTCCGACTCCTCCGGGGTGAGCCAGCGCCGCAGGATGCGGGGGAACAGGTCCTCGTCGATCGAGCTGGGGCCGTAGCCGCCCGGGTCGTCGACCCGCCGGTAGGACACCTGAGGGTAGGCCGCCGTGGACGCGGGGGCGCTGCGCGTGATCAGGCAGCGCGCGGGACGATCGCCGCCCGCCGGATCCGACTCCCACTCCAGCGCGTGCTCGAACCATGTGCCGGGTTCGGGAGTCGTGCTCATCACGCGCCCATTATCGGCAGGGGAGTGGCCGGCGGCGGGTGAATGAAACCCACCGGTTATGGCGGGCCCAAGGGCAGAATCGGTCGAACACGCATGACAGGGTGGAAACTGCCCGCCCCCAGGGTCTACGGTGACCCGCGAAGGAGGGCACCATGGCCACCCCCACCAGGCCGGCGCCGACCGGCCCGCCCGACGACCGCGCGACGACACGCGGCTGGCGCTCCTGTTCATCCTTCCCGCGCTGATCGGCTTCCTGGTCTTCCTGCTGTGGCCGACGCTGCGGGGCATCTACCTGAGCTTCACCAGGTTCAACCTGCTCACCCCGGCCCGCTGGACCGGGCTCGACAACTACGTGCGCATGGCGCAGGACCCGGTGTTCTGGAACGCGCTGGCCGTCACCGTGTACTACGTCGTCGTCAACATCGCCGTCCAGACCGTCCTGGCGCTGGTCATCGCGGTGATGATGCAGCGGCTCACCCGCCGCACCTGGCTGCGCGGCGTGGTGCTGACGCCCTACCTCGTCTCGAACGTGGTCGCGGCGCTGGTGTTCCTGTGGATCCTCGACTACCAGCTCGGCATCGGCAACAAGCTGCTGGAACTGGCCGGGCTGGACCGCGTCGGCTTCCTCGTCGACTCCGCCTGGGTCATCCCGACGATCGCGCTGATCAACGTCTGGCGGCACGTCGGCTACACCGCGCTGCTGATCTTCGCGGGCCTGCAGACCATCCCCGAGACCCTGTACGAGGCCGGCCGCATGGACGGCGCGAGCGAGCCGCGCATGTTCCGCACCATCACGCTGCCGCTGCTGCGGCCCGTCATGGCCGTCGTGCTGATCATCAGCGTGGTGGGCTCGTTCCAGGTGTTCGACACCGTCGCGATCGCGACCAGGGGCGGGCCGGTCGACTCCTCCAGGGTGCTGCAGTACTACATCTACGAGGTCGCGTTCAACCGCTTCCAGTTCGGCTACGCGTCGGCGATGTCCGTGGCGCTGCTCGTCGTCCTGATGATCATCACGTTCGTGCAGTACCGGCTGACCCGCGCCGGCACCTCCGACCTGGCCTGAGGAGGCACGACATGACAACAGCAACGGCGCCCGCCGCCGGCGTGAGAGGAGGCGCGACATGACGACCGCCACGGCGCCCGCCCCCGGCGTGAAACGCCGGCCCCGCATCGGCCGCGGCCTGGCCTGGGCGTTCATGGTGCTGGTGATCGTCGTCAGCCTGTTCCCGTTCTACTGGGTGCTGCGCACCGCGCTGTCCGACAACAACGCCCTCTACGCCGGCGGCGACAGCCTGGGGCCCGTGCAGTTCTCCTGGGGCGGCTTCCAACGTGTCTTCGGCCTCCAGACCGGCCAGGAGGCCATCGACGCCGGCGGCTCGGGCCAGCCGATCGCGTTCTGGCGCTACCTGCTCAACTCCGTGCTGGTCGCCACCATGGTCACCGCCGGGCAGGTGTTCTTCTCCGCCATGGCCGCCTACGCCTTCGCCCGGCTGCGCTGGCGGCACCGCGACAAGGTCTTCGCCGTCTTCCTGGCCGGCCTCATGATCCCCGCCATCTTCACGCTGCTGCCGAACTTCGTCCTCATCAAAGAGCTCGGCCTGATCGACACCGTGCTCGGCATCGCGCTGCCCACCATGCTGATGACGCCGTTCGCGGTGTTCTTCCTGCGCCAGTTCTTCCTCGGCATCTCGCGCGAGGTCGAGGAGGCCGCCCTCGTCGAGGGCGCGTCCAAGACACGCATCTTCTTCCGGCTCATCCTGCCGATCTCGGCCGCGCCGATCTCCACGCTGTCGATCCTGACCTACATCACCTCATGGAACGAGTACTTCTGGCCGCTCATGGTCAGCTACACCGACAGGTCACGCGTGCTCACCGTCGCCCTCGGCGTGTTCAAGTCGCAGAAGCCGCAGGCCGGCCCCGACTGGGCGGGCCTCATGGCGGCCACGCTCGTCGCCGCGCTGCCCATGCTGCTGCTGTTCTTCGTCTTCGCCCGCCGCATCGTCAACTCCATCGGCTTCAGCGGGATCAAGTGATGCTCCGACGACTCCTCCTCACCGCCCTCCTCCTCACCACCGCCTGCGGCGGCGGCCCGACGGCGGCGCCACCGGCACCATCGAATACTGGCTCTGGGACTCCGCCCAGCAGCCCGGCTACCAGAAGTGCGCCGACCTCTTCCAGCAGCAGAACCCCGGCCTGCGCATCCACATCTCCCAGTACGGCTGGGACGACTACTGGTCCAAGCTCACCGCCAGCTTCATCGCCGACACCGCCCCCGACGTCTTCACCGACCAGCTCACCAAGTTCCCCCAGTTCGTCGACCTCCAGGTGCTGCGCCCCCTCGACGACCTCGCCCCCACCCGCGACATCAAGGACTCCGACTACCAGCAGGGCCTGGCCGAGCTGTGGAAGGGCAAGGACGGCAAACGCTACGGCGCCCCCAAGGACTGGGACACCATCGCCATCTTCTACAACAAAGCCGCACTCAAAGCCGCCGGCATCGACCCCGTCACCCTGAACGACCTCACCTGGAACCCCCGCGACGGCGGCACCTTCGAGAAGACGATCGCCCACCTCACCATCGACCAGAACGGCGTCCGAGGCGACGAGCCCGGCTTCGACCGCACCGGGGTCAAGACGTACGGGCTGGCCTCCAACGGCGGCGGCGGCGACAACTGGGGCCAGACCCAGTGGTCCGCCTTCACCGGCAGCGCCGGCTGGCAGGCCACCGACAAGAACCCGTGGGGCACCCGCTTCAACCTGAACTCGCCCGTCGTCCAGGACACCCTCACCTGGTACTTCGGCCTTGTCCGCAAGGGCTACATGGCCAGCTTCGCCGCCATCGGCGGCAACAACGCCATCACCGCCGACACCCAGATCCAGTCCGGCATCGCCGCCATGGGCCTCAGCGGCTCGTGGACCATCGCCTCGTTCACCAAACTCACCGACGCCGCCGGCAACAAGCTCGACATCGGCCTCGCCCCCACCCCGATCGGGCCCACCGGCAAACGTGCCTCCATGTTCAACGGCCTCGCCGACTCCATCACCACGTTCTCCAAACAGCCCGAGAACGCCGCCAAATGGGTGAAATTCCTGTCCGGGGAGCAGTGCCAGAACATCATCGGCCGAACCGGCGTCGTCTTCCCCGCCCGCCCTTCCGGGACGTCGCTCGCCATCCAGTACAACGAGAACGAGCGCAACCTGGACGTGTCCCCCTTCACCGACCACATCAAGAACCGCACCACGTTCCCGCTGCCGGTGACGTCGAACGCGGCCGACATCACCGCCCTGATGCGCCCCGCCCTGGACGCCCTCTTCCTCGGCCAAGCCCCCGCCAGCTCCCTCACCTCCCTCAACAACCAGCTCAACGCCCTGTTCAAGGTGGCCGGCTGACCGGGCCGCTCGCCGGGGGACGGGGTGACGGGGCGGGGCTGGACGGGGCGCGTCGGCGCAGCAGGAGGCGCGGCCCGACCCGGGCGCCGTCGGCCCGGCAGCCGGAGCGGCGCGGTCTGGGCGCCACAGGTGCGGCAGGCGGTGTGGGCCGACCTGGGCGCTACCGGCACGGCACGTGGCATGGGTCGGCGCGGGCGCACCAGGACAGTGAGTGGCGCGGTGCGGGCGGGCCCGTCATCCGCACGAGCGCTGGTCCAACCCACCGGCGGCACATGAGCGCTGGCCCGAACACACCGACGGCACATGAGCGGCCACTAGCGCAGGCGGGCCAGCCAGCGCCCGTGGGCAGCCCAGCAGTCGGCGCCGGCGAACCCGCCGGCCACCGCGACGCGCCGGATGTCGTCCGCCGACACGGTTGCCCAGCCGAACCATTGCCCCACCACATCACCCCGCCGCAACCTGATCCGATCCACCCGGCTGCGAGTCCCGGGCGGCGCGACCTCGGCCAGCACGGTGCCGCCCGGCCGCAGCAGGTGCCTGACCCGGTGCAGCAACGCCGCCGGATTCCCACCGATGCCGATGTTCCCGTCGGCGAGCAGCGCGGTGGCCCAGCGCCCGCTGTACGGAATGTCATCGAAGACATCCCGGAGCAGGGCGAACCCTCCGGCGCGGCGCGTCAGGGCAACGGCTCGCGGCGTGATGTCGATGCCGAGCGAACGAACCCCGCGCCGCGTCAACGCCACCGTCAACCGCCCCGGCCCGGAGCCGATGTCCAGCGTGGGACTGGAACAGCGGGCCAGGAGCTCCTCATCGCCCGCGATCGGCTCGAACCAGCGCGCGGCCTCCAGCGGCACGCGGGTGCCGTCCACGTACTCGATCTCGACACTCTCACCGGCCAGGGCATCGGCATACACCTCACCGATCACCGGCTCAGCTCCCGCTCGTCGGTCTGCTTCTCGTTCATCGGCTCAACTTCCGCTCGTCGGTCTGCTTCTCCCTCAATGGCCCGGCCTCTGGATCGTTGGTCTGGTTGTCGTTCATTGGCCCGGGCTCCGGGTTGTCGGTCTGGTTGTCGTTCATTGGCCCGGGCTCCGGGTTGTCGGTCTGGTTGTCGTTCATTGGCCCGGGCTCCGGGTCGTTGGTCCGGTTCTCGTTCATCGGGCCGGCTCCGGATCGTTGGTCCGGTTCTCGATCGGCGGTCCAGTTCCCGCAGAGTGGTGGCGAAGCGGGAGGTGGGTGCGGCTGCCGCCACAATGGCCGCGTCCGCCGCCGTGTCGACGTCGGTCAGCTCGGGCAGGTGGTGGACGGCCAGCCCGGCGCGTACGAGCCGGTCGAGCTGGTGCTTGCCGGTCTCCGGATGCGACATCGGCACCCCGAGGAGCAGCGCGGGGTCCGGCCGCCGCAGGCCGAGCAGCCAGAAGCCGCCGTCGCCGGCCGGGCCGAACACCGCGTCGTGCCGCTCCAAAGCCTGTCCGGCCTCGTTCAGCAGCGCGGGTGTGACCTGCGGGGTGTCCATGCCGATCAGCACGACAGGGCCCGGTCGCAGCCGGTGGGCGTCGGTGAAGGCCGCCGCCAGGCGTTCGTCCAGGCCGCCTCCGCGTTGCGGGACCACCACGAACCCTGGAGGCAGCCACCGGCCGGGCAGCCCGTCCAGGGCGAGCACCCGCTGAGCGGCGGGTGTCGCGGCCACGGCGCGCACGCTGTCGATCAGCGCCGCCTCGGCGAGGGCGGCGGCCTCCTCCGGGCTGTACGGCGGGGTCAAGCGGGTCTTGACCCGGCCCGGCAACGGTTCCTTGGCGATGATCACGATCTGTGGCATGAGGTGCTGGCTCAGTGTGCTCGATCCTCACGGGAGGCGGCCGGCAGCCGAGCTGCCGACCGGCGGTCCAAGCGGGGCTCGTCGTGCGCGTGGTGCTGACGGGGATGGTCATGCTGGTAGTGCCGGGCGTGCTGAGCGGGATTTCGATGCTCGTAGTGCCGGCGGTGCTGAGTGGGATCTCGATGCTCGTAGTGCTGGCGGTACTGGCGGTGCTGGCGGCGACGGCGGTACTGGCGTGCGGCCCCGCCGATCAGCACGGCCAGGGTCGCCGCTACGTAGAACGGAGGGCCAGGGCTGCCGGGGGTGGACGGGCCGGCGACGTAGGCGACCGCCCCCGACAGGGCCGCGCCCAGCCACTCCCACCCGCCGTCCATGGCGACCAGCGCGACGACCAGCAGCGCGTACCAGGAATAGCCGGGGGTGAACAGCAGCAGGAGCGACCCGCTGACCAGCAGCGCACCCCGCCAGGGGCGGTCGGGGTCGCCGTACCGCAGGACGTACAGGACGATCAGGCCGAGCAGCGCGATCGCCGCGTACGGCGCCCAGGAGTCCGGAACGACCAGCCGCAGGACCGCGTACCGGTGGCCGCCGCCGTCGTAGCGCTCCTCCTTGAGATAGCCCGGCAGGTAGCCCGCCACGGAGCTGCCCGAGGCCAGGAGGTACGGCAGGTAGGACAGCGCCACGACGAGCGCGGCCGGCACCAGCGTGCCGGCGATCCGCCGCCACGCCACACCGTGGGCTCGCGCACAGCTCGCCGGCGCGCCGCCCGCCGGTGTGGTTGCCGCCAGTGCGCTGCCCGGCGGCGTGTGGGCCGCCGGTGGGCTGTCCGCCGGTGGGCGGCTTGTCGGTGCGGTGCCCACGGGTGTGCTGGTTGCTGGTGCGCTGCCGGCCGGCCCATCGTGGGCAGGCGTGCTTGCCGCCAGTGCGCTGCCCGGCGGCGTGCGGGCCGCCGGTGGGCGGGTTGTCGGCGCGCTGCCCGCCGGTGTGCTTACCGCCGGTGCGTGGCTTGTCGAGGCCGTGCCCACGGGTGTGCTGGTTGCTGGTGCGCTGCCGGCCGGCCCGTCGTGGGCCGGCGTGCTGTCTGCCGATGGGCTGTTCGCCGGGACCCGGTTGGTCGGCGCCCGGTTGGCCGGCATGGTGTCCGTTGGCGTGGTGCTCGCTGGTGTGCTGTCCGCTGGCGTTCTGTCCGCTGGTGCTCTGTTGACTGGAGCTCCGTTGATGGGCGTGGTTTGTGTTGATGGGCTGTTCGCCGAAGCTTGGTTGGCCGGCGCTTTGTTCGTTGGTGGTTCGTACGGTGGCGTGCTGTGCGTCGGCACGCCGTTCGCACGTGCGTTCTTCGGCAGCGCGCTCGGCTGGGTGCCGGGGAGGGCTCTGGACAGTACGCCGGACAGGGCGCCGGGGAGTGCGGTGACCGGCAGGAGCTTGGCGGCTACGGCGGCGCCGAGCAGTGCGCCGGGGAGGATCGCGCCCGTGCGGTGTGCCGTGGTGCGGGTGGTGTGGAAGGCCAGCACCACCAGCAGGACGGCCAGCATGTCGACGTGCGCGTTGTTGACCGCCTCCACCGGCACCGCCGGGCACCAGGCCCAGTACGCCGCCCGGCGGGCGCCCGCCAGCCGCCACAGTGCCACCAGTGCCAGCACGGCCATGGCCCAGCCGCCGAACTGCAGGGCCTTGTGCCGGGTGCCCTCCGGGGACAGCCAGTGGATCAGCAGGAAGTAGGCCTGCGCCACCGGCGGGTAGATCGTCGGTTCCGTGGGCCGGTTGATGCGGGTGCAGCCGCCGTCCGGCAACGGGTAGAGGGCGGGGCTCGTGCAGTCGCGGGGGAAGAGCCAGTCGTCGCGCAGCTCCGCGAGGGCCGGGGCGGATGGTGGGTGATCGTAGGGGGAGATGCCGGCGGCCTGGACCCGGCCGTCCCAGGCGTACCGGAAGGAGTCGGTGCTGGTGCTCGGCGGGGCCGTCAGCCCCGTCGCGGACAGGGCGATCCCGCCGGCGAGGACCAGCGCGCCGAGTCGGCGTTCCGGCACCCGCCTGGACAGCCACAGCGCGGCGGCGAACAGCGCCCAGGACACCAGGTACCAGCCCAGCAGCCCCGCGCCCACGCCGATGGGCCCGGCCACCATCCTCAGCAGGACGGCGGCCAGGGCTGCGAGGACCCCGACGAGGGCGAGCGTGCTCCGGCTCACAGGCGGCAGCGTCGCACGGCGGGGCCTGCCCGGGGCGGTCGTGGCGGTGGTCGTTCGTGCTCCGTAAGAACCCTTACGAACCGCGAACGTCGCTTCAGGACGGCCGGGGCGGCGGGTTAGCGTCGGCGGCGTGAGAGTGATGGTCACCGGCTCGGCCGGGTTCATCGGCGGGCACGTGGTCGAGGCCCTGCGGGATGCGGGGCATGACGTCGCCGGCCTGGACGTACGGTACGGCGCCGAGGTGCGGGACGCTGACGGTCGCCATGCGGGCGTACGGTATGGCGCGGACGTGCGGGACGCCGATGGCCGCCATGCGGGCGTACGGTATGGCGCGGACGTGCGGGACGCCGATGGCCGCCATGCGGGCGTACGGTATGGCGCGGACGTGCGGGACGCCGACGGCCGCCATGCGGGCGTACGGGACGGCGCCGACATGCGGGACGCCGACGGCCATCATGCGGACGCACGGGACGCCGACGGCCGCCATGCGGATGTGCGGCATGTGGACGGTCGCGATGCGGGTGTGCGGCACCCAGGCCGCCGCGATGGGCAGGACGCGGACCGCTGCGATGGGCAGGACGCGGACCGCCGTGATGCTGACGTGTGTGGCGCGGATGGGTGGGACGTCGGCGGTCGCCGGGCTGACGTGCGCGACGCGGACGTTCTGGACAGGCTGTTGCCGGGTGTCGACGTCGTGGTGCATCAGGCGGCCAAGGTGGGCCTCGGGGTGGATGTGGCGGACCTGCCCGAGTACGCCTCGGTCAACGTGTACGGCACCGCCGTCCTGCTGGCCGCCATGGCCAGGCACGGGGTCGGCCGGCTGGTGTTGGCCTCCTCGATGGTGATCTACGGTGAGGGGCGTTACGCCTGCGCGGCGCACGGCCAGGTGAGGCCGGGGCCCCGGAGTGTGCACGATCTGGAGCAGGGGCGGTTCGAGCCGGTCTGCCCGCGGTGCGGTGAGTCGTTGAGGTGGGCGGTCATCGAGGAGGACGCGCCGGCTGATCCGCGCAACGCCTACGCCACCAGCAAGCTCGCGCAGGAGCACCTGGCCGCCAACTGGGCGCGGGAGACGGGCGGCCGGGTGGCGGCGCTGCGGTACCACAACGTGTACGGCCCGCGCATGCCCCGCGACACCCCCTACGCGGGAGTGGCCGCGATCTTCCGTTCGGAGCTGGCGGCGGGCCGGGCGCCGAGGGTGTTCGAGGACGGGCGTCAGCTTCGTGACTTCGTTCACGTGCGGGACGTGGCCCGGGCGAACCTGGCCGCCCTGTCGGCGCCGGTCCCGCCGGGGGAGCTACGGGCGTGGAACATCGCGTCCGGCACGCCGCACACCGTGGGGGAGATGGCACAGGCGCTGGCCGCTGAACGAGGTGGTCCGAGCCCGCGCGTCACCGGCGAATACCGGCTGGGCGACGTCCGGCACATCGTCGCCTCGCCTCGACGGGCCGAGGCCGAGCTGGGCTTCCGCGCCGAGATCGGCTTCGAGGTCGGGATGAAGGAGTTCGCGCGGTCATGACGGGCTCGGACGCGACGAATCCGCACGTGACGGTCGACGTGGTGCTGCCCTGCCTGAACGAGGAGGCCGCGCTCGGCTGGGTGCTCGGCCGTATGCCCGAGGGTTACCGCCCCATCGTGGTCGACAACGGCTCCACCGACCGCTCCGCGGCCGTCGCCCGCGACCTCGGGGCCGAGGTGGTGCACGAGCCGAGGCGCGGGTTCGGTGCCGCCTGTCACGCCGGCCTGCTGGCGTCCTCTGCTGAGGTGGTCTGTTTCATGGACGCTGATGCCTCGCTCGACCCGGCCCAGCTGCCGAGGGTCGCGGGGGCGGTGCTCGGCGGGGGCAGCGACCTCGTGCTCGGCCGCCGCGTCCCTCGGACCGCGGGTGCCTGGCCCCTGCACGCCCGGCTGGGCAATGCCGTCCTGGCCGCGAACCTGCGACGTCGTACGGGGGCGTCGTTGCGTGATCTCGGCCCCATGCGGGCGGCCAGACGGTCGGCGTTGCTGGCGCTCGGACTCTCCGACCGGCGTTTCGGCTATCCGCTGGAGATGGTGCTGCGGGCCGCCGCGCAGGGGTGGCGGATCGAGGAGATCGACGTGGACTACCTTCCCCGGGCGGGACGGTCCAAGGTGACCGGCACCGTGCGGGGCACGTTGCGCGCCATCTCCGACATGCGTGGCGTCATGGCCGCGACCCGGCCACGGTGAGCTGGGCGCCGGCCTGGCGGGCTGGGTGCCGGTGGCCGAAAGCCGTGATGGGGGTGGCGGTGAAGCCGACTGCCGGCCTCGGTCCGGGCGGGTGGTGGGAGGTCAGGAGCCGGAGAGGGCGCCGCGGAGCTTGTTGCGTGAATCGACGTCGAGCTTGATGAACACCTTGCGCAGATGCCATTCGACCGTACGCGGGCTGATGAACAGCTCCGCCCCGATCTGCGAGTTCGTCTTCCCGTCGGCGGCGAGCCGGGCGATCTGGGCCTCCTGGTTCGTGAGGACCTGCGGCGCTTCGGTGCTGTCCTGGAGCACCGGCTCGCCGGTGGCGGCGAGCTCGCGGCGGGCGCGTTCGGCGTAGGCGCGCGCGCCGAAGCGGTGCAGCATCTCGTACGCGGTGCGCAGGTGCCGGCGGGCGTCGAGGCGGCGGTTCTCGCGGCGCAGCCATTCGCCGTACACCAGGTGGGTGCGCGCGAGGTGGACGGCGATGCGGCTGCGCTGGAGGTGGTCGATGGCCTCGCGGTAGAGCGGGTCGGCGGCGGGGCCCTCGGTGAGGAGCGCCTTCGATCGGGCGAGGACGCCGCGGGCCCAGCTCGTGCCGCTGGCGCCGGCCTGCTCCTCGAGGCGGCGCAGGGCGGGCGCGGCGACCTCCGGGGTGTCGCAGCGGGCGGCGGCCTCGACGAGCTCGACCAGGGAGAAGCCGTGGACGCCCAGGTCCTCGTGCTCGCCCGACTGCTGGGCGCTGGCGAGGGCGGTCTCGTAGCGGCCGAGGCCGTTGTGGAGGACGGCGTTCAGGTAGTGGCCGAGGCCGATCGCGCGGCCTTCGCCCCAGGTGGTGGCGTCCCGGACGTTGCTCTCGACCAGCGCCGCCGCTCCCGGGTCCGAGCCACGCCAGACGAGGAGCAGGAGGGAGGCGTAGGCGAGGGGCGAGTTGCGGGTCGCCTCCGTGATGGCGTCGGACTCGGCGATCAGCGCCGCGGCCGCCTCGAAGTCGCCGGCGTGGACGTGGGCGGCGGCGCGGTAGGTGAGGGCCAGGGGGAGGAAGTTGAGGGCGCCGGTCTCGCGGGCGGCCTGGAGCGCGTGGGTGGTCAGCTCGTGCCACGTCTCGTCGTCCCACATGTCGCCGGCGGCGAGCCAGGTCAGCCAGAGCCAGCGCATGACGGCGTCCCGGTCGTGCCCGGCCTGCTGCCGGAACGCCCGCAGCACGCGCTTCAGCAGCGGCGCGCCCGCGACGTAGCCTTCGGCGAACCGGGTCGCCAGCCCGTCGAGCAGCGCATCCGCCAGCCGGGGCGGGGAGAGCGAGGTGTCCGTGGGCGAGCGTGGGTCGAGGGGGGTGTCCCCGGGCTGGGGTGGGGCGAGCGAGGTGTCCGCGGGCGAGCATGG
This sequence comes from [Actinomadura] parvosata subsp. kistnae, assembly GCF_900323885.1. GTDB lineage: Bacteria > Actinomycetota > Actinomycetes > Streptosporangiales > Streptosporangiaceae > Nonomuraea > Nonomuraea composti. The sequence continues at coordinate 461,416 of NZ_OOHJ01000022.1, read as the reverse complement.
GTCGAGCGGGGTGTCCCCGGGCTGGGACGGGTTGAGCGGGGTGTCCCCGGGCTGGGACGGGTTGAGCGGGGTGTTCGAGGGCGAGGGCGGGGCGGGCGGGGAGTTCGAGGGCGAGGGCGGGCGAGGGTCGCGGCCGGCGGCGCGGGCGGCTTCGGCGACCTGTCGCACCCCGCCGCGCCCGCCCAGCCGCCCGGCGAAGACGGCCGAGCCGATGGCTTCGAGGTACGCCTCGCGCGCCTGCCCCGCGTCCACCCGTTCCAGCACTTTGGCCGCGTCGAGCAGCAGCGGCAGGGCGTCGCCGCCGCGCCGGCGGGCGAAGACGATCTGGCCGCGGAGCCGGGCCAGCCGGCCGCGCCGCAGCTCGTCGAGGGGGCCCATCTCGGCGGCGGCGAGGAGCTCCAGCGCCGCGTCCGGCGCTCCCGCCTCGAACGTGGCCTGGGCCGCCGCGACGGCCCTGGCCCCGCGGGCGGCCGGGTCGGGGGTCAGCTCGGTCGCGCGTTTGAGGAACGCGGCCGCCGCCGCGAGGCCGCCGCGGGCCTGGGCGCGGCCGGCGGAGCGCTCCAGCTCGGCGGCGACGGCCTCGTCCGGCTCGACGGCGGCGTGCGCGCGGTGCCAGGCGCGGCGGTCGGGGTCGGACGCGGGATCGGTGGCCTCGGCCAGGGCGCGGTGGACGTCCTGGCGTTGCGCGAGGTCGGCGGCCCGGTAGGCGGCCGAGCGGACGAGCGGGTGGCGGAACCGCGTGCGCGTGCCGAACTCGACCAGGCCCGCCGCCTCGGCCGCGGCGGCGGCGTCCGGCCCGATGCCGAGGCGGTCGGCGACGCGCCAGAGCAGGGAGACGTCGCCCACCGGCTCGGCCGCCGCGGCGAGGAGGAGCCGCTGCGTCGCGGCGGGGAGTGCTTCGATGCGGCGCAGGAAGCTCTGCTCGATCTGGCTGGCCAGCGGCCGCGCGTCGGGGCGCCCGAAGCCGCCGGCCAGGTCCGCCGCCGTCAGCCCGCGCGGCAGCTCCAGCAGCGCGAGCGGGTTGCCGCGCGTCTCGGCGACGATGCGGTCCCTGACCCGTTCGTCCAGCCGCCCGGGGACCACGGAGTCGAGCAGCGCGCGGGCGTCGTCGTCGCGCAGGCCCCTGATGGGCAGCTCCCGCAGGCCGCGCAAGGGGTCGTCGGAGGAGGAGGAAGAGGAGGCCGAGGTGCGTACCGCGAAGACCAGCGCCACCCGCTCGGCGAGCAGGCGGCGCCCGACGAAGGCCAGCGTCTGCGCGGAGACCTGGTCGAGCCACTGGGCGTCGTCCACGACGCAGACGAGCGGACGCTCCTCCGCCGCCTCGGCCAGCAGGCTGAGCACCGCCAGCCCGACCAGGAACCGGTCGGGCACGCTGCCCGCGGTGAGGCCGAACGCGACGGCCAGCGCGTCGCGCTGCGGGCCGGGAAGGTGCTCGAGGTGGCCCATCAGCGGCATGCACAGCTGGTGCAGCCCGGCGAACGCCAGCTCCATCTCCGACTCGACGCCGACGGCCCGCAGCACCTGGCATCCGGCCGCGCCCGCCACCAGGTGGTCGACCAGCGCGGACTTGCCGACCCCCGCCTCGCCGCGCAGCACCACGACCTGGCTCTCACCCGCCTTGGCCCTGGTGAGCAGCCGGTCCAGCGCTTCGCACTCGCGGTGCCTGCCGCGCAGGGCGCGACGGGGAGCGCTGCTCGACATCCACCACCACCGCGCACACTGGTCGATCCGGGCCATCCCAATTATGCATCGCGGACCTGCGTTTCGGACAATTCGCCGCGCCCCGCGCCCCTGGCCCGGGCGCGCCGGTTCAGGCCGGTGCGCCCAGCACGACCGGCAGCTCCGTCGGCCCTTCGGTGATCAAGGATGACGTGTACGGGATGTCGTCCGCGTCCACCGAGAGGCGCAGGCCGGGGAAGCGGGTGAACAGGGTGCGCAACGCGATCCGGGACTCCAGCCGGGCCAGCGGCGCGCCCAGGCAGAAGTGCGGCCCGCGGCCGAAGGCCAGGTGCGGCTCCTGCTCGCGCGAGATGTCGAAGCGGCCGGCGTCCTCGCCGTACCTGGCGGGGTCCGTGCCGGCGCCGCCGATGGCGACCATGATCGGCTCGCCGGTCCTGATCGTGGTGCCGGCCACGGAGACGTCGTCCAGCGGATAGCGGAACAGCACGTTCATCACCGAGTTGCGGCTGCGCAGCGTCTCCTCGACGACCTGCTCCCAGGAGTCGTCGGCCTGGGCGGCGGCGAGCTGGTCGCGGTGGGTGCACAGGGCGATGACGGCGTTCGCGAGCAGGTGCACGGTCGTCTCGTGGCCGGCGATGAGCACCAGCCACAGGATCCACAACATCTCGTTGTCCGAGAGCCGGTCGCCGTCGGCCTCCTGGGCGCGGATGAGCGCGGTGGTCAGGTCGTCGCCCGGATCGTCCCGCTTGCGGCCGATGAACGTGCTCAGGTATCCGAGCAGTTCGCCGCCCGCCGCGGCCGCCTCGTCCGGGCCGGCGGTGTGCGACAGCAGGACGTGCGTGCAGCGCCGGATCAGCGCCCGCTCCGGCTCGGGCACGCCGAACAGCTCACAGATCACGGCCACCGGCAGCGGCTCGGTGAAGTGCCACACCAGGTCCACCGTCTCGCCCTCGCCTTCCAGCCGGTCCAGCAGCTCGTCGGTCAGCTCCTGGATGCGCGGGGCGAGCGACTGCACGCGTGCCGGGGTGAAGGCGCGGTTGACCAGGCTGCGCAGCCGCCGGTGGTCCGTGCCGTCCTTGGCCAGCAGGTGGTCGCCCTCGATGAGCTGGCGGATCGGCCAGTCAGGCGGGACGGTGCCGTCGTGCAGGGCGGTGTAGTGGCGCGGGTTCTTGCTGTAGAGGACGCCGTCGTTGGACAGGACGGCGTCCACCGTGTCGTACGACGTCACGGCCCAGGCGCTGACCTTGCCCGGCAGCTCGATGGGCACGACGGGGCCGCTTTCGTCCCTGATGCGGCGGATCGTCTGGGACGTCCGCTCGCCGGGGACCGGGATCGGCAATGGCTCCATGGGAGGTCTCCAATGTGCGGTTCGGACCTTCAACTGTCCGCGTCGCCGCCTGTACCGGCCAGGCGGTTCGTAGTCACCGCAGGGCCGCGAACACCTGCCCGACGGGCCACATCACCCCCCGTCGCCCCCACCCGTCAATCGCCCCGACCGCGTTTCGCGTTTCGCGTTCCGCTAAGGGCGGGTCGCGCGGACGTAGTACATGAGGTGCGGCAGCCGGCCCTCGTCCGTCACCTGGAAGCCGGCGTCCGGGATCATGCTGCCCAGCAGCTCGTGCGGGTCGTGCCGCATGGCGGGGCCGGTGAGCAGGCCGACGAGCCGGCGGGCGAGGTGCCCGCTCGGCGGGCTGAACTCGGCGATGAGCAGCCGCCCGCCCGGGCGCAGCACCCGGAACATCTGCCGCAGCGCCTCCGGCCTGGCCTCGCGCGGCATGTGGTGCATGGCCAGGCTGGAGACCACCAGGTCGAACGAGCCGTCGGGGAAGGGCAGGTCCTGGCCCTCGCCGACGACGTAGGTGCAGTTCGACGGGGCCCGCTCCGTGGCGTGGGCGATCATCGCGGGGGACGGGTCGAGCCCGGTGACGTGGCCGCTGACGGGCGACAGGATGCGGCTCAGGTAGCCGGTGCCGCAGCCGACGTCGAGGACGCGGTCACCGGGGCGCGGCCGGGCGGCGGCGGCCAGGCGGGTGAAGGCGGCGCGCCGGCCGCCGAGGTAGGCGAGCTCGGCGACGACCTCGTACGCGCGCGGGCGCTCGATGACGCCGCCCTCGTCGGCGTGCTCGCGGTGGCTGTGCAGCAGCTTTCCCAGGCCCATGATCGCTCCTCGGTTACCGGACAAGGTGTTCGGTTATGAAGCATGCGTTCATAATGAGGCGTGGTCAACGAGCAGATCGGCCCAGGTGTGCCGTACCGGACAGAAGGCGGGAAAGTGTCCGGCGACCGGCGGGTGCGGCGGACGCGGCGGCTGATCCAGGAGGCGCTGGTGGCGCTGATCCTGGAGAAGGGCTACGACGCGGTGACCGTCACCGACATCATCGAGCGGGCGGACGTCGGCCGCTCCACGTTCTACGCCCACTTCACCGACAAGCAGGACGTGCTGTTCAGCAACATCGAGCAGCTCACCTTCCTGCACCCGGCGCCGGGCGGCGGCGGGCCGGGGGAGCTGTTCGCGTTCAGCCGGCCGATGTTCGAGCACGTGGGCGAGCAGGAGCGGCTGGTCCGGGCGCTGATGGGCAGGCGCAGCGGCGGCCTGGTGCACGCCCGGGGCGAGCAGCTGCTGGCCGCGGTGGTCAGGAACGAGCTGGTCGCGGCGGGTGCAGGGGAGTCGGCCGCGCTCGACCTGCTGGTGACGTGCGTGGTGGGCGCGTTCATGGGGCTGTTGCGGGCCCGGATCGAGGGCGAGACGACCGCCTCCCCGGCGGAGCTGGACGCGGCCTTCCGCGCCGCCGTGCTGCCGGGCGTGCGGGCGGCGCTCAAGCCCTAGTAGACGACCGGTCGTACACTCGGTGGTATGGGACGGACCAGCGATGCCAGGGAGAAGATCGTCGACGCCGCGCGAGCGCTCATCGAGCTGCGCGGCTACACCGCCCTCGGTGTCGCCGAGATCTGCAAGGCCGCGGGTGTGCCCAAGGGCAGCTTCTACTACTTCTTTGAGTCGAAGGAGGCCCTCGCGCTGGCGGTCATCGACGAGCACTGGGCCGGCCAGCAGCGGGCCTGGAAGGAGGCGCTGTCGGGCGGGTCGGAGCCGCTGACGCGGCTGCGGCGGCTGTTCGAGGTGACGCAGGCCGCCCAGCGCGCCGGGCAGCGCACCTGCGGCACCGTCTCCGGCTGCCTGTTCGGGAACCTCACGCTGGAGATGAGCAACCACACCGAAGCCGTCCGCGTCCGGCTGCAGGAGATCTTCGAGGCGCAGGTCGAGCTGGTCGACGCGGTCATCGCCGAGGCCCGCGCGCGCGGTGACGTCGCCGTGGCCGACACCCGGGAGGCGGCGCGGTCGGTGGTGGCCCAGCTTGAGGGGCAGGTGCTGTTCGCCAAGCTCTACAACGACCCGCGGCGGCTCGACGCCCTGTGGGCCAACTGCCTGGCGCTGCTGGGCGCCCGCACGCCCGACGAGGTTCCCGCCGGCCTCTGACGCCTGCGAATCGCCCGCCTCTGACGCCGGTGCGCCCGGACGCCCTGACGGCTGGTAGGCGTTGCCTCTCACGCCCGTAGCATGGCGAGTATGGAGCTGCGCCAGTTGCAGTATTTCGTCGCGGTCGCCGAGGAGCTGAACTTCGGCCGCGCCGCCGCTCGGCTGCTGATCGCCGGCCCCTCCCTGTCGCAGCAGATCAAGGCGCTGGAACGGGACCTCGGGGTGCGCCTGTTCGACCGGGACCGCCGCTCGGTGTCGCTCACCCCGGCCGGCGCCGCGCTGCTCCCCGAGACCAGGGCCCTGCTGGAGCGCGCCGACGACCTGCGGCACCGCGCCCGCCGCCTGTCCGGCTCGGAGCCGGTCCGGCTCGGGTACGTCAACTGGCTGCCGCCGGACCTGACCGCCCGCACCGCCGCCGTGGCGCGGGTCCACATGGACGCCTGGGTGGCGCCCTCGCACACGCAGGCCGCCCGGGTCGCCGAGGGCGGCCTGGACCTCGCGGTGTGCTGGCTGCGCGCCGAGGACCTGGAGCGGCGCGGCCTGCGTGCCCGGCTGATCGGCGCCGACCGCCTGTACGCCGTCGCGACCGGCCCCGGCACCGGCCCGGTCCCGGCCCGCGAGACCGCCGTCCTGCTCGACGACGACACCACCTCCTGGTGGTCCTGGAACGTCTACGCCGAGGAACTGGCCCGCGACACGGGGGCCCGCGCGGTGCGCGTCTCCGACGGCGGCATCACCGGCGCCGCCTTCTTCGACCACGTACGGCGCAGCCGCCGCCCGGTCATCAACTCGCCGAAGGGCCAGACCGCCCCGCTGCCGCCGGACCTCGTCAAGCGGCCCGTCGTCGCGCCCGAGGTCTACTGGACGTGGTCGCTGGTGTGGCGCAGGAGCGAGGACCGCAACGCGGTGCTGGGCGTCGCCGAGGCCCTGGGCGCCGAGGGCGACCTGGGCATCCACGGCCCGGACGCCTGGTTGCCCAGGAACGATCCGCACCGGTCCTGACCTGCGCTGGGAGTCTGCGGCTAGCAGGTAAGAGCCTGCCGGTCCCGGCCGCAACGCCGTGATCCTTTGACTTCTCCACACGCGACGCCTACCGTCACATCGTCGATAGACGACCGACCGTCTAGTAGAAAGGGTCGTCATCATGAGCAACCAGCAGCAGAAGGTCGCCGTCATCACCGGCGCGTCGCAGGGCATCGGCGCCGGCCTCGTCGAGGCCTACCGCAAGCTCGGCCACGCCGTCGTCGCCGTCTCGCGCACGATCTCCCCGTCCGGCGACCCGGGAACCGTCACCGTCCAGGGGGACATCGCCGAGCGCGCCACCGCCGAGCGGGCGATCGCCGCCGCCGTCGAACGGTTCGGCCGGGTCGACACCCTCGTCAACAACGCGGGCATCTTCGTCGCCAAGCCGTTCACCGACTACACCCTCGACGACTACCACGCCGTACGGGCCGTCAACATCGACGGCTTCTACCACATCACCCAGCTCGCCATCGCACGCATGCTCGACCAGGGCGGCGGCCACGTCGTCAGCATCACCACCAGCCTGGTCGACAACGCCGACGCCCGCGTCCCGTCCGTGCTGGCCTCGCTGAGCAAGGGCGGCCTCCAGGCCGCCACGAAGTCCCTCGCCATCGAGTACGCCACCCGCGGCATCCGCGTCAACGCGGTCTCGCCCGGCACCATCAAGACCCCGATGCACCCCGAGGAGACCCACGAGGCCCTCGCGGCGCTGCACCCCGTGGGCCGGATGGGCGAGCCGGGGGACGTCGTGGACGCGGTCGTCTTCCTGGAGAACGCGCCCTTCGTCACCGGCGAGATCCTGCACGTCGACGGCGGCATGAGCGCCGGTCACCGAGCATGAGCCGCGAGATGACCAGCGAGCGGGACGTCCTGCGGGACGTCCTCGAACAGTGGCGGGCCGGCGTGGACGCGCACGACCCGCAGCGGGTGGCCGCCCTCTTCACCGAGGACGCGATCTTCCAGGGCCTGCGCCCCTACACGGTCGGAAGGGCCGGCGTCGCCGCCTACTACGACTCCCAGCCGCCCGGACTGAAGGCGGCGTACCGCATCGTCGAGACAAGGGCACTCGCCGACGACCTCGTGCTCGGCTACCTGGCCGTCGACTTCACCTTCACCGACCGGCCCGCCCTGGCCGTCCATCTCGGCGTGCTGGTGAAGCGGACGCGGGACGGCTGGCGCATCGCCCACTACCAGGTCACGCCGGACGCGGCGTAACGCACCCCGGCCGACGGGACGCATGTCCGAAATGTGCAAGCGGCCAGGTCTCCCACGGGAAAGACGGCACCGGCCCCTCCGGGATTCACTTCCGGGAAACACGCCACGAAAGGGGACGTTCACATGCCCGACATGCCCACCGGAGAGTTCTGGAAGGACCTCAAGCCGATCGAGAACTCCTTCCGCCCCGACGCCCTGCCCGAGGTCTACCTGTCCCAGGTGGCCACCGACGACGACCGCTACTACGTGCCGTTCACCGAGACCGTCGGCTCCCGCCCGCTGTGGATCAACGTCAAGGACAACAGCTGGGCCGACATCCTGCGCGCCAAGGAGGCCGGGCTGGTCAACCGGCACTACCACCCGCACGAGGTGTTCGCGTACACGATCTCCGGCAAGTGGGGCTACCTGGAGCGGCCGTGGACGGCGACCGCGGGCGACTTCGTCTACGAGGCGCCCGGCGAGGGCCACACGCTGGTCGCCTACGACAGCGGCGAGCCGATGAAGACGTTCTTCATCGTCAAGGGCCCGCTCATCTGGCTCGACGAGAACGGCGAGCCCGACGGCTTCTTCGACGTGCACGACTACATCAAGATGTGCCGCGAGCACTACGAGAAGGTCGGGATCGGCGCCGACCACGTCGACTCCCTGTTCCGCTGAGCCGCGGCGCACCCCCCTCGAAGTGAGATCGTCATGACCGACACCAGCACGGCCGCGCCGGACGCCCGCGCCGCCGACCGGTACGAGCTCCGCCTGCTCGTCATCCTCTTCCTGTCCTTCGGGTTCGTCTTCTTCGACCGTCAGGCGCTGTCGTTCCTCGCGCCGTACATGGACCGGGACTTCGGCCTGTCCAACGCCGAGCTGGGCACGCTGTCCGGCGTGCTGGCGCTCACGTGGGCGCTGGCCGGCATGTTCGCCGGCCGCCTGTCGGACGCGCTCGGGCGGCGCAAGCCGATCCTGGTCGTGGCCGTGGTGCTGTTCTCGCTGTTCTCCGCCTCGTCCGGGCTCATGGGCGGGTTCGCCGGGCTGCTCGTGGCGCGGGCGCTGATGGGCACGGCCGAGGGCGCGGTGCTGCCGATGGCGCAGTCGCTGATGGTGGAGGCGTCCAGGGAGAGCCGGCGCGGCTTCAACATGGGGCTGCTGCAGGGCTCGTCGGCGGGGCTGCTCGGCGGCATCGTGGCCCCGCTGGTCGTGGTGTGGCTGGCCGAGACCTACGACTGGCGGGTCGCGTTCTACGTCACGATCGTCCCCGGGCTGATCATGGCCGCGCTCATCTGGAAGTTCGTGCGCGAGCGCGCTCCCCGCGCCCCCCAGGTGCGGGAGGAGACGGTCAAGGTGCCGCTGGGCGAGGTGCTGCGGCTGCGCAACATCGTGGTCTGCATGCTCATCGCCTGCTGCTACCTGACCTGGTTCGTCACCATCATCACGTTCACGCCGACGTACCTGACCCAGGTGAAGGGCTTCGACCCCGGCACGATGAGCGGCGTCATGACCTGCCTGGGGGTGGCGTGGGTGCTGTGGGGGTTCGCCACGCCCGCCATCTCCGACCGGATCGGGCGCAAGCCGGCGCTGATCGGGTTCACGGCGCTGGCGGTGTGCTGCCCGCTGGCCGTCGTGTTCGTCGAGAGCCCCGTGCTGCTCGGCGCCCTCATGGTCGTCACCTACACCGGCCTCGGCTGCTTCACGCTGTTCATGGCCACGATCCCGGCCGAGACCGTGCCCCGCGCGGCGCTGGCCACGGCCCTCGGCGTGATCATGGGCGTGGGCGAGCTGGCCGGCGGGTTCCTCGGGCCGATGGTGGCGGGCTGGGCGTCCGACCAGTGGGGGTTGCGGGCCGCGATGTTCATCGCCGCCGCCGGCGCGCTGGCCGTCGTGGGGTTCTGCTTCTTGCTGAAGGAGACGGCGCCCGCTGTCCTGCGCCGCCGGGCCGCCGCATGAGGGCGGCGGTCTGGTACGGGGCGGGGGACGTCCGGGTCGAGGACGTGCCGGAGGCGCCGCCCGGGCCCGGCGAGGTCACGATCGACGTGGCGTACTGCGGGATCTGCGGCAGCGACCTGCACGAGTACGCCGACGGCCCGCACGCGATCCCCGTCGGCGAGCCGCACCCCGAGTCGGGCGTGGCCGCACCGCTCGTCCTGGGGCACGAGTTCTGCGGCACCGTGCGCGCGGCCGGCGCCGGCGTCACCGGGCTGGCCCCCGGCGACCGGGTGGCGGTGGAGCCGCACTACCGGTGCGGGAGCTGCCCGCGCTGCCGGGCGGGGGAGTACAACATCTGCCGGCACTTCGGGTTCGCCGGGCTCATGGGGCACGGCGGGCTGGCCGAGCGCGCCACGGTGCCCGCGTACATGCTGCACCGGTTGCCGGACGCGGTCTCCCTGGAGCAGGCGGCGGTGTTCGAGCCGGCCGCCGTGGCGCTGCACGCGGTGCGCCGGGCCGGGATCCGGCCCGGCGAGAGCGTCGCCGTCCTCGGCCTGGGCCCGATCGGGCTGCTCGTGACCCGGCTCGCGGCCCGGTGCGGCGCCGGGCGGATCGTGGCCGCCGACCGGTCACCGGCCCGCCGCGAGCTGGCCCTGCGGATGGGCGCCGCCGCGACCGGCGCGGACCTCGCCGAGGTGACGGAGGGCGAGGGGGTGGATGTCGCGTTCGAGGCGGCCGGCTCGCCGGACACGCTGCGGGCCTGCCTGGCCGCGACCCGGCGCGGCGGCCGCGTGATGCTCCTCGGCCTGACCGGCACGATCACGCTGGACGCGTTCGCCCTGGTGAACAACGAGCAGACGATCATGACCAGCGTCGGGTACCGCGACGCCTACCCCGAGCTGACGCGCATGGTGGCCGAGGAGGGCGTGGACCTGGCCGGCATCGTCACCTCCACCATCCCCCTCGACCACGTCGTACGTGACGGGTTCGACGCGCTGCTGCGCGGAGAGGAGCAGGTCAAAGTGCTGGTACGACCGACGGGGCGGCGGCCGTGAGCGGCCGGCGCGCGTTCGTCACCGGCGGCACGTCGGGCATCGGCGCCGCCACGGCCGTGCTCCTCGCCGAGCAGGGCGCCCGCGTCACCGCGCTCGGCCTGCCGCCCGCCGACCCCGCCGACCTGCCGCACCACCCCCGCGTCCGCGTCGTGGAGCACGACGTGCTCGACCGCGCCGGGCTGGCCGGCCTGCTGTCGGCGGGCGAGCCCCTGGACGTCCTGGTGAACTGCGCGGGCGTCAGCCACGACCGCGAGGAGTACGACCTCGCCCGCTGGCAGCGCGTCATCGAGGTCAACCTCACCGCCACCATGGTCGCCTGCCAGGCCGCCCGCCCCGCCCTGGCCGAGCACGGCGGCGCCATCGTCAACGTGTCGTCCATGTTCGCCTTCTCCGGCAGCAGGGACCGCCCCGCCTACAGCGCCAGCAAGGGCGGCGTCTCCCAGCTCACCAAGTCGCTGGCCGCCGAGTACGCCGCCGACGGCATCAGGGTCAACGCCGTCGCGCCCGGCTTCGTGCTCACCCCGCTGGCCCGGGGCGTGCTCGACGACCCGAGGCCAGGGCGGCGGTGCTGGCCCGCATCCCGGCGGGGCGGCTCGGGCGGCCGGGCGAGGTCGCCTCGGTGGTGGCCTTCCTGTGCTCGGCGGCGGCCTCGTACGTCACCGGCGCCGTCATCCCCGTCGACGGAGGCCACCTGGCCGTGTGACCCTGTGCCCCGTGTGACCCGTCACCTAAGCTGAGTCACCCCTGACACGCACGAACATCAGGAGGTCGCATGTCCGCCCTCACCGTGATCTCCCAGGCCACCACCGAGCACGTCGCACCCGCCGAGCGCATCGACTACTGGGAGGACTACAACCGCAAGGCGCTCGTGGGCCTGTCCTGCACCTCCTACTCCGAGCAGGGGCTGCTGGCCAGGCAGACCAACATCGAGCTGGGCGGGCTGCGTCTGGCCGAGATCGCCGGCAACGCGCACGCCATCGAGCGCAGCCCGCAGACGGTCAGGTCGGCGCCGAAGGACTCGGTGTTCGCGACGCTGCTGCTCAAGGGCGAGGCGGTGTTCCTGCACGAGAACGGCTGCCTGGCGGCCACGGCGGGCGAGCTGGTCGTCTACAACACGCGGCGGCCGTACCTGTTCGGGTTCTCCTCCTCCATGCGGCAGATCCTGGTGGACGTGCCGCGCGAGTCGTTCGCGCGGGTGTGCGCGGGCGGCGGGCTGCCCGGGCCGATGCTGTTCGGCCGCGGCACGGCGCGGGAGGGCGCGCTCGTCGCCGCGCTGGGCTCGCTGCTCGGCGGGCTGGCCGCGCTGCGCGGCGGCCACGAGCCGGCCGACGCCGAGCGGGCGGTGCTCGACCTGCTGCGCCAGCTCGCCGAGGAGCGAACGGGCGGGCGGCCGGGCCCCGACACCTACCGCTCGCAGCTCATCGTGGCCGAGGACTACATCGACCGGCACCTGCACGACCCCTGCCTCGGCGCCGCCCAGGTGGCCGGGGTCATGGGCATCTCGGTACGGCACCTGGCGCGCATCTTCGAGTCCACCGGCACGACCCCGGCCCGGCACATCATGGAGCGCCGCCTGGCCGGCGCCCATCGGGAGCTGACCGGCGCGGGCGCGCGGGAGAGCACGATCGCCGACGTCGCGCACCGGTGGGGCTTCTCCAGCCAGGCCCACTTCGCCCGCCTCTTCCGCGCCAGGTACGGCCTGACGCCGAGCGAGGCCCGCGCCCAGGCGACGACCTGACGCCGAGCGACCGGCGCCCACCCGGCGACGGCCTGACCACGAACCCGAGCATCGGCGGAAACCTTCAGAGACCTCCACGCGGCTGAAGAATATTGAGCAGAAGGCGCAAAAGTCTGGACCAACGGCGGACCGAAGGCGACGATTCGATCATCATCGAAGACCGCGGACATACCCGGGTGCCCGCCTCACCGCCGACATCGTCGCTTCCAGCAGCGAGGCCCCACCAGGTCTTCGCGCCTCATCTGGCCCGCTGAGCACCGCACCTCCGCTCGGCCCGGCCACCCCGCAATCCTCTGGAGAAGCCTCATGGATCTGCCGGATGAGTTAGACCTGCCCGAATCCCGATGGAGCAGGTTGCAACGAACCCCCCAAGAGCCCGACGGCCCCGACCAGTCGTGGAACCGTTTCGCGACGCAGGAGGCCAAGCCGGAGTCGCGCTGGCCGCGCCGGCTGGCGCCCCTGCTGGCGGTCGTCCTGATGGTGGACATGGTGTACGCCATGCCGGCCTCCGCCGCACCGCGCGCGGCGCCGCACGTACAGAAGGAAGCGCCGGTGACGGGCGGGAAGGTGCCCGTCAAGCCGCCGCTGCCGGACCCGGTCGCGCAGCAGGCGTGGAAGGCGGCGCCGGCCGTGAAGTGGCCGAAGCCGCAGAAGGCGGAGCTGGGCGGCAGCTCCGTCTCGACCCTGGCGGCCGGCTTCCCGGTGAAGCTGGCGCCGGCGACGGCCAAGGCGGCGCAGGCCGCGCAGGCGGCCCCGGTCAGCGTGGAGCTGCTCGACACCGACCTGCTCGGCCTGGCGATGCGGGTGTCGCCGGGGCAGGGCGTGGCGGCGAGCGCGGCGGCCAAGCCGGTCAAGACGCGCGTGCAGGTGGACTACTCCGGTTTCCGCTACGCCTACGGCGGCGACTACGGCTCCCGGCTGCGGCTGGTGAAGCTGGAGGAGTGCGCGCTGACCGGCGCGGCCGGCTGCGCGGCGCCGCAGCCGGTCAAGAGCGACAACGACGCCAAGAGCGGCACGGTGACCGCCGAGGTCGAGACGGGCGGCCTGTACGCGCTGACCGCCGCCGCGTCCGGCCCGTCGGGCGACCACTCGGCCACCTCCCTGTCGGCGTCGTCGGACTGGAGCGTCGGCACCCAGTCGGGCGACTTCACCTGGAGCTACGACCTGCGGACGCCCCCGTCGCTGGGCGGCGAGGAGCCGAGCCTGTCGCTGGGCTACTCCTCGCAGAGCGTGGACGGCCGCACCGCGTCCACGAACAACCAGGCGTCGTGGGCCGGTGAGGGCTTCGAGCTGAACCCGGGCGGCTACATCGAGCGCCGCTACAAGTCCTGCATGATCGACGGCAAGAAGACCGGCGACCTGTGCTGGGACCAGGACAACGCCACCATGTCCCTGGGCGACTCGTCGGTCGAGCTGGTCAAGGACGCCACCACGAAGCAGTGGCGGCCCAAGCGGGACGACGGCACCAGGATCGAGGCGCTGACCGGCGCCACGAACGGGGACAACAACGGCGAGTACTGGCGGGTCACCACCGCTGACGGCACGCAGTACACCTTCGGCCTGAACCGGCTGCCCGGCTGGGTGAGCGGCAAGGCCGAGACGAAGTCGACGCAGACGGTGCCGGTGTTCGGCAACAACAGCGGCGAGCCCTGCTACAACAGCACCCCGGCCAACGCGTGGTGCCAGCAGGCGTACCGCTGGAACCTCGACTACGAGGTGGACACGCACGGCAACGCCACCACGTACTGGTACGCCCAGGAGGGCAACTACTACGGCCGCAACATGAAGCCGGAGCTGGGCACCCCGTACGTGCGCGGTGCCTACCTGACCCGCATCGACTACGGCTACCTGAAGAGCGAGCTGTTCACCAAGAGCCCGGCGGCGCGGGTGAACTTCGAGGTGGCCGAGCGCTGCCTGCCCAGCGGCACGATCACCTGCGCGCCCGCTGAGCTGAAGAAGGAGACCGCGAGCAACTGGCCGGACGTCCCGTTCGACCAGATCTGCGACTCCGGCGTGAAGTGCACCGACCGGCTGGCGCCCACGTTCTTCACCCGCAAGCGGCTCACCAAGGTCACCACGCAGGTGCTCAACGCGTCGGGCCAGTACTACACGGTGGACTCGTGGGCGCTGGCGCACCAGTTCCCCGCCTCGGGTGACGGCATGAGCCCGGCGCTGTGGCTGGCCTCCATCCAGCAGACCGGCCACGTGGGCGGCACGATCACGCTGCCTCCGGTGAAGTTCACCGGCGTGCAGCTGCCCAACCGGGTGGACACCGACGAGGGCCGCGCCCCGCTGGTCAAGTGGCGGGTGCAGGCGATCAACAACGAGTCCGGCGGCGAGCTGCGGATCAACTACTCGCCGGCCGACTGCAAGCCGGGCGACGTGCCCGCGGCGGACAAGAACACCCGGCGGTGCTTCCCGCAGCGCTGGGCCCCGCCGAACGAGGCCGAGGTCACCGACTGGTTCCACAAGTACCTGGTCACCCAGACCATGGAGGTGGACCGGGTCGGCGGCGCCCCGAACGTGGTCACCGACTACGAGTACCTGGACGGCGCCGGCTGGCACTACGCCGACAACATCCTGGTCAAGCCCGAGCACCGCACGTGGGCCGACTACCGTGGCTACGGCCGGGTCCGCGTCCGGCAGGGCGACGGCCAGGACGGCAAGCGCACGCTGACCGAGTTCCGCTACTTCCGCGGCATGCACGGCGACAAGCTCGCCGACGGCACCAAGCGGACCGCGCAGGTCGAGGACACCGAGGGCGTCAAGCTCGACGACCTCGACCAGCTCGCCGGCTTCGAGCGCGAAGAGGTCCTGTACGACGGCGACGGCGGCGCCCTGCTGACCGCGACCGCGCAGCAGCCCTGGTCGGTCAAGACGGCCGAGTCCACGCAGGGCGGCGTCACCAAGGCCGCGTACGTGGTGCAGGAGAAGTCCATGGTCACCCGGACCGCGCTGCCGGGCGACAAGTGGCGGCGTACCGGCGAGGAGCGCGCGTACGACGCCAAGGGCCTGCTCCTCCAGGTCGAGGAGAAGGGCGACCTGGCCAGCACCGACGACGACGAGTGCACCCGCTACACCTACGCCCGCAACGACACCAGCTGGATGCTCGACTACCCGAGCCGCGTCCAGAAGGTCGCCGCCGGCTGCGGCACCGCGGTCTCCACGCTGGCCGCCGGTGAGGTGCTCTCCGACGAGAAGATCCACTACGACGGCCAGGCGAACGGCCAGCCCCCGACCAAGGGCGACGTCACCACCGTTCAGGAGCTCGTCTCGCCCGACGGCCAGACGATCACCGGCAGCACCCACACCTACGACGTGTACGGCCGCGAGACCAGCGAGACCGACCCGGTCGGCACCAAGTCCGTCACCGCCTACAGCCCGGCCACCGGCGGCCCGGCCCGGGAGACGACGGAGACGAACCAGCTCGGCCACGTCGAGCGCACCCAGGTCGAGCCGGCGTGGGGCGAGCCCGTCGCCGAGATCGACGCCAACAACCGCCGCACCGAGATGGAGTACGACGCCCTCGGCCGCCTGATCAAGGTCTGGCAGCCCGACCGCAGCAAGGCGGCCGGACAGTCGCCCAGCACCGAGTACTCCTACACCGTGCGCTCCGACGGCCCCAGCGTCGTCACCACGAAGACGCTGCGCGCCGACGGCGGCTACGTCACCAGCCACGAGCTGTACGACGGCCTGATGCGCGAGCGCCAGACGCAGGAGCCCGCGCCCACCGACGACCAGACGCAGGACCCCGCGCTGCGCGACGGCCGCACGATCACCGACACCTTCTACAACTCGCAGGGAGAGGAGTACAAGGAGAACACCGGCTACTTCGCCACCGGCACGCCGTCCACCGACCTGCTGGCCGTGGCCGACGCCGCCGTCCCCAACCAGGTCGTGTCGCTGTTCGACGGCACGGGCGAGGTCAACGCCGAAGTGCTCAAGGCGAAGGGGGTGGAGCAGTACCGGGTGACGGCCAAGGAGGAAGGCGACCGCATCCACGTCACCCCGCCGCCCGGCGGCACCGCCACCACCCGCATCGGCGACGCGCAGGACCGGCTGATCGAGCTGCGCCAGTACAAGGGCGCCACCCCGACCGGCGAGTACGAGTCCACCAAGTACACCTACGACGCCGCCGGCCGCCTGGCCACGGTGACCGACCCGGCGGGCAACGTCTGGCGGCACCACTACGACCTGCGGGGCCGCGAGATCAAGACCGAGGACCCGGACAAGGGCGTCACGACCACGACGTACAACGACGCCGACGAGGTCGTCACCACGACCGACTCGCGCGGCCGCACGCTCTGGTACGGCTACGACGCGCTGGGCCGCAAGACCCAGCTCAGGGAGGGCTCGGAGAGCGGCCCGCTGCTGGCCGAATGGAAGTACGACGCCCTGGCCAAGGGCCACATGAACGCCAGCATCCGGTACGTCGACGGGCAGGCGTACACCGCCGAGATCAACGCCATCGACGCCGACGAGCGCACCCTGCGCCAGACCATCACCATCCCGGCGCGGGAGGGCAAGCTGGCCGGCTCGTACCAGCTCAACACCCGCTACACGGCCGACGACCAGGTGCAGTCGATCAGCTTCCCGGCCGGCGGCGGGCTGGCGGAGGAGCAGGTCGTCTACAGCTACGACGGCCTCAGCCAGCCGACCAAGGTCACCGGCCTGTCGGCGTACGTGAGCGCGGCCCGCTACTCCAAGATGGGCGAGACGCTCCAGTACGAGCTGGGCGAGGGCGACAAGAAGACCTGGCTCACCTACACCCACGACGAGGGCACCCGCAGGCTGACCGGCATGCGGCTGGACCGGGCCGGGGCCGCCGCCAGCGACCTCGACCTGAGCTACAGCTACGACGCGGCCGGCAACATCACCAAGATCGCCGACAAGGCGAATCAGGACACGCAGTGCTTCACCCATGACCACCTGCGCCGGCTGACCTCGGCCTGGACGGCCACGGACGACTGCGCCGGCGGCAGCCCGCAGTCCGGCAAGATCGGCGGCGTGGCCCCGTACGCGGTCAGCTACGCCTACGACGTGACCGGCAACCGGACGAAGGAGACCAAGCACGCGTTCGGCAGCGCCGGCGAGAGCGTCCGCACCTTCGCCTACCCGGCGGCGGGCGGCAAGCAGCCGCACGCGCTGCAGACCGTCGGCCAGGACCTGTTCGAGTACGACGCCGCCGGCAACACCACCCGGCGCAAGGTCGGCACCTCCGACCAGACCCTGGTATGGGACGCGGAAGGCAACCTGGAGTCGGTGACCGAGGCGGGCAAGACCACCTCGTTCGTCTACGACGCCGACGGCGACCGCCTGCTCCGCAAGACGCCCACCGACGCCACCCTCTACATCGACGACATGGAGCTGCGCCTCGACTACGCCAAGAGCACCGTCGAGCAGACCCGCTACTACACCATCGGCGGGGAGGCCATCGCGGTCCGCATGCCGGACAACCAGGTCTACTTCATGGTCAACGACCACCAGGGCACCGCACAGGCCATGGTGAACGCCGGCAACGGGGACCTGGCCATCCGCAGGCAGACCCCCTTCGGCGAGGACCGAGGGGCGCCACCACCGTGGTGGCCCGGACAACGCGGGTTCGTCGGCGGCACCAAGGACGCCACCACCGGGCTCGTCCACCTCGGAGCCCGCGAGTACGACCCGGCCAACGGCCGCTTCCTCTCGGTGGACCCGATCATCGACGAGGCCGACCCGCAGCAGCTCAACGCCTACGCCTACGCCAACAACAACCCCGTCACGATGAGCGACCCCGACGGCCAGCTCTTCTGGATCGTCGTCGGCATCGCGGCGCGGATCGCGGCCCGCGCCCTCGCCAGGAAGCTGGCCCAGGCGGCGGCCAGGCGGGCCGCGGCGGCCGCGGCGCGTCGGGCGGCGCTCGCCGCAGCCCGGCGCAGGGCCGCTGAGGCCGCCAGAAGGCGCGCCCTGGAAGCCGCCAGGCGCCGGGCGGCCGAAGCCGCCAGGAAGAAGGCGGCCGAAGCGGCCCGCAAGAGGGCCGCGGAAGCGGCCAAGAAGCGGGCCGCGGCGCTGGCCAGGAAGAAAGCCGCACTGGCCAGGCAGCGGGCGGCCGCCGCGGCGGCCAAGCGGCGAGCGGCGGCGGCCGCCCGCCGGGCCGCAGCCGCCAGACGCCGGGCGGCCGCCGCACGCAGGGCGGTCACCAGGCGGGCCAGCCGGCCCAAGACCACCGTCCGGCACCGGCCCACCGTCCGGCCGACCAGCCGCCGGGCCACACAACGGCAGTCGCCGCCCAAGGCCCAGCGCACCCCGCCGAACACGGGGCAGAGCCAGGCACGCGGGCTGACCGACGCGCAGAGACGCTCGATCGACGAGCAGTTGGGAAGGGTGCAACCCACCGGGTCCTACACCAGGAACGCCCGCAGCTACACCGAAACCATCGCCGACCAGGGAACCGGCCACGGCCCGGCCTCCAAGCCGTACACGCCGGACACCCCGTCCTCCAAGACCCCGACGATCATCTGGCGGCTCTGGCAGATCCTCAGGCCGCCCGCGACGCCGGGCTGAGCAGGTGAGTAACGGAGCTCCCGCCCGACCGGGCGGGAGCTCCGCCATGTCCAGCCGCCGCCCAGGGCGCCACGCCGACAATCGGCGCGCGGCTCTCCACCAGCCCGCACCCCGTCGAACGGCACCCGCGCATGATGCCCACCCCGTGCCGCATCGCCTCCCGCGAGCGGATCAGGCCCCGCTCGGCATCGTCTCCCGCGAGCGGATCAGGCCCCGTGCGGCATCGTCTCCCGCGAGCGGATCAGGCCCCGTGCGGCATCGCCTCCCGCGAGCGGATCACGCCCCGTGCGGCATCGCCTCCCACCAGGGATCAGCGCCACGTCGCTCGACGACACGGAACTCGCGCAGCCCCCTGCCGGGGCGGCCGGGCGGGGGAGGCGGCGGTGGGGCGCCGCACACCGTGCGCGGGCCGGGCGGCCGGGTGCGGGGGCGGCCGTCGCGTGGGCGGGGGGCCGGGTTAGGCGCGAGGCTGTCAAGCTCGTGTCGCTGCGGCGGGGAGGGCGCGGGAGATGGCGCGGGCGCTGGTGAGCAGGAGCGGGGCCAGGGTGTGCGGAGCGGCGCCCCCGTGCCGGACGACGAGGGAGACGGCGGCCGTCACCTCGCCCTGGGCGTCGCGGATGGGCGCCGCGACCGACAGCGCGTCCATGGTGACCTGGCGGTCGCTCACCGCGTAACCGCGGGAGCGGGTGTCGGCGAGGGCGGCGCGGATGCGGCGCGGGTCCGTCATGGTGCGCTCGGTGTAGCGGGTGATGGGCGCGTTCAGCACCTGCTCCTGGACGTCGGCGGGAGCGTGGGCGAGCAGGACCAGCCCGACGCCGGTCGCCGTGAGGGCGAAACGGCCGCCGACGCGGGTGAGCACGGGGACGGCCTTGCTGCCCGCGATCCGCTCCACGAACACCACCTCCGTCCCTTCCCGCACGGCGAGCTGCACGTTCTCCCGGGTGACCTGCGACAGATCCTCCAGGTACGGCAGCGCCGCCTCCCGCAGGCCGAGACCGCGCGGCGCCAGCGAGCCCAGCTCCCACAGGCGCAGGCCGATGTGGAAGCATCCGGCCGGATCCCGCTCCAGCGCACCCCAGGCCACGAGGTCCGACACCAGCCGGTGCACGGTCGAGACCGGCATGCCGGCGTGCCGGGACAGCTCGCTGAGCGTTAGCGCACGCCGGTCTGGCGTGAACACGCCGAGGATCTGCAACGCGCGGGCCACGACCGGGCCGGTGCGCTCGGCGGGTTGACGGGGCGCGGGAATCGGCATGGACGGCTCCCCGGAGGATCAGAGGTTCGTCGGCTTGTGCGGCTTCTCGGAGGATCGAAGGTTCGTCGGTTCGGCCGGTTTCTCGGAGGACTGAGGGTTCGTCGGTTCAGCCGGTTTCTCGGAGGTTCGGCTGGGTTCTCGGAGGTTTGTCGGTTCGGGTGGTTTCTGGAAGGGGCGTCGGGAGGGTCAGAGGTCGAGGACCAGTTTCGGGCCGGCGGCGCGGGAGACGCAGATGAACATCACGTCATTGGCCGCCCGCTCCTCCGCGTTGAGGAGCGAGTCGCGATGGTCCACCGCGCCGGCGAGCACCCCCGTCTCGCAGGTGCCGCAGGTGCCCTCCCGGCACGACGACAGTACCGGCACGCCGGCCTCCTCCACCACGTCCAGGATCGAGCGGCCCGGCGGGACGGTGAGCGTGCGGCCGGAGCCGGCCAGCTCCACCTCGAAGGGTCCGCTGAGGAGGGGAGGGCCGGCGTCCTTGGGGGTGAAGCGTTCCAGGTGCAGGACGTCCGGCGGGCAGCGCTCCTCGACGGCGGCCAGCAGCGGGGCCGGGCCGCAGCAGTAGACGAGCGTGCCCGGCGCCGCCTCCGCCAGCAGGGCGTCGAGGTCGAGCAGGCCGCGCTCGTCCTGCGGCCACACCGTCACCCGGTCGTCGTCGCCCAGGTCCCGGGCGAACGCCATCGACGCCCGCGACCGCCCCCCGTACGCCAGCCGCCACTCCGCGCCGGCCGCCTCGGCCGCCGCCACCATGGGCAGGATCGGGGTGATGCCGATCCCGCCGGCGATGAACAGGTAGCGGGGTGCCGGGTGCAGCGGGAAGTGGTTGCGCGGGCCGCGTACCAGAATCGTGGCGCCCGGGTGCAGCTCGTCGTGGACGAACGCTGAGCCGCCCCGGCCGCCCGGCTCGCGCAGCACGGCGATGCGCCAGGTCGTGCGGTCGGCGGGGTCGCCGCAGAGCGAGTACTGGCGCACCAGGTCGCCGGCGAGGACGAGGTCGAGGTGAGCGCCGGGCGTCCAGGACGGCAGCTCGGCGCCGTCCGGGTCACGCAGGTCGAGGGTGATCACCTCGTCGGCGGCCCGGGCGCGGGAATGCACGACGAGCTTGCGCTCCTCGACGACGGTGGAGCTCCGGGTCATCGCGCGACCCTCACATCCGCAGACGCGACCGCATCCGCAGGCGCCACCGCATCCGACGCCGCCACTCCATCCGACCCCGCCACCGCTCCCGCGCCCGAAGGTGCCGGCGTGCTCGGGGCGGAGTGACCGGTCGGGTGGGCGAGCAGCCACTCCCACACCTCGACCGGCCCTTCGGCCACGTGCGTGGCGCCGCAGTGGCAGGTGCCCCGCAGCAGGTCGCTGCCCGGCAGCCACACCACCCGCAGCACATCACGCCCGGCGTGCAGACGTACCGCATCCATGCCGTTCATGCCCGGCTCGCCGCGCCCTGCTCCGTGAGCCGGGCCAGGAGGCGGCGGGCCGCGAGCCCGCCGGTGTCGATGTTGATGGACAGCTCCTGGTACCCGGCCGGCTCGGTGGCGATCACCTGCTCCAGGACGTTCAGGGCGGCGACGTCCTGGAGGACGACGGTCCGGTTCTGCTCGGCCAGGAAGTCGGACACGCCCTGGTCGTCGAGGGCGAAGTCGCGGGCGACGGCCCAGAAGTCGTGGGTGGTGTGCTCGGTCTCGGGCGTGATGGCGTACACGACCTCGACGTGGAAGGCGTCGGGGTCGCTGCCGTCGGCGCCCGGCAGCACGCCGAGGGGTGCGATGCGCGAGTGCAGCTTGTACAGGCACGGCGGGGTGTACTCGATGTCCTGCCAGCGCATGATGCGCCCGGCCAGGCCGGTGGACTTGGCGTAGAAGGGCGGGCACTCGGCGTCGTCCATGTGCCGGCTGACGTAGACGACGCCGGCCTCGTCGTCGACCTCGGTGGTGATCGGGGTGGCGGCCACCTCGGGCGTGCCGATGTAGCCGCTGTGCAGGTACGTCTCGTGCGACAGGTCAAGCAGGTTGTCCACGAGCAGCCCGAACCGGGCGTTGAGCGGCTCCATGCCCGACACGGTGGTCCAGCCGGGCGCGTCGAGCCACGGCGCCCGGGGGATGCGGGACGCGTCGGCCTTGGCCGGGTCGCCGATCCACACCCACACGAACGAGTCCTGCTCGACGACCGGGTAGCTCTTGAGCCGGGCGGTCCGCGGCACCCGGGTCTGGCCGGGCACGGCCACGCAGCCGCCGTCCGCGCCGTAGGTGAAGCCGTGGTAGCCGCACACCACCTGGTCGTCGACCAGCCGGCTGGGCGCCTCGGAGAGCGGGAAGCGGCGGTGCACGCAGCGGTCGGAGACGGCGGTGACGGCTCCGGCGCGGGTGCGCCAGAACAGGATGGACTCGCCGCAGACGGTGCGGTTGAACAGGTCGTGCCCGATCTCGCGCCCGTACGCGGCGACGTACCACTGGTCGCGGGGGATGCTCACCATCGCTTCGGCTCCTTCGGCGGTCGGTCGCTGGTGCGAACGATGGTGACCCGCATCACCCCGGCGCGGAATCGCGTTTCCCGGATGCCGGAAAACGAACGTGCCGGCGTGCCCCTCCCGGTCGTCCGGCACCAGCACCCCCGTGATCAGGCCGGGCCTGATCACGGGGGCGGATCCGCCGCTACAGGTCGAGCTGCAGCGTCGCCATCTTGTGCGTCGGCAGGTAGCCGAGCGCGTCGTTGACGGCGCGCATGGGGCGGTTGCTGTCGGCGGTGTCGGTCAGCAGCCCCTCAAGGTACGGGTAGCGCTCGCGGGCCTGCCGGATGGCCTCGGCCTTCATCCAGCGGGCGAGGCCGTGCCCGCGATGCTCGGGCAGCACCCCGGTGCCGTAGTGCTGGGCGTCACCCTTGCCGTCCCCTGGGACGACCAGCTCGGTGAAGCCCACGACGGCCCCGTCGGACTCCGCGACGGCGGCGACGGTGTGCAGGAAATCGCCGCGCTTCCCGATGGCCAGCGCCGCCTCTCGAACGCGGTCGACGTCCCAGCTCACGGTGCCGAAGTCGGTGTCGTCCATGGGCATGTCGTCCATGGCGCGGCGGGACGCGGCGAACGTCGGGGCCAGCTCGTCGGGCACGACCCCGTCCCACGAGACCAGCCGGTAGCCAGGGTGTGGGCTGCGGGCGATCGCGTCAAGATCGCCGAGGCTCGCCCGAGCCAGCGGCAGCCGCGCGTACGTCAGGGTCAGAACGGTGCGGAAACCGTGCGCGGACAGGAACGCCTCCGCCGCCGAGCCGGGCTCCGCCTGCGCGATGACGCGGCGCCGGCCCTCCTGGCGGGCCGCCTCCAGCGCGGCGCCCAGCAGGAGGGAGCCGGCGCCCTTGCGCCGCTCGGCCGGGTGGACGTGCACGTCGAGCTCGGCCAGGTGATCCTGGCCCGCCTTCAGGAACAGCCGTAGAAAGGCCGACCCGGCGGGAGTGCCGGCGGGCAGGGTGGCGAGCCAGGCGAGGCGCCGGCTGGACGGCGTCGTCTGCGGATCGATCAGAGGGGTGATGCGAATCGACACGATGTCTCCGTGTGGAGGAGGTGGATGAGAGCAGAGCCGAGGTCGCGCTGCTGAACAGTCGTGCGCATCTGCTGCACACCTCCCTCACCGACGGGTTCCGACATCGAACGCGATCACACTCTAGCGGACGATTTACCAAGCCCTCCAGATGGGGGAAACTGCGAAGGGCAGGACGACCCGCTGGAGGAGATCGTGGCACGATCCGAGCTGAACACCGACATGATCCTCGCCGCCATCCGCGACCACGGGCACGAGGCCTACGACGTGCTGGTCAAGGAGTTCCCGTCGGACGAGGTGATCGCGGAGTTCACCGCGGCGAGCAGGTCGGGCCTGACCAGCTTCGGCATCGCGGTGCACCTGGCGGAGCTGACGGACAAGGGCCGCAAGCGCCTCGACTCCCTCAAGTAGCCGCGGGCGCGGATGGCAAACGCGACCCCTGATGATCATTGGGTGTCTACGCCAGTCGATCGGGAACAGGGGCCGCGTTCACGTGCCATCATCCCCGATCGACGCCCCCGCCCGCCACCGCAAGCCCATCTTTGCCTCCGGCTCGGCGGGCGATCTGCCACATCTGCCGGGCTTTGGGCAAATCATCGGACGCGACCCGGCCCCTGGGCTCCGCGGCTCCCCTACACGCTGCCGCCCGCACCACGGCTTCCCGAGGCCCGGGCGCTCATCGAGATGGACCGCTACTTCGTGCTGCAGGCGCCCTGGCAGACCGGCAAGACGACCACGCTGCGTACGCCGGCCGCCAGGTCACCGTCCTGCGCGTGTGACGGAGTTCCGAGCGCTCCCCTCATGCGGGCCGATGGTGAACTCGCCGCGGTTGTACACGCGCGGCCCGAAGTAGCTGGCCTGCACGCTCGCGTTCGTGTTGTACGACGGGTTCGTCAGCCATTCGGCCCACACCATGAACCACGTCCAGCGCGGCTGCGCGTCGAGCAGTGCCGGGCTGGGGGCGCGGCCCACCTCGGCCAGGGAGATCGGCTTGCCGCCGGCCACGTTGAGCATCGCCTGGTAGTCGGAGGAGGAGGGCTCCAGCTTGGCCCACACGTCCAGGGAGGCCACGTCGGCGTACGACGAGCCGGGCCAGTAGTCGCCGATGGAGCCCATGGAGACGTCCTTGACGTTCCAGACCCACACGAGGTTCGTCAGCCCCTGCGCCGTGTAGTAGTCGTGGGTGATCTGGTACAGCTTCCTGCTGCCCGAGGCGCCGGGCCGGCCGCCCCACCACGACCATCCGTCGTTCATCTCGTGGAGGGGCCGCCACAGCACGGGCACGCCGGCGTTCTGGAGCCGGCGCAGGTAGGGCACGGCTTCGGCGAGCCGGCTCTTGAAGGCGTTGTTGAGGCTCGTGCCGTCGGTGACGAGCCGGCTCCACTGGCTGTCGGACAGGTGGCTGAGCACCCCGTTCGAGTCCCAGCCGCAGGTGGGGCCGGTGGTGGGCGGGCACATGTGCCAGGTCAGTGCCACGACGGAGCCGCCCTGCCACTGCCGGACGGCCTCGTCGATCATCGTCTGGCGGCTGGAGACGTCGGAGGAGGCGAACAGGAAGTCGCCGCCCCACAGGCCGGGCGTCTGGCCGGTGATGCCCTGGGCGACGCGGGTGTACTTGGTGGGGTCGCTGTTGGGCTCGCGGTTGTGCTGGCCGGACAGGGTGTACCGGCCGGAGATCCCGGTCAGGAAGCCGATGAGGTCGGCGCGGGTGGCGGCGGGGAAGGCGTGCGCGGGCGTGGCCAGGCTCGCGACGGTGGCCACGGCCACCGCCAGGGTCAGTAACAGGCGGCGCATGGGGGGTGTCCTTTCCTACGGGGCGGGATAGGCGGTGACCTGGCCGACGGTGAGCGTGCCGGTGCCCGGCCCGCCGCCGGCGTAGAACGAGAGCTGCTCGAAGCGGGTCAGGTCGAGCGGGCCGGCGCCGGCCCAGCTCGGGTGGTCGAACGCGGTGAACGGGACGCGGACCACTCCGTCCGGTGCGGCGTCGAGGGTGTGCTCGAAGTAGACGCCGCCGGTGACGAACTGGACGGTGATCTTCGCGGGCGCGCCGGTCCGGGCGAGCCGCAGTTCGAGGCCGTGCTGGCCCCACACGTCCAGGGCGGGCGAGAAGGTACGGGTGACGCCCGCGTACCCGGCGCCGCCGAGCGTGTAGTCCAGCCGCATGCCCTGGCCGGGCAGCAGCGACGGCGTGATCGGGTCGCCGCCGGGGTTGCCCGGGTAGGCGGCGGCCAGCTGGGCCGAGTCGGCGTAGCCGGTGAAGTCGTCCACGACGGCGGGGGAAGCGGGCAGTGGGCGGGTGGCGAAGGACGACACTGCGCCGGAGGTGCGGCCGGCCGCGTTGACCGCGGTGACCCGCCAGGAGTAGGTGACGCCGGGTTCGAGCTGCTCCGGCGGCCGGTGCTCGGTCCCGGTGATCGCGGTGGCCGTCAGCACGGGGTCGCTGAGGTCGGCGTGCTCGGAGACGGTGAGCGTGTAGAAGCTCGCGCCCGGCGAAGGGCTCCAGGTGAACGCCGGGGTGCCGAGCACGTCACGGGCGCCGGGAGCCGGGGTGAGCGCCGCGGGGGCGGCGGGAGGCGCGGAGACGGGGGCGGGGTCGGCCGACCAGAGGGTGGCCCGGGTCAGCCCCCCGCCGCCGCTCCAGACCACGCGGACGTGCCCGGCGCCCTCGATCTCGGCCGTCACCTGGCCGCCGGTGCTCTCGTGCTCGGTCTCGGCCGTCACGCGGCCGTCGCCGCTCTCGTGCCGCACGGTACGCCAGGTGGAGCCGTCGTCGGAGACCTGCACCTTGATCCGCGGCCGGCCCGCCACGTCGAAACGCGCCCGCCGCAGCCCGGGGCGGCTCCACGACAGCCACGCCTCGCCCGCGGCGACCGCCGCCGCAGGGGTGATGGTGACGTTCGCGTGGCCGTCGGCCAGGTCCGTCGTCTGCAGCGGGTCCACGAGCGCGACCTGCGAGCCGGTGACCCGCACCGGCTCCGAGGGCGTGCCGCGGCGGCCGTCCCGGTCGACCGGGACGACGCGGTAGGAGACCTCGCCCGTCGCCTCCGGGTCGATCCAGGGCGTCTGGTTGTCGGTGAGCAGCCCCTGGTGGGCGGCGCTCCAGCGGCCGTGCCGGGCGCGCTCCACGACGTAGCCGGCGGCGCCGGCCGCGCCCCGCCAGCGCAGCTCGTTCAGCCCGCCGCGCTTGTCCACCTGCGTGATGAGCGGCGGCCCGACGCGGGCGGGGCGGCCGGTGGCGGGGGAGACCTGCGCGGCGAAGGCGGCCTGCGCCTCGACGGCGGCCCGCATGCGCGCGTCGTCGCCCGGATAGTGCAGGGTGAAGCCGTCGTCGTGCTGGACGAAGCCGTTCCTGTCGTGGTGGCCGAACAGCGACCACGACAGCATGCCGGTGACGTCGCGGTTCGCGGCGAGCGGGGTGAGCAGCTCCTTGGTGGCCGCGGTGGAGGCGTACTCGCCGGCGAGGTAGACCTTGCCGGCGCCGGTCACCGTGGCCGCGTCGGCGGCGACCCGCTCGGCCGTCGGCGGGTAGTAGTGCACGTCCACGATGTCCACGCCGGGCGCGGCGAGCGTGTCGGCGTCGATGTCGAAGCGGCGGCCGGCCGCGATGAGCTGGCGCGGCGCCCACGTCCTGAACGCGGCGGCGTTGCGGTTGATCCAGTCGAGCGTCATGCCCTCCAGCTCGTTGCCGAACTCCCAGGCCATGATGGTGGGGTCGGCGTTGTAGGCGCGGCCGGTCAGCGGGTTGACCCGGCGCATCACGTGCTCGGCGTAGGCCTGGTAGTCGGCGATCACGCGCTCGTCGGTGTAGAACGCCTCCGGCGGCAGGCCGTAGGGCTCGGTGAAGTCGCGGTGGCCGCCGTGGTAGTAGGCCCACTCGTCGGTCAGCGGCAGGATCAGGCGCAGGCCGATCGAGCCGGCGTACGCGATCGCGTAGTCCACCGTCGCGAACGCCGCGTCGTTGAAGCCGGCCTCCTTCGACGGCAGGATCGACAGGGGGTTGCCGGTGGAGGCCAGCATGTGCGAGCGCACCACGGTCATGCCCATGGCCTTGGCGGTGTCGAGGGCGTCGCGGATGCGGAAGAACGTCGGATAGGCGACGCCGCCGACGTTTTCGTCCAGGCCGAGCCAGTAGATGTTGGTGCCGGCGAAGCGGAACGGCTTGCCGTCGAGGGTGAGGCGGGAGTCCGAGCGGGTCACGAACCGGGCAGGGTCCGTCGGGGCGGGGGAGGCGTGCGCGGGCGGGGCCAGGGAGAGGGCCAGGACGACCGCGGCGAGGCTCGCCCATCGGGGGGATCGCATGGGGCTGGGCCTTTCTCGTCATTCGGCTGAACGTTTGCTTTACCGAATAAGTGCCCTGACCATAAATCCGGAACGACAACGATGTCAACGACGAGAAACCGGTTCAGTGGCTGGGGCGCCACCAGGGCCCAGAACGGGGCGACAAGCCGCCTCCGCGACCTGCTTGTTTAGTGAAGACCTAAAACGGTCTAGACACGTTCAGGTCGATATCGCTACCTTGTCGGACGTCTGGGGGCGTTTGTCCCATTGTCATGACCAAGGAGCAGACGGTTGACGAAGCAGAGTAGGTCGCTGGACTCGGGATGGACGCTCCGGCTGGCGGGCGGGCAGGCGCCCGCCGAGGTCGCCGGTCTGCGCGACGAGGCCGTGCCCGCCCAGGTGCCCGGCTGCGTGCACGCCGACCTCCTGGCGGCCGGGCTGATCCCCGACCCGTACCGCGACCTCAACGAGCTGGAGGTGGCGTGGGCGGGGCGGGCCGACTGGCGTTATGACACCGTGCTGGGCGCGGCGCCGGCCGGCTTCGAGCGTACGGACCTGGTCTTCGACGGCCTCGACACCGTCGCCCGGGTGCTGCTCGACGGGCGGGAGCTGGGCCAGACCCGCAACATGCACCGCTCCTACCGCTTCGACGTGACCGGCCGCGTGCACGAAGGCTCGGCCCTGACGGTGCTGTTCACCTCGGCCTACACCGAGGCCGAGGCGCTGCGCGAGCGCCTCGGCGCGCGGCCGAACGAGTATCCGGAGCCGTTCAACTACATCAGGAAGATGGCCGCCTCCTTCGGCTGGGACTGGGGGCCCACCCTCGTCACCGCCGGCATCTGGCGTCCCGTGCGGCTGGAGAGCTGGAGCACCGCCCGGCTCGCCTCCGTCCGGCCGCTGGTCACCGTCACCAACGGTGACGGCAGGATCGAGGCGCACGTCGAGCTGGAGCGCGCCGCCTCCGGCGCGGGCCGCGAGCTGACCCTCACCATCGAGGCCGCCGGGCACACCGCCGTCCGGGCCGTCTCCACCAGTAGCGCCGTGATCGCGCTGGAGGTGCCGGAGCCCGAGCTGTGGTGGCCGCGCGGCTACGGCGAGCAGCCCCTGTACGACTGCGTCGTCACCCTGTCCGACGCCGGCCGCGTCCTGGACCGGTGGGAGCGCCGCGTCGGCTTCCGCACGGTGGAGCTGGACCGCTCGCCCGACGAGCACGGCACCGCCTTCACCCTGCGCGTCAACGGGCAGCCGATCTTCGCCCGCGGCGTCAACTGGATCCCCGACGACGCCCTGCCCGCCCGCGTCACCCCCGAGCGCTACCGCCGCCGCCTCGTCCAGGCGGCAGAGGCCGGCGTGGACCTGGTCCGCGTCTGGGGCGGCGGCATCTACGAGGACCGCGCCTTCTACGACGCCTGCGACGAGCTCGGCCTGATGGTCTGGCAGGACTTCCTGTTCGCCTGCGCCGCCTACCCCGAGGAGCAGCCGCTGCGCGGCGAGATCGAGGCCGAGGCCCGCGAGAACGTCACCCGGCTCAGCCCGCACGCCAGCCTCGTCCTCTGGAACGGCAACAACGAGAACCTGTGGGGCTTTCGCGACTGGGGCTGGGAGCCGAAGCTGGCCGGCGACAGCTGGGGCGAGGGCTACTACCTCGGGCTGCTGCCGCGCGTGGTGGCCGAGCTCGACCCGACCCGCCCGTACCAGGCGGGCAGCCCCTGGTCGGGCTCGTGGGAGCGGCACCCCAACGACCCCGCGCACGGCCCCTCCCACTTCTGGGAGGCGTGGAACCGCCGCGACTACAGCGACTACCTCGACCACGTGCCGCGCTTCGCCGCCGAGTTCGGCTGGCAGGCGCCGCCCGCCCACGCCACCCTGCGCGAATGGCTCGGCGACGACCCCCTGACCTCGGCCTCGCCCGGCATGCTGCACCACCAGAAGGCCGAGGACGGCAACGGCAAGCTCGACCGGGGCCTGGCCCACCACTTCACCGTCCCCGCCGACTTCGACCAGTGGCACTACCTCACCCAGGTCAACCAGGCCCGCGCCGTCGCGACCGGCGTCGCCCACTGGCGCTCCCACTGGCCGGTCTGCGGCGGCACCGTCGTCTGGCAGCTCAACGACTGCTGGCCGGTCACCTCGTGGGCGGCGATCGACGGCGCCGAGCGGCTCAAGCCGCTCTACCACGAGCTGCGCCGCCTGTACGCCGACCGGCTGCTGACCTTCCAGCGCCGGGACGGCGCCCGCGTGCTCGCCGCCGACAACCAGTCGCCCTCGCGGTGGCGGGGTACGGCCCTGGTCCGCAGGCTGCGTGCCGACGGGACGGTCCTGGCCGAGGAGCACGTGCCGTTCGACGTGCCGCCGCGCACGGTCGCGCTGCTGCCGCTGACCGTCGCCGAGTTCAAGGAGGCGCACGAGGAGCTGCTCGTGGCCGACGCCGGCGACCTGCGCGACGTCGTGCTCGGCGGGCCCGACAAGGAGTTCGGCTACCCGCCCGCCGAGCTCGACCTGCGGCTGGACGCCTCCGGCGGTACGCTCGTGGTTGTGATCACCGCCCGCGCCTTCGTCCGCGACCTGCTGCTGCAGGCCGACCGGCTCGGCCCCGCCGCGAGCGCCGACCGCGGGCTGGTCACGCTGCTGCCCGGCGAGAGCGTCACGATCACCGTGCGCGGCCTGGCCGACGCCGCCCGCCTCGACGAGGCCGCCGTACGATCGGCGCTGTTCAGTGTCAACGCGGCGGAAGGGGTTCCCCGCCCATGAGACCGCCCATGGGACCGGCCATGAGAGCTGCCGCCCGCCCGGGTGGGAAGGTGACGATCGCCGAGGTCGCGGCGCGCGCCGGAGTGTCCAAGGGCTCGGTGTCGCTGGCGATGAACGACAAGCCGGGCGTGTCCGCGGCCACGCGGGAGAAGGTGCTCAAGGCCGCCCGCGAGCTGGGCTGGCTGCCCAACCAGGCGGCCCGCTCCCTGTCGTCGGCCGCCACGCAGGTCAGCAACATCGGGCTGGTCATCGCCCGGCCGGCCCGCATGCTGGGGCTGGAGCCGTTCTACATGGAGTTCGTCTCCGGCATCGAGAGCGTGCTGGTCGAGCGGTCGTACTCGCTGCTGCTGCGGCTCGTGCACGACGTCGATGAGGAGATCGGCGTTCTGGACGGGTGGGGGCGCAGCAAGCAGATCAGCGGCTCCATCATGGTCGACTTCACCGTCGACGACCCGCGCGTGGCGCCGATCGCGGCGCTGGGGCTGCCGGTGATCGCCGTCGGGCATCCCGACCTGACCGGCGGGCTGCCGTCGGTCTGGACCGACGACGGCGCGGCGGTCACCGAGGCGGTGCGTTACCTGGCGGCGCTCGGGCACCGGCGGCTCGCGCGGGTGGGCGGCCCCGCCACGCTCGGTCACAGCATGATCAGGAGCGAGGCGTTCGCCAAGGCGGTCGCCGACCTCAACCTCGAGCCCGGCCGGATCCTGCCCACCGACTTCTCCGGCGAGCAGGGCGCCCGCGCCACGCGGGCGCTGCTGGCCAGCGCCCAGCGGCCCACGGCCATCCTGTACGACAACGACATCATGGCCGTGGCCGGCCTGTCGGTGGCGACCGAGATGGGCGTGTCCGTGCCCGCCGAGCTGTCGCTGCTGGCCTGGGACGACTCCCAGCTCTGCCGGCTCACGCATCCGCCGCTGTCGGCGATGAGCCACGACGTCTTCGCCTTCGGCGCCGAGGTCACGCGCCGCCTCATGGACCTCATCGACCACGGCGACGCGGAGGTGGGCGCGGTGCCGACGCCCGTGCTCGTCCCGCGCGGCACCACCGCCCGGGCCCACTGACCCCGCTTGTCACCGGACGCGGCCCTCGCATGCCCTACGGCTACTAAACCGCTCTAGTAGTAGTTTTCCCAGCTCATCAGACATGTCGATCGACGACTGAACTGAACACCTTGTAACGGTTATGTATCTTCAGTGCTTCGTCCCTTTTACGCCTAAACGCGACATGCCACTGTTCACCGCAACCCCGGTGCTTCCCTTAGGAGATGGTGTGAGATGCGCAGACTTGCGCTGACCGGTCTGGCCCTCGCGGTGACCGCGGCGCTGGCCGCCGCCTGCGGCGGCAGCGGACGGAGCACGGCGCCCGCCACGGCGGCGAGCGACCCGTCGAAGGTCTCCGGCGAGATCACCGTACTGACCAACCGCACCGACCTGGTGAACGACGGCACGATGAAGAAGTACGCCGACGACTTCGCCAAGGTCTACCCCGGCGTCCAGGTGAAGTTCGAGGCGATCACCGACTACGAGGGCGAAGTCAAGATCCGCATGAACACCGAGAACTACGGTGACGTGCTGCTGATCCCGAACAACATCGCCAAGGGCGACTACCCGAAGTTCTTCGCCCCCCTCGGCTCGGCCGCCGAGCTGTCGCAGAAGTACAAGTTCATCCAGTCCGGCACCGTGAAGGACCAGGTGTACGGCATCGTCTCCTTCGCCTCGGCCAACGGCTTCGTCTACAACAAGGACCTGTGGGCCAAGGCCGGCGTCACCGACTGGCCCAAGACGCCGGAGGAGTTCCTCGCCGGGCTGAAGGCCGTCAAGGACAAGACCGGCGCCACCCCGCTCTACACCAACTACAAGGACGGCTGGCCGCTCACCAACTGGACCAACGCCAACGGCTCGGTCACCTGCGACACCAAGGCCGAGGCGGCGATGGCCACCGGCGATCCGTGGGCCCCCGGCAAGGACCTCAACGTCATCGACTCCCTGCTGTTCAACGCCGTGCACCAGCAGCTCACCGAGAAGGACCCGACCACCACCAACTGGGAGGACTCCAAGAAGTTCATCGCCACCGGCAAGATCGGCGCGATGTGGCTCGGCTCCTGGGCGATCCCGCAGATGCGGGCCGCCGCCACCACGGCCGGCCAGAGCCCCGACTCGATCGCGTTCATGCCCTTCCCATCCCAGGTCGGAGGCTCGTTCTGCTCGGTGCTCAACCCCGACTACCAGTACGCGGTCAACAGCCACTCCCCGAACAAGGCGGCGGCGCGGGCCTGGCTCGACTGGTTCGTCGACAAGTCCGGCTTCTCCGCCACCAACCAGGGCGTCTCGCCGGTCAAGTCCGACCCGCTGCCGTCGGCGCTGAAGCCGTACAGCGACGCCGGCGTCAAGCTCATCGAGCTGGAGACCGACCAGCGCATCCTCGTCGACACCATCGACAAGGAGTCCGAGGTCGGGATCAAGGCGCCCGACTACCGGCAGAAGCTCATCGACGTCGCCCGCGGCGCCGCCAAGGGCGACCTGAACAGCGTGCTCGCCGACCTGTCCGCCCGGTGGAAGGCCGGCCGGCAGGCCGCCGCCTGACACCCCCGCCCGTGGTGCCGGCCCGACCAGGCGCGCCGGCACCGCGCGCCGACCGAAGAAAGGCAGAGATGACACCGATCTCGTCATCCCTGAGACGTGGCTCCGCGGGAGCCCCGCGGGACGCGGCGCGGCACTCCAGGCAGCGGCCGCGCCACGGCTGGAGGCAGCGCCTGACGCCGTGGATGTTCCTGCTCGTGCCGCTGGCCCTCCTCATCACCTTCTCGTACGTGCCGATCGTCAACATGGTCGTCTACAGCTTCACCGACTGGGACGGCGTCAGCCCCGACTACACCTTCACCGGCCTCGAGAACTACGTCGAGATCTTCACCCGCCCCGAGCTGTTCAAGGTCTTCGTCGCCAGCGCCTACTACCTCGGCGCCGCCGTGCTGCAGATCGTGCTCGCGCTGTACTTCGCCACCGTCCTCAGCTTCAACACCCGCTTCCGCAACCTGTTCAAGGGCATCCTGTTCTTCCCCTACCTGATCAACGGGGTCGCGATCGGCTTCGTCTTCCTCTACTTCTTCCAGGAAGGGGGGACGTTCGACACCGTGCTGAAGCTGTTCGGCGTCGGCGGCGAGCACCTGTGGCTCGGCGACCCCGACCTGGTCAACTACTCGCTGGCCGGCGTCTCGGTGTGGCGCTACATGGGGCTCAACTTCGTGCTCTTCCTCGGCGGCATCCAGTCGATCGCGCCGGAGCTGTACGAGGCCGCCGAGCTCGACGGGGCCAACCGGTGGCAGCAGTTCCGCTTCATCATCGTGCCCTCGTTGCGCCCGCTCATCGGGCTGACCGCGATCCTGGCGATCTCCGGCTGCCTGTCGGTCTTCGAGATCCCGTACATCATGACCGGCGGCGCCGGCGCGAGCGAGACGTTCGTCATCCAGACCATCAAGCTCGCCTTCCGCTTCGACAAGACCGGCCTGGCCTCGGCCGCCGCCGTCGTGCTCCTCGTCATCATCCTGCTGGTGGCGTGGGTGCAGCGGCGGATCGTCCCCGAAGAAAGGGTGACCCCGTGACGACCGTAGTGCGCGCCAGTGTGGCGAGCAGAGTGGCGAGCGCCCTCAAGTACGTGTCGCTGATCGCGGCGAGCGTGGTCGTGCTGCTGCCGCTCGGGGTGGTGCTGCTCACCTCGCTGAAGACCTCCGACGAGCTGGCCGCCGGCAGCGGCCCGCTGACGCCGCCCGGCGACTGGCTCAACCTGGCCAACTACGTCACCGCCTTCGAGAAGGGGCGGATGGCGGAGGCGGCGCTCAACACGTTCGTCATCCTGGTCGTCTCGATCACGGGCACGGTGTTCATCGGGTCCGCGGCCGCGTACGCGATCGACCGCTTCACCTTCCGCCTCAAGAAGCTCATCGTCGCGCTGTTCCTGTTCGCGACGCTCGTGCCCAGCATCACCACCCAGGTCACGACATTTCAGGTCATTGACCAGCTTGGCCTCTTCAACACCCGCCTCGCCCCGATCATGCTGTACCTCGGCACGGACATCGTCGCGATCTACATCTTCCTGCAGTTCATCCGCAGCATCCCGATCTCCGTGGACGAGGCCGCCCGCCTCGACGGCGCCTCCTCGTTCACGATCTACCGGAAGATCATCCTCCCGCTGCTCAAGCCGGCCGTCGCGACCGTCGTCATCGTCAAGGGCATCGCCGTCTACAACGACTTCTACATCCCGTTCCTCTACATGCCGGACCAGAGCCTCGGCACGATCTCCACGTCCCTGTTCCGCTTCAAGGGGCCGTTCGGGGCGCACTGGGAGAACATCTCGGCCGGGGCGATCCTGGTGATCGTCCCGACGCTGGCCGTGTTCCTGCTGCTTCAGCGCTTCATCTACAACGGCCTGACGCAGGGCGCGGCCAAGTGACCTTCACGGCAGCTCCGTGGTCAGGAGGGCGGCGGCGCGGCGGACGTCGGCGTCGAGCGGGCGGTCGGGGTCGATCGGCGGGACGGCCTCCGACAGCGTGTCGAGCAGGGCGGCGCAGGCCGGGGAGGTGGGGCGGCGGGCGCCGACGTGGGCGGCCTGGCGCAGGCCGACCGCCAGGGAGCCGCACAGCAGGGCCAGCAGCGCGGCCATGTCGTACGCCCGGAGCGCCGCCTGCGTGCCGAACGGCACCACGTCCTGGTTGTGCAGGTTCGTCGGCAGGCTCTGCATGCCGGCCGGCAGGGCGGCGTGACGGAGCTCGGCCACGAGGGCGGTCGTGGCGAGCTGCACGCCCTGCATGCCGTGCTGGCGGCCGGGGCCGGCGGCGAGCATCGGGGGCAGTCCGCCGTTGCGGGTGGGATCGACCAGGAGGTCGAGCTGCCGTTCGGCGAGGTTGCCGAGCTGGGCGGTGACCATCGCGAGGACGTCGGAGGCGAACGCGGCCGGCTGGCCGAAGAAGTTGCCGCCGTGCACCACGAGGTCGTCGGCGGGGAAGAAGAGCGGGTTGTCGCTCACGCTGGACAGGTCGGCCGCGACGACGCCGCCGGCGTAACGCAGGGCGTCCTCGGCCGCGCCCAGCAGCTGCGGGGAGCAGCGGATGCTGTACGGCTCCTGTAACGCCCGCGTGCCCGACGGGGTGGTTCCGGCCAGCGTCTCGCGCATGCGCGTGGCGACGTCGATGGCGCCGCGGTGGCCGTACGCGCTCATCAGGCGCGGGTCGAGGAAACCGGGGTCGCAGCCGAGCAGGTCGGCCAGCAGGCAGGTGAGCGCCTGGAGCGCCCGGTGGGAGGCGCGGACGGAGTCGAGGGCCAGCGCGGTCGCGGCGGTGGTGAGCGAGGTGCCGTTGACGAGCGCGAGCGCGTCGCGGCCGTCGAGCGTCAGCGGCGTCAGCCCGGTCCGGCGCAGCGCCTCGGACGCCGGCATGCGCTGCCCATCGGCGTAGGCGTCCCCCCGGCCGCGCAGCGCCTGGGCGGCGTACGCGAGCGGGATCAGGTCGCCGCTCGCGCCGACCGAGCCGTAACGCGGGATCGCCGGCACGAACGTCGTCGCGAACATCGCGGCGAGCCCGTCCACCACGTGCGCCGACACCCCGGACACGCCCTGCGCCAGGGACCACACCCGGACGAGGAGCGCGGCCCTGCACACGACCGGGTCCAGGTCGGGGCCCTGGCCGGCGCCGAGGTGGGCGAGCGTGTTGTCGCACTGGTCGGCCTGCTCCTGCCGGCCCGGGAAGCCGACCAGGGCGCCGAAGCCGGTGGTGGCGCCGTACACCGGGCGTTCCTCCTCGTTCAGGACGTCGCGCAGGAAGGCGCGGCCGCGCTCGACGCGGGCGCGCACGCCGTCGCCGGCCACGACGGAGACCGGCGACGCGGCGCGGCGCAGGTCGGCGGCCGTCAGCGGGGCATCGAGATCGACACTGGTGCTGGTCAGGCTTTCGGCTGCGGTCATGATCCCGACGATAGGCGCGGTTTCTCAGAAACCTCTGAGATTGCGTCCGTAGCGTCCGGCACATGGCGCACGACTACCTGATCATCGGTGCCGGGCCGGCCGGTCTGCAGCTGGCCTCCCTCCTCGAACGCGACGGTCATGACTATGTCGTCCTGGAACGCGGAAGCGGTCCCGGAACCTTCTTCACCAGGTTCCCGCGGCACCGCCGGCTCATTTCCATCAACAAGGTCCACACCGGGTACGAGGATCCGGAGCTGCGGCTGCGGATGGACTGGAACTCGCTGCTGAGCGACGACCCGGAGCTGCTGTTCACCCGCTACACCGAGCGCTACTTCCCGCAGGCCGACGACTTCCTGCGCTACCTGTCCGACTTCGCGCGGGCGACCGGCGTGCGGGTGCAATATGGCACCGACGTCGTACGGATCGGCCGCGACGCCGACGGCTTCACCGCCGTCGACCAGGACGGGCGCTCGTGGCGGGCCCGCCGCCTGGTCATGGCCACCGGCGTCTCCCAGCTGTACGTCCCGCCGATCCCCGGCATCGAGACCGCCGAGCGCTACGACACGTTCGAGACCGACCCGCGCACCTTCACCGACCAGCGCGTGCTCATCATCGGCAAGGGCAACTCGGGCTTCGAGACCGCGGACGCGCTGATGGAGCGGGCGGCGGTCATCCACGTCGCCGGGCCGCACTCCATCAGGATGGCCTGGCAGTCGCACTACGTCGGCCACCTGCGCGCGGTGAACAACAACTTCCTCGACAGCTACCAGCTCAAGTCCCAGAACTCCGTGCTGGACGGCACGGTGGAGAGCATCGAACGCCGCGACGACGGCACCTACCGGGTGCTGTTCCGCTACGCGCGCACCGTGGAGGCGCTGCGCGAGCTGTTCTACGACCGGGTCATCGCGTGCACCGGGTTCCGGTTCGACGCGTCGGTGTTCGACGACAGTTGCCGCCCGCCGATGGTGATCAACGACCGGTTCCCCGAGCAGACGCCGTCGTACGAGTCGACCGGCGTGCCCGGCCTCTACTTCACCGGCACGCTCACCCAGCAGCGCGACTTCAAGAGCTCCACCAGCGGATTCATCCACGGCTTCCGGTACGGGACGCGCGCCCTGCACCGCATCCTGAACGCCCGCCACCACGACACCCCCTGGCCCGCCGAGGAGGTCGCGGCGGCCCCCGACGCGATCAGCGACGCGATCATCGCCAGGGTGAACCGGTCGTCGGCGCTGTGGCAGCAGTTCGGCGTGCTCGGCGACGTGGTCTCGGTGGCCGGCGACATCGCGCTGTACCAGGAGGAGGTGCCGGTGGCGTACGTCGCCGACGGCGGCCTCGGCCCTGCCGGGCACCGGTTCGTCATCACTCTGGAGTACGGGGAGGATCACGACACCGCGGACCCGTTCGACATCTCGGTCCCGCGCGTCACCGAGAACGACGCCGCCCACGCCTACGACGCCAGCTACCTGCACCCCGTGGTGCGCCACTACCGCGACGGCGAACTCGCCGGGGTGCACCACCTCGCCGAGAACCTCGACAACGAGTGGAACCTGCCGATGGTGCACCAGCAGCCGCTGTCCGTCTTCGTCAAGGAGTGCCTGGCCGATGCCGGCTGAGGTGACGCCGGGCGAGCCGTACCCGGGGCCGGTCCTCGACCTGCTGGCCGCCGCCGGGGACCGGACCGTGTTCGAGCACGGCACCCGCACCGTGAGCGGCGCGCGGATGCTCGGCCTCGTCCGGCGGATCGCGGCCGGCCTGCGCGCGGCGGGGCTCGGCCCGGGGGACGGCGTCGCCATGATGCTCGGCGTCACCCCCGAGGCGTTCGCCGCGATCATCGCCGGTCACGTCGTGGGAGCCCGGGTCGTCGGCGTACGGCCCGGGCTGCCCCCCGCCCAGCTGCACCACGTCCTCCACCAGGACGTCGACGCGACCGTCACCGACGACGACGGCGGCACGCTCTCCCTCTCCGGCCTCCTCAGCACCCCGGACGAGGGCGGCCGGCCCGAGCTGTCCGCCCGCCCGGGCGACGTCGCCCGCCTGCTCTACACCAGCGGCAGCACCGGCACCCCCAAGGCGTGCGCGCAGACGTACGCCGCCATGAGCGCGGCCTGGACGGCCCGCCCCGAGGCGTGGCCGCCGGCGATCAAGGAGCTGGCCTCCCGGCTGGGGCGCTACCTCGTGTTCGGCTCGCTGAGCAGCCAGGTCATGATGGAGTACGGCGTCCTCACCCTGGCCGCCGGCGGCACCATGGTCGTCGCCGACCCGCCGGCGTTCCCCGACGCGATCACCCGGCTCCGGGCCACGGCCAGCGTCATCACCGTGCCCCGCCTGTACAAGCTGGTCGCCGCCCAGCGACGCCGGCCGGCCGACCTGAGCAGCCTGCGGGCGCTCATGGTGTCCGGCTCGCCGCTGGAGGCGTCCCGGCTGCGGGAGGCGCGCGACGTGCTGGGCCCGGTCGTCTTCCACGGCTACGGCCAGACGGAGACCGGCACCATCTCCATGGCGACGCCGCAGGACGTCCCCCCGTCGGTGGGGATCCCGCCGGACGTCATCGACGTCGAGGCCCGTAGCCCGGACGGCCGCCCGGTGCCGCCCGGGGTGGACGGCGAGCTGTACGTCCGCACCCCCGCCCAGGCCATCGGCTACTGGGCCGACCCCGGCCAGAGCGCGGAGGTGTTCGTCGACGGCTGGGTACGCACCCGCGACCTGGGCCACTTCGACCACGACGGCCGCCTGTACCTGACCGGCCGCACCAGGGACGTCATCATCATCAACGCGAACCTGCACTACGCGGGCCCCATCGAGCGCGCACTCGCCGCCGCGCCCGGCATCGCGGAGGCGTACGTCGTCGGCGCCCCCGACGAGGAGACCGGCGAGGCGGCCCACGCCTTCGTGGTCCTGGAGCCGGGCCGCACGCCCGACCCGGCCGCTCTGCGCGAGCGGGTCGCCGAGCGCCTGGGCGACGCCTGCGTCCCCGCGACGATCACCGTCATCGACGAGGTCCCGGTGGGCCCGAACGGCAAGCCGGACAAACGCCTCCTCCTGCCCGCGCGGTGAGCGATCAGGATCGACACCTTTTCCCGGCGATCTGTTAGCGCTAACTTGAGCTTGCAAGACGGATTCCTCTCCGGGCGGGCGTCAACGATCACGCGGTGAGCGTGCGCGAGCCGGCAGTGCCGCCGGCCCCTCGCGCATGCCCCCGCGCATGCCCCGGCGCATGCCCCCGCAAGGAGAGACCCATGACCCGCACCACGTTCCGTCGTGCCCGTCCGACATCGCGCGACCACGACTGTTTCCGACTCGCCGGCCCTCCGGCCCTTGAGCAGGGCCCCGCGACGACGCACGAGAAGGGTTCCCGCATGCACACCTCCCGAGCCAGGCGCCTGCTCGCCGCGCTGACGGCCCTGCTGCTCCTGCCGATCATCGCCGTGAGTTCATGGACGACGCCCGCGGCCGCCGCGACCAGCCAGTTCCGCGGCATGAACTGGGCGGTGCTCGGCGACAACTTCAGCACCGGCCCGCTCGTCATCGACGGGCTGAGCGCCTCCGACAGCTACGCCACCGTCCAGGCCAAGGCCAACGCGCTGTACGACGACATGCAGTCGAGCCTCGGCGTGAACACCGTCCGGCTGCCGATCAACACCCACACCGTCGGCACCACCTGGTGGAACGCCTACCGCGGTGCCATCGACGCCGCCACGGCGCGCGGATGGAAGGTCATCCTCGCGTACTGGGAGGACGGCGCCGCCTCGGGCGGCCGCGTCACGAACCTGCCGGCGTGGCACGCGATGTGGTCGACGGTGACCTCCCAGTACGGCTCGAACGGCCTCGTGTACTTCGAGCCGATGAACGAGCCGCACGGCTACAGCTCCGCCGAATGGCGCAACCTCGCCGCCGACTGGCTGACCTCCCACTCGGCGGCCCCGCCGAGCCGGGTGCTCGTCGGCGGCACCGGCTTCAGCCAGGACCTGCGTGACCTGTGCACCGACTCGCGTTTCTCCGGCACGCTGTTCTCGTTCCACCACTACGCGTTCTTCTACGCGGCCAACACGTACGACGGCTGGCGCTCCCACGTCCAGACCCGCCTCGGCACCTGCGCCTCGCGGGCGGTCGTCACCGAGTTCGGCGCCCCGATGAACAACGGCCTGAACTACGCCGACGCGAACAGCACCGACAACTTCGTCCGCCACATCCGCGCCGTCACCCAGGTGATGCGCGACAACGCCATGGGCGGCACCTACTGGCCGGCCATCGGCGGCAAGCCCGGCGACATCGGCTACGACTGGTACTCGATGTACGCCAAGAGCGGCACCGGCACGAACCTCGACCTCACCATCCGCAACCCCTCCGGCGCCACCCGCCTGCGCTACGGCTGGGGCGACGCCGTGGACGGCGGCGGCGGCCCGACCACCACGACCCAGATCGTCAACCAGAACTCCGGCAAGTGCGCCGACGTCCTGCAAGCCTCGACCGCGAACGCCGCCGAGATCGTCCAGTACACCTGCAGCGGCGCCACCAACCAGCAGTGGCAGCTCCGCGACCTGGGCAACGGCTACCACAACATCGTGGCCCAACACTCGGGCAAGTGCCTCGACGTCAACAGCGCCTCCACCGCGAACAACGCCCCCGTCATCCAGTACACCTGCGGCACCGGCACCAACCAGCAGTGGCAACTCCGTCCGGTGTCCGGCACGAACTACGTCGAGATCGTCGCCCGCCACTCGGGCAAGTGCCTCGACGTCTCCGGCCAGTCCACGGCGGACAGCGCCCGCCTCCAGCAGTACACATGCTGGGGCGGCGCCAACCAGCACTGGGACGTATAGCCCCCACCGCACAGCCGGCATGGGGCCGGGGACACCGCCCCGCTCCTGCGAAGGGCTGAGCTCCGGCGCGAGCGCGTCCTGGACGGCGCGTCACCGTGGGAGCATGACCGCACCGGACAGCGGCCCGGCAGGGGTTCCCGCCCGTGCCGGGCACGTCCTTTCCACCGCGTCCAGGAAGGCCAGAGCATGATGGACGTCTCCGCCGCCGTCCGCGTCAGCGACCACGCCTTCGGCCTGCTGGACGGCGGCGACCTCCCGATCGGGACGGCCGACCACTCCACCGGCCTGGTCGTCGTCATGTCCGCCGGCGCGCTCATCTATACGGGCATCGACACCGGCACGGTCCACGTCGGCATCACGCTCGCCACCCAGCCGGTCGACCTCGACCCAGAGACTCCCTGGGAGGACATCGTCGAGGCCGGCGTGCACGCTCCGCGCGGCGACCTGCGCCTCGACTCCCTGGAAACCGGCCCCGTCGCCGTCCTGCCCGTGCTCAGCCAGGACGGCCCCGGCTGGTACCGGCTGCGCGCCTTCGTCCGCGGCCGCGACGCCCACTTCGACGCCGTCCACGACGACCCCGGCGAGCTGTACCACCTGCACCTGTGGCCGGCCCCGCCGGCGCCGGCCGTGCTCATCCGCACCACCGACCGGTGCGGAGCCGGGCTGCGCTCGGCACCGCCCACGCCATCCCCTCCGCCCGAGCCCCCGCCGCAGCGGACCAGGGACCGGCTGGACCAGGCGATCCGCAAGGCGACAGGCCGCCCACCCGCGTGACTCCCGATGTCACCCGCGCGGACGGATATTTGGCACGCGGTCACCCGCCCCCAGGCTGGCCTGATCAGCGGCGGTACGGCCGGCCGCCCAGCCCTCCCCGTCCCAGGCGGTGCGCATCCGGTGCGAGACCAGGCTCGGGAACATGCGCTCGACCGCCTGCTCCACCTCCTCCTCGCGCGCCGCCAGCACGGGCACCAGGTCGGTGCCCCGGCTGGCGCTCTCCTGCGCGACCGCCTCC
Organism: [Actinomadura] parvosata subsp. kistnae; assembly: GCF_900323885.1. GTDB lineage: Bacteria > Actinomycetota > Actinomycetes > Streptosporangiales > Streptosporangiaceae > Nonomuraea > Nonomuraea composti. Next base: position 419,172 of record NZ_OOHJ01000022.1, on the reverse strand, counting down.
GCCGTGGCCTCGGCGAGCCGCTCCCCGATCCGCACGGCGAACGCCGACAGGAACGACTGGCGGAACGCCTTGTTCCTGGACCGGCCGCTGCCGTGCTTCTTGGTGCCCGAGTTCACCAGCGCGGTCTGCGCCTGCACCAGCAGCGAGGTGAACAGCACCTCCACCCACGACAGGTCCGCCCCGAACCCCAGCACCGTCGCGAACCCCAGCTCCTTCGACCAGATCACCCGGCACCGGTTGGCCTCGGCGACGAGGTTGAGCAGCATGGCCTTGGGCTCCTCGTACGGCGCGTCGATCCCGACCCGGATACCCGACGGGCCCGCACCTCCGCCCGGCTGCGCCTCCAGCATCGCCGCGTCGATACTGTACTTCGCCATGAGGCTCTGCGCCGCCGAGGTGAACGTCTCGGCCTCCGCCTCGTACGCCGTCGACTCCGCCTTGGCCAGCAACGCGCGTACCCGCGTGAGCATCTTCTCGCTGACCGCGTGCGGGCGCGCCCGCACCGCACGGCGGGCGGTCCCGGGCGGCGGGCCCAGCGACTCCAGGCGCGGCAGCCCGGTCAGCAACCCCAGCAGCTCCAGCACCCCGGACACGGCCACCAGCCGGCCGGCCCCGTCGCGCGCCTGCCGCGCGGCCAGGTAGCCCCCGTCCACCACACGGAGGCTTCAAGACCGGCGAGCTGGTCGCGCCAGCGCTCATCCACCGTGGCCGGCGCGTAGGCTCGCAGCTCCCAGGCGACGAGGTCGGCCGCCACCCGCCCGTGCCAGTCCGTCAGCCGCCGGGTCGCGATCCTGACCACGTCGGCGGGCTGCCAGCCGCCCCGCCACAACGCCGAGATCGCTCGGGTCGCGGCCTCCACCAGCATGCGATCGGCGTCGTCGCGGTCGGCCAGGAAGGCGGCGGCGGAGTCGAAGGCCGCCTGATCCTCGTGGGCGAGCGCGTCCAGCGCCGCGCCGATCAACTCGTTGGCCTTGCTCACCCGTGCCGTCCACCTTAGAAAGTCCGCCAGAACTCTACCGTGGCGAAGGGTGGCACGGTTTCTTGAAGGGGTGTCACAGCAGGCGTTCGCTGCGGACGGCTGCTTCTTCCCGGGTGGCGTCGACGAACTCCTGCCGGGCGTCACTGTGGTGCTGGTAGAGCTGCCAGCAGGTGTGGATGCCGTGCAGCAGGTTGTCGAGCAGGTCGGGGGCGGGCCTGGTGGGGTTGAGCGAGGTGAGCGGCAGGGGGATGGTGTCGGGCGTGAGGCCGAGCTCGGGGTCGGCGGTGTGGACGAACTCCTGGGCGGTGGCGATGCGGTGCTGGAGGTCGAGGATGCCGTGCACGTAGCCGTCGGCGATGTGCAGGGCGTTACGGATCAGCGGCATGACGACGTGCCGGGCCCGCGTGCCGGCGGATATGGCGGTGGCGATGTCGATGAGGCTCTCGATGGCGAGGGGCTTGCCGGCCTGCTCGGCGCTGCCGACGACCTGGATCGGATGCCGGTTGGTGCGCTGGGCCGTGACGGTGACGGCGGCGTGGAACCAGTGGGCGGCGGCGATGGCGGCCGCGGTGGGATCGACCTCGGTGAACAACGCCTGACCGCCGAACGGGTCGTCGTACAGCAACCGGTCGGCCTGGGAGATCTGCAGCGGTGAGGCATCCTCACGGCTGAGGGCGACGGCCTGCTGGGCCCGCTCGGCCAGGTCCCCCCGTTCGGCCTGCTCGACGGCGGCCAGCTCGGCGCCGACGTCGGTGGTGACGCTCGTGGTGAGCTCGCAGGTGTCGAGCTTTCGCAGGGTACGGGCGACGGCCAGGGCAGCCTGCTCGATCTTGGTGACGGCCGGTTGACCGTCGGCCCTGGCGGCGATCAACGTGGGCAGCACCTTGTCGAAGGCATCACGTTCCAACTGCCGCTGCCGCCCGAGACTGTGAGGGCCGTGCTGCTCGGCGGTACTGGCAGGATGCGTGTAGGAACGCCAGCAGAGCTGCGACAGCTGCGTCAGCTCGGCGGCCAGCTGGTGAGCGTCGTGCAGCTGCTCGCCGACGAGACGGGCCACGATGGTGGCGGTGTCGCCGATGCCGGTGCTCCACTGGGCGGTGAGCGTGTTGCGGGCGCGGTCGATGGCATATCGAGTCACGGAGACCTCTTCGGGGGAAGGGGAGACCGGAAAGGGTGAGGGCTCTGCTCGGGGCAGTTTCCGGTCATGCCCAGGATGCTGGATCCGCGGCTCAGGTGAAGCTTCTTTGACGTTGTTCCCAGGTCGCTGATCAGCGCTTTTGCTCGGAGACGCGGCATAATTCCCCTGCCTCGCGCCGCGTACGGAGGCCCGGGACGCAAGATCCGCCGGACTCCCCAAACAGTTCGGCGTCGCACATGCGCGGCCGACCACACCGAGGCGCTGCGGACGCTGCCCGGCGAATGGCCCTGGAGCTGATGGAACACGACTACCGAGACTTGCTCATGGAAGCCGACCTGGGGCGGGGAGACTGAAAGTCGAGAATGGACGCCTTTCTCGACTCAGGGGGAGAGGTGACTCGCCAATGTCCTCGCGCACGTCATGCGTTCTGAGCCAGCCCATGCGATCACCGCGTGTGGCTTTCCTGGCGGTTCGTGACGCTGCTGCTCAAACCGCTGTATGTGCTCGGCCGCACCCCGTGTTCGGGCCTGTACGGAATCGAGATCAGAGGGGTCGCCCCCGAATTCTCACCAGCGATCTTGGTAGGCCGATGCCATGGGCGCGCGAACGTGGACGGCTCCCTTCAGCCTCATCCGCCCCTCGCTACCTGGCTTCCTACCGGGATCGATACATTTGCCGTATGGTCGACTGGGACGCCGTGATCAAGGATGACTTCGCCGTACCGAAGGGTCTGACCGCGGCGGTTGACGAGTTGGCCGCCATGCTGACCGCGGCAGATCCGATGATCCGTGACGGCCGGGCCTATGAGGTGCTGATCACCTGGATTCGGCGCGGTGTGCTGGACGATCGGCTGACTGCCCTCGGCGGCACGATGGTGGCGCGCCTTTCTCACGCGGAAGTGCAGGCGCGGACGTTCGCGCCCCTGATCCTCGCCGCGGCGGTCGATCGGGACGCCGCCGCCGACCGCCACCCCCTCCGCTACCGCCCCGCCATTACTGACGCCATCGCCAGCAGGCTCCACCTTGCCTTCCCCGCCTATCCCGCCACTCGCGCCTGAACCCGGGCCGGTCAGCGGCCCTGTACGAAGTTCGGATCTTCGGGCCGCTCGGCGGCGTCGGATCCACAAGAGGGCTCCGCGTGGATGCAGGCCGGCGTGTCCGAGCGGCTGCTGCAGGCGATGATCGCCGAGGCCGCAGGCGATCCCCCTGATCTCGACTTCGTACAGGGGCCTCTAGGCGCGCTCCAGGCGTCCAGCTCGGCTGAGACATAGGAAGGCGCCAGGCAAGTGCTCGGTGACATGGTGCAGCCAGTGAGAAGGGCGTTGAGGTCCGTCTTCACCAACCGACCGTCAACACCCTAGGCCCGAGCCGCGGGACGGAGTGTCACAGCAGCCGTTCGCTTCGGGTGGCTGCTTCTTTCCGCACCATGCTGAGGAATGCCTGGCGGAGCTGGTCCTGCTGCGCGGCTTCGACGGCTCCGGCATTGGGGGAGCGGCGGTTGCTGTGGTGCTGGTAGAGGTGCCAGCAGGTGTCGATGCCGTACAGCAGGTTGTCGAGCAGGTCGGGGGCGGGCCGGGCGGGGTTGAGCGAGGTGAGCGGCAGGTGGATCGCGTCAGGGCTGAGGTTGACGCCGGGCCTGGCGGTTTGCAGGAACTCCTGCGCGGCGGTGATGCGCTGCTGGACGCCGAGGATGCCCCGCAGGTAGCCGTCGGCGACGTGCAGGGCGTTGCGGATCAGGGGCATGACGACATGCCGGGCGCGCCTGCCGGTGTCGAGGGCGGTCGCGATGTCGCTGAGGCTCTCGACGGCGAGGGGTTTGTCGGGCTGCTCGGAGCTGCCGACCACCTGCATCGGGTGCAGGGCTGTGTGCTGGGCGGTGACGGTGACGGCGGCGTGGTACCAGTGGGCGGCGGCGATGGCGGCCGCGGTGGGATCGACCTCGGTGAAGAGGGTCTGGCTGCCGAAGGGATTGTCGTGCAGCAGGTGGTCGGCCTGGGAGATCTGCAGCGGGGAGGCGTCCTCGCGGCTGAGGGCGACGGCCTGCTGGGCGCGGTCGGACAGGTCGCCGCGTTCGGCCTGCTCGATGGCGGCCAGCTCGGCCGCGACGTCGGTGGTGATGTGCGTGGTGAGCTGGGAGGAGTCGAGTTTTCGCAGGGTACGGGCGATGGCCAGGGCGGCCTGCTCGACCTTGGTGGTGATCGGCTGGTTGGCGAACGGGGCGGTGGCGATCAGCAGCGGGAGGATCTTGTCGAAGGCGTCGCGTTCTTGCTGCCGGTGCCGTCCGAGACTGTGCGGGCCGTGCTGGTCGGCGGCGCTGGCCGGGTGCGTGTAGGAACGCCAGCAGAGCTGGGACAGGTGCGTCAGCTCGGCGGCGAGCTTGCGCGTGTCGTGGGGGAGCTGGTCGTGAGTGAGGCGGGCCACGACGGTGGCGGTGTCGCCGATGCCGGTGCCCCACTGGGCGATGAGCGTGTGGCGGGCACGGTCGATGGCATACCGAGTCACGGATACCTCTTCAAGGAAAGGGGGAGCGGTTCAAGTAAAGGGGGACCAGAGACAGTGGGGGCGGTGCTCGGGGCACGCTCCGGTCATGCCCAGGATGCTGGATCCGCCGCTCACGTGAAGGCTTTTTGATGTTCTTCCTGGGTCCCTGATCAGCGCTTTTGCGCGGAGACGCGGCAAAATTCCGGTGACCGCCGGAGTCCACCGTGCCGGCCGAGCCGCCGGGGCGGCGCGGACGAGCAGCCGAGTCCCGCGTACGAGCTGGACGAGTAAGTCCTATGTCGGGTCAGTGGTGGTAGGCGAGCGGTGTTCGGGTGATGGGCTGGCTGTTGTCGCGGTTGTGCCAGATGCGGTGGTCAGCGCCAGGATGCGCTGGGCGATGCGGCCGCCGACGTCGGCGACTGTACGGCCGCCGTGCGGTTCCAGGGCGCAGCCCCCCGGATGTAGCGGCAGTAGCCGTTCGTCATGAACGTACGTACTCCGTACGGGGTTGGTGGCGTCACCGCCAGCGTGACCAGTGCAGGATGTGGGCCCGGCTGGTGGGTGGCCGGGTGAAGAGGCGGCGGATCTCGTTGGCGGAGATCGTGATGAGCCCGCTGGTGCTGGTTGGTGGGGCAGGTTCGGGTCGAGGACCGCGCGAGTGACGGCGAGGAAGGCCAGGTCGCGGGAGTTGCTGAGAGAGCGGCGGACGAGCAGGCGGTACACAGGACCGTCGGTGGCGATCTGATGGGCACGGGAAACCGCGAACACGTAGGAGATCCGCCGGGCTTCCAGGTGCCGCCGCAGTGATCCGTTGTCGCCGCAGGCCTCATTCGGCGGTCACCCAGCCGAACGATACGCCGGCGGCGATGGCCCGTTCGATCATGGCCTGCAGCAGTTGGGGCTTGGTGGCGAAGCCGACGTGCTCATCGGAGGTGGGACAGGATCGCTTTCGCGAAATTGGTGGCCAGAGTCGGGGCGTCCGGCCCCGGGACGTCCTCGCCCCAGGGGAGGACCATGAGCCTGAAGGACTGCTTTCTGCCGACGGAGACGAACAGGACGTATGTCTCTCTGCCGTGATCTGTGCTGCTGCCCAGCAGCGCCTGGTGACCGCTGATGTTCTTTCGTGTGAGGTGCTTGAACTTCTCGGCCTTCGTCTGATCCGTCGACGGGTACGGGGTGAAGGTCACCAGCCCGCCCCTCGCGCCCCACTGGCAGGACTTGGTGTCGTAGTTCGGTTGCGTCCCGTCGACGAAGATCCAGAGCTTGCTCTTGCCGGTGTCCTCGTCGTGGATCGCGCGGCAGGGATGCTGGGCGAGCTCGGCAAGGGTGAGCGGACCGCCGGCCGCGGGGGCCGACGGTCGTATGGAACCAGTCGGGGTCGGGGTGCCCGCGCTGCTCGACGCCGCTGAGGTGACGGGGCTGGTGGGAGGTGTGCCGGATGGCCGGTGCGTGTCCCCGCCTGTCCTGCTCCCCTCCTGCGCGCCGCACGCGGCCACCGCACACGACGCCAAGAACAGGGCCACGACCGCAGCCATGGCTCGGTGCGGGCGGTTCCTGGGGGAGGGTTCGTCGGCTGCTCGTCGAGTCACGAGGCGGAGGATATCCCGCCGTGTCGGGACCCCTCCCGGGATCTCCGCGATCCTCGGCGCCAGCGCCGACACCGCCTCCCGCCACGAGCGCGCCTGATCCTCTCCGAACGTGCCCGGCGCGCGTTGCACGCCGCTGGTGACAAAGCGCGCAACCTCCCTCACCGCCCAGGAACCACAGCGTCGCCCGCACTGGCCTGTGATGGGTCGACGACTCCGAGATCGGCTGGCGTTCCATGGCAGGCCTCTGGCGTGGTCAGTAGCGGGATTTCCTGAAAGAGCCTCACAGTAAGTGACAGTCACATTACGGTGTGGCCATGGGAAGTCGTGCACACTATGTCGTCATGCAGGACGGCAGGCTAGGGCTCTACTACTCGCAGTGGGGCGCCTACCAGCTCGAACTCGACCTCCTGCCCGGCCCTGAGCTGGCGACCCAGTTCGCCCGCCGCCAGCGCGCGGTGAGCTCATGGATGTGGGAGCCCGAATGCGAAGGTGCGTGTCTGATCGACCATGACGAACGGCGACTGCTGCTGTTCTGTCACTGCGGCGCCGATCAGAGCTATCGGCTCGCTACCTTGGCGGCGCTCGCCCGTACGTGGCCGGGCTGGCGGGTGGAGTGGGCCTATGACGGCCTTCGGCAGCTCAAGGCGGCGGCCGGCCACGTCGTCGACTTCGCCGCGACCTGGTCCGGGGATCCGCAGGCGGGCGAAGAGTGGTGCGACGTGCTGGTCACCGTGGTCCACCAAGGGCGGACGCGGGCTCACCTCGTCGATTCGGCCGAGGCGGTCATCCGCAGTGGGGCGGGGAGCCTGGACGAGCACCGCTCCGCCTGGCCGACGATCACTTCCTGCCCCGGCAAGGTCGTCGCCGGCGTCCACCTCGACCTTGACGATCAGACCGCCGGCGTCTGGACCTCCGCCACGTTGCGCGGTGCGCTGCGGAGCGTGGGGCAGGGGTGGCCCGGCTGGCACTGGTCGAACTGGGAGGACAGGGCGGCCGAGCAGGCGCGCCGGGTCGCGGGAGCTCTCACCGTGCCGGAGCCGGACCTCGCGGCAGGTCTGCGTGCTCTCGCCGCCGAGTTCGACAAGCATCAGGGCGTGGCCTCCGCCGCCGATCCGGCCTCCCTGCTGCTCGCCGTCACCGACCTCTCCTCCGCCTTCACCCACCACCCTACGAAGCTGACCGATGAGGAGAAGGCCGTGGTCCGCACCGCGATCGCGGCGTTGACGTGATCGCCGCCAAAGGGTGCGTGAGGAAACTGTTCGATACAGTAGGACTGGATTGTCCCCATCGCGTGTATCGCGGATTTCGAACAGCAGGTACGGTTTCATGCACCCAGCAGGACGAAAAGTCGCCCGTATCGAGGATACGAGCAATCTCTTGCTCGTGTCATCGCCCTTACGGCGAGATGACGACCTGATTCAGAATTTCTGCGGGGCCGTGACCAGCCTGGATGACTTTCTTTCCGGCCGGCCCGATTTGAAGCAGAAAACCGTGTACTTGTGCGGCGACATATCCAGGATCAGCGGCCATGAGGTGGCTGCTGCAGCGCGGGTGTCAGTGGTCCGGGAACTTTCGTACTCTTACGAGGAAGAGGCGTGTCGGCCTTGGTCGTTTGTGGGCCTCGGGCAGGTTCCCATTCGCGTACACGGTGTCGGCGTGTATTATCGGCGCTTCTTCGACCTCGACTCCGACCACTTCCACCGGATCTGTTCGGAGCACGCATTCCAGTCCCTGACGGAGTCCACCAAGCCCGGTACGGCCCACCGCACCGGAATCTATCTGACCCCGGTCACGCGAATCGGCGACGAACTGCACTTCCGTCTGCTCCGGTGCTCCACGAACCTCTCGGGCCCGACCGACAACTTCTCCGCCACGGACTCGCAGATCGTCGAGGCTCTGAACCGAGAGGCCGCCTCAATATTCCGGGACCACGCCCCGCTGAACCACGTCCTCGCGCAGATCTACCACAACACCCCGGCCGGCGCCGAGCGCAAGCAGTCGAAGGCCAAGATCTCGGCGCACGCCGACAAGACCAAGGACATGCCCGCCAACGGCATCATGGCCTTCTGCACCTTCTACGACGGGCTCGACAAGCTGCGCCCCATGGCCGGAGACGCCTTCGACCTCGGTCTCAACGGCGTGAGCGGGCTGACCAAACTCCATTTCCGCCTCAAAGAAGAGCCCGAAGGCCGCGCCGGGCACGCGCTTCCCCGGCAGTTCACCCTCACCCTGTATCCGAACTCCGTCTTCTTCATGCCGTTGTCCACCAACCGGCTGTACACGCACGAGATCCGGCCGTCGACCCTGGACGTCGGGTCGCTCCCGATCCGCCTGGGTTACGTGGTGCGCTGTTCGAGCGCCGAAGCCGTGCACAGGAACGGCCACACGTACCTGAAGAGGGACGGCACACTGGTGAAGCTGGAACCCCCCACCTCCGAGGGCATGGACGAGTTGCGCAAGCTGTACGCCGAGGAGAATAGGACCTCGTCTTTCATCGACTACGGCGACGGGTTCCTCTTCAGCATGAACGCGGGAGATTACCTTGCTCCCCGGACGTAGGCCGCTGGCCGAGATCCGCTCGTACACCCTGCCCACCGAACGCGATCTCTTCAAGGAGTTGTACGCATCGGCGCGGTTCGAGGACGTGGGAAAGGGGCGGTCGGGAGCGGTCCTGGTCAGGATCGGCGAGGCAGGCGACGTGCCGCTCGTACGCACCACCACCCGATATGGCGCTCCGGCGCAACGCTTCCGGGCGGTGCACGAATGGCTGGCCCAGCGGATCGAAGAAGGTGCGGCGCCGGCCGCCGGCTTCAACAACGCTCTCATCGAGATCTACACGAACGCCTACGCGACCATGGGCAGCCATTCCGACCAGGCCCTCGATCTGGCGGACGAGTCGCATATCGCGGTCTTCTCCTGCTACGAGCATCCCAAGGCGAACCCGCCGAGAAAGCTGATCGTCGAATCCAAGGAGCCCGGCGGCGAGAGTTTCGAGATCCCCTTGGCCCACAACAGCGCCGTCGTGTTCTCCGTGGACACGAATCGCCGATACAAACACAAGATCGTCCTGGACAAAGCCTCCCAGCCGGCCGAGAACCGATGGTTGGGCGTGACCTTCCGAACGTCGAAGACCTTCGTACGGTTTCGCGACGGACAGGCCTGTTTCCCGGACGGCACCCGCCTCACCTCGGCCGACGACGAACAGCGGCGCGAGTTCTACCAACTGCGGCGGCGCGAGAACCAGGAGACGGACTTCACCTACCCCATGCTCACGTACACGATCAGCGAGAGCGACCTGATGCCGCCCGTCTGATGTTTCCTGTTCCAGGCCATCAGGCAGGCCGGGCGCTGCGGTGGGCGTCACCGCTCATTCGAGCGGGAGCCGAGACACCACCTCGCCCCCTGGCGTGCCGATGATGGTCCCGGCCTGCGCCGGCTCGATGGCCGCGTCCGGGCACGAGCGCAGCACGACGTCCCGCGCCGGCGCGCCCACGTGGACGACGGTGTTGCCGCAGAAGCGGAGGCCCGCCGTGTCCTTGGCGTCGAGCGCGGGGACGCCGTCCAGCACGAAGCGGTTCCCCTCGACGACGACGCCCCGGTGCACCGGATGGGCGGGGTCGGAGCGGGTGTTGCGGGGGTCGATGAGCACGCCGGGCCCGCCGGGTTCGATGATCTCGTTGTCCCGTATGGTGACGTCGCGCACCGGCCCGGATTCCCACCATTCGGCGGCGTCGCCCGAGATGTAGATGGCCGCCATCCCCGTCCGCTCGAACCGGTTCTCCGAGATGAGCACCGGTCGGCGGGTGGTGACGAGCACGCCGCGGGTCGGCACGTTGCGGAAGACGTTGCGGGTGAGGTGCACGGCGGGGGTCCTGGTGACGTTCTCCACCGCGGCGCGCCCGGCCAGGCCGCCGGGGAGCGGGGTGCCGGCCGTCAGGACGATGCTTCTGAGCGGGGTGTCGTGGTCGCGGCCGCTGGGCTGGCGCACCCGCCGCACCGTGGACGCGGCGATGGGGCGCAGCGTCTCGCGGTCGACGATCTCGATCTGGTCGCCGGGCGCGAACTGGGGCATGCCGGCGGTTTCCGGGTGCGCGTACTCCAGCTCCAGGGTGCGCGGGCCGGGCTGGCCGGTCACGCGCAGGTAGGTGCCGTGCACGTTGATCGGATCGTCGTGCGGCCCGTCGAAGAGGCAGTCGCGTACGACGGCCCGGCCGGAGCAGCCGGAGAACTGCAGGAAGTCGGCGTACCCCGCGCTGTGGCGGCCGGTGCCGCGCGGCGCCCGGAACGCGCAGCCCTCCACGGTGACGTCGTGGGCGGCCTGCGCGACGACGCCGAAGCCGTGCAGGAACCCGAACCGCAGGCCGGACAGCGTCACCTCGGCGCTGTCGAGCACGAGCCCGCCCGGATGGTCCCGGGTCGTCGGCCGCATCTGGTAGACGAGGCCGGTGTCGGCGGGTTCGTCGCCGTGGTCGTACTCGATGCGGATCTCCCGCCGCCCCACCGCCTCGACCCGCCTGACCTGCTCGAAGAGCGGGTTGGGGGCGCGGCGCGTGCGCCCGCTCGCGGGATCGTGCACCTGCGTGTACTCCAGCGCGTCCAGCCCCTCCCAGGCGTACGCGCCCGTGCCCAGGCGCTCCCCGTGCCAGCGCACGGAGCGGCCGCTGATGGAGAAGAGCGTGGCCTCCGGCACGCTGATCAGCCGGTACGCGCGCCCGCCCGCGACCCCGGCGGCCACCACGGTGGCGTCCACGACGGTCGGCACGGCGAAGTCGAAGGTCAGCCCCTCGATCCGGACCCGGCGGGAGTCGAGCACGGCGAAGGTCGTCTGCAGCCCGTGCAGGATCAGGCGGGCGCCCGCACCGGAGATCACCAGGTCCTCGGCCGCCTCGACGAGCAGGGCGATCGTCTTGTCGCGGTGGCGCGGGTCGTCGCCCACGGTGTTGGAGACGTACAGCTCGCGACGCTGCGCCCGTTCCGGCCAGAGGTGGTAGTCGCCGGGCGGGAACCGCAGCGTCACCGGCCCGCGCCGGGCCGCCGCCGCACGCAGGGCGGCCGTGACGGCGGGCGCCGCGTCCGCCCGCGCGCCGGGAACCGCGCCGAAGGCGGTCACGTCAAGCATGCCCGCCACTCGGCCCTCAGCCTCGCCGGACTCACCAGAACGCACGTCAGTGTCGCCGGATTCATCACGGCGCGCCCGCCGTCAGCGTCGCAGGATCGACCACGACGCGCCGGCCCGCGCTCAGGTCGATCAGCGCCTCCCGCTCGCCGCTGCGCACGACGACGCGGGTACGGCCGGCGGGCCGCCGCGCGGTGAGCGCGAGCCGCGTCATCGTGATCCGGCCGGCGACGGTGTCCCAGGCGACGTCCACCGAGACCCCGGGCCGGGCGACGAGCCCGCGCACCTGCCCGCTGCGCCACTCGGCGGGGACGGCGGGCAGGACGGTGATCGTGCCGTCGTGGCTCTGCACCAGCATCTCCGCCACAGCCGCGACGTAGCCGAGGTTGCCGTCGATCTGGAACGGCGGATGCGCCGCGAACAGGTTCGGGTACAGCCCGCCGCGCTCGCTCGCCTCCTCCACCGGCGCCGGGCGCAGCACCAGGCGGAGCAGCCGCGACACCCGGGCGGGCTCCCTGAGCCTGGCCCACAGCGCCAGCTTCCAGGCCAGTGACCAGCCGGTCGAGTCGTCCTGCCGGTCGTCCAGGCTCCTGGCCGCGGCGGCCCTGAGGTGCGCGTCCCGCGGCGTGTCTCCGGGATAGGCGAAGAGCAGGTGGCTGAGGTGCCGGTGCCCGCGCTCGGCCTGCGGCGGGTCGTCGAGCCATTCGCGGACGAGACCGTCACGGCCCGCCGACGGCCCCGGGATCAGTGGGAGCGCGGCCCGCGCCGCCACGACGACCGGGTCGTCGCTGCGGTGCAGGCGCTCCGCCAGCCCGGACAGCCTGGTGAACAACCCGGAGATCAGCGTCAAATCCATCGTGGCCGAGCGGCTGACCGCGACGCGCGTCCCGTCCGGCGTGAGGTGGTGGTTCTCGGGTGAGGTGGAGGGCGAGGTGCCGAGGGTCCCGTCCGGCATCGTGACGAGCCAGTCGAGGCAGAACGCGGCGGCCTCGCGCAGCACCGGCCAGGCCCGTTCGCGGGCGAAGCGCTCGTCGGCGCCGAACCGCAGCCGCTCGGCCAGGAGCCAGCTCAGCCACACCCCGCCCATCGGCCAGCACGCCCACGCCGGGTCCGCGCGCCCCCTGCCGACGGGCGAGGTGAACGCCCAGGCGTCGGTGTTGTGGTGGGCCACCCAGCCGCGGGCGCCGTAGAGCCGCCGCGCGGTGGCCCGGCCCCGCTCCGCCAGCGCCGTGACCAGCTCGACCAGCGGGTCGAGGCATTCGCCGAGGTCGGCGGTCTCGGCGGCCCAGTAGTTCATCTCGGTGTTGACGTTGATCGTGTAGTTCGCGCTCCACGGCGGCCTGAGCCGGTCGTTCCACAATCCTTGCAGCGTGGACGGCAGCCCGCCGGGCCGCGAGGAGCAGATCGCGAGGTAGCGGCCGTAGGCGAACAGGAGGGCGGCCAGCGACGGATCGTGCCCGGCCGCCGCCGCGCGCAGCACCCGTTCGTGGGTGGGCAGCGCCCGCGCCTGCGGCGGGCCGTGCACTTCCAGCCGGACCCGGTCGTAGAGGCGGGCGTGGTCCTGCCGGTGGCGGGCCGCCAGCTCCGCCGTTCCCCTGCCGAGGGCGCGGGCGACGCGCCGCTCCGCCCGCGTCAGCGCGCCCGCCGCGTCGCCGCGCGGCGCGCGGCCGATCGCGGTGAACGTCGTCTCCGTGGCCAGGACCAGCTCGAACCGGCGCACCCCCAGCGCCCGCCCCGGCCGCGTCTCCCCGTCGTGCACGACCCGCGCGGCCACCGCGCCGCGCAGGGCCCGCTCGCCCCACACCGGTGACAGGTCCGGCTCGTGCGGGGGCGGCATGTCGCTCGGCAGCCGTACGGTCAGCCAGGCCCCGGACGGGTGCGCCTCCTGCCCGAGCACCCGCAACGGCGAGACGAGCCGCCAGCGCACGGAGACGGGCCGGTCCGCGTCCAGCACCAGGACCAGCACCCCGTCCGGGTGGGAGACGAAGCACGTCCAGCGCAGCGCGGCCCCGGCCAGGCGGTAGCGCACCTCGTGCGTCGCGGTCGAGAGGTCGAGCTGCCGCCGGTAGCCCTCGGCGGGGGCGCCCCCGGGGTTCTCGATCTCCACGTGGAGGTCGGCGAACGGCAGGTACGCCTGGGACCAGCCGCCCTGCAGCGCCATGAGCCGCCGCTCCGCCTCCGGCGCGTCCCCGCGGGCGAGCGCCGCCCGGGCCGCGGCGAGCGCGGCCGGAGCCAGGCGCGGATCGGCCGTGCTGGTCGCCTCCTCGCTATCGGGGCTGCCGGACCAGGCCGTGCCGTCGTTCAGCTGGAGACGCTCGGCGCCCGGCGTGCCCCGCACCATCGCGCCGAGGCGGCCGTTGCCCAGGGGAAAGGCCTCAAGCCAGTGCGCGGCCGGCGCCGGCGCCCAGAGCAGGTGCTCCGCCTGCTGGAGGGGGTGCACGGCTCACCTCGGCCCTGATCGCCGGAGCCGGGCGAGCCCGCCGGACGGCACCGCCAGCACGTGCGGGCCCGCGGCGAGGGCGATCTCCGTGCCGGTGACCTGCCGCTCCGTGCCCAGGGCGAGCTCCGTGCCCAGGGCGAGCTCCGTGCCGGTCACCGGCCGCCCCATGGCGTCCCACGTCTCCAGGTGCGCGCGCACCTCGCCGCCCTCGTTCAGCAGGATCGGCGCGCTCTCGTCGGCGTTCGCGACCAGCAGCTCCGTCCAGTCGCCCGGCGGGAGCGCGACCGGGTGCGGCGCGTACCTCGCCACGAAGTGCCGCCCGCCGAAGGCCGCCCTGACCACCGGGTACAGCAGGTCGGGCCGCTCGGGCGTCAGCCGCCCGTGCAGCAGCAGGTCGCGGTTCGCGCGCCAGACCCCGAGCCAGAACGCCAGCGCGCCGGCCTGGTCGCCGGTGAGCCGCGTCAGGTCCACGGAGACCTGCGGCACGCCCAGGAGGGCGTTGATCAGGTGGTGGGCGACCCGCTCCGCGCCGTCGTCCGCCGCCCACATGATCGGGTCGCTGTGGATCGGCGTGCCGGGCCGCGCCAGGCGCAGGTCGAGGATGCCGATGCGGTTCTGCGGGCCGTTCAGCGGGCAGTCGCCTACGCGGATCATGGAGGCCAGGCGGGCCGCCGCCGGATGAATGGAGGGCTCCCTGAACTCGATCAGAGGGTCGGCGCCGCGAGCCCGGAGGCGGGTGACGAGCTCCGCGATCGTGTCGATCGCGGCGGCCACCGCGCCCGGTGCGTGCTCGTCGGCGAACTCCTCCAGGAAGTCGAGCTTGAGGCCGTCCGCCCCCGTCCGCGCCATGATGTCGTCGAGCCTGCCGACGAGGTGGGCGCGGGCGGCCGGGTCGCGCGGGTCGAGGACCCGCGCCTGCAGCTCGGGCCGGTCGCGCAGCGTCGGGAACCCGAGGTCCGCCGCCTCGGCGTGGTGGCCGAGGAACGGCGTGCCGATCCACCACACGGTCCGTAGCCCGCGCTCGCGCAGTGCCGCGACCAGCCCGGCGGCGTCGGGGAACTTCTCCTGGGCCGGCTCCCAGTCGCCGCACGACCCGTACCCGCGGCCGTGCGCGGTCGTCTGCCAGCCGTCGTCGATGATCACGGTGCCGAAGCCCAGCTCCGCGGCGCGGCCGGCCTGTGCCAGCACCGCGTCGGCGGTGACGTGCTGGTGCGCGAAGTACCAGGTGCACAGGACCGCGTCCTGCGCGCCGGGGCGGCGCGGTGGCCCTGCTCGTCCTGGAGCCAGTGCCCGGCGTCTGTCACGGCCTCGGGGAAGGAGCGGCCGGACGTGTCCAGCAGCAGCCGCACCTCGCCCGGAGGGCCGTCGACGGTGACGATGATCGCGAAGTCGGCGGTCTCCTCCACCAGTCCCGCCCGTACGGTGGTCGCGCTCGTACCGGAGTCCACCGCGTACACCAGCCGCGTGGCGTCACGGGGCGCGAGCAGCGCGCCGAGCGGGAGCCCGCGCAGGGCGGTCACGTCGTCAGGGTCCGCCCAGGACGGCGGGATGGCGGCGTCGCGCACCGCGCTGCCGGGCCGCCACCAGGCGACGGCGTCGGTGGCGGGGATGGCCGCGGTCAGCGAGAAACGCTCGCCGAGGGTACGGAACACCACCTCGACGACGCCCTCGCCGAGGGTGCGGACCCGGGCTCGCGCCGACGGGGTGGCCTGGAGCCTGAGCCCGGGGCGGTGGCCGTCCAGGACGACCGGCGTCTCGGGCGGCGCCTGCGACGTGCCCGGCAGCCAGAAGGTGACGGGCGACGGTGATGCGACGTCGGTCATTTGCTCCCCGTGAATGAGATTCCGCCGATGATGTGACGCTGGGCGACGAAGAACAGCAGCACGCAGGGTGCGGTGACCACCAGGGCGGTGGCCATCAGCAGCGGCGTGTCCGTCCCGTTGACGGACTGGAACCCGGCCAGCGCGAGCGGCAGGGTCTTCCACCGGTCCGTCGTGAGGTAGATGGCCGCCTGGAAGAAGTTGTTCCAGTACGACATGAACTGCAGCACCGCGGTGGCGATGATGATCGGGCGCGACAGCGGCAGGTAGATCGAGAACCAGATGCGGAACCAGCCGGCGCCGTCGATGAGCGCGGCGTCCGTCAGCGCCTCCGGCAGGCGCAGGTAGAACTGCCGGTAGAGGAAGATGAAGAACGCCGAGCCGAAGAACGTCGGCACGATGATCGGCCACAAGGTGTCGATCATGTCGAGATTCCTGAACAGGATGAACTGCGGCACGATCGTGACCTCCTGCGGCAGCAGGAGCGTCGACAGCACGACCGCGAACAACACTCCGGCCCCCCGCGCCCGGATCCGCGCGAACGCGAAGCCGACCAGCGAGGAGGAGAAGACGACCGCGACGACCGGCACGAGCGTGCTGAGCAGCGAGTTGCGCAGGTAGGTCAGGAAGGGGAAGGAGCCGAGGCCCTCGGCGAAGTTGGACCACTGCCACTGCAGGGGCCAGAGCGCGGCGCCCGCGTGCGCCACCCCCTCCGGCGTGCGCAGCGCGGTCGCGATCATCCAGAGGAACGGGTAGACGAAGCCGGCCGAGCCGACGACGAGCAGGGTGAGCGCCAGGATCCGGGTGCCCAGCGGCCCGCGCCGCTCGGCGTCAGTGGGCATGGTGGGCACGGACACGCCGCTCGCGCTCCTTCGGTCGTTGCGACTCGTAGTAGACCCAGAAGGCGCTGCCGCGGAAGACGAGCGCGGTGAGCACCATGATCATGATGAAGAAGATCCAGGCCAGGGCGGACGCGTAACCCATCCGGAAGAAGGAGAACGCGTTGTTGTAGAGGTAGAGGACGTAGAACAGCAGCGAGTCGGACGGGCCGCCGCCGTTGTGGGTGACCACGTACCCCTGGGTGAAGGTCTGCATGGCGTAGATGAGCCCGGTGACCACGTTGAAGAAGATGACGGGGCTCACCTGGGGCAGGGTGATGTTCCACAACCTGCGCCACCGGCCGGCGCCGTCGATCTGCGCCGCCTCGTACAGCTCCTTGGCGATGTCCTGGAGACCGGCGAGGTAGATGACCATGTTGCCGCCGACCGTCCAGAGGCTCATGATGATCACCGTCGGCAGCGCCCAGCCCGCGTCGAAGAGCCAGCGCGGGCCCTCGACGCCGAGCAGCCGCAGCAGCCCGTTGGCCAGCCCGTAGCTGGGGTTGAACACCCAGATGAACAGCACGGCCTGCGCCACCCCGGTGACCAGCGACGGCAGGTACCAGATCGTCCGGAACACGTGGATGCCGCGCACCTTGCTGTTCATCAGCAGCGCCACCGCCAGCGACAGCACCGTCTGCAGCGGGACGCTGACGGCCGCGTACGTGAGCGTGACCTTGATCGACTGCCCGAGGTCGGGGTCGGTGAACGCCTCGGCGTAGTTGGCGAGCCCGACGAACTCCGGCGGGTCGATGAGGTTCCAGTCGGTGAACGACAGATATAGGGAGTAGGCCATCGGCCCGCCCGTGAACAGGAGGAACCCAATGATCCACGGCGAGACGAAGATCCAGAAGGCGGCGGTGTTCCGCGAGATCCAGCGCGCCCGCACCGCTCCCCACAGGCCGGCCAGGAGGACGGCGAACACGGCGGCCAGCATGATCACTAAGGACAGGATGGGGCGCAGGCCCTCGTGGACGTGCAGCCGTCCGAGCAGGTCTTCGAGGCCGCGCACGATGTCCTCCATGGCGATGTCCCCGCCTACTTGGTCGCGTCGAGCATCTTCTGGCACTGGGCCTGCAGCTGCGGCAGCACGGTCGCCGGGTCCTCGCTGCCGGAGCCGATCGCGGTGCGCGAGTTCAGATCCGTGGAGAAGGTGCTCTCGATCTTCACCTTGTCCTTCACGTACGCCGTGGTGACGGCGTTGGTGACGGCATCGACGAACGCCTGGAGGTTGACCTTCGGCGCGATCGACTTGAAGGACTCCAGCGACCCCTGCACGACCGGCACGCCGAGCGCGGACGTCGTCGAGGCGAGCAGGCTCTGGGCGGCGGGGCTGGTGCTCATGAACGTCGCGAACGTCTTCGCCGCGCTAGATCGCTGATGTGAAAATTGGTGATCGGCTGCAGGCATGACGAAGGACGTCCATGGTCGGTGTGTGAAGACTGACTTGGACGCCCTTCTAACCGCACTCTACGTGCATCTGGACGATCACGTGATGCCTTCGCAGGGCCGGCCTCGCGGGCGGGGCCGGCCGCCGGTGCTGACCCCGGCCGAGGCGGTGGTCGTGGCAGTGGCGCAAGTGCTGCTGCGGTGTGACGACGAACGCCGCTGGATGCGGATGGCGGCCGGCCGGATCGGGCATCTGTTCCCCAGACTGCCGTCCCAGTCGCAGTACAACCGGCAACTGCGTGCGCTGGGGCCGGCTATGTCGGCGGCGGCGTTGTGGCTGGCACGCCAGGTCCCCACCTGGCACGAGCCTTTGCGACTGATGGACGGCACCCCGATCCGCTGCGGCGCCTCGCGGGTGACGGTCAACAGATCGCACCTGGGTGAGATCGCCGGATACGGCATGGACAAGTCCCACCACGCCTTCTACTGGGGTGCCAAGCTGATGCTGATCACTACCGCTGACGGCGCGGTGACCGGCTTCAGCCTGGCCCACCCCAAAGAGCTCGACGAACGCAAGCAGGCCCTGCACCTGCTGCACGTCCACCAGATAGCCGGCGGTCCATGCCCGATCGTGTGCGACAAGGGATTCGCCGGAGCCGGCATCGAGAAGGCCGCCGCCGATCTGGGCCACCTCCTGATCCGGCCGGCCCGCGAAGACGAGCCTGCACGCACCCTGCCGTTTCCCGGCTGGCTGCGCCAGCGCATCGAGGCGATCATCTGGACGCTGAAGAACCAGCTCGGCCTCGAACGTCACAACGCCCGCCATCCAGACGGCCTCTGGGCACGCATCAGCCAACGCGTCCTCGCCCTCAACGCCGCAATCTGGCACAACTGGAACACTGACGCACCGGTGAAACGGTCACTGACCGCCTATGACCACTAACCAAATTCACATCAGCGATCTAGCCTCGGTTTGCCCCGCCGACTTCGAGATGCCGAGGCTGTCCACCTCCATCGGCTCGCCCTTGCCCGGCATCGGCACGATGAGGAACTTCGAGGTGTCCAGGGCGGCGAGCTTGGCGATGTTCCACGGCCCGAAGTCCGGCAGCATCGCGACCTTGCCGTCCGCGAACCACTGGAACATGTCCTGGCCCTGGGCGTCGGCCGGGCTCGGCGCGAACCCGTCCGGCTTCGTGGAGTCCACCACCACCTGCGCGGCCCGGATGCCGTCGGCATTGGCCATGGTGCAGGTCCGGCCGTCGGCGCTGTAGTACGAGCCGCCCTCCGCGACCAGCCAGCCGTCGTACCACAACGGCGCGGAGCCGTACACCTTCTTGCCGCCCGACCCGGACGTCAGCTTCCTGGCCGCCGCCACGAAGTCCGCGGTGCTCATCGGGGCCGACCCGGACGGGACCGCCAGGCCGGCCGACTCGAAGGCGGCCTTGTTGACCGCCATCACCTTGCTCTTGGCGACGAAGGGGACCGCGTAGTCGGTGCCGCCGACGTTGCCGGCCTTCGCGACGGCCGCCGAGTAGTAGACGCCCTGATCCACCTGCACCGGGAGGAACGCGTTCGCGAAGCTCGGCAGCGCGGTGTTGGAGATCTGCGCCACGGTCGGGGCGTCGCCGCCGGCGATCGAGGTCTGCAGCTTCTGCTCGTAGTCGCTCTGGATCCAGTTGGCCTCGACCTTGACGGCCGGGTTCGCCTTCTCGAACGCGGCGATCATCGACTTGATGGTGGCGGCCTCGTCGTTGTTGCCCCAGAAGGCATAGGTGATCGTGACGTCGCCCTGCCCGCCGGTCGCCGGATCCGCGCCCGGCTCGCCGCCGCCGCACGCCGCGAGAGCGAGCAACGAGGCGACGGTGACAGCGGTGAGTGCCTTGGCCTGCATGGGGGGTCTCCTTCGCGAGAAGTGATCTGTCAACGGGCGGGGAGCCGGGTGACGCCGCCGTCCGGGGTCGCCCGTACACGGGTGCCGGCCGGCACCTCGATCGTGGAGACCTGCCCGTCGTCCCAGGTGGCGGCCCAGGTGACGCCCGGGCCGGCGGTCACCTGGAGCTCCGTGGCCTCCCGGCCGTCGTGCCGGACGCCGATGCGGGAGCGGCCGACGGGAACGTTCCCGGCCTCCAGCCACTCGCCGGCGGGCAGGTGGGAACGGGTGCGGACGACGCCCGGCCGTTCACCGGGCTCCAGCCCGGTCAGGCCGCTCGCCACATGCGCGACGTGGGTGAAGGGCACCTCCGGGTAGTCGGCGCGGGAGGCGGCCAGGGCGCGGATCCACCGCAACGCCTCGCCGTCCCTGCCGTAACGCAGGAACGCCTCCGGCAGGTAGGTGGCGGCCTCGATGTTGGCGGGCGGCGCCGCCTCCAGCCCGGCGGCCAGGAAGTCGAGGTGCGCGGCCGAGCGCTCGTCGGCGCGCATGATGCCCTTCAGCGCCGGGAACCAGGTGCTCTCCAGCCGGAACCCGGCGACCGGGCCTTCTGCGGTGAAACCCGCCGTGTAGTGGCGGCCGTCCCGCGACCACCAGGCGTCGGAGAAGTGCTCCGCCAGCTCCGCGGCGCGCTCGCGGTTCCAGGCGGCGAAGCCCGCCGCGAGCACGCCCGCCGAGCCGAGCGCCCGGTGCGCCGCCCACTGGCTGGCGATCCCGTCGGCCGCGACCCGCAGGTACGGCGGCCGCTCCACCTCGTTGTAGGTGGCCGTGCCGGACCAGAAGTCCCCGGTGCCCCGCTCGCCCGCGACGCCCGTCCCGAGCGGGTCGTGCAGCTCGACGAACGTGGTCATCGTCGTGCGCAGGAACCCCGTGATCACCGGGTCGAGCAGGAAACGTTCGTCGGCCGTCCAGCGGTACTGCTCGGCCGCCTTCTCCACCAGCTCGAACGGCGCCGGGATCTCCCGCACGAAGTCGTCGTCCGAGCGGTAGTCGATCGCGGCCGGGGTGCCGTCGAACGTGAACGCCCACAGCGGGTACCAGCCGCGAGCCGCGGTGGCCGAGCCGGCGAAGTGCCGCAGCATCGCGAGGTTCTCGGCGTTGAGCCCCAGGAGGTGGGCGCCGAGCGTCTGGTGGGCGAAGTCCCGCGCGTAGAACATCGGCCGGTCCGTCATCGCCGCCCAGTAGCTGGGCAGGAAGGCGGAGTCCCGCCCGGTCTGCACCCATTCCTGCGAGCGCTTTGACGCCCAGATGAAAGACTCGACAAGATCCGTCATGCTCGAATCAACCCAGACCTGCTCGGACGGGTGACTCTGTCCCGATCTGCCGACCGAAGTCGCAGATGGTGACTTGTTCGTCATGAGGAGCGAGTGTTACATAGCTGCTTCAAACCCGTCAACGATCCGACAATAAGCTTTCACACGGGCGGCCGATGACATGGCGAGAAGACGTGTCTCCGCCTTGCAGAAACACGTCAGGAACACGACAACGAAGCGACCCGGGAGGGGTCAGGCGCGCGGCGGAGCCGTCGAGCCGCGGACGATCAGCTCAGGGTCGAACATCAGCTCCCCGGCGGGCACCGGCCGCCGGTTGACCAGATGCACCATCGTGGCCGAGATGGCCTGCGAGATCCGCTCGATCGGCTGCCGGACCGTCGTCAGCGGCGGATCGACGAACCCCATGATCTGGTGGTCGTCGTAGCCGACGACGGACAGGTCGGCGGGCACGGACAGGCCGCGGCGGCCGGCCGTGCGGATCGCACCCAGCGCCATGTAGTCGCTGGCCGCGACGATCGCGGTCACCCCCTGGTCGAGGAGGGTCTCCGCCGCGGACATGCCGCCCTCGACGCTGTAGACCTGACGGACGACGTGCCGGCGCGGATCCTCCGCGCCCAGCGCGCCCATCGACTCGAGGAAGCCCTCCAGCCGCCGCTCGCTCGGCCGGTTGCCCACCGGGCCGACGATCATGCCGATCTGCCGGTGACCGAGACCCCACAGGTGCTCCACGGCCAGGGCCGCCGCCACCTTGTCGTTGGTGGAAAAGCTGGGCGCGGAGATGCCCTCGATCGCGCCGTTCATCGACACGAACGGGATCTGCCGCTCCTGCAACAGCCGGTACGGCCCCGGATCGGCACCCACCAGGGTATTGCTGGCCGAGGCGAAGACCGCGCCCGCGATGCCGACGTCCATCATCGACGTGATGAAGTCGATCTCCTGCAGACCGCCCACCGTCGTGGAGCACACCACGGCCTTGAACCCCTGCGGAGCCAGCGCCGACTCGATCAGCTCGCACAGCCGCCCGAAGAACGGCTGCGCCAGGCCCGGGGTCAGGACGATGACGAGCTGGCTCTGGCCACCGCGCTCGTAGCCCAGCTCCCGCATGGCCTCCTCGACGGCGCGCCGCGTCGTGGCGGCCACCACACCCCTGCGGTTGAGCACGCGGCTGACGGTCGCTTCGCTGACTCCGGCACGGGCGGCGACGTCACTGATTCCGACCTTGGCCATGGCTCCCTTTGATCAATCCGGACCGCGCGTGATCTCACTATACGACCAGAGGAAGCCAGAAATGTGGGCCGCCGGTGACCGCCGGCCCTTGTCCCGCATGTCATCGGGCCAGGATGGCATCGCCGCCTATACAGGCCGCATATGCGGTGGTCGCGGCATCGTCGGCGCTCGTCGCAGGGTGCACGGATCCGGCCGGATGACCGGTCCTGATCACATGATGCATGATCGGTAAGCATCCCTGACGATTCTCGGAGGTGGCCGGTCATGGCCCGTTCACGCATATTACGAAGCTCCCCGGCCGCGCCGGCGGGACGGCGGCCGGCCCTCGCGGCGCTCCTCGTCCTGCTCACGGCGCTCGCCACCCTCTTCACCCTCCAGCCTCGCGTGGCGGCGGCCACGCCGCCGGCCGGCCCGGCCGATGCCGCCGACGGTCCGGCGGCGCAGGCCCTCGTGCGGCTGATCGGAGAGTCGCGGGCCGCGCAGGTCACCCTGCGCACGATCGACAGGGGGACGGGCCGGGACCGGTTCGAGGTGTCCGCCGAGGACGGCCGCCTCGTCGTCGCCGGCACGACGCCCGCGGTGCAGCTCACCGGGTTCGGCTACTACCTGCGGCACGTGGCGCACGCGGACGTCGCGATCAACGGCACCCAGCTCGACCTGCCCGAGCAGCTGCCGTTGCCCGCCGCGCCGATCGCCCGTGACTCCTCGGTGGATCACCGCTTCGCGCTCAACGACACCAACCAGGGCTACGCGGGGCCGTTCCTGAGCTGGGAGGAGTGGCAGCGGCGGATCGACGTGCTGGCGCTGCACGGCATCAACGAGGTGCTCGTCTACGAGGGCCAGGAGGCCGTCTACCAGCGCACCTTCACCCAGTTCGGCTACTCCGAGCAGGAGATGCGAGCCTGGATCCCGCAGCCGGGCCACCAATCCTGGTGGCTGCTGCAGAACATGTGCTGCACCGACGGCCCCATCTCCCAGCAGCTCATCGACCGGCGGGCCGAGCTCGGCCGCAAGATGGCCGACCGGCTGCGCTCGCTGGGCATGGTCCCGGTGCTGCCCGGCTACTTCGGCACCGTCCCCACCGACTTCAAGACCCGCAACCCGGCCGCCAACACGATCCCGCAGGGAACGTGGAACAAGCTGGAGCGCCCGCACTGGCTCGACCCGACCAACCCCGTCTTCGCGCGGGTCGCCGCCCGGTTCTACCAGGTGCAGGCCGAGCTGTTCGGCGACAGCACCATGTACAAGATGGACCTGCTGCACGAGGGCGGCAAGGCCGGGACGGTCGACGTCGCGGCGGCCTCCAGGGCGGTGCAGCGAGCGCTGAACACCGCCCACCCGCAGGCGTTGTGGACGATCCTGGGCTGGCAGAAGAACCCGCTGCCCGAGACGCTGCAGGCCATCGACCGGAGCAAGATGTTCATCGTCGACGGCATCAGCGAGGAACCCGGCATCACCGACCGGGACAAGGACTTCTCCGGCACCGGGTACGCGTTCGGCACCATCTGGAACTTCGGCGGCCACGTCAACCTCGGCGCCCGGCTGACGGTGTGGAACGAGAAGTTCCACGCCTGGCGCGCCAAGGCCGGCACGGCGATGAACGGCATCGCGCTGATGCCCGAGGCCGTCGACAACAACCCCGCGGCGGTCGCGTTCTTCACCGACCTGCCCTGGCAGGACGGCCCCGCCGACCTGCGCCAATGGTTCGACGCGTACGCCACCGCCCGCTACGGCGGCGACGACCCGCACGCCAGGGCGGCCTGGCGCATCCTGCTCGACACCGTCTACAGCTGGCCCGCCGACGCCGACACCCGGCACGTGACCGGCCTGTACGACGACGAGCCCGGCCTGGCCAACACCGGCTACCCGCTGACCTACGACATCGCCGCCTTCGACCGCGCGCTGGATGAGCTCCTTCAGGTGGATCCGGCGTTGCGCGGGTCGGGCGCCTACCGCTACGACCTGGTCGACGTCGCCCGCCAGGTGCTGGCCAACCACAGCCGGCTGGACCTGCCCCAGATCCGCGCCGCCTACCGGGCGAAGGACCTCGACCGCTTCGACCGCCTCACCGGGCAGTGGATGGACCGCATGCGGCTGATGGACCGGCTGCTCGGCACGGATGCGAACTTCCTGCTCGGCGCCTGGCAGGCCGAAGCCCGCCGGCAGGCCGCCACCCCCGCCGAGGCGGCCGTGCTCGACCGTAACCTCAAGACGCTCCTGACGCTCTGGGCCCCCGGCACCGATCTGCAGGACTACGCCCGCAGGGAGATGAACGGCCTGGTCGGGCAGTACTACGCCCAGCGGTGGCAGCTGTTCTTCGACAGCCTGAAGACGGCGCTGCGCGCGGGCAAGCCGTACCCCGACCCGATCGACTGGCAGGCCGTCGCCCAGCAGTGGGCCGGCGCCGGCACCGAGCTGGCCGCCGAGCCGAGCGGCGACGCCTACACCGAGGCCGGCCGGGTGGCCGCGCTCTCGCGCGGGACGGTCAGCGTCGCGGTGGACCGCAAGGGCGTCAAGCCCGGCGGCACGGTACGCGTCACCGCCACCTTCACCAACGGCAACACACTGCGTCCCGCCGAGCAGGTCACCCTCCGCCTCGACACCCCGGACGGCTACCCGGCCCAGCCCACCTCGCCGGCCACCCCCGAACAGGTGGCACCGGGCGGCACGCTCACCACGACCTGGACGGTGACCGTCCCCGCCGCCGAGACCCCCGGCCACAGCCCGGAGCTGGCCGTCACCGCCTCCTGGGGGGCCGGCGACGACACGCGGCAGGACCAGGCCACGACCCGGCTGCTGATCGCCGGCGCCGCCCCCTCCTCGTACCGGACCATGACCAGCACGCCGGCCGCCTTCGCGCCCGCGAGCGGCGGGGTCGCGATCGCGGCCGGCGGCGCGGACCTGTGGCGGGCCACCAACGAGCTGGCCACCGCCTACCGCAAGGACGCCCTGGCCGACGGCAAGCAACTCACCAGCACCGTCCAGCGGCAGGACGGCGCGGCCGACTGGACCCGCTCCGGCCTGGTGGTCAGCACCGACCTGGCCGTCACCGGCGCCACCGGCTACGCCAACATCGCCGTCACACCCGGCCGCGGCTGCGTCTTCAGCTGGGACTCCGACAGTGACGGTCAGCTCGACTCCTACAGGGAGGTCGGCGGGTTCACCCCTCCCGTACGGGTCCGCATCGGCAAGTCCGGCGACCGGCTCACCGGCTCCTGCAGCAGCGACGGCAAGAACTGGGCCGTGATCGGCTCGGCCCGCGTCCCCGGCGCCGGCACCACCCTCGACGCCGGCCTGTTCGCCAGCGCCGCCAACCGGCACACCGGCCAGGAGGCGATCGCCGTGCTGACCGACTTGGTGGCGGCCCCCTCGACCGCGCGCAACAGCACCGGGGACACGCTGCAGAGCCTCCGCAAACCGGTCAAGGCGCTGAGCTGGGAGCCCAACCGCGGCCCCGAACACGCCAACGACGGCGACCACGACAACTCCCCGTACTTCTCCAGCCAGATGGACGGGGACACCACCTGGTGGCAGGTCGACCTGGGAGCGGTCAACGACCTGTCCCGCGTCAACGTGCGCACCTACGTCTCCGGCGAGCGGTACTACGAGTACCGGCTGGAGGGCAGCCTGAACGGCACCACCTGGTACACCCTCGGCGGCCGCCGCGGCACCCGGGCCGCCACCGACGCCGGCGACACCATCACCCTGGAGGCCCGAGCCCGGTACCTCAGGGTGGTCGGCACCTACAACAGCGCCAACCTCGCGTTCCATCTCACGGAGGTCAGCGCGTACGGCACGCCCAGGTAACGTCCGGCGCCCGGCCCCGATCACAGAAGCAGCAGGCCCTTCCCCGGCCCCGGCCCTTCGGCCCCCGGCCCTTCGGCCCCGGCCCCGGCCGCGGTCGCGGTCGGGCGATCAGCCCGCGCCCGGTCCGCCTTCTGGGCGGCCGGGAGCGAGGTGCCGGGGCCGCAGCAGGGGTTTGTCGCGGGGCCGGGACTCGGCCGCATCCCGCTCGCGCGACCGCCGCGGGCAGCGGCGCCGGCGGCTGGACGTCCTCGTCGAGCCGGAGCTTTGACCCATCGCGAGTCCAGCGTCCGGGCGTCTTCGTCGAGCCGAAGCCTTGACACATCGCAAGCCCGGCGAGCACCGTCAAGGGTGATCAACGATCACGAAAGCCCTCAGCGAAGCCGGACGGCCGGGAGGCGAGGATGACGGAGAAGGCCGGAACGGAAGGGTGGGTGCCGGCGGGCATCGACACCACCCGCCCGACGTCCGCGGGCATCTACAACTACGTCATCGGCGGCAAGGACCACTTCCCCGTCGACCGCGAGGCCGCCGAGGCGATGCTGGCCGGCAGCCCGAACACGGCCGTCGGCATGCGGGCCACCCGGGCGTTCCTGCGGCGGGCGGTCCGGTGGCTCGCCGACCCCGACGGCGGCGCCATCGGCCAGTTCCTCGACATCGGCTCGGGTTTCCCCACCGCCGGCAACGTGCACGAGATCGCCCAGAGCATCGATCCGGACGCCCGGGTGGTCTACGTCGACTACGACCCTACCGTGGTGGCCTGCGCCCGTGCCCTGACAGCCGGCAACGATCGCGTACGGGTGATCGGCGGCGACCTCCGGCGCATCGAGGACATCCTCGCCCACCCCGACGTCCGGGACTTCCTGGACTGGCGCCGGCCCATCGCCCTCGTCCTGAACGCGGTGCTGCACTTCGTCACCGACGAGCAGAACCCCCAGCGGCTGATCGCCACCGTCCGCGACCGGATGGCGCCCGGCAGCTTCCTCGCGCTCAGCCACGGCTCCATGGACGGCCTGGACAAGACCCTGTCCCCGGAGCAGATCCAGACGGCCGAGGAACAGTACCGGCGAGCCGCCGACCCGCTCGTACTCCGCACGCACGACGCCATCCAGCGCTTCTTCGACGGCTTCACCCTGGTGGAGCCGGGCTTGGTTCACGTCCCCCGATGGCGCCCCGACGGCACGGACGACGGCGCCCTCCCACCGGAGATGTCCGGCGTCTACGGCGGCGTCGCCCGCTTGCCGGCCCACCCGACCGGTTCGTAACCCCATGGGGCTGCGGCCGCATCCCGTCCCTCTTGCACGGCTGGTGCTCCGGGACTCGAACCCACGACCCACGGATCATGAGCCGATCCATACCGTTCGGGCTTGATCGTTGAACTGCGGGCTCGGCCGGGTGCGTACAGCCCCGCGGAACCTCATCCGGGGTCGGGCAGGCGGGGTGATCACATGCCGGGTGGTTGGGAGACTCTCGGGCTGGCGGGCGATCCCGCTCCGAGGGATCCGGCGCAGGTGCGGACGCTGGCGACGCGCCTGCTGGAGCAGGCGAAGCGTCACCACGTTCGAGCACGACGCGCTCGGCCGCCTGATCAGAGCCGTCAACCCCGACACCGACCTGCGCCTCGACCGTGACGAGGACGGCCGGGTCATCACCGAGACCTGCAACGGCGCCACCGTCACCAACGTCTACGACCGGCTCGGCCGCCGCGTGCTACGCGCGACGACCGGCTCACCGAAGTACGCACCCCCGACGGCCAGACCTGGCGCTACCGCTACGACGCCCTGGGCCGCCGCGTCGCCAAGGAACGCGCCGACGGCACCGGCCGCGTCGACTCGTCTGGGACGGCCAGGTTCTCGCCGAGCAGACCACCACCGGCCGCACCACCACGTGGGCCTACGAACCTGGCACCCACCGTCCCCTCACCCAGACCGAACGCATCCCGCAGGAGCAGATCGACCAGGCCTTCTACGCCATCGCCATCGACCTGCTCGGCACCCCCAGCCTTCACTACGACGTCTTCCGCCACTACGCCCCGATCGCCGCCCACTACACCAGCGGCGACCCGCTGGGCCTGGCATCGGGCCCGAAGCCGTACGCGTTCGTCCACCACCCGATCACCGCCGCCGACCCCCTGGGCCTGGCCGCTTACGGCGGGCCGGGCGGAAAGCACGTACTGGACGAACAGCCCGCCATCAGCTGTGGAGAAACCACAGGGTGTGCTCGAGGCACGGATCGACAAGGCTCCCTCTACATGGGGGGCACCGGTCAGATCTTCATTCCGAAACCTTGGACCATCCCCGGCGTGGAGGTGCTGGACTCATGGCCGCTGCACTAGAGCAGGATCGGGTGCGTCAAGCACTGGCCGCCCTGATCGAACTGCTGGAGAGCGTCGGCCGGCCCTTCGCGTCCTATGCCGATGGTCTCAGGAACCTGGACCGGCAGGTCGAGGAGGCCCGCGATCGCGACTCTCCCGAGCTGCTCCAGCACGCGGTCCGCAACATCCTCCGGCTGTACGGCGGCATGGGCAGCTTCGCGGACCTCATCCTGCAGACCCCTCAGGGCGTGGCGCTGCCCGAGCAGGACGAGTTCTACGCCTTGCAGCAGCAACTGTTCGAGGCGGCCCGCGACGAGCTGCGCTGACGCTGCGTGTGCCGAACGATCATCCGTGCAGGGCGTGGAGATGTACGCTCCCGTCGCGCATCTCCACGGCATGATGGCCGATCGCGTCATCGTGCTTGGCCGGCCTGCTGTCACCCGGGTCGCGGGCTCATCGGCTGGTCACGCCGAGCATCCTGCCGGCCGGCGGGTGCGGCGTCTCAGCTCGTGCCGTCGGTCACCAGCACCAGACAGCCCTCATCGTCGACGTGGACCGGATAGGTCCGCAGCGGCGGCTGCCCGGTGGGGGAGCAGCCGGTGACAAGGTCGTATGCGTGCTGGTGCAGCGGGCAGACGACCACCGCCTCGTCTATCTGCCCGTCGGCGATCGGTCCTCCGGCATGCGGGCAGACGGCCGACACCGCCCGGACACCGCCGCCGCGCAGCCGGAACACGGCCACCTGAACGCCGTTGACCACGTACGCGCGGCCCTCCCCGACAGGCACCTGGTCGAGCGGGCCGAGCCGGTGTACCGTCACGGCCGTCACGTCGCCGGTGGTCATCGGACCGGCACCTTCGGCAGCGGCTCCAGCGGCAGCGCGGTGCGGAACTGGCCGGGGGTCACCGGGCCGGCACCTTCCCGCCACGGGTCCCGGTAGGCGTCGGCGGCTGCCCGCACGGCCTCGTCGAGCCGTGCCGCGATGCCGTCCCGGTCGTCGACCACGATCGCGCGGATCTCCTCGATGCCCACCCGCGGTACGAACGCGTAGGTGCGTTCCAGCCAGTTGGCGTTCTCCCGGTAGTACTGCAGGAAGCGGCCGGTCAGCGTGATGACCTGTTCGGGACCGTCCACCGTGGCCAGCAGGTCTCCCTTGCGCACGTGCGCGCCTGCGGCGCCGCCGACGTAGATCTCCCAGCGCCCGCCCTCGACGGCGACCACACCGAGGTCCTTGACGTAGGCCTCGGCGCAGTTGCGCGGGCAGCCGGTGACGGCGAGCTTCATCTTGGCCGGGCTCTCCAGGCCCTGGAAGCGGCTCTCGATGGCGATGCCGAGGGCGGTGGAGTCGCCCAGGCCGTACCGGCAGAAATCGGAACCCACGCAGGTCTTCACCGTACGGAAGCTCTTGCCGTAGGCGTACCCCGACGGCATGTCCAGCTCCGCCCACACCTTGGGCAGGTCCTCCTTGCGCACGCCCAGCAGGTCGATGCGCTGACCGCCCGTGATCTTGATCAGCGGGACGTCGTACTTCTCGGCCACGTCGGCGATCCTGCGCAGCTGCGCCGCGGTGGTGCAGCCGCCCTTGATCTGCGGGACCACCGAGAACGTGCCGTCCTTCTGGATGTTGGCGTGCACCCGGTCGTTGATGAAGCGCGCGTCGCGCTCGTCGACGTAGTCGTCCGGCCACATCATCCGCAGCAGCGAGGCCAGCCCCATCTTGCTCCTGGCGTCCTCACGGCCGTCCGGCGCGAGCGCCGCGAACACCGCCGACACCGACTTCAGCCCGTGCTCACGGATGCGGGCCATCAGTTCCGGCTTGGCCAGCGGGATGCCGGGGACGTACCAGCTCGCCGAGGGGTCCTCCTCGACCTCGCCGTCCGCCGCCCACGCCACGATCTCGGCGACCAGCGAGCGGCACGAGCCGCAACCTTTGCCCGCCCGGGTGCGGTCCATCGCCGCGGTGACCGACCTGGCCCCGTTCCTGACGGTGTCGACCAAGGCGCCCTTGCTGACGCCGTTGCAGTTGCACACCTGCGCCTCGTCGGCGAGCTCGGCGACGCCCACCTCGGCCGGCGGCCCGCCGAGGTCGAACAGCAGCCGGACCCGCTCCTCCGGCAGCGGCAGCCCGCGGTCGAACGCCTGCGTCAGGAAGGCCACCTTGCCGACGTCGCCCAGCAGGGTGGCGCCGACCAGCCGGTCCTGGCGGATGATCACGCTCTTGTACACGCCCCGGCTCGGCTCGGCGAAGACCACGAACTCGTCGCCGGGTTCCGGCGAGCTCACCCCCATCGCGGCGACGTCGACTCCGGCGACCTTCAGCTTGGTGGCGATCCGCGACCCGTGGTAGGCGGCGGCCGGGTCGGCCCCGGTGACGTGGTCCGCCAGCACCCTGGCCTGCTCCCACAGCGGCGCGACGACGCCGTACACCTGGCCACGGTGCTGTGCGCACTCGCCGACCGCGTAGATGTCCGCCTCGTCGAGGACGCGCATCTGGTCGTCCACGACGATGCCGCGCTCCACGGGCAGGCCGCTGGCCTCGGCCAGCTCGGTGTTGGGGCGGATGCCGGCGGCGACGACGACCATGTCGCATTCGATGACGCGGCCGTCGGCGAGGCGCACCCCGGTCACCTCGTGCCTGCCGAGCATGGCCGTCGTCCTGGCCGAGGTCTCGACCCGGATGCCGAGCCTTTCCACGCTGCGCCGCAACACGTCGCCGCCCTGCGCGTCGAGCTGCTGGTTCATCAGGTACGGGCCGGCGTGCAGCAAGGTGATCTCCAGCCCGTGGGTCTGCAGCCCCCGGGCCGCCTCCAGGCCGAGCAGGCCGCCGCCGATCACGACCGCGCGCCGGTGCTCGCGCGCGTAGCGGATCATGTTCCGGGTGTCGTCGATGGTACGGAAGGTGAACACTCCCTGGTGGAAGCCCCTCGTGGCCACGCGCATGCCGTCGATGTCCGGGATGAACGGCCGGCTCCCGACGGCGATGACGAGCTTGTCGTACCGCGTGACCGTGCCGTCGTCGGCGTGCACGGTCCTCGCGAAGTGGTCGACGCGGCGCACGCGCGTGCCCGCGTGCAGGGTGATCCCGTTCTCCGCGTACCAGGGCAGGCCGTTGAGGAAGATGCCGGCCTCGTCATCGGCCCCGGCGAGCACGTTGGACAGCAGGATCCGGTTGTAGTTGCCGTACGGCTCCTCGCCGAACATGGTGATGGCGAACCGCTCGCCGCCGCCGCGCCGCAGGATCTCCTCGACCGCCCGGGCGCCCGCCATGCCGTTGCCGATCACCACCAGGCGCTCGGCGCGTGTCCGCTGTGCCGTCACGGCTTCACACCTCGATCAGGCCGAAGTCGAGCACGACCGTGCCGCTCAGGCCGTCCGGCGCGGCCAGGTGCAACTCGAGCGCGGTGCCGGAGTCCAGGTCCTCCACCACCCGCAGCGACACGTGCGTGTCGGCCTTGGCGCCGACGGGGAAGTAGCGCATCGGCCGTCCGTCGCGCATCAGCACCACGCAGACCAGCTCGCCTGCGGCGTTGCCGGCCCGCAGGTACAGCGGCTGGGCGGTCAGCCCGGCGGGCACGACGTAGCGGAGCTCGGAGTCCAGCAGGTACGGCTGGTCGAGCCCTTTGCCGTTGAAGGAGAAGACCCCTTGCAAGAAGCGAGGCGTGGAATGCATGGCCACTTCCTTCCGATCGGTTGCCGATCGCATGCCGGCAGGGCCGGCCGCCGGGCCGCCTCGGGCGACTGACACGGCGCAGACCTTGAACGCCGGCATGCGCGAGTGAGGGTCCAGGGAAGGGTCGGTCAGCACGTTGGCGCTGGCCGTACCGCCCCAGTGAAACGGTGCGAACACCGTGTCGGGACGGATGGAGTCGGTGAGCCTGGCCTGGAAGAGCGCGGCTCCGCGGCGCGTGCGCAGCTCGACCGGATCTCCCTCGGCGATGCCGTGGCGCCGGGCCAGGTCGGGGTGGATCTCCGCCGCGGGCACCTCGTCCAGGGCGGCGATGCGACGCGTCTGGCTGCCGCTCTGGTACTGCCGCATGAGCCGTCCCGTGGTCAGTACGTACGGATAGTCGTCGTCGGGTTGCTCGGCCGGCTCCCGGTACTCGGCCCGCACGAACGCGGCCCGCCCGTCGGGGGTGGGGAAGCGGTCGGCGAACAGGCGGGGCGTGCCGGGATGGCTCTCGGCCGGGCACGGCCAGAACACCCCCTGCTCCTCGTCGATGCGTTCGTAGGTGATCCCCGAGTAGTCGGCGATCCCGCCCGAGGCGGCCCGCCGCAGCTCGTCGAAGACGGTCCGCGGGTCGGAGCTGAAGTGGGCGCCGTAACCCAGCCGCTCGGCGAGCGCGGTGAGGATCTGCAGATCGGTGCGGACCCCGCGGGGCGGCGGCAGCGCCCGCCGCCGGTGCAGCACGCGGCCCTCAAGGTTGGTCATCGTGCCCTCCTCCTCGGCCCACTGAGCCGTCGGGAGCACCACGTCGGCCTCCACGGCGGTCTCCGACAGGAAGAAGTCGCACACGACGAGGAAGTCGAGGGCGCGCAGCCGTGCCAGCACGCGGTCGCGGTCGGGCGCCGACACCACGATGTTGGAGGCCAGGACCAGCAGGGCACGTACGCCCGCCTCGGTGCCCAGGCGGTCCACCATCTCGTACGCCGACAGGCCCGGCGGTGGCAGCGTCCGCGGGGCGACGCCCCAGACCCCGGCGACGTGAGCGCGCGCGGCCTGGTCGTCCAGCCGCCGGTATCCGGGCAGCTGGTCGGACTTCTGGCCGTGCTCGCGGCCGCCCTGCCCGTTGCCCTGCCCGGTGATCGTGCCGTATCCGGAGTACGGCCGGCCGGGCAGCCCGAGGGCAAGGGCCAGGTTGACGAAGCCCTGCACCGTGTCGGTGCCGTTGCTGTGCTGCTCGGCGCCCCGTGCGGTGAGCACCATCGCCGAGCGCGCCTCGCTCAGGACGGCCACGGTTCGCCGCAGCGCCGCGACCGGCACTCCGGTGATTCGCTCCACCCGGTCCGGCCAGTAGGACGCCACCGCGCTGCGCACCGCCTCGAACCCGGTGGTCCGTTCGGCGATGTAGGCGTCGTCGGCCGCGCCGGTCCGGATGGCCAGGTGCAGCAGGCCGTTGGCCAGCGCCAGGTCGGTGCCCGGGGTGAGCTGCAGGTGCAGCGTGGCCGCGCGGGCGGTCGCCGAGGCCCGTGGGTCGGCCACGATGTGCCGCGCACCGCTCGAGCGTCCCCGTTCGAGGTACTGCACGGCCGGTGGCATGGTGTCCGCGAGGTTGCTGCCGACCAGCAGGATCGCCTCGGCGCGCTCGATGTCGGCCAGCGGGAAGGGCAGCCCGCGGTCCACTCCGAACGCCCGGTTGGCCGCGGTAGCGGCCGACGACATGCAGAACCGGCCGTTGTAGTCGATGGCCGAGGAGCGCAGCGCCACCCGGGCGAACTTGCCCAGCAGGTACGCCTTCTCGTTGGTCAGCCCACCTCCGCCGAAGCAGCCCACGCTGTCGGGGCCGTGGCGGGACTGAGCCTCGCGGACGGCGGACACGACGCGGTCGAGGGCCTCGTCCCACCCGGCGGGGCGCAGCGGGCTGCGCCGGTCACCGGGCACCGCGCGCACCAGCGGCGTGCGCAGCCGCTCGGGGTGGTCGAGCAGCTTGGCCGCCGTCCAGCCCTTCACGCACAGGCCGCCGCGGTTGGTGGGGAAGTCGATGGGCTCCAGCACCGTCGTGCCCTCTGCCACCCGCAACGAGATGCCGCACTGCAAGGAACAGTAGGGGCAATGGGTCGGAGTCGTCGCTGTGCCCACACCACCATGCTTCGCCGCACCGTTTACGTCCGCATGCCCCGCCGGTATCCGCGGCGTTACACGTCCGGCCGCATCCCTTGAGTCCCGGGGTGGTGAGGTCTACGCCGCCACGGCAGCCCAGCCCCCGGCGAACGTCTCGCCTGGCTGCGCACCGCGAGCCCACCAGCGCGGACGAGGTGTCGCCACTGCCGAGCCCTCTGGCGTTTCACGCGGCAGCGGTTTTCGCAGCGGTACGGACGCAGGCCGGCCGCGATGACGCGATCCAGCATCCGGTCCGGCAGGATCCGCGCCAGCTGGGTGAGCAGAGCCGCGTCGGGACCGATGGTGTAGCGCGTGCGGGGCTTCGCGGCGGTCACGGCCTTGGCGATCACCCGGGCGGCGTCCTCCGCGGACCTGCCGCCCGCGGTGCCCGCGGCGGTCAGTGCCATGACCGCCTGGACCAGCGGCCCGTAGCGATCCCGCTGTTGCGCTGACATGGCTTCGGCCAGCCGGCGCGTGGTGGCGATGCCTCGTTCCCCCATTTCAGTGCGGATGCCTCCGGGCTCGACGACCACCACCCGCACACCCAGCGGCCCCAGTTCACGGCGTAGCGCGTCGCTGACCGCCTCCAGGGCGAACTTCGTGCCCGCGTACGGGCCGAAGGTGGCCATGGCGACCTTCAGCACGCCCGCCCGTTCGCGGCGCTGCTGCTGACCAGCGTGCACGGGATCACGGACATGGAGGTCAACGGGCACCTGTCCGCGGACAAGTGGCAGGTCACGGCCGAGGAGCTCGTCTCCACCCTGGTGTCCATGATCGACCGGCAGGCCCGCGGCGGCTAGCCACAGCTCGCCGGCCCCAGGCGCGGCGGGTTCGTGCCGGCCCGCGCGCACGCCGTCGTGGAGGACCGGGTCCGCGCCGGTAAGGCGAGGGGCCTGCGCAATCTGCCCAGCAAGAACGGGACCGTCAACCAAGGAGGAATGCTGGCCGCCGACCTCTGAAGAATCGAGGACGAACAGTGATGGTCATCATCTGGGCTGGTATGTGGTCAGTCCCCATTCCTAGAGTCGGCGACGTGCAATCAGCCTCTCGACGAAGGGGAATGACGTGGAACCTGCCGACCGGAATCGACGGTCGGTCGGGCGACGAGCGGTGCTGCGCGGTATGGCGGCGGGGGTGGTCGCCACCGGCATCGGACTCGACCCCGCGGAGGCGGCCTCGGCCGGTCCGGCGGGGATGCCGACGTACCGCTATGTTCGCGACGCCCTGACCATGCCGCTGCATTACAACCCCACGGGGGAGTTCATTTTCCCCTGCATTCGGGGGGTCTACGACAAAATCAGTGGAGCGCGCTCTCGCTATTACCTGTACTACGCGCCGCACGAGAAACCGGGCGGCATCTGTGTGGCCTTCGGCGACTCGCTCGACGGGCCCTTCACCGACTACGAGCAGAACCCGATCATCGACAACCGGCTGCCCGGCACCACCGTCAGCCATGTCTCCTCACCGCACGTCATCTGGGACGGCGCCACGCGGCAGTTCTTCTGCTACTTCCACGGGGAGAACACCGTGACGCGGGTCGCCCGGTCCAGGGACGGCCTCACCTTCACCGACGAGACCCCGATTCTGAGCACCCGCCTGGTGCCGGGCACGTCGGAGACGTCTTACGCGCGGGTCTTCGAGCACGCTCTTCCCGGGCGCGGCAACACGTACGTCATGGTCTTCATGGGCGTACGGAACGGCCGGCGGATCTTCTACGGCTGGTCGCCCAACGGCTGGGACGGCTGGCGGTTCAGCTCCACCCCCCTGGTGAATCCGGAGCCCGACGGGGTGGCCGGCATCGCCGGTCCCACGCTCGTCAAGCGCAACGGCACCGTCTACGTCGCCTACCACGGCAACGACGGCAAGATGCGGATCACCGAGGTCGGCCCCGCCTTCGACAAGGAAGTGCACCTGGGCGTGTTCCACTCGCCGATCGCCTCTGACGGCGGCCGCGTCGCCGCTCCGTCATTCGGCAGCCAGGACGGGGTCGAGTACATGTTCTACGAAGCCGGGCCTCGGCTCAGTGCCCGCATTCGCATCGCCCGAGCGGTCTGAGACCGGTGCCCTCACCTGGCGTCAACGTCCGAAAGGACGCCGCGTGACGGCTCCTCCCCGCCACCCGCCTGCCACGGAGGACGCCTCAACCGGCAGGCGGGCCGGCGTGCACCCGGATCCGGCGCGTGCATGACCGACCGTTCTCAGCGGGCTTCGAGGCGACCGAGGACCGCCTCGGCCATGGCGCGCCGGTCTGTGCGCCGATCTTTGTCGACGACGGGATACGTTCGCCGACCGGTCCCGACGACGTTCCGGGGTGTGGCCGAGACAGTCACAAAGTGATCTGGGAAGTGGACAGACTCCCGCCGCACACTGAGGCCCACCAACCGCCCCATCCGAAGGACACACCTGTGACGATTTCCACGCCCGGCCGGACAGTCCCGGTGCGGGTGCATTTCGACGAGCTCGACCCTTGGGGAATGTTGCACCACTCCCGCTACGCCGTGCTGCTCGATCGGGCGATCCTCACCTTCTGGAGCGAGCACGGCGCGGA
The DNA here is from genome assembly GCF_900323885.1 of [Actinomadura] parvosata subsp. kistnae. Taxonomy (GTDB): domain Bacteria; phylum Actinomycetota; class Actinomycetes; order Streptosporangiales; family Streptosporangiaceae; genus Nonomuraea; species Nonomuraea composti. The sequence goes on along the minus strand of NZ_OOHJ01000022.1, from coordinate 382,428 downwards.
CATCGACCCGTCCAGATCGGCGTTCAAGGGGGCCATGGGCGTCGTCCGCGATCTTGCCATCACCTATCGGGCGCCGATCAGCGGCATCTGCGAACTGGCCGTGTGCTTCTGGGTGGAGAGCGTCGGGCGCAGCAGCGTCGTCTACGGCTTCAAGCTGCTCTCGTCCGACTTGTCGGTCTTGCACGCCGAGGGCCGCCGCGTCGACGTCAACATCGATCCCGGCACCCTCACCTCGGCGCCGCTGAGCGAGGCGGCGCGCGAGGTGCTCATGACGCTGCACGAGGCGCCGCCGCCGCACTGACCCACGGGTCTCAGGTCTGGTCGTCCCCGAAGAGCTCACGCCGCCACAGGCTCTCGCATATGCGCCGGACGCCGGTGGTCAGGTGGCGCCGGTAGGTGGTGAAGGGCAGGCCGAGCAGTTCGGCGGCGATCGACTGGCTGGGGGCGCCGCGCAGGAAGGTCACCTCGACGGCCCGGTACGGCTTGCGGGCGCGCGGATCATCGCGCAGGTCCGCGATGGCCTGGACCAGCAGGTCGCGCAGCGCGGCGGCGGGGTCGTCGCCGGGGTGCTCGCTGACCAGCCGGGTACGGGTCAGCGGGTTCGCGGCCAGGCCGGCAGGACGCGACAGACTGCGCAGCGCCTTGCGGACGGCGCCGTGGAACTCCTCCATGCTCAGGACCGTCAGCGGCGCGGAGGAGGGGCCGGCCGTGTCACGCGGTGCGAGCGGAGGCAGATCGATCAGCCGCTCCAGCCACACCTGAGCCGGTATCCTCCGCCAGTCCTGGGCGAACAGGCCGTACTCGTTGTCGCCCACCCGGGGTCGCTGCGGCACCTCCGTGATGTCGTACTGGCGCAGGAACTCGCCGCCGGCGTCCGGGTCGTGCCGTACGCTGTAGGACCAGGCCAGGCCCGATGAACGGGTCCAGTCGCCGATGACGCGCCACTGGATGAGATCCATCACCGGAGAGCGGCCCCGGTAGGACGGCAACAACCACGGCCTGGACAGGGCGATGTGCTCGCCGGGGCGCAGCGGATCGGTGGCGCGGGCGTGCGCCCAGGCGGCGGCGACGATCGGATCGGCGCCGATCTCGTCCTCGTCGGGGACGTGCAGCCGTAACCAGGCACGGAAGGCCACCGCCTCACCGGTCTTGGTCAGACGGTAGGCGCGGAACGCCGCGGGCTGCCGGCGCACCCAGAACAGCGCGGTGTCCGCCGACTCTCGGCTCTCGCTGGCGGCCACCCGGAGCAGTTCCTCCAGGTCGCCGTCGGTGAAGACGTCTTCCTGAACCTCGCCATGACTGCGCCAGCTGGTGAAGACGGTGGCCGTCAGCGGATTGTGGCGGTGCGGGAAGGTCAGCGACGCCGTGGCGGCCAGGACGTCGGAATCCGGCGCGGTGCGGATCCTGCGTATGAGGTGGTCGTGGATGCGCCGGCGCATCTCGGCGTAGCCGTCGGGAGCGCGCCGGCGCAGGTCGGTCTCCAGCAGTTCGCGTACCACGTCGTGGGGATACAGGCCGAGCGTGCTGCGCTCGACGAACGGCAGCCGCCGCAGCCAGGCGAACAGCGCGGTCGCGTCGTCGCCGGGCAGCGCCGCGCGCAGCAGCTCCTCGGTGGTCATGTGGGCGTGGGCGCACACGTCCAGAGCGCGTCGGTGGGCGGGCGTGGGCGGGGCGCCGACCAGCTGGTCCAGCAGGGTGACGATCAGGTCGTGGCTGGGTGTCCACCGGCGGCCGGCCCGCTCGTCCGCGGCGGCCACGGCGGCGCCCAGCCGCAGTGCCAGCGGGTTGCCGCCCGCGAAGGACAGCAGCGGCTCCCGCAGGCCCGCGCGCACCCCGCCGGCCTCCAGCAGCTCGCGGGCCTCCTCCCGGCTGAGCTCACCGAGCCGCAGTACCTCCAGGGTGCCGGCCCAGCCCGGATCGGCACGCCAGCACAGGTCCGGCGGCATCCGCCCGGCCAGGACGACCAGCGCCCCCGTCGGCAGGCCCGGCAGGAACCGCTCGCGCAGCCACCCCTCCAGGCCCTGGACGAGCTCGAAGGTGTCCACCAGCAGCACGGCCCGCGCGTCGTGCGACGCCGCCGCGGCCGCGGCCTCGAACGCTCTCGGGGTGGGGTTCATGGTGCGGCCGTCGAGCGGGATCACGGTCCGCCCGGCCGCGACGGCCTGTTCGGCGAAGCGCCGCAGCAGCGCCGACTTGCCGATGCCGCCGGGGCCGTGCACGAACAACACCCCGGCCCCGCCACCCCTCAACGCCGCGTCGAAGACCTCGGACTCCCTGGTCCGGCCGACGAACGCGGAGGCTCCGCCACGGCGCGGATTTCGTTCGAGCGGCGGGGTTTCTGGGTGGGGCTGCTTTGCCATGATCGGAACTCTAATTAGCTTCGCCACGTCGTGCGGGTCGGACCAATAAATAGGTAATTATGCACAGATAAAAGGGGATGGTTTTCAGTTGAAAGGGGGCTGATTATTTGCTGAGTCCGGTGATGAGCAGGCCGATGAGATCGTTGGCCTGCCCGCGCCGGCCCCCGTTCGCGTCGAGCGCCTTGTCGGCCCCGGTCGCCGGCCTCATGGCGTCGGCCGTGGCGAGAGGCCCGGTCATGCGGCGCCTTGCGCCTGCTGGTAGGCGGCCAGGTAGGTCTGGACGCCCATGTCCATGGTCGGGACGTGCTCGCGCATCAGGCGCTGCCAGTACGGGAACGTCGGGTTGCGGTGGTCGGCCTGGAACTCGCCGGCCAGGGAGAACCAGGTGACAGGCGTGGCACCCGCCTGCACCATGCGCTGGACCGCGACGGCGTGCGTCTCGGGGGTCACGCTGGCCGAGGCGTCCACGACCAGGTGGACCTCGTAGTCGAGCCGTAGCGCGCCGAGCACGGTCTGCAGGACGCACCCTTCGGTGGACACGCCGGCGATCGCCAGCTTCCTGCGCCCGGTCCGCTGTACGGCTCGCGCGAAGTTCTCGTCGGCGAAGGCGTTGATGGCGCCGGGCCGCTCGATCACGGGGTGGTCGCCGATCACCTCGAGCAGGCCGGGGTAGAGGGGGCCGGACGGCTTGGTGGGCAGGCCGTTGGTGACGACCAGGCCGCTCTCGTACCACACGGCCGTCTTGGCGAGTCCCACGACGTTGCTGATGTGCTGGGCGGTGTCATGCGAACGCAGCACGTTGGCGAACCCGACGGCGTGGTCGACGAGGATGATCGTGGTGTTCTGCGGGGTCAGCGGTTCAAGGGACATGAGTGCTCCTCCAGATGACACACTAATGACCAAGTGGTCACTAATGACGGTAGCACCACTAGTGACCAGATGTACACTTAAGTGTGAGCACAGCACCGGAGGTCAGGAAGCGCAGGCGCGACCCGGAGGCGAGCCGGGCCGCCATCCTGCAAGCCGCGCGGGCCGCGTTCGCCGAGCGTGGCTACGCCCGCGCCACCATCCGTGAGATCGCCCAGCGCGCGGGCGTCACGCACGGCCTGATCATGCGGCACTTCCCCTCCAAGGAGCAGTTGTTCATCGCCGCGATGCCCGGCGCCGGCGACCTCGGCGCCGTCATGCCGGGCACGCCGGAAACCCTCCCCGAACGCATCGCCCAGGCGTACGTGGACCGCATGGAGAGCGCCGGCGGCAACGACCCGTTCATCGCGCTCATCCGCAGTGTCGCCTCCGATGAGGCGAGCGCGACCCGGCTCTACGTCGCGATGCGGCAGCTCAGCATCGACTCCTACCGGACGGTCGTGACGGGGGCGGACGCCGACGAACGCATCGACCTGCTCGGCGCCCACCTCATCGGTGTCACCTTCAGCCGGTACGTCGTCGGCGTCGGCCCCATCGCCGAGATGAGCCGCGAAGCCCTGGTCGCCCATCTGGCGCGGGCGCTGCGCGGCATCCTGGGCGGGCCCTGACAGGGGCGGGAAGGCCGGGCGCCCGCCAGGCGACAGTGAGTTGCGCAGGCTCGTCGAGGGCGCGCACGTCAGCGGGGCGGAGTGCTGGAGTCAGCGGGAGAGCGTGCTCAGAAGGGTCGCGCGCGTCGGGGCGGGGGCCGGGCTGCCGGCCGCCAGCGACAGGGCCTTGCTGACCACCTCGGGCCGGGACATCGCCTCCACCGGCGCGGCCAGCATCGAGCCGATGTCGCTGATCGCGGTCAGCACGTCGGGGTCGGCCAGTTTGGCGGCCTCCATGGCCATGACGGCGGTCCAGTCGGGGCCGCCATGGAATCGCCGGCCGCGGATCGCGGCGTAGATCTCCGCCAACCGGTTCTGCTCCCAGAAGCGCGAGGTGGCGTAGAACGGGCCGAGAGCTTCCTGCGCGGCCGACTCGTACGCCAGGACGAGCCGGGCCGGATCCCGCTCCGCCCGTACGGCCTCGCACAGCAGTTCGGCCTGGATCAGCGCCATCGACAGGCCCTGGCAGAATTCCGGATTGGTGGTGCCCCAGGCGTCGCCCACGCTGACGAGCCCGGTCACCGACGGCCGTCCGCCGCGCACGACGCTGCGCCGGCGGGTGCCCGGCCCGGCCGTGGCGAGGACTCCGGTGACAGGCCGGCCGTACCCCACCCACTCCGTCAGCGCGGGGAACAGGGCGGCCGTGCGATCCCAGACGTGCTCCTCGTACAGCGACCGCATGACCCAGTCGCGGCGGGAGACGACGAGCGTCAATGACCAGGCACCGTTGTCGCTGGGCAGGGCAAGGGTGGAGACGCTGTCGTAGTGCTCCAGCGGCCAGGCGGGCCGGGGCGGCAGTGTGCCGTCGGGGCTGCGGAAGTAGCGGGTGTAGAAGTCGAAGCCCGCGTCGGGCGGCAGCGCGGTGTCCGTGACGTGCTGCAGGTCGCCGAGCATGGCGCCGACCGGCGAGCCGCCGCCGCCCGCGTCCACCACGAGCCCGGCTTCGAGCCGTTCGCCGCAGTCGGTGGTCACGCCGTGCACGAGAGGCGCGCCTCCCGTGCCGGAATCCCTGGTCAGCAGGCCGGAGACGCCGACGCCACGCTGGACCTCCACATGGGGTGCGCGGTCGGCCAGGCCGGTCAGCGCACTCTCCAGCACCTGCCGCCTGGCCGACAGGAACTCGTAGCGGTCGTCAAGGGTGTCCCGGCTGAGCAGGTGCCAACGGTGGCCGCCCGCCGCCTCGATGGCGGCCACGGCCTCCGGCAGCCGCCTTTTCAGCACGGCCAGCCCACGGGGCAGCAGCACATGAGGCTGCCGGAAATGGGATACGGCCCGGCTCTGACCCGGCTCGGCCCCGTCACGTTCCAGCACCGTGACGCGATGCCCGTCAGCGGAGAGGAACAAGGCCGCCGCCAGGCCCGCGGGCCCGGCTCCCAGTACGACTACGTCAACCGTCATGCGGAGATCGTCATGCCGCTCCCTGCTCATTCGCCAGACCAGACAGATGATCAGTAGTTCCTCATTTCGTTCCCGCGCCGGCTTGGCACGCCGCCGTGAAACGGCGTTCGACGGGCCGCGACGCCCGCCTGGTCCGAGCTCTTTCACGGGTGATGCGGACGAACACTCATGCGTTCGGTGAAGGGGGGATCTCGCCAGACCCTAGAGTTGGGCGCATGTCGGGGAGTGACGGAAAGCCGGAGCCGCTGGGCCGGCGCCTGCAGGCGGCCCGCGAGTCGGCGTTCGTAGGGCGCGAGGAGGAGCTCGCGCTGTTCGGCGCGGCGCTGTACGGCGGCCGCTGCAGCGTGCTGTACGTGCACGGTCCCGGCGGCATCGGCAAGTCGGCGCTGCTGCGGCGCTTCGCGCAGGAGGCGGCGCTGGCGGGCCGATCGGTCGCCAGAGTGGACGGGCGCACCCTGGACCCGTCGCCGGCCGCTTTCGAAGCCGCGGCCGAGGCGGTGCTGCGCGACGAGCGGGCGGTGCTCCTGGTCGACACCTTCGAGCGGATCCAGGGTCTGGAGGGCTGGCTGCGCGAGCGGTTCCTGCCCAGGCTGCCGGTGGGCGCGCTGGTGGTGATCGCCGGGCGGTTCCCGCCGGACATACGCTGGCACACCGAGCCCGGATGGGCGCGGGAGCTGGAGGTGATCTCCCTGCGCGACCTCGCGCCTGGTGACGCCCAGGCGCTCATGGACTGCTGCGGGGTGGCCGAGGGGCTGCGCGAGCCGTTGCTGGCCTTCGCCGGCGGGCATCCCCTGGCGCTGCTGCTGGGCGCGGCGGTCGCGGTCAAGGACGAGGGCGCGAGCACCCGCTGGATACCGGACCATGACGTCGTGGCGACCCTGCTGGATCAGCTCGTCGGCGAGGTGCCGAGCCCGGCGCACCGGCACGCGCTGGAGATCTGCGCGCACGCGTACATGACGACCGAGGACCTCCTGCGCGCCGCGCTGCCCGACGACGCCGCGGCGCTGTTCCGCTGGCTGCGGCGGCTGCCGTTCGTGGAGTCGAGCAGCCTCGGGCTGTACCCGCACGACGTGGTGCGCGAGGTGCTGGAGGCCGACCTGCGCTGGCGCGACCCGCAGGGGTACGCCGACATGCACGACCGCATCCACGCGCACCTGGCGGAGAAGGTCCGCACCGCCGCCGAGCCCGACGTGCTCAGCGCGGTGGCGGCGCTGTTCTACCTGCACCGCGACAACAACGCGATGGTCGAGCCGTACAGCTGGTACGAGGAGGGCCAGATCCAGGAGAGCCCCCTGCGGCCCGGCGACGCCGAGCGGCTGGTGCGCCTGGCCCGCGAGGCCGAGGGCGAGCGGTCGGCCGCCTGCGCCGAGTTCTGGCTGGCCAGGCAGCCTTCGGCGCTGCGCGTCTACTGGCACACCGAGACCGGCGAACCGGTCGCTTTCCACGCGTGGCTGCGCCTGCACGAGCAGGACGACGACGAGTGCGCGGCCGACCCGGTCGTGGCCGCGGCCTGGGCGCACGCCCGCGCCACCGCGCCCCCACGGGCCGGCGAGCACCTGGCCGTCGGCCGGTCCTGGATCCTGCCCGCCTACCGCGGCAACTCGCCGGTCATGGACCTGCTGCAGTGGCGGGTGATCGGCAACTGCCTGCGCTCCGAGCGGATGGCCTGGTCCTGCATCGCGGTACGGCAGCCGAGCACCGACCGGATCGAGTGCTTCCGCCGGCACGACATGCGTGACATCCCCGATGCCGCCCGGGTGGGGGAGGAGTCGTACACGATGTTCGTGCACGACTGGCGGGCGGTGCCGCCACAGGCTTGGCTGGAGCGGCTCGGCGGGACGCCGGCGCCGTACACGCCGGAGGCGCCGCCCGAGGTGGAGCTGGCGGTGCTGTCGAAGGAGGAGTTCGAGGCGGCGGCCCGCTGGGCACTGCGCCACCTGACCCGCCCCGAAGAGCTGGCCCGCTCACCCCTGACGCGCACCCGGCTCGTCGCCGGGCAGAGCGACGGGGAGTCGGCCAAGGCGCTGCGCGAACTCCTGGAGACGGAGATCGAGGCGTTGCGTGAGGGCCCGCGCTCGGTCAAGCTCCACCGCGTGCTGGCCGCCACGTACCTCGGGGACGCCCCGACCCAGGAGGCCGCCGCGGAGCGGCTCGGCCTGCCCTTCACCACCTACCGCCGTCACCTGGTCTCGGGCATCGAGCGCGTCTGCGAGAACCTGTGGCAGCGGGAACTGCACGGCACGCTTGCCGCACCCGCCCGATGAACGTGCGCGGTCGTCGGGCCACGGTCATCGAGCGTGCGGGCCCGCCTTCACCCTGTCAGGCGCCTGTCATGGGGTCGTGATCCCGCCGGTCCCGTGCAGCTCGCGGTGCCACAGGTCCGCGCAGACGCGTTCGACACCGGTGGTCAGGTGGCGGCGGTAGGTGGTGAAGGGCAGGCCGAGCTGCTCGGCGGCGATCAGCTGGGTGGGGGTGCCGCGCAGGAAGGTCATCTCCAGCGCCTGGTACGACTTGTGCGCGGAGGGATCATCCTTCAGATTGGTGATCGCCTGCCGCAGCAGGTCACGGAGTGCCGAGGCGGGGTCGGGATCGGGATGGCCGGTGACGAGCCGGGTGCGGGCCAGCGGATTGACCGCCAGGGCGCGGGGGTGAGACAGCCGGCGCAGCGCCTCGCGGACGGCCTCGGAGAACTCGGTCTCCGTCAGGACGGCCAGCGGGGGCGCCGGGTCGAGGACGCCGGTGTCGTCCGGCTCCGGCGACGGCGGCCGGCTCACCCGCTCCAGCCACGCCTGGGCCGGCACCTTCCGCCAGTCGTGTGCGAACAGGCCGTACGTGCGCCCGCCCACGCGCGGTCGTTCCGGGATCTCGATGAAGTCGTACTGCCGGTGGTAGTCGCCACTGACATCCGGGTCGGAACGCACGAAGAAAGTCCAGGCCAGGCGCTCCGAGCGGAGGTAGTAGCCCATCGCGCGCCACTGGATGAGATCCATCACCGGTGAGACCCCGCGATAGGACGGCAGCAGCCAGCCCCTGGTGACGGCCATGTGCTCGCCGGCGCGCAGCGGTGTGGTGGCCCGCACATGCGCCCACGCGGCGGCCACGATCGGGTCGGCGTCGAGCTCGGACTCGTCGGGCTCCTGCAGCCGCAACCAGGCGAGGTACGCCACCGGCTCGCCGGTCCTGGTCAGGCGGTAGACCCGGAACGCCGTGGGCTGCCGTCGCGCCCAGAACAGGGCCGCCTCCGCCGACTCCTCGCTCTCGATGGCGGCCACCCGGAGCAGGCCCTCGACGTCCCCTGGGACGAAGGCTTCCTCCTGGACCTCGCCCTGGCCATGCCAGTGCGAATAGAAGCCGGCCGTCACCGGGTCGTTGCGGCGGAGGAAGACCAGCGCCCTGGCGACGGCCGGGACCTCCGCGTCCGGCACGGTGCGGATCTTCTCGGCGAAGTGGGTGTGGATGCGCTCGTGCATCCGTACGTAACCCGCCGGGTCGCGCCAGCGCAGGTCGGCCTCCAGCAGGTCGCGGACCACGTCGTGCGGATGCAGGCCCTGCGTGCCGACCTCGACGAACGGCAGCCGCCGCAACCAGGAGAACAACCCGCGGACATCGTCGTCCGCCGGCAGCACCGCCCGCAGCAGCTCCTCCGTCGTCATGTGCACATGCGCGCACACCTCCAGAGCGCGCTGGTGGGCGGGCGTGGGCGGGTCGCCGACGAGCTGATCCAGCAGGGTGCCGATCACGTCCTGGCTGGGCGTCCACCGGCTGCTCGCCCGCTCGTCCCCGGCGGCGACCGCCGCGCCCAGCGACAGCGCCAGCGGATGACCGCCCGCGAAGGACAGGAGTGGCTCCCGCAGGCCGTCGGCGACGCCACGGGCGTCCACCAGCGCGCGGGCCTCGTCGGCGGCCAGCTCGCCGAGCTGCACGACCTTCAGGGCGCCGGCCCAGCTCGGGTCGGCACGCCAGCGGATGTCGGGCGGGTTCCTCCCGGCCAGCACGACCAGCGCCCCGACCGGCAACCGTGGCAAGAACCGCTCGCGCAGCCAGCCCTCCAGCCCCTGGATCAGCTCGAAGGTGTCGACCAGCAGCACGACGTGCTCATCACGCAACACCACCTCGGCCTCGGCCCCGAACGCCTCCGGCGTGGCGTTGACGGTCCGGCCGTCGAGCTGGACCACCGTCCGCCCGGCCGCGATCGCCTCGTCGGCGAAGCGGCGCAGCAGGGCTGACTTGCCGATGCCACCGGGGCCGTGGACGTAGAGCACACTGACGTCATCGCCCTCCAGCGCCGATCGGAAGGTCTGCAGCTCCTGCCGCCGGCCGACGAACGTGGCCGCCGCCGCGCGGTGCAGTCGCGTCCTCAGCAGCGGAAGGCCCTGGCCGGACTCCTGCTTTGACATGGCAAAGACCTTAGCTTTATCTCGGCGGAGTTCGGCAGCAGTGTGGCACGCGGCCGGCCTGGCCGCAAAACGGACGCCCATCAGGCGTTCGCCCGCGACCACGAAATGAGCATTCATTGGTCAGCAGAATGGACAGATTCCGCCACACCCCGGTCGCATGAGGTTTCCGGCGTCAGACGAATCGACCGGAAATGAGGAGGAGGCCATCGCGCGAAAGCCGGGAAAGGCCGTTCGGACCGGCATCGGTATGCCGACACCATGGTCGCGGGCAGTGCGGCGGCCGCGGGGCCGGTGAATGCCGCCGCGGCACGGCATACCGTCGGAATCGACCTGTGGTCAGTTTCTGGTCTTTGTTCTGGCCCATGGGCCCGCTTACATTTCCCTCGCCATCGGACAGGGATGCGTGAGCACGAGTACGCCCGCAAAGGAAGGCGCCGGCTTCTCCTCTTCGCGGAAACCCGCTGTCCATGGTTTCCGGTTCCCGGCGCCAGGGAGATGTCCCGGTCCTGGAACGCGTCCGTGCCCCCGGGCAGCCGCACATGCACCGAGCCTCGAAGGAGCCCGCATGTCCTCACCTCCGATCTCGAACACCACCGCTTCTCTCGATCCGTTCCGGGCGGTCGGAGCGGGAGAGCGGCACGCGGTCTACGCCGCGCTCACCGAGGCCGGTCCGGTGCACCGGCTGGAGACGGCGGGCAGCAGTGCCATCTGGCTGGTCACCGGGCACGCGGCAGCCAGGGCGCTGCTGGCGGACCCGCGCATGGTCAAGGGGGGCTGGCGCAACGCCAGGTACGTGAAGGAACTGGGCGATGAGGTGGCGCGGGCCGCGCACACCCACATGCTGTACACCGATCCGCCCGACCACGGGCGGCTGCGCCGGCTGGTGGGCTCGGCGCTGAGCCGGCGCAGAGTGGAGCGCATGGCGCCGCGCATCGAGCAGGTCACCCACGCCCTGCTGACCGAGGCGGAGCGTGAGGCGGGGCCAGACGGGCGCGGCCCGGTGGACCTGGTGCCGGCGCTGGCGGCCCCGCTGCCGATCATCGTCCTGTGCGAGCTGATCGGTATCCCCGAGGACACCGCGGCGGACCTCCGTTCCTGGACCCCACCCCTCATGGCGGCCGCCTTGTGCTCTTTCGAGGAGTACCGGCACTCGACACTGGAGGTCCTGCGGTTCACCCGGGAGCTGATCGCGCTGCGCCGGGCCGAGCCTCAGGACGACCTGCTCTCCGACCTGATCGCGGCCCGCGACGGCGCGGACCGGCTGAGCGAGGACGAGCTGACTTCGCTGATGTTCCTGCTGCTGGTCGCGGGGCACGAGACCACCGTGCACATGATCGGCAACTGCGTGCGCTCCCTGCTCGCCCACCCCGACCAGCTGGCCCTGGTGCGCGAGCGGCCCGAGCTGCTCGAACCGGCCATCGAGGAGCTGCTGCGCTACGACGGCCCGTTGCAGACCACCGTGCCCTACATCGCCACCGAGCCGGTGGACGTCGCCGGGGTGACCATCCCCCCGGGCGAGCCGGTGTTCATCGGCCTGCTCGCGGCCAACCGCGACCCGGCCCGGTTCCCCGGGGGTGACATCCTGGACATCACCCGCGACGGCCCCGCCCACATCGCCTTCGGGCACGGCGTGCACCACTGCGTGGGCGCGCCCCTGGCCCGCCTGGAAGCCAGGCTCGCGCTGGGCATTCTCCTGAGCCGGTTCCCCCGCCTGCGCCTGGCCGCGCCTGCCGGGGAACTGATGATGCTGCCCTCGGTCCTGTCCAACGGCCTGGCGGCGCTTCCGGTGTTCCTCCGCTGAGGGCCGTAGCCCCCGGCGAGGAGCGCGTCCCGGGCCCGTCGGCCAACGGGTCCACTGTTCGTTGTCCGGCCGCGGGGGTGAACACGATGTCACCACCGTACGGCCGGTGTGTTCCGACGTCGCCCCGAGCAGCGGGGAGACGCTAAACGCCCGTGGAGGGGACGTGAGACTTGCCGCGCCGGGGGCGCGGCAGGCGGTCCTCATGGAAGCGGGTAGCCCGCTCCCGGCCCACCGGGCCGGGGTAAGACGGGTGCTCCAGATCCGCAAGGGTCTGGTGCCCAACCTCATCACGCAACCGCAGGCGGCCGCGGATCGCGCTCATGCGGACCCCGGCCGACACGGACGCGCGGGAGGTCCCCGTGCTTCCGTCCGGGTCGGGACGCGGGGAACGGCGGCGGTCAGTGGCAGGCTTGTGGCTGCCGGCCTTCGACGAATTGGGCAGCGGCTCTTTCCACACCATCAGCCCCGGGCGGCAGATGCGCGGGGGAGTGGTGGCGGGCTTCCGAGGGACACATGTCGGAACGCCGCGGGCGAGCACAGGAACGCTCGCTGAGGACGCGAGATCAGGGCGGCCCCGCCCGGTCCGCGCAATGGTGGCCAAGGGGCCGAAGAGGAGGATGCGGCGTGTCGAGCAGGCGCAGGTCCGGCGTGGAGGACCGGCTCATCCAGCAGGCGTTCGTGTACGAGTTGGACCCGACGCCGGAGCAGGCACGCCGCTTCGCCTCGCATGCCGGTGCCGCCCGGTATGCCTACAACTGGGGCATCCAGCAGATCGCCGAGCACCTGGAGGCGTTCAAGAAGGCCAAGGACGCCGGCGGCGAGCTGCCCGTCTACCCCGACCACTTCGCGCTGTGCAAGATGTGGACCCGGCACAAGGACGACCCGGCCAACGGGCTGGAGTGGGTCGGGGAGCATTTCGTGGGCACCTTTCAAGCGGCGCTGCGGGACGCGCACGGGGCGTGGAAGAAGTTCTTCGATTCGCGCGGCGGACGCCGTAAGGGCCGGCCGGTGGGGCGGCCCCGGTTCAAGTCCCGGCACCGCTCCACGGCCTCGTTCCAGGTGCACGGCAGCACACTGCGGATCGGTGAGCACCGCATGGCCCTCTCGCGTAACCCGGCCCAGGAGGGCAGGCCGAAGAAGGTGCGGGTGCAGGTGCACCGGTCGGTGGTGCTGCCGAAGATCGGGCCGGTGCGGGTCAAGGAGAAGACCACGAAGCTGCTCGCCCTGCTCCGCAAGGCCCCGGCCGTGTGCCCTCCCTGCGGCGGTGCGGGGAAGGTGCCGGCGAAGGGAGGCGACGCGGAGATGAGAAGGTGCGCGGCGTGCAAGGGCAGCGGGCAGGTGCCGTACGCGCGCCTGGTCCGCGGAACGGTCTCGCGCACGGCGTCGGGCCGGTGGTTCATCTCCCTCACCGTGGAGCGCGTCCGGCCGGTGCGCATCACCCCGACCCGGCGCCAGCGGGCGGGCGGCACGGTCGGCGTCGACTGGGGCGTGCGTCATCTCGCCACCCTGTCCACCGGTGAGGTGATCGACAACCCGCGGTACCTGGAGAAGGCCCAGGCGAAGCTGCGCCGGGCCGAGCGGGCGCTGGCCCGTACGGTCCAGGGGAGCCGCGGGCGGGAGAAGGCGCGCCATCGGGTCGCGGTCCTGCACGGCCGCGTCGCCGCGTTACGGCTGGATCATGTGGAGAAGGCAACGTCCCGGCTTGTTCACGATCACGACAGGATCGTGATCGAGGGGTGGGACGTGGCCGGCGTCCTGGCCGGTGGCCGGGAGGGTCTTCCGGCGAGGACACGGCGCACGCGCAATCGGGCGGTGGCCGACGCCGGCATCGGCATGGCCCGGCGGAAGGTCATCCACAAGGCGAACTGGTATGGGACGCAGGTCACGGTGGTCGGGCGCCATGAGCCGACGGGCAGGACCTGCGCGGCGTGCGGGCAGGTGAGAGCCAAGCCCGTCCCGCCGGCCGAGGAGCGGTTCGTGTGCCCGTCGTGCGGTCATGGTGATGATCGCAGGGTCAACAGCGCGCGGGTTCTGGTGCGGCTGGCGGGTTCGGATCCCGCCCCGGCGGCGGGGGAGACGCCGACTCGAGATGAGACCAGGTGAGGTCGTCCTGTTTGACACACGCACCATTTACGGCTCCCCTCCGGACACCAGCGACCGCCCGGTGAGCCGAGGCGGTCTGGCGCTCTTCCTTCCCCCCTCGACCGTCAACGAGTTCGGGGCCCCGCGACGGGCCTCGCTGCCGGGCCTGGCGTCCGTCGTGCGGTGCGATCACGCCGATGTGCCCGGTCGCGGCCAACCGGAAAGGGAGGACCGGGGGTCGCTGCTTCCCATGCCACCCCGGCTCTCATCGCGGGAGGCATCGTGTGCGGCCCGCCGTCCCCGGCCCCCGCCGTGCCCCGGTCGGGCGTCCAGCCGCACCGTGACGGTGACGCGGCCCCCGCCGTGCCCCGGTCGGGCGTCCAGTCGCACCGTGACGGTGACGCGGCCCCCGCCGTGCCCCGGTCGGGCGTCCAGTCGCACCGTGACGGTGACGCGGCCCCGGCCATCACGCCGGGCCACGGCGTGCCGGGTCCGGGAAGGCGTCCGCTCATCTCAGATCCGGTCTTCAGACTGTGCACTGCCCGGTTGCCGCCTCTTCCCGGAGAGGTTCACTCGCCTTGCACGCTCGGCCAGTCCATCCCGCGGAACTGACGGCGTGCGCGGCCGGGGGCGGCCCGCCGACGAGGAACACCGCCCGGCATCGCCCCCCGGTCAGGGATGGCCACGGTCGTATCGGATCTTTCCGTACGTCCTTCCCGGTGACCTCTGACCTGTGACCTGTGACCTCTGACCTCTGGCCTTTGACCTCTGGCCGGGCCGCACGGCGCTTGCCCGGATGCCGGTGGCGCGGGCCGGGCCGGAGGGACAGCCCTCAATCCTGGCGCTCTTCGGCCGGGCAGCGGGTGCCCGGTGCGGGAACGGTCAGCGAGATCAGGTAGCTGTCCATGGCAGCCGTCGTGCACGAGGTCCTGCCGTAGATGCCGTGACCCCAGCCCTCGTACGTGAGCAGTGCGGCTCTGGGGCCAAGCTGCCCGGCCACGGCGGCCGACCACTCGTACGGTGTGGAGGGGTCGTGCAGTGAGGTGCTCACCAGCAGCGGAGCGCTGCCGGTGTACCGCAGCCGGTGCTGCGGGTTGGTGACCGGGCGGCCCTGGCAGATCGGCATGTCGCCCATCGGCATCGGGTTGTAGCGCATGTCCGGGGCTGCCGCGTTGGAGCCGCGCATCACATCGGCGTACTCGTCGTAGTCGCGCAGCGACAGGTCGAAGTCCGAGCAGAGGATCGCGGCGGGGAGTTCGGCGGTCTTCCCGCTCACGGGCCCATCGCCCGGAGGGCCCGGCATGCCGGCCGGCACCGGACCGCCGTCCAGGGCGTTGAGTACCTGGGCCGCCAGCCGCCAGTCGGGCGCCTCGTTGAGGACCACGCCCAGCCATTTGAGGTTGTGAGCGTTCACAGGACGGTCGGAACCGCCCGGCCAGGACAGCTCGCCGCGGTCCGCCTTCCCGAGCAGTTCCTTCCACAGCGCGCGAACGTCGCGCCCGTGCAGGACGCACTCGGTGTCCCGTTCGCACCAGGCGACGAACTCGTCGAAACTGTCCTGGACGGCGGCCGCCTCGGTCACCTGGAACGCCTTGACGTTCAGGCTGTGGTCCATGCTGCCGTCCAGCACCATGGCCCTGACCCGGTCCGGGAACAGCTCGGCGTACATCTGCTGGGACAGCGTGCCGTAGGAGACGCCGTACGAGGTCAGCTTGTCATCGCCGAGCGCCGCGCGAATGGCGTCCATGTCACGTGCCACGTTGACCGCGTCGAGGTGGTCGTACAAAGGGCCGGTGAGCCTGCGGCAGTCGGCGTGCAGTTCCTTGTTGTAGGCGATCCATTCGTCATAGTCGGCCTGGCTGGTCATGACGCGGTCCGGCATTTTGTTGTACGCCGAAGCCGAGCAGGTCACCGCGCCACTGCGGGCGACGCCCCGGGGATCGTGGCCGACGATGTCGAACCGCCGCCGGATCTCCTCGCTGAAGCCGGAAGGGCGGAAGATCCCCTCAACTCCGGAGTTACCGGGTCCGCCCGGGTTGGTCAGCAGGGATCCGATCCGCGCGGAGGGATCGGTGGCCTTGCGCCGGGCGAGGGCCAGGCCGATCTTGGGCCCGTCCGGCTTGGACCAGTCGATCGGCACCGTCAGCGTGCCGCATTCGACGGCAGGCTCCTCCTCGCACGGCTTCCACGTTATGCCGCGCTTGCCCACGGCATCGGGGGCGTTCTCTCCGGCCGCCGTCCTGCCGGCCGCGCACGACGTCGTGACGGTCAACAACGCCGTCATCGCCATGACGACGATGGCGCGCGGAGACGTTCTCTTTCGCACATTGTTTCCTAGCGTTGATCGGCGCTTGCCGGGCTGCTCACGCGCCTACCGCTTACGGGCGTACGTTGCGACTCTCCGGCGATTCCAGCCGCATCTGATGCAGTACCGAAATTGCGCCCTCGATCCCGATGAGACCGCCGGAGCGATCGCTGTACCGCGATTCATCGACCGTATCGGAAATTCCATGGCGCATGAGCAGGTGATCTGCGCTCGCCGAATGCGGGGCTGACACCCGCGACATTCGCTTGAGCTTCCGGTTCACGCATGCTTTTTCATCGGATGGCCGAGCGGGGCGGCCAAGGATTTGCCGGCCACTGTACTTCTCGCATCACGGCCGCAGTGAGAGGGGCAAACCGTGGTGTAGTTTATGCCGAAAAATCGTCGTCCATTCGGAAGAGCTGCTTTTCTTTGGGTATTGAGTCGATGTTACTCCCGTGACGACCGTTGCTGCCGACCTCGGACATGTCGATCCTGGTGCCGTCGGTGTCCAGGCACATATGCGAACGGATGTTGCGGAGCGTATTCAGGCGGGGACCGTATTCCCACCTGGCACCCGGAGTGCCACATGAGCCCTGAAGCGGCCGGGCGGTGAAGTCCGCCTCAAGACACTTGCCTCTCGTGACACTCCCGAACACAGTGATCCCGGCGCCGCGCCGGCGCAGGCGTGGGCGGGCTCGGTGACAGTGATCACACTGAGCCCACCGGGATCAGGAGAAGCGCGCCGATGACCGTCCTGCTCTTCCTGGGCATTGACCTACTTTCCTTTCACGCATGATCTACGACCAAGAGTTGCGTGGCCTTTTGTCCAGCCGTTTCTTCGCCCCTCCCGCCCCATCGACGCGGGCCTGTAGCCAGGCGAGACGAACCACGTCCCGCAGCTGGGCGAGGTGCCAGACGACCGGGGTCGGCGAGTCGGCCGCACTCAGCGTCCGTCCCGCTGCCGGCTATCGTTGTCCCGCTCGGGCAGAGCAGGTACATGTCCGCCCTTCTGGTTTCAGGGAACCGGCCGATCTCATCATTGCCGGATTTCCCGAGCATCGCCGGCACGGGCGGTTCCGGCACGGCGGCCACCATTCCACGCACACGGCACCCGTTCCGGACGCGCATCCGTTTCTCCTTTCCGCATCCCCATCGGCCGCTCGCGCCGACATGAATGCCAGGTACTCAGATCGCGCTCAATGTGCCATGCGGCATTGTCCACCTGCTACGCCATCGGATATCCAATCCGTGCCCGCCCGGAACGAGACGGCGGCGTCCTTGAGGGGCGGAGGACGGCGGGCGTATGGCCGTACGCGGCCGCGGCATCGGCTGCGCCACGCCACCGTTGACCGCCCCTGCCGCCAGGCGCCGGCCGTCCGCCGGTCAGGCAAGCCCGCGAGGCGGGCGGCGCACCTCGTACGGCGCTCACCCAGTCCTGCGCGACGGTGATGTCGACGTCGGGCGGCAGTTCGTCCTCGGCGAGCACGAGGCCGTCGCCTGGGCACAGCGCCGAGGGGCGATCGAGGGCGCGGGCGCCCGGACGGCGGCCGGGTCCGCGTCCCGTCGCTCGGCGGGGACGATGACACCCGCGCCTGCCGCCAGGAACGCCCTGACCAGGGTCTCGGTCGTCTCGGCCCCGGACCTGGCGACGCCACGCAGGCGCGCCAGGAGACCGGGACCGGGCCCCCTGGCGACCACCACGGCGAACCCGCCAGGGGCGCAGTACAAGCGCCGGGTGGCCTCCGACGCCGTGGCCGGCCGCAGCACGGAGGGCACGTCCGCCGGGGCGGTGTCGTCGCCTGGGCCCGGCCCTCAGGATCGGTGAACCGGGCATCCAGGCCGATCGCACTGAGGAGGTCGGACGACCCGTCGGCCGGGCGTGTGGGGTCGGTGAAAAGTCGTGCGGAGGCGTTCGTGGATCCGCAGGGTGAGCCGCCTCATGCCGGCTCACCCATCAAGATCCTCAGGCCGTTCCTGATCACGCGGCAGGGACGTTGCGCGGCCTTCCCGCCGACGCCGGCTTCGGACGCGGCCTGAATCGTGGTGTAGACCCATCAGGTGGTCAAGGACTGGTCGTGAAGCCCGTAATCGCGACGCTGCCGCTGGCGGGCTGGGGCGGTTGAGTTGGATGGGTCGCCGCTGCCGACGTCGAGGTTCTCCGAGAACACCGAGGTGTACGAGGTGGTCGTGCCGAGGAGCGCCTGTTGGCGAAAGCCGCCTGGCTATTCGGCGAACTGTTCCAGGCCGTGGAGTCGACCAAGGTGATCGTCTGGTGGTTACGGGTGCACGCGCGCCCGGGAACCCGGTGGCGAGAACCTCAGAACATCTGCCCAGCACCGCCATCTCCCACCTGTACGTCCAAACCAGTCAGACCCGGCCGCTGGGACGGCCGCCCGGTTCTCATATCGGAGGCCACGCTCTCGCTCAATGTGCCCTGACGCGTCAACCGCCTCGAAGGGGAGACCGTGGGGAGACCGGCTTCTAATCCGACGGTCGCAGGTTTGAATCCTGCAAGGCACGCTTCTCGCCTGCGGAAAACCCAGCTGCGCCCGCGCGCTGGCGCGGCATGGGGCGAACAATGAGGCAAAGCTGAGTCAGGCGCCGAGCGGCCGCCCCAGCGCAGACGTGGCGGCGAGCACCGGCCGGGCCGTCTCCCGGGCGGCCTGGTAGGCCGCGTCCGGCATCTGTCGTGACGGTGGCGGCATAAATGATCTACCGTGTGACACAACCCGCACCGCCGAGCAACCAGCCATGATCAAAAACGAGATACGACGCCGGCGAGGACCGAGAAACCCCAGATCGGACGCGGTGTTGGTGAGTAGGGCGGGTGGGACTTGAACCCACGACCCACGGATTATGAGTCCGATGCTCTGACCGGCTGAGCTACCGCCCCTGGATGAAGTTGTGCGCCGCGGGCGAAGGCACCGAAGGATCATGCCGAGCCCGTGCAAGCTAAGGCTAGAGCATCGGGCCCCGCCGTGGTGCCCGGCTGGACGGGAGACGGGTCTCCGCCGACATCATTCCATGCCTGACGGCCTTCTTGGAGCCCGAGGCGATCACAAAAGCCGCAGCACCGCCGCGAGGGGTGCGGTGGTGCTGCGGGCGACGGGGGCGGTCGAGACTAGGGGCGGTTCAGGCCGAGGGTGTAGGAGCCGGAGCCGGTGTATGCGTGGACGCGGTAGCGGTAGTAGCCGGAGGTGCCGTTGTAGGTGAGGGTTTCGTCGGGGTTGGGGGTGGTGGCGCTGGCTACGACGGCCCAGGAGGAGCCGTTCCATTTCTGGAGGTAGATGTCGAAGTCGGTGCCGTTGGGGCCGTCGAGGCAGGCGGTGTGGGGGCCGGAGACGGTGGCCTGGTAGTACGAGCCGTTCGGCTGGTAGGCGCTCTGGTTGGAGGTGAGGGAGCCGGTGTACGTCTCCTCGTAGCCCTGGCAACCCGTCGGCGGGGGTTCGGTGCCGGCCGTTACGAGGGTGAGGCCGCCGGCTGAGAGGGCCTCGCCTATGGGCTGGAAGTATGTGGTGCCGCCGGAGGTGCAGTTGCCGGAGCCGCCGGAGGTCATGCCCTGGGCCTGGTCGCCGGAGATGAACGAGCCGCCCGAGTCGCCGCCTTCCGCGCACACGTTGGTGCGGGTCAGGCCGGACACGGTGCCTTCGGGGTAGTTGACGGTGGAGTTGAGCGCCTGGACGACGCCGCAGTGCCACTGGGTGGTGGAGCCGGAGCGGCAGACGGAGCCCTGGGGCTGGGTGACGGCCGAGCCGCGGACGGGGACGGTGCCGGAGGTGTAGGTGTTGACGACGCCGGGGGCGGTCCAGTTGGTGTTCGTGGCGATCCAGGCGTAGTCGTTGCCGGGGAAGGAGGACAGCTGGAACGTCCCCTGGGCGACGCGGTTGTAGCCGGTGGTGGTGATGCCGGTGGTGCCGCAGTGGCCGGCGGTGGTGAAGCCGAGCTGGGTGCCGCGTCTGGCGGCGAAGCCGATCGAGCAGCGGTAGCCGTCCGAGGTGTAGTAGGCGTCCCCGCCGCGGATGTCGTAGAGCGGGCGCGGGCGTTCGGACGAGGGCTCGAACGTGACGGCGGCGGTGTCGGCGACGCCGCTGGCGGCGACCCAGGCGCGGGCGGCCTGCTCGTCGCTGGTGAGGACGACGACGGAGTTGCTCTGCGGGGAGACGGCCCAGCTGTGGACGGAGGCCGGCGGCGCCGTCCGGTCGAGGCCCTCCTTGACCGTGGTGAGCTGCGCGAACGAGCGCGGCACCACGCGGGCTCTGGCGCCGGCGCGGGTGATCGATGCGGTGTCGGCGGCGGAGGTGCTGGCCACGACGAGGGCGCTTTCGGCGCCTTCGTACCAGATTCCGGCATAGCGGTCGCCGAGCTGCTTGCTCAGGCCGGGTGCGGCGGCGTTGCCGCGGGCCTCGTTGGCCAGGCGGCTGATCGCCTGGTCCTTGGTGATGCCGAGGTCGCGTTGCAGGGCGTCGACCACGCCTGACGGTGGTTTCGCGGTGGCGACGGCCGGGGTCGCCGTCACGAGTAACGCGCCGATCGTGATCCCGATCAGCGCCGGGGTGCGGAGCATGGGTGTCTCCTCGCTGCTGGGGTGCCGTCACGGTAACGGCGGTCCCCGGCGCGGAGGAGTATCACTTTGCCCCTATCGCCGTGTTATGGAGCGGTGCCGTAACCCGGGTTTCGTACCAGCCAGTCGTAGTAGACGGGGCTGCGGCGTACCGCGTCCATGTGGGCCTGTTTGGCCTGACCGACCACCCAGGCGGCCTCGGGCGCGGTGGGGTGGCGGCCGAGGAGCTGCCGCCAGCGCAGCGGCGCGCCGGCCAGCGGCACCATGACCAGCCCCTGCGCGGCCTGGTGGGTGGCCTGGCAGAGCACCACGGCCCGCCCGACCTGGGCGAGGTGGGCGCAGGTCGGCACGTCGGTCTCGTAGATCGTGCCCGGCGTGAACCCGGCCCGCGCGCACGCCATCGCGAAGCAGTCGGCGAAACAGCCGTCGCCCGGCGTCACCGCCCACTGCTCGCCGGCGAGGTCGGCCAGCTCCACCTCCTTCTCCTTGGCGACGGGATGGTCCTCTCCGACCAGGCAGAAGACGGGATCGAGGCTGATCATCTCCCAGATGAGGGTGCCGGTGGGGGTGCCGGAGTCGCCGCACGCCCCGGTCAGGACGTAGTCGAGCCGGCCGAGCTCGACCATGCTGTTCAGCTCGTGCGTCGACCACGACGTGTACGTGCTGACCTTCCGCTCGGCGGCGAGCCGGTCGACCAGGCCCCCGAGTATCGGCCCGTTCGTGGCGCCGATGCGGAAGCCGGGGGAGGGGGTGTGAGCGAAACGTACGGCTTCGTCCTGCAGTTCTTTGGCTGCGGGGAGAAGGACGCGTGCCCGGTCGAGCACGAGTTCGCCGAGGCGGGTGGGCCTGGCGCCGTGGCGGTCGCGCTCGAAGAGGGCGCCGCCGAGCACCCTCTCGATGCGCTTGAGCTGTGCGGTCAGGGCCGGTTGTGCCAGCCCGAGCAGGGACGCGGCCTTGCTCACACTTCCCGCGTCCGCGACCGCGCGGACGATCCTGAGGTGCCTGAGCTCGAGGTCCATAACGGGAAGGTAAGGCGGCGATCTCTTACAAACAATGCCTATATGTCAGGAATTGTGACAGATATTGTTCGGGGGTTCCTGGGGTAGGGGGAGCGCATGACGACGATGGGAATAGATCCGGCCCAGCTCAGCGACGATGATCTCGTACGCGAGCTGCGCCAGCTGCACACCACCCGGAGCGATACTTTTTTCCACGGGTCCGACGACGCCCTCGACCGCCACACCTCCCGGACGAGCGAGCTGGAGGCCGAGTACCTCCGCCGCTACCCCGACCGGGAGGTCGATCCGGCGCGGCTGAGGGAGGGAGCGAGGCAACGGACATGACCGAACGCCATGATGTGCAGGCCCTGTCCGACCTGGACGTTCACGTCTACGAGGCGGTGGCCGCCCAATCCGTCGAGTCGGGCGGCGGCAGTGCCGGGCTCGACGGAGTGGTGCGGGCCTCGGGGCTGACGGAGGAGGAGGTACGGGCGAGCCTGGGCAAGCTGGTCGAGCAGGGGTACGTGGTGCCGTTCGGCGGCGGGTACGGGCTCGGGCCGCACACGTTCGAGGTCGAATACTGAGCGCTGGCACACGTTCGAGGTCGAGTGCCGGACGTCCGTACCTCATGGGCCGGGTGACGACAGGGCGCGGAGGACGGACGCCTGCTCCGCCGTGACGCCCGACGCGCGCTGGCGGGCCGCTTCGGCGGGCGTGAGCCCGGCCGCGCACCACGACGCCACCTCCTCCAACGGTACGGCGCCCCACCACGCGGCCATGACCTCGACCGCGGGCCGACCGGTCCTGGCCGCCTCGGCCGCCGTGAAGCCCAGCGCCCTGAACACCCGGGCGTCCCCCTGGTCCACTCGCCGCCGCGCCCATTCCCCGGCCTCGGCCCCGTCCCACCCGGCGTCGGCGTACGAGCGGGCCACGTCGGCGGGCACCCCCGCCCGCAGCAGCCGGCGCAACGCGTCCACGACGTCGGGGCCGGGCTCGGGGACGGCCGGCCGCGACCACCAGGGGACCCGGCGCGGCCGCTCGCCGGCCAGGTGCCGGCGGGCGGCGTCGTGCGGGGCGACCCCCAGCTCGTGCCAGCGCACCGCGTCCCGCGGGGTCATGCCGGCCCGCTGCCAGGTGACGACCGTGCGGGGCGTGGCGGCGGCCGTCCGCCAGAGCCGGGCGTCGGCGGGGGCGGTCACGCCCGCCTCCCGCCACGCCGCCGCCTCCTCGGGGCCGAACCCGGCCCCTCGCCATCTCCGCACCTCACCCTGCGTGAAGCCGTCCCACTCCGTCACCTGGCGCTCCTTTCCTGAGGTACGCGGACCACGCTCGCCCACGCGGGAACCGAGTGCCGATCGCCAGAGCCGGGGCGGAAGTCCGAGTTGCTGAGGCCACGGCTGGGGTCGGGGCCAGGGCTGATGTTCGGGTCGAAGAGGCAGACGATGACGTACGGGCGGGGGCGCCGTGCCGGCCACGGGGTGTCGCCGTCGGTGAGCACGACCACCACGTCGGCCCCGGTCGCCGCCTCGAACCCCGGCCGCAGGTCCGTGCCGCCGCCGCCCACCAGCTCCACCTGCGCCGCCGCCCGCACCCGCTGGGCCGGGTACGCCTCGGTGTCGCAGCAGATCACCTCCAGCCACCGGTGGCCGGTGGCGCGCAGCACGCCGTCCAGCTCGGCGAGCGCCTGCTCCAGCACCGTACGGGTGACGCTGCCCGACGTGTCCACCACGACGGCGACGCGGGGGAGCGGCCGCACCAGGACGGGCAGGACGATCGACGGCGCGGCGGCGGCCCGCCTGGACGGGCGGGCGTGGCTGTAGTCCACCCGGCCGGACGCCCGCGCCAGGCCCCTGCGGACGAGCCGGGCCAGCCGGGCCCGCCAGTCCACCTCGGGGCGGAGCGTCCGCTCGGCCAGCGCCGCCAGCCGCCGGGAGCGGTGCCCCTGGCCTCGATCTCCGCGGCCACCGCCCTGGACAGGAGTTCGCGCTCCAGCGCCGTCATCGCCTCCGGGCCCGTGAAGGGAGGGCGGGCGCAGGGGGTCAGGTGGGGTGGCGGGTCGATGAGGTCGAGCAGGGCGGCGTACCGCTCGGCCAGCAGGCCGTCCGGCAGGCCGAGGGTTTCGGGGGAGATCGTGTCCGGCGGGGCGTCCCGCGTCAGGTCGTCGTTGATCTCGGCGTCGGCGGCGCGGGCCCAGCGCAGGGCCTCGTCCTGGTGCTCCTGGTACGGGCGGGCGCGGGTGTGGTGGTCCCTGAGGAGGTGGCCCACGTGGTGGAGCAGCCACCAGCCCAGCTTGGGCACGGGGGTGGCGGGGGTGGTGGCGGGGTTGAGGTGCAGGTTCCAGTGCTCGTCGGCGGCGGGACGGGGTGGGGCGTGCTCGTGGGGGAGCGGGGTGAGGGCGAACAGGGCCGAGGCCAGGTACGGGGCACGGGCGGCGGCCCACAACCGAGCGCCCGCGAAACGGTCCAGCACGGCCCGCTCGGCGGCCGGGCCAGTGGATGGGCCGGTGGATGGGGCAGGCGTCTCGTGAGGCACGGTCATGGCATGAGCTCCCTGGACCGCTCGTGAGGTTCGTTCATGGCATGAGCCCCCCGGACCGTTCGTGAGGCTCGTTCATGGCATGAGCCCCGCGGAACGCAGGACGGGGGCCAGCTCCAGCACCGCCTGCGGCAGGGCGGCGCCGTGCGGGCGGCGGGCGGCGAGGGAGCGGGCCGCGGTGGCCGCCACGTCCGGGGTGCGGCGGGCGACGCGGCCGATCACCGTCCACGCCCGCTGCCACGCGTCGGTGCTCCCGTCGGCCGCCACGTGCGCCACCACCGAGCCGAGCACGGCGTGCACCCGGTCCACCCGGTCGGGCAGCGGCGCGGTGGGGTCGGCGAGCAGGGTCGCCGGGTCGGGCAGGTCCAGGTCCCGCAGCCAGGACAGCAGCTCGAACCCGGCCGCCTCCCCGACCGCGCCGACCACCAGCTCGGCCCGAACCCGCTCCATCCCGGCCCCCGCCACCTCCACCCGCCCGGCCCGCTCACTGGTGAAAGGGCCGCCGATCACGGGAAGATCCGGGCCCTCCAGGGGTGCCGGGCCGCCCGTGCGTGCGGGGCCCTCCGTTCGTGCGGGGCCGCCCGTGCGTGCGGGCCGCCCGTGAGTGCGGGACCGCCCGTGCGTGCGGGGCCCTCCGTGGGCGCGGGGCCGCCCATGGGTGGGGGGTCTCCGATCGCGGGAGTGGAGGTGCAGGCCAGGGCCGTGGCTGCGAGGTCCCACGTGCGCGGGCTGGGCCACCCCCGAGCCGGCCCGTCCGGCACCGCGAGCACCAGCTCCGGCCGTACCCGCAGAAAGGCCCCCACCAGCGCCCGGGCCCGCCCCGCCAGAGCGTCGCCGACCTCCCCCAGAGGGGCGGCGGGGGCGGGGAAGCCGCCGATGAATCCCTCCGCCACAGACTCGGCGCTGACCGTCCAGTCCAGGTGGATGAGCCGGTTGGCGAGCGGTGCCGACAGGTCCCACCCGTCGGCGGCCTGCTCGGGCGGGTTGGCGGCCGCGACGATCCGTACGGACGGGGGCAGCGCCAGGTCCCCGACGGTCCGCTCCAGCACCACCCGCAGCATGGCGGCCTGGACGGCGGGTGGCGCCGTGGTGAGCTCGTCGAGGAACAGGATCCCCGTCCCCGCGGCGGCCAGCCGTTCCGCCCACCGGGGCGGCGCGAACCAGGTCTCCCGGTCGCGCAGCACCGGCAGCCCGGCGAAGTCGCTCGGCTCCCTGATGGAGCCGACCACGGCCTCCACCGGCAGCCCGAGCCGCTCTCCGAGCGCCAGGACGGCCGAGGTCTTCCCGGTGCCGGGCGCTCCCCAGAGCAGGACCGGCAGGTTGGCCGCCACGGCGACCGACAGTGCGTCCATCGAAAACCACCCCGCGTCAACTTTGATTGACTTTCCTACGAAGGTCAACGTAGGTTGACGCGGGCCGGATGTCAAATCTCCAGGACGAGCTTGCCGACGAAGTCGCCGCTCTCCATCAACGCGTGCGCCTTGGCCGCCTCGGCCAGCGGGAAGACCCGGTCCACGTGCACGGTCAGCGAGCCGTCCGCCACCAGCGCGGCCAGCGACGCCAGCGCCGCGTGGTCGGGCTCCACGATGAGCAGGCCCTGCGGCACCCCCGCCTTCGCGTACGCCTCGACGTCCTCGGGCGTCACCCCGGCGACCGCGATCAGCGCGCCTCCGGGCCGGATCAGCGGCAACGACCTGGCCGGGTAGTCCTTGCCCACGATGTCCACCACGAGGTCCACGCCGGACACGGCCGAGGCGAAGTCCGTGCCGGTGTAGTCGATCATCTCGTCGGCGCCGAGCCCCAGGACGAACTCGTGCTTGGCGGCCCGCGCCGTGCCGATCACGTACGCGCCGCGCAGCTTGGCGACCTGCACGGCCAGGTGTCCGACCCCGCCCGCGGCGGCGTGGACGAGCACCCGCTGCCCCGGCGACACGTCCGCGATGTCGTCGAACGCCTGCCACACCGTCAGCCCCGCCATGGGCAGCGCCGCGGCCTGCGCGTGCGAGATCCCGGCCGGCTTGGACGCGAACTGCCGCGGCCTGGCCACGACGTACTCCGCGTAGGCCCCGCCGTAGAGCGGGAAGTTGACCATGCCGAACACCTCGTCGCCGGGCTTGAACCGGCCGACGTAGGCGCCCACCTCCTCGACGACGCCCGACACGTCCCAGCCGGGGACGAGCGGCGGCTCGGCGTAGTCCGGCGGGTAGGGGGTGCGCCGCAGCTTCCAGTCGGGCGGGTTGACGCCCGCGGCCTTGACGCGTACCAGCACCTCATGGGGGGCCGGCGCGGGCCGCGGAATGTCGGCGAGCTCCAGCACCTCGGGCTCGCCGAACGAACGGTAGACGATCGCGCGCATCTTCTCTGTCACACCGACCATGCTGGTGAAGGCCGGTATCCGTTGTGAAGAAGGCACTTCTGCGGTATTCAGGTACCTGATGGATACCACGTTTCCCGACCTACGCCAGTACGGCGGCGCCGACGCGTTCCTCCAGGCGTGCAAGCCGCGCACGGTGCTCGACATCTTCACCAACAAGTGGACGGGCCTGGTGCTGGGCGCGCTGCTCGACGGGCCACGGCGCTTCAACGAGCTGCGCAGGATGCTCGACGGCATCACGCAGAAGATGTTGTCGCAGACGCTGCGCACCCTGGAGCGCGACGGGCTGATCGTGCGCACCGTCTACCCGACGATCCCGCCGCGGGTCGACTACGAGCTCAACGAGCTGGGGCGCAGCGTCGTCGGCGTGCTGCGCTCGATCGGCGAGTGGGCGGGCGAGCACGCCGACGAGGTGATCGCGGCCAGGCAGGCGTACGACGAGCGCGCCAAGGAGCCGGTCAAACCCGTGTGACGAGCGGGCCGCGACGGTGGACCTGCGCAGGCCGCGCTCCTACGCTCGAAGGCGTGGACGTCGCCGACCTGAGCCCCGCGCAGGCGCGGGAGCGCTTCCGCACCGGTGAGCGGGTGCCCACCGCGGGCTGGTGCCAGGGCTGGACGCAGGCCAACCTCATCGCCGTGCCCAAGCGGCTGCGGTACGAGCTGCTGCTGTTCGCCCACAGAAATCCTCAGGCGTGCCCGGTGCTCGACATCGGGGAGCCGGGGGCGTGGTCCACCGAGCTGTTCGGGGGTGACCTGCGGACCGACCTGCCCGGTTACCGGCTCTACCGGGGCGGCGAGGCGGTCGCCGACCTCGACGACGTGGTGGCGGAGTGGCGCGAGGACCTGGTGCCGTTCCTGATCGGGTGCAGCTTCACCTTCGAGCGGGCGCTGCTGAACGCCGGGGTGCCGGTGCGGCACCTGGAGTCGGGCACGAACGTGCCGATGTACGTCACGAGCGTGCCCTGCCGCTCGACCGGCAGCCTGTCGGGGCCGCTGGTGGTGTCGATGCGGCCGATCCCGGGCGAGCTGGTGCGCACCGCGATCGAGGTGAGCGGCCGGTACCCGCTGGTGCACGGGGCGCCGGTGCACATCGGCGATCCGGCCGCGATCGGGGTGGACGACCTCGCCCGGCCCGACTACGGCGATCCGGTGGAGGTGCGGACGGGGGAGGTGCCGGTGTTCTGGGCGTGCGGGGTGACGCCGCAGGCGGCGGTGCTGGCCAGCGGCATCGACTTCGCGATCGGCCACCTGCCGGGGCACATGGCGATCATGGACGTCCGGGACGACGACTATCTAGAGCCTTAGCGAGATATTTCGCCGTATGGGTGGAGGCGTGGGCCAGTGCGGCCGGCGTCCCCTCGAACACCACCCTGCCCCCGTGCTGCCCCGCCTCCGGCCCCAGGTCGATCACCCAGTCGGCCCGCTTGACCACGTCGAGGTCGTGCTCGATGACGATCACCGTGTTGCCGTCGTCCACGAGCCGGTCGAGCAGCGCCAGCAACGTGTCCACGTCCGCCATGTGCAGCCCGGTCGTCGGCTCGTCGAAGACGTACACCCGTCCCCGCTCGCGCAGCCGGTGCGCCAGCTTCAGCCGCTGCCGCTCCCCGCCCGACAGCGTGCTCAGCGGCTGCCCCAGCGTCAGGTAGCCGAGCCCCACCTCGCTCAGCCGGGCCACGCCCGGCAGCTCGAACACCGCCGCCGCCTCGACCGCCGTCATCGCCAGCACGTCCGCGATCGTCCGCCCGGCCACCCGGTACGACAGCGCCTCGCCGCTGTACCTGCTGCCCCCGCACGCCTCGCACACCCGCGTCACCGGGTCCATGAACGCCAGGTCCGTCCTGATCTCGCCGCGCCCCTTGCACACTGGGCACGCGCCGGCCGAGTTGAAGCTGAACATGCCCGGCGCCACCCCGTGCGCCTCGGCGAACAGCCTGCGCAGCGGGTCCATCGCGTTCAGGAACGTGGCGGGCGTGGAGCGCGGCGAGGCGGCGATGGCCGACTGGTCGATGAGGACCGTCTCCGGATGCCGCGCCACGAGCTCCTGCCGCATCAGCGTGCTCTTGCCCGACCCGGCGACGCCGGTGACGGCGGTCAGCACGCCGAGCGGCACGTCGACGGTGACGTTCTTGAGGTTGTGGGCGTTCGCGCCCGCGATGGTGAGCCGGCCGGTCGGCTCGCGCACGCGTTCCTTGAGCGGGGTCACCCGGCGCAGCATGCGGCCGGTCAGCGTGCCGCCGGCGGCCAGCCCTGCCACCGTGCCCTCGTAGACGACCCGCCCGCCCTCGGTGCCCGCGCCCGGCCCCAGGTCCACGACGTGGTCGGCCAGCTCGATCAGGTCGCGGCTGTGCTCGACGACCAGCACCGTGTTGCCCTTGTCGCGCAGCTCCAGCAGCAGGTCGCCCAGCCGGTGCACGTCGCGCGGGTGCAGCCCGACGCTCGGCTCGTCGAAGATGTAGGTCATGCCGGTCAGGCTGCTGCCCAGGTTGCGCACGGTCTTGAGGCGCTGCGCCTCCCCGCCCGACAGGGTCGGCGTCTCGCGGCCGAGGCTGAGGTAGCCGAGCCCGATGGCCTCGATCCTGCGCAGCGACTCGACGGCCGCCTCCGCCACCGGGTCGTCGAGGCGTTCGAGCACCTCGATGAGGTCGGTGACCTCCATCGCGGCGTAGTCGGCAAGGTTGCGGCCGTCGATCCTGGAGGCCAGCGCGGCCGCGTTGAGCCGCGCGCCGCCGCAGGTAGCGCAGGTGCGCTCGCGCACGTACGGGCGGGCCTCCTCGTCCACGTGCTCGCGCGCCCGCTGCAGGTAGAGCCGGTTGAAGCGGAGCACCACGCCCTCGTACGTGTTCATGTACTTGCCCCGCTTGACCTTGAACCCGCTCCCGCGCAGCAGCAGCTCCCGCTCCTCATCGGTGAAGTCGCGCAGCGGCTTGTCGGGGTCGAACAATCCCGACTCGGCGTAAATTTGCCACGGCGCCGAGCCGATCGGGTGCAGGGCCAGGGCGCCCTGGTTGAGCGACAGCTCGGGGTCGATCAGCTTGTCCAGGTCGACCTCGACCGTGCGGCCCAGCCCGTCGCAGCCGGGGCACATGCCCTGCGGGTCGTTGAAGCTGTAGGCACTGGCCAGGCCCGCCGACGGGGTGCCGCGCCGCGAGAACAGCACCCGCAGCAGCGCCTGCACCTCGGTCATCGTGCCCACGGTGGAGCGGGCGCCGCCGCCGACCGGCTTCTGGTCGACGACGACGGCCGCCGTCAGGTTCGCCATGCGCTCGGCTCGCGGCCGCTCGTGCTTGGGCAGCCGGTGCCGGACGAACGCGCTGAACGTCTCGCCCAGCTGCCGCTGCGACTCCACCGCGATCGTCCCGAACACGATGGACGACTTCCCGGAGCCCGACACGCCCGTGAACACCGTCAGCCGCTCCTTGGGCAGGCGCAACGAGACGTTCTTGAGATTGTTCTGCCGCAGCCCGATCAGCTCGATGTCACGCGACACGCAGACTCACCCCCATAGCTAGAGCTACTACCATTAGCCTAAGCTATCGGGCATGGCTGACATTTCCGACCGCAGAGCCCGCCGCAGGGCCGAGACGCAGGCCGAGATCCTCGACATCGCGCTCGACGTCATGGCGGAGGAAGGGGTGGCGGGGCTGAGCCTGGCGACCGTCGCCCGGCGCCTGGGGGTGCGGCCGCCCTCGCTCTACAAGTACTTCCCGTCGCGGCACGCGGTCTACGACGCGCTGTTCAAGCTGGGACAGGAGGGCTACCTCGCCGCCGTGCGCGCCCCCGGCGAGCCCGGCCTGCGCGGGATGGGGGCCTCGCTGGAGGCCGGCGCCCGGTGGATCATGGACAACCAGGTGCTGGCGCAGCTCCTGTTCTGGCGGCCGGTGCCCGGATTCACCCCTTCGCCCGAGTCGTACGCGCCCGCGCTGGCCATCCACGAGCACTTCGCCACCCTCATCAGGGACGCCGTCCGGCGCGGCGAGCTGCACCCCGACGCCGCCAGAGAGGAGGGTCTGGCCCTGGCCGCCAGCCTCATCGCCGGGCCCGTCTCCCAGCAGCTCGCCAACGAGCCCGGCGCCACCTACGAGGAGGGCCGCTTCACCCGGCTCGTTCCCCGGCTGCCCGCCGTGTTCGCGGCGGTATACCCGCCGCCGTGAGCTGCGCACCGACCGCCGGCGCGCCCCGCCGGTTGTCGATCTCCAGATGCGGTACGACCGGCGGCTCGTCCACCCGGATCGCCCGCAGATAGGCGTCGAACGCCGCCAGCTTGCCCGCGTCCCGCCCGAAACCCCTGGCCGTCAGCCGCGCGCGCAACGTCGGCCCGTCGGAGCGCACCCACAGCAGCCGCACCGGCGCCCCGCCCAGCTCCGCCACCCACCGCGCCCACGCGGCCGCGTCGTGCACCTGCGTGGTGAACGGCCCGTCCAGCATGACCGGGCAGCCGTGCTCCCTGATCTGCCGGGCGATCCTCGTCAGCCCGGCGTACTCGTGTCGCTTGACGTGCTCGTCGTACCACGGGCCCTCGCGCTCGCCGTCGGGGCGGCCATGGGCCCGCAGCACCTCGGCCACGAAATCGCCGTACACGGTGTCCTTGTCGAGCAGCGCGGGCACCGGGGACAGGCGGGCCAGCAGCTCGGCCGCCACCGTCGACTTGCCCGCCCCCGGCGGCCCGCTGATCACCCAGAGCGTGCTCATCCGATCACCGTATACGCGGATCTGCGTACGCCGGTGCCTCGCCTCGGCGGACGACCGCGCCCCCGCCCGCGAGCAGACTCGGTGCCCATGCTGACCGTCTTGACCCGAGTCTTCCGAGCGCCAGAGCTGCGCGGGAAGGTGCTGTTCACCCTGGGGATCGTCGTGCTGTTCCGGCTGGGACAGCTCCTGCCCGCCCCCGGCGTGGACATCGTGGTGGTGCGCCGGTGCATCGGCTCCGCCAGTGGCGGCCTGTTCGACATGGTGCAGATGCTCAGCGGCGGCGCCATGCTCCAGCTGTCCGTGTTCGCGCTGGGCGTCATGCCGTACATCACGGCGAGCATCGTCATGCAGCTCCTCGCCGTCGTCATCCCCAGGCTGGACGCGCTCAGGAAGGAGGGACAGAACGGCCAGGCGAAGATCACCCAGTACACCCGGTACGCCACCGTCGGCCTCGCCGTCCTGAACGCCGGCACGGTCGTCACCCTCGCCCGCACCGGCCGCCTCCTGCCCGGCTGCTCCCAGCCGCTGCTGCGCGACGACGGGCTGCTCGCCGTCACCGTCATCGTGCTCACCATGGTCGCGGGGGCCTGCGCCGTCATGTGGCTCGGCGAGCTGATCACCGAGCGCGGCGTCGGCAACGGCATGTCGCTGCTCATCTTCACCCAGGTCGTCGCCGTGTTCCCCGCCTACCTGTCGAAGATCTTCGTGCTCAGCCCCGTGAGCTTCGTCGTCATGATCGTGGCCGGGCTGTTCCTCGTGGCCGCCGTCGTGTTCGTCGAGCAGGCGCAGCGGCGGGTGCCGGTGTCGTACACCAAGCGGCTCATCGGCAACCGCACGTTCGGACAGAACACCTACATCCCCATGAAGGTCAACCAGGCCGGCATCGTGCCCGTCATCTTCACCTCGTCCCTGCTCTACCTGCCCACGCTGGCCGCCCCCCTCCTCGGGCCCGAAGCGCGGGCGTGGGTCGAGCTCAACCTCACCTCCGGGACGCACCCGCTCTACATGACGGCGTACGTGCTGCTCATCGCCGGGTTCGCCTACTTCTACGTGTCCATCACCTTCAACCCCGGGGAGGTGGCCGACGGCATCCGCAAGTACGGCGGCTTCGTCCCCGGCATCCGGCCCGGCCGGCCCACGGCGGCCTACCTCGCGTACGTGCTCAGCCGGCTCACCGCACCCGGAGCCCTGTACCTCGCGGTGCTGGCGCTGCTGCCGCTCGTCGCCTTCGCGATCCTGCGGGACCCGGGGACGCAGCAGAACTTCCCGTTCGGCGGGACCAGCATCCTCATCATGGTGGGGGTGGGGCTCGACACCGTGAAGCAGATCGAGGCCCAGCTCCAGCAACGCAACTACGAAGGCTTCCTGAAGAAGTGACGCGCTCAGCCGGGGAGGGCGAGGCCGGCGCGCATCGCGAACACCACGAGCTGCGCCCGGTCTCTCGCCCGCAGCTTCACCATCGCGCGGCTCACGTGCGTGCGCACGGTGTCGGGGCTGATCGTCAGCTCCCTGGCGATCTCCTCGTTCGACCGGCCCGTGGCCACCCACGCCACCAGCTCCCGCTCGCGCGGCGTCAGCGTCTCGATGCCCTCCACCGGGCGGGCGTCGCCCTGCCTGCCGAACAGGCCGATGACCTTCCTGGTGATGGCCGGCGACAGCAACGCCTCACCGGCGGCCACCACCCGGACGGCGTTGACCAGCTCGTCGGGGGCGCTGTCCTTGAGCAGGAACCCGCTCGCGCCGGCCTGGAGGGCGGTGAAGACGTACTCGTCCACGGCGAACGTCGTCACCACGACGATGCGGGTGCCGCGCAGCTCCGGGTCGCCGGCGATGGCGCGCAGGGTGGCCAGGCCGTCCATGCCGGGCATGCGGATGTCGAGCAGCAGGACGTCGGGGTGGGTGCGCCGGATCAGCGCCAGCGCCGCCTGCCCGTCACCGGCCTCGCCCACGCACTCCATGCCGGGCTCCCGCTCCAGCAACGCCCGCAATCCCATCCGCACCACGGCCTGGTCATCGGCCACCGCGACCCTGATCACGCCCGGCACCGCGTCGCCGCTCACGCCCTGCTCCGTGCCGTCGTTCGCGTCTTGCGCCGTGTCGCTGCTCATGCCGGGACCTGCGGGAACCTGGCCTCCACGCGGAACCCGCCGCCCTCGCGCGGACCCGCCGTGAACCGGCCGCCCGCCTCGGTCACCCTGGCCCGCATCCCGGCCACCCCACGACCCTCGCCCGCGTCGGCGTCCTCGCCCGTGGGGCCGATGCCTCGGTCGGCGACCTCCAGCACGAGCTCGCCCGGGGCCTCCGTGACGCGCACGAGTGCCCGGGTCGGGCCCGCGTGCCGCAGCACGTTCGTCAGGGACTCCCGCACCACCCGGTAGACGGGGCCGTGGAGGTGCGGGGGCACGGTGAGGGCCGGGGGCTCGACGTCCACGGGCAGGCCCGCCGCCCGGACGCCGTCGATGAGCGCGGCCAGGTCGCCGGCGGGCGGGTCGATGCCGTCGAGCGCCGCCCGCAGGTGGGCGAGCGCCGTCGTGCTGGTCTCCTTGATCGCGCGCAAGGACGCGCGTGCCTGCTCGGGGTCGTCGTCGAGGGTGACGAGCGCGAGGCCGGCCTGCATGGCGATGGCGGCCAGCCCGTGACCGGCCGCGTCGTGCACCTCACCGGCGATCCTGGCGCGCTCCCGCGCCAGCACCCCCTCCACGTCGGGGGCCGGGTGCCAGGGGCGGACGGTGGTGAACGGGGCGACGCGGGCGGCGGGGATGCCCCATGCCACCGGCGCGGGCCGGCCGGTCGCGGGCGGAAGGTCGTCGTCCGGCGGAAGGGCCTGCGACTGGGTGGCGACGGGCGGCAGGACCGGTGGTTGGTCGGTGGCCGGGGTCTGGAGCTGGGGGGTCTCGGCGTCGGCGGCCGCTGCGGCGGCGGCCGCGCGGGCCTGGGCGAGGCCGCTGAACGACCACGGGACCGCCAGCCATCCGGCCCACGCCAGCATGACGACGACGGGCACGTCGCCCAGCCGGCTCAGGCGGGACAGTGCGGCGAGCGGCCTGCGCAGACGCCCTGTGCTCCGCGTGTCGTCGGTCGCCATCCCCCCACCCGCTCAGGCTCGTGTAGCCCCGATCCTAGCGAGCTTTCACACCTTCCGGCTCGATCGGGGCCCGTCCAGCCCCCACGAGATGATCTTGGTGGGAGAGAGGCGGATGACCTCGCGGGAGAAGTACGGCACGGGCGGCTCGGCGTCGGTCAGCGCGACCGCCGTGCCGCGGATCTCGATGCCCCGCGCCACCCACGGGTCGACGGAGGCGAGGTCGTCCACGACGAAGGCGATCGTGCTGCCGCGCTGGATGTTCTTGAACTTCTTGGAGATGCCGAGGGCGTGCCCGCCGATGACGATGGTGCCGTCCTGGACGAAGAAACCGACCGGGTTGTTCTGCACCTGGCCGTCGGGGCCGACGGTGGCGAGGCGGCCGAGCCGCTGGCCGGCGAGGTAGTCGAGTTCCGCTGCTGTGAAGATCATGCCGCCCAGTCTGCAACCTTGACATTGGTTGAGGTCAAGTCGGGGTCAGGCGGTGAACCCGTCGGTCAGCCAGCGTAGCGGGTTGTCATGGGTGATCAGGCGGATCACGTCCTCGCCGGTGCCCGCCTCGCGCAGGCGCGGCAGCAGCGCGTGGAACAGGTGCGCGTACCCGGGCCCGTCGTAGCGGCGCACCTGCGCCACCCGGCTGAGGCCGGTGCTGAGCAGCAGGCGGCCGGCGTGGCCGTCCTCGATGAGGCCGAGCGCGAGCCGGGCGGCCTGGTCGGCGCCCAGGCCGAGCGCGCCGAGGCTGACGTACGCGCCCGACTCGGCGATCTTCCTGGCCGCGCCCAGGTCGGTGCCCGCGTAGCCGACGGCGATGCGGGAGCCGGGCAGGTTCTGGCCGAGCAGGATCTCCAGGAGGGCCAGGCCGTTCCTGCCGTGGGTGGCGACGGGCAGGCGCGAGCGGAGGGAGGCGCGGGCGGCGGCGACCAGGCAACGCTCCTCGCGGGCCGTCGGCTCGGGGCCCCAGGAGCCGACCTCGCCGATGACGCCGGGGAAGACGCCGGTCCCGTCCACGCCGCTGACGATCTCCTCCATGAGGCGGGCGGTGAGGCTGTCCACGTCCTCGTCGCCGACGTTCGTGAACGGCTCGGCGAACAGGCCGGTCGAGGCGATCACCGGCACCCGGCTGCCGGCGGCGATGCGCGCGAGCGCGGCGGCGTCGCGGCCCATGCCCATGCAGGTCAGCTCGACCACGAGCCCGAGCTGCTCGGACTGGCGCAGCTCGCGCAGCTCCGCGCTGACCGTCATCTCCTCGTCGAGCCAGCGGTGCGGGTCGGAGTCGATGCCGACCGCCCAGCGCATGTCGGTACGCAGGTGCTCATGGGGGAGGACGGTGCCGTCGATGGCGGCCACGCGTACAGGGCCGGTGACGGTACGGAGCAGAACCTCGGGCATAACGCACATTAACCGATGTTTGCCGGATAAAGGCTGCTCAGACGGGAAATTTTACCGGTTATGGGGTTTGGTGGTTTGCTAGTCGTCTGCAAGTGGCCATACCGGGCAGGGTCGTATCCTGGGACGCACACCGACTGCCGGGGGGACTTGTGGCGATTCGTAACTCCGACACCGGCGAAGCCGACGTGATCAAGGACGAGGCCGCCGAGCACTCGAGCATGCCCGGACGCCGCTCCGGCTTCAAGGGCTGGCTCGACGGCGTGCGCTCCACCCGTACGGGCGCGCTCACCCTGAAGATCGTCGTCGGCGTGATCGGCACCATCATGGTGGTGGGCGGGCTGATCATGGTGCCGTTCCCCGGGCCGGGCTGGCTCGTGGTGTTCGCCGGGCTGGCGGTGCTGGCCACGGAGTTCCACTGGGCGCACAAGGTGCTGGAGTTCGGCAAGCAGACGCTGCACGCCTGGACCGAGTGGTACAAGCGGCAGGGCTGGATCGTGCGCATCCTCGTGCTCCTCGTGACAGTGGCCGCCGCCGCGGTGATCGTCTACTTCGGCCTGCTCACGCTGGGCATCGACGTCATCGAGATCGCCCAGCGCTTCGTCTAGCACCGCACATCCAGACCCGGTCGTTATCGGGGCGGGGAATCGCCCATCCGGCTGCCTAGTGTGCGAGGCGTGATCGCTCATCTCGCCGTCGCGCTGTCCCTGCTCTTCCAGACTCCCATCGCGCGGGCGGACGTGGTCCTGCCCGGCACCGGCGGGGTGACCTACCGCGAGCAGGCGGGCGATCCGGTACGCCTGGCCGCCTACGGCCTCGGCACCAAGCGCACCTACCTCAGGTCCGCCACCGGCGACGCCTTCACCTGGGAGAAGACGCTGTCGGAAGTGTCGCTCTCGCCGGGCGGCCGCTGGACGGCCGGCGTGCCCCGCGCGTACCGCTCGGGCTATGACCATCTCGTCGTCACCGACCGCACCACCGGCAGGTCCGCCACCATCCGCACGGTGAAGCAGCCGATGACCGCCTCCTACGCCTCGTGGGCGCGCGACGGCAGGCGCGTGGCACTCACGGTCGAGCGGAAGGTGAGCGGCACGTGGCGGGTGCTCGGCTTCACGGTCGTGGACGTCGTCTCCAGGACCGCCCGCACGGTGCGGGTCTCCGGGCTGAGCGCGGGGGCGGGCTTCTGGTGGAGCCCGGGCGGCGACCTCGTCACCCGGCACGGCGCCGGCCTGCGCGTGCACCGGGCCTCCGACGGGGCGGTGCTGCGCACGTACGCGGGCGCCGGGCTGCCGACGGGCCCCGAGGACCCGTTCTCGCCCTCCGGCAAGCGGCTGCTCACCTGGTGCCCGTCACGCTTCGCGGAGCACCTGTGCCTGGTGGACCCGGCCACAGGCCGGATCGCCGCGCGGGTGGCGGCGCGGCCGGCGGCGGTGCTCGGCTGGTGGGACGACGGCCACCTCATCGCCGTCATGCCGCACCGCGGCGCCTACCGCCTGTCGGTGCTCGACCTCGGCGGCAGGGTCACGCGCGTGCTGGCCGGCGTGCCCGCCCGGACGTGGGCCGCCGACCTGTGGCTGTCATTCGTCCACGGTCACAGGTAGAGGCGGTCACATGTAGAGGCGGTCACAGGTAGAGGCCGGTGCCGTGGTCGGTCTCCTGGGTGGCGACGGCGTGCAGGTCGCGCTCGCGCATCACCAGGTAGACCTTGGCGTGCACCTCCACCTCGAACTGGTCTTCGGGGTTGAACAGCACCTTGTCGCCCACCTTGACCGAGCGCACGTTCGTGCCGACGCCGCACACCTCGCCCCAGGCCAGGCGGTTGGCCATCTTGACCGTCGCGGGGATGACGATCCCGGAGCCGCTGCGCCGCTCCTCGGCCTCCTGCTCCAACCTGATCATGACCCGGTCGTGCAGCATCTGAATCTCGAACTTGGGCTCTACCACAGGCTCAAGTTTACGAGCAGGCGGACGCGCGCTCCCCCAGGATGCCCACACCGGCCGCCCCGCCGCCGGCGCCGCCGCCATTTGGGCGGCTACGGCAGCCTGAGCTCGGCGAACACCGGCCGGTGATCGGTGCCGTGCAGCGTCAGCACCTGGAAGTCGCGCACCGCCATCCGCGAGTCCGCCAGCACGTGGTCGATAGTGACCCCGGGGGAGTGCAACCACGACCCGAACTGCGGCCACGTCGCCACGAACCCCCGCCCCGTCACGTCGGCCGCGTCCCGGTACCCCGACGCCAGCAGGTCGCGCACCGGCAGGTGGTCGAGCGTGGCGTTGAAGTCGCCCGCCAGCACGCGCGGCGCCTCCCCGCCGCCCCTGGGCAGCGCCTCCAGCCCGCCCCGCCAGCACGGCTGCCGCCCGGTCCGTTTGGGCGCGCAGGGGTGCACGGAGACGACCTCGACGCGGTCCCCGTCCGGGTGCGTCAGCCAGGCTCTGGCCTGCCCGAACGCGCCGAGCTTGATGAAGCCGCCGTCCTTGAGCGGATGCCGGGCGTACACGGCGGAGCCGCCCACCCCCGTCAGCGGCCGGGTGACCGCGTACCGGAGGGTGCGGCGCAGCCCCGCCTCCTCCAGCCGCCGCATGGCGTCCGGGGTGAACTCCTGGAGGGCCAGCACGTCCGGCTCCAGCCGCTCGACCAGGGCGACCAGCTCCGCCGTGTCCGCCTTGCCGACCATCAGGTTGGCCGCCAGCACCCGCAGCACCGGCCCCTTCGCGTCGGGGTTGCCGTCGGCGAGCGCGCGCGGCAGCACGGCCGGCACCAGCGCCAGCACCGACACGAGCGCGACCGTGCCCGCCGCCCACCGCCGCAGCACGCAGGCCACGGCCAGGCCGAGCACCGCCGCGCACACCGCGTACGGCGTGTACGCCACCGCCGGCACCCACGGCCAGTCCGGCTCGAACCCGCTCAACCGCACCGCCGCCCACAGGGCGAAGGGCACCACCATGATCCAGCTCGTCCATGTCCGCACGGCCTGTATCGCCACAAAGCGCCATCCGGGTTCATGAGCCGGTTCATGAGAAGGTGTGCACCATGCACGACGCAGAAGCCCGGGTCCTGAACGCCATCGACGAGACCTGGACCGTGAACCTGCTGGCCGAGACCGTCAGGGTCCCCAGCGTGACCGGCACCGACGCCGAGTCCGACCTGCAGCACCGCATGGCCCGCCTGCTCACCGAGGCCGGCATGGACGTCGACGTCTGGAAGCTCGACCTCGGCGACCTGACCGCCCGCCCCGGCTTCCCCGGCACGGAGGCGCCGAGGGCGGAGGGGTACGGCGTCGTGGCCGTCACCCCGGGCGGCGAGGGCCCGCCCGCGCTGGCGCTCCAGGGCCACGTGGACGTCGTGCCGACCGGCGACCTGGCCAAGTGGGAGGGCAGCGACCCGTTCGCCGCCCGCATCACCGGCGGCACCCTGCACGGCAGGGGCGCCTGCGACATGAAGGCGGGCCTGGTCGCCAACCTGGCCGTGGCCCGCGCGATCAAGCAGGCCGGGATCGAGCTGGCCCGGCCGCTGGCCGTGCACTGCGTGATCAGCGAGGAGGACGGCGGGCTCGGCGCGTTCGCCACCCTGGACCGCGGGCACACGGCCGAGGC
Organism: [Actinomadura] parvosata subsp. kistnae; assembly: GCF_900323885.1. Lineage (GTDB taxonomy): Bacteria > Actinomycetota > Actinomycetes > Streptosporangiales > Streptosporangiaceae > Nonomuraea > Nonomuraea composti. The sequence continues at coordinate 343,292 of NZ_OOHJ01000022.1, read as the reverse complement.
CGCGGTGATCAGCGAGCCGACCAGCGGCGCGATCATCACGGCGAACGCGGGCGCGCTGACGTTCCGGCTGGAGATCGCCGGGCGGGCCGCGCACGGCGCCACCCGCTACGAGGGCGTCAATGCCATCGAGGCGTTCTGGCCCGTGTTCCAGGCGATCAGGCGGCTGGAGGCCGAGCGCAACCGGGACGTGCCCGAGCTGTTCGCGGGCAACGCGATGCCGTACCCGATCGAGATCGGCACCGTGCGCGCCGGCGACTGGGCCAGCACCGTGCCCGACCTGCTGGTCGCCGAGGGGCGGCTCGGGGTGCGGCTGGACGAGGACCCGGCGGCGGCGCGGGCGGCGTTCGAGGAGGCGGTCGCGGACGTCGCCGACCCGTGGCTGCGCGCGAACCCGCCGGTGGTGACCTGGCCGGGCGGGCAGTTCGCCAGCGGCCGGCTGCCGGCCGGGCACGAGCTGCTCGACCAGGTCGGCCGGGCCGTCGAGGACACGACCGGGGCCCGCCCCGCCCAGACGGCCGCGCCGTACGGGAGCGACCTGCGGCTCTACGCGGCGGGCGGCATCCCGACGCTGCACTACGGGCCCGGGGACGTGCGGTTCGCGCACGCCCCCAGGGAGCAGGTCGAGCTGAAGGAGCTGCTCGACGTCACGCGGGCACTGGCACTGCTCGCTGTGCGCCGCTGCGCAGCACTCTGAGCAGCGCCGGAGGGCTCATCAGCGACTGGGGCGGGTCGTAGAGGTTCGTCACCCGCAGGAAGCGGCGCGTCAGCTCAGCGTCGTGCGCGGCGGCCGCGTGGAAGCGGTCGAGGTAGGCGCCGATCAGCCGGGCCTTCCCCGGCACCCGCCCGGCACCGACGGGCATGCGCAGGTCGGCGCCGACCGTGAGCTCCCACGGCGGGTCCACGACGGCGGCGATCCGGCGGAAGAACGCCGCCGCGCCCAGGTCCGGGTCGAGCAGCGCCCTGGCCTCCATGGCCGCGACCGTCATGCCCTGGCCGTACAGCGGGTTGAACGCGCAGACCGCGTCCCCGGTGACCAGCAGGCCGCCGGGGAACGAGGCCAGCCGCTCGTAGCGGCGCCTGACGGCGGCCGGCGTGTGGTACGCCCGCGGCTCCCCGAGCGGCTCCGCGGCCGTGATCAGATGGTGCAGGTCCGGCGCCGTGAGAGTGGCGGCGTAGGCGGCGAAGTCGGCCGGGGCGAACGGCGGGTCCTCGCCGTAGGCGGCCAGCGTCACCACCCAGCGCTCGTCCTCCAGCGCCAGCGCCACCCCCGCCCGCGGCACCTCGGGCGTGGGCGCGACGATGGCGACCAGGTCCCCGGCGAGATGGTCGTCGCGGCGGCGGAACTCGCGCGTCGCGTACCTCATGTCGATCGCCACCCGCTCCTCGCGCGGCGGCCGGCAGCCCAGCTCGCCCAGCCAGAACGGCGTGCGCGAGCCGCGGCCCGAGGCGTCCACGACCAGGTCGGCCGGGATCGCCTCCCCGCTCGCCAGCCGCACCCCCGTGACGCTGCCCGCCCGCGTCAGCAGGCCCGTGACCGTCCGCTCGGCCAGCACCCGCACCCCCGGCAAGGCGCTCACCCGGCGCCGCACCTGGCCTTCCAGCAGCGGCCGGCTGACCAGCAGCCCCGTCAGCCCGCTATTGCCCCGCGCCAGGCGATGGCCCGCGTGGATGTGGCGGGCCCGATCCTGAAGGTCGCCCCTGATCGCGCCCTGCGCGACGAGCTCGGCCGAGAGGCCGGGCAGCAGCTCGTCCATGATCTCGCTGCCCCTGGCGAGCAGGCCGTGCGCGTGCCGGCTCTGCCCGGCGCCCCTGCGATGGGCGTCCACCGCCGGAAGCGCGTCCCGATCGAGCACCGTGACCTGCGCGAACCTGCGGTGCAGCGCCGCGGCGGACAGCAGGCCCGCGATGCTCGCCCCGATGACGACGGCGTGGTCCATGTGGTCTCCCCCTGTGAAGCCGTGGTGAGCATTCGGCAGAGGGTCGCCCGCGGATGGATTTCCTTCCACGTCCTTTGGCGCGTTCCAGCGCGGCTGATTTGGACTAAAGTCCGGATGGTGCGGGAGACATCGCTGGAGCTGCTCATGAGCCGGCCCGTCCAGGAGCGGGCGGACGCGGCACGCAACCGGGAGAAAGTGCTGGCCGCGGCGGCGCGGCTGTTCGCCGAGAAAGGCGTGGACGCCGTGTCCATGGACGCCGTCGCGGCCGAGGCCGGTGTCGGCAAGGGCACGCTGTTCCGGCGCTTCGGCGACAAGGCGGGGCTGGCGGTCGCGCTGCTCGACGATCGTGAGCGCGACCTCCAGCAGCGCATCCTGTCCGGGCCGCCGCCGCTCGGGCCCGGCGCGCCCGCCCGCGAGCGGCTGGTCGCCTTCGTCCGCGCCTACCTCGACTTCCTCTTCGCCCACCTCGACCTGGTCCGCATGTCGGAGACGGCCAGCCCGGGCGCCCGCTACCGCATCGGGTCCTACTGGTTCTGGCACCGGCACGTGGCGATCCTGCTCGCCCAGTCCCGGGGCGGCGACGCCGACGTCCTGGCGCACACGCTGCTGGCGGCGATGCAGGCGGAGCTCGCGGACGTCCTCCAGACGGAATACGGCCGCGACCGCACCCTCACCGCCCTCACCACCCTCGCCACCACCCTCACCTGAGACCCCCTCGGGACCGCGTCGCACCTCCGGCCACCGCGCGTAGGGCGCCTCCCGCGCACTTCCGGCCACCGTGCGTAGGGCGCCTCCCGCGCACCTCCGGCCACCGTGCGTAGGGCGCCTCCCGCGCACTTCCGGCCACCGTGCGTAGGGCGCCTCCCGCGCACCTCCGGCCACCGCGCGCCGCAGCCCGCCCACGAGGGCGCGCGCGAAGGCGCGGCGCACGGCCCGATCCCGCCGCTGCGGAGGCGCCGCGTGCGGGCGGCGCGAGGCGCGGGATGGAGCGATGCGCGATGGCGCCCGAGGGGGCGAAGGCGACGCGTGCCTCGCCCTCCCTCCTCCCCAGAAGGACCCCCGCCGAAGTACGGCGGGAAAGGGGCGTCAGGACGAGGCGGGGACGCGGCGCCGGGCCTCGGGGACGATGAGGGGCGTGCCCGACTGCGGGTCCTGGATGATCTCGCACCGCAGCTCGAACACCTCCCGCACCAGCTCCGACGTGACGATCTCGGTGGGATCCCCTTCGGCCACGATGGCCCCGCCGCGCATCACGATCAGATGCGTCGCGTACCGGCAGGCCTGGTTCAGGTCGTGCAGCACTGCCACCATCGTCCGCCCCTGCTCGTGCAGGTCCGCGCACAGATCCAGCACCTCGATCTGGTGGGAGATGTCCAGGAACGTGGTGGGTTCGTCGAGCAGCAGGATGGGCGTCTCCTGGGCCAGCGCCATGGCCAGCCACACCCGCTGCCGCTGCCCGCCCGACAGCTCGTCCACGATCCGGTCGGCGAGCTCGGCGACGTCGGTGGCGCGCATGGCCTCCGACACGGCGGCCTCGTCGGCCTTCGACCACTGCCGCATGAGCTTCTGGTGCGGGTAGCGGCCGCGGGCGACGAGGTCGGCGACGGTGATCCCGTCGGGGACGATGGAGCTCTGGGGGAGCAGGCCGAGCCGCCGCGCCACTTCCTTCGACGGCAGGGAGGTGATGACGTCGCCGTCGAGGTGCACGGCGCCGCTCTTGGGCTTGAGCATCCTGGCCAGCGCCCGCAGGAGGGTGGACTTGCCGCAGGCGTTCGGGCCGATGATCACGGTGAAGGACTCGTCGGGGATCGTCACGTTCAGGCCCGTGGCCACGACGCGCTGGTCGTAGGCGAGGGTGAGGCCGGTGCCGGAGAGGCGGCAGTCCATCAGTGGCGGTCCTTTCGCAGGAGCAGGACGAGGTACGTGCCGCCGATGGCGGCGGTCAGCACACCGACGGGCAGCTGGGTGGGGGCGAGCACGCGCTGGGCGGCCAGGTCGGCGGCGGTGAGCAGCACGGCGCCCATGAGGGCGGAGGAGGCGAGGGTCACGCCGGGGGAGCGGGTCAGCCGGCGGGCGAGCTGCGGCGCGGCCAGCGCGACGAAGACGACGGGCCCGGCGGCGGCGGTGGCGACGCCGGCGAGCAGCACGCCGGCGGTGACGGCGACGGCGCGGACGGCCTCGACCTTGATGCCCATGGCCTTGGCGGCGTCGTCGCCCATCTCCATCATCCGCATGGGCCGGGCGATGAACGCGCACAGCGGCAGCAGCACGAGCAGGGCCAGCGCGACGGGGACGGCGTGGTCCCAGCCGCGCCCGCTGAGGCTGCCGGTGAGCCAGGCACCGGCGTTGGCGGCGTCGTTGATGTTGGCCCTGGTCAGGAGGTAGGAGTTGACGGCGAGCAGCAGCGCGTTCGCGCCGATGCCGACCAGCACCAGCCGGTAGCCCTGGACGCCGCCCCGGTAGGCGAGCGCGTACACGAGCACGGCGGTCACGACGCAGCCGGCCAGCGCGCCGCCGGCGATCGTCATGGCGGAGCCGCCCGCGACGACGGCGAGGATGCCGCCGGTGGAGGCGCCGGCGGTGAAGCCGATGAAGTCGGGGCTGCCGAGCGGGTTGCGGGTCAGGCTCTGGAAGATGGCCCCGCTCAGTCCGAACGCGGCCCCGACGAGCAGCCCGGTCACCACGCGGGGGGCGCGCAGCTTGCCGACGATCAGCTCGGCGACGGGCGGGCCCTGCCCGAAGATCGCGGAGATGATGTCGGGGACGGGCACGGTGAACTCGCCCGTGGACAGGGCGGCGACGGTGACGGCGAAGCCGATCGCGACGAGGATGACGCTGACGAGCAGGGCGCGCGGCGCGAGCCGTACGGACCAGGGGCCGACGCGGACGTTCACAGCGCCGCCACCCGCTTCCGGCGGGCGAGGATGATGAAGATGGGCGCGCCGATGACCGCCCACACGATGCCGACCTGCACCTCGCCCGGCCGGGCGATGAGCCGGCCGATCACGTCGGCGCCCAGCAGCAGCACGGGCGCGGCCAGCGCCGAGTACGGCAGCACCCACCGCTGGTCGGGCCCGACGAGGGCGCGCACGGCGTGCGGCACGATGAGCCCGACGAACATCAGCGGCCCGGCCGCGGCGGTGGCGGCGCCGCACAGCAGGGTGACGGCGACGCCGGTGAGGATCCTGGTCCTGTTGACGGCCACGCCGAGCGCCTTGCCGGCGTCGTCGCCGAGGGCGAGCATGTTGAGCGGCCTGGCGAGGAGCAGCCCGAGCACGAGCCCGGCGATCATGAACGGGGCGAGCCGGCCCAGCGTGTCGGCCGTCTGCCCGGCCAGCGAGCCGGTCAGCCAGAACCGCATGCGGTCGAAGGTCTGGGGGTCCATGCGCAGGATGGCGGAGGCGATGGCCGTACAGACCATGCCGAACGCGACTCCGGCCAGGGCCAGGCGGACGGGGCTGGAGCCGGAGCGGCCGGCGGAGGCCAGCGCGTAGACGACGACGGAGGCCAGCGCGGCGCCGCCGAAGGCGAACCACACGTAGACGACGGGGTCGGTGAGCCCGAACAGGCCGAGCGCGAGCGTGACGCCGAGCGCGGCGCCCTGGTCGATGCCGAGCAGCCCGGGGTCGGCCAGCGGGTTGCGGGTCAGGCTCTGCATGAGCGCGCCGGCCAGCCCGAGCGTGGCGCCGACGCCGATGCCGAGCAGCATGCGCGGGACGCGCAGCTCGCGGATGACGGTGTGGTCGCTGGAGCCGTCCGGCGCCACGAACGCGTCGATCACGGTGGAGAACGACACGGAGCGGGCGCCCAGCGCCACGCTCGCCATGGCCACCAGCGCCAGCACGCCGGCCGTGACGATCAGCCCGGCGACGAGCATCGAGGGCCGCCCCTTGGCCCTGCGCCCGTCGTCCCGCTGTTCCGCTCCGGCCGTGACCGTTATCTCAGCCGGGCGCACCCGACCCCCTCTCGTAGCGAGTCAAACTTAGGCAAGGCTAATCTAATGCCCGTACAAGAAGGCAAGCCTAACCATTGGAGATGTACATGTCGGGACCGGTACTGGCTCGCAGGGGCTTCCTGGCGGGCGCGGCAGGACTCGCGGCGGCCCTGACACTCGCGGCATGCGGTGACGGCGGGTCGGCCACGCAGGCGAGCCCCGGGGCCGCGGCCTCCTCCGCCGCCCCCGCCCGGGCGTGGACGTTCACCGACGACCGCGGCAAGAAGCTGGAGCAGCCCAAGGTCCCCACCCGGATCGTCGCCCAGGTGGGCGCCGCGGCCGCCCTGTGGGACTTCGGCGTGCGCCCGATCGGCGTGTTCGGCCCGCACAAGCTGAAGGACGGCAGCAAGGACCCGCAGGCAGGCAACGTCGACATCACCAAGGTCACGGGCCTGGGCAACGTGTGGGACGAGTTCAACGTCGAGCAGTACATCGCGTTGCAGCCCGACCTGCTCGTCAGCAGCATGTACATCAACGGCACCCTCTGGTACGTGCCCGAGAAGTCCAAGGACACCATCGAGCAGGTCGCCCCGACCGCCGGCATCATGCTCACCGGCAAGAGCGCCACCGAGGTCATCGGCAGGTACGAGGAGCTCGCCAAGTCACTCGGTGCCAGCATGGAGGGCGTGCCCGAGGCCAAGGCCCGCATGGAGGCGGCCACCAAGGAGCTCGGCCAGTTCAGGAACCTCAAGATCCTGCTCGTGTCCGGCGGCGCCGACGCGTTCTGGGTGGTCAATCCGCCCGAGTACCCCGACATCGTGCACATGGTCAACGCGGGGCTGAACGTCGTCACCCCGGCCAAGGTGGACGAGGGCGGCTTCTTCCAGACGCTGAGCTGGGAGAACGCCGACGAGTACGACGCCGACGTGATCCTCTACGACACGCGTACGCAGGCGCTCAAGCCTGAGGAGATGATGAAGAAGCCGACCTTCGCCAAGCTCCCGGCGGTCAAGGCGGGCCAGCTCTACCCGTGGTCGGCCGAGGCCCCGTTCAGCTACCAGGGGTACGCGACGTTCCTGGAGGAGCTGGTGGCGAACCTGAAGAAGGCGAAGCCGCTCAAGTAGGCCCCTTCAGTAAGCCCCGCGCACCTCGACGATCTCGGCGAGGGGGAATTCGAGGTAGTCGCCGGCCTCCTCGCACCAGGCGTCGAGCGCGCCGCCCTTGAGCTCGCCGTGGCTGATCGTCGCGGTCAGCCCGTCGGCCAGCGTGATGCCGGCGCGCACGCCCCGGTCGACCACGAACCCGAGCAGCGACTGCTGCGCCGTCGGCAGCCTGGTCGCCATCCTGCCGATGATCGCCCAGGTGCGGCCGTTCTTCTCGTCGTCGGCGCGGCCGGCGGCGACGAGGCGGCGGGCGTGCTCGTACGGGTCGGGCGGCGGCTCGGCCAGCATGTGGGGCAGCGCCCCGTACTCGGCCAGCCCGGGGAACTCCGACAGCTCCGCCACCTGGCCGCCGGGCAGCAGGATGAGCTTGCCGGGGGCGCTCTCCTCGGCCCTGACCCGGTGGATGGTGATCTCGCCGGTGTCGGAGACGGGCACGGGGGAGTAGCCGGCCTCGCGCAGCGCCGCCAGCGTGCGGTCGGCGGGCGCCGCGCTGACCAGCACGGTGGGCGCCAGCAGCCGCAGGCCCAGCCGGATCAGCCGCCGGTTGGCGGCGATCTCGGCCAGCAGCCCCGTGTCGGTGGCCTGCACCACGCATCCGACCGTGGACACCGTCACCTCGCCGTGCCGGCGGGCGGTGTCGCGGACCAGGTATTCGAGCGGCTGCGGGATGGTGCCCACCCCGGCCAGCTCGTCGAGCAGCTCGTCGGCGTCGTAGCCCTGGTCGAGCGCGCGCCGCACGCTCGGCGTGGTGAAGCGCCACACGGAGGCGGCGCCCCGCGACTCGCGGTCGGCGCAGCGGTCGAGCAGCGCCGCCAGCTCCGCCGACGGCGGGCCCGTGACGACCGCGGTCAGGTCGGGCCCGAACAACGCGCTCCTGCGCACGCTGGCCAGCGCCCTCGTGGCCGCCTCGGCCAGCATCGGGTCGTGCTCGACCATGGGGACGGCGTCGTCGTTCTCGTCTCCGGGCCCGGCCGTCAGGCCCGCGAGGGCGCGGCCGAGGTCGGTCAGCGTGTTGTTGGCCAGCAGGCCGAGCAGCCTGGCCTCGTCGAGCACGGCGGGCGCGCACTCGCGCAGCAGGTCGCGGTCGATCAGCGGGGCGTGCCAGTGGACGCTGCTGATCAGGCTGTCGCGGTCGGCGAACGCCGTGCCCGCGGGCAGTTGGGCGAGCACCGCCAGCACGGCCCGGCGCACCTGGGCGAGCACGGGGCCGGCCGGGTCGTCGCCGAGCAGGGTGCCGTACTTGCCGTCGGTCTTGCGCAGCGAGGACCGCTCCATCCGCCACCACGCGGCCAGCAGCACCCGCAGCCGGGCCGAGCCCTCGTCGAGGCGCCACCGGTCGAAGCGCTCGGTGGGGATCATGCCGCCGGACGGCTCGTCCCAGGCCAGCAGCCGGGCCACCGCGCACACTTCGAGCAGCAGGCGGGTCTCGTCCTCGTCGCAGCCGGTCTCCTTGGCCACCCTGCGGATCTCGCGCACGCCCACGCCGCCGGTCTTGAGCAGCGGCAGCGGCGTCTTGGAGGCGTTGTCGAGCAGGGCCGCGCAGCGCTCGACCACGTGCGGCGCGGCCAGCGTCATCAGGTGGTCGACCTCCTCGGGGTCGACCGGGATGGTGGCCACCTCGGGCGCGTCGGGCAGGAAGGCCGGGTGGTAGCCGGAGCCGCGCAGGCAGATCGCCACCTCGCGGGGGATCTCGGCCTTGTGCCAGCTCGGCCGGAAGAGCAGGCCGTGGTCGGCGCACCACCGCTCGGGCGTGCCGGGGCTGACGAACCTGGCGCCGTCGACGGCGAGGGCGGGGCCGTCCCAGGCGAAGCGGTCGAGCAGCGGCACGGTGCCCTCGGGGGCGTGGCGCATCAGCGCCCTGACGCGGTCGGTGTCGCTGAGCGCCTCGATGACACGGGTGATCATGCGGCGCTTGTTGCCCTGCACGGGCAGGCCGAGGTTGCGGGCGAGCGTGTGCAGCGCGTCGTTGCTGATCGACCAGGCGTTGAGGTAGTGGCTGAGGGGCTCGCCGAGGCTGAGCGGAGCGGTCCACCAGCGGGAGACGCCCTCGGCGAGCCGGATGACGCCTTCGTCGTCGGGCCAGGCCAGGGCGTGGTCGTAGAGGTGCTCCAGCCAGGGCGTCACCTCCTCGGGCGGGCTGCTGAGGAAGCGCGCCAGCGACTCGGGGGTGGGGCGGGTCATGGCCAGGGCGGTCTCGGCCACCTGGAGGCAGGGCAACGGCAGGCGGCGCAGGGTCTCGATCACGGCGACGGCGTTGCCGAGCCGCTGGGCCAGGGTGTCGAGCCGCCTGGGCCAGGGCGCGGCGATGGCGTCAGGCCTGTTGGCCAGGATGCGGCCGAGCCTGTCCTCGTCCAGTGTTCGCAGCCAGCCGAGCAGGTGATCTTCCATCTGTCAGCACTCTCATGGGGTCGCGCGCGGGACTCACCGTGAGCCATGACCATCCACGGTAATGCAGATCACCCCCGGTCAGGAGAGGACTGCCCAGACGATCTTTCCGTGAGGCGCGAGTGCGGACCAGCCCCAGCGGAGGCTGAGCGATTCGACGATGTGGAGTCCGAGGCCGCCGGTGTCAAGGGGGCCAGGGTATCGCAGCACCGGCACCGAGGAGCCGGGATCGGTGAAGGCGCTGGTCACCAGCGGCCCCCGGCGGACGAGGGACATGTGGACCGAGCGCTGACGGCACGGGTCGTCGAGGCACAGGCCGTGCCGCAGCGCGTTGGTGGCGAGCTCGGAGACCACCAGCTCCATGTTGTCGGCCAGCTCGCCGAGACCCCAGCCGGTCAGCGCGCCCACGGTGAAGCTGCGGGCGGAATGGACCGAGGCGGCGGTGGGCGGGAGCACGAACGTGGCACTCATGGACGGGCCGGGGACCAGCAGATCGCGGGCGGCCTCCGGCCACCAGCCGACAGGGGGCCACCAATCGAACGTGGTCCACTGGCCGTGTGCCGTGGTGGGTTGCACGTGATCATTCTGCTTCAAACTCTCGTGCAGGTGCAAGAGCGAATGCACGTGCAGACAACTCGTGCACGCGCTACGGTTGCCCTCAAATGGTCAATATGGGGGAAAGGGGATCTTGTCCGCGGCCCATGATCTTTCGGCCGTGAAGTGACAGACTGTAGGTGCATACTCCGCTACCCTGCGGTCGCCCGTACAAAAGGGGCAATCGCGGGTGCAGTTCGCTACGTGCGGTGGGCGCCGCCGAGAACGGTGCGGTCCTGCCGTGTTGCAAGGAAACGACCCTCAGGGATAGGACCAAGGAGCAGCACGTGTCGATTGATCCGCCCGGGACCGGTTCAACCGTCCGGCGCATCATGCTGGGGGCGAGTCTCAGGCGTCTCCGCGAGGCCAGCGGGCTGGACCGGGCACAGGCCGGATTCCACATCCGGGCGTCCGAGTCCAAGATCAGCCGCATGGAGCTCGGCCGCGTGGGCTTCAAGACACGTGACGTGGAAGACCTGCTCACCTTGTACGGCGTCGTCGACGATGCCGAACGCCGTGCCCTGTTGGAGATGGTTCGCGAGGCCAACACCCCCGGGTGGTGGCACAAGTACTCGGCCGAGCTGCCGTCGTGGTTCACCACGTACATCGGCCTGGAGGAGGCCGCCAGCGTGATCCGCACCTACGAGGTGCAGTTCGTGCCCGGCCTGCTGCAGACGGCCTCGTATGCGCGTTCGGTCTTCCAGCTTGGCAACCCCGATGCGAGTCCCGAGAGAATCGAACGGCGCGTGCACATGCGCATGCAGCGCCAGGAGCGCTTCACCCAGAAAGACGGACCCCGGCTGTGGGCCGTCATCGACGAGGCGGCGCTCAAGCGGACCATCGGCGGGCGGGAGGTCATGTCCGAGCAGCTCCAGCATCTGCTGGAAGTCGCTGCCCTTCCCAACATCACCATCCAGGTGATGCCCTTCAGGTTCGGCAAGCACGCCGCTGAAGGGGGCGCGTTCAGCATCTTGCGGTTTCCCGAGTCCGATCTGTCGGACGTTGTCTACGTCGAGCAGCTCTGGGGTGCCCTGTACCTGGACAAACGTGAGGACATCGATCCGTACCTCACGGCCATGGAGCAGTTGTGCGTGGAGAGCACCACGCCAGGGGGCACCGTCGAGCTCATCGGCGGTCTTCTCAGAAAGATGTAGATGAACCAGACCTACAACGGCATGCCGGCGGCAGACCTCACCCAGGTCGCCTGGCGCAAGAGCCGCTACAGCAACTCGCAGGGCAACTGCGTCGAGCTCGCCGCGCTCCCCGACGGGGGCATCGCGGTGCGCAACTCGCGCTTCCCCGACGGCCCTGCCCTCATCTATACCCGCGACGAGATCCGGGCCCTGGTGCTCGGGGTGAAGGACGGAGAGTTCGACGGCCTCCTCGTGTAACAGCATGTTCACACCGGCGCGCCTCGCGTAACGAGGGCGCGCCGGTGGCGTAACCGCCCGGCCTCGTCCCTTGGCCAGGATCGGGGTCATGCTCGACCAGATGACTCTGTATCCGATCGCCGACGACGTGCTGTTCGCGCCGGGCGGCAAGGTCGTGATCCGCACATACGGCGTGGCGCCCGCCACCACGGGCGCCTCCGTCTCCTACCGCACCTGGGTGACCGGCATCAGGGACCAGCCGCGTTACTGGCACTGGGGTCACTTCGAGGACGCCGCGTCCGGGCACCGCCGGGTCCTGGAGTGGCTGACGGGGCGGGGGCCCCAGCCTTCCCAAGCGCTGGCCTGATCGCCTATCCTCTTGTCCCAAGCAATCGCTTGGTGACGCTTTTCGGGGCGGAGGAGGCGTGGTGCGGCGCGCGATCCACCTGATCGAGGAGGTCGACTTCCGGCCCATGAACTCCAGGCGCCCGCTGGAGTACCTCACCTGGCTGACCCGCTACAAACGCGAGGACGAGGAGCGCGCCGCCCCGGAGCTCACCTCCGGCATGTCCATCCGCTCGCGCGAGATCGACCTCGTCGGCGCCTTCTACGCCGTCGGCATCACCGGGCACCCCCAGTTCAAGGCCGTCACCCTGTGGGACTGCCACGGCGGCTGGGACGGCGGCTGGCGGCAGATGATGGAGATCTACCAGGGCGTCGACGAGCGCCTGTTCCTGTCCGACATCGACGACCTGCGCTTCTCGGCGTACTCCCGGCCGCTCGGCGCCGCCCCCGGCTGCCCGCCGCTCGGGCAGGCGCCCGCCGCCGAGCTCTACCTGTTCGAGAACGCCCGCGTCCGCCCCGGCGCCGCCCTCGACTACCTGCACGCCGTACGCACCGAACGGGCCCCGCTGCTCGCCGAGCACGGCCACACCCTCGTCGGCCTGTACGAAGTGCTCTTCTGCGACACCGAGGCGGTCACCGTCTGGGCCGTCTCCCTCGACGACCACCTCGCCACCCAGCGCGCCCGCGACGCGGCGCTCGGCCTCGACGACGAGGTCGAGCCCGACCCCCGGCTGCTCGACTGGGGAAAACGCGCCCGCGACTACCTTGAGGGCCGCTGGCGTGAGACGCTTCTGGCACCCTTCCCCGGCTGCCGCCTGGCGCCAGGGAGCCCGCCGGGTTAGCGTCGGCTGCGGAGGTGGCCATGACGGACTCCTACCTCTACAACGGGCAGAGCCCAGACGACCACGTCTCCTCGTGCCCCGACTGCAGCGCCGCCATCGCGCTGCTCGACGAGCCGGAGACGGCCGTCAGGCCGCCCGCGCCGCTGCGCGAGGCCGTGCTGTCCATGGCGCGGCGGCGCCGCAGCCCGGCCGTCACGCCCGTCGCCACCGTCGCCGCCCCCTACGCCGAGCAGGTCGCGCTCATGGACGACCTGCTGAGCGAGCTGAGCCCGCCCGACTGGGAGGCTCCCATCGCCAGGCACGGCACGGTCAGGGGCCTGGTCGAGCACCTGGCCGCCAACGACGCCACCGTGGCCACGTTCATGGGCGTGCCCCGCACGGAGGTGGCCGCGCCCGCCGCGCCGGTCCACCGGCGCTGGCGCGAGCAGGCCGGATCCCTGCTGCAACGCGTCTCCGCCGGCAGCGCGGTGCTGCTCGACGTGGAGGTGACGCTGGCCGGCCCGAGCCCCGTCCCCGTCCGCGCGCCGCTGCGCCAGGCCCTGGTGCAGCGCACGTTCGAGACGTGGACACACGCCGACGACATCAGGGCCGCCACCGACCGCTCCAGAGCCGCGCCCCGGCCCGAGCACGTGCGCATGATCGCCGAGTTCGGCCTGGCGCTGCTGCCGCGCGCCATGAACGCGAAAGGGCCGCGCCGCGACGTCTCCGTCACCATCGTGCTGACCGGCCCCGGCGGCGGCTCCTGGACGATCCCGCTCTCACCGGCCTCCGACCACGTCGGCGTGCTCCTCTCCGCCGACGCCGTCGACTTCTGCCGGCTGCTGGCCAACCGGTGGCTGCCCGGCTGCTTCCCGTACGCCGCCGAGGGCGACCCCGCGCTCGCCCGCGACCTCGTCCGTGCCGCCGCGACGCTGGGATGCGACTGATGAGCGACATGGACCTGTGCGCCCGCCTCACGGCCGGCGACCTCGACGCGCTCGCCGACGCCTACGACCAGCACGGCCCGTACGTGTACGGCGTCGCCGTCAAGGTCACCGGCAGCCAGGCGTACGCGGAGGAGGTCACTCAGCACGTGTTCAGCGCGCTCTGGGAGCAGCCGCTGTCCTACGACCCCAGCCTGGGCTCGTTACGGGGCTGGCTGGTGAGCAGGGCCCTGCACGAGTCGGCCCTGCGCACGAAGGTCTGAGTCGCTAGCACACGGGCGCGTTCCAGTTGAGCAGCACCGGCTCGGCGTGCTCGAACCCGAGCCGCGAGTAGGTGCCCGTGTCCAGCTTCAGCAGCCTGCCGTCCTCGGGCGCCAGGCGCAGCCAGCGGGCGGCCAGCACGCGCAGGAAGTGCCCGTGCGCCACCAGCGCCACCCGGCCCTCCACCGCCATGGCCCGCTCGATCACCCGGTCGGCCCGCGCGCCCACCTGCGCCGCGCTCTCGCCCGGATGCTCGGCGTCGCCCGGGATCACGCCGTCACGCCACAGGTACCATCCCGGCCTGGTCTCCCTGATCTGCGGCGTCGTGATGCCCTCGTAGCCGCCGTAGTCCCACTCCCACAGGTCGGCGTCCACCTCGTAGCCGGTCAGTCCGGCCAGCTCCGCCGTGCGGCGGGCGCGCTGCGCGGGGGAGACCAGCACCAGCTCGTACGTCTCCTTGATCACGGGTGCCAGGGCCCTGGCCTGCTCCTCGCCGTGCTCCGTCAAAGGCAGGTCGGTACGGCCGGTGTGTCTGCCCGCCTTGCTCCATTCGGTCTCACCGTGCCGGAGAAGCAGCATGTCGTTCATGTGTCCCATCATCGGGCACGCCCGATTTCACCCTGAGGCCAGGTCTTCCACGACGGACTCGAAGGCGGCGAGATCCCGCTCGTGGTGCACCACGAAATACGAAATATCATGCTCATCCCGCCAGTAGCGGAGCTTGTCGGCGATGTCGTGCCGCGTACCGAGGAGCACCTGCGGCGTCGCGTCCAGTCGGCTGCTGTCGGCCGCGCTCCACGCCTCCTCCGCCTTCCGCTCGCCCACCTGCAGCACGCTCGTGCCGAGTTCGAGCCGCGCGTACCGCTCCCCGGCGGCCTCCCGCACGGCGGCGAGCTTGCCGAGCAGCGCCTCCGGCCCGGCGTCGCGCGGATCGGGGCCGCTGCCGTCGGGCCGCACCCGCGTCCCGATGTTCACGACGTCGGCCTCCTCGGCCGCCAGCCGCAGCATCCTGGCCCCGCCCGCCCCGATCACCAGCGGCGGCCGGGGTTTCTGCAGCGGCTTCGGCCGCTGGTCCAGCCCCGCGATCCGGTAGTGCCGCCCCTCGTAGTGGAACGGCCCCTCGCCCCAGAGCCCCTTGAGCACGGCCAGGGCCTCCCGCAGCCGCTCCACCCGCACCCCGGGCGGCTCCAGCGCCAGCCCGGCGCCCGCGTAGTCGCCGGCCAGCCACCCGGTCCCGACGCCCACCTCCAGCCGCCCGTCGGACAGCAGGTCGAGCGTGGCCGCCTCCTTGGCCAGCACGGCCGGGTGCCGGAAGTCGTTGGCGAACACGAGCGTGCCGACCCGCAGCCGGGTGGTGGCGCAGGCGGCCGCGGTGAGCGCCGCGACGGGCGCGAACCTGGGCCCGACGAGGTGGTCGGGCACGAGCAGCACGTCGAACCCGGCCCCTTCCAGTCTCCTGGCCTTCTCCGCCCACTCCTTCCCCGACCCGGCCTCCCGCACCACCGCCCCGAACCTGAACCGCCGCACACCCGCCTCCGCTTCTACCAAGTGCTTGCTTGGAGCATAGCGGCTCTCCAGAAACCGCGACGATTCGGAGTGGAGCGGCTGCACCTCGTGTTCTTCTTGATGTTGCTAGCAGGAGCTAGCATGAAAGGGTGAAGCAGTTGAACATCCGAGTGCCGGATCAGATGCTCGAGGAGATCAAGGCTCGAGCCGCTGACCGCAGCCAAACGGTGCAGGACTACATCACGTCACTGATCAGCCGCGATATCGACGCCGAGCGCGCCGCGGCCCGCCAGTTCATCGGGGAGGTGCTCGAGCGGGACGGCGAGTGGCTCGAGCGCTGGGAGCGGCTGTGACCCCCATGGATGTGCGCGCCATGCTGATCCTCGCCGAGGAGATGCCCGGCGACCCGGGCGTGCTCGACTACGGCGCGCTCGTGGCGGCGCAGGCCAGGCATGCCGCCACGGTGATCGGTGACGATGTCTACCCGTCGCTCGCGGGCAAGGCGGCCGCGCTTCTGCACAGCCTCCTGCGCGTCGAGGCTCTCAGCGAGCGTAACCGTCCGTTCGCCTGGCTGGTGGCCCTGCGCTTTCTCGCCCTGAACGGGGGCGCGCTGCCGAAGGTGGACCCTGCCACGGCCGTCGAGGTCCTGGAAGGAGTGCGCCGCGGTGACGTCGGGGTGGCGCGGCTGGCGTCGTGGCTGGCGGAGCAGGTCCGCTGAGAGGCGGGAGCGGTTCGGGGCTTACCAAGCGCTTGCTTTAGGTGCCAGACTGGGGGCATGGAGATCCCGGTGCGTCAGGCGAGCGACGACGAGGCGGCGTTCTTCCACGAGCACGGGTGGGTGCGGCTCGCCCGGATGGTCCCGCCCGAAGCCGCTGAGGAGCTGCGTGAGCGGGCCGCGGGGTATCTCGACGCGCGTTCCAAGCGGCACGAGAGCCTGGTCGACCAGGCGTTCGGGCAGTCGAGGGACATCGCGGCGAGTGACGAGGCGTTCGCCGCGCTGACGATGAGCCCCGCCATGGGCCGCACCGCCGTCCGGCTGCTGCGCGGCGTGCGGGCGGTGCGCGTGCAGGTGACCAACCTGCTCGTCAAGGAGCCGGGCGAGCACGGCGCCACCGAGTTCCACCAGGACTTCCCGTGGATGCCGATGGACCGCTCGGCCATGCTGACCGTCTGGCTGGCCCTGTCGGACGTGCCCGCCGAGATGGGGTCGCTGCGCTTCTACGAGGGCTCGCACCGCCTGGGCCTGCTGGGCCGGAGCTTCACCCGTCCCGGTGACGACCAGCTCACCCAGCATCCCTGGCTGAAGGAGCTGGAGCTGTCGCCGCCGCTCGACCTCAAGGCGGGCGACGCGACCGTGCACCACGCCCTGACCGTGCACGGCGCCCCCGCCAACCGCCGCGACACCCCGCGCCTGTCCTTCACCGTCACCTACTTCGACGCCGACGCCCTCTACACGGGCCTGCCGTACAAGCAGACCGACGGGCTCGGGCTGCGGGTGAACCGGCCGTTCGAGCACGAGAGGTTCCCGTGCCTGAAACCGTGAGCGGGCCGGTCGCCGACCTCGGGGCGACGCTCATGCACGAGCACGTCTTCGGCCTGAGCCCCGAGATCCTGTGGAACTGGCCGGACATCCCGGAAGGCTGGGACCTGGAGGCGCGGGCGCGCGAGGCGGCGGGCAAGCTGGACGCGCTCAAGGCCGCCGGCATCGACACCATCGTGGACCTCACGGTGGTGGGCCTGGGCAGGTACGTCCCGGCCGTGCAGCGGGTGGCCGAGCTGACCTCCGTGAACATCGTGGCCGCGACCGGCCTCTACACCTACGACGCGCTGCCGCCGTACTTCGGCAACCGGGGCCCGGGGTCGTTGTTCGGCGGGCCGGACCGGCTGGCCGAGTTCTTCGTACGGGACCTCACGGAGGGCATCGGCCGCACCGGCGTCAAGGCGGCCGTGCTGAAGTGCGCCTCCGACCACCTCGGGATGACGAAGGGGTGCGAGCGGGTGTTCAGGGCGGTCGCGCAGGCGCACCTGGAGACCGGGGCGCCGATCACGACGCACTCCCACAGCGCCTCCAGGGGCGGGCTCGACCAGCAGAAGCTGCTCGCCTCGCTGGGCGTGGACCTGGAGCGGGTGGTGATCGGGCACGCGGGCGACTCGACGGACGTGGCGTACCTGGAGGAGCTGATCGCGAACGGGTCGTACCTGGGCATGGACCGGTTCGGCATCGAGACGATCAGCCCGTTCGAGGACCGGGTGGCGATCGTGGCGGAGCTCTGCGCGCGGGGGCACGCCGGAAAAATGGTCTTAAGTCACGACTCGTACTGCTTCAACGACCGTTTCGACGCCGACGTCGTCCGGCAGCGGCACCCGCACTACCACCTGCTGCACATCTCCCGCGACGTGCTGCCCGCGCTGCGCCGGAGAGGCGTCACGGACGACCAGATCCACCAGATGCTCGTCGTCAACCCGCGGAGGATCCTGGCACCATGATCGAGGACTTCGACGTCGGCGCCGCCTGGCACGTCGCCGCCCCCTACGCGTTCCTGGCCGGGCTGCGGGCGCGGGCGCCGGTGTTCAAGAGCGAGCACCTGGGCGCGTACGTGCTGACCCGGTACGCCGACGTGCGGGCCGCGTACGGCGACCCCCGGCGCTTCTCCTCCAGGGGCTCGCTGACGATCTCGCGCAGCCTGACCCGCGCCACGCGGGACAAGCTCGGCGAGCACGGCTCGTTCCTGTCCAGCTTCGTGGCGAACGTGGACCCGCCCGACCACACGCGCCTGCGCCGGTCGGTGTCGAAGGCGTTCACGCCGCGCGCGGTGGCCGCCATGGAGCAGGACTTCCGGCGGCTCAACGAGGACCTGCTCGACCGGGTGGCCCCGCGCGGCCACGCCGACTTCGTCACCGACCTCGGCCACGAGCCGTCGATCAAGCTGACCGCCCGCTTCATCGGCGTGCCGGAGGCGGACGAGGCGTTCGTGCAGGCCCGGGTCAAGGACTGGTTCCAGCTCTTCCTGTCGCCGCAGCCGCCGGAGCGGCAGCTGGAGCTGGCCGACGGCTTCCTGACCTACCTCGACTACGTGGACCGCCTGGTCGCCGCCCGGGCCAAGGACCCCCAGGACGACTTCACGTCCCTGATGACCTCGCTCATCGGCGCCGAGCTGACGCACCGCGAGGTCGTCGAGCTGATCTCCACGATCCTGCTCGGAGGCAACGACACCGTGCCCAACCAGCTCGGCAACGCGGTCCTGCGGCTGCTGCGCGAGGGCGTCTGGCCGGTGCCGCCCGCGCTGGTGGCGAACGCCGTCGAGGAGTGCATGCGCATCGACGGGGCCTCGCTGGGCTCCTTCCGGTACGCGGCCGAGGACGTCACCCTGCACGGCGTGACGATCCCGCGCGCGGCCCTCGTGCTGCTGTCCACCGACTCGGCCGGGCACGACGAGAGCGTCTTCCCCGACCCCGAAAGGTTCGTGATCGACCGGCCGAACGCCGCCGAGCACCTGGTGTTCGGCTACGGCATCCACTTCTGCGTGGGGGCCGCGCTGGGGCGGCTGCAGCTGCGTACCGCACTGGAGGTGCTGGGGCGGCGGCTGCCGGGGCTGCGGCTCGCGCCCGGCCAGGACATCACCTACCGCAGGTCGATCGTCGGCCGCGGCCTGACGTCGCTGCTGGTGGAGTGGTGAGCGGGCGGTTCGACGGGAAGGTGGCGCTCGTGACGGGCGCCGGGTCCGGCATCGGCGCGGCCTGCGCGGCCCGCCTCGCCGCCGAGGGCGCCTGCGTCGGCGTGCTGGACCTCCGTACGGCCGGCGCGCGGGCCACCGCCGCGTCGATCCGCGCGCGCGGCGGCACGGCGATGGCGCTGACCTGCGACGTCTCCGACGACAAGCAGGTGGAGGAGGCGGTGGCGACGCTGGTCACCTCGTTCGGCCGGGTGGACGTCCTGCACTCGAACGCGGCCGTGCTCGACCACGGCGTGTACGGGCGGGACCGCGAGCTGGAAACCCTCGACGTGGCCGTCTGGGACCGCACCATGGAGGTCAACCTGCGCGGCGCCATGCTCATGGTCAAGCACACGGTGCCCGTCATGCCCGACGGGGGCGCGATGGTGCTCACGTCGTCGGTGTCCGCGCTGGCGGGCGACACGGTGCACGCCGCGTACGGGGCGTCGAAGGCGGCGCTGCTCGGCTTCACCCGGTACGTGGCGACGATGTACGGCGCGCGCGGGATCCGCTGCAACGCGGTCGCGCCCGCCCTCGTCCTGACCCCGGCCGCCGAGCGCGCCCTGACCCCCGACCAGCTCGCCGTCAAGCAGGCCGAGCGGCTGCTGCCGTGGGCCTGCTCGGTGGACGACGTCGCGAGCCTGGTGGCGTTCCTCTGCTCGGACGAGGCGCGCTGCCTGACGGGCCAGACCCTCGTGATCGACTCGGGGACGCTCGCGCACCGCCCCCAGCACGCGGTTGAGCGGTGGCGCTCGCGGCCGTAGGTTGCACCGATGAGCGATCTGCAGAAGCCGGTGGCGGTGGGACTGATCGGGGCGGGGCCGTGGGCGCGGATGGCGCACGTGCCGATGCTGGCGAAGGGGCCGCACACGCGGCTCGCGGGGGTGTGGGCCCGCAGGCCGGAGGCCGCCGCCGAGCTGGGGGCGCCGGTGTTCGCGACGGTGGAGGAGCTGTTCGAGCACTGCGAGGCGGTGGCGTTCTGCGTGCCGCCCGCCGTGCAGGCCGAGTACGCCGTGCGCGCGGCCCGGGCCGGGAAGGCGCTGCTGCTGGAGAAGCCGCTGGCCGAGACCCTGGAGCAGGCCGAGCGGGTGGCCGCCGCCGTCGCGGAGGCGGGCGTGGCGTCCCAGATGGTCCTGACCTTGAGGTACGCGCCGCAGACCCGCGCGTTCCTGGCCCGCTGCGCCGAGATCGAGCCGTTCGGCGGCCACGCCGCGAACATCTCCGGCATGCTCCTCGGCGACCACCCCTTCGCCACCCCCTGGCGGCGCGCGCACGGCCCGCTCCTCGACGTCGGCCCGCACCTGATCGACGTGCTGGACGCCGCGCTCGGCCGGGTCACCGGCGTGCGCGCGCACGGCGACCCGCTCGGCTGGGTGGGCCTGCTGCTGGAGCACGAGGGCGGCGGCGTCAGCGAGGTGTCCCTGTGCATGACCGCCGCCGGCGACCCGCCGCCGCAGACGATCGCCGTGTACGGCCGCGCGGGCAGTGCCGTCCTGCCGCACTTCGACGACGACCCGCTGGAGACGATCGCGGAGGAGTTCGCCACGACGGTGCGCGCGGGCGGCGGCCACCCCCTCGACGCCGCCCACGGCCTGCGGCTGCAGCGGATCATCGCCGAGGCGCGGGCTCAACTCGCCCCTTGACGCGGGCGGCATCTGGGGCATTGATAACGTTTGTCCGATGCGCAGAGCGCAGCGAAGTCCGGTGCGAGTCCGGCGCTGTCCCGCAACTGTCATAGCCAGGTCGCCTGCCTCCGCGCTGACGTCATCAACCCTCGTGGAAAAGGGTGATCCGTCCCTCAACGCGGGTCTCTCGGTTCCGAACAGTGTGAAAGGACTTCTCGTGAGGCCCGTACGCACGGCCTTCGCGGGCGCGCTGCTGGGAACGCTCCTCCTGGCCGGATGCGGCCAGGGCGGCGACACCACCACGTCCGCGCCCCCGTCCGCTGCTCCCACCACCGCCGCGACCGCCGCCTCCTCCGGCGACTTCCCCGTCACCGTCGAGGCCGCCAACGGCAAGGTCACCATCGCCAAGAAACCCGAGCGGATCGTCTCGCTCTCGGCCACCCACACCGAGACGCTGTTCGCCATCGGCGCCGGCCCCCAGGTCATCGCCGTCGACGACCAGTCGAACTACCCGCCCGAGGCCCCCAAGGCCGACCTGTCCGGCTTCAAGCCGAACGTCGAGGCCATCGTCGCCAAGAAGCCCGACCTCGTCATCGTCTCCGACGACCTCGACAAGGTCGTGGCCGAGCTGGGCAAGGTCAACGTGCCCGTCCTGTTCCAGCCGTCCGCCAAGAAGCTCGACGAGGCGTACGAGGAGATCGCCGAGCTCGGCGCCGCCACCGGCAACAAGGCCAAGGCCGACGAGGTCGTCGCCGGCATGAAGGCCGCCATCGGCAAGCTGGCCGCCCAGGCGCCCAAGGGCAAGCAGCTCACCTACTACCACGAGCTCGACACCACCCCCTACGCCGCCACGTCCCAGACCTTCATCGGCCAGATCTACGGCCTGTTCGGCCTGACCAACATCGCCGACAAGGCGCCCGACGCGGCCGGCGGCTACCCCAAGCTGTCCGCCGAGTTCGTCGCCCAGGCCGACCCCGACCTGATCTTCCTGGCCGACGTCAAGTGCTGCCGGCAGAGCAAGGACACCCTGGCCAAGCGGCCGGGATGGAAGGACCTGTCCGCCGTCAAGAACGACCGCGTGATCCAGCTCGACGACGACATCGCCTCCCGGTGGGGGCCCCGCGTCGTCGACCTGGCCGAGGCCATCGGCACCGCGGTCGCCAAGGCGGGCACGAGCTGACGTGGTGACCCAGGCCGGCCCGTCCAGGGCCAGACCCCTGTGGGTGGTGTGCGCGCTGGTCGTGCTGGCCGTCTCCATGATCGCCGCCCTGCTCGGCGGGGCCGCCGACATCTCGCCCTGGCAGGTCGTCCTCCAGGTCGTGGACTGGCTGCCGCTCGTCCACGTCGACTCCGGGCTCGCGCCCGTCGAGCAGGGGCTGCTGTACGAGCTGCGGCTGCCCCGCGTGCTCGTCGCCGCCGTCGTCGGCGGGCTGCTCGCCATGGCCGGCGCCGGGTACCAGGGCGTCTTCCGCAACCCGCTCGCCGACCCGTACCTGCTGGGCGCCGCCGCCGGGGCCGGGCTCGCGGCGACCGCGGCCATCGTGCTGCTGCCGTCCGTGGCCGGGAGCATCCCCGTGGCGGCCTTCCTCGGGGCCGTGGGCGGCGTGTTCCTCGCGTACACGCTCGGCAACACCGCCGGGCGGGCCGGCGGCACGGCCACGCTGGTGCTGGCCGGGGTCGCGGTCACCTCGTTCCTGACCGCGATCCAGACGTTCGTCCAGCAGTTCAAGGTCGAGGAGCTGCAGCGCATCTACTCCTGGATCCTCGGCGACGTCGGCGGCGGGTGGGACCAGTTCTGGCTCGTCCTGCCGTACGCCGCCGTCTCCGCCGTGCTGCTCCTGCTGCACGGGCGCATGCTGGACGTGCTGTCCGTCGGCGACGAGGAGGCCACCAGCCTCGGGGTGCCCGCCGCCCGGGTGCGGCTCATGGTGCTGCTGGCCGCGTCCCTGGCCACGGCGGCGGCCGTCGCCGTGAGCGGCCTCATCGGGTTCGTCGGGATCGTGGTCCCGCACGTCGTGCGGCGCATCGCCGGCGGCTCGTACCGGATCGTGCTGCCGCTGTCGCTGATCGGCGGCGCCGCGTTCCTCGTGCTGGCCGACCTCGTGGCCCGCACCGTGATCGCGCCCGCCGAGCTGCCGATCGGCGTCGTGACGATGTTCGTGGGCGCGCCGTTCTTCGTCGCCGTCCTGCGCATGACCAGACGGGCGAGCACATGACCGGACAGGTGAGCACGTGATCAGCGCACACGGTCTGTCGGTACGGCTCGGGGAGCGGGACGTCCTCGACGGCGTGAGCTTCGAGGTGCGGCAGGGCGAGTGGGTGGGCGTCATCGGACCCAACGGGGCCGGCAAGTCCACCCTGCTCAAGGCCCTCATGGGGCTGGTCGCCCACCGGGGCGAGATCCTGCTCGGCTCCCGCCCGTCCCGCGAGCTCAAGCCGCGCCAGCGGGCCAGGCTGCTGGCGTACGCGCCGCAGACGCCCGCCCTGCCGCCCGACATGACGGTCTTCGACTACGCGCTGCTGGGACGCACCCCGTACATCCCCTACCTCG
Organism: [Actinomadura] parvosata subsp. kistnae; assembly: GCF_900323885.1. Taxonomy (GTDB): domain Bacteria; phylum Actinomycetota; class Actinomycetes; order Streptosporangiales; family Streptosporangiaceae; genus Nonomuraea; species Nonomuraea composti. The sequence continues at coordinate 320,143 of NZ_OOHJ01000022.1, read as the reverse complement.
GCCGCGAGAGCCGCCACGACCGCGAGGTGACCGGCTCCGTCCTGGAGCGGCTCGACCTGACCGCGCTGGCCGGCCGCCGCGTCGGCGAGCTGTCCGGCGGCGAGCGGCAACGCGTCGTGCTCGCCCGGGCGCTCGCCCAGGAGGCGCCCGCGCTGCTGCTGGACGAGCCCACCACCGCCCTCGACCTCGGCCACCAGCAGCAGGTGCTGGAACTGGTGGACCGGCTGCGCCGCACCGACGGCCTCACCGTCGTCACGACCCTGCACGACCTGACCGTCGCCGGCCTCTACGCCGACTCCCTCCTGCTCCTGACCGGCGGCCGGGCCGCCGCCGCCGGCGAGCCCGCCCGCGTCCTCACCGAAGAACTCGTCGGACGGCACTTCGACGCGCACGTCAAGATCGAGCCGGGCCCCGACGGGCGGCCCGTCGTGCACCTGGTACGAGGAGGGCCGTGAAGCTCAGCTACCGCGAGGAGGACGGAACCCGGCTCGGGGCGTTGCTCTGGGAGTTCGGGCCCGGCTGGCGGATGATCTCCTCCGCCATCCTCGGCGGCGGGATCGGCGTCCGCGAGTGGGTGCTGAACGCCCAGGTCGTCGCCGGGTACGCGCGGATGGACCCGGTCGACCATTTGGTGTCGCTGGGCCCTTCCGGCGGGGCCGGGGTCGGGATGATGACCGCCGCCTCCGTGGACCGCTGCGTCCGGGCCGCCGACGGGGGCGTGGAGGCGTACGCCACCGTCGGCTTACGCGTCCCCACCTGGGCCGCCGCACCGGACGGGCACGCCGACCCCGAGCTGGCGCCGATCCGGGTCGGCACCATCAACATCGTGGTCGTGCTGCCCGTGGCCATGACGGACGCGGCGCTCGTCAACACCGTGATGACGGTCACCGAGGCCAAGACCCAGGCCCTCGTCGAAACGGGCTTCGCCGGCACGGGCACGGCGTCCGACGCGGTGTGCGTGGCGGCGCCCGTCGCGGGCGAGGAAGAGATGTTCGGCGGGCCGCGGTCGGAATGGGGGGCCCGGGTGGCACGGGCGGTGCACGCGGCCGTGCGGCGGGGAGCCGAGGCGTGGCGGCCTCGTCACTCGAAGTGAGGGAAGTACGCTGTAGGCAAGGGCGAGACTCCCGATACTGATTCGAGGCTGACTCCGTAGTCCTCGGCCGCGCCCCGCGCCGACACGCGTCCCGCGTCGAGGTCGGCCAGGATCGCCTCCCGGTCCCGTTCCGACGGGGGCCCCAGGCCGCCGCCGCCCGTCGTCTCCACGATGAACGCCTCCCCGGCCGCGAACCGGACATTGTTCACCTTGGACGCCAGCCGCTCCACCGTTCCGTCCACCCGCCGCCGGTAGAAGCCGCCCAGCCGGCCCGGCAGCCCGCCCTCGCGGCCCGGAGGGGCCAGGCGGAGGCGGTCGCCGCGGGTCGTCACGTGGCAGTCCGCCAGGAAGCGGTACACCGTGCGCGAGCCCAGCCCGCCCCGATACCGGCCGGGGCCGCCCGAGTCGGGGATCGTCTCGATCGACTCCACGATCAGCGGGCAGCGGCTCTCCACCGGCTCCACCTGCGGCACCGAGTTCCGTCCCACCCCGAAGTGCACGCCCGTCGCGTCCGGGCCGTCCAGGCCGCGGCGCGCGCCCACGCCGCCGAAGTCGTACGACAGGTGGATCCAGTACGGCGCCCCCACCGCCGCGATCGAGAACGGCTGCAGGATCCCGCTGGCCGCGATGGCCCGCTCCGGCACCGCGTCCGACAGCGCCTGGAAGACGGCCTCCATAGCGGCGTAGATCGGGACGAACCGGCCACCGCACGGATGCGGGGAACGGGCGTTGAGCAGCGAACCCTCCGGCAGGTGCACCTCGATGGCGCGCAGGCAGCCGTCGTTCATCGGGATCGCGGGATCGAGGAAGCAGCGCACGGCGAACACCGCGGCCGCCAGCGACTGCGACGCCGAGGCGTTGATCGCCGCCGGCACCTGCGGGTCCGTGCCGGCGAAGTCCAGCGCCGCCGTACGCCCGCCGAGCGTCACGGCCACCCGGACGTGGTGCCGCCGGTCCGGGTCGATCCCGTCGTCGTCGATCGGGTACGACGCCTCGAACCGGCCCTCCGGCAGCTCCGCCAGCGCCGCCCTGGTCCTGGCCTCCGTGTGGTCGAGGTAGGCGTCGACACCCTCGGCCAGGCCGTGCTCGCCGTACTCCGAGATCAGGGACTCCAGGCGGGCGGCGGCCACCTTCGTGCCGGCCACGAGCGCGCGTACGTCACCCATGACCTTGTCCGGGGTGCGGCTGTTCGCCCGCAGAATCGCCTCGATCGCCGGCTCCACGACACCCTCGGCCGTCACCAGGCGGACCGGCGGCAGCTGCAGGCCCTCCAGGAAGATGTCCGTGGCCAGCGGCGCCATCCCGCCCGCCGACAGACCGCCCAGGTCCGAGACGTGGATCATGGTGGCGGTGAAGTACGCCGGATCGTCCCCGACGAAGACGGGGCGGTAGACGAGCAGGTCGTTCGTGTGCACGCCGCCCCGGTAGGCGTCGTTCAGCACGTACACCTCGCCCGGGCGCATCGTTCGCGGCGGGACGTCCTTGAGGAGCTCGGGGAGGGCGACCTTGAGCGCCATGCTGTTCATCAGCGTCGTGGCCATCGAATGGGCGATCAGGCGGCCCCGGGCGTCCAGGATCGCCGCCGAGGCGTCGGAGCCCTCGACGATGAACGTCGAATACGCCGAGCGGACCACCACGATACTGGCCTCCTCGGCGGCCACCACGAGCGCGTTCCTCAGCACCTCGGCGGTGAGCGCATCGGCGGTCATCGGCTCCTCCTGACGAGGTGGACGGCTTGGGCGGGCGTGAGAGTGGCCGTCCAGCCGGGCAGGACGACGATCGTCGACTCGGGGTCCTCGATCACGGCGGGGCCTTCGACGGTGGCGTCGGGCTCTGCGGCCAGGGTTCGCCTGGTGTGGACCGGCACGTCGGCGTAGCCCCCACACTCGGGGAAGTACGCCCTCCTGGTGGTGGTGCTGGTGGTGGGGGTGGCGCTGGTCATGCCTGGTTTCGCCGTTGGGGTGCCGATGCCCGCCGTACGGGCGCCGGTGCCCGCCGTGCACGTTGCGCCGGGCTCCTCCGTTCGGGTGCTCGCCGCACCGGCGCCGGGTTGGTGCGCGGGGGCGGGGGCAGGCGCGCTGCCTCCCGGCGCGCTGCCTCCGGGCGCGCTGCCTCCCGGCGTGCTGCCCCCGCACGTGCTCCCGCTGGGCGCGCTGTCCTCGCTGGCGCTGCTTCCCGGCGTGCTGCCCTCGCCCGCGCTACTTCCCGCCGCGTGGCCCACGCGGGCGCTGCCGGTGGGTGCGCTGCCGCTGGTGCCGGTGGGCGCCTTGCCTCCGCGGGCGCTGCTGGTGCTCGCCGTGCGCGTTGCGCCGGGCTCCTCCGTTTGGGCGCTCGCCGTACCGGCGCTGGGTTGGTGCGCGGGGGCGGGGGCAGGCGCGTTACCTCCGGGCGCGTTGCCGCTGTGCGTGGTGCTTTCTGGCGCGTGGCCCTCGCGGGTGCTGGTGTCGGGCGTGGTGCGCTCGAACGCGGCGGCCACCGGCGTGTTCGCCAGGGGGTCTGCGGGGACGGAGACGCGGACGCGGTAGCTGACCAGTTCGATCTCGCCGCGTTGCGTGATCCCGTACACCTCCGCGTACCGGCGGTAGAAGCGCGACTCCAGTTCGGCCCGGTCGTCGGACCAGTCCACGGTCAGGTCGTGGGACTGGCCTTTGAAGCGGACGTCCACCGAGCGGTGGACCCGCACCCCGGGGGTTCCGAGGGGGACGGCGAGGTCGGTGGCGGCGGCTTCGGCGAGGGTGGTGAGCAGGGCGGCGGGGTCGGGGGCGTCGAGGTGGGACTGGACGCGGTCGGTGGACAGGTCGCCGGACAGGAGGCCGGCGGCGGAGGCGACGCCGCAGTGGGCGGGGACCACGACGGTGGTGATGCCGAAGCGGGCGGCGATGCGGGCGGCGTGCATGGGGCCGGCGCCGCCGGAGGCGACGAGGGCGAAGCCGCGGGGGTCGATGCCGCGTTGCACGGTGACGACGTGGACCGCCGACGCCATGGAGGCGCTGACGATCTCGTGCACGGCGTACGCGGCCTGCTCGCGGGTGACGCCGAGCGGTGAGGCGAGCCGGTCCAGAGCCTTGTCCGCGAGTGCGGGCGAGAGGGGGATGGAGGCGGAGGAGAGGTAGCCGAGGACGAGGTTGGCGTCGGTGACGGTGGGTTCGGAGCCGCCGAGGCCGTAGCAGGCGGGCCGGGGGAGGAGCCGGCGGAGCGGGGGCCGACGCGCAGGGCGCCGGCGGGTCGAGCCAGGCCACGCTGCCGCCGCCGGCCCCGACTTCGGCGAGGTCGATGGCGGGGGTCTTGATGGGCACGCCGGTGCCGGCGCGCCGCCCGCCGAAGCTGCCCTTGCCGCCGACGTGGAACTCGTGCGTGATCTCGGGCCGCCCGCCGCGCACGACGCACGTCTTGGCGGTGGTCCCGCCCATGTCGAACGAGATCGCGTCGGCGAATCCGGCCCCGGCCGCGGCGAGCACTCCGGCGGCGGGGCCCGACTCGATGGTGGCGACGGCGCGGCGGGCGGCGAGTTCGGCGGAGATGACCCCGCCGCTGGACTCCATGACGTGGACGGGCGCGCGGATCCCGATCCCGGCGAGCCGTTCCCGCAGCCGGGACAGGTAGGAGGCCATGAGCGGGCCGATGTAGGCGGACATGATGGTGGTGGTGGCCCGCTCGTACTCGCGTAATTCTGGCCAGGTCTCGGAGGAGGTGACGACGGCGGGGACGGTCTCGCGCAGGATCTCGGCGACGCGGCGTTCGTGGGCGGGGTTCGCGTAGGCGTGCAGCAGGCACACGGCGGCCGACTCGATCCCGCGGGCGGTGATGGCGGCGGCGGCGCGGCGTACGGAATCGGGGTCGAGGGGGGTGAGGACGGCGCCGCGGGCGGAGACGCGCTCGACCACTTCGAAGCAGTCGCCGGGCGCGACCGGGGGTGGGGGCGGGGTGAAGCGCAGGTCGTAGCGGTCTTCCTCGACGCGGGCGTAGCGGCCGAGCGGGACGGCGGCGCGGAAGCCCTGGGTGGTGACGAAGGCGACGCGGACGCCCTTGCGTTCGAGGACGGCGTTGGTGGCCAGAGTGGTCGCGTGCACCACCCGCGTGACCTGGGCGGGGTCACGCCCGGCGAGGACGCGTGTAACGCCGGTGAGTATGCCGGCGATGGGGTCGTAGTGGGTGCTCAGACATTTGGCCACGGATATCGCGCCGGACGTGTCTTTCAGGACCACGTCGGTGAAGGTGCCGCCGACATCGACGCCGATCGCGTAACCCATCCCGGTACGTTATGTCCCCGAGCAAGCGCTTGTCTATGCGGCGGTCTATTGACTTACGCCAGGTGATTGGGAACCTGGTCCTATTCCAGTGTTTGGAGCGGAGATGGCGCGCCTCACAGCTCTTGCCGGTGGCGCCGCGGTGGCACTGGTGCTCATCGCGACGCCGGTCGCGGCCCACGAGCATCCGAGCGGGATCACCGACCTGGTGACACCGGCCGTGGTGCGGCTGGAAGCCGTGTCCCACGTGAAGATCACCCTGCTCGATCACATCGGCGAGCTGAAACACGTGGACCGTTCCTACACCCTGCCGTTCGCGGTGGGCACCGGCACGGTCATCAACCCCGACGGCACGATCGTGGCACTGCGGCGCCTGGCGGTGAACCCCAACAACGTCGCCGTCTACGCCGCCAACAAGATCTTCGCCGAGCACCACAAGGTGAAGATCCCCGGCGACTACGCCAAGCACCACGTCTCCGACGACCTGCTCGACCACCACCTCCAGGAGTGCTACGACGTCGGCAGCGACACCGCGACCTGCATCGTCAGCGTCACCACCGAGATCACCGCCTTCCCCAACGTCTCACCGGCCAGCCCCGACGGCTACAAGGTCAAGTGCATCAAGGCCGGCCCCGACCCCGACAGCCCGGCCGTGCTGGTGCCGCTGACCCCCGCCACCGGCGCGGTCGGCATGCCGACCGCGCCGCTGGCCGACAAGGTGCCCGAGCAGGAGGGGGCGCCCACGAACGTGGCAGGCTTCCTCGGCCGGCCCGGCCCGAACGTGAAGGAGACCGTCGAGATCGCCCACCTGGGCAAGGGCGGCGTGGCGGGCGGCGCGGGCAGGCCGTTCGCCGACCCCGAGAAGAAGACGGACGAGCCGGTCAAGCTGGGCGGCCTGGCCGACAAGGGCCTCGTCGGCGCGCCGGTCATCGGCGACAAGGACGGCCACGTCATCGGCCTGCTCGTCGGCGGCGGCAAGGACGGCAGGATGATCGGGGTCAAGGAGGTCACCGCCGTCCTCGCGGCCGCCAAGGTCGTGCCGCGCAGGGGCGCGATCGACACCGCCTTCGAGGCGGCCCTGACCCGCTACCACACGCAGTACTACACCGAGGCCGCGCCGGGATTCCAGCGCGTGCTGGAGCTCTACCCGGGCAACGTGGTGGCCGCGACGCTGCTGAAGACCTCGCTGGCCAAGCGGGGCGGCCCGGAGGACCAGGGCACCAAGAAGGTGTCGGGAGAGTCGGGGAAGTCCACGCCGCTGTGGCCGTACATCGCGGCGGCGGCGATTCTCTTCATCGCCGCCGGGGGTGGCGCGTATCTGCTGTGGCGCCGCCGCACTCCTGAAAGACAGACAGAACTGCCACAGCCGCTGGCGGCCGGTCCACCGCTCGACGACGGTGCCAACCAGACCGTGGTCGTGCGGCGGTCCCAGTCGTTCCAAGTGGTCCCGCAGCAGCAGCAGGTGATGACCGCGCCGGACCCGGCGATCAAGTACTGCACCTCGTGCGGTATGAGGCTCGGACCGGCGCACCGCTTCTGCGGCTACTGCGGCCACCCCATCGAGACGTGATGCCATTGAACGAAAGATCGCTCATCGGCCAGGAGGTGGCCGGGTACTACATCGAGGACATCGTCGGCAAGGGCGGCATGGCCGTCGTCTACCTGGCTCTCGACCCGAGGTTGAGCCGCCGGGTGGCGCTGAAGATCCTCAACCCGGTGCTCAGTGTCGACGACAGGTTCAGGCAGCGGTTCATCCTGGAGTCCAGGACGGTCGCCAGCATCGAGCACCCCAACATCATCCCCATCTACGAGGCGAACGCCGACGTCGACGGCGTCCTCTACATCGCCATGCGGTACGTGGACGGCCTCGACCTGCGCCGCCTCATCTACGACCGCGGGCCGCTGCCCATCGGCCAGGCGAACCAGATCTTCGCGCAGGTGGCCGCCGCGCTCGACGCCGCCCACGCCCACGACCTGATCCACCGCGACGTCAAACCGGCCAACATCCTGCTCGCCGGCGACCACGTCTACCTGACCGACTTCGGCATCACCAAGCACCGCTCGTCGATCTCCGGGCTGACGCAGACGGACCAGTTCATCGGCACGCCCCGGTACATGTCGCCCGAGCAGATCAACAAGGAGCACATCGACGGCCGCTGCGACCAGTACGCGCTGGCCTGCGTGGTCTACGAGGCGCTGTCGGGGCGGCTGCCGTTCCAGCGCGAGAACGACATCGCGCTGCTCTGGGCGCACCTGGCCGAGCAGCCGGCGCCGCTGTCGCAGCTGCGTCCCGAGCTGCCGGCGCAGGTGGACGGCGTGATCATGCGTGCGCTGGCCAAGTCGCCCGAGCAGCGGTACGCGACCTGCACCGAGTTCGTGACCGCGCTGCGCGATGCGATCAGCGGGCGCCAGTACAACCAGCACGATCCCTTCGCCGACCCGTTCGCCGACCGGTTCGGCGGCCTCGGCTCCGGTCCCGGCACGGGGCCCCTCGTGCCGCCTCCTGGGCAGAGCCCGCACTCCGGGCCGTATCCCGTGCAGCGGCGGGGCGCCCACGCCGCCCCGGGGCCGGGCCCAGGTTCGGGCCCGCACTCCCTTCCCGGGGCAGGATCGGGCTCGGGCCCGCGCTCCGTGCCCGGAGCCGTGCCGGGCGGTGCGCCGCAGCTCGCGGCCTCGTTCACCCAGGCCCCAGGGGTGGCGGGGCAGGCCACGCGGGAGTCGGGCGGCGCCGCCAAGACGAGGCGGCCCGGCCGGATCCCGATCGTCGCCGCCACGCTGGTGGCCGCCGTCGCCGCGCTCGCGCTGGTGGCGTTCGTGGTGCTCGGCAACCGCGCCGACACCTGGGCGACCTACAAGACCAGCACCGCCGCCCCGCTCACCTTCGACTATCCGGGCGACTGGACGGTGCGCACCCACCAGGACCTGTTCGCCGTGGCGTCCTCGTACGCCCCCGAGTTCGAGGACCTGTTCGTCTCCGGCCCCGGCGCCGACTGGTCCAAGGTCAAGGAGATCGTCAACAGCGACCCCGAGGGCGTCGCCGGCGTGTACGTCCAGGTCTCCGACACTCTCGACGCCGGCGGCACGGCGGAGATGATGAAACCGAAGATGGAGGCCCTGCTCCCCGGCCAGGTCGATCTCGACAAGCCCGTGCAGGACCAGGCGGGCAGCAGCCCCGCCACCCGCTTCGACGGCTCCCTGCACGACCCGGCGAGCGGCGCCCGGCTCGCCTTCGTCAGCTACGTCATCGACCGCAAGCCCAAGAGCATGCTGATCATGTACTTCTGCGGCAAGACCACCTGCGACGACGCCACCCAGACGAGGATCAGGCAGAGCGTGCGCCTGTCCTGACTTGGAACTCACTTGCGTACGGCTTGGCGAGGCCGTTCGCGCGGTGTTCAAGTGCGCCACCTGGCGTCTAACCTCCGCGTGTGGGCATTCGCATAGTCATCGCCGACGATCAGGCGATGGTCAGGGCCGGGCTGCGCATGGTCGTCGAGAGCGACCCCGGCATGGAAGTCGTCGGGGAGGCGGCCGACGGGCGCGAGGCCGTCGCCGTGGCCAGGCGCGCCCGGCCGGACATCGTCCTCATGGACATCTCGATGCCCCGGCTCGACGGGCTGGCCGCGGCCAGGGAGCTGCTCGACACCCCGGCGCCGCCGAAGGTCATCACGCTGACCACGTTCGACACCGACGAGAACCTCTACGCCGCGCTGCGCGCCGGCACCAGCGGGTTCCTGCTGAAGGTGTCGCCGCCGGAGCAGCTGCTGGAGGCGATCAGGGTGGTGCACGCCGGTGACGCGCTGCTCGACCCGGCCGTGACGAGCCGGGTGATCGCCACGTTCGCGGGCCGCGCCGAGCCGGTGCCGTCGCCGGCGCTGGCCGAGCTGACGCCGCGCGAGCTGGAGGTGCTGCGGCTGCTGGCGCGCGGCCTGACCAACGCGGAGATCGCCAGGGACCTGTTCGTGGGGGAGGCCACGGTCAAGACGCACGTGGCGCGGGTGCTGATGAAGCTGTCGCTGCGCGATCGGGCGCAGGCCGTCGTGTTCGCGTACGAGACGGGTGTCGTCCGCCCTGGGGCGGCCTAGCCGGGAGGGACTAGCGGGGCAGGCCGGGTATGTGTGTATATTTTCCTGCGTAAGGCGGCAGATGCAGGAGAAATTTCATGCGATCGTTCCCCCGGGTCCTGTTCGACGAGGCTCACAACGAGTCGTGGACCATCCGGCGCGAGCTGGCCGAGTCCGTCAACCCCGCCCATCCCGACGACACCAGCTACGCCCGCGCGGCCGGGCTGCTGCGGCACCTGGGGCACACGGTCACCGCCCACACGGCCGGCCCGCTCGGCCCCGAGACGCTGGCCGAGCAGGACGTCCTCGTGATCGCGCACCCCTCCGACGAGCGGTGGGAGCGCACCACCGGGCAGGGCAGCCCCGTCTTCACCGCCGCCGAGCTGGACGCCGTCGAGGCGTTCGTGGCGGGCGGCGGCGGCCTGGTCGTGCTGGCCGAGGAGGAGCAGGACAAGTACGGCAACAACCTGCGCGAGCTGCTCGCGCGGTTCGGGGTGGACGTCCGGCACACCACCGTGCGCGACCCGCGTCACGCGCACCAGGGCGTGGCGACCTGGGTGCTGGGGGAACGTTCCAGCGGCTCCGGGCTGCTGGCCGGGGTGCGCACGGCCTGCTTCTACCGCGCGGGCACGCTCGTCGCCGACGGGGCGGACGTGCTCTTCGCCACCTCTGCCGACGCCGACCCGGCCGGCGAGCCGCTGGCCGTCGCGTTGCGGCACGGGCGGGGGCGGGTCGTCGTGTTCGCCGACTCCGACCTGTTCGGCGACGACTCCATCGAGGACCACGACCACCGCGCCCTCTGGCGCAACGTCGTCACCTGGGCCGCCAGGCTCCCCGGCGACGACGACCGCACGGGCGCGGCCCGCGAAGCCGTGGACAGTGACGGCAAGGCGGCGCTGTTCGCCCGCCTGAAGGCGGCTGTCGAGGAGTTGCGGCCGCTCCAGGTCAAGGACGGCTCGGTGCCGGCGGAGTCGAAGGGCCGGGCCAAGGAGCTGGTGGCGGAGATCGCCGACAGGGTGGGCGAAATATCGCCATATTTCCCCCACGATGCCGCCTACCTCCAGGCCGTCCAGGCGGACCTGACCAAGTGGGCGGAGCAGGACCTCGGCGTGCCCGACTTCCTCGACTCGCTCGACCTCTTCCACCCCGACACCCAGCGCGTCGACGGCCTGGAGCACGTCGTGGTGTTCCCCATGTACACCCAGAACGGCAACCCGTCCCGCAACCTCGAAGCCGTCTGGATCCGCACCATCTGGCCCGCCTGGCTGGCCGAGCTGGAGGCGGGCGGCTACGACAACCCGATGTTCGTGCCGATCGCGTTCGAGGACTTCACCTCCGGCTACGACACCCACTCGGCCGTGCTCTTCCCGGAGACGGTGGCGGTGCGGCAGGCGCCGGCGCGGTTCACCTGGGGCGGGATCTTCGCCGACCGCGAGGCCGCCAGGTTCCGGCGGGTGGCCGGCGCCGCCGTCGAGACGCTGCGGCTGGACCTGCCGCCGGACGCCGAGCGGCTGCTGGCCTCGCAGCGGCTGGCGCAGGACACGTTCGTGCTGTGGGACCTGGTGCACGACCGCACGCACAGCCACGGCGACCTGCCGTTCGACCCGTTCATGATCAAGCAGCGGATGCCGTACTGGCTGTACGCGCTGGAGGAGCTGCGCTGCGACCTGACCGCGTTCGGCGAGGCCGTCGAGCTGGAGCGGCGCGGGGTGCCGTACGCCCGCTACGTCCAGCTCGCGATCCTGTTCGACCGGCTCTTCCGGTTCCCCGTGACGGGGGAGCGGGTGCGCAACTACGACGGGCTGGGCGGCCAGCTCCTGTTCGCCTACCTGCACCGCAACGACATCGTGCGCTGGACCGACAACCGGCTCTCGATCGACTGGGAGCGGGTCGCGGACGGGGTGGCCGACCTGCGCGGGGAGGTCGAGAAGCTGTACCGCGACAGCATCGACCGCTCCAAGCTGGCGCACTGGCTGGCCGCGTACGAGCTGGTGAGCGCGTACGTGGCCGCGCACCCGGCCTCGACCTGGGCCAAGGGCGTGGCGGCGCTGCCGGAGGAGCAGAAGGCCAAGGTGGACGCGGTGCTGCCGGACGAGTTCCCGCTCAGCATGTTCTACGAGGCACTGCGCCGTAAGCTGACGGACGTGGTCGAATCGACTAAGGGACTCCGAGCATGATCATTTTGGTGACCGGGGCCGGCGGGCCTACCGGTGAGGCCGTGTCCGGATATTTCCGGAAACTGGGTCACACGGTGATCGGCGTGGACAAGCAGGACGTGGACCTGCTCGACCGCGCCGCCGTCCAAGACCTGGCCGACCGCGTCGAGCGCGAGCACGGCCGCGTGGACGGCGTGGTGCACCTGGTGGGCGGCTGGCGCGGCGGCGCCTCGTTCGCCGAGACCAGCCTCGACGACTGGGACGTCCTGCACGACCTGCTGATCCGCACCCTCCAGCACGTCTCGCTGGCCTTCGAGCCGCTGCTGCGCCGCAGCGACAACGGCCGCTTCGTGATCGTCTCCGCCCAGGCGGCACAGCAGCCGAGCGCCGGCGGCGCCGTCTACGCGGCGGCCAAGGCGGCGGCGGAGGCGTGGACGCTCTCCCTGGCCGACGCGCTCAAGGGCACCTCCAGCGCGGCGACCATCCTCGTCGTCAAGGCCCTGGTCAACGACGCGATGCGGGCCGCCGAGCCGCACCGCCGCTTCCCCGGCTTCACCGACGTCAACGACCTGGCGGCGGCCATCGGCGGCCTCTACGACCGGCCCGCCGAGCAGATCAACGGCACACGATTGGACCTCACTTCTTGAACCCCCGGCACGACCCCCGGCTCAAGGCGTTCGCCAGCGACAACTACGCCGGGGTGCACCCCGAGATCCTCCAGGCCATCGTCTCGGCCAACGGCGGCCACCAGACCGCCTACGGCGACGACGTCTACACCGAGGCCATGCAGGAGGTCTTCCAGCGGCACTTCGGCGAGCAGGCGCGGGCGTGGCCGGTGTTCAACGGCACCGCCGCCAACGTCGTCTCCCTGCGCTCCATGACCGCGCAGTGGGAGGCGGTCATCTGCGCCGAGAGCGCCCACATCAACACCGACGAGGGCGGCGCCCCCGAGGTGGCGGGCGGCATCAAGCTGCTCACCGTCCCGACGCCCGACGGCAAGCTCACCCCCGAGCTGATCGACCGGCAGGCGTGGGGCTTCGGCGACGTGCACCGCGCCCAGCCGAAGGTGGTCTCGATCTCCAACACCACCGAGCTCGGCACCGTCTACACCGCCGAGGAGATCGCCGCGATCTGCGCGCACGCCCACGACCTGGGCCTGCTCGTGCACCTCGACGGCTCCCGGCTGACCAACGCCGCCGCCGCGCTCGACGTCCCCATGCGGGCGCTGACCACCGACGCCGGCGTGGACGTCCTCTCCTTCGGCGGGACGAAGATCGGCCTCATGTACGGCGAGGCCGTCGTCGTGCTCAACCCCGACGCCGCCACCGGCGTCGAGTACCTGCGCAAGACGTTCATGCAGCTGTCGTCGAAGATGCGGTTCGTCTCGGCGCAGTTCGAGGCGCTGCTCGCGGGCGACCTGTGGCTGCGCAACGCCCGCCGGGCCAACGAGATGGCGCGGCGGCTGGCCGAGGCGGTCGGGCGCATCCCGGGCGTGCGGGTGGCCAGGACGGTCGAGGCCAACGCCGTGTTCGCGGTGCTGCCCGAGGACGTGGCCGCGCGGCTGCGCAAGCGGTTCAGGTTCTACGACTGGACGGACGGGGAGGTGCGGTGGATGTGCGCGTTCGACACGACGGAGGAGGACGTGGACGCGTTCGCGGCCGCCCTCGCCGAGGAGATGGCCGACACCCGCCGCTGACGATCGACGGCAGGGGGCGCAGGGTCAGGCGGGCGGCCTGCTAACGGACGGGGTGGCAGGGCGCCCGCTAACGGACGGGGTGGCGCAGCGCCAGGCGGGCGGCCTGCCAGCCGCCCATGCCGTGCACGCTCGGCCCCGGCGGCGTCGAGGACGAGCAGAGGAACACCCCCGGCAGCGGCGTGCGCCACGGGGCGGGCGACCAGACGGGGCGGCGCAGGAACTGCGTCAGGCTGGTCAGCCCGCCGCCGAGGTCGCCGCCCACCAGGTTGGGGTTGTCCGCCTCCAGCGCCGCCGGACCCATGGCGTGCCTGGCCAGCACCCGGTCGCGGAAGCCCGGGGCGTACCGCTCGATCTGGGTCTCGATGGCGTCGGTCAGGTCGGCGCCACAGCCGTGGGGGACGTGGCAGTAGGCGTACAGCGTGTGCCCGCCGCGCGTCGGGTCGGCCGCGTACGGCTGGACGAGCAGCACGTACGGCCGGGGCGAGACCCGCCCGGCCGTCGTCTCGGCCTCGCTGAGCGCGATCTCCTCCAGCGTGCCGCCCAGGTGCACGGTGCCCGCCGAGGCCACGGCGGGATCGCGCCACGGCACGGGGCCGTCGAGCGCCCAGTCCATCTTGAACACGCCGGGCCCGTAGCGGTAGCGCTCCAGCCGCCGCCGGTAGCCGGCCGGCAGGTCGGCCATCGCGAGCAGCTGCCGGGGCGTCACGTCGAGCACGACGATCGGCGCGTCGAGCCCGGCCAGCCGCCGCACCCGGTGCCCGGCCACCGCCTCGCCGCCCAGCGACCTGAGCTCGGCCACGAGCGCGTCGGCCAGCACCTGCGAGCCGCCCCGCACGACCGGCCAGCCCACCAGGTGGGCCAGCGTCGACAACACCAGCCCGTAGCCGGCCGAGACGGGGGCGCGCAGGTCGAGCATGGAGTGGGCGGACATGCCGGCGAGCAGCGCCCGCGCCTCGGCGGTGCGGAAGGCGGCGCGGGCGAACGTGGTGGCGGGCAGCGCCGCCGCCGCCGCGAACCTGGCCGCCTGCGCGAACACGCGAGGCCGGGCCGGCCACGGCCCCAGCGGCTTGAGCAGCAGGTCGACCAGCGGCAACCCGGCCCGCACCGCCGCCCCCACCGTGCCGAGCCACGCGCCCCGGTCGCGGCCCAGCCCGGCGGCGGTGCGCCGCACGTCGCGGTGCACGAGCACGGCCGGCCGCCCGTCGAGCGGATGCGCGGCGGCCACGGGAGCGTGGGCGAACTCGACGCCCTTGAGCGGGCCCAGCTCGCGGAAGGCGGGAGAGGCCAGCGCCATCGCCATCACGGTCGCGCCCAGGTCGTGCACTTGCCCCGGCAGCGTCACCTCGCCGGACCGCAGCCCGCCGCCGAACCGCTCGGCCGCCTCCAGCAGCAGCACCTCGCGCCCGGCGCGGGCCAGCAGGACCGCCGCCATCAGGCCGTTCGGCCCGGAGCCCACGACGACCGCGTCGGCGCCCACCGTCACTGGCTCTTCAGGATGGACGGGTAGGGCTGCGCCCCGCGCTGCTTGAGCAGCTCCGTCATGAGCTTGATCTCCCCGCTCTGCCCGTCGACGATCTTCTGCGCCATGCTGACCACCTCGCTGCGCGTGGACAGCTTCAGCAGCCCCTCGGCCATCTGCACGCCGCCTTCATGGTGGCGGATCATGAGCTGCAGGAACAGCACCTCGGCCTGCGTGCCCTGCGCCTGTTTCAGCTTGGTCAGCTCGTCGGGAGAGGCCATGCCCGGCATGGACCCCGAAGCGCCGGGCGTCGCGGACGGGGCGGCGGCGCCGTGCCCGTGGCCGCTCATCCAGGCCATCGGCCGCTGGTCGGTCGCCTGGCTCAGCTGCCACTGCTGCAACCAGCCCAGGAACATGCCGCGCTGGTTGGCCTGGGTGTTGATGATGTCGAAGGCCAGGTTCCTGATCTCCCTGGCGGGGCCCTTGTCCCTGATGATGAACGCCATGTCGACGGCCTGCGCGTGATGCGCGGCCATGTCGCGGGCGAACCCGGCCTCGGGCGAGGCGTCGCCGGGCGTGCCGTCGCGGCCGAACAGCAGGAACGCGGCCACGGCGAGCACCAGCACGCCGCAGACGATCAGAACGGGTTTCCTCACCGGCTTTTCCATGGCCGCTCCAGCGTACCCACCTGCGGGCCCATAGGTGAGCGGGGCCGTGATCGGACCCTTATGCCGCTCTTATTCTCCGCATACGCCCGGAGGGCATAGGGTGACCCGGAGTTGGTACGCCGATGGAGGAGCGATGACGAAGGAGAAGGCGCAGGCGAGGCGCGAGCACCTGCAGAAGTTGCGGGCCGAGCAGAAGCGCAAACAACGCCGCGCCGCACTGCTGATGTGGGGCACGGGCGGGCTCATCATCGTGGTGCTCGTCGGCGTGGTCGGCTTCTACCTGGTCAACCAGGCCAGGCAGACCTCGCTGGACGCCGTGACCAGCGTGAAGTACGAGGCCGGCCAGCACGTGTGGAAGAGCGTCTCGTACAAGGAGACGCCGCCGGTGGGCGGTGAGCACAACAACTACTGGCAGCAGTGCGCGATCTACGACAAGCCGATCCACAACGAGCACGCCGTGCACTCGCTGGAGCACGGCGCGGTCTGGATCACCTACCGGCCCGACCTGCCCAAGGCGCAGATCGACAAGCTGAAGGAGGTCGCCTCCTCCACGGGCCAGCAGGACTACATGCTCATGAGCCCGTTCCCCAACCTGCCGTCCCCGATCGTGATCTCCTCCTGGGGGCACCAGCTCAAGCTGACCGACCCGGCCGACCCCAAGATCGGGGCGTTCATCAAGCGCTACCAGAACGGGCCCGACACGCCCGAGCCGGGCGCCACCTGCGGCGGTGACGACGCGATCACCACCACGGCCGACCAGGCGCCGCTGCCGCCCGAGCCCACGGGCCAGCCGCAGACGCCGATGGAGACCCTGGCCCCGTCGGCCAGCCCGTCGCAGCAGCAGTAACCGGACGAGCGCGTCAGGGCCCGGCCCCCGCCGGGCCCTGACGCGTTTCTTCATAAGGTCAGGCTCCGCCGATGAGCAGGCCGTGGCGGGCACGGGCGAACTCCTCGAACGAGATGCGCCCGTCGCCGTCGGTGTCGGCCTCGGCGAAGACGGTGGCGAGGTCGGTGCCCGGCCGGCTCCACAGCGAGCGGAACTCCTCGGAGCTGATCCGACCGTCGCCGTCGCGGTCGGCCAAGGTGAACGTGGCCCTGGAGATGGGCGCCAGCACCGCCTCCAGCGCGCCGGTGCGGACCAGGATCTCGAAGGAGCGGACGTACTCCTCCTTGCTGATCCGCCCGTCGCGGTCGGTGTCCAGGGCGCGGGCGTGGGTGTCCCAGGCGTTGAGGAACGCGTCGATGACCGCCTCGCCGTCGGGCGTGTCCGGCCGCACGCCGGTCCGCTGCAGCCGCTGCTGGGCCAGCGCCATGTAGTCGTACCGGGTCAGGAAGCCGTCGCCGTCGGCGTCCAGGTCGTCGAAGTTGCGCTCGGCGCTCTCACGGAAGGTCGGCAAGGACATCACCACTCCGTCCATTACGGTGAGTAGCTGATCGCTACTTAGCGTAACTCCTGGGTCACGGGATGCCCAGAGGCACGGCAAAAACGGCCGGTCAGGCGAGCACGTCCGCGGGCGCCGTCCACTCCAGCCCGTGCGCCTCGGCGACCGGCCGGCTCGTCAGGCGGCCCTCGTGCGTGTTCAGGCCGAGCGCCAGCGCCGGGTCGGCGCGCATCGCGCGCTGCCAGCCCAGGTCGGCGATCGCCAGCGCGTAGGGGAGCGTCACGTTCGTCAGCGCGAACGTCGAGGTGTGCGGCACCGCCCCCGGCATGTTGGCCACGCAGTAGAAGAGCGACTCGTGCACCCGGTACGTCGGCTCCTCGTGCGTGGTCGGCCGCGAGTCGGCGAAGCAGCCGCCCTGGTCGATCGAGATGTCCACCAGCACCGAGCCCGGCTTCATCCGGCTGACCAGGTCGTTGCTCACCAGCTTCGGCGCCTTGGCGCCCGGCACGAGCACCGCGCCGATGACCAGGTCCGCCTCCAGCACCGCGCGCTCGATCTCCAGCGTGTTGGAGGCGACGGTCTGGCAGTGGCCCTGGTAGATCACGTCGGCCTGGCGCAGCTTGTCGATGTTCATGTCGAGCAGCACCACCTCGGCCTGCATGCCGAGGGCGATGGCGGCGGCGTTCATGCCGGAGACCCCGGCCCCGATCACCACGACGTGCGCCGCGCGCACCCCGGACACGCCGCCCATGAGCACGCCCCTGCCGCCCGCCGAGCGCATCAGGTGGTAGGCGCCCACCTGCGGCGCCAGCCGCCCCGCCACCTCCGACATGGGCGCCAGCAGCGGCAGCGCGCCGTTCGGCGTCTGCACCGTCTCGTAGGCGACCGCGGTGCAGCCCGACTCCAGCAGCGCCCGCGTGCAGGCGGGCGAGGCCGCCAGATGCAGGTACGTGAACAGCACCAGCCCCTTGCGCAGCCGGTGGTACTCCTCCGCCTCCGGCTCCTTGACCTTCATCACCAGGTCGGCGGCGCCCCACAGCTCGTCGGCGTCGGGGACCAGCACGGCCCCCGCCGCGGCGAAGTCGCCGTCGGGAATGGCGGAGCCGGCGCCGGCGTCGCGCTCGACCAGGACCTGATGGCCGTGGCGGACGAGCTCGTGCACCCCCGCGGGGGTCAGCGCCACTCGGTATTCGCTGTTCTTGACCTCTCGGGGCACACCGACTTTCATGCCGTCACTCTTCCCGGCGAACGGAGGTTTCCTCCTCCATTCTTCCTCCGGTCTCGCCGTCGGGCGCGGATCGTCCGGCGGATTACCCCGCTGCGCCTTCTCCTCGATAGGCTCACCGGCAGCCCGAACGTCAGAATGGGATCGTCATCGATGGACAAGCCGGAAGAGCCGCCAGCCGCGGACCCGGGGGAGCCGACCGCCAGCAGACTCACCACCATCGTGCTGATCGTCTCGCTGGTGCTCGTCGTGCTCATCGCAGGCGTGCTCGGCACGGTCGCCGTCCTGATGACCAGGAGCCCCGACACGCCGCTGTTAGGCGGCGCGCCCCCGCGCTACCTGTCCGTGCCCATCCACTTCGCTCCCGTCAGGGAGACCAAGCCCGCGCCGTGCCCCGGCGACCCCGCCGTGCTCGACCAGGCGCAGACCACCTGCTACCTGCTGGAGGACGGCGTCACGATCAGCGCCGTGCAGCGCATCGAGTCGCTGCGCGAGGACGACGGCCTGTACTCCGTGCGCATCGCGGTCGCGCCGGCGTTCAAGGACAAGCTCGCCCAGCTCATCGACGAGCTGGCGCCCGCGCAGGAGCCGGTCGCGATCGTGCTCGCGCCCTCCCAGGCCGACCAGCCCAAGACGGTGCTCGCCGCGCCCATCGTGACCCAGCCGATGGACGGCGACAGCGTGAGCATCGCCGGCTTCACCAAGCAGGACGCCGAAGCGCTGGTGGCCCGCCTGCTGGGCACCTCGCCGAGCCCCGGCACCGGCACCACGCCGCCCCCCGGCCAGCCCACGACCCCGCAGACCGGCCCGCCCGCCACACCCCCGACCAGCGGCCCGACCAGTGGTCCTACAGGCGGGCCCACTGGTGGCCCCACTGGTGGCCCTACTGGTGGCACTGTCGGCACGCCGGGCACGCAGCAGACCGGCACCGGCACGACCGGCACCACGGCACCCGCCACCGGCGGGCGGGGCGGGCTCGACAAGCGGTACGCGAGCTGCAAGGAGGCCGTGGCGGCCGGCGACGGGCCCTACTACAAGGGCACGCACGAGGAGTACTCCTGGTACACCGACGTCGACAACAACGGCGTGGCCTGCAACAGCGGCGACATCCGCTAGGCGAACAGCTCCTCCAGCCAGTCGATGCCGAAGTAGGCCAGGAAGACCAGCGAGACCACCCACAGCAGCCAGGGGATCTCCGAGAAGTGCCCCCTGACCGCCTTGATGAGCGTGTAGACGATCACGCCGGCGCCCACGCCGTTCGTGATCGAGTACGTGAACGGCATCAGCGCGATCGTCAGGAACGCCGGCACGGCCAGCTCCAGGTCGTCCCACGGGACGTTCCTGCTCTGCATCATCATCAGCGCCCCGACCAGCACCAGCGCCGGCGCGGCCGCGGCGGCCGGCACCACCGCCGCCAGCGGCGTGAACAGCAGCGTCAGCCCCAGCAGCGCGCCCGTCACCACGCTGGCCAGGCCGGTGCGCGCGCCCTCGCCGACGCCGGCGGCCGACTCGACGAAGACGGTGTTGGCCGAGGCGCTGGCCGCGCCGCCCACCATGCCGGCCACGCCGTCCACGGTCAGGATGCGGCCCAGGCGCGGCACCCGGCCCTGCGCGTCCACGAGGCCGGCCTCGTCGCTGACGCCGATGATCGTCCCCATGGCGTCGAAGAAGCCCGACAGGACCAGCGTGAACAGCACCACCGTGGCCGTCAGCGCCCCCGCCCGGACGAACCCGCCGAACAGGTCGAAGTGCCCCACCAGCCCGAAGTCCGGCGCCGCGACCAGCGACTCGGGCACGCGCGGCGCGACCACGCCCCAGGAGGCCGGGTCGATGGTGGTGACGGTGTTGACCAGGATGGCCAGGGCCGCGGTCACGGCGATGCTGATGAGGATGGCGGCCGGGACGCGCCGCACGTACAGGAGGATCATCAGGAGCAGGCCGAAGCAGAAGACCGCGACCGGCCAGCCGGTGAGGTGCCCGGTCGCGCCGAGCTGCACCGGCGTGCCCGAGCCGGACGCGACGAAGCCCGCGTCCACCAGGCCGATCAGCGCGATGAACAGGCCGATCCCCACGCTGATCGCGTGCTTGAGCGCCAGCGGGATCGCGTTCATGATCAGGGTGCGCAGGCCCGTGACCGCCAGCACGATGATCACGAAGCCTTCCAACACGACCAGGCCCATGGCCTGCGCCCACGTCATGTGCGGGGCCGCCTGGTAGGCGACGACCGCGTTCAGGCCGAGCCCGGCGGCCAGGCCGAACGGCGCGTTGCCGACGAACGCCATCAGCAGCGTCGAGATCGCCGCGGCCAGCGCCGTGGAGGTGGTCAGCTCGCCGATCGACAGCCGGGCGCCCGTGACGTCCTTGGCGCCCGCGAGGATGATCGGGTTGAGCAGGATGATGTAGGCCATGGCCATGAACGTGGTGAGCCCGCCACGCACCTCACGGCCGACGGTGGTGCCCCGCCCCGTCAGCTCGAAGAATCTGTCGAGCACCGCCATTCCCCCCGTCGTGATCAGGGGGAATGCCGGGTTGCCTACCCCGCGGGGGCGGGGTTACGCCTTCTCGTGGCGGCCGTGACCCACCAGCGCGACGAACTCGTCCAGCTTGATCGTGCCGTCGCCGTCGCTGTCGGCCGACCGGATGAACGCCTCGATCTCGGCCTCGGACGCGCCCTGCCCGCCCAGCGCCTCGTTCGCCTGCCTGATCTCGTCGGCGGTCAGCAGGCCGTCGCCGTCGGTGTCGAAGCGCCTGAACTCCGCCTCCGCCGCCTCGCGCGCGCTTGCCATCGGATGCCCCCTTGTCTAGCCCTTGTCATACCAGGCCCTGTCCCGGTGGGTCGCTGACCTGCGAGGCCGCAGGGGCGGAATGAGCCTGGCCCTTGTCGAACAAGGCGATATCTTCCGGCCTAATCGGAACGCGAGTCAACCGAAGTCCCGTAGCCGCTCTGACGGCGGCGGCGATGGCCGGGGTGGAGGACAGGGTCGGGGGCTCGCCGGCGCCCCGGAGCCCGTACGGGGCGGCCGGGTCGGGATTCTCCAGAACCTTGAGGTTCATGGGCGGCATGTCGAGGATGGTGGGGATGAGGTAGTCGGTGAACGACGGGTTGAGCACGCGCCCGTCCCGGACCTGGATCTCCTCCATGAGCGCCAGCCCGAGCCCCTGCGCGGAGCCGCCGTGGATCTGCCCCTCCAGCGCCTGCGGGTTCAGCACCCGCCCGACGTCCTGCACCGCCGCCAGCTCCACCACCTTCACCAGCCCGAGCTCCACGTCCACGTCCACGACCGCCCGGTGCACGCACAGCGCGAGCTGCGTGTGCGAGTCGCCCTGCCCGGTCAGCGGGTCCATGGGGTACGTCGGCCGGTGCCGGTACTCGCGCGTCTCCTCGATCGGCCCGAACCGGGCCAGCGCCTCCTCCGGCGGCAACCCCTCGAACCGCTTGCGCACCGCCTCGCAGGCGGCCTTGACCGCGCCGCCCGTGACGTACGACTGCCGCGAGGCCGACGACGAGCCCGCCGAGCCGACGGAGGTGTCGGCGGTGGCGACGGTGACGTTCCGGATGCCGAGCTCGGTGCGGGCGATCTGGGCCTGCACGGTCACCAGGCCCTGCCCCACCTCGGCGGCGGCGGTGTGCACGGTGACGTGCGGCTCGCCGCCGATCAGCTCGGCCCGCACCCGGGCGGTGGAGTAGTCGTCGAAGCCCTCGGAGAAGCAGATGTTCTTGATGCCGACGCCGTAGCCGACGCCGCGCCGTACCGACTCGCCGTGCGTGGTCTGGGAGACGCCGCCGGGCAGCCCGCGCAGGTCGTCGCCGGTCCTCTCGGGCGGGAGCGGCATGGCTTCCAGGTCGCGCAGCATCTCCGCGAGCGGCGCCGGCGCGTCGATCACCTGCCCGGTGATCAGCCGGGAGCCCTGGGAGACGGCGTTGCGCACCCGGATCTCGACCGGGGACAGGCCGCACGCCTCCGCCAGCCGGTCCATCTGCGACTCGTAGGCGTAACACGCCTGCACCGCGCCGAAGCCGCGCATCGCGCCGCACGGCGGGTTGTTGGTGTAGACGCCGGTGGCGTCCACGCGCACGTTCGGCACCTCGTACGGGCCCACGCCCAGCGACGCCGCGTTGCCCACCACGGCGGGGGAGGAGGAGCAGTAGGCGCCGCCGTCGAGCAGGATGTCGGCCTTGACGTAGACCAGCCTGCCGTCGCGGGTGGCGCCGTGCTCGTACCGCATCAGGGCCGGATGGCGGTGCACGTGGCCGAAGAACGACTCCTCGCGCCCGTACACGATCTTGACGGGCCGGTTCAGGCGCAGCGCCAGCATGCAGGCGTGCACCTGCATCGACAGGTCCTCGCGGGCGCCGAACGCGCCGCCGACGCCCGCCAGCGTCAGGCGCACCTTGTCCGGCGGCAGGCCGAGGCAGGGCGCGAGCTGGTCGCGGTCCACGTGCAGCCACTGGGTGGCGATGTAGAGGTCCACGCCGCCGTCCTCGGCGGGCACCGCCAGGCCGGACTCGGGGCCGAGGAACGCCTGGTCCTGCATGCCGACCTCGTACTCGCCGGTCACGACGACCTCGGCCTCGAACGTGTCGCCGCGGCGTACCGGCTGGTGGCGCACGAAGTGCTGCGACCGGCGGGGGTCGGTGATGGCGGGGCGGGGCTCGTACTCGACGACGATGGCCGCCGCCGCCCTGCGGGCCGTCTCCGGATGGTCGGCCGCCACCAGCGCGACCGGCTCGCCCTGGTAACGCACCTGGTCGATGGCCAGCACCGGCTGGTCCTTGTGCTCCAGGCCGTAGTACTTCTCGCCCGGCACGTCCTCGTGCGTCAGCACCGCCCGCACGCCGGGGATGCGCAGCGCGGGGCTCACGTCGATCGAGCGCAGCCACGCCGACGGGTGCGGGCTGCGCAGCGTCGCGCCCCACACCATGCCGTCCAGCCACAGGTCGGAGGCGTAGGCGAACTCGCCGGTCACCTTCAGCGTGGCGTCGGGCCGCCGCGCGCTCTCCCCGACACCGTGAAGGACCGCGTCAGACGTCTGCGTCATCCTCCGAGTAGAGCACCGCGCCCGCCGCCGGCCTATCCGCGCGACGTCAAATCGCGGTCATCGGATGAAACCTGCGGCTTGTACATTCCTACAGGTGCGCATCTCCGACCTGCTGGCCATCGACGATCTG
Source organism: [Actinomadura] parvosata subsp. kistnae (assembly GCF_900323885.1). Taxonomy (GTDB): domain Bacteria; phylum Actinomycetota; class Actinomycetes; order Streptosporangiales; family Streptosporangiaceae; genus Nonomuraea; species Nonomuraea composti. Next base: position 296,983 of record NZ_OOHJ01000022.1, on the reverse strand, counting down.
CGCCTGAGGCTGCTCACCGGCGACCCGGCCCGCGAGTTCAGCACCGTGCACATCACCGACCTGCCCGAGCCCGGCCGCTACCTGGGCGGCGGCGAGCTGGTGCTGACCGGGCTGATGTGGTGGCACGAGCCCGGCGACTCCGCCCGCTTCGTGGCCGCGCTGGCCGAGGCCGGGGTGGCCGCGCTCGGCGCCGGGCAGGCGTGGCTCGGCCACGTGCCCGACGACCTGGTGGCCGCCTGCGCCGACGCCGGGCTGCCGCTGCTGGAGGTGCCGGTCGAGGTCTCGTTCAGGACGCTGGCCGAGACGGTCGTGCCCCGCCTGGCCGGTGACGTGCGCGACGCGCTCGGCCGGCACCGCAGGCTCGTCGCCGCCATCGCCGAGGGCGCCGACCTGCGCGAGCTGTTCGAGCTGACCGCGGCCGAGCTGGGCGTCACCGGGGCCGTGGTGTCCGCCTCCGGCGAGGTGATCGTCGGCGCGGCCGGCGACCCGGAGCGCCTGGCCAAGGCGTACCTGACGGCGCCGCGCCTGCCGGTCAGGGTCGGCGCGCACACGATCTTCCCCGTCGGGCGCGGCCACCGCGCCGCCGGCTGGGCGCTGGTCTGCGACGGCGACCTCATGGACCGGGCCGACCTCGGCTACGAGCTGGCCGCCTGCGTCGGCCTCGAACGCAGCCGCATGGAGGAGGGCCGCAGGGTCGAGCGCCGCCTGGCCGAGCAACTCGTCATGGCCGCCCTGGGCGAGGCCGGGGTCGCCGAGCTCGACGCCAGGCTGCGGACGTGCGGGGTGGGCGCGGCGGAGCCGTACGCGATCGTGAACGTCACCGCCCCCAGGCCCGGCGCCACCCGCGGGCCCGACCCCGCCACGCTCGGCGGCCGGATCGTCGAGGAGCTGCTCGGCCGCGAGATCGTGGCGGCGGCCGGCGCGGACGCCGCGATCGCCGTCGTCCCGCTGCGCGCGGGCGCCGTCGCGGAACCGTCCGATCGGCTGCGCGCGGGCACCGGCGCGGAACCGTCCGATCGGCTGCGCGCGGGCACCACCACCGGGCCGGCCGACCGTCCTCGGGAGAGCACGACCGGTGGGCCGGCCGACCGGCTGGGCCTGGGCAGCACCGCCGAGCTGGCCGAGCGGTTGCGGGCCGGCGCGAGCGTGCTGGCCGCGCTGCCCGACACCCGCCTGTGCGTGGGCGTCAGCGGCGCGCTGAGCGGCGCCGCCGCCGTCAAGGGCGGCGTGGAGGAGGCCGGGCACGCCCGGCGCCTGGCCGAGGCCAGAGGCGGCGGGGTGGTCACCAGCGACGAGATCTACACGCACGCGCTGTTGCTGGCCACCGTGCCCGGCGACGTGCGCCGCTCGTTCGCCGCGCGGCTGCTGTCGCCGCTGCTCGACTACGACCGCAGGCACCAGTCCGAGCTGGTCCGCACGCTCGGGATCTTCCTCGACTGCGCCGGCTCGTGGAACGCCTGCGCCGAGCAGCTCCACGTGCACGTCAACACCGTGCGCTACCGGGTGCGCCGGATCGAGGAGCTGACCGGCAGGGACCTGTCCACGATGGCCGACCGCGTCGACTTCTTCCTGGCGCTCAGGGACACCGCCCCGCCCCCCTGATCACGCGTGGACCGACCGCTGGGCCAGCGCGTCGCGTTCCTCGGTGGCCCGCTGGAGCCAGTACGCGCTGCCCATCCGCTCGGCCAGCACGAGCGCCTCGATGCTGTACCGGGTGGCCTCACCGGTGCGGCCGAGCAGGCGGCAGGCGCGCGCCAGCCGGACCAGGCAGCTCACCTCGGTCATCTTCATGCCGATGGCGCGGGCCGGCTCAAGGGTGGCGGTGAGCACGGCCAGGGCCTCGTCGGGCCGGCCCAGCTCCAGCAGCACGTCCCCGCGCGCCACCGCGAACTCGGTCTGCCGCAGCGTGTCGCCCGCCTGGTCGGCCATCGCCGCGCCCTCCTCCAGCGTGCGCACGGCCTCCTCCAGCCGCCCCAGGCCGATGCAGGCCCGCGCCGCGACGAGCAGGGCGTAGCGCTCGCCCGGCCCCGACGCGATCTCGCGGGCGATCACGCGCTGGGCGAGCGCGTGCTCCAGCGCCTCCGCGCTGCGGTCCCACTTCAGCAGCGTGCCGGCCAGGTTGCCGTGCGCGCGCTGCTCGTTGAAGCGGTCACCGAGCAGCCGGGCCAGCCGCAGGTGCCCCTCGTGCTGCTCGTAACACCTGGCCCAGTCGCCCTTGAGGTACAGGCCCGTGGCCAGGTGGGCGTGCGCCTCCATGGTGATGACCTGGTCGCCGAGCCGCGCGCCCGTGGCGAGCAGCCGCTCGCCCAGCGAGATCAAGCCCGCCACCCGGTACGCGCCCTGCTGGTACCACCACAGGGCCAGGCCGATGCCCGCCCCGGCCCGGGCGATGTCGTCGTCCGGGTCCGCCATCGCCTGGTGGGCGGCGGCCAGCAGGGTCGCCTCCTCCGTCCTGAGCCAGGCGCGTGCCTCCTCCGCGCTGTCGAAGCCGCGCCCCTGGGCGTCCAGCTCCGGATACAGGCAGTGCACCCGGTGCGGATCGCTGGTGAGGGCCGCGGCCCGCGTCGACTGGGCGTAGTAGCCGATGGTCCGCTTGAGCGGGGCGATCCGCTCGCCCGGCGGCAGCAGGTCGGCGGCGAAGAGCCGGACGAGATCGTGCGGGTGGTAGCGGCCCGGCTCGCCGGGGTCGAGCAGGTGGGCGTCGCAGAGTCGTTCGAGCGCGCGCTCGACGTCGAACGGCGCGCCGCCGGACAGCGCCGTGGCCGCCTCCACGGTCACGTCCGGTACGTGCAGCAGGCCGAGCAGGGCCAGCAGGTGCGCCGCCTCGCCGTCGATGTCGCGGGCGCTGCCGTTGAGCGCGTTCCAGCTCGCCGCCAGGCTCGACCGGACGGCCAGGTCGCCCGACTCCAGCTCGCGCAGCCGGCGCCGCTCGTCGGTGAGCCGCGACGTCAGCGCGCCCACCGTCCAGTCGGGACGGTCGATCAGCCGCGCCCCGGCCACGCGCAGCGCCAGCGGGAAACCGTCGCAGAGCCTGATGAGCCGGGTGGTCTGGTCGAGCTCGGCGGCGACCCGGTCGGCGCCCACCAGCTTGGACAGCATGGCGGTGGCCTCCGCGTCGGAGAGCGGCTGCAGGCGCAGCTGCACGCAGTCGTCGCCGGCCGCCAGCGACTCCCTGCTCGTCACCAGCACCGCGACGCCCCGGGGCGCCGAGATGAACGGCTTGACCTGGGCCAGGTCGGCGGCGTTGTCGAGAACGAGGAGCAGCCGCCCGTCCTGCAGCCTGCTGCGCCACAGGGCGGCGGCCTCGTCCTCGTCCTCGGGGACGGAGCTGTCGGGCGTGCCGATGCCGCGCAGCAGCCGGCTGAAGATCTCGTGGGTGGACAGCCGGGGGACGTTCGGGGTGCCCCCGCGCAGGTTGACGTAGAGCTGCCCGTCGGGGAAGCGCTCCCGCACCAGGTGGGCGACGTGCACCGCCAGCGCCGACTTGCCGACCCCGGGCGGGCCGCAGATCACCACGAACGGGTGCGGCGGCTCGTCCCCCCACGGGTCGAGCAGGGACTTCAGCCGGACCGTCTCCCGCGTCCGGCCGACGAAGACCATGAGGTCGCCGGGAAGCTGCCGCGGGACCGTACGGGACGGGGCCGCCGGCCGTTCGTCACTGGCCAGGACCACGCCGTGCGCGCGGCGCAGGCCCTCGCCGGGGTCGATGCCCAGCTCCTCGGCCAGGGTGGAGCGGGCCTGCTCGAAGACCGTCAGCGCCTCGGCCTGGCGCCCGCAGCCGTGCAGGGCCAGCATGAGCAGCTCGTACGGGCGCTCCCGCAGGGGATGGCGGTGCACCAGGTCGTAGAGCTCGGAGAGCGCTTCCTCGGGGCGGCCGAGCCGCAGGAGGGTGTCGGCGCGGGCCTCCAGAGCCGTCAGATGGAGCTGTTCGAGGCGGGCCCGCTCGCTCTCGGCGAAGGGCCCCGGCACCCCGCTCAGCGCCGGGCCGCGCCATAAGGACAGCGCCTCGCCGAGGTCGCGTAACGCGCCGTCGAGATCGCCGGACCTGCCGCCCTGCGCCGCCGCGTCGAGCCGCGCGGCGAACACGTGCGCGTCGACTTGTGAGGGGTCGAGCCGTAACAAGTAGCCGCCCGACGAGCGGGACACCATGCTCGGCGGCTCGCGCCTGCCGCGGCCGGGCTCGAACGCCCGCCGCAAGCCCGCGATGTAGGTGTAGACGCTCTGCGTGGCACTGGCGGGAGGGGTCTCTCCCCACAGCCCTTGGATCAGCTGGCCCAGGGTGACCACGCGGCCGGCACGCGTGGCGAGCATCGCCACGATGGCCTGCTGGAGAGGCGGACCCAGATCGATCTCCGCATCACGGAACACGCCGCGGACCGGGCCCAGAAGACCGATGGTCAGATCGGCTGCCAGAGGACGCTCATGATCGTGAGTCGGATCCACGTAGGGAGCTTAGTCCCGACAGCGACGGCGCAGAGAGAGCGAAGCCGTCATATAGGGGGAATGTAGACGCGGCGACTAGGCTGGGTGCCGCGTGGGGCCGAGGTGCGGGGCCGGTCGCGCGCGCCCCGACTGATCAGCTGCTCAGGCCGGCCTGGACGACAGGTGAGGGGCCTGACAGACCCCTTACCTGCCAGACCATCGCTGTCACGAGCACGGTGTGCGGTCGTGCCCGTCGAGCCACCTCATTTCACCCGGCTCAGCAGCAGCCGATGTCCGCCGTCGCGCTCGAGAGGGAGCTCGAGAGGGAAGACGTCGAGGCACTTGCCGCCGTACCATTGCCGGCAAGGGCTACCGCGGTGCCGATCGCGGCAGCCAGGATTGACAGGGCAATGCGCATGCGCATGGGGGTTCTCCCTCGCCTATGTGGGTTGCTCGGATTTCATCTTCTCAGGGAGCGGCAGCTGTGACCACATCTGACCTAGTCGGACTCCGTATCAAGACGGTTCGGCGGCAACGCGGCCTGTCGCAGGCACAGCTGGCACATCCCGAGCTGTCGGACAGTTACGTCTCGCTGATCGAGAGCGGTAAGCGTACCCCCACCCCTGCGGTCTTGGAGCTCCTCGCCAACAAGCTCGACTGCTCGCTGTCCTACCTGATCAACGGTGTCACCGCCGAGCAGATGGAGGACATCGAGCTCGCTCTCGGCTACGCGCGGCTGGCACTCGAGAACGGCGAGGTCGCCGAGGCCCGCACCCGCTTCGCGGAGCTCCTGGGAAACAGTAACTTGGCAGGTTTGACATCGCTTCGTCAAGAAGCCGAGTTCGGCCTGGCGCTCGCCACGGAGGCCGCCGGCGATCTCACGCAGGCGATCTCCATCCTGCTCAAGCTGCGCGAGGAGGAGCTGTCGCCCGAGCGCGCCATCGAGGTGGCCGTGGCGCTGTGCCGCGCCTACCGCGAGAGCGAGCAGCTCAGCGAGGCCGTCGAGGTGGGCGAGCAGTTCCTCGGCGGCAACGCCCGCCAGCCCTGGAACGATCTGCTGGTCGAGCTGGCCGCCACGCTCCTCATGGCCTACTCCGAGCGCGGCGACATGCTGCGCGCCCGGCAGTTCGCCGCCGAGCTGCTCAACGCGGCCGACGCGCTCGGCACCCCGCGCTCCATCGTCGCGGCCAACTGGAACGCCTCCATCATCGCGCGCGTCACCGGCCACACCGACGAGGCCGTCACCTTCATCGAGCGCGCCCTGGCCGTCCAAATGGAGCACGGCAAGCCGCGCAACACCGCCCGCATGCGGCTCCAGGCCACCCGCACGCGGCTCAGGACCGGCGCCCAAGACCCGGTGAGCGCCCGCGAGACGCTCCGGGCCGCGATCACCGAGTTCGAGCAGACCTCCACCAGCACGATCGACGAGGCCACCCTCTACCTCGAGCTGGCCTGCGCCGAGTACATGAGCCACGACCTCGACAGCGCCGCCGAGCACGCGAGCACCAGCCGGAGCATGCTGCCCGCGTTCGGCCACGTGGCGGGGGCGGAGGCCAACCTGCTGCTCGCCCGCATCTACGGCGCCGTCGGCCGCGTGGAGGAGGGGCGCGAGTACGCCGCCGCCGTCGAGAGCTGGCTCTCGCCGCTGCCCGACGCCCGCCGCTCGGCCTCCCACTGGTACGCCACCGCCGAGACCATGGAGCAACTCGGCGACACCGACGGCGCCGTCGGCGCCTACCAGCGGGCGCTGGCCTGCGCGGGATTGTAGGGCCGCGTTCGCCCTGCGACGTCCGGACCGGGCGGTGGCGTCGGTAGCCTTGGGGGTGTCATGAAGAGATCCCCGCTCGCGGCCCTCACCGCGACTCTCGCCACCGCCCTGCTCGCGTCCGGGCTGCTGCTCGGCTCCGCCGTGCCCGCCCTGGCGCACGACGCGCTCAAGAGGAGCTCTCCGGCCAAGAACGCCGTGGTCGAGTCCCTCGACGAGGTCGAGCTCGAGTTCAGCGCCAAGGTACGCATGCCGTTCGTGATCGTGCGGGGCGACGGAGAGGCCCAGCACCAGAGCGGCAAGCCCGAGGTCGACGGCGCCGTGGTGCGGCAGGCCGTCAAGGGGCCGCTGCCCGACGGCAAGTACACGATCGCCTACCGGGTCGTGTCCTCCGACGGGCATCCCATCGAGGGGGAGATCCCGTTCCGGGTGAAGGGGGCCGAGACGCCGTCCCCCAGCCCGTCCGTTTCCGCATCGTCTTCCGCGGCGTCTTCTGGGTCGTCTTCTGGGTCGTCTGAGGCGACTCTGGCCGCCAGCGCCCCGGCGCCGTCCGCCACCGAGCAGGCGGCGGCGGAGCAGGGCGGCACGTTCCCCGTGTGGCTGATCATCGTCATCGGCGCGCTCGTCGGCATCGGCATCGGGTTCCTGCTGAGCGCGCGGAAGAAGCAGCCATGAGCCGGGCGGCGCGGCTCGCGCTCGTGACCGTGGCGGCCGCCGTCGCCGCCCTCGTCGTCGGCATGATGGCCGGAGGCAGCGCCTTCCCCAGGATCATCCCCGGGCTGCCCGACAGCGGCGCGGTCGTGCGGTGGGGGCTGCCGCTGTCCAAGCTGCTCATGGACGCCTGCGGCGTGGTCACGGTCGGCCTGCTGGTGATGGCCGCCGCGCTGCTGCCCAACGACAAGGGCGTGCTCGGCAAGAGCGCGCTCGAATACGTCAAGGCCGCCTCCTGGGTGGCCCTGGTGTGGGCCGGGGCCGCGTTCCTGTCCATCGTGTTCGGCGTCGCCGAGTCCATGGGCCGCACGGTGCCGCAGATCCTCGACCGCGCCTTCCTCACCAGCTACGCCACCCAGACCACGCAGGGCGTCGCGCTGACGCTCGTGGTGCTGTTCGGGGTGGCCATCGCGCTGTTCTCGCGCGGCGCCATCACCGCGGGCGCCGCGGCCGGGCTGCTGGTGTTCGCGATGGTGACGCTGCTGCCCGCGCCGCTGACCGGCCACACCTCCTCCTCGCCCAACCACGACCTGGCCACCTCGTCGGTGTCGCTGCACCTGCTCTCGCTGGCCCTGTGGACCGGCGGGCTCGGCGTGCTGGCCCTGCACGCGCTGCGCAAGCAGCCGCAGCTCGACGTCGCCGCGCAGCGGTTCTCCCGGATGGCGCTGTGGTGCTGGGCCGGGGTGGGCCTGTCCGGCCTCTTCGCACTGGTCGCCCGGCTCGGCGCGATCTCCGACCTCTGGACGTCCGAGTACGGCCTGCTCGCCGTGGCCAAGATCGCGGCGTTCGTGCTGCTCGGCTACATCGGCTACTGGCACCGCCAGCGCACCCTCGCCGAGCTGCGCGCCCGCAAGCCGCGCGCGTTCACCCGGCTGGCCGGCGGCGAGATGGTGCTCATGTTCGCCACCATCGGCGTCGCCGTGGCGCTGTCGCGCACCCCGCCGCCCGAGTACAGCATCCCCGCCGACCGGGCCTTCGAGCTGCTCGGCTTCCCCCTGCCGCCCCCGCTCACCCTCGGCAACATCTTCTCGCTGTGGTGGCTCGACCTGTTCTTCGCCGTGGTGGCGGCCGTGCTGGCCGGCCTCTACGGCGCCGGCGTGCTGCGCCTGCGCCGGCGCGGCGACCGCTGGCCGTGGGGCCGCACCGCCTCCTGGTACGCCGGAGTGGCGCTGCTCGTCTTCTGCACCCAGAGCGGCCTGGCCCGCTACGCCAAGGTCATGTTCGACATCCACATGATCGAGCACATGACGCTGTCGATGGTCGTGCCGATCTTCCTCGTCCTCGGCGGGCCCGTCACGCTGGCGCTGCGCGCGCTCAAGCCCGCCGCCAAGCGGGGCGACAGAGGGCCGCGCGAGTGGATCACCACGATCCTGCACAGCCGGTTCACCAAGGTCGTCACGCATCCCCTGATCGCCACCGCCATCTTCATCGCCTCGACGTACGCCCTCTACTTCACGCCGCTGTTCGAGTCGGCGATGAACGAGCACCTCGGGCACATCTGGATGACCCTGCACTTCCTGCTCAGCGGGTGCCTGTTCTTCTGGGTGATCATCGGCGTCGACCCCGGGCCCAACCGGCTCCCGCACGTCGGGCGGCTGCTCATGCTCTTCGTCACTATGCCGTTCCACGCCTTCTTCGGCATCGCGCTGATGATGATGGGCTCCGTGATCGCCTCCGGCTGGTACGAACAGCTCGGCCGCACCTGGGGCGCCACGCTCATCCAGACACAGCGCGACGGCGGCGCCATCGCGTGGGGCTTCGGCGAGATCCCGACCCTCATCGTCTTGCTGGCCATCGCCGTGCAGTGGTACAAGGACGACGACAGGCAGGCCCGGCGCGCCGACCGCAGGGCCGACCGCACCGGCGCGGGAGACCCGGAGCTCGACTCCTACAACGACTATCTCGCCCGTCTCAACCGTGCCGACAAGGGCGAGTAGCCGATCGGACATGCCCTTCTACCTTCCGACTACATGTCTCTGGACCGGCAGGTAGCCTTTCTTCCAGGGGAGATGGGCATAACCTCGTCAGCTAGCGTTGCGCCGCCTTGAGGGGGGATGCGCACCGCGAGTCAGGGAGCGCCGGAGTGGGGACCGGCGTGGTGCCCGGGTGCCAAGGAAGGCGAGAACCAATTGTCGGAAGAGACACGGATGCGCGGGGGGCAGAGCCTGGCCGAGGCGCTCGAGAGCTATCTGGGCGAATGGTCCGAGCGCACCGGGATCAGGGTCGAGACGTGGGCGCTGCCCGCGACCGACGTGCCGTCCCGCGTGTCGAACGGCGTCATGACCACCATGCGGGAGGCGTTGGCCAACGTCGAGCTGCACAGCAGGGCCCGCACCGTGTCCATCGCGGTGACGGTCGGCAGGAGCGGGCTGCGGATGACCGTCAGCGACAACGGCCAGGGATTTCCCACGGCGCGGGCCGGGCGGGGGATCGCCAGGATGCGGGCCGCGTTCGCCGAGATGGGCGGCACCCTGTCGGTCAACAGCGTGCACGGCGAGGGCACCACGGTCACGGGAGTGGTGCCGAGGCGGCGCTGAGCGGCGGCCGCCGGCCGCGACGCTGGCCGGCCGTCCGGCCCGGCGCGCAGGCCGGCGGCGCCGCCACGGCGGCCGCGACGGTCAGGGGAGAGTGAGGATCTCGCTGCCCGTCTCGGTGACCACGATCGTGTGCTCGAACTGGGCCGTGCGCTTGCGGTCTTTGGTCACGGCCGTCCACTGGTCGGGCCAGATCTCGTACTCGATCGTGCCCAGAGTCAGCATCGGCTCGATCGTGAACGTCATGCCCGGCACCAGCTCCACCCGCAACGACGGATCGTCGTAGTGCGGCACCATGAGCCCGGAGTGGAAGGTGGTGCCGATGCCGTGGCCGGTGAAGTCGCGCACCACGCCGTAGCCGAAGCGCTTGGCGTACGCCTCGATGACGCGGCCCACGACATTGAGCTGCCGGCCGGGCGCGACCGCCTTGATGGCGCGCATCATCGCCTCGCGGGTGCGCTCCACCAGCAGCCGCGACTCCTCGTCGACCTCGCCCACCAGGAACGTCGCGTCGGTGTCGCCGTGCACGCCGCCGATGTAGGCGGTGATGTCGACGTTGACGATGTCGCCGTCGCGCAGCACCGTGTCGTCGGGGATGCCGTGGCAGATGACCTCGTTGATCGAGGTGCACAGCGACTTCGGATAGCCCTTGTAGCCGAGCGTGCTGGGGTAGGCGTTGTGGTCGAGGAGGAACTCGTGGCCGATCCTGTCGAGCTCGTCGGTGGTGACGCCCGGCCGGACGTGCTTGCCGACCTCTTCGAGAGCCTGACCGGCGATCCTGCCCGCCACCCGCATCCGCTCGATCATCTCGGGGGTCTTCACGTCGGACTCGCCGGTCTTGGGGCGCTTCTTGCCGACGTACTCCGGCCGCTCGATGTGGGCGGGGACCTTTCGCATGGGCGAAACTCGCCCGGGCTGGAGCAGTGTCGTCATGAAACACGAGTCTACGGGGCAGAATTGACCTCGTGAGCGAAGGCCAGTGGTGGTTCTGTCTCAAGCACATGCGGGTCGAGCCCGACGAGGGCTGCCCCAACAAGGACCGGATGGGTCCGTACGCGTCCGAGCAGGAGGCGGCCGGGGCGCTGCAGCGCGCCGCCGACCGCAACAAGGCGTGGGACGAGGCGGACCAGGACGAAGACTGATCGCGGCGCCGACGTAAGTTGAGCCGCAAGTAAGCTGAGCCGCGTGGAGATCGACCCTCGGCGGCTGCGCATCCTGTACGAGGTCGCCCGGCGCGGCGGCGTCATGCGGGCCGCCGAGGCGCTGCACCTGACCTCCTCCGCCGTCTCCCAGCAGCTCGCCCAGCTCGAACGCGAGGTCGGGCTGCCCCTCATCGACCGCTCCCAGCGCAGCGTCTCGCTGACCCCGGCGGGCCGGGTGCTGGCCGGCTACGCCGAGCGGGTGGAGGAGGAGCTGGTCGAGGCGAAGCGGGAGCTGACCCGGTTCACCGAGCGGCTGGCGGGGCCGGTGCGCATCGCCGCCTTCGCCACCGTGATCAAGCACATCCTGGTGCCCGCCCTGCGGGAGCTGGCCGTCCGCCACCCCAAGATCACGCCGGTGATCCACGAGATCTACGGGCCGCCCGCGCTGCAGGAGTTACGCCTCGGCGCGGTCGACGTGCTCATCACCGAGCAGGACATGGCCCTGCCCGCCCTGCCGCCGCCGTCACTGAGCACGCGCCTGCTGTACGTGGACGAGTACCGCATCGTGGTGCCGCCGGGCTGGGCGCAGCCGCCGGTCACGGTCGACGACCTGATGCGGTGCCCGTGGGTGGCCAGCATGCCGCCGCACGCGTGCGGTCAGGCGCTGGAGCGGCTGGCGGGGCTGCACGGGTTCGAGCCGCGCAAGGTGCATCTCGTCAACGAGTTCGAGCCGGCGCTGGCGCTGGTCGCGGCCGGGCACGGGGTGGCGATCGTGCCGACGCTCGCCCTGCTGGACGTGCCGGAGGGCGAGGTGCTGGTGAGCGACATCCGCGAGGTGGGGGCACGCAGGATGGACGTGGTCACGCGGGCCGGCCGGGCCCGCTCGGGGGAGCCGGACCCGGTGCAGGCCGTGGTGATCGGCGTCATCGAGGAGGCGACGGCGGCCCTGGAGGCGTCGCTGCGCGGCCGGCTCGGCGAGGGAGACCCGCCCGCCGGCTCCTGAGCCGGGTGGGCCCTTGACCTGGTGGGCGAGCGAGTGGCGGGCGCCGGCCCCTGACCTGGTGGGCGAGCAAGTGTGCCGGGCGCCGGTCCCTGACCTGGCAGGCGAGCGAGTGCGCCGGCGTCGGCCTCTGACCTGGGGGTCTGGAGTCAGTCGGCGATCTGGGGGCCGCTGACCTTGTCGAGGAGGCGGGCCAGGCGGTCGCGCAGGCGCGGGCGCTGCTCCAGCTCGCCCGCCGCCGCGCTCACCAGGTGCTGCGCCCCGTCGAACGTGATGAGCCCGTCGCGCGGCACCGCGATCGCGTCGTGGGCCAGCCCGGCCAGCTCCCTGTCGCCGCCCTCGATCGCGAGGATGGTCGCCCCGGTGCGCCGGGCGTCGTCCACCCGCTCCAGCAGCGGCACCGGCGCCTGCTCCTCCGACAGCACGAACAGCGTCTCGCCGCGGGCCGCCCGCTCCAGCCGGTCGAGGCCGACGCTCAGGTGGGCGGGCGCGCCGGGCGGCGGGTCCCACCGGACCAGCGTGGGCGTGAGCTGGGCCAGGCCGGACAGCCGGGCCTCGTCGGCGAGATGCGCGGTCAGGTGCCAGGGCTCGTCGTCGGGCGTGCCCACCAGCAGGAGGCCGCCGGGCGAGCGCGTGGCACGCAGGGCCAGGCCCAGCTCGCGCGCGCGCTCCAGCCAGCCGGTCTCGGCCAGGATCTCGCGCAGGAAGGCCACCGATCCGGAATCCATGTTCTCATGGTGCCCCACGGGAGGGGGCGGGGTAACTGGTTCGGGAGTGATGTGTTGACACGAGACGTGTTTCCCGGTCATTTCGGGCCTTGACATGGAGTTACCCTCGGGTAACGATCGGCTCGCGGCGCCGCCGTCCCAGTGGTGATCCTCACGGAGAGGGGCGGCACATGACCTTACGTGTGCGCGTCAGCATGTCCATGATCCTGTTATCGATCATGTCGCTGCTCGTCGCGGGCCCGGCCCGCGCCGCAGCACCAGGAGACGTCGTCTCCGCCCAGCCCACCACGGTCTACCTGCTGCCGGGCAAACTGCTGGAAGTCCCGGTCAACGCCTGGCACGTGCTCTACAACTCCACCTCCGCCACCGGCGGCCTCAACACCGTCTCCGGCACCCTCCTCGTGCCCAAGGCCGGCTACCCGCTCGGCACCCGCCCGATCATCAGCTACGCCTTCGGCACCCACGGGCTCGGCGACCAGTGCGCCCCCTCCGCCGGCCTCGCCCGGGGCGGGGAGGCCGAGCTGGCGCTGGTCAGCCTGTTCCTGCTCAAGGGGTACGCGGTCGCCATGACCGACTACGAAGGGCTCGGCACGCCCGGGCCGCACACGTACATGGCGGGGATCTCGCAAGGGCACGCCGTGCTCGACGCGGTCAGGGCCGCCGCGCGCGTGCCGGGCGCCGGGCTGTCCGCCACGGCGCCCGTCGGGATCATGGGCTACTCCCAGGGCGGCGCCTCCGCCGCGTGGGCCGCCCAGCTCCAGCCCTCGTACGCGCCCGAGCTGCGGCTGCGCGGCGTCGCCGCCGGCGGGGTGCCCGCCGACCTGCGCGCCGTCGCCCAGCACCTCGACGGCGGCCCCGACTTCGGCCTCGCCGCCGCGGCCGGGGTCGGGCTCGACGCCGCCTACCCCGAGCTGAACCTCCAGGCCGACCTCAACGACCGCGGCCGCGCCCTGCTCACCGACGCCGCCGACGACTGCGTGGACGAGCTGACGAGCAAGCTGGCCGGGCTCAGCTTCGCCGACCTCAGCCCCATCGACCTGCTCAACCAGCCCAAGTGGCTGGCCCGCCTCGCCGAGAACCGGCTCGGCGCCACCCCGCCGCGCGTCCCCCTGTTCCTTTACCACGCGCGCGGCGACCAGATCATCCCGATCGCCGTCGCCTCCACGCTGCGCGGCGAGTACTGCCGGGCGGGGGCGAGAGTGCGCTGGACCTCGCTGCCCGCACCCGACCACGTCACCGGCGCCGTCGAAGGCGGCCCGCTCGCCATCGAATGGCTGGCCCTGCGCATCCTCGGCCTCCCCGCGACCAGCAACTGCTGAGCGTCGTTCACAGACGGCAACTGGCTGCGAATCCCTTCATGGACAGCAACTGGCTGCGACCGTTCACAGACACGGCGGCCCGCCCGGCGCTCTCGCCGGGCGGGCCTGGCATGATCTGGTTATGACAGACGTGAACGGACTTTCCATCGCCATCCTCGGCGGCACCGGTGACCAGGGGAAGGGCCTGGCGCGACGGTTCGCGCTGGCGGGGCTCCAGGTGCTGATCGGCTCGCGCAGCGCCCAGCGGGCCCAGGAGGCGGCCGACTCCATCGGGGCCGGCGCGAGCGGTGACGACAACGCCGCCGTGGCCGCCCGGGCCGACATCGTGATCGTGGCGGTGCCGTACGAAGGGCACAAGGCGTTGCTGGAGTCGCTGAAGGGCGAGCTGGCCGGCAAGATCGTGGTCGACTGCGTCAACCCGCTCGGGTTCGACAAGCAGGGCGCCTACGCGCTGCCGGTCGAGGAGGGCAGCGCCGCCCAGCAGGCCGCCGCCGTGCTGCCCGACAGCCGCGTGGTGGCCGCCTTCCACCACGTGTCGGCCGTGGTGCTGATGGATCCCGCCGTGGACAAGGTGGATCTCGACGTGCTGGTGCTGGGCGACGACCGCGAGGCCACCGACACCGTGCAGAAGCTGGCCGAGGTGATTCCCGGGGTGCGAGGGGTGTATGGCGGGCGGCTGCGCAACGCTCACCAGATCGAGGCGCTGACCGCCAACATCATCTCGGTGAACCGCCGCTACAAGGCCCACGCGGGGCTCCGCATCACCGACATCTGACGAGACGTCCGAGGGCGGTCGCCATGCCCTGACCGCCGCCCGTGCGCTCGCCTTCCCGTTTGCTCGCCGCACGTGTACTCGGTGCGCATGCGGTCGCTGGACCTGCGGGCACGGGCGCGGGCGTGTGTGCGCGGGCGGGCCGTGGCCGGTTGGCGGGGCGTCACAGCCAGCCGGCGTCCTCGGCGATCCGGATGGCGTCGATCTTGTTGCGGGCGCCCGTCTTCGTGATCGCCCCCGTGAGGTAGTTGCGGACGGTGCCGGGGGAGAGGTGGAGGCGGGCGGCGATCTCCTCGGCCGAGGAACCCCTCGCCGCCTCCTTGAGGACGGTCGACTCCCGGGGCGTCAGGGGGCTCTCGCCGTACTCCATGGCCGAGGAGACCAGCTCGGCGTCCAGCACGCGCAGCCCGGCGGCGGTGCGCCTGATCGCGTCCGCCAGCCGGTCGCCGGGGCGTCCTTGACCAGGAACGCCTCGATGCCCGCCGCCAGCGCCCTGCGCACCTGCCCCGGCTGGCCCATCGCCGTGAGCACCAGGATCCGGCAGGACGGCAGGCGTTCCCGGAGCGTGGCGGCGGCGGTGATGCCGTCCATGACCGGCAGGTCGATGTCGACGACCGCGACGTCGGGCCGCACCCGCAGCGCCTCGGGGACGATCTCGTCGCCGCGGGTGACCTCCGCCACCACCTCGATGTCGGGCTCCAGGCGGAGCAGGGCGGTGAGGGCAGCGCGGATCATGTGCATGTCCTCGGCCAGCAACACCCTGATCACGCCGCGACCTCCACCGCGAGGAGGAAGCCGCCCTCGCCGGTCGGGGTGGTGGTGCAGGAGCCGCCCGCCTGGGCGGCGCGTTCGGCCAGCCCCGTGAGGCCCCCGTTGGCCGCTCCCGGGGTGGCGGGTGCGCCGTCGTTGGCGACCTCCAGCCGCACCCTGCCGCCCTGCAGCGAGGTGGTGATCGTGCAGGTGGTGGCCATGCTGTGGCGCAGCACGTTGGTGACGCCCTCACGCACGGCCCAGGCCAGTGCCGCCTCGGAGCGTTCCGGCAGCGTCACGTCGGCCAGGTGCGCCTGCGCGCTCACCCCGGACGACTCCAGGAGCGCCACGGCCCGGTCCACCTCGCCCGCCAGCGACATCTCCCGGTACCCCCGGGCGACCTGCCGGACGTCCTGGGCCGCCTCCCTGGCGACCTGCGTCAGCTCGCCGACCTCGTGGCGGGCGGCGGCGGGGTCGCGGTCGATGAGCCGGCCGGCCAGGTCGCCCTTGAGCGCGATCGCGGTGAGGCTGCGGCCGAGGCCGTCGTGCAGGTCGCGGGAGATGCGCAGCCGTTCCTTGAGCACCGCGGCCTCCGCCAGCTCGGCCCTGGCCTGCTCCAGCTCGGCGGTCACCCGTACGAACCGGACCAGCGCGTAGATCATGGCGCCCGTCGTGGCGATCGTGGCGACGTAGAAGAACGTGACGTGCGCCCCCGCCAGGCCCCACCACAGGCGGGTGCCCTCGCTCAGCATCATGAGGCCGACCAGCGGGCCACCCCAGCGCAGCGGCAGGAGCACCAGCAGCGACCCGGCGAGCATCGGCGCCGTCAGCGCCGACATGCCGCCGGGCAGCAGGAAGTCGGGCAGGTAGGTGGCCACGGCCTGGAGCGCCAGCGTCGCGGGGAAGAGGGGCGGGCGCGTGCCGCGCAGGCCGGCCCGCATGTTGACGTAGTGGGTGGCGACCACGGCCGTCATGGACAGGGCGGCCGTCACGCCGTAGAAGGCGCCTTGCAGGAAGTAGACGAGCGTGATCGCCGTGTACGCGCACGAGACGGCCGTGATGAGCACGCTGGCCAGCCTGCGGGCGGAGGAGGAGGAGACCACGGTCACGATTATGACCTGCGGGGTTCCCAGCGGAACCAGCGCAGTGCGACCAGCCCTGCCACGGTCCAGCCGGCCAGGGTCAGGAAGGGCACGACCAGGTCCCCGGTCCTGACCGCGTCCACGACGACCGTGGTGGGCAGCAGGTCGAGGACGGGGCGCAGCCAGGAGGGCACCGGGATCGGGCCCATCGCGCCCGCCGCCACCGCGGCGACCAGGAAGACCGGCATGGTGTACGCGGCGGCCAGCTCCGAGCGCGGGACCACGGCCGTGTACGCGGCCCCGAGCAGGGACATCACCACGGAGCCCGCGATCGTGACGGCGGCGAAGGCCAGGGGGTTCGCGGGCAGGGGGACGCCGGCGGCGAAGCGCACCGCGACCGTGCACACTACGATGAGCGCCACGGTCTGCGTGGCCGTGCTGGCGATCTGGCCCAGCAGGAGCTGGCCGTCCGTCAGCCGGGTCGAGCGCAGCCGCTTCAGGACGAGCTGGTCGCGGCGGGCGGTCAGGGCCACGGTGATGTTCATGAACGCGGTGATCGCCAGCAGGATCGAGAGCGAGGCGTGCGCGACCGCGGCGGCGTCGGCGACGCCTCCGGTGGTCACGTGGCGCATCAGCGTGGGCAGGCCCACGGCCAGGCCGACCGGCGTGATCACGGAGGCGAACAGCATGGACTTGTCGCGCCAGAACAGGCGGGTGCCGAGACGGTAGGTGGCGGTCAGGCTCATCGGGCGTACCTCTCCAGAGACGAATCCAGTGACGGGCGCGGGGAGGGGGTCGACTTCTTCACGAACCGGCTCATCGGGCGCTCAGCTCCAGGAACAGGTCTTCGAGGGTGGCGGTGCGGACCTCCAGGCCCGCCAGGCGCAGCCCGCGCTCGGCCGCCCACGTCAGCAGCGTCTGCGCGGCCAGGTCGGGGTCCTCGGCGCGGCACACGGCCAGCCCCTGCTCGACGGTGACCGGCAGCGGCAGGGCGCCGGGGTCCACGTGCGCGGGCAGCCGGAAGGCCACCCGCCCGCTGCGGGCGGCGAGTGTCTCGGCCATGCCGCCGGAGGCGACGATGCGCCCCTCGTCCATGATCGCCATGGAGGCGGCCAGGCGCTGCGCCTCCTCCAGGTAGTGCGTGGTCAGCAGGATCGTGGTGCCCTGCCCGGCCAGGTCGCGGATGACGTCCCAGGTGGCGGCGCGCGCCTCGGGGTCCATGCCGGTGCTCGGCTCGTCGAGGAACAGCAGGTCGGGGCGGCCCAGCAGGGCCAGCGCCAGGTCGAGCCTGCGCTTCTCGCCGCCGGAGAGCTGCCGCACCTTGGTGCCGGCCCTGGCGCGCAGGCCGGCCAGGTCGAGCGCCTCGTCGCGGGGGCGGGGCGCGGAGGTGAAGTCGCGCCAGGTGTCGACGGTCTGCGCGACCGTCAGGTCGGGGAAGAACCCGGCCTCCTGCAGCATGATGCCGGTGCGCCGGCGCACGGCGGCGCGGTCGGCGTGCGGGTCGAGGCCGAGCACCCGCACGGTGCCGCCGTCGGCCCGCCGGAAGCCCGCCAGCACCTCGATCGTGGTGGTCTTGCCCGCGCCGTTCCTGCCGAGCAGCGCGAAGATCTCTCCTTCCGCCACCTCGAACGAGACGTCCTTCACCGCCTCGAACCCCTGGTGGCTCTTGCGCAGCCCGTGCACTTCGATAGCTGTCATGCGCTCCACTGTCGCCGGGCGGGCTCACCGGGCGACAGTGAAGAATTCACGACTTCCCGGACAGCTTGAGCAGCGCGTCGGTGACGCCCTCGGGGTCGACGATCTGGTGCAGGTGCATGCCGGCCACCCGGGTCACCGGCCAGCCCCTGCGCGCGGCCTCCTCGGCGACCGTCTCGTACGGCGGCCCGTACCAGAGGCAGGAGCACCGGACGGAGTCCCAGCCGGAGGGGACGGGGATCGGCTGCGTGTAGTAGTCGAGCGGCAGCCGCGGCTGCTCGGCGGCCACGCGGATGCGGACGGCGGGGTCGGGCAGCATGGCCACCACGTCCTCTTCGTCCCACCAGTCGGTCCAGCGCGGCAGCACGCCGTCGGGGCCCGCGAGGTCGCGCAGGAACGGCAGGAACGCCTCCTCCGCGGTCTTGACCAGCCCTTCGGCGGGCGGGATGTGCGCGTCGGCGAACACGCACGCCACCACCCGCCCGTCGAGCCCCTCCTTGATCACCGGCAGGAAGAACCCGGCGTTGCTGTGCACGACCAGCACGAGGGGACCGCCGGCGGGGACGGCGGCCCGCACCGCCGCCACCACGCGCGGCCAATAGGGCGCCCCGCCCGCCGAGACGCCGGTCAGGTCGGGCACCACGGCGGCATGCCCGCGGCGCTCCAGCGACTCGGCCACCGCGCCCCACGTCGAGGGCCCGACGGAGGGGCTGTGCACGAGTACGAACGTCGTCTGCATGCGTCCCACCCTGTCAGACGACGAGGGGGTGCCGGGAGACCGCACGACCGGCTCCGTCGTAGGAGGCCCAGGCCAGGGCCAGGTTGTTCACCGCTCGCGAAAGCTCCTCCTCGGGGAAGAGGAAGTGCAGGCGCATGTGGTCGGCGTAGGCGCCCAACGGGTCGAAGGAGCGGCCGGGCGGGATGGCCACGCCGTGCCGGAGCGCCACCTGGGCGAAGGAGTCGACGTCGCCGTGCGGGATGCGTACCCACAGGGTCTGGCCGCCGCGGGCGGGCTCGAACGTCCAGGACGGCAGCCGGGAGCGCAGCTCGGCGCACAGGTGGTCGTGGCGGGCGCGCGACGTGGCAAGCTGCGCGGCGCGGACCTCGTCGAGACGGCGCAGCAGCGCGGCGGCGGCGAGCTGGCTGACCACCTCGCCGCCCAGGTCGTGCACGGCCCGGAGCCTGGCCAGCCGCGAGACCAGCGGCGGGGCGGCGCGGATCCAGCCCACCCGCAGGCCGCCCCAGACGAGCTTGCTCAGCGAGCCGACCGTGATGATCTGCTCGCCCCGGTGGAAGGCCGCCAGCGGCGTCGGCGTCTCGCCGGAGAAGCACAGCTCGGCGCGGACCTCGTCGTCGATGAGCGGCACGTCGTGCTCGGCGGCGAGCGTGGCCAGCCGCCTGCGGGACGGGTTGTCCATGATCGCGCCGTCCGGGTTGCGCACCGACGGGACGAAGTAGGCCAGCGCCGGGCGCTCGCGCACGTCCTCGATGCTCGCCGCGGGCCGCACGACCGCCGCCGCGTGCCGGAACGCCTCCAGCGCGCCCGGATACGTCGGCGTCTCCGTCAGCACCGTGTCGCCCGGCGCCACCAGCAGCGCCGTGAGCAGGGTGAGCGCCTGCTGGGCGCCCGTCGTCACGACGATCTCGTCGGGGGTCGTGGGCAGGCCGCGGCCGGTGTAGTACGCGGCCAGCGCCGCCCGCAGCTCCGGGTTGCCGGCCGGCTGGTAACCCATCTCGTGCAGGCCGGGCAGGCGCCCGGCGGCCTGCGCGTACGCCTCGCACAGCGCGGGCGGCGGGTCGTGCGGGGCCGCGCAGGTCAGCAGCTGCACGTTGTCCGGCGGGTGCAGGATGTGCAGCAGCAGCGGGTTGGCCGCCACGCCGTCGGTGGTGCGGGTCGCGGGCAGGTCGAGCGCGGCCACCCGCGTGCCGCTGCCCTGGCGGCGCACCAGCCGGCCCTCCTGCTGCAGCAGATCGTACGCGGCCACCACCGTGCCCCGCCCCACCGCCAGCCGCCTGGCCAGCACCCGGTCGGGCGGCAGCGGCTCGTCCGGCGCCAGCACGCCGTCGTCGATCAGCGCCCGCAGGCGGGCGGCGAGCAGCAGGTACAGCGGCCCGCGCCCCGACGCCCAACGCCCGAGGAGATCGACGAGGTCATCCAGATTGGCCCCATTCATGGACCAATTCTGCCGCATTGGCTCTGATATCGGCTCTCCTGGCCAGGAATGCTGGAACCATGAGCGAACTCCGCCCAGAGACGAGGGCCGTGCACGTCCCCCAGCCGCCCATCGAGGGCAGCCGTCCCATCAGCGTGCCGATCTACCAGACCTCCGGCTTCACCTTCGACGACCCCGCCGTGATGGCCGAGTCGATGGGGCGCCCCGACGGGGCGTACGTGTACGGGCGCTACAGCAACCCGACCGTGCGCTCCCTGGAGCTGGCCGTCGCCGGGCTGGAAGGCGGCGCGCACGGCATCGCCACCGGCTCCGGCATGGGCGCCATCAACGTCGTGCTGTTCGGGCTGCTCAAGCCCGGCGACCACCTCGTGGCCCAGCGCTCCCTGTACGGGGGCACCGCCGCCATGATCAACGAGCTGGTCGCCCGGTTCGGCATCACCGTCACGTACGTGCCCGAGAACGACCCCGCCGCCCTGCGCGCCGCCGTCCGCCCCGAGACCCGGCTCGTCTACCTGGAGACCATCAGCAACCCCATGACCCTGGTCGCAGACCTGCCCGCCATGTGCGAGGTCGCCCGCGACCTCGGGATCCTGTCCGTGGTCGACAACACCTTCGCCACGCCCCTGCTGTGCCGCCCCATCGAGCACGGTGCCGACATCGTCGTCCACTCCACCACCAAGTACCTGTCCGGGCACACCGACGTGGTGGGCGGCGTCGTCGTCCTGTCCGGCCGCGAGCTCTACGACGAGCTGTGGCACTTCGCCATCGAGCTGGGAGCCTCGCCCGACCCGTTCGCGAGCTGGCTCACGCTGCGCGGCATGCAGACGCTGGCGCTGCGCATGCGACGCCACTGCGACAACGCCCACCACCTCGCCACCCGGCTCGCCGAGCACCCCGCCGTCACCGCCGTGCACTGGCCCGGCCTGGCCACGCACCCGTCACACGAGCTGGCCGGCAAGCTGCTGCCCGGCGGGTTCGGCGGCGTGTTCTCGTTCGACCTGGCCGGCGGGCGGGCCGCGGGGGAGAAGTTCATGAGCTCCGTACGCGTGGCGCTGCTCGCCCCCTCACTCGGCGGCGTCGAGACACTCGTCCTGCACCCCGCCTCCACCTCCCACCGCTCCCTCGCCCCCGAGGAGCTGCGGCGCAGCGGCATCGGCGAGGGCACCGTCCGCGTCGCCGCCGGCATCGAACACCCCGACGACCTGTGGGCCGACCTGTCCCAGGCCCTGGCATAGCCTTGACGATCGTGACGACCGTTACTCATGAGCACGTGCTCGCCGCCGCACGGCGGATCGCCGGGCACGTGCTCCGCACACCCGTGATCCAGATCTCGCCCGGGCTCTGGCTGAAGCTGGAGCTGCTGCAGCACGCCGGGTCCTTCAAGGTACGCGGGGCGTTCAACCGCATCCTGTCCGCCGGCGAGCTGCCCGACAGCGGGGTGATCGCCGCCAGCGGCGGCAACCACGGGCTGGCCGTGGCCTTCGCGGCGCGGGCGCTGGGGGTGCGGGCCGAGATCTACGTGCCCGAGGTGACCAGCCCCGTCAAGGTGGACGGGCTGCGGGCGCTGGGGGCGCACATCGTCCAGACGGGCGCCATCTACTCCGAGGCCGCCGACGCCGCCGCCAAACGCGCCGCCGAGACCGGGGCGCTCAGCGTCCATGCCTACGACCAGGCTGAGGTGGTGGCGGGGCAGGGGACCACCGGGTTGGAGCTGGTGGAGCAGGTCGGCGCGGCGCCGGACGGGGCGCCGGACCCGGCGCAGGGCGCCGCCTTGGACACGGCGCAGGGCGCCGCCTTGGACACCGTGCTGGTCGCGGTCGGCGGGGGCGGCTTCGCGGCCGGCATCACCCTCGGCACCGCCGGCTCCACCCCCGGCTCCGGGCCCAAGATCGTGGCCGTCGAGCCCGAGCGGATCCCGACCCTCAACGCGGCGCTCCAGGCGGGCGAGCCGGTGCAGGTCGAGGTCGGCGGCGTGGGCGCGGACGCGCTCGGCGCCAGCAAGATCGGCGGGCTGGCGTTCGAGGTGCTGTCCGGGCCACGGGTCGAGAGCGTCCTCGTGACGGACGAGGCGATCGTCTCGGCGCGGCGCACCCTCTGGGAGCGGCACCGGCTGGCGGCCGAGCACGCGGGCGCCGCAGCGTACGCGGCGCTCCTGTCCGGCGCCTACCAGCCCGAACCGGGCGAACGGGTCGCGGTGGTGGTGTGCGGCTCGAACACCGACCCGGCCACGCTGACCACGTCCTGACGCCGACACAACCGCGGGACCCTGACACACGCGCGGGACCCTGACACGCGCGCGGGACCCTGACACGCGCGCGGGCCTGGCACATGCGCGGGCACGGCACATGCGCGGGCCCCGACACACGCGCAGGCCCTGACACACGCGCGGACGCCCGCTCACGGCGAGCGGGCGTCCTCAGGGTGTCCTGAGCGGCGGGGTGCCTCCGGTGGCTCAGGTGTAGGTGTGCTCGGGCGCGGGGAACCGGCCGGACATCACGTCGTCGGCGAAGGCCCGTACGGCGCGGTCCATCTCGCCGGCGAGGTCGGAGTACCGCTTGACGAACCGGGCCGGCCGGGGCGTCAGCCCCATGAGGTCCTGCCACACCAGGACCTGCGCGTCCGTCGCCGCCCCCGCCCCGATCCCGATGGTCGGGATCGCCAGCGACGTCGTCACCCGCTGCGCCAGCTCGGCCGGCACGCACTCCAGCACCACGGAGAACGCCCCGGCCCGTTCCAGGTCCTTGGCGTCGGACATGAGCTCGTCGCCCGACTGGCCCCGCCCCTGTACGCGGTAGCCGCCCATGACGTTGACCGACTGCGGGGTCAGCCCGAGGTGCGCCATGACCGGGATCCCGGCCGACACCAGCGCCTCCACCTGCGGCAGGACCCGCCGTCCGCCTTCCAGCTTGACCGCGTGCGCCCCGGCCTCCTTCATGAACCGCGCCGCCGACTCCAGCGCCTGCTGCGGCGACCCCTGGTACGACCCGAACGGCAGGTCCGCCACCACCATGGCCCGCGACGAGCCGCGCACGACGGCGGCCGTGAGCGGCAGGAGGTCGTCGACCGTGACGGGCAGCGTGGAGTCGTAACCGTAGACGACCATGGCCGCCGAGTCGCCCACGAGCAGGACCGGGATGCCCGCCGAGTCGAACACCCGCGCCGTCATCGCGTCGTAGGCGGTGACCATGGGCCACCGCTCTCCGCGCTCCTTGGCGGCGGCGAGGTCGCGGACGGTGACGCGCCGCCCGGACGCGCCGCCGTACAGCGTGGTTGAAGAGGACATAGTGATCACCCTCCAGAACGTCTCGAGGCGCCCCAGTGGCGTCCCCGGACTCACTCCGATGATGTCACGCGCTGTCATCCACGAAAACCAGTGGCAGAACTGTCGGTGCCTCTTGCCAGAATCGACGTCGGAGGTAACGAACACCATGGCTCTCGACCCTTACCGGCGCCTGCTCAAAATTCCCGGCGTCCCCACGCTGCTCCTGGTGGGGCTGCTGGCCCGCGTGCCCGCCACGGCCGTGGGCATGGCGCTGACCCTGCACGTGGCCGAGGTGATGGGGCTCGACTACGGCCCGGCCGGGCTGATCTCGATGGCCAGCACGATCGGCATGGCCATCGGCTCGCCGTTGTCGGGCCGGTTCGTCGACAAGCACGGCCTGCGGCCGGTGCTCGCCGTCACCACCGTGGCCCAGGCGGCGTTCTGGGCGAGCGCGTGGGCGCTGCCGTTCCCCGTCCTGCTCGTGGCGGCGGCGGTGGCGGGGCTGCTCGCGCTGCCGGTGTTCAGCGTGACGCGGCAGTGCCTGGCGGCCATGGTGCCGGTCGAGCAGCGGCGCAGCGGGTTCGCACTCGACTCGATGCTGGTCGAGCTGTCCTACATGGCGGGGCCGGCGCTCGCCGTGGCGGGCATCACGACGTTCGGCAGCGGCGTGACGCTGACGGCCATCGGCGTCGGCCTGACGGCGGCGGGGCTGGGCCTGATCGTGCTCAACCCGCCCGTCCGCTCGGCCGCCGAGCTGGAGGCGGAGTCGGTCAAGGTGCCGAGGCGGCAGTGGCTCACGCCCGCGTTCGTCGCGCTGCTCGGCACGGCCGCGGCCGCCACGTTCGTGCTCACCGCGACCGAGCTGTCCCTGGTCGCCACCATGAACAAGGCGGACCAGACCGTGTGGGTCGGGCTCGCGGTCGCGATCTGGTGCGTGTTCTCGCTCGTCGGCGGCTTCGTGTACGGCGGGCTGTCGCGCGGCTTCTCCCCTCTGGCCCTGATCGCGGCCATGGGGGCGCTGACCATCCCCGTCGCGTTCGTCGGGGGCGGCTGGCACTGGCTGGTGCTGGCACTCCTGCCCGCCGGTCTGCTGTGCGCGCCCGCGCTGTCGTCCACGGTCGACGTCCTCAGCCGGTGGGTGCCCAGCGCGGCCCGCGGCGAGGCGATGGGCTTCCACGGCACCGCCCTGCTGATCGGCGGCGCAGCCTCGGCCCCCATCGCGGGCGCCGTCATCGACGGGGCGGGGCCGGAGTGGGCGTTCGTCCTGGCGGGGCTCGTCGGCGTGGCCATGGTCCTGACCGCCCTCCCCTTCTGGCGCCGCCGCCCCGCCACGTCGGGGGCGATGTCCTTGGAGGAGGAGGCGGCCGAGCTCGCGGAGGTGGAGAAAGCGGGGTTGTCGCGGGAGTGAGCCCGGCGCCGTCCAGTGCGTGAGCCCGGTCGGCGGGCTGCCCCCGGGGGTGAGCGGGGGCTGCTCCCGGGGCATCGCGCCCGTCCGCGCCCCGCGCGGCTGCCCACCGCGATCCCCGCCGGGCCCCACCGCACACCCTCTCGCCGCCGCGGCGCCAGGAGCCCGGGCGGGGGTCGTGCCGGGGCGTGGCCGCAGCGGGGTGGGGCGGCGAGGTGTCCGGCCGGGACACGCTTGCCGGACGCGTGCCAGCGCCGGGCGTCGTGGTGCGAGGCAGCGGCCTGCGCAGGTGCGCTGGCGCCGTGCGGTACGGCGTGCGGGTGGCGAGGCGCCCTGGGCGGGGCGCGCCTGCCGGTCGCGTGCCGAGCGGCAGGGGCGAGGTGTCTGCGCCCGGAGGCCGGTGCGCCGCCTGTGTCGGGAGGCGCTGTGCGGGGCAGTGGCCTGGGGAGGCGCGCCGGCGCCCGGGTGCGGCAGGCGAGTGGTGAGGTGTGCGGCCAGGGCACGCCTGCTGGGCACGTGCCGCGCCTGGAGGCGTGGGGCGAGGCGCCCTGCACGGGTGCGTCGGGGGCGTGCGCGTGGCGAGGCACCCGCCGAGGCGCTCGTGCGGTACGGCGCGCGGGTGGCGAGGCGCCCTGGGCGGCGCGCCTACCGGTCGCGTGCCGTGCGGCGGTGGTGCCTACGCCGGGAGGCCGGAGCGGGCCTGTCGGTCGTGTGCTGTGCGGCGACGGTGAGGTGCCTGCGTCGGCGGTTCTCATGCGCGGCTCCGAGCCAGGGGGCGGCCAGCAGGCGCGGGCGGTGTGTGCGGGAGCCCGCATGAGCCGGGAGGGCGTGTTCGCGGCCGGAGGCGGCGGAGGGCCGGTGAGCTGCGGGGAGGGCCGCCTCGGGCCAGGGGTTCGGGTGGGTGGGGGTGGGAGTTTACCCAAGGTTTACGAAACGGGACCGTTGCGTATCGGAATGGCTTGCGATACGGTGACGTTGCGAAACTCAAACGTATCGAAATTAAGGACCTTCACATGGACCCGAACACCGGACACCCACGCCGCTGGGGCATCCTCGGCGTGCTCGTGTTCAGCCTGCTGGCCGTGGTGCTCGACAACACGATCCTGAACGTGGCGATGAAGACCATCGCCGACGAGACGGTCGGATTGGGCGCCACCCAGAGCGAGCTGGAGTGGGCGATCAACTCCTACACGCTCGTGTTCGCCGGCCTGTTGTTCACGTTCGGCGTGATCGGCGACCGAACAGGTCGCAAGCGCATGTTGTTCATCGGCATGTTGCTGTTCGGCCTGGCCTCGCTGGCCAGCGCCTACTCGCAGGATCCGATGCAGCTGATCCTGGCCAGGGCGGCGATGGGCATCGGTGGTGCGGCCATCATGCCGGCCACGCTGGCGATCATCTCGAACGTGTTCCCGCCGGCCGAGCGGGGCAAGGCCATCGGCGTGTGGGCCGGTGGCGTGGGGCTCGCGGTGGCCGTCGGGCCGATCACGGGCGGCCTGCTGATCGAGCACTTCTGGTGGGGCTCGGTCTTCCTGATCAACGTGCCGATCGTGGTGATCAGCATGATCCTGATCGCGGCCGTGGTGCCCGAGTCGCGCGACCCGAAGCCGTCCAAGCTCGACCCGGTCGGCGTGGTGCTGTCCATCATCGGTCTGGTGGCCCTCGTGTACGGCATCATCCGCGGCGGCGAGGTGGGCACCGTGGCGAGCGCCGAGGTGCTGGTGCCGACGCTGGTCGGCGTGGCGGTGCTGGGCGTGTTCGTGTGGTGGGAGCGGCGCATCGACCACCCGGTGTTCGACGTGCGCAGCTTCAGTAACGTCCGCTTCAGCTCGGCCATCGGCATGATGGGCATCGTGTTCTTCGCGATGATGGGAGGGATGTTCTTCCTCACGTTCTACCTGCAGATCGTGCTGGGATTCACGCCGATCCAGGCGGGCGCGCTGATGATCCCGTTCGCCGCCGCGCAGCTGATCTTCGCGCCGCTCAGCCAGCGGGTGAACGAGCGGTTCGGCGCCAAGCTGTCGGCCACCGTCAGCATGGTCGTGGTCACCCTGGCCCTGGGCAGCTACGCCCTCATGGACCAGAACACGCCGATCGTGCTCATCGAGGTCATCTTCTTCGTGCAGGGCGCCGCGATGGCGAACATCATGCCGCCCGCGACCACGGCCATCATGGAGGCGCTGCCCCGGGAGAAGGCGGGTGTCGGCTCGGCCATGAGCAACACCGTCCGCCAGGTGTCGGGCGCGCTCGGCGTGGCCGTGCTCGGCTCGGTGCTGTCGTCCAGCTACCGGGGCGAGATGGAGCCCGCGCTGACCGCTCTGCCGGAGGGCGTGCGGCACGCCGCCGGTGAGTCGATCATGGCGACCATGGGGGTCGTGCAGGAGCTCGGCGCCAAGGGGCAGGCGCTGATCCAGCCGGCGTTCACCGCGTTCGTCGACGGCATGCACGTCACGGCGATGGTGTCGGCGGTGATCGGGCTGCTCGGCATCGGGGTGGTGGCCCTGTGGATGCCCGGCAAGCCCCGCTTCGCCAAGCACGCGGAGCAGAAGGAGCCGGTGCTGACGTCGTCCCGCGGATGACGGGCGGCCCGGCCGATGAAGCGATCAGCGGGCGGCGGTGCGTACCTGCCGGCTCGTGCTGAGGGATCAGCGGGCGGCGGCGGGCGCGCGCCGGCTCGTCCCGGGGGATCAAGGGGCGGCCGCGCGGGCGCGCCGGGTCGTCCTGAACGATCGGCGGGTGGCGGCGCGTACGTGCCTCGCCGCCCTGTAGACCGGCGTGCCCGCGCCGGCGAGGTATGGTGAGGCCGCGATGACGATCCAGGAATCCGGGACTGCCCGCCCAGCGGGCCGTCCGCGCAGCGAGAAGGCCGAGAAGGCGATCATCGACGCGACCCTCGATCTGATCGGCGAGGGCATGGGCGTGTCCGAGCTGACGATCGAGGCGATCGCGTCGCGGGCGGGCGTCGGCAAGACCACGATCTACCGCCGCTGGTCCAACAAGGAAGACCTGGTCGTCGACGCGTTGTCCACGCTGAAGGCGCCGCTGCCCCCGCTGTCCGGCACGTCCGTGCGTGACGACCTGATCGCGCTGGTCGACGCGATGCGCAGGGAGCACGGCCAGGCCCGCAGCCGTTGCGTGATGAACATCGCGATGAGCGAGGCCGACCGCTACCCGCAGCTCTTCGAGCGGTTCCTGAAGCGGGCGGTGGAGCCGCGCAGGGAGGCGATGCGCGTGGTGATCGAGCGCGGCATCGCCACCGGCGAGCTGCGCGCCGACCTCGACGTGGACATGGGCATGGCGCTGATCTCCGGCACCATGCTGTGGCACGCCAAGTGGGGCCGGCCGGCGACCTGTCGCTCGACCTGGCCGAGCGGGTCGTGGACGCGGCCCTGGCCGGCATGGCTCCCTGAGCCCGTCCGCCCGGTATGGAGAAGAAATGTAGGCGGGGTGGCTAGCATCCCGGAATGCCCCACGGAGTTGCACGGATGGCCGACTCCGCGGGGCACCACTATTTCCGGATCTTTCGGCCTAGGCAGAAGATGAGCCTTGTTCTAGTCTCGCGGCCATGGGCCCTCTGCGAAAGCTCGCGTCCATCGTCTTCTTGACGTCTGGCCTGCTGGTGGCCGGCGGCGGCGCGGCCCTGGCCCATGAGGAGCGCCCGGTCTCGTTCCCGGACGGTACGGGCTCGGTGCCGGTCCTGCGGCAGGGCGAGCCCGACTTGCTCGTCTGCAAGACCGACAAAGCCGATTTTGAACGCCGAATCGCACAATTTCCGGCCGACCTCAAAACCCGAAATCTCGCCCTTTTCGCGAAATGTCAGGAAAAAGGGGTGCGGCACCTCCAGGAGGCCGTCGACCGGGTGAACCGCCCCGGAATGACGATCGCCGTCCTGCCCGGCCTCTACCGCGAGGAGCCCAGCCAGCCCCCGCCCACCGGCGCCTGCGCCCGCCTGCCCGCCCGCTGGTCCACCTGGGGCTACCAGATCCTCAGCTACGAGCAGCAGCTCCAGTGCCCCCACAACCAGAACCTCGTCGCCATCCTCGGCAAGCGGGACCTGCAGATCGAAGGCACCGGCGCCGGCCCGCTGGACGTCGTCATCGACGCCGAGTACCGCAAGCTGAACGCCATCCGGGCCGACCGCGCCGACGGCGTCTACTTCAGGAACCTCACCGCCCAGCGCACCACGTTCAACTCCCTGTACGTGCTGGAGACCGACGGGTTCGTCATCGACCGCGTCCTGACCCGCTGGAACGACGAGTACGGCTTCCTCACCTTCGCCAGCGACCACGGCCTCTATACCGACTGCAAGGCGTACGGCAACGGCGACGGCGGCCTCTACCCGGGCAGCGCCTCCAACCTGAACCAGGGCCGCGGCCACGACGTGCCCCGCTACGCCATCGAGATCCGCCGCTGCAAGAGCCACGACAACGCGCTCGGCTACTCGGGCACCGCGGGCGACTCGCTCTGGGTGCACGACAACGACTTCTACGACAACATGGTCGGCGCCACGATGGACAGCCTCTGGCCGTCCCACCCCGGCCTGCCGCAGAACCACGCCAGGTTCGAGAACAACAGGATCCACGACAACAACCGCGACTACTACCGGCACACCCGCGACGGCACCTGCGCCAGGCCGCCCGCCGAGCGCGGCTACGAGCGGGGCGTCGTGTGCTCGCAGGTCGGCGTGCCCCCGGGCACGGGCGTGATCGTGGCCGGCGGCAACTACAACGTCTTCAGGAACAACCAGGTGTGGGGGCACCGGCGGGCGGGCTTCCAGCTCTTCGGCGTCCCGGCGTTCATCAGGGGCGAGAACGACCTCGGCAAGCAGGCCGACACCTCCGACTTCAACCGGTTCGAGGGCAACGTCCTCGGCGTCAGCCCCACCGGCGAGCGGCGGCCGAACGGGCTCGACGTCTGGTGGGACGGCCAGGGCACCGGCAACTGCTGGCAGGGGAACACGGGCCCCTCCTCGCCCGTGGTGCTGCCCGTCTGCGCCGCCCGGGCGCCCGAGCTGTCGGGCGGGACCCGCCGGCTGCTCGCCGAGCCGGTCAAGCTCGTCAAGCTGTACCTGTGCGCCGACTTCAGCGCCGCCGACGCGCGGCTGCCCGCCGGGTGCGACTGGTTCGGGCGTCGGGGCTGGGCAAGGTGGAGGCGCAGCTCGCGCTCGGCGGATCGCTCGTGCTCGGGCTGCTGGCGGGGCTGTTCTGGTGGCGGTGGCGGCGCTGGAGCGGGCTGACCCGCCGCGCGCGCCGGCTGATCGCGGCCGGGACCGTGGCCGGCGCGCTCGGCCTCGCCCTCGACGTCGTGGCCGCCGCGCTCGGCAGCTCGGCGCAGGCCGGGGCGGCGTTGCTGCTCATGGGGGCGTGGTGGTTGTGCCTGGGGTCGGCTTTGCGCGCGGGGCGGCCCGTGTTCGGCTGGTTCACGATCGTCGTGGGGGCGCTGGCCTGCGCGGACGCCTTCGACCGGCTGGTGTACCTGATCCCGGTGGTCCCGCTCGGGCCGGGGTGGATCCGAGGGGCGGTCACCGGGCTCTGGGTGCTGTGCGCGGTCGTCGTCCTCGCGCCCCGGCGGGCCAGGACTCCGGCCGAACAGCCCGCCGACCAGGCCGGGGTCGCCACGTGAGAGCCGGGCTCCTGGCTTGTGCGCTGGCGTGGGCGCTGGTCGCCGGGTGCGGGCCGCTGTCGCAGACGCATCGCGACCCGGGCAACAGCCACGAGGTGGCGACGGGCGCGCCGAGCGGGCAGGCGGATGCCCGCATCACCATCGCGGGCGGCCGCGTCGAGCCGCCTCCCGGCTGGCTGGAGGTCGGGCGGGGGCGGCAGGTCAGCATCACCGTCACCAGCGACGTGGCCGACGAGGTGCACGTGCACGGCTACGACCTCGTGGCCGAGCTGCGGCCGGGCGTGCCCGCGACCCTGCGGTTCACGGCGGACCTGACCGGCGTGTTCCAGGTGGAGACCCACCGGAGCGAACTGGTCCTGACCCAGCTCGCGGTCCGATGACGGCGGCCGGGGTGGTCGCGCATGGGGTCGGGGAGCGGTCCGATCTGCCGATCCCGATCTTCTACGCCTACGCGGGCGCGTTCGCCGCGCTCGTCGTCTCGTTCCTCGCGCTCGGCCTGCTCTGGGCGGACTCGCGCTTCCGCGGCGACCTGGCGGGCCACCCCGTCCGGCTGCTGCTTCCCGCCCGGCTGCGGCTGCCCGGCCGGGCGTGGCTCGCCGGACGTGCGGGCCGGGCCCGGGGGATCGGGCGGGTCCTGGCGCTCCTGGCCGCCGCCTACGCTCTCGGCTGGCTGCTGGTCGGCCCGGCCACCGAGAACGCCGGCCCGTACCTGGTGTACGTGCTCTTCTGGGTCGGCCTGGTGCCCGCGTCGCTGCTGCTCGGCCCCGTGTGGCGGGCGCTGAACCCGTTCCGGCTGCTGCCGGACCGTCCCCGCCGCGAGTACCCGGCGCGGCTCGGGTACTGGCCGGCGGCGGCGGGCCTGCTCGCGTTCACCTGGACGGAGCTGGTCGCGCCCGAGCCCGCCGCGCCCGCGACGCTGCTGCTCTTCCTGGCCTTGTACGCCGCCGCCCAGCTCGCCGGCACCCTCGCCTACGGCCACGCCTGGCTGGAGCGCGGCGACCCGTTCGAGGTGTACTCGACCCTGATCGGCCACCTGTCGCCCCTGGGCAGGCGCGCGGACGGCACCCGCGTGCTGCGCAACCCGTTCGACGGCCTCGATGCCGTCGCCCCGGCCCCCGGCCTGGTCGCCACCGTCTGCGTGCTGCTCGGCGGCACCGCCTACGACGGCTTGTCCGGAAGCCCGTTCTGGGTGAACGCGCTGCAGACCGCGCCGATCGGCCGCACGGGCCTGGGCACCGCCGGGCTGCTGGCGACCGTCGCCGGCGTGGCCCTGCTGTACGCGGGTTGCCTCGGCGTGGCCGGGCTGATCGGCGGCACGAAGGGGCTGGCGGGCCGGTTCGCCCATTCGCTGCTGCCGATCGCCGTCGGCTACTTGGTCGCGCACTACTTCTCGCTGCTGGTGATCGAGGGCCGGCACGCGGTCGTCCTGGCGCTCGGAATGGACGCCGAGGCGGACCCGAACGCCGTCGCGCCCGGCACGATCGCGACCGTGCAGGTGCTGGCCATCGTGCTCGGCCACGTGGCGGGCGTGGTGGCCGCCCACGACCGCTCGGTCCGGCTGCTGCCGCCGGCGCGGGCGGTGGCGGGGCAGATCCCGCTGTTCGTGCTGATGGTCTGCTACACGACGGGCGGCCTGACGCTGCTGCTAGCGTGAGGCGGTCCGGCGGCGGAACAGCACCGCCGCCACCGGCACGCACACCACGACCGCGCCGGCCAGCCACGCGGTCGCCACGGCCGCCGACGATCCCATGGGCAGGCCGAGCAGCAGCGACCGCATGGTTTCGATGATCGGCGTCAGCGGCTGGTTGTAGGCGAAGTCGCGCAGCAGGCCCGGCATGGTCTGCGCCGGGACGATGCCGTCCGACACGTACGGCAGGAAGAGCACGACGAAGCTGAACGCCCCGGCCGCCTGGGACGAGCGGACCAGCAGCCCCCACACGGCCGCGAGCGCGGACATCGCCAGCACGTACCCGGTGACCAGGGCCAGCACGAGCGCCCAGTCGGTGAGCGTGGCGTCGGGGCGGAAGCCGAGCAGGAGCGCGGCGGCCAGGGCGATGGCCGAGGAGGCCACGTTGCGGATCACGGAGGCCACGACGTGGCCCGCGGGGACGACCCAGCCACTGATCGGCAGCGTGCGGAAGCGGTCGATCATGCCGCCGGTCATGTCCTCGGCGATGGTGACGGCGGTCAGGGCGGCGCCGTACCCGCCGGACATGAGCAGGACGGCGGGGACGACGAAGTCGATGTAGTCGAGGCCGCTGGAGCCGGTCGTGATCGCGCCGCCGAACACGTACACGAACATGAGCATGATCATGACGGGCAGGGCCGTGTTGACGATCAGGCCGTCGAGGACGCGCAGCTCGCGGCGCAGGTCGCGGCCGACCAGGCGGCGCAGATCACCGGCGGCGGTGATGCTGGGGCTGCTCATGCCGCCACCGTCGTCAGCTCGAAGAAGACGTCGTCCATGGTGGGGGTGCGCAGCTCGACGCGCTCGATCGGGATGCCGGCGCCGTGCAGCAGGTCCAGCGTGTGCCGGAGGTGGTCGGGGCCCTGGAGAGCCAGCGTCAGCTCGCCGGAGCCGGGGTCGAGGTGGGCGGCGGGCAGGGTGGCGCCGGCGCGGGGCAGGTCCGCGGGGTTCGCGGGGCGCAGGGCGAGGCGTTCGCTGCCGACCTGGCGCTTCAGCGCGGCGGGGGAGTCGTCAGCCACGACGCGGCCCCCGTCGATGACCACGACGCGGTCGGCGAGATGGTCGGCCTCCTCCAGGTACTGCGTGGTGAGCAGGATGGTGGTGCCGGAGGCGAGCAGCTCGCGGATCACCGACCACAGCCCGGCCCTGCTGCGCGGGTCGAGGCCGGTGGTGGGCTCGTCCAGGAACAGGATCCGCGGCGCCGACACCATGCTGGCGGCCAGGTCCAGGCGCCGCCGCATGCCGCCCGAGTACGTGCCCGCCCGGCGGTCGGCGGCGCCGTCCAGGCCGAAGCGCTCCAGCAGCTCCGCCGCCCGGCGCCGGGCCTGGCGGCGGCCCAGGTGGCAGAGGCCGGCGAACAACTCCAGGTTCTCGCGGCCGGTCAGCAACGGGTCCACGGTGGCCTGCTGCGAGGTGAGCCCGATGGCGCGGCGCACCTGCGGGCCCGCGCGCGTCACGTCGTGCCCGGCCACGGTGGCGGTGCCGCCGTCCGGGGGGAGGAGCGTGGTCAGGATGCGTACGGTCGTCGTCTTGCCCGAGCCGTTCGGGCCGAGCAGGGCCAGTAGCGAGCCGGTGGGGACGGTCAGGTCGATCCCGGACAGCACCCGGGTCCCGCCGAAGGACTTGGTAAGCCCCCGGGCGAGGATGGCATCTGTGAATGGCGTACTGTGTATGACGTTCATAGTTTTAAGGTAATGCAGAATCCTAGGAGTGAGTCAAGGAGGAGATTCGATGGCCGAAGACCGGCTGCCCCCCGTGCTGCGGCGGTTGTGGGGGCACGAGCCGGTGCCGCGCAGGGGGCCGCGGCCCCGGCTCGACCTGGCCACGATCACCGCCGCCGCCATCGAGATCGCCGACGCCGAAGGGCTCGCCGGCGTCTCCATGAACAGCGTGGCCACCCGGGTCGGCGTCGCCGCCACCGCGCTCTACCGCTACATCGGCAGCAAGGACGACCTGCTCGTGCTGATGGCCGACGCCGTCGCCCCCGACCCGCCCGACCCGTCCGGCCGGCCCTGGCGCGACTACCTCGCCCTGTGGACCCGCATCCAGCGCGACATCGTGCTGCGGCACACCTGGGTGCTCCCGATCGCGAACTTCGCCCCGCCCCTCGGCCCCCGGCGGCTGCTCTGGCTCGACCGGGCGTTCGCCGCCCTCGACGGCACCGGCCTCGACGACGGCGAAAAGATCAACGTGGCCAGCACCCTGGCGGGCTACGCGCTGACCGACGCAGCGATCGTGCACACGGCCGGCACCGGTCTCCAGGAGTACGCGGACAGCGGCATCGACAGCGCCGCCGACTACGGCGAGCTGCTGGCCGAAGTGCTCGACCCCGGCACCTACCCCGCGCTGTCGGCCGCCGTGCGCGCCGGCGTCTTCCGCGGGGCCGAGAGCTGGGTCGACGACGCCGACTTCCGCTTCGGCCTCGACCTGCTGCTCGACGGCGTGGAGCAGCTCATCGCCCGGCGCACCTCGGATAGGCGTGCTGCCGATGAGCGCGCCTCGGACGGGCGTGCTGCGGCGGATGACCGCACCTCAGGCGGTCACGTCGCTGGGAAGTAGCTGCTCGGTGAGCAGCCGCCGCGCCCGCTCGGGGCCGGTCACCCACCGCCGCAGCAGGTCCCATCCGTGGAAATATCCGAAGAGGTACGGGCCCATCGGCGACGGCTTGAGCAGCCCGAGCGCCGCCGCCACCTCGCCGTCGCCGTACAGCGACCACCTTCCCAGGTACGCGGCCAGCTCCGCCTCGCCCCGGCCCTCGGCCGCCAGGAACGCGGCGTTCCCCCAGACGCCCCACAACACGTTCCTGGCCCGGTGCACGGCCGCGAAATCGCTGCCGTCCGGACGGATGCCCAGCTCAGGCAGGACGTTCGCGCTCAGCCACGCCTGTGCCTCGTCGCCGGGGAAGATCAGCTCCTCCGCCAGCAGCCCCAGCCCCTCGCTGAGCACGAACGACGGCGAGAGCATGAACCGCACCCACTGCCCCGCCCCCAGGCGGAGCTCCTTCAGCATCGACTCGGCGATGTGCCCGGGATGTCCCTCGTGCGCCACCAGGTACAGCAGGTCGGCCACGTTGAAGGGGATCGCCCGGTTGATGTGGATCGTGGACTTCAGGCCGCCCTCGTACTCGCCCGCCCCGTGGAAGCCCACCCCCTCCACGAGCCGGCACTCCACCACCTCGTCCGCCGGAAGCGGGATGATCATCTTGTCCGTCCGGGCCCGCGTCTCCGCCACCGCCCGGTCCACCAGCTCCGGCAGCCGCTCGACGGCGCGCAGCGTGTGCGCCTCCTGCCACGCCCTCAGCCGCTCGGCCAGGGGGCCGGCACCGGACCTCGGCAAGGCCCGGTCCAGGTCGGCGTGCGCCTGCTCGAACACCTCCTCCGGCACCCACCGCGGCTCCAGCCCCAGGCACTCCCGCCCGTACGCGGCCAGTGGCAGCCGCTCGCCGCCCAGGTGGCGGGCCATGGCGCGGATGGCGCGCACGTGCGCCCGGAGGTAGGCGGACGGCGCGCACTCCATCAGCCGCTCCGCCTCCTCCGCCAGCGTCCCCGCGACGGCCGGCGGCTCCGCCGCCACCGCCGCCCGCCACTCGGCCGGGCCCCGGTAGATCAGCGCGGTGCCGCTCGCGCCGCCCGTCGCCAGCCGGTCGATCCGCAACGCCAGCATCGCGTAGTCCCGCCGCCACTGCTCCTCGATCACGTCGCCTCTCCTCCGTCGGGGTTCGTCGGAGTGACCTAAGCTAGCCGTACGGTTTTCCGTACAGTGCACGGAAAGGCTCGGGGACATGCCGGAGACGATCTGGTTCCGTGAGGACGCCCGCCCGCGCCGGCCCCGGCTGTCGCGCGAGCGCATCGTCGAGGCCGCCGTCGCGCTCCTCGACGCCGAGGGCGTGACCGGGTTCTCCATGCGCGCTCTCGCCGCGCGGCTGCGCGCCGGGACGATGTCCCTGTACGAGTACGTCCGCAGCAAGGAAGACGTCCTGGACCTGGCGCTCGACGAGGTCATCGGCGAGATCGGGACGCCCCGGGAGCCGTTGCCGTGGCGCGACCTGCTCACCGCCCAGCTCGGCCAGAGCCGCGCCGTCATGCGCCGCCACCCCTGGGTGCCCGCCCTCACCGCCACCCGCCCGCTGCTCGGGCCCAACGCGCTGGCCCGCTCCCGGCTGTTCTACGCCGCCCTGGCCGAGGCCGGGCTGGACGGTCCGGTGCTGACCGCCGCCGTGGGGACGCTGTCGTCGTACGTCAACGGGTTCGTCGCGGCGGAGAACATCTGGTGGCAGAAGGTACGCACGCCCGCCGCGGACGCCGAGATCCGCGCCCGGGTGGCCGGGCACCTGGACGAGCACGCCGGCGAGCTCGCCCGGCTCAGCCGGGTGCAGGACGCCGACTTCGACGCCCAGTTCCTCCTTGGGCTCGGGCTCATCCTCGACGGGATCGAAGGACGGCTGGGACGGTGACCTCGTGGATCTCGGCATGCGATACGAGGTAGGTGACCGATGACGCGGACCTGGGCCGAGGAACCCGGCGGCGCGCAGGGCGAGCTGCTGGCGGCGGCCAGGAGCGGGGACGAGGAGGCGTTCGGGCGGCTGGTCGGCCCGTTCCGGGACGAGCTGCGGGCCCACTACTACCGCATGCTCGGCTCCGCGCACGACGCCGAGGACGCCGTGCAGGAGACTCTCGACCGGGCGTGGCGGGGCCTCGACCGGTTCGAGGACCGGGGGCCGATCAGGCCGTGGCTCTACAAGATCGCCACGAACCGCGCCCTGACCCTCATCGACCGCCGGGGCCGCCGCGAGCTGCCCGCCGACCTCAGCCCCGGTGCCGCGCCGGCGACCGAGGTGGCGTGGCTGGAGCCGTACCCCGACCGGCTGATGAGCTGGACGGACGAGCTGGGCCCCGAAGCGCGGCTGCTCGCCCGCGAGAGCGTCGAGCTGGCGTTCGTGGCGGCACTCCAGCACCTGCCGGCGCTGCAGCGGGCCGTCCTGCTGCTGCGCGACGTGCTCGGATACAGCGCCCGCGAGAGCGCCGACCTCCTCGGCACCACGGTCGCCGCCGCCAACAGCGCCCTGCAACGCGCCCGCACCACGCTGCGCGGCCTGCTCCCCGCCGCCACCCAGCAGCGGACCCTGCGCGAGCTGGGCGACGAGGGGCGGCGGGAGCTGGCCCGCCGGTACGCGGACGCCTGGGAGGCCGGGGACGTCGACACCATCGTGTCCCTGCTGACCGAGGACGCCAAGTACTCGATGCCGCCGCTGACCGCCTGGTACCAGGGGCACGCGGGCATCCGGGCGTTCCTGGAGGAGGGGGCGCTGCGGCGGCGGTGGCGGTTCCTGGCGGCGGAGGCGAACGGGCAGGTCGCGTTCGGGACGTACATGTGGGACGTGGAGGCCGGCCGGTACGTGCCGGGCGGGCTGGACCTGCTCGTGCTGCGCGGCACCCGGATCGCCGAGGTGGTGTCGTTCCTGGACGCCGACCTCACCACCTTCGGCCTGCCGGACGGCGCCTAGCTTCCTTCGAGGCGGTGGCGGGCGATGAGTTCGGCGGACGGCGCGGGTTGTAACCCCGGAAGCATCCGACCGGCCATCCCATCCACCCATCCGGAGGCAAGATCCATGACCACCGATGAGCAGCACATCCGCACCCTGATCGAGCGCTGGGCCGCGGCCGTGCGCGCCGGCGACCTCGACGGGGTCGTCGCCGATCACGCCGACGACATCGTGATGCACGACGTGCCGGAGAACCTGCACGGCATCGAGGCGTACCGCAAGGCGTGGCCGCCGTTCTTCGACTGGCTCGCGCAGGGCGTCGCGTTCGACATCGCATCGCTCGACGTGACGGCCGGGGCCGACGTCGCCTTCGCCTGCGCCCTGCTCCGCTGCGGCCCCATCGCGGACGACCCGGATGCCCGGCTGCGGATCACGTTCGGGCTCAGGAAGGAGAGCGGGCGGTGGGTCGTCGCCCACGAGCACCACTCGTTCCCGATCGGCGACCAAGGGGCCGCGGAGGCGGAGGTGCGGCAGGTGCACGAGCGCTGGTACGCCGGCACCGCCGCCAAGGACCTCGACGGCATGATGGCCGCCATCGCCGAGGACGTGGTGTCGTACGAGCAGGACGCGCCACTCCAGCACGTCGGCGTGGACGCGGTGCGGCAGGTGTGCGCCCGCGGCCTGGCGGCGGCCGGCGACGCGCCCATCACCCTGTCCAACCCTGACCTCACGGTGCTGGTCCGGGAGGACCTGGCGGTTTCGTGGGGACTCGACCTGGTACGGGTGGGGGAGTCGGGGGAGAGCTGGTCGCGGGGGACGCGGGTGTTCGAGCGGCGCGGCGGCAGGTGGATGATGGTGCACCAGCACCTCTCCGTCCCCTACGACCCGGCGACGGGAGAGGCACAAACCGGCCTGCGCCCCTGATCCCGGGCCGGCGTGCGACCGGCGGTCCTGGGCCTGGCGATCGCGGGCGGCGGTGACCGGGAGGATCAGGAGCGCTGCTCCAGGACGGTCGCGAGCATGGTGTCCAGGGCCTGCTGGGAGGTCTGGAGCCGGTCGATCGTCTCGGCGAGGCGGCGGCGCTCGCGCTGGAGGCTGGAGACCATGCCGGGGCACGCGGACGGCACCATCCGGTCGCCGTCGTCGTGGACGCAGGCCAGCAGCCGCGCGATCACCGCCGTGGGCAGGCCGGCGGCGAGCATCGTACGGATGTGGCGGACGGCGGCCACGTCCGTGTCGCCGTACTCGCGGTAGCCGTTCGCCAGCCGCCGGGGCCGCAGCAGGCCCTGCTCCTCGTAGTAACGCAGCAGCCGCCTGCTGACCCCGGTCTCGCGGGCCAGGTCACCGATCCTCATGAGCTCCTTGACCTTCACATCCATGTGACGCCTTACCGTCGTGGGCGTCATGTTTGCGAACAACGTGAAGGAGTGGATCCATGCCCGCAGCGGTGATCGTCGGTTCGGGGCCGGGGATCGGGCGGTCGGTGGCCCGGCGGTTCCTGGAGGAGGGGCTGGACGTGGGGCTGATCTCGCGTACCGGTAGCGGGCTCGGGCTGGACGGGGTGCTCACGTACCGGGCCGACTGCGGCGACGAGGGCGAGCTGCGCGCGGCGCTCGACGCGGCGACGGGCGCGCTCGGCACGCCGGACGTGGTCGTCTACAACGCCGCCATCATCCGCCCGGACTCGATCGGCGAGGCCGACGCGCGGGCGCAGCTCGACGCGTGGGCGGTGAACGTGGTGGGCGCACTCGTCACGGCCTCGCACGTGGTGCCCGCGATGGCGCGGCGCGGCAGCGGCACGTTCATCGTCACCGGCGGCATGCCCGAGCCCAAGCCCGCCTACGTCAGCCTCTCGCTGGGCAAGGCCGGCGTGCGGACGCTGGTGGCGATGCTCGATGAGGAGTACGGGCCGTCGGGGGTCCACGCCGCCAGCGTCACCG
This sequence comes from [Actinomadura] parvosata subsp. kistnae, assembly GCF_900323885.1. Lineage (GTDB taxonomy): Bacteria > Actinomycetota > Actinomycetes > Streptosporangiales > Streptosporangiaceae > Nonomuraea > Nonomuraea composti. Next base: position 257,494 of record NZ_OOHJ01000022.1, on the reverse strand, counting down.
TCGCCGGCGCCGTCGCCCCCGGCACGCCCTTCGACCCCGACGCCATCGCCCAGCACTACTGGCGCCTGCACACCCAGCCCCGCGACGCCTGGGAACGCGAGGTCCTGCACACGGGTGCGTGAGGGGGACGCACGTCCGCGCCTCTCCGGCGACGGGGAGGCTTGTGCCAGGAGGTGAGGCGCGCGGCCGGGCGGCGAGGCCCGGGGCCAGGCGATGAGGGGCGGGTCAGGTGGTGAGGGGCGGGGCCAGCCGGTGAGGGGCGGGGTCAGATGGTGAGGTGCCAGATCCAGCCGAGCGGGCGCAGGCCCAGGCGGCGGGCCACCCGTTGTGAGGAGTGGTTGTCCGCGCTCGTGCTGTAGAACAGGGGGATCCCCGAGAACTGGGCGGCCCAGGCGGAGGTGGTGGCGGCGGCGTAGCCGCGGCCGCGGTAGGCCGGTGAGGTCCAGGTGCCGGCCTCGGCGCCCGCCGGGGTGAGGCGGGCGCTGTGGCAGATCGAGACCACGTGGCCGTCCTCCGCGACCATCGCCCAGGGCGTGCCCGCGCTGAGGCTCGTGAGCCTGCCCATTCGTCCTCCTCCCAGGAGGCGGGACGCGGTAAGGAGCGGACGAGCCGGACGTGCTCGGCCGAGTCGGATCGCAGCACCTCGACCGTGACGTCGGCTTGAACCGGCGGGACCACCAGGTAGCTCGGGCCTCCGGTCACCTTCACCCGCTCGCCACCCAGCAGCTCCCGGCAGTCGGCCAGGACCCCCGGAGGCACACCAGGGGGCGGGAGGGCGGCTCCGGTGATGAGGGAGAGCAGGTGAGTGGCCAGGTCGTCGGGGACGTGGCCGGCGACGGCGGCGGTCAGGCCGTCGGGGGCCGCGCCGATCACCAGGGTCTCCGGGCCGGGCAGGCGGCCGCGTTCGTCCAGGCGCCAGATGACGCCCAGCTCGATCCGGAGCAGGTCCACGTCGCGTGCCGCGTCCGTCATGGAAGCCCTCCCTGGTACGTCACGAGGCCGGGGTCAGCGTGAACGGGACGGTCGCGGCCACCCTGCCGTTGACGATCACGTCGAGCTCCCGCGCGCCGGGCGGCTCGTCGCGGGTGGTGACCGGGCGGAAGGAGTGGGTCTTGCGGACCGTGAACGTCTGGCCGGGCCGGCTCGCCTCCCGCTGCCCCAGGTGGAACACGCGCCGCGAGCCGGCCCGCCGCACCGCGTACTTCAGGAGCACCGGCCCCGCCGTCTCGGCCGTGACGGTGACCGTGAAGGCCAGCTTGGCGCCCACGGCGACGGTGGCGGAGTCGAGGGACAGGGCGTCGACGGCGCCGCTGCCCGGCGTGGCGCCCACCAGGGCGAGCGCTTCGGGGTGGCCGGCCCGCAGCAGGCCGCGCACCGCGTGCCGCAGCACCCGCTCCACGTGGGAGCCGCCGCCGGCGCGCCACTTCGCCAGCAGCTCCAGGGCCACCTGCGGGTGGTCTTTGGCGAGGTCGTTGACGTGGTTGGCGACCGAGCGGCGGACGTACTCGCTCGGGTCGTCGCGCAGCCGGTCGAGCAGGGGCAGGGTGGGGCCCGGCGTCATCAGCCAGCCGACCCGGCTCGCCCACGGCAGGCGCGGGCGGGAGCCCTCCGAGGCCAGCCGGCGCAGGTGCTCGTCGGGTGACTCGGCCCACTCGAGCATGATCTTGATGGCGTCGTCGCGGTAACGCTCCAGGTAGGGGCGGACGGCGAACTCGCCCGTCGCGTAGGGGGTGAGCGCGGCCAGCGTCCGCATCGCGTCGTCGAGGTGGCCGAGGCCGTGGGTGGCGGTGTGCTCGGTGGCCGGCCAGCCGCTCCACATGTCGAGCGTGGCGGCGCACTCGCGCACGAGCGCGGCGGCCTCCGGATAGGGCAGGGGCAGCGCGTCGTGCAGGGCCGCGGCCACGTGCGTCACGCGGGCCTTGAGCTCCAGGCCGTCGAGGCCGGTCAGGGCCCGCGCGGTGAAGCGGGCGCGCGGGAACGCCGGCCAGGCCGCGCTCAGCCCGTCGGCCAGCACCGCCACCGAGCGCTCGTTGATCAGGTCTTTCAGGGGTTGAGCCACCGGGCCACTGTGCCAGGAGCCACCGACAATTCCAGGGTGCGATGGTGGAGCGGCGTCGGTCAGCGGCCGGGGGCGGCGAGTTCCGTGTAGTACGCGCGCATCGACGGGTAGTACGCGTCGAAGCCGGGCGCCGGCGACCCGTCACGTGACGCGACGAGCAGGTCCAGGTAGTACTCCCAGCCGGGCCCGATCTCCCCGACGCCGTCCGTCGTGTCGAGGTGCTGGACGAACCGCAGCTCCGTCACCCCGCCCGCCTCCTCCAGCACCAGCTCCAGGTGCCAGGCCCCGTGCTCGTCGAGGGACGAGACGGCCAGGCGGCGGGGCGGCTCGCAGGCGTCGATGCGCAGGTCGTACCAGGGCTGCTGGTCCTCGAAGACGAGCCGCACCTTGACCGTGCCGCCGGGCTCGGCGTCGCCCTCCCACGGCCCGAACCAGCGGGCGGTGCGCTCGGGCTCGGTGAGGCTCGCCCAGACGTCCTCGGCGGGGGCGCGGAAGGTGCGGGTGAGGACGAGGTCGGTGCCGTGCTCGGTGCTGAACAGCCGGCCGGTGGGGGTGAGGCTCATGCGGTGCTCTCCTGTCCGGTGACGCCCTGCCCGGCGTCCCCTCTGGTACGGCGTTCGCGGCGCGTGCGGTACACCTCGGTCTCCAGCGCGTCGAGGCGGTGCTCCCATCCGGACGGGCGCACGAAGGGGCCGAGCCACGCGACCAGCTCCTCGAACGGCCCGGGGTCGAGCGTGTAGAGGCGTTGCCGGCCGACCAGTTCGTCGCGGACGAGGCCGCTGCGCCGGAGCACCCGCAGGTGGCGGCTGACGGCGGGGCGGCTGATCGCGAAGCGTTCGGCCACGTCACCGGCCGGCCGCGGCCCGCCCCGCAGCAGCAGCTCGAGGATCTGCCGCCGCACCGGGTCGGCCACGGCGCCCGCCACCTCGTCAAGGCGCGCCCCGGCCGCCTCAACGCCACGTGCGCTGTCTCTACATGCGTCGTCTCCACATGCCTCGGCCGCCATGCCAAGGAAGCGTAACCTACAGGTTACGCTTCCTCAAGGGGCCTCAGCCGGTGGTCTCGCGCCACCGGTTGGTGATGGGCAGGCGGCGGTCACGCCCGAAGTTCTTGGGCGTGATCTTGGGGCCGGGCGGATACTGCCGCCGCTTGTACTCGGCCAGGTCCACCAGCCGGATCACCCGCGTCACCAGCGCCGGGTCGTGCCCGGCCGCGATGAGCTCCTGCGAGCCCATGTCCTTCTCGACGTAGTCGTCGAGCAGCCGGTCCAGCACCTCGTACGGCGGCAGCGAGTCGGTGTCGCGCTGGTCGGGCCGCAGCTCCGCGCTCGGCTCCTTCTCGATCGAGTTCTCGGGGATCGGCCGCTCGGCCTGGAGGAGGAAGTCGGGGTCGGAGTGGGCGTTGCGCCACTTGGACAGCTCCCACACCATCGTCTTGGGCACGTCCTTGATGGGCGCGAAGCCGCCGGCGGAGTCGCCGTAGAGGGTGGAGTAGCCGGTGGCCAGCTCGCTCTTGTTGCCGGTGGTGAGCACGAGGTGGCCGTGCTCGTTCGACAGGCCCATGAGGATCATGCCGCGCACCCTGGCCTGGAGGTTCTCGGCGGCCAGGCCCGACAGGTCGATCTCCTTCTCGAAGGCGTTGACGATGTCGGCGATCGGCACGACCTGCGCGTTGACGCCCTGCCTGCGGACGAGCTCCTGGGCGTCGGCCAGCGAGTGGTCGGAGGAGTAGCGGGAGGGCATGAGCACCACGTTGACCCGCGAGGGGCCGATGGCGTCGGAGGCGATGGTGGCGGTCAGCGCGGAGTCGATGCCGCCGGACAGGCCGAGGATGACGGACTGGAAGCCGTTCTTGGCCACGTAGTCGCGGACCGCGAGGACGAGCGCCGAGTAGACCTCGGCGTGCAGGTCGAGCCGCTCGGGGACGGCGGCGGGGACGGGCGGGTACGGGGCGACGGGCTCGGAGGACAGCACGAGCCGCTCGACGGTGATGGTGGAGCCGTCGCCGGCGTCGTAGGGGTAGGTGCCGGGCTCGGCGTCGGAGACGGGCAGGTCGTCGAGGTCCACGACCAGCAGCTCCTCCTTGAACTGCCCGGCCCGCGCCACCAGCTCGCCCGCCCCGTCGACCACGATGGAGTCGCCGTCGAAGACCAGCTCGTCCTGCCCGCCGACCTGGTTGACGTAGACGAGGCCGCAGCCGGCCTCGCGGGCGCGCCGCACGCACAGCTCCAGTCGTACGTCGTCCTTCTCCTTCTCGTACGGCGAGGCGTTCGGCACCACGAGCAGCCCGGCCCCCGCCTGCCCGACGACGGACACGGGGCCGCCCTCCTGCCAGAGGTCCTCGCACACCGCGATGGCGACGTCCACCCCGTGCAGCCGGAAGATGGGCAGCCGGTCGCCGCGCACGAAGTAGCGGTACTCGTCGAAGACGCCGTAGTTCGGCAGGTGGTGCTTGGCGGTGCGGGTGACGACCGCGCCCTTGTGGAGCAGGGCGGCGGCGTCGAGCGGGGCGCCCTTCGGCTGTCCGACGCGGGGGGCGAGGCCGGCGCGGTCGACGTAGCCGACGACGACGGGCAGGTCGCCGAGGCCCTCGCGCTCCAGCCTGCGTGCCACCTCCTCCAGCGTGCGGATGCTGGCGTCCACGAAGGACGTGCGCAGCACGAGGTCCTCCACGGGGTAGCCGGTGAGGAACATCTCGGTGAAGACCACGAGATGGGCCTCGCGCTCCGCCGCGTCGCGGGTCCACGCGATCAGTTTGTCGGCGTTGGCGCTCAGGTCGCCGACGGTCGGGTTCGTCTGTGCCAGGGCAATGCGGAGTTGTGCCACGTGACCAGCCTAGTACGCCCCGATTTTTATCGTCAAAGCGACGAAAAGCCGGTCATTTACCGCCAGGGGTGACCAGGCCCGACTCGTACGCGGCCATCACGAGCTGCGCCCGGTCGAACAGCCCGAGGTGCTCCAGCAGCGACTTCACCACCAGGCCCACCTCCTCCTCCGGCAACGCCAGCGTCTGGCCGATCTGCCGGTTGGTCAGCCCCCGCGCGACGAGTTTGAGCACGTCCAGCCGGTCGTCGGGCAGCCCGGCCAGCGCCGGAGGGGAGTCCGGGTCCGGGCGCCCGGTGAACGCCGAGATCAGCCGCGTGGTCACGGCCGGGTCGATGAGCGCGTCCCCGGCCGCGGCCGCCCGGAGCGCGGCGAGGATCTGCTCGGGCGGTGACGTCTTCAGCACGAACCCGCTCACGCCCGCCCGCAGCGCCGCGTACAGGTTCTCGTCGCTGCCGAACGTGGTCATCATCACGACCTTCGGCGGGCGCTCGCCGGCCAGGATCCGGCGGGCGGCGGCCAGGCCGTCGAGGCGCGGCATCTGGATGTCGAGCAGCACCACGTCGGGCCGCGTCGCGCGGACGCCCGCGATCGCCTCCTCGCCGTTGGCCGCCTCGCCCGCCAGCGCGAACCCGGCCTCGCTGTCCAGCATGGCCTTCAGCCCGGTACGCACCAGCGCCTGGTCGTCGGCCACCAGCACCCGCAGCACCGGCCCGTCCACGGGGCTCTCCACCACGGGATCGGTGACGGCGACGGGCGGCTCCTCCAGGCGCTGGGCCAGCATGTCGGCCTCCAGCCGCTTCAGCCCCGCCGACAGGTCCAGCCCCAGCTCGTCCCGCCACACGGCGCGCGCCCTGCGCAGCGCCGCCAGCGCGTCGCCCTGGCGCCCCATCCGGTAGAGCGCCACGGCCAGCAGCCGCCACGCCTCCTCCCGCAGCGGGTACGCCGACGCGTGCGCCTCCAGGTCCGCCACCAGCGCCGTCGCCCGCCCCAGCGCGAGCCCGGCGTCGGCGCGCCGCTCGACGGCGATCAGCCGCAGCTCCTCCAGCCGCCCGGCCTCGGTCGCGGCCCAGCTCAGCTCGGCGAACTCGGCCAGCGCCGGCCCCCGCCACAACCCGAGCGCGCTCTCCATGGCCTCCCAGACCCGCGCGGGCGGGCCGTCGGACTTGGCCAGGCTCTCGAAGTGCCAGGCGTCCACCTGCTCGGTACGGGCGCGCAGCGCGTACCCGGGCGGCGCGGACACCAGCACCCCCGCCTCCTCGCGCGGCGCGCGGCCGGGCTCCAGCGCGCGGCGCAGCCGCGAGACGTAGCCCTGGATGGTGGACAGGGCCTGCGCCGGGGGCTCGCCCGGCCAGAGCTCGTCGATGAGGGTGTGCACGGGCACGGCGCGGCCACCGGCGACGAGCAGGCGCGCGAGCACCGCCCGCTGCCGCTGGCCGCCGAGGTCGAGGGGGGCTCCGTCGGCCCAGGCCTGGAACGGTCCGAGAGCGGTGAAAGTCAGCATGTCAGGCGTAACTGTAGAGGGAGAACGGGCCTGGGTATATGGGGAGATATCGCATCGTGCTCAGAGCGGTAGCTCGGCCTCCACCACCGTGCCTCCTCCGGCCGCGTCGCGAACGACGCACGTGCCTCCCAGCTCGGCGGCCCGCTCGCGCATCGAGCCCAGCCCGACCCCCGGCCGGGCGTCCGCCGGGATCCCGCTCCCGTCGTCGGTGACGGTGATCCGCAGCGTCTCGCCGCGCCGCAGCGCGACCGTGATCGTGGCGGCGCCGGCGTGCTTGCGCGCGTTGGTGAGCGCTTCCTGCACGATCCGGTACGCGGCCACCTCGACCGCCGCGGGCAGCCCGTCGAGGCGGCCGGAGACCTCGACCGGGGCGCCGGCCAGCTCCGCCAGCGCCCCGGCCAGGCCCAGCTCGTCGAGCGCCGGCGGGCGCAGGCCGTACACGAGCTGCCTGATGTCGCCGCTGACGGCGTCCATGCCGGCCCGCAGCTCGGCCAGCAGCAGGTCGGCGCGCTCCGGCGCGGTGCGCACGGACAGCCGCGCGGCGTTGATCGACATGGCCATGCCGGTCAGCGACTGGCCGAGCCCGTCGTGCAGGTCGCGCCGCAGCCGCCGCCGCTCCTCCTCGCGCGCGGTCAGGATGCGCTCGCGCGAGCGCTGCAACGCGGCCGTCAGCCGCACCGCGTGCGCCGCGTCGGCGATGTACGGGGTGAGCGTGGCGAGCACCCGCTCGTCGTGCGCGGCGGGGAACCTGCGCCGGTCGGTCGGCCCGACCAGCAGCAGCCCGACCGGCTCCCCGTGCCACACCAGCGGGATCACCCGCGCGGGCGCGCCGGCGGAGACGGTGCCGGACGTGGTGACGGCGCCGTCCAGCTCGACCGTCACGCCCGTGACCGACAGGCCCTCGCGCAGCGTGTCGAGGGTGGCGAGCAGGCCGTGCACTGGGTCGGCGTGCTGCAGCCGGTGCCGCAGCCGCCTGGCCAGCGTGCCGGGCACGCCGGTGCTGCCGTACAGGAGCCGGTCGATGCCGCGCTGCATGCCGCGCCGCATCGGCTGGAACGCGGCCCCGGCGAACACCGCCGCCGCGACGCCCGCCACCCGGTCCACTTCGGCGAGGAAGATGCTGCTCGCGGCGCTGGCGGCGACGTACACGCCGGTGGTCACGATGATCAGCCCGGTGCCGATCAGCGCGCGGCTGATCAGCGTGTCGATGCCGAACAACCGGTAGCGCAGCACCGCCACCGCGATGGCCGCCGGGATGAGCGGGATGAAGAGCGTGGCCAGCCACCAGAAGGGGTCGCCCAGCACCCACGGCACCAGCAGCCCCGGCAGCGTCACCATCACCCAGAGGAGCTGGCGCCGCTCGGTCGCGTCGCCGCGCGCGAACCGCACCACGAGCGAGACGAACGCCAGCGTCATGGCCGCCGACACCGTCCAGTGGGCGGGGTGTCTGAGCGCGCCCTGCCCGCTCAGCACGCCGGCCCAGTCGAGGGCCATGCCCGCCACGGCCAGCACGACCACCCAGCGCCAGCGCCGCGACAGCAGCCTGCCCGCCGGGTAGAGGAGGGGGAGCAGCACGCCGAGCGTGAGCTGCAGCACGTGCCACGTGAGGTTGATGATCGGGCGGCCCGCGGCGGGGTCGCCGTGGAGCAGGTGGAAGGTGTTGGCCGTCAGGATGTTGGCCGCGGCGCTCAGCCCGCCCGCGCACAGCAGCCAGCCGATCACCAGCCGCGGCCTGCTGTGCACGAGGATCGCGCCGAAGACGGAGAACGCCGTGCCCGCCATGTCCTCGGGCGCGAGCGGCAGCGGCGTCCACGACGGCTGGGGCAGCTGTGCCGTCACCCAGATGTCGGTGAGCTCGAACACCACGGCGAGCGTGGCCATCCCGATCGCCACGCCTCGCGCCAGACCTGCGCGGCGCATCCCATCCGCCCTTCCCACCCCGTGACCGGGTGAAAATTATCGGTGGGCTGCCAACGTCCGATCAAAATTTTCTCAACGCGCTCCGCACCTGGTCAGAGCGACGATACCGGGTCACGGCGGCGCACGGCAGGCCCCAGCAGCAGCATCCCGGCGGCGGCCGCCAGGCCGACCCCGCCGATCGTGAACCACAGCACCCGCGGCCCCAGCTCCAGCAGCGGCCCGCCGGCCAGCGGCGCCAGCACCGCCGCCAGCGACCACGCGAGCCCGAACAGCCCCGAGTAGCGCCCGCGCAGCTCGGGGGGCGCCAGCGCGGCCACGATGGCGCCCGGGATGCCGGCCGTGATGATCTCGCCGGCCGTCCAGATGGCGATCGTCACCGCCAGCCCGAGCGTGCTGGTCACGAACGCGGTCATCGCGAACCCCGCGGCCATCACCGCCACCCCCAGCGCGAACGTGCGCGCCGGGTCCATCCGCCCCAGCCGGCCGGACACCAGCGGCTGCACGATGACGATGAGGATCCCGTTCATGGCCATGGCCAGCCCGAACTCCTGGGACGACAGCTTCACGACGCCGGTCATCGCCACCGGCAGCATGGTCATCGTCTGCGCGTAGACCAGCGCGTTGCCCAGCACCACCAGCGTGAACCCGACCATCACCCGGTCGCGCAGCACCACCCCGAACCCGCCGGTCTTCTGCCTCGTCTCCGGCCGGGTCTCCGGCACCGCCCGCCACACCAGCACGGCGAAGACCACGCTGGACAGCGCGTCGATCCAGAACAGCCAGACGAACCCGAGCCCCGCCAGCCAGCCGCCGGCCGTCATGCCCACCGAGTAACCGAGGTTGATCGCCCAGAACAGCAGCCCGTACGCCCGGGGCCGCTCCTCGGGGGAGACGAGGTCGGCGACCAGCGCGCTCGAAGCCGGCCGGTAGACGTCCACCACCAGGCCGAGCGCGAACATCGAGGCCAGGATCGCGGGCAGCGAGGTGCTGTAGCCCAGCGCCAGCATGCAGACGGCGGTGGCCAGCATGCCGCCCGACAGCGTGGCCCGCCGCCCGATGCGGTCCGTCAGCACGCCCGCCACGAGCTGCGACAGCAGCGAGCCCGCCCCGAACAGGCCCATCACCAGGCCCGCGGCGGCCACGGACAGGCCGCGGCTCTGGGTGAGGTAGACGCCCGTGAAGGGCATCACCATGGTCCCCAGGCGGTTCACCAGCGTGCCGCCCCAAAGAGCCCAGAACGGGCGGGGCAGCCCGGCGACCTGCGCCTTGAGGAAAGAGGTCTTCTCGACGGTAGAGCTCGACACGCCTCAAAGAGTGAGATTTCCGGCTTTGTCCGGCGAACGATTTAGCGCAGACTAAAAGCATGTCCATCACGTGGGTGCTGACGCCCGACGACGTCGCGCGCATCCGGTTCGCGTTCTCCCCGCTGTGGGAGCTGGTGGCGAGCCTGCGCACCCTCCAGCAGCCCGCCAGGCAGTCGATCCACCTGCCCTGGATCAAGGCCGTGCGGCCCCGGCTGGCCGGGCTCGACCTGTCGGAGCTGTTCGCGCTCGTGCCCCCCACCGGCTACCTCGCCGACTTCATCACCCCGCCGCCCGACACGCCGCTGCCCGACTTCGCCGCCGAGCTCGACCGGGTCAGGCGCACCGACCCCGAGCAGGCGCGCCGGGAGATCGGCCGGATCCAGGGCACGGACCCGGCCGCGCTGGCCCGCTTCGCCGCCGACCCCGCCGCCGGCGTGTCCAGGGTCGCGGACGCGCTGGAGACGTACTGGGAGGAGTGCTTCGCCGAGTTCTGGCCCCGCGTGTACGCGCTGCTGGAGCGGGACGTGCTGCGCCGCTCGCGGCAGCTCGCCCGGGGCGGGGCCCGCGAGCTGTTCGCCGGGCTCGACCCGGCCGTGGTGTGGACGGGGGAGCGGCTGCTCATCGACCGGCCCTGGTGCGCCGACGGCGGGCTCAACGGCGACGGGCTCATCCTCGTGCCCAGCGCGTTCTACTGGCCCGCCGTGGCCGTGATGACGGCGCCGTACCAGCCGATGCTCGTCTACCCCGTGCACGGCGTCGGCACGCTCTGGGAGCAGGGCCCGCCGCCCGCGCCCGGCGCGCTGTCCGCGCTGATCGGCAGGAGCCGGGCCGCGATCCTGCTCGCGCTCGCCGAGCCCGCCACCACCTCCGCGCTGGCCGCCCGCATGGCGCTCACGCCCGGCGCGGTCAGCCAGCACCTCGGCGTGCTCAGCGGCGGCGGGCTCGCGGTCGGCATGCGCATCGGCAAGCAGGTCGTCTACCGCCGCACCCTGGCCGGCGACATGCTCGCCGCCGGCCCCGCCCCCACGCCTGAGAGCCCCCCACGCCTGAGAGCCCCCTACGCCCGGGAGTCCCCTACGCGTAGCGCTGGGACTCCAGCAGCCAGTCCAGGTGGGCGCGCGGCGCCGCCAGGTACGCGCACGCCACCTTGCTGACGTCCCTGGCCGTCTTTGGCTCCAGGTCGTCCAGCGGCAGCCGCCGGGCCGCCTTGCGCATGTCGAGGCAGCGCCCCGCGATCCGGTCGAGCACCCAGGCCGTCGCCTCCCGCTCGCCGAGCCCGAGCTGCCGCATCGCCAGCACCACGAAGTTGTGCACGTCGCCGCGCTCCTTCGGCCGCGACGCCACGTCGTTGCACCAGGCGGTGACGTCGCTGCAGGCGTCCACGAGCTGCCGCCACGGGTCCGACTCGTGCAGCCACACCGGCACCTCCACCCGCAGGCACGGCTCCACCAGGTCGTACAGGTACGGCCCCACGGTGCCCCTGCGCAGCGCCGGGTACTCCTCCAGGGTCGGCATCCGGCCCGCCGCGCGGTTCTCCGCCTCGGCGCGGCAGGCGTCGTACTGGCGCTGCAACCCCACCGCGAACCTGGCCCGCCAGCGGTCGCTCATCCGCACGCTCGTCACCCGCCACAGGTCGGCGAAGGCCGCCTCCAGCGGGTGGCGCGAGCTGCCCTTGAGCATGCCGTGGAAGATCTCGAGCGGGCCCGAGTGCTCATCCAGCTCGTCGTCCAGGTGGAACAGCCAGGTGAGCCACTGCGCGAACAGCGCCGCCGCGGCCGCGTCGAACTCGGCGAACGCCCGGCCCGCCATCCGGTGGTAGCCGACCCCCGGGTCTGCGCGCAGGCCGGTGCGCCTGGCCCAGTCGATGACCGCGGCCTCGATCGCGTACACGGCGGGGTGCATCCGGCACGGCGCCGCCATCGCGGGCACCCGCTCGGTCAGCGGCAGCAGCGCCAGCGCGGCCGAGCCGCCCCTGCGCGGCAGCGGCAGCAGCGACGTCAGCGCGGAGCGCAGCGCGGTGCGCACCGTGCTGCGCACGGCGGCGAACACGGTGGTGCCGGTCGTCGTGGTGGTCATCACAGGGGCCCGAACAGCCAGTTGCCGGCGGCGTTGGGGTCGTCGCCGCGGTAGTAGTCGGCGGCGGCCACGACCAGCTCCTCCACGGTCAGCGCGCCCCTGCCCGCCCGGTCGAGCCGGTCGAACGCCTCGTCCACGTCGTCGTAGGCCACCCCGAACGCGCACAGCATGGTCCGGAACTCGCCCGGCCCGATCTGCCCGTCGTCATCGCCGTCGCACAGCTCCGCCACCGCGACCGTGGCCGGCCGGAACACCGCGTCGTAGCGGTCGCCCTCGACGAACGCCGCCGTCATGCCCCTGCGGAAGTCGGGGCGCGCGATGCCGGAGTCGCCGTCGCGCTCCAGCGTCTCCGACAGGGTGGACCAGATGCGGTCGAAGCTTTCCACGAGACTCGCCCCGGTGACCGACGTGGGGGACTCCCCGAAGCCCACCAGGATGCGGGCGCCCAGCCCCAGCAGGTCCTCGCGCTCGACGACGCCGTTGCCGCTCGCGTCGATGTGGTCGAACGCCCGATCGAGCTTGTGATTGAGCAGGTCGATGGCCACCAATGCCTCCCCCGAGACTGACTGCGTGATCACAGTAAGTCGGGGCGGGCCCTTTGTCAGCGAGGCTCGCACCGGCACCCCCCGTAACGTGTGCGAAACACGGACACGGCATGCTGGTGTGTGACCCGATACCGTCCGTCGAACGAGGGGATGCTGTGGACCGCCAGCAGGAGTTCGTGCTCCGCACACTCGAGGAACGCGACATCCGGTTCATCCGGCTGTGGTTCACCGACGTGCTCGGCTTCCTCAAGTCCGTCGCGATCGCGCCTGCCGAGCTGGAAGGGGCCTTCGCCGAGGGCATCGGGTTCGACGGGTCGGCCATCGAGGGCTTCGCCCGCGTCTACGAGTCCGACATGCTGGCCAAGCCCGACCCGGCCACGTTCCAGATCCTGCCGTGGCGCAGCGAGACGCCGGGCGCGGCGCGCATCTTCTGCGACATCCTCATGCCCGACGGCACGCCGTCGCACGCCGACCCGCGCTGGGTGCTCAAGCGCACGCTCGCCAAGTGCGCCGACATGGGCTTCACCTTCTACACCCACCCCGAGATCGAGTTCTTCCTGCTGAAGAACCGTCCCGAGCCCGGCCAGCGGCCCGAGCCGATCGACTCCGGCGGCTACTTCGACCACACGCCCCACAGCTCCGGCCACGACTTCCGGCGCCAGGCGATCATGATGCTCGAGTCGATGGGCATCTCCGTCGAGTTCAGCCACCACGAGGGCGCGCCCGGCCAGCAGGAGATCGACCTGCGCTACGCCGACGCGCTCACCACGGCCGACAACATCATGACCTTCCGCCTGGTCATGAAGGAGGTCGCGCTGGAGCAGGGCATCTGGGCCTCGTTCATGCCCAAGCCGTTCACCGAGCACCCCGGCTCCGGCATGCACACGCACATGTCGCTGTTCGAGGGCGACCGCAACGCCTTCTACGAGGCGGGCACCGACTACCGGCTGTCCAAGATCGGCCGCTCGTTCATCGCGGGGCTGCTGCGGCACGCCGCCGAGATCACCGCCGTCACCAACCAGTGGGTCAACTCCTACAAGCGGCTGTGGGGCGGCGCCGAGGCCATCGCCGGGCTGGGCGGCGAGGCCCCCTCCTACGTGTGCTGGGGCCACAACAACCGCTCGGCCCTGGTCCGGGTGCCCATGTACAAGCCGCACAAGGGCGGCTCGACCCGCATCGAGTTCCGCTCGCTCGACTCCGCCTGCAACCCCTACCTGGCCTTCGCGCTGATCCTGGCCGCCGGGCTGAAGGGCATCGAGGAGAGCTACGACCTGCCGCCCGCCGCCGAGGACAACGTCTGGACCCTGACCAGCGCCGAGCGGCGCGCCCTCGGCATCCAGCCGCTGCCCGGCTCGCTCAACGACGCGATCGAGGTCATGGAGCGCAGCGAGCTGGTGGCCGAGACGCTGGGCGAGCACGTCTTCGACTTCTTCCTGCGCAACAAGCGCAGCGAGTGGCGCGAGTACCGCCGCCACGTCACCGAGTTCGAGCTCGGCCGCTACCTGCCCGTGCTCTGACCTACGTCCGCGACGGCCGGCGCGGGCCGGTGCCGCTGATCGAGTCGAACACGATCGCCTCCAGCAGCCCGGCCTCCGCCCGGTCCATGATGCGCGCCCCGGCCGCCGGAGCCGGGTCGCCGCCCTTCACCCGCGCGAGCAGGCTGTCCCACCTGCGCTGATGCCGGGCGAACGTGCGGGCCGCCACCACCCGGCCCCTGGCCCGCTGCCCCGCCAGCGCCTCGTCCGGCGGGGCGTCGAGCAGGAGCAGGTGGAAGTCCGCGCCGTGCCGGCGCGCCAGCCAGGCGAAACCCCGCAGCACGTACGGGCCGCAGCCCCGGTTGTGCGCCACCACCGCGTGCCCCTGCGTCAGGGCCTGCCGGATGCGCGTCACATGGGTGACGAACACCACCGCGCGGCGCACCGGGTAGGGCGCCCACGCGAGCCGGCCCTGCCAGTGCCGCTTCGACTGCGCCGAGTCGATCACCGCCACCGCGCCGGAGGTCACGGGCAGGCTCTCGGCGCCGTGCATGCCGTACAGGCGCCGCAGCAGCGTGGTCTTGCCCGCTCCCGGCAGCCCCGTCAGGATGACCAGGGCCCCCGGCGGGTACCGAAGCCTCGCCCCCTCCACACGCAACACCCTTCCGCCCGATCCGCCGTACCTACCCCTGCCGCGCCAGCATAGGGCGCGTGGTACCAGCCTCTCCGAGGATGGGCCGAGACGCGCACCCCGCTCCGTGATCGGCGAGAATCCGCCGTTTGGTCGCGGCGGCCGGGAAACCTCGTTAAGGTACTGCCAACGCCTTGATCGGCCTCACTCCCGGAGCGGTTTCCGAGTGGGGCCGATTTTCGTTGCTTCTGACCCCCGAGTCACATCCGCGTGATCCGCGGCGCCTAGCGTCTCGTTACCCGGTGGGGGAAGTTTCGGGCCCCTTCAAGGCGTTATGGAGACGTACCGAGCAGCCACCGGACCCCCGCATCCTAGGTAAACCGGGAGTCCAGTAAAATCGGCCTGCTCTTTATGATATTTCCGGACTTCTCGCCTTGTGTGGCGATATAGGAGGGTGTGGCATGACGACGGCTGCCCTGCAGACCGTGTTGACCGTTCCCCAGCGCTTCCGTGGTCCCGTGGGCGTCGCCAACGGCGGCTGGATCGCGGGCACCATGGCGGAGGCGCTGAACGGTGGCCGATCAGCCGTCGAGGTCACGTTGCACGCCCCCACGCCGCTGGAGACCGAGCTGCGGCTGGAGCACGTGGCCAACACGGTGTCCCTCTCGCACGGCGACAAGCTGCTCGTCGAGGCGATCCCCGTGGCCGAGGAGCTGGAGGGCCCCGGGTTCGTGCCGTTCAACGACGCGGCCCGCGCCGAGGCCGGGTTCGCGGGGCTCAAGGCGCACCCGTTCGCGGAGTGCTTCGCCTGCGGCCTGCGCGAGCCCGGTGACGGCCTGCGGATCTTCCCCGGCCCGGTGGAGGGCAGCGACCTCGTGGCGGCCGGCTGGCGGGTGCCGTTCACCGTGACCGGCGAGGACGGCGTGCCCGCCTCCATCGTCGGCGCGGTGCTCGACTGCATCACCGGCTGGGCGCACTTCGGCCCCGGTGAGAGCGCCCTGCTCGGCCGCCTGGCCGTGCAGATCCACCGCCCGGTGCTGCCGGGTGGCCGCTACTCGGTGGTGGCCCGCCCGACCGGGCGCGACGGCCGCAAGATGTTCGGCCAGAGCGCCATCTACGAGGTGGACGGCACGCTGGTCGCCGCCGCCCGCGCCACGTGGATCGCTCCACGCTGAGCTTCCTTTTTGAGCTCTCTTTCTGGGCTCCCTTTGACGAACGGACCAAGGCCCCCGAGCCGCTCTCGGGGGCCTTCGCCGTTCTAGGCGGTCAGCCGGTCCACGACGGTGGCCACGCAGCGCTCGTCGAACAGGATCGTGTAGTGGTTGCAGTCGGGCACCACCTCGTCGCGCAGCCCCGGCAGCCGCTCCTTCCAGGGCCGCACCAGGTCGTCGGGCAGCATCCCCGTCTCCTGGTCGAGCAGCCCGCGCGGCGCCCTGAGCAGGAACAGCGGCGCCTTGATCGCCGTCAGCGCCGCCCCGATGGCCTCCCGCTCCAGGTGCAGCCACCGGCCGTCGGCCAGCACCGCCTCGCCCGCCGCGCGGGAGCGCAGCGCGCCTTCGGGGCCCGTCAGGTCGTAGCGCACGTACGCCTCGACGTCGGCGTTCCAGCGGCCGGCGAAGGCCGGGTGCGCCTTGAAGAAGTCCACGTACGCCTCCGCCGACGGGAACGTCTGCCGCAGCCGGGCCAGCGCCGGGCCGAGCGCCGCCTCCAGTGCCGCGTCGGGGTCCGTGCCCTCGGGGATCGGCGCCAGCGGGATCCCGCCGTCCACCAGCACGACCCTGGCGAACTCGCGCTGGGCGCCGGCGAGCGCCGCCACGTACGCGCCCATGGAATGGCCCGTCAGCACCGCGTCCGGGCCGGCTCCGACGTGGTCGGCCACGCGCAGCACGTCCTCGGCGTGCCTGGGCAGCCCGTACGGGCCGGGCAGGCCCGCGCTGTGCCCGCGCCCGCGCAGGTCCATGGCCACCAGCGACCAGCCCTCCGGCAGCCGCCGCCCGGCCCCGGCCCAGGCCATGAGCGAGGCGGTGATGCCGTGGACGGCGATGATCGTGCGCGGTCCCGTTCCGAACGTGGCGATCCGCAGACCGCCGACCTCGTCAATCCTCATAATCTCCACATAATTCCTCATATGCGAATCACCGTCATCGAACATGAGGCCGAGGCCGGGCTCGGTTACCTCGCGCAGTGGCTCGGCGTCGCCTGCGAGGTCGTGCGGCCGTACCTGGGGGAGGAGGTCCCCGAGCGGGCGGCGGACGGGCTCGTCGTGCTCGGCGGCGCGGCGGCGGCCTGGGAGGACGAGCGCAGCCCCTGGCAGCCCGCCACCCGCGACCTGCTGCGCCGCGCCGTCGACGACGCAACCCCCACGCTGGCCATCTGCCTAGGCGCGCAGCTGCTCACCCTGGCGTGCGGCGGGACGGTGGAGCGCGGCGGCAACGGGCTGGAGGTGGGCGCCCGCGAGGTCGTCGCGCTGCCCGCCGCCGCCACCGACCCCCTGCTGTCGGGCATCACCACCGCCGTGGCGATCCAGTACCACCAGGACGCCATGACGCGGCTGCCCGACGGGGCCGTGCCGCTGATGACCGGCGCCCAGTACCCGAACCAGGCCTACCGGCTCGGCGAGGCGGCCTGGGCCGTGCAGTTCCACCCCGAGGCCACGCCGGAGATCTTCGCCTCGTGGACGGCGGACTCCGGCCTGGATACGGCCGAGGAGCTCAACGCCGGGGTGAAGGCCGCCGAGAGCGCGCTGGTGGCCACCTGGCGCCCGGTGGCGCGCGCGTTCGCCGACATCGTCAGGAACGGCCGCCCCGCCTGAGCGTCACCTCGCGTGCGGGCCGAAACGCCCGCCTGAGCGCCACCTCGCGTGCGGTCAGGAACGGCCGTCCCGCCTGACCTTCTTCCTCCCTGAGGTGAGGGCGTGCGCGCCGACGTGCACGCCCGCCAGGACCAGCGGGAACGCCGCCACGGCCGCCCCGGGCCCGGTCGCCGGCACTCCGGCCCGCCGCAGCCGCCGCCACGCCCACACCGCGTACGGGATCACGACGACCGGCGCCGTCACCACGCCCGGCGTGTACCCGCGAAAGAGCGCGGCCTGGGCGAGATGCACCACCCCGTGCACCCCGAACCCGGCCAGCGCCGCCTGGAACATCGCGCTCCGCCCGCCCGTGCGCGCCCCCAGCGCCGAGGCCGTGGCCATGACCCCGCCCATCAGCCCGATGGCCACGCTCGCGTGCGCCTGCGACACCTCGATCCGCTCCCACGGCACCCGCGGGAAGCGCTCCTCCAGGCGGGGCCGCGCCGCCCGCGTCCACCGCGCCATCGTCGCCAGCTCCTCGGCGTCGTGCACCGCCCAGGCGGCCAGCAACCCCCACGCCACTCCTGCCGGAACCCGTCCTGCCGCCATCTCGACCCCCTCAAAACACAACGCAACGTTGCGTTCGCATGTTACGGCGAAACACGCAAGAGCTGTCAAGATGGAGGGGTGCCCAGGATCGAATCCACCGCCGCGCGCCTCGCGAAGCTCGGCTTCGCCGACGCCGTCAGGGCGGCGCAGCTCGTCCGCCAGTCGGAGGCCGACCTGGACGACATCCTGGAGTCCCTGGTCGAGGTGGCCGATCCCGATCAGGCGCTGGTCTCGCTGATCCGCCTGATCGAGCGCGAGCCGGCCGTGCTCGAGGCCGTCCGCTCCGACGAGGTCCTGCGCGGCAGGCTCCTGGCCGTGCTCGGCGTCAGCGCCGCGCTCGGCGAGCACCTGGTCCGCCACCCCGGCCAGGTGGCCCGCCTGGCCGAGCAGCGGCTCGGCGAGGCCAGGGCCGAGCTGCTGCGGGCGGTCGGCGCCGAGCCGGGCGAGAGCGAGCCGCGCGCGGCCGAGGGCGGCACCGGCGCGCTGACGGCGCTGCGCGTCGCCTACCGGGGCCGCCTGGCGCACCTGGCCGCCCGCGACCTGACCGGCCAGGCCACGCTCGGCGAGGTCACCGCCGAGCTGTCCGACCTGGCCGGCGCCGCGCTGGAGGCCGCGCTCGCCGTCGCCCGCACCGAGGTCGAGGCCGGCGAGGTGCGCTTCGCGGTCATCGGCATGGGCAAGTGCGGCGCCAGAGAGCTCAACTACATCAGCGACGTCGACGTGATCTTCGTGGCGGAGCCGAGGGAGGGCGCCGACGAGGCCAAGGCGCTGCGCGCCGCCACCCGGCTGGCCCAGGCCATGATGCGGGCCTGCTCCGCCACCACCCCCGAGGGCTCGCTGTGGGAGGTCGACGCCGGGCTGCGCCCGGAGGGCCGCTCGGGGCCGCTGGTGCGCACGCTGGCCAGCCACCTCGCCTACTACCGCCGCTGGGCCAAGACGTGGGAGTTCCAGGCGCTGCTCAAGGCCCGGCCCGTGGCCGGCGACCTGGAGCTGGGCGGCGCCTACGTCGAGGCGGTCAACGAGATGGTGTGGTCGGCCGCCACCCGCGAGCACTTCGTCGAGGACGTGCAGGCCATGCGCCGCCGCGTCGAGGCCCACGTGCGGGCCGAGGGCGAGCGGCAGCTCAAGCTGGGGCCGGGCGGGCTGCGCGACATCGAGTTCGCCGTGCAGCTCCTGCAGCTCGTGCACGGCCGGCTCGACCCTTTGCTGCGCCGCAGGGCCACGCTCCCGGCGCTGGCGGCCCTGTCGCGGGGCGGCTACGTCGGCCGCGACGACTCGCGCGGGCTGGCGGAGGCGTACACGTTCCTGCGACAGGTCGAGCACCTGCTGCAGCTGCACCGGTTGCGCCGCACCCACGTCGTGCCCACCGGCGACGACGATCTGCGCAGGCTGGGGCGGGCGCTGGGCATGCAGGCCGACCCCGTCGGCGAGTTCACGGCGCGGTGGCGGCGGCACGCGATGGAGGCGCGGCGGCTGCACGAGAAGCTGTTCTACCGGCCGCTGCTGCAGGCCGTGGCGCGGCTGCCCGAGTCGGAGGCGCGGCTGTCCACCGCCGCGGCGGCGGCCCGGCTGGAGGCGCTCGGCTACGTCGATCCGCGCGGCGCGCTGCGGCACATCGCGAACCTGTCCACCGGCGTGTCCCGGCGGGCCGCCATCCAGCGCACGCTGCTGCCGGTCATGCTCGGCTGGTTCGCCGACACGCCCGACCCCGACGCCGCGCTGCTCGGGTTCCGCCAGGTCAGCGACAAGCTGGGCAGCACGCCGTGGTACCTGCGGCTGCTGCGCGACGAGACCGCCGTAGCGGCCAGGATGGCGCGCGTGCTCGGCACCAGCCGCTACGCCACCGGCCTGCTCATGCACGCCCCCGACGCGGTGGCGATGCTGGGCTCCGACGACGAGCTGGCCGTGCGCCCGCCGGAGTCGCTGCTCGGCGAGGCGTCCGCCGCCGTGTCCCGCTACGCCGGCGACCCCGAGGGCGCCGTCACGGCGGTGCGGGCGCTGCGCCGCAAAGAGCTGTTCCGCACCGCCGTGGCCGACATCTCCGGCCTGATCGACATCGAGACCGTCGGCACCGCCCTGTCGCGGCTCAACGACGTGACCCTCCAGGCCGCGCTCGACGCCGCGCTCAGCAAGGTCCCGCCCGTCACCTCCTTCGCGATCATCGCGATGGGCCGGCTGGGCGGCATGGAGTGCTCCTACGCCAGCGACGCCGACGTCATGTTCGTGCACTCGCCGCGGCCCGGGGCCGATGAGCGGGAGGCCGGCGACGCCGCCTTCGCCGTCGCCAACGAGCTGCGCCGCCTGCTGTCGCTGCCCGCCCCCGACCCGCCCCTGCTCATCGACCCCGACCTGCGCCCGGAGGGCCGCCAGGGCCCGCTGGTGCGCACGCTGGCCTCCTACCGCGCCTACTACTCCCGCTGGTCGGCGCCGTGGGAGGCGCAGGCCCTGCTGCGGGCCCGCTTCTCGGCCGGCGACGCCGAGCTGGGGGCGGCGTTCACCGCCATGATCGACGAGCTGCGCTACCCGCAGAGCGGCCTGCGCGACGACGCGATCAGGGAGATCCGGCGGCTCAAGGCCCGCATGGAGGCCGAGCGGCTGCCGCGCGGCGCCGACCCCGCCCTGCACACCAAGCTCGGGCCCGGCGGGCTGTCGGACGTGGAGTGGGTGGCCCAGCTCCTCCAACTCTGCCACGCCGGCGAGCGCCCGTCCCTGCGCACCACCCGCACGCTGGAGGCGCTGCGGGCCGCCGTGGGGGAGGGGCTGCTGGATCCGGACGACGAGGCGGTGCTGGCGGAGTCCTGGCGGTTCGCCTCGCGGGTCCGCGACGCGATCATGCTGATGAAGGGCCGTCCCGGCGACAGCGTCCCGCGCGACGGGGGAGAGCGCCGGATGCTCGCGCAGACCCTCGGCTACCCGCCCGACGGCTCCGAGGACTTCCTCGACGACTACCGGCGCGTCACCCGCCGCGCCCGCAAAGTCATGGACCGGGTCTTCTACGGCGCCTGACCCCTTCCGCGCAATGCCGTGCGTCATTGCGCTGATACACGGCGTGGGTGTATCAAGGCGCGGTGTTATCCGTATACGTGGATCTGGCCCTCGGCCTGGTGGTGGCGTTCCTGCTGCTGTCGCTGCTGGTGAGCGGCCTCAACGAGGCGTTCGTGCGGGTGCTGTCCATCCGCAGCAAGTTCCTGTGGGCCTACCTCAGGGACACCCTGGACGGAGTCGGGGACAAGGCGCCGTCGTGGCTGCCCGGCAGCCTCCGTGACGTGC
This sequence comes from [Actinomadura] parvosata subsp. kistnae, assembly GCF_900323885.1. GTDB lineage: Bacteria > Actinomycetota > Actinomycetes > Streptosporangiales > Streptosporangiaceae > Nonomuraea > Nonomuraea composti. Next base: position 236,488 of record NZ_OOHJ01000022.1, on the reverse strand, counting down.
TGGTCGCGCTGCCGTTCGGCCCCGACCCCCGTCCGAAGCACAGCAACCAGCCGGCGCCCGCCGACCCCGGCGAGATGCCCGCGACGAAGACCAGCGACTCCATGATGAACCTCCTGTACGCGCGGGTACGGGAGATCGACCACCGCAAGCGCGGCAGGACGAGCATCGCGAACATCCCGCCGGAGCGGTTCGCGGTGGCCGTGATGGAGCTGGCCGCGACCGAGAACGGGAACATCCCCGAGTTCCTCAACAAGCTGCAGCGCATCGACAGCCCGCTCTACGGCCACCTGAAGGGCGTGTGGGAGAGCGCGCAGGGCGACCTCGACCGGTTCAGGAAGGGGGTGGAGACCTGGTTCGACGGCGAGATGCAGCGGCTGTCCATGCTCTACCGCCGCTACGTCAAGTGGGCGGTGGCCCTGCTGGGCGTCGTGGTGACGCTGCTGTTCTCCATGGACGGCTTCGAGTACGCCAAGACGCTGCTGCGCGACAACGCCTTCCGCGCCTCGGTGACGGCCGTGACGGAGGCGGGGCCCGACGCGTACAACGAGCTGAAGCAGCAGTGCACGGGCGGCGACCCGGTGCCGTGCGTGACGGAGCTGCTGAGCGAGCCCGCCCTGGTGAAGCTGATGGGGCAGGCGATGGTCAGCGTGTCGATCCCGGCGCAGGGCGACCCGAGCGTGCAGGGCAACTTCCCGGTCTGGTGGGGCCGGATCACGACGCCGAGCCACTGGCCGGGCTTCCTGCTGACGTACGTGGCGCTGCTGTTCGGGGCGCCGTTCTGGTGGGACGTGTTCCGGCGCATCACCGGCATCAAGTCGCGGCGCTGAGCGGACGCCCCCGGGCGCGTACCCTGGGCCGGATGGAGACGGAACGGCTGATCATGCGCCGATGGCGCGAGGCGGACAAGGAGCCCTTCGCGGCCATGAACGCCGATCCCGAGGTGATGGAGCACTTCCCGGCCCCGCTCACCCGGGCGCAGAGCGATGCGATGGTGGACCGGATCGAGGAGCAGTTCGACCGGCTCGGCTACGGGCTGTGGGCGCTGGAGGTGCGGGAGAGCGGGGCGTTCATCGGCTTCGCCGGGCTCGCGCTGCAGACCTTCGAGGCGCCCTTCCTGCCCGCCGTGGAGATCGGCTGGCGGCTGGCGCGCCCGGCGTGGGGCCACGGGTACGCGATCGAGGCCGCCAGACGGGCCGCCCGGTACGCCTTCGAGGAGGCCGGGCTCGACGGCATCATCTCGATGACCGCCGCGTCCAACGTGCGCTCCCAGGCGGTGATGCGCCGGCTCGGCATGACGAGGGATCCGGCCGAGGACTTCGACCATCCCCGGGTGCCCGAGGGCAGCCCGCTGCGGCGGCACGTGCTCTACCGGCTCAAGCGGCCCTGAGAGCGGTCAAGAGGCGCTCAGGGCGTACAGGACGTCGCGCAGGGACGGCTCGCGCTCCCGCATCCACACCAGCCGCAGCGCCAGCGCGGGCGCGTCGAGGCCCAGCTCCACCAGCGCCCCCGAGTCGAGGTCGGAGCCCAGCGCGAAGTCCGGCAGCAGCGCCGCGCCCAGCCCCTGCCTGGACCACTCGCGGGCGGTGGTGATGCTGGACAGCTCCCTGCGCGGCACCTCCGCGCCGAACAGCTGATCGGCCGCCAGCCGGATCGAGCAGCCCGACGGGCTGACCAGCAGCGGCTCCCGGTCGCCGTCGGGCGCCGCCACCAGCGACAGCCGCACCTCGCCCACGTCCACGTGGTCCATCCCGGCCGGCCGGGCGAACCCCAGCCCGCCGACCCGGTCGCCGAGGTCCAGCAGCAGCGCGGCGTCCAGCCGCCCGCCCGCCACCGCGTCCAGCAGCGACTGCCGGGTGCGCGACTCCACGCTCACGTCGAGGTCGGGGCGGCGCTCGGCCAGGCGGCGGATCACGGCGGGCAGCTTGGCGGCGGCCAGCATCTCCAGCGCGCCGATGCGCACCCGCCGGCGCGCGCCCGTCACGGCCCGCCGCACCTCGTCGGCGTGGTCGAGCAGGCCCTGCGCCCGCGCGAGCAGCGCCGTGCCCGGCTCGGTCAGCCGCATGCCGCGCGCCGTACGCTCGAAGAGCGCGACGCCGAGCCCGGCCTCCAGCCTGCGCACCTGCTCCGACACCGAGGCGGGAGCCAGGCCCAGGTCATTGGCGGCCGCCGTGACGGAGCCGGACGTGGCCACCGCCACGAACCCCTTCAACTGCCGCAACTCCATGCGAACCAGCATAAGGCTTTCCCGAATGCTCCCTGCGGCAGCGCCTGTTGAGCCAGGGCACCGCGTTTCAGCAGGCTGAAGGGCATGTTCGGTTTCTCCCTCGCCTACTTCCTGGTGATCCTCGACACCACCGTCCTGACGATCGCCTTGCCCGATCTGCGGGAATCGCTCGGCGGCTCGCTGGCCGGCCAGCAGTGGGCGGTCAACGCGTACACGGTCGCCTTCGCCGCCTGCCTGCTCACCGGGGGAGCGGTCGCCGACCGGTACGGCGCGGCCCGCGTCTTCAAGCTCGGCGTGGCGTCGTTCGGCGTGATCTCGCTGCTCAGCGCCGCCGCCCCGAACCTGGGTGTGCTGATCGGCCTGCGCGCCCTGCTCGGGGTGGCGGGCGCGCTGTGCACGGGCGGCTCGCTCGGCCTGCTCGCCGAGATGTTCCCGCAGCCCGCCGCCCGGGCCCGCGCCACCGGCCTGTGGGCGGCCATCACCGGCAGCGCGCTGGCGGCCGGCCCGCTGCTCGGCGGCGTCCTCGTCGACCTGTACGGCTGGCGCGCCGTCTTCCTGCTCAACCCGCCCATCGCCCTGATCAGCCTGCTGGCCATGCGCAAGGTCACCTCGCCGCGCGGCAGCCGCATGATCGACTGGTGGGTCCAGGTGCTGGCCTGCGCCCTGCTCGGCCTGGTCGCCGAGGCGCTGATCGACGCAGCCCCCGTGGCGGCCCTGCTGGCCCTGCCCGTCCTGGCCGCCCTGGTGCTGGCCGAGCGGCGCAGCCACGCCCCCGCCCTGCCCGGCGGCCTGCTCGCCGCCACCTGGCCGGAGCTGCTCGCCGGCACGGTGGCCAACTTCGCCTTCTCCGGCGCCCTGTTCGTGCTGACCCTGCTCCTCCAGGACACCCAGCACCTCAGCCCGATGGCCGCCGGGCTCGCGTTCCTGCCGCTGACGCTGCCCATGACGGTGAACCCGCTGCTCACCGGCCGCCTCGTGGCCCGCTACGGCCCGCGCCCGCCCATCCTCGGCGGCCTGGCCCTCATCGCGGCCGGCCTGGCGGGCACCGCGCTCACCGACGTGCTCATCCCCTGGCTCGTGGTGCTGGGCTTCGGCCTGTCCTTCGTGCTGCCCGCCCTCATGGCCGGGATGGTCAACAGCGCCCCGCCCGGCACGGCCGGCACCGCCGGCGGCGTGCTGAACGCCTTCCGCCAGGTCGGCGCCACGCTCGGCGTCGCGGTCATGGGCGTCATCGGTCAGCCCCTGCTGACGGCGGCCGTCCTGGCGGCGCTGACCTGCGCCGGGTACGCCGTTGCCGCCCGCCGCGCGGTGATCGGAGTATCGTGAGAGGCTCAGCGGCCACGACGATGGGGTGCACGTGTTCTTCCAGCATTCGAGCGACATCTGGCGCGATTTCCCCGAGCTCGTCCCCGCGGCCCTCTACGCCGAGGGCATCACCCCCGACGCCGACGCGGGGGCGCGCATCGCCGCCCACGCCGAGCGGGCTGCCGCCCGGCTGGCCGGCGCCTCCGAGAGCGACCTGCCGGAGATCCAGGCGTGGCGGCGCACCTTCGCCCGCATGGGGCTCAAGCCGACCCAATACCGGTGCGCCTCCGAGGCGCTGCTGCGCCGCTTCAGGAAGGAAGGCGCGCTGCCGCGCCTGCACCCCCTGATCGACCTGTGCAACGCGGTGTCCATCGCCTACGCCGTCCCCATCGCCGTCTTCGACGTCTCCCGCATCACCTCCCACGTCGAGGTCCGGTACGCCGCGGGCGACGAGACGTACATGACCTTCGGCGGCGCGACGGAGCAGCCGCCCGCCGGCGAGGTGATCTTCGCCGACGCGGCCGGCCGGGCGCACGCCCGCCGCTGGACCAACCGCCAGAGCGGCCACTCGGCCGTGCGTGACAGCACGGCCAACGTGCTGATCGTCGCGGAGGCGCTGCACGACACCGCCGCCGCCGACGTCGAGGCGCTGGTGGCCACGCTCGCCGACGAGCTCAACACGCTCTGGCCCGTCACCCCGAAGTCGGCGATCCTGACCCCGGCCGCGCCCCGCTTCGAGTTCCCGGCCTGACCCGTCAGATCAGCTCGCTCTTGTAGAAGATGCTGGCCAGCCGCGGCCCCGGCTCGGAGGCCAGGCCCAGGCACAGCCGGGGCGCCCCCGACACGATCTGGATGCCCATGCCCTCCGGCTCCCGGTAGTTCAGCGACTGGCCCGCCACGCTCCTGGCCCGCTGCACCTGCTCGCCGGTGCGCAGGTCGAGGCAGGTGATGTACGTGTTGCCGGGCGGCGGGCTGATGTCGTAGGAGTTGCCGGTCAGGATGTAGACGAAGTTCCCGTAGGCGGCGTAGCCCTGGAAGGTGCCCAGGCCGGCGGGCTGGGCGATGTCGTGCAGCTTCTCGGGCGCGCCCGCCTTGACCGACGCCAGCGGGAACACCGCGAACCTGAACGAGCCCTCACTCCAGTAGCGCGTCACCAGCCGGTCGGTGGACGGGTCGATCGTGCACGTCGTGTTGGTGGCGCCCGGCACGAGGGAGTACTTGGTGAGCGCCGACGACGACGTGGTCAGCGTCTGCCCGTTGACGAACTTGAAGCGGCACAGCCGGGTGCCCCGCGAGCTGTTCTCCACGGGCACCCCGTCGGTCTCCGTCCACAGGTAGGCGGCCGAGCCCGACGGCTCCACGCCGATCTGGACGCCGTGGCCGAAGCCCATGAGGTACATGTGGCCGAGGATCGAGCCCGTCAGGCTGAGCTTGGTCAGGCACAGGTGGCCGGCCGCGTCGGAGCCGGCGCCGTTCTTGACCTGGACGGTGTAGATGTGGCCGTGGGCGTTGTCGATGGCGAACGACTGCAGGACCGTCTCGTCCTGGAGGGCCTTGCGCCAGATCAGGGACGTCGACGGGGCGGTCAGCTCGAAGCGGCCCTCGGCGGCGGAGGCGGCACTCACGGGCGCCAGCGCGGTGGTGGCGGCGACACCGGCGCCGAGCTTGAGCAGGCCCCTGCGGGTGAGCGGCGAGGAGGGGGTCATGTCTCATCCGTTCGACTGGGAGTCATCTCGCGATCATCACACCCTATGGGGCCCTCCCTCAACGCGAAACGGCCCGGCACCTCGTGGGATGCCGGGCCGTGACGGGACGACTACACGTCGTAGTACAACTCGAACTCGTGCGGGTGCGGGCGCAGCCGGATCGGGTCGACCTCGTTCTCCCGCTTGTACGAGATCCACGTCTCGATCAGGTCAGGCGTGAACACGCCGCCTTCGAGCAGGTAGTCGTGGTCGCTCTCCAGCGCGTTGAGCACGTCGGTGAGCGAGCCAGGCACCTGCGGGATGTTGCGGGCCTCCTCGGGCGGCAGCTCGTAGAGGTCCTTGTCGACCGGCTCCGGCGGCTCGATCTTGTTGCGGATGCCGTCGATGCCGGCCATCAGCATCGCCGAGAACGCGAAGTACGGGTTGCACGACGGGTCGGGGACGCGGAACTCGATGCGCTTGGCCTTCGGGTTGGAGCCCGTGATCGGGATGCGCACGCAGGCCGAGCGGTTGCGCTGCGAGTAGACCAGGTTGACCGGCGCCTCGTAGCCCGGCACCAGCCGGTGGTAGGAGTTGACCGTCGGGTTGGTGAACGCCAGCAGCGACGGCGCGTGCTTGAGCAGGCCGCCGATGTAGTAGCGGGCGGTGTCGGACAGGCCCGCGTAGCCGACCTCGTCGTAGAAGAGCGGCGAGCCGTCCTTCCACAGCGACTGGTGGCAGTGCATGCCGGAGCCGTTGTCACCGAAGATCGGCTTGGGCATGAACGTGACCGTGTGGCCGTACTCCAGCGCCGTGCTCTTGATCACGTACTTGTAGAGCATGAGGTTGTCGGCCGTCTTCAGCAGCGTGCCGAACTTGAAGTCGATCTCCGCCTGACCGGCCGTGCCGACCTCGTGGTGCTGCATCTCGACGTCGATGCCGACCTCGATGAGGTTGCGCACCATCTCCGAGCGCAGGTCGGTGAAGTGGTCCATCGGCGGGACGGGGAAGTAGCCGCCCTTGTAGCGCGGCTTGTAACCGAGGTTGCCGCCCTCGGTGGCCTTGCCGGTGTTCCAGGCGCCCTCGATGGAGTCGATGTAGTAGTAGCCGGCGTTCTGCTTCGTCTCGAAGCGGACGTCGTCGAAGATGTAGAACTCGGCCTCCGGGCCGAAGTACACCGTGTCGGCGATGCCCGTGCCCTTGAGGTACTCCTCCGCCTTGCGGGCGACGTTGCGCGGGTCGCGGCTGTAGGCCTCGCCCGTCAGCGGGTCGTGCACGAAGAAGTTCAGGTTGAGCGTCTTGTGCTGGCGGAACGGGTCCACCACGGCGCTGGACGGGTCGGGCAGCAGGAGCATGTCGGACTCGTGGATCTGCTGGAAGCCGCGGATCGACGAGCCGTCGAACATGAGTCCGTCGGTGAAGACGCTCGCGCTGAAGTTTTCAACCGGGAAGGTGAAGTGGTGCGTCGTCCCCGGCAGGTCGGTGAACCTGACATCGACGAACTGCACCCCTTCGTCACTGATGAACTTCAGGACGTCGTCGGCGGAGTTGAACACTCTCGAACCTCCCTGGGGACTGGCCATCATTGCGACGCTAGGGCGCGGCCGTTTCCGTACGGTGTCTCGATTGTTTCGCACGTGTTACGCAGGGTCAGGGTGCCGCAAAGCCGTCGCGGGGGGCGTGCTCACGTGCGCTTGGAGGCGTGGCAGTCGCCGTCGGGGTCGGGCGCGTCCAGGTCGTACGGGTCCACGGGCGCGCCTTCCGGCCGCTTCGTACTGGGGGCGGAGTCGGCGTAGAAGGGGTGGATGTAGGCGTCGTCCACGTCGCACCGGGCCGGCGTCGCGCTCCCGCCCATCTGCCGCACCCAGACGACCAGCTCCTCCCCCTCCCGGTAGATCAGGAACGTGCCGCGCTGGCGCGTCACCAGGCGGATGGCGGTCTCCGGCTGCCCCGGCCGCTGGACGGCGTGCACGATGATGTGGTCGGTCTCCAGCTTGGCGCCCCTGCGCCCGTCCAGCCGGAACGACGACAGCTTCGTCCTGCCGCGCACCTTGACCACGTCGCTGGCCCGCTCGGCCGTCTTGGGCGCGAAGCTGGTCACCCACGAGCGGGTGCCGTCGCGGCCCTCGCGGTGCAGCCGCTTGGTGAACCACGACCGCTCGTCGCGAGGGAGCAGCTTCACGAACGCCGCCGGATGGCCCCCGAAGAGCGTCTTGCGGTCGAGGTGGGCGGCCGACAGCAACGCGCGCGTCCGCTCGATCCCCTTGGCCACGTCCTTCTCCGACAGGCCGCCGGTCGCCTTGGCCTTGGGCAGGTCGAAACCGTCGGCGCCCTCGGCCCACCCCTCCGCCGGTGAGCCCGCGAACGGCCCCTGCGCGGTGGGCCGCACCGGTGTCGTCTCCTCGGGGACCGGCCCCGCGTTCATCGAGGCCGGCGGGGCCGCCACCGGCATCGTCTCCTCCGGCATCGTCTCCTCGGGCACCGCGCCCACCGGCGTGAGCAGGCCGGGCCGGAGCGTGAGGACGAGGCTCGCGGCCGTGACCACCGCCGTCACCCCCGCCAGCGCCGGCCAGATCCGCCTGCCCCCGCGCCGGGGCGCCGGGTCCTCCCAGGCGGTGGCGGCGGGGCGTAAGCGCTCCCGCTCCGCGTTCCTGGCCCGCCGTGACGCCCTGGCGCCCTTCTTCGCCGCCGCCCGCATCTTGCGCTGCTGCTCGGCGTCTATCTGCGCGACCAGCTCGTTGAAGCGCTGGTCTAGATCATCCCCGTGTGGCATGGCGTCCATGATGGCCGGTCGGTGACGCGGTTGGGTCACAATCCGGACCGGCCCCCCGGGCGGCTACCGTGGAGGCATGAGCAGGAACGAGCCTCGGTGGACGCAGACCTGGCTGGGCGGGGTCAGGTCCGCCGGTATCGATCTCGGATATCCCGGCGAGCGCCTGGGGCTGCCCGAGGAGGGCAGCGGGTCGATCGCGGGCTGGGGCCGCAGGATCGGCGCGCTCGTCATCGACTGGATGATCTGCACGTGGGTGGTCGTGCAGCTGCTGCTCCGGATGAACCCCGCCGAGTCGCCGTGGGCGCCGGTGCTGGTGTTCGCGCTGCAGTACCTCGTGCTGGTCGGGTGGATGGGCCAGACGTTCGGGCACCGGCTGATGGGCATCAGGGTCGCCGCGATGGACGGCGGCGACCCGAGGCTGCTGCCGGTCGCGGTGCGCACGGTGCTGCTGGCGCTGGTCGTCCCGGCCGCGATCTGGGATCGCGACCACCGGGGGATCCACGACCGCGCGTCCAACACGATGGTCGTCCGGATGTAGTCCGTCAGCCTGAAAGCCGTACCGGGTTTAAATTTATACCCGGTACGGTTTATGCTGTCCGCATGATGGCGGGGCTCAGGGAGCGCAAGAAGGAGGAGACCCGGCGGCGGATCTCCGAGGTGGCACTGCGGCTGTTCGACGAGCGCGGCTACGACGCCGTGACGGTCAACGAGGTCGCCGAGGCGGCCGGGGTCGCCAAGGTCACCCTGTTCAACTACTTCCCGAGCAAGGAGTGCCTGGTCCTCGACGCGATCAAGGACGACCACGCGGCGATCGTGGCCGGGCGGCGTGAGGGCCAGTCGCCGCTCGACGCCCTGCGCGAGCACTACCGCGGGATGGCCCGGCAGGGCATGGGCGGGCTCGACGTCGAGGGGCTGCTGGTGCGGGTGCGGGTCATCTCGTCGAGCCCCGCCCTGCTCGCCGGCGTGTACCAGACGAACATGGGCGAGCGCTCCGAGCTGGCCGCCGCGCTCGGGGAGGCGATGCCCGGCCGCGGTCTCGTGCCGTGGCTCCTGGCGGGGCAGGTCACCGCCGCCATCACCACGTTGCAGGAGGCGTTCTTCCACCGGCTGTCCACGGGCGTCCCGCTGGAGGAGGCGCAACGGTCGCTGGGGGAGGAGATCGAGCTGGCCTTCGACCTCCTGGAGCACGGCTTCTCATCCATCGAGGGAGAAAAATCGTGAAAAAGGGGATCAACTATGACACGGGGTTCCTGCCGGGTTCAGCGTCCCGCGAGACGTTCGACCCCGAGACCGTCGCCCGCGACATGCGCGTCATCGCCGACGACCTGCACTGCGAGGTGGTCCGGATCTCGGGGATGGACCCGCGGCGCATGACCGTCGCCGCCGAGCGGGCCGCCGCCGCCGGGCTGGAGGTGTGGTTCGCGCCGTTCCCCGTGGACCTCGACCAGGAGCAGCTGATCCCCGCCCTCGCGGCGGGCGCGGAGCTGGCCGAGAGCCTGCGCCGCTCGGGCGCCGAGGTCGTCTACGTCACCGGCTGCGAGACCAGCGCCTTCGGCAAGGGCTTCATCGAGGGCGAGAGCTACCGCGACCGGCTCGACATGATGGGGGCCGGCGACGAGAACTGGTGGCGCGGCCTGATGACGGACGTCATGCCGCGCTTCAACGCCTACCTCGCGCAGATGATGGAGGCGGTCCGGCCGGTGTTCGGCGGGCGGATCACCTACGCCGCGGGGCCCTGGGAGCGGATCGACTGGACGCCGTTCGACATCGTGAGCTCGGACGCCTACCGCGCCGCCTACAACGCCCACGACTACACCGACGAGCTGCGCGCCCTGTTCACGCACGGCAAGCCGGTCGCCGTCACCGAGTTCGGCACCTGCGCCTACAAGGGGGCGGGTGACCTGGGCGGCATGGCCTGGGTGGTGCCCGAGGGCGCGGTGCGCGACGAGGGCGAGCAGGTCCGCTACTTCCACGAACTGCTGGACATCTTCGAGGCGGAGGGCGTGGAGACCGCCCTGTGGTTCACCTACGCCGCCTACAACCGCTTCGGCGAGGACGACCTCGGCTCGTACGGCGTCATCAGGATGCTCGACGAGACCCGCTGGGAGCCCAAGGAGGTCTTCCACGCCATGGCCGCCAGGTACGCGCGCTAAAAACTCACACAGGTGAAGATGGCCGTGCCGGGAAGGTGACGGCCACGCAGGGGGCTCCAGCCGCCCCACACCCGCTCATGCCCCTCGGGCCACTCGGGCTCCACCAGCCCGGCGATCGTCAGCCCGGAGGCCGCCAGCAGATTCACCCAGTCGGCCATCGTGCGATGGTGCTCGACGTAGGTGAGCGCGCCGCGTTCGTCACGCTCCTCGTACGGCGTGCGATCGAAGTACGACCGGTCGGACGTCAGCCCCCGCGGCCCCGGATCGTCCGGGAACGCCCACCGGACAGGATGGCTCACCGAGAACACGAACCGCCCGCCCGGCCGCAGCACCCGGCGCACCTCACGGAAGACCGCCAGGGGGTCCGCCACGAACGGCAGCGCCCCGTAGGCGGAGCAGGCCACGTCGAAGGAGCCGCCGGCGAACGGCAGCGCCTCCGCGTCGGCCTGCACCACCGGGACGCGCACCCCCGTGTCGAGGTCGATGCGCTGCGAGTGGCGGAGCTGGCGGTGCGAGATGTCGAACGCCGCCACCCGCGCCCCTGCCGCACCAGCCACCGGGCGCACTGGGCGGCGCCGCAGCCGATCTCCAGCACCTGCCGGCCGCGCACGTCGCCGAGCAGCCGCGCGTCGGCCTCGTCGAGCCCCTCAGGGCCCCACACGAACCCGTCGTCGCGCAGGAAGGAGCCGTGCTCGACCTGGTAGTCGTCGGCATTGCCGTCCCACCAGCCCCGATTGGCCCGCGACGAAGCCGACAACGCCGGCGCCTCCTCGGCCTGTGACGAGGGGGACGGCACCGGCGTCTCTCCGGCCGGGACGCAGGGGACGGCACTAGCGCATCTTCGGGCCGCGCGGCATGCGGGCGCCCTTGGGCATCGGGCCCTTCGGCATCGGCATGTTGCGCGGCAGCGAACGCAGCCGGTCCTTCACCTCGTTGACCGACGGCTTCTTCAGGTTGCGCGGCAGCTTCATCAGGTGCCGCTGCAGCTTGCCGAGCGGCACCTGCCCCTCGCCGTCACCACACTGAACGTCGTAGATCTCGACACCCAGCACCACCCGCGAGATGCGCTGCTTCTCGGCCTTCAGCATCTTCGCCACCCGGTTGCCCGGCCCCTCGGACACCAGCACGACACCCGGGTACCCCACCACGAGGTGCACGAGGTCCTGGTCGCGGTTGACCGCGATGGCCGGGGTCACCTGCCAGTTGCCGCGCATGCCCTGCAGCACGGCCGCCGCCGCGCCGGTCTGGCCGTGCAGGATCGAGTATTGGGCCCGCTGCGCGAGCTGGCCGAACACCACCAGGCCGACGGTGAGCGCGGCCAGGACGCCGATGAACACCGAATACCACAGGTAGCCCGTGACCAGACCGATCACGACGACCACAGCCAGCGTGCCCACCGCCGAGAGGAAGACGATCGGCATCCCCTTGGGGTTGGCCTGCTTGATGATCTGCGCGATCATGCGGAGCTGCTTGATGCGCCCCGGCTTCTCTGAGTCCTCGGACTTTGCCATGCTCAGAAGGATACAAACCAACTGGTGCACTATGGAAAACGCGCCCCGGCCGTTCTCCGGCTGTGACTAGATCTTCACCGTTGCCGACAGCCTGAGATCCGCCGCGCTGCGGCCCACCTCCACCAGGTGCCCGCCCTCGACCGTGCGCCAGCCGTCCTCCCACACCTGGAAGGCCCGCTCCGGCAGGAACAGCGTCGTGACCACGGTCTGCCCGGGCTCCGCCTCGACCACGTCGAACGCGGCCAGCGTCCGGCGCGGCCCGCGTACACCTGCACGACCTCCCGGCCGGGGCGCGTGCCGGTGTTCGTGACGGCCACGGTCACGGTGCTGCCCTCGGCCGCGATCGAGTCGTACGACCAGGTCGTGTACCCGAGGCCGTGCCCGAACCAGAACGCCGGCGCCCGCTCGGCCCGCCGCCACGCCGGATAGCCGACGAACACGCCCTCGTCGTAGCACACCTTCCCGTCCACGGGCGTCACCGCCGACACCGGCGCGTCCGCCAGCCGCTCCGGCCACGTCGTGGGCAGCCGCCCGCCGGGCTCGGCGTCACCGAAGAGAACGTCCGCCAGCGCGGCCCCGCCTCCTGCCCCGGGAACCAGGTCAGCAGCACCGCCGCCACCTCCGGCAGCCACGGCATCTCCACCGGCGAGCCCGCGTTGACGACGACCACCGTGCGCGGGTTCGCCGCCGCCACGGCGCTGATCAGCTCGTCCTGGCGCCCCGGCAGCCGCAGGTCCGCCCGGTCGAACCCCTCGCTCTCCACCTCCGGCGTCGTCGCGGCCACCACCACCGCCACGTCGCACTCGCGGGCCACCCGCACCGCCTCGGCCAGCTGCTCGTCCTCGCCGGGCGCGGGGTCCGCGTGCCCGAGCGTGAACGACACCACCGCCATCCCGCCGAACGTGCCGGCCGGATGCGTGACGACCACCTCGTACGTCTCCCCGGCCGCCATGGCCACGGCGACCCGCCTCTCCGGCGGTGACAGGAACGCGGCGGCCGGATCGCCACCGTCCAGCCCGATGCTCTCGTCGAGGACGACCTCGCCGTTCACGGTGAGCGTGAACGCGCCCACCCCGGCCACCGACAGCTCGTGCTCGCCGCTCGATTCGGCCGTGTACGCCGCCCGCAACCGGACGTTCCTGAGCCGCCCGGCCTCCACGCCAGGCGGCAACTGCCCCAGCCATCGAGCCTCGCCGCCGGCCAGCCGCTCCTCCCTCAGCACCACCCCCGCCTCGTCCAGGAACTCCGCCGTGACGGGACCGGGGATCGGGGCCAGGCGGATGCGCGGATCGGTGCCCAGGGCGTACCGGACGCCGGTGCGCTCGGACAGTCCCTGCAGCGGCGAGACGACCCGATCGGGGAAGACCTGCGCGCTCCCACCGCCCATCACGCGCGCCTCCCGGGCCGCCGCCCCGATGACGGCCAGCGTCGGGCTGCCCCGCAACGGCAGAACGCCGTCGTTGGTCAGCAGGGTGAAGGCCCGGGCCCCGATCTCCCGCACCAAGGCCACCCCGTCGATCGGCGCGGGGCCGGCGGTGCCGGCGCGGTCGTCCGGGCGGAGGGCGCCGACGCGTTCGGCCAGGCGGAGGATGCGGCGGACGCGGTCGTCCACGGCCGACTCCGGCACCCGGCCCTCGCGTACGGCCGCCTCCAGCAGCTCGCCCCACGGCCCCGACGGCCCCGGCATGGCCACGTCGGTGCCCCCGAGGGCGGCGGCCTCGGTCGAGCGCACCGCCGTCCAGTCCGACACGACGAACCCGTCGAAGCCCCACTCGCCCTTCAGCACGCCGTTCACCAGCTCGGAGTGCTCGGTCATGGTGGTCCCGTTCACCGAGTTGTAGGCCGTCATCACGCCCCACGCCCCGGCCTGCACCACCCGCTCGAACGGCCGCAGGTACAGCTCCCGCAGCGCCTGCTCGCCGACCACCACGTCTGCGGTGAAGCGGTCGGTCTCGAAGTCGTTGGCCACGAAGTGCTTGGGCGTGGTGGCGACCCCGCCCTCCTGCACGCCCTCGACGTACGCCGCGCCGATCTCGCCCGTCAGGAACGCGTCCTCGGAGAAGCACTCGAAGTGCCGGCCGCCGAGGGGGGAGCGGTGCAGGTTGAGGGTGGGCGCGAGCAGGACGTGCACGCCCTTGCGCCGCGCCTCCTGGGCGAGCAGCCGGCCGGCCCGCCGGACCAGCTCCACGTCCCAGGTGGCGGCCAGTGCCGTCGGGCTGGGCAGGGCGATCGAGGGGTCGCCGGCGCTCCACTGCTCGCCCCGTACGCCGATGGGGCCGTCGCTCATCACGAGCCGGTCGAGCCCGATCTCGGGCAGCGGGGGCAGCGACCACATATCGGCGCCGGTCAGCAGGCTGATCTTGGTGGGCAGGTCGAGGCGGGAGATCAGTTCATCGAGGTCCACGAGCACAGTGTCACCCAGAAAACCGAGTGCCCGATAGGTTTGTTATCTTCGCGTTATGTAAAGCCGTCCCGAGGCCGCCGCCTGGACGTGTCCGCTTCCTGCGCCTGCCGGGCGTCCCCGTCGGATGCGCCCGCCTGGCGCCGGGTGCGTCAGGCGGTCACGAAGAATTCCAGCAGTTCGGGTACCAGCGCCTCCGGCGCCACGTTGTGCGTCTGGTCCTCCAGGACGCGCCGCACCGCCCCCGGCACCGCCGCCGCCACCTCCAGCCCCGCGTTCGCCATCCACGCCGGGCTGTCGGCGCCGTTGAGCACCAGCGTCGGCTGCGTGATGTCGGCCAGGAGGGCGGCGGGGAGCGCGTTGCCGGGGCCGAGCACGGCCGCCTCGTACGCCAGCGTGTGCGCCACCGCCTCCATCTCCGCCCACGCGGGGTGCGACCGCATGCCCGCCACGGCCTCGCGCGGCACCTCGGCCGCCTCGACCAGGAACAGCTCCACCGCCTCCGCGCGGTTGCCCGTCTCGACCAGCAGGGAGAGCCGCTCGGCGAGGTCGAGGGGGAGGGCGGGCGCGCTGTCGTCCACGTGGTAGGGCGGCTCCCACACGGCCAGCTTCGTGATGCCCGGGATCGCGACTGCCGCCTCCAGGGCCAGCGCCGCGCCCGACGACCCGCCGAACACCATGGCCGACCCGCCGGCGGCCCCGATGACGGCGGCCAGGTCCTCGACCTCCCGCTCCACCGCGTACGGCTGCGTGTCGCCGCTGCCGCCGCGCCCGCGCCGGTCGTAGTTGTAGACCGTGAACCACCGCGACAGCCCGGTCGCGATCGCGGTCATGAGCGGATGCCGCCGGTCCGTGAACGCGCCCTGCACCAGGACGACCGCGGGCCCCTCACCGTGCCGGTCGTAGGCGATGAGGGTCCCGTCGGGTGACTTCACCACATCAGGCATGATCGTGTCCCGCTTCACTCGGCCGGCGGCACCAGGCACAGCACCTCCCAGTGGTGGCCGTCCAGGTCGGCGAAGCCGCGCTGGTAACGGGGCCGCCCTCCTGCGGGACGCCCGCCGGGGTGGCGCCGGCCGCCAGGGCCTTGTCGACCAGCTCGTCGACCGCGGCCGGGTTCTCCACGCCCAGCACCAGGATCGCCTCGGTGCTCTTGCTCGCGTCGGCGATCTCCTTGGTGGTGAACGAGCCGAACACCGGCTCCTCCAGCAGCATGACCTGCGTCTGCTCGCTGATGATGACCGAGGCGAGGCCCTGGCCCATGCCGAACAGGTTGAAGCCGAGCTCGGTGAAGAACTTGGTCGACCGGTCCAGGTCCTTGACCGGGACGTTGACGAAAAGCTGCATCTCCGCATCCCTTCTCTTGCGCGTGTTGTGACTCAAGTGTGCTGCGGGAGGGCCCCGCCGGTCTTGGATCTGGGTGCCAAGGAACTTGAGGATCAGCGCACGGGAGGTGGGTGCCTTGAGGGTCAGCGCACGGTGTGGGCGCGGCGGTACTCCGCCGGCGGCATCCCGTACGCCTGCCGGAACAACCTGGAGAAATGGGCGGCATCCGGCAGCCCCCAGCGGGCGCCGATCGTGCTGACCGACTGCTTGCCGCCCGAGATCAGCTCGGCGCGGCACCGTTCGAGGCGGCGCTGCCGGATCCAGGCGGCCACCGTCGTGTTCTCCGACTCGAACAGCCGGTGCAGGTAACGCACGGAGATGTGGTGGGCCGCGGCGACGGTCGCCGGGTCGAGCTCGGCGTCGCCCAGCCGCCGCTCGATGAACGCGTGCACCTCCATCAGCAACGTCCGCTGCCGGGCGTCGGCGGGCAGCGACCGGGCCTGGTCGAGGCGTTCCGCCACGGCGGCGCTGACCAGGTCCGCCACCACGCTGGACAGCCGCGCGGCGCTGCCGGGCCGGTACGTGTCATGGTCCAGCGCCACCCGCCGCAGCAGCGGCACGGCCAGCGCGGCGGCCCCGACTCGGCCGTGATGGGCAGCGCGGCCAGCTCCGCCACCGCGTCGGCCGGGACGGCGAGCTGCCCGCGCGGCACGCTGAACACCGCCAGCCACACCGCCGAGTCGTAGGCCAGCTCGTACGGCCGGGAGAAGTCGTAGATCGCGAACTCGCCCCGGCTGAGCTGCGTGTTGCGGCCGTCCTGCGACAGGCGCGGGCTGCCCGACAGGGTGAGCACCACGCGGTACAGCTCGAGGTTGTCGCGGCGGATCAGGCCGGAGGTGCGGTGGACGCTGTGCGGGGTGGAGGTCTGGATGCGGCCGACGCCCACGCTGCCGAGCTTGCCGAACTCGATCTCGCCGTGTAACGGCGCGTCGGGGTCGATGCGCAGGTCGAGCGGACCGAGCGTGTCGCAGACGATGCCGCGCCAGGCGTCGTGGCGACGTGCGGCCGGCAGGTCACTGGTGCGGATCAGAACGGCCATGCGCGTCGCCCTCCCTCGGCTGGGGCCTGTCATGCTAGCCCGTTCACGCGCACCCGGAAGAAACGCCATATTTCCCGACATGAAGGAGCCCCGGGAGGTCATCCCGGGGCTCTCACGAAGCCACACTCAGCCGACTTCGACGGTCTTGCTCAGGCGTTCTGGCGGGCCTCGACGGCCCTTCGGCGTTCAGGCGTTCTGGCGGGCCTCGATGGCCTGCTTGTAGAGCCGGCCCGCGCGGTACGACGAGCGCACCAGCGGCCCCGACAGCACCCCGGCGAACCCGATCGCCTCGGCCTCGGCCTGCAGCTCCACGAACTCCTCCGGCTTCACCCACCGCTCCACCGGGTGGTGGCGCGGCGTCGGCCGCAGGTATTGGGTGATCGTCAGCAGGTCGGTGCCGGCCGCGTGCAGGTCGCGCATGGCCTCGACGATCTCCTCGCGCGTCTCGCCCATGCCCAGGATCAGGTTGGACTTGGTGACGAGCCCGGCCTCGCGCGCCATCGTGATCACCGCGAGCGAGCGCTCGTAGCGGAAGGCGGGACGGATGCGCTTGAAGATCCGCGGCACCGTCTCGACGTTGTGCGCGAACACCTCGGGCTTGCTGGAGAAGACCTCCTCAAGCTGCTCGCGGTTGCCGTTGAAGTCGGGCACCAGCAGCTCGACGCCGCAGTCGGGCAGCAGCGCGTGGATCTGGCGCGCGGTCTCGGCGTAGAGCCAGGCGCCGCCGTCGGGCAGGTCGTCGCGCGCCACGCCGGTCACGGTCGCGTACTTCAGGCCCATCTGCTGGACGGACTCGGCGACCCGGCGCGGCTCGTCGCGGTCGTACTCCTTGGGCTTGCCCGTGTCGATCTGGCAGAAGTCGCAGCGCCGGGTGCACTGGTCGCCGCCGATCAGGAAGGTCGCCTCGCGATCCTCCCAGCACTCGTAGATATTCGGACAGCCCGCCTCTTCACAGACCGTGTGCAGGCCCTCCCGGCGCACGAGCGATTTCAGCTCGGTGTATTCGGGGCCCGTCCTCAGCTTGGTCTTGATCCACGGGGGCTTGCGCTCGATAGGGGTTTCGGCGTTACGCACCTCCAGGCGGAGGAGCTTTCGGCCTTCAGGAGCAACGGTCACGGTCTCAGCTTACGTCCGCCGCGACAGCGACCTGGTAGAGGGTCAGGAGATGAGGCCGAAGCCGCGGATCGCCCGCGCGTAGTGCGCCGCCAGCTCCTCGTCGATCCGGTCGGACTGCTCGTTGCCGAGCAGCTCGCTGTGCGGGGCCGAGGGGAACACGCCGTCCGCCGTGAGCTGGAACTTCGTCAGCACCGTACGCCGGATCGCCGACACGCTCTCGCCCCGCAGCGCCGCCGCCTGCATCGGCGCCACGTAGCCGCCGCGCTCCTCCAGCGTCTCCAGCTCGGCCAGCTCCTCCTCCGTGGCCACGCGCAATGCCAGCGCCCGGTGCCTGGCCTGGACGCGGCTCTCGCCGGCGCGCGCCAGGCGGGTCAGCACGTACCGGGTGAGCAGCACCGGGCCGCCGAGCACCCGGCCGACCAGGCGGCCGAGCAGCCCCGTCACGCCGAACGGGGAGGCCATCGCGTCGTACGCCATCGGGGCGGTGGTGGCGATCTTGTCCTGGGCGTCGGAGCGGGCCTGCAGCGGCCCGGCGCCCGGGCCCACCAGGGCGTCGCGCCAGCACTCCAGCGTGGCCAGCGCCTCGGTCACGACCCGCTCGTCACCCGTCGGCAGCCGCGCGTACGTCCTGGCCAGCAGGGCCACCCGCTGCTTGGGCGACAGCGCCAGCCACAGGGGCAGCCCGACCACGAGCACGGGGGTGCGCGCCACCCCGATCCGGTCGTAGCCGGTGCGGGTGGCGAGGTCACGTACCGCGACCTTGCTGGGCCGCTTCACCCCCACCCGGTCGGCCACCCGGTCCGCCACCGCGTACAGCTCGGGGGCGGCGGCGCGGTCGAGCATGTCGGCGTCGGCGGGCAGCCGGCCCAGGCGGGGCCGCAACGCCCACCCGATGGCCAGGCTCACGCCGCCGAGGAGCCACGACAGTATCGATCCTGGCTCACGCAGGATGATCCACCCGCCCAGCGCGACGAACGCCAGCGTCAGCAGGTGCACCACGAGCGCGAGCACGAGGGCGCAAAGACGCGTCACAAAGGCGATGGTAAGCCCGGAACGCGCGGCTACCAGATGCCGATTTGGTCAACCTCTCCAGCCGGCGGCGCAGGAGGTGCTTGCCGCACGGATCCGCCCGGCGCAGGAGGTGCTTGCCGCACGGATCCGCCCGGCGCAGGAGGTCGTCGCCGGACCAATGCGTCAGCGGCGGAGCAGGTCTTCCTCGTGCAGGTCGAACGGCTCCTTGCCGAGCGCCTCCGCCAGCCGCTTCTCCGCGATCGGCATGACCTCCTCGACCACGATCCGCCGCCCCGTCTCGGCCGACAGGGAGGAGACGCCCACGTCGGGGATGCCGCACGGCGCGATGCGGTTGAACCAGCGAGGGTCGTTGGCGCAGTTGAGCGCGAAGCCGTGCATGGTCACCCCGCGCGCCATCCGCAGCCCGACCGCGCCGAGCTGCCGGTCGGGCAGGCCGAGAGCCGGGTCGCCGAGCGCCCAGACCCCGGCCCTGCCGGCCACCCGCCTCGCGGTGACGCCGAAGTCGGCGCACACCTGGATCATCGCGTCCTCCAGGCGGCAGGCGAACGCCACCACGTCGGAGACCGCCACGATCGGGTAGGCCACGAGCTGCCCCGGACCGTGCCAGGTGAGCCGCCCGCCGCGGTCGACGTCGACGACGGGGGTGCCGTCGGAGGGCCGCTCGTGCGGGGCGGTGCGCTTGCCCGCCGTGTAGACGGGCGCGTGCTCGAGGATCAGGACGGTGTCGGTGAGCTCTCCGGCGACCCGCTTGCCGTGCACCCAGCGCTGCAACGACCAGGCCTGCTCGTAGGGGACGTCGACACCGAGGCGGACGATGGCGAGTGCGTGGGGATCGTCCCCGGGGATGGGGCGCATGAGCCTATTGTGCCGTTCCCTCACCCTCGAAGGGTAATCAGGGGGTCAGCAAACGAGGCTCGATCCTGAACTCCTTTACCTTCCCGGCGTCGTCGGTCTCGACCTTGTACGCGTAACCGGCCGGCTCGACGCTCACCGCCTGGATGAACTCCGTGCCCACGTAGTGCAGGGCCACGCCCTCGTCGGCGGCGTACCCGCCGGGCAGCTCGCCCTCGGCCACCGACCGCTGCAGCAGCTCCCGCCGCTGCGGCTCGGAGTTGTAGTGCACCCCGCACGAGAACGGCAGCAGCGCCATCCCCTCGGCCCACACCCGCAGATCCGGCCCGAAGGAGTCGGTGTTGCCGCCGACGTGCCAGCACAGCGCGCCCGCGCTCTGCCCCGACAGCACGACCCCGGCCCGCCACGCCTCCTCGAACGCCTCGTCGAGCCCGTGCAGGCGCCACAACGCCATCAGGTTGGCCACGCTGCCACCGCTGACATAGATCATGTCCTGCTCCAGGATCCACGCCCGCGGATCCGGCACGTTCGGCATCGGGAACACCGTCAGGTGGCTCAGCTCGACGTCCCAGCCCGCGAACGCGCCGTACATCTTCAGCAGCCAGTCGGCCGAGTCGCCCGTGGCGGTGGCCACCAGGCCCAGCTTCGGACGGTCTTGCCCGGTCAGGTCGAGGCCGTACCGCAGCAGCCCGCCGGCCTCGATCTGGCCGTGGCGCCTGCTGGCACGGAACGACCCGCCCCCGATGGCGAGGATGTGCGACTGCCCTGACCGGCTCATGTCGGATGTCTCCAGGATGCTAGAAGGATGGACGGGGAAAACTACAGTACGGCGCGCAGGGCCTCGTCGAGACGGGTATGCGCGAAGCGGTAGCCGCCGGCCGTCAGCTTGGCCGGCTCCAGCCTATGGCTGACCAGCAGTCCTTCGCGGGCGAACGCGCCCAGCCCCGCCGCCAGCGCGAACGCCGGCACCGGGATCGGCACCGTGCCGCGCCGCAGCGCCTTGCCGAGCGTCCTGGTGAACTCGGCGTTCGTGACCGGCTGCGGCGCCGAGAAGTTCACCGGGCCCTCGATGCCCGGGGTCCGCAGCACGTGCAGGGCCGCGCCCACCCAATCGTCGACGCTGATCCACGACCAGTACTGCCGGCCCGTGCCGAGCGGCGCGCCCAGGCCCATCCTGAAGATCGGCAGGATCCGGCCGAGCGCGCCGCCGTCCCTGCTCAGCACCAGCGACGTGCGCGCCTGCACCGTCCTGATGCCCGCCTCGCCCGCCCGCCGCGCCTCGGCCTCCCACGCCTCGCACAGGTCGGCCAGGAACCCGCGGCCCTTGCCCTGCCCCTCGTCGATCAGCCGGTCGCCGGTGTCGCCGTAGAAGTCCATGCCGGAGGCCGACAGCAGCACCTCGGGCGGGCGCGACAGCTCGCGCAGCGCGTCCACCAGCACGCGCGTGCCCCGCGTGCGGCTCTCGACCAGCTCCCGTCTGTACGCCGGCGTCCAGCGCCGCCCGGCGATCGACGCGCCCGCCAGGTGCACGACGGCCTCCGACCCGTCCAGCGCGGCCAGGTCCACCACCTGCTCCGCCGGGTCCCAGAACGCCTCGCCGTCCCCCTGGGGCGGCCTGCGCACCAGCCGCACCACCTCCCGCCCACCGGCCCGCAGCGCCGCCACCAGCGCCGTCCCGAGCAGCCCGGACGCGCCCGTCACGATGATCGCCATACCTTCACACTACGCCGGACCCCCTCACCTGCCGCTCCACACGCCCCGCACACGCCGCCCTCCGACGGGCGCCTGCCAGGGAAGGGGAGCTGGGCCAGCGCCTCGGGACACGACCGCCTCCGCCGGGCGGCGACCTCAGGAACGCGCCCGCCTCATGACCCCGCGGCCGCTTCCGCGCACTACCGCCGCGCTGCACTCCACCGCCCGCCCCGCATGACGGCGCCCGCCCCGCATGACGGCGCCCGCCCCGCGTGACGGCGCCCGCCCAGGGGCAGCGCCTGCCCACGTGACGGGCGCGTTCGGATGACGGGGCGTGCCGGCGTGATCGCCCTCGTGCGCTGAGCGCCGCGTGCTGCCAAGCGCGCGTGAGGGCGGGCCCCGGGTGATGAGACGCGCTTGCGGTGACGGCGTGCGTGTAACCGATCGAGGGGACGGCGAGCGCCTGCGGGACGACGCCCGGCCGTGGGACGGCGTCCGGTCGTGGGAGGGCGTCCGGCCGTGGGACGGTGGGCGGCCCGTGCGAGAGGGCCGGGACAGTGAAGGGCCGGGCGGTCCCGTGGGAGCCGCCCGGCCGATCAGAGACCCGGAGAGGCCGGGTTACGCGAGGCCGAGCTGCGCCTCGAAGCGCCCCTCCTCCAGGCGACGCTTGATCGTCGTCAGGAAGCGGGCCGCGTCGGCACCGTCGACCAGGCGGTGGTCGTAGGTCAGCGCGAGGTAGACCATGGACCGGACCGCGATGACCTCGCCCTCAGGCGTGTCGATCACGACGGGCCGCTTGACGACGGCGCCGGTGCCCAGCATGCCGACCTGCGGCTGGTTGAGGATCGGCGTGTCGAACAGGGCGCCACGGCTGCCGGTGTTGGTCAGCGTGAACGTGCCGCCGGTGATCTCGTCGGGCGTCACCTTGTTGGCGCGGGTGCGCTCGGCGAGGTCGGCGGTCTTGCGGGCGAGCCCGGCGAGGTTGAGGTCGCCGGCGTTCTTGATGACGGCCGCGATCAGGCCGCGCTCGGTGTCGACCGCGATGCCGAGGTGCTCGACGTCGAAGTACGTGACCTCCATGGTCTCGTTGTTGATCGTCGCGTTGAGCTTGGGGTGCTGCTTGAGCGCCTCGATGGCGGCCATCTCGAAGAACGGCATGAAGGTGAGCTTGACGCCCTCGCGCCGCTGGAAGTCGGCCTTCGCCTGGTCGCGCAGCCGCGCGATCTTGGTGACGTCGACCTCGACGACGGTGGTGAGCTGGGCGGCCGTCTGCAGCGACTCGACCAGGCGCTTGGACATCGTCTGGCGCAGGCGCGACATCTTCTCGGTGCGGCCGCGCAGGGTGGTGTCGACCTCGACGGGCTCGGGCGCCGCGGCGGGGGCCTGGGCGGCCGGGGCCGGGGCGGCGGCCTGCGCGGGGCGGGAGCCTGCGCGGCGGGCTGGGCGGCCGGCTGGGCGGCGGCCGCGGCCTGCTCGCGCTGCGCCTTGGCGGCCTCCAGGACGTCCTGCTTGCGGATGCGGCCGCCGACGCCGGTGCCGTTGATGGAGTCGAGGTCGACCCCGTGCTCGTTGGCGAGCTTGCGCACCAGCGGCGTCACGTAGGGGCTGTCGCCGGAGGGCGCGGCCGGCTGGGCCGGGGGAGCGGCCTGCGGCGCGGGAGCGGCCTGGGGCGCGGGAGCCGGGGCCGGGCCGGGGCCGGGGCGGGCGCGGGCGCCGGGGCGGGCTGGGCCGGGGCCGGCTGCGGGATCGAGGAGGCCTGCGGGGCGGGCGCGGGCTCGGGCTGCGGGGCCGGAGCGGGCTCGGGCTCGGGAGCCGGCGCGGGGCCGCCTCGGGAGCGGGGGCCGCGGCGCCCGGCTGGCCGTTCTCGTCGATGATCGCGAGCTCGGCGCCGACCTCGACCGTTTCGTCCTCAGCGACGACGATCTTGGTGAGCACGCCGGCGGACGGCGACGGGATCTCGGTGTCGACCTTGTCGGTCGACACCTCGAGGAGCGGCTCGTCGGCCTCGACGCGCTCGCCCTCCTTCTTCAGCCAACGGGTTACCGTGCCCTCGGTAACGCTCTCGCCGAGCTGGGGCATCTGTACGGAGACCGGCATCGTTATTCTTCTCTCGCGTTCTGATCTCGAGGGCTGGACTAGTTGTGTACGTGCAGCGGCTTGCCGGCCAGGGCCAGCATCGCCTCACCCATGGCCTCGGACTGGGTCGGGTGTGCGTGGATGAGCTGGGCGACCTCTGCGGGCAGGGCCTCCCAGTTGTAGATGAGCTGGCCTTCGGTGACGAGCTCGCCGATGCGCCGCCCCACCATGTGGACGCCCACGACCGGGCCGTCCTTCTGGGCGATGACCTTCACGGCGCCCGAGGTGCCGAGGATCTGGCTCTTGGGGTTGCCCGCCAGGTCGTAGACCTGCTCGACGGTCTCGATGCCGCGCTCGGCCGCCTGCGCCGAGGTCAGGCCCACGGAGGCCACCTCGGGGTCGGAGTAGGTGATGCGCGGCACGCCCGCGTAGTCGATGGGCGGCGGGTTGAGGCCGGCGATGTGCTCGGCCACCATGATGCCTTCGGCGAACCCGGCGTGCGCGAGCTGCAGGGTGGGGATCAGGTCGCCGATGGCGTAGACGCCGGGCACGGAGGTGCGGCAGTGCTCGTCGACCACGACCGCGCCGCGCTCGATGGCGATGCCCTGCTCCTCGAACCCCATGCCCGCCGACACGGCGCCGCGGCCGACGGCGACGAGCAGCAGCTCGGCGTCGAGGGTCTTGCCGTTGGCCAGGGTGACGACGACGCCCGTCTCGGTGGTCTTGGCGCTGTCGAAGAAGACGCCCAGCTCGTACTTGATGCCGCGGCGGCGGAAGGCCCGCTCGAGCAGCTTGGAGCTGGACTCCTCCTCGGTGGGCAGCAGGTGCGGCAGCGCCTCGACGATCGTCACCTCGGCGCCGAACGAGCGGTAGACGCTGGCCAGCTCGACGCCGATGACGCCGCCGCCGAGCACGATGACCGAGCTGGGCACGCGGTCCATCTTGAGCGTGTGCTCGCTGGTGATGACGCGCTCACCGTCGATCTCGAGGCCGGGCAGCGTCTTGGGGGCCGAGCCGGTGGCCAGGACGATGTTGCGGCCCTCGTAGACCTCGGAGCCCACCTGGATCCGGTCGGGCCCGACGAGACGGCCCTCGCCCTCGACGATCGTGACGCCCGCGGCCTTCAGCAGGCCCTGCACGCCCTTCCAGGCCCGAGTGACGATCTTGTCCTTGAAGGCGTGCACGCCCTGGACGTCGATGCCCTCGAAGCGGGCCTTGACGCCGTACGACTCGCTCTCGCGGGTCTCGTCGGCGATCTCGGCGGAGTGCAGCAGGGCCTTCGTGGGGATGCATCCCCTGTGCAGGCAGGTGCCGCCGATCTTGTCCTTTTCGATCAGGGCGACCGACTTGCCCAGCTCAGCCGCCCTCAGGGCACAGGCGTAACCGCCGCTGCCGCCCCCTAGGACGACGATGTCATAGGCCACGGGAAGGCTCCTTGTCGGGGTGTTCGTGATGCCGTCATCTTTTCATTTGTTTCAGATGCTCGCGTGCCGCTCTGCGAGTCCGATGAGGGTGCGGGTGATGGCGCCCGTGCCGCCCTTCGGTGTGTAACCGTACGGCTCGCCCTTGTTGAACGCGGGCCCGGCCATGTCGATGTGGGCCCAGCGCACCCCCTCGGGCACGAACTCCTTGAGGAAGATGCCCGCGGCCAGCATGCCGCCCCAGCGCTCGGGGTGCAGGTTGGCGATGTCGGCGACGGGGGAGTCGAGGCCCTTGCGCAGCTCGTCGGGCAGCGGCATGCCCCACGCGCCCTCGCCGGCCTCGGTGGCCACCTCGACCACGAGCTCCCTGATGGCGTCGTCGTTGGCCATGACGCCGGCGGTGCGCCAGCCGAGCGCGACGATCTGGGCGCCGGTGAGGGTGGCCACGTCGACGATCAGGTCGGGGTTGTCCTCGGCGGCGCGGGCGATGCCGTCCATGAGGACCAGGCGGCCCTCGGCGTCGGTGTCGAGCACCTCGACGGTCTTGCCGCTGTAGCTGTGGATGACGTCGGAGGGGCGCTGCGCGGTGCCGCTCGGCAGGTTTTCTGCCAGGCAGAGGTAGCCGACGGCGTTGACCGGCAGGCCGAGGCGGGCGATGCCGATGAGCGCGCCGAGCACGGCGCCGGCGCCGCCCATGTCGGACTTCATCCAGTCCATCGAGGCGGACGGCTTGAGCGACAGGCCGCCGGAGTCGAACGTGATGCCCTTGCCGACGAACGCGAGCGTCTTGCCGGCCTCGGGGTGGCTGTAGGCGAGGCGGACCAGGCGCGGCGGGTTGACCGAGCCCTGGCCGACGCCGATGAGGCCGCCGTAGCCGGCGTCCTTGAGCTGCTTGTCGTCGAGCACCTCGACGCTCAGCCCGGCCTCGGCGCCCGCCTGCTCGGCGAGCTCGGCGAACCTGGCCGGCCACAGGTCGGACGGCGGGGTGTTGACCAGGTCGCGGACGAGGGAGACCGACTCGGCCAGCACGCTCGCGCGCTCGGCCACGTCGCCGGGCTGCCCGGAGACCACCGTGAGGTCGGCGACGGGGGCCTTCTGCTCGCCGGCGGTGCGGTAGCGGGTGAAGGCGTAGGCGCCGAGCAGGCCGCCGAGCGCGACCGCCTCGGCCTCCTCGGGGGTGCCGGCGGGCAGCGCGAGCACGGCGCGCGCGGTGCCGGCGAGTGAGCGGACGGCGGCGCCGGCGGCGCGGCGCAGACCCTCGGGTGCGGGGGAGTCGCCCAGGCCCACGGCGACGAGCACGGGGGCGGCGATGGCGCCGAACGTCGGCAGCTTGGCCAGCTCGCCCGCCTTGCCGGTGAACGCCACGGCGCCGAGCGACGCGGCGAGCTTGCCACCGAAGGCGGCTTCCAGGGACTCGGCGCCCACCGCGGGCACGGGGCCGTCCTGGCCGGGGCGGAAACCGACGATCAACGCGTCGGTGTCGACAGAGACGGGATCTGCTGAGTTCAGCCGCACAGTGGTCACGTAAACCGATGCTATCCACGTCTTCTACGTACTCACAAACAGGGGTTCATCCTACCAATCGCCGGTCAGCACGATCTGATTAATGGTGCTAGTGTCATTAGCACCATGCTGCTGACGCTCGATCTCAACGACGCGCGCCCCCTCCACGAACAGGTGGCGGGCGCCATCCGCCGCGCCATCGGCGAGGGCTCCTACCGGCCGGGCGATCGCCTGCCGCCGGCCCGCGACCTGGCCGCCGCGCTGGGCATCAATCCCAACACCGTGCTGCGCGCGCTGCGCGACCTGCGCGACGAAGGGCTGCTGGAGTTCAGGAGGGGCCGCGGCGTCAGCGTGGCGCGCCGCGCCGACGGGCGCGCCCTGCTCGTGCAACGCGCACGCGAACTGCTCGACGAGGCCAAGAAGTACGGCTACAGCCGTGAAGACCTCATCACCATCGTGGAGGAACTGACGTGAGAGCCCGTGTCGTCGCCGTCGTGTGGTGGCTGGCCGTGGCCGCCGCACTGCTCCTGGGGCCCCTGGCGCTGCGCGACCGGCTCCCCGACCCCATGGCCACCCACTGGGGCACCTCGGGCGCCGTGCCCGACGGCTCCAACTCGGTCACCGTCCACGTGATCACGACCGTGATCCTGTGGACGGGACTGTGGCTGCTGTTCCTCCTGCTCGGCCGGGCCCGCGACCGGCGCGCCGCGCGGGTCACCTCCTACGCCGGCATGGCCGCGTCCGGGGTGCTCCTGCTCGGCGCGGACGCCTCCACACTGGCCGTCAACCTTGACGCCCCCTCCTGGCGCGCGACCCTGCTGCCCGGCTGGCACGTCCCGCTGGTGATCGCCGCCGCGGCCGTCGCCGGGTCCCTGGTCGGCTACCTGGGCAGGGGCGCCCCCGACGAGCAGTCCTCCCGGGACGCGGCGCCGCCCGCGCTCAGGCTCCGGGCGGGCCAGCGGGCCGTCTGGGTCAGCCGCGTGGACAACCGGTGGCTCGCCGCCGTCAGCGCCCTTGCGCTGGCCGGCGTCGCCGTCACCGGCGCGCTCACCATCCTCGGCGTGACCTCCGGCGGGCTCGTGCCCCGGCTGCTGCCCGGCTTCGCCATCGTGCTCGTCGCCGCGCTGGCCGGCTCGGCGCTCTCCGTCCGGGCCGGCGACGACGCGGTCACGATCGGCTTCGGCCCGCTCGGCTGGCCGGCGCGCCGGATCCCCCTGTCGAAGGTCGAGTCGGCCTGGTGCGAGCGGCTCACGCCCGGCGAGGTCGGCGGCTGGGGCTTCCGCGGGCTGCCCGGCCGCGCCACCATCATGCTGCGCGGCGGCGAATGCCTGGTCCTGCGCTACCGCTCCGGCGGGCGGCTGGCGATCAGCATCGACGACGCCGAACGCGGCGCCTCCCTCATCAACGCCCTCATAGCGGAGCGAGTCCCCTCATGAAAAGACCTCTGCTCGTCTTCACCGTCCTGGCCTTCGGGCTGTCCTGGGCCGTCGCGCTGCCCCTGTGGTTCGGCGGCGGGCTCGGCTCGCCGCTGATGATGGTGCTGGGCACGCTCATGATGTTCACGCCCAGCGTGGGCGTGCTCGGGGTGTGGGCCGTCTCCCGCACGCCGTTCCGGCAGTGGGCCAGGCGGACGGGCCTGACGCTCGGCGAGCGCAAGGGCCGCACCGTCGCCCTCATGCTGGCGGCGTGGCTGGGCGTGCCGCTGCTCGCGTTCCTCTCCGTGGGGATCAGCGCCGCCGTGGGACTGGTCACGCTCGACCTCGACCACCTCAGCCTCCTGAAGGCGGTCTGGCGGGCCCAGGGCGTCACGCCGCCCGCCGACCTCACCACGCCCGCCATCACGCAGATCGTCATCGCCGTCGTCGCCGGGCCCGTGCTGAACGCGATCCCGGCGCTCGGGGAGGAATGGGGCTGGCGCGGCTGGCTGGCGCCCCGGCTCACCTCCACCAACGGCGTGCTCGCCGGGCTGCTGCTGTCCGGCTTCATCTGGGGCGTCTGGCACGCCCCGCTGACGCTGCTCGGCTACAACTACCCGAGGCTGGGCTCCTGGGCGGCGCTGGTGTTCATCGGCTTCTGCGTGCTGCTCGGGCTGGTGATGGGGTGGCTGCGGCTGCGTACCGGGAGCGTGTGGCCCGCCGTCGTGGCCCACGGCGCGGTCAACGCCATCGCCTCGGTCGCGCTGCTGCTGGGCGACGCCGCCCACCCGCCGAACGAGCTGCTCGCCGGCCTCACCGGCGTGGTCGGCTGGGCGCTGCTCGCGCTGCTGGCCCTCGTGCTGCTCCGCTTCTTCCCGGTACGCCCGCCGCACCCGGGCTGGCCCGCCTCACCCGAGGATGGCGTACACCACGAGCGTGGCGGCGGCGGCCGTCTCGACGAGGGCGCCGAGCACGTCCCCGGTGATCCCGCCCAGACGGCGCCGGGCGTGCCCGAGCAGCAGTAGGGCGGCCCCGAGCCCGGCGAGCAGCGCCACCGGCGCCACCACGACCCCCGAGAACCGGCCCGGAGGGCTCGCGTCCTCCTCGGAGACGGCCACCGCGGTCGCGAACGCGTCCGGGCCGGTGTCGTACCGCAGGCCGGGCTCGGCGGGCTCCGGGCACGAGCCGGCCATGCAGATGTAGCGGGCCGGCAGCTCGCGAGCCGGCTCGTCGTTCCCGTCCCAGGCCCAGAGGCCGGCGCCGGGGGCGGTGAGCAGGCCGATCACGGCGGCGGCGAGCAGCGCCGCCACGGTGGTGAGCCAGGCGGCCGGGCGCCGTACGGTGCCCGCCACCATCGCGCCCAGCCCGTCTGGGCGGGCGGCGGGCACGCCGGAGCGGCAGGCCCACGTCAGGGCCAGCCGCCCCGCCACGCACGCCGTCACCAGCGCCCAGACGCCGGCGTCGGCGAGCGCCGCGACCTGGACGAGCAGCGTCAGCACCAGCGTCACCACGCCGAACGGCCCGATGTCGGACTTTTTCATGATGTCGAGCGCCTGGTCGGCCGGCTTGCCGCTGCCCAGCCCGTCGGCCAGGTCGGCCAGCCCGTCGAGGTGCAGGCCGCGGGTGAGCAGCGCCAGCAGCCCCAGCGCCAGCGCGGCCCCGAGCAGCGGCGGCGCGGGCAGCAGCAGCGCCGCCCCCGCGAGCAGCCCGAGCAGCAGCCCCACCGCCGGGGCCAGCGTCATCGCCTGCCCCGCCACCTGCCGATCCACCCGCTCGACCCGCACGGGTAACACGCTCAACGTGCCCAGGGCGAACCTCAGCCCGTCCATCAGCCGCATAACGCAGGATCCTAGGGCCCACTAGTGTGGCGGGATGCACGTGGTTGAACTGGAAGGCGTAGGTGTCCGGGTTGTCGGCAAAGCGCTACTGGACGGCGTCGATTGGCAGGTGGACTACGGCGATCACTGGGTGATCCTCGGCCCCAACGGCGCGGGCAAGACGACGCTGCTGTCGCTGGCGGCCGCCGTGCGCCATCCCAGTGAGGGCACCGTCAAGGTGCTCGGGCACCGGCTCGGCCGGGTCGACGTGCGGGAGCTGCGCCGCCACATCGGCCTCGTCGCGGAGAGCCAGCGCCTCATCGACGAGGAGCTGATGGAGGAGGAGGGCGCCACCGCGCACACCGTGGTGCTCACCGGGCACACGGCGACGAGCGTGCCGCTGTGGGACAAGTACGGCGACGCCGAGCACGACCGCGCCCACCGGCTGCTGGCCGACCTCGGCTGCAAGGACCTGGCCGAGCGGAAGTTCCGCGTGTGCTCACAGGGGGAGCGGGCCAGGATCAGGGTCGCCAGGGCGCTCATGGCCGACCCGGCGGTGCTGCTGCTCGACGAGCCGTTCGCGGGGCTCGACCTGCCCGCGCGCGAAGACCTCATCACCGCCGTCGAGGACCTCGCCGCCACCCGGCCCGTGCTGACCACCGTCACGGTGACCCACCACCTGGAGGAGGTGCCGGCGACGACCACGCACGCCATGCTCATGCGCGACGCCAGGGTGCTCGCCGCGGGCCCGGTCGCCGAGGTGCTCACCCCGGCCAACCTCAGCGACTGCTTCGGCCGCCCCCTGCACGTGGACCGCGTGGACGGCCGCTGGTACGCCCGGGCCGCCCGCTCCTGACCCCTCGGGCCGAGGCTCAGAGCTCGATGAGGCGGCCGGCGACCACGAGCGCCACGTACTCCGACTCGGCCGCCAGGCGCTCGTTGAGCCGTCCCAGGGCGTCCCTGAACGCGCGCCCGCTCGCCGTGGCGGGCACCACGCCCATCCCCACCTCGTCCGACACCGCCACGACCGGCTCCGGCGCCTGCCGCCACGCCGCCACGAGGTCGTCGCAGCGGGCGGCGACCGGCGCGCGATCCCCCTCCCACGCCCCGTGCTCGTCGAACACCGCCGCCAGCCACGTCCCGAGGCCGTCGACGAGCAGCGGCATGGTGGCCGCGCGGATCGTGCCGGCCAGGTCCGTCGTCTCGGCGGTGTCCCAGTGGGCGGGCCGCCGCTCCCGGTGCGCCCGCACCCGCGCCGCCCACTCGCCGTCGCCCGCCCCGTCCGGCCCGGTGGCCACGTACGTCACGTACGGCTCGGCCGCCAGCCGCAGCTCCGCCTCGGCCGACTTGCCGGACCGCGACCCGCCGAGCAGCAGCGCCCGCCGCACCATTGCCTCGCCGGTCCCCCCTGACACGACCTCCAGCTCGGCGCCGTCGGGCACGGCGATCGCGCCCCAGAGCCGCAGCCGCCGGGACAGCTCCTCCTCCGACCTGACCCGGTGATCGAGCCCCACCGCCACCACCGTCGTCGCCCGGTCCGCCAGGCCGGCCCGCCGCAGTTCCCCGAGGCATTCCGGCCGGTCGAGGAGGTCGATGAGCACCATGTCGTACCTGTTCTCGTCGGAAGGCACGGGCCGGTCCCGGGGCAGGCAGAGCAGCCGGGAGCCGTCGGGCCCGGCCAGCCCCAGCCCGCCCGCGCGGACCTGGTACCCGGCGGGGGGATCGGCGAAGGGGAAGGGGATCGCGCCGTCCACGACGAGCCCGAACGGGCGGCGGTGGGCCGGAGGCAGGGCCGAGCAGGAGGCGCAGCGGCAGCCGGGCTCGGGCCAGCCCGCGCCGCCCGCCGTACCGGTGAGAAGGACTTTCACCGCGCCGAGCGTACAAGCGGCCGCGAGCCGCCCCGCGCGTGAGGGTGAAGCGGCGGCGGAGGAGGTAAAGGAGAGTCAGGCGGACTCGGGAGTAGGGTTCCAGTGCCTGCGGAGGGTGCGCCGGCGAAGCCGCGGAGAAGGAGCGTATGGCATGACATGGCGATGGCGTTATGAAAATGCAAACGGTGGTGAGGTAACGGACCGCCCCTTGCCGCGAGAGGTTTTTCCGAGCCAGGCGGACGCGGAGTCGTGGCTCGGCGAAAACTGGCGGGACCTGCTGGAATCGGGAGTCGAGCAGGTCGCCCTGCTCGATGAGGACCGCGTCGAGTACACGGGTTTGTCATTGCGTCAGGAGTGACCGGGCGATCACACGAGAAACCCCTTGAGCGCCGTGGCGGCTCAAGGGGTTTTCGATGCCCGGGACGCTACGGGCGCTTGGGCGGGCTCTGCGTCTTGGCCGGGTCGCGCTCCACGACCGAGCCGAGCACGTCGTCGATGCGCTTGAGCACGTCGGCCTCCAGCTTGACGCCGGCCGCCTTGACGTTGTCACGCACCTGCTCGGGCCGGCTGGCGCCGATGATGGCGCTGGAGACGTTCGGGTTCTGCAGGACCCAGGCGATCGCGAGCTGCGCCATCGACAGCCCCAGGTCGGCCGCGATCGGCTTCAGCTCCTGGACGCGGGTGAGCACGTCGTCGTTCATGAACCGGGAGATCATCGCGCTGCCGCTCTTGTCGGTCGCGCGCGAGCCCTCCGGCGGCTGCTGGCCGGGCAGGTACTTGCCGGTCAGCACGCCCTGGCCGATCGGCGACCAGACGATCTGGCCCACGCCCTCCTGCTCGCACAGCGGCACGATCTCCGACTCGATGACCCGCCACAGCATGGAGTACTGGGGCTGGTTCGACACGATCCGGTCGAAGCCCATCTCGTCGGCGATCTTGAGGGCCTGGGCGATCTGGTCGGCGGTCCACTCGCTCACGCCGACGTAGAGGACCTTGCCCTGGCGGACGAGGTCGTCGAACGTCTTGAGCGTCTCCTCAAGAGGAGTCTCGGCGTCGTACCGGTGCGCCTGGTACAGGTCGACGTAGTCGGTCTGCAGGCGGCGCAGCGAGCCGTGGATGGACTCGGTGATGTGCTTGCGCGACAGGCCGCGGTCGTTCTTGCCGGGCCCGGTCGGCCAGTAGACCTTGGTGAAGATCTCCAGCGACTCCCTGCGGACGCTCTTGAGCGCGCGGCCGAGCACCTCCTCCGCCTTCGTGCCCGCGTAGACGTCGGCGGTGTCGAACGTGGTGATGCCCTCGTCGAGCGCCGCCTGCACGCACTGCTTGGCGGCGTCCTCCTCGACCTGGGAGCCGTGGGTGAGCCAGTTGCCGTAGCTGATCTCGCTGACCATGAGACCGCTGCGACCGAGGTGACGGAATTCCATGGATCCGACCTTAATCCCGGCACATGGGATGATCCGATTCGGGATAGGGTGCGCGACGTGCTGAAGCTCGTACGGCTGGCGCTCACGGCGGCCATCCTGACCGCGATAGCGGTACGGCTGCGCCGCCGCGCCCGCATGCCAGAAAGGCTGACCGTCCCCCCGGCCCCCGCTCCTGCGGCCCGCCGCACGCGGATGGGCCTGGTGTGGGCGGGCATCGCGGGAATCGTCGCGGTGACCCTGACGGCCGCCCTGCTCCCGGACAGCGGCCGACCGGCCACGACGGGGCACGCCGGCCAGGCGCAGGCCCGAGCCCAGACCCTGACGCAGGCGCCGAGCCAACCGCCGACGCAGGCCCCGGCACAAGCCCCGACCCAGGCGCCGACCCAGGCTCCGGCGCAGGTGCCGAGCGCCGCGCCGACGGCGACGCCCGACCCGGCTGCTCGCCCGCGCCCCGCCCCGTGACCGTGCGGCCGATCGACCCGCGGGTCAGGCAGGCCGTGAACCGGCAGTGGCGGCGGATCGAGCGGTGGCTGAAGGCGAACGCGCCGCGCACGTACCGCACGCTGGGCGCGCCCGGCAGGGCCCGCACGATCGCGATCGCCGAGGCGCAGATGGGCGTGGACTTCCCCGACGACCTGCGCGCCTCCCTGCTGCGCCACAACGGCTCGCGCGGCGCGTACGGGTTCGGCCTCGGGTTCTGGTCGGAAGGCGCGACGAACCTCAGCACGCGCGAGATCAGGGACGCCTGGCGCGCCCTGTGCGCGCGCCAGCGCACCGACCCCGCCGGCGAGCACTGGAACGGCCGGCTGATCCCGTTCCTCTATCAGCGGGAGGAGGGGACGTTCGCCGCGGTGGACTCCGCGGGCGGAGCCGTGGTCGGGGGCGCGACGGAGCCGCGCATGCCGTCGTACCACGCGCTCGTGCGGGCCGTCGCCGACGCCCTGGAGCAGGGCACCCCGCTCGAAGGACGGCGGCCCGCGGTCACGCGCGGCCTGCTGCGGTGGGAGCAGGCGTAGCGGCTAGCGCTTGGGCTGGACGGGCTTGCCGCCGGGCAGCACCTGGGGCGGCGGGAAGCGCAGCTTGCGGATCTGCAGCGCCCGCATCGCCGCGTAGAAGCCCACGCCCTTGACGCTCTCGTTCGGCAGCTTCTCGGCGACGAGCTTCTTCACCTTCCACGACACGTAGACGGAGGTGACGAGCACGCCGATCATCATGATCGGCCAGCCGATCGTGACGACGTAGCCGAGCACCTGCGCGCGGATCGCCATCGGCCACGGGACCCAGGTGGCCAGCAGGATCACTAGCGAGAACGGCAGGAAATACTGGCTCGGCAGCCGCCGCGAGTCGACCCAGTCGCGCGCGAACTTGCGCGCGGGGCCCTTGTCACGAACGGGAAGATACCGCTCGTCACCTGCGAGCATGCCCTGGCGGGCCCTCTCGCGCTCGGCGGCCTGCTTGGCCCGCATCTGCCGGTACGCCTCTTTGCGGTCTTTCGGCGCGGAGACGTACTGGCGCCGCTTGCCCTCGGCTTCCCGGCGCTTGGGTGTGGGACGACCTTTACCCTGGGGCTTAGGATCGTCAACGGGGACGGGGGTGTCGTCCACGGAGGTTTGGGAACGGCGTCGCAACACGCGTCAACCCTACCTGGACTGCAACTTAGTGACGCCCCCGTGCGTTATGCGTAGGGTAATCCCAAGGCGGCTGCGCTGCATTGGGATTGACACCAGCACGACCTAGAAGGGGACGGCCGACGCGCATGAGCGTGATGAAGAGACTTTCGATGATCTTCAAGTCCAAGGCCAACAAGGCCCTGGACAAGATGGAGGATCCGCGCGAGACCCTTGACTACTCCTATCAGCGGCAGCTCGAGCTGCTGCAGAAGGTGCGCAGGGGGGTGGCCGACGTCGCCACCTCGCGCAAGAGGGTGGAGTTGCAGATCAGCGGGCTCGAGAAGCAGGCCCAGCGCCTGGAGGACCAGGGCCGCAAGGCGCTGTCCGTCGGGCGCGAAGACCTCGCCCGTGAGGCGCTGCAGCGCCGGTCCAGCCTGCAGACGCAGATGGCCGACCTGAAGGTGCAGCACGACAACCTCCAGGCCGAGGAGGAGAAGCTGACCACGGCTTCCCAGCGGCTGCAGGCCAAGGTCGACTCCTTCCGCACGAAGAAGGAGACGATCAAGGCCACCTACACCGCCGCCGAGGCGCAGACGCGCATCAACGAGGCGTTCTCCGGCATCTCCGAGGAGATGGGCGACGTCGGCCTGGCGATCCAGCGCGCCGAGGACAAGACGGCGCAGATGCAGGCCCGCGCCGGCGCGATCGACGAGCTGCTGGCCAGCGGCGCCCTCGACGACTTCAGCGGCACCCGCGGCGACGACATCCAAGCCGAGCTCGACCGCATGGGCGGCGGCATGGACGTCGAGCTGGAGCTGGCCAGGATGAAGGCCGAGCTGGGCCAGGGCCCGGCGCCGCAGTCGGCGATCGAGCAGGGCCGCCCGCAGCAGCAGGCCCAGCCGCAGCCGCAGGCGCAGCCCCAGCAGCAGGGCGGCCAGACCCAGCAGTACCGCCAGCCTGGGGAGGGCGCATGATCGTCAGGATCATGGGCGAGGGTCAGGTGGAGATCTCCGCCGACGACATCTCCGTGCTCAACGAGCTCGACAGCGAGCTCGAAGCGGCCATCGAGGCCAGCGACGAGAAGGCGTTCAGGGTCAAGCTGCACGCGTTGCTCGACAAGGTGCGCCACGTGGGCAAGGCGCTTCCCGACGACAGCCTTGAGCCGTCAGAGCTGATCCTTCCCCCCGCGGACGCCTCGATCGAGGAGGTCCGGGAGATGCTGGGCGACCAAGGCCTCATCCCGGGCTGATCCCGTGCGCACGCGGTTCGCGTCCGACCGCGGCCTGACCAGCCGCATGGTCGTGACGATGTTCCTGCTCGGGCTGCTCTACGTCGTGTTCGTCGGCGTCCTGATCGCCCTCGGCGTCCGGGCGCTGACCGTCCTCGTGCTGGCGGGCGGCCTGCTGCTGGTGCAGTACTTCCTGTCCGACCGCATCGCGTTGTTCGCGATGCACGGGCGGGAGGTCTCGCCGCAGGAGGCCCCTGAGTTGCACGGCCTCATCGACCGGCTGTGCGCGCTGGCCGACATGCCCAAGCCGCGGGTGGCGATCGCGGATTCCGACGTCCCCAACGCGTTCGCCACCGGCCGCAACCAGAACAGAGCGGTCGTCTGCGTGACGACCGGCATCCTGCGCCGCCTGGAGCCGCAGGAGCTGGAGGGCGTGATCGCCCACGAGCTGTCCCACGTCGCCCACCGCGACGTGGCCGTCATGACCATCGCCTCGTTCCTCGGCATCGTGGCGGGGCTGATGACCAGGTTCGCGCTCTACAGCGGGCTCGGTGGCCGCCGCAACGGCGGCCAGGGAGGGCTGCCCGTCGGCGCGATCGTGCTGCTGGTGTCCGTCGTCGTGTACGCCGTCAGCTTCCTGCTCACCCGCGCCCTGTCGCGCTACCGGGAGCTGGCCGCCGACCGGGCCGGCGCCCTGCTCACGCAGCGCCCGTCGGCCCTGGCCAGCGCGCTGACCAAGGTGAGCGGCGAGATGGCCAGGATCCCGACCCGCGACCTGCGCGAGGCGGAGCCGTTCAACGCCTTTTACTTCGCCCCGGCCCTGGCCAGGGGGCAGTCGCTGGCGAACCTGTTCTCCACGCACCCGACGCTGGAGCGCCGGCTCGAACAACTCGCCGCCATCTCTCAGCAGCTCGGAAGGGGCTGAGCAGGCATGGGCTGGCTCGACGCGCTGCTCGGCCGGACGAAACCGGTCAAGCCCAACCTCGACGCGCTGTTCGCGCTGCCGTCGGCGGCCGTGACGCTGCAGGCCGCGACGGGGCTGACGCCCACCGGTCTCGGCTCCGTGGCGTTCAGGGCGGCGGAGGGCGGCGCGTTCGCCACGGCGGAGAGCGACGCCAAGGCGCTGCTGGGGGAGCGCGTCGAGGAGTCCGACGACGGCTACGGCTACACCTGGCTGCTGGTCCGGCGTACCTCGGAAGCGCTCGGCGACCTGGTCACCGAGCTGCACGCGGTCAACTCCACGCTGGAGGGCGCCGGGTTCGGGCCCTCGCTGCTGTGCTCGCTGGTGTCGTTCGCCGCACCCGACGGACGGCGGCTGGCCGTCGTCTACCTGTACAAACGCGGCACCTTCTACCCGTTCGCCCCGATGGCGGGGCAGAAGCGCGACAACCCGCTCGAACTGCAGGCCAGAGGCGCCCTCGAAGGCGAGCTGCCACTGGAGAAGGACCTCGGCCGATGGTTCCCTGTCTGGGGCGCTCCAGGGCTCTGACCGGGGCGCTCATGGGCGGCCGTAGCCCATAGTGATCTAATTGTCACGTGGAGCGAAGGTTGTTCGTGCTCGCCGCCTGCGCGTTCATCGTGACGGCGGTCCTCGCCAGCGCCTGGGTGACCGGCCAGTTCACCACCCCCGCCGTGGACCGGACCGAGGGGTACGTCAGCGAGCTCGCCGCCAGGAACCAGCCGTGGACGCGGCTGTTCCGGGTCAGCGACGTGCTGACGGGGCTGGCGTGCCTGGCCGGGGTGGCGCTGGTGCCCAGGGTGGCCCGCGAGTGGCCGGGCTGGCTGGCGCTGGCCGCGTTCGGGCTCCTCACGGTGGTGGCCGGGCTGTTCCCGCTCGACTGCGCCGCACTCAGCGACCCCCTGTGCGGGCGTCAGGGGGCCTCCGCCGCGCACGTGGCGCACGCGGCGGCGCGGGTGCTCGGCACGATCGCGGTGCTGGTCGCCATGGTGCTGCTCAGCGCGCGGTGGCGGGCGCGGGCGTCGTGGTTGTTCACCTGGCTGACCCTGGGCGCCACCCTGCTCACCGCGGGCGCCCAGGCCGCCGGGCACGGCGTCGGGCTGGCCCACCGGGCCCAGCTCACGATGATCGCGGTGTGGCTCGTGTACGTCGCCCTCCGCCTGCTCGTCGCCGACGACGCCGCCGCCGACGAGGCCGGGCCACGGATCGCGCCCGGCCGCATGGGAGGCGTGGGCGGCGCCCGCGTCCGCACGGACGACGCCCCGGCTTGGAGCGGCGCCGATGGGGTTCGCGCGGATGACGAGCCCCTCTGGAGCCGCGCGGGGGCCGATCCCGGGCCGGGCGGGCGCGGGCGGGCACACGTCGTCGTGCAGGGGGCCGGGCCGGTGGTGCTGATCACGGCCGGGCTCGCGGGCGCCTGGTTCCACTGGGACGCCGTCGCCGCGCGGCTCGCGGTCGGGCACCGCGTCATCCGCTTCGACCGGCCGGGGCTCGGGCTGAGCCCCTGCGCGCCGGTTCCGCCCACCCTGTACGACGAGGCCGCCCGGCTGGCCGCGCTGTCGCCCGCGCACCCCCAGCAGGTGACGCTCGTCGCCCACGGGGTCGCCTGCTGGCACGCGGAGGCGTTCGCCCGGCTGCACCCGCTGTGCCTGGCCAGGCTCGTCCTCGTGGAGCCCGCGTGCACGGCCGAGCGCCGGCCGCTGCCGTTCGCCAGGACCGCCTGCCGGTGGCTGCCCGCGCTGGGCCGCACCTGGGGCGCGACGGCCCTGGCCCGCCTGGCGGGGCCGCCCGCGCACCGGCTGCTCACCGGGCTGCCCGACCCGTCGGGGGTCTACGGCACGGGCCGGGTGCTCGCCGCCGCGGTGGGGGAGTGGCTGGCCCGCCGCGGCATGGCCGCCGACCTGCGCCGGCTGCGCGAGGAGAAGCCGTTCCCGGACGTGCCGGTCACCGTGCTCAGCGCCGGCGACCCGGACGGCTGCGCCGAACGGCTCGCGGACGCGCTCGCCGCGGAGCACGTGCGCCTGCCGCGCGCCGGCCGCCACCTCCAGCTCCGCGCCCCGCAGGCCGTCGCCCACGCCGTCACCTGAGCCGCGCGCCCGCCGGGTACGGGACGCCTCCACCCGCGCCGCACGCCCGCGAAGCCCGCCCGAGCCGCCCGCCCGGTCCCGCCGAGCGCCGTTCCAGATCACGTACCCTTGCCCGAACACATGACGGAACCCCGGCTCACCCGTAAGAATGGCGGCAAGGACGCCGTACAGGGGAGTCGCCGATGCCGGACCTCGCGGCCCTGAGACCAGGGGACCCCGCGACGGTGGGCGAGTACCGCCTGGCCGGGCGGCTCGGGGAGGGCGGGCAGGGCATCGTCTACCTCGCCACGAGCCCGGAGGGCACGCAGGTGGCGCTCAAGCTGCTGCGCGCCGACCTGGCGGGCGACGCCGGGGCGTCGGAGCGGTTCGTCCGTGAGGTGGCGCTGGCCAGGCGGGTGGCGCCGTTCTGCACGGCCCAGGTCGTCGGCACGGGCCTGTTCGGCGGGCGGCCGTACATCGTCAGCGAGTACATCGAGGGCCCTACTCTGGCCGACGTCGTACGCGAGCAGGGCCCCCGCTCGGGCACCACCCTGCACCGGCTGGCGGTCGGCACCGTCACGGCGCTGGTCGCGATCCACCAGGCGGGCATCGTGCACCGCGACTTCAAGCCGTCGAACGTGGTGCTCGCCCCCGACGGGCCGCGCGTCATCGACTTCGGCATCGCCAAGGCGCTCGACATCGCCTCGACGCTCACCGGCTCGGTCATCGGCACGCCGTCGTACATGGCGCCCGAGCAGCTCTCGGAGTCGGGCCCGGGGGAGAAGTCGGACCTGTTCGCGTGGGCGTGCACGCTGGTGTTCGCGGCGTCGGGGCAGCCGCCGTTCGGGCAGGACAGCGTGCCCGCGGTGGTCAACCGGATCATGCACGCCGAGCCCGACACCGCGTGCCTGACCGATCCGGCCCTGCGCGCGCTGGTCAACGACTGCCTGGCCAAGGACCCCGCGCGGCGGCCGTCGGCGAGCGAGGCCCTCATGCGTTTGCTCGGCCGCGCGACCTCCGCCGACGCGCCCGGCCGTCAGCCGCCGGGGGATCCGGAGGGCCCCACCGACGTGACCGGCCGGCGGCCGGTGGAGGAGCCCCCGGGCGCCCCCGAGCCCGCCGCGCCGACGGGTTCACCGGCCGGTTCCCCGACGGGATCGGCCACGGGCCTGCTGCGGCAGGGCACGGCCACGGTGGGCCGGCCTGGCGGGCGCGGCCGTACCGGCTGGGTGGTGGCGGGCGGCGTCACGGGCGTGCTCGTGCTCGTGGCGGCCGGCGCGTTCACCGCCGCCCGCCTGTCCGGCACCGCCGGACGCACGAACGCGGTCGTCGGCACGCCGTTCCCGGCCCCGGCGACCGCGCCCGCCGCCCGCCCGCTCACCCTCCCCGGCACGTCGGTACGGCTGGAGGAGCGCGACGGCGACCCCATCAGGCTCGCCTCCTACACCGTGGACGGCGGCCGGCGCCTGTACGTCAGGAAGCACGCCACCGGCCGCTTCACCCCCGAGACCCGCTACTTCGAGTACGCCCTCGACCCGTCCACCAACCTGGCCCTGGGCACCGACGTCGACTACAGCACCGACCTGTTCGCCACGGTGTCCGTCGTCGACCACGTCACCGGCCGCCGGCGGGTCGTCGAGGTCAGCCGCAAGCCGATCTTCCCCACCACGCCCCGCTGGTCCCCCGACGGCAGGTACGGCCTGGTCACCCTCTACCGGGGCAGCGACGGCGACGCCACCGAGTACGGCTTCGGCATCGTCGACGTGGCCCTGGAGAAGGGCCGGGCGTTCCGGATCACGGACGAGGGCGCGGGGGAGTGGCGCTTCTTCTGGGACGCCGGCGGCCGGGCCGTGGGCACGTGGTCCGGCGGCCGGATGAGGTTTTACGACCTCGACGGCAAACCCCTGCGCACGCTGTCGGACGTGGGC
The DNA here is from genome assembly GCF_900323885.1 of [Actinomadura] parvosata subsp. kistnae. GTDB lineage: Bacteria > Actinomycetota > Actinomycetes > Streptosporangiales > Streptosporangiaceae > Nonomuraea > Nonomuraea composti. The sequence goes on along the minus strand of NZ_OOHJ01000022.1, from coordinate 196,005 downwards.
ACGCCGGTGTGGGTGGAGGGCGACGACGTCTCGCCGTCGGGCACCCGGTTCCTGGCCCACTGCGCCGCGGCCGGCACCTCGCTGTGCGCGTACCCCACCTCGGGCGGCGCGGAGCCGGTCCGGATCCCGGTGGCCAGCAACCGGCTCATCGGCTGGTGGGACGACGGCCACGTGGCGGTGTGGCGGGAGCGCGGCGGCGGGTACGAGGCCGTGGTGACCGATCTGGCGGGCAGGGCGGCCCGGGTGATCGCCACGGCGCGGGAGAAGGCGGAGTTCGACAGGATGGGCTTCCGGTTCAGCCGGGTCTCCCCGTAGCCGCGCCCGCCGACCTAGGATCAGGTCCGAACCCACCCGAGGGGAGCTGGGATCTCGTGGACATCACGGTGAGCGGCGAGGGCTCCGTCCTGGTCGCGCCCGACACGTTGCGGCTGTACGCGGGCGTCGAGGTGCGCAGGGCGTCGGCGGGCGAGGCGTTCGCCGCCGTGCGGGCCGCGGCGGCGCGGCTGGGCGAGGCGCTGCGGCAGGCGGGCATCGCACCTGACGACCTGTCCACGTCGGAGCTGTCCCTGGGCCCCGAGTACGAGTCGTACCCGAAGGTGTCGGCGTACCGGGCGGCGCAGGGGCTCGAGATCGTCGTGCGCGACATCGGCAGGGGCGACCACGTCATCGACACCGTCGTGGGCGTGGGCGAGGAGGCCAGGCTGCACGGCGTGGCCTTCGAGGTGTCCGAGCCCGGCCCGGCGCTGGCCGAGGCGCGGGCGAAGGCGTTCCGGCAGGCGGCGGCCAAGGCGGCCCAGTACGCCGAGCTGGCCGGCCGCCCGCTGGGCCGCGTGGTGGAGGTGCAGGAGAGCGCGGGCGGCCCCCCGCGGCCCCTGCGGGGGATGGCGCCGCAGACGATGGCGGCCGAGAGTGAGCCGTCGCTCAGCCCCGGCCGCCAGAGCCTCAGGGTGCAGGTGACGCTCGGCTACGAGTTCGCCTGAAGCCCGGAGACGGCTCTACGGCAGGGCCAGCATGCGGTCGAGGGCGACCTTGGCCCAGTGGGTGGTGTCGTCGTCGACGGTGATCTGGTTGACGACCTCGCCGAGCACCAGCGACTCCAGCGCCCACACCAGGTGCGGCAGGTCGATCCGGTTCATGGTGGAGCAGTAGCAGACCGTGCGGTCGAGGAACGAGATGTTCTTGTCGGGGAAGGTCTGGGCCAGGCGCTTGACCAGGTTCAGCTCGGTGCCGATGGCCCAGCTCGACCCGGCGGGCGCGGCCTCCAGCGTCTTGATGATGTGCTCGGTGGAGCCCACGTGGTCGGCCTTGAGCACGACCTCGTGCCGGCACTCGGGGTGCACGAGCACGTTCACGCCGGGGATGCGCGCGCGCACGTCGTCCACCGACTCGGCCGTGAAGCGGCCGTGCACCGAGCAGTGGCCGCGCCACAGGATCATCCTGGCGCGCTCCAGCTCCTCCTGGGTGAGCCCGCCGTTGGGACGGTGCGGGTTCCACACCACGCAGTCCTCCAGCGACATGCCCATCTCCAGCACCGCCGTGTTGCGGCCGAGGTGCTGGTCGGGCAGGAACAGCACCTTCTGGCCCTGCTCGAAGGCCCAGTCGAGGGCGCGGCGGGCGTTGGAGGAGGTGCAGACCGCGCCGCCGTTCCTGCCGCAGAACGCCTTGATGTCGGCGCTGGAGTTCATGTACGTGACAGGGATCACCTGGTCGGCCAGCCCGGCGTCCTCCAGGGCCTCCCAGCACTCCTCGACCTGGTCGAACGTGGCCATGTCGGCCATCGAGCACCCGGCCGCCATGTCGGGCAGGATGACCTTCTGGGCGTCGGTGGTCAGGATGTCGGCCGACTCGGCCATGAAGTGCACGCCGCAGAAGACGATGAACTCGGCCTCGGGCCGGGCGGCGGCCTGCTGGGCGAGCTTGAAGGAGTCGCCGGTCACGTCGGCGAACTGGATGACCTCGTCACGCTGGTAGTGGTGGCCGAGCACGAACAGGCGCTCGCCGAGCGCCTCCTTCGCCTTGCGCGCGCGGTCCACGAGGTCGGGATCGGAGGCGGGCGGCAGCTCGCCGGGGCAGTCGACCCCCTTCTCGCTGTGCGGATCGGCACCCCGGCCGAGGACGTAGAGCGGCAGTCCCGTCTGGGCAGCCATGGCCGTACCCCCTTATCGTCGATTTGACGATACTCATCATGACACATGGGACCTTGTGGTTATTCCGGGCCCCAGAGGAGTGAGCGGACCCCCGGGAATGTGTGGCAACGCCCAGGTGTTGGTAGCGTCATTAGTAGGACGTCAGAAACAGACAGCCGGGTTAGGGAGTCAGCAGATGACGGTTGAGAGCAGCGAGACCACGGCACAGGGCCTGATCCTGACTGACGCGGCCGCCGCCAAGGTCAAGAGCCTGCTCGAGCAGCAGGGCGAGGAGGGCCTGCAGCTGCGGGTCGCCGTGCAGCCGGGAGGTTGCTCCGGCCTGCGCTACCAGCTCTTCTTCGACGACCGTTCGATGGACGGCGACGTCGTGTCGGACTTCGGCGGGGTCAGCGTGGTCACCGACCGGATGAGCGCCCCCTACCTGATGGGCGCCTCCATCGACTTCGTCGACACGATCGAGAAGCAGGGGTTCACGATCGACAACCCCAACGCCACGGGCTCGTGCGCCTGTGGTGACTCGTTCAACTAGCGCTCGAACGGCGCTCGAAGCAGGTCCCGCTCGCCTTTGTGCGCGCGGGACCTTCGCGTATTCTCGTGGGGCCTATTGGCCTGCTGACAACGAGGAAGAAGAATCCCGTGCGCATTGCCGTGACCGGCTCAATCGCGACAGACCACCTGATGACCTTTCCTGGAAGCTTCGGCGATCAGCTCATCGCCGAGCAGCTCGACAGGGTGTCACTCTCGTTCCTGGTCGATGATCTCCAGATCCGGCGCGGCGGCTGCGCCGCGAACATCGCCTTCGGAATGGCCTGCCTCGGTCTCAACCCGATCCTCGTGGGCGCCGTCGGCAACGACTTCGCCGACTACCGCTCCTGGCTGGAGCGCCACGGCGTGGACTGCGGCTCCGTGCACGTCTCCGAGACCCAGCACACCGCCCGCTTCCTGTGCACCACCGACCAGCACCACAACCAGATCGCCTCGTTCTACACCGGCGCCATGGCCGAGGCGCGGCTCATCGAGCTGCAGCCCGTCGCCGACCGCGTGGGCGGGCTCGACCTGGTGCTGATCAGCCCCAACGACCCCGACGCGATGCTGCGCCACACCGACGAGTGCCGCCAGCGCGGCATCCCGTTCGCCGCCGACATCTCCCAGCAGCTCGCGCGCATGGAGGACGAGCAGATCCGCCAGCTCGTCGACGGCGCCGCCTACCTGTTCTCCAACGACTACGAGAAGGGGCTCATCGAGCAGAAGACCGGCTGGTCCGACGAGGAGATCCTGTCCCGCGTCGGCGTCCGCGTCACCACGCTCGGCCCCAAGGGCGCCGTCATCGACCGCGCCGGCGAGCCCTCCATCCAGGTCGCCCCCGCCCCCGAGCGCGGCAAGGCCGACCCCACCGGCGTCGGCGACGCCTTCCGCGCCGGCTTCATGTCCGGCCTGGCCTGGGGCCTGTCGCTGGAGCGGTGCGGGCAGATCGGCAACCTCACCGCCACGCACGTGCTGGAGCGCGTCGGCGGGCAGGAGTACGAACTGGGGCAGAAGGGCTTCATGGAGCGCTTCGCCGCCGCGTACGGTGCCGAGGCCGCCGCCGAGGTCGGCGAGCACGTCCGCTGCTACCACCCGTGACATGAGCGAGGCCGTCCCGGAGCAGGGGACGGCCTCGACGATCGACGCCCGCGTGCGGTCAGCGGAAGGCGTACACCCGGTGCACGAACTCGGCGAGCTGGTCGTCGGGCAGGTGCCTGGCCAGGTCGGCCTCGCTGATCATGCCGACGATGCGGCCTCCGTCCATCACCGGCAGCCGCTTGATCTGGTGCTCCTCCATGCGCGCCAGCGCCTCCTCCACGGTGGCGTCCGACGCCACCCAGACCAGGCCGGTGGCCAGCTCGCCCGCCGTCACCCGCGCCGGGTCGTGACCGGCGGCCACGCACTTGATGACGATGTCGCGGTCGGTGATGATGCCGGTGACCCGGTCGTCCGGCCCGCACACGGGCAGGGCGCCCACGTCGCTGTTACGCATCATCTGCGCCGCCCGGTCGAGGGTCTCGTGCGCGCCGATGCACTCCGCTCCCGTGCTCATGACGTCGCGGGCGGTCTCGTTCGGTTGTCCGCTGATCATGGCTTTCCCCTGCATGTCGATGGACTCGTACGCAGGGCCCCTACCCACCAGACAGAGCCCAATCAGGGATTTGCGGACGGCCGGAAGCTCAGTAGTTCCGCATGACGTGGATCGCCCAGCCGCCTTCCGGCAGCTCGTACGACCCCACGTGCCGGTGCGACTTCAGCCTGCACCACGCCGGGACGTCCGTGTAGGCCGCGGGATCGTCGGCCAGCACGGCCACCACGGCGTTCAGCGGGACGTGGTTGATCTGCTCGGCGAGCATGATGATCGGGACAGGGCACTTCTTCCCCAGCGCGTCGATCGTCAAAGCCGGCTGCGTCACCTCGGTCATGCGACTCCCGCGTCCTGGCGGATGCGGCGCACCAGATCGGGCAGCACGGCGAGGAACCTGTCGACCTCGCCGGCGGAAGCGCCCCTGGGCAGCGACACCCGGACATTCCCATGCGTGAGCACGCCCATCGCTTCGAGGACGTGCGATGGACGAAGCGTACTAGCGGTGCACGAGCTTCCGGACGATACGGCGAATCCGGCCTTGTCCAGCTCGCCCAGCAGCGCCTCCCCGTCAACGTAGAGGCACGAAAAGGTCACGATGTGCGGCGCCCGGTCAACGGGGTCGCCGATGACCTCCACGTCAGGAACGATCCTCGGGACCGTCTCCCTGATCCTTTCGACGAGCGAGGAAAGCCTCGCCTGCTCCCGCTCCGCCTCGGCCGCCGCCGCGCGCAGGGCCGCCGCCGCCGCGACGATCGCCGGCACGTTCTCGAAGCCCGGCACCCGCCGCCGCTCCCGCTCGTCCTCCGGCAGGTACGAGCGGAACCGCGTGCCCTTGCGCACCGCCAGCACGCCCACCCCGGCGGGCCCGCCCCACTTGTGCGCGCTGGCCGTCAGCACCGACCAGCCCGGCGGCACCGGCAGCCGCCCCGCCGTCTGCGCCGCGTCCACCAGCAGCGGCACCCCGTGCTCGCGGCACGCCTCGGCGGCCTGCTCGACCGGCTGCAACGTGCCGACCTCGTGATTGGCCGTCTGCAGGCACGCCAAAGCCGTGCCGGGCCGCGCGACCGCCTCGGCGAACCGGTCGAGGTGCACCCGCCCGTTCAGCGCCACGCCCACCGTCTCGACCGTGCCGCCCTCCCGCTCGTGGACCTGACCGGCGTGCAGCACGCTGGAATGCTCCACCGCGCTCACCACGAGATGACGCCCGGCCCTGCGCCTTCCGTGTAGGGTGCCGAGGACGCCGAGATGCACGGCCTGCGTGCCCGACGCGGTGAACGACACCTCGTCGGGGCGGGCGCCGAGCACCTCGGCCACCTCCGTGCGAGCCTGCTCCAGCAGCAGGTGCGCGCGGCGGGCCTCGCCATAGAGTCTCGCGGGGTCGGCCCAGCCGGAGTCGATCGCCGCCAGCAGCGCCTCGCGCGCCTGAGGGTGGAGCGGTTCGCTCGAAGCCGCGTCGAAGTAAGCCACGAGACTCATCGTCCCACTTGCGGCGCCACCGAGGGGTCGCGCGGTAGGGCGAGGCCCCTGCACGCTAATGTGTCTGCTTGTCAGTCTGTGCTTGATGCAGAAAGAGCAATACGAGCGCCCAAGGGAAAGACTCTTGGGCTTCATCTGTGGGGTAGGCGATCCGTGAGTCCGACTCGCCGTACGACGCGGCGTTCGTTGGCCCGGCGCAGGGTGCCGCGCGCCGCCGCTTTGGCGTTGCTGCTGGCCACTGCTACGGCGTGTGCTAATGACGTCCCCGAGGCCGACTGGTCTCGCGGCCTTCTTCCCGACCACATCACCGAGCAGGGCGGGATCGTCCAGAATCTGTGGAACGGGGCCTGGATCGCCGCACTCGCCACGGGTGCCGTCGTCATCGGCCTGATCATCTGGGCGTGCATCTTCCACCGCAAGCGCAGGGCCAAGGCCGAGCTGCCGCCGCAGGTGCGTTACAACCTGCCGATCGAGATGCTCTACACCTTGATCCCGCTGGTGATGGTGTCGGTGTTCTTCTTCTTCACCGCCCGCGACAGCGAGGCTCTGGCCAAGGTCGACGGCAACGCGCCGGTCAAGGTCAAGGTCGAGGCCTTCCAGTGGAGCTGGCGCTTCACCACGACCGTCAACGGCAAGACGTTGAAGCCCGTCGCAGGTGTGCCGGTGAGCGACTTCCACCAGGGCCCGCAGCTCGTGCTGCCGGTGAACACCAAGGTCGAGTTCGACCTGGAGACCGACGACGTCATCCACTCGTTCTGGGTGCCGGAGTTCCTGTTCAAGCGGGACGTCATCCCGGGCATCCCCGAGGGTGACCCCGGCCGGAAGTTCCAGATCACGACGCTCGACAAGCCCAACGTCTACGCCGGCCGCTGTGCCGAGCTGTGCGGTGTCGACCACAGCAGGATGCTCTTCTCGGTGAAGCTCGTCCGTGCGGACGAGTGGAACCAGTACGTTACGACCCAGGCTGGGAGTGCCCAGTGACCGCCATTCACGAACCCCTGACGACCGCGCCGGTCCGGCCCTCGGGTAGCACCAAGGGCCAGATCATCGCCAAGTGGATGTCCTCGACCGATCACAAGATCATCGGGCACATGTACTTGATCACGTCGTTCGCCTTCTTCCTCATCGGCGGCGTGATGGCCCTCGTCATGCGGGCCGAGCTGGCGCAGCCGGGGCTGCAGTTCACCAGCAACGAGCAGTTCAACCAGCTGTTCACCATGCACGGCACGATCATGCTGCTGATGTTCGCGACGCCGCTGTTCGCCGGCTTCGCCAACGAGCTGATGCCGCTGCAGATCGGCGCCCCCGACGTCGCCTTCCCGCGCCTGAACATGGTCAGCTACTGGCTCTACCTGTTCGGCAGCCTCATCGCCGTCTCCGGCTTCTTCACCCCGGGCGGCGCCGCCTCGTTCGGCTGGTTCGCCTACACGCCGCTGTCGAACGCGATCAACTCGCCCGGCATCGGCGGCGACCTGTGGATCATGGGTCTGGCCCTGTCGGGTCTGGGCACGATCCTCGGCGCGGTCAACTTCATCACCACGATCATCTGCATGCGCGCGCCCGGCATGACCATGTTCCGCATGCCGATGTTCACCTGGAACGTGCTGCTGACCAGCATGCTCGTGCTGATGGCCTTCCCCGTGCTGGCCGCCGCCCTGCTCGCGCTGGAGTCCGACCGCAAGCTCGGCACGCACATCTTCGCCTCCGACAACGGCGGCGCGCTGCTCTGGCAGCACCTGTTCTGGTTCTTCGGCCACCCCGAGGTGTACATCATCGCGCTGCCGTTCTTCGGCATCGTGACCGAGATCATCCCGGTCTTCAGCCGCAAGCCGATCTTCGGTTACATCAGCCTCGTGGGCGCGACGATCTCGATCGCCGGTCTGTCCATCACGGTCTGGGCGCACCACATGTTCCCGACCGGCCAGGTGCTGCTGCCGTTCTTCTCGTTCATGACGTTCCTCATCGCCGTGCCGACCGGCGTGAAGTTCTTCAACTGGATCGGCACGATGTGGCGCGGCCACCTCAGCTTCGAGTCGCCGATGCTGTTCTCCGTCGGCTTCCTCATCACCTTCCTCCTGGGCGGCCTGACGGGCGTCATCCTGGCCTCGCCGCCGCTCGACTTCCACATCAGCGACACCTACTTCGTCGTCGCGCACTTCCACTACGTGGTCTTCGGCACCGTCGTGTTCGCGATGTTCGCCGGGTTCTACTTCTGGTGGCCCAAGTTCACCGGCAAGATGCTCGACGACAAGCTGGGCAAGCTGCACTTCTGGCTGCTGTTCATCGGCTTCCACACCACGTTCCTCGTCCAGCACTGGCTCGGCATGGCGGGCTTCCCGCGCCGCTACGCCGACTACAGCCCGGCCGACGGCTTCACCGACCTCAACCTCCTGTCGTCGGTCGGCGCGTTCGTCCTGGGCGCCTCGACGCTGCCGTTCTTCTACAACGTCTGGAAGACCTGGCGCAGCGCGCCCAAGGTCACCGTGGACGACCCGTGGGGCTACGGCAACTCGCTGGAGTGGGCGACTAGCTGCCCGCCGCCGCGGCACAACTTCACCTCGCTGCCGCGCATCCGGTCCGAGCGCCCCGCCTTCGACAAGCGGTTCCCGCACGCTTCCACCAAGTCCGACCACCCGGAGGTTGAGTCCTGATGAAGGTGCAGGGATGGTTGTTCCTGCTGTGCGGCCTGTTCTTCGCCGGCGTGGACATCGCCTACTGGTTCTGGACGAAGGCCGCCACCGGCAAGGGTGAGCCCGTCGGCACGACCGCCATGGCCATCTCGGTCGGCTTCGCGTTCATGGTGGGCTACTACCTGATGTTCACCGCGCGCCGCATCGGCGCGCAGCCGGAGGACAACAAGCAGGCCGAGATCAGCGACGGCGCGGGCGAGCTGGGCTTCTTCAGCCCGAGCAGCTGGTGGCCGCTGTTCCTGTGCCTGGCGGCGGCCTTCGCCTTCGCCGGGTTCGTGATCGGCTTCTGGATGTTCCTGATCGGGGTCTTCCTCGTGATCATGGCCATGATCGGGTTCGTGTTCCAGTACTACCGGGGCCACTTCTCGCACTGAGCCACGCACACCCGGAGCGGGCGTTCTCCCTTGGGGGAGGACGCCCGCTTTTTGGTGTTCTTTACCAGTGGGCGGATGTGGCCATCTGATCACCCAGGGTAATAAAGGAGGCAGAAGTGGCTCGATCGTGGACGAGGGAGTACTCGTGGGGCGCGGAGCGTATGGAACGGCCGGCCTGCTGGCCCTGGCGCTGCTGACGGCGTGCTCGGCGGCCCCCGCCGACGACCCCGAAGGGGTCGCCATGGCAGGCGGGGCGCGGGCGCCCCCGTAGGGGTGTCTCCGGCGGACAAGAGCACGAACGTGCCCACGGACCAGCCCGTGGTCGTGTCCGTCCACGGGGGCACGCTGAAGAGCGTACGCGTGGAAGGAGGCAAGGCGGGCCGCTCAAGGGCGTCCTGAGCTCCGACGGCACCCGCTGGCGCAGCCTCGGCACCGCCCGGCCCGGCACCGCCTACACGGTCACCGCCGTCTCCGTGGACCCCGCCGGGCGGACGAGCGAGACCCGCAGCGCGTTCTCCACCGTCAAGGGCGACAAGACGTTCGACATCGAGACCATCACCCCCAACAAGGACGACACCGGCCTCACCGTCGGCATCGGCATGCCCATCATGATCGCCTTCGACAAGCCCATCACCGACCGGATCGCCATCGAACGCAACCTCACCGTCCACAGCTCCAAACCCGTCGAAGGGGCCTGGCACTGGTTCGACAGCCAGCACGTCGACTTCCGCCCCGAGAAGTACTGGCCCGCCCACACCAAGGTCCGCGTGGAGGCCAAGCTCGCCGGAGTGCGCGGCGCGCCCGGCATGTACGGCAAACGCGACGTCCGCCTCGACTTCAAGATCGGCCGATCGCAGATCACCCGAGGCAGCACCGACGAGCACGTGCTCGTCGTCCGCCGCAACGGCAAGAAGATCCGCACCATGCCCATGAGCGCCGGGCAGGGCGGCCAGTGGAAGTACTACACCACCTCCGGCATCCACCTCGCCATGTCCCGCGAACCCGTCACCGTCATGACCTCACCCGGCATCGGGCCCGGCTCGCCCGGCTACTACCGGCTCACCGTGTACAACACCGTGCGGATCTCCAACAGCGGCGAGTACGTGCACAGCGCGCCCTGGTCGGTGGGGTCACAGGGGAACTCGAACGTCAGCCACGGATGCGTGAACGTCAGCCCGGACAACGCCGCCTGGTTCATCAAGAACACCCTGATCGGGGATCCGATCATCATCACGGGGTCGCCCCGGAAGCTGGAGCCCACGAACGGGTGGGGGCACTGGCAGCAGAACTGGCGGCAGTGGCTCAAGTGGAGCTCCCTGAAGGCGGGCCCGACCCTCGCCCTCCGCTGACCCGCCCCGGACGGCCATGTCGCCACACGGGGCCGCCTGCTGGGTCGCGAGCGGCGCCAGGACCCCTCGCGTCACGCGCCGAGCGCTGCCACCTTGCCCGCGCCGCCACATTCGAGGCACGCGACGCCGCCGTGCCTGAGGCACGTGCTGCGACGCCGTGCTTGAGGCGCGTGCTGGGGCGTTGCGTTGGGGCGCCTGCTGCGGCGCTCTGGCTGAGGCGCTCTGGCTGGGGCGCGCGTTGCCAGACAGCGCCGCCGTCTTGCCTAGGCCGCCCGCACTGCCGGCTGCGTGCTGACGCTGGGCCCCGTGGGTGGCGCTGCTGCGTAAGCCACGCCCACGCCCGGGTGCTGCCGCTCTGCCGCGCCCGCGAGCCGCTCTGCCGCGCCTGCGGGCTGCTTTGGCGCGCACGTGAGCCGGTTCGCCGCGCACGCGAGCTGCTTTGCCGCGCACGTGAGCCGGTTCACCGCGCACGTGAGCTGCTTTGCCGCGCACGCGAGCTGCTTTGCCGCGCACGTGAGCCGCTTGGCCGCGCACGCGGGCTGCTTTGCCGCGCCTGCGGGCTGCGTTGCCGCGCCTGTGGGCCGCGGGCTCCGACGCCTGACGCTGCGGAGGCGGCCCGACGCCGCCGTCTCGCTACCGGCTGCGCGGCGCTGCCCTACCTCATGCCTGCGTGCGGCTCTCGTCGGGCCGGCGTGCGGCGCGGCCGTCCGCCGCCACTTGCCGCCGTCCCTCGCCACCGCCTGCGCCCGGTGCGGCCCTGAGATGCTTCTGGGGCGCGCAAAGGCGTCAAAGGGGACGTGCGGGCGCGGGAGCCGCCGGTGGTGCGTCCTGTGAGCGAGGGGCCGGGCTCCGGTGAGAAGGTGGGGAGCCCGGCAGAGGGGACGTCAGGAGGCGGGGCGGAAGGAGCTGCTGGCTTCGATCCAGCGGTCGAGGGTGGCCGCGGCCGCGCCCGAGTCGACCGCCTGGACCGCGCGGGCGTACCCGTCGATCATGGCCGAGTCGAGGTCGTCGCCGGGCCCGTCGAGGGCGACCAGGGCGGCCGCCGCGTTGAGGAGCACGGCGTCGCGTACCGGGCCGGTCTTGCCGCGCAGCAGGTCGTGCACCGCCTGGGCGTTGAAGGCGACGTCGCCGCCGCGCAGCGCGCCGACGTCGGCGCGCGGGATGCCGAGCACCGCCGGGTCGAACGTGGTCTGGGTCGCGGTGCCGTCTCTGACCACCCAGACGGTGGAGGTGGCGGCGATGGTGAGCTCGTCGAGGCCGTCGTCGCCGCGGAAGACGAGGGCGGAGACGCCGCGCTCGGCGAAGACGCCGGCGAGGACGGGCAGCATGTTGGGGTCGTAGACGCCGATGGCCTGCGCGGACGGGCGGGCGGGGTTGGTGAGCGGGCCCAGGAAGTTGAAGATCGTGGGCACCCCGATCTCCTTGCGGGTGGGGCCGGCGAAGCGCAGCGCGGGGTGGTAGACGGGGGCGAAGCAGAAGGCGATGCCCGCGTCGCGCGCCACCTGGGCGGTCTGCTCGGGGGTGAGGTCGAGCCGGATGCCCAGGTGCTCCAGCACGTCGGCGGCGCCGCACGAGGACGAGGCGGCGCGGTTGCCGTGCTTGACGACCCTGGCCCCCGCCGCGGCGGCCACGATGGCGGCCATGGTGGAGACGTTCACGGTGTGGGCCCGGTCGCCGCCGGTGCCGACGATGTCGACGACCGGCCCTTCGACGCTCAGCGGCGTGGCGAGGTCGAGCATGGTGCGGGCGAGCCCGACGACCTCGGCCACGGTCTCGCCCTTGGCGCGCAGCGCGATCACGAAGCCGGCGATCTGGGACGGCGTCGCGGCGCCGGACATGATCTCCCGCATCGCCCAGGCCGACTCGTCGGAAGTGAGGTGCTCTCCGGACAGGAGAGCGGAAAGCAGGGAGGGCCAGGTCGTCCGGGAGTCCATGGGCACCTACTTAGCGTTGAGACGGGTGGAGTTGCGGCGGCGCATCAGGTCGGCCACGGTGTCGGCCAGGACCATGGGCTCCAGGGGCTGCGGCACGACGGCGTCGGCCTTGGACCACTCGGCCAGCCAGCGGTCGTCGCGCCTGGCGATGATGAGGCAGATGGGCGGGCAGTCGTAGACCTCGTCCTTGGCCTGGCGGGAGACGCCCATGCCGCCGGCGGGCTGCGTCTCGCCGTCGAGGATCGCCACGTCGATCTCGCCGGAGCCCAGCCACTGGTGGACCTTGGGCTCGGTGGCGCACTCCACGATCTCCACGAGCGGTACGTCGGCCGCGGGGCGCCTGCCGATGGCCTGGATCACCTCGGCCCGGGTTGCGGCGTCGTCGCTGTAGACGAGGACCTTCATCTTCTCGTCGGTGCTCCCAGTGGACATCGGTCGCGCTCACTATCAGTCGAAGCGGTATGGTCACCTGGGATCGTACCGGTGTGCCGCGATACATACCCAGGCCACCATGCCTGGTGGGTGTTATGTGGCAATTATCCCAGGTTGGGTCCCGGTTTGTACCTGCTAACGGGGGGTCGTGCGCCGGACCGACCACCGGAGCCGCAATAATGCTGCCCGTGGCGACAGCATCCGCAATAACTTCGACGACGACAGCACAGTCGTACCGCAGACCCAACCTGGTCAGTGTGGGCACGATCGTCTGGCTGTCCTCCGAGCTCATGTTCTTCGCGGCGCTGTTCGCGATGTACTTCACCATCCGGTCGGTGAGCGAGGGCAAGGGCCTCGAATGGGGCCCGTCACTGCACCAGGCGGGCATGGAGCTCGCCGAGGGCGCTCACCTGAACATCCCGTTCGCGACGGTCAACACGATCATCCTGGTCCTGTCGAGTGTGACGTGCCAGCTTGGCGTGTGGGCCGCAGAGAAGGGGCAGGTCGGAAAGCTCCGCTTCTGGTACATCGTCAGCTTCCTCATGGGCGCGATCTTCGTCGCCGGGCAGCTTTACGAGTACATGGAGCTGGCGTCAGAGGGCGCGACCTTGTCCGCTAACGCCTACACCTCGGTGTTCTACCTGACGACGGGCTTCCACGGCCTGCACGTGACCGGTGGCCTGATCGCGTTCCTGTTCATGCTGGGACGCACGTACGCCGCGAAGCGCTTCACGCATGAGCAGGCCACCAGCGCGATCGTCGTGTCCTACTACTGGCACTTCGTAGACGTCGTCTGGATCGGTCTTTTCGCGACCATCTACATCATTCGTTAAGGAACGGGATCTCTGTGACTAGGATCACCGCTTGGCGGCGGCATCCCCTCGCGAGATACGCCGTCCTGATTTTGGCGTTGGCGCTGGTCGGGATGGTATACGCCGCCTTTGTCCAGGCGGGTAAGCCTGCCGACGCGGCTCTGGCGGCAGGCAAGGTCGACGACGTGGCCGAGGGCAGGAGCCTGTTCGAGAAGCACTGCATGAGCTGCCACGGCACCAACGCGCAGGGCACCACGACGGCGCCCACGCTCATCGGCGTCGGGGCCGCGGCCGTCGACTTCCAGATGAGCACCGGCCGCATGCCGGCCGCCGCGCCCGGCCCGCAGGCGCCCCGCAAGCCCCCGGCCCCGTGGGTCAACGAGACGACGACCCGGCAGATCGCGGCCTACGTGCAGTCGCTCGGCGGCGGCCCGCAGGTTCCCGGGGCCGAGCAGGTCGACCCGAAGCTCGGTGACGCCGGCAAGGGCGGCGAGCTCTTCCGCGCCAACTGCATCCAGTGCCACAACTGGGTCGGTGCCGGTGGCGCCCTGACGCAGGGCAAGTACGCGCCCAACCTCAACGAGGCGACGCCGACGCAGATCTACGAGGCGATGGTCACGGGTCCGCAGGCCATGCCGGTCTTCAACGACACGACGATCACGCCCGAAGAGAAGCGCAGCATGATCGCCTACATCACCCAGGTTCGCGAGCAGAGGGACCCGGGAGGTTTCGCCCTCGGGCGTATTGGCCCGGTCACCGAAGGTCTCGTAGCGTTTGTGGTGGGCATCGCCGCCCTCGCACTCGCCGCCATCTGGATCACCGCGAAGAAGCGACAGAAGTCATGACAGACAACGAGCACGAGATCGAGCAGCCGGATGAGCGCGTGCCCAAGCGCGTCATCGGCACCCCCGCGCCGGGCACCTCGATGCTCGGCACCGCGGAAACGACAGAGGCCGACCAGGATGTCCCCGGCGTGACGCTGCAGGACCCGGTCAAGGCCCGCAAGGCCGAGAAGATCGTGGCGCTCTGCTTCACGATCACGTTCCTCGCGGCCATCGCCTTCATCATCTCCTACGTGTACTTCCAGGTCGGCAGCCCGGAGGCCACGGGCACCTCGAACCTGGCGCTGGGCAGCTCGCTCACCATCGCGATCCTGGGCCTGGCCGTCGGCATCGTGATCTGGGTCCGCCAGATCATGCCGAAGTACTCCCTGATCCAGGAGCGCCACACGATGGCCTCCGACGAGGCCGACCGTGACGTCGTCGCCGAGACCTTCGTGCGGGGGGCCAACGAGAGCGGCTTCGTCAAGCACAAGCTGCTGCGCCGCACGCTGCTGCTGGCGGCGGCGCCGCTCGGCCTGGTCCCGCTCGTGCTGCTGCGCGACCTGGACAACAGCCGGATGCCGGGCGCGCGCTTCAACAAGGAGCTGCGCCACACGGTGTGGGGCACCAAGACCAAGGAGGGCAAGCCGCTCAGGCTCGTCGTCGAGGGCACCGGCCAGCCCATCAGGGCCGCCGACTTCAACTCGCCCGGCGGCATCCTGTCGGTCGTCCCCGAGGGCTACCAGCACGACCTCAACGCCCTGGCCAAGGCCACGCTGATCCTGATCAAGTTCCGTCCGGAAGAGATCAAGAGCGGCACGAGGCTCAACTGGACCCACGACGGCATCGTGGCGTACTCCAAGATCTGCACGCACGTGGGCTGCCCAGCCGCCCTCTACGAGCAGAACACGCACCACATCCTGTGCCCGTGCCACCAGTCCACGTTCGACGCCGCCGACGGCGCCAAGGTCATCTTCGGTCCGGCCGCGCGGCCGCTGCCGCAGCTGCCGATCACCGTCGACGCCGAGGGCTACCTCATCGCCCAGGGCGACTTCGAGGTGCCGGTCGGGCCCAGCTACTGGGAGCGCGGTGACGCCGAGGCCGCCGCCAGGGAGAAGGGAGGCCAGGCATGAGCGAGCTGAAGGCCACGCCGAAGGCCATCGCCGGCCCGTCGAACTTCCTCGACGAGCGCCTCGGTGGCGCCAACTTCCTCAAGCGCAACCTGCGCAAGATCTTCCCCGACCACTGGTCGTTCCTGCTGGGTGAGATCGCGCTCTACTCGTTCGTCATCCTGCTGCTGACCGGGACGTTCCTGACGCTCTGGTTCAAGCCCAGCATGATGGAGGTCGCCTACGACGGCTCGTACGCGCCGCTCAAGGGCGTCATGATGTCGGAGGCCTACGCGTCGTCGCTGGAGATCAGCTTCGACGTCCGTGGTGGTCTGCTCATGCGGCAGATGCACCACTGGGCGGCCCTGCTCTTCGTGGCCGGCATGACGGTCCACATGCTGCGGGTGTTCTTCACGGGCGCCTACCGCAAGCCGCGCGAGATCAACTGGATCATCGGCGTGCTGCTGCTGACCCTGGCGCTGGCCGAGGGCCTGACCGGCTACTCCCTCCCCGACGACCTGCTCTCCGGCGCCGGTCTGCGGATCACCGAGGGCGTGGCGATCTCGCTGCCGCTCGTGGGCACGTACATCACGTTCTTCCTGTTCGGCGGGGAGTATCCGGGTGAGGATGTCATCTCCCGGTTCTACTCGCTGCACATCCTGCTCATCCCGGGCATCCTCCTGGCGCTGGTCACGGCGCACATGGTGCTCATGTGGGTGCAGAAGCACACGCAGATGCCGGGCAAGGGCCGCACCAACCAGAACGTGGTCGGCGCGCCGTTCTACCCGGCCTTCATGGCCAAGGCGGGCGCGTACTTCCTGTTCACGCTCGGCGTGATCAGCGGTCTGGCGACCTTCACCCAGATCAACCCGATCTGGCTGTTCGGTCCCTACACCCCGGCCGACATCTCCGCGGGCTCGCAGCCCGACTGGTACATGGGCTTCCTCGAAGGCTCGCTGCGCCTCATGCCGCCCTGGGAGATCAACCTCTTCGGCACCGCCAACGCGGGCACGCTGCCGCTGAGCGTCATCATCCCGGCGCTGGTGCCCATGGGCATCATCATGACCGGCCTGGCGCTGTATCCCTTCCTGGAACGCTGGGTGACCGGTGACAACCGCGAGCACCACATCGCCGACCGGCCGCGCAACAACCCGCACCGCACCTCGATCGGCATCGCCGCGATGACGTTCTACGGTGTGCTGTGGCTGCTGGGCGCCAACGACGAGATCGCCGCGAACTTCCACGTGAGCCTGAACCACACGACCTACGCGGGCCGCGTGCTGGTCTTCGTCGGGCCGGCGCTGGCCTACCTGATCACCTACCGGATCTGCCTCGGCCTGCAGCGCTCCGACCAGGCGATCGTCTCGCACGGTGTGGAGTCCGGCGTGATCAAGCGGCTGCCGCACGGTGAGTTCATCGAGGTCCACACGCCGCCGTCGGAGGACATCGAGGCCCACATGCGGGGCAAGGAGCCGGTGCCCATGCTGCCGGTCGACGAGGACAGCTCGGGCATCCCGCCGAAGGGCATGCGCGGGCCGCTCGGCAAGTTGCGCGGGCGCATGTCCAGGGCGTACGGCGGGGAGAAGATCCCGCTGGACGACGGTCACGGGCACGAGCACGAGGACGAGCACGCCGCCATCGGCAGCGGCGGGAGCGACGACCGCAGCATCACGCACTGACCCTGACGCCACAAACCGAACGGGCCCGGACGAATCTCGTCCGGGCCCGTTCGGCGTTGTCCGTGGGACGTGCCGGCGCGGGTCAGTCGGCCTCGGGGAAGCCGATCGAGAAGGCCGCGTCGAGGTCGTGCTTGGAGTAGGCGCGGAAGGCGATGTGCGTCTCGGTGTGCAGGACGCCGGCGACCTTGTTGATGCGCCCCGGCACCACTTCGGCGATCTCTTCGTACGCCGCGACCCGCACCATGGCCAGCAGGTCGTACTCGCCGGTGATGGAGTAGACCTCGCTGACGCCCTGGATCTCGGCGATCGTCTGGGCGACCTCCGGGATCCGGTCTACCTCTGCATTGATGTGGACGATAGCCGTGACCATGTATCAACTCTATCGTTTCACCTCAAAGGTCGCCCCTCCCGAGGGCGACGTTGGTCGAGATGCCGGTAAGCGAGGTCAATGCGAGCCTTGTGCCGGGCCGCGCCCTGGGCGGGCAGGCTCCACTCGCCGTCGACCTCCACCAGCCGCACCCCGGGCGACTCCAGCCAGCGCAGGATGCACTCCGTCTCCTCCGCGCTGGCCGCGTGCACCGGCCCCGGCCCGGGGATGACCACCTCCGCCGTGGCCTTGAGCGAGGCGACGAACGGGGTCGGGTGCGTGCCCTTCGGCATGACCCCGGCGGCGGCCAGCCGGCCGTAACGGACCACGTGGATGTCCCAGCCGCCGCCGAAGGCCGGGCTGGCGGCGACGAGCTGCGGGATGCGGGTGATGGCGCTGAGCCGCTGCATGCGGGCCGCCGTGCGGACGAACGCGGCCAGCCGGTCGCGGTCGACCGACGCCTCCTCGTAGCGCTGCTCGACCGACAGCCGCTCCATGCGGGCCGCGACCGCGCTGAAGACGGGGGAGGCGTCGAGGGTCATGGCGCGGCGGGCGCTCTCGACGTGCACGGCGTACTCCTCGGGGCTCTCCCTCCCCTCGCAGGGCGCGCCGCAGCGGCCCATCTCGTGCAGCACGCACGCGGCCCGGCGGGTGCGCAGCGAGATCGGCTGGGTGCACTGGCGCAGCGGGACGGCCTCGTGCAGCGCGATGCGGGCGTCGTCGGCCAGCCGCGTGCTGCTGAAGGGGCCCAGGTAGGTGGCGCCGTCGTCCTTGAGATCGCGCACGATCGACAGCCGCGGGAAGACGTCGGTGGTCAGCTTGAGCCACACCATCTTCTCCGGGAAGCGGGAGCGGCGGTTGTAGCGCGGCTTGGCGCCGCCGATCAGCCGCAGCTCGCGCACCTCCGCCTCCAGCGCGGTCGAGCAGACGATGTGCCGCACCCGCTCGGCGATGCCGATCATCTCGCGGATGCGGGGGCGGGTCTCGCCGGCGGTGAAGTAGGAGCGGACGCGGTTGCGCAGGTTGGTGCTCTTGCCGATGTAGAGGACCTCGCCCCGCTCGTCCTCGAACAGGTAGACGCCCGGCGCGTGCGGCACCGACTCGGCGAGGTGCCGCTTGCGCTGCTGCTCCGGCGTGGGCGCCCGGACGAACGACTTCAGCTCCTCCAGCGTGTGCACCTGGAAGGACCCGGCCCGCTCGATCAGCCCGTGCAGCACGTCGACCGTCGCCCTGGCGTCCTGGAGCGCGCGGTGGCACGGCTCGACAGGGCTGCGGAAGAACCTGGCGAGCGTGGCCAGCTTCGCGTTGGGCGTCTCGTCGCGGGTCAGCACGCGCCTGGCCAGGTCGACCGTGTCGACCACCGGGTTGCCCGGCGGGGGATAGCCGAGCGCCGCGCAGGCCGCCTTGATGAAGCGGGTGTCGAACCCCGCGTTGTGCGCCACCAGCGTGGCCCCCCTGATGAACTCCAGGAAGCTCGGCAGCACCGTCTCGATCTTGGGGGCGGCCACCACCATGGCGTCGGTGATGCCGGTCAGCACGGAGATGAACGGCGGTATCGGCCCCCCGGGATCGACCAGCGTCGAGAACTCGCCGAGCACCTCGCCCGCCCGCACCTTGACCGCCCCGATCTCGGTGATGGCGTCTTCGGCGGGCGCGCCGCCGGTCGTCTCGAGGTCGAACACGACGAACGTGACTTCGCTCAGCGGCGTGCCGAGCTCGTCGAGAGTGCCTTGAACCGCATCCACGAACCAAGACCATAGAGACGAAGACCGACAGGAACGAGTAAGCACCCCTCTTGATCCTTAGTTACCCTTCCCTTTATGTCCGCGGGAAGACTTGCCGGCCGATACTCCCTGCTGCGTCCGCTGGGCGCGGGCGGCATGGGGAAAGTGTGGCTGGCCAGGGACGAGATGCTTGATCGCGATGTCGCGGTCAAGGAGCTCACGCTGCCCGAGGGCATGTCCGACAAGGAGCGCCACGACCTGGTGACCAGGGCCGTGCGCGAGGCGCAGGCCATGGCGCGGCTGCGCCACCCCGGCATCGTGGCGCTGCACGACGTGGTCGTCGAGCAGGAGCGCCCGTGGCTGGTCATGGAGCTGCTGCGCGGCCGCACCCTGGCCGACACCGTGCGCGAGTTCGGCCCCATGCCGCCCGACTACGCCGCCAGGGTCGGCGCCGACGTGCTCGAGGCGCTGATGGCCGCGCACGCCCAGGGCATGCAGCACCGCGACGTCAAGCCGGGCAACGTGTTCCTGACCGAGAGCGGGCGGGTCGTGCTCACCGATTTCGGCATCGCCCGCCAGGAGGGCCAGGCCACGCTCACCGAGCAGGGGCTGATGATCGGCTCGCCCGGGTTCATCGCGCCGGAGCGGCTGGAGGGCGAGCCCGGCGGCCCGGCCAGCGACCTGTGGTCGCTCGGCGCCACGCTGCACGTCGCGCTCAGGGGCGTGCCCGCCTACGAGGGCTCGGCGGCCCAGCGCATCCGCGCCACGCTCACGCAGCCGGTGCCCGCCATGCAGGGGCCGCTCGGGCCGGTGGTGACCGCCATGATGGCCTACCGGCCGGCCGCCCGGCCCGATCCGCGTGTGGTCCTGCAAGCGCTGCGCCAGGTCGCGGCGGGCGGCCCCGCGCCGCAGCTTCCGGTCAACGCCGACGTGACGGCGCCGCGCGCGGCCGGGCGGCGGCGCCGGGCCACGCTCTGGATCGCCGCCGGGGCCGCGGTGCTCGCGGCGGCGGGCGCGACCACGTTCGTGCTGCTCGACCGCGGCGACGCCGGCGCGGCCGGCGCGTTCACCGTGCCGATGGACGTCTGCACGCTCATCGACCAGCAGGAGGTGGGCAGGCTGCTGCGCACGCAGAGCCCGCCCAAGGGGCAGCCCGACTCCGACGAGGTCGGCCCCAAGTGCGGCTGGCCGCTGCCCGGCACCGGCGTGGGCCTGCAAGTGCAGAAGGACTCCGACACCGTCGACCCGTGGTCCATGACCGAGTCCTCGGCCCGCACCCTCTTCCAGAACCAGCAACGCTACTGGGCCAAGTACGACAGCATCGACTGGACCTGGCCCGAGATCGGCGTGAAGAAGTCGATGCGGGCCGCGCGCACGCCGGTGCGGCAGCTCTCCGGCGTCGGCGAGGAGGCGTTCGGCTTCGAGCTGAAGGGCCCCACGGGCCGCGTCGTCTCCGCCCACGTCTACTACCGGCTGGCCAACCTCGTCGTGAACGTCGAGTACACCACGCTCGGCGAGAAGCCGACCGACGAGGACATCAGGCAGGCGGCCCTGAAAGCCGCGCAGGCGAGCGTGCGGGCGTTGCGCGATGCCCAGTGACCTCTACCTGCTGGCGGGCCGCTACCGGCTGATCGAGCGCCTCGGCCAGGGCGGCGCGGGCACGGTGTGGCGGGCGATCGACGAGATGCTCGACCGGCAGGTCGCGGTCAAGCAGGTCCGCGTGCCCGAAGGGCTCGGCCCGCGCGAGCGCGCCGAGTTCGCCGACCGGGCCATGCACGAGGCCAGGTCCGCCGGGCGGCTGCGCGACCCCGCCATCGTGCTCGTGCACGACGTGGTGCTCGAAGGCGACCAGCCGTGGATCATCATGGATCTGACCACCGGCCGCTCGCTCGACAAGGTGATCAAGGAACGGGGGCCGCTGCCGCCCGAGTTCGTCGCCGCCGTCGGGCTGCGCGTGCTGTCGGCGCTGGAGGTCGCCCACGCGCACGGCCTGCTGCACCAGGACGTCAAGCCCGCCAACATCCTGCTGGAGTCCGACGGCACGGCGATGCTCACCGACTTCGGCATCGCCGCGCCCATGGGCGGCAGGGGCGACGTGTTCGGCAGCGCCGGCTCGCCCGGCTACATGGCTCCCGAACGCCTCAACGAGCAGCCGTCCGGCCCGTCCGCCGACCTGTGGTCGCTCGGCGCGAGCCTCTACACGGCGGTGGAGGGCCGCGCGCCGTTCGAGCGGGCGCTGCCCGCCGCCGTCGCCGCGGCGGTGCTGCTGCACGAGCCGCCGTTCCCCGCCAGGGCCGGGCGCGAGCTGGGCGGCCTGCTCATGGCCATGCTCGCCAAAGACCCGGCCGCCCGCCCCACGGCTTCGCAGATCCGCCAGGTGCTGACCCGGCTCGCCGGCGCCGGCCCCGCCTCCGCCCCCGCGCGACCCCGCAGGTGGTGGCTGCTGCCCGCCGCGCTCGCCGCCGTCCTGGCGCTGGGCGCGGGCGGCTGGTACGCCGCCGCCACGCTCGGCGGCCAGGACACCGGCAGGTACGCCACCGCCCCCGACCCGTGCACCCTGCTCACCGACGCCCAGGCCGCTCAACTCGTCAAAGGCACCCCCAAACGCAGCCTCACCCGGCCCGGCGAGTGCCAGTGGCTCATCCGCGAGGGCACGCTGCCCGCCCGCAGCCTCGTCGTCCGCGTCTGGGCCGAGCGGCCCACCGGCGACCTCGACGGCCCCCAGGTGGCGCAGCGCCGCTTCGCCAGCGAGAAGAGCACCCGCGCCGCCGCCGAGGGCATGGGGCAGCGGCAGGCGTACGGGTCCGTCAGGGACGTCACCGGCGTGGGGGAGACGGCCATCGCCCAGAACGGCTTCAAGTTCTACATCAACTCCACCGAGAGCGGCACCGCCGACAGCATCCTGCTCTTCCGCACCAGCAACCTGCTGGGAGAGGTGGTGTGGCACCGCGAGGACGTGTCGGCCGTCGTCGCGCCCGGCGACGAGGCGGCCGACGCCATGGCGGACCCGCAGACCGCTCTCGCGGCGGCGCGGCTGGTAGCGGCGGCGCTGGCGAAATGAGACATGCCGGTCAGAGATGCTGTAGGCGCCTTGCGGAGGGCGTGACTAGCATGTCTCCCCGCAAGTCAGGGCAACCTCAGGAGTCCGCGTGAACCCCGGTAGCGAGTTCGAGCCGCCCACCAACCCTTACCAGGCGCCGGGCCGGCCCCCTCAGCCACCGCCACCCGCTGGGCCGCCACTTGCCGGGCCGCCGCTTGCCGGGCCGTCACCTGCTGGCCCGTCACCTGCTGGGCCGCCTCCGTCTGGGGGCCGTATTTGTCCGGCATGCCTCCCATGCCTCCCATGCCGCCTGGACCGCCTGGGCCGCCTGGACCGCCGCCCGGCGGGTACCCGGGCGGGCCGCCCCACCTGCCCCCGACCGTGCCGCCCATGCCGCAGCCCCCGCAGAAGCGGCGGCCGGCCTGGCTCATGCCCACCCTCGCCGCCGCACTCGTCGTGCTCGTCGCGGCGGGCGGCGTAGGGGCCTACCTCCTGTACGGCCAGCGCTCCGGCGGCCCGGCCCCGTCCGGCACCCGCTCGTCGTCGCCCGCCCAGCAGCCCGCGTCCGCCGCCAAGGCCCCCGACGTGTGCGCCATGCTGCCCAAGGAGGAGGCCGAGCGGCTCGTGCCCGGCGCGACCGTCTCCAGGTCGTCCAGAGACAGCGACTACACGGTCAACTTCGGCTGCAACTGGATCAACCAGCGCATCTCGTTCGGCGAGTTCTGGCGCAGCCGCGAGATCGACGTCAAGGTCGAGCAGCACAAGGGCGAGGGCGCCAAGACCGGCCGGGCGATGGCGCAGACGTCGTACGAGATGGAGTACCGCGGCGGCAAGTACGGCGAGACCGCCAAGCCGTCGCTCGACCCCGACGAGAAGGAGTACGTCTCCCCGGTCAAGGACGTCCAGGGCGTCGGCGACGCCGCGTTCGCCCAGTACACCTGGCGCCGCGACGGCAAGCTGCTCTGGTACGCGTTCGGCACCGCGCACGCCCGCGTCGGCGACATGACGATCGAGGTCAAGTTCCAGGCGGGCCAGCAGCGCAAGGACGCCCAGATCCTGAGCAACGAGAGCGCGCAGGCGGTCACGGAGGCCAACGCCATCCGCGAGGTCAGCGGCCTGATCGGGCACTTCGCCAAGGGCGTGGCGGCCTGGCAGGCGAGCAACCCCGGTGTGCTCGCCAAGGCCGAGCCGTCGGCCGCCGCCACCGTCTCGCCGACCGTCAGCGCGACGCCGTCGCCCACCGTGCTCGCCTCCTTCCCCGCCGAGTGCCAGGCCGTCACGGAGACGGCCACCCGGCTCGTGCCCCAGCCCGCCACGCGGGCGCGCGGCACCGCGGCCGGCGCCGACACCCAGACCGAGTGCCGCTGGCTCAACCGCGAGCTGTCCGGCGGCCCCGGCGTCACGAAGATCCGCAGCGTGCTGATCACCGTGCACCGCTTCACGAACCGGGCGGGGGCGGCGGACGAGGCCGCGGCCAAGGCGTTCTACGCCAGCGAGTACGGGCGTACCAAGACCACCGCCAAGTCCTCCATCGGTGGCATCACCTGGGGTGCGCTGACCGACGTCAAGGGGCTGGGCGACCAGGCGTACCAGCAGTACGTGCAGAGCAGGAGCGGCGAGGTCTCCGCCTCCAGCGGCTCGGTGATCGTGCGCAAGGGGCCGGTGGTCATCCAGGTCGACTACAGCGGCCACCAGCGGCCCAAGGACAAGGCGACCAACTCGCCCGAGGTGGTGATGATGCCGGAGAAGGAAGCCATGGCCGGCGCGCTCACCGTGATCAAGGCGTACCTGGAGAAGTCGGCCGGGTAGGTTCGTACCCTTCGGGCCTTCGCGACCGGCGGGGCCTTCGGCTGGGCAGGGCCGGGGCGCCAGGAGAGGCGCCCCGGTCGATGCCGCGCGGCGCCCCTCCGCGCACGCCCGGCGTCCCGCCTATCGTGACTCTGACTCACGATTTGTGGCAACGGTTAATGCGGCTGCAACCCGGTTGCAAGCGGGACAAATAGCGTTATGTCTGCAAGCACCTGAGCCGCGCGATCATGTTTGTCCAGTACAGGGGCATGGGCAAACCGTGGGGGATCTCGCGGCTCATTGCTTTTCCCGGGTCAGGAACGGCTCCAGCAGCCCAGGAACGGCCCGCGCGGCCAGGTCGAGGCCGCCGCCGCGGCCCACGTCCAGCACCTCGTAGTGACCCCGTCCCGCCGCCGTCGTCGCCGAGACCGTCAGCAGGCCGGCGCGGCGCTGGAAGTACGACTCGGTGAACGTCCAGCCCGCGATGCCCCTGCGATCGAGCGCCACCGTACGCCTGACCACCGCACCCTTCCTGGCGACCAGATGGCGAGCGGTCAGCGCGTGCCCGAGGCTCGCGGCCCCGGCCACCGCATGCCACACCCCGTACGCCAGCACCGCCACCGGCACCAGCCACACCCAGCCGCCCAGCCCGGCACCCACCCGGTCCAGTGCCGCCACCGCAACGATCACGAACATCATCAGCGCCGCCGTCACCAGCGCGCGCACCAGCCGCCTGCGCCTGGCCGCCGGCGGATGCGCCGCCAGCGCGGGCAGCCCGGCACCCGTGATCGCGGTGGCGACCCGCAGCGCCACGGCCCGCGGCATCGGCGGGGTGAGGGCGGCCACGTCCTCGGTCTCGTCGTCGGCGCGCTTGCCCAGCCCGGTCGCGATGGACCGGAGCCTGGCCGCGCCGCCCAGCCGCAGCAGCAGCGGCTCGCCGATCTCCACCCCGCGCAGCCTGCGCTCCTCCAGCGTCAGCGAACGACTGGTCAGCAGCCCCCTGCGCAGCCGGAGCCGGCCGGGCTCGCGCTCCAGCCGGTAACGTCCCCACGACTCCGCGAACAGCAGCGCCGCGCCGACCACCCCCACCAGCAGGTTCACCGCGAGCACCAGCGGGACGGTCACCAGCGGCCGCGCCGTCAGCCACGCCCACCCCTCCACCGCCAGCCGCGTCGTGAACCCCTTCAGCCCGAACGAGTCGAGCGCCTTGTACAGCGTGCCGAGCACCACGGCCGCGCCCGTGAACGTCCACACCGACAGCGGCGCGTACCTGATCCACGCCCAGCTCAGCTCCGCCAGCGGCCCGCCACCCTCCTCGGCCTCCTCGCCCTGGTGCAGCAGCGTGCGCCGCAACGCCTCGGCGTCGTGCCTGCTCAACGGGTCGAGCGCGAGCTCCGCGCCGTCCTCCGCCCGCTCCCCGGTGCCCACCTTGACCACGGTCAGCCCGAACAACCTGTTCACCGGATCGGCCCGCAGGTCCACGCTCCGCACCCGGTCGCGCGGGATCGACCGGTGCTGCCGGACGGTGATCCCCGACCGCAGCTCCAGCCGTTCCGGAGTGAGCCGCCAGCGCGTGGCACGCAGCCGCAGCACGTCGTACGCGACCACGGCGGCCACGATCAGCACCGCCGCACCCGCGCAGGCGGCCACCACGCCACCCACCGGCCAGTCCCGCCCCGCCAGGAACCGCACCAGCCCGGCGGAAGCCCCCGCGACGATCGCCAGCGACTTCACCCCGGACGCCCACAAACTCCGCGCCGCCAACCCCCGCCACTCCGTCGGCCCGCTCACGCCCGTACGGGCTGCTGTCCCTTGGGGAGGGGAGGACGAGGCCGCGTCGGCCCCTGGCCGGGACGCGTCGCCGACCGCCCAGGCCCCGCCGCCTCCCCGCCACAGACTCCCGCCCTCCGGCCCGGACACACGCCCTTCGGCACCATGCGCACCGCCGTTCGGGCCGTGCGGGCCGCTCGCCAGGCCGTGCGGGCCGCCCGCCGCGCTGGGCTGGCCGTTCGCCCAGCGGGTCGTGCCGCCCGTGGCAACTCCACCGTTGCCCGCGTCGGGCACCTGGCCTCCCCGATCAGGCGTCCAGCTTGTCGGGTGGCCTGCGCCGTTTCCCGCATCACGTGCACCGCCCGTGGGACGGGGTGCGCCGCCCGCCACCTCGTGCGCGCCTGCCGGGTCGTGCGTCCCTCTCGGGTTGTGCGCGCCCTCAGGGCCGTCCGCCCTTCCCGGGTCGTGTGCCCCTCCCGAGGCATAGGGGCCGTTCACGTGGCGTCTCCCGGGTTGCCTGGGTGAGGGTGGTGAGGCGGTCGGCGAGTTGCGCCGCCACCTCGTGGTCCAGGGCCTCGATCTTGATGGCCCCGGCCGACGAAGCCGTGGTGACCGTCACGTCCGCCAGTCCGAAGAGTCGCTGCACCGGCCCCCGCGCGGTGTCGACCCGCTGGATGCGGGACATGGGCGCCACCTGCCAGGTGTGCGTGAGCCACCCCTTCCGGATGTAGACGGCCTCGTCGGTGACCTCCCACCGCTCCACCCGGTAGGAGGCGCGGGGCGCGACCAGGGCCAGCCCGAGGCAGCCCGCCGCGAACACCCCCACGACCGCGCCCAGCCAGCCGGGCCGTTCGGTGAGGAACCAGTAGGCGGCCACGCCGGCCCCCGCGACGGGCACCATGAGGATGAGCCACTGGACCGTCCACCAGGCGACGGCCCGCGGGTCCACCTGGTGGCGCGGCGGCCGCAGCCGGGTCGCGTTCATTCGCCGTCCTCCGCTCTCTCCAGGGACTCGGCGACGGCGAGCAGCGCGAAGCCGAGCACCCCCATCACGATGGCCGCGAACACCTCATATCCCTTCAACACCGGCAGCAGGTCCACCACGAGCAGGGCACGGGCCCACTGCCACCATCCGAGCAGGGTGTTCAGCAGGCCGCCCACCCCTTGCAGGAGCAGCAGCCAGCCGGACACCCTCAGCACCGCTTGCATGCCGTCCAGCCTCGCCCGGAGGCCGGGGCGCCCGCGTCCGCCGTTGGTCGAGAAGGACACCGACTTTGGTCGCTGTCGCCGCACCCTTGGAAGGCCCTAACCTCGATGAACGTGACGGAACTGCGGGGAGACGGCGCCATCGCCCAGGAATACCGGTGGGCGCTGCCGTCGGTGTTGCTGGGCGACGGCCGCGCGGGCGGGCGCGTGCGGCGCTCGACGCGCGACTGGATCGTCGACATCCTCATGTTCCTGTTCGCCTGCGGCCTGACCTTCCTGTCGCTGATGGATCTGGAGGCGCAGCGCCAGCCGGAGGCGCTGCTGTTCGTGGAGCAGGTGACGGGGGCGCTGGCGTGCGCGGGGGTGTGGCTGCGGCGCAGGTGGCCGGTCGGGTTCGCGGTGGTCACGTCGCTGCTGTCCTCCTATCTCGACCTGGTGGGCGGGGCGTCGGTGGTGGCGTTGTTCACGGTGGCGGTGCACCGCCCGTTCAAGATCTCCGGCCCGATCACGCTGCTCGGTCTGGTCACGCTCGCCCCTTATGTCGCGTTGCGCCCGCAGACGGACGAGGACCGCACGTGGGCGCTGGCGCTCGGCCTGGCGTTCGTGCTGACGGTGTTCGCGTGGGGCATCGTGGTCAGGGCCAGGCGGCAGCTCGTCTGGTCGCTGCGGCAGCGCGCCGACAGCGCCGCCGAGGAGGCCAAGCGGCTCGAACGCGAGCGGATCGCGAGGGAGATGCACGACGTGCTGGCGCACCGCATCTCGATGCTGAGCCTGCACGCGGGCGCGCTGGAGTTCCGGCCGGACGCGCCGCCGGGCGAGATCGCCAGGGCGGCCGGGGCCATCAGGACCAACGCCCACCTGGCGCTGCAGGACCTGCGCGAGGTGATCGGCGTGCTGCGGCACTCGGCCTCCGACGGGAGCGGCGGGGAGGCGGGTGAGGGCGCGGTGCCCGACCGGCCGCAGCCCACGCTCGCCGACCTGCCCGCGCTGGTCGAGGAGTGCCGGCACGCGGGCCTCGACGTCCGGCTCGACCTGCGCGCCGACGGCGCCCCCGAGGGGCTGGGCCGCAACCTCTACCGCATCGTGCAGGAGGCCCTCACCAACGCGCGCAAGCACGCGCCCGGCGCCCCGGTGACCGTCACCGTCGAGGGCGCCCCGGGCAAGGGGCTGTCGGTGCAGGTCCGCAACCCGCTGATGGCGCGCCAGGGTGCGGTGCGGCACGGCGCGCGCCTCCCCGGCGCCGGCGCCGGCCTCATCGGCCTGACCGAACGGGCGGAGCTGGCGGGCGGCCGGCTGGAGCACGGGCCGACGCCGGAGGGTGAGTTCTCGGTACGCGCCTGGCTGCCGTGGCCGGCGGAGACGGAACGGGAGAGCGGCGGATGACGGGCGGAGACGGATCGGGAGAGTGGCGGATGACGACGGAGACGGATCGGGAGAGTGGCGGATGACGGCGGAGACGGATCGGGAGAGTGGCGGATGACGGCGGAGACGGATCGGGGAAGCGGGGCATGACCGGGGACGGAACGGGGGGAGCGCGGCGTGACGGGTGACGGGCCGATCAGGGTGCTGATCGTGGACGACGACGCGATGGTGCGGGCCGGGCTGTCGATGATCCTCGGCGGCGTGGCCGACATCGAGATCGTGGCGGAGGCGGCCGACGGGTCCGAGGTGCCGCCGCTGGTGGGCGAGCACCGGCCCGACGTCGTGCTGATGGACATCCGTATGCCCGGCATCGACGGCCTGACCGCCACCGAGACGTTGCGCCGCACGTCCGAGCCGCCCGAGGTGGTGGTGCTGACCACGTTCCACGCCGACGCGCAGGTGTTGCGGGCGTTGCGGGCGGGGGCGGCCGGGTTCCTGCTGAAGGACATCGCGCCGGGCGACCTGGTGCAGGCCATCAGGAAGGTGGCGGCGGGCGAGCCGATCCTGTCGCCGGCGGTGACGCGGCAGCTCATCACGCACGTCTCCGACGGCGGCGGGCCGGGCGAGGAGCGCGGCGAGCGCGCCAGGAAGCTGCTCGAACGGCTCAGCGAGCGCGAGCGCGAGGTGGCCATGGCCGTCGGCCAGGGCAAGTCGAACGCCGACATCGGCCGCGAGCTCTACATGAGCGTGCCCACGGTCAAGGCGCACGTCTCGCGCATCCTCACCAAGCTGGGGCTCAACAACCGGGTGCAGGTGGCGCTGCTGGTCTACGACGCGGCCTCGTAGCCGCCGAGCAGCTCCTCGATGGTGGCGCGGTGCAGCACCAGGTCGTCGGGGTCGTCGGGCATGGTCAGCTCGCCGAAGTGGATCCTGCGGTGCCAGATCCTGGCCATGATGACGCCGTGCCGCAGGGCCGCGTACATCTCGTAGAAGGCGAGGTCGCGCGGCTCGTAGCCGGTCAGCTCGCGGTAGGTGCGGCAGACGTCCTCGCGGCGCATGAACCCGGGCATGCCGGGCAGGCCCGCGCCGACCGTGATGTCCTGGAAGAAGCGGTGCAGGAAGATCATCCATGACAGGTCCAGCTCGCGCGGCCCGACGGCGGCCATCTCCCAGTCGAGCACCGCGACGGGGGTGAAGTCCTGGTACATCACGTTGCCGATCCGGGCGTCGCCCCAGGTGAGCACGTCGGGGCCGGGGTCGTCCGGCCAGTGCTCCTCCAGCCAGCCGAACGCGCGCTCCAGCAGCGGGACGCGGCACTCGCCGTGGGCCCATGCGTAGTAGGCGCGCTGCGCCTCGACGTGCGCGCGCAGCCCGGCGGCCCCGAACGGGGCCAGCTCCTCCGGGGTGAACGCGGTCTGGTGCAGCGCCGCCAGGAGCCGCACGCTCTCGTCCTGCAGCCGGCGCTGGTCCTCGGGGGAGGCGTCGTGCAGCCAGCCGCCGAACGTGTACGGCATCACGTCGGGCGGCACCTCGCCCTCGGCCCGCTCCATGACGAAGAACGGGGTGCCGAGCGGCTCGGGGTCCGGCTCGAACCAGAGGGCCCTGGGCGCTGGGATTCCAGCTTTTTCCCTGGCCAGGCGCATGATGTGGAACTGGGCCCGCAAATCGTACGAGGGGAAAACCGGAACGGCTTCCACCGCAGGTGCGAGCCTCGCTACGCAGCGCGTACCCTGCCCGTCCCAGGTGGCGGTGAAGAACAGGGTCTCGCTTGACAGCCCGTTTTCCGACGGCCTGGACATCTCGGACACCGTGGCGTCCGCGCCGACCCGGGAGCGGAGCCAGACGGTGGCGCGTTTCCGCAGTTCTTCCAGGTCACGGGTGGAGGTGCGGAGCTGTTCCGTCACGGTGTGCCTCCCGGTTGGACATCTGCCCTTCGACAGTCGTATACCCCCTAGCAAGCGCTTGTCCATATAGAGGTGGCCGTTACGGTCAGGTACGCAACAGCCGTACCCTTGTCTGAAAGGGCATGTCACGAAGGGACAAGTGGGATGAGTTCAGCGGGTGAAGGCCTGTCTCGCCCGCTTCCCGAGCAGGTGCGGCTCAATGTCGTGGATCTGGCTTCCCAGGTCCTCGGCTCGATGCCCGCTGCCACCATCCCGCCGCCCCTGAGAGGCATCGCCAAGTTCGACCCCCGCAAGCGGGCCAAGCTGGGCGGGGCGCCCATCGCCGCGCAGCTCGAGAACGACAAGAAGTTCCGCGAGCTGGTCGCCGAGTCCGTGGCCGCCGGCTGGCCCGAGCTGGTCGCCTCGCTCGCCGAGGGCAACATCCCGCCGGCCGCCGACCCCGTGCTCGTGGCCGCCGCCGCGTACCTCACCAGACCGCCCGGCTGGGCGGAGATGATCGAGACCGCCCGCGCCGACCTGGAGCAGTCGGCGGTCGCCGCCGAAGACCTGGAGCGCGAGGAGACCGTCACGCGGCTGCGCGAGCAGCTCGCCGCGCAGAAGAGCGCCGCCAAGGAGGAGGCCGACCGGCTGCGCGAGCAGATCAAGGCGGCCCGCGCGGAGAACTCCGACCTGCGCCGCAAGCTGCACGACGCGCGCGAGCGGGCCAAGGCCGCCACACGCAGGGCCGAGGAGATGGAGCGCGCGGCCGAGGAGGCCCGCACGGCCGCCACCGCCGCCGGCAGCGCCGGCGAGTCCGAGCTGCGCCGGCTGCGCGAGCGCCTGGCCGACGTGGAGAAACAGCTCGAAGCCTCCCGCCGCGCCGCCCGCGAGGGCAGAAGCATCGAGGACGCCCGCATCCGCGTGCTCCTCGACGCCCTCCAAGACGCCTCGGCCGGGCTGCGCCGCGAGCTCGCCCTGCCCACCACGATCAGCCGCCCCGCCGACTCGGTCGCCGCCGTCACCGGCGAGCGCCCCAACGTGCGGGGCGTGCCCGCGCGCGCCCTGGCCGACGACGACCCGCAGCTCCTCGACCAGCTCCTCGCGCTGCCACAGGTGCACCTGATCATCGACGGCTACAACGTCACCAAGACCGGCTACGGCACCCTCACCCTCGCCGACCAGCGCACCCGCCTCATGACCTCGCTGGGCGGGCTGGTGGCGCAGACCCGGGTCGAGGTGACCGTGGTGTTCGACGGGGCCGAGCTCAACGCGCCGGTGCAGGTGGTGGCGCCGCGCGGGGTGCGGGTGCTGTTCAGCGCGCCGGGCGAGATCGCCGACGACCTCATCCGCCAGCTCGTACGCGCGGAGCCGCCCGGCCGCGCCATCGCCGTGGTGTCCTCCGACCGGGAGGTGGCCGAGTCCGTCAGGCGCATGGGCGCCAGACCCGTTCCGTCTGGCTTGCTGCTGCGCCGGCTCGGCCGCGCATAAATTACGAATTGGTAGGTTTGGCAATACCCCGCCTGCCACTTCTGTACTATTTCGCCCCAGGTGTAATCCCTGGGAGGCGATACAGTGAGGTTTGGCCGGGTACCGGTGGCCGCGGGTCTCGCGTTCGGACTGGTGCTGTCCCAGACGGGAGCCGCTCACGCCGATCCTCGCCCCACCTTGGCGCAGGCCAAGGCCAAGCTCGAGAAGCTCAACGACAAGGCCGACAAGGTCGTCGAGCAGTTCAACCAGGCGAACGAGCGCTACAAAAAGGCCAAGACCACCTACACGAAGCTGAACGACAGCTACAAGCGCAAGCTGGCGACCGTCGCCGACCTGCGCTCACAAGTGATCGGGATGGCCGTCGAGAGCTACAAACTCGGCGAGGACGTCACCTCCTGGCCCGGCCTCTTCAACACGAACAACCCCTCCGCCATGCTCACCGGATGGGCGGTGGCCGGCCAGCTCTCGCAGGAACGAGCCGAGAAACTGGCCGCCTTCGACCGCGAGAACAAGGGGCTCAAGGCCGAGCGCGACAAGGCCGAGGTGGCGCTCGAAGAGGCCGACAAGGAACGCGACGCCGTCGAGAAGGAACGCTCCGAGATCCGCAAGCTCATCGCCGAGCAGAAGAAACTCCTCAAGAAGCTGGGCGCCTACAACCCCGGCAACCCCAACAGCGTCGGCATCAAGTACACCGGCCCCGCCTCCGGCAGCGCCGCGGCCGCCCTGCGCTTCGCGTACGCACAGGTGGGCAAGCCGTACATCTACGGCGGCACCGGGCCGCGCGGCTACGACTGCTCCGGCCTCACCCAGGCGGCCTGGGCGGCGGCCGGCGTCTCGCTGCCGCGCACGACGTGGCAGCAGTGGTCGTGGGGGGCCAGCCGCCGGGTATCGCTCGACGCGCTTCAGCCTGGGGATCTGATCTTCAGCGAGGGTTTGGGACACGTCAGCATGTATGCGGGTAACGGGCAGATCGTCCATGCGCCGCAGACGGGCGACGTCGTCAAGGTCGTCAAGCTCTCCTCTTACGGGCGGTCGCTGGTGGGCGCGGTCCGCCCGTAATCGTCCGCTTTCGCGCGGGGGTGGGTGAGGGCCGATTTCGGTCCCTGACCGCCCGGGTTTCGGTCACGTACGGTTGCGGTCACGCGCGACGCGCCAGGGTGGTGGAAGGGGTCGCCTGACGCGGCGGCTGTACGGCGTCCGTCTGGCCGCATGGTGGCCGGCGTGGTGCCCAGCGCGATGGCCCAGCACGGCTGTGGCGGCACTGCGCCCGGCACGCCACGTTCGACCGCGCACCAGTCTGACGCCGGGTCGGCGGGGTGGTGTGAGACGGTGGCGCTTGGCGATGCCGGGTCGGTGGGGCGGTGTGTGGCAGTGGCGTTTAGCGACGCTGGGTCGGCAAGGCGGTGGGCGGCGGTGGCGCTTGGCGGCGCCGGGCGCGCTTTCGCGTGCCCTGCTTGGCGCCGGGTCGGCGGGGTGGTGTGCGGTGGAGCTCGGCGCAAGGTGTGCGGTGCTCAAGGTGGGCACGTGCGAGGGGTGCTGCATGGGGGCGTGATGGTGCTCTGTGGCGTGTCCGGCTGCGGCGGGTAGCGCCAGGGAGGTTCGCAGGGGTCGCCGGGCGTGGCGGCTGGACCGCGTCATGCCGGCGGCAGGGTGGCCGGCGCGGTGCTTAGCGCGATTGTCCGATACGGCTGTAGAGCCCGCCTTGGGCGCCGTACGCCTTGCGCCGAGCCCCACCGCACACCGTCCCGCCGACCCGGCGCCGGATAGGCATGCGAAACCTGCCTGCCGGGGCGCAGTGCCCCCTGTGCGGGCCGCGTAGTAGGGCGCTTTGTCGTGCGCCGCGTGGTGGGGCGCCGCTCCGTGCCCTGCGTCGTGCCCTGCGTTCGTGCGTTGCGCCGTGCACTGCGTCATGCGCTGCGCCGTGCGCCGCGTCGTGTCCCGCGGTGCGCTTAGAGGTGCCTGTTGCGTGAGTGGTCGCATGAAACGGCGGGGTCTGAGGCGGGGCCGGTACATCTACGATGCCGCATCGTAGATACGGGCTCGCGAGGTTCTCAGAGAGGCCCATTAGTCAGCGGGGATGAATACGGCTGGAGCCGTAGGTACCCATACTTCCCATGGCATAACGCGCATCACAGGACGGAAGGAGCGGGAGCGCTCCCAGTGGCGTTATTCACGTTTGAAGTGTGGCAAATGTGACGGATGTGACTGGTGGGACCTGACAAATGTGTCAATCCCGAAGTGTGAGGAGGGTCACATTTTGGTAACGGGGCCCGATGTTCCAGCAGGGGTTTCGATCCTGACAAACCCTCCTGTCTGATCTTTACAGCCGAACTCACCCTTTGCCGATCCGTGACCTTTCGGCGTAGCTTCTGGCGTCGTCGCGGTGAACAAGCCATGTCCCCGCGAACCCGCATCGGTCCCTCCCGATGTGAGACAGATAAAAATCCGCCGGTCGCCCCCCGACCATCCCCACACCAGCAAGTTCGCGTCGGGGCCAGGGCGGCCTGCCGAATCCGTGCAGCCAGGAGGCACGGAGCCGGGGACCCAGCGATCCCAAGTCCCCAAGGGATCAGGGGTGAATCGGCGCGCCCATGCGTGCCGTAGGGCGACTTCCACGCCCGAATCCGTCAGCTAACCCGGTAGGCGTTCGTGGAAGACACAAGGAGAAATCCTGTCTAGTCCCCTGCAGAACCCCCGCCTGTCCCGCCTTGCCCTGAGTGGCGTTGCACTCACGATGACCGTGACGGCCGGAGGTTTGGTCCTCCATGCCCCAACGGCTCGGGCGGAGACGACGAGTGATGCGGCCGTTCCGATGACGGTCAAGGCAGTGACGAGCACCGCGGCGATGAGCAGAGCGGTGGCGAGCACGGCCAAGTCGTCCAGGAAGGCCACGACCGCCCAGCGAAGGGCGGCCAGGCTCGCTCGGCAGCAAGCGAAGGCCCGCAAGGCCGTCGCCGTGGCCAAGAACCAGATCGGTGACCCGTACCGGTACGGAGGCACAGGGCCTGGTTCGTTTGACTGCTCCGGTCTCGTCCAGTTCGCCTGGAAGAAGGCCGGCATCAAGCTCCCGCGCGTGGCGAGCAGCCAGTTCGCCCGCATCAGGCACAAGGTCTCGTGGCGCAATCTGCGTCCCGGCGACCTGATGTTCTTCAGCGGGCTCGGCCACGTCGGCATGTACGTCGGCAAGGGCAAGATGATCCACTCGCCGCGGACAGGTGAACGGGTACGCATCGACAAGCTGAGCGGATGGCGCCGATCGTCCTTTGTCGGCGCGGTTCGTCCCGGCATGTGAAGAAGCCCCGTTCGGATTCTTGGAGGATTTCCTGGATCCGGACGGGGCTCTCGCCTGTTCGGGGGCTTACGCTCTGAAGCTCGGCGCGGCCTGGGCCACTACGATCGGGCATCGTGTTGGAGCGGGTGAGCCGGCGGGCCGTGGTGGCGGGGCTGCTGATCCTCGTGCCCGCCGCCGCCGCTCCGCTGCCCGGTTCCCCTATCCTTCCTCCCGAGCTGCGCGATCTGTGGCCGGGGCGGCGGACGGCTGTGAGCCGCGGTGCCCGCTCCACGGTCGTGGGGCCGGCCGGCGCTTCGCCCGCGTCGCTGGATGAGCTGGCGCGTGCGGCCGACAGTGCGGGGGCGCGGGTCTCGGGTGTGCTCGGCCGGCCCGTACGGCCGCTGATCGTCCTGCCGGAGTCCGGACGGGACGCCGCGCGCCTGGCCCGCACCACCCCCTTCGACGGGCTGGCGGCGGTCGCCGACGGGCGGCGCGTGATCGTCGTGCCGGAGGCGTTCGCCACGCTCAACCGCACCGGCAGGGACGTCGTCCTGACCCACGAGCTGACCCACGTCGTCGCCGGCACCGGCGGCGTGCCCGTCTGGCTGTACGAGGGTTTCGCCGACTA
Source organism: [Actinomadura] parvosata subsp. kistnae (assembly GCF_900323885.1). Lineage (GTDB taxonomy): Bacteria > Actinomycetota > Actinomycetes > Streptosporangiales > Streptosporangiaceae > Nonomuraea > Nonomuraea composti. Next base: position 160,542 of record NZ_OOHJ01000022.1, on the reverse strand, counting down.
CGTCGGCTACCGCGATTCCGGGCTGCCCGTCGCGACGGCCGCCGCCGAACTGGCGGCCGAGGTACGAGCCGGACACCTGCCGAACGCTTTGCCCGGCCCTGAGGCTTTCGCCGCGAACGGGGCCGACCCCGGCCGCCTTGCCCGGGCGTACCAGGAGGCCTGGCTGGCGTGTCGCTTCCTCGCTGACCGGTTCGGTGAGGGGACCCTGGTGAGGCTCTACCGTGAAGCCCGGGTGGCGGGCGTCGATCGGGCGCTCGCCTCGCTGGGGCTCTCCGTCGCCACACTGACGGCACGGTGGCGCACGTACGTGCGGGATCGGCTCGTGTGAAGGGGAGGCAGATGAGCGATCGGAGAGACGCCGATGACGCGGCGCGGGAAGACGAGGTGACCGGGGAGGCCCGAATACCGGATGGGGCGATGGCCGCCGTGGGGGCCGCCGGGCACGCGGACGAGGAGGCGGCGGAATCGGAGGACGCCGTCCCCGCCGGACGCCCGCACCTCGGCGGAGGGACGATGGCGCCGGGGGAGAGCGAGCCGGCGGCGGCCGCGGTGCCGGGAAAGAGCGAGCCTGTGGCGGCCGCGGTGCCGGGGGAGAGCGGGCCGGCGGCGGCCGCGGAGGCGCCCGCCCAGGCCCGAACACAGGCCCGAGCTCAGGCGACCGCCGGGGTGCCCGCGAGCGACGACACCGTGACGTTCGCACCGCCGTCGCTGAATGAGGAGCGTGCGGAAGGGCATCGTGAGGAGGTGCCCGTGACGGCGGCAGCCTCCGAGGACGCCGGGGCGACGCGCCCGGCGGCCATCGCGCTGGTCCTGCTGGGCGTCGTGATCCTGGCCGTGTCGGCCTTCAGCACGCCGTGGCGGGTGCTGACCGGCGGCCCGCCGGACCCGGCGCGCGACTTCGACGCCGCCCAGATCGCCAGGTCGCAGGCGTTCGACGCGGCCACGACGCTGCCGAGCTACCTCTCGCTGGGCCTGACGGTCGTCATCGCGGGGATCCTGATCGCCACCCCGTTCAGCGCCAGGGTGCTGGGCAGGCTGCGCGGCCCGTGGTGGGTGCGGGTGGTGCTCGGCGCGCTGGTGATCACCGCGATCACGGAGCTCGTCAGGTGGCCGCTCGGGATGTGGTTCGAGACGATCCTGCGCAACTACGGCCTGTCCATCCAGGGCTGGGGCAGCTGGACGGCGGATCGGCTGAAGAACCTGGGCGTGGAGGCGTTCCTGCTCTGCGTCATGCTGCTGGCCCTGGTGGCGCTGGCGCGCAAGGTCAGGCGCTGGTGGATCCCGGCGGCGGTGGGCGCGTTCGCGCTGACGATCGTGACGTCGTTCGTGTACCCGGTGGTGTTCGAGCCGCTGTTCAACGACTTCACCTCGATGCCGCAGGGCTCCCTGCGCACGAACCTGCTGGACATGGCGGCCCGTGACGGCGTCCCGGTCGAGGACGTGCTGGTGGCCGACGCCTCGCGCCGCACGACGGCGCTCAACGCGTACGTGTCGGGCTTCGGCGCCACGCGCCGCATCGTCGTCTACGACACGCTGCTGCGGGCCCCGCAGCGGGAGGTCGAGCTGGTCGTGGCGCACGAGCTGGGCCACGCGAAGTACGACGACGTGCTGTACGGCACGCTCATCGGCGCCCTGGGCGCCGCGTTCGGCGCGGTCGCGCTGTTCCTGGTCTTCGGTTCGGTACGGCGGCGCACCGGCGTCGCCTCGATCGCCGATCCGCGCTCGGTGGGCGTGGTCATGGGCCTCATGACGGTCGGCTCGCTCATCATGGGCCCGGGCCAGAACGTGATCAGCCGGCACATCGAGGCCAGGGCCGACGTGCACGCGCTCGACCTGACCAGGGATCCGGCCACGTTCATCGCCATGCAGAAACGGCTCGCCGTGACGAATATTTCCGACCTGTCGCCGGATGCGGTGGAATATATCCTCTATGCCTCCCATCCCTCCGGCCCCGAGCGCATCGCGATGGCCCGCGCATGGGCCAAGCTGAACGGCGCGCCCGAGCCGTGACCAGCTCCACCGGCAGCGTCCTCTTCGTGACGAACGACTTCCCGCCCAGGCCGGGCGGGATCCAGTCGTTCGTGCACGGGCTGGCGCTGCGCACACCGGGCGCCGTGGTCTACGCGCCCGCCTGGCCGGGTGCCGAGGAGTTCGACCGGCGCCAGCCGTTCCCGGTCGTGCGGCACCCGACCCGGCTCATGCTGCCCACCCCGGCCGTCGCCCGTACGGCGGCCGGGCTGGTGGCCGAGCACGGCGCGCGGGCCGTGGTGTTCGGGGCGGCGGCGCCGCTGGGCCTGCTGGCGCCGCGCCTGCGCCGCGCGGGCGCGCGGCGGGTGGTGATGCTCACCCACGGCCACGAGGCGTCGTGGGCGATCTCGCCGGGCTTCCGCGCGGTGCTGCGCAGGATCGGCGGGCACGCCGACGTGGTGACCTACCTGGGCGAGTACACGCGCAGGCGGCTGGCCGCGGCGGTCCCTGCGGGCAAGCTGGTCCGGCTGGCGCCCGGCGTGGACGTCGGCCAGTTCCATCCGGGGGTGGCCCCGGCCGAGCTGGGGCTCGGCGGGCGGCCCGTCGTGGTGTGCGTGTCGCGGCTGGTGCCGCGCAAGGGCCAGGACCAGCTCATCAGGGCCTGGCCCCACGTGCTGCGCTCGGTGCCGGACGCGGTGCTGCTGCTGGTGGGCGGCGGCCCGTACCGCAGGAAGCTGGAGCGGATGGCGGCGGGGCAGGAGTCGATCAGGTTCACCGGCACGGTGCCGGCGGCCGACCTGCCCGGCTACTACGCGGCGGCGGACGTGTTCGCGATGCCGTGCCGCACCCGGCTGAAGGGGGTGGACGTGGAGGGGCTCGGGATCGTGTTCCTGGAGGCGTCCGCGACGGGGCTGCCGGTGGTGGCGGGCGCGTCCGGCGGCGCGCCCGACGCGGTCCGGCCCGGCGAGACGGGGCTGGTCGTGAACGGGGAGGACGTGGGCGAGGTGGCGCAGGCCGTCGTCGAGCTGCTCACCGACCCCGACAAGTGCCGCAAAATGGGCGCGGGCGGCCGTGACTGGGTCGCCCGCGCGTGGGCGTGGGAGCACGTGGCCGCCCGCTTCCAAAAGCTGCTCCAGCCTTGAGTGGAGCCCGGCGTGAGCCGCTCTAGCCTTTGGTGGCGCCCAGCGTGAGCCCCGCCACGAACTGTTTGTGCAGGAGCTGGAAGACGATCAGGGTCGGCAGCGCCACCAGCATCGAGCCGGCGGCCAGCAGGTTGTAGTCGGTGAAGAACTGGCCGCGCAGGTTGTTCAGCGCCGAGGTGACGGGCAGCTTGTCGCCCGACGACATCAGCACCAGCGCCCACAGGAAGTCGTTGTACATCCAGGTGAACTGCAGCGTGGACAGCGCCGCCAGCACCGGCCGGCACAGCGGCAGCGTCAGCCGCCAGTACCGCTTCCACACCCCCGCCCCGTCCACCAGCGCCGCCTCGTTGATCTCCTCGGGGATCGTGCGCATGAAGTTCGCCATCACGAAGACGCAGAAGCCGAACTGGAACGCCACGTGGACGAGGATCAGCCCCAGGTAGGAGTCATAGAGCGACTGCGAGTCCGACAGCCACGACGGCAGCGGCACCATCGTGTAGAGCGTGTAGAGCGGCGTGATGAGCACCTGCGGCGGCAGCAGGTTGCCCGCCGTGAACACGATCAGCAACGTCCTGCGCCCCGGGATGCGCAGCCGGGCGATCGCGAACGCGGTGAACGAGGCCAGCAGCAGCGTCACCACCACTGCCGGCAGCACGATGATCAACGTGTTGAGGTAGTAGCGGGGCAGCTCGGCCTGCGTCCACGCCTGCGCGTAGTAGTCGAGCGTGAGGTGCTCCGGCAGCGAGACGTACCCCAGGCGGGCGGTCTCCTCGTACGGACGCAGCGACGCGTACACGGCGAGCACCAGCGGCAGCAGCCACCCCAGCGCCACCAGCGTGAGGAAGACGTGCAGCAGGACCCGCAGCGGCCGGACGGGGCGCCGGACCGGTGGCCGCCGCGTCTGAGCCGGGGGAGCGGCGGCGGGCGCGGTGAGCGTCATCGCTCCTCCCTGAACATCTGCGACAGGTACGCGACGATGAACCCCATCGAGATCACCAGCAGGATCACCGCGATCGCCGAGCCGAACCCGATCCTGCTGGCCTCGCCCACGATGTTCTCGGTGACGAGCACCGACAGCAGCTCCAGGCCGTTCCTGCCCTTGTTGATGGCGTAGACGATGTCGAAGGCCCGCAGCGCCTCGATCACCGTGATCACCAGGACGATCACGTTGACGGGCCGCAGCGTCGGGAACACCACGCGGAAGAACGCCTGCCGCTCGTTCGCCCCGTCGATGGCCGCGGCCTCCTTCAGCGCGGGATCGACCGCCTTGAGCCCCGCCAGATAGATGATCATGACGTAGCCGACGTGCCGCCAGCCGGCCGCGATCATCACGACCCAGATGTTGATGGCGCGGTCGCCCAGCCAGTCCACGTTCAGCCCGGTCACCGCGTTCAGCACGCCGTAGTCGGAGGAGTAGACGAGCTGCGCGATGAAGCCCACGACGGCCAGCGACAGCACGACCGGCATGTACAGGGCGCTCTGGTAGAAGCGCGACATCCGCAGCCGCCGGTCCAGCAGCACCGCGCAGAACAGCCCGAACGGCGTCGCCACCAGCCCGAGGAAGCCCAGCCACAATACGTTGTTGCGGACCGCCGACCAGAACGGCGGGTACTCGGCCGCCAGGTCGTGGTAGTTCTGGCCGCCGATCCACTCGATGGGCCCGATCCCGTTCCAGCCGGTGCCGGACAGCCCGATGGAGGCCAGCGTGGGCCCCCAGATGACGCTCACGTTGACGGCGATGGCCACCCCCAGCCCGATGACCAGGATGGTCACGTCGCGGGCGGAGTAGCGACGGGTCTTGACGGCCATCAGCGGAAGATGTTCGCCTTCTGCTTCTCGATGCTCGCCAGCAAGGAGTCGATCTCGTTGGGTTTGCTGACGAACGACTGCAACGACGGGATCATCACCGTGGAGGCGAAGTCGGGCCGCGTGTCACGGTCGAGGAACTGCGCGATGTGCGTGGCCTTGGACACCAGCTCCGCGCCGCGCTTCTGCAGCGCGCTGTAGCCGGAGGTGTCGGCCTTCGAGCTGGCCGCCAGCGTGCCCGGGTCCAGCTTCGTCGCGATGTCCTGGGACGACGGCTGCGCGAAGTGCTTGAGCAGCGCCTTGGCGCCCTCCACGTTCTTGGCCTTGGCGGAGATCATGTAGCCGTCGATGGGGGCGTCGATCGAGTCCGTCCCGTACGCCGGGTTGATCTCCGGGAAGGTGAAGAAGTCGAGGTCGTCGCGGTCGGCCTCGGGGAACTGCTGGGCGACGAACATGCCCAGCAGGTACATCCCGGTCTTCTTCTGCGCCAGCGACTGCCCGGCCTCCTGCCACGTCCGGCCCAGAGCCGCCGGCTGGTGGTACTCCATCAGCCCCCGCCACGTGTCGAACACCTGCTTGACCCGCGGATCCGTCCACGACTCCTTGCCGCCCATGAGCGAGATGTGGAAGTCGTAGCCGTTCGTGCGCAGGTTGAGGATGTCGAACGTGCCCATTGCCGGCCAGCCGTCCTTGTCGGCGAACGCGATCGGGATCAGCCCGTCGGCCTTCATCTTCTTCGCCAGCGCGGTGAGCTCGTCCAGCGTGGCCGGCGGCTCGTACCCCTTCTCCTGCCACAGACTCTTGCGGTAGAAGACCGCCCACGGGTAGTAGGTGAACGGGACGAAGTACTGCTTGCCGTCCACGCCGGTCGACTGGTCCTTGAACGCCTGCGTGTAGTTCCCGCCGATCTCCTGCCACACGTCGGAGATGTCGACGGCCAGCCCCTGCTCGGCGAAGAACTGCATGCGGTAGCCGGCGAACCAGGTGAACACGTCGTCGGGCGTGCCCCGCAGGTAGCGGTTGATGTTCTCCTGGAACGTGTTGTGGTCGACGGTGTTGATCCTCGTCGTGGCCTGGGTGAAGCCCTTGACCACGGTTTCGAGGGACTTCTTCGGGATCTCGTCGGAGGCGTTCGACCCGATCGTGACCGTGCCGAGCTTGCTGCCCGCCGACCCACCGGGGGCGGGGGCCGGGTTGCCGGAGCCGCATCCGGCCAGAATCGCGGGGACGCCGAACGCGGCGGCGGTGCCCAGCAGGAGATTGCGGCGTGAGATCGGCGGCCGTTGGTTCATGGTGGGTTCCTCCTAGCTGGACCGTCAGAATCCCCCGAGTTCACTCACCTTCCTTCATCGAAAAGCGAACATTTCTGACTGTCAACGCACAGATCTCGCCACTTACCAGAAAACCGGCAACTCGTGCAGCCCGAACATGATCCCGTCGGTCTGGAACGGCAGCTCCGCCACCGGCACCGCCACCCGCAGCCTCGGTAGGCGGGTGAACAGCGTGCCGAAGACGATCTCCAGCTCCAGCCGGGCGAGGTTCTGCCCCAGGCACTGGTGGATGCCGTAGCCGAAGGCCACGTGGTGGCGGGCGTCGCGGACACGGCGATCAGGCTGTTGCCCGCCCGCAGCCGATCGAGCGGTGGCGGACATGACCAGGGCGGGCCCCCGGCTTCGCGCCGGGAGCCCGCCCTTGGGGTTGGGGTCAGTTCACGTCGAGCTTGCGCTGGATGGTGACGAGGATGTCGAGCATCTCCAGCTGGGTGGTGGCGATGGACTGCTGGTTCTTCTCCATCGTCTCCTGTGCTGCCTTGAGGTCGGCGACTCCGTGCTCGAGATTCCCGAGTCGCGTGTCCAAGGTGTCGAGCCTGGTGTCCATGGTGTCGAGGCGGGTGTCGATGGCGCCGAGCCGGGTGTCGATGGTGTTGAGGCGGGTGTCGATGGCGTCGAGTCGCTTGTCGACCTTGGCGAAGCGGACCTCCATCCTGCTGTCCAGCTTCTTGACCCGGTTGGCGACGTCGTTGATGCGCTTCGTAAGGTCTTCGCCAAGCTCGATCTGGTTTGCCCGGATCTGGACCAGCTCGTTGTGCACCTTGGTGACAAACTCGGTGCCGGAGTCCTTGATGCTCATGGAAGTCTCCCCTAACGTTAGGTCTTGGGACCGGGGATGTAATGGATCTCCGGTCCCCTTCGTCGCCATGAGAATACCCCGAGATTTGCCGTACGTAAGGTGAAATCGAATGGAGATTCTGCTGGTCAGGCGGCACAAACGGGGCGCAATTCGGAATAATCCTCCTTTCTTGTGGCGTCTCTCAGAAGCGGTATTCGCCGCATTTGGCTAAATAGCCCGAGAAAGTCGCTCGAACTGGTCATCCGTCAGTTTCACCGACAAAGCGCGCACATTCTCCTCCAGATGTCCGACCGAGGACGTCCCCGGGATCGGGATCACCGTGGGGGAGCGGTGCAGCAGCCAGGCCAGCGACGCCTGCGCCGCCGTGACCCCGATCTCGGCCGCCACCTCCGCCAGCGGGCTGCCAGGCCCCGCGTGCGCTCCGGCCGCGAACGGGAACCACGGCAGGAACGCGATCCCGTGCTCGGCCGCGTAGTCCACGACGGGGTCGTGCTCGCGGGTGCTCAGGTTGTACAGGTTCTGGACGCTCGCGATCGGCGTGATCTCCGAGGCCCGGCGCAGCTCGTCCACGCCGACCTCCGACAGGCCGATGTGGCGCACCTTGCCCTCGTCCTTGAGCTGCTTGAGCGCGCCGAGCTGGTCCTCCAGCGGGTACTCCGGGTCGATGCGGTGCAACTGGAGCAGGTCGATGCGCTCGACGCGCAGCCGCCGCAGCGCCAGCTCCGCCTGCTGGCGCAGGTAGGCCGGGTGGCCGTGGGTGACCCATTCCGTGGGCGACGGACGCACCACGCCGACCTTGGTGGCCACCGTCACGCTCCCCTCGTACGGGTGCAGCGCCTCGGCGATCAGCTCCTCGTTGGCGCCCAGGGCGTAGGCGTCGGCCGTGTCGAACAGGTCCACCCCCAGCTCGACGGCCCTGCGCAGGAGGGCGACGGCGGCCTCCCGGTCGGCCGGGGGACGCCAGATGTGCGCCTCCGTGGCGGACGGCGCCGGCTCGGGTCCGTCGGCCAGCCGCATCGCGCCGTAGCCGATCCTGCTCACCGGAAGGTCGCCGCCGATGACGAAGCTCTCACGTGGAATTTCTCTCATGGCCGTCACGCTAGGACTTCACATCGGTGTGAGATTCAAGCCGAAGTGTTGTGAGGAGCGTCACATGAGGATCGGGGCGTTGTCGCGCGAGACAGGGGTCAGCCCGAGGCTGCTGCGTTACTACGAGGAGCAGGGGCTGCTGACGTCCTTCCGGGAGGAGGGCGGCCACCGGCGGTACGGCCAGGACGCGCCTGTGGTCGTGCGGCGGATCCGCACGTTGCTCGCCGCCGGGCTGCCGACCAAGGTCATCAGGGACGTGCTGCCGTGCGCGTCCGGCTCGGGCGAGGTGCTGGACGCCTGCACGCTCGGCCACCTGCGCGACCGCCTGGCGGCCCTGGAGCAGCAGCTCACCGAGATCCGCACGGCCCGCGATAGCCTGGCCGCGCTCGTGGCCGCCACGGAGCACGCCGAGCAGACCGCCCCGCTGGCCGGCGCCGCCTGACTCACGGGCCGCTCAGTGGCCGCCGTACAGGTCGTCGATGTCCTTGGCGAAGTCGCGCATCACCAGGCTCCGCTTGACCTTGAGGGTGGGCGTGAGGTGCCCGCTCTCCTCCGTGATGTCGCCGTCGAGGATCAGGAACTTCTTGATCTGCTCGGCCTTCGACACCGACTGGTTGGCCCGGTCGACGGCGGCCTGGATCTCGGCCTGCACCTTGGGGTCGCCCCGCAGCTCGGCCACCTTGGCGCCGGCGGGCAGGGCCTCGGGGTCGAGGGTGATGAGGGCGGCCACGAACGGCCGCCCGTCGCCCACGATCATGGCCTGGGAGATCAGCGGGTGGGCGCGCAGGGCATCCTCCAGGGGGCCGGGGGCGACGTTCTTGCCCGCCGCCGTGACCAGGATCTCCTTCTTGCGTCCGGTGATGCGCAGGTAGCCGTCGGCGTCGAGCTCGCCGATGTCGCCGGTGTGGAACCAGCCCTCGGGGTCGATGACGTCGGCGGTGGCCTCGTCGTTCTTCCAGTAGCCGTGGAAGACGTTGCGGCCCTTGGCGAGGATCTCGCCGTCGTCGCCGATGTGCAGGGTGACGCCGGGCAGCGGCTTGCCGACGGTGCCGATCTTGTTGGCGCCCGGCATGTTGACGGAGAGCGGGGCCGAGGTCTCGGTGAGGCCGTAGCCCTCGAAGACCTCGATGCCGACGCCGCGGAAGAAGTGGCCGAGCCGCTCGCCGAGGGCGGAGCCGCCGCACACGGCGGCCGACAGCCGGCCGCCGGTGGCGGCGCGCAGCTTGGAGTAGACGAGCCGGTCGAACACCGCGCGCTGCAGCCGCAGGCCGAGGGGCGCGCCGCCGGTGCTCTCGGCCTTGCTCCAGGCCACGGCCACGTCGACGGCGCGGGCGAAGATCTTGCCCTTGCCGCCGGAGATGGCCTTCTGCTCGGCGGAGTTGTAGACCTTCTCGAACACGCGCGGCACGCCCAGCAGGAACGTCGGCTTGAAGTCCTGGAGGTCGGGGGCGACGTTCTTCATGTTGGGGGTGTGCGCCATGATCGCGCCGGCCTCGATCAGGACGACCTGGATCATCCGGGCGAAGATGTGCGCCAGCGGCAGGAACAGCAGCGCCGCCGGGTCCTTGCGGGCGAACAGCGGCTCCAGCGGCCCCCGCAGCACGTTGAGCGCGGTGAACAGCAGGTTGTCGTGGGTGATGCGGCAGCCCTTGGGCCGGCCGGTGGTGCCGGAGGTGTAGACGACGGTGGCCAGGTCGGCGGAGGTGACCTGCTTCCTGCGCTCCTCGACGTCGGCGGCGGTGACGTCGCCGGTCTCCAGCGTGCCGTCGACCCGCCAGATGGCCTTCAGCTCGGGCGCGGCCTCCCGCACGGCCTCCTCGTGCCCGTCGAGCTCGACGAACGCCGCCTTGGCGTCGCTGTCGTGCAGGATCCACCTGACCTGCTCGACCGAGGACGTCTCGTAGATCGGCACGGTCACCGCGCCGACGGCCCAGATGGCGTAGTCGACCAGCGTCCACTCGTAGCGGGTGCGCGACATGAGCGCCACCCGGTCGCCGTGCTCGACGCCCGCCGCGATCAGCCCCTTGGCCACCTCGACCACCTGGTCGCGGAACTCGGCCGCGGTGACGACGGGCCAGCCGGCGCCGGTCTTGCGGCGCATGACGACCGCGCCCGGCTCCTGCTCGGCGCGCCGGAAGACGGTGTCGGCCAGGCCCGCGGAGGCGGGCACGTCGACCAGGACGGGGACGCTGTACTCGCGCACGAACTCAACTCCTCTTCGGGGACCGCCTGGACGTTACCGCCTTAAGTTACGCGCCGGTAGCTTCGTCATTGAGGCGTTATGAAGGGCATTTCCCACGCTAGCAGCCGCCGCCCGCCCGTACGCGCATCGAAAACGGCGGATCGGACGGCCCGATCGCGCGGTCGTAGGATTCCCCTCATGAGGGTGCATGTCGTCAGTGACGTCCACGGCCGCGCCGACGCCCTGGCCCGCGCGGGCGACGGCGCGGACGCGCTGATCTGCCTGGGCGACCTGATCCTGTTCGTCGACTACGACGACCACGCCCAGGGCATCTTCGCCGACCTGTTCGGCGCCGAGAACGCCAGGAAGTTCATCGCGCTGCGCACGGCCAAGCGCTTCGACGAGGCCAGGGCCATGTCGGCGTGCCTGTGGAGCACGCTCGACGGCGACCCGCGCGAGCACATCGAGCGCAACGTCCGCGCCCAGTACGCCGCCCTCTTCGGCGCCATGCCGACCCCGGCCTACCTCACCTACGGCAACGTCGACCTGCCGCGCCTGTGGGCCGACTACCTCAGGCCCGGCCAGCAGGTGCTCGACGGGCAGGTGGCGGAGATCGGCGGGCTGCGCTTCGGCTTCGTGGGCGGCGGCCTCAAGACCCCGTACCGCACCCCGCACGAGCTGACCGACGAGGAGTACGCCGCCAAGGTCGAGGCGGTCGGCGAGGTCGACGTGTTGTGCTGCCACATCCCGCCCGCGCTGCCCGAGCTGCTGTACGACGTGGTGGCCCGGCGCTTCGAGCGCGGCAGCGAGGCGACGCTGGAGGCGATCAAACGCACGCAGCCGCGCTACGCCCTGTTCGGCCACGTGCACAACCCCTTGCACCGGCGGGCCCGGGTGGGCCGCACCGAATGCGTGAACGTGGGGCATTTCCGGGGGAAGGGCGTCCCGTACGTCCTCGAATGGTGATCTGACCGGCACTGGCCGGTAGCGTGCAGGGCTCCGCCGCGGTCGGCGGTTTGTGCACTACGGTGGTCGCATGTCTGATCGCACCACTTCGAGCATCACCATCGGCGCCCCGCAGGCCGACGTGATGGCGGTCATCGCGGACTTCCCCTCCTACCCGGAATGGGCAGGCCAGGTCAAAAGCGCTCAGGTTCTCACCACCGACGCCGACGGCAGGCCGGCGACGGTGCGCTTCGCCCTCGACGCCGGCCCGATCAGCGACACCTACACCCTCGGCTACACGTGGGAGGGCGATGGCGTGCACTGGCAGGTGGTCGAGCCGGGGAAGATGGTCTCCGACCTCAGGGGGAGTTACCGGCTGGCCGGCACGGGCAGTGGCACCGAGGTGACGTACGAGCTGACGGTCGATCTCAGCGTGCCCATGATCGGCCTGATCAAGCGCAAGGCGGAGAAGGTGATCGTGGACACCGCGCTCAAGGGTCTCAAGAAGCGCGTCGAAGGCCGCTGAGGTGAGCCCGCGCGTCCTGCTCTTCACCGGCAAGGGCGGCGTCGGCAAGACGACGGCCGCCGCGGCCACCGCCACGCTCGCCGCCGGTCGCGGGCTCAAGACGCTCATCATCTCCACCGACACGGCGCACTCGCTGTCCGACGCGCTGGCCGCCGCGCCCGGGGAGATCGCGCCCGGCCTGCACCTGCACCAGGTCGACACGCAGAAGACGCTGGAGCGCCACTGGGGCGAGCTACAGGACTACGCCAGGGGCGTGCTCGTCGAGCTGGGCCTCGACCGGATCACCTCCGAGGAGATCACCGTCCTGCCGGGCGCCGAGGAGGTCATCGCGCTGCTGGAGCTGCGCGAGCACGCCCGCGAGGGCCGCTGGGACGTCATCGTGGTCGACTGCGCGCCCACCGCCGAGACGCTGCGCCTGCTGGCCCTGCCCGAGGCGCTCGACTGGCACGTCAACCGGCTCATGCCGGTCGGCCGCAGGCTGGTGCGGCTGGTCGCGCCGTTCACGCGCAGCGTGGCCCGGGTGAGCGCGCCCGGCGACGACGTGCTGAGCGCCGGCGAGCGCTTCCACCGCGGCCTCATGGAGGTGCGCGAGCTGCTCACCGGCGACCACGCCTCCGTGCGGCTCGTGCTCACCCCCGAGTCGGTGGTGCTCGCCGAGGCCAGACGCACCCTGACCTCCCTCAGCCTGTACGGCTACCGCGTCGACGCCGTGATCGCCAACCGGGTCTTCCCCGAGGGCGGCGCCGACGAGTGGCGGGCCCGCTGGGTGGCGGCCCAGTCGAGGCTGCTGGCCGAGGCGGAGCAGTCGTTCGCGCCGCTGCCCGTCCACGTGGTGCCGTACCTGTCGGCCGAGCCCGTCGGCAAGGACGCCCTGGCCGGCCTGGGCGCCGCGCTGTACGGCGAGTCCGACCCGTTCGCCCCGCACGCCGTCGAGCCGCCGCTGCGGATGAGCGCCGACGAGCTGGCGCTGGCCCTGCCGGGCGCCGACCGCGCCGACGTGGACCTGGCCCGCAAGGGCGACGAGCTGATCGTCACCGCCGGGCCGTACCGCAGGATCCTGGCGCTGCCCGTGGCGCTGGCCCGCAGGCGGATCAGCGGGGCGGAGCTGCGCGACGGCGTGCTGCGCGTGCGGTGGGCGGCACAAGAGGACGAGCCCGAGGACGAGCCCGGAGGGGCGGGGTCCGCACCATCATCCGGCTCGGGGAGCGAATCGGCGACCTGAGGAGTTGAAATGGAGGAGCGACCCCAAACGCCAGGAAGGGCCAAGATGAGCGAGAGCCAGAACAGGGACCCGATCGGGACCGTCGCCGACGAGGCACGCAAGTTGTTCGACTCGATCCAGGGGCGGGCCACCCGCCAGGTCGGCAGGAGCGTGCTCAACTCCTTCACCGGCGGCGGTGGCCGCAGGGAGCGGGACGTCTGGGAGGAGGCCGTGTCCGAGCCCCACGACGAGTACATCTGCCGCGCCTGCCCCGTCTGCCGGGCGATCGCGGCGCAGCGCGAGTCCGGCGGCGACGTGGCCGGGCACCTGATGGCGGCGGGCGGCGAGCTGTTCGCCGCCTTCAAGGGCGCGCTCGACGCGCTGAGCAGGCCGGCCCCCGCAGCACCGGCAGGCCGGGCGGCGACCAGCATGAGGGCCGCCGCGACGGGCAGCGTGACGACGTGGAACACATAGATCTGAACTAGAGGAGACGCGGGGCATGCTCACGATCGGTGTCGACATCGGCGGGACGAAGGTGGCCGCCGGTGTGGTCGACGACAATGGCGAGATCGTCGAACACACGCTAAGGCCCACCGCCGCCGACCGCCCCGACGTGGTCGCCGAGACGGTGGCCGACGTCGTACGCGAGCTGTCCAGAGACCGGACGATCGAGGCCGTGGGCGTCGGCGCGGCCGGTTTCGTGGACGAGACCAGGTCCGTCGTGCGTTTCGCCCCCAACCTCGCCTGGCGTGAGGAGCCGCTGCAGAAGAAGATCAGCGACCTGGTCGGCCTGCCGGTCGTCATCGAGAACGACGCCAACGCCATGGCCTGGGGCGAGACCAGGTTCGGCGCGGGCAGGGGGCAGTCCCACGTGGTCTGCCTGACGCTCGGCACCGGCATCGGCGGCGGCATCGTCATCGGCGGGGAGCTCTACCGCGGCCGCTGGGGCATGGGCGCCGAGCTGGGCCACATGCAGGTGCTGCCCGGCGGGCGGCAGTGCGGCTGCGGCAACATCGGCTGCTGGGAGCAGTACGCCAGCGGCCAGGCCCTGGTCAAGGACGCCCGGGAGATCGCCGAGGCGCAGCCGGAGCGGGCCAGGATCCTGCTGGGGCTGGCCGGCGGCAAGATCGAGGGCGAGGAGGTGACCGAGGCCGCGCGCCAGGGCGACGAGGCCTCGCTCGACGCGTTCGGCAGCCTGGCCGACTGGCTCGGGCAGGGCATGGCCGACCTGGCCGCCGTGCTCGACCCCGGCTGCTTCATCGTCGGCGGCGGCGTGTCCCGCGCGGCCGACCTGTTCATCGACCGGGCCAGGCAGACCTTCGCCGAGCGGCTGACCGGGCACGGGCACCGGCCGCTGGCCGAGATCAGGCTGGCCGAGCTGGGCGCCTCCGCCGGCGTCGTGGGTGCCGCCGACCTGGCCAGGCAGCGCTGAGCCCGATGCCGTGACGCTCTTGACGCTCTTGACGTCCGTACACCTGTGACGCCTGTGACGATCAGGGTCGGCACGTACAACCTGCACGGGCTGCGCGACAGCGTGCCCGCGCTGGCCAGGGTGATCGCCGACGCCCGCGCCGACGTGCTGTGCGTGCAGGAGGCGCCCAGGTTCCTGCGCTGGCGGGCCAGGCGGGCGGCGCTGGCCGCCGCCTCGGGGCTGTCCGTGGCGACGCCGGGCCGGGTGGGCGGCGTGGCCGTCCTGGTCGGGCCGCGCGCCCGCGTCCTGCACGCCGAGACCCGCCGGCTGCGTGCCTTCCTCGGCCTGGAGCGGCGCGCGCTGGCCGTCGCCGTGGTGCAGGCGGAGGGGGCGCGGCTGGCCGTCGGCTCGCTCCACCTCGACCTGCACGACGCGGCCAGGATGCGGCACGCCGTCGAGGCTGTGGCGCTGATGGAGGACGTGGCCGCAAGGCACGGCGCGGCCGTCGTGCTGGCCGGCGACGTCAACGAGCATCCGCACCGCCCCGCCTGGCGCTACCTGGCCGGGCGGCTGGCCGACTGCTACGCCGTGGCGCCCGAGGGCGACGGCCTGACGTTCCCGGCCGGGAAGCCGTCCGCGCGCATCGACGGGGTGTTCGCCGCGCGCGGGACGCACGTCGTGTCGTGCGGGGGAGTGCGGGCCGCGAGCGCCGATCTGACCGGGGCCAGCGACCATCTGCCGGTCGTCGCGGAGCTGAGAGTTGGGCACTAGCGGGCAAGACAGGCTGTCCAGCCCGTAGCATTTCCTTCATGACCCGTCGCTTTCAGCGGCGTGCGCTCTCCTTGATCTTGGCGACGTCCGTGGCCTGGACGCAGGTCACGCCCGCCGCGCATGCCGAACCCCGCCCCGCGCAGATCGAGGCGTGGCAGCAGTCGACCAGCGTGCGCCTCCAGGTCGACGGCTCGCTCTCCGACGTGCTGGCGGTCTCGCCGAGCGACGTGTGGGCGGTGGGCCAGCAGGAGATCTGGGACGTCTGGAAGAACCGCGGCACCATCCGCCACTGGGACGGCAGCAGGTGGGCGGAGATCGGCATCCGCGACAACACCGCCGCGGGCAGCCTGCGCGGTCTGGCCGCCGCCTCGCCGTCCGACGTGTGGGCGGTCGGCGACGGGCACGACGGGCTGCCGTACCTCGCGCACGGCGACACCGCCGGGTTCGACCGGGTCAGGCCGTCCGCCCTGCGGGCCGGCGACTGGCTCGGCGGCGTCGACGCCAAGTCGGGCAAGATCGTGGCGGTCGGCAGCCGGGAGAAGAACGGGCTGATCCTCACCGGCCAGGGCAGCACCTGGACGGCGCAGGAGACCAAGGACGAAGGCGCCCTGTACGCGGTCTCCGGCGGGTTCGCCGTCGGCGACACCGGCACCGAGCCGCTGGTCATGCACTACTCGGGCGGCTCGTGGAAGTCCATGCCGCTGCCGCCCGTCCCCGGCGGCTACCTGCGTGACGTGCAGGTCGACAGCTCCAAGCAGGCGCTGGCCGTGGGCGGCGTCTACCGCGGCCCCGGCGACATCGTGCCGCTCGCCCTGACCTGGAACGGCAAGCGGTGGCGGGAGCTGAAGCTGCCCGCCTCCGAGGCCAGGCTGTACGGCGTGACCGGCGACGGCAAGGGCCGCTACTGGATGACCGGCTACGACCCTTCGCGGGCCGCGGAGCCGTTCATGCTGCGCTGCGAGAAGGGCCGGTGCGAGACCATCAGGGGCGACGCCCAGCAGGGCAGGAGCAGCGTGCGGCTGCAGGCGGTGGCGTACCTGGCGGGCAGGAGCACCGTGTGGGCGGTCGGCCACGCCGTCGACGCGAAAGACCGCTACAGCGACGTGGTGGAGTCGTTCGCCCCCAAGACCACCACGGCGAAGTCGTGAGCCCGCGCCGGGCGCCTACAGCACGGCGCCGTCGTCCCAGCCGGAGTCGTTGGGCGGGCCGTCGCCCATGCGCACCACCAGCGCCACGAACCCGCCGATGAACGCCGCCACCGCCGTGAACAGCGCCCACCCCTCCATGTGCCAGCTCGCCATCGCCGCGACCAGCAGGTAGGCGGGGCCGCCGAACAGCGCCACCCACGCCAGCTTGGTCGGCAGGTCGAGCTTGGGCAGCGGAGGCGGCGGCGGAGGCTCGAAGTGGCCTTCGTCCTCCTCGCCCTCACCGTCGCCGTCGCCGCGGTCGCGGTCGAGCAGCGGGCCGTCGTCGAGGGAGTCGAGGGAGCCCGGCGAGACGTCGTGCGCGGGCTCCTCCTCCGAGGGCTTGACGACCCGGCGGGTGGGCTCGGCAGGCAGGTTTTCGCTGTCGGGCCATGGCTGATCGGCCGAGTCGCGCTCGGCGGTGTCGTTGAAGGACGCGACGATCTGCCGCCAGACCTCGTCCTCGTCACTCTGGGGCGTCACCTAGATGGGCCTCTCCGCAGCGATCGCGACTTCCCCCTGGGTGCGATCAGTCCCTCTGCAAGGGTACCGAGGCATGTGTCCGGATGAAGTCGAGGCTCCCGGCAAAGATCCTGTCGGCATCGTTGTCAAGTGTCGCAACATGGTAGCTATCGGTAAGCTCCTCGATCGTGGCCTGCGGGACCTTCGCGCGAATGATCGCGACACTCGTCGGCTTCACCACATGGTCGTCCCGGCTGTGGAAGACCAGCAGTGGCTGGGTCACCTTCGCCAGGTCGGCCTGCACCAGCGACCACAGCCCCGGCAGCGACGCCGCCGCCTTCACCGGAGTGCGAGTGTAGGCCAGCTCGCGCACCCCGGGCTTCTTGACGTCGTTGGCGACGCCGGGCACCGACGGCACGAACCATTTGAGCAGCGGAGCGAGCTTGAGCAGCGGCACGTCGTTGGCGATCGAGGGATTCACCACCATCACCCCTCTGATGGCGGACCCGTGCACCTCGGCGAGCCGCAGCGCCAGGCAGCCGCCCAGCGACAGCCCTGCCACGAACACCTCCGCGCACCGGCCCTGGAGGTCGGCGAACGCCTTCTCCACCTCGGCGTACCAGTCCTCCCAGCGCGTCCGGTTCATCTCCTGCCACTTGGTGCCGTGCCCGGGCTGGCGGGGCAGCGACACGCTGATCCCCTGACCGGCCAGGTACTCCCCCCATGGTCGCAGGGACTGCGGCGTGCCGGTGAAGCCGTGACACAGCAGCACGCCGATCTGGCCTGCTTCGTGGTGGTAGGGCTCCGCGCCTGGCATGAGCGGCATAACAGCTCCTCTGTGCCGTTTCATTCCGGCAATTTCCGCCGGAACGGCCCGATCGTCGCATGTTCCGGGGTATTTGTGCGAGAGCTGATGTAGGAGCATGGCCGTCGAGATGGGAAGATGACTCTGCCCACTGCTGACGATGCCCGCCGACGAGAAGTGCGCAGGAAGAGGTGCCAGGGTGTTCTACTGGGTGGTCAAGGCCATCTTGGGGCCGTTCCTCCACCTCATCTTCAGGCCGTGGACCGAAGGCGCCGAGAACGTCCCCAAGGAGGGGCCCGCCATCCTGGCCGGCAACCATCTGTCCTTCGCCGACCACTTCTTCGGCCCCCTGCAGATCCGGCGCAAGGTCATCTCGCTGGGCAAGGCCGACTACTTCACCGGGCGGGGCATCAAGGGCTTCTTCACCCGCCTGTTCTTCAGCGGGGTCGGCACCGTGCCGATCGACCGCTCCGGCGGCAAGGCCAGCGAGGCCGCGCTGCGCACCGGACTGCGCGTGCTGCGCGAGGGCCACATCCTCGGCATCTACCCCGAGGGCACCCGCACGCCCGACGGCCGCCTCTACAAGGGCAAGACCGGCGTGGCCAGGCTCGCGCTGGAGTCGCGGGTGCCGGTGATCCCGTGGGCGATGATCAACACGTACGAGATGATGCCGCCGGGGCGGTTGTTCCCCAAGCTGGGCATCCGGCCGGGCGTGAAGTTCGGCAAGCCGCTCGACTTCTCCCGCTACTACGGCATGGAGGACGACCGGCTGGTGCTGCGCGCCGTGACCGACGAGATCATGTACGCGCTGATGGAGCTGTCGGGCCAGGAGTACGTCGACAAGTACGCCGCCAGCGCCCGCGTCGAGATGGAGCGTGCCGCGCGGGCCGCCGCCGCGGGCAAGAGCGAGTGAGCCGGGAGGTCACGCCGAGGAGCGTAAGGCCTCCTCGGTGCGGCGCATGGCGCTCGTCATCGTGCGCAGCTCCTCCCGGCTGAGCCGGTCGATCAGGAAGGCGCGCACGACCTCCACGTGACCGGGCGCCACCTGCTCCAGGCAGCGCGCGCCCTTCTCGGTCAGCACCGCCAGCACGCCGCGCTCGTCGGACGGGCAGGTCGCCCGCTCCACCAGCCCCGCCTTCTCGAGCTGGTTGATCTGGTACGTCAGCGCGCTCTTCGACACCACGACGTCTCTCGCCAGCTCCGTCATGCGCATCTGCCGGCCGGGGGACTCCGACAGGACCACCAGGATCTCGTACTGCGGGTGCGTGAGGCCGGCGGCGGCCTTGAGCTGCTCCTCGATCCGCCGCTCGAGCAGGTGGGAGGTGGACACGAAGGCGCGCCACGCCGCCATCTCGGTCGCGTCCAGCCATCGGATGTCCGTCACCGATTCAGTGTACTGTCGTTCGAATTTGAACAAATCACTGCTAGAGTCGTTGTTCAAATCTGAACATCCATCGAGGGGGAAGAGTTCGCATGGTGGATCAGGCGCGTCCCGTCGTCCTGTTGCTGGCGAGGGTCGCCATCGGGGTGATCTTCCTGGTGCACGGCTACCAGAAGTTCGCGACCATGGGCATCGCGGGCACGACCAAGTTCTTCGAGTCCGTCGGCATCCCGCTGGCCGGCCTGGCCGCGCCCGCGGTGGCCGTGCTGGAGGTCGCCGGCGGCCTGGCGCTGATCCTCGGCGTCGCGCTGCCGATCGCCGGCACGCTGCTCGCCCTCGACATGCTGGGCGCGATCGCCTTCGTGCACGGCTCCAACGGGCTGGCCGGCGACGGCGGCTACGAGTTCGTGCTGGCGCTGGCCGCGGCCAGCCTGGCCGTCGGGTTCACCGGAGGCGGCGCGCTGGCGCTCGACCGCGTCCTGTTCCGCCGCCGCAGCGCCGCCACGGCGACCGCGTAACGCCGGAGGGCGTGGCCTGGGCGTGCCGGCCGGGCGTGGTGGCGGCCGGCACCGCCTCTTGGGCCGGCGCCGCTTCTTCGGTCGGCGCCGCCCCCTTTCTTCTCTACGTGGGGTGGCGGGTCAGGGCCTCCCGGACGCGTTCGCGCAGCCAGGCGTGCGCCGGGTCGGCGTCGTAGCGCGGGTGCCAGCCCATCGAGATCGTCATGGGCGGCAGCTCCAACGGCACCGCGAACGTCACCAGCCCCAGCGCCTCGTACATCGGCCTGGTCAGCCGCTCCGGCGTCATCCCCACCAGCCCCGACTCGCGCACCGCGAGCAGCATCGCCCCGAACGTCGGCAACGAGCCCGCCACCCGCCGCGCCAGCCCCATCCCGGCCAGCAACTCGTCCACCGGCCCCGCCGTGCGCCCCCGCCGGGTGGCGATGACGTGCTCGAACGCGGCGAACCTGGCCGCCGTGACCGGCCCGCCGTCGAGGATCGGATGCCCGGGACGCACGACGCCGACGCCCCGGTCCTCCGTCAGCGGCTCGACCCGGATCTCCGGCGCCGGGTCCTCCATGCCCGTCACCTCCAGGTCGGCGCTCCCGTCACGCAGCGCCTGCGCGTCGCCGTGCCCCTCCGGGACGAAGTGCAGCCGCACCCCCGGGGCCGACCGGCTCACCTCCGTCAGCAGCGGCACGCTCACCGCCGTGATCACGACGTCGGAGGCCAGGATCACGAACCTGCGCTCCAGCGTGGCCGGATCCAGCTCGCCCGGCGGCGTGAACACCTTCCTGGCCGCCTCCACCAGCGCCCGCACCTCGCCCCGCACGGCCAGCGCCCGGGGTGTCGGCACCATCTGCCGCCCGAGCGCACCAGCACCGGGTCGCCCATGGCCGCGCGGATGCGCCCGAGCGTGCGGCTCATCGCCGGCTCCGACAGGTGCAGCCGCCGCGCCGCCGCCGAGACGCTGCCCTCCTCCAGCAGCACGTCGAGGGCGATCAGCAGGTCGAAGCTCGGTTGCGTCTGACGCATGTATCACCTGCCAAAGATGCATTTGAGGTCAGGTCAGGGTCGAGTCTACGGTGAGGAACGCGGGAGGCCTCCGCCGCACTCCATCACCCCTTGACCTCGCCGGAGGTTTCGCATGTCCACCCTTACGCTGGAGCCGGGCGTCCGGTCCCGCACCCGGATCATGGCCGTCATGGCCGCGTCCGTGGTGCTCGCGGTCGCCCTGGTCGCCGCCGTCAACCTCGCCATCCCCACGCTCGCCGCCTCCGAGCTGCACCCCTCGCAGGCGCAGATCCTCTGGATCGTCGACGCCTACGTCATCGTCTTCGCCTGCCTGCTCATCCCCGCCGGCGCGGCCGGCGACCGCTTCGGCCGCAAGGGGTGCTGCTGGCCGGGCTGGGCGTGTTCGCGGCCGGATGCCTCGCGGCGGCGCTCGCGCCGGACGTCGTCACGCTGATCGCCGCCAGGGCGCTGAGCGGCGCGGGCGCCGCCATGGTCATGCCGGCCTCGCTGGCCATCACCGTCGGTGTCTACCCGCCCGCCGAGCGCGGCGCCGCCGTCGCCGCCTGGACCGCCGCCACCGGCGCCGCCGGCGTGATCGGCAACCTGGGCGGCGGGCTGGTCATGCAGTACCTGCCGTGGCGGGCGCTGTTCGGGGTGCCGGTGCTGCTGGCCGCCGCGCTCGCGGCGCTGGTCGCCGTGATGGTGCCGCGCGTGCCCCGGCACCCCGCCGCCCTCGACCTGGCCGGCACGGTGCTGCTCACCGCCGCGTCCGTGGCGCTGCTCACCGGGATCATCGAGGGGCCCGAGGCCGGATGGGGGAGCGGGCTGGTGGTGACGGCGTTCGGCGTGGCGGCCGTGCTGTTCGCCGGCTTCGTCGCGCACCAGCTGCGCGCCTCCGCGCCGCTGCTCGACCCCGGCTGTTCGCGTCGGCGCGGCTGCGCGCCGGGACGCTCGGCGTGGCCGTCACCTTCTTCGGGCTGTTCGCGCTGTTCTTCGTCAACGCCCGCTTCCTCCAGGAGGTCAAGGGCTTCTCACCGCTGCTCACCGGGGTGGCCATCGTGCCGCTCGTCATCCCCATGATCGTCCTGTCGCGGCTGGCGGGCCGCTTCGCCCCGCGCCCCGCCGTCCTGGCCGGGCTCGCGGGGAACGTGGCGGGGCTGGCCCTGCTGTCCTTCGCCGGCGCCACCATGCCCTACCCCCTGTACGCCGCCGGACTGGTGATCATGGGGGCGTCCATGGGCCTGTGCCTGCCCGTGCTCTCGCACGAGATCATGGCGGCGCTGCCCCGCGAGCGCGCCGGCCTCGGCTCCGGCCTCAACAGCGCCACCCGCGAGCTCGGCAGCGCCGTCGGGGTCGCCGTCATGGGGACGGTCATGGCCACGTACGGGATGGGCACCGGATACCGTGTCGTGGCCGCCGTGGTGCTCGCGGGCGGCCTGCTCACCGGCTGGTGGCTCAGGCCGGGCGCGCGCGAATCCGCCTGATGTGCTTGGGCCTGGCTCAGGCCGGACGCGCGGACCTGCTTGATGTGATCGTGCCGGCTCAGGTCAGGCGGGCGCGGATGTGCCTGATGTGCTCCGGCGTCGTACGGCAGCAGCCGCCGATCAGCGACGCGCCCGCCCGCTGCCACTCCTGAGCGGCCCGGCCGAACTCGACCGGGTCCGCCAGGCCCAGCCAGCGGCGGGCGCCGGCGTCCCACGACTCGCCCGAGTTGGGGTAGACCACCACCGGCAGGCCGCCCGCCAGGCACGAGATCAGCCCCGGGATGTGGCGCGGCGCCGTGCAATTGGCGCCCACCGCCACCACCTGCGGGTTTCCCGCGAACAACGCCGCCGCCTCCCGGATCGGCGTGCCGTCGTTGAGCCGCTCCCCGTCGCGGCACGAGAAGCTCACCCACGCCTTCACCCCCGGAGTGCGGGCCAGCAGCGCCGCCAGCGCCCGCGCCTCAGGGAACGACGGGATCGTCTCACAGGCCAGCAGGTCCGCCCCGGCCGCCGCCAGGATCTCCCAGCGCGGCAGGTGCCAGGCGTACAGGCCGTCCTCGTCGAGGTCGTAGTCGCCGGTGTACTCGGCGCCGTTGGCCAGATAGGCGCCGTACGGGCCCACCGAGGCCGCCACCAGCCCGTGCCCCGCCTCGTCCCGCGCCTGGGCGGCCAGCTCGACCGACAGCCGGATCAGCCGCTCCGCCTCCGCCACACCCAGGCCGCGCCGCGCGAACCCCGGCAGCGTCGCCTGATAGCTGGCCGTGGTCGCCACGTCGGCCCCGGCCGCGAAGTAGTCGGCGTGCGCGCGCCTGATCAGCGCCGGCTCCTCCAGCAGCAGCCGCGCCGACCACAGCTCGTCGCTCAGGTCCGCGCCGAGCTCCTCCAACCGCGTCGCCAGGCCGCCGTCCAGGACAAGTGTCATCACTTGACCAGCGTACGGGGCCGCCGGAACACCGCACGCCCGTCCGCCCGCGCGGGCACGTTCACGGCGAGCCGACACGGCGGCCCGCGGGTTGGTGGGCGGGCCGTGTGGCGGCCCGTGGGGTGCCGTGGGCGGCGGCGTGGGCGAGGGACGGGCCGTCCAGCACGATCACCTCGCCGGTGCCGATCTCGATCAGCCCGCGGCGCTCGAACGCCCGCAGGGCGCGGTTGACGCTCACCCTGGTCGCCCCGATCTCGGCCCCCAGACCGGCCTGCCCTCCGTCCAGCGGCACCCGGTACCGCCGCGGGCCCGAGATCGTCGACCAACTAGCGGTGCCGCGGCGTACCAGCCAGGCCGCCACCCGCGACGGCACGTCCCGTACCGACGCGTCCAGCAGCCGCTCGTCGAGGTCGCGCACGGTCGCCGCCAGCGTGCGCAGCAGCCGCGCCGCCACCGACGGCTCCGCGCCGACCAGCTCCAGCACGGCGGCGCGCGGCAGGTACACCACCTCCACCGCCGTCAGCGCCGTCCGGGTCGCGCGGTGCGCGCCGTCCACCAGCAGCGCCGTCTTGTCGAACGCCACCGGCGCCCCCTCCACGGCCAGCACCACCTCCCGGCCCTCGGCGCTCACCCGGGCCGCCTTGACCCGCCCGTCCAGCAGCACGATCAGGTCGTCGGCCGGATCCCCCTCCGTGCACAGCACCTGCCCGGCCGCATACCGCCGCCGGCGGGCCCGCGCCGCCAGCCCCCGCAGCCGCTCCTCACCGAGCCCGCCGAGCATGGGGAGATCGGCCAGCGTGTACGTCATGTATCCCGTGATACACCACGGCCGTGCCGCACGATGCTGACCACCGGGACGGCCCGGGCCTAACGTGCGGGGCATGGCGAGATACGTGGTGCAACTGGCCTTCGACGGCGACCCCCGGCGGCTCGCGGCCCGCCCCGCCCACCGGGAGCACCTGCGGCGGCTCAAGGAGCAGGGGCGGCTGGTGACCGCCGGGCCGTGGGCGGACGACAGCGGGGCGCTGCACGTGTACGAGGTGGCGGACGAGGCCGAGCTGCGGGACATCCTCCGGGAGGATCCGTACGCGGCGGTGGACGGCTCCCAGGTCGTGCTGCTGCGGGAATGGACCCCGATCATGTGACGGGCGGTCGCTCGGCCGCCCGTCACACGGGTTGTCAGGTGCGCTTCCAGAAGGGGCCGCGCCGCTTCGCCTCCGGGGGCTGCGGGCCCGGGACGGGGACTGGGGCCCGGGACTGGGGCGGCGCCGGGACCCGGGCGGGGCGGGCGTGCCGCCGCCGGTGAGCGTCGTCAGCACCTGGACGGCGCGGTCGTGCAGCGCCTGCGCGTCCGCGCCCGGCCGCTCGGCGCCCTCCAGCTCGCGGGCCAGCGTCTCCAGGTCCTCGTTCCCGCCGAGGAACGCCGCCAGCGCGGCCAGCCGGGTGCCCAGGTCCGCCAGGTACAGCAGGTCGGGCGCGGGCAGGGCGTTGAGCCGGTCGAGCTCGGCGACGAGCTGGGGACGTACCGACTCCAGCCGGTGCGTGGGCCGCCCGCCGGTCTTCGGCCAGGGACCGCCACGGGGAGCGGCCGGCGCGGGCATCGCCGGCCGGCCGGGCGCGGACGGCGGCACCATGCCGTGACCGGGAGCACCCCCACCAGGAGCGCCACCAGGAGCGCCGTCAGGGGCGCCTCCGGGAGCGCCGAACACCGGGCCGCCCTCCTGCGAGCCCGTGCCCACGAACCCCTGGTCCAGGTCGGACGGGCTGAGCCCGGGCGCGGACATCCGCATCCGGGGCGCCGCCATCGGGGCGGAGGTCAGCATCATGCCGGCCGCGAACGCGCCCGCCGCCGGCGCCGCGCTCGGCAGCTCCCAGCCGCTCGGCGGCTCCACCGGCTGGATGACGCGGTGCTCGGGGCCCTCGCCGGCGACCTGGCGGGTGTCCACGGCCACGTACGCGGTGAACCGGCAGAGCACGCCGTACTCCAGCGACGTCCGCACGATGCGGGGCTCCAGGTCGTGCTCGCCCATGGCGTACCGGTCCTCCAGCTCGCGCAGGTGCGCCCGCGCCCACACCGCGCGAAGGGCCGGATTGGCGGTGGTCACGCCGGGCACCCGCTCCTCCCACGGCCCGCCCGCGGCGGTGCCGCGCACGGTGACCGAGGAGCCCTCGCGGTAACGCCCGTACGCGCGCAGCGGCACGCCCGGGAAGATCGAGCCCAGGTGGGTGACCGTGCCGGGCTCGACGTCGAGGTCCTTGAGCGACAGGTCGGTGACCAGCGGGGCGCCGATCCTGCGGTGGATGGCGTCCATGGCGGCGTCGAGCCGGTCCTCCGACTCGACCAGCTCGCACCGCCCCGCGCCGAGCCCGGCCAGCCGGCCGAGGAACCCGGCGTTCACGGCCCGGTCGATGCCGACCGTGTGCACGCGCATGGCCGACAGCGCGCCGCCCGCCTGCTCCAGGATCTGGTCCTCGTTGCCCACCTGCCCGTCCGTGACCAGCACCACGACCCGCTCGCGCCCGGGCTCGGCGCCGCCCAGCAGGGTGGTGGCCTGGCGCAGCGGTTCGAGCAGCTCGGTGCCGCCGCGGGCGTCCACCCTGGCCAGGTGCTCGACCGCGCGGTACCGGTTGCGGTCGGACGCCTCCACCAGCCCCTCGAACGCCTGCTCCACCACGGAGTCGAACGTCAGCACCGCGAACCTGTCCTGCGGCGTCAGCGTGTCGACGATGCGGGCGGCGGCCCGGCGGGCGCAGACCATCTTCCAGCCGCCCATGCTGCCGGAACGGTCGAGCAGCAGCACCAGATCGCGCGGCGTGCGGGTGCCCTCCAGCGGCGGGGGCAGCAGCGTGAGCGCGAACGTGCCCTGACCGTCGAGCTGCAGCGACGTGGAGGCGTCGAACGACAGCCGCAGCACGAAGTCCCGGTCCAGCCGCTCACCCGGCCGCACCCGCACGGTCCGCCTCTCACCGCGCCCTTCCGCATGGCCTTCCTCCTCGACGACGTGCAGGCTGGAGGCCAGCTCGCGCAGCTCCAGCCCGGCCGCGTCCACCGTGGCGGTCAGCGACAGGCGTACCGGATTGGGGAAGCCCGGCAGCAGGACCGGCGGGCTGATCCTCGACGCGTCCGGCACCGCGTCGGTGTCGGGCGCGGTGCCGTCACCGGCCGGCGGGCCGTCGAGCGGGGTGCCCGGAACGTACCGCGGGGCCACCACCAGCGGGAACCGGAACGTGGCCGCACCGTCCTCGTACGGCAGCGGCTGGCTCATCGTCAGCGACACCGACACACGCTCACCGGGCAGGATGTTGCCCACCCTGATCGTGAACACGTCGGGCCGGTCCTCCTCGGCGATCGCCGCCCGCCTGCCCTCGCGCAGCGCGCGGTCGTAGTCGGCCCTGGCCTGGCCGCGCTCCTTCAGCACGCCCTCGACGACCCGGTCGTCGGCCTCCATCCGGAAGCGGGTGACGGCCGCGCGGTCGGGCAGCGGGAAGACGTACGTGGCCTCCAGCGTGACGTCGAACGGGTTCCTGAACCCCTGGGTGACCTCCACCCCGGCGATCAGGCCCGAGATGTCGGCGGCCACGTCCACGCTCTCCAGCGGCAGGTTGCCGCGCTCGGTCAGCAGCGCGCCGAACCCGGCGTCCGGCACCGGCGCGCACCGTGCGGGCTCCAGCGAAGTGATCCTCATGTCAGCTCCCTCTCTTCGAGCACCGCGAGCAGCGGCCGCGCCGCCGCCAGCACCGCCTGAACGTCCTCCTCCGACGGCACCCGGCCCGTGTCCAGCACCAGCCGCACCCCGTCTCCCAACCTGACCCCCGTCACCACCACACCCCGCACCCCAGCGCCCCATACCCGCTCGCCACCCTCCCCGCGCGCCCCGGGCTCCCGCGACAGGGTGCGATCCGGCGACCCGCCCACTCGACCGGCCGGGGTGAGGCTTGAGGACACGCCCGATTCGCCGGACGTGCCGTGGCTCTGCGCTGTGCCCGCCGGGCCGCCGGCCGCAGCTGTGCTCGCCGGGCCGTCGGACGCGGCTGTGCTCGCCGGATCGCCGGGCGTGGCGGGGTTCGGCGCTGTTCCCGCCCGGTCGCCGGGCGTGGCGGGGCTCGGTGGCGCGCTCGCTGCCTGGGACGGCCCGCCCAGCGGTAGCGCTCCTGCCTCGCCGCCTGCGCCGCGACCGGACGGCACGCCTGCCTCTCCGGCCGCGCCGGGGGTCGGTGGGATGGCGGCCGGGCGAGTGCCCGCAGGCCGTGCCGGGCCCTCGGATCGCTGGGTGCCGGGCTCGCGCGCGGGGTCACCGCCGGGCCGCGCGGGGTCGCCGCCATGCTCGCGTGCGGGGTCGCCGCCGCGCTCGCGTGCGGGGTCGTCGCTGGGGAGCGCGTCCGGCTGCTGCCCTGGATGGGCGGGTGCCGCACCGACGCCGGGCCGCTCGGCCCAGAACCTGCCGCGCACGGACTCGCCTCCGCCGGGCGCCGCCGCACGTGACGGGGCTGCGGCCTCACGGTGGCCTTCCGACGCCTCGCCCGCCTGCGCCTCGCCTATCGCCGCCTGCGCATCGCCCGCCTGCGCTTGGCTTGCTTGCGCCTGCGCTGCCTGGGCCTCGTCTGGCCACACGTGGCCCGGCTGTGCCTGGCTTGCCGGCGCCTTGCCTGCCCGCGCCTGACCCGCTGGCGCGTCGCTCGCCTGTGTCTCGCTTGGCCGCGCGTGGCCGCCTCCACCCTGGGCCGTCCTCGCTCCGTCGGCGGCTGCCGGTGCCGGGAGGGGGCCGTCCAGGTGGGCGGCCGATTCCAGCATGCGGTCCGTGGCGCCGGCCAGGACGACCTGGATCTCGGCGATCGATCGGCCGGCCGCCTGCAAGCGTTTCACGGCGACGAGTTGCAGCAGGTGCCGCCGCCCGTACCGGGCGATGCGGCCGCGGCGGGTGAGGGGCGGGTCGACCAGGCCGATCGTGGTGTACCACCTGATGAGCCGCTCGCTCGGCACGTCGCGGACCCGCCCGTTGGGAGGGGACGGCGCGCCGGCGCGCAGGGTGCGCGCCGCGTGCTCGGCCAGCTCGCCGATCGTCCAGGTGTCACTCATAAGCCCACAATGACACTGTCACTATTACAGTGTCAATGTCGTTGGAGGCCGGAAGATGTGACGCCCGGATTTCGTTCTTAAATGTGTAAATTCCGACCGAAGGGGAGGAAGTAGGACATGGCTACCATCACCGGCCCGCTCTCGGGCGACGCCAAGAACACTGTCGCCGAGGCCCTCCAGGGCGCCCTCGTGGACCTCATCGACCTGTCGCTGGTCGCCAAGCAGGCGCACTGGAACCTCATCGGCACGCACTTCCGCTCGATCCACCTCCAGCTCGACGAGGTCGTCGCGCTGGCGCGTACGCACATGGACACGATCGCCGAGCGCGCCGTCGCCCTGGGCGTCAACCCGGACGGCCGCGCCGCCACGATCGCCCGCACGAGCGACATCCAGCAGCCGGAGAGCGGCTGGATCGAGGACGGCAAGGTGCTGGCGACGATCACCGACGTCCTCGACGGCATCAGCAAGCGCATGTACGAGCGCATCCGCGCCACCGAGGAGGCCGACCCCGTCAGCCAGGACCTCCTGATCGCCGTGGCGCAGGAGATCGACAAGCAGCACTGGATGTTCCAGGCGCAGCGCTGACCCCCAGCGCGAGGACGGCCCGGGCCCCGCGCCCGGGCTTTCGCGTGCCAGGGACGGCCGGCTGAATACGGGACCAGGTCCGGACGTGGGCGATCCCGACAGAGTGCTGTCACCCCGTCCGATCTTCGCGGGCGGGCGCGCTTCCACGCATCTCGCCCGGCCGATGGTCCGGCGGCTGGTCGCGGGAGCGCGTACCCCCGCCGTCTGTACGGAACGTCACCACGCGCGGACCGCCCGGCGAACGGGAAGCGGGGTTTGCGCAGAGTTTGATGTCGCGAGTCCCTGCCATTCATGTCGGTGCGGTCGACTAGCGTGGCACCTAGAGGGAGGCCCCACGATGTCGCGCAAGACTCTCCTCCGCACGGGCCCGCTCGTGTCGGGCGGCGTCAGCCCGTACGGTCCGCTCGGCCTGGCAGGCACGGGTGGCTTGGCGCTGCCCCCAGGGTTCACCGGCCGGGTCGTCGCCCGATCCGGCGAGAAGGTCGCCGGCCTGACCTGGCACGCGGCCCCCGACGGCGGCGCCTGTTTCCCCGACGGCGGCGGCTGGATCTACGTCAGCAACTCCGAGCTGCCCCTGCTCGGCGGCGCGTCGGCGCTGCGGTTCCGCGCCGACGGCAGCATCGCCGACGCCTACCGCATCCTGTCGGGCACCGATCTCAACTGCGCCGGCGGCGCCACGCCGTGGCACACCTGGCTGTCGTGCGAGCTCGGCCACCGCGGCCGCGTCTTCGAGTGCGACCCCTACGGCGCCCGCGCCGCCCGGCCGCGCCTGGCGATGGGCCGCTTCAAGCACGAGGCCGCCGCCTGCGACCCCGAGCGCCGCGTCATCTACATGACGGAAGACGAGCCCGACGGCTGCTTCTACCGCTTCCGGCCCAGTGACTGGGGCGACCTGACGGAGGGCACGCTGGAGGTGCTGTGCGCCTCCGGCCACTGGCAGGCCGTGCCCTCGCCGGCCGCCCTGCTCAAGGAGGCCCGCCACCAGGTCGAGGACGCCCGCCACTTCGACGGCGGCGACGGCTGCCACTACGCGGGCGGGGTGTGCTACTTCACCACGAAGGGCGACACCGGCCTGTGGGCGTACGACGCGCAGAGCTCGACCCTCGACCGGCTGTGCGAGGGCGTGCGCGCCATCACCGCCGCTCCTTCCGGCGATCTGTACGTCGCCAGGGAGCGGCCCGAGATCGACGTCATCGCGCCCGACCGGGCGGTGACGCCGTTCCTGCGGCTGGAGGGGCACGACGGGGCCGAGCTGACCGGGCTCGCCTTCTCCCCTGACGGCGAGCGGCTCTACTTCTCGGCCAGGCGCGGCCGCACCGAGGGCCACACGTTCGAGGTCTCGGGCCCGTTCCGCGCCTGACCCGCCCGAAGCCGGTCGCGCGGCCCCTGCGACGGCCGAGCTTCGGGAGTCGGTCGCGCGGCCGTGCCCGCCTGGCCCGCCCGAAGTCGTTCGCGCGGTCCTGTGACGCGTGAGCTGCCTGGCTGCTGTAACGCGTGAGCCGAAGCCGGTCGCGCGGCTTCGGCTCGTGCGCGCCCAAGTCCAGACTTCAGGCCACGGGCCGGAGTCCGGCGCGAGCCTCAGCCCGAGCTCCCGCGCCTGGGCGAGGCGCGCCGGGGCGGGGCTACGACAGGTAGCGCACCAGCATCAGCTTGAGTTCGGTCACGAGCTCGGCCGCCCGCTCCGGCCCCGACGTGCTGATCATCGGCATCACCGCCTTCACCATGGCCAGCGCCATGGTGCCCGTGAGCTGGGCGCGTTCCTCGGAGAGGGTGGGGGAGCGGCGGCGGAGCATGGCGGCGATGTGCCCCGCGATGTCCTCGTGCAGCCGTTGTGACGCCGCCGCGAGCCGGTCGCCGGTCGCGGTGCCGTACAGGAGCGACCAGTACGCGGGCGACGCGGTCTTGAAGCGCACGCTCTCGTCCACGAGCTGTCCCACCAGCGCTTCCAGCGGCACCTCGGGGGTGACGGCGGCGAGCCGGTCGGCCCAGAACGCCTGCCGGTCGTCGGTGTAGCGGGTGACGAGCCCGTCGAGGATCTCCTCCTTGTTCCTGAAGAACTGGTACAGCGACCCGGGTGACATCCCGGCCCGCGCGGCGACCTGGTTGGTGGTCATCTCGGGGTAGCCGACCTCGGCGATCACCTGCTCGGCGGCGTCGAGGATGTCGGCCATGCGTTTGAGGCCGCGCGCCTGCCGGCGGACCGTGCGTTCAGGCATGGGTCTCCTCGTGGAGAGATACGACTCGTTGACAAATACGAGCATTCACTTGTATTTCTGGGTCTGAACGTAAAACACGAGCAGTTTACCGAGTTTTCGGGGAGATCTCATGGTGACGACCCGCGCCCGCCCGGTCACGGCGAGCCCGCCGCTGCGCAGGCTGGGCTTCTTTCTCGCCCGCCGCCACCGGCTCGTGCTCGCGCTCGCGCTGGCCCTGCTGGCCGGCGCCGGGGTGCTGGCGGCGGGGGCGGCGTCGGGGTTGTCGCTGTCCAGGTTCGAGGCGCCGGGCTCGGAGTCGGACCGGGCGCAGCGGGAGCTGGTCGAGCGGTTCGGCACCGGCAGCCCCGACATGATCTTCCTGGTGACGGCCAGGCGCGGCACCGTGGACGACCCGGCCGTCGAGGCCGCGGGCAGGGAGCTGACCGAGCGGGCCGGCCGCCACGAGGGCGTGGCCGAGTCCGCCTCGTACTGGACCCGCGGCAAGCCCGCCACCCTGCGCAGCCGCGACGGCAGGCACGCGCTGATCGTCGTCCGCATCCCGGGCGACGCCGACCACGTGCGGGCCGAGGTCCTGCCCCGGCTGGTCCCCGAGATCACCCGGGGGAGTGACCTGCTGCAAGTGCGGGCCGGGGGAGGGGAGGAGGTGTTCAGGGAGACGGTGCCGCTGGCCAGGCAGGACTTCGTGCGGGCCGAGCTGGTCATCTTCCCGCTGGCGTTCGTGCTGCTCTGGCTCTACCAGCGGCGCGTCATGGCGGCCCTGGTGCCGATCCTGGCCGGCGTGTACGCCATGGTGCTCGGCCTGGCGCTGCTCGGCGGCGTCCTGCTGTTCGCCGACATCTCCACCTTCGCGCTCAACCTGACCCTCGCCATGGGCCTCGGCCTGGGCATCGACTACTGCCTGTTCGTCATCCAGCGTTTCCGCGAGGAGACGCGGCGTGGCGTGGACCGGGCCGCCGCGGTCGCCGGGGCCGTCGAGCACGCGGGGCGGACGGTGCTGTTCAGCGGCCTGACCGTGGCTTCGTCGCTGGCGGTGCTGTTCGCGCTGCCGTTCGACTTCCTGCGTTCCTTCGCCTATGCCGGGATCGCGGTCGTGGCGGGCGGGCTGGTGGCGGCGGTGATCGTGCTGCCCGCCGTGCTGGCCGCGATCGGCGGCGCCTTCCTGCCGAGGAGGCCGGTCCCCGAGCGGGCGGACGGCTTCTGGCACGGCCTGGCCACCCGGGTGATGCGCCGGCCGCTGGTGTTCGGCGGGCTGGCCACGGCGCTGCTGCTGGTGCTCGCCTCGCCGTTCCTGGGCCTGCGGTTCGGCGTGGCCGACGACCGCATCCTGCCGCCGGAGGCGTCCTCGCGGCAGACGCAGGACGTCATCCGCCGGTCCTTCCCTGCGGAGGAGACCGACGCCATCCAGCTCGTGTCCAAGGGCGCAGTGGCGGGCGACGTCGCCCCCTACGCCGCGAGCCTGTCCAGGCTGCCCGGCGTGGCCCAGGTGGACTCGGCGGCGGGCTCGTACGCGGGCGGCACCCGCGTCGGCGACGGCGAGCCCGCCAGGTTCGAGGGGCCGGGCACGTGGTTGTCGGTGGTCCCGTCAGCGGCGGCGCTGGCCGACGACCCCGTCCGCCTCGTCGAGGCCGTCCGCGCGGTGCCGCCGCCCTTCGAGGTGCTGGTCGGCGGCTACCCGGCCGAGCTGGCCGACTACCGCTCCTCGGTCGTGGACCGGCTGCCGCTGCTGCTGGCGCTCATGCTGGCCGTGACGTTCGCCGTCCTGTTCCTCATGACGCGCAGCGTGGTCATCCCGATCAAGGCGACGCTGCTGAACGTCCTCAGCCTCGGCGTCATGTTCGGCGCCATCGTCTGGATTTTCCAGGACGGCCACCTGTCCGGCCTGCTCGGCTTCACCCCGACGGGCACGCTCGACCCGAGCATCCCGATCCTGATGCTCTGCGTCGCCTACGGGCTGTCGATGGACTACGAGGTCTTCCTCCTGTCCAGGATCAAGGAGGAGTACGACCGGACGGGCGACACGGAGTCGGCCGTGGCCACGGGCCTTCAGGCGGGGGCGCCGCTGATCACGGCGGCCGGCGGCATCCTGGCGCTGTCGTTCGCCGCCTACGCGACGGCGTCGGTGGCGTTCGTGCAGATGCTGGGCGTCGGCATGGCGGTGGCCGTGCTGGTGGACGCCACCGTGATCAGGGCGGTGCTGGTGCCGAGCCTGATGCGCCTGGCGGGGCCGCTCAACTGGTGGCCCCGCGCCCGGCCTCGCTGAGGGGGGTCAGAGGTCTCGGGACCACATCTGCTCGGTGACCTCGACCCCGTTCTCCATCCCCTTCTCCTCCGAGTCCAGCTCGAACCCGGCCGCCTGGTAGATGCGCCGCGCGCTCTCCAGGCAGTCGCGCGTCCACAACACGATCCGCTTGTATCCCTCGGCCCGCGCGTGCCGCAGGCACTCGTCCACGAGCCGCCGCCCGATGCCGAGGCCCCGGGCGGACGGCTCGACGAGCAGCATCCGCAGCTTGGCCGTGGTGTCGTCCTGCCGCACGCAGAACACGCAGCCGGCCCGCTCCCCGTCGACCTCGGCGATCCAGCCGGTGTCGCGGGAGAAGTCGAGGTCGCCGACGATCCGGGCGACGAGCTGCTCGAACTCGGTGCCCCAGCCGTACTCGGCGCTGTAGAGGGCGCCGTGCCGGTAGACGACCCAGCCCAGGTCGCCGGTGCGGGGCGGCCTGATGACGTACGGCGCGCGCGCCTGCCCGCCGCCCCCCAGCAGCCGCCTGATCGTGGCCATGCTGCCGACCAGCCGCTCCTGGTCGGTCTCGGGCAGGCCGTCGAGCAGGGCGCCGATCTCCTCCGACGAGCGCTTGTCGAGCGCGGCGAAGACCTCGGCGCCGGCCGGGGTGAGCGCGACGAGCTGCTTGCGCGCGTCGGCGGCCGAGCGCTCGCGCGTGATCAGGCCGTCGCTCTCGAAGCGGGCGAGGATGCGGCTGAGGTATCCGGCGTCCAGGCCGAGCAGCCCGCGCAGCTCGCCGGTCTCCATGCGCTCGGCGTGCGCCAGCTCGAACAGCACTCTCACCTCGGTCAGCGAGTACGGCGAGTTGAGCATCCCCGCCTGGAGCGCGCCGATCACCTTCGTATAGAACCGGTTGAAGGCTCTGACCTCAGAAACCCTTGCCTCTGTCAACGAACTCATTGCCTTAGTCAACCATAGGAGGATCCCGCTGTGAAGCACGTGCGCATAGGCGGATACGGCCCCGGCATCGTCACGCTCGGCGCCCCCGGGGAGCAGGGGCTGGCGCGGGTGGCGGCGCCGTCGTTCCTGGCCGCCCACCCCACGCTGCCGGTGCTGTACGCGGTGGGCGAGCTCGAACGCGGCTGGCTCACCGCGTTCCAGGCCGACGGGGTCAGGCTCGGCGCGCTGGACGAGCGCCCCAGCGAGGGCCACAGCCCCTGCCACGTCGCCGTGCACCCCGAGGGCCACCTCCTCGCCGTCGCCAACTACGGCGACGGCACCGCCACCCTCTACCGGCTGGACGAGCGCGGCGCGTTCGCCGGGGAGCCGATCGTGCTGCGCCACCAGGGCTCCGGCCCGAACGCCGAACGCCAGGAAGGCCCGCACGCCCACCAGGCCGTCTTCCACGACGGCCTGCTGCACGTCTCCGACCTCGGCACCGACGAGATCCGCCGCTACCACCTCGACGGCACCCCGCTGGAGCCGATCACCCTGGCCCCCGGCACCGGCCCGCGCCACTTCGCCTTCGCCGGCTCGCGTCTGTACGTGGCGGGCGAGCTCGACGGCACTGTGACCCTCGTCGAGGGCGAGCGGCGCACGGTCGTGCGCGCCTCCCGGCAGGAGGGCGAGAACGCGCCCTCGCACCTCCAGGTGCACGGCGACCTCGTCTACGTCGCCAACCGTGGCCCCAACACGATCTCGGTGCTGCGGGCGGCCGACCTGTCACCGGTGGCCGAGGTGCCCTCCGGCGGCACCTGGCCCCGGCACTTCGCCATCGACGGCGACCGCATGTACGTGGCCAACCAGAACGCCGGCACCGTCACCTCCTTCCGGCTCCAGGACGACGGGGTGCCGGTGCCGGACGGGGAGTCGTACGAGGTGGAAAGCCCGGCCTGCGTGTTGATCATGTAAGGAGTTCGCCAAGTCGGGGCCCGCCCGCGCGACCGGTCACGACCATGGGCCCGTGCGCCGAATCCTGCTCGCTCTCGTCCTGCTGGCCGCCGCCTGCGGCCCGCCGCCCGCCACCCGGCCGCCCGCCGCCCGCCGCCCGCGACGGCGGGGCCCGCGAAGCCGCCGGTCGCCGACGTCCAGGAGTCGTGGCGGATCACCCGGCACGGCGCCGAGCACGAGATCGAGGGCTACGCCGACCGGGTGAGCGTGCTGCCGGGCGAGCGGTTCCGGCTGCACGTCTCCACCACCGCTCCGCGCTTCACCGCCCTCGCCTTCCGCATGGGCGCCAACCCCGCCAAGGTGTGGGAGTCGGCGCGCACCCCCGGCACCCGGCAGGCGCCGGCCCGGGTCGTGAACGGCACCGTGACCGCCGCCCACTGGAGCCCGTCGCTCACCGTGGACACCGCCGGCTGGCCCGAAGGCGCGTACCTCATCAGGCTCGACGCCTCCACCGGCGGCCAGCGCTACGTCCCCGTCACCGTGCGCTCCGCCTCCACCGCCGGGCGCGTGGTGATCGTGAACGCGGTCACCACCTGGCAGGCGTACAACCTGTGGGGCGGCCGCAGTCTCTACACCGGCCCCGGCGGGTTCGGCCACCGCTCGCGCGCCGTCACCTTCGACCGCCCCTACGACGGCACCGGCGCCCGGCTCTTCCTCGACTTCGAGAAGGACGCGCTGGCCGTGGCCGAGGAGAGCGGGGTGCCGCTGGCGTACCTGACCGACCTGGACCTCGTGCCCGGCGCGCTCGACGGCGCCCGCGCGCTCTTCTCGCTCGGGCACGACGAGTACTGGTCGCCCGGCATGCGCGCGACCGTCACCCGGGCCAGGGACCACGGCACGAACCTCGCCTTCCTCGGCGCCAACGCCGTCTACTGGCGCATCGCGCTGCGCGGCCGGCAGGTCGTGTGCGACAAGGAGCGGGTGTGCGACCTGTGGCGGGAGACGGCGCCGGAGAGCGCGCTGGTGGGGCAGATGTACGACTGCTTCCCCGCCGAAGGGGTCTACCGGGTGAGCAGGCCCGGGCACTGGATCTTCGCGGGGACGAAGGGGCGGCGCTTCCCCGGCCTGGTCGGGGTGGAGACCGACCGGGTGTCGCGGGGCTCGCCGGCCGGGGTCCAGGTGCTGGCCGAGTCGCCGTTCTCCTGTGGCGGGCGGGCGAGCGTCAGCCACAGCACGTACTACACGGCGCCGAGCGGGGCCGGGGTGTTCGCCTCCGGCACCATGCGGTGGGTGTGCGCGCTGCGCGGGCGGCGCTGCGGGCACGGCGTCACCGACGCGGCCGCCGCCTTCACCCGCCGCGCCACCCTCAACCTCCTCACCCGCTTCGCCGAAGGCCCGGCAGGCAACCCGCCGCCCGCGCCGTCCGCCTCGTCGGCGCCGTCCGCGCGACCGGCGGGGGCCCGGAGCGGCGACGCGGGGTCTTGAGGGTGGGTGGCGGAGTCAGGAGCCGTGGGCGGCGGCGGTCGCGAGGCGGACGGCCGCGCGCCACCGCTCGTAGGCGGCGTCGTCCCGCTCGCCCGGCTCGAAGCGCCGTTCGAGGTGCCAGGTCTTGCGCAGCTCGGCCTGCGACCCCCACACGCCCGCCCCCAGCCCCGCCAGGAACGCGGCCCGAGCGCGGTCGTCTCCTGGACGGCGGGCCGCTCCACCGGGGTGCCGAGCTGGTCGGCCTGGAGCTGCATGAGCAGGTCGTTGGCGCTGGCGCCGCCGTCGGCCTTGAGCACGGAGATGGCGCCGGGCTCGGGGCTCATGGACTCGACAACGTCGCGCACCTCGTACGCGATCGCCTCCAGCGTGGCCCTGACCAGGTGCGCCCGCGTGGTGCCGCGGGTGATGCCGGTGATCAGCCCGCGCGCCTGAGGGTCCCAGTGCGGCGCCCCGAGCCCGGTCAGCGCGGGCACGAACACGACGCCGCCGCTGTCGGGCACGGTGCGGGCGACGGCCTCCGACTCGGGGGCCGTCCCGATGACGCCGAGCCCGTCGCGCAGCCACTGCACCGCCGCCCCAGTCACGAAGATCGATCCTTCCAGCGCGAACGTGCGCTCGCCCGACGGCGTCTGCCAGGCCACCGTGGTCAGCAGCCCCGAGCCGGAGCGCACGATCCGGTCGCCGAGGTTGGTCAGCACGAACGAGCCCGTGCCGTAGGTGCACTTGACGTCGCCCACGTCGAAGCACGTCTGCCCGAACAGCGCCGCCTGCTGGTCGCCGGCGACGCCGCTGATGGGCACGTCGAGCCCGAGGAACGCCGACGGGTCGGTACGCCCGATCGGGCCGTGATTGGGCACGATCTCCGGCAGGGCCGCCTCCGGCACCCCGAACAGCTCGCACAGCTCCGGCTCCCAGGTGCCGGACTCCAGCCCGTACAGGAGGGTGCGCGAGGCGTTGGACGGGTCGGTGACGTGCCGCGCGCCCGCCGTCAGCCTGGCGATGAGGTACGAGTCCACCGTCCCGATGGCCAGATTTCCGGACGTGACGCCGTCCCACACCCGGGGGTCGTTCTCGGCCAGCCAGGTCAGCTTGGTCGCGGTGAAGTAGGGGTCGAGGCGCAGCCCGGTCAGCTCCGACACGCGCGGCTCGTGCCCGGCCTCGCGCAGGCGCCCGCACAGGGCGGCGGTGCGGCGGTCCTGCCAGACGATCGCGCGGCGGGGCGCGGCGAGCGTGCGCCGGTCCCACAGGACGGCGGTCTCGCGCTGGTTGGTGATGCCCACGCAGGACGGCGGCCCGGGGGCGTCGCGCAGCGCCGTGGCGCACGCCGAGAGGGTGGCCTGCCAGATGTCCTCGGGGTTGTGCTCGACCCGGCCGGGCCGCGGAAAATGCTGCGCGAATTCTTCGTAGCCCTTGGAGATGATCTGCCCGTTTTCTGTAACTACCAGCGCCGTTACCCCGGTTGTTCCGGCGTCAATCGCGAGCACAATCATGAAATTTCCTCCGCAGTTTCAAGCAGACGCAGGTTTAGTTTTTCGGGCTGGCGTTTGGTCTAGACCACTGTGTGTGATGCCGGGCACAATGCGAGTCTGACATCAAGGTCTGGTTCGTGACCCCTATCTGGGAGGAACCCGCCATGCGTATTGGAGTGCTGACCGGAGGCGGCGACTGCCCCGGGCTCAACGCCGTGATCAGGGCAGTGGTGCGTAAGGGGGTGAGCGTCTACGGTCATGAGTTCGTCGGCTTCCGTGACGGCTGGCGCGGCCCCCTCGAAGGCGACACGATGCCCCTCGACATCCAGGCCGTGCGCGGCATCCTGCCGCGCGGCGGCACGATACTGGGCTCCTCCCGCACGAACCCCATGAAGATCGAGAACGGGGTCGGCCGGATCAAGGAGAACCTGGCCGCCACCGGTGTGGACGCGCTGATCGCCATCGGCGGCGAGGACACCCTTGGCGTCGCCAAGCAGCTCTACGACCGCGAGGTCAACGTCGTGGGCGTGCCCAAGACCATCGACAACGACCTGTCCGGCACCGACTACACCTTCGGCTTCGACACCGCGGTCAACATCGCGATGGAGGCCATCGACCGGCTGCACACCACCGCCGAGTCCCACCACCGGGCGCTGATCTGCGAGGTCATGGGCCGGCACGCGGGCTGGATCGCGCTGCACGCGGGCATGGCCGGCGGCGCCAACGTCATCCTCATCCCGGAGAAGCCGTTCGACATCGACCGGGTCTGCGAGTACGTCGAGTCCCGCTTCCGCACCCGCTACTCGCCCATCATCGTGGTCGCCGAGGGCGCGCACCCCATCGAGGGGCAGATGGAGCTGCAGGCGGGCACGCTCGACGCGTTCGGCCACGTGCGGCTCGGCGGCATTGGCGAGGTGCTGGCCAAGGAGATCGAGAAGCGCACCGGCAAGGAGGCCCGCACGACGGTGCTCGGCCACATCCAGCGCGGCGGCACGCCCACGGCCTACGACCGGGTGCTGGCCACCAGGTTCGGGTTGCAGGCGATCGACGCGGCCCACGAGGGCGACTACGGCAAGATGGTCGCGCTGCGCGGCACCGACATCGTGCGGGTCGGCCTCGACGAGGCCACCGCCGAGCTGAAGACCGTGCCGGTGGAGCGCTACTCCGAGGCCGAGGTCTTCTTCGGGTAACGCCGTGCCGCCCGGATAACCAGGTGAAAGCGGCTCGCAAGCGGGCGGCCGTACCTTGAGGGCAGCGGGGTTACCGCTACAACCCCCTCAGGGTACGGCTTGCGCCGCGGAGAGTCGGCGGCCCACCATGCGGTGCAAGCCGTATCTCAGTCTTGTGGCTCACCCGCGGGGCGTGCCGAAGAGATCCACCTCCGGCGCGCCCTCGTCGCCCCCGCGCAGCCGCTCCCGGTACGCGGCCTCGCTGCGCAGCTCCTTCTCCGAGGGCGACAGGATGACGGTGAGCAGCAGCCCCACCGTGATGACGCTGATGCCGACGATGAGCGGCAGCAGGAAGTCGATGGCCCGCGCGCCGGGCACCGCCGTCATCTCCTCGTGCGAGGCGACCGACATCGAGAACATGCCGGTGTAGTGCATGCCCGACACCGCCACGCCCATGACCAGCGCCGCCCCGCCGATCCTGAGCGCGCCGCTGACCCGCAACGTGAACCACAGCGCCACCGTGGCCGCCGCCACCGCGATCAGCACCGACAGCGTCACCACGACCGGGTCGTAGGAGACGTGGCCGGACATGTTCAAGGCGGCCATGCCCATGTAGTGCATGGCCGCCACGCCGATGCCGGTCAGGACGCCGCCGCCGAGCAGGTAGGCCCGCCGCTCGCCGCCGTGGGAGGCCAGGAACAGGCCCATCCCCACGACGACGACCGCGACGAGCGCGGAGGCGGCGGTCAGCGGGACGTCGTACCGGATCGCCAGGCCGTCGACGGAGAAGCCGAGCATGGCGATGAAGTGCATCGTCCAGATGCCGGTGCCGCCGATGGCGAGGGCCGCGCCGATGAGCCACCACTTGGCCTCACGCCCGCCGATCAGCCTCGCGCGCGAGGTGAGCAGCAGGCCGAGCATGGAGCCCACGCTGGACATGATGTACGCGGTTACAGGCGTTAAGAGCCCATAGGAGAAATGATCGATCGGCGACATGCCCCACCCATCCCTTACCCACCGATAAGGGAGTATGAGCAGGCGGTCGTCGCCCGCGCAACTACCTTCGCCGAGCCTGCATCGGCTGCTGGCGCGGCATCGGCGTCGGATACGTGAGTTGTTCCTGGTGGGCGGCGCGGCGGCGCTGTTCGAGCTTGGCGACGAGTTGCGCGTCCTCGTGCAGCTCCTCCTCCGACGGCGACAGGATGACCATGAGGAGCATGGTCAGGGTGATGAGGCTGATGACGGTCATGAGCGGCACGAGGAAGTCGAGCGCGTCGGCGCCGGCGACGACACCGGGCTCGGCGTCCACCGAGACGTGCATGGCGTACATGCCGGTGTAGTGCATGCCCGAGACGGCCACGCCCATGACGAGGGCGGCGCCGGTGATCCAGATCGGCTTCTTGACACGCAGGGTGAACCACAGGGCCACGGTCGCGGCGACCACGGCGATGGCCACGGAGGCGGCTACGGTGAGCCGGTCGTAGGAGACGTGGGCGGACATGTTCATCGCGTACATGCCGAGGTAGTGCATCGAGGCCACGCCGAGCCCGGTCAGCAGGCCGCCGCCGAGCAGCGCCAGGACCCGGCCGCCGCCGTAGGAGACGAGGAACAGGCCGGTGCCGACGACCACGATGGCCACCACCGCGGAGGCCACGGTGAGCAGCACGTCGTACTTGATCTGGGTGCCCTCCACCTCGAAGCCCATCATGGCGATGAAGTGCATGACCCAGATGCCGGTGCCGCCGATGGAGATCGCCGCGCCGAGCAGCCAGCGTACGCGGGCGCCGCCGCGCGAGGCGTGCGCCTGCGCGGTGAGCCGCAGTCCGAGCATCGAGCCGATGCAGGACATGACGTAGGCGAGCAACGGCGTGATCAGTCCGTAGGTGAAATGATTCACAGCGGTCATCTATCGGTTCCTTGCATTAGGGGTTCCCGGATTGTGCCATCCCGGATGTCCCTTTCGCATGGATATCCGTACTATCTGTCAACCCGCGTGTCGGAAACATGAGAAGGACTCATGGCTATCGAGGGGCCGTTCTGGCGGGCGATCGCGGTCTTCCGCGTCGCCTCGCTGGTCTACGCGGTCGTGCTCCTGGCCCAGCACCGCGGCTATGCCGAGCCGGTGCTCGGCTGGCTGGTCATCCTGGTCATGGCCCTGTGGACGGCCGGCGCGACCGTCGCCTACGCGGCCGAGTCGCTGCGCCGCTGGCCCCTGCTGTCCGCCGACCTGGCGGTGACGCTGGCGTGCCTGCTCGCCAGCCCGTACGTGCAGGGCACCCTGCAGACGGCCACCGGCACCATGCCCGTGCCCGCCACCTGGATGGCCGCGCCCGTGCTCGCCTGGGCCGTGCGGCACGGCCGCCGCGCCGGCACGCTCGCGGCCGCCGTGGTCGCCGCCGGTGACATCTGGTCCCGCTCCGGGGCCGACGAGGCGTCCGTCCTCATCAACGAGACGGTGCTGCTGCTCATGGCGGGCTGGCTCGTCGGCCACGTGGCCCGGCTGGCCAAGCAGGCCGAGGAGCGCATGCAGCGGGCCGCCGAGATGGAGGCCGCCCAGCGCGAGCGCGAGCGGCTGGCCCGCGACATCCACGACTCGGTCCTCCAGGTGCTCGCCCTGGTGCACCGGCGCGGCCGGGAGCTCGGGGGCGAGGCGGGCGAGCTGGGCCGCCTGGCGGGGGAGCAGGAGGCCGCGCTGCGCGAGCTGATCTCGATCGTCCCGCCGGCGCCCAGCGGTACCACCGACCTGCGCTCCCTCCTCGCCCGGTACGGCTCGTCCTCCGTCACCGTCTCGGCCCCGGCCACGCCGCTGCTCCTGCCCGCCGAGGCCGCGGCGTCCGTCGCCGCCGCCGTCGGCGCCGCCCTCGACAACGTGCGCGCGCATTGCGGTCACGACGCGCGCGCCTGGGTGCTGGCCGAATTCCTGGACGGCGCGGTCACCGTCACCGTCAGGGACGAGGGGCCGGGCATCCCGCAGGGCCGGCTGGAGCAGGCCGCCGCCGACGGCCGCATGGGCGTGGCCCGGTCGATCCGGGGCCGGATGGCCGAGCTGGGCGGGAAGGTGACGATCGTGAGCGTTCCCGGGCAGGGCACCGAGGTCGAGATCACCCTGCCCGCCTGAGCAACGCTTACAGTGGCGCCATGGTGCGGGTCATGGTGGTGGACGACCATCCCATGTGGCGCGACGGCGTCGCCAGGGATCTGACGGAGGCCGGTTACGAGGTCGTGGCGGCCGTGGGGGAGGGGCGGCAGGCGCTCAGGGTCGCCGCCGCGGTGCTGCCCGACGTCGTGGTGCTCGACCTGAGGCTGCCCGACCTGCCGGGGCCCGAGGTGGCGGCCGGGCTGGCGCGGGTGGACCCGGCCCCCAGGGTGCTGGTGCTGTCGGCCAGCGCCGAGCAGGACGACGTGCTGGAGGCGGTCAAG
This sequence comes from [Actinomadura] parvosata subsp. kistnae, assembly GCF_900323885.1. Classification (GTDB taxonomy): domain Bacteria; phylum Actinomycetota; class Actinomycetes; order Streptosporangiales; family Streptosporangiaceae; genus Nonomuraea; species Nonomuraea composti. The sequence continues at coordinate 118,090 of NZ_OOHJ01000022.1, read as the reverse complement.
GCGGGCGCCTGCGGATATCTCGTGAAATCGGCCAGCCGCGCGGAGTTCCTCGACGCCGTGCGCCGCACCGCCGACGGCGACGCCGTGTTCACCCCGGGGCTGGCCGGGCTGGTGCTGGGGGAGTACCGGCGGCTGGCCGTCCAGCTCGAACCCAGCGAGGGGCCGCGCCTGACCGAGCGCGAGACCGAGGTGCTGCGGCTGGTCGCCAAGGGGCTGTCGTACCGGCAGATCGCCGAGCGGCTCGTCCTGTCCCACCGCACCGTCCAGAACCACGTGCAGAACACCCTTGGCAAGCTCCAGCTCCACAACCGGGTCGAGCTGGTGCGATATGCGATCGAGCGCGGCCTCGACGCGGACTAAACTCGGGTGGTCGCGACGTTCCCCTTCAGACCGCCGCGCCCGTCCCCGTCTTCCCGGAGGTTCCACCATGACGATGTCGGCCCTGGGCGAGCCGTGCGTTCTGCTCAAGCTGGGCGAGATCGTCCTCAAGGGCAAGAACCGCGAGCTGTTCGAACGCCGCCTGATCGCCAACATCCGCGACGCCCTCCAGACGGTGGGCATCCAGGTCGACGTGCGCAAGCGGCACGGCGTCATCGCGATCTTCCTGCCCGAGGGGGCCACCGCCGAGCAGGCCGACGCCGTGGCGCAGCGCGTCGCCGACGTGCCCGGGCTCGTCTGGATCCACCGCGCCTGGCGGGTCGCCAAAGACCCCGACACCGTGCTCAAGGCCGGTCTCGAGCTGGTCGGCGAGAGCGAGGAGGCCAAGCGGGGCGCCCGCTTCGCGGTCCGCTCCCGCCGCCGCGACAAGCGTTTCCCGCTGCGCTCCAACGAGCTCGACCGGCTCGTCGGCGGCGCCATCAACGACGAGTACGGCCTGCCCGTCGATCTGAAGAACCCCGAGCTGACCGTGTTCATCGAGGTCGACCGCGACGAGGTGTTCGTCTTCACCGGCGGCATCCCCGGCCAGGGCGGCCTGCCCGTCGGCAGCAGCGGCCGGGCCCTGGTGCTCATGTCCGGCGGCATCGACTCGCCGGTGGCGGCCTACCGGATGATGCGGCGCGGCCTGCACGTCGACTTCCTGCACTTCTCCGGCATCCCGTTCACCACGTCCGAGTCGATCTACAAGGCGTACGCGCTGGTCAGGAAGCTCGACCGGTTCCAGGGCAAGTCCCGCCTGTGGGTGGTGCCGTTCGGCAAGGCGCAGCAGTCGATCCGCACCTCCGGCCAGGACCGCCTGGCGGTGATCGCGCAGCGGCGCCTGATGCTCAAGACGGCCGAGGAGGTCGCCCACCGCATCCGCGCCGCCGCCCTGATCACCGGCGACGCCCTCGGGCAGGTCTCCTCGCAGACCCTGGCCAACATCACCGCCCAGGACAACGCCGTCGACCTGCCGATCCTGCGCCCCCTGGTCGGCTGGGACAAAACGGAGATCATGGCCGAGGCCCGCCGCATCGGCACGCTGGAGATCTCCGAGCTGCCCGACGAAGACTGCTGCTCGCTGCTGGCTCCCAAGCGGGCCGAGACGCGGGCCAAGATCGAGGACCTCAAGCTGATCGAGAAGCGGCTCGACGCCGAGGAGCTGTGCGTGCAGCTCGCCGACTCGATCCAGGAGTACACCCTTTAGGCGTCGACCTTGAAGGGGTCGTGCTCGGCCAGGAGCTTGTCCAGCCTGGCCTGGTCGACGCGGTTGCTGACCTCCGCGAGCTCCTGCCGGTCCCGTACCACCTTGCACAGGGTGACCGTGGAGGTCACGACGTACAGGAGGCCGAGCCCGAGGAACGCCTTGATCCAGCCGGCCGTGGGCAGGTAGACGAGGGCGATCACCACGGAGGTCAGCGAGACGGCGAACGACAGGATCGCCTGAACGTAGAACGCGGTGGTCTGCGTGGGCTGAATGGGCTTCGTCATGGGGCCATCGTGCGGCCCGGGCGAAGCCCGGCACATGAGTTCTCCTACTCAAGTTACCTGTGAGTACGGCCGGCGTGTGGCTCGTGGCGGGCCGGCCGTTCAGGGAACAGGTCAGGCGGCCGTCTTGCCCAGCAGCGCCGGGAAGTCGGTCATGACCTGGGCCAGCTCACCCAGATCCGTGTCCACGAGGGCCTGCGGGCCGTCGCAGAGCGCCTGCTCCGGCTGCGGGTGCACGTCGATGATGACACCGTCGGCGCCGACCGCGATGGCGGCCCTGGTCAGCGGCAGCACCAGGTCGCGCCGTCCGCCCGAGTGCGACGGGTCGACGATCACCGGCAGGTGCGACAGCCGCTGCGCCACCGGCACCGCCGAGACGTCGAGCGTGTTGCGGGTGGCCGTCTCGTAGGTGCGCACGCCCCGCTCGCACAGCACGATGTCGAGGTTGCCGCGCTGCGCGATGTACTCGGCCGCCATCAGCCACTCCTCGATCGTGGCCGTCATGCCGCGCTTGAGCATCACCGGCCTGCCGGCCGCGCCGACCTCCTGCAGCAGCGCGAAGTTCTGCATGTTGCGGGTGCCGACCTGCAGCATGTCGGCGTACGAGGCGACCATCTCGACGTCGCGCGCGTCCACGACCTCCGTCACGATCGGCAGCCCCGTCTCCTCGCGCACGTCGGCCAGGATGCGCAGGCCCTTCTCGCCCAGCCCCTGGAAGGCGTAGGGGGAGGTGCGCGGCTTGAAGGCGCCGCCGCGCAGCAGCACCGCGCCGGCGGTCTGCGCCATCCTGGCCGCGGCGAGCGTCTGCTCGTGCGTCTCCACCGCGCACGGCCCCGCGATCAGCGTCACGGTGTCGGGGCCGATCGGCACGCCGCCCACGTGGACCGTGGAGCGTTCCGGATGGTTCTCCCTGCTGACCAGCTTGTACGGCGTGGACACGCGCATGACGTCGCGCACCCCCGCCATGCCTCTCAGGCCGGCCGCGTCGAGCTGCGTCACGTCGCCGACCAGGCCGACGATCGTGCGCCGCACCCCCTTGCTGACGAACGCCTCCACCCCGGCCGCCTCGACGACGGACACGATCGCCTCGATGTCGGCGGCGGTGGCCTCGGGCCCCATCACGATCACCATCTGCTTGCTCCTTGCTGGAGGGAGGAAAAGAACCGGGCGGGAAAAACAAGAAGGCCCCGGGTCCGATCGGACCCGGGGCCTTCGTTCGCCTGACTGCTAGCGCAGCATCAGATGGCGAACGGACTCGGGTCCGCCGCCATAGGAAAACAGGAACGCTGCGTGCATGGCTCGAAAGCCTACCGCACGCCACCCGCTCGCGAACCAGGACGGGCCCGATGGCAGGATGGCCCAAGATGCGAGACCGGTGAGGGGAGTGATCGTGGAGGAGTCGCGCCTGCCTCCAGGCCAGTACGTCCCGCGCGGCCGGCCCGTGATCCACTACGGCAGGGTGCCCGCGTTCAAGCCCGAGAGCTGGGACTTCCGGGTGTTCGGGGCCACGGCGTCGGGCGAGGAGCACCGCTACGACTGGAGCGAGTTCGAGCAGCTGCCGCGCGCCACGCGCATCGCCGACTTCCACTGCGTCACCAAGTTCTCCCTCATGGCCAACGAGTGGCGCGGCGTCACCCCCGCCACGATCATGCAGGCGGCCCCGCCCGATCCGGGCGTGCGCCACGTGATGATCTGGGCCGAGTACGGCTACAGCGCCAACCTGCGCATGTCCGACTTCACCGCCCCCGACACGCTGTTCGCGATGGAGCTGGACGAGAAGCCGCTCAGCCCCGAGCGCGGCTTCCCGCTGCGCATCGTGGTGCCGCACCTGTACGCGTGGAAGAGCGTGAAGTGGGTGCGCGGCATCGAATACCTCCTGGAGGACCGCAGGGGCTTCTGGGAGGAGCGCGGCTACCACAACGTGGCCGACCCGTGGCGCGAGCAGCGCTACTCCTACCAGGAAGAACCCGGAGAGGGCCCGCCCTGACACAACTCCCGGTTTTCCCCCGGGCACGCTCCGTTATTGGTTACGGTTTCCAGCATGCTGACCACCGTGTGCGTGGCGCTGTGCTCCCTGACCTTCCTTCTCGGCTACGGGCTCGCCCGCGCGCCCTGGCGCGGCCGGGCGGTACCGGAGGGCCACAGGGCGGACGACGCCACGTTCACCACGCTGCACATCGCCGCGATGGCCGCCCCGGCCCTGCGCGCGGGGCTCGACCGCGACTCCGCCCGCAAGGCGGTGCGGCACCTGCGCACCCTGCTCGGCACGCCGGCCGTGGCGATCACCTCGACGGAGGCGGCGCTGGCGTGGGACGGGCCGTGCACCGACGACGTGCTCACCTACGCGCGCGCCACGCTGGCCGCCGGGCGGGCCCAGGTGTTCCCCGGGCAGCCGCAGGGGCCTGAGCTGGGGGCCGTGGCGGTGCCCCTGACCGTGGACGGCACGGTGGTGGGCGTGCTGGCGGCCTTCGACGGCGAGGTGAGCGCGGCGCTCGTGCGTACCGTCAGCGAGGTGGGCCGCTGGGTCTCGGGGCAGCTGGAGCTGGCCGAGCTCGACGCCTCCCGGCGGCGCGCGCTGGAGGCGGAGATGCGCGCCCTGCGCGCGCAGATCTCGCCGCACTTCGTCTACAACGCGCTGACCACGATCGCCTCGTTCGTGCGCACCAACCCCAAGCGCGCCCGCGAGCTGCTGCTGGACTTCGCCGACTTCTCCCGTTACGCGCTGCGCAGGGCCCACGACTTCACCACCCTGGCCGACGAGCTGACCTGCGTGGACCGCTACCTGCTGCTGGAACGTGCCAGGTTCGGCGACAAGCTGCGCTTCAGCATGCAGGTGGCCCCCGAGGTGCTGCCCGTGCCGGTGCCGTTCCTGTGCCTGCAACCCCTGGTCGAGAACGCCATCAAGCACGGCATGGCGGGCCGCGGCGGCCCCGGCGAGGTGCGGGTCGTGGTACGCGACGCCGGCCCCGAGGCGCACATCACGGTCGAGGACGACGGCGCCGGCATGGACCCGGAGTGCGCGCGGCGCATGCTGGACGAGGACCCGGCGCGCGAGGGCAGCGGCATCGGCCTGGCGAACGTGGACCTGCGCATGCGCCAGATCTACGGCGACGGCTACGGCCTCGTGGTGGAGACCGCGCTGGGGGCCGGCACGAAGGTGCGGCTGCGCGTCCCCAAGACGCAACTTAGCTCTTTGTAGTCAAATCCTTACCCTATGCTAGCGTGGCGCTGGTGACCTCTGCTTTCATACGACAGCGTGGTGGACATGCTGAGAGTTCTGGCCGTTGACGACGAAGTGCCTGCTCTGGAGGAGCTCGCCTACCTGTTGCGCCAGGACGACCGAATCGAACACGTCACGACCGCGGCCGACGGCGTCACGGCGCTGCAGGACATGGTCCAGATGATCGGCGGCGGCGAGCGGCTCGACGGCGTCTTCCTCGACATCCGGATGCCCGGCCTCGACGGGCTCGACCTCGCCCGGCTGGTCGGCGGGTTCCCCAGCCCGCCCCGGCTGGTGTTCGTCACGGCGCACGAGGAGTGCGCGGTGCAGGCGTTCGAGCTGGAGGCGGTCGACTACCTGCTCAAGCCCGTGCGGGCCGAGCGCCTGTCCGAGGCGGTGCGCCGGCTGGAGGCCGCCACCAGCCCGGTGCCCGAGCCGGGCCAGGACGACGTGATCCCCGTCGAGCTGGGCGGGCGCACCCGCTTCGTGCCGCAGCAGGCCGTCTGGTTCGCCGAGGCCAAGGGCGACTACGTGCGGCTGCACACCGTCGACGGCAGCTACCTGGTGCGCATGTCGCTGGCCGCGCTGGAGCGGCGCTGGTCGGATGCCGGGTTCATCCGCATCCACCGCAGCACGCTCGTCTCCGGCCGGCACGTCAGCGAGCTGCGCTTCGAGGGCGGGCGGGTGACGCTCACCGTCGGCACCGAGACCTTGCAGGTCAGCAGGCGGCACAGCCGGCAGGTGCGCGAGCAGCTCGTCCGGCAGCACCGGGGAGTGATCTCGTGAGCGGCGGGCGCCGCGTCGTCGTGACGCGGCGGCCCCCGCCGCTCGGCAGCCGCGGCACCCCGCCGCTCCCCGGCGACTCACCCGGCGACTCGCCCGGCGTGCCCGCCATCGTCGGCCCGCAGTTACGGCAGGCGCTGCGCACGGTGGGCGCCGTGGCCGGGCTGCTGCTGGGCGTGCCGGTGCTCGCCGCCTGGGTGCCCGACCCCTGGGCCTGGGTGGCGATGTCGCTGGCCGTCCAGGGGGCCTGGGTGGGCCTGTCCGTGCTGCACCTCAGATGGGCGGAGCGGCTGGAGAGATGACCGTCGCGGTGCTGACCGGGATCGCCTTCGTGCTGGTTCTGGGCGTCATGGTCGGCGCCGCGCGACCGCGCCGCTCCCGCGGCGCCTCCGACTTCTACGTCGCGGCCAGGGCGGTGCCCCCGTGGTGGAACGGCGCCGCGATCACCTCCGAGTTCACCTCGGCCGCCGCCTGCCTCGGCACGGCCGGGCTCATCGCCACGCACGGCTCGCCGATGTTGTGGTACCCGGCGGGGGCCGCCGCCGGGTTCGTCGTCATCCTGGCCCTCGTGGTCGCCCCGCTGCGGCGGTCGGGCACGTACACGCTGCCCGACTTCGCCGAATGGCGGCTGCGCTCGGCGCGGCTGCGCCGCTTCACCACCTGCTTCGTGCTCGTCGTCGGGCTGGCGTTCCTCGTCGCCCAGCTGCACGCGGCCGGGGTGGTCGTGCGGCTGCTGACCGGGCTGCCGCCGTGGCTGGGCTGGGCCGGCGTCGCGGGGCGGCGCTGGCCGTGGCGCTCGCCGGCGGGCTGGGCAGCGTGACGAGCGTGCAGGCCGCGCAGTTCTGGCTGAAGCTGGCGGTGTTCGTCGGGGTCGGGGCCGTGTGCTGGTGGACGGTCGGCACGCCGCTCGTCCCCGGGCCCGACGGCTGGTTCGCCGGGGCCTACCGGTCCGGCGGCACCGGCTGGCGGGGGTGGGCGACCCGTCGCTGCCCGGGGTGCTGTCCGTGCTGGTCGCGTGCGCGCTGGGCACGATGGGGCTGCCGCACGTGATCGTGCGCGTCTACACCAGCAGGGACGGGCCCGGCGCCCGGCGCTCGATCGTGGCCACGCAGGTGCTGCTCGCCCTGTTCTGCGTCGTGCCGCCGCTGTACGGGGTCCTGGGGCACGTCCACGTGCGCGGGGCCGCCGCCGACGAGATCGTGCTCCTGCTGCCCGCCAGGATGCTCTCAGGCGCCGTGGGGAGGTGCTGACGGGATTGCTGGCGGCCGGCGCGTTCGCGGCCTTCCTGGCCACCTCCGGGGCGTGCTGGTGGCCGTCGGGGCGCGGTGTCGGCGTGCGTGTCGCGGGCCGGGGTGCGCTCGTTCCGTACGGCGGTGGCGGCCGTCATGCTCGCCGCGCTGGCCCTGACGGCGCTCAGCAGCCCCGGCGTCTCGGTGGCGCTCGTGCTGCTCGGCTTCAGCCTGTCGGCCGCCACGTTCTGCCCATGCTCGTGCTCGGCATCTGGTGGCCCCGGCTGACGGACGTGGGCGTCGCGGCCGGGTTCGTGACCGGCGGGGGCGTGACGGCGGCGCTGGTGGTCGCGGAGCAGGCAGGCGTGAAGATGGGCGCGCTGACTTCCTGCCCCGCGCCGGTCGCCGTGCCGCTCTCGTTCGCCGCGATGGTGGTGACATCCCTGGTCACACCGGGTCGGGTGCCGCAAGTGGTGGGCCGGATGATGGCCCGGATGCATCTGCCCGAGCATCTTGCGGGCCCCCCTGCCTACCGTTCGTCGCGCGACGACGACCGCTGGTCGTAACAACACTCTCCGTATAACGCTGACTACAGACCGTTCAACGCGCTGTCCGTAAACAGGGTTTCGCCCGCAAGATCGCAACCGTAGTGTTTCGGCATCGGAGCCATCCCGGCGCACCGGGGGGACGGGCCGCAAGGCTCACCGAGAGGGTCTGGTGCACCGGGTTCACCGGCGACAAACGCAGGTCGCCGCGGCTGTCGGGCCCCTTACCGGGGGGTGGGGCCCGCCATGCCGGACGTGAAGGGGCGCCCGTGCAGGCCGCCTCGCGCGGCCCCGCGATCCGGCCTTCGGGGGCGGCCGGATCGCGCGAGCGGGCGCCCCTATCACGGTTACCGGCCCGATGAGGCATTCGTCCCTGGGCTTTGGCTCGGGGCGGTCAGCCGTCCCTGAGCTTCTTCAGCAGCGCGATGTCCTCGGCGTGCTTGGGCGCCTTGCCCGGCGTCTCGATGCAGATCGGCACCCCGGCCACCGCCGGGTGCCGCATCAGCTCCGCGAACGGCTGCGCGCCGATGTGGCCCGACCCGATGTTCTCGTGGCGGTCCTTCTTCGCGCCGCACACGTCCTTGGAGTCGTTGGCGTGGATCAGCTTGAGCCGCCCCGGCGCGATCGCGTGCAGCGCGTCGAACGTCTCCTTCACCCCGCCCTCGGCGGCCAGGTCGTGACCGGCGGCGAAGGCGTGGCACGTGTCGAGGCAGATGCACGCCCGCGGATGCCAGTCGAGCGCGGCCAGGTAGGGCTCGATGTCCTGGACGGTGGCGCACAGCATGGCGCCCTGGCCCGCCATCGGCTCCAGCAGCAGGTCGGGGCCGCCGTCGGGGATCTCGTCGAGCAGCGGCAGCAGGTGCTCGTGCAACTGGCGCAGCGCGTCGTCGCGCGGCTGCGTCACCGCCGAGCCGGTGTGCACCACCACGCCCTTGGCGCCGGTCTCCACCCCGCGGCGCAGCGCGTGCCGCACCACCCCGACGGAGCTGGCCAGCGTCTCGGGGCTGGGCGAGCCGAAGTTGACCAGGTAGGGCACGTGGATGAACGCGGTCACCCCCGACTCGGCCAGCTTGGCGTCCTCGTCGGGCTTGCCGTCGTTGAGCGCCCAGCCGCGCGGGTTGGTGACGAACACCTGGATCATCTCGGCGCCGATCTCGGCCATGTACTTGAGGCCGCCCGTCGCCAGGCCGCCCGTGACGGACACGTGTCCGCCGATCAGGGAAGTTGGGGTCATGATGGCTTCAGTTTAGGTGCGGTCACCGACTGTTCCCGTCCCCACACGCAGCCGCGGGGGTTGGAGCATGACACGAAAAGTGCCCGGCATCAGGACCGCGACTTGGGAGTTCTCGCGGATGGACCGGGCACGAAGCGCATGTGTGTACTTCTCGCATGCTCACCGACTTCAACGCCCGCTCCCCGGACGAGGCCGAGGCCGACCTGATGGCCTGCTGCGCCTCCCGCACGTTCGCCGGGAAGGTGGCCGCGCTGCGGCCGTACGCCGACGCGCGGGCGCTGCTCGACGCCGCCGGCGCGGCCGTGCTGGAGCTGGACTGGCCCGACGTCCTGGAGGCGCTGAGCGCCCACCCCAGGATCGGCGAGCGGGCGAGCGGGCAGGGCCGCGAGGCCGCCTGGTCCCGCCAGGAGCAGTCGGGCGTGGAGGACGGGCTGCGCGCCGCGCTCGCCGACGGCAACCGGGCCTACGAGGAGCGGTTCGGGCACGTCTACCTCGTCTGCGCCACCGGGCTGACCGGCGCGGAGATGCTGGCCCGGCTGCGCGAGCGGCTGGGCAACGACGAGGAGCGCGAGCGCGCGGTCGTCCGTGCCGAGCTGGCCGCCATCACCCGGCTGCGGCTGACCAGACTGGTCGGTGAGGCGCCGTGAGCTTCTCCACCCACGTGCTCGACGCCGTCACCGGCCGGCCCGCCGCCGGCCTGCGCGTCCGCCTGGAGCACGACGGCCGCGTGATCGCCGAGGGCCGCACCGACGACGACGGCCGCATCGGCGGCTGGCAGCCCGGCGCCGGCGTGCACCGGGTCGTCTTCGACACCGGCGCGTACCTGAAGGACACCTTCTACCCCGAGGTCGTCGTCACCTTCACCATCACCGACCCCGGCCGGCACCACCACGTGCCCCTGCTGCTCAGCCCGTACGCCTACTCCACCTACCGAGGGAGCTGAATGACCGTCAGACTCGGCGCCAACCGCTACGGCAAGGCGGAGACCAGGCTCGTCCACGTCGTCAGGGACGGCCCCGTGCACCACCTCAAGGACGTCAACGTCAGCACCTCCCTGTCGGGCGACATGGAGGCCGCGCACCTGACCGGCGACAACTCCGCCGTGCTGCCCACCGACACGCAGAAGAACACCGTGTACGTCTTCGCCCGGCGGCACGGCGTCGGCGAGATCGAGGAGTTCGCCCTGCGCCTGGCCCGGCACTTCGTCGCCGCCCAGCACTCCATCCACCACGCCAGGGTCGCGATCGAGGAGTACGGCTGGACCCGCACGGGCCCGCACTCGTTCGTGCGCGACGGCGGCGAGGTGCGCACCTGCGTCGTGCACCACGACCGCGACGGCCGCACCACCGTGCTGTCGGGGCTCAAGGACCTCGTGCTGCTGAACTCGACCGGCTCGGAGTTCCACGGCTTCATCACCGACGAGTACACGACGCTCCAGCCGGCCACCGACCGCGTCCTGGCCACGGCCGTCACCGCCCAGTGGCGGCACACCTCGGCCGACGGCTCCGCCTTCGCCAAGTCGTACGGCGAGGTCCGGCGGTGCCTGCTCGACGCGTTCGCGCAGACCCACAGCCTCTCGCTGCAGCAGACCCTGTACGCCATGGGCGAGCGCGCCCTGACCACCTGCCCCGAGATCTGCGAGGTCAGGCTGTCGCTGCCGAACAAGCACCACTTCGCGGTGGACCTGTCGCCGTTCGGCCTCGACAACGACAACGAGGTCTTCCACGCCGCCGACCGGCCGTACGGGCTCATCGAGGGCGGCGTGCTGCGCGAGGACGCCCCCGACGCCGGATTCGCGTGGGAGTAGGGGAGATGGACTTTCTGCGCCCCACGACGTGGGAGGAGGCGCTGGCCGCCAAGGCGGACCGGCCCGGCTCGGTGCCCATCCAGGGCGGCACCGACGTGATGGTGGAGATCAACTTCGACGTGCGCAGGCCGCCCGCGCTGCTCGACCTCACGCGGGTGGCCGAGCTGCGCGAGTGGTCGATGACCGGCGGGCTGTGCCGGGTGGGGGCCGGGGTGCCGTACGCGGCGGTCATCGGCGAGCTGGCCGGCCCGCTGCCGGGGCTGGCGCAGGCGGCCCGCACGGTCGGCTCGCCGCAGATCCGCAACCGCGGCACCGTCGGCGGCAACCTCGGCGCCGCCTCGCCCGCGGGCGACAGCCATCCGCCGCTGCTGGCGGCCGGGGCGGTGGTCGAGGTGGAGTCGCGCGAGCGGGGCGTGCGGATGATCCCGGCCGCCGAGTTCTATCTCGGGGTCAAGCGCAGCGCGCTGGAGCCGGACGAGCTGATCAGGGCCGTGCACGTGCCGCCCGCCACCGGGCCCCAGTACTTCTCCAAGGTCGGCACGCGCAACGCCATGGTGATCGCGGTGTGCTCGTTCGCGATCGCGCTGCACCCGCGCGAGCGGCGGGTCGGCACCGGCATCGGCTCGGCCGCGCCCACCCCGCGCCGCGCCCTGGAGGCGGAGGAGCTGCTGGCGGCGGAGCTCGACTGGGAGGCGCCGCTCGACCCGGCGCTGCTGCGGCGCTTCGGCGAGCTGTGCGCGCGGGCCGCCGCCCCCATCGACGACGTGCGCGGCACCGCCGCCTACCGCGTGCACGCCATCTCCGTGATGGCCCGCCGCACGCTCACCTGGGCCTGGAACGACCACCTGAAGGAGAGGGCCGCCTGATGCGGGTGACGCTGACCGTCAACGGCCGCGAGGAGAGCGCCGACGGCGTCTGGGAGGGCGAGAGCCTGCTGTACGTGCTGCGCGAGCGCCTCGGCCTGCCCGGCTCCAAGAACGCCTGCGAGCAGGGCGAGTGCGGCTCCTGCACCGTCTACCTCGACGGCGTGCCGGTCTGCGCCTGCCTGGTCGCCGCCGGGCAGGCCGAGGGCCGGGTGGTGCGTACCGTCGAGGGGCTGGCCGACGGCGACCGGCTCGACCCGGTGCAGGAGGCGTTCGTGGAGTGCGGGGCCGTGCAGTGCGGCTTCTGCACGCCCGGCCTCATCGTCCAGGCGCACGACCTGCTCGAACGGTGTCCCCGGCCGTCCGACGCGGAGATCAGGGAGGCGCTGGCGGGCAACCTGTGCCGGTGCACCGGCTACGAGAAGATCCTCGACGCGGTCCGCCTGGCCGCCGGCCGCAAGGAGGCACGATGATCATTGAGAACGTGTACGTGGCCCCCGTCGCCGGCCCCGAACTCGAATCCGGATATATCAGGATCGAGGGGGACCGGATCGCCGAAGTGGCGCCCGGCCCCGCACCCGACGCCCCCGGCGTCCCCAGGATCGACGGCACCGGCTGCCTGGCCACCCCCGGCCTCGTCAACACCCACCACCACCTCTACCAGTGGGCCTCCCAGGGCCTGGCCCAGGACGCCACGCTGTTCGAGTGGCTGGTGGCGCTCTACCCGGTGTGGGCCGCCATGGACGCCGAGGTCGTCGAGGGCGCCGCCACCGCCGGGCTGGGCTGGCTGGCCCTGTCGGGCTGCACCACCACCAGCGACCACCACTACGTCTTCCCCCAGGGCAGGGGCGACCTGCTGGCCGCCGAGATCGCCGCCGCCCGCCGGATCGGGCTGCGCTTCCACCCGGCCCGCGGCTCCATGGACCGCGGCGAGTCCCAGGGCGGCCTGCCGCCGGACGCCGTCGTCGAGAAGCTGGACGACATCCTGAGCGCCACCGCCGAGGCCGTGGACGCCTACCACGACCCGTCCTTCTCCTCGATGCTGCGCGTGGCGGTCGCGCCCTGCTCGCCGTTCTCGGCCAGCGCCGAGCTGATGACCGAGTCGGCCGCCCTGGCCAGGGACAAGGGCGTGCGGCTGCACACGCACCTCGCCGAGACCCTCGACGAGGAGGAGCACTGCCGCGAGCAGTTCGGCCTGCGGCCCGTCGACTACATGGCCAAGCTGGGCTGGCTCGGCCCCGACGTGTGGTTCGCCCACGCCGTGCACCTCAGCGACGACGACATCGGCACGCTGGCCGCCACCGGCACCGGCACCGCGCACTGCCCCTCCTCCAACGGGCGGCTCGGCGCCGGCATCGCCCGCGTCTCGGAGATGCTGCGGCGCGGCGCGCACGTCGGCCTCGGCGTGGACGGCAGCGCCTCCTCCGAGCTGACGCCGCTGGCCGGCGAGATGCGGCAGGCCCTGCTGTTCCAGCGCGCCAGGTACGGCCCCGACGCGCTCACCGCCCGCCAGGCCCTGGAGCTGGCCACTCTCGGCGGCGCCCGCAACCTCGGCCGCCAGCACGAACTCGGCTCACTGGAGCCCGGCAAGCTCGCCGACCTCGCCTTGTGGCGCGTGGACGGCCCCTACACCGCCGCCGTCGCCGACCCCGTCTGCGCCCTCGTCTTCGGCCCCACGCCGCCCCTGGCCAGGGTGCTGGTCGGCGGCCGCACGGTGGTGGCCGACGGCGAGCTGCGCACCGTCCCCCAGGACGAGGCGGGCCGCGCCGGTGCACGGGCGCACCGGCGCCTGACGGAGCTGGCCGAGCGACGCGGCATCACCGCCCCCAAGGAGATCCACCGCGACCACTAGGGTGACAATGTCCGGAACGAGAAGGAAAGGTGGTCCCGTGTCGGCGGAACTTCCAGACGAGCGGCTGGCCGAGCTCAAGATCGCGTTCACCTCGATCGACACCGACGGCGACGGCTACATCAGCGAGGCCGAGCTGAAGCGGCACTTCCCCGATCTGCCTCCGGAGGCGCTCGGCGCGATGAGCCAGGAGGCCGACTCCGACCAGGACGGCCGCTACTCCTTCGAGGAGTTCGTCCGCACGGTCTCGTAAGCCCCCAGCGGTCCGCCCTCGCCCGGGGCGGGATGTGATGATGAGTCACGCCTTCCTGCCCGCTCGCACCGGGCAGGAAGGCGTGTCTGGACATTGTTCATCATCAGGTGGGAGTTCGTAGTGGTTCAGCATGTTCTGGTCGCCCCCGACAAGTTCAAGGGGTCGCTGACGGCTGCCGAGGTCTGCTCCCGGGTGTCGGCCGGGCTCGGCGTGCCCACGGTCGAGCTCCCGGTCGCCGACGGCGGTGACGGCACCGTGGACGCCGCCGTGGCCTGCGGCTTCGAGCGGGTCACGATCGACGTCACCGGGCCGACCGGCGAGCGGGTCGCCGCCTCGTACGCCTGGCAGCCCGCCGGCACGGCCGTGGTCGAGCTGTCGGAGGCGTCGGGCCTGCGGCGGCTGCCCGGCGGGCGCGAGCCGCTGACCGCGACCAGTTACGGCACGGGCGAGCTGATCGCCGACGCCGTGTGCCGCGGCGCCAAGCGGGTGGTGCTCGGGCTGGGGGCAGCGCCTGCACCGACGGCGGCGCGGGCATGGCCCAGGCGCTCGGCGCCCGCCTGCTGGACGTCGAGGGGCGCGACCTGCCGAGGGGCGGCGCGGCGCTCAAGGAGCTGGCCCGCATCGACATGTCGGGCTTCATCGAGGTCTCCGGCGTCGAGTTCGTGGTCGCCAGCGACGTGGACAACCCGCTGCTCGGCCCGCACGGCGCCGCCGCCGTCTACGGCCCGCAGAAGGGCGCGACGCCCGACGACGTCCGGACGCTGGAGGCGGCGCTGGCCCGGCTGGCCGCCGTCGCCACCGCCACGCACGGGCTGATGGGCGCGGTCGAGCACGACGACGTCGTGCGCGCCATGGGGGTCGCGGGGGCGCCGGGCGCGGGCGCGGCCGGCGGGGTCGGGTTCGCGGCGCTGGCGTTCCTGCACGCCGAGATCAGGCCCGGCATCGACTACCTGCTCGACCTGCTCGGGTTCGGCGAGCTGGTCAAGGGGGCGCGCCTGGTGATCACCGGCGAGGGGTCGCTGGATGAGCAGTCGCTGCGCGGCAAGGCCCCCGTCGGCGTCGCCCAGGCCGCGGCCAGGGCCGGCGTGCCGGTGGTGGCCGTCTGCGGGCGCCGCACGCTCGCCGACGCCGAGCTGAAGGCCGCCGGCATCGAGGCCGCCTACGCCCTGACCGACCTGGAGCCCGACCCGGCCCGCTGCATGGCGGAGGCCGGGCCGCTGCTCGAACGCCTCGCGGCCCGGATCGCCGCCGACCGCCGGCTGGAGGGCGATGGATGACCCCGTTCGATCTCGTCGTCAGGTCGCGCAGGACCGTCACGCCCGAGGGGGAGCGCGCCGCCGCCGTCGCCGTGCGCGGCGAGAGGATCGCCGCCCTGTACGACTACGCCGCCCCCTTGCCCGCGGCCGAGGACGTGGACCTGCGCGACCTGGCGCTCCTGCCGGGCCTGGTCGACACGCACGTCCACGTCAACGAGCCCGGCCGTACGCACTGGGAGGGCTTCGACTCCGCCACCAGGGCGGCGGCGGCCGGCGGCGTCACCACGATCGTGGACATGCCGCTCAACTCCCTGCCGCCCGCCGTCTCCTGCGACGCGCTCGACGCCAAGCTGCGGGCCGCGGAGGGGCAGTGTCACGTGGACGTCGCGTTCTGGGGCGGGGCCGTCCCCGGCAACGTCAAGGACCTGGCGCCGCTGCACGGGCGCGGGGTGCGCGGGTTCAAGTGCTTCATGTCGCCGTCCGGGGTGGAGGAGTTCCCGCCGCTGGCCGACGGTGAGCTGCGGCTCGCGCTGGAGGAGGTCGCCGGGTTCGGCGGGCTGGTGATCGTGCACGCGGAGGACCCGGAGCTGCTGGCCGAGCCCGAGGGCCCGGCTACGCCGCGTTCCTGGCCTCGCGGCCCGGCGCCTCCGAGCGCAGCGCCGTCGCCCGGCTCGTGCGGCTGGCGGAGGAGACCGGCTGCCGGGTGCACGTCCTGCACGTCTCCAGCGCCGAATGCCTCGACGTGCTGGAGGCGGCGCAGGCGCGCGGCGTGCCGGTCTCCGCCGAGACGTGCCCCCACTACCTGACGCTGGCGGCCGAGCAGGTGCCCGAGGGCGGCACCGCGTACAAATGCTGCCCGCCGATCCGCTCGGAGTCCAACCGCGACCTGCTGTGGGACGGGCTGCGGCGCGGCGTGCTGAGCTGCGTCGTCTCCGACCACTCGCCCTCCACGGCCGACCTCAAGGTGCCCGACTTCGCCGCCGCCTGGGGCGGCATCTCCTCGCTCCAGCTCGGGCTGACGGCGGTCTGGACGGAGGCCGCCCGCCGCGGGCACGGGCTGGCGGACGTGGTCCGCTGGATGTCGGCCGCCCCCGCCGCCCTGGCGGGCATCGCCGGCAAGGGCGGCATCATGGCCGGGAACGACGCCGACCTCGTGGCGTTCGACCCCGCCGCCGACACCCTCGTGGACGCCGCCCGCCTCCACCACAGGAACCCCGTCACCCCCTACCACGGCCGCACGCTCAAGGGGGCCGTCCTGACCACCTGGCTGCGCGGCCGTCCGGTGGACGGCCGGCCGCACGGACGACCGATCCTGGAGGCCCGCGCATGAGTCCTTTCACCCGGCTGCCCGACCTGGCCCTGCGCACGCTCGGCGGCTCGGTCCTGGCCGCCAGCGACGAGTCGTTCGCCGAGAAGGAGAGCCTCATCAGGCCCGGCAGGCCCGGCTTCCGGCCCCAGACGTTCGGCAGCAAGGGGCAGGTCTACGACGGCTGGGAGACCCGGCGCCGGCGCGCGCCGGGGCACGACTGGGCGCTGGTGCGGCTCGGCATCCCCGGCGTGATCCGCGGGGTCGTGATCGACACGGCCTGGTTCAAGGGCAACTACCCCACCCACGCCTCCGTGGAGGCCGCCTGCGTCGAGGGGCACCCGTCGCCTGCGGAGGTGCTGGCGGCGGCCTGGACGGAGGTCGTGCCGCTGTCGAAGCTCACCGGCGACGCCGAGCACGCCTTCGACGTCCACGACGAGGGCCGCTACACCCACGTACGGCTGAACATCCACCCCGACGGAGGCGTCGCCCGGCTCCGCGTGCACGGCGAGGCCCGTCCCGACCTCAGCGTCCACGACGGCCTCGGGCTCGACCTGGCCGCGCTCGCCAACGGCGGGCTCGTCACCGCCTGCTCCGACGAGTTCTACTCCGCGCCCAACAACGTGCTCGCGCCCGGCCTGGCCCGGCACCAGGCGGAGGGCTGGGAGACCGCGCGGCGGCGCGACGGCGGCAACGACTGGCTCGTCATCCGGCTCGCCGGGCGCGGCGTCGTCCGGCTCGCCGAGATCGACACCACGAACCTGCTGTTCAACGCGCCCGCCGCGGTCACGCTGACGGGCCTCGACGGGGACCGCGAGATCGAGCTCCTGCCCAGGACCCGCCTGCAGCCCGACACGCCGCACCGCTTCCGGCTCGGGCGCGAGGAGCCGGTCACGCACGTCCGCGTGGACATCCACCCGGACGGCGGCCTGGCCAGGGTCCGCCTCCACGGACACCTGGCCTGAACTCCTACTGCCAGAGGTAGACGAGGCTGCCCGCGGGCCGCTCGCTGTTGGGCAGCGGCCGCTGGTACTGCACCACGCCGCCGCCGCCCAGCCGCTGCACCCGCACCTGGAACCCCAGGGCCTCCAGCTCGGCCTTCGCGTCGTTGACGTTCTTGCCGATCACCCCGGGCACCAGGGCGAACTGCTCGTCGTCGCGCGCCTCGCCGTGCCTGCGGAAGAAGTCCCAGATGTCGCTCTGGCAGCGCGACACCGTCACCATGACCTGCGCGCCCTTGTCGACCTCGGCCTTGGCCTTGGGCGCCTGCGCGATGACCGTGCACGGCTCGGCGTCGTCGTCGACCTCGTTGACCTGCACCCCGAAGCCCTGACGGGTCAGGAACTCGGCCGCCTGGTCCTTCGGCATCCCGCCCACGTCGGGCATGGTGAGCCCGGCGCTGACGTATATGACGACCTTGGTGCCCTCCTTGAGCTTCTCGCCCGCCTGCGGCGAGGTGCGGATCACCTTGTCGCGCTCGACGTCGGGGTTGGCCAGCCGCTTGACGCCGCCGACGTTCAGCCCCGCCTTGGCGATCTCGGCGCGGGCCTCGTTGGCGGTCTTGCCCTCGACGTTGGGCACCACGATGCGCTTGGGGCCGAGCGAGAGCACCACGGTGATCGTGGAGCCCTTCTCCAGCTCGACGTTCGCCGCCGGGTCGGTGCTCAGGACCAGGCCCTCGGCCACCTTCTCGTCGTACTGGCCGTCGGCCTTGCGCACCAGCAGCCCGGCGCCCGCGAGGTTCTTCTCCGCCACGGCGAGGTTCTGGCCGATCAGGTCGGGCACCTTGACGTACTCGGGCTGGGCGAAGTACCACCCCGTCAGCCCGACCGCCGCGACCATCACGACGGCCAGCGCCACCAGGAACCAGTTGGGGCGGAACCCGCGCCGCCGCTCCGGAGCCTCCGCCCGGGGCTGGACCAGCGTGTGCGCGGGCGCCGGCTGCGGCATCGACGCCGCGCCGGAGTGCGCGCCGTGCGGCGGCGCGGCCATGCCGGGTCCGGGGCCGGGGCCGGGGCCGGGATAGGCGCCCTGCGGCAGCGCCATCGTCGCGTGGGGCGCGGCGAGCGGCTGCGAGTGCGACATCACCGGGCCGGTGCCCGGCGGGATCGTCGTGCGCGGCAGCATGCGGTGCGCGTCGACCGCGGCCACCAGCATCGCCGTCGCGTCGGCGGGCCGGTGCTCGGGCTCGCGCGCGGTCGCGCTCGCCACCAGCGTGTCGACCAGCGGCGGCACCTCCGGCGCCACCGACGACGGCGCCGGCACCGTGTCGTGGACGTGCCGGTAGGCCACCGACATCGGGGTCTCCCCGTCGTACGGCTGCTGCCCCGTCACCAGCTCGAACAGCATGATGCCCGCGGCGTAGACGTCGCTGCGCACGTCGGCGGCGCCGGTGATGACCTGCTCCGGCGCCATGTAGCCGACCGTGCCGATCATCACGCCGGTACGGGTCTGGTTCGTCGCCTCGATCGCCTTGGCCAGGCCGAAGTCGACGACCTTGACCCGGCCGTCGTCGGTCATCAGGACGTTCTCGGGCTTGACGTCGCGGTGGACCATCCCGGCCTGGTGGGCGGCGCCGAGCGCGGCGAGCACCGGGATCATGATCTCGAGCGCCTCGCGGGCGGGCAGCCTGCCGCGCTCCCGCAGGATGTCGCGCAGGGTCCGGCCCGGGACGTACTCCATCGACAGGTAGACGACGTCGTTGTCGGTGCCCTGGTCGAAGACGTGCACCACGTTGGGGTGCGAGAGGCTGGCAACCGACTTGGCCTCGCCGATGAACCTTCTGACGAACGCAGGGTCCTCGGCGAGCGAGCGGTGCATGACCTTCAGCGCCACCGTCCGGTCGAGCCGGATGTCGAGCGCCAGGTAGACGGTCGCCATACCGCCCCGGGCGATCCGGCTCTCGATGCGGTAGCGCCCATCGAGGAGCCGCCCGACCAGGGGGTCCGCAGTCGTCGTATCCACCCCGCCGAGTTTACGGGCGTTTTGCCACCGGCATGGCCCTGGCGCCCGAAACCGATGCGGAGACGTTCTCCACGGAACGTCCCCGCCCGGTCGCGCAGCGGCATCGGCCCTGAAGGCGCGCCGCCGTCAAGGGGTCATCGGGGACGACGCCTCGGCGTAGCGGCGGCGCGGGATGCGGCCCGCCTGACGGGCCAGCCGCCCGGCCGTCACGGCCGCCTTCATGGCCGCCGCCATGAGGTCGGGCCGCTGCGCCCGGGTGACCGCCGTGGCCAGCAGGACGGCGTCGCAGCCCAGCTCCATCGCCAGCGCGGCGTCGCTGGCCGTGCCGATGCCCGCGTCGAGGATGACCGGCACCGAGGCGGCCTCCACGATGAGCTCGATGTTGTGCGGGTTGCGGATGCCGAGCCCCGAGCCGATCGGCGCCCCCAGGGGCATCACGGCGGCGCAGCCGGCCTGCTCCAGCCGCCGCGCCAGCGCCGGGTCGTCGCCGATGTACGGCAGCACCACGAACCCGTCGGCCACCAGCCGCTCGGCCGCGTCGAACGTCTCGATCGGGTCGGGCAGCAGCGTCCGCTCGTCGGCGATGACCTCCAGCTTGACCCAGTCGGTGCCCAGCGCCTCCCTGGCCAGCCGGGCCGTCAGCACGGCCTCGCCCGCGGTGAAGCAGCCCGCCGTATTCGGCAGGACCTTGATGTCGCGCTCGCGCAGCACGTCGAGGACGGAGCCGCGGGCGCCGGGGTCGAGCCGGCGCATCGCCACCGTGGTCAGCTCGGTGCCCGACGCCACCAGCGCCTGGTCGAGCACCTCCAGCGAGGGCGCGCCGCCGGTGCCCATGATGAGCCGGGAGGAGAACTTCTCCCCGGCGATGATCAGATCATCCACCTTGCACCGCCGTCAGCACCTCCACGCGGTCACGGTCGCGCAGCGCCGTCGTCTCCCAGGCGCCGCGCGTGACCACCTCGTCGTTCACGGCCACGGCCACTCCGGTGGTGGCCGAGGTCAGCGTGTGTACGGCCTGGGCCACGGTCATGCCGTCGGCCACCTCGTGGGTAGAGCCGTTGATCACAACAATCATGAAATTTCCCGAAATCTCCCTGGTGCGCACAGCGCCGCCAGCTCGCTCTCCTCGCCCAGCAGGATCGCGGTCGTGAGCGGGGCCAGCAGGACGCCGCCCCGGTGATGCCCCGTCGCGAACGCCAGCCCCGGCGTCCCGCTCGGGCCGATCAGCGGAAGGTTGTCCGGAGTGCCCGGACGCAGCCCCGCCACCACGTCGGCGACCTCCAGCTCGGTGACGCCCGGCACCAGCTCCCTGGCGTCGCGCAGCAGCTCGTAGAGCCCGCCCGCCGTCACCTTCGTGTCGAAGCCCATCTCCTCCTGCGTGGCCCCGACCACGAGCTCGCCGTCGCCCCGGGGGACCAGGTAGACGGACGAGCCGTGCACGGTGCCGCGTACACACCGGCGCAGCAGCGGCTGCGGCGAGCGCAACCGCATGATCTGCCCCTTGACCGGCCGCACCGGCACCTCGGCCAGCTCCGAGCTCCACGCCCCGGCCGCCACCACGACCCGCTCACCCCGCACCTCGCCGGGCACCTCTCCCCGGCCGTGCTCATGCTCGTGCTCGGGCTCCGAGGACGGCGGGGCGAGGCGTACCCCCGCGACCCTGCCGCCCTCGTACAGGAGCCCGGTCGCGCGCGCCCGCACCACGGGGACGTCCAGCCGCTCCAGCGCGGCCAGCAGGGCCGCCGTCACGCGCCGCGGGTCCACCCACGCGTCGCCCGGCGCGAGCAGGCCGCCGCGCACGGACGGGGCCAGCATGGGCTCCAGGCGGCGGCACTCACGGCCCGTGAGCCGCTCGACCGGCAGGTCCAGCTTCTCCATGTACGCGGCCAGCTCGCCCAGCGCGGCCATGTCGTCGGCCCCGAACGCGACATCGAGGGTTCCGTCGGCCCGCAGGTCCAGCGCCCGCACCTCGGCCGGCGCCGCCCCGGCACCCGAACCCGTCCCGGCACCCGGCCCCGTGACCAGGCCCGTCGCGTCGCCCTCGCCGGTGAAGCCCGCGTCGGCGGCCAGCTCGGCGGCGAAGGCCGGCCAGCGCCGCAGCGAGGCCACCCCCAGCCGCAGCAACGGCCCCTCGGTGTAGGTCACCTCGCTGACCGGCGCGAGCATCCCCGCCGCCGCGTACGAGGCCCCCTTGCCGGGAGCCGGATCCACCACGGTGACGGGCCGCCCCTCGCGCGCCATCCGCCAGGCCACCGAGAGCCCGACGACCCCGCCACCCACGATCACATCCACCTGCGCTCCCTTCGCCGGCATGATCCGGATCAGGTGTCTTGCGGTCGAAGGCCCGTGAAAGCCTTCCTCTCAGCCCGGTGAACGGCCGGACTCCCGCGCGTCTTACCCGAACAGCCTACGGCCTCGGTGCGACGCCCGGGCACGCCCCCCGTTATGGTCATGAGCGTGAACCATGTCGTGGTGGTGGGAGCCGGCCTGGCCGGAGTGCGTACGGTGGAGGCCCTGCGCGGGCGCGGCTTCACCGGCCGGATCACGCTGATCGGCGAGGAGCGCCATCGGCCCTATGACCGTCCGCCGCTGTCCAAGGCGGTGCTGAAGGGCGACGCCGACACCAGCTACGTCGACACCGACCTCGACGCGCTCGGCGTCGAGTTCTGGGCGGGCGTCGCCGCCAAGTCGCTGCGTCCCGGCGTCGTGGAGACCACCGAGGGCGAGGTCCCCTACGACGGCCTCGTGATCTCCACCGGCGCCGACCCGATCCGGCTGCCCGGCGACGGCCCGCAGCACGTCCTGCGCACCATCGACGACGCCCACGAGCTGCGCGCCGTGCTCGTCCCCGGCGCCCGCGTCGCGATCATCGGCGCCGGCTGGATCGGCGCCGAGGTCGCCACCGCCGCCCGCCGCGCCGACTGCGAGGTCACGGTCATCGAGAGCGCCGCCACGCCGCTGTCGACCGCCGTCGGCACCGAGATCGGCGGGCGCACCCTGCCCTGGTACGACGGCATCGACCTGCGGCTCGGCGTCATGGTCGACTCCGTCGACGAGGGCGGCGTACGGCTGGTCGGCGGCGAGTTCGTCGACGCGCACGTCGTCGTCACCGGCATCGGCGTCCGCCCCGCCGTCGAATGGCTCGCCGACGCCGACATCGACCTGCACAACGGCGTCGTCACCGACGAGCACCTGCGCGCCTCGCTGCCCGGCGTCGTCGCCGTCGGCGACTGCGCCGCCTGGTGGTCGCGCCGCTGGCGCACCCGCCTGCGGGTCGAGCACTGGGACACCGCCCTCAACGCCCCCGAGGTCGCCGCCGCCACGCTGCTGGGCGAGGAGGCGGTGTACGACCCGGTGCCGTACTTCTGGTCCGAGCAGTTCGGGCACATGCTCCAGTACGCCGGCCACCACCCCGCGGGCGACCGGCTCATCTATCGCGGCGAACCCGAGGACAAATGGTCGGCCGTCTGGCTCACCGCCGACGACACCCTCGCCGCCGTCCTCGCCGTGGACCGGCCGCGCGATCTCGTCCAAGGACGCCGTATCATCGACGCCGGGTCCCGTCTCGACGCGGAACGCCTGGTAGATCCACAAGTACCCCTACGGGATTGTGTTGTTTGAGCAAGCACGCCATGTGGTAGTTGTGGTTTCGTGACGCTTTCTGTTGCACAGATCGACCGGGAGACCGACCAGCTCGTAGACGAGTGGCTCACCCTCCCCGAAGTGGCCTCGCGCCTCGATCTCCCGATCGGGCGGGCCAAGCAACTCCTCCGGGACCACAAGCTCCTCGGCGTACGCCGGGGCAGCGGCGGGCCGCAGGTGCCCGCGGTGTTCCTCGACGGAAAGGACGTGATGAAGGGCCTGCCAGGCACGCTCACCGTGTTGCAGGACGCCGGCTACGACGACGTCGAGGCGCTGCGCTGGCTCTTCACCCCAGACGAGTCCCTGCCGGGGTCGCCCATCGAGGCGATCAAGGCCGGCCGTCACACTGAGGTCAAGCGGCGTGCCCAAGCCCTCGCTTTCTGAGGCCCGCCTCTATCTCTGCACAGACGGCCGCCGCGACCGCGGCGATCTGGCAGAGTTCCTCGACTCGGTGCTGGCCGGCGGCGTGGACATCATCCAGCTGCGGGAGAAGGGCCTGGAGGCCCGCGAAGAACTCGCCCTCCTCGAAGTCTTCCGCGACGCCTGCGACCGGCACGGCAAGCTGCTGGCCGTCAACGACCGGGCGGACATCGCCTACGCCGCCCGGCCCGACGTGCTCCACCTGGGGCAGGACGACCTTCCTGTGACGGTCGCGCGAGAGATACTCGGCGACGACATCGTCATCGGACGGTCCACCCACTCCACCGCCGAGGCATCCGCCGCGGCCGTGGAGGAGGGCGTCGACTACTTCTGCTGCGGCCCCATCTGGCCCACCCCGACCAAGCCCGGCCGCCCGGCCCCCGGCCCGCCGCTGCTCCGGCACGCGGCGTCGCTGGACACCCCGCGGCCGTGGTTCGGCATCGGCGGCATCGACCTCGCCAACCTCGACGAGGTCCTGTCGCTGGGGGTGCGGCGCGTGGTGGTCGTCCGCGCGATCACCGAGGCCGACGACCCGGGGGCGGCGGCCGCGGAGTTCGCCAAGCGCCTGGCCACCGCCTGACCACTCGGGCGCCCGCCCGCACCGCGGGCGCCCACCGACCCGCCGCGCCCTGAACGCGTCAGAAGGCGCCGCTCGTATCCCGGCGCCGCCCTCACACGCGCGCCCCCCTCGGCGGGCGGGTGTGCGTCATCGCGCTGCCGTCCGCCGCGCCGCTCCGCGCTGCGGGGTGT
Organism: [Actinomadura] parvosata subsp. kistnae; assembly: GCF_900323885.1. Taxonomy (GTDB): domain Bacteria; phylum Actinomycetota; class Actinomycetes; order Streptosporangiales; family Streptosporangiaceae; genus Nonomuraea; species Nonomuraea composti. The sequence continues at coordinate 94,064 of NZ_OOHJ01000022.1, read as the reverse complement.
GGCGCTGCGCGATCCCGTCCGTGACCCTCGCGCTGCGCACGGTCGCCGGCCCGGTCCTCGCCTCACGCAGCGGCGCCGCACGCAGCGCGCCTCACGCCGCACGCGGCACGCCTCACACGGCACGCGGCACGCGGCACGCGGTGCGCCTGACGCGGCACGCGGTGCGCCTGACGCGGCAGGCGGCGCGCCTCACGCGGCACGTGGCGCGGCGGTTGCCGTGGCGGCTACGTGCTCCGGCGCGCTTCGCTCGGGGCACCGCGCCACCCCGCCCGTCGCCGTCGCCCTGCGCGGCGCCCGCATCGCGGCGGTAGCCTGCGTGGGCCTGTGCTGCGCCGCCACGTGCGCCCGCCACTCCCGCCCGTCACTCTCGCCCTGCGGATCGCTCGCATCACGGTGGTCGCCTGCGTGGGCCTGTGCTGCGCCGCACGTGTGCCCGCCACTCCGGCCCGTCACCGCCGGTGAAGGGTGGTCAGGTTTTGCGGGAGGTGGCGGCGATGGCGAGCTCGGTGAGTGCCTTGCGGGCCTCGGGGGTGACCGGGGACGACTCCAGGGCCGAGAGGGCCTGGCTCAGGTAGTCGCCGATCAGGTCCTCGCACTCCTGCAAGGCCCCCGTGCCCTCGATGATCCGCCGGAGCGTGGCGACGCCGGCCTCGTCCAGGCCCGGATCCCCCAGGAGGAGGCGGACGGTGTCGGCGTCGGCGGGGGAGGCGGCGGCGAGGGTGCGGGCGACGAGCATGGTGCGCTTGCCTTCCCGCAGGTCGTCGCCGGCGGGTTTGCCGGTCTGGGCGGGGTCGCCGAAGACGCCGAGGATGTCGTCGCGGAGCTGGAAGGCGATCCCGACGCGCCGCCCGTAGCCGGTGCACAGCTCGTCCATCCAGGGCGTGAGCTCGCGGGCGGCGAGGGCGAGGCCGAGCCTGAGCGGCTGCTCCACCGAGTACTTGCCGCTCTTGAACAGCGCCACCCGCAGCGCGGACTCGAAGGTGTTCTCGCCGTGGGCCTGCTCCAGCAGGTCGAGGTACTGGCCGCACATGAGCTCGCTGCGCATGTGGTCGTGGACGGGCTGGGCGGCGTCGAGGGCTTCGCGGGGCAGGCCGCTGGTGCGCCACATCTCGCCGGACCAGATGAGGAGCAGGTTGCCGAGCAGGATGGCGGCGCCTTCGCCGAACTGCTCGGCCGAGCCGTGCCAGCCGGACTTCTCGTGCATGGCCTGGAAGCGGCGGTGCGCGGACGGCATGCCCCGGCGCAGGTCGCTCTTATCCATCACGTCGTCGTGCACGAGCGCGCTGGCCTGGAGCAGCTCCAGGGAGGCGGCGGCGGTGAAGACGCCGGGCTCGTCGGTGCCGCCGGCGCCGCGCCAGCCCCAGTAGCAGAACGCCGGGCGCAGCCGCTTGCCGCCGGACAGCAGCTCGTCGGCGGCCGTGCGCAGCGGCGCGAACTCGGGGTCGCCGCCCGAGGGCAGTTTCCGCTCGACGAACTCCGCGAGGGCGCGCTCCACCTGCGCGCGCAGGGTCTCCATGCCGGCGGCGTGAGTGGTCATGCCCCTGAGACTAGTGGCCGCGGGGACAGGTCAGGATCTCCAGGTGGCTGCTCTCACCCGCTGGTTCGCACATGTGACGGTAACCTTGGCTCATGGCGCTTGGTCGATCCTCCATCCGGCCCGATCGTGTTCCCACCGTCCGCGAGATGCTCGCCTCCGGTGGCCGGTCGTTCTCGTTCGAGTTCTTCCCCCCGAAGACCGACGAGGGCGCGCGGCAGCTCTGGCGGGCGATCAGGGAGCTGGAGTCGTTGCGTCCGACCTTCGTGTCGGTCACGTACGGCGCCGGCGGCTCCACCCGTGACCGTACCGTCGACATCGTGGAGCGCATCGCCCACGACACCACTCTCACTCCTGTGGCGCACTTCACCGCCGTCAACCACTCGGTCCGCGAGCTGCGTCACCTCGTGGGCCGCTTCGCCGACGCCGGGGTGCGCAACATCCTGGCCGTGCGCGGCGACCCGCCGGGCGACCCGATGGGCGAGTGGGTCCAGCACCCGGAGGGCGTCCTGTACGCCGAGGAGCTGGTGCGGCTGATCCGGCAGGCGGGCGACTTCTGTGTCGGCGTGGCCGCCTTCCCTTACAAGCATCCGCGCTCGCCGTCCGTCGAGTCCGACGTCGAATACTTCGTACGCAAGTGCCGGGCCGGGGCCGACTACGCGATCACCCAGATGTTCTTCCAGGCCGACGACTACCTGCGGCTGCGTGACCGGGTGGCGGCCAAGGGGTGTGACACGCCGATCATCCCGTGCATCATGCCGGTCACGCAGATGAGCACGATCGCCCGCTCCGAGCAGCTTTCGGGGGCGCCGTTCCCGCCCGACGTGGCGGCGCGGTTCGAGGCGGTCAAGGACGATCCGGCGGCGGTGCGGCAGCTCGGCATCGAGCACGGCGCCGAGCTGTGCCAGCGGCTGCTCGACGAGGGTGCGCCGGGGATCCACTTCATCACGTTCAACCGGTCGAGCGCGTCGCGCGAGGTGTTCCAGCGGCTGGAGCGGGTGCCGGCCGCCACATGAGCGACGCTCACCAAAGGTGAGCGCCCGCGAGGGGTGAGCGCCCGAGAGGGGTGAGCGCCCGTAAGAGGTGAGCGCCCATGAAGCGTGAGCGCCCGCCACCCGTCCGCAGGGGGACCGGGCGGGTGACGGGCAAGGGCCGTCGGCCGGCGGGTAAAGGGCCGGTCACGTGCTGTCATCGAGCATGCCCTGCGTCATGCGACGGCAAACCCGCAGGTCATGGCTTTACAAAGGCAGCGGCCTGCCCGCGATGGCGTACTCCTCGGAGCCGCCGGGGAAGACGAACCTGGTCAGCAGGTCGGTGAAGCCCATGCTGGCGTACAGGTGGCGGGCGGCGGTGGGCTGGTCGTGGGTGGACAGCACGGCGGAGCGTTCGCGGCGGCCGGCGCAGAGGGTCCGGATCATGGCGCGCCCGATGCCCTTGCCCTGGTAGTCGGGGTGGACGTGGATCTCGGCCAGCTCGAACGCGTGCCCCATCCAGGCGTTGGCGGCCTCCGTGCCCATCCGGTCCTCCAGGCCCCGGAGGACGACGTCGTGCCACCATTGCCCGGGTGCGCCGCGAAATCCGTACGCGAAGCCGACGGTCAGAGGTTCCGGGGCGGGCGCATCTGGGGATGATTCACGCAATTCCGCGAAATAGCACTGAAAATGGGGATATGTCGCGTGATTTCGCATGATGGTCTTGCGGCCGGTGATCTGATCCTCCGGCGGATTCATGGCCGCCGTGTAAATGTCGATCACCGTATCCAGCCGCTCGGCGAACTCGGCCGGACCGGCCCCGCGAAACTCGATCACCCGTCGCACACTACTCGACGTCCACAGGCGTGCCCCCGGTGATGCGCACGAGCTCGTCGAACGTCGTCGGGAACACCGTGTGCGGATGCCCGCCCGCGGCCCACACCACCTCGTGCTTGCCCAGCCAGTTGTCGACCAGGGTGCGCACGGGCGCCGGATGCCCGACCGGGGCCACCCCGCCGATGGGCTGCCCGGTGGCCTGCCGGACGAACTCCGGCGTCGCCCGGCGTACCTTCCGCACACCCGCCGTGCGGGCGATCAGCTCGACGTCGACGCGGTGCGCGCCGCTGGTCAGCACGAGCAGCGGCGCGCCGTCGGCGTCGAAGATGAGGCTGTTGGCGATCGCGCCCACCTCGCAGCCGAGCTGCGCCGCCGCGGTCGCGGCCGTGGGCGCCTTCTCCGGCAGGACCACGATCTCACCGGCGGCCCCCAGTGCGCGCAGGGCGGACTCGACGAGGACGGCGTTCGCGGGCAACTTCTCAGGCATGGAGACACTCTAAACAGGTTGACGCCTCTATTACCCATTCCGGGGGAGTGGTGTATGGTCCCCTGATCCGATCTTTAGGAGAGGTGGTACGGGTGCGGGTTCGACGGCTGCCCGGGGTGGCTGCTCTTCTGACGGCCGGTGTGGTCGTCGTCTCGGGCTGCGGCACGCAGCACATGGAACGTCCGGCACAAACACCCCTCCCACCCGTCCCCTCTCCCGCGGCCGCCCAACAAGGCCCGGCCGCCGCGCCTGAAGCCGCCGTCACCGCGCCGCGCAAGACGCTCAGGCTGGGCGCCAAGGGCAAGGCCGTCACCTGGATGCAGAAGCGGCTGACCGAGCTCGGCTACCGCCCCGGCAAGGCCGACGGCCAGTACGGCGGCACCACGCTGGCCGCCGTGTGGGCGTTCCAGAAGGTCAACGGCATCAAGCCGACCAGCACGATCGCCAAGCGCACCTGGGAGGCGCTGGAAGCGCCGCGCGCCCCCAAGGTCCTGGTCCCCGGCGGCAAGGCGACCCGCGCCGAGGTCAACCTCACCAAGCAGATCATGGTCCTGTACGTGCGCGGCCAGGTGAAGCTCATCACCCACATCTCCTCCGGCAGCGGCATCCCCTACTGCGAGACCACCACCTGGCAGGGCAAGGAGCAGCGCTTCTGCGGCTCGGCCCGCACGCCCACGGGCAACTACCGCACCACGTGGCGGGTGAGCGGCTGGCACAAGTCGTACCTGGGCGAGCTGTACAACCCGATCTTCTTCAACGGCGGCATCGCCTTCCACGGCGCGCTGTCGGTGCCGCTCTACCCGGCCTCCCACGGGTGCGTGCGCATGCCCATGAACGTGGCCGGGGAGCTGCCCGGCCTGCTCGGCAAGGGCGTCCCGGTGCACGTCAGGGGGGCGTACAAGCGCGCCTGAACCCGTACGAGCCTGCCCGTCCCCGCATAACCTCCGCATAACCGGAAACGGTGACAGGCCGGTTATCCGCCCTCTGGTGAGCTTCCCCCGGACATTGGGGGGATCTCATGACGACGGCTTTCATGGTGGACACGCCCGCTCCGCCCGTCCGCGGACGGAGCGGCGCGGCCGGGGCGCGGGTGTGGTGGCTGCTCGCCGCCGGCTGGCTCGCGCAGGTCGCGCTGCGGCTGTGGCTGAACCGCTACCACACCATGCCCGTGGCGAACCCGGACGAGACCGGCTACCTCCTGGCCGCCCGATGGCTGGCCGGCGGCGCCGGGGCCGACCTGTCCGGCTCCACCTTCTACCAGGCCGGGTACGCGCTGCTGCTCGTCCCCATCTTCTGGCTCACCTCGGACCCGGCACTGGCGTACCGGCTGGCCGTCGGGGCAGGGGCGATGGCGGCGGCGAGCGCGTACCCGGCGGCGTACGTGCTGCTGCGGCGGCTGCGGCTGGACCGGCGGGCGGCCCTGGTCGCCGCGTTCGTGGCGGGTCTGTCGCCCGCGCTGCTGGTGTTCTCGGGGTTCGCGCTGGCCGACGCGATCCTGCCCGTGGTCGTGCTCGCCTGGTTGACCGCCCTGCACGACCTGGTCGCGGGCGGGGCTGAGCGGCGGCGGGTGGTGGCCGGGGTCGTGGCGGGCGGGCTGGGGGCGTACGCGATGGCGACGCACCTGCGCGGCACCGTGATCGTGGCGGTGTGCCTGCTCGTGGCCGTCGCGCTCTGGCGCAGGCTGCCGCGCGCCGCCCTGATCGCGACGCTGGCGAGCGCCGTCGCGGGCGCGGTGGCGGGGGACGCGCTCAACGCGGCGCTGCGGGCCGCGCTCTACCCCGGCGGCCCCCGGGACCTGTCGGCGCTGCTGGTCGAGCGCCTCACCAGCGTGGACGGCCAGGCGTGGGCTCTGTCCGGCGCGGCCGGCCAGCTCTGGTACCTCGTCACCGGCACGTGGGGCCTGGCCGGCGTCGGGCTCGCGGGCGCGGCGGCCCTGCTCGCCCGCCGTTCGGCCCCGCTCGCGCCGCGCGTCCTCGCGGGAGCGCTGCTGGCGGCGACCCTGGGCATCGCGTACGCCTCCTCGGCCGCCTTGCCAGACGAGCACCGGGTCGGCAACTTCGCCTACGGCCGCTACCTGTCGTGCGTCGCCGTGGCCTGGACCCTCGCGGGCCTGCTCACCCTCCTGCGCGCCCGGCGGCTCGCGGTGGCGCGGTGCGCGCTCGCCGCCGCCGGGCTGCTCGCCGTGACCGGCGGCGTGACGGCCTGGTACGCGGGGGACCGGCTGCACCGGCACGCGTTCATCGCCTTCGACTTCCCCGAAGTGATCTTCCTCACCCGGACGTTCGACGCGCTCGACCTGGTCACCGCCTCCCTTTCGGCCCTGGCCCTGCTGGCCTGCCTGACGGCCGCGGCCCTGCTCGCACGGCCGGCGACGGCGACTCCGGCAGGCCGGCCCGCGACGGCGGTCGTGGGCGTGCTGGCGCTGATCCACCTCGCGTTCATCGCGCACCTGGCGCCCAGCCCGCCCGCCGCCGGCCCCGACTGGCTGCCCGCGCCCGCGCCGCCCGGGCGGGTGGCGGTGGAGGCCGGGGTGCGGTGGAACGTGTGGGTCCCGCTGTCGTACCGGGTGTGGTGGACCGGGATCGAGCGCTTCCACGGCACGACGCCTCCCGAAGGAATCTGCACCGCCGTCGTCCAAGAGGACGCCGGGCCGCCGCCCGAGGGCTGGACCGTCACCGGCGCCCGCCACGGCTGGGCGACCTGGTCCCGCTGCTAGCCCTCACTCAGTCCTCGCTGTCAAGGCCGTGGCCGGCGTCCCAGCGGGCGCGGGCGTCGTCCATGGCGTCCTTGTGCTCGCGCGACCAGTCGGCCAGCCGCCGCACGGCCTCGGCGAGGCTGCGGCCCATGGGCGTGAGCCGGTATTCGACCTGCGGCGGGATCGTCGGGTACGCCGTCCGCTCGACGAGCCCGTCCCGGCACAGCCGCCGGGTCGTCAACGTCAGCATGCGCTGCGAGATGCCGGGCACCGCCCGGTGCAGCTCCCTGAAGCGCCGCACCCCCTTGGACAGCTCCACCAGCACCAGCACCGTCCACTTGTCGCCGATGCGGTCGAGCACGTCCCTGATGCCGCAGTCGTCGTCCCCGCAGGGCCCCGTGACCTGCCCCTCGACCTGAGGGGTTACCTCGGTGTGCGCGACTGACATGAAAGTGCCTCCTTACGGCGGGCGCGCGGCCTCGCCCATCCTGGGTTCCTCGCACTCACACTAGGGGGACTCATGATTGTCGTTACGGGCGTGTCCGGGGCACTGGGCGGGGCGATCCTCGGCGGGCTGCGGGCCGCCGGCGGGCTGGAGGTGGTGGGGGCCAGCAGGTCGGGCGACGGTACGGCGGTGCGGCACGCCGACTTCGACCGCCCCGAGACGCTGAAGGAGGCGTTCGAGGGGGCGCGGGTGCTGGTGTTCGTGTCGGCCGGGTACGCCGAGGACGACGTCGTGCTCGCCCGCCACGGCGCGGTCGTCCGGGCCGCGGCCGACGCGGGCGTGGAGCACGTGATCTACACCAGCCTGGCGGCCTCGGGGGAGCGGCTGACGATCGCGCTGGCCCACCGGTGGACCGAGGCGCGGCTGGCGGAGGCGCCGTTCGACGTCACGGTGCTGCGCAACGGGCTGTACGCCGAGATCCCGGCCGGGCTGGCGCTCATGGGTGCCGCGGCGGCGGCGGAGAGCGGGGTGTTCGCGGCGCCGCTCGGCGCGGGACGGGTGTCGGTGGCGGCGCGGGACGACCTGGCGGCCGTGGCCGTGCGCGTGGCGGCCGAGGCGTGGCAGGACGTCGTGTCGGGGGGCGAGCGGCGGCACGCGGGCCGGACGTACGAGCTGGAGGGCCTGAGCGCGGTCGGCGGGCACGATCTGGCCGAGGTGCTGTCGGAGGTGCTGGGGCGGCCCGTCAGCTACCTTCCGGTGCCGCTGGGGGCCGCGCGGGCGGGGCTGGCCGGGATGGAGGCGTACCAGGCGGGTCACACGATGTCGACCTTCGCCAACATCGGCGCCGGCCTGCTGGAGGCCCGTAAAAGCGATCTGCCCGCGTTCGTGGACGCGCCCCGTCCGGCCCGCGACCTGATCGCGGCAGTCGTACGGGCGGGTGTCGGCGCGAGCCACTGACCTGGGGGCGGGCGTCAGCTCGGGCTGCCGACCCGAGGCTGAGCGGGGGCGCGCCCGATCCGCGTGGTGGCCAGCACCATCCCCACGGCCTGCGCCAGCCCGGCGGCCAGCAGCAGCCAGGCGGTGAACGGCTGCCACGCGGGCAGGCCGGCGAGGAAGTCGGGATTGTCGTAGAGGTTCGCCAGCATGGCGGGCGGGTTGAACAGCGCGACCCCGAACCCCAGCGCGTACGGCACGATCAGCAGCCCCGACACCACGAGGATCAGCGTGCGACCCCTGCTCCCGCGGCGCAGCAGCACCCCGAAGAGCAGGTAGAGGACCGCCACGAGCCCCACCACCAGGGCGGTCCACCAGGTCAGCCGCCAGGTGTCGACGCCCAGCGAGGTGAACCCGGCCGCGCCGGCCTTGCGACCGGCCCATTCAGGGCCGGTGACCTGCGCCCGCACGGCCGCCTTGATGGCCACGTAACCGGCGCCCGCGTAGGCCGCCACCAGGGCCGGCCCCAGAGCCAGCAGCACGAGGCCCACGCGGCCGCCGCGCCCCTGGGAGGTCGCCATCCGCTCTCCTTCCCCCGAGGTTCCGCGGGACAGCTTCTCAAAAAGTGCCGGGCGCTTTCCACGCGAGAGCGTACGGGGGAGGGCATTCCCTACCCGAGGGTGCGCAGGCCGGAGATCGCGACCTCGGCGGCGCGGTGCGCGGTGGCCAGGATGTCCTCCAGCGTCTGCTCGTCGTCGAGCGTCGCCATCACGGTCAGCTTGATCGCCCCGATGAGCGCGCCGACGGCCGCCGCCGCGTCGGCCAGCGTCAGGCCGGGGAACGCGTCGCGCAGCCCCTTGGCGAGCCTGAGCTGGCTGTCGAACAGCAGGAGCAGGGCCCGCGCCTGCAGCGCGGGCTCGGTGAGGATCAGCCGCATGCGCAGCGCCGCGTCGGCGGGCGTGAGGTCCTGGTACGAGGTCGCCTGCTCGAAGCTCTCCTCGATGATCCGCAGCAGCACGCCGGTCACCGTCTCGTCGGGCCGCCTGCTCTCCATGGCGCTGATCGCCGCCTCCAGCCGGGCCGTGGTGTCGTAGAAGACCACGTCCTCCTTACTGGCGAAGTAGCTGAAGAACGTGCGGGTCGACACGTCGGCCTGCTCGGCGATCTCCGCGAGCGTGGTCTCCTCGAAGCCCTTCTCCTCGAACAGCCGCAGCGCCGCCTCGATCAGCGCCTGCCGCGTGCGCTGTTTCTTGCGCTCACGGAGTCCTTCCACCATGCCGGAACTATACTGCACGTCCTTATTGTTTTCACCCATTGAAACTTTGCACCCGATGATGTTTTCTGGGAGGGAGAGCTCGGAAGGGAGCGGAACATGTCAGAACTCACCCTGCCCACCGCCCGCCAGCGCCCGCTCGACCCGCCCGACGAAGTCACCGCGCTGCGACAACAGGCGCCGATCCACCGCATGACGTACGCCGACGGCCACCAGGGCTGGCTCGTCACCGGCTACGCCGCCGCCCGCGCCGTGCTGGCCGGCCCGCACTTCAGCAACCGGCCCGAGAACAACGTGCACCCGCCCATCCGCTCCGCCAGGATGGAGGCCGCCATGCGGCCCGAGCTGATGCGCGTGCCGCCCGGCTTCTTCCTGCGCATGGACGCCCCCGAGCACACGCGCTACCGCAAACTGCTCACCGGCCAGTTCACCGTGCGGCGGATGAAGATGCTGGAGCCGCGCATCCAGGAGATCACCGAGACCTGCCTCGACGCCATGGAGGCCGCGGGGCCGCCCGTGGACCTCGTGCAGGAGTTCGCGCTGCCGATCCCGTCGCTGGTGATCTGCGAGCTGCTCGGGGTGCCGTACGAGGACCGCGACCGGTTCCAGGCGGACAGCAAGCTGCTGGTCAACCTGGAGACCAAGGTCGACGACGCCGTCGCGGCGCTCGGGCGCGTCTCGGCGTACCTGCACGGGCTGATCCAGCGCAAGCGCAAGGAGCCGGCCGACGACCTGCTCAGCGGGCTCCTCGAGAGCGGCGAGCTGGCCGACGACGAGCTCACCGGCGTCGGGGTGCTCCTGCTCATCGCCGGGCACGAGACGACCGCCAACATGCTCGGCCTCGGCACGTACGCGCTGCTCACGAACCCCGCCCAGCTCGCCGCCATGCGTGACGACCCCTCCGTCGTCGAGAACGGCGTCGAGGAGCTGCTGCGCTACCTCACGATCATCCACCTCGGCCCCATCCGGACCGCGCTGGAGGACGTCGAGATCGAGGGCGTCACCATCAAGGCCGGCGAGTCCGTCACCATCCACCTGCCCGCCGCCAACCGCGACGCCTCCCGCTTCCCCGACGCCGAACGGCTCGACGTCACCCGGCCCGCCGGCGGGCACCTGACCTTCGGCCACGGCATCCACCAGTGCCTCGGCCAGCAGCTCGCCCGCGCCGAAATGCGCATCGCCTACCCGGCACTGCTGCGGCGCCTGCCTGGCCTACGCTTGGCGGTAACACCCGAGGAGGTGCCGATGCGCTCCGACATGACCATCTACGGGGTGCACCGCCTCCCTGTCACTTGGTAGGTCATGATGGAAATCAAGGCAGATACGACGGTGTGCATCGGCGCGGGCATGTGCGCGCTGACGGTGCCGAAGGTGTTCGACCAGAGCGAGGACGAAGGCACGGTCGTCGTCCTTCAGGACAAGCCGCCACAGGAGCTGGAAGAGGCCGTCCGCCGGGCCGTGACCCTCTGCCCGTCCGGGGCCATCTCGGTCGTCTGAGCCGCCCCCCGGCGGGGGCCGCGCCTTGACACCGCCCTGACAGCACCGCTTCGCCGTCGCCGCACCCGAACCCGCGGCGGCGGCTTTCCGTCTTTCACCGGCACTTTCGTTCATGGTCATCGAACCTGTGTTCGTGGATCGGTTGACAACGGGGCGTGATCGAAATTATGTTCGACCTAGTGACGGTGAGGCTCGCGGCTCAACGTCACAAGAGCCTGGTCGCGGGCCGTTCGCTTCCCCAAGCGATTCCCGCGGCCAGGTTCTCGGGCGAAGGGCGCGTCCTCGTCGTCGGCGGAGACGAGTGGGCGTGTCCTGGCCGGACGGGGAGAGGGGAAGCTCCTCGTCCGGCCTGCCCGGCGGAAATGTCGGTGGCGTCTGCGATTGTTGGCTCCATCGGCGCAGAAGCCGGCCGCCGCCCACGACTCCAAAGGAGGCGCGCAAGATGGCACCACGGCCTAGAGAAACGCCCGGGCCCCGGCTGTCGCCTGCGGTTCGGGCACACCTGACCGATTCACGTTCCTGCCTGGCGGAGGCGAGCGCCGCTCGCACCCCGGCATCCCGATATGTGGCCGCCCACCTGGCGGCACTCCGAGCCGCAGCGGCGATCCTGGCCGCCCACCCCCGCCCCACCGAAGGCCGCCGCCGCCGGCTGCGCAGCGCCTGGGACCTCCTGCCCGAGGCCGAGCCCGACCTGGCGGAGTGGGCCGGCTACTTCTCCACCACCGCCGCCAAGCGGGCCGCCGCCGAGGCGGGCATGGTCCGCCGCGTCAGCGCCGCCGACGCCGACGAGATCCTCGCCGAGGCGGAGACGTTCGTGACGACCGTCGAAAGCATCCTGGGCGTCCCGTCCCAGCCCCAGCTGCCGGTGGACGTCAACGTGCCGCTGGCGGGATAGCCCGGGGAGCCCGGGCCCCACGGCCCCGCGCTCCCGCACCACCCTCCCAGGGCCGCCGAGGCGACTGAGACGGCCCGCTTGCCGCTCGACGCGGTCGTCCTCTCCCGCGTCGGCGCGATCGTGCGGGTGTGAGCTTCCCCGCGCGGTGAGGCGGCTGTGCCGTGCTCGTCGCGGTCGCGCCGCTTGAGCGCGCCACGTGACGCGGCTCCGGTGCCTCGGTGTGCGCGCTGGTGCGGGCGGGTGTGGCGTGCGGCCGGCTGGCATGCCGCCGCGATGCCGCCTGACGCCCGCGCCTCGCAGGCATGGCCCCGCAGGACGGCTCATGCCCCTGATCGCGCCTGCGATGTCGCCCACGCAAGCCTGCCGCGCAGCCGCCCAGGCCATGCCACAGGCCGTGTCGCCCAGGCTGTCTCGCTCGCGGTGCCTGGTCCAGGTGCGCCGCCCGCGTCCTCGGGGGAGGCGTGCGGGCCGAGCCTTGCGTGCGGCCCTCCGCCCCTCACTCCGGCGCCGGTGCGGCGGGATGTGGTGCGGTGGTGGTCGGCGCAACGTGTGCGGCGGCCGGCACGTGGACCGAGCCCGCACCCGCATCCGCCCAGGTCGTGTCGCCCAGGCTGTTTCGCTCGCGCTGCCTCGCCCAGGTGGGCGGCCCGCGTCTTCGGCGGGGTCACGTCCACGGGCGTGCGTGCGGGCCGAGCCTCGCGTGCGGCCCTCCGCCGCCCACTCCGGCGCCGGTGCGGCGGGATGTGGTGCGGTGGTGGTCGGCGCAACGTGTGCGGCGGCCGGCACATGGGACTGAGCCCGCACCCGGGCGCCAACGTGGCCGGGGAGGCGAAAGGGCGCCGGTGGGGACGGGTGAGGAGGGCAGAGGTGGGGAAAAGCCGAGGGGCTCGCCGACGGTGCGGCGAGCCCCTCGGTGGGAGCGGGTGACCTCAAAACCACGGGCCTCGGGTGTACGACCAGGGCGGCCTCGACCGCCGTGCCGGCCTCGACAAGCCGTTCGAGGAGGCGACCGCGACGAGGCGACCTTGAGCGGTGGGTCGAGCTCAACGAGCCGGAGCCGACCCGGACCGGTCCTCGATCGGGACCGGGGCCCGAAAACGACCACCCCTCAGGACGGGGGACCGTCCCGGAGGGTGGGTGGTGTCAGGGGGTCAGAACGACTCGACGGCCCGGCGGGCCTCGGCGTCGAGGACGCCCCAGCTGATGAGCTCCTCGGTCAGCTCACTCGGCGACTTGTCGTAGATCACGGCCAGGGAGCGCAGGTCCTCCTGGCGGATCGACAACACCTTGCCGTTGTAGTCGCCACGCTGGCTCTGGATGGTGGCGGCGTACCGGGCGAGGGCGCCGGCCTTCTCCTTGGGCAGTGTGGCGAGCCGCTCCAGGTCGATCACAAGCTTGGGTGTCGGCCCGAGCGGGCTGGGGGCGGCGCCGCCCGGCAGCAGCTCGGATACGGGCACCCCGTAGAAGTCGGCAAGCTCGGCAAGCTTCTGCACGGTCACCGCTCGGTCGCCACGCTCATAGGAGCCCACGACCACGGCTTTCCACCTGCCACGCGACTTCTCTTCGACTCCATGCAGGGACAGGCCCTGCTGGGTGCGGATGGCGCGGAGTCGTGCACCCAGCGACTTTGCGTACTCAGACGGCATCGTGTGGCCCCCCGGCTCTCGTATGTATCGCTCTCAGTAGATTGTGCTCCCTTGCGGCGTATGCCCGGGCCACCGGGGGGTGTGGTGCCAGGCTAGGCACCATCGGTAGCCATGGCTCTGGGTTTACCCCAGAACGCCGCGCGGTGTGGTTACGCACAGTGACGGTAAAGGGGTGGACGCCTAAGGTCAAGCTGATTGGAAAAAAGATGCCGAATCCGGTCCGGTAGGGATCGCCACAATCGCCCCTCATGTCCCACTGGGAACGGTGACTTCGTCAGGTTTTGACGAGAAATTCGGGGGATCAGGGCTGGCGGGTGAGAATCATGACAGGGCAGGTGGAAGCCCGGACGATCTTGATCGAGGTGTCCCCGAGGAAGACCCGTCTGAGTGGCCCGGTGTCGCTCGAAGCGCATATGATCATCTCGCCGGGCAGCCACGAGGTCGTGCCGAGCGCCTGGGCCACGTTGCGGCCCTCCAGCACCTCGACCTCCACGGGCCTGCCCGCCGGCCGTCCCGGCGAGCGCTGGGCCCGCGCCGCCGCCTCCAGGTCGGCCGCGGCCCGGTCGCGCAGGCGTACGAGCATCTCTTCCTCGATCCTCGCCCGCCTGCCGCTGCTGATCACGAGCGTGACCAGCCGCAGCGGCACGCCGAGCGCGGCGGCCGTCCCGGCCGCGTCCTTGACCGCCGCGTCGCAGCCGGGGCCGCGGCGGTAGGCGACGGTCAGGCGGTCGAAGGCGGCCGGCGGCCGTTCGCCGTAGCCGCGCGGCGCGAGCAGGACGGGAACGGAGGAGGAGTGCAGGAGCTGGTCGGCGGTGCTGCCCACCGAGATACGCCCCCTGCCGCCACCGAGCCCCGCACTGAGCGCGGAGCCGCCGGGCGCGGAGCCGATCACCACGACGCCGGCGCCGCGCCGGCGCGCCAGCTCCACCAGCCCCCGCCCGCTGCCCCTGTGGGTGTGCGTGACGTACTCGGCGTCGCCGCCGCCCAGCTCGGCGACCAGCTCGCGGGCCTGCGCGAGCGTCGCCTCCGCCTGCTCGCGCAGGTAGGCGCGCCATGCGCTCTCCTCGGCCCTGGCGGGCCCGGGCGTGGAGTGGGCGGGCGGCCGCACGGTCGCCACCGTCAGCCGGGCGTGCGCCTGCCGCGCCAGCAGGACGGCCAGCGCCAGCGCGTCCCTGCCCCGGACGCCGGAGACGTATCCGGCCAGCACGTCGTCGAGCTTCATTCACTCCACCTCGGCATTCAGCCGCGAATGGCCGTACCCGTACAGGAAGTAGCAGATCAGGCCCGCGAGCATCCACAACCCGAACGCCAGCCAGGTCACCCCGGCCAGCCCCGCCATGACCACGACGCACAGCACCGCGCCCAGCACCGGCGTGGCGGGGAAGAGCGGCGTGCGGAAGCTGCGCGGCAGCTCGGGGCTGCGGTAGCGCAGCACGAGCACGCCGACGTTGACGATGGCGAACGCGAACAGCGTGCCGATGCTGGTGGCCTCGGCGAGCTGCCCGAGCGGCACCAGCCCGGCCAGCACCGAGACGAACGCGGCCACGATGAGGGTGTTGGCGACCGGCACCTGCCGGCGGGGGTCGACCCGCTGGAAGACGCGGGGGATGAGCCCGTCGCGGGACATCGCGAACAGGATGCGGGTCTGGCCGTACATGACGGTGAGCACGACGCTGGCGATGGCGACGACCGCGCCGAACGAGACGATCAGGCCGGGCCAGGTGGCTCCGGCGGCGAGGTCGGCGACGTGCGCCAGGCTCGCCTCGGTGCCGCCGGCCTCGAACGAGGTGTACGGCATGGCGCCGACGGCGGCCAGGGCCACGAGCACGTAGACGGCCGTCACGATGGCCAGCGACAGGATGATGGCCAGCGGCAGGTCGCGCTTGGGGTTCTTGGCCTCCTCGCCGGCGGTGGAGGCGGCGTCGAAGCCGATGTAAGAGAAGAAGACCTGGGAGGCGGCGGCGGTGATGCCGGCCACGCCCATGGGGGCGAACGGCGCCAGGTTGCCCGACCGGAACGCCGTGAACGTCACCGCGCAGAAGAACAGCAGCACCGCGATCTTGATGAGCACGAAGAAGGCGTTGGCCTTGGCGCTCTCGGAGGCGCCATAGAGGAGCAGCCAGGTGGCCAGCAGCACGATGACGACGGCGGCGACGTTGATCACGCCGCCGTCCTGGCCGGGGGAGCGGGTGATCGCGTCGGGCAGCGCGAAGCCGAAGACGGCGCGCAGGAACGCGTTGAGGTACTCGCCCCAGCCGACCGCCACGGCCGCCACGGAGACCGCGTACTCGAGCATGAGGCACCAGCCGCAGACCCAGGCGACCAGCTCGCCCAGCGTCGCGTACGCGTAGGAGTAGGACGACCCGGACACGGGGATCGTGCCGGCCAGCTCGGCGTACGACAGCGCCGAGAACAGCGCGGTGACGGCCGCCAGCACGAACGCCAGCACCACGGCGGGCCCGGCCTTCGGCACCGCCTGCCCGAGGATGACGAAGATCCCCGTGCCGAGCGTCGCGCCGACGCTGAACAGCGTGAGCTGCCACAACGACATGGTGCGGCGCAGCTCGCCGCCCTCGCCGTGCCCGCCCTCGGCCACGATGCGCTCGGTGGGCTTGGTGCGGAGGAGCCGCCGGGCCAGTGTCATCGCACACCCCTCACAACGTGCTCGTCAGCGGCCAGCGGCCGTTGGGCGTGACGATGGTGCCGGCCGACCCGCCGAGGATGCTCTCAGCATCCTCCAGCCGGCCGATGGCCGCCATGTCGCCGGTCGTCTCGACGAACCGGCACACCGCCTCGACCTTCGGCCCCATCGACCCGGCGGGGAAGTCGAGCGCGCGCAGCTCGTGCGGCGTGGTGTGGCCGATCCCGCTCTGGGCGGGCGTGCCGAAGCCGCGCATGACGCGCGGCACGTCGGTGAGGCTGAGGAACGCGTCGCACTCCAGCGCCTCGGCCAGCAGCGCCGTGGTGAGGTCCTTGTCGACGACGGCCTCGACGCCGGTCAGCCGGCCGCGCTCGTCGCGGACGACGGGCACGCCGCCGCCGCCCGCGCACACCACGATCACGCCCTCGCCCATCATGCGGCGGATCAGCCGGGTCTCGACGACGCGGCGCGGCGCGGGGGAGGGCACGACGCGCCGCCAGTGCCGCCCGTCGGGCCGCACCGTCCAGCCGTGCTCGGCGGCCAGCTTCTCCGCCTCCTCCCGCTCGTAGACCTGGCCGACGAACTTCGACGGCTCCGCGAAGGCGGGGTCGACGGCCGACACCAGCGTCTGCGTGACCATGGCCAGCACCTGGCGGCCGGGCAGCGCGTTCTGCAGGGCCTGCTGCATCCAGTAGCCGATCAGGCCCTGCGTCTGCGCGCCGAGCGCGTCGAACGGGTACGGGCCGGTCAGGCCGGGGTCGGCGGCGCTCTGCATGGCCAGCAGCCCGACCTGCGGGCCGTTCCCGTGGGTGATGACCAGCTCGTGCTCGCCGGCCAGCCTGGCGAGCGTCCTGGCGGCGCCGCGCACGTTGGCGAGCTGCACGTCGGCGTCGGGACGCTGCCCGCGCCGCAGCACCGCGTTGCCCCCCAGCGCCACGATGACCCGCATGCCGCCCCCCTCTCCTCAGACCGCGTCGCGCTCCAGCGGGCAGCTCATGCAGCGGGGACCGCCGCGCCCCCTGCCGAGCTCGCTGCCCCTGATGGTGATCACCTCGATGCCGTTGTCGCGCAGGTAGTTGTTGGTGGTGGCGTTGCGCTCGTAGGCGACGACCACGCCGGGCTCCAGCGCCAGCCCGTTGCAGCCGTCGTCCCACTGCTCCCGCTCGGCGGCGTAGACGTCCTGGGCGGGGGTCAGGACCTTGATGTCGGGCAGGTCGAGGGCGTGCGCGATCGCCTTGTGCATGTCCTCGGGCGGGTGGTCGGTGACCTTGAGCTCCTTGGACGTCTCGCCCGGCTCGATCGTGTACGCCGGCAGCATGCCCAGCCCGGCGTACTTGGTGAACACGCCCACGTCGAGCATCGTCATCACGGTGTCGAGGTGCATGAACGCCCGCGCCTTCGGCATGTCGAGCGCCACGATCCGGCGCGCTGACCCGGCGCTGAACATCCGCTGCGCCAGCATCTCGACGGCCTGCGGCTGGGTGCGCTCGCTCATCCCGACGAGCACCGCGCCCCGCCCGATGACCAGCACGTCGCCGCCCTCCATGGTGGCGGGGGCGACCGGCTGGCCGGGCATCCAGCAGTGGTAGCCGCCCTGCCCGGGCCGGTCGAAGCCGCCGGCGAACGTCGGGTGGTACATGTAGACGGCCTCCATGTTGACCGTCTCGCGCATGCGGGCCTTCTTCTTCATCGCGTTGATCGACACCCCGTCGTAGATCCAGCACGAGGTGTCGCGCGTGAACAGGTGGTTGGGCAGCGGCGGCAGGATGAAGTCGTCGTCGTGCGTGGCGTGGAAGGTCACCGACTTGGGGTCGCAGCCCATCGCGACCAGCTCGCGCTTGGTGATGCCGCCGGTCAGGTAGACCTGGAGCGTGGCGGAGTCCATGCCGTCGAGCGTGTTGCGGATGTCGTCGATGGCGCCGGGCCCCAGCCAGCGCTCGTCGATGACCGCGTCGAGGATGTGCTTGCGCGCCTCGGGGATGTCGACGGTCTCCCTGAGCAGGTCGGCCAGCAGGTGGACCTGGATGCCGCGATCGGTCAGCACCCGCTCGAACTCCTCGTGCTCCTCGATCGCGCGCTGCACCCACAGCACGTCGTCGAAGAGGAACGCGTCCTTGCTGGTGGGGGTCAGCCGTCTCAGCGCCAGGTCGGGCCGGTGCAGCAGGACCTGCCGCAGGCGCCCGACCTCGGAATCGACATGGAACGTCATCTGTCCTGTATCCCCCTCCCGGACGCAGAAGTCACGCCCCGCACCGGGTAGACGACCTGCCCTGCGGAGCGGCCTCCCACACGGCGGGGCGGGGGAAATTACCTGATCCGGGATCGCGACCGGGCCGTCGCTCCCCGTGCAGGCCCTGGGGGAGGGTGCTCGCGTTGTACCTGGTAGCCCCTGGTACTGTGTGTCCCGACCAACACCCTTTTAAGACCCGTCCCGTGAGGCGGGAAAGGTGGTGAGCTTCGTCATGTCCACACCTGTGGGCGATTCCAGGGCCGTCCTGGAGGCCCCCGACATCCACCGGGCACTCACCCGGATCGCGCACGAGATCCTCGAGCGCACCAAGGGGGCGGGCGACGTCGTCCTCCTCGGCATCCCCACCCGCGGGGCCACTCTGGCCCGCCGGCTCGGCGACCGCATCGAGCAGTTCGAAGGCGTCAAGACCCCCGTCGGCTCGATCGACATCACCATGTACCGCGACGACCTGCGGCGCGGGCCCGTCCGGCCGCTCGGCCCGACCGAGCTGCCCCCGACGGCATCGACGGCAAGGTCGTGGTGCTCGTCGACGACGTCCTCTACTCCGGCCGCACCGTACGCGCCGCGCTCGACGCGCTCAACGACCTCGGCCGCCCCACCGCCGTGCAGCTCGCCACCCTGGTCGACCGCGGCCACCGCGAGCTGCCCATCCGCGCCGACTACGTCGGCAAGAACCTCCCGACCGCCAAGAGCGAGAAGGTGAAGGTCTACCTGGAGGAGATCGACGGCCGCGACGCCGTCCTGCTCATGAAGGGGGGCGCCCAGTGAAGCGGCACCTGATCTCGGCCGGAGACCTGACCAAGGACGACGCGCTGCTCATCCTCGACACCGCCGAGGAGCTGGCGAGGGTCTCGGAACGTTCCATCAAGAAGCTGCCGACGCTGCGCGGGCGCACGGTCGTCAACCTGTTCTTCGAGGACTCCACCCGCACCCGCATCTCGTTCGAGGCGGCGGCCAAGCGGCTGTCCGCCGACGTGATCAACTTCTCGGCCAAGGGGTCGAGCGTGTCCAAGGGCGAGTCGCTCAAGGACACCGCGCTCACCCTGGAGGCCATGGGCGCCGACGCGGTCGTCATCCGCCACAGCGCCTCCGGCGCGCCGCACCGCCTGGCCACGTGGGTGCGCGGCAGCGTCGTCAACGCCGGCGACGGCACCCACGAGCACCCCACGCAGGCGCTGCTCGACGCCTTCTCCATGCGCCGCCGCCTGGGCAGCCTGGAGGGCCGCAAGGTCACCATCGTCGGCGACGTGCTGCACAGCCGGGTCGCCCGCTCCAACGTGCTGCTGCTGAACACGCTCGGCGCCGAGGTCACCCTCGTCGCGCCGCCCACGCTGCTGCCCGTCTCCGTCGGCACCTGGCCGTGCGAGGTGTCCTACGACCTCGACGCGGTGCTGCCGAAGTCCGACGCGGTGATGATGCTGCGGGTGCAGAAGGAGCGGATGAACGCCGCGTACTTCCCGAGTGAGCGCGAATACAGCCGGCGTTATGGTCTGGATCGAGAGCGGTTCGCGAAGATGCCCGATGAGGCGATCGTCATGCACCCGGGTCCGATGAACCGGGGCATGGAGATCGCCGCCGAAGTGGCCGACTCGGCGCGATCCACGATCGTCGAGCAGGTCGCCAACGGCGTGACCATCCGCATGGCCGTCCTGTACCTGCTGCTCGGGGGAGAGACCGCATGATCATTCGCAACGTGAGGATCCTGGGCGGCGAGCCCGCCGACATCAGGATCGAGGACGGCGCGATCGCCGAGATCGGGCCGAACCTGCCCGGCGAGAGCGTCGTCGACGGGGCGGGCGCGATCGCGCTGCCCGGCCTGGTCGACCTGCACACGCACCTGCGCGAGCCCGGCCGCGAGGACGCCGAGACCGTCCAGACCGGCACCCAGTCGGCGGCCCGCGGCGGCTACACCGCCGTGCACGCCATGGCCAACACCTCGCCCGTCGCCGACACCGCCGGCGTCGTCGAGCAGGTGTGGCGGCTGGGCCGCGAGTTCGCCCACTGCGACGTGCACCCGGTCGGGGCCGTCACCGTCGGGCTGGAGGGCAAGCAGCTCGCCGAGCTGGGCGCCATGGCCGACTCCGCCGCCCGCGTGCGCGTCTTCTCCGACGACGGCAAGTGCGTGGACGACGCCGTGCTGATGCGCCGCGCCCTCGAGTACGTCAAGGCGTTCGACGGCGTCGTCGCCCAGCACGCCCAGGAGCCGAGGCTCACCGCCGGCGCCCAGATGAACGAGGGCGTCGTCTCCGGCAGGCTCGGCCTGACCGGCTGGCCCGCGGTCGCGGAAGAGGCGATCATCGCCCGCGACTGCCTGCTGGCCGCCCACGTCGGCTCCCGGCTGCACGTCTGCCACGTCTCCACGGCGGGCTCGGTCGAGATCATCCGCTGGGCCAAGTCCAAGGGCTGGAACGTCACCGCCGAGGTGACCCCCCACCACCTGCTGCTCACCGACGACCTCGTCGAGGAGTCGCCGGTGGGCGCCTACAACCCCATCTACAAGGTCAACCCGCCGCTGCGCACCCGCGCCGACGTCGAGGCGCTGCGCGCCGCGCTGGCCGACGGCACGATCGACATCGTGGCCACCGACCACGCGCCCCACCCGGTCGAGGACAAAGAGACCGAGTGGTCGGCCGCGGCCATGGGCATGGTCGGGCTGGAGACCGCGCTCAGCGTGGTCCAGGAGGCCATGGTCGAGACCGGCCTGCTCGACTGGGCGGGCGTCGCCCAGCGCATGTCCGTCGTGCCCGCCCGCATCGGGCGGCTCGGCGGCCAGGGGCAGCCGCTCGACGTGGGCGCCCCGGCCAACATCACCCTGTACGACCCGTCCGCGCGCACGAAGGTGGACCCGTCCGCCTTCGCCTCCAAGAGCCGGAACACCCCGTACGAGGGGATGACGCTGCCCGGCCGGGTAGTGGCCACGTTCCTGCGCGGCAGGCCGACCGTTCTCGAAGGGAAGCTGGTTTGAACACTGCGTCCAACGCTGCGGTGCTCGTCCTGGAAGACGGCCGGGTCTTCCACGGAACGTCCTACGGCGCCGAAGGCGAGACGTTCGGCGAGATGGTCTTCAACACCGGCATGACCGGCTACCAGGAGACCCTCACCGACCCCTCCTACCACCGGCAGATCGTCGCCATGACGGCGCCCCACATCGGCAACACCGGCGTCAACGACGAGGACCCCGAGTCGAAGCGCGTCTGGGTGGCCGGCTACGTCGTGCGCGAGCCGTCCAGGGTGGTCTCCAACTGGCGGGCCAACCGCTCGCTCGACGACTACCTCAAGGAGCAGGGCGTCGTCGGGATCGCCATCCCCGGCACCCGCGCGCTCACCCGCCACCTGCGCGAGCGCGGCGCCATGCGCGCCGGCATCTTCAGCGCGCCGCGGGAGCCGGTCGAGGAGCTCGTCGAGCGGGTGCGCCGCTCGCCCCTCATGGAGGGCGCCGACCTGGCCCGCGAGGTCGCCACCGGCGAGACGTACGTCGTGCCCGCCATCGGCGCCAAGCGGTTCACGGTCGCGGCCGTGGACCTCGGCATCAAGGGCATGACCCCGCACCGGATGGCCGAGCGCGGCTGCGAGGTGCACGTGCTGCCCGCCGACGCCACCTACGAGCAGATCATGGCGGTCGAGCCCGACGGCGTGTTCTTCTCCAACGGGCCGGGCGACCCCGCCACCGCCGACGTCTCGGCGCTGCGGCAGGTGCTGGAGGCCAGGGTGCCGTTCTTCGGCATCTGCTTCGGCAACCAGCTCTTCGGGCGGGCACTCGGGCTGTCCACCTACAAGCTGCGGTACGGCCACCGCGGCGTCAACCAGCCCGTCCAGGACGTGCGCACCGGGAAGGTGGAGATCTCGGCGCACAACCACGGCTTCGCGGTCGAGGCGCCGCTCGACGGGCCGTTCGAGACCCCATACGGGCCGGCCGAGGTCAGCCACGTCAACCTCAACGACCGCTGCGTGGAGGGGCTGCGCCTGCTCGACGGGCGCGCCTTCAGCGTCCAGTACCACCCGGAGGCCGCCGCCGGGCCGCACGACGCCGCCTATCTTTTCGACGAGTTCTGCGAGGTCATGACCCGTGCCAAAGCGTGAGGACATCCAGTCGGTCCTGGTGATCGGCTCGGGGCCGATCGTGATCGGCCAGGCGTGCGAGTTCGACTACTCCGGCACCCAGGCGTGCCGCGTGCTGCGGGCCGAGGGGTTCCGCGTGATCCTGGTCAACAGCAACCCCGCGACGATCATGACGGACCCGGAGTTCGCCGACGCCACGTACGTCGAGCCGATCACCCCCGAGTTCGTCGAGAAGATCATCGCCAAGGAGCGGCCCGACGCGCTGCTGCCCACGCTGGGCGGCCAGACCGCGCTCAACACCGCCGTGGCGCTGCACGAGTCGGGCGTCCTGGACAAGTACGAGGTCGAGCTGATCGGCGCCGACTTCGACGCGATCCAGTCGGGCGAGAACCGCGAGAAGTTCAAGGAGATCGTCGCCAAGGTCGCCCGCGAGCACGGCCTCAACGCCGAGTCCGCCCGGTCCCTGATCTGCCACACCATGGACGAGTGCCTGGCCGCCGCCGGCGAGCTGGGCTACCCGCTGGTCGTGCGGCCCTCGTTCACGATGGGCGGCGCCGGCTCCGGCTTCGCGTACGACGAGGACGACCTGCGCCGCATCGCCGGCGCCGGGCTCGACGCCTCGCCGACCACCGAGGTGCTCCTGGAGGAGTCGATCCTCGGCTGGAAGGAGTACGAGCTGGAGGTCATGCGCGACAAGGCCGACAACGTCGTCATCGTCTGCTCCATCGAGAACATCGACCCGATGGGCGTGCACACCGGCGACAGCGTCACCGTGGCGCCCGCGCTGACCCTGACCGACCGCGAGTACCAGAACATGCGCGACGTCGCTATCGCGGTCATCCGCGAGGTCGGCGTCGACACCGGCGGCTGCAACATCCAGTTCGCGGTCGACCCGCGCACCGGGCGCATGATCGTCATCGAGATGAACCCGCGCGTGTCGCGCTCGTCGGCGCTGGCCTCCAAGGCCACCGGCTTCCCCATCGCGAAGATCGCGGCCAAGCTGGCCATCGGCTACACCCTCGACGAGATCCCCAACGACATCACCAAGGAGACTCCGGCCTCCTTCGAGCCGACGCTCGACTACATCGTGGTGAAGGTCCCGCGCTTCGCGTTCGAGAAGTTCAGGGGCGCCGACCAGACCCTCACCACGCACATGAAGTCGGTGGGCGAGGCCATGGCCATCGGCCGCTCGTTCCCCGAGGCGCTGCAGAAGGCGCTGCGCTCGCTGGAGAAGAAGGACTCCTCCTTCACCTGGGCCGGCGAGGTCGCGCCCAAGGAGGAGCTGCTGGCGGCCTGCCGCACCCCGCACGACGGCCGGCTGCGCACGATGCAGCAGGCCATCAGGGCCGGCGCCACGGCCGAGGAGCTGTACGAGGCCACCAGCGTCGACCCGTGGTTCCTCGACCAGCTCTTCCTGCTGCACGAGGAGGCCCAGGCGGTCGCCGAGGCGCCCGAGCTCACCGCCGAGGTGCTCGAGCGGGCCAAGCACCTCGGGTTCAGCGACGTGCAGATCGGCGAGATCCGCGGCATCGACGAGGCCAGGGTGCGCGACCTGCGGCACGCACTCGGGCTGCGGCCGGTCTACAACACCGTCGACACCTGCGCCGCCGAGTTCGCCGCCAAGACGCCCTACCTCTACTCGACCTACGACGAGGAGACCGAGGTCCCCACCGGGGAGCGCCAGAAGGTCATCATCCTCGGCTCCGGGCCCAACCGCATCGGGCAGGGCATCGAGTTCGACTACGCGTGCGTGCACGCCTCGTTCGAGCTGTCGCGGGCCGGGTTCGAGACCGTCATGGTCAACTGCAACCCCGAGACCGTCTCCACCGACTACGACACCTCCGACCGGCTCTACTTCGAGCCGCTCACGCTGGAGGACGTCCTGGAGGTCGTGCACGCCGAGCAGCAGACGGGCCCCGTCGCGGGCGTCATCGTGCAGCTCGGCGGCCAGACGCCGCTCGGGCTCGCGCAGGCGCTCAAGGACGCCGGCGTGCCCGTCGTCGGCACCTCGCCCGAGTCCATCCACCTGGCCGAGGAACGCGGCGCGTTCGGACGGGTGCTGGCCGAGGCCGGGCTGCCCGCGCCCAAGCACGGCACCGCGCTGACCGTGGCCGAGGCGCTGGAGATCGCCGAGGAGATCGGCTACCCCGTGCTCGTCCGCCCCTCGTACGTGCTCGGCGGGGCCGGCATGGCCATCGTCTACGACGAGGAGACGCTCAGCACGTACATGGCGGCCCAGGAGGGCGGCCACCCGGTGCTGGTGGACAAGTTCCTCGACGAGGCCATCGAGATCGACGTCGACGCCCTCTACGACGGCGAGGAGCTGTTCCTGGGCGGCGTCATGGAGCACATCGAGGAGGCCGGCATCCACTCCGGCGACTCGGCGTGCGCCCTGCCGCCGATCACGCTCGGCAGCGCCGACATCAAGGCCATCCGCGCCGCCACCGAGGCCATCGCCGCCGGGGTGGGCGTGCGCGGCCTGCTGAACGTCCAGTACGCCATGTCCGCCGGCATCCTGTACGTCCTGGAGGCCAACCCGCGCGCCAGCCGCACCGTGCCGTTCGTGTCCAAGGCCACCGGCACGCCGCTGGCCAAGGCGGCGGCCAGGGTGATGCTCGGCGCGTCGATCGCCTCGCTGCGCGAGGAGGGCATGCTGCCCGCCGAGGGCGACGGTGGCACGCTGCCGCTCGACGCGTCCATCGCGGTCAAGGAGGCGGTGCTGCCGTTCAACCGCTTCCGCGGCGTGGACATCGTCCTGGGGCCCGAGATGCGCTCCACGGGCGAGGTCATGGGCATCGACGAGTTCTTCGGCATCGCCTACGCCAAGTCGCAGGCGGGCGCGTACGGGCAGCTCCCGACGAAGGGACGCGCGTTCGTATCTGTGGCCAACAGGGACAAGCGTGCGATGATCTTCCCTGTGAAGGCGCTCGCGGATCTCGGGTTCGAGATCCTCGCGACCGAGGGCACCGCCGAGGTGCTGCGCCGCAACGGTGTCCATGCCAAGATCGTGCGAAAGCACAGCGAGGGGACGGGTCCCGGAGGTGAGCCCACGAGCGTGCAGGCCATTCTCGACGGCGAGGTCGACCTGATCGTCAACACGCCCTTCGGCAGCCCGGGGCAGTCGGGGCCGCGGCTCGACGGCTACGAGATCCGCACGGCCGCGGTGCTGCGCGGCATCCCGTGCATCACCACGGTCTCGGGCCTGGCCGCCGCGGCGGCCGGCATCCAGGCGATCGTGCGCGGCGACGTCGGCGTACGGTCTCTCCAGGAGCACGCACAGGCACTCCGGGGCTGACCCCCGCACAGGAGGTGAAGACGACTGGCCGGCACACCGGTGCAGGTGACGGGCACGGTGCTGACGACGCGCCGGGTCGACGCCTACCATGCGCTGACGGTGGTGGCGCCCGGCATCGCCGAGCGTTACCGCCCCGGCCACTTCGTCTCCGTGGCGGTCGGCGGGCCGTACTCGTCGATGGTGACGCGCCGCGCGCTGTCCATCCACGACGTGAAGTCCGACTACGGCGGCACGGTGGAGCTGGTCTTCACCGTGCGCGGCTCGGGCACGGCGTGGCTGGCCGAGCGGCGCGCCCGTGACACGCTCGACCTGGTGGGGCCGCTCGGGCGGCCCTTCCCGCTGCCGCGCGACCCGGTCCACTGCGTGCTGGTCGGCTCCGAGTACGGCTCGGCCGTGCTGTTCCCGCTGGCCGACGCGCTGCTGGCGCGGGGCTGCCGGGTCGACTTCGTGCTCGGCGGCGCGGGGGCCGAGCGGGTGTTCGGGGCGATGCGGGCCCGCCGCATCGCCGAGACGACCACGCTGACCACCGAGGACGGCTCGCTGGGCCTGCGCGGCAAGGTCACCGACGCGCTGCCGTCCGTGATCGCCGACACGCGGGCCGACGCCGTGTACGCGTGCGCGCCGATGGAGACGCTGCGGGCGGTGACGGCGGTGGCGATGGAGTTCGACATCCCGGTGCAGGTGGCGGTCGAGGAGGCCATGGCCTGCGGCATCGGGGTGTGCATGACGTGCGTGCTGCCCGTCATCGGCGACGACGGGGCGACCAGGATGGTCAGGGCGTGCGCGGAGGGGCCGGTGTTCCGGGGGGAGCGGGTGCGGTTCGAGGACGTGGGAACGATCCCGTTCGACGCGCTCGGCGCCCCCGGAGGCGGTGCACGACATGTCAGTTGATATGCGGACCTTTCTGGCGCACGTGGAGCTGGCGAACCCCATCACCACCGCCGCCGGCTGCGCCGCCTCCGGCCGCGAGCTCGCCCAGTTCTTCGACCTGCACCGGCTCGGCGCGCTGACCACCCGCTCGATCACCATGGCCCCGCGCGCCGGCCGGCCCACCCCCCGCATGGCCGAGACACCCTCCGGCATGCTCAACGCCGTCGGGCTCCAGGGGCCGGGCATCGAGGCGTTCCTGGAGCGCGAGCTGCCCTGGCTGGCCCAGCGCGGCATCAAGACCATCGTCTCCATCGGCGGCGGCACCGTCGCCGAGTACTCCGAGCTGGCCCGCAGGCTCGCCGACGCGCCCGGCGTCACCGCGCTCGAGGTCAACCTCTCCTGCCCCAACATGGAGGACCGCGGGCGCGTCTTCGCCCGCGAGGGCAGCGCCGCGGCCGAGGTGATCGCCTCCGTGCGCTCCATCATGCGCTACGACGTGCCCGTCGTCGCCAAGCTCGCCCCCGACGTGGCCGACATCGTCTCCGTCGCGCGCGCCTGCGTGGACGCCGGGGCCGACGCCCTGTCCATGATCAACAACCCGCTCGGCATGGCCATCGACACCGAGGCGCTGCGCCCCTCGCTCGCCGCCGTCACCGGAGGGCTGTCGGGGCCCGCCATCCTGCCGCTGGCCGTACGGTGCGTCTGGCAGGTGCACGCGGCGCTGCCCGGGGTGCCCCTGATCGGCGTCGGCGGCGTCATGACGGGCAGGGACGCCTTCCAGCTCGTCCTGGCGGGCGCCTGCGCGGTCGGAGTGGGCACGGCGCTGTTCCACGACCCCTACGCCTGCCTGCGCATCGAACGCGAGCTTGAGGAGCTCCTGAGGGCCCGCGGCTTCCAGCGGCTGGCCGACGCCGTCGGCCTGGCCCACCGCCCGCCGGGGAGCGCACCCCGGCACCTGTTGGTCGACACCGAGGAGAGCACGCCTTGACTCCCGAATCCCAGGAGAGCACGTCTTGACCCCCGCACCGATCGCCGTCGCTCTCGACGCCCCCGACCTGGAGACGGCCGCCCGGTGGGCCGCCCTGGTCACGCCCCATGTCAGCACGGTCAAGGTGGGCCTGGAGCTCTACCTGCGCTACGGGCCCGACGTGATCGCCTCCGTGCGGGGGGCCAGCGGCGTGCGCGTGTTCCTCGACCTCAAGCTGCACGACATCCCCAACACCGTCGCGGGCGCCGCGCGGGCGGTGGCGCGGCTGCGGCCCTCGATCCTGACCGTGCACGCCGCCGGCGGGCCCGCCATGATCAGGGCGGCCGTGGAGTCCGCGCCGCACACCCAGATCGCCGCCGTGACCGTCCTGACCTCCCTCACCGAGGGCGACCTGGAGCGCATCGGGCTCTCCGGGCCGGCCGACCAGGCCGTGCGCCGCCTGGCAGCGCTGTCGGTCGAGGCCGGAGCTACCGCGCTGGTGTGCTCGCCCAACGAGGTGCCCGCCGTACGGGCCGAGGTGGGCCCGGATATCACGCTCATCACGCCCGGCGTGCGGCCCACCGGAGCCGCCACCCAGGACCAGATGCGCGTCGCCACGCCCGAGCAGGCCCTCGCGGACGGCGCCGACCTGCTCGTGATCGGCCGGCCCATCACGGGCTCGCCCGACCCGGGAGCGGCCGCGGCGGCCATCGCCGCCTCGCTCCGCCGCGCGAGCTGAGGCCGCGCGCCCGCACCGCCTGCCTGGACAAGATCATAAGGCACTCCGGACGATCTTGCGACCCGGGTTTCGGCCCTGGTGCGGGCCGGGTTTCGGACATCGGTCAGCGGCCCGGAGGCGACCGTCCTTGCGTTTCGCGACACCGGCGCGAGCCGACGCGTGAAGGCGGAAGTGAGGGCGATTTGATCAGCACAAGGTGATTTTACGAACACGGAGAGTGATGAAGTGGATTTTGTCGCGAGAGAAACCGCTCTTGACGTTGCTTAGGGGGCGATGACCAGCTAGTTTCCCTTCCCGTCCGAGTACATCGACAGAAATTCGAGGTGACCCGGCGTGGCTCTTCCTCCCCTGACCCCTGAGCAGCGCGCCGCAGCTTTGGAAAAGGCTGCCAAGGCCCGTAAAGAGCGTGCCGAGGTCAAGAACCGGCTCAAGCATGGCGCGGTTTCTCTGGCTGAGGTGCTCAAGGATGGGCAGACCGACGACGTCATCGGCAAGATGAAGGTGTCGGCCCTGTTGGAATCGCTCCCCGGCGTGGGCAAGGTCCGCGCCAAGCAGCTCATGGAGCGGCTTGCCATCGCCGAGTCCCGCCGCGTGCGGGGTCTCGGCGCGAACCAGAGGGCCTCCCTCGAGCGCGAGTTCGGTGGCAACGAGAGCTAATCTCTGTTCCACACGAAAGCGCAGGTTCAACGGGGGGTAGGAAGTGACCGACAGGTCCTGGTCCGGCGAAGTCAGTGCCTACGAGGCGGTCGGACCGGAAGTGGAGGTCGGCTTCCCGCCCTTGAGCGAACGGCGGCTGACGGTCCTGTCAGGGCCGTCGGGCGTCGGCAAGTCCACGGTCGTCGCCGAGCTCCGGCGGGCACACCCCGAGGTGTGGCTGTCGGTCTCGGTGACCACCAGGAGGCCCCGTCCCGGCGAGGTGAACGGGGTCCACTACTTCTTCGTCGACGGCGAGGAGTTCGACCGGCTCGTGGAGTCGGGAGAGCTGCTCGAGTGGGCGGAGTTCGCGGGCAACCGCTACGGCACGCCCCGCGAGCCGGTGCTGAAGAAACTGGCCGAGGGCGTGCCGACCCTGCTCGAGATCGACCTCGAAGGCGCCCGGCAGGTCCGCAGGAGCATGCCGGAGGCGCTGCTGGTGTTCCTGGCCCCGCCCACGTGGGAGGAGCTGGAGAAGCGGCTGCGCGGCCGCGGCACCGAGCCCGAGGACGTCATCGCGCGCCGGCTGGAGGCCGGGCGGGTCGAGATGGCCGCCGAGTCGGAGTTCGACCTGACACTGGTGAACACGAGTGTCCAGGACGTGTGCCTGCGGCTGATAGCCTTGATGACTGACCCTCAGGGGGTCACGACAACCACCAACCGAGAGGTCTGACATCGTGGCAGGCACCACCCCGGCCGCGGAGGGCATCACCAACCCGCCGATCGACGCGCTGCTCGACATCGTCGACAGCAAATACTCCCTGGTGATCATGGGCGCCAAGCGCGCTCGCCAGATCAACGCCTACTACTCCCAGCTCGGCGAGGGCCTGCTGGAGTACGTCGGCCCCCTGGTCGAGACGCACGCCCAGGAGAAGCCGCTGTCCATCGCGCTGCGAGAGGTCTCCGAGGGCCTGCTCAACGCCGAGCCCATCGAAGGCGCGGCCTGACCCCTTCGATGCGAGTCGTCCTGGGAGTCAGCGGCGGCATCGCCGCGTACAAGGCGTGTGAGCTGCTGCGGCTGTTCACCGAGTCGGGTCACGAGGTGCGGGTCGTCCCGACCCGCGAGGCCCTGAAGTTCGTGGGCGCGCCCACCTGGGCCGCCCTCTCGGGCCACCCCGTGTCCCCCGAGGTGTGGGACGACGTGCACGAGGTGCCGCACGTGCGCATCGGCAAGTCGGCCGACCTCGTCGTGGTCGCGCCCGCGACCGCCGACGTGCTGGCCAAGGCCGCGCACGGGCTGGCGGGCGACCTGCTCACCAACACGTTGCTGACCGCGACGTGCCCGGTGGTGTTCGCGCCCGCGATGCACACCGAGATGTGGCAGCACCCCGCGACGCGGGCCAACGTCGCGACCCTGCGCGAGCGGGGCGCCGTCGTGATCGACCCGGCCGTGGGCCGGCTCACCGGCGCCGACACCGGCCCCGGGCGGCTGCCCGACCCCGCCGAGATCTTCCAGGTCTGCCTGCGCGTGCTGCGCGGCCGGCCCCGCGACCTCGCCGGCCGCAAGGTCGTCGTCTCCGCCGGCGGCACCCGCGAGGCCATCGACCCGGTGCGCTACATCGGCAACCGCTCCTCCGGGCTGCAGGGCTACGCCCTGGCCCGCACGGCCGCCGCGCGGGGCGCCGAGGTCACGCTCGTGGCGGCCAACGTCACGCTCCCCGACCCGGCCGGCGCCAAGGTGGCGCGGGTCGAGTCCGCGGCCGAGCTGCGCGACGCCGTGCTCGCCGCCTCCGCCGACGCCGACGTGGTGGTCATGGCGGCCGCGGTGGCCGACTTCCGTCCGGCGACCCGGCACGACGCCAAGATCAAGAAGACCGACGGCGAGCCCGAGGCCATCCACCTCGTCAAAAACCCCGACATCCTCGCCGAGCTCGGCGAGCGCCGCCGCCACGAGCCCGGCCCCCGCGTGATCGTCGGCTTCGCCGCCGAGACGCACGACGTGCTCGCCAACGGGCAGGCCAAGCTCGCGCGCAAGGGGTGCGACCTGCTGGTGGTCAACCAGGTGGGGGAGGGGCTGGCCTTCGGCACGCCCGACAACGCCGCCACCGTGCTGGTGGCGGGCGGCGAGCCGGTCGAGGTGCCGTTCGGGCCCAAGGAGGATCTCGCCGACGCCATCTGGGATCTGGTGGCCGTACGGCTCTCCTGAGCCGAGCTCGCAGATACGGCGGAAATCGTACAAAGCGTACAGTCGCGATTACCCGATCACCTGTTGCAACAATCCTCCTCGCCTGCGGATACTTGGGGCGAAGGGGGATGGAATGCCGGTGGGTTCTGCTGTCAGGGAACGTTGTAGAACGTTGCTCGGCGACCAAGGGGAGATCCACTACGTCTTCCCGGCGTTCTCCGAGGGGCCCGCGGGGACGGGCAACTTCTTGATCGTGGTCACCGACACGGCCATATCCGTCCTGGCCACGAGGACGCTCAGGACCGACAGGCCGGTGTCGGTGTTCGCCGAGTTCCCGAGGCGCACCAGACTCGGCCCCATCATGCCTGGACACGTTCTCGAACTCGGCTCGATCGTCTTCGAGTTCGATGAGGAGTACGCCGCTGTGGTGTCGGCCGCCGACGCGGAGATCTTCACCCCGGAGATCCTGCCGGCCGACCCCCTGCCCGAGCTGTGATGGGAGACATATGGTGGACAGTTTCGCGACCTGGCGCCGGGTAGGGCTAGACTTCCCCGAGGCCCAGCCGCGCCCAAGCGCCCCGGGTCCCAAATCCGTCAGCAGCCGCTGCATGAGGAGCCACTGAGTTGTCACGTCGCCTGTTCACATCCGAGTCGGTCACCGAGGGCCACCCGGACAAGATCGCCGACCAGATCAGTGACGCGATTCTCGACGCCATGCTCAAGGACGACCCCAAGAGCCGGGTCGCCGTCGAGACGATGATCACTACCGGCCAGGTTCACGTCGCAGGCGAGGTCACGACCGAGACCTACGTCGACATCCCCGGCGTCATCCGCGAGAAGATCCTGGAGATCGGCTACGACGCCTCCCACAAGGGCTTCGACGGCGCCTCCTGCGGCGTGTCGGTGTCCATCGGCGCGCAGTCGCCCGACATCGCCCAGGGCGTCGACGACGCCTACGAGCACCGCGTCGACGGCGACGGCGACGAGCTCGACCGCCAGGGCGCCGGCGACCAGGGCCTCATGTTCGGCTTCGCCTGCCGCGAGACCCCCGAGCTGATGCCGCTGCCCATCACCCTCGCCCACCGGCTGGCCCAGCGCCTGTCCGAGGTGCGCAAGAGCGGCACCGTCCCCTACCTCCGCCCCGACGGCAAGACCCAGGTCACCATCGAGTACGACGGCGACACGCCCGTCCGCCTCGACACCGTCGTGGTCTCCACCCAGCACGCCGCCGAGATCGACCTCAAGGAGATGCTCGCTCCCGACATCAAGGAGCACGTCGTCGACGTCGTCCTCAAGGACATCGAGATCGACACCGAGGGCTACCGCCTGCTGGTCAACCCGACCGGCCGCTTCGAGATCGGCGGCCCCATGGGCGACGCCGGCCTCACCGGCCGCAAGATCATCATCGACACCTACGGCGGCATGGCCCGCCACGGCGGCGGCGCCTTCTCCGGCAAGGACCCGTCCAAGGTCGACCGCTCCGCCGCCTACGCCATGCGCTGGGTCGCCAAGAACGTCGTCGCGGCCGGGCTCGCCGACCGGTGCGAGGTGCAGGTCGCGTACGCGATCGGCAAGGCCCAGCCGGTGGGCCTGTTCGTCGAGTGCTTCGGCACCGAGAAGCTGCCCGTGGAGAAGATCCAGGAGGCCGTCCTCCAGGTCTTCGACCTGCGGCCCGCCGCGATCATCCGCGACCTCGACCTGCTGCGGCCGATCTACTCGGAGACCGCCGCCTACGGGCACTTCGGCCGCGAGGGCTTCTCCTGGGAGTCCACCGACCGCGCCGAATCCCTCCGCACCGCCGCCGGCCTCTGACGGCCCACGCTCGCTGACCGGCGCCGCCCTCCTTCTGGGGGGTGGCGCCGGTTCGGCATGCCAAGGGGCGCCCGGACCTTCGCCTGGGACATCGGGCATGCCCGGAGCCTGCCTGGCTCTGCGTGCGGGCGCGCCGCGACCCTGACTCGGCTCCTCTGCCCTCCCGGCCCTGCCGCCGTGCGCCTGTGCAAGCGGCCCCGGCTCTGGTCGCCG
This sequence comes from [Actinomadura] parvosata subsp. kistnae, assembly GCF_900323885.1. GTDB lineage: Bacteria > Actinomycetota > Actinomycetes > Streptosporangiales > Streptosporangiaceae > Nonomuraea > Nonomuraea composti. The sequence continues at coordinate 61,186 of NZ_OOHJ01000022.1, read as the reverse complement.
TTCAGGCGCCGGCCGTGCTCCTGAGGCGCCGGCGGGCGGCTTCTCGTGGCGCCGCGTCGGCGGGGCGTGGTGCGGTGGAGGTCGGCGCACGTGATCGGGGGCCGGCCCGGCGTGCGCTTGCTCGGCCCCAGTCCGGCGTGGCGTGTGCTTGTGGGAGCGGGCCCTGGTTGTGGCCCGCCATTCAAGCGCCGGGCGTGCTCCTGCGCGCGCCGTCGGGCGGCTCATTGTGGCGTCGCGTCGGCGGGACGTGGTGCGGTGGAGGTCGGCGCACGTGATCGGCGGCCGGCCCGGCGTGCGCTTGCTCGGCTCAGCCCGGCGTGGCGTGTGCTTGTGGGAGCGGGCCCTGGTTGTGGCCCGCCGTTCAAGCGCCGGGCGTGCTCCTGCGCGCGCCGTCGGGCGGCTTCTCGTGGCGTCGCGTCGGCGGGGCGTGGTGCGGTGGAGGTCGGCGCACGTGATCGGCGGCTGTTGCTGAGGTGCCGCAGAGCGGTCCGAGAGAGCGCGTCGTCAGCCAGCTCCTCGTGGCGCCGCGTCGGTGGGACGTGGTGCGGTGGAGGCCGGCGCACGTCATCGGCGGTCGGCTCGGTGTGCTCCCGTACACAGGGCCAGTCAGGTGGGCGCGGCGGGGCAGGCGGTGGACCCCGGGTTGGGTTGGTGGGCATGGGGGAGGGTGGGGGTCTGGTAGACGTTATGCGTGACCCGATCCTCCGACGACGCCCTCCTGCCGCTCGAAGCCGTGCGGCCCGCGCAGTCGTCGAAGGACACCAAGGGCGCGCCCGTCCCCGCTCCTGAGAACCCCGTGGCCAGGGTCGTCGTGGACAGCCCGCTGCCGCACCTCGACCGGCCCTTCGACTACCTCATCCCCGAGGCGATGCACGAGACGGCCGAGCCGGGGGTGCGGGTGCGGGTGCGGTTCGCGGGCAAGCTGGTGGACGGTTTCCTGCTGGAGCGGGTGTCCGAGAGCGAGCACGAGGGGAAGCTCACGCCGCTCGAACGGGTGGTCTCGCCCGAGCGGGTCCTCACCCCCGAGATCGCGGGCCTGGCGAGGGCGGTGGCCGACCGGTACGCGGGCACCCTGACGGACGTGCTCCGCCTGGCCGTCCCTCCTCGCCACGCCAAGGCCGAGGCGGAGGCGCCCAAACCGGACGCGCCGAAGAGCGCCTCACCGGAAACGGGCCCGTCCGCTGATCCGCAGGGCCCGGATGCCGCGCCGGTGCACCCGTCGTCCCCGAGCGCGGCGACTGCCGGACCGGAGGCTGTGCCGGTGCGCCCGCCGTTCCAACGCACCCCGGCCGCGAGCCCGGATGCCGCCCCGGGGCGTCCGGCGGACGCGAGCCCGGCTGCCGGCCCGGGGCGTCCGGCGGACGCGAGCCCTGACACCGGGGAACGGCCCGTGAGTGCCTGGGATGCGTATCCGGCCGGGCCGTCGTTCCTCAGTGCGCTGCGTGACGGGCGGGCGCCGCGGGCGGTGTGGTCGGCGCTGCCCGGGGCGAGGGGGTGGGCCGGGGCGGTGGCGGAGGCGGTGCGGGCGACGCTGGACGGTGGCAGGGGAGCGGTCGTCGTGGTTCCCGACGGGAAGGACGTGGCGCTGGCCGATGCGGAGTTCGGCCGGTTGCTGGGGCCCGGCAGGCACGTGGCGCTGACCGCCGATCTGGGGCCGGCGGAGCGGTACCGGCGGTGGTTGAAGGTGCTGAGAGGGCAGGTGCGGGCCGTGGTCGGCACCAGGGCGGCCATGTTCGCCCCCGTCGCGGATCTCGGCCTGGTGGTCATCTGGGACGACGGTGACGACCTGCATGCCGAACGCCTGGCCCCGTACCCTCATGCCCGCGAAGTGCTCGGCCTGCGCGCGCACAGGACCGGTGCGGGCATGCTGATTGGCGGTTACGCCCGTACCGCCGAAGCAACCCAGCTGGTCGCGAGCGGCTGGGCCAGGCCGATCGTGGCGGCGCGGACCACGATCAGGAGCCTGGCGCCGCGGGTGCGGCCGGCGGGTGAGGATGCCGAGCTGGCCAAGGACCAGGCCGCGCGGCAGGCGCGCCTGCCCAGCATCGCCTGGCGCGCCCTGCGGGCCGGGCTGGAGAGCGGCCCGGTGCTGGTGCAGGTCCCGAGGCGGGGCTATCTGCCCGCCCTGGCCTGCCAGCACTGCCGCACCCCCGCCCGCTGCGTGCTGCCGCCCACCCGCACCGCGCACGGGGACCTGCCCCAGGCCGAGGTCCAGTACGCGCCGGGCGCCCGCGCCCAGCTCCCGGCCGGCGGCGTCCAGGCACCGTTCCCGGCGGGCGCTCAGACGCAGCTCCCGGCGGGTGCCCAGACACAGTTCCCGGCGGGCGCCCAGACGGAGCTTGCGGCGGGCGTCCACGGCCGATATCCGGCGGGCGTCCAGACGATGCCGGGCGGGCAGGGGCCGCTCTGCCATGGTCCGCTGGCGCTCAGGGGTGGCCATGCGGCCCCGTACTGCCGCTGGTGCGGCCGTGTGGACGCCGGCTGGCGTTGCCCGTCGTGCGGCAGCCCGCGCCTGCGTGCCGTGGTCACGGGCGCGAGGCGGACGGCGGAGGAGCTGGGCCGGGCGTTCCCGTCCGTGCCGGTCAAAACCTCGGGGCGCGATGGCGTGCTGGCCTCGGTGCCGGCCGCTCGTGCGCTGGTCGTCGCCACGCCGGGCGCGGAGCCGGTGGCGGAGGGCGGTTATGCGGCGGCGGTGTTGCTGGACGGGTGGGCGCTGCTGGGGCGGGCCGATCTGCGGGCGGGGGAGGAGACGGTGCGCCGGTGGATGAACGCCGCCGCCCTGCTGCGTCCGGCCGCGGAGTTGGTGGTGCTGGGGGACGCGGCGCTGCCGGCCGTGCAGGCGCTGCTGAGGTGGGATCCGGTCACGCACGCGGAGCGGGAGCTGGCGGATCGTGCGGAGCTGGGGTTCCCGCCGGCGGTGCGGATGGCGACGCTGACGGGCGCGGCGGCGGCTGTCCGGCAGATGCTGGACGAGGTGCGCCTGCCGCCCGACGCGCAGGTGCTGGGCCCCGTGCCGGTGGACGAGTCGGGTCAGGAACGCGCCATGATCCGCGTACGGCGGGCGGGCGGAGCGGCGCTGGCCGCTGCGCTCAAAGGGGCCAGTGGGGTGCGTGCGGCCAGAAAGACGCCTGATGTCGTGAGGGTGAGTGTCGACCCGCTCGACCTGATTTAGACCGTTTCCCCGATTCGCTCATCCGTGGGTCAGCCGTTAGCGTGCCCCTGTGTCGATCGAATGGGTGAACCAGGCCATCGACGACCTGCGCGCTTGGGGGCGCGCGCGGGAAGTCGAAGTGGACGCGGACGAGGTCCGCCTGCTCTGCGACTACGCCAGCGACTACCTCAACGTCAACGAACTGGGTGATTTCACCCCCGAGACCTTCGACGAGCTGCTGCTCTCCATCTACCCGCGCAAGGTCATCGCCCCGCCGGAGAGCGCGCCGGAGACCGTCGCCGCCGCCCGTACCCTCGTCGACTACCTGCACGAGGCGGCTCAGGTGAGCGGCGAGACGGCGGCGCGGATGCGCGAGCGGCTCGACGCCATCGGGCCGCGCATGGCGGAGGCCCTGGCCGACACCTCGAACTTCGGCATGGCGAAGAGCCTGTTCAGCTCCATCGGCCCCGAGTCGCTGGAGCAGTCGATCGCCATCCCGTCGGGGGAGCTGCCCGACCTGGGCGAGGCGCCTTGCGACTGCCCCGGCTGCACCCCGCTGCCCGCCGTACGGCTGGCCGCGCCGGAGGAGCTGCTGGCGGCGCTGGAGCACGTCCCGATGCTGGCCGAGGAGCCGCTGCCCGGCGACGGCGACCCGCTGGAGGCGTGGGCGCGGCGCGTCGCCCACCTGCTGGAGCAGGACACGGGGGGCGCGGTCACCGGCTCGGCCGAGCTCGACGAGGGGCTCTACGACCTGTTCGACATGATCTACCGGCTCCAGGTGCGGGTGCCCGTCGGCGTGATCGGCGACTACCTCGACGAGCTCGGCGGCGAGGGCGAGGTCGACCTGGCCGCCGTGCTGGGCCGGCTGGAGCGTACGGGGCTGCTGCGGGTCGACGGCGACTGCGCCGAGCTGACGCCCCTGGGGGTGTGGGCGCTGCGCGAGCACTACCTCTCGCTCGGCATCGACGCGCCCCAGGCGCCCGACCTGGCCGAGGCCGACGCGCGCGGGCTCATCGAGGGGCTGCTCGACGGCGTCCCCACCGAGATCGCCGAAGACGACATCAACCGCTGGCTGTCCGTCAGGGAGCCCGCGGAGGCCGCCGCCGAGCTGCTGGCCGCCGCCTCCGGCGCGCCCGCCGTGGCCCGGGGCATCGCGATCACGATCGTCGACCGGCTCGGCCCCGAGGCCGAGCCCGCCGTCCGCGACTACCTGGACGACCAGGAGCTGCGCCCGCACGCCATCCACTGGCTGGCCGCCAGGAAGCTGCCCGCGCCGCCGCTCACCCAGGAGGAGCTGCTGTGGGTCAGCGTCGACATGCTGGCCCTGGCGATGCCCGCCGCCGAGGAGGACCCCGACAACTTCGCCGAGAACATGGCCGCCTCCGGCCCGCCCGCCCACCTCATCGAGGAGATGTGGCGGGTCGACCACCCCGACGTCGTCGAGGTGCTGGAGCTGCTCGGACGCTCCATCACCGACGGTACGGTGGCCAAGGCGGCGCGCAAGGCGGCGTTCAAAGCCCGTTCCCGGAGCATCCGTTGAGTACGCTCATGTGACCGCTGTGCAGTAAGTTTCGTGGGTGGCAAACAACGTCTTCGACCTCGCCGAGCTGCGGAAGCTGATCGATGAGCAGGCCGCCGTGCCTCCACGGCCTCCTGAGGAGACTCACGTGGAGCATGAGGCGCTGACGTTCCCGCCGGTCCTGCTGGCGCCCGACGCCGAGCTGGCCAGGGCGGTGCCCGCGGTGCCGCTCGTGGCCGACGCCATCAGGCTCACCACGTGGACGGGCGAGCGGCAGGTCACGCCCGACGGGCACCTGCCCGAGGCCGACGCCGAGGCCGCCGCGAGGGAGCTGGGCCTGCCCGCCTCCCGCGTCCGCCTGGTCTGGATCGTCGCGGTCAACACCGGCCTGCTGCAGATCCTCGGCGGCAAGGCCACGCGCGGGCCGCTGTCGATGCAGCTGACGGTCGAGGCCACGCTGGAGTTCTGGGACGGCGTGGTCATGGACGTCCTCGACCGCGCCGACGAGGGCCTGACCGGCTCCGCCGTGGTCGACGGCCACCTCGCCGAGATGCTGGCGACGATCTATTCCGTACGGTCGGGGGTCGCCACGGCCAACCTCGCCCGCGGCATCCTGCAGTCCCACGAGGTCGCCTGCGCGCCCGGCCCCGTGGAGATGCGCAAGATCGCCGCCGCGCTGCCCGCGGAGCTGCTGGAGGCGCTGTCGCTGCTGACCTACTGCGGGCTGGTCGAGCAGACCCCCGCCGGTCGCACCGCGCTCACCCCGCTCGGCGTCTGGGCCATCCGCCGCGACCTGCTGCGCGAGGGGCACGACGCGCCGACGGCGGCGGAGGTGGAGGTGTTCGCCGACCTGTCGGCGGCGGAGCTGGTGGAGGCGCTGGTCAAGGGCAGCGCCTCGCAGAGCGCCGTGGCCGGGTGGCTGGAGCGCCGCTCGCCCGAGTCGGCCGCCCGCGACCTCATCGAGATCGCCGCCTCCGGCACGGCCGGCCAGCGCGGCGCCGTGGGCGCGATCCTCGAGGAGCTGGGCCCCGAGGCGGAGGCCCCGGTCAGGCAGGCGCTCGACCATCCGCTGATGCGCCGCTACGCCGCCTCCTGGCTGCACATCCGCGACCTCGAGGCCCCCACGCTCAGCCCTGAGGACCACACCTGGATCGCCGTCGACTCGCTGGCGGCCCTGATGCACCTGTCGGGCCCCGCCGCTGGCCGCATCGACCCGCCCGAGCCGGGCGAAGACCTGATCAAGCTGGTCGACGAGATGCCCGCCGTGGGGCATCCCGACACGATCGCCGTCCTCGACATGCTCGCCAGCGCCCACGACGACAAGGCCGTGGTCAAGGCGGCGCGCAAGGCCGCGATGAAGGCCCGCTCGCTGGAGCACGCGCGCCGCAGCGGCTAGCCCCGCGCGTGCCCGCTCTGAGCACGCGCGCCGCGGCGGCCGGCCGCGCGCAACGACGTAAGAGGGCCACATGAGAGGGCTCGCACCTGCACTAAACTGGGCTGATCCACGCCTTGAGAACGGAGTGACCCCCTTGGCGATCCAGTCGATCCGGCTGTTCGGAGACCCGGTGCTGCGCACCCCGGCGGCCCCGGTCGTCGACTTCGACAAGGAGCTGCGCAAGCTGGTCAAAGACCTCACCGACACGATGATGGACGCCCCGGGCGCGGGCCTGGCGGCCCCCCAGATCGGCGTCGGGCTGCGGGTCTTCACCTACTACGTGGACGACCAGCTCGGCCACCTGATCAACCCCGACCTCGACCTGTCCTCCGAGCTCGACGAGGAGGGCGAGGAGGGCTGCCTGTCCTTCCCCGGCCTGTCGTTCCCGACGCCGCGCGCGATCCGCGCGGTCGCCAAGGGCTTCAACATGCACGGCGAGCCGGTCACGCTGGAGGGCACCGACCTCATGGCCCGGTGCTTCCAGCACGAGACCGACCATCTCGACGGCATCCTGTTCATCGACCGGATGGACCCCAAGCAGCGCAAGCTGGCCATGAAGGCCGTGCGCGAGGCGGAGTGGAGCGGCCTGTCCGCCCCCGTGATCAAGGTCTCGCCCCACGCCACCGGCGGAAAGGCACTCTGAGCGCATGCGTCTGGTCTTCGCGGGCACGCCCGAGACGGCACTGCCGTCACTGCGCACGTTGATCGACTCGCCCCGGCACGAGGTGGTGGCGGTCGTCACCCGTCCCGACGCCCAGTCGGGCCGCGGCCGCAAGGTGCACCCCTCGCCGGTGGCCGAGCTCGCGGAGGAGGCGGGCATCGAGGTGCTGCGCCCGCAGAAGGCCGGCGACCCCGCCTTCCTCGACCGGCTCCGGGAGCTGGAGCCCGACTGCTGCCCCGTCGTCGCCTACGGCGCCCTGCTGCCGCAGTCGGCGCTCGACGTGCCCCGGCACGGCTGGATCAACCTGCACTTCTCGATCCTGCCCGCCTGGCGCGGCGCCGCGCCCGTCCAGCACGCGATCCTGCACGGCGACGAGATCACCGGGGCGAGCACGTTCCAGATCGTCAAGGAGCTCGACGCCGGCCCCGTCTACGGCGTGGTGACCGAGGAGATCCGCGGCACCGACACCAGCGGGGCGCTGCTGGAGCGGCTGTCGGTCTCGGGTGCGGGGCTGCTCGCCGCCACCCTCGACGGCGTCGAGGACGGCACCCTGGAGGCCCGCCCCCAGCCCGCCGACGGCGTCACCATCGCACCCAAGATCTCGGTCGCCGACGCCCGCATCGACTGGAGCAAGCCCGCCATGCACGTCGACCGGCTGGTCCGGGCCTGCACGCCCAACCCGGGCGCGTGGAGCGAGTTCCGGGGGCAGCGGGTGAAGGTGGGGCCGGTGCGGGTGGTGTCAGGGGAGCGCCTGGCGCCTGGCGAGGTCGTCGCCACCAAGACGTCCGTGCTGGTCGGCACGGCCAGCGACGCGGTCGAGCTGGGCGAGGTGCAGCCGCAGGGCAAGCGGTTGATGGGGCCGTGGAGTGGGCCCGCGGCGTTCGCCCCGAGGGCAAAGAGGTCTTCGCGTGACCCGCCGGCGCCGGGACGCCGCCCAGAGCGAAGGTTCGAGCGCATGAAGACCAGGGGGCAGCAGGGGGCCGGCCGCACGGGAGGGCCGCGCAGGCCGTCGCGCGACCCGGCGCGCAACGCCGCCTACGACGTCGTGCGCGCGGTCGACGAGCGCGACGCGTACGCCAACCTGCTCCTGCCGCGGCTGCTGCGCGAGCGCGGCATCAAGGGGCGCGACGCCGCGCTGGCCACCGAGCTCACCTACGGCACGCTGCGCGGCCTCGGCACCTACGACGCCGTCATCGAGATGTGCAGCGACCGCGCGCCCGACCCCGACGTGCGCGACGCGCTGCGGCTCGGCGCCCACCAGCTCCTGCGCATGCGCGTCCCGCCGCACGCCGCCGTCGGCACCACCGTCGATCTGGTCCGCCTGCGCATCGGCGCCGGCGCCGCCAAGTTCGTGAACGCGGTGCTGCGCAAGATCGGCTCCAGGACGCTGGAGGAGTGGATCCCCATCGTGGCGCCCGACCCGGCCCACGACCCGGTCGGCCACCTCGCGGTCGCCTACGGCCATCCCCGCTGGATCGTCTCCGCCTTCCGCGACGCGCTGGGCACGTCCGACGAAATGGCCGACCTGCTCGACGCCGACAACGCCCGCCCCCTGGTCACGCTCGTGGCGCGGCCGGGGCGCAGCTCCGTGGAGGAGCTGGAGGACTTCGGCGCCATGCCGGGCCGTTACTCGCCGTACGCCGCGTACCTGCGCGAAGGCGATCCCGGGCAGATCGAGGCGGTGGCCGAGACGCGCGCGGCCGTCCAGGACGAGGCCAGCCAGCTCGTGGCGCTCGCCCTCACCCGGGTCCCCGTGCGAGGCGACGGCGACGAGCTGTGGCTCGACATGTGCGCGGGGCCGGGCGGCAAGGCCGGGCTGCTCGACGCCATCGCCACCCATGGCGATCTCGCCGGGCTGAGCGAGGAGGCCCGCCGGCGCGCGTCCGAGGGCGAGCCCCCGTGCCGGACGGTGATGCTCCGGGGGCTTTCCCCGGTGGGGCGCGGCTGCTGGCCGCCGACGTGCAGGCGCATCGGGCGCGGCTGGTGTGGGAGACCACCAAGAGCGCCGCGGTGGTGACCGCCGACGGCACCGAGCCCGCGTGGCGGCCCGGAGTGTTCGACCGGGTGATGCTCGACGCGCCCTGCACCGGGCTGGGCGCACTGCGGCGCCGGCCCGAGGCGCGCTGGCGGCGCGACCCGGCGGGCATCGCCGACCTGGGCAAGCTGCAGCGGCGGCTGCTCGACACCGCCCTTGAGGCCGTGCGGCCCGGAGGCGTCGTCGCCTACGTCACCTGCTCGCCGCACCTGGCCGAGACCAAGGTCGTGGTGGGCGACATCCTGGCCCGCAGGAATGACGTCGAGCAACTGGACGCCCGCGCCTACCTGCCCGAGGTCGACGGGCTCGGCGACGGTCCGCACGCCCAGTTCTGGCCGCACCGGCACGGCACCGACGCGATGTTCCTGGCGTTGCTGCGCAAGATCGGCTGACGCGTCGCCCGTCCGTGTGGTCCGATCGAGAACGTGGACATCCTGGACGAACTACACCTGGCGGAGCTGACCCCGATCATCTGGCTGCAGAGCTGGCCCGACGCCGTCCGGCCCGTCATGCAGCTGGTGTCGGTGCTGGGCACGGACGCGTTCTTCCTGCTCTGCCTGCCGCTGCTCTACTGGTGCGTCAACCCGGCGCTGGCCCTGCGGCTCGGGCTGACCGTCATGGCGTCCGCCGCCACGAACGCGATCGGCAAGCTCGCCCTGCACCAGCCCAGGCCGTACTGGATCGACCCCAGGATCCACGCGTTCTCGGCGGAAGGGGCGTTCGGGCTGCCGTCCGGGCACGCCCAGAGCGGCACCGCGGCCCTGGGACGGCTCGCGATGGCGGTGGCCCGGCCGTGGGCGTGGTGGGCGGCGGGGGCGGCCGTCGCGCTGGTGTGCCTGAGCCGGATCTACCTCGGGGTGCACTTCATCTCCGACGTCGTCGCAGGGGTGGCGCTCGGGATCGTGGTGCTGGTGCTCGTACGGAAACTGGAAGGACCCGCCACCGCGTGGTGGCGCGGGCAGGCGCTGTGGGTGCAGCTCGCCGCGTCCGCGGTGCTGTCCGGCGCGCTGATCGGCTGCGCCGTGCTGGCGAACGCGCTGCACCCCGGGTGGGTGGTGCCGCCGGGGTGGAGCTGGGCCGGGACGATCGACCCCGACAGCCTCGACACCGTCGTCACCATGGCGGGAGTGCTGCTGGGCACGCTGGCCGGGACGTCGGTCATGTACCGGCTGGGGTGGTTCGACGCGGGCGGGCCGCTGCGCGCCCGAGCCCTGCGGTGGGTGATCGGGACGGTCGTGGCGGTGCTCATCTGGTACGCCGAGCGCGAAGTGCTGCCGGAGGGCGCCGTGGGGACGTACCTGGCCTACGCGGTGCTGGCTCTGTGGGTGCAGGCCGGGGCGCCGGTGCTGTTCATCAGGCTCGGGCTGATGGCACGGCGCGGGCAACGCGCGGCCGTCGGGCAGGGGGCCGGATGAGGGCCGGGGGCGAGAGCGGGGGAGGGCGGGTCACTAGACTAGGGGGATCATGGCCGTACAGATCTCGCCCAGCATTCTCGCCGCCGACTTCGCCAGGCTCGCCGACGAGGCCGCCGCCGTCCCGAACGCCGACTGGCTGCACGTCGACGTCATGGACTACCACTTCGTGCCCAACCTGACCCTCGGGCTGCCCGTGGTCGAGGCGTTGCGCAAGGCGACCGACACGCCGCTCGACTGCCACCTCATGATCGCCGACCCCGACCGCTGGGCGCCGCAGTACGCGGAGGCGGGGGCGGGCAGCGTGACCATCCACGCCGAGGCGGCTAAGGCGCCCATCCGCACGCTGCGCGAGATCCGCTCGCTCGGCGCCAGGGCCGGGCTCGCGCTCAACCCCGCCACCCCCGTCGAGCCGTACGAAGACCTGCTCGGCGAGGTGGACATGCTGCTGCTGATGACCGTCGAGCCCGGGTTCGGGGGGCAGAAGTTCCTCGACGTGGTGCTGCCGAAGGTGCGGCGGGCACGCGAGCTCATCGGGCGGCACGGCGGCCGGGTGTGGCTGCAGGTGGACGGCGGCGTGGACACCGGCACCATCGAGCGGTGCGCCGAGGCGGGCGCCGACGTGTTCGTGGCCGGGAGCGCGGTCTACGGGGCGTCGGATCCGGTCGCGGCGATCGACGAGCTGCGCGCCGCCGCCAACCGCGCCACCTCCTGACCCACTGCTCGTGACGTCGGCCGGTCGTGACGTCGGCCGGTCGTGACGTCGGCCGTTCGTGGCGTCGGCCGTTCGTGGCGTCGGCCGTTCGTGGCGTCGGCCGTTCGTGGCGTCGGCCGTTCGTGGCGTCGGCCGTTCGTGGCGTCGATCGTTCGTGGCGTCGGCCGTTCGTGGCGTCGGCCGTTCGTGGCGTCGATCGTTCGTGGCGTCGGCCGCTCGCTGGTCGTGACTGCCGGTGACCGCCGGTTCGCCGGCACCTGACCGACCGTCGCGTCGGTTGCCCAGCGCCCGCCCGCGTGGGCTTCAGGCGATGGTGTGCCGAGCGGCCGACGTTGTGTTGACGACTGGGCTGTGCCGGCCGCTGGACCGGCGGTCGGCGCGGGTGCTGGGCGGGGCCGGTTGTGTGACCAGCCGGGTGGCGGATCGGGGTGGTTGGTGACATGAAGCGGTCATCACCTGGGTAAATCATCACTTATGAGCGACCATGGGATCTTCGGGCCCCGCTCGGTGACGTGGCGGGTGATGGGTGAGCCGATCCTGCTGGTGGGCGGGTTCCGTGCGCTGCTGATGCAGGGGTTGCATCCGAGGGCCATGCGGGGCGTGCTGCAGAACTCGGCGCTGATGGATCCGCAGGAGGCCTGGTCCAGGTTCGTACGGACCACCGAGTTCGTCCGGGTGCGGACCTACGGGACCCGCGCCGAGGTCGAGCGGGCCGGTCGGCGGGTGCGTAAGATCCACGCCAAGCTGACCGCCAACGATCCCGACACGGGGGTCACCTTCCGGCTCGACGAGCCCGAGGCGTTGCGCTGGGTGCACGTGGGCGAGGTGGACTCGTACCTGTCGGTCGCCCGGCGCGCCGGGGTCGGGTTGTCCGACGCGGAGGCGGACACGTTCGTGGACGAGTGGCGGCGGGCCGCCGAGGTGGTGGGGCTGGCGGCGGACAGCGTGCCGGGGTCGGTGGCGGAGCTGCGTGACTACATCGAGGCCCAACGCCCCGGGCTGCGTTTCGTGCCCGAGGCCGCCCATCCGCTGCGCCTGTCGCTGAACGCCCCGCTCCCGCGCCTGCTCACCCCGCTCAAGCCGGTGATGCCCGCGCTGACGCTGCTGGCGTTCGCGACGCTGCCGCGCTGGGCGAGGCGGCTGTACGGGCTGCCGGCCACGCCGGTCGGCGACCTGTGGGCGACCGCTACGTTGCGTACCCTGCACACCGGGATCGGCCTGGTGCCCGGGCAGGTGCGGTACAGCCCGGCGGCGCGGCGGGCGCACCGGCTCATGGCGGCCTGAAGCTAGCGCTTGGTTGTTTTCGCGGGGGCGGTCGCGTGCCCGGGTATCGGCATGGCAAACTGGTAGGAGAAGAGAGCTAGCGTGCTCCGGGGTCGGTGAAATTCCGAACCGGCGGTGACAGTCCGCGACCCGGCCGATGCCATCGGCCGGTTGACCCGGTGAAATTCCGGGACCGACGGTTAAAGTCCGGATGGGAGGAAGCGCGCGAGGTGTCCGGCGTCCCAGCCGGGCGCCTGCCGTGGTGCGGCAGTTGCCGCATCCTGGCACAAGATCCCCCGGGGCCCGCCGTGGCTTGGAGCTACTGGCGAGTAGGAGACCCGGGGTTGCAGACACCCGCGCAAGACGCCGCCCACATGGCGCGCGCCGTCGAGCTGGCCGCGCACGGGCACGGCAGCACCAGCCCCAACCCCGTCGTGGGCTGCGTCGTGCTCGACGCCGCCGGTCAGGTCGCCGGCGAGGGCTTCCACGCCTACGCCGGCGGGCCGCACGCCGAGGTCGTCGCCCTGGCGCAGGCCGGGGAGCGGGCCCGGGGCGGCACCGCGTACGTGACGCTGGAGCCCTGCGACCACACCGGCCGCACGGGGCCGTGCAGCCGCGCGCTGCTGGCGGCGGGGGTGGCGCGGGTCGTGATCGCCGTGCCCGACCCCAACCCGAAGGCGGCCGGCGGGGCGGCGCGGCTGCGCGAGCACGGCGTGGCCGTCACGGCCGGGGTGCTCGCCGAGGCGGCCGAGCGGGTCAACGAGGAGTGGCTGACGTACGCGCGGCTCGGGCGGTCGCACGTGACGTGGAAGTTCGCCGCCACGCTCGACGGGCGGTCGGCGGCCGAGGACGGCACCAGCAAGTGGATCACCTCGCCCGAGGCACGTGCCGACGTGCACCGGCTCCGGGCCGCCGCCGACGCGATCATCGCCGGCATTGGCACCGTCCTCGCCGACGACCCCCACCTCACCGCCCGCCCACCCACGACCACGACTACGGCATCCGCCACCGCCGCCGCATGGCCCGTCGCCGCCGCAGCGCCCGCCCACGCACACTCGGACGCTCCGACCGGGCCGCAGGGGGTCGCGAGCGCCGGTTCCGGGGCGGGGGCCGGCCCGAGCGGTGGCGACTCCGCTGCGCGGCCCGGCGATGCGTCGCGTGGCAGGGCCGGCTCGGCTCCGGCAGCGGACCCGAACGGCGCCGTTTCGGGGGCGGCGGTGGGCCTGAGTGGCGTCGGCTCGGCTGAGGAGCTCGACGATGCGCTGGGCGGCGCTGTCGGCGGCTCAAGTGCCGTGAGGCCAGCGGGGTCCGCTGGATCCGGAAGGGGCGCGGGCCGAAGCGAGGGGGCCGGAAGGGGCGCGGGCCGAAGCGAGGGGACCGGGAGGGGCGCGGGCCGGGGTGAGGGGCCGGGAGGGCGTGGGCCGGAGTGAGGGGGCCGGGAGGCGGGGGCCGGTGCGGGTCGTGGTCGATGCCGAGGGGCGGACGCCTCCGTCCGCTCGCGTGCTCGACGACCAGGCCCCCACCCTCATCGCCGTCGCCGAGGACGCCGACACCCGCCTCGACGCCGATCTCCTGCGCCTGCCCCGTCGCGACGGCGGTCTCGATCTTGAGGTGTTGTTGCGGGAGCTGGCCGCGCGGGACGTCGTGAGCGTGTTCCTGGAGGGCGGGCCCACGCTGGCCGGGGCGTTCGTGCGGCAGGGGCTGGTGGATCGGGTGGTGGCGTATCTGGCGCCGGCGTTGCTGGGCTCGGGGCGGGCGGCGCTGGGGGCGGCCGGGGTGGGGACGATCGCGGACCTGCATCGCCTGAGATTTGACGAAGTTTCCCTTATCGGGCCGGACGTGCGGCTTGTTGCCCGGCCCGTCAACCAATCAGGCAGGGAGAAGTGATGTTCACCGGAATCATTGAGGAAAAGGGCGAAGTGGTGGCCATCGACCAGGCGGGCGGCGGCGCGCTGCTGTCGGTGCGCGGCCCGGTCGTCACCTCCGACGCCAAGCACGGCGACTCGATCGCCGTCAACGGCGTCTGCCTCACGGTCGTCGAGGTCAAGGACGACGTGTTCACCGTCGACGTGATCAAGGAGTCGCTCGACCGCAGCTCCCTGGGCGGCCTCGCCGAGGGCTCGGCGGTGAACCTGGAGCGCGCCGTCCGCGCCGACCAGCGCCTCGGCGGCCACATCGTGCAGGGCCACGTGGACGGCACCGCCGTCCTGCTCTCCCGCGACCCGGGCGAGAGCTGGGACGACCTGCGCTTCTCCCTGCCGGAGCCGATCGCCCCGTACGTCGCGGAGAAGGGCTCGATCGCCATCGACGGAATCAGCCTGACGGTGACGACGGTTGACGACGACAGCTTCGGCGTGAGCCTCATCCCGACCACGCTGAAGCTCACCACGATGGGTGAGCGGCGGGTGGGTGACGTGGTCAACATCGAGGTGGACGTGATCGCCAAATATGTGGAGAGGCTGGTGGTCAGGCGATGAGCTGGCTCAACGCCGGATTTGAGATCTTCGGCACGCATGTGCTCTGGACCGACCTGGTGGGCAACATCGCCGCCCTGGCCACGGTCCTGCTCGCCATGCGCAAGTCGATGTGGACGTGGCCGGTGCAGTTCGCCGGGGCGGTGCTGCTGTTCGCCGCCTCGATCAACGCCCACGTCACGGGCAACGCGCTGAAGCAGGCGCTGTTCGCGGGCCTGGCCGTCTACGGCTGGTGGGCGTGGCGGCGCGGCACGCAGGACGGCGGGCGGCTCGCGGTGCGGCCGGCCATGTGGTGGGAGCGCTCGCTGCTGATCGGCATCATGCTGGTGGGCACGGCCGTGGTGGGGCTGCTGTTCTTCGTCACGGGGTTGTCGTGGGGCGCGCAGGTGCCGCTGCCGAAGGGCGCGTTCCTGGTGGCGGCCGACGCCTACATCTTCGTCGGCAGCGCGATGGCCACCTGGGCGCAGGGCCGGGCGCTGGTGGACTTCTGGATCGTGTGGGTGGCGGTGGACCTGGTGGGTGTGCCGCTGGCGTTCAGCTCGGGGCTGGTGGTCTCCGGAGCGGTGTACGGCGTGTTCTTCGTGCTGGTCCTGGTCGGGTTCGTGAAGTGGTTGCGCGAATACCGTACGGGGCCCCTGAGCGTGGCGGTGGCGCAGTGAACGAGATCAAGCTCGACCCGATCGAGCGGGCCATCGACGACATCCGCCACGGCAAGCCGGTGGTGGTCGTCGACGACGAGAACCGGGAGAACGAGGGCGACCTCATCTTCGCCGCGTCGAAGGCCACGCCGGAGTTGTGCACGTTCACGATCAGGCACACGAGCGGCATGATCTGCGTGGCCATGGAGGGCAAGGAGCTCGACCGGCTCGGCCTGCCCCTGATGGTCTTCCACAACAAGGAGCGCATGCGCACGGCGTACACGATCACCGTGGACGCCCGCGACGGCGTCAGCACGGGCATCTCGGCGGCCGACCGGGCGAAGACGATCCGCACGCTGGCCGACTCGGCCACCGAGCCGAACGAGCTGGTCCGCCCCGGGCACGTCTTCCCGCTGCGCTACCACGAGGGCGGCGTGCTGGCCCGGCGCGGCCACACGGAGGCGGCCGTCGACCTGGCCAGGCTGGCGGGCCTGTCGGCGGCGGGCGCGCTGGCCGAGGTGGTCAACGACGACGGCACCATGGCGAGGCTGCCGGAGCTGCGCCGCTTCGCCGACGAGCACGACCTGGCGCTGGTCTCGATCGAGCAGCTCGTCGACTACCGGCGGCGGGCCGAGAGCATGGTCACCAGGGTCGCCGAGACGCGGCTGCCGAACGTGTACGGCATGTGGCGGGCGTTCGGCTACGCCAGCGCGCTCGACGGCGGCGAGCACGTCGCGCTCGTCTACGGCGACCTCGACGGCGGCGAGAACGTCCTGGTCAGGGCGCATTCCGAGTGCCTGACCGGCGACGTGTTCGGCTCGCTGCGCTGCGACTGCGGGGTGCAGCTCGACAACGCCATGTCGGCCATCGCGCAGGAGGGCCGCGGTGTGATCGTGTACCTGCGCGGGCACGAAGGCAGGGGGATCGGCCTGCTGGCCAAGCTCAAGGCGTACAGCCTCCAGGACGACGGCCACGACACTGTAGACGCGAACCTGGAGCTGGGGCTGCCGGTGGACGCGCGGGAGTTCTCGAACGCGGGGCAGATCCTGGCCGACCTCGGCGTCAAGTCGATCAGGCTGCTCACGAACAACCCGGCCAAGCTCAAGGGCATGGACGGCTACGGCATCAAGGTGCTCGGCCGCGAGCCCATGCCCGTGGCGATGAACCCGTACAACGAGCGTTACCTGACGGCCAAGCGCGAGCGCCTCGGCCACGACATCTCGGAAGCATCATGAACGGGGAGAGCGAATGAGCGGGGAAGGACGGCCGGGAGTCGCGGTGCCCGACGCCTCGGGGCTGACGGTGGGGGTGGTCGCGGCGAGCTGGCACGCCAAGATCACCGACCAGCTCGTCTCGCGGGCGGTGCAGGCGTGCGACGACAGCGGCGCCAGCGCGACCGTGGTGCGGGTGCCGGGCTCGCTGGAGATCCCGGTGGTCGCCCAGGCGCTGGCCCGCCGCTGCGACGCGGTGGTGGCGCTGGGCGCGGTCATCCGCGGCGAGACGGCCCACTTCGACTACGTGTGCGACTCGGTGACGTCGGGCCTGACCAGGATCTCGCTGGACGAGGAGACGCCGGTCGGCAACGGCGTGCTCACCTGCGAGAACATGGACCAGGCGCTCGACCGGTCGGGCCTGCCGGGCAGCAAGGAGGACAAGGGGTACGAGTCGGTCGTGGCCGCGCTCGAGACCGCCCTCCTCCTGCGGACCCTGCGCTGATCTACGGTAGGTTTCCCTCGTGCCAGAGCCCGTGTCCCCGCCGCCCCTGCCCGTCACCTGGCGTCCGCGCCGGGGCCGTGTCGTCGCCTACGGCTTCGCGGTCGTGATCGTGGTGGGGGCGGTGGTGATGGCGGTCCTGATCGCCCCGCCGTTCAAGCTGCCCGACCGGGTGGCGATCGTGGCGTTCGCGTGCGCGGTGGCGTGGGTGCTGCACCTGCTGGGCCGGGTACGCGTGGAGGCCGACGACGAGGGGCTCACCATCGTCAACGCCGTCCGCACCCACCGGGTGACGTGGCCGGAGGTGCTGGACGTGCAGATGGTGGTGGGCGATCCGTGGCCGCGGCTCGACCTGGCCGACGGGCGTACGGTCGGGGCCATGGGGATCCAGGGGTCGGAGAAGGAGCGCGCCCGTCGCGCCACGGCGGAGCTGCGCGCCCTGATCAAGGCACGCGGCGAGGCCCCCGACCACTAGCTCGGCTCGGGGAACAGCTCGTCGACCGTGTCGACGGTGAGGATGCGGATCAGCCACTGCCGCAGCAGCTCAAGGTCGTCACAGGTGGCGATGGCGTCGCGCTTCTCCTGGCTGATCCACAGGAAGCGGGTCTGCAGGGCGACGTCGATCGCCCTGCGGGCGGCGGTGATCTTGCGGAGCTCTCTGGTTGCCGGCGATACGTGGTGGTCGTCCCACGACTCCGGCATGCCTGGGGGTACGGGCACGCCTTGTCGTCCTTTCGTGCGGTGAGCAGGAGTTTACAGCCCGTGACGGGGGCGCCGGGCGAATATCGCCGAAGCGGGTGGGGACGTAGCCTGAAGGGGTGCTGCGGCGGACAATCACGGCAATGGACATCCAGTCGCCGGACAAGCTCATCGAGCTGCTCGACCGGCACGCCTACCTCGCCGACGAGGGGCTGGCCACGGCCGCCTTCCTCGCGCTGCGGATGGGGCGGCCGCTGTTCCTCGAAGGGGAGGCGGGGGTCGGCAAGACGGAGCTGGCCAAGACGCTCGCCGCGCTGCTGAAGGCGCCGCTGATCAGGCTCCAGTGCTACGAGGGCCTTGACGCCGCCCAGGCGCTGTACGACTGGGACTTCGCCCGCCAGCTCCTCCACCTCAAGGCCGCCGAGGCCGCCGGGATCACGGATGTGGGCCGGCTGGAGGGCGAGATCTACGACCGCAGGTTCCTCATCGCGCGGCCCCTGCTGAAGGCGATCGAGACGCAGCCGAGCGTGCTGCTGGTGGACGAGATCGACCGGGCCGACGACGAGTTCGAGGCGTTCCTGCTGGAGGTGCTCTCCGACTTCACGATCTCGATCCCCGA
This sequence comes from [Actinomadura] parvosata subsp. kistnae, assembly GCF_900323885.1. Lineage (GTDB taxonomy): Bacteria > Actinomycetota > Actinomycetes > Streptosporangiales > Streptosporangiaceae > Nonomuraea > Nonomuraea composti. The sequence goes on along the minus strand of NZ_OOHJ01000022.1, from coordinate 42,852 downwards.
GCTGGGCACGGTCAAGGCCAGGACGCCGCCGGTGGTCGTGGTGACCTCGAACCGCACGCGCGAGGTGCACGACGCGCTCAAGCGACGCTGCCTCTACCACTGGCTGGAGCACCCGAGCTTCGACCGGGAGGTGGCGATCCTGCTGCGCCGGCTGCCCGGCTGCACCGAGACGCTGGCGGTGCAGGTGGCGCGGGCGGCCGAGCGGTTGCGGCAGGCGGACCTGGTCAAGCCGCCGGGCGTGGCCGAGACGCTGGACTGGACGGAGGCGCTGCTGACGCTGGGCGCGAAGGAGCTGGACCCGGGCCTGGCCGCCGCCACGCTGGGCGCGGCGCTGAAGTACCGCGAGGACGTCGCGGCGGCGCTCGGCAACGGGCTGCTCACGCATGGATGAGCCCATGGACGAGCTCGCCGCCACGATGACGGGGTTCGCCAGGACGCTGCGCGCGGCGGGCGTCGCGGCCGATCACGAGCGTACGCAGAGCCTGCTCAAGGCGCTCGGCCACCTCGACGTGACCGATCCCGGGGAGGTGTACTGGGCGGGGCGGCTGACGTTGTGCGCCGGCCCCGACGACCTGCCCCGCTACGACCGGTGCTTCGCCGCGTACTTCGGCGGCAGGAAGGCGGCGCTGCAGCGTACGGCCACGACGAGCGTCACCCGCCACCTGGCCGAGCGGCAGGACGACGGCGTGAGCGGTGGCGAGGACGACGGCACGACGGCCCCGGCCACCGCCAGCCGGATCGAGGTGCTGCGGCACCGCGACGTCGCCCGGCTCACCGACGCCGAGCGGGCCGAGGTGCACCGCATGATGGCGCTGCTGAAGGGCGGCCGGGCGCGGCGGCGCTCGCGGCGCTTCGAGAGCGCCCACCGGGGCGCGCTCGACCAGCGCCGCACGATCCGCGACGCGCTCAGGAAGGGCGAGGTGGCCCGGCTGCGCCACCGCAGGCACACCACCAGGCCGCGCACGGTGGTGCTGTTCGTGGACGTGAGCGGCTCGATGGCCCCGTACGCCGAGACCCTGCTGCGCTTCGCCCACGCGCTGGTCAGGAGCGAGCCGAGGGCCACCAGGGTCTACTCGGTCGGCACTCGCCTCACCCCGATCACCGCGGAGCTGCGCCACCGCGACCCGGGCACCGCGCTGAACGAGGTGTCGAAGGTCGTGCCCGACTGGAGCGGCGGCACCCGGCTGGGGGAGGAACTCAAGGAGTATCTCGCCCGTTTCAGCGCCAGGGGCGCGATCGTGGTGATCGCCTCCGACGGGTGGGAGCGCGGCGATCCGGAGCTGCTGGGCACGCAGATGGCCAGGCTGGCCAGGCAGGCGTACCAGGTGATCTGGGTCAACCCGCACAAGGGGTACGAGGACTACCAGCCGCTGACCGGCGGCATGCGGGCCGCCCTGCCGTACCTTGACGACCTGGTGGCCGGGCACAGCCTGGCCGCCTTCGAGCAACTCAGCGAAAGGCTCGCCCATGCGTGACGTGCTGCCGGAGATCATGAAGTGGTGGCGCTCGGGGCTCAGGTTCGGGCTGGCCACGGTGGTCGGCACGTGGAGCAGCGCGCCCAGGCCGCCGGGCGCGGCGATGGCGGTGCGCGGTGACGAGGTGGTCGGCAGCGTGTCGGGCGGCTGCGTCGAGGGCGCGGTGTTCGAGCTGGCCGCCGAGATCGAGACGCCCGTCCTGCAGCGGTACGGCGTGAGCGACGACGACGCGTTCGCCGTCGGGCTCACCTGCGGCGGCATCATCGACATCCTGGTGGAGCCGGTCTCGATCGAGACGTTCCCCGAGCTGGGCGAGATCGCGGCGTCGGTGGACGCGCACGAGCCGGTCGCCGTGGCCACGATCGTCTCCGGCCCTGGCCAGGTCGGGGCGCGCCGCGTCATCTGGCCGGACCGGGCCAAGGGCTCGCTCGGCCTCGAACGCCTCGACGACGCCGTGGACGACGACGCCCGCGGCATGCTCGCCCAGGGGCTGACGGGCCTGCGGCACTACGGCGGGCAGGGGGAGCGGCGGCTGGACGACCTGTCGGTGTTCGTGCACTCGTTCGCGCCGCCGCCGCGGATGCTGGTGTTCGGGGCGATCGACTTCGCCGCGGCGGTGGCCAGGGTGGGCAAGTTCCTCGGCTACCACGTCACGGTGTGCGACGCGCGGCCGGTCTTCGCCACCGCCAAGCGGTTCCCCGACGCCGACGAGGTGGTGGTCAAGTGGCCGCACGACTACCTGTCGTCGGTGCAGGTGGACGAGCGTACGGTGATCTGTGTGCTGACCCATGATCCGAAGTTCGACGTGCCGCTGCTGGAGGTGGCGTTGCGCACCGGCGCCGGGTACGTCGGCGCGATGGGCTCGCGCCGCACCCACGACGACCGGCTGGCCCGGCTGCGCGAGGCCGGGCTCACCGAGGACGAGCTGGCCAGGCTGCGCTCGCCGATCGGCCTCGACCTGGGCGCGCGCACGCCGGAGGAGACGGCCGTCTCGATCGCCGCCGAGCTGATCCAGCTGCGCTGGGGCGGCTCGGGCCGCCCGCTGTCCACCACGGACGGCCGCATCCACCACGAGCTGCCATGAGGGCGTCGAAGACGGCCGGGCTGCTCCTGGCCGCCGGCGAGGGCAGCCGGCTGGGGCGGCCCAAGGCGCTGGTCGAGTACGCGGGCGAGCGGCTGGTGGACCGGGGGTGCGGCTGCTGGAGGAGGGCGGCTGCCACCCGGTCGTGGTGGTGCTCGGCGCGGCGACGGTGCAGGTGCGCGGGGCGGTGACGGTGCGCAACGCCGGCTGGGCCTCGGGGATGGGGTCGTCGCTGCGGGTCGGCCTGGCCGCGCTGCCCGAGGAGGCCGAGTCGGTGGTGGTCGCGCTGATCGACCAGCCGCTGATCGGGCCGGGCGCGGTGCGCGCGCTGATCGGCTCGGGCGCGAAGGGGCTGGCGGTCGCGACCTACGGCGGCCGGCGCAGGAACCCCGTGCTGATCACCCGGCCGCACTTCGCCGGGGTGGCGGAGCTGGCCGTGGGCGACGTGGGGGCGCGGGCGTACATGAAGGCGCATCCGGAGCTGGTCACGGAGGTGCCGTGCGACGAGCACGGCGACCCGGCGGACATCGACACACCGGAGGACCTGGCCCGCCTACAGGCGTAGGGAGGCGATCGCGGCCCGGTGGTCGCTGCCGGTCGCCGGCGCCACGCCCGCCTTGGTGGCGGTCATGCCCTTGAACAGGATGTGGTCGGGCCGGGTGACCGGGAACTCCGACGGCCAGGTGAAGCCGAACCCGTCGCCCGCCGCCACCTGCGCGTCGGTGAGCGGCGGCGTCAGGCCGCGCATGCCGCGGTCGGTGGTGGCGGTGTTGAGGTCGCCGAGCAGCAGGATGCGCTTGCTGGGGTCGGCGTCGATGAGCTTGCGCGCGGCCGCCAGCGAGGCGTCGCGCGAGGTGGTGTGGCCGGGCCTGGCCGAGGCCAGGTGCATGACGTAGACGGTCACCTTGCCCTTGGGGGTGGTGATGACCGCGCGCAGGGCGCGCGGCCAGCCGAGGCCGACGTCGAGCGGCCTGGTCTCGCTGATCGGGTAGCGGCTCCACAGGCCGACGGTGCTGACCGGATAGTGGTACTTGAACATCTTGTTGAGCTGCTTGGCCGCGGGCCCGCCCCTGGTCAGCTCCTGCGCGGCCAGCACGTCGAGGTCTTTGGCGATCGCGCGCACGGCCTCGCCCGAGGCGCTGTTGCGCACGCCGACGTTCACGGTGCCGACGGCCAGGTCGCTGGGCCCGCCGGGCGGCGAGCGGAAGAGCGTGGAGCCGAACATGAGCGCCCACACCAGCCCGGGCACCAGCGCGGCGGCAGCGGCGGCGGTGGAACGTGCCACGGCGGCGCCGGCGAGCAGCACCGGGACGGCCAGCCCGATCCAGGGCAGCAGGCTCTCCAGGACGGGGGTGAACCCGCCGAGAGCGGGGATCAGCCCATGCCCCGCCAGGGCCGCGGCCACCACCACGGAGACGACGATGACGACCCGACTCAGCACCCGAACCAGGCTAGCGGCTCCCTGCCCGCGACACCGACGCGATAGCATGTCCGAGTCGCAACAGAACAACATTCGGTCCAGCGGGAGCCCGGCATGCGCATCGGAATGGCACTCAAGTACTCGGGTGGTTTCAAGGAGTCCGTGGCCGAGCTGGCCGACTACGAGAAGGCCGGGCTCGACATCGTGTTCGTGGCCGAGGCCTACACCTTCGACGCCGTCAGCCAGATGGGATACATCGCGGCCAAGACCGAGCGGGTGCAGATCGCCTCGGGCATCCTGCCGATCTACTCGCGCACGCCGACGCTGCTGGCGATGACGGCCGCCGGTCTCGACTACGTCTCCGACGGGCGGTTCACGCTCGGCATCGGCGCGTCGGGGCCGCAGGTGATCGAGGGCTTCCACGGGGTGCCGTACACCGCGCCGCTCGCGCGTACCAGGGAGGTCATCGAGATCTGCCGCCAGGTCTGGCGGCGCGAGCGCGTCCAGTACGAGGGCCGCCACTACACCGTCCCGCTGCCCGCCGGCCAGGGCACCGGCCTGGGCAAGCCCCTGAAGATCATCAACCACCCGGTACGCCCGCGCATCCCCATCGTGGTGGCCGCCATCGGCCCGAAGAACGTCGAGCTGACCGCCGAGCTGGCCGAGGGCTGGGAGCCGATCTTCTACGTGCCGGAGAAGGCCGCCGACGTCTGGGGCCCCGCCCTGGCCGCCGGCAAGGCCAAGCGCGACCCCGAGCTGGGCGAGCTCGACGTGATCGCCCAGGCCAGCCTGGCGATCGGCGACGACGTGGCCGGGCTGCTGGAGTTCGGGCGGCCGGCGGCGGCCCTCTACATCGGCGGCATGGGCGCCCGCGGCAAGAACTTCTACAACGACCTGGCCCGGCGCTACGGCTACGAGAAGGAGGCCGAGCTGATCCAGGACCTCTACCTGGCGGGCAAGAAGGACGAGGCGGCCGCGCAGGTGCCGGCCGAGCTGCTGGAGAAGATGTCGCTGATCGGCAGCGAGGGCTACGTGCGCGACCGGGTGCAGGCGATGAAGGAGTCGGGCGTGACGACCCTGAACGTGACGCCGATCGCCGGGACGCACGAGGAGCGGCTCCGGCTGATCGAGAAGATCAAGGAGTTTGCCGCGTAGTGAGGTAGATCACCCGGTTTGCGGGGAATGTGGGGCTTTTCGCCGCTGTTGTGGTGCTCCGTGAGGTTTTCCCTGGTGTTCGTGTGGCTCGTCGAGCGGCTGCACATCGATCTGTGCCGGCTGCACGGGTCGCTCTGTAGCTGACGGCTCTTTCCGTCCACCCCTCACCAGGCATGCCCGCTCCGGCATGCCCTTCTCGCGAAGGCTTCCTCATCCGTGAAGAGATTCTCCTTTTCCCTGCAGCTCCTGCTGGGCCTCGTCGTCGGCATCGCCCTGGGTTTCGTCGCCAAGGTCTGGGACGTCGCCTGGCTCGCTGAGACGCTCAAGCAGGTCGGCTCGCTCTTCGTCCAGCTCCTGAAGCTGGCCGTGCCGCCGCTGGTCTTCACCGCCGTGCTGGTCAGCGTCGCCAACCTGCGCAACGTCAACGGCGCCGCCAGGCTCGCCTCCAAGACCCTGATGTGGTTCCTGATCACCGCGTTCGTCTCGGTGTCGCTGGCCATCGGGCTCGGCCTGCTCATCAACCCCGGCCAGGGCGTCACCCTCGACACCTCCGCCGCCAAGGCCACCGACACGCAGGGCACCTGGCTCGACTTCGTCACCGGCATCCTGCCGACCAACGTCGTGACGGCCTTCACCGAGGTCAACGTCCTCCAGATCGTGTTCCTGGGGATCGTCCTCGGCGCGGCGGCCATGGCCGTCGGCGAGAAGGCCGAGCCGTTCCTGAACCTCGCCCGCTCCGTGCTGGAGCTGGTGCAGAAGGCCCTGTGGTGGGTGATTCGCCTGGCGCCCATCGGCACCGCCGGCCTCATCGGCAAGGCCGTGTCCACGTACGGGTGGGAGCTGCTGGCGCCGCTGGCCAAGTTCAGCGCCGGCGTCTACATCGGCTGCTTCATCGTGCTGCTGGCCGTGTACCCGACGCTGCTGGCCGTCTGGGGCAAGGTCAGCCCCGTCACGTTCTTCCGCAACGCCTGGCCCGCCATCGAGCTGGCCTTCGTCTCCCGCTCCTCCGTCGGCACGCTGCCGCTGACCCAGCGGGTCACGGTCGAGCGCAACGGCGTGGACCGCGACTACGCCTCGTTCGCGGTGCCGTTCGGCGCCACCACCAAGATGGACGGCTGCGCCTCGGTCTACCCGGCGCTGGCCGCGATCTTCGTGGCCCAGGTGTTCGGGGTGCCGCTCGGCTTCGGCGACTACCTGCTGATCGCGTTCGTCTCGGTGGTCGGCTCCGCCGCCACGGCCGGGCTGACCGGCGCCACCGTCATGCTGACGCTCACGCTCAGCACCCTGGGGCTGCCGCTGGAGGGCGTCGGCCTGCTGCTGGCCATCGACCCGATCCTCGACATGATCCGCACCGCGACCAACGTGACCGGCCAGATGGTGGTGCCGGTGCTCGTGGCGCGCTCCGAGGGGCGCCTGGACACGGCGACCTTCAACGCGCCGCCGCAGCCGCTCGACAGCGCGCCCGTGCGGCGCGTGCCCGAGCCCGCCACGGCCTGACGAGGCGCTGACATGAGGGGGGTGGCTCCGGCCGCCCCCCTTCTTTCATTCGTACGTCAGCAGGTCTCCCGGCTGGCAGCCCAGCGCCTCGCACAGGCGGGCCAGCGTGGAGAAGCGCACGGCCTTGGCATGGCCGTTCTTCAGTATCGACAGGTTGACCACGGTGATCTCGACGCGGTGCGACAGCTCGGTGAGCGTCATGCCGCGCTCCTTGAGCAGCTCGTCCAGCCGCACCCTGATGACGGGCTCGGCCATCAGATCGTGGCCTCGACCTCTTCGAGCAGGACCAGGCCCCGGCGGACGATCTCCGACACGCCGAGCGCCACCAGCCCCGCCACGACCCCGCCGACCACCTCGCCCGACGGCGGGTAGAACGGCCGGCTCTCCGTCAGCAGCATGGAGGCGAGCATGACCTGCGCCGCCGAGTCGAGCACCGCCGACACGATCGAGCCCGCGATGAGGATCCAGCCCAGCCTGCGCAGGTGGCCGGCCGTGACCGTGGAGAACAGCGCGCGATCGCCCGACCTGGCCCTGCCCAGCGCGCGCACGACCGTGAACAGCGCCAGCAGGCCCGTCACCGTGCCCGGCGCCCACATCAGCAGGTAGAGCAGGCCGGCCGCGGGCGAGGCGCCCTGGGGACGGACCGTCACCTCGGCGCTGACGTCCTCGACGACGGCGCCGCCGGCCGCCATCCCCGTGGAAGGGACGTCGAAGACCTGTAACGGGATGCCGATGCCGTGTGCGTTGCCGACGAAGGCGATCACGAAGTTCCCGATGAGGGCGGCCACGGTGCCGAGGACGCTGAGGGTCAGGGCGACGCTCAGCACCACCTCGAGCCGGAGGATCCAACGAGTAGACATAACGATAATCGTAAATATCGAAAGTCGTTATGTCGAGGGTGGTGCGGCGCGAAGGTGCGACGGGTGGGGGTGTGAGGGCCCTATGGTGGGTCGGAAATCCTGATTTTCGAGTATTTGGCGGGGATATGTCCGACGGGACGGAGCGTGCGCCGTCATTGGTCGCTGACCGGTACCGGCTTGACGAGCGCATCGGCAGCGGGCCGATGGGCGAGGTGTGGCGCGGGTACGACACGCGGGCCGACTGGGTCGTGGCCGTGAAGGTGCTCGGCGCGCGGGCGGCCGGGGCCGCCACCAGGGAGGTGCTCAGGCAGCACGCCCAGGCCGTCGCCAGGGTGATCCACCCGAACGTGGCCATGGTCCTCGACGTCGGCGAGCACGAAGGGACGCCCTTCCTTGTCATGGAGTTCCTCACCGGGCTCAGCCTCGGCGAGGAGCTGGCCGCGCGCGGGCCCCTGCGGATCGTCGAGGTGTGCGACCTGATCGGGCAGGCGGCGGCCGGCCTGGACGCCGCCCACCGGGCCGGCGTGGTGCACGGGCGCGTCGGGCCCGACAGCTTCCGTCAGGCCAGCAGTGGCGTGCTCAAGGTCGTCGGGTTCGCGATGGACGAGCGCGAGCCCGCGCCCCCCGGGAGCCGGTACGTGGCGCCCGAACGGGCGGCCGGCGAGCCGGCGCGGGCGCCTGGGGACGTGTACGCGCTCGGGTGCGTGTGTTACGAGCTACTGTGCGGTCGGCCGCCTTTCGAGACCGGCGGCGCCGCCGCCCAAGGGCAGGAAGGCGCCGGGCGAGGGCAGGAGGCCGCCGGGCTGAAGCAGGTGGGCACCGGCCAGGAGCAGGTGGGCGCCGGGCAGGGACAGGTGGGCGCCGGGCAGGGACAGGAGGGCGCCGGGCGAGGGATGCCCGTTCCGCCCAGTGCGATCAGGCCGGAGGTGCCGGCCGAGCTGGACCGGCTGGTGCTGGCCATGCTCGCCGAAGACCCGGCGCAGCGGCCCGGCAGCGGCGAGGCCATCCGCCGGGCCCTGGCCGCCATCGCCCGGCCCAAGCCGGGCCCGGCCGCGGCGCCGGTGACCGGCGTCAACCTGCGCGACCCCGGCCTGCGCGACCCCGGCCTCGCTCCGGGCGGCGAAGGCGCGCGCCCCGCGGCCGGCGCGGGCGGGGACTCCGCGGGCGGCGCGACGGAGGTCTTCCAGGCCGGCGCCTTCGCGGGGCCGGGCGGCCCGGCGGCGGGCGGGCCGACCGTGCCGGGTGGCATGGCGGCGGGCGGGCCGATGGGACCGGTCGGGCCGGGCGGGTCGATGGGGCCGGGCGGGCCGCCCAGGGCCGGGGACACGGCGGTTTTCCAGGCCGGTGACCTGGAGCCGGAGCGGCCCTCGTCCTCGAACCGCAAGCTGATCGTCCAGCTCGGCATCGCCGTCGTCGCCATCGCGGCCGTGACCGTCGGCATGGTGATGTGGGCGGGCGCGCGCGAGGAGCCGCCGGTCGCGGTGAGCACGCCGACCGCCGAGGCCACCACGCCGGCCCCGGAGCCCAGCATCCTGCCGCAGACCTCCACCATCGGCCCGACCCCTGAGCCCGAGCCGACCGAGAACGAGGAGGAGCCGGACTTCCTGCGCGAGACCTCGCTCCCCAAGGCCACCCTGGGCGACGCGATCCCGCCCGGCGGGTACGCCAAGTGGCTCCAGGAGTTCGACGAGGCGCTGATGGCGCAGCAGAGCATGGGCGGCATCGACCCCAAGGTCGCGGGCAAGGCCAGGGACAAGCTCCGCAAGGCGGCCAGGAAGTTCAACGAGGGCCAGGTCGGCCCCACCCTCGACCAGATCTCCCACGTCTACCGCGACCTGGCCAAGGCGCAGGAGAAGGGCGAGATGGACCCGACGGGCCCGGCCGCGGAGTTCCTGCGGGAGTGGCGGCTGCCCGACCTCCCGTGAGCGGACATCAGGCGGCTGCCCGATCTCCCGGGAGCGGACATCAGGCGCCTGCCTGACCTCCCGTGAGCGGACATCCGGGGCATCCCGGGCGATGGTGACGAGAGCGGCGTGACCCGTACATTGGGCGGATGACCTTCGACTACGCGGCGCGCCGGGAGCGGCTCGCCCGGCTGCTGCCCGCCCACGAGGTCCACGCCCTGCTGGTCACCTCCCCCGTCAACGTCCGCTACCTCACCGGCCTGGCCAGCTCGAACGCCGCCGTCCTGGTCAGGGCGGACGGGACGGCGCTGCTGGCCACCGACAACCGCTACATCGGGGCGGCCCGCGAGCTGGACGTGCCGTCGGTCGAGGCGGCGGACGTGGCGGGCCGGCTGAAGGAGCCGGGCGCCGGGATCGAGGCCGCGAGCATGAGCGTGGCGGCCTACCACCGGCTGGGGGAGGGGCTCGTGCCGCTGGGGCCGGTGGTGGAGCTGCTGCGGGCGGTCAAGGACGAGGGCGAGCTGGAGCTGATCCGTACCGCCTGCGAGATCACCGACCGGGCCTTCGCCGACGTCGCCCCGAAGATCGCGCCGGGGATGACCGAGCGCGAGCTGGCCGGCCTGCTCGACCGCCGCATGACGGAGCTGGGCGCCGACAAGCCCGCGTTCGACACGATCGTGGCGGCGGGGGAGAACGGCGCGGTGCCGCACCACGCGCCCACCGCGCGGGAGCTGCGCGCGGGGGACCTGGTCACCATGGACTTCGGCGCCCGCTACCAGGGCTACCACGCCGACATGACCAGGACGGTCAGCCTCGGCCCGCCCGCCGCCTGGCAGCGCGAGGTGTACGAGCTGGTCGCCGCCGCGCAGCGGGCCGGCAGGCACGCCCTCGCCCCCGGCGCGAGCGCCGGCGAGGTGGACGCCGCCGCCCGCTCCGTCATCGAGGACGCCGGCCACGGGACGCACTTCAGGCACGGTCTCGGCCACGGGGTGGGGCTGGAGATCCACGAGGAGCCGTTCCTGGGCCCTTCGCGGACCGGTAGACTAGAGGATCGAGTTCCGATCACCGTCGAGCCTGGGGTCTACCTTCCGGGCCGGGGCGGCGTCCGGATCGAGGACACCCTCGTGACACGTGAGGGCGGGCCGGAACTTTTCACGAAGACGACCAAGGAGCTGCTCGTCCTTTAGAGCGGCCGCACCCGGGAGAAGAACGAGTGGCGACGACCAACGACCTCAAGAACGGCATGGTGCTGAAGCTCGAGGGCGGTGAGCTCTGGAGCGTTGTCGAGTTCCAGCACGTCAAGCCGGGCAAGGGCGGTGCGTTCGTGCGCACCAAGCTCAAGAACGTCCTGTCGGGCAAGGTCGTCGACAAGACCTTCAACGCCGGCGTGAAGGTCGAGGTGGCCAACGTCGACAAGCGCGAGATGCAGTACTCGTACAAGGACGGCGACGACTTCGTCTTCATGGACACCGAGACCTACGACATGGTCAACGTGCCGAGCGTCACCGTCGGCAGCGCCGCCAACTACATGCTGGAGAACACCACGGCCACGGTGGCCTTCAACGAGGGCTCCGCGCTCTACGTGGAGCTGCCCGCCGCCGTCGAGCTGACCATCGCCAACACCGAGCCGGGCCTGCAGGGCGACCGCTCCACCGGCGGCACCAAGCCCGCCACGCTGGAGACCGGCGCCGAGATCAAGGTGCCGCTGTTCATCACCACCGGCGAGAAGGTCAAGGTCGACACCCGCAGCGGCGAATACCTCGGCCGGGCCTGAGGTGTCGGCACGGGGCAAAGCACGCAGGCGAGCGCTCGACATCCTGTTCGAGGCCGAGCTGCGCGGCGAGGATCCGCTGAAGATCCTCGCCGAGCGCGTGGAGCGGCAGGAGCCGCCGGTGAACGAGTACACCTCGACCATCGTCGAGGGCGTCGCCCGCCACCACGCGCGCATCGACGAGCTGATCACCACCTACGCCGAGGGCTGGACACTCGACCGGATGCCCGCGGTCGACCGCAACCTGCTGCGCGGCGGCACGTACGAGCTGCTCTGGATGCCGGGCGTGCCCGAGGGCGTGGTCATCAGCGAGTGGGTGCACCTGGCGGGGGAGCTGTCGACCGACGAGTCGCCGCAGTTCGTGAACGGCCTGCTGGCCCGCTTCAAACAACTCAAGCCAAGCCTCACCCTTTAGACACCCTTTCTGTTCACGGCTTCGGGGGCCGGGGCCGCGCGTTCGGGGTACGTTCTCACCACGCCGGCCCACACCATGGCCCGCGAGGCGAGGGACGTGTAATGTCGCGCGGTCGGGCACCGCACCCGCAGCCCGGGCGGGGGCCTGACCGTGTGGCCGGAGTGAGACCGTACGGGAAAGTGGCGCGTCACCAGCCGCGACGCGCCCTTTTCCATGTCCGGGGCCCGATGCGCGATTCGCATGGCACGGGTATCGGCGGTGGGGAGCGGGAGCTCCCGCGTACGGCGTAGGCTGGGGCCCGACCACGAAGAGAGCCGTTCGCGACGTGCACCTTCGGCCGTGCACACTTTCGCGGGGAGAGAGGCGAGCCGACGTTGCGTGCTGAAGGCGTCACCACGAGGACCCCGGCGGTCCGCACCGCCGTCGTCTGGGACGCGTTGCGGACCATGCTGGCCGAGCGCACGGCGGCCACCGGCCGGGAGTCGCTCGACATCGTCGACGCCGGCGGCGGCACCGGGGGTTTCGCCGTGCCGCTGGCCGCGCTGGGCCACGCCGTCACCGTCGTCGACCCGAGCCCCGACTCGCTGGCCGCGCTGGAGCGTCGGGCCAAGGAGCAGGGCGTGAGCGTGCGCGGGCTGCAGGGCGACGCCGCCGACCTGGGCGAGCTGCTCAGCCGCGACGCCGCCGACCTGGTGCTGTGCCACAGCGTCCTGGAGTACGTCGAGGATCCGATCAGCGCGCTGACCGCGGTCGCGGGCCTGCTGCGCAGGGGCGGGGCCGTCAGCGTGCTGGCCGCCAACCCGGTCGGCAGCGCCATCCACCGGGCGCTGTCGGGGCAGTTCGACGAGGCCAGGGCGGTGCTCGACGACCCGAGCGGCACGTGGGGCGACCGCGACCCCACGCCGAGGCGTTTCGCCGCCGACACGCTCGTCGAGCTGCTGACCGCGACCGGGTTCACGGTCGGCGCGATCCACGGTGTGCGGGTCTTCGCCGACCTGGTGCCCAGCAGGCTCGTCGATGGCGAGCCGGGCGCCGCGGAGTCGCTGGTGGCGCTGGAGCAGGTCGCCGCGACCCATCCCGTGCTGCGTGACATCGCCACGCAGCTCCACGTCCTCGGCCACCGCAACTGAGGAAGATCTGTGCCGGCCCCCCTCGGTGTAGAACGCCTGTTCGGATAGACTCGAAGGCGTGTCTCGCAAGCAGATCACCGGCATCGGCCCCGCTCCGCGGACCGGGGTCGATGACAGCGGCTGCCCGATCCTCCACGTCGACATGGACGCGTTCTTCGCCAGCGTCGAGCTGCTCGACCGGCCCGAGCTGCGCGGCCGCCCGGTGATCGTGGGCTCGCCCGCCGGGCGCGGCGTCGTGCTCAGCGCCACCTACGAGGCCAGGGCCTTCGGCGTGCACTCGGCGATGCCGATGAGCAGGGCGCGCCGGCTGTGCCCCCAGGCCACGATCATCCCGCCCAGCCACGGCAAATACTCCGAGGTCTCCAAGGGCGTCATGGAGATCTTCCACTCGATCACCCCGCTGGTCGAGCCGATCGCCTCCGACGAGGCGTTCCTCGACGTCGGCGGCGCGCGGCGGCGGCTGGGCCCGCCCGCCACCGTGGCCGCGATGATCAGGGAGCAGGTGCTCGACCGCTACGGCATCACGTGCTCCGTGGGCGTGGCGAGCAGCAAATTCGTGGCAAAGCTGGCGTCCAAGCAGTGCAAGCCCGACGGCCTGCTGGTGGTGCCCGCCGACCAGGTCGTCGACTTCCTCCATCCGCTGCCCGTCTCGGCCCTGTGGGGGGTCGGTGAGCGCACCGAGCAGTCCCTGGTACGCCTGGGCATCCGCACGGTCGGAGATCTGGCCAGAGTGCCGTCCAGCACGCTGCAGCGGGAGCTGGGGCAGGCCGTGGGGGCCCACCTGGCGGCGTTGGCCTGGGGGCGTGACGAGCGGCCCGTCACCGCCCACGTTCCCGACAAGAGCATCGGCAACGAAGAGACGTTCGCGGCCGACGTCGACGACCCCGATGTGATCAAGCGGGAGCTGCTGCGCCTGTCGGAGCGGGTGGCGGCCCGCATGCGTAAGGCCGGTCACGTGGGAAGAACTGTAAGTGTGAAGCTTCGCCGAGCCGATTTCACCACGATCAACCGCTCGCGCACGCTGCGTGAGCCGACCGACGTGGCCCAGGTGATTTACGCCACCGCCTGCGAGCTGTTCGAGGCGGCCGGCCTCGACCGGGTGCGGCTGCGCCTGGTGGGGGTCCGGATGGAGAATCTCCGGCCGGCCGACGAGGCCACCCGCCAGCTCGCTCTGGGGGAGAAGGAGACCGGGTGGCGCGAGGCGGAGCAGGCCATGGACAAGGCGATCCGGAGATTCGGGCCCGATGCGGTGCTCCCGGCGTCGCTAGTACGTGGCAAGCTTGATGAAATAGAGACATGACGTTCGATGTCCGGACATGCTGGGGGCGCCCGTGTCAGGATTTTGGGGAGAGGGGGGCGAGATGGGCCACAATAGAGCCATGACGTCACCTCCGGTTTGGTCTGCGTTGGACGTTTGCTTTCGCCTACGTCTACAGCCTCGTATTCTGGGGATAACCGACCGCGAGGTTCGGACACCCCGTGTCGTCCGTTGCCGTCTTCCCCGTCCTGGGGCCGTCCTTGGGAGGCGCCGTGCCGCTCTCTGAGCACGAGCAGCGCTTGCTCGACCAGATCGAGCAGGCCCTCTACGCCGAGGACCCGAAGTGGGCCAACACCGTAAGGATCAGTGACCCGCGCAGCCATTACAAGCGTCGCCTGATCAAAGCCTCCATCGGCTTTGCTCTCGGCGTCGTGATCATGATGGTCGGCGTGGTGTCGAGTGGCGCTGCCCTGATCCCGCTCGGCGTCGGCGGTTTCGTGGTCATGCTCGCCGCGTGTCTGTGGGGCCTGTCCAGCTGGAAAAAGATGAATGGGTTCGGTGACACCGCCCCCGCCTCAGGCACGGCACCTCCTCCGGGCAAGCAGGCCCGCAGGGGCAACCGGGGCAGTTTCATGGAGCGCATGGAAGAGCGCTGGCGCCGTCGTCACGACGAGCGCTGAACGAAGCACGACCGCACATGCGGCCGCCCCCCTTCCCGGGGACGGCCGCATGTGCGGTCGGTGTGTTCCCAGCGACTTCGGGTGTTCCCAGCGGCTTCGGTGAGCTTTCCAGCGACTTCGGATGTTCCCAGCTACATCGCAGGCGCCCCCGCGTGCGCGGGCGATGGACGCCCGCGCACGCGCTTTCCGCGGCTCAGCCGCCCTTCTGGGCCGCCGTCCGCCGCAGCCTGATCGTCTCCAGCAGGTCGAACCCGTCGAGCAGCCGCTCGCCCAGGAGCCGCAGCCGGCGCAGCGTCGACGGGGGCAGCAGCACCGCCCGCATCCGCCTGCCGCGTGACACCGTGGCCGCCAGCGCCTGCCGCACCTTGCGCAGGTCCTTGCTCATCGGCTCGATCCGGCCCGGGTCCCGGGCGAACAGCACCCGCTCCACCGCCGAGGCGATCGCCGACAGGGCCGCCGCCGACTCGGCGTCGAGCTCGTACTGCTGGGTCAGCCGCCGGGCCAGCGCCCTCGGGGTCTCGCTGGTCTCGCGGGCCATGCCGTAGTCGTACAGCACGTCGTCCAGCTCCGCCCACGCGGCCGCCACCGTGAGCCGGCCGCGGCCCGAGACCATCCTGGCCGTCAGCTCGTCGGAGGGCTCCGACACCTTCCAGCCGAGGCTGCGGACCCGCCGGCTCCTGGTCACCAGCCGCGCGGCCGCCGGGATCAGCAGGAGGAGCAGCAGCGCCGCCAGCCCGATCCCGATCTTGGCGATCAGCGGCATCGAGTCGTCGGGCGGCAGCGTGCCGGTCGCGACCGTGCCCTCGCGGTCCAGCTCGCGGATGTTGCGCCGAGCCGTCGGGCTCTGCGGCTCGTCGGCGGCGGAGCTGCTCGCCCCCGGCGTCGGCGTGCTGCTCGTCCCGGTCGTCTCCACCGGCCGCGGCTGCGCGTACACGGGCACGCGCGCGCTGCCCTGCCCGGCCGCTCCCGACGGGGTCGGCTCGAACGGCAGCCAGCCCACGCCCTCGAAGTACAGCTCAGGCCACGAGTGGGAGTCGTTCGTGCCCACCTCCCACCGCTCGCCGACCTGCACGCCGCCCGTGTAGCCGATCGCCACCCGCGACGGGATGCCCACCTGCCTGGCCAGCACCGCCATCGACGCGGCGAACTGCTCGCAGTAGCCGACCCGGTCACGGATCAGGAAGTCGCGCAGCGCGGAGCTGCTGTGCCCCTGGGTGCGCAGGTCGTACTGGAAGTTGCCCGGTTTGGTGAAGAACTCCTGCAGCTTCAGCGCCGCGTCGTAGGTGGTGGTGGCGCCCGCCGTGACCTCCTCCGCCAGGTCCCTGACCTCCTGCGGCAGGTCCTCCGGCAGGGCGAGGAAGCGCGGGTCCACCTCGGGGCGGATGCCGTCGAGGGAGTCGAGCAGGTCCACGGTCGGCTGGGGCTCGCTGGTGGCCACCTCGTACTCCAGGCCGGCGGCCTCCTCGCGGGTGGAGAAGACCATCAGCGTGTCCACGTCGGCCCGCCAGTCGCCGTCCACCCTGATCTCCCGTGGCGGGTACGGCAGCGGCAGGAACCGCAGCCGCGCGATCTCGTCGCTGATCCTGATGTTCGTGACGACGTTGTTGATCTTCGGCTCGGGGCCGAGTCCCGGAGGCTCGGGCAGCGGGCCGTTCTCCGTCCTGTTCTGCGGCGCGCCCTTCGGCTGCGTCATGCCGAACTGCTGGCCGTCGAACGTGTCCAGCGCGTAGATGCGCAGGTAGCGGGGCTTGTTGTCGTTGTTGGCGTAGGTCAGCACCACCCGCCGCTCCGGCAGGTCGAGCTGGCCCTTCAGGTTGGCGATCGGGTTCGGGATGCTGATCGAGTTGCCCGGGCCCGACCCGCGCCCGCCCACGCCGAACGTGAAGAACGACACCGGCTCCATCGCCGGCAGCGCCGCCGGCAGCAGCACGGCCAGCAGGATCGCGGCGAACCCGATGCGCTTGCCCGACAGCCGCAGCCCGCTCGTGTCGGCGGCGGCCCGGGCCGCGGACGGCGTACCGGAGGTGGCCTGGCGGGTGCGGCGCACCAGCACCGCGCGGCCCCAGTGGCCCACCCGCTCGCGCCCGTCGGCGATCAGCAGGCTGATGAAGCCGAGCGCGGCCACGATGAACGCCCACCAGCTGATCGGCTCGGACAGGATCGTGGCCGGCACCGTCGCCAGCGCCAGCAGCGGCAGTCCCGACAGAGCTGCTCGCCGCACCCGCGCGGCGAGCAGGTCCACGGCGATCGCGATCAGCGCCACGCCGCCCGCCGTGAGCAGCGTGACACCCTCGGTCTCCGGTACGGGGGCCGCGAAGCGCTGGATGTCGGCCCAGCCGACGGCGAGCAGCCTGCCCAGCTCCACCACCGAGGACTTCGTGGGCACCACCAGCGCCCACGCCTTGTCGGAGGCGAAGGACAGGGTCAGGAAGATCCACGTCGCGGCCAGCCCCAGCAGCGGCGCCGCCCACGCCGGCAGCGACAGGCGGCTGCTCACCAGGCCTGCCGCCACCACGGCCAGCACGACGCCGAGGGACGTCCAGAACCAGCCGCCGCCCTGGAAGAGCGGGGAGAGCAGGAACGCCGCGGTGAACGAGGCCACCCCGGCGGCGATCGTCAGTCTCATGCCGCTCCTCCGGCGGGGTTGAGCGCGTACCTGCCGCGGTTGGCGGCGTCCTGCCACACGGAGGCGATCGAGGTGCCGGCGGGCAGCCGCACGATGCGCCAGCCGTAGCCGGCCAGCACGGTCTGCACGGCCAGGTGGTTCTCCTCGGCGGCCCGGTCGCGGCTCTCCCACGTGCTGACGTCGAGCAGGACGGCCACGGCGGTGATGCCGCTGTGCCGCAGCCGCGCCAGCTCCCTGGCCTCGTCGGCGTCCATCGCGCCCAGCACCGCCACGATCAGGCCGTCGCCGCCGCCCGAGCGCAGCGCCGAGATGCCCATCTCCAGGGAGCGGGCCGGGCTGTGCCGGACCACGGCGAGGGTGTCGAGCAGCGAGTAGCTCAGGCCCGAGTCGGTCAGGTGCTCGGCGCCCTGGTCGGTGACCAGCCGCAGGCCGAGGCCCTCGTGGGCGAGGTGCACGCCGATCGAGGCCGCGGCCGAGACGGCCACCTCGAACGACGAGCGCGGGCCCTCGCCGCGGTGCGCGTGCCGGCGCGTGTCCAGCAGGAGCGCGCCGCGGCTCTGCCACTGCTGCTCCTCGCGGCGCACCATCAGCTCGCCGTAGCGGGCCGTCGAGCGCCAGTGCACCCGCCGCAGGTCGTCGCCCTGCCGGTACTCGCGCGGCGCCACGTCGTCGTCGCCGGCCGCCGCGACGCTCCTGGTCCTGCTGTCGCCGCCGCCTGTCCACTCACCCGACAACCGCACGTGCGGCAGCGCCGCCACGTGCGGCGTCACCACCAGCGTGTCGCTGATCGTGAACGAGCGGGTCAGCTCCACCAGCCCGAACGGGTCGGCGATGCGGATGGACAGCGGGCCGATCGTGTACCGGCCGCGCAGGTCCGAGCGGACCCGGTAGTCGATCTCCCGCACGCCGCGCGGCTCGACCCGGTCCAGGACGAACCGGGGCCGCACGCCCAGCGCGTACGGCACCGTGTCCTCGATGAGCAGCAGCCCGGTGGGAAGCCTCGTGACGTTCTCCAGCCGCAGGGTCACGGTGGCCTCTCCGCCCACCTCGGCCCTCGGCGGGTCCAGGCGCCGGGCGCAGCTCAGCCGGTAGCGGGTGCGCGCCACCACCATCGCGGCCAGCAGCGGCAGCGCCGTCACCAGGACGCCGATCCTGAACAGGTCGTTCTCGCCCAGCAGGAACGCCATGAGCAGCGCCGCGATCCCGGAGGCCAGGAACGATCTGCCCCTGGACGTCAGCGCCTTGAGTCCGGCTCTCATGAGGAGCGGGTCTCCGGCACCGGGACGCGCCTGACCAGATCCGTCACCACCTGCTCCGGCAGGCGCCGCTGCCCCTGCGCCTCGACGCTCGGCAGGAGCCGGTGGGCCAGCACGGGGATGGCCAGGTCCTGGAGGTCGTCGGGGATGACGTAGTCGCGGCCCGCCAGTGCCGCGTGCGCCCGCGCGGCCCGTACGAGCTGCAGCGTGGACCGGGGAGAGGCGCCCAGCCGCAGGTCGGGGGAGTGGCGGGTGGCCACGACCAGGTCGATGGCGTACTTCTTGACCGCCTGCGAGACGTAGACGCCGCGCACGGCCTCGATCAGGGCGCGCACCTCGGCCGTCGTCGCCACCGGTTCGAGCTTGTCGAGCGGCGAGGTGCCGCCGTGCACGTCGAGCATCTCCAGCTCGGCGGTCGGCTCGGGGTAGCCCATCGCGACGCGCGCGGTGAAGCGGTCGCGCTGCGCCTCGGGAAGGGGATAGGTGCCCTCCATCTCGATCGGGTTCTGGGTGGCGATCACCATGAACGGCGCGTCGAGCTGGTAGGTGTGCCCGTCCACCGTCACCTGGTGCTCCTCCATGCACTCCAGCAACGCGGACTGCGTCTTGGGTGAGGCACGGTTGATCTCGTCACCGACGACGATGTTGGCGAAGACGGGCCCGGGCTTGAACTCGAACTCGCGCGTCTGCTGGTTGTAGGCGCTCACCCCGGTGATGTCGCTGGGCAGCAGGTCGGGGGTGAACTGCACCCGGCGCACCGGGCAGTCGATCGAGCGGGCGAGTGCCTTGGCCAGCATCGTCTTGCCGACGCCCGGCACGTCCTCGATCAGGAGGTGGCCCTCCGCGAGCAAGACGGTCAGGGTGAGGCGGACGGCGTCGCTCTTGCCCTCGATCACCGATTCGATGGCCTGCCGAATCCGGTGGGCTGTGGAGACCAGCTCGTCGAGCTGGGGAGGGACGTCATGGGTTACTGCCACCAGGCCTCCATGAGAAGTGCGACGGCTGTCCCGGTACGGTGCCTTTGCGGGAGCCATGCCATTCCTTTTCCATTGTGTGTACGACCCTACGACGCTGCGGGTTCTTGAGCGACATTTGCGGATATTCCAGCGAACACCGGCAAAGTTCCTGTTCTTGTGGCATAGCAGTGCGAATCCAGTGACACTGTGCCGCCCGCTACACCCCCACCGGGCGCCCCACTTTCCCCCACCCTGAGCCTCCACCGCGCCCGCAGCCCCTATTTCCACGGCGTTCGCAACTCTCGACACGCCCATGAGGGTTGGCCGCCCGCCCACCGCCCCCCACCCCACGCCATCGCTCTGACCTGCGGTAACGCAACGGAAACCGATGATGAAGACGGTTCGAATCAGTTGACGGTGGGGAGAAGTGGAGTATGGTGGTGCGCAGTGGAGAGCCCGGTGCACCAGCGCTGAGCGCTTCACGAGGCACGGGAGGTGGGGCCGATGTTCCTCGGCACCCATCAACCGCGTCTGGACGACAAGGGACGGCTGTTCCTGCCGGCTAAGTACCGTGAGGAGCTGGCGGAGGGTCTTGTGATCACCAAAGGCCAGGAGCGATGCCTCTACGTGTTTCCCGTGGAGGAGTTCCAGCGCATTACCGAGGCTCTCAGCACCGCCCCGGTCACCGCCAAGGCGGTGCGTGACTACAGCCGCGTCTTCTTCGCCAGCGCGTCCGACGAGAAACCAGACAAGCAAGGACGCATCACGATCCCGCAGAGCCTGCGTCAATACGCGGGGCTGGAGCGTGACTGCGTCGTCATCGGGGCCAACACCCGGCTGGAGATCTGGGACGCACAGGCCTGGGACACCTATCTCAGTGAGCAGGAGCAGGCGTTTTCCGAGCTGTCGGAGGAGGTGCTGCCAGGGATCTTGTAGTGACCACGGTCGATCCGTCGGTGATGTCGTTCGGCGAGGTCTCCACCCGCAACCACTGTCTGCCAGCTGATGCACCTTCCCCGGTGTCAGATGGCAGGCGTCCACGAAGAGGGTGCGGATGGGGACCTGGCCGGGCGGCTCCGGGTGGGGACCCAGGAAAGGACCGGCGAACGATCGATGAACGCGTCATCCGCGAGCAAGGACGCGAGAGGGGGGTTGGAGATGAGTGACGACGCCGGCATCGGCGGTCACGTTCCGGTGATGCTCGAGCGCGTTCTGGAGCTGCTCGGCCCCGCACTCTCCGGGCCCGCACCCGTCGTCGTCGACGCCAACCTCGGGCTCGGCGGCCACTCCGAGGCCCTGCTCGCCGCCTACCCGTCGCTGCACCTGATCGGCATCGACCGCGACCCTTTCGCCATCGACTTCTCCACCCGCAGGCTCGCCCCCTACGCTGAGCGCACCACGCTGGTCCACGCCTCCTCCGCCGACCTGGCCGACGTGCTGGCCCGCACCGGCCGCACCGCGATCGACGGCGCCCTCTTCGACCTCGGCGTCTCCTCCCCGCAGCTCGACGAGGCCGAGCGCGGGTTCGCCTACTCCTACGACGCGCCGCTCGACATGCGCATGGACACCTCCCAAGAGCTGACCGCCGAGCAGGTCGTCAACACCTACAGCGCCGCGGAGCTGACCCGCATCCTGCGCGACTACGGCGAGGAGAGATTCGCCCCGCGTGTCGCGAGCCTGATCATCAAGGAACGCGCCAAAGAGGCAATAACGTCGACGAAGCGGCTGGCGGACATCGTCCGCGACGCCATCCCCGCCGCGACCCGGCGCACCGGGGGAAACCCCGCCAAACGCACTTTCCAGGCACTGCGCATCGAGGTGAACGCGGAGCTGTCCGCCCTGGAGGCGGCGCTGCCCGCGGCACTCGACGCGCTCGTGCTCGGCGGGAGAGTCGTCGTGCTCTCCTACCACTCACTCGAGGACCGGCTCACCAAGCAGGCCCTCACGGCGCGAACCAGGGACACCAGCCCCCCCGGGCTGCCCGTCCCGCTACCGGCTCACCAGCCGAGGTTCCGCCTGCTGACGAGGGGAGCGGAGCTCCCAAGCGACGAAGAGCTCGCCCGCAACCCGCGGGCGGCCTCGGCCCGGCTACGGGCGGCAGAGAGGATCCGTGTTGACGACTGAGCAGGAGACCGGCAAGGGCACGCCCGGCCGCCGCACCGTGCCCAAGACGGGCACGCGCCGCTCGGCGACCACGCAACAGCCCAAGCCGCGTCCCCGTCCCGACACCCGGCACGAGCCCGAGGCCAAGCGCTCGGCCGCCGAGCAGGCCCGCGCCGACGCCGCCGGGAGACGGCCGGCCGCCGAGCGCGCCCGCGGTGACGCGAGCGGCACGGCGCCGGCGCGCGCCCGCGGCACCGCCGGTCGTGAGGCCGGTGAGCGGGTGGGCGGTGCCGCCGGTCGTGAGGCGCCGGCCGCTGAGCGGGTGCGGAGCAAGGGCCGCGGCACGCCGCTCGTCGAGCGGGTGCGCGGCCAGGCCGCGAGCCGGCGGCCGGTGGGCGGGCGCCCGCGTGCCGAGGCAGGGCCGGGCCGTCCCGCGCCGCGGCGCCGTCCCGCGCGCCGGCAGCGGGCGCCGTTCGTGCTGCTCGTCGTCGGGCTCCTCTGCGGCGGCCTGGTGAGCCTGCTGCTGCTCAACACCATGCTCGCCAAGGACGCCATCACCGACGCCACCCTGCGCCAGGAGATCGCGGAAGCACGCCTGCAGAACGAGCAGATCGACCAGAAGTACCAGCTCAAGACGCAGCCCGAGAACATCGCCGACCTCGCCGAGAAGCAGGGCTACAACCGCGACTGGGACGAGGTCAACAGCTGGAGCAGCGCGGGCGACCAGGCTAGCCAGGTGGACACGGAGCGGTGAGGGAATCAGGCGGCAGGGGGCAGGGTCCCGGCCGCGGCGCTGGCGGCGCCGGCTCTCAAGGAGGGCCCGGCGCCGCTCGTCGTACGCCGGGAGGTCCGGGCCGGACGGGACGCCAAGGGGGCGCCTCCCGATCTGACGGCACCCGATCTGATGGCACTGGGCGTCCGGCGTCGCCGGAGAACCCGCCGCGACGCCCGCGCGACCCCCTCGATCTGCCGTTCGGGCCCGACGCGTTCGGCCGCGACGAGGACCGCGACCGCCCCGACCGCACCGGCCGCGACTCCGGTGACGACGCGCGCGGTCGTTCCGGGCGTGACCCGGGCGATGACGCGCGCGGCCGTCCGGGGCGTGACTCCGGCGACGAGGGGCGTGGCCGGGCGCGGCGCGACCGGGGTGACGACGCCCCTGACGCGCGCGACGTGCGCGGCCGTTCGGGGCGCGAGCGTGGGGACGACGTGCGGGGCCGGTCCCGGCAGGAGCCGGCCGACGGCGCGCGCAAGCGGCCCGCGACGACGGCGACGGCCCGCGCGGGCGGGGCGCTCAGGGGCGTGAGGACGCCGAGCGGCTCAAGGGGCGCGTGCAGGGGCGTGACGAGCGGGCGCGCGGCCGTTCAGGCGATCGGGCCGGCGACAGGGCTGACGACCGGCCGGCCGGTTCGCGCGGCCCGGCCTCCGGTGGCGCTGGAGGCCGTGGGACCGCCCCAGGCGGTACACGGGGCGCCGCGTCCGGTGGCGCTGGGGGTCGCGGTGCGGCGTCCGGCGGTGCTGGGGGTCGCGGTGCCGCGGCCGGTGGCGCTGGGAGCCGCGGTGCCGCGGCCGGTGGTGCCGGGAGTCGCGGTGCCGGACCGGTGGGCGCGGGTGCCGCGGGTGCCGGAGCGCGCGGGGCGCGGCGGGAGCCCGTCCGGGAGCGGCCGGAGCCGGGCCGTACCAGGCCGGAGGCGGGGCGTACCAGGGCGGAGGCCGGGCGGGCCGGCGGGGAGGCGCGCGAGCGGGCGGCGCGCAGGGGCGGCGACGTCCCGCCGCCGCGCGGCCCGCGCAGGCCGCCGCCCAAGCCGCCGCGCCCGCCACTGGTGCTGCGGCTGGGCAGCCCGCGCAGGCGGATCAACTTCGGCCTGATCGGCATGACGTTCGTCCTGTCGATCTTCGCGGGCCGCCTGATCCAGATGCAGGGCCTCGATTCCAAGGTGTACGAGGCCGCCGCGGCCGACCAGCGCCAGCACACGGAGACGATCCCGGCCAAGCGCGGCTCGATCACCGACGTCAACGGCCACGACCTGGCGGTGACGGTGGAGGCCCGTGAGGTGTCGGTCGACCCGACGAAGGTGCCGGCCGCGGTGCGTCCGAAGATCGCCAAGATCCTGGCGCAGCAGCTCGGCAAGGACGAGCAGGAGATCAACGCCAAGCTGGCGAAGACGGGCACCCACTACCAGCTCCTGGCCAGGGACGTCGATCCCGTGGTGGCCACCCGGCTGCTGCAGGCGCGCGAGCTGCCCGCGCTGTCGGCGAAGAAGACGTACAAGCGGTTGTATCCGGCGGGCGACCTGGCGGGCAGCCTGATCGGGTTCGTCGGCGACGAGGGCAACGGCCTGGGCGGCATGGAGCAGGCGAAGAACTCGCTGCTGGCCGGGCGCGACGGCGAGCAGCGCGTGGAGACGGGCCGCGACGGCCAGCGCATCCCGATGACGAGCAGCCAGCGCACCGCGCCGGTGGACGGCCAGGACGTGCGGCTGACGATCGACCGCGACATCCAGTGGGCGGCCCAGAAGTCGATCGCCGAGGAGGTGCGGAAGTCCGAGGCCGACAGCGGCACCGTGATCGTCATGGACGTGCAGACGGCGCAGATCATCGCCATGGCCAACGCCCCCGAGCTCGACCTGAACAACTGGCGCAAGGCCCCCGAGTCGCGCTACATCAACAAGGCCGCCGCCGACGTGTTCGAGCCGGGCAGCACCAACAAGGTGATCACCGCCGCCGCCGCGCTGGAGGCCAGGGTGGTGACGCCCGACACGGTGTACCAGGTGCCCGACAGCATCAAGTGCTATGACCAGGTGCTGCGTGACGCCCACGCGCACAAGGTGGAGGCGCTGACGTTCCGCCAGGCGATGGCGCAGTCGAGCAACGTGGCCACGGTCATGGCGGCGCGCAAGGTCGGCAGCCAGAAGCTGTACGAGATGCTGAAGGCGTTCGGTTTCGGCACGGCGCCGGGCGGCGGCGTGCCGGGCGCGGAGGCGGGCCTGCTGCCCGACTACCGCAAGTGGTCGGGCAGCCAGAGCTGTACGGTCGCCTACGGGCAGGGCGTGTCGGTGACGGCGTTGCAGATGGCCAGCGTCTACCAGACGATCGCCAACGGCGGCGTGAAGATCGAGCCGCAGATCGTGGCGGGCACGACGGACGCTTCCGGCAGGTTCGTCCCGGCGGCTCCCGGTAAGCAGACCAGAGTGGTGAGCGAGACGACGGCCAAGGAGATCGCGACGATGCTGGAGAGCGCGGTGGGCGAGGAGGGCACGGGCCAGCTCGCCGCCATCGACGGTTACCGGGTGGCGGGCAAGACGGGCACGGCCAACCGCTACGATGCTGAGCTCGGCCGTTACGACGGTTACACGGCCTCGTTCGTGGGGTTCGCGCCGGCCGACAAGCCGCGGCTGGTGGTGCTGTCGGTGCTGCAGAATCCGAAGAAAGGCCACTTCGGCGGGCAGTTGGCGGCCCCCGTGTTCAAGGATGTGATGACGTTCGCCATCAAGAGCAAGAAGATTCCTCCCACAGGCTCCGCCGCGCCGACGGTGCGTACGCGCGCCGGACAGTGACCAGGGAAGGTACGCTCTCGCCGTGCGTCCCCCGTCGTCTATGCGTCCCACGACCAGCCCGCCTCGCCCGCTGACCGGGCTCGCGACCATGCTCGACGCCGATTCGGGCACTTCGAGGTCGCCTCATGCCGCGCTGACCGGCGTCACCATCGACAGCCGTAACGTCAGACGCGGTGACCTGTACGTCGCGCTGCCCGGCAACCGGGTGCACGGCGCCACGTTCGCCGCCGACGCGATGGCGCGCGGCGCGGTGGCCGTGCTCACCGACCGCGCCGGCCGCGACGCGGCCGTGGCCACCGGGCTGCCCGTGCTCATCGTGCCCGACCCGCGCGCCCTGCTCGGGCAGATCTCGTCCTGGGTGTACGGGCAGCCGGCCCACGACATCCAGGTCCTCGGTGTCACGGGCACCAGCGGCAAGTCCACCACCACGTTCATGCTGGAGGCGGGCCTGCGGGCGGCCGGGCACCGGGCGGGCCTGGTGGGCGGCGTCGAGATCCACGCGGGAGACCTGCGCTTCCAGCCCACGCTGACCACGCCGGAGGCCAGCGACCTGCACGGCCTGTTCGCGCTGATGCGCGAGGAGGGCGTCACGGCGGCCGCCATGGAGGTCTCCAGCCACGCGCTCGCGCTGGGCCGGGTCGACGGCATCTACTACGACGTGGCCCTGTTCACGAACCTGTCGCAGGACCACCTCGACTTCCACAAGTCCTTCGAGGAGTACTTCGCGACGAAGGCGAAGCTGTTCCAGCCGGAGCTGAGCCGCGTCGGGGTGACGAACCTCGACGATCGTTACGGCCGGGAGCTGCTCGACCTGGCAAAGGTGCCGATGACGACGTTCTCGGCGCTGGGCGACCCGGAGGCGGAGTGGCGGGCGGTGGAGGCCAGGCTGGGCTCCGACGGCAGCACGTTCCGCGTGGTCGGGCCCGGCGGGGTGGAGGCCGACGCGAGCGTGGCGCTGCCCGGCCCGTTCAACGTGGCCAACGCGCTCGGCGCGATCGTCACGCTCGTGGAGGCCGGGGTGCCGCTGCACACGGCCGTGCACGGCGTCGGGACTCTCACCGGGGTGCCGGGGCGCATGCAGCGCGTCACGGGCGCCCACGACGACTTCCAGGCCGTCGTGGACTACTCGCACAAGCCGGGCGCGGTGGAGTCGGTGCTGCGCTCGCTGCGTACGGTCACCGAAGGCAAGTTGACGATCGTGCTCGGCTGCGGCGGCGACCGCGACAAGGGCAAACGCCCGATCATGGGGGAAATCTCCGCCGAGCTGGCGGATGTGGCCATTTTCACGAGCGACAATCCGCGCTCGGAGGATCCACTGGCCATCCTCGCGACGATGATGGAGGGAGCGCTCCGCGTTCCGCAGCACGACCGCGCTCATGTGATCATTGAGCCCGACCGCGCGGCCGCCATCGGCCTGGCGATCGCCCGGGCCGGGCGCGGCGACGTGATCGTCGTAGCAGGCAAGGGTCACGAGCAGGGCCAGTACGTTTCAGGCGAGGTGATCCCCTTCGACGACCGCGAAGTGGTCGCCGAAGCGATCGACGCACGCAAGGAAAGCAGGAAGCACTAATGATCCCGTTGCCTCTGGCCAGGATCGCCGAGATGACCTCGGGCGCCCTGTCGGGCATGGCCGATCCCCGCGCGGTGGTGCGCGGGCCCGTCGTGATCGACTCGCGGGCCGTAGAACCGGGATCCCTGTTCGTCGCCATCAAGGGCGCGCGGGTCGACGGTCACGACTTCGCCGCGCAGGCCGTCCGGGCCGGAGCCGTCGCCGTGCTGGCCACCAGGCCGGTCGAGGCGCCCGCCGTGATCGTGCCCGACGCCGCCGCCGCGCTCGCCGCGCTGGCCGCCGCGCAGGTCCGCATGCTCCCGAACGTCACCGTCATCGGCGTGACCGGCTCGGCCGGCAAGACCAGCACCAAAGACCTGCTGGCCCGGCTCACCGCCAGGGTCGGCGCCACCATCGCCCCCAAGGGCAGCTTCAACAACGAGCTGGGCCACCCGCTGACCGTGCTGCGCGCCGACCTCGACACCCGCTACATGGTGCTGGAGCTGGCCGCGCGCAACATCGGCCACATCAAGGAGCTGACCCGCATCGCGCCGCCGCAGATCGGCGTCGTGCTCAACGTCGGCACCGCGCACCTCGGCGTGTTCGGCGGCAAGGAGGCCATCGCCAAGGCAAAGGGCGAGCTGGTGGAGGCGCTGCCGCGGGCCGGCGTGGCGGTACTCAACGCCGACGACCCGTTGGTGCGCGGCATGGCCTCCCGTACGGACGCGCGGGTCACCTACTACGGGCGCGGCGAGCAGGCCGCGATCAGGGCCGAGGGGGTCGTGGTGGACGCGCGCGGGCGCGCCTCGTTCACCCTGTGCACCCCGTCGGGCACCGCGCACGTGGCGCTGAAGCTCTACGGGGAGCACGCCGTCGAGAACGCGCTCGCCGCGGCGGCGGCCGCCTACGAGCTGGGCCTGCCGGTCGCCACGATCGCCGAGGAGCTGTCGGCGGCCACCCCGAGCAGCCGGTGGCGGATGGAGGTCACCGACCGGCCCGACGGCGTCACCGTGGTCAACGACGCCTACAACGCCAACCCCGACTCCATGAAGGCGGCCTTCTCGGCGTTCGAGGTGCTGGGCAAGGGGCGGCGGCGCTTCGCGGTCATCGCGGCGCTGCGGGAGCTCGGCGACGACGGGCCCGCGCTCAACACCGAGCTCGGCCGGCTGGCCGGCGGGGCGGGGCTGGCGGGGCTGATCATCGCGGGCCCTGATGCCGAGCCGGTCCTGGCGGGCGCGCACGAGGCGGCCCAGCGGGCCGCCCAGGCGGGCGGGCCCCGGGAGGGCCGGGCGGCCCGGCTCCGGGGACGCGGATCGTGCACGTGCCCGACGCCGAGGCGGCGGCGGCCGAGCTGGCCGCGTGGCTGCGCCCCGGTGACGCGGTGCTGATCAAGGGACCGCGCGCCATGGGGCTGGAGCGCACGGCCGAGCTCGTGCTCGGGGGTGCCACCCAGTGACCAACATCATCATCGCCGGTGCGGTGGGCCTGATCCTCTCGATGCTGGGCACCCCGCTGGCGATCCGGCTGTTCTCGCGGCGCGGCATCGGCCAGAACGTCCGCGAGGAGGGCGTGCAGGCCCACCTCGGCAAGAAGGGCACGCCCACGATGGGCGGCATCGTCTTCGTGCTGGCCGCCCTGCTCGCCTACGGCGCGTCCCACCTGGCCATGCTGGAGCCCCCGACCGTGTCGGGCATGCTGGTGCTGTTCCTGATGACGGGGCTGGGCGCCGTCGGCTTCCTCGACGACTTCATCAAGATCTACAAGCAGCGCAGCCTCGGCCTGCGCAGCGGCGCCAAGGCGCTCGGCCAGCTCGTCGTCGGCGCGGTCTTCGCCGTCCTGGTGACCCGCCAGCCGAACGTGTACGGCATCACCCCCGCCGAGACCCGCGTGTCGTTCCTGCGCGACATCGGCCCGTCCATCGGCATCGTCGGGTTCACCATCTGGGTGCTCATCATGATCGTCGGGTTCTCCAACGCGGTGAACCTCACCGACGGTCTCGACGGCCTGGCCAGCGGCGCCACCGGCGCGGTGCTCGCCGCGTACGTGCTGATCGGCAACTGGCAGCTGCGCAACAACTGCATCGACCAGCTCGGCCCCAACTGCTACTGGGTGCGCGACCCCCTCGACCTGGCCGTGGTGGCCGCCGCCGTGCTGGGGGCGCTGATCGGGTTCCTGTGGTGGAACGCCCCGCCGGCCAAGATCTTCATGGGTGACACCGGGTCGCTGGCGCTGGGCGGCGTGCTGGCCGGGCTGGCCATCGCCACCCGTACGCAGCTGCTGCTGATCATCCTCGCCGGCCTGTGCGTGGTCATCACGCTGTCGGTCATCATCCAGGTCGGGTCGTTCAAGATGACCGGGAAACGTGTGTTCAGAATGGCCCCCCTGCAGCATCACTTCGAGCTCAAGGGCTGGGCCGAGACCACGATCGTGGTCCGCTTCTGGCTGATCGCGATCCTGTGCGCGGCGCTCGGGCTGGGGCTGTTCTACGTGGAGTGGATGCCCAAGTAATGAGTTACACCTGTGTGGCCGGGCTCGGAGTGTCCGGCACCGCCGTGGCGAAGGTGCTGGCCGCGCGCGGCGAGCGGGTCGTGGTCGTCGAGGCGGCGGAGGGCGAGCGGCAGCTCGCCGCCGCGGCCGAGCTGGCCAGGATCGGCGTGGAGACCCGGTTCGGCGAGCCGGCCCTGCCCGAAGGGGTGACGCGGGTGGTCACCACCGGCTGGGCGCCGCACCACCCGCTGATCGCCGCCGCGCTGGCCGCCGGCGTCGAGGTCGTCGGCGAGGTGGAGCTGGCCTGGCGCCTGCGGCCCGGGCAGGCCGCCCCCTGGCTGGCGCTCACCGGCACCAACGGCAAGACCACCGCCGTCCGCATGCTCACCGCCATCCTCCAGGCCGACGGCCGCAAGGCCCTGGCCGTGGGGAACGTGGGCGTGCCCGTCGTGCAGGCCGTCGGAGAGCCGTACGACGTGCTGGCCGTCGAGCTGTCCAGCTTCCAGCTGCACTGGTCCGGCACGCTCGCCCCGCACGCCGCGGCCGTCCTGAACGTGGCGCCCGACCACCTCGACTGGCACGGCTCCATGGAGGCGTACGCCGCCGCCAAGGGCCGCATCTTCGAGCGCGCCGGCACCGTGATCTTCAACGCCGACGACCCCGAGTCCGCCCGGCTGGCCGCCCCCTACCCCGGCGCCGTCGGGTTCACCCTGCGCGTGCCCAAGCGGGGCGAGATCGGCGTGGTGGAGGACCTGCTGGTGGACCGGGCGTTCGTGGCCGACCCCGTCGAGGCGGCGGAGGAGCTGGCCACGCTGGCGGACATCCGGCCCTTCGCGCCGCACAACGTCGCCAACGCGCTGGCCGCCGCCGCCCTGGCCCGCTCGCTCGGCGTGCCCTCCGAGTCCGTCCGCCAGGGCCTGCGCGACTTCGTGCCCGACCCGCACCGGCTGGCCCACGTGGACCGGATCGGCGAGGTCGACTACGTCGACGACTCCAAGGCCACCAACCCGCACGCCGCCGCCGCGGCGCTGGCCTCGTACCCGTCGATCGTGTGGGTGGCGGGCGGCCAGCTCAAGGGCGCCGACGTCGACGACCTGGTACGCCAGGCCGCCCCCCGGCTGCGCGGCGCCGTGCTGCTCGGCGCCGATCGCGCCAGGATCGCCGAAGCCATCGCGCGACACGCGCCGAATGTCCCGCTCGTGGACATCCCGGATCGGGACACTGGTGCGATGGAAAAAGTCGTCACCGAAGCCGCGCGGCTGGCCTCCCCGGGAGACACCGTGCTGCTCTCCCCGGCGGGGGCTTCGCTCGACATGTTCGCGAACTATCCGGCGCGGGGGGAGGCCTTCGCGCGTGCCGTACGTGGCCTGAGGACGCGACACCATGAGCACGAGCGCTGAGAGCGCCCCGGGCGCGAACCCGCAGGGCTGGCTGCGCGAGCAGCTCGGCGCGCTGAAGGAGCTGCTCGACCGGCCGCTGACCACCTACTACCTGATCATCATGTGCAGCGCGCTGCTGCTCGCGCTCGGGCTGATGATGGTGCTGTCCGCCTCCAGCATCGAGGCGCTGCAGAAGACCGGCAGCCCGTTCTCGTGGTTCATCAAGCAGTCGCTGTCGGCCGCGGTCGGCGTGCCCGTCATGTACGTGTGCTCCCGCCTGCCCGTCAAGTTCTTCCGCTGGGCCGGCTACCCGCTCATGGCGCTGTCGATCATCGCGCTGGTCATGGTGCTGTTCATCGGCTCGTCCGAGCTGGGCGCGCAGCGCTGGATCTACATCGGCCCGCTGACCATCCAGCCGTCCGAGCCGGCCAAGCTCGGGCTCGTGCTGTGGGGCGCCGACCTGCTGGCCAGGCGGGCGCGGCAGGGCCGCATCGAGTGGCGGCAGCTGCTGATCCCGCTCATGCCCGGCACCGCGATCCTGGCCGTCATGGTCATGCTCGGCCGCGACCTCGGCACCACGCTCGTGCTGTTCATGATCTTCCTGTCGCTGCTGTGGGTGGTGGGGGCGCCGGTCAAGCTGTTCGGCGGCATCATGGCGCTGGCGGTGCTGGCCGCGGTCATCATGATCAGGGTGGAGCCGTACCGGATGGCCCGCATCGGCGCCTTCCTCGACCCGTGGGCCGACGCCCAGGGCGCCGGCTACCAGGCCGTCCAGGGGCAGATCGCCATGGGCTCCGGGAGCTGGTTCGGGCTCGGGCTCGGCAGCAGCCGCCAGAAGTGGAGCTGGCTGCCCCACGGCGAGAGCGACTTCATCTTCGCCATCGTCGGCGAGGAGCTGGGGCTGATGGGCACGCTCATGGTCGTGGCCCTGTTCGGGCTGCTCGGCTACGCGGGCCTGCGCGTGGCCATCCGGGTCAACGACGCCTTCATCAGGCTCGCCGCCGCCGCCATGGTGGCCTGGATCGTCGGCCAGGCGACCGTCAACATGGGGGCCGTGCTCAGCGTGCTCCCGATCACCGGCATCCCCCTCCCGCTGGTCTCGTACGGCGGCTCCGCCCTGCTGCCCACGCTCGCCGCGCTCGGCATGCTGCTGTCGTTCGCCAAACGGGAGCCCGGCGCACGCGAGGCCTTGGCCGCTCGTGGCCCCGGACCGGCCGCCCGGGCCCTAAGCTGGCTTGGCCTGGGGGGTACGTCCAGAGGCCGAGCGACACGTTAGGGAGTGACCGAGATGAGGGTGGTCCTCGCCGGTGGGGGGACGGCCGGGCACATCGAGCCCGCGCTCGCCCTTGCGGACGCGCTGCGTCATCTAGACCGCAGCGTCGGCATCACCTGCGTGGGCACGGAGCGCGGCTTGGAGACGCGGCTCGTGCCTGCCAGGGGCTACGAGCTGGAGCTGGTGCCGGCCGTGCCGCTGCCCAGGGCGATCACTCCGAGCCTGCTCACCGTGCCGGGCCGGCTCGCCGGGGCGATCAACGCCACCGCGGCGATCCTCGACCGGGTCAAGGCCGACGTCCTCGTCGGCTTCGGCGGCTACGTCGCCACCCCGGCCTACCTGGCGGCCAAGCGGCGCGGCGTGCCGATCGTCGTCCACGAGGCCAACCCGCGCCCCGGCCTGGCCAACCGGCTCGGCGCCCGGCTGACCGACCACGTCTTCAGCGGGTTCCCCGACGCCGCGCTGCCCAAGGCCGAGTTCATCGGCACGCCGCTGCGGCGCGAGATCGTCACGCTCGACCGGCTGTCCACCGGCGACAAGGCGCGCTCCTGGTTCGGGCTGGAGAACGACCGGCCGACGCTGCTGGTGTTCGGCGGCTCGCAGGGCGCGAGGTCGATCAACGAGGCCGCGCTCGCCGCCGCCCCCGCGCTGCGCCGGGCCGGCATCCAGGTGCTGCACGTGCTGGGCCCGAAGAACACCGCCCCGCACGAGCCACCGCCCGGCGACCCCCAGTACGTCCTGCTGCCCTACGTCGACCGGATGGACCTCGCCTACGCCGCCGCCGACCTGGCCCTGTGCCGCAGCGGCGCGCTGAGCTGCGCGGAGCTGACCGCGGTCGGGCTGCCCGCCGCCTACGTCCCGCTGCCCTACGGCAACGGCGAGCAGCGGCTCAACGCCGAGCGCATCGCCGCGGGCGGCGGCGGCCTGCTGGTCGACGACGCCCAGCTGTCACCCGAATGGATCATCCACAACCTGCTGCCCATCCTCCGCGACCCCGAGCGGGTCGCCGTCATGTCGGAGGCCGCCTCCAGACTGGGGAGGAAGGACGCCGATATCATGCTTGCCAGGAAAGTGTTGGAGATAGCCCGATGAGTCTCGTGAAGCTGGTCGACCCCGTGTCCGTCGAAGAGTTGGGCCGGGTGCACTTCATCGGCATCGGCGGCGCCGGCATGTCGGGCATCGCCCGCATCCTGCTCAAGCGCGGCGTGCGGGTGACCGGCAGCGACGCGCGCAGCTCCGAGCTGATCACCGAGCTGCGCGAGCTGGGCGCCACCGTGCACATCGGCCACGCCGCCTCCCACATCAGAGACGTCGACACCGTGGTCGTCTCCACCGCCATCCGCGACTCCAACCCCGAGCTGGGCGAGGCGCTCAAGCAGGGGCTGCGCATCATCCCGCGGGCCGCCGCGCTGGCCTCCGTCATGGCCGGGCGCACCGCCGTCGCCATCGCCGGCACCCACGGCAAGACCACCACCACCTCCATGCTCACCGTCGCGCTGCAGAAGTGCGGCGCCGACCCGTCCTACTGCGTGGGCGGCCAGCTCGTCACCACCGGGCTCGGCGCCGACGACGGGCAGGGCCGGATGTTCGTCGCCGAGGCCGACGAGAGCGACGGCTCCTTCCTCATGCTCGCCCCCGACATCGCCGTCGTCACCAACGTCGAGGCCGACCACCTCGACAACTACGGCGACCCGCGCGCCGTCCACGACAGCTTCGCCCGCTTCGCCGACCGGGTCGGCTCGCTGCTCATCGCCTGCGCCGACGACCCCGGCGCGGCCGAGGTGGCGCGGCGGGCCAGGGAGCGCGGGCTGCGCGTCAAGACCTACGGCCTCCAGGGCGACGACTACCGCGTGTCCGGCGTCCGGCCCGACGGGTTCGGCACCGTCTTCGCCATCGAGGGGCGGGGCGAGGTGCGGCTGGCCGTCCCCGGGGCCCACAACGCGCTCAACGCCACCGCGGTGATCGCCGTGGCCGACGAGCTGGGGCTGCCGTTCGAGGAGATCAGGGAGGGCCTGGGGGCCTTCACCGGGGCCAAGCGGCGCTTCGAGGCCAAGGGCGAGGCCGGGGGCATCGCCGTGTTCGACAGCTACGCCCACCACCCGACCGAGCTGACCGCCGACCTCAAGGCGGCGCGCGACGTCGTCGCGTCCTACTCCGGCACCGGGCGGGTCATCGCGATCTTCCAGCCGCACCTCTACTCGCGCACCCGGTTCTTCGCCGACGAGTTCGGCGCGGCGCTCGGGCTGGCCGACGAGGCCATCGTCCTCGACGTGTACGGGGCCAGGGAGGATCCCGAGCCCGGGGTGTCGGGGGCCATGGTCGCGGGGCGGGTGCCGCTGCCGCCGGAGCGGGTCGCGTACGCGCCGGACCGCTCGGCGGTGCCGGGGCTGGTGGCCGAGCGGGCCCGGCCCGGCGACATCGTGCTGACGATGGGGGCGGGGGACGTGACCGAGCTGGGGCCGCAGATCGTGGCCCGCCTGTCCTGACGCCCCGACGCCGGCCCGCTCGGCTCCTGACGCCGGCGTGCCGCGCCCCCGACGCAGGCCCACTGGGCCCTCGACGCCGGCCTGCCGCGCCCCCGCCGCCCGCCCGCCGGGCTCCCGACGCAGGTTCGCCGGGTGCTCGACGCAGGTCCGCCGGGTGCTCGGCTGTGGGGCGCCGGAGGGCGACGCCTCTCCGGCGGGCCACCCCTCGAAGGACCTCAGCCCGTGCGGTGGCGCGGGCGGTGCTGGACGGCGAAGGGTGCGCCGCGGCGGCGACCCGGACGGTCGGTGTTTGGGCGTGGCGCGCGGGTGTAGGGCCGCGTGTCGGCGTAGGTTCGGTGCCGACATGAGCCGCGTGTGGTGGGGAGGGCGATGAAGGCGCGCACGGCGTTCCTGGTACTGCTGACGGCAGGGGTGGTGGGATCGGCCGCGTGGCTGGTGTTCTTCTCGCCCGTGCTCGGCGTACGCTCGATCGAGATCGTGGGAAATCTCACAGTCCCCAGCGAGCGCATCGAGCAGCAGGCCGGCGTGGCGGATCTGCATCCCCTCGCCACCGTGAACCTCGCCGACGTCCAGACCCGCGTCCTCGGCATCAGACAGCTCGCCTCCGCCAAGGTCGACCGGATCTGGCCGGGCACGCTCAGGATCGAGGTGGTCGAGCGCGAGCCGGTCGCCGCCGTCCCGGCGGGCGACAAGGTGGCGATCGTCGACGGCCAGGGCGTGGTGATCGAGCTGAGGCAGACGGCGCCGCCCATGCTGCCGCTGCTCAAGGTGGACCGCCCGCAGCAGGGCGACCCCGCCATGATGGCGGCGCTCAAGGTCGTGCAGGCGGTGCCCGACGAGGTGGCGGCCAAGGTCAGGCAGGTACGCGCGGGCACCGCCGAGGGTGTCACGCTGGTGCTGTCGGACGGCCGTACCGTGCTGTGGGGCGGCCCCGACCGTCCCGAGGAGAAGGGCCGCATCCTGAGCACGCTGCTGAAGCGCGAAAGGTCGGCCACGATGTACGACGTCAGCTCGCCCGACGTGGTGACCCTGAAGTGATCGTGATCGTCAGGGTCTGGCAACTCAGCGGCAAGGGCATCGCCGAGCCTGTGCGAGGCGGGGGTCGCGACGTGAGAGCCTGTAAGCCGGACTTTCGGCGAAGGAGGGCCGCCACCAGGCGAGACTGCGGAGCGAAACGGACAGCCCGCGACACGCCGGACGTGCTTGCGGCGCGGTTAGTTGACCCGCCTGGAGCGTAACTCCTACTGTCCGTATCAATCCTCAGGTTGACATAAATCTAAATCTCAACCTGAGGTTGAGAGTTACCCGAACTAACAAAAAGCGGAGACAATCCGCACCGAAATGGCAAGTCAACGAGCGGAAAGGCCCCTCGTCGTGGCAGCACCGCAGAACTACCTCGCGGTCATCAAGGTCGTCGGCATCGGCGGCGGCGGAGTCAACGCCGTCAACCGGATGATCGAGGAGGGACTCAAGGGCGTCGAGTTCATCGCGATAAACACCGACGCCCAGGCGCTGCTGATGAGTGACGCCGATGTGAAACTCGACGTGGGCCGCGAGCTCACGCGCGGACTGGGCGCGGGCGCCAACCCCGACGTCGGCCGGAAGGCGGCCGAGGACCACCGCGAGGAGATCGAGGAGGTCCTCAAGGGGGCCGACATGGTCTTCGTCACGGCGGGTGAGGGCGGCGGCACCGGCACGGGCGGCGCCCCCGTCGTGGCCAACATCGCCAGATCGCTCGGCGCGCTCACCATCGGTGTCGTGACCCGGCCGTTCAGCTTCGAAGGACGGCGCAGGGCCTCGCAGGCGGAAGCGGGCATCGAGACGCTGCGCGACGAGGTCGACACCCTCATCGTGATCCCCAACGACCGGCTGCTGTCGATCTCTGACCGGCAGGTGAGCGTGCTCGACGCGTTCAAGGCCGCCGACCAGGTGCTGCTGTCGGGTGTGCAGGGCATCACCGACCTCATCACCACCCCCGGTCTGATCAACCTCGACTTCGCCGACGTCAAGTCGGTCATGTCGGGCGCCGGCTCCGCCCTCATGGGCATCGGCCACGCCCGCGGCGACGACCGCTCGGTGGCGGCGGCCGAGATGGCGGTCTCCAGCCCGCTGCTGGAGGCCAGCATCGACGGCGCCCACGGCGTGCTGCTGTCGATCGCCGGCGGCTCCGACCTCGGCCTGTTCGAGATCAACGAGGCGGCCCAGCTCGTCTCCATGGCCGCCGCGCCCGACGCCAACATCATCTTCGGCACGGTCATCGACGACGCCCTCGGCGACGAGGTGCGCGTGACCGTGATCGCGGCCGGCTTCGACGACGTGCCAGGCCCCGCGGAGAAGCAGGCGCCACGCCCGATGGGCCGCGCGCCCGCGCCGCCGTCCGCGCCCGCTCCTGCGTCGCCTCCGCGGCCCAGCGCGGCCGCCCCGAGCATCAAGTCCGAGCCGCCCGCGCCGCGCCCTGAGCCGCGTCCTGAGCCCCGTCCTGAGCCTCGTGCGGACTTCCGGCCCGAGCCGCGCCCCGAGCCGCGTCCCGAGCCGCGCGCGGACTTCAGGCCGGAGCCGCGTGCCGAGTTCAGGCCCGAGCCGCCCCGCCCCGAGCCGGTGCGCCCCGTCGAGCCGGTGCGCGACACGCCGCGCGAGCCGCTGCGCGAGGCCGTGCGTGACTCCGGGCGTGACACCGTACGTGACTCCGTGCGCGACTCCGGGCCCGCCGACGACCCGGCCGACGAGCCGTCCGGCCCCGTCTCGATCCCCCGGCCCGCGCCCGAGCCCGCCAACCCGCCCACGCCCATCACCTCCCGCATGTCGGAGCCGCCCAAACGTCCTCGAGTGATCTTCGAGGAGCAGGAAGAGGAACTCGACGTTCCCGACTTCCTCAAATAGCCGTCAAGTAGCCGCGCCTGACGCCGCTCCCCCCAGGGACACGGGAGCGGCGCCGTCGTGCGTACGTCGAGCACGGTGTGCGTACGTCAAGCACGGTGTGCGTCCGTGATGCCGGCGAGGACACCTGAGTGAGGGGGAGAGGCACGTGAGAAGGGACGAGATCGCGGCCGGTCTCGCCGAGGTCGACGCGCGCATCACCGAGGCGTGCCACGCGGTGGGGCGCGACCGGGGCGAGGTCACGCTGATCGCCGTCACCAAGACGCGACCGGCCGAGGACGTCCGCGTCCTGGCCGAGCTGGGCGTGCGCGACGTCGGCGAGAACCGCGACCAGGAGGCCGCGGTCAAGGCGCGCGAGCTCGCCGACCTGCCGCTCACCTGGCACTTCGTCGGCCAGCTGCAGACCAACAAGGTCCGCTCCGTGGTCGGGTACGCCGACGTGATCCACTCCGTCGACCGCCTCAGGCTGGTGGAGGCCATCAGCAAGGAGGCGGTGCGCCAGGGCCGCAGGATCGGCTGCCTGGTGCAGATCGCCCTCGACGACGACCCGGCCAGAGGCGGGGTGCGCCCCGCCGACCTGCTGGAGCTCGCCGACGAGGTGGCGCTGGCCGAAGGGGTGTGGCTCGGCGGCGTCATGGCGGTCGCGCCCCTGGGGGAGGACCCCGCCAAGGCGTTCGCCCGGCTGCGCGACCTCGCGCTGCGCCTCCAGGAGCAGCACCCCAGGGCCACCATGATCTCGGCGGGGATGAGCGAGGATCTCGCCGAGGCCATCGCCTACGGCGCGACACACGTACGGGTCGGTACGGCGTTGCTCGGTCGTCGCAAGCCCTTCGTCAGGTAATGTCCCCTCAAGTGGGTCTTCAGGCCCATGACCAAGTAGAGGTCGAGCAGCGGTGAGCTCCAAGGGGGTACGGCTACCGCCTCGGACACGGCGACGGGCCCGAGCGAGTGCGACCATGAGCAGGAGGACGACGTAGCGATGGCCGGCGCGATGCGCAAGATGGCGGTCTACCTCGGTCTCGTGGAGGACGACCGCTACGAGAGGTACGAGACCTACACCGACGACTACCCCTACGACGACGACGTGCAGCGGCCCGGCGAGGAACGCGCCGTCGCGGTCCAGGAGCGCGAGGACGAGCCCGAAGCGGGGGTCCCCGCGCCGAGACCCACCACGACCATCGTCGAGCGCCGTACGACCGATCTGGCCCGCATCACCACCCTGCACCCCCGCACGTACAACGAGGCCCGGACGATCGGCGAGCACTTCCGCGACGGCACCCCGGTCATCATGAACCTGACCGAGATGGTTGACAGCGACGCCAAGCGGCTCGTGGATTTCGCGGCAGGTCTGGTCTTTGGCCTACACGGCAGCATTGAACGTGTTACCAACAAGGTGTTCCTGTTGTCCCCTGCCAATGTCGAGGTGACTGCCGAGGACAAGGCTCGAATCGCGGAACGCGGGTTCTTCAACCAGAGTTAGAGTCTCTGTATGCCTATCGGACCCAACCCGGTCTCACCGAGGCCGGGAGGGCACATCAGAAGTGGAGGCGCGGCCGGGCCGTGGAGATCATCGGTGGGATCTTGGTCGTTGTCCTGTCTCTCTATTTGGTGCTGCTCATCGGCAGGATGATCTTTGAGACGGTGCAGGCTTTCGCCCGCCAGTGGCGGCCTTCCGGCGTCGTCCTGGTGCTGGCGGAGGCCACCTACACCGCGACGGACCCACCCCTCAAGTTCCTCCGCCGTTTCATTCCTCCGCTCCGGTTGGGTACGGTGGCCTTTGACCTAAGCTTCACTGTCCTGTTCATCGTGGTCCTGATCTTGATCCAGATCGCCGGGACCCTGCGATGACCGGGCCGGTGAGGCGCCGGTCGTGATCCAACTCGTGTCCGCGCTGAAGTGATTCGGGTTACCGTCCTCCGGACAGACTCCAAGCGCGCCAAGGAGACCAAAAAATGCCGCTGACGCCCGCTGATGTGCGGAACAAGCAGTTCAGTACCACCCGGCTCCGGCCGGGCTACGACGAGGAAGAGGTCGACGCCTTCCTCGACGAGGTGGAGGCTGAGCTCGACCGCCTGATCCAAGAGAACGAGGAGCTCCGCGCGAAGCTGGCCGAGTGCCTGCGCGGGAAGGTACCGGGCGGCATGAACATGCCCATGGCCTCCGCCCCGGTCCAGGAGCAGCCCAAGCCCGAGATGATGGCGCCGCCGCAGCCGGAGCCCATGCGGGCCCCCGAGCCGCCGCCGGTGCAGCAGCAGCCGCCGGTCCCCGTGGCGATGAGCATGCCTCCCGCCGAGGACAACATGGACACCGCGGCCCGCGTGCTCGCGCTCGCCCAGCAGACCGCCGACCAGGCGATCGCCGACGCCCGCCGCGAGGCGGACGAGACCGTCACCCGCGCCCGCCGCGAGGCCGACGAGATCCTCACCAAGGCCCGCCGCCAGGCCGAGCAGGTCATCGGCGACGCCCGCGCCCGCGCCGAGACGCTCGAGCGCGACGCCCAGGAGCGCCACCGCCAGGCCATGGGCTCGCTGGTCCAGACCCGCGACGAGCTCGAGCGCAAGGTCGAGGAGCTGCGCAGCTTCGAGCGCGAATACCGCAGCCGGCTCAAGCTCTACCTGGAGAACCAGCTCGCCGAGCTCAACGTCTCCGCCGAGGGCAGCGGCGGGTTCCCGGTCATGTCCGGTGGTCCGCAGGGTCAGGCCCCCGCCATGTCGCACGCCGTGCCCCAGGGCGGCCAGCCGCCTCTCCCCGGTGGCCCGAGCCCGTTCGGCGGCGAGGCACCGCAGGGCGCCTTCCCCGGCAGTGACGGTCCGCACAACGACCGCCGGTAGAGTAAAGGGTCACTAGGACCTGTCACTCGAAAGAGCCCCCTGTGATCCTTATCAGTGCTGGTTTGGTGCTCGCGGCAGTGGTTCTGCTGATCGCGGGCTTCGTACTGGCGAAGCCGTTCCTGATCATGTGGTCCATCGTGGTCAGCGTGCTGTCCGCGCTGTTCCTGGTGATCGGGGCTTTCCTGCGGCGCAACGAGCTTTTTCCCGGAGGTGGGCAGGCCGCTGCGCCGGCCACCCCCCCGAAGGGGCTCACGCCGCCCGCGCCGCCGTACAACCAGACCGGTCCGATGGCTCACCAGCAGCATCCGCAGCCACGGCAGCATCCGCAGGCGCCTCCCCACGCGCCGCAGCGGACGGCGACCGCACCGGCCCCCGGTCCGCGCCGTCCCGCGCCGGGCGGCATCTCGCCGGACGCGATCGTGCTGGTGATCCCCGGACGCAAGCGCTACCACGTGCCCGGCTGCAGGCAGCTGATCGGCCGGGATCACGAGGAGCTCACCTACGAAGAGGCACGCGAGGAGGGCTTCACGCCCTGCACGGCGTGCCTGCCGGACGCAGCGCTCGGCGGACGGCAGCTACCACCTGCCGCCGACCCCGAGCCCGCCGTCACCTCCGGCCCCGCCGACGTTCCCACGGCGAGCAGGGCCGAAAGCTCCGCGGAGACCCGCGACGCACGTCCGCCGGTCGCCCCGCCGAAGCCCGACACCAAGGCTTCCACCCCCAGCCCGGAGCCTGCCGCCTCCCACGAGGAAGGCGCCACCGGGTGGTTCGGCCGATCCCCCGCCGCCCCCGCGGCCGGCCAGGCCAAGGCCCCTCGTCCGCCGCCCCCGAGCCCGGCTCGGACGACGAGCAGGCGGACGACGCCCAGACTTCCTACTTCCGGCCGCCGCCCTTCGCGCGCAAGGCCGACCCCGCGTCCGGCGAGGCCGCCTCCGACGAGACGGAGACCTCC
The DNA here is from genome assembly GCF_900323885.1 of [Actinomadura] parvosata subsp. kistnae. GTDB lineage: Bacteria > Actinomycetota > Actinomycetes > Streptosporangiales > Streptosporangiaceae > Nonomuraea > Nonomuraea composti. The sequence continues at coordinate 1,874 of NZ_OOHJ01000022.1, read as the reverse complement.
CCGGCCAACGCCCGCCCGACCCCCAAGCCCTCCCGCCCCTCCACCGCCAGTCCCGAGCAGCCCGGAACGAAGCCCGTAACCGGCCCCAAGCCCGCAGCCGGTACGAAGCCCGAGTCCCGGCCCGGTCAGGCCCCGTCGTCCGGCCAGACCGCCGGCCAGACGTCCTCCGGCCAGCCCGCCGGCACGCCTGAGCGGCCCGGTGGCAAGCCGACGCAGACCGGTGGCAAGGCCGGGCAGTCCGGCGACCAACCGGGCCAGGCCGGCGGCAAGCCCGAGCAGGCGGGTGGCAAGCCGACCCAGGCCGGCGGCAGGCCCGAGCAGGCTGGCGGCAAGCCTGAGCAGCCGGGTGGCAAGCCGACGCAGACCGGCAGTGCCGCCGCGCCGCGGCCCGGTGCGGCGGGCAAGCCGGGGCAGGCGGGCGGCAAGCCTCAAACACCCGACGCCAGGCCGCAGACCGCCGGCGCCGGGCCTGAGACGTCCGCCGGCGCCAAGCCGCAGACCTCCGGTGGCAAGCCTCAGACATCCGCCGAGACCAAGACCGCGAGCACCGGTGAGCAGCCGCAGAGCCCGGCCGGCCGGCCCCAGCCGTCCGGCGGCAAGGGCGAGCAGGCCGGTGGCCGGGCCGGGGTGGCGTCCGGGGTGGCCGCGTGGAAGGTCGACGACGATGACGTGTCGGGGCCCGACACGGCGCCGCAGCCCCGAGTGACCGCGTCCGGCATGCCGGTGACCGAGACGTCGTCCGGCGAGTCAGCCACCAAGCGCCCGTCCGGCCGTATGGAGGAGCCGCCCGCGTCGGGGGAGACCGTGGTGCTGCACGAGCGGCCCGCGTCCTCGGCCGAGTCGACCGCCAAGCCCAAGGGCCCGCTGCCCCCGGGCGCTCGCGCCAAGCCGTCCAAGCCCGCGACCGCTCCGGGATCGTCCGCACCTGGAAAGCCCAAGTCCAGCACGTCCGACCCCGAGCCCGAGCGCCCGCCCGCCCCAAGGCAGGGGTCTCCAAGGGCGAGCCGCCCAAGAACGCTGCCGGCGGCGCGGCTACCGGAAAGCCGGGTGAAGAGCCCACCAAGGGCGATAAGGGGGAACGACAGGGCACGGTGAAGGTCATCATAGGCACCCGCCGTTACCACAGCACCGCCTGCCCGTTGATCCGCGGCGCGGGCGAGACCGGCGTGGAGACGATGACACTCGCCGCCGCCGAGGCAGCCGGACTGACCAGCTGCTCGGTGTGCCAGCACGACCGCGAAACGGTCGGCTGAGCCCACCACCTGAGCTCCACCACCAAGGCCTCCAGCGTCCTGCCGGGGGCCTTTCGGCATTCCGGCCTGGCGGAGGGGGCGGCGGGCGGGCTCCTGCTAAGGCGCGGGCCACGGGGTGCAGGCCACGCGGTGTGGGCCACGCAGGGTGCGGGCTTTGCTGGGAAGGCACCAAGGCGAGTGCACGGGGCGCGAAGAGCGAGGGCGCGGGGGCGCCGGACCGGGATCCTGCCGCTGTACGGCTGCGGCTATACGGCTGCGGAGTGCACGTGTGCGCGGCGTACGAGAGCGGCGCGAATGAAGTGCTCGGGCGTGTGAGAGTGCGGCGCGGTGCACGAAGGTCGAGGGCATGGGGGCGCTGGACGCGCTGGGCGCAGGCGGGTGCAGTGGCGCACGGCCACGGGTGGGGGCCACAGGGTGCGGGGGCACAGGATGCGGGGGCCACAGCGGCGCGCGAACACAGGGCGCATGGGTGCAGGCGCGCTGCGTGCGGACCGGGCGAGGCTGGGGCGCGGTCACAGGATGCAGGCGCAGGGCGCAGGGCGCAGGGCGCGGGGGCAGGGCGGTGCGGGCGTCCACAGCCCCCTGCGCCGGGCCGGCACGCCCTCGCGCCACCACGCCGCG
>NZ_OOHJ01000010.1 GCF_900323885.1 [Actinomadura] parvosata subsp. kistnae | reverse complement strand
CTTGCGCAGGGTGGGCGCGCGCTCGACGACGGTGACGGAGAAGCCGTGCCTGATCAGCCAGTACGCCAGGACGGGGCCGGCGACGCTGGCGCCGGAGATGAGGATCCGCATGAGCCTGCCTCCTCGTCATGGATCGGTCTCCTCCACTGTCGCCCGGATGCCCGCCGGCGGCTTGAACGAATGTTCCTCCCACCCGAAACTGACCAAAAGAACCGATCTGGTCAGTTCGTCGGATAGCATCGTGTTCACGAGGCTGTGAGAGGAGTCGTCATGACACACAACGGCAGGACCGGGCGCCGCGCCCTGGTCGTCGGCCTGGGCATCGCCGGCATCGCCACCGCCCTGCGGCTACGGCAGGTCGGCTGGGAGCCCGTGCTGGTGGAGCGGGCGGCCGGGCGCCGCTCCGGCGGGTACTTCATCATGCTGTTCGGCACCGGCGTCGCCTCGGCGCGGCGGCTGGGCGTCCTGGACGCCATCGGCGACCGGAGTGCCGCGAACCTCACCATGCACGAGGTCGACCGGGCCGGGCGCCGCCGCCCCGGCATGAGCCCGGCCGCGCTGCCCGGGCGCCCCCGCCAGCTGCTGCGCGGCGACATCGAGCAGGGCCTGTTCGCGGCGCTGCCGGACGACGTGGAGATCCGCTACCGCACGGTGCCCGACGCGATCGTCCAGGACGACGCCGGAGTGGACGTCACCCTGCGCGACACCGCGACCGGCGCCGCCGTCACCGAGCGGTTCGACCTCGTCGTGGGCGCCGACGGCATGCGCTCCACCGTGCGCGCGCTGGCCTTCGGGCCGCAGGAGTACCTGCACCCCCTCAACTACATGATCGCCGCCACCGTCCTGGACGAGCCCGTCGAGGGGTTCGCCCGCCACGAGGGGCTGGTGCTGGCCGAGCCGGGCCGCTCGGTGTGGACGTTCCCGTTCGCCGACCACGCCCCCGGCCTGCTGTTCTCCTACCGCACCGCGGACATCGACGCCGAGTTCGCCCGGCCGCCCGTCGCCTCCGTCCGCGCCGCCTTCGGCCCGAGCCCGCCGGGCCCCTCCTGGAGAGCCTGCTGCGGCGTTTCGAGCAGGCGCCGGAGTTCCTGTTCGACTCCGTTCACCAGGTCAGGATGCCGCGCTGGCATCGCGGCCGCGTCGTCCTCATGGGCGACGCCGCCTGGTGCCTGACCCTGTACTCCGGCATGGGCGCCTCCAGCGGCATCGCCGGCGGCGAACTGCTCGGCACCATGCTGCAACGCCACGGCGACGACCTGCCCGCCGCCCTCGACGCCTGGGAGGCGCGGATGCGGCCGTTCATCGGCCACCAGCAGGACACCATCCTGTCCATGCGCCGCCTGTTCACCCCCGACGACCGCAGGGAGCAGCTGCTGCGCACCGGCATGCTGCGCCTGATGCGCGCCCCGGGCATCGGCCGGGCGATGAGCAAGATAATGGCCAAGGACATGCAGGCCAAGAACCTGGACGTCGCCGCGGCCTGACCGCACGCGCGGCCCGGTTCGCCGCCACCATCCGAGCATCCGAGCCCCCGAGCATCCGAGTTTCCGAGGAAGAGGACCACCGGTGACCACCCAGCTGATCGAGCTCCAGTCGCGCAAGGCCGCCCGCATCCTCGACAGCGCGCGCGAGCTGGTGGCCGAACACGGCGTCCGCAAGGTCACCGTCAGCGAGATCGCCGCCGCGGCCGGGTCGGCAAGGGCACCGTCTACCTGTACTGGGCGACCAAGGAGGACCTCATCCTCGGCCTGTTCGCCCGCGAGCTGCTCACCTTCCTCGACGAGGTCATCGCCCGCCTCACCGCAGACCCCGCCGCCGTCCTGCCGCACCGCCTGGCCCCGCTGCTGATCCGCACCGGCCTGCGCTCCCCCCTGGCACCCCGCCTGCCCGTCCGCGACGCCGAACTGCTGCGGCTGCTCACCGGACGCGACGACGACCGCGCCCTGTTCGAACGCACCCGCCCCAGCGCCATGTGCCAGGCCGTCATGCCGGTACTGCGCCGCCACGGCCTGCTCCGCCAGGACCGGCCGCTGGCCGACCAGTCGTACGCCATGCACGCCATGCTCGTCGGCTTCGGCACCGCCATGGCCGAGCCCGGCTCCGCCCCGCCCAGCGCCGGCGACCCCGCCACCGTCCTCGCCGACACCGTCGCCCAGCTCCTCGAACCCGCGGACGCGCCCGCCGAGCAGTCCATCGCCGCAGCCGCCACCGATACCACCGCCGTCTTCCACGCCACCAGGAACGCCGTCCTGGACCTCATCGCCCGCAGCCAGGCACCCCAGCAGTAGCCCGCCCCGCCCCCGCATGGCGATCCTAATCAGGCTGCATGCCGCCACCCAGGGGGTGCCGCACCCATTCTGGAAGGGCCTCACCGACCTCGATGCTGTTCTCATCCAGGCCGTTGGCGATACAGAAGCGGCCCCTGTCGAAGACGAACTCCACGGCGACGGTGCCACCCGCCATGTCGTCACGCGACGATGGATGCCACACGAGCAGAGCGACCTCGCGCAGTTCCTGGCCGACGAACGGCTCAAGCCGTTCGTCGGTGCTGGACCAGACCGGGGTGGGGGCGTCATCCTCCTCCCAGCCGGTGATCGCAGCCGCTGTGTCGATGGTGTTCCAGCTGATCGACAGCTCATCGAACTTCCAGTGGCTGATCTCCACCTGGACGCCGTCGAAGTCCAGGACGACGGGACAGTCGGCATACCAGTCCCCGTTCTCGATGAAACGTACGAGCGCGAAGCCCGTCAGACGCCGACCGCCGAGCGCGGCCAGGCCCTGCCCGTGTTCATCGCGGATGGCTTGGAGCCCGACGAGAAAAGTCGGCTCGAAGCCGGAGATACCCATCATGACAGGCGATTGTCCCGGCTACTCGATCCAGAAGTGAGCTCCCGCATGGGCGGGAAAGACCCGGTGAACCGTGCCGGCCCGGCCCCGGTCCTCAGGCGATCGGCGGCCACGGATCCGGTTCGCGGACTATGTCCGGAGGGTCGCCAGGCTGGCCAGGAGCTTGAGCCATTCCTCAGGATTTGCATGGTCGATGGTGAAACGAGTAACCGCCTTTACGATGTAGATCAATTTGCCTCCATCCGATTGTTGATCAGGCGGTCGATCGCTTCGTCCCGGGGCAGGCCGGCGCCCCGCTGATAGGCGGTGGTGTAGCCGGTGTGGCCGAGCCGGTCCACGAGGGTGGATACGAGGGCGCTCAGTTCCAGGTCGCCGCGGTCGAAGGTGCCGCGGATGGCCTCGCTCATGCCGAGCGCGGTGGCCGCGCCCGCCGGGTCGTCCTCCAGCAGCAGCAACCGGGCCAGGAGCTGGGCGGCCAGCGGGAGGTCCATGTTGACGTGGGCCGCCTGGATGGCGGCCGGCAGGCTCTGGCGCGCGCGGGTGGCGTCGCCGGCGGTCAGGAGGTTCGCCGTCCTGGCGGGCAGCAGCAGGCTGCGGCTCGTGTCCGGGGGAAGGGACGACGCGCGGGCGGCGCTCTCCAGCCGGCCGAGTTCGCGATCGGCCCGGTCGATCTCGCCGCGGCGGCGGTACAGCTCCGCCGCGCACGCATGGACCTGGATCTCCAGCAGGGGCAGGCCGCGCTCCCAGGCCGCCTGTCGCGCGGTTTCGAGGTCGTGCTCGGCGCCCTTCATGTCGCCGGCGCGCATGCGCTCCACGGCGAGCCCGAGCCGGGACGAGATCTCCTCCTGCCAGGCGAGGCCGGCGCTGATCGCGATGCCGCGCTCGTAGTCGGCGACCGCTGCGTCGTGGCGGCCCTCGACGGCGTGGATCTGCGCCGTGCCGTTCAGCATCATCGCCGTCCACCACCGGTCGCCCGCCTCCTCGAACGCGCGCAGCGCCCGCACCGCCGCGCTCGCCCCTCCCTTCCAGTCTCCGCGGGTACGGCTGCGCAGCGCCTCCACCACGTGGGTGTGCGCGACGGCCCAGCCGTCCGAGCCGGACCGGACCCGGGCGATCTCCCGGTCCACCAGATCGTCCAGGCCGGCCATGAAGGCCGCCGTCAGCGTCATCGTCAGCAGCATCGGATAGCGCAGCAGCGCGCCCGTCCGCGCGCAGTCCTCGACCGCCGCCCGCAACCGCCCGGCGTCCGCTTCACCGGCCAGCAGGTGGATCACGGTGAACGCGGCCCTGGCCGCCGGGGGCAGCGCGTCGCCGAACTCCAGCACCCTGGCCACGTAGCCGTCGGCCCGGCCGTCATAGCGCAGCGTGTCCCAGTACCAGTACAGCGGGCCGAGGATCCGGGCCGCCGCCTCGGCGTCGCCGTCGTCGATGGCCGACTGGAGGGCGTACAGGAGGTTGTCGTACTCGAGGTCGAACACCCGCAGCGACTCCGCCTGCCGGTGCGAGCGCAGCAGCGGCTCGTGGCGGCCGGCCAGGCCGGCGTAGTGGCGCGTGAGCTCCTGACGGACGGCCTCGTGCTCCCCGGCGGCGCGGAGCTGCTCGGCCGCGTACGCCCGGATGGTCTCCAGCATCCGGTAGCCGTCACCGGCCCGCTCCACGATGGACTTGTCGACCAGGCAATCCAGCAGCAAGGCGACATCTTCCGCGGGGTCGTCCGAGCACACGGCCGCGATCGGGCCGAGTCCCGTCCGCGCCGGGAAGATCGACATCCGGCGGGCGAGCGTCCGCTCCTCGTCGGTGAGGAGGTCCCAGCTCCAGGTGATGACCGCCCGGAGCGTCTGCTGCCGCGGCTGGGCCGTCCGGTTGCCGGTGGCGAGCAGGCGGAAGCGATCGTCCAGCCGGCGGGACAGCTCGTCGGCGTTCATGGTGCGCAGCCGCGCCGCGGCCAGTTCCAGGGCGAGGGGCAGGCCGTCCAGGCGGCGCACGATGGTCACCACCGGGCCCGCCGTCGACGCGTCCAGCGTGAAGCCGGGCCGCACGGCGGCCGCCCGGTCGAGGAACAGCCGCACCGCGCTCCCCTGGGCGGCGCGAACGGGGTCGGCGTGTGCCGGAGGCAGGGCGAGCGGCGCCAGCCGGCACAGCGCCTCGCCCATGACGTCCAGCGGCTCCCTGCTGGTGGCCAGGACGGTCAGGGACGGCAGGCGTTCGAGCAGGTGGCAGGCGAACTCGGCCACGGCTCCGGCGATCTGCTCGCAGTTGTCCAGGACGAGCACGCCCTCGCCGCCGGCCAGCAGGGTGACCGACCGATCGAGCGGTGTGCCCGGCGGCAGGGCCTCCGTCGTGGCGATGGCGCCCAGCACCGCCTCGGGCAATCCGTCCGGCGTGGCCACCCCGGCCAGGGGGACGAGCCAGACGCGGCCTCGCCGATGGGCCGGGTGCCGGCGCGCCGCCTCCACGGCCAGGCGGGTCTTGCCCACTCCCCCGGGACCGACGACCGTGACCAGCCGCGCGTTCTCCAGCAGGCCGGCCAGCAGGCTCAGCTCCTCCTCCCGGCCGACGAGTCCGGTCAGCGGGGCCGGCAGCCGGCCCGGCGCCGCCCGCCGGTGCTCCGGCGGCCCGCTCCTGCCGCGCGGCACCGCCAGGTGCTCCGGCGGCCCGCTCCGGCCGCGCAGCACCGCCAGGTGCGTCCTGCGCAGGTCCTCGGAGGGGTCGACGCCCAGGTCCTCGGCGAGCGTGCGGCGCACCTGCTCGTACAGGGCCAGCGCCTCGGCCTGACGGCCGGCCGCGTGCAAGGCCCGCATCGTCAGGACGGCCAGCCGTTCGCGCAGCGGATGCGCCGCGGCCGCCGCCTGCAGATCGGCCAGGATCTCGCTGTGCTCGCCCAGCAGCAGCTTCGCCTCGAACCAGTCCTCGGTCGCCGCGGTACGCAGCTGCTGCAGCCGGGTGGCGGCCGCGGCGGCGAAGGGAACGTCGAGCACGTCGGCCAGCGCGTCGCCGCGCCACAGCGCCAGCGCCTCGCCGAGCAGCGGGGCCGCCTTCCGTCCGGCGCCGGCGGCCAGCTCGCCGCGGCCTTGCCTGGCCAGCTTCTCGAAGCGGCGGGCGTCGACGTCCTCGGCGCGCACGTGCAGCCGGTATCCGCCGGAGGCCAGCTCGACGACCTCGCCGTCGCCCAGTGCCCGCCGCAGCCGGTACACCAGCGCGTGCAGCGCTCTGACACTCTCCCGCGGCGGGCGCTCGCCCCACAGCGCGTCGATGAGCGCGTCGGCGGGCACCACCTCGCCACCCGCCAGCGTCAGCCTGGCCAGCAGCGCACGCACCCTGACCCCGCCGACGTCGATCGGCGTCCCGCCGTCGCCGTAGGCCCGCACCGGCCCCAGCACCTCGATCCGCATGGCCACCAGGCTATGAGGGCCCGCTCACAACGATCACGCCGCCTGTCGTAGCGCTGTAAGAGCGCTGTCACCGGCGGCCCGCATCGTGGAGACCGTCCAACGACGGATATGTGAAAGGCAGGACATGCACGACAAGACGCAGCAGGTGCTCGAGTGGGCCGTCTCCGAGGTCGGCGTCCCGGGGATCGTCGCCGAGGTCAGCAATCCCGACGGCACCACCTGGTTCGGCACCGCCGGCGTGGCCGATCTGACGACCGGCGCCCAGCGGGTGCCGGGAGAGCTGGTGCCGATCGGCAGCGGCGACAAGGCCTTCATCGCCGCCGTGATCCTCACCCTGGAGGCCGAAGGCCGGCTGGACATCGAGGACCCGGTCAGCACGTGGTTGCCCGGCGTGCTGGACACCGGCGGCTACGACGGCACCGAGATCACCATCAGGCATCTGCTCAGCAACACCGGCGGCCTGTTCTCCACGGGTCTGGCGCCGGAGCTGGTGGCCCGCTACACCAGCCGGTCCGCGTTCGCCCGGCACCGCTTCGACGCCTGGACCCGGCAGGACCTGCTGCGCCTGGCGGTCTCCCAGCCGCCGGTCGGCCGGCCCGGTGAGCGCTTCGTCTACTCCAACGGCGGCTTCGCCGTGTGCGTGGCGCTCATCGAGCAGGTCACCGGCAACACCTACGCCCAGGAGGTCGAGCGCACGCTCTTCCAGCCGCTCGGCCTGACCTCCAGTTATGTGCGGCCCGAAGGGGAGACCACCTTCCCCGGCCCGCACCCGCGCGCCTACTCCACCCAGTTCTACAAGGACGGCGTGGACCCGGCCGGCGTCACCCCGGAGAACTGGGAGTCGATGGTCGAGGAACCCGGGCTCGCGCCCCTGGACGTCACCGAGTTCGACACCTCCTGGGAGCCCGGCAACATCGTCTCGACCACCGGCGACATGCTGCGGCTCATCAGCGCGCTGGCCGGCGGGTCCCTGCTGCCGCCCGCGCAGCACCGCAAGATGTGGACCACGGTCTCCACCGAGGGCGCCAACTGGCTGCCGCACACCCGCTACGGGCTCGGCGCCTTCGAGCTCGACCCGGCGGCGACCGGCGGCATCCCGGTACGCGGGGTGGCCGGCAGCTACTGGGGACACATGTTCGGCGCCCTGGCCACCCCCGACGGCGAGCGCGCGCTCGCCTTCCACACCAACACCGAGGCCAAGAGCTGGGAGCTGCTGTTCGAGCTCGCCCGGACGGGCCTCGCCGGCTGAGCCCCAGGCGCTCCTCCCGCCAAGGTGCCGGACGCCCGGCGGGCGTCCGGCACCTTCAACAAGGACTCAGGCCGGCTGGCCGGCCAGGTTCTCCTTGCCCGCCTCCTCCGCGCTGCGCTCGCCGCCCTGCGCGCCGGAGGCGTGCCGCGGGCCGCGGTCGCGCTGCCTGGTCACCACCACGTACAGGGTGGGCACGCGCAGCCTTGCGACAACCGTAATCGTGATGTGATCCGGCGGTGCGCCGGTACACGTCAGCCGAGCATCCCGTGTGGAAATGTGTCATTTGTGTGAGATAGTGACGGTGTGACTACGCGCGCCGAAGCACTCTCCGCCGCTGGCCGCACACTCGCCCAGGCGCGGCCCGGCGCGACGCCCTCTCTCCCGAAGACGCCGCACGCGCCGCCTACGCACCTGGGGGACCTTCCCTTGAGGAACTCGCGATGCTGATCCGTCAGCATCGGGCTCTTGCCTCTGCTGCGGTCTTTGCTGCTTGATCAAGTGATCAATCAATAACGAACTCGGCACCTTTACAACGTAGATCAATTCCGACCGCTCTCTCCTGCCGCGCCCTCGCCACAGCCGCCTCCGCGACAGCTCCCGCGCACCGATCGGCCTCTCATAGGCCGACGACAACAGGCCCCAGCGGCGGCCGCACCTCCGGACTGTCGTCGGTCATCATCACCACCGCCCGCTGAAGCTCATGGGACCGTCGAGCCTGTTGTTTTGGCTGGCCCGCTTACCCGCTTCGCGGCGGGCGCGCTGCTCGGCCAGCAACGCCGCGTGCTCGGCTGCCCGCCGCTGGACGGGCCACGGGGCGACGAGCCGCCCAGCCGGGGTGATCCACGCGGTCAGGCGGTGCCGGACCCAGCCCGGCAGCGATCGCGGCCGGTGGGTATTGATCCATGCGGTCCCGTCAGGCCGATGATCGAGCGCATGCCGGATGTCGCTGATGGTCGCGCCGAGGTCGAAAACGTCCCGCAGGACGCTGCGCAGGTGCCGAGCTGAGATCTTCCGGAAGGGCGGTAGCTCCGCGATCAGCCGCTCGCACGCTGCGAGCCGGTCTCTTCTGCTGACCGGCGTGACGGTCGCGGGCCACAAACTGGCCGGTGTCGCTGGCGCGGCCAACTGTCTCGCGCGCGCGGTACGGGGAGTCTCCTCACCTACAGAAGAGAGTGGGGGTTTGGGGATGAAAGATCTTTCCACAGGGTCGTGAGCTGAGGAAACATCGGGCACTGCTTCTGGGAGCGGGCGGGTCAGCCCGGTCACGCACGGCCAGGGAAAGTCTGCCTGGCTCTCCACGGTCGCGCTCGGGGGCGGTGTCTCCTCGCCATCCTCGGCCTCGAGGATCGCCTCCGGGATGATGAGGAGGTACTGAGCGGCTTCGTTGCCGCGACCGTCGTCGTCCAGGCCGCCCCGCGTTCCTTTCCGGTAGCGGACGGTCGTGCCGGGCACGGCGCGGGCCAGGAGGCCGGCATCGATGAACCACGCGTACAGCGCGCCGATCGTTCGCTGCGACAGGCCGAGGTCGGTGGCAAGGTGCCGCCAGGTAGCGCCCTTCTTCGGCGCGGTCAGCATCTCCCGCGTCGAGCGGCGTATCAGCTGCCAGGCGAACCGCAGCGCGTTTCGCGTCCAGTCTGCCCGCCGGTCGGCGGCTTGCACCAGGTAGTCGGCGTCGTGCCACAGGGTGACCTGGGGCGCGCGGATGTGCCGGGCCGGGACGGGCGGAGTCACTCCGGCGCCGGGGAAGGAGGGCATGGCTGTCTCGCATCCCGGGGTCACGGATTCCGGGCATGCCGAGATAGCCGCTTGAGCGCGTGCTATGGTCAGCTCCAAGCGTCACGGTTTCGGCGCGCAGAAGCCCCCCGCAGCGGCGTGGGGCCGCTACGCGAGATCCGCCTCAGGCGCGTGTGAAGTTGAGAGGGCCGGACCGGCGACTCGACTGCTCAGCTCGTAGGTTGGTTGCCAGGGGGCTGAGTGATCCGGTCGGTGGTATCGACCTCCGGGAAGGCCGCGCGCTGCGCGGCTTTTCTCATTTCCGGGGCTGCTCCTCCCGTCCCCTGTCGGGCATCACCGCGCGGCAACCTTGCCAGAGGACGGCGATCCTCGGCGCGCGTGCCCGTCGCGTGCTGGGCGCGACGTGGTCACTCACACGCTCTCCCGTCCGCACGCAGCATTCTCGGACCGGCCGAAGGGTCCGTAAGGACGCACACTAGCGCTCCGAACGTACACACACCACCCGTAGGGACACAGTCCACACAATCGCACACCACGCATTCGGGTGGGCTCGGGTACTCCCAGGATGTGAGCGATCTCGATATTGAGCAGCCCCGTGCTCACGTAATTGACCAGGTCCCGGTCTGATTTCTGTTCTATCCGGTGTTCGTCTTGCCGGGGGTCACGGCGCGCCCGGGGCGTTTGTTCGGGCGGTAGCTTGGTCCGTTCATGAAGACTTGGTGGCTGTTGTTGATCAGCCGGTCCAGGAGGGACTCGGCGACGACGGGGTTGGGAAACAGCGGATACCAGTCCATCGGCTGCCTGTTCGAGGTCAGGATCAGAGACTTGCCGGTCCGTTCGCTGATCAGCTCATAGAGGTCGTCAGCCTGGGCTGCGGTCAGCTCACGCATCGCGAAGTCGTCGAGGATCAGCACGGCCGGTCGGGCGAGTTCAGCCAGGCGGCGGGCCCAGCTGCGGTCGGCGTGTCCGCCGGCCAGCTCTGCCAGCGCGCGGCTGGTCTTGGCGAAGCGGACGTCGGCGCCGTGGCGGATGGCCAGATGCCCGAGAGCTTGGGCGATGTGGCTTTTGCCAACTCCGACCGGGCCATACAGGACGACCGACTCGCCGGCGTGCAGCCAGCGCAGCGCGGCCAGGTCGCGGATCTGGGCGGCGGGCAGTTTCGGGCTGGCGCCGAAGTCGAAGCCTTCCAGGGTGGCCTGCTGCTCGAAGCGGGCTTTGCGCAGCCGCCGCTGCATGGCCACGCTGTCGCGGCGGGAGATCTCGTCCTCGCAGAGGACTTGGAGAAAGTCGACGTGACCGAGTTCTCCGGCGCGGGCCTGGGCCAGGCGGGCATCCAGGGTGTCGAGCATGCCGCCAAGCTTGAGGGCGCGCAGCGCCTTGTCCAGCGCGCCGGTCTCGATCGCGGTGACGGTGGTCATGAAGGAGCTCCTGTTCGTGGTTCGTGGTGCGCCGCTTCAGCGCGAAGGTGATGGCCGTACTTCGCGGTGAAGGTGCTCACCACGAGCGAGTGATCGGGCAGGTGGTCAGCTGGCGGCTGGTGTGCTGGCGCCGTGCAAGGGGATCACCTCGGCGAACAACGCGTCGGGCCGTGCAGGAACGCCTCCGCGCCGCCGTCGCCGCGGCCGCCGGGCGGGATCGGACTCGGTGCCTGCCACCAGGATGCCCTTGACGGTCCGATAAGAAGGATCACCGACCGCGAGCGCTCTGGCGCAGGCGGCCTCCAGCCGTTGGGGTCGTGTTTGTCGGCCAGGCCGAGCACGCCCTGGGCAGCTCGAAGCCGATAGAGGGCGCCTTCGGCAAGCAGCACGTTGACCACCTCGATGCAGGCCGGGCCGATCTGTTCGGCTTGTCTGCGGCACCAGGCCGGAGTGCGCTGGTGGAAGGCGACCCGCTCGGGCGGGTAGTCGCCCAGATCGGTCTGTTTGCCTGACAGCTTGCGCGGATGGGTTTTGATCAGCTCGCCGCCGCAGAAGAACTGCACCATGGTCGCGGTGGAGCGGACATCGAGCTGACGGCCCAGATACCGCCATGGGATCGAGTAGAGCACCTTGTCCACGCGGGCATGGATGTCCGGGCCGACCTTGGCCCTGCTCCAGCGTGACAGCACGAACGGCGCCTGCGGCAGCGCCTGCAGCTGCCCGGCCTCGACAGCGTTGAACACCACCAACGGTGCGGCATCGGCCAGCGGCCGGCATGCGCGAGTCCCGGCGACCTCCAGGCACCAGCGCACCGCCTGCTCGCGCATCTCCTCCAGACTGGCGAAGCTGCGGCCGCGCCAGAAGCTGTCACGGATATAGGGCATCGGCCGCTCGACGCTGGCCTTGTCGCGCGGTTTGCGGGAGCGGGCGGGGTCGACCAGCACGCCGTAATGCGAGGCCAGCTCGGCATACGCGCGGTTGATCTTCGGATCATAAAGATCAGGACGATCGACGCCGGTCTTGAGGTTGTCCGGTACCAACCTGGCCGGGCAGCCGCCGAAGAAGGCGAACGCGGCCACATGCGCACTGCTCCACGCCTGCTGATCCATCTTCAGCACGGGGTAGACGAACATGTGCCGGGAGGCGGGCAGCACCATCACGAACGCCTGCACCGTGTGACGGCGACCGCTCCTCGGGTCCGTCCAGCGGCCCAGCTGCCCGTAATCGATCTGCGCCTCGGCGCCGGGTTCGGCCTCGCGCAGACGCAGCACCCGCACCTGCGAAGCCCGCACCTCCTCGGGCAGGTTCGCGTGCACATAACGGCGCATCGAGGCGATACTGACCGCCAGCCCTTCCTCATCGCGCAGCCGCTGATGGATCGTGGTGACCGTCACCCCCGCCTTGAGCTGCCCGACGATGTAGTCGCGGTGTTGCTCGATGGTCGGCCACGTCACCTGCCGCAGCCGACCGTCGGCCACCTCGGGAAACCACTCCCGCACTCGCGCTGCCCACTCGGCCGAGCTGATCGCCGCGCCGCCCGGCACGATCCCGGCCTCCTCCGCCGCGGCCACGTACTTGCGCACCGTATTACGCGCCAATCCCAAACTCGCCGCGATCTCGTTCTTCGACCGGCCGGCATGCCAGTGCACCAAGATCTCGGTGATGTCCACCACGTCGAACGTCCTCCTCGCCATCGGCCCCCCGTCCCGTGACGAGGGCAAGAATGCTGATCTTCCGATGACCGGGTCCATCCCGACACGCACGCCCTGACCAGGGTCAATAACGTGATCGTGGTGCTCAATTACGTGATGGCGGAAGCCTCAAACTGATCAATTCCGTGATCGTCGACACCCAGGACCCAGGACCCCTGTTCGGGCCGTCCATGACCCGTACAACCCCGAGCAGACGCCCTCCCGCGTCCACACAACCCGGGGCGTGACTTCCCTGGTCAGCGCGCGCGCCACCCACGACATGACGGCCGCCCCTACCGCGAGCACACTCCCCCAGCCAGGCCCCACGAACCGGCGGACCACATCTAGATCGGCATCCAGATCAGCACGAGCCCGCTCCCCCGCACGCCGACCCAGACCAACGGCATCAGCCCTGCGCCTGTGACCGTTATGCTCCGCGCCCCCATCGGCCGGACATCATCTTGACGGAGTTCCAGCGCCACACGCTGGAACTGGCGGCCGCAGACGAAGGGCGGGCGCCGCCCTACCAGCACAACGCGGGTTGATCAGACGCGGGCACCAGCCCGCCCCTCCTTCCCATCTGTCACTCCTCGGGCGGGTCAGCAGCCTGTAGCTCCACCGGCTCGGACGCCAGGCTCAGCGCCTGCCACCCGTCCACGCCGGCTTCCTCCCGCCAAGCCGTGGGCCACCGTCGCGCCACTTCCATGCCCGCTGGAGCCACGCGTGCGCCTTCCACCTGCGCCGCCTCCAAGCCTGTTGCCGCCTCGAACCATGCGTGACCAGAGAAGGTGACACCGTCAAACTTGGCGTGGCCGCAAAACGTTGCACCGTCGAACCCGGCCCGAAAGGCGAAGATTGCGGCACCGAATTCGGCGAGACGAGAGAAAGTAGCGCCGTCGAATCCAGCATTCTCAGCAAAGGTCGCCTTGCTGAACCTAGCTGCCTCAGCAAAGGTCGCCCCACTAAACCTGGCTGCTCCTGAGAAGATTGTCTCGCTGAACCTGGCATCTCGGACGAAGACGGATCGATTGAAACTGACATCACGAGCGAAGGTTGCAGTCCCGAATCCCGAATGGCCCATGAAGGTTGCTCCGCCAAACGTCGCCCTATCGGAAAACACAGCCCCGTCGAACCATGAGTCTCCGGAGAAGACTGCTCCATTAAATTTGACCAGGCCGGAGAAAGTTACCCTGCCGAATAGGGCGGGACCAGAGAAGGTCGCCCTAGTGAAGCGCGCTTCACGGAGGGAGCAGCCGGTAAGGTCAAAGTTTAGTAGAGTGGCGCCGGTAAGATCGAGCCGGACGTCCGGCCAAAACTGAGTATTTATGTCAGCTTCACGTCGCTGCCACCAGCGCCGTCGCATTGGCGGGTGGAAGCGAAGATGCGTGGCGATAATACGTTGCGCGGTAAGACGGACCTCGTGCTCCTCATGCGGATCCCGTGTAGCGGAAGGAGGTTCCGACACGCCGGAGATACTTGCGCGCGGAACAGCGGACTCGCTGGGGCGACTTTCGTCTGAGGGCAGAACGTAGGGCATCCGAAGATACGCGCAGATTACGTCAACGATAGTTTGCTGCAGTATGGGAGCGTTCTGCCCGAGGCGTTCCAGGGCGTACAGTCCGCCGAGACGAACCGGCGCCTGATCGTTGCCGAGCTGCTCGACGGCTTTGGTGTATAGCTCGGTGACCCGGCGTTCGGCGGCGTCGTGCGTGGTGTGCGCGGTAGCCAGTTCCTGGTGCCGCTGTCGGCGTACGGCCAGCAGCAGGGTGACGGCGGCACCGACGCCGGCCGCTGCACCGAGTGCAGTACGAGCAGCTTCGATGCGAGCGGAGATTTGCTTGTCGATGGGCAGCTTGTCCAGGTCCTGCAGCAGCCAGGCGGACGTGGCCCAGGCCGCAGCGCCGATCAGTAGAGCTGCTGGGATGATCCACCACCACATTGACCGCGGCGGGTGTAGCTCGGGCGGGCCTGCTTGTGATTGGGGAGAGCGTAAGAAGAGTCCCATGACTCATTCCACCGCTCCCCCACGGGCTCCGCGAGACTCTTACCCCCACCGGTCAGTTGCGGCGGGTGCCACAACTCCCTATGAGTGCCATGATGGAAGCCGCCACTGGTTGTCTCCGCCAAGCGCGACTGGCCCTGTGGTTGCTCTGTTTCGGGAGCGAGAAGGCGGTCTCCGGGCGCGGGTAGGCGCAGGTATCCGGAGGCCGCCCCCTACCGGTCTGTGGCTATCCCTCCTCCCGCCGCTACCATCGAACGCGTGAGCGAATCGCAGTGCCGCCGGGTGGTGGCCGAAACGCGCATCGCGGCCTGCGCCGCTACCGCCGCCGGAGAGGTTTTCCCCACCCTGCTGTGGCAGCACCGCCAATTCGCCCAAGCAGTGCTGCGCCTCGCCGGCCTTGCCGACCGGGCCGAAGGAGAGGACCTGCAGCAGCTCACCAACGAGTTGCTGGCGCTGATCCACGTCCTCAATGAGGCTCTATGAACCACTACATCTCCGCCGCCGAACGACACGCGCGACGGCTCGGCATCTCGACTGCCCAGCTCAACGACCGCCTCTCCCCCGACGACCCCGGCGACGACGCCACCGAGCAGGCCCGCAGGGCATGGGAGCTCAGCATCTCCGGCGCCGCCGACCGGCTCCGCCGCGCGGGCTTCATCGGCCTCGGTCAAGAGCGTGGCCACGTCCTGCACGAGATCATCCGTGTCGTCTGGGTCACAGCCGAACGCCGAGCCGACATCGACGTCTTCCTGACCCGTCTCGACGAGCTGGGGCGCGAACTGATCCCACCCGCACCGCAGCGGTGACCACGGTCACACGAAACCGGTTCGCTTATTCGCTAGCGACTCCGCTATCTTTTCTCTCGCGACGATCTCCACCCCTCCCGGTGCGCAGGCTCCGGTTACTTCTTTGTCAAGGAAACCGATCCGGTGCCGTCCCGATCTCGGGAGGTCTACAACTTCACCCTTCCCCGGTGCGCAGGCAACGGTTCCTTCGCCTCTGGAGCGAGTAGTCCGGGTTCGAGTCCCGGCAAGTCGCCACCTCCATGCGGCTTGTGGTGTAACTGGCTAGCACGCTTAGGGCCTGCAGAGAAATAACTCGTAGCATTCCGGGTTCGCGGTCGATGGTCTGGTATGAGCGTGTCGGCGGAGACCGTAGAGATGCTGGCTGCGAAACTTGAGGTGATCTTGCCGCATCTGGACGAGCGGCAACGCCGGCTGCTGCTCGGTGCCGAGGCGCGCGCACTGGGGCACGGCGGGATCCGGGCGGTGGCCCAGGCGGCGAGTGTCCGCGAGGCCACGGTGTCACGGGGCGTGGATGAGCTGGAGGCGGGCGCCGAGCCGTTGGGACGGGTCCGTCGGCCAGGCGGAGGACGGAAGCGACTGGTCGACATCGACCCCCAGTTACGGGCCATGCTGCTGGCGCTGGTGGAGCCGGATGAGCGTGGGGATCCGACCTCGCCGCTGCGCTGGACCACCAAGTCCACCCGCAAGCTGGCCGGTGAGCTCACCGGCCAGGGGCACCGGGTGTCGGCCGACACCGTCGCCGACATCCTGCGCACTGAGGGGTTCAGCCTGCAGGGCAACGCCAAGACGCTGGAGGGCGGCCGGCACCCGGATCGCGATGCGCAGTTCCGCCACCTCAATGAGCAGGTCCGCGCGTATCGCGATGCCGGACAGCCGGTGATCAGCGTGGACACCAAGAAGAAGGAACTGCTCGGGCCGTTCAAGAACGCCGGACGGGAGTGGCGGCCGGCCGGTGAGCCGGTGCTGGTCAACGTCCACGACTTCGCCGAGTCCGCATCCGGGAAGGCGATCCCGTACGGCATCTACGACATCGCGGCCAACACCGGCTGGGTGAACGTCGGCACCGACCACGACACCGCCGCGTTCGCGGTCGCCTCCATCCGCCGCTGGTGGCATGCCCAGGGCAGCGCCGCTTACCCGCAGGCCACCCGGCTGCTGATCACCGCCGATGCCGGCGGCGCGAACGGCTACCGCACCCGCGCTTGGAAGAGCGAACTGGCCGCTCTGGCCGCCGAGACCGGCCTGACCATCACCGTCTGCCACCTGCCGCCCGGAACCTCGAAATGGAACAAGGTGGAGCACCGGCTGTTCGCCCACATCACGATGAACTGGCGCGGCAGACCGCTGACCAGCCACGAAGTGGTGGTCAACAGCATCGCCGCCACCACCACGAGCACCGGATTGCAAGTGCAGGCCGCACTTGACACCGGCGTCTACCCGCTCGGCGCCCGCGTCAGCGACGCCGAGCTGGCCGCCCTGCCCCTGACCCGGCACCTCTTCCACGGCGACTGGAACTACACCCTGCACCCCACCCTGGACACCGACCCCGACGCCACCGGTCACGACCAACCGGCCGAACGGTGGGACCCGCAGGTCCTGTCCGATCCCACCCTGACCGGCATGCCCCGCCCGGAACTGGACCGCCTGACCATCAACCTGCAAGCCCGCGATCAGCAACGCCCGCGAATCAAAGCGGGCCGGCCGCCCACTGTGGCGTTCACCGACCAGGTCCTGCTCACGGTGCTGCACCAGCGGCTGGGCCTTGCCATCGAACCCCTGGCGGTTCTGTTCGGCACCAGCCGGACCACCGCCTACCGCACCACCCGAAGCATCGGCCTACTCCTCGATCAGCACGGCACCCACATCCCACCCGCACCCACCCCGCCTGGGCTGCTGCGCGTCCTGCACGCACGCGTCCTCGCCGAAGACACCAAGGCCGCCAACAAGATCAAACCCGCGTGTTAATAATCTGCAGGTCCTTAGTGTCCCGTCGCCGGTTCGACCTCGGGGAAGACCCAACTTGACCCCTTTGCACCTCCCGGTGCGCCGACAGCGCCTACTTCACCACCAGAAGGCCGGTTCGATTCCGGTAGAGGCACCCTGACAGGTCCTCTACAGCCCTTCGAGGGCACCGCGCCGTCACCACGACCTCGGGAGGAACCCACAACTGAAGACGCGCCCGGTGCGCAGGCAACGGTTCCTTCCGTCTGATAAACGGCTGGTTGCGAGTTCGAATCTCGCCGGATCCCTCGGGGTCCGTAGTTCAACTGGCAGAGCAGCTGGCACCGTCGCCGACCTCGACCTCGGGCGCGACCTCATAAGGCGGGCTCCTCCCTGTACCTCCCTCAGGTAGGAGTCCGCCTTTCTCATGCCCAAGTTCAACACCGCCGCCGCCCGATCGGCCGTCACCAGCCCCGTCAAGACCACCACGGCGACCGGCCGCACCCACGAGGGCGGCGCCGACTATGCCCGGGACACCAAAAGCGAGCTCTTCCTCCTCGCCATCACAAACATGGTCGGCGAGAACACGCACTACGAGCCCGGCGCCGACCGTGACGCCCGCTTCATCAAGCTGGTCCGGGCCATCGCCGTCGAGGACTTCGACTGGCTGACCCGATTCCTCCCGTGGCTGCGCTCCGAGGCCAACCTGCGCAGCGCCCCCATCCAGGCCGCGCTCGAAGCCGTGCACGCCCGACTCGCTAGCGGAATCGCAGGCGGCAACCGGCAGCTCGTCGCCTCCGTTCTGCAGCGCGCCGATGAGCCCGGCGAGGCCCTGGCCTACTGGACGTCCCGGTACGGCCGGGCCGTGCCAAAGCCGGTCAAGCGCGGCATCGCTGACGCCGCAGCCAGGCTGTACACCGAGCGGAACCTGCTCAAGTACGACGCCGAGTCGAAGGGCTACCGGTTCGGCGACGTCATCGACCTCGTGCACCCCTCGCCCGACCCGGCCACGCCCTGGCAAGGGGCCCTGTTCCAGCACGCCCTCGACCGGCGACACGGACGCAACAACGAGATTCCCGAGACGCTCGCCATGCTGCGACGGCGCGCGCACCTCATGTCCATCCCGGTCACTGAGCGCCGTGCGATTGTGACCGACGGGGTGGCCGACGCCGTGGCTGCAACCCTCGCCGACGCGGGCATGACATGGGAAGCGCTGGCCGGCTGGCTCCAGAGCCCGATGGACGCAGCCGCGTGGGAGGCGATCATCCCGTCCATGGGGCTGATGGCCCTGACGAGGAACTTGCGGAACTTCGACGAGGCGGGCGTCAGCGACATCGTGGCCGCCACCGTGGCGGCCCGGCTGGCCAACCCCGACGAGGTCCGCAAGTCGCGGCAGTTCCCCTTCCGGTTCCTCTCCGCGTACAAGCACGCCCCATCGCTGCGCTGGAGCTACCCGCTGGAGCTGGCGCTCGCTCACTCCCTCGCCAACGTCCCCGCCCTGCCAGGCCGCTCCCTGATCCTGGTGGACCGCTCCCCCTCCATGTGGTTCCAGACGTTCAGCAAGAATGCGTCCATGGCCTGGGCCGACGCCGCTGCGGTGTTCGGTGCAGCCCTCGCGCTGCGCGCCGCCGAGGCTGATCTCGTGGAGTTCGGCATCCAGAACCGGCGCGTCGACTTCGGCAAGAACGAGTCGGTGCTGAAGGTGATCGAGCGGTTCAGCCAACTGGACGGCACCGACATTCCCTCGGCTGTCCGCGCTCATCTGCGTCCGCACCACGACAGAGTCGTGATCATCACCGACGAGCAGAGCCGGCCGGGCTGGCTCCCCTCCAACGGCCACGGATACGGAGGCGGCCGCGAGGCTCGCATCGACGACCTCATCCCGCCGCACGTGCCGCTGTCCATGTGGAACTTCGGCGGCTACAAGCACGGCGCAGCTCCCTCTGGCGAGGGCAGCCGGCACACCATGGGCGGCCTGTCGGACTCCGCGTTCAAGCTGATCCCGATTCTCGAGGCTCGGCGCTCGGCGAGCTGGCCGTTCTGATCGGCTTTCCTCCTTGACGGGGCTCACGCTGCACAATGCGGCGCGAGCCCCGTTTCTCTCCACCGCGCGGCCCACCAACCGGCCATTTCAGCGCCTTAGCGCTATAGCGCTACAGTCGGACCGTGGCGCGAACGAACATCTTCCGCAGTCAGGGCGACGGCCAGGTCCTCGACGGGTGGTTCGACCCCGACAAGGCGCAACGCTACGACGAGGCCACCCGCCTGGTTGGCATCGACTGCGTCAGCCTCCTGACCGGCGATCCCGCCCAGCATCAGACCCTCTACCGCACCCCCGAAGGCAGGTGGGTGCTGCACCGCTGGTCTCAGTGGGAAGGCGACACCGACACCTACGAGTTCATCCCCGCCGACCAGGCCCGCATCTGGCTCCTCACCTGCCAGCATGACGATGCCGTCGAGGAGCACTTCGGGCCCCTGCCGAACGAGGTCGGCCCCTGCCTGTAGTTCAGCGGGACATACGCATGTCACGTCCCCGCTACTGCTGGTCCTCCGAGCACCTGTGATTACTTAACGCATGCAATAGATACGCTAAGTAATCGCAGCTGGTTGGAGGACCATGTCGCTCTTCCCCCGCACCGCCGCCCTCGCCGGCCTTCCCCTCCTCGCTGTAGCCGCTCAACCCGTCCAGGCTCACGCCGCCCCGGCCGCCCCGCCCCCGCTGCTACGACAGGCCGTCGCCGACCTGGCTGTCGCCGAGGAAGCCAGGACGGGCTACAAGCGCACCAGTTTCAAGCACTGGACCGACGGCGACAAGGACGGCTGCTCGGCCCGAAACGAAGTCCTTATCACCGAAGCCATCGACGCTCCCGAAGTCGGGCCGGGCTGCAAGCTGAGCGGCGGTACCTGGTACAGCTACTACGACGACGTCATCGTGCACGAGGCGGGCCAACTCGACGTCGATCACCTCGTACCCCTGGCAGAGGCATGGGACTCCGGAGCGTCTTCCTGGGACGCCGCCAGGCGTGAGAAGTACGCCAACTACCTCGAACACCCCGAACATCTGGTCGCCGTCACGGCGCGCTCAAACAGGCAGAAGGCAGACAAGGACCCTGCGGAGTGGCTGCCGATCGAGCAGGTCCGCTGCCGGTACGCCGCCGAGTGGGTAGCCGTGAAGCGCCAATGGCAGCTCAGCGTGGATGCAGCCGAGAAGGCCAAGCTCGACGAGATCGCCCAGCGCTGCCCTAACGCTCCACTCGCCCGAGCCTCCTGATTCGCCCGCCATACAGAAGTGCCCCTGCCGCTCCGCGGAGGCGGCAGGGGCACACATCATGGGCACCACAGGAACGAGTTTCGCCGACTAGGTGGAACTCTAACTAGCCCCTAGTTAGAGTTAGAGCATGGGTAAGACGCCCCGCATGACCATACCAACCCAACTCGTCCTCCGCGCCCTCCTCGAAGACCCCACGCGCGAGATGTACGGACTGGAAATCTGCCAAGCAGCTGGCCTCGCGCCCGGCACCATCCACCCCATCCTCGCCCGCTTCGAAGGGCTCGGCTGGCTGGAATCTCACTTCGAGGATATTGATCCTCGCAAGGCCGGTAGGCCAAGACGCCGCTACTATCGCGTGACGCAGCACGGCGCAGAGCAGGCCCGTCTTTCTATGGGCCAAGCACGCATCAAAGTAGGTGACCTGCTTAGCTTCCCTGTCAAGCCTGCCCGGGGGAATGCATGAGCGAGACGGCATTAGCCAGCCCATCGGAGCGCGTGCTTATCGGAGTGATCATAGGAAGGTCCGAGGTTCACAGTAAACTTGGCCTTGCCGATGCTGCTGTTAAACTCCTGATATGCGGCATCGACAATGTCCACGTGCCGCATGGCTGCCCAGAAGACGGTTTGGCCAACGCCTCAGAATACGCCCGACGCGTCGCAGTCTATCTGGATGCAGCCAACGCCGCTTTGCTCAAGGGTGCGCATGATTCCGTCGCTACGTTGGTCGAACTTGCCCTGCACGAAGTGCCCGACGCCTACTTGAGACGGATTAGTGCGCACGATTCAAGGCTATGCAAGCGTCTAGATTCAGTTATTCGGCAGGCTTGTCTGATCAGGTTCCATCTTGCTGAGATACATCGCACCGTGACTGCGATATGGGCGAGGAGGGACCTAAGCGAGCATGCCACTGCACCCGAGCGACAGAACGCAACGGAAGTGTCCGTGCCTCGGCTCGCAAGATGTCTGATTCACTGGCAGATTAGACTATTACCTGCTCACAAGCGGGCACGGTACGCCGAAGAGTTGTGGGCTGAACTGTACGAATTGGCTCAGGCAAGAGTTACCAAGGCCACGCTGCTCCTGTACGCCGTCCAGCAGTTGGGGCGTGTCTGCCAGCTTCGCGCTGCCCTGCAGGCACCTGATCGACCTCCCTTGAACCGTCTCCATAGGACAATACGCTGGGTTCTTGCTTCGGATTGGCGGACATGGGGACTGCTCGGTCCGTTGATGGCCGTCGCACTGGTGAATGTGTTCCTACAGCAGGGCTGGGGGTCCGCGTTCTATACCTTTCCCGCCGTCGTGGCCTTCTACGCGGGCGTCGAATGGCTACGGAAGCACTTCGGTGTGGAGGTCAAACCGTGGAAACGCAACCGCAACAGCTCCTCTGCACAGTGAGCAGGTGAAAGGCACGGCGCAACCATAGTAGTCAAGTATCCCCCAGATCGGACTCCTTGCTGACACCGCCGGAAATCTCCCTCTTGAAGGTCCAGCCAAAGAACGCCCCACCGACATGGAATTTGGTCAGCAATAGCCGTCTATCTCGAATATGAATACGCTTTAGGCGTCCATTGGTATTACGCATCCAGCGTCTACCGAGTGCGTCCCTAAATGTTATCTCTGGAAGATTTACAACCTCAGTAACCCAGTGCACCTCTCCGCTCAGATGGACAAGAAAATCCATGCCAATAGTGTGTGCCTTTGCGCGAGGCGCAGTCAGCCCTCGTACATGACTTTCCGCCGTTTGCATAGCGGGAAGCTCCGCGAGAGTCAGTGCCTTTTGTGGCGCAATAGCAACGGCTAGGTCGAAGATGCTGGCATCGCTCCTATTGGCTATATGTACCACTTGATAATCGGGCTCGATATCAGGCGTAGCCCATGCCGCGACTCGGCTCGCCTGCTCTTGCTCCTTATCCAGGGTACTGCGCCTGTAGACCATTGCGGCAACGGCTGCTGACGTACCCGTCATCACTGGTCCTATATAGTCCGGCACACGTCCCCACTCAAGGCCAAGCCACCCCGCAGACATCGGCGACCCTCCCTTTGCACGCCTATGGGTCTTATCTGTGTCGATCAGGGAAACGTTGCACCAAGCACCGCTGTGCCGCCAAGGAGTAGGACGTGACACGGTCTCGTCACCCGAAGGGTGGCGGGTCTGCAGAGGGACGAGGCCGGAAACGTGTCACTGGTCAGCTGATGTGGTTGATCCAGATGCCGATGGGGACGGACACCAGGGCACCGGCAACGAGGCCGACGAGGAGCAGCCACCACTCGCGGCGGTGCTGACGCGGCCGATCGAGGAGAGCTTGTGCTTGCGCGCGGGCGGCGACAGCTTGAGCGATCTTGTCGATGTGCTCGTCGCTGATCGCTGACCTGTCAGGGACAGCGTCCCGGATTGTGTCGCGGAGACCCGGTTCGACAGTGCTTCGCAGGTCGAGATGCCGGAAGGTTCGGTGAAGGGACCGAAGGCTCTGCCCGCATCGGTTGATAGCCACGGTGAGATTGGCCAGGCTGGCGCTGAGCCGAACGAGCCCGGAAAGGGGCGGGCGGCGGGTGTAATCCGGCCGTGTCCCGGGATGGTCCCCACTCACGTGTAGAGGCGGTTTCATCGAGTCCTTTCTTGCAACAGAATGGCCCCCACCATCCCGGAGCGGGATGGTGGGGGCCGTTATCGCTGAACATCAGCGCTGGTCAAGCGGGAGATCGGGCCTTGCCGTGTGCTTGGCGACGTAGCCGGACACGTACGTGATGAGGCCGGGCAGGAGTGGGATCGCCAGCGTCTCAATCACGTCAGGGAGGAACGAAATAAGGTCGAGGTCATCGCTGACGGCCTGAAGGACAACCAGGATCGCGAGCAGACCGAGGTACGAGCCGACCGCAGACGCGGTGACCTTCCGCTCGACGGGCACCTTGCCGTAGGTGATGTGCTCTCCGTGCATGATCTTCATCCTTAAAGGAGGGCGGACATGTAAAGGCGCCCATCCGGGCTGATTGGACGCCAAAGATCCATGAAATGTGTCCACATAATGACAATCCGCGAGAAGCGCTAGACGTCGCTCTCGTATGGAGGACGATTGGGAGACGAGCCGGATCGGAGGCCTTTATGTCTCTTGGGACCTGTAACACGATCGAGGGCATCCTCCTGCTCATCGCCGTAGGAATGATCATTTGGGCGGTAAGCGGTCTGGCCCGGGGATGGGCAACCTTCGGAGGCTGTCTCTTTATCGTTGTGATCGCCGTGATAGGTTTCGTGGCGCTTGCTGCGATATTGATCGGTACAGGGCTATGCCCTGCGACTCCTGGAAACAGCGGATAAATATCCACGTCGGATTTCTCCAGCAGGAGATCGGCATAGCAACTTACACGTTAGAGGCTCCCACGACCAGGTGATGTTCCAGGTGCCCTCGTCGATGACGCCGGTCGACTTCACGCCCACCTTGTTCTGATAGCTGACGCACACGGCCTTCGACTTCGGGCTGTAGATGCCGTCCACGTCGATCGTCCAGCCCCGCTTGCGGAGCTTGGCCTGCCATGTCTTGACGTCGTTGCCCTGCATGTACGGGTCGGCCAGCTTGATGACGCGGCCCGGCCAGAGCGGGATGCCGTCCTCGTAGATGACCTTGATCGGCTTCTCGATCGGCTTGTCCGGCCGAGGAGCGCCCTTCTTCACCCACGCGTACAGCGCGCTCCCCGGGCATGAGGTGGAGTAGCCGTCGCGGTGGCCCTTGATCTCGTTCCCAGCGTCACCCTCTTCGCGCAGGTACTCGATCGCGTCCCGCAGCGCGTGCAGCATCGCATCGTTCGGTTCGGTGAAGCCGGAACTGCCGACCAGACCGAGCACCGCGTAGTGCTGGCTGTTGAGACCTGCCCCGTTCGCAGCTGGCAGCCGGTGGGCGCCGCGGCCGATGAACACGTATCCGTGCGGGCAGCAGATCAGGTTGTAGCCGATGTCGATGTACTTCTCGCCGCGGCCGCCGTCCATGTGCATCTGCTGGATCTGGTGGACGAGCTGAACGCACAGCTTGTGCTTGGTCGGGCCGGCGATGTCGGCGGGTACGGGCCCGCCGGTGTAGTGGATCTTCACACCGCGCGTCGAGTCCACGCGGGTGTAGGGGGCGGTCGGCGCGAGTGCGTTCCACGCGGCGCGCGAAACTTTCTTCACAGGGTGACCTCACTCTCGGAGTCGAGCCAGATGATGCGGGTGGCGCCGGCGTGGCCGTGGACTTCTTCGGCGTCATCGAAGCGGTCCCAGTGGACGGCAGAAGGGCGGTCTCCGCGCCAGCGCAGCGAGGCAGATCCGTCCGGCCACAGCACGCCGTCGGCGACGCGGCCGGTCCCGGAGACGCCCGACACGTCGTGGTCGCGCTGGAGGTAGAAGCGGCGGGCATGAGTGCTCATAGAGGCATCTCACTTTCGTTTTCGCCCTGCACACGGGCGAGGTCGAGCCATTCGGCCACGGTCAGGCCGAACGCATGGGCGGGGATGTGGATCGGGAGGACTGCGGGCACGAGCAGCACGCCGTCCTGGCACGGAAACACCGCACCGGCGGGAAGGGAAGCCAAGGTGCCGGATCAGCCTCGGGTGAGCTGTATCAGCGCGATCACCGCACCAGCCACGGCGGCCAGCACGGTGACCACGGCGATGAACTGCCGTGTCCGCTCGGAGAACTGCGTGCGAGTCACAGCTTCACGCTCAACCGCATCCAGGGGGGCCTCCAGAGCGGCATACCGCGTCTCGGCGGCGGCGCGGTCCTGCTCAACCCGCTTCACCAGCTCGGCGTGCCGGTCATCGACCTGGTCCAACCGCTGCAGAATGAGAGTCGTGGAGCCGTTCGTACGCTCGAACCCCACCTCGACCAGGCGGCGCAGTGTCTCCAGCGCGAGCGCCAGGTTCGGGGACTCGTCGCTCACGTCACACCTCGTTGGGCTTCATGCCCACGAACGTGGCCGGAGGCTTCACGAAGAACGACGGCCGGGCCGGCTCCTCCGCTGTCGCCCGAACCCAGTCGAGGAACGCGCGCTTGCCCGCCACCCGTACTGGGTCGATCCGTGTCAGCTCCTTGATCGGGGTCAGCGGGTCCGCAGGCGCGACGCGGGCAGAGCCGACGAACTCTAGCGCGCCCTGCCGCTCCGGCTGCGGAGCGGGCGCGATGAGAAGCCGATGCCGCTTCACCGCGGCGATACGCGCGAGGCACGCCTGACGGCGCGTCTCATCGGCGACTCCCGGTGTGAACACCCGGGCAGGTTGTACGTCTCCCGCAGAACGGCGAGCGCGCCCGGGTCGTCGTGCACGAGCGCGTCGTCGCGGCTGGGCATGGCCACCTCGTGCAGGATGACGTCCAGCAGCGTGTCAACGTCGTCGGGGTCAAGAGAGTGCTCGGCCGCTCGCCACTCGAACGTGGAGTGCGGGAAGACGTGCACTCCCACCTCGTCAGCGGCATTGACCAGATACACCCCCCACAGCGGTTCTGCTGCCCCATCGGGGCCCCGGCCGCGGCCTCCGCGCCTGGGCGCATGTAGGTGTGGCTGTAGCCGAGTTCGGCGTCCCACGTGGTCATGATCTCCGGCACCGTGTCCCCTGTTCAGTGTCGATGGCTCCAGAAGTAGTACGCCTTGCTCGTCGTGGTGCTGCTCTTGGCCGTGAACCCGGTGTCGGACGACGCGATCACGCACCAGTAGGCGTTCGGGTTGAACGACGAGCCGCCGCTGTTACCAGCAGCTCCGTCGCGCATGACGCAGACCGGCCCCATGTTGGAGGCCATCGTGGCGCCGTAGGAGAAGGACGCGAACTGGCCGGACCCGAACGTCACCGATCCGGCGAAGACGCCCGCGGTGTTGCCCTGCTGGGTGTAGTCCCACCACTTCCCGACGTGCCTGGTCCTGCCGCTGTTGTCGAACCAGAAGTACTGCTCCCTCGCGGCGTCCTTGAAGTAGCCGTAGCGGGCGTAGCCTTCGGCGATCTCCATCAGCCCCCCGTTGGGGGTGGACAGCGAAGAGTTCAAGACCTGCATCGACAAGAACCCAGCGGCCACCACCGTGGACGACGCCGCGGTCTGCCCCTGATTCGTCCCCGAGGTGATCTCGAACGTCGCCTCTCCAGCGAACCAATCGTCGCGGGTCGTCAGCCTCGTGTAGTTCGTACCGCTGCCCGGGTAGAACCGCATCTCGGGGAACGTCGTACCGGGCGGCTGCAAGTCGATCCGCCGGCCTGTCGCCGCAGTCCTGATGTTCGAGCCGGTGATGGTCTTACCGTCGATCGCTGTGGCCGCCAGCTTGTTCGCTGTGACCGCCCCGGCAGAGATGGATCCCGCCGTCACCGCGTTGGCCGCGATGTGCCCGGCCTGGATAGCCCCTGCTGCGATCTTGTCAGCCTCGACGGCGTTGGCCTGGATGTGCCCCGCCTGAATGGCGCCGGATTGGATGAGCGCCGCAGTGATAGACCCGACGACGATCTTCGCTTCCGCCGGGATCGACCCCGTGATGATGTGCTCCGCCCCGTCGATGACCTCCCCGATCAGGTCGGTGTCCACCAGCGGAGTGACCGCCACGATGACATGCGCCGACGGCGCGGACTCGTTTCCCGACCGGTCTGCGGCGCTCAGCCAGATCTCCCGATCCGCCTCGTACGGCTGCCCCGGGATCACCTCCGTTCCGGCGCTGGTCAGGTAGCCGACACGGGTTCCGGTGTCGGCCGGGTCAAGCGGGTCACGCATCCAGACGTGGACCCGGTCGAGGTCGAGCGGCATCGCCTCGCCCGCGCTGCCCAGGCCGTCCCACGTCACGTGGATCACTCCGAGCCGGGCGGCGACGAGCGGCGTTGACGGGGTCGGCGGCGGCGTCGCATCGTCCGGGACGAGCACCACGAACTGGCTACTGAACACGCCCTTGGTGCCGTCGTTCGTCGCTCGCACCTTGAAGCTGTACTCCCAGCCGACGACCAACGGAGAGATCGTCGCCGTGCGATCGGCCGAGTCGGTCTGCGCGACCAGCACCCACGGGACGTTCGCCTCGTTGCGGCGGGCGTACACCTCATACCCATCGACGCTCAGGTCCCCGCCGTTCACATCCGCGGTGACCGCGCCCCACCCGAGTGTGGCCTGCCCGTGCGCGTAGCCATGCTCGTCCAGATATGCGGCCGGCTCGACAAGCAGGCCACCCGGCGCGGCCGGGACGCGGCCGTCGGTGTCCGGCGCCGGCGTTCCCCCGCCGCCTCCCGAGCTGATGCCGCCGTCCAGGATGCCCAGACTGCGCCGCGCCAGCCTGAGGTCCCGCTCCAGAAACCGATCGTTCAAGACGAGATTGCCGCCGATCGCACCGTCCGCGTCGCACGACAGCGTGATCTGCCGGACCCTCAGGCCCTGCATCACGCCCTGGTCGCCGGGCGCGAGCACGGTGTCGCCCGGCCGGTAGTCGCGCAACGCCAGCCAGCGGGCAGCGTACGGCGTGACCTGCCGGGTGTGCTGCACCCGCTCCCTCGATGCCCGGTCCAGTGCGTACTGGGCCAGCACGCGGGCGGTCCCCTCGTCCGACACTCCGGACTGCGACTGGTACGTCTCCCAGCGGCCCCACGGGGCGAGGGCGGCCGGGTTGGTCACCTCGACCTGCAGCCCGTTCTCGCCGACGATCAGGATGGCGGTGGAGACGTCCTCCAAGGTCGCATCGTCCGGCGCGTCGGTGACGTCGCGTCCCATCCGCAGGTCCACCGGAGCGGGACCGGTCGCGAAGTCCCGGGCCAGCGTCGTGCCCTCGTTGAAGGCGCGCAGCACCCGGCCCTGCATGGTCCAGTCGAGCACGCCCTGCTCTGCCAAATTGATCATCAGAGTGAGCAGGTCCGCGCCTGGGTCCAGCCCGATCGTCAGCAGCTTGTCCCACGGCTGCCCCGCGCTGTCGTGCGTCGGTGTGAAGTCCACCGCCAGGCCCGGGAGCGTCCCCCGCGCCTGGCCCTCATCGACTACCGTCCGCAGGATCGCGCCCGGAGTGGCCGCGTTGAACGGCCGCTTCCCGTCCACCATCCCGGCACCCGGGTACAGCACCAGCTTACGTAGCTGCCACGACCAGCCCGGCGCGTCGAACGACAACGGGCCCGCGTGATCGCTCGCGTCCGAACCGCGCTTGATCCGCAGGAACCGGCCCCCCTGCGGCTCCGTCCACGCCCCGCCCGCAGACCACTCGATCGCGATCTCACACGGCTGCGCCAGCCACTGCGCGCCGGCCGCGTGCGTCGAGTACGTCAGCCGCAGCGCCGGAATATCGTTCAGCGGCAGCGCGGCCTCGAACCCGAGATGCTGCCCGAGCAGGCCAAGACGCGGCCCGTTCGGCTGATAAGCAATCAAGCGCAGCCCGTAACGCATCGGCTCGCTTGGAATGATGATCTGCACGACCTACCCCTTTGCGATGCCGTGCCTCGGCATGGCCTCCAACTGATCAAGTCCGCGACGGACATTCACGTCCATGAACCTGAGCCCTTGGGACGACAAGGCTTTCGCTCCAGCGAAAGTTGTAGATTATGTGTCCTATATCGGCCAGAGGTGCACGTCAGCACAGGTCAGGCATGATGGCGTTGCCTGAGTAAGGATGTCTTCTGCACCTGCGCTTGCTCGTTGGCATGCAGCGCGCTACTTTGAACGCATCCAGCTAACTAAGCGGCTAGATCAAGCCTGACATGATCTAGCGCCTCAATGGATCGTCGATTCCTGAGAAGGTGCATTCGCAATGAATGTCGACGAGGAGCGTACAGATCTGCAGCATTATCTCGATGGCCACCGGCAACGGATCGAGCACCTGCAGGCAAGAATCGATCGGGCAGTCCACGAGTTGCGTCTGCACGAAATGATCGTGAAACTCATCCAAAATCCGCGACTACCCCAAGCGGTGCGCGGACTCGCGGAGATGTCAAGCACTGCCTCGCGTACATCCATAGACACTCGAGACTTCCTCGCCAGAGACGGCGTGAGCGTCCCTTCAGATTTCGACATAAGCATGCAAGGTGAGGGTGACGATTTCTCCGTAGTCATCACCCGCCGTGACCAATGGTACCCAGCCGAACTGTCGTGGAGCCCCAGAGACGGTTTCCAGGGACGGATCCTGAATAACGCATGGCGGGAGGCCAAAGACGCTATCCCGACCGAGGAGGCATGATGCTATGGGAGCGATCAGCGAACTCCACTTCGTGAACAACTTCTCAACTAACGCCCTCACCCTTACCAACCTCGAGCCCGATCCAGATTACGAGAAGACCTGCTCTCCAGGACGCTCAACTTTCGTCAACTATCAATGGATCCCGTGGTGCAGCAAGGGATCCGACTTTCCCGCCCACCATATCAGGATTACGCTGGGCGGCGTGATCTTCTTCGTGTGGCAGCACACAGATACAGACGGCAACTGGGTACGCCTCTCGACGACTGGCTTTACTTCGAGCGATATCCCCCCATTCACCCCGGCGCCGAAGTTCCCTGGGATCGCGTTCGAAGGCGGCGATAGGAATATAGATGTCGCATCCGATGGCACGATGAGGCTGATCGATGCCGCACCCTGACATCTGCGCTTTTCTGAAGCAGCACAGCTCGGCGATGCGACTTCAAAGGCCGGGGAGTCGCTTCTCGTCACCCATGGCCTAGCTGTCACAGGTCCTCAATTATCCTCTTGCTGTCCCTCTCTCGCGAGAAGGGCTCGGTCAATCTCCAGCCGCATCGCGGTGGTACGCACGACGTCGATCCGTGTTCGCTCCCTTATAACCGTCAGCGGGTCGGCCCGCCCCGTCCGCACGTTGCTTGCTGGCTGCTGGATCACGCCGTGCTGTTTCTTGCATGTGGCCAGCAGTTCGGTGACGTGTGCGTGGGCCTGCTCGACCGGCATCGCGGACGGGTTGAGCATGTCGAGAGTCCCGGCCGCCTGACCGGGCGCGAGCAGCGGCAGGTACAGCTGTACCTCCAGCGCCTCATCGACCGTGGTCAGGCCGAACTCCGCCGCTCGCCACTCCAACGCCTCCTTCGGCACGTACGCGACGAACGCGTCACGCAGGTCACCGTCGATCGGGTCGTAGTGGATCAGCCAGGCGTCCTCGTGCTCGTTGACGACCTCGCGAACCTGTGAAATAGACCAATGTTGAACCATTAGCTAAGTGCGCCTACCCCTCCGAAGAGGATCTCTATTTCTCGATCATGCGAAGCGCCATTGACGACGCTGAAAATTGAGCAGATACTCGCCACACGCCTAGAAAATCGGGATCTGTTATGGACGTCAGCGTCATACGCTTAAGGGTAGCCGAAAAGCTCAGTTCCGTTGCTACACCTGAGTCGATCGGGCAAGCACTGATCAATGAGATCTTGCGTCAAATTGCTAGCCGCGACAAGTGGAGCGGTGAAGAGTCTCTCACTCTGCGAGCGACCATCGAGATCAAGCCTCTGCTTACGCGTACAGCGTCGGCGGATGGTGCATTCTGCGTCGATGCGGAAGTCTGTATCGAGGATGAAGTCAGACAGGTCAGTAGGTGCCTTCCTGTCACTATTTGCATGTGATGCGACAACCCCCAGTTTTAGGCCCCGCCACGCCCAGATATCCAACAGGACTGCGAAGACCGTTGGCGTCCCAAGAGATGACTCGTTGGACCGTAGTTCGAATCCGGATGTGCTTGGGTTTCGCAGGTAAAAGTGCAGTCTGTCTGGAATAGGGTTGTCTGGAGTAAACACCGCGCGCGGGGTGGTCTGCATGATCGGACCGCCCCACGTCACGTTGTAGGCCGACCCGCCTGACAGCGACACCGCCCGCATGATCAAACCCGCGCCGGATGTGCTGTACGACCACTTGCCGATGAACCCCGTGCTTGCGGCGGAGAAGCGGAACCGGTTGAGGTTGCCGCCGATGTCGTTGTAGCCGACCTCGAGCTCATCAGGCTGCGCGAACATGTAACCGCCGCCGGCGAGCCCGTCGGCGGTCTGCACCATGTGCATGCGCCACTCGTCGCCGCGCTGGATCACCTCCGAGCGGCGGGTGCCGTCAGGGCTGTTGCCGGAGTTCAGCCGGATCGCGGCGTCGGTGTCGGTCCAGATGCGGGCCGAGTTCGTGCCGGTCCCCGGCATGAACCTGATCTCCGGGTCAGCTGCCCCGGCCGGATTGACGATGATGCGGCGGCCGGACACGCCGGTCGCGAGCTGGCCGACGATGCTGACGGCTCCGGACGCCGACGAGACCGACACGGTCTGCACGCTGGAGTTGTTGTACGCCTGCAGCCCGTCAGCGTTGAGCTCGACTCTGGCCCCGGTGGCGACTCCCGCGACGATGCGGGTGGCCAGGGTGAGGATGGCCTCCAGCTTTGCCGCCGTGATCTGGTTGGCGGCGATGTGCCCAGCGAGGATCTGCCCGGCCGCGATCTTCGCCGCGGTGATCGCGTTGGCCACGATGGCGCCGGTGGTGATCGACTCGTCGGCCGCGTCGCCCTCGACGAGCCGCACCGCGGCGATCATCCCGGTCGCCGACCGGGCCGAGCTGTTCCCGGACCGGTCGATGCTCGTGAACGAGAACTCCCGGTCCAGGTCGTACGGAAGGCCGGGAACGACGAGCGACCCGGCCGCGTCGAGCGCCCCGATCTCCTGCCAGCCCGGAGCGAGCGGGTCCTGCATCCAGACGAGCACCCGGTGGAAGTCGGCCGGCATCGGCACACCACCGACCCCAAGACCATCCCATGCCACGTGGACGACACCAAGACGAGACTCCAGCGCCGGGGCAGTCGGCACGGGCGGGGCATCCACGTCGTCCGGGATCGTCACCGCGACCGAGCTGGAGAACGGGCCCTTCTTGCCCAAGTTCACGGCGCGGACCTTGAACTGGTACTGCTGGCCGACCACCAGCGGCGAGTAGGTGGCGTTGGTATCGGCGGCCTCCGTCGCGGTCACCAGGAACCACGGCGCCCCGACCTCGTTGATCCGCATGAACAGCTCGTATCCACCCACGGTGAGCGCGACGGCGTTGACGTCGGTGATGACCGCGCCCCACGCGGCGGCCACCTGCCCGCGCGGCAGGCCGTGCTCGTCGATGTAAGCCAGCGGGTTCACGATCAGCCCGGCCGGGGCCGCGGGGGTGCGCGGCGTCGGCGACTCCGGCGCGGGCCGCGCACCCGACCCGCCCTCGGCCGTACTCCCGCCGACGATGCCGGCCGTGCGGCGAGCCAGCCGCAGGTCCCTTTCCAGCAGACGATCGTTGAGCACCAGGTTGCCGCCGAGGACACCCTTCTCGTCCCGGGTGACGGTCATCTGCCGGACCCGCAGGCTCTCCATGGCCCCAGCCTCGCCCGGCGCGAGGATCCGATCGCCGGGCCGGTAATCCCGCCACGGCAGCCACCGCGCGGTGTGCGGAGTGATCTGCCGCGTCCGCTGCACCCGCTCGTGCCCAGCCCGCAACAGCACCGCTTCGGCCAGGAGCTGCGCCGTACCCGGATCGCTCACGCCGCCCTGACCGATATAGGTTTCCCACCGGCCCCAAGGAGCTTCGGCGGCCCCGTTCGTGAACGACATGCGGAACCCGTCATCGCCAACCACGAGCGCCGACGTGGCCGCATCTTCGTAGGTGCCGATATCGGGAGCGGCGACCACGTCACGGCCGAACCGCAAGTCAACCGGCCCGCTACCGCTGGCCAGGTCCCGCCCCAGCTCGGTGTCGGCGTTGTACACCTGCAACGTCCGCCCGGCCATGCGGAAATCGAGCGTGCCCTGTTCGGCCAGGTTGATCAGCGTCGTCAGCGCGTCGATGCCCGGCTGGTAGTAGATCGTCAAGATCTTCGCCCACGGCTGCCCAGCGCTGTCGTGGGTCGGGGTGAAGTCCCACGAGAAGCCAGCCGCCGCGCCGCGTGCCTGCCCCTCTTGCAGGAACGTGGCCAGGATCGCCCCCGGCGTCGCGCTGAGGAACGCCCTCTTCCCTTCCACCAGCGGAGCCGCCCCAGGGAACAACAGCAGCTTGCGGAGCTGCCACACGTAGCCGGGCAGCTCGAACCGCTTCATCCCGGCCCGGTCCGTCCCGTCACCGCGCTGCTTGATCCGCAGGAACCGCGCGTCTGGCCCTTCCATCCAGGTCTGCCCGTCGATGCTCCATTCGACGGCGACCTCGACCGGCCCGCCCAGCAGGTCCGCGTTCACCGCGTTCGCGCTGTAGGACAGCGTCAGCGCGGGCACGTCATCCAGCGGGCACGCAACCTCCACGCTCTGCGGGTGCGGAAGAACCCCCAGACGGGCCTCATTGGGGGTATGAACGACTAACCGCAGCTCCAGCATGGTCGTGTCACCTCCCCTCATTCGGGAAGCGCCGCAGAAGATCACACGCGTGCCGCTCGCAGGGTCTCGTCGCGAATGACCTGCCCGAGTCGAAAGGACGGGGCATTATCGGGGGTGCCTGGTGCCGGACGGCTGGCGCCCTGGACCCGCCTTGGCGGGGAGGAGGCTGGTATGCCTCGTCGCTCGTCGCGCTGGAGTCGTGCGCCCTCGCCGCTGCGTCAGGCGCGGCTGGCGCGTAACTGGACGCTGGAGGACGTAGTCGAGGAGATCGACTTGCGGACGCCGGGCGGCCAGTCGGGGGTGACGCCGAGCATGGTGTCGGGCTGGGAGCTGGCCCGGCACACGACCAGCATCGGTC
Organism: [Actinomadura] parvosata subsp. kistnae; assembly: GCF_900323885.1. Classification (GTDB taxonomy): domain Bacteria; phylum Actinomycetota; class Actinomycetes; order Streptosporangiales; family Streptosporangiaceae; genus Nonomuraea; species Nonomuraea composti. The sequence continues at coordinate 16,112 of NZ_OOHJ01000010.1, read as the reverse complement.
ATCGCAAGACGTTGTGTGAGATCTACGGACGATCACCGCGGCAGCTGTTCGCCTTCCAGGACGAGCAGTTGCCGGAGCAGGCCGGGCTGGGCCTGCTGACTGGGTTCGAGGAGCTGCAGCAGGCGATGCTGGCGACGGTGAGAGGCGCGCAGCGGTGCTTGGTGGTGACCGGATCGCGCTCGCGCGATGCGGGGTACCTGAAGGCGACTGAGGCGGTGCTGGCCGAGCGACCGGGGCTGGTCTATTACCGGGTGCTGTTCGGCCCGCCGCACCACCAGGTGCTCAAGGATCACCTGCTGCGGCTGCTGCGGTTGCGTGACCCGCGTGATCGTGGCCTGGGGGTCAAGACGCTGCATCTGGGGCTGGTGGAGGACACGGTGGCGATGCCGGAGCGGTGGTTTTGCGCCAGCGAGCAGACGGCCGTGGTCCCGATCCCGTCGCTGACCTCGCACGAAGCGTTCGACTCGGGGGTGATGCTGGGGGCGGCGCCGGCCGCCCGGCTGCTGGATCATGGCAGGCAGGCCTACGCCGCCGCGCGCCGGGTGGAGACGACGACGGAGGTCGCCGCGTTGGATGTGCTGGTGCCGGAACGGAGCGGGTGAGGCTGGATGACAGGGCGCGTGGATGACACCGTGGGGGACGCCGGTGGCGGCCCCGTCGATCCGGTGCGGGCGGCGCACCAGGATCACGACAGTGTGGTGGAGCTGACCCGGGAGCTCGTGCGTGTTCCCAGCCGGGGTGGCATCGACGCCTACGAGCCGGTGCTGGACCACATGGCCGGATGGCTGGCCGCTCACGGCCTGCCGTGCGCGCACCTGGCCGGACCGGGCGGAGGCGTGGTCGCGCTGGTGTGCGAGGTGGCCGGCGACGCCCCCGGCCCTTGTTACGTGCTGGACGCCTGCCTGGACACCGCGCCGTTCGGCGATGACGCGGCCTGGGCCTACCCGCCCACCTCGGGACGAATTCACGACGGATGGCTGCATGGCCGGGGTTCCTCGGACTCCAAGGCGGGGGCGGCAATCTTCGCTCATATCGCCGCCCGGCTCCACCGGGCGGCCCGCACCTGGCGGGGCAGCGTGGTGCTGCTGTTCGACATCGATGAGCACACCGGCGGCTTCGGCGGCGCGAAAGCCTTCTTCGAGCGAGAAGACGCGCCGCACCGCGTCGATGGGGTGATGATCGGCTACCCCGGCCTGGACCACGTCGTGACCGGTGGCCGCGGCGTGCTGCGCGCCCGCGTGCAGGTGCACGGCATCGCCGCCCATTCCGGCGGCAGCAGGGCCGCGCCGTCGGCCATCCACAAGGCGGCCGAGGCGACCTCGCGACTGCACCGGGCGCCGCTGCCCGGTCCCGGCGGGCCAGGCTTCCCGCTGCCGCCGAAGCTGACCGTCACCGCGATCCACGGCGGCGAGGGCTACTCCACCATCCCCGACCTCTGCATCCTTCACGTCGATATCCGCCTCACCCCGGCATTCGAGGCCGAGCAAGCGCTGGCCCTGCTGCGCTCGACGCTCGCCGGTCTGGACGCGGATTGGCCGGACACCCCGCCGACCAACCTGACCGTCACCACCCGGTGGCCCGCCTTCGCCCTGCCCGAGCACGAGCCGCTGCGCGCGGCGCTGCTGGCGGCGGCCCAGGCAACCGGGCTCCACCCGCAGGCCAAGGTGGCCGGGCCGTCCAACATCGGCAACTACCTGGCCGGGCTGAACATCCCCGCCATCGCCGGGTTCGGCGTGGACTACCGGGGCCTGCACGCCACCGACGAGCAGATCCGCCTGGACTCCATCCCGCCCGTGCAGGCCACCTATCACCGAGCCCTGCTGTCGCTGCTGCCGGCCTGCTGACCGGCGGCCCACCCGGTGGCGACGCCAACGCATCGACAAAGGGTGGACAACGCGTAAGCTGGCCCGCTCGCGGCCCATGGGTGACGGTGTTCCTACAGCGAGTAATCCCCGCTCGCTCGGTGCAGGCGACTGCGCCACCCCGTCACCTGGAGGATGACCATGGATCACCCCACGCCGGCCGGCTATGAGGCTCCGCACCTGAGCCCCGTCGGCTCGTTCGCGACCAGCACGCTGGGTAGCTACAGCAAGGACACCAGCGACGACTCCGACGCCGGCCAGTACTACCCCAGCTGAGCCGATGACCACCGCCGCGCACAGCGCCTGGTTCGTGGCCCTGCCCGACGCGGCCATCGCCCGGGCGGCCAGCGATACGCTGCTGGCCGCCCGTGGCGGCGTGCTCGCCCGCCACGCCTCGGGACGGCCCTGGATCATCGGGTACGGCTACCACACCCCCGCCCCGCCCCAGCGATACGGCGACGAGCTGCGCACGGCCGCCGCGGGAAGGCTGCGGATCGCTATCGCCGGATTCTGCCCTGCCCCCGACCGGGAACTCCGGCGCGCCGCCGCCCAGGCCGGGCGCGGCCGTGTCGAGGACCTGCTGCGGCTGCCGGGCAGCTTCCACCTCATCACCTGTGCCGAGGGGCAGGTGAGCCTGTACGGGGACGTGGCCGGTCTGCGACGCCTGTTCCACAGCCGCCTCGACGACGGCCTGCCCGTGGCGGGTGACCGGGCCGCCGCCCTGGCGGCGCTGACCGGCGGCGCGCTTGATGAGCGCTGGCTGGGCGCCCGGCTGCTGAACCCGGAGATGCCCGCCGATCTGCTGTGGTCGCGTCTGTCACCCTACCGCGGCGTGGTGCCGGTGCCGCCCGGCCACCGCCTGCGCCTGGACCATGACGGCGTCAGCGCCGCCTGCTACTGGCGGCCGCCGGCGGCGGTACTGACGCTGACCGAGGGCGCCGAGCTGCTGCGCACGGCACTGTCGCGGGCGGTCGAGGCCGCCGTGTCCCAAGCCGGCCGCGCCAGCGTGCAACTGTCCGGCGGCTGGGACTCGGCCGCCTTGGCCGCCCTCGCCTGCCGGGCCCGCCCGAAAGGCGGCACACTGCTGCTCACCGTGGCCTCGGCCACGGCCGACAACCCGGACGTGCGCTGGGCCCGCCACACCGCGAACCGGCTGCGCCCAGCCGAGCACCAGGTGCTCGAAGCCTGCAGCTACCCACTGCTGTTCGACGGCCTGGCCGAGCCGATCGTGACCGACGAGCCGGCCTCGTTCATGGTCTCCAGCGCCCGCATCCGGCACCTGACCGGCGTGCTGACCCGGTACGGCAGCGCCGCCCACCTCAACGGCCAAGGCGGTGACGAAGTACTCCTCGCGCCCCTGGCCCACCTCTTCGATCTGTGGCGGCGGCCCGGACTGGCCTGGCATCACCTGCGCGGCTACGCCGCCCTGTCCGGCGTCGGCACGCTGCCGCTACTGGCCGCCCTGCTACGCGCCCGCCCCTCATGGCGGGGTCCACGGCGGGATGCGGGTGGCGCGTCGCTGCGGTGGGCACCGGCTTCTGCCCGGCCGACGTTCCGGCCGACGCTGGTCACCGGCTCCGAAGCCGTGCCCCTGCTACCGCCGTGGGCCACCGCCGCCGCCACCGAACAGGCGGCCACCCTGCTGGACATGCTCGACCCGCCCGAGGGCGATACGGTCACGCACGCCACCGTGACCCGGATCCGCGCCTGCGCCCGCCGCGCCGCCGCCTACCGCGACGCGCTCGCCCAGCACGACGTGCCCGCGCACTTCCCGTACTTCGATCAGGCGGTCATCGACGCCTGCCTGGCCACCCGGCCGGAGGTGCGCACCACCCCCTACCAGCCCAAACCGCTGCTGGCCGCCGCCCTGGCGCCGATCGCCCCCGGCCTGCTGGTGCGCCGCGACAAGGGCCACCACAACCACGACCTGCACGCCGGGCTGGCCGCGCACGCCCCGCACCTGCTGGAGCTGTTCGGCGACGACTGCGCCCTGGCCCGCGCCGGCGTCATCGACGCAGCCCTGCTGCGGCGAGCCCTGACCGGCACCGGCCCGTCCAGCGTGGCCGGCGGGCTGCCGCTGGCGTTCCTGACCGAGACCCTCGCCATGGAGTTGTGGCTGCGCCACCGAACCGGAGGTAGTGATCATGTCCTGGAACCTGGCCCCGGCCGTGCGCCGGACCGGCGCGCTGCTGTTTGACGGCGGCCGCGGCGGCTACTTCGCGCTCAACCCCACCGCCACGCAGACGCTGGAGGTCCTGCTGACCGGCGGCACCTGCGAGCAAGCCGCCCAAGAGCTCGCCGCGGCCTACGCCGTCGGCACCGAACGCGCCCTCGCCGACGTGGCGGCGCTCGTGGCCGACCTGACCAACCGGCAACTACTGAGGCAGGCAGGATGAGCACGCTGGTCGCGCTGCCCGAACCCATCGCCCTGACCGGACGCGAGCAGTTGCGCGGCCGAACGGCGCTGCTGGCCACCCGGCTGCTGCTGGCCCGCCACCGCTCCCACCCGGACCGGCTGGCCGCGCATCTGGCCGTCCGAGCCCGAGGCTTCAGCCGGGCTACGGCGCAGCAGGCCCGCCACGCTCAGACCGTCATCACCACGCTCAGCCCACGCTGCGGCAGCGGACGCGGCTGCCTGCCCCGCTCCATCGCCACCGCGCTGGCCTGCCGCGCACTGTATCTGACATGGCCGACCTGGCGCGTTGGCATGCGCTACCCGCCGCTGATGTCCCACGCTTGGGTGCAGGCCGACGGCCAGCCCATCGGCGATGACCCCGAGGTCATCGCCGCCTACACGCCGACCTACACCGTCGGCCCGGAAGGAGCCCCATGACCACCGCCCCCGCCACCGAGAGCACGGCTGGCCGGATGGCCCGCCTGGCCGAGCAGCTGCGCGAGCTCGGCGCCATCCGCACCGACGCCGTCCACCACGCCTTCGCCACCGTGCCCCGGCACCTGTTCATCACCGGCTTCTACACCGGCGGCGACGCCTACACCCGCCTCGGCGACCCGCCTGGCGACGACCTGCTCGACCAGATCTACTCCGACGTCGCGCTGATGACGCACCGGCCCAGCGACGCGGCCGGACGCCCGTCCTCGGCCTCGATGCCACGCGTGGTAGCCCGCATGCTGGAGGCCCTCGACCTGCGGCCGGGCCTGCGGGTGCTGGAGATCGGCGCCGGCACCGGCTACAACGCGGCGTTGATCGCCGCCATCACCGGCGCCGACGTGGTCAGCGTGGACGTCAGCGAGGTCATCGTCGCCGAAGCGCAGGCGGCCCTGCAGCGCGCCAACGCGAGCAACACAGCCGCGTACGTCGCCGACGGCTACCTCGGACACCCCGACCGGGGCCCGTACGATCGGATCATCGTCACCTGCGGCATCACCGGGATCTCGCCGCGATGGCTGGAGCAGCTCGCGCCCGGCGGGCTCATCCTGGCCCCTATCGCTCACGCCGGATTCCACCCCACCCTGGCCATCACGCTCGATGGCGCCGGGCGGCCCATCGGCCGCGGGATACTGTCCAGCGACTTCATGGCCGCTGGCGGCCCTCTCTACGGCCGGCCCGCCGACCAGACCTCGCCGCCCGGCGAGGTGCCCGCCGACGGTGGGCTAACCGTCTGGCCCGGCACTGTTCCCGCCCTGGCCGATGACCGCTACTTCGACCTGTGGTTCGCCCTCGGCGCCGCCGACCCGCGTACCATCCGCGCCTACACGCCCGGCCTGGACGCCGCCCTGGGCATGGTCTGCCTGCACGAGCCCGGCCGCGGCACCGCCTGGGTGCAACGCGACGGCGCCATCCGCTTCACCGGCCACCAAGACCTCGCCCACCAACTGACCGCCCTCACCCAGCAATGGGACAGCGCCGACCGGCCCCGCATCAGCGACTGGACGGCCGGCTTCGTCCTGTCCGAGGCAGCCGACCCGCTCTGGCATCCGGCAGCCTGGGCACGATGAGCCCAGTCCGCCCACTAGCCATGCCTGACCTGCTCGCTGCCGCCTGACCTCGCGCCCCGTGCATGCCTGCGGATATCTGGTGACCGGGAAGCTCAACCGTTCGCCAGATGTCCCGGCGGCCCGGGGCAATACTCCCTGCATGACGGACCCAACTCCCTTCTCCCGAGTCAAGATCCGTCACCCGGCCTCGATCGCCAGCATCGAACGCAGGTCCGCGACAGCCGGGCGGGCCTGCTGCTCGACGGGCACCGCTTGCAGCACCATCCGGGCCGTCTCCACCACGTGGGTGCTGCGGAACCGAGCCGGCACGGCGGCCAATACCTCCGTCGCGCGGCCAAGCCCCTGATCGACACCCCCCCTGAGCGATGACCGCCCAAGCGCCATGAAGCTCAACGTTCACCTGGTAGACGTAGTCTCCCGCGTACCCGCGCACGGCCTCACGAGCCTGCGCCGCAGCGTCCTCCATCCCTGCGGCGCTGTACACCCAGGACCGGGTGAAAGCGATTGCGTCCGGCTGCCAGAATCCCAACCTGTCACCGTGCGCCCCCTGCTCAGCAAGAGCCACCAGTCGACGGAGCACGTTGAGGGCTTCCTCATGGCGACCCATCATGGACAGGGCCTTGGCCTCGGCTCCGATGAGCTTGAGCACCGGTTTTCCGCCAGTGAGGTGGCCGGCCTCGGCCACACGCCGCAGGATGGTTTCTGGCGACTGCTGCCCGTACAGGCCATGACCGGCCTCCTCCGCGCGAACCAGCAACCGCAGCGCCAGGTCTCGTGAGGCGTCGGCGGCCCAGCGCGCGGCCTCCCACCACCGGATGGCTGCTCCGTGCTGCCCCATGCGGGTGAGCACGTTGGCGTGGATGGCAGCGAGCATCGCGGTCGCCCTATGCAGCTCGCGCCGTTCCTCGACGCCCGCGCTCTCCATCTGCCTCGCCAGGGTGTCCAAGTCGACGGCGACGTCGCGGGCGACCTGGAGGGCCGGACGGGTCCGAAGCGCGTGGAGATGCCCCTCGTGGACGACGGCCCATTCCTCGGTGCTGCGGCGAGCGCCTATCACGGTGTTGAGCCGTCGCCGGACGACTTCTCCGTCAAGGGCCGCTCCCAAAGCAGTACCGGCGGCTATCTGCAGCAGGCGACGGCGTTCCGTGGTGTCCTCCCCGTCATCGACGTCATCGAAGCCCAGAGTACGCACCGAGCCCATCTCGTGGGTAGGGGGGCGAAACTCCGCATGCTGTCCGAGAACCTCATATCTCTCGTGAACAGCAAGAAGCTCGCCATTCGCACACAAGGCCGTATCGAGCGCGACGGCGATTCGCCGTGTCGGGTTTCTACGGCCTTTCTCCAGATCGTCAATGGTGGATTTGCCCACCGCTGCTCGTTGCGCGAGGGCACGAAGAGGAAGATCCGCATCCTGCCGCAGACGGTGGAGCACCTGTCCGAAGGTCTCTGCCATCAGTGTCCGCCCACCTGACCTGTGTCTGCTAGTGTCCGCGGACACCTGCGGACATCTGCGGACGTGCCGACTCTAGCCCCGACCTGCTGTGGTGGTCAGGCTACTCGTACGCCCCATGAACGCCCATCGAATCGGGAAAGGCGTTCCACGAAAACCGCCCGACCCCCATCCCGGAGATTCCCATGCTGCACGCGAAGGCACCCTTCACAACTGTTTTCACTTGGCGGCTCACCAATGACGCCAACCGGGAAATATCCGGCGTGACGGGCGACCAATTGCGGGCCACGCACCACCTCCTCGACGCCTTCAAGCTGATGCCCGGTGTTCCCCTTCGAGGGGAGCTCCGCATCGCCGGAGTTGACCCCCGGGAAGTCTCAGTGTCCTACCTCCGCACGCACCTGCTGATCCGTGTGCGACGTGACATGGAGACGGGTGCCGTCATCTGCGCACCTCAGCCAGGATTCGCCGCACCCATATACCGGCGTCGCCCCACGAGGGCGTATCCCTCCCGGACAGCCCCCGGCCTGCCAGCTCGGAGGTGCGCACGGCTGGCCGGGGGCGCCAGTTCGGAAGTCGTCGCCTCATGAAGGCGTTGCGCGACTGGCGCAACCTCGACGGCCACTCATTCGATGAGGAGCTCTTCGCCCCCATCCGGCCTGGTGAGGAGAACGGGCTGGAGTTCGTGCCGATCGCCGGAGCGGAAGGAGTCGCGGCGCTACGTCGGCCCAGTCAGCCGCACGCCGTGCTGCTGGTCACCGCCCTGGAACTCGACACCCTGCTCCACCTGCTGCGCTGCCGCTAAGCTCCGGCGCCCCGTCGCGGCTCACGCCGGATGCTCGTCTCTTCCGAGATGAGATGAACACCTCCACCAACGTGGAGCAGGTGGCCAGGGCTACGACCCTCGTCCGGGCCTTGGCCACCTCTGGAACTCGCCACGTCTGCTGCTGGCGAGCACAACCGCGGACGGCCGGTTTCACCGGGATGGCGCCGGCCGTCCACGACTCCTGGAAGACACCACCAGCCGAACGAGAGGACTGCCATGACAGCGAAAGACAGATGCCCGGCCGTGGTCGAGCGTGTCAACGACCACGTGGAGATGCGTGTCGATGAGCGCGTGCTGACGGCGAGCCTGGACGGCTGGGCGCAGTTCCTGCGCGCCGTGCAGGACGGCAAGCCGACGGACGGGTCCGTCCGCTTGCGGACGGACGTCGCGCACGCGGCGACGCTGTGGAACGTCGAGGCCGACGGCGACCCGCTGAACCTCAACGCGGAGGAGTGGGCGACGGTCAGGGAGCACATCGAGCGCGGCGACTTCGACCTGGAGAAGCTGCCGCGTCAGGCGCAGGAGCCGGACACCGTCGCCTGACGACGTCGCCTCCGCCCGGCGCGATTGTCCCGCCCTTTCGCGCCAGGCATTCCCGCCCTGGACACGGGCCCGGCCAGGGCGGCTGGGGCCGAGACCGCTCACTGATTCCGGCGGTCTCGGCCCTCCACCGTCTCCGAGCACACCACATCCGAACACACGAGCCAGGAGGATCGCATGACCGGCACGACGCTCATCCGGGCCGCTACCTTCAACCTCAACGATGGAGGCATCGACGACGGACAGGACGACAGGTGGTGCAGGCAGCTCGACATGCTGGCCACGCTCGACCTGCACGTGCTCGCCCTGCAGGAGCTCAAGAACGACGACCGCGACGGGTGGCGGCGGCTGCGTCAGGCCGAGCGGGCGCTGGGCATGCACGGGTACGCGGTGCCCTCCAACCATCACGGCTGTCATCCGCAGAAAGTACGATCGGCGCCCGGCGGAAGAACTCGAAGGGACGGGGTTGCACGACGTCGGCGCGATCCTCGGCGACAGCGACCCGACCGTGGGACATGGCAACGGCCCGGCCTACCGGTGCGACCGCATCCACACCACTCTGCCGCGCACGTCGATGGTCAGCCACCGGGTCATCCACGAGGAGCACCCGACGTCAGATCATCGGCCGGTGGTGGCCGAGTTCGAGGTCTGATCGTGGCTCTGGTCACAGGAACGAGCGCCGAGCCCGGACCTCCAGACCCGAGGCCGCGGTGGTCGACGTGGCTGCCGCGGTGATCAGGACCGTCCGCGAGTGTGGATCGCCTACCGCGATCGCGGGCGTGAGGTGGAGCCACCGAGACGCGCTTCCAGGGCCAGCGGCGGTGATCTGGCCGGTCACGTCCGCGCCGCCCGTGAAATCCCACGTGTCTGTCGTGACGAGCCGCGCCCGCATCTGCCCGCAGTCGATCAGCAGCCGCTCTCCGGCGAGCAGGCCGGAGGGCCGACCGACGGTCGCGCCGGTGGCAACGTCGGTGACAACGTCGGTGACGCTCAGGTTGACGGCTGGACCGGTGACGCGCACGAGCGCGTCCACGATCCGGCCGGTCGAACCCGCCAGCGGCGTGATCGGCTGGCTGGCGGCGTTCGCCGATCCCGTCCACACTGCTTCGATGGGGTCCCGCCAGTACACGGCGGGGATCTTGACGACTGCGGTGAGCCGGGCTCGGGCCGCCGAGGTGTTGATCTCCGGCTCCGACACCGCTTCGACCGTGACCTGGGCGACGCGCACGATCGATCCGGCGGTGTAGGTGAGGTCCATCAGCCGGTGGCGGACGCCGAGCATGGCCGAGATGGCTTCGAGGTTGCGCTCCAGTTGTTCGAATCCGCCGGCCCCGCCCGACGGGGTGCGGCCGGTCACTCCGATCACCAGCGGCAGCGTCGTCGTTTCCAGATCCAGCCCGTGCACCGGCAGCTCACCGGCGACGCCGGGCACTTTGACCGACACCGAGCGCACGCCCGGCAAGGGGCGGCGCTTGGTGCCGACCTTGGTCCGCCAGCACCCGGCCGGGTGGTCCAGGGCGACCCCGTCGAGCAGGTATGTCGGCATCAGCTCCTCCTACTTGTCCATCTCGACGCAGAAGTCCTGTGATCACGCCCTAGGCAGACACTTTCGCCGCTTCTAGGCTGCGCTCGTGACCGACATCAGCTACTTCGACGCATGGCAGCTATGGTTGGACGGCAGGTCCACCCTCGGCAACGATCTCCTGGGCATGCAGATGATCTGGTGGGGACGCGGCGGGAAGATCCTCAGCTTCCTCAGCGGTGTCACTATCGTGGTTGACCTCGTCGGCCCTGAGAAGTTCTCCCGTTACGGTCATTGGATCCAGCGTCTTTTGAACGTGCAGGTGTGGCATTTTCCCGTCGTACCGTTTGTGGTGGGGGGCGTGGTCGGCGTCCTTACGCCGTCCCGCCTCGACACGGAGTCGATCGTCGCGAACCTTATCGGCTGGGCGATCGGGGTATCACTCGTGCTGCTGCTGCTTCGGTTTTCCTTCCTGCTGATCAATCCGCAGATGGCGTTGATCATCCGGTGGATGTCGCTCGGACTCTTCGTCGTGGGCTTTCACTTCGATCTGCTCGCTTCATAGCTGAGAACGCGCGCTCCATGCGGCGCCTACAGCACCCCGAGCATCCCGGCGTAGGCGAGGCCGCGGTTGACGGTCTCGCTCGCGGGTTCTGCGACCGGATTGATCGCCGTCACCTGGATGGTTACGGACCCTCCGGCGCGGTTCGGCGCTCCTGTGACAATGTGGCCAGCCGAACCAAGATCCACGGCCAATCGCGGCCGGAACGATCGCTCAATGTCCCCGGAGATCCGTGTCACGGTGGCCAGTACCGTCCGAGCGGAGGTCTGCATGCCCTCCGCCATGCCTAGCATCGTGAACTGGCCGATCTCGGCGAACAAAGTGGACGGCGAGCTGATGCCCATCGCCGCGCGCACCCAATCCGGCAGGATGTTGCGGAAGAAGCCCCAGATCACGTCCCGGAACCACCCGGCCGCCGCTTGGATTCCGTTCCACAGCCCTTGCAGGAGCTGCCAGCCGAGGTTGTCGATGACGACGAGGAAGTCGAGGATCGCGCGCCCGGCGGTCGCGAGCGCGCCGACGAGATCGCCGCGCAGCAGCAGCGCAGCCGATTGCACCAGGGTGATCAGCGGCTGCTGGTACAGGCCGCGCGGAAGGTGGATGCGAACGGCATGCGGAAGCTCGACGAACTCGGCCTGAAGGTCGTAGGCACGCTGCATCGTGGCGTCATGCTGGGCTCGGTCGCCCTCGTCGAGATCACGCGCGACAGCAGCAGCCCATGGGCCAAGCCGTCCCAGCACCATTGGCAGCTGTCCGACCCGGAGCCGGCCGTGCGGTTGCTGGGGGTGAAGGGGCAGCAAGGTCGGCTGTTCGACCCGCCGGCGGACTGGCGGCGCGGGTTCGCGCAGCATGATGCGCACGGAACCCGGCTGTCGCGAGTGCGGGAGATGCCGCCAGAGGAGCGAGGGTCGCCGTTCAGGGGCGAAGGTAGACCCTGCCGCTGCGCTGCTGGCCGCGATCAGCTGGCCTTGACCGGCGACGGGGCCACGTACTCGAACGAGAGCACGCCGAGCCGCCGGGGGTCGAGGGACTGTTCATGCATCCAGGCGTGCTTGCTGGTGGTGCCGAGCTTGCGGTCCTGGCGCTGCACGCGCCAGCGAGGGCTCCGGGCCCGGTAGGCGTTCAACGCGGGGTGCGAGGAGACGGCGCGCATGCGGTAGCCGCGTTCGTACAGGTATTGGCCCATCCACTCCGTCATCCGGCCGCCCAGCGACAAGCCCTGATAATCCGGCAGCACCACGGTACGGTGCGCCATTTTCAGATTCCTCGTACGGGGGTGCTGGAAATGACGGTAGCTGGTAAACGCGGCCAGCTCGCCGTCCACGTAGCCGACGAAGCATTGCGCGGCCGGGTGCAAGTCGGCCGTCAGATAGTGATGGCGGCTAAACACGGACCAGAGGGAGCGGTCCGCCTGGTGAATGGCGAACTGGAGCGGGGGCCGGGGTTGAACCGACCTCCAGGTGAACTCGGCGGCGGCAACGTCGTAGGTCCAGTCCGGCTGCAGCCACTCCTCGACGTCGTAGTGGCAGGTGACGGCGACGAGCTGCCGCTTGCGACGGCGGACCGCCTTCTGTGCCGCGTGCGACGCGATGCGCGCGACCTGCCGGTCCACGACGCTGGTGAACTCGTCGATGACCACGAGGCCCTCGTGCTCGGCCAGCGCCCGCGCCAGCCCAGCGCGGAACGCCTCCCCATTCGAGAGCGTCGCATAAGACCTGAGCCATGCCGGCGGCGAGTTCAGGCCAACCGTGCCGAGCAGGCCGACGACCTCCTTGATCGACATGTTCTTCGGGAAGTCGTCCACGAGCGCTCGGTCACTCCAGCACTGACTGCCGACCAGCGCGTCGGGCCAGAGCTTGCGGGCGATGGTGCTCTTACCCGCTCCGCTGGGGCCGACGAGCAGGCCGACGTTCCACGTCCGTTCCTCGATGGGCAGGTTGACGCTCCACGAGCCGGCCAGCTTCTCGCTGATGGGCACGTCGAACAGGCCCTGCAACTGGAGCACCCGCGCGCTCCGCTTGACGGACGACGACAAGGTGATCTCAGCCTGCACATCGATCCCCTCTCTCGTAGCCGATAGGAAGGAGCAGAATGCGGATGCGCTAAACGAGCCACATCTCTAGCCTCGGCAGAGTGACGACCCTGAACCATGATCAGCTACTGGCTTCCGCAAGAGATTTCGCGCATAGGGCGCTGCGGGCGTACGTCGAAGATGACCAGCGTGTGATTCTGATCAATGCAGCCTTCTCCTTGGAGCATCTCAGCAAGGCATACCTGTATGCCCAGCATCCAGCCCTCCTCATGGAGGTACGCAACGGGCAATTCGACTCGTTGCTGCATCTCACTGGGCTGGGCGGCAAGGCGCGTAAGCTCAAGGCGCCTCGTACGATCAGCGCGAAGGAAGCCCTGGCGAGAGTCGAGCAACTGATGACTCTAAGGACACCGCGGGCAGCCCTCGATGAACTCATCGATGTGCGTGATGGCGTCGTGCATGTGGGGTACCTGAGCCAGACCAGTACTCGGGAGATCTTGACCGTATTCCTGCGGTTCTCCAACGAGCTCTATGAGGAGCAAGGCGTAGATGAGTCCGCTCGTTGGGGTGATCACTCAACTCTGGTCACCTCTCTCATTACGCAAGCCTTGTCCGAGATCGAGCACGAGGTTCAGCGCAAGATCGCAGCGGCCAAGCGGCGCATCGGGGAACTGATGAGCAAGATCCCCGAGTCCGAACACGTCGCTGTGGGGGACGCGAGGCAGGCGATGACGCCTTTCCAGCGATATCTCGACCAGGAAGCCAGCGCAAGCGGCTCTCGTGATCATCGGATCACCATTCGATGCCCCGCGTGCAACCATCCGGACGCCTCTTGTATCGGCCACATCGAGTGGGACTTCGACATGCCAGCTGAGATCGGCTCGATGGACCGGATTGAGGAGGTGGCCGGACAGGAAGAGTATTTTCTCCCACGGGCTCTGCTCTGCGGCTCCTGCGATCTTCGACTGGATTCCGAAGACGAGCTGCAGGCGGTGGGGATACCGCGTCGCGTGGTGTTCGGAGGCAGAGGACTTCAGCTCCAGTGAGAACCGGGCGCTGCCCACACGTCAGGAAGTTCAGCAGTTGCCACACACTTCTTATTTCATCTAGGTATGATAGTGGCATGGCAGGTCTCGAACGGATCACCCAGCCCACCCTCGACGTGCTCGAAGTCCTCGTCACGGCCCACGACCGGAACGAGCGAGTTCACGGCTGGGCAATCATGAAAACAACCAAACGTGCAGGTCCGACCGTCTACAAGGTGCTCGACCGGCTGGAGGATGCTCATTGGGTCGTCGGCGAGTGGGAAGAACTAGGACCTGACCAACCTGGCCCGCGTCGCCGCTTCTATCAGCTCACGGGCGAAGGGGCACCTGCTGCTCGCGCTCTACTCATAAAGCGCCGCCCATCCGCACTTCAGCCCCGCCCCGCTACCGACTTTGCTTCGCTCTCGAAGCTACTTGGCTTAGCGTTCGGAGGCACGCGTTGAGTGACCTAGAGATTCTCCTCAGCGTCGTGCTTGGTCTCCTGGTGAATGAGACATGCGACGTCTCTCCATGGCTCGCGCGAAAGCTCGTTGTAAGAGCCGCCAATCTGCAGTACCGGGACCAGGAGCGGGCGACGGTGCGTGCAGAAGAATTGGCCGCAGTAATCGAGGAGCGTCCAGGCAAACTGCTCAAGCTCGCCACCGCTTTGGCCTTCATCGCTGGCGCGCTAGCAGCTCGACTGTTGCGTGTAGCACAGATTTCTACAAAGACAATACGTCTGTGGATTCATCTCTCGGTAGCTTCGTGGAAGGTTCTCTATCTGTCAGTCCGCACGAGTAGGACAGAAAGGAAGATGAAGAAGCTTCTTTGTGAACTGGCCAACAGAGAAGGTAAAGGTAAATCTAGCGCTGCTGCGGCAGCAGCTCTTCTAGTCCTTGAAGGTGGCAGAAAAACGGCTATCACTATGCCGGAAGTAGCTGGCTCGCAAGAGGCGCTCAAGCGCGCCGAGCTTCTTTTGCGGAGGATACCGCCCAACGACGCGGATGATCAAATTGGCGAGGGCGCTTGATGACCGCCCTCGAACTCACCCTCGAAATCATCCTGGTGCTGATCGTCAACGAAACATGCCATGCCTCCGCATGGCTAGCGTGCAAACTCGTTCGCAGGGCTGCATATTTCCAATACCGAGACCCGGAACGCGCGGCGATACGAGCCGAGGAATTTGCTGCTCTCATCAACGACCGCCCCGGACAACTTTTCAAGATCTGCACAGCGCTTATCCTATTGATCAGTGCGCTGGCCACGCGGTCCATAAGCCGCACGCCGACTCACGGGCGCAACGTTGCCGCCGTTGTCAGACGCATTCGGTTTGGTGTTGAAAATCTCAAGCTCCTGCATCGCGCGAAATCTGAAGGAAAGTCATACTTTGTGCTTATATTGCCTGATAGGCGGCTCGTCATGGAGTATGACAGAAATAGCCGGATCGACTCCGAGCTCATCTGGCATATGGTGATCGGGGCAGTCGGAAAAGGACTTCCCTACAGATTCCTGAGCTAGCGCGGCAAGTTACATTAGTGCCCTGACTTGCCATCCCTCGTCCGTCAAGCGCTCCAGTAGGCGAGTCTGCTCGTCCTCGTTGTCGCAGGTGACGATGATGCCCCACACCTCGGGGCGGGCGTCCTCGTCGGCGTCGCCCGGCTCGGGCAGCTCCTCGACGCGCTCGGGCTGGTGATCGTCGGCCGCGGCCAGCCGGGTGAGGTCGTCGGGGGTGTAGCCGGTGGCGGCGAGCAGGTCCGGGTCGGCGTCGCGAACGTCGGCTAGGACCTCGGCGAGCATCCGCTTTTCCCAACCGCCGCGTTCGGGGGTGCGGTTGTTCGCGATCAGGTACGCTTCGGCGTCCGCGTCGCTGCGGCTCGACCAGCCGCGCACGATCGGCACCAGCCACGTCCCGTCGTCGTCGACCAGGACGCCTTCGGGCGGGGACTCCTGCTCGGCGGACATCTCCTCCAGTACCTGGAGGCGGCCGTGGCCGACAACGAGCCGCCCCGTCCGCTCGTCCAGCTCGCCGGCGATGACGCAGCCGAACTCCTCGATCGAGGTGCGGATGGCGGGCAGGTCGTGCTCTTTCGGGTTGCGGACGGCGCGCGGAATGTCGTGCAGCCGCATGTGCTCGATTCGGCGCATTGGCCCCTGTCCTTCGTGTCTTGGGCGGGCGTACAGTCGAGCCCGGTGTAAAGCGCGTACCGGCGGATGGATCACGGCCGTGGTCAATGACACTGCATGGCAGACACTGATCGGGACCCTGGGCGGAGTCGCGGTCACAGCGGTCTTCGGCCTCTTGACGGCCTACTTCACGCACCGCTGGCAACAAGATC
>NZ_OOHJ01000035.1 GCF_900323885.1 [Actinomadura] parvosata subsp. kistnae | reverse complement strand
TTGAGCTGGTGCCAGCCGGTGTTGCGGCCCGGGTAGACGAACTGGGTGCGGCGGGTCTCGCGGCGGTCGGTGATGTGGATGGGTGGTGACGTGTTCGCTGGGAAGGGCACCAGCTCGTGCTGGGGGATGCCGAGGGCCTCGAGGGGTGGCCAGCGAGAGGTGGTCGAGGCCGATGACGCCGCCGGATTGGGCGTACGGGGTGGGTGCGGCTTCCAGGACGGACACGCGGGTGAAGCCGGCCTGGTGGAGCAGCAGGGCGAGGACGGGGCCGGTGATCGAGGCGCCGACGATGGCGATCGACGGCTGCGAGTGGCCGGTAGGCGTTGCTGGGGAGGCGGGACGGGCGTGATCATGGCAGCTCCTGGGGTGTGTGGCTGAGGGGCTGCCGGACAGGGGTGACGGGCGCCTGGCCGATGCTGCGGGCTGCGGCGTGGGGCCCCTTCCGGCGCCCGAGCCGTCGGCGGTACGGCGTACTGCCCTCGCAACCGTGTGGTCGTGGCCTGGCTGAAGATGTTTTGCGCCAGCAAAAGATCTGTCAGCCGGGCTGCGGCTCGCCCACCAGGACGGCGGAGCCGGGCGAGAGCACGGTTGCGAGGGCGGGAAGCCGTGCCGCAGGCTCCGAAGCCGGAAGGGGAATCCACGACGCTGCACCCCGCATGTGCCGGGCACCGGTTCGCGGGTGGAAGCTCCCGGCGCGACCCCCGGCGCGGCGGCGGGGTGACCGTCGAAGGCCGTGAGGCCGGTGCTTGAGGAGATCGCGCGGCGGTCCGGGGCGGCCGGCCGGTAGCCTCCTGATGGTGAGGGATGAGGCTGCCCACGTGCAGGCCAGGGGCCGTGGCAGGATCGCCGATGTCGAGGTGAGGCGGATCGCGCAGGCGTTCGGGCTCGGTGGCGTGCGGGAGGTCCGGTTCTTGCCGGCCAGGATGATGAACCGCAATTGGCGGCTGCGCACCGATGCGGGCGTGTTCGCGCTGAAGGAGATCGTGGACGTGCCGGTGCCCGAGGCGCGCCGAAGTCTGGTCACGGTTCGCGCGTTGGCGGCGGCCGGGTTGCCCGTGTGCGAGCCCCGCCCTGCGGTCGGCGGGGACGTGGTGGCGGAGGTGGACGACGCCGGGTTCTTCTGCCTGCTGCCGTGGGTGGACGGCGACCATCGGAGGGGAACGGACCTCGACGTCGGGCAGGCGCGCGAGCTCGGGCTGCTGCTCGGCCGGATCCATCGCGCGCTGGCCGACGCCGGTTTGGGCCGGTGGATGTGCGGCCGCGGGCCAAGGTGGGCTCGCCGGAGGCGGCGGAGGCCGAGGCCGATCGGTTCCTCCGGCTCATCGGCTCCCTGCCGTGCGCGGAGCCGTTCGATGCCGCTGCCGCCGAGGCGCTGGAGCGGCGCAAGGAGCTGCTGGCCGTTCACGCGGGCGATCGTCCTGGTGATGAGGTGGCGCGCGGCCCGGTCGGGTGGACGCACGGCGACTTTCAGCCGCTGAACCTGCTGTGGCGGGACGGGCGGGTGGTGGCGGTGCTGGATGGGGACCGGCTGGGGGTGCGGCCGTATGCCGAGGAGGTCGTCCGTACCGCGCAGGTGCAGTTCGCCGCCGAGGACGGGCGGTGGGAGCTGGAGCGGGTGGCGGCGTTCGCGGCCGGTTACCGGTCGGTGGTGGCGCTGGCGCGGGAGGAGCTGGCCGCTGCGGTCGAGCGGCTGTGGTGGAAGCGCATGACGGATTTCTGGCCGCTGCAGTGGCACTACGGCAAGGGCGATCACGGCCCGGATGGGCTGTGGGTGTCCGGCGAGCGGTTGCTGCACTGGTGGAGCGGCCACCGCGAGCGGGTGCGGGCGGCGTTCAGCTTGGGATGACGCCGGCGGGGTCGCGGCCGGCGGTCTTGGCGCGCCGCAGGGCGGTGGTGCGTTGGGTGAGGCGGGCGGCGTGGCCGTACAGGTGGTCGCGGATGGTGCTGGGGTCGAAGAACGGGTCGACGGTCACAAGGAGCATCCCCCGGGGGCGGGATCAGGTCATGGTGGAGCCGGGGAGCCCGGCCAGGAAGCGGCGGGCGGCTCGGCGGCTGGTCAAGGTGATGACGCGGGCGTGGGTGGCGTGCTCGGCGATGAGGGCGCGGACCTTGGGCCGCATCCGGCGGCGGTAGCCGAGGACGTAGGTGATGAAGCCCCAGTGGATGCGGTCGTACACGCCTTGCTCGGCGTGCTGGCCGCCGCAGTAACGCCGGCGGCGCTGGAGGATGCCCCACAGGCACACGAGTGGAGGGATGTCGAGGAAGATCACGGTGTCGGCGTTCGCCAGCCGGATGTGCAGGGTGGAGGCGAAGTTGCCGTCGATCACCCACTGGGGCTCGGCGACGAGCTTCTCCTGGATGGCGGCGAACTCCTCCGGCGGCAGCGGATTCCAGTCGGCGTCGTAGTAGACGGCGTCGAGGTGGGTCATGGGGACGTCGAGGAGAGCGGCGAGCCGGCGTCCCACGGTGGTCTTGCCACTGCCGCCGCAGCCGATGACGGCGATCCTGCGCATGTCGTCAGAGGTTACCCAGCGGGGAAGATGCCGGGCCGGGGTTTGCATCGTGTCGTTCGCGGATACCAGGGCGGCAGCGTCGAAGCCGAACCGGACGTCGCGGTGAGGGCCGGCGACTTCGGCGCACGACAGGCAGACGTGGCCATCGAGGGCGATCTGCACGGCTCACGGCGATGCCGCCGTCGAACGCATCGTGCTGCGTCAGGCGCAGGGGCCCCAAGGCCTACGGCCGGTAGCCGTACCTGGGTCCGCAACTGACACCTTCACGCCGCCCGCGCCAGTGGCCGATTCCGTATCTTACGATGTCGAACGATCACGCGGCGTCGTCAACCTGCACCTCGCATCCGCCCCCACCGCCTCGAACAAGGTGCCGGCGTTCCGGACAAGCCGCGGCAGCCCTGCTAAGACTCCCTTCATCGCCTACGAGCACACCGTCCACCCCGTTCAGCTGTTGCGCCGCTTGGCCAACCCGCAGCAGATCCACATCGTGAATCAGTGGTTGTCGCTCACCTCGCCCTGAACGGCGCATCCTCCCGTTGGGCCTGCACCAGCACGTGATCTTGTACACGACGAACAGCCGAGATGCGGAAACCCGCCAGAGGCAGGTCGCCGCCTGGCGACGAGGAAGCGCGGTCGGGAAGGTGGACTAGTACCTCATCAACCAGACCTGCAGCGGCACACTGCTCGGCGAGTCCGCGTTCACCGAGCACCAGCAACGACCGCGCCCCTGCCGCGTAGAGGGCCTGCAACACCTTCTCCGGCTCGCCTTGCGGCAGCTCACCAGGCAGAACAAACGTATCGCCATGCCCACCAGGCGTGCCTTCCCGCAACTGCCCATCCGGGCCCACCACGGCGTCGTACCCGCGCACGTCGAGGGCGGGGACCCGGCGACCGTCCTCGGAATCGGCTCTGTACGCCCATGTCACGAACGGGGTACCTCGACCCAGCGCGGTCAGCCAAGGACGCAGCACCAGCTCGGCCTCGTCTCGCAGCACTCCAACCTCAACGTCTACCCCGGCCCGGCGCAGCTCGGCCACACCACCCTCGCCCCTGGACGTGGGGTCGATCACGGCAACCACCACCCGCGCGATACCGGCCTCGATCAGCAGCGCCCGGCAGGCGGGAGCGCGACCCACATGGTTGCAGGGCTCCAACGTCACCACCGCCGTACCGCCACGTGCCCCGAGGCCGGCTGCAGCCAAGGCGTTGCCCTCCGCGTGCGCCTCACCCTTGCGGCGGTGAAAACCCTCACCGATCACACGACCATCCGAGTCGAGAATGACACAGCCCACCGGCGGATTCGGGCTCGTCGTACCGAGACCCAGCGCTGACACGGCAATCGCGCGTCGCATCGCAGCGACCTCCAGCGCGGACGCCATCAAACTGCGGAGGTGGCGTCGAGCTCGGCCAGGAACTGTGCGACCGGTTCCAGGTGAGCGTGGCGTGCGAGCTGAGGCGCGACCGAAGTGACCATGGAGAAGATTCTGGTCGATCCACTGTCCTGCGCGACAGTCAGCGCTTGGACAGCCGCAAACGCTGCGGCTTCCGGCTCGTGCTCGGCGGCCAGGGCGATCGACAATCCGGCGTGGGCAAGGCCGCGATCTCGCTGGTATGTAGGTGAAAGGTCGTTGATCGCGGACTGGAACGCGCCTACAGCCCGCTCTGGACGCCCCAGCGTGAGCCAGATCCGGCCGCGCTGCATTTCCACGTACGCCGGGGTGCAGAAAGCTCCGTGGCCAGACCTCGCGTCTCCGGCATCGTCGGTGGTCGCGTGCTCGCGCGCGCGGTCAAGCAGCTCATGCGACTCCACCTCGGCCCCATCCAACGCCAACCCATGCGCTTGCTGCTGCAGAATCGCAGCCAGCATAGGACCCGCGACATTGCCCTGCTCGCGGCACGCCGCCTCCGCGAGACTGACCACCTGAGCACCGTTACCCGCAGTTTGCGCCTGCTGGCTGCGCCGGAACAACGTCCACGCCACCATCGGGCGGTCCCCAGCCTCCAACGCCCATTCCATGGCACGCCCTGTCCACAGACGGCTGGCGGTCAGATCTCCCGCGTCCTCGTACAGCCATGCCGCTGACTCTGCGTACTTGGCGGCCAGACGAAGGGACCCGTCGCGGAACGGTGAGCGCACATGACGAAGCAGCGCCGTCAGGATGGTCAGCTGCGTGCAGACACCGCCGAGGGCATGCCGCGGGCCCAGCAAGTTATCCGTCCGCACCAGCGTGTGCCATTGCTCCCCAACGTGTGCAAGCAACTCCTCGGTATGGCTCGGAGAGAGACGCTGCATGCGGCGATCCACCAGCGGATCCTCGATCGGAACGGGCAGCGCCAGCGGATTCACCCCCTTAACGTCGTCTTGAGGCGAAACTGTGGCGATCCTCCCACGGGGCCGCGCACTCACACGTCCAGGCACCAACTCCACAAGTGCGCCAGCAGCGTTCAATTCTCTGTCGAGTTGGTGAGCCAATGGCAGGGATGGGCGCTTCAAGTCATTCGCGACTTTGGACAGGTATCCGACGTCGTAGTGAATGGCTCTGGCCAGCTTGCGCAACGAGACATCGCGCTCCTCCATCAGCGCTCGCATCTTCTCGCCAAAGCTAGTCATTGCCTGCCCGCACGTCAGGAACGGTGTTGACCTGTTGACCGCTGTTGCCTGTTGGCCCAAGGGCAACGGTCAACGTCTCCCACGGTAGCCCTAGTGGGCGATTCCATGGCTGACAGAAGGCATATCACGTCAGCCAACACGCCTGTTGGCGCTGATGCGCCTCGCAGGAGTGGTTCGGCCCCGGCCCGGTGCGTCAACACCAGGTAGTTCCGGGGCCTTGATCAGGAATCGAGGTCCTGACCCATGCAAAAGCGTAGAGCCGCGACCGTCCAAAAGCACACGGATCCTTGCATGGCGGCGTCGTGACGACCAACCGACCTGACGCAGGGAATTCCCCTCCTGGCGACCTCCCGCCTCGGCGACACCGTGACGGGTTCGAGCCCACCGCCCGCGCGTACAACGTCGGCCTGTTCGGCAAGGACCACTACGAGGAAGACAAGGCCGGTTTCCAGGAACTGACCGAGGTGGCGCCGCTCCTGCCGATAGCGGTGTCGGAGAACCGCCACTTCGGCTTCCGGGGGGTCACGGCCGCAGCGCTCGGCGGCGTCGATCAGTTCCTCAATCTCGGTCTTGGGTTTCCCGCCCCGGACGGCATCTCCATCGCCGACGTCATACGGCCCCACCAGCCGCTCGCCCGAGTCGTCCACGTGGACGCGTCCCAGGTAGTGGCCTCACATGGCCGCGCCATGCTCGCGCGAGTGGACAACGTGTCCATGGTGCACGCCGACGCCCGCGAACCGGACCTGGTGCTGAAGGAGGCCGCAGAACTGCTCGACCTCAGCAAGCCGCTGTGCATCGTGGCCACGGCGCTGTTGCATTTCTGGCCGGATGAGCAGGAACCGGCCGCCGTCCTGTACGAGTACATGCGGGCGGTCCCTGCGGGTTATCTGGTCCTGTCGCACGCCTGCGGCGAGGAGATGGATGCTCTGCGGTACGCCCAGCTCCGCTCCATCTACCAGCGGCGCTTCGCGCCGATCTACCCCCGCACCCGGGCAGAAGTCGCCGCGATGCTGCATGGGCTGGACGTGCTGGAGCCGGGCCTGGTCGAGGCGTCGCAGTGGCGATCGAACGATCGGCGCATTGACGTTGGCGACGCGTACTTCCTTGCGGCGGTCGCCAAGTTCGGCCAGTACGTCGTCACCTTGCGCACGAAAGAGCGCACGAACGCCGAAACGGCCAAGCCTCTGTTGGAGGCATCGTGAAACAGGCCGGCACCCGGACGGATCGGGGATGGGCCGATCGGCTTGAGCTGGAGACCGGCTACTGGTGGCTGGTCCTCCAAGTCGAGGAGCTGGTCATCGCGTTCTATCGGGGGTACTGGAACCCGGCCGGCGTCTATCACTCAGGTGACGTGTACGACCCTGAGCCGCTGTGGAGGCACATCCGCAAGACGCAGGACGAGAGTCGCCGCTGGGCGATCCAGAACGGCGTACGCCCTCTGCCTCCTGTCCTGGAGCATCAGCTTCCCGACGCCCTGCGGATGAGGGTCGGGTGATGAGACGAGACGCGGCCACGCACACGGCCCCGTGCGCAGCGAGAACCTTCGCGCCGCGTCCCGGCGTGGCCGGCCCGGGACCGCTCATCCATGGCCGGCCACGCACCACGGCGCGAGCCTGGTGTCCTGCACCCTCCACCATCGTGCTCGCGCCGATCGACACTCGCCGCCCCCGGCGTACCGCCCGTGCGGGGGCGGCGAGTTCCATACTCCCCTGGCTGACGCTTCCCCGCCTGACATCCAGGGGATCGCGGAAGGCGGGCTTGGCGCGGCCGTCGGCCCGCCTTCTGCAACGCTCCATCTCTCCCGTTCCTCCGCACGCGGCGGGTCCCGAACTACCCGCATCGGGCCCGCCGCACCTTCCCTTCGCCCTGCTGCCCCTGACGGGTGAAGAGGCCGTGGGACGGCGTTCGCGACAGCTCACCCGCCGTTCCACGGCCACACCACATCAACCGAGTTACGAGCACAACCTGGTGATCGAGATGAGCCGAGACAACCCCACCACGTGGGCCCACCTGCAGCTCCATGCCCTTCGCCGCGTATACCCGGGCTGGGACATCATGCGTGGCCGTGAGAACGGCGCAGAGGTATGGGGCGCCATTCCCCGCTTCACGATCACGAAGCCCATGGAGGCGGCGGGAGTCAAGCTCGTCATCCGCGCGCCCGACTGCCACACCCTGGCCCCCGCGCTGTCCCAGCAGCAGCACCTCGCCCACATGTTCCGCGCCACCACCCGTACCACCTGAAAAGGAGGCACACCCGCATGCCTCCCCCGCCGCCCTCGGCTGGGCCCGGTCTGGGGCGGCCCCAGCCGTGGGGCGGTCCAGCCGCTCATGCCGTCCCACGGCTGCCCCGCTCGACGAGAGAAGCCTTGTGGACCCCTTCATCGCTCATCCCTACTACGTCCCCAGCGGCCCGCTACGGCCGTGGGTCAAGAAGCTGATGCGCCGGCTCGGCTGGAAGGAGGTGACCATGAGGTCAGAGCCCTACGCAGGGCTGGCCGACGACTACCACATGCTGCTCGGCGGCCTGGCCGAACACACCTGGCGCGTCGGTATCCTGCCCGAGGCCGCGCGAACCCGGCCGCGCCCGTCCGCAGTCGTCGTCGATCTCGGTGCGGGGACGGGCATCGGTGGCCGGCTTCTCGCCGCCCACCTGCCGCAGCCCATGCGTATCGGCGTGGACCGCTCAGCGGCGATGCTCGCCCAGGCCGCCGACGCCTACGAGCACACCGTGCTGTCTTCCATCGACGTCCTGCCGCTGAGCGACGAGTCAGCCGACCTGGTGGTGTCCGGCTTCGACACCCTCAACTACCTGCCCATCCCGGCACTCGGCCGGTGCCTGCGCGAGGTCGCCCGCTGCCTGCGTCCAGGAGGGCGGCTCATCGCTGACTTGTCCTCACCCCACCTGCTGCGCTGCCACTGGCGCGACCACAGCGACGTGCAGGAATTCCAGGACGGCACCGTGCACTGGCGGCACCGCTACGACCCCGGGAACGACCGGTGCGTCAGCGTCGTCGAACGCCGAGACGCCGCCGACGCGACCTGCTGGAGGGAGACCCACATCCAGTACGCGGTGGACGCCGGCCAGCTCAGCGAGCTGGCCGCCGCGGCGGGCATGCGCGTGGAGCGAGTCCGCGACCTGGAGCACAACCACTACAGCCCCGCTGCGTTCACCCACGTGTGGACGCTGCGGAAGGAGGCGAGGTAGACGTGTCACGCCTGGGCCCAGCAGTCCGCACATTGCGCCACCAGTTCGGCGCCGACGTACGCCCGATGACCCTGACCACGCTCAACCGTGCCGGCCTGCTGCCCACCTACCTCCAGGCCGGCGCCGACGTGCACGGCAGCCACGGCCTGTTCTACTGGCTGCGCGCCCGCGGTCGCGGCCACCTGGTGCGTCGTGGTGCCGCCGCGATGGTGCTGGCCTGGCGCTACGACGTGGAACGGCTGATCGCCATCCGCCCGGTCGGCCCTCTCGAGGAGGCGATGCGGCTCCTCGACGCCGCCGCCCGCTCGGCCGCCGCTCGGTCCGGCCCGCCGCTGGTGGTCCGGTACTGCTCGCCGGTCCTCGCCGAGCACCTGCGCGCCGAGGGATGGACGCAGATGAGCAGCCCGTGGCACGCCGACGCGCCGGCCGACGACGAGATGCACCCGGAGGTGGTCGTCACCGCCCCTGCCGTCGAGATGCCGGGCGGCCGCAAGTACAAGCCGCTGCGGGAGGCGGTGTTCCTGCACGCCTCCCGCTATCGGTACAGCGCCCGGCCCGCGCCGCTCGGCATCGGCGAGAGCACGCTCATCCACGCCGAAGCCGCGAGAGCCAGCGACTATGACCCGCACGAGCGCGGGTTCAACGACGCCGTCACAGCCAGCTTGGACTCCCACCGCCACGACGGGCTCACCTACCACTACCTGACCCGCCACGACCGGCTGGCCGCTTTCGCGATCACCGCCGACATCACCGGCATCGCCCACGGCTACTACCTGGCCGCCCGCAGCGAACCCCGGCTGGCCACCTACTTCCTGTGGCTGATCTACCTCCAGCAGCGCCGCGCCGGCGCCTCGGCGCTGAACCTCGGTGGCTCGGAAACCAGCTCCCTGTTCGCGTTCAAGACGCGCATCTTCCCCGACCACCTCCTGCAGCGCACCTGCCTGCTGCAAAGTCCCGAGTGAGAGGCCACGGCATGCCCACCACCACGTTCGTCATCCACAACGCCGACGTCACCAGGCCCGACCGGACCTGCACCACGATGCTCACCCCGCACGAGGAGGACACCTTCGTCCGCCGAGGTGTCGTCGTCCCCGACAGCCGCATCCCTGACGACCTGCTCGAGCTGCTGCGCGAGGCGATCGATGAGCAGGTGGCCGCCCACTTCCCCTCACCTGGCGACAAGACCTACGACAAGGAGTTCGCCGGCCAGTACGTCCGGGACCCGCACAAGCAGGACCCACGCATCGCCATGATCCCGCTACAGTCCTTCGGCCTGGCCGACACCGTCCGCTGCCTGCTCGGCCCCCGGATCGTGCTGCGCAACTCCAACGTGCGCGTAACCCGCCCACGCACTGGCGATGGGACCGTGTGGCATACCGACTATCGGCCCCACACCTCACCACCGTCACGCCTGGTGTCCGCACCCACCGTGATCACCTGCCTGATCTACCTCGACGCGGCGAACGAGCGGACCGGGCCGCTGCTGGTGGTCCCGGGCAGTCACCACCGTCACGACCAGCCACCGGCAACGGACGATACCTTCGACGACCAGGTCGCGATCCGCATCGAGCCCGGCCAGGTCGTCCTGATGAACGCCGCCCTGTGGCACCGCGGCGGCGCCAACCACAGTGAGCAGACGCGCCGCCTGCTCACCCTGCAACTGTCGTCGATCTTCATGCCGGAGTTCAACTTCGAGCCCAGCCTCCCCTCCGCCGCCTACCAACGGGAGCTCGAACAGGCGCGCTCGCGCGAGGACGAGCCGCTGCTGGAACTGCTCGGCCATGGCGGACTCAACCCGCTCAGCGCCCGCTACTGACCCCAACACGAGGAGGACAACGGATGATCCTGTACCGCGTGGCCCTCACGGTGGACCCCGGCCACCTGCAGCGCGCTCGCCACCTGTTCGCCGAGTTGGTCGAGGCCAGCCGCCGAGTCCCAGGAGTGATCGACTTCGACATCCTGCACGACCCTGCCGATCCCTGCCGCTTCGTGTCGATCGAGGTCTACGCCGACCAAGCCGCTGTCGAACTGCAGGACAAGCTGCCCCAGCTCCAAGCGGTGATGGACGCGTTGCCCGCCCTGCTGACCAGCAGCCTCACGGGAACCAAGTTCGTCGTGTCGGCCAGCGAGCCATGGACACCGCAGCCACCGACCCCCCCGGCAGGGCAGCACGACCGGGCACGGAGTGTGAAAGCCTGGCCGCCTAGCGTGCTGCCGTTCCTCGCCCACATCTCGGAGACACGATCATGGCCCTGCCTGCTGAGCCCGCCGACTCGCTCGCCTTCACCGCCGCGCTGGACCTCATCTCGCAAGTCGAACCCCGCGTCGCCGAAGCGGTCCGGCAAGAACTTCAGGACCAGCGGGAAAGCCTCAAGCTGATCGCCAGCGAGAACTACGCCTCCCCCGCCGTCCTGGCCGCGATGGGCAACTGGCTCAGCGACAAGTACGCCGAAGGCACCATCGGCCGCCGCTTCTACGCCGGATGCCGCAACGTCGATACCGTCGAGCAGATCGCCGCCGATCACGCCACCGCCCTGTTCGGCGCGGCCCACGCCTATGTGCAGCCGCACTCGGGCATCGACGCCAACCTGGTGGCGTTCTGGGCCGTGCTCGCCCAGCGCGTCGAAGCGCCGGCCCTGGCCCGCGCCCAAGCCGCCACGTCAACGACCTGTCCGACAGCGACTGGGAAGACCTGCGCCGCGACCTCGGCAACCAGCGGATGCTCGGCATGAGCCTCGACGCCGGCGGCCACCTGACCCACGGCTTCCGCCCCAACATCAGCGGCAAGATGTTCCACCAGGCCAGCTACGGCACCGACCCCGCCACCGGCCTGCTCGACTACGACCAGGTGCGCGCCAAGGCCCGCGAGTTCCGGCCGCTCATCCTCATCGCGGCTACTCCGCCTACCCCAGGAAGATCAACTTCCGGGATCATGCGGGAGATCGCCGACGAAGTCGGCGCACCCTCATGGTGGACATGGCCCACTTCGCCGGCCTCGTCGCCGGAAGGTCTTCACCGGCGACTACGACCCGATCCACGCCCCCACATCGTCACCACCACCACCCACAAACCCTGCGCGGCCCCGCGGCGGCATGGGTGCTGTGCCAGAGCGAGCTGGCCGAGCAGGTGGATCGCGGCTGCCCCATGGTGCTCGGCGGGCCGCTCCCCCACGTCATGGCCGCCAAGGCCGTCGCTCTGGCCGAAGCCCGCACGCCCGACTTCGCCCGCTACGCCGAAGCCGTCGTCGCCAACGCCCAGGCGCTCGCCGAGGGCCTGCGGCGACGGAATGTGACTCTGGTCACCGGCGGCACCGACAACCACCTCGTGCTGCTCGACGTCTCCCCCTTCGGGCTGACCGGCCGACAGGCCGAAGCCGCCCTCCTCGACGCGGCGTGGTCACCAACCGCAACGCCATCCCGCGAC
>NZ_OOHJ01000020.1 GCF_900323885.1 [Actinomadura] parvosata subsp. kistnae | reverse complement strand
CCGGGTGGAACTGCTGGTCAGCGTCGTGCGCGTGGTGCCCGGTTTCGGCCTCCAGGCGCTGCAGCGCGTCCAGCAGCTCCATCAGATAGCGCGTCAGGTCCTGATCGCTGCGGCCGTGGTAGGCCTCGTCCCGGCGGATCTCAGGGTCGGCCGGGTGCGCGACGGGCCCGACGACGCTGGGGGTGGCCAGGCGCCGCTCGCTCAGCGCCAGCGCCGGCGTGGTGAGCAGATGGTGCCGGCCCTGCTCGTCCGGCGCGCTGACCTGATCGCCCGGCCCGGCCATCTGGCCGGTCTGGTTGGCGAGGATGAGCTGGCGCTGGGCGACGATGGCCCAGGCGGTGTGGTCGGCCGGGTTGGAGCCGGGCTCGATCTGCGCATCGTCGATGATCACCGGGGTGTCGGGGTCGACGGCGGCAGCCGCGGCGGCCAGCTCGGCAGCGGTGGCGATGATGCGTGGCCGGCCGGCCGGATGGTCGGCGGCGTGGTCATCGGTCATGAGCGGCTCGTTTCGGTTCCGATCCACACGTTGCAGTGGGCGCACCAGTCGCGAGCGGTGGCCAGGTCGGGGAAGACCCGGTACGGCCCCCAGATCTCCTTCGGCCAGCGCCGCTCGTGCTCGATGGCGTGCTGGTCCGGGGTCTGGGTCTCGGCAATCGACTTGGTGTGGGCGTCCTGGGCGCGATGGGTGGCGGCACGCTCGCGAGCCTCAGCCGCGCGCTTCTTAGCGTCGCGGGCCGACCGGCCGCTGCCGCCGGCGGCGACTCGGTCCAGCAGCACAGCCTCGCGCTCGTAGATCTCGGCAAGCAGGTGCGGCGGCGGCGCGGCGAACTCGTCCAGCACGGCGGCGGTGCGGTTGTGCAGGGTCAGCAGCTCGGTCAGCGCGTCCATCCGGACCAGGCCGCCGGACACGGGCCGCTCCTCGATGTCACGGCCGTCCGCCTGGGCGTGCGCGATGGCCCACTTGTCCAGGTAGGCGGCCGTCTCGTCCGGCGTCGCGGTGCCCGCCGGCATCCGGTTGTAGGTGCGCGTCTGCAAGCCGCCGATCCCGTAGATCTCATCGGTCACGATCGGGCGCTTGACCGCCGCCTCCCACTCCTCGGCGACCTGGCGGAACTTGGCGTGGCGGACTGCCGGGTGATCTCCAGGGTGTCCCCAATGTCCTCCCACGAGGCGCCGCTCACCTTCTCCACGATCACCGCCCGGTCCAGGAACTCCTGGGCCCGCCGGACAAACCGGGCCGCGTCCTCGACAGGACGCCTGTGCCAGCCCCGCCAGACCACCACGAACTCCATCAGGAAATCGGCCAGCTCTTGTGCGGTGGCAGCCAGGGCCAACTGGGCGAGCGCTAGTTCGGTGTACGGGGCGTCCTCGTACGTCGGCTCGGTCTTGTCCTCCATGGACACCTCCCTTCTCGTTTGTCAGCGTACGACTGACAAACGAGAATGTCAGGAAAAGGCTGACAGCAAGTAGGACCGCCATTGACGGCCTTCCTGTCAATCGATGCCCTCCTCTTGTTTCACAGCACGTCGTCTCGATGCCGTGGAGAAGGCTCTTCCGAGAAGGCCAGCGCACTTGCGATGCGACCCCTGGCTCCACGGGTGCTTGCAGACACAGCTGATCACTTTCAGTTGAATTTTTGTCACTCTCGGCGTCTACTCTCCGCAGTATGAGCCTGACGCGAGGATTGGCTTCCCCCCGGACACCGCTACGCCGGTTCCTGGATCGAGAGTTGTCGGCGGGCGTTCGCCGGCTTCGTGCGAGTTATCTGGCGCAGCTGCCGACTACGCCTTTGATCTGGCCCGGGCCCGGCGTCGGTTATGAGGCAGGCACCGTGGGGACCGCGATCGACCAGCGTCTGCGCTTCGCGTTCACTCAAGTCGCGGGCGTCGATGCCGCCACCGTCATGGGTGTGGACCATCTACGTGCCACCGCACTGGCCCTCGGCGAGCATGCGGCATGGGAGGTGATGGAGACCGTTGGCCGTCAACTGCTGGAGCGGTTGCGTGCGACGATCTCCGAGCTGCAGCTCGACGACCGCGGGCGTCCGCTGGCGCGGACGGAAGAGGAAGAAGAACACCTGGCTCGTCTGCTGCTCGGCGCTGCCTGGTACGCCCTCAACTTCCGTAACCCCGTGGCCTTTCCGCTGACCCCCTTGTGCAAGGCGGCCTTCGCCGACACCGGCGCCTTCACCTTGACCACGCTTCTGGCTCTCCCTCACCACGACCTCGTGCGCGACACCGTCGCGCAGGTCCGGACCGCCGGCAGCGGGCCGCTGGGCCAGCTTCGCCGCGCGACCGTACCGGAGATGTGCCTGCCCGGGCCCACCTTCGACGGCAGCGCCTACGTCGCCGCCGACGCCGACCTCATCGTGGATGGCCTACTGATCGACTTCAAGAGCACCCGTCGCACCGAGCGCTTCCCCCTCCCGATGATCCTGCAGCTCCTCGGCTACACCTTGATGGACTTCGCCGACCGGTATTGCATTGACCGGGTCGGTGTATGCCTGACGCGGGCGGGAGCCCTCATCACCTGGCCAATCGAGGACTACCTCGCCCTGCTCGGCGCCCGCCGGCGTAACCTCACCGAGCTGCGGGCCGCTTTTCAACAGCTGCTGGCCTACACCGGTTGCCGGGCCGATGACGATCCGCTGCCTGAGGAGCTGCCCGGCGTTGAGCAGTTGCTGGCCGATCTCGCTCCCCTCATCGGCCTTGGGTGTTGCCGGGTGTGTGCCCAGCCGATGGCCCAGCCCATGCTCGGGCCGGGTCGAGCCCGCCTGTACTGCTCGTCCTTCTGCCGGGGACGTGCCCCCAGCTTGCGTTACCGCGGCTGGCTCCCGTGACCAGAACCATGTGAAATTGGCGCCCCGTCACGTGCCGAGCGGCTCGGGGCCATCGTCGGCCCAGTGGAAGTCAGCGAGAGGCCAGCCCTTGATCTCGAAAGACGACCAGTCGGGCAGGCTGCCGTGCAGGAGCGCAAGTTCGTGCAGGTAACTGTGGGCGATGTTGATCTCGGTTTCCCACAGCACCCGCACTTCTGTGCCGTCGGCGTAGGCAAGCGTGACGCAGACGTGCGCGCCAGGGTCGCGGGTGGGTAGTCCGAACGTGGCCGTGACGAACGGCGTGTCGTGTCCGGCCAGGGCTCCCCAGTCGGCAGGGCGGCCAAAGCGCGCCTGCAGGTGGTCGATGTAGCGCCGGGCCTGCTCCAGCTCGATGTCCCAACCCGTGTTGGTGCCGGTCGTATCCCCAGCAAAGATCTTGACGCTGATGCCGCCGCCGGTTCCGAAGTCTTCCATGAGGCATCTCCTTCGTTCTTCGGGTGAGGCGGACAGGTAGCACAGACCACCGTTAAGGTCTCTTCGCCCTGGTCAGCGCCACACTGTCCTACCTGCGGCGGACGATGACAGATCGGCTCAACTAGCGTCTGCCTCCGTTTCCCCGTGATCGCTTGCCGCGCCTTGCCACGGCGTCGGCTGGAGCTCCTCGGAACATTTGAGGCCGGTCAGTCCGACGGTCACAGTGATGACGGCAGAGGCGGGACGATGGCGTGGTGATTCCGGTGGAATGACGACTGGGCCTCGGCACGTCAGGGCAGGGCTCGCCCGATCTTCGGCGGAGCTGCGCCCGACACGGGGTTAGGGTCAGCGCTTATGACAGTGAGCAGCCGAGCCGCCGTAATCGAGGCATTAGCATCCGGTCGACCAGAGGAACTGCTCGGCACGGCCGAGAACGTGTGGCTGGACTTCAAAAGCGCCCCGTATGCCCTCCAGATCGACAAGGCCAAGTTTGAGCTCTGCAAGGACGTGGCTGCCTTCGCCAACGCCCAAGGCGGACTGCTGGTGCTGGGAGTGGCGGCAGCCAAACGCAGCGACAAGGCGATGGAGGTCGCCACCGACCTGCAGCCCTTTCCCCAGGACCGAGCCGACGTCGACCGGTACATCGACACGCTGAACGACTACCTGCGACCCCGCGTTGCGATCAATCATCGCTGGTACGAAGATCGCGGCCGAAGCACCGGACAGGCCGGGAGCTACTACCTGGTGATCGAGGTCGAGCCGGTGCCAGAACCGGACCGCTATGTCATCGTCCGGCGAACGCTCAACGACAAGGGCATGTTCGCTGACGGGCTCGCCGTCCCGGTACGACACGGGGACCGGACCGTCTACTTACCGTCGGAGGATGTCTACCGGCTCATCAACGAAGGCCTGCGTAGCCGTGACGCCCTGAGCACGGTATCGGCCTCACCAGTGCAAGAGCTGCAAGGAGCAGCCGATCTCAGTCTCGATACCCTGCAACGCCTTCAAGATTGGGATGACGAGCCGGTGCTGATGTGGCAGAGCATCCCGCCCCATCCGGTCCAGATACTGCCGGGGCTGCACAGCGACAACGGAGTTCGAGGGGCGTTGCGCAACCAGGATGTGCTCCGCCCTGTGGGCTTCAACTTCTTCGACAACACCAACCGGCTGCGCACCTATGAAGGGGGCGTCGTCGTCGGCCAGGACCACCGATGGGCTGTGTGGGTCCGCCCGGACGGTCTGATGACGGCGGCCGCGATCGCCACCCCAGCCATGCTGTGCTGGGCCATGGAGGCACGCCAACGTCCACAGCGGCTCAACAGCCTGGTCTTGGCGGAGATGACGCTCGAGTATTTCCGTCTCGCCGATGCGGCAGTACTGCCGCTCATACCCGGAACGTGGCGGCACCGCATCGTCGCTCGACGGTTCGTCGGAGAGCATCCGCGGGTCCTTGGACCAGGAGGGAGCGGGGAGTCGATCTTCCTCAGTGATGGATCAGCCGCCAGCATGGACACCTGGGATCGTACGTGGCCTGCGATTGGCGATCCGGAGCGAGATGCGTACGAGGCGCTGCAGCGGATCTACGCTCTGTTCGGCGTTGACGTCGACAGCAATCCCGACGTCGAAGGCAACCGGGTGCCGGTCCACCGTTTCCGCAGCTAGAACTCGATGATGTCGACCGCCTGGCTGAGCAGGGCGTCGGCTTCCTCCAGCAGGTGACGGATGTCAGCGGCTTCGGGCTTCTTGGCCGCCTCACGCAGGAGATCGGATGCGTCGAAGATCTGATGCATCAGTGTCCAGCGGTCGCTGCCGAGGCCGACAGCCTTGGACGTGCGAATTGCTGCTTCGCACTGATCCAGTTCGGCACGCTCAGCCGGGCTGAGAGGAACGTGATCGTGAGCGTTCATGTGCGGCATCGTAGGCGGTCGGCCGGAGGCGGACGGGGAGGCGGCGGGCGTGCTTGGTGGCGCGTCGCAGCCCTCCTCCGGCCGCGGCGGCCGGGCGTTGGTCAGTAGTCGAGGGCGCGATCGACCAACGCGGCGACTTCCTCGTCCGAGGCCAGGAAGTACTCCGGGTGGTCTCCGGGAGTCGTTGACAGTCTTGGGCCGAGACTGTGGAGGCTAGGTCTTGATCTGGGGGTTGCCTGCGGGGGGAGGAAACGGCGCCAAGCGCTGTCGACGTCACCTGGCCGTCAAGGGCCTGGGCGAAGCAGGTTGGGGTTGTCCCGCCCTCCGGGGACGCGCACGATGATGACGCGGCAGGGAGTGGTCTCACCGGGACGTTGGACGGTTTCGATCCAGATGCTGTCGAAGAGGTTGATGGCGCCTTCGGCGGCGACGGTCTTGTCCAGGGCGAGGAGGATGGCGAACGCGGCGCTGGTGTTCTGGTATTCGGCTGCTTGCGCCACGTAGGTGCGAAGCCCGGGTTCGCTCGCGTCGTCTTCCTCGATCTTGCATTCGACGTTGAACTGCGCGGTGTTGAAGGTGAACAAGATGTCTGCGCGGCCACCGCCTTTGTCGATGACTTCGGAGTGCACCTGCCTGAACAGCGCGGAGAAGGTGAGTACCTCCCGGTAGTGCTGGTGGAAGAGCGCTTCGTCGACCTTCTGCTTCTTGCCAGGGGGCAACCAAGACGATCTCGGCCTGGGACCCCGATGGGACCCTGACTGCTTGCTGACCTTGCCAACAGGTGCAGGCAAGACGGGCCTATTCGGTCTTGGCTTGAAGATCGTGCTCGCAGCTCAACGGGAAGCCGATCGTATCCGCCACTCGGCACGTACGAAGGCGTTGGCAGAGGCCGCCTGCATTAAGGCCACGGCCGAACGACGGGCTGCAGAACGTATGGACGTCGCGCTCACGCAGGCTGCCCACATCGTCGCAGAGAAGCGTCGCGCCGCAGAGACTCAGGCCGCTCACATCCGAGCACAAGCCGAACACGACGCCAACATGCGTATCAAGGCTGCGCGCACACAGGCCGCTGAGATCGTGGAGGAGGCTCGGCGCACGAAGTCTGAGGCGCTGACAGACGCTGCTCGCCTCCGGACCCAGGCTGCGTGGGAAGCGCAGTGCGAGTATGTCCCATTCCGAGCCACCAACTGCATCGATGATGCGGTCGCCCCCCTGGCCAGCATGAATCTCCGGGACCTTTGGGATGCGGCCAAGCACAACTGGGCAGGCGGCGCCCTCGTATGCCTAGACGACCTACCAGGCGCGGCCCTGGGCCAGACCAAAAACGACATCACACTCCGGCCGGCCAATCCTTCTTCAACGGTCATGGCTCCCAGCTTGGAACTCCACGATGGTTCCCATCGATTCGGCGTTGCACTCCGGCTGTTCAGGCTATGCAGGCGTGAAACGAGGGATTCGAGCTCTTGCTCGCTTCCTCTCACGATGGAACTCCTCAACGTCATCTGGTCGGAGTGCGGGGAGTCATCAGTGCGAGTCACCGATGGACGCCAACCGACGGGCGGGAATCGGACGGTCCACTGCTCTGTGCCTGGCACATTGGGCTCCTTGAAGAGGGCCGTGTCGGTCCGCACCCACACCACTGATGTCGATCTGATCCCAGCCGTTGCATGTCTTACTGCAGGACTCGATGCCCCGAAGCACGGATCAGAGGACACCACACCCACCGAGGCTGCTTACCTCTTCGTTGTGGCGAACCTGCTTCACCATGCCGCTGATCTTTCCAGCCCCATTCCGAGGGCCATTCGCTCCTCCGCCCGCCGTGTGACCGACTTCGCTAAGCGAAAGTCCCCCGAGTCGCCCTCAGCGAACCAAGCGAAGACGTTCCGGTATCTGTTCGGTCCTCGACACGAATCAGAAGTGGATCGACGCCCCGACACAGGTCAACGCCCCTGCCTGCACGGTCAGTAGTCGAGGGCACGATCGACCATCGCTGCGATCTCCTCCTGGGAGGCCATTACTGGTAACCCCGGGTAATGGAAGTTGCGCAATGGTTGGATCTGCGTCCGTGGTCCATTCGAGCCTCGAGATCCTGAAGGTACGGCGAGGAGTGAAGGTGAGGACGGTCTCACATCACGGTGAAGACGGCTCGAGGCGCTCGATCAATGGGTGTGGTCGGCACGGCGCCACCACGCGGCTGTGGCCCCCAGGTCGGCGGCAGGAGAAGAAATGGCCCTGGCGCGTTTATCGCAGTGAGCACACCGGAGACGCGGCGGTCGATCGAAAGTCCCGAATGTCTTCAGCAGCGGCTCAGCCGTCGACGACGATGCCAATCTGGAGCTTGCTTCGCGCGTCGCCGACCACACCGAAGACGGACTGGCCGTTGATCAGTTTCTGGAAGGTGGTCACGAGGATCGCCTGGCCGCTGTGGAAGGCCAGGTCATCGACCTGGTCGATGACCGCCAGTCCCATCTTGTCGGCTTCGCCGCGTGCTTGGGCGGCGCGAT
Source organism: [Actinomadura] parvosata subsp. kistnae (assembly GCF_900323885.1). Classification (GTDB taxonomy): domain Bacteria; phylum Actinomycetota; class Actinomycetes; order Streptosporangiales; family Streptosporangiaceae; genus Nonomuraea; species Nonomuraea composti. The sequence goes on along the minus strand of NZ_OOHJ01000020.1, from coordinate 102,585 downwards.
GGCGCGGGCGTCGTCAGGGGTGGCAGGCTTCCTGCACCGATGTCTCGCCCAGGTGTTGTTTCCATTCCGGCGTTCGGCGCATGCGTTCCGCGAGCGTGACGCAGGCTGGCATGCTGTGCCGGGTCGCCATCTGCCACAGGTGGAGGTTACCGTCGCTGTCGGTCGCCAGGAGCGTACTTGCGTTGTCGTCCAGGGCGATGCCCTGTTCCGATGTCAGGTATCCCGACAGCACGGGGCCGATCTGGCCTTGGGCGGCAACCGTCCACATTCGTATGTGTCCATCCGAGTCGGCGCTGACGATCGTCGTCTCGTCCGTGCTGACTGTCACATTGGCGATTGCACTTCGATGGCCTGCCAGGAGGTGGCCGAGCTGCTGGTCGGAGCCTTGGATGTCCCACGTCCACACCTCTCCGCCGGAGCCGCCACCCGCCAGCAGTTCGCCGTTGGCGCTCAAGGCCACCTGGTCGATCTCGCCCTTGAGGCCGGTGAAGGATCTAGCCGTTTCGCCGTCGAGCGGATCCCACACCAGCACGCCGGCCGAGTATGTGGCGGCCGCGAGCACTCTGCCGTTCGCGCCGAGGGTCACGTCCTTGATCTTCTCGTGCAGGCGGTGGAGGATTCTGGCAGCTTGATCGGGCCTGGAGGTGTCCCAGGCCCAGATGGTGCCCTGACCGTCGAAACCGACCAGCGTGCGCCCGTTGGCGCTCACCGCCAGCCCGATGATCTGTGCGTGGGTGCCGCGCAGGGCGCGGCCCGGGAACAGGGGTGAGGCGGCGTCCCAGATCCAGACGGTTCCCCGGGCGTCGGTGCCGGCGAGCAGGTGACCGTTCGCGCTCAAGGCGATCTCGGTGATGGCCAGTCGCTGGCCGATGAAGGGGCGGCTGGGCTCGGCAGGTCGTGTGAGGTCCCACCGCCACACCGTCCCGTCCTTGCCTCGGCCTGCTGCGATGCGCCCGTCCGAGGTCAGTGCCACTCCGTGGACGGGGCCGTGGTAGCCGTCGAGCAATCTGGCGCGCTCGTCCGTGGAGGTGCGCCATAGCCAGGTGGCGTAGTCGCCGCTGCCGACGACGACGGTCGCGTTGGCGCTCACCTCGATGCGCGAGAGCCTGCCCTGGTGGCCGGTCAGTTCCCGTGGCCTGTCCGGTGCTGCGGTGTCCCAGTGCCATAGCTGCTGGTCATACTTCGTCTGGCCGGACTCCTCGGCTGCGGTTAGCACGTCGATGCCGCGGCCTGCGCCGCTCAGCAAGATCTGCTCGATAGTGCCGCCCACGTAGCCGCTCAGGCGCTGCGGTCGGCTGGGAGCGGCGGTGTCCCACAGCCAGACTTGGGAACCGGATCCGCGGTCGTTGGTCGTTGCGGCCGCGGTGCTGCCGTCGTCGCTGAGGGCGATCTGATCGATGATGCCCTGCTGCCCGGTCAGCCTCAGAGGGGTATCCGCCTTTGTGATGCCCTGCAGCAAGAGGCCGGTGCCGTCAGGTGTCCTGGTGAGGATCTTGCTGTCCGTGCTTATCGAGATCGCCGATCGCAAGTCCACATCACCGGCCATGCGCCGAGGTTTGCCGGGCTCGTCGACGGTCCAAACGACGACCGCATCGCCGCGGCTGCCAGGTTGGTTATCGGCTCGTACGGCCACGGTAGCGCCGTTGGCGCTGATGAACAGGTCGTCACGGAGGCTGGAGATGCGGTGACCTCCGGAGAGCCGCAACTTCGTGCCAGGATCGCCGGTCCGCCATACCCATACCTCGTTGTTCTTTGAAGAATGCCGGATGATTCCGGTCACGGCCTTTCCATCGGCGCTCACCTTGATCTGATCAACGGTACCTGGTTGCTCGGTCAGCCGACGTGGGACCGCCGGAGCCGTGGCCGTCCAGGCCCAGAGGCTGAAGCGGTCCCGGTCCTCGCCCGGAGCCGGCCCCGGGATCTGGATGTTCACGGCCGCGATGACAGTTGTCCCATCGGCGCTCATGGCCACCTCCGATATTCCACCTTCATGGCCGGTCAGTGCCCGGGGTCGGCCAGATGCCGCGGTGGGCCACAACCATCCGACGCCGCCGCCGGAGGTGGCCAAGATGGTGCCGTCGCCGCTCAGAGCCAGCGAGTACACAGGATACTGAGCGGACAGTGAACGCCCGGTGCGGTCGGGGTCGGCCGTGTTCCACAGGGCGATGCGCCCGTCGTCCAGGGCCCCTGCCAGGGTTCTGCCGTCGGCGGCCATCGCCATCGTCCCCGCCTTATCCTGCCCGTCGGGCAGGCGGAAGGGGAGCAGGTCGAGTCTTGTGACATCCCATATCCACGCCTCGCCGAACGTGGTGAAGGCGAGGGTCTTGCCGTCGACGCTCAGGCCCAGCCTCTCGCTCCCAATCGGGGTGTAACTGGGGATGTCGCTCAGCAGCGGGCACCGACCAACACGGTGTGCCGGTAGCGGGCTGGCGGTCGGGCCGCGCTGGCGTCCCGGTGACCGGGCGGGTCACGATGTCGGCTCGACTCAGCCCGCGATTCAGCTGTCTTCAGCGCGGGACGATTACCGTACCTATCTTGGGGATGCCGTCACCCACCCAGCCTCGGATGATTATGTTCACCTCGTTGACGACTCTTGGTACTTCGAACTTTCCGGCAGCAGGAAGGCCGGAACCGTCGGCGAGACTGAATACAATATTGCGTATCGCTGCGGACTCTCCCCCAGCTCTCTTGACGAGATCGTCCAGCCCGCGACCTGCCTTGTCTAAGATGTGGATCATCTTCGCCTCTTTATTGGCGTACGCGAGGGCTTGCTCCATCTCAGCCTTACCGAAACCGGCTCCCGCCGACCTGCCCGCGATGGTCATTGCGGCGCCATCGATAGCTCTTCCCGGGTTGAACAACTTCCCCTTCGCCCAGGCAAATGTCTTTCCCGCGATCTTTATGCCGGCCTCTGCAATAACGACGTTTATTGCATGCTCGAAGAGCGTTTGGCGAGAGTACGTCCGATCACCAGGTTTGGGAGTGTTCGCGGTGCTTCCGCCCAAAGCTATCTCCACGCCACCCACGATGATGGGTTGGACGAAGTTATCAAGAAGCCATCTTCCGGCCCGCTCCCACAATGCCTTAGAATCATTTGATTCCATGGACGTGCTTCCCCGGAATACCGCTGCTTGCTCGACTATCGTGACCTGCGAGTTGTCGTCGTCGCCGCCGGGCGTTGCCGCGACGGCGATCTTTGTCGGGGTCCTGCTGAAGTACGCCGGCCCGCCGGCATCGTCGATGGCGTTCAGGAGAGCTGTACAATCCTGGAAGGGCGACGGGTTGAGTGCACAGCCAACTATCTCGAATCGTTCTCTTTGCTGTGTAAGAGAGTTGCCCAAGCCGTGAGGTTGAGGCAGATATCCTGTTGGGTCGGTGCGGGTGACTGGATTGTTTTCGACGTAGCTGTAGCGGTTGCGGCTTTGGCTGGACACTGATTCCTGGATGGGGTCGGGGGTGAGGAAGCGCCGGGCTGCGGGGTCGTAGATGCGGCCCTTCATGTCGATCAGGCCGTATTCGTCGTCGTGTTCGTGGCCGGTGTAACCCTGTCGCGGTCCGTCACGTCTGCCGTTGTCTAGTGGCTTGCCAGTCTGGTCGGTGCGCTGCCCGAAGGGGTCGTAGTACTGCGCCGTAGGCTGGTTGTTGCCCTGGGTGGTCAGGGTGGTGGAGCCCTGCTGGTCGGCGTGTAGGTACCACGTCCAGGTGTTCGTGACCGGTCCGCCGGAGGCCGCCTGGACGCGGTTGACCTGCGCGACGACGCGCCCGTCGGCGACGATGTTGTGCAGGTTGTGGATCTCGATGCCACTGGTGTCGGCTGGGGTGCGGCGTTCGAAGAGCCCCGCCACGGTGATGGTTGTTTGATCGGCGTCGCGTTTGAGTGCGCGCGCGCCGCTCGGATCGTAGGCGAATGCGGTCTGCCGGGGCTGGCCTTGGCGAATGCGCCAATCGATTACCGTGGGCAGTCCGGCGGTGTTGTACTGCACGGTACGGTGCGGGCCGCTGGTCTGCTGCCCGGCCCGGTTGTAGCCGTATTCGTCGTTGTCGCGTGAGGTCAGTGCGTGTGGGGGTGCGCCGTCCTCCGCGTAGCGGTAGGCCGTGTTCTCCTCGGGCTGGTTCGGCCGCTGGACGGTCTCGGTCTTGAGGTTGCCGACCGAGTCATAGGCGTAGGTGGCGTTCAGCACGGGTTGCCCGACGCCGGTGTGCTGGATGGACCAGCCGTCGAGCCGGTTGAGCGTGTCATGGTGATAGCTCTCGTCCCGCTGGTGAACCAGGTCGTTTCGCTGCCTCACGTTGCGGTTGTCGTCGTAGTCGTAGGCGATTTCACCGACCTTGCCCACCGTTCCAGGGCCGGTGGTCACGATGCGGTCGAGCAGTCCGGTGATGGGCCGGTAGGCGCGAGTGCTGACCGCGCCGTTGCCAAGGCGCTCACGTTCGAGCTGGCCGGTGCCGTTCCTGGCCTCGGCCGCCCAGTACACCGCGCCGCCCGCCTCGCAGCCGTCCTTCACCTGGGTGAGATAGCCGTGCGAGTTGTAGATGTGCCCAACGGTGAGCCGGCCGGATGCGCCGGGGATCGCCGGGTAGGTGATGCAGTTGTTCCGGCCGATATTGTCGTATCCGTATCTGAACTCGTAGGGGGTTCCCTCGATCGTCCAGGTCGTGGTCTCAGCCTGGCTCAGCTCGTTATAGGTGTGGCGGGTCGTGACGCCAGTGGCGCTGCGCGCCTGGGCCAGCTTGCCGCGTCCGTGGTCGGCCGTGTCCCAAATGTTGGTCGCCACCCCGTCGGGAGAGGTCACCGTTTCCACCCGGCCCAGCGAGTCGTAGGTGAAGGTGGTGGTGCGGTTCTCCGCATCGGTGGCGCTGGCCACCGCGCCGAAGGCGTTGTATGTGGTGATGGTGGTGCCGCTGCTGGGGTCGTCGAGGCGAGTCTGCCGGCCGCGCGGGTCGTGGTGCATGGTCTGCGCGGTCTTGTCCGGGGCGGTTATCTTGGTGGTTTCGCCGAACGGGCCATACTCGAACTGGGTCTGCAGCCAGGTGGCGGAGTTCGGGTCGTCCTCGTAGCGGGAGTCCGCCTGCCCGTCCACGGTGTCGATGGTGTAGCTGTGCACGCCCTTGGCGTCGTAGGTGTGGGTCTCCAGGTTGACGTACTCGTGCCGCACCTTCGCCCCGTCCGGCGCGGTGACGGATGTGACGCGGCCGCGATTGTCGTACAGCGTCACGGTGTACTGCGGCGTTTCGCCAGGCAACGCCGGACGGGACGTGCGCCAGATTCCTCGGCCGAGGGGATCGTGGTCGGTGTAGGTGGTGGCGGTGCGCCCGTCGAACGCCGTAACCCGCAGTTCCCGGGTTCGGCCGAGCTGGTCGACCAGTTCGGTGGTCTGCCCGCCGCCGGCGACCGTGGTGGTGGTGCGTTGTCGGGTGCCGAGGTTGGTGTGGGTGATCCGCTCGAAGCTGCCGTCGGAGCGGTTAGTTTCTCGTAACCGGCCGAACCGGTCGTAGCGGAATGTGGTCTCGAACCGGTTCGGGTCCGTGGTGCTGATGGGCACGCCAAGCCCGGAGTGCGTAACGATCACGGTGCGGTGATTGGCCGCGTTGACCGTGGTGGTCGGGTACAGCTGGTCGGCGTTGTACTCGCGGCTGTCTGTACGACTGCGTCCGGCGTTGTCGGTTTTGGTGATCGAGGTGATGACGCCGAATGGTCCGTACGCTGTGGTGGTGGTCAGCTTCAGCGCCGGGTGGTTCGGCTCCACCACCGTGACCGTCGGGTTCCCCTTGCCGTCGTAGTCGAATGTTGATTCCCGTGTCGTGCATTCGCCGGCGCTGGTGCAGCCGGTGCTGAGCGTGCGGGTGGGCAGCCCGATCAGCCAGGCGGTCATGTCGTTGCGGTAGTCGAGGTCCTGGGTGAGCGTGCGGCCGCCCGTGGTGGCCGACTTGACTACATCGGGGTTACCGAAATCGTCGTAGCTGGTCTCGGTGGTGGTGTGGCGCAGCGACTGCCATTCGCCGGCGCTAGCCGGACGTTCTTCCTCAGTCGCCGTGCTGGTGCGCTGTTCGACGGTGAGGCTTTTCCAACCTGGTCGCGCTGGTCAGCAGGGGGCAGCGGCGGGACCGGTTGGCATGAGAAGAGGCTCCCGGTAAGACAGCAGTCGACCAAGATCCGATGCCTCTACCGGAGAGCCTCGTTGCTGTCTTACCCTGCCGCGATTCCGCTGTCCAATCACACCCTGATCCGCCTGGCCGAGCTGATCCGCGCCCGGCGTGCCGAGCGGCGCTGCCGCTGGCGGCGCCTGGATGCGTCCCGGCAAGCCCTGCTGGTCCTGGCCCATCTGCGCAACGGCGACACCTACGCGCGACTGGCCGCGGGCTTCGCCATCGGCGCCAGCACCGCCTGGCGCTACGTCCGCGAAGCGACCGACCTGCTCGCCCTGCTCGCCGACGACGTCCACGCCGCCGTCTTACGCGCCGGCCGGCTGGCCTACGCCATCTTGGACGGCACCCTGATCCCGATCGACCGACTGGCCGACGAACGGCCGTACTACTCCGGCAAACACCGACGTCACGGTGTGAACGTGCAGGTCCTGGCCGACCCGGCCGGCCGACTCGTCTGGGCCTCACCCGCGCTGCCCGGTGCCACGCATGACCTGACCGCGGCGCGTACCACCGGCCTGATCGACGCCCTGCTGGCCGCAGGGGTCAAGACTCTCGCCGACAAGGGATATCAGGGCGCGGGAGGCAGCATCCGCACGCCGTTCAAAGGCCATCGGCTGCGGCCGCCGCTGTCGCACCATCAGCGCTCGGTCAACGGGGCTCACGCCCGCATCCGTGCTTGCGGGGAACGTGCCGTTGCCACCCTGAAGACCTGGAAGTTACTGACCCGGCTGCGATGCTGCCCGCACCGCGCCACCACGATCGTGCAGGCCATCCTGGTCCTGCAGCTCATCGAGGAGGGCCGTTACTCAGGATGAAAAGGGCTCGGTGTACGTGGTGTTGCCGCGCCGCCGGCTTGCGTAACCGTTGATGGTGGTGCTGCGGAACTCGCGGCCGGTCCCAGCGCTCATGTCCCGGACCGTGTAGGTCTCCTTCTTGGGCAGTTGGGCGAACGGGTAGGTCTTGATGTCCGGATCAAACGTCGTGTTGTCGAATTCGGTCACCGTGGCGGCGCCGCCAGCGCCGGTGGTTGTCCGGGTGACGGTGTGTTCGGCGAACCCGAGCCATCCCCTGCCGTGCAGGTCAGTCTGGGCTGCCTTGTAGGTGTGGCGGTAGCTGTCCCAGGTGGGTGCGGTACCGGTGCCGAAATTCGAGGTGACGCTGTGCGAGGCCACCACACTGCCGCCGCTGATGGGACAGGCCAGCGGGTAGCTGCAGGTGGCCGGGCTATCTACGGTGCGGCTGCCCGGGGTATGCACGGCGCGGTCGGCCAGGGTGGTGTAGCTGATCTCCGTGCGGCCGCGGGAGGACACCTTACCGATCGCGGTCAGCTGATCCGGCATACCACCCGACCGTTTGAAGACGCGCACCTGGCCGTCGGGGCCGGCGTTGACCAGGTCCAGCGCGCCGTCTCCGTTAAGGTCGAGTATTTGCGTGTTGTCCCAAAAGGCCCCGAGGGGTGAGCCGATGTCGAGGTCGAGTGGCGCCCGGACGAAGGCGTTATCCCTCCACAGGTAGACCTGCAGCCCTCTCCACGTATCCCCAGGCTTGGGCTTGCCCGCATGGAAGACCAGCACGTCATCGCATCCGTCACCATTGAAATCGACCACCCGCACGCCGACATCGACCAGTGACGCCGGATACTGCGGCTCTTGGTAGCCGGGCGGGCTTTGCGTGGTGAACCGGGAGCCGAACCCATTGCCGCTGTTGAGCTGCACCCGTAATTCATTGCGGCGGTTCGTGTCCGTTTGGTGAGGAAGCACCGAGTCGACCAGGCCGTCGCCGTTGACGTCGCCGAAGTGGGTCGACGTCGGCAGTCCCCGCAGGTTCAGCAGTCGGACTTGCACGTCACCAGAAGCGGTCAGGTCACCAGAGGCGCGCCTTCCCCAGCTCACCCAGCCCGGAGCACCGCTGAACTGTCGTGAGCTGATCAGTTCGGTGCGCCCGTCACCGTCGGTGTCTACTGCGTAGTTGCCTATGGCGGCGAGGTTACGCCCGATGGTGGGCTCCACCTCCGGCGTGAAGCGGGTAACCCCCAAGGCTCCGGTGTTGAGCCGGTAGGACCAGCGCGGACTGGGCCGATACGCGGTCTCGATAAAGTCTGGTAGGCCGTTGCCGTCCAGATCGGCCAAATATACGGGTTGACTGCTACTAGTGGAGGGGCGCCACTGGCCGAGATTGCCGGGGACCGCCTCAAAAGACCAGCCGGTCGCCGCCTTGTACGTCGATCGGAACAGCTGATACCGATACCCTAAACCGTCGCTCACCTCGGCGAGCACCTCGGTGCGACCATCCGCGTCGATATCGAGCATCTGCATCTGCCTTGCCAACGGCAGCCCGGACGGTTTGGGTGCGGCGAACCCGTCGCCAGTCGCAGACCGCCTGGAGATCCGCAACTCCTTGCGCCCGTTGTGGTCGAGAAGCAGGTCGTTGCGGCCGTCGCCGTTGACGTCCACCACCGACACTGAAGGCGCGTTGCCGACGGCGACATCGTCGTCGACGTCGATCGTTTCGAAGCTATAGCTGCCCAGCGAGTATTCAAACGGCAGAGGCACCTTGCATTTCTGGTCACGATCGCATTCGGTGACCGAGCTCAGCAAGCTTCGCCTGGTGATGCTATTCGACTGGTAACGCAATTTGTATTGGCGCAGCAGCTCCGCGGCGCCGTCTTGCGGGCCGCCCCACATCTCGATCCGGCTCATCCGCGCAGCGGTGCGGGTATGTGTACCGCCGACGAAACCGTCAATCTCGTCCGGCCGGTCGTGGTCGTAGAAGAACTCCACTGTCCGGTTCGGGGCGTAGTGGATACGCTTCGGCCGCAGTTCCATCCACCACAGTCCTGTCGCGTCCCCTTCGGTTCGGGTGTACTCGATGACGGCGGCGTTGCCGTTGCGGTCCTCGATCCGGTCCAGCGCCCAGGCCGTCGTCGCTCGCGGTGCACCGGGTGCGCGTGTCAGAGACGGTTCAGCCATATTGGCGCTGCCCACTAGCTGGTAAGGCTGCACTCGCGCGTTCGTCCCGCCGCCAAAGGTGAGGATCTTCCCGTCCTTGGTGAAGACCTTAAAGGAGTTCGGCACGTTGTCTTGCGTCTCATAAGCGATGATCCGGGCGAAGGATTCTCGCTCGGTGCGGTACTCGCGCTGCGGCGACCACTGCGGCGAGATCGGAACCAGGCGATCACCGCCGAAGCAGAGCGAATCTGCGCCATCGAAGTGCCCACCGTCGGTGTACCCGTCCTGCGCGATCGTTCTCCCACACCACGAGATCGCAGACAAGCCACCTATGGACCAGCCCACCCCGAGCAGTCCGTTGCCGGCGCGGCTGCTGTACGACAGCGACAGCCGCGGAGTGACCGCGCCACGACCGGCAGGCACCCACAACGGCATGCTATAGCGCGCCGCACCATCATGGCTGACCGAGAACTCCCCCCGCGTCCAACCGAAGTTCGGAGCGCTGTCCACCAGCCCACCCAGTGGCACTTCCGCCGCCACCGGCTCCTGCCGATCCGCAGACACCAACACCAGCGACGACAGCACCAGGACGGCAGTCAAGCTGAGCGCTGCAGGAAGCCGTGCATTACCTCGCAACGTCGCCCCGCCGGGTGCGCTGACTCGGGCAGCTCCGAATCGCGCATGACGCCGAAATCGTGACGGGGCCATGGCCTTCGCCCCCGCTCGGTGCCCAGAGATACTCACTAGTCGCGGCTCCGATGTGAGCCTACGTCGCACGCGAGGAAAACCAAGGGCGCTGTCCTCAGCCGGACGCCTTCACTATTGGCTCGACGTTGTACTGGTAGCCCCGGGTAATGGAAGTTGCGCAATGATGAGATCTGCGTCCGTGGTTCCCCCGAGTCTCGGGATCCTGAAGGTACGGCGTGGAGTGAAGGTAAGGACGGTCTCACATCACGGTGAAGACGACTATGAGGCGCTCGATCAGCGGGTGTGGTCGGCGCACTGCCACCATGAGGTAAGGCCGGCATGCCCCGGCCCGCGGCGTCCGCTCCTCCGACTGACCGATAGCGGACAGCCCGTTCGACTGTGTCGGGGGCCCGTGTTTCGATTGGCTGGGAGGAAGCCATGGCGATCGAGCTCTGGATTAAGGACGGGACCCCTGCGTGGGCTAGTCCGGACATCATCGTGCGTGGGTCACCGAACGAAAGCGACCCGTCCATGGAGCCGTTCTCGAACAAGGAGAACTTCGTCTTCGTCAGGGTCGAGAACCGGGGCAGCACGAATGCGGACAACGCCTGCCACCTGTATAAGGCGGGAGCCTTCGTCCCGCCGAAGCTTGTCGCACCGGCGACCGGGCTCGACGTGTCCGGTATGCCGCTCATGTCGAAGGTCAGCGGCAACTCTCCAACCGGCAGGACCAAAGTCGTGGTCACTCTCGCGCCCAGCGGGACGCAGGTGGTGGACGTGTCGCTGCAACGGGACACCGGCGCCACGATCGTCGGCTTTGGCGCCATCGCCTCCGGCCACCAAGCGGGCTGGGGCTTCAGCCCGGACGGCCGCTACTTCGTCTACGCCTCGACCGTCTCCGCGCAGGCCACGGTCTATGTGGCGGAGAAGCTGGCAGGGGAGACCAAGGCGCCGGGCACGCAGAAGTGCTCGGCGTTCTTCGGGACCGGGGGAAGCACCGCAGGCTGGGGGTTCAGTCCCGACGGCGGAACCTTTCTGGCGGCCACCAGCTTCTCGATCGTCGGCTACGACCTGCTCAGCGGGCTCAAGCTCTTCGACACCCCCACCTTCCAATGGAGCCAGTTCCGTTTCAGCCCGGCCGGCGACCTGTGCATGCTCGTCGGCAACACCGCGGGCGAGGCCGTGCGCTTCGAGCAGACTGCGGCGTTCTACACCTCACCCGGCACCCTGCAGCCGACGGCGGCGAACGTTCCGGTCCAGGTCACGGTGGGCGCCGGTAGCACGATCGGCGCGGTGGCGGTGGGATCGGGCACGAATGGCATCAAGCTCACCGGCATGCTGCCGCCGTTCATCGACAATCCGCTCTGCCGTACCGTGCCCACCTCCGCGACCGTCGAGGTGTTCACGACCACGCCCACGGGCAACGGCACCAGAGGCCAGTCCAAGAGCCTGGGCACGGCGCATGCGAACATTCCCGCCGGAACGAGCCGCCAGATCCTCCTGCCCACCTGGAAGGACGCGGTCAACGGCCACCAGTGCCTCATCGCCGAGGCGTTCACGCTCGCCCCGTCCGGCGATCCCCACCCGGGCCGCCAGCAGGACTTCCTGGTCCTGGCCCGGCGGCAGGTGGCTCAGCGCAACGTGGTCGTGACGCGGAGTTCCTCACCGTTCCTGGCACCGCTGCGAGTGCACAACCCCGGCCCCGGCAGCGTCACCTCCACCGTGAGCGTGGAGCGCGTCGAAGCTTGGGACCCCTCCTGGCAGGACCATCCGGCACTGGCCGCGGTCCCCAGGCAGCAGTTCACCTCCGAGCGCCACGGCCTGATCGAGTACCGGTGCGGTCAGCGCCTCCCGGAGCGGCCCGAGACAGTCACCGTGATGAAGCGGCGGCTCACGCCCGGCGAATCCTTGAGCCTGGCCCTGTGGTTCGACAACCCCTTCGAGGGCCAGGACGTAGAAGCCGCGCAGATCTTCACCGTGACGGAGGAACGGGACGGCGAACTGCTCGGCGGCGTCCTGGTGGTCGGGCTCGCCACCAGCAGGACTCTCGAGGTCCCCTTGCCGGTTCCCGACGGGCGCTCACCTCTGAAACTGACCGGCCTCAAGCTCGACGCGGACCGTCTCATCGCCGCCACCCTGGCGCACCACGAACGCCGCCCCCTGGAGGAGGTGTCGGTCTACTTGGAGTGCACCTCGGAACCCCTGGCCCGCGCCAGCCCGCTGACCCACCGATTCGGCACGCTCGAACCAGGTCTGCACGTCACGGCCGAATGGCCCATCGACCTGACGTCCGTGCCGACCGGGCAGATCGGCGTCTCGCTCGTCGTCGAGGACGCCCACCACGCTTACCAGCGCTTCTACCGACACATCACGTACGGTCGGGAGAATTCGTAGGAGCTGATCGCGAAGTCCCCGCGGCCGGACTGGTCCGAGCAGGCCGGCGACAAGACCGTCACACACGCACTCATGCGACCGTCGTCAAGGGATCTGGTCCCGCACCTGATTCATATTGAGAGTCCTCGGAACATGTATCGGCGGAGGAGCGATAAAATGCCGATTGCGCAGAAAAGAATCGCTGACTTAGCGTCGTTTCGCGAGGTGACGGCAGCACCGCATGACGCGGCCGCCCTCTACTTCTACAAGCAGGTCGACTCCTACGTCGAGCTGGCCTACTGGGTCTCCGACGACCTGTTCAGGCGACCGCACCTGTACACGAGATTCACCGAGGCGCAGCGTCCAGGCGAGGACCCCAAACCCGCCGTCAAAGCGGCGAAGGACAAGGCCGACACAGATTATTGGCAGGCCAGGGAATCAGACATCGTGGCGCTGCTCGCCGCACTGCGCTCTCGAACAGGAAGCGACGAGTTCGCCCTGTCACACGAGCAACGCCTGCAAGTCCTCTCACCGATCTTCGGTGAGCCCGGTGAGACAAACGACTTCGACCGGTTGCGCGACGATCTCATCGCCGCCTCGACCGCCTATGCGGAGCGAGTCTTCGACACCGGCGTGGAGATGCTCAGAGAACGGGTGCGCACAGCTCATCGGCCGCTGCAGAATTATCTGACGGGGCTGACCGGCGCGTCCTCCGCGTGGAGCGCCCACCGCGCGTTTCCCCGGCTCACCGAGAACATCACTTTCCGAATATTGCGGCACGCCAGCATCGCGTCCGTCTTCGGCGTGTTATCCGCGCCGAGCCAGGACTGGCCTTATGCCGCCGACGCCAACGGTGACAAACTGATCGAGCAGATCAGTCTGCATCGCGACAAGGAGACCGGCGCGTTGGGCCGGCAGGCGGCCAGCAATCTCCAGCGGCTGGCGGCCCGTGGTGCGGAGGCACTGGCGGCCGTCATCGACTACACGGAAAACAGCGAGGATCCGGCCGACGACGTCGCGTCCCTCGACGTTCTGATCACCAGCTGTTACACGTGGGGGGCCGCGCGCAACGCTCTGAGCGGATGAACGACGTACTCCTCCCCCGGTATCTCTTCCTACATAGAGAGCGTGCGTGAGCCCTTCCATGGACAAGGCTGAGGAATTCGTCCGTGCCGAGGCGCGGATTCTGGACCCGCGGGAGATCCTCACTTCCTCGGTGGACGTCCTGCTGGGAGTGTCCGCCGAGGCGAAGGCGGCACTGATGCCGCTGGGCATTCAGACCGTCTTCGACCTGGCCTCCTCGTCGTTGTTCCACGCGGCCCGCGACCTGGGCCGCTCGTTGGGCGGTGCGCCGTCGTCACTCGCCGAGCACGGGCAGGTGCCCGGCGACGTCGTCGACGACGCGGCTCGCGGCAACGAGCCGGAAACACTGGCGCTGTGCGGCATCGAGGTCCTGCGGGCTGTCGCACCGGACGCCCGCACAGCCCTCGAGAACGCGCTCCATGTCAAGAACGTGCGCGACCTCGGGCTGTGGCCTCCTTACCGGGCCGCGCGGTCGATCCTGGCGGCCGCCTACGGAGACGTCGACGATGTGGCCAGGATGGACCCTGAAATGCCGGCCGACCTCGTACCGGTCAACGGCCGCTACCCGACGGAGCGGGTTCAATACGAATGCCTGATTCTGGAGAGTTTGGCTGGTGGTGCGGGCGAATTTATTCCGCTCGAGAGCGCGGGTCAGGTGGACCTGGCGGCCCTGGCGGCCGAGGCCAACGGCTATCTCACGCCGGCGGTGGGCGTGCTGCTCACCTACCAGCAATCCTGGTACGCCCGAGGGCTGTCGCTCGGCAACCTCATCCACAGTGTGGCGCTCGCACCGGGCGAGAGCACGAAGATCGCGATGATCGACTGGTCCCGCCGGACGCGTACTGGAACCACCGAGGCGATCGAGGAGAACGAGGTTCTCCAGGAGGATCTGGGCCGCATCCGTGCTCTGACGGAGATCACCAGTGCGGTGGCCAAGGAGACGCAGCAGGGGCGATCAGCGGCCCAGACACTGGCGTCGGCCTGGGAGCGCGGCACGGCGGAGGGCAGCGCGAGCACGGGCATCATCTGGGACAGCGGACCGCATCCCGGAGTGCGCACGCACGGCGAGTCAACAGGCGAGTCGGGCAACACCGGGTTCGCCTCCTCGTGGTCCACGTCGTCCGGTCAGCGGGAGGTGTCGGGCAAGCTCCAGCAGGACATCGTCGACCGTACCCAGCAGGCGGCCCATTCGACCCGGACCCGGCGCGCGTCGATCGTCCGTGAGGCGTCGCAGCAGGAGTCGGAGACGCTCACCACCAGAACGATCACGAACTACAACCACATGCATGCCCTGACCGTGCAGTACTACGAGGTCGTGCAACAGTTCCGCACCGTCATCGAGCAGACGAATGCCGAGCGGGTGCTCTTCGTCCCCCTCCGGCCGCTGGATTTCCGCAACGAGCAGGTGGTCGACCGCTATCGCGTCGTCCTGCTGGCCGCGGCCCTCACTCCGACCGTGCGGGAACTGCTCCAGTATCCGAGGGGAACCACCCGGATCACCTCGCCTCTGATCACGGGATCAGGTCTGTACACACCCGACAGACGTCTGCCTCCTCCTCCCCCACCGGCATCGCAGGCAGCGGGACAACCGCCACCACCCGGACAGCCACCACCCGGACAACGGCCACCCGGAGAACCGCCACCGGGACAGCCATCGCCTGGACAACCGCCGCCGGGGGTTGCCACCAAACCGTCCAGCATGTTCGCGCAGGACCGTTGGACGGGCGCCAACATCGTCGAGGCCCGTGACGCGACCGCCGGCATCGCCAACGTCCTGGCGGACGGAAGGCTCGTCCTGCCCGCCGACGCGATCCTGTGGGATGTCGACTTCCTCGCCGACGACAAGAGCATCGCACCCGTTCAACTGCGGCTGAGCGGTGTCGACGGGAGTGAGGTCGTGGTGGAGTACGGGGAGCGCGGCTGGGACCTGTCCGGCAATCGGCGTCGGCTCGAGGAGCTGGCGTCCGTGCGGATCACGACCTCCGGCCTCGCCAATAAGGAAAACGCTGGCTTCGTCTCGTGCATCTTCGTCTTCCGGTCGCGCAGCTTCAGGATCGTCTTTCCGGTCCGGCTCGTCTCCGCGCAGTCGTTGGACGTCTTCGCGGCCGCCACGGTGACGGCCGAACTGGCCGCGCACCTGAACCGCAGCCGGCTGCACTACAGCCGGGCGATCTGGAATTCGGTAGACGACGCCACGCTCGGCATCCTCCTGTCCCGGTTCACCTTCCCCGCGAAAACTGCGGCGGGCACCCGGGGCAGGCCGCTGGTCGAACTCGTCGACCCCGCTCCTGTCGGACTCGTCGGCAACCTCCTGGCCTTCCGCGCGCCCGGGCTCGGCGACGAGGCGGCACTGGCCGAGGAGTACAAAACAGCGGTTCGGGAGGATCACATCCCCGTGCCGAGCGGCGGTGTCTTCGCCGAAGCCGTGCTGGGCCGGTTCAACGCGGCCGAACGGCTCGACCTCACCCGCTTCTGGGACTGGGCGGATTCCCCCATCCCCATTCAGGCACCCAACATCGCCGCGCTCGGCAGCGGCTCCCGCGGCACCGAGGACGACCTGCGACCGGGACAACTGTCGTCACCGGTCCTCAACATCGTAAATCCTCCCGGGCTGCCGGATCCGACCGGCATGACGCACGTTCTCGCGGCGATTCAGAACGGAATGATGTTCCGCGACATGAGCGGTCTGGCCGGCACGATCGGCCTGGCGCAGGCCGGAGTGGCGGCCGCGCAGCAGGGTGCCCAGCACGCCGCCGAACAGGCAGGCCTCAACGCGAAGGTGGCGGCAGAACTGGGCGCCAAAGTGGCGGAGATCGTCGGGAAACTCATCGCGGCATGGACGACCGGCGGTGCCGGTGTCGCGGCCGGCGGCCTCGCGGGCGCCGGCCTCGTGGGCGGAGGCGGAGCAGGGGCGGAAGGAGGACTGCTCAACGCCCCCAAAGGCCTGTCCAAATCGGGTTCTCTGCTCAACTACGCCCGGACCATGGACGAACGCGGCGTAGCGCAACCGGCCGGCACGAACGAATCGAAGACGTCCGCCACAGACGGCCGAACCTGGGAGGCGGCCGCGGCCACGTCGCTGGGAGTGGGAGGAGGCGGACCGGCCGGCCCGATGGGGGTCTTCGCCGATTGGGTCGCCGACGTGTCGACCGGAGTGGGCTGGCCCTTCAAGGGCAAGGTGGTCGACGGGCTCATGAAGGCCGCCGCCGAGTGGAAACTCCCGCTCACCCAGGCAGGCGCCGAGGCTATCGCGGAGGCGATGAGTCTGGGGCAGGCACAGAAGCTCGGCGAGGACCTGCCGACGGACAAGGCCAAAGCCGACAAGCTGAACAAGGAAAAGATGGCGATCCTCCGCGAGATCACCACCACGATCATCGCCAAGACCAAGGATCAGAAACTCAAGAAGGAACTGCAGGACCTTATCGCGGCGGTCGACAAGATGTCCAAGCCGGGCCCCTGAGGTTCACGGAGGCGGATCACCCATCCAAGCGGACTCACACGTAACCCCGGTGCGTCGAGCAACTGCGGCGGCATAGCCGGGGCGATTGTTACCGGCTTCTTGGGTCCATCGTGTGGCACGGTCGAGGCTGATGCCAAGGAGTTTGTTCAGTACGGGTGGTGGCATCTCCGCGGCCATCTGCATGAGTGCGGTATTGCGGCCCAGGGTGGGCTGGATGCCGATCGCGCGTAGTCGTTGGAGCAAGGTTCTCGAGGCGAGGGGTCGTCCGAGACGGGAAGCCGGGTAGAGCCAAGTGTTCTCCTCAGGTCGGAAAGCGGCGCTAACTCGACCGTCGTTGACGAAGGCCTCCAAGAGGTCGGCGAATGCAGCAGGGACGGTGATCGGTGTCTGGCCGAGCGTCAGTTCGACACCGTTGTCAGTGATGGTGATGTGATCGATGGTGAGTTGGGCGATGCGCGCGGCTCGTTGCGCGTAGAGCAGGACAAGGAGTCCCGCGACCCGGTCTTCGAGGGCTATGGAGTCGTCGTGGAGGAGCTGTCGGGCCAGAGCCCAGCGTTGATCGTGGTCGTTGAACACCTGCCGCACGGGTGCGTTGTTGAACGGTGGGATCTCAATGTCTTTCGCGTGGCCGCGGCTGACCGCCCAAGCGACGAAGCCGCGTGAACGGGAGAAGGCGTCGATGCCCAGCCATTCGTCGATGTCGTCTTGGGTGCAGGTGGCCAGGTGCTGGCTGCGTTCGTGGAGCCAGTTCAGCAGCGCCGCCGCGGCGGTGAGGGCGTTGCAGGCGTAAACGACCTGATCTTGCGTGACCCGGCGTCTGCTGGCAATCGCGCGAAGGCGCCGTAGGTGATGCCAGGTGGCATAGCTCTGGAGGATCTTGCGGTCGACGGGGTCGTGGACGCGAGAGATCCGACGCTTGACCGCCTGCTCCAGCCCGGCCAGCCCTTCATCGCGTGGAGCCAGGACGGCCTGTTCGACCAGGATCGTTCGCAAATGAGCAGTGGCCGCTGAAGGGGTCAACTGGTCCAGGACGGCGTGGCTGATCGGGCCACTGCCGGAGGCCAGCGCTGAAAGCATCTGCTGAGTCCGCGCCCGAGCTACCCAGTTCAGGCCAGTCCTGGCGTCGATCGTGTTCAGCGCGGCTCGGACCGGTTCGAGGTCTGCTCGCACCTCTCCGCCGGGGCCGGCGAGAAGTTTTCTGATCACATCGGGCCATGCGCAGATCGCACACAACCCGAAACGGTGTAGAGGCCCGAGCACGCCGCAGCGGTTGCACTGTCGGTGGGACAAAGGGTCGTTCTTATAGCAGGTCTGACACATATCCCCTGCTTCGGTGCGGGCTCGAATGGGCCGTTCGCGGCCACATCCGGCACAAAGTCCCAAACTGCCGCACGTCTTGCAGAGAGGCTTGCCGGAGGAGGTGCGGGTGTGGACTACGCGTTGCTGTCCGCAGCGTGAACAGGGCTGTGCTCGCCGATTGGCGGAGCAGTTCTTGCAGAGGGGCGCTGCGATGTCGACGAAGTGGCAGGGTTTGCGTTTTCCGCACTCCGAGCACGTGGCCACTGGCGGTGCGCAGCAGGCGTGGCAGATCACCAGTCCGTCCCGGCGGCGGGCGGGAAGGCGCATCCGGCCGCACGTGTCGCATGGCTCGAGTAGAGCGGGTTCGGTGCGGGCGCAGGCGTCACAGAGCGATTGGCCCTCGGGGGTGCGACGCGCCATCTGAGTGATCGTTCCGCAGCGGGTGCAGGGCTTGGCGTGTATCCGGTCCCAGCAGCTCTTGCAGCATCGCAGCCCTTCATGGCCGCGGGACAAGGGGACGTCACGATGGCAGAACGGGCACGGCGGAGCCACCACGCCGGTTACCCCGTGCGAGAGCAGCGCGGCGATGAGCCTGATGACCATGGGTGTGCCGCGTGCGCCAGCTCCGGTCAGCAGGCCGGGACGCTTCTGGAGTTTGGTGGCCAAAGCACGGCGCGACTTCGTCTGGGGGACGAGGCCAATGATCAGATCCACCAGTTGCGCGCGGTCGGTACCGGGATCGAGCCTCCGCACCACCGCCACCACAGCATGAGCCGGATCAACAGAATCGAGGGACGGCGCACCTCGTGCGGCGGACATCACTCGGTGATCCTGGCTCGCTTGGGACGAAACCCACCCACACCGCTCTCGCGGCCGGCACCCGGCTCCCCTCCGACGGCGCCGGTCTGGCCTGCGGCCCGATTACGGCTGCCCGTTGGCGAGACGACGGGCGTGATCAGGTCCTCCATGGGGCAGCCGAGGATGTCGATGAGCGCCACCAGCACCTTCACGCTCAGCCGCTCGGGCTTCTCCGTCACCAGCCGCCAGATCTGAGTGGCGGACAAGGTGATCCCCCGCTCGATCAGCAGCGGCCGCAGGTCGGTGGTGTTGAACATGCCGCGGGCCGCCATGATTTCCCGCAGCCTCCACTCGTAGTCCAGCTTGGCGGTCATCGTTCCTCCTCTTTGGAGACCAGTCCTGCATCCAGGTGCCGACGCAGTGCGGTATTCATGAAGTCGCTGCCGACACCGGTGTACATCGCCGTCGTGCTGGCGAAACGGTGACCCACTTGCTCCTGGACGAACTTGGGGTCGACGCCGTCCTCGATCTGGTGGGTGACGTGGCTGTGGCGCAGGCAGTGCGGTGTGAGATCTTCATCCATTCCCAGAGCGTCGCGGTAGGTCGCGAAGCGTTCCTCGATCTCACGCGAACGAAGCCGCCCGCCGCGCTCGGTGATCCACATCGCCGGATGATCCTTGAGTCCGAAGCGAGGTCGGATGTTGGTCAGATAGTCCTCGACCGCGACGACGGCCCATGGCATGACTGAGGCCACCATCCGCCGTTTGGGTGCCGACCCGCGTGAACGCTTGCCCCACCGGACGTTGAGCATCCCGAACCTGCCCAGCTCCGGGGCCTGGGGATTGCGGTACCAGTCGTGGCGATCCAGCTTGCTGGCCTCGGTACACCGCAATCCCCAGGCATAGATGACTTTCAGCACGGTGGCGTCCCGGTAGGCGGTCAACGCTCCCTTGCGCCCCAGCCGGATGGCCCGTTCGACCTGCTCATCGGCGTAGTCAAAGAGCGCCTGGCACTCCTGACGGGACAACGGCCGACGCCCTGGCCCGCCCTCGTACTCGACCAGGTGCGCCGTGGTGTTCCACTCCTGGCAGATCTGCACGGGGTGGGTGCCGAACCGCGCCTGGCATTCGTTGGCCCACCGATAGTGCGGCGAGGTGATGTAGTCGCAGAACATCCTGATCGCCCCCTGGTAGGAGCGGATCGTGGATTCCGCTAATCGGTCGATCATCACCAGCTGAGCACTCCACTCGTCCATGTCGCCGGCCGACCAGCGCCAGGGGTACTCGTTGGTGTAGGACACGAAACGGCGAACGATGCTCTTGCGCGACTCCACCGTGTCCGGCTGCAGGCGTCGCCCTCCCCGCTGCTGTTTTTCCCACCCGGACAGCATCGCCTCGAGTACTGCATCTTCTGGATGCAGCAGCGCCACACCGTGGCACAGTTCCAGACGAGCTGAGCCTGGCGGCTCACTCCCTTGCGCGCTCACCGGACTGCCTTCCGTTAGCTGCAACTATCTTTCATCAAACGGAAGATCACTGCTAGCCGTACAGCTCAATCCGTTAGACAGATGCCTCCATCGAGGTCGATGCTGGATCAGGCAGGCCAGGTCAGGGCGTTCACAGATCTTTCAAGAAACGCAATTCCCCGGGGAAGAAGTACCGGCGGGTGGTGTCGAGGGAGTCGTGGCCGAGCAGGGCGCGGATCTGTTCCAGATCGGCCCCGTCCTCGCGGAGCCGGGTGGCGTAGGTGTGGCGCAGTTCGTGCGGCCGCGTGCCCTTCAGCTCAGCGGATTCGGGCGCGGCGTTCGAGGTGGCCAGGACGACGTCGGTGATGCCGTCGACGGTGAGCGGGCCGCGCTTGCCCACCCACAGCGAATCGCCCACCTGCTCGGCCCGGCCGGACTTACCGGTGTCGGCCAGCAGTGCGGCGCGTTTCTCCGCCAGGCGGACAGGCGTTCGCGGGTCGGCGGCGCGATTGGGACGGTGCAGACCTGGTCGCCCTTGCCGAACAGCCGTACCTGGCCGGTGCGGGCGGTGATGGCGACGTCCTCGACGCGCAGCCGGGCGCATTCCTCGGCGCGGGCGCCGGTGCCGAGCAGGGTGTAGATGATGGCGGCATCGCGGGGGCCGCGGCGGTCGGCGGTGCGGCGCAGCGCGTTCTCCTGCGAGCGGGTCAGTGCCTTGGGGCGCCGGGGCGGGGGACGCGGGCGGTCTTGGTCTTGATGCGCATGCTCGCGCCGTGCTCGTACAGCAGGGCGACGGCGGCCAGGCCCTGGTTGACGGTGGCCGGTGAGGCGCCACCGGCGAGCAGGGCGCGGCGCCAGGCGGCGACGGCGGCCTCGGCGCCGATGTGGTCGAGGAAGGCGTCGGCCTGCTCGGCGGCGTGCTGGGGGTCGGCGAGCCAGGTGAGGTAGGCGCGGGCCTGGCGGCGGTAGGCCTTGACGGTGTTGGCGGATAGCGCGCAGCGGTTCAGGTGGGCTTCCAGCCGGGCCAGCGCCGCGGCGGGGTCGGGGCCGTTGACGCCGCCGCGCAGCGGCAGGATCGTGGCGGTCATGCGCGGCCGCCGGCGATCCGGGTGGCGGCCGCGGCGGCCGTCGCGGCGGCGTGGTGGTGATCGGGCCGCCCGGAGATCATGGGCGGGAGGTGCCGAGCGCCGCCCTGTGCGCGGCGGCGGTGGCCCTTGGCGGGGTCCTTGATCGGGCGCAACGGTACCCCTCCTTCTTATCCGGGGAACTTTCCCGGAGATCGCTCCGGGAGCCATGTGACTTCGAGTGCTTGATGGCGGTGCGGCTTCAGAGGTAGATGGCGCGACCGCCCTCGAACCGCCTCACTCGAGCCTTCGGGCTATGCGACCCACCTCGGGGGGCGGCGGGAGACGTGGCATCGCCATAACCACGCCCTCGTCTCCGGAGGTGCTGAAGAGGCCCCGTTCGGTGCCGTAACGGATCGCCCCGTGAATCTCCTCTTCCGTCGCCAGGAGCTGGCGGGAGAGCTCCTCCAGCGTTGCCGAGACGGTGCAACCCGGGCTCCACACCGCCACGGCGGCCAGGTCGGCGGCGAACGAGGTGTAACGGTGGAATGCGTCCTGGCGCCGGATCATGGTCACTTGCTCGTCCGGCAGGCGCAGCACCTCCTCAACAGGCGGTGGGCTCGCGGAGGGACGATAGCGGGTCACCTCGGCGGAGGTTTCGGTGATCACCAGGCCGGCCGCCACCAAGAGCCGCAGTAACTCCTGCCGCGTGGCCGGTGCGGGCACACCCAGTTGCACGGCGTAGTCCGACAGATCCTCGGCAAGAGGGCCGCTCCAGTCGCCTGAGCTGCTGGACCATGGCTGGTACGCGGCGGCGATCTGTTCCTCGGTGGCGTTACCGGCGGCGGCCGCGACCTGGACGGCGTGCAGCACCTCCTGACAGGGCAGCCCGAGGACCGCCTGCCAGCCAGTGCGCCCGGACGGTACGGCGGGTCGGCTCCGCGCCAACCAGCGGGGAGGCTGAGGAGTCCCGGGGGCCGCCCAGAACTGCATTCGCCAGAGGTCACCCTCCGATGCCTCGAATCCGGGGATCTCCGGCGTAGTCCTGCGGCAGGAGACGCGGACTCGATACATTCCCGGTGCTCCGAGCCGGAGCGGTCTGTCTGCGTAGTTTTCGCCGTAGAGCACGGTCGTCAGCATGACGGAACCGGTGTTGGCGTAGTACGGAGTCTCTACCACGTCATGCCAGACGTCGTCCAATGGGGGAGGACCGTGATGCGCCTCCAAGCGCACGTGATGGCGCGCGTCGCGAGCTGACGCTTGCAACCATCCATCGCCCGCCTTGGCGATGGTACCGCCAGGCTGCGCGTCCACCGCGTGCTCGTCGAGCAGGGGCAACTCTGGTCGCGATCTGGATGCCGGGTCGACGCCAGGAGTGTCCCTGACGACGATCGTTCCGTACTCGGGCCAATGATCCTCTACGGCGATGATCCTCACGTATTGACCGTAACGGTCGAATGGCCGGCCGGTGAAAGTGTTCGCGTTGATCTCGATCCGCGCAGTGATCTTGTCGAGAATCGAACGTTTCTCGACAAGATCACCAAGACGGCTTCGATCCCTGGGACTTGGATCGCTTAATGACGCGATTTCAGGATCGCTGTCTGTCGCAATCTCCTGGGGGTAAGCCGCGCCGTTCCATGCCTGCAGAGAAGGCAGGCAGTTCGCACGCATGGCTCAGCCGGTGAGGATGCCGTTAGGGCAGGGGCGGCTTGACATGATCGCTGCTCGCGACGGCCTGGCCGCCACCCGCGCCCGCGGCCGCACCGGCGGACGCCCCACCGTCATCACCCCCGAACTGCTGCGCGCCGCCCGCGACATGCTGCCCAACCCACAAAACTCGATCACCTCGATCGCCAGGCTGCTCGGCGTCTCACCGGGGACGCTGTGCAACCACATCCCCGACCTGCGCCAGCTCCGCGAAAGCGGCCGGGCTCGTGGGCTCGCCAGGGGCGAGATGCCGTCGGCGTAGACCGATCAGGGGGTATCACTCTAGGTGTGGAAATGATCACCAAACGTAGACGAAAGTCTGCAACGATCATTCACCATCTCGGGGGAGAACACGATCATGTCCACGACACGGGGAAGAACCGCGCTGGCCGCGGTGGGGCAAGACCAGCGCGATGATGCATCGGCGCTGCTGGGGGCGGCTGCGCATCATGGCGGGGAACAATCCCCCCAGCGTGACGGCGAGGTGCCGTTGCGGGACCTGCTCGGCGATCACGTGCTGGACCTGCTGCTGGAACGCTCACGCGACGGCGCGGGCGGGCTGCGGCTGACCGGTGAAGGCTCGATGCTCGGCGAACTGGTCAAGGCGGTGCTGGAACGCGCCCTGGAGGCCGAGCTGTCGTCGCATCTGGGCTATGGCAAGCACGAGGTGGCCGGCCACGGCTCGGGCAACTCCCGCAACGGCAGGATCGGCAAGACCGTGCAGACCGGGGTCGGGCCGGTCCGGCTGGCCGTGCCCCGGGACCGGGCCGGCACCTTCGAGCCGGTGCTGGTGCCCAAGCGGGCCGGCCGCATCTCCGGCGGCCTGGACGACATGATCATCAGCCTGTACGCGCACGGCATGAGCGTGCGCGACATCCAGCACCACCTGCGCCAGATCTACGAGGTCGAACTCAGTCACGAGGCCATCTCCAACATCACCGACGCCGTGCTGGAGGAGGTCCGCGCCTGGCAGGCCCGGCCGCTGGAAGCGGTCTACCCGGTGGTGTTCCTGGACGCCATCGTGGTCAAGGTCCGCGACAACCACAGCGTCCAGGCCAAACCCGCCTACCTCGCGGTCGGCATCGACGCCGACGGCGACAAGCACGTCCTCGGAATCTGGCTGGCCAAGACCCCGCTCGATACCGCCACCGCCGGCGAATCGGCCCGGTTCTGGACCACGGTGATGAACGACCTGAAAAACCGGGGCGTGCGCGACATCCTCATCGCCTGCACCGACGGCCTGACCGGCTTCGAGGACGCCATCCACGCGGCGTTCCCGCACACCACCGTGCAGGCCTGCGTCGTGCACCTGATCCGCAACGCGCTGCGGCCGGTCGCCCGCCGCGACCGCGCCGCGCTGGCCGCCGAACTCAAGAAGATCTACACCGCGCCCACCGAGCAGGCCGCGTTCGACGCCCTGGCAGACTTCACCGCCTCCACCTGGGGCGAGCGGTATCCGCAGGCGGCCCGGGTGTTCGAGACGGCCTGGGACCGCTTCATCCCGTTCTTCGCCTTCTCCCCGGCGGTCCGTAAGCTGCTCTACACCACCAACAGCATCGAGTCGCTGAACTACCAGCTGCGCAAGGTCACCAAGGCCCGCGGGCACTTCCCCGGCGACGACGCCGTGGTCAAGCTGCTGTGGCTGGCCATCATCAACATCGAGGACAAACGCGCCCGCGAACGCGCCGCGACCAAGGAGAAGACCGGAAAGATCAAGAACTCGCCCAGCACCGCCCGCCTGATCGAGGGACAGCGCACCATCGGCTGGCGCGAGGCACTCATCGAACTCGATATCGCCTATCCAGGCCGCATCAGGTAAAGACCGCCATCAAGCACTCAGCAAAGATCTTTACACACCTGAAGTGACAACCTCACCGATCACGCCGCCTTCCCAACGGTTACTCGATCGCCGACAGGTTGGCCCGTACGGTCTTCGTTAGCGGGTGGTCCGAGCTCAGTACTCGCTCGCAGTCGGCCAGCGTCTGCTTGTACAGCGGGATGGCCCGGTCCAGGTCCCCCATCGACTGGTAGGCGCTGGCGAGGTTGTTGCGGGAGTTCAGGGTGTCGGGGTGGTCGGTGCCGAGCACTCGCTTGCGGTCGGCCAGCGTCTGCTTGTGCAGCGGGATGGCCCGGTCCAGGTCTCCCGCCGACTGGTAGGCGCTGGCGAGGTTGTTGCGGGAGTTCAGGGTGTCGGGGTGGTCGGTGCCGAGCACTCGCTTGCGGTCGGCCAGCGTCTGCTTGTGCAGCGGGATGGCCCGGTCCAGGTCTCCCGCCGACTGGTAGGCGCTGGCGAGGTTGTTGCGGGAGTTCAGAGTGGAGGAGTGGTCGCTGCCGAGCACCCGCTCGCGGTCGGCCAGCGTCTGCTTGTACAGCGGGATGGCCCGGTCCAGGTCTCCCGCCGACTGGTAGGCGTAGGCGAGGTTGTTGCGGGAGTTCAGAGTGGAGGGGTGGTCGGTGCCGAGCACTCGCTCGTAGTCGGCCAGCGTGGCTTCGTACAGTGGGATGGCCCGGTCCAGGTGCCCCGCTGATCGGTAGGCGTAGGCGAGGTTGTTGCGGGAGTTCAGAGTGGAGGGGTGGTCGGTGCCGAGCACTCGCTCGTAGTCGGCCAGCGTGGCTTCGTACAGTGGGATGGCCCGGTCCAGGTGCCCCGCTGATCGGTAGGCGTAGGCGAGGTTGTTGCGGGAGGCCAGCGTGTCGGGGTGATCGCTGCCAAGCACTCGCTCATAGGCCGCAAGGGCGCGGGCATGGACATCGATCGTGCTGCTGATGACACCCTGGCCGCTCAAGAAGAGGCCGGTCCGGTTGAGCAGGCGGGCGGTGGTGGCGGTGTCAGCGGTGGGGGAGGCGTGATCGGTCAGGGTGGTGATGTGGGGCAGCAGCATCCGCCAGAGCGGCCACCCGGCCGGATCCCACGGCGGGGCGGGGACGGCATCGTTGAGCAGGTGGGTGGCCTGGTCGCGGGCGGTGTCGATGGCGGTGGGCCGGCGGTGCGGGTCGGCGGGGTCGGGGCTGCGAGCGACAGCTTGGACCAGCCGGTGCACGGTGATCGTCTCACCGTCAAGGGTGATCATGTTGTAGGCGGCCAGCTCGCCCAGGGCGTGCTGCACCTCTGACGGCTCGGCGTCCAGGCCGTCCAGCAGGGGACGGGGAATGGGTTCGGCGCCGTACCAGGCCAGCACGCGCAGCAGGTCGCCCGCCAGTGGGGTGCCGGCCAGCTGGTCGAGGGACAGCCGCCACAGGCGGGCGATGGTGCGTTCGGCGTCGGCGCCGCGAGCGGTCCGGTCGTACATCACGGCCGGCTGGTGCCTCAACAGCTCCAGGTAGGCGCGCGGGGTCAGCCGGGTCTGGTGCAGGTAGGCGCCCGCCTGCTCAATCGCCAGCGGCAAAAGGCCCAGCTCGCGTACCAGCTCGGCCGCCCCGTCCAGTTCCGCAGGCGGGTGCCCGTCGAGCACGGCCTGGGCGACGTCCGGGGCGAGGCCTGGAGCGGCGAGCCGGGTCAGCAGGTCCAGTGCCTCCCGCTCGCCGAGCACGTCCAGGTGCAGCAGCTGGGCGTCCAGTCGGTGCCAGCCCTCGCCCAGCCGGCTGGTCACCAGCACCTGACCGGCCAGCGTCCGCTCCAGCAGCGGCCGCACATCAGCGGGGTCAACCACGTTGTCGAGCACCAGCAGCCACCCCTGATGGGCGGCCAGCCACGCCCTAGCCCGCTCGGCCAGCGCCTCCAACGACAACACCGTGGCCAGTTCCGGCTGCAGCGCGACCGCCAGCCCCGCCAGGCCGGCCTCGAGCGCCGGGCCGGAGTCCGCCGTGATCCACCACACCGGATTCAGCCCCGGGCCGTCCCGCCTGGCCGCCTGGGCGAGCGCGTAGTGCGCGGCCAGCGTGGACTTGCCCACCCCGCCCAGACCATGCACCGCGGCCACCACCACCTCGCCCCCACCGTGCAGCGCCGCCGCCAGCCGGGCCAGCTCCGCGCCACGGCCGACGAACGTGCGCGTGTGCCGGGGCAGGTTCACCAGCCGCGGCGGCGCGGCCACGTCGGTGACCGGCCGCACCGCCGCCTCGGGCAGCACCGTCGTCTCGTTGATGATCTGGTCATGGCCGGCCTGCTGGACCCGGCCTTGTCCGGAGGTGGTGGCCTCCATCCGGATCTGTGGCTGCCGCCCGGGATCGCCCGCGGCCGGCGGGGGCGTGCTCATCGTTCGTGGATAGTCTGATCTCGGCCGGCCTGATAGATGCGGCCTGACCCCAACGCTTCCGCCCGCATCTGCACGTTCGTCGCGTTGTCGCCGGTGGAGGCGATCCCGCTGTTGTCACCGCCGATCGCGATCGACCGCTGCCCGGAGGCGGAGGCCGACGTGCCGAACGTCGCGACCAGTGCCCGCAGCTCCGCTTCGGCGGCGGGCTCGTCCTCCAGCAGGTCGCTCAGCCGCAGCCGCCATGCCGTCTCCTGCTCGGCGCGGGCCCGCTCCAGCTCAGCTCCGGTCCGGCCTGCGAGCTCCTGCCGGGAGCGCTCCAGCCGCTGCACTGCGACCCCCTGCCGCTCCGGCTGGCCCCGGCCCAGCAGCCGGGCGAACCCCTGCTTGGCCGACGTCCACGCATCAGTGGTCATCGCCGACACCAGCGCCGTACCACCCGCCGCGGCCAATGCGGCTAACGCCTCGTTCAGCATCCTGGTCCCCTCCTTCAGCCTGCCCCTGGGCCCTGTGTCCGGCTATCGCCACGAACACGGTCCTCATTACTCCGATAACCGGCCGATCATGACCCGAGGTTCCCTGCAGCTGGTGTCACTCCCAGCGGCACAATGCAGGGCCGCCCCCCATTGTCTCTTCCTGAGGGGCTACCACAGATAAGCGGAGCAAGTCATCAGCGTCACGGCGGCTGTTCAACCAGGACCGTCTCCGTGTTATCGCAGATAGTGGCTCACTATCTGCGATAGATGACCTCGTCTCGGCGGCGGTCGGGCCCGAAATCAGCGAGGGATCGCTCTTCCCGGCCAGTTGCCGAGGTCCTCCAGCCGCACTATGCCGTCGTCGTCGCTGCTGCTGTGAAAGAGGCTGTTGGCAGGCTGGCCGCCGCAGACGAGGGTTCTGCTGTCGGCACTGAACACCACTCCGGTGAAGTGTCCGGTGTTGTCGGGATTGAGCGGCTTGCCGACTTGCTGGTGGCTGGTCGGCTCCCACAGCTGCACTTCGTCGTTTCCGTTGTCGTGATCGACGATGATGGCCAGGAGCTTGCCGTCCGGGCTGAACGTCACTGTGTTGACGCCGTCCGCTTGGCCGATCGCAAGGTAGCCGATCGGCTGACGCGTGGCCGGATCCCACAACTGCACCTGGCCCTGGTTGTTACTGTTACCGCTGCCGACGGCCAGGAGCTTTCCGTCCGGGCTGAACGCCACCGCATTGACCTCGCCCATCTGGCCGACCAGAGGGTCACCGACCGGCTGCCGGGCGGCCGGATCCCACAGCTGCACCTGGCCCTGGTCGTTGTAAGTGCTGCTCCCGATGGCAGCGCTGCCGACGGCTAGGAACTTACCGTCGGGGCTGAACGCCACCGCATTGACCCCGCCCGTCTGACTGATCAGAGGGTTACCGATCGGCTGACGAGTGGCCGGGTCCCACAACCGCACAGAGTAGTCAGGGGCATCACCGGCGGCGAGGACGATGGAGTCTCCGCTGCAGCTGGCCAGAAGTTTGCCGTCCGGGCTGAACGCTAGCGCGTTGACCGGCTGAGTGTGGCCGGTCAACGGATCGCCGATCGGCTGACGCGTGGCCGGATCCCACAACCGCACGGAGCCGTCGCGGCTGCCGATGGCCAGGAGTTTGCCGTCGGGGCTGAACGCCACCGCGTTGACCCTGCCCGTGTGACTGATCAGGGGGTTACCGATCTGCTGGTGGGTGGCCGGATCCCAGAACTGCACCTGGCCTTGGTTGGCGTAGTCGTCGCCGCTGCCGACGGCCAGGAGTTTGCCGTCGGGGCTGAACGCCACCGCATTGACGGCGTCAGGAGTCCAGCCTAGGACCGCGGGGTCGTACAGCTGCCGGATGGTCACGGCGCCGGGTATCGCTGCGGCCACCAGGACAAGGGCCAGAAGCAGGAGGGTGAGTCGGCGGGTGTCGCTCAGGCGCTGCCTCGTGCCTGGGGCCGGCGGCGCAGCAACATCTGTCCGGCGGGTGTCCGCGCTGGTGGAGGAGGTGTCCGCGCCAGCGGAGTCGTCCGTGTCCGTGTCCGCCAGGACGGGGTCCACCCGGGCACCGTCGGTCCGCTCGAGTACCGGGGCGCCGGCCTCGCGCTTGCTCGTCCCGGCGGTGAGGTCGTGGCTCAGGCCGTCCAAGGTGGCCGCCTCGCCGGCCAGTACGTGGTCGAGGCGGGAGAGCACCTCGGCGGTGGCCTGCTGGTCATCTTCGCCCATCAGCCCCGCCGGGTCGTCCGCGGCTGCCACACGGAGATCGCCGGTCGGCGGCGCGGACAGAGCGGACGGGGCGTCCATGGCCTGCAGGACGGAGCGCAGCTGCGCGAAGGCCTGCTGCTTGAGTCGTTCGGCGTGGGCGCGCTGGCGTTCGGCTTGATCCAGGCGTCGGCTGGTCTGCTCATACAGCTCTTCGGCGATCTCCAGCCGCTCCTGGGTATCGAGCAGCTCCTGCCGGATGCGCGCCAGTTCCCCTTCCAAGCCTGCCTGCTGGTGCCGGGCGGCCAGCAGGGTGTCGCGTTCCGCCCGCAGATCGTCGCGTTCCTGGGTCAGGTCGGCCACCGCCTGGGCCAGCCGGCCCAGCATCTCCAGCAGGCCGGCGCTCAGCGCCTGATGCCGGGTCACCGCCAACTGCGCGCGGGCCAGCATCTGCTGTTTGCCCGCCACTTCGGCCAGCATCGTCACCCATTGCCGCACCGAGGCCGGCACCAGTTCGACGGCCTGCTCTTCGGCCACCTCCGCCGGCTCGTCCAGCACCGTGGCCACCGCCGGGTCGGCCGCCTCCCACAACGGCCGTACCTTGGCCCGCAGCAGCTGCAGCGCCTGCTCGTCACGACCGGCGCAGGCGGCCAGGAACGCCTCCACGAACGCCCACTCCGGCCGCCGGGCACCGTTGAGATGGGCAGAGATCACACTGCGCCCGTAGGGGATCTTCTCCGCCAGGCCGCGCACGCTCTGCCGCTGCTGATCGGCGATCGCCCGCAACGTCATGGCCAGCTCGCGCGTCTGCACGTACTGTCCGCGCAGCGGCCCCCACTTCGCCACAGCCACGCCCCTCAGCTCACCGTGAACCCGCTGCGGACGTCCGGCTCCGTCCGCGATCTGCCTGGGCCTCTTGCTGGGAAAACGCCGGTATGAACCGGGCGGACACATCTCATCACGCCTAAACCGTCAGTAGCAGCCCGACCACATCAGCGTGAGGAGATTGCAATGAACCGTCCCCTGCGGGTCCGCCCCAGACCCATGCCGCGCCGCCCTGCCCGGCGATCACCTCACCGGCCATCCCGGCGAGCCAGCAGCCCAGCGCCCTTTCGGCGCTCGCGGCCGGCGCCCCTTCCACTGTTGCCCGCCATGCCCGCCTTGGTCAGCGTCGCCTCCCTGCTGACCGCCGTGGCGGCCCTGCTGGCCATCCTCTGGCCTGCGGCCGGCCGCTGGCTGGGCATCGCGATCGCGCTGACCGACCTCATCGTGGCCCTGCTAGCCCTCTGGCAACGCCGATGAACCCATGGTTTCCAGCTGCAGCTGGTCATCCTCGGCACGAGGGGTGCCCCGGGCGGCGCGGCCCAGGACATGTGCGACGAGCACAGTCAAGGTAGGCAGTGCCGTACTTGTCGGCGAAATCCCATGGCCAAGAGGCGTGAACGCCAGCCCGTCGTGGAGCGTCATACACACGGCCCACACCCAACCCCCAGAAGGACCACACGTGCGCCTTGCCGCCCCCGTCGCCGCCATGGTTGCCACCGCCGCTGCTCTCACGTTGGCGGCTCCTGCCCAGGCCGCCGCCCCCACGGTGAAGATCTCCCGCATCTGGTACGACTCGCCCGGCTCGCCGGACTCCGGCGCGAACAGCAGCCTCAACGGCGAATACGTGCAGATCAAGAACACCGGCCGGAGCGCGGTCAACCTCGCAGGCTGGACCGTCCGGGACAAGACCACCCGAGCAGACCACGTCTACACCTTCGGCACGTTCACCCTCAGGGCCGGGAAGACAGTCACTTTACGCACCGGTACGGGCCGCGACACCTCCACCACCCTGCACTGGGGCAGAAGCGGCGGCGGCACCTTCGCCTACATCTGGAACCAGAGCAAGGACACCGGCTACCTCCACAACGCCCGCGGCCAGCTCGTCGACTCGTGCTCGTACAACAGCAGCCGCTACGACTACAAGAACTGCTGACGCACCGAGAGGGGGCGCCGTTCCAGCACCCGGACCGCCCTCAGGCCGGCACCCGGACGATCCCCGCACCAATGCCCCCACAGACCGCGGCCAGCACCCCGAGACAGGTATGACGCTCTCTCCACCGTGACCCGCATGGGTCCGCGGCTCAGGGCCGGGGACAGCCGGCTTCCCCCTTCCAGGCGTACTTGGTCCCGCGACCATACGAGGCGCTCCTTAAGCGGGTGCAGGGGCCAAGTCATTGAGAGGCCATCGGCAGCGGCCTCCCGGCGTGCGGGAATCTACGACCCACTTCGGGGGGGCTTGGCTGACGTGCGGGGCGGCGAGGATGGCCGCTTCCACGCTGTGGTGCACTGTCAGGACGGGCCTGGCGCCGGTGGTGGTCAGCAGGCGGGCGGGTGATTCCTGCAGGGCCGCCAGGTGCAGGTCGCCGCCGTGCCGGCGGGTCAGGGCGCGGACGTTGAGCAGCACGCGCAGCCCGGTCTGGGCCATGAACGGCACTTCGCTCAGGTCGAGCACCACGTGGTCGCCGGGCCGGCGGCGGGCGCGGCTGATGAAGGCGTCCAGGTGGTCGGCATTGGCGGCTTTCAGGTCGCCGGCCACCGAGATCACGGTGACGCCGGGCCTGTGCTGGCAGGCGAACGTCGCGAGCAGCCGACAAGTCCACGGCGTCGCAGGCAAAGCTGCGCCACGCTAGGCCTGGGCTTGATGTGGCAGCTTGTCGATGCGCAACCGCCGCAGCCGCGATCTGATCGCACCCTCACTGCGCTGAAGCGCCGCCGCCAGTCCCTTCACCGAAGCGTCCGGCCGGCACGCGAGCTGCCGCAACTTCTCGTCCTGCTCAATGGTCCAACCCCGGTAGGCGTCGGCATGCGTGAGCCTCTGCTGCTCCACCACAGAGACTTGCCCTTCGTCCGTCTGACCGCATCTCACCCTCAGGAGCTCGACCAGATCGGCCAGGAGCCCAACATCCGATCCGGGCAAGGCCCCGCTCAGGACCCCCACCGCGTCGCCGTCCGCGTCACGACCACTGACCTCGATCTCCAGAAGGCCGTCCGCAACCCGGCGCGCGGTCAGCTCATAGCGCCGCCCCTGCTGCGTCAGCTCCACCCGCAGACCATCGTCCACAGCGCCGCCCATCGCCCCTCCGATCCGAACCTCAGCCGCGTCAACCCCCACCTCTTCAGCAGCCCACCCGCCGAGATCGGCCGCCTGCCAGGCTGCGGCGCCCGCCGACGGGGAAGGCCAGGCCATTGACTCCATTTTCGCACACGGCATCGAATCGCGGCCTTGGATCGTCCGCCCCGACGAGCCGACATGACCCCGGCCGCGCAGTGCGATCGCCGGTCCGGCTCGCCGAGCCCACACCGTCCACACCGCACTGCCCGCCCCCAACACGGGCAGAGCCGACGACCCCCACCTCGACGTCCGACACCTCGTGGAGCCCCGCAACCAGCGCACCCCCACAAGCACCCCGCCCTGAACCCGCACAGGGCGCTCCCTGCACATGAGGGCACAGCCGTAGCGGGCCGCGGGGAAGTGGCCAACGACGCGCGCCTGCCGGGTTCCCTCCCGCTCCCGGGGGCTCGGGTGGGTGGCCACCCCGCGTTCCGGCACAGTCACCCTCGCAGGCGTCCGGTCGTCCCGCAACCCAGCGGCTCAACCCGCGCGAGCAAGATCTTTTCCGCGCGGGACCCCGCCCGCTCCACCTCCTCGCCGACCCCGCGCGGAAAACATCTTCCTCCCGCGGGCCGCTCGGTTGCCCTCCTCCCTCCCGCCTGCGTGGCCTCCCGCACCGGAACACGAAGCGGCCACCCACCCGGGGGCCGCGGACGGAAGGGAAACCTCGATGAAGCGCCTCAGCCTCGGCATCCGCCCGTACGCCACCGACGTCACCGCCTGCTCCCGCTGCGGCAACCCCGTCCTGCTGCGCAACAGCTGGCCACTGCTCGGCGGCGGCCGGATCTGCCCCGACTGCGTGGCCGAAGCCGTCGAAGCGCACCAGCTCGCCACGGCCACCGACCACGAGCTCCCGTCCTGACCCCTCCCAGCGGGGCGGGCAACCGCCCGCCCCACACCGGTTCATCGAGGCCCCGCCCCATCCGAACCACGTCCAGCAAAGGAGACCCATCATGGCCAACGACATCGTCATCACCATCACCGGCAACCTCACCGACGACCCCGAACTGCGCTTCACCCCGACCGGAGAGGCCGTCGCACGCTTCCGCGTCGCCTCCTCCCCGCGCTTCCTCGACCGCCACAGCGGCGAATGGAAGGACGGCCGCCCGCTCTACCTGACCTGCAGCGCCTGGCGCCAGCAGGCCGAGCACGTGGCCGAGTCGCTGCAGCGCGGCATGCGGGTGATCGTGGAAGGCCGGCTCAAGCAGCGCACCTACGAAACCACCGAAGGCGACAAGCGCACCGTCTACGAGCTCGAGGTCATCGAGGCAGGACCGTCCCTGCGCAACGCCACCGCCAAGGTCACCCCGGTCAGGAACGGACGCACCCCCGCACCCGCCCAGGACCCCTGGGCCGGCGCCTTCCCCGAGCGACCCGACACCGAACCCGCCCTGGCCGCCACCACCAGCGACGGCACCGACCCCGAGCCGCACCTCTGACCCACACCCGGTGGGCGGAACCCGGCGTTCCGCCCACCCCTGCACCCCTCCGATAACTCGACAGAGAGACGAACCCCATGCACCCGGACGCGCTGACCCACCGCGCGCGGCGGCACGGCTGGAGCGTCGAAACCGCCCCCGGCCCCGTCCTCACCCTGCGCCGCCACTGCTGGCTCCTCGAGATAGCCTTCACCGGCAACGCCCCCCAAAGCGCCCGCATCACCAGCCCGGACGACCACGCGAGCCGACCTGTCAACCTGCGCTCGATCAACACCCTGCTCCGCGCCGACCCTACGGAGATCGCCCGGCATGCCGCAGAGGCGGTCGTGGGGCAGCGCCCACACCGCACACACCACCACGCGCCGTAACGTCGCCCCACCATGAAACAAGGGCGACCTGCCGACCGCAGGCGCCAGATGAACAACCGGACCGGTCCCCGCCACACGGCCCCTCACCACCGCACCCGCTACCGGTCCTCCTTTATCCGCGCGCAGGGCGCTCGCTACGCTCGCGTCCCGCAGGGATCGGCCTGGCGGCCGCCCCTGCGCGCGGGGCGCTCGTCTCGCCGGCCAGAAGACTCCGCTGGCGCTCCGCTTCTGGCCGGCGATCCTCGCGCCACATCGGCCTCACCACCGTACGACGCCAGACCTCCCGTCCTGAAGCGATCACCCGAGGCGGCCACCACCGGATCAGGCATCGCTCGGGGCCGACCGCCAGCCGACGCTCTGCGCCCAGGAGTCGGCACGCCGCACAATGTCCCAGACGAGAGGCTCCTTGGCGGCCACATACGCCCGCCGATCATCGCGAAACCGCCGCGCACAGCCGCGCTTCGCCTCGGCGAACTCGGCCGCGACGACGGGATGGGCACGCAGGAAATCACGAAACAGCAGAGGCAACTGCTGGGAAAAGGAGCCGAGGTCGCGCACGTGAACATGAGTACGGCGGCTGCCGGGAGCCTCACGGAAGTAGCGTTTGGTCAGCTCCGGGTTGTCCGCCCGATGCACCAGGCCAAGCCGCTGCAACGGCACCTTATAGACATCCAGCGGCTCCAGCGAGCCTACCGAGATCTGGATGTCGATGACCGGCTTGGCGGCCAGCCCGGGCACCGACGTCGAACCGATGTGATCGATGCGCAGTGCAACCTCGCCCAATGCCTCCCGCAACGCCGTCCCGAGCGCAGCGAACTGCGCCGGCCACGCCGGGTCGTACTCCACGACCTCGATCAGATCCCCCATGCCCTGATTGTCCACCGAGCCGGAGGCGGCATCAGACACGCAGCGTCGCCTGTCAGGCCCGTTGCATGGTTTCGGAAGGAATCCGGCGTGATCTGCGGCTCAACCAGTAAGTCCGGACGGAGCGCTCACGGTCATCCGGACCAACTCGTCGGTTTGTGCCTCAGGCGGTCGCCGAGACATCACGGGTGGTTTCGCATGTTGAGGCCCAGCCTCGGACGTGAGGCGCCCTGGGTCAGGTTCCGGCTGGCGGGCTCCCATGGCGGTTCAGTGCTCCTCGTGTGAAGCGCAAGGCCGCCACCGTCCGCGGGCCGGAACCCCAGTCCATGGAGTTCGGGATCGTCGACCGCGGTGACCACGCGCAAGGCGCCGGCCTCAGCTACCTCGCAGACCACCAGACGCACCAGAGCATTACGCACCTCTGAGGGGACGCCGGGCTGGATGTGCACCAGGTCGAGACGGGCGATGGTGCGTTGCTCGTCCTCCCAGGACGCGGCTGCCTGACCGACAAAAGGTTCCCCGCGGGCGTTGTCGACGTAGGCCTGAAGCCAGCAGGCCAGCCTCGCCTCGACGATCAGCTGTCTGGGAGTCGTGACATCCATCCCTGCCCGGGCCAGCCCCGCGCCGACCTTGGACACAGGCGGAGAAACCGATGGCGGTAGCGACCCGAGAATGGCATAGGCCTTCTCGAGGTCATCCGGCGAGGCGGAGAGCTCAAGGTCGAGAAGTGGAACGGGATTGATGAAGAACCCGTCGGGCCAGAGGTCCCGGGTGTCGTGAACGTCCAACAGGACGTACCCATCTCGGATCGTTCGGCGGCTTCGACGAACCAGCCCGGTATCGAGTTCCAGTGCAAGGCGAGAGGCGAAGTCTGCGGCCCATTCATCCGGCGAGGTCACCGGCAGGCCGGTGTACCAACCGCCCGTCCACGGACTCTCGGACGCCATCGGAAACTCGACCTTGATGGCGTATGTGTTCGGATCTCGCCGCCAGCGGAAGATCACTAGCATGCCGTCGGGCTCTGCCACGGCATCGACGGTGGAGTACCCGTCCCTCACAGCGCCCCCACGTAGCAAGCGTGTCCTGACCGCTTCGAGGACCTCCTGCCGGGACCACTCGATTGTCATATGTCCAGACTCCCACGCCCTTCCCCCTAATCGGATCGAGTGCCACTGAAGATCGTGGAGCCTCCCTGTCGAAGTTCAGCGAGCAACCGAAAGCCTTCAACTACCCAACCGAAATGTCATGATCACGGCGTGTAGTACTGCGAGGATGCGACCGCGTCTGACGGTCATGGCCCACGTCGTAGCGGGTGGCGGGTCGGTGGTTGGGGATACCAGGTGTACGCTCGGCGCCGAGCCAGCCTCGGCAATGCTCGGGCCGCCGGGGCCATCAGCACTCACAAGACTGGTTTTGCAACCAGCCCCGACAGTTGCCCCAGAACTCCGACATCCCATTCGGCAGATTTATCCGGATACCGACAGGCTCAAATGGACCGGACAACCGCATCTCCCTCGGCTTGCCGATCTTGATGCATCTTGCCCCAGCGCTTCACACCTAGGCATCTTTTGCCCCTTTTGCTACATTCGTCACAGCAGCAACTTTCGCGCGTCGCCCTGACCCCGGCTCTGAGGCCCAGCCTCACGATCTCGGAGGTGATCGCTTGCGATGTTGAGCATCGGCCTGGGCTACGATCCCGGCTACTTGACGCGCCAGGTCGGCAAGGGCGCCGAGAACTACTACCTGTCATCGGTAGGCGAGGCGGAGCGTGGTGAGCCGCCCGGGTTCTGGAGCGGCCGGGCATGCGCCGAATTAGGCTTCACCCCTGGCGAGCCGGTCGACGCCGACGCCTTCGAGCGGCTGTATCGCAGCTTCGCCGACCCCCGCCATCCCGCCTTCGGCGACCCCGCCGTGCCCGAGGCGGACAAGCCGACGCTGGGCAGCAGACCCGCCCGCTTCACCGAGCAGACCGGCCGCAAGCCCGTCTACTTCCTGGACCTGACCTTCAGCCCACCCAAGTCCGTCACCCTCCTGCACGCCGGCCTGCTGGCCAAGGCCGCCGAGCAGCAGCACGACCACCCTGAGGAAGCGTTCGCGTGGCGGGCCCAGGCCGAGCTGGTGTGGGAGGCGGTGATGGCCGGCAATGCCGCGATGCTGGAGTACTACCAGGACGTGTGCGGGGTCAGCCGGGCCGGCAAGCACGGCCCGAAGGTCGCCGGCCGCTCCACGGGCCGGTGGGTGGACGCCCCGCGCTGGGTGGTCGCCTCTTTCCGGCAGCACACCTCCCGCAACGGTGATCCGCAACTGCATGTGCACAACCCGGTGCTCAACCGCGTTCCGTGCGACATCGACGGCAAATGGCGTGCGCTGGACAGCCGCGCCATCCACGCCGTCCGCCCGGCCGCCGCCGCGCTGGCCGAACGCGTGATGTGGGAGACGCTGACCCGCTCGCTCCCGGTTCGCACCCGCGCCCGGGACGATGGCCATGGGCTGGAGGTGGAGGGCATCGCCGATGAGCTGATCGGCCTGTTCTCCTCGCGCCGGGTGGAGGTGTCCGGCCTGCTGGAGCAGTTGTGCGCCCAGTACGTGGCCCGCCATGGCCGCCGGCCTTCCGCGCGTGCCCTGTTCTCCATGGCGCAGTACGCCACCCGCGCCACCAAGGCCCGCAAGAGCAAGGCACCCGCCCCCACGCACGCGTCCGAGCTGGATCAGTGGATGCGGCAGTCCCGCCAGGCCGAATCCGGCACCCTGGCCGAAGTTCCCGACCGGGTCCTGCGGCCCGACGCCGATCCGGAGACGATCGCCGACCTGGAGCGAGCCGCAGCCCTGGCCCGGCACGTCCTGAACGACCCCGCCGGTGGGGGCGAGGCCTCGGAAGCGGAATCGGCCCTCGACGCGCAGATCGACGACGTGCTGCAGGCCGCGGTCGCCGACGTCCAGCAGGCCAAGGCGGTCTTCTCCCGGTATGAGGTGATGCGGGCGATCAACCGGCACCTGCCCGGCCGGCTCGGTGGGCTCACCCCCGGCGCGGTGCGGCAGCTGCTGGAGAAGCTGACCGAACGAGCGATCGGGCCGGGCAACGCGTTGGGGGTGCGGCTGCTGAACCTGCCCGAACTCATCGACGTGCCCGAGGTGCTGCGCCGATCCGATGGCAGCAGCGCCTACGTCGCTCCTTGCGCCGACCGGTTCACCACCGACGACCAGCTTGCCGTGGAGAGCCGGCTGCTGGCCGCTGCCCAGGCGCACACCGCCCCCGCTCTCCCGCACCGGCGGGTGCAGGAATGGCTGGCCCCGCGCCGCGCCGAGGCGGGTGGGCCGGGACTGCGTGAGGATCAGGCGGCGGCGATCCTTGGCATCGCCACCTCCGGCCGGGCCGTGGACGTGTTCGAAGGGCCCGCCGGCTCCGGCAAGTCCTACACCCTGGGCCGGCTGACCGGGCTGTGGCGCGCCGTCCAAGGGGTCGGCTCGATCGGGCTGACGCTGTCCACCAACGCCTCCTACGTGCTGGCCGAGGAGGGCTTCGACCGGGCCTACAACATTCGGCGCTTCCTGGCCCTGCACCAGGCGGGCAGGCTCCGCCTCGAGCCCGGCACGCTGATCGTCGTCGACGAGGCCTCCATGGTGCCGACCGCGAACCTGGCCGCCATCCAGCAGGTCGCCGACCGCTCGTTCTGCAAGGTGGTGTGGGCCGGCGACACCGCGCAGCTGTCGGCGCCGGAGGCCGGCGGGCTGATGCGGGTGCTGGCCGGCGACGCGGGCTCGCACGCGCTCACCACGGTGGAACGGATGGAGGCCGCCTGGGAACGGGAAGCATCGTTGCGGCTGCGCGCCGGCCACGCCTCCGTGCTGGACGCCTACGACGAGCACGGCCGCATCCTGTCGGGCGACCGCGAGCAGATCACCGCCCGCCTGGTGGCCGACTACCTGGACGACCGCGCCGCCGGCCGGCGCACCGTGATGCTCACCATGGTCAACGCCGACGCCCGCGACCTGTCGGTGCGGGTGCGGGCCGAGCTGGTGCGCCGCGGCGAGGTCGACGCCGACGGCGTGCGGCTGCGTGACGGCACCACCGCCGGCGCCGGCGACCTGGTGATGGCCCGCGCCAACACCCGCCGCGTCAACGTCGCCGGCACCTGGCGCACCCTGTCCAACCGGGACGTCCTGCGCGTGCACCGGGTGCTTGAGGACGGCGCCCTGATCGCCCACCTCACCAGCCCGGCGCATCCCGGCGGCGACCCCGCCCGCCGCGTCTACCTGCCGGCCCGCTACGCCGCCCGGCACCTCGAACTCGGCTACGCCAGCACCGCCCACGCCGCCCAGGGCCGCACCGTGGATGTCGCCCGCGCCCTGATCGACGGCCGCGTCACCCACCAGATGCTGTACGTGATGCTGACCCGCGGCCGCTCGGCCAACCTCGCCTACGTCGACACCAGCGTGCTCACCGCCGCCGACCTGCGCGAAGGCGCCCAGCAGGCACCCCAGCTCGCCGGCCCCGACCCCGCCCCCGGCGCGCCCACCCTCAACGCCCGCACCGTGCTCGCCCACGTCCTCGAACGCGACGACGCCAGCCCCGCCGCCGTCGAAGCCCTACGCGAAGAGAGCGAACGCGTCACCCACATGGCCCACCTGGTGGCCATCTGGCGCGACCTCATCACCCTGGCCACCCGGCCCCGCCACCGCCAGGCCCTGGCCGCCGCCCTCACCCCCGCCGAGTTCGACCGGCTCCACCAGGACCCGGCCCGCCGCACCCTCTACCGCCTGCTCCAACGCATCGAGCTGGCCGGAGGCGACACCCACGACCTCATCACCCGGGCCGCGCGCCGGCGCCCCTTCGACGGCGCCCGCTCCATCGCCCAGGTCCTGCACCACCGCCTCACCCGCCTGCTCACCACCACCTCCACCACGACCGGCGGCGCGCCCTCCTGCCGATGGCGCGACCGCATCCCGCACATCGACGACCCCGACCTGGCCAGAACCGCCCTCGAGGTGGCCGAGCGGATGGACCAGCGCACCGAGCAACTCGGCCAGCGCGCCGCCCACAACCCGCCCGAATGGGCGCTGCGCCAGCTCGGCCAGGTCCCCGACGAGCCGCTGCTACGCCACGAATGGATCGTCCGCGCCGGCGTGATCGCCGCCTACGGCGAGGCATACGGCACCTTCCTGCTCACCGACCGCCGCCCGGGCCCCCTCGACCCGGACCGCGACGCCGCCTGGCACGCCGCCCACCACACCCTGCACCACCCCCACCTGCCGAACCGCGCGGCCGAACGCCCGAGCCTCCCACCCGGCCGCCCCGAACGCCCGCCACCCGACCGGCACGACAGTACGGAGCCGGCACCCGCCGGCGACGCGGTCACCGCGATGCGCCAAGCCGGCGCGCTGCTCGCCCTGTCCCACACCCCCTACCAGGTCGGGCTGCTCGACCACGCCGACCTGACCGCCCGCGCCGGCGCGCTCGCCGCCCAAGCCCGGCAGGCCGCCGCCGACCTGACCGCCGCCGAACAGCGCGCCCGCACCTATGCCAGCGCCGGCGGCGGCCCCGCCGAACGGGAACTGCTCGCCCGACGCGACCAGCTCACCACCCACCTGCAGCACATCGACGCCGCCACCACCGCACAAGAACGGCTCCAGCAGGCCCAACAGCAGCGGGAACACGCCCGGAGCGACACCCTCGAGGCGGCGCACCAGCAGGTTCGGGCAGCAGCCGAGCAGGCCCGCCAGGCTCTCGCCCAAGCCCCGCCGCGCACCGTGTGGCCCTTGATCCGCCACCAGCACCGTCAGCTGACCCGCCACTGGGACAGCATGCTGCACGACGTCCGGCACACCGACATCCAAGCCGCCCAGCACGAGGTCGCCACCGCCCACACCACCCAGCAGCAGATTCGCGGCGAACTGGACGCGATCCAGCGCGAGATCGCCCGCCGCGCCGCCCTGCCACCGGCCCGCCACCGCATCGAACAGGCAGCCCGCGACCACCACCACACCCGGCAACGACTCCAGCACCTCCTCACCACCCTGACCAACACACCCGATGGGGTGGGCCTGCTGGACGACCGGCAGCTCGCCACCCGCATCGCCGAACTCCGCCACCGGGCCGAGGAACTTCACGCCGCCGAACGCACCGCCGCGCAAGACCTGGCCCGCTGGAGCGAGCACGGCGGCGGCCCCTGCGAGCAGAACCTCCACCACCACCGCCAGGAGCTCCAGACCCAGCTCGACCGCATCAACGCCGCCCACCAGGCCGCCCAGCACCGCGACCGCGAGGCCGCCCACATCACCAACCTCACCGAGCAGAACGAGACCGTCCTGAACCGCATCCAGCAGATCCGCCACGAACTCCGCACCGGCAAACCCCTGCTCCCCAAGGCACGAGCCCGCCGCGCAGCACTGGAAAGCGAACTCGGCCGGCTCTTCGACACCAACGCCCAACTCCTGGGACAGCTCAGGCAGCGGCAACACAGTCACGCCGCCGCAGACCAGGCGGCCCGCACCGCCGCCGACCAAGCACCGCCCGCAGCCCTGTGGCCACAAATACGCCACCGAGCCGTCGAACTGGACCGCACCTGGCCCCAGACGCTCGAACAAGCTCGCGCCACCGACCAGGAAACCGGCCGCCGCCACCTCGACAAGCTACGCCGCGACATGCAACGGCTCGATCTCACGCTGCGCGCCGCCCTCGACGAGTCCGAGCGCCGCAGCACCCTGCCGCCGCCACAACGCCAGGCAGAGCAAACCGCCCGCCGCGAGCACCAGCAACGCCTCCACGAAACCCAGCAAACCCGCCAAGCCGGCCGAGCCGCGACCCCGTCCCGGACCTCGTACCGCCCCGACCGAGCACGAGATGTCAACCACCGTGATCACGAGCCCGGCCGCTGACAGCAAGCGGCGCCCGCCCCTACTCCACCGCCGAGTACGGCGGGAAGATCCGCTCAGCCGCAGCACCGAGAGAAGCCACCTGCTCCGGCGACAGACATCGCGGATGCCGCCGGATCCAGCTGCACAACCGGCCGGCCCGTACCATCGTCACACCCGACACCATCAACGCACCCCAGCGCGGCAGCTTCGCCCGTGCACCGCGACCACCGGCACGACCGGCACCTGCCAGCCCGCCGCCCGCAGCACCTCACCGACTCGGCCCGCCTCGAACACGGTCGCCTTCACCAGGCTGTCGGCCGGGCGACGGCCGATCCACAACCGGCCACCCTGACCTCGGATGCTGGTGTTGCGATGTCAGCGCTTGGAATCCACCAGCACCACTCCGCCCGGCCCGATCGTGCGGCACCGTGTACCCGGCCAGTTCCAGCGCCCGCGACCGTCGCGCCGCGCCCGCTCCGCCCGATACCGCGCCTGCGCCGACGCACCGGCACCCGTCGTGTGATGACGCGTCACTCCGGCCTCCCCGAGATCCTCAGCAACGCCGCTCACGCTACACAGGCCACCCATCAGCAGTCCCAGCCGATTCCAAAGTCGTCAGCAGGGTTGCGCACCAGCACCCGCCATGCCGCGGGAGATACGGACCGGAGACAACTCAGGCAGGACCGACACCATCACTCCTGCGATGACCCGACGGCCTTCCCCAGGTGGAAGGCCGGACAAAGTTGCCGCTCTACAACGCCCTCACAACGCTTCACCGCGAAGGGGCCGGCCCATGACACCACCCAGCACCTGTTCGACGTTTCACTGTTTGCCGCTACCTCACACCCGGCGGCGTACACGCGCTCACATCAGCCCACGCGTGCCCGGGCAGTGCACCGTTCGCAGGGAGAACGCCGGGATGCCGGAGGGATCATTCTGCGCACGCCCGTGGGCTGTTGCCCGGTGCGGATCTGGTGATCGGCGGAGAGTCGGTCTTGCTCGTCAGAGAGCCCTTGGATCAGGTCTCCTGCCCGTAGCGGAAGGTCGGTGACGCTGGCGCCGCCTTCCGCGCGCCCGCCAGCAGCAGCCGCGTCATGACGACCACCGCCCCGGCGACCGGCACGCCGCAGGTCACGCGCACCAGGGCGCCGCCCCACCCTCCGGGATCCGGATCCACGCTGAGCAGCACGACGGACGGAGCCACCGATCCACGTGCACCGCTCACAGCAGATTGTGTGCTGTCAACCAAGAGTTCCAGGCCGCGACGATGTCGTCGGCCAGTTCGATGACGTCGTACTCCTGACCCCCGGAGG
Organism: [Actinomadura] parvosata subsp. kistnae; assembly: GCF_900323885.1. GTDB lineage: Bacteria > Actinomycetota > Actinomycetes > Streptosporangiales > Streptosporangiaceae > Nonomuraea > Nonomuraea composti. The sequence goes on along the minus strand of NZ_OOHJ01000020.1, from coordinate 59,173 downwards.
TCATGACCCACTGGTGTTCTGCGATGACGGGGGAACCCAGGAAGACCGAGACGCTCTGGCTACTGACCCTGGTGCGGTGATCGCCGGTCTTGCTGGCTCGCGGCTTCAGCTTGCGGTGCTTGATGCCGTTGCAGAGGTCGGCGGCCAGGCGAAGCACCGGGATGCTCTGCTGCGGATCGGTGAAGAGCGCCTCCACTTCGCCGTTGGGCGGGATGCGCGGATCGTCGTCGTTCTTCAGCCAGTCCTTGAGGTGATAGGCATCCTGGAAGAAGTGGAACAGGCGGTCGCGAGCTTCGTCAGACCCTCCGCTCATGGCTCCCGAGGCGGCATCTGCGAGGCGGTCGTGGCTGCGCAGCATGCGCTGATGCTGATCGCGCCAGCCCTCGCCGAGCGGCCCGAGGCGAGGCTCGTAGCCTTCGACGATCTCCCCGGTGCCGCCGAGCAGGACATACGCGGACCTCACCTCGGACACGGCGGGATCCGCGCCAATCGGAACAACGCGCAGGTTGGCGCCGGCAAGAGTGCGCGCCGCAACATCTGCCGCTTCCCAGCTGGGCTCGGCGGGCGTCAGGTACAGGCGGACCCTGCCTTGCTGGATGAACAGGCACGCGCCACCGGGCTGGACATCCTGGCCAGGCTCATCATCGGTTTCTCGGACAGTGAAGCCGACGTGCGCGAGCGCCTCTTCGGCCTTGTCCCGGATCTGCTGCACGTCCACACTGACGCTCCTGCGAGTCGAAGGGTGAGATGCAGGAGACGCGTGATGCTGATGTCCGGTTCACCTGGCTCAGGCTCTATCGCAGATTGCGAGTCACTATCTGCGATAGCGTGCACGTCGCCCGGGGAACAGCCGCCGCGGTGCTTGTCGGCGAGAAGCGCGGCTACTGGTTGGTGGGGAGCGTGGCGACCGTGTTCTCCAGGTCGCCGCGGGTGTACCGCCGAGTGGTGTCCAGGCGGGCATGGCCCAGCGATTCCGCGACCACGACGATGTCCACGCCCCGGCACAGCAGGTTGGTGCCGAACGTATGCCGCGGGGTGTGCGAGGAGGCAGCGGGCGCGCCGGCCTTGTCGATACGAAGGGGGAGGGCGTGCACGTAGGCTGGCCCGCTCCGGCGGGCACGACGCGGCAGCCCTCGGGCCGAGAATCTCAGCGACCTGCGTATGCCGCCCGCTGCTCAACTCTGCTATGCCACCGCGGACGCCCAATGCTGGAGTTCACCCACCAAACACGCCTCGCCCGCCGGAGGCTCATCGGCGATGGCGTGCTTGACGCCCGAAACGCGCTTCTCAAGAGACACCGCGACGAGTCCTTTGCCGGCGACTTCGCCGGATATGTCACCCTCGGCGCCCTCCCATGGTGCCTCCTGGTTTCCGCAGGTTGGTTGGGCCGGGTCGTGTGTGCAGGTCGGTGATGAGTTTGCGGCCTTGGCGTGCTCTGTGGTGGACGGATTCGCGTCGGATGGAGAGGATCTTGGCGAGTTCGCCAAGGGAGTAGCCGCCGGGTTTGTCTTGGTTGACGGCGATGGCGATGTTCATGGCGTCGCGCAGGTGCCGGCGCAGGGGTTCGACGTGGATCAGGCCGGCCGGGTCGTCGCAGAGTCGCCGGGTGAGTGCGTCGATCACGCGGTGCAGCATGCCGACGTACTCGTTGGTCTCCACGACCCGCTGGCGATGCTTACCGTGGCCGCCGGGGGTGCTTGCGGTTGCTTCGCTTGTCCTGCCGGTGGGTGACGGGCCGGTGGGCTCGCGGTTGGGTGAGTGGGAAGCGGCGGCAGGCTCGGTGATCATGGGCGGGGTTACGGGGGAGACCGGCTTGGGTGGGAAACGGGGAACGGACAGGGCCGATGCGGGCGGAGGGGGAGACCGAGGGGAGACCGGAAGGAATGGACAGGCTCGGATTCATGCGGAAATCCGGGCACCGTCCATCCCTGAGTGAACCGCCTGTCACTGCTCTGACCTGGTGAATTGCTGGTTGGTGCCGCCGTTGCAGGGATACTGCTTGAACTGCACGTCATTGGCGGTGGACGAACTCGGGAGGTCCGCGCACTTGCCCGAGTGGCGGGCCACCAGGCGGACGTAGCCGCCGCCCGCGTCCTGCAGCGTCCACTGCTGGTTGGTGCCGGTGCCGCAGCTGTACTGCTGCAGGGCGGCGCCGTCGGCGGTGCTGTTGCCGTTGACGTCGAGGCACTTGGCGGAGTTGCGGGCGATGATCTGGACGTGGCCGCCGCTGATCGACTGGATGCGCCACTGCTGGTTGGTGCCGCCGTTGCAGTCGTACTGGATGACGGGGGCCAGGTTGGCGGTGGAGCCGTTGCGGACGTCGGCGCACTTGCCGGAGTGGCGGACGGTGAGGCGGTCGTAGCCGGTGCCGGTCGGGGTGATGGTGCCGGCGGCGGTGTCGATGGTGAGCTGGCGGGCGTAGGTGAGGGTCATGGTGGTGCTGGTCGGGAACTGGAGGGGGAGCCAGACGTAGCGGGAGTCGTTGACGGGGCCGCCCCATGCGCCGGCCCAGCGGTCGCCCAGGTAGAGGTAGGACGTGCCGGTGGTGCCTTGCACCGGGAGGACGAACGCCGGTTGGGAGCCGTAGGTGAGGGGGTCGCCGACGTTCTGCCAGGCGGTCCAGGGGCCGGTGATGCTGGTGGCGGTGGCGTACTGGGCCTGGTTGGGCTGCCAGCCGGTCGCGGCGGAGGTGAGCAGGAAGTAGACGCCGCCGCGTTTGAACAGGGCGGGCGCCTCGCGGTGGTCGCCGGCCCACATGCGCACGAGCGTGGTCACGTCGGTGAAGTCGGCGCTCAGGCGGTAGACGTGCAGGTCGTAGTTCTCGTTCGCGGCGGAGATCATGTAGCCGGCGCCGTCGGTGTCGACGAACGCGGTGATGTCGCGGGACATGTGGCCGAGCGGGCGGAAGCTGCGCAGGTAGGTGTAGGCGCCGTCCACGGTGCTGGAGACGGCGACGGCGGCGCGGGCCTCGCCGTAGTCGCGGCCGTTCTCCTTGTGCATCCACATGACGAAACGGCCGGTGGCCGCGTTGTAGACGACCTTGGGGCGTTCGATGTTGGCGACCTGCAGCTCGGCGGCGCTCGACTGGGTCAGGACGTGGTTGCGGAACTCCCACGTGCGCAGGTCCGTCGAGCGGTAGGCGGAGACGTAGCGGAAGGTGCCGTCGGCGTTGCGGTTCTCGCCGAACCAGTAGTAGGACGAGCCGACCTTCAGGACGCCGCCCCCGTGGGCGTGCAGGAGGTTGCCCGAGGTGTCGGTGAACTGGGCTCCCACTGGGACTGTCACAGCGGCGGTGGCGGGCAGGGCGGGCAGGAGGCCCAGGACGAGGGTGGCCAGCAGGGTCAGGATGCGCGGCATGAGGGTGCTCCTCTCAGCCTTCGTTTCGACCGGTGATCAGCCTTTGATGCCGGTGAGCAGGACGCCCCTGACGATCCACCGCTGCGCGATGAGGAAGAGGGCGACCAGGGGCAGGATGGCCACGAGCGCCCCGGCGAACAGGGCCGGCAGGTTGACCGCCTGCTGGTTGAGGTTCGTCGACAGCGCCACCTGCACTGTCCAGAACTCGGGGTCCTGGCCGATGACCAGCGGCCACAGGAACGCGTTCCAGTGCTCGATGAAGGACAGGATGCCGAGGGAGGCGAACAGGGCGCCCGAGTTCGGGAGCGCGAGCCGCCCGTACAGGCCGAGGTGGCCCAGCCCGTCCACGCGGCCCGCGTCCTCCAGCTCGCGCGGGAAGCGCAGGTAGAAGCCGCGGAACAGGAGCACCGCGAACGCGCTGAACAGGCCGGGCACGATCAGCCCCCACAGGGTGTTGACGCCACCGAGGGAGCCGACCACCACGAACGTGGGGATGAACGTGGCCGCGCCCGGCACCATCATCGTGGCGATGATGAAGAAGAACACCGGTTTCGAGGCGGCCACGGGGATGCGGGCCAGCGCGTACCCGGCCATGGAGGCCAGCAGCGTCGACAGCGGGGCGCTGATCGTGGCGATCAGCGCCGAGTTCCACAGGGCGTGCGCCAGCGGCACGGCGTCGTTGCCGAACGCGTCCGCGAAGCCCTGGAAGCTGATCGTCTCCGGCCACCAGTGCCAGTCCAGCGAGCCCAGCTCCCGCTTGCTCATCAGCGCGTTGCGGATGAGCAGGTAGAACGGCAGCAGGAACGGCACCGCGAAGACGATCACCGCCACGTACGAGCCCAGATGGCGCCTTCTCATCAGCCCTCCTCCTCGGCGGTCCTGCCGAACCCGGCGAAGCGGCCCTGCAGCAGCGTGAACACCACGATCAGCATGGTCACCACGAACGCCCCCGCCGACCCGGCGCCGTAGTTCTGCTCGCCGAGCGCCGTCTGGAACAGGTAGATCAGCGGGGTACGGCCGTCCGCGCGGCCCAGCCCCGACAGGTTGGAGGCCAGGATGTTGTAGAACTCGTCGAACGCCTGGAACGCGTTGATGATCAGCAGCAGCACGACCGCCACCGACGTGTTGCGCAGCATCGGCCAGGTGATGTGCCGGAACAACCGGCCCTCCGACTCGGCGCCGTCCACCCGGGCCGCCTCGTAGAGCTGGGCGGGGATCTGCTGGATGCCGGCCAGGAACAGGATCATGTAGAAGCCGGTCTGCAGCCACAGCCGCACGGTGACCAGCACGATCCAGTACAGCGGCGGGTCCACGGCCGCCACCCAGCCGATCGCGTCGTCGTGGCCGAGCAGGTACGCCAGGCTGTTGGCGACCCCGGACGGCGTGCCGCTGAACAGGCTCATCTTCCACACGAGCGCGCCCACCACGTACGAGACGGCCGCCGGGATGAAGAACGTGGTCCGGAACAGCGCCCGGCCCCGGCGCAGCCGGTTCACCAGCACCGCCAGGCCCAGCGACAGCGCGAACGTCACCGGCACGATGAACAGCGTGAACAGCAGGATCGTGACCAGCGAGCGGGTGAAGGCGGGGTCGCCGAGCAGCCGCCGGTAGTTGTCGAGGCCGTTCCAGTCGCCGAGCGCGATGGTGCCGCGGGCGTCGTTGAAACTGAGCAGAAACCCCCAGCCGATGGCGACGTACTTGAAGACGAACAGCCCGGCCACCATCGGCAGGGTGAGCAGCAGGAACGCGCGCCAGGCGGGCCAGCGCGCGGCCCGCCGCCCGCTCGGGCGGCGCGAGCGCCCGGCGGCGGGGCGGGCCGGGGCCGTGGTCGTCACAGCACCGGCACCTTGTCGAGGAGGTCCTGCGAGCGCTTGGCCGCGGCGGCGAGCGTCTTGCGCGCGTCGGCGCCCTTCTTGACGATGTCGGTGATGGCATCCTCCCACGGCTGGCGCACCTCGGGCGTCCACAGCGCGGGCTGCTTGATGCCGTGCGCGGCCACGGCGTCCATCACGGTCTTGGCCGGGCCGGAGGTCAGCTTGTCGGCCTTGGCGGCGGCGCTGTTGCGGGGCGGGATGTGGAAGCCGTAGGCCAGGCTCCAGTCCGTCTGCGCGGCGGTGTTGTCCACCCACAGCCAGCGCACGTACTTCTTGGCCGCCTCCAGGTTGCGGCTCTTGCCGTTGACGACCTGCACCCAGCCGCCCATGTTGACCACGGCCCGCCCGCCGGGGCCGAACGGCGGCAGCGGGAAGGCGTCGAAGTCGTCGCCCAGCGCCTCGGTCAGGCCGGGCACGGCCCACAGGCCGACCCACTGCATGGCCGCCGCCCCGTTGATCAGCGCGCCGGGGTCCCACCAGTCGGTCGAGTAGCCCTGCAGCATGGCCTTGCTGTCGTAGAGGTCCTTGACGGCGGTCAGCGCCTCGGCCACCTTGGGGTCGTCGTAGGTGATCGTGCGGTCGTCCACCAGGAGGTTCCCGCTCGACCAGGCGGTCATCTGGCCGAGGTCGCCGATGCCGTCGTTGCCGACGAACAGGCCCTTCTGCTTGCCCTGCGTGAGCTTCTTGGCCGCCGCGGCGAACTCGGCGAAGCTCTTCGGAACGCTCACCCCGGCCTTCTGGAACAGCGACTTGCGGTAGAAGACCAGCATCGGATCGATGATCATAGGGACGGCGTAGACCTGGCCGCCCCACGTGTACGGCTGCAGCACCTTGGGGTTGAAGTCGGCCTTCTCCGCCCCGAGCACGTCGTCCAGCGCGGTGACCTGGCCGGCCTTGACCATGTTCGGGCTGACGTCGTTGACCTCGTAGACGTCGGGGCCGTCGGGGGTCAGCACGGCGGCCGTCCACTTGGTGGCGTAGTCGCCGGGGATCCAGGAGACCTTGACCGCGATGTCGGGGTTGGCCTTGGTGAAGTCGGCGGCGTACTTCATGGCCGCCTGCTGCGTGCCCTCCTCGCCGTACTCGTGGTACCAGTGCGTCAGCGTGATCTTCGCGCCGCTTCCGGCGGGCGCCGACGTGCCCTTGGCCAGCGGGTCTCCGGTGGAGCACGCGGAGACGGCGGCGCCGGCGACGAAGAGCACGGATCCCTTGAGCAGTCCGCGCCGGGTGAGTGGTCTGTCCATCGGGGCCACCTCTCGTGGGGGGAGTGAGTCGGGGCCGATGTCAGGTAACCGGTTACTTCAGACGTCGTGAGCCGGACGCTAGACGCGGATCTCCGGTGGCGTCAATGCGCTGTTAACTTTTCGTTACAAACGTGCTGACGGCAGGGTTGACGGGTCCGGCGGGATCTCTTAGCGTCCTGGGCATTGCTCAAGTAACCGATTACCTGACCCGGCGCTCACCTGGGAGAGACCGCATGACCACACCCCGACGCGTCACCATCAGGGACGTGGCCAGGAAGGCCGGAGTCTCGGTCGCCACCGTCTCGCGCGTGCTCGGCGGCGACTACCCGGTCCTCGCGGTCACCCGCAACAAGGTCATGCGTGCCGTGCGCGAGCTCGACTACGTCCCCAACGCCCACGCCCGCGCCCTGTCCGCGGCCCGGCCCGGCGCGATCGCGATCGTCGTCAACACCATCGCCGTCCCCTACTACGCGCTCATCGCCCAGGGCGTCGAGGACCAGGCCGCGCAGGAGGGCCGGCTGTCGCTCATCTGCACCACCGGCGGCGACAACGGCCGCGAGCTGTCCATCGTGCAGCTCCTGCGCGAGCAGCGGGCCGAGGCCGTCATCCTGGTCGGCAGCGTGATCGTGGACGAGGAGTACCGCAAGCGCATGACCGAGTACGCCCACGCGCTCGCCGCCGCCGGCTCCCGCCTCGTCCTGTGCGGCCGGCCGCCGCTGGGGGAGGGGGTGCCCGCCCTCGTCGTCGGCTTCGACAACACCGGCGGCGCGCACGCCGTCACCGCCCACCTGCTGTCGGCCGGCCACCGCAGGATCCTCTACCTCGGGGTACGTCCCGGCCACACCACCTCCGACACCCGCGTGGCCGGCTACCGCAGCGCCCTGGCCGAGCACGGCGTGGCGCTCGACCCGTCGCTGGAGGTCGAGGCCGAGTTCGACCGCGACGCCGGCTACGCCGCCATGAACCGCCGCCTGGCCGAGGGCCCGCCCGACTTCACCGCCGTCTTCGCCGGCAACGACCTCGTCGCCGCGGGAGCGATCCAATCGCTGCACGAGCACGGGCTGCGCGTCCCCCACGACATGTCGATCGTCGGCTACGACGACGTGCCGCCCGCCCAGGACCTGCACCTGACGACCGTGCACCTGCCGCACGACGAGCTGGGACGGGCGGCGGTACGGCTGGCGCTCGGCCGGGTGACCACCAGCCCGATGACGCTCGGCACCCATATCGTGGTCCGCGACTCGGTCAGGCCGCTCGGCCCCCGATGAGCCGACACGTGCTTCCCACGGTGGCTTTCGCCCTGCATCCGCCGCTGCTGCCCGAGCTGTTCCCCCTCGACCTGCGGCGCCGCCTGTCGCTGGTCGGACGGGTCCGCGAACGCGTGATCGACGCCTTCGACGGGCCCCTCGACGCCGACATCCTGATCACCGGGTGGGGCTGCCCGCGCATCGACGCCGACGTCCTGGCCGCCGCGCCCCGGCTGCGAGCGGTCGTCCACGCGGCAGGCAGCGTCAAGGGCCACCTGACGGCGGCGGTCTTCGAGCGCGGCATCGCGGTGTCGTCGGCCGCGCAGGCCAACGCGGTGCCGGTGGCCGAGTACGCGCTCGCCGTGCTGGTGCTGGCGGCCAAGCAGGCGTTCGCCCGCGCGCGGGCCTACTCGGCGGGCGCCTGGTCCGGCGATGCCCTGCCCGGCGTGGCCACCCCGGGCGAGCGCGGCGGGCTGGGCGGGGCGACCGTCGGGGTGATCGGGGCCTCGCGGGTGGGTCGCCTCGTCATCGCCGGGCTGCGCTCGTACGGGGCGCGGGTCCTGCTCAGCGACCCCTACGTGTCCGCGGAGGAGGCGGCGCGGCTGGGGGCGCGGGCCGTCCCGCTGGACGAGCTGTGCCGCGCGGCCGAGCTGGTCACCGTGCACGCGCCCGAGCTGCCGGAGACGCGCGGGCTGCTCGACGAGCGGCGGCTGGCGCTGCTGCGCGACGGGGCCGTGGTGGTCAACACCGCGCGCGGGACGCTCATCGACACCGACGCGCTCGTGCGGCACTGCTCCGGCGGGCGCATCTCGGCCGTCCTCGACGTCACCGAGCCCGAGCCGCTGCCCGCCGGTCACCCGCTGCTCGGCCTGCCCAACGTGCTGGTCACCCCGCACATCAGCGGGGCGAGGGGGCGGGAGCTGCGGCGGCTGGGGGAGTTCGCGGTGGGGGAGGTCGAACGGCTCGCCCGCGGCCGGCCGCTGCGCGGCGCCGTCCGCGTCGCCGACCTCAACCGCATCGCCTGACCCGAGGAGAACGACCCGTGCCCACGCCCCACCCGGCCGCCCGCGACACGCCCGCCGGACACGCGCCGCCTCACGACAAGCCTGCCTCACAGGCGCCGCCTCACGAGAGTCCTGCCTCCTCGCAGGAACGCCCGCCCGTTCCTGAGGAAGGCACGGAGCGGCTCGTGCGGGAGATCCGCGAGGAGGCCGAGCGGGCCCGCAGCACGCCCGCTCCCGAGCTGACCTTCACCCTGTGGCGGCGCTTCGCCGACACCGGCGACCGGCTGGCCTACGAGCGCGCCTACTTCGAGCGGCGCCGCCGCCTGGCCGCGTTGGCGCTCGCCCCCGGCCACACCCCCGACCAGGCATTGGGCGACCTGCTGTGGTCGGTGTGCGACGAGTACACCTGGGTCCTGCCCGCACACGAGCCGGACGACCGCCCCCTGGACACGTTCGTGGACCTGTTCGCCGCCGAGACCGCCCACGCCCTGGCCGAGATCGTCACCCTGCCGGGGCCGCGCATCGACGCGCGGGTGCGGGAGCGGGTGCGCGCGGAGGTGGACCGCCGGGTCCTGCGCCCCCTGTACGCGGGCGCGCCCCCGATGTGGTGGGAACGATCCGGTACGAACTGGGCGGCCGTCTGCGCGGGCGCCACCGGCATGGCCGCGCTCGCCCTGGACTCGCCCCACCTTCCCGAGCTGCTGTCCCGCCTGAGGGGCGCGATCGAGGCGTTCCTGGCGGGCACGGGCGCGGACGGCGCCTGCCTGGAGGGCCCCGACTACTGGTCCTACGGTTTCGGGTACTTCGTCTACTTCGCCGAAGCGCTGCGCGAGCGTACCGGCGAGGACCTGCTGGACGATCCGCACGTACGGGAGATGGCCGCCTACCCGGCGAGAGTGGATCTCGGCGGCGGCGCCCGACCGGCGTTCGCCGACGCGCAGGGGCGCGGCGCGTATCCGGCCGGGCTGCTGTCCCGGCTGGCCGGCCGCCTCGGCGTGCCCGTCCCCGAGCCGGGGGTGCCGTCCTTCCACGACGACGCCTGCTACCGCTGGGCGCACCTGAGCCGCACGCTGGAGTGGTTCAGGGAGGTGCCGGGACGGCGGGCGGAGCCGTGCTCGTACCTGCCGGACGCCGCGATCGTCGTGGCCAGGGCGGGCACGACCGCGTTCGCCGCCAAGGGCGGCCACAACGACGAGCCGCACAACCACCTCGACCTCGGCCACTTCGTCCTGCACGCGCACGGCCGGACGGTGCTGGACGACCTGGGCGCCCCCGAGTACACCCGCGACTACTTCCGCGAGGGCCGCTACCGGGTGCCGCACGCCTCAGCGGAATGGCACTCGGTGCCGCTGATCGAAGGCGCCGCCCAGCTCCCCGGCCGCGAGCGCCGCGCCGAGGTGCTGGCGTACGAGGAGAAGGGCGGGAACGTGACGTTCGCGCTGGACCTCACCGCCGCCTACGCCGGCCCGCACCGCTTCACCCGCACCTTCCACTGGCGACCCGGCACGCTGGAGATCGTGGACGACTTCGGCCTCGCGACCCAGGACGCGCTGGTGGAGGAGCTGTTCGTCTCCCGGGTGCGGCCCGTGACCGGCCCGGACACGGTCACGTGGGGGCCGGTCGAGCTGCGGGTGCCGCCCGGCTGGCAGGCGCGCGCCGAGGAGCGGCGGGTGCGCGGCCACGACGGCGCCGAGGAGAGCGTCCATCGGGTACGGCTGGCGGCCCGCGTCCCGCCGGGCGCGCACCGCTTCCGCTTCACCGTCAGGACGTGACCGCGTGCGGCGCCGGAGAGTCCGCGTGCTCGGGCCCCCTGCGGCGCCCCGGCAGGGCCATGGTGACCGCGGCGGCCACCAGCGCGGCGCCGCAGCCGATGAGCATCCCGGTGTGGAAGCCCGTCTCGGACGGCAGCGGGTGCCCGCCGAAGTCGATGGTGAGCTGCGACAGCACGACGCCGATCACGGCGGCGGACGCGGTGGTGCCGATGGAGCGCATCAGCGTGTTGAAGCTGTTGGCCGCGCCCGTCTCCGACAGCGGCACGGCGCCCATGATGAGGGCGGGCATCGAGCCGTACGCGAAGCCGACGCCGACGCTGATGACGCATGTGATGACCAGCAGCCCCCAGGGGGAGCCGAGCAGGACCAGGGACAGCCCGTAGCCGAGCGCCATGACGAGGCTGCCGACGATGAGCGTGACCTTGGGGCCGCGGGCGGCCGACAGGCGGGCGCCGAGGGGCGAGCCGACCATCATCATCAGGCCGGACGGCGCCATCCACAGGCCCGCCGCCAGCATCGACTGGCCCAGGCCGTAGCCGGTGGCCGCCGGAAGCTGGAGGATCTGGATGACGATCAGCGCCTGGGCGTACATCGAGAAGCCGACGACGATCGAGGCCACGTTCGTCAGCAGCACCTGGGGCCGGGCGGTGACCCGCAGGTCCACCAGCGGGTCCCGCACCCGCAGCTCCCACCAGCCCCACAGCGGCAGCAGGACGACCGCGGCGGCCAGCAGCCCGAGCGTGGTGCCGCTCGACCAGCCCCAGTCGGCGCCCTTGGAGACGCCGAGCAGCAGGCACACCAGGCCCGCGCCGAGGCCGAGCGCGCCGACCAGGTCGACGCGGCCCTTCGCCCTGGCCGGCGTGACCGGCACCAGCAGCCAGATCAGCACGGCCACGACCAGGCTCAGCGCCGCCGAGCCCCAGAACAGCGCCCGCCAGCTCGCGTACTCGGCGACCGCCGCCGCCAGCGGCAGGCCCAGCGCGCCCCCGATCCCCATGGACGAGCTCATCAGCGCGATCGACGGGCCCAGCCGGTGCGGCGGCAGCACGTCCCGCAGGGCGCTGATGCCCAGCGGGATCATGCCCATGCCCATGCCCTGCAGCCCCCGCCCGATGACCATAGGGGCCAGGGAGCCGGCGAAGGCGCAGATGACACAGCCCACGACCAAGGGGACCGAGCAGAGGAGCATCATGCGGCGCTTGCCGTACAGGTCGCCCAGCCGCCCCATCACGGGCGTCGTGACGGCTCCGGCGAGCAGCGTGACCGTGATCACCCAGGAGGCGTTCGAGGCCGTGGTGCCCAGCAGCGTGGGCAGCACCCCAATCAGGGGCACGACCACGGTCTGCGACAGCGAGGCGACGATGCCCGCCACGGCCATCACGGTGACGATGCCGTGGGAACGGGTGCCGGACTCACCGTCTACGGCACTGTCCGGGCCACTGTCTTCCACGCGGATCCCCCTCGACACTCTCGACGTTGGAAGCGCTGTGCACTCTACACATAATGTGTTACATGCACAGTTTGCGAGTTTGCGCCACATCGGCGACAACCGCAACGGAGGGACAGAAGGACCCGGCATGGACAAGCCCACCCACCTGGTCGAGTACGAGACGATGCTGCTCGGCCAGCACCGCCACCCCGACCGCAGCGCGTACATCCTGCTCAGCCGCATCCGGGTGGCGGGCATGATGTCCATCGGGCAGCTCAGCGAGGCCTTCCGCCTCGACGTGTCCACCCTCAACCGGCACACCTCCGCCCTGCTGCGCAAGGGCCTGGCCGAGCGCATCCCCGACCCCGACGGCGGGATCGCCCGCAAGTTCCGCCTCACCGAGGAGGGCGAGCGCTACCTCGACGCCGAACGCGCCAGGAACATCAACGGCCTGGAGAAGGTGCTGGCCGACTGGAGCGCCGAGGACGTGGCCGCCTTCGCCGCCTACCTCAGACGCTTCAACACCGACATCGAACGCCTCGCCGGCCACCCCTGGCCCCGCACCGACGTGTAGCACCTGGACCTGCGGGGTAGCCGTGGGCGCGTGACGCACGACTTCGGCTTCGCCTTCGAGGACCGCTACCGCCCGCTCCTCGCCGCGCTCGGCATCCGCCCGTCCACCTGCCGGCTGACCCTGACGGACGAACTGCTGCGCGTCCGGTTCGGTCCCTGGGTGGTGCTCTCGCCCCGGCACAACGTCGCCGGCGCCGCCCTGTCCGGCCCGTACTCGCCGCTGAAGGCCATCGGCGTGCGCATCTCCCTGGCGGACGGCGGGCTGACGTTCGGCAGCAGCACGACGCAGGGGGTGTGCCTGCGCTTCCACCGCTCGGTGTCCGGCAGCGAACCTTTGGGCCTGCTCCGCCACCCGGCCCTGACCGTCACCGTCGAGGACCCGGCCCGCCTCATCGGCCTGCTCACCCAGGAGAGCCGCACCCCATCCGACCAGCTCTCATAGGCGAACGGATATCGAGCGGCCGTCGATATCGCTATTAGACATGCGGGTGGCGCATCTGCTTGAGTCCTGATCTTCGATCTCCGATGGACAGGACGTTGTGACATGCCGGTGGTGGTCGTCGAGGAGGAGTTGCGGGCGCTGGAGGTGGCCTTCGAGGGGCGCATCGGTGCGTACGCCGTGGACACGGGTACCGGGAGGAGCGTGGCGTACCGGGCGGGGGAGCGGTTTCCGTTGTTGTCCACGTTCAAGGCGCCCCTGTGTGCGGCGGTGCTGTGCCGGGCGCGTCGTGAGCGGGGCGGGTTGATGGGCAGGCGTCTGCGGTGGCGGGCCTGCGACATGACGCCCAACTCGCCTGTGACCGGGCGGCATCTTGAGGGTGGTCTGACCGTGGCCGAGTTGTGTGCGGCGGCTGTCACGCGGAGCGATGGGACCGCGTCCAATCTGCTGATGGAGCTGATCGGCGGGCCTCGGGGGATGACGGCGTTCTTTCGCGGGCTGGGGGATGCGGTGTCGCGGGTGGATCGGTGGCATCCGGGGTTGAACGAGTGGGTGCCGGGGGACGAGCGTGACACCACCACGCCCGCGGCCATGGCGGGGGTGCTGCGGGCGCTCGCGGTCGGCGGTGCTCTGCATCCCGAGGATCGGCAGCGGCTGGTCGGGTGGCTGCTCGCGAGTCAGGTCGGGGCGGGGCGGGTGCCGGCCGGGTTGCCCGCGGGGTGGACGGTCGGGCACAAGACCGGGACGAACTCGGACGGGTTCGGGGGCGGTCATGATGTGGCGGTCGTCTGGACGGAGGCGGGCGCCGCACCGATCGTCATGGCCGTTTACACCAACCGCACGCCTGGGCTGCCGACCGATGACTCCGTTCTTGCCAGGACCGCGAAGGTGCTGGTCAGGGCGCTTGGCGAGCGTGGGTGTCCCACCAGTCGAGGACGCGGGTGCCGTACAGGGTGAGCCATTTCGAGGGCTCGCCCGCCGGTACGTCCACCTCGAACCACACCGTGCCGGGGAGCCTGCCGGCCTGTGTCCAGGTGCCGTCGGGGCGGCGGGCGGCGCGGACGAGGCCGATCGCCTCGGCCATGCGGGGGTCGGGCGGGGTGCCGTCGAGCAGGGACGCGCGGCGGAAGTAGTCGGCGGCGTTGAGGACGCTGTAGAACCAGCGGAACGGGTAGGCGAAGCGGTCCACCCACGGCGCCACCGGCTCGCCCGTGGACAGGCGGCGGAACAGGCCGCGGCGCAGCAGGTACTCCTCGCCGGAGCGGCGGGCGGCCCGCACCGCCTCCTCGCCGCCGCCGGTGGCGCTGTCGTAGGCGAGCAGGCCCTTGAGGGAGTTCAGTGTCGAGTGGAACGAGGAGCGGGTCGCGCCCTCCACCCATTCGCAGTTCCAGCCGCCGTCGGGCAGCTGGTGCTCGACGAACCAGCCGGGCAGGCGGGAGACGTCGGCGCCGAGCCACAGGCCGTTCTCCAGCGTCCAGGCGTTGATGCAGCAGTCGACCTCGCCGCCCCAGTACGGCAGGTCGTCGTACTCCCAGCGGCTGTTCTTGGCGAGCAGGTCGGCCGTGCCGCGCAGGGCGGAGGCGTCGAGGCCCCATTCGCGCAGCGTGTTGAGCGTCCACGTCGTCGCCGTCCAGGGCTGGGCGTTGTCCTGGGTGACGGCCGGGTCGGCGAAGTCGAAGCCGGCGGGGAAGAACGCGCCGCCCGCCCACTGGCCGTCGGGGTCCTGGAGGGCGAGCAGGCGCGCGCCGAAGCCTTCGGTCGCGACCCTCGCCCGGGTCGCCTCCCACACCTGCGGCGGCTCGTGCAGCAGGTCACGCTCGACCTGCCAGCGCAGCGCCGGATCGGAGTCGCGAAGCCATGGGATCAGGGCGTCGGGGACCATGATGCGGAGTATGCCACCTTTCGGGAGCCATGCCCCGGCCGCGCCGAGAGGCCGATGTCCCGGCCGCGCGATGGCGGCCGGGGCATCGGACAGGGCATCGGACAGGGCATCGGACGGGTATCGGACAGGAGCCGGCCCGGTCAGCGGGCGCGGTAGGACAGGATGAAGCCGAGGCCCTGGAGGGTGGACTTGTCGCCGCCGTCCAGCACCAGCCGCCACGTCCCCGCCGTGAGGCCGGGCGTGGGCAGGAGCCTGCCCTCGGTGAGTGCCAGGCGCTGGTCGCCGTTGAGCAGGAACCGGGCGGGGCCGCCCGCCGGCGCGTACAGGGCGTAGACGCCGCTGACGGCGCGGCCGGTCATGCCGGGGAACAGCTCCGGCGTGAACGGCAGGGTCAGCGTGGCGTCCTCGCCCTCGGTGAACGCCGACCACTCCTCGGGGAACTCCGCGGGCACGTCGAAGTACCGGGCCGTCGCGTACGGCTTGAGCATGCCCTTGACCGTGCCGGCGAAGGACTCGCCGCCCTGCTCGGCGGTGTACTTGACGGTGAGGGTGACGTCCACGAGGTGCGGGGCGCCGCCGGCGGGCAGCTCCAGCCGCCACCGGGAGACGGCGCCGGTCCCTTCGAAGGGCAGGTAGCGGTCGTCGTCGTAACGCAGCTCGAACAGGCCGTTGTTGTCCTTGTACTCCTCCAGGTCGGACAGGGCGATCTGCTGGCCGCCGCGCCAGTCGGCGCGCAGCGTGGCCGGCATCGGGCCCTTGGGGTCGAGCAGGTACTTGACGGCCTTGGGGTCGGCCGCGAGCACGGTCCTGCTGTCCACCTGGGTCAGGACGCCGTTGAGGCCGATGGGGCCGTCGGGGCCGGCGAAGGTGACCGACACCGTCTTGATCCGCCGCCGGTAGTGGCCGGGGAAGTCGCGGTCGAACAGGGCCTCGGTCAGCGCGAACTCGCACCGTCCCGTGGTGCGCAGGGCGAGCGCGGCCATCGGGTCGAGGGCGAGCAGCGACACCTTCTTGGTGATCTCCAGGCCGCGCCGGTCGGTCTCGACCCACGCCTTGCCGAGCCGTTCGAGGTCGAGGCCGAGGCTGTCGGCGGCGAGCAGGCCGTTGCGACGGCTGTCCCAGTACAGCGGCTGGACGTAGCCGGCCTCCGCTTCGGGGACGGCCCGCTCGTACTGGTAGGCGCGTTGCGCGGCGCGCGCCATCTCGTACGCCATCGCGTACGCCTGGTAGTACAGCCCGGACAGCCGCCCCGCCATCCACTGGTAGAGCTGGAGGTTGGTGAACTTGCCGGTCATGAAGGCGTTGACGGCCTCCAGGTTGGCGATCTGCCGCTCCAGGATCTCCTGCTCGCGCTGGGCGGCCTTGAGCCGCAGCTCGGCGGCCGTCACCTGGTGGCCGAGCTGCGCGGCGTCGTTGCGGGCGACGGTGAGCTGGAAGGCCCAGTCGTTGGCCATGCGCTCCTGCTCGGCGCGGATGCCGAGCAGCTCGCCGATGACGCTGAGCCCTTCCGCGGCGGTGGAGGCGGCCTCGCCGCCGTGCTCCAGCGCCTCCGACACCTGCTGCCCGCCCTGCTTGGTGCCGGTGATGAACAGGCCGAGCAGGACGTCCGGCAGGCCGGCGGCGATGGCGGCGCCGGTCTGCATGGCGGTGGCGACGGCGTGCGCGACGACCGCCGCGGACATCATGCCGAGCTGGGCCTGCTCCAGCGGCGACAGGCCGGCCGAGATGAGCCCTTCGTAGTGGGTGATGCGGCTGAGCGCGCCCTGCTCGGCGGCCCGCGTCTCGCGCACGCCCTCGGCGGCGATCTCGACCTCCATCTCGCGCACGGCGCGGGTGAGCGCCAGGACCGAGCTTTCGTGCCGGTTGCCGAGCAGCGCCAGCTCCTCGGCGTCGCGGCGCTCCAGCACGCCGAGCAGGTCGCCGCCGAGCTGGCGCAGCTTGTCCACCAGCTCCTGCGCCTTGCGGAAGACGAAGGAGAAGCGGTGGTGCGGCACCGGCACGGCCGCGGCGGCGGTCAGGCCATCGAGCGGCGCGCCCGCCGCGGCGCCGCGCACCAGCGCCATCACGTCGGCGGGCGGCTCGAACAGCGGCAGCGGCCGGCTGATGCCCATGATGTCGAGCGAGGCCCTGATCTTGCGCAGCCGGTCCTCGACGCGGTCCCAGTACTCCAGGTAGACGCTGTTGGCGGGCACGTGGAAGTACGGGCCTTCGACGCTGGCGTGCACCTCGCCCGCGCCGGTCAGCATGGCGCCGCCGGCGGTGAGCTCGGGCAGCCCGCCCTCCTGGGGCGCGTCGCGGATCTCCTCGTAGGTGTGCGCGGGGGTGACGGCGCGCGGGCCGAGGTCCTCCGGCGGGCGCTCGCCGAGCAGGTCGTAGGCGAAGATGTAGAGCATCCTGGCCTCGTCCACGCTCTCGGCGGTGTACTGCCGGAACAGCAGGTCGCCCCAGTCGAGCAGGTTGTCGATGTAGGCCATCACGACCGCGCGCCGGTAGGCCGACGGGCGCAGCCCGGCGATCGCGTGCGGGTCGAACGGGTCCTCCAGGTAGGCCCGCAGCAGCGCCGCCCGGTCGCCCATGAGGTCGTACTGGCGGCGCAGCCCGCCGAGCATGCCGAGGCGTTCCAGCAGGTCGTCCAGCGCGGGCCGGGCGGCGGACGGGACGGTGAGGGCGCGCAGCGCCTCCTCGATGGGCGGCAGCTTCCTGGCCGGCAGCGCGGCCAGGTCCTTCTTCTCGATGTCGCTCAGCTCGCGCCGGTTCTGGAAGGCGGGGGCCATCGGCTCGACCAGGCGCAGGATGTCCGCCAGGTCGTCGCCGGGATCGCCGAGGTCCACGTCCGCGGCGTCGAGCGCGGCCAGGTCGGCCCGGCAGCCCTCGATCAGCGCCTCGACGTCCACCGCGAGGAACGGCAGGAAGCGCCAGTAGCGCGGCCGGGTCGGGTCGAAGACGTACTCGTACCAGGTGCGGGCGTCGTCGAAGCGCTGGGCGGTGTTGAGCGCCTGCGCGATGAGCGTGGGCGCGTGGAAGAAGACCTCCCAGTAGTAGATGCCGTTGCCGCTGTCGAAGTCGAGGTGCGAGCTGGTGGGCACGCCCTGCTCGGCGGTCCGCTCGGTGACCAGGATGGTGGTGGCGTCGGAGACGCGGGTGCTGAAGGCCGGCAGCTCGTCGAGCTCCTGCGTGCGCGGCGCGAGCAGCGCCGGCACGCCGCCTTCCAGCAGCGCCTTGTTCAGCTTGTACGCCGTGCTGGAGGTGAGCCGGACGACCTCGTGCGGCAGCGCCGCGATCTCGTACGGCCGGGCCGGCGCGGTGTAGGTGACGTAGGTGGAGCCGAGGAACAGGTGCAGGGCGGTGCCGTCGAGCACGCCGTCCAGGTCCTCCTCCCACCCGGCGGGCAGCCCGCCCCAGTTGCCCTGGACGGGGGAGAAGGAGGTCAGGGTGGACAGCTCCTTGTCCGGCTCCAGCACCGCGTAGTCCTGGTCGCTGAGGACGTAGCGCAGGCCGGAGCGGCGGAAGACGGCCCTGATGCGGCGGCTGAGCGGCTTGGGGTAGCCGGGGTCGGCCAGGAGGCCGGGCAGGCCATCGGTGAGGGTGTAGCCGACGTACTCCTTGTTCCTGGCGAGGTACAGGACGCCGTCGGCGACGTAGGCCGCGTCCACGCCCTCGTCGGTGATCGCCGTCCTGGCCACGCCCAGCGGCTTGATGGGGGACGGGTCGCCCTGCACGTACTCCTTGCGGCCCTTGCCGGCGTCGCGGCGGGTGACGGCCAGGTACGTGTGGGTGGCGTTGTTGAAGAAGTAGACGCTGTCGCGGTGCGGGACGGGGGCGCTGACCGGGCCGGACTGCGGCAGCCCGGCGTCGTTGCCCTTCAGCGTGCCGCTCTCCTCGCCCCGGCCGCTCCAGCGGCGGTAGGTGTCACCGTTGACGATGAGGACGTCGTCGTCGCGGAACAGCAGCGCCTGCACCTTGGCGCCGCCCTGCGCCCACTGCGGGACGAACCCCTCCAGCGGCTGCCCCGGGCCGGTCCTGCGCAGCCACGTGCCCAGCTTGACCGAGTGGTAGTACTCGGCGCCGTTGCCGTCCACCGCGGCGACGTCCACCTTGTCCCACTGGGGGAAGCCCTCCTCGTTGCCGGAGATGAGCTTCGGGTAGCCGGGGTCGGCCAGGCCGAAGGGGTCGCCGGAGTAGCGGTAGTAGTGCGCGCCGGAGAACAGGTAGCGGAAGCCGTCCCTGACGATGGCGGCGTCCACCCGGGCCTGGTCGTCGTGCAGCGGGGTGGGGACGTGCCCCCAGCGGATGGCGGTCGCCGGCTTGGACAGGCGCAGGGCGTTCGGCCGGTCGGCGGGCAGCTCCACGTAGAAGGGGCCGGAGCCGTTCTCGCCGGCGTTGTTGAAGAAGTACCGCAGCTTGTTCGGCAGCTCGACCGCGGCGTGGATCGGCGACCAGACGGGCAGCCGGTCCTGGTTGCCGCTGAGCTGCTGCGGCTCCTCGTCGCCGGCCGGCGGGATGATCGGCCGGCACAGGAAGCTGCCGCCCTTGTGGTCGACGCTCACCCAGGCGCCGCCCTCGGCCTCGGCCGGCATCGCGAACGGGACGACCGCCGACGGGTCGACGGGCTCGGCGAAGACGCGCTCCAGCCGGGCCGGCCGCACCGGCTCGGGCACGCCCTCGGCGCGGATCGCGTACAGCTCGGGGGTCAGCGCGAACGCCGAGCGCACCGGCACCGGCCCGGCCGGGGTGAGCACCGTGTAGGTGCAGGTGATGAGGATGGTGTCGTGCGTGCCGCCGTCCGGGACGGTGGCGGAGGCCTGCACGTACAGGGCGGCGTCGCGGACCGGCGCGTCCCGCACGTCCTCCAGCGGCAGCACCTGCGCGGGCACCCACTCGCCGTTGAGGTTGCGGAAGGAGTAGGTGACGCGCACGCGGTGCCGGGGCGGCGGCGGGGTGAGCGTGCGGGTGTCGCCGCTCTGCTGGTCGGTGAGCGCGGTCTGCGCGCCGGGCTCCGGCGGGACCGGCTCGATGGTCGGCCAGAACGCGAAGATCCGGCCGAAGGCGTGCACCGGGTAGACGCGCTCGGCCTCGATCTGCGCCTCCACCTTCGCCCACGGCCCCCACGTCGCCGACAGGCTCTCACCGTCCCTGAACTCCGCCTCGCGGCAGTAATAGCGTCGCGGCTCCGTCCTGGTCCGGCCGAACAGCACCAGCCGCCGCACGCCCTTCGCGGCGCCGTCTTCGGCGTAGACGTAGCCGCCGGCGATGGCGAGCCGGGAGACCTCCGTGTACTCGTCGAGGTAGCGCTTGTAGGCGCGCTCCACCTTCTCCTGGGTGATCTCGCCCTGCAGCAGGTCGTCCTCCAGGGCGCGGAAGGCGGGCGTCCGGGAGCCGCGCAGCTCGGGGCGCAGGTAGTTCTCCGGGTAGAGGAAGACCTTCCTGTTGGCCTCCCAGACGCGGTAGTTCTTCAGCCACGCCCACCACGTCCTGATCCGGCTCCTGGTCGCCTCCGGGTCCTTGCCGTCGCGCGGGGCGGCCTGCTCCAGGTCGAGCAGGTAGCGGTGGACGTAGAGCTGGGTGGCGGCGATCGCCTCCCGCACCCGGGAGGTGCGGCCCTGGCCGCCCATCTCGACGTCGATGAGCAGCCGGTCGAACAGCGCCTGCGGGTCGCCCGGCGCGATCGACAGCAGGGCGTCGCGTTCGAGCACGTTGATCTCGTCCCGGACGGCGGCCGAGCGCGCCTCCCACTCCCCGGCGTACAGGCGCTCCATGATCCCGTACAGGGCGGTGTTCGCCGCCGCCAGGGCGGGCGTGTCGCCGAACGCGGGCCGCCAGACGCCGTCGTGCAGCGTGGACGGGGCGTCCCCGATCCGGCCGGTCAGCTCGAACAGCTCCACCAGCCGCAGCAGGAACTCGATCTCGAAGCGGTCCTCCTCCCGCCGCGCCGGCGGGGCGCTCCACGCCGCCGCGGCGATGGCCTGCGGCTCCGCGGTCAGCAGCGCGGCGTTGCGCCTGGCCCACCTGATCTCGTCGGCGTCCCAGCCGAACAGGCCGCTGAGGTAGGCGTACGGGTCCTGGACGACCGCCGGCGGGCTCAGCAGGAACGCGGGCAGGCCGTCCGGGTGCCGCCTGGCCAGGTCCACGAATTTGGTGATCGTGTGCACGTCGCTCAGCCGGTAGTCGGCCGTGCCGCCCCAGCGGTGCCGGAAGCGCTGCGGGTAGGTGCGGTCCACCTCGTGGTAGCCGCCGGAGTAGCGGACGTACTCCTCGCCCTTGCACAGGTACGTGCGGCCCTCGAAGACGAACGCGCCGTCGACGCCCTCCTCGAAGCGGCCCGGCAGGTCGCCCCAGTCGTCCCGGACCGTGCGCGGATGGCCCTCCTCCACGTAGTCGTAGACGCCCGGCAGGTAACGGACGTACTGGTCGCCGCGGAAGGCGTACAGCTCGCCGGTGGGGGCGGCGAACGCGGCGTCGACCAGCTCGTGGCCGGCGTCGGCGAAGGCGTTGCGCACCTTGCCGAACACCGCGTTGACCGGCCGCGCCTCCGGCTCGCCGGCCTTCAGGCAGCGATCGCCCTTGAACAGGTACACGCCGCCGTCGGAGGCGCGGAACGCCGCGTCGAGGCCGTCGGCGAACTCGGCCGGCGGCTGGTGCTCCATGCGCAGGTCGTCCGCCAGGTGGGGGACGATGGCGCGCGGATAGCCGTCGTCGGCCCAGGCGTACTCGGTGCCGGTGTAGCGCACGTACTGGTCACCGGAGAACAGGTACGTGTGCGCGCCCGACACGATCGTGGCGTCCACCTTCTCCCGGTCCGCCACGTTGTTCCTGACCCGGCCCAGCCCGGCCGGCTCGCGGGTGGCGGCCGCGGCGCGGGAGACCACGTGCGCGGAGCCGCCGGTGAACAGGCAGGCGGTGCGCTCATCGGCAAGGACGGCGTCGATCGTGCGGCCCGTCACCGCGTCGTCGAACGACTCCGGCAGGCCGGCGAAGGCCGCCTCGCGGCGCAGCTCCCCGACGATCCTCTTCGGGTAGCCGGGATCGATGTAGCGGTACTCCGGGCCGGTGTAGCGGACGTAGCGGTCGCCGGCGAACAGGAACGTCGTGTCGTCGCCGAAGACGCAGGCGGCGTCGATCCTCGCGGTGCCGTCGTCGGGCACGAACGGGTTGGGCGACCTGCCCCACCGGTCGCGGATCACGGCGAGCGGGCGAAGTCGTGCCCGTCGTGGCGGGAGTACTGCTCCGACAGGAAGAAGTACACCGAGCCGTCCGCCGCGGTGAACGCCGTGCGCAGCGCGTCGCCGTCCTCCCTGCTGGAGGCGAGCAGGCGCTCGAAGCCGGGCCACAGCCGCTCGATCGGGCGCGGGTAGGACCAGGTGCCGGTGGCCTCGTCGTACTGCACGCAGTGCTCGCCGTGCAGCAGGAGCATGGTGCCGCCGGCGAACAGCACCGCGTCGGGCAGCGCCCGCCCCGGGACCTGGTACTGCTCGGGCACCTGCCAGAAGTCCGCGCCGGCGAGCTGCGGCTCGCCGTCCGGCTTGCTGTAGTCGGCGCCGGAGTAGACGAGGTAGCGCATCTCGCCCTGCTCGCCGGGCGACTCGAAGACGTACGTCCTCCCGCCGCGCACGTACGCGAGCGCCACGTCCGACAGCCCGCCCCAGTGCTCGGAGACGAGGCGCGGCTCGCCGTCGATGGTCAGGCCGGGGTCGGGCGCGCCGGTGGCGGCCGGGCCGGGCGCGGCGTAGGTGACGAACTGGTCGCCGCTGAACAGGTACGTCCTGCCGTCCCTGCCGACGAACGCCGCATCCACCTTGTTGTCCTGATAAATCGTGTTACGCGGTCTGCCCCACTCCTCGGCCAGCGGGTACGGCCGGTTCAGCCGCGTGTTGACGCACTCCGGCCCCTTGAACACGTACGTGGTGCCGTCGGCGCCGCGCAGCACCGCGTCGATCCCGTGCCGGAACCCCTCGGGCACGCCGCGCAGCGCCCGCGGCACCAGCGGCTCCGTCTCGTACCCGCCGCCCGGGACGGCCTCGACCGCCGGCCGGTGCCGCCATTCGCCGCCCTCCTCCGACAGCACCCGGCCGTCGTCGAGGAACACGCAGCCGGGACCGCTCATCCAGGCGTCGTCGTAGCGGCGGTACCGGCCGTCGGAGACGGCGTGGCAGCGCTCGCCGCGGAAGAGGTAGACGGTGCGGCGGTCGGCGAAGGCCGCGTCCACGGCGTCGAGCGTGACGTCCAGGGCCGCCATCCCCGGCTCCCGCGCCAGCTCCGACAGCGCCGCCGGGTAGCCGTCCTGCACCCGGGCGAGGTCCGTGCCCAGGTAACGCACGTACTGGTCGCCGGAGAACAGGTACGTGTAGTGGCGCTCCACGTCCCGGCCGTCCACCACCTCCGTCACGGCCCTGCACAGCGCCGCGTCCACCCGGCCGGTCCGCGCGATCCGGTTCACCACGTTGCCCCAGTACGCCGGGACGGAGGCGGGGAAGCGGTCGTCGGCTTTGGTGTAGTCGCCGGTGGAGAAGCGCGTGTACCGGTCGCCGCAGAAGACGTACGTCCGGCCGTCCTTGCCGACGAAGGCCGCGTCCACCCGCTCGAAGGGCAGCAGGCTGTCCCAGTGCTCGGCGATCGTGCGCGGCTCGGACCACCAGCGGTGCCGGGCGTCGGACACCACGAAACTTCCGCCCGCGAACAGGTACGTGCGGCCGCCGCCGTCGGTGAAGACGGCGTCGATCACCGCGAAGCGCGGGTCGGCGGCCAGCGAGGCGGGCAGGTTCCACCAGTTGTCGGAGACCGGCTTGGGGTAGCCCGGGTCGGGGACGGTGTAGTCCCTGGTCGAGTAGCGCACGTGGAAGTGGCCGGCGTCGGCGTGCACCTGGATGTGCAGCGGGTTGCCGCGCAGCGTCAGCGCGATGCCCTGCTCGGTCGTGAGGTGCCACACCTGCGGGGTGTTGGCGGCGGCGGTGACGGTGGCGTTCTCGGCGAGGGTCAGGCCGTGCTCCAGGAAGCGGCGGCGCAGCGCGGGCGACAGGCGGCCCGCGTTCAGCTCAGGCTCCTGGGCGAGCGGCACGTCGAACAGGTGGCCGCCCTGCCCGAACAGGTACGTCCTGCCGTCCATCACGAACGCGGCCCCGACCCGGCGCAGCCCGCCCCAGTCGCCGGCGATCCGGCGCGGATAGCCGAGATCGACGACGGCGTAGTCGGCGCCGGAGTAGCGGATGTACCGCTCTCCGCTGAACAGGTACGTCTTGCCGTCCATGCCGGCCAGCGCGGCGTCCACGACGCCGTCGGCCAGCACGTCGGCGAGCCTGCCCCAGCGCTCGGCCGTCGGCTGCGCCGCCCCCGTCCCCGAGGAGGACAGGACCACCGTCCTGCCGTCCCTGAACAGGTGCGTCAGCCCCGTGCCCGGCTCGGTGAACGCCGCCTCGACCCCCGACCCGAACTCGCCGGGCAGCCGGGCGAACTCCGCCTCGATGCGCCGCGGGTAGCCGTCGTCCATCCGCACGCCGTCGTGCTCCACCCCGTCGGTGTAGCGGGCCACCTGGTCGCCGCGGAACAGGTACACCCTGCCGTCCGGGCCGGTGAAGGCGGCGTCGATGCCGCCCGGCCCCTCGAAGGCGTTGCGGATGCGGCCCCAGCGGGCGGAGATCGGCCGCTCCTGCCCGCCGATCTCCAGGTACCGGCCGTTCGCGAACAGGTGGGTGCGCCCGTCCGCGTCGGTGAAGGCCGCGTCCAGGCCGCCGGTGAACGCCTCCGGCAGCGGCGCGTCGTGGCCCTCCGCCCGCCACCACTCGGTGACCGAGCGCGGGTAGCCCTCGTCGACCGTCGCGAAGCCGGGGCCGGAGTAGCGGATGTACTGGTCGGCGCAGAACAGGTACGTCCGGCCGTTCTCGTCCACGTACGCGCTGTCGATGCGGCGCGGCGCGTCGAAGTTGCTCCTGATCCTGCCCCACAGCTGGTCGCGGGGCGCCCAGCGGATGCTGCCCGGCTCCTTGACGAACAGGCGCGAGACCTCCCGCCCGGCCGGCTCGCCGGGCACGGTGACGCGGCCGACGATCCACTCCGCGCCGGTGGGCAGGGCGAAGGCGGCGTCCACGCGGGTCACGCCGGTGAACCAGGGCGACAGCTCGGTCAGCGCCTTCGGCCTGGGGTCGAGCAGCGCGTACGTGTCGCCCGCGTACACCCAGTAGACGTCGCCGGCGAACAGGTAAACGCGGCCGTCGGCGCCGCGCAGCACCGCGTCCACCGCGCCGACGCCGGGCGGCAGCGCCAGCGGCTCGGGGTACTTGCCGGTCAGGTCCTGGTCGTGGAAGGCGACGGCGATCTCGGTGGCGTCCATGCCGAGCTTGCCGGCCAGCAGCGCGAAGCGGCGCACGCGCCGGTAGGCGGCCTCGAAGTGCGGGCCCACGGGCTTGCTCGGCTCGGCGATGACGGGCGGCAGGAGCAGCTCCATCGCCTCGGGCAGCCCGCCCGCGACGCCCGCGCAGATCGCCGCGACGCTCTCCTCGGGCACGCCGAACCCGTCGGCCAGCGCGGCGACGAACGCGTCCCGCTGCTGCGCGGCGCCGTCGTCCAAGGCGGCGGTCAGCTCCTCGACCGCCCCGGCCAGCTCCACGGCGACGGCGTGCAGCAGGAAGAACACGTCCCGCTCGAAGTCCTCCAGGCCCGTCAGGGCGAAGCCGATGACGTTCGCGGGGGCGGCGAAGAAGGGGACGGCCTCGCGCGGCACGGTCAGCGCGTCGGTGAGATGCCCCTCCATGATCAGCTTTTCGACGACGAGGCGCTGCTGCTCCTCGTCGAAGCCGAGCGCGGCCAGCGCCTCCAGGTCGATCCGGTACGGCCGCTCGTCCTGCGTGCACGCGGCGACCCGGCGGGCCACGAGGTCGGTCTCGGCCTCGGTGAACCCGGCGCCGAGCGTCTCCACCTCGGCGATCGGCCAGCCGTCGCTCAGCACGGTGCCCTCCATCGCGGCCATCGCCCGCTGCGCCATCGCCAGGTCCGCGACCTCGGCGAAGTCGTCGGCGGTGAAGGTGAACAGCTCCGCCTCCAGCTCGGCGACCTGGCCCTTCATCGCGTCGAGCACGGCCTGGCGGTGCGGGTGGAACTCCGGCGGCAGCGCGAAGCCCGCGGGCTCCAGCGCGGCCAGGGCCTGCTTGTCCAGGTAGTGGCCCTGCTCGTCGAGGTAGCCGTTGAAGCGCAGCCCGTCCATCAGCCGGGCCAGCCGCTGCTCGCCGAGCCGCAGCCCGGCCAGGAGCGCGGGGTCGAGGGCGAGCGGCCGGGTGCGGAAGGTGTCCACCCGCCCGCGCAGCACGGCGAGCACGTCGGGGGCGACGTCGGACAGGCCGGCGTTGACCAGGAACGAGCCCAGGTTCTCCTCGTCGGCGAAGAACGACGGGTCCTGGACGGTGCCCTCCTCGTCCACGTACCCGTGGTGGACCAGGTTGTCGTACAACTCGTCGAGCTGCCCCTCCGACAGGTTGCCGAGCGTGGCCAGGTCGGAGGGGTGGAAGGTGGCGGTGCCGTTGCCGGCGGTGCCGATCAGCTTGAACAGCGCCTCCTTGAACGGCACGAAGTCCCGCTCCAGGACCAGCGCGTAGTCGGTCTCCGGCAGGCCCTCGGTGACCAGGGTGCCGTCGGCGCGCAGCCGGCCGGCGAACACGAGCTGGGCGTGGATCTTCCCGGCCAGGCGCTCGCCGAGCCCCAGCCCGAGCAGGTCGTCGTCCACGACGACGCCGAGAGTGGTGACGGCCTCGTAGGCGGCCACGGCGGCCTCGGCCGGGTCGAGGCGCAGCAGGCGGGCGTCGCGCGGCGACACCACGCCGTGGGCCGAGCCGGTCAGCACGTCGTGCACGACCTGCGCGGCGCGGGCGCCGAAGCGTTCGCTCTCGAACATGGCCGGGCGCACCGCCACCTCGTCGAAGCGCCGGCGCAGGTTGTCCAGCACCGCAGGCTGATCGTCGCCCTCGAGACGGCCGTCCCCCTCGCTCCGCTGAGGGCCGCCGCCGAGGATCGCGGCCAGCTCGGCGGCGCCGAAGCCGCTCTCCTGCATCCAGCGGGTGACCGCGAGCAGCGTCTGCGCCAGCCACAGGGCGGAGGCGGCGTCGTCCCCCTCCAGGATGCGGAAGCAGTCCTGGAGCTTCGGCTGCACCCCGCCCAGCACCGAGAACGTGGAGTGCCGCCACAGCGACGGGTCGCTCTCCAGCACGCCCAGCAGGTCGAACAGCTCGCCCGCCGACCCGCCGAGCGCCGAGGTGAGCCGGCCGATCCGGCGCAGCAGCGCGATCTGCGCCGCCCCGACGGGCCGCGGTCGAACGGGCTCGGCTCCAGGGCGTCGTAGCGGTCGCGGTAGCGGCGCACGGTCTCGGCGATGTCGGCCTCCGACGTGCCGATCGCCAGGGCCAGCCGGCGCCGGTAGTCCTTGTTGTGCGGGCCGAGCAGGTCGCCCGACACGGCGGGCAGGTCCTCCGGCACCGGCTCGACCGCCGTGACCAGCCCGCACACCTCGTCCACGGTCAGGTCGTAGCCGCGCTGCAGGTGTACGACGAGCGCGGTGGCGCGCAGGGCCGCCGCGTCGAGCGTGCCGCCGCAGCACGTGGTCAGCACGCGGTCGAGGTCGGCCAGCCCGAGCCCGGTCCACCGGGACAAGCGGACGATCCGGCTGACCCGGTCGTACCAGCCGGAGGTGGTGCCGCGCAGCTCGGTGCCGTCGGCCGACAGGGTGACCGGGGTGCCGCCCCGGTTGGTGAAGGAGTCCTTGGCCGGCCGCGCCGGGTCGTCCGGGTCGCCGAGCAGCTCACGCACGTGCAGCATCGTCAGGCCGGTCACCTGCCTGAACGTCTCCGTCCTCGCCAGCGGGGCGAGCGGGTCCTGCAGCTCCAGCCCGTAGAACGCCTTGATCCGCGCCTCGTCCGCCGGCGCGGTCAGGTGCTGGACGGCTTGGGCGGACAGGCCGAGGAACAGGCGGGCCACGGTGTCGGCGTCGGCCACCGGGGCGAAGACGCGGTAGAGCTCGTCCGGCCCGACCCGCAGGTGGCGCAGGTAGGTCTTGAACCGCTCCTCCTCCAGCGAGAACGGCATGCCGAACGGGTGCTCCAGCGTGAGCATGTCCTCGAACGGCCGGTCCCCGGCGAGCCCTTCCAGCAGCTCGATGACGATGTCGAGATAGGGCGACTCGCCGAAGGTGTTGTCGGCGTCGAGCAGGATCCGCTTGAGGTCGGCGCGCCGGTCGTCGGCGAGCAGCGACGGCCGGTCGAGCACCGTCTCCAGGAGTTTCAGCAGGTCCGCGAGGTAGGCGCCGGGCGAGTAGACCGTCCTGGCCGCGTCCTCCTGACGTGGATCGAGCTCGGTGTCGTCGAACAACTCCTGGTAGCTCGGGAGCCTTTCGGTGCCGGCCATGCGTCCCCCTCAAGGAAGCCTGCGATTCAGGACCGACTTGCACAGAGGGGCCCGCGCCGTCGGAGATACAGGGCCGCGGCCGGCGTCACGAATGTGACGGTGAAGACACCTGTGCGTTCTGGGCCCGGCGGTGGACCATCGGTCCTCAGACGCAGACGGCCTCGGGGGAGAGGGCTGGGGGGACCATGAAGCGACGCAGGGGAAGCACGCTGCCTTTACGGCGGAGCAAACGGGCCAAGAGCGCACCCGACCGGTTCACACCGAACTCGCTGCCGCTCTCGCTGACGCGGAAACCGAAGCCGCATCCGAACGTGTCGCTGATCAAGGCCGATCCGCGCATCACCAAGGTGGCGCCCGGCGCCGGCGGCTGGGACCCGGTCACGTTCACCGCCGGGCACCACCCGCTGCCCGCCACCGCCAAGGTGTCGCTGGCGCCCGAGGCGCTGCTCACCGGCGTCATCGGGCCCCGGTGGATCACGACGCTGGCCATCAGCGGCCTGCAACGCACGCCGTCGCCGTTCAGCGGCAGGATGGGCGACCACACGACGGCCTGGCAGTCCGTGGTCGACTCGATCCAGGCCGCGGTGTACGGCAAGCCGATCGAGGAGGCCGCCGCCGCCGTCGAGGCCCTGCAGAAGGCGGCGGAGGCGTCGCTGAAGGAGCCGGACGGCGCCGGCCGGCTGCTGTTCAGGTGGATGGAGCAGATCGACGCCGGCAGCGCCACGGGCCGGCTGCAGCGGATGGAGGACGCCGCGCAGACCGTCGCCGAGCAGTGCGCGCGGGCGCGGAAGGCGACCTCGGAGCACGAGGCCGCGGCGGCGCTGTCGGCGGCCGTCGCCCAGCACCTCGCGTTCCTGAACTACCTGCCGTTCAGCACGGTCCCGGCCGCCTCGGACCGCGGCTCGACCGGCTCCGGCGAGGGCACGCACCGCGCCGCGCTCCTGCGCTACGAGATCATGGCGGCCATCGCGTCGAGCACGCGGCGCACGAAGAAACCCCTGCCGAAGCCGACGCAGAAGGAGCTGGAGAACGCCAAGGCGGCGGTGTGGGGCATGTTCTCCTTCGATGCGGTGCTGCGCGAGGCGCACATCGACTACGCACTCAACCCGGCCGCCGCCGCCCAGGTCGCCCGGCAGTACGACCAGCTCGTGGCCGTCGACCGCCGGATCAATGACGCGCTGGAGGCCGTGGCCTCCGACACCGGCCGGCCGGCCGCCCAGGACGACCTGGAGCAGGCCGTCGAGGAGCTCAAAGCGATCATCGCGACCGACGGCGTCTACCGGGACATCCTGCGGGCCGCCGGGCACCTGAAGTCGAAGGCGCAGAACGCGCAGGAGCGGCTGACCCAGCCGTACACGCTCGACCGCGCCGCGCAGGCCCGCAAGCTGCAGGCCGCGCCCGACACCCAGGACCACCTGGAGCGGGCCGCGCGGGTGGCCGCGGACATCAAGCGGATCGGCGACGGCGACCAGGCGGCCTCGCTCGCCATCGACGTGCTGTCGCACCTGATGTACCGGCACCTGAGCACGATGGCCGCCGCCTACCCGCACGCGGTCACCGCGCTCGGGCTGCCCGCCCCCGACGGCGGCCGGCTCGGCGCGCAGGCCGGGGCGAAGCTCGCCGAGCAGGTGGAGGCCGCGATGCGGGTGCACTACCCCGACTACTTCGCCGACGACACGAAGCCGGCGCGGCTGGGGCCCCTGTGCGAGCGGATCGCGGCCCAGCTCGCGGCCATGCCGGCGATCCCGGTGACGCCGTCCACCTCCACGTGGGCCTCCGAGGCGCAGAGCACCGGCCTGGTCGTCACGGTCAAGCCGGGCGAGCGGGAGAAGCTGCAGGTCAACGGCCGCGCCCCGGCGCCGCCTGCCGTCTCCGGCATGGGCTGCCACACCACCGCCTGGGTGATGGAGACCCAGCACGCCAACTACCTGGTCCGCAAGGCCCGCGACGAGAAGGAGGTCATCGCGAAGCTGCGGGACGCCGTGCTCGGCGACCTCGACTCCGACCTCATGGGGCTGACGCACCTGCTGCCCGTCGACCAGATCAGGGGGCGGCAGCTCACGTCCCTGTTCGACCAGGCCGCCGCGGTGCTGACGGCCGAGACCGCGTCGCAGGCCGCCGCCGCGTACCTGTCGTTCCGCAACCTGCTGCCGTACGCGACCGTCGACGAGGGCGACCGCAGCGGCAAGCGGGAGCGCAAGGACGGCGGCCGGGACGAGACCTACGACAAGGCGGCGATCGAGCTGGCCGGCGCCCGCCTGGAGGAGGAGCTGACGAAGGCCGGCGACGACGTCATCACCTCGCTGCGGGAGGAGGACGAGCTGCTCAGAAGGCAGGCCGGGCACTGGGACTTCAACCCGGCGCTCGCCCGCGCCGTCGAGGCGACGCGCGAGCGGCTGGCCGGGCTGGCCGACGACCTGACGGACCGGCGGCCCTCGGCGCGCGCCGCGCTGGGCGCGCGCGGCAACGCGCTGCTGCTGAAGACGCGGCAGGCGGAGCACCGGAGGGTCTGGACCGAGGCGAAGTCCTTCAGGGACGGCAAGTAGCAAGCCTTCAAGACGTCGAGAGAACGGCTGGAAAGATCATGTCCAAGCGGGACGCGCGCGCAGGCGCGCGGAAGACCAAACGCACGACCGCCGCCGGCAAACGGCTCAGATCCGGTGAAGGGGACGTGTCCCGGCTCGCGGTGACGAAGCATGACGTGTCCGTCGGCGGGACGTCCCCAATGTCCGGGTCGTCGGTGCCCGCGACGATGCCGAGAGGCTGGGAGACATTCGCCGCGCAACCGGACGAGAGCACCGCCAGGGCGGTGGCGCAGGCGCTGGAGAGCATGCGCCCGCGCACCGCGGTGTCGTCGATGCGGCTCGTCGCCGAGACGCTGGCCCAGCGCCCGCCGCGCGAGCGCAGCGAGATGTCGCGGCTCATCGTCTCGCGGCTCAGCGGCGACGCCGCCCGGACCTTCATGAAGGCGACCGCCGAGGTCCGCCTGGCGAGCCCCGTGCAGCCGCAGGCACCCGCGGACCCGGGAACAGAGCAGCCGCCGCAACACGAGAACGTGCTGCACAACCTCGACCTGCTGCCGCCGAAGCAGCTCGCCGAGCCGCCCGCCACGACCCCCGGCGGCCGCGACCGGCAGCGCATCGAGGCGCTCGACCTCGCCACGGCGGACCTGGTCGCGGCCGAGGAACGCACCGACGACGTGCGCGACGCCTCCACGATGGGGTACCTGCGGGAGGCGTCCAAGCTCATCAACACGATCGGCGCCCAGGGGACGACGTACTCGCAGGAGCGCCGCGCCGAGCTCGGCCCGCAGGTGACGGGCACGACGCAGGAGCACATCGTCGAGCAGATCGGCTTCCGCGCCGCGAAGACGCAGCGCGTCGACAAGGGCGGCCTGTCCACCCAGAACGATCTGGCCGCCACCTACTGGCGCACCAACTTCCGCGACACGCTGGAGAAGTTCGTCGGCAAGCTGCGGGTCAGCGGCCTGCCCGGCCCCGGCGACCTCGTGGTCAACAGCCCGCGCGTGCTGCGCAAGCTGGAGATGATGGTGCCGCCCGACGTGGTCGCCGCACTCAAGATCACGCCGCTGGCCGGCAAGACGGGCGTCAGCGTGCTGAGCGGCACCGACAAGTTCCCCGACATCGACTGGAACTCCATCCTCCAGGAGCTCGGCGCGACGCCGTCGGCGTACCAGATGTACGCGCTCATGGACACCGGCAAGCAGCCGCCCCCCGACGACCTCAAGGCCGACACGCGGGCCGACCTCGTGCAGCTCATCACCTCCAGCCCGTTCTCCCGGCTGCAGGAGATCGCGCGCGGCAAGGGCGAGGTGGCGCCGGTGCTCGCCATGATCGAGCACCTCGTGCTCGGCCTCACCGACGACCTCGGCCCCGACCGCTACGACCCGCTGACCGCCAACGCGCTCGGCTCGCTCAGCCGGCTGATCGACATCGCCGTGGCGTACGAGCACAACCCGACCGTCGCGATGCGCGCGGCCGACCTCATGATGGACGAGATCGGCGTCGTCCTCGCCGCGGCCGGCAACTACACCCGCCCCGACTACCTGGACGCCATGCGGGCGATCCTGCTGGAGCGGGCGCCCAGCATCGCCAAGGACGTCGGCAAGCGCGTCCAGCTCGACAGCCACCTCATGACCAGCGGCATGGACGCCCTCGCCACGGCGCTGTCGATCGCCCTGGGCGCGCGCTACCGCGACCAGGTCTCCCGCCCCACCGAGAAGATCGACTACTTCGAGACCGGGCTGCTGCTCGGCAAGCTCAAGAAGGGCCAGACGGTCGCGCCGCGCGACGACGTCCTGGTCGCCGCGCTCAACCCGAGCACGCCCTTCAACACGCCCGACCCGGGCCGGCTCGTCGCCGACGTGCTCAAGGCCGTGCAGACCCGCAAGAAGGACGACCCGCCGTTCGCGCTGATCCTCGACAGCACCATCGAGACCGCCGGGCCCGACGGCAGCACCCAGCTCGACACCGTGCTCGGCGGGCTGAAGGACGCCGTCGCCGACGGCCGGCTCGAGATCTTCCTGTGCAAGAGCTTCCAGAAGTACGCCTCGTTCGGCACCGGCAAGGTGGCCGCCGGGGACCTGACGCTGCTGTCGAAGCCGGGCGCCCGGCCGTCCGGCTCGACGCGGGCCCAGGCGATGCTGCACGAGTCCGACCTCGACCTCGCCCGCCACGACGAGGCGCAGCTCGTGGTGCACATGCTCAAGCACGGGCACCGCGACGAGCTGGCGCTGATCGCCGACGCCGCCCGGAACGCCCGGTTCGTGGACGCGTTCTGCTGGCCGATCGACCCGTCGAACCCGGCACAGGGATCCACGTACGTGGACGGCATCCCGCTGCTCCTGCGCTCGACGCCCACCGGCAAGGTGGACGCGCTGTTCAAGAACCTCGTCCAGATCGACCAGCGCGACAGCTTCTCGTTCCTGCGCACCTCCTACGTCGGCGGCATCCCCGGCCCCTGGGAGTCGCCGTCGCCCCAGGACGGGTGGTACGTGCGGATCAACCCCGGCCACGAGTCGAAGGAGAGCATGGTCGAGTGCTTCTACGCGTTCGGCCACCTGACGACGAGCACGCCGCCGGGCGCGAAGGGCCCGGTCCAGGCGGGGGTGGACCTCGGCAACCTGCAGCTCAAGTCCGTGCGCGAGCACCTGGCCGCCCTGAACGGCGTGGCCGACGGCGACGACCCGGACCTCGCGCGGTTCCGTACCAACGTCATCGCCTCCTACTGCGCCTTCGCCCTGCAGAACGTGCGGCCCAGGGCGAGCGCGCTGCCGCTGCTGCTCGCGTTCTTCGCCCGTCCCATGGACGGCGTCACGATCGAGACCCGCCGCTATCTCGCCGGCGAGCTGCTGTCGCTGGCGCAGGCCAAGGACCTCGACCCGAAGACGCTGGGGGAGTGGAGCAACGCGGCCCGGGCCGTCCCGATGCCCGGCGCGATCGCCGCCGACGGCACCGCCGCCCTGTCCGCGCTGCGCCGCGCGGCGGCCGTGCTCCCGGCCTGGCAGCTCAAGCCGCTCGCCGAGAAGCTGCGGCTCAAGCTCGACGGGGACACGGAGGAGGCGACCCGGCTGCGCGGGTCGGGCGACGGGGTGCGGCTGCTCGCCCTGGTGGGTCAGGCACTCCGCCCGGACGCGACCTGACCAGCCTCATCACGACCGGCCCTTTCACGACCGGCCCTTTCACGACCGGCCCTTTCACGACCGGCCCTTTCACGACCGGCTCGCGGGCTCCTCCGGAGTGCGGAGCCTGGCGATGATGCGGTCGAGGGCGGCCAGGTCGGCGGGGTCGAGGGCGAGCAGCGAGCGGGGCGGCCGGGCCAGGATGCGCTCGGCCTCCTCGGCGACCGCCGTGCCCGCCGGCGTCAAGGCGACGATCTTGCTGCGGCGGTCGCCGGGGGAGACGCTGCGGGTGACGTAACCGCGCTGCTCCAGATCGTCCACCATCAGCGTCGTGTACGGCTTGTCGGTGGACAGCTCGGCGGTCAGCTCCCGCATCGTCATCGGCCCGGCCAGCAGGCGGCGCAGCGCCTTGACGCGGAAGAAGCTCATGCCGAGCGTCTCGGCCACCTCCTTGCGGCGATCCTCCTGCCGCAGGACGAGGTCGTACATGCCGGACCAGACGCGGGCCACCGCCGCCTGGTCGGGGCTGTCGGTCATGAGGGGTCCGCCATTCTGTCGGGAGCGGGGGCCAGCCGTTCGGCGGTACGGACGGCGCTGCGCCGGGCCCAGCCGGTCGTGGTCAGGATACCGAGCAGAACGATCACCAGGCTGCACCCGGCGATGATCCACCAGCCGATGTGGCTGGCCGCCGGGAACCCGATCGCGAACGGCCCCACGACGGCCGAGGTGACCAGCGAGCCGATGACCGCGACGCCGAGCGACTGGCCGATCTGGCGGCTGGTCGAGGCCACCGCCGCCGCCACCCCGGCCTGGGCGCGCGGCATGCCGGACACGGCGGTGTTGGTGATCGGCGCGTTCACCGTGCCGAAGCCGAGGCCGAACAGCACGTACGCGACCATGAGCAGCCACGTCGGCGTGTCCGCCGACAAGGTCGTCATGATCAGGCCGCTGGCCCCCATGGCGGTGCCGGCCACGAGCAGCGGGATGCGCGGCCCGGCGTTCCCGACGATCCGGCCGGACAGGGGCGCGCAGAGCACGGTCAGCCCCGCCATGGGCAGCGTGTAGAGGCCGGCGTGCAGGGCGGACAGGCCCAGCACGTCCTGGAGGTAGAGGGTGTTGACGAACAGGAAGCCGGCCAGCGCCGCGAAGGCGCACACGGCGATGACGGTCGCGCCGGCGAACGGGGCGCTGCGGAAGAAACGCAGGTCGATCAGGGGCTCGGCGCGGCGCAGCTCGTACGGTGCGAGGACGGCCAGCGCCAGCGCGGCGACCGCGAAGCAGCCCAGCGTGCGCGGCGAGCCCCAGCCGGCGGCCGGCGCCTCGATGAAGGCGTAGGTCAGGGTGGCCAGCAGCACGATGACCAGCACCTGCCCGACCGGGTCCACCCGGCGCGGGCGCGGCGCCCGCGACTCCGGCACGAACAGCGCGCACAGCACGAACGCGGCCACGCCGACCGGGATGTTGATCCAGAAGATCGCCTGCCAGCCGACCGAGCCCACCAGCGACCCGCCGACCAGCGGGCCCAGCGCCATGCTGATGCCGACCACGCCGCCCCACACGCCGATGGCCCGCGCGCGCTCGCGCGGCTCGGTGAACGTGTTGGTGATGATGGACATGGCGACGGGGTTGAGCATGGAGCCGCCGACGGCCTGCAGCGCCCGCGCCGCGACCAGCCAGCCGAGGCTGGGGGCGAGCGAGCACATGAGCGAGCCGAGCGTGAACAGCGTCAGCCCGGTCTGGAACGTGCGCCTCCTGCCGATCCGGTCGCCGGTCGAGCCGGCCAGCATGAGCAGGCTCGCCAGCACCACCGTGTAGGCGTCGATGATCCACTGCAGGCCGGAGAAGGAGGCGTTCAGGTCGTGGCGGATGGCGGGCAGCGCGATGTTCACGATCGTGTTGTCCAGGCCCACGATGAACAGGCTCATGCAGCAGATGGCCAGGACGAGCAGGCGCCGGCGGGGGCTCAGCGCGGGGCGGCCGCGGGCGGCGCGGTCGTCCGGCTTGTTATAGGCATATAACGATTATATTCGCATAACTAATGTTTTGTCGCCGGGGGGCCGGCGACGGAGCCCCGCTCCGGCGGGGTGAGGGCGATCAGGGAGCGGGGGCGGGCGGGCAGCGGACGCCCCGCTCCGGCACGGTGAGCGCGATCAGGTACGCGTCGATCGCCGCCGTGACGCAGCCCGTCATGCCGTAGACGCCGTGACCCCAGCCCTCGTAGGTGAGCAGCACCGCTTTCGGGCCGAGCAGGCGCGCCACGTTCGACGCCCACGCGTACGGCGTGTCCGGGTCGTGCAGGGAGTTGGCCAGCAGCAGGGGAGTGCGGCCCGCGTACCGGGGCCGGTGCTGCGGGTTGCTGACCGGGTGGCCCTGGCAGATCGGCAGGTCGCCCATCGGCATCGGGTTGTAGCCCAGGTCCGGGGCCCGCCGGCCGGCGGCGGCCAGCACCTCGGCGTACTCCTCATGGTCGCGCACCGACAGGTCGTGGTCCTCGCAGAGGATCGCGGCCGGCAGCTCGGCGACATCCCCGCCCAGCAGCCGCTTCAGCCACGCGCCCAGCACCCCGCCCGGCGGCGCGCCGCCCGGCTGCGGCGGCAGGTCCGGCGGCACCGGCCCGCCGTCCAGGGCGAGCAGCACCCCGGCCAGCCGCCGCCACTCGGGGCCCTCATTGAGCACCACACCCAGCCACCGCAAATTGTGCGCGGTCAGCGGGCCGCCGCCCGGGTAGGTCAGCTCGCCGCGCTCCGCCCGCCCGATCAGCCCTCGCCACAGCGCGCGGACGTCCCGCCCGTGCAGGACGCACTGCGCGTCCCGCCCGCACCAGGCCACGAACTCGTCGAAGGCGTCCTGGACGCCGGCCGCCTCGCTCTCCTGGAACTCCCGGACGCCCAGGGTGTGGTCCATGCTGCTGTCCAGCACCATGGCCCGGACCCGGTCCGGGAAGAGCTCGGCGTACATCTGCTGCGCCAGCGTCCCGTACGAGACGCCGTACGAGGTCAGCTTCTCCTCGCCGAGGGCGGCGCGGATCGCGTCCATGTCGCGGGCCACGCTCACCGAGTCCACGTGGTCGTAGAGCGGGCCGGTGCGCTCGCGGCAGTCGGCGCGCAGCCGCCGGGTGTAGGCCGTCCAGCGGTCGTGGTCGGCCTGCCCGGTCATGATCGGGGGCGGCATC
This sequence comes from [Actinomadura] parvosata subsp. kistnae, assembly GCF_900323885.1. Lineage (GTDB taxonomy): Bacteria > Actinomycetota > Actinomycetes > Streptosporangiales > Streptosporangiaceae > Nonomuraea > Nonomuraea composti. The sequence goes on along the minus strand of NZ_OOHJ01000020.1, from coordinate 22,162 downwards.
TCCCGGTACAGCGACGCCGAGCAGATCACCGCGTTGCTGCGGGCGACGCCACGGGGGTCGTAGCCGACGATGTCGAAGCGGCGCTGCACCTCCTCGCTGAAACCGGAGGGACGCAGCAGGTCGTCCACGCCCGAACCGCCCGGCCCGCCCGGGTTCGCCAGCAGCGACCCGATTCTCGCGCGTGGATCTTTCGCCCTGCGGCGGGCCAGCGCCAGATCCACGGTCGGGCCGTCCGGGTCCGCCCAGTCGACCGGCACGGCCAACCGGCCGCACTCCACCTCGGGATCCTCCCGGCACGGCACCCAGACGACGACGTCCCGCCGCCCGCGCGGGACCGTCGCGACCGCCGTCGAGACGGGCAGAAGGACCACCATCACCATGAGGACGGCGGCGAGCCTGGACAATCCCCGACGCACCCTGCTCCAAGCCTCGCAACGTTCCCGATCTCTCGACGAACGAATGTAACAGGCGGCCCGGGCCGGGACTCATGCCATGGCGACGGCCACGGGGGCGTTTGCCGTTCCGGCAACGGAAACCGGGCCCGCGCCCGCCCGGCCACCACGATGGGCAGCCCGTACGCACGACCAAGCAGGAGCACCCACACCCATGCACGTCTTCGTCACCGGAGCGAGCGGCTACATCGGCGGCGCCGTCGCCACCCGCCTCCTCCAGGCCGGCCACACCGTCACCGGCCTCACCCGCGACGCCGCCCACGCTCGCGCCCTCGCCCGGCTCGGCGTCCAGCCCGTCACCGGAAGCCTGGACGACGCCGCCCTGCTCGCCGAGCACGCAGGCCGCGCCGACGCCGTCGTCAACGCCGCCGACAGCGACCACCGCCAGGCCGCCGAAACCCTCGTCGCCGCCCTGACCGGATCCGGCAAACCGCTCATCCACACCAGCGGCTCCAGCATCGTCGCCACCGGCACCACCGGCGAGGCCACCGACACGATCTTCGGCGACGACCTCCTCGACCCCGGCTCCACCTGGCAGCCCGGCCACCCCGTACGCCGGGCGCGCGTCGCCGTGGACCGCCTCGTCCTGGCCGCCGCGCGGCACGGCGTACGGACGGCGGTCCTGTGCCCCAGCCTCATCTACGGGGAGGCGCGCGGCCTGCCCCGCGACAGCGTCCTGATCGCCGCCCTGGTCCGGCAGGCCCGCGCCGGCGGCGTGGTCCGGCACGTCGGGGCCGGACGCAACATCTGGTCCACCGTGCACCTCGACGACGTCGCCGACCTGTACCTCCTCGCCCTGGAGCAGGCACCGCCCGGCACGTTCTCCTTCGCCGAGAACGGCGAGGCGTCCTTCCTCGCGATCACCAGCGCCATCGCCCGCCGCCTCCGCCTGCCCGGCCCTCTTCCCTGGGAGCCGGGCTTGGCCGGCGACGTCTGGCACCCGGAGTTCGCCCGGCACGCCCTCGGCTCCAACAGCCGCGTCCGCGCCACCCGCGCCCGCGCCCTGCTCGGCTGGCGCCCCCGGCACCACTCGATCACCGACTGGCTCACGACCGCCGACCTGGGCGAGCGGGACCGGTGACGAGCGGGACCGATTCCCCGAGAACCCGGTAACGAGGCGAGCCGAGGCACGCTACCCGTAGGGGCGTCACTCGTCGCTGTTGCTGTCGCCGTCGGGGCTCGCCGCCTCCCCGCCCCGCGTGATCTGCAGGGGCGCGGCGGCCGGCCCTCCAGTAAGCTCACGCCCTTGCCCCAGCGTGTATTCGAGCTGCCTGGCCAGCCGCGGCAGGCTCGCTGGCGGCAGGTACGCGTCCGCGCCCGCGTCGAGCAGCCGCCGGACCGGCCCGTGGTACTGGACGCCGAGCTCGTGATCCTCGATCTCGGTGATGACGACCCGCGCCTTCGGGAACATCGCCCGCAACGCCCCGATCAGCTGCGGGCTGCCCGGAGGCACCAGCAGCACATCGGCCGTCGTGGGGGCGGCGTGCATGTCGAGCACCACGTAGTCCGCCCCGAGCTGGTCGGACAGGGTCGTCCTGGCCGCGGCGGACAGCTCCATCGCGGTGGCCACCACGGTCACGCTGTCGTAGTCGATCGTCGGCTCGTCGGTTTCCTCGTCCGCCGTGCCGGCCGTGGGATCGACGACGGCGCCCTGGACCACGGCGACCGTGCTGGAGATCGTCGCAATGGACGCGCCGTCCCGCGTGACCACCAGGCTCTCACCGGGCTCGAGGCCGTCGATGAGCTCCACGAGATCCCCGGGAAGACCGGCGACGTCGAGGCTGCGCGCCGCCCGCTTGCGGCTCACCACGCCGGGCACATCGGTCGCCCATTGATCATCGTGCTCGCGCGAAGTGTGCCGTTCAAAAGGATGCCCCCATCAGCCCTGCCCTTCCTGACACCGTGATCCTGTTGGACGCTCCCGCACGATCATTGGTTCGGGCGCCGTCACCGCGCGGGCGGGCTCACCGTGAGGGTGCCGCTGCCGGTGTCGAGGTCGGCCATCGTCCCGAGAGCGACCGCGTGCGGATCCGTCCCATGCCCGAACTCGAGACCACCGAGCACGGGCACGCCGAGCGGAACGAGCCGGTCGCGCAGAACATCGACGAGATTCCACCCACGATCGCTGTAGTCCTCAAACCCGGGAAACCGCCCCAGAGCGACCCCCTGGAGACCGTCCAGGGCGCCGGCGCGGATGAGCTGGGTGAGCTGCCGGTCGATCACCCCCAGCCCGACCGTCCGCTCCGCCTCGACCAGCAGGATCGCCCCGGAGAGATCCGGCAGCCCGGCCCCCACCATCCCGGCCGCCGCCCCAGCCACCCGCCCAGCAACCGCCCCCGAGCCCGCCCGGGCACCTCGGCGGCCACCGAGAGCAGCCGCGGATTACGACGGTACGTCACAGGCTCGACGCCCATGAGCAACCGCCGAACGGTCGCGATCGCGTGGGGCCCGACAAGACAGCCGTGAACGCCAGACACCCGGCACCGACCCCAGATGGCCAGATGCAGGTACGTGATGTCACTGAACCCCACCAACGGCTTCGGATCCGCCCGGACGGCCTCGAAGTCGACAGCGTCCACGATCCGGTAGGCGCCCGCCCCACCCCGCGTGGTGACGACCGCCCGCACCTCGGGATCGGCGAAGGCGGCATTGAGATCGGCCACCCGATCCGCGTCCCGCCCGGCCATGTAGCCGTGCCGGTCCAGGACATGCTCCCCGACCTTGACCCGCAACCCCCAACCGGTCAGCAACCTGGTGAGGTCTTCGACATCGCGGGCGTCGGGAAAGCTGGCGGGGGAGACGAGCGCGACGTGGTCGCCGCTCTCCAGCCGCGGCCAGCGCGCCTCCGGGGGTTCATGCGCTGTGGTCGTCATGGAAGCCGTTCATCTCTGTCTTCTGGCCTGGAGGCACCCGCGGAGTCTTCAGGAAGTCGAACCCCGTGCGCTTGTAACCGGGAGACGATCAGCTCCCGGAGCTCGCGTTCTCGAGCGGCGGCTTCGTGGCGTCCGGTCCGATCGGCGGCCTCGGCCCAGCGTTCGAGGACGTCGATCGTGAGAAGCCATTGAGCGATCGTCAGTTTGGGTTTCACGATCTCGTCCGGCGGAGGCCACGAACCGGAGCCTGGAACGCCGGGCGTCCAATGAGCGATCTGATCCCACCCGGCCCTGCGGATGCTGCGCGCAAGATCGGCACGTCGGCGATCGCCGTTCACTGTCTCGACGCTGGCGTCATTGTCCATGGACGCGTCGATGAGCCCCCACTGGCGGAGAGGCATCGCGATGATCAGGCCGGCACTCATGCCGGCATGGTGCCGAGGTCGCGAAGACTGGTCAAGGCGATCAGTAAGCTCCGGGAATGGCGGCGCCCAGAACGGGGCGGCGAAGATGCTCCAAGGTGATCACGACGCGGGTGATCCGGCCGGCGATCGCCAGGGCCGCCGGGATGGCGTTGTCGATGCGTTCGGCGGCGGCTGGATCGATGCCGAGCTCGCGAAGGTGCCGACTGAGCCGGTCAGGATCCGCGCCACGCCTCTCGATGGGAGAGGTCGGGTTGATGTCGGTGAGGTATTCCCCGTCGACGGCGTAGGCGAGGCGGTGCCGGGCGGCGTATGACCGGGTAGCCGCTGGCTTGCGCCCACTCCCGGGCGGGGCTGTGCTTGAGGGAGGTCACCCGGAGCGGGGTGAAGTCGGCGCCGGACATGATCGGAAACTACCGTTGGAGGTGACGCCCTGTCCGCCCGGCGAGCGAGCCGCCATTCGTGCCGGAAGCCCGCGAACCGTTCCCCCGAGGACTTCCGCGACATCACTGCTGATGAGACGGTGCCCGGGCGGGGCGTTCAGCCGAGCTGCCGGGTGATCGTCGGGTCGGTGATCGCCGTGTCGTCGGCCAGGAGGAACGCCTTCGACAGGATCACCGACAGGGTCCCGCCGTCGTCCTCGAACGGCAGGAACACCGATCCGGCCGCGCCGCCCCCGCCCGCCGGGACGATGCACAGGTAGGCGTCGTTGGGCTCCATCAGGACGTTCGCCGACCCCAGATGGATCTTGTAGGTCTTCAGATCCCCTCGGACAACAAGGAACCGGTCGGTCAGCTCCAGCCGGGAGGCGATCTTCAATCTCGGCAGCAGCCGCGCCAGCGCCTCGCGCCGGGTCTTGGCCGTCTCCGTCAGCTCGCCGAAGCCGTGAGAGTGCCAGTAGCGTTCGTGGCCGATCAGCGCCTGCTCGTCGCGGGCGACCGAGGCCACGCCCACGGCGAGGTCGGCCTCGCGCAGGATCTCCGACAGCACCAGCGGCGGCACGTCGGCCATCGACGCCGGTCGCCCGTCGCGGTGGAAGGTGATGGCCTCGGTGGCGCACAGCAGGGGATCCCCGTACCCGGAGACGATGTGCAGGGCCCAGCGGGCCTGCCAGCCCGCCAGATCGCGCACCACCTCCCCCTGGTCGCCGCCGTTGTCGTAGTCCCAGTTGCCGATGGAGCGGCCGGTCCAGCCGCGCTGGCCGAGCAGGGTCCGGGCCTGGCCATAGCGCAGGACGTGACCGGCGAAACGGTTGGAGAAGGTGCCGGTCCGCTCCTCGGCGGGGGTCAGCGGGTAGAGCTCGCGGAAGACCTGTTTGAACGGCTGGCGCACCCCGCTCTCGATGAGGTGGTCGCGCCACGCCGCCACCTCGCCGGCGGTCGCGTGGATCGGGTGCCACAGCCCTGCCACGGCGTCGGGAGCGGGGCGGTGGCCGGCCAGTTCCCAGCCGTCGGGCGTCTTGACCGGCAGGGCAGCCCGGCCGCCGGCGATCTGCCAGACCAGGGCGCGGGCGTAGGGGCCGGTGACGGGATGGTCGAGGAAGTACTCGCTCACCTCGCGCCACTGCCACGTCCGTTCCTGGACGATCGCCTGCTCCAGGCGGAACCGCTCGGCCGCCTGCGCCAGCTTGAGCTCCTTCAGGACGGCCCGCAGATCCGACAGCTCCGCCCGCAGCTCCTTCGGCAGCGACTTGACCGTTTTGCCCGCCGCGTTCACGTACCGCAGGGCCGGCACGCCGGCGCACAACCTGACCCGGTAGTCGCCGATCCGCTCCTCGCGGACGCCGCCGGCGTCCAGGCCGAAGGTGGGGACCGCCCGGTCGAGCAGCTGCTCGCGGGTCAGCCCGTTCGCGGCGGCCACCGCGTCGAGGGCGAGGCTCAGATTCCTCTGTACGGACCTCGCGCGCACCTTCGCCTGGATCCTGGACAGCGGGACGATCACGTCGAGGCCGCCCCTGCGGGCCAGGACGCCGACGGCGGCGTTGGTGACCGGTTCGCAGCGGCAGGTGGAGCCCATGCCGTTGCTGCCGGTGCCGCACGTCGTCGCGACGTCGGTGACGAGCGAGGTCACCCAGCGCTCGTCGATCACTTGGCAGGTCCACAGGATGCCGCGCACCACGACGATGGTGTCCTCCCTGAGGAAGACCTTGTCCCGCCACTCGTTGTCGCCGTACCCGACGACCCAATCTCCGCCCCGGTAGGCCGCCAGCCGCGTGAGCAGCTCACGGACCAGGGCGACCGCGCCGGGGGTGAGCATCCGCTCGGCGTTCCTGAGCCACCGGGCGCTGGGCCTGGTGGAGCGGGCGGTGTTCCAATGGCGGAACAGCGGCAGCACCTCGGCCAGGCGCGCGCCGTACTCCTCGGCCAGCATGCGGGCGAAGGGGTCGGTGTCGCCGATCTCGGTACGGACCACCCCGGCCGGGCCGTTCTCCGCGGGTTCGGTGAGCAGCTCGGTCACCTGCCCGGCCAGGAGCGCCCGCGCCTCCTTCAGCCCCGGCCCCGACGTCAGCCGGCGCAGCAGCTCGCGGCGCTGCTGGTGGTCGAACCGGCGGGCCGCCGCGAGCGGGATCCGGAACAGCTCCTCGTAGCGGGTGTGCCCCTGCCGCACCCAGTATCCTGCCCGCTCCATGAGGTGGTGAGCTTCGAGGTAGGTGAAGTCGATGTCGCGCTCGGCCACCGACCGGACCATGCGCAGCACCCGCTCGTCGTAGTCGTGGCCGCCCTCCGGCCCCAGCCAGAGCCTCATCTGCGCGTACGTGCCGTAGACCCGCCAGTCGACGTCGAGACCGGGCTCGAGCCCTTGCTCGGTGAGCTCGTCGAACCGGAGGTAGGCGGCCCTCGTGGCCGGCTCCAGATGGTCCCATTTGCCCGCTGACGTCATCACACGGCTCCATTCACGATCGCAAACGCTGGGGGTGATCATGAATATCAGCCGGAACCGACAGATCTCCCGTCACCGGCCGTCTGGGCGCGTCGAAGACGACAACGAGCCCCGGTCCGCGCCCCACAAGACCCCGGGACGGCCGGGCCCGGGTCTTGTGGGGAGCGGGCGGCTCAGTCGATGATCGCCGTGACTTCGGCCTCGACCAGGATGCCGGGTTCGAAGAGCACGTCCACCCCGATCAGCGCGGCCGGCGGCCTGGCGATGTCGAACTCGCGGGCCGCCTGCTCGACGCCCGCGTTGAAGGCGTCGTACATCTCCCTCTTCCAGCCCGCGGCGTACCAGGTGAAGCGGACGACGTCGTGGAACGTCGCCCCGGCCGCGTCCAGCGCCGCGGCGACGTTGCGGTAGACCTGGGCCACCTGGCCGGCGAGATCGCCCGGCGCCACCAGCTCGCCGTTCCCGTCCCAGGCGACCTGCCCCGCGATGTGGACCTGCCTGCTCCCGCTCGCAACCGCGACGTGGTGGTAGAGCGGAACCTGGACGTGCCCGTCAGGGTTGATGAGCGAAACAGCCACGAGAACTCCCGATCAGTCAGCTGACGGAGGCCTCGGAACGGCCTCCGTACTCTCTAGTGGTTACTGGGAAACCATAGGAGAGCGATCGCTGACGTGGAAGAACGCACTTTTCCGAAACCGGGGAACCTCATGGTGACCAAGCAGCTCGGCGGCCCGTACGCGGCCCCGCTCATGGCCCATGGCCGGCAGGCGGTGGAGCGCCCACCGTCCACCGTCGATCTTGGACACGAGTGCGCCCTCCGCTGCGAACCGCCAGGCACGACATGCATGGAGCACTGCTTATTCACCAGGTGCGCGCTCTGCGGCGCTCCAGCCCGTGAGCAGGGCAGGGTAGGCGGTCGTCGCTCAGCCGTTGTGCGGCGGCCGCCTGCTCATCCGCCGTCATGGGGTGCTCGCGGACGGGCGCGATCGGGGAGGAAGACGAGCGTGGTCCGCACCTGCTGGAGAAGGTCGCCTGACGTGGTGATCGCTAGCCGGCGAGGCGGCGTCGGTGGGCGCGCTGGCGGCAGGTGGAGCCGCAGTAGCGGGGTGGCCGCCCGGTGGTGCGCGCCGGCAGCGGTGCCCCGCACTCGGCGCAGTGCCGCGGGGTTTCGTGACGCGGCGGGGACGGTGGGTCACGGAAGGGGTCGGGTTTCGTGACGGTGCGGGTGCGTAGTCCTTCGAGCAGCAGTCGTACGAGGCGGGTGCCGCGGTCCTGGTCGTGGTGGGCCGCGCGGAGGGCGGCGCCGCCGACGGCGAGGGCCGACAGGTCGTCCACCCGCACGTCGGCGCGGATCACCCCGGCCTGCCGCGCGTCGCGCAGCAGCCGCTCCAGTGCCTCGTGGAAGCGCCGGACCGCCGCGGCGAGCACGGCGCGCGGCCAGCCGCGGTCGCCGGTGAGCGCGTCACAGACGTATTGCCGGCCCGCCGACTTCTCGATCACGTCGAGCAGGAAGCCGACCAGCGCGTCGCCGGGAGCGGCGCGGGCGCTCCACCGCTCGGCGCCGGCCACCAACGCGTCGAGGTATTCGGCGAGCACCGCCTCCAGCAGGACGTCCTTGCTCGGGAAGTGCCGGTAGACGGTGCCGGCGCCGACCCCGGCGCGTTGCGCGATGCGGGCTAGGGACGCCTCCGGCCCCTCCTCGGCGAACACCCGCATCGCCGTGCGCAGGACGACCTCCCGGTTGCGGCGGGCGTCGGCCCGCCGGGCGGGTGCGGCGAGTGGCGCTGCTGTCATGTCACGAAATCCTTGTGTGTAGCGGCTAAACGGGTGGAGCATTCCGGACCCGTCCAGTATTTCCCCCATCAACGGAGGACACCACCATGACCACCGCCACCCCGGCAGGCTCCGGCGCCACGATCCTCGTCACCGGCGCGACCGGCAAGCAGGGCGGCGCCACCGCCCGGCGGCTGCTCGCCGGCCGCTGGAACGTCCGGGCGCTGGTGCGCGACCTGGCCGCGCCGGCCGCCGCCGAGCTGGCCGCCGCGGGCGCGGAGCTGGTCCGCGGCGACTTCGACGACCCGGCGAGCCTGCCGCCCGCGCTCGACGGCGTCGCCGCCGTGTTCGGCGTTCCGCCCGTCGCCTACGGCCCGTCCGGACCGGAGACCGGACTGGAGGCCGCCCGGGGCAGGGCGCTGATCGACGCCGCGGTCAAGGCGGGCGTCGAGCAGGTCGTCTTCAGCACCGTCGCCTCCCTGTCCACCTCCCTGTCCACCTCCACGTCCGCCTCCACGTCCGCCTCCAGCTCTGCCCCCGCGCGGGGCGGGCGGGGCAAGAGGCTGATCGAGGAGTACCTGCATGACCACGTGGCGCTGCCGACCGTGCTGCGCCCGGTCCGGTTCATGACCAACTACCTGGGCGTCGGCGCCGTCGCCATCGACGGCCTCTCACCCGACGGCGTGCATCGCCACCTGTTCCCGCCGCACGAGCCCATGCAGGTCATCGCGCTGGAGGACATCGCCGAGTTCGCCGCGCTCGCCTTCGCGGACCCGGCCAGGTTCGCCGGGCGCACCCTGGAGCTCGCGGGCGACGAGCCGACCCCGGTCGAGGCCGCCGCCGCGATCACCGCGGCCACCGGCCTGCCGATCCGGTACGAACAGATCACCGGCGACGACGCCGCCCGGCTCGGGCCGGAGGTCGCCGACACCATGAGGCACTGGCACGCCGGTCACCGCTGGCACGCCGACCTCGAAGCGCTGCGCGTCATCCACCCCGGCCTGCGCACCCTGTCCGACTGGCTCGCCGAATCGGGCGCCTCCGCCATCCGCGCCCACCTTGCGGGGATCTGAGCCGCCCCAGGACCGCGATCCGGGCGCGCCTCGCAAGGGCTTGTCTCACATACCCGGATGACCTGGTTCTTCGGCCGTCGCGCGGTGGCGACCGGAGGCACGATGAGGGCGTGGTGGCGGCGATTCATGGCCATCGGCGCGGCCATGGTTGTTTCACTGTTCTTACAGTGAGCAGGTCGTGGATGGACGAGGCTCGGAGAGAATGCCCTGTTCAGGGCTGGATGTTCGCCAGATCCTCCAGGAGGCCGGGGTGCGCGGGTCGCCACCCGAGGACCTGGCGGGTGTGGGCGCTGGAGGCGGGTTGGTCCATGGCGAAGATCGGGCCGAACGGGCCGAAGTTCTCCTGCGGCACCTGCTCGACCGGTAGTCCGAGTCGCCGGCCGATGACGGTCGCGATGTCGCGTACCGCGTCGCCCTCGTCGGCCACGGCGTGCCAGGTCGTTCCGGCGGGTGCCGACTCCAGAGCCAGGCGGAACACAACCGCCGCGTCGAGCGCGTGCACGGCGGGCCAGCGCTGGGTGCCGTCGCCGGGGTAGCCGGCGACGCCGGTGCGGCGCGCCTGGTCCGTCAGCAGGCCGGCGAATCCGCCCTTGCCCTGGTTGTGCACCGTGCGCGGCATGCGGACCGCCGTGGCGCGCACGCCGCGCGAGGCCAGCTCCAGCAGTGCGTTGACCGAACGGCCGCGACCGCCCACCGGCCCGTCGGTCGGCGCGGGATCGGCCTCGGTGGAGGGACGGCCCGGCACCCAGGGCGTACCCGAGACCGTGACGATCGGGCGATCGCTGCCCAGCAGTTCCTCACCCAGGGCGGCCAGTGCGGCGCCCTCCTCGGCGATCGACCGCGCGAGGGTCTCGTCGGTGCTGTAGTCGCTGCCGAAGGCCAGGCTGATCACGCCGTCGGACTGCGCGGCGCCGGCGCGCAGGACGTCGAGGTCGGCCAGTTGCCCGCGCAGCACCTGGGCGCCGGCGTCGGTGAGGGCTTGCGCGGACTTGTCCGAACGGGCCAGCGCGAGGACGGTGTGGCCATGGGTGAGGAGTTCGGCGACGACGGCGGAGCCGATCGTGCCGGTGCCGCCGGTGACGAAAACGTGCATCAGAATCTCCCGAAGTGACGAGACCTTTGTCCCATCACCATACACAGTGACGGGACTCTTGTCCCATCACCTATGATGTGGTGCATGGCGCGATGGCAACCGGAGACGACCCAGCGACTCATCGTCGCGGCCGTGGACCTGTTCACCGAGCAGGGGTACGACGCCACCACGGTGGCGCAGATCGCCGAGCGCGCCGGCGTCACCAAGAGCACCTTCTTCCGGCACTTCTCGGACAAGCGCGAGCTGCTGGTCGCCGGCCAGGAGACCCTGAGCCGGCTGCTCGCCGAGGGAATCGCCGAGGCGCCCGCCGACGCCAGCCCCCTGCAGGCGGTCGCGGCCGGTCTCGAACGCGCATCCGGCGCCATGGGGCCGGCGAACCGCGAGCTCGGCCCCCGGCTGAGGGCGGCCATAGCGGCCAGCACCGAGCTCCAGGAGCGAGACGCGCTCAAGAGCGTCGGCCTGGCCGCCGCCATGACGGCCGCACTCGTCGCCCGCGGCGTCCCGGACCCTACCGCCCATCTCGCAGCGGAGCTGGGCGTCCTCGCCTTCAAGCGAGGCTACGCCCAGTGGTCGGAAAGCGACCGCGATGACCCGCGCGGACTCGCCCACCACGCCCTGTCCGCCCTGCGGGATCTGCGTGCGGCAACGGCGTCACTGGGCTGATCGGCCGCAGCCGAAGATCACGTGCCATGGACGCGTGAGGACGCGTCGAAGAGGCCGGTGACGAGGACGCCGGCTCCGTATGCGGCGACGGCGATCGGCAGCGCGATCACGATGGCGTGGCCGAGGCGGGTCACGGTCGGATACAGGACGTGGGCGCGCCCACCGCGGTGAGAATCGCGCCGCACCGCAACGGAGCCGGCATCCGTGAGCGAGATGGACGTGCAGGCCGCCCGGCGCGATCGCCCTGCACGCCTCCGGCGTCGTGACGACGCCGTACGCCAGTGCCACGACCAACGCCGGCCGCTGGGGCCAGAGCGTCATCATCTCCCGATGAGGTGAACGATAGATGGCGGGCGGCCGGCGGCCATCGAGTCGCTGGAGGGGCCTGAGGCTCACATGGTGGATCCAGGCCTGCCGCGCAGACGTCGCACGAGGTCGTCGGCGGCCTCCGGCCACTGCGGAAAGTCGAACGCGAAGCCCGCTTCGAGCAGGCGGCCGGGGATGACGCGGCGACTCTTCAACAGGAGTTCGGTATCCGAGCGCAGCGCGAACGCGCCGAGCTCGGCCATCCACTTCGTTGCGGGCAGGCCCACCGGAACACCACACGCGGCGCGCAGCACGCGCATGAACGTACGTTGCGGTAAAGGGGCAGGCGCGGCGAGGTTCACCGGCCCGGCGAGGTCATCCCGGTCGGCCAGGAACTCGACGGCGCGGACGAAGTCGCGGTCATGGATCCAGGACACGAACTGCGCACCGCCGGCGACCGGGCCGCCAAGTCCGAGGCGCACGAGCCGCAGCAAGACGTCGAAGACGCCGCCGCGGTCGGGGCTCATCACCATGGCAGCGCGCATGCTGACCTTGCGCGTGTGCGGGGTTTCGGCTTGCTCCTGCGCCCGCTCCCACGCTTTCGCGATCTCGACGCTGTAGGCCCAGTAGCCCGGCACGCCCGGTTCGGTGCCGCCCAGCACGCCGGTCACCTCGTCGTTGGGGGCGTCGAAGCGGTGGGCGTAGACGGTGGCGGTGCTCATCTGCAACCAGACCCGGGGAGGCCGTGAGGCGGCCGCGACCGCCTCACCCACCACCCGGGTGGAACGCACCCGCGAATCCATCATGGCCCGCAGATTGTCCGGCGTGTAGCGACAGTTGACACTGCGTCCGGCCAGGTTGATCACGACGTCGCTACCGTCGATCTCCTTCGCCCAGGGGCCAAGCGTCTCGGCATCCCAGTGGACGTCGCGATCGCGCAGCGGCCGCCTGGTCAGGATGACAACGTCATGGCCCGCGGCGGTCAGCGCGCGGCGGAGGATGGTGCCTACCTGCCCGGTTCCCCCGGGTATCACGATCTTCATCCGGCTTCCCCCCAAGGCGAGTGGGACAAGCCTAACGCGCTGGCTGAACACGTTCAAAAGCGGCTCGTACCGCGACAGGGGGACCACACCATGCCTGTGACACGCCGGGGTCCCAGATCACTGCGCGCGCTGCGCCTCATCGTGAGCGCCGCCTGGTCGGCGTATCCACGCTTCGGTCCACGCTGCAGCAGACCGTTCTCAGGCCGGGCCGACTTGAGCTCCCGGATGGGTCACATATCGCTCCCAGTGGCCATCTATCGTGCACAGCCTCCCCCGGGCCGACCTCCTGCGATACACGTGCCTACTGCCATATCTCCTGACATTCCTGGTGCCGTACTGACATCTGCCAGCGCCTCAGACACCGGCGACCGCGCCTCGGGGGACCCTTGACGGGACAAATGAACGCTTTTTTAATTCCTTCAGGGACGGAACCCAACCCCCCGAACGCTTGATCCCCGCCCTCGACCACCCAACCCCCAGTACAGACGGGAACGAGGCAATGAAGATCCGGATCGACTCCGAGCGTTGCCAAGGGCATGGCCGCTGTTACGACCTCGCCCCTGACCTGTTCGGTGAGGACGACGAAGGCTACGGCACCGTGCTGGGCAGCGGCGAGGTGGCCGCCGGCCAGGAGGCGGAGGCGCGCCTGGCGGTGGCCAACTGCCCTGAGAGGGCCGTCGAGGCCGAGAACGGAGCGGCTCTATGAGCGTGGACAACGGGCGGAGCCGCCCGGCGGGCGTGGACGACCGCTTCGGCCCCGATCTCGACGAGGCGCGCAGGAACCGCCCGATCCCGGTGGCGAGCGAGATCGTCACCGACCCGGTCTCCGACTGGGCCGCCGACTTCTCCCATGTGGACCCGGTGTGGGCGGCGGACCCGTACCCGATCCAGGACGAGCTGCGGCAGCGCTGCCCGATCGCGCACACCGAGCGGTTCGGCGGCGTGTGGCTGCCGACCCGGTACGAGGACGTGGCGGCCATCGCCTACGACACCGACCGGTTCTCCTCGCGGGGGATCATCGTCAGCAACGTCCGGCCGCCGCGGGAGCTGGCGCCCATGGGCAGCGTGCCGCCGATCTCGTCCGATCCGCCGTTCCATCACGACGCCCGCAAGCTGCTGCTGCCCGCGTTCACCAAGAGCGCGGTGCGCAAGCAGGAGGAGGCGACGCGCGCGTACTGTCACGAGTTGATCGACGCGTTAGAGGGCCGGGACGTCGTGGACGGCGCGGGGGAGTACGCCCAGCACATCCCGGTACGGGTGATCGCGAACCTGCTGGGGCTGCCGGCGGAGGACGGGCCGCTGTTCCGCCGGTTCATCGAGACGTCGCTGGAGAGCGTGAACAAGCGGCCGGAGGAGCGCGCCGAGGGGTTCGCGGCGCTGGCGGACTACCTGCTGGCGCAGATCCGCGAGCACGTGGACCAGCCGCGCGACGACCTGATCACGTACCTGATCGACGCGGAGCTGCACGGGCGCAAGCTCGACCCCGACCACGTGCTCGGCACGATCATCCTGCTGCTCATCGCGGGCATCGACACGACCTGGAGCGCCATCGGTGCGTCGCTGTGGCACCTGGCCAGGACGCCGCGCGACCGCGAGCGGCTGGTGGCCGAGCCGGAGCTGCTGCCGACCGCGATGGAGGAGCTGCTGCGGGCGTACGCGCCGGTCACGATGGCGCGGCTGGTCAGGCAGGACATGCAGTGGAACGGCGTGGAGATGAAGGCCGACGACTGGGTGCTGCTGTCGTTCCCGGCGGCGAACCGGGATCCGGAGCACTTCGAGCGGGCCGATGAGGTGGTCATCGACCGGGAGGTCAACCGGCACGCGGCGTTCGGGCTGGGCATCCACCGTTGTGTGGGCTCGCACCTGGCGCGCATGGAGCTGAGGGTGGCGCTGGAGGTGTGGCTGGAGCGGGTGCCCGTCTTCTCCCTGGCGGATCCGGCGGCGGTGACGTGGGCGGCCAGCCAGGTGCGCGGCCCGCGCACGCTGCCGCTGCGCATCGGCTGACAGCGGCGGGATCCGCCGCCCCGCGCCCGGCCGGCGCGGCGGGCGCGGCGGGGCCCTCAAGGTTCCGCGACTGGACGGTGCTGCGGCGTGGCTTCTAGAATCAAAATCTAGAATAATGCTCCTCCAAGCCGAGGGTGGGCCATGCCGCAGCGGATCTATGTCGATGGTGAGTGGGTGCCGGCGAGCGGCGGAGCCCCCATACCGGTGGTGAACCCCGCCACCGAGGAGCCCTTCGACGAGGTGCCGCGCGGCGGCCCCAAGGACGTCGCGCACGCCGTCGAGGCCGCCGCCGCCGCGCTGCCCGCCTGGTCGGCCCGCCCCGCCGCCGAGCGGGCCGGGCTGTGCGCCGCCGTGGCCGCCGCGCTCGGGGAGCGCGCCGACGAGCTCACCGAGACGATCGTGAACGAGCTCGGCATGCCGATCAAGCTGACCCGGGCCATCCAGGTGGGCTCGCCGATCCGCACGTTCATGTCGATGCCGGAGGTCGCCGCGGGCATCGCGTTCGAGGAGCCGATGGGCAACTCGGTCGTGTACCGCGACCCGGTCGGCGTCGTCGGCGCGATCACCCCGTGGAACTACCCGCTGCACCAGATCGCCGCCAAGGTGGCGCCCGCGCTGACCGCGGGCTGCACGGTGGTGCTCAAGCCCAGCGAGGTGACGCCGCTGGACGCGTTCGTGCTGGCCGAGGTGATGCACGAGGTCGGCATCCCGGCCGGGGTGTTCAACGTCGTCTCCGGCACCGGGCCGGAGGCGGGGGAGGCGCTGGCGGCGCACCCGCTCGTGGACATGGTCTCGTTCACCGGCTCCACCCGCGCCGGGCGGCGGGTGGCCGAGCTGGCCGCCGCCGGGGTCCGGCGCACCGCGCTGGAGCTGGGCGGCAAGTCCGCGAACGTGCTGCTCGACGACCTCGACGACGCCGCGTTCGAGGACGCCGTGCGCAAGGGCGTGGCCGCCTGTTACCTGAACTCCGGCCAGACCTGCTCGGCCCTGACCCGGCTGCTGGTGCCGCGCGAGCGGCTGCACGACGCCGAACGCGTCGCGGCCGACGAGGCCGCCACGTACACGCCGGGCGATCCGCGCGACCCGGCCACCCGGCTCGGCCCGCTGGTCTCGGCCGTGCAGCGCGAGCGCGTCCGCGCGCACCTGCGCTCGGCCGCCGAGGACGGCGCGACCCTCCTCACCGGCGGCCCCGACGCGCCCGACGGGCTGGAGCGCGGCTACTACGTGCGGCCCACCGTGATCACCGGCGTCGCCCCCGAGTCGCGCATCGCGCAGGAGGAGATCTTCGGCCCGGTCCTGGTCGTGCTGCCCTACGACGGGGAGGACGAGGCCGTGCGCATCGCCAACGGCACCGCGTACGGGCTGGCCGCGGGCGTGCGCGCCGCCGACCCGGGACGCGCCCGCCGCTTCGCCAGGCGGCTGCGGGCCGGGCAGATCCGGATCAACGACGGCGCCCACAACGGGCTGGCCCCGTTCGGCGGCTACAAGCACTCCGGGTACGGCCGCGAGTACGGCCGCTTCGGCCTGGAGGAGTTCCTCACCACCACGTCCGTCCAGCTCTGAGCCGGGGGAGAGCGACACGATGCGAGGCGTCATCCTGCGTGAGACGGGCAAGCCCGTCGAGGTCACCGACGAGCTGGCCGTGCGCCCGCCGGGCCCGGGCGAGGTGCGGGTGCGGCTGCGCGCCGCCGGCGTCTGCCACTCCGACCTGTCGATGTGCGAGGGCCGCCTGCCCGCCCGGCTGCCGCTGGTGCCCGGGCACGAGGGCGCCGGGGTGGTGGTCGAGCTCGGCCCCGGCGTGAGCGGCCCGCCGGTCGGGACGCACGTCATCCTGTCGTGGATCCCGCCCTGCGGTAGCTGCGCCCTGTGCCTGGGCGGCCGGCCGAACCTGTGCGTCAGCGTCCGGCCGCCGTCGTCCACCGTGACGGTCGCGGGTGAACCCGCGCACGCCGGCCTCGGCGTGGGCTGCTTCGCCGAGGAGACGGTGGTGGACGCGCGCGCCGCCATCCCGATCCCGGACGACGTGCCGTTCGACGTGGCCGCCGTGGTCGGCTGCGCGGTGCTGACCGGCGTCGGGGCCGTGATCAACACCGCGGAGGTACGCCCCGGCTCGTCGGTCCTGGTGATCGGCTGCGGCGGCGTCGGGATCAACGTCATCCAGGGCGCCCGGCTGGCCGCCGCCGCTCCCGTCCTGGCCGTGGACCAGGTGCCGGAGAAGCTGGAGGCCGCCCGGGCGTTCGGCGCCACGCACGTGGCCACGCCGGACGAGCTCGGCGACGCGGTGCGCGAGCTCACCGGCGGGCTCGGGTTCGACTACGCCTTCGAGGTCGTGGGCCGCCCGGCGACGATCCGGCAGGCGTGGCAGGCCACCCGGCGCGGCGGCACCACCGTCGTGGTGGGCGCGGGCAGCCGCGACGACCTGGTCACCTTCAACGCGGCCGAGCTGTTCGCGACCGAGCGGCGGCTGACGGGCTGCCTGTACGGCTCCGGCGACGTCCGCACCGACTTCGGCCGCCTGCTGCGCCTGTGGCGGGCGGGGCGGCTCGACCTGGAGGGCCTGATCAGCCGCCGCATCACGCTGGACGAGGTGGGCGAGGCGTTCACGGCGATGGGGTCGGGCGACGTGATCCGGTCCCTGGTCATGTTCTGACCTGCGCCGTCGGGGGCCGGCATCGTCGGGGGCGGGCGCCGTCGGGGGCGGGCGCCGTCGCGGGCTACGAGGGCAGCCACGACGGCCACCAGGGCAGGACGCAGTCGCCGGGCGTGCCCTCGGTGGCCACGTCGTACAGCACCATCGCTACCGGCCCGGCCACCGAGACGGTCACGCTGAGCGCCACCAGGACGGGCACCGGCCACACCCGCCCGGCCAGCGGCGGCAGCCGGGCCAGCAGCTGGAGGGGCAGCGCGGCGATCGCCGACAGCACCGCGACGGCTGGGACGACGACGAACCGGCTGAGCAGCCAGAACACCTCGGCGAACTTCTCGCCGGAGCTCAGGTCCCCCTGGCAGTGGACCTGAGCGCGGGCCACGAGGTGGATGTCGAAGAACGTTCCGGCCGCCGCGCACGTCAGCGCGACGACCGCCGAGAGGCCGCAGCCGAACGTCCAGGAGGCGTCGCCCGCCCTCGGCAGCCGTCGAAGGATCACGGCGCCATCGAAGCAGACGCGTGTGGTGGCGCGGTGCGGCGCGGGTGCGGGTTGTGTGCAGATCGGCCGGTCAGTCCTCCGCGTGCAGCATCGGTACGAGGAAGCGGCGGGCGACGGCGGCGAGCTGGGCGTCGTCGTCGAGGTCGACGACCTGGCTGGGGATGGCCAGGAAGGAGGCGGAGACCCGGACCATCATCTCGGCCACCAGGTCGGTGTCGAGGCCGGCGGGCACGTGGCCGGCGCGTTGCTCGCGGCGGAGCTGGCCGGCGACGAACCGGCGGACGGTGGCGAGCGTCTGACCGCCGTCGTTGATCATGGAGGGGACGAGGAGGTCCGGCTCCGCCGCGATGAGCCCGCCGATGAGCGGGTTGGAGCGGATCGCCCGCAGTGAGCTGACGAAGCCCAGCACCACCCGGTCGGCCGCGGTGCGGGCCTGCTCGATGTCGATGAGGAACCGGTCGAAGTAGCGGCGGAACTCGCGGCGGACGACCTGCTCGACCAGCAGGTCCTTGGTGGCGAAGCGGCGGTAGACGGTGATGCGGGAGACGCGCGCCCGCCGGGCGACGTCCTCCATGGTCGAGCGGCGGATCCCCATGCGGCAGAACTGCTCGTAGGCGGCGTCGAGGATGCGCGAGCGGGCCTCGTCGGCGTCGTCGACGCGCTCGACGGCGTCGAGGTACGCGCGATCCAGAAGGGATCCCGGGCCTGGCTCCGAGGGTGACATGAGCATGGACAGCGCGGAATCCACGACCACCTCCTGTGTCCTCATTCTGCCCCCATCGCCGCATGACGGCCGCTCCGTCTTGTGATGGGCGTCACATTGTGCTCTCATGATACGCAGATGCAATCAGCGTCTCACCGTATCAGGCGCGTGTTCCCGGCCTCGACCAGAGGAGGAGCGAAGGCATGGGCGGACTCAGCAGGCGCAACATGTTGAAGGCGGGCGGAGCGCTGGGCGCACTCGGTGCGCTGAGCATCGCGACCCCCGCGCACGCGTGGACGTGGTCACCCACCGGCTCGGTCGCGGGCGCCGGGGCCGGCCTCGACCCGCGCTGGGTGTGGGACGAGGAGGCCGACCCGCTGGTGGCCGCGCTGCTCGACCGCGGCGACGTCCCGCGCGTCAACGAGCTGTTACGCACCTGGACCAAGAACGGCCAGCCGCTGCCCGCCGGGCTGCCGGAGGACCTGCGCGCCTTCATGGAGCGCGCCCGTCAGCTGCCCGCCTGGGCCGACCAGGGCAAGCTGTCGCTCGCCGTCGAGTTCAACAAGAAGCGCGGCCTCTACCTCGGTCTCCTGTACGGGCTGGCCAGCGGCATGATGAGCACGGTCATCCCCAAGGAGGCCCGCGCCGTCTACTACTCGCAGGGCGGCGCGGACATGAAGGACCGCATCTCCAAGACCGCCAAGCTCGGCTACGACATCATGTCGCAGAACGCCTACCGCCCCGACGGCGAGATGATCGTCACCTGCGTCAAGACCCGGCTCGTGCACGCCGCCGTGCGGCACCTGCTGCCGCAGTCGCCGCACTGGCCGGACGTCGCCGACGAGGACATCCCGATCAGCCAGCGCGACATGATGGTGACCTGGCACAGCCTGCCCACGACCGTCATGCAGAAGCTGGTCGCCTGGAAGGTGCCCATCCCGGCGGGGGAGTCGGAGGCGTTCCTGCACTCCTGGCAGCTGTGCGCGCATATGCTCGGCATCAAGGACGAGTACATCCCCGCCTCCTGGGCCGAGGCGAACAGCCAGGCCGAGCAGGTGCTGACCCCGGTGCTGGCCCCGACCCCCGAAGGTGTCAAGCTCGCCGACATCCTGCTCGGCCTCGGCTCCTCCGTCGACGCCGGCATCCTCAGCAAGCCGATACTCGGCGCGTTCACCCGCTTCATGCTCGGCGACGAGATCGCCGGCTGGCTGAAGATCCCCCGGGAGCCGGTGTGGGACCCGCTGCTGCGGCTGTCCTGGAAGCCGTTCATCGCGGTCCGCGAGGGGCTGCTGCCCTTCCCGCTGGCGCCGGAGGCGTACTGGCTCTTCGACGAGTTCCTGCGCAAGGCGACCCTGCTCTTCCTGTCGGAAGCGCGGCCGATCAGCATCGAGATCCCGCAGACCAACCGGCCGTCCTGACCCGCGCGCCGGATGACGGCGGGGTCACCAGGTGACCCAGACGTCCTCCAGCCCGCCCGACAGCAGGCCCTTGCGCAGGCGCAGGCCGTCCACGCCGTCGCGCAGGGCGAGCGTGGGCAGGCGGCGGGTGAGCGTGCCGAGCACGACCTGCAGCTCCAGGCGGGCCAGCGGCTGGCCCAGGCAGTAGTGCGCGCCCGCGCCGAAGCTCAGGTGCTGGGCGGCGTTGGGCCGGCGCGGGTCGAACCGCTCGGGGTCCTCGAACCGGCGCGGGTCCCGGTTGGCGGCGGGCCGGCACGGGATGACGGTGGCGCCCGCCTGCACGGGGGTGCCGCCGAGCTCGAGGTCCTCGGCCGCGACGCGCGGGAAGCCGATCACGCTGAGCGTGGTGTCGAGGCGCAGGACCTCCTCCACGGTGCCCTGGATGAGCGCCGGGTCGTCGATCACCGCCTGGTAGCGCTCCCGCTCCGACAGGAGCATGGCCGCCATGATGGCGATCATGTTGGACGTCGTCTCGTGCCCGGCCAGCAGCAGCGCCCGCACGGTGGCGATGAGCTCCTGGTGGCTGAGCCGGCCGTCCTCGCTGTCGGAGATCTGGGTCAGCTCGCTCAGCAGGTCGTCGCCGGGGTCGGCGCGCCGGGCGTCCACCAGGGCGGAGACGTAGGAGTCGAACTCCTGGTAGGCCTGCTCCACCTCCTCCTGGCTGTAGCGGGTCAGCGTGAGCATGACCTGCGACCAGTGGGCGAACCGGTCCTGGTCGCGGCTCGGCGCGCCGACCAGGGCGCAGATGACGCGCACCGGCAGCGGCAGGGCGAGCTGGGCGGACAGGTTGGCCGGCGAGCCGGACTTGAGCAGGTCGTCCACGAGCTCGTCGGCCATCGCCTGCACGCGCGGGCGCCAGGTCTCCATCTTCTTGACGGTGAAGGAGCGGGTGAGCAGCCGCCGCCACCGCAGGTGCCCCTCGCCTTCGCGCATGTCGGTGCCGGACGCGGCGCGGTTGAAGATGCCGCCGTCGCGCGTGGTGGAGACGCGCGCGGCGTCGGGGCCGCCGCGGCGGAAGCGCTGGTCGGTCAGCGCGGTGCGCACGTCGTCGTAGCGGGTGAGCAGCTGCGCGGTGTCGCCGCTGGGCAGCCGCACGTGCGCGACCGGGCACTGCTCGCGCAGCTCGGCCCACTCGCGCGGCGGCTCCAGCGTGGCGTCACGGTCGAAGGGATAGTTCGGCATGGTCATCGCGGCCCCCAGGTCGTTGACAGCTCGCACCAACTTTAAGGCGCTTGCCTTAGTTAAGCCAGGGTTTCAGGGGTGCCACTCGTGATCGGGCAGGAAGCGCACGTCGTACCGCTGCGGGACGGTGCCGAACCGCTCCGGCGCGGGCACGTACGGCGTGGCGGGCAGGCCGTGCTCGTCGGTGGGCGTGCCGAGCGATTCGAAGAAGCGCTCGAACGTGCCGCCGGGCCCGGCGGCGACGCCGACGATCTGGCTGTGGTGGCGCTCGATGCGGTAGGCGTGCGGGCAGTTCTTGGGGACGAAGCCGAAGTCGCCCGCGGTCAGCAGCTTCTCCTGCTGCGCTCCCTCCAGGTCCTCGACGAAGAGCCGCACGGCGCCCTGCGTGACGTAGAAGACCTCATAGGTGCCGGCGTGCAGGTGCGCGGGGATGATCGGGCCCTTGGGGCCCTCGCAGGTGAAGAAGTTGAACGTGTTCTCGGTCTGCTCGCCGCCCGCGTAGATCGTGATCAGGTCGCCGAACAGGTGGGCGCGGTCGCCCATGCCCTTCTCGACGAAGTACGGCCGGCCGGGCTCGGGCGGCAGGTGGGAGCGGGTGCGGTAAGGGGTGGCGAATTCCATGGTCATGCGGGGTGCTCTCCAGCCGGGATCGGATTGTCAGGTAGCCTGACATTAGGAGGGATGGGAGACTCTGGCAAGACGCCGTACCGACGAGAGCCTGGAACGCACACCGACATGACGCAGCCGGCCCGCAACCTGCCGCAGCGCCTGGCCGAGGCCAGGCGCTGGTTCGACGACGGGCTCCTGGCCAGCATGGAGCGGGCCGGCGAGCGCCCGCTGACCATCGCGCAGGCCTGGGTGTTCGCCACCCTCGACGACACCGGCACCACCGTGTCCGAGCTGGCCCGGCGCATGGGCGTCACCCGGCAGAGCGCCCACCAGGCCGTGCACGGCCTCATCGCCGCGGGGCTCATGGAGCAGGTGCCCGACCCGTCCTCCGCCCGCGCCCGGCTGATCCGCACCACCGAAGAGGGACGGCGGGCGCACGAGCTGGCGCAGCGCTGCATCGCCGTCATGGAGGACGTCCTGGCG
>NZ_OOHJ01000036.1 GCF_900323885.1 [Actinomadura] parvosata subsp. kistnae | reverse complement strand
CCCCCGCCCCGCCTGGGGGCGCTGGGTGCGGGCGGTGGCCGTGCTCGGGGTGGAGGCGGCGGTGGTGTGGCAGGTGGGGGCGGCGACGCTGAGCCCACCCGTCCTGCCGCCGGGTCCGGGCAAGGTGGCGGGGCAGCGGGAGTGGCGGCTGCCGACCGGGTCGCGGCTGGCGTACGTGCGGATCGTGCCCGAGCGGGTCACGCGGCCCGAGCCGGTGATCTTCCTGCACGGCGGGCCGGGCGTGGCCGACCTGGAGGGCGACGCGGAGTTCTACGGCCGGCTCGCGTCCGCCGGTTTCCAGGTGTACGTCTACGACCAGCTCGGCGCCGGTCGCTCGGCCCGGCTGCCCGACCCTCGGGGGTACGGGCTGGCCAGGGACGTGGCCGACCTGGAGGCGATCCGCCGCACCGTACGGGCCGAGCGGCTCAATCTCGTCGCCCGCGACTACGGGGCGCAGCTCGCGGCCGCGTACCTGGCGGCGCATCCGGACCGGGTGGCCAGGACGGTCCTGTACGCGCCGGCCGGTCTCGCCCCGGCCCGCACCCCGGCCCGGCCCGCCCTCTCGGCCGTCGCCCTGGGAGCCGGAGGGCTGCCGCACCCGCGCGCGCTCGCCGTCGCGACGCTGCTGCGGGTGGATCCGGTGAGCGCCCACGCGTTCGCCGGCGACCGGGAGCTGGACGCCCGGCTCGCACTCCTCCTCCGCCACCCGCCCGAGCCCACGTGCCCCGCCTCCGGCCCCGCCCCGGGGTACGGGGGTTACGTGGCGCTGGCCGGACGCCCCGCGCCCGCGTCGCTGCGTACCGGCTCGGCGGCGTTGGCCGCGTCTGCCTTCTCGCGTACCGGCTCGGCGGGGGCGACCGGGTCCGCCTCCTCGCGTGCCGGCTCGGCGAGGCCGGCCGCGCCTGCCCCTCCGCATACCGGCGCGGCGAGGGTGGCCACGCCCGCCCTTCCGCATACCGGCTCGGCGGGGTTGGCTGCGTCCGCCTTCTCGCGTGCCGGCTTGGCGGGGGTGGTCGCGCCTGTGCTGGTCGTCAAGGGTGCGTGTGATGCCGAGCGCTGGGCGGAGGTCGCCGCGTTCCGGCGCGTGCTGCCGCACGCTCGTCTCGCCTACGTCGGTGACGGCGTCCCTCCTGGCCGCACCGACGCCTACCTGGAGGTGCTGCGCACGTTCCTCACCGAGGGCCAGGTGAACGCCTACGAGGGCGACGGCCCTCCGCCCGGCTACCGCGGCCCCTGACGCGACACGCGCGCCGCGTCCGTCGTCACAACGCGTGGCCCTGCGCTCGGCGTCCTGACGCGCCCGGGCAGGGGGAATGCCGGATCATCCGGCCGGCGGTAGTTACTGTCTGTAGCGGAGACGTATCGCTATGTCATAGGAATCCTCATGCGCACCACCAGTCTGACCCTGCCGCTGTCCGTCGCGGCTCTGGCCGCCGTTCTCGCCGGTTGTGCCGCCGACGTGGCGCCGAATCCCGAGGCTGCGGCCGTACGGACCGACACCCAGCCGTCCGAGCAGGACAGGGAGTGGATGAAGACCATCCACCAGGGCAACCTGTCGGAGGTGCAGGCGGGCCGGCTGGCGATGGGCAAGGGCACCACCAAGCAGGTCAAGTCCGTGGGCAAGATGCTCGTCGAGGACCACACGAAGCTGGGCACCAAGGTCACGCAGGCGGCCGCGCAGCTCGGCATCGAGCTGCCCACCTCCCCGTCGAAGGCGCAGCGGGCCGAGGTGGCGCGGCTGCAGGAGGTGACGGGGCAGGACTTCGACCAGGACTTCCTGTCCGGCATGATCAAGGCGCACAAGGAGGCGCTGGCGGCCACCAAGACGGAGGTGTCGAAGGGGGCCAATCCGACGGTGAAGGCGCTGGCCGGGACGGTGCAGCAGTCGCTCCAGCAGCATCTGAACGCGCTGAAGAAGGCCCAGGCGGGCTGATTCGAGGGGCTGAGAGTCGTTCCGTGAATTAGGCGGAAACGTGCCTCCCTCGTGTGTGGCGATATGGCGATTTAGGGTATTTGTCCCTTTTGAACCAGGACGAACACATCGGGGGGATCGTCGTGGCTATGCAAACAGAGATCCGCAGCCTGCTCGACTGCCACGTAGTGGGGTCGGACGGACAGTCGATCGGGAAGGTCGGCCAGGTCTACCTGAACGACCACACGGGAGAGCCGGAGTGGGTGACCGTGCGCACGGGGTTCTTCGGCATGAAGCAGACCTTCGTGCCGCTGGCCAACTCCCGTCGTACGGGCGAGGAGATCCGGGTCCCCTTCGACAAGGAGATGATCAAGGAAGCGCCGAACATCGACGTCGACGACCGCCTGTCCCTGAAGGAGGAGGCCGACCTCTACCGCTACTACGGCATGCAGCCGACCGACATCCCGCGCCAGCGCACCGGCGAGACCTCCATGCGGGGCCCGGCCGGCGGGCGCGGCGGCATACCGGAGGAACGCGGCGGCCTGACCGGCGAGACCGCAGGCCTGACCGGCGACACCACCGGTATGACCGGGGAACGCACCGGCATGACCGGGGAAAGGGCCGGCATGACCGGCGGGATGCGCGGCGGCATGACCGGTGACCTCACCGGTGACCGCGACATCGAGATGACCCGGTCGGAGGAGCAGCTGCACATCGGCAAGGAGAGCAGGGAGTCCGGCCGCGTACGCCTGCACAAGTACGTCGAGACCGAGAACGTCCAGCAGACGATCCCGCTCTCCCACGAGGAGGTCGTGATCGAGCGCGAGCCCATCCGCGACGGCGACATGACGGGCCCGCACGAGATCCACGGCGAGGACCGGGAGATGATCCTGCACGAGGAGCGCGCCGTCGTCGGCAAGGAGACCAAGCCGGTCGAGCGCATCCACGTGCGCAAGCAGGACGTCCAGCACGAGGAGACCGTCGAGGGCCAGGTCCGCCGGGAGCGGCTGGAGATCGACGAGGAGGGCGTGACCAGGGACGACAAGGACGAGCCCTTCGGCCACGACGGTGGCCTGCCGCCCACGCGGTAGGGGGCTCGCGGAAAGTCACGCGGGGGCGCCGGAAAGGGCCCCCGCGGGCGTGTCGGAACAAACCGCTCGGCTTCAGGTGAACAGCGCGAGTTCGGGTCCACAGCGCCAGTTCGGGTGAACGGCGCGGGCTCAGGTGAACAGTTCGACCTCGTTCAGGACGGAGCACTTGCGGCCGATCTCCGCATCGCATCCCGCCGACGGCTCCGTCACGATCTTGACGTGCCGGGCGGTGCGCCCGAGCTCGTCGTAACGCAGCGCGTGATCGACCCGGTCCTTGATGGTCACGACCGGCTCGCCCCAGGATCGGCCGTTCTTCGACACGTAAACGCGCGCACTGGCCGGATGCCCCGGGCGCAGGCTGAGGCCGATCCTGGCCAGCCGGTACGGCCGGTCGAAATGCAGCTCGTAGTGGCCCCGGCCCCGGGCGATGGCGCTCGACCAGTAGCCGGTGCTGCCGTCCAGCGCCCCGCCGGGCCCGGTGCGCGGCCGTTTGGGGCTCGTCCAGCGCATGTCGGTGGTGACGCGCAGGTCGCCGCGGCGGCGCAGCGCGGCCAGGTCCAGCCGCCGCCCGGGCGTGGCGACGTCGAACAGCAGCCGTTTGACCGCGTACCGGCCGCCGAACTCGAAGCGCCCGTGCGCGGGGCAGGCGGTCTCGTCGAGCAGCCCGTCGGGCCGCACGCCGGGCAGCTTGCAGTTGTCGAACACCTGGATGAACCGGTGCGGCCCGACGGCGGCCAGGCCGGTGTAGCCGGAGGAGCCGCGGGTGTCCACGATGCCGTCGCGGTTGTGGTAGGTGACCCGGGGCTCCAGCCATTCGGTGCCGAGCCCGTCGGGGGAGACGGCGAGCCAGTTGTCGGGTCGTCCCGCGCTCAGGATGAGCGCGCCGCCGGGCATCAGCAGCAGCCGGGGCGCGACGCCGCGCACCACGCAGTCGTAGCCGGCCAGGCGCAGCCCGCGCACGGGCTCCCAGGTGCGCCCGTCGTCGGTGGAGCGGGTCTGGTGCAGGGTCGAGTACCGGCCGCCGTCGTGCCGCAGCACCGCCACGAGGCTGCCGTCGACCGCCTGCTCGATGGCCGCCTCGTTGAAGGCGAACCCGGGCTCGGGCGCGGCGATGACCCCGCGCCGTTCGAAGGTGCGCCCGCCGTCGTGGCTGGCGTACACCTCCGCCTGGTACGCCCCGGTGTCGCTGTAGCGGGCGTAGGCCGTGATCAGGATCGTCCCGTCGGCGAGCTGGATCGGCGCCCCGTGCGCGGCCCCGCCGGGCAGCAGGTCGCCGGGCGTGGTCAGGACGGCCTCGGAGCGCAGCCAGCTCTCGCCGTCCTCCAGCGTGGACGAGGTGAGCACGCCGAGGCGGGCGGTGTGCGGCCCGGTCCTGTTCAGGTAGTACTCGGTGGCGAAGAAGCGGCCGTCGTGCAGCTCGATGGGGGATTCGCGCAGCGGTGTCTGGCCGGACGGGCCGAAGGTGCGCCCGCCGTCCTCGGAGACGGACGCGGAGCTGGTGAGGGTGACGACCTTGTCCACGTTCGTGGTGTAGGTGGCGATCACCTTGGTCTCGGGGCGGCCGCGGGGGCCGGTCACGTCGAGGGCCGACACGTTGGGGAACCCGGCGAAGTCGAGCCGTTCGGCGCCTTCCGGCTCCGGCTCGGCGGGCGGCGGATTGGGATGAATCCAGTCTAGGAAGGAAGCAGTGGCCACGAGGTAAGGGCCGGACTGAGCGGGATGATCAGGTAGCACGCAGTAACCGCCTCCGGCCTGCGTCGCACCCGGGTACGCGGGCAGCCCGGCGGCCATGGATACGGCCGCGACCACGGCTCTCGGCACCGGCACTGGCTCGCTCCTCGCCTGTCGTCCGCCATCGGGGGCCCCGTTCGGACTCTAGATCATTCACGCCCCGTAACCCCGCATTCACCTGCGGGAAGTCGCGGGTTCACGAGCGTGCCCCTCCGTGTCGCGGCCCACTCATGCTGGATTCGTTAAGTGCCAGTTGACAGAAAACGCCGGTCTGACGACGATCGGGGCGGCACTATTAAGTGTCAATTTACGTAGGTCGAGAGACCTCGGGTCAGGAGGTGGCCCAGATGAGCATCGAGCCACGGGCGAAGGTCGCCCCGGAGCGCGTGCTGCCAGGCCCGGCGCCCATGGCGCCGGAGAGCGTCGCCCAGGAGCGCGTCGTCCGGCGGATCTGCGCCCGGGTCGCGCCCGAGGGCATGGACGTCGGGGTCGCCGAGCTGCCCCCCGGCGGCCTCCAGGTCTGGATCGACACCCCGATGCCGGTCGGCGAGCAGGAGTCATGGGTGCTGCACCACCGCATGGCCCGCGAAGTGGCGCTGGTCGGCTGGCACTGCGAGGCCGACGCCGACCGCCTGCTGGTGCTCGGCTGGAGCGCCGCGTGCCTGCACAACCGGGTCCGCCTGCTGCAGAGCGGCCTGCGCCGGCTCGCCGACTTCGAGCCGACCGCGCAGCGCGCCGTGCAGCTCGACGGCCGCGTCCCCGGCGACGCGCCCGCCGCCCAGGTGGTGCGCGAGGTGTGCGCCGCGATCGAGCGGCGGCTGCGCTGGCCGGAGCGGCTGGCGGAGCTCGGCGGGTTCGAGCGCGGCTCGGCCCTGCCGCACCTGCAGCTGCTCCTCGCCCAGGTCACCGGCCTGGAGGCGAAGGTCGCGGGCGCCTGCCAGGAGCACCTCGTCATGGCACGGGTGCTGGCGCGGGCCGTCTGCGAGCACTACGCGCGCCACTCCGACCTCGCCCGCGCGCAGCGCGAGGTGCTGGCCGAGTCGCGCCGCTGGGTGCACGCCAGCTCCATGATCACAGGCTCGGCCGGCGCCCGGCCGGGTTCCTCCGGTGCCGGCCGTCCCCACATGGGGCTGGCGGAGCGCCGCATCGCCGCCAGCGTCATCAACCACGGCGTGCCCCGCGTCACCCCGGCGGCCGTCGCTCCGCGGGCCGGCTACCCCGGCTTCGAGGAGACCGAGGAGGGCGCACGCTGACCACCAGCCGCTCAACGGCGAGCGGTCGCCAGGAAACCCCCCATCCAGTCCGGTAGGAGAGCTCCCGTCATGCGAACCCCCCCGCACCTGCCCGCCCGGACCCGGCGCGAGCACACCGACCACGTCCGCCGCCACCCCTACGGCCCGCACGACGTGCCCGCGCAGACCGCGCCCCGCGGCACGCTCGACTTCCCCGGCCCACTCACTGGTACCGCTCCGCCCCTTGAGGAAACCGTCTACACCGAGCAGCGCCTGCTCGGCATCAGGGAGCTGTCCAACCAGGCCATCGGCTCCATCGACGACCTGCTCCAGCACACCGCCTGACGTGTGCCCGCACAGCGGCTCCGACGCAAAAGAGCCGGAAGAGCGAATCTCACCCTTGAGGAGAGCCATGCAGGGATCGTCGAGACTGGAGCTGCGGTCGGGTGACGTCGGGGGTCACCGGCCGCGCTCCGTGGCGGGCGTCGAGACGCCGCGCAGCCTGGACGAGGTACGCGCCCTCGTCCGCCAGGCCACGGCCGAACGCCGCCGCCTCTATCCGATCAGCACGGGCAGGAACTGGGGCATGGGCTCGGCCGTGCCGGTCACCGACGACAACGTGGTCGTGGACCTCGGCGGCATGAACCGCATCCGCGGCCTCGACCTGGAGGCCGGCTTCGCGGTCATCGAGCCGGGCGTCACGCAGCGGCAGCTCGCCGCCGTGCTGCGGGACACCCCGTGGATGCTGAACGTGACCGCCTCGTGCGCCGACACCTCCGTCCTCGGCAACGCCCTCGACCGCGGCGACGGCTGCGTCCGCTCCCGCGTCCACGACGTGGCCGGGCTGGAGGCCGTGCTGGCCGACGGCAGCGTGATCACCACCGGCGGGCTGGACCCGGCGGGCCGCTACCACGGCCGGGTCGCCGGGCCCGACCTGACGCAGACGTTCGTGCAGCACAACCTGGGCATCGTCACCGCCATGGCCGTGGCGCTGGTGCCGCGCCCCGAGACCATCGGGCTCGTGCACGGCCGCATCCCGCGCGACCAGGCCGGCGTGGCGCTCGGGGCGATGACCGCCTTCCTGCGCCGCGGCAACCCGGCCGACGGGCTGATGCGCGTCCGCGAGCTGTCGCTGGTGCCCGGTCACGGCGACTGGATGCTGCCCGCCGGCGTGGACCCGGGCCTGTTCACCATCATGGGGCCGCTCATGGGCAGCGACGCCACCGTGGAGCTGGCCGAGGAGCTGCTGCGCAAGGCGCTCATCGAGGTCGAGGGCGCCGAAGCGGTGCGGGTGGTGGACGCGGCCGAGGTGAGCCCCGACGACCCGCTCTACCCCAGGGCCCTGATGGCGCAGGGCATCCCCACCTGCCGCGGCGTGCACAACGCGCTCGGCGTGACGTCGTGCGACCGGATCGACGAGGGCGCGATGGGCTTCCTGGCGCTGCTGCCGCTCATGCCCATGCACGCCCGCAGGACCGAGCAGATCCTGGACGCGCTGCAGACCGCCGTGGACCGCCACACCACGGCCCTGATGATGGAGTGGAACCTCGTCGGCAAGCACCTGGCCAACGGCGTCATCCAGATCTTCTTCGAGCGCGGCGCGCCCGGCGCCCCGTACCGGGCCCACCAGCTCCGCAACGACGGCAACTGCGTGCTGCGCGGCCACGGCTGCGCCATCTACCGCTCCGACATCGATCACGCCGCCGCCGACGTCTGGTCCGAGACCAGCACCGCCGGCCTCGGCATGCTGCACAGGCTCAAGACGGCGCTCGACCCGGACGGCATGATCTCGCCCGGCCGGTACGGCGCCTGACCCCGACACGTCAGCTCCGCCCCTGCGCGCCCGCCGGAGGGCACGCGAGGCGGGAACACCCATAGGAGGACACGTGCGTTCGTCACCAGCGGCCGTCACGGGGACGGGCACGACCGGCGCCGGCCGGCGACACGGCGTGATGCTGCGCCTGGTCGGTGCGGGTGTCATGTTGACGGTGATGGCCGACACCACGGCCACCACCCTGGCAGTGGGAGTGCTGCGGTACGCGCCCGCCGGCGCCGGCATGCCCCTGGGTGACCTGGTCTGGCTGACCAGCGCGGCGTTCATCCCGATCGCGGCCCTGCTGGCCACCGCCGGCCGCTGGGCCGACCTGTTCGGCCGCCGCCGCGTGCTGGCCGTCGGGCTCGTGGTGTTCGTGCTGGGCGGGATCGCCACCGTGACCGTGGAGCCCTGGTCGTACGTGCTGGCGGCGCGGGCCGTCCAGGGCGCCGGGGCCGCGGCGATGATCCCGGCCAGCCTCGGGCTGCTGCTCGGCGAGCTGCCGGAGTCGCAGCGCCGCGGCGCGATCGCGCTGTGGAGCTCCGCCTCCGGCCTCGGCTGCCTGCTCATGCAGGCCGGCGGCGGCTGGCTGGCCGCCACCGTCGGCTGGCGGGCGCTGTTCGTGCCGGACGTCGTCATCGGCGTCGCGCTGCTGGTCGCCTGCGCCTGGCTGCCGCCGGGCCGGCGGGCCGGCGCCAAGGGCGTGCCCGACGTGCTCGGCGCCTGGCTGCTGGCCGCCGGCATCGCCGTCGTGGTCCTGGCCATCTCCAAGGCCATGGCCTGGGGCCTGGACGTGGTGTGGCTGGCGCTGGCCGCGCTGGCCCTGCTCGGCGGCGCGCTCGCGCAGGCCAGGCACCACCGGCTGCCCGCGATCGACCTGGCCCTGTGGCGGCGGCCCCGGTTCGTCTGGGGCTGGCTGGCGACCTGGGGCTTCGGCGCGCTGTCGTACGGGCTGCTCACCGTGCAGCCGCTGTACCTGCTGCACCTCGGCTACCCCATGCTCGAAGTGGCCATGTGGCTGACCCCCACGTCGGTGGCCGTCGTCGTGACGAGCTTCCTGGCCGGAAAGGTCGTCAAGCGGGTCGGCGCGTACGGTCTCATCTACGCCGGCTCGCTGCTGTGCGGGGGCGCCTGCGTGATCGTGCTGACGCAGGCGGGCCCGACCGTGTGGGGCCTGGTCGCCAGCGTCGTGGTCGGCATGGGGGTCGGCGCGCTCGCGCCCGGCACCTCCGTCGCCACCACCCTGGCCGCCCGCCCCCACCAGTACGCCTCCGCCGTCGGCGCGGCCACCATGGCCCGCATGGTCGGCGGGGCCGTCGGCGTCGCGGTCGTGTCCGTCGTGATCGACCACCCGTTCATGACCGGCCCCTTCGCCGGCCTGGCGGGCGCCCTCGCCCTGTGCGTGGCCATCTCCGTGCTCATCGGGGCGCTGGCCCTGACCAAGATCACCCGGTTGCGGCCGGACCCGGGTGACGTCATGATCAAGGTGCCGCGCCGGCTGCTGCTCGAGCTGCGCATGACCCTCGCCACCGTGGCGGCCGAGGCCGACGCGCTGCTGCCAGTCGAGACCCGCACACCCCCCGCAGACCCCTATAAGGACCCGGTCCCGCGGCCGCGGACGGCCGAACCCGGCCCCCTCGCCGGCACGCGCGGGCATACGCACTAGTTCAACCATTCGAAAGGGCTCTCGTCATGGCAACCACATCGTGCGACGTAGCCATCGTCGGCGCCGGACTCGGCGGCTGCTTCCTGGCCTTACTGCTGGGTCGCCGCGGCCGGCACGTCGTCGTCATCGAGCAGGGACCCTCCGTCCCGAGCGCGGGCGCCGACTTCCTCAAGCCCCCCGGCTTGCGGGTGCTGGCCCGGCACGGGCTCGCCGACCTCGTCGAACGCCATGGCCTGCGACGCGACACCATCCGCTACTACCACGATGGCGACCCCATCCAGGAATGCCGGTTCCCCGACGGCGGGTTCCTCATCCGCCCGTACCGGGAGCTGGTCGAGCTCATCTACACCTCCTGCGCGATGGAGGGCGTCGAGTTCTGGTTCGACGCCGGCATCGCGGACATCGCGGTCGGCGAGGGCGCGGTGGAGGAGCTGGTGCTCGGTGACGGAAGGAGGTTGCGGGCCGGGGCGGTGATCGGCGCCGACGGCACCAAGTCGGCCGTGCGCCAGGCGCTGGGCATCGAGCAGATGACGATGCCGTACGAGCGGTTGCTCATGCGGGTGGCGACCGTGCCGCTCAGTGCCAGCGTCGCCCAGCTCAACCGGCTCTACTTCAGCTCCGAGGGCTGGCTCACCTACCTCTATCCGATCAACAGGGACCAGGCCCGCGTGTTCGTCGGCCTGCCGCCCGAGGACGACAAGGAGATCTTCCAGGACGGCATCCCGGCCCTGCTCGACGAGCTGAAGAAGTTCGTGACCGACAGCTCGGACGCGTTCAACTTCCTGCAGCCCGCCACCTGGCAGCGGATCAAGGTATCGGCCTTGCGGGTGGCGGCGTACCACAAGGGCAACGCCGCCCTGCTCGGCTCGGCCGCGTTCGCCTGCCACCCCATGACCGGCATGGGGATGAGCTACACGCTGCACGACGCCGAGATCCTCGCGGACGTCATCTGCGCGGCCGGGGACGACCCGGAGCTGCTCGACCGGCTGCTGCACGCCCGCTACGAGCCGCGCAGGCACGCCCACCGGCAGCTCATCGACTACGGCGACGCGCTGGCCTCGACCTTCCGCGACCGGGAGGCGTACCTGGCGGCCTTCCGCCCGGACCTGCACGTCCACGGGACGGCCGCAGTACCGGAGCAGGTATCGGAGCAGGTGCCGGAGGAGCCGCCCGCCCTGCAGCGCGCCTGAGCCGGCGTCCCCGCCGCCCGCCATTCCCCACCAGGTGAGAGTCGTCGTCCAGTGCCACGCTGAGTGCGATGGGCCGGCCCGATCCCAGGCGGCGGGGGCGTCCCGAGGCGCTCGATGGTAGGGCTCGCCCTACCTTCAGGACGGGTGACAGCGGGGGTCCGCCAGGCCACCCTCTCTCGCGATGCTGAGGAGCGATCATCCACTCCTCGGCATCGGAGACGAACGACGTGACTGTGGCAGAGACCTCCCACCCGGCCCCGCCGCGACGAGGCAGCGACTTCGCGCGCCTCTCGCGGCGCATCGCGGAAGCCGGGCTGCTCGACAAGCGCCCCGGCTACTACGCGCTGCGGATCAGCCTGGTGGCCGCCCTGTTCGCGGGCACGTGGGCGGCCTTCGCCGCGCTCGGCGACTCCTGGTGGCAGCTCGGCCTCGCCGTCCTGATGGCGATCGCCTTCGCCCAGGTCACCCTCCTGGCCCACGACCTCGCGCACGGGCAGATCTCCCGCTCCCGGCGGGTCAGCAGGATCGCCGGGCTGGTCGCCGGCAACCTCGCCGTCGGGCTCAGCTACGGCTGGTGGATGGACAAGCACACCCGCCACCACGCCAACCCCAACCACGAGGAGCACGACCCCGACGTCGCGCCCGACATCCTCATCTGGTCGCGCCGGCAGGCCGAGGCCAGCGAAGGGCTGCCCCGGTTCATCGGCCGCTGGCAGGCGTTCCTGTTCTTCCCCCTGCTCACGCTCGAAGGCGTGAACCTGAAGGTGTCGAGCTTCCGTGCCCTGCGCAGGAAGTCGCTCAAGAGCCGCGGCACCGAAGCGGCGCTGCTGTCGGCCCACGTGCTGGCCTACCTGGGGGCGGTGCTCCTGGTGCTGCCCCTGCCCAAGGCGCTGCTGTTCCTCGCCGTCCACCAGGCGTGCTACGGCGTCTACCTCGGCTGCACGTTCGCGCCCAACCACAAGGGCATGCCCGTCCTCACCGCCGAGGACGAGCTGGACTTCCTGCGCAAGCAGGTGCTCACCTCCCGCAACGTGCGCGGCGGGCGCCTGGTCAACACCGCCCTCGGCGGCCTGAACTTCCAGATCGAGCACCACCTGTTCCCCAGCATGCCCACCGCCAACCTGCGCAAGGCCCAGCCCATCGTGCGCGACTACTGCGCCTCGCTCGGCATCGGCTACGTCGAGTGCGGGCTGCTGGAATCATGGGGGCAGGCGCTGCGCCACCTGCACGAGGTGGGCCGGCCGCTGCGCGAGGTCAGGACGTGACGACCAGCTCCAGCCCGTTGAAGTCCTCCCTGACCTGATGGCCCGCCTCGACCAGGACCGTCCGCAACGCGAGCAGGACCGCTGAGCGGATGGTCGCGTGCCGGACGAGCTGGTCGGCCGAGGTACCCCAGGTGACGACCACCCCACGCGTGGGGTCGTGCCAGACTCCGAGCCCGCCATCGGCGGACATCAGCGACGGCTCGACGGTGAAGCCCGCGTCCATCAGCTCCCGGCGGACCGCGTTCTCCAGGTCCTGACCGGCGCTCGTGGCGATGTCCATCGAAGTCCGCTGCCCTCACACGCGCGTTCCGAACCTCAGCGGGTCAGGAACCTTGTGAAAAGATGTCGGCTGTGTCCATCCCGCCGATCATCGCGCGCCCCTGGGGGCCGCCTTCCGGGCCGCTTCTTGGGCGGCTCGCCGGGCGGCTTTTCGGGCGGTCGCGGGTTCCGGCGGCGTCCGCGGTGCTGCGGTTGTGGCGGGCCGTCGTGTTCGCGACGGTCTGCGGCGCCGTGTCGGCGGGCGGGCACGCGCTGGCCGGCGGCGGGCCGGTGCCTTTCGAGGTCTGCCTGGCCGGGGTGCTGGCCGCGCTCGGGCTGGCGTACCTGATCGACGGGCGCGAACGCGGCCTCGCCGCCGTCCTGACCGCCACCGTCAGCACCCAGATGGTGCTCCACCAGCTCTTCGAACGGCTCGCGCCCGGCCCCGCCGCCGAGCCGGGCCACGGTCATCCCGCCCCCGGCATGGTGCTCGTCCACCTCGTGGTGGCGGGGCTGACGGCGTGGTGGCTGCATCGCGGCGAGAGCGCGTTGTGGCTGATGATCCGCCTGTACGGGGCGCCGCGCCCGGTCGTACGGCTGCTCGTCACCGCGCCCGTCGAAGAAGGGGCCGGGGCGCCGCCGCTCCGGTGGCGCCCGTTCACCCCCTGCCCCGGCATCCCCGCCGGCCGGACGGTCTCCGGCGCGATCACCAGGCGAGGGCCGCCCGCGGCGGCGCGTCACTGACGCCCCTCCGCACTCTTCGGCCCGGCGTCACCACGTGCGGCGACGCCGCCGCCTTCGCCCTTGCCTGTGTCCGGACGCCCGGCGCCTCGGGCCCGGTCGTCCGGAAGATCATTCTGGAGACCTGTCATGACGACCTCGCTACGCCAGGGCGCCAAGAGCGCCACAGCCGTGCCCGCCCTGCTGTTTCTTCTCGCCCTGCTGCTCGCTCTGCCCGCTTCGCCCGCCTATGCCCACGACTCGCTCAAGCGCAGCTCGCCCGCCAAGGACGCGGAGGTCTCCTCCGTCGAGAAGATCGAGCTGGAGTACAGCGCGAGCGTCAAGTTCCCGTTCGTCGTCCTGCACGACGCGGCCGGGAAGGAGGTCGCGCTCGGCGAGCCACGACTGGACGGGCCGCTCGTGACCGCCGACGTGCCCCAGCCGCTCGCGCCCGGCTCGTACGCGATCGCCTGGCGTGTCGTTTCCTCCGACGGACATCCCATTGAGGGCGAAATTCCCTTCAGCGTGAAAGGATCATCTTCGGCGTCGGCCTCACCCACGGGTGAGGCGTCCGTAGCGCCGTCCAGCGCGGCCCCCGCCACGGGGGCGGCCCAGCCTTCGGCAGCGGGCGCGCAGTCGGCCTCGGAGCCGGCCGGGGTGCCCGGCTGGATCTGGGCCGGGCTGGCCGTGCTGGTGGTGCTGGGCGGGTTCGTGCTGTTCAGGAGCTCGCGCCGGAGGCCCGATCGGGAGGAAGTGGATGCGGATTGAGCAGGCCAGGCAGATCGCACAGGAGTGGGTGCGGGAAGAGGGCGCCGGGCTGCCCGGGTTCGGCGGGGCGTTCCTGACCGGGTCGGCGTTGTGGCCGACCCGGGTGAGGAGCTGCCGCCGACGTCCGACGTGGACGTCATGGTGGTCGAGGAGACGGCCGCCCGCATCCACCACGTCGGGAAATTTCCGTACAAAGGGGTGTTGCTGGAGGTCTCCACCACCACCCCGCCCGGCTCCCCGCACGAGGTGCTGAGCGACTACCACCTGGCGGGCAGCTTCCACCTGCCGTGCGTGCTGGCCGACCCGTCCGGGCGGCTCACCGAGCTGCAGCGGATCGTCTCCCGCGACTTCGCCGAACGCCCCTGGATCCTCGCCCGCTGCACCAACGCCATGGACCGGGTGCGCGGCTGGATCAACGGCATGGACGAGAGCGCGCCGCTGCCCGACCAGGTCAGCGGCTGGCTGTTC
The DNA here is from genome assembly GCF_900323885.1 of [Actinomadura] parvosata subsp. kistnae. Classification (GTDB taxonomy): domain Bacteria; phylum Actinomycetota; class Actinomycetes; order Streptosporangiales; family Streptosporangiaceae; genus Nonomuraea; species Nonomuraea composti. The sequence goes on along the minus strand of NZ_OOHJ01000036.1, from coordinate 138,173 downwards.
GGCACGGGGGTGACCGCGCACGTGCTGCTGGTGGCCGGGCTGCGCAACCCCACGGTCCGCCGCCGGTACGCGGCCGTGCGCGACCTGCTCGCCGAGCACGGGCGGCTCGACTTCCACGAGAGCCTGCTCGACCTGCTCGGCTGCGCCGACCTCGACGCCGCCCGGGTACGGCGCCACCTGGCGGCGCTGGCCAAGGCGTTCGACGCGGCCGCCGCCGTACGGGCGCCCGGCTACCGGTTCGACTCCGACATCTCCGCCGCCGCCCGGCCGGTCGCCATCGACGGCACCATGGAGCTCATCGAGCAGGGCCTGCACCGGGAGGCCGTGTTCTGGCTGGTGGCCACGTACACCCGCTGCCTGGCCAAGCAGGCGGCGGCCGGGGTGCCCGTGCGGTACGAGGAGGAGTTCCACGAGCTGCTGGAGGACCTGGGCGCGCAGACGTTCACCGACCGGCGCCGCCGCGGCGACCGCGTCCTCGCCGCCCTCCCCGGCCTCTGGCAGACGGCCATGGCCCTCTGCTGACCGCCGCCCGCCGCGCTGCCACCTTGAGTGCGACCGGTCGGGCGGCCCCCGGTGAGCGCCGGCGGGGTCAGCGGCCGTCGAGGAGGGGGAGGGCGTCGCCGTAGATGTCCGGGCTGCGGTCCGCCGCGCCGACGAAGTCGCCCGGGAAACCCAGGTCGAACTCCACGGCCGACTCCAGCCGCCGCATCGCCTCCTCCGGCAGCTCCCGGGCCAGGTCGCAGGCGCCCAGGTCGTCCTTGAGCTGCTCGGCGCCGCTCGTCCCGAGGATGGGATGCACGCCGCGCCGCAGCGCCCACGCGATCGCGAGCTGCGCGGCCGTCACGCCCAGCTCGCCCGCCACCTCCAGCACGACGCGCACCCCGGCCCGGTCCCGCTCGCTGATCGACTCGGGCGACACGCGCCCGGCGGGAGCGCCGGGGGCGGCGTACCGGCCGGACAGGACGCCGTGGGCGAGCACCCCCCACGCCGCCACGCTGATGCCGAGGGCCCGCGCCATCGGCAGCAGCTCCCGCTCGATGTCGCGCCGCAGCAGGCTGTACGGCACCTGCAAGCCGGCGAACGGCGTCCACCCCCGCCACTCCGCCAGCGTGTCGGCCCGGCTCACCACCCACGCCGGCGCGTCCGAGATGCCCACGTACAGCACCTTCCCCGACCGGACCACGTCGTCCAGCGCCCGCATCGTCTCCTCGATCGGGGTGTGCCGGTCCCACACGTGCACCCAGAGCAGGTCGATGTAGTCGGTACGCAGCCGCCGCAGGCTCCGCTCCAGCGACAGGACGAGGTTCTTGCGGTGGTTGCCGGCCGCGTTGAGGTCGGTGCGGTCGCGGGTGGGCGTGTACTTGGTGGCCAGCACGAAGCGGTCGCGGCGGCCCTGGAGCAGCTCGCCGACGACGTCCTCGCTGTCGCCGTACATGGAGGCGGTGTCCACGACGTTGCCGCCGGACTCGGCGTACAGGTCGAACACGCGCCGCACCTCCGGCGTGGCCTCGCGGTAGGTCATCGCGCCGAGGAACAGCTCCGACACCCTCAGGCCGGTCCGGCCCAGCAGCCTGTACCGCATCATGCCGCCTGGTAGGGGACGGCGAGCCGGGCCCGGCACAGCGCGGTGCTCCACCAGCCGAGCTGGTCGAGCAGGGCCTTGGCGGCGGCCTCGGCGCCCTCCACGTCGCGGATGAGCCGGCCGTCGGTGTCGAAGCGGGTCCAGTGCTGGTCGAAGCTGATCCAGTTGCGGATCGGCACCGCGTGCAGCTCGCCGAACACCTGCCGCAGGTGCTCGGCCGCGCGGATCCCGCCGCCCTGCCCGCCGTAGGAGATCAGCGCCACGGGCTTGGCCTGCCACTGCGTCAGGTGCCAGTCGATGAGGTGCTTGAGCGCGGCGGGGAAACTGTGGTTGTACTCGGGCGTCACCACCGCGAACGCGTCGGCCCGCTCCAGCCGATCCGCCAGGCGCCGCAGCTCCTCCGGCCGTCCGGACACGTCGGCCAGCTCCATCGGCGAGAGCGGCAGCGCCGCGGGCAGGGGCGTGTCGGCCGGGTCGATGACATCCAGGTCGAACAACCCGTGCGTGCTCGCCTGCTCGCTGAACCATCGCGCGATGCCCGGCCCGTAACGTCCCTCACGGAGGCTGCCCGAGATCACCGCCAACTTCATCTTCGTCATGGCCGTCAGCCTGCCGAACCGCCGCCCGCCGAGAAAGGCCGTGCCCAGACTGGCCCCGGCAGGGCCACGATAACCGCGCCCGCCTGTCCGTAGACTCGGGGCCGTGAGCGAGAACGAGCTGGGCGCCTACCTGCGCTCGCGCCGTGAGGCACTCAAGCCCGCCGACGTCGGCCTGCCCGGCGGCGGCCGGCGGCGCACACCGGGGCTGCGCCGCTCCGAGCTGGCCACGGTGGCGGGGGTGAGCGTCGAATACCTGACCAGGCTGGAGCAGGGCCGCGACCGCAACCCGTCCGTGCAGGTGCTCGTGTCGCTGGCCGACGCCCTGCGCCTGACGCCCGACGAGCGCATGCACCTGCGCCACCTCGCCAAGGTGACCAGCGGCGGCGTCGCGCTGTGCCCGGCCGCCTCGCAGGCGCCCGCCCGCGTCGTACGCCCGGCCGTGCACGCCCTGCTCGAACGGCTGGAGCCGGCGCCCGCCGCGCTGTTCAACCGGCTGGGCGAGGTGATCGCCCGCACCACCGGCTTCGAGCGGCTCTTCGGCCCCATCGGTCTGCTCGACGACGAGACGCCCAACCTGACCCGCTACGTCTTCACCGACGTCCGCGCCAGGATCGCCTTCCCCGACTGGGACAAAGCGGCCGACGAGCAGGCCGCCGCGCTCAAGTACGAGGCCGGGCCCGACGACCCGTGGGCGGGGGAGCTGGTCGACGTGCTCGCGTTCGCGGCGGGCGAGGCGTTCACCGCGCGCATGGCCGCCTCCACCGGGCCGCCCCGCATGGCGCCCGTGCAGCGCATGGCGCATCCGGGGGCCGGCGAGCTGCGGCTGGCCAGGGAGCCGCTCGACCTGCTGGGCGACGACCAGCGCATCCTCGTCTACCTGCCCGCCGACCCCGCCACGGCCGCCGCCCTCGACCGCCTCACCGGCCGCCACCCCGGCGCGCTGCGCGCCGTCAGCGCCTGAGCCCGGCCCCGCTTGGAGGACGCGGGCCCGGGTAGCGGGCCGGTATGAGGCGAGGAAACTGGGAGGTCAGGCCGCTGGGCGGGTGGATGGGCTGCCTGGCGATGATCCTCATATCGCTGGTCCTGTCGGTCGTGCTGACGATCGTCGTCAACCTGCTGCTGTGAGCACGCGGGGTCAGGCGCGGCGCAGGGTGCGGGTCAGGCCGGCGGCGATCGTCGTGGCCAGCACCCAGCCCGCCGCGATCAGCCCGTACGCCAGCCACTGCGTGCCCCCGCCTGGGTTGAACGCCTTCTCCTGCCCGAAGTCGATGATCGGCAGCAGCAGGTCGAGACTGTAGACGAACGGGTTGAACTCCGGCGCCTCCCCGCGCTTCAAAGGCGGCGGCTCGGCCACCGCGAACACCACCGTGCCCACGGCCAGCAGCGCCACCAGCCACCCGGCCGCCCGCAGCGGATGGAAGCCGTAACCGACGGTGACGTCCTGCAGATGGCCCCAGAAGCGGGCGTACCCGGGCAGGGTGCCGCGCCGCTGCCGCTGCCCGGCCAGGAGCGTGGCGCGGGCGTCGCCCTCGCTGCCCAGCCGCCGGTACATCGCGGCGAGCTGCTCGTAGGCGTTCGGCAGGTAGCCGTCGGGGTCGCGGCGCAGCCAGTTCAGGCGCTCCGCGGCCGGCAACATCGGCTCCAGCACCTCGTACGACAGCCCGTCCATGCACAGCTCGTCCGGCCAGTCGCGGGGGTCGTCCTGCAGCGCCCCGACGCGCGCGTGCCGCAGGTCGACCGTGCCCCGCACCGGCTTGGCGGTGCGCATGGCCAGCTCCCGCACCTCCAGGCGGCGGCAGGTGAGCGCGATGCCGCCGGGCGCCTCCAGCGTGGCGCCGTCGAAGCAGAGGCGGCTGCCGATCTGCGCGTACGTCAGCCGGATCCGGCCGCGCGCGGAGAAGCCCTCGCACAGGTTGAGCACCTTGCCGACCGTGAGGCCGTTCGCCGACAGGGCCGTGCCGCCCGGGTTGGCCAGGGTGGCGCCCTTGAAGTGCGCGGGGCCGGTCACCGAGGCGTCGGTCAGGCTGACCTCGCCCTCGGCGGACATGCCGTCGCGGGCCAGCAGCGCGCCGTCCACGGTCAGGCGGTCGCCGCGCAGGGCCACCTCGCCGGGGGCGCGCAGGCGGGCGCCGTCGAGGGTGAGCGTGCGGCCGACGGAGGCGCCCTCCAGCCAGACGACGCCCTCGGTCTCGATCCGCGACAGGTACAGGCCGCTCTCGGCGTTCAGCCCGCCACCGTGCAGGGCCAGGCCGCCCGGGTTGCGCAGGGTGGACTGCCGCAGCGTGAGCGGGCCCGAGACGCGCGCGAACCGCAGCGAGAACTCGCCCTCCACCTCCATCCGCCGCGCGAACAGCCCCACCTGGGCGACCAGGTTCGAGCCGCCGAACGCCAGCCCGCCGGGGGCGCGCAGGCGGGCGCCTTCGAGGTTCACCGCGGCGCCGATCCTGGCTGCGGTGAGGATGATCTCGCCGTCGCCGGAGAACCCGTCGCGGGCCAGCAGGTTGCTGCCGACGTCGAGGTGCTCGGCGTTGAGCGCGGTGCCGCCCGGGCACTCCAGGCGCGCGCCGTTCAGCGAGAAGTTGCTGCTGACGCGGGCGCTGCGCAGGCGCACCTCGCCGGTGACGTGGCAGCCGGTCAGCCGCAGGTCGCCCTCGACCTGGAGGTTCGAGGCGACCAGGCCGGGCAGGGCGCAGCCGGTGAAGCTGAGGAAGCGGGTGCGGGCCTGGTAGAGGTCGGGGGCCTCGTCGAAGGCGCAGTCGCGGAAGGTGACCGGCAGGTCGACCTCGCCGAACGCCAGGTGTAAGCGGCCGGTGACGCGCGCCCCCGACAGGCGCAGGGCCGGCTTCTCCTTCGGGTCGGTGTACTCGCCGAGCAGCAGCTCCGCCAGCACCTCCGCCCGCACGCTCCGCTCGGGGCCCCAGGCGGCGGCGTTGGCGGGGGAGTCGTGGGCGGGGTCGCCCGAGCGCAGGTCCACGTCGTGGCCATGGCGGACGGCGACGGCCAGGGCCTGCTCGGCGTCGGTGAGTTCGGCGTTCGGCACAAGCCCATCCTGCTCCAATCGCGACGCCGGCACGCCCGCAGGCCGGCACGCCCGCAGGCCGGCACGCCCGCACGCCCGCCACACGTCCGCGCGTCCGCCGCACACCCGCCACACGTCGTCCGCGCGTCCGCCGCACGTCAGTTGCGCGTCGCCTACGCGCGTACGTCGAAGCCGAGCGTGCCCGCCACCACCGTCGCCTGGACCGCGTCGATGATCGCTCCCGTGAGCGTCGCCTCGCGCGGGTCGAGCGTGCTCAGGTCGCTGCCCCGCAGGTCGCACCGCGACAGGTCGGCCCCGTGCAGCCACGCACCCGACAGGTCGGACCGCCGCAGCTCGGCGCCCTCCAGCTTGGCCCCGGTCAGGTCGGCCTCACGCAGCCGGGTGCCCTGGAAGGCGCTGCCGCGCAGGTCGGCGCCGGGCAGCCCGACGTAGGACCAGTCGCCGCCCTCCACCTTGAGCAGCCCGAACGTGCAGCCGTCGAACATGCTGCCGGTCAGCTTGCAGCTCCTGAACGTGGCGTCGAAGAACGAGCAGCGCGAGAACACGCAGTTGAGGAAGCGGGCGTCCTCGTGCACCGACACGTTGAACCGCACGTTCCTGAACTGGCACTCCTCGAACGAGGAGCCGTGGTCGGCGACCTCGGTCATGTCGACGTCCTGGAACAGCACGCGGTGGTGGCTCTCGTGGGAGAGCTCCCTGCCGTCCCAGTCGGCCGATCTGACGGTGGTCTCCGTGGGCGGCGCCGGGACGCCGTACCTGCGCTCTGCCATGCGAACAAACTAGCGGATCCGGCCGCCCCTAGGCGCGCTTGGCGATGGAGGTGATGACCGGCTGCACCAGCTTGGCCGCCAGGGGGCCGAACGCCGCCAGGATGAGCACGTACGCCGCCGCGAGGGCGCCCAGGTCGGGGTGCACGCCCGCGCCGACGGCCAGGCCCGCGATGACGATGTTGAACTCGCCGCGCGGGATGAGCGCGATGCCCGCCCGCGCCTGGCCGGCCTTGGCGATGCCGGCGCGCCGGGCCGCGTACATGCCGGTCAGGATCTTGGTGATCATGCTGACCACGGCCAGCAGCGCGGCCAGCCCGGCCACCGGCAGGATCTTCGCCGGGTCGGTCTGCAGGCCGAAGAAGACGAAGAACACCGCCGCGAACAGGTCGCGCAGCGGCGCCAGCAGCGCCTGCGCGTCCTCGGCCAGCTCGCCCGACAGCGCGATGCCCACCAGGAACGCGCCCACCGCCGCCGACACCTGGAGCTGCTGGGCCAGCCCGGCCACCAGCAGGGCCAGGCCGACGACCTTGAGCAGCAGCACCTCGGAGTTCGGGCTGGAGACGAACGCCTCGATGAACCGTCCGAACCGCAGCGCGACGACCAGCACCACGCTCACCGTCAGCAGCGCGATGCCCACCGAGATCGCGCCCTGTACGAAGCTGAGCCCCGCCAGGAGGGTCGTCAGGACCGGCAGGTAGATCGCCATCGTCAGGTCCTCGAACACCAGCAGCGACAGCACCGTCGGCGTCTCCCTGTTACCGATCCACCCCAGGTCGGACAGCACCTTGGCGGTGATGCCCGAGGAGGTGGCGTAGGTGACGCCGGCCATCGCGACGGCCGCCACGGGGCCCCAGCCGAGCAGCAACGCGCAGGCGGCGCCCGGGGCGGCGTTGAGCACCAGGTCCACGATGCCCGCGCGGGCGTTGCCCGCCAGGCTCTTGACCAGCTCGTCGGCGTTGTACTCCAGGCCGAGCGTGAGCAGCAGCAGCACCACGCCCAGCTCCGAGCCGATCCCGAGGAACTCGTCGCTGGTGGCCAGCGGCAGCACGCCGCCGGTCCCGAACGCCAGGCCCGCGATCAGGTAGAGCGGGATGGGCGAGATGCCGACACGCAACGCCAGCGCGCCGAGAATTCCCAGACCGAGGAGGACAGCACCGAACTCCAGAAAAACGACCGCGGTATGGTGCACCCGCGGCCCTACCCGTTCGCCAGGATGTCGGCCACCTCGGCGGTGCTCTCCTCGCTGCCCACGACGACCACGACGTCGCCGGCGCTGAACGGGAAGTCCGGCCCCGGGCTGGCGAACACCTGCCCGGCGCGCACCACCGCGACGATGGATGCGCTGGTACGGGTACGCACGCGCGCCTCCCCCATGGGGCGGCCCGCGTAGGGGGAGCCGGCCGGGATGGGGAGCTGCACGCTGACCAGGCCCTCGACCTGCTCGTGCAACGCGTTGAGCCGGGCCACGATGCGGGGGGCGCCCAGGAGCTCGGCCAGGGCGTCGGCCTCCTCGTCGTTGAGCTTCACCGTCTGGCAGACGGCGTCCGGGTCCTCCTTGTCGTAGATGACCAGGTCCCGGCGGCCGGTGCGGTGGGACACGACGCCTACCCGTTGTCCTTTGCGGGTGGTGAAATCGTGTCGTAGCCCGATTCCCGGCAGTGCTGTTTGTTCGACCTCCACCTATCCCACCCGTCCAGATCCGCATATTTCCGGACAACCCTACCAACGTCATACCCCGGTCTGGTCTGCGCCAATGACACGCCATACCGGATCTTGCCGTCCGGTGAAGGCCGAGGTCCTTCAAGGCAAAAGCGCACCGCGCGCCACCGACCCACACCGCCTCCACCTGCGCCCGGACGTCCTGCGCCCCGGCAGCCGGTGCGGCGGTGGGGGTGGCACGCGTGGGAGGGCTCCGCGTGCGCTGGTGCTGCGTCCCGCCCGCCGTGCTGCGTCGCGTCGGCCCGTGCCCGCACTCGCCGTGCCCGTGCCCCGGGCGGCCAGCGCCTCGGCCGGGGCGGGTGGGTTCGGGTGGGGCTGGTGTGGGGTTGCCTGCGCAAGGCGTAACCTACGTGCGAGACTGCCCGTACAGGCCGTCAGGCGCCGCGGCCGGTGGAAAGACGGCGGCGCGGGCGCCCTCTCCGGCACAGTGAGCGACCACCAAAAAAGGACAGTGCACCATGCCGACCGCCCCTCCGATCCGGCTGGTTCTCGTGGAAGATCACGCCATGGTCGCGGAGGCCATCGGCCTGGCGCTGGGCAGGACGCCCGACATCGAGGTGGTGGCGCAGTCGGGCACCATCGCCGCCGCGCTGGCCGACGCGAGCAGGTGCCGGCCCGATGTGATCGTGCTGGACCGCCGGTTGCCGGATGGTGACGGGGTGGCGGCGATCGGGCGGTTCGCGGTGGCGGCGCCCGGTGCGCGGGTGCTGGTGCTGACCGGCGAGGCGACGGCGTCCGTGGCGGCGAGGGTGGTGGCCGCCGGTGGGGCCGGGCTGGTGGTGAAGTCGTCCCGGCTGGGTGAGCTGGAGACGGCGGTGCGGGAGGTGGCGGCGGGCGGTGTGGTGTTCGCGCCGGGGCTGCTGCCGGGTGTGCTGGACCGGCTGACCGGCCGTGCGGGGCATGTGGGTTCCGCGCTGACCGCTCGCGAGCGCGAGACGCTGCTGCTCCTGGCGGAGGGCGCCAGCACGTACGAGATCAGCGACCGCATGGGCGTGGCCCGCAACACGGCGCGCAACCACGTCCAGCACGTGCTGGAGAAGCTGGGCGCCCGCTCGAAGCTGGAGGCGGTGGCGCTGGCGCGCCGCGACGGATTGCTGGATTGACGCATTTGCACTAGTCCGGGTCCCACAAGTGCACCATGGGGCCTGAAGCGCTTGCGTCTCGTGACCTGCCAGGCCACTCCCCGAGAGTAGAGGCGTGGAAAGTGAGGAGGCCGAGCGTTACCAGGTGGACACCACGCTGCCCCAGGAAATGGGCAGTATCACGGTGGCGCGCCGCTTGGCGGGAACGGTCCTGCGGGAGTGCGGTTATCAGGGGCGTCACGAGGACGTCCTGCTGGTGGTCTCGGAGCTGGTGACGAACGCGCTCGTGCACGGCGACGGCCCGCCGTCGCTGCGCGTGCGGGCGAGCGTGGCCCGGGTGCGGATCGAGGTGGGCGACGCCGGGGTGGCGCTGCCGGAGACCCGCGAGCCTGGCCCGGCGAACGGCTGGGGGTTGCACGTGGTCCGGCTGCTGTCGACCGGCTGGGGCATCTCGCCGGCGGAGAGCGGCAAGGTGGTGTGGTGCGAGCTGGCCGCCCGGTTCGCCCCGATCCAGGTGACGCCGTCCGAGGCGTGAGGTCCGATGCGGGCCGCGCCGTCCGTGGCGTGAGGTCCGATGCAGGCCGCGCCGTCCGTGGCGTGAGGTCCGATGCAGGCCGCGCCGTCCGTGGCGTGAGGTCCGATGCAGGCCGCGCCGTCCGTGGCGTGAGGTCCGATGCGGGCCGCGCCGTCCGTGGCGTGAGGGAGACCGCGAGCAGGCCAGGCGGTCGTCGCTCTGCGTAGATCGGGTTTGGCTCTGCGGTCATGTCGTGCAAGGCTGCAATATGCCCGAGCATGACCAACCGCAGGAGGATATGCGGCTGCTCGTTCAGAGCATCCGTGACTACGCCATCTTCATGCTCGACCCCGACGGCGTGATCGTCAGCTGGAACGACGGCGCCGAACGTATCAAGGGATACACCGCCGGCGAGATCATCGGCACCCATTTCTCCGTCTTCTACCCGCCCGAGGCCGTGGCGGAGGGCAAGCCCGCCAGAGGTCTGCGGGAGGCGGCCGCCGAGGGCCGCTGGGAGGAGGAGGGCTGGCGGGTGCGCAAGGACGGCACCCGCTTCTGGGCCAGCGTCGTCATCACCGCCCTGTACGACGCGTCGGGCGGGCTGCGCGGGTTCGGCAAGGTGACGCGCGACCTGACCGAGCGGCGCAGCATGGCCAGGGCGCTGGACGAGCGCGGCCAGCTCCTGTCACGCCTGGTCCAGGCCCAGGAACACGAGCGCAAACGCATCGCGTCGGGCGTGCACGACGACACGATCCAGTCCATGGTGACCGTCGGGATGCGGCTGCGGATGTGGGAGCGCGAGCTGCCCGACGAGTACGCCGGCGTGGTGCAGGCGCTCGACTCCCTCGTGAACGACGCCGTCCGCCGGCTGCGCGAGCTGGCCTTCGAGCTGCGCCCGCCGGGCGACGGCCTGGTGGCGAGCCTGACCGCCTACCTGCGCGAGACCATGCCGGCCGACGGGGTGGCCTTCGAGCTGACCGACGACCTGGACGCCGAGCCGCCGTACGAGGCCGCCGTGATCGTCTACCGCATCTGCCAGGAGGCGCTGACGAACGTCCGCAAGCACGCGGGGGCGGAGCACGTGCGCGTGGAGCTGGCCTCGCGCGATCGCGGCGTGCACGTCCGGGTTCGCGACGACGGCGCCGGCCTGACCGTCAAGGACGGCGAGTCGATGCACTACGGGCTGGCCGAGATGCGGGAGCGGGCGGAGGCGGCCGGCGGGTGGTGGAGCATCGACGGCCCGCCGGGCGCGGGCACGACGGTGGAGTTCTGGATTCCCGCCGTCGCCCCCGCCTGATCAGCCGCCGATCAGGGCCAGGGCCTGGCGGGCGATCTCCCACTCCTCGTCGGTGGGGACGACCAGGACGGGCACCTCGGCATCGGGCGGGGACACCGCCCGCTCCCCGGTCGCGTCGGCCTCGTTGAGCGCGGCGTCCATGGCGATGCCGAGCCGCTCCAGCCCGGCCAGCGACTCGGCGCGGGTGGCGGCGTCGTGCTCGCCCACCCCGCCGGTGAAGACGATCGCGTCCACCCGGCCGAGCAGCGCGTAGAAGGCGCCGACGTACTTGCGGATGCGCCGCGTGTAGATCCGCAGCGCCAGCCGCGCGTCCGCGCCGTCACGCGCGCGGACCTCCCGCATGTCGCCGGTCCCGGCGAGGGCGAGCAGCCCGCTCTTGTGGCCGAGCGCGTCCTCGACGTGCTCGGCGTCCAGCCCTCGCACGCGGGCGAGGTACCCCGCCAGCCCCGGGTCCACGTCGCCGGAGCGGGTGCCCATGACCAGCCCTTCCAGCGGGGTCAGGCCCATGGAGGTGTCGACGCTGCGCCCGCCCGAGATGGCGGTGGCGCTGGCGCCGTTGCCCAGGTGCAGCACGATCAGGTTGAGGTCGGCCAGGTCGCGGCCGAGCACGGCGGCGGCGCGGCGGGAGACGTAGGCGCACGAGGTGCCGTGGAAGCCGAACCGGCGCACGCCCCACTCGCGCGGCACCGCGTACGTGTACGCCTCCGGCGGCAACGTGCGATGGAAGGCCGTGTCGAACACCGCCACCTGCGGCACGCCGGGGAACACCTTGGACGCCAGCCGGATCCCGGTCAGGTTGACCGGGTTGTGCAGCGGCGCGAGCGGCGCCAGCTCCTCGATGGCCGCGATGACGGCGTCGTCGATGAGCACCGCCTCGGCGAACCGGTCGCCGCCGTGCACGACGCGGTGCCCGACCGCGACCGGGGCCAGCTCGGGGCCCGCCGCCGCGAACGCCTCCAGCATCGCGTCCAGCCCCTCACCGTGGCCGGGGAAGGCGGCCTCCCGCTCGTACGGCGGCCCGTCGCCCGCATGATGGGTGAGCCGCCCAGAACGCTCGCCGATCCGCTCCACCAGCCCCCGCGCGGGCCGCCGCCCGGTCCGCACGTCCACCAGCTCGTACTTGATGGAGGACGAGCCGGTGTTCAGGACGAGGATGTGCCCGGCCATGTCCACGACCTGATGTCGGCGGGGTCCTCCCCGTGCTCGCGCGTGTACGCGCGGGCGCGCAGTCGCTCGTCGCTCATGCGCTGGCGCAGGTGCGCGGCCTTGCTGCCGAGCCCGGGCACCCGGTCGATCACGTCGATGACCAGGTGGAAGCGGTCGATGTCGTTCAGCATGCACATGTCGAACGGCGTCGTGGTCGTGCCTTCCTCCTTGTAGCCGCGCACGTGGATGTTGGCGTGGCCGTGCCGCCGGTAGGTGAGCTGGTGGATCAGCGACGGGTAGCCGTGGAAGTTGAAGATGATCGGCCGGTCCGTGGTGAACAGTGTGTCGAACTCGGCGTCCGGCATGCCGTGCGGATGCTCCGACGGCGGTTGCAGCCGCATGAGGTCGACCACGTTCACGACCCTGACCTTCAGCTCCGGCAGGTGCTCGCGCAGCAGCGCGGCGGCGGCCAGCGTCTCCAGGGTCGGCACGTCGCCGGCGCAGGCCAGCACGACGTCCGGCTCGGTGCCCTCGTCGGTGGACGCCCACGGCAGGATGCCCAGGCCGCGCGTGTTGTGGGCGATGGCCTCGTCCATGGTGAACACGTCGAGCACGGGCTGCTTGCCGGCCACGATCACGTTCACGTAGTCCCTGGAGCGCAGGCAGTGGTCGGCCACCGACAGCAGTGTGTTGGCGTCCGGCGGCAGGTAGACGCGCACCACGGACGCCTTCTTGTTGACGACGACGTCGAGGAAGCCCGGGTCCTGGTGGCTGAACCCGTTGTGGTCCTGCCGCCACACGTGCGACGACAGCAGGTACGTCAGCGACGCCACCGGCCGCCGCCACGAGATCTTCTGCGACGACTCCAGCCACTTGGCGTGCTGGTTGAACATGGCGTCCACGATGTGGATGAACGCCTCGTAACAGTTGAACAGGCCGTGCCGCCCGGTCAGCAGGTAGCCCTCCAGCCAGCCCTGGCACAGGTGCTCGCTCAGCACCTCCATGACGCGGCCCCCGCTGCCCAGGTTCTCGTCCGTGGGCAGCAGCTCGGCGTCCCAGGCGCGGTCGGTGACCTCGAACACCTCCGACAGCCGGTTCGAGGCCGTCTCGTCCGGGCCCATCAGCCGGAACGTGCGCGGGTTCGCGGCGATCACGTCCCGCAGGAGCCCGCCGAGCACGCGCGTCGGCTCGCTCTCGTGCTCCGCCGGCGCCTTCACCTCGACGGCGTGCCGGCGGAAGTCGGGCAGCCGCAGCGGCTCCAGCAGCTCGCCCCCGTTGGTGTGCGGGTTCGCGCTCATCCGGCGCGGGCCCTCCGGCACGGTCGCCAGGACGTCCTCGACCGGCTTGCCGTCGGAGCCGAACAGCTCCTCCGGCCGGTACGAGCGCATCCACTCCTCCAGCATGGCCAGGTGGGTGGGGTTCTCCCTGACGGTGGCCAGCGGCACCTGGTGGGCCCGCCAGGTGCCCTCGACCGGCTTGCCGTCCACCTCGCGCGGCCCCGTCCAGCCCTTCGGCGTGCGCAGGATGATCATCGGCAGCCGGTCGGCGTCGCCCGCCTTGTACGCGGCCAGCTCCTCGAACGCGGTGTCGAGCGTGCCCGCCATCTCCTCGTGGTCGGCGCCGACGAGGTGGGGGCGGTAGCCGTACCCCTCCATGAGCTTGATCAGCTCGTCGGTGGGGATCCTGGCCAGGACGGTCGGGTTGGCGATCTTGTAGCCGTTCAGGTGCAGGATGGGCAGCACCATGCCGTCGCGGCGGCGGTCCAGGAACTTGTTGGAGTGCCAGCTCGCGGCCAGCGGGCCGGTCTCGGCCTCGCCGTCGCCGATGACGCACGCCACGACCAGGTCGGGGTTGTCGAACGCGGCCCCGTACGCGTGCGCCAGCGCGTACCCCAGCTCGCCGCCCTCGTGGATGGAGCCCGGCGTCTCCGGCGCCACGTGGCTGGGCACGCCGCCGGGGAAGGAGAACTGGCGGAACAGCCGCCGCATGCCCTCCACGTCCTGCGACACGTCGGGGTACCGCTCGGTGTACGAGCCCTCCAGCCACGCGTGCGCCACGGCCGCGGGCCCGCCGTGCCCCGGGCCCGCGATGTAGATCATGTCCTGGTCCCGCTCGCGGATCACGCGGTTGAGGTGCGCGAAGCAGAAGTTCAGCCCCGGCGTCGTGCCCCAGTGGCCGAGCAGGCGCGGCTTGATGTGCTCAGGTCGCAGGGGTTCGGTGAGCAGCGGGTTGTCCAGCAGGTAGATCTGCCCGACGGACAGGTAGTTCGCCGCCCGCCAGTACGCGTCTATACGATCCATGCCCTTGCTGCTTCCTCGACAGAACGGGATGAATCCCCCCAACCATCTAAAGACTCGGCTCCGCCGTGCGCGGAATCAACCGCGGGGGGTAGGCAGTTACGGGACGATGGGACCAGGCATGATCGGTTTGGCGACGCGAGGAGGAAACGCGTGAACGGCGACATCACCCAGAGCCAGGAGTGGGCGGCCCTGGGCAAGCACCACGAGGAGCTGGCGGGCAGGCATCTGCGGGAGCTGTTCGCGCAGGATCCCGGCCGGGCCGCGCGCATGACGGTCACCGCGGGCGACCTCTACCTCGACTACGCCAAGCACCGCGCCACCGGCGAGACCATCGGCCTGCTGACCGCGCTGGCCGAGCGGGCGGGGCTGCGCGAGCGCATCGAGGCCATGTTCTCCGGCGAGCACATCAACGTCAGCGAGGACCGCGCCGTCCTGCACGTCGCGCTGCGCCTGCCGCGTGCCGCCGAGCTGGTCGTCGACGGCCAGAACGTCGTGGCCGACGTGCACGCCGTGCTCGACAGGATGAGCGCCTTCGCCGACCGCGTGCGCTCGAAGGAGTGGAAGGGCGCCACCGGCAAGCCCATCGAGACCGTCGTCAACATCGGCATCGGCGGCTCCGACCTCGGCCCCGCGATGGCCTACGAGGCGCTGCGCGACTACGCCGACGCCGGCATCACGGCCCGCTTCGTCTCCAACATCGACCCGGCCGACATCACCGGCAACCTCGCCGGCCTCGACCCCGCCACCACGCTGTTCGTGGTCAGCTCCAAGACGTTCACCACGCTCGAGACGCTCACCAACGCCAGGGTCGCGCGCCGCTGGCTGGTCGGCGCGCTCGGCGAGGACGCCGTCTCCAAGCACTTCGTGGCCGTCTCCACCAACGCCGCCAAGGTCGCGGAGTTCGGCATCGACACCGACAACATGTTCGGCTTCTGGGACTGGGTGGGCGGCCGCTACTCCTACGACGGCGCCATCGGCCTGTCCCTGATGATCGCCGTCGGGCCCGAGCGGTTCCGCGAGATGCTGGCCGGCTTCCACACCATCGACGAGCACTTCCGCACCGCCCCGTTCGAGGCCAACATGCCGGTGCTGATGGCCCTGCTCGGCATCTGGTACACCGACTTCTTCGGCGCCGAGACCCGCGCCGTCCTGCCCTACAGCCAGCGGCTGCACCGCTTCCCCGCCTACCTGCAGCAGCTCACGATGGAGTCCAACGGCAAGTCCGTGCGCGCCGACGGCACCCCCGTCACCGCCAAGACCGGCGAGATCTTCTGGGGCGAGCCGGGCACCAACGGGCAGCACGCCTTCTACCAGCTCCTCCACCAGGGCACCCGGCTCGTCCCGGCCGACTTCATCGGCTTCGCCGAGCCCCACGAAGACCGCGAGGGCATGCACGACCAGCTCACCGCCAACCTGTTCGCCCAGACGACGGCGCTGGCGTTCGGCAAGACCGCCGACGAGATCGCCGCCGAGGGCACCGCGGCCGAGATCGTCCCGCACAAGGTCATGCCGGGCAACCGCCCCACCTCCACGATCCTCGCCCCCAAGCTCACCCCGTCCACGCTCGGCCAGCTCGTCGCCCTCTACGAGCACATCGTGTTCGTCGAGGGCACGATCTGGGGCATCGACTCCTTCGACCAGTGGGGCGTCGAGCTGGGCAAGAAGATGGCGCTCGACCTGGCGCCCGCGCTGACCTCCGAAGAGCCACCCACCACGTTCCCCGACACCTCCACCGAGCAGCTCGTCCGCAAATACCGGGAGCTGCGCGGCCGGCGGGTCTGATAGGAGGCATGACATGGAGCAGGCGGGCGCGCTCGTCCTGTTCGGCATCACGGGCGACCTCGCGCGCAAGATGCTGCTGCCCGCTCTCTACCGGCTGACGGCCGACAGCCGGCTCGACCTGCCGGTCATCGGCGTGGCCAAGACCGACCTCGACCTCGACGGGCTGCGCGAGCATGCCCGCGAGGCGTGCGGCGGCGTGCACGACGCGGCGTTCGAGAAGCTGGCCGGCAACCTGCGGCTGGTGGCCGGCGACTACCGCGACCCCGGCACGTTCGAGCGGCTGCGCGCGGAGACCGAGGGCAAGGGCTTCCTCGTCCACTACCTCGCCGTGCCGCCGGCGCTGTTCGCCGCGGTCGCCGAGGGGCTGGCCGGAGCCGGGCTCAACGACAACGCCCGGCTCGTGGTGGAGAAGCCGTTCGGGCACGACCTGAATTCGGCGCGCGAGCTCAACGGCGAGCTGCTGCGCCACTTCGACGAAGACCACCTGCGCAGGGTCGACCACTTCCTCGGCAAGGAGCCGGTCGAAGACCTCATGGTGTTCCGCTTCGCCAACATGCTGCTGGAGCCGATCTGGAACCGCTCGCACATCCGCAGCGTGCAGATCACCATGGCCGAAGACTTCGACGTGCGCGACCGCGGCGCCTTCTACGACGCCAACGGCACCGTCCGCGACGTCGTTCAAAACCACCTGCTGCAGCTCCTCGCCATCCTCGCGATGGACCCGCCGCCGTCCACCGACGCCCGGGCCCAGCTCGACGAGAAGTGGCGGGTGCTGCGCGCCGTCCAGGCCATCGACCCCGCCGACGTCGTCCGCGGCCAGTACACCGGCTACCTCGACACCGACGGCGTGCGCCCCGGCTCCACCACCGAGACCTACGTCGCGCTGCGCGCCTACATCGACAACTGGCGCTGGGCCGGGGTGCCGTGGTGCATCCGTTCCGGCAAGGCCCTGCCGACCACCGACCTGGAGGTCGTCGCGGAGCTGCGCCGGCCGCCGGTGACCATGTTCGCCAACGGCGACGCGCCCGAGAGCCCCAACCTCATCCGGTTCCGGCTGCAGCCCGACGCCGGGGTGACGTTCGACCTGCTGGCCAAGGAGCCGGGCAAGCAGCACGCCCGGCCGGTGCCGGTCAGCGTCGACTTCACCAAGGTGCTCGGGCCGATGGAGGCCGCCTACGAGCGCATCCTCCTCGACGCGGTCAGCGGCGATCCGCGCAGGTTCGCCAGGTTCGACCTGGTGGAGGAGTCGTGGCGGATCGTGCAGCCGGTGCTCGACATGAAGGAGGCGCCGCTGCCGTACGAGAAGGGGTCCTGGGGGCCCGAGCCGGCCGCGGAGATCGCGCCGGGCGGGTGGCACGAGATCTCCACGACGTTCGACTGACCGGGAGCCGTTCGACGGGGCGGCCTTCCGGGGCGACGATGGGGAGATGGACATCATGGAACTGGTGGAGAAGTCGAAGGACGCCGCGACCGTCAAGCGCGTCTTCGGCGAGCCGATCCAGCACGGCGACGTCGTCGTCATCCCCGTCGCCAGGGTCGCCCAAGGGGGCGGCGGAGGCCAGGGCCAGGGCAAGAGCGAGAAGGGTGAGGAGGGAGGAGGCAGCGGCGGCGGCTTCGGGTTCGGGGCGACGCCGGCGGGCGTGTACGTGCTCAAGGACAACGACGCCCACTGGCGGCCGGCCGTCGACGTCAACCGCATCGTCATCGGAGGGCAGATCGTGGCGGTCGTGCTGCTGCTGACCCTGCGGACGATCTTCAAGAAGCGGCGCCGCAGGCGCTGACGCTCCCGTGCTGATCGATCTGCTCGACGACGCCGGGCTGCCCGGCCGCGCCTTCCTGCTGCCCGGCTCCAACGTGCCGGTCCGGCTGGCCAGGCTGGGCTGCTCGGCCACGCTCGTCCGCTTCCCGCCCGGCTGGGAACGCGCCGAGCGCGGCCACTACCTGGCCGGGGAGGAGTTCGTCCTGCTGTCGGGCGAGCTGCGGGTGTCGGGCATCACGTACCTGCCGGGGCAGCACGGCTGGCTGCCCGCCGGCACGCTGCGCCACTCGTGCGCGGCCCCGCACGGCGCGCTCGCGTTCACCGCCTTCGCGGGCCAGGCCACCTGGGTACGCAGCGACCGCGACGAGCCCGACGGCCCCGCGCAGCGCACGCCCCTGGAGAGCGTCGTCATCCCGCGCGGCGGCCTGCCGCTCACCCCGCACTCCGCCCTGCTCGACACCCCGATCCCGCTCGACCGCACCGCCGAGGTGATCACGGTGCCGACATGGACCTGGGAGCGGTCCGCCTTGATCCCCGAGGGGCGGGTGCTCGTAAGGTGGACCCCATGACGGCTATGGCGCAGATCGCGGCTTTCGGTGGAGTGGTGATGCTCGGGGCGATGTCGCCCGGGCCAGACTTCGCGGTGGTGGTCCGCCGCTCGGCGGTCTCGGGCCGCGGGCACGGCATGGCGGCCGCCGCCGGCATCGCGGTCGGCGTGTTCGCCTGGGTGGTGGCCGCGGCCACCGGCGTGGCGGCGCTGCTGGCCGCCTCGGCCATGGCGTTCACGGTGGTGAAGGTGGTCGGCGCCGCGTACCTGCTCTACCTCGGGGTCAAGTCGCTGCGGGCGGCCTGGCGCGGCGGCGGGGCGCTGCGGCTCGACGTGCCCGACCCGGGCGGGCGCGGCTCGTGGGCGGCGTTCAGCGAGGGGCTGCTGACGAACGTGCTCAACCCGAAGGCGGCGCTGTTCTTCGTGGCGCTGGTGCCGCAGTTCCTCGGCTCCGGCGCCTCGGTGCCGGCGCTGTCGGCGGTGGCGCTGGCCGGGACCGCCGTGTGGTTCCTGACGGTGGCGAACGTGGTGGGCGCGCTGCGCAAGGTGTTCGCCAAGTCCGCCGTCCGCCGGGCCGTGGACGGCCTGACGGGCGCCGCCCTCATCGGCCTCGGCATCAAACTGGCCACTTCCACCCGTCCTTGAGATCAGGAGACGGTCACCCCTAGCAGGTGCCCCAGCCCGAACGTGACCGTGGCCGCCCCCACACCCAGGGCGAGCTGGCGCAGGCCGCCCAGCCACCACGGCCGCGCGGTCATCACCGCGACCGCGGCCCCGAACCCGAACAACGCCACCACGCTCAGCACCAGCGCCACCATCAGCCCCGACGCCCCGAACAGGAACGGCGCCAGCGGCACCAGCGCCCCCGCCGAGAACGCGCCGAACGACGACGCGGCGGCCACATAGGGGGAGGGCAGGTCGTCCATGTCGACGCCCAGCTCCTCGCGCACGTGCACCCGCAACGCCTGCTCGGGGTCGGCCGACAGCCCGGCGGCCACCCGCTCGGCCAGCTCGGGCTCGAGCCCCCGCGCGCGGTACAGCGCCGCCAGCTCGGCCTGCTCACCCTCGGGGTTGCGCGCCAGCTCCCGCCGCTCGACGGCGATCTCGGCGCGCATCAGCTCGGTCTGCGACTTCACGGACGTGTACTCGCCGGCCGCCATGGAGCAGGCCCCGGCGATCAGCCCGGCGAACCCGGCCAGCACCGCCCCCTGCCCGGCCCCGGCCGCGCCCACCACCCCGGCGATCAACGCGAAGTTGGACACGAGCCCGTCCATCGCCCCGAAAACGGCCGGCCGCAACCAGCCACCGGTGACGTCCCGGTGGCTGTGGTGCTGCTCTGGGGATTCCGGCCGGACCAGCTCGATGGTCATCAAACCCTCCACAATTACGGATCTCTCGTTCAAAAGGTGGCATATCGAACGAAGGTTCGCAACGAAGGAAAGGCTTGCCTGAGCTGCAAGGATTCACGTGCTGTGATGGGCCGGTCCCGGAATGACGTCGTCGCTGCGGCGCCGGGTCCGGCGGCGCCACAGCGACACGCGCGACGTGGTCAGGCGTGGATCGGGGTGGTGATCGTGACGGGTGTCTCGGTGGGCTGGTCGCCGCGGATCAGGGCCGAGCACTCGTTGATCGTCTCTTCCAGGAGCTCCCGCAGCAACGCGTCGGGGTCGGGGATGCACGCCTGCACGATCCCCACCACCGCCAGCTGCACCGCGTTGGGGGCGGCGTAGCGGCGGAAGCCCTTCTCGGTGATGCGGGCCGCGCGGCTGAAGCGTCTGGCCTGGTCGGCGGCGTGCGGCACCTCTTCCAGTGCGCGGCGGCTGCGCTCGCTGAGGCGGCCCGACGGGGCGCCGTCGAGGCGGGCCAGCATCTCCTCGGCCGCCAGCACCGACACGGCCAGGGCGAGCTGGCGTTCGGCGGCCGCGACCGGCAGGGCGGTGGTGGCGCAGCGGAGCGCGATCTGCGCGTCCACGCGCAGGTCGTCGCTGGCCAGGCCGATGATGGAGGGCACGAGCCGCACGAGCTTGGCCCGGCTCTCGTCGCTGGTGTTGTCGTTGACCAGGCGGGCCAGGGCGGCCAGCAGCGGGTGGGTGCAGGCCGGATGGTCGCTCCAGCGCTCGCCGGCCAGGTAGGAGGCCAGCTCCATGAAACAGGCACCGCGCTTCGGGTTGCGATGCCTGCCGCGGGAAAGGACCGGCATGTGATCAAGGTGATTGTCCACGGGTGCTCCACTGCTCCACGCGATCGCCGTCGTTCCAGCGCCGTTCATCCAGTTTGCGCCGGAGTGCGGCCTAATGCCAGTGATGCGGGGTGTTCTTGATGAGGGTTCCCCCTACCCGCCCGCGTCACACCCACACCCGACGAAGACGGCGGCGGTGCGGGCCGGGACGGTGAGCGTGCCTGTGGCGGGGTCGAAGGCCGACGTGCGGACGATCGGGTCGTCCGAGCCCGCCTGTACGGGGTGCAGCGTCACCTGCCGCCCCGCCAGCTCCGGCATCGGCTGCGTGGCCGGCGACGGGGTCGCGTTGAGGACGACCGTGACCGACGCCCAGCGCGGGTCGAGCCCCTCGGTGTCCACGTGCATGGTGATCATGCCCTCCGGGGAGGCGGGGAACGTCAGCCGACGCCGTACCTCGTCGAAGGAGCCGAGCGCGAACGCCGGCGACGACGCCCTGATCCGCAGCAGCTCGCCGTAGCGGGCGCGGGCGGAGGTGATCGCGGCGCAGCCGGGCCGCAGGGCCGGGTCGGCGAGCAGCGGGCGGGCGTACGGCCACCGGGCCTCGTTGTCGGCGCGGGGCGGCAGGCCCGCGCCGAAGCCGTTGCCCCGCGCGCAGTCCCACAGCAGCCGGTTGAACCAGTCGCCGGAGTCGTAGGAGTTGCGGTCGAGCGACTTCGAGCGCAGCCGCTCCGTGCCCGCGTGCACGAACGTCGCCCCCTGGGCGAGGACCGCCGCGGCCAGCGACAGCGTGTGCATGCGGACCCGGTCGTCCATCGGGGTGTCCCGCGGCAGCTTGTACGCCAGCGCGTCGAACAGCGTCTCGTTGTCGTGCGCGTCCACGTACGTCACGGCCTCGCCGGGCGCGGCGGTGTACCCGGCGGGCGAGCCGTTGTAGTCGAGCTCCGAGCCCTTGCGCCCGGACGGCAGCACGTAGTCGCGCAGGTTCCCCGTCAGGCCGAGCCTGATCAGGTCGCAGGAGTGGGCCAGCCGCGCCCGCTGCTGCTCGGGCGTGCCGTTGGCGGGCGAGCCGTTGTGGTCGCCCGCGAGCCCGGAGCCGAAGCCCTGCACGCGCGGGTCGGCGTCGAACGGGGTGCCGCCGCGCACCGCGTCCCGCAGCCGGTCGGTGAACGTGGCGATGCCGGTGCCCGCGAGGTTCGCCTGGGTGGCCTGCTCGAAGCGGGCGCCGTCGGCGACCTCGCCGAAGTTCCAGCCCTCGCCGTACAGGATGATCGACCTGCCGTCCACGCCGTCGTCGGCGAGGGTGAGCGCGTCGAGCGCGCGGCGGACGGCGAGCAGGTTCGCCTTCGGGTGGTGGCCCATGAGGTCGAAGCGGAAGCCGTCGATCCGGTAGTGCCTGGCCCAGGTGACGACCGAGTCCACCACGAGCCGGCCCATCATCAGGTGCTCCGGCGCGGTGTTGGCGCAGCAGGTGGAGTCGGCCACGCGGCCGTCGCCGAGGAGCCGGTGGTAGTAGCCGGGCACGATCGGGCCGAGCACGCCGGTGGAGTGCGTGTGGTTGTAGACCACGTCCATGATCACGAGCAGGCCGGCGCGGTGGAGCGCGGCGACCATGCCGCGGAACTCCTGGACGCGCCGGTCGGGGTCGGTCGCGTACGAGCCCTCCGGCACCGTGTAGTGCAGCGGGTCGTACCCCCAGTTGAAGGAGTCGGTGGCGGCCGTGCGCGCCACGCACTCCTGCTGCTCGTCGGAGTCGGGCGGCAGCGCGGCCAGGTCGCAGGACGGCTCGACGCGGTCGGCGGCGCGCTCGGGCACGGTGGCGAAGTCGAACACGGGCAGCAGGTGCACGTGCGTGATCCCGTCGGCGGCCAGGGCGCGCAGCTCGCGCATCCCCTGGCCGTCCTCGTGCTGGAAGGCCGCGTACGTGCCGCGTAGCGCGGCGGGCACGGTGGCGTCGGAGGCGGAGAAGTCGCGCACGTGCAGCTCGTAGATCGCGGCCCGCTCCAGCGGCACGGCGGCCGGCCTGGCCGGCGGGTCCCAGCCGGGCGGCCGGTGCCCGGGGGCGCCGAGGTCGGTGAGCCTGCTGCGCGCCCCGCCGGGGGTGACGTCCACGCTGTACGGGTCGGTGACCTCGTTCGTCACGATCGCGCCGGCCTCGGGGGAGTAGACGGTGACGAGGTAGGTGTACTCGCGGCCGAGCCACGACGGCAGCCCGCGGATCGACCACACCCCGCTCTCGTCGTCGCGCCGCATCGGGTGCACCGTGCGCTCGCCGGAGTCGTACAGGGCCAGCTCGACCTTCCGCGCGGTCGGCGCCCACACCGCCAGCGAAGGCTCCGGCCGCCAGGAGGGGTCCATCGCCGGCGAGGGCGCGCCGAGCTGGGATGGGCCCGGCGCCGGTGAGGGCGCGGCGTGCCAGGACGGGCCGAGCGGGGCGGTGGCGGCCTCGGCGTACAGGTCGTCGAGCACTCCGGGGAGCTGCACGCCGGTCGCCTCCACCAGCGCGCCCCCGTCGTCCCGCCGCACGGCGACGACCTGGCCGCGCAGCGCGTCGCGGACGAGCCCGGCGTCGCGCGGGTCCACCTTCAGCGCGGGGTGCGCGGCCAGGTGCGGCCACGCGCGCCGCTGCTCCTCGCTGAGCGTGCCGGGCGCGAGCCGGATGAGCCGCGGGTCGCCGGTCAGGTCGCCGCCGTCGCAGGTGATGCCGCCGTCGGGGCTCCAGGCGAGGAAGTGCCGCCGGGACGGCTCCGCCTGCGGCCAGACGACGGTGTCCCGGTCGATCCAGCAGGCCCTGGCCTCGCGAAGACCGCCGCCCGGCGCGTCACCGTTGTGCGTCATCTCGCTCAGGCTCTTCGCCCCCTCGGACCCGGCTCCCACGCTCATGGTTCCCGCCCCGGCGCCCGGTGATGCGCGGCGGCCGTACCCGGCCGATCTTTGCAAGCCTTCAGGAAATTTCCGAAAGCGGGTAAACCGCATCCTGGCGGGCGGGGCAGCTGACGTGCGGGCGTCCAGCGTTCACAATGGGGCGCGGCCTCGCGTGCGGAGCCGTGAGCAGCGCAAACGCCGACAAGCGCGGGGATTTCGGCGGGGAAGGATCAAATGTAACAACTTGCGGAAACCTTTCGCCGCCATCTGGAGATGGGCGTCACGTCGGCGTAACCTCCGGCTTACTCCGACCTCCGACCGAGCTGTGAGGAGAAGGACATGCGACGATTCTTACCGTTCGCGGCGGCCGTGGCGTGCGTCCTGGCGGTCTCCGCCTGTGGCGGCGGCGGGGGTGGGACCGCCGCGCCCCCCACGCAGGTCTCCGACCCGTCGAAGGTGAGCGGCGAGGTGACGTGGTGGGACACGACGCGTCCCGACAGCGAGGGGCCGACGTTCCAGGCGTTGATCAAGGAGTTCCAGGCGAAGTACCCGCAGGTCAAGGTCAACTATGTGAACGTGCCCTCGGACCAGGCGCAGAACCAGTTCCAGACGGCCGCCCAGGCCGGCAGCGGCGCCCCCGACGTGATCCGGTCGGAGGTGGCGTGGACGTCACAGTTCGCGTCGCTGGGCTACCTGCAGCCGCTCGACGGCACCCGCGCCGTCGACAAGCCTGACGACTTCCTGCCGGGGCCGCTGAGCAGCACCAAGTTCAACGGCAAGACGTACGCGGTGCCGCAGGTCACCGACACGCTCGCGCTGATCTACAACAAGCGCCTGCTGAAGGAGGCCGGGCACGAGGAGCCGCCCAGGACGATCGCCGAGCTGAAGCAGACCGCGCTCGACGTCAAGGCCAAGACCGGCGCCGCGGGCCTGGCGCTGAACGTCGACTCCTACTTCCTGCTGCCCTTCATGTACGGCGAGGGCGGCGACCTGCTCGACGTGGCCAACAAGAAGATCGTGGTCAACTCCCCGGCGAACGTGAAGGCCATGGAGACCGTGGCCGACCTGATCAGCTCGGGCGCCGCGCCCAAGCCCGCCACCACCGAGAGCTACGCCAACGCCATGACCGCGCTCAAGGAGGGCAAGGCGGCCATGATCTACAACGGGCCGTGGGCGCTGTCGGAGATCTACCAGGGCAAGGAGTTCAAGGACAAGAAGAACCTGGGCATCGCGCCGGTCCCGGCGGGCTCGGTCAAGGCGGCGGCACCCACCGGCGGCTGGAACCTGGCCATCTACGCCGGCTCCAAGAACATCCCGGCCGCGTACGAGTTCGTGCGCTTCATGACCACCACCGAGGCGCAGGCGAAGATCGCCAAGGAGATCAGCCTGCTGCCCACCCGCACCTCCGCCTACGCCGATCCGGACGTGCAGGGCAACCCGGACGTCGCGGTGTTCAAGCCGATCATGGACACGGCGGTGCCGCGCCCCTGGATCCCCGAGGGCGGCCAGCTCTTCCAGCCGCTGCTGGAGGGCTACCAGGCGCTGGTCGGCGGCAAGTCGGGCCCCGCGGACATGCTCAAAGGCGTCGACGAGCAGTATCGCGGGATCATGAAGGACTGGAGCTGACCGGTGACGGTCTCGACCCGTAAGGCGGCGGCCACGGGTGAGGTCACCCGCGGCCGCCGCGCGCGGCGGCGCTCGGCCGGCGCCCACTGGTACGCCTGGGCGATGGTGGCGCCCGTGCTCGTGGTGATGCTGGTGCTGATCGGCTGGCCGCTGGCGCGCGGCGTCTACCTGTCGCTGACGGACGCCACCGAGGCCAACATCGGCCGCACCATCGGCGTGAACGTCATCCCCTCCACCTACGAGTTCGTCGGCCTGGAGAACTACGCGCGGATCCTGACCAGCGGCCTGTTCTGGGACAAGCTGCTGTGGACGGTCATCTGGACGGTGGTCTGCGTCGCCCTGCACTACGGCATCGGCCTGGGCCTGGCCGTGATGCTCAACCGCCGCCTGCGCTTCCGCTCGGTCTACCGGGTGCTGCTGATCCTGCCGTGGGCGGTGCCCGCGTTCGTGGCCGCCTTCATCTGGCGCTACCTCTACAACAGCGACTACGGCGTGATCAACGGCTTCCTCAAGCTGGCCGGGCTGGGCGGCGTCGGCTGGCTGGACGACCCCACCACGGCGAAGATCGCGGTCATCGCGGTGAACGTGTGGATCGGCGTGCCGTTCATGATGGTCGCCCTGCTCGGCGGGCTGCAGTCGATCCCGGCCGAGCTGTACGAGGCGGCCGAGGTGGACGGCGCGAGCGCCTGGCAGCGGTTCAGGGCGATCACGCTGCCGGGGTTGAGCCAGGTGTCGAGCACGGTCGTGCTGCTCGGCACGATCTGGACGTTCAACATGTTCCCGATCATCTTCCTGGTCACGCGGGGCGGCCCGGGCAGCGAGACGGAGATCCTGGTCACCTATGCCTTCCGCGAGGCGTTCACCGGGATCCGCGACTACTCCGGGTCGGCGGCCTGGGGTGTGATCATCCTGGCCATGCTGGTGGTGCTGGCCGTCGGCTACCGGCGTACCCTCCGCGGTGAAGGAGGCCCGTGGTGAGCGCGCGAACGCGGCGGCGCGGCGAGCGCGGCCCGCTGGCCTCCGCCGGCCTGCACGCGGGGCTGCTGCTGGCCGTGGCCGTGTCCCTGTTCCCGGTCGTGTGGCTGGTGCTGACCTCGCTCAAGCCGCGCGACGGCTGGCTGTCGGCCGAGCTGCGCCTGTTCGACCACCCCTCGCTGGACAACTACACGCGGGTGCTGACGCAGACCGAGTTCCCGCGCTGGCTGCTCAACAGCGTGCTGACGGCCGGGCTGACCATGGTGCTGGGCGTGTTCCTCGCGGCCACCACCGGGTACGCGGTCAGCCGGTTCCGCTTCCCCGGCCACCGGTCGGTGATGTGGCTGCTGCTGATCACGCAGATGTTCCCGGTGGCCATCCTCATCGTGCCGCTGTACAACCTGATGGCCGGGCTCGGGCTGCTGAACCAGATCCCGGGCCTGATGATCGCGTACATGACGATCGCGGTGCCGTTCTGCGCGTGGATGATGAAGAGCTACTTCGACACCGTGCCCATCGAGATCGACCAGGCCGGGATGGTCGACGGGCTGACGCCGTTCGGCACGTTCTGGCGGGTGGTGCTGCCGCTGTCGCGGCCGGGCATCGCGGTGACCGCGTTCTACTGCTTCATGACCGCCTGGGGCGAGGTCGGCTACGCCACCGTGTTCATGTCGCAGGAGGACAAGCGCACGCTCGGGGTGGGGCTGCAGCAGTTCATCGGCCAGCACTGGTCCGACTGGGGGCTGATGACGGCTTCTGCGGTGCTCATCGCCATCCCGGCGGGCGTGGTGTTCCTGCTGGTGCAGCGGCACCTGATCACCGGGCTCACGGCCGGCGCGACGAAGTCCTGAGCTGGAGGTAATCGAACAGTCACTTTGCGTAATCGGGGTTGACGCAGGATCCTGGTGACGTGGACGGATTCCTGGACGAGACCCGCGGGGGCGTGACCGAGCTGCGCGTGCACGGCGTCTCCGGCACGCCCCCGGCCGGCACGCTCGACCATCCGCACCCCCGGCTCGTCGCGGGCGACGGCACCACCGGGTTCTACCGGCGCTGGTGGGCGGGCGGGCCGCCGTCCGGCCCGCACGCCGACGTGCCCGGCGTGCGGCGGCGCGAGGCGTACGCGTGGGGCAACCTCACCTCCGGCGGCCGGGCCATCGCGCTGTGGCTGCTCCTGCTGCCGTTCTCGCTGGCGAACCTGTCCTACTTCATGCTGCCCAGGCCCGCGCGCGGCGTGCGGCTGCGGCACGTGACCGAGGCGGCGCAGCGGCTGTTCGGGCTGCTGCTCACCGGCACGCTCGTCGGGGCCGTCACCCGGGCCGCCGTCGATCTCGTCGGCTGGCAGTGCACCGCGGCCGGCCGGGCCTGCACCTACGACACGGCGCCGTGGTGGGTGCGCTGGCTGGGCGAGCTGTGGGGCGACGAGCCGTCCAGACGGCTGGCCGTCACCGCGCTGGTGCCGCTGCTGGTCGTGGTGCTGCTGTGGGGGCTGGCCCGGCGCACCTGGCTGCGCGACGAGCGCGCGGCGCCACCCGCGACCGGCGCGCACGGCACGACACCGCCGGGGGCCGGGGCGGGCGGCGCGGCGGCGCCGGGAGCCGATGCGGCGCCGCCGAAGCCGGGGCGCGCGGCCCGGCCCTGCTGGCGCGGTCGAGGATGTGGCACGGGGCCGCGCCCGTGTGGCGGCTGCGGGTCGTGCACGTCGCCTTCTCGATCGCCTCCATCGCCGCGGCCGTCGCGGCGCCGTTCGCCGGCACGGCCACCGGGCTCGCGCTGACCGTGGCCGACGCGGGCGTGATGCTCGCCGCCGCCGTGCTGGCCACCCTCCCGGGGATCGCCCGCAGGCTCGACCCGCACACCGGACAGCGCACGCCCGGGTGGCTGACGGCCGCCTGCCACGTGCTGCGGGTGGCCGCGCCGCTGGCGTTCCTCGCCACGATCGGCGCGGCCCTGGCGGGGATGCCCGCCCGTACGGACGGCACACGCGCCTGGTGGCTGCCCGGCATCGGCATTGGAGCGTTCCAATACGCGGTCACCGTCGGGCTGGGCGCGTTCACCCTGGTCACCACGTTCGTGCTGGCCCGCATGGAGCGGCCGCGGGAGCGGCGGGCGCTGGGCGGGCTGGCCGCTTGGGTGGTGCTGATGGTGGCGGCGGGCAGCGCCAACGTGATGGCGCTCGGCCTGCTGTTCTGGACCGCCGGGTTCTTCGGCGTGCCCGCCGGCCCGTCCGCGCCGGGGCCGGTCGGCGGCAAGCTGTTCCTCGACGAGCCCGTCTGGTGGACGGCCGGGCTCGTGCCGCTGCTCCTGGCCGGGCTCGTGCTCGTGGCGGTCGCGCTGTGGCTGATCGCGCGGGCGCAGGCGCGGCGGCTGGCGCCGGAGCTCAAGCCGTACTATCTCGAACGCGACGACGCCCGGGTGGTCGCGCGCACGTGGGCGCTGGCCGGGCTGACCGACCGCGCCGGGCTCGTGCTGGGCGTGCTGACCGGCATCGGGGTCGCCGGGTCCGCCGCCGCGAGCGCCGGCTACTGGCTGGGGCTGTTCACGCCCGACGGCGGGCCGGCCGGGCTGCTCGCCACCGCCGGGAGCTGGGCCATGGTGGCGGTCGTGGTGGCGCTGGTGGCGGTCGGGCGGCGCACGTACAGTGACACGCGGCTGCGCAGGACGGTCGGCATCCTGTGGGACATCTGCACGTTCTGGCCGCGCGCCGTCCACCCCTTGTCGCCGCCCTGCTACACCGAGAGGGTCGTCCCCGAGCTCATGGCCCGCGTCGGCGTGCTCGCCCCCACCGATCGCGACCAGGTCGTGCTGTCCGGGCACAGCCAGGGCAGCGTGCTCGTGGCCGCCCTGGTGCCGCAGCTCGGCGACGTGCTGCGGGCCCGGGTGCGGCTGCTCACTCACGGCTCGCCGCTGCGCCGCCTGTACGCGCCGTTCTTCCCCGCCTACTTCGGCGACGCCGGGCTGTCCGCCGTACGGGAGCGGGTGAGCTGGTGCAACCTGTACCGGCTGAGCGACCCGATCGGCGGGCCCGTCTTCCGGCGGGTCGATCCGCTGGCGGGCGGGGAGCGCGACGCGGTCGACCGGTTCTGCTGGGATCCGGCGCGGCCGGGGCCGGGCGAGCCGCTGCCGGAGACGCGATGGCACTCCGGCTACTGGCTCGAACCGTCCTATGACACGGCGCTGGCCGGGCTCGTCTCGGTCAAACCCGCCGCCTGAGCGGGTTCACCACACGAGGTGGAGCCGCTCGGGGGCGCGGTGGATGAGCGTGGCCGCCATGGTGACGTCCTCGCCGGCCAGGCGCAGGCCGGGCAGCTCGCGCACGAGCAGCTCCAGCGTGATCCTGAGCTGCTCGCGGGCCAGCAGCGCGCCCGGGCAGCCGTGCACCCCGTGCCCGAACGACAGGTGCCGCACCGGCTCCCGCGTGATGTCGAACGTGTCCGGCCGGTCGAACACCGTCGCGTCCCGCCCCGCCGAGCCGAACGAGACGAACACCGTCTCGCCCGCGGCCAGCTTCGTGCCCGACAGGGTCAGCGGCCGGGTGACCGTGCGGCGGAAGCCCTGCACCGGCGCCTCGTACCTGGCCGCCTCCTCGATCGCGGCCGGCACCAGGTCGGGCCGCGCGCGCAGCAGCTCCCACTGGCGGCGGTCGCGCAGCAGGTGGTGCACGACGGTGCCGAGCAGCGCCGTCGTGGTGAGGTGGCCGGCGAGCAGCAGGTTCTCGGTGTTCGAGACGACCTCGTTCGGGTCGGTGAGGGCGCGGGCCAGGTCGCCGGCGAGGTTGTCCCTGGCCAGTGAGGCGCGGGCGTGGCGGTCCAGCAGGTGCCGCAGGGCGGCCACCTCGCGGGCGGCGGCGACCTGCTCGTCCTCGGGCATGGGGGTGAACAGCAGCTCCTCGGCGCGGTGCCCGGCCCGCACGGCGCCGGGCACGTCGGCCGGGTCGAGGCCGAGCAGGTGGCCGATGACGGCGGCGGGCAGGGGCCTGGCGTAGGCGGCCATCCACTCGGCCTGTCCCGCCCGGGCGAACGAGGCGAGCAGGCCGGCCGCCGTGGTGCGGACGAAGGGGAGCGCCGCCGCCACCCGGGCGGGGGACAGGCCCCTGGTCAACGGCTTGCGGTAGCGGGTGTGCGCTTCGCCGTCGGTGCTCAGCACCACCGGCGCCCCGCCGGGCGCGCCGGCCAGCTCCGCGAACGCGCGCGGGCCCGGCAGCACGTCGGGGCGCAGGGCGCCCTGGGAGGAGAAGTCGCCGGGCCTGCTCAGCACCTCGCGCACGTCGGCGTACCGGGCGACCAGCCAGGCGTCCAGCTCGTCGGAGAAAGTCAGGCCGGGAGCCGCGCGGGCCCGGGCGTAGACGGGATACGGGTCGCGGTAGAGCGCCTCTCGATCCACGTCCCCATCGTGGGACGCGAGGCGGGAGGCGGACAAGATCTGAAATTATCTTTTAGTTCACCCTTAAGTCTTGAAAGTTATATCCATGGGCGATTGAGTTCGGTCGTGCAGACCCTCCGATTGCTGGCCGCCGCCGCGCTCGTGTTAGGCCCCATGGCCCTCAGCGCGCCCGCGCAGGCCGATCCCGCCCCTCCCGCAGAGGACGCGCTGGAGACGGCGTCGTCCTACCCGGCCGCCTCCACGCTGCTCGCCCCGACCGCCGCCGTGCCGCAGCGGCTGGAGACGGCCAAGAAGACCCGGCCGGTGGCGCCGGGCATCTCGCTGACCTCGTTCGACACCTACGACGCGCTCGGCTGGCTGCGCGCGGACGCCATGACCGCCGACCTCGGCAGCGCGAAGGCCGACTACGTCTTCTCCGGCGAGGTGTCCAAGACCGAGCCGCTGTCCGGGCCCGCGAAGCGCTCGCGCGCGGTCGCGGCCGTCAACGGCGACTTCTTCGACATCAACAACTCCGGCGCCGCCCAGGGCATCGGCGTGCAGAACGGCACGCTGATCCAGTCGCCGGTGTCCGGGCACGAGAACGCCGTCGCCATCGACGGCGACGGGCTCGGCCGCGTGCTCAAGATGTACTTCGAGGGCACCGCCACCCCGGCCGGAGGCGCGCCGGTCAAGCTCACCCAGTTCAACCAGATCGTCCAGCGCGACGGCGTGGGGCTGTTCACGCCGCTCTGGGGCTCCTACACGCGGGCCCGCGCCGTCGAGGGCGCCACGTCCGTCGCCGAGGTCGTGCTGGTGAACGGCGTCGTCTCCGAGGTACGCGGCTCGGCCGGCACCGGCCCGATCCCCGCCGGCACCACCATCCTGCTCGGCCGCGACGCCGGCGCCGCCGCCCTGTCGGCCCTGAAGCCCGGCGACAAGGTGGACGTGGCCTACCAGCCGAAACCCTCCGAGGGCGGCCCGGTCAAGGCCGCCGTGGGCGGCAACCAGCTGCTCGTCAAGGACGGCGTCGTCCAGAACTCGACCGACACGGCCGCCCACCCGCGCACCGCGGTCGGCTTCTCGGCGGACGGCAGGAAGATGTACCTGCTGACCGTGGACGGCCGCCAGGCCGACAGCCGCGGCGTCACGCTGAACGAGCTGGCCGCCATGATGGTGGACCTCGGCGCCGCCAACGCGCTGAACCTCGACGGCGGCGGCTCCTCGACCATGCTGGCCCGCGAGCCCGGCTCCGCCGACGTGCAGGTGGAGAACAGCCCGTCCGACGGCGGCGAGCGGCACGTGCCCAACGGCCTGGCGCTCTACGCGCCCGAGGGCAGCGGCAAGCTCAAGGGCTTCTGGCTGGAGACCGCCAGCGACCCGGCCAGGGCGCCCGGCGTCGGGCCCGTCGTCGGCGGCCGCCCCGACCGCGTCTTCCCCGGCCTGACCAGGCGGCTGACCGCCGCCGGCTACGACGAGACGTACGGCCCGGCGGCCGGCACCCCGTCGTGGCGGGCGAACCCGGCCGTGCACGGCGTCATCCGCGACGGCCGCTTCCACGCCCTGGTGCCCGGCACCACCACCGTCACCGCCTCGCGCGGCCAGGCCAAGGGCACGATCGAGCTGACCGTGCTGCAGCCGCTGGCGCGGCTCGGCGCCACCGCCGACCGGCTCGGCATGGCCGGCGAGGGCGGCACCGCCACGTTCGGCGTCGTCGGTTACGACCGCAACGGCAACTCCGCGCCCATCGAGCCGGGTGACCTCACGCTCGACTACGACAAGAGCCTGTTCGAGGTCACCGCCGCCGAGCACGGCTCTTTCACGGTCAAGGCGAAGCGGGCCACCGGCTCCGGCCTGATCACCGCCAAGGTCGGCACGATCAGCACCGCCGTGCCGGTGACGGTCGGGTTCGAGTCGAAGCCGGTCGCCGACTTCGAGGACGCCGCCTCCTGGACGTTCGCCGCCGCCCGCGCCACCGGCTCGCTGTCGGCGGCCCCCGGGCAGAGCGGGGGCGGGCTCAAGCTGTCCTACGACTTCACCACCTCCACCGCCACGCGGGCCGCCTACGCCAGCCCGCCGCAGCAGATCGTGGTCGAGGGGCAGCCGCAGGCGTTCGGGCTGTGGATCAACTCCACCGGCAAGGGCGAGTGGCCGAGCCTGGAGTTCTACGACGCGCTCGGGCAGTCGCAGATCCTGCGCGGCCCATACATGACGTGGACCGGCTGGAAGTACGTCGAGTTCACCGTGCCTCCCGGCGTGAACTACCCGCTGAAGTTGCGGCGCTTCTACGTGGCCGAGACCAAGGCCGACGTGAAGTACACCAACGAGATCCTCATCGACGGGCTGGTCGCCAAGGTGCCGCCGTCGGTCTCGGCCCCGGCGGCGCCGAAGGTGGCCGACCCCGTGGTCAGGAACGAGGTGGCGGGGATGCCGTGGCGGTTCGCGGTCATGTCGGACGCGCAGTTCGTGGCCAGGGACCCGGACAGCGACATCGTGAGGAACGCGCGCCGCACCCTCCGGGAGATCAAGGCCGCCCG
The DNA here is from genome assembly GCF_900323885.1 of [Actinomadura] parvosata subsp. kistnae. Classification (GTDB taxonomy): domain Bacteria; phylum Actinomycetota; class Actinomycetes; order Streptosporangiales; family Streptosporangiaceae; genus Nonomuraea; species Nonomuraea composti. The sequence continues at coordinate 105,498 of NZ_OOHJ01000036.1, read as the reverse complement.
GCCGGACTTCCTGGTGATCAACGGTGACCTGGTGGACGAGGCGTCGCCGGAGGACTTCGCGCTGGCGAAGAAGATCCTCGACGAAGAGCTCGGCGGAACGGTGAAATATCACTACGTTCCGGGCAACCATGAGGTCATGGGCGGCAAGATCGACAACTTCCGGGCCGTCTTCGGCGACACGTACCAGACCTTCGACCACAAGGGCACCCGCTTCATCACTCTCGACACCTCCCGCCTCACCCTCAGAGGCGGCGGCTACGAGCAGGTCGCCCGGCTGCGCTCCCTCCTGGACGACGCGGCGGAGAACGGCTCGATCGGGTCCGTCGCCGTCCTGTTCCACGTGCCGCCGCGCGACCCCACGCCCGGCAAGGGCAGCCAGCTCGGCGACCGCAAGGAGGCCGCGCTCGTCGAGGGCTGGCTGGCCGACTTCCAGCGCACCACCGGCAAGGGCGCCGCGTTCATCGGGGCGCACGTCGGGACCTTCCACGCCGAGCACGTGGACGCGGTGCCGTACGTCATCAACGGCAACTCCGGCAAGAACCCCGCCACCGCCCCCGACGACGGCGGGTTCACCGGCTGGTCGCTGTGGGGCGTCGACCCCGTGACCCGCGCCGAGGCCGAGCACGTCAAGCGCAACTGGTTCGCCGACGCGCCCGACTGGATCGGCACCCAGGTGCGCCCGCACGTGGACGACCTCACCCTCACCGCCCCCGCCACCGTCGCGGTCGGCACGCCCGCCCCGGTCACGGCCTCGGTCAAGCAGGGCACCCGCACGGTGCCCGCCGCCTACCCGGTGTCGGCCACCTGGTCCGGCTCCCCGAACCTGCACGTCGGCCCGCGCAAGACGGCCAAGCCCTGGCACGTCGCCGTCCTCGACCCCGAGTCCGGCACGCTGACGGCGCTGCGGCCCGGCCAGGTGACGGTGGCCGTCACGGTCAGCGGCGTCACCGAGCGGGCCCAGGTGGCGCTGACCGCCAAGGCCGCCGCCTGACGCTCTTTCACCAGGCCCCGCGTTCCCGCGCGGGGCCTTCGGCGTGTCCGCGTCCGGGGGCAGGGGTACGAGAGCGGGGGAGGAGCGCCGATGACCATGGAGTACGACCTCGTGCCGGCCGGGCTCGCCCGGGCCGTCGAGGAGCTGCCGCTGGTGGACCACCACGTGCACGGCGCGACGGCGCACGACCTGTCGCGCAGGGCGTTCGAGGAGCTGATCACCGAGTCCGGCCGGCCCGTGCCCGGCTGGATGACGCAGTTCGACTCCCAGCTCGGGCACGCCATCCTCCGCCACTGCGCGCCCGTGCTCGGGCTCGACCCCTTCTGCACGCCCGAGGAGTACCTGGCCAGGCGCGCCAGGCTCGGCGCCGCCGAGGTCAACCGGCTGCTGCTCGGGGCCGCCGGGCTCGGGCACCTGCTCGTCGAGACCGGCTACCGGGCCGAGGAACTGCTCGGCCCTTCCGGGATGGCCGAGGCATGCGGGGCGCCCGCCGACGAGGTGGTGCGGCTGGAGAGCGTGGCCGAGCAGGTGGCCGCCGGATGCGCGGCCGACGCGTTCGCCGGGCGGTTCGCCGACGCGCTGGAGGAGCGGACGCGTACGGCGCGCGGACTCAAGAGCGTGGCCGCCTACCGGTGCGGGCTCGACTTCGACCCCGCGCCCCCCTCGCCCGCCGAGGTCGCCGACGCGGCCGGGCGGTGGTTCGCCGCCGGGGGCGGGCGGCTGAGCGACCCCGTGCTCGTGCGGCACCTCATCTGGACGGGCCTGGAGCGCGGGCTGCCGCTGCAGCTCCACATCGGGTACGGCGACACGGACGTGGACCTGCGGCGGGCCGACCCGCTGCTGCTGCGCGGGCTGATCGAGCTGGCCGAGCCGACCGGGGTGCCCCTCATGCTGCTGCACTGCTATCCGTACCAGCGGCATGCGGGCTTCCTGGCGCAGGCGTACCCGAACGTGTTCTTCGACGTGGGGCTCGGCGTCAACCACACCGGGGCGCGCAGCGTGGCGCTGGTGGCCGAGAGCCTTGAGGTGGCGCCGTTCGCGAAGCTGCTCTACTCCTCCGACGCGTTCGGGCCGGCCGAGCTGCACCACCTGGGGGCGGTGCTCTGGCGGCGGGCGATGGCGCGGGTGCTGGGCGGGTTCGTGGCCGACGGCGAGTGGTCCACGGGGCAGGCGGTGCGGGTGGCGACCATGGTGGGAGTCGAGAACGCCCGGCGGGTTTACGGGTTGGGGTGAAAAGGGGATTCCGGGCTTGAGTGGCGGTGACGGGGGCACACATAACAGTTTGAGCCTGGTCTGAGCGCGGGCCCGATCGGTTCGGGCGGGCTCGGCACGGCTCCGCCGGGGGAAGCTACGGACGTTTGGGGAGGTCATGACGGGGACGAGCATCGACGGTCGGATGACGGGCGTGCAGGGGGCACCGGGGGCGGAGCTGCGCGCGGCGCTGCGGGCGGCCCTGCGGCGGGAGCTGCCGGCGGCGGTGGCGTTGCGGCGGGAGCTGCACGCCGCGCCCAACGTGTCCGGAGAGGAAGGGCCGACGCTGCGGCGGGTGCTCGCCGCCCTGCCCGCCGACCTGCCCGCCGACCTGCCTGGCAGCGCGGTCGAGCACGTGGCCACCACGGGCGCGGTGCTGCGGGTCGGCGGGCCGGGGCCGGCGGTGGGGGTGCGGGGCGAGCTGGACGCGCTGCCGATCGTGGAGCGCACCGGCGTGCCGTGGGCGGCCGTCAACGGCGCCATGCACGCCTGCGGCCACGACGTGCACCTGGCCGCCGTGGTGGCACTCACCCGCGCCATCGCCTCCCAAGGGAACGCGGAAGGGCTCGTGCCGCTGCTCGCCGTGTTGCAGCCGCGCGAGGAGACGTTCCCCTCCGGGGCGCTCGACGTGGTGGCCTCCGGCGTGCTCGGCAGGCACGACGTGCGGGCCATGATCGGCGCCCACGTCCAGCCGGTGCTGCGCGAGGGGACGATCGCCTGCACTCCCGGGCCGGTGAACGCCGCGTCCGACGAGTTCAAGGTGATCGTCAAGGGGAGCGAGGGGCACGCGGCGTACCCGCACCTCACCCGCGACCCCGTCCTCGCCATGGCCCAGGTGATCGTGGCCGCGCAGCAGCTCGTCAGCAGGGCCGCCGACCCGATGGCGCCGACCGTGGTGACCTTCGGCACGGTCAACGCCGGCACCGCGCCCAACGCCATCCCGGGCGAGGCCGTGGCGCGGGGCACGTTGCGGACCATGTCGCAGGAGTGGCGCGAACGGCTCTACCGCCGGTTCACGCAGGTCGCCGAGGACACCGCCAGGGCGTACGGGTGCAACGCGGTGGTCGAGATCTTCCCCGGGGAGCCGGTGCTGGTCAACGACCCTCGGCTGGCGGCGCGGACCGGGGAGCTGCTGCGGGAGCAGGGCTGGGAGGTGAACGACGAGCTGCGCTCGTGCGGGGCCGACGACTTCGCCCGTTACGGGGACGTGGCGGCGTCGCTGATGATGTTCGTGGGCGTGGACACCGAGAGCGGCCTGCACAGCCCGGCCTTCCTGCCCGCCGACTCCGCCGTGGGCGCGGTCGCGGAGGCGCTGCTGGCCGGCTACCTCGCGGCCGTCCCCGGCGTCGTGTCCAGCCGCCCGGCTCCGTGCCGAGCCCCCGCCGGATGACGCGCTCCGGCGCGGCCGGCCCACGCCCGGAGGGCGAGGCACGCGCGGAGGGCGGGGCAGGGTCGGGGGCGTGAAGCGGGGCGCGCGGCGGGGTCAGGCGAGTGAACCGGGGCGGACACCGAACCCATCACTGACGGAACCCACCCGAACCTCTAGGCTCAGCGGCGATGGATCTCGAAACTTTCTCCCCCGGTTCTGGCCGGCTCGAGCCCAGGGCGGCACTCCGCTCCGACGCTGCGGCCCTCGACCTCAACGGCACGTGGCGGTTCCGCCTCTCGCCCGTCGCCGACGTCCCCGACGACTTCATCCACCCCGACTACGACGACGCCGCGTGGGACGACCTGCCCGTCCCGTCGCACTGGGTCCTGCACGGGCACGGCGCCCCCGCCTACACCAACGTCGTCTACCCCATCCCCATCGACCCGCCCCGCGTCCCCGACGAGAACCCGACCGGCGACTACCGTCGCGCCTTCGACCTGCCCGAGGGCTGGACGGGCGGCCGGTTGCGGTTCGAGGGGGTGGACTCGTTCGCGCGGGTCTGGCTGAACGGCCACGAGCTGGGCTTCTCGACCGGCAGCCGGTTGCCCGTCGAGTACGACGCGGGCCCGTACCTGCGCCCCGGCCGCAACGTGCTGGCCGTGCGGGTGCACCAGTGGTCGGCCGCCACGTACCTGGAGGACCAGGACATGTGGTGGCTGCCCGGCATCTTCCGCGACGTGACCCTCACCCGCTCCACCGCCGACGTCTACGTCCGCGCCTCCTACCGGGACGGCCGCGGCACGCTGAGCTACCTCGAAGGGCCGGGCCCGCTCGGCGTCCCCGAGCTGGGCATCGACGGGCTGGAGCCGGGCGCCGAGGTCACGGTGGACGTGGAGCCGTGGACGGCGGAGACGCCGCGCCTGTACGAGGCCGTGGTGCGCGGCCCCGAGGAGACGGTGCGGCTGCGCGTCGGCTTCCGCACGATCTCCATCGAGGACGGCGTGCTCATGGCCAACGGCCGCCCGCTGCTGTTCAAGGGCGTCAACCGGCACGAGTTCCACCCGGAGCGCGGGCGCGCGGTGCCGTACGAGACCATGCGCGAGGACGTGCTGCTGATGAAGCAGCACAACGTCAACGCCGTGCGGACCAGCCACTACCCGCCGCACCCCGGCTTCCTCGATCTGTGCGACGAGCTGGGCCTGTGGGTGATCGACGAGTGCGACCTGGAGACGCACGGCTTCGGCGAGGTCGGCTGGCGCGCCAACCCCACCGACGACCCGCGCTACGCCGACGCGCTGCTCGACCGCATGCGCCGCATGGTCGAGCGGGACAAGAACCACCCGAGCGTCATCATGTGGTCGCTCGGCAACGAGGCGGGCGTCGGCCGCAACCTCGCCGTCATGGCCGACTGGGCCCGCGAGCGCGACCCGTCCAGGCCGCTGCACTACGAGGGCGACCGCTCGTGCGCGCACACGGACGTCTACTCCCGCATGTACGCCTCCCACGCCGAGGTCGAGGCCATCGGCCGGCGCGAGGAGGACCCGCTCGACGACCCCGAGCTCGACGCGCGGCGGCGCGGCATGCCGTTCATGCAGTGCGAGTACGCGCACGCCATGGGCAACGGGCCCGGCGGGCTGGCCGAGTACCAGGAGCTGTTCGAGCGGTATCCGCGGCTGGCGGGCGGGTTCATCTGGGAGTGGATCGACCACGGGCTGGCGCATCCCGCGTACGAGTACGCGTACGGCGGCGACTTCGGCGAGCCCCTGCACGACGGGAACTTCGTCGTCGACGGGCTCGTCTTCCCCGACCGGACGCCGTCGCCCGGGCTGATCGACCTGAAGAAGGTGTTCGAGCCGGTCCGCTTCGAGTTCGGCGACGGGGTGGTGCGGGTCGTCAACCACTACGGCTTCACGGACCTGTCGCACCTGAGGTTCACCGCGACCGTGCAGGTGGAGGGCGAGAGCCTGGCCGAGCTGCCGCTCGACGTGCCCGCGGCGGGCGGCGAGTGCAAGCTGCCCGAGCTGCCGGAAGGCCCGGTGGGTGAGCGCTGGCTGACGGTACGGGCGGTGCTGGCCGAGGACCTGCCGTGGGCGCCCGCCGGGCACGAGGTGGCGTGGGGTCAGGCGCTGCTGGCCCGCACCGAGCCGTGGGAGCACGTGGCGACCGTGGCGTTCAACCCTGTCACGCCCGGCGAGGGCGGCGAGCTGGTCGTCGGCGGGTGCGCGTTCGACGCGGCGACCGGGCGGCTCGTCCGGCTGTTCGGCACGGAGGTGGACGGGCCCCGGCTCGACCTGTGGCGCGCCCCCACCGACAACGACCGGGCCGCCGGCCTGGAGGAGCGGTGGCGCGGGCTCGGCCTGCACCGGCTCACGCACCGGGTGGACGACATCTCCGTCGGCGACGAGCTGGTCGTCCGGACGCGGGTCGCGCCGGCCGCCACCGACCTCGGGATGGTGGCGACGTACCGGTGGACGTTCGACGGCGGGCTGCGGCTGCTCCTCGACATCGAGCCGGAGGGGAACTGGCGCGACCCGATCCCGCGGCTCGGCGTCACGATGTCGCTGCCCGGCCCGGCCGTCGACCAGGTGACGTGGTTCGGCCTCGGGCCGGGGGAGGCCTACCCGGACACCGGCATGGCCGCCCGGATGGGGCGCTGGTCGGCCACGGTGGAGTCGATGCAGACGCCGTACGTGTACCCGCAGGAGAACGGGCACCGCGCCGACGTGCGGTGGGCCGAGCTGGGCGGGTTCCGGGTGTCGGGCGAGCCGGTGTTCGGGCTGACCGTGCGGCGGTGGAGCGCGCTGGAGCTGGCCGCCGCCCGCCACCGGCCCGACCTGGTGGCGGGGGAGCGGGTGTACGTGCACCTGGACCTCGCCCACCAGGGCATCGGCACGGCCACGTGCGGTCCTGGCCCGCTGCCGGCCTACGACCTGATGGCCCGCCGCGCCACCCTCCGGGTCCGCTTCGACCAGCCGTGATCCACAGCGGTGCGGGACCGTGATGAACGGTCCCGCACCACGGGGGCGTCAGGCGTCGGGGACGGTCAGGACCGTGCCCGCGCCGACCGTGAGCCCGCCCTCGCGGATCGCGAAGCCGAGCCCCGGCTCGACGGCGACGGCCTTGCCCAGCTCGACCGTCACCTCGACGGTCTCACCCGGCACGGCGTCGGCGCCCGGCAGGACGACCTCGCCCGGCACGTCAGTGGTCCGCAGGTAGAACTGCGGCCGGTACCCCGACGTGACCGGCCGCCGCCGCCCGCCCTCCTCCGGCGTCAGGAGGTAGACCCGGGCGGTGAAGCGGTCGCGGGCGCGCTGCGTGCCCGGCGCGGCCAGGACCATGCCCCGCCGCACCTGCTCGCGCCGCACCCCGCGCAGCAGCACGGCGGCGTTGTCGCCGGCCTCGCCGCGCTCCATCGTCTTGCCGAACGTCTCCACCCCCGTCACGACGGCGGAGAACCCGTCGCCGAACCCGACCGCCTCGACCGCATCGCCGATCCGCACCGTGCCCCGCTCGATGGCGCCGGTGACGACCGTGCCCCGGCCGGTGACCGTCAGCACGTTCTCGACCGGCATCAGGAACGGCGCGTCCACGTACCGCACCGGCACGGGGATGTGCGTGTCCACCGCGTCGAGCAGCGCCTCGACGGACGCCGTCCAGACCGGGTCGCCCTCCAGCGCCCGCAGCCCGGACACCCGCACCATCGGGACGCCCTGGTAGCCGTGCTCGGCGAGCAGGTCCTGCAGCTCCAGCTCGACCAGGTCGGTCAGCTCGGGGTCGGCGCCGTCGGCCTTGTTGACGGCGACGACCAGGTGCTCGACGCCGACCCGCTTGGCGAGCAGCACGTGCTCCCTGGTCTGCGGCATGATGCCGTCGTGCGCGGACACGACGAGGATCGCGCCGTCGAGCTGCGCCGCCCCCGTGATCATGTTCTTCACGTAGTCGGCGTGCCCCGGCATGTCCACGTGCGCGTAGTGGCGGGTGGCGGTCTCGTACTCGACGTGCGAGATGTTGATCGTGATGCCCCTGGACGCCTCCTCCGGCGTCCGGTCGATCCGCTCGAACGGCGTGTACGTGGCCTGCCCGCGCTGCGCCAGGACCTTGGTGATCGCGGCGGTCAGCGTGGTCTTGCCGTGGTCGACGTGCCCCATCGTGCCGATGTTGAGATGCGGCTTGTTGCGTACGTAGGCCTGCTTGGCCATCGGTTCCCTTTCCCAGAACCTGGATCTTCGGTGACCCGTCAGGGTCGTCGACCTCCCCCCGCCGGGTCACCCGGGATTCACGAGGAGAGGTCAGCGCTCCAGGCCGTCGCACGCGAACGAGCCCGGCAGCGAGGCTGCGGGCGTCGCGAGGCGCGCGTACGGGAACATGAGGAACATGGTGCGGTCATCAGCACCGCACCGCAACGGATTATTCCGTGAGGGGGCTACGGCCTGCCGACGCTCATGTACGTGTAGCCGAGCGCCCGCATCGCCGCCGGATCCAGCAGGTTACGGCCGTCGAAGAGCACCGGCCGCCGCATCGCCGCGCCCGCCCGCGCCCAGTCGACCTCCTTGAGCTGCGGCCACTCGGTGACCAGGATCACCGCGTCGGCCCCCGCCATCGCCTCCTCCGGCGTCGCGTGGCGGGTGGTGGAGACCCACGGCTCGACCTCGCCGGGCCGGGCCATCGGGTCCCAGCAGCGCACCTCGGCGCCCTCGGCCAGCAGCCGCGAGGCCAGCACCGTGCTGGTCGCCTCGCGCATGTCGTCGGTGCCCGGCTTGAACGTCAGCCCGAGCAGCGCCACCCGCATGCCCGCCAGCGTGCCCAGCTCGTCCTTCAGCTTCTGGATCGCCCGCCGCTTCTGCAGGTTGTTGACCTCGATCACGGCCGACAGGAGCTGCAGGTGGTAGCCGGTGTTGCTGGCCAGCTGCCGCAGCGCCTCGGAGTCCTTCGGGAAGCAGGAGCCGCCCCAGCCGATGCCGGGGCGCAGGAAGTGGGGGCCGAGGCGATGGTCGAGGCCGACCGCGCGGGCCACCTCCTCGACGTCGGCGCCGGTCTTCTCGCACAGGGTGGCGATCTCGTTGATGAAGCTGATCTTGGTGGCGAGCAGCGCGTTGGAGGCGAGCTTGACCATCTCGGCCGAGCGCACGTCCATCACCACGACCGGGCCCTCGACGCCGTCGTGCAGGTCGGCGATGAGCTGCGCGGTCGCCTCGTCGCTCGCGCCGATGACGATGCGGTCGGGCCGCATGAAGTCGGTGACCGCACGGCCCTCGGCGGTGAACTCGGGGTTGGCGGCGTAGCCGACGTGCGCCAGGCCCGCCGCGTCGAGCGCGGAACGCACCCGCGCGCCCGTGCCGACCGGCACGGTCGACTTGACCACCACCGCCTTCAGGTGCGTGGCGCCCTCCAGCGACCGCACCACCGCCCAGATGCGCGACAGGTCCGCATCGCCCGAGGCCGAGGGCGGGGTGTCGACGCACACGTACGCGATCTCGGCGCCGCCGAGGGCCTCCTCCAGATCCAGGGTGAAGGTCAGCCGCTCCTTGTTCCTGACGATCATGTCGCCGAGGCCCGGCTCGTAGATCGGCACGTCGCCGGAGCGCAACAGGGCGACCTTCTCAGGATCGATGTCACGGACCACCACCCGGTGCCCCAGCTCGGCGAGGCAGGCACCGGTCACCAGACCGATGTACCCGGCACCGAACACGGCCACCTGCCGTTCCGGCTTGCCAACCATCGTTGACCATCCAATCTCGCGAACGCCGCGTACCTCGGGAAGTGAGGTGCCGAAACCGGCGGAGGATCTTCACACCTTAACGTCCTCACCCACATTGTCCTCGACCCGGTTGGCGGGTGGCACAACGCGGGGGCCGCCGTTCGTCCGGCAGACCGAAGCAGACCCGGTGAGTATGCCCTACGGTGCGGATATGCCAGCGCACCTGCCACCCATGGGTCTGGACGATCTCCACCGTTTCGCCGTGCCCGCCGATCCGGCGCTGCGCCCCGACGGCGGCGCGGTCGCGTACACGCTCACCACCACCGACGTGGCGGCCGACGAGAACCGGACCGAGATCTGGCTGGCCGCGCCCGGGCCGAGCCGCGCCGGCTGGCGCAGGGCAGCGCTCCCCGCTGGTCCCCCGACGGGCGCACGCTGGCGTTCCTGCGGCCCGTGGACGGGCGGCCGCAGCTCCACCTGCTGCCCATGGACGGCGGCGAGCCGTACGTGGTGACGGACGCGCCGCTCGGCGCCGGGCCCGCCCGCTGGTCGCCGGACGGCACCCGAATCGCCTACGCCGGCCCCGCCGGGCCCGCGCCCGACCTGGACGCGCCCGTCGTGGTGCGGCGGCTCGACTACAAGGCCGACGGGAGCGGGCTGCTGCGCGGGGTCACCACGCACCTGTTCGTGGTGGACGTCGCCTCGGGGGAGAGCGTCCAGGTCACCGAGGGCGACTTCCACGCGGGCGAGCCGTCGTGGTCGCCGGACGGGACGCGGCTGGCGTTCGTGACCGACCTCGACGCCGACCGCGACCTGCGGCCGGGCGGCGCCGCCTACAGCGTCACGCTTCCCCACCTGGCAGGCGGGGGTGAGCTTGAGCGGCTGAGCGGTCCCGAGCTGCTGGTCGGCGGCGTGTGGTGGCTCGGCGGGCGGCTGGTCGCCGCCGCGCTGAAGGGCGGCCCCGTCGGGCACGTCCGCCTGTACGCGCTCGGCCCCGGCGGCGCCGCCGAGATCGAGATCGGCCTCGACCGCAACGTGATGACCGGCCACCCCGGCTACCCGGGCGCCTCCCCGGCGCTGCTCGGCGACGACCTCGTGTTCTGCGCCCGCGACGGCGGCCACACCCACCTGTACCGCATCAGGGGCGACGAGCTCGCGGCCAAGATCGTGCCGGAGGACGCCGGCGTCGCGGGTGTGAGCACCGCGGCCGGCCGCGTCGCGTACGTGGCCGCGACCCCGCGCAGCGCCGGCGACGTCTACCTGCTGGAGCCCGGCGCGACGACCGCGCGGCGGCTCACCGACCACGCGCCCGCCGGGGTGGACCTGTACGTGCCGGAACGCCGCACGTTCACCGCCCCCGACGGCACCGAGATCGAGGGCTTCGTCTGGCGCGACGCGAACGCCACCACCCCCGGCCCGCTCCTGCTCGACGTGCACGGCGGCCCCCACAACGCCTGGGCTCCCGTGCTCGACGCCTTCCGCGTCTACCGCCAGGTGCTGGCCGCCCGCGGCTGGACCGTGCTGGCGATCAACCCGCGCGGCAGCGACGGCTACGGCGAGGCGTTCTACACCGCCGCCGTCGGCGCGTGGGGGCTCGCCGACACGCAGGACTTCCTCGCCGCCGTGGATGCCCTGGTCGCCGAGGGCGTCGCCGACCCCCACCGGCTGGCGGTCACCGGCTACAGCTACGGCGGCTACATGACGTGCTGGCTGACCGGCGTGACCGGCAGGTTCAAGGCGGCCGTGGCCGGCGGCGCCGTCACCGATCTCACCAGCATGAGCGGCACGTCCGACATGGGGCTCGCGCTCAAGGCGTACGAGTGCCCCGGCGACCTGGCCGCCCAGTCGCCGCTCACCCACGTGGGCGAGGTCACCGCGCCCACCCTCCTCCTGCACGGCGAGAGCGACGACCGCTGCCCCGTCGGCCAGTCGGAGCAGTGGTTCGCCGCGCTGCGGGAGCGGCGGGTGCCCGTCGAGCTCGTGCGCTACCCGGGGGCCGGCCATCTGTTCCAGGGCGGCGGCCGGCCCTCACACCGCTACGACTACAACGAAAGGATGATCGCGTGGCTGGAGCAATGGGCCGGCGGCTCGCGGAGCTGATCGCCGAGTACGAGGTGCCCGGCGCGGCGCTGGCGTACCTGCACGAAGGGGAACTGCACGAGGCCGCCGCCGGCACGCTGAACGTCGCCACCGGCGTCGAGGCGACCACCGACAGCCTCTTCCAGATCGGCTCGGTCACCAAGGTGTGGACCGCCACCCTGCTCATGCGCGAGATCGAGCGGGGCCGGCTCACCCTCGACACCCCGGTCGCCGAGGTGCTGCCGGGCTTCCAGGTGGCCGACCCCGAGGTGAGCAAGACCGTCACCATCCGCCACCTGCTCACGCACACCAGCGGCATCGACGGCGACCTGTTCCTCGACACCGGGCGCGGCGACGACTGCGTGGCCCAGTACGTCGAGGCGTGCGCCGACCTGGCCCAGAACCACCCGCTCGGCGTCACCCACTCCTACTGCAACTCCGGGTTCGTCATCGCGGGCCGCGTCGCGGAGAAGCTGGCGGGCAAGCGCTGGGACGACCTGATCCGCGAGGAGATCGCCGAGCCGCTCGGCCTCACCCACACCTGGACCCTGCCCGAGGACGTGCTGCGCTTCCGCGCCGCGATGGGCCACGTGGAGGGCGCGCCCGCCCCGCAGTGGGGGCTCATGCGCGGCATGGGGCCCGCCGGGCTCATCTGCGCCGGCCCCGCCGACGTGGTGGCCTTCGGGCGGGCCCACCTGGAGGGCGGCCTGCTCGACGACCCCCGCGTGATGTGGGAGCCGCAGGTGGACGTCCCCAACCCGGACGGCCTCGGCCGCCAGTGGGGCCTCGGCTGGATCGTGGACGAATGGGACGGCAAGCGCGTCATCTCCCACGCCGGCAACACCATCGGCCAGCACGCCATCCTCTGGGTCGTGCCCGAGACCGGCACCGTCGTCTGCGCCGCCGCCAACGGCGGCCACGCCAACGCCTTCACGCGGGCGCTCGGCGCCGAGCTGTTCGCCGAGCTCGACGGCCTCACCGTGCCGCCCGCGCCGGTCCCGCCCGCGACACCTGCCGAGGTGGACCTCGCCCGCCACGCGGGCCGCTACGAGCGGGCCGGCGCCCTGATCACGGTGTCCGTCAGGGACGGCGAGCCGTGGCTGCGGTACGAGGCCACCGGGGCGCTGGCCGCCCTGCAGCCGCCCGAGGAGAGCCCGATGGTCCCCGTGGACCAGAACACGTTCCTGTTCAAGCTCGGCGGCTCGCCCGACTGGATGTCCGCCGTCTTCTACGAGCTGCCCGACGGCTCCCCGTACGTGCACATGGGCGCCCGCGCCACCCCCAAGGCCGGCTGACCGCCCGCCACCCCTGAAGTTGTCCCGTCCGGGCGGGGCGCGGCGTGGACTATCTTGATGCCATGAGGGACCGCCCACGCGCCAGTCTCGGGCGGATCATCCACGACCTCGGCACCACCGTCCTCGACGTGGCCGCCTCGCCCGGCGGCCTCGACGCCGAGGTGACCGGCGTGCACATCTACGACCCGCTCGACGAGCTGATCGTGCCCGCGGGCGCGATCCTGCTCGCCGTCGGCGTCCAAGGCGCCGCCGACATCTGCGGGCTGCTCGCCCGCGCCCCGCACGCGGCGGGCGTCGTGGTGAAGCTGCCGGTCGACGTGGACGAGCGGGTACGCGCCGCCGTGCGGGAGACCGGCGTCGCCGTGCTCGGCCTGACCAGGGCCGCCTCCTGGGCGCAGGTGGCGGCGCTGCTGCGCTCGCTGCTGGCCGAGGGGGAGCTGGCCGAGCCGGGCGAGGGCGCGCACGGCGACCTGTTCTCCCTGGCCAACGCCGTGTGCGCGCTGCTCGACGCGCCCGTCACGATCGAAGACCGCTCCTCCCGCGTCCTCGCCTACTCGGGGCGGCAGGACGAAGCCGACCGGGGCCGCGTCGAGACCGTGCTCGGCCGCCAGGTGCCCGAACGCTACCTGCGCCTGCTCGACGAGCAGGGCGTCTTCAGGCGGCTCTACCAGAGCCAGGAGCCGATCCACATCGAGCTCGACGACGGCAGCCCGATCAACCGGGAGGCCGTCGCGGTGCGGGCGGGCGACGAGATCCTCGGCTCGATCTGGGTGGCCGTGCGCGACCCGCTCAACGCGCAGCGGCGGCGGGCGCTGTCCGACGCCGCCAAGATCGTGGCGCTGCGGCTGCTGCACGAGCGGGCCGGCGCCGACACCCAGCGCCGGCTGCGCGCCGACCTGCTGTCCACGGTGCTGGCCGGCGGCGCGGACGCGGCGGAGGCGGCCGGCCGGCTCGGCATCGCCACCACCCGCCTCTGCGTCCTGGCCGCCCAGCTCACCACCCCACCCTCCGCCACCGCCTCCGCCACCGCCCTTACCGGCACCCCCGCCACCGCCACCGCCTCCGCCTCCGCCTCCGCCACCCCGAGCGCGCCCCGCAGCCGCGGCGGGGGCGCCGGCAGAAGGGCGGGCGGAGGCGCCGGTGAGGGCGTGCCCCGGGGCGCGGGCGGAGGTGGCGTCCGGGGGCCGGCGGCCAGGTGGCCGAGCAGGTGGCCGAGCAGGGGGCCGAGCAGGGGGCCGATCACGCGGCCGAGAGCGCGCGGGCCGAAAGCGACCGGCAGCGCTTCTGTGACGCGCTGGCGTTGCACGTCGCCGCGATCCACCCCAAGGCCGCCGCCGCGCTCGTCGGCTCGGTCGCGTACGCGGTGCTGCCCATGACCCCAGGCGGCGACGAGGAGGCCAGAGCCGTGCGGGTGGCCGAGAGCTTCCTGGCCAGGGTCGGCCCCCGGCACGCCGCCAACATCGGCGTCGGCCGCCTGGCGATGAGCCTCGCCCAGGTCGCCCGGTCGCGGGCCGACGCCGACCGGGCGCTGCGCGTGCTGCGCACCCGGGGCGTGGCGGGCCGGGCCGCCGGATACTCGGAGGTGCACTTCGAGTCGCTGCTGCTCCAGGTCGCCGACGTGGCCGCCGCCGAGGAGCAGGCGCCGACCGGCCCCTACCGGAGGCTGCTCGACCACGACGCCGAGCACGGCACCGAGCTGGCCGCGACGCTGGAGGCGTATCTCGACGCGTTCGGCGACGTGAGCGTGGCCGCGGCCCGCGTGCACGTGCACCCCAACACCTTCCGCTACCGGCTCAAGCGCCTGGCCGAGATCGGCGGCCTCGACCTCGACGACCCCGACGCCCGCCTCACCGTGCAGCTCCAGCTCCGGATCTTCGGCCGCCGGCACTAGCCCGCCCGGCTTTTTCGTGACCGGGCACGAAGAACGGGCCCCGCCGAGCGGCAAGGGTGGTGCTCTCCCCCCACGCTGCCTGGAGAGCCACATGAGAACACCACGCGCGGCGGCCCTGACCGCGCTCGCCCTGCTCGCCGCCGCCTGCGGAGGAACGGGAGGAGGGGGCGCCGCGCCGACCGGGGGCGGCACGTTCACGTACGCGCTCCCGTCCGACCCCGGCGTCCTCGACCCGGCGACGGGCGTGCTGGGCGTCACCATCACGACGCTCTCGCTCGCCTACGACACCCTGACGGGCGTCACGGCCGACGGCAAAGTGGTGCCGGGCCTGGCGGAGAAGTGGGCGGTGGAGCCGGACAGGGTCACCTTCACCCTGCGCAAGGACGCCACCTGCTCCGACGGCGCCCGCGTCACACCCTCCGACGTGGCCGCGAGCGTCAACCACATCGCCGACCCGGCCACCAAGTCGCCCATCTACGGCGTGCTGATGCCGACCGGCATGAAGGCCACGGCCGACGACGCGGCCGGGACGGTGACGCTGTCGATGCCGAAGCCGTTCAGCTTCATCCTGGAGAGCACCCGGCTGATCTTCGTGGTGTGCGGCAAGGGGCTGAAGGACCGCTCGCTGCTGGCCCGCGGCACCTCCGGCAGCGGCCCCTACAAGCTCACGGAGGCCGTGCCGGGCGACCACTACACGTTCAAGGTGCGCCGCGAGTACGCCTGGGGCCGGCCCGGCTCCACCATCAAGGACGCGCCGGAGACCGTGGTGCTGAAGGTCGTACCGAACGAGCAGACCGCCGCGAACCTGCTCATCTCCGGCACCATCAACGGCGCCACCCTCTACGGCCCCGACCGTGCCCGCCTGGAGGCCACGCCCGGCATCGGGAAGAAGGCCGTCTCGGAGGCCAACGGCGAGTTCTTCTACCACCAGGGCGAGGACCGCCCCACCGCCGACCCGGCCGTCCGCAAGGCCCTCACCCAGGCTGTCGACCTGAAGGAGCTGGCCGGCATCGCCTCCGGCGGCACCGGCAAGACGCCCACGGGCCTCGTCCTGCCGCCACGGCCCTGCCAGGGCGACACCGTCACCGGGCACGTGCCCGCCCACGACCCGGCGGCCGCCGCCGCGGCGCTCGACGCGGCCGGCTGGCGGGCGGGCCCCGACGGCGTGCGCGTCAAGGACGGCGAGCGGCTGACCCTGCGCTACCTGTACGCGACCACGCGCGGCGCCGGCACGCAGGCCGCCGCCGAGTACCTGGCCGCCGCCTGGCGCAAGGCCGGGGCCGAGGTGAAGCTGAACGGCGTCATCGACACCAAGCTGTCGGAGTCCCTGAACGCCACCCAGGACTGGGACGTCGTCTGGCTGCCCATCGGCGTCCCGCTGCCCAGCCAGCTCGTCGGCTTCCTGTCCGGCCCGGCCGCCCCCAAGGGCGCCAACTTCGCGCACCTGTCCAACGACCGGTACGAGAAGCTCGTCGCCGAGGCGAGCCTGAAACCGGCCGCCGAGGGCTGCGCGCAGTGGCTGGAGGCCGAGTCGGCGTTGTTCGAGAGCGCGGACCTGGTGCCGGTGACGGAGACGACCGTGCTGCAGGCGGCCAAGGGCGCCACGTACGAGCAGGTCGGCGGGCTGTTCGTGGCCACGTCGATCCGGCTCGGGCAGGGCGGCTGAGTGGGCGCCCGCGCCGGGGTGCGGCGGGTCGTGCGGTTCCTGGTGTCGCTGGTGGTGCTGATGGTGGCGTCGTTCGCGATGGTGCATCTCATTCCCGGCGATCCGGTACGTACCTCGCTGGGGCCCGCCGCGCCCGTGGAGCTGGTGGCGGCGCGGCGGGCGGCGCTCGGGCTCGACCGGCCGCTGCCGGAGCAGCTCTTCACGTACGCCACCCACGTCCTGTCCGGAAATTTTGGGACATCGTTTCTGACGGGGGAGCCCGTCGGCGACGTCATCCTGACCCGCCTGCCCAACACCCTCGCCCTGGCCCTCCTCGCCACCGCCCTCGCCCTGCTCGTGGCCGTCCCCCTCGGCATGTGGACGGCCGTCCGCACCGAGAACGGCCGCAACCGCGGCACCGACCTCGCCTTCAGCGCCGCCACCGGCGCCGCCGTGGCCCTGCCCGAGTTCCTGTACGCCATCGGGCTCGTCGCCGTGCTCGCCATCGGGCTCGGCTGGTTCCCGCCCGCCGGCATGGCCGGGCCCGCCACGTACGTGCTGCCCGTCGTCGCGCTCGCCATCGGACCGGCCGCCATGATCGCCCGCATCACGCGCGTGGAGACGCTGCGCGAGCTCGGCAAGGACTACGTGCGGCTGGCCCGCGCCAAACGCCTGCCCGCCGGGCGGCTGCACCTGCGGCACGTCCTGCCCAACACCCTCACCGCCACCCTGACCGTCGGCGGCCTGCTGCTGACCTCGCTCATCGCGGGCGGGGTCCTGGTCGAGTACGTGTTCGCCTGGCCCGGGCTCGGCCTCAAGATCGTCGAGTCGATCACGCAGAAGGACTATCCGGTGGCCCAGGGCGTGATCCTCGTCTACGGGGCGATCGTGCTGGTGGTGAACCTCGCGGTCGATCTGGCACTCGGGGCGCTCGACCCGACGTCCGCGATCAAGGAGGCATGATGACCCCACCCCCCAGCACCGACCCACCTGTGCCGGGCATGTCGCCTGCGCCGGGCACGTCTCCCGTGCCCGGCTCACCGCTCGCGGGCGTGCCCGATGGGCACGGCCCGGTGTCGTCAAGCCCGCCGCAGGGCCGCAAGCCGGAGGCGGGTGGGCGGTCGCGCGTCGGCGGGCCGGTGCGGGGCCGGTGGTTGCGAGGCGGCGGGTCTCCGGACCCGGGGCCATCGCGCGCGGGACGGTTCGGGTGGGTCAGGCGGCTCGGCGCGTCCGGGGTGGGCGGGGTGGTGATCGTGGCCGGGATGGTGGTGCTGGCCGTAGTGGGGCCGCTGGTCTGGGGGGAGGCGGCGGGTCGGATCGATGCCGCCGCCATCCTCCAGGGCGCGAGCCCCGAGCATCCCCTGGGCACCGACAACCTGGGGCGCGACCTGCTGGCCAGGGTGCTGGTGGCGGGGCGTTACTCGTTGCTGCTGGCCCTGGCCGCCACGCTCGTCGGCGCCGTGGCGGGCGTCGTGCTGGGGACGTTGCCGTCGGTGCTGCCCAGGCGGGCCGCCCGGCTGGTCACGGCCACGGTCAACGCGCTGGTGGCGTTCCCGGGGCTGCTGCTGGCGATGTTCACGGCGGTCGTGACCGGGCTGGGCGCGCGTGGCGCGGTGCTCGGGATCGGGGCGGCCATCGCGCCCGGTTTCGCCCGGCTCACCCAGACGCTGGCCGCCCGGGTCGCGGGGGCGGACTACGTGGCGGCGGCCCGCATGCTGGGCGTGCCCCGCCGCCGCATCCTGACCAGGCACGTGCTGCCGAACATCGCCGAGCCGCTCATACTCAACCTCGCCCAGGCGTTCGGCGGCGCGCTGCTCGGCCTGGCGGGCATGTCGTTCCTGGGGCTGGGCGTGCAGCCGCCGCAGTACGACTGGGGGCGGCTGCTGTTCGACGGGTTCCCGCGCATCTACGTCACGCCGGAGGTGGCGCTCGGCCCGGCCGCCGCGATCGCGCTGGCCGGGATCGGCTTCAACCTGCTGGGCGACGCCCTGGCCAGGGCCGCCGCCCGCACGTCCGCGACCGGTGCGCCGGCCCCGGCCCCGGCCGCCGCGCCGCCCGGCGAGCCGGACCCCGGCGCGGTGCTGGAGGTGCGGGACCTGACGGTCGCCTTCCCCGGCGGCCTCACTCCCGTACGGGAGGTGTCCCTGAGCGTGGCGCCCGGCGAGATCGTCGGCCTGGTGGGCGAGTCGGGCAGCGGCAAGAGCCTGACCGCCGCCGCGATAGGCGGGCTGGTGCCGTACCCGGGGACGGTCACGTACGGGGCGCTGCGGCTCGGCGGCCGGGACGTGGCCACGCTGTCGGACCGGGAGCTGGGCACCGCGCTCGCCATGGTGTTCCAGGACCCGCTGGCCGCGCTCAACCCGGCGCTCAAGGTGGGCGGGCAGCTCGCCGAGGTGGCCGTCGTGCACGAGGGCGCGAGCCGCGCCGAGGCCCGCCGCCGCGCCGTGGACCGCCTCGGCCACGTCCACCTGCCCGAGCCGGAGCGGCTGGCCGGGCGGCACCCGCACGAGCTGTCGGGCGGCATGCGGCAGCGCGCCGTCATCGCCATGGGCCTCATGGGCACGCCGCGCCTGATCGTCGCCGACGAGCCCACGACCGCGCTGGACGTGACCGTGCAGCGGCAGATCCTGCGGCTGCTGCGCGAGGTGGTGGACGAGACGGGCGCGGCGACCCTGTTCATCTCCCACGACATCGCCGTGGTGGGGGAGCTGTGCGACCGGGTCGTGGTCATGTACGCGGGGCGCGTCGTGGAGGAGCTGCCCGCGGGCCGGCTGGCGGGCGGGGCCGCGCACCCGTACACGAAGGCGCTCATCGCCTCGCTGCCCGACCTGGACACCGACCGCGAGCGGCCGCTGGCCGGCATCCCCGGCGCGCAGCCGGGCCCGGCGGACGTCGGCCCGGGCTGCGCGTTCGCCCCGCGCTGCGCCCTGGCCACCGCACGATGCGAGAGCGACCGGCCCGAGCTCGCCGCCCGCGGCGCCGGGCAGCGGGTCGCCTGCTGGGAGGCGTAATGATCATCAGAAACCTGAGCGTGCGTTACGGCCGCTTCACCGCCGTGGACGACGTCACGCTGGAGATCCCGGACGGCCGGATCGTCGGCCTCGTCGGCGAGTCGGGGTCGGGCAAGTCGTCGCTGGCCAGGGCGGTGTGCGGGCTCGTGCCCCACACGGGCACGGTGGAGGGCGCGCGCCGCACGCAGATGGTCTTCCAGGACCCGTACGCGTCGCTGAACCCCCGCATGACCGTCGCCCGCACGATCGCCGAAGGCGCCGGGCCGGGGGAGGTCGAGCGGCTGCTCGGGCTGGTCCGGCTGCCCGCCGAGCTGGCCGGCCGCTACCCGCGCGAGCTGTCGGGCGGCCAGCGCCAGCGCGTCGCGATCGCCCGCGCGCTGGGCGGCGACCCCGGCCTGCTCGTGGCCGACGAGATCACCAGCGCGCTGGACGTGTCCGTGCAGGCCGCCGTGCTCAACCTGATCCGGGGGCTGCGCGACGAGCTGGGGCTGACGATGCTGTTCATCTCGCACAACCTGGCCGTCGTCCGGTACGTGGCCGACGTCGTCGCCGTCATGCACCGGGGCCGGCTGGTCGAGGCGGGGCCCGCCGAGCAGGTCGTCGGCGAGCCCGCCCATGAGTACACGCGGGCCCTGCTGGCCGCGGTCCCGAGGCTCAGAGGGTGATCCACTCCGTGGCGGTCGTCACCTCGTCCAGCACGGCCGGGATCGGCTCGACCCCGAGCCCCGGCCCTGCGGGCACCTCCAGGTGGCCATCCACCAGCTCGAACGGCTCGGTCACGTCGGTCGCGAAGTAGCGGCGCGAGCCCGAGGTGTCGCCGGGCAGGGTGAAGCCGGGCAGGGCGGCCAGCGCCACGTTGGCCGCCCGGCCGAGGCCCGTCTCCAGCATGCCGCCGCACCACACGGCGACGCCGTTGGCCCGGCACAGGTCGTGGATGCGCCGCGCCTCCAGGTAGCCGCCGATCCGGCCGGGCTTGATGTTGACGATCGAGCACGAGCCGAGCGCGATCGCGGCGGCGGCGTGCTCGGCCGACTCGATCGACTCGTCGAGGCAGATGGGCGTCCTGATCCGCTGCGCCAGCTTGGCGTGCTGGACCAGGTCGTCGTTGGCGAGCGGCTGCTCGATCAGCAGCAGGTCGAACGCGTCGAGCTTGGCCAGGCGGGGCGCGTCGGTGAGGGAGTAGGCGGCGTTCGCGTCGACCTGGAGCAGCACGTCGTCGCCGAACCGCTCGCGCACGGCCCGGACCGGCTCGACGTCCCAGCCGGGCTCGATCTTCAGCTTGATCCGGACGTACCCCTCGTCGAGGTAGCCCGCGACCGCGTCGAGGAGCTGCGGGACGGAGTCCATGATGCCGACCGACACCCCGCACGGCACGCGCGTCCTGGCCGCGCCGAGGAAGTGGGCGAACGACTCGCCCGACGCCCTGAGCTGCGCGTCGAGCACCGCCGTCTCCAGCGCCGCCTTGGCCATGCGGTGCCCCTTGATGGGCTCCAGGGCGCGGCCCACGTCGTACGCGCCGACGTTCTTCGGCAGCGCGGGCAGCAGGAAGCGGCGGATCACCTCGGCGGCGCCGTCCACGTACTCGGAGGAGTAGAGCGGCTCGGACATGGCCACGCACTCGCCCCAGCCCTCCGCGTCGGGCGTCACGACCCGCACGAGCAGCACGTCGCGGGCCGTCTCCGTGCCGAACGAGGTGCGGAACGGCGCCACCAGCGGCATCGCGATCCGCCGCAGCTCGACTCCAGTGATCTTCACGCTCTCTCCACTACGTAGTACCGCTTCCCGGAGAACCCCGTGACCGCGTGGCCCTCCGCCATCAGACCCCCGAGCACCTCGCGGACGGCGTGCCGCCACGCCTTGCCCGCGCCCGGGTCGGCCCGCCGCAGCCCCTCGACGTCCTCGGGGACCGCCACCAGCACCGTACGGGCACCGGCCACGGACGCCGTCACCGGCCGCCCGCCCTCGTCGGCCAGCGCCACCACCACGTCGTCCGGAACCGGGCGATCGGCCCGCACGGGGGGTGCGGCCAGCGGCCAGGAGGCGAGCAGCCGGTCCGTCTCGTCGCCCTGGTTGATCGCGTCGTCGAGGACCCCGTAGAAGCACGGCAGGTACTCCACCGGCCGGGCGCCCAGCTTGGCCAGGTTGAAGTGCGCGTTGCGGCGCACGAGGGGGTCGTAGGTCCAGGTGATGCGCTCCAGCCCGCGTTCGAGCGCCCAGCGGCGCTGGTGCAGCTTGAGCTCCAGCCCGGCGCCGCGCAGGGTCGCGCCCGTGACGTGCGAGTGCAGCGCGCGGCCGGCCGCCAGGAAACCCACCGAGGCGCCGACCAGCCGCTCGCCGTCGAAGGCGCCGGCGACGTAGCCGCCCGCGTGCGACAGCGCCCGCATCAGCTCGATCGTGATGGGCGGCGCGCCGGGGCCGAACTGCCAGATGTCGTCGAACAGCGCGTCCACGCGTTCGAGCTCCGCCATCTCGTGGAGTTCTCTGACCTCGACCACAGCCTGCCCTTTCCGTCACGATCCCCTGCGACGTTATGCCATCGCGGGGCGTGCGGATTCGTCGTGGACCACCAAGACGGCGCGCCTTTTCGTCGCACCGCCCACTGTCACCGTCGCGGGGACCGGTCAGATGGCGGCGGCCAGCGCGATGCGGACCCGGCTCGGCGCCACCTGGCTCAGTCGTACCGACTCCAGCGGCACCGTCACCTCGGGCGTGCGGTAGCGGCCTCCTGCGAAGCGGTCGGCCAGGTCGGCGCGGACCGCCGCCGCCGTCACGTCGCCGTCGAGCGAGCTGCGCCCGTCGCGCCAGATCTCCACCACGCACGGGCCGGGCTGCGCCGCCAGCGCCAGCCCCGCCACGGTCGCCCCGGCCAGGGCCCCGCGATCGTGGCGGGTCCAGCCGTAGTGCCAGATGCCGGCCGCCACCACCGGCGCGGCGGGGCAGCCGCCGGGCGCGGTGAGGACGACGTCCATGCCCTGCACCAGCAGCTCGGCGATCTCTTCCGTGCTCCGTGCGACCAGGGCGCCGACCTTGAGCCCGGGCAGGTGCGGCGCCGGGCCCGACATGTCGTAGATGAGCTTGATGCCCGTGCCGAGCGGGCCGGGACCGTCGTCGTGCCAGCCGCAGGCGATGACATCGACCGACGCGGGAGACCTCCACGTGCCGATACGCAGCATGTCTATTGACTACCCTTTGCCGCGAACCGTCACACACCGTCACTCGCTTGAGGGTGCCGTGGAACAGGGACAGGCGCGTCATCGCAGGCTCCTGGCGTCGAGTTGCCGCAGCACCCGCGACACCACCACCGGGTCGGCGCTGGGGTCGCGCCGCGCCTCCAGCACCGCCTGCCGGGCCGCCGACATCATCTCCGCCTGCACCCGCCGCATCAGCCTGACCCGCCGCGCCCGCTGCTCGAACGCCTCCCGCCGCTCCTCGTCAGCCACCTCGGGGCTGATCCGCAAGCCCAGGTCGAGCATGCGCCTGTTGAGCACCTCGACGACGTCCTCGGGCAGCTCCTCGGCCTCGTCGATCTCCCGCAGCCGCCGCTTGGCAGCCTTGGCGGCCCGCAGGGCCAGGCGCTTCTCCAGCTCCCGCTCGGCCGCCGTGTCGGCCTTGACCCCGAGCCGCGTCACCAGCCACGGCAGCGTCAGCCCCTGCGCGATGAGCGTGGTCAGGATGACGGCGAACGCGACGAACACGATGACCGCCCGCTGGGGGAACGGCGTGCCGTCGTCCGCCTGAAGCGGGATGGCCAGCGCGAGCGCCACCGACGCCACCCCGCGCATGCCGGCCCACCACATCACCACGGTCTCGCGCCAGCTCAGCGGGACCTCGGTGTCGCCGCCCCGGCCCACCTTCCGCGCCAGCCACGCGGCCGGGAGCAGCCACAGCAGCCGGACGAGCACCACGACCGCGACCACGGCCGCGCTCCAGCCGAGCACGGTCACGAGCCGCCCGTGCACGGTGCCGAACACCGCGTGCAGCTCCAGCCCGATCAGCCCGAACGCCACCCCGGTCACGAGCGTGTCCACGACCTGCCAGAACGTCGTGGAGGCGAACCTGCCGAACACGTCGTCGGCGTCAGCCATGCGATCACTCAGGTAGAACGCGCTGGTCAGCACCGCCAGCACGCCCGAGCCGCGCCACTCGTCGGCCAGCGCGTAGGCCGCGAACGGCACCAGCAGCGACAGCCCCACCTGCAACGTCGCGTCGCCCAGCAACGCCATCAGCCGCCCGCCCAGCCAGCCCAGCGCCAGCCCCACCAGCACGGCCACCACCGCCGACAGCACGAACTCGGCCAGCGCCCCGGCCAGGAGAACGAGCCGGTCACCACCGCCGCGATCGCCACGTGGTAGAGCACGATCGCGGTCACGTCGTTGAACAGCCCCTCGCCTTCGAGCAGCGACACCATGCGCCGGGGCAGCCCCAGCCGGCCCGCCACCGCCGTGGCCGCGACCGGGTCGGGCGGCGCCACCAGCGCGCCCAGCGCCACGGCCGCCGCCAGCGGCAGCCCCGGCACCAGCACGTGCGCCGCCCCCGCCACGGCCGCCGTCGTCACGAACACCAGCGCCACGGCCAGCAGGAAGATCGGCTGCCAGTTGGCCGCGAACTGGCGCCACGACGTGCGCTGCACCGCCGCGTACAGCAGCGGGGGCAGCAGCAGCGGCAGCACGATGCCGGGCGGGACGTCCACGTCGGGGACGAAGGGCAGGACGGCCAGCAGGATGCCCAGCAACGTCATCAGCACCGGCGGCGGCAGCCCCAGCCGCTCGCCCAGCGGGACCGTGACCAGGGCGCCCAGCCCCACCAGCATGAGCAGCACGAACTGGTCCACGACGCCCCCTGATCATCGTCGGCACCAGCCTAACCGCTCCTTCCCGGCCGCCCGACAGAAGGTCAGGAAACCCGGTCAGCCCCCTGCTGGCGCCCGATCGTCCCCGGTCAGCGCCCGGAAGGCACCCAAGGGGCCCGCTCAGCCGCCGTCCGCGCCTGACTGGATCTTGGTGGTGAGCGCCACCCGCGAGCTGACCCCCAGCTTCGCGAACGCGTTCCCCAGGTGGTACTCGATCGTCTTCACGCTCAGCACCAGCTCCCTGGCCACCTGCCGGTTCGTCATCCCGGTCGCCACCAGCCGCGCCACCGCCTGCTCCTGGGGCGTCAGCCGCAGCAGCGGCGCGGCCCCCGACTCGGCGCGCGGCAGCCCGCACGCGCTCAGCTCCCGCTCGCACCGGTCCACGTACGGCAGCGCGCCCAGCCGGGCGAACAGCGCCAGCCCCAGGTCGAGCTGCGTCTGCGCCTGCCGGCGCCGGCCCAGCCTGCGCAGGAACCGCCCGTACGCCAGCCGCAGCCGCGCCTCGTCGAACGGCAGCCCCGCCATGCCCGCCTGGGCCAGGCCGGTGGTGAAGGCGGCCTCGGCCAGGTCGTTCTCGTGCCGGGCCGCGTGCAGGCCGCCCCGGCAGCGGGCCGCCGCCGCCATCGCCGAACGCCTGCCGCGCCGCCCCGCCAGCCGCTCCATCCCGGCCAGCTGCAGCTCGGCCCGGTCCTGCTCGCCGAGGGCCACCAGGGCGTCGATCAGCAGGTCGAGCCACTGCACGATGCCGGGCTCGTACACGATGTCGTGCACCTTCACCGACACCAGCGGCTCCAGCGCCTCCACCGTCCGGACGTGGTCGCCCCGGGCGGTGGCGAGGTGCGCGGCGGCGCTGCACGCGTACGCCAGCGAGGCCACCGCGTCCACACCCGCGCCCTGGCTCGCCGACAGGGCCGCCGCCACGTGCGCCTCGGCCGCCGGCCAGTCGCCACGGGCGGCCGGCACGAGCGCGGCCACCGCGTGGCAGACCGGCGAGAGCCACCGCTGGTCGGCGTCGTCGGCCACCGAGGCGGCGGTCTCGGCGTGCAGGCCCGCGTCGTCCCAGCGGCCGGCGCGGTACTCGGCCTGCCCCAGCATCGCCATGGCCAGCATGCGGAAGGGCACTGAGCGCTCGCCGCACGCCGCGACCGCGCCCGACAGGTCGGCCAGCCCGCCCGGCAGGTCGTCGCTGCACGTGCGCAGCACCCCGCGGCCGAGCAGCGCGTCCAGCTCCGCGATCGACGCCGACGACGGCGCGGGCAGGTCGGTCGTGGCGGCCAGGGCGGCGTCGATCTGGCCGGAGACGCCCAGCCCGGCCAGCAGCGTGTACCGGTTGTAGTCGATGCTGAAGCGGTAGCCGGGGGAGTTCCTGGCGCGCTCCGCCCACCGGGCCGCCTGCCTGCCCTCCGCCTTGACCAGGCAGAGCATGGCGAGCTGCTGCGCCGCCCGCGCGGCCAGCCCCGACTCGGGCGCGCCGGCCCGCTCCCACGCGGTGACCAGGTGCGCGCGCGCCTCCTCGATCTGGCCGCGCACCATCGCCAGATGGCCCAGCGCGTAGCCGCGGACCGCCGCGTGCGCCCGCTCGGGCAGGCTCGCGGTCAGCCGGGCCGCCTCCTCCACCCGCCCGTCGAGCAGCAGCGCCTCCACCGCCTCCGCCGCCAGCGGAGCCGGATCGCCCGACAGCTCCGCCGCCGCCTTCAGGTGCTCGGCCGCGCTGCCGAACGCGCCCAGCCGTACCTGCGTGCGGCCCAGCTCCGCCAGCTCGGCGGCCAGCTCCGGGCTCGGGCCGGCCACCGCCTCGATGCGGTGCCGCAGCCGCGCCTGCTCGCCCTCCGCGACCAGCGCGGCCCGCGCGTGCAGCGCCGAGCGGTGCGCCGGGCCGAGGTCGCGGTAGACGGCCGCCCGGTCCAGAGGATGCGCGAACGCCGCCAGCGGGCCGCGCGCGGAGGAGCGTTCCAGCAGCACGCCCTCGCGCACCGCCTGCTCCAGCGCCTGCAGCGGCTCCTCCACCGCGGCCACCCTGGCCGCCAGGTGCAGCGGGCACGACAGGCCCAGCACGCTCACCGCGCTGATCAGCTCCCGCGCCGCCGGCCCGCACCGCGCCACCTTCCCCAGCACCAGCAGCCCGTACGAGCGCGGCGCCGGCAACGGCTGGCCCAGATCGTCCAGGGCCGCCGCGGGCACCTCCTCCAGCAGCGCGCGCAGGTGCAGCGGCACGCCCTCGGTGTGCTCGACCAGCCGGGCCAGGCCGCGCTGCGACACCGGCGCGCCGCCCAGCTCGCCGACCATCGCCCCCACCTCGGGAGCGCCCAGCCCCGACAGCCGCAGCCGGCGCGTGTGGTCGGCGGCGACCAGCCGCAGCAGCCCCTCCGGCCCCGCCAGCGCGGCCGCGTCGCGCAGCATGAGCACCGCCAGCACCCGGTCCACGCGCAGCCGGCGCAGGCAGAACGTCAGCGCCCGCAGCGTCGGCTCGTCGGCCCAGTGCACGTCGTCCACGACCAGGCAGAGCGGCTCGCTGCGCTGCCGCTCCGTCACCACGTCGAGCAGCGCCGCCCCGACCGCCAGCGGATCCGGCAGCGCCGCCCTGAACGGCGGCGCGTCCGGCAGCGCCGCGCCCACGGCCAGCGGATCGGGCAGGGCCGCCCGGACCGCCAGCGAATCGGGCAACCGGGACTGCCCGTCCGGCCCGGACCCCAGGCCCAGCCCCAGCTCCGTCAGCC
This sequence comes from [Actinomadura] parvosata subsp. kistnae, assembly GCF_900323885.1. GTDB lineage: Bacteria > Actinomycetota > Actinomycetes > Streptosporangiales > Streptosporangiaceae > Nonomuraea > Nonomuraea composti. The sequence goes on along the minus strand of NZ_OOHJ01000036.1, from coordinate 78,702 downwards.
GCTCCGGCAGCCCGGCCGGGCCGCCGAACAACCTCGTCAACGTCCCGTACGGCAGCAGCTTCTCGCCCTCGTCACCATCGGTGAACAGCACGTCCGCCGGCCCGCACCCCTCCAGGAACCGGTGGACCAAAGTCGTCTTCCCGATCCCCGCAGGCCCCTCCACCACCACGAGCCTGGGCAGGCCCGCACGGGCCCGCTCGAACTCCTCCCGCAGGCAGCGGAGCTCGGCGTCCCGCCCGACGAACATCGCGATCGCCTCAGCCATGACGACCCTCCGCATCCTGGGTATCCCAGGTTCGCGGGCCGTGTCGAGACCTCCGGTGGAGACATGCCTGTCCATGTGTCCAGAGCCCGCCCGAAAATCAGGGGTTATCCCCAGGTGCGGTCCCGGGGCAGGATTCCTAGGCTCGCGGTGAGCCGGGAGGCCTGATGCGGTTCATCGTCGATCTGGAGTACGGCACGGACGGGGTCCACGGGCTGGTGACGCGGGAGGGCTGCGACCGGTCCGAGCCCTTCCACGGATGGCTGGAGCTGCTGAGCGTGCTCGAATCGCCGCGCTCCAGGGGTAATCCCTGGGACGGACCCTGAAGCGCTGCGAGCGGGAATGCCCCAGGATGTGAGGCGTCCCCCGTGGGAGGGGCGCAGGTGAAGACCTCCAGGCCGTTCGCGGAGGGACGGCCGGGTCTTCGCCGCGCAGGGGGGGTGTCCGTCGGCCCCGTGGAGCAGCTGCCACGCCGCCGCGCCGGTCCTCGCCATGCCGGCGCCGGGTCCGGCGGCCGTACCGGGGCGGTCCCGCACGTAGCCATGCGGCGGCCGTCCCGGTCACCTCACCCCCCGTCACCTCGCTCTCCTGGAGGACGCGCCTGTAGCGGTGCTCACCGCGACTGTGCCACGCGGTGATCGGACGCCCGCTCACACGCCCGCGGCGGCGGCTCCCCGGCGGTCCGCCGCGGGCTCCGCTCCTGAAGCGTCCGGGCTCGATCCCGGGCCCGATCGTCCGGGCCCGATCGCCCGGCCCGATCGCCCAGGTGCGGAGCTCGCCGGCCGGGGCCGGGGTCGCGCGGATCACGGGGCCGCGCGACGCCGGGCCCGGCCGTGTCGCTTGCCCGGGACTTTACCTTTCAGGGCCTCACGCCATCATTGCGCTGTGTGATAGTAATGTGACACTGCGTATCCGAAAGAGATCCGGGAGATCTTCATGGTGGCGTACACACTCTCGATCTTGGCGGCGATGGGCGCGGTGGCGCTCATGGCGCTGGTGTTCCGGCGGGTGAAGGGAGCCGGGGAGGACCGCGACCCCAGCGGGCCGTCCGCCGCGCACGCCGGCGCGATGTTGTCGGCCATGTTCCTGCTGGTGTTCGCCATCGCGATCATCGTCCCGTGGACCACCGCCGACGCCGCCAGGCTCAACACCCACGCCGAGAGCCAGGCCTCCGTCGACGCCTACTGGGCCGCGTCCGGGCTGCCCGGCTCCGCGCCCGACGAGGTGCGCAGATCGCTGCGCGACTACGTGGCGTTCGTGGCCAAGGACGAGTGGCCGCTCATGGCCGGCGGGCACATGCACCCCGTCGGCGACGAGCGCATGGACGACCTGCGCGCCCGGGTCAACGCCCTGCAGACACACGACAACGAGGAGGAGGACGCCAAGGCGAGCGTCCTGGAGCACATCAGCGCCATCTCCACCGCCCGCGCCCAGCGCACCGCCGACGCCGCCGCCACGCCACCCGACGGTCTGCTGCTGCTCACCATCCTCACCGGGGTGCTGGTCATCGTCTTCCCGTTCCTCGCCGGGGCCCGGCCACGGGGGCTGGCACTGCTGCCGCTGGTGGCCACGGCGGCGCTGATCGGGTTCGGCACCTACCTGACGTGGGACATCTCCCGCGCCTTCGACGGGCCGCTGGCCGTGGGGCCCGAGGCGTTCCGCGAGGCGCTGCAGGAGTTCACGCGGATCGGCGGGGGGATGTGACCGTGGGCGTCCGACGCGCGCCCCTCCTGCTCGCCGCCACCCTCGCCCTCACCGTCACCCTCGCCCTCACCGCCGCCGCCGGCTTCGCCGCCGCCGACCCCGACCGGTGGCTCGCCCCCTCGGCCGAGCAGGCCGCGGCCCCACACGCGATGGCCGGCCCGATGCCGCAGGCGATGGCCGCACAGGTGCCCGCACCACGGGCGATGGCCGCACACGTCCCCGCATCGCGGGCGACGGCCCGGCGGGTGGCCGCGCCACCGGTGACGGCCGCGCGGGTGCCGGCAGTGCCGGTGGTGGCCGCCCGAGCCGCGGCCGTGCCGGTGGCCGGGCAGGGTGCGGCGGTGCCGATGGCTGGGCGGGTGCCGTCACCGAGAGCGGTGCCGGCGGCTGGGCGGGTGCCTTCGCCGCGGCCCGTGCCGCGGGCGGTGCCGGGGCCGAAGGTGGGGCGCGTGCCGTCGCCGCGGCCCGTGCCGCGCGTGTCCGTACGCCGGCCCGCGCCCCCCAAGCGGGTCACCGTGGGGCCCACCGTGAAGGTGCCCCGGGTGTCCACGCGGCGCTCGCCCGACCCCAAGGTGTCGATCTCGATGCCGCGCGCCAAGCGGCGGGCCACGCCCGAGGTGACGGTGCCGCACGTGACGGTCTACCCCGACGGCGTGTGCGCGGGCGGGGTCGTGCTGGGGGAGTGCCCGCGCCGCGAGCCGCGGGCGGTGCCCAGGGAAGTCGCCCCGCCCGCCGCCCCGCCCGCCGCCGCGCCCGTGGCGCCGCCCCGCGCGCAGCCGTCACCGAGCCCGGCGCCCACCCCGAGCAGCACCCCGTCGGTACGGCGGCACGTCCAGCGTGCCGAGCCACCCGCCCGCCGCCGCAACCCGCTGAACACCGTCCTGCTCACCGTCGTGCTGGTGACCGCGATCACCTCCACGACCGCCGTGGCGTTCCGGGCGCGCCGCTGATCACGAGGCGAGCGAGCTGAGCGCCTTCGCGCGGGTCTCCAGGGTCTCGCGCAGGGTAGCCGCCTCCTGCCTGGCCTTGGCGGTGTCGGCGCCCTCGTTCAGCTCGTACGCCGCCACCGCCCGCTCCAGCAGCCCCGTGGCGGTGCCGCCGGCCAGGAGCTTGCGGTATAGGGCGGCGTACTGCTGCTCGTAGAGCTTCTTAAGCCGGCGTCCTTGAGGAACTTGTCCTTCAGCGCGTGCCCCATCCGCATGCCTCCCGGCCCGCCCGCCCCGTCCCGCCCGGCGCGCGAGGGCTGACCGGGCTGACCGGGCTGACCGGTCCGGGCGGGCTGGTCGGCTCTGGTGCCGCGGTTCCCGCCCTGCCCTCCTCGGGGAGTGCGGGCTGACCTGCGGAGACGGTACGTCTGCGAAATCTACGCAGCATGGCTCTCCTTCCGTGTCAGCCATATGGGACAGCAACAACCTGGGAATAATGTGTGAACGCCGCCCGGATCGGTGGTTAACGGGAGGGGACGGGTCAGGCGCCGCGCGGGCCGCGCAGCGGGAGCACCACGCGGAAGCACGTGCCGTGGCCGGGGCGGCTGCGTGCCTCGATGCGGCCGTCGTGCGCCTCCACCAGCGCCGCCGCGATCGCCAGCCCGAGGCCGGTGCCGCCGCCGGCGCGGGAGCGGGCCGCGTCGGTGCGGTAGAAGCGGTCGAAGACGTGCGGCAGGTGCTCGGGCTCGATCCCCGGCCCGTCGTCGCACACCTCGATCACCACGCTCTCCCCGATCACCTCACCCCCCGCGACCGCGACCGCCTCCGCCCCGCCACCCGCCGTGCTGTCGTGCGGCACGGGCTCCGACAGGGGCCAGGGTGCCGAGGAGTCGGAGGGGGTCGAGGGGTTCGAGGCGTGGCGGACGACCACCCGGACCGACGCCTCCGGAGGGGTGTGGGCGAGGGCGTTGCCGACCAGGTTGGACAGGACGCGGTGCAGGCGGTGCTCGTCGGCGAGCATCCGCACCGGCCGGTGCGGCGGCACCAGCTCGACGGCCCGCTCCGGGTCGCGGGCGCGCGCCCCGTGCACCACGTCGGCCGCGATGACGTGCGGGTCCACCTCCGTCAGGTCGAGTGCCCGCTCCTGGTCCAGCCGGGCGAGCAGCAGCAGGTCGTCCACCAGGACGCCCATCCGCTCCGCCTCGCCCTCGATGCGGCGCAGGATCCTGGCCACCGCGGGGTCGGGCTCGCTGCGCCCGTGCCGGTACAGCTCGGCGAAGCCCCTGATGGACGTCAGCGGCGTGCGTAGCTCGTGCGAGGCGTCGGCGAGGAAGCGGCGCAGCCGGCGCTCGGAGCGTTCCCGCTGGCGCAGGGCCTCGCTGAGGCGGCCGAGCATGACGTTCAGCGCGTTGCCGAGCCGGCCGGTCTCGGTGCGCGGGTCGCAGTCGGACACGCGCCGGTCCAGCTCGCCCGCCGCGATCGCGGCGGCCGTCCGCTCCATCCTGGTCAGCGGGCGCAGGCCCAACCGCACCACGGCCAGCGCCACCGCGCCGAGCAGGACCAGCACCAGCGCGCCCGCCGCCGCCTCGATGAGCAGGAGCTGCCGTACGGTGCTGCGGTTCGACTCCAGGGAGATCGACACGGCGGCCCGGTCGCCGTCCGGCAGGCGGACCACGATGGTGCGCCACTCGCCCGCGCCCGCCCCGTCCGGCACGGTGAACGGGGCGGGCGGCGGGTCGGCGATCGCGCTCGCGGGCACGACCGGGCCGCCACCGCCACCGTCACCGCCACCGTCGCCGGAGCCGGAGCTGGAGCCGGGCAGGCGGCGGACCACGGTGCCCGACGGGCTGTAGATAGCCAGGCGGAACTGGGTGGGCAGCTCCACGTCGTCCCGGGGCGGCGGCACCGGCGCGCCCGGCGGCGGCCCCTTGCGGAAGTTCGTGGCGAACTCGGTGAGCTGCGTGTCCACGCGGGACAGCAGAGAGCGGTCGAGCAGCAGCACCCCGGCCGCCGCGAACACGGCCAGCGCCGCCGCCGAAAGCCCGAGCAGCGCCGCCAGCAGCCGATGCCGCAACGGCCACGCCCGCCCGGCACCCCGCGCCGCGCCCCGCCCGGTGTCCCGCCCGGCTCCCCGCGCGGTCATCGGCGGCGGTCCAGAAGGGTGTGGTCGCGCAGGGAGTAGCCGACGCCGCGCAGCGTGTGGATCAGCGGCGCCCCCTCGGCGTCGATCTTGCGCCGCAGGTAGCTGATGTACGACTCCACGATCCGGCTGTCCGCCCCGAACCCCGCGCTCCACACCCGGTCGAGGATCTGCGACTTGCTCACCACCCGCTCCGCGTTGATCATCAGGTAGCGCAGCAGCGCGAACTCGGTGGGCGACAGGTGGACGCGCCGCCCGCCGCGCCGCACGACGTGCGTCTCCTCGTCCAGCTCCAGGTCGGCGTAGCGGAGCAGCCCGTCGTCGTCGGCGGCGTCCGCGCGCGGGCCGGTGCGGCGCAGGATGGCGCGGATGCGCAGCACCACCTCCTCCAGGCTGAACGGTTTCGTCACGTAGTCGTCGCCCCCCGCCGACAGCCCCGCGATCCGGTCGGCCACCGTGTCGCGGGCGGTCAGGAACAGCACCGGCGGCCCGCCGCCGTCCGGCCGCAGCCGCTGCGCCACGGCGAACCCGTCGAGGTCCGGCAGCATCACGTCCAGCAGGATGATGTCGGGGGGCTCGCGGCGGACGGACTCCAGCGCCTGCGTGCCCGAGGCGGCCGTGCGCACCTCGAACCCGTTCAGCTCCAGGGCGTCGAGCAGCAGCTCGCGGATGTTGGGCTCGTCGTCGACGACGAGCACCACAGGGAGTCTCGGCGGAGCGTCCATCCGCCTGTTCTACCCGGTCTGCCTGGGAGTCCGGTGAGAAAAGGGGGCGCGTGGGCTGAAGGTCGCGTGGCACACTGTCCCGGCGCGATCAAGGAGGTGCGGTGCCGGAGAACGAGGAAGTGGTGCTGGCGGGCGGGGGCGTCAACCACGTGGTACGGGCCGGCGCCACCGTACGCCGTCCGGCGGGCCCGTGGACCCCGGCCGTGCACCGGCTGCTGCGGCACCTGGAGGCCCAGGGGTTCGCCGGCGCGCCGCGCTGCCACGGGCTCGACGAGCGGGGGCGGGAGGTCCTCGACTTCGTGCCGGGGGAGACGGCCGGCTACCCGCTGCCGGGCTGGGTGCGCACGGACGAGGCGCTGGCGGGCGTGGCCCGGCTGCTGCGCGGCTACCACGACGCGACCGTGGGCTGCTCCCGCGCGGGCGAATGGTACTTCCCGCCGGTGGAGCCGGCCGCGGTGATCTGCCACGGGGACGTGGCGCCGTACAACTGCGTGTTCCGGCGGGGCGGGCCGGTCGCGTTCATCGACTTCGACACGGCGCACCCGGGGCCGCGCGTGTGGGACGTGGCGTACGCGGCCTACCGGTTCGTGCCGTTGCACGATCCCGGTGACGGCGACGGGATCCCGGTGGGGGAGCAGGCGCGGCGGCTGCGGTTGTTCGCCGACGCGTACGGGCTCGGCGCGGACGACCGGGCGGCGCTGGTGGAGACCGCGGTCAAGCGGCTGGAGCACCTGGTGCGGTTCATGCGGGAACGGGCCGCCGCGGGCGACGCGGCCTTCGCCGGCCACGTCGCCCGCGGGGACGACCGCTTCTACGAGATGAACATGGAGCACCTGCGCCGCAGCGAGAGCGCTCTCATTTTCGAGCTCACTTGCCGAAGCCCACGGTGAGGCCGCTGAGGAGCTGGCGGCGGCCCACCACGTACAGGATGAGGATGGGCAGCGTGGTCAGCACGACGGAGGCCAGCACGGCGGGCACGTTGATGCTGTACTGGCCCTGGAAGGACCACAGCGCCAGCGGCAGCGTGCGCTTGCCGGGGCTCTGCGTGAGCACCAGCGGCAGCAAGAACCCGTTCCAGATCTGCAGCGAGTTGTAGATCGTCACCGTGACCACGGCGGGCCGGGTCAGCGGGAACGCCAGCCGCCACAGCATCCCGCGCTCGGTCGCGCCGTCGATCCGCATCGAGTCGAACAGCTCCTTCGGCACGTCCCTGATGAAGTTCGACAGGACCAGCACCGACAGGGGGATGGCGAACGCGATCGACGGCAGGATCAGCGCCATCAGCGAGTCGTACAGACCGAGCTGGATGATGATCAGGTAGATCGGGATGATCGTCGCCTGCAGCGGGATGGCCAGGCCCATCAGGAACAGCGAGTTCGTCCAGCGCAGCAGGCGGCTGCGGCGGCCGCGCACGATCGCGTACGCCGCCATGAAGCTGACCGCGACGGCCGGCACCACGGCGCCGATCGTGGCGATCACGCTGTTGATGAAGTACTGGACGAAGTCGGACTCGATGACCAGCCGGTAGTTCGCCAGCGTCGGCTCGGCCGGCGGCGCGAACGGGTTCTCCTGGTAGTAGTTCGACTGCGACTTGAAGCTCGTGATGACGATCCAGTAGATCGGCACCACGACGATCACCAGCCACAGGACGCTGGTCAGGCCGGCCAGGTAGTTCGGCCGTTCCTTGCTGCGCCTGACGTTGCGGCGGTGGCGGGGGTCGCTCTTGGCGGCGGCGGTGCTCTGCGGCGCCCTCGTGGGGACGGTCGTCATGCGTCAGGCCCCTTCGAGCTGGCTGTGGCCGGAGTCGCGCCCGCCGAGCCGGCGCAGCAGCAGCGACAGGGCGAGACCGACGAGGACGAGGATGACCGCGATCACGCTGGCCGGGCCCATGAGGTTGGCCTGGAAACCGCGCTTGTACATGTCGAGCGCGAGCACCCGGGTCGCGTCGCCGGGGCCGCCCGCGGTCAGCACGAAGATCAGGTCGAACAGGGTCAGCGAGCCGACCACCATCAGCGTCGACGACGTGATGATCGTGTACTTGAGCTGCGGCAGCGTGATGCTGAAGAACCTGCGCACCCGGCCCGCTCCGTCCAGCTCCGCGGCCTCGTACATCGAGCGCGGGATCTGCCGGACGCCGCCCTGGTAGATGAGCGAGTGGAACGGGATGTACTGCCAGGACACCACGAAGATCACCACGCCGAAGGCGAGCACCGGGTCACCCAGCCAGTCCTGGACGAGGAGGGGGATCCCGAGACCCGCGCCGAGCCCGAAGTTCGGGTCGAGCAGCGCCTTGTACGTGATCGCCAGCGCCGCGGAGCTGAGCAGCAGCGGGATGAAGAACACCACCGACAGGACCGCCCGGTAACGCTGGTGCCCGGCCAGGAACGCCCCCATGAGGATACTGGCCGGTGTCTGGACCGCCCACGACACGGCCATGACGAGGAAGGTGATCCACAGCGCGTGCGGCAGGCCGGGGTCGCTCAGGATCGCGCCCCAGTTGGCGAACCCGGCGACGCCGATCTCGCCGAGCCCGTCCCACTGCGCGAAGCTCAGCGCGAGCACGCCGATCAGCGGGATGACGGCGAACCCGAGGAAGAACACCAGCGCCGGGACGGTCATCCACCCGAGTGAGCCGCCACGGCCCGCCCGGGAGGCGGGCCTGGCGGTGGTCGTGACCGCGCTCACTTGCCGATGACCGCGTTCATGTTCGTGGCGAACTCCTGCGGCGAGATCGACAGCTGGAACAGCTTCGAGATGTTGTCCAGCAGCACCTCGGCGGCCGTCGGGCTGAGCGCCTGGTCCCACGACTGGGCGAAGGACTTGGCGTTGACGGCGATGTTGTAGACGAAGGTCAGGAAGTCCTTGTCCTTGGAGGCGGCGAACTCGGCGTCCGCGCCCTTGATGATCGGGACGGCGCCCGTGCCGACCCACTCCTTGACCGCGGTCTGGTCGATCAGCGCGCCGGCGAAGAACTTCTTGGCGATCTCCTTCTGCTCCGGCGTGGCCTTGGAGGAGATCGAGATGTACTGGCCGGGGTTGCCGACGGTGTTGCCGGGGTCGCCCTTGCCGCCGTCGATCGGCGGGAAGTTCATGTAGCCGAGGTTGCCGCCGGAGACGAAGTCGCCGCCGTCGGTCGACATGCTGCCGTACGTCCAGCCGCCGTGGAGCATCATCGCGGCCTTGCCGGTGTAGAGCAGCGCCTGGTCGGCGTTGGAGTCGGCGGTGATGGAGGAGAAGCCCTTGACGAAACCGTTGGCCTTGACCAGCTTCTGCACCTCGCCCAGCGCCTGGATGGCGAGCGGGTTGTTCCAGGCGTCCTTCTCGCCGTCGAAGACGGCCTGGAAGATCTCGGGGCCGCCCAGGCGGTCGAACAGGAACTCCAGCCACATCATGTTCGTCCAGCGGGACTGGCCGCCGAGGGAGAACGGGGCGATGCCCTTGGCGTTGAACTTGGGCACCAGGTCCAGGATGTCGCCCCACGTCTGGGGCGGCTGCGCGCCGATCTTGTCGAAGGCCCGCTTGTCGTAGTAGAGGACGATGGGCTGCAGCGTCTCGCACGGCATCGCGTAGATCTTGCCGTCGATGGTGGCCGCGCCGAAGGAGGACGGGAACAGCTTGTCCTTCACGGCCTGGTTCTGGTCGAACCACGAGGTCAGGTCCTCGACCTGGCCCGCCTGCACGTAGCTGCGCAGGGTGCCGCCGCCCCAGCCCCAGATGAGGGTGGGGGCCTGGCCGGCGCCGATGGCCGTCTTGATCTTCGTCTTGTACGCGTCGTTCTGGAACGTCGTGCCCTGGATCGTCCCGTTGGGGTTGGCCTTGTTGTGCCGCTCGACGGTCCTGGTGCGCACGCCCTCCTGCGGCTGCGTCGACAGGTACCAGTACGTGGCACTTTTACCGCCGCCGCCACCCGTGCTGGCGGTGGCGTTGCCCGAGCCGCCACCGGCGCCGGTCTGGGTGGGCCCCGTGCCGCCACAGGCGGCCAGTGCTGCTCCTAGGGGGACACCCATGGAGACGAGGCTGAGGAAATTGCGGCGAGAGGTTGTCCTGGACTCCACGCTGATCTCCGTACTTGTATGCCGCGGGCTGGGGTCGCGGCGCGTTGATCATCGGACTCGATGGCCGGCGGTCGTGGATCGGCATCTCGCGATGCCACTTTCCACTCCTCCTAAAGTCAGCTCATCGAAACATTTTCGACATGACCGCGGGGTTCGCCAATCTAGGTTTCGGCAATAAGGGTGTCAAGACCTTGTCGATCAGGAAACGGGTGGATTTCCTGGAGCCCACGTGTAAGGTAACTTTCCGCCAGTCTTCACCTGCTCCGTGCCAGAGCGGAAGGCTTGCGCGGAGGTTGCCCATCGGTGTCGAAACATTTCGAAAACTTGCGGCAGCACAGCACCTCTTTAAGGAGCGCACCACATGACGGCTCTTGATCGGACCCCGACGGCGGAGCGGGCAGTGCGCCCGTGGCAGGACCCGGCGCTCGCCGTGGCCGACCGAGTCGAAGCCCTCCTTGCCGAGATGACCCTTGAGGAGAAGATCGGCCAGCTCGGCAGCCGGTGGCTCGGCAACGACATGAGCTCCGGTGACGAGCCGGAGCCCGAGCCCGGCGCCGAACCGCTGAACGTGGCGCCGATGCAGGACGTGTTCGCCGCCTCCGGCACCGTGCCGCTCGAGGAGGCGGTCCGCCATGGGCTCGGCCACCTGACCCGCGTGCACGGCAGCGCCCCGGTCACCCCGGCACAGGGCGCGGCCGAGGTCGTCCGCCAGCAGCACGCCGTCGTCGCGGCGTCCAGGCTCGGCATCCCCGCCATCGTGCACGAGGAGTGCCTGACCGGCTTCACCGCCTACGGCGCCACCGTCTACCCGGCGGCCATCGCCTGGGCCGCCACGTTCGACCCCGGGCTCGTCGAGCGGATGGCCGCCGCGATCGGCCGCGACATGCGGGCCGTGGGCGTGCACCAGGGGCTGTCGCCCGTCCTCGACGTGGTGCGCGACTACCGGTGGGGGCGGGTCGAGGAGACCATGGGCGAGGACCCGTACGTCGTCGCCACGCTCGGCGCCGCCTACGTGCGCGGCCTGGAGAGCGCCGGCGTCATCGCCACCCTCAAGCACTTCGCCGGCTACTCCGCCTCGCGCGCCGCCCGCAACCACGGGCCCGTGCCGATGGGCCGGCGCGAGCTGATGGACATGATCCTGCCGCCGTTCGAGACCGCCATCGCGCTGGGCGGCGCCCGCTCGGTGATGAACTCCTACGCCGACGTGGACGGCGTCCCCGCCGGGGCCGACCCGTGGCTGCTGACCGAGGTGCTGCGCGAGGAGTGGGGGTTCACCGGCACCGTCGTCTCCGACTACTGGGCCGTGCCGTTCCTGGCCAGCATGCACCTGGTCGCCGCCGATCACGAGGAGGCGGGCGTGCTCGCGCTCGGCGCGGGCATCGACGTCGAGCTGCCCGACACGCTCGGCTTCGGGCAGCACCTGGCCGAGCGGGTGCGGCGCGGCGAGCTGCCGGAGGCCGTCGTCGACCGGGCGGTGCGCCGCCTGCTCACCCAGAAGGCCCAGCTCGGGCTGCTCGACCCCGGCTGGACGCCGGAGGGCTCCGTCGCCGGCGCCGAGTCCGTGGACCTCGACTCGCCCGCCAACCGGGCCCTGGCCAGAGAGCTGGCCGAACGGTCGATCATCCTCCTCGACGCGGGCACCGCGCTGCCCCTCCTGGAGGAGCACGGCGGCACGGCACCGCGCCGGGTGGCGCTGGTCGGGCCCGCCGCGCACGACCCCCGCACGTTCATGGGCTGCTACGCCTTCCCCAACCACGTGCTGCCCCGCCACCCCGGCCTCGGCCTGGGCATCGAGGCGCCCACCGTGCTCGACGCGCTCACCGCCGAGCTGCCCCAGTCGGAGATCCGCTACGCGAAGGGCTGCGACGTGCGCGGCGACGACCGCTCGGGCTTCGCCGACGCCGTGGCGGCCGCCCGCGACGCCGACGTGTGCGTGGCCGTCGTGGGCGACCTGGCCGGCCTGTTCGGGCACGGCACGTCGGGCGAGGGCTGCGACGCCGAGGACCTGCGGCTGCCCGGCGTGCAGGCCGACCTGCTGGCCGAGCTGGCCGCCACCGGCACGCCGCTGGTCGTGGTCGTCGTCTCGGGCCGCCCGTACGCGCTGGGCGAGATCCACGAGCACGCCGCCGCGCTGGTCCAGGCGTTCATGCCCGGCGAGGAGGGCGGCGCGGCCATCGCCGGCGTGCTGTCCGGCCGGGTCCAGCCGGTCGGCCGCCTGCCGGTGCAGATCCCGCGCCACCCGGGCGGGCAGCCGGGCACGTACCTGCAGCCGCCGCTGGGCACCGACAGCCACGGCATCAGCAACCTCGACCCGACGCCGCTGTTCCCTTTCGGCTACGGCGCCTCCTACACCACCTTCGAGGTCACCGGCCTGCGGCTGAGCGCCGAGGAGGTGCCCACCGACGGCGAGTTCACCGCGACCGTCACCGTCCGCAACACCGGCGGCCGGGCCGGGGAAGAGGTCGTCCAGCTCTACCTGCACGACCTCCTGGCCCAGGTCACCAGGCCCGTGCGGCAGCTCACCGGTTACGCGCGGGTCCGGCTGGAGCCGGGCGAGAGCGCCGAGGTGGCCTTCCTCGTGCACGCCGACCGCACCGCCTTCACCGGCCGCGACCTGCGCCGCGTCGTCGAGCCCGGCGACGTCGAGGTGCTGGCCGGCACGTCGGCGGCGGACCTGCCGTGCCGCGGCGTCGTACGATTGACCGGCCCGGCCAGGCACGTCGGCCACGACCGGCGGCTCGTCACTCCCGCAGAGGTGCGGGGGCGAGGGGGTGCGGATGCCATCCAGTCCTAGACGCGCCACGCTGGCCACGGTCGCGGCCTCCGCCGGAGTGTCGGTCGCGACCGTCTCCAAGGTGCTCAACGGCCGCAGCGACGTCTCGCCCGCGACCCGTTCGCTCGTGCAGTCGCTGCTGCAGCAGCACGACTACGTCGCTCCGGCGCCGCGCCGCGAGCCGCCGGGGCTGGCCACGGTGGAGCTGCAGTTCGACGCCGACCTCAACGCGTACTCGACCGAGATCATCCAGGGCGCGGTGGCGGCGGGCGCGGAGGCCGGCATCGGGATCGTCGTCAGCATCAGGAGCGGCACCGCCCGCACCACCGCCTGGGCCCGCCAGCTCGTGGCCGCCGGGCGGCGGGCGCTGATCGCCGTCACCGGCGAGCTCACCTCCGGGCAGCCCGCCGCGCTGGCCAGGGCGCGGCTGCCGCTCGTGCTCATCGACCCGCTCAACCTGCCGCGCACCCGCGTCACCAGCATCGGCTCCACCAACTTCGCCGGCGGCCTGTCCGCCACCCAGCACCTGCTCTCGCTCGGGCACCGCCGCATCGCCTACATCGGCGGGCCCCCCGCCGCGGCCTGCAACCAGGCGCGGCTGCACGGCTACCGGGCGGCGATGGAGGCGGAGGGGGCGCCGGTGCTACCCGGATACGTCCGGTCCGGGCACTTCCGCTACCACGACGGCATGGCGAGCGGGGCGGCGGTGCTCGACCTGCCGCACGCCCCGACGGCGATCTTCGCCGGCTGCGACGAGGTGGCCGTGGGGGTCATGGAGGCGGCGCGGGCGCGCGGGCTGCGCATCCCCGAGGACCTGAGCATCGTGGGGTTCGACGACACCCAGATCGCGCAGCTCACCTCGCCGCCGCTGACGACCGTCCGGCAGCCGCTGCGGGAGATGGGCGGGGTCGCCCTGCGCACGGCGCTGCGGCTGGCGGCCGGGGAGAAGGTCGACTCCCACCACGTGGAGCTGGCCACCGAGCTGGTCGTGCGCGGCTCGACCGCGCCGGTGCCCGATCGCGGCTGAGCTCCAGGGAAGAGGCGGCGGCCGATCACGGTTGCAGCCTGACGTGGAGCTGAGCGAGGCCGTGGTGATCGGCGCCGGGCAGGCGGGCCTGTCGAGCGCGTACTTCCTGCGCAGGTACGGCATCGAGCCGGTCGTCCTGGACGCCGGCCACGGCCCGGGCGGGGCCTGGCGGCACCGCTCGCCCACGCTGACCATGGAGAAGGTGCACGGCGTCTTCGACCTGCCCGGCCTGGGGCGGCAGGAGGCGGGCGGGGAGCCCGGGCGCCCGGCCGCCGAGGTGGTGCCCGCGTACTACGCCTCCTACGAGAGCGCGACCGGCCTGCGCGTGGTGCGCCCGGTGCGGGTCACCGCCGTGCGCGAGGGCGCGCGGGGGCGGCTGGCGGTCGAGACGGACGCGGGGGAGTGGCAGGCCAGGGCCGTGGTCAACGCGACCGGCACGTGGACGCGCCCGTACTGGCCGTACTACCCGGGAGCCGCCGGCTTCCGTGGCCGGCAGCTCCACTACGCCGCCTACCGGGGGCCGCGGGAGTTCGCGGGGCGCCGCGTGGTCGTGGTCGGCGGCGGGGCGTCGGCGATGCACGTGCTGTCGGAGCTGGCCGGGGTGGCCGCCGCCACGGTGTGGGTCACCCGCCGGCCGCCCGTCTTCCGCGACGACGACTTCGGGACGGAGGCCAGGCGCGCGGCCGTGGCCATGGTCGAGTCCCGCGTCCGCGCGGGCCTGCCGCCGCAGAGCGTCGTGAGCGTGACCGGCCTGACCTACAGCACCGTCGTCCGGGAGGCGATGGACAAGGGTGCGCTGCACCGGCTGCCGATGTTCGGCCGCGTCACCGAGGACGGCGTGGCGTGGGACGACGGCACCCGCGTGCCCGCCGACGTGATCATCTGGGCCACCGGCTTCCGCGCCGCCCTCGACCACCTCGCCCCGCTGCGCCTGCGCGAGCCGGGCGGCGGCATCCGCGTGGACGGCACCCAGGTGGTGAAGGAGCCCCGCCTCCAGCTCGTCGGCTACGGCCCCTCGGCCAGCACGATCGGCGCCAACCGGGCCGGCCGCGAGGCCGCCCGCAACGTGCGCGCCCTCCTGTCCGGCCGCCTCGCCGCCTGAGCTTTCCTCCTAGCCCGCATAGTAGACATGCCGATTGTGGCACGGTTCCGGTTACTCGCGCGAAGGGACTCGACACGAGCGGTGACGCCGGGATAGCGTCCCGACATCAGGATCTATATCCGGTCAGGAGGTCCCAGCATGGAGGTTCCCGGCTACACGGAGATCCGGGAACTCGGCCACGGCGGGACCGGCCGGGTGATGCTCGCCGTCCGCGACTCCGACGGCCTGGCCGTCGCCGTCAAGCACTTATCCGACGCCTTACGCCACGACACCGCCTTCCTGACCCGCTTCCGCTCCGAAGCCCTGGTCATCAAAGAGATCGACAGCCCGCACACCGCCCGCGTGCTCGACTACGCCGAGACCGGCGACGACGCCGCCATCATCATGGAGCTGGTGGAGGGCGTCACGCTGCGGCGGCTGCTGGAGCACGAGGGCGCCACCGGCCCCGAGGCCGCGCTCACCGTGCTGAAGGGGGCGCTGCTCGGCCTGGCCGAGGCGCACCGGCACGGCGTCGTGCACCGCGACTTCAAGCCCGAGAACGTCCTGATCACCCAGGACGGCGACAGCAAGCTCGTCGACTTCGGCGTGGCCGCCCACGTCGGCGAGACCGCCGAGCTGTCCGGCACCCCCTCCTACATGGCGCCCGAGCAGTGGGACGACGCCCCCGCCGGGCCGCAGACCGACGTGTACGCCGCCGCCCTCGTCTTCTACGAGTGCCTGACCGGCCACCGCGCCTTCCACGCCGAGAACGTCGCCGCCCTGGCCTACCAGCACCAGCACGTGCCGCCCCCGCTGGACGACGTCGAGGAGCCGCTGCGCCCGCTGGTCGAGCACGGCCTGGCCAAGGACCCCGCCGAGCGGCCCGAGTCGGCTCAGGCGTTCCTCGCCGAGATGGAGGAGGCCGCGCGCGCCGCGTACGGGGAGGACTGGGAGCTGCGCGGGCGCACCGGCCTCGGCATCCTCACGCTGCCGCTGGCCGCGCTGCTGCCCAGGCCGCAGGCGGTCACCGACGCCGGCACCGCCACGACCCTGTTCCACAACGTGCTCTCGCCCGTGAGCAAGCTGGCCGTGACCGGCGGGCTCGTGCTGGCGACCGCGGCAGCGGTGGCGTCGGCGTTCGTGATCCTGGGCGGCGGGCCGGAGCCGGAGAGCGGCACGGCGCTGCCGCCCGCCACGTCGGGCCCGCCCCTCGCCCTGCCGTCCAGCGGGCCGTCCAGCGGGCCGCCCACGATGGTGCCCGGCTCGCCGACCCCCGGGACGCCGACGACGCCGCCGGTGCCCACGCCGGAGGAGCCGATCGTGGTGACGCCGCCGATCACGTACGGGGAGCCGCCGGCCCCCCGGCCTTCACCGAGCGGGGAGCGGCCTACCGGCGACCCCACCCGTGAGCCGACCAGGGCCCCCACCGAGCGGCCGACCAGCACGGGAGCGCCGTCGCCGACCACCCGCCCGACCACCCGCCCGGCCACCCGGCCGCCCGCCACCTCGCGCCCCGAGAGCCCGCCCCGCGACGACCCCTCCAGCGAGAACCCGCCGCCCAAGGACGACGACCCGCCCGCCACCACGCAGGCCCCGACGACCCGCGCGCCCGACCTGGCCCCCACCAAGGTGAAGGAGCCGCTGATCTCGGTCTCGGTCAGCGTGTCGCTCGGCCTGCCGCTGCTCGGCGGCGACGGCGACAAGCTGGTGGACGCCGACGTCGGCCTCGGCCTCGGCTCCAGCCTCCTGGGCCTCGTGCTGGTGCCCGGATCGGCGCTGGCCGGCCGGCAGATCGTGGCCCGCCGGGTACGCAGACGCCGCCAAGCGGAAAAGCCGGAAGTTGCGCACGAGGACGGGTGATCCTCTACTATCGTGCGTCGAATAGAGGGCATCCCCCGGGCCTGATTTCTCCATGACCGGAACCTGCCCTGCGGCTCGGGCTAAGGAGAAGCGTGGCGGTTGCGTCCCCCGCCGCCGTGATCGTCGCGGTGATCGTGCTCGCCGCAGCTCCCGCCGTGGCCGAGCCCAAGCCAAGTGTCAAGCAGCTCAAGAAGGAGCTGGCGAGCCTGCAGAAGGGCTCCGACCAGCTCATCACCGACTACTACAACAGCCGCGTCGCCCACCAGAAGGCCGAGCGGGCCGAGAAGGCCGCCCGCGAGAAGCTGGCCGCCGCCCAGGACGTCTACGACCGCCACTCCACCGAGCTGCGCGCCATGGCCGTCGCCCGCTACATGGGCGGCGACCCCGGCCCGATGGCGCTGCTCGGCGGCGGCCAGGACCCCTCCACCCTGCTCAGCCGCATGGCCCTCACCCAGCAGGTGATCGACGAGGAGGAGGCCATGCTGCGCGGCTACGCCCAGGTCAGGGACGCGCGCAAGCAGGCCGAGCAGGAGGCCGCCGCCCGCGCCGAGGAGCTGGAGCGCACGCTCGGCGACCTGGAGGAACGCAAGAAGAAGGCCGAGAAGCAGATCGAGAAGATCAAGGACAGGATCGACCTGCTCTACACCGCGCCCGGCATCCGGCGGCCCGACGGCACCTGGGTCCCGCAGCTCCCCCAGGGGGCCGACAACATCACGCCCCGGATGGCCCTGGTCAAGAAGCTCATCCAGGAGCGGTTCGAGGTGCCGTACGGGATCGGCTGCTACCGCGCCATCCAGGACGGCGGGGAGCACCCGCTCGGGCGGGCCTGCGACTTCATGCTCAGCCGGGGCGGCTCGTTCCCCTCGCCCGCCGAGCAGCGGCGCGGCGACGAGATCGCCGCCTGGGCGATCAAGAACGCCCGGCGGCTCGGCATCATGTACGTCATCTACCGGCAGCGGATCTGGCACGTCAGGACCGGCTCCTGGCGCACCATGTCCGACCGGGGCGGCACCACCGCCAACCACTACGACCACCCGCACATCTCGGTCTACTGACCTGCGGGTTTGCGCCGCCCGCCCGAGGGCACTCGCAGGGAGCGAGAAGGGGGGCACTCGTGAGAACGGCTGCTGCCGGTCAAGGACACTGCCGCGCGGGGGAGAAGGCGGCGGGCAGGAGCCCGCGATGAGACTTCCTGCGCCGCGCGGGCCCATCACCGCGACGCTCTTCCCCCACCTGACCCGCCCGCCCGCGGAGCACGCCCTGGGGACGGCCCTGCGCGCCGCCCTCCCAGGGGACGGGGTGCTGGGCGACGCCCTGCCAGGGGACGCGGTGCTGGGCGACGCCCTGCGAGGGGATGCCGTGCTGGGTGACGACGACTTCCAGCTCGCCCTGTTCGCCTGCTACGAGCTGCACTACCAGGGCTTCGACGACGTGGACGACCAGTGGGAGTGGGAGCCGTCGCTGCTGGCTGCGCGGGCGCTGCTGGAGGCCCGCTTCGAGCAGGCGCTCGCCCGGGCCGTGCCGCGCCCGCCCCTGGACGGGCCGCACGGGGTGCGGCGCGCGCTCAACGAGCTGGTCGCCGCCGACGACGGCCCGTCGCTGTCCGGGTACCTGGCCCGCCGCGCCGACCGCCGCCAGTTCGAGGAGTTCGTCATCCACCGCTCGATCTACCACCTGAAGGAGGCCGACCCGCACACGTGGGCGATCCCCCGGCTGGCGGGCGGCCCGAAGGCGGCGCTGGTGGAGATCCAGTCCGACGAGTACGGCGGCGGCCGCCGCGAGCGCATGCACTCCGAGCTGTTCCGCGCCACCCTGCGCGGCCTGGGCCTCGACGACTCCTACGGCGCCTACCTGGACCGCGTCCCGGGCGTCACGCTCGCCATCTCCAACGTCATGTCGCTGTTCGGCCTGCACCGGCGGCTGCGCGGCGCCCTGGTCGGGCACCTGGCCGCGCTGGAGATGACCTCGTCCCTGCCCAACCGCCGCTACGGCGACGCGCTGCGCCGGCTCGGCGGCGACGCCGACGCCGTCCGCTTCTACGACGAGCACGTGCAGGCCGACGCCGTGCACGAGCAGATCGCCGCGCACGACCTGTGCGGCGCCTTCGCCGCCGCGCACCTGTCCGCCGCCGGGGACGTCCTGTACGGGGCCGCCTGCGCGCTGGAGCTGGAACGTCGGTGGGCGGGCCACGTCCTGGCCCGCTGGGAACAGGGGATCACCTCGCTGGCCGGCCCGCTGGACGGCCGGCCCGCCGAGCCGGCCCGCGACCGGCCCGCGGTCGCCCGCGTCCCGCGATGACCGCCGTCAGTCCGCCGGGAGGCGGTAGACGGTGACGTGGGTGCGGCTGTCGTCCCCGAACGGCGCGCGGTGCCAGTCGGCCCACCGGTGCTCGCGCTCCATCCCCGCCAGCCGGGCCATCAGGTCCAGCTCGGCCGGCCAGGCGTAGCGGTGGTTGGCGGGCAGCAGCCGCACCCCCTCACCGGTCAGCCGGATCTTGGTGGTCGCCATGTGCTGCTCGGCGGGCGAGATCCTGGCCGCCTCCGCGACCACCACGTCCTCGCCGAGCGACAGCAGCCGCAGGAACGCGCCCCGGTGGAAGGCCGCCAGGTCCGGCACCCACGCCTCCACCACGAACCGGCCGCCCGGCCGCAGGTGCGCGGCGGCGTTGCGGAAGCAGGCGACCTGGGCGTCCTGCGAGGGCAGCGCGAAGATCGTGTTCGTGGTGAGCGCGACCAGGCTGAACCGGCCCTCGACCCGGGTGGTGGCGAAGTCGCCCACGGCCACCCGCAGGTGCTCGCCGCCGGGCTTGGCCCGCAGCACCTCCACCATGTCGGGCGAGCCGTCGATGCCGGCCACCTCCAGCCCGCGCTCGGCCAGCGGCAGCGCCAGCCGGCCCGTGCCGATGCCGAACTCCAGCACGGGCCCGTCGCCGGCCAGCAGCCGCAACTGCTCCACGGTGGCGTCGGTGGGCAGGTGCTCCACCGTGGCGTCGTAGATGTCGGAGATGCTCCGCCCGTACGCCGACGGGTCGAACGCGGGGGCCATCACCGGCCTCCTGCGCCTGAGCGGGACGGGCGGGACGATCGGCGCACGGCGGCTCCTCGCGAGTGACGGCGGGGGCACCGGTTCTGTTACCCGGCCGGCCCGCGCGCCAATCCCGCAGGTGAAGCGGGGTTCGCGCGGGGAAGGAGGACAGGCATGTCGCATCAGGGGGATGTCAGGGTGACGGTGACGCCGTGCGAGGACGGGCCGCTGCTGGTGCGGGGCCCGTTCGAGCTGGTGACTCAGGACGGGGAGGTGATCCCCGCGGGCCGGGCGACCGTCGCGCTGTGCCGCTGCGGGCGTTCGTCGACGAAGCCGTTCTGCGACGGCTCGCACAAGGCGACCGGCTTCCGCGCCTCCAGCGAGCCCGACCGCCGCCCTGACTGAACCATCCGGAGCGACGACCGCACGGAGCGGGCTGCGGCGCGCAGCGACGGCCGCGGGGATCGGGCTGCGCGGCGCAGCGACGACCGCGCGGATCGGGCTGCGCCACGCAGCGCGCGGGCGAAGAGCGACGGCCGTGCGGAGCCGGCCGCCCGGCGCAGTGAGCGGGCGGAGTGGGCCGCGCGGCGTAGCCGGCGCCCGGCGTACGGGACGCCGCCGCACAGCGCCGCCCCCAGGGCGAGCCAGCCGCAGGTGGCCCGCTCCAGGACCCAGACGGGCGCGAACAGCGGCGCCGTGGCGGGAAAGACGCGCCGGCCGCCCGCCCGCCGCCGCCCCAGCTCCGCCAGCGCCACGGCCGCGCCGGCGCCGGCGGCCACGGGAGCGCAGCGGCGCCGCACCGCGCAGGCGGCCAGCGCGGGCAGCACGGGCAGGAACAGCGCCATCCGCCAGGGCTGCGCCAGGTCGTCGTACGCCTGCCGGACGCGCTGGCTCCAGAAGCGCCGGGCGTCGGGAGGCCGGCGCGGCACGTACAGGTCGAGCGGCCGCAGCTCGCGCCCGCCGTGCGCGCGCACGGTGCGGATCAGCTCGAGGTTCTCGAACAGCACGTCCCCGTCGTAGCCGCCCATGTGGTGGAAGAACGAGCGGCGCACGCCGAACGTGCCGGGGTAGTCGGCGCCGAGGCCGCGGTTGAGCAGGGTCCTCGCGGTGTCCCAGAGGGCGTGCCACGGGGAGGGGTCGAAGTAGTTCTGCGGGCGGACCAGCTCGGCTTCGCCGAGGAGGGCGTCGATCCTGGCCAGGGTGCGCTCGTCGTGGCGGACGTCGTCGTCGGCGATGACGACGTGCTCGGCCCGGGCCAGCCGCAGGCCGGTCAGCACGCCGTTCACCTTGCCGTTGGCGAAGCGCAGGTCGGCGGCCGGTCTGACGTGCGCGGCCAGGCCGCGCCAGGCGGCGGCGTGCCGCTCGAACAGCTCCTGGGGTGAGCCGTCCACGACGATCACCCGCGCGTGCCGGCTCACCTCGCGCAGGTAGGCGGTCAGCTCCCCGAGGCCGGAGTCGTCCTCCCAGCGCAGGGGGAGCACGTAGTCGATCATGCAGGCTGGCCCCCGTTCCCCCTGACGACCTGCCCGTACGGGGGCGCGCTAGTCCTTGGCGAGGGCGGCCAGCAGGCGGTCCTCGGTGACCTCGGGGCCGGTGAGCTGCTCGGTGATGGCGCCGTCGCGTAGCACGACGACGCTGTCGCAGTTCTCGACCAGCTCGGCCACGTCGGAGGAGATGAGCAGGATGGCCAGGCCGTCCACGGCCAGCTCGTCGAGCAGCGCCTGCATCTCCAGCTTGGTCGCCACGTCCACGCCCCTGGTGGGCTCGTCGAGCAGCAGCACCTTGGGGTGCATGGCCAGCCAGCGGGCCAGCAGCACCTTCTGCTGGTTGCCGCCCGACAGCTCGCCGGCCGGCTGGCGGGGCGAGACGGCCTTGATGCCGAGCCGCCGCATGAACGTGGCCACGATGCTGTCGACCTGCGTGTCGGACACGATGCCGGCCCGGGACAGGCGGGGCAGCGCGGCCAGGGCGATGTTGTCGCGTACCGACAGGGTCGGCACGATGCCCTCGGTCCTCCTGTTCTCCGGCACGAGGCCGATCCCGGCGCGTACGGCGCTCCTGACCGACCACTTGCGGGCCCGCGCGCCCGCCACGGTGACCTGGCCGGCGTCCACCGGCAGCGCGCCGGCGATGGCGCGCGCGGTCTCGCTGCGGCCGGCGCCGAGCAGCCCGCCGAGGCCGACGACCTCGCCGGCCCGCATCTCCAGCGACACCCCGTCCAGCATGTGGTGGCGGGTCAGCCCCTTGGCCTCCAGGACGGGCGCGTCGGCGGGCACGTCCGGCTCGCCCGCCTGCGGCGCGGCCCCAGCCGGGTGGTGGAAGGGCCGGCCGAGCATGAGCGAGACCAGCCGCAGCCGGTCGAGCCCGGCCAGCGGGCCGGTGTGCACGACGCGGCCCTCGCGCAGCACGGTGACGCGGTCGCAGATCCCGTACAGCTCCTCCATGCGGTGGGTGACGTAGATGACCGAGCGGCCCTGCTCGCGCAGCCGGGCCACGGCCGCGAACAGGGTCCGCAGCTCGGCGTGGTCGAGCGCGGTGGTGGGCTCGTCCATGATGACCAGGCGGGCGTCGGCGGAGGCGGCCCGGGCCAGCGCCACGATCTGGCAGGCGCCCTCGCCGAGCGAGCCGAGCGGGCGGCGCACGTCCACCTCCAGCCCGTACGCGGCCAGCACCTCCTCGGCGCGGGCGTGCACGGCCCCGGCGTCGATCAGCCCGAGGCGGTTGCGCGGCTCCCTGCCCAGCAGCAGGTTGCGGGCCACGCTCATCGTCGGCACCAGGTTCGTCTCCTGGTGGATGGTGGCGATCCCGGCCCGCCGGGCGTCGGCGGGCCCGGCGAACCTGACGGGCTCGCCCAGCAGGCGCAGCTCGCCCGCGTCGGGCTGGTGCACGCCCGACAGCACCTTCACGAGCGTGGACTTGCCCGCGCCGTTGCCCCCGACCAGGGCGTGCACCTCGCCGGTGCGCACGGACATGGTGACGTGGTCGAGGGCGGTGACACCCTGGAACGCCTTGAGAACGCCAGCGACCTGTAGCACGGTTGCCTCCGCCTCGATCGTGGTCGAGAAAGGAAACAATCCAGTAACGGCACTGTCACATTCGATCAGAACTGGGCGACGTGCAGGCGAACGCCCCGCGCGCTCAGGTCGTCGAGCACGTCGCGGGGCGCGGCGTCGTCGGTGACCAGGTGGTCGATGCGGTCGGGCGGCACGGTCTGCACCATCGTGTCGACGCCGACCTTGGTGTGGTCGGCCAGCACCACGACCTCCTCCGCCGCCGCCGCCAGTGCCCGGTCGACGCCGGCCACCTGCATGTTGGGGGTGGACAGGCCGCGCTCGGCGGTCAGCCCGTTGCCGGAGATGAACGCGCGGCGCACCCGGAGCCCGGCCAGCGACTGCTCGGCCGCGCTGCCCACCAGGGCCAGGATCGGGCCGCGCAGCGTGCCGCCGGTGAGCATCACCTCGATGCGCGGCGAGCCGGCCAGCACCTGGGCGACCAGCAGCGAGTTGGTGACCACGGCCAGCTCGGCGTGCCTGGTCAGGCGGCGGGCGAACTCCTGTGTGGTGGTGCCGGGGCCGATCACGATGGCGTCGCCGTCCTCGACGAGCGCGCCGGCCAGGTCGGCGATGGCGCCCTTCTCGGCCGCCTCCAGCGACACCTTGTGCGCGTAGCCGGCCTCGCGCGACAGCTCGCCGGGCAGGGTGGCGCCGCCGTGGTGGCGGTTGAGCAGGCCCTCCGACTCCAGCGCGCGCAGGTCGCGGCGGACGGTCACCTCGGAGGAGTGCACCGCCTGCGCCAGCTCGCGCAGCGACACGGCGCCGTTGGCACGCACCAGCTCCAGGATGCGCTGCCGGCGCTCGGCGGCGAACACGGGCCTGCGTCCGTCACTCTGCGTGTCGCTCACGACCCGATCATAGTCGATCGCGACCGGCGCGTTCACCTCTGACCGAACGAGAACGAATCTGATCGGAAATCTTGACCGGCTGCGTCCGCTGGTGCTTACTTTGGAGCGTGTCAGGGTCAAAAGCTGTCCGAACCTGATCGGCTGCGTTGCGAAAGGACCCCCCGTGCGTAAGCGCCTCGCGTTGCTGCTGGCCGTACTGATGTCCGTGTTATGGCAGATGCCGGCCCCCGCCTCGGCAGCCCTTCCCGAGCGGAACGGGCTGCGCGGCGACTACTACCTCGCCTCGGCGGCGGGCACGTTCGACTTCGCCGAGCTCAAGGCGAGCATCATCGACCCGAACCTGGACCTCGCCGACCTGAACCCCACGTTCAAGCTGCTGACCGGCCGGGAGGACGACGTCACCGTCCGATGGACGGGACAGATCACCCCCAAGTACTCCGAGACCTACACCTTCTCCATGATCGGCGACAACGGCTTCCGCCTCTGGGTGAACGGGCAGCCGGTCATCGACCACTGGGTGGACGACTGGGACAAGGAGCAGGTCGGCACCCCCATCGCCCTTGAGGCGAACAAGAAGTACGACATCAAGGTCGAGTACTTCGAGCACTACGGCGGCGCCAACCTGCGGCTGCGCTGGCAGAGCCCCAGCCAGCCCAAGGCCGTCGTGCCCATGGAGGCGCTGACCGTGCCCGCCGACTTCCAGCCGGACGGCCCGTACGACGCCCGGCTCAACACCACCGGCGACCTCGTCACCCTGACCTACGCCAAGCCGCTCGCCGCGCTGCCCGCCGACGCCGCGCGCAAGCTCGCCGTCACCGTCGGCGCCGCCGCCTGGCCGGTCACCTCCGCGACGCAGAAGAGCCCCGAGACCGTCGAGCTCAAGCTGGGCGCGCAGGTCCCCGCGAAGGCGGGCAGCACCGTGCGCACCTCCTACGACGGCAACGGCGGCATCACCTACGCCGACGGCACCCCGCTGCCCGCCTACCCGTTCGCGCACGTCGTCAACGCCTCCACGTACGTGCTCAAGACGAAGTGGGCCGACCAGGTCGACAGGAACAACCCGCTGCCCGAGTACCCGAGGCCGCAGCTCGCCCGCGAGCGCTGGCGCAGCCTCAACGGCATCTGGCAGTTCGCGCCGGCCAAGGAGGGCGAGGCGGCGCCGATCGGCAAGGACCTGGCCGAGAAGATCGTGGTGCCGTACCCGGTGGAGTCGCAGCTGTCCGGGATCGGGCGGCACGAGGAGCGCATGTGGTACCGCAGGACGTTCGAGGTGCCGCGCGGCTGGCGCGGCGAGCGCCTGATGCTGCACCTCGACGCCGTCGACTGGGACGCCACCGTCTACGTCAACGGCAAGCAGGTCGCCACCCACAAGGGCGGCTACGACCGGATCAGCGCCGACGTCACCGACGCGCTCAAGGGCTCCGGCCGGCAGGAGCTGGTGGTCGGCGTGTTCGACCCGACCGACGAGGGCGCCCAGGCCATCGGCAAGCAGCGGCTCAGCCCGAGCGGCATCTGGTACACCTCGGCGTCCGGCATCTGGCAGACCGTCTGGATCGAGCCGGTCGCCAAGGACCACATCGAGCGCGTGGACACCGAGCCCGACCTGCGCGGCCAGGCCCTGTACGTGACCGTGCACGGCTCGCCCGGCACCGCCACCGTGACCGCCAGGGACGGCGGCCGGATCGTCGGCACTGTGCGCGGCGAGACCGGCAAGGAGCTGCGCCTGCCCGTCCCGAACCCGAAGTTGTGGTCGCCCGACGACCCGCACCTGTACGACCTGGAGGTCCGGCTCAAGAACGACAAGGTGGAGTCGTACTTCGGGATGCGCTCCATCTCCGTCTCCGGCTGGCGGATGCTGCTCAACGGGCGGCCCGTCTTCCAGATCGGCCCGCTCGACCAGGGCTTCTGGCCCGACGGCATCTACACCCCGCCGACCGACGAGGCCCTGCGCTACGACCTGGAGCAGACCAAGGCGCTCGGCTTCAACGCGGTGCGCAAGCACACCAAGGTCGAGTCCGACCGCTGGTACTACCACGCCGACAAGCTCGGCCTGCTGGTCTGGCAGGACATGCCGGCCGCGTTCAAGACCACCGACCGGCCGCAGTTCGAGGCCGAGCTGAAGGAGATGGTGGACCAGCACCGCAGCAGCCCCTCGGTGATCATGTGGGTGCCGTTCAACGAGGGCTGGGGCCAGTACGACCAGGCGCGCATCGCCAACCTGGTCAAGAGCTGGGACCCCTCGCGCCTGGTCAACAACATGAGCGGCGTCAACTGCTGCGGCGCCGTGGACGGCGGCAACGGCGACGTCAAGGACTTCCACATCTACCCGGGCCCCGGCAACCCGGGCAAACCGTCCGGCAGCCGGGCCAACGTGATCGGCGAGTACGGCGGCCTGGCCCTGCCCATCGTCGGCCACACCTGGTCCGGCGGCGGCTGGGGCTACGCGGTCGAGCCCGACCCCGAGTCCCTGACCACCCGTTACGTGGGCATGGTCAAGGAGCTGGAGAAGCTGCACGCCTGTGAGCAGCTCAGCGCCGCGATCTACACCCAGACGACCGACGTCGAGACCGAGATCAACGGCCTCATGACGTACGACAGGGCGATCACCAAGCCCGACGTCAAGCGCGTCCACGACGCCCACAAGGCGCTCACGAGCGCGATCAACCCCACCTGCAGCTGATCCACCGCCGCGCCCGGGGCCCTCGTGCCCCGGGCGCGGCACCTGATAGGAAGGACCCGCGATGACCCCCCACCTCCGGACGGCCGCCCTGGCCCTGGCCGTCCTCCTCACCGCGGCGGCCTGCGCCAAGGCGGAGGAGCCGCAGGCCGCGCCCGCCGCCACCGGCACCGCCGGGCAGCAGGTCGTCCAGAGCCCCAGCGGCTCCGCCGGCCCGACCTGCACGCTGCAGCAGTTCGGCGGCACGAAGTTCGACCTCAAGACGGCCGTGGTCGGCTTCTCCCAGTCGGAGAAGGAGGCCAACCCGTTCCGCATCGCCGAGACCAAGTCCATCAAGGACGAGGCCGCCAAGCTGGGCATCACCAACCTCAAGGTCACCAACGCCCAGTCGCAGTTCTCCAAGCAGATCACCGACGTGCAGCAGCTCATCGCCCAAGGCGTGCAGCTCCTCGTCATCGCGCCGCTCAACTCCGACGGCTGGGAGCCGGTGCTCCAGCAGGCCGCGGCCAAGAAGATCCCCATCATCACCGTCGACCGCAAGATCAACGCCAAGGCGTGCAGCGACTACCTGACGTTCATCGGCTCCGACTTCTACGAGCAGGGCAAGCGCGCCGCCGACCGGATGATCGAGGCGCTCGGCGGCAAGGGCAAGGTCGCTATTTTGCTCGGCGCGCCCGGCAACAACGTCACCACCGAGCGGACGAACGGCTTCAAGGACCGCGTCAAGGAGAAGGCGCCCGGCATCACGATCTCCTTCGAGCAGACCGGCGAGTTCGCCCGCGAGAAGGGACAGCAGGTCACCGAGCAGCTCATCCAGTCCAACCCCGACATCAACGGCATCTACGCCGAGAACGACGAGATGGCGCTCGGCGCGGTCACCGCGCTCAAGGGCGCCGGCAAGGAGCCCGGCACCATCAAGATCGTCTCGGTGGACGGCACCCGCAGCGCCGTCCAGGGCATCGCCGACGGCTGGCTGTACGCGGTCATCGAGTCGAACCCGCGCTTCGGCCCCCTCGCCTTCGAGACCGCTCAGAAGTTCCTCGACGGCGCGGCCATCCCCGACAAGGTGATCATCTCCGACCGGGACTACACCGGCGAGAACGCCAAGGACTCCCTCGGTGAGGCGTACTGAGTTGGAAGCCGTACTCGAGGCCAAGGGGATCAGCAAACGCTTCCCCGGCGTGCTCGCCCTCGACGACGTGTCCCTCGCCCTGCGCCCGGGCGAGGTGCACGCGCTGGTCGGCGAGAACGGCGCGGGCAAGTCCACCCTGATCAAGGTCTTCACCGGCGTCTACCGGCCGGACGGCGGCGAGCTGCGCTACCAGGGCGGCCCCGCCGCCTTCGCCACCCCCATGGAGGCCCAGCGCGCCGGCATCCAGACGATCTACCAGGAGGTCAACCTCGTCCCCATGATGTCGGTGGCCCGCAACCTGCTGCTCGGCCGCGAGCCGCGCGGCAGGTTCGGCGTGATCGACGCCGCCGCCATGTACGGCGAGGCCGAACGCGTGCTGGCCGGCTACGGCGTCGACACCGATGTCCGCCGCCCGCTGCGCACCCTCGGCGTGGGCGCGCAGCAGATGGTCGCCCTCGCGCGGGCCGTGTCCGTCGACGCCCGCGTGGTCATCATGGACGAGCCCACCTCGTCGCTGGAGCCGCGCGAGGTCGAGACGCTGTTCGGGGTGATCAGGAAGCTGCGCGAGCGCGGCATCGCCGTCATGTACGTCAGCCACCGCCTCGACGAGCTCTACCAGGTGTGCGACCGGGTGACCGTGCTGCGCGACGGCCGCCTCGCCCACACCGGGCCGCTGGCCGAGCTGGAACGGCTCAAACTGATCTCGCTCATGCTCGGCCGCGACCTGAACGAGGTCCGCTCCGACGGCCTGACCAGCTTCTCCCGCGACCACGCGGGCGAGCCGCACCGCAACGGGCAGGCCCCGGTCGTCGAGGCGCGCGGCCTGACCCGGCGGCACGTCCTCGACGGCGTGGACGTCAGCGTCCGGCCGGGCGAGGTGGTCGGGCTCGGCGGCCTGCTCGGCGCCGGGCGTACCGAGACGGCCAAGGCCATCGTCGGCGCGCTGCCGCTGGACGGCGGGCAGGTGCTCGTGGCCGGCGCGCCCCTGCGGGCCGGCTCGACCGCCGCCGCGATCAGGGCCGGCGTCAGCCTCCTGCCGGAGGACCGCAAGGCGGAGGGCATCATCCCCACCCTGTCCGTGCGCGAGAACATCGCCCTGGCCGCGCTGCCCGCCCTCGGCCGGGCGGGCGTCGTGTCCGAGGCGAAGATCGACCGGGTGGTCGAGATCTTCATGCGGCGGCTGAGGATCAAGGCCGCCTCACCCCACCAGCTCGTCTCCGAGCTGTCCGGCGGCAACCAGCAAAAGGTCCTGCTGGCCCGCTGGCTGGCCGTGCGCCCCAAGGTGCTGCTGCTGGACGAGCCCACCCGCGGCATCGACGTCGGCGCCAAGGCCGAGGTGCAGGCGCTCATCGACGAGCTGGCCGAAGAAGGGCTGGGCGTGCTGCTGATCTCCTCCGATTTGGAGGAGCTGGTCGAGGGCGCCGACCGCATCCTCGTGCTGCGCGAGGGCGCGGTCGTGGGCGAGCTGTCGGGCGACGAGGTGACCGAGGAGAGGATCATGGCCACGATCGCGGAGCAGGCCGATGGCTGAGCTGACATCCAGGCAGGGCGGCCGGGTCGCCGTGCGCAAGCCACAGGTCTACGCCTGGGTGCAGGACTACGGCGTGTACGCCGCCGTCCTGGCGCTCCTGCTGTTCAACGTGCTGTTCACCCCCCACTTCCTGGACGCCTCCAACTTCCGCACCCAGCTCGTCCAGGTCACCCCCATCGTGATCGTCTCGCTGGGCATGGCGCTCGTGATCGGCACCCAGGGCATCGACCTGTCCGTCGGCTCCGTGATGGCGCTGGCCGCCGCCCTCACCGTGCTCTACCTCGGATACGGCTGGCTGCCCGCCCTCATCGTCGCCGTCATCGGCGGCGCCGTCGTCGGAGCCGCGGGCGGGGCACTGGTCGCCTACGTCGGCGTGCAGCCCATCGTCGCGACCCTCGCGCTGCTCGTCGGCGTGCGCGGCCTGGCCAACGTGCTCGTGCCGCAGCTCGTCGAGTTCCGCAACCCCGGCCTCATCGCCCTCGGCAGCAGCTCCGTCGCCGGGATCCCGGTCATCGTGCTCATCGCGGCGGCCCTGACCGTCATCGTGCTGTTCGTGGTGCGGCGCACCACGTTCGGCCGGCAGGTCGTCGCCATCGGCGGCAACCGCTCCGCCAGCGAGCTGTCCGGCCTGCCCGTCAAGCGGGTGCTGCTCACCGTGTACGTGATCTCCGGCCTGCTCGCCGCCCTGGCCGGCGTGCTCGCCACCGCCCGGCTCCAGGCCAGCGACCCCACCTCGCTCGGCCTGTTCATCGAGCTGTCGGCGATCACCGCCGTCGTCGTCGGCGGCACCCCCCTGACCGGCGGCCGCATCCGGGTGCTCAGCACCGTCATGGGCGCGCTGCTCATGCAGCTCCTCGCGGCCACGCTGATCAAGCACAACCTGCCGCAGTCGTGGACCCAGATGGTCCAGGCGGTCATCATCCTGGCCGCCGTCTACGCCACCAGGAAGCGGGGCACGAGATGAACCGCGAGCAGACCAGCCGCCTGCTCCAGCAGCACGGCGCCGTCATGGTGCTCGGGCTGCTGGTGATCGTCGGCAGCCTGGCCTTCGACTCCTTCGCCACCCCGGCCAACGCCGCCAGCGTCGTCGTGTCCTCCTCCTTCCTCGCGATCATCGCGATCGGCATGACGTTCGTCATCATCAGCGGCGGCATCGACCTGTCCGTCGGCTCGCTGTTCGTCCTCGGCGGCGTGCTCGCCGCCTACGGCTCCCGCCACGGGCTGCTCGCCGCCCTGCTGCTGCCGCTGGCCGTCTGCGGGATCGTGGGGCTGCTCCAGGGCCTGGTGATCGCCCGGACCGGGATGGCGCCGTTCATCGTCACCCTCGCCGGGCTCCTCGGCGTGCGCGGCCTCATGCTGGCCATCTCCGACGAGGGCGCCACCACGTACCTCGTCGAGGACCGCACCTTCGCCGCCCTCGGCCAGAACGAGCTCCTCGGCCTGTCCTACCCCGTCTACGTCACCATCGCCCTCGCCCTGGCCGCCATGGTGCTGCTCCAGCGCACCGGCTTCGGCCAGAACGTCTACGCCATCGGCGGCAACGAGCAGGCCGCCGCGCTCATGGGCGTGCCCGTCGCCCGCACCAAGGTGTACGTGTACGTCATGTCCGGCCTGCTCGCCGGCCTCGCCGGCGCACTCAACGCCGCCCGCCTCTCCTCCGGCGTGACCATCCTCGGCATCGGCCTCGAACTCGACGCCATCGCCGCCGTCGTCATCGGCGGCACCCTCCTGACCGGCGGCGCCGGCGGCATCAGCGGGTCGGTGGCCGGGGTGCTGCTGCTGGGCGTCATCCAGAGCATCATCAACCAGGTCGGCAGCCTCACCTCCGCCTTCCAGCAGGTGGTCAGCGGTGCTTTCCTGGCACTCGTGGTGGTGGCGCAGAGGTTGCTGAGCAAGGCCCAACGCCTCACTTGACCCTCGGCCGTGGGACAGCCCTTCGCGGAGAAGCGCCTTGTGCCGTGGAGCCCCTCCGGAGAAGCACCTTGTGCCGTGGAGCAACCC
This sequence comes from [Actinomadura] parvosata subsp. kistnae, assembly GCF_900323885.1. GTDB lineage: Bacteria > Actinomycetota > Actinomycetes > Streptosporangiales > Streptosporangiaceae > Nonomuraea > Nonomuraea composti. Next base: position 47,883 of record NZ_OOHJ01000036.1, on the reverse strand, counting down.
TTCACTGCGAGGCACCCTTCGCTCTGCGGCACCCTTCGCTCTGCCGGCACCCTTCACTCTGCCGGCACCCTTCACTCTGCCGGCACCCTTCACCGCGAGGCGCCCGTCGCCCGGGAGCAACCCTTCACCTTGGAGCGCCATCGCCGGTCAGCACGTGAAAGCGGGCTGCAACTCACAACGCCCATACTGCGCATATGCCGACTGAGCTGAGAGCAGGAGACCCCGCCGTTCTCGGAGGCCACGAAGTACGCGCACGTCTGGGAGAGGGTGGGCAGGGCGTCGTCTACCTGGGGGTGAACGACCAAGGCGAACGGGTCGCGATCAAGTGGCTGCGCCCCCACCTGGCCGGCGACGCGGTGGCGGCCGAACGCTTCGCCAGGGAAACGGCGGTCGCACAGCGCGTAGCACCCTTCTGCACCGCACGCGTCCTGGCCACCGGCGTGCACGAGGAACGGCCCTACATCATCAGCGAGTACGTGGACGGCCCGTCCCTCGCCCGAGCCGTCGCCGAGCAGGGCCCCCGCACCGGAGCCTCCCTGCGCCGCCTGGCCGTCGGCACCGCCACCGCCCTCGCCGCCGTCCACCAGGCCGGCATCGTGCACCGCGACTTCAGCCCCGCCAACGTCATCCTCGGCGCGGAAGGCCCCCGAGTGATCGACTTCGGCATCGCCAGAGCACTGGACGCGACCTCGACCATCACCTCCATGCCGGTGGGCACACCCGCCTTCATGGCACCCGAGCAAATCCTCGACCACCCGATCGGGCCGGCGGCCGACCTGTTCGCGTGGGCCGCCACGATGGTGTTCGCGGCCACCGGAAGCGGCCCGTTCGACGCCGCAACCGTCCCGGACATCATCCAACGAGTCCTGCACACCCCACCTCACCTCACCGACCTCCCCACCCCCCTCCACGACATTGCCACCGCCTGCCTCTCCAAGGACCCCGCTCTCCGCCCAACGGCCGAACAGGTGCTCGTCCGCCTTTTGGAACAACCGGGACCCACCCCCGCACCCACCCCCCAGGCATCCTCCCTGGCCGGCGGCCCCCGCCAGCCACCATGGCAACCCCCGAGCACGCCCCCGCCCTGTGCGGACAGCACACCAGCCTCGGGGCCGCACCCGCAACCAGCGGCCTCGTGGTCGCCGCCGTCCGAGGCGGCGCCCGCGTTCGCGCCACCCTCCGCGGAGTGGCCCCCGCCGAGCAGCGCGCCGGGCGCACAGGCGCCAGGCGGCATGCCGGTCTCGGAGCCGCAGCTTCCGGGCCCGTCGGCTCCCGGCTCGGAGCCGCAGCTTCCGGGCGCGCCTGCTCCAGGCACCGGCCCGCAGTTTCCGGGCTCGTCGGCTTCGAGTTCGGGGCCGCAGCTTCCGGGCTCAGGCCCGCAGTCTCAGCCGGCGGCCTTGTGGTCGCCGCCGTCCGGGGCAGCGCCTGCATTCGCACCGCCCTCCGCGGAGTGGCCCCCGCCGAGCGGCGCGCCGGGCGCACAGGCGCCGGGCGGCATGCCGGGCTCGGAGCCACAGCTTCCCGGCTCGTCGGCTCCGAACTCGGGGCCGCAGCTTGCGGGCTCAGGCCCGCAGCCTCAGCCAGCGGTCTTGTGGTCGCCGCCGTCCGGGGCGGCGTCCGCGTTCGCGTCGCTCTCCGCGGAGCCGCTCCCTCCGAGCGGCGCGCCGGGTGCGCAGGTGCCAGGTGGCGCGCCTGGCTTCGGGCAGCAGACGCAGCCGCCCGCTTTTCAAGCGCCCGGCTTCCAAGCGCCTTCGTCTCCCTACCAGGCGCCCGCCTTCCAGCCACCGTCCTACCAGCCGCCCGGTGGGTCGGAGTTCGGGCGGCAGGCGACCTGGCCGTCCCCGCAGCCGCCGCCGCGCCGCAGCGGGAGGAACTGGGTGATCGGCGCGAGTGTCGCGGCCGTGGCGCTGCTCGCGGCCATCGCCGTCGTCGTGGTCACCGTCGTCAACCGGCCGGCCGACCCCCTGGCGCAGCCGACCCGGCTCACGTCCATCCCGGCGACACCGAGCCCGAGCCCGAGTTCGTCCCCGATCCCCACGGCGGGCCTGACCAGCGTCCGGCTTCCCGACACCACCGCCACCATCTACGAGAGCCCTGCCGACCCGATCAAGCTCACCACATACCTCCTCAAGGACGCCAAGTCCGGCGACTGGGTGTACTACACGCGCGACTCCCTCACCGGCTCCTTCACGCCCTTCAAGAACATGTGGGAGAGCATGCTCTCACCGGACGGCCGCTACCTGGCCCAGCGTGGCAAGACCTATGTGGACGGTTACGACAGCGTGGAGATCACCGACAAGGTGACGGCCCAGCGGTTCGAGATCCGTACCTCGAAGGAGCCGCTCAGCGCGTACGTACAGGCGTGGTCGCGCGACAGCACCCGCGTGCTCGTCAACGTCGGCAAGCCGTCGGGCGACACCTGGCAGTCCACGGGTTTCGCCATCGTGGACGTGATCAAGCGGGAGGCCACGCTCGCGTCCCTGCGCGAAGGCTCGCTGAAGGACATCAGGTACGGCTTCGACCACAACGACGTGGGCGTGGTGGCCCTGGCCCTCGACGCCCAGCAGCAGACGCTGCGCTTCTTCGACGCCGATGGCCGGCGCGTGCGTAGCGTGCCGAACGTGGGCGGGGGCATCGCCGACATGATGTTCTCGCCGTCGGGCAAGCGGTTCGTCACCGACTGCCCAGGGCTCGGCAACGGCAACAGCTGCGTCTACGAGTCGGCGACCGGCGCCGAGGTGATACGCGTCGTGACGCCCTGCTACGGCATGGCCACGTGGTACGACGAGAACCACCTGGTCTGCTGGGTGAACCGGGGCGGCGGCAGCGGCCACCAGCAGGTGCAGGTGATCGACTTCGACGGCGCGGCGGTACGAACGATGGCCGACGTGCCGACCGGCGCCCCCGACCTCGACATGATCTACACCTTCACCCGCCGCAACTAGCCCCACAACACCGGCCGCAATCAGGGCCCGGAAGATCGGCCGCGACCAGGGTCCGGAATGCCTGCCACGGCCAGGGTTCGGCACGCCGACGGCGATCAGGGTCTGGAACATCGGCCGCGATCACGTTCGGCATGCCTGCCCGCAACCGGCGCCCGAAACACCAGCGCAATCAGCGCTCGGAACACTGTCCGCAACCAGCCCCCGCAACACTGGCCGCGACTACGGTCCAGGACACCGGCCGCGATAGGGGCCGGACGCCTGCCGCGACTGGCGCCGGGATACCGGCCGCCAACAGCGTTCGGAACGTCGGCCGCGGCCAGGGGCGGGATGCTCGTCGCGGCTAGCGGACCCGGCCCCGTGGCTTGAGGCGGGTGCCGGGGAGGATGGGGGCGGGGAGGGGCGCGCCGTCGAAGCCCTCGACGGTGCCGAAGGTCTCGCCCTCCATCCATTCCTTGCGGAAGGCGGCGATCTCGTCGTGGGAGCGTCCGACGAAGTTCCACCACATGACGAGTTCCTCGCCGAACGGCTCCCCGCCGATCAGCAGCACCCGACCGCGGCCCGACAGCCGCACGCCGGAGCGGCCGGGCGGCAGGTACACCAGCGGCCCTCGCTCCACCTCGGTCATCTCGCCGTCGAGCAGGAGCAGGCCGTGCTCGAACGCCGGGTTCACCGGCACCTCGCAGGACCCTTCGACCGCGATCTCGGCTCCGACGAGGGGGCTGTAGGCGGTGGCGGGTGAGGTGACACCGCCGAGCGTTCCCATGACGACGGTCGCCTCGAAGCCGGGCCCCGACAGCACCGGCAGCGTGGGGTGGTGCTCGAAGCCGGGCTCGACGTGCCGGGACGCCTCCGGCAGCGCCACCCACAGCTGTACCCCGTGCAGCACCGTCTCGGGCGACTCCTCGGAGTGGGAGATGCCCCGGCCGGCGGTCATGAGGTTGAGCTGGCCGGGGCGGATCTCCTGGAGGGTGCCCAGGCTGTCGCGGTGCAGTACCTCGCCCGCGACCAGCCAGCTCACCGTCTGCAGCCCGGTGTGCGGGTGCGGCGGCACCCGCATCGTGGCCCGCTGCGGGCCGTAGGCGTCCACGAAGCACCAGGCGCCGATCATGCGCCGGTGGACGCCGGGCAGCGTCCTGCTGACGGCCATCGCGCGCGGCCCGCCGAGCGGCACCTCGCGCCCTTCCAGCACCTCGCGCCCTTCCAGCACTTCGCGGACGGCACCACCGTCGGCCCTGGTGCCACTAGCACCGGCGCCGGCCTCACTGGCACCGGCACCAGCGTCGGCAGCGGCGCTGCCGCCAGCGCTGCCGCCAGCGCTGGCGTCGGCATTGTCACCGGCACTGGCGGCGGTGCCGCAGTGGATCTCGCGAGGGTCAAGCTCCAGGTTGCTCACGGCAAAGACTGTACGCGCCGGGAACGTCAGTGCAGCATTTCCCACCAGCCCTCGACCGCCGGAGCGGCCGAGGCGTCGACGGCCTCGCCGGGGCGGGGTACGGCGATCTTGACGTCGCGGGCCTTGGCCTCCCGCCACAGCCGTTCCACCGGCTCGGCCCACGGGTGCAGGGCGAGCGTGAAGGTGGCCCAGTGGACCGGCAGCAGCAGCTTTCCGCCCAGGTCGAGGTGGGCGTTGACGGCCTCTTCGGGGGTCATGTGGATGTCGGGCCAGGCCGGGCTGTAGGCGCCGATCGGCATCAGCGTCAGGTCGAACGGGCCGTGGGCGGAGCCGATGCCGCGGTAGCCCTCGAAGTAGCCGGAGTCGCCCGCGTAGAAGACGCGCCTGGTCTTGCCCGCGACGACCCAGGAGCCCCACAGCGTGTCGTTGCGGGTGAGGGAGCGGCCGGAGAAGTGGCGGGCGGCGGTGGCGACGAAGCGCAGCCCGCCGGCCTCGGCCTCTTCGTCCCAGTCGAGCTCGATGATCCGGTAGGCGGGCACGCCCCACCGCTCTAGGTGCGCCCCGATGCCCAGCGGCACCAGGAACGGCGCCTTCTGGGTGCGGGTCAGGGAGCGCACGGTGGCCATGTCGAGGTGGTCGTAGTGGTCGTGGGAGATGGCGATGGCGTCCACCTGGGGCAGCTCGCCCAGCGCGACCGGCACAGGGTGGTGCCGCTTGGGGCCGACGAGCTGCGAGGGGGAGGGGCGCTTGCTCCACACCGGGTCGAACAGCACCCTCTTGCCCTCGATCTCCACGAGCGTGGAGGCGTGGCCGTACCAGATGGCGCGCACCCCGTCGGCGGGTGGCGAGGTGGACGGCGGGACGCGCATCGGGACCAGGCCGGCGGGCCGGCGCTGCTCCTTGTCCTTGGCCAGCTCGCCGAGCAGCCCGACGGGCGGGCCGCTGACGAGGGTGGTCCGCTCGGGCATCGTGTTCACGAACGTGCCGTCCCTGAACTGCGGCGAGCGCCGGATCCGCGCCGCTCGCTCCGGTCCTGACGTCAAGGGTCGCACGCCCAGCTCGGCGGGCACCTCGCGCAGTGCCCACCCGGCCGCGGCGAGGGTCGCGCCGCCCACCAGGATCCGCCGTGCCGTCCGCAATCCTGCCATCGCCCACTCTCCCCTGGAATGTCTCGTCTGTCCCGTCCCAACCGGACGGGACTCCCCGGTGTTCCCGTTTTCTACGATATATCGCGATAGGTCAGACGGTCTTGATCGCCCCTCCATCGATGACGTAGTCGGCGCCGCAGACGCTTGCGGCGTGCGGCGATGCCAGCCATGTCACCAGAGCGGCGACCTCGTCCGGTTGGATGAACCTACCGGTCGTCATTCCGGCGTTCGACGGCAGCCCCGCCAGGAACCGCTCGTGCTCCACGCCGTGGGCCTCGGCCACCGCGGCGCCGTAGCCGCTGGGGGACTCCCACATCGCGGTGAGCACCGCGCCGGGCGAGACGGTGTTGACCCGCACGCCCTGCGGGCCGAACTCCTCCGCCAGGGCCTTGCCGAAGGCGGTCAGCGCGGCCTTGGCGGTCGTGTACGCGATCGGGCCGACGGCCGGCATGCGCGCGCCGTTCGACGAGATGTTGACCACCGCGCCGCCCCGCCGCAGGAGGCTCGGCAGGGCGGCGCGGGTGGCGCGCACGGCGCTGAGCAGGTTGAGGTCGTGGACCTCGCGCCACACCTCGTCGCTGACGGTCAGGAACCCGCCGACCAGCTCCGTGCCCGAGTCGCCGCCGCCCACGTTGTTGACCAGCACGTCGAGGTCGCCCAGCTCGGCCGTGGCCCGCTCGATCACCTCGGCGGGCCCCTCGGGGGTGGACAGGTCGGCGGTCAGGATGACCGCGCCGGTCTCCTTCAGCTCGGGGGTGACGGTGCGCGAGGCGGCGGCGACCCGCATGCCCTCGGCGACCAGCGCCCGCACCACGGCGAGCCCGATGCCCCTGCTCGCGCCGGTCACCACGGCGGTCTTGCCGGTGAGTCGCATGTCCATGACGGATCTCCTTCATCAGTCGCGACGATCAGTCGCGTCGGCGATGTCGCCGTTAATCTAGAACCTGCAACATCGATGACGCAAGTTCGGGGATAAAGGGGACGATGCCGTACCCTGTGAGGTGTGAGTGAGACGACGCGAGCGCTGCGGTCCGACGCAGAGCGCACGGTGCGCGCGATCCTGGAGGCCGCCGAACGCGTGCTCAGCAGGAACCCGGCGGCCACCATGGAGCAGATCGCCGAGGCGGCCGGGGTGGCGCGCACGACCGTGCACCGGCGCTTCGCCTCCCGCGAGGCGCTGGTGGACGCGATGGCGGCGTGGGCCACCCGGCAGTTCGCCGAGGCGATGGACGCCGCGCACACCGACAGCACGCCGCCGCTGGTCGCGCTCTACCAGGCCACCGCCAACGTGCTCCGCGTGAAGATCGACTGGGGCTTCGCGATGAGCCGCGCCCTGTCCGACGACCCCGAGGTGGCCAGGGTGCACTCCGACGTGGAGCGGCGCTGCGAGGAGCTGTTCAGGAGGGCCCAGGACGCGGGGGTGCTGCGGGCCGACGTGGACGTGGTCTGGGCCAAGCGGGTCTACTACGCGCTGTGCCACGAGGCCGCGCAGGACCGCGAGGGCGACCCCGACGCCATGGCCACCCGCCTGGTCGACACGCTGCTGCGCGGGGTCGGCGCGGGGCAGGGCCTGTAGCGCCGGCGCTGGAAGGGTGCCGCGCGCGGCCTGTGAAGGTGCTGGTCAGCGCTTGTCCGGGCCCCGGTGGGGGAACGGCCACGGGTTCGGCCGGCAGCGGCCCAGCGACTTTGACTGCTGCACCATGACCGGAGCCGGCCGCCCGGGCCTGGGCAGCGGCGATGGTGATGGCCGAGGCCGTGGCCGACCTCGTGGCTGATCAGGTAGCGCCGGTAGGCGGTCAGGTCGCCGCCGTACTGCGGGACGCCCTCGGCCCAGCGCAGCGCGTTGATGACGGAGCGGCGGCCGTTCCAGCAGGACAGCTCGCCGCCCGTACGCAACGGCAGGCACTGGCGGATCGTCAGGCCGGGGCTGGACAGCGCGACCCGCACCCGCACCGGCCCCCGGTCCACCCGCTCGAAGCGGCCCCAGCCGCGCACGTCGTTGAGCGTGCGATGCACCTCGGCGGCGAACTCCGCCGGGTCGAACGGCAGCCCGCGCTCCACCTCGACCAGGTACCGCACCACCTCGCCACGACCCCGCCGCGCGGGCGCCCCGCCCCGGACGACCGCGTAACGGCCCGAGGCCGAGTGCGGGACCCGCACCTTCTCCCGGCCGGGCGCGAGCGGCTTGGGCGGAATCGCGCTCCGAGGCGGAGCGGACGGCAGGCGCCGGGGTGCCGCGGGCGGGCTCGTGGCGCAGCCGGCGGCGGCCAGGAGCAGCAGCAGGAGCAGTGCGAGCAGCGGCAAGGCGGCCTCCCCACGTCGTCAACGGTGGGGAGGTATCCGATGCTACGTTGCCGCTTGCCCCGCTAAAGGGGTCGGGGGTATTGAAAGTCCGATTTACGCGGGCGCATAAGGGGCGATGTCGATGGGTGGGGTCTCGCCGAGCGCGAGCGCCGCCGCGATCTCGCCCGTGAACGGCCCCGCCGTCAGCCCGTACGCGCTCAGACCCGTGGCGACCACGACCCGCTCGCTCAGCGGCCCGATCAGCGCCCGGCCCGGGGCGTACACGGGCCGCAGCCCGACCCTGGTCTCCGTGACCGTCGCGTTGAACAGCCCGGGCGCCACCCGCAGCCCCGCCTCGATCACCTCGTCCAGGCCGCCCATGGTGATCCGCGGCGAGAACCCGACGTCCTCGACCGTCGCGCCCACCACCACGCGCGAGTCGGGGAACCCCAGCAGGTACGGGCCGATCCTGGGCAGGATGATCGGCCACCACGCCGTGTCCACGCCCTCCATGGTGGCGTGCAGGATCTGGCCGCGCCGGGGGAAGACCGGCAGCTCGACGCCGAGCGGCCGGCACACCTCGCCGGTCCACGCGCCGGCGGCCACGATCACCACGTCCGCCTCGACGGGGACGCCCTCGCCGGTCAGCCGCAACGCCTCCGGGCTCGCGGGCGCGGCGGGCTCCGGGGCGGAGGCGAGCGGCGCGGACTGCCGCCACGACGTGGCCTCGCTCCCATCCGCCCCGGAGCCCGCCGCGGCGGCCGCGACGGCCGGGCTCCACCGGGTGCCGTGCTCGGTGTCCGCCTGGTACACCAGCACCTCGCCGTCCCCGGTGAGCGTCGCGATGCCCGTACGGAGCCGCGCGCCCCGCGCCGCGGCGGCCCGCAGCAGCGCGTCGCGCACCGAGCGGCCGTCCACCCGGGCGGCGCCCGGCACGAGCAGCGCGCTCAGGCCGTCGGACAGCGGCGGGAACAGCTCGGTCGGCGTGTCCACGTCCACCACGTCGCCCATCTCGGGGGCCTCGGCGTGGCGGCGGCGCAGCAGCGTGCGCACCGGCTCCAGGTCCACCGGGTCCTCGGCCACCAGCAGCGCGCCCACCTTGGCGTACCCGATGTCCTCGCCCAGCTCCTCGACCAGCGCCGGGTAGGCGCGGGCGCCCTCGCGGGTCAGGCGGTACCAGTCGTCGTCCTCCGGATGGTCCACCCACGGGCACACGATGCCCGCGCCCGCCTGCGTCGCCCCGCCCTGGCAGCAGGCGTCCACCACCGTCACCGCCGCGCCCCGGCGGCTCAGGTGGTAGGCCGCGCCGGCCCCCACGATGCCGCTCCCGATCACCACTGCACGCATGGACAAATGATCGCATCAGGGGTGACCTGCGCCGACGACCGGATCCTGCACTTGCCGCGCGGTTTACCCGCCGCCGTACTCCCCGTGCCTGGGACGGGATCCGGATCATGACTGTCCGGCCGGTCCTGCGCGGGTCTACTCTCAGCGCATGGACGTCGCGGTCACCAGGATCGAGCTGCCGCACCCGGTCCGCGCGGTCGCCTCCGACGGCTCGACCGTCTGGTGCGCGGCGGACGACGGGGTACGCGTCTACACGCCGTCGGGCCGCCTCCTGGAGGGCGGCACGCTGCTGAGCCGGGAGCCGCCGGCGCTGCGTTCGCTGGCGGCGGTGCCCGGCACGGTGCCCGCCGTCGGCGCGGTGCCGGGCACGCTCGCCGAGACCGTGGTGGTGCCCAGGTCGTTCGCGGGGTCACCGGGGCAGACCCTGCACAGGGACGGCCCGCTGTCCGGCGGTATGTTGGCGGGCGCCGCGCGGGACCGCGTCCACTGGCTCGACGCGTCCGGCGGGCCCGTCGCCGCCGCCCCGTTCGAGGGCCGGGTGGTCGCGGGCGGCGGCGCGATCTGGGCCGTCGGCGACGGCGTCGCCCGCCGCCTGACCGGGCCCGGAGAGCTGGGGGAGCCGCTGGAGCTGCCCGCGCTCGACGCGTGCGCCGTCGAGGGCGAGCGCCTGTGGTGGACGTCGAAGCGCGACGACGTGCTGCGCGGCGGCCCCCAGGAGGTGGATCTCGGACGGCGCCGGCGCGGCGCCATGACCGTCTGCGCCGGATCCCTGTGGATCAGCGTGACGGGCGGGCTGCTGCGGGTGTCGGCGTGGTCGGGCGAACCGGGCCGGCTCGTGCGGGCGCCGGAGGGGCCGGTGCCGTTCCTGGTGTGCGCGAACGGGGTGCTGGCGGGCGGCGGCCGTGACCTGTTCGTCCTGGCCCCGGCCGCCGGCGCCGCGCTGCGCGTGGTCAGGCTGGGGCTGGACGCGCCGCCCGCGCTGATGATCGCGGCGGGCCGGCACGTCTGGGTCTTCCCCGAAGGGCCGCCCGGCGCCCTCATCGTGACGCCCGCACCCTGACCTGGGGGTACGCTCAGGGGATCTTGTACTCCTGCGCCTTGCCGCAGTAGCTGATCCCCACGGGCGAGTTGCTGAACCGGCACACCTGCACGACCACCCGGTCGATGCTCAGCAACCCGTTCGACAGCTCGAAGGCGAACTTGACCTGCTCGTCATCCGCCTTGTACGTCTCGGAGTCCACGAGATCGGCACCCCGGTAGCCGCTGAACGTGACCGTGGAGTGCATGTCGTCGGGGAAGCAGATCGTCGGCAGTGCCTCGTCGGAGAGTATGCCTTCGACGTCGACGGCGGGATGCAGGACGGGGCCGTCGTACCGTTCGAGCGTGCCCTCCGCGACCCCGCGGCGGCACGTGTCGCCCGAGTCCGCCGCGAACGGCACGGCCTCGGCCGCGGAGGCGGGCGAGGCGGCCAGCAGCCCGGCGGCGAGCACGGCAGTCATCGTCAAACCTGCGAGCAGGCGCACGACATCACCTTTCCGTTGTGTGAGGGGGATTCCGATCACCCATCCTGAACGGAGGTCACCCGCCTGCCTGTGCCCGCGGTTACACCGGGCTCCACACGAGCGCCAGGAACCCGCGGCCCTCGCCGGCCGTCCCGGAGACCACGAACAGCTCGGTGCGCGGCTCCACGACGCCCGTGAACACCGCCACGCCGGCCGTCCCGCGAGGACGCGGGCCGGCTCGCAGCAGGGAGGCGTGGATGCGGCGCAGCTCCGGCGAAGGGTCGGTGCCCAGCTCGTCGGCCAGGCGGCGGCGCAGCCGCTCGTACAGGGCCAGAGCCTCGGCCTGCCGCCCGCACGCCCCCAGCACCACGAGCAGCCGCCCCCACAACGACTCCCGCAGCGGATGCCCGGCCGCCAGCCCCAGCAGCTCGGCGACCAGCTCGCCGTGCCGGCCCTCGGCCAGCCCCAGATCGACCCGCCGCTCCACCGCGCTCAGGTGCAGCTCCTGCAACGCCGGCGTGACGGCCGCGCGCAGCCAGTCGGAGCCGACCCCCTCGAACGGCGTGCCGCGCCACAGCCGGCCCGCCTCCTCCACCAGGGACCGCTCCGCCGCCGTCCCGCGCGCCCGGCCCGCCTCGGCCACCAGCGCGCGGAAACGCGGCACGTCCACCTGCCCGGGATCGACGTCCAGCAGGTAACCGTCCGGCGTCGTGCGGATCGCCGCCCGCCCGATCGCCCGGCGCAGGCGCGTCACGTACGTCTGCACGCTGCGCCGCGCGTTCCCCGGCAGCTCGTCCCCCCACAGGGCCAGCGCCAGCCGCTCCACGGTCACCGCCTCACCCGCGGACACCGCCAGCACGGCCAGCAACGCCCGCAGCCTGCCGGCGGTGATCCGGACCGGCACCCCGCCCCGCCGCACCTCCAGAGGCCCGAGCAACGCGATGCTCAACTGGTCCCGGTCCGTGCGCTGGTGCATCCGTCCGTCCATGCGTCCACTGTCGCGCCGCGCCCGTGGCCGGGCATCCGCCGCTCGGCGCGCGCGCCGCTACGCCGCACGCCGTAGCGGCCGCGCTCCGGGGACCGCCTCAGGGCGTGTGTCCGGCCGCCTTCAGACGGACGTCCCGAGCCGCATGCTCTCCCTGACCCGCGGCGACAGGAACGACGAGCGCGGCCCGGCCAGCGCCGCGTCCATGCGCTCCGACTGCCCCTTCGTGAACATGAACATGGCGGCGTCGTCCACGTAGTCCATGTAGTTCATGAACATGTCGCCGTTGGGCCCGTTGTCGCAGCTCACCTTGGGGAAGTCGGGGGTGCCGCGGTTGTTGCCGCCCTGGTTGGGGGTGTCGTCGACGAAGTCGGTGCCCGAGCAGCCGTCGCCGTCGTCGCCCCAGATGTGGCGCAGGTTGAACCAGTGCCCGATCTCGTGGGTGGCGGTACGCCCGCCGTCGTACGGGGCCGCGGCCGTGCCGGTGGTGCCGAACGCGCTGTGCAGGATCACGACCCCGTCGATCTCGGCGGGCCCGCCGGGGAACGTGGAGTACCCGAGCGCGCCCTTGAGCTCGCACACCCACAGGTTGAGGTAGCGGTCGGCGGGCCAGGCGTCGGAGCCGCCCCGGTCGCCGTACTTGACGCCGTGGTCCGGCTCGAACGACTCGACCGAGGTCTCCACGCGGACGACGCCCGAGGTGGGCTTGCCGTTCGGGTCGGTGTCGGCGAGCTTGAACTCCAGCCGCGCGTCGGCCACGAGGTCCTTCCACACCTCGGGCACCTTGTCGACGTCGGGGTTGGCCCGCCTGAAGTCCTCGTTCAGCACCTTGAACTGGCTGTCGATCTGCTCCTGTCCGATGTTCTGCTCGGGGGTGTGGTGGACGACGTGGACCACGACGGGGATCGTCACCACCTCCTCACGGGCCGCCGTCCTGGCGTTCTTCCTGGCGAACGTCTCGTTCTCGATGGCGGCCAGCGCGACCGCGTAGCGGGGGGAGGAGGCGATGAGCTGGTGGTGGACGGGCATGGTCGCGCAACGATCGGCTCTGGGCACGGGGGCTCCCTTTCGATGGCGCGGGGGCGTCGGGGCAGGGGATGGGGGCGCCGCACCACCCCGCTGGGGTGTTGGCTTTCTGCACCCCTACCCGTTGCGTAGTCGTTCAATCACGGAGAGTCAGGACTTGAACCTCCCGCCACGGGAGGTCCTACCGTCGTACCCGTGACCCGCAACGACGACGGCGAGCGCCGCTGGAGCATCGGTGAGCTGGCCAAGGCCACCGGCGTGACCATCCGCACGCTCTACCACTACGAGGAGATCGGCCTGGTCCCGGCGAGCGAGCGCACCGCGTCGGGCCACCGCCGCTATACCGAGGCCGACCTGCGCCGGCTCTACCGCGTGCGAGCGCTGCGCGGCCTCGGCCTGACGCTGGAGGAGATCGGCCGCGTCCTCGACCGCTCGGCCGACGACGTCACGGCGCTGCGCGCGCTGCTCGGCGCCCAGCTCGCCGAGCTCGACCTCCAGGCCGTCCGCATCGGGCAGCTCAGGGAGCGGATCGGCGGCCTGGTGGAGCTGCTCGACCACGCCGTCATGCCCGACCCCGAACGCGTCATGGCCGCGCTGGAGCTGCACTCCGTCTACGAGTCCTACTTCGACCAGGAGCTGCGCGACCATCTGGCGCGGCGCAGGGCCGAGCTCGGCCAGGTCCGCATGGACGACTACCGCACCGAATGGCTCGCCCTGCTGCGCGAGGCCCGGCGGCTCATGCTGGCCGGCACCCCCGTCGACGACCCCCTCGTGCAGGAGGTGACCCAGCGCTGGGCGGACCTCGCGGCCGGCCTCCAGGTGGGCGACCGGGAGGTCAACGAGCAGCTCACCAACGCCGGCATGGCGCTGTGGCGCAGGGCCGGCCCCCAGCTCAGCGCCGAGATCAGCCGCCAGATCGAGTGGCTGGAGGCCGACGACCTGCCCGCCGTCATCGACTACCTCCAGCGCGCCAGGAAGGTGCTGGAGAGCGGCTGACCGCGCCCGGCCTCATCCCTCTTCTCCGAAAGGACCCCCATGAGCATCACCTATCCCGCCGCCCCCCGGCGGCCGGAGCGCAACGAGGTCGGCGGGCTGGTGTTCGACGACCCCTACCAATGGCTGGAGGACGACGACGGCGACGGCGTGGCCGCCTGGCAGCGCGCCCAGGACGACCTGGCCCGCTCCTACGTGCACGCCTGGCCCCACTACGACCGCCTCGCCGCCCGCGTCGGCGAGCTCGTCGAGCAGATGGACGCCCGCAACCTCGTGGTCCCCGTCCGCCACGGCCCCCGATGGTTCCGCGCCCGCGTCCCCGACGGGCGCGACCTCATGGTGCTCGAGACGGCCGACGACGTCACCGGCCCCTGGCGGCCCGTCCTCGACCTCAACGAGCTGTCCACCGACGGCACCCCGCTGCGCATGAGCCCGCAGCCCTCACCTGACGGGCGGCTGCTGGCGTACTCGCTCGACGCGTCGGGGCGGGAGCTGCCCGAGCTCAAGGTCATCGAGATCGACACGGGCAAGGTCCTGCTGGACGGCGTCCCCCAGCAACGCCCCGGCCTGGTCGCCTGGCTCCCCGACTGCACCGGCTTCTTCTACATGGCCAACCACACCCCGCCCGCCACCGCCGCCGCCGCGCCCGGTGCGGGTGCGAAACCCGCGCCGCCGTCGCCGCTGCGCTGGCGGCTGTTCTTCCACCGCATCGGCCAGCCCCCGCCCACCGAGCCCGAGCCACTCGACATCCCGCACATGTACGCCATCCCCAAGATCTCCCGCGACGGCCGATGGGCCCTCCTCCAGGTCGACCACCTGCGGCCCCGGCCCCACTTCCTGGCCCGCCTCGACGAGCCGCAGGGCGAGGGCGAGCCGTCCTGGCAGTGGCGCGAGTTCATCACCGACACCGAGCACCTCTACAAGGGCGTGCTCGTCGGCGACTCCTACCTCGCCGTCACCACGGCCGGCGCCCCGCGCGGCAGGCTCGTCCGCATCCCGCTCGACACCCCCGGCGACCAGGCCACCTGGAGCGAGCTGATCCCCGGAAGCGACTCCGTGCTCACCGGCGTGACGCAGGCGGGCGACCGGCTGGTGCTCGGCGAGCTGGCCGACACCCCGTCCGGCATCGTCTCCCGCATCCGCGTCCTCACCCTCGACGGCGAAGACGTCGGCGAGGTGCCGCTGCCGGGCCCCGGCACGGTCAGCTCGGTCGCCCAGGGCGTCGTCGCCCTCGGCGTGATGGACCAGGTCATCGGCTGCGACGACGCCATCACCTTCGGCTACACCTCCTACACCCAGTCCCCGACGGTCCACCACTACGCCCTCCGCACCGGCACGCTCACCAAGCTGCAAGGGGCCGGCCACACCCTGCCCGGGCTGGTCACCACCCGCATCCTGGCCACCTCCGCCGACGGCACCCCCGTGCCCTGCACCCTGGTCCACCGCGCCGACCTCGACCGCTCCCGCCCCCACCCCACCCTCATCCACGCCTACGGCGGCTTCAACATCGCCGAGCTGGCCTCCTACCTGGGCCCGGTGGCGGCGTTCGTCGAGGCGGGCGGCGTGTACGCGCACGCCCACGTGCGCGGCGGCGGCGAGTTCGGGCTCCAATGGTGGGAGGCCGGCCGCCTGCACGCCAAACAGAACAGCTTCGACGACCTCTACGCCATCGCCCACCAGCTCATCGCCGACGGCATCACCACCCCCGACCGGCTGGCCGTGCAGGGCGCCTCCAACGGCGGCCTGCTCGCCGCCGTCGCCGCCACCCAACGGCCGGCGCTGTGGCGGGTGGCGGTGTGCCAGGCACCGAAACTCGACCTGATGCGCGTCGCCCGCGACCCGCTCGGCACCGCCGCGACCCTCCCCGAATACGGCAACCCGAACGACCCCGCCGACGCCCCCGTCCTCATGTCCTACTCCCCCTACCACCACATCGAGCCCGGCACCCCCTACCCGGCGATCCTCCTCGACGCCGGCGCCAACGACCCCCGCTGCCCCGCCTGGCACGCCCGCAAGTTCGCCGCCCGCGCCCAGGCCGCCACGACCTCCTCCCATCCGGTGTTGCTGCGGGTGTGGGAGGGCGCGGGGCACGGCGGGGCGAACTGGAGCACGATCGTGGAGCAGCAGACGTACTGGTTGGCGTTCGTCATGCGCGAACTGGGCCTGGTTCCGGTGACAGGCTGACCGCGCTGGAAGGGCTTCGGCGCGACGCATGGGGAGGATCGTGGCGGGTCGTACGGGAGAGGAGCATGGCTGGTCGCGTGGCTCGGTGAGCTGGTCCGATGGGCGTGTCGCCTCGGCGAGGCGGTTCGACGGTGATCGTCCTGTCGTTCCGATGCTCTACCGTACGGCCGAGAGAACCCGCCGTACGGGCCGTGGGCGCCTGTGGTGGGGCGGGGGAGCCCGGGCAGTGACGAGATCGCGGAGGAAGCGCCGAGTGAAGCACCAGTGCATGCGTCCCGACTCCATGAGCCACCAGCCGTGGCAGTGTCCGGAATGCGGCATCTTATGGGAGCCGCTGCCGCTGACCGCCGTCGTCCCGCCTCCTGAGCCGGAACGAGCCCGGATGAGCCGGAACACGCTCGTGGTCGTGCTGTCCATTGCCGCGGGGGTGGTGTGCCTGGGGGCGGCATTCATCTCGATGGAGGCGTTCAGCATCGCGGTGGCCGGCGTCATCCTGGTCGCTCTGATCCTCACGTACCGGTCCGACGACGACTGAGCGTGGGCGAGGGCATGGGCGTGAGGCTGGGGCGGCTGGTGGGCGGGCGGCCCCATTCGATCGGCTGGTGGGCAGGCAGCCCCGTTCGAGCGGCTTGCGGTGGGGCTGCCCGGCCCTGGGTGCGGCTAATCCGTGGTCATCGCACTGCTACCTGGGAGGCGGCTGTTCCGCCGTTGGGGGCCTGCCAGCCGGTTACCACCGTGGGGTTGGTGCTGAGGGGGCGGGTCAGGGGGATGGTGACGGTGGTGGTGCCCCTGGTCGGGATTTTGACGACGCGGCTGCCTGCCGTTCCCTGCGTGTCTCGGACGAACAGGTGGGCCTCGCCGCGGGAGGTGGTGCGGAGGGTGACCCGGACCGTGTCGCGAGCGGCGGAGGCCGCGAGGGTGTGGGCGGTTTGGGTGGGTGGGGCGGCGGGGCCGGAGGGTGGGACGTGGATGCGGACCGACTGTTCCAGGGACTGCGGTGAGTCGAGGCTGGACAGGGCGGTGTTCGGGATGATCGGCGTCGGTGGGGTGGTGGGGCGGTCGGGTGGGGGCTGGTAGCCGGGGAGGGTGGCCACGCCCCAGCGGTACGGGTCGCCCTGGACGCCGCCCCACGTCGACCAGCCGATGCGGGTCTGGCCGGTTCTGTCCTGGGTGTCGGAGTCGTAGACGAGGATGTTCAGGCCCAGGTGGGCGGGGTCGACCGCGCCGGGCAGGACCTCCATCGGGATGGACAGCTCCACCGTGTACGCGCCGGTCGAGACCTTCGAGGCGACCCGCATCCCCGGGGCGGTCTCCTCGCCGGGGCCCTGGCGGTTGTCGGCGTCGCGGAGGTGGCAGGGCGGGCCTTCGGCGGTCACCGGGAGCACGGCCGTTTTGAAGGTGGTTGAGGTGTTCTCGGACGTGCCGCGCGGGTCGAGGGTGATCTCCACCGAGTCCGTACGCCAGTGGCGCTTGCAGTCGGAGGCCGCCAGGCGGGTGCCGAGCACGTCGTCACGCACGTGCACCAGCACGTACAGGGTGTCGTCGTGCCAGGTCAGCTTGGCCGTGCCGGAGCAGTCGGCCGCCGAGGAGCACGCGGTGCCCTCCCAGAGGCGGGAGATGTCCAGGGCGGCGCCGCCGTACTCGCCGTCGGACTCGGCGCCGTCCACGGTGGGTGCGGCGGACGCCTGCGGCACCGACGTGGCGGGCACCAGCTCGAGGGCGGGGCGGCTGGTGGTGGTGCCGTCCTCGGCGGTGGTGGTGAGGGTGTAGGTGTAGTCGCCGCCCTCGTTCGAGGTCTTCAGGGTGGGGTCGGCGTTGGTGACGGTGAACGGGAGCGTCGTCGAGGCTCCCGCCGCGAGGTTCGTGTACGGGGCTTCGGTGCGGTCGGCGGTGAAGCCTGGCGGGAGGTCCATGCGTACGGTGCCGGAGCGGGGCGTGTCGCTCACGTTCGTGACCACGACGCCGACCTGCCGGGTGCCGCCGGACGGGAGGGTGAGCACGGGGGTGACCAGGCCGCGGAGTTGCGGCACGCCCACCTCGCCGGTCCACTTCTCGAACTGGGCCACCTGGGGGAGGGGCTGCTGTGCGGCCCGTACGGAGCGGCCGACCTCGACCTGCCGGTCCGTGTAGCCGCCGCCGCGCTCTGTCGTCAGCACGGCTCCGATGCGGGCGCGGCCCAGGGGTGCCTGGGAGGGCGGCGTCACGGTGAACGTCGCCGTGCCGCTGCGCCCCGCCGACAGCTTGCCCAGGTCGATGGTGCCCGGCGCCGTGACCGCGCGCGAGGAGCCGGGGCTCGGGGAGCCGGCTGAGGCTGGGGTGCTGGTCGAGTGCGAAGAGCCAGAGATCGAGGAGTCAGGGCGCGAGGGGTCAGGGCGCGAGGGGTCAGGGCGCGAGGGGTCAGGGCGCGAGGAGTCAGGGCGCGAGGGGTCAGGGCGCGAGGGGTCAGGGCGCGAGGGGTCAGGGCGCGAGGGGTCAGGGCGCGAGGGGTCAGGGCGCGAGGGGTCGGTTGGGTCTGGCGAAGTGGGTGCGCCGGAGGTCTGCGTCGTGCTGGCCTGTGCGTCAGGTGTGTCCGTGGTGTTGGCCTGTGCGTCAGGTGTGTCTGTGGTGTTGGCCTGTGCCTCAGGTGTGTCCGTGGTGCTCGCCTGGGGGTCGGGTGTGTTCGCGGGGCTGGTGGCCTGGGCGTCGTTCGCGTTCGCCGGGTCGGCCTTCCAGCCCTCGGGGAGGCGGAGGGTGACGGAGGAGCGGCCGAGGGGTTCGCGGGGTGGTGCCTGGGCAGTGACCTCGACGGTGAACGGCGTGCCGGGGCGGACGTCGAACGTGCTGGTGCGCAGGCTGAGCCGGGTGCCGAGCGGGGCGCTGCCGTTCGGCCTGGTCAGGGCGCCGTCGAGGATGGCGGTCGGGGCGGCGGCGGCCGGGGTGCCGGGCTCGGGGAAGGGGACGCGCGCGTCCACCTGCGTGAAGAAGTCGCAGGTGAGCTGGGCCGGGTCGGTCGGTACGTCGGGGAAGCCGGCCCAGCCCTGGGAGGCGTAGACGCGTTGTGCGTCGCGTTCCACGGCCGCCCACGTCTTGCCGCGGCTCGGCGAGGGGCGGCCGCTCCACACGCCGTAGACGTTCTGTGCGGGGTTCGTGGGGCGGAAGGTCGAAGCGCAATCGGGGCCGGGCTGCGAGGTGCCGCGGGCGCCGCCGGTGAGCAGGCGGGCGGGCGCGAACGGGCGCAGTCCCTCCCGGCTGATCTGCTCGGGGAACCTCTTCGGGTCGGCCGCCGCGTAGAACGCCTCCACGGCCAGCCGGGCGGCCTCCTGGTGGTTGCCGTGGTTGCCCGGGGTGGGGGCCGGGTCCATGGTGAGCAGGATCTCGGGCCGGGTCGTGCGGACGAGCCGGACCACCTTCTCCAGGGTGTCGCCGCCCCACACCTGGTCGGTCAGCGGCGCGCTGACGGTGTAGTAGAAGTCGACGTCGTCGAGGTTGAACACCTCCCCGATGCCCGCCTTGCCGACGGCCGAGCGTTCCTCGGCCTCGCGCAGCAGCCCGAGCGCGGGGCCCTCCTCGGGGCCGACGGCGTTGCCGCCGCCCTCGCCCCTGGTGACGGTGACGACGCCGGTGCGGACGTCGTGGTCCTCGTTCCACTGGCCGAGCGTGGACAGGGTGAACGCCTCGTCGTCGGGGTGGGCGCCGATGAACAGGGCGTCGAGGTCCACGGCCGCGGCGGCCCCGGTGCCGGCGGCGGCGGGGGTGGTGGGTGCGAGGGCGAGGGTGAGCGTGAGTGCGGCCGCGGCGGCGAGCGCCCGGGTCGCGAGCGGAGAGCGGGCGGTGGCCGTGGGCCCGGCCGCCGGTCTGGCGGGTCTGGTACGCATCGAACCTCCGGTGGTTTACTCGCGGACCGCCCCCTGGAGCAGCCCGCGGACGAAGTGGCGCTGGAGGAACAGGTAGAAGATCACGACGGGCGTGGCCACGATGACCGAGCCGGCCGCCAGCAGCGTGAACCCGGAGGTGTACTGCCCCTGGAAGAAGGCCAGTCCCAAGGGCGCGGTCCGCAGCGACTCGCTGGTCACCATGATGAGCGGGATGAGGAACTCGTTCCACGTCCACATGAACACGAGCACGGTCAGCGTGACCACGGCCGGCCGGGCGGCGGGCAGCAGGACCTGCCAGAGGATGCGCCAGCTCGACGCGCCGTCGATGCGGGCCGCCTCGACGATCGCGCGGTTCGAGGCGAGGAAGTAGGCCCGCATCCAGAACGTGCCGAACGCCACGGACAGCGCCACCTGCGGCAGCGAGATCGACCAGAACGTGTCGATCAGCCCGAGGGAGCGTAGGTCGAAGTAGAGCGGCACGGCGACGGCCTCGCTCGGCATCATGATCCCGAGCATGAACAGGTAGAACAGCAGGGACCGGCCGCGGAAGCGCATGGTGCCGAACGCGTACCCGCTCATGATGGACAGCACGACGCTGACGACCACGACGAACACCGACACGGCGAGGCTGGTGCGCAGGTAGGAGCCGAACCGGCCGATCTCCCAGGCGGCGGCGAAGTTGGCGAGCCCGGCGGTGCCGCCGCGCCGGGCCGGGCCGAGCGCGGCGGCCAGGATGACGACGACGGGGTAGAGGGCGAAGGCGGCGAAGAGGGACAGGATGATGTAGTTGGCCGCCCGTTCCCCGCGCGAGATCACCGGATCCTCCCGTTCACGAGGTCCTCCTGTCGGCGAAGCGGTTGATCCCGAACGAGATCACGAAGATCACGACGGTGAGCGTGACGCCGATGGCCGCCGCCGAGCCGACCTGGCCCAGCCCGAAGGCCCGGTGGTAGACCTCGTACGACGGCACGGACGTGGAGTCGCCGGGGCCGCCGCGCGTGGTGACGTACACGAGGTCGAAGGTGCGCAGCGCGGCGATCACCGTCAGCGTCAGCGCGACCGCGATCTCCGCGCGCACCGACGGCAGCGTGACGGCGAAGAACTCGCGCACGGCCCCGGCCCCGTCGAGGCGCGCCGCCTCGTACAGCGACAGGGGGATGCGGCTCATCCCGGCCAGCAGCAGCACGGTCACCAGCCCCGTCTCGAACCAGGTGCCGACCACGCCCACCGCCGGCAGTGCGAAGGTGTAGTCGCCCAGCCAGCCGCGCGTCAGCGCGTCGAGGCCGAGCGCGCCGAGCAGCGCGTTGAGCGAGCCGTCGGGGGCGTAGACGCGCCGCCACGCGACCGCCACCACGACCATGGCGATGACCTGCGGCAGGAACACGACGGTACGGAAGAAGCCGAGCCCGCGCACCTTGGCGTGGTTGAGTATCGCGGCCAGCGCCAGGCCGATGACCAGCGGCGCGGCGGCGTAGAAGACGATGAGGACGAGGGCGTGCCCGAACGCGGCCCGCAGGCCCTCGTCGGCGACGATGGCCACGTAGTTGTCGAGGCCGGCCCAGGTGCCGAGGGACAGGCCGTCCCAGTCGTACAGGGAGATCTGCACGGCCCGGCCGATCGGGTACAGCAGGAACACCGCATAGACGGCGAAGGCGGGCAGCAGGTACAGGTAGGCGACGCGACGGGGCTCGCCGGGGGGTGCCGCCATCCTCAGCCGTTGCTCTCGGCGAAGGTCTTGTAGTCCTTCTCCAGCGTGGCGAGGAAGTCGCGGGGCGCCGCCTTCTTGGCCAGCAGATCCTGGAGGGCCGCGCCGAGCGTGTCGGCGAAGGTGGGGGTGGCGTAGTCGAGGTACGGCACCAGCCCGTCCTTGGCGGTCACCGTCCCGAACGCGGTGAACACCTCCCGCTGCGGCCCGTCGGCGACCGTCTGCTCGCCGGTGTCGGCGACGGGCAGGTTGCCGGTCTCGGTCAGCACCTTCATCGCGTCCTCGCTGGTGATGAAGTCGATGTACGCGGCCGCCGCGTCGGGGTGCGGGCTCTTGGCCGTGATCGCGAACGGCAGCCCGGTGCCCCCGGTCGCCACCGGCGCGGCGTCGGCCGTGGCGCCGGGCGGCAGCATGAACCCGAGGTCCGCGCCGAGCGCCTTCCGCAGGTCGGCCAGCAGCCAGGTGCCCGCGATGAGGAAGACGCCCTGGCCCTTGCCGAACGCCTGCCACGCCGCGTCGTACCCCTGCCCGTTGAAGCCCTTGGCGAAGTAACCCTTGTCCACCCAGCTCACGAGCTGCTCGGCGGCCTTGACGTTCTCGGGCGTGGTCCAGGAGGCGCCCTTGCGGCCGAAGGCGAGCGTGCCGATCTGGGAGGGCGGCACGGTGCGGCCCTGCACGGTGCCGAACACGTGCACGGCCGGCCACTTGTCGAGGTTGCCGAACTGCAGGGGCACCTCGCCGCCCGTCTTGGCCCGGTCGAGGGCGGTCTCGAACTCGGCCCACGTCCTGGGCGGCCGCAGCCCGAGCTTTTTCAGCTTGGCGGCGTTGTAGAAGATGCCGACGACCTCGCCGACCTGCGGCAGGCCGTACAGGTTGCCCTCGCCGAAGAGCTTGCCGTCGGCGCTGTAGCGCGAGTACCGCAGCACCGACTCCGGGTAGCGGCTCTTCCATCCGTACGCCTGCGCGTAGGCGTCGAGGGGACGCAGCTGGCCCGCCTTGACGAACGCCCCCATGGAGGAGCGGCCGTTGTTGGCCTCCACCACGTCCGGCGGCTCGTTGCCGCTCAGGGCCAGGCGCAGCGTGGTGTTCAGGTCGTCGAAGGAGCGGGAGACCCGGTTGAGCTTGATGTTGGGGTACTTGGCCTGGAAGGCGGCGTTCAGCTTCTCCATCTGGGCGGCCTGGCCGCCGCGCACCTCCTGGTCCCAGACCGTCAGGGTGACGTTGCCGAGCCCGGCGGCGTCGGTGCGCACGGCCGTGGCGCTCGCCTGCGGGGAGGAGGCGGCGGGAGGGGCGGAGGAGCCGGGCGCGCACCCGGCCGCGCAGGCGGCCACGGCGCTCGCGGCGAGCAGGGCCAGCGCCCTGACACCGCGCGGCTGACGCTTCTGTACGGTCAACGGCTTACTCCTTCTGCACGGGCGCGCGCGGCGCATCCGGGCCCCCGTCCTCCAGGGCGGGCGCCTCGGCGGCGGGGTGGGTCACGGTCCGGTCCGGCCGCTTACCCGGTACGGGCGGCGCCATGCCCACGTCGGCGTACCGGGCGATGGTGGCGGCGGCGCGGCGCACGGCCCCCACCGGCACCGACGGCACCAGCCGGTCGAGGAAGGCGTAGCGGCGGGCCAGCGCGGTGCCGTAGGCGCCACTGTGGTCGGCGGCGGCCCGCACCTCGTGCCACCAGTCGGCGATGTCGCCCCAGCCGGGCGCGGCCAGCGAGCCGCCGAACTGCTGCACCGCCAGCGCCGCGCACACCCCGGCGAACGCCAGCCGGTCGGTCAGCGGCCAGTGGCACAGCGTGCCGAGCACGATGCCGGCGCCGAACACGTCGCCCGCGCCCGTCGGGTCGAGCGCCGTCACCCGGGGCGCCGGCACGAACGCCTCCTCGCCCGTCGTCGAGTCGATCGCCATGGCGCCGTTGGCGCCGTCGGTCACCACGGCCAGCGGCACCTTGTCGGCGATCGCGTACAGCGCGTCTCTCGGCGTCTCGGTGCCGGTGTAGGCCATGGCCTCGGTCGCGTTCGGCATGAACGCGTGGCAGACCTCCAACTGGTCGAGCACGGAGCGGGACCAGACGCCCGACGGGTCCCAGCCGACGTCGGCGAAGATGAGCGAGCCCTCGCGGTGCGCCAGCTCCGCCCAGTTGCACGCGCTGCCGGGCTCGCCCAGCGGCTCCTCCGCCGACAGGCTCACGATCACCGCGCGGGAGCGGGGCGGCTTGCCGATCATCTCGGAGGCCGGCATCGGGGCGGGATGGCCGTGCGTGACCATGCTGCGGTCGCGGTCGACCGCCATGGACACCGTCACCGGCGAGTGCCAGTGCTCGAACCGCCTGGACCTCGACAGGTCCACCGCCTCCTGCTGCTCCAGCGTGCGCCAGCAGAAGTCGCCGTAGTCGTCGTCGCCGAACGCGGCCGCCAGCGACGTGCGCAGCCCCAGCCTGCTGGTCGCGATGGCCAGGTTCGCGATGCCGCCCGGGCAGGAGCCCATGCCCTCCGCCCAGATCTCCGTGCCGGCCGCGGGCATCGCCGGCAGGCCGGTGAAGATGATGTCCAGGAAGACAGTCCCGGCCAGGAACACGTCGAACTGCGGACCCTCCGGGGTGCGCTCGCCGGCGAGAGGGTCGTACGCCTGGGCAGACACGAGAGCAAGACCTCCTCGACACACCGGTTGTGCGCAATCTTGCACGTTTGCTCGAACACTTCAAGGGTGCGATGCTCACTTCTGCGCGAATTTGACTGATAGGATCCCGCTGTGCTCCAGCGCCTCCGGCATGCCGAGATCATGCGCCGCGTCCGCACGTCGGGCGCCACGAGCGTGCGTGATCTGGCCAGTCAGCTCGGCGTGAGCCCGTCCACCATCCGCAGGGACCTCGAGGTGCTCGACCGCGACGGCACGCTGCGCCGGGTGCGCGGCGGCGCGCTGCCCTGCGCCGACGCCGACACCGACCGGCCGTTCGCGGAGGTGGCCGGCACCGACGGGCAGGACAAGGAGGCGGTCGCCGCCCGCGCCGCCCGGCTCGTCGCCGACGGCGACGTGGTCCTGCTCGACATCGGCACCACCACGATGCGGCTGGCCCGGCGGCTGCGCGGGCGCCGCGTCACCGTCGTCACCTCCAGCCTCGCCGTCCTCGACGTGCTGCGCACCGACCCCGACGTGGAGCTGCTGCTGCTCGGCGGCATGGTGCGGCGGCCCTACCACTCGCTGGTCGGGGTGCTGACCGAGGCCGCGCTCGGGCAGGTGGTGGCCGACCGCGTGTTCCTGGGCGCCAGCGGGGTGCGCCCCGACGGGCAGCTCGTCGACACCACGCTGGCCGAGGTGCCGCTCAAGCGCGCGATGATGGCCGCCGCCGGGCAGGTCGTGCTGCTCGTCGACCGGCACAAGTTCCCCGGCACCGGCGCGCTGCGGGTGTGCGGGCCCGAGGACATCGACGTGCTCGTCACCAACGACGGCGCCGACGAGGCCACGCTGCGCGCCTGCACCGCCGCCGGCGTCGAGGTGCTGCTCGCGTGAAGGTTCGGACGTAAGGGGAGAGGATGAGGCTGGCCGTTCTCGGCGGCGGAGGGTTCCGCGTCCCGCTGGTGTACGGCGCGCTGCTGCGCGACACCGCCGAGCCGCGGGTGCGGGAGGTGGTGCTGTACGACGTCTCGCCCGAGCGGCTGGAGGCCGTCTCCCACGTGCTGCGCGGCCTGGCCGCCGGCCACGACGACCCGCCCCTCGTCCGCACCACGACCGACCTCGACTCCGCGCTGCGTGACGCCGCCTTCGTCTTCTCCGCCATCCGCGTCGGCGGGCTGGCGGGCCGCGTCGCCGACGAGCGGGTGGCGCTGGAGCTGGGCCTGCTCGGGCAGGAGACCACCGGGCCCGGCGGCGTCGCCTTCGGGCTGCGCACGGTGCCGGTCGCGGTCCACGTCGCCGAACGCGTCGCCGCGCTCGCCCCCGGCGCCTGGGTGATCAACTTCACCAACCCCGCCGGCATGATCACCGAGGCGATGCAGCGGGTGCTCGGCGACCGCGTCGTCGGCATCTGCGACTCGCCCATCGGGCTGGTCCGGCGGGCCGCCGCCGCGCTCGGGCTCGACCCCGGCCGCGTCTCGCCCGACTATGTGGGGCTCAACCACCTCGGCTGGCTGCGCGGCCTGACGTACGAGGGGCGCGACGTGCTGCCCCGGCTGCTCGCCGACGACGCCCTGCTGCGGCAGGTCGAGGAGGCCCGCCTGCTCGGGCCCGACTGGGTGCGGACGCTGGGGGCGCTGCCGAACGAGTACCTGTACTACTACTACTTCACCCGGGAAGCGGTGGCGTCGACCTCGGGGCGCACCCGGGGGGAGTCGCTGGTCGAGCAGCAGGACCGCTTCTACGCCGCCGCCCTGGCCCGGCCCGCCGAGGCGCCGGACGCGTGGGCGCGGGCCCGCAAGGAGCGCGACACCTCGTACATGGCGGAGGAGCGCGACGCCACCGGCGCCGGCGAGCGGTCGGCGGCCGACCTGGAGGCGGGCGGGTACGAAGGCATCGCGCTGGCGCTCATGGCCGCGATCGCGCGCGGCGAGCCCGCCACCATGATCCTCAACGTGCGCAACGGCACGGCGGTGACGGGGCTGCCGCCGGACGCCGTCGTGGAGATCCCCTGCATGGTGGACGGCGCCGGCGTGCGGCCCCTGGCCGCCGGCGCCCCGCCCGGGCGCTTCCTGGGGCTGATGCAGCAGGTCAAGGCCGTGGAGCAGACGGCCGTCGAAGCGGCGCTGACGGGGTCGTCGCGGCTGGCGGTGGCGGCGTTCGCGCTGCACCCGCTGGTGGACTCGGTCAGCACGGGGCAGCGGCTCCTCGACGGCTACCGCGCCCGCATCCCCGAACTGGCCGCCGTCTTCCCGTCCTGACCGCGGCAGGGGCCGAGGCCCCGCGTGCCGCACGTGACGACGGTCGTGCTCATCGGGAAGCCGTCTCCGCCCTGGCCGCGGCCGTCGCCTTGATGCCGAGGTCGAGGAAGCGCCCGATGACCTGCCGCTCCTCGTCCGTGAACGTCTCGATCGCCTCCGTCAGGTGGCGTCCGAGCGGGGCGAAGAAGCGGCGGGCCAGCCGGGCGGCCTGCTCGTTCAGCGTGACCTCGACCTTGCGCCGGTCGGTGGCGCTGCGCCGCCGCTCGACGTGCCCGGCCTGCTCCAGCCGGTCGATCAGGGCGGTGGTGGCGGGCGGGCTGAGGTTGAGCGCGGCGCCGAGGCCGCCCGGGGTGAGCGGCGTGCCGGCGCGGGCCGCGTCGAGGATGACGACGAGGGCGTTGAGGTCCGTGCGGTGCAGCCCGTGCTGCGCGGCGAAGCGCTCGGCGAACCGGTCGCTTTCCACGTTCAGCGCCCGCATCATCACCATCAGTTCGAACGCGCCGGGCGCGTCCCCTTCGTCCGTCATGCCGATTATCATTCCATGACAGAAACATTCCATGATGGAAATACCTGGACGGAGCCCCCATGACGGCGCTGCGGAACGTCGGCGCGGGCCGCGCCCTGCTCATCGGCGTGGCGGCAAGCGCGGCCATGACGGGCCTGATCTGGCTGCTCGGCGGGCGGCTGCGGGGCGTCGAGCTGCTGCCCGACCAGGGCGCGTCCTGGTACTACTGGAAGCTCCCGCACCCCACCCTGTGGACCCGCCTGTCGGCCTGGCTCGGCTACGCGGCCCACCAGCTCGCGTTCTGGTGGCTGATCCACTACGCGCAGACCAGGGTCCGCCGCTACACGAACGGCCTGCACCCGGTCAACGTCGCCGCCCTCGCCGTGAACACCGGCTTCGTCGCCCTGCACGTCCTGCAGACCCACCTGTTCTACGACGGGCTGGCGCAGGACGTGTCCATCTACAGCTCCCAGGGCTCGGTGATCCTGCTGCTCGTCGTCGTGCTGCTCATGGAGAACCGGCGGCGCGGACTCCTCCTCGGCAGGCCCGTGCCGCTCGGCCGGGCCGTCGTGGACCTGGCCCGCCGCTACCACGGCTACCTGTTCAGCTGGGCCGCCGTCTACACCTTCTGGTACCACCCGGCCGAGGCCACCTCCGGCCACCTGATCGGCTTCTTCTACATGTTCCTGCTGCTCCTCCAGGGCTCGCTCTTCCTGACCAGGGCGCACACCAACCGCTGGTGGACGTTCACCCTGGAGGCGACCGTCGCCGTGCACGGCACGCTGGTGGCCGTCATGACCTCGGGCCCCGGCGGGATCTGGCCGATGTTCCTGTTCGGCTTCCTGGGGGTGTTCGTCGTCACCCAGATGCACGGCCTCGGCCTGCCGGCCGCCGTCCGGTGGGTGCTGGCCGCCTGCTACGCCGGCGCCGTCATGCTCGTGTACGGGTTGCGCGGCGAGCTCGCCGGCGCGGCGGGCGAGATCGTCAGGATCCCCGTCATCGAGTACCTGCTGGTGGGCGTGCTCGCCCTGCTGATCTGGCTCGGCCTGCGCGTCGCCGCGTTCTTCAGGACGCCCGCGGCCGCTTCGCCGGAGGCGTCGGCAGGGGCTCCGTCAGCAGCTCGGCCAGGCGGTCCGCGAGGCGGGTGAGCCGGTCCAGGCCGGGGCCGCCGCGCGCGAGGCGGAACCCGTGGCGCCGGCCCCAGAACCCGGCCCGCACGGCGTGGAACTGCGCCCACCGCCCCACCCGCCCGCGATCCAGCCCGGCCGCCTCCGCGAAGCCGTCGAGAGCGCGGCGCACGGCCGCGGCCAGGTCGCCGGTCTCCACGAGCCTGAGTGCGAGCGCCTTCAGCAGCGTGCCGCCGTCGTAGGCGGGATCTCCCACGTGCCCCTTGGGATCGACGGCCAGCCACGGCTCCCGATCGGCCCGCAGGATGTTCCTGGGGTGCAGGTCGCCGTGCACGAGGAGGTCCGGCTGCGCGGGGCCCAGCTCCCGGGCGGTGGCCACGGCGGCCCCGACCACATGGGCGGGCAGCGCGTGCGGCAGCTCCGCGGCGTCCTTGAGCAGCTCCTCCTCCCACTCGCCGGCCTGCTCGCGCAGCCGGGGCAGGCCGGGCGGCGCGGGGATCGCCAGCCGGCGGCTGAGCCGCCCCGCCACCGTCACCATCTCCTCCACGTCGCCGCACTCCGCGAGGGTGGCCGGGCGCGCCCGCTCCAGCAGCATGGCGTAGCGCTCGTCGGCGCTCGAACAGCCGGACGGCGCCGCGCCCGCGCCAGGCGGCGAAGGCGTCCGGCTCGTGCACGTTGCCGGGGTGCGGGAACGACACCTTGATCACGGCCTTGACCACGGCGTCGTCGCCGCCCGCCCGCCGCACGGGCACGATCACGCCGACGCCGCCGTGCCGCACCTCGCCGCCGGGCACGCACGCCCACCGCTCCAGCAGCTCCGCCACGATCCCGGGCAGCGCGGCCACCCAGTCCGCGCCGGCCTGGCCCTCCCGCTCGACCGTCGCCTGCGCGAACGCCTCCGGCACCCGGATCACCGGCGGGGACCTCTCACGACCCGCCGCGAGGCGCGGGGAAGAGCCGTCCCGGTCAAGACTCGCCGTGGTTCATCGGGAAGAACCGTTCCGTGAGCGCCATCCACGCGGCGAACGTCACGCAGCCGCTCTCGAAGGCGACCAGCCGGGAGTCCCACGTGTCGCCGGGCCGCTCGGCCCGGGCCGCCGAGCGCAGCAGCGCCAGCCCGCCGGCCAGGTTGGCCGCGCCCCACAGCAGGTTGACCGCCGGTCCGGAGCCGCGCCCGGCCAGTGGCGTCAGGTGGCGGTGCCCGGTGACGGCGGTGGCCAGGTGTGGAGCGCTGTTGGCCACCAGCAGCCCGGCCACGAACGAGCGCGCCCGCGGCGTGAGCCTCACCGGTCCGCCCCCGCCCGTGCGTCCTGCGGCGTGAGCCTCACCGGTCCGCACCCCAGCCGTGCGTCTTCATGAGCCGGGCCGCGACCCGGGCGAACCGGTCGCCGTCGAGCACCGCGCCCTCGCGCCTGATGTCGTCCTCGTCCAGCACGAACACCCGGTCCAGCCGCAGGTACGACACCCGCCCGTCGCGGCCCCACGCGCCGAGTTCCAGCCAGTCGGGCCCGTCGTCGCCCTTGCTGGAGAGCATCATGGCGAGCAGCCGGCGGCCCGTGCGGCCCACGACCAGCAGCGGCCGGTCCTTGCCCCGGGACGGGTCCTCCTCGTACGGGACCCACGCCCAGACGATCTCCCCGGGGTCGGCCAGGCCGTCGAGGTCGGGGGAGTAGGCCAGGGTGACGGCCTCCCGCAGTGAGTGGATCTCGCGTACCGCTCCCCGGACCGGCCGGGGGTCCTCTCCTAGATCGCGCATCCACCGGAGCATACGGACCCGCCGCCCGGCAGGAAAGCCGGACAGGAAAGCGCGTCAGGCCCGGCCCGTCAGGCCCGGCCCGGTGAAGAACGTCCGCACGTCCGCGGCGAACAGGTCGGGCGCCTGGAGCGCGGCGTAGTGGCCGCCGCGCGGCGGCTCCGACCAGTGCACCACGTTGTGCACCTGCTCGGCGTAGCGCCGCACGGTGGTGTCGCCGGGGAAGACGGCGATCCCGGTGGGCGTCGGGTCGGGTGCGGCGGGCGGCGCCCAGTCGGGGGCGCTCTCCTTGTAGAGGCGGCCGGCGGTGCCCGCGGTGCCGGTGAACCAGTAGATGGCCACGTTGGTGAGGATGTCGTCGGGGGAGAGCCCGCCGTCGTCCTGGCCCCAGGAGGCGAACGCGTCGAGGTTCCAGGCGAGCAGCCCGGCGGGGGAGTCGGTGAGGGCGTAGGCGAGGGTCTGCGGCCGGGTGCCCTGGATGACGGCGTATCCGGAGTGCTCCTGCCACTCGGCGACGCCGGCGGCGCGCGCCCGCTCCTCCTCCGTCAGCCCGGACAGGTCGTCGGTGGGGAACGCGGTCACCGAGGCGTTCAGGTGCACCCCGGCGACCCGGCCGGGGGCGGCCCTGGCGACGGCGGCCGAGATGAGCGAGCCGAAGTCGCCGCCCTGCACGCCGAACCGGTCGTACCCGAGCCGGTCCATCAGCGTGATCCACGCGGCGGCCACCCGCCGCACGCCCCAGCCGGGGGTGCGGGTGGGCCCGGAGAAGGCGAAGCCGGGGATGGACGGGATGATGAGGTGGAAGTCCGCGCTGAGCGGCCCGGCCACCCGCGCGAAGTCGGCGAACGTGCTGGGCCAGCCGTGCGTGAGCAGCAGCGGCAGCGCGCCGGGGCGGGCCGAGCGGACGTGCGCGAAGTGCACGGGCTGCCCGTCGATCTCGGTCGTGTACTGCGGCAGCGCGTTCAGCCGCGCCTCGTGGGCGCGCCAGGAGTAGCCGTCGAGCCAGTACGCGGCCAGCTCGCGCACCGCCCGCGGCGGCACCCCGTACGACCAGGCGCTGTCCTCGATCGCATGGGGCCAGATGGTGCGCTCCAGGCGCTCGCGCAGGTCGTCGAGCCGGTCCTGGGGAATGTCGATGACGAAGGGGTTCATGCGGAGCACGGTAGGCGGCATCGCGGCCAGTTACGGGCCACAATGGACGCGTGCTGCACACGTCCGCGCGACTCCTGCGCCTGCTGTCCCTCCTGCAGACCCGGCGCGACTGGTCGAGCGCCGACCTGGCGGAGCGGCTGGGCGTGGCCCCGAGGACGGTGCGGCGCGATGTGGAGCGGCTGCGCGCCCTCGGCTACCCGGTGCACTCGGCGCCGGGCGTGGCGGGCGGCTACCGCCTGGCCGCGGGCGCCGACCTGCCGCCGCTGCTGCTCGACGACGAGGAGGCCGTGGCGGTCGCGGTGGGGCTGCGGACGGCGGCGAACGGCACCGTGACCGGCATCGAGGAGACCTCGCTGCGCGCGCTGGCCAAGCTGGAGCAGGTGCTGCCGGCCCGCCTTCGCCACCGGGTCAACACGCTGCAGACCCACACGGTGCGGATCAACCGGGAGGGCCCCACGGTGGACGCCGAGGTGCTGACCCGCGTCGCCGCCGCCTGCCGCGACCGCGAGCAGCTGCGCTTCGACTACACCGGTCACGACGGCGTGGCCGCCTGCCGCAGCGCGGAGCCGTACGGGCTGGTCAGCAAGGGCAACCGCTGGTACCTCGTCGCGTGGGACACCGACCGCCGCGACTGGCGCACCTTCCGCGCCGACCGGATGCGCCTGCGCACCCCCAACGGCCCCCGCTTCGCGCCGCGCGAGCCGCCCGAGCCCGACGTGGCCGCGTGGGTGCAGCGCCGGCTGGCGCACGAGATGTGGCCGGTCGAGGCCCGCTTCCTGCTGCACGCGCCCGCCGAGCGGGTGGCGGGCCGGGTCTCCGGCACCGTCGAGCCGCTGGACGGCGAGCGGTGCCTGCTGACCCTGCGCGGCGACGACCCGCACACGATGGCCGTCGTCGTGGCCTTCCTCGACGTGGACTTCGAGGTGCTGGAGCCGGTCGAGCTGAAGGAACGGCTGCGCGCGCTCGGCAGCCGCCTGAGCGCCGTCTAAAAGGCCGATCACCGTCTGAAGAGCCGGCCGCTGTCCGAATTGCCGGCCGCTGCCCGGACTGCCGGCCGCTGACGGGAGCGCCGATCTCTGACTAGAATATCGTTCTGTGACGTCAGCGTTCTTCACGCGCAAGCGGGA
The DNA here is from genome assembly GCF_900323885.1 of [Actinomadura] parvosata subsp. kistnae. Lineage (GTDB taxonomy): Bacteria > Actinomycetota > Actinomycetes > Streptosporangiales > Streptosporangiaceae > Nonomuraea > Nonomuraea composti. The sequence continues at coordinate 15,986 of NZ_OOHJ01000036.1, read as the reverse complement.
CGAGCTCGTCCCCGCTCCGCACGCCCGAGGCCCCTGGTCCCCCGACATGCTCCACGGCCGCCTGCTCGGCGGGCTGGCCGCCCGCAGCCTCGAAGAGCACCACGCCGAGCCCGGCCTGCGCTTCGCCCGCCTGACCGTCGACCTGTTCCGCAACAGCCCGATGCTGCCCGTCACCGTCGAGACCACGCTGGTCAGGAACGGCCGCCGGATCCGGGTGGCCGACGCCGTGCTCTCCACCGAGCAGGGCGTGATCGCGCGCGCGAGCGCGGTGCTGCTGCGCGAGAGCGAGCAGCCCGACGGTGAGCGCTCGCTCGTCACGCCCGCCTGGGACGAGGCGCCGCCCGCCGCGCCGCCGGTCGAGGGCGACGGCTGGCGCCCGCCGTTCGACCTGTGGTGGGTGACGCCCTTCGCCGCGCCGGGGCGCGCCTGGATGCGCGAGAAGCACCCGCTGGTGGACGACGAGCCGCTGACCCCGTTCGTCCGCGCCGCGCTGGCCGCCGACTTCGCCAGCCCGCTCGCCAACACCCAGCCCGGCGGCCTGCGCTTCATCAACGCCGACTACACGCTGACGCTGGCCAGGCTCCCCGAGAGCGACCTGATCGGGGTCGAGGCCACCGGGCACGTGAGCGCCGACGGCGTCGCGACCGGCCAGGTGACCATGCACGACACCGCCGGCCCGCTCGGCTTCTGCGTGGTCACCGCGCTCGCCAACCCGGTGATCGGCGGGCGCTGACTCTTCAGGCGGACCTGCTGACGGACGGGGGCTACGCCGGCCGCTCCGTACGGTCGCCGGACCAGTCGGTGTGGAAGGTGCCCTCCTTGTCCACCCGCCGGTAGGTGTGCGCGCCGAAGAAGTCGCGCAGTCCCTGCACCAGCGCCGCCGGGAGGCGGTCGCGGCGCAGCCCGTCGTAGTAGGCCAGGGCCGAGGAGAAGCCGGGCGTCGGCACGCCGATCTGCACCGCCGTCGTCACCACGCGCCGCCACGACTCCTGCGCCGCCTCCAGCGCGCCCGCGAACGTCGGGTCGGCCAGCAGCGTCGGCAGGTTCGGGTTCGCGTCGTAGGCCGCCCTGATCCGGTCGAGGAACTTGGCCCTGATGATGCACCCGCCCCGCCAGATCGTGGCCATGGCGCCCAGGTCGAGGTCCCAGCCGTACTCCTTTGAGGCCGCCGCCATCTGGTCGAAGCCCTGCGCGTAGGCGACGATCTTGGAGGCGTACAGGGCCTGCCGCACGTCCTCGATCAGCTCGCGCCCGCCGACCCCGGACAGGTCGGGGCCGGCCAGCGAGCGCGCCGCGGCCCGCTGCTCCGGGTGGCCCGACAGCGCCCGCGCGAACGTGGCCTCCGCGATGCCCGTCACCGGCACGCCCAGGTCGAGGGCGCTCTGCACGGTCCAGCGGCCGGTGCCCTTCTGCTCCGCCTGGTCCACCACGAGGTCCACGAACGGCTTGCCCGTCTCGGCGTCCACCTGGTCGAGCACCTCGGCGGTGATCTCGATCAGGTAGGAGTCGAGCTCGCCGCGGTTCCACTCCCTGAACACCTCGGCCAGCTCCGCCGGCGTCGCGCCCAGAGCCTGCCGCAGCAGGTCGTACGACTCCGCGATGAGCTGCATGTCGGAGTACTCGATGCCGTTGTGCACCATCTTCACGAAGTGCCCGGCGCCGTCGGGGCCCACGTGCACCGAGCACGGCACGCCGTCGACCTTGGCCGCGATGTCCTGGAGGATCGGGCCCAGCGCCTCCCACGACTCCTTCGAGCCGCCCGGCATGATGCTCGGGCCGTTCAGCGCGCCCTCCTCGCCGCCGGAGATGCCGGTGCCGACGAAGTGCAGGCCGCGCTCGCGCAGCGCCGCCTCGCGCCGCCGCGTGTCCTCGAAGTGCGCGTTGCCGCCATCGACGATCATGTCGCCGGGCTCCATCAGGTCGGCGAGCTGGTCGATCACCGCGTCGGTGCCGGCGCCCGCCTTCACCATGATGATCGCGCGCCGCGGCCGCTTCAGCGACGCCACGAACGCGGCGAGGTCCTCCGACGGGATGAACGTGCCCTCGCCGCCGAACTCCTTCACCAGCTGCTCGGTACGGCCGTGCGAGCGGTTGTGCACGGCCACCGCGTAGCCGTGCCTGGCCAGGTTCCTGGCCAGGTTGCGCCCCATGGTCGCCAGACCGGTGACGCCGATGTCTGCCAAGTCCATCTCAGCTCCTCTTCGGGGAATACGCATGATCCAGCTCGGGGGTTCGCGGGGATATTCCCGTGACGGTGACCCTGCTCAGTCGCCCTGCTCAGTCGTCCTGATCAGTCGCTCTGGCGGACGCCGAGCTCGTCGAGGCGGTCCAGCATGTCCGCCGGGTCGGCGTACACGCGGAACGCGCCCGCCCGCTCCAGCTCGTCCCTGCCATACCCGCCGGACAGCAGCCCGATGCCGAGCGCGCCGGCCCGGCGGGCGGCCAGCAGGTCCCACACGCTGTCGCCCACCACCATGGCGTGCGCCGGGTCCACCCGCACCAGCGCCGCTCCGGCGAGGAACAGGTCGGGGTCGGGCTTGGCCCGCCGCACCAGGTCACGCGTCACCATCGGGGTGTCCTCCGGCAGGTCCAGCATGCCGAGCGCGAGGCGGGCGGTGCGGGCGTACCCGCTGGTGCAGATCGCCCACGGGACGCCGCGCGCGGTCAGCTCGCCCAGCAGCTCCGTCGCGCCGGGCAGCGGCTTGACCGAGTGGACCTGCTGCTCGTAGGCGTCGGCATGGTGGGTCTGCAGCTCGTCGATCTGCTCCCGGGTCAGCTTGAGCCCGGTCTCGCGCAGCAGCGCGCTGACGAACAGCCCGCCGCTCATGCCGATGCGGCGGTGGATGCGCCACACCGACAGGTCGATGCCCATCCCGGACAGTGCCTGCCGCCAGGCCACCACGTGCTGGTAGACGCTGTCGATCAGGGTGCCGTCGAGGTCGAACAGGAACGCGGGCGTGGGTGCCTCCGGGAAGTCGTGCATGCGTCCATGACACCATGACTCCCATGCGGATCATCATCGCGGGGGGACACGGCAAGATCGCGCTGCGGCTGGCCGCCCGGCTCAAGTCGGGGGCGGTCGGCATCGTACGCAATCCGGCGCACGTCGCCGACGTCGAGGCGACCGGGGCCGAGGCCGTGCTGTGCGACCTGGAGCGGGCGAGCGTCGAGGAGGTCACCCGGATCGTCGAGGGCGCCGACGCGGTCGTCTTCGCCGCCGGCGCGGGCCCCGGCAGCGGCGCGGCACGCAAGGACACCGTCGACCGGGGCGCGTCCGTGCTGCTCGCCGACGCGGCCGAGCGGGCCGGCGTGCGGCGCTTCATCCAGATCTCCTCGATGGGGGCCGGCAAGCCGCCCGCGCCCGGCCGCGACGAGGTGTGGGCCGCCTACATCAGGGCCAAGACCGAGGCCGAGGAGGACCTGCGCGCCCGCGACCTGGCCTGGACGATCCTGCGGCCGGGCCGCCTGACCGACGAGCCCGGCACCGGGCTGGTGCGGCTGGCCCCCGAGGTGCCGCCGGGCGCGGTGCCGCGCGACGACGTGGCCGCCGTCATCATGGCGCTGCTGGAGAACCCCGGAACGGCGCGGCGCACGCTGGAGCTCGTCTCCGGCGACACGCCGATCATCGACCTCGTCGCGACGGAGTGAGGCCCGCGCAAGGCTTTGCCGATTGCTGGCAATGATGGGCGGTGGCGGCGGCTAGATGTCCCCTGAGCACGAGGGGGACACGTTATGTCGGACATGCCGTTCAGATCGTTCTTCGGCGGGGACCCGTTCCGCGGGTTCGAGGAGCTCACCGGCCGGGTGTTCGGCGGGATGGAGGGCTGGCCGCCGTCCCGGCCCGGCATCCAGCGGGTCGACGTCGGCAAGCTGCTCAGCGCCGAGGCGAGGGAGGTGCTGAGCCGGGCCGTCGAGGGCGCCGGGCAGCGCGGCGCCGCCGACCTCGACGTGCTCGACCTGCTCGACGCGCTGATCGACACCGGCACCGGGCAGGCGCTGCTGCGCGCCGCGGGCGTGGACACGGGGCGGCTGCGCGACCGCATCGACGCCACCGCCGGGCCCGGCGAGGCCACGGAGCCGCCGGCCACGCTGTCCCCGGCCACCAAACGGGCCATCCTCGACGCCCAGCGCATCTCGCGGGCCCTCCAGTCGTCGTACATCGGCCCCGAGCACCTGCTGCTCGCGCTGGCCGCCAACCCCGACTCCACCGCCGCCCGCCTCCTGCGCGAGCAGGGCGTCTCGGCGAACGAGCTGCAACAGGCCCTGATGTCCGGACCCGTCGGGAGCGGCGACGGCCGCCGCGCCACCGACACCCCCTCGCTCGACGAGTACGGCCGCGACCTCACCGAGGAGGCCCGGCAGGGCCGCATCGACCCGGTCGTGGGCCGCGAGGACGAGATCGAGCAGTGCATCGAGGTGCTGTCGCGGCGCACCAAGAACAACCCGTGCCTGATCGGCGAGCCCGGCGTCGGCAAGACCGCGATCGTCGAGGGCATCGCCCAGCGCATCGTGAACGGCAGCGTCCCCGACACGCTCAAGGACCGCCGCGTCGTCGCGCTCGACCTGACCGGCATGGTCGCCGGCTCCAAGTACCGGGGTGAGTTCGAGGAACGCATCAAGAAGGTCATCGACGAGGTGCGGGCGCACGCCGACGAGATCGTCGTCTTCATCGACGAGGTCCACACCCTGGTCGGCGCCGGCTCCGCCGAGGGCGGCATGGACGCCGCCAACATCCTCAAGCCCGCCCTCGCCCGCGGCGAGCTGCACGTCGTGGCCGCCACCACCATCGACGAGTACCGCAAGAACATCGAGAAGGACGCCGCACTCGAACGCCGCTTCCAGCCGATCCTCGTCCCCGAGCCCACCGTCGAGCAGACGGTCGAGATCCTGGCCGGGCTGCGCGACGCGTACGAGGCGCACCACCAGGTCCGCATCACCGACGAGGCGCTGCACGCCGCGGCCGCCCTGTCGGACCGCTACATCTCCGACCGGTTCCTGCCCGACAAGGCCATCGACCTCGTCGACCAGGCATCGGCCCGGGTCCGGCTGCGCTCCCGCACGCCCGGCAGCGACGTACGGGAGCTGGAGGAACGCCTCGACGCGCTGCGCCGCGACAAGGACCAGGCCGTCTCCCGCGACGACTTCGACCGCGCCAAGGAGCTGACCACCCAGATCGACAAGCTCCGCCCCGAGCTGGAGCGGGCCAGGCACGGCACCGACGAGGCACCCCAGGTGATGGTGGAGGACATCGCCGAGGTCGTCTCCCGGCGCACCGGCATCCCCGTCACCCAGCTCACCGAGCAGGAGCGCGACCGCCTCATGCGGCTGGAGGAGCACCTGCACGAGCGCGTCATCGGCCAGGGCGAGGCCGTCACCGCCATCGCGGAGGCCGTCCGCCGCGCCCGGGCCGGCCTGTCCGACCCGAACCGCCCGATCGGCAGCTTCCTGTTCCTCGGGCCCACCGGGGTCGGCAAGACCGAGCTGGCCAGAGCCCTCGCGGCGGCGCTGTTCGGCGGCGAGGACCACATGGTGCGCATCGACATGAGCGAGTTCCAGGAGCGGCACACCGTCTCCCGGCTCATCGGCGCGCCGCCCGGATACGTCGGCTACGAGGAGGCCGGGCAGCTCACCGAGGCCGTGCGGCGCCGCCCCCACGGCGTGATCCTGCTCGACGAGATCGAGAAGGCCCACCCCGACGTCATGAACATCCTGCTGCAGATGCTCGACGACGGCCGCCTCACCGACGGGCAGGGCCGCACCGTCGACTTCACCAACACCATCGTCATCATGACCAGCAACATCGGCGCCCAGCTCATCCTGGAGGCCACCGGCGACATCGAGCGGCAGGTCATGGACCTGCTGCGGCGCTCCCTGCGGCCCGAGCTGCTCAACCGCATCGACGAGACGATCGTCTTCAAGCGGCTCGAACGCGACCAGCTCCGCCAGATCGTCGACCTGCTCCTGGAGCGCACCCGGCAGCGGCTGCGCGGCCAGGACGTGACGCTGGAGGTCACCGACGCGGCCAAGGACTGGCTGGCCGGGCGCGGCTACCAGCCCGAGTTCGGCGCCCGGCCGCTGCGGCGGACGGTGCAGCGGGAGCTGGACAACCGGCTGTCCACGATGCTGCTCACCGGGGAGGTGGCCGAGCACGGGAAGGTGACGGTGGACGTGGAGGACGACCGGCTCCGCCTGCGCGCCCACAACCCCGAACCCGCCACCTGACCCGCCCGCTGCGCGCCGCCGTCGTCAGTCGAGGGCGGCCTGGGCGCGGTCGCGGCACTCGTCCAGCGTGAGGCCCGCGAGCGCCTCCCTGACCGCCGGCACGCACACCGGCGCCATGGACAGGCTCGTCACGCCCAGCCCCACCAGCAGCGGCGCGAGCAGCGGGTCGCCCGCCGCCTCGCCGCACACCCCGACCGGCTTGCCCGCCCGCCGGCCCGCCTCCGCGCACAGCGCGATCAGCTCCAGCAGGGCGGGCTGGCGCGGGTCCAGGAGGTCGGCGAGGGCGGAGTGCTGGCGGTCGGCGGCGAAGGTGTACTGGGCCAGGTCGTTCGTGCCGATGCTGAGGAAGTCGACCTCCTGCAGCAGCCGGCCCGCGCGCAGGGCCGCCGCCGGCACCTCCACCATCACGCCCACCCGCCCGATGCCCCTGGCGCGGGCGCGCCGGGCGAAGTCGCTCGCCTCGCCGACGGTGGTGACCATGGGGGCCATCACCCACGGCTCGGCGCCGGTGCGGCGGGCCGCCTCGGCGATCGCGTCGAGCTGGGTGTCGAGGACGCCGGGCAGCAGCCGGTCCACGCGCAGGCCGCGCACGCCCAGCGCCGGGTTCTGCTCCTGCGGCAGGCCGAGGAAGGGCAGCGGCTTGTCGGTGCCGGCGTCGAGCGTGCGCACCACCACGTGCTCAGTGCCGGAGAACACGTCGGCGTACGCCGCGACCTGCTCCTCGAACGACGGCGCCTGCTTGCGGTCGAGGAACAGGAACTCGGTCCTGAACAGCCCCACCCCCTCGGCGTCGGCCTGCGCCGCGTCCCGCTCCAGGTCGGCGGCCGAGCCGATGTTGAGCAGCAGCCGCACCGGGTGCCCGTCGGCGGTCCGGCCCGGGCCGCGGCTCGTCCTGAGGCGGGCCCTGCGGGCGTCCTCCACCTGGCCGACCTCGGCCGTCTCACTCTCGGTGAGGCCGATCGCGATCTCGCCGGTGCCGCCGTCCACGCCGATCACCGTGCCGTCGGCCAGGTCCATGATGCCCGCGCAGGCCACGACGGCGGGCAGCCCTCTGCCTCTGGCCAGGATCGCCGTGTGGCTGGTGGGGCCGCCGTGCTCGGTGACCAGGGCCAGCACGTCGGGGCCGAGACCGGCCGTGTCGGCGGGGGAGAGGTCGGTGGCGACCAGCACGTACGGATGGCCGGGGGAGGGCAGGCCCGGCATGGGGAGGCCGAGCGCGGCGGCGATCGCGCGGTGCCTGAGGTCGTCGAGGTCGGCGGCCCGCTCGCCCAGGTAGCCGCCGAGCGCGGCCAGGGCCTCGCGGTGCTTGGCGAAGGCGGCGTCGAGGGCGTGGGCGGCGTCGTGGCCGTCGCCGGTGAGCCGCTCGGCCTCCTCCAGCAGCATCGGGTCCTCGGCGATCATGGCGAGGGCCTCCAGGATCTCGGCCGCCTCGCCGCCGGCCGCCAGCGCCCGCCGGTTCAGCTCGGCGGCCACCGCCTCCAGCGCCTTCGCCACGGTGGCCGCCTCGGCGCCCGGGTCGGCGACGGGGCGCGGGGCGGGCAGCTCGGGCGGGTCGGCCAGCCGGATCATCGGCCCGGCCGCCCGCCCCTGGCTGACCCCGAGCCCGCTCAACCGCCCGGCGGCCCCCTCCCAGGGTCCGCCGTCAGACGCCGGGGGCCTCGGGCCGCGGTCAGGCGTCGGTGGCCTTTCCCCCCGGCTGCGGTCAGGCATCGAGGGCCTCTTCCGCGTCCAGGTCGCGGGACAGCAGCGCGGCCAGCGTGTCCAGCGCCTCCTCCGCCCCCGGCCCGTCCGCCTCCAGCGTGACCTCCGTGCCCTGGACGACGCCGAGCGACAGCACCCCGAGCATGCTCTTGGCCGGCACCGCCTTCTCCCCGGCCCGGATCGTCACCGGCACCCCCGCCTTCACCGCCGCCTGCACGAACAGCTTCGCCGGCCGCGCGTGCAGGCCGCTGGCCGAGGCCACGACCACCGTTCGCTGCGCCATGACGCCCTCCTCCTAGGGTTCGATGGTGACCTTGATGGCCGCGCCCCGGCTGACCAGGTCGATCCCGTCCAGCACGCGCGGCAGCGGCAGCCGGTGGGTGATGAGGTCCGACACCGGTACGGCGCCCTCGGCCACCAGCCGCAGCGCCTCGGCGTTGTGGGCGGGGCTGGAGCCGTTCGCGCCGACGATGGTCAGCTCCCGGTAGTGCACGAGGTTCGAGTCGAGCGAGATGATCGGATCGTCCTTGGGCAGCCCGCCGAAGAAGCTGACGCGCCCCTGGCGGGCGGCCATGCGCACCGCCTGCTCCTGTGCCGCGCCCGACGCCGCCGCCGTGATCACCACGTCGGCGCCGCGGCCGCCGGTCAGCTTCAGCACCTGCTCGACGGGGTCGGCGTCGATGGCCGCGTCGGGACGGACGAGCTCGGCGGCCATCGCGAGGCGTTCGGCGTTGACGTCCACGAGGAAGACCCTGTTGGCGCCGCGCGCCCGCGCCAGCCGGACGTGCAGGCAGCCGATCGGGCCGGCGCCCATCACGACGACGTCGTCGCCGGGGCCGACGCGGGCCAGCGTCTGGCCGTTGAGCACGCACGCCAGCGGCTCGGCCACCGACGCCTCCGCGAAGCCGACGCCGTCGGGGATGGCGTTGACGCCGTCCACGGCCAGCACCTTCGCCGGGATGATCATGTATTCGGCGAACCCGCCGTCGTAGTGGTAGCCCATCGACTCCTGGTTCGGGCACACCGTGCGGCGGCCGGCCAGGCAGTCGGGGCAGGTGCCGCACGGGATGGCGGCGATCACCTGCACCCGGGCGCCCGTGTCGACCACCTCGCCGGCGATCTCGTGGCCCATCACGCGCGGCGGCACGATGTGGTGGTGGCCGAACTTGTAGATCTTCGCGTCGGTGCCGCAGGTGGAGCAGTTGCGTACGCGGATCTTCAGCTCGCCGGGGCCGGCGACCGGCTCGGGGGCGTCCTCGATCCTGATGTCGCCGGGCGCGTGGAAACGCGCGACCTTCATGCCGTCAACTCCTTGATCACGTCAGAGACCTCGGTGGCCTCGCGCAGTGCCCGCGCCCGGTCGGGGTCGAGCAGGATCTCGGCCAGCGCCGCGAGCAGCGGCACGTGACCGTTGTCTTTGGCGGCGATGCCGACGCACAGCGTGACGTGCTCGCCGTCCCAGTCGACTCCGCCGGGGAAGCGGACCACGCAGATGGCGTCGCGCAGGACGTCCCCCTTGGAGGCGTTCGTGCCGTGCGGGATGGCGACGCCCTCGCCGACGTACGTGGACAGGGAGCGCTCGCGCTCCAGCATCGCCTCGACGTACGGCTCGGCGACCGCGCCCACGTCGGCCAGCGCCCGGCCGCAGCGGCGCACGGCCGCCTCGCGGTCGGGGGCGCTCTCGTGCAGCAGCACGGCGCGCGGGTCGAGCAGGTCGTCACGCATCGACCGTGCCGCCGTTCTTGATGGTGTTCACCAGCCGGGTCACCGCCGGGTCGCCGAGGAAGATCTGGAACGACACCAGTACCTTCCCCGGAGCGGCCGCCTTCGCACGTGCGGCCAGGCCCGCGTGGCAGAGGATCACGTCGGCGTCGTCCGGGATGGAGTTGACCGGGGTGTGCTCGACGGTCACGCCGGTGCCCTTGAGCTGCTTCTTGAGCGTGGAGGCGAGCATGACGCTGCTGCCCATGCCCGCGTCGCAGGCCACGATGACCTTACGGATGTCCTTGCTGTCGATGCCTGCCATGGCTCAGCTCTCCTTGGTGGTTTCAGCGATGGGTTCCGTCTCGGCCGCTTCGGCCTTCTCGCCCCTGCCGAAGCCCAGCAGGACGGCGGCGACGGCGAAGCTCACGCCGGTCGCCACGAGGATCCCCAGGCTGGAGCCGAGCCAGCCGCCCTTCGGGGTGACCGCGAGGTAGGCGAAGATGCTGCCGGGCGAGGGCGTGGCGACCAGCCCGGCGCCGGTGACCATGAACGTGAACACGCCGGCGGCGCCGCCCGCGATCACGGCCAGGATGAGGCGGGGCTTCATGAGGACGTACGGGAAGTAGATCTCGTGGATGCCGCCGAAGAAGTGGATGATCATCGCGGCGGGCGTGCTCGGCCGCATGGCGCGCGGGCCGAACAGCAGGAACGCCAGGAGCAGGCCGAGGCCCGGACCCGGGTTCGACTCCAGCATGAACAGGATCGACTTGCCCGACTCGGCGGCCTCGGCCACGCCGAGCGGGCTCAGCACGCCGTGGTTGATGGCGTTGTTGAGGAACAGCACCTTGGCCGGCTCGATCAGCACGGAGGCGATCGGCAGCAGGTTGTTGGTGATCAGCCATTCGACGGCGTTGCCGGCGGCGGTGGTGACGGCCTGGACGATCGGGCCGATGCCGTAGAAGCCGACGACGGCCATCGCGCCGCCCACGATGCCTGCGGAGAAGTTGTCCACCAGCATCTCGAACCCGGCCTTGGTCCGCTCCTCCGTGAACCTGTCCACATATTTCAGGATCAGGGCGGTGAGCGGGCCGATGATCATGGCGCCGAGGAACATCGGGGACTCGGTGCCCACCACGACGCCCATCACCGCCACCGCGCCGACGACCGCCCCGCGCTGCCCGTGCACCATCCGGCCGCCGGTGTAGGCGATGAGGACCGGGAGCAGGGTGCCGATGATCGGGCCGACCATCTTCGCCAGCGACTCGTTGGGCAGCCAGCCGGTCGGGATGAACAGGGCGGTGATCAGGCCCCAGGCGATGAACGCGCCGATGTTCGGCATGATCATGCCGGCCAGATGGCCGCCGATGCGCTGGATGGTGGCCTTGACTCCGGTCCCGGTGACCGGAGGGGTGTAGGTGTCGGCCATGGACGTGCTCCTTCTGGGGGGTCGAGCAGCCGCTTTCTGTGGGGAAACGCCGGGGTCGGGAGGGTCAGGTGAGGGGGGCGGGCAGGGCGGTCGAGAGCGGGCGTTCGGGGTCGGGCAGGCCGACGGTGACGGCGTCGAGGTCGATGTCGCCCGGCCCCGGCATGCGGCTGCCGGGCAGGCGGACGGCGGCGGCGCCCCAGGCCAGCGCCTGCCGGAGGGCTTCCGGGCCGTGGCCGCCCGCGGCGAGGAAGCCGGCCAGCATGGCGTCGCCCGCGCCGACGGAGCTGCGCGGCTCGGTCACGGCCGCCTCGCCGTACCAGCTGCCGCCGTCCTCGACGAGCACCGCGCCGTCGGCGCCGAGGCTGGCCAGCACGGTACGCGCCCCGGCCGCCCGCAGCTTGGCCGCCGCCCCGGCCACGTCGCCCAGGCAGCGGATCGGCATGCCGGTCGCCGCCGACAGCTCCTCCAGGTTCGGCTTGACCAGGGCGGGCGCGGCGCCGAGCGCGCAGGACAGCGCGGGGCCGCTGGTGTCGACGGCCACGTGGATGCCCGCGCCGGCGAACCTGCGGCACAGCCGCGCGTACACGTCGGAGGGCACCTCGGGCGGCAGGCTCCCCGACGCCACCACCCAGTCGGCCTCGTGCCCGCCGGAGTGGGCGGCGGCCAGCACGGCCTCGGCGACCGTGTCGAGCTCGGCGGGCGACAGCGCGGTGCCCGGCTCGTTGATCTTGGTGATGGTGCCGTCGGGCTCGGCGAGCGTGACGTTCGAGCGGGTGCGGCCCGTCACCGGGACGGTGACCATGTCGAGGCCCTCGGCGGCCAGCAGGCGGATGAGCTGCCTGCCCTCGTCGCCGCCGTACGGGACCACGGCGCGGCTGGTGACGGCGTTGGCCAGCAGGGCGCGCGAGACGTTCACGCCCTTGCCGCCGGGGTCGAGGTGCGCGGCGGCGGCGCGGATCACCGCGCCCCGATCGAGGGAGGCGATCTCGATCGTGCGGTCGAGGCTCGGGTTGAGCGTCAGGGTGAGGATCACGCCCTGATCACCTCCGGCCCGGCCGCCGCCAGGTCGGCGGCCAGCGACGCGTCCAGCCCGGTGTCGGTGATCACCACGTCGATCTCGCTCAGCTCGGCGAACGTGGACAGGTACGTGTCGCCGAACTTCGTGTGGTCGGCCAGCAGCACGCTGCGCTGCGCCGCCTTGACCATGGCCCGCTTGATCGCCGCCTCGGCCGGGTCGGGCGTGGTCAGGCCGCGCGTCGCCGAGCAGCCGTTGGTGGCCATGAACGCCACGTCCACGTTGAGGTAGGCCAGCGGGCGCAGCGCCCAGTCGTCGACCGTGGCGAGGGTCTTGCCGCGCACCCGGCCGCCCAGCATGATCACGTGCAGGTTGGGGCGGGCGGCCAGCACGGTGGCCAGCGGCGGGGAGTTGACCACGACGGTCAGCTCCCGGTCGGCGGGCAGCACCTGCACCAGGCGGCCCGTCGTGGTGCCCGCGTCGATGATCACGGACCCGTCCTCGGGCAGCTCGGCCAGCGCCGCCTTCGCGATGCGCTCCTTCTCGGCCGTCATGACCTCGTCGCGGGTGGCCAGCGCGGGCTCGAACCCCAGCCGCTCCACAGGGATCGCGCCCCCGTGCACGCGGCGCAGCACGCCCGCCCGCTCCAGCGCCGTCAGGTCGCGGCGAATCGTCTCGGTGGTCACGTCGAGCTCGGCGGCCAGCGTCACCACGTCGACGCGGCCCGAGGCCCGCGCTCTCCGCAGGATCTCCTGCTGCCGCTCCTCGGCGTACATGATGTTGGTTCACCGCCGTTTCGGGTTGGTTTCTTCTGTGTTTATACCCGTTTTCGTTGGTTGGTCAAGGGTGGGCCGGCGAAATCTGGTAGTTATAGCGGGTGCGAATCATGCCCCTGGCCGTCGTCCCCATCGCCGTGGCCGCCCTGGCGGCCCCCGCCCACGCCGCCACCCACGCCGCCACCCGTGCCGACGCGCCCCCTCGGGTCCCCGCCGGCACGACCGCGGCCTGGGTGGTCTTCGACCGGCAGGCCGGCAAGATCGTCGCCACCCGCAACGCGCACCGGAAGTACCGCTCCGCCTCCGTCGTCAAGATCCTCATCGCGATCGACTACCTGGAGGGGCGCACGAGCGTGCCCGCCGCCGACGCCAGGCTGCTGAAGGTCATGCTGCGCTCCAGCGACGACGACGCCGCCTCCGCCTTCTGGGACCGCCTCGGCAAGGGGCAGATCATCGTGCGGCAGGCCCGCCGGCTCGGCCTGTCCGACACGGCGCCGCCGCCCGCCTCCAAGCCCGGGTTCTGGGGCTACACCTCGCTGAGCGCGTACGACATCGTGCGCACCTACCGCTACCTGCTCGACCGGGCCGAGCCCCGGGTCCGCGACACCATCCTCGGCCACCTGCGCCGCTCCACGCCGTGCGGCACCGACGGCTTCGACCAGACCTTCGGCATCCCCGACGGCGTGCCCCGGCCGTGGGCGGTCAAGCAGGGCTGGTCGGGCTTCGGCACGACGCCGCCGGTCAGGTGCGACGCCAGAACGGCGACGGCCGCGTCCCGCAACACGAGCCCGGCGGTGTTCTCCTACACGAGCGACGCCAAGGCGATCGGGGCTCCCATCTCGTGGATCGCCCAGCACGCCACCGGCTCGGGCGTCCCCGACTACGGCCGCCCCGTCCTGCACACGACCGGCCTCGTGGGTCAGGGCGACCGCTACATCATGGCGGTGCTCACGGCACACCCGGCGGGCGGCACGTGGAGCTCCTCGGTCAAGCGCACCACCACGCTCACCCGCGACCTGTACCGCACCGTCACCCGCTGACCGCGACCACCGCGGCGGCTAACGGACGAAAGTGAACATCCGCGTGCCGGGCTCCAGCGCCACCGGCGGCCCGGCGTAGCGGTGCACGCCGATCCCGTACTTCGTGCCCTCGCCCTCGACGGCCACCCGCTCGAACCCGCACTCCTCGAACCACCCGCAGATCGCCGGCACCAGGTCGGGCGCGTGCCGGCCCCTGGTCCAGATCACCATCGCGCCAGGAGCGCAGAGCCGCGGCAGGGTGGCGGCCGTGCGGCGGATGTCGTCGTCGGTGATGTTCCCGAAGATGCCGCAGGCCAGCACCAGGTCCGCCGGGACGGCGCCCGCGTACGCGTCGGTGACGGACGCGTCCCCGCACACCACCTCGACCCCCTCGGGGGCGGCGGCCCGGGCGGTGGCGGCGATGCGCTCGTCCAGTTCGACCAGCCGGGCCCGCACCTGGCCGCGCCTGGGGTGCGCGGCGAGCACCGGCAGCAGGTCGCGCCCTTGCCCGGCGCACATGCTGACCACGCGCGACGCGCCCTCGTCGAGCGCCCTGCCCACCCACGCGCGGACGACGTCGAGGCGATCCTTCAGTGAGGAGCCCGGCTCGTCGTAGGCGTCGTGCCACTGCATCCAATCCTGTCGCGTCATGATCACCGATCCTCGCGAAGATCGGGGAAAAGAGCAAGTATTCCGGCATCATGAACATTCCGCCCACCGCTCAATATGCCGTATGCGGGGGGCGGCGATCATTCTCGCCGCTCGTCCGGGAAAAATCATTATGGGGACGGCACGCGGCCCCTTGACCGCCTATCAGCCCGGGTACATCATGGCGGAGCAGGTCAGAGCTGCGGCGGGGAAATTGAGGCAACGGTCCCGGGCATTCCGCGCGGCCATTCCGGAACGGCCTGGTCTCTTTTCGCGTCGCACGTGCACCGCGCCATCACAAGGAGGCCGCATGCCAGAAAACAATGGCGCACAGCAAACGATGGGGTTCGGTCAATTCCATGTCGGTCCGACGGTCGAGACGGGGCTGGTGCGGCTGGCCACGAAAGGGCCGAAAGCCGTCCAGTACACGATGGTCGACGGGCGCCCGCTCTTCGAGGGGGACATCGAGCTCGCCCTGATCGGCCCGGGCGACGTGGAGAACGCCGCGGTGGCCGAGGAGCAGGCGGGGGTCATCATCCCCGGCACGCAGTTCCGCTGGCCGAACGGCACGGTGCCGTACGACATCGACCCCGCCCTGCCGAACCAGGGCCGGGTCACCGACGCCATCGCGCACTGGGAGCGCAATACCCGGATCCGGTTCGTCCGCCGGACCGCCGCCAACCAGGCGCAGTTCCCCGACTTCGTGATGTTCCGGCCGGGCACCGGCTGCAGCTCCGCGGTCGGCCGGACCACCGGGCAGCAGAACATCACCCTCGAGGGCGGCTGCGACACCGGCTCCACCATCCACGAGATCGGGCACGCGACGGGCCTGTGGCACGAGCAGAGCCGCGAGGACCGCGACCAGTTCGTCCGCATCAACTGGCAGAACATCCTGCAAGCCCAGGCGCACAACTTCAACCAGCACATCACCGACGGCGACGACGTCGGCTCCTACGACTACCACTCGATCATGCACTACCCGCGCTGGGCGTTCTCCAGCAACGGCCAGGACACGATCGTGCCGCTGCAGAACGTCGAGATCGGGCAGCGGCAGGGGCTGAGCCCGGGCGACTGCCGGGCCGTGCGCACCATGTACAGCAACCTCGAGCCGACGGCCCGCTTCTCCGGCACGCAGTTCTCCGCCAAGATCGAGGCGTTCGCGACCAGCCGGTGGTTCACCCACAGCTGGCCCGCGCAGTGGTACGTCATCTGGACCGTCGCCCCCACGGCCCCGGTCGTCGACGGCCCCGCGCAGGTCTCGTGGAACGTCCAGGTCACCCGGCAGTCCGGCGGGCTGCTCAAGTACTTCCTGGCGATCACCAACCTGACATCGGGGCAGATCGAGATCGAGGCGCGTTACGACGTGCTCGGCTGGAGCCTCAGCGCCACCTGAGGGCACTTGAGAGAGGAGGACGTTCCGTGATCCCCACCGATCAGGCAGGGACGACCGAATGGGCCGACGCCATCGACGCGGG
>NZ_OOHJ01000019.1 GCF_900323885.1 [Actinomadura] parvosata subsp. kistnae | reverse complement strand
CCCTGCGATGCCGAGCACCTGTATGAGGCCCTGGTATGGCTGCCCGGTGAAGGCTATGACGAGCTCGCCTGCCCTGCGCACGCCGCAGCGGCGGTGTGTGTCATCCCTGGCGCCACGAGCCGGCCGAACCCGAACGCCCGCTATGGGGACAACCCCGGCGCCGGAGACCCGCACCCATAACGGCCTGGGCTTCCCCAGGCTGCGGCGGGCCGTCGCCCAGTTTTGGCGGCTTGCGAGAAGAGGCGGCCGCACAAGTAACGGCCCCCGCCGCGTGGCAGGGGCCGTTCGTCACGCCGTCCCGGGCCGCGCGTACGTCGGCGGGATGGCGAAGTCAGCCCGGGGCGGTGAGCCAGCTCTGCCATTCGGGGCTCGGCGGCCAGTTCGGGGCCGGGGGCTCTGTGATTCGGTACGGAATCCGGCGCGAGCGCGACGTCAATCGGGCAGTGCGGGCCAGGGATCACCGCAATGTATGGCCAGGGCCTCGGCTCGCTGCCGCGCGTCGAGGGCGCGGTCTTCAGCGTCTTGCGCAAGGTAGCGGGAGCATTCCTCGCCGAGAACATCGACCAGCCAGTGCAGTACCTGCGCTCGCCTTTCGAGGTAGGCCAGGCGTTCGTCCAGCGTGGCGCGTGCGTAGCACTCGGCGTCGTTCAACAGAGCCAGAACGTCATGAACGCCGCTCGGCTCACGCCGAGAAGGTGAAGTGGTCACACCGTGACGGTACGACGCCGCCTTCCGGGCGTCCCGAAAACGGTCGTTTTCGGGACGGCCAGGGTGATCAGTTTTCCTGCGATCTTTGGGAGGGGGCGTGTCACGCCGCAGGAAGGGGCGGCATGCCCGGGAACCTCCGGTCATGATCGGTCGGTTATCGGAGTAATGCGGACCGTGTTCGTGGCGATAGCCCGGCACAGGGTCCGCGAGGTCCGGGGTCGAGAGGGGGCCGGGAATGTTGAGCGAGGCGTTAGCGGCGCTGGCGGCGGCGGGTGGCACAGCGCTGGTGGAGGCCATGGCCGGCGATGCCTGGACCTCGGCCAGGCAGGGTTTCGCCCGGCTGCTGGGGCGCGGTAAGCCGGAGCAGCAGCAGGCGGTCGAGGAGCGGCTGGAGCGTTCGCGGCAGGAACTGTCCGGTAAGAGTGATGCCGCCTTGGAGCGGGCGCGGGCCGAGCAGGCGGCGGCCTGGCGGCTGCGGTTGAGTGATCTGCTGGAGGACGATCCCGCGGCCGAGGCGCAGTTGCGGGCGCTGGTGGCGGCGCTGGGCGGGCCCGGGCCGTCGTCTGCGGGTGCGGTGCGTCAGCAGGTGCTCGGCTTCGATCACGCTCAGCAGGCGGTGCAGGGGCACGGCGTGCAGCACGTCACCTTCGGCGGCGGGGAGGGAAACCGGCGCGGCGAGCAGCGCGATGGCTGACCCGGACCGGCCCCCGCCCGGATGGCAGACGGTCACAGGGCGTGATCACGCTCGTCAGGCGGTGCAGTACGGCGGTATCCAGCACGTCACCTTCGGCGAGGTCGAACGGCCGGATCAGGAGGTGTCCATCAGCCCGCCGCTGGGCGACCCGGCCCGGCCGCTACGGGGCCGCGCGGAGCTGATGGCCTCGCTGGAGTGCTTGGCCGGGGTGCTGGTGCTGCACGGGCTGG
Source organism: [Actinomadura] parvosata subsp. kistnae (assembly GCF_900323885.1). GTDB lineage: Bacteria > Actinomycetota > Actinomycetes > Streptosporangiales > Streptosporangiaceae > Nonomuraea > Nonomuraea composti. The sequence continues at coordinate 28,517 of NZ_OOHJ01000019.1, read as the reverse complement.
GCGGCTGCGGCAAGACCCGGATCGCCATGGAGCTGGCGCACGCCGCCACCCAGCGTAAGGAGCCGGTGTGGTGGATCTCGGCCGCGGACCAGACGCAGCTGGTGGCCGGCATGCATGCGCTGGCTCGCCGGTTGGGCATCAGCGCCGGGGAACTCGGCCGGGGCGATGCGGCCGACCTGCTGTGGGAGAGGCTGGAGCGGCAGCCGGGCCGCTGGTTGCTGATCGTCGACAACGCCGACGATCTGAGCCTGCTGGACGGGCCGGGTGAGCTGCGCCGGGGTACCGGCTGGGTGCGTCCGCTGCGCGGCCGGGGCGGGGCGGGGCGGGTGCTGGTGACCAGCCGGGAGGGCCGCGCTTCCCGGTGGGGCGGGTGGTGCCGGCTGCAGCCGGTGCAGCCGCTGTCGGACCTCGACGCCGGGCAGATCCTGCTCGATCACGCCGGCGCGAAGGCCGGCACCGGGCAGGAAGCGGCCGCGCTGGCGATCCGGCTCCAAGGGCTGCCGCTGGCATTGCGTCTGGTCGGCGCCTATCTGGCGCACACCTCCGCGGTTCCGGCCGCCTTCGCCGACCCCGCCGCTCCGGCCACCTTCGACCGGTACCTGCAGCTCCTTCGCGACCGCCCCGGAGCGGCCGGAGAAACTCTGTCGCAGCAGCAGGCGCTGGCGATCGTGGCGCAGACCTGGCGGCTGTCGCTGGATCAGCTCGCGCGCACCGGCGCCCCTCACGCCCGATCGTTGTTGACGCTGCTGGCCTGCTTCGCCGACGCCCCGGTACCTCACGAACTGCTGCTGCGCCCTGCGGTGCTGGCCGGCTCGCCCTTGTTTGCCGGCATCACCGGGATGGAGATCTGGGAGACGCTGCGGGCGCTGGCCGATTACGCCCTGATCGAGCTGCCTCCCGCCGGTGCGGTTCCTACGGTGGTGGTGCATCCGCTGGTGCGTGATGCCAGCATCGGCCGGCTGGAACCGGGCCACGGTGTCGACGGCGCGATGCTGGAGCTGGCCGCGTCGCTGGCGGAGGCGGCGGCTTTATCCGAGGAGACGCGTCTTCCCGAAGATCCTGCGACCTGGCCGGTGTGGCAGGCGTTCTTGCCCCATGCGCTGTTCCTCCGCGCCACGATCGAGTCCCAGCCCTCGGCCGGTAGTGCAGCCAGGTCCTGTGCCGCCACCGCGGCGCACTTCGCCGCGCGCGTGCTGGCCGCGCAAGGCCAGCATGCGCAGGCCGAGCAGGAGTACCGCGCGGTCCTGGCGCTGCGGATCGAGGTGGTCGGCGAGCGTCACCCCCACACCCTGGCCACCCGCTATGGGATCGCCCAGGTGCTGGCCGAGCAGGGCGGGTATGCGCGGGCCGAGCAGGAGTACCGCGCGGTCTTGGCGGTGGAGGTGGAGGTGCTCGGCGAGCGCCACCCCGATACCCTGGCCACCCGCTACGGGATCGCCCGGGTGCTGGCCGAGCAGGGCGGGTATGCGCAGGCCGAGCAGGAGTACCGCGCGATCTTGGCGGTGGAGGTGGAGGTGGAGGTGCTCGGCGAGCGCCACCCCCACACCCTGGCCACCCGCCATGAGATCGCCCGGGTGCTGGCCGAGCAGGGCGGGTATGCGCAGGCCGAGCAGGAGTACCGCGCGGTCCTGGCGGTCACGCGGGAGGTGCTCGGCGAGCGCCACCCCGACACCCTGACCACCCGCCATGAGATCGCCCGGATGCTGGCCGCGCAGGGCGGGTATGCGCGGGCCGAGCAGGAGTACCGCGCGGTCCTGGCGGTCACGCGGGAGGTGCTCGGCGAGCGCCACCCCCACACCCTGGCCACCCGCTACGGGATCGCCCAGGTGCTGGCCGAGCAGGGCGGGTATGCGCAGGCCGAGCAGGAGTACCGCGCGGTCCTGGCGGTCACGCGGGAGGTGCTCGGCGAGCGCCACCCCCACACCCTGGCCACCCGCCATGAGATCGCCCGGGTGCTGGCCGAGCAGGGCGGGTATGCGCAGGCCGAGCAGGAGTACCGCGCGCTCCTGGCGCTGCGGATGGAGGTGCTCGGCGAGCGGCACCCCGACACCCTGACCACCCGCCATGAGATCGCCCGGGTGCTGGCCGAGCAGGGCGGGTATGCGCAGGCCGAGCAGGAATACCGCGCGCTCCTGGCGCTGCGGATGGAGGTGCTCGGCGAGCGCCACCCCCACACCCTGACCACTCAGCGGAATCTGGACGCGCTCGGGGAGGGCGAGCAGCGCTGAGGGAGGGAGCTGAGCTCTCTTCCTGTTGCCGCAGATAGTGAGCTCTTATCTGCGGGGACAGCAGGGTGCGTCGCTGGAAGGCATCTTGCTGCGAGGTTGGTGACTCCACCTTTATCTGCGATATCTCCGCCTGAGCTGTCGGTGGAGGCTGAGCCGGTCTCGGATGGGTCGTTATGTGGCAGATACGTAGCGTGATCTTCGTCGGGGTTTCATGATGGCCGGTATGCGCGGGCGCGTGTCGGTATGGGCGGGGAGTGCGGTCGCGGTGGCGGCCGCCGGAGGGCTGGCCCTCTATTTGGGGCGGGTCGGGCTGGAGAACGCCGACACGCTGGCCAGTGTGATCGGCTTGTTCGTCGTCCTGGCCGGCCTGGGCGTGGCCGGCTACGGGCTCACCACCAACCGCTCCTCGGTTGCCGGACAAGATCGGCAGGAATGGTCCGGCAGGCCGGCGGAGCAGGCGTCGGTCGCCGTCCAGGGCGGCAATGCGGGCATCATCTCGACCGGCGAAAGCGCGACCAACGTGCAGGTGCACGCGCACGCCTCCGAGCACGGCCACGTCACCCAGACGGTGCTGCCCGCGGCCGCACTGCGGCCGGTGAGCGAGGTGAGCGCGCCGCCGGCGACGGTGAACGTGCCCGGGCATCAGCAGGTGTTCGTCGGTCGCGGCGACGAGCTGGCCGCGGTGGAAGCGGCGCTAGGCGCGAGTGGGCCGGTGGTGGTGGCCGCGGTGCACGGGCTGGGCGGGGTAGGCAAGTCGACGCTGGCCGCCCGCTACGCCGCCGGCCAGGCCCGGTCCGGCGCGGTGAACCCGGTGTGGTGGATCACCGCCGACAGCCCCGAGACGATGCAGGCCGGGCTGGCCGCGCTGACGATCGCGCTGCAGCCGGAGCTGACTGAGGCGTTACCGGTGGAGGCGCTGGCCGGGCGCGCCGTCGGCTGGCTGGCCGCCCACCAGGGGTGGCTGCTGGTGCTCGACGACGTCACCGACCCGGACGACGTGGCGCCGCTGCTGGGCCGGACGCTGACCGGGCGGGTGCTGGTGACCAGCAGGCTGGCGCAGGGCTGGCACCGCCTGGACGCGCACGTGATCCGGCTGGAGGTGCTGAGCCGCCAGGAGGCGGTCGAGTTGCTCGCCCGGATCACCGGCCACCAGCCACCCGCTGCCGAGGCGGAACCGCCCGATGAATTGGAGGGAGCGGTCGAGCTGGTCCACGAGCTCGGGTGCCTGCCGCTGGCGATCGAACAGGCAGGCGCGTACCTGCACCAGACCCGGCTCACCCCGCGCGCCTACCTGGACCTGCTGAACAAGCAGCCGGCCGTGATGTACGACCAGAGCGCGCTCGGCGCCAGCGCCGAGCGCACCGTGGCCCGCCTGTGGCGGCTGACCCTGGATCGGCTGACCGGCACCCCGTGGGCCGGTAACCTGCTGCGCGTCCTGGCCTGGTACGGCGCCGAACCCATCCCTCGCGCCCTGCTGGACGGCCTGGACGCCGAGCCGTACGAGGTGCAGCACGCCCTGGGCGAGCTGGCCGCCTACAACATGATCACCCTTGACGGTGAGACGATCACCGTGCATCGGCTGGTCCAGGCGGTCGCCCGCACCGCCGACCTCGCAGACCCGCACCGGCAGCCCGCCGCCATCGACACCGCCCGTGACCGGGCCACCCACCTGCTCAACGACGCCACCCCTGACCCGCCGTCGAACCCTGCGGGCTGGCCGCTCTGGCGGACGCTGCTGCCCCACATCACCACCCTGATCGACCACACCTCCCCCACCACCGATACCGCCACCACCGCCCGCTTGCTCAACGAGACAGGCTTCTTCCTGGAAAGCCAGGGCGCCACCAGCAGCGCGATCGGCATCTACACCCGCGCCCGTACCGCCTACGAGCGGGTGCTGGGCGGTGACCACCCCTCCACCCTGACCTCCCGCAACAACCTCGCCGGCGCCTACCAGACGGCGGGGGACCTGGGCCGGGCCATCCCGCTGTACGAGCAGACGCTCGCCGACCGGGAGCGGGTGCTGGGCGGTGACCACCCCTCCACCCTGCAATCCCGCAACAACCTGGCCGGCGCCTACCGGGCGGCGGGGGATCTGGGCCGGGCCATCCCGCTGTATGAGGCCACGCTCGCCGACCGGGAGCGGGTGCTGGGTGGCGACCACCCCTCCACCCTGTCCTCCCGCAACAACCTGGCCGGCGCCTACCGGGCGGCGGGGGATCTGGGCCGGGCCGTCCCGCTGTTCGAGGCGACGCTGGCCGACTGCGAGCGGGTGCTGGGCGGCGACCACCCCTCCACCCTGACCTCCCGCAACAACCTCGCCGCCGCCTACGAGACGGTGGGGGACCTGGGCCGGGCCATCCCGCTGTACGAGGCCACGCTCGCCGACCGGGAGCGGGTGCTGGGCGGCGACCACCCCTCCACCCTGACCTCCCGCAACAACCTCGCCGCCGCCTACGAGACGGTGGGGGACCTGGGCCGGGCCATCCCGCTGTACGAGCAGACGCTGGCCGACCGCGAGCGGGTGCTGGGCGGCGACCACCCCTCCACCCTGACCTCCCGCAACAACCTCGCCGCCGCCTACCAGGCGGTGGGGGACCTGGGCCGGGCCATCCCGCTGTACGAGCAGACGCTGGCCGACTCCGAGCGGGTGCTGGGCGCCGACCACCCCTCCACCCTGACCTCCCGCAACAACCTCGCCGCCGCCTACGAGACGGCGGGGGACCTGGGCCGGGCCATCCCGCTGTACGAGCAGACGCTGGCCGACTCCGAGCGGGTGCTGGGCGCCGACCACCCCTCCACCCTGACCTCCCGCAACAACCTCGCCTACGCCTACCAGACGGCGGGGGATCTGGGCCGGGCCATCCCGCTGTATGAGGCCACGCTGGCCGACTGTGAGCGGGTGCTGGGTGGCGACCACCCCTCCACCCTGTCCTCCCGCAACAACCTGGCCGGCGCCTACCGGGCGGCGGGGGATCTGGGCCGGGCCGTCCCGCTGTACGAGCAGACGCTGGCCGACTGCGAGCGGGTGCTGGGCGGCGACCACCCCGACACCCTGGACTCACGCAACAACCTGGCCTACGCCTACCAGACGGCGGGGGATCTGGGCCGGGCCGTCCCGCTGTATGAGGCCACGCTCGCCGACTTCGAGCGGGTGCTGGGCGGTGACCACCCCTCCACCCTGACCTCCCGCAACAACCTCGCTGGCGCCTACCGGGCGGCGGGGGATCTGGGCCGGGCCGTCCCGCTGTATGAGGCCACGCTGGCCGACTGCGAGCGAGTACTGAGCTCGGACCACCCGCTAATGAAGCTCGTACGGGCCAACCTGTCGGCGCTCGAGTAACCGTTGGGGGGAGGAGTGATCGGTCTACGCCGACGGCATCTCGCTCCTGGTGAGTTCACGTGTTCGGCCGCTTTCGCGGAGCTGGCGCAGGTCGGGGATGTGGTTGTACAGCGTTCCGGGTGAGACGCCGAGCAGCTTGGCGATCGAGGTGATGGAGTTGTCGGGGTTGGGCAGCATGTCGCGGGCGGCGCGCAGCAGTTCGGGGGTGATGACGGTGGGGCGTCCGCCGGTGCGTCCCCGGGCGCGGGCGGCGGCCAGGCCGTCGCGGGTGCCAGCGACGATGAGCTCGCGGATGAACTCGGCCAGGGCGGCGAAGACGTGGAAGATGAGGCGGCCGCCGGGGGTGGTGGTGTCGAGGTTCTCGTGCAGTGAGGTGAAGCCGATCTCGCGTTTGCGCAGGTCGGCGACCATGGTGATGAGGTCGGTCAGGGAGCGGCCGTAGCGGTCCAGGCTCGGGACGACGAGGGTGTCGCTGGGTTGGAGGAAGGCGTGACAGGCGGCGAGTTCGGGGCGTTCGGCGCTCTTGCCGGACTTCCTGTCGGCGAACACCCTGCGGCACCCGGCGGCCTTAAGGGCGTCGAGTTGACGTTCGAGGTTCTGCCCGGCGGTGGAGACGCGGGCGTAGCCGATGCGGATCTCGCTGCGGTGGGCGGGGAAGGCCGCCAGCGGGTCGGCGGGCGGGTGCAGGGCGTCGGTCACGCTCGTGATTCTCTCAACAAACGGTGTTCGGAGGTTGTTGAACCACTGGGGTTGTTGAAGGAGTTTTTGAAGGGCCTGGAGGTCTCCAGCGGCCGGTTTCCACGATCTTCAAAAAACGATCGTTTTCTGAAGATGCACATCGCGTTCTACAGGCTCAAGCAGATGAATCCCGCCCACGAAACAACCGTCTCCATCCCCGGAGATGCCGCGGAGCAGCCGCAGCAGCAATCGCCTGGAAGTTCTCGCGGACAACCCGAGTCAGGGGGTGATCGCCGCCCAGCACCCGCTCGAAGTCGGCCAGCGTGGCCTCCAGCAGCGGGATGGCCCGGCCCAGATCCCCCGCCGACTCGTAGGCGCCGGCGAGGTTGTTGCGGGAGGTCAGGGTGTCGGGGTGGTCGGCGCCCAGCACTCGCTCCCGGTCGGCGAGCGTCGCCTCGAGCAGGGGGATGGCCCGGCCCAGGTCCCCCGCCGTCTGGTAGGCGTGGGCGAGGTTGTTGCGGGAGGTCAGGGTGTGGGGGTGGTCGGCGCCCAGCACTCGCTCCCGGTCGGTCAACGTGGCCTCGTACAGCGGGATGGCCTTCCTCAGGTCCCCCGCCGCCTGGTAGGTGCCGGCGAGGTTGTGGCGGGAGGTCAGGGTGTCGGGGTGGTCGGCGCCCAGCACCCGCTCCCGGTCGGCGAGCGTCGCCTCGAGCAGGGGGATGGCCCGGCCCAGGTCCCCCGCCGTCTGGTAGGCGTGGGCGAGGTTGTGGCGGGAGGTCAGGGTGTCGGGGTGGTCGGCGCCCAGCACCCGCTCCCGGTCGGCGAGCGTCGCCTCGAGCAGGGGGATGGCCCGGCCCAGGTCCCCCGCCGTCTGGTAGGCGTAGGCGAGGTTGTGGCGGGAGGTCAGGGTGTCGGGGTGGTCGGCGCCCAGCACCCGCTCGAAGTCGGCCAGCGTCTGCTCGTACAGCGGGATGGCCCGGCCCAGATCCCCCGCCGACTCGTAGGCGCCGGCCAGGTTGTTGCGGGAGGACAGGGTGTCGGGGTGGTCGCCGCCCAGCACCCGCTCGCAGTCGGCCAGCGTGGCCTCATGCAGGGGTATGGCCCGGCCCAGGTTCCCCGCCGCCCGGTAGGCGCCGGCGAGGTTGTGGCGGGAGGTCAGGGTGTCGGGGTGGTCGTCGCCCTGCACCCGCTCCCGGTCGGCGAGCGTGGCCTCGTACAGCGGGATGGCCCGGCCCAGATCCCCCGCCGACTCGTAGGCGCCGGCCAGGTTGTTGCGGGAGGACAGGGTGTCGGGGTGGTCGCCGCCCAGCACCCGCTCGGAGTCGGCGAGGGTCTGCTGCAGCAGGGGGATGGCGCGGGAAAGATCAGCCAAGTTGTACAGGTACCGGCCGCACCAGGCGCGGAGCCCCAGCAGTTCGGCGGGCACGTCGTTGTCGGCAGCCGCCTGCTGGTACAGGGTGTCGGCTTGCTCGATGAGCATCTCCACCCCAGCGCGGGCCGCCCACGTGTGAGCCCCGTCGGGCAGCGTGGCGTTGAAGGCGTGCAGCAGGTTGATCGCGTCGGTGAGGAAGGTGTCGAGGTCGTCGTGGTGGGCGGCGCGCTCGCGCAGCACCCGCTGGATCAGGCGGTGCATCAAGACGGTGGTGCGGTCCTCGCTGAAGGTGATCAGTGAGGTGTCGGCCAGGTCGGCGAGCATCTCCCGCCCCCATACCGGCTCGCCGTCGCCCGTGGTCGCGGCGTGGAGCACCGCCAGTGGCACGCCGGCCGGGGACAGCACCGCCAGAAGGCCCAGTAGCGGCCCGGCGAACGGGAAGGCGTCCTCGGCCTGGGTGACCGACAGCATGATCGCCTCAGCGGTGCCCCTGGGGTAGCCGGCGCCGTCCTGGGCGGGCAGGTAGTCGTCGAGGGGGAAGGTCCGCAGCAGCTGCAGGTAGCCGGCGTAGTCCAGGCGCAGCCGGGTGATGACCGCAGCGGCCTGGGCCAGGGCCAGCGGCAGATGCCCCACCTCTTCGGCCAGCTCGGCGGCGCCGGCGGGGTCGTCCAACCCGGAGCGGTCATGCAGGAACGCCTGCGCCTGCACCGGGGTGAACTCCTGCACGTTGACCGGCTCATAGACGCGCAGAAAAGCACGGTGCCGGGTGGTGATCACGACCCGGGTGGCGCCGGTGGCCGGGCACCAGGCGCGCACGGTGTCCAGGTCGATGGCGTTGTCGAAAACCAGCAGCGCCGGCCGCAGGGTCGCGGCCAGCCAGGCCTTGGCTCGCCGGGCGGCGGTGTCCGCATCGTCGTCGCCCTGCCGTAGGTCGAGTCGCTGAGCCAGGGCGGCCAAGCCGGTCACGATCTGCTCGCTGGTCTCGGCCGCGAGCCAGGCCACTACCGGCCAGGCGGCGGCCTGGCAGGCCCAGGCGTAGGAGGCGGCCAGCAACGTCTTGCCCACCCCGGGGGTGCCGCCGACGGCGCAGATCACCACCGCGCCGCCGCTGCCACCCTTCTTGCCATCCTGGCCGTCCTGGTCTGGTTCGCCGAGCAGGTCGGCCAGTCGCTGCAGCTGCGGGCGCGGCTGGAAGCCGGGCGGACGCTGTGGGATGTCGCCCTCCACGATCTGGCCCGGCTCGTGCGCGGGCGGGTACGTGACGACGACCTTGTCGGCCTTGCCGATGACCGTGCCGGGAAAGGTGCTGTCGTGGAACTCGATGTGATCGCCGTCGGCGCGCTTATCGGCGCTCATCGTCGTCTGCTTCCGGCGTGGTCGCGGCGCTGCTGTTGACCTGCTTGCCGATGACCGTGCCCGGGAAGGTGCTGTGATGGAACTCGATGTGGTCGCCGCCGTAGGAGCGCCGGTCATCCCCCTCATGGATGCTCTGATCGCCGCCGGCCTGATACACCCGGCCCTGGTCGGAGGCCTCGGCTTGCATCTGCACATTCCGCGCCCCATCCCCGGTGGAGACGATGCCGGAGTTATCCCCGCCGAGGGCGACCGCCCCGTCGCCGGCGGCAGACGCCCCGGGCGGCGGACTCGGCGGGCCCTGCTGCTCGGCTTGGGCCCGGGCGTGTTCGCCGCGCAGCGCCACCACGGAGACCACCAGGGCGGCCGCGCCCAGCGCCATGCCGGTGAACATGCCGACCACGCTGGCCCGCTGATCCAGCACGGCCAGCACGTCGGCGGGCAGGTGCAGCGGATCGGCGAAGAACCACAACACCCCGGCGGCCAGGCAGATCGCCAGCACGACGCCCGCGGCGATGGCCACCACCCGCCACCGCCGCGAACCCTCCGCGAGCGTACGCCCCGCTGTCTGCGTCATGCCTCAAGGGTGCTCCCGCATCCCCACGGGTGGGACGCATAGTGACGAACACGTGACCTGTCCGCTTGCGGCCCCGAATCGGTCGTTTACGGGACGGGCGGCGGCGGGGCTGTGATCGCGTTTCCGCAGGAACAATCAAGATCGGAAAGTCCCGAAACTTGGCAGCGGCGACGCGTTAGCTTGCCGGACGACTCCAGGGCCGGCGGCATCTGGTCTTGACGTCCGGCAGCATGATGATCCCGTTGTTCCACAAAGCGTTGCTCTCTCGCGCGTCGCCACCCACAGCGGTTGCTGGCCGGCCCGGTCGGCGCGGTAGGGCTGAGCGCCGACGACGCTGGGTGCGTCTCTCGACGTCGTGCACCAGGCATTCGATGGGCAGACTGGCCGCTGGCGTGCAACGCGCGTCAGTCAGCTGGCGTGGTCGGAGACTTGACCGGCTGGCAGCGTCGTGAGCAGCGGGGGCAACACCTCTTGCGGAGAACGCTGATGCCGCATGCGCAACAGCCGCCAGGTCGTGGCCCACGCCTGCAGGTCGTCTTCGGAGCCGGAGCACGCCCAGATGAACGCGCGGACCAGCTTCTCAGGCGGTAGCTGGGCGGAGTTCAGCGCCTGGCACAGCGTGCTGGCGCCGAACGCCTTGCGCGAGCGTCTGACGAGTTCCCGGTAGCTCGGCTCGCCCGCCCAGATGCGGTACTGCTTCATCAAGCCGACGAACTCGGCGGGCGTTCGTGCCGACAGAGGGTCCGGTTTCAGGGCGTGCCCTGGCAGGTCGTCCGGCGGCTCGAAGGGCAGTTCGGGCGGGTTGCCCGTTCCTCCGGGAGGGGACCGGTGAGGGCCGGCGAGGTTTCTGATGGCGGTGACGACGTTGTCTGCCGGCATCGGGGACGAGCCGTCGCCCCCGGCGGCGACGGCGAGAGCGGTTCGAACCGCGTCCGCATCGGACGCCTGCCGCTGGGCGGCCCTCAGATGCTTCTTCGCGCGCAGGTACCGGGTTTCTGCCCGCGCCAGCTCGTTCGTCATGCGTACATGAGTCGCGTGTGCCCGATCCACGGTGGCGACCGCTTTGTTATAGGCCGCTTCCGCTCCCGCTAGTTCCGCCTTTGGGCGGGCCATCGCCTCGTCTCCCCCGGCTGATGCGCTATCGGCCTGCGCCTGCACCAGGTTGGCTTGAGCGATTTTCAGCGCGGTGGTCGTATTCCGGAAGATATCGGAAGTCGCCACCAACTGGCGTGTCGCATTTGTACGGTTGCGTTCGGCGGTCAGGACGGCCTGCTCGGCCGTCTGTACGATTTCCGAGAGACGGGCCAGTTCCGCTGCTCCTGCCGGCTGGCTCGTGAGCGAAGCCGTGTCTTCCTGCTCCGCGGCGGGCTGGCGTGAAATGGCCTGGCCCTTCGGGGCGGCTGGCCGGTCAGACATCCGCGGGCCGGGGTACGAGGCGCCGGGCTGCCTTAACCGCTACCGCCACGATGCCGGCGACCAGCGCGAGCGCCACCTCCGGCGGGTAGCCCAGACGTAGCAGCGTCACCGAGAACACGATGACAATGATCAGGACACCCACGCCCATGCCGGGGAGGCGGAGACGAAAACAGAACATCGAGAAATCACCTGCTTTTGTGGAGAAACATGAAACGACCGCGTGTTCGTGCGCCCCGGAGGGGGAATCCTGGTCCCGTCGGCGCCAACCTTCCGGGAACCAAGGGCGCGATAGGCCAATGATGGCGCATAACGCATGCCCGCTCGGGTGTGCGCACTTATTTCGGGAAAACGCCGTCGCCCGCGCACGTGCGGCAGCGTTCCATCCTGTGCCGAAGCGTTCAAACCGGTACGCGGGCATTCAGAACGGTTTGGATGTGCCGCGCGCCCCATTGATGTCCGTTATGTGCCGCTCTAATGGAGGAGAAAAGTTCACCTCACGCAGGTGACCTTGGGGATCATGTTCGACCGCAGAATTCTCTTTGGGCCCCCGGGGGCCCGCTGCGCCAACAGCGGGCCCCTACTTCCCTGGCCTGGGCGGGCTGCCAGCCCTGTTCAGAAGCAGGCTCGGCCATCTGGGGGAGTCACCACCATCGTGCGGGCCCCTCTGCATCACGCCCGCAGCACACTGCGACAGCGGCGGAGGAACACCTGGCTGCTGCATGACCGCCTCTGTCGTGGGCCCGACCGCCTGTCACACAGTGGCCGGGCCCGGCTGGCCACTCCAGCAGCACGGACACGTCATCCGCTCCGCCTCTGCCGGAACACGCCACCGGTTCCGGCAGAGCCGCCGGCGGCAGCGCACCACCGTGTCGTTGACCAGCAGCTCACCCACCTTCCAGCGGAGCCCTGCGACCGCACGGGCACACCCACTCCTCCGGGGTCTGCACCCCATCGGTCACCACCTGGCCATCGGCCGCCCTGCCCATGGTGAAACTGGCGATCCTGAGGAAATGGCCTCCCACCATCTCGGGGTGAATCTCGTGGCAGCGAGCGCGCAGCGTACGTTGACGCAACTCGACACAACCGCGCGCTGTCCAGTTCAGAGCGATGTTCACCAGCGTCCGGGCAACGCGCTACGACTCCCCCGGCTAAGACTGGGGCATGTGATATCGGATCTACCTGGAAGATCCTCGGATAAGAAGCTGGTCAGCGGGAACGTTCGGGCGCGGCGTTCCGCAAACGGAGGCAGGCGTCGGGGTCACATCAGGGGGCCTCACCTGTCTTTCAAGTCGTTGTCGGGGAGGACTGTTTGCGCATACGCCTGGTCTTGTTGCGCCCACGCCTGCACTTGGGGCCATGGCAGCCGCAGGGGGGCGCCCTGCGGGGCGGTGGAGATGAACTTCCAGAGTTCGCTGCGGTTGGCCAGACCGATGGGCCACATGCGTGCCAGCCAGTCATCGCGGGAGGCCCACATGCCGAGTGCGCATCGAACCAGGGCTTGATAGAAGGTGGTCGGCCCGCCTCCCCGATATCCCCAGGTGTAGCCGGGTTCGTCGCCGGGGTTGGGCAGGGGGTCAACGCGGACGTTCCCGTCCGGCATTGGGGTGAGGGCGAAGGCGGAGGTGCTGGCCTGGGGGTCAGCGGCGATGACGGTGGCGTCAGTCCAACCGTCAGGAAGGCCGATCGGCCACTCGGCTGCGATCTCAGTGCCGTGGGAGCGGTAGTCGGAATCGAACTCGACGACGAGCCGGCCCGCGTGATCGCGCCATACGGCGGAAACCTGCGCATCGGCCTGCTGGATGTAGCCGAAAGCCTCCTCGGTGCGAGGAGAGGGGTCGATGGTCAGAAGCCGGGCGAAGCGCCGGGTGCCGCGCAGGGCGGCCAATTCCTCCGGAGTGAGCTCGGTCAAGGTGTGCCGCCACTGCTCGACTACCGGGCCGGCGGCGGTAAAGGAGTGGCGGACAGTGGTGGCGAAGACCACTTCGGGCTTCTCGGTGCGGAGCAGAGAGGCCAGCTCGCGGCTCGCCTCGTACAACGCCTCGGCCACGACGTCGCGGTAGGGCATCGGGGCCTCGATGGCGCGCAGCTGGGGTAGTTCCTCGGCGGCCGCTTCGAGGTCAGGAGGCAGTTGAGCGGCGGTGCTGGCCGACTGCTCCAGCGCGACTGGCCAGTCCGGGCGCGCGGGCCGGGCGGCTAGATACCAGCCTTGGCCGCGCTCCTTTTGCTGGGCGTGGTGGCGCTGGACGTCGGCAAAGGTGGCGCGGGCGTCACGGGCGAGTAGCGCGTACGCCTGGGGGAAGCGCTCGGGCAGTCCCCACTCTCGGGCCGCTGTGAGTCGATCTCGTGTCGCGGGCCAGGCGGTGACGGTGTCGGGGATGGTGAAGGGGGCGTCGGGGCCGAAGGCTTGCAGGCGGCGTGCCGTCTCCGGGGTGAAGGAGCCGTCGAGCCAGATGGGGATGGGACGGCCGATCACTCGTTGGATGTCTTCGGCAAGCGGCAGACCGACTGGTTCGGCCTCCACCGCGTTCGGATCCGGGGGACCGGCCTCATCGTCGACGTCCGCCTTCAGCAGCGCCAGCAGGCCGCGGCGGACAGGCTGCGTGCGGGCAGACCCGGGGCGAAGCCGGTAGGCGTCGAGGTTGTACAGGTCGTAGCCCTCCGATGCTCCGAAGGAGCCGGTCGGCGGAACGATGATGATCGCGTCCTGCCAGAACGGGGGTTGCAGCACTTGAGCCGCGGCCCGGGCGGCATCCCGGTCCTCGACCCATTCCGTGGTGAACGGGGTGGCCTGGACCATGTGACCTGAGGGGGTGTCCCAGACGATGAGGTGGACGCGGCAGGGCTCATGCCATCTGGTGCGCGCGGTCACTTCGCCGTTGAAGACCACCGGGGCGGGCTCGATGGCATCGGGCCAGGACCATGGCCCGACCGCCTCCTCGGGTACGGGCCTGCCGACTTGACGGCACCAGCGGTCGATGGTGGCGGCCTGCCACAGCGGGCGGCCGTCGGCGTCGGTGCGGTCGGGGCGGGGCAGCCGGCCGGCCTGTCCCCACAGCGCGCGGGCGCGCCCTTCGGAGATGCCTACCCGCCGGGCGAACTGAGCGAGGGTGAACAGCTCGGTGTGCACTCGTTGGCTCATGCGTTGACGTTACTACACCCGAGCGCTTCCGCTCGCATGGCATAACGAATCGGAATGAGATCTAAGGTTCGAGCGCTCTCGCTCGCCTGAGAGGCGCAGGCGTCTGCTCTTGGTGCTGATGCCGTCTGCGACGATGTGCGCTGGCTTACGAGAATGCACATTCCCGGAAGCTGATCAGGGTTAGAGGGAGGGCGACGCGCCGATCACGCGGCATACACCGAACGTCCTCAAGATCCGTGAGATGGCACGTCTCCGCCGAGCAGAGGGAGCCGAAGTGAACGATCAGGATCGAGTACACGCACGGCTGACCGCCGCACTGCTCAGGATGCTGCTGCCCGACACCGCCGCGCCTTCTTCGACAGCCCCGAATAGAAGGGGCTCATGCTCCCGCAGCGAGACATGATTATCGACGCCGACACCGATATGGAGGAAACCAGCAGGCGCCGCCGGCCACGGGCGCGCCAGCAGCAGGCCGAAGACAACCAGCGCCGCGGCAGCCAGGGATGACCGAACTCCACCCCGTCGACGACGGCCAGGCGCACGCGCTCGCGGCCGTCGCCGGCGTACGCCCGGCCGATCGCAACCCCTACCTCGTGTACGTTGGCGGGCTCGACAGCGCCGAATCGCGCCGCACTATGGCCGGCTGCCTGGCCGAGATCGCGCGGATGCTCGGGTACGGGGACGCGGTCGCCGTGCCCTGAGAAGCGCTGCGATTTCAGCACGTCGCCCGGCTGCGCGCGCTCATGAGCGAGCGCACCACCGCGCGGGACGGAGAAGCGGTGCCGTGGTCGCTGTCGACCATCAACAAGCACCTGTCCGCGATCAAGGGCGTCACCAAGACCGCCTGGCGGCTCGGGCTGATGACCGCTGAAGACCCGCAGCGCGTCCAGGACGTGCGTGGCGTCAAGGGCACCCGCGCGCCGACCGGGCGCAACGTGGCCGCCACCGAGCTGGCCGCAATGCTCGCCGCCTGCCTGGACGGCACCCTGATCGGCGTGCGCAACGCCGCCGTCATCGCCGTCATGGCCTCGACCGGCGCCCGCCGCGCCGAGCTGGCCGGCGCCCGCCGCGAGCACTACAACCCAGGTGACCGGTCGCTGCGGATTCTCGGCAAGGGCAACAAGGAGCGCGAGGTCTACCTCACCGAGGAAGCCGCCGCCTCCCTGGGCGCCTGGCTGGCCCGCACCACCTGGCGGGCCGGGCCGCTGTTCGCGCCGGTTGACCGCTTGGGCAACGTGGCACGGCGGTACCTGTCCACCAAGGCCATCGCCGACGCCGTCAACGAGGCGCACGAGCGCGCAAAGCTGCCCCGGCTTACCGCGCATGACTTCCGCCGCACCTTCATCGGCGAACTCCTCGACTCCGGCGCCGACCTGGCCACTGCCCAAGCCCTCGTCGGACACGTCAGCCCGACCACCACCGCGCGCTACAACCGCCGCCCGGCCGCGACCCGGCGGGCCGCCGTGGCGCGGCAGCGCGTTCAGGGTGCGTGCCTGGTGTGGTGTCGGGTTGATGGTGGCGGGTGTCGTCGCGACTCTGCTGGTGATGTTCATGGGGGCTGTTTTCTGTGCGGCATTCCCGGTGGGACGTCAGATGCCCTTCTTTGAGAAGAGTGGGTAGGCGCTGATGCGGCGTAGGGCTACGGTCAACCCATGCAGGCAGAAGCCCTGGGGGTGTTAGAGGCCGCCAGCTGGGGTCTGGCGGGCGGCGGAGCCGCCGCGCTGGTGTCGTTCTCGGCGGCGGTCAAGGCCGCAGGCTACCGCTGGCCTTGGCGCGCCGGGAACGGCACGGAGCAGGAGGCACGCGAGCGGTTGTGGGCGCGCCTGTTCGTGCTCGGCTCGGCGCTCCTGCTCGGCGCGCTCGTGGCCGCCGCCGTACACGGGCAGATGAGCGGGCCGTGGCCGGCCTTCCTCCTCGGCGTGGGTTCCGAGGCGAGCGTGCGGGGCATTCTGGCGGGGGTGGAGGTCGCCGTGCGCAAGCCGGAGGACACGATATCGAGCCCGCCCGACACGGCGGCCACGCCGGCGGCCGACACGGCCGGAGGTGATGAGCGTGCGAACTCGTCCTGACGGCCTACTCGGCCGTCTGGCGCGGGCGATGAGGCCGCGCCGTCCCTGGCTGCGGGTGACCGTTTCTCCCTGGTGGGCTCGGGTCCTCCTGGCCGCCGGTGCCCGCCCGGCTCCCGCTGACACGATGACTGTAGCCTTTCCCTCCGCGCAGACGATGGGCCCGCGTCGGAACCTGCCCTTCGAGAGTCTGGCGGACTTTGCCCTGTACGGCGATACGACCCTATTGGGCGCGAACCTGCGCGGCGCCAACCTGCGCGGCCAGCACTTAACCGACGCGAACCTGACCTACCAGGATCTGACCGGCGCGGATCTGACCGGCGCGACCCTGACCCGCGCGATTCTGGACATGGCGATCCTGACCGGCGCCAACCTGACCGGCGCCAATCTGACCGGCGCCAACCTCGCCAGCACGAACCTGGACCAGGCGGAATGGAGCGACCGGACCCGATGGCCCACGCCCGCGTGGACGGAACGGATGCGGGTGGCCTCCGATCGGCTGCCGGATGGCCGGCTGCGGGTGCGCCCGGAGGGCCTCTCGGACACCGCGCCAGTCCCGATTTGACCGGCCAATCTGGAGCTCCCGACTACGCCCGCTGGGCAGGATGGTACCCTCGCGGCGCTGGGGGTCGGGGCCTGCGAAGCCCCCGAGCCCACAGAGCCCGGCCACGTCACCGCGCTAGACGTGAGGGTGCGTCCACATCCCACATGCGGGCGAGGGCGCGCGTTCAGCACGTAACGAGGTTGTCGTCGTCGTCAAAGAGCTGATCGATGGTCTGGCGCAGCTGATCCAACTCGGTGATGACTCCACGAGGATCGGCGATCATCTCCGATTCCTCTGTGGCATGCGAGGCTGGATGATCCTTCCATTCCTCGGTATCCACGCGCTGCGGCGGCGTCACGAATTCACCCCTGGGGGTGCGCCGACCGACACGTGTCGGTCGGCGCACCCCCGAGTCTGGTACTCCGCGTGGTCTTACGTCGGCGTGGGGCTCCGGGCGCGTCCAGCCCAACCGTTCGCGCAGCCGGACGAGCGTCTCATCGACCGCCAGCACGTCGCGCACGACGTTGTCGGGCGTGCTGGCCATCGCGAGGCGGGAAACAGGCTGTCCTGGTGTACCGTCCCGGCCTGCCGCTGAGGCCGACCAGGCTGCCTCACTGCGTCGCCGCTCTGGCGTTCACAGGTCCGACGGGCGTGCCTCTCCAGCGCGTGGGCCAGACCGACGCGCGTTACTGCTGCTGGCGGTGATTTCTGGCGCCCCCTTGGGTACTAGCCATGCGCCTTCTGCCTGTAGAGCTCAGCAGTACGGCGGATCAATGCGTGGGATTCGGCCGGGGACAGAACATGCTGGTGGAGCCGGCGAAAGTCCTTGCTGTACTGCAGGACGATCCACTCGTCCGTCTCGATGGCGCTTCCATGGAGAGTCTCGATGTGGACGACGTCGTCGTGCAGCGGCCCGAGGACGTCCCACGCGGGAAAGTCCATGATCACGTATGGGACGCAGGCGGCAGGTTCAGTCTGCGGCAGGATGCGAAGGTCGATGTGGTCCAACTCGCTCAGCCGAGCCAGGTGCAGCAGCTGGTCGTACATGAGCGCGTCATCGCCGTATCGGCGCAGCAGCACGGATTCGTCGATCACGGCTGACAGCGCAAGGGGAGAGGGGCGATGGAGTACAGCCTGTCGCCGCAGCCGCACGCCCACTCTGCGCTCCACCCACTGGGAAGTCGACGAACCTTCCCAGTGGGATCCGATCACCGCGCGCGCATAGGCGGCGGTCTGGAGAATTCCTGGCACCAGCGTGGGATGCCAGGTACACATCGATTTGGCTTCGGCCTCCATCCCGATGTAGGTGATGTAGTCCGGGCCCAGCTCGCTCTCGAAGGGATGCCACCAGGCGAGACGAGCCGAATCGTCGGCCAGGGCGAGCAAAGGGGCAGCCAGCTCTGGCGCTGTTTCATAGCAGGTGAGAAGCGCCTGGACATCGCGCGGATGGGGCATGGTCTGCCCGGTTTCCAGGCGTGACAGCTTGGCTGTGGACCAGCCAAGCCGGATGGCGACGTGCTGGCCGGTCATTCGGGCGCCCTCGCGAAGCCGGCGGAGTTCGGTTGCCAGCCGGGCACGGCGCAAGAGGGGGCTGGCATGCTCGCTCACCATGGTGCGCCCGGTTCGGCGGGGTGGCCTCCAGCGATCAGAACGCTGGACAGCTTCTTTCTCGCGTGGTGCAGGCTGACCCGCACGTTATTGGGAGTCAGGCTCAAACGGTGGCTGATCTCGGCGATGGAGTAGCCGTCCCAGTAGCAGGCCATGACGGCCTGTTGCCGGAGCGGGAGGATGGCCAGCAAGGTGAGCACCGTGTGCGTCTGTTCGGTGAGGAAGGCAGGGCCCGGCACCACCGCCTGCACCGGCGAGGGGCTGCCGCCGGACAGATCCATCGGGATCTCAGCTGCTGCGCGACGTGCTCGTAGGTACTCCCTGCTGGCCACCTTGCGCAGCCAGGGGCGCGGCCGCTCGATGTTGTGCCAGTGTTCGAAGGCGAGCAAAAACGCAGCCTGCGTCACGTCGATGGCGGTGTGCCCGTCGGCGCCCATCCAGAGGAGGTACCGCTGGAGCGGCTGAAACTCCAGCACGTAGACCTCGGTGAAATCGCCCGGTTCGCCGGTGCAGGGACCGCTGGGCGCGCTCGTCATGATGGGAGCGCCCGGGACAGGGCGGGTGCCGTGACCATGCCGAGGACCAGCAGGACGGCAATCACCTGGTCGGGCGTCCAGCCGGCCAGGACGACAACGATGATCACGATCCCCCAGAGCGCGGGCATTCGGGCACGTCCCGTACCGATGGGCGGGGGAAGCGTTGGCACACGCACAACAGGCTGACGAGCAGAGATGGACATGGGTTCCTCTCACTGAAGGCCCGCGCCGTCGTACGCTCCGGCCAAGAGACACCGGCGATGCGAGCTTTCCCGGTTCTGTACCCTTGAGCGTCTTACAGGGGATGAGCTGCGCAAATAGCCGCTGTCGTGACGATATTCAGGCCTTGTTCCGTTTAATGAAAGGGCGGCCAGCCGCCTCTTTTAGTCAACGACGCCTTGAGGCAGCGGGAATTGCATCGCAACACACGCAGGGTCTCTCTGGCTTCGTTGCGAGAGGTTCGCTGGAGGCCCGCGCCACCGTACGCTCCGGCCAAGAGACACCGGCGGCCGGGCCTTTCCCCTCACGGGGCGATGTCCGGGACCGAGGCAACCGGCCCCGGACACCTCGCCCAGCCTCAACACCCTCGGGCTCTCGCGCCGCCGTGCGAGAATTCGATGCTGCTGAACGCCCATCGACGGCCGCCGCTGGGTGAGCGGGCCGGAACACGCCCGGACCGGAGTGCGGGCTGCCACCGAGACGGGTTCGCCTGCGCACGACGCTGAGGAGACCGGATCTCGGGGTCACCGTCCGATCGCCGGGGCAGCGCGGATGAAGGTGTAGCGGCTCAGGAAAGCAGGGGCCCCACCTTCCCGTTGGTTTCCGCGAGGAGCCTCTACCCCTATAACGGCCCGTTTTCCTGGCCAACGAAGGACCCGAGCAAACGGCAACCCCCTCGCCTAGGACGGTCGTCCGTGGCGCTTTGCCGGGACCCGGAGAACCTCGACGAGCATCGAAGGAGACCGAACGAAGCCGAACGCCTTGGAACACGTCGCAGGCTGGACGCTGGGACGCTTCAACGGCTGACTGAGACGATGACGGTCTGTGCTCAGGCGCGTACACAACATGTCGAGCGCGGACCCGTCTGAGGACCACTTTCGAACCAGTTCAGCTTTGGACCTCCGCCGACGACAGGGATAGACCCTGTATCGCGGCAAGGTATGGCAAGAGGCGAGAGCGGATCGCTCAATCCATGGTTGAGGCCGGGGTTGCGGTGGCTTCGTCATCTTCGCGCAGCATGCGCAGGACGGTGGCCGGGGACGGGTGTCGGCCTTTCTTCTTGCGCTTGGTGATGACGAGGCGGGCGGCGATGTCGCGCAGGCTGAGGTTCTGCTGGCGTAGGTGCAGGGCCATGGAGAGCATGGTCGTCGGTGACGGCGGCATCGCCGATGGTCTTGCCGCGGGGGCGGGCGGATTCGTGGCCTTCCAGGGTGCGGTCGCGGATGTACTCGCGTTCCATCCCCGACAGGGCGGCGAGTACGGTGAACACCACGCCGGACGGGTCGTGGGAGCCTTCCAGTTCGCCAGTGAGGAACTCCAGGCCGATGCCGGCGGCGCGTAGTTGCTCGGCCAGGGCAGCCAGGTCGAGGTCGCGGCGCGCCGCCGCTCGACCGCGCCGGCAGCGTGAGCCCGGCCTGGCAGCGCCCGCACCGCCCAGCACACCCCGATCACCACCGGCGCCGGCAAGCGCGGCACCTATCCCTCCAGGATCAAGGCGCTCTCCGCCGCGGCCGCACTGCGCACGCCGACGGGGCGCTGGACGGCGCGCCGCAGGGATGGCGGCTGAGGCAGACCCAGGCCGACCACGACCGTCACCGCTGGAACGTTGTCACCCCCACTGGCGACGTCGCCGGGACAGTGGCCAAGGTCGGCTGACACCACCAGGCGTGGGAGGCCACCGCCGGCGATCCGGCCAGCGGCACCCCGGCCCTATCCCCATCGAGCCGCGGGGACGAGTCCGGCCGCAGCAGCGCCGACGGTACTGGCGCACCCGCACCGCGGCCTCGCTGGCGGTCGCCCGCTGGCGGTCGCCCGCTGGCACGACCCGGACCTCGACGCGGCCCTGGCCGTATGTCAGTAAGCCGCCACTGATTCACGTACAAGATCGACGCGAGAGGACGCGAACCGATGGGACGCAGACTGGACGAGGCGAGGGCCGAACTGCACGCCACCCAACGCCGCCTGGAGGTGGAAGAGGCCCGGCTGTTGGGCGACGCCGACGACGTCCAGAACGTGATCCGCAGGTTGGAGGCAGACGGGTTCGGCCCCGGCGGGTACCCCTTGTGCAAGGGCTCATAGCTGATCACGAGAGCCCCGCCCCCTAGAAAGCGCCCTGTAAGGGGCCACGGGCTCTCTCTTCATGCTCGCATCCGCGCCCGGGGCCGTTCTGACCGTGGTGTGGGTGGACCGGCGACTACTCCTGGGCCGTTCACACCGAGGCATCTTTCGCCCAAGACTGGCGCCATGACACCTTCCACATGTCGTCTTCGTCCGCCGTTCTCGATCGCAAGGCGGATACCCTGGCGCTCGCGCCGTGCTGTCGCCTGTCGACCTTGATCATGCTCCGCATCGTGGTGGAGTCGGCCTGGGGCGCGGTGTCGGAAGTGCTTGCGGTCCGTTTCCTATGAGCGCTCATCGGACTCGGCAGTACTGATCTCTTGGCAGCTGGCTCTGTATGGTGTCTGCCATTCGCCCGGGCCAGTTTCTTACGCCTTCGGGGCGCGTGAGTCTTGCGGAGGTTATCGCGCTGTCCCGGTGGTGATGTTGCGACAACCGCTGGCTCGTAGTTGTGGACGGCTGATGCCACACGACTCCCGCTGCTTACCGAGATCGCTGTGCCCTCTCCCCTCGCGCGTGCGCTGGGGGGCGGGTGAGGAGCGTGGTCAGGGCCGGATGAGCACCTTCAACGAGGTGCGCTCGTCCATGGCGCGATAGCCGTCGGGCACCTGTTCCAGGCCGATCGTCTGGTCGAACACCCGACCGGATTCGGCCGTGCCGTCCAGCACGCCCGGCGGCAGTTCGTCGATGTAGGCGCGTACCGGGGCGGGCCCGCCGGTGAGCGTGATGTTGGGCCCGAACAGGCTGCCGAAGCCGATCGCCGCCCCCTCGTACTGCGGCAGGCCGACGCGGCTGATCACCCCACCGTGACGGACAATACCGACCGCCGTGGCGTAGGCGTCCATGGAGCCGACGGCTTCCAGCACGGCGTGCACGGCCTGTCCGCCGGTCAGTTCGCGCACCTTCTCGATGCCCTCGGCGCCGTGCTCGGGTACCCCGCCGGTGGGGTTGACCCAGTGGCTGCCGTGCCCGGCGGTCGCCGGGAGTGCCACCGCATGCGGGACAACGCCTGGCTACGACTGTCAGCACAAAGCGCCGCCGTCCATGCCACGACTGACGCTCACCTTCAGGTCCTGCCGCCCGGACCGCTCGTCGGCGCGCAAACGTGGCGATGGCCATGTCCGCCGGCGGTGCGGGCACGTCTGCGCGCAGAGCGCCGCTTTGGACGCGGCAAGCAGGGGTACGCAAAACCGGCGAACGACGGACACGGATGAGTATGATCCGAGTATGAGCGATACTAAGAAGCGCATCACCATCACGGTGGACCCTCATCTGGCGGGTTACGCCGAGCATCTGGTGGCGGCGGGCAAGGCGGAGTCGGTCTCGGCCGCCTTCAACGAGGCCATGGCGGCCAAGCGCCAGCGCGACCAGCATGCGATGGCCAAGCTTCGGGAACGGGCGGCGCAAGCCGACCCGGCGCGGGTCGAGCGGATGAGAAGGCACATCGACGCCCAGGCCCGCGAGGCGGGCTTCGAGGTGGCCGCGGGTGAGTGACCAGGTGCCGACGCCCTACATCCTCGACGCCGGCGTCTTGGCGGAGATCGCGCGTGGTGACGCCGATCTCATCGGGCTCGTGCAGGACTACGACCGCGTCGGCCAGCCTCTGGTCATCTCGGCGCTCGCGGCGGCGGGCGCACTGCTCGATGTGGCGGGAGAGGAGGCCGGCGCGCTGTTGTCCGGCCTCACCGCGTTCGAGCACGTGCAGGTCGCGGCGCTGGACGGGGTGGAGCAGGCCGGCCTGCTGGCGCAGATGATCCAGCGCACCGGGCTGGATCCCTGGGACGGGCACGTCGCGGCGCTGGCCTCCATGGCCACCTGCCCCGTCCTCACCCTCGACCGCTCCCGCTGGGAGCAGCCCGCCGCGGCTTTGGACGACCCGCTGTACTTCATCGAGATCGCAGACCCCGGCGAGTGATCTACTCGCCACCGGGCACCCACGGCGACGCAGTCGCCCAGTGAGCGCATCCCGCCCGATGCCGGTGACGAGCGCCGGTCGCCGCCACCGCGGCGCCCACCAACGTGGGCCAGGCGACGTCCCGTCGCATCGTCCTTGGCGACCCCGAGGGCAACGAGTTCTCCCGTCCCCGGCCGGGCACACCTGCGCGCGGCGCGGCCGCACCGCCCGGCGCTCAGCCACGGGCGGTGCGCCAGAGGCGCCACGAACGCGCGGCGCCGCTCCCCCGTCCTCTGGAACCAGGTCGACGACAGGCCGCGCGCCCAGCGGGGCGCTGAGCGGGACCTCCACCCGCCAGCGCCTGCGCACTGCGGGACGCCCCCGCGCTCCGCCCCGCGGGCCCGCCCGCAGATCGGCACTGACGCCGAGGCGGACGAGGACGCCCACGTAGTCCTTGTCCTCGGTCCGGCGCACGCCGGCGAGCACTTCGCCCCAGCCCATGCCGCCTTCGAGTCACAGCGCTAGCCCGTCTCCCGCGACCAGGAAGCGCTGCACCGGAATCAGCCAGGGGCGCCGCGCAGAGGGGGTGATCGGAGAATGCGGCCAGGTCGCCTCCCGCAGGAACCGGGCCAGCCAATGCGGGTACCGATGGGACGATCCAGCACGCCGATGTCCTCCCAGCACCGCCTCCCGGCCCCGCCGGTCAGGTCAACGGACTCCACGCGGCGGCCCGCTCCTCCGGATGCCGCCACACCGGCGCAGAACGACGCCATGGGGATCGAACGGTCCTGGGACGAGATCGCGGCTGCGGCGGTTACGCATCGACCAGCTGCCCCACCAAACGCAGGCGTAGCCTGCGCATCGTTGCCTGCGACGTGGTGTAGGTGTTGGCTGCTCGTGGGTGAGTTGCGTCGGCCCGTGGCGGATAATCGGGGCCGTGATCATCATGGACGCCGTTCTGGAGATCGAGGTGGACGCCGGTTTCGACGCCTGGCCGGTCGCGGCAGAGGCCGATGGCTTTCTTGCCTTGTCCGGTCGGCTGAGCCTGGCCGAGGTCGGCAGTGCGATGGCGGTCATCTTCGGCTACGGCGGCATCCCGACAGCGCCGATCAGCGAGCTCCGCCACCTTCTGGACCGGCACCTGGCCGACGCGGGAAGGCTCATCGCCCCGGGCGGGCTCCGCGTCAGGGACGCCACCGCCGGGGCCGAGATCCTGCCCGGTTGCTGCTGCGGTCTGGAGGACTGGCGGCAGTGGCGCGACGTCCTGCACCGGCAGAGCCTCTGGCTCGGGCATGATCCCGACACTTACCTGACGTTCACGGGTGGAGCCGTCCGGCTCACGCAGGAGCCGGACGGCGGCTCGACGCCTGCGCGCGTCAGTGAGGTGGAGATCCGGCTGGACGAGCTGCCTGCGCTCCTGACCACGGTCCAGATGGAACTGCAGGGGTTCCTGCGCCTGGTCCACGCATGGGCCGGTGAGATCGCACCTCGAGCCGCCGACCGCCTCGTCACCGTCCTTGATGAGAATTTCCGCATCAACGGCACGCTCAACCTCGGCTGAGACCAGCACGGCCCCGGGGGTATGTGCGGGATTTGGCATCGCCACGGAAGTGCCGTGTCGCTGGGCCTGGTGCGCGCTCGGCCGGGCGGTGGTGATCTGGTGGGCCGTTGAGCCTACGCCTGCGTGGCCGGTGGAAGGTCGCCTAAGTTCGAGCAACGAGCTGCTTCATGTTGATGTGCGAGGGTGAGCCCTCCTTTTCCCGCAGTCGGGCGGGGTGGGCCAGTCCTCGTCGTGGAGGTCGTCTCGCAGGAGGCGGGCGAGTTCCGCCATGGCGTGCAGGAGTACCACGCGGAGATCTCCTTGAGGGTGGGCGAGTTCGCCGCCGAGGTAGCCGAGCAGCTCGGTGAGGTCGGCTTGAACGAAGGTCGGCATCATGACGGGGCCTTTCGTGGTGCGGTCGGGGTGCCGGCCCGGGGTGGGTGGCCCCGGGCCGGCTGGTGGCGGCTTATGCCGGGACGGGTTCGGGTGAGGGCTGGAGGCCGAGGCCCATGGCGGCGCCGAGGTAGGGGCCGAGGTGGAGGGCGTGGTGGACGGCGGGCAGGCAGCGTTCCTGCCAGGCGGTCAGGGCGGCGGTGAGGTCGGCGCGGTGGTGGAGGTGCTGGGCGAGGGCGATGGCTAGGCCGTGGGCCTGGTGGATGCCGTGGTTGGCGCCGCGGGCGGTGTGCGGGCGGACGGGGGCCAGGCGTCGCCGAGCAGGATCGCCCGTGCGCCGCCGACGCGGTGGATCATGCGGTGGGGCGGGTCGATGTCCAGGACGGGGGCGGCGTTCCAGTCGCTGGTCGCGTCGATCACCGCGGCGGCCTGCGGGGGCAGGAGCCGCTGGGCTTCGGACAGGACGACGGTGCGGGCGGCGGCGCCGATCTGGCGGGGCAGGAGGTAGGTGCGGTGGGTGGGGTCGTAGCCGGTCAGGTAGCGGAAGCGTTCGGCGGTCATGTTGAGGTAGAAGGTCCAGTCGAGCGCGGTGGTGCCGTCCGGGCGCAGGATCGGGAAGAGGTTGAACTGGCTGGTGTGCGGCTCGTAGCGGGTGAAGGCGCACAGGTTCGGCTGGGGTTCGGGCCGTTGGCCGCGCCAGGCGACGTAGCCGGCGTAGCGCAGGGCCGGGAGGGGTCGAGGAGGCGGCGGCCGAGGGAGCGGCGGCCGTCGGCGAAGACCACCAGGTCGGCGTGGAGCGGGGCGGCGCCGGTGAGGTCGAGTACGGCGGTGCCGTCGTCGCCGGGGTGCAGGGCGCGGACGCGGTGGCCGGGGTGCAGCCATCCGTCGGGGAGCCGGGTGAGCAGGGCGGTGTTGAGCTGGTGCCAGCCGGTGTTGCGGCCCGGGTAGACGAACTGGGTGCGGCGGGTCTCGCGGCGGTCGGTGATGTGGATGGTGGTGACGTGTTCGCTGGGGAAGGGCACCAGCTCGTGCTGGGGGATGCCGAGGGCCTCGAGGGTGGCCAGCGAGAGGTGGTCGAGGCCGATGACGCCGCCGGATTGGGCGTACGGGGTGGGTGCGGCTTCCAGGACGGACACGCGGGTGAAGCCGGCCTGGTGGAGCAGCAGGGCGAGGACGGGGCCGGTGATCGAGGCGCCGACGATGGCGATCGACGGCTGCGAGTGGCCGGTAGGCGTTGCTGGGGAGGGCGGGACGGGCGTGATCATGGCAGCTCCTGGGGTGTGTGGCTGAGGGGCTGCCGGACAGGGGGTGACGGGCGCCTGGCCGATGCTGCGGGCTGCGGCGTGGGGCCCCTTCCGGCGCCCGAGCCGTCGGCGGTACGGCGTACTGCCCTCGCAACCGTGTGGTCGTGGCCTGGCTGAAGATGTTTTGCGCCAGCAAAAGATCTGTCAGCCGGGCTGCGGCTCGCCCACCAGGACGGCGGAGCCGGGGCGAGAGCACGGTTGCGAGGGCGGGAAGCCGTGCCGCAGGCTCCGAAGCCGGAAGGGGAATCCACGACGCTGCACCCCGCATGTGCCGGGCACCGGTTCGCGGGTGGAAGCTCCCGGCGCGACCCCCGGCGCGGCGGCGGGGTGACCGTCGAAGGCCGTGAGGCCGGTGCTTGAGGAGATCGCGCGGCGGTCCGGGGCGGCCGGCCGGTAGCCTCCCTGATGGTGAGGGATGAGGCTGCCCACGTGCAGGCCAGGGGCCGTGGCAGGATCGCCGATGTCGAGGTGAGGCGGATCGCGCAGGCGTTCGGGCTCGGTGGCGTGCGGGAGGTCCGGTTCTTGCCGGCCAGGATGATGAACCGCAATTGGCGGCTGCGCACCGATGCGGGCGTGTTCGCGCTGAAGGAGATCGTGGACGTGCCGGTGCCCGAGGCGCGCCGAAGTCTGGTCACGGTTCGCGCGTTGGCGGCGGCCGGGTTGCCCGTGTGCGAGCCCGCCCTGCGGTCGGCGGGGACGTGGTGGCGGAGGTGGACGACGCCGGGTTCTTCTGCCTGCTGCCGTGGGTGGACGGCGACCATCGGAGGGGAACGGACCTCGACGTCGGGCAGGCGCGCGAGCTCGGGCTGCTGCTCGGCCGGATCCATCGCGCGCTGGCCGACGCCGGTTTGGGCCGGTGGATGTGCGGCCGCGGGCCAAGGTGGGCTCGCCGGAGGCGGCGGAGGCCGAGGCCGATCGGTTCCTCCGGCTCATCGGCTCCCTGCCGTGCGCGGAGCCGTTCGATGCCGCTGCCGCCGAGGCGCTGGAGCGGCGCAAGGAGCTGCTGGCCGTTCACGCGGGCGATCGTCCTGGTGATGAGGTGGCGCGCGGCCCGGTCGGGTGGACGCACGGCGACTTTCAGCCGCTGAACCTGCTGTGGCGGGACGGGCGGGTGGTGGCGGTGCTGGATGGGGACCGGCTGGGGGTGCGGCCGTATGCCGAGGAGGTCGTCCGTACCGCGCAGGTGCAGTTCGCCGCCGAGGACGGGCGGTGGGAGCTGGAGCGGGTGGCGGCGTTCGCGGCCGGTTACCGGTCGGTGGTGGCGCTGGCGCGGGAGGAGCTGGCCGCTGCGGTCGAGCGGCTGTGGTGGAAGCGCATGACGGATTTCTGGCCGCTGCAGTGGCACTACGGCAAGGGCGATCACGGCCCGGATGGGCTGTGGGTGTCCGGCGAGCGGTTGCTGCACTGGTGGAGCGGCCACCGCGAGCGGGTGCGGGCGGCGTTCAGCTTGGGATGACGCCGGCGGGTCGGGCCGGCGGTCTTGGCGCGCCGCAGGGCGGTGGTGCGTTGGGTGAGGCGGGCGGCGTGGCCGTACAGGTGGTCGCGGATGGTGCTGGGGTCGAAGAACGGGTCGACGGTCACAAGGAGCATCCCCCGGGGCGGGATCAGGTCATGGTGGAGCCGGGGAGCCCGGCCAGGAAGCGGCGGGCGGCTCGGCGGCTGGTCAAGGTGATGACGCGGGCGTGGGTGGCGTGCTCGGCGATGAGGGCGCGGACCTTGGGCCGCATCGGCGGCAGTAGCCGAGGACGTAGGTGATGAAGCCCCAGTGGATGCGGTCGTACACGCCTTGCTCGGCGTGCTGGCCGCCGCAGTAACGCCGGCGGCGCTGGAGGATGCCCCACAGGCACACGAGTGGAGGGATGTCGAGGAAGATCACGTGTCGGCGTTCGCCAGCCGGATGTGCAGGGTGGAGGCGAAGTTGCCGTCGATCACCCACTGGGGCTCGGCGACGAGCTTCTCCTGGATGGCGGCGAACTCCTCCGGCGGCAGCGGATTCCAGTCGGCGTCGTAGTAGACGGCGTCGAGGTGGGTCATGGGGACGTCGAGGAGAGCGGCGAGCCGGCGTCCCACGGTGGTCTTGCCACTGCCGCCGCAGCCGATGACGGCGATCCTGCGCATGTCGTCAGAGGTTTCCAGCGGGGAAGATGCCGGGCCGGGGTTTGCATCGTGTCGTTCGCGGATACCAGGGC
>NZ_OOHJ01000016.1 GCF_900323885.1 [Actinomadura] parvosata subsp. kistnae | reverse complement strand
CTGTTCGGCGACCGGCTGTTCTGGAACGCGCTGAAAGGTCACCGCCGAGTACGTCGTGCTCAACATCGTCTCCCAGACGGTGATCTCGATGTTGCTGGCCGTCCTGCTCTACCGGCTGACGAAGTCGATGGTGGTGCGCGGGATCGTGCTGCTGCCCTACCTCGTCGCCAACGTGGTCGTGGCCCTCGTCTGGTTCTGGATGCTGGACTTCCAGCTCGGCGTGGTCAACAACGTCATCGAGTGGCTGGGCTTCGACCGGGTCGCGTTCTTCGGCTCCGACCTCGCCATCCCCACCATCGCCGGGATCAACACCTGGCGGCACATGGGCTACACCGCGCTGCTCATCTTCGCCGGCCTGCAGATGATCCCGCCCAGCGTGTACGAGGCCGCCGCCATCGACGGCGCCTCCGAGTGGCGCACGTTCTGGCGGGTCACGTTGCCGCTGCTGCGGCCCGTCATGGCGCTGGTCATGGTGCTCAGCGTGATCGGATCGTTCCAGGTCTTCGACACGATCGCGGTCACCACGTCGGGCGGCCGATCAACGCCACCAGGGTCATCTACTTCTACATCTACGACCTGGCGTTCAACCGGTTCAACTTCGGCTACGCCGCCGCGCTGTCGTCCGTGCTGTTCGTGCTGCTCGCCGGCATCGCGTACGTGCAGCTGCGCCTCTCCCGCGCCGGCGAGTCCGATCTGAGGGGTCGTGATGGCCAGGGTCAGGTGGGCCGGGTGGCCGGCTGGGCGGTGCTCGTGCTGGTCATGCTGGTGACGCTGTTCCCGTTCTACTGGATGTTGCGCACGTCCTTCTCCAACACCCGCGCGCTCGCCGCCGGGGCCGCGGACCTGCTGCCCGTGGACTTCACGCTCGGCGCCTACCGCCGGGTGCTCGGCCTGTCGAGCACCGCCGAGGCGGTCGCGGAGGCGGGTCGAGCGGCACCGTCAACTTCTGGCTCTACCTGCGCAACTCGATCGTCGTCGCCACGATCACCACGGCCGGGCAGGTCTTCTTCGGCGCGCTGGCCGCCTACGCCTTCGCCCGGCTGCGCTGGCCCGGCAGGAACGCCGTCTTCACGCTCTTCGTCACCGCCCTCATGGTGCCGCCGATCTTCACCACGCTGCCCAACTTCGTGCTGATCAAGGAGCTGGGCTGCTCAACACGTTCCTCGGGATCGTGCTGCCGCACCTGCTCATGACGCCGTTCGCGGTGTTCTTCCTGCGGCAGTTCTTCCTCGGCATCAACGCCGGCGTGGAGGAGGCGGCCCGCATCGACGGGGCCGGGCACGTGCGCACGTTCTTCCGCATCGTGCTGCCCATGAGCCGGGGCCGATCGCCACGCTGGCCATCCTCACGTACATCACGAGCTGGAACGACTACTTCTGGCCGCTGCTGGTGGGCAAGGCGGAGAACGTCCGGGTGCTGACGGTCGCGCTGGGCATCTTCCGCTCCCAGACGCCGCAGGGCAGCCCCGACTGGGCCGGCCTCATGGCCGCCACCCTCTTCGCCGCGCTGCCGATCATGGCGCTGTTCGCCGTGCTGGCCGCCGCGTCATCGACTCCATCGGCTACACCGGCGTCAAATAACCCCCCATTCGAGAGGTCCTGTTGTGATGAAGCGTTGTCTTGCCGTCGCGGGCGCGGCGGTGCTGCTGCTGTCCGGATGCGGCGCCCAGGAGGAGCCCGAGCAGGCCGCCGCCGGCCCCGTCACGATCGACTACTGGCTCTGGACACCGCCCAGCAGCCCCAGTACCAGGCGTGCGCCGACGCCTTCCACAAGGCGAATCCCCAATACACCGTCAAGATCACCCAGTACGGCTGGGACGACTACTGGAACACGCTGACCACCGCCTTCGTCTCCGGCACCGCCCCGACGTGTTCGTCGGCCACCTGTCCCGCTACCCCGAGCTGGCCGCCAGGGCCAGATCCTCCCCCTGGACGAATACGTCACCAAGGACAAGGTGGACCTGTCGATCTACCAGGACGGCCTGGCCGACCTGTGGGTCGCCAAGGACGGCAAACGGTACGGGCTGCCCAAGGACTTCGACACCGTGGCCGTCATCTACAACACCGACCTGCTCAAGAAGGCCGCATCAAGCGAGAATGGCGAGACTGGAACCGCGACGGCGCACGTACGAGAGTCATCGCCCGACCCACCGTCGACAAGACGCAGCGGCGACACGGTACGATCGAAGGTCCATAGACTGTGTCCAGTCCTCGGTGACATCGTACTGCCGCACTCACGTGATCGCGACCCAGTAGATCCATTCGGTTCCCTGTCATGAGCAGTGACCATGACTCTATGGGTCGCAGTGACGCGTGGCCACGCTGTCCCGGACGGCCCTGCTACGGACAGCATCGTCGCCGAGCCGGCGCGCTGCGTTCAGGCGAGGCGTAGGTGGCGACGTTCTTCTTGTCAAGCCGCTCGTCGCCGCGCTGCCGTTCTTGTCGACGTGAGCGGGCGATGACCTTCTCGTACGTGCCGCCGTCCTGCGGTTCCAGCTCAGCTCGGCCATCTCCTCCGGCTTGATGCCGGCCTTCTTGAGCAGGTCGGTGTTGTAGATGACGGCCACGGTGTCGAAGTCCTTGGCAGCCCGTACCGTTTGCCGTCCTTGGCGACCCACAGGTCGGCAGGCCGTCCTGGTAGATCGACAGGTCCACCTTGTCCTTGGTGACGTATTCGTCCAGGGGGAGGATCTGGCCTGGGCGGCCAGCTCGGGGTAGCGGGACAGGTGGCCGACGAACACGTCGGGGGCGGTGCCGGAGACGAAGGCGGTGGTCAGCGTGTTCCAGTAGTCGTCCCAGCCGTACTGGGTGATCTTGACGGTGTATTGGGGATTCGCCTTGTGGAAGGCGTCGGCGCACGCCTGGTACTGGGGCTGCTGGGCGGTGTCCCAGAGCCAGTAGTCGATCGTGACGGGCCGGCGGCGGCCTGCTCGGGCTCCTCCTGGCGCCGCATCCGGACAGCAGCAGCACCGCCGCGCCCGCGACGGCAAGACAACGCTTCATCACAACAGGACCTCTCGAATGGGGGGTTATTTGACGCCGGTGTAGCCGATGGAGTCGATGACGCGGCGGCCCAGCACGGCGAACAGCGCCATGATCGGCAGCGCGGCGAAGAGGGTGGCGGCCATGAGGCCGGCCAGTCGGGCTGCCCTGCGGCGTCTGGGAGCGGAAGATGCCCAGCGCGACCGTCA
This sequence comes from [Actinomadura] parvosata subsp. kistnae, assembly GCF_900323885.1. Lineage (GTDB taxonomy): Bacteria > Actinomycetota > Actinomycetes > Streptosporangiales > Streptosporangiaceae > Nonomuraea > Nonomuraea composti. The sequence continues at coordinate 1,421 of NZ_OOHJ01000016.1, read as the reverse complement.
GCACCCGGACGTTCTCCGCCTTGCCCACCAGCAGCGGCCAGAAGTAGTCGTTCCAGCTCGTGATGTACGTGAGGATGGCCAGCGTGGCGATCGGCCCCGGCTCATGGCAGCACGATGCGGAAGAACGTGCGCACGTGCCCGGCCCCGTCGATGCGGGCCGCCTCCTCCACGCCGGCGTTGATGCCGAGGAAGAACTGCCGCAGGAAGAACACCGCGAACGGCGTCATGAGCAGGTGCGGCAGCACGATCCCGAGGAACGTGTTGAGCAGCCCCAGCTCCTTGATCAGCACGAAGTTGGGCAGCGTGGTGAAGATCGGCGGCACCATGAGGGCGGTGACGAAGAGCGTGAAGACGGCGTTCCTGCCGGGCCAGCGCAGCCGGGCGAAGGCGTAGGCGGCCAGCGCGCCGAAGAAGACCTGCCCGGCCGTGGTGATCGTGGCGACGACGATCGAGTTGCGCAGGTAGAGCCAGAAGTTGACGGTGCCGCTCGACCGCCCTCCGCGACCGCCTCGGCGGTGCTCGACAGGCCGAGCACCCGGCGGTAGGCGCCGAGCGTGAAGTCCACGGGCAGCAGGTCCGCGGCCCCGGCGGCGAGCGCGCGGGTGTTGGAGAAGGACGTGCGCAACATCCAGTAGAACGGGAACAGCGTCACCAGCATGACCAGCACGAGCACCGCCCAGCCGGCCACCCGGCCCCACCTGACCCTGGCCATCACGACCCCCTCAGATCGGACTCGCCGGCGCGGGAGAGGCGCAGCTGCACGTACGCGATGCCGGCGAGCAGCACGAACAGCACGGACGACAGCGCGGCGGCGTAGCCGAAGTTGAACCGGTTGAACGCCAGGTCGTAGATGTAGAAGTAGATGACCCTGGTGGCGTTGATCGGCCCGCCCGACGTGGTGACCGCGATCGTGTCGAAGACCTGGAACGATCCGATCACGCTGAGCACCATGACCAGCGCCATGACGGGCCGCAGCAGCGGCAACGTGACCCGCCAGAACGTGCGCCACTCGGAGGCGCCGTCGATGGCGGCGGCCTCGTACACGCTGGGCGGGATCATCTGCAGGCCGGCGAAGATGAGCAGCGCGGTGTAGCCCATGTGCCGCCAGGTGTTGATCCCGGCGATGGTGGGGATGGCGAGGTCGGAGCCGAAGAACGCGACCCGGTCGAAGCCCAGCCACTCGATGACGTTGTTGACCACGCGAGCTGGAAGTCCAGCATCCAGAACCAGACGAGGGCCACGACCACGTTGGCGACGAGGTAGGGCAGCAGCACGATCCCGCGCACCACCATCGACTTCGTCAGCCGGTAGAGCAGGACGGCCAGCAACATCGAGATCACCGTCTGGGAGACGATGTTGAGCACGACGTACTCGGCGGTGACCTTCAGCGCGTTCCAGAACAGCCGGTCGCCGAACAGCTT
>NZ_OOHJ01000013.1 GCF_900323885.1 [Actinomadura] parvosata subsp. kistnae | reverse complement strand
CGACCAGCACGACGTCATCAGGCCGAGCCGGTCGAGCGGCGGCCAGCGGCGTTACTCGCGGCGAGACATCGTCGTCGTCCAGCACGTGACCCGCATGGCCGAAGAGGGCATGACACTCATCGCCATCCGCCGCATCCTCGAGCTGGAGCGCGAGGTGGCCAGGCTCCGCCAGGAGCTCAAGGAGACCCGCGCGCGCCTGCGCGATCGGGAGTGAGCGAGGGCGCGCACCCCGCGTCAGGTGCACCGGGGCGCGTACCCGCGTGAGGCGTGCGGGGCGCGTACCCTCGTGACGTGCACAACACCAGATACGCGCCCTCCGGCATGGTGTGCAGCGTCGACCACCTGGCCTCGGCCGCCGGGCTGACGATGCTGGAGCGTGGCGGATCGGCCGCCGACGCGGCCATCGCCACCAACGCCGTGCTCGCCGTCGTCGCACCGCACATGTGCGGGCTCGGCGGCGACCTGTTCGCCCTGGTCCACGAGCCTGCGCGCGGGGGCGGGGCGAGCGCGCTCAACGCCTCAGGACGGGCGGGATCCGGCGCGGATCCCGCCCGCCTGCGTGCCGAGGGCCACGTGCGCATGCCGCACCTGCACGACATCAGGTCCGTGCCGGTGCCCGGCTGCGTCGACGGCTGGACGGCGCTGCACGCCCGCCACGGCCGCCTGTCGCTGGCGGAGCTGCTCGCGCCCGCGATCAGGCTGGCCGATCACGGGTTCCCCGCCTCGCCGCTGATGGTGGCCGGCGCCGTGAACGCGGCCCGGCGGCCCGGCGGCTCCGACTTCGCCTCCGTACGCGCCGCCGGCGACCGCGTGACCAGGCCCGGCGTGGCCCGCGCGCTGCGGGCGGTGGCCGAGCGCGGCAGAGACGGCTTCTACCTGGGCGAGTTCGGGCAGGGCCTGGTCGAGCTGGGCGCCGGCGAGTTCACCGAGGGCGACCTGGCCGCGCCGGGCGCCGACTGGGTCGAGCCGCTGAAGGTGCGCGCGTTCGGCCACGACGTCTGGTCCATGCCGCCCAACTCGCAGGGCTACCTGCTGCTGCGCTCGCTGGCCATCGCCGAGGGCCTCGACCTGCCCGCCTCGCCGCGCGATCCCGCCTGGGCGCACCTGCTGGCCGAGACCGCCAGGGTCGCCGGGCACGACCGGCTCGACGTGCTGCACGAGGCCGCCAAGGACCTCCTCGACCCGGCCGAGACGGCCAGGCGGCGGGCGCTCGTCGATCCGGGCTCGCGGCTGCGGCTGCGGGTGCCGTCCGAGCCGGGCGACACGACGTACCTGTGCGCGGTCGACGCCGACGGCATGGGCGTCTCGCTCATCCAGTCGAACGCGGCCGGGTTCGGCAGCATGGTGTTCGAGCCCCGTACCGGCATCAACCTGCACAACCGCGGCATCGGCTTCTCCCTCAAGCCCGGCCACCCCGCCGAGTACGGCCCCGGCAGGCGTCCGCCCCACACGCTCGCCCCCGCGCTGATCACCCGCCGCGACGGCACACTCAGAGCGGTGACCGGCACCATGGGCGGCGACGCGCAACCCCAGATCCTGCTGCAGGTCATCACGCGGCTGCTGCTGCACGGCGAGGAGCCCGGGCAGGCCGTCTCCGCGCCGCGCTGGCGGCTGGGCACCGGCGGCACCGGGTTCGACACCTGGGACGCGCCCGACGACGCCGTCCTCGACCTGGAGGAGGGCGCGACCTGGGCCGACGGGCTGGCCGCCCTCGGGCACCGGGTGGCGGCGCTGCCGTACGGCAGCTCGTTCGGCCACGCCCACCTCATCGAGGCGCGCGCCGACGGCATGCTGGCCGGCGCCGCCGACCCGCGTTCCCTGGTCGGCTCCGCGATTGGACGCTGATCGTCCGGGTAGCGAGCCACACCATGGCTACGGACGTCATCACTCTCATCACGCAGGACCACAGGGTCGTGGAAGGCATCTTCGACAAGCTCAAGAAGGGGCAGGGCGACCAGAAGGCGCTCGTCTCCGAGCTGCACGCCCTCCTGATCGCGCACGCGCGCGCCGAGGAGGACCGCGTCTACCCGGGCATCGACGCCCACCACAGCGTCGAGGAGCACAAGGAGGCGGAGGTGCTGCTCGACTCGCTGGTGCGGGCGCAGCCCGGCACGGCGGAGTTCGCCAAGGCGCTCGACGACCTCATCGAGTCGATCAACCACCACGTCGAGGAGGAGGAGACCAAGCTCCTGCCCGAGCTGAAGAAGGTCTCGGACGCGAAGGAGCTGGAGCGGCTCGGCAAGGCGTTCCAGCAGCGCAGGGCCGAGGAGCTGCAGGCGCTCGGCGCGTCGTCCGGCGGGTCGTCCGGCGGGTCGTCCGGCGGGTCGTCCGGCGGCTCGGGCGAGCCCACGAAGGCCGAGCTGTACGAGCAGGCGCAGCAGGCGGACATCCCCGGCCGCTCCCAGATGGGCAAAGAAGAGCTGGCCCAGGCCCTACGGGAGGCCAAGTCCTAGGATTCCGGCCCGCTCCATGGGTAGGGGGCGCATATGACCGAAACACCTCCGAACCGGCACGGCATGGCGGACGAGCAAGAGATCGAAGTCACCGAGTGGACCGACGATCTCGGCCTTCACCATGAGGTCGTCGACGACGACCCGCAGCGCAGGGACACACTCGACGAGCGTTTGCGGCGCGAGGCGCCCGAGCGCCTGCACGAGCCCCGCCCCAAACACCGGCTGACGCAGCCGGACGAGGGGCTGGAGCCCGACCGTGAGGACGAGGAGATCGGCGCGGAGTACCTGGACGACAACGACGACATGTCGGCGGAGGAGCGGGCCGTCCGCATCGACCCCGACGAGAATCTCAGGTGAGCCGCGCCAGAGCGGGCAGGAGCGCATGCAGGTCGTCGGCGAGCACGTCGGCGGCCTGCGCTTCCGGCCGGTCGGCGTGCAGGTAGCCCCAGGGGCCGCGGCGCAGCAGCGCCGTGCGCATGCCCGCCGCGGCCGCCGGGAGCACGTCGTTGTCGAGCCGGTCCCCCACGTAGAGGATCTCGGCCGGCTCGCGGCCGGCGACCGCCGCCACCTTGGCGAAGAAGCCCGCCTCCGGCTTGGAGACCCCCCATCCGTCGGAGGTGTGCACGGAGTCGGCCGGCAGGTCCATCGCCACCAGGGCGTCGTACGCGCGGCGCGGCTGGTTGCCGGCGATGATGACCTGGTATCCGGCCGCCCTGATGGCCGACAGGGCCGCACGCACGTCGGGGTAGAGGTCGTCGGCGTCGAAGTGGTTGCGCAGGCCGTCCGGGTCGTCCCGCTCCCAGGCCGCCTCCTCGGCGTCGAGGTCGATGCCGGGCCGCAGGATCCGGAAGGCCTCGCGGTGGTGGCGGTCGAGCGCGGCCATCCCGCCGAGCACCCCCATCAGCGTGAAGTGGTCGACGCCCAGGCGCTCGGCCCACCGCGACCAGATCCGCTGCTCGCTGATCAGCGTCTCGCCGACGTCGAACACCACTGCCTTGATCATCGATCCCCCTGCTCGCACGTTTCACCTCATCGGTCCGGCCAGCAGCCGAGACCGGACGAAACACCTGTAAGGGGGATCTTTTCATGCAATCCGAGCGTGACGCGAAGGACCGCCAGCTCGACGAGCACCGCGTACCTCTCGACGACCACACCATGACCACCGACCAGGGCATCCCGGTCGACGACACGGACAACTCGCTCAAGGCCGGCACCCGCGGGCCGACCCTCATGGAGGACTTCCACTTCCGCGAGAAGATCACCCGCTTCGACCACGAGCGCATCCCCGAGCGGGTGGTGCACGCCCGCGGCTCCGGCGCGTACGGGATCTTCGAGCTGTACGAGCCGCTCGGCGAGTACACCTGCGCCGAGTTCCTGAACGACACCTCCGCGCGGACGCCCACCTTCGTGCGCTTCTCCACCGTCGCCGGCTTCCGCGGCTCCGCCGACACCGTACGCGACGTGCGCGGCTTCGCCACGAAGTTCTACACCGGCCAGGGCAACTTCGACATCGTCGGCAACAACATCCCCGTCTTCTTCATCCAGGACGGCATCAAGTTCCCCGACTTCGTGCACGCCGTCAAACCCGAGCCGCACTGGGAGATCCCGCAGGCGCAGTCGGCGCACGACACGTTCTGGGACTTCGTCCAGCTCCAGCCCGAGTCGCTGCACATGGTCATGTGGGTGATGTCCGACCGGGCGATCCCGCGCAGCTACCGGATGATGCAGGGGTTCGGGGTGCACACGTTCCGGCTGGTCAACGCCCAGGGGCAGGGGACGTTCGTCAAGTGGCACTGGCGGCCCAGGCTCGGGACGTACTCGCTGGTGTGGGACGAGGTGCTGCGCATCCAGGGCAACGACCCCGACTTCAACCGCCGCGACCTCTGGGAGGCGATCGAGCGGGGCGCCTACCCCGAGTACGAGCTGTGCGTGCAGCTCGTGCCCGAGTCGCGCGAGCACGACTTCGACTTCGACCTGCTCGACCCCACGAAGATCATCCCCGAGGAGCAGGTCCCGCTGCGGCCCATCGGCAAGATGACGCTCACCCGCAACCCGCAGAACTTCCACGCCGAGACCGAGCAGGTCGCCTTCCACACGGCCAACGTCGTGCCCGGCATCGACTTCACCAACGACCCCCTGCTCCAGGCCAGGAACTTCTCCTACCTCGACACCCAGCTCCTGCGCCTCGGCGGCCCCAACTTCACGCAGATCCCCATCAACCGGCCGATCGCCCCCGTACGCAACGACCAGCGCGACGGCTTCCACCAGCACCTGATCCACGAGTCGCGCACCAGCTACGCCCCCAACTCCATCAGCGGCGGCTGCCCGCCGCCCGGGACGGCTACCGGCACTACCAGGAGAAGGTGGAAGGCACCAAGATCCGCCGGCGCAGCCCCAGCTTCGAGGACCATTACAGCCAGGCCACCCTGTTCTGGAACAGCATGGCCGACTGGGAGAAGCGGCACATCGTGGCCGCGTTCCTGTTCGAGCTGGGGCACGTCGAGCGGCCGCCCATCAAGCAGGCCGTGGTCGCCCACCTCGGCAGAATCCATCCCGACCTCGGGGCGGCCGTCGCGCAGGGCCTCGGCCTGCCCGCGCCCGGCGGCGGCCAGGTGCACTCCCGCACCTCCCCCGCCCTCAGCATGACCGGCCAGCCCCGCAGCGTCGCCACCCGCAAGATCGCCATCCTGATGGCCGACGGCACGGACGCCGCCGCCGTCACCACCCTGCGCCAGGCCCTGGAGGGCCAGGGGGCCGTCTGCGAGATCGTCGCGCCCCGCGAGGGCACGCTCGGCGGCCTCCCGGTGGACCGGCAGCTCAGCGCGGCCAGCTCCGTCCTCTACGACGCGGTGGTGGCCGCCGACGGCGCCCTCCTGTCCGCCTCCGCCCGGGCCGTGTTCTTCGTCCTGGAGGCCTTCCGCCACGGCAAGGCGGTGGGGGCCGTGGGGTCGGGCCGGCAGCTCGTGGAGGCGGCCCGGCTGCCCAACGACGTGGGGGTGATCGTCGGGGACGACATCGCCACCGCCTTCGCCGAGGCCGTGGCCGGGCACCGCTTCTACGACCGGGACGTTTCCGGCGTGCCCGCCTGAGCCCTTCACCGGCCGCTTCCGCTGCGAGCGGAGGCGGCCGCTTCGGTCGCTATGGGTGATGACCCGGTGACATACTTAGCGTACCCGTTCGAACACGAAGGGACAGATTCGATGGTAGCCATGGCGATCGAACCTCCGGCGACCCAGCCCGAGCCCCCCGAGCCCATGCTCCGCACCGCAAGAGAGTTGTTCGATGTCCTGCCCCCCCTCCCCGGCTTCCGGGTCGAGGTCATCGAAGGGAACCTGCTAGTGAGCCCAGTCGGCAGCCCCGAGCATTCCTGGAGGGCCGCTGACCTGCATGACGCCCTCTTCCCGCTGCGCAAGGAGCGCGGCTGGAGCGGGTCACCTCAGGGGCCGTCCATCTGCATCGAAGGCCCCCGAGACTCGTTCTCTCCGGACTATGTGCTGACCCCGCCCGACTGCAGCCGGTGGGGCGATGAGCTGCTGTCGTCCGGCGTCATCATGGCCGCCGAGGTCGTCTCGCCCACCAGCACCCTCGCCGACCGCGTGACCAAGCCGCGGCTCTACGCGCTCGGCCGGGTCCCGGTCTATCTGCTGATCGATCCGATCGCCGAGCCGCCGGCCGTCACCGTCTACAGCAACATCCAAGACGGCAAGTACTGCACGACCACCTCGGTGGCGCTGGGCAAGCGCATCCACCTGCCCTCCCCCATCGACTTCGAGCTCGACACCTCCATGATCAGGGTGTGAGCTTCTCCAGCGCCTTCGCGATGCGCTTCTCCGACACAGGGGTGGGGGTGCCGAGCGTCTGGGCGAAGAAGCTGACCCGCAGCTCCTCGATCATCCACCGGATCTCCACCACGTCCGGGTCCCCGCGCCGGGCCGGATGCAGCCGCTCCAGCACGTCCCGATAGTCGTCCTCGACCTTGTGCACGCGGTCCATCCACTCCTGGTCGCGCCACGGCTCCTCGGGGAGCTTGGTGAGGCGGCGGTCGATGGCGCGGATGTAGCGGAGGATGTCGGAGAGGCGCTGGTAGCCGGTGGCCGTGACGAAGCCGGCGTAGACGAGCTTGCCGAGCTGGTCGCGTACGTCGTCCGTCGCCGCGCTCGGCCGCAAGGCGTCGAGGCGGACGTTCGACTCGTGCCAGACGCTGAGGATCTGCTCCACCTTGGCCAGCACGTCGGCGGCCGTGTCGTACAGGTGGGCGCGCACGTGCTGGTAGAGGCGGTCGAAGCCGACCGGGTCCCAGGCGGGGCCGCCGGCGTCGCGCATGAGCTTGTCGACGGCGGCATTGACCACGTCGTCGAACAAGGCCACGGCCCCGCCGTGGGGGCTGCGTGACAGGGCCAGCTTGGCCTGGTTGGACAGGCCGCCGAGCAGCGACTTGGCGGGGTTGGTGACGTTGAGCAGGAGCAGGCGGCGCACGCCGGGCCAGTGGGAGCGGCGCTGCTCGGCCTGCGTTTCGAAGATCTTGATGGAGACCGAGTCGCCCGCGTCGACGAGGGCCGGGTAGCCCTTCATGCGGCCCTGCTCGAAGACCTTGGGCAGGGTGCCGAAGCTCCAGGTGTGCAGGCCGGTCTGCTCCAGGTCGTCGCCGGCCTGGGAGAGCGTCTGGCGCAGGCGGGGCGCGAGGCGGCGTTTGAGCGCGTCGAGGTCTTTGTCCTCGGCGACGGTGCGCTTGCGCTCGTCGATCACGCGGTAGGTGATGCGCAGGTGGTCGGGCACCTGGTCGAGCTGCCAGGCGTCGCGGGGCACGCGGATGCCGGTCAGGCGCAGCAGCTCGCGTTCGACGGCTGCCAGCAGCGGCTCGGCGCCCTGCTTGACGCCGGCGAGCACCTGCTTGGCGTAGTTGGGGGCGGGCACGAAGTTGCGGCGCAGGTGCTTGGGGAGGGAGCGGATCAGGGCGGTGATCAGCTCTTCGCGCAGGCCGGGGATCTGCCAGTCGAAGCCGTCGGAGGTGACCTGGTTGAGCACCTGGAGGGGCACGTGCACGGTGACGCCGTCGGCGTCGGCGCCCGGCTCGAACTGGTAGGTCAGCTTCATCCGCTGGCCGAGCTGTTTCCAGGTGTCGGGGTAGTCGCGGGTGCTGACGTCGGCGCCCTCGTTGACCAGCATCTCCGGCGAGAACGTGAGCAGGTCGGGCTGCTCCTGCCGGGTCTTCTTCCACCAGGAGTCGAAGTGCCGGGCGGAGACGACGTCGGCCGGAACGCGCTGGTCGTAGAAGTCGAACAGGGCTTCGTCGTCGACGAGGATGTCGCGGCGGCGGGCGCGGTTCTCCAGCTCCTCGACCTCGCCGAGCAGCCGGCGGTTGTCCTTGAGGAACTGGTGGTGGGTGTCCCAGTCGCCCTCGACCAGCGCGTGCCTGATGAACAGCTCGCGCGACAGGTCGGGGTCGATGCGGCCGTAGTTGACCTTGCGGCCGGTCACGATCGGCACGCCGTAGAGGGTGACCTTCTCCAGGGCGATCACGGCGCCCTGGTTCTTCTCCCAGTGCGGCTCGGAGTAGGTGCGTTTGACGAGGTGCTGGGCGAGCGGCTCGACCCAGTCGGGCTCGATCTTGGCGTTGACCCGGGCCCAGAGGCGGGAGGTCTCGACGAGCTCGGCCGACATGATCCACTGCGGCTGCTTCTTGGCCAGCGCGGAGCCGGGGAAGATGGCGAAGCGGGCGTTGCGGGCGCCGAGATACTCCTGGATGGGGCGGCGGCCGTCGGCGCCGCGCTTCTCCATGACGTCCTTGACGCCGATGTGCGACAGCAGCCCGACGAGCAGCGACACGTGCACGTGGTAGGGGTCGGCCGCGCCGCTGCCGGGCTGGACGCCGAGCGACTGGCGCAGCTGGCTGTAGATGTCCTGCCACTCGCGCACGCGCAGGTAGTTGAGGAACTCCGCCTTGCACAATCGGCGGAACGCGCTGGACGACAGCTCCTTCTGCTTGTCGCGCAGGTAGTTCCACAGGTTGACGTAGGCCATGAAGTCGGACTCGGGGTCGGCGAAGCGCCGGTGCTTCTCGTCGGCCTGCTGCTGCTTGTCGGCGGGGCGCTCGCGCGGGTCCTGGATGGACAGCGCGGCGGCGATCACCATGACCTCGCGCAGGCAGCCGTTCTTCTCGGCCTCCAGCACCATGCGGCCCAGGCGCGGGTCGACGGGGAGCTGGGCGAGCTTGCGCCCGATGGGGGTGAGCTTGTTCTGGGCGTCGAACGCGCCGAGCTCGTGCAGCAGGTTGACGCCGTCCTTGACCTGGCGGCGGTCGGGCGGCTCGACGAACGGGAACGCCTCGATGTCGCCGAGCCCGATCGAGGTCATCTGGAGGATGACGGAGGCCAGGTTGGTGCGCAGGATCTCGGGGTCGGTGAACTCCGGCCGGCCGAGGAAGTCCTCCTCCTCGTACAGGCGGATGCAGATGCCGTCGGACGTGCGTCCGGAGCGGCCCTTGCGCTGGTTGGCGCTGGCCTGCGAGATCGGCTCGATCGGCAGGCGCTGCACCTTGGTGCGGTGGCTGTAGCGGGAGATGCGGGCGTAGCCGGGGTCGACGACGTACTTGATGCCGGGGACGGTGAGCGAGGTCTCGGCGACGTTGGTGGCCAGCACGATGCGGCGGCCGGTGTGGCGCTGGAAGACGCGGTGCTGCTCGGCGGCGCTGAGGCGGGCGTAGAGGGGCAGCACCTCGGTGTTGCGGAACTCGGCCTTGGCCAGGGCGTCGGCGGCGTCGCGGATCTCCCGCTCGCCCGACAGGAACACCAGGATGTCGCCCGGCCCCTCGCCGATCAGCTCGCGGCAGGCGTCGACGATGCCCTGCGTCTGGTCGTCGTCCTCCTCCAGCGGGCGGTAGCGCACCTCCACCGGGTAGGTGCGGCCGGAGACCTCGATGATCGGCGCGTCGTCGAAGTGGCGGGAGAACCGCTCGGGGTCGATGGTGGCGCTGGTGATGACGACCTTGAGGTCGGGGCGCTTGGGGAGGAGCTGCTTGAGGTAGCCGAGGATGAAGTCGATGTTGAGGCTGCGCTCGTGGGCCTCGTCGATGATCAGCGTGTCGTACTGGTCGAGCATGCGGTCGTTCTGCAGCTCGGCCAGCAGGATGCCGTCGGTCATGAGCTTGACCAGGGTGCGGTCGCTGGCCTGGTCGGTGAAGCGGACCTTGTAGCCGACCACCTCGCCGAGGCCGGTGCCGAGCTCTTCGGCGATGCGCTCGGCGACGGTGCGGGCGGCGATGCGGCGGGGCTGGGTGTGGCCGATCAGCCCGCGCACGCCCCGGCCCAGCTCCAGGCAGATCTTGGGGATCTGCGTGGTCTTGCCGGAGCCCGTCTCGCCGGCGATGATCACGACCTGGTGGTCGCGGATGGCCTCCAGGATGTCGTCTTTACGCTGCGAGACCGGCAGGTTTTCTGGATATCTCACTACTGGTACGGCCTCGCGGCGCCGTACCAGTCGTTGCTCGGCCCGCTCCACGTCGGCCAGGATCTCCGCGACGATCTTGTCGCGGGCGTCACGGGAGCGCACGCGGCGCATGCCGTCGAGCCGGCGCCGCAGCCGCCGCTGGTCGCGCGGCATGAGCTCGGGCAGGCGAGACTGGAGGTCGGCGAGTGGAGAGGACAACGAAGGCGTTCCCATACTGCTTTCAGGATATTTGAGCCCCGCATCGCCGGAGCCAACCGCCCATGGTGCCTGACGCGCCCGCCGCGCGCATCCCAATATCGCCCGTGTCTCAGCGATCGTGAATCGTGATCACGTAGCCCTCGGGGCCGGCGAAGCTGAACGTGCGGCCGAAGGGGCCGTCCACCGGCGGGCCGACGATCGGCACGCCCGCCGCCTGGAGCTCGTCGTGCAGCTGCTGGGCGTCGCCGGCCTTGAGCCAGAGCGCCACGCCGGTGCCGGGCCGCTCGGGCAGGTCCACGCCGGGCAGCGGCTCGCGGACGGCGAAGGGGATGGGCTCGGTGGCGAACACGACCGCGCCCGGCGGGCTCGCCGGGGCGCGCTTGAGGCCCAGGCGCGTCTCGAAGAACGCGGCGGCCTGCTCGACGTCGCGGACCTGCAGCGCGACGAAGTCGATTCCGGTGACGGTCATGATGCCCTCGTTTCGATGTCAGGGTTTTGACATAGGAGAGCATATGTCAGAATTCTGACATGACGCAAGACGATGTGTACCGGACCGTCGGCTACCAGCTCAAGCGGGTGCAGGCCGCCCTCAGGGCCGCCATGGACGCCGCGCTGCGCGCCCACGGGCTCACCACGCCGCAGTACGCGTGCCTGGAGATGCTCGGGCAGCGGCCGGAGCTGTCGAACGCGGAGCTGGCGCGCGGGGCGTTCGTGACGCGGCAGTCGATGAACGTGGTGCTGCGCAACCTGGAGGAGGCGGGCCTGGTGTCGCGGCCCGCCACTGCTCCGTCGGGGCGCGCGCTGCCGACGCGGCTCACGGAGGCGGGGGAAAGGGTGCTGGAAGCGGCCAGGGCCGACGTGCTGGCCGTCGAGCGGCGGATGACGGCCGGCCTGGACCGGGCGCAGGCGGAGGTGCTGCTGCGGCAGCTCGACGCCATGGCCGAGGCCCTGGCCGGCTCGGACGGCTGACCGCCCGGGCGCATGACACGCGCCCCGGGCTATCCAGCGGCAGACGTCAGTGGACGCGCTGCATGCGGCTCGCGGCCGCGTGGGCGGCGCCGATGATGCCCGCCTGGTTCTGCAGCGCGGCCGGCACCACGGGCGTGTCCAGCCGGACGTACGGCAGGAACTTCTGCGCCTTCTTGCTGACACCCCCGCCGATCACGATCAGCGACGGGGAGAACAACATCTCGACGTGACGCAGGTACTCCTCCACCCGCTCCGCCCACTTCTCCCAGCTCAGGTCGTGCTTCTCGCGGGCCCGGTCGGAGGCGTGGTGCTCGGCCTCCTTGCCGTTGAGCTCCAGGTGCCCCAGCTCGGTGTTGGGGACCAGCTGCCCGTCCACGAACAGGGCGCTGCCGATGCCCGTCCCGAACGTCAGCACCAGGATCGTGCCCGTCCGGTCCCGTCCCTCGCCGAAGCGGACCTCGGCCAGCCCGGCGGCGTCGGCGTCGTTGAGCACGGTGGCCCCGCCGAACAGCTGCGCCGCGTCGACCCCGATCCAGGAGCGGTCCACGTTGGCGGCCGTCTTGATCACCCCGTTCACCACGACCCCGGGGAAGGTCACCCCGACCGGGCCGGTCCATCCGAAATGGCGGGAGATCGTGTCGATCACCGCGGCCACCTTCTCGGGGGACGACGGCTCGGGAGTGGGGATGCGGAGCCGCTCTTCCAGCAGCTCACCGGCCTCTGTGTCGACGGGCGCGCCCTTGATCCCGGAGCCGCCGATGTCGATGCCCAGCACGTTCATGACTGTCTATCTTCCCCGCAGACGCGAATAACTCTATTTCTGGCCCGGCTGAACCCCGCCTCCTCCGTCCGCGTATCTCGCGTCACAAGCGCTAACTAGGAGGCAACGGATGCGGCCACGCATCATCACACTCTGCGCTGTTGCGGTCGTTCTGGGAGCGACTCTCACCTCTCCCGCACACGCCACCACCAGGACGCGATTCGACGTCATCAACCTTGTGTCGGACGTTCAGGGCAAAGCCCCGGTCACCGACCCCAAGGTCGTCAACCCGTGGGGCCTGGCCATGGGCAAGACTCTGTGGGTCTCGAACACCGGCACCGGTAGCGCCACCGTCTACTCCGGCACGGGCAAGAAGGAGAAGACGGAGGTGGCCATCCCGGGCGGAGCCCCGACGGGCCAGGTGTTCAACCCCGGCGACGGGTTCACGGTCAAGGGCAAGCCCGCCTCGTTCATCTTCTCCAGCCCGAGCGGCGCCATCAGCGGATGGAACGCGGAGGTGGACCCCGCCAACGCGATCATCGCGGCGTTCACCCGCGGCGCCGACTACAAGGGGCTGGAGCTCGTCCAGACCGAGGACGAGGCCTTCCTGCTCGCCGCGGACTTCGCCAGCGGGCGCATCCACGCCTTCGACGAGGACTTCCAGCGCATCCACCTGGCGAAGTGGCAGTTCAGGGACCGGGCGCTGCCGAGGGGTTACAACGCCTACAACGTGGCGGTCGCCAACGGCAGCATCTGGGTCGCCTACGCCCTGCGCGACCCGAGCACCGGCAAGCCGGTCTTCGGCAACGGCAAGGGCTTCGTCAGCCGCTTCAACGCCAGTGGGCGCCTGACGGGGCGCATCTCCCGCGTCGGGCTGAACGCCCCGTGGGGCATCACGGCCGCGCCCAAGGGCTGGAGCCAGTACCGCAACGCGCTGCTGGTCGGCAACTTCGGTGACGGCACCGTGCAGGCGTACCGCAGCGGCAGGCACCTGGGCGCGCTGCGGACGTCCGACGGCAAGCCGATCGTGCTGCCGGGCCTGTGGGACCTGGAGCCGGGCACGGCCGCCACGGGCGGCGAGAGCTCGCTGTGGTTCTCCGCCGGCATCGACGGCACCAAGCACGGCCTGATCGGGGTCATCGCCCCGCAGGGCACGAAGGTGAGCTCCAACGGGGCGGCGGGCGCGCCGTCGAGCAGCCCGTCGAGCAGCCCGACGCACCCGGCGGGCCACAAGTCGAGCGCCCCGCAGAACCAGTCGCCCTCCCAGAATCCCTACGGCGGGTACTGACGGCAGGCGTTCGGTCGCCGCCGCCCCCTGGCCTGGCGAGAAGCGCAGCTCGCCCGGTACGGCGAGGGGGCGGCGGTTCGTCCCTCGCGGCGGCGTCTACAGTCCGGGTCATGAGTGAGCAGACGTTCAGCGAGTGGCTGAGGCAGCAGTGCGAGCCCGAGTGGACGGCGGTGGTGACCCACCCGTTCGCGACGGCGATCATCGAGGGAACGGCGGCCGGCGATGCGATGCGGCGCTACCTGGAGCAGGACTTCCAGTTCGTGGACTCCTTCACGGCACTGCTCGGCGCGGCGGTGGCCGCCGCCGACACGTTCGAGGCGCGGGTGCCGTACGGCACGTTCCTCGGTCAGGTGGCGACCACCGAGGAGAAGACGTACTTCCATCGGGCGCTGGCCGAGCTGGGCGGGCGGACCGAGGTGCCGCTGGAGCCGGTGACGGCGGCGTTCAGGGAGCTCATGGACGAGGTGCGGCGCTCGCAGGACTACCTGCTGATCGCGGCCGTGCTGTGCGTGGCCGAGTGGTGTTACCTCGGCTGGGCCTCGCGGGCCGCCGAGCCGCTGCCGGAGAGTTTCGTGCACCGGGAGTGGATCGAGCTGCACGAGGGCGCGGAGTTCCGCGCCTGGGTGGCGTTCCTGCGGGGCGAGCTGGACCGGCTGGGCGCCGGTCTGGGCGAGGAGCGGCGCCGGGAGGTGCTGGGGGTGTTCCGCCGGGCGGTGGAGCTGGAACGGGCCTTCTTCGACATGGCGGCCGGCTGAGCTTCGGGAGGCAGGGCCCCGGTCAGCCCAGGACCTCGGCGAGGTCCTGGAGGGACCGGTAGTGGATGCCGGTCATGCCCAGAGCCCTGGCGGCCTCCACGTTCGGCAGCCGGTCGTCCACGAACAGGCAGCGGGCGGGCGCGGCCCCGGCCCGTTCGGCGGCGATCTCGTAGATGCGCGGGTCGGGCTTGGCCACCCCGACCCGGGCGCTGCTCACCACGTCGTCGGCGAAGTACGTCAGCCCCAGCCGGTCGATGTGCTCCTCCAGGGTGTCCATGGCGTTGGTCACGATGATCACCGGCACGTGCTCCTGCGCCCTGGCCAGCAGCGCCCTGACCTCCTCATCCACCCAGAAGGCGATCTCGACGAACTCGGCCATGGCCTGTCGCGCCCGCTCGCCGCCGCCGAGCGCGGCCACGGTGGCCTCCACCCACTGCGCCTCGGTGACGTGGCCGAGCGTCGGGGGCAGGATCATCTCGGGGTCGAAGGCCGTCTTGCGCAGCGGCAGGCCGTAGCGGGCCTCGATGTCGGCCTGGGCGGCGTGGTCGAAGTGGCGCAGCACGCCGTCGAAGTCGGTGAGAACCGCGTCGAAGGGGAACACGGAACAGCATTCTGCCGCACACCGGCATCTCAGGGGTGCCCGCCACAGGGCCCAGGACCACGCGCGGCACTACCATCTCCGAGACAGGATTCGGTATCGGAACGGTAGGGCATGAGCGATCATCGGCTGCCACGCGAGCTGGGCCCCCTGTTCGCCGACGGCGGCAGGGGGCGCAGGCTGGGCGTGGCGCTGCCTCCCGGTGACGTGGTCTGGCCGGATCCCGGCTACACGGGGCAGGGGGTGCCGGCGCGGCCGGCGTTCTGGATGAGCGACGAGCCGGTCACGGGCGCCGACTGGGCGCTGCTGCGGGAGTGGCATCCGCACAGCGGCCTGTGGCCGCTGCTGCTGGACGAGTCGGCGCAGCCGTGGAGCGTGGGGCAGGTCGTGCCGGACGATCCCCGCCAGATCGACCATTTCACCGCCGAGGGGTTCATGGCGGAGGTGTGGCAGGAGTGGGTGGCGCAGATGCCGCCGGACGCGCTGGAGGAGCTGGATCCGTACGGCGCGATCTGCCCGGGCCCGGCGG
Organism: [Actinomadura] parvosata subsp. kistnae; assembly: GCF_900323885.1. Classification (GTDB taxonomy): domain Bacteria; phylum Actinomycetota; class Actinomycetes; order Streptosporangiales; family Streptosporangiaceae; genus Nonomuraea; species Nonomuraea composti. Next base: position 281,912 of record NZ_OOHJ01000013.1, on the reverse strand, counting down.
CGCCCGGCGTGCTGAAGGCCGAGCCGGAGGCGGTCGCCGACTGGCTGGCGGGCGAGCTGGCCGCCAGGGGCATGCCGCTGGGCCTGGTCGCCGCGGGCCGGGGCGCCGACGCGCTGGCGGTGATGGGCTGGCAGGGGGCGCTGCACCACAACGAGTGGATGGTGCCGATGGCGGCGGTGGTGCGCAGCTGGGAGGACCGGTTCGGGGCGCGGGTGGTGGGCGTCGGCTTCAACACGCTGGAGCTGAGCGTGGCGGCGCCGCCGGTGGACCACGAGCACGCGCTGCACGTGGCGGCCGAGCACTGGACGTTCTGCCCGGACAACGTGGTGCAGGGACCCGGCGATCTCCAGGGATACGCCGCCCAGATCATGGGCCGGCACGCCTGGTCATTCTGGTGGGATTGAAAGCCCGCTTTTACGCTACCTTTAACTTCCGTGCCATGGGGAGATCTGACGCCGGAGCTGCTCCACTCCTCCGTCTGGGCCGACGGGCTGGTGGAGTCGGCGGGCATCCCCGTCTATGACATGCCGCTGGTGTCGGTGGGCGGCGGCATCGGCTCGTTCACGCTGCTCGACGTGCTGCGCATCCGCGGCGTGCCCACCTCCGCCATGCGGGTGCTCTCGACCAGCGACTCCCCCTGGCAGACGTGGGAGTACCTGACGCGGGTCTCGCAGCTGCCCGCCCACGAGCGCATCCGCTCCGACTCGGGCGCGCGGCCCGACAACATCTGGGGCTTCCCCTCGTACGCGGTGCAGGAGGCCTGGCAGGAACGCTCCGTCAAGCCGCTGCTCCAGGTGCTGACCGAGCCGATCGGCACCGACTTCTACAGCCCCCGGGCGGCGCTGGTCATGCGGAGCGTGCAGCGCGAGGCCGACCGCATCGGCTACTGGGAGATGCTGGCCAAGGGTCAGGTCCGCATGGTCAGGAAGCGGCTGGGCGGCGGCTACTTCACGGTGCTGACGCCGCCGGCGGGCAGCGGGCCGACCAAGCGGGTGGCGCTGCGCTCCCGCTACGTGCACCTGGCCGTGGGGTATCCGGGGCTGAAGTTCCTCGACGACCTCCAGGAGTTCCGCCAGCGGCGGGGCGAGCGGTATCGGGTGGTGAACGCGTACGAGCCGCACGAGCACGTCTACGACCAGCTCAGCAAGCGGCCCGGCGTGGTGGTGGTGCGCGGCGCGGGCATCGTGGCCTCGCGCGTGCTGCAGCGCCTCATGGACGACAGGGAGCGCTACGGCCTGCAGACCACGATCGTGCACCTGTTCCGCACGTACGTGACGGGCTCGCACGGGCCGCACCCGTTCATGCGGCGCAAGGGCGGCGACGGGTGGGCGTACCAGGCGTTCACGATGCCGAAGTCGGCGTTCGGCGGGCAGCTCAAGGCGCAGTTCCGCAAGGCGACGCCGGAGCGGCGGGCGCGGCTGGCCGCGCTGGTGGCGGGCACCACCACGCCGAAGCTGGCCCGCTGGCAGGAGCAGCTGCGCCGGGCCAGGCAGGGCAGCTGGTACCACGCGGTGCAGGCCGAGGTGGAGCGCATCGACCAGACGCCCGACGGCCGGCTGGTCACCCACACGCGCAGCGCGAGCTCGGCGCCCATGCAGTACGTCTCCGACTTCATCATCGACTGCACCGGGCTGGAGGCCGACATGCCGGAGCACCGGGTGCTGGCCGACCTGCTGCAGCACGGCGGCGCCCGCCCCAACAAGGCGGGCCGGCTGCAGGTGGGCCCGAGCTTCGAGGTGCTGGGCACGGAGAGCGGCGACGGCCGGCTGTACGCCTCGGGCGCGGCCACGGCGGGCAACCACTTCCTGGCGGTCGACAGCTTCCTCGGCATGCAGACGGCGGCCCTCGACATCGCCGACGACCTGGCCAGGCGCGGCTTCTGCAAGGGGCTGGGGCCGGTCAGGTCGGTGTCGCAGTGGCTGAAGTGGGCGGCGAACAGGAGACCGGCTTGATCCCGACGCTCGCCGGGCGGGTGCAGACCCGGCTGTTCGTGCTGGCCACGGTGGGGGTGGTGCTGACGGCGCTGCTCGCGCTCGTGCTGCCCATGTCGCTGCGCGACGCGTTCGTGATGCTGCTGGCGGTCGCCGTGGTCGGCGTCGGCTGGGAGCTGCTGTACCACCTGCTGATGCAGTTCCGCTGGGACAAGGACTGGCCGACGCTGTTCGGGCTGGTCACGGCCGTGCCCGAGGGGCTGCTCATGTGGGTGCTGCTCGATGCCGGTCTGGTGCCGGGGGTCGGGGGGCCGGTGCCGTTCTGGGCGTTCGCCGTGATGTTCGGCGTCGTGTGGATCGGCCAGTGGCTGTTCGTGAACGGGCCCATGCGGGTGCTGTTCGTCCAGTGGCGGCTGCGGGGTGGCCGCCTGTTGTGAGGGGGAAGCTCATGGGCGGGGTCGAGCTGGCTCGTCCGCTGTACTTCTGGCTGGGCACGCTCGCCACGGTGGCGGGGGTGCTGCTGCATCTGCCGATGTACCTGCACGGCGCGGACATGCACTACCGGCTGGCCGGGATGCCGATGGACCTGCCGATGACGATCGGCATGGTGCTGATCGTCGCGGGGCTCGTGGTGACGGCGTGGGGGCTGGTGCCGCCGGGCGCGTTCGCCGCGAGGCCGGCGGCCGAGGTGCGGGTGCGGGCGCTGGACGACCAGCGGATGCGCCCGGCGCACATCGGGCTGATCGTGGTCATGTCGGTCGCGGTGGTGATCGACGCGATGAAGCCGATCACGCTCGGGTTCGTCTCCCCCGGCATGGTCGAGGAGTACGGCCTGAGGTCCCCGCTCAACCCGGGCGGCGACCTGCCGGTGGCGCTGCTGCCGCTGTCCGGCCTGACCGGCACGGTGCTGGGCTCGCTGCTGTGGGGCTGGCTGGGCGACAAGATCGGCCGCAAGCCGTCCATCCTGTACGCGGGCGTGCTGTTCATCGGCACGGCCATCTGCGGCGTGATGCCGAGCTTCGAGGGCAACCTGGCCATGTGCCTGGCGATGGGCCTGGGCGCGGGCGGCATGCTGCCGATCGCGTTCTCGCTGCTCGCGGAGACGATCCCGCCGCGGCACAAGGGCTGGGTGATGGTGCTCATCGGCGGCAACCTGGCCGTGGCCTACCTGCTGGCGAGCTTCCTGTCGGCGACGCTGGCGCCGGAGTACTCGTGGCGGGTGCTGTGGCTGGTCGGCCTGCCGACGGGGGTCTTCCTCATCCTGCTCAACCGGTTCATCCCCGAGTCGCCGCGGTTCCTGCTGGCGCACGGCCGCGACGCCGAGGCGCACGCGATCATGGCCCGCTACGGCGCAACGCTGACCTCGGAGTCCGACGTGGAGCGGGTCCAGGACGAGCACGAGGGCGGCTACTCCCGGCTGTTCCGCGCCCCGTTCACGGGGCTGACGACGGCCGTGGTGATCCTGGGGCTGAGCATCGGCCTGGTCACCTACGGCTTCCAGCTGTGGATCCCGTCCAACCTGCGCAGCCTCGGCCTCGACCAGTCGGCCGCTGACCGGGCCCTCGCGGACTCGACGCTGCTGGGGCTGCCGCTGATCTTCATCTCGGCCGCCATGTACGGCCTGTGGAGCGCCAAGAAGACGATCGTGGTGCTCTCGGCACTGGTCGGGGCGGCGCTGGTGGTGCTGTCGTTCTCGGGCGAGACGCTGGCGCACGACCGCACCTGGCTGTACGTGCTGCTGGCCGGGCCGATCGTGGGGACGGCGGCGATCGCCGCGGTGCTGGCCGCGTACAGCTCCGAGATCTACCCGACCCGGGTGCGCTCGCGCGGCTCCGGGCTGTCGGCGGGCGTCGGCAAGTTCGGCGGCGTGGCCGTGACCGGCGTGCTCGTCGCGGGCGCGGCGGCCCCGTCCATCGGGATGACGGCGCTGCTGGGGGCGGTGCCCCTGCTGCTGGCCGTGGTGGCGGTGCTCGTCTTCGGCGTCGAGCCCGTCAAGGGCCCGGCCGGAGCGCCGGCCGAACCCGCGAAGGTGTAGGCGCGTCAGGGAACGCGGGCCACGGCGCCGTAGTTGCCGGACGCGCTGGGTTGTTCGGCACAAGCGTCGTCGTGGCCGTCGGGCCGCCATTCCGGAACCCACACCAGCCCCGGATCGACCAGCACCAGGCCGTCGAGCAACGCCTCGACCTCCTCCCGGGTGCGAATCGCGTGGCCCGGCAGCGTCATCGCCAGCAGGTCGTGAATGGCCGGCAACAACTCCGCCGGAATGGCGTCGAACGTGGTCTGCATCATCGACAGGTAACTCCGTTCGGGAACCACCTGGCGAATGCGTTTGATCACGTAATGGAAGTACTCGTCGTCGTTCAGGCTGTGGGTGGACAGCAGCAGCACGGCCATGGGCCGGTCCCAGTCGAGGAACGTCTGGAGCACCCGGTCGTCGAGGATCTCGTCGATCTCGCGCACGTCGCCCTCTACGACGCGGACGAGATCGGTGATCGGCTCGATGGTCGCCCGCGCTCCGGCCAGCACCATAGGGTCGTTCTCCACGTAGACCACGCGTGGCACGGAGCCGTTCAGCGCGTTCCTGGCCACGTCGTGCAACTGCCTGCCCGGTGGCAGGCCGCTCGGGACGCCACTCCCGACGATCACGAACTGGTCCACACCTTCGCTCGCCAGATGACGGACCACCCGGCGTAAATATTGGAGCACCGCTCTGGCGGCCGTCGTCGTGATCGGGGCGGCCTGGTCATAGCGGCTGATGACATCCCGGTCCGCCACGAAGTTGTTCTTCCCACCCGCGGCGGCGTCGAGAATCCGTGTGACGCGCGCTTGGGTCATCTCCAGCTTCGCCAGGTTTCGGATGGCACGCTGACGCATTTGAGTGTTGCCCCTTTCCCCTCGCCCACTATCGCGGGAAAAGCTGATCCTTTCGGACCCCACTCGATGACCCAGACCATATGATCCTCGCCCCGGAGGGAAAGACAACCGCAAAAGCCATTGATTGTGGATATACCTACGTAACCATTCGTTGGTACAAACCGCGAAACGATCAGATCCCCGGGGGAGGCGAAAGCCTGAACGATCAGATGCCCAACGAACGCGAAAGTCTTTCGCGATGGAAATTCAGCATCTCGAAGGTCTCGTCGCGCGTGGTCGTCGTCACCGACAGCTTCGTGAACGCCTGGTGGAACGCCTCCACCTCGGCCGCGCCGGTGATCAGCGTGTCGGAGTCGATGCCGTGGGCGCAGGCGATGTCGGGCTCGAACGCCTCCGCGAAGCGCCAGATCGTGAACGGGCCCGTGCGCGGCACGTATGCCGGGTCCTCCATCGGCACCACGTGCAGCGAGACGTTGGGCCGCTTGGCGTGCTCGATCAGCACTTCGAGCTGCCGGAGCTGGACGTGCTGCCCGACGATCGAGCGGGTCAGCACGCTCTCGTCGATCACCGCCCACAACACCACGCCGTTGTCGCGCGGCACCGCCTCCTGGCGGGCCAGCACCAGCGCCAGCGCCTCCTCGACCGTCTGCTGCCCGAGCGTCGCGGGCCCGGCCACGGTGATGGCGGCCCTGGCGTACTCCTCGGTCTGCAGCAGCGGCGGGACGAACTGGTTGTGGTACGTGCGGATCACCGTGGCGCGGCCCTCCAGCGCGTAGCCGGTGGCCAGCCAGACGGGCACCGACTGGGCGTCGTACCAGGCGGCCTCGCGCTCGCCCCTGGCCAGCGAGAGGACGTACTCGCGGATGGGGGGCACGGAGACGCCGTAGACGGTGAGCAGGCGCTCGACGGTGATGGGCGGCGGGGCGATGCGGCCCTCCTCGATGGCGGGGATCGCCGCCGCGCCCCTGCCGATCGCGGTCTCGACCTGCTCGACCGAGAGCTGCGCCGACAGGCGCAGGCCGTGCAACCGCTTGCCGAGCGCCCGGCGCTGCGGGCCGCTCAGCGGCGCGACCGCCTCGGGGATGTCGGAGGTCGGCTCGGGCTCCTCGGGCAGGCCCTCGGCCTTGCGGGCCAGCTCGACCACGCCGCGCAGCACGGCGAGGGAGCTCTCGGACAGGCCGGAGGCGGACAGGCCGATGGTGGCCGCGCGCAGTTGCAGGTCCTCCACGGAGCCCGATTCGAGGAAGTCGTCGCCGACCAGCCAGCCGACGCTGACCTGGAGGCAGGACGCCAGCGCCCTGAGCACCTGCAGCGTCGGGTTGGTCTGCTTGCCGGTGCGCAGCTGGCTCACGTAGGCACGGGTGATGGGGATGCCGGCCTCCGTCAGGGCGGAGGCGACCTGCGCGCCGGTGAAGCCGCGCTTGGTCAGCGCGAGATCGAGCCGCTCGGCGAAGTTCGCCACGGCACACCTCCTAGCCGCCCGTGAACATGGTCCAGCGTAAGGGACGCTCGCCCCACTGTCCCCTGCCATGCGGGCAAGCTCTGCCACGCAGGCAGGTATCAACTTATGCGCAAACTGTCAGTTGACATAGCCCCCCGCAGAAGCGGAGTATCGGAGCACGTGGTAACTGGGGCTTAACAGCCTCAGGGGTTCTGGAGAGATCCCCCTGCGAGGAGGTGGCCGGACGTGACCATGGATTCGACCTTCCTGGACGGCCCGGCCGTCCCAGGCCAGGAGCCGGCGGTCCAGCGCATCTGCGCCCGCGTCGCCGGGCCCGGCGTCCACGTCGCGAGCCTGCCGCTCGGCGGGGTCCAGGTCTGGCTCGACGACCCCGGCCACCGCTGGCGCCACTACCACCGGATGGCCCGCGAGCTGCGGCTGGCGGGCTGGCACACCGAGACGGGCCCCGACCGGCTGCTGTTGCTCGGGTGGAGTGCGGTCTGCCTGAGCCACCGCGTCAGGATGCTCGGCGCGGCCCTCACCGGACGGCTGGCCGACTTCGACCGGACGGCGTTCACCGCCGTCATGGTCGCCACCCGGCTGCGTCACGAGGGGTTCCCCGCCGCGGACCTGCCCGGCGAGGTCGAGGCCCACTGCGCCGAGGACCTGCGCTGGCCCGCCCGGCTGGCCGACCTCGACGGCCTCGAACGGTGCTCGTCGCTGGAGCCCCTGCGGCTGCGGCTGGCCCAGGTGGCCGGCCTGGAGGCCAAGGTGGGCCGGCGCTGCGCCGAGCATCTCGCGCTCGCCTCCAAGGTCGCGCGCATGGTGGCCGGCGGTGCGGGGCCGGCCCGTACGCACGCGGCCGGCGAAGCCGGACCACCGGCCCGCGCCCGCGCGGCCGGACCCAGGGCCGGGCTGACGGAGCGCATGGTCTGCGTCAGCGTGCCGAACGTGGCCGAGAGCGCGGTGACGGCTCGATGAGACCCCCGGCCCCCCACTGCCCGGGCGCGACGGCGGCCATCCCGCCGACGTCGCCTCCGGACCCCCACCGCCCGGGCGCGACGGCGGGAATCCCGCTCGCGTCCCGGCGACCGCCGCCACCCCGCGGCGCACGGCCGCCGGCCGGTCTCGGCCGGCGCGACCCGTACGCGGCCCGTGTGGCGGCGCACAAAGCGCTGGCCCCGGCGCTTCCCCACCCCCCCGGCACCGTGCGGCACGTGCCCGACCTAGTCGGCGCGGTGCTGACGGCCAGCGCGGTAGCGGCTGGCGTGCTGGCCGTCTCGAGGGGTGGCGCCTGGGGCCGGCTTTCTTCCCGCCCGCGAGGTCGCCCGCGCACGCCCGCCGCCCTGCCGCTGAACTCGCGGCGGCGGCGTGCCCGCGACCCGCGGCGGGACGGCGGCCCCACAAGGGCCGCCACGATGGCGGCGGCGCCTCCGGCCATGCCGGTCGTCCGCCGCGTCGGGCTCGGCAGGGTCGTCTACGGCGGTGTTCCCGGCCTGGACGGCACCATCGGCACGGCAGCGATGCCGGGCGGGACGATCGCCGTGACGGGCGCCACGATGCCGATCGACCGGCCGCCCCCAAGGGGGCCGTCGCCCGGGCACGCCCGCGTGCTCATGGCCGTTCCGCCGGCCACCGTTCTGCTCGCCGCCACGGCGCTGGTGCGGGTCGCCGTGGCGTCGGAACGTGAGACCGGACCTCCACCCCGACGCGCGGCCGGAGAGGAGCCGGTGGCGACACCGCGCCGGCTCCTCTCCGCGCCGCACCCCTCACCACCCGCCTCCACATAGGAGTGATCATGCTCACCGACGAGCTGCGCAGGTCACAACCGCACGAAGTGCACCCCCGGGGCGTACGACCCGGCGCGCCCCCACCACCGTCCGGCGGGAAACCCCGTGAAGAGGACCAGGGAGCGGCGCGCACCGTGCACCAGCTGCGCCGCATCCGGCAGGTGTCCGTCGCGGCGATCACCGAGATCGACCACGCCCTGACCCACCACCGCACCCCCTGAAACCTCTTCGCCTTCCGGCACCGGAAGACCTTCCCGCACAGGAGGAGAAGACCATGCGCACCGTCCGGGGCACACCATGAGCCGCCGCAGGATCGGCGTGCTCGTGGCGCCCGCGAACCCGTCGGCCGAGCCCGAGCTGACCCGGCTGCTCGGCTCGCGGGCCGACATGCACGTCGCCCGCCTCCCCGCCCGGCCGGGACGGTCCCTGATCGACCGGCTGGAGAGCTACAACTCCGCCGTGCCCGCCATGCTCGGCGCGTTCGACGGGCTGCGGCTCGACGCGCTGGTCATGGCCTGCAGCGAGCCCCGCTACCTGCTCGGCCCCGACGAGGACCGCGAGCAGTGCGCCGAGCTGACCGCCGCGACAGGGGTGCCGTTCGCCTCCGCCACGCAGGCCACGCGCGAGGCGCTGGAGCACGTGATGGTGACCGACATCGTGCTGGTCTCGCCGTACCAGCCGTGGGTGACCGACCTGGCCGAGCGCTTCTGGAAGACGGCCGGGCTGAACGTCACCCAGGTCGTCCAGGTACGCGCCCCCGACGGCTACTCCCCCTACGGGCACACGCCCGCGTCCCTGGTCAGCCAGGTCGAGCTGGCCGAGGTGCCGGGCGACGCCGTGCTGCTGTTCACCGGCACCGGGCTGCCCACGCTGCCCGTGCTCAGGCCGCTGACCAGCGGCAACGACCGTACCCTGCTCACCTCGAACCTCTGCGTGGCCTGGTGGGCCCTGTCCAAGGCCGTCGGCCGGCACGTGACGCTCAGCCGCGTGCCGTACCGCCGCCACATGGCCGCCGCGGCCCGCGTCGGAGGCCGGCCATGAACGGCGTCATCGTCGCAGGAGCCGGGCCCGCCGGGCTGACCGCCGCGCTCTGCCTGGCCAGGGCCGGGATCCCGGTCACCGTCCTGGAGCGCGAGAGCGAGCTGCCCCGGCAGGCGCGCGCCTGCACCTTCCACCCCGCCACCCTCGACCTGCTCGACGACCTCGGCGTGGCGTCCAGGCTGGTCGCCGCGGGCCGGGTCGTGGAGCGGGTGCAGTGGCGCGACCGGTCGGGGATCGTGCTGGCCGAGATGGGCATGAACCGGCTCGACGGCCTGACCAAGCACCCCTTCAGGATCCACGCCGACCAGGCCCGCCTGACCCCGCTGCTGCTGTCCGCCCTCAGCGTCTACCCGGACGTGGACGTGCGGTTCGGCACCCACGTGGACGGCGTGGCGGAGGGCGGCACCGGCATCCGGGTCCGCGTCGGCCACACCTGGACGCGGGCCCGGTACCTCATCGCCGCCGACGGCGCCCACAGCACCGTGCGCGGCTCGCTCGGCCTGCCGTTCCCCCGCTCCGCCTGCCCGGCGCAGGCGCTGCGGGTCTTCACCGACGCGCCGCTCGACCGGCTGCTGCCCAGCCTCGCGCCGCTGACGTACGTGCGGGACGTGCAGCAGTCGTGCACCCTGCTCGGCCTGCCCGACCACTGGCGGATCATCTTCAAGATCCCCTGCGACACGCACGAGCCGCTGTCCGCGCCCAACCTGTCGCTGCTGGTCCGCAGGGCGCTGCCGGGCGCGGGCGAGCCGATCCGGATCACCGGAGCCGACCGGTTCGGGCTGTCCAGGGGCGTGCTGACGTCGTACCGGTGCGGGCGGGTGCTGTTCGTCGGCGACGCGGCGCACCTGACCTCCACCGTCGGCGGGCTCAACATGAACGCCGGCATCCACGACGCCGCCGAGGCCGGCCAGGTCCTCGCGGCCGTGCTCCACGGCTCCGCCCGGCCCGCCGCGCTGGAGGCGTGGGCCTGGCGGCGCCGCTCCGTGCTGCTGCACCGCGTGATCCCCCGGGGCGAGACCCGCCCGGCGGGAGTGCGCGAACGCGACAGCGCCCGGCTCGCCGCCGCCATGGCCGGGCTGCGGGCCATCGCCGGCGACCCCGACGCCACCCGCGCCTACCTGGCGCAGGCGTCGCTGCTCGACACCCCCGGGGGGACCTGAACCACGAACCAGCGTCCGCGTACCGAACGGAGGAGGTGACACCGGATGTGGCGAACCCTGTCGGACGACGCGCGCCAGGCCATTCGTGACCTGTGCGACAAGCACGGCGCCCGCCTCTACGACTACTGCCGCACCGAGCTCGCCGCGGGCGACGCCGAGCAGGCCGTCGCCGGCGCCGCGATGACCGTCCACCTGTACGCGGATCGCGTGGTCGATCCGGCCCTGAGACGGCCCTGGCTGTACGCCGTCGCCCGAGCCCACCGGGCCGTCGTCGCCAAGCCCGCGAGCATCGGCTCCTGGTCGCGGCCCGGCCGCATGTCCGAGCTGCTGCCCGAAGCGCTGCTCTCCCTCGAACGCCCCCAGCGCGAGCTCCTCGACCTGTCCGTACGGCACGGCCTGGCCGACGCCGAGCTCGCCGCCATCTTCGAGCTGCCCGAGCCCGAGGTCCACGCCATCGTCGCGCGGGCCGCGGCCGGGCTGGAGGAATGGTTCGCCGCGATCATCGCCGCCCGCTCCCGCGCCGGCTGCCCCGTCCTGACCGCGCGCATGGCCGAATGGGTCGCCGCGCCAGGACGGCGGGCCAGGGCCAGGATCGGCCGGCACATCCAGTCCTGCGCGACCTGCCGGGCCGCGCCCAGGACCATGACGGCCGGCGCGCTGCTGCGCCGCCTGCCGATCGCGACACTGCCCGGCACGCTTCCCAACCGGCTGGCGTCGGCGCAGCCGTTGCCCGGCGAGGGGCCACTCTGGCGGGCCGACGGCTTTCCAGTGCAGGCCCGCACACTGGTGGAGACCGGCCTCTCGTCGCCGGCTCCTCCGGTCGCCGACACCACGCCGCCCGCCCAGGTCGCCGGCCCCACGACGGCGACCTCGGGAAAGCCCTGGTCGGCGGCGGGCGCGGCCGCCGCCGACCAGGAGCCCCCCGGGCGCCCCATTCCCCTCTCCGCCCCCATCCCCGGCCCTGATCCTGATCCTGAGCAGGCGGGCGCGGGCCTGGGGCCTCCGGGCGCGCCGGCCGTACGGGGCCGGCACCCCTTCACCCCGCCCAGCCGCACCCGGCCCTTCCGCGGCGGCGCGTACGGCGACAAGCTCGTCTACACCACCGCCATCAAGGGCGAGAGCAACGGCACCCACCAGAGCGGCGCCATCGTCCGCTACGGCGGCCTCACCCTGTCCGCCCTCGAACAACCGGCGAACGGGGACGCGGCGCAGTGGCAGGAATACTGGCGGCTGCCCGCCGACGAGGACGACGACCCCGAGCCCGGCACCCCGATCAGGGCCGTGGCCCGGCTCGCCCTCATCCTCGGCGTCGGCCTGCTCGCCGCCGGCCTCATCTGGGCCGTGCTGAACGCCCAGTCCCAGCCGGCCACGATCACCAAGACCGCCGCCCAGACCACCCTGCTCCTGAACGCCCCCGCCGACCCCACCGTCTCCGCCACCACCCAGACCCTGGCCGGCTCGGGCCTCCGCTCCGTCCCCAAGAAGACCGCCCTCCCCCGCCCCGCCCCGCCCGTGGCCCGCCTGTCGCCGCCGTCCCTGTCACTGGGCTCAGGACGCAGCGGCACGTTCTCCCTGTCGTGCACCGGCCGCTGCGCCATCACCTCGACCTCCGCCACCGCCGGCATCACCGTCTCCGGCCACCGCTTCCGCATCCAGGCCCCTCGGGACGCGTGCGAGCTGGGGGCGGTGGAACGGCACGGGCGGATCACCGTCCGCTGGACCGGCCACACGACCGGCGACGGCCGCACCACCGGCGGCATCACCCGGGCCGGCGGCTCCCTGACGCTACGCATCTCCTGGACGTCCCCCCGCTCCGCGGACTCCGGCACCACCCTCAGCGTCCGCAACGGCGACCCCCACCGCCCGTGCGACTGACCCCTCCGGCAGGCGGAGCCGTCGCGCTCTGCACGGCGCGGGCGAGGCCGTCGTGCGCGCCGCACGGACAAGCGGGGCTCATCGCGCACGCCGCGACACTCATCCGGCCCCTGCTACGTGCATGCCCGCACCCGCCACCGTGCCGAAGGCGCCGCCCACACACCGCCCCGCCGCATCGGCCGCGCCCAGCGCCACCATCGCGCCATAGGGCCGTAAGCGCGGCACCGTCCACTCCACGCGAGCCGCCCCGCCAGTGCCACGCACCCCAGGCGCATGCCGCTGCTGCGAGGGTGCCGTCCGCACACCGACCCGCCGTCTCGGGTCGCCGCCCCGCGCGACCGTCCTGCCGGGTGGCCGCGGGCGTAGCGCCGGGCGCTGGGCGTCCGTTTCGCGCGCCGGTAAAAACCCAAGCGACCCCCGCCGGAGTGCGGCGGGGGTCGAGGTGGGTTAGAAGAAGTGGAACCCGGTCTCAGGCTCGGGCAGTTCCACCTCGGCGGGCCCGCGGAACGTGGCGGCGTCCTGAGGCACGTCCGCCAGCGGTGTCCCCAGCACGAGCGGGACGTTCACACTGCTGCGGGAGAGGTCGAGGGTCACGGCGGCCCCCGTGCCGGCCTCGTCGGTGTACGTGGTGTCGGTGCCCGCGACCACGAGCGCGATCCGGTGGCCCTTCTTGAACGTGTAGTCCTGCGGCAGCGTCAGCCACCGCACCGTCCCGTAGGAGCCGGCCGGCAGGGGTGTGGGTCGGCTGAGTGACTGCCGGTTCTGGACGTCGATCCAGCCCCGCGCGACGATCTCGAGGGGCCGGGTGGCGAGGTTGGTGACGACCTTGCGGTAGCAGGCGTCGTCGGCCGCGGTGCTCTCGCCGTGGCAGTCCTCCTCGGTGAGGGTGGTGATGCCCTGGCCGCGCCGCCAGTCCACGCGGGTGGCATCGCCGAGGTCGACGAGGAGGGCGGTCAGGTTGGCGGTGGGCCGGTCGAGCTTGACGCGCAGGTCGGCGGTGGGTGTGCCGGACAGGCGCAGGTCGAGCGGGAGCGCTCCGGTGGTGAACGCGACGCGGCCGGGGTTCGGGGTGCCGATGCCGGCCACCATGTCGTTCTCGCTCATGGCGACGTCGGTGAAGGTCGCGGTGCTGTTGCCGGCGGCGGGGCGCAGGCCGAGCGTGCCGTCGGGGGCGGGCCGCAGTGACGCGTTGATCGCGTACGGGGCGGGCCAGTCGCGCTGGGTGATCCACTGGACGGGGCCGATCTCGACGTCGGCGCGCGGCTCGTTCATGATCCCGTTGCGGACGCCGTGCAGCCAGTGGTCGAACCAGCGGTGCAGGGTGTCCACCCACAGGTCCCTGCGTCCTTGGAAGTCGAACGGGTCCACGTGCTGGGTCTGCCCGACCCAGATCTTGCGCGGGACGTTCCGGTCGGCCAGGGCCTTCCACCAGGCGGAGAAGTTGTCGGGTTTGACGTTGAGGTCGTTGACGGTGTGCACGACGAAGACGCTCGCCCTGACCTTGGAGACGTCGGCGAGCAGGCCGTTGATGTAGTCGCGTTCGGCCCAGAACCGGTTGTAGTTTCCGGTGTCGTCGCCGTCCTCGGCGTCCATCCTGTCGCGGACGGCCTGGCACTTGGCGTCGGGGTCGGTGTCGACGTAGTTGGCGAGGAAGGAGGCGTAGTCGAGGTTGTAGATGACGCCGTTCGAGCGCTGGTACTTGTACCAGGAGCTGATCGCCGAGATGGGCACGATGGTCTTGAGCCCTTCGACGCCGGTGGCGGCGACGGCGTTGGCGAGCGTGCCGTCGTACGACTTGCCGATCATCGCGGACCTGCCGGTCGTCCAGTCGGCGACGGCCGGGGTGCCGTCGGCCCTGTACGCCTTGGCGCGGCCGTTGAGCCAGTCGATGACTGCCTTGCCGCCCAGCACGTCGGCCTTGCCGCCGACGTCGGGGCAGCCGTCGGAGCGGGTGGTGCCGAGCATGTCGACGTTCAGGACGGCGTAGCCGCGCGGGACGAAGTAGTTGTCGTAGAAGAGCGGAAATTTCGTGACATTTCCGGCAGCGTCGTAGACCTTGCGTTCCGACTCGTTGCCGCGTCCCGAGTTGTCGTAGTACGGGCTCTCGTCGATGATCACCGGCACCCTGAGCCCGGGGCCGGACTCCTTGGGCCGGATGATGTCCACCCTGACCCGGTCGAGCGCGCCGTCGGCGTCGCTGTCCACGGGCGATTCGACGTACACGTGCTCGCGAACCGCGTCCGCGTACGAGAAGACCGGCTGCGTGCGGCCGTCCCGGACGGTGATCGCGGGAGCGGCTGCGGCGGCCTGGGCGGGAGTCGCGATCGCGAGGGTGAGGGCGACGGCGAAGAGGGCGGGGCGTAATTGTGACACGCGTGACCTCCGGGACACGATTGGCCGAAACAAGCGCAATCTCTCAAAGAGCCAGGAAGGTGGCAATATCCAGGGCATGGAAGTGTTGGATCGGGTACGGGGCTGCCTTCTGGGCGGCGCGGTCGGTGACGCGCTCGGCGCGCCGATCGAGTTCCAGTCGTTGCGGGACATCCGCAAGCATCACGGGACGGATGGCATCACGGGATATGTCGCGACCTGGCGCGGCAGGACCGGCCTGATCACGGACGACACCCAGATGACCCTCTTCACGGTCGAGGGCCTGCTGGACGCCCGTGCCACCGCAGCTCACGCTACCGAAACCCAGGGCCAAGACGGGGGCGACGCGCGGGAGGCGGCCGTCGAGGCGGTGCGGCGGGCGTACCTGCGCTGGCTCGACACCCAGCAGCACCCCGCTCCCCCGCCCGCGACCCTCCCCCACCACACCGGCACCCTGCGCGAGGAGGGCTGGCTGTACTCGCGGCGCGCCCCCGGCAACGCCTGCCTGTCGGGCCTGCACCGGCCGTTCCCCGGCCCGTCCGCGTGGGGCGTGCCGGGCCCGGTGAACCCCGACTCCAAGGGCTGCGGAACGGTGATGCGCTCCGCCCCGTTCGGGCTGGTCAACCGCCTGCCGCAGGAGGCGTTCGAGCTGGCGGCGGCCTGCGCGCAGATCACCCACGGCCACCCGACCGGTTACCTCGCGGCGGGCGCGTTCGCGGCAATCATCGCCCACCTCATGGCCGGCCAGGCGCTGGAGCCGGCCGTCCACGAGACGATGGAGCTGCTGGCCCGGTACCCCGGCCACGAGGAGACCACCGCCGCCCTGCGCGCCGCCGTGCACCTGGCGAGCGCCGGCGGGCACTCGCCGGAGGCCGTCGAGTCGCTGGGCGGCGCGTGGGTGGCGGAGGAGGCGCTGGCCATCGGCGTCTACTGCGCCCTGGCCGAGCCCGCCGTGGACCGGGCGCTGCTGCTGTCGGTCAACCACTCGGGCGACAGCGACTCGACCGGCTCCGTGTGCGGGAACCTGCTGGGCGCCCTGCACGGCACCGCGCCGCTGCCCGCCGCCTGGCTGTCCCCGCTGGAGGGCCGCCCCACGATCGAACGCCTCGCCGCCGCGCTCGTCTGACCCGGCACGTCCGTACGGCAATATCTAGGGTGGAGGTTCTTCAGCCGAACAGGAGTAGGTGCATGCGTAACGTCGCCAGGACCTCGCTCGTCGACGCCGCCATCGCCGAGCTCCGCCGGGAGATCGCCGCGGGGGTGTGGCCGGTCGGCACCAAGATCCCGTCCGAGAGCCGGCTGGCGGAGAGCCTCGGCATGAGCCGGCTGTCGGTACGGGAAGCGGTGCGGGTGCTGGCGCACGCGGGGCTGCTGCACACGCGGCAGGGCGACGGCACCTACGTGACCGCGACCGACGAGTCCCAGGTCGCGCTGCGGCGCCGGCTCGACACGGCCGCCGCCATGGACATCATCGACGTCCGCCGCGGCCTCGACCTCGTCGCCGCCCGGCTCGCCGCCGGCCGCCGCACCGACGACGACCTGACCGCCATGCGCGACACCCTCGCCCGCAGGAACGCGGCCAGCCGGGCCGGCGACCTCGACGGCTTCGCCGACGCCGACGTCGACTTCCACCTCCTGGTCGCGGACGCCGCCCACAACGCCCTGCTCGGCGACCTCTACCGCAGCATGAGCGACGCGCTGCGCGACAGCGTCAGGGACCAGGAGGAGGCGGCACTGGTGCCGGACAGCTCGCACGAGGAGCTGTTGCAGGCGATCGAGGAGCGGGACGCGGCGAAGGCGGTCGCCGTCTCGGTCGCCATCCTCGACCAGCAGGAACGCCACCTCTGACCCACCGCGGCGCCCCTCCGCGCCCGCAGAACCCTGACCTCCGCGGCCGGCGCTGGCGTGGCCTGTGCCTCGCCGTGGTTCAGCGCATCCTGACGATCAGCCGGCGGATCTTGCGCAGGTCGCGCAGCCGGTGCTCGTACGTGGCGCCGGTGAACAGCAGGAACGCCCCCGCCACCGCGATCGGCACCCAGCGCGGCCCCTGACCCACCAGCTCGGCCAGCGCCGGCGCGAACTCGTGCGCCGCCGTCACCACCAGCACCGCCCCGCCGAGGATGAGCGGCGCCTGCAACCGCGCCCGCGCCCCGGCCAGCGTCGCGGCGAACGCGGCCACGCCCAGCAGCAGCGGCCTGGCCAGGCCGGGGTCGTGCCAGGCGGCGTACGCGCTGGGCAGGAACGTCAGCGCCAGCGCCAGGCCGTACCCGCTCCAGGAGGAGATCCCGGGATCGCGCCGCCTGGCCAGCCACGCCCCGACCAGCCCGGCCACCGACAGGGGCACGGTGTACGCCTCGGGCGCGACGACACCGGACAGCGCGAGCCGCAGCCAGAGCGCCACCTGCAGCAGCCCCAGCCCGGCCCACACGGCGGCCCGCCGGTCGGGACGCAGGGCGACGAGGAGCGCGAGCACACCGGCACTGGCGAGCGCCAGGCTGAGCAGCCCGCGATCGCCCCCCGCCATCACCACCCCGGCAACGGCCACCCCCCACCCCGCCACCTCGGCCCCTTCCGCAACCCCGAAGGCCACGGCGACCCCGCCGGCCCTGCCGACCGCCCCGCCGCTCTCGACCGCCTGAGCCCCGCCGACCGCCTCCGCCCTCTCGACCACCTGAGCACGGCCCACAACCTCGACCGACCCATGCGGGCCCGCCCCGGCCTGAGCCCCCGCAGGGACGACGACCCGTCCGAGTGCCCCGGCCCGAGCCGCACCAGGAACCGCCCTCCGGAGGGTCGCGAGCCGGGCCGCGGCGAGGACGGCCACGGCCGCGACGCCCAGCACCGCGAACGCCGCCTCCTCCCCCGGCAGCCCCGCCGACAGCGCCGAGGCCGCCGCCAGCCCACCCGCCGCGACGGTCGCGGACGCCGCCGCCCCTGTCCGGGCCGCCGCCCCGCGCGCCACCCCGAGGCCGCCACGCCGAGCAGGGTGATCCCGGCGAGGACCGCCAGCGTGTACGCCTCCACGTCCAGCGACCACGCCACCACGTGCCCGCCCGCGAGCAACGCCATCACCCCGGCCGCCCCCGCTCCGGCGGACGCCTGCACGGCCAGCGCCACCAGCACCACCCCGTGGAAGATCAGCACCCACGGGTACGCCAGCTCAGCCACGGGCGGCACCAAGACCAGGCACACCGGCACGGCCACGGTCGCCACGGACCGCGCCGCCACGTCCCCGCGCAGCCGCCGCGCGATGATCACGGCTGTGGCCACCGCGAACACCCCGGCGCCGAGCGCCGTCGCCACCTCCGCCCTTACAAAACTGAAGCCCGCAACCATCGGCAGCCCGGAGTCCCACACCTCCGGTCGCGGCACCCACCCGCCGAACAGCTCCCGCCACGGCCGCCCGACCCCCTGGTACGGGAACCCCAGCACCTCCGCCCACACCGGCACGTGCGGCAGGACCGCCACCGCGGACGCCGCGCCCGCCAGCGCGTACGCCCCGGGCCTGACCGCGCCCTTCAGCCGCCACGCCGACGCGGCCAGCGCCAGCCCGCCGGCGGCCAGCACCAGGGACAGCCGGGCCACGTCCCGTGCCAGCAGCATCGCCACCGGCCACAACGCCAGCGCCGCCGCCCCGAGCGGCCCCGCCACGGCGGCGGGCAGGACGGGCAGCGCGGCGGCCCGCGACAGCAGCACGATCACCAGGAGCAGGACCAGCGCGGCGTCCGACCGTCCGAGGCCGCCGCCCAGCGCCGCGGCCACGCTCTCCGCCCCGACGGCCAGCCCGGTGACGGTCGCGGCCACGCTCGTCACCGGCGACCCCTTGCCCCGGACCGCACACAGCAGCGCCGTCACCGCGATCGCCGCCAGCACCGCGAGCGTCGCCGTCCGGTCGGCCAGCGACCAGGACACGGCCAGCGTCGCCGTCCACAGGCTCGCCCCGCCCGCCGCCGACCGGCTCACCGCCGACCAGAGCGCCAGCGCGGCCGTCAGCGCGACGAGGAACGCCAGCGCCGCCCAGTACGGCAGGTCTGCCACCACCGGCAACGCCGTCGCCGCCACCGGGAACGCGATCCCGGCCACCCCCATGGCGGCCTGCCTGCCCCAGCGCGCCCACACGGCGAGCGCGCCGGCCGCCCCGGCCAGCACCAGCACGGGCATCAGCAGCGGCTGCGCCTGCCACGGCCCCGCCGGGCTGAGCGCCGCACGCGCCCCTTCCGCCGCACCGGCCCAGGCGTGGGTCAGCCAGCCGTACGGGCCGACGAGCGCGGGCACGGCGGCCCCGCTGAGCGGCAGCGGCGCCAGCACGGCCAGCAGGCACGCCTCGACCGCCGCCACCGTCCGCCACGCTCCCCGGGGGCGGCGCCACGCGGAGGCCGCCGCCAGCACCGCGCCGACCGCCAGCAGCAGCGCCGGCATCTCGTCACCCAGCCGCCCCGGCAGGAGCGGCAGCCCCTCACCAGCGGTTACGTGCTCCGGTCCGAACCTGTACTGGGCCAGCGCCAGCAACGCCACCACCATGGCCGCCGCCTCGACCGCCGTCCTGCCGCCGGGCCGTACGAGCCTGGTCAACCGGTCGAGGATGCCGAGCGCCAGGGTGGTGCTGGTGCGCCCGGCCCGTACGACGGCGGCGGCCAGCTTCCGGGACGGCCGGGTGACGACGAGTGTGCCGGCCCGCACGCCCAGCATCGCCACGGCCGCCGCCAGCCCGCTCCCGAACATCCCCAGACCAGCATCCCCGCTGCCACCGTCGCCCCGGCCCCGCCCACGGCCTGCACGCCCTTCGTCCGGCCGGCCACGGCACACCCGGCCCACACCACCGCCAGCACGCCGGCCACCGTCACACTGGCCGTCCGATCGGCCAGCCCCCAGCACATGGCCAGCCCACCCAGATACCCGCCGACCCACAACACCCCCACGCCACCGCGCCCGCTCGACCCGGCCCCGCCACCGCCCGACGCGGGCCTGTGAGCAGCCGCCCGCCACATCAGCGCGGAGGCGAGCGCCACGACCACGCCGAGCCCCACCTCGTACCCCAGCCCCGCCGACACCGGCGCCATGACCACAGCCAGACACCCACTGACCAGGCAGGACATCCGCCGTAACGCAGGCGTCCAACCCTCACGCCCGGCCGGCACGAGCGCCGACCCCACCGCCACGGCCGCCATCACCACGGGCGCGGCCCCGGCGTCGTCCCAGCGAAGATCGGGCCCGAGCAGCTCGGACGCGCGCCCGGCCCGCTCCCCCCAGGCGGAGGTGAGCCACCCAAGGGGGCCGAGCGCCACCGCGATCACGGCCTGCGCCTGCAAGCATGCGGCCACGCCGAGGACGAGCGCGCCACCCGTACGAACGCCGTCCCGCAGCCGAGCAGGCAGCCACAGCGCCACGACCAGGACCAGCGACGCCGCGCAGGCGGCCACCGCGGCCCCGTCCACGCCAGGCACGACGGAGGCGGTCAGAGCACACCCGGCGCCCACGCCGGCGAGCGCCCCACCCGCCCCGATCACCAGCCGGGCACCCCTGCCCCGAGTAGCGCCCGCCCACAGAACGGCCACCACCGCCGCCCCACCCAGCACGAGCCCCACCCCGGGCGAAAGCCCCGTCACCAGAACGGGCCGAGGATCCGTGATGG
This sequence comes from [Actinomadura] parvosata subsp. kistnae, assembly GCF_900323885.1. Taxonomy (GTDB): domain Bacteria; phylum Actinomycetota; class Actinomycetes; order Streptosporangiales; family Streptosporangiaceae; genus Nonomuraea; species Nonomuraea composti. Next base: position 261,798 of record NZ_OOHJ01000013.1, on the reverse strand, counting down.
GAACGAACCCGTCACCGGCCATCACCACCACCATCGCGAACGCTGCGACCCCCACCCCGCCGACCCACGCCACCGCCCGGCCACGGCCGTCGTCACGTACTCAACCGCGACCCGAGCCCTGCGCGCCACCCGCCACAACACCAGGTCGAACGCGGCATCGACCACCAGCGCCCCCGCCAGGCCCGGCACGTCATCGAGCGGCCCCGAACCCACCCCGGCCAGCGCCGCCAGCGGCAACGGAACCTGAGCCAGAACGATCGCGACCGGCGTCGGCAACCGCAGAGGCGCCCACCACGCGTACACCGCCCAGACCAGACTCAACCCCGCAGCCGCAACCGCCCACCCCCACAGCGAATCGACTTCGGGCCCCGCACCACCACCGCCACCGTCACCGAACACCTGCATGACGGCAACCCCGTCCAAGGGGATCAGCACGAGCCCGAGCAACGCCACCGTCTCGGCCGTCGCCACCAGCCGCCGCCGCACGAGCAACCACGGCGCGGCCAGCACCGCCACCGTGAACACGGTCAGAATGAGCGCCCGCAAAGCTGGCACCTGCCAGCTCACCAGCGTGAACACCACCGCCGCGATGGACAGCAGCGTCCCACCGAGCAGCAGCAGGACATTCTGCACCGCCCGATGCGACAGATCCCGCCGCGGCCCCCGCTCCCCCTCCCCGCCCACCCCCGCAACCGGCACACCTTCAGCCACCACCGGCACGCCGGCGACCACCGACGCCGGGTCCACTGCATCCGCTGCATCCGCTGCGATACGAGCGGCGTCGGTGGCCGCCCGCATCCCAGCGAGCGCCTCCTCCCGCCGCCGCAACAACTCCACCCGCCGCCCGTCGAGCTCGGCGAGCGCCGCCACCACATCCAGGTAGTCACTGGCGGCGGGCCCGTGCAGAAGCAGCCGGCACTCGGGACAGGCATCCACCGTTCCGGTCAGGGCGACGCCGCAGGAGGGGCAGTTCGGCCAGTCCATGCGTGATCCTCACGAAGATCGGCAACACTTCCGACCCTGCCGCACGCGCCAAGGATTTGTCCCGGATTCAAGAGAAAAGGGGAGAGCCGGGGTGGGCGCCGACGCGGGCCGCTCGGGAAGGAGGGCGTCGGAGCACACCCCGGCGGTCTGCCCCCGCTCCTACCCAGAAATCACGATGGTGTCCTCCTGGGTGCGGTCCGGTTCGTCCTCCGCGCGCCGCCGCCGTCGCGCTGCCGGGAGTCCCAGCACCGCCCATGTCGCCACCGCGCCGCCGGCTGCGGCCAGGAGCAGGGTGTACGCGGGGACGCCGCCGTCCGAGGCGGGCGCCGGAGGGGGCGGGGAGGCCGTGACGGTGACCACGGGGGCGGCGGACGCGGCGGGCATCTCGGCGGCGGGGGTCGTGGTGCCGGGTTTGAAGCCGGGTGGCCGTACGTCACCCCAGTAGCGCTGCTCGGTCTGCGCGATCATGTCCGCCTGGCCAGGCGGCAGGGGGTTGATCCGCAGGGCGCCGGGCACGGTCAGTGTGCCCACCGCGTACGGCTGGAACGGCCCCTGGATGCCCTCCACCTTCCACACGCCCTTCGGCACCACCACGGACGCCGAGTAGTGCGCCGCCTCGGCCAGCCCGATGCCCTTGAACTCCATGGTCTTGCCGTCGGCACGCGTGAGCCGCAGCCCGACGGGGTTCATCGAGCCCTCGAACGGGTGGGTGCCGTGTTGCAGGACCCAGAAGCCGAGCGTGTACGACGTCCCGCTCTCGAACCGGGGCGGCACCGGATCCAGGTACGTCACCGCCCACGCGCCGGACGCCTCGGCCGGCGCGCCCCCGAGGGCGAGGAGCAGCGCCGGGGTCGCGATCAACAGGGTCAGGAGTCTCTTCATGTGACCACCTCCGGTGTGGATACACCGGCGGGCGGGTGGAGGTTCTCCGGGATTCGGGCGGCTTTTCGACATGGGTCTGCGACATTTCCCGAAAGGGCGCGCACAATGGTGGGCAAGGGCGATAAATCGGCGAGGAGCGAGGAGGCTTACGCCGTGTCCGCCGCCGAGCGTGAATATCTGACCGCGATGCTCGACGTGCTCGTCTATGAGAGCGTCCTGGTCGCGTGGCGGAGGGTGCCGGTGGGCGAGTACATGATCGTCTCGCACGAGGGCGAGGAGATCAGGCTGACCGCGCAACAGGCGGAGATGTGGGCACGCGGCGCCTTCGCGGTCTACCTCGCACTGGTGGACCAGCGCCGCATCCGCCCACGGATTCCCGGCGACACCACCCAGAATTAGCCCATATAGCGTACGCACGCATGCGCATTCCTGGATATGTCACACAATAACCATGCAATATACGGCTAGTTACGGCCAAGGTTTCCGCCAGCGTTTCACCCCAAGGCTCCCCTCCGCACAACGACTGGAGGCCCCTTGCCGGGACGATGGCAGGCGAAGGCGGGTGAGCTGGCGGAGCTGCCATGAGCCGGCGGCGGGGGTCACGGCGGGCCGGGATCGGCAGCGAGTGGGGCGGCACGGCGAGGTCGCGGCGGGCAGGGTAGCGCGGCGCAGGAGAACGGCAGCAGGCAGGTGGAGCGCCGGGTGGAGGCGAGTGGGTGGCGAGGCCGACCGCTGGCCGGCGGCAAGGCGGCAGCAGGTGGGGTGGCAGCGGGGCGGGATCAGCGGGGCGGTGCGGGGTGGCGGCTGGTAGGCGGATCGTGCTCGCCGAGGGGCCGGTGCCAGGCCGGGGGCAGGTGGCCGGTGGCCGATCGCGTCAAGCGACCGGCCGCCGGCCTCCGCCCCCCCTCGAACGGGCCGCTCAAGCCCGCCCCAAGCTCACGAAGCCTTGTTGTTCATGAACTGCGAGATCTTCCACTCCTCGCCGTCCTTGGTGAGCACGAACAGCTCACGCATCTCGTCGCTGCCCTGCTTGCTGGTGGACCGGACGATCGCGTCGGTGTCCCCCGCCATGCGGGACTCGTCGATGGTGTGGGTGGCCTGCTTCATGCCGTTGCCCTGGAGCTGCTTCTGGAAGAGGGTGCGGATCGCCTGGCTGCCCTCCGCCGTGGCCTGGCCGTTGACGGCGGCGACGGCGTCGTCGGAGAAGGAGTTGACGACCTGGTCGACGTTGCCGGACTTCACCGCGCTGAAGAAGCCCTGGACGGCGGTCTGGGCCTGCCCGCCGCCCGCCGTGTCCGTCGGGGAGGCGCCCGTGTCGGTGGCGTCGGGGGAGGAGGTGTCGCTCTCCTCGGGGGACATGGAGTCCATGTCGGTGGGCGTGCCGGGGCTCGCCGCGCCCTTCATCGCCTGGGTGTTGTTCCCCGCGGAGCAGCCCGCGACCAGGAGGGCGGGCACGATCGCGGCCAGCAGGAGTGCCCTGCGCTGAGAAATCTTGCTCATGGCCGCTTTGATGCCCCCGCGCGTCGTCGGCGAATGCGCGGTTTAGGCACTCCGCACGACACCTTTGCCTGGTCCCGGTATTGCTCACGGTCGCGGTTCACAGGAATGGGCGAGACCGGTCAGAGCCGTGATCGTTGCCGCCCCGATACCAGCGCGTACGGCGGCGCCGATAGCGTCCCTTCAGTGCCGCGAATCCAGGCGAACCCCGAACCACTCCCCCAGCGCGAGGACGCCGAGCGTTGCGAAAGCGTCGAGTCGGGCCGCCGCTGTGTGTTACCGGCGGCGCACCGGGGAGCGCACGTCTATCCCCCGGCCGAGATAGGCACGGAGGAATAGCCGGAAGGGCCGCGCCCAAGCCGCCGTGCGAGCGGACGACCTGAACCCGGCCCCCGCTGGACGACGACCTGGACCCGGCCCCCGCTGGACGACGCCCCGGACCCGGCCCCCCGCTAGACGCCGACCTCCACCCGCTGTTCGAGGCTGACCTCGACGCGACCGTCGTCCCCCACCCGCACGGGGTAGGACGGCACCGACACGGTCTCGTCGTCCAGGCAGCGCCCGGTCACCAGGGAGAACACCTGCTTGTGCAGGGGGGAGGCGACGGTCGGCTCGCCCTTCCGGGTGCCGACGATGCCGCGTGAGAGCACGTACGCCCCGCTGAACGGGTCGAGGTTGCCCAGCGCGTAGAGCTCGCCCTCGTAGGTGCGGAAGATGGCGACTTGGGTGCCCTCGACGAGGGCGCAGACTCCGCGTTCCGGCAGCAGCGCCTCGTAGGCGCAGATCGTCGTCCAGTTCACTGGGCCATCACCGGCTTGATCTGGCCGCGCTCGCTGGCGAAGACGATGGACGGGTCGGGCACGCCGGGGGCGTTGACGAAGCTGACGAACCGGCTGAGCTTGTCGGGGTCGTCGAGCGTGGCGGCCCATTCGTCGGCGTAGGTGGCGATGTGCCGCTCCATCTGCGCGTCCAGGTCGGCGCAGATGCCCAGGGAATCTTCCATGATCACCTCACGGAGGTAGTCGAGCCCGCCGTCCAGGGACTCGAGCCAGGTGGACGTGCGTTGCAGCCTGTCGGCCGTGCGGATGTAGAACATGAGGAAGCGGTCGATGGTTCTGATCAGCTCGTCGGTGGTCAGGTCGTTGGCGAGCAGGTCGGCGTGGCGGGGCTTGAAGCCGCCGTTGCCGCCGACGTACAGGTTCCAGCCCTGCTCGGTGGCGATGATGCCGAAGTCCTTGGAGCGGGCCTCGGCGCATTCGCGGGCGCAGCCGGAGACGGCCGACTTGAGCTTGTGCGGGGAGCGCAGGCCGCGGTAGCGCAGCTCCAGCGCGATGGCCATGCCCACGGAGTCCTGGACGCCGTAGCGGCACCAGGTGGAGCCGACGCACGACTTGACGGTGCGCAGCGCCTTGCCGTAGGCGTGGCCGGACTCGAAGCCGGCGTCCACGAGCCGCCGCCAGATCTCGGGGAGCTGGTCGACGCGGGCCCCGAACAGGTCGATGCGCTGCCCGCCGGTGATCTTGGTGTAGAGGCCGAAGTCGCGGGCCACCTCGCCGATCACGATGAGCTTCTCGGGGGTGATCTCGCCGCCGGGGATGCGCGGGACGACCGAGTACGTGCCGTTCTTCTGGATGTTGGCGAGGAAGGCGTCGTTGGTGTCCTGGAGCGCGGCGCGCTCGCCCTCCAGCACGTGCCCGTTGTGCAGGGAGGCGAGGATCGAGGCCACGGCCGGCTTGCAGATGTCGCAGCCCCGGCCCTGCCCGTGCTGGGTGATGAGCTCGGAGAACGTCGTGATGCCGCGCACGCGTACGATGTCGAACAGCTCGGCCCGCGAGTACGTGAAGTGCTCGCACAGAGCCTTGCTGACCTCGACGCCCGACTTCTCCAGGAGCTGCTTGAGCATCGGCACGCAGCTGCCGCAGGTGGTGCCGGCCCGCGTGCACGCCTTGAGGCCGGGCACGTCGGTGACGCCCTTGTCGGCGATGGCGGTGCGGATGTCGCCCGCGCACACGTTGTTGCAGGAGCAGACCTGCGCCTCGTCCGGCAGGTCGAGCTGCGCGCCCGCGCCGCTGAACAGCAGGTCGGACGGCGAGGCGGGCAGGGCCTTGCCGACGAACGGCCGCAGCGACGTGTACGGCGAGGCGTCGCCGACGCAGATGCCGCCGAGCAGCGTCTGGGCGTCGTCGCTGATGAACAGCTTCTTGTAGACGCCGGCGACGGGGTCCATGTAGGTGACGTCGAGCGCCCCGTCCATGGCCCCGAACTGCGCGACCTCGACGCCGAGCAGCTTGAGCTTCGTGGACATGTCGGCGCCCTCGAACGCCGAGGCCCCGCCCATGATCCGGTCGGCGGCCACCTCGGCCATGGTGTTGCACGGCCCGACCAGCCCGTACACCATGCCGCCGGCCAGCGCGCACTCGCCGATGGCGTAGATCGCGGGGTCGGAGGTGCGCATCCCGGCGTCGACGACGATGCCGCCGCGCGGCCCGACCTCCAGCCCCGAGGACCTGGCCAGCTCGTCGCGCGGCCTGATGCCCGCCGAGAACACCACGACCTGCGCCTCGATCAGGGTGCCGTCGGGCTTGCGCAGCCCGGTCACCTGGCCGGCGTCGTCGGTGACGATCTCCTGGACGCCGGCGCCGGCGTGCACGCTCAGCCCGAGCCCCTCGATGTGCGACTTCAGCACCGAGCCGCCGCCCTCGTCCACCTGGCGCGGCATCAGCCAGGGGCTCATCTCGACGATGTGCGCCTTGAGGCCGAGCGCCCGCAGCGCGTCGGCGGCCTCCAGGCCGAGCAGGCCGCCGCCGACGACGACGCCCTCCACGGCGTCCTTGGCGGCGGTCCTGATCGCGTCGAGGTCCTCGATCGTGCGGTAGACGTAGGCGTGCTCGGCGCCGGGCACCGGCGGCACGAACGGCGCGGAGCCGGTGGCCAGCACGAGCACGTCGTACGGCTCGACGCCGCCGTCGGCCAGCGTGACCTGCCTGGCCTCGCGGTCGATGCCGGTGACGCGGGTGTTCAGCCTGGTCGTGATGCCGGCCGGCACCTCGTAGGTGAGGTCTTCGGCGCTGGTGCCGGACAGGTACGAGGTCAGGTGCACGCGGTCGTACGCCGGCCGCGGCTCCTCCCCGATGACGGTGACGGTGCCGCCGAAGCCCTTGCCCGCCAGGGTCTCGACGAGCCGGTGAGCCGTCGGTCCGTACCCTACGACGACGATCCTGTTCATACTGAGACCCCTTCCTGCTCACAAAGCCAGCCGACGATGCCTTCCACGGCGTCGCGGCAGGTACCGCATCCGGTCGTGGCCCTGGTGGCCGCCGCGACGGCGGTCACGTCCCTGGCCCCGGCCTCCCAGCACGCCCTGATCTGGCCCTTGGTCACGTTGTTGCACTGGCAGACCTTGGCCGCGTCGGGCATCAGCGTCGGGCTGTCGGCGACGGGCGCCGAGGCCAGCCCGGGGAACAGCAGCCCGGCCCGGTCGCCCGGCACCGGCCCGCCCCGGTCGAAGAGCTGGGTGAGCGTGCCGACGGCGTCGCTCTCGCCCAGCAGGATCGCGCCGACGAGGCGGCCGTTCTGGATGACGAGCTTGCGGTAGGTGCCGCGCGCCCGGTGGCTGAAGCGCACGACCTCGGCGTGCTCCTCGCCGAGCTGGGTCTCGCCCATGGCGGCCAGCTCGACGCTCTTGGCCTTGAGCCGGGTGACCAGGCGGGAGCCGTGGTAGAGGGCCTTGCCGCCGGTGATGACGTCGGCGGCGACGGCGGCCTGCTCCCAGGCGGGGGCGACCAGGCCGTAGACGGTGCCGTCGTGCTCGGCGCACTCGCCGATGGCGAAGATGGACGGGTCGTCGGTGCGCAGCTCGTCGTCCACGACGACGCCGCGCCGCACCTCGAGCCCGGCGTCGGCGGCCAGGCCGGTGACGGGGCGCACCCCGCAGGCCAGGATGACGAGGTCGGCCTCGACGAGCTCGCCGTCGTCGAGCCGGACGCCGTGCTCCTCGACGCCGGAGGCGGAGACGCCGGTGCGGATCTCGACGCCGAGCCCGTTCAGCGTCTCGCCGAGGACGAGCCCGGCCTCCACGTCGAGCTGGCGCTCCATGAGGTGTCCGGCCAGGTGCAGCAGCGTGACCGGCAGGCCGCGCCCGGCCAGGCCGCGGGCGGCCTCGATGCCGAGCAGGCCGCCGCCGATGACGACGGCCCGGCCTGCGCTCTCGGCGGAGGCGAGGATGCGCTCGCAGTCGTCGAGGGTGCGGAACGGGATGGCCCGCTCGACGCCGGGGATCGGCGGGACGATGGCGTCGCTGCCGGTGGCCAGCACCAGCAGGTCGTACGGCTCGCGCCGGCCGCTCTCGGTGACGACGTGCCGGGTGTCGCGGTCGATGTGGGCGACCGCGTCGCCGAAGGCGGCCTCCACGTCGTGCGCGTCGTACCAGGAGGGGTCGAGCAGGCGGACCTGCTCGGGGCGGGAGCTGCCGGCCAGCACGTTGGACAGCAGCACCCGGTTGTACGGCTGGCGCGACTCCGCGCCGAAAATGGTGATCTTCATGTGGGGGTCGCGGGTGCGCACCTCGCTCACCAGCCGCGACCCGGCCATTCCGTTGCCCACGACGACGAGCCTCATGAGTCCCTCTCCACCCTGACCGCGCAGACCTTGAACTCCGGCATCCTCGACGTCGGGTCGAGTGCCGGGTTGGTGAGCCGGTTGGCGCCCTCCCAGTGGAAGGGCATGAACACGGTGTCGCGCCTGATGGCGTCGCTGATCCTGACGACGGCCTTGGCGTCGCCCCTTCTGCTGCTGACGCGGACGACGTCCCCGGCGGTGATGTCGAGCTGCTCGGCCAGGTCGGGGTGCAGCTCGACGTACGGCTCGGGGGCGGCCTGGACGAGCGGCGCGATCCTGCGGGTCTGGGCGCCGCTCTGGTAGTGGGCGAGCACCCGGCCGGTGCTCAGGTACACGGGGTAGTCCTCGTCGGGCTCCTCGGCGGCGGGCCGGTGCTGGACGGGCACGAACCTGGCGCGGCCGTCGGGGTGGGCGAACCGGTCGAGGAACGGGCGGGGCGTGCCGGGGTGCTCGGGCGACGGGCAGGGCCAGAAGACGCCGGTCTCGTCCGCGATGCGCTCGTAGGTGATGCCGGAGTAGTCGGCGGGCCCGCCGACGCTGGCGCGGCGCAGCTCGTCGAAGACCTTGACCGGCTCGGTCTCGAACGTGTGCCCCAGCCGCCCGGCCAGCGCGGCGATGACGTCGAGGTCGCTCCTGACGCCCTCGGGCGGCGTGACGGCCTGGCGGCGGAGCAGGACGCGGCCTTCGAGGTTCGTCATGGTGCCGCTCTCCTCGGCCCACTGGGTGACGGGGAAGACCACGTCGGCCAGCGCGGCGGTCTCGGACATGACGAAGTCGCAGGTGACGAGCAGGTCGAGGGCGCCGATGCGCTCGGCGACGTGCTCGGCGGCCGGGGCGGAGATGACCGGGTTGGAGCCGAACAGCAGCAGCGCCTTCGGCCCTTCCGGGGTGCCGAGCGCGTCGAGCAGCTCGTACGCCGACCGCCCAGGGCCGGGGATGTCCGCGGCGGGGATGCCCCAGATGCCGGCCATGTGCTCGCGGGCGGCCGGGTCGTCGATCTTGCGGTAGCCGGGGAGCTGGTCGGCCTTCTGGCCGTGCTCCCTGCCGCCCTGGCCGTTGCCCTGCCCGGTCACGCACCCGTACCCGGAGCCTTCCCTGCCGGGCAGGCCGAGCGCGAGGGCGAGGTTGATGAACGCGGTGACGGTGTCGGTGCCCTTGGCGTGCTGCTCGGCGCCGCGCCCGGTCAGGATGTACGCCCTGTCCACGGCGGCCATGGCGCGCACGGCCTGCCGCATCTGGTGCACGGGCACCCCGGTCATGCGCTCGACCCGCTCGGGCCACCAGGCCGACAGTGAGGTGCGCACCTCGTCGAAGCCGGTGGTGCGGGCGGCGACGTACTCCTCGTCCACCAGCCCGTCGGCGATGGCGAGGTGCAGCAGGCCGAGCGCGAGCGCCAGGTCGGTGCCGGGTGTGGGCTGCAGGTGCAGCCAGGCCAGCTTGGCGGTCTGGGTGCGGCGCGGGTCGATGACGATCAGGCGCGGCCCGTCCAGGTGGCGCACGAACGGGGGCATGGTCTCGGCGACGTTCCCGCCGGCGATCATGACGACGTCGGCGTCGTCCAGGTCGGTGATCGGGAACGGCATGCCCCGGTCCATGCCGAACGCCTTGATGGAGGCGGCGGCGGCCGAGGACATGCAGAAGCGGCCGTTGTAGTCGATCTGGCTGGTGCCGAGGGCGACGCGGGCGAACTTGCCGAGCGTGTACGCCTTCTCGTTGGTCAGCCCACCCCCGCCGAACACGGCCACGGCGTCGGGGCCGTGCTCGGCGCGGATGGCGGACAACCGGTACGCCACGTAGTCCAGGGCGACGTCCCATTCCACGGGCTCGCCGTGCAGGAGGGGGGTGGTCAGGCGCTCGCCGTTGGTGAGCAGCTCGCCCGCCGTCCATCCCTTCTGGCACAGCGCCCCCGAGGCGTTGGCCGGGATGTCGGTCCTGGGGCTGATGGCCAGCCCGGGGCCGATCTCCATGCCGCACTGCAGGGCGCAGTACGGGCAGTGTGTCCTGGTCATGTCAGATCCGGGCATAGGCGAGGCTCGCGACGACCTTGACGCCGACGGTGCGGGTGTAGCACCACCAGGTCAGGGCCAGGCAGGAGAGGTAGAAGACTCCGAAGGCCAGGAAGGCGGGGGCCGGGGTGCCGGCCGCGGCGAAGGCCATGCCGAACGCCCGGTTGATGAGGAAGCCGCCGAGCGCTCCGACCGCCGAGATGATGCCGATGGCGGCCGACGCCTGGCGCTTGCCGTACAGCAGGGTCTCCTCGGTCTCGTCGCCGCGCTCGGCGACGGCCTTGGCCTGGAAGATGGCCGGGATCATGCGGTAGGTGGAGCCGTTGCCGATGCCGGAGGTGAGGAAGAGGAGCTGGAAGGCCAGGAAGAACATCCAGAAGTTGCCGGAGGTGCTGGCCAGCCAGACGAGCAGGACGCCGCCGCCCATGGCGGCGAAGTTCCACAGGGTGACGGGGGCGCCGCCGAGCTTGTCGGCCAGCCAGCCGCCGACGGGCCTGATCAGGGAGCCGATGAGCGGCCCGGCGAAGGCGACGGCGGTGAACGGGGCGTCGGGGAACAGGCTCTTGCTCAGCAGGGGGAAGGCGGTGGAGTAGCCGATGAACGAGCCGAACGTCCCGATGTAGAGGAAGGACATGATCCAGGTCTGGGCCTTGCCGGCGACCGCGAGCTGCTGGCGGGGGTTGGCCTTGGCGCTGGTCAGGTTGTCCATGAAGAAGAAGGCGCAGGCGGCGGCCACGACGATGAACGGGATCCAGAACCAGCCGGCGGCGGCCAGCCCGAGCGAGCCGATCACCAGCGGCATGACGAGCTGGACGGAGCTGACGCCGATGTTGCCGCCGGCGGCGTTGAGCCCGAGGGCGACGCCCTGCTTGTTGCGCGGGTAGAAGTAGGTGATGTTGGCCATGCTGGAGGCGAAGTTGCCGCCGCCGAAGCCGGCCAGCGCCGCGATCACGAGGAAGAGCCAGTAGGGCGTGCCCGGGTTGTTCACCGCCACGCTGAGCAGCACGGCGGGGATGAGCAGCAGCGTCGCGCTGACCACGGTGAAGTTGCGGCCACCGATCTTGGCGGGCCCGAAGGTGTAGGGCACCCGCAGCACCGAGCCGATCAGGTTCGGCAGGGCGACCAGCCAGAACAGCTCGTCGGTGGTGAACTCGTACGACCCCATCTTGGTCGCCACGATGCTCCACAACGTCCATACCGTGAAGCCGAGGTGCTCGGCCAGGATCGAGAAGATCAGGTTGCGGCGTGCGACTCTCTTGCCTGAACTCTCCCAGAATGCTGGGTCATCGGGGTGCCACTCGGCGATCCAGCGCGCCATCGACCTCTCCTACGCTCGGCGTCCGGGGATCTCCAAGGTAGGAAGGGCTCGTTACGCACTTTGACCCTGCGTGGCTGTGCGCCGGTTACATGTGATTCACCTCGGTAACAAGCCGCGCACAAGCGTCACCGTGGAAACATGCCGGTAATGATCGGTTACCTCTCCGGCCCTGGGGTAACAGCACTTGAGCAAGGGGGGGAAACATGATCAAAAAGCTGCACCAGATGGGCGTGAAGTCCGGTCACATGTACACCGCGGGGCTGGCCTCGATCGGCCTGGCCTTCGCGAGCTGGATATTGTCCAAGAACGCCGAGTCGGCAGGCCTCGACCGGGCCGACCGGTGGGGCATCTTCGTCGGGGAATGGGCGCCCACGTTCTTCGCGATGGGCGTCGCGCTGCGCATGGAGGAGACCCACCGCGACCTCGAGGAGCCGTCCGTCGGGATGTTCGAGCAGGAGAGCACGCGGTCCCGCTCGCACGCCGGCGTTTAAGCGGATGTGTCACGCAGGTCACGTCACCGTACGTGACCTGCGTGGCCCGTGCCCGCCCCCTCAGTCGTTGCGCCGCGCCAGGCGGGCCAGGGGCTCGTCGGTCAGCCGGTAGCGGTACCAGTCGTCCTGGTTGACCGCGCCGAGCTTCTCGTAGAAGTCGATGCTGGGCCGGTTCCAGTCGAGAACGGACCACTCCAGCCGCTGGTAGCCGCGCTCGGCGCAGATCTCCGCCAGCTTGCGCATCAGGGCCACGCCGTGGCCGCCGCCGCGGTGCCGCGGCCGGACGTACAGGTCCTCCATGTAGATGCCGTGCGTGCCGCGCCAGGTGGAGTAGGTCAGGAACCAGAGCGTGAAGCCCACCACCTCGCCGTCCTGCTCCGCGATGTGCGCGAAGGCGGCCGGGTGGTCGCGGAAGAGGGTGTCGTGGAGCTGCTCCTCGGTCACGCGCACCTCGTGGGCGGCCTTCTCGTACTCGGCGAGCTCGCGGATCATGCTGACGATCTCGGGCACGTCAGCGGGTGTTGCAGGACGAATCATGGCAACGAGGCTACGCGGAGTTGAACCGCGCCCCGTACGCCATACGTGGTTGTCCTAGAACGGTATTCGGGCGTGGGTGGGGACGCTCAGTCCGGACGACCGACAGGGGAGCGGCGATCGTGAGCGTTGCACAAGGGCTGGACGCGGGCCCGGATCTCGAAGTGACCCTCGTACGCGGGGAGCGCGCGCTGCTGGAGGACGGCGACCTGCAGCGCGCCCGGCGCTGGTTCGACATCGCCTACCAGCGGGCGCAGGAGTGCGGCGACCCGGAGGGGCTGGCGCAGGCCGCCCTGGGGCTGGGCGGCATCTGGGTGCACGAGCACCGCACGGCGGTCGAGTCCGAGAAGGTACGGGTGCGCCAGCGGCACGCGCTGTCCCGCGTCGACCCGCGCTCCCCGCTCGCCCAGCGGCTGCGGCTGCGCCTCCAGGGCGAGGAGGACTACCGCCGCGGCGCCCACGACGGGATCCTGCGGCTGCTGGCCCTGACCAGGGAGTCGGGCGACCCGACGGCGCTGGCGGACGCGCTCAGCCTCACGCACCACTGCGTGCTGGGCCCGGAGCACGGCGCGCTGCGCCTGGAGCTGGCCGGCGAGCTGATCGGCCAGGCGGCGCTGACCGGCCGCAGGAGCGACCTGATCATGGGCCTGATGTGGCGCACCGTGGACCTCTACCTGGCCGCCGACCCGCACGCCGAGCGCTGCCTGGAGGAGCTGCGCACCGTGCTGGAGGAGCACCGCCACCTGGCCGCCGAGTTCGTGGTCAGCGCGATCGAGGTCATGCGCACCATCAGGGCGGGCCGGTTCGAGGAGGCGGAGCGGCTGGCCGGCGCCTGCTTCGAGCGCGGCGTCGCGGCCGGCGACCTCGACGCCACCGGCTGGTACGGCGGCCAGCTCGGCGCCGTCCGCTGGTACCAGGGCCGCGCCGCCGAGCTGCTGCCCTTCCTGGCCGACCTGGTCAACTCCCCCACGCTCAGCCCCATCGACAACTCCTACCTGGCCGCCCTGGCGCTGGCCGCCGCCGTCTCCGGCGACCGACGGCTGGCGGCCGGGCTGCTGGCCCGCTTACGCGGCCGGGACCTCGCGGAGGTGCCCCGCTCCAGCTCCTGGCTGATCGCCATGTACTGCGTGGTCGAGGCCGCGCACCTGCTGCAGGACGCCGACACGGCCGCCAGCGCGTACGCGCTGCTCAGCCCGTACGCGCACCTGCCGGTCATCGCCAGCCTCGGCGTGGCCTGCTTCGGCTCCGTCCGGCACTCGCTGGGGATGGCCGCGCTCACCACCGGGGACCTCGACCTGGCCGTGGCCCACCTGCGCGGAGCCGTGCACGACAACCTGGCGCTGGGCCACTGGCCGGCCGCCACGCTCGCCCGCTGCCGCCTCGGCCAGGCGCTCGCGCTGCGCGACGGCCCCGCCGACGCGAGCGCCCGCGCGGAGCTGGCCACCGCCGCCGCCGAGGCCGCCGAGCTCGGCATGGTGCTGCCGGCCGTCGTCGGGCGGCCGGCGCCGGCGAACGGCGCCTGCCACTTCCGCCGCGACGGCCGGCGCTGGCACGTCGAGCTGCACGGACGGGTCGCGCTCGTCGAGCACAGCGTCGGCATGGCGCACCTGGCCACCCTGGCCGCCAACCCCGGGCACGAGATCCCCGCCGCCGACCTGGCCGCGGGCACCTCGCGGCCCGACAGCCCGCGCGAGTCGGTGCAGCCGCTGCTCGACGACGTGGCCAGGGACTCCTACCGGCGGCGGCTGACCGAGCTGCAGGCCGAGATCGACGAGCACGAGTCGATGCACGACCTGGCGCGGGCGGCGACGTTGCGGATGGAACGCGAATGGCTGATCGCGGAGCTGACCGCCGCCACCGGCATGGGCGGGCGGGCGCGGCCGTTCGCGGGCAGCGAGGAGCGGGCGCGGATCGCCGTCGGCAAGGCGATCAGGCGGGCGCTGGCCCGCATCTCGGCCGTGGACCGGGTGATCGGCGACGAGCTGCGGGCCACCGTGCAGACCGGGGTGCGCTGCTCGTACCGGCCCCGATGAGCGCGCGGGGTGAGCGCTGGCACGGCGTGGAACAGGATGTCACGCCTCTAGTGAGGGGGGCCCGTTCCGTACGTCGACTGGGGGACATTCCATGCGTCATCCGCAAAGGCTCAGCGTACCCGTCCATCTTGAGCGTGGCCTGATCGAGCCGCTGCAGGACCAGCTCGCCGGCCAGCTCAGGAGGGCCATCGTGCGGGGGCAGCTCGCCCCCCGCAGCCGGATGCCGTCCACCCGCACGCTCGCCGGCGTGCTCGGGATCTCACGGGGCGTGGCGCTGGCCGCCTACGAGCGGCTGCTGGCCGAGGGGTATATCACGGGCCGGCACGGCTCCGGCACCTACGTGTGCGAGCGGACCAGCGCGCCGCCGCGCCCGGCCGCCGCCACGGAGCCGGTCGTCGACCTGCGGCTGGACCGGCCGAGCAGCCACGGGTTCCCGCTGGCGGCGTGGCGGGCGGCCTGGCGCCGGGCGGGGCTGCACCGCCCGCCGCTGGGCGGGCTGCCGGCCGCCGGGCTGCCCGCGCTGCGCGCCGCCATCACCGCCCACCTCCAGGACGCGCGCGGCCTGGACCTCGACGGTCACGAGGTGATCGTCACGCCGGGGCGGGCGGACGCGCTGAGGCTGCTCCTGCGCGCGCAGGGCGGCCCCGACCCGGTGATCGCGCTGGAGGATCCCGCCCCGCCGGAGCTCAGGGACGCGCTCGGCCGCCTCGGCACCGTGCTGCCTCTGCCCTCGGACGGGTCGGGCGCCCGCACCGACCGCATCCCCGCCGCCTGCGACGTCGTCGTGGTGCTGCCCGAGCGCGGCGGCCCGCTCGGCACCCGCCTGCCGCTCGAACGGCGCCGCGACCTGGCCCGGTGGGCGCACGACAGCGGCGGGCTCGTGCTGGAGCCGGCCTTCGACGGCCTGTTCACCGCCGAACCCGATCCGCTGCCACCCGTTCCGTCCCTCGCCGACCCGTGGTCGACCGCCCTGGTCGGCTCGTTCTCCGAGGTGCTGACGCCGACGCTGCGGCTGGCGTTCGCGGTGGTGCCGCGGCGGCTGGCCGGCGAGATCGAGCAGGTCATGCCGGCCGGGCCGGCCATCACCGCCCAGCTCGCGGTGACCGAGCTGCTCACGTCGGGCTGCGTGAGCGAGCGGGTGGCGGGGCTGTCGGCCCAGTACGCGGCCAAGCGGGCGCTCGTCCGCCAGGCCCTGGAGGCGTACCCGCACACCCGGCTGCTCGGCGCGCACACCGGCGCGACGGCCACGCTCCTGCTGCCCGAGTCGGTGCCGGCCGCGTCCGTGGTCGCGGCGCTGCGGGCACGCCGGATCCAGGTCGCCGAGCTGGCCGCCTACCACCATCCCGGCGTGCGGCCCGGCAACGGGATCGTCCTCGGCTTCGGCCACCTGGACGGGATGTCGCTGCGCCGGGCGCTGCACGCGCTCACCCGCACGCTGGGCGAGCACCGCCTGACCCGCCGGACCGCCGCATGAGACGCCGGGCAGCCGCTCGACCCGCCACACCGCCGCATGACCCGTGGGGGTAGTGGCGGGAGCGGCACGTGCGGCGCATCTTTCATTGATCGGCTCTTCACCGGGAGAGGGGATCCTCATGATGAGGCTCGTCGCGCTGCTGCTGCTCGTCCCGCCGGCCCCACCGATGGCGACCGCTCCGGACGTGGACCCGGTGCGGGCCTGGAACGAGCAGGCCCTCCAGGTCGTCCGCGCCGAGCGGGCCTCCGACTCCGACGCCGCCAGGACGTACGCGATGGTCAACATCGGCATGTACGACGCCGTCAACGGCATCGCCACCGCCCGCGGCGACCGCCGTACCAGGACGTACGCGCTGCGCGACCCCAAGGGCGCGCCCGCGCGCGGCGACCAGCAGGCGGCCGCCGTGGCGGCGGCCCACGCGGTGCTCACCCGCCTGTACCCGGACCAGGAGGCGACGCTCACCGAGCGGCTCACCGCCGACCTCGCCCGATTAGGGACGGGACCGCGCGTCGCCGAGGGCCGGGCGTGGGGCGCGCGCGTCGGCGAGGACGTCGACGCGGCCAGGCAGGGTGACGGCTCCTCCCCCGTCGAGACGCAGCCGGCGGGCTCGGGGCCCGGCGTGTTCGCGCAGGCGTGGTCGGGGACGCAGTACCGGGCCATGAAGCCGTTCGGGATCGCCGACGCGGCCCCCTACGTCGGCCAGGGCCCGCCCGCGCTCACGAGCCTCGACTACGCGGCCGCGTTCGCCGAGGTCAGGCTGGTCGGCGACGCCTCCATCGCCGACGCCGGCAAGTCGGCCGTCTACCAGTACTGGTCGCTGCCCGCCGGCACGTCCCAGCCGCCCGGCGAATGGATCAAGATCGGGCTCGCCGTCGACCGGTCGCTGCCGCTGGCGGACGAGGCCCGGCTGTTCGCGCTGCTCGGCATGGCGCTGGCCGACACCTCGATCCCGACCGTGCGCACCAAGGTCACCTTCCGCCACTGGCGGCCCACCGCGGCCATCCAGCAGGCCGACACCGACGGCAACCCGTACACCGAGCCGGTTCCCGGCTGGCAGGCGCGGGCCGGCAGCGCCGGCGGCTCCCCCGAGTACATCTCGGGCCACAGCTCCTTCAGCGGCGCCGGCGCCGCCGTCCTGGCCGGCTTCTTCTGCGCCGACCGCATCCCGTTCACGCTGGTCACCGACAGCGCGCCGATCGACCCCGCGACCGGGCAGCCGTGGCGGCGCACGTTCGCGAGCTTCTCGGCCGCGGCGGCGGACGCGGGCCGCTCGCGGGTGGTCGGCGGCCTGCACTTCCCCTTCAGCAACGCCGACGGGCTGACAATGGGGGCGGACGTCGCCTCCGAGATCCTCGCCAAACGCCTGCTCCTCAAGACCGGCCCCACGCACACGGGCGCCTGCCCCCGCTGACCCGGCCCCACGAACGCGCATCCCGCCCCTCCCCACCACCCGGGGGCGGGGTGTGCCCTTTCCTGCGGAGACCGGGGGGCGGGATGTGCCCTTCCTCCCGCCATCCGGAAGACTGGTGCAGGTCAGGCAGCACATATCTACAAGGTGGGACACGACATATGGAACAGCGTGTGCTGGGACGTACCGGACGCCAGGTCGGGGTGGTCGGGCTCGGCGCGTGGCAGCTCGGCGCCGACTGGGGCGAGGTCTCGGAGGACGAGGCCGTCGCCACCCTGAACGCGGCGGTGGAGTCGGGCGTGACCTTCATCGACACCGCCGACGTGTACGGCGACGGCCGCAGCGAGCAGATCGTCGGCCGCTTCGCCAAGGCCCACCCCGGGCTCACCGTCGCCACCAAGATGGGCCGCCGGATGGAGCAGATCCCCTCCAACTACGTGATGTCCAACTTCCGGGCCTGGAACGAGCGCTCCCGCCGCAACCTGGGCGTGGACACCATCGACCTGGTCCAGCTCCACTGCCCGCCGACGCCCGTCTACTCGACGGACGCGGTGTTCGACGCCCTCGACACGCTGGTGGCGGAGAAGAAGATCGCCGCGTACGGGGTGAGCGTGGAGACCTGCGAGGAGGCCCTGACCGCGATCGCCCGGCCCGGCGTGGCGACGGTGCAGATCATCCTCAACGCGTTCCGCCTCAAGCCGCTGGAGCAGGTCCTCCCCGCCGCCCGCGCCGCCGGCGTCGGCATCATCGCGCGGGTCCCGCTGGCCAGCGGGCTGCTGTCGGGCAAGTACGACGAGCACACCACGTTCGCCGCCGACGACCACCGCACCTACAACCGGCAGGGGGAGGCGTTCGACGTCGGGGAGACGTTCTCGGGCGTCGACTTCGCCACCGGCCTGGAGGCGGTGCGCCGCCTGGCGCCCCTGGTGCCGGAGGGTGTCACCATGGCGCAGTTCGCGCTGCGCTGGATCCTCGACCAGGAGGGCGTCTCGGTGGTGATCCCGGGCGCCCGCAACCCGGCCCAGGCCCGCGCGAACGCCGCCGCCGACTCCGTACCGCCCCTGGACGCCGCCACCCTGACCGCCGTCCGCGCCGTCTACGACGACCTCATCCGCCCCCAGGTCCACCACCGCTGGTAGCCACGGGCTCGCAAGCGTCCCGCCCGGCAACAGCAGAGGCACCGTCAAGCGGCGGTAGGTCTGGTGGCCTCGCGGCCACCGCCACCCATCTCGCTGCCCGGGCGGGACAACCCGCCGGAGAATCTCACTCCGGACGGTTCCGCGCTCGCGCGCGTTGCGTACCTCCACCATCTGCCCGGGAACGCCCGGGGGCAAGGGCCCCCGCAGCCCCCTTTGCGGCTCCCCCGGTGACGCTTCGGGCGACACACCCAGGACAATGCCCCGGAAAAGGCGGTGGCCCCCCGGATCTACCCATCCGAGGGGCCTGAGAAAGACCGCCACATGTGAGCACCAGCGGCATTTAAGGGAACAGGTCAGCTCTTACGACGCGCGCTCTGCCATTGAGCCACCGCCGCATGAGGAAAAAGAGCGGCGGGCCGGATTCGAACCGGCACCTCAACATCCACAGCCCGTCCCGATCGATCTGGCGCTCGACGATCAATGCTGAATCTGGAGCGAGAATCTGAAATTGAGACGGCTGCCTCTGCCAGTTGGGCCACCGGGGCCCGAATGCCCCGGGGAGGACTCGAACCTCCACTGTCACCGCCATGTCAGCCTCAGGCCTCAGCCTCAGCTTTGCGCTCCTGGCGCACCCTCGCACGCGGCGAGGGAGTCTGTCACATCATTGTCCGCAGCACGTCAGGTCTCTAACACGTCAGGTCTGTAACACGTCAGGTCAGGCGAACAGATAGGCGAACACCCTCTCGCCGACCTTCTTGTCGACGACCTCCGTGCCGTTCGCCTCCTCACGCGCGTACTTCACCGCGTCCTGCAGCTTCTGCACGCGCGCCAGCAGCTCGTTGACCCGCCGCTGCGGCAGCGCCCCGGAGAAGTTCACCTTCGTCCAGTAGCCGACCACGATGTCCTCGTTGTAGACCTGCACCTGCGCCGGATGCTTGTCGGTCGCCTCCGCCAGCACGTGGTTACGCGGCACCTTCTTGGTCCGCGTCGTCTTGACGGGATCGGTGCGCCACGTGTCGGTGGCCTCGTCGCGCGACCACGTCTCGGCCGGGTCCAGCGTGGGCAGCTTGGAGACCAGCGTGTAGACGTCGGTGAGCTGCTTCTCCAGGAAGAGCAGGTACGTCACCGGCACTTGCTCCAGCAGCACCGTGCCGTCCACCACGACGTCGGCCCTGGCCTCGCAGTTGGCCCAGTCCTTCGTCGCGGTCACGTCGAACAGCCGCGCCAGAGCGACCCCGACCCCCTTGAGCACCTCGTCCGCCTGCACCTGCACCCGCGTGGACTCGGGCGGCAACTGCTCGCCTTCGTCGTCGATCGGCTGGTAGGTACGGGAGATGCCGGACAGCAGCGGCGCCTTCTGAATCTGGTGGTAGGCGTCCGTCACCTTGCGCTGGACGTCCGACTTCACACCCTTCTCGACCGCGAGGATCTGGTTGAGCTTGGTCACGCTGAAACCCTAGAGCCGCCCGGAACGATCGCACACCTGATTATTCGGTGATGCTTGATCTCTATACTCCGGCCCATGCCGGAATCACCCTCCACCTTCGACATCGCGTACAGTCTCCTGCGCGAAGGCCGCCTGATCGACGCGGAGCAGCTCATGCTGAAAGAACTCCAGAGCGTCGAGCAGAGCCATGGCCGCACCAGCTCCGAATGGGCCTCCGCCCAATGTGACCTGGGCAATCTCCTGTTCAACTCGGACCAGTTCGACCGCGCGGCGGAGTGCTTCCGCGACGCGTGCGCCCACCCCCCGGTCGGCGACAGTGCGGCATTCAAGAACTTTCTCACTTACCGCCTCAATCTCGGCATGGCGCTGCTCATGGCCGGCCGCCTGGACGAGGCCGAGGCCGAGCTGCGCCGCAACCTCCGCGAGCGGGAGGAGTTCTACGGGCGCGAGCACCCGGGCTACGCCTACGCCCTGGAGCAGCTCGCCGACGTCCTGATCCGGCGCGGTGAGCTGGCCCAGGCCCGCCAGGCCGCCGAGGAGGCGGTCGGCATCTTCTGGGAGGCGGGCCACGAACGCGTCGCAGGCGCCATGGCGTTGCGTGCGGAGATCGTCCTGGCCTCGGGTGGCGGGGACGCCGTCTTCCCCGGGCTGGACCAGCTGCCGGACGAGATCGTCGAGCTGATCGTGCTCACCGTGACGGCCCGGGTCCGCCAGGTCCCCGCGACCGCCAGGCCGGTGCTCACCCACCTGGCCGCCACCCTGGAGTCCCACCTCGGCCCCGACCATCAGGCGACACTCAAAGCCTTCGCCGAGCTGGCGAACTCCGGCCACGACTCCGGAGATCAAACGGGACGGGTGGAGGCGATCGAGAAGCTGCTGGCCTCCTACGACCGACAGGGCAGGGCGGAGGACGCGCTCATGGCGGTCCTCGGCCTGGCCGTCGCGCAGGACGCGGCGGGGGACGTGGACGGCTCGCTCAAGACGTACGAGCAGGCACTGGCCCGGGCCGACGGCATCGGCCGGCATGACCTCCGCGCCCAGGTGCTGCGCAACTGGGGTCTTGCCCTGTCGTCCGCAGGCCGCCCGGCAGAGGCGGAGCAGCGGCTGCGCGCGGCCGTGACGGAGGCCGGCCTGTCTGGCGACGACGAGCTGCTCGGCCGCGCCCGCATCGCGCTCGGCCTCTTCCTGCAGCACGAGGAGCGGCTGGACGAGGCGCGGGAGCTGGTCGAGGCGGGCCTGACCACGCTCGACGTCGCGCATCCGGAGGCGATCCAGGGCCGCGGCCATCTCGGAGCCATCATGGCCGGCCGATCGTGCGGCTGCGGCGACACGAGGGAAGCGATCGCGCAGGCGTTCCGCGAGTTCGTCATCGGCAGGCTGCCGCACGACCTGCTGGCCGAGCTCGAGGTCACCCTGGACGGCGGCGACTTCCAGATCGGCGTCCAGCTCGTCAGGGAGCCGACCGAGGACGAGCTGAAGCAGCTGAACGCCGTTTTCGAGAGCGCCACGGCGGAGTTCCGGGGCCGCCTGGCCGCCGCCGGATAGCACCTGAGCAGGCAGGAACCCGCCCTTGCTGCCTGGTTGTCCGACACCCGGCGTGCGGCGGAGCCGTACCGACGACTAGCGCTGCTTGAGGCGGAGCGCCTCTTTGCGGGCCTCGGCGTGGACGGCCCGCTCGTGCTCCAGCCACTCCGGGTTCTCCGCCTTCAGCGCCTCGATCTCGGCCGTGGTCAGCGGCTCGGTGATGCCGGCCCTGGCCAGGCCGGAGATGGAGACGCCGAGCTTGGCGGCGACGACCTGCTTCGGGTGCGGGCCGTTGCGGCGCAGGTCCGTGAGCCAGGCCGGCGGCTTCGCCTGCAGCTCGTTCAGCTCGTCCCTGGAGACGACACCCGCCTGGAACTCGGCGGGGGTGGCCGAGAAGAGGACACCCAGCTTCTTGGCCGCGGTCTCGGGCTTCATCGTCTGGACGCTCTTCGGTTTGGACGAGGTCATGGGGCCAAGAGTAGCCAGTCGGGGCGCGTTTCCTGACATCGGTACCCTGAGGCGGTGACTGATGGTGAGAGCGGCGACGAGTTCCGGCTGGCGTACGTGCCTGGGGTGACGCCCGCGAAGTGGGTCAGGATCTGGGCCGAGAGGATGCCGGAGGTACCGCTCACCCTGGTCGCGGTGCCCGCCGCCGAGGCGGTGGCGCTGCTGCGCGACGGCGGCGCGGATGCCGCGTTCGTGCGGTTGCCGGTCGAGCGTGACGGTCTCAGCGTGATCCCGCTCTACGTGGAGACGACGGTGGTCGTGGTGCCGAAGGACCACGCGGTGGCCGCCGCCGACGAGATCGAGACCGCCGACCTGGCCGATGACGACGTGTTCCATCCGCTGGACGACACCATCGAGTGGCCGGCCCTGCCCGGGCAGCCCGCGTTCACCCGTCCCGACACGACCGCGGACGCGATCCAGCTCGTGGCCTCCGGCGCCGGGCTGCTTCTGGTCCCGCAGTCACTCGCCCGCCTCCACCACCGCAAGGACCTCACCTACCGTCCGGTGACGGACGCACCGCAGTCGCAGGTCGCGCTGGCCTGGCCGGCGGACGCGACCACCGACCTGGTGGAGGAGTTCATCGGCATCGTTCGCGGCCGGACGGTGAACAGCTCCCGCGGCCGCAACGCCGCCGCCTCCCCCGCGCAGAAGCCCGCACGACGACAGAGCCCCAAACCAAGCCAGAACGCCGTGGGCCGCCGGGGCACGCAGCCCGGCCGGCGGAGGAAGGGCCACCGACCCCGCTGACCCACCACCGCATCCCCGCCGGGGAAGCCGGCCTGTCACTCGCGCTTCCGTTCAACGGGAAAACCATGGATCAGTGCTGAGCGGCCAAGAGTGCGGCATTCACGCCGGCACCGGGTGCCGTCCTGCCTTCGCGTACCTGCACCAAGACTCGAACTTGGGACCTCCGCATTATGAGTGCGGCGCTCTCACCGACTGAGCTATGCAGGCGTGCGCCCCGACTATCCCACCCTGGGACGCGACGTCTCCACCCCTTTTCCGCCGAGCAGGCGGCGGGTTTGCGGGTCGGGGCTCGGGCAGTTGGCGTTCATGACCGACGAGAAGCCTCCCGAGGAGATGCCGCCCGCAGTCGGACAGGTCTCCGGAGAGTCCGACGCCTTGGTGGCACGAGCCGGAGTCCAGGTACGGCACACGCCACGCCCGATCCCGGCCGAGCCGATCGAGCCGCCGCCCGACCCCGAGCAGAAGGCCGAGGAGGAGCGGCGGGAGGTGGCGTCCGAAGGGGGCGAGGAGAAGGACGTGCGGCCCGACGCGGAGCCCACCGACTGAACGAGGTCATGGGCGCGAGGGGGCCTGGAGCGCGCGGGCGCGGACGGCCGAGAGCATGGCCCGCCGGACGAGACCGCTGCCGAGCCGGATGAGCAGCCAGTACCGCAGGAACGCCCGGCGCGCGTCCGGGCTGGTCGCCTGGACGCGGGTCTCGGTGATGAGGCGGATGCGGCCGTCGCCGGCGTCGTCGAGGAGGAAGCTGAACGTGGCCTTGGCGAAGCCGGGACGGTCGAAGGCGAGGAAGCCGTCGAGGTCGGTGACCGAGGAGACGTTCTCGGCCCGGCCCAGCCGCCACCACTGGCCGATCACGCCGTCCACGACCTCGCGGCCGGGGTTCTCGGCGAGCGTGGTGAAGCTCGGCAGGTCGAGCTGCGCGTGGCCGTTGCGCAGGCGGGAGGCCAGGTCACGGAGGGCGAACAGCGGCTTGGCGAGGCGGATGTCCGTGGGGTCGGGGTGCTTGATGGCGTGCCAGACCTGGTCGCGGGGGCGGGGATCAGGATCGAGTGGCGTGACGACGCCGCGACCGGTGTCCGTCAGCCGGGCGGGACGGAGCGCATGGCCAGCGCGTAGACGCCGCGCAGATCCTCGGCCGAGATGGGCGGGACGACCTGCTGCGCGCCGACGAGGATCAGGTAAAGAAGCTTGGCCATGCCTTCGGCCTCGTCCGGCTCCCCGCCGAGCTCCAGCCACAGCGAACGCAGATAGTCCATGCGCATGCGGTCGACGCGTTCCTGGAAGGCGTGGACGTCGGCGTCCTGCCGGGCCCAGGCGCGGACGGCCGTCGCCAGGTCGCGGCTGCCCGCGTACGCCTCCAGCACCAGGTCGAGCAGGCCCTGGATCTTGTCGTGCCCGCTCGGGCCGGCGGCCTCCGCGCCGGCGATGAGGCGGCCGGTGTGCTCGGCCTCGATGTGCGCGAGCAGGTCGGACTTGTAGCCGCGGATGCCCTTGAAGTGGTGGTAGAAGGAGCCCTTGGTGCGGCCGAGGTCGGCGCAGAGCCGCTCGATCGTCACTGCCCGGATGCCGTCCCGGGTCGCGATGGCGAGCCCGGCCTCCAGCCATTCACCCTTGGACGCCACGCGCATACCGTACCAGACGGTATGCCCCTCCCCCGAGCCATACCATAAGGTACGGTATGGTCACGCTCATGAGTCCACGAGCAAGCACGCTGACCCGCTGGGTCCCCCGGCTGATCATCGCCCTCGCCCTGGTGCACTTCGTCTGGGCGTTCGCGCAGCCCAACGCCTGGGCCGCCATCGCGGGCGACGGCTTCTTCCGCGCCCTCGTCGACCTCGAGGCCGGCGACTACTTCGCCCGCGAGGCCAGCGTCTGGTTCCTCGCCGCGGGCGTCGCCCTCCTCGCCCTGGGCACCCTCTCCCGGCACGTCATCGCCACGACCGGCCGGCTGCCCGCCCAGCTCGGCTGGTACCTGGTGGGCATCGGCGTGCCCCTGTGCGTCCTGTACTTCCCGGTCACGGGCGGCTGGCCGATCCTGGCCATCGGCGTGCTGGCCCTGCTGGCCGCCCGCGAGCCCGTCAGGGCCGGCGAGAGCGCGGAGGTCTGACATGAGCATCCTCATCAGGGCCGCCCTGGTGCTGGCCGCGGCGTCGATGCTGATCACCGGCGGGTGGGCGCGGGTCGATCCGGCCGGGTTCGCCGCCTGGGCCGGCTGGCCGAACCACGTGCACTTCCTGCACGACGCAGGGGTGTTCCAGCTCGGCATCGGGCTGATGCTGGTGTGCGCGCTGCGCTGGCGGGACGTCGTCACCTTGGTGCTGGCGGGTTTCGTGTTCACCAACACCTTCCACGCTGTCAACCACGCGACCGACCTCGACCTCGGCGGTCGCGCCTCCGACCCCTGGCTGCTGCTGGCGTTCTCCGTGGTGGGGGCGGCCGGGCTGGTGGCCAGGCTGCGCATGACGGCCGCCCGCCGCGCGGGTCAGGGGGCGGGCGCGTGAAGGTGCTGGTCGCCGGCGCGACCGGCACGCTGGGCACGGTCCTGGTACGTCAGCTGCTCGCCGCCGGCCACCAGGTCCGCGGCATCACGAGATCCGCCACCGGCGTCCGGAAGCTCGCGGCCGCGGGCGCCACGGCCGTGGTCGCGGACGTGATGGACCGCGACGCGCTCCTGACCGCGCTCGACGGCCTGGAGGCGGACGCCGTCGTCCACCAGGCCACCGCCATCACCGGCCTGCCGCTCTTCCACCGCGCCCTGTACGCCACCGACGCCCTGCGCGAGCGCGGCACCGCCCACCTCGTCGAGGCCGCCGGGCTGGTCGGCGCCCGCAGGTTCCTCACCCAGTCGTTCTTCCTCGGGTACGGCTACCGCGACCACGGCGACGAGCCGGTGACCGAGGACCGCCCGTTCGCCGAGCCCGGCCAGGGAGCCTTCGACCCGCACATGCGCTCGATGCGCGCCAACGAGGAGCAGGCGTTCGCGGTCGGCGGCATCTCCCTGCGCTACGGCATGTTCTACGGCCCGGAGCCGACCACCTGGCACCTGATGAGGATGGCCAGGAGGCGCCTGCTTCCCGTCCCCCGCCCGGCGGGCACCGTCTCGCTGATCCACATCGAGGACGCGGCCGCCGCCACGGTGGCCGCCCTGGAGCGCGGCCGGCCGGGCCGGGCCTACAACATCGCCGACGACCACCCGGCCCGGTTCGACGAGTACGTCAGGGCGCTGGCGCGGGCGGCCGGCGCTCCCGCCCCGCTGACGGTGCCCGGCCGGCTGCTGCGCGCCACGCCGTACCTGCACGCCCTCATGGTGGGGACGCGGCTGCGGCTGAGCACCGATCTGGCCAGGAGGGAGCTGGGCTGGACGCCCGCCTACCCGTCCTACCGGGAAGGCCCCGTGTGCCGGTGAGCGGCCTCCCCCAGGAGGGGGAGGTGGCGGCGGCCAGGCGTTCGTAGCGTGAGCCGCATGACCAGAAACATCCGGACGTTGGGCGCGCTCCTGTCGCTCGCCGTGACCGCCGTGGGGATCCTGTGGTGGACGGCCCCCGCCAGCTATCCGTTCGGCGCGGCCGACCGCGTGAAGGTGTCGCTCACCCACCTGCTCGAGCACGACGTGACCGGCCCCATGACCGTGGCCGCCGGGCTGGTGGGCCTGGCGGTGATCTTCGGCCCGGGGCCGGTCGTGCGCGCCGGCGCGGTCGCCGAGCTGCTCTTCTTCGGCGTGGTGCTCTCCGACGCCGGCATCATGTCCGTCTTCGCCTACGGACTGGCGATCCTGGGGCCCGTGGCCCTGCTCGGCGTCGTGGTGGTGGCGGCCGCGCGCGGGAAGGCGTTCGGCCTGGTGGGAGTCGCCGCGCTGGCCGCCCTCGCGGCGGCGGACACGATCACCGGGTTCGGCGCGCTGCCCCTGGTGGGACGCTACCTGGGCAACGTCGCGAGCGACTTCGCCTCGTTCGGCGGCCGGCTCGGCTGGACGCTCGCCAACGCGGCCGCCTGCGCCGTGTGGGCGGTGATCGCGGCGAGGGCGTTCAGAACGGGCGAACGGCCGCGCTGGATCAGGCCCGAGTCAGCCCGCAGGTGGGGGCGGATCGCCACGATCGGGGCGGCGCTGTGCCCGCTCCCGTACGCGCTGTACCGGCTGACCTGGCTGACCCCGTGGCCCACCGACGCCGACGTCACCGGGGCGCTCAGGGCCGACACCCGGCTCCAGGGGCTGCTGCTCGCCTTCGCCGCGCTGGCGGGCGCCGCGTTGACCCTCGGGCTGATCAGCAGGTGGGGTGAGGTGTTCCCGCGCTGGGTGCCGATCGTGCACGGGCGTCCCGTCCCGGTGGGGCTGCCGGTCATCGCCGGTGGCACAGTCGCGGGCCTCTGCTGCCTGGCCTCGCCGGGGCTCGTGATCGACTCCGTGCTGCGCGGCCAGCCGGGTGCGCTGCTGCTCTGGCCGTACCCGCTGTGGGGCGCGCTGCTCGCCGTGGCCGTCCTGGCCTACTGGCTGCGCCGCCGGGCCGTTCCGGCAGGGCGATGACGACCCGGCACCTACATGATCATCTCGGCGGAGAAGCGGTGCCCCACCTCTGCGAGGCCGCTGCTGACGAGACCGAGCTCGTAGGCGAGCACGGCCGCCTGGGTGCGGTCGCGGGCGCCGAGCTTGTCCAGGACGTTGCCGACGTGCGTCTTGACCGTCTCCCTGGTGACGTGCAGCGCGGAGGCGATCTCGGCGTTGTTCAGCCCGAGCGCCACGTGCCGCAGCACGTCCAGCTCGCGCGGCGTCAGCTCGACGACCGGCCCGCGCTGCCGGGCGCTGCCGGCATGCGGCGCGGCGATGCGGCGCAGCGCGCCGGGGAAGAGCACCGCGTCGCGCCGGTGCACGAGGCGGACCGCCTCGACGAGTTCGCCGGCGGGCGAGCGTTTGAGCACGTACCCGGCGGCGCCCGCACGCAGGGCACCCCAGACGAGCTGGTCGCTCTCGAACGTGGTGACCACGATGACGCGCGTCCCCGGCGAGCGGTGGGCCAGCTCCCGGGTCGCGGCCAGGCCGTCCATGCCGGGCATGCGGATGTCCATCAGCACGACGTCCGCGCCGGCGCCGGCCGCGACCGCCGCACGGCCGTCGGCGGCCTCGGCCGTCACCTCGATGTCGTCGTGCAGGGAGAGCATGGTGGCCCAGCCCGAGCGGATGAGCTTCTCGTCGTCGGCCAGGACGACCCGGATCACAGCGGCAGACTCGCCCGTACGCGCCACGTCCCGTCCACCTCCTCCCACTCGCACGTCCCACCCGCGAGACGGGCCCGCATGCGCATGCCGGTCAGTCCACGTCCCGGCTCGCTGGGCTTGCCCAGGATCGCGTTCTCCAGGGTCAGGGCCAGGCCGGCGGCCACGGCGACACTGAGCGTGACCGGGCCGCGCCCGTGGCGCAGCGCGTTGGTGAGCGCCTCCCTCACGATCGCGAACGCCGCCCGCGACGTCGCGACGGGCACCTTGCCGAGATCACCGACACTGACCCGGACGTCGAGGCCGTGAGTGAGCGCGCCGAGCGCCTCCAGAGTGGGCGTCTCCCCCGCCATACCGTCGTCGAGCACGTTCAGCAGCACGTCCAGCTCCTGCTGGGCATCGCGGGCGGTGGCCGTCAAATGTCCGAGCGACTCTGCGGCGAGCGCCGGGGCGGCCCGCTGCAACGCCGCCTCGGCCGCCATGGCCTGCACCAGGACGACGCTGAGGGCATGGCCGACGGAGTCGTGCAGCTCCAGAGCGAGCGCCTGGCGCCGTCCAAGCTCGTCGATCACCCGGGACGGCTCGGAACGCAACAACCGCCGCGCCGCCCAACGCTGCCCGAACCCCGCGCCGACCATCACGGCCACCACGACGACGGCGAGCCCCAGCACCTCGGCCACCTCACCGGACGCCACCCGCCACCCCTCGGGAAGCAGCCCGGGAGCCAGGGCCAGCACAGCCGCGCTGAGCGACGCACCGACGTACAGATGCAGGCTGGTCAGCACCACCAGGTAGAGCCGATCACCACGCTCGGGCACATCGACACCGAGCAGCTCCGACAGCGCGGCCACCTCCAGCCGGCGCGTCAGCGGCATCATCGCGAGCAGCACCGAGGCGGGCGCGCACGCCGCCCACAACACCAGCACCCGTCCCGGCGTCGGCTCGCCGAGGATCAGCAAGCCGAGCCCGGCGGCGACCGGAGACAGCAACGCAGCGCCCAGCAACTGGTAGACCCCGGCCCGCACGGCCCGGGCAAGATGGCGCTTCATGCGGACCGACGCTAGCCGACCCCTCCCCTGACGCCCTCCCCCGCCGGGGGGAGATGGCGGCGGAGCGCTCGGGGCGATCACGAGCAGCCCTGGTACGTGAGCTAATGGCAGGAAGCCCCGTTTCCACGCTGGGAGACGGGGCTGAGGTCGCAGGTGGGCGGTACTGGGTTCGAACCAGTGACCCCTCGCTTGTAAGGCGAGTGCTCTACCGCTGAGCTAACCGCCCCTGATCGGCACTACACCTTACGACACCAACGGCCCCGATCGCACATCCACCGCCCAGCCGGGCCCCAGCTCAGGTCGGCCCGCGGCGCGCCAGCCCAGGAGGGAGGCGCCGAGCATGCCGGCGTCCACGCCGAGGGCGGCCGGGACCAGCGGGGGTGCGTCGCGGAAGGCGAGGCGTTTGATCAGGCGGGTGCGGACGGGGTCGAACAGGGCCGGGCCCGCTTCCGCCAGGCCGCCGCCCAGCACGATCACCGAGGGGTCCAGCAGCAGTGTGTACGTGGCCAGAGCCAGCGACAGGGCCTCCACGGCCTCGTCCCAGACCTCGATGGCGATCGGGTCGTCCGAGGAGACCACCTGCTCCGCCTTGACGCCCTCCACGCCGGCCCGCTGGCTGTAGCGGCGGCCGACCGAGGCGGCCGACGCGTACGTCTCCAGGCAGCCGAACTGGCCGCACGCGCACTGCTCGCCGTCCGGGAAGACGGGGGTGTGGCCGATCTCGCCGGCCCAGCCGGAGGAGCCGCCGTACGGCTCGCCGCGGATGATCGAGGCGCCGGCGATGCCCGTGCCGATGGGGAGGAAGAGGAAGTCCGTGAGGCCGCGGCCGGCGCCGAGGATGCTCTCGGCCAGGCCGCCCGTGCGGACGTCGTGGCCGAGCATCACCGGGATGTCCAGGGTGGTGAAGCTGGAGGCGGGGACGTCGCGCCAGCCGAGGTTCGCCGCGTACACGGCCGCGTTCTCCGTCACCAGGCCCGGAACGGCCAGGCCGACGCCGGCCGGGTTGCCGTCGCCCGAGGCGGCCAGGTGGCTGATGAAGGCGGAGATGGCCGCCACGACCGCCTCCGGGCCCTCGGCTCGGGGGGTCGGGCGCCGCTCGCTCAGCAGCACCGCGCCGGACTCGCTGACCAGGCCGCCCTTCATGGACGTACCACCGACGTCGAGCGCGACGACGAACGAACTCATTGCAGACACGGAAGGAGACGATAGCGCAGCTCAGTAAATGTCTGGAAAGGGTGTGCCGTGGCTCCGGCTTCCTCGTCCCGGTGGAGGGCTGTGGGGTCCCTGTGGAGGGCTGTGGGCTCTGCGTCCATGTCGATGGCTCAGAGCCGCCTTCGAGCCGCGCTCCGAATCGCCTCCGAGTCGGCTCCGAGTCGCCTCCGAGTCGGCTTCGAGGCTGTTGAGCTTCGTGTCCGGCTTCGGGCTCCTGCGAGGGACGTTCGGCGCGCGGTGCTCAGTGAGGCCGTGCGCCCCGTACCGCGAGTGGAGGGTTTCCGGGCAGGAGCGGGCCGCGGCCGGGCTCACAGGGCGGGCTCAGGCCCGTCCGAGCACCCGGTTGAGTGCCGCCTCGACCTCGGCCGACAGCCCGGGCGGCGGTGCCACCGCGGCCGGGCGGTCGAGGGCGTCGGACGAGCGCGCCAGCCACACGGCCCCGCAGGAGCGGCATTCGACCTCGCCCAGCCGGCAGATGAGCGCCGTGGAGGCGCAGGTGGAGCAGGCGTCGAGGTCGAGGTCGTGCAGTCGTTGGCAGTCCGGGCAGATCAGCACCTGGGACTCGTTGCGCACCCCGCGCTGCCACGGGCTTGCGCCGCGCACCGGGTCCGTCTGCCGGGCCCCGCACCGGTAGCAGGGCATCCTTCCCTCCGAAAGTCACGAAGTCCGCGAAGTCACGGAATATCGGCGAGTGCCTTGACATAGTCGGCGACGTCGCGAGCGGAGGAGATCGGATTGACCACCGACCACCGGATCACGCCCTCGCCGTCGATGATGAAGCTCCCCCGCCGAGCGAGCCCCTTCGCCTCATCGAACACACCGTACGCCTGCGCGACCTGTCCGTGTGGCCAGAAATCAGAGAGCAGGGAGAACGTGTAACCCTCGCGATCCGCCCACGCACGATGCGTGAAGACGGAGTCGACGGAGACGGTCAGGAGCCGCGCGCCCTCGATCGGGTGATCGCGCAGGGCGGACAGCTCGCTGGAACAGATCCCGCTGAACGCCAGCGGGTAGAAGACCAGCACGACCTTCTCGCCCCGGAGCCGAGACAAGCTCACCGGGGTGCCGTGCTGGTCCTGCAGCTCGAAATCCGGAGCCAGGGCGCCGACCTCGGCAGGATGTGCGTTCACAACCCTCATCCTGCCGTACGGCAGGCGCTCGAGCCCCCTACCGGCGGCCCTTCGGCGGGACGAGCCGGGTGCCGGACCAGTCGGGTGCGGCGGAGATGCTGCTGGTCTGCGAGAGACCCGCGGTGGTCGCATCCTCCCCGATGTCGCTCGGCTCCACGTGGCCCTCGCGCCCCGCTTTGGGAGTGAGCAGCCAGATCTGGCCGCCATCGGCGAGTGCTCGCATGGCGTTGGTCAGAGCGTCGAAGAGGTCCCCGTCGCCGTCGCGCCACCACAGCAGCACCACATCGACGACGTCGTAACTGTCCTCGTCCAGCAGCTCGTTGCCGGTCAGGTTCTCGATGGACTCGCGAAGCTCGTCGTCGGAGTCCTCGTCCCAACCGATCTCCTGCACCACCTGACCCGGCTTGAGGCCGAGTCGTTCGGCCAGGCCGCGCTCGCCCTGCGCCTGACCCGCGGTCGCGCTCACGTTTATCCCTCCTGCTTGAGTGGCCCCGCTTATGCGGTTTATCGCTTCGGCACAGTCCACACGCTGTGACCCTCAGTCGTCAACGGTCGCCACGGGTACGGCCGTAGTCGGCCAGAATCAATCAGACAAAAACGACAGGCGAACCTGACGTTGCCGGTTGTCGACGTTCAGGTCGATCAGCGCCACCGACTGCCACGTGCCCAGCGCCATTCGCCCGCCCAGCACGGGGATCGTCGCGTACGGCGGGATCAGCGCGGGCATCACGTGCGACCTGCCGTGCCCCCGCGACCCGTGCGCATGACGCCAGCGGTCGTCGGCCGGCAGCAGGTCACGCAGGGCGGCCAGCAGGTCGTCGTCACTGCCCGAACCCAGCTCGAGCAGCGCGACACCGGCCGTCGCGTGCGGCACGAAGACGTGCAGCAGCCCGTCTTCACCCTGGGCACGTACGAAATCGGCGCATTCGGCCGTGATGTCATGCACCGTCTCTCGAGAACCCGTGGCCACAGAGATGATTTCAGATCTCACACGGAAATCCTACTTAGGCACGACCACGGCATCGGGGCCCGGAAACACCAGCCCGGTGTGCCCGTCGTCGAACCGGACCACGTACGGCGGGCCGCCGTCCGTGCCCTGCACCTCCGTGATTACGCCTCCCCGGTCGCTTTCGCCGACCGTATTCCCGTGCATCAGGAGGCGGTCGCCTACCGTCGCATTCATACCTCCCACATTGGTACGCCGATTGCCGGACGAAAAGAGCGATTCCGAAGTTTTGCCGAGGGGGTGGATAGAGATCGAATGATGACCAGATTGTTACCGGACACGGAGGGGACGACGGGCCCTGAGGGGCCCCGCGGTCTCGGACCCTGGCGGGCTGGCGCGCGGTGGGAGGAGGCGCGTGGCGGACGCGCGTGACGGAGGCGCGTCGGGGGCGCTTCCTGAGCGCGAGGAGTGGGGTGTGAGGGCGGGTTCTTGGAGTGGGCACGTGGCGGAGGCCGGCGCTGGGTCGGCCGCCGTGGGCGTTGCGCCGGGCTCCTTCGTACGGCGTCTCACCGACGCGGCGCGAGTTGGCGGGTGGCCGGGGACATGTGGCGGGGGCGAGTGGGACGCGTGGCGGGGCGGGCGTGTGGCCGGGCGGGGCGAGCGGCCAGGCGGAGTGTGGCCGGGCGGGGCGAGCGGCCAGGCGGAGTGTGGCCAGGCGGGGCGTGTGGCCAGGCGGAGTGTGGCCGGGCGGGCATGTGGGCAGGCGGGCGTCGCGAGCGCGGGGCGCATGGCGGGTGGTGAGGGCGCGTTGCCGAGGTGGGCACGTGGCGGGGGCGGTGCTGGGTCGGCCGCCGTGCGCGTTGCGCCGGGCTCCTTCGTACGAGGTCTCGCCGACGCGGCGCGAGCTGGGCGGCGTACCGCGAGAGGGGCACGTGGCGGGGTGGCGGCGTGTTCGGTCCGTTAAGCGGCGGCTCGGCGCACCGGCACGGAGCCGCCGGACGAGCAAGCGGCGCATAACGGCGGCCGACAGGCGGGCACGCAGGGACGGGTGAGAGGCCCATGACGCCAGCAAGCGCGAGCAGCGACCCTGGACGCCAGCAGTCGCATGCAACGGCCCTGGACGCCAGCAGGCGCGGGCAGCGGCGTATGACGCCAGCGGGCTCGCACGCAGAGGCGGGTGAGGGCCTCACGACACCGGAAGCAGGCACACACCCAGGGACGGGTGAGCAGCCCGCGACCCGGCAGGCACGCACATAGGGAGGGCGAGCAGCCCACGACGCCAGCCCAGCAGGCACGCACCCAGCGACCGGTGACCGGCCCGCGACGCCGGCAGGCACGCACTCAGGGACGGGTGACCGGCTCACGACGTCGGCAGGCACGCACGTAGGGGCGGGCTACCGCGTGACGTCGGCAGGTGCGCCCGCAGAAGCGGGCGTGCGCGCGCGTACCGTTTTCTTGTAGTGCGTGCAATGCCACATGTACCGCGCCGTACGCGGCCCCGCCCAGCGGCGGTACCACGCCGCACCGCGACCTGCCACTTCAGGGGCGCGCGCCCTGGGCTCCAGGTGGGGCGGCTAGACTCGCCCGCCGCGAGTGAGAAACCTCCCCCACGGGGAGGTTACGAGCTACGGAGGAGGCATCCCCGGCGCAACCGGGATTCGAGCGAAATTTCGTCCGTTTTCCTGTCTTGTTAAATTGACCCAGGGATGTAACCTTTGGTGCGATTCGTCCTACCATCGGTGGTCTAGGCCATCGCAGATGGCCCTGCCAGCAGGGACACTCTGGTTACTGGCAAGTAGAGATGCGTTTTCTACGGCTAGCGACCAGGATGGAAGGCGACCCAGACCAGACATCAGTCCATCTCGGAAGGCGAGACCCAGTGGCTTCCGGACGCCAGCGATTCTCGATCATCAGCGACGGCCTACCCAGCCAGCTGCCTGATGTCGACCCCAGCGAGACCAACGAGTGGCTCGAGTCTCTCGACAACGTCGTCAAGACGGAGGGCCGCACCAGAGCCCGCTACCTCATGCTCCGCATGCTGGAGCGCGCCCGCGAGCACCAGGTCGGCGTGCCGGGCCTGCGCAGCACCGACTACATCAACACGATCCCGCCGGAGCGCGAGCCCTGGTTCCCGGGCGACGAGCACGTCGAACGCCGCATCCGCGCCTATATCCGCTGGAACGCGGCCATCATGGTGTCCCGGGCCAACGCCCGCACCAACGTGGGCGGCCACATCGCCACCTACGCCTCGGCCGCCTCCCTGTACGAGGTGGGCTTCAACCACTTCTTCCGCGGTAAAGACCACGGCGAGTCGGGCGACCAGGTCTTCTTCCAGGGGCACGCAGCGCCGGGCATCTACGCCCGCGCCTTCCTCGAGGGCCGGCTCAACGAGGCGCAGCTCGACGCGTTCCGTCAGGAGCTGTCGCACGGCTTCCACGGCCTGCCCTCCTACCCGCACCCGCGGCTCATGCCCGACTTCTGGGAGTTCCCGACGGTCTCGATGGGCCTGGGCCCGATCGGCGCGATCTACCAGGCGCGGTTCAACCGTTATCTGCTCAACCGGCAGATCAAGGACACGAGCCGCAGCCACGTGTGGGCGTTCCTCGGCGACGGCGAGATGGACGAGCCCGAGTCGCTGGGCGCGATCGGCCTGGCCGCGCGTGAGGAGCTCGACAACCTCACGTTCGTGATCAACTGCAACCTGCAGCGGCTCGACGGTCCGGTACGCGGCAACGGCAAGATCATCCAGGAGCTGGAGTCGTACTTCCGCGGCGCCGGCTGGAATGTGATCAAGGTCGTGTGGGGCCGCGACTGGGACCCGCTGCTGGCGGCCGACGTCGACGGCGTGCTGGTCAACCAGATGAACACCACCCCCGACGGCCAGTTCCAGACCTACTCGGTCGAGTCGGGCGCCTACATCCGCGAGCACTTCTTCGGCTCCGACCCGCGCCTGCGCAAGATGGTCGAGCACCTGAGCGACGACGACATCCGCAAGCTGTCGCGCGGCGGCCACGACTACCGCAAGGTGTACGCGGCGTTCAAGGCGGCCCGCGAGCACGTCGGCCAGCCGACGGTGATCCTCGCCCAGACCATCAAGGGCTGGACCCTGGGCAAGGACTTCGAGGCCCGCAACGCCACCCACCAGATGAAGAAGCTCACCAAGGCCGAGCTGAAGGAGTTCCGGGACCGGCTCTACCTGCCGATCCCCGACTCGGCCCTGGAAGGCGACCTGCCCCCGTACTTCCACCCGGGCGAGAACGACCCGGAGATCCAGTACATGAAGGAGCGCCGCGCGGCGCTCGGCGGCGTGCTGCCCAAGCGGGTCGTGCGCGCCAAGCCGGTCAAGCTGCCCGGCGACGAGGTCTACAGCACCTTCAGCAAGGGCTCGGGCAAGCAGCAGGTGGCCACGACCATGGCGTTCGTGCGGCTGCTGAAGGACCTCATGCGCGACAAGGAGATCGGCCACCGGTTCGTGCCGATCATCCCCGACGAGGCGCGCACGTTCGGTCTCGACGCGATGTTCCCGACGGCCAAGATCTACTCGCCGCACGGGCAGACGTACGAGGCCGTCGACCGCGAGCTGCTGCTGTCGTACAAGGAGGCCACGCAGGGCCAGATCCTGCACGAGGGCATCAGCGAGTCGGGCTCGATGGCCTCGGCGATCGCGGCCGGCACCGCCTACGCCACGCACGGCGAGCACATGATCCCGATCTACATCTTCTACTCGATGTTCGGGTGGCAGCGCACCGGCGACCAGATGTGGCAGATGGGCGACCAGATGGGCCGCGGCTTCCTGCTGGGCGCCACCGCGGGCCGCACCACGCTCAACGGCGAGGGCCTGCAGCACGAGGACGGCCACACGCCGCTCATCGCCTCGACGAACCCGGCCGCCGTCTCCTACGACCCGTCGTGGGCGTTCGAGGTGGCGCACATCGTCAAGGACGGCCTCAGGAGGATGTACGGCGACCAGCCGGAGGACATCTTCTACTACCTGACCGTCTACAACGAGCCCTACCTGCAGCCGGCGCAGCCGGCGAACATCGACGTGCAGGGCCTGCTCAGGGGCCTGTACAAGTTCGCCGACGGCCCGCAGACGCAGGGCCCGAAGGCCAACATCCTGGCCTCCGGCGTGGCCGGCCCGTGGGCGATGGAGGCGCAGCGGCTGCTGGCCGAAGACTGGGGCGTGTCGGCCGACGTGTGGTCGGCGACGTCGTGGTCGGAGCTGCGCCGCGACGCGCTGGCCTGCGAGGAGCACAACCTCCTCAACCCCGACGCGGAGAAGCGCGTCCCGTACGTCACCCAGGTGCTCTCGCAGGCGCAGGGGCCGTTCGTGGGCGTCAGCGACTACATGAAGGCGGTGCAGGACCAGATCGCGCAGTGGGTGCCGGGTGACTGGTCCTCGCTGGGCACCGACGGGTTCGGCCTGTCCGACACCCGCTCGGCGCTGCGCCGCCACTTCCACGTGGACGCCGCCTCGATCACGCTGGCCGTGCTGACCAGCCTGGTCAAGCGGGGCGAGCTCGACGGCGAGGTGCTGCGCGAGGCCATCGCCAAGTACCACCTGAAGAACGGCGTCACCGAGGCCGGTGGCGCGGAGAGCAACGACACCCAGTCGATGGGCGTCTGAGTCAGTCATCCAAGAAGGGCGCTCCCGCGAATTTCCTTCGCGGGAGCGCCGTCATATTCGGCCGTCCGCGCCGTTTGGCCTAGTGAGGCGGCACGTTCAGGAGGGGTACGTGCCGCCTCACCCTGGTTTGGTGCACGGTCACGTATTGTGGGCACTACTTCCCCCTGAGAGATGTGAGGGGAAGTTCGTCATGCGTCGCGTTACAGCCGCCGCCCTGCTCCTGGCGGCCGCCACCGGTTGCTCCGCGGTTCCCGCGGAGCCCGCGTCCGGGCCTTCAGCGGACTCCACAGCCGCTTCCGACAAGATCTCCTGGGGTGCCTGTACGGACATCAAGCGCCCAGACGGCGAGCCACCGGCCCGCCAGGACGCCTCGATCCGCTGCGGCAAGCTCACCGTGCCCCTCGACTACGCGCAGCCCGACGGCGAGAAGCTGGAGCTGGCGCTGATCAAGCTGCCGGCCACGGGCAAGGGCAAGCCGCTGGGCTCGATGGTGTTCAACTTCGGCGGCCCCGGCGCGTCCGGTGTCGACACGCTCGACCAGGCCGCCAAGGCGCTCACCGCGCTGCGCGCCCGCTACGACCTGGTCAGCTTCGACCCGCGCGGCGTCGAGCGCAGCTCCGGCGTGCGCTGCGGCAGCGGCGCCGAGATGGACACCTTCGTCGCCCTCGACACGCTGCCACCCGACGACGAGACGGACAAGCAGGTCGCGGCGGCCAACAAGCGCTTCGCCGCCCTCTGCCAGCAGAACTCCGGCAAGATCCTGCCGCACGTCGGCACCGTGAACGCCGCCCGCGACATGGACCGCATCCGCGACGCCGTCGGCGACCCCAAGCTCAACTACGTCGGCATGTCGTACGGGACGCAGCTCGGCGCCGTCTACGCCACCCTGTTCCCGAAGAACGTGGGCCGCATGGTGCTCGACGCGCCGCTCGACCCGACGGTCACGTTCGAGCAGCGCACGCTCGCGCAGACGCGCGGCTTCCAGCAGGCGTACGAGAGCTTCCTGCGCAAGTGCGTGAAGGAGACCTGCGCGCTCGGCAAGGACGAGGCCACCGCCCACACGAACGTCGAGAACCTGCTCAACCAGCTCACCGCCCAGCCCATCAAGGTGGGCAACCGCCAGCTCACCCAGGGCCTGGCCTCCACCGGCGTGGCCGCCGCGCTCTACTCGGAGCTGACCTGGCCGTTCCTGGAGGAGGCGCTGGGCGCGGCGCTCAAGGGTGACGGCGAGGCGCTGCTCTACCTGGCCGACTCTTACACCGGGCGCAGCCCCGACGGCTCCTACTCCACCCAGATGACCAGCTTCCCCGCGATCACCTGCGTGGACACCGCCGAGCGGCCCGACGAGGCGACGCTGCGGCGCACCGAGGCGGCCGCGCTGAAGATCTCGCCGCTGTTCGGCAGCGAGGGCTCGGGCGGGCTGTGCCGGGTGTGGCCGGCCAAGGGCAGCGACGAGGCGCGGCACGTGAACGCCACCGGGTCCGCGCCGATCGTGGTCGTGGGCGGCAAGGGCGACCCGGCCACGCCGTACGAGTGGGCGCCCAAACTGACCGCGCAGCTCAAGACCGCGACGCTGGTGACGTACGAGGGCGAGGGGCACGGGGCGTACCTGTCGGGCAGCAAGTGCATCCAGGGGCTCGTGGACGCGTATCTGATCGACGGCAAGGTGCCCGCCAAGGGCGCGACCTGCCCGGCCGCGTAGCCACGATGCCCGGCCGCCTGGCCACGATGCCTGGCGGCCTAGTCTTGGCCGGGTGATGGACTACCACTCCCAAATCGAGACGGAGGCCGCCCGCCTGGCGGCCCTGGCCGGCGACCTGTCGGTGCCGGTGCCGACCTGCCCCGGATGGACGCTCGCCGAGCTGGTCACGCACGTCGGCCAGACCCACCGCTGGGCCGCGCACGTGCTGCGCAACCGGGTGCAGGAGCGCATCTGGTCGCGGCAGGTGCCCAGCGGGCTGGCCGAGGGGCAGAGCGGTGACGCCGGCTGGCTGCGGGCGGGGGCGGCGGAGCTGGTGAAGGTGCTGCGCGAGACCGACCCGTCGATGGAGGTGTGGACGTGGGGGCCGGAGCGGCGGGCCTCGTGGTGGCCGCGCCGCATGCTCTTCGAGCTGGTGGTGCACCGGGCCGACGCCGAGCTCGCGCTCGGCGCCGACCCGGAGATCCCGGCGGGGACCGCGATCGACGGGGTCGAGGAGTTTCTCCACAACCTGCCGTCGGCCGCGTGGGTCACCAAGTCCTTGGCCGCGCTCGGGGCGGAGGGGGCCACGATCCACCTCCACGCGAGCGACGCCGACGGCGAATGGACCATCACGCAGGGCCCCGCAGGGACGATCTCGTGGGCGCGCGGGCACGCCAAGGGCGGCGCCGCCGTGCGCGGCCCGGTGAGCGACCTGCTGCTCCTCCTCTACGGCCGCCGCTCCCCCGCCGCGCTCACCGTGCACGGCGACGCTGCGCTCCTGGAACGCTGGCTGTCGGCCGCCGCCTTCTGACCGGAAAGGCCCTGACCGGAAAGGCCCTGGCCGACAGGGAAGGGCCCTGGACGCGCCGCCGCTCGGCGATCGGCGGCGTGCCCAGGGCGAGGGGTGATCGCCCGCCCCGGACGGGGACGCGGCCCGCTCGCGCCGCCGGTTTGTCGCGGGGAAGGCGCAGTCCGGCGGACGAGCGAATGATCACCTGCGGTGGAAGACCCCGTGCGAGGGAAGCTCTCCATCGCCAACTCCTCATTTCTCGAACAAGTCAACGATTCGCCGCGATGGCGACAACCCTATGTCGGTGTTTTCGAATGATTAATCGAGAAGTGTGCCGTGCACGGCCATCTCGGGCACCTCGGTGGCGAAGCCTTCGAGCGGCCGGTCGGGGCACCGCTCGCCGGTGACGGTGGCGGCCGCGATGCGGTCGAGGCGGAAGACGCGTACGTCGTCGCGCAGCCGGCACCACGCCACGAGATACCAGAACCCGCCGCGCCCGCCCAGGAACACCCCCGGCTCCACGTCACGCGAGGTGAGGGCGCCCTTGGCGTCGGCGTAGTCGAGCCTGAGCACGCGCCGGCGCAGCAGCGCCTCCTCGATCGCGCGCGAAATGCCCTCGGCGCCGAGCGGCCGGATCTCGCTGCCCTGCTCGGGCGGCAGCTGGACGAGCTGCACGCGCCGCGCCAGCTCTCTGGCCAGGTCGCCCTCGCGGCCCGGCATCGCGGCCACCACCTTGCGTAAGGCGCTGCGGGCCTGCCGCCCGAACGGCTGGTCGCCGGCCTGGCTGAGCGCCACGGCGATGGCCACGGCCTCGGCCGGGGTGAAGTTGAGCGGGGGCAGCGACATCTTCTTGTCGATGGCGTAACCGCCCTTGCGGCCCGGCTCGGCGTAGATGGGCACACCCGACTCCTGCAACGCCTGGATGTCGCGCTCGATCGTGCGCACGCTCACCTCGAACCGCTTGGACAGCTCGCGGGCGGAGCGGCAACGGGGGGCGATGGCGCGCAGGTCTTCGACGAGCGCGTAGAGCCGGTCGGTACGGTTCACAGCCGGAACGCTACGCCCCGCCACCGACAATCGCGGGCCGCTCGGCAGCCACGGGCACACTCTCGTAACCGCCGGGCCACAAGGGTCTCACGTCTGGGCCAGTGCCTCAGGGCCCTCTCGGCGAAAGCCCGCCGGAAACGGCTTGCTCTCGGCAGAGAGTACGCCCGAACCGGCTTTCCCGCCACGCAACGACGGGCCATTTTTCTAGTTCTGGCGGGTCCAGCCGAGCAGCCGGTCGAGCGGCCAGGTGTTGACGATCCGCTCCGCCTCGATGCCGCACCGGGCCGCGCGCTCGCACCCGTACCGCTGCCAGTCGAGCTGCCCGGGCGCGTGCGCGTCGGAGTCGATCGAGAACACGCACCCCATCTCGTACGCCAGCCGCATCAGCCGCTTCGGCGGGTCGAGCCGGTCGGGCCTGGAGTTGATCTCGACCGCCACCCCGAACCGGCGGCACGCTTCGAAGACCAGCTCGGCCTCGAACTCCGACTCCGGGCGCTTCACTCCGCGCTTCCCGCCGGCCTGCACCACCCGCCCGGTGCAGTGACCCAGCACGTCCACGAGGGGGTTGGCGATGGCGGTGACCATGCGGCGGGTCATCTCCTCGCCGCCCATGCGCAGCTTGGAGTGCACGCTGGCGACCACCACGTCGAGGCGTTCCAGCAGCTCGGGCTCCTGGTCGAGGGAGCCGTCGAGGTTCACGTCCACCTCGATGCCGGTCAGGATCCTGAACGGCGCCATCCGCTCGTTCAGCTTGGCCACCACGTCGAGCTGGCGCTCCAGCCGCTCGGCCGACAGCCCCTTGGCCACGGTCAGGCGCGGCGAGTGGTCGGTCAGCGCCCAATACTCGTGCCCGAGCGCGACGGCCGCCTCGGCCATCTCCTCGATCGGCGAGCCACCGTCGGACCAGTCGGAGTGGCTGTGCAGGTCGCCCTTGAGCGCCGCCCGCAGCTCCGCCGTCTCGGCGTCGAGCTCCACGCCCTCGGTCGCCCGCATCCTGCGCAAGTAGGTCGGAACCTGCCCATCGAGGCTTTCGTTTATCACGAGGGCGGTGACCTTCCCGATCCCGGGCAGGTCGCCGAGCGCGCCGCTGTGGGCCAGGTGGGCGAGCTCGTCGGGGGACAGCTCGGCCACGACCGCCGCGGCGCGGCGGAAGGCACGCACGCGGTACGTGGGCTCGCCCGCGCGCTCCAGCAGAAAGGCGATCTCGCGCAGGGCCTCGACCGGATCCATGCGTTCATTCATACCCAAGTGAACGACAAGCACAGGGCTCTACACATTGAACGGGGACAAGGGCCGCCGCTAGGCTGATCGGCCCAGGAAAGCAGGAGTTTGATGGCAAAACCGCAGGCGCCCACCGAGCCGCCGCGCAAATCGTCCAAGGTCGTCCCGCTGGTGGTGCTCGGCGTCCTGTCCGTGATAGTCGTCGGTTACTGTGCCGCCGTGGTCGACGACGACGAGGTCACCGCCGACTGCGTCGTCCAGCTGGAGGACGGCACGTACGAGGTGGTCGACGACGACTACTGCGACGACGACGGAGGCG
This sequence comes from [Actinomadura] parvosata subsp. kistnae, assembly GCF_900323885.1. Lineage (GTDB taxonomy): Bacteria > Actinomycetota > Actinomycetes > Streptosporangiales > Streptosporangiaceae > Nonomuraea > Nonomuraea composti. The sequence goes on along the minus strand of NZ_OOHJ01000013.1, from coordinate 219,960 downwards.
GCGGCAGCAGCTACTACTACGGGGGCTCGCGCGGGGCGTACCTGTGGTACTACGGAGGGCGCCGGGTGGGCAACCGCGTCGAGGGCGGCACCACGCTGAAGCCGTCCGACGTGACCATCACCAGCCGCAGCGGCAAGGAGATCCAGCGCGGCGGCTTCGGCCGGAGCTGGACCAGCGGGGGCTGACCGATGCGCCGCGAGCACGCCGCTCCCAGGGACGGCTGGGAGAAGAAGATCGAGAGCCATGGGCTGGCCTACCACCGCGCCGCCCACCTGTCCGGGCTGAGCAGGCCCTATTGGGACGAGTCCGTCCACTACGTCTTCTCCCTCGACGAGGTCGAGGAGCTGGAGCGGCAGGTCGAGGAGCTGCACCAGATGTGCCTGCGGGCCGTCGACCACGTGGTCGAGGCCGGCCGCTTCGCCGACTTCGCCATCCCCGAGTGGGCCTGGGAGGAGGTCGCGCGCTCGTGGGAGCGCCGCGACGCCTACGTCTACGCCCGCTTCGACCTGCGCTACGACGGCACGGGCCCGGCCAAGCTGCTGGAGTACAACGCCGACACGCCCACGTCGCTGGTGGAGTCGTCGGTGGTGCAGTGGTTCTGGCTCCAGGACGTCTTCCCCGGCGACGACCAGTGGAACTCCGTCCACGAGCGGCTCATCGAGCGCTGGCGGGAGCTGCGCCTGCCGCCCGGCCCCACGCACTTCGCGTTCACCAACGCCGACGAGACGGGCGAGGAGGCCATGACCGTGGCCTACCTCCAGGAGACCGCCGAGCAGGCGGGCCTGCAGACCGTCGCCGTCGCCATGGAGGACATCGGCTGGGACTCCCTCAACCGCCGCTTCGTGGACGTCGAGGAACGCGTGATCCGCTCGGTGTTCAAGCTGTACCCGTGGGAGTGGATGCTGGCCGACGAGTTCGGCAGGCACGCCGTCCGGCACGCCACCTGGTTCGAGCCGCTGTGGAAGACGCTGCTGTCGAACAAGGCGCTGCTGGCGGTGCTGTGGGAGCTCAACCCCGGCCACCCCAACCTGCTGCCCGCCTACCTCGACGGCCCCCGCGACCTGACCTCCTACATCGCCAAGCCGCTGCTCGGCAGGGAGGGCGCCTCCATGCGGATCGTCACCCCCGAGGGCACCCAGGAGACGCCGGGGGCCTACGGCCAGGAGGGCTACGTCTACCAGGGCTTCGAGGCCCTGCCCGTCTTCGAGGGGCAGCGGCCGGTGCTCGGCGCCTGGATGGTCGCCGCCGAGGCGGCCGGTCTGGGCATCCGGGAGACCACGGGCCTCATCACCGACGACACCTCCTCGTTCGTCCCCCACCGCATCGCGCTTTGATCCCCACACTCACGCTCTTGCACGAATGGAACTGACGTGACCCTTCTCGAAACCCTCGCGCGCGGCGCGGGTGCCATCGCCGCCTACGCCGCCGTCGGCGTGATCCTGATGATCGTCGGCTTCTACGTGATCGACTGGGCCACCCCCGGCAAGCTGAGCGAGATCATCCGCAGCGAGCGGAACCCGAACGCCACCCTGCTGGCCACCTCCGCCCTGGCCGCCGTCGGCCTGATCGTGGCCGCCTCCATCTGGGCCTCCGGCGGCCGGCTCGCCGAAGGGCTGGCGGGCACGGCGGTTTTCGGCCTGGTCGGCATCGTGGTGCAGACGGTGGCGATGCTGGTCTTCGACCGGATCGTCGGGATCTCCGTACGTGACCTGGTCAAGGAGCCCGACCTGCAGCCGGGCGCGCGGCTGCTCGCGGTCACCCACGTGGCGATCGGCCTGATCACCGCCGTCGCGGTGATCTAGCACACGCCCGAACCACCGTTCCGGTCATCCGGAGGGACCTGGCACTCTAGGAGGCGTGACAGACCGGACCCGGGAGGACACCACACGCAGGCTCGAGCGAGCCATGGGCTCGCTCGGCACCGCGGCCATGGCGCGCATGGACGACCAGTTGCCGTGGTTCCGCGCGCTCAGCGCCGAGGACCGGTCGTGGGTGGGGCTCGTCGCGCAGGCGGGCATCGCCGCGTTCGTCGAGTGGTTCCAGCACGCGGGCGAAGACCGGCCGACACCCAGCATCGAGTTCTTCGGCACGGCGCCGCGCGAGCTCAAGCGCTCCATCTCGCTCCAGCAGACCGTCGACATCGTCCGGGTCGTGGTCGAGGTGGTCGAGGCGCAGACCCACGAGCTGGCCGCGCCCGGCGGCGAGGACCAGCTCCAGCAGGCCATGCTGCGCTACACGCGCGACGTGGCGTTCGCCGCCGCGCACGTGTACGCCCGCGAGGCCGAGGCCAGGGGCTCGTGGGACGCCCGGCTGGAGGCGCTGATCGTCGACGCGCTCGTGCGCGGCGAGGTGGACGACGGCCTGCACTCGTGGGCCGCCGCGCTCGGCTGGACGTCCTCCCCCGTGGTCGTCATCGCCGGTCACGCCCCCGACGACGACCCGCGCGCGGTCATCGACGGGCTGCGCGAGAAGGGCCGCCGCATCGGCATGGACCTGCTGGCCGGCGTGCAGGCCGACCGGCTGATCGTGATCGTCGGCGGCGCCGGCAGCGTCGACGACGCGGCCAAGCAGGTCGTGGCCCGCTTCGGCGTCGGGCCGATCGTCATCGGCCCCGAGGTCCCCGACCTGCACGCCGCCGCCAGGTCCGCCAGGGCCGCCCTGGCCGGGCTGAAGGCGTCCTGCGGCTGGCCCGACGCGCCCCGGCCCGTGCACGCCGAGGACCTGCTGGCCGAGCGGGCGCTCGACGGCGACGCCGACGCCAGGGAGCAGCTCATCGAGAACGTGTACCAGCCGCTCGCGGGCACCCCGCTGCTCGACACGCTCGCGACGTACCTGGAGCAGGGCACGTCGCTGGAGGCGACGGCGCGGCTGCTGTTCGTGCACCCCAACACCGTGCGCTACCGCCTGAAGAAGATCACCGAGCTGACGGGTTACCAGCCCACCGAGGGCAGGTCGGCGTTCACGCTCCAGGTGGGTCTGATCCTGGGCAGATTGTCGGAAAGCGCCGTTACGTGGCCGGCTCTAACGTAACGAAGCCGAAATCCCCACTGTAGGGATCCTACAAATCACCCAGGACAAAGTTCGTACGGATCTCCATCCGCGTGTCGAAGTTCTACAGGGCAAGGTGGTTTTTGTGCTTGTACTCGTCGCTCCGGGCCAAGGTGCCCAAACGCCAGGCTTCCTGACTCCATGGCTCGAGCTGCCTGGTCTGGCCGACCGGCTGGGCGCCTGGTCGGAGGTCGCCGGGATCGACCTGGTCGCCTACGGCACCACCGCCGGCGCCGACGAGATCCGCGACACCGCCGTCGCGCAGCCCCTGCTCGTGGCCGCCGCGCTGGCCTCCGCCGAGGCCCTCGGCGTCAAGCCCGACGTGCTGGCCGGGCACAGCGTCGGCGAGTTCGCCGCCGCCGCGCTGGCCGGGGTGCTCACCCCCGAGCAGTCGCTGCGCCTGGTCCGCGAGCGGGCCCAGGCCATGGCCAAGGCCGCCGCCGTCACCGAGACCGGCATGACCGCCGTGCTCGGCGGCGTCGAGGAAGAGGTGCTGGCCGGCATCGAGAAGCACGGGCTGACCCCCGCCAACATCAACGGCGCCGGCCAGATCGTGGCCGGCGGCACCCTGGAGCAGCTGGCCGCGTTCAAGGAAGACGCGCCGGCCCGCGCCCGCCTGATCCCCCTCTCCGTCGCGGGGGCCTTCCACACCCACCACATGGCCCCGGCCGTCGAGAGCCTGCGCGAAGCCGCCTGGAACGTCGTGCCGTCCGACCCCGGCATCACCCTGCTGTCGAACTCCGACGGGCAGGCGGTCGCCACCGGCGCCGAGTTCCTCCAGAGACTGGTCAACCAGGTCAGCAACCCCGTCAGGTGGGACGCCTGCATGGAGACCATGGCCGGGCTCGGCGTCACCAAGATGATCGAGTTGCTGCCCGGCGGCACGCTCACCGGGCTCGCCAGGCGCGGGCTGCGCGGCGTGCAGACCGTGGCGCTGAAGACCCCAGACGACCTCGACGCGGCCAGGGAGCTGATCAAGTGAGGATCCCCGACATCGCCCCAGGCGGCAAGGTGCTGGCCCTCGGCCACTACCAGCCGTCGCACGTCGTCACCAACGACGACCTGGCCAAGACCATGGACACCAACGACGAGTGGATCCAGTCCCGGGTCGGCATCAAGGAGCGCAGGGTCGCCCCCGACGGCGAGTCCGTCGAGGACATGGCCACCATCGCCGGCGGCAAGGCGCTGGCCGCCAGCGGCCTGTCCCCCGACGACGTCGACCTGGTCATCGTGGCCACCTGCACGCTCGAGACCCAGATCCCCAACGCCTCCGCCGTCGTGGCGCACCGCCTCGGCATCACCTCGCCCGGCGCGTTCGACGTCAACGCCGCCTGCGCCGGCTTCTGCTACGCGCTCGGCACCGCCGACGCCGCCGTCCGCGCCGGCACGGCCCGCAACGTGCTGGTCATCGGCGCGGAGAAGCTGTCGCAGTGGGTCGACTGGACCGACCGGTCCACCGCCGTGATCTTCGCGGACGGGGCCGGCGCGGCCGTCGTCGGCCGCTCCGAGACGCCCGGCATCGGCCCCGTGGTGTGGGGCAGCGCCGGCGACAAGTCCGACGCGATCTTCATCAAGGACCGCCACGACTCCCTCCACCAGGAGGGCCAGACGGTGTTCCGCTGGGCCACCACCGCGCTCGCCCCGGTGGCGCTCGAAGCCTGCGCGCGTGCCGGCGTCGACCCCTCCGAGCTGGCCGCGTTCGTGCCGCACCAGGCCAACCTGCGCATCATCGAGGCCATCGCCCGTAAACTGGGTGCCGACAAGGCCGTCATCGGCCGCGACATCGTCAACGCCGGCAACACCTCGGCCGCCTCCATCCCGCTGGCGCTGTCGCGCATGCTGGAGCGCGGCGAGGTCCAGTCGGGCGGGCTGGCGCTGGTGCTCGGCTTCGGCGCGGGCCTCACGTACGCGGGCCAAGTGATCGAGATCCCCTAAGTGCTTCGATCGGTCCTGATGGTGGTCCCGTCCGGGGCGCCCCGTAGGATCCGATCGTCCTACCAGCTTGTGCGGCACCGTTCGCACAGAAACCCGGAAGATCAGAAGGAGAACTAGCGACATGGCTGCCACCGAGCAGGACATCCTCCAGGGCCTCGGCAAGATCATCAACGAGATCACCGGCATTCCGGCCTCCGAGGTCACCCCTGAGAAGAGCTTCGTGGACGACCTCGACATCGACTCCCTGTCCATGGTCGAGATCGCCGTGGCCGCCCAGGACGAGTTCGGCGTCGAGATCCCCGACGACCAGCTCAAGAACCTGAAGACGGTCAAGGACGTCCTCAACTTCATCCAGGGCTGAACATCCGACTGATCAGTAAGGAGCGCGAAACGTGAGTGCGAACCGGGTACGTGTCGTCGTCACCGGGCTTGGCGCGACGACGCCCGTCGGTGGAGACGTCACCTCGACCTGGACGGCGCTCCTCGCCGGTCAGTCGGGCGTCGAGACCCTCACCACGGACTGGATCGACGCCGTTCCCGTGAAGTTCGCGGGGACGGCGGCGGTCGATCCCACCGAGGTCCTGCCCCGGCCCGAGGCCCGCCGCCTCGACCGCAGCGAGCAGTTCGCCCTCGTCGCCGCCAGGGAGGCCTGGCAGGACGCGGGCGCGCCCGACGTGGCGCCCGAACGGCTCGGCGTGGTGGTATCCAGCGGCATCGGCGGCATCTCGACCACGCTCAGCGCGTACGACACGTGGAAGGAGCGCGGCTGGAACCGGCTGTCGCCCTTCACCGTGCCGATGCTCATGCCCAACGGCCCCGCCGCCTGGATCGGCCTCGACCTGGGCGCGCAGGCGGGCGTGCACGCCACGGTGTCGGCCTGCGCGTCCGGCGCCGAGGCCATCGGCAGCGCGATGGACATGATCAGGGCCGGCCGCGCCGACGTCGTCGTCGCCGGCGGCACCGAGGCCGCCATCCACGGCCTCAACATGGCGGCCTTCGCCGCCGCGCGGGCCATGTCCCAGCGCAACGACGACCCGCAGGGCGCCTCCCGCCCGTGGGACCGCGACCGCGACGGGTTCGTGCTCGGCGAGGGCGCCGGCATCGTGGTGCTGGAGTCCGAGGAGCACGCCAAGACGCGCGGCGCGCGGATCTACGCCTACTGCGCGGGCGTCGGCTACTCCGCCGACGCGCACCACATCACGCAGCCCGAGCCCGAGGGGCGCGGCATCATCATGGCCATGACGCAGGCCCTGACCGACGCCGGCATCACCGGCCTCGACGTCAAGCACGTCAACGCGCACGCCACCTCCACCCCGGCCGGCGACGTCGGCGAGGTGCAGGCGGTGGCCAAGGCCATCGGCACCCACCCGCTGGTCACCTCGACCAAGTCCATGACCGGGCACCTGCTCGGCGGCGCGGGCGGCATCGAGTCGGTCTTCACCATCAAGGCCCTCCAGGAGCGGATCGTCCCCCGCACCATCAACCTCGACAACATCGACGACGGCATCGAGGTCGACCTCGTCCACGGCGAGAACCGCACGCTGCCCGCGGGCGACATCGCCGCCGTCAACAACTCGTTCGGCTTCGGCGGCCACAACGTGACGGTCGTCTTCACGGGAGCCTGAACGCCCTCCGGGGCACCCGGCGGCCTGCCCTGTCAGCCGCCGCCATGGGCCGCGTCATCCGCGGGTGACGTGGCCTGTCTGTGAGCGGGTGCCGGTCATCCGGCACTCCGGTGGTGCGCGACTCGCCAAAGACGTCGAGTCGCCGCACGCCAGTGTCCGCCCATCTTCAGTCGCCGGCTTGTCGAGCCGGCGGCTGCTCGCGTTCACGGGCTGGTGGGCTCGCCCAGCACCCGCACCACGCGCTCGCCCGTGCGACCCGCCGCTCGGTCATCAGCGCCCCGTCGTCCACCAGTACGGCGGCCGCGCCGCCGGGCGGCAGGTGTCTGCTCTCACTCTTTCAGATTGACGCCATCTCTCCTCTTATGGGCGTCTTTCACCGCTAAACGGCCGCGTGCAGCCAGCGGACGGGGGCGCCGTCGCCGGCGTACCGGAACGGCTCCAGCTCCTCGTCCCATGGCTTGCCGAGCATCTTGTCCAGCTCTTCCTCAAGCACGCACCGCCCCTGGGCGGCCATCATCATCGCGGCGCGCAGCCGGTCTTCGGGGATCATGATGTCGCCGGCGGCGCCGATGACCGCCGTGAAGGCGCCGAGTGTCGGCGTGTAGGCATGGCGGGAGCCGTCCACGCCGGGTGAGGCGTCCTCGGTGATCTCGAACCTGAGGCGCTGCCAGCCCATGAGGGAGGAGGCGATGGCCGCGGCGATGCCGGGGCGGCCCTCCCACTCCGCCTGCGCGCGCACGACGTTGGGTGCGGCGGGCTGCGGAGTCCACGTCAGGTCTACGGGCACGCCAAGGACACCCGCGACTGCCCATTCGATGTGTGGGCACAGCGCGGGCTGAGCCGAGTGGACGTAAAGGACGCCACGAGCAGACACCGGACCTCCCGTTTCGGTACGAGGTGCGCCTTCCCCAACGGCCTCGCCCCGGGATGATCACAAGTGACTAGGGAGAGACTACCGTCGGTCGCTACTCGACACCAGAGGGGGGCCATACCAAGTTGGTGCGGGAGTGGCGGGTGACAGCGGTCTCACGCAGGAAACATACCCGCCCATGGAAATCCAATCTGTCGGCGAGGCGTTCATCCGGCCAGGTCAGCTCCTGACCGACCGGACCGCGCTCGCCGCCGTGTCGCGCTGGACCCAGGCGGTCTCGGAGGCCGACGGCGTCTGCGTCGTGCACCTGTCGTCCGGCGTCGACCCCTGCGAGCTCACCGCCGAGCTTCGCGGCCAGGGTCTGCGGGCCTCCCCCAACCATGTGCTGCGCGGCCAGCCGCTGTTCTTCGGCGGCCCCGCGTCCAGGCCGTTCCCCACCCCGCCCATCCCGTACAAGGCGGGCAGGTCCCGCTCGCACGTGGTGGTGGGCCTGCTCGACACCGGCGTCACCAAGCATCCCTGGTGGGCCGGCAGCGACTGGTACGCGGGGGTCGGGCCTGAGGAGGCCGACGCGTACGAGGGGGCGCAGGCGGGGCACGGGACGTTCATCGCGGGCCTGCTGACGCGGCGGGCGCCCGGCGTGCGGCTGCGCGTGGGGCGGGTGCTCGACGGCGACGGCCTGACGGACGAGGCCACGGTGGTGCGCGCCCTGTACCGCATGCGGGAGCGGCCGCCGCAGGTGCTCAACCTGTCCTTCGGCTGCCACACGTTCGACGACCGGCCGCCGCCCCTGCTGTCGGACGCCATCGGCGCGCTGTCCGCGACCGTGACCGTGGCCTGCGCCGGCAACACCGGCTCCGACCGCCCGTTCTGGCCCGCGGCGCTGCCGTGCGTGGTGGGGGTGGCGGCGGTGGACGCGACGCAGCAGCGCCGGGCGCCCTACTCGGGTCACGGCACGTGGGTCGACGCGTGCGCGCGGGGCGACTGGCTGACGAGCAGCTATCTCGACGCGGGCGAGTACGGCGGGTACGCGGCGTGGAGCGGAACGTCGTTCGCCACGGCGCTGGTGGCGGGCGCGATCGCGGACGCGGCCAGGCACGAGCCGGCCAAGGAATGGATCAGGAACCTCCTTGACTCCGAGGAGACCCCGCAAATTCCCGATCTGGGGGTTCTCTTCCCCACGAGTCTGTAGAGTTTACGCTCAGTCCCCGGACAATCACGTGGAGGAATGATCTCCTCCTCGTGCCGGCGAAAGGAGGGCCGTATGCGCGATTCGGCGGAGCTGCTGACCGCCGCCGCCGACGGTGACCGGTCGGCCTGGGACGAGCTCGAATCGAGGTTCGGGCCGCGCATGTGGGCTGTGGCCCGCGCGTGCGGTCTGAGCCCCGCCGACGCGGCCGACGCCGTCCAGGGCACCTGGCTGCGCCTGCTGCAGCATCTGCGGAACATCAGGGATCCGGGGGCGGTGGGAGGCTGGCTGGTGACGACCGTGCGCCGCGAGGCCTTCCTGCTCCTGCGCAAGGACCTGCCGGTGGTCTCCTCCAGCGAGGCGGTCACCGAGGTCGATCCGGCGGCCGTCGTCCTGGAGGCCGACGACCGGCAGCTGCTCTGGAAGACGGTCTCCACCCTCAACGAGCCCTGCCGTTCGCTGCTCCAGCTGGTCGCCCTCGATCTCGGCAACCGGCAGGTGGCGTCGCGGCTCGGGATGCCCGCGGGCAGCGTGGGCCCCACCAAGGCGCGCTGCCTGGAGAAACTGCGCACTCTGATCTCGCTACAGGAGACAGCGCAATGATCAACGACGAGTATTTCCTGGCGGCACTCCGGCTGGAGGCCGGCACCGATCCGATCCCCCTCCGGGTGTCCTCCTCCTCGCGCGACGTCTGGCGGCTGCGGCTGCCCCACGCGGTGACCGCCACCCAGGAGGCCACCACGATCCGGAGCGTGCGCGCCGACGACAGCTCCCACCTGGTGCGCTTCGTCGCGACCGGCCTCACCTTCGACCTGGAGGTGACCGAGGGCGACGGGCTCATCGACGTCGCGGGCCACATCTCCCCCTATCCAGGAGAGGGTGCCCTCGTCGATGTGAGATCCCCGCACCTGACCCTGACCAGGCGCATCACGCCCAACGGTCATTTCGCCGTCACGGGCCTGCCACCCGGCTGGCTCAGCGTGGTGTGCCATCGGCCCGGGCACCTGCCCGTCCAGACCACATGGGTGCGGATCCGCCCCTGACCCGCCACCGCTGACCCGGCCGGGAGGCTCGCGCCACTCCCGGCCGTCTTGGATCGAGGCCGGCCATGAGCGCAAAACCGCACGCACCAGACTCGCCCGACGACCTCGACCCGCTCGTCAGAGCGGCCGAGGCCGCGCTGATGCGTGCCCTGGTCGATCCCGACCAGGCGCTGCGCGCCGGTCGGGTGATCATCGAGTCCGCCCGCCGCCACCGCTGCCCCGAGGCCGAGGCCATGGGCCTGCGGACGATGGCGCTGGCCGCCCGCGAGCTGGGCGACCTGGAGAAGGCCGAGCAGTACCTCCGCGAGGCCCTGGCCGTCCGCGACGCCCCGCCGCACCGGATCGCCCAGGCGCGGCTGTCCCTCGTCAGCGTGCGCACCGAACGCGGCCACCCCCTCCAGGCCCTCCGCCTGGCCGCCCTGGCCTGGGCGTACCTGGGTCCGCTCGACCGTGCCAAGCTCGACACCCAGCGCGCGGTCGCCCTGGCCCGCCTCGGCCGTTACCAGGAGGCCATCGCCTCCTGTGACCGGGCGCTGATGGCGCTGGTGACCGCGCCGGGCACCATCGACGACCGCCGGTTCCTGGCCGGCGGGCTGCTCAACCGCGGTCTCGTGCACGCCTACCGCGGCGACTGGGACGCCTCCATGCGCGACCTCACCGCCTGCCTGCAGATCTCCCAGTTCGCCGGCCTCTGGCACCTGGCCCGCCTGGCCGCCGCCAACCTGCCCTTCCTCGCGGTACGCCGGGGGGACATCGCCGGCGCTTTCCGGCACTACCGGGAGGCCGAGGAGACCCTGTTCGGCTACCCCGAGCGGCTGGCCTCGATGCGGGCCGACTTCGCCGGCGCCCTCCTGGCGGCGCACCTGCCGGGCGAGGCGGGCACCATGCTGCGGATGGCCGTACCCGACCTGGAGGCGGCGGCGGCGCTCACCGCGCTGGCCGACGCGCGGCTGAAGCTGGCCCAGGTGGAGCTGCTGACCGGCGACGCGCACCGGGCCAGGCAGGTGGCCGAGCAGGCGGCGGCCGAGCTGGCCGCCCAGGACAGAGTGTCGTGGCTGCCGCTGGCCAAGGAGGTCGTCCTGCGCTCGCGGCTGGTCCTCGAACCCGTCACGCCCGAGCTGGTCGCCGAGCTGATCACGTGCGCCGACGAGCTGGAGGACGCCTTCGCCCACCGGGCGGGCGCGGCGCTGCGGCTGGCGGCGGCCGAGGCGGCGCTCAGCGTGGACGACCACCCGACCGCCTCCGCCCAGCTCGCCCGGCTCACCCGGCACGCCGAGCGGCGCGATCGGTGGGTGCCCGCGGGCACCCGGCTGACCTCGCTGGCCTCCGAGCCGCAGGCCAGGCAGCTCGCGCAGGCGTCGGAGATCCCCGTGCCGGTGCGCCAGCACGCGCTGGCCCTCCAGGCGGCGCTGCAGGAGGACGTCGCGGGCGCCTTCCGCGCGGTACGCGACGGGCTGGCCGAGGTGAGCGGGCGGGTCGAGGCGTTCGAGGACCCGTCGCTGCGCGCCCACGCGGCCAGGGCCGGGGAGCGGCTGGCGGCCTACGGTCTGGAGCTGGCGGTGCGCGACGGGTGTCCCAGGGAGGTGTTCGAGTGGGCGGAGCGGTGGCGGGCCGTGGCCGCTCCCGCGCACGCCTGCGCGCTGGTGGATCCCGAACGCGTCCGCGCGGAGCTGGGCCGGGCGGCCCTGGTCGAGTACGTCGCCGACGGTGACGCGCTGCTGGCCGTCCTGCTGAGCGAGGACCGGCTGGTGCTGCGGCGGCTGGGCCCGCTGCGGCCGGTCATGGACACCATCGTGCGGCTGCGTCACGCGCTGCGCCGCAACAGCGGCCGGGCCGACGTCGAGGAGGCGGCCACCGAGCTCGAACGGCTGGTGCTGCGGCCCTTCGCCGCCGAGCTGGCCGACCGGCCGCTGGTCGTGGTGCCGGTCGGGGCGCTGCACACGGTGCCCTGGGGTGCGCTGCCGTCCCTGAGGGAGCGGCCGGTCAGCGTCGCGGCCGGTGCGGCCGCCTGGATGCGGGCCCGCACCGCCCGCACCGCGCGCTGCGGCGGCCCGCCGCGGGTGGTGGCGGCGGCCGGGCCCTCGCTGAGGCACGCCCAGTCGGAGGTGGAGCACGTGCTGGCCTGCCATCCCGGCGGGCGGCAGGTGGCCGGGCGGGTCGGGCCCGTGCTGGAGGCGCTGGGCACGGCCGACATCGTGCACCTGGCCGCCCACGGGGCCTTTCACGCGCGCAGCCCGCTGGTGTCCGGGATCACGCTGGAGGACGGGCAGCTCATGGCGTACGACCTGCTGGACGTCTCCCGCTCGGCCGCTCTGGTGGTGCTGTCGGCGTGCAACGCCGGGATGTCCCGCGCGCCCGTGGAGGGGGCGCCGCTGGGGCTGCCCGGGACGTTCCTGGCCAAGGGGTCGGCGTGCGTGGTCGCCGGCATGGTGCCGGTGGAGGACGAGACGGCGCGGGCCGTGATGAGCACGTTCCACGAGCTGCTGGCGGCGGGGCGGTCGCCGGACGTGGCGCTGGCCATGGCGGCGGCGAAGGCGGACGAGACGGGGTTCGTCTGCTTCGGCGCGGGCGACCAGCCCTTCTGCTGACCTTCCGTCACTTGGCTGCCTCATCGTCACCGAGTGGCGGGATGTGGTGGTTGATGCGGAAGAGGTCGTCCGGGTCGTGGACGGCCTTGAGCGCGGCCAGCCGGCGGTGGTCCGCCTCGGTGTAGGCGCGCCTGACCCGATCGGGAGCCGCGTCGGGGTCGAACAGGAAGCCCGGGAGCATCGCGCCGGTGTCCCAGGGCCGCAGCCGCTCCAGCACCTCGTCCGCGGTCTCGCGCGCTGCCACGGCCTGCCCCGGGGGCGCCGGGACGCGCAGCCACAGGTGGAAGGCGGCGCCCTGGGTGCTGACCGCGTGCGGCCGGCGGGGCGCCCGGTTCAGCGCCCCGCCGAGCTGCCGCAGCTCGATGCCGGGGGACGACCCGCCCGGCGCCGACGGGTCGATGAGCGAGACCAGCTCCGCCACCGCCTCGTCGTCCAGCTCGTGCAGCAACGCGCTGCGCAGGTGCGCCGACACCGGGTTCTTGGGGTCCTGGTAGATCCCCGTGATCTCCGTGTACGGCATGGCGGCGCAGGTGTCCCGCTCCGGCTCCAGCGCGCGCAACGGCTCCACGGCGCTCGCGTCGTCCCCCATGAGGACGACGCGGATCTGCATGAGCGAACGCCCCCGGAACTCCTCGGGCAGTTGCGGCACGTCGGGCAGGCGCATCAGCGTCACCGACGAGGACATCTCGTCCGGCTGGTCCTTCGTCCAGGCCAGGTAGGAGCGCAGCACGTGGGCCGCGCGCGCCGGGTCCTCGGCCCCGTACGTGAGCGTGCCGCCGTAGATGGTGCGCAGCGGGAGCAGCTCGATCTCGGCGGCCACCACGACCCCGAAGTTGCTCTTGCCGCCCCGGACGGCCCAGAACAGGTCCGGCTCCTGAGCCGGCGAGACGGTGCGCAGCCGGCCGTCGGCGGTGACGAGGTCGAGCGAGCGGACGTGGTCGGCGGCGAATCCGTACGTACGGGCGGCCAGCGGCAACCCGCCACCGGTCAGGAAGCCCATCACGCCGACCTCGCCGGAGGAGCCGCACAGGGGCACCAGCCCGTGCTCGGCCGTCCCGGCCAGCACCTCGCCCCACCGCAGGCCCGCGCCGATCCTGGCGGTGCGTGCCGCCGCGTCCACGCGCAGCTCGCGCAGCTCATTGGTGGCGATGAAGACGGCTCCGTCCGCGGGCACGGACTTGCCGTGGCCGGTCGATTGGACGGCGATCGGGCGGCCCGTGCGTGCGGCGAACCGGACGGCGGTGACGACGTCGGCCGCGTCGGCGGCCACCACGATCACGGCGGGGCGGTGCTCGACGGTCAGCAACCAGCCGGAGCAGGCCTCCTCGAAGCCGGGGTCGCCCGGGTAGAGGGTGCGGCCGTGGACGGAGGTGAGCAAAGTCTTCTCGGACATGTCAGGGGGTCGCCTTTCATTATTGGCAAGACCAATGTTGGCGCTACCAACATTACACGGAATCGTGGGTCCGGCCAACAGTTGGGCTACAGGACTGTCAGGCGGCCGTACTTGGACAGGGTGGTGGCCAGGTCGCCGGGTTCGCCGCGGAGGGTGGCGTCGAGGAAGGCAGCGGTGGTCGCCGCGGTGATGTGAGGTCCGGCGGTCCGGCCGAGGGAGCCGACGAGGGTGGGCAGCGGGGGCAGGAAGAGCGGGGCGTCGGTGAAGGTGAGGTGGGCCGAGCCGGGGACGGTGAGCCGGTAGCCGGTCGCGGTGCTGAGCTGGAGCACCTGCGTGAGGCGAGAGATGTAGTCCTGCTCCTCGCCCTGCCGCACGTCGTGGGTGAGCGCGAGCACAGGCTGGTCGAACGGCCGGGGGGCGGGGTCCCGGGGGTAGCCGTCGATGTCGATGACGGCGGCGAAGCGGGGGTCCTGGCGGGCGGCCTGCAGCGCGGCGGCGCCGCCCAGGGAGTGGCCGGTGGCGGCGGCCCGGTCGATGTCGAGCCGTCCGGTCAGCGGGCCCTTGATCTCGCCGCGGTCCAGGCGGTCGAGCTGGGTGAGGACGAAGCTGAGGTCGGCGGCCCGCACCGCGGTCCAGCCGGCCGCGCGCCTGTTGTCCTCGGCATCGTCGCCGGTGGCGGTGACCCGGGTGCGGATGGCGCGGCCGTCGTCGAGGGTGACGACGGCGGAGTCGTACGGGTGGTCGATGGCCGCCACGACGTAACCGCGGCTGGCCAGTTCCTCGGCCCAGGCGGTGTTCTGGGTGCGCACGCCGCCGAGACCGGGCGAGAACAGCACCACCGGGAACCGGCCCGCCGCTGCGGGGATGTCGGGCACCGAGCGGGAGCGGGCGCGGGCCGCCTCGTCGAGGATGAAGCCCGGCAGGCCGAGGTAGCCGGCCTGGCCGCGGGCGACGAGCCGGGCCTCCCGCTCGGTGCGGCCCAGGTACCAGGCCCGCCGGGCGGCGGGATCGCCTTGTGCGGGGTACCAGAGCTGGACGACGACCGTGCGCTTGTCGTCGGTGCGGGAGGTGGCGGTTTCCGCCCGATCAGGGTCGGTCCACTGCACCACGGTGGTGCCCGTGGCGTGCGCGCCCGACGGCTCGGGGAACACGGGCAGGGGCAACGCCCACGCCGCCACCGCGCCCGCCAGAACCAGCGCCAGACACGCCGCCGACCCCGGCAGGGCCAGCCACCACCTGGCCCGCCGCACGGGCCTGCGCAGCAGGATGGGAACGGCGAACGCCAGCGCGATGGCACCACCCACCAGGACGGGGACGAGCTGCCAGCGCAGGCCGAGCACGGCCAGCACGATCGCGGACACCACGAGCACCACCGCGCCGGCCCACGTCGAGGGGCGGCGCGCGCCGGGCGGCAGCCAGCGGGCCAGCACCAGCACGACGGCGGCCGCCAACGCCGAGAGCTCTGCCAGGGACAGGCCGAAGAACAGGGTCACAGTCATGTTGATCACGGTGTCGGAGTGATCTCAGCCGGACAACGGCCTCAATGCGGAGAGCTGTGCGCCACCCCGGTATGACCCTCTACGGCCGGTGTGCGACCAGGGTCGTAGGACCTCTTGGCCCGGGTCCTGGCGGGCCTGTGACCATGGTGCGGGCGGCCCGTCGTGGCTTACCGGTCGCCGGTGGCGACGGGGCGGGACGGGTCGGAGACCCAGTCGGACCAGGAGCCGACGTACAGGGACGCGGGCAGGCCCGCCACCTCCAGGGCCAGCACCTCGTGGGCGGCCGTCACCCCCGAGCCGCAGTACGCGCCCACCGCCTCGCCTTCCCGCACGCCCAGCCCTCCGAAGCGGGCACGGAGCTCCGAGGGGGCGAGGAAGCGGCCGTCGGGGCCGAGGTTGGCGGTCGTGGGGGCGCTGACCGCTCCGGGCACGTGCCCGGCCACCGGGTCGATCGGCTCCACCTCGCCCCGGTAACGCTCCGCCGCGCGGGCGTCGAGGAGGATGCCCTGGCCGGCCAGCGTGGCGGCCTCGTCGGCCGTCAGGGCGGGCATTCCGCCCGGCCGCGCAGTGAAGTCGCCCGGGACGGGCTGCGGGACGTCCTTGGTGACCGGCAGGCCGGCCTCGATCCAGGCTTGCAGGCCGCCGTCGAGCACGCGGACGTCCTGGTGGCCGAAGTAACGCAGCGCCCACCACGCGCGGGCGGCGACCGTGGCGCCGGCGTCGTCGTAGACGACCACCGGGCGCCCGCCGGAGACGCCGAGCCGGCGCATGGCGCTCTCGAACGCCGCCGCGTCCGGCAGCGGGTGCCGCCCGCCCCGCCCACCAGCGCTGGTCGGGGCGGCGAGGTCGGTGTCGAGGTCGCAGTAGACGGCGCCCTCGATGTGGCCCTCACGGTAGAAGTCGAGCCCGGGCGGCCCGCCGAGCCGCCACCGGACATCGAGCACCGTCACCGCCCCCGCGGGCTCCGTGAGGGCGGCCAGGTCGGTTGCGGTGATCAAGGGGCTGGTCAAGGCCGTACCTCCAGGAGCGGGACGTGCTGTTCGGCCGCCGTGAGCGAGCCGTGGTAGCCGGTGAAGAGCGCCTCGATGCGGTGCCGCGTCGGGGCGGTGATGGCCAGGTCGGTGTGCGGGACGGCCACGACGTCGCCGATGCGGGACAGCCACGCGTCGCGTACGTGCGGCCCGAACCAGCCCGACTCGACCGCCTCCTGCCTGGACACCACCCACGCCTTGCCGCGCAGGGTCTCGCGCCACGCGTCGAGCACCTGGCCGGCGGCCCCCGGGCGGGCGTACACGTGCCTGGCCCTGGCCTCGCCGCCGAGCAGCGCCACCCCGTCCGTCAGCTCGGGGACGCTCTCGGCGTCGATCTTCTCGGTGGCGTTGACCATGCCGTGGTCGGCGGTGACGTAGAGGGCGGAGCCTGGCGGCAGGCCCTCGGCCAGCCGCCGCGCCATGTCGTCGACGAGGGCGAGCTGGCGCAGCCACTCCTCGCTGCCCCAGCCCGTCATGTGGCCGGCGGCGTCGAGGTCGCCGTAGTAGACGGTCACGTACGCGGGCCGCCGCTCGCGCAGCGCCTCGTGCACGCGGGCCACCCGGTCGTCGACCGAGTCGGCCGGAACGTAGCGGACGCCCCGGTAGACGGCCCTGGTCAGGCCGGTGCCCTCGAACTGGGCGGGGCCCACGTAGACCGGCTCGACCCCGGCCGCGGCGGCACGCTGGTAGACGGTGGTCGCGGGCTGCCACTCGTCGGGATCGACGGTCATGCCGTCGGGGTGCGTCCACCGCAGGCAGTTGAGCAGGTGGCCGGTGCCGGGGACGGCCAGCATCAGCCCGACCATGCCGTGCTCGCCGGGCGTCAGGCCGGTGCCCAGCGTGCACAGGCTCGTGACGGTGGTGGCAGGGAACCCGGCGGTGAGCGTACGGGCGGTCATGCCGGACGTCAGGAACGGCGCCGCCTCGGGGTGGGCCCGCAGCAGCTCGGCGCCGAGGCCGTCGACCAGGAACAGGCACACGCGGTCGGCCTGTTCGAGGGCCAGCGCGTTCGGCTCGCGCAGGCCCAGGGCGGCCAGCAGCGATCGCGGCACCTCCGCCAGCGACGCACCGCCGTATCCCGGCAGCAGCATGGGCCTCAGTCTAGACCCAGGGTGATCTCGGCTCGCGATGATCTTTCGCCTGATCCCGCTGCGGATCCCGCCGCTTTGACCCACCGCTTATCCCGCCGCCGATGCCAGACGCTGATGCCGCCGCTGACGCTGCCGCTGGTGCCGCCGCTGATCCCTCCGCACGGGCAGGGGCTGCTGGTGCCGCCGCTGACGCTGCTGCTATCCCGCCGCCGATGCCAGACGCCGATGCCACCGCTCACACTGCTGCTGATCCCGCCGCACGGGCAGGGGCTGCTCGGCAGTGCCGTCCTCGGTGTCGTGTCTGCGGCGCGTCGAAGCCGTGTCAGCGGTGACCGCCATCAGGCGAGCGGATGTCGCTGCTTGCCGAGCGTGCGACCGCGCGAGCTGCGCCCGGGGCGGTGTGGGGCGACCCCAGGCAGCCGGCCGGCGTGCGCGAGTGGCTGGGCAGGCTGGTCACCCAGGAGGACGGCCCCGGGGGCGCCGACCTGCCGAGGCAGCAGGCGATCGACCGGCCGGCGATGCTGACCGATCAGCCGGTCGCCCCTGAGCAGGGCGATCCCTTGCCCGGAGCGCCGCCACCACCCGACGGGCGGGCGCGGCACGGGGCGGGGTCAGGAGGTGGCGCGGGCGGTGGCCTCGGACAGGGCCTTGGCGAAGGCGAGGACGTGGGTGACCGCCTCGGGCCCGTCGGCGGCCTCGCTGACCCTCAGCGACAGGTCGTCGGCCGTGATGGCGCCCGTGTAGCCGTGGTCGGCCTCGCAGTTCTCGTCGCCGCACGTGGCCGGCTCGAGGTCCACGTGGGAGATGGCGCCCCACCCGATCGTGAGCGTCACCTCCGTGGGAGGGACGCCGGGGACGTAGGAGGCGGGATCGGGCACGACGCGGGTGACGGCCACCGACTGGACGCGGCTCAGCCGCACCGCCTCGGTGGTGGTGGAGGCGTGGGACGCCGAGACGCCCTCGACCGCCGGGTGCTCGTCGGTGTGGCAGACCAGCAGCCGCGTCGCCGACAGCACCAGGACGGTGACGTGCCGGCGGACCTCCATCGCGGGATCGAAGGTCGCCTCGTGGTGGACCACGAACGCGGTCACGGCCTCCTTGCCCAGCGCGGATTCGACCGCATCGGTGACGAGGTCGGGGTAGTAGCCGCTGCGCTCGATCGCTTCACGCAGGCCCGCGGCTGAGACTCGGGTTTCCCTCATGGCTCCATCCTGCCAGGACCGGGCGGTGCACTCACCCGGCGGACATAACGCTCTATAACGTCTTTTGTCTGGGCAACTGCGGGCACTTGGGTCACTTCATTCGCTGAGGGCTGAGCGCCAAAGCAGGGAGGCCGCCCCGGGCCGGCATCCGCCCCGCTCACGACAATCTGCGCGGGCCGACGTCGAGCCGGGGACCCGCAGGGGTGCGGAGGATGGCGCGGGCGCCGAGGATCATGGCGTCGGACTCCCCCACGAGCACCTGGTCGAGGTCGAGCCGGGCCACCTCGGGCAGGTCGTGGGCCAGGCGGCCGACGCGTACGAGCAGCTCCTCCAGGGCGTCGACGGCCACGGGCGGGTAGCCGTACTCGCCGAACAGCAGGGGCGCCGCGCGTACGGACCGCACGAGGGCGGAGGCGTCGTCGCGGGTCAGCGGCGCGAGGCGGAAGCCCTGGTCCTGGAGCAGGCGCGCGGTCACCTCGCCCAGCCCGAACGACACGACCGGCCCGAACGCGGGATCCTCGATCACCCCGACGACCGTGGGGACGGCCGGCTGCGGCGCCATCCGCTGCACGGCCAGCTCGACCCCCTCGCCGAACTGCTCGGCGAACTCGGTGTAGGCGTGCCGTACCACCTCGGGCCCGGTGAGCCCGAGGCGTACGGTGCCGGCGCGGCGCGAGGCGCCGGGGTCGGCCACCTTGACCACGACGGGCCAGCCGAGGCGCCCGGCGGCGGCCACGGCCTCGTCGGCGGAGCGGACGACCTCGGCGGGCCAGACGGTCAGCCCGTAGCAGGACAGCAGCTCGGCGGCGTCGATCTCGACCGGCGGCCCGGCCTGCGCGAACCCGCCCGGCGTGGCCTCCGCGTCGGGCAGCGCCGCGCGGACGAGCTCTCTCGCGCGCACGGTGTCGATGTCGTCGAGCTCGTGCGGCGGCGTGGCCGGCTGGGCCCGCCACGTGGCGTAGCGGACGACGTGGGCCAGGGCCCGCACGGCCTCCTCCGGCGCCGCGTACGACGGGATGGAGCCGCGCGAGGGCGCCGACGGGCCGGGCACGCGCAGGGCCGGGTGCATGCCCAGGTGCCCGCGGAACGTGGCCAGCACCGGCTTGCCGGAGTCTTTCGAGACCCGCAGCAGCTCGCCGGCCACCTCCTCGGTGCGGCCGGGGATGGGCGGCATGTAGATCACGACGGCGGCGTCCACGTCGGGGGAGGCCAGCTCGCCGGCGAGGGCGGGGCCGTACTCGGCGGCGCCGGCGGCGGGGCCGAGGTTGACCGGGGCGCGCGGCTCGAGGCCGACGGCGCGGCAGGCGTGCGCGGCGAGCAGGCCGAGCGCGTCGGAGTTGGTGACCAGCGCGACCCGCGGGCCGGCGGGCAGCGGCTGGTAGGCGAGGAGCTGGCCCACGTCGAAGAGCTGGATGAGGTCGTCGACCCTGATGAGGCCCGCCTGCTCGAACAGGGAGCTGATCGCCGAGTCGGGCAGCCCCAGCTCCTCGGCCGAGTGGCCTGAGGGGGTGCCGCCGCTCTTGACCACGACGACGGGCTTGCTGCGGGCGATGCGCCTGGCCAGCCGGGTGAACTTGCGCGGGTTTCCGAGCGACTCCAGGTAGAGCAGGATGACCTCGGTGGAGTCGTCCTCCTCCCAGTATTGGAGCAGGTCGTTGCCCGACACGTCGGCCCTGTTGCCCGCCGAGACGAACGACGAGATGCCCATGCCGCGCTGCGCCACCCGCTGCAGCAGCGCGGTGCCGAGCGCGCCCGACTGGCTGAAGAAGCCCACCTTGCCCCTGCCGGGCACGGTGGCGGCGAGGGTGGCGTTGAGCTTGACGGCCGGGTCGGTGTTGGCGATGCCGAGGCAGTTGGGGCCGACGACGCGCAGGCCGTAGGAGCGGGCGATGCGGGCCAGCTCGTCCTGCCTGGCCCGGCCCTCCTCGCCCGTCTCGCCGAACCCGGAGGAGACCACGACCAGGCCGTGCACGCCCTTCTCCGCGCACTCCTTGACGACGTCGAGCACGCCTTCGGCGGGCACGGCGACCACGGCGAGGTCGACGTCGCCGTCGATCTCGCCCACGCTCGGGTAGGCCCGCACGCCCGCCACCGCCCGCACCTCGCGGTGCACGGGGTAGACGGGGCCGGTGAAGTCGGCGGCCAGGAGGTTGCGCAGCACGGTCTGGCCGACGCCGCCCGGCTCGCGGGAGGCGCCGATGACCGCGACGGAGCCCGGGGTGAGGAGCCGGGCGATGGAGCGGGACTCGGCGCGGTGCTCGCGGGCGATCGTGACCTCGGTGGAGGTGTCGGTCGGGGTGAGGTCGAGCGTCATACGGACGACGCCGTCCTCGAACTGGCTCTGCGCCGTGTAACCGGCCTGCCGCAGCAGCCCCGTCATGCGCATGTTGGCCGGCAGCACGTCGGCGACGAACCGCTCGATGCCGCGCTCGCGCGCCGTGGCCGCCAGGTGCTCCAGCAGCACGGAGGCCACTCCCCTGCCCTGGTGGGCGTCCTCGACGAGGAAGGCGACCTCGGCCTCGCCGGGCCCGGTGCGGTCGTAGCGGATGACGGCCACCATCTCGGCGCCGATGGTGGCGATCAGCGCGACGCGGTTGACGTAGTCGACGTTGGTGAACCGCTCGACTTCCCTGTCGGACAGGCGGGGCCGCGGCCCGAAGAAGCGGAAGTAGATCGACTCGTCGGACAGCCGCGAGTAGAAGGAACGGAGGCGGTCGGCGTCGGCGGGCCTGATCGGGCGGACGTGCGCGGTGCCGCCGTCGGCCAGGACGACATCGGCCTCCCAGTGAGCCGGATATTGTGCCTCCACAGTCTCGACTGTAAACCCGCATCCCATATGCCAAGACCAGGGGCCCTGTTGGGCAACGCTTGTGCATCGACTGCCGCCCGGTCTCCGGGGTACGCCCCACGGGTCGCCCGGAAGCTGTTACTTTTGCGGTGGCGTTTTCAGCCGTGGCCAGGCTCGATCTGAAGGCAGCAAGGTGGTGACATCATGACGCGGGTCGTCGTGGTGGGCGATCTCATGACCGACGCGGTCGCTCGCGCCCGTTATGCGCTCGCCCGTGCGAGCGACACCCCGGCGATCGTGACCATGCACGGCGGCGGTTCGGGGGCGAACATCTCGTCCTGGCTCGCCGTCGAGGGTGCCGAGGTGGCCTTCATCGGCCGCAGGGGCGCCGACATCACGGGCCGCAACCGCGACATGGAGCTGATGGGCTACGGCGTCGACGCCCGGCTCGTCATGGACCCCGAGCGTCCGACCGGCACGTGCGTGGTGCTGGTGACGCACAAGGGCGAGCGCACGATGTTGTCCGACCCGGGCGCCAACGCGGCGCTGTCGCCCGAAGACCTGCCGCGCGACCTGTTCGCGCAGGGCGCGCACCTGCACCTGTCGGGTTACACGCTGATCAACGAGGGCTCGCGCGACGCCGGCCTCGCGGCGCTCGACATGGCCAGGCGCGCGGGCATGTCGATCTCGGTCGACTGCGCGTCCTCCGCGCCGCTGGAGCGCACGGGCGCCGAGCCGTTCCTCGAGTGGACCAACGGCGCCAAGCTGTTGTTCGCCAACACCGACCAGGCGAAGGTGCTGACCGGCCGCGACGACCCCGAGGCCGCCGCCAAGGTGCTGACCGCGTGGTTCCCGCAGGTCGTGATCAAGATGAACGCCGAGGGCGCGCTGTGGTTCAGCAACGGGCGCCCCGATCCGGTGCACGTGGCCGCCGATCCCGTCGACAAGATCGTCGATGGCACGGGCGCGGGTGACGCGTTCTGCGCCGGGTTCCTGCCCGCGTGGCTGGAGGGCAAGCCGCCGGCCGAGGCGCTGGCCTCCGGGTGCCGGCTGGCGGCCAAGGCGATCATGCATCTGGGTGCCCGGCCGCCCTTCTAGGGTGATTCGTTCACGTTAGGGTGGATCATCCCTGACAGCGTGTGAATGAGGAGCCCGATGGCCGGCGTGCGCCCGTTGCGTTCCGGAGATCCGACCTCCCTCGGCTCCTACGTGCTGTCCGGCTTCCTCGGCGAAGGCGGGCAGGGCAGCGTCTACCTCGGGCAGTCGCCGTCCGGTGAGCAGGTCGCCGTCAAGCTGCTGCACACCAGGTACGCCGAGGACGAGCGGGCCGTGCGCCGCTTCCTGCGCGAGGCCGACTCCGCGCGGCGGGTGGCCGAGTTCTGCACGGCCCGGGTGCTGGACGTGGGCGAGGCCGACGGGCGGCCGTACATCGTCGGCGAGTACGTCGACGGGCCCTCCCTGCAACGGCAGGTGAGCACCGAGGGGCCCCTGCGCGGGGCGGCGCTGGTGCGGCTGGCCGTGGCCACCGCCACCGCGCTGGCCGCCATCCACAAGGCCGGGGTGATCCACCGGGACTTCAAGCCGGGCAACGTGCTGCTCGGGCCCGACGGGCCGCGGGTGATCGACTTCGGGATCGCGCGGGCGCTCGACGTCAGCCAGAGCGTGAGCACCAGCGTGGTCGGGACGCCCGCCTACATGGCGCCCGAGCAGTTCCTCGGGGAGGCGCAGCCCGCCAGCGACGTGTTCGCGTGGGCGGGGACCATCGTGTTCGCGGCCACGGGGCGGGGGCCGTTCGGGTTCGGGGCGTTGCCGGTGGTGATGCACCGGATCATGAACGGGGAGCCCGATCTGTCGGGGGTGCCCGAATCCCTGGTGCCCTTGCTGCGGGCCTCGCTCTCCAAGGACCCGCACCAGCGGCCCACGGCGGACCGGCTGCTGCAGGAGCTCATCCGCGGCTCGGCGCCCATGACGGCGCCGCCACCTCCCGTGCCACAGCCTTCCGTGCCGCAGCCTTCCGTGCCGCAGCCTTCTGTGCCGCGGCCCGGTGATGGCGCGAGCGGGCCGGGAGCCGGGTGGGTCTCTCCCGGACACAGCCACCCGCCGGGGGCGGGATCGAGCGGGGCCGGGCTCGGCACCGGGCCGGGGGCGGGCGCGGTGACCACCGCGAGGAAGGGCGGGCGGAGGTTGCTCGTCTCGGTCAGCGCGGCGGCGACGGCGCTGGTCGTCGGCGTGGCGGCCTGGGCGGTCGTGCGGCTCAGCGACGGCGGCGGCCGCACGCCCACGACGAACCTCGCGGACAGCCCCGCGCCGAGCCGCGCCCCCGGCGGCTACGGCAGCGGGCTCACCTCCGTCGTACGCCCGTCCGCCCGCAAGGGCGGCACCGTACGCGTGTCCTCGCAGAACCTCCTGGAGTCCACCGACCCGGCCGACATGTTCACCATGTACTCGCGGAACATGGTCCGCCTGTACGGCCGCTCGCTGACGATGTTCAAGCCCGCACCCGGCCCGGCGGGCGCGGAGATCGTCCCCGACCTGGCGCGCAGCCTCGGCCGGTCGAGCGACGGCGGCCGGACCTGGACCTACAAGCTCCGGCAGG
Source organism: [Actinomadura] parvosata subsp. kistnae (assembly GCF_900323885.1). Taxonomy (GTDB): domain Bacteria; phylum Actinomycetota; class Actinomycetes; order Streptosporangiales; family Streptosporangiaceae; genus Nonomuraea; species Nonomuraea composti. Next base: position 196,061 of record NZ_OOHJ01000013.1, on the reverse strand, counting down.
GCGTGAGATATCAGGACGGCACGGCGATCACCTCCAAGGACGTGAAGTACGCGGTGCTGCGCAGCATGGACCCCGGCTTCGCCCAGGGCGGGCTGTTCTTCGACACCCTGCTCGACCTGCCCGCCGGCTACGAGGGCCCGTACAAGTCACCGGGCGCCGACACGGACCGGGCGATCGAGACCCCGGACGACGAGACGATCGTCTTCCATCTGCGCAAGCCGCTGGCCACGTTCGACCAGGTCGTGCAGCTTCCCGAGACGATCCCGGTGCCGAAGGCGCGCGACACGCGGGCGGACTACAAGTCGGCCGTCGTCTCCTCCGGGCCGTACCAGATCGAGAGCACCCGGGAGGACTACGTCGCGCTCGTCCGCAACCCGCACTGGGATCCGGCGAGCGACCCCAACCGCACGGCGCTGCCCGACCGCTTCGTGTTCACCTACGGCATGAAGGGCGACGAGGTGAGCACCCTGCTCAAGGCGGGTGAGACCGAGATGGGCGGGTTCCTGCCGGACGAGGAGTACGCGCCGATCCTGGCCGACCCCGCGCTCAAGGCGCGGGCGGACGCCCCGGTGACGGCCGTCCGCACCCTGGCGATCAACCCGCAGGTGCCGCCGCTCGACAAGGTGGACTGCCGCCGGGCCGTGGTGCGCGCGCTGGAGCTGGAGGCCGTCTCCAAGGCGTCGCGGGCGGTGCCGGATCAGGTGCCGACGTCCCTGGTGCCGCCGGACGTCGCGGGCGTGCGCTACGCCGACCCCGCCCTGTCGCCGCGCGGCGACAAGGAGGGCGCCCGCGAGGCCCTGGAGCGGTGCGGGCGGCCGGACGGCTTCACCACCAAGTACATCTACCGCGAGCTGCCCGGCGAGAAGGAGGCCGCGGAGACCGTACGGGACAGCCTGGCCAAGGTCGGCATCCACGTCACGCTGGACCACGCGCCGGTGGAGAAGTTCCACAAGGAGTTCGGCGGCGTCCCCGCGAACCTGAAGCGGGACGGCGTGGGGCTCATCGCCAGGTCGTGGGCCCCCGACTGGCCCGACCCCTCCACGTACCTGCCTGCCCTGGTGGACAGCAGGGAGCTGAGCGAGAAGGAGCCGTCGGTCAACCTCACCGTCCGCCTGCCCGACGTGGACGAGCTCATCGACCGGGCCACCGCGGAGCCCGACCCGACCATCAGGTCCGGGCTGTGGGAACGGGTGGAGCGGCGGGTGGCCGAGGAGGCGGTGCTGGTGCCGACGACGTGGCGGCGCACGCTGCTGCTGCGCGGCGCCACGGCGACCAACCTGCACGTGAGCCCGGTGTTCGGCGACTACGACCTGGTCACCATGGGGGTGGACGCCGCCCGCTCGTGACGGCGTCCGGAAGCGGTCAGCTCGTGACGGCCAGGGCCAGGGGCAGGACGGCCGGGGCGCCCGCGTGGCGGACCTGGGCGGCGGCGAGCGTCATCGTCCAGCCGGTGTCGACGCGGTCGTCCACCAGCAGCACGGGGCCGCCGCACTGGGCGATCGCGGCGCCCAGCTCCTTCGGCATGGCCAGGGTGCCCCTGATGGCCTGCACCCGCTTGGCGCTGTTGAACTGCTTGCCCGGCGTACCGGCGCGGTAGCCCAGCTCCCCCAGATACGTGAGCCGGCCGACCTGGGCCAGCCGCTCGGCGAACCCGCGCACCAGCGCCGGCCGCGACGCGGACGGCACGTTGACCACGGCGACCGGCCGCTCCCGCCAGTCCCACGCCGCCAGCACCTTGATCACGGCCGCGAACACGTCGTCAGGAACCGGCCCGTCCGGCCCGGCGAACAGCTCCCGCAGCCGGTTGCCCCAGCCGATGTCGGTCAGCCGCCCGAGCGCCCGGCCCGGCTCGGCGCCCAGCTCAGGCTTGATCCGCCCGGACAGGTCGGGCATGCCGGTCGGCCACTGCTTGCGGGCCTCGATCTCGACGCCGGGCCTGCTCAGCCGCTCGCGGGCGCTCTCGACGGCCTGCGCGCCGATCTCGGGCGAGCGGTGCCGCCCGGTGCAGTTGTCGCAGCGCCCGCAGGGCGTGGCGGTGTCGTCGTCGAGGTGCCGGCGCAGGAACTGCTCGCGGCACTCGGTGGTGGTCAGGTAGGCGAGCATGGCCTCCTGCTCGGCCCGCCGCTCGGCGGCGATGCGCTGGTAGCGCTCCGTGTCGTACGCCCACGGCTCCCCCGTGGCCTCCCAGCCGCCCTTGACCCGGCGGACGGCCCCGTCGACGTCGAGGACCTTGAGCATCATCTCCAGCCGGCTGCGGCTCAGGTCGACGGCCGTCTCCAGGGCGGGCGTGGACATGACGCCCCGCTCCTCCAGCGTCTGGAGCGTGGTGCGGACGACGGTCTCAGGAGGGAAGGCCAGCGAGGCGAAGTACGCCCAGATGTCGCGATCCTCGGTGCCGGGCAGCAGGATGACCTCGGCCCGCTCGACGCCGCGCCCCGCCCGTCCGACCTGCTGGTAGTAGGCGACCGGCGACTGCGGCGCCCCCACGTGCACCACGAACCCCAGATCGGGCTTGTCGAACCCCATGCCCAGCGCGCTCGTCGCCACCAGCGCCTTGATCTTGTTGTTGAGCAGCGCCTCCTCGGCGGCCAGCCGCTCGGCCGGCTCGGTCTGCCCGGAGTAGGCGGCCACCTCCAGGCCCTGCTCGCGCAGGTAACCGGCGATCTCGTGGGCGGCGGCCACGGTGAGGGTGTAGACGATGCCGGAGCCGGGCAGCTCGCGCAGGGTCTGCGCCAGCCAGGCCAGGCGCTGCTCGGCGCTCGGCAGCCGGACGACGCTCAGGTGCAGGCTCTCGCGCTCCAGCGGGCCGCGCAGGACCAGCGTGTCGTCCCCCTCCGTGCGCAGCTCGGGCGGCAGGCGCAGCTGCTCGGCCACGTCGCGGGTGACGCGCGCGTTGGCGGTGGCGGTGGTGGCCAGCACGGGGATGCCCGGCGGCAGGTCCGCGAACAGCGTGGACAGCCTGCGGTAGTCGGGCCTGAAGTCGTGGCCCCAGTCGGAGATGCAGTGGGCCTCGTCGACCACCACGAGCCCGGCGCTCTCGGCCAGCTCGGGCAGGACGTTGTCGCGGAAGTCGGGGTTGTTGAGCCGCTCGGGGCTGACCAGCAGCACGTCGACCAGGCCCTCGGCGACCTGGCCGTAGATCTCCTCCCACGCCTCGGGGTTGGCGGAGTTGATCGTGACGGCCCTGATGCCGGCCCGCTCGGCGGCGGCGATCTGGTTGCGCATGAGCGCCAGCAGCGGCGAGACGATGACGGTGGGGCCCTCGCCGAGCTCGCGCAGCAGGGCGGTGGCCACGAAGTAGACGGCCGACTTGCCCCATCCGGTGCGCTGCACGACGAGGACGCGGCGCCGGCCGACGACCAGCGCCTCGATCGCGGCCCACTGGTCGTCGCGCAGCACGGCGTGCTCTCCGGCCAGCGCCCGCAGGCGCTCCTCGGCCTCTTCGCGGAGCATCGCGGAGTCGGGGGCATCAATCATGCCTCCTTGTTACCAGACCACCGCCGCGCGCGACCCCGCCCGCCGCACGGGTCGGCGGGGACGGTCCCCGTCCGTCACTTGTCGGCGTGCTCGGGGAAGGCGTTGATGGTGACGCGGTGCATGCGGCGGCGTTCGGTGTAGTCGGCGACGGCGTAGTGCTGGGTCGGGCGGTTGTCCCAGAAGGCGAGGGTGCCGGGCCGCCAGCGCAGGCGGAGCTGGAACTCCGGGGAGCGGATGTGGTCGATCAGGTACGGCAGCAGCGCCTCGTTCTCCCGGTCGCTCAGCTCCACGAGCCGCGTCGTGGAGGCCCGGTTGACGAACAGCGCCTTGCGGCCGGTCTCGGCGTGCACGCGCACCACGGGCCGCGTCACGGGCGGCCACTTGGCCTGGATCTCGGCGAGGTCGAACGGGTGCCCCTTGGAGATGGCCTTCTTCATGGACATGGTGATGTCGTGCTCGGCGGTCAGCTCGTCGCACAGCCGCTGGATCGGCTTGGACAGCGTCTCGTAGGCCAGGTACGTGTTCGCCCAGCAGGTGTCGCCGCCCACGCTGGGCAGTTGCACGCAGCGCAGCAGCGAGCCCATGGGCGGGTCGGCTCGAAGGTGTTGTCGCTGTGCCACTCGTCGCCGCCCTCGCCCTTGGGTGAGGTCTGGTCGAGGACGTGGATGGGGCTGGTGGAGTCCTTCTTGAACGCGGGGTGGTTGAGCGTGCCGAAGTTCAGGGCGAACTGCAGGTGCTGCTCGTCGTCGATGTGCTGGTCGCGGAAGAACAGCACGAGGTGTTCGAGCCACCCCGCCCGCAGGGTCGCGACCTCTTCCTCCGACAGCGGCTTGCGCAGATCGACCCCGGTGACCTCGGCGCCGATGTGCTTGGTCACGGGATGGAACTCGATCATGACGCCTCCGGTGAACAGGTGGGATGCCCTCGTCGAAACGTACGACCCAAGCAACTGCTTGGTCAAGACGGCTCGGAGATGGCCACTCGTTGCTCGAACACATCTGCGATAAATCGAGTAGGATGCCGGTGATGATGTTCTCATCGCGCCTGTCGACCGCACGCGGAAAGATCGTTACCGTGGCGTGAGCGTTGCTCTTGATATGCCATGCAAGACCCGGCTCGTGCCATCATCTCCAGGGGCACACACGTCGGATCCCCGCGACGGGGGCAGGTTACGTCGACGCCTCGCACGCCGATCTGACGCTTCGCAAGCGAGCTGACGGCTACGGTTACAGCACGAGAACAGAAGGAGGATGCGCTTCCCCTCGGCGCGACGGCCGAGGCAGCCGCGCAGCACAAGATGGCCCGACGCACGACTGCACCCCCGCCTGAGGACTTCGAGGAGCGGATCGTCGACATCGACGTCTCCGCCGAGATGCGCGCGAGCTACCTCGAATACGCATACTCAGTGATCTACCAGCGCGCCCTGCCCGACGCGCGCGACGGTCTCAAGCCCGTGCAGCGGCGCATCCTCTACTCGATGAGCGAGATGGGGCTGCGCCCCGACCGGGGGCACGTCAAGTCGTCCCGCGTGGTCGGCGACGTCATGGGCAAGCTGCACCCCCACGGCGACAGCGCCATCTACGACGCGCTGGTCCGCCTGGCGCAGCCGTTCTCCATGCGGCTGCCGCTGGTCGACGGGCACGGCAACTTCGGCTCGCCCGACGACCTGCCCGCCGCCATGCGGTACACCGAGGCGAGGCTCGCCCCGGCGGCGATGCTCATGGTCGAGTCGCTCGACGAGGACACCGTCGACTTCAAGCCCAACTACGACGGCCAGGAGACCGAGCCCACGGTCATGCCGTCGGCCTTCCCCAACCTCCTGGTGAACGGCACCAGCGGCATCGCGGTCGGCATGGCCACCAACATGGCGCCGCACAACCTCGTGGAGGTCGTCTCCGCCGCCCGGCACCTGATCAAGAAGCCCGACGCGACGCTCGACGAGCTGATGAAGTTCGTCCCCGGGCCCGACCTGCCGACCGGCGGCTCCATCATCGGGCTGCAGGGCGTGCGCGACGCGTACGAGACGGGGCGCGGCACGTTCCGCATGCGCGCCAAGTGCGCGGTCGAGCAGATCACGCCGCGCCGCAAGGGCATCATCGTCACCGAGCTGCCCTACAACGTCGGCCCCGAGCGCGTGGTCACCAAGATCAAAGAGCTGGTGACCAGCAAGAAGCTCCAGGGCATCGCCGACCTCAAAGACCTCACCGACCGGCACAAGGGCCTGCGGCTGGTCATCGAGATCAAGAACGGCTTCATCCCCGAGGCCGTGCTGGAGGAGCTCTACCGGCTGACGCCGATGGAGGAGACCTTCGGCATCAACAACGTCGCCCTCGTCGACGGCGAGCCGCGCACCCTCGGGCTGCGCGAGATGCTGCAGGTCTACGTCGACCACCGGCTCGAGGTCGTGCGCCGCAGATCCGAGTTCAGGCGGCGCAAGCGCGAGGAGCGCCTGCACCTCGTCGACGGCCTCATCATCGCGCTGCTCAACATCGACGAGGTCATCCAGGTCATCCGCTCCTCCGACGACTCCGCCCAGGCGCGCACCCGCCTGATGGAGGTCTTCGACCTGACCGACATCCAGGCCGCCTACATCCTCGACACGCCGCTGCGCCGCCTGACCCGCTACGACAAGCTCGAGCTCGACCGCGAGAAGGAGACGCTGAGCGACGAGATCGCCAAGCTCACCGAGATCCTCTCCTCCGAGACGAAGCTGCGCCAGGTGGTCTCCGGCGAGCTGGCCGACGTCGCCAAGAAGTACGGCACGCCGCGCCGCACCGTCCTGCTGGAGGCGCCCGGCATCACCCGCACCCCCGTGGTGGACCTCCAGGTCGCCGACGACCCGTGCCTGGCCATGCTCTCCTCCACCGGCCTGCTCGCCCGCACCCCCGACGCCTCGCCGCTGCCAGGCGAGGGCGATCGCACCGCCCACGACGTGCTGCTCAGCGTCGTACGCACCTCCGTACGCGGCGAGGTCGGCGTGGTCACCTCGCTGGGCCGGCTCATCCGCGTCCAGGTCGTCGACCTGCCCACGCTGCCGCCGTCGAACAACCCGCCGTCGCTGTCGGGCGGGCACCCGGTCTCCGAGTACGTCTCCCTGCAGCCCGACGAGAAGGTCGTCGGCCTCGGCTCCCTCGACCCCGACGGCCCCGGCCTGGCCCTCGGCACCGCGCAGGGCGTGGTCAAGCGGGTGGTGCCCGACTACCCCGCCAACCGCGACGACTTCGAAGTGATCACCCTGAAGGACGGCGACACCGTGGTGGGCGCGGTCGAGCTGGAGTCCGAGTCCCACGACCTGGTGTTCATCTCCTCCGACGCGCAGCTCCTGCGTTACTCCGCCTCGCTCGTCCGCCCGCAGGGCCGGCCGGCGGGCGGCATGGCCGGCATCCGGCTCGACGACGGCGCCCGGGTGATCTGGTTCGGGGCGGTCGATCCCGAGCGTCCCGCGCAGGTGGTCACCGTCGCCGGCTCCTCCACGGCGCTGCCCGGCACGCAGGTGGGCGGCGGCAAGGTCTCCGACTACGCCGAGTTCCCCGCCAAGGGGCGCGCGACCGGCGGGGTGCGGGCCCAGCGCTTCCTCAAGGGCGAGGACGAACTGCTGCTCGCCTGGGCCGGCCCGGCGCCCGCCAAGGCCGTCTCGGCGGTCGGCAAGCCGGTGCCGCTGCCGGAGGAGATCGGGCGCAGGGACGGGTCGGGCGTGCGCCTCACGCACACGATCGGCGCCATCGGCGGCGCCCTGGGCTCGGGCCCCGCGCCCCAGCGCGGCGACGACGCTCGGTCGTCCGAGGACTCCGGGGACGAATAACCACGCACCGGCCAGGCGCCGCGCACTCCCCCACGCGCGGCGCCCGGCCGACACACGCACACCGACCGCCACGACGCCCGTGCCAGCGCGATACATACGGGCGCAGTGCATGCCGGCGGCGGCGCTTGCGGGCACCGCACATGTGGCGGCGCGACACATACGGGGCGCGGCGCTTGCGGGCGCGGTGCGCTCGCCAGGTCCGCACATGTCGGCGCGGGTGGCTGGTTGTCTCGCTTCGGTCAGGCTTGTCCTGTTATGAAACATGGCCCTCCGGCGATCTCTCCTGCGAGAGCGCTCTCCCCCTGGAGGTACCGTGTTCCGATCCAGACGCGCGTTATGGGCGGCGGCACTCGCCCTGCTGACGCCGCTGCTCACGACCCAGCCCGCCCCCGCGGCGGCCGCGCCGCTGACGATCACCGACTTCGAGTCGGACGGAGTGCCCGCCGGCGTGTCGGCCTGGGGCAATGACGCCGCCTCGACCCCGGCGCTCACGATCGAGCCCGGCGCCGACCGTCCGGAAGCCCCCGCGACGAACCGGGTGCTCAGGTCCGTCTACGCCATCAGCCAGTGGGGCGGCTGGTCCCACGACCTGACGGCGACGCAGGACTGGTCCCCGTACGAGGGCTTCTCCTTCTGGGTGAAGGGCACCGCGTCCGGCCAGAAGATCTTCTTCGAGATCAAGGACGGCGGCGGCAGCGCCGGCGCCTCGGAGCTGTTCGAGTCGTCGTTCACCGACGACGCGGCCGGCTGGCGGCAGGTCAAGGTGCCGTTCGCGGACTTCACCCGCCGCACCGACTACCAGCCCGGCGGCGCCCCCACGGACGGCGAGCTGGACCTGGTGGCGATGTGGGGGTACAGCATGCGCCTGCCCGCCGCCCAGGGCACGCTGCTGTGGGACCAGGTGGAGCTCTACGGCACCGCGCCGCCCCGCCCGGTGCGGCTCTCGACGGCCAGGCCCGTGTACCCGGTGGACGAGAAGGGCCAGGCCGAGATCGGGGTCACGATCACCACGTCCGACGGCGCGCCGCTGCCCGCCGACCTGGCCGTGGACTACCGGACCGGCACCGGCACCGCGACCCCCGGCGCCGACTACACCGCCGTCCAGGGGATGCTGACGTTCCCGGCGGGCACGGCCTCAGGGGCGACTCAGCGGATCACGGTCAGGACGCTGCGGGACGGCCAGGACGAGGTGGCCGAGACGATCCCGGTCGAGCTGTCCGGCGCGGGCACCCGGCCGCCGGCCGAGCCCCCGGTGGTCGTGATCAACGCGCACGGCCTGCCGTACCTGAACGCCCGCAAGCCCGTCAAGGAACGCGTCGCCGACCTGCTGGGCCGCATGACGCTGGCGGAGAAGGTCGGGCAGATGACGCAGGCCGAGCGCGGCGCGCTGGCCAAGCAGAGCGACATCGCCGGCTACCTGCTGGGCTCCCTGCTGTCCGGCGGCGGCTCCACGCCCGCGCGGAACACCCCGGAGGCGTGGGCCGACATGATCGACGGCTTCCAGCTCCAGACCCGGCGGACCCGCCTCCAGGTCCCGCTGATCTACGGCGTGGACGCGGTGCACGGCCACAACAACGTGGTCGGCGCGACGATCTTCCCGCACAACGTCGGCCTCGGCGCCGCCCGCGACCCCGAGCTGGTCGAGCGGGCGGGCAGGGTCACGGCCGACGAGGTCAGGGCCACCGGAATCCCATGGGACTTCGCGCCCTGCCTGTGCGTGTCGCGCGACGACCGCTGGGGCCGGGCCTACGAGTCGTTCGGGGAGGACCCGGCGCTGGTGAGCCGCATGGCCACGGTCATCGACGGGCTGCAGGACCACGGGGTGCTGGCCACCGCCAAGCACTACGTCGGCGACGGCGGCACCGCCTACGGCTCGTCCACGAGCGGCGACTACACCATCGACCAGGGCGTCACCCGGGTGAGCAGGGACGAGCTGGAGCGCGTCCACCTGGCGCCGTTCAAGGAGGCGGTCCGGCGCGGCGTGGCCACGGTGATGCCGTCGTTCTCCAGCGTGGACTTCGGTGAGGGGCCGCTGAAGATGCACGCCCACGACGAGCTGATCAACGGGACGCTGAAGGGCCGGCTCGGGTTCAAGGGGTTCGTGATCAGCGACTGGCAGGCCATCGACCAGATCCCCGGTGACTACCCGAGCGACGTGCGCACGTCCGTCAACGCGGGCCTCGACATGATCATGGTGCCGTACGCGTACCCGCAGTTCACCGGCACGCTCAAGGCCGAGGTCGAGGCCGGGCGGGTGCCGATGGCGCGGATCGACGACGCGGTGGCGAGGATCCTGACGCAGAAGTTCCGGCTGGGCCTGTTCGAGCGCCCGTACGCCGACCGCTCCGGCATCGACCGCGTCGGCTCGGCCGCGCACCGCGCGGTCGCCCGCGCCGCCGCCGCCAAGTCGCAGGTGCTGCTGAAGAACGACGGCGGGCTGCTGCCGCTGCGCCGTGACGCCAAGGTGTACGTGGCCGGGTCGAACGCCGACGACATCGGCAACCAGTCCGGCGGCTGGACGATCACCTGGCAGGGCTCGTCGGGCCCGATCACCCCTGGCACCACGATCCTGGACGCCATCCGTTCCCGTGCCGCGTCCGTCACCTACTCGCGCGATGCCTCGGCCGGCCTGGCCGGGCACGACGTGGGCGTCGTGGTGGTGGGCGAGACGCCGTACGCCGAGGGGCAGGGCGACGTGGGCCGCGCCGGGCGCACGCTGGAGCTGTCGGCCGCGGACCGGGCGGCCGTGGACCGGGTGTGCGGGGCGATGAAGTGCGTCGTCCTGGTCGTGTCCGGGCGGCCGATGCTGCTGGGCGACCTGTCGGGTGTGGCGGCCGTGGTGGCGTCCTGGCTGCCGGGGACCGAAGGGGACGGGGTGGCCGATCCGCTGTTCGGGGCCGTGCCGTACACGGGGCGGCTGCCGTTCACGTGGTTCCGCTCCATGGAGCAGGTGCCGATCAACGTCGGTGACGCCTCCTACGATCCGCTGTTCCCGTACGGGTGGGGGCTGCGTACCGACCGGGCCCGGGACCGGCTCAAGGCGGCGCGCGACGAGCTGGCCCGCGGCGACGCGCCCGCCAGGGCCGCCGCCGCGACGCTGACGCTCGCCCTGTCCGGGCGCAACTGGGACGCCGGCGGGTCGGTGCGCGACGCGCGGGCGGTCCTGGGCGCGCTGGGCGCGGCGGCGGCGCTGCTCGAACGCTCGAAGAGCGACTCGTACGCGGTGGACGACGCCGTCGTCTCGGTGGCCAGGGACGTCGCGCAGCGCGCCGGCAAGCGGTTCGGCCTTCAGGCGGCGGCCGATCACGAGCTGGCCTCCGGCGACCTGACCAGGGCGGTGGACCTCCTGGCCCAGGCCGCCCGTTAAGCCGATGGCCTTGGTGCCCGCTGCGGCGGCTCGCCCGGGAGCAGTCCCCTATCGCCCGGCCCGAGCCGCCGCAGCGGAGCCTTTCCGCCCCGCCTCACACGTCCCGGCAGAGGCAGAACGGGTGCCCCGCCGGGTCGAGGAACACCCGGAACTCGTCGTCCTCGCTGGGCTGGTGCTCGTGCTTGGTGGCGCCGATCTTCAGCACCTCCCGCTCGGCCTCGTCCAGGTCGGTCACCGTGACGTCCAGATGGAACTGCTGCGGCCGCTCGGCACTGGGCCACACGGGCGGCCGGTGGTCGGGCGCGAGCTGGAAGGCCAGCCGCTTGGGCGGGCCACCGTCGCTGACCACCACCCAGTCGTCCTCGACGGAGGTGACCGGCCAGCCCAGCAACCGGGAGTAGAACTCCGCCAGCCCACGGGGATCAGGGCAGTCCAGCACGACGGTCCTGAACTCGGCGATGCCGCCCATGCCTGTCAGCTCCTCTCACGAGACAATGGCTGCCATGGCTGCCAACTCGTTCATGGTTCCACTCGGCACTCCCGCGCCCGCCTTCGACCTGACCGCCATCGACGGCGGCAGCGTCTCGCTCGAAGACCTCAAGGGCTCTCCCGCGTCCCTGGTGGTCTTCCTCTCGAACCACTGCCCGTACGTGCGGCACATCGAATCCGGTCTCGGCGCCCTGGCCAAGGACTACGGCGCGAGATTGTCGATCGTCGCCATCTGCAGCAACGACAGCGTCAATTACCCCGACGACGACCCGACACACCTCGCGGAGCAGGCCGCGCGGGCCGGGTTCACGTTCCCGTACCTGCTGGACGACACGCAGGAGGTCGCGAAGGCGTACCGCGCCGCCTGCACGCCCGACTTCTTCCTGTACGACGAGCAGTTCCGGCTCGTCTACCGGGGCGAGTTCGACGGGTCGCGGCCGGGCAACGGCGTGCCGGTGACCGGCTCGTCCCTGCGGCCGGCCATCGACGCCCTCCTCGACGGCGGGCAGGTGCCCGAGCGGCAGAACCCGTCGCTCGGCTGCGGCATCAAGTGGAAGCCGGGCAACGAACCCGTCGCGTGAGCGGGCGGGGGGACGCTGATCGCGCGCTCAGGGATCCACGGGTTTGACTGGAAAGATCCACAAACTTGTCACGATGGCGTTACGATCAGCTCATCTCCCCGCGCATCCCGAAGGGCCCCGATGAGCAATCCCCCGCGCGTACCGAAGGGCATCAATCCCCGCGTCCCCAACGACGCGCGCATGTACGACTACTACCTCGGCGGCAAGGACAACTTCGCGGCCGACCGCGAGGCCGCCGAGAAGATCATGGCTTTGGGCCCGAGCCGCGACATCTGCCTGGCGAACCGGCGGTTCCTGGGCAGGGCCGTGCGCCACGTCGCCGACCTGGGCATCGACCAGTTCATCGACCTCGGCACCGGCCTGCCCAGCCAGGACAACGTGCACGAGGTGGCCCGCCGGGTCCGCCCCGGCGCGCACGTCGTCTACGTCGACTACGACCCGGTGGTGGTCGTCCACGCCCGCGCCCTGCTGGCGGGCACCGACGCGCGCATCGCGATCGTGCACGCCGACGTGCGCGAGCCCGCCGCGATTCTCGACGCCCCCGAGACCGCGAAGCTGATCGACTTCAGCCGGCCGGTGGGCGTGCTGTTCCTGGGCGTGCTGCACAACCTGACCGACGCGGACGACCCGTGGGGCGTGGTGGCCGCCTTCCGCGAGCGGATGGCGTCCGGGAGCGCGCTCGTCGTCTCCCACCTCACCGACGACGCGCATCCCGAGGTGGGCAAGGCGGCGCGGGAGGTGTACGACGCGGCGGACACGCCCCTGGTGCACCGCGACCGCGCCGCGGTGGCCCGCCTGTTCGACGGCTTCGACGTGCTGGAGCCCGGGGTGACGCACGTGGGCGACTGGCGGCCCGACGAGCCGTGGGAGTCCGCGCTCGCGGGCGGCGAGTGGTGGTACGTCGGCGTCGCCCGCAAGCCCTGACCCCGCGTCCGGGAGCTCAGGTCGCGGCGGCGGCGATCGCGGCGGGCAGGGCCAGCAGCAGCTCGTGCGGCTCCCCGCCCTCCCACTGCCGGATCAGCTTGGTGCCCGCCTCCCCCGGATCGAACCCCTCGCATCCCAGCGGCCCGAAGCACCCGGCCTGGTCCAGCATGAGGATGAGCGGATCGTCCTCGGGCAGGCTGCCGGCGTAGGCGGCCGCGTCGAGCAGGGCCAGGGCGCACCTGGCGTTGCGACCGTCGTCCCTGGTCTCCACACGATCGAGACGGCGCCGGGCCTGGGCGCGGAGGTACACGGCGAGCGATTCTGACCTACTCACGACAACCTTCTTGGATCACGTACGTACGGCTACGACATCATCACTCAAGGTGAGCTGTTTTCGTGGGAGGTTTGCCAACTCCGGCCTGTCGCCACCCCGCCCGCGCGCGTTCTGGGGCATGAGAGATTATTTGTGGCATGAGCGCGTTCGACGACTTGTATGCCGCCAACGAGAAGTTCGCCGCGAGCTTCGGCAGCTCCGGCCTCACCGGCCGTGCGGCACGCGGCCTTGCCGTTGTGACCTGCATGGACTCCCGGATCGACCCGCTGGGCCTGCTCGGGCTGAAGCCCGGCGACGCCAAGATCCTGCGCAACGCCGGGGCCCGCGTCACCGACGACGTGCTGCGCACGCTGGTGCTGGCCGTCGTCCTGCTCGGGGTGGAGCGGGTGCTGGTCATGCCGCACACCGACTGCGGGATGGCCAAGGTGACGGACGCGGACGTGCACCGGCTGGCCGGCGAGCGCGGCATCGACACCCGCAGCATCGACTTCCACACGGTGCCGGACCAGAACGAGGCGCTCAAGCACGACCTGACCCGGATCAGGACGTTCCCGTTCCTGCCGAAGGAGATGCCGGTGGGCGGGGCGATCTACGACGTGCACACGGGCCGGCTGACCCCCTCCGACCACTGACCGACGCGATGCCCCGGCCCCTCGCTGGGTGCCGGGGCATCGGCATGCTCGCGTACGGACACCTTGTGAAGCCCTCAGAGCCCCCAGCGCGTACGAGAAGGCTCAGCAAGCCCCAGAGGGCCTGAAGAAGCGCACGAGCCTCCACGGGGCACCACAGCCCCGCAGAGGCCCCAGAACATCACAGGAGGCAGCCGGGAGAGCCGGTCAGGCGTCGATGTGGTCGCGATCGACCTCGGCCGCGCTGCTGACGATGAACTCCCGCCGGGGCGCGACCTCGCTGCCCATCAGCAGGTTGAAGATGCCCTCGGCCGCCTCGGCGTCCTCGATGCGCACGCGGCGCAGGATGCGGTGGCGCGGGTCCATCGTGGTCTCCGCGAGTTGGTCGGCGTCCATCTCGCCCAGACCCTTGTAACGCTGCACCGGGTCCTTCCACCGCTTGCCGCGCCGCTCCAGGTCGCGCAGCACCTTCTGCAGCTCGGCGTCGGAGTAGCAATAGATGTACTTCTCCTTGCCGCGCCCCGGATTCGTCAGCTCGATGCGGTGCAGCGGCGGCACGGCGGCGAACACGCGCCCGGCCTCCACCATCGGCCGCATGTAGCGGTGGAAGAGGGTCAGCAGCAGGCAGCGGATGTGCGCGCCGTCGACGTCGGCGTCGGCCATGAGGATGACCTTGCCGTAACGGGCGGAGTCGATGTCGAACGAGCGCCCGGAGCCGGCGCCGACGACCTGGATGATCGCGGCGCACTCGGCGTTCTTGAGCATGTCGCTCACGGACGCCTTCTGGACGTTGAGGATCTTGCCCCGGATCGGCAGCAGCGCCTGGAACTCGGAGTCGCGGGCCAGCTTCGCCGTGCCGAGCGCGGAGTCGCCCTCGACGATGAACAGCTCGCTGCGGTCGAGGTCGTCGCTGCGGCAGTCGACCAGCTTGGCGGGCAGCGCGGAGTTTTCCAGCGCGGTCTTGCGGCGCTGGTTGTCGCGGTGCTCGCGGGCCGCGATGCGGGCCTTCGCGGCGGCCACGATCTTCTCCAGCACCGCCCGCAGCGGCTGCTTGTAGCCGCGCGGCGGGTTGGTGAACAGCTCCTTGAGCTCGCGCGAGACCACGTGGGAGACGATGCGGGTGGCCGCGGAGGTGCCGAGCACCTCCTTGGTCTGGCCCTCGAACTGCGGCTCGGGCACCCGGACGGTCACGACGCCGGTCAGGCCCTCGGAGATGTCGTCCTTCGTGACGGGGTCGTCGCCGTTCTTCAGCAGGCGGGTCTCGCGCAGCAGCTCGTTGATCGTGCGGACGAGGCCGCGCTCGAAGCCCGTCAGGTGGGTGCCGCCCTTGGGCGTGGCGATCACGTTGACGAACGAGCGGACCGTGGACTCGTAGCCCTTGCCCCAGCGGATCGCGACGTCGACGGTGAGCTCGCGCTGCACCTCGGTGGGCGTCATGTGGCCCTGGTCGTCGAGGACGGGCACGGTCTCGTGGAAGTGGCCCACCCCTTGCAGGCGCAGCACGTCGCAGACGGCCTCGTCGCGGGCCAGGAACTCGGCGAACTCGGAGATGCCGCCCTCGAAGCGGAACTCCTCCTCGATGCGCTCCTCGTGCCTGCTGTCGTAGACGGCGAGGGTCAGGCCGGGGACCAGGAACGCGGTCTGCCGCAGCCGCACGTGGATCTCGTCGAGCGAGACCTCGGCGTCGGGCAGGAAGATCTGCTTGTCGGCCCAGAAACGCACGCGGGTGCCGGAGACGCCCTTGGGGATCTCGGCGCCGAGGCGCAGGCCGGACTTCTTCTTGAACTTGGCCGTCGGGCCCTCGCCGTCGAAGACGCCGGTGACGCCGCGGCGGAAGCTGATCTCGTGCACCCGCCCGTCGTGGTCGACCTGGACGTCGAGGCGCGAGGACAGCGCGTTGACCACGGAGGCGCCGACGCCGTGCAGGCCGCCGGAGGCGCCGTAGGAGCCGCCGCCGAACTTCCCGCCCGCGTGCAGCTTGGTGTAGACGAGCTCCACACCGGTCAGGCCGGTCTTCGGATGGATGTCGACCGGGATGCCCCGGCCGTTGTCGCGCACCTCTATGGAGCCGTCGGGGTAGAGCTCGACCTCGATCCGGTCGCAGAAACCCGCCAGGGCCTCGTCGACGCCGTTGTCCACGATCTCCCAGAGGCAGTGCATGAGCCCGCGGCTGTCGGTGGACCCGATGTACATGCCCGGGCGTTTCCGCACGGCCTCCAGGCCCTCAAGCACCGAGAGGTGACGAGCCGTGTAACCCGCCTCCACAAGCGTCACTCCAGCTCCCCTGGTCTAGGCATCGAACACGTGTGCGTAGCCTACCGTTCTTCCCCTACGCGCGCGTACAAGCTTGCCATGGCGTCACGTTTGCCGTTACCAACCGGCTGATCGTCATTACTTTGGGACACATTCCGCTCTGGGCGTAGAGAGGGGGCGGTTGGGAACGTCCAGGTCCGGTTAGATGTTGTTCCAAGTGACTGACGCCAGATCCTCGCTTCGGCGGGGGTGACCCGAAAGGCGATACGTGACTGGAGCTCTCGCCCCCGTTAAGCCGCTGACGGCCCTCGACCGCTGCGACCGCTGCGGTGCCCAGGCCTACATTCGCGCGACCCTGCCTGTGGGTGGGGAGCTGCTCTTCTGCGCCCACCATGGGCGTCAGCACATTGCAGCGTTGCGCGAAAAGGGTGCCGACATCCTGGACGAGTCGGCTCGACTCAGCGAAACCCCAACCATTGCCCCCAACGACGAGCGCTGACCCAGCGCTGGTCGTGATGAGATAACCACATATTGCATGATCAGAACGGCGACCCCGGGCCACCCCGGGGTCGCCGTTCTGCGTGAGCGGTCCTGTTCGGATCGGTTTCCCGACCGGGCGTGTCGCGGGTCACCGCACCCGGTAGTGGTACCGGCCCGCGATCTCGAACCCCTCGCTCCGGTACAACGCCTGCGCCCCGGCGTTCCCCGCCGTCACCACCAGGTACGCCGGCCCGCCCCCGGCACGCGCCACGAGCCCCCGCAGCACCGCCCGCCCCAGACCCCGCCGGCGGGCGGAGGGAAGGGTGGCCATGCAGTAGATCCCGAGCGTGTCCCCCTGCGGGACACCCCGCCCCACGGCCAGGGGCACCCCGTCCTCCTCGTACGCCGCGTACCAGGCGGGCACCCCGGCGCAGATGCGCGCGGCCTCCTCCAGCCCGCTGCCGTACCGGCCGTCCACCGCCCACCAGGTCTCCAGCCACTCCGGCCACGGCCGCTCCTCGATCCGCACCCCGGGCACGGGCTCGCCCTTGGGCGTGCCGGCCATCACGAGGGTGGGGTCGACCAGCGCGTAGCCGCGCCGTTCCAGCTCCTCGTCCAGCCCGGCGGGCGCGCCGGGGCCCATGGAGAAGACGCACGGCAGCCCGCGCTCCGCGTAGAACGCCTCGGCGGCGGCGATCGCGCCCGGTAGGTCGGCGGGCAGCCCGACGGGGAGGACGGAGTTGGCGCGTTTCGTCACCCCGCCGGCGCAACGGAAGATCCACCCGTCGTGGGGCTGCTGCTCGTACGCGGGCCAGGCTTCATGGACAAGGCGGTCGGCATCCATCCGCGCAGACTAGCCGCACCCGGAACGGGACGGGTCCGGCGGGCAGGGCGCTGGCCTGGGCCAATAGGGTAGGGGGCTGTGTTGATTCTGTTGCCGCCGTCCGAGGGGAAGGCCGCGGAAGGCAGCGGGCCGCCGGTGGGCGAGCTGTCGTTCCCGGCCCTGGCCAGGCACCGCACGCGGGTGCTGAACGCGCTCGTGCGCGCCTCCAAGCGCCGCGACGCGCTCGACGTGCTCGGGCTGACGCCGGGCCTGGCGGGCGAGCTGGCCAAGAACGCGGCACTGAAGACGGCCCCGACGCTGCCCGCCGCCGCCCTCTACACCGGCGTGCTCTACGACAATCTCGGCCTCGACTCGCTGGACGAGGAGTCACGCGAGCGGGCCGAGGAGTCGTTGCTGATCTTCTCAGGGCTCTGGGGTGTGGTGAAGATCACAGACTGGATCCCGCCGTACCGGCTGTCGATGGGCGTGAATCTGCCGCCGCTCGGCGGGCTGGCGGCGTTCTGGCGGCCGAAGGTGACCAAGGAGCTGGACCGGATCGGGGGGCTGGTGGTGGATCTGCGCTCGGCCACGTACGCGGGGGCCTGGCAGCCGGGCGAGCGCTCGGTGACGGTGCGGGTCTTCCGCGACGGCAAGGTGGTCAGCCACATGGCCAAGGCCACCCGCGGGGAGATCGCCCGCGCCCTCGTCCGCCAGGAGTCGGCCCCCGAGAGCCCGGACGAGCTGGCCAAGACCCTCGCCGGCCTGGGCCACAGCGTCGACCTGGCCGAGCCCGCCCGGTCCGGCCGCCCCTGGACCCTCGACGTGCACCTGTAGCGGCGCCGAAAACGCCGACGCCCCGCCGGAAAGGCTTCCGGCGGGGCGTCGGGACAGGCTCGATCAGTCGAGGTAGTCGCGCAGCACCTGGGAGCGCGACGGGTGACGCAGCTTGGACATGGTCTTCGACTCGATCTGGCGGATGCGCTCACGGGTGACCCCGTAAACCTTGCCGATCTCGTCGAGCGTCTTCGGCTGGCCGTCGGTGAGGCCGAACCGCATCGACACGACGCCCGCCTCGCGCTCCGACAACGTGTCGAGAACGGAGTGCAGCTGCTCCTGCAGCAGCGTGAAGCTGACGGCGTCGGCCGGCACGATGGCCTCGGAGTCCTCGATGAGGTCACCGAACTCGCTGTCGCCCTCCTCACCCAGCGGGGTGTGCAGGGAGATGGGCTCGCGGCCGTACTTCTGGACCTCGACGACCTTCTCGGGCGTCATGTCCAGCTCGCGGGCCAGCTCTTCCGGCGTGGGCTCGCGGCCGAGGTCCTGCAGCATCTGCCGCTGGACGCGGGCCAGCTTGTTGATCACTTCGACCATGTGGACCGGGATGCGGATGGTCCGCGCCTGGTCGGCCATGGCACGCGTGATCGCCTGCCGGATCCACCACGTGGCGTAGGTGGAGAACTTGTAACCCTTGGTGTAGTCGAACTTCTCCACGGCCCTGATCAGGCCCAGGTTGCCTTCCTGGATCAGGTCGAGGAACAGCATGCCGCGGCCGGTGTAGCGCTTGGCCAGCGAGACCACGAGCCGGAGGTTGGCCTCCAGCAGGTGGTTCTTGGCGCGGCGGCCGTCTTCGGCGATCCACTCCAGCTCGGCCTTGACGTCGACCGGCAGGTTGTCGGCCTCGCCGCTGCCCAGCTGCTCCTCGGCGAACAGGCCCGCCTCGATGCGCTTGGCCAGCTCGACCTCCTGCTCGGCGTTGAGCAGGGGGACCTTGCCGATCTGCTTGAGGTAGTCCTTCACCGGGTCGGCGGTGGCGCCGGCGGCGGCCACCTGGGCCACCGGAGCGTCATCGTCGTCGTCGGAGAGGATGAGGACCTCGTCCTCGTTCTTCTGGGCGGCGACGTCTGCGGCCTTGGGCTCGTCGTCGGAGTCGGAGTCGTCGTCGGAGTCACCCTCGGACTCGGCGTCGTCCTCGGCGACGATCTCGTCGTCGACGTCGATGTCCTCGAGGTCCTCCAGCTCCACGTCGCCGTCGAGCTCGATGTCCTCGTCGTCGTCCGTCTCGCCCCGCGGGGCCTCGGGCGCCTTGGGCTTGGTCTCGGCAGGCCCAGCGTTCTTCTGCTCGGCCTTCTTGGCGGCGGCGGGTGCCGCGGCCTTCTTCGCCGCCGGAGCGGCCTTCTTGGCAGGGGCCGCCTTCTTGGCGGCCGGCTCGGCTTCAGCGGTGCCCACGACCGCGGTCACGGTCTCGGGCTGCTGCTCTTTGGCGGCCGCCGCCGTCTTGGTCTTGACGGGGGCGGCGGTGCGGCGCTTTGCTGGACCACGAGACTTCTTCGGCGCAGCCGAATCCGCGGCGGTCACCACCACGGTCACGCCCTCTTTGCTGAGGTTCCGCAAGAACGCGGCGGCGTGCGACATGGGGATGTCCGCCTCCTCGAAGGCCTGACGGACATCCTCAGACTCGAGGAAACCCTGCGAGCGCCCACGCTCGAGCAGTCGCTGAATGACGGGCTCGTTCAGCTCTTGTGGCTTCGAGCGAGTCGAACTTGCAGGCGACACGAACACCTCTCGAACGAACGCGTGGCGACAATGGACCCAGATGCCCGCTGGGGGGCTGTTGCCTCTCTCGGAGATCGGTGAGGCCGTGCGGACCGCGACGGACCTGCACAGCATTGTGGCACGACCCCGCACTCCATACGGCCACCTCCCGGCGGTTGACCTCCACCCTAGGCCGACCGAGACAGTAGTGCGTACGTAAGCGGGGCACTGATACCCGAAAGCAACCGTTATGACTGTTTCATTCAGTCACTCTTCGTGGCTGGTGGGACGTGAATTGCGAGCGCGGTAACGTCATCATCCTGTTCATATCCAGACAACATCCGGTCAACCAGGAAGTCCAGCAGCATGTGTGGACTACTCACCACCTCAGGCGGCGCTTCGGTCACAACACTGCAAAGCTCTGCGAGACCGGCGTCCAGCCCGCGTTTCCTGTTCTCGACGAGGCCGTCGGAGTAGAGCACGGCGGTATGGCCGGGCGGCACCACGAACCGGAACTGCCTGCGGCTGGTCGGCCAGCCTAGCGGAGTGCCCGGCTCGGCGTCGCACAGGATCGCCGTGCCCTGCGGCGAGACGAGGACGGGTGGCGGGTGACCGGCCAGCGCCAGCGTGCCCTCGCCGGTGACGGGCTCGACCACCATGTACGCCAGCGTCGTGACCTGCTCTTCCTCCTCCGTGGCCTCGAAGACCCGGTCGAGGCCGGTGAGCACGGCGGCGGGCGGCGGGTTGGTCAGCGCCAGGGCGCGCATGGCGTTGCGGATGCGGCCCATCCCCGCGGCCGCCTTGACGCCCTTGCCCATGACGTCGCCGACGACGGCCGCCACGCGACCGTCCTGGAGCACGAACGCGTCGTACCAGTCGCCGCCGACCTGGACGTGGCGGCTGCCCGAGCGGAAGCGCTGCGCCAGCACCAGGCCCTTGACCACCGGCAGGCGGTCGGGCAGGAGGCTGCGCTGCAGCGTCTCGGCGGTGCGGTGCTCGCGCTCGAACAGCGTGGCCCGCTCCACCGCCAGCGCGCACTGGCCGGCCAGCGCCTCCAGGAAGACGCCGTCCTCCTGGGAGATCTTCTGCGGCCTGGTGAAGGAGAATCGGAGCGCTCCCAAGGCCCGCCCCGCGGCGAGCAGCGGCAGGCCCACCCAGGCCCGCTCGTCGCCGTGCGCGAGGAAGCCCGCCAGCACCTCCTCGTCGCCGCCCGCCTCCAGCAGCTGCGCCTTCAGCGACTCGGGCGACTCGGCGAAGACCGGCCGGCGGCTGTTGACCGCCATGGTCATCACGTTGGAGTGGGACAGCGGGATCTCGTCGCCCGTCGCCCCGGAAGCCTCCAGGATGCCCTCGCCGTTGATCAGCTTGAGCGCGGCGCGGTCGGTGTCGAGCAGCGCGACCGCCGAGCGGTCGGCGGCCAGGGCGGTGCGGCCGACGTCGATGATGACCTGCACCACCTGCTCGACCGTGAGGGCCTCCGCGAGCATGGCGGTGGCGCCCTGGAGCCGGGCGGTGCGCAGGGCGGCGGCGCCGAGCTGGTCGGTCAGCCGGCCGCGCATCTCCTCGGCCTCGCGCTGCGGCGTGACGTCGGTGTTGGCGCCGACCCACTCGACCACCCGGCCGTGCCGGATGATCGGCACGGCGCGCACCTCGAAGTGGCGGTAACCGCTGGCGCGGGTGCGCACGCGGTAGTTCCACTCGAACATGGTGCGGCCGCGCAGCGCCTCGCGCCACGCCTCCTCGGTCTGCTGGCGCTCCTCGGGGTGCACGACCTCCAGCCAGCCGTTGGCGAGGTACTCCTCCAGGCCCTGGCCGGTGATGGCGCGCCACTGCGGGGCGTCCTCGACCACCGCGCCGGTGGGCGAGGTGATCCAGACGAGCTGGGACTGCGCCTCGACCAGCGAGCGGTAGCGCTCCTCGCTGCGCCGCAGCGCCTCCTCGGTCTGGCGGCTCTCGGTGACGTCGAGGCCGACCAGCGCGATCGCGCGCAGCTCGCCGGCGTCGTCGTGGACCGGCGAGAACGACAGCGACCAGTGCCGGGTGTCGCCCTCCGCGGAGCGCACCCGCACGCGGCCCTCGGTCACCGGGGCGTCGGTCTCGATGACGGCCTGCACGGCGTGCGTGATGATCTGGCTGAGGTCGGCGGCCAGCACCTCGACGGGCTGGCGGCCCACCATGCGCTCCGCGGGCACGTTGACGACGTCGCTGAACACGTCGTTGACCCGCTGGATGCGGCTGTCGGCGTCGAAGAACGCGAAGGCGAACTCCGCCTCCGACAACATGCCCTTGAAGAGGGCGGAGTCTGAGATGTCCACATCCGACTCCCGGGGACGGGGAACGGAGGTCTCGGCGCTCATGGTCCGCACCTCCGTCGCGTGCCAGGGTCTCCCACGCGGCACATCTCCATAACTGTGTATCGGCGTAGCGCAGCTCCGGGCGACCGGATCCTGCAGTACATCATCGACGATGGGCAGGTACGGACGGAAGCCCCCGCCGCGGCCCGGTCGCCTCTCGGGTCTACGCATCCTGTCAAAGTCGCTCCACGTTGCGCAGCAAGATCAGGTTACAGCGTCGGATTGCCGGGGCCGGATCGCCGTCTCGGATCCCGTCAGGCTACTGGCCCGGCTGAGCCTTCGCCGCCTGCTTGGCCTCCTGCTTGGCGGCCCGCACGCGGCTCAGGCTGTCGGCGTCGACCACGTCGGCGACCGACCGGTGCGACCCCTCCTCGCCGTAGAGCCCGGCCGCCTCACGCCAGCCTGACGGCCGGACCCCCAGCTGCTTGCCCAGCAATGCCAAAAAAATCTGGGCCTTCTGCTTGCCGTATCCCGGCAGGGCCATGAGTCGTTTCAGCAACTCTTTGCCGTCGGTGGCGTCGGCCCAGATCTTCTCCGGCTGCCCGTCGTAGTGCTCGACGAGGTAGGCCGCGAGCTGCTGGACCCTGGCCGCCATCGACTTGGGATAGCGGTGCACGGCCGGCTTCTCCGCCAGCAGGGCGACGAACGCCTCGGGGTCGTAGGAGGCGATCTCCTCCGCCGTGAGGTCGTGCCCGAGCCGCTGGGAGATCGTGTAGGGCCCCGTGAACGCCCATTCCATGGGGATCTGCTGGTCGAGCAGCATGCCGACGAGCAGGGCGAGCGGGCTGCGGCCGAGGAGCTCGTCTGCCTCGCTCCGCTGGGCGAGCTGGATGCGCATGGAGACAGCTTCGCACGAAAGCTCGCCGGGTGAAGTGAACACAGACGCCGTGGAGCCTTGACACCCGCCCGAGAAAAGGTGAAATGAGAGCGCAAGTCGCCCTGCAGACATTCCTGGGGGTTTGCCCCTGGGCCTCCAGAGGAATCTCACTCCTATGCTCGCTCTGGCCACACGGTTCCTGCGGGAGCCGGTCAGTCTCAGGCTGGCCGAAGAGTTCCTGACCGTACCCGTGGACACGATCGACCGCTGCGTGGCCGACGTGTGCGCGTGCGCACAGCATCTGGGCATCTCCGCCACGCCCGAGATCGTGGAACGGATCGCGCGCGAGCACC
Source organism: [Actinomadura] parvosata subsp. kistnae (assembly GCF_900323885.1). Taxonomy (GTDB): domain Bacteria; phylum Actinomycetota; class Actinomycetes; order Streptosporangiales; family Streptosporangiaceae; genus Nonomuraea; species Nonomuraea composti. Next base: position 172,846 of record NZ_OOHJ01000013.1, on the reverse strand, counting down.
TGCTCGCGATCGTGAACTCGGCCCCTCCTCCCCGGAGCCTCCGCTAGGGCGGCGACCGGGAGCCTGGAGACGGGGCGCCCGCGCCGGCGTGCCCGGTGAAAGCGCCTTCCCCGATAACATCGGGGTCACCGGGCCGTGTTCTCCGCAGCGTTTACGCCTGGAATACGAGAGAGTGAGGGTGTGCGCCGACACCGACGAGATCCCCGGGAGAGCACCCCGCCAGACGACGTGTTCAAGGAGATGGTCCAGGCGGCTCGCGAGCTGCTGGCCGTACGCACTCCTCTCGACGCGGAGCTGATGGTCTCCGACATGATCGGAGCCTGGTGGGGCAGGCGTGTCAGGGGCGGTGACGTCGAGCAGGTGCTCGGTGAGGGGCTGGTCGACTACGCGGCCAAGGCTGGCACGCCGGCCTCGCTGACGCTGCTGATCTGCCTGGCCTACCTCGGCACGGCCCGCCAGGGCGCCAAGGCCGAGGGCGCCGCGCTGGCCATGATGGAGTCGGGCGTGGCCAGGCCCGGCTGGGCCGACCGGGTCGGCGCGGTCAAGCCGGCCGGCTGCTACGTCTCGCGCGACGCCTACGGCGACCAGGACACCGTGATCTGCACCTTCGCCTACCGCTGGAACGACGGCGAGCAGCCGATCGACCGCCACGCGCTGGTCATGGTGGTCGACTACAACATGAGCGGCATGGCCCGCGACGCCTGGGTCTCCTCGCACGTCGACAAGCTGCTGGAGCAGGCCAGGGCCGAGGCGGCGGGCAACCCGCTGCTGCTGTTCGAGGAGATCCAGCCCGAGCAGGCCAGGGCGCTGCTGGAGTCGGCGATGAAGGCCACGAGGGAGCCGAAGACGCCGCCGCCCGTCAGCGAGAGCTACAGCGCCTACCACGCCTTCGCCCGCGCCCGGCTCAAGGCGCTGCCGCCGGGGCGCAAGCGGCCGGCGCCGCTGCACATCGAGGCCCCCTACAGCAGGGAGCGGCGGGCCATGCTGGCGGCCGAGTTCCTGGCCTCCGACGCGGCCGAGCATCTGTCCGACCCGTCGGCGGCCTCGCGCTGCGCCGACCACATCATCGACTACGGCTGCGAGCAGGACTTCAACCGGCCGCTGCGGGTGAGCCCGACCAAGTGCGAGACGTTCCTGCTCGACTGGCTGCCGCGCAAGGTGATGCTGAGCGTCGCCGAGCAGGAGGCGATGCCGCACGTGCTGTCGGCGTGGGTGCGCTTCGCCGCGCACCGCACGGGGCTGCCCGAGCAGGGGCTGAAGGCCACGCTCGACGCGGTGTGGGAGGCGACCGGGAAGTTCCCCGAGGCCTATCGCGACCCGACGTCGTTCGGGCTCGACCGGCCGCTGCTGGAGCGGCTGCTGCCCGACGGCGACCTGTCGGCGCTGGCCAGGCGGGCCTTCGCGTTCCCCTACTTGCAGGGCACGCACAACGGCATCGAGCTCGACCAGCTCGACCCGGCCGACCAGGCCGACCGGCGCACGTTACTCGAGATCGACCACGGCGGCGCGATCGACCAGGAGCACCTGGCCTGGCACGAGGAGATCGCGACCCGCCTGTGGGACGGCGACCCGCCGCAGCTCTGGGAGGCGGCGCAGCGCCTGCTCGACCTCGGGCACGACCGCCACGACGTCCTGCACGTACTGATCGAGATCGCCGAGCGGATCGGCGGCGACCCGGAGGAGCTGGCGGCCGCCCTCGACGACATCGCGGACATTCCCGACGAGTTCTAGCTCACGGCGGCGGCTTGCGACGTTGTGCGTCGCGCCGGGGCCGCCCCACCCGCCATGATGGACGCATGGTGATCGACCTCAACGCGGACCTGGGCGAGGGTTTCGGCATCTGGCGGCTGGGCGACGACCTCGCCCTGCTCGACATCGTGACGAGCGCCAACGTGGCGTGCGGCTTCCACGCGGGCGACCCGGTGACGATCCGGCGCACGTGCGCGGCGGCCGTCGACCGGGGCGTGGCGATCGGCGCCCAGGTGTCCTACCGTGACCTGGCCCACTTCGGGCGCAGGGAGATGGACGTCGAGCCGGAGGAGCTGTGCGCCGAGGTGCTCTACCAGCTCGCCGCCGTCGACGGCATCGCCAGGGCGATGGGCGGGCGGGTCTCCTACGTCAAGCCGCACGGCGCCCTCTACAACCGGATCTGCCGCGACGAGGCCCAGGCGACGGCGGTCATCGAGGCGGTGGCCGACTACGACCCGTCGCTGCCGGTGCTCACGCTGCCCGGCTCCGTCGTGCACAAGGTGGCGGCGGCCGAGGGCGTGCCGACCGTGAGCGAGGCCTTCGCCGACCGCGCCTACACCCCGCAGGGCACCCTGGTGCCGCGCCGGGAGCCCGGCGCCGTGATCCACGACCCCGACGCGGTGCCCGCCCGTGCCCGCCAGATGGCCGTGGAAGGCTCTGTGACGGCCGCTGACGGGAGTTCGGTGCCCATATCGGCGCGTTCCATCTGCGTCCACGGTGACACGCCTGACGCCGTCAGGCTCGCGCAGGGGGTGCGTGACGAGCTGCTGGCGGCCGGAGTGGTCCTGCAGGCGTTCACGTGATCCGCACGGCCGGGGAGCACGGGCTGCTCGTGGAGACGGGGTCGCTGGAGCTGTCGCACCGGGTCGACGCGGCGCTGCGGGCGGCGCCGCCCGAGGGGGTCGTGGAGGTCGTGCCGGGGCCCGAGACGGTGCTCGTCGTGGCTCCCGGCGCCGACCAGCGGCGGTTGCGGGCGCGGCTGGAGGAGGTCGCCCGCGCCGAGCGGGACCAGGCCGTCGCGGGGGCCGCCGACGGGCATCCGCTCGTGACGATTCCCGTGGTCTATGACGGGGCCGATCTCGATTCCGTGGCGGCGCTGGCCGGGATCTCCGTCAGCGAGGTGGTCGCCCGGCACACCGGGCGGGAGCTGGTGGTGGGGTGGCTCGGGTTCGCGCCCGGGTTCGCCTACCTGACCGGGCTGGATCCGGTGCTGCACCTGCCCAGGCTGGACACGCCGCGCACGTCGGTGCCCGCCGGGTCCGTGGCCGTGGCGGGGCCTTACTCGGCGGTGTACCCGTCGGCGTCGCCGGGCGGCTGGCGGCTGATCGGGCGCACGCCGGTGCGGGTGTGGGACGTGGCGAGCGATCCGCCGTCGTTGTTCCGGCCCGGCACGCGCGTGCGGTTCGAGGCGGCATGATCGAGGTACAGCACCCCGGCCCCTACGCGACGGTCCAGGACCTCGGGCGGCCCGGGTACGCCCACCTCGGCGTGCCCCGCTCCGGCGCGGCCGACGCGCCGAGCCTGCGGCTGGCCAACCGGCTCGTCGGCAACGCCGAGACGCTGGCCGGGATCGAGCTGACGTTCGGCGGGGCGCGGCTGCGCTTCCTCGACGGCGCGTGGGCGGCGCTGACCGGGGCGCCGCCGGCCCAGGTGTCGATCGCGACGGCGACCGGGCTGCCGACGGAGGCGGCGGCCGGCAGGCGTGCCGCCGGCATGGGGGTGCCGTTCTGGGTGCCGGCGGGCGGCGAGCTGCGGCTGGGGGCGCCCCTGTGGGGGTTGCGCACGTATCTGGCGGTGCGCGGCGGGATCGCGGTCGAGCCCGTGCTCGGCAGCCGCTCCACCGACTCGCTGTCCGGGCTGGGGCCCGAGCCGCTACGGGCCGGCACGCTGCTACCGGTCGGGCCGCCCGAGGGCGAGATCTCCGTGGACCTCGCGCCGCTGCCCGGGCCGCGGCCGGCCGTGGTGGGTGTGGTGCCGGGGCCGCGGGACGACTGGTTCGTGCCGGAGGCGCTGGCGGAGCTGTGCGCGCGGCCGTACACGGTGACACAGGACAGCAACCGCGTCGGCGTGCGCCTGCGCGGGGCGCGGCTGGAGCGGGCCAAGGAGGGCGAGCTGCCCAGCGAGGGCATGGTGACCGGGGCGGTGCAGGTGCCGCCGAGCGGGCAGCCGATCGTGTTCCTCGCCGACCACCCGCCCACCGGCGGCTATCCGGTGATCGGCGTCGTCCGCGAGGCGGATCTGCCGGTGCTCGCCCAGCTCAGGCCGGGCGACGAGGTCCGCTTCACCACCCGGGGGGCTACAGCTCCACCTGCCCGGTGATGCTGGTGATCACGTCGCCGCCGACCCAGACGTCCTCCTCCGGGCCCGTGGTGATGCGGATGCGGCCCGCGCGGCCGATCGCCGTGCCCTGCGCGGCCACGTACGGGGCCTTGACGCGGCCCGTGCGCAGCAGCCACTGGGCCAGGGAGCCGTTCAGGCTGCCCGTGACCGGGTCCTCCACGGTGGCGCCCTGCGAGGGGAAGAACGCCCGCACCTCGTACGCGCACGGCGCCCCCTCCGGGTAGAGCCCCACCACGCCGACGTCGTGCGGCACCGTGCCGGGGCGCAGCGCGAGCACCGCCTCGGCGTCGGCGAGCAGCAGCCCGACCCAGCCGGGGCCGTTGTCGGCCCATTCGGCGGCGACGACGTCGTCCCGGGTGATGCCGAGGGAGGCGATGATCCGGTCGAGGAGCTCGTCGTCGACGGGGCCGGAGCGGAGCAGGGGCGGCGCCTGGAAGGACAGCCCGCCGCCGGTGGCGGACAGGCGGACCAGCCCGACCCCGCACTCCTGCACCAGCTCGTCCTTCTCGCGCGGCTCGCCCCCGGCCTCCAGCCAGGCGTGGCAGGAGCCGAGCGTCGGGTGCCCGGCGAACGGCAGCTCGGCGTCCGGGGTGAAGATCCGGACCCGGTAGTCGGCCTGCGGCGTGGTCGGCGGCAGCAGGAAGGTGGTCTCCGACAGGTTCGTCCACCGGGCGAACCGCTGCATCTCCTCGGTGCTCAGCCCCTCGCCGTCGAGCACGACCGCGAGCGGGTTCCCGGTGTACGGGCCTGAGGCGAACACGTCGACTTGCGTGAATCTGCGCAACATACTCCGGAGTCTCCCAGACGGGTCTTTCCTCGTTAACATGCCGCCCGCAGACTGGACGGTGTGGCGGACTTTGATGTGGTGGTCCTCGGCTCGGGGCCCGGTGGGCAGAAGGCCGCGATAGCGGCGGCGAAACTCGGCAGGCGCGTCGCGGTGGTCGAGAAACGGCACATGATCGGCGGCGTCTGCATCAACACGGGCACGATCCCGTCCAAGACCCTGCGCGAGGCGGTCCTCTACCTGACGGGGCTCAACCAGCGGGAGCTGTACGGCGCCAGCTACCGCGTCAAGGACGAGATCACGGTCGCCGACCTGGGGATGCGCACCCAGCACGTGATCGGCCGCGAGATCCAGGTGATCCGCAGCCAGCTCGCCCGCAACCACGTGACGGTGTTGCAGGGCACCGGCCGTTTCCTCGACGAGCACACGATCGGCATCACGGGCGAGGAGGAGAAGAAGGTCACCGCCGACAAGATCGTGATCGCCACGGGCACCTCGCCCGCGCGCCCGTCCAGCGTCGAGTTCGACGACCGGACGGTGATCGACTCCGACGCGATCCTGCACCTCGACAAGGTGCCGGAGACGCTGGTCGTGGTGGGGGCCGGGGTGATCGGCATCGAGTACGCCTCCATGTTCGCCGCGCTCGGCACCAAGGTGACGGTGGTGGAGCGGCGCGAGCGCATGCTGGAGTTCTGCGACCTGGAGATCATCGAGGCGCTCAAGTACCACCTGCGCGACCTGGCGGTGACGTTCCGGTTCGGGGAGACGGTGGCGGCCGTGGAGCGGCGCCCGCGCGGCGCGCTGACCCTGCTGGAGAGCGGCAAGAAGATCCCGGCCGACTGCGTCATGTACTCGGCGGGCCGCCAGGGCAAGACGGCCGAGCTGAACCTGGAGGCCGCCGGCCTGGCCGCCGACGACCGGGGCCGGATCAAGGTGGATGAGAACTACGCCACGGAGGTGCCGCACATCTACGCCGTGGGCGACGTGATCGGCTTCCCCGCGCTGGCGGCCACGTCGATGGAGCAGGGGCGGCTGGCCGCGCAGCACGCCTGCGGCGAGCCGGCGGGAGACCTGCACGAGCTGCCGCCGATCGGGATCTACACCATCCCCGAGATCAGCTTCGTCGGGAAGTCGGAGGACGAGCTGACCCGGGAGAAGGTGCCGTTCGAGGTGGGCATCTCGCGCTACCGGGAGCTGGCCAGGGGGCAGATCATCGGCGACTCGTACGGGATGCTGAAGCTGCTGGTGTCGTCGGAGGACCGGCGGCTGCTGGGCGTGCACGTGTTCGGCACGCAGGCGACGGAGCTGGTGCACATCGGACAGACGGTCATGGGGTGCGGCGGCACGATCGACTACCTGGTCAACGCGGTGTTCAACTATCCGACGCTGGCGGAGTCGTACAAGGTGGCGGCGCTGGACGCGATGAACAAGATGCGGACGGTGGCCCGGCTCACCGCGGAGATGTGAGCCGGGCCTCTCCTCACGAGAGGTTCCACTTCTGGTTGGCGGCGCCCGTGCAGGTCCACAGCTGCAAGGGGGTGCCGTCGGCGCTGGTGTTGCCGGTGACGTCGGCGCACTTGTCCGCCGCCGGGTTCACCAGGTCGCGGCCTGGGGTGTGGGTCCACTGCTGGTTGGCGCCGCCCGTACAGGACCAGAGCTGGAGCCGGCTGCCGTCGGCGGTGGCGCGGTCGCGGACGTCGAGGCACTTGCCGAGGGCGCGCAGCGTGCCGTCGCCGGGGCGGGTCCACTGCTGGGCGGCGGTGCCGTTGCAGGTGTGGAGCTGGACGGCGGTGCCGTCGGCGCTGCTGCCGCCGGCGACGTCCACGCACTTGCCGGCCAGCCCGGTGATCGGGCCGCCGCCTGAGGACGGGGTGCCGGACCAGGTGAAGGTGGCGGTGGTGCGGGCGGGCAGGGTGTAGACGAAGGACTGGCCGCCCCAGTTCACCCTGAGGGAGCGGGCGGAGGTGCCGCCGTTGTGGGCGATCAGCGCCTTCGAGCCGTCGGGGTTGCGGTAGGCGACGTTCTGGATCGTCGCGTCGGCCGTGGAGTCGATGCGGCGGGCGCCCGGCTTGACGAACTTGGTCAGGTGCCCGGTCGTGTAGTACTCGATCGTGTAGTCCACCTGGCCGGCGCGGGAGCCGCCCTCCTGGACGGTGATCAGGCCGGTGCAGGTGCCGCAGCCGCCGTTGTGCGGGCCCATGTTCTGGTTGAGCGCGAGGCTCCACTTGACCAGGCTGCTGCTCCAGTTGCGGGCATAGGTGACGATGTCGGCCATGTCCTCGTTGTGCTGGTTGGTGATCCAGGTGCCGCCGGAGTGCTCGGTGCTGAACTGCTTGACCGACGGGTACTGGTCGTGCACCTGGCTGCCGACCGCCGGGTCACCGTAGTAGCCGTGCCAGGCGATGCCGCCGAACAGCGGGTCGTTCCGCAGCGCCGCGTCGGCCAGGATGGGGCCGCCGATTTGGCCGTAGTCGCCGTAGTTCCAGTCGTGGACGAGCACCTTCGTGCCGATGCCGGCGGCGCGGAAGGCCGGGTAGACGAAGTTCTTGGTCAGCTCGACGAGGCCGGAGGCGTTCCACGACATGCCGGGGTAGTTCATGGCGGTCGGGTTGCCCGCCTGGCAGCAGTTGGGCTCGTTCTGGACGGACAGGTAGTCGATGGGCACGCCGGCGGCCTGGTAGCTCTGGACGTACTTGACGAGGTACTGGGCGTAGGTGCCGTAGTGCTCCCACTTCAGCCAGCCCATCTGGTCCATGCGGCCGTTGTCCTTCATCCAGCCGGGCGCGCTCCACGGCACGGCCTTGACCCGCAGGGCCGGGTTGAGCTGCTTGGCCTGGACGGTCAGGAGGCGGACGTTCGTGTCGTAGCCGTTGGCGCCGAAGTCGCTCAGGTCGCAGCAGGTGTCGTCGAGCGAGACCATGCCGGGCCGCGACAGGTCGGAGGCGCCGATCGGGTTGCGGACGAACGACAGGCCGATCCCGTCCGTGGGGTGGAACAGCTTGCGCATGACCGCGTCACGCGTGGCCGCGCTGACGGGGCCGCCGCGCAGCAGGTACGCGGTCGTGTCGGTGATCGACGCGCCGCCGCCCTCGAACTGCTGGTAGGTGACGCCCTCGTTGACGGTCACGGTACGGTCGGCGCTGCCGCCCGCGGGGCCGAAGGCGATGGGGGCCTGCTGGGCCAGGCCGCGGGTGACGGTGCGCCCGCCCGCGTCGGAGGTGGTGGTGAGCCAGACGTTCACGCTCTCGCCGGCGGCCAGCGCCGGCAGGGGCGCGGCGGCCACCAGCGCGAGGGCGCAGGCGAGCGCCAGGAGGATTCTGGGCACGGCGGAGTCCTCTCAGGGCCGGGGGGTGATGCCCTTGAAACAAATGAAACAGTGCCGAAACACCGCTTGCTCCGAGCAGCGAAACATGGGCTGACTGCCTCGTCAACCGATGTAACAAATGAAACAGTCAGCGCGGCGCCGGGCCCGTGGAGCCGCGCACGACCAGCTCCGTGCCGAGGGAGACGTGCAGCGCCTCCAGGGTGTGCCTGCTGAGCAGCCGCATCAGCAGCGTGACCGCCATCCGGCCCATCTCCTGCAACGGCTGGCGCACGGTGGTGAGGGCGGGCGAGGCCGCCCTGCTGATGTCGATGTCGTCGAAGCCCGCCACCGACAGGTCGCGGGGCACGCTCAGGCCGCGCTCGGCCGCCGCGCGCAGCGCCCCCACCGCCATCTTGTCGTTGAACGCCACCAGCGCCGTCGGCCGCTCCGGCAGGTCCAGCAGCTCGCGGGCGGCCAGGTAGCCGTGCTCGATGTTCGGCTCGGGGACGTGCCGCAGCAGCTCGGGGGCCGGCAGCACGCCCGCGTCGGCCAGCGAGGCGGTGTAGCCGGCCAGCCGCGCCTCGCTGGGCAGCCACTTCACCGGGCCGCCGATGATCCCGACCCGCCGGTGGCCCAGCTCCACCACGTGCGCCATCAGCTTGCGCCCGCTCGCGAAGTGCGCGGCCGACACCGCCACGATGTCCTTCGGCGGCGGGGTGCGCGGGTCGATCACCACGAACGGGAAGCCGCGGTCGCGCAGGCGTACCAGCTCCTCGCCCGGCTCCGGAGGCAGCACGAGGATCGCGCCCGCGACCCCCGGCCGGTCGGGCAGGCCCGGCAGCACCGCCGTGCGCTGCGCCGACTCCCCCGCCCCGAGGATCATCTGCCGGCCGTGCAGCTCGATCGTCTCCCCCACCGAGGAGACGATCAGGCCGAAGTAGTCGGTCAGCACGTACGGGCAGCGCACGTACACCGCACCCGCGGGCGCGTCGGGCGTGGCGCGCGGCCTGGGCGCCTGGGCGCCGAGCCGGCCGACCGCCTGCAGCACCAGCTCGCGGGTGTGGGGGGCGACGTTGGGCTGGCCGTTGAGCACGCGGGAGACGGTGGCGATGGAAAGGCCCGTCTCGGCCGCGACGTCACGCACCGTCGCCCGCACCCTGCCCGCCATCGCCGCTCCTCGCCCGCACCCTGCCCGCCATCGCCGCTCCTCGCTCGGCCCGTGCCGCCAGGATATTCAGCCGGCGTTCAGTCGGTGGTGGTGCGGCGGCTGCGGGGAGCCGGCTTCTTGCGGCCCGCGACCAGCGTGTCACCCGGCACGGGCGCGGCCGAGGTCTCCTCGGTGCGCTTGGGCTTGGCGGGCTCGGGATCCCTCTGCTGGGGGCGTTCCGGCTCGCCCGCCCGCGTCTCGCCGCCCGCCTGATCACGAGTGGACGCCTGCGTCTCTGCGCCCGCCTGATCACGAGCGGACGCCGGCGTCTCGGCGCCCGCCCGGCCGCGAGCGGACGCCTGCGTGCGGACCCGGGGCTGCGGCACCGTGTCGTCCGTGACAGCGGGCTCCGGAGGCGGGGCGGGCCGGTCGTCCGGGTCCCGGAGGGCGGCGATGACGCGGTCGGCCTCGGTGTCGGCGGCGAACTCGTCGGCCGCCTCCGACTCCCTGCGCCGGATCACCACCATGTGGTCCACCGAGATGCGTCCCGCGCCGACCACGGCGAGCAGGAGGGAGGCGGAGCCGAGCAGGATGAGCTCGTTCATGGTGATGGGGTTGAGCGGCGGGGCCACGAGGAAGACCGCCAGCGCCTCGGCGAAGAGAATGAGCCCGGTGGTGGAGACCGCGAGGCCGGCGATGAGCAGCGCGCCGCCGATGAGCTCGGCGAGCATGGTCACCGTGGCCCACGCGCCGGGCGCGGGCGCGCCCTGCTCCAGGAACTTGGCCCCGGTGATCTTGAGGCCGTCCTCCAGCTTGGCCCAGCCGTTGGCGAAGAAGATACCGCCCACCGCGAGGCGGGCGACTAAAGCGGCAAGATCACGGAGGACCTGTTTCACGGTAGTTGTCTGCCCTAATCGGGACATGGCACACCTCAATCACGGCTGAGCAGCATGGCCACCACGACGGCGGTCAGGCTGAGCAGGACGACGCTCACGACCACGGTCGTGTGCAGGGCGTTGACGAAGGCCCAGCGGGCGGCGTCGAGCAGCGCGCCCCCGGCCGGGCCGCCCACCTCGTGGGCGACGTGGGCGGCGGCGGCCAGCGACTGCCTGGCCTGATCCATGCCGCCGTCGGACACGCCGGGCACGGACGGCAGGCCGGGGGCGTACACGATCGTGGTGATCGTGCCGAGCACGGCCACGCCCAGGCCGGCGCCCAGCTCGTACGCGGTCTCCTCGATGGCCGCGGCCCCGCCCGCCTGCGACTCGGGGGCGGCGGCCATGATCGTGTCGGAGGCGGCGAGCAGCGCCACCTGCACCCCGAACCCGATGCCCACGAAGCACACCGCGAGCATCACAGGATGACCCTCGACGCCCCAGGTCAGGGTGGGGGTCAGGGCGAGCGCGACGAGGGCCAGCCCGCCGCTCATGGTGGCCCGCATGCCGACCCTGGGCAGGATGTGGGCGGCGGCCAGCCCGCCGGTGACGGCCGACAGCACGAGCGGCAGCATCCGCAGGGCCGCGCGCACGGGGCTGTCGCCGAGGACGAGCTGCAGGTACTGGGCGAGCATGAGCTGCAGGCCGACCAGCGCGAACACGCCGAGCAGCACGCCCGCGACCCCGGTGGTGAACTCGCGCCGCCGGAACAGGCCGATCTCCAGGAACGGGGCGGGCAGCCGGGTCTGCCGGCGGACGAACGCCACCAGCAGCGCCACCCCGGCCAGGAACACCGCGATCGACGCCCAGAACGGCATCAGGCTGCCCGACCCCGCCTCCTTGAGCCCGAAGGCCAGCGCCAGGATGCCGGCCACGGACAGGACGGCGCTGACCGCGTCCCAGGGCCGGTCGCGGCGCCCGCGCGAGTCGGGCAGCAGGCGGATCGCGGCGGGCAGCAGCACCAGCAGGATGGGCACGTTGATGAGGAAGACCGCGCCCCACCAGATGCCGACGAGCACGCCGCCGACGAGCGGCCCGACCGCGGCGCCGGCCGCCGCGACGGCGCTCCAGACGCCGAGGGCGATGGCGCGCTCGCGCCGGTCGGTGAAGACCTGGCGGATCAGCGAGAGCGTGGCCGGCATGATCATCGCGCCGCCGACGCCGAGCAGCGCCCTGGCCAGCACCAGGGCCAGCGGGGTCTGGGCGCACGCGGCAGCCGCCGAGGCCAGGCCGAACAATACGTAGCCCCACAGGACCAGCCGCTTGCGGCCGTACTTGTCGCCGAGCGTGCCGAACACGATCAGCAGCGGCGCGACGACCAGCGAGTAGATGTCGATGATCCACAGCAGTTGCACCGCGGAGGGTTCGAGCGCGGCCGTGAGCGCGGGCACCGCGATGTGCAGCACCGTGGCGTCGACCGTGATCAGCAGCAGGCTCAGGCAGAGCAGCACCAGGATGGACCAGCGTCGATCCTGGGGGTCGCGGTCGGCAGTGCGGACGAAGGACGTGGCCTGTGTGACGGTCATGGGCCTCCTCGCAGGCCGATCCGCGTCACAGGGCCCGCTACTTACTGGTGGTCGGCGGCGGCGGAACCGCGGCTCGTCTCCTTTCGAGCTGCGCGGAGTGGTTCCGGCGCTCCCGGCTTGCGTGGCAGCTTAGGCCATGCCGGGGGGTTGTGATAGCGGTATCGGCCGATCCACGGTCACCGCACACCTCTCTAGAGAGATACAGCCATATGTCGGGATCTATCCATTAATCAGCTGCCCGCCGATCATGGGACTCGTGGGGACCGACGAAAGTGGCAGGAAACGCACCCCCTCCGACCGGTCCTCACGCGAATGGTGCGAGGAGGCCCTGACCAGGCTGGACGCCGGCCGTCCCGAATCCGCTCTGGACGCCGCCCGGCACGCCGCCGACCTCGACCCCGGCTCCGAGTGGGCGCACCGGCTGATCAGCCTGGCCCACGAGCGGCTGGGCCGCGACGCCGAGGCCCTGCCCGCCGCCGAGCGTGCCGTGGAGCTGGCCCGCGGCTCCTGGCAGGCCCGGCTGCGGCTGGCCGCGGTGCTGCGCCGCACGCCGGGACGCTGGGCCGAGGCGGTCGAGCAGGCCGGGCTGGCCAGGAAGTTCGCGCCCGAGCAGCCCGGGCCCGAGGTGATGCTGGGCGACCTCGCCCTGCTGCGCGGCGAGCACGCCCGCGCCGAGCGCTCCTATCTGGCCGCGCTCGCCGCCGACCCCGACGATCGGCAGGCCCGCGTGAACCTCGGCCTGGCCCTGCTGCGCTGGGAGCCGCCGCGCCGCCACCACGACCCCGCCTGGCCGATCGACCCGCGCGAGAGCGGCCGGGCCAGGCGCGCTTTGGAGATCTGGGCGCGCCAGGTGCGGCTGCTGCTCGCCGTGGCCACCCCGGCGATCGCCGCGTGCGCGCTGCTGCTCGGGCGAGGCACCGAGGCGCGGCTGGCCGGCTGGGGCGTGCTCCTGCTGCTCGTCCCGCTCACCCTGCGGCAGGCGCGGCGGGTCGGCCTATGGACGTACGTGGCGGCGATGCTCCGCCGCGACCCCTGGCTCGGCGTGTCGGTGGTGTCGGCGGTCCTGTCTGTGATCGCGTTCGCGGCGTGGCTGGTGCTCGGCGCGGTACGGGTGCCGTCCCTGCTCGACCCCGTGTGGGCCGGGCTCGCGGGCATCGTGGTGCTCGGCCGGCCGGCGCTGGCCGGCGTCCGGGCGCTGGCCGAGTCGTGGCGGGGGCGCCCGCTGCGGGCACTGGCCGTCACGGCTCCGGCGCGGGAGAGCGAGCGGGCCGCGCGGCGCAACGTCGGCGTGACGCTCTGGATCGTGCTCGGCCGGACGTGGTCGGTGCTGATGACGCTGGCGGCGGGGGCGCTGGCGGTGGAGCCGAGGGCGGCGGTGGCCGCGGTGGCGGTGCCGTTCCCGATGGTGCGCGGCTACCTGCGCGCCCGCCACCGGGGCGACCCGTGGCTGGCCGGCGCGACCTGGCTGGTCGTGGCGGCGGCGGTGGCCTGCGCGGCGGGCGGTCTCCTCGCAGGGACGCCGGGCGGGGCCTGGGCGTGGCGGGCCGGGCTCGGGGCGCTGGGGGCGGTGGCGCTCGTGTTCGCGGTGCGCGGGCTGCGCGCCTGGTGGCGGGGCGGGCCGGGCCCGTCGCGCTCGTCCCTGCTCATGTGCGACCTGCCCGTGGGCGCCGGACCGTCGGTCGCGCTGGAGCCCGAGGTGCGCCAGACCTTCTCGTACGCCCGCAGCATCGTCCTGTCCTACGGCGACGCCCTCGGCCCCCGGGTCGCCGGGGCGGTGGCGTCGGTGACGTCCTCGGGCGAGCTGCGCCTGATCGCCGAGACGGCGGCGTGGGAGGCGATCGAGGCCGATCCCCGGGTGGCGGTGTTCGCCACCGACCCGTTGCAGCGCCGGTTCTGGGTGGAGGTGCGCGGGATCGCCAGGGCCGACTCCGACGTGCTGCGGGTGACGCCCAAGGAGGTGCTGGTCGGCGAGTTCCCCGGCCGCCACCAGCGCCGCTAGCGTCCAGTGGCGCCCTGGGCGGCGCAAGCACTGCTGGCGCCCACCGCGCGCACGGGGTAGAACCTTGTTCTATGCGCATCCTCCGCACGCCCGGCGATCGCTTCGCGGACCTGCCCGGCTTCCCCTACGAGCCCCGCTACGCCGAGGTCGGTGACGGCCTGCGCATGGCGTACGTCGAGGACGGCCCCGAGGACGGCGAGCCGGTCGTGCTGCTGCACGGCGAGCCGAGCTGGTCCTTCCTCTACCGGCACGTCATGCCCGAGCTGGCCGCGGCGGGGCTGCGGGCGATCGCGGTGGATCTGATCGGTTTCGGCCGCTCCGACAAGCCCGCCGACCTGGCCGACCACTCCTACGCCCGGCACGTCGAGTGGACGCGCGCCCTGCTGCTCGACGCGCTCGGCCTGACCGGCATGACGGTCGTCGGCCAGGACTGGGGCGGGCTGATCGGGCTGCGGGTGGCCGCCGAGCACCCGGAGCGGGTGGCCAGGATCGTGGCCGCCAACACGGGCTTGCCGACGGGTGACATTCCCATGCCCGAGGTGTGGCACCGGTTCAGGGACGCCGTGCTGAAGGCGCCCGTCCTGGACATCGCCCGGCTGGTGCAGGCGGGCTGCCGCACCGAGCTGTCCAAGGACGTGCGGGCGGCCTACGACGCGCCCTTTCCCGACGAGTCGTACAAGGCGGGGCCGCGCGCCATGCCGGGGCTGGTGCCGATCACCCCCGACGACCCCGCCGCGCCCGCGAACCGCGCCGCCTGGCGGATCCTCACCGCACTCGACCGGCCCGTCCTGGTGGCGTTCTCCGACGGCGACCCGATCACCGGGGGCATGGCTCCCATCTTGCGCGAATCGCTGCGCGGCGCCGCCGGCCTGCGACATCCCGTGATCAAGGGCGCCGGGCACTTCCTCCAGGAGGACGCGGGGCCCGAGCTCGGCCGTCAGATAGCCCTTTTCGTGACCTCCACCTAGCGTGTCAGGACCGCCCAATAGTCGGTGCGGTGCGGTATAACCGGGGGCGGACCGGGGAGGCGTGATGCGTGAGTCCGACAGGGCCCAGGCCGCGGGGCGGGCCGCGGCGCGGGATCTGTTCGAGAAGGTTCGGCTGCGTTATTTCCAGATTCCCCCGGCCGTGCGCCGGGTGCTCTACGTGGTCGTCCTCGTGGGCACGATGGGCGTGGGCGCGGCACTGGGATGGGACCTGCTCCAGACCTTCCCCCTCGTGCTCCTGCTGCTCGCGTTCGTCGCGCTGACCATGCGCTACCCGAGGGCCGCCGCCACCGCGCTGGTCGTGGCGGGCTGGATGGCGCTGGCGGTGCAGGCGTTCGGGCGGCTGTTCCCCGACGGCGCCGCCACCGTGCACGTCATGGTCTTCCTCGCCCTGCCCGTCGCCGGGGCGGCCCACCTCATCCGCTGGGTGACGCCGTGGGTGACGACGCTGATGGCGCTCGTCCCCGCCGGCCTGCTCGCCGCCGCGCTCTCCCCCGTCTCCGACGCGGTCGCCGTGTGGGCGGCCTGCGCCGCCGCCGTGGCCGTCCTCGCCTACCGGTTCGTGCTGGCCAGGCAGGCCCGCGCGGCGAGCCTGGCCGCCGAGGAGCAGCAGGTACGCGTCCGGGTCCGCGAGGGCAGGCCCGAGGCGCCCCACGACAAGGCCGGCGCGCCGCCGCAGATCTCCGTCGAGCAGGCGCTGGCCGAGCTGGAGAGCATGATCGGGCTGGCCCCGGTCAAGGAGCAGGTGCGCTCGATCGCCGCCTCCATCGAGGCGTCCCGCCTGCGCGCCGAGGCGGGCTACACCGCCGAACGGCCCACCCGGCACTTCGTGTTCGTCGGCCCGCCCGGCACCGGCAAGACCACGGTCGCCCGCGCGCTGGCCAAGATCTTCTACGCGTTCGGCCTGCTGGAGACCCCTTACGTGGTGGAGGCGCAGCGGGCCGACCTGGTGGGCGAGTTCCTGGGCGCGACCGCGATCAAGACCAACGAGCTGGTCGACCGGGCGCTGGGCGGCGTGCTGTTCATCGACGAGGCGTACGGGCTGGTCAACTCCTCCGACGGGCAGCCCGACCGGTTCGGCGCCGAGGCCGTGCAGACGCTGCTCAAGCGGGCGGAAGACGACCGCGACCGGCTGATCATCATCCTGGCCGGCTACGAGCAGGAGATGGGCTCGTTCCTGACCAGCAACCCGGGGCTGGCCAGCAGGTTCGCCACGCGGGTGCGCTTTCCCGGCTACTCCCCCGCCGAGCTGGTCGAGGTCACCGAGCTGCTGCAGCGGCACCGGGGCGACCAGATGGACGACGCCACCAAGCGGGTGCTGCTCGGCCTCTACGACGACGTGCACCGCCGCGGCCTGCTCGACGAGCTGGGCAACGCCCGCTTCGCGCGCAGCCTGGTGGAGGCCGCCGCGCAGGCCCGCGACGTGCGGGTGGTGGGCGCCGGCGGCACGCCGACCACGCAAGACCTCGTCACCACGACCACGCCCGACGTGACCAAGGCGTTCGACGAGCTGACCGCCCGCTTCCGCGGCTACGTGGCCACGCCCACGCTGGAGGAGGCGCTGGCCGACCTCGACAGGATGGCCGGGCTGGCCCCGGTCAAGCGGCAGGTGCACGCGATCGCCGCGCAGCTCCAGGTGGCCAGGATGCGCCAGGAGCGCGGCCTGCCCACGCCGCCGCAGATGCGGCACTTCGTGTTCGTCGGCCCGCCCGGCACCGGCAAGACCACGGTCGCCCGCGTGCTGGGCCGCGTCTTCGCCGCGCTCGGCCTGCTGGCCAGGCCCGACGTGGTCGAGGCGCACCGGGCCGACCTCGTGGGCCAGCATCTCGGGGCGACCGCGATCAAGACCAACGAGCTGGTCGACCGGGCGCTGGGCGGCGTGCTGTTCATCGACGAGGCCTACAGCCTGGTCAACCCGGGCTACCAGGGCGGCGACGCGTTCGGCGCCGAGGCCGTGCAGACCCTGCTCAAGCGGGCCGAGGACGACCGCGACCGGCTCGTCATCGTGCTGGCCGGCTACGAGCGCGAGATGGACGCCTTCCTGGCCTCCAACCCCGGCCTGGCCAGCCGCTTCAACCAGCGCGTGGCCTTCCCCAGCTACTCGCCGGGCGAGCTGTCGCAGATCGCGGTGCTGCTGGCGGAGAAGTCGGGCGACTCCTTCGACGACGAGGCGCTGCGCCGGCTCGACGAGGTGTTCACCTGGGTCTGCGAAGACCGGCTGATCGACGGCCTAGGCAACGGCCGCTTCGCCAGGTCCCTGTTCGAGCGCGCGGCCATGCGCCGCGACGTGCGGCTGGCCGCCCACGCCGCGCGCGGCGGCTCCGCCAGCGCCGCCGACCTGACCACGATCACCAGCGAGGACGTCCGCACGGCGGTGGACGAACTCTCCGGACGCTGACCTTCTTCGCAACTCCCGTCTTCGTAACTTCCGTGCGGCGAGATGCTCGCATGGTGTAGCAATATGACTACGATAAGCCACGTCCAGTGGCTCGTCGGGTGCGTGCGGCGCGCGTAGGAGGGGGAGCGATGGCGGGGTTCCTGGCCCGCAGGCTGCTCAACTACGCCGTGCTCGTGGTCGTGGCCGCCAGCCTCGCCTACCTCGTGGCCGCCACCGCCCTCGACCCGCGCTCCAACTACGCCGACCGCACCCCGAAGCCGCCGCCCGCCGTCGTCGACGCCCAGCTCACCGTGCTCAACCTCAACGACAAGACCCCGCTGCTGCAGCGCTACGCCGTCTGGGCGGGCGGCGTGCTGCGCGGCGACTTCGGCAAGACGGTCGCGGGCGCGCCGGTCAACGACGACATCAAGCGCCGCATGGGCGTCACGTTCCGGCTGGTCATCCTGGGGCTGGTGTGCGGGAGCCTGCTGGGCGTGCTGGTGGGCGCGCTGGCGGCGGTGCGGCAGTACGGCTGGTTCGACCGGCTCTCCACCGGGCTGTCGTTCCTGGTGCTGGCGGTGCCGGTGGTCGTGCTGGCCAACATGCTGATCCTGGCCGGGGCGTGGGCCAACCAGCACGTGTTCGGCCGCCAGGTGCTGCTGGTCAGCGGCGAGTACAGCGCCGGCGTCGAGGGCCTGGGGAGCCAGGTGGTCGACCGGCTGCAACATCTGGTCCTGCCGACGATCTCGCTGTCGGTGGGGCTGATCGCGGTCTTCAGCCGCTACCAGCGCAACATGATGCTCGACGTGCTCGGCGCCGACTTCGTCCGCACGGCCAGGGCCAAGGGGCTGAGCAGGCGCCGGGCGCTGACCCGGCACGCGCTGCGCACCGCGATGATCCCGGTCGTCACCTACTTCGCGTTCACGTTCGGGGCGCTGCTGACCGGGGCCACGTTCACGGAGAAGATCTTCGGCTGGCACGGGCTGGGCGAGCAGCTGATCAACTCCATCTTCAGCAACGACGTCAACACGGTCGCCGCCATCTCGCTCCTGGCCGCCGTGTCCGTGCTGTGCGCCGCGCTGGCCGCCGACCTCCTGCACGCCGCGCTCGACCCCAGGGTGCGGGCATGACGCTCTCCGAGGAGGAGCTGGCGGAGGAGCTCGCCGACGGCACGCTGACCAGGCCGCCGTCCAGGGCGCGGATGGTGGCCGGGCGCTTCTTCCGCTCCACGCAGGGGCTGATCGGGTTCGCGGTGCTGGCGCTGATGTTCCTGCTGGCCTTCGTGGGGCCGCTGTTCAGCCCCTGGACGTACACCGACAAGGACTTCACCGCGTTCATGCAGCCGCCGTCGGCGCGCCACTGGTTCGGAACGCTCCAAACAGGCTCCGACGTGTTCGCCGTGACGTTGCGCGGCATGCAGAAGTCGCTGGTCGTGGGGCTGCTGGCGGCCCTGGTCTCCACGGCGCTGGCGGCGGTGGTGGGGGCGTTCGCCGGCTACTTCCTGGGCTGGACCGACCGGGTGCTGAGCTGGGTGACCGACCTGCTGCTCGTGCTGCCCGCGTTCCTGATCCTGGCGATCCTGTCGCCGCTGTTCGGGTCGGGCCAGTGGCCGCTGTTCGTCGTCATGCTGGCGTTGTTCCTGTGGATGGTCACCTCGAAGATCGTGCGCGGGATGGCGATCTCGGTGAAGGAGCGCGAGTTCGTCCAGGCCGCCCGCTACATGGGCGTGCCGCCGGTGCGCATCATCTTCCGCCACGTGATCCCCAACCTGTCGTCGCTGCTCATCGTCGACGCCACGCTGAACGTCAGCAGCGCGATCCTGACCGAGACGTCGCTGTCGTACTTCGGGTTCGGCATCCAGCCGCCCGACGTGTCGTTCGGCACGCTCATCGCCGACGGCTCCCTGACCGCCGTGTACGCGCCGTGGACGTTCTGGTTCGTGGCCGGGCTGCTGGTGGTCACCGTGCTGGCGGTCAACCTCGTCGGCGACGCGCTGCGCGACGCGTTCGACCCGTCCTCCGGGAAGGCGTGATGGACGAGCCGGTGCTGGAGGTCACCGACCTCACCGTGTCGTTCGGCGACGTGCGGGCCGTGCGCGGCGTGAGCTACGCCGTACGGCCCGGGGAGGTGCTGGGCATCGTCGGCGAGTCGGGCTCGGGCAAGTCCGTCACCTCGGCCGCCGTGATGGGGCTGCTGCCGCCCGGCGCGCGCGTCACCGGCTCGGTGCGGCTGCGCGGCAAGGAGCTGATCGGCGCCCCCGAACGAGCTCTCAACTCCTTCCGCGGCAAGTCCCTCTCGATGGTCTTCCAGGACCCGCTGTCGGCGCTCACCCCGGTCTACCGGGTGGGCGACCAGATCGCCGAGGCCGTGCGCGTGCACCAGCGGGTCGGCAAGGAGACGGCCCTGGTCAAGGCCATCGAGCTGCTGGAGCTCGTCGGCATCCCGCGGCCGGCCGAGCGGGCGCTGGCCTTCCCGCACGAGTTCTCCGGCGGCATGCGGCAGCGCGTGGTCATCGCCATGGCCATCGCCAACGACCCCGACGTGATCATCTGCGACGAGCCCACCACGGCGCTCGACGTCACCATCCAGGCGCAGATCCTCGAGGTGCTCAAGCGGGCGCAGGCCAAGACCGGCGCCGCCATCATCATGATCACCCACGATCTCGGGGTGGTGGCCGGGTTCGCCGACCGGGTGCTGGTCATGTACGCGGGGCGGCCCGTCGAGGTGGGCGGCGTGGACGACATCTACTACCGCAGCCGCATGCCGTACACGGCGGGGCTGCTCGGCTCCGTGCCGCGCGTCGACCGGCGCGGGCGGCAGCCGCTGACGCCCATCGAGGGCAACCCGCCCTCGCCCGCCGCGCTGCCGCCCGGCTGCCCGTTCGCGCCGCGCTGCCCGATGCACGTCAGCGCGTGCGACGAGGAGGAGCCGCCGCTGTTCGAGGTCGGGCCGGAGCACCGGGCGGCGTGCATCCGGTGGCAGGAGGTGCATCCGCGCGGGCCGGGCCGGCACGCGGCGCCGTCCGACGGGCCGCGGCTGCGGGCGCGCGGCGAGCGGAGCGTGCTGGAGGTGCACCAGCTCGTCAAGGACTATCCGCTGCTCAAGGGCGCGGTGTTCAAGCGCCGCATCGGCACCGTGCACGCCGTGGCCCGGGTCAGCTTCGACCTGCGGCAGGGCGAGACGCTGGGGCTGGTCGGCGAGTCCGGCAGCGGCAAGACGACCGCGCTGACGCAGATCCTCGAGCTGGCCGCGCCCCAGGAGGGCCGCATCGTGGTGCTCGGGCACGACACCGCCCGGCTGAGCCGGGCCGAGCGCACCGAGATCCGGCGCGACATGCAGGTCGTCTTCCAGGATCCGCTGGCCTCGCTCGACCCGCGCATGACCGTGCACGACATCCTGGCCGAGCCGCTGCGCACGCACGGGCGGCCCGACTCGGGGCGGCGCGTGCGCGAGCTGCTGGCCCTGGTCGGCCTCGACCCCGCGCACGCCGCCCGCTACCCGCAAGACTTCTCGGGCGGCCAGCGGCAGCGCATCGCCATCGCCAGGGCACTGGCGCTGGAGCCCCGGCTGCTCGTGCTCGACGAGCCGGTCTCCGCGCTCGACGTGTCGATCCAGGCCGGCGTGATCAACCTGCTCGACTCGCTCAAGGCGCGGCTCGGGCTGTCCTACCTGTTCGTGGCGCACGACCTGGCCGTGGTGCGCTACATCGCCGACCGGGTAGCGGTGATGTATCTCGGCAGGATCGCCGAGATCGGCCACGTCGACGCCGTCTACGACCATCCCGCCCATCCGTACACCCAGGCGCTGCTGTCGGCGATCCCGCTGCCCGATCCCGAACGCGAGCGTTCCCGGGAGCGGATCCTGCTCGAAGGCGACCTGCCCAGCCCGGCCAACCCTCCGACGGGCTGTCGATTCCGCACCAGGTGCCCCAAGTTCCGCACGGAGCTCACCGGCGAGGAGCGCGAGCTCTGCGTCGGCGTCGAGCCCGAGGTGCGGCCGGTGGGCGAGGACCAAGGTGCGGCCTGCCATTACGCAGACAGACGCGGAGTCGGATAGACCTCGCTCGACCAGGAGGAAGTTCGCGCGATGAAAGCACCATCACGTCTGGCCGTGACCGTCGCCGTGGCGGCCCCGCTGCTGCTGTCCGGCTGCGGCACGGAGCACGGAGGCGGTCCGGGCGTCCAGGACAGCGCCGGGGACGAGCGGACGATCAAGGCGTCCGACATCAACCCGCAGCCGCGCGAGAAGGTCAAGGACGGCGGGACGCTGCGCTGGGGCATCAACGAGTTCCCCACCCAGTGGAACCGCAACCACGTCGACGGCAACCTCGCGATGGCCGCCGTGATCAGCAACGCGTTGCTGCCCTCGCCGTTCACCTCCGACGAGAAGGCGGACATCTCGGTCGACACCGACTACGTGCTCGACGCCAAGGTCACCGAGCAGCGGCCCAAGCAGGTGGTGACGTACACGCTGAACCCGAAGGCCCGATGGTCCGACGGCAAGCCGATCACCTGGGCCGACTACCAGGCGCAGTGGCAGGCGCTGAGCGGGCGCGACCCGGCCTTCCACATCGTCTCCTCCACCGGCTACCAGGACATCGAGAAGGTGGCGCGGGGCAAGGACGACCACGAGGTGGTGGTGACCTTCCGCCGGCCGTTCGGTGACTGGCAGGCGCTGTTCGGGCCGCTGCTGCCGGCCGACACCAACCGCAGCGCGCAGGCGTTCAACAACGCGTGGGTGAACCGGATCCCGGTGACGGCGGGGCCGTTCAAGTTCGGCGGGTTCGACCAGACGGCCAAGACCATCACGATCGTGCGGGACGACGCGTGGTGGGGGGCCCGCGCCAAGCTGGACAAGATCATCTATCGGGCGTCGGAGCAGGACTCCCTGATCGGGGCGTTCAGCAACGGCGAGCTCGACCTCATCGACGTCGGCACCTCCGCGCCCAACTACGCGCGGGCCAAGGCCACCGCGGGCGCCCAGGTGCGTCAGGCGGCCGGCCCCGACTTCCGGCATTTCACCTTCAACGGCGCGAGCCCGCTGCTGCGCGACCGCAACGTCAGGCAGGCCATCCAGCTCGGCATCAACCGCCAGGCGATCGCGCAGTCGGACCTCCAGGGGCTCGACTGGCCGATCGCGCTGCTGAACAACCACTTCTTCATGAACACCCAGGAGGGCTACCAGGACAACGCCGGGGCGCTCGGCGCCTACGACCCGGCCAAGGCCAAGCAGCTGCTCGACGCGGCCGGATGGAAGCTGAACGGGTCGGTCAGGTACAAGGACGGCAAGCCTCTCGACCTGCGCTTCGTGGTGCCGTCGGGGGTGCAGATCAGCAAGGCGGAGGGCGAGCTGGCGCAGAGCATGCTCGCCCAGATCGGCGTCAAGGTCACGATCAAGGCCGTGCCGAGCGACGACTTCTTCACCAAGTACGTCATCCCCGGCAACTTCGACATCACCCCGTTCGCCTACATCGGCACGCCCTTCCCGGTCTCCAGCAGCTACGGCATCTACGCCAACGCCGCGGGCGGCCAGAGCTGGAACGCGAACTTCGGGCGTACCGGATCGGCGGACATCGACGCGGCGATGAGCAGGGCCGCGCAGAGCCTCGACCCCGTGCGGGCCCGCACCGCCACCAACGCCGCCGACCGGCTCATCTGGGAAGAGGTGAACGTGCTGCCGCTCTACCAGCGGCCGCAGATGGTGGCCGTGCGGCAGGAGCTGGCGAACGTCGGGGCGCGCGGCTTCGACGACCTCCGGTACGAGGACATCGGTTTCACGGACTGAAGCTGTCCGCGATGGCGTGTAGAAAGGGGCCCGTGAAAGTGACGTGGTCCCAGATCCTCGCCTGGCGGTTGAGCAGGCAGTTCGTGAGCGCGGCCGACGGTGCCGGCGCGGTGGCGGTGGCGCGCCGGTTGTGCGGCGTGCAGGCGCAGGTCGCCTCGTCGGCCCGGCTCGCGGTCGCGGTCAGGAGCGCCCGGCCCGACCCGGCCGAGGTGGACGAGGCGCTGTGGGCCGGCCGCACGCTGGTCAAGACGTGGCTGATGCGCGGCGGCACCCTGCATCTGGTGCCGTCGGACCAGCTCGCCGACTACTGCTCGGCGCTGAGCACGCTGCGTTTCTGGGAGAAGGGCTCGTGGCAGCGCGGGCACGGCGTCACCGCCGCCGAGATCGCGGCGATCATGGAGATGGTGCCGGCCGCGCTCGGCGACCGGGCGCTGACCAGGGAAGAGCTGGTCGACGCCGTGGTGGCGGGCACCGGTGACGAGCACCTGCGCGTGCCGCTGACCTCCGGCTGGGGCGCGCTGCTCAAGCCGCTGAGCCGGCTGGGGGAGCTGTGCTACGGGCCGCCGCGCGAGGGGAAGGTGACGTTCACCACGCCGCGCTCCTGGGTGCCGGGCTGGCCCGGAGAGCTGCCGCCGCCGGAGGAGGCGGGGGTGCGCCTGGTGCGGGCGTTCCTGGGGGCGCACGGGCCGGCCACGCCCGAGATGTTCGACGGGTGGCTGTTCGGCGGGGTGGCGCGCAAGGCGGTGCTCAAGGGCTGGTTCAGGGAGCTGGCTCCGGAGCTGACGGAGGTGGAGACCGACGACGGCACCACGCTGCTCGCGCTGACCGAGCACCTCGACTCCCTGATGGCTGCCGAGCCGTCGGCCGAGGTGCACCTGCTGCCCGGTTTCGACCAGTACATCCTGGGCGCGCCGCGCGACCTCGCCCCGCTGCTGCCGCCCGAGCTCAAGGCCAAGGTGAGCCGGCAGGCCGGCTGGATCTCGCCCGTGGTCGTGCACGAGGGCCGGGTCGCCGGGGTCTGGGAGGCCAAGGGCGGCGACGTCGTGCTCGACGTCGCCGCCTCCGTGCCGCAGGCGCCGCTCGACCGGGCGGTGGCGCGCATGCGTGAGCTGCTGGACGCGTTCAGCGCCTAGCTTCTTGACGGGCCGGGCCTCAGGTGGAGGCGCCGGCCATGACGCGGTCGCCTTAGGTCGAGGTGCCCGCCATGACGCGGTCGCCTCAGGTCGAGGTGCCCGCCATGACGCGGTCGACGATGCCCTTGTTGCCCTTCTCGCGCGCGCAGTGGGCGCAGCAGTACCAGTGCTCGCCCGACTGCACGCCGTGCCCGATGACCTTGGTGCCGCAGTGCTCGCAGATGGGCGCCATGGCCTCGATCGCGCACTGGAAGCAGTCGAAGGTGTGCACCGCTCCCTGCGCGTGCACCTCGAACGCCATGTCGTAGTCGTTGCCACAGGTCTCGCAGACAGCCATGGTGATCCCCTTTCCGCCGGGGGGATACCCGGTTCCGTGGTGTCTTTGTCCCAAGGCACCACCATATTCAGCCCGCCCGCCCCCGTCACGAGCGCGGGGCGACGGCGCGGGCGAGCAGGGGAAGCCCCAGCAGGCCCAGCGCCGCCAGGGCAGCGGGCAGACCGATCCACCCGCTCAGCCCCGCCACCAGCAGCGGGCTCACCACGAACCCCGTGTACGAGATCGTGGACACCCCCCACACCATCGTCCCGCTGGGATCGTCGGCGGCGGCCCGGCTGAGCAGCGCCGGCACCAGCGGCCCGAGCGCCAGCCCGGTCAGCCCGAACCCCGCCAGCGAGGCCGCCGCTCCCCGCCGAGCCCGGCCAGGGCGATGCCGGCGCCGCCGCCCGCCCCGGCCACCGCGTACAGCGCCTTGAGCGGCAGCCGGGGCAGCGCCTGCGCGACCAGCCGGCCCGCCGTCAGCGCCGCCATGTAGATCGCGGGCGCGGCGCTGGCGACCAGCGGCGTGGCGTCGCGGTGCTCCTCCAGCAGCAGGACCGACCACTGCTCCACGGAGTTCTCGATGATCAGGACGCAGGCGGCCAGCATGCCCAGCACGACCGCCGCGCCCCACAGCCGCCGCCCGTCGTCGCCGTCGCTCTGCTCCGGCAGGCCGCGGCCCAGGGGCAACGCCACCAGGGTGAGCGAGGTGGCCGCCACGATCGCGGCGATGATCAGCAGGACGGTGGCCGCGCCGAGCCCGTACGAGCGGGCCAGCCCGGTCAGGGGGGCCGCGGCGATGACCGCGACCGGGAAGGCGGCGTGGACCGGCTGGAAGAGGCGGCGGCCCGTCTCGCGTTCGGCGCGGCCGGTGGCCAGGTTCAGCGCGATGTCGAGGGCGCCGCTGGCGGCGCCGACCAGCAGCAGGGCCAGCGCGAGCTGCCAGGCGTCACTGGCCAGCCCGATGCCGGCCACGGCGAACGCGAACAGGATCATGGTCACCGCCAGCGCGGCCCGCTCGCGCCCTCTGGCCAGCCGCCCGGTGAGCGCCATCGCCGGCAGGGCGCCCACCGGTACGGCGCTGAGCGCCAGCCCGAGGTCCCCGGCCGTGATGCCGAGCCCCGCCTTGACGGCGGGCAGCAGGGCCGACCACGACCCCCAGAAAACGCCCCAGGCCGCACAGACCGCGATCAACGGCATCTACCAGTACTCCTTGAAATTTCGGTCAGGACACAGTAAAGATCAGCCTTGCCCAAATACCCCTTCGAAGGGAAGCTCGTGCTCATCCGTTCGGTCATCGCGGCCAGCCTGGTAGCCGCAGGAATCGCCGCCGTCCCGTCCTCCGCGTACGCCGCCACCGCCGCGTACAGCCCCGAGCGCGTCTGCGGCAAGGGCTTCCACCGCGTCAAGGACGGCTACCGCGCGATGACGACGCGCGACGGCGCCGTTTTCGGACACGTATACCTCATGTACAACAAGCGCGCCGGGAAGAACTGCGTCGCCGCGATCAAGACCGCCTACACGGGCACGCGCACGGTCACCGGCGCCTACCTGGAGGTCAAGGGCGGCGGCCGCAGCGAGGACGAGCAGCGCTACCAGTACTACGCCGAGACCGGCCACGTCGACGGCGCGTGGAAGTGCGTGCGGTACGCGGGCTGGACCCGCGACCCCGACAACCGCGTCACGGCCTGGGGCGGGCGCAAGAGCTTCGGCAACTGCGGCGGCTGATCGGGGGTAGGGATCCCCTGGACGAACCTTTTTTCGCCGTGGCTGTCACATCCGGGCGGGCTGTCCCGTCCCTGGTGATGACTACGCAATCACGGAGGTTCTCATGACCCAGCGGATCAATGTCGCCCAGCAGGTGCCCCAGGCCTTCCACCACTTCCTTGCCGTGGAGAAGCTGCTGCACGAGAGCGAGCTGCCCACCAGCACGCTCGAGCTGGTCAAGCTGCGGGCCAGCCAGATCAACGGCTGCGCCTACTGCGTGGACATGCACAGCCGCGACATGAAGAAGGCAGGCGAGAGCGACGAGCGGCTCTGGATGGTGGCGGCGTGGCGCGAGGCCACGGTGTTCACCCCCGAGGAGCGGGCCGCGCTGGCCCTGACGGAGGAGGCCTGCCGGCTGGCGGACCGCGAGGCCGTGCCGGACGCGGTGTGGCAGCAGGCGGCCGAGCACTACAGCGACAAGCAGCTCGGCCTGCTCATCGTGGCGCTCGCCATGATCAATGCCTGGAACCGGATCAACGTCATCGCACGGACGACGCCCGGTCAGTGACGGCGGGCACCGGCTCATTCCGTAGAAATCCATTGAGCGGGCGGGCCGGCCCGGATTAGGTTGGCGCGCATGGCGGGGGGAAAGGATCCGTCATGCCGCCGCCAAACGGCGCGGCGCACGATCGGGAGAAGGAGAGCGGACGCGCTTCGGAAGGGGGAGACCATGAAACGCGTCAGGATCGCCAAACCCGCTGTGAAGCGGCGTCCCTGGACGACGGAGCTGGACCTGAGATCGCCGGCGGGCCGACGGCTCCCCTATTGACCTGCTCCTTACACCGAACTTACGGGGGTATCGGTAGATAACAGAGGTAACAAGAACATCACGGGGGGCTCACGATGAAGAGGCTTGTGGTGGTGCCGCCACACGTTGCGAGGCACAAGGTCCGCGACATCCGCTCGGCCGGCCGCCGCAAGCCCCCCGCTGATCCCAAGGTGGTCCATCTGCACGCCTACACGGGCAAGAATGTCATCCGCTTCCCCGGTGGGCCCGCGCCGGCCGCCTGATCAGCCGTACAGGCGCTGGGCGTAGGTCTCGCCGTAGTAGCTTTCGAGCTGTTCGAGGCTTTCCTCCACCTTCTGCACGTCCTTGACGAGCCTGGCGTGCGACGGCAGGGTGTCGGCGCCCCACGAGTCGGGCTTCCACAGGGACGAGCGCAGGAACGCCTTGGCGCAGTGGAAGAAGATCTGCTCGATCTCGACGACGAGGGCGAGGTGCGGGCGGTGGCCCTTCACGATCATCTCGTCAAAGAACGGCGCCTCGCGGACGAGCCGGGCCCGGCCGTTGATGCGCAGGGTCTCGTTCCTGCGGGGAATCAAGAAGATCAACCCCACGTGCGGATTTTTCAGGATATTGAGGAAGCCGTCCGCCCGGCGGTTCCCCGGGCGGTCCGGGATCGCGATCGTGGTGTCGTCGATGACGTGCACGAACCCGGCCGGGTCGCCCTTGGGCGAGACGTCGCAGTTTCCGGCCTCGTCCGAGGTGGCGATCAGACAGAACGGCGAGGCCGCCAGCCACTCGCGGTCACGCTCGTGCAGCCGCTGCCTCTCCTTGGTCGCGGCCCTCGGCATGACCTCGCCGAGCAGCTCGCGCAGCTCCGCCTCCGACCCGATCTCGGCCCAGCTCATGTGATCTCCCTTCGGGGGTAACACCCCATTTTGTCAGGGAATCGGGTCGAGCATCCGGTGTGGTGTCCGGAGGGCGAGACTGACCTGGTCCTGTCGCGTGTCGCCGGCCAGGCCGGGCCCCGGGCGCATCTCGACCTCGTCGAGCGTCACGAGCCCGCCGCAGGTCCGGCAGTACGACGTGGGCTCCAGCCGGCCGCCGCAGGTCACGTGGTGGAACAGGCGGTGCGGGCCGCGCGTGGACAGGTGCCGCTCGCCCCATTGGGCCAGCGCCAGCACGGGCAGCCAGAGCTCCTGCCCCACGGGGGTCACCACGTACTCGTCGCGGGGCGGCGTCTCCTGGTAGCGGCGGCGTTCGAGCACCCCCGCCTCCACCAGCGTGGACAGCCGCTGGGACAGCACCGCCTTCGGGATGTCGAGGTGGGCCTGGAAGTCGCCGAAGCGGCGCACGCCGTACAGGGCGTCGCGGACGATGAGCAGCGTCCAGCGCTCGCCGATCACCTCCAGCGCGCTGGCCAGGGCGCAGCTCTGGCCGTCGTAGTTCTTGCCGAGTGCCATACCCGCCATGTTAGTTCATTCACCGAACCGTGTTAGTCTGCGCCGCATGAGTTCAATGACCGAACCGACTGTGCGGCCGGGAACGCTCGCCGTCGCCTCGTCGGCGCCGCTGCTCGTCCTGACCAACTTCACGCTGCCGATGGCGACGCTCCCGCAGACCGCCGCCTCGCTCGGGGCCGGGCCGACCGGGCCGGTGTGGATCCTGGGCTCGATCGCGCTGGGCCTGTCGTCGTTGCTGCTGGTGGCCGGCGGGCTGGCCGACGACTACGGGCGCCGGCGGGTGCTCGTGACGGGCGCCGCGGTCATGGCCGCCGCCGAAGTGGTCTCCGCGCTCAGCCCGAACGTGCCGGTGTTCGTGCTGGCCAGGCTCGTGCAGGGCGGGGCCGGCGCGGCCGTGCTGGCCGCCAGCCTCGGCATCGTCGGGCACACCTACCCGGCCGGGCCCGACCGGGTCCGGGCCACCGCCCGGTACGGGGCCATGATCGGGCTGGGCACGGCCGTCGGGCCGCTGCTGTCCGGAGCGCTGGCCGGGGTGGCGAGCTGGCGGTCCGCGTACTGGCTGATGGCGGCCGGCGCGCTGGCACTGGCGGCCGCGTCCGCGCGGACGCTGGAGGAGTCGCGCTCCGAGCTGCCGCGCCGGTTCGACGTGCCCGGCGTGGTGCTGCTCACCCTGGGGGTCGCCGCGCTGGTCGCCGGCGTGACCGAGGGGCGGGCCGGATGGTCGCGGCCGGTCGTGCTGGTGGCCTTCGCGCTGGCCGTGGTGCTGGTGGGAGCGTTCGTGGCCGTCGAGCGGCGGCGGGCCGAGCCGCTGCTGGACCTGGAGCTGTTCCGGCGGCCGGTCTTCCTCGTGGCGACCGGCGGGGCGCTGGTCGTCGGGGCGGCGGTCGTAGGGCTGCTCGGCTACCTGCCCACCGTGCTGCAGACCGCGCACGGGCTGACGCCGCTGGACACGGCGCTGCTGTTCTGCGTCTGGTCGGGGCTGTCGTTCGTGGCCTCGCTGCTCGGCGGGCTCGTCCCCCTGCGGGCCGCGGGACGGCTGGCGCTCGGACTCGGGCTGACCGCGGCCGGGTTCGCCGGGCTGCTGGGCGTGGGCGCCTCCCTGTCGCTGCCGCTGATTGTCGGCGGGCTGGCGGTGAGCGGGGTCGGGTCCGGGCTGATCAACTCCTCGATCACCCACCTGGCGATCGAGAGCGTGCCCGCGCACCGGGTGAGCATGGGCTCAGGGGCCAACAACACGGCCCGGTACATCGGGTCGTCCCTGGGGGCGGCCGGGATCGCGGCGGTCGTCGGCGGCCTCGGGCCCGCCCAGGGGGCGGCGGTCGCGGTGGGCGCGTGCGTGCTGCTGACCGCCGTCACGGCCCTGGCCGCCCTGCTCGTCCGCGCCTGAGACCGCCGGCGGCGGGCGGCGCGGGTCATCGCGTTCTCTTGAGCCTTCCCTTGAGCCTTCACCAGCGGCGGGCGCGGGCCATCGCGCCGAGCAGCGCGTCGCGCTCCATGACGAAGCTGCGCGGCTCCACGCCCTGCCGCTCGGCCCGCAGGTGCAGCAGGGTCAGCTCCGTCGCCGCCTGCTGGTAGTCGCTCATGGCCCGGCCGAGCCCCACTCCCCTGGCCCACTTGCGGGCCGCCTTGCGGGCCGACAGCGTGGTGAGCATCCGCACGTCCGTGTCGTTGATCAAACCCGTCTGCTGGTACGCCGGCAGGTAGTACCCCATCCTGGCGACGAGCTGGCGGCGCTCGACGACGGTCACCACGATGATCAGGATCAGCGCCGCCATGATGACCAGGTACGCCGCACCCAGCCACTCCAGCGAGCCCGTGGTGGCCGCGCCGTTCCAGAGCCCGTGCAGGAAGACCGCGGCCACGTAGCCGAGCGGCACGGCGGCGTACCTGGCGACGTTGCCGCGGGTGAGCGCATAGGCGACGCCCAGTCCGAACATGGAGGTGTAGATCGGGTGGCCCAGCGGGTCGATCAGCCCGCGCAGCACGAAGAGCTGCACCGCCGCCCCGGCGCCGTCCTCGCCGAACGCCAGCAGGTAGTAGCCGACGTTCTCCACGGCGGCGAAGCCCAGGCCGGCCATGGACGCGTACACGATGCCGTCGGTCAGCCCGTCGATCTCGGCGCGCCGGCGCAGGAGCAGCAGCAGCGCGGAGCCCTTGAGCGCCTCCTCCACCAGCGGCGCGATCACGACGGTGCCGATGTTCTCCACGGCGGTGGAGGTGTAGCCGGCCCGGGCGAAGAACTCCTGGCCGACGAGCGTCAGCGCGATGCCGGCCACGATCGCCACGCCCGCGCCCCACGCGAAGGCGAACGCGAGGTTCAGCTTCGGCTCGGGCTCCAGCCTGTCGAGCGAGAGCACCGCCGCCAGCAGCACCGGCAGCGGCGCCAGGGCCAGCAGCGCCGACAGGCCGAACCCGATGGGACCACCGGACAGCAGCATGACGACCAGCACGATCAGCGCGAGGACGCCCGAGACGACGAGCCCGATGAGCAGGGCCTTGCTGGGGCGCTGGGCGAGCGGGGGAGCAGTCATGGTGATGCCTCTCTTCCCGTTGGGTTCGCCCACTATGCGCGCCGCGCATCTACAGGCGCTTAACGGTCACTTGATTCGCGGTAGTACGGATCCGCCACGACGGGCTCACCGTCCGTGTACGAATACACCTCCCGGCCCGAGATGAACACCCTCAGGGCGCGGCTCATGACGTCCAGCGGGTCGCCCGACCAGATGACGACGTCGCCGTCGAGGCCCGGCCGCAGCGCGCCCACCCGGTCGTCGAGGCCCATGATGCGGGCCGGGTTGACGGTGATCGAGCGCAGCGCGGCGGCCGGGTCGAGCCCTTCCTTGACCGCCAGAGTGGCCTGGTGCACCAGGAAGTGGATGGGCACCACCGGGTGGTCGGTGGTGATCGCCAGCTCGACGCCCGCCCGGTCGAGGATGCCCGGGTTGCGCAGCGAGCGGTGGCGCAGCTCGACCTTCGAGCGGCTGGTGAACAGCGGGCCGATGATGACCGGCACGTTCCGCTCGGCGAGGGTGTCGGCCAGCAGGTGGCCCTCGGTGCCGTGGTTGATCACCAGGCGGTAGCCGAACTCGCCGGCCAGCCGCAGCGCGGTGGCGATGTCGTCGGCCCGGTGGGTGTGCTGGCACCAGGGCAGCTCGCCGTCCAGCACGCGCACCAGGATCTCCAGCGTGCCGTCGCGGTCGAACGGCTTGCCCTCCTGCTCGGCGGCGGCCCTGCGCGCCTTGTAGTCCTGGGCCTTCATGAACGCGTCCCTGATCACCGCGGCCACGCCCTGCCTCGTGCTGGGCAGCTTCTTCTGGTCGCCGTAGACGCGCTTGGGGTTCTCGCCGAGCGCGCTCTTCACGCTCACCGGCTCCTTGACCAGCATCTCGTCCACCGACCGGCCCCAGCACTTGATCGCGACGGTCTGGCCGCCGATCGGGTTGCCGGAGCCCGGCTTGATCACCGCCGTCGTGACGCCGCCGGACAGCGCGTCGCCGAAGGCCAGGTCGGCCGGGTTGATGGCGTCCAGCGCGCGCAGGCGGGCGCCGTTCGGGTCGGTCATCTCATTGGTGTCCTGGCCGGCCCAGCCCTCCGCCTCCTCGTGCACGCCCAAGTGGCCGTGGGCCTCCACGAAGCCCGGCAGCACCCACGCGCCGGCGGCGTCCACGACCCGGGTGCCCTCCGGCACGGCCACGTCCCGGCCGACCGCGGCGATCTTCCCGTCCTGGATGAGGACGGTTCCGCCGTCGATGGGGTCGCCGTCGACGGGCACGACATATCCGCTGGTAATCGCAAGATTCATGGCTTGTAACCTATCGCGGGTGGGTAGGGGGGCCGGATGATCGCAGATCTCTACCGCCGTTGGTTGCTGGAGCTCTGGAACGGCGACTTCGCGCTGGCGTACGAGCTGGTCACCCCCGACTTCGCCGGGCACTGGCCGGGCATGGAGGTGTCGGGGCCCGAGGGGCTGGCCGAGGCGCTGCGTCAGGGGCACGCGCCGTTCGACGACGTGAAGGTCACACTCGACGTGGGGCCGATCGTGGACGGGGACCTGGTGTCGGCCCGGTGGACGTTCGCGGGTGCGTACCGGGGCGGGCTGCCCGGGGCGACGGCCGCTCCCGGCACCAGGATCGCGTTCAGCGGGCACGACATCCTGCGGGTCCGGGAGGGGAGGTTCGCCGAGTACTGGGTGATCTCGGACGTCCAGGCACTCAACCGCCAGCTCGGTATAGGGTGATATTTCCCGATTTAGAGGCTGGTGCATGGCGGAGAACTACGGCGCGGAGCCGGCCCCTCAGTCGCTCAGCGACGAGGAGCTGTCCGGCCTGCTGGCCGAGCAGCGCTTCGGCGCGCTCGCCACGATCAAGGAGAACGGCCGCCCCCACCTGTCCACCGTCCGATACGCCTGGGACGCGCGCCACCGCGTGGCCCGCATCTCCACCATCGCCGGCCGGCTCAAGGTCCGCCAGCTCCAGAAGGATCCCCGGTGCTCGCTGTACGTGGCGGGCGACGACTTCCGCGCCTTCGCCATCGCCGAGGGCGAGGCCGAGCTGTCGCCCGTCAGCCTGGAGGCTGGGGATGAGGTGGGACTGGAACTGCTCGCCATGCAACCGCCGTTCGCGGGGGCGGAGGAGGAGATGGCGTTCTTGCGGCAGGTGGTGGAGGACCGACGCCTGGTGATCCGCCTCCGCGTTTCCCGCCTATCCGGAACATCCCTACCCATCACCTAACCGCCCACCCCCGCACGACGCACCGCCCGCACGCCACTCCGGCCGCCCGGCCAACTCCGCCCGCCCCGGCCCCTGTGGGTTGCGCGCCACGGACCAGCTCCGTAGCGCTCGGCTCCCGTCGCACCCCGCGCTACGACCGCCCGCTTCGGCGGCCTGGCCGACGCCGCCCCCTCGCCCCCGCCGCGCACACCCCCCCTCCGCGCTGCCCTGTGCGGCGCACCGGCCGCCACCAGCCACCGCACCCACGCTGCTGCGGCCGCTCGGCCGACTCAGCCCCGCCCCTCGGCGAGCCGCGTGCCACCCGCCAGCCGGCTCCCGGGGCGCCTCGCTCCGCCCCCGCCCGCTATCGACCGCACCTTCCTCCGGCCGCCCTGCCGCCATCGACCGCACGCCCGCTCCGGCGGCCTGGCCGATGCCGCCTCCCTGTGCCCCGCACCGCTCCCGTGGGCACCGCACCACCACGCCGGTCGGCCCGTCCCGGTGCGCGGCTTCGGCCGCAGGTGCGTGTCGTGCTGTCGCACCACACGCCGCCACCCTCGCGCAGGCCCTTGTCAGGTGGGCGGTGCGGGCTTACGATCCGGCTAATTGTTAGGAAACTTTCTTTAATGAGAGGTCTCCGACGTGCGCCGATTAGCCACCCCCCTGATCGCCGTCCTCGTGATCATCGCCCTGTGCGGCCTCCCCGCCCAGGCGGCCACCCGCCTCGTCGCCACGTTCTCGCTGTCCGGCACCACCGGCACGTTCGTGGTGAGCAACCCGGGCACGACCGCCGTGACCGGCTGGTCGATCGTCTTCGAGCTCCCCGCCGGCGTCACCGCGTCCAGCCCGCAGCACGCCACCATCAGGCAGAGCGGCACGAAAGTGACCCTCACCCCGGCCTACTACATCGCCACCCTCCAGCCGGGCAGAACCACGGACCCGTACAGCCCCAAGGTCACGCTCAGCTCCCCCGCCCAGCCGGTGAGCTGCCTCATCGACGGGGCCAACTGCGACGGCAGCGGCGGCGACCCGCCCGCCAAGCCCCCGGTCACCGCCACGTACGACGTGAGCGGCAGCGCGGCGAAGTTCGTGGTGGCCAACAACGGCACGACGGCGCTCAGCGGTTGGACGATCGTGTTCGACCTGCCGGCCGGGGTCACGGCGAGCAACGCCCAGCACGCCTCCCTCAGCCAGAGCGGCCGTACGGTGACGCTGACGCCCGCGCACTACAACACGACCGTGAACGCGGGCGCGACCACCGAGCCGTACAGCCCGTCCTTCACCGTCAGCACCGCGGGCGCCGAGCCGACGAGCTGCCGGATCAACGACGTGAACTGCGACGGCAGCCCGGACGCGCCGCCGGGCGCGCCCGGGAACCTGCGCTCGCCCGCCAGGACGACAAAGACGGTCACGCTGGCCTGGGACGGCGCCACCCCGGGCAGCCTGCCGATCACCGGGTACGAGGTCTACCAGGGCTCCTCGCTCGCCGCCTCCGTCACCGGCACCACGGCCATCGTCCCGGGCCTGTCGCCCTCGACCGCGTACACGTTCACGGTGAAGGCCAAGGACCGTAGGGGCACGCTGTCACCGGCGTCCGCGCCGCTGGCGGTCACCACCCGCAATCCGGCCGACGACACGCAGCCGCCGACCGCGCCCGGTGACGTGCGCAGCACGGCACGGACGTCGTCCAGCATCACGCTGACCTGGTCGGCCTCCTCCGACAATTCCGGCATCGCCAGCTATGACGTTTTCATCGGCTCTTCGGTGGCGATGACCGTCTCCGGCACCACGGCCGTCGTCTCGGGGCTCGTGCCTTCGACCGAGTACGCGTTCACCGTGCGGGCCCGCGACCTGTACGACAACCTCTCGCCGGCCAGTGCCGTGGTGAAGGCGGCCACGGCCGACATCGTCGAGACCGGCTACGCCCGCGTCGGATATTTCGTGCAATGGGGCATCTACGGCCGCCAGTACTTCGTCCGCAACCTCGACACCACCGGCGCGGCGGCCAAGCTCACCCACATCAACTACGCGTTCGCCAACATCGACCCGCAGAACCTCACCTGCCTGCAAGGCGTCACGAAGGGCACCACCACCGACCCGCAGGACCCGAACCAGGGCGACGGCGCGGGCGACGCGGAGGCCGACTACGGCCGGCCGTTCAGCGCCGCGCAGTCGGTGGACGGCGTGGCCGACACCGGCTGGGAGAAGCTGCGCGGCAACTTCAACCAGCTCAGGAAGCTCAAGGCCAAGCACCCGCACCTGAAGGTGCTGATCTCGCTCGGCGGCTGAACGTACTCCAAGTACTTCTCGGACATGGCGGCCACGGACGCGTCCCGCAAGAAGTTCGTGGCGTCGTGCATCGACCTCTACATCAAGGGCAACCTGCCCGCCTATAACGGCGCGGGCGGTCCCGGCACGGCGGCGGGCATCTTCGACGGCATCGACCTCGACTGGGAGTGGCCTGGTGCCGAGGGGCACGCGGGCAACCACGTCAGCCCGGCCGACAAGGCGAACAACACGCTGCTGATCGCCGAGTTCCGCCGCCAGCTCGACGCGCTGACGGCGACGACGGGCAAGCGGTACCAGCTCACGGCGTTCACGCCAGCCGATCCGGCCAAGATCGCCGCCGGCTGGGACCTCCCCGAAGTCACGAAATATCTGGACATCTTTAATGTCCAGGGATACGACTTCCACGGCGCCGGCAGCGACAACTCCTGGGAGCCCAACCGCACCGGCCACCAGGGCAACCTCCACCTCGACACCGACAGCCCGTACAACCCGGACTTCAGCGTCGAACGCGCCGTGGACGTCTACCTCCAGGCCGGCGTCCACCCCCGCAAGATCACGATCGGCCTGGCGTACTACGGCCGCGGCTGGCAGCGGGTCGCCGACGGCGGCAGGTACGGCGAATGGCAGGCCGCCGGCGGCGCCGCCCCCGGCCAGTTCCAGGAGGAGGCCGGCACCCGCGGCTACACGAACCTGCTGGCCATGGTGCCCGGCTGCACGGTTCGGCACGACGAGCAGGCAGTGGCCACGTACTGCTTCACCGGGGACGGCGGGCAGTGGTGGACGTTCGACGACACCTGGTCGATCGGCAAGAAGACGGCCTGGCTGCGCAGCAAGGGGCTGCTCGGGGCGATGATCTGGGAGATGTCCGGCGATTCCGGCACCCTGACCAGCGCCCTCGACGTGGGCCTGCGCTGACCCTCGGACGCGCCGGGGCGGGCCTCTTCCGCACGCGACCCCCCGCCCCGGCCGCTTCCCCACGCAACCCGCCCCGGCCACCTCCTCACGCAACCTCACGCGACCCCGCCCCGGCCGTCTTCGCCCGCAACTCCCACCCACCCGCGTGTCGAATGCTCATCCGCGCGGCACCCCCGAGTTACGCTGCTCTCAACTCCCAGTCATGCGATCTTGTCACCGTCGAGTCGCAGTGCCTCCCCACTCGAGGAGACCCATGTTCAGGCGACTCGCCGTCCTCATCGCGACCTCCCTCACCTTCCTCCCCCTGGCCACCGCCACCCCCGCCGACGCCGCGACCGTCATCAACGTCGCACACCGGGGCGCCTCCGCCTACGCCCCCGAGAACACGATCGCCGCCTTCGACCTGGCCGCCGAGCAGGGCGCCGACCTGTTCGAGCTCGACGTCCAGGAGACCAAGGACCACGAGCTGGTCCTGATGCACGACACCACCCTGTCCCGCACCACGAACGCCGAGCAGGTCTTCCCCGGCCTGTCCCCCTGGAATGTCGGCGACCTCACGCTCGACCAGATCCGGGAGCTGGACGCCGGCTCGTGGGTGTCGGACAAGTACGAGGGTGAGCGCGTCCCCACCCTCGGCGAGGTGCTGCGCGAGATGAGCGGCTCGGGCATGGGCCTGCTGCTGGAGGTCAAGTCGCCGGAGCTGTACGCGGGCATCGAGTCCCGCATCGCCGCCGAGCTGCGCCGCCACCCGTCGTGGCTGGCTCCTGGCAGGCTCGTGGTGCAGTCGTTCGACTGGGAGTCGATGCGCAGGTTCGACCGGTTGCTGCCCGAGGTGCCGATCGGCCTGCTCGGCATGCCCTCGACGGGGGACCTGCCGGGGCTGGCGAAGTTCGCCGACCAGATCAACCCGCCGTACACGACGCTCACGGCCTCGTACGTCCGCCGCGTGCACGCCCTCGGCATGAAGCTCCTCACATGGACCGTGGACGGCTCGTCCAGCATGCGCCGCATGATCGGCTACAGGGTGGACGGCATCATCACCAACCGCCCCGACGTGCTGAGCGACCTGCTCGGCTCCTGACCTCCCGGACGGCCGCCCCGCTCCGGTCCGCTAGGACGAGGGAGCAACCGGAGCCGGGACGGCCGTGGCCCGGTCCCACGCCGCCCGCACCCCCAGCCAGAAGATCACGGCATACCCGGCGAACAACCCCAGCATCGCCGCCATCAACGCCATCTCCGGCAGCCCGGTGGCGTCCATCAGGTAGTCGATCACCGCGACGTAGTCCCGCTCCGCCCAGTGCCACACGGCGTACACGATGAGCTGCAGCAACGGGCTGATCACGAAGGCGGTGACGGCCAGCGTGGCCGGCACGCGCGGCGGCCCGCCGCGCCGCGCCGCCAGCAGCGCGATCGCCACCCACGCCACCACCTGCGTGGCGACCACCCCGGACACGGCGACCAGCACGTTCCCCCACGGGTCGGGGGCATTGCGGTGGTAGTCGATGCAGCAGTCCAGCCCGACGATCATGTCCTGGTTGCCGATCAGCCGCGCGACGGCCACCATGGCCAGCCTGTGCACCCCGTACAGCAACGCCCCGAACACCACGGCGAGCACCGCGATCCGCCTCATACCCGGCAGCATGACCGACGGGCCCGCGCCCGATCCATCCCGCTGTCCGCTACTGGACACCCTTGCGCAGGTGCCGGGCGGTCTGCTCGTCGGCCGGAAAGTACGCCTCCACCGCGATCTCCTCCAGCGTGACGTCGAACGCCGCGCCGAACGTCGTGATCGTGCTGAAGAAGCACAACTCCCGCCCCCGGTGCTCGATCCGGATGGGCAGGGCGATGTCGGTGGGCGCGTCCGCGACGGGGCCGGCCTCCTCGCCGTACTGGCGTACCTCCTCCAGCAGCGCGCTCAGCTCCGGATCGCCGGTACGCGCCACCTGCCGGGCCAGCCGCGGCACCAGGAAGCCACGCACCTGCGCCAGGTTCCGCACCCGTGGCGCGAACCCGCCCGGATGCAACCCGAGCCGCATCATGTTCACCGGCGGCTCCAGCAGCGCCGCGTCCACCCCGTCCAGGAACACCTCGGCCGCCGCGTTCGCCAGCAGCAGGTTCCACCGGCTGTCCACCGCCAGCGCGGGGAACGGCTCATGGCCCCGCAGCACCTGCTCCACCGCCTCGCGCGCGGCGGCCAGATCCGGATCGGCCAGCGGCCGTTCCCGGTAGACGGGGGCGTGCCCGGCGGCGACGAGCAGCCGGTTGCGCTCGCGCAGCGGCACGCCGAGGTGCTCGGCCAGGTGGATGACCATCGACCGGCTGGGGATGGTCCGGCCCGTCTCGACGAAGCTGACGTGCCGGGCGGACACATCCGCCTGTATGGCCAGGTCGAGCTGGCTGAGCTTGCGCCGGTGCCGCCACTCGCGCAGCAGCTCCCCGACCGGACGGTCCTGTCGCATGGGCTCGGTTGTAGCCGATCGCGGACGCCCGCCGCCATTACATGTCATGTAATCGACGACACGGGACGACACCTGCCAC
The DNA here is from genome assembly GCF_900323885.1 of [Actinomadura] parvosata subsp. kistnae. Taxonomy (GTDB): domain Bacteria; phylum Actinomycetota; class Actinomycetes; order Streptosporangiales; family Streptosporangiaceae; genus Nonomuraea; species Nonomuraea composti. The sequence goes on along the minus strand of NZ_OOHJ01000013.1, from coordinate 134,061 downwards.
GGTTCCCTCCATGAACGACAACAAGGACATCGTGCTGCACGGCTTCAAGGAGTTCACCGCCGGCAACCTCGGCATCCTCCGCACGCTCCTGCGCGAGGACTTCGTCGAGCACAGCCCCGGCAACCCGTCCGGACGCGACGCGTGGATCGAGTACACCGCCGGCTCGCCCGTGGCCGGCGCCCGCCTCGACCTCAAACGCATCATCGCCGAGGGCGACCTCGTCATGGTCCACTACCACATGATCCCGGCGGGCGACGAGCGCGGCGTGGCCGTCGTGGACATCTGGCGACTGGTGGACGGCCAGATCGCCGAGCACTGGGACGTCGTCCAGCCCGTACCCGAGCCAGATTTGATCCCGAACGGCATGTTCTAGCCCTCTTCGTGGGACGGCAGGACGGCGGCCAGAAGCGTCACCCCCACGGCGATGCCCAGGACGTGCTCGGCGACCGCGACCCCCGCGTACTCGGCGCTGACGAACCCACCCGGCCGCAGCAGCACCATGGGCAGCTTCCAGCAGCTCCACGCGAACAACGACCCCGACGCCGCGAAGCCGATCACCACGGGAACCCACCGCCGCAGCCACGGCGGCCGGCGGCGCGTGAGCGCCCAGCCGCTCCAGGCGCCGAGCAACGCCCACAGACCAGAGCTGACGTTGAGCAGCCGCTCATGACCGTCCAGGAAAGCCCGATCCAACCCCAACGTCCCGCCCATCCCCCAGTACACCCAGAGCACCCCCAGCCCACCGGCCACCACCGCGCCCATCGTGATCACCGTGGACGAACGGGCTGGGCCATCCCCTGCGAAGGCCCGCGGCCACCTCTCCCACAGATAGATCGGCACCGCCACGGCCAGCCCCACCCCCATCCCGCCGAACCCGACCCCGATGAGAGCCTCCTCCGCCCGCACGACCCCCTCGCCCTCCAGCAGACTGCTGACCAGGACGTAAGGCAGCATCGGCACCAGAAACCCCGCCCCCACCCAGCAGACCAGGACCACCGGCACGCCCGGCAACCGCCGCCCCCAAGGCTGGGCGAGCGCCAGCCCGAGCGCGATCCCCGCCGCCGCCATCACGACGGTAACGGCGTTCAACACCACCCAGCCAGCGGTCCCGAACCCGTCGGGCGGATGCCCGAGCAGCCCCGCGACGACCCACCCGACCTTGACGACCAGGTAGAGCCCCATGCTGCCCGCCGCCCCGTAACCCGCCCCTCTGCGCACCCGGCTCCACCACACGGCATCCCCCGACCTCCACCGATCACGACAGCGTCGAGCATCGAGTAGCCGAAGAGCGGCGGGACTCCCCGCCGGCGTGACGCCGCTCCCCCGCGCGAGGGAGAGGAGTCACACCGCGAGGGGCCCGGAGACGGGAAAGGGGGCCCGGAACGATGTCCGGACCCCCTTCTCAAGCAGACCCTACGGGCCTACCTGCGGTTTCCCTCGTCTCAGCTGCAGCCGCTGGTCGAGCCGCAGCCCTCGCACACGTAGCAGCTACCGGCAGGACGCATCTTGGTGCCGCAGGTCATGCACAGCGGCGCGTCGGCGGTGAAGCGCTGGTGGCTCTCCAGCGTCAGCTCCTGGGCCGGCTGCGCGGACTCCTCCTTCGGCTGGGCCGCGGCGGCCTCGATCGGCGCCGACTGGGCCAGCGCCTCCCGGTCGACCGTCTCCTGGAGGGCCGCCGGGTCCTCGCCGCGCTGCTGCGCCGCGCGCTCGGCCGCCGAGAAGATGCCCAGCGCCGCCCGCTCCTCATAGGGCAGGTGGTCGAGGGCCAGGCGGCGGAAGATGTAGTCCATCACCGAGGTGGCCATGCGGATGTCGGGGTCGTCCGTCATGCCGGCCGGCTCGAAACGCATGTTGACGAACTTGCTCATGTACGTCTCCAGCGGCACGCCGTACTGGAGCCCGATGGAGATCGCCACCGAGAAGGCGTCCATGACGCCCGCCAGCGTCGAGCCCTGCTTGGACATCTTGAGGAAGACCTCGCCGAGCCCGTCGTCGGGGTAGGACGAGGCGGTCATGTAGCCCTTGGCGCCGCCCACCGTGAAGCGGGTGGTGGTGCTCGGCCGCTGGTTCGGCATGCGCCGCCGGGTCGGCCGGTTGACCTCGATGACCTTGACCTCGGGCTCCTTCGGCTGCTCCTGCTGCTTCTTGGAGCCGTCGCCGGCCGACAGCGGCTGGCCGACCTTGCAGTTGTCGCGGTAGACGGCCAGGGCCTTGAGGCCGAGCTTCCAGCCCTCCATGTAGACCTGCTCGATGTCGTCGATCGTGGCCGACTCGGGCAGGTTGACCGTCTTGGAGATGGCGCCGGACAGGAACGGCTGCGTGGCCGCCATCATCCGGACGTGGCCCATGGGCGCGATCGCCCGCTCGCCCATCGCGCAGTCGAACACCTCGTAGTGCTCGGGGCGCAGGCCGGGGGCGTCGACGACGTGGCTGTGCTCGCCGATGTACTCGACGATGGCCTCGATCTGCTCCTGCTGGTAGCCGAGCTGCTTGAGCGCCCGCGGGATCGTCTGGTTGACGATCTGCATGGAGCCGCCGCCGACGAGCTTCTTGAACTTGACCAGCGCCAGGTCCGGCTCGATGCCGGTCGTGTCGCAGTCCATCATGAGGCCGATCGTGCCGGTAGGCGCGAGGAGGCTGGCCTGCGCGTTGCGGTAGCCGTTCTTCTCGCCCAGCTTGAGGCACTCCGCCCACTGGCGCGACGCCTCGGAGTGGATCTTCGCGTCCATCGTGCCGATGGTCCGCAGGTCGTCGTTCGCCGCGGCGTGCTTGCGCATGACGCGCTTGTGCGGCTCGGCGTTCCTGGCATAGCCGTCGTACGGGCCGACGACCCCGGCCAGCTCGGCGCTGCGCCGGTAGGACACACCCGTCATCAGGGACGTGATCGCGGCCGCCACCGCGCGCCCGCCGTCGGAGTCGTAGGCGTGGCCCGTCGCCATGAGCAGCGCGCCGAGGTTGGCGTAGCCGATGCCGAGCTGCCGGTACGCGCGCGTCGTCTCGCCGATCTTCTCCGTGGGGAAGTCGGCGAACGTGATCGAGATGTCCATCGCGGTGATGATCAGCTCGGTCAGCTTGACGAAGTCGGCGACGTTGAAGGAGTTGTCGTCCTTCAGGAACTTCAGCAGGTTGATGCTGGCCAGGTTGCAGGAGGAGTTGTCGAGGTGGACGTACTCGCTGCACGGGTTGCTGGCCGTGATGCGGCCCGTCTCGGGCGTGGTGTGCCAGTCGTTGATCGTGTCGTCGTACTGCACGCCGGGGTCGGCGCACTCCCACGCCGCCTTCGCCATCTTGCGGAACAGGTCCCGCGCGTCGACCTTCTCGATGACCTCGCCGGTCAGGCGGGCCCGCAGGCCGAAGTCCGCGCCCTTCTCCACCGCGCGCATGAACTCGTCGGAGACGCGCACGGAGTTGTTGGCGTTCTGGTACTGGACGGAGACGATGTCCTTGCCGCCCAGGTCCATGTCGAAGCCGGCGTCACGCAGCGCGCGGACCTTGTCCTCCTCGCGCGCCTTCGTCTCGATGAACTCCTCGATGTCGGGGTGGTCGACGTCGAGCACGACCATCTTGGCCGCCCGGCGCGTCGCGCCGCCCGACTTGATGGTGCCGGCGCTCGCGTCGGCGCCCCGCATGAAGCTGACGGGACCGCTGGCGGTGCCGCCGCTCGACAGCAGTTCCTTGGACGAACGGATCCTCGACAGGTTGACCCCCGATCCGGAGCCACCCTTGAAGATCACACCCTCTTCCTTGTACCAGTCGAGGATCGACTCCATCGTGTCGTCCACCGACAGGATGAAACACGCGCTCACCTGCTGTGGCGACTGCGTGCCCACGTTGAACCACACCGGCGAGTTGAACGCGAACACCTGGTGCGCCAGGGCGTGCTTCAGCTCGTGGTCGAAGATCTCGGCGTCCTCTTCGCTGGCGAAGTAGCCGTGCTCGAGCCCCGTCCGGGTGTAGACGCCCACGACCCGGTCGATCAACTGCTTCAGGCTCCACTCGCGCTGCGGGGTGCCCACGGCGCCGCGGAAGTACTTGGTCGTCACGATGTTGGCCGCGTTCACCGACCAGAAGTCGGGGAACTCGACGCCCCGCTGCTCAAAGTTGATGGATCCGTCGCGCCAGTTGGTCATGACGACATCGCGGCGCTCCCACTGGATCTCGTCATACGGGTGCACGCCGGGCTTGGTGAAGATCCGCTTCATCTTCAGCCCCTTACGCGGACGCTTACCCCCGCGCGCCACTGAACCGCTCGCCGTCTCCGTCATGACTCCCCCTTCTCCGCCTTCAACTGTTTGATCTCGGCCTCGAAGTCCGCCAGGCTCTCGAAACCGCGATATACCGATGCGAACCGCAGGTACGCCACCTCGTCCAGCTCCCGCAGCGGGCCCAGGATGGCCAGGCCCACCTCGTTGGAGGGGATCTCGGCCGCGCCCTTCGCCCTGATGGCCTCCTCCACCCGCTGCCCGAGCTGCGCCAGCGAGTCCTCGCTGACCGGCCTGCCCTGGCACGCCCGCCGCACGCCCGCGACGACCTTGTCCCGCGAGAACGGCTCCGTCACTCCGCTGCGCTTGCTCACCATCAGCAGTACGGTCTCCTGCGTGGTGAACCTGCGCCCGCACTCGGGACAGGTGCGGCGGCGCCTGATGGCCGCGCCGTCATCCGTGGAGCGACTGTCGATGACCCTGGTGTCAGGGTGGCGACAGAACGGACAGTGCACGCTTTCGCCTCCAAGAACCTGCGGCCACCACACGCGCCCTCACCCGCCATGACGGGACGCTCGCGCACGCTCCATGGCGGGCCATGGAGCGGTCACAGAAACACAAGGTGTGGTGAACTACATCGGTGTAACTACTAGATGTTGTGGTCCAACCGTAGAAGCGCGCGACCATGAACGCAAGTTGAGCGCACCCCTCCGGCTGAAGTCGCTGATCAGCACACCATCATCATCCGCCCCGGGCGTGTCGGCCCCCGTTTTGCGATCTTCCCGCAGGTCGGAGCGTCACATCGGTTGCTTTCGACCTCGGTCGTGAACAAGCCTCACAAAGGTACCCGAGGACACACCTTCCATTCCCACCCCTCCCAACCCGCCTCCCGAGGCCAAGGTTGCGGCGACCCTCTTGACACCGCCTCTCCCGACCCACCACCCGTCCCGGCCCGGCCGCGCGCCGCCAGGGAGCGGGTAGCGGCACCCCTTCGAGACACGCCGCCCTCGCCCCCGCTGCTCGCCTCGCTCTCCCCCAACCCTTGCTTGCCCCCGCTGCTCGCCTCGCTCTCCACCACCCGCCTCGAACCCGCGCCCCGTCTCGCCCCTCGCTGCTCGCCTCGACCTCACCGTGCGCCTTGGGCGAGAGGCTGTGTGACGGCCCTCTTGGCACGGGCCCGCCTCCAGCATGCACGCGCACGAGGAGGGTGGCGCTCAGGAGCCCAGCCCGCCGTCGGTTACGTCCCGTCGCGCACCTCTCAGCCCTGGGCTCTCTGCCCACCCCGGCCGGGCGCGCACGCCACATGCGACGCCGTGCCACCGCCCTGGACGGCGGCGCGCGGTGTCACGCTTCCGTCGCGGCCGTCGCGCGGCCTCGGGATGCAGTCCGCGCACAATGCGTGCTCGACGACGAAAGTGACGTCATGGCACGTTCCAGCACCGGCGGGGCCGGATCCGTACAGGCACGTTCCCAGCACCCTGCTGCTGCGGGTGTGACACGGCGGCAGCCTGCCGCACTCACGACGCGAGCGGCCGCATCCACCGCCCCAGCACCACGCGAGCGCCGCATCCACCGCCCCATCACCCGCTCATGACGCCGCCAAGACCACCGAGAGGGGAGGCACGCCGGCAGAGAGACGGCCCGGCGGTCAGCGTAAGGCGGCGGTGTCCCTAGGGACGTAGATACGGGCGCCCGGCCGGATGAGCGAGTCGGACAGCCGATTCAGCCGCTTGATCTCCTCCACCAGAGCCCCCGGATCATCTCCCTCGGAGAGCGCGTCGGCGATCTCCCACAATGTGTCCCCCTTGTGCACCTCAACCCAGGGCAGCCCGGCATGACTGGCCACCACGACGCGCACTTCGGCGTGCCCGGCGGCCCGCGTACCGAGCCAGAACCCGCCCAGCGACAGCAACGCCACCGCCATCACCAGCACGACCCGCCCCCGCCGGGTCAGCCGCACCGGAGCGCTCTCCCTCCCCGAACCACGCCGACGCCTCGACCCCCCGACACCCCCGGCAGCATCCCGCCGCCGGTCGCCATCCGGAGGCCGGAAGGCCCGCCGCCCGAACAATCCCCCTCGCCCGAACGCCCCCCGCCGCCCTGAGCCGCCCCGCTGCTCCAGGCCGCCCCGCTGCTCCAAGTCGCCCCGTCGCTCAAAGCGACCTCGCTGCCCCAAGCCATCTCGCCGCCCGAGAAAACGCCGCCACCGAGACGCCGTGCCCCGCCAGCCTGCGCCGCCGGCCTGGAGAGCCAGGACAGCACCCTCAGGAGCAGCCGAGCTACGGCGGCCCTGCCGAGCAGGATCAATGACGCCCATACGGCCACCACCACCCCGCAAGGCGGAGGCAGGACCTCCGGGCACGAAACGCCCCTCACGAGCAGACCTGCGGCCCTGCCGAACGGGATCCACGACGCCCGTACGGCCGCCACCACCATCCCGCGAGGCGGAGGCAGGACCTCTCGGCACGAAACGGCCCTCCTGAGCAGAGGCAGCACCCTTCCGGACGGAACCCCCGCCCCGCCGAGCCGAAGCACTGCCTCTTCCCGTGAAGCCGACCGGCTGCGCGCCGGTACCTCTGCCCCGGAGGCTGGTCGGCTGCGGGCCGACGTCCCGGGCCGGGAGACCGGCCGGCCGCGCGTCGGCGCCTCTGCCGGAGAGGCTGGTCGGGCGCGGGCCCGCGTCTCTGGCCCGAAGGTCGGTCGGCGGCGCGCCCACGTCGCCGCCACGGTCCGTAGCGGCGGCGGCTCCTCCCCTTCTCCCCCTTATGCCCTTGCCGCGCTCCCCTCGTCCCCCACCCTTGACCTCCGGCCCTCCGGCACCCGGCTCCTTGGCACCTGACCTCCGGCCCCTCACGGTGTCATCGCCGTCACCCCGCACCCGCCGCCCCTTGCCCCTTCCTGGAGGCGGCGGGACGGTGGGATCCGGCTCGTCGCCTGCGCGCGGTGACGGGACGAGCCGCAAATGGGATCTTCCCCCACCACTCGAACGGGGCCCCAACCTCTTGCTGGAATTCCCCGGGACAGTGGCCCCCACCCGCGTATTGTCAGCCCGTCGATCCTTACTCTGCGTGGCATCGGCGATCAGTGTGAGCCGATTGACGTCTTCGCTGGTCGTGTCCGTATTTGTGGGCGTTCGCATGGATGACCTCCTGCCGTGTGGCCTGAGGAAAAGGCCAAATAAGATCAGCAAATCGAACACGGTGTCGATCGAACTCCCGTACGATGTTGTACACCACGCTGGCGACAATTTCGAGGAAGACTCGAACAATTGTTTGAAGATGATCTTCAACAGCGATACGGTCGCTGTGTGCGACATCAGGACCACGGACCGGGAGGTTCGCCGGTGAGGCGGGCCGCCAGGCGAGGAGGAAGAGCATGACCGAGCGGGATGACGCAAACGGGGTCAGCGACCTCGCGGTGCGCCGGCGAGACTCCCTGGGGTTGACCCCCAGGCAGCGCAAGATCCTCGAAGTGATCCGCGACTCGGTACAACAGCGCGGATACCCACCGTCCATGCGCGAGATCGGCGAAGCGGTGCAGCTGACCAGCACGTCCAGCGTGTCGCACCAGCTGACGGCCCTACAGCGCAAGGGCTACCTGCGCCGTGACCCGCACCGTCCGCGCGCGCTCGAGGTCCGCCTGCCCGGCGAGCCCGTGCTCTGGGTCGACCCCGACGCCACCGACGAGGAGCCCACGGTCAACCGCCCGACGGCCGCCTACGTCCCGCTCGTGGGCCGCATCGCCGCCGGTGGCCCGATCCTCGCCGAAGAGAGCGTCGAAGACGTCTTCGCCCTGCCCAAGCAGCTCGTCGGTGAGGGCACGCTGTTCCTCCTGCAAGTCGCCGGTGACTCGATGATCGAGGCCGCCATCGCCGACGGCGACTGGGTGGTCGTACGTCAGCAGCCCGTGGCGGAGAGTGGCGACATCGTGGCCGCCATGATCGAGGGTGAAGCCACGGTCAAGACCTTCAAGCGCAAGGACGGCCACGTCTGGCTTGTCCCCCACAACCCCAACTACGAACCCATCCCTGGTGACGAGGCCAGCGTCCTGGGCAAGGTCGTAGCGGTCCTGCGCCGCCTCTAGCCGAGCCGGGCTCCGGGGCCAGGGTCCCATGCCCTCTCACGCTCACACTCAGGCGGAGCCGCGACCCTGGCGAGGCACCTCAAGGTAGGAGAGGCCAAGCCAGGTCACGGCTCGAATCAGCATGCCACCGGGCGAGAGCACGCTGAACGCGAGTACCCACTGCCGACGAACGGCCGCTCGGGTGAAGGCATGGCCCAGGCGTGGACGGGCTCCGGGCGAGGAGGCGCCGTAGGGGCGGGGAGGCGCGCTGCGGGTGCGAGCGCGCTCCGAGCGAGGAAGCGTTCGGGACGAAGGTTCTGGGTGAGGGCGCACGGCCGAGGCGAGAGTGCGGTCTGGGCGAAACGCGGTCCAGGTGTGGACACACGGCCAGCCGGAGGCGCCGCCTGGGGTCGGGACGCGACGGACGTGAGGGCGCCGCCAGCGTTAGGGGTCGGTTCAGGCCCGAGCGTGGTCTAGTGAGGATGCACGGCCTAGACGGGAGTGCGGTCTGGATGGAGGCGCGACCGGCCCGCAGGCGTGGTGGGCGTGAGGGCACGGCGCAGGGCTGGGTGTGGGCCAGGCCCTAGCGCGGGCTGGGCTGGGCTGGGCAAGGCGCTGACAGGCGGAGTCTCGGCACCCCGGGCGGGCATGGGAGAGGCCTGATCGTCGCATGAGGGATGTAGCCTGTGCTGGTCCTGGAGGGATTGGATCGTTCCAGCCTGTGGGGTCGTTGGATCGGTCTGTGCCGTCTCGTTCGTCCGTTCCGCCACCCCGGCGACCCAGCCGGTGACGACGGGGCGGCAGTCGGCTGGGGTGGATTTGGGGTGCAACCTCCAGCCAGGCGCGCGGGCTCGTGAGGGGTGGCCGAATGTGACAGGTCCGCGTCATGGCGGTCATGGGTGGATGTTGGCGACAATAGGTGCATGCCCGCTTCACACCGTGTCATAGTCGCCGTGTTCCCCGACGTTGATCTTCTTGATGTCACCGGGCCTGCGGAGGTGTTCGCGGTTGCGAATCGGGAGATGGACGGTCGCGTGCCGTACGAGGTGCTGCTGGCTGGGCCCGATGGTGGGCAGGTGCGCACCAGTGCCGGGGTTCGGCTTGCTACGGATCTGACCTTCGACGAGGTCGGTGATCGGGTCGATACGTTGGTGGTGCCTGGGGCGGTGGATGCCGCCGGGGTGCCGGTGATCGATTCCCGGTTGGTGGGGTGGATTGCCGAGACCTCCGAGCATGCGCGGCGGGTTGCCTCCGTGTGTGTCGGGGCTCATCTGCTGGCTGCCGCTGGGCTCCTGGCGGGGCGGACGGCCACCACGCACTGGGCCACCGCTGAGCGGTTGGCTGCCGATCATCCCGATGTCACCGTGGATCCTGATCCGATTTACATACGGTCGGGGAAAGTGTGGACGGGGGCGGGGATCAGCTCCTGCATGGATCTCGCGCTCGCCCTCGTCGCCGAGGATCATGGTGAGCGGCTTGCTCTGGCGGTCGCGCGGCAACTGGTGATGTACCTCAAACGGCAGGGTGGGCAGAGCCAGTTCAGCGTGCCGCTGTGGCAGGCGCCTACCGAGCGGCGCGACATCGACGAGTTGCGGGTGTGGATCACCGCGAACCTCACCGCCGACCTGTCCGCGGCGGCGCTGGCCGAGCGGGTGTGCCTGAGCGAGCGGCACTTCGCCCGGGTCTTTCGCAAAGAGACCGGGGCCACTCCGGCCGCGTACGTCGAAGCGGCCCGGGTCGAGGCGGCGCGGCGGTTGCTGGAAGGCACCGATGAGCCGCTTGATCGGGTTGCCGCCGCGTGCGGGCTGGGGTCGGCGGAGACCCTGCATCGTGCCTTTCGGCGACGGCTCGGCACCACCCCTGCCACCTATCGGCGACGTTTTCGCACCGCCGCCGCCTGACCCGCTGCCTGCCCCACCACCGCCTGACCCGCCGTCTTCCGCGCTGCCGCCTGACCCGCCATCTTCCGCGCCATCGCCTGACCCGCCATCTTCCGCGCTGCCGCCTGACCCGCCATCTTCCGCGCCATCGCCTGACCCGCCATCTTCCGCGCCGCCGCCTGACCCACCGTCTTCCGCGCCGCCGCCTGACGTCACTTCCGGTGGCGGGCTGGAAGTGGCGCCCCGACCTGCCGTCCCCCTCCGGGGCGGACCACATCCCGCCAAGCGGTGCGCTCCCTCGCCCGCTCGGCCCTGCTCGCCCAGGTGGGCGGCACACGACGAGATCGTCGGTCCTCCACTCGGAGGGACCCTGTGGGGTTCGTGCGGTGGGAGCGAAGCGTCTCCGCGGGGACGGCGGTCGGGTGGCGGTGGCGGCGCGGTGGCGTGGTCGCGCGAACGCCGGATGGGCGATGGCATGGCCGCGCGAACGGCGGACGGGCGATGGCATGGCCGCGCGAACGGCGGACGGGCGATGGCACGGCCGCGCGAACGGCGGACGGGCGATGGCACGGCCGCGCGAACGGCGGACGGGCGATGGCACGGCCGCGCGAACGGCGGACGGGCGATGGCACGGCCGCGCGAACGGCGGACGGGCGATGGCACGGCCATGCGAATCGGTTTGAGGGGCGGTGGCGTGGTCCGTCGCCACCCGGGTGGCAGGCAAGGCGGTGACGCTTCCGGACCGCCACCGGATGGCGGGTCAGGTGGCGGCGCCTCCGGTCCGCCTGTGGTGGATCTCCGTTTCAAGCTCCGGCCCGCACGGGCCGGTGTTCTCAACGTCCAAGGAGGACAAGATGAGTGTTTCGACGACCCTGCGTGACGTGATCGGCCTCGACCGCGAGCTGCCGCGCCTCTCCACCGCCACCCTGGTCCTGATCGACTTCCAGAACACCTACTGCGAGGGCGTCATGGCCCTCCCCGGCGCCGATCGGGCTCTGGACGCGGCCGCCCGGCTCCTGGAGCGGGCCCGCGCGGCAGGGACGCCGGTGGTGCACGTCATCAATGACGGCGGCGAGGGCACCCCGTACGACATTCGCGCTGAGATCGGGCAGATCGAGCCGCGGGTCGCGGCCCGGGAGGGTGAGGCGGTGGTGGTGAAGGGGTTCCCGAACTCCTTCCATGAGACCGACCTGCTGGAGACGCTGCGCAAGCTGGATGCCGGGCCTGATCTGGTGCTGGCGGGGTTCATGACCCACATGTGCGTGCAGTTCACCGCTCAGGGGGCGTTCAACCTGGGTTACCGGCCCACCGTCGTGGCGGAGGCGTGTGCGACGAGGCCGCTGGCGGCGCCTGGTGGGGAGCCGATCTCGGCGGAGCAACTGCACGCCGCCGCCCTGACCACGATCGGTGACCTGTTCGGGCTGGTCGCCGCCCGGGTGGATGATCTCCCCGCATAAGTTCGCCGCCCGGGTGGATGATCTCCCCGCATAAGTTCGCCGTCCGGGTGGACGGTCTCCCCGCATAAGATCGCCGCCCGCATAAGACCCCGCCCGCAAGATCCCCGCCCGCGCGGACAGATCTCCCCGCATGCGAACGCGTCAGCGGGTGCGGTACAGCTCGTGTGCCGCCGTGATCGCCTCGTCGGCGAAGCCCAGGACGTCTCTCTTGCGTTCGAACGGCGAGCCGTACAGGGAGCGGCGGGGTGTGCCGAAGTGGTCGCCGAGGCCGGCGATGACGCCGGCCATCGACGGCACGGCGGTGTCCTCCTCGCGCAGCCGCAGTGCCTCGTCGATGACGCGGTGCCAGCGCTCGGGGAACGTTTCCCTGGCGTGCCGGCCGGCGCCGGACTTGGAAATGATCTCGCCGGTGGCCAGCGTGTAGTGGAGGCGGGCGACGCCGGTGACGACCCAGACGGTGCCGTACGGGCCGAGGCAGGCCAGCCCCCAGGGCGTGAGGGGGCGGGAGGCGCGGATGACGAGGCGGCGCCAGTAGAGGTCGAGGTTGCGGTCGGTCCAGGCGGCGAGGGCTTCGGGATCGTTCCAGATCTTGAGGTCTTCGGGTTTGGGTCCGCGGCAGGTCAGGCCGTGGCGGGCGAGGGTGTGCCAGGTGACGGGGTTGACGGTGCCGCGCCGGTTGAGGCGGCCGGCGTGGGCCTGGGGGCGCTCTCCCAGGCCGGTGGGGTCGTGGCCGAGGTCGTCCCAGGTGAGGTAGACGCCGTCGAAGGGGTGGGCGCCGAGTTTGGTGTGGATGCGCTCCAGCACGTCCGCGGGCGGGAGGGCGGAGGTGACGGCGACGAAGTCGACGTCGCTGGTGCCCGGCCGGTAGTCGCCGAGCGCGGCGGAGCCTTCCAGGTAGAGCCCCTCGACGAGCCCGGGTGCCTCCGCGTCGGCCAAGCTGAGGTAGGTCTCGACGATCGCGGCGATCTTCGGGTGGGGCGTCATGGCCGCCCAGCTTGCCATACTCCGCGCCACCGCCTCATCACATTACAGAATCCTAGAATGGCCGAGTGAATGACGCATATACCCCTTTAACCCTTAAATCCACGCATGATGGGCTCAAGTGGGCGGCGGTCGAGCCGGGGGTGATCCCCGCCTGGGTGGCCGACATGGACCTGCCCACCGCCCCCGCCGTCGCCGACGTCCTGCGCCGCCGCGCCGACGGCGACCTGGGTTACCCCGCCTGGCTGCTCGACCGCAACGCCGGCCCGCTGGCCGAGGCGTTCGCCGAGCGGATGGCGGGCAGGTTCGGCTGGGAGGCCGACCCGGGGCTGGTGCGTCCGTTCAACGACCTCAACCAGGCGCTCCAGGTACTCCTCCACCTCTGGACGAAGCCGGGCGACGGCGTGGCCGTGCACGTCCCGGCGTATCACCCGTTCCTGGACACGCTGGACGTCATGGAGCGCCCGCTGCGCCCCATCCGGATGGAGCCGGACGGCGACACGTGGCGTTTCGAGGTGCCCGACCTGGCGGGCTGCCGGGTGCTCCTGCTGGTCAACCCGCACAACCCGACCGGCCGCGCGTTCACCGAGCGGGAGCTGACCGAGCTGGCCGAGCACGCCGAGCGGCACGACCTGCTGGTCATCGCGGACGAGATCCACGCCGACCTCGTGTACGAGCCGCACCGGCACATCCCGTTCGCCACGATCGCGCCCGAGCGCACGGTCACGCTGACGTCGGCGACGAAGGCGTTCAACCTGGGCGGCATCCGCTGCTCGGTCGCCCATTTCGGGCACGAGGGCGCGCGCACGGCCCTGGAGGCGCAGCCGCCGTTCGTGTACGGCTCGCCCAGCGTGTTCGGCGTCGAGGCGACGGTGGCGGCCTGGCGGCACGGTGACGCGTGGCTGGCGGAGACCGTGGCGCTGCTCGACCGCAACCGCCGCACGATCGCCGACCGCCTGCCGGCCGCGTTCGGCTACCGCGTGCCGGAGGCGACGTACCTGGCCTGGCTGAACGTGGGCAGGCCGGGCATGGCGGAGGTGTTCGAGCGCGAGGCGAGGGTGCGGCTGAACGACGGCGCGGCCTTCGGCCCCGGTGGTGAGAGCTGTGTGCGGCTCAACTTCGCCACCACCGAGGCCATCCTGGCGGAGATCCTCGACCGGCTACTGCGCCAGCGGTGGTAGGTCGGGCGGGGCGGCGGCGGGCCGCTCGTCCAAGGCGGCCAGGGCGAGCTCGATGGCCTTGTCGAGCTGCGGATCCCGGCCCGCCACCCGGTCCTGCGGCGTGATGACGACCTCGACGTCGGGGTCGACGCCGTGGTTCTCCACGCCCCAGCCGGGCCCGTCGAGCCAGAAGGAGTAGCGCGGCTGGGTGACGCGGGTGCCGTCGACGAGCGAGTACCGGGAGTCGATCCCGATCACCCCGCCCCACGTGCGCGTGCCGACCAGCGGCCCGATGCCCCGCGCCTTGATGCCCGCGCTGACGATGTCGCCGTCGGAGCCGGCGAACTCGTCGGCCACCGTCACGACCGGCCCGCGCGGCGAGTCGTCGGGGTAGCGCATCGGCTGGTACCAGCGGGCCCGCGCCCACCCGGTCACCTTGCGCGACAGCTTCTCGAGGATCAGCTCCGACAGGTGGCCGCCGCCGTTCTCGCGCACGTCCACGACCAGCCCGTCATGGTCCATCTCGGTACGCAGGTCGCGGTGGAACTGCGCCCATCCGGAGGCCACCATGTCGGGCACGTGCAGGTAGCCCAGCCGGCCGCCGGACGCCTGCCTGACGTAGGCGCGGCGGTCGTCCACCCAGGCGTGGTAGCGCAGCTGCGTCTCGTCGGCGACCGGGGTGACGACGACGCGGCGCACGTCGCCGCCGGAGGAGTGGCGCACGGTCAGCTCGATGGGCTGGTTCGCGGTGCCGGCCAGCAGCGGCAGCGGCCCGCGTACCGGATCGACGGGGCGGCCGCCGACGGCGAGGATGGCGTCGCCCTCGCGGACGGCGACGCCGGGCGCGAGCAGCGGCGAGCGGGCGGCGTGGTCGGAAGACTCGCCGGGCAGGATGCGCCCGACCCGCCACACCCCCTCGTCGTCGCGCACCAGGTCGGCGCCGAGCAGGCCCTGGCGGCGCCTGGGGTCGGTGCCGGAGCCGTTGGCCACCGCGTAGGCGTGGGAGGTGCCGAGCTCGCCCTGCGTCTCCCAGAGCAGGTCGATCAGCTCGGAGTGGGCGCCGATGCGGGAGATCAGCGGCTCGTAGCGGTCGAGCACGCCCTGCCAGTCGACGCCGTTCATGTCCTCGCGCCAGAAGTGGTCGCGCATGAGGCGGCCGGCCTCGCGGAAGCCCTGCCGCCACTCGGCGACCGGGTCGATGTGCACGGTGATCCGGTCGAGGTCGACGGTGACGACCTCGTCGCCCTCGCTGGCGGCGCGGGTCTGCAGGCCGTTCTTGCCGTTGGTGACGAGCCGGGAGCCGTCGCCGCTGACCTCGAACGCGCGGATCTCCTTGCCCAGCTCGGCCTTGGCGCGCTTCTTGAGGTCGTAGCGTTCGAGCACGGTCTCGGAGGTCTGCTCGCTGCCGTCGCCGAGCACCCCGCTGAGCGGGTGGCGCAGCCAGAGCAGCGCGTCCTTGGCGGTGCGGAGGTTGCCGTAGCTGGCGGCGGGCACCGGTACGGGCACCACGCGGGCGGCCAGCCCGTCGGGGTCCACCTCCGTGCGGGGCGGCATGTCGTCCTTCTTGTCGTCCTTGGACGGCTTGTCGTCCTCGCCGTTGAAGCCGCGCCCCTGCAGCGAGGGGTCGAACGGGGACGGCGTGTCGGCCTTCAGCGGCACGATGTACGGCTTGCAGCCCTGGGGGAAGGACAGGTCGAAGACGTGCGCGTCGTACACGGGGTCGAAGGTGCGCACCGACAGGAACGCCAGGTGCTTGCCGTCCTTGGTGAAGGCGGGGTCGTAGTCGACGAAGCGCGGCGGGGTGACCTCGATGACGGACGTGCCGTCGACGCGGCCCATCTTGATCTGGGTCAGCCGCCGGTGGTGCGGGTGCTCCCAGGCCAGCCAGGTGGAGTCGGGCGAGAAGGCCAGCCCGCTCACGTCGCCCTGGTCGGTGTGCTCCAGCTCGCGCACGTTCTCGCTGTCGAGGTCGATGACGAGGAGCCGCCCGTCGTGCGTGGCGACGGCGACGTGCTTGCCGTCGGGCGCGGCGACCAGCTCCAGCACCCGGCCGAGCTGCCCGGCGGCGAGGGTCCTGACCTCGCCGCCGGGGGTGCCGATCTCCAGCCCGTCCTCGCCGCTGGCGTCGGAGACCCATACGGCCTTGCCGTCGGCGTCGAGGACCTGCGGCAGGCGGACGCGCACGCCGGGCTCGGCGCGCAGCACGCCGGCGGGCCCGTCGCGGTGGGTCACCCAGTGCGCGGTGCCCCTGATCTCGACGGCGCTGGCCCGCCCGGTGGCGTCGGGCGAGAACCCGCCGGCCCGCAGGGGCGCCGGGCGTCTGGCGCGCCCCGGTCGCGGCCCGCCCAGCCGCACGTCCAGCCGGTACGGCTCGGCGTCCAGGCTCTCCATCAGCCACAGGTCACCGGCGTGGCTGTAGATCACCCGCTGCCCGTCGCTGGTGGCGTGGCGGGCGTAGAACTCGTCGTGGGAGCTGTGCTTGCGCAGGTCGGAGCCGTCGGGCAGGGCGGAGTAGACGTTGCCGACCCCGTCGGTGTCGGACGTGAACACGAGCCGGTCGCCCACCCAGCTCACCGCCCAGTGCTGCGCGGGGTCGTCGGCGAACAGCCTGGTGAACTCGCCGCTGCCGTCGGCGTCCACCCAGATCTTGGCGGCGGTGCCGCCGCGGTACCGCTTCCAGTGGGAGGGCTCGGTCCAGATGACCGACACGGTGGCGACCCTGCCGTCGCTGACGGCGGCGTCGCCGACCCAGCCGTAGGGCAGCCGGGTGGGCGGCCCGCCGTCGAGGGGGACGGCGTGCGCCCAGCGCCGGTTGTCGGAGCCCTGCCCGGCGGCGGTGACGGCGAGGACCTCGCCGTCACCGAGCCACCCGCGCACGGAGGTGGCCCGGTCGCCCCAGTGCGTCAGCCGCTCGCCTTCGGGGCCGTCGAGCTCGGCCGTGAACGCCTCAGGGGCGCCCTCCTTCGTGCTGGTCCACGCGATGCGGCCGCCGTCGGGCGAGAACCGCGGGTTGGACACGGGCACCCGGTCGGCGGTGAACCGCCAGGCTCTGCCGCCGGTGACGGGGGCGAGCCAGACGTCGTCGTCGGCGACGAAGGTGACCAGGTCACCGTGCAGGTGCGGGTATCTCAGGTATGCGCCATATGCCACCCCTGAACACTAAACCGCGTCACCAAGAGCAGCCCAAGAATTCCTCTCCCAGTGGACGGCCGGCACGCGTGGGGGCAGGGGGGTGGGGTCCGTCCCGTAGCCCTGTGAGGAAGCATGAAGATCTTCGCCCGGCCGCACCAGCTCCCGCCCCGCGTGAGCGCCGCGGCCATCATCCTGAACTCCGGCCTGGACCTGATCCACGCCGACGAGCAGCGGGCCGCGGCCACGCACGGCATGGCGGCGGGCGCGTACCCGTTCCTGCGCCGCATGGATCCGGCGCTGTTCACGCGGCTGCTGGCGCGCAGCCAGGTGGCGCTGGGCGCGGCCCTGCTGGCGCCGTTCGTGCCGTCGCTGGTGGCGGGGGCGGCGCTGACGGGGTTCGCGGCGGGGCTGGTCGGGCTGTACCTCCGCACGCCCGGGATGCGGGAGGAGGGCAGCCTGCGGCCGACGCCGCAGGGGCTCGGCGTGGCCAAGGACGTCTGGCTGCTGGGCATCGGCCTGGGCCTCGTAGCGGAGGAACTGCGGGACCGGCAGCTGCCCGGCCGCCAACATTGATCTCCGGTCTGTGACCGCTAAGGTGGACAAAGTCGGGTAGCCGGGGCGCATGGTACAAATCGGCTACACCTTGATGTCCGAACAGACCCCGGCCCGCGAGCTGGTCGACTACGCCGCCGCGGCCGAACGGCTCGGCTTCGACTACGCCGTCATCTCCGACCACTACTTCCCGTGGGTGGAGGAAATGGGGCACTCCCCCTACTGCTGGTCGGTGCTCGGCGCCGCGGCCCAGGTCACCGAGCGGCTGCCGCTCATGACGTACGTGACCTGCCCCATCATGCGCTACCACCCGGCGGTCGTGGCACAGAAGGCGGCCACCATGGGAGTGCTCAGCCAGGGCAGGTTCACCCTCGGCCTGGGCGCGGGCGAGAACCTGAACGAGCACGTCATCGGCGAGGGCTGGCCCCCGGTGGACACCAGGCACCGGATGTTCGCCGAGGCCGTCCAGATCATCAGGAAGCTCTTCACCGGCGAGTACGTCACCCATCAGGGCGAGTTCTTCGACGTGGACTCGGCCAAGCTGTACGACCTGCCGGAGCAGCCGGTGCCCATCGGCATCGCCGCCTCCGGCGGCCAGTCGGCCGAGCTGGCCGCCGAGTACGGCGACGTGCTGGTCATCAACGAGCCGATGCCGGAGGTGGTGCAGCAGTTCAACGCCGCGGGCGGCGCGGGCAAGCCGGTCTACGGCCAGCTCGCCCTCTCCTACGACACCGACGCCGAGGCCGCCAAGCAGCGCGCGCACGAGCTGTGGCGCTGGTCGAGCGTCGGCGGCTGGAAGGTCATGGCCGAGCTGCCGGGCCCGGTGAACTTCGCCGCCGCGGCCGGCACGGTACGCCCGGAGGACGTCGCGCAGAGCGTGCCGTGCGGTAACGACGTGGACGCCGTCGTGCAGGGCGTCAAGAAGTACGTCGACGCCGGATACACGCACGTCGCGCTCGTCCAGATCGGGCACGACCAGCAGCAGCCCTTCTTCGACTGGGCGGAGAAGGAGCTGCTGCCGGCCCTGCGCGGCCTGTGACTACGGGACGATGTTGACCAGCTTCGGCGCCCGGACGATCACCTTGCGGGGCATGCCCTGCACGTAGGGGGCGATCTTCTCCGAGGCCAGCGCCAGCGCGCGCAGTTCGTCCTCGCTGATGTCGGGCGAGACCTCCAGGCGGTCGCGCACCTTGCCCGCCACCTGCACCACGCACGTGACCGACTCCTGCACCAGCAGCGCGGGGTCGGCCACCGGCCAGCCGGCGAACGCGACGGACCCGGTGCGGCCCAGCCGCTCCCAGCCCTCCTCGGCGGTGTACGGGGCGACCAGCGACAGCAGCACGGCCAGCGTCTCGGCGGCCTCGCGCACCGCCGGGTCGGCGGGGCCGGGGCCGGAGTCGATGGCCTTGCGCGTGGCGGAGGTCAGCTCCATCATGCGGGCCACCGCGACGTTGAAGCGCTGCGACTCGATCAGCTTGGTGGCCTCGTCGATCGTGTGGTGCGTCACCTTGCGCAGCTCGGTGTCGCCGCCGTCGAACGCGACGCCGGGCTCGCTGGTCACCTCGGACATCACGCGCAGCGCGCGGGCCAGGAACTTCTGCGAGGCGGCCGGCGAGACGTCGGCCCAGTCGATGTCGTCTTCGGGCGGCCCGGCGAACACCATGGTCAGGCGGACGGCGTCGACCCCGAAGTCGTCGATCTGCTGCCCCAGGTCGACGCCGTTGCCCAGCGACTTCGACATGGCCTTGCCGCCGTTGATGACCTGGCCCTGGTTCAGCATGCGCTGGAACGGCTCGGTGAAGTCGACCATGCCCATGTCGTGCAGGACCTTGGTGAAGAAGCGCGAGTACAGCAGGTGCAGCACCGCGTGCTCGATGCCGCCGACGTACTGGTCGATCGGGCCCCACTTGCGCACCTGCTCGGGGTCGAACGGGCCGTCGTTGTAGCCCGGCGAGCAGTAGCGCAGGAAGTACCACGACGAGTCGACGAAGGTGTCCATCGTGTCGGTGTCGCGCTGGGCCGGGCCGGCGCACTTGGGGCACTCGACGTTGACCCACTCGGTGGCGCTGGCCAGCGGCGACACGCCCTTGGGGGCCAGAGCCTCGCCGCGCAGGTCGGGCAGCGTGACGGGCAGTTGCTCGTCGGGGACGGGCACCTCGCCGCAGTCGGGGCAGTGGATGATCGGGATCGGCGTGCCCCAGTAACGCTGGCGGGACAGCAGCCAGTCGCGCAGCCGGAAGTTGACCGCGCCGGTGCCCCGGCCCTGCGTCTCCAGGATCTCGATGATCTTGGTGATGGCCTCGGTCTTGGTCAGGCCGTCGAGCGGGCCGGAGTTGACCAGCGTGCCCTCGCCGGGCGTGGCCTCGCCGGTCTCGCCCGGGTCGGCCAGGCCGGTGTGCACGACGACCTTCACCGGCAGGTCGAACTTGCGGGCGAAGTCGAGGTCGCGCTGGTCGTGCGCGGGCACCGCCATGATGGCGCCGTGGCCGTAGTCGGACAGCACGTAGTCGGCCGCCCAGACCGGGATGCGCTCGCCGTTGACCGGGTTGATCGCGTAGCGGCCCAGGAAGACGCCGGTCTTCTCCTTGTCGGTGGCCAGCCGCTCGATGTCGCTCAGCTTCGCGACCTCGGCGCGGTACGCCTCGAACGCCGGGCGCTGCTCGTCGGTGACGATCTCGTCGGCCAGCGCGGCGTCGGCGGCGACGACGAAGAACGTGGCGCCGTACAGGGTGTCGGGGCGCGTGGTGTAGACGTGGACCGGCTCGTCGCGGCCCTCGATCTCGAACAGCACGTCGGCGCCCTCGGAGCGGCCGATCCAGTTGCGCTGCATGGTCAGCAGCCGCTCGGGCCAGCCGGTCAGCTGCTCCATGTCGTCCAGCAGGCGCTGCGCGTAGTCAGTGATCTTGAAGTACCACTGCGTCAGCTCGCGCCGGATGACGTCGGCGCCGCAGCGCTCGCACTTGCCGGCCACGACCTGCTCGTTGGCCAGCACCGTCTGGTCGTTGGGGCACCAGTTGACCAGGCCGCCCTTGCGGTAGGCCAGCCCGCGCTCGAAGAAGCGGATGAACAGCCACTGGTTCCAGCGGAAGTAGTCGGGGTCGCTGGTGTGCAGGCGGCGCGACCAGTCGAAGGAGATGCCGTAGCGCCGGAACGAGTTGGCCTGCGTCTCGATGTTGGCGTAGGTCCACTCGGCCGGGTGCGCGTTGCGCTTGATCGCCGCGTTCTCCGCGGGCAGGCCGAAGGAGTCCCAGCCGATCGGATGCAGGACGTTGTAACCCTTCTGCATCCAGTAGCGCGCGACGACGTCGCCCAGAGCGAACACCTCGCCGTGGCCCATGTGCAGGTCGCCGGAAGGGTAGGGGAACATGTCGAGCATGTAGCGGCGCTCGCGCGGGTCTGCCGGGTCCTCGCTCGCCCGGTAGGTCTCTTGCTCCTCCCATCGCTGCTGCCACTTGGCCTGCAGCGCCTGCGGATCGTACTCACTCACGGCTACTGTCCTTCTGGCTTGATTCGGACCCATAAGAAAACCCCTCGTGCACACAACGAGGGGTGGAGCCGCGACGGCGAAGATCTTCTAGGGCCGTCGCGGCCCGCTAAGAAGCAGGGTCGCGGAACGCATGTGTCAAGCCTAGCGCACCTCTTCGGCTGAATGCAGGCTATGGATCGAGGTCCGCAGGCACAATGGACCCTTCGGGTCTGGCGAGACCTGATGGTGATGTATCCGTTGTGACCTCATTCGTCCCACAAGAATAGCCTTGTCGCCGTGGTATACCCAGCTGAGCCTGACCGACCGGGGGGTGACCTGCCGATGCAGGATCCGCCCACCGATCCTCATGGCTTCGCTCGTTTCGCTGCGGAACCACCTGCATCTCCTGGAAAATCCCATGAGATCATGCGTGAGACGTCGAATCCGGATATAACGGGACATCCGGACACAACCTCGGGAGGGCCGGCAGCAATGGCAACGGAGAATTCCGGACCTCATCTGCCCTCCTCCTGGCCGGAGCCGCCCCGCCGCGACAGCTCGCCCGCGTGGGCCGACTCCCCCGCCGACGTCCCCACCTCCTGGCCCGAGGCCCGCGGCCGGGCCGGCCCGACCCGTCGTGGCCGGAGCCCCCGCGCAAGGACCCGTCCTGGCCCGAGCCGCCCCGCAAGGACTCCTCGTGGCCGGACGGCGCCTCCTCCCCTGACGTGCGCACGTCCTGGCCCGAGAACGCCTCCTCGCCCGACGTGCGGAACCCGTGGCCGGAGAACGCGTCCTCGCCGAACGTACGGACCTCCTGGCCCGAGAACGCCTCGTCGCCGGACCTGCGGACCTCCTGGCCCGACAACGCCTCCTCGCCCGACGTGCGCACGTCCTGGCCCGACAACGCTTCCTCGCCCGACGTGCGCGCCTCCTGGCAGGACGCGCCCCCGCCGCCGCAGAGCACGGCCGGGCCGGGGGCGTGGCCCGAGGTGTCCTCGAAGGGCACGCCGCCCCCCGCGCCGCAGCCCGCCGACCCGGTGCCCGCCTGGGCGCAGCCGCCCACGCCGTCGCCCGGCGCGTGGTCCAACCTGTCCAGCCCCGCCCCGTGGCCGCCGGCCGACCGGGCGGCGTCACCGCCACAGACGCCACCACAGGCGCCACCACAGGCGCCGACACCGCCTCCCGCCGACGCGGCGGCCGAGCGTACCGCGATCTACAGCAGCCCGCCCGTCCCGCCGCCGCCCGCGCCGCACCCGGCCGACGAGCGCACGGTCACCTACGCCCAGCACACCGAGAACCTCCTGAACGATCGCGCGGTCCCCTCCAGCCCCATGGATTCTGCTCAGCCGAACATCGAGACGCCCCCCAGCGCCCCTCCTGGCATGCCTCCCGGCGAGGACCAGCCCGGCCGGCCCGGCTCCAACCTGAGCCGCGACCCCTCCGACCCGGAGAACCGCTTCGTCACGGCCGGCCAGATCAGCGGCTCCCGCACCCCGCCGCCGGAGCGCCAGCAGGAGCTGTGGAACACCGTCTTCGGCGACAACTACCAGTCGATGGGCGACCAGGACGCCCTGGGGGACGAGGACTCGGGCAGGCCCATCTGGATCTACGCGCTGGGCGGCTCGGTCGGCATCGCGCTGGTCGCCGCGGTGCTGTGGGCGTTCCTGTGGGGGCCGCTGGCAGGTGAGGACCCGCCGTCGAACGCGAGCCTGGCCGCCGAGCAGTCCGCGACGGCGCCGCCCAAGTCGACCCCCACGAAGTCCGCCACCTCGATCGGCCCGCTGCCCCGCTACACCGGCAAGGCGTCGCCGGTCGTCGGCCGGGTCCCGGACGCCGGGGCCGGGATCAGCGTGCCGCGCCTGGGCGGCACCTGGCAGCTCGACCAGCGGGCCACGGTCAAGGGCACGTACGGGTTCAACACCCGCCAGTACGTGCAGGTGGCCCCCGACCGGTACGCCACGATCATGTCGGGCCCGCTGTCGCAGCGGCTGGCCTCGTACTACAAGCCGGACGACCTGGAGCCGGTGATCAGGCAGGTCGTGCTGAGCGCGCGGCGCAGCTTCTTCCCCGACGACAACAAGGTCAAGAAGATCGCCCAGCAGCCGATCAAGGTGGGCGACCAGACGGGGCGGCTGATCGCGTACTCGCTGACGTCGGGCACCGAGAAGGCCACGATCGCGACGATGGCCATCAACACCGGCGGCGAGCTGCCGGCCATCGTCTACATCTCGATCCCGGCGGAGAGCAAGCAGCTGCTGCCCGACATCCGTACGGTGATGAACCAGATCCGCCTGGCCGGCCAGTAGCGCCCTAGAAGGTGCACTCCATGTGCTTGATCCCGTTGATGAAGCTGGAGTGCAGCCGGTCGGGCTTGCCCGCCTCGATGCCCGGCACGCGCCGCAGCAGCTCGCGGAACATCACCGTGATCTCCCGCCGGGCCAGGTGGGCGCCGAGGCAGAAGTGCGGGCCGGGGCCGCCGTAGCCGACGTGCGGGTTGGGGTGGCGGGTGATGTCGAAGCGCAGCGGGTCGTCGAACACGGACGCGTCGCGGTTGGCGGCCCAGTAGAACAGCACGACCTTCTGCCCCTTGCGGTAGAGGTGGCCGTTCATCTCGAAGTCCCTGGTGGTCTTGCGGCGCATGAAGTTCACCGGGGAGGCCAGCCGGACGATCTCCTCGACGGCGCCGGGCGCGCGGCCGTCGATGTCCTCCAGCCAGAGGGCGCGCTGGTCGGGGTTCTTGGTGAGCAGGCGCATGCCGTACGAGATGGCGTTGCGCGTGGTCTCGTTGCCCGCCACGACCAGCAGGATGAAGAACGAGCCGAGCTCCTGCATGGTCAGCCGCTCGCCGTCGATGTTGGCGTTCACCAGTGACGAGGTGAGGTCGCCGGTGGGGTGGTCGGCGCGGTGGGCGGCGAGGTCCTGGACGAGCTGCTGCAGCTCCATGCCGGCGTTAAGCAGCCGCTCGGCGAGCTGGTCGAGGTCGCCGCCGGTGTACTCGGGGTCGAAGCCGCCCAGGATGATGTTGGAGCGGTCGAAGACGAACTGGTAGTCGCGCTCGGGGATGCCCATCATGTCGCAGATGATCTTCAGGGGCAGGCGGGCGGCCACCTCGGTCACGAAGTCGCAGCCGGGCCCCTTGGCGAGCAGGTCGTCCACGATGCCGACGGCGGCCGCCTCGACGTCCGACTCGAACTGCTTGATCATCTTGGGTGTGAACGCGCGGGAGACGATCCGGCGCAGCCGGGCGTGCCGCGGGTCGTCCATGTTGATCATCGACCCGAAGTACTCGGCGAACTCGGCCGGCATGTCGGGGATGTTCGTCGCGCCGCCGTCGCCCGAGCAGAACACCTCCGGGTTGCGGCTGGCCTCCAGGATGTCGGCGTGCCTGACCAGCGCGTAGTAGCCCGGCCCCTTGGGCATGTACGCCATCTCCGCTTCCTCGAAGAAGGCCGGGGTGCCGAGCGAGCGCAGCCGCTCGAACGCCTCCTCGCGCTCGCTCATGGGCCTGGCCCAGAAGTCGCGGTCCGACAGGTCGAAGTCCAGGACGCTCATGAGGCCATCATTGGAAAAGCGGGCACTTACGTCAATGGGTTGGGCGTACACCGTACGTACGTGGCGTGGAAAACCTGTGGCTCCTGCGGCGCGGCGGGCCGTAGGGTGCGTCGCGTGTACTGCTTCTTCCGACGTTAGCGATCCGCCGGCGGGTCGCGGACGACCCCACCGCCGGCGATGCGGGACGGCTGAGCGAGCGCCGTCCCGGGTCGCGACGTGGGAGAAGCACAGGTGCGTACTTTTGCCGTGGCCAGGGCCGTGCGTGGCATCGAGCCCCTGGTGGCCATGGAGATCCGGCGATCACTTACGGGCGTGGTGCACGGGGTGCGCCATCGCGAGGTGTGGTTCGAGGCCCGGCCGGGGGCCGACCTGCTCGGGCTGCGCACGGCCGACGACGTGCTGCTGGCCGCCGCCGTCGTCGACGGGATCGGGCCCGGCCGCGCCGCGCTGCGCCGGCTGGCCCGGGCGGCGCGCGAGGTGGACCCGGCGCTGATGGGCGACCCCGGGAGCGGGGTGGAGGTGTCGGCGTCGTTCGTGGGGCGGCGCAACTACACCCGGTTCGAGATCGAGGACGCGGTGGGGGCCGAGCTGGCCCGGCCGGCGCGGGTGCCGTACCACTCCCGCCGCGACGGCCGCCGGCCGCCGCCCGGCGCGCGGTCGTGGCGGGTGACGATCGACGGCGATCAGGCGGTCATCGCGGTACGGGTGGCGGCGCGGCCGTTGCACCGGCGGGCGTACAAGACGGCCTCGATCCCGGGCACGCTGCACCCGCCCGTGGCCGCCGCCATGGCCCATCTCGCCCGGCTCACCGGGGCCGCGACGGTGCTCGACCCGTGCTGCGGCGCGGGCACCACCCTGATCGAGGCGAGCGCCACCCTCCCGGACGCCACGAGGGGACGGCTGCTCGGGTTCGACCGTGATCCGGCCGCCATCGCGGCCGCCCGCGCCAACACCCGGGCGGCGGGGGCGGCGCTCGCGTGGGCGGTGGCCGATGGCGGGCGGATACCGGTGGAGGACGGGTGCGCGGACCGGGTGCTGGTGAACCCGCCCTGGGGACGCCAGGTCCCGCCCGCCGGCCTGCTCGCCCGGGGCCTGGCCCGCTGTGGCGGGAGGTGCGGCGGGTGCTGGCGCCGGACGGGCTGGCCGTGGCGCTGGTGCACGACGGGGTGCCGCGCGGGTTCGCGGTGGAGGAGGTGGTCGAGGTGAGCCTGTCGGGGCAGCACCCCCTGATCGTCGTACTGAAGCCCCGCTGATCACCGCACGCAAGCAGCACCGTACTCAAGCAGCACCGCACTCAAGCCCAGCCGATAAGGGCCGGTCAGGAGGCCGGGCCGAGCCAGTCGAGGATGAGCCGGTTGACCTCGCCGGGCCGTTCGAGGTGCAGGAAGTGCCCGGCCCCGGCCACCTGCTCGGCCCGCGACCCCGCCGGCAGGTGCTCCAGCGCGCCCTTGGCGAGGTCGGCGCTCAGGCACCCGTCCTGTGCCCCGTGCAGGTAGAGGACGGGCCCGCTGACGGGCTGTTCGACGGCGGGGTAGCGGCCGGAGGGCGGGGTGGTGCCGAGCATGGCGCGGTAGTAGCCGATGGCGGCGGCGAGGTTGGCGGGGTCTCCGAGGCTGCGCCGGACGAACTCCAGGTCCTCGCGGGCGTCGTAGCCGGGCGACCAGTCGCGCCAGAGGTTGTCGATGAAGCCGGGCGTGGCGGCGGCGGTCTCGGCGAGCGCGGTCTGGAAGAGGAAGATGTAGAAGGAGCGCTTGAGCTGCTCGTAGTCGAAGAAGCCGCCGGCCAGCGAGCCGGGCGGCGGCACGGCGAGGGTGACGGCGCGGCGGAAGCGCCCGGCGGTGGCGTAGGCGGGGAAGGCGCCCCAGTCGTGCCCGATGACGACGGCGTCGTCCCCGCCGCCCAGCTCCTCGTGCAGCGCGCGCACGTCGGCGACCAGCGCGGCGTCCTCGTAGGCGCCGTCGGCGGGGATCTCGGTGGGCGCGTAGCCGCGCAGGAAGGGGGCGACCGCGCGGTAGCCGCGCTCGGCCAGCGCGGGCATCAGGTGCCGCCAGGTGTGCGCGGTGTCGGGGAAGCCGTGCAGGCAGAGCGCCAGCGGCCCCTCCCCCAACGATAGATACGCGAACTCCACCCCATTGGCGTGGATAGTCCTGATCTCCATGACTGCGAAACCTAGCACGCCGGATCTTCCGTCACCGGGCATCTCAGAACGCCCACCGCAGATGCTTGACCCCGTTGATGAAGTTCGACAGCAGGAAGGAGGGCTCGCCGACCGCCCTGGCGTCCGGCAGCCGGGTGAACAGCTCCCGGAACATCACGGTCATCTCCCTGCGCGCCAGGTGCGCGCCCAGGCAGTAGTGCGGGCCGGGGCCGCCGAAGCCGACGTGCGGGTTGGGGTCGCGGGTGATGTCGAACGCGTCGGGGTCGTGGAAGACGGACTCGTCGCGGTTGGCGGAGTTGTAGAAGAGCAGCACCTTGTCACCCTTCTTGTACGCCGTGCCGTTCATCTCGTGGTCCCGGGTGAGCGTGCGGCGGAACTGGATGACCGGCGTGGCGTAGCGGACGATCTCGTCGCAGGCCCCGGCCACGCGCCCGTCGAAGTCCGCCAGCAGCAGCTCGCGCTGCCCGGGGTGGTCGGTGAGGAGCTTGAGCCCGTACGCGATCGCGTTGCGCGTGGTCTCGCTGCCCGCCACCACCAGCAGGATGAAGAACGAGCCGAGCTGCTGCGAGGTGAGCCGCTCCTCCCCGTTGACGAGCAGGCTGACCAGGTCGCCGGTGGGCCGCCGGCGCCGCTCGTCGCCGAGGCGGGCGGCCAGCCGGTTGAGCGAGTGGCCGGCGTGCAGCAGCCTGGCCAGGCCGCGGGCGACGTTGACGCGGCTGTAGCCGGGTGAGATGCCGGTGTACTCGGGGTCGGCGTTGCCGAGGATGACGTTCGTCCGCCGCAGCACCATGTCATGAAATTTCGCGGGGATGCCCATCATGTCGCAGATGACCCGTACGGGAAGCCTGGCGGCCACCTGGGCGACGAAGTCGCCGGGCCCCTCCTCGATCGCCCGGTCCACGATCTCGGCGGCGGCCCGCGCCAGGTCCTCCTCCATCTTCGCGAGGATGCGCGGCGTGAACGCCCGCGACACGATGCGGCGCAGCCGCGCGTGCGCGGGGTCGTCCATGTTGATCATGGAGCCGAAGTACACGCTGAGCCAGCGCGGCATGTCGGGGATGCTGTTGGCGCACGGCTCGCTGCTGAAGACGGCCGCGTTCCTGCTGGCCTCGGTGACGTCGGCGTGACGCACCAGCGCGTAGTAGCCGGGGCCGCCGCCGATGAACGGCACGGCCTGCTCCGGCACGAACACGGGGCGGCCGAGCTCGCGCAGCTTGCGGAAGGCCGCCATGCGCTCGGCCTGCGACCGCTCCCAGAACGGGATCTGCGACAGGTCGAGATCCGCGGGCAGAGTCATACCCACGACCCTACGCAAGTGACCACTTACGTCAAGCCTTGCTCGCCCTGATCAGGTCGGCTCCCTTCTCGCCGATCATGATGGCGGGCGCGTGGGTGTGGCCGCGGTTGAGCGTCGGCATGATCGAGACGTCCACGACCCTGAGCCCCTGGATACCGCGCACGCGCAGCTCAGGGTCCACCACCGAGGTCTCGTCGGTGCCCATGCGGCAGCTCCCGACCGGGTGGTAGAGGGTCTCGCCGCGCTCGCGTACCCACTGGGCCAGCTCCTCGTCGCTCTCCGGCCCCCAGTAGGGCGCCATCGGCCCGCCCGCGTACGGCTTCATCGCGGTGGTGGCGAACACGTGCTTGGCCGCCTTCAGCCCTTCGACCAGGCGCTTGACGTCGGCCTCGGCCGTCAGGTAGCCGGGGTCGATCACGACGTCCCGGCCGCTCAGCCCGATGCGGCCGCGGCTCTCCGGCTGCAGCAGCACGACGCCGACGGTGAGCCCGTGGCCGGTCGGCGGGGTGAAGCCGTGGTCGACGAACGGCACCGGCGCGAAGACCAGCTCGATGTCGGGCGCGGGCTCCTCGGGCGAGGTCCTGATGAACGCGACGGCCTCCCCGACGTTCGTGGTGAGCATGCCGGAGCGCAGGACGATGTAACGCAGCAGGTTGACCAGCGACTCGGCCTTGGTGAGCGTCACCGGTTGCTTGCACTCGACGAACACGCCACTCGACAGGTGGTCCTGGAGGTTCTTGCCGACCTCGGGCAGCTCGTGCACGATCGGCACCCCGGCGTCGCGCAGCTCGTCGGGCGCGCCCACGCCGGAGCGCAGCAGCAGGTACGGCGAGCCGATCGCGCCGGCCGCCAGGATGACCTCCAGCCTGGCCCTGATCGGGGCGCCGCCGCTGTGCTCGATGCCCGTGGCGCGCTTGCCGTCGAACGTCACCCGGTCGACGGTGGTGTTGGTGATCACGTGCAGGTTGGGCCTGGACAGGGCGGGCCGCAGGTACGCGTCGGCGGCGCTCCACCTCCGGCCGCGGTTCTGGGTGACGGGGGTGGGGCAGTAGCCCTCGTTGGAGCGGCCGTTCAGCTCGGCCAGGCGGGTGTGGCCGAGCTCCTCGCACGCCTTCAGGAAGGCGGCGGTGGTGACGTTGGGGCTGCGCAGCTCGGAGATGTAGAGCGGACCGTCGGTGCCGTAGACGCCGCCCTCGTTGCTGCCGACGCGGCGCTCGGCCTTGGTGAAGTACGGCAGCACGTCGTCGTAGGCCCAGCCGGGGACGCCCCACTGGTCGTAGTCCTGCTGGCAGCCGCGCACCCACATCTGGGCGTTGAGCGAGGAGGAGCCGCCCAGCACCCGGCCGCGCGGCCAGTAGAGCTCGCGGCCGGACATCTCGCTCTGCTTGGCCGTCAGGAACGCCCAGTCGTACTCGGTCTTGAACAGCTTGGCGAAGCCGGCCGGCATGCGGATCTCGAGCTTGTCGTCCTTCCCGCCCGCCTCGACCAGCGCCACCGACACGCCGGGGTCTTCGGTCAGCCTGGCGGCCAGCACGCAGCCGGCCGAGCCCGCCCCGACGATCACATAGTCGTACTCCATGACACCCCTCCATGGGGTAAGTAACTTCCTACTTGCTTACTTCACGCGGGCCGGGCGCGTCCATATGCACTTGTGACCTGAGTTACCTACCAGTCGGTATGCCGGTCCTGCGAAGATGGCGCCGAAGCCGTTCTAGAGGGAGGAAGGCGTCATGCTCAACCTGTCGATCGTCCTGGAGGACAGCGCCAGGAACACCCCGGACGGCACCGCGATCGTCTTCGGCGACATGCGGCTGCCGTTCTCCATGATCGACACCGTAGCGAACCAGGTGGCGAACCTGTTGGTGACACGCGGCATCGGCAAGGGCGACAAAGTGGCGCTGGCCTGCCCGAACCTGCCGTACTTCCCGTTCGTCTACTACGGCATCCTCAAGGCCGGGGCGACGGTCGTGCCGCTCAACGTCCTCCTCCAGACCCGTGAGATCACCTACCATCTCGACGACAGCGACGCCAAGGCGCTGTTCTGTTTCGAGGGCACGCCGGAGCTGCCGCTGGGCGAGCGCGGCCGGGCCGGGTTCGAGGCGGCCGAGCGCTGCGAGCACTTCTTCGTGCTGCCCGCCACGCCGCTGGCGACCGAGTCGGAGTACGGCGAGTCGATCTGGGCGGCCCTCGGCGGGATGCCGGGCGAGTTCGAGACCGTGCAGACCGCGCCCGACGACACCGCCGTCATCCTCTACACCTCCGGCACCACCGGCCAGCCCAAGGGCGCCGAGCTCACCCACCAGAACATGCTGATGAACGCCATCATCAGCGACCGCATGTTCCCCCGCACCGAGGGCGGCGACACCTACCTGGCGGCGCTGCCGCTGTTCCACTCCTTCGGCCAGACCACGGTCATGAACACGGGCTTCCTGCGCGGCTCCACGGTCGTGCTGATGACCCGCTTCGAGCCGGGCGAGGCGCTCGCGCTCATGGCCAAGGAGGGCGTGACGTACTTCGCGGGCGTGCCCACCATGTACTGGGCCATGCTCACGAAGATCCACAGTGAGGGCGCCGAGGTGCCGCGCTCGCTGCGCGTCGCGGTCGCCGGCGGCGCGTCCTCGCCGGTGGAGGTGCTCAAGGACTTCGAGCAGACGTTCGGCATCGGCATCCTGGAGGGGTACGGCCTGTCGGAGACCTCCCCCGTGGCCTGCTTCAACCAGATCGGCCGGCCCGCCAAGCCCGGCACGATCGGCACCCCGATCTGGGGCGTGGAGATGAAGCTGGTCGACGGCGACTGGAAGACGATCGAGGGCGAGGGCCCCGGCGAGATCGCCATCCGCGGCCACAACGTCATGAAGGGCTACTACGGCCGCCCCGAGGCGACGGCCGAGGTGATGCGGGACGGCTGGTTCCGTACGGGCGACATCGCCACGCGCGACGCCGACGGCTACTACTCCATCATCGACCGGGCCAAGGACATGGTCATCAGGGGCGGGTTCAACGTGTACCCGCGCGAGGTCGAAGAGGTGCTGATGACCCACGAGGCGGTGTCGCTGGCCGCCGTGGTGGGCGTGCCGCACGACTCGCACGGCGAGGAGGTCAAGGCGTACGTGATCCGCACCCCCGGGGCCACGATCACCGAGGACGAGCTGATCGCCTGGGCCAAGGAGAACCTGGCGGCCTACAAGTACCCGCGGATCATCGAGTTCCGTGACGCGTTGCCGATGACGGCCACGGGCAAGATCCTCAAGCGCGAGCTGCGCTGACGTCCCTTCCGGCTCCAGGGGCGCGGGCTTCGGCCCGCGCCCCTTCTACTTGCGCGGCGCGCTGCCGGGCACGAACCTGAACGACACCGCCTCCATCAGCGGCTTGCGCTGGGTGTTGTGGAAGGCGGCGATGCGCCAGCGGCCGTCGGCCTCGCGCACCAGCGTGTAGGTCTGGACCTTGCCGTACGTGCGCGGCCGCTTCTTGGCCACCTCTCCCCTGCCGGTGACCACGGCCACGCCGGGCCCGAGGAAGCGGATCCCGGTGATCTCGTTGAACATCCTGGTGCCCTTGAGCACGCTGTCGAACAGCGCCTGGTGCGCGGCGGCGAGGTCGTCGCGCCCGTGGTAGACGGTGCCGACGAACGTGGTGTAGCTGGCGTCCTCGGTGAAGCAGGCGCCGTAGGCGTGGCCGTCGCCCCGGTTCCAGGCGTCCTCCAGGTCGGCGAAGAGCGTCCGGACGTCCTGCTCGGCGGTGGTGATCATGGAGGCTCCCTCTGGTAGTTTACTCAGCACAGTGTCTGTGCTGAAGTGATATCTGCTCGCTTGCAGATATTAGATTAAGGAAGAGGAGTGACCGTGTCAACGGATCTGAGCGGGCTCTTCCGTCGCTACCTGAGCGCGACGGTCCTCAACAGCCTGGCCACCGCCGAGGCGGCCGGGCTCAACGCCACCGACTACTACGCGCACAACCTGCTCGACCTCATGGGCCCGCTCACCTCGGGCGAGCTGGCCGCGCAGACCGGGCTGACCACCGGCGCCACCACGCGGCTCATCGACCGCCTGGAGAAGGCCGGCTTCGTGCGGCGCCGGCCCGACCCGGCCGACCGGCGCAAGGTGATGGTGGAGTCGGTCTCCGAGCCGGAGGGGCTGGACGAGGTGCTCAAGGGCACCAGGGCGCGGCTGCGTACCGTCTTCGAGGGGTTCTCGGAGGCGGAGCTGGCCGTCCTGTGCGGCTACTTCGAGCGCGCCACGGCGGCCTACCGCGAGGCCACCGACGAGCTCATCACCGCGCGGAACGCCTGAATGCTCGCCCTCTTCGACCTCGACAACACGCTGATCGACCGGCTGGCCGCGTTCGAGCGGTGGGCCGCCGCGTTCGCCGCCGAGCGCGGGCTGGGCGCCGGCGCGGCGGCGTGGCTGGTGGCGGCGGACGCGGACGGGTCGGTGCCCATGGAGGCGTTCTTCGCCCGCGTACGGGAGCGGTTCGGGCTGCCCGAGCCCGCCGCCGAGCTGTGGCGCGCCTACCGGGCCCGCCTGCCGCACCTGGTGCGCTGCCGCCCGGAGGTGCTGTCGGGGCTCGACCGGCTGCGCGCGGCCGGCTGGACGGTCGGCATCGTGACGAACGGGGCGGCCGACAACCAGACCGGCAAGATCCAGCACAGCGGGCTGGCCACGCGGGTGGACGGGTGGGCGATCTCGGCGGCGGAGGGCATCAGGAAACCGGACGCCCGCCTGTTCGCCCTCGCCGCCGCGCGCTGCGGCCGGTCGCTGGACGGCGGCTGGATGGTCGGGGACGACGCCGTCAACGACGTCGCGGGCGGGCACGGCGCCGGCCTGCGGACGATCTGGATCGACCGCCGCGAGGAACTGGCGCGGCGCGGCCTGGAGCCTCCGCCGCCCCCGGCGTCACCCCCTGACCGGGTGGTGCACGACGTCGTCGCCGCCATCGGGCTGCTTCTCGACCTGGCGTGATCGCGTTGCCGGACTTATCGGGCTGCGGCCGGACCGGGCGGGCGATACCTTGCCCCGTATGCGTGATCGACCGGACGACCTCGACGAAGAGCTGCTGCGCCCCGCCCTGACCGCGTGGGGCATCGAGGCGGCCACCCTGGACCATGCACCGGTCGGTTTCGGCGACCACCACTGGATCGCGACCGGCGCGGGCGGGCGGCGCTGGTTCGTGACGGTGGCCGACGCGCGGCTGCGCTCGTACGACGAGCTCGGGCGCGCCATGGAGACGGCGGCGGCGCTGCGCGAGGAGGCCGGCCTCGGGTTCGTCGTCGCCCCGCTGCGTGCCGCCGACGGCGCCACGTTGCGCCGCCTCAACGGTGACCGCTACGCCATGAGCGTGTTCCCGTACGAGGAGGGCACGGCCGGCGAGTTCGGCGACGAGCTGCCGGACGCCGACCGGGGCCGGCTCATCGACCTGCTGGCCGAGCTGCACACCACCCCGCCGCCGAGGACGACCCCGGCCCGGCCGGTGGAGCTGCCCGGCCGGGCGGCCCTGGAGCAGGCGCTGGCCGACACCACCCTGCCGTGGCTCGGCGGCCCCTACTCAGAGCCCGCCCAGGACCTCCTCGCCAGCCACGCCGGCACGGTGCGGCGCCGGCTGGCGGAGCTGGACCGGCTGGCGGCGCGGCCGGGCGAGCCGGTGCTCACGCACGGGGAGCCGCACGCGGGCAACGTCCTGCGGGACGGCGAGCGCCTGCTGCTGATCGACTGGGACACGGTGGGCACGGCCGCGCCGGAGCGGGACCTGTGGCTGGCGGCCAGGGACGAGGAGGACCTGGCGCGCTACACGAAGGCGACGGGCCGCGCGGTGGACCGCGACCTGCTGGCGCTGTACCGGCTGCGGTGGGCGCTGAACGACGTGGCGGAGTTCGTGGCGTGGTTCCGCGCGCCGCACGGCCGCACGGCGGACGCCGAGCAGTCGTGGGACGCGCTCACGGGCACGCTGCAGCAGCTGGCGGCCTAGCGAAACTTTCATCTTTCTCAGCCCTCTCACCCGGCCTGACGGAGGCCCGCGAGCACCCTTCCGCGCCTGCGTATTGCCACGCCGAAATTTTCTGTGGACACTCGCAATGTTTCGGCCGCAGAGCGAGAGGACCTCGATGAAGCTGAGAGCTCGCATAGCAAGCGCGATCATCGCCGCCGCCGCGCTCGTCACGGCCGGCCTCATCACCGCGCCCCCGGCCGCCTCCGCCCAGCTCACCGAGGTGACCGGGTTCGGCACGAACCCCAGCAACCTGCGCATGCACCTGTACGTCCCCGACGGCGTCGGCGCCCGGCCCGCCCTGCTCGTGGCCGTGCACTACTGCACCGGCTCCGGCCCGGCCTTCTACTCGGGCACCGAGTTCGCCTCGCTGGCCGACCGGTACAAGTTCATCGTCGTCTACCCGTCGGCGACAAGGAGCGGGTCCTGCTTCGACGTCTCCTCGCCGCAGGCGCTCACCCACAACGGCGGCAGCGACCCCGTCGGCATCGTCTCCATGGTCAGGTACGTCCAGCAGCGCTACAACGCCGACCCCGACCGCACGTACGTGACCGGCGCCTCCTCCGGCGGCATGATGACGAACGTGCTGATCGGCGCCTACCCGGACGTGTTCAAGGCGGGCGCGGCGTTCATGGGCGTGCCGTTCGGCTGCTTCGCCACCACCGACGGGTCGAGCTGGAACAGCACCTGCGCCAACGGCCAGCTCATCAAGACCCCGCAGCAGTGGGGCGACCAGGTGCGCGCCGCCTACCCCGGCTACAGCGGCCCGCGCCCGCGGATGCAGATCTGGCACGGCACCGAGGACACCACGCTGCGCTACCCGAACTTCCAGGAGCAGATCAAGCAGTGGACGAACGTCCACGGCCTGAGCCAGACGCCCAGCCTCACCGACCAGCCCCGCTCGGGCTGGACCAGGACCCGTTACGGCGGCACGGGCACAAAGGAACGGGTGGAGGCGATCAGCCTCCAGGGCGTGGGCCACAGCCTGCCGCAGGGCGGGATGGCGGCCATGGTGATCGACTTCTTCGGCCTCTCGGAGGGCGGCACCGATCCGACCGTGACTCCCACGGTCACCCCGCCGGTGGGCAACTGCAAGGTCACGTACACGACGAACGCGTGGAACACCGGCTTCACGGCCGCGGTGACGATCGCGAACACGAGCACGACCGCGATCTCGTCCTGGAGCCTGGCCTTCACCCTCCCGGCCGGCCAGACCGTCACCTCCGCCTGGAACGCCGCGATCTCGCCCAGCAGCGGCCAGGTGACGGCGCGGAACGTCTCCTACAACGGCTCCATCGCCCCGGGGGCGTCGGCCTCGTTCGGCTTCCAGGCCACGCACACCGGCGACACCGGCAAGCCGGCCGCCTTCACCCTGAACGGCACGGCCTGCACCTCCTGAAGAAGGCTCCCCGGCCGGTCGGCCCATCGGTAATTGCGGGGCCGCGAGCCGATCGGCCGGGGGCTCCTCGAAAACGGTTCACCTTTCCCGCTTGCCTCGACGCCGACTGTAGTCATACGGTCACTTTAAGCAGTCGGGAGAGGCGAGGAGAGGCCAGTGGGCAGGCACGCGAAGCCCTGCACCCCCAGGGAGCAGGAGCCGCAGGACGATTCCGGCAAGGACGAGCACCGCCCCAGCAAGGGCCGGCACGCCAAGGAACATCCGCGCCGCACGCCTGGCGAGCCCGCGGAGTCCCGGCCGGCCGGTTAGGAACGGAGCTTGCACCCCGGGGCAAGCTCCGCCCCCCTCACCTGGATCAGGGCCAGTCGCGGGCCGGGCGCAGCGGCACCCCGGAGCGGCCGTCGGAGTCGAGCTTGACCCCGAGCACCTGGTGCAGCTGCACCTTGTTGCGCTCGAAGCCCACGATGCAGCCGGCCATGTAGAGGGCCCACACGCGGGCCGTGCCCATGCCGACCTCCTGCACCGCGTCCTCCCAGTTCGCGTCGAGGTTGTCGCACCAGTGACGCAGGGTCTTCGCGTAGTGCTCGCGCAGGTTCTCCTCGTGGCGGATCTCGAAGCCGAGGTCCTCCATCTGCCGGATCAGCCAGCCCACCGACTCCAGCTCGCCGTCGGGGAAGACGTAGCGGTTGATGAAACCGCCCTTGTTGAACGTCTTCTCCTTGCCCGTCGGCCGGGTGATGCAGTGGTTGAGCAGCCGGCCGCCCGGCCGCAGCTTGCCGTACAGGAACGCGAAGTACGACGGCACGTTCGCCTTGCCGATGTGCTCGGTCAGGCCGATGCTGCTCACCGCGTCGAAGCCCGACTCGGTGACGTCGCGGTAGTCCATGAAGCGGACTTCGGCCAGATCCTGCAGCCCGGCGTCGGCGATCGCCTTCTGCGCGTACTCGGCCTGCTGGCGGCTGAGCGTGACGCCCAGGGCCTTGACGCCGTAGTGCTTGGCGGCGTGCATGACCATGCCGCCCCAGCCGCAGCCGACGTCGAGCAGGCGCATGCCGGGCTTGAGGTCGAGCTTGCGCGCCACCAGGTCGAACTTGGTGTACTGGGCTTCTTCCAGCGTGGAGTCCTCGCTGGGGAAGCAGGCGCACGTGTAGGCCATCGACGGGCCCAGCACCCACTCGTAGAAGCGGTTGGACACGTCGTAGTGGTGGTGGATGGCCTCCGCGTCACGCTGCTTGGCGTGCCGGGAGCCCAGCTTGGCCAGCGCGCTCTGCCGCATCTCCTGCGGCGGCGGCGGCACCCGCATGAGCAGCGGCTTGAGGCCCAGCGCCCGCACCGCTTCGAGCTTCTCGGACGTGGTCAGGTCGTTGGTGGTGATGTTCCACATCCGGTCCAGCAGCGTGTACATGTCGCCCTGGACGTCGATGTGCCCGGAGATGTAGGCCCGGGCCAGCCCCAGCTCGCCCGGAGCCTGGGCCAGGTAGGCCACGGCGATCGGGGATTTGACCTCGATGGCCAGGTCGGCGCCGTCGGGCCCGGCCTTGCTGCCGTCGTACGCGGTGAACCGGATGTTCGTGTCCGTGCCGACGATCTTTTCAAAGATGGATGCGAGAGCCATCTGCTTGCTCACCTTCCCCGTACACACTTTTCGTACAGGTCCAGCAGGCGCCCATTCGGGTCGTATTCCCGCTTGACCGGCCAGTAGGCATCGCCGTTGTACAGCTGCCAGAACTGCTCACGGGCGTAGAACGAGGTCGAGTAGAGCGACTTGTGCCCATCGAGGTCGTGCACCGCACGCTCGATGAGCCGGTTGTAGTAACCGTCGAACTGCCCCCGTGGCAGCGGCACCATGCCCCAGAACCCGAAGTTGACGTAAAGCTTCCCCGGCTCCAGCGGATAGATCGGCCAGCGGGAGCTCGCTCGCAGCGGGCACATCCACACCGGCGTCATTCCCACCTTCTCGTGGAAGAACTCCAGGAACTCCGCCCCGCGCTCGACGGGCGTCTCGACGTCCTGGATGACCGACTCGCTCACCGGCAGGCCGCGCCAGCGGTCGACGCGGGCGGTCACGCCGTGCTTGCGGTCGAGCGCCACAAGGCGCCGGTAGACGTCGGAGCGCATCCAGCGGCGCGGCATCAGCGAGCGGACGACCGGCTGCTGCACGCCGAAGGCACGCGAGCACCAGAACCAGTCGGTGTCCCAGCGCCACAGGTAGTCGCGGACCGTCAGCCAGTCGCGGCTGCGCTGCCTGATCGACTGGTAGTAGATCCGCATGCCCGTGTAGTCGGAGATGTAGGGCGCCCGGTCGGCGAAGCGGCCCAGCGTGAGGTACATCTCGCCGGGCTCGAAGAACACGCCGTCCACGAAGTCGACGGGGTCGCCGTCGTAGACCATGCTGTCGCAGATCTCCTGCATGGCCAGCATGCACTTGGCCGCGTCGGTGAACTTGACGTGCGTGAGGTGCACGTACGGCTGGACCTTGCGCAGCTTGATCCTGATGCGCAGGGCGTAGCCGAGCGTGCCGTAGGAGTTGGGGAAGGCGCGGAACAGCTCACGGTGCTCGTTGTCGTCGCGGGCGACGACGACGCGCCCGTCGCCGGTGAGGATCTCCAGCTCCTCGACCGACTCGTGCGGCAGGCCGTCCCTGAAACTCGTGGACTCGATGCCGAGCCCGGTCACGGCGCCGCCCAGCGTGATCGTCTTGAGCTGCGGCACCACGTACGGCATGAGCCCGTACGGCAGCGTGGCATCGACCAGGTG
The DNA here is from genome assembly GCF_900323885.1 of [Actinomadura] parvosata subsp. kistnae. GTDB lineage: Bacteria > Actinomycetota > Actinomycetes > Streptosporangiales > Streptosporangiaceae > Nonomuraea > Nonomuraea composti. The sequence goes on along the minus strand of NZ_OOHJ01000013.1, from coordinate 96,027 downwards.
CTCGTACGTGGTCATGCCCTGGACCTCGGCGGTCATGGTGTCGGGATCGACGCTGATGACCTCGTCGAGGTCTCTGGCCGAGAGCTTGGCGGTCTTGCCTCCGTCGCGGAACCTGAACAGGTTGGACGTCGACTTGGCCAGCCTGGGCGCGGCGTCACCCGGAATCTCGGCGTACGACTGCCGGATCTGCTCTACTGCCCGCCGGTGTGTCGACATCGTCGTCGTCACGGAAGCACCCCCTTGAGCTGGTAGAGATCGTCCGTGAAACCGTATCTCCCGCGGGCGGCGTCGAACAGACCGGGGTCGTTAAAGACACGAAAACTGTTCATCGTGCCAGGTGAATCCCCTACGCGATAGGCGATTGCGTAAACTTCCTGGAGATCTTGGGCGATACGCCGTTCACGACGCCCTTCACCGCGCGGCCGTCCATGGCGGCCATGAGGTTGTCGAGGACGGCGGTGACCAGGCGTCCGGTCGACTCCGGCGTGACGCCCGCGACGTGCGGGGAGAGCAGGACGTTCGGCAGGTCGCGCAGCGGGTCGCCGGCCGGGAGCGGCTCGACGTCGAAGACGTCCAGCGCGGCGCCGCCCAGGTGGCCCGAGCGCAGGGCTTCGGCCAGCGCGTCCTGGTCCACCACGCCGCCCCTGGCCGCGTTGACGAGCAGGGCGCCCTGCTTCATGCGGCGGGGGTCGACGAGGCCGCGGGTCTCGTCCGACAGCGCGATCACGACGACCACGACGTCGCTGCCGGACACGAGCGCGTCGAGGTCCTGGTAGCCGGGGTCAGGGCGGGGCGTGCGGGTCCAGTACGTGACCTCGCAGCCGAGCGCGCGGAACAGGTCCGCGCACATGGCGCCGATCGGGCCGTAGCCGATCACGCCGGTGCGCCGGCCGCGCAGCTCGTGCGGCAGCAGGCCCTGCTGCGGCCAGTCGCCCGCGCGCACGGCGGCGTCGGCCGCGATCAGCTTGCGTGACAGCGCCAGCGTGGCGGCCAGGCACCACTCGGAGACGGCGCCGGCGCTGACGCCCGGCGTGTTGGCCAGCGGCACCCCCGCCGCCGCCAGGGCGGCGAGGTCATGGCCGTCCACGCCCACGGACGGCTGCTGCACGAACGCCAGGCGGGGCGCCGCGGCGACCGCGCCGGCGTCCATGACGAGCGTGCCCGTCCAGTCGCCGAGCACGATCTCCGCGGCCGGCAGCGCCGCCAGCAGCGCCTTCCTGTCGCGGGAGGCCGGCACACGCAGCGTCACCCGGTCGCCGAGCGGGCCGAGCAGGCGGCGCATGGCGTGCTCGGGCAGCGGCGGGAGGGCGAGCAGGTTCCAGGGGCTCATCCCCCCACAGTAAAGCTGTTGATCACCTGGCGCATCAGGGCGCGGTTGCGCAGCCACTGCTCCTCGGTGACGGTCCACGACAGCACGTACGCGGTGTCGCCGATCGCCAGCGCCCGGCGGATCTCGTGGTAGCGGGTGCCGGGGCGGACCCAGCGGGCGTCGTTCGCCTCGCCGGCCGTCCAGGTGAACTCCCACTGCACGGCCTTGGCGCCGTGGTGGGTGAGCGTCCTGCGGCCCCGCGTGACCACGCTCTGCGCGTTCTGCCGGAGCGCCTCCTGCCCGTCGCGGATGATCTGGTTCGGGTCGAGGCTGGCGTAGACGGCCTCGACGCCGAAGTGGGCGTTGCCGTCGCGGCGGGTCCACTCGGTGGAGGCCTCGTTGATCGCGCCCCGCCAGCCCATGGGCCGCAGGACGGACCAGCCGCCGCGCGACTTGTACGCCCGCACGGCGGGCGCGGCCCTGGTCACGCTGGGCGTCGGCGTGGCGGAGCGGGTCGCGCTCGGCGACGGCGCCGCGCTGGGCGTGATCGCCTGGGTCGCGGCGGCCGGCTGCGTGGTGGCGCGCGGCGCGCCCTCGGCCGGCGTGGCGGTCCTGAAGTACGCGACCGCGCCGCCCGTGAGCACCAGCACCACCGTCGCGGCGGCCGCGAGCAGGGCCCGGCCGGGGCCCTGCCCCTTCGGCTTCTCCGGGACGTCGAGGTCGCCGGCCGGGGGCTTGGCGGCGATGATGGCCGCGAGCAGCCGGTCGGCCTCCTCCGCGTCCACGCGGTCCTGGGGCTCCTTCTGGAGCAGGCCCTTCAGGACCGGGTGCATGATCGGCGGGATCCTGCGGTAGTCCGGCTCCTCGGTGAGCAGCGCGTTGAGCGTGGCCATGGGGTCGCCGCGCTCGAACGGCGAGCGGCCCACCATGCACGCGTACAGCGTGGCGCCCAGCGACCACAGGTCGGAGGCCGGTCCGGCGTTCTCCGCGCGCACCCGTTCGGGCGCCAGGAAGCTCGGCGAGCCGGTCACCATGCCGGTCCTGGTCAGCGAGGAGTCGCCCTCGACGGTGGCGATGCCGAAGTCCATGAGCACCGCCCGGCCGTCCTCGGACAGCAGGATGTTGCTCGGCTTGACGTCACGGTGCAGGATGCCGGCCGCGTGCGCGGTCCGCAGCGCGGACAGCACCTGCCTGCCCAGCTCGGCCGCCTCCCGCACCGGCAGCGCGCCCGAGGTGAGCACGACCTGCTCGACCGTCGGATGGCTGACCAGCTCCATCACGATCCACGGCCGGCCGTCCTCCTCGATGACGTCGTACACGGCGACGACCGAGGGATGGTTGAGCTTGGCGGCGGTGCGTGCCTCGCGAGCGGTCCTCAGGAGCTGGCGCTCCCGGTCGCCGGACGACAGCGTGTCCGGCAGGAGGACCTCTTTGATGGCCACCTGCCGGTTGAGCAAAGTGTCGCGGCCTTCCCAGACCACGCCCATTCCCCCGCGGCCCAACTCGCGCAGTAACTGGTAGCGCCCTGAGATGAGCCGGTTGCTATCCGAAACCATTTCCTACCCCTGTTGACCACCCGACAGTGGGCAAGTTTCCCATACCTCCCAGTTGTTCGCCGGAAGGTCGGAAAGGCCGCTTGCACCAGTTCACCGAATGTTGTTCTACTGGGGCAGGGTCCACAGCAAGGAGAGGCCGATGCCTGAGGTTCGCCGAGGTCCGCTGTCCGGGGTGCGCGTGCTGGAGCTCGCCGGGCTCGCCCCTGGGCCGTTCGCCGGGATGATGCTAGCCGATCACGGTGCGGAAGTCCTGCGTATCGACAGGGTGAAGGCGGTTTCCGACCGCCCGCGCGCCGACGTCATGGACCGCGGCAAGCACACGATCGGGCTGGATCTGAAGGCGCCCGAGGGGGTGGCCGCGTTCAAGGAGCTGGTCCGGCACGCCGACGTCGTGATCGAGGTGTTCCGCCCGGGAGTGGCGGAACGGCTCGGCATCGGCCCCGACGACCTGCACGCGATCAACGAGCGGCTGATCTACGGCCGGATGACCGGATGGGGGCAGGACGGGCCGCTCGCCCCGACGGCCGGGCACGACATCGACTACATCGCCGTCTCCGGCGTGCTGTCGATGCTGGGCCGCGAGGGGGAGAAGCCGACCCCGCCGATCAACATCCTCGGCGACTTCGCCGGCGGCGGCCTCATGCTCGCGTACGGGGTGCTGCTGGCCCTGTACGAGCGCGAGCGCACCGGCCTCGGCCGGGTGATCGACGCGGCCATGGTGGACGGCGCCGCGATCCTGTTCTCGATGTTCTACCAGGCGGTCCAGAGCGGCCACTGGGGCCCGCACGGCACGAACCTGCTCGACACCGGCGCCCCGCAGTACGACACGTACGAGACCGCCGACGGCGAGTACGTGGCCGTGGGCTCGCTGGAGCCGCAGTTCTGGGCGGCCATGACCGGCCTCATGGGCCTGACCGACCTGCCCGACAGGAACGACCGCGCCCAGTGGCCCGCGCTCAAGGCCCGCCTGGCCGAGGAGTTCAGGAAGCGCACGCGCGCCGAGTGGGAGGCGATCTTCGACGGCTCCGACGCCTGCGTCTCGCCCGTCCTGTCGATGGCCGAGGCGCCCGAGCACCCGCACAACGCCGCCCGCCGCTCGTTCCTCAAGGTCGGCGGCGTCACCCACCCCGCGCCCGCGCCGCGCCTGCTCGGCGTGCCGGCGCAGGACCTGTCCCCCGCCACCCGCCTGGACGACCTGTCCGGCTGGGGCCTGCCCCAGGAGGAGGCGGACAAGCTACGCGCCCAAGGGGTACTCGCATGATCGACTTACTCGACGGCGACCTCTACGCCGGCGACCCCTCCCCCGTCTACGCCTGGCTGCGCGAGCACGCCCCCGTCTACCGCGACGAGCCCAACGGCCTGTGGGGCGTCTCCCGCCACGCCGACATCTCCGCCATCGAACGCGACCCCCGCCTGTGGACCAGCACCGTCGGCTACCGCCCCCAGCTCCCCTCCGAGCCGTCCATGATCGGCCTGGACGACCCCGAGCACGCCGAGCGCCGCCGCCTCGTCTACCGCCGCTTCACGCCCCGCCACGTGCACGACCGCTACGCGGACCGCGTCCGCGAGGTCGTCGTCGAGCTGATCACCAAGGCGCTCGAACGGGGCACGGTGGACGCGGTGACCGAGCTGGCCGCGCCGCTGCCCGCCCGCATGATCGGCTGGCTGCTCGGCTTCCCCGACGAGGACTGGCCCCGGCTCAAGCACTGGTCCGAGACCACGATCGTGGCCGGCGGCGGGCTGCGTTACGTCACCCACGAGGCCGCCGTGGCCGCCGGCGAGTACGGCCAGGCCGTGCTGGAGCTGGCCGCGCGGCGGCGCGCCGACCCGCGCGACGACCTGCTGTCCCTGTGGTGCGCCACCCCCGGCTACGACGACGAGTGCCTGGCCAACGACGCGCTGCTGCTGCTCGACGGCGGCGCCGAGACCACCAGGACGGTCATCGCCACCGCCATCGACGCGCTGATCCGCCATCCGGACCAGTGGCGCCTGCTGCGCGCCGACCCCGGCCTGATGGAGGGGGCGGTGGAGGAGTTCATCCGCTGGACCACGCCGATCCTGAACATGTGCCGGGCCGCCACCCGCGACACCGTCCTGCACGGGCAGGAGATCCGCGCGGGCCAGCAGGTGCTGCTCATGTACGGGTCGGCGAACCGGGACCCCGAGGTGTTCACCGACCCCGACGTCTTCGACGTGACCAGGAAGCCGGGCGGGCACATCGCGTTCGGCCTGGGCACCCACTTCTGCCTGGGCGCGGCGCTGGCCCGGCTGGAGCTGCGGATCTTCTTCGAGGAGTGGCTGGCCCGGGTGGGCTCGGCCGCGTGGGCCGACTCCGAGGGGCCGCGCATCCTGCCCAACGCCTTCGTCAGGGGCGTGACGTCGTTTCCCGTGGTGCTGCGTAGTCCTTGAGCCTGATCGCGTCGTGCAGGCGCATGTTGCGGCCGGCCAGCTTGACCGCGGCCCTGGTCAGGCCGACGGGCACGTGGTTGATCAGCCGCACCAGGCGCGCCATCGCCCACAGGTCGAACCGGCTGCCCGGCACGATCCTGCGTGCCGCGTTCACCGCGAACGCCCGGCTGCGGCGCACGTACTCGCCCAGCTCCGCCTCGTACGCCGGGAAGGCCCGCGTGTGGTCGCCGCCGTGCGCCGCCAGCTCCCCCGCCAGCACGTACGCCCCCACCACCGCCAGGCTCGTGCTGCCCCCGACGGCCGGGCCCGGGCAGTAGCCGGCGTCGCCCACGAGCGAGACCCGGCCGCGTGACCACGTGTCGAGGCGGAGCTGGGTGATCGAGTCGAAGTAGAAGGCGGGCGTGCGCTCCACCTCGTCCAGCAGCCTCGGGATCTCCCAGCCCAGGTCGCCGAAGTGCGCGCGCAGCAGCTCCTTCTGCCGGGCGACGTCGCGGTGGTGGTAGTCGAGCGGCTCCTCCGTCCTGAACAGGAACATCGCCCGCGCGTCGGCCATGTGCGCGGCCGCGTACATGCCGCCCATCCGGCCGGCGCCCGCCACGCCCACCATGCGGCCGTCCAGCCCCAGGTGGTTGGGGACGGAGGCGACCGCCAGGTACCCGCCGATCCACGTGGTGTAGCGGGACTCGGGGCCGAAGACCAGGCGGCGCACGTTGGAGTGCAGGCCGTCGGCGCCGATCACCAGGTCGAACCGGGCGGGCGCGCCGCGCTCGAAGGTGACCTCGCCGTCGCCTGCGATCGAGGTGATGGAGTCGCCGAAGACGTAGGCGGCGTCGTGGCGGGTGGCGTCGTAGAGGATCTCGCTGAGGTCGTCGCGCATGATCTCGACGTGCCGGTCGGAGACGGCGCCGAAGATCCGCCGCAGCTCCAGCTCGGCGAGGGGCGCGCCGGCCTCGTCGTACACGGTGAGCCATTCCGTGCCGGTCTTCTTGGCCAGCACGTCGTCCAGCACGCCCATCCGCTCGGCGATGTCCATGGCGGGGCGGAACAGGTCGACCGCGTGGCCGCCCGTCTTGCGCAGCGCCGGGGCCCGCTCGACGACGGTCACGTCGAAGCCGTACCTGGTCAGCCAGTACGCCAGCACCGGCCCCGCGATGCTCGCGCCCGAGATGAGAACCCGCATGACCCCTCCTTACCTATCGTTAAGTAAGTACGCTAGCACGCCGTCTGACTTAACGGTAGGTAAGGGATATCCTCGGATCATGCCCAGTGACACCAAGAGCCGCATCCAGGCGGTGGCCCGCGAGCTGTTCGTGCAGCAGGGCGTCCAGAACACCAGCCTGCGCCAGATCTCCGAACGGCTGGGCATCACCAAACCCGCGCTCTACTACCACTTCTCCTCACGCGACGACCTCGTGCGCAGCATCGTGCAGCCGCTGGTGGAGGACATCGAGCGGTTCCTGCGCGACCGGGGCCAGGCAGGCGAGCCGCGCGAGCTGCTCGCCGACTACTTCGAGCTGATCTGGCGGCACCGCGAGGTGATCGTGATGATGGTGCGCGACCTGTCCACGCTCGGCTTCCTCGACCTCGGCACGCGCATGTTCGAATGGCGGCGGGAGCTGGTCGCCAGGCTGCTCGGCCCTGAGCTCGGGCTGGAGCAGCAGATCCGCGCCACGGTGGCGCTGGGCGGCATGTCCGACTGCGCGGTGGAGTTCGCGCACCTGCCGCTGGAGGAGGTCAAGCCGACGGCCGTCGAGACGGCGGCTGTCGCGCTCGGACTACTCTGACCGATCAGACCGCGATGTAGAGATCCACCCCGTCGGGGTGGTGCACCTCGAGATCCGTCGTGAAGGCACGCGGTGGCGTGCCGCCCGACTCGGTGTGCTTCCACACCGACTGCCACGCCTCGACCAGCGCCTGCGGCAACGGGCCGCGTACCTCCAGCTTCAGCGACTGACCGCCCGGCACCCGCACCGCCACCATGCCCTCCGGCAGCCGCGGCACCGTGCGCACGGCCGTGCCCACGATCTGCGTGTAAGCGCCGTGATGGTCGCTCTCGTAGTCGGTGAGCACCGCGTAAAGGTTCTCGTCGACGCGGCCGGGCACATGCGCGAAGGCCCCGGGCGCACCGGCCCGCTGCCACAAAACCGGCAGTTTCGCCCGCGCCGGATCCATTTCATCGACGTTCGTGGTACGTACGGCGAAACCGACCACCAGCAGTTCGGCCCGTTCGGTGACGTTCACAGACCCTCCCTCCCCCAAAAGTGTCCCGGCCGATCATAAGGCCCCGCGAAACGGGGAAAAGCCTTGTTGAGCCACCAGCGCATAAGATGGATGAACGTGAGATTTCTCAACGACCTCGAGCCCCATTACGACCTGACCTATAGCGACGTGTTCATGGTCCCGGCGCGTTCCGCGGTCGGCTCCCGGCTCGCAGTCGACCTATCGACGAACGACGGCACCGGCACCACCATTCCCATCGTCGTGGCCAACATGACGGCCGTCGCCGGCCGGCGCATGGCCGAGACCGTCGCGCGGCGGGGCGGCATCGTCGTCATCCCTCAGGACATTCCGCTCGACGTCGTGGCGAACGTCGTCGACTGGGTCAAGAAGCGCGACCTCGTCCACGACACGCCCCTCACCCTGACCCCGCACGACACCGTCGGCGAGGCCCTGCAACTCCTGCCCAAGCGGGCCCACGGCGCCGTCATCGTCGTCGACTGGGAGAACCGCCCCGTCGGCGTCGTCACCGAGGCCGACTGCCGCGGCGTCGACATGTTCACCCAGCTCGACCACGTCATGTCGCGCGAGCTGCTCACGCTGCCCGCCGGGCTCGACCCGCGCGCCGCCTTCGACCGGCTGCACGAAGGCCGCCACCGGCTGGCGCCCATCGTCGACGACGAAGGCCGGCTGGTCGGCATCCTCACCCGCACCGGCGCCCTGCGCGCCACCCTCTACCAGCCCGCCGTCGACGCCCAGGGCCGGCTGCGCATCGCCGCCGCCGTCGGCGTGAACGGCGACGTCGCCGCCAAGGCCAAGGAACTGCTCGAAGCCGGCATCGACTGCCTCGTCGTCGACACCGCGCACGGCCACCAGGAGAAGATGATCACGGCCCTGCGCGCCGTCACCGCCCTCGACCCCGGCGTGCCCGTCGCCGCCGGCAACGTCGTCACCGCCGACGGCGTCCGCGACCTCGTCGACGCCGGCGCCGACATCCTCAAGGTCGGCGTCGGGCCCGGCGCCATGTGCACCACTCGCATGATGACCGGCGTCGGCCGGCCCCAGTTCTCCGCCGTCCTGGAATGCGCGGCCGAAGCCCGCCGCCTCGGGCGGCACGTGTGGGCCGACGGCGGCGTGCGCCACCCGCGCGACGTGGCCCTCGCCCTGGCCGCCGGGGCCTCCAACGTGATGATCGGGTCGTGGTTCGCGGGCACGTACGAATCGCCCGGCGACACCCACATCGACGCCGACGGGCGCGCCTACAAGGAGAACTACGGCATGGCCTCCGCGCGGGCCGTGCGGCTGCGCACCGCCGAGGACTCCGCGTTCGACCGGGCCAGGAAGGCACTGTTCGAGGAGGGCATCTCCACCTCCCGCATGTACCTCGACCCCAAGCGGCCCAGCGTCGAGGACCAGATCGACGCGATCGTGGCCGGGCTGCGCTCCTCGTGCACGTACGCGGGGGCGTCGAACCTGGAGGAGTTCCACGCCCAGGCGGTCGTGGGGATCCAGAGCTCGTCCGGGTACGCGGAGGGGATGCCGCTGCACCAGAGCTGGTGATGTCCCTAGGGTCCTGGGTTCGCGGCCAGCCGCACCGGGTTCGCCGCGAGCCGCACTGGGTGGGTCGCGAGCCGCACTAGGTTCGTCGCCAGCCGCCGGCCGCGTTGATGCCGCCGTCCACGTGCAGCGTCGTGCCCGTCACGAACCTGGCCGCGTCTCCGGCCAGGAACACGGCCGCCGCGGCGGCGTCGCCCGGCTCGCCCAGGTGGCCGAGCGGCGGCACGCGTACCGGCTCGTAGGGCAGCTCATGGGGCAGCGGGCGGGCCAGCATGCGCTCGCGCACGCCCGCCTCGCCCTCGGTGCGGATCGCGTCGGGGGCGATGGCGTTCACCCGGATGCCCTGCGGTGCCAGCTCCAGCGCCAGCGTCCTCGTCAGGCTCTCCACGGCCGCCTTCATCGCCGCGTACACGGCGAACCCGGGCGCGGCCTGGTGGGCCTCGCTCGACGTCACGTTGATGATCGAACCGCCCGTCCCCATCATCGGCAGCAGGCGCCGGATCATGCCGGTGACCTGCGTGAAATTCTCCTCGATGAGGGTCTGCTCGCCGCGCGCCGAGGTGTCGGCGAACCCGGCGTGGAAGGTGCCGCCCGCGTTGTTGACCAGCACGTCCACGCGGCCCCAGCGCTCGCGTACCGCCTGGGCGAACACCTCCGCCGCCAGGTGGTCGCGCACGTCGAGCGTCATCGCCAGCTCGCCGTCGGGCTTGTCACGATCGGGCGAGTCGCGGTCGGGTTTGTCGCGGTCGCAGACCGCGACGTGGGCCCCCATCGCGGCGAACGCCTCCGCGATCGCCAGGCCGATGCCCCTGGCCGCCCCGGTGACGACGGCCACGCGGCCGGTGAGCAGGAACGCGTCAGGAGAAAGGGCGGCCATGAACATCGACGATATCCCGACCGCATAGAGTCGTCGGGTCCATTCTCTTCGAGAACCACCGTCAACAGGAGCACTTTCGTGGCACTCCAGAAGCCCGAGATCGATTTTCCGGGCGGCACCCCGCCCAAGGACCTCGAGATCGAGGACCTGACCGTCGGCGACGGCCCCGAGGCCAAGCCCGGCCAGAACGTCCGCGTCCACTACGTGGGCGTGTCCTTCTCGACCGGGGAGGAGTTCGACGCGTCGTGGAACCACGGCCAGGCGTTCGAGTTCCCGCTGGGCGCCGGGCGCGTCATCGGCGGCTGGGACCAGGGCGTGGCCGGCATGAAGGTCGGCGGCCGGCGCAAGCTGGTCATCCCGCCGCACCTCGGCTACGGCACCCGTGGCGCCCCTCCGCGCATCAAGCCGAACGAGACGCTCATCTTCGTCGTCGACCTGCTCGGCGTGAGCTGACCCTCCGTGCCCAGGCGCCGGCGCCCCTCGCGGCACCGGCGCCTACGCCTTTCATGACCCGTACCCACGTGAGTCGCGTCCGCGACGCTCCCGTTCGCGACACTTGCCGCTGACGGCAATACCAAGTGGGGAAATGTCCCCGTCGTGAGGCACCATAGGCGTGTGCTTCTGATCGACGTGGTACGCGTGTCCGAGGCGGTGACGCGCACGTCCGCGCGGCTCGGCAAGGTGGGCCACCTGGCGGAGCTGCTGGGCCGGGTCGGGCCGGACGAGGCGGAGATCGCGATCTCCTACCTCTCGGGCGAGCTGCCCCAACGTCAGGTCGGCGTGGGCTGGCGCACGCTGGAGGACGTCCCGCAGCCCAAGCTCGCCGCCACCGCCACGCTCACCGACGTCGACCGGCTGCTGAGCAAGATCAAGGCCGTGTCCGGGCCAGGCTCGCAGGCGGCGCGCAAGGCGCTGGTGGCCGAGCTGTTCGCGGGGCTGACCAGCCAGGAGCAGCAGTTCATGCGGCGGCTGCTGCACGGCGAGCTGCGCCAGGGCGCCCTCGACGGCGTCATGATCGAGGCCATCGCCAAGGCGTCCGGCGCCCCGTCGGCCGACGTGCGCCGCGCGCTGACGCTGCGCGGCTGGCTGCCCGCCGTCGGCGCGGCCGCGTTGAGCGGCGGGGTGGCGGCGCTGCACGCGTTCCGGCTGGAAGTCGGGCGGGCGGTCGCGCCCATGCTGGCGGGCAGCGCGCCCAACGTGGCCGCCGCGCTGGAGAAGGCCGGCACGCCGGCGGCGCTGGAGTGGAAGCTCGACGGCGTCCGCGTGCAGGCCCACCGCTCCGGCGCCGAGGTGCGGGTCTTCACCCGTACGCTCGACGACATCACGCCGCAGGTGCCCGAGCTGGTCGAGGCCGTCCTGGAGATGCCGTCCACGGATCTCGTGCTCGACGGCGAGGTGCTGGCGCTGCGGCCCGACGGGCGGCCGCATCCGTTCCAGGTGACGGCGAGCCGGGTCTCCAGCAAGACGAACGTCGCCGCGCTGCGCGCGCAGACGCCGCTGAGCGTGTTCTTCTTCGACGCGCTGCGGGTCGACGGCGCCGACCTGCTCGACCTCCCGTACGCCGAGCGCCAGGAGGCCCTGGCCCGCACGGTCCCGCAGGGTCTGCTGACGCCCCGCCTGGTGACCGGCGAACCGGCCGAGGCCGAGCAGTTCTTCACCGACGTCGTCAAGGCCGGGCACGAGGGCCTGGTCGTCAAGTCGCTGGCCTCCCCCTACGCGGCGGGCCGGCGCGGGGCCGGCTGGATCAAGGTCAAGCCGCGGCACACGCTCGACCTGGTGGTCCTGGCGGCCGAGTGGGGGCACGGGCGGCGCGAGGGCAAGCTGTCCAACCTGCACCTGGGGGCGCGCGACCCGGAGGGCGGGTTCGTGATGCTCGGCAAGACGTTCAAGGGGCTGACGGATGAGCTGCTGGCCTGGCAGACCGAGCGCTTCCTGCAGCTCGCCGAGGGGCCGACGGACGAGTGGACGGTGCGGCTGCGGCCCGAGCTGGTCGTGGAGATCGCCTTCGACGGGGTGCAGCGCTCACCGCGCTACCCCGGCGGCATGGCGCTGCGGTTCGCCCGGGTGCTGCGCTACCGGCCCGACAAGCGCGTCGAGGACGCCGACACCGTCGAGACGGTGCGCTCGCTCATGCTCTGATCCTTTACGCGTTCCGCTGATTGTCGAAGATCCACGGCGTACGCTCGGGCTTCGAGGCACTCTTGCGGCATAAGTGAGATATTTCACTGGCCGTCCCATTAAGTTGCCTTTACCTGCACTTTGTCGCATATGTTCGTGCCCACTGAGCGGGATCCCCCACCCCGCGCCCGGATCGGCCGCCGCACGCCCCCACTCCCCACGGCCCCGGCCTTTCCCCGCCCTGTTCCCTATCTAGGACCGTGGTTTACCTTGGGCCAGCACTCTCGCAAGCCGTCCAGCCAGGACCGCCAGCCGTCCCCGCAGGACCGCAAGCCGACTTCCGAGAACCGCAAGCCGTCTCCCCAGAGCCGCAGGCCGTCACCCCAAGACCGCAACTCGCCATCGCGCGATCCCAGGCTGCCTTCCGAGGACCGCACCCTGTCTTTCGAGGACCGCGAGCTGCCTTCGGACGACCGCAAGCTGCCTTCGCAGGACCGCAAGCTGCCTTCGCAGGACTACAAGCTGCCTTCGCAGGACTACAAGCTGCCTTCGCAGGACCGCAAGCTGCCCTCGCAGGACCGCAGGCCGTCTCATCGGGACCGCAGGCCGTCGGCGGCCAAGCGCCGCTGGGGCACCGTCGCCGTCAGCGCCGCGGTCCTCGCCGCCGCCTCCACCACCGCCTGGGCCGCCATCGGCAACGACGACTCCCCCACCAGGACGGCGGCGGCCCTCACCCCGCCCACCCCGAAGCCGTCCTCCTCCCCCGCCCCCAAGCCACCCGGGGCCGCCGCCCAGCCGAACCCCTCGACCCAGGCCCCCTCCAAACCCTCGACCCCCGCCCCCTCCAAGACGCCTTCGACCGCCGACGCGTCACCGTCCGCCGCCGCGCCATCATCCGCCGCCTCGACCCCTTCCGCGGTCGCCAAGTCCAAGGTCAAGACCAGGACGGCCAAGGCGAGGACCACCCGCCCGAAGTACCGCGTCCTGTCCACCGGAAGCTGCGGCGCCTCGTACTACGGCGAGCCCCAGATGACCGCCAGCGGCGAGCGCTTCAACCCCGCCGCCATGACCGCCGCCCACAAGACGCTCCCGCTGGGCAGCAAGGTCCGCGTCACCAACCCGAACAACGGCGAGTCGGTCACGGTCCGCATCAACGACCGCGGGCCGTACGTCGGGGGCCGCTGCCTCGACCTGTCCAGGGCCGCCTTCGCCGCCATCGGCAACATCGGCGCGGGCGTCATGCGGGTCAAGTACGAGGTCCTGGGCCGCTAGCCTTCGGGCCTCCTGCCGGTGTGACGACCGACACGGCCTGCCGTCCTGAAGCCGGCCTTCAGACCTCCTGGCGATAACCGTCGAGGAAGCGGCCGATGCGGCTGATCGCGGCGTCGAGCTCGTCGGCGTGCGGCAGGGTCAGGATGCGGAAGTGGTCGGGGTACGGCCAGTTGGAGCCGGTGCCCTGAACGACCTGGATCTTCTCCCGCAGCAGCAGGTCCAGCACGAACTTCTCATCATCGACGATCTTGTGCACCTCCGGGTCCAGCCGGGGGAAGGCGTACACGGCGCCGCGCGGCTTCACGCACGAGGCCCCCGGGATCTCGTTGAGCCGCTCCCAGGCGCGCGTCCGCTGCTCCTCCAGCCGGCCGCCCGGCAGCACCAGGTCCTCGATGGACTGCCGCCCGCCGAGCGCGGCCTGGATCGCGTGCTGGCCGGGGGCGTTGGCGCACAGGCGCATCGAGGCCAGCATGGTGAGACCTTCGAGATAGTTCTCGGCGTGCTGCCGGGGGCCGGTGACCGCCAGCCAGCCGGCGCGGAAACCGGCCACGCGATACGACTTGGACAGCCCAGAGAAGGGCAGGCACACCAGGTCGGGAGCGAGGGCGGCGACATGGTGGTGCACCGCGTCGTCGTACAGGATCTTGTCGTACACCTCGTCGGCGAAGACCATCAGCCCGTGCCGCCGCGCCAGGTCGAGAATGCCCTCCACCAGCTCCCTCGGGTAGACGGCGCCGGTGGGGTTGTTCGGGTTGATGATGACGACGCCCCTCGTGCGGTCGGTGACCTTGGCCGCCATGTCGTCGAGGTCTGGGTACCAGTCGGCGGCCTCGTCGCACACGTAGTGCACGGCCTTGCCGCCCGCCAGCTTGATGACGGCCGTCCACAGCGGGAAGTCCGGCGACGGGATGAGATCTCGCCCCCGTCGTCCACCAGCGCCTGCACCGCCATGGAGACCACCTCGGAGACGCCGTTGCCGAGGTAGACGTCGTCCACCCGGACGTGCTCGATCCCGCGCTGCTCGTAGTACTGGGCGACGGCCCGGCGAGCGGGCAGGATGCCGCGCGAGCCGCACTCGTCCAGGGGACGATCACGCCGGCGGAGGCGTACCACGCCGGCAAGCTGACGATCGCCGGCACCGGCCCCTCGCCGACGCACTCACCGGTAAAGAGCCGGCGCCCCCGACCGTCAGCCATCCCGCCCTTCAGCAGCCCAAATCGGCCACTGACACCATCAACGCCCCCACCCTCCAGCCCGAATCGGCCACCACCGCCATCAGCGCAGCCCATCCCTCAGACCGAATCGGCCCCCTCGGCCAACCCCCGCTAGCAATCCCACCCCTCAGGGGCCACCCCGGCCATCAGCGATCCACCCCAGCCCGAACCAGCCACCCCCACCATCAGCGAAGCCCACCCCAGAGACCGAATCGGCCCCCCTCACCCAACTCCCCCGTCAGCGGCCCCACCCCTCAGCAGCCACCTCAGCCATCAGCGATCCCACCCCTCAGCGGCCGCCTCAGCCATGAGCGATCCACCCCAGCCCGAACCAGTCACGCCCACCATCAGCGATCCCAGCCCTCAGACCGAATCGGCCACCCCGGCCAACTCCCCCGTCAGCGCCCCCACCCCTCAGCGGCCACCTCGGTCATGAGCCAGCCACCCCTCAGGCCGAACCGGCCATCCCGGCCGCCAGCGAGCCCGTCCGTCAGTAGACCGATGAGTAATCAGCTGCGGCGCGAAAACGAACACACAGTGGACGGCCTCAGCGGGTCACTTCACCAGGCGAATTGTCAGCGGGTAACGGAAATTCCCCTCGGTCAGCGCCGCGACGCCGCCCACGATGGACAGGATTACGGCCGCGACCCAGATGAACGGCAGCAGCACCACACCGATGACGGTCAGCGGCAACAATACCGACGCCCCGACGACGGTGATCTGGAAGTTGAGCGCCTCCAGCGCGTGCTTGCGAATGTAGGCCGACGTCTTTCCGCCGGTGAGGAGCAGGAGCAGCGGCCCGAGAATCGGGAAACCGACGAGCGGCAAACCGTGGGCGAGAGCCGCGCCGAGCCGTTCGTTGCTCTCGGCCGGAACCGTCACGGACGACGGCGCATGCGGGAACGCGACCGCCTTGGGCACGGCCTCCGGGCCGTACAGCTCGTTCATGATGGGCACGAGATCCCCGTGCGTGCGCGCCGTCATGGCACGCTCCAGCCGGTCGTCGAATTCGAGCTTGTCGAAGCGGCCTTCCGCGTACGCGGCCTTGACGTGCTCGACCACGTTCTCTCGGTCCTGGTGGGTGACGCGCAGATGAGCTGGCGGCACCTGTCCCGGCCCAGGGGTTTTCGGTACCCCAGCCATAATCGCCATGCCTCTCCTCAGAGAATCGAACGGTCACCTCTCATACTGCTCCCTGCCTCCCGCGGGTGCCATCGGGAGAATCCCGGATTCGTCCCCTAGATCATCCCCGACGCGAGGGCTCCAGACGGTATAAAAAGGATTCATGAGATGGCGAGACCGCTACGGCATTCGTCGACTGCGCGGCCGCAAGATCGCGAAGTTCGACCGTGAGGCGACAGACGCCGACATCGAGGCGCTCATCGCCTTCGCTCGGTCACGGCGTGGTGTCGAGTTTTACGTCGAGCCAGAGACCTTCGCCACCGACACGACGGCCGTGGCGGTGGCCGACGACGGCGAATGGACCAGGCGCAGGGTCGGCTCCCCCGCCGTGATCCACAAGGTCGCCCGCGACCTTGCCCTTCCTGTGTACGACGTGCAGCTCACCGGGTACCCGCCCCGGATGCGCGCGTACAACGAGCGTCGCAGGAAGGAAGAAGGCAACCTCTGACCCCTTGCCCCTCCCACTGACCCAATGCGCCGGTACTGCTGCATGCCGACGTTGTCAATCTCCTCGATGACGCTCGCGCCGCAGGGGTGAGCTCGACGTGGCGGACGCGGCAGTCGGCCCCTGCACCTCCCTCTGATCCAAAGGACCTCCTGCTCCTCCACGGGAGTGGAGTGGCTGCGAGTCTCACTTCGTGATGCCCGATGGCCTCGGCGCTGGCCAACCTTGGCACAGCAAGGGGCCAACCTGGCAGGACGGCGATGTGCAGCCCTGCCAGGGCAGCGTCGCCCGAGCCCTGATAGGGCGGCGTCGGGCTCAGCCCTGACAGGACAGCGCGTGGGCTCAGCCCTGGTGAGGCGGTGTCCGATCGGCCTCAGCGCCAGGGTGGTGGTTGGCCCTCGCAGGGCGAGCGGGAACAACCCTGGCAGGGCGGTGATGGCTCACCCCTGGGGCTCCTTCGCGTGTGACGGCGGTGGATCGGCTCGCCTTCTGCTGCGTCCAGCGTCACGGATCAGACCCCGACACCAGCGCGGCGTGGAAGGTGGCTGGCTGTCATTCGAGGGGTGGGGGCGGGTCGTCTTCCTCGTCGAGGAGGTTGATCAAGGGGAGTAGCCATTGGGCGGAGATCGGGCCCATGGTTTTGTCGAGTTCGGCGGGGGTGGGGAGGCGGTCTTGGAGGAGGGTCGGGGAGAGGAGGTTTTGGAGGGCGTGCATGAGGAGGTTGGCCATCGAGTAGGAGGGGTCGGTGGTCAGGGCGCGTTCGAGGGCGATGGTGGCCTGGACGCTGTTGCCCGAACGCCAGGACGCCATCGCCAGCAGTGATGCCGCCGGTGGGGTGAAGCGCGGCTCCAACCTGCGGGTCAGGTCTTTCCAGAGCAGGGCGTGGGAGTCGTCCATCAACGTCCACGCCTCGTCGCGGACGCGCATGATCGCCAGGTCCAGGCCCAGCTTCGCCGCTTCCGTGTCGGTGAGGCGGCCGCCGGCGGAATGGGTTTCCAGGGCTGAGCGGACTCTGGCCAGGGCTTCTGCGATGAACTGCTCGGTGAAGTCGGTCAGGTCTGTGGCGGACATGATGCGGCGCTGGAAGTCGGCGATCGCCTCCGCTGTGGCTCGGCGCATCGCCATTCGTACGGGGCCGGTGACCGGGGCCAGGGTGCGTTCCAGAGCCTCCCGGTTGGGGAGGGCCACCAAGCCGCGGACCGTGGCCTCGGCGGCGATCTGGCTGGTGGTCAGGTCGTACGGGGTGCCCTCCGCTGGGCAGCACGTCGTCAGGTCGCAGATGTACGACCAGTAGCGGCCCTCGTGTGCCCGCAAGGCCTCGCCCACGTGGACCCCGTGCTTGGCCGCCAGGCGTCTGGCCTCGTCGACCGCCGGAGTGACCAGATCTCCCGGGCCGTAGCCGACGACGACGATCTCCGTGATGCCCTCGCGGTCGAACAGGAGGGACATCCCGTCCAGCGTGCCCGGTGGGAACGGCAGGCTCCATCTGGCCACCATCTTCGCCTGCCCTCGCGCCAGGCCCACGACGATGAGGCTGGCGTTGGGGTGGAAGCCCACCAGGTAAGGCACGGCGGCCAGGACGTCGGTGGGGCTGGTCAGGGTGAGACACGGCTCCGGACTGAAGCAAGGCTCCGGGCTGGAACAAGGCTCCGGGGCGGAGCAAGGTTCTGGGCCGGAGGGGGCCGAGGAACTGGAAGGGATCGAGGGGGTTGAGGGCGTGGAGGAGGTCGAGGAGGTGGTTGGCGAGGGCGGGGATAGTGCCGGCGGGGTCGGTCTCGTGGCAGGGGCAGGGGCAGACGCCGCTCGGGATTTCGGAGTGGGGTTGGAGGTGGCTTGGGGGTTCAGGGCGGGGTCGGAGGTCGCGTGGGCGTTTCGGGCGGGGTCGGAGGCTGCTCGGGATCTCGGTGCGGGGTTGGGGGTTGCACGGAATCTCGGTGCGGGGTCGGAGATCGTGCGGGGGCTCGGAGCCGGGTCAGAGGCTGCTTGGGACCTCGGTGCGGGATTGGAGGCGGCGTGAGGGTTCGGGGCAAGGTCGGAGGCTGCTCGGGACCTCGGTGCCGGGCTGGAGATGGTGCGGGTGCTCGGGGCAGGGTCGGAGGCTGCTCGGGATCTTGGAATGGGGTCGAAGGTGGCGCTGGGACCCGGCGGGGGGCTGAGCGCGGCATGAGAGCTAGGGACGGGGCTGGGTGGGGCATGAGGGCTGGGAGCCGGGCCGGGCGCGGCACGAGGGCCCGGAGCGGAGTCGGAGGCTGCTCGGCGTCCCGGAGCGGGGTTGGGCACGATTCGAGGGCTCGGGGCTGGAGTGGGCACTCCACGAGGGCTCGAGGGTGGGGCGGGAACGCCACAAGAGCTCGGCGGTGGGATGGGTGTGGGCGGTATGGCGCAGTTGGCGGTGTCAGCCAATGAGGGTGGGGGCGGTGAGGCGGAGGTGGGAACGCTGCGGAGGTCGCAGGGAGCGGAGGTGGGAATGCCGGGGAGGTTGCGGGGAGCGGGGGTGGGAGTGGTACGGGGGTGGTGGGGAGCGGGGATGGGGCGGTTGCTGGTCATGGCCCACAGGGTGCCGGGTTTTGGAGGGGCGGAATGGCGTTGCGGTGGTTCTGTGGATGACGGTGAGTTGAGGCCAAGGGGTTGTGGATAACCCCTTAGCCTGGGGGCGTCACCAGGGCATGGGGCCGTTGGCGTCGAAGAAGCCGGCCGTTGGGCCGTCGGCGGGGAGCGTGGCCAGGTGGACCACCACCGTGGCGCCCTGGGCCGGGGTGAGGACGCCGCTGTGGTTGTTGATGTCCGTGGCCACGTAGCCGGGGGCGGCGGCGTTGACGAGGATGCCGTCCTTGCGCAGTTCGTTGGCGTATTGGACGGTCAGGGCGTTCAGGGCGGTCTTGGAAGGTGAGTACGCGGCCGACGCGGGCAGGGCCGTCATCGGGCCTTCCGGGTTGCTCATGATGGTCAGGGAGCCGCCGCCGCTGCTGACGTTGACGATGCGGGGGGCGGGTGAGCGGCGCAGCAGCGGGAGCAGGGCGTTGGTCAGGGCGATCACGCCGAAGACGTTGGTCTCGAACACCGCGCGGACCATGTCCAGGTCGACCGTGCTGGGGATCTGATCGACGGCGTCCTGCGGGGAGACCTGGCCGGAGCCGGTGATGGCGGCGTTGTTGACCAGCACGTCGAGGTGGCCGAAACGCTCGTCGATCCAGCTTGCCGCCGCCTCGATGGTGGCCGGGTCTGTGACGTCCAGGGTGATGGGGTGGGCGTCGCCGCCCTCCGCCCGGATCGCGGCGGCGGTCTCCCCGCCGCGGTGCGGGTCCCTGGCGCCGATCAGGACCGTCATGCCGAGCGCGGCCAGTTGTTCGGCGGTGGCGCGGCCGATGCCCTTGTTCGCGCCGCTGATCAGGGCCACTCGGTGGTGCTTGTTCACGATCAAAGCTCCTGTCAGAGAGGGTCTGTCTGCCCCGGGACGAGACAGCGGGGTCGTTCTGTGACATGGGTGGGGCCCTCTCGTCGCGGAGCTCGCCGTCCCGGCCAGGGAGCGTGGATGTCACGGATGGGTGGGCTGTCTCGTCTCGGGAGGGAAAGCGAGACAAGCGCGGGTGTCGTGCGCCGGAAGGTGAGGGTGGTCGTCATGCGGGTGTTCGTGGGGAGTGGCCGGGCGGGGATGGGGAGTAAGGCGTGAGTGGCCGGCGGGCGGAGGAGTTCGAGGAGTTGCGGCCGCTGCTGTTCTCGATCGCCTACCGGATCCTGGGGAGCGTGAGCGAGGCCGAGGACGCCGTCCAGGAGACCTGGTTGCGTTTCGAGGGCTCCTCGGCGGAGCCGGCGTCGGTCAAGGGGTTCCTGGCGGCGACCGTGTCGCGGATCGCGATCGACGTGCTGCGGTCGGCGCGGGTGCGGCGCGAGGAGTATGCCGGGCAGTGGTTCCCCGAGCCGCTGCTGGCCGACCCGTACGAGGATCCCGAGCGGTCCGCGGAGCTGGCCGACTCCGTCTCGATAGCGGCCCTGTTGCTGCTGGAGCGGCTCAGCCCGCTCGAACGCGCGGTGTTCGTGCTGCGCGAGGTGTTCGGGTTCGGCTTCGGTGAGGTGGCGTCGGCGGTGGGACGTTCCGAGGCGGCGTGCCGGCAGCTCGCGGTACGGGCGCGCCGCCACATGGACTCCGGACGTGCCCGCTTCGAGACGGATCGCCGGGAACGGGAGGAACTCGCCGGGCGCTTCTTCGACGCCTTCCGCGAAGGGGACATGGACGGGCTGCGGGAGTTGCTCGCCGCCGACGTGCGGATGTCCGGGGACAGCGGGGGCAAGGCGCCGCTGTGGGGCGAGGGCGTGTTCGGCGCCGAGAACGTGGCCCGGGTGCTGGCCTCGCTCATCACCCCGTTCGTACGGATCGGCGGCGTCGTGGAGCCGCACGAGATGAACGGCCAGCCGGGCGCGATCTTCCGTGACCGGGAGGGCAAGGTGATCAACATCCTGGTGCTCGACATCCTCGACGGGCAGGTCCAGACGATCCGCGCCGTGATCAATCCCGACAAGCTGGGGCATCTGGGGCCGGTCGCGGACGCGTGGACGGTCGTCCGCGAGACGAACCGCGCCCGCCGCCTCCCCCGGTCCGGCGACCCGACGGAGGACTGACCTGACGGACAACTGACGTGAAAGACGACTGACCTGAAGGACGACGAGTCTGGGCGGAGGTGACCCCCTCCCCCGGGCTGGGTGCGTCTGTAGGGGGTGGGGGCCGCGCGTGGCGTCCCGCCGCAGTGGAGAGGCGGCTGGCGTGCGGGCCATCGCGACCGGGACGGACACCGGGGGCTTGCGGGCCATCGCGACCAGGGCGGACGGAGACGTGCGGGTCATCGTGGTGCGGGCGGGCGGATTGGCTGGGCGGGGTGGCCTGTCACGCGGGTGGCCTGCCACATGGGTGGCCTGTCACGTGGGTGGCCTGCCACATGGGTGGCCTGTCACGCGGGCGGCCAGGAGGGCGCTCAGGTGTCCACAAAAGCAGATGTCCGCGAAGGGGAAGGCGACTCTCGGGCCCTCAGGCATGAGAGAAACGCTGGGGCTGGGGCAGGGTGTGCGCGGGAGCCCGAGTACCGTTCATCACCGACGATTCGAAGCTCTATCCGCGAGGTGACCGCCCAATGATTCCCGTTCAGGTCTTCGGCGGGCCCACCGCCCTCATCGAGTACGGCGGCCTGCGTCTCCTGACCGACCCCACCTTCGACCCTCCAGGCGACTACCCCACCCCGGGCACGCCCCTGACCAAGACCGCCCCCTCGAAGATCACCCCGGCCGAGCTCGGCCCGATCGACGCGGTCCTGCTCTCCCACGACCAGCACCCCGACAACCTCGACCATTCGGGGCGGGCGTTGCTGGATGACGTCCCGCTCACGCTGACCACTCGCAGCGGGGCGGCGAGGCTGGGCGGGAACGCGCAGGCCATCGCGCCGTGGGAGCAGGTGAAGCTAGAGCGGCCGGGCGGCGGGACGGTGACCGTGACGGGTGCGCCCGCGATGCACGGCCCCGGCGAGCCCTCGGAGGCGCGGGCCGTCGAGGCGGTGATGGGTGAGGTGATCGGGTTCGTGCTGACCGCCGACGACCTGCCCACCGTGTACGTCAGCGGCGACAACGCCTCACTGGAGCTCGTGGCGCAGGTCGCCGAGCGGTTCGGCCCGGTCGACACCGCCGTGTTGTTCGCCGGGGCGCCCCGCAGGCCGGCGTTCGGCGGCGCGTTGCTGGTGCTGGACAGCGCCCAGGCGGCCGAGGCCGCGAAGATCCTCGGTGCGCGCCGGGTGGTGCCCGCCCACTGCGACAGCTGGGCGCATTTCACCGAGGGTCGTGACGACGTGGTGCGGGCGTTCACCGCCGCGGGCCTGGCCGACCGCCTCGATCTCGGCTGAGTTCGAAAGGGCAAAAGAGGCTCGGCGCGAGCCGCGTGCCGGTCTAGGAAACGGGGGCGAGGCGGGTTCGTACGAGGAGGGCGGCGCCCGCCACCGCCGCCGGCATCGCGATGACCGCCACGAACGGCACCAGGAACAGCAGGAACACCGCCACTCCGAACCCCAGCGCGCTGGCCTTGTTGCCCCGCAGCAGCGCGAAGCGCTGCTTGCGGGCGAGGCCGCGCCGTTCGAGGGCGAGCGTCGTGAGCTCCACTGTCAGGAAAAATCCGGACACGAGGGCGCCGAGCACGGGCACCACCGTCTGCCCGACCACCGGCACGAACCCCAGGAAGAACAGCGGAATGGTGAACAGCAACACGTAGAACAGCGTCACCAGGCTGTCGCGGATCGAGCGCGGCAGCGTCCGCCACCACGGCTGCTCCTGCTCGCTCTCCAGCACGTCCACCGCCGCCGACAACTTCTCGTAGAACGGCTCCCCGATGGCCAGCGTGATGGCGGCGAAGGTGAGCACCGCCAGCACCAGCCCGCCGATGAACAACGCGATGCCCACGAGCGTCCTGAACAGCTCCCGCCAGCTCCACGAGTCGGCGAACGGGGTCAGGAACTCGGCCACGGCGGAGGCGTTCGTGCCGAGGAAGATCAGCGCGGCCACGTACAGCACGAAGGCGATCAGCGCCGGGATCAGCCCGAACAGCCACCACCGGGGGTGCCTGGCGACCCACCCGAACCCCTGGAAGAAGAAGCCCACACCGGCCGTGAAGTCGCGCACTGATCGCATGCCCGGCAGGCTAGCGCCAGAACGAGGTGACCGCGTAGCCCAGCTCGGCGAACAGGTCGCGCAGGAGCGGCAGCGAGAGGCCGAGGACGTTGCCGTGGTCGCCCTCGATCCCCTCGACGAACCAGCCGCCGCGCCCCTCGATGCTGAACGCGCCGGCCAGGCCGAGCGGCTCGTCGGTGGCGGCGTAGGCGGCGATCTCCTCCTCGGAGGGCTGGCCGAAGCGCACGACGGTGGTGGCGACCTCGGCGACCTGGCGCCCGGCGGCCACGTCGATCACGCAGTGGCCGGTGACGAGGCGGCCGGTGCGGCCGCGCAGCAGGCGCCAGCGCTCGAGCACCTCCTCGCGGCTCGCGGGCTTGCCGTAGGGGCGGCCGTCGAGCTCGAGGATGGAGTCGCAGCCGATGACCAGCCCCTCTTCGAGCCCGCCCGCGACCGCCTCCGCCTTGGCCGTGGCCAGCACCTTGCTGAGCGCGGCCGGTGAGTGGGCGGAGTAGGCGTCTTCGTCGACCCCGCTGACGATCACCTTCGGGTCGAGACCTGCGCTGCGCAGGAGGGCGAGGCGGGCGGGGGAAGCAGAGGCCAAGACGATCACTGGCCTAGCCTACCGGTCACCAGTCGGGGTTCGACCTGCCCGGGGCCACCTCGTGCTCGCTGCGCAGAGGTTCCCGTAGCGGGTCGTGGTACGGGTCGTACGGGCCGGCCTGCCGGGGCACGGCCGCACCGCCGAAGATGCTGCCCAGCAGGCTCCCGAGCAGCTCCCCGAGCCCGCCGGGGATGGCGGACTCCTCGCGGTTGAGGTCGTCGGCGACGGCGCCGGCGTCCATGTCGTGGCGGGCCGCCCGGTTGGCCAGCAGCGACATGATCATGGGTGCGATCAGTGGCAGCAGCTTCATGATGGTCGCGGAGTTGACGCCGGCGAGCTGTGAGAGCTGGGCCGCGGCCTGCTCGGTGCCCTGCCCGCCCAGCACGTGGCTGAGGATGCTGTGCCCGTCGCGGGTCAGCGAGGCCACGTCGCCGTTGAACGGGTCGGCGTCCATGTGGTCGTCGAGCGCTCCGCGCAGGGCGTCGGCGCCGTCGGGATGGGTGGCGTTGCGGGCCATGCCGCCGACGATGGTGCCGGTCACGGCTTCGATGACCTTGCGGGCGGTCAGCGTGTCCGTGCCGAGCATGCCGGCGATCTGCTCCACTCCTTGGTCTCCGAGTCCGGCGAGAAGCTCGTCATTAAGTGTCACGACGGTCCCCCGATCAGTCTGTCTCGGGTGACCTGCCCTCGCCGGGCTCGAAGCAACGTCCGTTTTGTCCTAATTATCGGAAAAGTGAGCAGGGACGGGGGCGGCCGCCGCCGGGCGGTCCTCGGCCGGCCTGGGCAGGCCCGCCGCCGCGTACGCACCGGCCTCGTCGAGCGTCTCGTGCTCCAGCAGAGCCGCCACGATCGCGTCCAGCTTGTCGCGGTTTTCCGTGAGGATGCGCACCGCGCGCTCGTAGCACTCGTCCACGATCCGCCGCGCCTCCTCGTCCACCATGGCCAGCGTGACGGGCGAGGCCTGCGGGGGCTGGCCGTCGTTGGGCAGGATGGTCAGCGGGCCGACCTTCTCCGACATGCCCCAGCGGCCCACCATGCCACGGGCGATCATGGTGACCTGCTCCAGGTCGTTCTCGGCGCCGGTGGTGATGACGCCGTACACGACCTGCTCGGCCGCCATGCCGCCGAGCGCGCCGGTGATGCGCCCGCGCAGGTACTGCTCGTCGTAGGCGTAACGGTCGGTGTCGGGCGTGGACAGCGTGACGCCGAGCGCCCGGCCGCGCGGGATGATCGAGATCTTCCTCACCGGGTCGGCGCCCGGCTGGAGCATGCCGAGCAGCGCGTGACCGGCCTCGTGGAAGGCGGTGCGGGTGCGCTCCTCCTCCGGCATGACGATGCTGCGCGCCGCGCCGAGCTGCAGCTTCTCCAGCGCGTCGGCGAAGTCGCCGCTCGTCACCTTGTCCTTGCCGCGCTTGGCGGCGAGCAGGGCGGCCTCGTTGACCAGGTTCGCCAGGTCGGCGCCGGTCATGCCGGGCGTGGTCTTGGCGATGCGGTCGGGACTGACCTCGGCGTCGAGCGGCACGCCGCGCGTGTGCACGGCCAGGATCGCCGCGCGCCCCGCCGCGTCGGGCAGGCCCACCTGCACCGTACGGTCGAAGCGCCCGGGACGCAGCAGCGCCGGGTCGAGGATCTCGGGCCGGTTGGTGGCCCCGATGACGATCACGCCCTCGGCCCCGGAGAAGCCGTCCATCTCGGTGAGGATCTGGTTGAGCGTCTGCTCGCGCTCGTCGTGCCCGCCGAGGCCGCCCGCGCCGCCGCGAGCCCGCCCGATGGCGTCGATCTCGTCGATGAACACGATCGACGGCGCCACCTTGCGCGCCTCCTCGAACAGGTCGCGCACGCGCGAGGCGCCCACGCCGACGATCATCTCGATGAACTCGGAGGCGCTGGCCGAGAAGTACGGCACCTTGGCCTCGCCCGCGACCGCCCTGGCCAGCAGCGTCTTGCCGGTGCCGGGAGGCCCGGCGAGCAGCACGCCCTTGGGCAGCTTCGCGCCCAGCTTGCGGTATTTGCCGGGGTCCTTGAGGTAGTCGACGATCTCGACGAGCTCGTTCTCGACCTCGTCGATGCCGGCGACGTCGTCGAACGTGACGCGCACCTTCCCGGCCTCGACCGGCTTGGCCGCCTTCGACTTGCCGAGCCCGCCCAGGCCGCCGCCCATCATGCTGGCGCCGCGCCGCATGATCCAGATCCACAGGCCGGCCAGCAGCAGCACGGGGAGCAGCGACAGCAGGAGGTTGGAGAAGAAGCCCCGGGTGATGGGCTGCGAGGTGATCTCGACCTGGCCGGTGGCGAGCTGCTGGTCGAGCTGGTCGGTGTTGGCGAAGGCCGGGATCTCGGTGGCGAACTTCGTGTACGCCTCGCCGCTCTCGGGGTTCTTCGCCGAGGCCCGCAGATCACCCTCGACCGACAGGCCCTGGGCGTAGATGTCCTTGACGTTCTTGGCGTTCACCTGCTTGGTGAACTCGGTGTAGGAGATCGTCTCGACCGAGCCGCTGTCGACGAAGGACGAGACGACGAAGAAGCCGGCGTAGACGACGAGCAGGGTGACGACGAAACGCCACCAGTTGATCTTGGGCTTGCCTCCGGGCGTGCCCGGCAGACCCTCAGAGCGCCAGGGCGGCTTGCCCTTGCCCTTGTTCGGGGCCTGCGGCGGTCCAGAGCGTTCCACGGCGTCACTCCCCATTATCGCCGCATTCATGATCTTCTAGCCTAGAACACGCACCCCTGAGGCCACGCGGCCGATATCGCGCCACTGCTTGCGCTGCGAGTCAGGCACTGTTACGAACGCAAGACCCGGTTTGCTTGTTCCCCCGTCCATCACCACCACGGCGGCACGCGAGCTGCGCTTGCCGTAGGCGACGCGGTAGACGAGCAGCCAGCCGCGCTTGACCGGCTGCGAGGCGATCCACGTGATGCGCGAGCCCTTGGGGTGGTGGTTGAGCGTCCAGCGGGCGGCCAGCAGGGCGGTGTCGCGGGGCGACTTCTGCTCCATGATCGGCAGCGGGCAGGTCACGAACATGCCGCGCGGGCTCGCGCCGCGCCGCTTCGGCAGCGCCTGCCTGGTGGTGAACGGGGCCGCGCGGTACACCTTCCACGGGCGCGGGAGCTTGGGCACGGCCAGTCCGGTACGGGTGTCCTTGACGAAGCGCTTGCCCGGGGAGCGCAGGGGCATGCGCTTCACGCCGCGCGTCAGCCTGGGGACGCGGGGGTCGGCGTACAGGGCCTCCATGGCCGTGTAACCGGGCGCCAGCGAGGCACCGGGCGACGGCGTCTCGCGCGGGGCCGAGGACGATGCGGCCGCAGGCGTGGCGGCCGGTGTGGCGGCCGGTGCAGAAGAAGGTGCGGAGCCGGACGAGGAGGGCGCGGCCGGCGGCGCGGTTACCGGCCCCGCGGCGACCTCGTCCGGCTCCGGCGGGAGCACCACGACCACCGCCACGGCGACGACCGCTGCGACGGCGGCGGCCACGGCCAGCCCCCGGTACACCACCCGCATGCGCAGATCGCCGATGCGGGAGCGTTTGGGCGGAGAAACCGGGATCCCACGCCTTGCGGCGGTTCTCACTCGGGAACCCTTGATCTCATCTTCCCCTTGGAGCACGACGGGAGCGTACGACAAATCCCGCCATTGCGCCCCGGAAGCTATCGAAGTGCAATCATGGCGGGGTGGAACAGGTTGAGCTGCGTTTCGACCACGCCTCTCGAGCGTCCCAGACGCACACGAACCTCTCGGCGATCCGGCAGAGCTCCACCGGCCTGTGGGTGGCCGGCGACGAGACCGCCTCCTTCGAGCACCTCACGTGGACCGGCGACCACTACGGCGACCAGCGCACGTTTCAGCTCGCCGACTACATCGACCTGCCCGCCGGGCCGCGCGACGAGGCGGACATCGAGGGCCTGGCCCGGGCGAACGGCTACCTCTGGCTGGTCGGCTCGCACAGCCTGAAGCGCAGGAAGGTCAGGGCGAAGGACCCGGAGCGCGGCCCCGAACGGCTGGCCTCGGTGATCAGGGAGGAGAACCGCTTCATCCTGGCCCGCCTGCCGCTCGACCCCCGCACCGAGTCACCTCAACGCGGCGCGGTCATGTCGGGCTCCCGCGACCTCACCGAGCACCTGCGCGACGACCCGCACCTCGCGCCGTTCCTGGCCCTGCCCGGCAAGGACAACGGGCTCGACATCGAGGGCATCGCGGTCACCCCCGACCGCGTCTACCTCGGCCTGCGCGGCCCCGTGCTGCGCGGCTGGGCCGTGGTGCTGGAGCTGCGGGTCGAGGACGCGGGCAAGGGGCGCCTGCGGCTGAGCGAGCCGTACCGCAAGCACTTCCTGAACCTGAGCGGCCTCGGCGTGCGCGACATGTGCCCCGACGGGAACGCGCTGCTGCTCCTGGCCGGGCCCACCATGGACCTCGACGGCCCGGTACGCGTCGTGCGCTGGCGCCCGCGCGCCAAGCGGGCGGGCGTCGTCCCGGCGGACGAGCTGGAGACCGTGCTGGAGCTGCCGTACGGCGTGGGCTGCGACCACCCCGAGGGCATGGTGCGGCTGGCCGACGACCGGCTCATGGTGGTCTACGACAGCCCGTCGCCCGCCAGGATCACCCCGGCGGGCGGCGTGCTCGCGGACGTGTTCAGGATCCAGGAGCCTTAGGAACGGGCGACGCGGCCGGCCAGCCAGGGCGCGTCGGCCACGAACGTGCACGAGCCGGGCTCGATCTCGGTGAACCCGGCGTCCCGCACCACGGGCAGCCCG
Source organism: [Actinomadura] parvosata subsp. kistnae (assembly GCF_900323885.1). Lineage (GTDB taxonomy): Bacteria > Actinomycetota > Actinomycetes > Streptosporangiales > Streptosporangiaceae > Nonomuraea > Nonomuraea composti. Next base: position 67,882 of record NZ_OOHJ01000013.1, on the reverse strand, counting down.
GCCGCCACCATGGCCTCGAACTCCGCCGGCGTGGCCGCCGTCCGTACGGATGCGGAAAGGCCGCGCTCGCGCCAGGCGGCCCGCTCTCCCGCGTCGCTGGCCCACCAGGCGAGCTGGGCGGCGTGCCCGGCCTGCGCCATGGCCTTGCCCGCGGACATCTCCAGCGCCGGGTTGGCCCACAGGACGGGCGGCCCGGCGGGCCCCGGCGCGGCGGTGTCGGTCAGCTCGGTGCCGGACACCTGCAGCCGGGCCAGGTCGCGCGGCCAGTCGTCGAGCGGCACGGGCGGGTGCACGCGCACCTCGGCGGTGCGGTGCTCGATCGTTCGGCCGGGCAGCGCGACGGCCCGGCGCCACTCGGCGCCTCTGGCCCGGCGCACGACCTTGCGGATCTTCCCGGTGGACTCCCAGGCGTGCACCTCGGCGGCGAACTCGCCCGGGTCGTCGAGCAGGCTCAGCACGGCCATGGCGGCCGCCTCCAGGGCGTCGGTGCGCTCGGGAGGGGCCGCCCGCTCGATCCGCACAACCAGGGGCAGGACATACAGCTCGGTGTTCATCGCCTACCAGCATGCCCGATGGCCAGGGACATGCCGGCGGCGAGGAGGCACAGGGCGCCCGCCGCGTACCAGGCGAGGTCGTAGGCGCCGAGGTGGTCGCGGGTGAGCCCGGCGCCGACGGCCGCGATCGCGGCGCCGACCTGGTGGGAGCCGAACACCCAGCCGAACACCACGGCGCCGTCGGCCCCGTAGATGCGCCGGCACAGGGCGACCGTGGGCGGCACGGTGGCGACCCAGTCGAGGCCGTAGAAGATGATGAAGACCAGCATGCTGGGCTCGGTCGTGGCCGCGAACAGGCCGGGCAGCACCATGAGCGACAGCCCGCGCAGGCCGTAGTAGACGCCGAGCAGCACCTTGGGGTCGACCTTGTCGCTGAGCCAGCCCGAGGCGACCGTGCCCGCGATGTCGAAGATGCCGATGATCGCCAGCAGGCCGGCGGCGACCGGCTCGGCCATGCCGTGGTCGTGGGCGGCGGGGATGAAGTGGGTGCTGACCAGGCCGTTCGTGCTCGCGCCGCAGATCGCGAAGCCGCCCGCGAGCAGCCAGAACGGCCGCGTGCGGGCCGCGGACGCGAGCACGGTGACGGCTCGCAGCGCCGCGTTGGTCCTCGCCGGCTCGGGGCGCGGGGCGGCCGGGTCCGCGCCGAGCGCCGTCGTGCCGACGTCCTCGGGACGGTCGCGCAGCAGCCACCACACGAACGGCACCACGGCCAGCGCCGCCGCGGCCACGGTCAGCGAGGCGAAGCGCCACCCGGGGCCGTGCGCGAGCTGGGCGAGCACCGGCAGGAACACGAGCTGCCCGGTGGCCCCCGCGGCGGTGAGCACGCCGGTGACGAGCCCGCGGTGGCGGACGAACCAGCGGTCCACCACCGTCGCCGCGAACACCAGCGCCATCGAGCCGGTGCCGAGCCCGACCAGCACGCCCCAGCAGAGCAGGAGCTGCCAGCTCGCGCTCATGAACACGGTCAGGCCGCTGCCCGCCGCGATCAGCAGCAGCGCGACGGCGACCACGCGGCGCATGCCGAAGCGGTCCATGAGGGCGGCGGCGAAGGGGGCGGTCAGGCCATAGAGCACCAGGTTGACGGAGATGGCCAGCGAGATCGTGCCGGCCGACCAGCCGAACTCCTCCTGCAACGGCGTGATCAGCACGCCGGGGGTGGCGCGGAAGCCGGCCGATCCCAGGATCGCCACGAACGCGACGGCCGCGACGTACCAGGCGCGGTGCAGCCCGCGCCGGGTGGAGGGGGTGGTGCTCACTGTCATGCGCCAATCCTGATTTATCCCCTTACTGGGTCACGAGTGGCCGGAAAGCCAATATGTGTAAGAATCCGGCCATGAGACCCCATCGCGTCGCCGTCGTGGTGCTCAACCACTTCGCCACCCTCGACCTCGGCGTCCCCGGCCAGGTGTTCTGGGCGGCGGAGACGGCGTCGGGCGAGAAGCTGTACGAGGTGGTGACCTGCTCGGAAGGCCGCCGCCCCGTACGGTGCGGCGCGGGCTACAGCGTGCAGCCCGACCACGACCTCGACGTGCTCGACACGGCCGACACCGTCCTCGTGCCCGGCATCCACGCGGGCCGGGCCATGAAGGACGGCACGATCACCGACACCCTGCTCGCCGCCCTCCAGGGGCGGCCCAGGACGATGTCGATCTGCACGGGCGCGTTCGTGCTGGCGGCGGCGGGCCTGCTCGACGGCCGCCCGGCCACCACGCACTGGCGCGAGGCGGCCCGCTTCGCCGAGCTCTTCCCGAAGGTCAGGCTGGACCCCGACGTGTTGTTCGTGGACGACGGCGACGTGCTGACCTCGGCCGGCGTGGCGGCGGGCCTGGACCTGTGCCTGCACGTGATCAGGCGCGACCACGGCAGCGAGGTGGCCAACCGGGTGGCCAGGCGCTGCGTCATGCCGCCCTGGCGGGACGGCGGCCAGGCCCAGTACATCGACCGGCCCCTCCCCCTGGGCGAGCGCGGCGGCACGGCGGCCACCCGCGACTGGATGCTCGCCCACCTCGACGCCCCGCTCGACCTGGCCGCGCTGGCCGAGCACGCGAGGATGAGCGTGCGCACGTTCACCAGGCGCTTTCGCGAGGAGACCGGCCAGAGCCCGGCGAAGTGGCTGAACGGCCAGCGCGTGCAGCACGCCAGGCACCTGCTGGAGACGACGGACCTGGGGGTGGAGGAGGTGGCCAGGCGGGCCGGGTTCGGCACGGCGGTGTCGCTGCGCCAGCACCTGCACACCGCCGTCGGCGTCTCGCCGCTGGCCTACCGCCGCACCTTCCGCCGCGCGCTCTAGGCACACCTTCCGCCGCGCGCTCTAGGCACACCTTCCGCCGCGCGCTCTAGGCGCTCCGGCTCACGCCACAGACTCGGCGAACCAGGTCTGCAGCGCCTGCTCCAGCGTCTCGTCCGGGGCGCCCGCCCAGGCCACGTACCCGTCGGGCCGCACCAGCACCGCCTCGGGACGGTCGCACGGCACGACGTCCACCCGCCCATGACGGACGCGCAGATCGCCGGTCGCGCCGAGCAGCACGGGCCGCGCCCCGGCCTGCTCGGGCACGTCGGGCAGGAACCGGCCGACCAGCGGATGCGGCGGCGCGGGCATCGGGTAGACCACGTCGGAGCCGGCCAGCAGGGAGGCGATGCGCCGCCGGGCGGGCGGGTCGCCCAGCAGTTCGCCGAACACCTGCCGCAGCGCCGTCACCTCGGGCCCCGGCGCGGTCAGCGCGAGCTGCGCCTGGGTGTGCAGGGCGACCCGCTCGGCGGCGGGCCGGCGCTCGGCGTCGTACGTGTCGAGCAACCCGGGCGGCGCCCACCCGCGCACTTCGGCGGCCAGCTTCCAGGCCAGGTTCGCGGCGTCCTGGAGGCCCAGGTTGAGGCCCGGCGCGCCCATGGCGGAGTGCACGTGCGCGGCGTCGCCGGCCACGAACACCCTGCCCTCGCGGTAGCGGTCGGCCACGCGGGTGTTGCGGCCGTTGAGCCGCCGCAGCAGGTGCGGCCCCGGGCCGGCCGGCTCGGCCAGCGGCAGGTCGGCGCCGATCACCCTGGCCAGGCTCTCGCGCAGCTCGGCCACGGTCATGGGCACGTCGTCGCCGGGCGGCGCGGAGTCCCACTCCATCGCCGCGACCGTGAACACGCCGGGCCCCGCCGGCAGGATCGCGTACGCCCCGCGCTCGGTCCTGTGCCAGGTGTAGAGCGCGAACGTGCCCGCTCCCGGCACCTCCAGCTCGATCCGCCCGGCCACCCCGCCGGGGATGGTGACGTGGGCGGTGCGGCTGACGACATCGGCGGCGTGCGTGCCGGGGAAGCCGATCCCGCTCAGCTTCCGCACCTTGCTGTGCGCGCCGTCGCAGCCGACGAGGTAGCGGGTGCGCAGCTCATAAGGCCCGCCGGGGCCCGCCACCTCCAGCGTCACCCCGTCGGCGTCCTGGGCGAGCCCGGTCAGCTCGTGCCCGCGCCTGATCTCCACGCCCAGCTCCAGGGCCCGCCGCTCCAGCAGCTCCTCCAGCTCGGGCTGCTTGATGCCGATGCCGTGCAGCGGGTTGTCGTCGAGCCCGGCCAGGTGCAGCGGCATCGCGCCGAACACGAACGCGGGCATGGGGGCCTCCTGCTCGGCCAGGCCGCGCCGGCGCAGGAGGCGTACGACCTGGCCGACGATGCCGTTGGCCTTGGGCTGGTCGCTGCGCTCCGGCAGGCGCTCGACCACGAGCGGCCTGACTCCCGCCAGGCTCAGCTCGCAGGCCAGCATGAGCCCGTTGGGGCCGCCTCCGGCGATCACGATGTCCATGCGGGGTCTCCTCATTCGGTGGGGGCGGGCAGCCCGGCGGCCAGCGCGCGCAGGCAGTCGCGCAGCACCGGCACGAGCGGGACGGGCGGGTCGGCGCGCAGCCAGTGCGCGACGCCCGCCTGCACGGCCGCGGTCACGGTGACCGCGACCAGGCTGGGGTACAGGTCGCGGGCGGGGTCGGCGCCGACGCGCTCGGCGATGGCCGCGGCCAGCTCGCCGTCGGCGGCGAAGGCCACCTTCAGCGACTCGGCCCGCAGCGCGGGCTCCTCGCTGAGCATGCGGATGCCGGCCAGCAGCTCGGGCGCCGGCGCCTGGCCGGTGGTGCCGGCGTGGCGGGCCCACGGCTGCACCATGGCCTCGGTCAGCGCGTCCCAGAAGGGCTCGCCGGCGGGCCGGGCGCGCAGCGCCTCGACGGACGCGCGGACGCGGTCGGTGTGGCGGGCGGTGATCGCCTCGTACTTGCTGGCGAAGTAGTTGTTGTACGTGCGGGGCGAGACGCCGGCCTCGGCCGCGATGTCCTCGACCCGGACGTTGTCCAGGCCGCGCTCCAGGGCCAGCCGCAGCGCGGCCGTCATCAGGGCCTCGCGCGTGGCCTGCTTCTTGCGCTCTCGCAGTCCGGTCACGCCGCCGACTCTAGAAGGATTTTGCGTGATCAGCAAATTTTCTGATCACGCATCTTTTATCTAACGGCTCCCCTTCCGAGCAGGCGTTAGATTGGGGAGATGTCGTTCCTGAGCCTTGATTTCGTCAGCACGGTCAGAGCCGCCCGCTCGGGCCTGGTCGACAACCTGTCCGACGTCGAGGGGATGACGGCCTGGGCTCGCGAGCACGCGGCGGAGCTGGGCCTCGACGCGTCCTTCACCGCCTCGGAGGAGCTGCGGCAGGAGACCGTGCGCCTGCGCCAGGCGGTCCGCGCCCTGTTCGCCAGGGCCGTGGCGCCCGGGCCGCCGAGCCGGGCGGACGCGGCCGAGCTGCCCCCGTTCGAGGAGGCGCTGGCGCTGGTCAACGCCACAGCCCTGGCGGCGCCCACGGCTCCGCAGCTCTCCTGGGACGGCGAGCCCGCCCTCGTCACCGTGTCGCCCGCCGACGCGTCCGCCCGGCTGCGCGGCCGGCTCGCCACGGCGGCCGTCGAGTTCCTGGCGAGCCCCGAGCGGGCCTTGTTGCGCACCTGCCAGGCGCCCCGCTGCGTGCTCTATTACGTCAAGGAACACCCACGTCAGGAGTGGTGCTCGACGGCCTGCGGGAACCGCGCCCGAGCGGCCAGGCACTACCGGGAGCACAAGAAATGACCCTCTTCTAACGCCAAAGCATCTGATTTGCCGTTATAGTGCTTCTAACGGCAAATCAGTCGTGCATCCGTTAGAGGAGTGTGGGATGTCCTTTCAGACCGGGCACATCGGGCTCAACGTCACCGACCTCGAGGCGTCCAAGGAGTTCTACCGGCGCGTCTTCGGGTTCGCGGTGGCGGGCGAGTCGCAGCAGGACGGGCGGCGCTACGCGTTCCTGGCCCAGGACGGCACGCTGGTGCTGACGCTCTGGCAGCAGAGCGAGGGCCGCTTCGCCACCGCCCTGCCGGGGCTGCACCACCTGTCGTTCCAGGTGGCCGACCTCGACGCGGTACGGCGGGCCGAGCAGGTGATCAGGGAGCTCGGCGCGCCCCTCTACCACGACGGCGTGGTGCCGCACGGCGAGGGCGCCTCGTCGGGCGGCGTGTTCTTCGAGGACCCCGACGGCATCCGGCTGGAGATCTTCGCCCCCGACGGCGCCGGTGACCGGCCCGCGCCCACCACCGGCGCCCCCACCTGCGGGTTCTTCTAATGAAGAGCCATCCGGGCGAGGTCGCCGTGCAGCGGCGCACCGGGGTGCGCCTGGCCGAGCACGGCAGCTCGCGCACCCGGCCCGAGATCCCGGCCGCGGCGGCCGCGTTCCTGCGCGACCAGCGCATGATCGTGGCCGGCGCCGCCGACGACCGCGGGCGGCTGTGGGCGGGCGTGCTCACCGGGCCCGCCGGGTTCGCCGAGGCCGAGGATGACCGCACCGTCGTGCTGCGCGCGCTGCCCGCCGCCGACGACCCGCTGCACGGGCTGTTCGCGGCGGAGCGGGACATCGGGCTGCTGGCCATCGAGCCGCACACGCGGCGCAGGATGCGCGTGAACGGCACCGCCGTACAGGCCGGGCAGTCCCTCGTCGTCTGGACGGAGCAGGTCTACGCCAACTGCCCCAAGTACATCCAGACCCGCGAGCCCACCACGGACCCCGGCACCCCCGCCGGCCTCGGCCGCGGCACCACGCTGGAGGAGCGGCACCGCGACTGGATCGCCGCCGCCGACACGTTCTTCATCGCCACCCGCGCCGAGGGCCACGGCGCGGACGTGTCGCACCGGGGCGGCAACCCCGGCTTCGTCCGCGTCACCGGGCCGCGCACCCTGGAGTTCCCCGACTACCAGGGCAACGGCATGTACATGACGCTCGGCAACCTGGAGCTCGACCCGGCCGCGGGGCTGCTCTTCCCCGACTGGGAGCGCGGCGAGACCCTCCAGCTCACCGGCCGGGCGCGGGTGGAGTGGAGCGAGCCGCGCGTCGTGCGGTTCGAGATCGACGCGTACGTCCACCTCGCCGGCACCCTGCCGGCCGGATGGACTTCACCCGGCTACCACCGCTTCAACCCGCCCGTGTGAGGATCCCGCTCAACCCTCCGGCCCTCTGAGGTGTCCTTGGAGGGCGGAGGTGCGAGTGGACGATCCGACGTTCGAGACATTCGTGGCGCAGCGACTACCTGCGCTCTATCGCTACGCCATGGTCCTGACCCAGAACCGGCACGACGCCGAGGACCTGGTGCAGGAGGCGCTCACCCGTACCGGACTGCGCTGGTCCGCCGTCAGGCGGAAGGAGTCCCCCGAGGGGTACGTCCGCACGGCCATGATCCGCATCATGGCCAACCGGTGGCGGCGGCCCAGGCGCGAGGTCAGCGTGGCCGCGCCGCCCGAGCCGGCGGCCGAGGACCTGGGGCTGGAACGCCTGCTGGACGACGCGGGGGTGCGCTCCCGCGTCGCCGAGCTGCCCCCTCGTACGCGGGCCGTCCTGGTGCTGCGTTACGTCGAGGAGCGCAGCGACGAGGAGATCGCCCGTCTGCTGGGGTGCAGCCGCGGCAGCGTCAAGAGCCAGGCGTCGCGGGGGCTCGCCCGGCTCCGTGAGGCCGTGCGAGGTGCGGAGGTGGACCATGGATGACCTGGAGAGCAGGCTGGGCACGCTGCTCGGCGAGCCGGGCCGGGCGGACCCGCCGCCGGGCCTGGCGGGCCGGATCCACCGGTCGGTGGCGGTCAGGCGCAGGAAGCGCCGGGCCGCCTGGCTGGCGGCGCTCGCCTGCCAGGCCGCGGTGCTGGTCGCGGCACCGCTGATGCTGCGCGGCGGAAGCGGCGACTTCGCCGCTACGGTCGCGCCCAGTCCCACGGTCACCAGGACCGTCACGGTCTCCCCCGGTCCCCCGCCCGCCGACCGGCCCACGCCCACGAGGACCATCACGCCCTCCCCTGGCTCGGGCCGTAACGAGGCGTTCGCGGAGCGGTTGCGCCGGCTGGTGGCCGTGACGGGCATGGTGGAGGTCGGCGGCCGTACGGGGGCGGGCGAGCCGTTCACGCCGGCGGCGCTCGGCTCCGACGGCACCGTGCTCGGGCTCACCCCCGGTGGCGCGGTGGCGGAGACGTCCGCGACCGGCGGCGCACCCGAGGCCGCCGGCTTCTCGGCGCGCTCGGGCCTGGGCGCGGCCGAGGGGCTGCGCACCTGGACGGAGAACGGCGAGCAGCGCTGCCGCGCGGCCGACGGGAGCATCCGCACGATCAGCCCCCAGGGCACCGACCCCGAGGCGCCCGTCTGGGTGGACGGCGGCGCGATCGCCGGCAACGACCCCATGCTGCAGCCCTGGGTGGCCGTGGGCTGCGCGGAGCCCGGCCGGACGGTCACGAACGGCCGGCCCGCCACCGGCACGGCAGTCGCGTTCTCCTACCCCTACCTGTTCGTCGTCGAGCCGGCCGACGACAGGAAGCTGCGGCTGGTGGACGTGCGGACGATGCGGGTCGCGGCCGAGCACCCGCTGCCGGCCGGCGTGCGGGCGCAGACGATGGGCCGGCGCGCGCAGCGGTGGCAGGCGGCGGCGACCGACACCGCGTTCGTCTGGGTGACGGGGAAGACGCTGCACAGCGTGCCGCGCGACTCGTGGGGGCCGGAGCGGACGTCCGGCGCGGTGCCGGCGCCGGGCAAGGGCGAGCAGGCCCGCATGACGGCCGGGGACCGGCTGGTCGCGTACACGACGGGCGGCGCCTCGATCGTGCACGACCCCGTGACGGGCGTGACGCTCAAGCAGCCCGGCCTCGTGCTGGCGGCCGGGCCGTGGCTGCTGTGGGAGGAGGGCGGCGCCTACCGGCTGGCGCGGGTGGGCTGATCGGCGGGGCCGGGGAGGTGCTTCTCGAACCAGTGGTGGGCGTAGGGCTCGTCATTGAACGCCGGCACCTCCGTGTAGCCGGAGGAGCGGTAGAGGGCGACGGCCTCGGTGAGCGCCCGGTTGGTCTCCAGGCGCAGCGTGCGCACGCCCTCCCCGGCCGCCCGCGACTCGGCCTCGGCGAGCAGCCGCCGCCCCAGCCCGAGGCCCCGCGCCGACGGATCCACCCACATGCGCTTGATCTCCGCCGTCTCCCGGTGGAGCTTCAGCGCCACGCAGCCCACCGGCTCGGCGTGCAGGGTGGCGACGAGCAGCAACCCGGCGGGCGGGCGCAGCTCGTCGTCGGCGGCCGGGAGGCTGCGCGCCGGGTCGAAGCCGCCCTCGAAGCGCCGCCCCAGCTCGGCGACGTAGGCCGTCAGGCAGTGGCGGGCGGCGGGCTGCCGGGGGTCGAGGGCGGCGACCTCCACCATGGAGGCGGCCAGCAGCCGCTCGACCTCCGACATCGCGGCCACCAGCCGCTCGCGCTGCCCGGCCGACAGCGGCCTGAGCAGCGCGGCGGCCGCCTCGTCGGAGCGCCGGTCGAGCTCCGCCCGCTCGGCCGCCCCGGCCGGGGTGAGGCGGGCCGTGCGCACCCGCCCGTCGGCCCCGCCCGCCTCGACGACGACCAGGCCGTCGGCCTCCAGGGCGCGCAGCAGCCTGCTCAGGTAGCCGGAGTCGAGCTCCAGCCGGGCCCGCAGCGCGCGGATCTCGCTGCCGTCGCGGCCGATCTCCCACAGCACCCGCGCCTGCCCGAGCGGCCGGTCGCGGCCCATGAAGGCGTCTTCGAGCGCTCCGATGCGCTGCGTCACGGTGCGCTGGAAGCGGCGCACCCGCGCGATCGCCGTACCGTCCATTCTCTGACCCTAGTCAGGCATTCCCGGGCCCACCAGGGGGTCGGCGATCGGAACCGTGGTGTAGTCCTCGCCGTCGACCGGGCGGATCTCCGCCCAGTGCACCCAGCGGGCGCTCGCCTCGTGCCGCACGCCGCCGTGCGCCTCCAGCGTGCGGGGCGGCCACAGCAGGTATCCCCACCGCGACCCCTGCGCGTCGTCGCTCCAGGCCAGCAGGTAACGCGCCGTGCCGTCGGGAACCGTCTCCACGAGCGGCGGGCGCCAGATCTCAGGCAGTTCGACAGGGCTCATTGCTCCATGATACGAACTCCAGTTCGATAGCGCGCGGATTCCGCCCCCGGAAACGCGAAAATCCCGCCCGATCAAGCTGATCGGACGGGATCTCGTCAACGGGGTGGAGCTATGGGGATTCGAACCCCAGACCTCCTCCATGCCATGGAGGCGCGCTACCAACTGCGCTATAGCCCCTCGTTGCGTGTAAAAGTGTATCCGACTTCAGGACCACCCGAGCACACGTCACCGAGGGGCAGGCGCCGAGCGCGACGGTCAGCCGACCGCCTTGGCCCGATCGATGAGGGTGACCAGCTCCGTGACCATCGGGTCCTCGGAGTCGGCCGCCAGCCGGCCGGCGTGCTCGCCGAGCGTCTGCAGGTCCAGGCCGAACGCCTGCCGGTCCCGCAGGTACGTCGCGAACGCCGCCACCACGACGTCCACCTGCAGCCGCACGGGCGCCTTGTCCCAGATGGAGCCGGCCAGCTCACCCGAGTCGAGCGACTTGCTGCTTTCCGAGGCGGTCCTGGTGTCGGGGTCGAGCCAGCGCACCGTGGCCTGGGCGAGCTGGCCGTCGGCGCCCGGCTTGAGCTTCACCGCGTACAGGGCGGTGACGGAGTGGCCGGGGCCGATCTCGCCGCCGTCGCGGCTGTCGTCGCGGAACTCCTCCGTGCTCAGGGCGCGGTTCTCGTAGCCGATGAGCCGGTAGCTGTCCACCACGGCCGGGTTGAAGACGACCTGGGCCTTGGCGTCGCGGGCGCGCAGGTCGAGGGTGGCGGGGAGCTGGGTGGTGAAGAGCCGGGTGGCCTCCTCCTCGCCGCTGACGTACACGGCCATGCCGTCGCCGGTGTCGGCCAGCCGCTCCATCAGCTCGTCGCCGTAGTCGCGGCCGACGCCGACGGTGAGCAGCGTGAGCTGCTTGGCGGCCTGCTCCTTGACCTGGTCCGAGATGGTCTGCCACTCGGTCGCGCCCTGGTTGGCCAGGCCGTCCGACAGCAGGATGACGCGGTTGGTGGCGGCGGGACGGAACGCCTTGACGGCCTCCCCGTAGCCGGTGAGCACCCCGGCCTGGAGGTTCGTGCCGCCGGCCACGGACAGCCGCTCGACCGCCGCCCGCAGCTCGTCCCTGGCCGTCAGCGGGGTCATGGAGGCCAGCACCTGCGCCTCGTCGCTGAAGGAGACGATCGAGACCTGGTCGCCGGGGGCCAGCTGGTCGAGCAGCTTCAGCAGGCTGGACTTGACCAGGTCGAGCCGGCCGGCCTCGGCCATCGAGCCCGACACGTCCACGACGAACGTCAGGTTCGCCGGCCGCCGCTCGGCGGAGTCGGAGGCGCGGGTCTGCAGGCCGACGCGCAGCACGGCCTCGTCGCGCTGCGGCAGCCGGGCGCCGTCCACGTGCACGGTGAACCCGTCGCCGGAGGGCTGGGCGTAGTCCTGGCGGAAGGCGTTCACCCACTCCTCGGGGCGAATCTCCCCGGGGGCGGGCCAGCGGCCCTCCTGGAGCGTACGGCGGGCGTAGCCGTACGAGGCGGTGTCCACGTCGAGGGCGAACGTGGAGATCTGCGCGGTCGTCGTGTCCTTTTCGCCGTCCTCGCCGTTCTCCTGGGCCGACGCCTCCGGACGGGCTTCCGTTCCGGCTTCGGCCTCACCCTGGTCGGGTACGACCGGCTTCAGTGGCGCGCCGGTTCCCACGGGGGCCGACTGGCCGCTGCCGGCCTGCTCGGCGCCACCGCCGCACGCCGTCAGGCCCAGGAGGGCGATAAGGCCCACCCCAACCGCCAAAGGGCGAAATTTCATCTCAACCACCTCCATGCCGTACGACGGAATCCGCTCCATGACGGCCGGGCAGGTGACGCAAGCGAGCGCAAACCGCGATCGATACGTGATCAGTTGTGACATATGGGGAAAATGAGGTATCCCTGGTGCGATGCGCGTCTATTTGGGGCTGGCCGCAAAGCGACAGGACATTTCCCCGGCGATTCTGAATAGAGCCCGTTCCGTGATCGAATGGGCCTTTCCCGTGCCTCCCGACGTCATCCGGGGCCGGGAATGGCACGGCCGTGGCGTCTCCCTGTTCGCCTGGACCAACGAGCCCGACGACGCGCGGCAGCCTCCGCTCATCACCGAGCACGGCGGCCGCGTCATCGGGCTCAACGGCCACCTGGCCGACCCGTCCGAGGTGACGGCGCTGCCGGACGACTCCGTGGGCGGCTGCTTCTCGGTCTGGTTCGCGCGCGACGGCGAGCTGGGCGCGAGCACCGCGATCAACCGGGTCTGCCCCGTCTTCCACGCCGAGACGCCGGAGCTGCACATCGTCGGCAGCCGCGCCTTGCTCGTGCACCTGATGGCCCGGCCGGACGAGCGGGTCGACTTCGACGTGCTCGCCCTGCAGTCGATGGTCAGGCAGGGGTTCTTCCTGTCGGACGAGACGCCGTACAAGGGGGTGTCGGCGCTGCGGCCCAGCTCGCGCCTCGTGGTGCGGGACGGCGTGCGTACGGTCACCGAGACCCCGCTGCCGCAGGCGGCGCCGGCGCCCACGTCGGCGCGGCACAAGCGGGCGGCGGTCGGCGAGCTGGCCGAGGCGCTGCTGGCGACCGTGGCGCCGCTGCGCGACCTGGGCGAGCCGGTGAACCTGGCGCTGACCGGCGGCCGTGACACCCGCATCCTGGCGGCGCTGCTGCACGCGGCGCGGGTGCCGTTCAGGACGACGACGAACGGGCTGGACACGCACCCCGACGTGATCATCGCCCGGATGATCGCGGAGCGGCTCGGGGTCGAGCACACCGTCATCGCCCCGCCGCAGACCGCCGCGAAGGACGCGGTGCTGGTGGAGCATCCGCTCGGCCGCGCCTGGGAGACGCTGCGCACGTGCGAGGGCATGACCTCGGCGTACGAGACGATCGTGAGCTACCTGCCGTACTCCGGCAAGCCCACCATGTCCGGCCAGAGCGGCGAGACCCTGCGCGCGGGCAGCCTGAACCTGCTCCAGACCGACCTCGGCGACCAGGCGCTGCGGCGGCGCATCGAGACCACGTTCACCAAGGACGCCAAGCTGTTCACCGCCGAGGCCAACGAGCACGCGCGCGAGCTGGCCAGGCCGTGGCTGGCGCGCGAGAACCGGCTGGAGACGCTGGACCACCTCTACATCTGGTACAAGGTGGGGCGCTGGCAGGCCAGCGCCCGCGCGGGCTCGCTGCGGCGGGGCGACCCCGTGCGGCCGTTCCTCGACAATCGCGTGGTACGCGCGGCGCTGAGCCTGGACCAGAGCTGGCGGCTCTCCGAAGAGGTCATTTATACGCTGATATTGCGGCTGGCCCCGGAATTGCGGGACGTGCCGATCGAGGGAAAGCAATGGCGCTTCGTCCAGAGCGCCGAGAGCACCCCGGCGAAGCGCCGCTTCCCCTGGTCCGCCCGCACCCGCCTGCCCGACCCGCCCCCGCACCTGCCCACCACGAAGACCGGAGGCGGGTGGAGCTGGCGCACCAGCCCCGGCCCCGCCCTCACGGACGTGCTGCGCCGGCAGGTGCTCGGCAGCCTCGACGCTCTGGCCCCGATCGTCGAGCCGGACGAGGTGCGCGCGCTCTTCGCCGACCCCGTCGTGCGGAAACCGGCCCTGGCCTGGCACCTCTACACGGTGAGCACCCTGCTGACCGGCCTGTATCCCGGCAAGGCGCCCGAGGACCTGCCGCGGATCACGGTTTCCAGGCCGGATCCCGGCCGATGATCCCGAGGAAGCGGTCGAGCGCCGGCGCGTCGTCCGGCACCCGGACCTCGGGGCCGAACGCGCCGCGCTCGCGCCCCATCGGCGCCATCTGCGCGCAGAACGCCACCAGCGTGGCGGCGGTCTCGTCGTCCACCTCGTAGTCGAGGCCGGTCGCCCGCGACAGGTCCCAGCCGTGCGCGACGAGGTCGGTCAGCGCCATGTTGGCCAGGACGGGCCTGGGCAGGCCGCCCATGGCCTCGCTGACGCCCTCCCACGCCTCGGGGCGCTCGTAGACGGCCAGCATGCGCTCGACCCGCTCGGGGAAGTCGCCCGTGTAGTCCTGCTTCGGCGGCACGAAGGGCCCTCCGGCGGCGACCGACTCGAACAGGGAGGCGACCCACTCCAGGTGGTTGAGCAGCGCCTTGACGTCGAAGTCGGAGCACGGGGTGGGCAGCCCGAGCTGGTCGTCGCCGACGGCGCGGACGACCTCGGTGGTGCGCGCGGCGGCGCCCTTCATCAGTGGCAGGATCTCGTTCATACGTTCTAGTGTGCCAGTGCCGCGTTCTCCACCCGGACCCGAACGGCGAGAAGTATCGCATTCGTGATCGTGAACGCCAGGGCCGTCAGCCAGGCCGTGTGGACGAGGGGCAGCGCGAGCCCTTCCGCGACCACGGCGACGTAGTTGGGGTGCCGCAGCCACCGGTACGGCCCCGGTCCACCAGCGGCAGGCCGGGCACCACCACGACCCGCGTGTTCCACTGGTGGCCCAGCGTGCGGATGCACCACCAGCGCAACCCCTGCGCCAGCACGACGACGGCGAGCATGGGCCAGCCGAGCGCCGGCACGAACGGCCGGTCGAGCAGCCACACCTCGGCCGGCGCCGCCGCCAGCAGCCCCACATGAGCCAGCACGATCCACGGGTAGTGGCCCGCGCCGTACTCGACGCCCCCTCGGGCCCTGGCCCAGGCCAGGTTGCGCCTGGCCACGACCAGCTCCGCCAGCCGTTCGGCCACGACCAGGCCGATGAGCAGCGCGTACGCGGCCATCGGCGCTCACCAGTGCAGCAGGAGCAGCTCGGCCGAGAACCCCGGCCCCAGCGCCATGAGCACGGCCGGCGTGCCGGGCCGGCCGCGGGTCTCCTGGAGCACGTGCAGCACCGAGACCGACGACAGGTTGCCGTGCTCGCGCAGCGAGCTCCACGTCACGTCGAGCGCCTTGGCCGGCAGGCCGAGCGTCTCCACGATCTTCTCGATGACCTTCGGGCCGCCCGGGTGGCAGACCCAGGTGGCGACCTGTTCGGGCGTCAGGCCGTAGTCGGCCAGGAACGCCCTGATGTCGGCGGCCAGCACCTCCTCCACGAACCCGGTCAGGTCCGCGTCCAGCACGATGCGGAAGCCGTGCTCGCCCACCTCCCAGCCCATCAGGTGCTCGGTCCCGGGGTAGAGCCGGCTGCGGGTGGCGACCACCTCGGGCCCGGGCCCCGGCCGGTCGCGACGACGGCCGCCGCGCCGTCGCCGAACAGGCCGCTGGCCACCAGGTTCGCGATCGAGGTGTCGTCGCGCTGGATCGTCAGCGAGCACAGCTCCACGCACACCAGCACCGCCACGTGGTCGGGCCAGCCGCGCAGGTAGTCGTGCAGGCGGGACAGCCCGGCCGCGCCCGCCGCGCAGCCCAGGCCGAACACGGGCACCCGTTTCACGTCGGGCCGCAGGCCCATCCGCTGGGCCAGCTTGGCGTCGAGCGAGGGCGTGGCCAGGCCGGTGGTGGAGCAGAACAGCAGGTGATCGACCTTCTCGGGGCGCACGTCCGCCTTGTGCAGCGCGCCCGCCAGCGCCTGCTCGCCCAGCTCCAGCGCGTGCTCGACGTAGGCGTCGTTGGCGCGCGCGAAGGAGTCGAGCTTGGCGTAGTCGGCCAGCGGCAGCGCGAGGTTGCGACCCCGCACCCCGGTCGCCTGGTGGAATCGCCTCAGCAGCTCCTCGTCGCAGTCGGTCAGCCGGGAGAACGCCTCGGTGATCTCCGCCTGCTCGTAGCGGTGATCGGGCAAAACGGTCTGTACTCCCGAAATATGCATATATCCCTCCTGCCGCGTAGAGGGCACAGCTAACATGCGGTCATGCTGCTGCCCCCTCCCGCCAGGCCCCACCGCGTCGCCGTCCTGGCCTTCGACGGGATGGCGCCCTTCGAGCTGGGATGCGTCGTCGAGCTGTTCGGCCTGCCCCGGCCCGAGCTGGACCTGCCCTGGTACGACCTCACCGTCTGCGCCGAGACCCTGCAGCCGCTGCGCGTCGTCGGCGGGTTCACCATGACGGCCGGGCACGGCCTCGACGCGCTCGCCACGGCCGACACCGTGATCGTCCCCGGCGTGGCCGACGTCCGCGGGCCCGTCTCCGCGGCGCTGGTGCGGGCCCTGCGGGAGGCGTACGAGCGGGGCGCGCGCATGGTGTCGATCTGCTCCGGCGCGTTCGCGCTGGCCGCCGCCGGCCTGCTCGACGGCCGCCCCGCCACCACCCACTGGCGCTACGCCACCCTCCTCCAGGAGCGCTTCCCCGCCGTCCGCGTCAACCCCTCCGTCCTGTACGTGGACGACGGCGACGTGCTGACCAGCGCCGGCAGCGCCGCGGGGCTCGACCTGCTGATCCACCTCGTCCGCCGCGACCACGGCCCCGGCGTCGCCAACACCGTCGCCCGCCGCCTCGTCGTGCCCCCGCACCGGGAGGGCGGCCAGGCCCAGTTCATCCAGGCCGCCGTCACCCCCGTCGAGGACGACGACGCCGTCGCCAGGGCGATGGCCTGGGCTATGGACCACCTCGCCACCCCGATCACCGTGGCCGAGCTGGCCTCGGTGGCGCACATGTCGGAGCGCACGTTCATCCGCCGCTTCAAGCTCCGCACCGGCACCAGCCCGCTGCGCTGGGTCATCTCCCAGCGGGTCGCGGCCAGCCTCCCCTTGCTGGAGTCGACGGCGGCGCCGGTGGAGGAGATCGGGGCGGCGGTCGGCTTCGAAAGCCCGGTGACCTTCCGCCACCACTTCACCCGCGCCATGCGCACCTCCCCCTCGGCCTACCGCAAAGCCTTCAGCCCCTGACCACCCGGCCCGCCGCCCGCCCCATGCGCCCCCTCCCCCTCAAGGACCCGCACCGGAGTACGGCCCGGGCGGGCGGTGCCTCAGTGCGTGAGGCGCCAGAGCGAGGTCACCTCGGCGGCCCGGGCCGCGTGCAGCGGGTCGTCCTCGTCGGACGGACGCCGATGGCGCGGGGTGACGTCGAGCCGCCCCGCCACCCGCAGCCCCGCCGCGTCGAAGGCGGCCAGCAGCTCACCCCGGCTGCGCAACCCCAGGTGCTCGGCGAGGTCCGACAGGATGAGCCACCCCTCACCCCCGGGCTCCAGGTGCTCCCCCAGCCCGTCCAGAAACCCCCGCAACATCCGCCCGCCCGGATCGTAGACGGCGTGATCGAGCGGCGACACGGGCGTGGCGGGCAGCCACGGCGGGTTGCACACGATCAGCGGCGCCCGTCCCGGCGGGAACAGGTCGGTGCGCACCACCTCCACCCGCTCGTCGAGCCCGAGCCGAGCCAGGTTGTCGCCGGCGCACTCGACGGCCCGCGGGTCGAGGTCGGTGGCGACGACGTGCCGGACGCCGCGCCGGGCGAGCACGGCGGCGAGCACACCGGTGCCGGTGCCGACGTCGAAGGCGAGCCGGTCGCCCGGCAGCGGCGCCTCGGCGACCAGCTCGACGTACTCGCCCCTGATGGGGGAGAACACGCCGTGGTGCGGGTGCACGCGGGCGCCGAGCGCCGGCACGTGCACTCCTTTCTTGCGCCACTCGTGCGCGCCGATGAGCCCGAGCAGCTCGCGGAGCTGGCCGACGGAGGGCGGCGCGTCGGGCCCGTACACCTCGGCGCACGCCTCCCGCACGTCGGGCGCCCGGCGCAGCGGCACGACGTGGCCTTCGGCGTAGGGGACGAGCAGCATGCCGAGCGTGCGGGCGCGCTGCGACTGGGCCTGGCGGTGGCGGTGGAAGCCGCTGCCGGGGGCGGCCGGTTTGCAGCGGCGGCCCATGGCGGCCAGGAGCTGGCGGGCGTTCTGGAAGTCGCCGCGCCACAGCAGCGCGGTGCCTTCGCAGGCCAGGCGGTAGGCGGTGGCGGCCTTCATGCGGTCGTCGGCGACGATGACGCGTTTGGGCGGTGGCGCCCCCAGCGCGGAGCGCCAGGCCGCCGAGCGCTCCTGCCCCGCCTCGGTCCACTGGATCATCGTGACTCGACCGTTTCACGGACGCCGCCCGCCCGGCCACCGATTTTCCGGTGAGAAGCCCGTTCGGAACGAGCGTCAGGGCAGGAGCCCCTGCGCCAGCGCCCGCACCCCCTTGGCGTAGGTGTCGCGGGCGGTCAGCTCCGCCCACCGCTCCCCCACCTCGCTCAGCCGGGGAAACTGGGCGGCGTCCAGCTCGGCGAACACCCGCTCCCGGTAGGTGGTCCCGCCTTCCTGGCGCCGCCTGCCCGCCGCCACCCTGGCGCTGATCTCACCGGCCGTGTAGTGCCAGACGATCCGGTACGCGTCCACGGCCTCCTCCAGGCTCAGCCCTGCGCGCATGGCGGCGTCCACGATGTGCTCCGGATACCAGAGGGCGCCGACCGACAGCAGGTCGTCGGCCCTGAGCACCTCGACGGCCCAGGGCCGCCCGGACAGGGCCTCGTGCATGGCGACGGCGGCGGCGACCAGCCGTTCGCGCGGCTCCCGCGGCAGCTCGGGCTTGGGCAGGGTGGCGGCGTAGCTGTCGAGGAGCAGCAGGAGCAGCTCGTCCTTGTCGCGGACGTGGTGGTAGATCGCCATGGCGGTGCTGCCGACCTCCTTGGCCAGCCGGCGCATGGTCAGCCCGGCCACGCCGTCCTGCTCGATGACCCGGTCGGCGGCGGTGACGATCTCGGCTCGGGAGATCTTCGGCGGTCGTCCTGTACGCGTCGGCATCCTGTCATGTTACTTTTTATACATGTATAAAAACTTCGCGGTCGTCGCGGTGCTCGCCTTCGGGGTGGCCGTGGGGACCCTCCAGATGACGGTGCTGGTACCCCTGCTGCCCGGCCTGGAGCAGCGGCTCGGCGCCCCGCCGACCACCGTGTCCTGGGCGCTCACCGCCGGCCTGCTGTCGGGCGCGGTGTCGATCCCGCTGCTGTCGCGCCTCGGCGACATGTACGGCCGCCGCCTCGTCTCGCTGGCCGCCCTCGCCCTGCTCGTCGCCGGCTCGGCCCTCGGCGCCGTCTCCGACACCCTGGCCCCGCTGATCGCCGGCCGGGTGCTCCAGGGCGCCGCCGCGCCGCTGCTGCCGCTGGCCATGGGCCTGGTCAGGGAGCTGGTGCCGGCCCACCGGCTGCCGGGCGCGATCGGCGTGCTCAGCGCCACGATCGGCGTCGGCAGCGGCGGCGGGATGATCCTCGCGGGGCTGCTCGACGGGGACCACCGGGCGGTGTTCTGGGCGCTGACGGGGCTCGGCGCGCTGAGCTTCGCCCTGGTGGCGGCGGTGGTGCGGGAGACCCCCGTACGCGGCGCGGGGCGGCCCGACCTGGCCGGGGCGGGGCTGGTCACGGTGTGGCTGGTCTGCCTGCTGCTGGCCGTCAGCAAGGGCGCCGTCTGGGGCTGGGCCTCGCCGTGGACGCTCGGGCTCCTCGCCGCCGCCGTGGTGGTGGCCGCGGTGTGGGTGGTGACGGCCCGCCGCACCGCCGAGCCGCTGATCGAGCTGCCCATGCTCCTGCACCGCAGGACGGTGGGGGCGACGGTGGCCTCGTTCCTGCTGGGGTTCGCCCTGTTCGCGGCCATCACGACGGTCTCGGCGGTGGCCCAGGGCGCGCTCGGGGCGTCGGTGCTGCAGGTCGGGCTCTACCTGCTGCCCACGACGGTGCTGATGCTCGTGGTCTCGGTGCTGGCGGGCCCGCTGATGCGCCGCTTCACCGCCTCCGCGCTGGTGGCGGCCGGCTCGGCGCTGGTGACGGCCGCGGCGCTGTGGCTGGCGGTGTCCCGGTCGTCCGGCACCGACCTGTACGGCGCCGCGACCGTGCTCGGGCTCGGCGTCGGCCTCGGCTACGCGGCGCTCGGCACGATGGCGGTCGAGCACGTGGAGCCGGCCAGGACGGCCGCGGCCGGCGGCATCAACGCGCTGGTCAGGATCGTCGGCAGCAGCGTGGCCGGCGCGGTCGGGGCGGCCGTGCTGGCGGGCGGCGGCGCCGGCTGGAGCTTCGGCGTGGCGGCCCTGGCCGGCCTGCTGGCCACCCTCTTCGCCGCCCTCTACGGCACCTTCTCCCGAAAGGAACTGGCATGACGGACGGACAGCGGCTCGTCGCCTGGGGTGACGAGCTCGTCAAGCTGCACGACGGCTTCCGCAGGGACCTGGCCGCCCTCCGGGAGTCCAGGCTGGAGGCGGCCGACCTGCGTACGCACTGCCTGGCCTTCTGCGACGCCCTCCACCTGCACCACGAGGGCGAGGACGGCGCGCTCTTCCCCCACCTCGGCACCGAGCACCCCGAGCTGGCCGCCGCACTGGCCAGGCTCCGCGCGGAGCACCAGGTGGTGGCCCGGCTCATGAACGAGATCAGGACGTGCCTGGCCGCGGGCGACGGGGTCCGCGCGGAGCTCGACCGGCTCGCCACCGAGCTGGAGGCCCACCTGGACTACGAGGAGGAGCAGCTAGTCCCGATCCTGAACCGGATGCGCACCCTTCCCGAGGGCGTCTAGCCCGCGGGGCGGTCAGAGCGTGTAGTCGAAGGTGTAGGAGTGGCCGCCGTCGGGGTCGATGGCGATGCCCATCTCGCCCCGCAGGCCGCGCAGCTCGCCCGTGCCCGAGTCGGCCACGACCCTGATGCGCAGCGTCTGCGCGCCGTTGTCGCTGGTGGCGTCGTGCTGGACGACGAAGCTGCCCGCCCGCCCGTGCAGGGTGCCCTCGATGCGCTCCAGCGCCACGTACGAGCGGGACTCCTCCACCGGAGTGGAGGCGACCAGCATGGTGACGAGGCTGGTGCCGGTCAGGTCGCCGGAGAAGGTCTTGGTCAGGGTGACGACCCCCAGCGTGATGCCGTCGCGCTCGTCGTACGGCGGCTGCGGGGTCCAGCCGGCGGTCTCGAAGGTTCCCTTGGCGGTCATGGCCTCATCCTGGCAGCCGTACCTGTCAGGTTCCGTCAGGTACCGGCGAGCCGTTCCACGACCGGGGCGAAAGCGTCCATGAACTGGGCGTTCACCGACACGTACGAGACCCCGAGATGATCGCGGCGGCGGCGCAGCGTGTCGGCCATCTCCGTCACCGTGCCGGTGAGGATGCCGGTGCCGGTGCGGCCGAAGCGGCTCAGCGCCCAGTCGGGCGGCTCGGAGCCGGCGCAGGCCAGGTTCATGGCCAGCTCCAGGTCGTGGAAGCGGTCGCCGGCCAGCTCGTACAGCTCGTCGAGCTTGGCCGCGACCTGCTCCTCCGTGTAGTGCGCCGGCACGCCGAGCGCGACCGTGTCGGCCCTGCGCGCGGCCAGCCGCAGCAGCCTGGTGCCGGAGGCGGCCACGAGGATCCGGACGTCCTGGACGGCGTCGATGGTCTCGGACAGCCGCTCGATGCGCTCGCCCGGCGTGCCGAAGCGCACGCCGAGCGCCGCCGCGTCGGCCTCGGCGCCGGGCCGCCCGGCGCCGAGCCCCAGCTCGAACCGGCCGCCGGTGAGCCGGTGCAGGGTGGCGCTCTCCCACGCGACGGCCTGCGGCGTGCGGTTCGGCGCGCTCAGCACGTACGTGCCGACGCGCAGCGTCGTGGTGGCCGTGGCCGCCACCGCGGCGGCCGTGAACGGCGAGAACGTGCCGAGCGTGTCGGGCACGAGCAGGGTCGAGTAGCCCAGGCCCTCCGCCCGCCGGGCCAGGCCGGTCCACGCGGCGGCGTCGGGGGCCTGCCCGGCGACCGCGCCGAATCTGAACGGGTGATCGGTCATGCACCCCACGATGGCCGACGAACGGGCGCCTGGCATCGTCCCCCGGACCGGTGACCCGCTACGTCCGGGGGCGCAGGTGCCCGGCGGGGTGCTACTCCCCCAGCAGTAGCCGGGTGAAGTCGTTGCCGAACTTGCCGGCGGGGTCGAGCCTGCGGGCCAGCGCGCGGAAGGACTCGGGGCACTCCGGCCACCGGGTGAACAGCTTGCCCCAGTGCGGGATCGGCTCGAACGGCGCCAGCGTCTCCTCCACCAGCTCCAGCACCGGCATGACGGCGGCGACGTCCTTGACCCAGGTGAAGTGCACGCCGATGCTCTCGCGACCGTTGAAGGGGCTCAGCCACAGGTCGTCGGCGGCGATCGAGCGCACCTCGGAGATCTGCAGCACGGGCCGGATGCGGTCGCCGATCGCGAACAGCGCGCGCAGCGCCTCGACCGCGTGCCGCCGGGGCAGCAGCAGCTCCGACTGCAGCTCGTCGCCGGCGCCGCTGGGCGGGTAGTCGGCGCGGAAGTGCGGCAGCCGCTCGTACCAGGGGCCGGGCACGCCGAGCTGGCCGGTGCAGCTGTCGGCCGGCATGGCGGGCAGCGGGTGGCGGGGGCCGTCGGCGGCGGTGGTGCCGTACCAGTCGGGGTCGGTCAGCTCGTCGGAGCACTTCAGCCAGACGCGGGTGTCGCGGTAGTCGGTGAACAGGCTGACGCTGTAGCCGCTGGACATGATCTCGTCGAAGTGCTCCAGCGCGTCCTGGCTCAGGCCCTCGCGGACGTATTGGCGCAGCTCGAAGGCCGGTACGAGGTCGAGCGTGAGCGAGGTGACGATGCCGAGGGCGCCGATCGACACCACGGCGCCGGGGAAGTCCTCGTCGCCGCGCGCGAGCGTCAGCAGCGACCCGTCGGCGGTGACGAGCTCGATTCCCGACACGGCGCCGGCCAGGCTGCGCACGGCGTCGCCGGAGCCGTGCGTGCCGGTCGCGACGGAGCCGCCGACGGAGATGTGCGGCAGCGAGGCCATGTTCGCCAGCGCGAACCCGGCCTGGTGCAGCAGCGGCGCGAGCGTCGCGTACGTGGTGCGCGCACCCACCCGCACCTTGGCCGCGGCGCTGTCGATCTCCACCTGGGCGGGCATCCGGTCGAGCACCACGAGGTCGCCGTCGGTGTCGGCGACGTGGTTGAAGGAGTGCCCGCTCCCGAGGGCGCGCACGCTCGCGGAGTCCGCGACGAGCCGCTGGAGCTCGTCGAGCGAGGTCGGGTGATGGACTTCTTTTGCGTGGAATGTGGTGTTTCCAGCCCAATTGGTCAGCGTCACGGCCTTACCTTCCCACAGCCCCACCTTGTCAGCCCGCCCGGGTGCCGCTAGTTTCAGGTGCCGCCGACCGGAGGTGTGCCGTGCTCGTCCTGTCCGAGGCCGTCGGCCTCGTCACGCTCGTCCTGTGGCTTTACTGCCTCTTCGACGTGATCACCACGCCCGACGTGGCCTGCCGCAACCTGCCGAAGGTCGCCTGGGTGCTGATCGTGCTGCTGTTCCCGCTGATCGGCTCCGTCGCCTGGCTGGTGGCCGGCCGCCCGGAGCGTGCCGTCCCGGCGCAGGCGCGCCCCAGCGCCTTCCCCGAGTACGACCGCCCCGGCCGCTTCGCCGCCACCAACCCCGACGACGACGAGGAGTTCCTGCGCCGCTGCCGCGAACGCGCCGAGCAGCAACGCAGGAACGCCCCCCGCAAGCCGTCCGACGACACCTGACGCACCCGCCGCCACCCTCCTCCCGTCGAAGGACCCAAGCGCTCCTCCTCCCCCGCAGGAGCCTCAACCCCTGCTGGGAGAAGCCTCAGCCCCTCCCGTGAAGGACCTGAACGCTCCTCCTCCCTCCCAGAAGGACCTCGGCCGAAGTGCGGCGGGAGGGAGGACGACGGCGGCGCGGGGGTCAGGTCAGAAGCCCTGGGCCAGGCGGTAGTACGCCTGGTTCCAGCGCAGCTCCTTGGCGAACCGCTCGGTCGTGGTGTCGGCGTCGATGACGACCAGCTCCACCCCCAGCATCTCGGCCAGGTCGACCAGCTCCTCGCGCCCGACGGCCTTGGACAGCACCGTGTGGTGCGGGGCGCCGGCGGTGAGCCACGACTCGGTGGAGGTGCGCAGGTTGGGGCGCGGCTGCCACACGGCGCGCGCCACCGGCAGCTTGGGCAGCGGCTGCGGCGGGGCGACGACGTCGATCTCGTTGGCGACGAGCCGGAACCGGTCGCCCATGTCGGCCAGGCCGACGACGATGCCGGGGCCGGGCTCGGCGTCGAACACGAGCCGGACCGGGTCCTCCCGGTTGCCGATGCCCAGCGGGTGGATCTCGCACGACGGCGTGCCGGCGGCGATGGACGGGCAGACCTCCAGCATGTGGGCGCCGAGGATCAGCTCGTTGCCGGGCGTGAGGTCGTAGGTGTAGTCCTCCATGAAGGACGTGCCGCCCGGAGCCCCATGATCAGACATGGCCTTGAGCGTGCGCAGCAGGACGGAGGTCTTCCAGTCGCCCTCGCCGCCGAAGCCGTACCCGTCGGCCATGAGCCGCTGCACGGCCAGGCCGGGGAGCTGGCGCAGGCCGCCGAGGTCCTCGAAGTTCGTGGTGAACGCCTTGAAGCCGCCCGCCTCCAGGAAGCCGCGCAGGCCCAGCTCGATCCTGGCCGCGTACCGCAGCGACTCGTTGCGCTCGCCCAGCAGCTCGGGAGCCACCTCGTACTGCTCGGCGTACTCCTTGACCAGCGCGGTCACGTCGGCGTCGGAGGCCGCGTCCACGGCCTCGACCAGGTCGTTGACGCCGTAGGTGTTGACGGAGACGCCGAAGCGCAGCTGCGCCTCGACCTTGTCGCCCTCGGTGACGGCCACGTCGCGCATGTTGTCGCCGAAGCGGGCCAGCTTGAGGGTGCGCACCTCGGCCAGGCCCTTGGCGGCGCGCAGCCAGGCGAGGATGCGCTCGCCCACGGCCGGGTCGCTGACGTGCCCGGCCACGGTCTTGCGCGGCACGCCGAGCCGCGTCTGGATGTGCCCGAACTCGCGGTCGCCGTGCGCGGCCTGGTTCAGGTTCATGAAGTCCATGTCGATGGTGGCCCACGGCAGCTCGACGTTGGCCTGCGTGTGCAGGTGCAGCAGCGGCTTGCGCAGCGCGTCGAGCCCGGCGATCCACATCTTGGCCGGGGAGAACGTGTGCATCCAGGCGATCACGCCGGCGCACGAGTCGTCGGCGTTGGCCTCCAGCATGATCCGCCGGATGGCGGCCGCGTCGGTCAGGACGGGCTTCCACTCGACCGGCATGGGGAGCTGCTCGGCGATCCGCTGGGACTGCTCGGCCACCTGACGCAGCGTGTCCTCGCCGTAGAGTCCCTGACTGCCGGTCAGAAACCAGATGTTCAACGCGGGCTCCTCTGTCCGTAGACGTTCTGATAGCGGTCGTAAAGGCGGTCGATGTCGTCCTGCGCGATGGGCAGCGGGTCGCCGAGCTGGCGGGCCACGTGCACGGTACGCGCCACGTCCTCGCACATCACGGCGGCCTTCACGGCGGCCTTGGCGTCCTTGCCGATGCTGAACACGCCGTGGTTCTGCATGAGGACGGCCTTGGAGCGGTGCCCCTTGAGCGTCTGGACGATGCCCTGGCCGATCGAGTCGTCGCCGATCAGCGCGAACGGGCCGACCGGGATCTCGCCGCCGAACTCGTCGGCCATCGCGGTCAGCACGCACGGGATGGCCTCGCCGCGCGCGGCCCAGGCCGAGGCGTAGGTCGAGTGAGTGTGCACGACGCCGCCGACGTCTGGCATGTTGCGGTAGACGTAGGCGTGCGCGGCGGTGTCGCTGGACGGCGAGTGCTCGCCTTCCACCAGGTTGCCGTCGAGGTCGCACACGACCATGTTCTCCGGCGTCAGCTCGTCGTAGGAGACCCCTGAGGGCTTGATGACGAACAGGTCCTCGCCGGGGACGCGGCCGGAGACGTTTCCGGCCGTCCAGACCACCAGGTTGTAGCGGACCAGCTCGGCGTGCAGGTCGGCGACGATTTTCCGCAGGTCGTTCATCAAGCTTGTGCCTCGTTCCTGATCGCGCGCAGCGCGTGCAGCATCTGTCCGTCTCCGAAGAAGTCGTGGAGCCTGCGGTACTCGGCGTAGAGCCGGTCGTAGGCGTCGGCGCGGGCCTCGTCCGGCACGTACGCGTTCTCGGTGCGCTTGCCCATGGCGGCGGCGGCCTCCTCGATGGAGGCGTACTCGCCGGCGGCGACGGCCGCGTGGATGGCCGAGCCGAGGGCGGGGCCCTGGTCCGAGGCGATGATCGACAGCGGGCGGCGCAGCACGTCGGCGTAGACCTGCATGAGGAAGCGGTTCTTCAGCAGGCCGCCGGCGACGATGAACTCCTCGACGGGCACGCCGGACTTCTCGAACGTCTCGACGATCATGCGGGCGCCGAACGCGGTGGACTCGATGAGCGCGCGGTAGACGTCCTCGGGCTTGGTGGCGAGGGTCTGGCCGATGATCACGCCGGAGAGGTTGTGGTCGACCAGGACCGAGCGGTTGCCGCCGAACCAGTCGAGCGCGACGAGCCCGTGCTGGCCGACGGCCTGCTTCTCGGCGAGCTCGGTCAGGCGCTCGTGCCCGTCGGTGCCGAAGTTGTCGACGAACCAGGCGAAGATGTCGCCCACGGCGGACTGGCCGGCCTCGTAGCCCCACAGGCCCGGCACGATGCCGTCCTGGACGACGCCGCACATGCCGGGCACCTCGGCGAGCTGGTCGCTGGGCATGATGTGGCAGGTGGAGGTGCCCATGATGGCCACCATCTGGCCGGGCCGCACGGCGTCCGCGGCGGCGGCGGTGACGTGCGCGTCGACGTTGCCGACGGCGACGGCGGCGCCCTCGGGGATGCCGGTCCATTCGGCGGCGCGCGCGGTCAGGCGCCCGGCCAGGCCGCCCAGCGGCGCCAGCGTCACCTCGCCCACCTTGTCGCCGACGGTGCCGGTGGCGAGCTTGCCGACGAAGCCGGCGAAGCCGGGGTTCAGCTCGGCGAGGTACTCCTCCGACGGGTAGCTGCCGTCCTGGAAGACGCCCTTGTAGCCGACGGTGCAGATGTTGCGGCTCTCGACGCCGGTGAGCTGCCAGATGATCCAGTCGGCGGCCTCGATCCAGCGCTCGGCCCTGGCGTAGACCTCGGGGGCCTCTTCGAGCACCTGCAGCGCCTTGGCGAACTCCCACTCTGAGGAGATCTTGCCGCCGTAGCGCGGCAGCCAGCTCTCGCCCCGGCGCGCGGCCAGCTCGTTGATGCGGTCGGCGTGCGGCTGGGCGGCGTGGTGCTTCCACAGCTTGGGCCAGGCGTGCGGCTCGGCGGGCGTCTCGAAGCACAGGGGTGTGCCGTCGGCCGTGGTGGGCAGGACGGTGCAGGCGGTGAAGTCGGTGCCGATGCCGATGATCTCCTCGGCGGGCACGCCGGCGGCGGCGATCGCCTGCGGCACGGCGATCCTCATCACGTCGATCCAGTCCTGCGGCGACTGCAGCGCCCAGTCGGGGCCGAGGCGGACGTCCGTGCCGGGCAGCGTGTGCTCGATGACGCGGTGCTCGTACTCGTGGACGGCGCTGCCCAGCTCGGCGCCGTCGCTCACCCGTACGACGACGGCACGCCCGGAAAGCGTGCCGAAGTCCACTCCGACCACATACTTGTTAGCGCTCACATTGAACTCCAGGGGTTCTTCGGGGGCATGCACATCATCTACCGGATGGGCGCCGTACTCGACCTGACGACGAAGCTGGGGCGCACGACCAGGCGCTCGTACGCGGCGTGCCCGAGGTCGATCTGCCGCAGCAGCACCTCGATGCAGTGCCGCCCCACCACGTCGAAGTCCTGGCGGACGGTGGTGAGCGGCGGCGAGAAGAACTCCGACTCGGGGATGTCGTCGAAGCCGACCACGCTGATCTGCTGCGGCACCCGCACCCCCTTCTCCGACAGGGCACGCAGCACCCCCAGCGCCATCTGGTCGTTGGCGGCGAACACGGCCGTGACGCCGTCCATCGCGGCCAGGCTCTTGCCCGCCTCGTAGCCGGCGCGCGGGCTCCAGTCGCCGGCCAGCGGCTCCGGCACCGGCCGGCCCGCCTCCTCCAGCGCGGCCCGCCAGCCTTCGAGCCGGCCCTCGGTCTCCATCCAGTCGTGCGGGCCGCTGACGTGCCAGACCGTGTCGTGGCCCTGGTCGAGCAGGTGCCGCGTGGCCAGCTTGGCGCCCTCCATCTGGTCGATGCACACCACCGACACGTCGGCCCGGTGCGTGCCCTCGACCGCCACCGCGGGCAGGCCCGCGGGCAGGCTCTCCAGGGCGCGGGCGGCCGAGCGCTGCGGGGCGACCACCACGACGCCGTCCACGCCCTGCTCGGCCAGGTAGTCGATGGCGTCGCGCACGTTGTCGGCGTCGATCGACTTGAGGCTGACGATGCTGACGAAGTAGCCCGCGGTCCTGGCCGCCTGCTCGATGCCGTAGATCGTGCTGGCGGGACCGTACAGCGTGGTGTCGAAGCTGACCACGCCGAGGGTCCTGGACCGCTTGGTGACCAGGGCGCGGGCCACGAGGTTGCGCCGGTAGCCCAGCCGGGTGATCGCCGCCTCCACCCGGGCGCGGGTGTCGGCCCGCACGTTGGGATGGTCGTTGAGCACCCGGGAGACCGTCTGATGCGACACGCCCGCCTCCTTGGCCACGTCGGCCATGACCGGCAGGCGGCGCTTGGGGGTCGTCAACGGTCTCTCCTTTCGCTGGGCTGTAGGGATCTTACTTAGCGGGAGGCCCCTGCCCTGCGCTTGGTCCAGACGTCGAACGCCACGGCCGCCAGGAGCACGATGCCCTTGACCAGCATGACCCGCTCGCTGGGCGAGCCGATCAGGGACATGCCGTTGTTGATCACGGCCATGATGAGGCCGCCGGTGATGGCGCCCACGACCTTGCCGACGCCGCCCTGCACCGCCGCGCCGCCGATGAAGGCCGCCGCGATGGCGTCGAGCTCGAAGCTGTCACCGGCGGTGGGGCCCGCCTGGTTGAGCCGGCCGGCGAAGATGATGCCGGCGACGGCCGACAGCACGCCCATGTTCACGAAGATCCAGAAGACGACCGACTTGACCTTCACGCCGGACATGATGGCCGCCTGGAGGTTGCCGCCGATCGCGTAGATCTGCCGGCCGAAGACCGTGCGGTTGGCCATCATCGAGTAGCCGAGCACGAGGATCGCCAGCAGGACCAGCACCCACGGCAGGTTCTTGAACCGGGCGAGCTGGACCACCAGGAACAGGATGATCGCCGCGCCCGCGGCCATCTTCAGCCAGAACAGCGCCATCGGCTCGACCGACTGGCCGTAGCCCTTGCGGGCGTTCCTGGTGCGCAGCTGGGCGGTGACCATCCCGGCGATCGCCACGATGCCGATCAGCAGGCTGAACAGGTCGGCGCCGCCGAGCGGGCCGAGGCCGATGTTGCCGAGGTAGCCGTCGGTGAAGCCGTTGGCCAGCGTGCGGACCTGGTCGGGGAACGGGCCGATGCCCTGGTTGCCCAGGACGGTCATCGTCAGCGCCCGGAACAGCAGCATGCCGGCCAGGGTCACGATGAAGGCCGGGATGCCGAAGTAGGCGATCCAGTAGCCCTGCCAGGCCCCGATGAGCGCGCCGGCCACCAGCGTGGCCAGCAGGGCCAGGGGCCACGGCCAGCCCATGTTCACCATGAGCACCGCCGCCAGCGCTCCCGTGACCGCCACCACCGAGCCGACCGACAGGTCGATGTGCCCGGCGATGATGATCAGGATCATCCCGATCGCGAGGATCAGGACGTAGGAGTTCTGGACGATGATGTTCGAGATGTTCTGCGGCGTGAGCAGCGCGCCGTCGGTCAGGACCGAGAACAGCACGATGATCGCCGCGAAGGCGATGTAGATGCCGCTGGAACGCAGGTTGAGCGACATGCCGCCGAGTGACACCTTGCCCGGCTGCCGTGGCGCTCCGCCGTCGCCCGTGGCGCCGACCTTCACGTCGGCGGGGCTGATGCTGCTCATCAGAGCTACTCCTGTCCCTTGGTCATGAGGCGCATGAGGCTTTCCTGGGTGGCCTCCTGGCGGGAAACCTCGCCGGTGATGCGACCTTCCGAGAGTGTGTAGATGCGGTCGCACAGGCCGAGCAGCTCAGGCAACTCACTGGAGATCACCAGGATCGCCTTGCCCTCGTCGGCCAGGCGGTTGATGATCGTGTAAATCTCGTACTTGGCGCCGACGTCGATGCCGCGGGTCGGCTCGTCGAGGATGAGCACCTCCGGCTCGGTCATGATCCACTTGGACAGCACGACCTTCTGCTGGTTGCCGCCACTGAGCTGGCCCACGACGCTGTTGACGCTCGGGGCCTTGATGTTCATGCTCTTGTGGAACTGCTCGGCGACCCGGTACTCCTCGTTGTCGTTCACCCAGCCGCGCCTGGCCAGGCCCTTGAGGCCGGCGGCGCTGATGTTGGTCTTGATGTCCTGGATGAGGTTGAGGCCGTACCGCTTGCGGTCCTCGGAGGCGTAGGCGATGCCGTGGTTGATCGCGTCCTGGACGTTGCGGATCTCGATCGGCTTGCCGTCCTTGAAGACCTTGCCGGAGATGTGCACGCCGTACGTGCGCCCGAACAGGCTCATCGCCAGCTCGGTACGCCCGGCGCCCATCAGCCCCGCGAGCCCGACGATCTCCCCGCGCCGCAGCGTGAGCGCGGCCCCGTCCACGACCTTCCGGTCGGGCTGGCTGGGGCTGTAGACCGTCCAGTCCTCGATCCGCAGCGCCTCCTCGCCGATCTTCGACTCGTGCGGCGGGTAGCGGTTGTCGAGGGCGCGCCCGACCATGCCGGCGATGATGCGGTCCTCGGTGACGTGGTCGGTCACCATGTCCAGCGTCTCGATCGTGCGGCCGTCACGGATGATCGTGACGGAGTCGGCGATCGCGGTCACCTCGTTCAGCTTGTGCGAGATGATCACGCAGGTGATGCCCTCGTCGCGCAGCCCGCGCAGCAGGTCGAGCAGGTGCGCGGAGTCGTCGTCGTTGAGCGCCGCGGTCGGCTCGTCGAGGATGAGCAGCTTCACCTCTTTCGACAGGGCCTTGGCGATCTCGACGAGCTGCTGCTTGCCCACGCCGATGTCGGAGATGGGCGTCGTCGGGTTCTCGCGCAGGCCGACCCGCTTCATCAGCTCGCCGGCCTCGTAGTTGGTGCGGTTCCAGTCGATGATCCCGCGTTTGGCGCGCTCGTTGCCGAGGAAGATGTTCTCCGCGATCGACAGCTGAGGGCTCAGCGCCAGCTCCTGGTGGATGATGACGATGCCGGCGTGCTCGCTGTCGCGGATGCCGCCGAACTCGCAGCGCTTGCCCTCGAAGTAGATCTCGCCCTCGTAGTCGCCGTGCGGGTAGACCCCGGACAGCACCTTCATCAGCGTCGACTTGCCGGCGCCGTTCTCGCCGCAGATCGCGTGGATCTCGCCCCGCCGTACCGACAGGTTGACGTCCTGCAGCGCCTTCACGCCGGGGAACGTCTTGGTGATCCCGCTCATCCGCAAGATGTGCTCGGTCATATCCCCTCGCTCAGGAAAAGCCCCGGGGACGGCGTCCCCGGGGCTGAACCCCTACTTGAGCTGGTCCTCGGTGTAGTAGTTGCCGCCGATGATGACTTCCTTGTAGTTGGACTTGTCGACGATCACCGGGTCGAGCAGGTACGAGGGCACGACCTTGTTGCCGTTGTCGTAGTCCTTGGTGTTGTTCACCTCGGGCTGCTGGCCCTTGAGCACGGAGTCGGCCATCTTGACCGTCTGCTCGGCGAGCTTGCGGGTGTCCTTGAAGATGGTGGAGTACTGCTCGTCGGCCACGATCGACTTGACCGACTGGAGCTCGGCGTCCTGGCCGGTGACGATCGGGTACGGCTTGCTGTAGCCGGAGCTCTTCAGCGCCGACAGGATGCCGATCGACAGGCCGTCGTAGGGCGACAGCACACCGTCGACCTTGGTGCTACCGGTGTAGGTCTTGGTGATGATGTCCTCCATGCGCTTCTGCGCGGTGGCGGGGTCCCACCGGAGGATGGCGGCCTGCTTGAAGTCGGTCTGGCCCGACTTGATCACGAGGGTGCCGTCGTCGATCTTCGGCTTGAGCACCGACATGGCGCCGTTCCAGAAGAACGTGGCGTTGTTGTCGTCGGGGGAGCCGCCGAACAGCTCGACGTTGAACGGACCCTTCTTGCCGTCCTCGACGCCCAGGCCCTTCAGCAGCGAGGTCGCCTGCTGGACGCCGACCTTGAAGTTGTCGAAGGTGGCGTAGTAGTCGACGTTGGGGCTGTTGCGGATGAGCCGGTCGTAGGCGATGACCGGGATCTTCGCGTCGGCGGCCTGCTGGAGCTGCGAGGTGATCGCGGTTCCGTCGATCGAGGCGATGATCAGGAGCTTGGCTCCCTTGGTGATCTGGTTCTCGATCTGGTTGGCCTGCGTCGGGATGTCGTTCTCGGCGTACTGGAGGTCGACCTTGTAGCCGAGCTTCTCGAGCTGCTGCTTGACGTTGTCACCGTCGTGGATCCAGCGCTCGGAGGACTTGGTGGGCATGGTGACGCCGATGAGGGCGCCCGCGTTGCCGGCGGCGGCGGAGGCGGAGGCCTCCGTGTCGACGGTCTTCGTGCTCGAACCGCATGCCGTCATGGTCGCGGCGAGCGCGATGGCGGACACCACGCCCCCGATTCGTCCCAACCTCATGAGCATCCCTTTCCATGGGGGTCGCGGCAGACGCAGGACGCGGCGGCTGCCGGTGATAAGTGAGGGATTCGATCACAGAACGTGACGAATCAGAACAAAGTTCGCACCCGTTTCCGCTGATTGTTATCGCTAACAAAGCTTATGTCAACGCTCGGACATAACCTCACAGAAACACTCAGGTAACTTTTACGCAGGTCAGCGGCGTGAGCGGGCCGAGAACAGGCGTTGCAGCAGGATGAAGACGAAGAGCAACATTCCGATGAAGATCTTGGTCCACCAAGATGACAGCGTCCCTTCGAAACTGATGATCGTCTGAATCAGCCCGAGTACGAGCACCCCGAGCACGGTTCCCAGCAGGAACCCGCTGCCACCGGTCAGCAGAGTGCCGCCGATGACCACCGCGGCGATCGCGTCGAGCTCCATGCCCACCGCGTGCAGACCGTAACCGGAGAGCATGTAGAACGACAGCAGCACCCCGCCCAGCGCCGAGCAGAACCCGCTCACCGTGTAGACGGTGATCTTCGTGCGGCCCACGGGCAGCCCCATGAGCAACGCCGACTGCTCGCTGCCGCCCGTCGCGTAGACCGAGCGGCCGAAGCGGGTGTAGTGCAGCACGTACACCGCCACCAGCACGACCACCACCGCGATGACCACGCTCGGTGAGATCCACAGATCGCCGAACAGGTCGATCCGGGTCTGCGCGAACGCCGTGAACGTCGGGTCCTGGATCGGGATCGAGTCGGTGCCGATCGTGTAACACAGCCCCCGGGCCAGGAACATGCCCGCCAGCGTCACGATGAACGGCTGGATGTCGAAGGCGTGCACGATGTACCCCATCACCAGCCCGAGCCCCGACCCGATGGCCAGCACCAGCGGCACCACCAGGTACGGCGGCCACCCCGGCCCTTCCATGAGGCTCGCAGCGATCATGGTCGACAGCGCCACCACCGACCCCACCGACAGGTCGATGCCGCCGGTGAGGATCACGAACGTCATCCCGACCGCCACCACCAGCAGGAAGGCGTTGTCGATGAAGACGTTCAGGATGACCTGCCCGCTGGCGAACCCCTCGTAGCGGATCCCCCCGGCCACGAACATGGCCACGAACAGGCACCCGGTCACGAGGACGGGCAGGTACTTGGCCGGCACCGAGGCCCGGCCGACCGTGAGCGTCGTCACGCGGTCACCTTCACCTTCTGCTCGGGGGCGGCGCTCGACGGCTTCGCCCGGCCGCGCCCGCGGAACACCTTGGCCCGGAAGGACGGCGACTGGATGAGGCACACCGCGGTCACGACGAGCGCCTTGAACAGCAGCGTCGTCTCCGGCGGCACCCCGATGGAGTAGATCGTCGTGGTCAGCGTCTGGATGATGAGCGCGCCCAGCACGGTGCCGCTCAGCGAGAACCGGCCGCCGGCCAGCGACGTGCCGCCGATCACCACGGCCAGGATCGCGTCCAGCTCGATCCACAGGCCGGCGTTGTTGCCGTCGGCGCTGGAGACGTTCGAGCTGATCATGAGCCCGGCCACGCCCGCGCACAGGGCGGCGAACGCGTAGACCATGATGATGATCCCGCGCGCCCTGATCCCCGCGAGCCTGCTGGCCTCGGCGTTGCTGCCGACCGACTCGATCAGCATGCCCAGCGCCAGCCGCCGGGTCAGGAACGCGCTGATCGCCAGCACCCCGATCACGATGAGGATGCCGAACGGCACGGTCAGCCAGTAGCCGCCGCCGATCACCTTGTACGCCGGGCTGTTGACGGTGATGATCTGCCCGTCGGTGATCAGCTGGGCCAGACCCCGCCCGGCCACCATGAGGATGAGCGTGGCGATGATCGGCTGGATGCCGATGCCGGCGACCAGGAACCCGTTCCAGGCCCCCAGCACCAGGCACAGCCCGAGCGCCAGCGCCACGGCGGTGAACACGCTCGCGTCCTCGCTGATCTGCAGGCAGGCCAGCGCGCCCGAGATCGCCACCACCGAGCCCACCGACAGGTCGATGCCGCCGGTCGCGATGACCAGCGTCATGCCCAGCGACACCAGGATCAGCGGGGCGCCGAAGCGCAGGATGTCGATCAGGCTGCCGTACAGGTGGCCGTCCTTGACCTCGATCGAGAAGAAGCTGGGCGTGAAGAACACGTTCAGCACCAGCAGCAGGGCCAGCACCACGGCCGGCCACAGGAGGCGCTTCATGACGCTCGCCCTCCGCTCGCGATGGTCTCCATCAGGACGTCGGTGGTCAGCCGCTCGTCGTTGGGCAGGTCGGCCACCAGCCGCCGGTCACGCAGCACCTCCACCTTGTGGCTGAGCCGCAGCACCTCCTCCAGCTCGGCCGAGATGAACAGCACCGCCATGCCGCCGTCGGACAGCTCGGCGACCAGGCGCTGGATCTCGGTCTTGGCGCCGACGTCGATGCCGCGGGTGGGCTCGTCGAGGATCAGCAGCCGGGGCTCCAGGATCAGCCAGCGAGCCAGCAGCACCTTCTGCTGGTTGCCGCCGCTGAGGTCACGCACCAGGTGCTCCGGGTTCGGCGGGCTGATCTTCAGCGCCTTGATGTACCGCTCCACCAGGTCGTCCTGCTGCTCGCGCGGCACGGGCCTGGTCCAGCCCCTGGTGGCCTGGAGGGCCAGGATGATGTTCTCCCGCACCGTGAGGTCGGGGATGAGGCCGTCGGCCTTGCGGTTCTCCGAGCAGAACGCGATCTTGTGACTCATCGCCACGCGCGGCGTGCGCAACGACTGCGGCGTGCCGCCGATCGCGATCTCACCCGTGCTGGCGTGGTCGGCGCCGAACAGCAGCCGGGCGATCTCCGTACGGCCGGAGCCGAGCAGCCCCGCCAGCCCGACGACCTCACCCTCGTGGATGGTCAGGCTGAACGGCTCGATCGCGCCTGTACGGCCCAGCTCCCGCGCCTCGACCAGCGGCCGGTCGAACACCTTGGCGGTGCCGTGCAGCCGCTCCAGCACGGCCAGCTCCTGGCCGATCATCTTGGCGACCAGCTCGACCTGCGGCAGCTCCCGCGTCAGGTACTCCCCGACGAGCCGCCCGTTGCGCAGGATCGTCATCCGGTCGGAGATCTCGTAGATCTGGTCGAGGAAGTGCGAGACGAACAGGATCGCGATGCCCTCCTCCTTCAGCCGCCGCATCACCCGGAAGAGCTGCCGCACCTCGTCGGCGTCCAGGCTGGAGGTCGGCTCGTCGAGGATCAGCACCCGGGCGTCGATGTCGATCGCCCGCGCGATGGCCACCATCTGCTGGATGGCCAGCGAGTACGACGACAGCGGCGCGGAGACGTCGAGGCTCAGCTCCAGCCGCGACAGCAGCTCGCCGGCCCTGGCCCGCATGCGCTTCCAGTCGATGCGGCCCCTCTTGCGCGGCTCGCGGCCGAGCAGGATGTTCTCGGCCACCGACAGGTTCGTGCAGAGGTTGACCTCCTGGTAGACCGTGCTGATGCCGGCCTGCTGCGCCTCCAGGGGGCTGCCGAAGGCGACCGGCGCCTGGTTCAGCTCGATGGTGCCCGTGTCGGCGGGGTAGACGCCGGTGAGCACCTTGATCAATGTGGACTTGCCCGCGCCGTTCTCCCCCATGAGCGCGTGCACCTCGCCGGGCAGCAGCCGCAGGTCCACTTCGTCCAGGGCTCTCACCCCCGGAAACTGTTTGCCGATCCCGGTCATCGTCAGGACCGGCGCGGGTACGGCCATCCGCCTTCCTTCCCGAGACGGCGGCCCGGCGATGTCCCGGGCCGCCTCACTTCGTCCCTACGCCCGTGCCGGCTCGCCGTCCAGCGGCGGGCCGGCGGCGGGTCAGTACTGGCGGGAGGACAGGACCTGCTTGGCCTGCTCCTGCGTGAACGTGGTCTCCTCGGTCACCACCCGGGCCGGCACCTGCTCGCCCTTGACGACCTTCTTGGCCAGGTCCATCAGCTGCGGGCCGAGCAGCGGCGAGCACTCCACGATGAAGTTGATCTTCCCGTCGGCCAGCGCCTGCATGCCGTCCTTCACCGCGTCCACCGTGATGATCTTGATGTCCTTGCCCGGCACCTTGCCCGCGCCCTCGATCGCCTCGATCGCACCCAGACCCATGTCATCGTTGTGCGCGTACAGCACGTCGATGTCCGGCGTCGACTTCAAGAACGCCTCCATCACCTCCTTGCCCTTGGCCCGGGTGAAGTCACCGGTCTGCGACGCCACGATCTTGAACTTCGGATCCGCCCCGATCACCTCCGCGAACCCGGCCTTGCGGTCATTGGCCGGCGCCGACCCCGTGGTGCCCTGCAACTCCACGATGTTCACCGGATCCTTGGAGTCCTTGTACTCCTGCACCAGCCACTGCCCGGCCTTCTTGCCCTCCTCCACGAAGTCCGAGCCCAGGAACGTCTTGTACAGCGAGGTGTCCTTGGAATCCACCGCCCGGTCGGTCAGGATCACCGGGATCTTCGCGTTCTTGGCCTCCATCAGCACCGTGTCCCAGCCCGACTCCACCACCGGCGAGAAGGCGATCACATCCACCTTCTGCTGGATGAACGACCGGATCGCCTTGATCTGGTTCTCCTGCTTCTGCTGCGCGTCGGAGAACTTCAGCGTGATGCCCGCGTTCTTCGCCGAGTCCTGCACCGACTTGGTGTTCGCGGTGCGCCACCCGCTCTCCGCACCGACCTGCGAGAAGCCCATGGTGATCGCGTCACCGCCGCCGCCCGTACCCGCGCTGGTGGTACCGCCACCGCCGCCGCTGCCGCACGAAGCCACCGACATCGCGGTGAGACCCGCGAGCAATATGGCCGAGATCCTCTTGAACACGTGGGGGGTTCCCTTCTCATGTGAGCGCTAACAACCCAACCGGGCGCCGGCGCGTCCTGCCTTTCCCCGTACGGCCTCACACCCTGGTCGTGCTGACCCGGGCCACGAACGTGGGCGGCACCACCAGCCGCTCCCGCTCCTGGGGCCCGCCTTCGAGCTGCCGTACGAGCACCTCGATGCTGTGTCTGCCCACCGCGTCGAAGTCCTGCCTGATGGTCGTGAGCGGCGGCGAGAAGAACTCCGACTCGGGAATGTCGTCAAAGCCGACCACACTCACCTGCTCGGGCACCCTCACCCCCTGCTCCGTGAACGCCCGCAGCACGCCCAGCGCCATCTGGTCGTTGGCGACGAACACCGCGGTCACGTTCCTCATGCTCGCCAGGCTGCGGCCCGCCTCGTATCCCGAGCGCGGGCTCCAGTCCCCGGCCAGCGGTCGCGGGGCCTCGCGGCCCGCCTCCTCCAGCGCGGCCCGCCACCCCGCCACGCGCCCTTCGGCCTCCAGCCAGTCGGAGGGCCCCCGGACGTGCCAGACCGTCTCGTGGCCCAGCGACAGCAGGTGCTCGGTGGCGAGCCGGCCGCCCGCGACCTGGTCCACGCAGACCACGGACACCTCCCCCGCCTCGCCGCCCTCGACGGCTACGGTGGGCACCCCGAGCGGCAGGTCGGCCAGGGCCTCGGCGGCCGAGCGCTGCGGCGCGACCACCACGATGCCGTCCACGCCCTGGTCCGCCAGGTAGTCGAGGGCGTCGCGCACGCCGGCCCGGTCGATCGACTTGAGGCTGACGATGCTGACGAAGTAGCCGGCCGCCCTGGCCGCCTGCTCGATGCCGTAGACCGTGCTGGCCGGGCCGTACAGCGTGGTGTCGAAGCTGACCACCCCGAGCGTTCTGGAGTGCTTGGTGACCAGGGCGCGGGCGACGAGGTTGCGGCGGTAGCCGAGCTTGTCGATCGCTTCGAGCACCCGCGTCCGGGTCTCGCTGCGCACGTTCGGATGGTCGTTGAGCACGCGGGAGACCGTCTGATGCGACACGCCGGCCTCTTTGGCCACGTCGGCCATGACCGGCAGGCGGCGCCCCAGGGTGGATCCCACGGCCGTGCTCCTTTCCTGGCTTGGCCCCGACTGTGAACGCTAACAACGTGTGTCGTCAAGAGCTCGCCGCATTACGGTCGGGTTACACAGCGACCCCTTGACGCCACCCCTGAGCGCTCCTTACGTTGTCGCCGATCGCGGTTGTTAACGCTCACTTGATTGTTAACGCTAACAACATCCGAGGAGCCCCCCACTCATGCTGCGCATCGCCTTGTCCGCCCTGCTCTTAGCCGGTCTGCTCACCGCTCCCCCTGCCTCCGCCGCCGCGGCGGACCCCATCCCCGAAGGGGCCGTCGTGGACCAGTTCGACGGCACCACGCTCGGCGCGGACTGGAGCGTGCTCTCGCCCGACGACTCCCGCTGGAGCCTGTCCGGCGGCGCCCTGCACCTCGACACGCTGACCGGCGACACCCACCAGGCCACCAACACCGCCAGGAACCTCTTCCTCGTGGACGTCCCCGACGGCGACTTCGAGGTGGTCGCCAAGCTCAGCGCGCCCGTCGCGCTCGACTACCAGAGCGCGGGCCTGCTCGCCTGGCAGGACTGGGACAACTACGTCCGCGCCGGGCTGGCCCACGTCGGGTTCGCCGGCGGGCCGGTGATCGAGACCGCCACCGAGGTCGGCGCCGCCTTCACCTCCGCCTTCGCCGCCCGGCCCGGCTCCACGGCCGAGGTGCTCAAGCTGGCCAGGACGGGCGACGAGTTCACCTCCTCCTACTGGGACGGCACGGCCTGGGTGCAGGCGTCCAAACTGAGCGCCGCGATCAAGGTGGGGCAGGTCGGGCTGTTCGGGCTCTCGGCGCAGAACGGCACCTCCATGCGGGCCGACTTCGACTACTTCGCGATCAGGGCGGCCGAGGGGGCGGCCGTGGTGCCGGAGGGTCCGTTCACGCTGCGGGCGGCGGCGCTGCCGTACCTGTCGGCCGACCGCTCGGGCGTCGTGCGGGCCTCGGCCAAGGCGCCCATGACGGCGCTGATGCTCACCGCCGAGCCCGGCGGCGACGGCGTCAGGCTCAAGGAGTCCGGCAGGTACCTGGAGGCGACCACGCCGGTGCGGCTCGGCGGGAACGGCTCGGTCTTCCAGATCAAGGACGCCGGCGGCGGCAAGGTCACCGTGACCTCGGGCGGGCAGGGCCTCGCGATCGCCGGCGGGAAACTCGTCATGGGGGCGGACCCCGCCAAGTTCCGGATCGAGGGCTACACCTCGGGCAAGCTCAGCGTGGACACCGGGGCCAAGGGCACCAAGGTCAGCCCCGACCTGTACGGCGTCTTCTACGAGGACATCAACCACGCCGCCGACGGCGGCCTCTACGCCGAGCTGGTCCAGAACCGCTCGTTCGAGTTCGACTCCGTGGACGAGCCCTCGTACACGGGGCTGACCGCGTGGAGCAAGGCCGAGCGCGGCGCCACCGTCACCCCCGCCGTCACCGGCGAGGACCCGCTCAACCCGAACAACCGCAACTACCTGCGGCTCGACGTGACGGGCCAGGGCACGGCCGGGGTGCGCAACGCCGGCTTCAACCGCGGCCTGCCGCTCGTCAAGGGCGAGCGCTACGACTTCTCCGTCTGGGCCAGGCGCGCCGAGGCGGGCCCCCTCACGATCACCGTCGAGGACGGCTCCACCGTGCTCGGGACGATGACCGTGCGGGTCAAGGCGGGCGGCTGGGCCAAGTACCGGGCGTCGTTCACCGCCTCGGGCACCACCGACGCGGGCCGGCTCGTCGTCCAGGCGCCCGCCGGCCGGACCGACCTGGACATGGTCTCGCTGTTCCCCCGCCGCACGTTCAAGGGGCACGGCATGCGGGCCGACCTGGCCCAGCTGATCGCCGACCTGAAGCCGCGCTTCCTGCGCTTCCCCGGCGGCTGCGTCACCAACGTCGGCACCTACGACCCGTACGCGGAGACCGGCGACCGCCGCCGCATCTACCAGTGGAAGGAGACGATCGGCCCGGTCGAGGAGCGGCCCACGAACTTCAACTTCTGGGGCTACAACCAGAGCTACGGCATCGGCTACTACGAGTACTTCCAGTTCGCCGAGGACATCGGGGCCGAGGCGCTGCCGGTGCTGTCGGTGGGCGTGAACGGCTGCGGCGAGAACCGGCCGCTCACCGACGAGGCCAAGCTGGCCCGGTGGGTGCGGGACACCCTCGATCTGATCGAGTTCGCCAACGGGCCGGTCACCTCGACGTGGGGCAGGAAGCGGGCCGAGATGGGCCATCCGAAGCCGTTCGGGCTGGAGTACATCGGGCTCGGCAACGAGGAGATCTATCCGGAGTTCTTCACCAACTACCCGAAGTTCGCGAACGCGATCAGGGCCAGGTACCCCGACATCAAGATCATCAGTAACGCGGGGCAGACCTCGCAGGGCGCCTGGTTCGACCGCATGTGGCAGTTCGCCCGCGACCAGAAGGCCGACCTCGTCGACGAGCACTACTACAACAACCCCGACTGGTTCCTCGCCAACAACCACCGCTACGACGCCTACGACCGCGAGGGGCCGAAGGTGTTCGTCGGCGAGTACGCCTCCAGGGGCAACACGTTCTTCAACGCGCTGGCCGAGGCGTCGTACATGACGGGGCTCGAACGCAACTCCGACGTGGTGCGGCTGGCCTCGTACGCGCCGCTGCTGGCCAACGTGGACTACGTGGACTGGACGCCGGACCTGATCTGGTTCGACAACGACGAGGCGTACGGGTCGCCGAGCTACCACGTCCAGCGCCTGTTCTCCACGAACGTGGGCGAGCGCGTCGTGCCCAGCACGTTCGAGGGCGAGGGCAGGCCCGTCGAGGACATCAAGGGCGCGATCGGCCTCGGCGCCTGGAACACCGCCGTCCGCTACGACGACGTCAAGGTCACCGCCGCCGACGGCACCGTGCTCCTGTCGGACGACTTCTCGGCCGGCGCGGGCAAGTGGACGCCCGGCCCGGGCACCTGGGCGGTGCAGGACGGCGCCTACGCGCAGAGCGCGCAGGTCGAGGACGCCCGATCCACGGCCGGTTCCGCCGACTGGTCGAACTACACGATCGAGGCGACCGCCCGCAAGACGGCGGGCGCCGAGGGCTTCCTGCTCATGTTCGGCGTCCGCGACACCGGCAACTTCTACTGGTGGAACGTCGGCGGCTGGAACAACACCCAGTCCGCCGTCGAGAAGGCCGTGGGCGGCGGCAAGTCCTCGATCGCCACCTCCTCGACCACGGTCGAGACCGGTCGCGACTACCACCTGAAGGTGCGCGTCAGCGGGCGCCGGATCACGACCTGGCTGGACGGGCAGCAGGTCAACGACTTCGTCGACAGCTCCCGGGTGGAGCCGCTGTACCAGGTGGTCTCCAGGGACGGCAGGTCGGTGACGCTGAAGGTGGTCAACGCGCAGGACACGGCCGTGCGCGGCAGCGTGGACCTCGGCTCCGCGCGGTTCCGGCCGACGGCCACGGTCACCACGCTGACCGGCGCGCCGTCGGACACCAACTCGATCGCCGACCCGGACCGGGTGGCGCCGGTGCGGCGGCAGGTGAGCGGCTTCTCCTCGGCCTTCACCTACGACTTCCCCGCGTACTCGGTGACGTTCATCGAGCTGACCGAGCGCTGACCTCGCGGGGGCGGGCGTCCTTCCCGGTGCCCGCCCCCGTGAGCCTCACACCGGGACGGCGCGGAAGTGCGTCGTCACCCGCCCCTCGTCGTCGAACACGTGGAAGGCGATCAGCGGCGGCAGGGCGTAGTCGGCGCAGTTGTCCAGACTCGTGCCGCCCTCCCACGGCAGCTTCAACGTGGACACCACCCCGCCGCCCACCAGCAGCGGCCGCCCCGCGAACGTCGCGGCGGCGGCCGTGTGCGCGTGCCCCGTCAGCACGGCGGGCACCTGGGCCCGGCCCGCGAGCAGCGACTCCAGCCGCTCGGGCGCGCGCAGCCCGATCTGGTCCACCGGGCCGTGCAGGAGCACCGGCGGGTGGTGGAAGGCCACGAACACCGGCAGGTCCGTGCCGTCCAGCACGCCCTCCAGCCAGGTGAGCGTCTCCTCCGTCAGCTCCCCCTCGCTCCGCCCGGGGATCGAGGAGTCGCACATCGCGTAGACCGCGCGCCCGGTGCGCAGCACCTGGTTGATCGGCCCGTCGGCCGGCTCCTCGCCCAGCAGCGACCGGCGGAACTCCCGCCGGACGTCGTGGTTGCCCGGCCCGACCAGGACGGGGTGGCGCGCGGCGAGCACCTTGGCCGCCTCCTCATACTCCTCCCGCTCGCCGTGGTCGGCGATGTCACCGGTGACGAGCACGGCGTCGAGGTCTCCGGGGAGGGCGTCGAGATACCGCATGACGGCGGTGGCGCGGGCGACGCTCTCGGGGGTGGCGCCGATGTGGATGTCGCTCACGTGAGCGATCACGATCATGAGGCTCGGTCCTTCCTGCTCCGGCTGCTCACCCACCGTAAACCCGGGGACCGGCCCAGAGGTAAGGTCCAGTTCCGTGCGCGAGAATTGGGCCGGTTCCGGGGTGGATCTGCACCTGGACCTGCATCTGGAGCTGCCCGCCCGGGGCGGGCGGCGGCGGGCGCTGGAGGAGGCGCTGCGGCGGGCGGTCAGGGACGGGCGGCTGCCGCACGGCACCCGCCTGCCCTCCAGCCGCGCGCTCGCGGCCGAGCTGCGGCTGTCACGGGGGACGGTCAGCGCGGCGTACGACCAGCTCGTCGCCGAGGGTTACCTGACCACGCGCCCGGGCTCCGGCACGGAGATCGCGGCCCTCCCACCCCAGCTCCCGGCCGCCAACCTCCCGGCCACCGCGCCCGCCGCGCCGGCCCGAGCAGCGGCGTCCGAGCCGGAGGCCGTTCCGGTGCACGACCTGCGGCCCGGGCAGCCGGACCTGTCGGCGTTCCCGGCGCGGGCCTGGATGCGGGCCACCCGCCACGTGCTCGACACCATGCCCGCCGCCGTCCTCGGACCGTGCGACCCGCGCGGCCGGATCGAGCTGCGCACCGCGCTCGCCGCCTACCTCGCCAGGACCCGCGGCGTCCTCACCACGCCCGACCTGATCGTCGTCACGACGGGCTTCGTCCAGGCGATCAACCTGCTCGCTCAGGTCGTCGAGGGCCCGTTCGCGATGGAGGACCCGGGCCACGACTTCTACCGCGACGTGGTGCGCAGGGCCGGGCGCGAGGTCGTCCCGCTGCCGGTGGACGAGCTGGGCGCGCGGACCGGCGCCCTCACCCCGGACGTG
The DNA here is from genome assembly GCF_900323885.1 of [Actinomadura] parvosata subsp. kistnae. GTDB lineage: Bacteria > Actinomycetota > Actinomycetes > Streptosporangiales > Streptosporangiaceae > Nonomuraea > Nonomuraea composti. The sequence goes on along the minus strand of NZ_OOHJ01000013.1, from coordinate 24,503 downwards.
GCCGCCGCGGTCGTCACGCCGGCCCACCAGTACCCCATGGGCGTCCCGCTGCACCCGTCCCGCCGCCTGGCCCTGCGCGAGTGGGGCGGGCTGGTCGTCGAGGACGACTACGACGGCGAGTTCCGCTACGACCGCCAGCCGGTCGGGGCGTTCCAGGGCACGGCGCCGGAGCGGGTCGTGTACTGCGGCACCACGTCGGAGTCCCTGGGCCCCGGCCTGCGGCTGGGCTGGATGGCGGTGCCGCCCGCGCTGATCGGCCCGCTCACGGAGGCCAAGCGGTACGCCGACGCGCACACCGAGGTGCTCGGCCAGCTCGTGCTGGCCCGGCTGATCGAGACCCACGCCTACGACCGCCACATCCGCGCCGCCCGCCTGCGCTACCGCCGCCGCCTGGAGCTGCTGCGCGCCCGCCTGCCCCATGCCTGCCTGCCGGGCGTCGCCGCCGGCCTGCGCGCGCTCCTCCTGCTCCCCGCGGGCGGCCCGCCTGAGGCCGAGGTGCTGGCCGCGTGCGAGCGCGCCGGCATCGCCCTGCGCCCCGCCTCCCCGCTCTGGCACGGCGAGGGCCGCGACGGGCTCCTCATCGGGTACGCCGCCCCGTCCGAACGCGCCTACCCCCGCGCGCTCGAGGCGCTGGCGGGCACGCTGGCGCGCTGGGAACCGCGGGCCCGCCCCGCACGTTCTACCCAGTGAGCGCACGATGGCGAAGGAGGGACATGGGCTGGCACTACCGCAAGTCAATCAAAGTGGGGCCGTTCCGGATCAACCTGTCACGGCACGGCGTAGGCCACAGCTTCGGCAATCGGCGCTTCCACGTCTCCACCACCCCCGACGGCCGCCGGCACGTGTCGGTGCACCTGCCCGGCGGGTTCCACGTCGGCAAGACGTTCGGTGGCAAGCGCTACCCCTACTGACCCTCGGCGGTCGGCGGACCGCTTGAGATAGAACGGGCCGGAGGCGAAAGCCTCCGGCCCGTCCCCTTCCCTCGGCCCCGCCCATGCGGACAAAGTGGGCGGATGAGCCCTCACATGACACCTGAGGAGTTCCGCCGCCACGGCAAGCAGGTCGTCGACTGGATCGCGGACTACCTCGCCGGCATCGAGTCCCACCCCGTGTTGTCCCAGGTCAAGCCGGGCGAGATCCGGCAGGCCCTGCCGGCCTCGCCACCCGAGCGCGGGGAGCCGTTCGAGAGCGTGCTGTCGGATCTGGGGCGCATCCTGCTGCCCGGCATCACGCACTGGCAGCATCCGAGCTTCTTCGCCTACTTCCCCTCCAACGCCAGCGGCCCGGCCATCCTGGGCGACCTGCTGTCCAGCGGGCTGGGCGTACAGGGGATGCTGTGGGTGACCAGCCCCGCGTGCACGGAGCTGGAGACGGTGGTGGTCGACTGGCTGGCCGAGCTGATCGGGCTGCCGGAGCGCTTCCGCACGGACGCGGCGGGCGGCGGCGTCATCCAGGACTCCGCGTCGAGCGCGTGCCTGGTCGCGCTGCTGGCGGCGCTGCACCGGGCGAGCGGCGGCCGGGTCGCGGCCGAGGGGATCGACCGGCGCTACACGGTGTACGTGACGTCGCAGACGCACTCGTCCCTGGAGAAGGCGGCCCGGATCGCCGGGCTGGGCGCGGCCGGCGTGCGGGTGGTGGACGTGGATCCGCGCACGCTGGCCATGGACCCGTCGCACCTGCGCCGGCTACTGGCCGAGGACGTGGCCGCGGGCGCCGTCCCCGCGATGGTGTGCGCCACCGTCGGCACCACCTCCACCACCGCCGTCGACCCGGTGCCCGCCATCGGGCAGGCGTGCCGGGAGCACGGCGTCTGGCTGCACGTGGACGCCGCCTACGCCGGGGTCGCGGCGATCTGCCCCGAGCTGCGGTGGCTGAACGACGGCGTGGCCGAGTACGCGGACTCGTACGCGACCAACCCGCACAAGTGGCTGCTGACCAACTTCGACTGCGGCGTGTTGTGGACCGCCGACCGGGCCCCGCTCGTGGGCGCGCTGTCGATCCTGCCCGAGTACCTGAGGAACGCCGCCACCTCCTCCGGCTCGGTCGTCGACTACCGGGACTGGCAGGTGCCGCTGGGCCGCCGGTTCAGGGCGCTGAAGCTGTGGTCGGTGATCCGCTGGTACGGCGCCGAAGGGCTGCGGGAGCACATCCGCAAGGGCGTCGCGCTGGCGGCCGAGCTGGCCGGGTGGGTCGGCGCGGACCCGGGCTTCGAGCTGCACGAGCAGCACCCGCTCGGCCTGGTGTGCTTCCGCCCGTTGTGGCCCGGCCTGGACGCGGCCGCAGCGGACCGGGCCACGCTGCGGCTGATGGAGCTGCTGAACACGAGCGGGTCGATGTACCTGACGCACACGAAGATCGCCGACCGGGTGGTGCTGCGGCTGGCCGTCGGCGCGGCGGCGACCGAGCGGCGGCACGTGGAGCAGGCGTGGGCGCAGATCCGCTGGGAACGCGAGGCCCTGGCCGCCACCCTCCCCTGACGGCTAGTGCCCGTAGCGTTCGACCAGCTCGGCGCCGATCCTGGCCAGCTCCGCGCGTACCTCGTCGGGCTCCTCGACCTCCACGCGCGCGCCCCACCCGGCGAGCTGCTCGGCGATCGTCAGCGCCATCGGCGCGGCCACGCGCGCCCGCACCCGCCCGTCCGCCGCCTCCCCCAGGCTCTCGCAGTGGCGGCCGAAGTGGTCGCGCAGGATGGGCAGCAGCCGGGCGGGGATGAGCACGGTCGCGGAGACGGTGGAGCGGCGCCGTTCCATCTCCTCGACGACGCCCGCCCAGGCCCGCGACAGCTCGAACCCGTCCGGCCGCTCGAACTCCTCCTCGGTCACCTCGGCCGCGGCGATCCGGTCCACGCGGAACGTGCGCTGCCCGCGCTCGGTGCCCGCCAGCAGGTACCAGATGTCGTCCTTGTCCACGAGCCCCCAGGGGTCGACCAGGCGTTCGGTGCGTTCGCGGTCGCGGCGGCCCTCGTACACGAGCCTGACCCGGCGGCGGCGCACGGTGGCGCGCTGCAGGACGCGCACCAGCTCGGGCCGCTCCTTGTCCGGCTCGCCCCAGCGGGCGGGGTCGACGACCACCGCGCCGGCGGCGGCCTCGGCCTCGTCCCTGAACGTCTGGGGCAGCGCCCGCAGCAGCTTGCGCAGCGCGGACCTGAGCTCGGGCGCGTCCGGCGCGGACGGGCCGGCGAGCAGGAAGAGCGCCTGGGCCTCGTGCGCGGTGAGCCCCGTCAGGTCGGTACGGGCGCCGCCCAGCAGCGACCAGCCGCCGCCCCGGCCCGGCTGCGGGTAGACGGGGATGCCCGCGGCGGACAGCGCTTCGAGGTCGCGCCGCGCGGTGGCCACCGACACCTCCAGCCTCTCGGCCAGCTCGGCGGCGGTCACCCGGCCGCGCGCCTGCATGAGCAGCAGCGCGGCCACCAGTCGATCGGCTCGCATGACCGCCATTCTCCGCGCGGAAGTGCTCATCCGATGAGCACTTACGGCATGGACTCAGTCGTTCTCGCCCTCCACGCGCCGCCCGAACGCCGACAACCCCTGCTCGTGGTGCTCGACCAGCCCCATCCGGCGGTAGAAGGCGTGGTTGGCTGGCCCGTCGGGGGTGGACTCGTGATCGGTCGTCAGCAAGAAGTAGCGACAGTGCGCGTAGCGCTCCATGAGCTGCTCCAGCAGCCGCCGCCCGATGCCCTGCCCCTGGAACTCCTTGTCGACCAGCAGCTCCTGAACGTAGCAGACGACCTCGTCGTCGGACACCGTGCGCGCCAGGCCGACCAGCCGCCCGTCGTCGGTCCTGGCCGCGAGCACGAGGTGCGAGTTCGCCAGCGCCCGGCACACCTTGGCGATGTCGCGGGTCCAGACGGTCCAGCCGACGGAGTCGTACAGGTGGAAGATTTCTGCCTCGTCGAACGAGGTCTCCGCTGTGATGATCACCACGCGGACGACTCTAAGGGGTGGAGCTATGGGGATTCGAACCCCAGACCTCCTCCATGCCATGGAGGCGCGCTACCAACTGCGCTATAGCCCCTTGCGATCAACAAGTGTAACGGAGTTCCGCACCGCTCGTGTCACGCCGCGGGTTCGTGGTACGTCTTAGGTTTTATGCCGACATTTGAGGATCATCGAAGCCTGCTGGTCGCCGTCGCCTACCGGATCCTGGGCAGCGTGGCCGACGCCGAGGACGTGGTGCAGGAGGCGTGGCTGCGCTGGTCCGGGGTGGACGAGTCGGCCGTGGAGGATCCGAAGGCGTACCTGATCACGGTGACGACGCGGCTGGCGATCGACCGGCTGCGGTCGGCGAAGTCGCGGCGCGAGTCGTACGTGGGGCCGTGGCTGCCGGAGCCGATCAGCACCGCGCCGGACGTGGCCGAGCACGCCGAGCTGGCCGACTCCGTGGAGATGGCGATGCTGGTGGTGCTGGAGACGTTGTCGCCGCTGGAGCGGGCGGTGTTCGTGCTGCGGGAGGCGTTCGACCTGCCGTTCGCGGAGATCGCGGAGACCATCGGGCGCACCGAGGCGGCCACCCGGCAGCTCGCGCGGCGGGCCAGGGAGCACGTGCGGGACAAGCGGCCACGCTTCGACGTGGACCAGGGCGAGCGCCGGCGCATCACCGAGCGGTTCCTGGGCGCCTCCACCGGCGGCGACCTCGACGCGCTGATCGAGCTCTTCTCCGACCAGGTGACGATCGTCAGCGACGGCGGCGGCAAGGCCAGGGCGGCGCTGCGGGTCATCACCGGCGCCGAGAACGTCGGGCGTTACCTCCAGTCGATCCGCACGCCGGCGAACATCGCGAAGTTCATGGTCTCGATCGGCATGGCGGAGGTCGAGGGCATGTCGTTCGCGCTGGCCACGCTGAACAACGCGCCCGCCATCGTGATCTCGGCGGGCGGCAGGGTGGTCAGCGTCCTGTCACTGCTGATCAGCGACGGGAAGATCGAGACCATCTACCTGATGGCCAACCCGGACAAGATCGGCCATCTGCAGCCCGCCTGAGCCTCAGCCGCCGCACTCCGTGTGCATGGTGAGCGTGGCGTCGTCGAGCGTCAGCGTCACCCGGACGCCGGCCAGGTCGCCCGTGCGGCTCACGTGCGTGCCGCCGCACGGGATGGCGGCCTCGCCCTCCGGCAGCGAGCAGTGCCACGTGCGGCGGGCCGTCAGCTCGGGGCCGGGCACCTCCACCCGGACGGGCGCGTCGGCGGCCACCCAGGCGGCCAGCCGGTCGTTGACCTCCAGCGCGACCTTCTCCGGGTCGAGGCCGTCGGCGGTGAAGCCCTTCTTGCGCAGCGACTTGCCGAGGCGGTAGACGTCCACGCTGCCGTGCGGGGTGATGCGCGAGGAGGTGATGGCGGCCTGGTCGAAGTCGGGGCGGCCGAGCGAGTCGGGCCGGATCTCCTTGCGCCAGTGGCCGGCCAGGGCGGCGTTGAGCGCGAGCGCGGCCAGGTGGCAGGCGGTGTGACCGGCGGACAGCGCCGCGCGGTAGGCGGCGTCCACCTCCAGGTCCACCTCGGCCCCCACCGGCAGCGGGGTGTCGGTCACGTGGACGACCAGCCAGCCCCAGCCCTCGTCGCCGCGGCGGACCGGGATGCCGGCCCCGAGCAGGATCTCGCCCTCCGGCGAGCGGGCGCCGGTCACGCAGTCGGCGACCGGCAGGCCGCCGATCGTGCCGCGGTCGGCGGGCTGGTCGGGCCAGGTGTGGTCGAGGGGGTGGAACGGGGTCTCGGAGACGACGAGGCCGTGCCGCTCCCCCACCGGCACGGCCTCGACGATCGTGGAGCGGCCGCGGGTGCGGCCGCCGGGGAAGGTGACGAGGGTGGAGTTCACCCCGCCATTCTCTCGTCCTCCAGGTAGCGCTCGCGGCCGGCGTACAGGCCGGTCAGGAGCTGGGCGACGAGCACCACGAAGATCAGCGTGTACGGCACCGCCCATCCGCCGGTGGCCTCGCGCAGCACGCCGACCAGCAGCGGGCCCGCGCCCGAGATGAGGTAGCCGGCGCTCTGCCCGAAGGCGGACAGCGCGGCCGTGGTCTCCGGCGTGCGGGTGCGCAGCGCCAGCATCATCAGCGCCAGCGGGAACGAGCCCATCCCGACCGCGATGAACACGACCCAGACCATCGCCGTCGAGGGGGGCGCGAACCACAGCCCGAGGAACCCGATCACGTAGAAGACGACGAGCCCGACGACGGTGGGCCGCTGGTCGCGGAAGCGGGAGGCGATCATCGGCACCGCGATGGAGACGGGGATGTTCAGCGCGGTGAACACGCCGAGGATCAGCCCGGCCTCCGAGGTGCTGTAGCCGCTGTCGGTGAGGATGGTGGCGAGCCAGCCGAACATGATGTACGCGATCATCGACTGGGTGCCGAAGTAGATCGCGATCATCCAGGCCAGCTTGCTCTTCAGCAGGCCGCGCAGGCCCGCGTCCCGGCTGCCCGTGTCCCGCTCCGGCTCACTGCGCAGCAGCGCAAGCCACGGAATGGCGGCGACAGCGGCCAGGGCCGCCCACACGCCGAGCGCGATGTGCCAGTTCCCCGACGCGCGCTCGATCGGCACGGTCGCGGCGGCGGCCAGCATGGTGCCGGCGGCCAGGGCCGTGGTGTAGACGGTGGTCATGATCCCGGTACGGGCCGGGAAGTGGCGCTTGATCAGCGTCGGGATCAGCACGTTGCCGACGGCGCCGCCGGACAGCGCGACCGCGCTGCTCAGCAGGAACACGGGGGCGGAGCCGACCAGCGACCGGACCAGCAGGCCGGCGCCCAGCGTGACGAGGGCGAGCAGCAGCAGCCGGTGCTCCCCGATCCGCCTGGCCAGCGTCGGGGTGATCGCGCCGACGCTGGCGAAGGCCAGCACGGGCAGGGTGGTCAGCAGCCCCGTGCCGACGCTCGACATGCCGAGGCCGGCGGCGAGCTGGTCGAGCAGGGGGCCGACGCTGGTGACGCCGGTGCGCAGGTTGAGTGCGGCGAGGACGATTCCCAGCACGAGGAGCCAGGCCAATGGGGTGGTTCTGCCTCGGGACTCTTGGGCGAGCACGCTCATGAAGGGAAGGTCCTCCATTCATCAAATCATGGGACGAATGCCACCTTAACAGGACCGAAATAGGTATTTATTCCTGGCGGTACAAGGTCAGAGCATGACAAAACCCCCGGAGCCGGGCTCCGGGGGTCTCGCAGACGGGTCCCGCCAGTCGGCGGACGGGGCTCGTCGGTGCAGGTCAGAGGACGGGGCGGGGCGGTTGCCCCGGACCCCCTGGCGTGCCGGGCGTTCCAGGAGTGCCCGGAGGCACCGGCCCGGGAGGCGGCAGCGTGCCGCCCGGCGTCGCGCCGCCGCCACCGGCCGGCGGGTAGTCGCCCCCCACCGTGCCCGGAGGCACGTTCCCGGCGCTGTCGCCGTAGGTGGAGCCGTGCTCGTGCTCGCGCTGGTGCGGCCCCGGCACGTCGCCCCGCCAGCCGCCGGTCTCGCCGCCGCGCGACTCGACGAACGTCTTGAAGCGCTTGACGTCACCGGTCACGCGCATGCGTACGAGCTGCAGCCAGTCGCCCGCCGTCTCGAGGAAGCCCTCGGGGTCGTACTCCATCTGGAGCGTCACCCGGGTCGTGTCGTCGTCGATCCGGTGGAAGGTCACCACGCCGGACTGGTGCGGCCTGTCCAGCGTGCGCCAGGCGATGCGCTCGTCGGGATGCTGCTCGGTGATCTCCGCCTCGAACTCGCGCCTGACGCCGGCGATCTCCGCGACCCAGGCCGTCCGCGTGTCACTGAGCTGCTTGACCGACTCCACGCCTTCCATGAACTCGGGGAAGCTCTCGAACTGCGTCCATTGGTTGTAGGCCACCCGGATGGGGACCCTGACGTCTTCGGAATGTTCGATCGTGCTCATGGGGTCTGCCACTGCCCCGGCAGGCCGGACGTTAACGCCTGCGGCGCAGCCAGAACAGGCCCACGAGCGGCAGCACGAGGGGGATGAACAGGTAACCCTTGCCGTAGACGGACCACACGGTCTCGTCGGGGAAGGCGGCCTGGTCGAGCAGGCTGAGCGTGCCGACGACCAGCACGCCGGCCAGCTCGATGCCGAGCGCCACCAGCGCGAGGCGGCGCGCGCCGCGCCAGAGCGCGACCGTGAGCAGGATGTAGACCGCCGCCGCGAACGCCGACAGCGCGTACGCCAGCGGCGCCTCACCGAACCTGGTGGCGATCTGCACGGCCGCCCGCGACCCCGCGGCCAGCGAGAACAATCCGTAGACCGCGATCAGGGCCCGGCCGGGCCCGGTGCCGATGGAGGTGGTCACGCCACGCCCTGCCAGATCTGCAGGAGCCTGGCCGTCATCACCGCGATCGCGAACCCGGCCACGGTCAGGATCGCCGGGCCCCACCTGCTCCGCTCGGCCAGCGCCAGGAACACGCCGGCGGGCGGGATCAGCACCTCGCCGCCGACGTAGCCGAACAGCGTGACCTTGTCGTCAGGCCCCGCGCCCCCTGCCACCCCCGCGATCACGAACCCCGCCTGCACCAGCACGGCCACCTCCAGCAGGGCGAACCCCACCAGCAGCACCATGCCCATCGGCCGGTCGCGGATCGCGACGATCAGGCTCATCAGCATCAGCAGCAGCGAGCCGGAGATGACGATCGTGGAGACGGTGGTGTTCATCGGGGGTAAGGCTATCGCCCGGGAGCGCCGCCCCCGAGAGAGCCCTCCATCCCGTCCAGCACCCAGTTGAGGCCGCGCTCGAAGGTGTCGCCGGCGCCCTGCACGCCCTGCTCGATCATCGGCGCCAGCCGGGGGAACGCGCCGCCCTCGATCAGCTCCTTGATGTACGGCTCCGCCAGCGCGGCCCGCTCCGTGTCGTCGAACCCCTGCTCCCTGGGCACCCGGCGCTCCAGGGCCTCCCTGACCACGAACCCGGTCATGTAGTCGTTGAACACCGCCAGGAACCGCCAGGCCGTCAGCCGGTCGATGCCGAGCCCGTCGAAGGCGGCCAGCTTCTGCTCGACGTGCCGCAGCGCGTTGGGCCCGACGGGCACCCGCTGGCCGACCAGGTCGACCCGCCACGGGTGCCGCCGCACCAGCTCGCGCTCGCGCCGGGCGAGCAGCAGCAGCGCCTCGCGCCAGTCGGCGGGCAGCGGCTCCTCGACCACCGCCTCGGCGGCGATCTCGTCGGCCATCAGCGCGAGCAGGTCCTCCTTGCGCTCGATGTAGGAGTACAGCGTCATCGCGCGGGCGCCCAGCTCGGTGGCCACCCGCCGGATCGAGACCGCGTCGAGCCCTTCGGCGTCGGCCACGGCGATGGCCGCGGCCACGATCGCCTCCCGGCTGAGCACGGGGCGGCGGGGCGGCTGAGGTCTCGACCAGATCGACGTCACGCCGCCCATTTTAGACAGCGTACGAAAGTGTTACGGTGTACGACATGCGATACGCCGTACGAAACTCCTCCTGGACCACCGGCCTCGTCGTCCTGCTCGGCGTCGTCATGACGATGCTCGACACCACGATCGTCAACGTCGCGCTCGGCACCCTGGCCCGCGACTTCCACACCTCGCTCGCCGGCATCCAGTGGGCGGCCACCGGATACCTGCTCGCCATGTCCATGACGGTGCCGGTCACCGGCTGGGCCGTCGGCCGGTTCGGCGTCAGGAACGTCTGGCTCGTCTCGCTCGTGCTGTTCGTCGCCGGCTCCGCGCTCTGCGCCGCCGCCTGGTCGCTGGGCAGCCTGGTCGTCTTCCGCGTCGTCCAGGGGCTGGGCGGCGGCCTGCTCCAGCCCGTTGGGCAGATGATGCTGGCCCAGGCGGCGGGCAAGGAGCGGATGGGCCGGGCGATGAGCCTGATCTCGGTGCCCGCCATGCTGGTGCCCGTGCTCGGGCCGCCCCTCGGCGGCCTGATCGTGCAGGGCCCGGGATGGCGGTGGCTGTTCCTGGTCAACGTGCCCGTCTGCGCCGTGGCCCTGCTCGCCGCGCTCCTCCTGCTGCCCCGCGAGGCCGGTGCGGGGCGGAGCGAGCGGCTGGACGTGCTCGGCCTGGCCCTGCTCTCCCCCGGCCTGGTCGCCGTGGTCTACGGGTTGTCCGAGGTCGGCGACGGGGCCTCGCTCCTGCACCCCGCGCTGTGGATCGGCGTGGCCCTGATCGCCGCCTTCGCCGTCCGGGCGCTGCGCGGCACGTCGCTGGTGGACCTGCGGCTGTTCGGCGACCGCACGTTCGCCGCCGCGGTGCTCGCCCTGGCCTGCTACTCGGCCGCGATGCTCGGCTTCACCGTGCTCGTCCCGCTCTACAGCCAGCTCGCCGCGGGCGGCTCCGCGCTGGACGCCGGGCTGCTGCTCGCGCCGATGGGCGTCGGCGCGGCCATCACGATGCCGCTGGCCGGCAAGCTCACCGACAGCAGGGGGCCGCGCGGCGTCGGAGCGGCGGGCGTGCTGCTGGTGGCGGCCAGCATCGCCGCGTTCACGCTGGCGGGCGGGGGGTTCGTGCCGATGTTCACGCTCGGGCTCGGCCACGGGCTCGTCGCCACCTCCGTGATGGCGGCGGCGTACAAGACGCTGGCGCCCGCCGCCATCCCGGCGGCGACCACGCTGAGCACGATCACGCTGCGCGTCGCCGCGCCGTTCGGGGTCGCGCTCATGGCCGTGCTGCTGCAGGTGTTCACCAGGGCGGGCGCGGCGCACCCGTTCGCCAGCACGTTCTGGGTGGCGGTCGCGCTGGCCGCCGTCACGCTGCTGCCGATCGCGCTCATAGGATCGGGTACGTGGAGAAGATCCTCGTCAGCGCCTGCCTGATGGGCCGCAAGGTGCGCTACGACGGCGGCGCGAAGACCAGCTCCGACGCGTGGCTCGCCGGGTGGCGCGAGGAGGGGCGGCTGGTGCCGTTCTGCCCCGAGGTGTCGGGCGGGCTGCCCGTGCCGAGACCCGCCGCCGAGATCGAGGGCGGCGCGGGCGGAGCGGCCGTCCTGGCCGGCGCCGCCCGCGTGCTGGCGAGCGACGGGTCCGACGTGACCGCCGAGTTCCTGGCCGGCGCGCGGCAGGCGCTGGCCGTGGCGCGCACGCACGGCATCCGCGTCGCGGTGCTCAAGGAGGGCAGCCCCTCGTGCGGCGCGCTCGCCGTCTACGACGGCACCTTCCAGGGGCACAAGGTGCCGGGTCAGGGCGTCACCACGGCGCTGCTGGAGCGGAGCGGCATCCGGGTCTTCAACGAGGAGCAGGTGCCCGAGGCCGCCGGCTACCTGCGCACCCTGGAGGCGTAGAAGGCGCCGCTCAGCCCGGCCGCCAGCATGATCGCCATGATGCTGTGATACCAGGTGAGCAGCGTGTTCCCGTCCTCCGGGCCGAAGGCCAGCGCGAAGATCCCGAGCAGCACGCCGCCCAGCGCCGCCGCGTGCGTGTAGAGCAGGCCGTCCCAGGCCCACGGCCGCCGGGCCAGCGCGCCGTACCCGCCGCCGACCAGCACCAAGCAGCACAGCGTCTCCACGATCGCGGCCGGCACGATCACCGGCTGCCACAACGGCCCCAGCCCGACGCCGGCGTGCAGCAGCGCGAACGTGACGAAGACCAGCGCGTACAGCAGCGACAGCGCGCCCAGCGACCTCCGGAGTGCGTCCATGACTCCACGCTGCCACGCGGCCGGGCGGGCGGAATCGGCTCTGAGTAGTCGCCTCGCCTACGCCTGGAGGCGTAGGCGGCCTCTAGTACTCCCAGGTGTCGGTACGCCGCTCGTGGCCGATGCAGAACACGCCCGTGCCGTGCCCGTCCCTGGCCAGGTCCACCCGGATCCAGCCGTCGGCGCGGGCGATCGTGGCGGTGTAGCCGCCCGCCGGGGTGGCCGAGATCAGGCGGCAGCCCTCGGGGCCGAGCGTGAACGCCACCTCGCCGCCCTTCACCTTCATCACCTTGAGCGACGGGGTTGGGGCGGGCGTCTTGGATCTCACCGGCGGCTTCGTCGCGGGTGTCCTCGCCGGGGTCGGCTTCGGCGTGGCCGGCGGTTTCGTCCGCGCGCCGGCCGCGATCGTCTGCGCCAGGAACGGCTCCACGTCCACGTCGTCCACGAACTCCTCGCGCAGCACCCCGCGCACGCCGAACCACGAGACCGACACCGCGACCACGGTGGCGCCGCACCAGATCGCCGCGTATCTCAGGGCTCGCCGCATGAGAGGCATTATGTACGGTGGGGCCCCATGGCGACGGTCCTCGTAGTCGAAGACGACGAATTCGTCAGATCGGCGATCATCCACGAGCTGGGCCGGCGGCAGCACGCCGTCCGCAGCGCCGGCTGCGCCCTCGACGCGCTCAGGGAGATCGCGCAGTCCCCTCCCGACGCCGTCATCCTCGACCTCGGCCTGCCCGACCTCGACGGCTCCGAGGCGCTGCGCATGGTGCGCGGCGTCTCCGACGTGCCGGTCATCGTGGCCACCGCCCGCGACGACGAGGCCGAGATCGTCCGGCTGCTGCGCGCCGGCGCCGACGACTACCTGGTCAAGCCGTTCTCCGGCGACCACCTGAGCGCCCGCCTGGACGCGGTGCTGCGCCGCGCCAGGTCCGCGCCCGCGCCCCGCACGATCGCGGTCGGCGGCCTGGTCGTGGACGTGGACCGGCGGGAGGCCGCGCTCGACGGCGGTCCGCTCGCGCTGACCAGGCGCGAGTTCGACCTGCTCGCCTACCTCGCCGCCCGCGCCGACCGGGTGGTGACCCGCAAGGAACTGCTGGCCGAGGTGTGGCGGCTGGCCTACGGCGACGACCAGACGATCGACGTGCACCTGTCGTGGCTGCGCCGCAAGCTCGGCGAGAGCGCCGCCCGGCCCCGGTACCTGCACACCGTACGCGGCGTCGGGTTCATGTTGTCGGCGCCCCGGTGAGAGGCCGCCGATGAGGAGGACCCTCGCGGCGCTGATGGTCGCCGTCACCTCCATGGTCGCGCTGGCCTTCCTGGTGCCGCTGGCGCTGATCGTCAGGGAGACCGCGCAGAGCAGGGCCGTCGCGGGCGCCGAGCGGCAGGCGTCGGCGCTGGTGCCGGTGCTGGCCCTGACGACCAGGAGCGACGACCTCGGGCACGCGATGGCGCGGACCGAGGCGGGGCGGCGCGGCCTGCTGGCCGTGCACGTCCAGGGCGGCGCCACGGTCGGCACGCCGCGCGCCCCCGCCGCGCAGGTCGCCGGGGCCGCCGCCCGCACCAGGGCGAGCACGGTCGAGCTGGACGGCGGGTACGTGCTGCTGCGCCCCGTCGCGCTGGACGGCGACCGGGGCGCGGTGATCGAGGTGTTCGTGCCCGCCGACGACCTCAACCGGGGCGTGCTCACCTCGTGGGCGGTGCTGACGGGCGTGGCCGTGGTGCTCGTGCTCGGCTCGGTGCTGGTCGGCGACCGGCTCGGGGCCCGCGTCGTACGAGCGGCGCGCCGCCTCGGCACGGCCGCCGGCGCGCTGGGCTCCGGCGACCTCAGCGAGCGCATCCACCCCGACGGGCCGCCCGAGCTGAAGGCGGCGGCCAACGCGTTCAACACCATGGCCAACCGGGTCACGCAGCTCCTCGCGGCCGAGCGGGAGCTGGCCGCCGACCTCTCGCACCGGCTGCGCACGCCGCTGACCGCGCTCAAGCTCAGCCTCGACCAGCTCGGCCCGGAGGCGGAGCCGAGCCGGCAGGCGCTGGCCCGGCTCGAAACCGAGGTCACCACGGTCATCTCGGCGGCCCGCCGCCCCTCCCGGACGGCCCGGTCGTGCGACGCTGCGGAGGTGCTGCGTGAGCGGCTGGCCTTCTGGTCGGCGCTGGCCGAGGACCAGGGGCGGCCGTGGCGGCTCGTCGGGGCCACGCTGCCGGTGCGGGCGCCCGTACCGGCGGGGGAGCTGACGGCGGTGGTGGACGCGCTGCTCGGGAACGTGTTCCGGCACACGCCCGAGGGGACGGCGTTCAGCGTCACGCTGCACGAGGGCCGCGACGTGGTCGGCATCCTGGTGGCCGACGCGGGGCCCGGCATCCCCGACCCGGAGGCGGCGCTGGAGCGGGGTGCCAGCGGCAGCGGGTCCACCGGGCTGGGGCTGGACATCGCGCGGCGGCTGGCGGAGTCGACCGGCGGGTCGTTGCGGCTGGACCGCTCGTCGTTGGGCGGGGCCCAGGTGCAGGTCTGGCTGCGTTCCGAAAAGCCGACCGCGCCGCGCGGCGGCGACGCCCGCGCCGCGCTCTGAAGACGTCCGCGCCGCGCTCTGAAGAGCTGTCTAAGCCAGCCTTAAAGGACACTTAAGCCCCATATTTCGGCTTTTCTGGTGCTCCAAGGTGTTCTGCATGCAGATCAACCGCAAGGCGCTCGTCGCCACCACCCTGGCCGCCCCCACGCTGCTCGTGCTCGCCGTCGCCCCCGGCACCGCCTCCGCCCACGGCACCATGAGCAATCCGCCCAGCCGCACGATGGTCTGCTACGGCGAGGGCCCGGAGAGCCCCAGATCGGCCGCGTGCAAGCAGGCCGTCGCGATCGGCGGCACCCAGCCCCTGTACGACTGGAACGAGGTCAACATCGCCGACGCCGCCGGCCGCCACCGCCAGATCATCCCCGACGGGAAGCTGTGCAGCGCCGGCCGCGACAAGTACCGGGGCTTCGACCAGGCCCGCGCCGACTGGCCGGCGACCACGATGACCGCGGGCGCCACCCACACCTTCAAGTACCGGGCGACCGCCCCGCACAAGGGCTCCTTCGAGCTCTACCTCACCAAGGACGGCTACGACCCGGCCAGGCCGCTGAAGTGGTCGGACCTGGAGTCCACGCCGTTCCACACCGTCACGAACCCGGCCGTGACCGACGGCTTCTACACGATGACCGCCAAGCTCCCGTCCCGCCAGGGCCGCCACCTCATCTACGCGATCTGGCAGCGCAGCGACAGCCCGGAGGCGTTCTACTCCTGCTCGGACGTGGTCTTCGGGCAGAGCAACCCGTCACCCGCCCCCACCCCCACCGGCACACCGACCGCCACCCCGAAGCCCACCCCGGCTCCGACTCCGACGGGCGGCATCAACGCGGGCGTAGGCGTCTCCCCCGCCACGGGCGCGCGCGTGAAGGTGACGGCCGTGTGCGGCGCCTCCCGGGTGCGCGACATCACCTCCGCCGCCTTCAGCCCCGCCCGGAACCGCCCCGCCACGCCCGCCGCCACCTGGTCCCCGACCCTGAAGCCGGCCAGGCCCGGCACGTACGCCGTGACCGTGCGCTGCGAGAACGGCGACGTCGCCAGGACCACGCTCACCGCCGGCTGATCGGGAAATCTCGCCTGCCCGTTTCCTGGAAACTTTCCCCGCCGCCCGCGAGTCGTACCGGTGGGACGCGCTGGAAGACGGGGGATCGCTGGGGAGCGATGTTCCGTAGCGCGCCAAGGGGGCCCGATTTTCATCGGATACGGGGAAGGGACACGGCAATGCCTGTCGACCTGAACAACGAACGACCCCTGGCCTGGGACTCGGCCACGCTCGACGCGGACACCGTGGCGATGCTCGACAACCTCCAGCCGAACATCCTGCGGGCTCACGTCCGTGAGCACCTATCCGTGCTGTTCGTCCGGTTCAACGACGTGGCCGCGGGCAGGGCGTTCCTGCGCTGGGTCGCGACGACGAAGATGAAGTCGGCACGCGAGCACCTGCGGGAGGTACGGGACTTCGCGGCCGGCCGCCGCCGCGGAACCCCGTACGTGGGGCTCGGCATCAGCAAGGCCGGCTACCGCGACCTCGGCCACTCGGTGCAGGACGTGCGCAAGTTCGGCGACCCGGTCTTCCGCGACGGCATGAAGCGGCGGATCGCCGAGGTGAACGACCCGCCCGTGGAGGCGTGGGAGCGCGTCTACCAGCGCGAGATCCACGCGGTGATCCTCATCGGCGACGCCGAGGCGGAGCCGGTGGCGCGGCTGCGCAAGGAGATCCTGGGCCGGCTGCCGGAAAGCGCCCGGCTGCTCGGCGAGGAGCGCGGGCAGGGCATGCGCAACCCGGCCGGCGACGGCATCGAGCACTTCGGCTACGTGGACGGCCGCAGCCAGCCGCTGTTCCTGGCCGACGAGGTCGACAGGGAGCCGAAGGAGCACTGGGACCCGGCGTTCCCGCTGAGCAACGTCCTGGTGCCGGACCCGTTCGCGCCGGATCCGTCCCGCCACCACGGCAGCTACCTGGTGTTCAGGAAGCTGGAGCAGAACGTGCGGGCGTTCAAGGAGATCGAGCGGGACCTCGCCGACGCGCTGGGCCTGAGCGGAGTCGACCGGGAGCGGGCGGGCGCCATGCTCGTCGGCCGGTTCAAGGACGGCACGCCCCTGACGCTCAAGCCCAAGCCGGGCGGCGGCACCGTGGTCAACGACTTCACCTTCGACGGCGACGACGGCTCGAAGTGCCCGTTCTCCGGGCACGTCAGGAAGACGAACCCGCGCTCGTTCGGACGTAACGTGATCATGGCCAGGCGCGGCCAGACCTACGGCGAGCGCACCGACGACCCGTGGGACGACTCGCCGCCGGAGCACCGGCCGAGCGGCGAGGTCGGGCTGCTGTTCATGGCGTTCAACGGCAGCCTGCTCGACCAGTTCGAGTTCACCCAGCAGAGCTGGGCCGACAATCCGGACTTCGAGGTCGAGGGCACCGGTCACGACCCCGTCATCGGGCAGGGCAACCGCGACATCAAGGTGACCTACCCCAAGGTGTGGGGCAAGCCGGACAAGTCCGCTCCTCAGGCCCAGGTAGCGCAGACCGTCACCATGAAGGGCGGCGAGTACTTCTTCGCCCCGTCCCTGGCCTACCTGCGCAACCTGTAGCACCGCCCGACGCCCGCGCGGCCGGGGCGGCGCTCCCCCGGCCGTGCGGGCATGGGCAGAAGGATGTACACCGGTTTCGATCCGCCGGAGGAGGCGGCCACCTGGCCTTACTCGCGATGATGTCCGGCATGACCATCGCGCTGCTGCTCACTCTGGCGGGCCTGGCGGTGCTCGACAGCACGAGCTTCGGCACCCTCGGCATCCCCGTCTACCTCATGCTCAGTCTCGACCGCTCCCGCAACGCGCGGCTGCTGATCTACCTCGCCACCGTGACGGTCTTCTACTTCCTGGTGGGCGTGGCGCTGATGCTCGGGCTGTCCACCGCGATGAACGCCTTCGGCGACGTGCTCGACAGCACGGCCGCCTACGTCGTACAGCTTGCCCTCGGCGTCGCGCTGTTCGCGCTGAGCTGGCGCTTCGACCCCAAATGGCGGGCCAAGCGGGGCCTGCCCGAGCGCACCTTCGAGCCCCGCGCCGGCGGGCCGCGCACGATGGTGCTGGTGGGGCTGACCGCCGGGGTGCTCGAAGTGGCCACGATGGTGCCGTACCTGGCCGCGATCGGCATGATGACCACCTCGGAGCTCGCGGCGGCCCAGTGGGTGCCGCTGCTGGCCGCCTACGTGCTGATCATGATCCTGCCGACGCTGGCGCTCATGAGCCTGCGCGCGGTCGCGGGCGCCTGGCTGGAGCCGAAGCTGGAGCGATTGCGGGCGTGGCTGGCCAAGCACTCGTCGTCGATGCTGAGCTGGGGCCTGGCGATCGTCGGGTTCCTGCTGGCCAGGGACGCGGCCGCCTACCTGTTCTTCTCGCCCTCCCCCTGACAGGGCGCGGTCACGGGACGCCTCTAGGATCAGATCTCCGGGGGGAGATCCGATATGTTGCGCGCGTTCCTGCGTACCGAGGCCGGCAGCACCAGCGTGCTGCTCGTCGCCACCGCGCTGGCCCTGCTCTGGGCGAACTCGCCGTGGGGCGGCACCTACGAGGCGTTCTGGCACACCTCGATGGGCATCTCCTTCGGCGGCGCCGAGTTCTCCCTCGACCTGCGCCACTGGGTCAACGACGGCCTCATGACCGTCTTCTTCTTCCTCATCGGCCTGGAGGTCTCCTACGAGGTGCGGCTCGGGCAGCTCCGCGACCGGCGCCTCATCGCCGTGCCCGCCGTCGCCGCGTTCGGCGGCATGCTCGTGCCCGCCGGCGTCTACCTGCTGCTCAACTACGGCGGCCCCGGCGCCGGCGGCTGGGGCGTGCCGATCGCCACCGACACCGCCTTCGTGCTGGGCCTGCTCGCCGTGGTCGGAGCGCGCTGCCCCGACCCGCTGCGCGCGTTCCTGCTGACGCTGGCCATCGTCGACGACGTCCTCGCGATCATCATCATCGCGATCTTCTACACCGACGAGCTGTCCGTGACCGCCCTCATCACCGCCGCGGTGCTGCTGGCCGCCATCATGACGCTGCGGTGGCTGAAGATCTGGCGGGCGCCGGCGTACATCGTGCTGGGGTTCGCGCTGTGGGTGGCCACGCTGGAGAGCGGCATCCACCCCACGCTGATCGGCATCGCGCTCGGGGTCCTCGTCTTCGTGTACGCGCCCACCGACCACAAGCTGCTGCTCGCCGGGGAGGCCGTCCAGGAGTTCACCAGCGAGCCCAGCGCCCGCGCCGCCCGCGAGGCCGCGCTGCGCGTCCAGCGGGCCGTCTCCGTCAACGAGCGCCTGCAGCTGCGGCTGCACCCGTGGAGCAGCTACGTCATCGTGCCCGTCTTCGCCCTGGCCAACGCCGGCGTCCAGCTCGACGGCGAGACCCTGCGCGCCGCCGTCACCTCGCCCGTCGCCATCGGCGTGGCACTGGGGCTGCTGCTCGGCAAGTTCGCCGGGATCTCGCTCGGCACCTGGCTGCCGCTGCGCCTCGGCTGGGGCGTCCTGCCCGGCAACCTCGTGTGGGGGCAGCTCCTGGGCGGGGCCGCCGTGTCGGGCATCGGGTTCACCGTCGCGCTGTTCATCGTGGACCTCGCGTTCGCCGGCTCCGACCTGCACGCCCCAGCCAAGATCGGCATCCTCGCGGGCTCGCTGCTGTCCGCCGGCATGGGCTGGCTGATCTTCCGCCTCGCGTGGGACCGCGGCGGCGTCTGCGCCCCGCCCGAGGCCGAGCCCGCCGAGGACCTGCCCACCACGCTCGCCGTCCCCGTCGGCCCCGGCGACCACGTGCGCGGCCCCGCCGACGCGCGCGTCACCCTCGTCGAGTACGGCGACTTCGAATGCCCCTACTGCGGCCGCCTCCACCCCATCCTCGAAGAGGTCCTCAGGAAGAACCCCGACGTGCGGCTCGTCTTCCGCCACTTCCCGCTGCGCACCCTGCACCCGCGCGCCAACGCCGCCGCCATCGTCGCCGAGGCCGCCGCCGACCGCGGCAGGTTCTGGGAGATGCACGACATCCTGTACGACAACCAGCGCTTCCTCACCGACGCCGACCTCGAGCACTACGCCGCCGAGCTGGACGTCGACCCCTGGTCGGACGTCTCCCGCCACGCCGCCCGCATCGCCGTCGACGAGACCTCCGGCCGCGACAGCGGCGTGCGCGGCACCCCGACCCTCTTCGTGAACGGCGTGCGCTACGAAGGCGGCCACGATCTCGATTCGATCACGCGCGCGGTGGAAGAAAGCCGGGAGTCCGCGTAACGTCGTCAAGTCGCTCAACGACCCCCTTGGAGCTGATTGATGCTTTCCACCGTCTTCAACGCCTTCAACCTGATCCTGACGCTCATCGTGCTGCTGGGCGGTGTCGCGCTCATGGCGGTGCGCAGGAAGGAGCACGAGCGCGCGTCCGTGGTGGGCATGGCGGGCTGCATCGTGCTGCTGGTGGGCGGCGTGGTCAGCATCGTCTTCTCCTTCCTCACGCCCAGCCTGGTCGACTCGATGGGGTACGGCGGCTACCAGACGCTCGCCTTCATCCTCGGCGCGATCTCCATGCTCATGCAGGCGATCGGGACCGGGCTGCTGATCGCGGCGGTCGTCATGCCCAGGAAGCCGCAGCCCCAGCAGGGGGCGCCGGGGGCGTGGCAGCAGGGCTGGCAGCCCCAGGGCCAGCCCGAATGGCAGCCTGGGCCCCAGCCGGGCCAGCCGGGCCAGCCGGGCTGGCAGCCTGGGCCGCAGCAGCAGCCGCCCGGCTGGCAGACGCCCCCGCAGCCCCCCTTCGGCCCCGGCCAGAGCTGAACCCGTCCCATCATGAGTGGCGCAGGTACTCCTCCCAGGTGATCTTCGCGGGCCGAGCCTCCGTGGTGAGCAGTCCGGCGCGGGCGGCGCGGCCCATCCCGCCGGGCAGCCGCAGGCGCAGCACCGGCCGCCGCAACCCCCGGGCCCGCAGCCAGCTCGTCGCGGCGTCGGCCATCGTCAGCGACTCGGGCCCGCCGTACTCCTCCACCTCACCGCCGGGTCCCCGCCCGGCCAGCGCGACGAGATGCCCGGCCAGGTCCCGCACGTCCACCGGCTGCACCAGCACACCGGGGTCGGCGACGACCACGCCCACCCCGGCCATGCCCTTGAGCGCCAGCTCCACGAACTCGTGGAACTGCGTGGCCCGGACGATCGTCCACGGCACACCGCCGCCCCGGACAAGCCCCTCCGCTTGCAGCTTGGTCCGGAAATATCCCCACGGCACCCGATCAACCCCCACGATCGAGACGTAGATCAGATGCCGCACCCCCGCCTCCCGAGCCGCCGCGAGCAGCGCCGACGTGCCGTCGAGCTCCACCCGCCGGGTGTACCGGCCCTTGTAGGGCGCGGAGGCGAGATGCACGATCACCTCAGCCCCCGCCACGGCCTGCGCCACCCCCGCGCCGGTGGTGAGGTCCGCGACCATCCACCGCACGCCGCCGCCGGCCGACCGTGCCGTCCGGCTGGTGGCGCGCACCTCGTACCCCGCCTCGACCAGCTTCTCCAGGACGACACGGCCGAGGCGCCCGCTGCCACCCGTCACAAGTACTGCTGTCATGACACCTGGACGGGGTAGCACGCCCAAGTGTGACAATGTTGACGTACCCGACCCAGCGCAGCGCGCCCGAGGGGACCATGACGCCAGAGCAGCCCGGCCCGCAGCAGCCCGACCCCAACCAGACGATCCGGCACCGCCACCCCCATCCCGGGCAGCCGGACGACCAGGGGCCTCCCGACGCGCCCAGCACGCGCCGCCTCCCCTACACCCCCGACATGCTCCCCGACGTGCCCCTCTACGAGACCAAGCCGCCGAGATCGGGCTGGTGGTGGGTGATCGTGGTGGGCGGCCTGGTGCTGCTCCTCGCCGCCGTGGCGGTGGCCGCGATCCTTTGGGTACGCTCCGCCACCGCCGACTCCGGCACGGGAGCGCTGCGGCCGGCGGCGGTCACCCTCGCCTGAGATCCGCCGACACGGGCGCCGGGGCGCTGCCGCCATCGACGGTCACGCCCGGCTGAGATCCATCGTCCAGTTCGTCTCCCAGGTGCGGCCGCCGTCGTCCGAGAACGCCTGCTCCCAGCGGGCGGCATCGGCGCCGGCGACCGTCCAGACGAACCGGCAGCGCACCCGCCGCCCCTCGTGGCTCTCTTCGCCGTAGAAGACACCCCTGCCCCCCTCGAACGCGCCCACCATGGGCGAGGTGTCCAGCACACCCCTGGCGCTGCTGGCCCAGTAGATGGACCATTGCCGGGTCCGCGGCTCGTACACCCGCAACGTCAGTCCGCTGAACCCCTTCGTCGGGAACTCGATCTCGTCGAAGCTGGCCGCCCCGCCGAAGTGCCGGGTGGCGACGGACCTGCCGGGGAACTCGTCCCAGACGTCGCTGCCGGACAGGGGGCTGATGAGGCGCCGGTTGGCCACGTTCCAATGACCAGCGAGGAAGTCGAAGTCGTTCATGTCGGGAAACGTACGGCAGGGTCACTGACAGGTAGTGTCAGGGAATATGCGCGCCTCCCGCCTGGTCTCCATCCTGCTGCTCCTCCAGACGCGCGGCCGCATGACCGCGCAGGAGCTGGCCGAGCGGCTGGAGGTGTCCGTACGCACGATCTACCGCGACGTCGAGTCCCTGCACTCCGCCGGCATCCCCCTGTACGGCGACGCGGGCCCCAAGGGCGGCTACCGGCTCCTCGACGGCTACCGCACCCGCCTCACCGGCCTGACGGCGGACGAGGCGGAGTCCCTCTTCCTGGCCGGCCTGCCCGGCCCGGCGGCCGAGCTCGGGCTCGGCACGGTGGTGGCGGCGGCACAGCTCAAGCTGATGGCCGCCCTCCCCGTCGAGCTACGCGACCGCGCCGGCCGCATCCAGGAACGCTTGCTGCTCGACGCCCCCACCTGGTACCGCGACCCCGACCCGACGACCTACCTGCCCGCCGTGGCCGACGCCGTCTGGAACGAGCGGCGCATCCAGATCAGGTACCGGCGATGGAAGGAGCCGCAGGAGGTGGTGCGGCGGCTGGAGCCGTACGGGCTGGTCGTCAAGGCCGGCCGCTGGTACCTCGTGGCCCGCCCGGCGAACGACCAGGACCCCGCGCCCCAGGACGCAGCCCCCGGATCCGAGACCATCCCCACGCCCACCAGCCCCAGCCCCAGCCCCAGCCCCAGCCCCAGCCCCAGCCCCGAGATCGTCCCCGCCCCCATCCACGCCGTCACGTCAGATGAGACCCCCACTTTCCAGGGCCGCTCACCCCACCACCAGGACATCCGCACCTACCGCGTCTCGCAGATCCTCGACCTCCAGCCCCTCCCAGAAGGCTTCACCCGCCCTGACGGTTTCGACCTGGCCGCGTACTGGGCGGACCATCTGGCCGCGTTCGAGGCGAGGCTGCGATGGGGCGAGGCCGTGGTGCGGCTGTCACCGCGCGGCGTGGAGCGGCTGCCCGACCTCATGACGCCTGGAGTGGTGGCGGCGGCCAGGGAGAGCGCCCTGCCACCCGACGAGGAGGGCTGGACGCGCGTGACGGTCCCGATCGAGTCGATCGAGCACGCGGTCGGGGAGTTCCTGCGACTGGGAACGGACGCCGAGGTGCTGTCTCCTGCGGCGCTGCGTACCCGGCTGTCGGAGACCGTGAACGCCCTCGCCCAGCGTTACCGCACCCCCTGAAGGGGATATTTCACAACAAGACACCCCTCTGCCCCGAGGATGCGCGCGCGATGGACCTCCACGAGCGCCTGCTGATCCAGGTCAGCGTCAGGGACGTCTACGACGCGACGGCCCTGGCCGGACACCCCCGCTCCGGCCTGGTCTTCACCGGCCAGGCCGGCCACGACGCCATCCGCATGGTGCGCAGGGCAGGATACGACGGCCCGCTACTCGCCGACCGCCGCAGATACGCCGGCTCCGCCCGGGTGCGGGGCACGGCACGACTCTCGGCGGACTGGATCGCCGACCAGGTGGAAGCGGGCGCCACGGCCCCTCTAACCGATTCCGGATATATCAGCAAAGGCGACCACAAAGCCCTGAACTCCATCCTCGACCAATCCCTCCACTGGGAGGGCGCCATCGCGGTGCTCCCCGTACACGCGCGCTGGGTCACGAACGACCGCGCCACCCTGCTCCGCACGATCGCCGACTACGGATCACCGGTGGCACTGGTGATCGAGGACGGCCCCCCGCACCGCCCGCTCCCGTTCCCCCTGCTCTCGACCGGGATCGCCGCCCTGGGCGCGCTGGCGTACGGCGCGGACTGGGCCGCCATCGGCGTCCGCGAGGTCCTGCGCCACCTCTACCCGGAGCCGCACGAAACCCAGGGCGGCTGGCGCCGAGGCGGCGCCCGCAGCGCATTCGTCCCGGACCGGCTGGAATTCGTCCCGGTGGAACGCCTGGGAGACGGCACATGCGCCTGCTCCACCTGCCAGGGCCGCCCCCTCCGCCACCTCACCGAGTCCGATGAACTCCACGTGAACACCCACAACGCCAAGGTGCTACACGTCCTCCACAACCGCCTCTTACGTTCCACCCACCGAGAACACTGGTGGCACTCCCTGACAGCCACCACCACTTAGCCCTTGAACGAGCACTGACGCTCCCGGCAACGCCCCACACGCACCAACACAGCCCATAACGCCACAGACAAGCAACCCCACAAACCCCTCAGCACCGCTCACCACCCCCGCCCGCACGCCAGCCACCGCCTCAGCATCACCCCTCCCACTTCGGACTCCGCCACCCCTCCCACCTCGGGCACCGCCACCCATCCCCTCGGGCACCGCCACCCATCCCCTCGGACACCGCCACCCGTCCCCTCGGGCACCGCCAGCCATCCCCTCGGACACCGGCTCCCGCTGAGGCCCGCCCACCAACGCCGCCCGCCATCCTCTCGGGCAGCCGCCCCCTCACGGCCTCGGGCGCCGGCCTTGCACTCAGCCCTCCTCAGAAACCCCTGACGGCGGTGAGCCGCACCCGCATCGCGATGGGATAGTCCTGCTCGAAGTTCTCCAGCCCCCACCTCGCGATCCCATCCCGATATTTGCCGACATACCCAGGCACTCCCCCCGCCAGCAAATGCCCTTCGAGTATCTCCGCCTCCCCCTTGAAAACCACCACGTCCCCACCAGCCTCATCGGTGTTGAAGTGCAACGACACCTGCGGCCCGCGACGCAGATGGGCAAGACGCCGAGCGTTGGCCCGGTTGTAGATCAGCAGGCTGTCCCCACCCTCCCAGAGAAACCACACCGGATTGGGCTGCGGCGTCCCATCGGGCCCGATCGTGGTCAACCAGATGACCCGCTCCTCCGCCAGCCGCTCACGCACGCGCTCACCGAACGCGCTGTCGGGAATCACTCCGGCCATCACCCCTCCGATCGCTC
>NZ_OOHJ01000011.1 GCF_900323885.1 [Actinomadura] parvosata subsp. kistnae | reverse complement strand
CCAGCGGCGTGGAGAGCGCGCCGGGCGTCAAGGACTCCCGGCTGATCGAGGAGTTCCTGCGGAGCGTCCGTGGATGAGCTGTTCCGCGGGCCGGCTCTCGGCCGCGGCGGGGCGGCGGCGGACCTGGCGCGGGCGCTGGCCTTCCTCCAGGAGTTCGCGCGGCGCAGGGCGCCCGTGGTGGTGCCGGTGGCGGGCGGGTTCGGGGTGCTCGACGATCGGTTCCCCGGCTCGTACGACGACAACAAGCTCGTCGTCACGGCGGCCGAGGCCGAGCCCGGGCGGCTGATCGCGGCGGCCGACGAGGTGCTGTCCGGGCGTGAGCACCGGCTCGTCTGCGTCGACGACGACCGCCTCGGCACGGCCTGCGCGCCCGCGTTCGCGGCGGCCGGCTACGAGCACGAGACGAACCTCGTCATGGTCTTCCGCGGCCAGATCCCGCACGACGCGCCCCCGGCCGAGCGGCTGAGTCCGGCGGAGCTGGAGCCGGTGCTGCGGCGCGACTGGCGCCGCACGCTGCCGCAGGCCCCCGACGAGGTGATCGACGGGCTCGCCAGGCGCGTGGAGTCCCGGGTGCGGGGCGCCGACCAGGTGGGCTTCCGCGCCGTGCGGGCACCGTCCGGCGACATCGCGGCCCGCGCCGACCTGTACGCGCAGGGCGGGGTCGCGCAGATCGAGAGCGTCTTCACCGGCGAGGAGCACCGGGGCAGAGGCTACGCGCGGGCCCTGATGGAGGCGCTGCTGGCCGAGGCCGCCGGCGCCGAGCTGATCTTCCTGGTGGCCGACGCGGCCGACTGGCCCCGCCACTTCTACGCCAGGCTCGGCTTCGAGGAGGTCGGCCGCACCCACGCGTTCCTGCGCACCTGACCCCGAGCCCCTCTGGCCGCAGGAGGCACGGGACGCGAGCGCTGCCGCGCAGTTCCACGCAGTAGGGTCTGCTCGTGAGCGAAACTTCCGCCGAGGACCGGATCTGGACGGTTCCTAACCTGCTGAGCTTCCTGCGTCTCCTGGGCGTCCCCGTGTTCCTCTGGCTGGTTCTCGTGCCCCAGGCGGACGGCTGGGCCATCGGCGTGCTGGCGGTGGCCGGTTTCACGGACTGGCTCGACGGAAAGATCGCCCGGGCGTTCAACCAGACCAGCAGGCTCGGCCGGCTCATCGACCCGGCGGCGGACAAGCTCTACGTCTTCGCCACGATCTTCGCGCTCCTGTTGCGCGAGGTCATCCCGTGGTGGCTGGTCGTGGTCATCCTCGGCCGCGAACTCTTGGTCGCGAGTTCCTTCCCCGTACTTCGCAAATACCGATATAAGGCACTTCAAGTGCATTTCCTGGGCAAGGCCGCCATGTTCAACCTCATGTACGCCTTCCCGCTCCTCTTCCTTGCCTCCCACTCTGGGTGGTATGCCGAAATAGCCCGGATTGTCGGGTGGGCGTTCGCGCTCTGGGGAACAGGCCTGTACTGGTGGGCGGGGGTGCTGTATGTGGTACAGGTGCGCCAACTCGTAACCGCGGCCAAGCTGAAGGGGTGATCGGGTGAAGGCGGTCGTCATGGCGGGCGGGGAGGGCACTCGGCTACGACCGATGACCGCCAACCAGCCCAAACC
Organism: [Actinomadura] parvosata subsp. kistnae; assembly: GCF_900323885.1. Lineage (GTDB taxonomy): Bacteria > Actinomycetota > Actinomycetes > Streptosporangiales > Streptosporangiaceae > Nonomuraea > Nonomuraea composti. The sequence continues at coordinate 477,191 of NZ_OOHJ01000011.1, read as the reverse complement.
GCTGCTCCCGGTGGCCAACCGTCCGATCATGGAGCACGTGCTGCGCCTGCTCAAGCGGCACGGCGTCACCGAGACGGTGGTGACGCTGCAGTTCCTGGCCGCGCTCGTGCGCAACTACTTCGGCGACGGCGACGAGCTGGGCATGAGCCTCCAGTACGCCACCGAGGACGTGCCGCTCGGCACCGCCGGCAGCGTCAAGAACGCCGCCGACCGCCTCCGCGACGACCGATTCCTGGTGATCTCCGGAGATGCCCTGACGGATATTGATTTATCCGACATGATCCGTTTTCACCGGGAAAATGGGGCTCTCGTGACGATCGGCCTCAAACGCGTCCCGAACCCCCTCGAATTCGGCATCATCATCGTCGACGACGAAGGCCGCGTGCAGCGCTTCCTGGAGAAGCCCACCTGGGGCCAGGTCTTCTCCGACACCGTCAACACCGGCATCTACGTCATGGAACCCGAGGTCCTCGACGCGGTCGCGACCGGCGAGCCCGTCGACTGGTCCTCCGACGTCTTCCCCGCCCTCCTCGAGCGCGGCGCCGCCATCTACGGCTACGTCGCCGACGGCTACTGGGAGGACGTCGGCACCCACGACAGCTACCTCAAGGCCCAGGCCGACGCCTTATCCGGCAAGGTCGAGCTGGACGTCGGCGGCTTCGAGCTCTCCCCGGGCGTCTGGGTCGCCGACTCCGCCTCCGTGGACCCCGACGCCGTCCTCAAGGGCCCCCTGCTCATCGGCGACTACGCCAAGGTGGAGGCGGGCGCCGAGCTGCGCGAGTACACCGTCCTCGGCAACAACGCGGTCGTGCGCGAGGGCGCGTTCCTGCACCGCGCGGTCGTCCACGACAACGTCTACCTCGGCCCCGGCGCCCACCTGCGCGGCTGCGTCATCGGCAAGAGCACCGACGTGATGGCCGGCGCCCGCATCGAGGAGAACGCGATCATCGGCGACGAATGCGTCATCGAGGCCGAGGCGTACGTCTCCAGCGGGGTCAAGGTCTACCCGTTCAAGACCATCGAGGCGGGCGCGGTCGTCAACACCAGCGTCATCTGGGAGTCGCGCGGCCAGCGCAACCTGTTCGGCCCCCGGGGCGTCAGCGGCCTGGTCAACGTCGAGATCACCGCCGAGCTGTGCGTGCGCCTGGCCAGCGCGTACGCCACCACCCTCAGGAAGGGCGAGTACGTCGTCACCTCCCGCGACTGCTCGCTGGCCGCCAGGGCGCTCAAGCGGGCCGTCATCGGCGCGCTCACCGCCGGCGCCATCAACGTCCTCGACCTGGAGGCCGCGCCGCTGCCCGTCACCCGCTTCCACACCGCGCGCGAGTCGGCCGCCGGCGGCATCGCGCTGCGCACCACCCCGGGCGACCCGCAGAGCGTGGACATCGTCATCATGGACGACCGCGGCGCCGACCTGCCGCCGGCCGCGCAGCGCAAGCTGGAGCGGGTCTTCTCCCGCCAGGAGTTCCGGCGCGCCTTCCCCGGCGAGATCGCCGAGCTGGCCTACCCCTCCAGGGTCTTCGAGAGCTACACCCACGAGCTGCTGCGCAACGTCGGCGTCGAGGGCGTGCGCGACATGAAGGTCGTCGTGGACTGCGCCGGCGGCACGTCCTCGCTGGTGCTGCCCACCCTGCTCGGCCGGCTCGGCGTCGAGGTGCTCACCGTCAACGCCCGCCTCGACGACGTCTCGCCCACCGAGACGCTGGCCGAGCGCCGCCGCGACCTGCAGCGCCTGTCGGAGCTGGTCAGCAGCTCGCGGGCGGCGTTCGGGGTGCGCTTCGACCCGGTCGGCGAGCGCATCGCCCTGGTGGACGAGAAGGGCCAGCTCATCAGCGAGGAACGGGCCCTGCTCGTCGTGCTCGACCTGGTCGCCGCCGAGCGCAGGGGCGGCCAGGTGGCGCTGCCGGTGACCACGACGCGCGTCGCCGAGCAGGTGTGCCGCTTCCACGGCGTGCAGGTGCAGTGGACCTCCACCGCCCAGGACGCCCTGACCTCCGCCGCCGCCGGCCCCGACATGATCTTCGCGGCCGACGGGCGCGGCGGGTTCGTCGTGCCGGAGTTCAGCCCCGCCATCGACGGGCTGGCCGCCTTCATCCGGCTGCTCGGCCTGGTCGCCCGCACCCGGCTCTCGCTCAGCCAGATCGACGCGCGCATCCCCGAGGTCAAGCTGCTCAAGCGCACCGTCCCCACGCCGTGGGCGACCAAGGGCGCCGTCATGCGCTCGGTCATCGAGGCGGCCGAGGCGGAGGCCTCCGCCGCCGAGCAGGGGCAGCGCATCGACACCACCGACGGCGTGCGGGTGACCCGCGACGACGGGAGCTGGGTGCTGGTGCTGCCCGCCGCCGCCGAGCCCGTCACGGACCTGTGGGCCGAGGCCGCGGACATGGACGGCGCGCAGGCCCTCATCGAACGCTGGGCCCGGATCGTGGAACAGGCCGCGGGGTGATACTGTCACACGCTGTGATCGGAAAGGGTTTGCCGAAGATGTGCCCAGGGAGTGCCGCAAGATCGTAATGTAGAAACGCGCGGCGGCATGGACCACGGGGCGGGGGCGGCGGTAACTTTGTCTGCGTCCGAACCAACGTGCAGCGCCCCGCCTTGACCTTTGCCGCTGATCAGCGTAAGTTGCGGCATTCGCAAACGTGAAAAAGCGAAGCGAGGCGCGCCCTGAGCACCGTCGCCGCGTCTTCGCGGTAGGAGGCCGAGCCGATCGATGCCGAGCGTCTACTGCACGCAGTGCGGGCACGCCAACCCCGAGGATGCCCGTTTCTGTTCCCGCTGTGGGTCACCGCTGACCAGACCCGAGGTCTCCGGGGACACCACATCGACGATCTCCGTCGCGGGAATCGAGGCGTACGAGGCTGAGACAGGCGACATGCTCCTGGCCGAGCGGGCGCTGGTCGAGCAGTTGCCGCCCGGCACGGCGTTGCTCACGGTGACCAGGGGCCCCAACCAGGGCAGCCGGTTCCGGCTCGACAAGGACCTGACCACCACCGGGCGGCACCCCGAGAGCGACATCTTCCTCGACGACATCACGGTCTCCCGCCGGCACGTCGAGTTCTACCGCCACCGCGGCGGCCAGTTCTCCGTGCGCGACGTGGGCAGCCTCAACGGCACCTACGTCAACCGGGAGCGCATCGAGGAGGTTCCTCTGCACTCCGGAGACGAGGTGCAGATCGGCAAGTTCCGCCTTCTCTTCCTGATGCGGGGCAACTCCGGCGCATGAGCGGGCGCAGTGAGCGACTCACGGAGACGGGCGGCCGTCGGCGGGAGGCGGCATGAGCTCCCAGGCGGCCCGCTCGCACATGAGCATCGGAGAGGTGCTCGCGCTCTTGCAGGGCGAGTTCCCCGACGTGACGATCTCGAAGATCAGGTTCCTGGAGGGCGAGGGCCTGATCGAGCCCGAGCGCAGCCCGTCCGGCTACCGCAAGTTCACCCACCTGCACGTGGAGCAGCTGCGCTTCATCCTCACCGAGCAGCGTGACCACTACCTGCCGCTGCGGGTGATCAAGGACAGGATGGCCGAGAGCTTCGGCCGCCCGCGCGCGCTGCAGCAGCCGCAGGAGACCAGGCTCAGCCGGGCCGAGCTGCTGGAGGCCGCCGGCATCGACGAGGAGACCCTCGCCGAGCTGGAGGACTACGGCCTGCTCGCCCCCGTGGCCAGGCGCTACGACGAGGAGGCGCTCAAGGTGGCCCGCACCGTGGGCGCCCTGGCCCGCTTCGGCCTGCACGCCCGCCACCTGCGGGCGGTCAAGGCGGCGGCCGAGCGGGAGGCCGGGCTCGTCGAGCAGACGGTCGCCCCCATACTCAAACGGCGCCGCCCGGGAGCCATCGGCGAGGCCGACGAGGTCGCCAGAGAGCTGTCCACGCTGTTGCTCGACCTGCACGCGTCCCTGGTGCGCACAGGGGTCCGATCGGTGCTAGGGCGTTGAGACCGTAGCGAGCTGGGAGGCGGAGGCACATTCCAGGCCCCCCGGGTGTTACGTTGAATTGCGAAGCCAAGTCAGCAGAAGCGATGATCGAAGAGCTGTGCCGGGTGACCGGTCAGGAATACGGAGCAGCCCGTGTTGCAGATGGAGGTCGTGGGCGTTCGAGTTGAAATGCCCACAAATCAGCCGATCGTCTTGCTCAAGGAGGCACACGGGGAGCGGTTCCTTCCTATATGGATTGGCATGACCGAAGCCACGGCCATCGCGCTGGCCCAGGCGGAGGAGCCTCCGCCGCGGCCGCTCACCCACGACCTCTTCCGAGACGTGCTGAGCGCCCTGGGTGTCGGCCTGCGCGCGGTCAACATCGTCGCCCTGCGCGACGGCATCTTCTTCGCCGATCTGGTGTTCTCCAACGGCGTGGAGGTGAGCGCGCGGCCGTCCGACTCGATCGCGCTCGCCCTGCGCACCGGGGCGCGCATCTTCGCCAGCGAGGAGGTCGTCCAGGAGGCCGGGGTGATCATCCCGGACGACCAGGAGGACGAGGTGGAGAAGTTCAGGGAGTTCCTTGACACGATCACTCCCGAGGACTTCGGCAGGGCGGGGTAGGTATTTCAGTGCATTTACGCTTCACGACGCGCCGAGCCGGATCGTTGACTGTGCCTGGTCACGGTCCTACGGTGCAAGTGAAACCCGTGGTCGCCCTTTATGAACCCCCAGATCAGGCCACGGGATGAGAGAAAGCCGGAGGTCCGCGTGGCGGTCAGCAGCGGCGAGGGAAAGACGGCCGGCCAGGAAGATCCGGTGCGGCGCGAGAGCGCGCGGCAGCGTGCCGGGGAGCAGGGCCTGCTCTTCGACGAGCAGCCGACGACGCTGCCGGGCGACATCGGATACCGCGGGCCGACGGCCTGCGCCGCGGCCGGCATCACCTACAGGCAGCTCGACTACTGGGCCCGCACGGGCCTCGTGGAGCCCACCATCAGGGCGGCGCACGGGTCGGGCTCCCAGCGGCTCTACAGCTTCCGCGACATCCTGGTGCTCAAGGTCGTCAAGCGGCTCCTCGACACCGGGGTGTCGCTGCAGCAGATCCGCACGGCCGTGCAGCACCTGCGTGACCGCGGGGTCGCCGACCTCGCGCAGATCACGCTCATGAGCGACGGCGTCAGCGTCTACGAGTGCACCTCGGCCGACGAGGTGATCGACCTGCTCCAGGGTGGCCAGGGCGTGTTCGGCATCGCGCTCGGGCGGGTCTGGCGAGAGGTCGAGGGCTCCCTCGCGGAGCTGCCGGGGGAACGCGCGGCGGTCGAGGACACCGTCCCGGCCGATCACCCCGCTGACGAGCTGGCCCGCAGGCGCCGCGCCCGGCGCACCGGCTGAAACGGCTTCGCGCCCCGCACCACCCGGCCGAGCCCCCTCCCGAATCCGGCGCCGCCCGCCCGGCGCCCGGGTCCCCCGCATCCCCGCTCGCCTTGCAGCGGCGCACCCGTGTGCCTCGAAGCCGGCTCGAGCGTGGCCGGAAGCGGGTCCAATGACCGGTTATCGGGGGCTACCGTAGTAATCTAGGACAGCAAGGCTGACGACCCCGTGCGGGAGAGTCCCCGGGCACGTCCCGGGGCGCCGAAGGAGCAACCCTCCCCGGAATCTCTCAGGCATCCAGTACCGCTCGGGCGAGGCAACTCTGGAAAGCAGGCGCACCCGCCAGGCGCGCCTCACCGACGGTGCAAGCCCCACCGGGGGTGAAGCTCTCAGGTCGTGGCGCCGACGCAGGTGAAGGGGCCGCGCTGACAGAGGGGGAGACCCGGCACTCGCCCGCGCCCTGGCGCCGGTCTCCATAAGCCTCGGGAGGCACACCCCATGACCGACCTGTCAGCTCCGCCGTTCTCGTCCAGGCACATCGGCCCGTCGGAGTCCGAGCAGCAGCGCATGCTCGAGGCCGTGGGCTTCGAATCCGTCGCGGACCTGGTGGCGGTGGCCGTGCCCGAGGCGATCAGGGCCAAGGACAAGCTCAAGCTGCCCGCCGCCATCGGCGAGGCCGAGGCCATCGCCGAGCTGCGCGCCCTGGCCGGGCGCAACCGCGTGCTCACCTCCATGATCGGCCTGGGCTACTACGACACCGTCACCCCCGGCGTCATCCGGCGCAACCTGCTGGAGAACCCGGGCTGGTACACCGCCTACACGCCGTACCAGCCGGAGATCTCGCAGGGCCGCCTGGAGGCGCTGCTGAACTTCCAGACGGTCGTCTCCGACCTCACCGGCCTGCCCGTCGCCGGCGCGTCCCTGCTGGACGAGGGCACCGCCGCCGCCGAGGCCATGACGCTCGCGCGCCGGGCCGGCAAGTCCAAGAGCGACGTGTTCGTCGTGGACGCCGACGCGCTGCCCCAGACCAAGGCCGTGCTGGCCACCCGCGCCGAGCCGCTCGGCATCACGCTCGTCGAGCACGACCTCGACGGCGACCTGCCCGAGTGCTTCGGGCTGCTCGTGCAGTACCCCGGCGCCTCCGGGCGGCTGCGCGACTTCCGCGCCGTGGCCGCCGCCGCGCACGAGGCCGGCGCGCTCGTCGTCGCCGCCGCCGACCTGCTCGCCCTGACGCTGGTCGCCGCCCCCGGCGAGCTCGGCGCCGACATCGCCGTCGGCTCCTCGCAGCGGTTCGGGGTGCCGTTCGGGTTCGGCGGGCCGCACGCCGCCTACATGTCCGTACGCGAGGGGCTGCAGCGCCAGCTCCCCGGCCGCCTGGTCGGCGTGTCCGTCGACGCCGACGGCGACCCCGCCTACCGCCTGGCCCTGCAGACCCGGGAGCAGCACATCCGCCGCGAGAAGGCCACCAGCAACATCTGCACCGCCCAGGTGCTGCTCGCCGTCATCGCGAGCATGTACGCCGTCTACCACGGCCCCGAGGGCCTGCGCGGCATCGCCCACCGGGTGCACCGCTACGCCACCGCCCTGGCCGAGGGGCTGCGCGGCGCCGGCGTGGAGGTCGTGCACGGCGAGTTCTTCGACACCGTACTCGCCCGCGTCCCCGGCAGGGCCGCCGCCGTCGTGGCCGCCGCCGCCGAGCAGGGCGTCAACCTCTGGCAGGTGGACGACGACCACGTCTCCATCGCCTGCGACGAGAAGACCGGCGCCGCCGAGGTGGCCAAGGTCTGGGCCGCCTTCGGGGTGAGCGGCGTCGAGGCCGACCCCGAGAACGCCCCCGACGCGCTGCCGTCCGCGCTGCTGCGCGAGACCCCGTACCTGACGCACCCCGTCTTCCACAGCCACCGCTCCGAGACCGCGATGCTGCGCTACCTGCGCCGGCTCCAGGACAAGGACATCGCGCTGGACCGCTCGATGATCCCGCTCGGCTCCTGCACCATGAAGCTGAACGCGACCACCGAGATGGAGCCGATCACCTGGCCCGAGTTCGCCGCGATCCACCCGTACGCGCCGGCCGAGCAGACCGAGGGCTACCAGGAGCTGATCGGCACGCTGGAGGGCTGGCTGGCCGAGGTGACCGGCTACGACGCCGTCTCCATCCAGCCGAACGCTGGCTCGCAGGGCGAGTTCGCCGGGCTGCTGGCCATCCGCGCCTACCACCGGGCCAACGGCCAGGGCGAGCGCGACGTGTGCCTCATCCCGTCCTCCGCCCACGGCACCAACGCCGCCAGCGCCGTCATGGCCGGCATGCGCGTCGTGGTCGTGGCCTGCGACGACGACGGCAACGTGGACCTCGCCGATCTCGACGCCAAGATCGAGAAGCACCGCGACCGGCTGGCCGCGATCATGGTGACGTACCCGTCCACGCACGGCGTGTACGAGGAGACCATCACCGAGGTGTGCGCCAAGGTGCACGACGCCGGCGGCCAGGTGTACGTCGACGGCGCCAACCTCAACGCCCTCGTCGGCCTGGCCAAGCCCGGCGAGTTCGGGGCCGACGTGTCCCACCTCAACCTGCACAAGACGTTCTGCATCCCGCACGGCGGCGGCGGGCCCGGCGTCGGCCCGGTCGCCGTCCGCGCCCACCTGGCCGCCTACCTGCCCGGCCACCCGCTGCACAACGGCACCCCCGTCGGCCCCGTCGCCGCCGCCCCGTACGGCTCGGCCGGCATCCTGCCGATCTCGTGGGCGTACGTCAGGATGATGGGCGCCGACGGCCTCACCGCGGCCACCGAGCAGGCCATCCTGTCGGCCAACTACCTGGCCAGGCGCCTGGCCCCGCACTACCCGGTGCTCTACACCGGCCGCGGCGGCCTGGTGGCGCACGAGTGCATCGTGGACCTGCGCCAGATCACCAAGGAGACCGGCGTCACCGTGGACGACGTGGCCAAGCGCCTCATCGACTACGGCTTCCACGCGCCCACCATGTCGTTCCCCGTCGCCGGGACCCTCATGATCGAGCCCACCGAGAGCGAGGACCTGGGCGAGCTCGACCGGTTCGTGGACGCCATGATCGCCATCCGCGGCGAGATCGCCAAGGTGGCCTCCGGCGAGTACGACAAGACCGACAACCCGCTGCGCAACGCCCCGCACACGGCCGAGGCGGTCACCGCCGACGAGTGGCCGCACCCGTACAGCCGCTCCGAGGCCGCCTACCCGCTGCCGTCGCTGCGCGAGGGCAAGTACTGGGTGCCGGTGCGCCGCATCGACCAGGCCTACGGCGACCGCAACCTGGTGTGCTCGTGCCCGCCCCTCGAGGCGTACGAGGACTGATCCCCGACACGCGCGGGGCGCGCACACCGCGTCCCGCTTGCCCGGAAATGCGTCGCGGCAGCTCCGGGCACGCGGGACGCCCGCGGCGCCGGATCCGGCCAGTCCTTCACCGTCAAGTGAGCAGACATGATCGCCAATAGTCGTTAGGCTCGGTGCGACCGCCGCCCCAAGGAGCTCCCTTGACGTCCTCTGAGCTGGAGACCCCGCCCCTCGACACCGCCCGCCTGCTGGCCGAGCGCGGTGACCTCGAGGCCGCCGCCCGCATCCTGGGCGAGCTGGCCGCCGACCCCGACGATCCCGACCGGGCACAGGCCGCCGTCGGGCTCGCCGTGGTCCTCGACCAGCGCGGCGACGTCGACGGCGCCCGGGCCGCCGCCAGGGCCGCGCTGGCCACCGGCCACCCCGAGTACGCCGCGCAGGCCGCCTGCCACCTCGCGCAAGGGTTCGAGCGGGAGGGCCGCGACGAGCAGGCCAGAGGCGCCTGGCAGGCCGTGCTCGGCGTCGGCACCGCCGCTTACGTGCCGCTCGCCCACCTCGCCCTCGCCCGGCTCGCCGTCCGCGCGGAGCACCTGGAGGAGGCGGAGAAGGAGTTCCGCGCCGCCATGGACACCGGCGCGCGGGGCGGCGACGAACGCGTCGGCGCGCAGGCCGCCGCCGAGCTCGCCGAGCTGATGATGGAGCACGGGGAACCAGGAGCGGCCGCCGAGGTGCTCCTCGACGCCCTGGAGTTCGCGCCCGGAGACGAGGTGCCCGCGCTGCGGGTCCGGCTCGGCATCGCGCACCTGGAGCTGGCCTGCGCCGAGTTCGCCGAGAGCGTCGAGGGCGGGGCCGACGCGCAGACCAGCGCCCTGGCGATCGAGCTGCTCGCCCGCACGCTGCCGCTGCGCGGCCGCGACGAGGACGCGGGGCGGGTGTGGTCGTACGGGCTGGAGCACGAGGACGAGACCCTGGCCGCCGAGGTACGCCTGCGCTTCCACCGCGACACCTGACCCGGGCTCCTCCTCAGCCCGTCGCGGCCCTTCGAGTCGCGGCCCTTCGAGTCGCGGTCCTTCGAGAGGGTCAGGAGCGTCGCATGATCGCGACCGCGGCCGCCACGTTGATCACCACGATCGCCATCCAGGCCACCAGCAGCCCGGCTCCGCCCGCGCTGGCCGCCACCGCCGTCAGCGGCACGCCGATGCCCAGCGAGCCCAAGGCGATCGGGACCATCGGATGGCGGCGCGGGGCGGATCGTACGGGGTCGTGATGGTCCAGCTCGGCCCGCACCCGAGCGGCGATCGTGGCGTCGAGCCGCTCCACGAACGAGTCGATGAGCGCGCTCTCGTACTCCGGACCCAGATCTCGACGAGCGTCGAGCGTAGCCTGTAGTTCATCCCGGAGGCGTTTGTCTGGCATAGAGGACATCATCCCTGCTGAGCGGCGCGCCGTCATCCGCCCTGAGGGCTAGGGGCCGCTCCTCCCCAGGTACGGTGCTGCCATGCAGGTGATGACCCCGAGAGGGCCGGCGCTGGTGGAGATCGACGAGGCCGCCGCGGACCCGCGGCTGCTGCTGGTGCTGACCCACGGCTCGGCCGGGGGCGTCGACGCTCCTGACCTGCTGGCCGTACGGGACGCCGCGCTCGCCGCCGGGGCCACCGTGGCCAGGGTGACGCAGGCGTTCAGGGTGGCGGGGGCGCGGGCGCCGGGCTCGCCGGCCAAGCAGGACGAGGCGTGGGAGATCGTCCTGGGCGAGCTGCGCGCCGGCCGGGAGCGGCTGCCCCTCGTGCAGGGCGGGCGGAGCAACGGGGCACGGGTGGCGTGCCGCACGGCCAAGGCGGTCGGCGCGGCGGCGGTGGTGGCGCTGGCCTTCCCCCTGCATCCGCCGGGCAAGCCGGAACGTTCCCGCGCCGACGAGCTGCGGGGCGCCGGGGTGGACGTGCTGGTGGTGAACGGGGACCGCGACCCGTTCGGGATCCCCAACGCGGCGGACGCGGCACGGCTGGTCGTGCTGCCGGGGGAGAACCACGACCTCAAGCGCGACCCCGCCAAGGTGGGCGAGGTCGTCACCGACTGGATCATGCACTACGCGAAGCCGTGACGGCGGCCTCCGCCACGCGCGGTGCCGGCTCCGTGGCGCGGCACCGGGGCGAGCCTGCCGCCACTCGCGGCTCGTGCGGCCTGTGGGCGGCTCGTGGGCGGCTTGTGGGCGCGGCTTGTGCCTGAGGCCGCCGCTACTGGCGCGGGGCCCGCGGGCGGCTCATGCGGCTCGTGGGTGGCCGGGCGTTCGCCTTCAGGCGCGCGGCCAGGTGTGGCTGCTCGCCGTGGTGGTCAGGCGGCGCCGACCACGGGGCGGTGCGGGGCGATGGCGGTGCCGCTGGGCAGGAGCTCGCCGGTGTCCTCGAACAGGACGACTCCGTTGCAGAGCAAACTCCACCCCTGCTCGGGGTGGCAGGCGAGGGTGCGTGCCGCCTCGCGGTCTGGCGCCTCGGCATCCGGACAGGCCGGGTCGTGCGGGCACATCGGCGTGCCTCCGATATCTCGTAAGGGTTCGCTCCCGTTCTGGAGGGGCGGGAGCCTGCTCGGTAGTTGTGCTGGCAAGTGTGCGACGTATGTCACTCGTTCCGACATAGCCCGTTCGGACTGTTACAGGAGGATCCCCGGATCGTGTGACCTTCGACACAGCGTGCCTTATGCAGGATAACGGGCCAAGCGCGACACGCGCATCACGTTTGCAATCCCTTGAGAAGAGCGTCGAGTCCGCGCTCGAAGTCCAAATCGGCTCTTTCGTCCCGTCTGACCCATTCATCAACTTCCGGGTCGGCCCAGCCTGATTGCTGCACCTCCACCGCCACGCTCCCGAACACGAACGCCCGCAGCGCCCGCACGGCCTCCGCCGCGCCGTCCAGGCCGCCGTCGGCGAGCTGCTCGACCTGCTCCCTGATCGCGAGCGCCGTGGCGCCCTTGGGCGGCTTGGTGAGCGCCAGCGCCAGGACGCCCGGATGGTCGCGCAGCAGCTCCCTGCTGGCCCGGCACCACGCCTTGGCCGTCTCCTGCCAGGTGGGGCCCTGCTCGACGTGCACGGCCGTGACGTGCTCGGCCAGGGCGTCCATCAGCGCCTCCTTGCCGCGGGGCAGGTGGTGGTAGATGGCCATCGCCTCCACCTGGAGAGCGTCGCCCAGCCGGCGCATCGTGAGCCTGCGCAGGCCCTGGCTGTCGGCGATGTGGAGTGCGGCCTCGATGATGCGCTCGCGGGACAGGGGCACCGGCGGTCTCTTGGCGGGCATGGTGATCATCTTACTATGTAAAGGCGCTCGCTCCGGGGCGATTTCCGCCCGTGTCGCGCGACGGCGTACGCTAGGCGGTTGAACGAGTACCGACAGCTTTGAAAGGGCCGGGTCGATGGCGTTTTTCCGTCCGCGGGTGAGCCGGGAGGCAGAGGTCCGCTACCACGCGGACCAGGAGATCTCCAAGAGCTTCCCCGAGTTGCTCGACAAGGCCAGGCAGGCCGAGCAGACGCTGCGTGAGCTGCGCGCCGCCGGGGCCGACGAGATCGAGCTGCTCGCGGCCGGGCGGGCGTTCGACAAGGCGCTCACGGAGGCCCTGAGGGCCGCCGAGGCGGGGCAGCGGGCCACGTTCGGGGTCAAGGCCTACGACGACCGGATCGCCCGCCGCAAGGCCAAGGCGACGCCGGCGGGGGCCATGTGGACGGCCGAGGTCGAGCGGCTGCGCACCCTCCGCGAGGACAACCGCCTCTGGGGCATCCCCCGCGTCCCGCGCCCGTTGCCCGCCACCGCCTGACCCGACCAGGCAACTCGCCCGCCCTCAGACGACGGCCTGCCCCCAGATGGTGGCTCGCCCTCAGACGGCGGGCCATTCTGGCGACAGCGCGCCGAGTGAGACGGCGCATGCCATGTGTTGTGCACGCCATTCAGGGCGCAGCGTGTCACGTATGGCGGTGCATGCCACGGTTGGCGGTGCGTGCCCGGTTGGCGTGGCACGCTGTGCCCACATGGCACCACGCCGCGCGCCGTGCCTCCTGCGAGGGCGCGCCCGTGACGGTGGCACGCGCCCGTGTGGCGGTGCGCCCGTGACGGCGGCACGCGCCCGAGTGGTGGGGCGCCCGTGTGACGGCGCGCCTTCTGCGAGCGGTGCGCCCGTGCGAGGGCACGTCCGTGCGTGGGCGCGGCTCCTGCGATCGCGCGCCTCCCGAGCGGCGCGCTCTCCGAGGTGAGATGCCCTTGCGGCGGTGCGCCTCCCGCGAGAGCGATGCGCCGTCCGAGACGAGGTGCCCTCCTCGGGGTGCGTCGTCTCCCGTGACGGCGGGCCCCCGAAAGACGTGTGGGACGCGCGAGAGCCCCGGCGCCGATGGGAGGTGCCGGGGCTCGCGCGTGTTCGGGCCCGGCCGAGGGGGCCGGGCACGGGGTCAGCTGGCCCAGTCGAGCAGGGGGCGGGTGTTGCTCGGGTGGCGGAGCTTGGACAGCGACTCCTTCTCGAGCTGCCGGATCCGCTCCCGGGTCAGCCCCAGGTGCTTGCCGATCTCGTCGAGGGTGTGCGGCTTGCCGTCCACCAGGCCGAAGCGCAGCGCCATGATCTTGGACTCGCGCGGCGAGAGGTTGTCGAGCACGCCCCGGAGCTGGTCGCCCAGGAGCTGGCGGTCGACGATCTCGGACGCCTCGGGGGAGTCGACGTCCTCGATGAGGTCGCCGATCGTGGTCTCGCCGTCCTCGCCGATCGTCGCGTTCAGCGAGATCGGCTGGCGGCTGGTGCGCAGCAGCTCCTCGATCTGGTCGGGGGTCTTGTCGAGCTCGACGGCCAGTTCCTCGGGCGTGGGCTCGCGGCCGAGGCGCTGGTGCATGTCGCGCTCGACGCGCGACAGCTTGGAGAGCATCTCCAGCACGTGCACGGGCAGCCGGATGGTGCGGGCCGAGTCGGCGAAGCCGCGCTGGATGGCCTGCCTGATCCACCACATGGCGTACGTGGAGAACTTGAAGCCCTTGGTGTAGTCGAACTTCTCCACGGCCCTGATCAGCCCGAGGTTGCCCTCCTGGACGACGTCCAGCAGCGACATGCCGCGGTCGGTGTACTTCTTGGCGACCGAGACCACGAGCCGCAGGTTGGCCTCCAGCATGTGGTCCTTGGCCTGCCGGCCGTCCTCGACCACGAGGTGCAGGTCCTCCTGGACGGACGGGGGCAGGTCGGGCTGGGTCTCCAGCTTGTACTCGGCGTACAGCCCGGCCTCGATGCGCCGGGCCAGCTCGACCTCCTGGGCGGCGGTGAGCAGGGTGCGGCGGCCGATGGACTTGAGGTAGGTGTGCACGGAGTCGCCCATGACGGACTGCGTGTCGTCCAGGTCGAGCGGCTCGTTGTCCAGCTCGGCGTCCTCGCTCAGGACGAGGTCGTCGGGGACGTCCTCCTCGTGCTCGGGCTTGGCCTCGGGCGGCGTCACGGCCTTGGCGGCGGCGGCGGTTCCGCTGGGAGCGGAGGTTTTTGCCTCGCCGGCCTTGCGGCCGGTAGTCTTTACCCGCGAGGTCGTCTTCTTGGCGGTGGCCGGCTTCTTCTGGGTCTTCTTCGGGGCGGTGGTGCTGAGAGACGGCTCGTTCTCGGCGGCCAGGCTCACGCCGGCCTCTGACAGCTCGCGCAGGATCGTGCGGCCTTCAGAGGGGCTGATGCCGGCCTCGGCGAATGCGTCACGCAGCTCCGCCAGAGAAAGGTGACCCTGGGCTCGCCCTCGTTCAATCAGCTGGTCGAGAGTTGCGGGTGGGGTCGCCACGGCGGTTCTGGGCATGAGGACACCTCCTCCGTACGGAGTGGAAGCGATCAGGCAGGTTGTGGTGGGGCGGTTTCGCGTCCGCACGGCGCACCAGTATCAATAACGCCAATCGCCGTCATTTGTTCCCGTACGCCCCTGCGAGATGAAAAAGGGGCGGTTCGCCCCTTGTGCGGAACCACCCCTGCGGCAGGTCTATTCCGCGGGCTCGGTCTGCCCGGACACGGTGCCCCCAGGGCCGGACTCGACCTGCTCGGGCCCGACCTCGAACTGGCCGGGCGTCACTTCGGGCATCGGCATGGGCTCGGCGTCCTCCATCCGCTCGTCGGTCCAGTAGTCGATGACCTCGCGCGGGTCGGGGTTGACCTCGGTGGAGACCACGACGCCGTCGTCGCTGGTGCTCTTGGGGGCCGGGGCCTGCTGCTCACCGGACGGCGACGCCTTCTCCACCACGGCTCGGGTCTCCCTCGCGACCTGGTCGAGCTTGCCCGCCGAGGCGGCCGCCGCGACTGAGGCGCCCCCGACGACGATGACGCCGACGACGGCCGCGGATGCCCACATCTTGCGGGTCTGGTCCATGAAGGCTCCCTCCTTCTCCCCAATATGACGCAGCCGCAACTCGTCAGGTTCCTGCCCTCAGCCGTACCAGATCGGTCTTGCCGTTGGGCAGCAGGGGCAGTGCGGGGACGAGCCGCAGGTCGCGCGGGGCGGCGTGAGGGGGAAGCCTATCGCGGCAGTACGCCCTCAATTGCTCAAGCGTGGGCGGTGTGCCGGGGTTGGCGGGCACGACGACGGCGGTGACCAGCTCGCCCCATTCGCGGTCCGGCGTGCCGATCACGGCCGCGTCGGCGACCTCCGGGTGGGTGCGCAGCACGTCGGTCACGGCGCCGGCCACGACCTTCTCGCCGCCGGTGTTGATGACGTCGTCGGCCCGGCCCAGCACGCGCAGCCGGCCCTCGCGCAGCTCGCCGAGGTCGGAGGTGACGAACCAGCCGCCGTCGAACGGGGCGGCGGGCACGCCGAAGCGGTAACCGGAGAACAGCACCGGGCCCGCGATCCTGATCAGGCCGTCCTCGCCGATCTTGACGTCCACGCCGTCGAGGGGCCGCCCGTCGTACACGCAGCCGCCGCTCGTCTCGCTCGACCCGTACGTGGTCACGATGCGCGCGCCCCGCTCCCTGGCGCGCTCCAGCAGGCCGGGAGGGGCGGCGGCGCCGCCGAGCACGATCGTCCTGAACACCGACAGGTCGGCTCCCGCCTCCACCAGCCGGTGGAGCTGGGTGGGCACGAGGGAGACGTGGTCGGCGCCCGAGCGCAGCACCGCGCCGGGGTCGAACGCCGGATGGATGATGGGCTCGCTGCCGGACAGCAGGGCGCGTACCAGGACCTGGAGGCCGGAGACGTGCGCGACGGGCAGGCAGCACAGCCAGCGCTCGCCCTCGGCGGCCTCGACGCGGCGCAGCGAGGCCGCCGCCGAGGCGCGCAGGGCGGCGGCGGAGAGCAGCACGCCCTTGGGCGCGCCGGTGCTGCCACTGGTGGCGATCACCACCGCCACGTCGCCGGGCACGCCCTCGCCGCCGTGGAGCGGGACGCCGTCGGCGTGCGTGGGACGCAGGGCGGCCACCGCCGCGCCGGCGTGGCCGGGGGACAGGGGGAGGACCGCGGGCCCGTCACCGGACAGGGCGTCGCGCACGGCCGCGAACAGGGCGGGGCCCGGAGGCTGCACAATGGCATGCAGCGGACGGTCCGGATGCGACGGGTTCCTCCACATGCTCGTAAGGTTAATGGCGACAGGTCGGACAGCGGCGCAGGGGAGGGTCGTGACGCGTTCTCCCGTGGCTCCAGCGGGTCCCAGAGTCTTCAGGATCCCGATGCGCACGCGGTTCCGGGGGCAGACCGTCAGGGAAGGGGTGCTGCTGCACGGCCCGGCGGGGTGGGGCGAGTTCTCGCCGTTCCCCGAATACGGCCCGCGCGAGAGCGCCCGGTGGCTGGCGTGCGCGCGCGAGGCGGCCTTCGAGGGCTGGCCCGAGCCGGTACGCGACAGCGTGCCGGTGAACGCGACCGTCCCCGCGGTTGACCCCGAGTCGGCCCACGAGATCGTGCGCCGCTCGGGCTGCGCCACGGCCAAGGTCAAGGTGGCCGAGCGGGGGCAGACGTTCGACGACGACCTCGCCAGGGTCGAGGCCGTCCGCGACGCGCTCGGCCCCTCCGGGCGGCTGCGCGTCGATGCCAACGGCGCCTGGGAGCCCGGCGAGGCCGTGCGCAGGCTCAAGCGGCTCGACCGCTTCGACCTGGAGTACGCCGAGCAGCCGTGCGCCACGCTCGACGAGCTGGCGGCCGTGCGGCGGGCCTGCGACGTGCCCATCGCGGCCGACGAGTCGATCCGCCGCGCCGACGACCCGCTGCGGGTGCGCGCGGCCGAGGCCGCCGACATCGCCGTGGTCAAGGTGCAGCCGCTGGGCGGGGTGCGCGCCGCGCTGCGCGTGGTGGAGGCGTGCGGGCTGCCGGCCGTGGTGTCCAGCGCCGTCGAGACGTCCGTGGGGCTCGCGGCCGGGTTAGCGCTGGCGGCGGCGCTGCCGGCGCTGCCGTACGCGTGCGGGCTCGGCACGGTGTCGCTGCTGTCGGGCGACGTGGTGGCGGACCCGCTGGTGCCGGTGGACGGCCGGCTGGCGGTCAGGCGCCCCCCGGTAGATTTTCAGTATTTGTCGGCTTTTGAGATTGAATCTCCCCAGTGGCTTCGCCGGATGCAGGAGGCCTCACGTTGAACCCCGCTACCGCGCTGGCCACCGTACTGGTCGACGAGCTGGTGCGCTGCGGCCTGACCGACGTGGTGCTGGCCCCCGGCTCCCGCTCCGCCCCGCTCGCGCTCGCCCTGCACGCCGAGTCCCGGGTCCGCCTGCACGTGCGTGTGGACGAGCGCTCCGCCTCCTACCTCGCCCTCGGCCTCGCCAAGCGCTCCGAGCGGCCCGTCGCGCTCATCTGCTCCTCCGGCACCGCCACCGCGAACTTCCACCCGGCCGTCATCGAGGCCGGCGAATCGGGCGTACCGCTGCTCGTGCTCACCGCCGACCGCCCGCCCGAGCTGCGCGGCACCGGCGCCAACCAGACGATCGACCAGATCAAGCTGTTCGGCGCCGCCACCCGCTGGTTCGCCGAGGTCGGCGTCCCCGAGGACCGTCCCGGGCAGGTCGCCTACTGGCGTTCCCTGGCCTGCCGCGCCTACCAGCGCGCCGCCGGCGCCGGCAACCCCGGCCCCGTGCACCTCAACCTCGCCTTCCGCGAGCCGCTGATCCCCGACGGCGACACCGCCTGGTGCGAGCCGCTCGACGGCGGCGTCTCCGGGCCGTGGGTGCGGGCCCGCGTCGCGCCCCCGCCCATCGCCCTGCACATCCCGCCCACCAGGCGGGGCGTCCTCGTCGTCGGCGACGGCGCCGCCAACGTGCGCCGCTACGTCGCCGCCGCCGGCATGGCCGGCTGGCCCGTCCTGTCCGAGCCGAACGGCGGCGCCCGCTACGGCGACCACGCCATCTCCACCTACCACTACCTGCTCAGCACGCCCGAGTTCGCCGACACGCACCGGCCCGACGTCGTCGTCACCCTGGGCCGGCCCGGCCTGTCGCGGCCGCTGCTGTCGTGGCTGCGGCGGGCCGAAGAGCACATCGTCGTCGCCCCCGACCTCGACCGCTGGCCCGACCCCACCCGCTCCGCCACCCAGGTCGCCCAGGCCGTCGAGATCCCCGTCGCCTCCGGCGACGACTCCTGGCTGCACGCCTGGCGCCAGGCCGACCTCGCCGTCCGCACCGCCATGGACGAGGTCCTCGACCTGTCCGGCACCAGCGAGCCGCGCCTGGCCAGAGACCTCGTCGACGCCCTGCCCAACGGCGCCCTGCTGTTCTGCGGCTCCTCCATGCCCATCCGCGACCTCGACCAGGCCATGCGGCCCCGGCGCGGCATCCGCCTCATGGCCAACCGCGGCGCCTCCGGCATCGACGGGCTCGTCTCCACCGCCATGGGGGCCGCCCTCGCGCACAACGGGCCGTCGTACGCGCTGCTCGGCGACCTGTCGTTCCTGCACGACCAGAACGGGCTCATCCTCGGGCCCCGCGAGCCGCGGCCCGACATCTGCTACGTCGTCGTCAACAACGACGGGGGCGGCATCTTCTCGCTGCTGCCGCAGGCCGCCGTCCGGGATCCGTTCGAGCGGGTCTTCGGGACGCCGCACGGTGTGGACCTCGGGTACGTGGCCGCCGCCACCGGGACGCCGTACACGCTGGTGGGGGACATCGGCGACCTGCCGAAGGCGTTGCGAGGGGAAGGGCCCCGGATCGTGGAGGTGCGGACGGACCGGGAGGAGAACGTGCTGGTGCACGCCCGGCTCCGGGACGCGGCCCAGGACGCCGTCCGCTCCTACCTCGCCCCCTGACGCGGCCCGCCCCTCCCGGCCCACCGCCTGCGCCCGCCCTTCGACCCCACCCACCTGGGCCTCCGGGCGGGGCTTCCCGGCAGGGCCTCCTGGTAGGGCCCGTGGCAGGGCCTCCTGGTATGGCGTCCCGGCGGGGCCTCTGGGCGGGGCCTTCCGGCGGGGCCTCCCGGCACGGCCTCCTGGTAGGGCCCGTGGCAGGGCCTCCCGGCATGGCTTCCCGCCTCGGCCCTCACCTCGGGCCTCCCGCGTCAGGCCTCCCGCTTCGGGCCTCCCGCCTCGGCTCGTTGCCGGCGGCTTCACCTGCCCCGGGGCTCTCTCGTGGCGCCGGGTCGGCGGGGCGGTGTGCGGTGGAGCTCGGCGCAAAGCGGTCGGCGAGTCGAGGCGGATCGCGGCCAAGGGGTCAGCGGCCGAGGACGTCGAGGGCGGCCAAGGGGGTGGGTCGGTGGCTGAGAGCGGCCGAGGGAGGCCGAAGGGGCGGGTCGGTGGCTGAGGGGGACCGAGGGGCGGGTCAGCGGCCGAGGGCGTCCAGGAGGCGGTTGAGCGGGCTGTCCAGGCCGTAGCGGTCGGCGAGGCGGACGAGCGCCTCCGGGTCGCGGGGTTTGGCGGGCAGGGTCAGGTCCACGTCGGGGAGCGGCGCGTCCGGGGCGACCTTGACGACCGCGGGCGCCGCGGCCAGGTAGTCGCGGGCGGCGGCCAGGCGGGTGCGGCTGCCCGCAGGGAAGCCGTCCGTGACGCCCGCGTCGAGGGCCTCCAGCAGAGCGGGCAGCGAGCCGAAGCGGGTGATGAGGGCGGCGGCGGTCTTCTCGCCGACCCCGGGCACGCCCGGCAGCCCGTCGCTGGGGTCGCCTCGCAGGGTGGCGAAGTCGGCGTAGGCGCGGCCCGGCACGCCGTACTTGGCGGTGACGAACGCCTCGTCCACGATCTGCAGGTTGCGGATGCCGCGCGCGGTGTAGAGGACGCGCACCGGACGGGAGTCGTCCACGAGCTGGAACAGGTCACGGTCGCCGGTGACGATGTCGACGGCGCCGTCGCCGGCCTGGTGAGTGAGGGTGCCGATCACGTCGTCGGCCTCGTAGCCGGGCGACTCGAGGCGGGCGATGCCTAGGGCGTCGAGCACGTCCTGGATGACCGCGATCTGCGGGACGAGCGCCTCCGGCACCTCCTCGGTGTCGCCGTGCGCGACGCGGTGCGCCTTGTACGTCGGGATCGCCGCCACCCGGAACGCGGGCCGCCAGTCGGCGTCCATGGTGGCCGCCAGCGCCGCGGGCTGGTGCTGGCGCACGAGGGTGGCGATCATGTCGATGAGCCCGCGTACCGCGTTGACCGGCGAGCCGTCGGGAGCCTTGATCGACTCCGGGATGCCGAAGAAGGCGCGGAAGTAGAGGGACGGGGTGTCCAGAAGCATCAGCACCCGTCCATGGTGGCACTTCCCGCAGGCCGGCGGGCCCCCTCATCCCGCCCGCCTCAGCCCGCCCGCCTCAGTCCGGCCGCCTCAGTCCGGCCGCCTCAGTCCGGCCGCCTCAGTCCGGCCGCCTCAGTCCGGACCGCCCAGCACCCCCACCGCCAGCAGGCAGGCGTCGTCCTCCGGGTTGGGGCCGCCGATGTCGGCGAGCAGGCGGTCGAGGCCGCCGTCCAGGTCGTGGCCCTCCAGCTTGCGCGCGGCCGACATGGCCAGGTCGAGGCCCACGTCGATGTCGCGGGTGCGCCGCTCCACCAGCCCGTCCGTGAACATCAGCAGCAGGTCGCCCGGCTGCAGCCGGGTGGTCGCCAGCTCGTACGGGCTGCCGGACGCCGCCCCCAGCAGCACGCCCCGGGGTTGCGGAAGCTGGCTGGCCACGCCGTCGCGCACCAGGATGGGCGACAGGTTGCCCGCCTGGCCCCACGCGAACACCCGGGTCCGCGGGTCGAAGTGGCCGATGATCGCGGTGGCGGTGGTGTCCTTGAGCTGGTGCAGGACGAGCTCGTTCAGCCAGTCGAGCAGCCGGTTCGCGGCCTGCCCCGTCATGGCGAGGCCGACGAGGGCGTGGCGGAGCTGGGCCATGCGGGAGATCGCGGGCAGGCCGTGGCCGGAGACGTCCCCGATGGCGAGGAGCTGGCGGCCGTCCGGGGCGGGCGCGGCCTCGAACCAGTCGCCGCCCAGGTTCGCGGTCTTCTCCGCCGGTACGTACCGGACCGCGATCCTCGTCCGCGGCAGGTCGAGGCAGCCGTCCGGCTCGGGCAGGATCGCCTCGCGCAGCGCGAGCATGACGTGGCGGTCCTCGGCGGCCCGCTCGCGGGCCTCCAAGAGCTGGCGGCGCGACTCCGAGACCATGCGCTCGGCGCGGCGGCGGCCCGTGATGTCCTGGATGACGCCGTGCATGCCGATCGTGCCCTCCGGGCCCGTCAGCGGCTCCAGGACGACGCGCAGGTCACGCAGGTCGGCGGAGCCGGGCCCGCGGCGGATGCGGAACTCGGCCTGCACCGGCTCGACGCTCTGCACGACCGACCACATCAGGCGGTCGAGCGTGGCCACGTCGCCGGGCTCGACGTGCTCGGCCAGGTCGGGCAGGGCGATGGGGCCCTCGCCCGGGTCGCGGCCGAAGATCACGTACACCTGGTCCGACCAGATCGTCTCCCCTGTGTGCAGGTGCCATTCGGCCCAGCCCATGTTGCCGAGCCGCTGGGCGTGCGCCAGCCGTACGGCGAGCATCTCGGCGTCGCTCTCGTGCCCGAGCAGCTCGGCCGCGCCTATGACGTCGACCATGTGTCTCACTCTCGACGCGCGATGGAATCCGACAATTGGCCCCACACTACGTGATCGATCGTGAACGGTGTGTAGTGGAGGCTTGGTGCATGGTGCGATTTTCCGTGGATTTTAGGAGCGGATTTTGGGCGTCCCGTCCGGAGTAGATTGAGCCTGTGACGTCCTCAGACCTGTATCCCGTGTCCCGTCTCGCCGCCGTCCAGGAGGCCACCGCCAAGGCCGGCCTCGACGCCCTGCTGCTCACGCCCGGCCCCGATTTGCGTTACGTCAGCGGCTACGACGCCAAGCCGCTGGAGCGGCTGACGTGCCTCGTGGTGCCCGCGTCCGGTGAGGCGTACATGATGGTGCCCCGCCTCGAGCTGCCCGCCGCGCAGGCGTCGCCCGCCTCCCGGCTGGGGCTGGAGTTCGTGGCCTGGGACGAGACCGACGACCCGTACGCGATCGCGGCGGCGCGCCTCGGCCGGGTCGGCAAGGTCGGGCTGGCCGACCGCATGTGGGCCATGTCGTCGCTGCGCTTCCGCGAGGTGCTGCCCGAGGCCGAGCAGGTGCTGGCCGGCAGCGTCCTGCGGGAGCTGCGCATGCGCAAGTCGCCCGCCGAGGCGGCGGCGCTGCGCGAGGCCGGGCAGGCCATCGACGCCGTGCACCGGCAGGTGCCCGAATTCCTGCGCGCCGGGCGCACCGAGCGCGAGGTGGCCCGAGACATCACCGAGGCGATCCTCGCCTCCGGGCACCAGACGGTCGACTTCGTCATCGTCGCCTCCGGCCCCAACGGCGCCAGCCCCCACCACGACGTGTCCGACCGCGTCATCCAGGCGGGCGAGCCGGTCGTCGTCGACATCGGCGGCCAGCTCCACAACGGCTACTGCTCCGACTCCACGCGCACCTACAGCGTCGGCGAGCCGCCGGCCGAGTTCGCCGCCTACTACGAGGTGCTGCGCCAGGCCCAGGAGGCGGCCTGCGCGGCGGTGCGGCCCGGGGTGTCGTGCGAGTCCATCGACGCCGCCGCCCGCCGGATCATCGCCGACGCCGGCTACGGCGAGTACTTCATCCACCGCACCGGGCACGGCATCGGCATCGAGACGCACGAGGAGCCGTACATCGTGGCCGGCAACGGCGAGCCGCTGGAGCCCGGGTTCGCGTTCTCGGTGGAGCCGGGCATCTACCTGCCGGGGCGGCACGGGGCCCGGATCGAGGACATCGTGGTGTGCACGGAGAGCGGTGGGGAGCGGATGAACAACACGCCGCGCGAGCTGGTGATCGTCTAGCCGCTTCGGGCCCGCGCCCCAGAACGCCGCACGCCTGTGCCCCGCCGCACTGTGCGCAAGGCCCCGCGCCCCCACCCCGGATGCGCCCTGTTCAGCGCGTCCGGCGTGGCCTCGTTGCGAACGCTGCCGGCGCGGGATGCCGGCAGGTCGGGCGGGGTGCGGGCGTGTTGGGGGCGTGGCGTGTGGGCGGGGTGGGCGGCTGTGGCACAGTCGCTGTCATGTTCGCGGAGATCACGTACGCCACCAGGCCCGGCTCGGAGCGGCCCAACGAGGACCTGGTGATCGCCGGGCCGTCCTGGATCGTCGTCCTCGACGGGGCCACCGCCGCGGCCGGGGTCGACAGCGGCTGCGTGCACGACGTCGCCTGGCTGGTGGGGCGGCTCGGGGGAGCGCTGGCCGCCCGCCTCGCCGCCGACGACGGGGCGTCCCTGGCGGCGGTGCTGGAGTCGGCCATCGAGGTCACCGGGGCGGCGCACGGGGGAGCCTGCGACCTCGGCAACCCCGACTCGCCGTCCGCGACGGTCGCCCTCGTGCGGGCCCGCGCGCGGGTCGAGTACCTCGTGCTGGGCGACTCGACGGTGGCGTTCGCGCGGGCGGACGGCACGGCCCTGGCGGTGAGCGACGACCGGCTGGAACGGCTGCCGGGCGGGCGGCCGTACAGCCTGGAGCTGGTCCGGCGGATGCGGAACGCGCCCGGCGGGTTCTGGGTGGCGGGCGCCCGGCCCGAGGCGGCCAGGCAGAGCGTCACCGGCGAGCTGGACGCCCGCGACGTGCGCGGGGTCGGCGTGTGCACCGACGGGGTGACGCGGCTGTGCGACTGGTACGGGTGGAGCTGGGAGTGCCTCCTCGACGTACTGGCCGGGCGCGGCCCGCAGGCGGTGATCGGGGCGGTGCGGGAGCTGGAGGCGGCTCGCGGGCCGGCGCGCGGCAAGCGTCACGACGACGCCACCGCCGTGTGGGGGCGGCTGCCGCACTGAATCGCGCCCCGCCGGGCCTGAGGTGCGGTCCGACGTGTATCAGGCGCTGTCTCCGCCACTCTGGGATTCTGAGGGCCGGCGGAGGGAGGGCGCATGTTCGTCGGCAGAACGGCGGAGCTCGCCTCACTGCGCGCGGAACTGCGCGCGGCAGGCACAGGAGCCGCCAGGAGGGCCGTGGTCGAAGGGCCCGAGGGCATCGGCAAGACCGCGCTCATCCACCACGCGCTCGGCGGGGAGGCGAGCGTGCGGGTGCTGGCGGTCAGCGGCGAGGAGAGCGAACGGGGACTCAGGCTCGGCGTCATCCGGCAGCTCATGGACGAGGCGGCCCTGCTGGACCCCGGAACGAGCGACCTTCCGGGCGGAGGAACCGGCGCGGCGGACCATCGGCCGATCGGCGGGATGGATGGAGCCGGCCGGCATCCGGCCGAGGGGTCGGAGGCGGCACCTGGGCTCGCCGCATGGGGGAGCGAAGCGGCACATGGGCTTGCCGCCGGGGGGAATGGGGCGGCTCGTGAGCTTGGTGCCTGGGGGAGCGAAGCGGCTCGCGAGCTCGGCGACCGGGGGAGTGGGGCGGTTCAAGAGACTTTCGCTTGGGGGAGCGGGACGGCGTACGAGGTGGATCCGTGCGTGGCCGGGCAGGCGGTGTGCGACCTCGTCGCCCGCCTGTCGGCGTTCGGGACGCTGGCGGTGGTCGTCGACGACGCGCAGTGGGTGGACAGGGCGTCGCTGCGGGCGCTCAGCTACGTGCTGCGGCACCTGCGGGCCGGTCGGGTGCTCGTCCTGGTGGCGTGCCGCGACCTGGCCGATCCGTGGCTGCCCGACGGCCTGCGGCGGCTGCTCGCCGCCGACGGCACGCTGCTCGTCACGCTCGACGGTCTGAGCGCCGCCGACCTGGCCGAACTGGCCACCGACCCCACCCTGGCGGCCGGACATCGAGGACTCGGGACGTACGCGTCGCTCAGGGGCACACCGCTGGAAGTGCTATGTCCTGAGGCGCCGCGAGCGGAGCCGCTGCGGTCGGACGGGACGCGGCCCGCGGGTGTGGTGGAGGCGGCGAGGCGGTTGCGGGAGCACACGCTGGGCAACCCGCTGCACGCCCGCGCCCTGCTCGCCGTCCTGCCGCCGGCGGTGCTCGCCGACCCCGGCGTGCGGCTGCCGGCGCCCGAGAGCTATCGGCGGCCCTTCGCCCGTCGCCTGCACGACTGCGCCCCCGCCACGCGGAGGCTGGTCGAGGCCTGTGCCGTCATGGGCGGGCCGTGCCCGCTGCACGTGGCGGCGGCCGTGGCGACGGGCATCGACGAGCCGCTGAACACGCTGGAAGAAGCCGTCGCGGCCGGGTTGCTGCGCGAGCTGCCCGGCCGCCTGGTCGACTTCCCTGAGCCGCTGGCCAGGGCCGCCGCCTACGACGGCATCGGCGCGGGCGCGCGGGCGCGGCTGCACCTGGCCGCCTCCCGGCTGGCCGACGACGACGGCGGGGCGGCGCTGCGGCACCGGGCCGCCGCGGCGGACGGGCCGGACGAGGCGCTGGCGGAGGAGCTGGCGGGGTTCGCGGCCAAGGCGGCGCAGCACGGGCTGTGGCAGGAGGCCGCCGCCCACCTGGAGCTGGCCGCCGGTCTCACCGAGTCGCCGGGGCGGCGCGAGGAGCTGCGCACGGCCGTTCTGGAGCACGTCCTCGTCGGGGGCGACGTGATCCGCGCGGCCGAGCTCGCCGCCGCGCGCAACGCCGACCCGCGGCCGGTGCGCCGGTACGTGCTGGGCCGGCTCGCGCTGGCCGCCGGGCGCTTCGACGAGGCGTCCGAGCTGCTGGGCGAGGCGTGGCGGAACGCGGAGCCGGGGTTCGCCGCCGACGTGGCGGAGCAGCTCGCCTGGCTGCACCTGGTCACCGGGAACCGGGCGGAGTCGGCGCACTGGGCGCGCCTGTCGATCGAGCAGCCCATCGCGGGGCCGGTCGCCAGGCCGTACGACGTGCTGGCGCTGGGAGGGGCATCCGGCGCCGGCGCGCCATCCGGCAGCCTCGCCGAAGCCGTGGCGCACCTGGCCCTCGACGAGGCGGGCCAGGCGTGCGCCGTGCTGAAGCGGGCCGTGACCGCCGCGGGCGCGGCGGGGCTGCCGCACCACCGGCTGCTGGCCACGGCGCTGCTCGCGGTCGCCGAGCACGAGCTGGCGCGCTGGGACGAGGCCGTGGCGCACGCGGAGTCGGCCCTGGCGGAGGCGTTCGCGCTGGGGCAGCGCTGGCTGCTGCCGCTCCTCGACGCGGCCTGCGTGGCGCCGCTGGAAGCCAAGGGCGAGCACGAACGCGCCCTCGCCCACGCGGTGGCGGCCGTCTCGGCGGCCCGGGGCATGCGGCACGCGATGGGGGAGCGGCAGGCGGACCTGGCCATGGCCCTGCTCGGCGCGGCCGACCTCCCGGCCGGGGCCTCCTGCGCGGGCGCCGGGGCTTTCGTCCCGGATCCGCGCCCCGCCAGGGTGGAGGCGCTGGTCGCCGACGGCCGCCTGGAGGAGGCGGAGCGGGCACTGGAAGCGTACGACCAGGACCGGCCTGGAGGGGACGGCCGGCTTGACCCCTCCGACCATGATCGGCCTGGAGGGGACGGGCGGCTGGATCCCCTCGACCAGGACCGGCCGGACGGGGGCGCGCGGCTGGAGGCGAAGGACGCCGCTGAGCCTGGCCACGGGCGGCTGGGCCGCGACGGGTTCGGAGAGCGGCGGCGCAGGCAGGCGGAGCGGGTCAGGCTCGGTGGGCTGGTCCTGGCGGCGCGGAACGTTCCAACCGAGGCCGAGGAGGCGTTCGGGTACGCGTTGAAGCTGGTCGAGGAGGGCGTGTGCCCCCTGGAGGAGGCGCGCACGCTGCTGGACCTGGGCCGGCTGCTGCGCCGGACCGGCAGGCGCAGGGCGGCGGCCGAGCGGCTGGGGGCGGCGCGGGCGATCTTCGACCGGCTGGGGGCGCGCCCGCTGGCGGAGCGGTGCGCGCAGGAGCTGGAGGCGTGCGGGCTGGAGCCGCCGGCGACGGTCCGGCTCGGGCTCACCCCGCAGGAGCTCAGCACGGCCACGCTGGTCGCGGGCGGGCTGACGAACCGGCAGATCGCCAGGGAGCTGCTGATCAGCGTGAAGACGGTCGAGTACCACCTGGGCAAGATCTACACGAAGCTGGGCATCGGGTCGCGGGTGGCGCTGGCCGCCAAGCTGGCCGCGTACGGGCCGGAGGTGTCGTTCCCGGCGGGCGAAGCAGGCTGATCGGTCACTCAGCTGATACCTTGATCGGTAGATCACGATCATGAAACAATTGCCCCACAGGTGTGTATCCGGGTATGGGGGGACGTCGCCGATGGTCCGCGAGCCGATCGAGCGGCCCAGGATGCGGGACGCGTAGGGATGCGGGACCGCGAGCTGGACGAGGCGTTCGAGCTCGGCAGGACGTGCGCGCTGGCCGCGGAGTGCGGCAGGGATCTGCGGCGGTGCGCCCAGATGTACGCCGGCCTGTTCCCTGGCGCGGCTTTCGGCGCCGACTTCTTCAGCTCGCTGACCCTGGCGACGGCCTTCAGCGCCCCCTGGCATCGCGCGGACCGGCTGAAGGTGGCCAACAGGGCGGCCCTGTGGGTGACGGCGGTGGAGCGGCTCGTCGATCGCGCGGCGGCCACCCGGGAGCAGGTCGAGCGCCTGACGAGGGAGTGCCTGTCGGTCGCGGAGGGCGCGGTGCCGCGCTCGCCGGCCACGCGGTTCCTGGCGGACCTGCGCGACGAGCTGGCCACCACCGGCGACTTCGGCGACCTGCGGGGCGTCTGGCGCGACCAGCTCGACCGGACGCTGGCGGGCATGGCCACGGCCTGGATGTGGCGCGACACGAACACGGTGCCCACGCTGGCCCGCTACGTGGACAACGCCGACAGCCGCGGCTCGTGCTTCGTGGACCTGTCGCACTGGATCTACACCGCCGACGACTGGGCCAGGGCCCACCTGGAGGAGCTGTGCGCGGTCAGCCGGCAGGTGCAGCGGTACCTGCATCTGCTCGGCGACGTCGCCTCCTATCGCAGGGACCTGAGCTGGGGCGATCTGAACGTGCTCGCGCTGGGCGTGGACGGCGCGGACGTGGCGGCCGCGATGGCGGACCTGGCGCGGGCGGCGGAGCGGCGTATCGGGCCGGTGTGCGCGCACAGCCCGCGTACGGCTTCCTACCTGCGCAGACGCCTCGGGTTCCAGGCGGGTGTGACCGGTATTTCGGACTACCAGCGGGTCACCTAAAGGACTCGTCTGATTCCATGACAGACAAACTTGACACCAGCCTTGTTAGATCCGCGAAAAAAGTGGCTTGAGGCGACAAACCGTGACATTTTGTTTCTTGTAAAAGATTGCGGCTTGAGTGGAAAATGTGGCGTTGCTAGGGTGTCTCGATGCCAGGCATGTGGATCGACCCCTCTCAGGCGAACCTTGACAGGTGCCACTGACCGGCACCTCAGGGGCGGGGCCGCGCATGCGCGGGATAGGTACGGGCGGTGCTGGATGGAATTCGGTCGCATAGACCGTTGGCGGCTGCCGACCGCGATCAAGATCTTGATCGCGGGTGGATTCGGTGCGGGCAAGACCACGATGGTCGGCGCCGTGTCCGAGACCAGGCCTCTCCGTACGGAGGAGGCGCTCACCCAGGCGGGCACCCACGTCGACGACCTGTCCGGCGTCGAGCGCAAGCTCACCACCACCGTGGCGATGGACTTCGGCCGCATCACGATCCGCAACGACTACATGCTCTACCTGTTCGGCACGCCGGGCCAGGAGCGCTTCTTCTTCGTGTGGGACGAGCTGGCCATGGGCGCGCTGGGCGCGGTCGTGCTGGCCGACACCCGGCGGCTGGACGACTGCTTCCCCTCCGTCGACTACTTCGAGAAGCGCGACCAGCCGTTCATCGTGGCCCTGAACTGCTTCGACGGCGTCTCGCCCTTCACTGTCGGCGAGGTGCGCTCGGCGATCGGCCTGGAGCCGGACATCCCGATCGTGCGCTGCGACGCGCGCCGCCGCGACTCCGGCAGGGAGGTGCTCATCACCCTGGTCGAGCACGCGATGCGCAGAGGAGCCTCCCCGGTCGGGACCATGTCGTGACCATGACCGGCTACCTTTGATGCGATGGAGGAGATCGACCGCCGGATCGTCACGCTGCTGGCCAGCGACGGCCGCATGAGCTTCACCGACCTCGCCCGGGAGACCGGGCTGTCCGTGTCGGCGGTGCACCAGCGCGTACGCCGCCTGGAGAAGCGCGGGGTCGTGCGCGGCTACGCCGCGATCATCGACCACGACGCGGTGGGGCTGCCGCTGACCGCGTTCGTGTCGATCAAGCCGATCGACCCGGCCGCGCCCGACGACGCGCCCGAGCGGCTGGCCCACCTGGCCGCCATCGAGGCGTGCCACAGCGTGGCCGGCGACGAGAGCTACATCCTCAAGGTGCGGGTGGCCTCCCCGGCCGCGCTGGAAGACCTGCTGCAGCAGATCAGGGCCTCGGCCAACGTCTCGACCCGCACCACGGTCGTGCTGAGCACCCCTTACGAGCACCGCGCGCCCAACGTCGACCCCGACGGCGCGGACCCGTCCGGCGAGTCCGACGGCCCCGCCTGACCGCACGGCGACTCACCGGGGCGCGGACCTGTCCGGCGGCCCCGCCTGACCCGAAGGTGACTCACCCTGGCGCGCCCGTGAGGTAGCAGGAGCGCAGGCGCGCCAGGGCGGCCTTCCCGGCGCCCAGGCGCTCCAGCCCCAGCAGCCCCGCCCCCATGACGGGCGGCAGGCGCGCCACCACGAGCCGCGCGAGCGGCGCCCGCCGCGCGAACAGCTCGTCCAGCAGCCCCGTCAGCAGCGGGTCCCCGGCCGTCAGTAGCCCGCCGCCCAGCACCACCTCGGCCGGCGTCCCGAGCAGGCCGAGCCGCCGCAGGCACACCTCGGCGAGCACCGTCACCTCCTCCGCCTGCCGCTCCACCAGCGCCGTGGCCACCGCGTCGCCGTCGCGGGCCGCCGCCAGCACGCCGGGCGACAGCTCGTGCAGGCTCTCCTCGTCGATCCGGCCGAAGTGCAGGCCCAGCACGACCTCCTCCACGGTCGAAGCGCCGAAGTGGGCGGCCACCAGCCCGGCCAGCGCGGTCGGCGCGCCCCTACCGTCCTCGGCGCGGGCCGCGTGCCACAGCGCCTCCGCGCCCAGCCCCTGCCCGCCGCCCCAGTCGCCGCTGATGCGGCCGAGCGCGGGGAAGCGGGCGACGGCGCCGGTGGGGGAGACGCCGACCGCGTTGATGCCGGCGCCGCACACCACGGCCACCCCCCACGGCGCCGACGCTCCGGCCCGCAGCAGCGCGAACGTGTCGTTGCGCACCACCACGTCCGCGCCCAGCCCGCGCGCGACGAACCCGGCGGCCAGCGCCTCCTCCTCCACGGGCAGGTCGGCGCCCGCCAGGCAGGCCGACACGTGGTGGAACCCGGCGCGCGGCACCCCGTCCGGCAGCGCGCCGAGCGCCGCCGCGACCACGTCCAGCGCCGCCGCCACGCCGTCCCGCTGCGGCAGGAACGGCCCCGACCGGGCGGCGGCCAGCACCTGCCCGTGCTCCGACACGACGGCCACGTCGGTCTTGCTGTTGCCGCCGTCCACGGCCAGCACCAGGCGCACTAGCCCACCGCCCACGGCAGGTGCTCCCGCCCGGCCTCCAGCAGCAGGCCCGTCAGCTCCTCGGCGAGCTCGTCCTGGCCGATGAGGGGGTGGGCGAGCAGGGCGTCCCTGACCCGGTCCGCGCCGCCGTGCAGGGCCGCCTCCAGGGCCAGCGTCTCGTACGCGGACACGTGCGCGATCAGCCCCGCGTACAGGGGCTCCACGGGCGGCACCGGCAGCGGCACGGCCCCCGACGCGGTGACGGCCGCCGGTACCTCGATCACCGCCTCGTCCGGCAGGAACGGCAGCGTGCCCGCGTTGCGCAGGTTCACCACCTGGGTGTCGCCCCGGTCGCCGAGCAGCGAGGCGACGAGCGCGACGGCCGCCTCCGAGTAGAACGCCCCGCCCCGCCGCGACAGCAGGTCGGGCTTGGTCACCACGGCCGGGTCCGCGTACAGCTCCAGCAGCCGCGCCTCCATCTCCGCCACCTCGGCCGCGCGCGTCGGCTTCGCGCGCTGCTCGCGGACCACCTCGTCGTGGGCGTAGAAGTAGCGCAGGTAGTAGGAGGGGACGGCGCCGAGCCGGGCCAGCAGCCCGGGCCGCAGGCCCAGCGACGCGGCCAGCTCCGGCCCGTGCGCGCGCAGCAGCTCCGGCAGCACCTCCGCGCCGTCCAGGGTGACCGACCGCTCCCACGTCAGGTGGTTGAGCCCGACGTGGCCGAGCGCGACGCGCGCGGGGTCGGCGCCGAGCCAGGCGGCGAAGCGGCGCTGGAAGCCGATGGCGACGTTGCACAGGCCGATGGCGCGGTGCCCGGCGTCGAGCAGCGCCCTGGTGACGATGCCGACCGGGTTCGTGAAGTCGACGATCCACGCCGCCGGGGCCACCTCGCGGACGACCGAGGCCAGCTCCAGCACGACCGGCACCGTACGCAGCGCCTTGGCCAGCCCGCCGGCGCCGGTCGTCTCCTGCCCCACGCACCCGCACCGCAGCGGCAGCCGCTCGTCCACGTCGCGGGCCGCCTGCCCGCCCACCCTGAGCTGGAACAGCACCGCGTCCGCCCCCTCGGCGCCGCGCGCGAGCGAGGAGGTGGCCAGCACCCGCGCCGGATGCCCGGCGTGGGCCAGCATCCGCCGCGCCATGCCCGCCACCCGCTCCAGCCGCGCCGCGTCCGGGTCGACGAGGGCCAGTTGCGTCACCGGCAGCTCCTCGCGCAGCCGCGCGATCCCGTCCACCAGCTCCGGCGTGTACGTCGAGCCGCCCCCGACCACCGCGAGTCTCAACCCTTCACCCCCGTCAACGTCACGCCCTCGATGAAGACCCGCTGGGCGAGGAAGAACACGACGATCACCGGGGCGGTCACCAGCAGGGTGGCCGCCATGGTGAGGTTCCACTGCACGCTGTGGAACGCCTTGAACGTGGCCAGGCCGAGCGACAGCGTCAGGTCCCGCTGCTCGACCCCGGCGTACAGCAGCGGCCCGTAGTAGTCGTTCCAGCAGTAGAAGAACTGGAACAGGGCCACGGCCGCCACCGCCGGCCTGGCCATCGGCAGGATCACCTTGAGCAGGGTCATGAGGTCCGTGCAGCCGTCCACCCGGGCCGCGTCGGTGTAGTCGCGCGGGATCGTGAGCAGGAACTGCCGCAGCAGGAAGATCGAGAACGCGTCCCCGAGCAGCGTTGGCAGGATGAGCGGCCACAGGGTCCCGGTCAGCCCCAGCCGCGCCCACACCAGGTAGATCGGCACCGCGACGACCTGCGGCGGCAGCATCATGGCGGTGACGACCAGCAGGAACGCCGCCCTGCGCCCGCGGAAGCGGAAGCGGGCCAGCGCATAGGCCGTGGGCACCGACGAGACCACGGTGAACAGCGTGGCGAGCGTCGCGTACAGGAACGTGTTGCCGGCCCAGCGCAGCAGCGCGGACTTCTCGAAGACCTCCGCGAAGTTCGCCCAGCTCCACTCGTGCGGCCACAGGTCGCTGGTCAGCGCCTGCTGGTCGCTCATCAGCGCGGTCAGGCCGATGAAGACGACCGGGGCCAGGAACATCAGCGCCAGCGCGACCGCCAGGGCGTGCGTGGCGACCCACAGCAGCGCCCGCCGGCGGCGCGCCCGGAGCCCCTGGCGGCGGGAGCCGCTCGCGAGGACCTGGCGGGGCGTGGTGATCGTGGCGTTCACGACACCTCCCCGGCCCGGCGGAACTGCCGCAGCAGGAGCAGCGTGAAGATCATCGAGGCGGCGAACAGGAGGAGGGCGAGCACGCAGGCGTACCCCATCGTGTAGTCGCGGAAGCCGACCTGGAACAGCCACTGCGGCAGCGTGAGCAGCGACTCCTCCGGGTAGCCGGGGGTGAAGGAGCTGCCCGGCGAGTCCGTCACGCCCGAGGCCACGCGGGAGGCGATCATGGCCTGGCTGAAGTACTGCAGGGCGTAGATGACGTTCGTCACCAGGGAGAACATCAGGACGGGCGCGATCGCGGGGAGCGTCACGCTGCGGAACTGCCGCCACGGGCCGGCGCCGTCGATGGCGGCGGCCTCGTACAGGTGCCGCGGCACGTCCAGGAGCGCCGCCATGAAGATCACCATGAGCTGGCCGCAGCCCCACAGCGACAGCAGCGTCAGGCTCGGCTTGGACCAGGCCGGGTCGCCGAACCAGTCGGGGCCGCGGATCCCGAACAGCGCCAGGAACTGGTTCCACGGCCCCGTGGCCGGGTTCAGCAGGAAGACGAACGTGATCGTGCCCGCGGCGGCCGGCACCAGCGAGGGCAGGTAGAAGATCGTGCGGAACAGGCCGGCCCCGGCCTTGAGCCTGACCACGAGCTGCGCCAGGGCCAGCGAGAACAGCACGGTGGCCGGCACCATGACGGCCACCAGCCACAGCGTGTTCGCCGCCGACGTGCGCACCCTGGGGTCGTGCAGCAGGTAGCGGTAGTTGTCGAGGCCGGTGAACTCCAGCGTGTACATGTCGTAGCGGTGGAAGGAGAAGTACACCGTGGACAGCAGCGGGTAGACGAAGAAGATCGCCACCCCGGTGAGCCACGGCGCCAGCCAGACGAGGGCCCGCAGGCCCTCCCGGTCGCGCAGCCGGCGGTGGGGGAGCCCGTGGGAGAGCGCGCTCACGTCAGCCTCCGGACAGCTTCAGCTTGTCGTCGATCAGCTTGTCCACGCCCTTGAGCCCGGCGTCCAGGTCCGGTACGCCGCCCTTCTCCCACTTGGCCATGAACGAGGCCATGGCCTCCTGGTTGAAGACGCTGTTGACGGCGGCCGGCAGGGTCGAGGTCTTCGGGTGGGAGAAGATGCCGAGGAATGTGGCGAAGTTGGCGTCCTTGGCGAGGTCGGGTGACCGCATCGACGCCTGCGTCGTGGGGACGTTGCGCAGCGCGTTCGACAGGGTCACCAGCGACGCGGTGTCCGTGGTGAGGTGCTTGACCAGCTCCCACGCCTGCTGCGGGTGCTTCGCGCCCTTCGGCACGCCGATCACGGTGCCCGCGGTGAAGCCGCTGCCGTACAGGTCGGGGCGGTCGTCGGCGACGGGCAGCGGGGCGGTGCCGTAGTCGAGGTCCTTCGCCTCGTTGGCGATCATGGCGTTGCGCCACTCGCCGTCGAGGACCATGGCGACCTTGCCCTTGTAGAACGGGTGCTCGGCGCTCCACTCGTCGCCCAGGCCCTTGCGGAAGGTGTCCAGCTTGTCGTGGCCGTACCAGTCGACCAGCTCCTTCTGCCAGGTCAGCAGCTTCTTCCAGGCCGGGTCGGAGCCGATGGCCGAGGTGCCGTCGGGGTGGTACCAGGTCGCGCCGACCATGGGGGCCAGGTGGCTGGGGCTGTTCTCGTAGTACTGCACGCTGGGGATGAAACCGGCCACCTCGATGTCGCCCTTGGCGTTCCTGACCGTCAGCTTCTTGGCCAGCGCGGTCAGCTCGCTCAGCGTCCTGGGCGGCCGCTCGCCCTTCATCAGGGCCTTGTTGTAGTACAGGCCGTACGCGTCGGCGAGCAGCGGCAGCGTGCACTGCCGGCCCTCGAACGCCGTGTAGGAACGTGCCACCGCCGGCAGCACCGACAGGTCCACGCCGTCCTGCCGGATCACCGGCGTGAGGTCCTGGAACGCTCCCGACCTGCACCATTGGGCGACGTTGTCGGTGGTGAACGAGGCCGCGACGTCGGGCGCCCGGCCGCCGCGGATGGCCTGGGTGATCTGGTCGTCCTGGACGCCCTTGACGGCCTTGACGGTGATCTGCGGGAACTTCTTGCGGAAGCCGGCGATGGCCTGCTCGAACGCCTTGACCTCGGCGTCGGTCGAGAAGCCGTGCCACAGCTCGATCGTGGCGGCCGGAAGGGACTGCGAGGCCGATCCTGAGGGACGGGGCCGGTCGCCGAGCGAGGGCCCGGCCTGCCGGTTCGCGGTGCAGGCGGTCAGCGCGAGAGCCGCGGCGACAGCCAGGGGGACGAAGCGCACGGGGGGTGCCTCCTGCCATCGATCACATGGGGACGGTCGAGCCGAAGACCTCCTCCCGTACGGCGTCGAGCGCGAGGTCCAGGGCGCCTGCCAGGACCGGGTTGCCCTCGACGGTGGACAGCCGCACCGGCGGCCGGGGGATCGTCAGCGCGTGCAGCTCGTGCTCGACCAGCTCGCGCAGCAGCTCGCCGCCCGGCAGCACGGCGCCGCCGGTCAGCACGATCAGCGCCGGGTCCACGACCGCCGTGATCGCGGCCAGGCCCACGGCCAGGCGGGCGGCGACGTCCCGCAGCCCCGCTCTGGCGTCCTCGGCCCGCTGGCCGGTGCCCGCCGCCGCGCGCACGGCGTTCGCGACGGCCTGGCGGAAGTCGGCGCCGCGCACGCCGTACGAGCGCAGCAGCTTGAGCACCGCCTGCCCGCCGGTCAGTGCCTGGTAGCCGTGGTCGGCGTAGCGGCCGGACTCGCGGGCCGTGGGCGCGCCCGGCGCGGGCATGTAGCCGACCTCGCCCGCGCCGCCCGTCGCGCCGCGGTGCACCCGGCCGCCCAGCACGACGGCCGCGCCGATGCCCGCGTCGGCCCACAGCAGCACGAAGTCGCGCTGGCCGCGGGCCGCGCCGTGCGCCTGCTCGGCGACCGCGACCAGGTTGACGTTGTTCTCCACGTCCACGGGGACGCCGAGCCCGGCGCTGAGCGTCGGCACGAGGTCGGGCAGGTGCCAGCCGGGCACGTCCTTGGCGGCGGCGTACCCGAGCCGGCCGGTGGTCGGGTCCATCGCGGCCTGCACGCCGATGACGACGCGGCGCAGCTTGTCCGGCGGCTGCGCGCCGAGCAGGGCGGTGTTGAGCCGGTCGACCAGCTCGCCGTGGGGGCGGCGCGGGGTGGGCAGCGTGTGCTCGCCCACGACCGTGCCGGTGATGTCGGCCACCCTGGCCTCGATGCGGTCGGGGGTGACGTCGAGCGCGCCCACGTACGCCGCCGCCGGGTTGATCCGGTAGACCTCCGCGGTACGGCCCGGCAGGCCCTCCCTGATGCCGTCCAGCACCACCAGGCCCGCCTGCTGCAGCCGCGACAGGAGCTGGGAGGCCGTGGGCTTGGACAGGCCCGTGAGCGCGCCGATCTGGGGGCGCGTGAGGGGGCCCCGCTCGAGCAGGACCCGCAGGGCGGCGCGATCATTGATGGCGCGGAGCAGACTGGGGGTCCCCGGAACCGGATCGCTCACCGCTGCCTCCCGCGCTGGGGTTAGTAAACTTTACTAACCTATACGTCGACAGAAGAACAGCGGTCAAGAGGTGAAACCAAGACGTGACCCGGCCCTGGGAAGGGGGAAAGTGATGGGAGTGCCTCTACAGGCATGCTAATGTCGTCGTTTGTCGTAACAACAAGCAGAATGGCCCGGAGTGTCCCATTAACCACATTAATGGTCAGGCGGCAACTCGTCAAACCGAGCTCACCAAGGAGCAGGCGTACGTCACCCGCCTGTACGACCGCCTCGACACGCTGCGCGAACGCACCCAGCGACAGCTCAAGGAGGTGCTGGCCACGGGTGCCGTCGGCACGATGCAGAACAGGTCCGAGCGCGACACGTTCGCCGACATGTACGCCTCCCGCCTCGCCCGGCTCTGGGCCGTCGAGCGCGGCCTGGTTTTCGGACGGCTCGATCACCTCGACGAAGGCCGGCTCTACATCGGCAAGCTCGGCATGACCGACGACGAGCAGCACCGCCTGCTCATCGACTGGCGGGCGCCCGTGGCGCAGCCGTTCTACCGCGCCACCCCCACCGCCCCCATGGGCGTCACCCGGCGCCGTCACCTGCAGACCAAGGGCCGCACCGTGGTCGGCGTCGACGACGACCTGCTCGACCTCGACTCGCTCACCGACGACGACCGCGCCACCCTCAACGGCGAGGCCGCGCTGCTCGCCGCGCTCGACGAGCGGCGCACCGGCCGCATGCGCGACATCGTCGCCACCATCCAGTCCGAGCAGGACCGCGTCATCCGCAGCGACCTCAACGGCGTGCTCGTCGTGCAGGGCGGCCCCGGCACCGGCAAGACCGTCGTGGCCCTGCACCGGGCCGCGTACCTGCTCTACACCCACCGCGAGCGGCTCGAACGCCGCGGCGTGCTCATCCTCGGGCCCAACCTCACGTTCCTGCGCTACATCGAGCAGGTGCTGCCCTCGCTCGGAGAGACCGACGTGCTGCTGTCCACCGTCGGCGAGCTGTACCCCGGCGTCACCGCCACCGCCCGCGAGCGGCCCGAGGTGGCCGCGCTCAAGGGCGACCTGCGGATGGCCGAAGTGATCGCCAAGGCCGTGCGCGACCGGCAGCGCGTCCCCCGCCAGCCCATCGAGCTGACCATCGGCCGCACCACGCTCACCATCGACCGCGCCATGCTGGAGGCCGCCAAGAACAAGGCCACCCGCTCGCGCCGCCCGCACAACCAGGCGCGCGCCGTGTTCGTCCGCTCGCTGCTCACCGCCCTGGCCAGGCAGCAGGCCCGCAAGATCGGCAAGGGGCTCATCGACGAGGAGGAGCTGGCCGACCTGCGCGAGGAGCTGCGCACCGAGCCGGTCGTCAAATCCGCGCTCAACCGCCTGTGGCCCTACCTGACGCCCCAGCGGCTGCTGCTCGGCCTGTACGGCTCGCCCGAACGGCTCGGCTACGCCGCCTCCGCCCTCACCCCGCAGGAACGGGCCCTGCTGCGGCGCACCGGCGGCGACTGGACCGAGTCCGACGTGCCGCTGCTCGACGAGGCCGCCGAGCTGCTCGGCGACATCGACGAGCAGGTGCTGCGCGCCAGCGCCCTCCAGGCCGAGGAGGAGCTGGCCGCCGCCCGGCAGGCCGAGGAGAGCCGGCGCGAGGCCGAGCTCGCCTACGCCCGCGAGGTGCTGGAGCTGACGGGCCTGTCCGACGTCATGGAGGCCGAACGGCTCGCCGAACGCCAGCGCGGCGAAGGCCCCTACCTCACCACCGCCGAACGCGCCGCCGCCGACCGCACCTGGGCCTACGGGCACATCATCGTGGACGAGGCGCAGGAGCTCTCGCCCATGGCGTGGCGGGCCGTCATGCGGCGCTGCCCCACCCGGTCCATGACCATCGTCGGCGACATCGCCCAGACCGGCTCCGCCGCCGGAGCCCGCTCCTGGGCGGAGGTGCTCGACCCGTACGTGGCCGGGCGCTGGCGGCAGGAACGGCTCACCGTCAACTACCGCACCCCCGTCGAGCTGATGGAGGTCGCCGCCCGCGTCCTGGCCACCATCGACCCCGCCCTCCAGGCGCCCACCTCCGTCCGCGAGGCCGGCGCGCGCCCCTGGGCGGCGCCGCTCTCCGCCCTGCCCGAGCTGGCCAAGCAGGAGGCCGGGGAAGGCGGCAAAGTGGCCGTCGTGGTCCCCGACGCGCTGCTGTCCGAGCTCGGAACGGAGATCGCCACCAGCGTCCCCGGCACCGTCGTCGTCACCCCCGGCGCCGGCCGCACCCGCGGCGCCGAAGCCCTCGACGCGCCCGTCGCCGTCATGGGCGTGACCGACGCCAAAGGGCTCGAGTTCGACTCCGTCATCGTCGCCGAACCCGACCTCATCGCCGCCCAGTCGCCACGAGGGCCGAGCGACCTGTATGTTGCTCTCACGCGTGCGACACAACGGCTCGGCGTCGTCCACGAACGCCCGCTGTCACAGGCGTTGCGGGGCTTGCCAAGCCGCCCTCCGGCGCCCGCAAATGGGCTTTGACCGGCTTTGCGACCACCGGCCGAACATGTCCCACCTGCGGAAACTTGATGTTCCTGCTGATCGGGACACGGTTGACATCTGAGGTGGAGTCGGTAGTTTGCTGCGCAGTCCAGCACGGGACTTGGCCGGTTGGCCGTCTCTGACATCGCCGGATCCTGCGTCCGTGACGGAGCGTGACTCCGTCCACACAGCCAGGTGCAGGGCCGTCGGTCCGTCGAGTCGGGGCACCCCAACCGGGCGGGGGGTTGGACCCGGGACGGGTCCGGGAGCCCAGTAGACAACGGAATTCCGCGCTCGCCGCCGACGAGACGGGTCCGGTCCGAAGGGTTTCCGGGCCCTCTTCCCGCTCCCGTGCCACCGGACCGTCACATGCGCCGGGTGGTCCCGTTCAGCCGCGGGATCACCCTGCCGCTTCCCCCTCATTCCGATCTTCCTCCCGGCTCGCCGGTCCGAGCGCGGCCGGAGGGCGGTAGCGTTTTCGCAAGCAACGCGTTGTGAGGTGGCGAGGAGATCCCGGAGTGGTTCAGGACAGAACGGGCCTAACGCCTGCGACCGGCCAGGGCGCCGGCCGCGGCGACACGCCGACGGCCGTCGCCACACCGGACACGGCCCCGCCGGCACACCACCGCCCGCCCGGCCCGGACGCGCCGACTGACGGCGCGCCGCTGCCCGCCTCCGCCTCGGCCGTCAGCCCGACGCCTGCCTCTGCCGACGCGGGCGGCTCTCCGGCTCAGGCCACGGTCCGTGCGGCCGCGGAGCCCGTCTCCCTGCGTGCTGGGGAGGCCGCCGCCGGGCCGGAGCCGGTGGCGCAGGCCCGGGCGGGCGAGGACACCGCCGTGGAGCCTCAGACGCCCGCTCCCGCCGACCCAGGCGCCCCTTCGGCCTCGCCGCAGCAAGCCGCCGAGCCTGCCTCTGGGCGCGCTGCCGGGCCCGTCGCGCCGACCGCTGCCGAGCCCGTCGTGGCGGCCGCCGCCGAGCCCGTCGTGGCGGCCGCTGCCGAGCCTGCATCCGCGCCCCCGGCGGAGCCCGGCGGCCGGGCCGGGGCAAGGCGGGAGCCGTGGTGGGCGTTGCTCGGGAGGGTTGGGGCGGCCGTCGCGGGCGGGGTGGTGCTGTTTGCCGCGTTTCCGCCGCTCGGGTGGTGGTTGTGCGCCCCCCTCGGCATCGGGCTCATTACCGCCGCGCTTCACGGCACGAGGCCGCGGCGGGCCGCCTGGATCGGGTATGTGGCCGCCGTGGTGTTCCTGCTGCCGACCCTCGCCTGGGTGCGCAGCATCGGGGACGATGTGTGGTTCATGCTGGTCGGCACGGAAAGCCTGTTCTATGCCGCCATGGCCGCCCTGGCGGCGCTCGTGTTCAGGTTGCGGGCCTGGCCGTTGTGGTTCGGCGGGCTGTGGGTGCTGATGGAGTGGGCGCGCAGCCTGGTGCCGATCGGCGGGTTCCCGTGGGCGCGGGCCGCCTTCAGCCAGGGTGAGTCGCTGTTCACTCCGTACGCGGCGCTGGGCGGTGTCCCGCTGGTGTCGTTCGCGGTGGCGCTGTGCGGCGCGCTGCTGGCCAGAGCGGCGCTGGGCGGGCGCACGACGTCCGAACGCAAGATCGGCGCCGGGCGGGTCGCGCCTCTCGCGGTGGCCCTGGCGGTGCCGCTGCTGGGCCTGGCGGTGCCCCGGTACGGCGACGAGGGCCGTACGGTCAACATCGGCATCGTGCAGGGCAACGTGCCGGGCACGGGCATGTACGCGCTCGGCGACGAGCCCGCCGTCGTGCTGCGCAACCACGCGAACGAGACCAAGCGCCTGGCCCAGGCCGTGCGCGAGGGCAGGCTGCCCAAGCCCGACCTGGTCGTCCTGCCGGAGAACTCCACCGACATCGACCCCTACCGCGACGAGTACGCCCGCCAGGTCATCCAGGACTCGGTCCGGGACGTCGGCGTGCCGACGCTGGTGGGGGCGGTCGTGGCGATCGGCGACGACCGCCGGGCCACCCGCAGCCTGGTGTGGGACCCGGTGACGGGCCCGGGCGCCTACTACGACAAGCAGAACCTGGTGCCGTTCGGGGAGTACACGCCGTTCAAGGAGATCGTGCTGGCGCTGTGGCAGCGCGCGAGCCTGGTCGGCCGGCAGTCGGTGCCCGGCGACAAGCCGGGCGACCTCAGGATGGGGCCCGTCACGGTGGGCGCGGTCAACTGCTACGAGGTCGCCTACGACGGCACCGTACGCGAGACCGTGCGCGCCGGCGGCACCCCGCTCGTCGTGCAGACCAACAACGCCTCCTACGCCCTGTCCAACCTGCCGCCCCAGCAGCTCGCCATGTCGCAGCTGCGCGCCGTCGAGCACAACAGGGCCGTCGTGACCGCCGCGACGACCGGGATCTCGGCATATGTCACGCCTGACGGTAAGGTCTCCTGGCAGACTCGCGAGCGTGTCGCCGACATGAACGTGGTCCAAGTGCCCGTACGCACGCGGGAAACGCTCGCCACCAAGGTGGGCGCGCTGCCCGAATGGGCATTGATGGTGATGGGAGCCGCGGCGGTCGCGGTCGCCGCGTGGCGTGGCAGGCGGCGCGGCGAGCGGGTGAGCGGCCGGATGAGGAACGAGGGATGATGGAGACTCTCGGCAGGGTGCTCGTCGTCGTGCCCACCTACAACGAGCGCGACAACCTGCCGGTGATCGTCGAGCGGGTGCGCGCCGCCGTGCCCGGCGCCCACGTGCTGGTGGCCGACGACAACAGCCCCGACGGCACCGGCGAGGTCGCCGACGGGCTCGCCGCCGGCGACGACCACGTGCACGTCCTGCACCGGCCGGGCAAGCAGGGGCTGGGCGCGGCCTACATCGCCGGGTTCCGGTGGGGCCTGGAGGAGGGCTACGACGTCCTGGTGGAGATGGACGCCGACGGCTCCCACCAGCCGGAGGAGCTGCCGAGGCTGCTGGAGGCGCTGGCCGAGGGCGCCGATCTGGCGATCGGCTCCCGCTACGTGCCGGGCGGCGAGATCGTCAACTGGCCGCAGCGGCGCGAGCTGCTGTCCAAGGGCGCCAACCTCTACACCCGCGTGATGCTCGGCCTGCCGGTACGCGACGCGACCGCCGGCTTCCGCGCCTACCGTGCCGCGACCCTGGAGAAGGTGGGCCTGTCGGGCGTGGAGTCGCAGGGCTACTGCTTCCAGGTGGACCTGACGCTGCGCACGTCCAGGCACGGGCTGCGGGTGGTGGAGGTGCCGATCACGTTCGTGGAGCGTACGGTCGGCAAGAGCAAGATGAGCGGCCGGATCATGTCCGAGGCGCTGTGGCGGATCGGCATGTGGGGCGTCACCGGCCTGCCCAAGCGCCTCAGGGGCACCCCACGCGGCTGAGGGTTCCGTCCGGGACTGAGGGTTCCGTGCGGGACTGAGGGTTCCGTCCGGGACATCCCTGATTTGCCGCCACGCCCGGAACGCCCGGCGGCCCCCCAGCGTTGTTCCTGCTGTAACGCGCGTGCGAATCGAGGAAACGATGCGGCTCCTGCTCTTCCTGGCCTTCCTGGTCGTGCCCGTCCTGGAGATCTGGCTGCTGATCCAGGTCGGGTCGGTGATCGGCGGGCCCGCCACCGTCGCCCTGCTCATCGCCGACAGCCTCCTGGGCGCCTGGCTCGTACGCCGTGAGGGCCGCCGGGCCTGGCGGGCGCTGCGCACGGCCCTGGAGTCCGGCCGGATGCCCGACAAGGAGCTGGCCGACGGCGGGATCATCCTGGTGGGCGGCACCCTGCTGCTGACGCCGGGCTTCTTCACCGACGTGTTCGGCTTCCTGTGCCTGATCCCGTTCACTCGGCCGATGATGCGCCGACTGGGCTCGTGGTTCTTCGAGCGCCGGATCAAGAAGCTGGCCGCCGCGTCCCCGTACGCGAACCTCTTCCCGACCTCCTCCGGCTTCCCCGGCGCGGACGTGCCCCAGGGCGGCGGCCGGGTCGTGCACGGCGAGGTCATCCGCGAGGAGCGCGACTCCTAGCCGCTCCGCGCGTATGGGCCCGGTGGTGTCGGGCATGCGTCCCGGATCCGACGACCCCCGGGAGGACGCATGCCGCGCGCGGACAGGATCGCCGAGCCGTGGGGGAGCGCACCGTACGGACCGGGGCAGTCCTGGCCCGTCCGCGTGGACGCGTTCCTGGAGCCCGGCCTGAGCGAGCAGGACGTCGACCGCTGGGTGCAGAGCGCGAGCATCCTGCACAGCAACGGCGACAAGGCCGACCACGAGACGTACGACCTCGCCCGCTGGTGCCACGACCACGTACGGGACCTGGCCGCGTCGCGTCCGGCGTCTCCCTCGACTGGGAGCTGCTCGCCCAGGGCGCCCGGCGGGCCGGGCTGCTGGCGCTGGCGCGGCGCTGCCACCCCCAGACGCTGCGCCAGCTCCGCTGGGCCAACGCCCGGCTGAAGGAGTCGGCCACCCAGCCGCTGGTCAGCTAGCTCCCCGGCCTGATGGCGGGAAAGCAGAACCCCCGGGCCAGTGGCCCGGGGGTTTCACCGTGAGAGGAAGTCAGGCGCTCTTACGACGCTGCGCGCGCAATACCGCGAGCCGCT
This sequence comes from [Actinomadura] parvosata subsp. kistnae, assembly GCF_900323885.1. Lineage (GTDB taxonomy): Bacteria > Actinomycetota > Actinomycetes > Streptosporangiales > Streptosporangiaceae > Nonomuraea > Nonomuraea composti. The sequence goes on along the minus strand of NZ_OOHJ01000011.1, from coordinate 434,096 downwards.
CGTTGAGCACCTCCTCAAGGTCTTCGATGGACCGCCGCTCCAGAAGCATGTCCCAGTGTGTCCGTGGGGGCTTGGTCTTCTTGGACTCCGGCTGCTCGCCGTCCACGCGCACCGCGGTCGCGCCGCACATGCGGCACTCCCAGGTCGCGGGGATCTCAGCCTCGGCGGCAAGCGGAACCTCGAAGCGATGGCCCTTAGGACAGGTGTAGGACACCTCCTGGCGCGGGGCCAGATCCGTGTTACGGTCGTTCTCGTAGCTGGTTGCCCCGAGCCGGGTGCCACGAAGCGCGCGCTCGCCCATGTTTAAATGCCTCCTACAGGGCCCCCTTGCGTGGGGGGTCTGTCTCCCACGGTGTCTAACGCTTGGTACCGTGATGGGATTCCCACCCTCGGGGTGATCCAATCGCGCTTGAGGCTTCGGTTCTTCACATGATCGGCGGGCAAGCTCGCGGCCTGCGGTAATGCGCCCATTCGAGCACGAGCGCGGATGCGGCGGGCGACAATTCAGTTGAGAACGGAGCGTTACCGCCCCGCCGGAGCCTGAGCCCGGGCCGGCTGGAAGAGCTCGACGAGATTGCCCGCGGGGTCGGTGAGCAGGATCTGCCGCCCGCCGGGGCCGGAGACCGCGTCGCCCACGAACGACAGCCCGGCCCCCTTCAGCCGGTCGATCTCCGCGTCGAGGTCGTCGACGATGAGATGGATGCGGTTGCGCCCGGCGGCGGTGCCCTCGGGCGTCGCGCGGGCGCCGGAGCTGGCCGGGCCCGACAGCAGCAGCCGCAGCGGGCCGCGTACGACGTCGGCGAAGGCGGGCGCGGCGTTCATGCGCACCGTGAAGCCGAGGTGCGTGGTGTAGAAGGCGACGGCGGCGGCCACGTCGTCCACGAGGTAGCGGACGCCGGCCAGCTGGTCGGATGCGGTGGTCATGACGGGACCTCCTGTGATGACGTCAGGATGGGCAGCAGGTAGTGGACGCGGGCCTCGATCTCCTGGGCGGTACGGACGAAACCGGCGCCCGTCGCCGGCTCGGGGATGCTCCAGTGCAGGCGGCGGGGTTGGCCGGGGAAGTCGGGGAAGACCTCGCGGACCTTGTCGCACAGGCTGATCACGTAGTCGAACCGGTGGCCGGCCACCGTGTCCAGATGGCGCGGGCGCCGGTCGCCCACATCGATGCCGTAGCGCTCGCTCAGGACCGCCACGGCCTCGGGATGCAGCCGGGACCGGGGACGGCTGCCGGCGCTGACCGCCTCGACCCGGCCGCCGGTGCGGTGCCGCAGCAGGGCCTCGGCGATGGGGGAGCGGGCGCTGTTGCCCGTACAGGCGAACAGCACGCGCGGCGGACGCGCGGGCGGGGACACGGGCAGGGCGCGGACGGCGAGCCGGGCAGGGGCGGGGCGAGGGCGGGGTGGAGGGCGTTGGCGGTGGCGGCCAGCGCGTCCGCGCAGCGGGCCAGGTCGAGGTGGTAGTAGCTGTCGCGGGCGTCGTGGGTGCTGCGCCGGGCGCTGACCAGCCCGCCGTCGCGCAGCAGCCGCAGGTGGTAGGAGACGAGGTTCTGCGGCTCGCCGACCAGGTCCACGAGCTCCCGGACCCGGTAGTCGCTCGCGGCCAGCTCGCTCAGCAGCCGCCACCGCAGCGGGTGGGCGGCCAGCCGGAGGAAGGCCGGGGTGGGCGAGCTCGCCATGCCCCGATAATACATCAAACCCATTTGATGCATCAGGGTCACGAGCCGGGCGACACCAGCCCGGATTCGTACGCCAGGATGACGAGCTGGGCGCGGTCGCGGGCCCGCAGCTTGGTCATGGCCCGGTTGACGTGGGTCTTCGCGGTCAGCGGGCTGATCGCCATCTGGGCGGCGATCTCGTCGTTCGACAGGCCACGCGCGACCAGGACCACGGCCTCCCGCTCCCGGTTGGTGAGCTCCTCCAGGCCCGGCCCGGGGACGGCTCTGAGGGGCTGGGTGACGTACCGGTCGATGAGGCGGCGGGTGATGGACGGGGCGAGCAGCGCGTCCCCCCGGGCGGCGACGCGGACGGCGTGCAGCAGGTCCTCCGGCACGATGTCCTTGACGAGGAACCCGGCCGCGCCGGCGCGCAGGGCGTCGAAGACGTACTCGTCGAAGCCGTAGTTCGTCAGGATGACGACCCGGACCCCCGCCAGGGCCGGGTCCGCGGCGATGCGGCGGGTCGCCTCGATGCCGTCCACCACCGGCATCTGGATGTCGATGAGCGCGATGTCCGGCAGGTGCCGCCGCGCCAGGGCCAGGCACTCCAGGCCGTCGCCGGCCTCGGCCACCACCTCGATGTCGTTCTCCAGGTCGAGCAGCGCGCGGAACCCGCTGCGCAGGAGCGGCTGGTCGTCCACCAGCAGGACCCGGATCACGACCCCTGCTCCAGCGGCAGCCCAGGCGTCCGCTCCAGCGGTGCCTGTTCCACCGGCAGTTCGGCCTGGACCGTGAACCCGCCCTCGGGCCGTGGCTCGGCGCGCAGCCGGCCGCCGAGGGCCGTGACGCGCTCCCGCATCCCGGTCAGCCCCACGCCGGGCACCGGGGCGGCGGCGGGGGTGGCCTTGCCGTCGTCGTCGACGCGGATCGCCAGGGCGTCCGGGCGGCAGTCGATACGTACCGACACGGTCGTGGCGGCGGCGTGCCGGGCGACGTTCGTGAGCGACTCCTGGACGATGCGGTACACCGTCCGGCTCACCGCGGCGGGCACCGGCCGCCGCTGCCCCTCGATCGTCAGCGTCGCGTCCAGGCCGGTGGTGCGGGCGCGTTCGACCAGCTCCGCCACGTGGTCGAGGCCCCGGGGCGGGCTCGTGTCGTCCTCGCGCAGCGCCTCCAGGGTGGCGCGCAGCTCGCGGGTGGCCTCCCGTCCGGCCTCCTGGATGGCGAGCAGCGCGTCCGGGACCTGCTCGCCACGCCGGCGGGCCACGTGCACGGCGACCTCGGCCTGCACCTTGATGATCGAGATCTGGTGGGTGAGCGAGTCGTGCAGCTCCCGCGCGATGCGCAGCCGCTCCTCGTCGGCGCGGCGCCGCGCGGTCTCCTCGCGCGTCCGCTCGGCCTCCTCCGCGCGCCGCTCGGCCTGCCGCAGCGCCTCGCCCGCCGCCCCGGCCGCGACCAGCCAGGCCAGCTCCAGCGCGCCGCGTGCCTGCGCGAACGCCTCTCCCGTGTCGTGCAGACCGGCGGCCATGGCCGCCAGCGGCAGCGCCGCCAGGACGACGACGCTGGCCGCCACCGTGGCCACGCGATGCCCGGCCCGTACGGCCGCGTACACGGCGAACAGGTACGCCACCGCGGGCACGTCGAAACCGGCCGCCTGGTAACCCACCGCGCACAGCCCCGTGACGGCCAGCACGACGACGGGGGCCCGCCGCCGCGCGGCGAGCGCCAGGCCGCCGCCGGCCAGCAGCGCCTGGCCGAGCAGGTCGAGACCCGTCGTGGAGGGACGCCCGGACAGCCCGGTGACCAGCAGCGCCGCCGCCACGCAGGCCGCGATCGCCCCGTCGAAGACATCGGCCCTGATACCGGACCGCACCGCACTCATGCGCGCACCCTAGCGGGACGGCGGCGCGGGCGACTCCTGCGGGGGGACGACCGCCCGGCTACCACGACCGCGGTATCCGGGCCGTTCCTGCCGTGGCGGCGGTAGGCCGCTGCCGCCCTCGCCGCAGCGCGAAAAGCCGACCCGCGCCGGACGACCGGCCGTGGGGGCGGCGGACATCATCGGAGTCACGTTCAGCCAGAGAAGGAGCCTCCGATGTCCGTTCTATCCCTGCTCGCCGCGACCGACGCGAACCTTCTGGCCCAGCCGGAGCCTGTCGCCGCCTACAGCATGACCAGCGGCCGCCTGTGGTCCCTGGTCGCCGCGCTGCTGGGGGTGGTGGGCGTGGTGGCGGGCGGCCTGGCGCTGGCCCGCGCCCGTCGTACGGGCGGCGGCTCCGCGCGGACGTGGTCCGTCGCGGCGCTGGCGGCGGGGGTGGCGGGCGCGGTCATCGGCGCGGTGGTCGTGGCCGCCGCCAAGGGCGGGCCCGGCACCGGGTACGGCATCGTCGGCGGCTACCTCGCTGTGGTGGTGGGGCTGGCCGCGACGGCCGTGGGCGGCCTGGCCCTGACCCGCCTGCGCCGCCGCACCACGCAGTCGTCCCGCACCTGATCCGGCGAGATGCCCGCCCGGGGCGGTCAGGACGAGGCGCGGACCACCAGGGCAGGCTCGAAGATGATCGAGGCGGGGCGGTGCTCCGGCTGCTCGACGTGCTCCAGCAGCAGGCGGGCCATCTCTGCCGCCATGTCCTCCACAGGATGGCGGACGGTGGTCAGCGGGGGCCGGCACGAGGTGGCCGCGCTGCTGTCGTCGAAGCCGACCACGGCGACGTCGTCCGGCACGGCGAGCCCGTGGCGCCGCAGCACCGGCAGGGCCCCCTGGGCCATCAGGTCGTTGGCGACGAAGACGCCGTCGAGGCCGGGATGCTCGGCGAGCAGCCGTTCCATGGCCTGCTCGCCGCTCTCGGCGGTGAATCCGCCCTCGGCGCTGGGCACGAAGGGGTGGCCGTGGGCGGCCATCGCGTCGCGGAACCCGGCCAGGCGGGCCCGCGCGGCCGGGACGTCCAGCGGCCCCGAGATCGTCGCGATCCGCTTCCTGCCCCGCGCGACGAGATGGTCGGCGGCGAGCTTGGCGCCGGCGCGGTGGTCGACGTCCACGTAGCTGATCGGGACCGGCTCGGCGGGCCGGGCGAAGAGCACGGCGGGCAGCCCGGCCTCGGCGAGGAGCCGCGGCAGCGGGTCCGCGGCGTGCGTGGAGACCAGGAGCGCCCCGTCGGCCTCGCCCTGCCGCAGGGCGGTGAGCACCTGCGCGCGGGCCTCGGCCGTCTCGGCGAACATCAGCAGCGGATGGATGCCGCGCGGCCGCAGGAAGCCGACGATCCCGCCGACGACCCGCCCGAAGAACGGGTCGGTGAACACCTCGACGGGGAAGGAAGCGCTCTCGTCGTCGGCGCCGGAGACGACCAGGGCGACGCTGCCGGTGCGGCGGGTGACGAGCGAGCGGGCCGCCCGGTTGGGAACGTATCCGGTGGCGGCGATGGCCTGCCGGACGGCGTCCTGGAGGGCGGAGTCGACGTTGCGGATGCCGTTGACGACCCGGGAGACGGTGGCCCTGGAGACCCCCGCCGCCTTGGCGACGTCCTCCAGCGTGGGGGAGGGCGGCGGGGGTTCCTGCCTCATGGCGCCTTTATAGCACAGGCGTTGGAGAGCGCTCTCCCTCGCGGTCAGCCGGGGAGCTGGAAGTCAGGGGTCAGCGCGGCGCCACGGTGCGGCTTGTACTGGTCGTAGCCACGGGGATCGCACTGCAGGCCGCCATTGATGCAGTGCGTGACGAGCGCGTCGAGGACGGCGGGATCGTCCCAGGCGTTGAAGAAGTCGTAGTGCCAGGAGTAGCCCCGGCCACTGGACAGCCGCGCCTGCGACAGGTCGCCGTCCGCCGGGAAGGCGATCTTGAACTCCAGCATCGGCACCGCCACCGGATGACCGGCCGGGCAGTAGCCGCCGGCCGGGTAGGCCATGTGGCTCTTGTGGTCGGCGCTGTCGAGGTGGACGCCGTCCCAGCAGCTCGGCGCCTGGTAACGCACGTTCACCTGGCTGCCCCGCACGCACGAAACGGGCAGGTCCCAGCTCCGCGTCAGGTCGCCGCACTCGAAACCCTCGACGGCGCCGGGCGAGTCGCGGAACTGCTCCAGCGTCGCGCCCGGGCTGCCCACGACGAAACGCAGGCCCTGGGGGAAGGGCTGCACCCGCCAGTACTCCAGGATGCCGGACTTGTAGTAGACGACCTGGTTGCCGGCCGGCTCGACCAGCCGGTCGCCGACGAAGAAACTGGGGAACCAGTAGGCGGACCTGTCGTGCGGGTTCGTGCACGAGGTGCCGCCGGCCAGCAGCGAGGCGGTCGTGCTGTGCGCGTTCGTGGTGCGGTTGCCGATGAAGGTGTGCAGGTGGGAGGCGCCCGGCAGGCCCGGGTAGACGATGGGGTCGTCGGGGCGGTTCGCCGTCACCGAGCAGTTGGCCTGGAACTCGTGGTGTGTCACCTCGTCGGTGAAGGTCGGCCTGGGGCGCGGAGTGGTCGTGGCGCCGCCGGTGCCGTACACCTCGAACTCCCAGAGCGAGTAGCCGTAGCCGGTGCCGCGCGCGGTGCCGTACAGGCGGACGTAGCGGCCGCTCGCGCTCAGGCCGATGCTCTGGGTGCCGCCGGTGCCGGTGGTGGTGGAGTAGGCGTCGGTCCAGGTGGCGGCGTCGGCGGAGGTCTGGATCTTGAACGCTCTGCCGTACGCGGCCTCCCAGTCGAGGACGACCCGGGAGATCGTGGCGGGCGCGCCGAGATCGACCTGCAGCCACTGCGGGTCGGCGGCGGCACTCGACCAGCGCGTGGTACGGGTGCCGTCGAAGGCGGCGCCGGCGCCGTTGCCCGCGCTCTCGACCGACGAGACGGTGGCGGGCCGCCCGCCGGAGAGCAGCGCGTCGGCCGCGAACGCCGGCGTGACGGCGGCCGCCAGCGCCGCCAACAGCGCGAGGACGACCGAGATAGTGAAGGCTCGCACGGAGTCTCTCCTTCCGTTGGGGGGAGGGGGTTGGAGAGCGCTCTCCCGCAGCGTCCGCCTCTTCGGTGCGCGCTGTCAAGAGCTCCTTTTCAAGGGACGGAACGAGGCCTGACACGCTTCCACCGCCCGCGGGATGTCAGAGATCGGGGATCGCTCTCACCGTTGTCGCCCGCTCGCCCCCGGCAGGCCGTTCAGCGGCTTGCAAGGCAGCGGCAAGCCGGCTCCCAGTGCGGACCGAGATCATCTGGGCCGCGGTGCGCGACGGACGCCACCGCGGCCACGCGCAAGCAGCGCCCATCGCGACGAGAACACGAGGTGAGACATGGCGACGATCACGACCGGAATCAACGCGGCCACGCTCAACGGCCGCCACCACAAGGCCGCGCTCACGGTCTTCATGGTCATCGTGGTGGCCCACTGGGCGGAGCACTTAGTGCAGGCCGTGCAGGTCTACGCCTGGGGCTGGCCACTGGCCGAGGCCCGCGGCGTGCTCGGCCTGCCCTTCCCGTGGCTCGTGACCTCCGAGTGGATGCACTACGGCTACGCGCTGCTCATGCTCGTCGGCCTCATCCTCCTGCGCAAAGGGTTCACCGGCAGCGCCCGCACATGGTGGAACATCTCCCTCGGCATCCAGGTATGGCACCACCTGGAGCACCTGCTGCTGCTCCTGCAGAAACTCAGCGGCGTGTACCTGATGGGCCGGCCCGTCCCCACCAGCATCCTCCAGCTCATCTGGCCCAGGATGGAGCTGCACCTGTTCTACAACGCGATCGTGTTCGCCCCCATGGTCGTGGCGATGGTGCTGCACCGCCGGGCCCACGCCGGCGCCACCTGCACCTGCGCGGTCGCGCACTAGGCCGTGCGGGTCAAACGGCGCCTGAGCGCGTTCACCCTCGTCCTGGCCGGCCTCGGGCTGCTGCTGCTGTTCTGGTCGGTGCCCGAGCTCGGCCCCACCGTCCGCGCCGCCCGCGCCGACGGGGTGAGCGGCGTGTTCACCGCACGGGAGCTGCGGTGCGTGCAGCATCCCGGGCACGAGTCGTGCGTCTGGGCGGGCGACTTCGCCTCCGGTGACGGGCGGGTCGTGCGGCACGACGTCGAGCTGTACGGCAGCGACCGCACCACCCTCACCGCCGGCCGCACCATCCAGGCCGTCGACACGGGACGCGCCAGCCGCGTGTACGGTCCGGACGGCTCGGGCGAATGGCTCTTCACCGGCCTCCTCACCCTGGCCGGAGCGGCCCTGGTGCTTGCGGCGGCCAGACGCGCGTGGCGCTGACCAGGCGCGTATGGCGCTGACTCGGTGCGTTCGCCTCGCGTTGGGCGGGGTCGCCTGCCGCAGGGCGAGCTCGCCCTGGTGCCTGTGCGCTCGCCCTGCGGCTGCGACCTGCGCGCCGGAAGGCGGGCATGACCGTTGTCACGTCGCACCGGTGACAGAGCACACTGACCTGCGCGCAGGCGTGAGGTCCATGCTGGCTGCATGACCATGCGCCGACGCAGAACATTCGCCTCGCGGCTCGGAGCCGCGACCCTCGCCGCCGCACTCCTCGCGGCCGGACCAGCCACGGCAGCCACCGCTCAGGCAGCCACCGCTGAGGGCGTCCCCGCTCAGGGCGATGCCGCGGAGCACGACGCCGCGCGGCAGGTCGCCGCGCAGGATGGCGCTGCCCTGAAGGTCTCCGCTCAAGACGGCGGGCTGGATCGGGCGCGGTTGCGCGAGACCCTGGAGGCCGTGCATGCGGCCGGTATGTACGGCATTTACTCCCATGTCGTGCAAGGCCGGGAGAGCTGGAAGGGTGCCGCCGGGGTCGCCGACGTCGAGACCGGCCGGCCGGTGCGGCCTGACATGGTGCACCGGATCGGCAGCATCACCAAGACGTTCACCGCCGTGGCCGTCCTGCAGCAGGTGGGCCGGGGCAGGATCGACCTCGACGCCCCCATCGGCCGCTACTTACCGGATGTGGTGCCGGGCGAGCGGGGGCAGCGGATCACCGTCCGCATGCTGCTCAACCACACCAGTCACATCGCCAACAGCACCGACGTGGTGTTCCCCACCGTCGAGAGCCTCGACGCCAACCGTTTCCGCACCTTCCCGCCCGAGGAGCTGGCACGGCTGGGCCTCGAGGCGCCCGCGACGGGGGAGCCGGGAGCGCTGCCCGGCGCGTACTCGAACACGAACTACACCATCGCGGGCCTGCTGCTGGAGCGGGTGACGGGCGTCAGCGCCGAGCGGTACATCACCGACCACGTGATCCGTCCCGCCGGGTTGCGGCACACCGCGTTCCCGCGCACCCCGCACATCCCGGGCCCGCACTCCAAGGCGTACGAGGCGCTGTACGGGCTCTTCGACCCGCCGAAGGAGTACAGCGTCTACAACATGTCGTGGGCGGGCACGGCGGGCGCCCTCACCTCGACGATGGAGGACCTCAGCCGCTTCTTCCGGCTGCTGCTGCGCGGCGAGCTGCTCGACGCGCGGCTGCTGGCCGAGATGCGCACGACGGTGCCCGTGCGGACGCTGGGCGGAGGGCTGGCCCAGTACGGGCTCGGGCTCTTCCCGCTCGACCTGCCGTGCGGCCGGTTCTGGGGGCATGACGGGAGCGTCCCCGGCATGGACACCTTCTCGTTCTACAACCCCGACAGCACCCGCCAGGTCTCCCTCGGCACCAACCTCCGGCACTACCAGCGCCTGGACGAGAACGGTCAGATCATCCTGCACCCCATCGACTACGCGTTCGCCGATCACCTCCTGGAGGCGGTGTGCGGACCGGACGCGGGCGCGGCCGGGACGGCGGCGGCCCGCTCGTTCACGCTCCCGATGGTGGACAAGGGGGCGGTCACCCCGTAGCCAGTTCGCTGGAGGGCAAAGTGACCGGTCGTCTCGTAGTCAACCGCCGAGGGTGGGCGAGGTGGCCGGTCGCTCGTGGTCGGTCCATCGGAGGACGAGGTGGCCGGTCATGCAGTGGTTGGGTTCCGTTGAGGACGAAGGTGGCCGGTCGCCGCGTAGTCAACCGCCCAGGATGGACGAGGTGGCCGGTTGCCCTCTAGTCAGCCTCCGTTGGTGGGCGAGGGCCGCGGTCACGCCGTGGGCGGGTTCCGACGTGGACAAGGGGGTGGTCGCTGCGGGGTCAGCTCGCGGTCGCTCGGGCGTGGTGGATCTCGTCGAGGTGGGACTCCACCCAGGAGCGCAGCGCGCCGAGCGGGCCGGCCACGCCGCGGCCCAGGTCGGTGAGGGAGTATTCGACGTGCAGCGGGACCGCCGGGTAGATCGTGCGGTCGACGAAGCCGTGCTCCTCCAGGCGGCGCAGCGTCTGGGTGAGGACCTTGGGGCTGACGCCCTCCAGGCGGCGCTGCAGCGCGCCGAAGCGCTGCGGCCCCTCCTCCAGAGCGCCCACGGCCAGGGCCGACCACTTGTTGGCCAGCATGTCCAGCACGTCTCTGCACGGGCACTGTGCCGCGTAGACGTCGTGCCGGTCGTGCAGTCCGGAGCCGCAGGTCAACGCCATGGCCGGAACCTTTCCTCAGGGGGATATTACTTCCCAAAAGATAGCAGTCGCCCTTGCGAGTTACTACCACCTGTTGGGTAGCTTCGGCTGCGGCCAGGCGGGAACGGAGCCCGGCCGTACTGAACGAGCAAGGAGCATCACCATGTCAGCCACCATGCGCGCGATCGTCCAGGACTCCCACGGCGGCCCGGAGGTGCTGCGTCTCGCCGAGGTGCCCAAGCCCGTCCCGCTGCCCACTGAGATCCTGGTCCGGGTGCACGCCGCCGGCGTGAACCCGGTGGACTGGAAGACCCGCGCGGGCGGCGGCATGGCCGGGGTGCTGGGCGAGCCGCCGTTCATCCTCGGCTGGGACGTCTCCGGCGTCGTCGAGGAGACCGGGTTCGGAGTGACGATCTTCGAGCCGGGCGACGAGGTGTTCGGCATGCCCTGGTTCCCCCGCCAGGCGGGTGCGTACGCCGAGTACGTCACCGCGCCGAGCCGGCAGTTCGCCCGCAAGCCCGCCACCGTCGGGCACGCGGCGGCGGCCGGGGCGCCGCTCGCCGCCCTCACCGCCTGGCAGGCGCTCGTCGACACCGCGGCCGTCGCGAGCGGGCAGCGGGTGCTGATCCACGCGGCGGCGGGCGGTGTCGGCCATCTGGCGGTGCAGATCGCCCGGAACGCGGGCGCGTACGTGATCGGCACGGCCTCCGCACCCAAGCACGACTGGCTGCGCTCCATCGGCGCGGACGAGGTGATCGACTACACCACCACGCGCTTCGAGGACGCCGTGCGGGACGTGGACGTGGTGATCGACCTGGTCGGCGACGGGCACGACCGGACGAGCACCCGGTCCCTGGAGGTGCTGCGCCCCGGCGGGCTGCTGGTGGCGGTGCCGTCCGGCGTGGCGCCCGACCTGATCGGCCGCGCCCGCGAGCGGGGCGTGCGGGCCACCGGCATCCTGGTCGAACCCGACGGCCCGGCGCTCGCCCGGATCGCCGAGCTGATCGACAAGGGCGAGCTGGACGTCGAGGTCGAGGACGTCTTCCCCCTCGCGGACGCCGCCGAGGCCCACCGCCGCGGCGAGCAGGGCCGCAACCGCGGCAAGACCGTCCTCAACGTCACCTGAGCCCCACGAGCACGCATTTACGGGACCGGTCCACTCCGGCCCGCCCCTGAGCGGGGTGACCGGCCCACGTGAGCACTTGGTCTCAGGGGCCGGGGTGGGGCGGCCTGCACGGGCGGGCGGCCCGCCGAAGTGCGGCCTGAGCGGGCGAGGCGGTCTGCCGCATTGGGGCCTGAGGGTGGTGGTCGGCTCGCCGGTGTGCGCCTTGTGCGGCGGGGCGGCCTGCCGCAGTGTGGCCTGTGCGGGCGGGTCGGGCTGCCGCAGGTGGGTCGGCCTGCCGCAGTGCGCGCCCTGAGTGGGGTGGCCGGGCCACCATAGTGCGTCGCCTCAGCGGCGGGGTGGCTGCCATGGCCACGGCCTGGGCCGGACGGGCGACCTACCGCAGCGTGGCCTGCGCAGGTGGGCCGGTCTGCCGCATTGGGGCCTGAGGGGTGGTGGCTCGCGGTGTGCGCCTGTGCGGCGGATCGGCCTGCCGCAGTGTGGCCTGTGCGGGCGGGTCGGGCTGCGCAGGTGGGTCGGCCTGCCGCAGTGCGCGCCTGAGTGGGGTGGCCGGGCCACCATAGTGCGTCGCCTCAGCGGCGGGGTGGCTGCCATGGCCACGGCCTGGGCCGGACGGGCGACTACCGCAGCGTGGCCTGCGCAGGTGGGCCGGTCTGCCGCATTGGGGCCTGAGGGTGGTGGTCGGCTCGCCGGTGTGCGCCCTGTGCGGCGGATCGGCCTGCCGCAGTGTGGCCTGTGCGGGCGGGTCGGGCTGCCGCAGGTGGGTCGGCCTGCCGCAGTGCGCGCCCTGAGTGGGGTGGCCGGGCCACCATAGTGCGTCGCCTCAGCGGCGGGGTGGCTGCCATGGCCACGGCCTGGGCCGGACGGGCGACCTACCGCAGCGTGGCCTGCGCAGGTGGGCCGGTCTGCCGCATTGGGGCCCGAGGTGGTGGTCAGCTCGCCGCAGTGCGCGCTCTTGGTGAGCGGGGCGGTGGGCCACAGCGGGGCCTGCGTCGGCGGGTGGCTGCCGCAGTGGCATCGAGCGGGCTCAGTGGTCGGTGGTGGCGCGGGCTCGCCACAAGGCCGCTGCTGCCCACAGGCCGCCCGCCATGAGCAGGGCGCCGTGGGCGACGCGCAGCGGGTAGGGGCCGAAGAACTGGGGGATGAACAGGACGAAGCCGAGGGCCAGTGCCGTGCCGCTCCACTTCGGGAGCACCCCGGAGCGGCCGATGGCGATGGCGGCCATGACGGTGCCCACGGCCAGGAGAAGGAGCCCGGCGGCGAACATGGTCATGGGGACGGGGCCGTACCTGAACTGTGAGGCCAGTTCCATGAGCGTCGGCGCGCCGTCCCGGAGGGAGCGCTGGGCGATGACGTGCAGGCCGAAGTCCTCCGCACCGTAGTACGGCAGCGTCAGCCCGGCGCCGATCCAGGTGACCACGGCGGCGCGCAGCGACAGCCGGTCGCCGAGCGCCTGGTGGAGTCCGAGTACGGCCAGTCCGAGCAGGATGAACCCGATCATCGCGGCGGCGTGCCCGGCCACCCATTCGGTGGAGGCCATGGCGGTGGCGTCGTCGCCGGAGGGGCGGAGGGCGGGGTAGAGGAGGAAGAGGAGGCCGCCGGCGGCGAAGGCCGCGGAGGTGAGCCTGGGGGACAATCGATGCTCCTTGAAGAGGGCGTTGCTCCGTTATGTGAGCAATGCTCTCGTCAAGGGCGTGGTGAAGTCAAGAGCGGTGCTCTCTGTTCGGATGGGTGGACTCTTCTCAGATGCGGCCGGGGACCTCGTTGCCCGCCGCCCGGATGGCCCTGGGCAGGTTCGTGACGGCCAGGAGGACGAACCCGATCACGAAGAAGACGACCATCGACAGGATCGCGATCCGGTAGCTGTTGGTGAACTGCAGCGCCAGCGTGATCGTCAGCGAGCCGATGAACGCCGACCCCTTGTCGCTGATCTGGAGGAGACTGAAGTACTCGGCCTCCCGCCCCCGCGGGATCACCAGCGAGAACAGCGAGCGCGACAGCGCCTGCGTGCCGCCCAGCACGATCGCGATCGCGAACGCCATCAGGTAGAACTGCAGCGCCTGCCCCTCGGCCACGAACATGGCCATGGCGACGATCGCCGTCCACAGCACCAGGCTCGCCAGCACCGTCCGCTTGGTGCCGAAGCTGCGCGCCAGCCGGCCGAGCAGCAGCGCCCCGAAGAACGCCACGAACTGCACCATGAGGATCGCCGTGATCTGCACGTCCTGCGACAGCTTGAGCGCTTCGGAGGCGAAGGCGGCGCTGTTGCCGATGACCGTCTGCACGCCGTCGTTGTAGACGAGGTAGGCGATCAGGAACAGCAGCGTCAGCGGGTAGCGCCGCAGCTCGGCGAGGGTGCGGCCGAGCTGGCGGAAGCTGCCGCCGACCGAGCGCAGCGCGGTGCTCTCGTGCGCGGGCACGGGCCGGTTGCGCAGCCGCAGCAGCGGGATGATCGTGAACGTCGCCCACCACAGGGCCGCCGAGGCCATGCAGATCCGCACCGCCATGCCCTGGGTCAGGCCGAGGCTCTCGTGCTGCAGGTAGAGCACGAGGTTGAGGGCCAGCAGCAGGCCGCCGCCGAGGTAGCCGATGGCCCAGCCGCGCGAGGAGACCCCGTCGCGCTCCTCCGGCGTGGAGATCTGCGGCAGGAACGAGTCGTAGACCACGACGGAGGCGCCGTAGGCCAGGTTCGCCAGGATGAACAGCACGCCGCCGAGCAGGTAGCGGTCGCCCTCGACGAAGAACAGGCACATCGCGGCCAGCGCGCCGACGTAGGCGAAGCCGCCCAGCAGCTCCTTCTTGCGGCCGGTGTGGTCGGCCAGCGCGCCCACCACCGGCAGCACCAGGATCTGCAGGAACACCGCGATCGTGGTGATCAGCCCGAAGTACGCGGCGGGCCTGATGTCGGCGCCGAGCACGTCCACGTAGCCGAGGCCGGGATGGCGGAGGACGAGCGCGTCGAAGGTGTCCAGGCAGGTGCCGGACGCCACGGTCGGGAAGTCCTTGGCGCAGGCCGCGGTCTTGGCGACCGGGATGAGGTACGGGCCGAGGAAGACCGAGATGACCACCGTGTAGAAGGCGGAGTTGGCCCAGTCGTAGAAGTACCAGCCGCGTTGCTCGCGCCGGCGCGCGCCGGGGGAGTCGTCGAGGGCCGCGGGGGGTGCGGATACGGGCATGGTGACGGGTCGCTCCTCTGCGCGGTAAGGGGGATGCTCAGGCGGCCAGGCGGCCGGGATGCCACTGGCCCCGGCGCTCCAGCACGTCACGCAGGCCGGTGACGTTGTCGGTCATGATGCCGTCGACGCCCAGGTCGAGCAGGTGCTCCATGCGGGCGGTGTCGTTGACCGTCCACACGTGCACCTGCATGCCGATGGCGTGCGCCGTACGGATGAGGCGCCGGGTGGTGACGCGCAGCCCGCGGAAGCCGACCGGCACCTGCGCGCACGGCACGCCGGCGCGCGAGAGGCGGGTCAGCAGCCGGCCGTAGCCGGAGGTGGCGGCGGCGGCCCGCAGGGCGGCCACGCCGCGCGGCCCGAGCGCCGAGCACACCTCCCGGCCCAGCGCGGCCCTGGCCAGCACGAGCCGCTCGTCGGAGAACGAGGTCAGGCAGATCCGGTCGTAGGAGTTGGTGCGCCTGATCGCCTCGGCGAGCGGGGCGATGGCGGCCGCCTCCTTGACGTCGATGTTGAAGCGGATCTCCGGCCAGGTGCCGAGGAGGTCCTCCAGCAGCGGGATCTCGTGCACCCCGGCGATGCGGGCGCGTTTGACCGTCTTGTAGGGCAGCTCGGAGATGCGGCCGCGATGGTCGGTCACCCGGTCGAGGGTGTGGTCGTGGAAGGCGAGCAGCACGCCGTCGGAGGTGGCGTGCGCGTCGGTCTCCAGGTAGGTGTAGCCGAGCGCGACCGCCCGTTCGAACGCGGCGGCGGAGTTCTCCGCGCCTTCCGCCGCTCCGCCGCGGTGGGCGAAGGGCAGCGGGCCGGGGTGGTCGAGGAAGGCGAAACGACGGCTCAGCACGTCCTGAAGTATGCCCTTCCCGGGTGAACGGTGCGGTTACGAATCAGGGAGATTCTGCCACTCCTGGCGGCGGGCCTCGGCCAGCGCGATGGCCGCGGCGACCGCGACGTTGAACGAGCCGACCCGCCCGACCTGCGGGATGTAGCAGGCGCCGTCGACGGCGTCGAGCAGGGCGGGGGAGCAGCCGTGGTCCTCGCTGCCGACGACCAGGCACACGTCGCGGGCCAGATCGGCTCGGTGCAGTGGCACGGCCTCGGCGGTCAGCTCGATCGCGAGCACCGCGTAGCCCTCTTCCCGTGCGGCCTTGACCGCCTCGACGGCGGGCACGGCCTCGTGCCAGTCGACCAGGCGCTCGGTGCCGAGCGCGGTCTTGCCCGCCTTGGGGTTGGTGGGCGGGGTGGCGTTGCCGGCCAGCCAGATCTCGTCGACGCCGAACGCGGCGGCGCTGCGGAAGATCGAGCCGATGTTGAACGGGCCGGTGACGGACTCGATGATGAGGCCGAGACGGTGGTGGGTGTTCCTGCGCCAGGTGCGGTTGAGCCGCTTGACGTCGGTGGGGCGCAGCTGCCTTCTCATCGGGTCACCTTCAGGATGCGGTAGGCGGCCCGGCTGGCCTCGCGGGAGGCCTGCCAGCCCTGCTCGCCGAGCCAGCGCTGCAGGGAGTCCGAGCCGAGGTGTTTCTGGACGACCAGGTAGGCCACGCCGTCGGGCGTGAGCCGGGTGAGCCACCTGGTGAGCATGTCGTGCAACGCCTGCTTCCCAATCCGGATCGCAGGATTAGACCAGATGGCCCGAAATTTCACTTCATCTGGCACTTCATCGATATGTACTGACCTTACTTTGTCAAGGGCGGCGGCTTGAGCGTTCCGCTGGGTCAGCTCCAGGCTGCGCCTGTTCACATCGACGGCCCACACCGTCGCCCCGGGCGCCCGCTTGGCCATGGTCAGCGCGATGGGCCCGTAGCCGCAGCCCAGGTCGAGCAGGTCGCCCTCCTGCGGCGGCGGCGGGACGCTCTCCAGCAGCACCCGCGTGCCGACGTCGACCCGCTCGGGGGAGAACACGCCGCTGTCGGTCTCCAGCCGCAGGTGCAGGTCGGGCAGGACGAGATCGACGGAGCCCGGCCTGCTCGCGGTCGACGGCTGCTCGGAGAAATAGTGGGCCACGTCGCCAAACGTTACGGGATTCGCGAGCCGAACAGGACCGCCGCGCCCGCCACCAGCAGCCCGGCCAGGATGGCGGCCACGATGAACCACTGGGTGATCTCCTGGTTGACCAGCTTGTAGCCGAGCGAGGTGCCGATCTGCTCGTAGACCTCGCGCAGCTCGCTGCCGGACTCGGCGGTGTAGGCGCGGCCGCTGGTGCCGTCGGACAGCGACTGCAGGGTCTGCTTGTTGACCGGCACGTTCACGGGCCGCCCGTCGATGTCGACGGTGCCTTCCTGGGTGCCGTACGCGATGGTGGAGACGGGGACGCGGGCCTGCTGGGCGGCCTCGATGGCCTCGTTCACGGAGCGGCCGGAGGTGTTGTCGCCGTCGGAGAGCAGCACGATGGCGGCCGGCGGCGGGTCGGTGGCGGCCTGCTGGTCGAAGGAGCGCACCGACTCCAGCGCGTTGAAGACGGCCTCGCCGATCGCGGTGCCGGGGCGGGTGGTGAGGTTGCCGATGGCGGTGACGACGGCCTGGTGGTCGGTGGTGGGGGAGATGACGACGTTGGCGGAGCGGGCGAAGGAGACGACGCCGACGTTGAAGCGGTCGGGCAGCTCCTTGGCGAACGCCTGGGCGGCGGACTTGGCGGCGCTGATGCGGTCGGGCTGGACGTCGTCGGCGTCCATGGACAGGGAGACGTCGAGGGCGATCATGATGGTGGCGCGGTCGCGCGGCACGCGGACCTGGTCGGCGGGCTTGGCGGCGCCGATGACCAGGAGCGACATCATGACGAGGAACAGGGCGGGGGCGACGTGGCGGCGCCAGCCGGGGCCGGCGGGGGCGACGAGGTTGAGCAGGGCGAGGTTGGTGAAGCGCACGGTGTAGCGGCGGCGGGCGAACATCGACGCGATGTAGCCGGCCACGAGCAGCAGCACCAGCACGAACAGCCACAACCACCCAGGGGCGAGGAATGTCATGCGGTGGGCCTCCGGTGGGCGAGGTGGCTCATGCGGCGCTGGCGCAGCACGAACTGCGCGACGTCGAACACCCAGTCGCGGTCGGTGCGCAGCACGAGGTGGGCGATGCCGGCGCGGCGCAGGGCCAGGCGGGTGCCCTCGCGCTGCAGGGCGGCGGCCTCCGCGTACGCGCGCCGAATCTTGGGCGAAAGGTGCACCTCGCGTACGTTCCCGGTCTCGGGGTCGGCGAACGCGACCCGGCCCACGTCGGGCAGCTCGAGCTCGCGGGGGTCGATGACCTCGACGGCCAGCACCTGGTGGCGGGCCGCCAGGCGCCGGATGGGGCGCTCCCAGGGGCGTTCGGCGTCGGGGTCGAGGTCGGGGCGGGCGTCGAGGAAGTCGGAGACGATCAGCCGCATGCCGCGCCGCCGGCGGGTGGCGGAGAGGATCTCGATGCCCTCCGCGAGGTCGGGCGGGTCGGGGACGACGCTGCCGCGCGGGGCGTCCATGAGGGAGTGCAGCAGCCCGTAGAGGGCGGGACGGCCGGTGCGGGCGGGCATGCGGTGCACGAACTCGTCGTGGATGACCAGCGCGCCGAACCGGTCGCCCATGCGGCTGGACAGGAAGCCGATCGCGCCGACGGCGGCCACGACCAGGTCGCGCTTGTCGGTGTCGGCGGTGCCGAAGTCCATGCTGGGCGACAGGTCGGCCAGGGCCCAGGTCTCCAGCTCGCGGTCGGCGATGAGGTCGCGCACGTGCGGGACGGTCGTGCGGGCGGTGACGTTCCAGTCCATGCGGCGCACGTCGTCCTCGCCGGGCACGTAGACGCGGCTGTCGCCGGCCTCGCTGCCGGTGCCGGGCAGCAGGCCCTGGTGGGCGCCGTGCAGCAGGCCGTCGAGCCGGCGGGTGACGGTCAGCTCCAGGCGGCGCAGGGCCTGCTCTGCGGTGGTGGGGCTCAACGGTTCTGGTTCCAGACGACGAGGGGCGGGGGCACGGCCTGAAGGATCTGCTTGACGACGGTCTCGGGGTCGACGCCGTCGGCCAGGGCGTCGAAGGTGAGCATCAGGCGGTGCGCCATGACGTCCACGGCGACGTCGCGTACGTCGTCGGGCAGCAGGTAGTCGCGGCCGCGCAGCAGGGCGAGCGCCCGGCCGGCCGAGACCAGGCCGAGGGTGGCGCGGGGGCTGACGCCGATCTCGATGGTCTCGGTGAGGTCGGCCAGGCCGTACTCGGCGGGGGCGCGAGTGGACATGACGAGCCGGACGACGTAGTCGGCGACGAGCTGGTGCACCGAGACCTGCTCGGCCGCCTCCTGGAGGGCCAGCAGCTTGTCGGGGTCGAGCACCCGCTCGGGGACGGGCGGCCGGACGCTCATGCGGTGCAGGATCTCCAGCTCCTCGTGGGCGCTGGGGTGGGGGACGCGCACGCGGAACAGGAACCGGTCGCGCTGCACTTCCGGCAGGGGGTAGACGCCTTCGGACTCGATCGGGTTTTGTGTCGCGAGCACGATGAACGGCTTGGGCAGCGGGTGAGTGACGCCCGCGAGCGTGACCTGGCGCTCGGCCATCACCTCCAGCAGCGCCGACTGGACCTTGGCGGGGGCGCGGTTGATCTCGTCGGCCAGCAGGAAGTTGACGAAGACGGGGCCGAGCTCGACATCGAACTTCTCGTTGGAGGGATGGTAGACGCGGGTGCCGACGATGTCGCTCGGCACGAGGTCGGGGGTGAACTGGATGCGGGCGAACGTACCGCCCACGACGGTGGCCAGGGTGGCGGCGGCGAGGGTCTTGGCGACGCCGGGGACGCCTTCGAGCAGGCAGTGCCCCCGCGCCAGCAGGGCCACGAGGAGCCTTTCGACCATGTGGTCCTGCCCGACGATGACACGCCGGACCTCGTCGAGACTCTGACGCAGCAGTGCCGCGTCGGTTCCGCCTGGCAACTCTTCGGCGACGCTCATGACGCCATTCCACCAAACGCGCCGCAAACGTGCACGACGCCACGTCTGTGCTTTCATGGCAAACGTGGCAAGTCCCCTGCAGTTCGGTGATCCTCCCCGGCTGGGGCCCTACGTGGTGCAGGCCCGCCTGCACACGGCGCCGGCCGGGTTCGTGTACCTGGGCCAGGCGCCCGACGGGCGTGCCGTGTCGCTGGCGGTGCTGACCCGGGGCGCGGCCTACGACGCCGCCGCGCGCGACCGGTTCGTCACCGCGATCCGGGAGGCGGGCGGCCGGGAGCGGTCCGGGATGCGGGGCTGGCTGGGGCGTTCCGGGCGGCAGCGGGGGGCGGTGCTGGAGGGCGCGCCCGAGGTGCTGGCGTTCGAGGGCGGGCGGGCGCCGTGGGTGGCGGTGCCGTACGCGCCGGGACGGCCGGGGGCCGAGCGGTTCCTGGAGCCGGTCATGGTGGGCGGGACGTTCATCGGGGAGGCGCACGGGCCGGACTTCGTGCCGTACTGGCTGACCGACCGCGCGCCGGCGCTGCCGGGGCCGGCCAGGCGGCGGCTGCCGCTGACCGAGACGCGCAAGCGGGTGCTGCTGGCGGCGCTCGCGCTGGTGCTGCTGCTCCTGCTCGTGACGGCGATCCTGCTGTTGCTGCTGTTCGGGCGGCAGGACACCGAACAGCAGCCCCGGCAGTTGCCGCCGACGGTCTTCGTGCCGACGCCGCCGCCGACTCCGGAGACGCCGGTGCCGCAGCCCTCCCCGTCGCAGTCGCCGTCGCCGTCGGAGAGCGGGCAGAACACGCCGGGACGGTCGCCAGGGGAGGATCCGGGCGAGGAGTCGCCGCTCTGAGACGTAAAGGGTTTGAGCCTCACGTAACGTGAGGCTTTAGCGTCCCCGGCATGGAAATCATCATTCAGGACACCCTGACGGCGATGGCCGAGCTGCTGGAGCTGCCGCTCGACCAGCGGCCCGACGCGTTGCGGGAGATCATGGCGCCGACGCGCGCGGCGATCCCGATGCCCGGCGACCTCGTCGACATCCACCACTCCGGCGGCGGCTTCCGGGTCGACGTCGACGACCCGCGCTACCTGCCGGCCGTCCGTGCCATGATCGAGCAGGACGTGCTCGGCCAGGTGCGGCGCGAGCTGGAGCGCGCCTCCGAGCGGCTGAGCGCGGCCAAGCAGCCCGACGTGATCAAGGTCATGTTCATGATGGGCAACCCCGACAACGAGCACCTCATGAAGACCTCCCGCGGCTACTACGGCATGGGCGGCGGCTCCGAGTGGCTGTACCTGCTGGCCTGGCCGTCGGAAGAGGTGATCGGGCGCATCGGGCACCTGGCGGTGCACGAGTTCCACCACAAGATCCGCTTCACCAACGTGGAGTGGAACCCGGTGACCGTGACCGTGGGCGAGCACGTGATCGCCGAGGGGCTGGCCGAGGCGTTCGTACGGGAGCTGTCCGGGCCGGAGGCGATGGGGCCGTGGTCGGGGATGGTGACCGGTGAGGCGTACGAGAGGGCGTACGAGAAGATCACCGCCGATTTCTGGCTGGAGGGGATGCAGCACACGTCCGCGTACGTGCTGGGTGACGGCCCGATGCAGAGGTTCGGGCAGGAGCCGCGCGGCATTCCCGACATGGCGGGATACGCGGTGGGCCTGAACCTCGTCGACCGCGCCCTGGCCGGGGCGGGGCTGACCGCCACGGAGGCGACCCTGCTGCCCGCCGCCGAGCTGCTGCGGCGCGGTGGCGTCACCCTCTAGCCCGCCGCGCGGACGGGGAGACGACCCCACCGGTGGGGCAGACGGGCTACCCGGTGGGGGAGACGAACCCCGACTCGTACGCGGCGATCACCGCCTGGGTGCGGTCGCGCGCACCCAGCTTGGCCAGCACGTTGCCCACGTGCGTCTTGACCGTCTCCTGGCTGACCACGAGCTCCGCGGCGATCTCGTGGTTGGACAGGCCCTTGGTCATCAGCCGCAGCACGTCGCCCTCGCGGCCGGTCAGCCGGTCGATGCCGGGCACCCGGGCCTGGGGGCGGCGGCCCGCCAGGGCCCGGATCGCGGCGGGGAACAACAAGGAGTCCCCGCCGCCACCAGCCGGACGGCCTGCACCAGGTCGTCCGGTTTGGTGCGCTTGAGCAGGAAACCGGACGCGCCGGCGCGCAGCGCGTCGTAGACGTAGTCGTCGTTCTCGAACGTGGTCACCACCAGCACCTTGGGCGGGTCGTCCAAAGCGAGCAGGCGCTCGGTGGCGCGGATGCCGTCGAGGGCGGGCATGCGCACGTCCATCAGCACCACGTCGGGCCGCTCCCGGCGCACCACGGGCAGCACGGCGGCGCCGTCGGCCGCCTCGCCGACCACCTCCAGGTCCGGCTCGCTGCCGAGGATGATGCGCAGGCCGGCGCGGATGAGGTCCTCGTCGTCGGCGATCACTACGCGCAGGGTCATGAGTGCGACCGTAGCGGCAGCCGGGCCGCGACCCGCCAACCGGTCCCGGCCGCGCTCTCCGTGGGGCCGGCGTCGAGCTCGCCGCGCAGCAGCCGGACCCGCTCCCGCATCCCGGCCACGCCCCTGCCGCCGGTCCGGCCGCCTGTCTGGCCGCCTGTCCGGCCGTCTGTTCGGCCGCCTGTGCGGGCGCGGGCGCTCCTCCCGCCGTCATTGGTGACCTCCAGGCGCAGGTCGTCCCCTTCGACGGCGGCGGTCAGGCGCACCGGGCCGTGCCCGTGCTTGATGGCGTTGGTCAGCGCCTCCTGCACGATGCGGTACGCCTCGCGCGAGACGACGGCGGGCACCCGGGACAGGTCGCCCACCTCGCGCAGCACCCGGGCACCGGAGGAGGCGACGAGCTCGTCGAGGTCCTCCAGCGTCCCCTGCGGCGCGGGCCCGCCGCGCGATCCGGCGCCGTCGTCGCGCAGGACGCCCAGCACGTGGTCGAGGTCCTCCAGGGCGGTGCGGGCCGACTGCTCGATGGCGGCCAGCGCCGTCCTGGCCGTGGCGGGGTCGCGGTCGAGGACCCGGCCGCCGCGGCGGCCTGCAAGGTGACGACGCTGAGCGCGTGGCCGACCGAGTCGTGCAGCTCGCGGGCCAGCCGGTTGCGCTCGGCCAGCGTACGGGCGTGCTCCTCGGCGGCGGCCAGCCGTTCGGCGGGGGTGGGGCCGAGCAGGACGGGCGCCAGCCGCGCCAGCAGCTCACCCGCGCCGGCGGCCATGGCGACCAGGGCCGCCAGCAGCACGAGCCCGGCCACCGCCCACCCGATGGCGTTCCACCCGGGCGTGACGGGAAGGCCGAGCACCGGCGTCGACTGCCCGGTGAACGGCAGCACGAGCGTGAACATCGTGAACGGCACGACCGCCAGCGTGAACCCGCTCACCACCCCGCCGACCGCCAGGTGCAGCGTGAACCAGGCGGCCGTGCGCCGCCGCTCCTGCCACGACCGCCCCGCCTGCCGCGGTGGCGTCTCCACGCGTGCGCCGAGCAGGCCCTGCGCCGCGTTCACCGACAGCCCGCGCACCGGCAGGAACAGCCCGGTCACCGCCACCACGGGCAGCACCGCGGCGAACACGCCGACCTGGACGGGCAGCAGCAGGTTCGCCGACTCGCCGCGCGCGAGGCCGGCGACGAGCACGCCGACCATCATGTACGGCATCAGCAGCGCCCCGCCCAGGACGAGGCACGCCCAGCGACGGGCAAGGCTCCTTCTCACATCCGCGATTGTATGTCGACGGAAATTCGCTCTGGGAGTAATGCGCTTTTAGGGAAATGCGCCGCCAGCGAAAACTTTCCTTTGTCCCGGCCGGCCGGGTCTAGCGTTTTCCGAAGAAAGGCACGCGGAGAAAGGAAGCACCCGTCATGACGGAGACCCAGCGTGCGGCCTGGCCCGACCAGCTCGGCCGGCGCCTGCTGAAGGAGCGGATCGTCGTGCTCGGCCAGGAGGTCGACGACGAGATCTGCAACCGGCTGTGCGGGGAGCTGCTTTTGCTGGCCGCCGAAGACCCCCAGCAAGACATAACGCTTTACATCAATTCACCGGGCGGCAGCGTGCAGGCCGGCCTGGCGCTCTACGACATGATGCAGTTCATTCCTTGCGACGTGCGGACGGTGGCGATGGGCCTGGCCGCGTCGATGGGCCAGGTGCTGCTGACCGCCGGCACGAAAGGCAAACGCTACGCGCTGCCCAACGCCCGCGTCGTGATGCACCAACCGCTGGGCGGCATCGGGGGCTCGGCCAGCGACATCCAGATCCAGGCCGAGAACATGCTCTACACCAAGCGGCGGATGGCCGAGATCATCGCCCACCACACCGGCCAGCCGCTCGAGCGCATCCAGGCCGACTCCGACCGCGACCGCTGGTTCACCGCCCGGCAGGCCCTCGAATACGGCATCGTCGACCACATCGCCGAAGGGATGAACTGACATGAGCGGCCGATACGTGCTGCCCTCGTTCACCGAACGCACCTCCTACGGGGCCAAAGAGGTCAACCCGTACAACAAGCTGTTCGAGGACCGCGTGGTGTTCCTGGCCGCGCCGATCGACGACACCCTCGCCAACGACGTGATGGCGCAGCTCCTGACCCTGGAGTCGCTCGACCCGACCGCGACATCAGCCTCTACATCAACTCGCCCGGCGGATCGTTCACCGCGATGACCGCCATCTACGACACGATGCAGTTCGTCCGCCCCGAGATCCACACCGTCTGCATCGGCGAGGCCGCCTCCGCGGCGGCCGTCCTGCTGGCGGCCGGCACGCCCGGCAAACGCGCCGCCCTGCCCCACGCCCGCGTGCTCCTGCACGAGCCGCGCACCGAGGGCGGGCGCGGCCAGGGCAGCGACCTGGAGATCCACGCCCGCGAGATCCTGCGGATGCGCGACCAGCAGGAGGAGATCCTCGCCCGGCACACCGGCAGGGGCGTGCTGGAGATCAGGAAGGACATCGAACGGGATCGCATCTTCACGGCCGAGCAGGCACGCGCATACCGGCTGATCGACGACGTCTACGCGTCCAGGAAACGGACCCTGATGCCGGCCCGCTGACGCGCGCCCGCCCTTCGGCGGCGCGGCGTGTCCTCCTGCGGGACGCGCCGCACGCCCGCCGGTGCGCGCCGGGGGTGCGGCGGCGGCCTGCCGGTGCGCGCCGGGGTGCGGCGGCGGCCTGCCGTCGCGTGCCAGGGCGTGCGGCACCGCCCGTGCCGCTGCTCGCCAGGGAGCGCTGCTGCGCCCTGCTGCTTCGCGCTGCCGTTGCTGCCAAGGAGGTGCCAAGGAGGTGCCACACCTCCGCCGTTGCGACGGGCGTCCGCCGTCTGTGCGCCGTTCACATCCGCGCCTGGTGTGCCGCGTGCTCGCCGTATGGGCTCGCGTCTCGTGTACCGGGTGCTTCGCCGTATGGGCTCGCGGCTGGCGGGTCCGGTGCCCGCCGTACGGATCCGTGCCTGGCGAGCCGCCTGGCCGCCGTTCGGCGTGGCTTCTGCGTCGGGGGCCGGGCACGTAAGCTCCCTTGCGAGCCCGCAGGGCGTCGGTGGTGGCGGCCCGCGGGGCCGGTGCGCCGCACGGAACGGAGAACGCGCATGACCGCCGACCAGCAGCCCTGGCAGTGGGACGAGCAGACCTGGCGCGCCCACGTGGCGCGGGTGCGTGCCGGCCGTCTCCTGCGACCCGCGTCCTGGCCGGGCGGCGCGCGGGTGGCCGTCGCGCTGTCGTTCGACGCCGACCACGAGACGATCCCGTTACGTCACGGCGAGACCGGCCCCGGCAAGCTGGCCCAGGGCGAGTACGGCTCGCGCGTCGGCGCGCCACGGGTGCTGCGCCTGCTGGAGCGATTCGGCGTCCCGGCGTCGTTCTTCATGCCGGCCGTCTCGGCACTCCTGCACCCGGAGGAGGTACGGAGCTACGTCGCCGCCGGGCACGAGGTGGGCATGCACGGCTGGATCCACGAGGGCAACACGCTGCTCGACCCGGCCGACGAGCGCGAGCTGGCCCTGCGCGCCGCCGACACCCTGGAGAAGCTGACCGGCACCCGGCCCGTCGGCATCCGCACTCCCGCGTGGGAGTTCTCCCATCACACGCTGGCGATCACGCGCGAGCTGGGCCTGCGTTACGACTCGTCCCTGATGGCGGACGACGACCCGTACGAGCTGCTGGCCGACGGCGAGCCGACCGGCGTGGTGGAGATCCCGGTGGAGTGGATCAGGGACGACGTCCCGTACCTGACGATCGAGCACCGGGGCGGGCTGCGGTGGTCCACGCCGCCGCGGCAGGTGGCCGGGGTCTGGTGCGACGAGTTCGACGCCGCGCTGGAGGAGGGCGGGCTGTTCCAGCTCACCATGCACCCGCACGTCATCGGGCACCGCTCCCGCATGGTGGCGCTGCGCGAGCTGCTGGAGCACATCGACGCGCACGAGGGCGTCTGGTACGCCACGCACGCCCAGGTCGCCGAGTACGTCCTGGAGCAGTGCCCCTGACCGCCGCGCCGAGCACACCTGGTAGCGAGTACGTCCCCGAGCGGCGCCCCTGACCGCCGTGCCGAGTACGTCCCGGTGGCGAGTACGTCCGCGAGCGGCGCCCCTGACCGCCGCGTCGTGGCCGGACTACCATCACGGTATGGCCGTTCGTGCAGCCGACCTCGCGCCCCCGGGCGGTGGTCGCGGCTGCCACGGCCGCAGTGAGGACGGCGAGCGGAGCGTGTCATGGAGCCGTTGACCTTCGACAGCCGCGATCTCGGGCAGACCGAGGAGTTCCTCAGCAAGGCCTACGCCAGGATGAGCATCGGGTCCGACGTGGCCGGGCCGCGCACCCGGATCTCGCGTGAGGTGCTGGGCTCGATCAGCGTCGACCGGCTGTGGCTGGAGTACGCGATGAGCTACGACGTGCACCCGCTGGGCAAGGTGTGCCTGTGCGTGGTGGAGTCGGGGTCGATCGTGCAGCAGGTCGCGGGCCAGGAGGAGGAGGTGTTCGGGCCGGGCGACGCGGTGCTGTTCGCGCCGCCGGACCGGCCCCACGCGGGGGAGATCCGCCGGTCGCGGTACACCATCGTGATGTTCGACGACGCGTTGCTGCAGTCGGTGGCCGGCACGTCGCCGGAGCACGGCCCGGGGCCGGTGCGGCTGGTGGGGCACCGGCCCGTGTCCGCCGCCGCCGGCCTGCACCTGCAGCGCACGATCGCCTACCTGCGTGACGACGTCCTGGGGAACGCGGCCGTGGCAGGCGAGCCCCTGGTGGCCTCGGCGGCCGGGCAGCTCCTGGCCGCGAGCGTCCTGACGGCCCTGCCCAGCACCGCCGCCACCGATGCCGCCTCCGCCACGACCGGCGCCGACCGTCACGACGCCCATTCGCAGACGTTGCGCCGCGCCATCGCGTTCATCGAGGAGCGGGCCGGCACGCCGATCGGCATCGACGACATCGCCGCGGCCGCCCGGGTCAGCGCCCGCGCCCTGCAGTACGCCTTCCGCCAGCACCTGGGCACCACCCCGCTGGGCTACCTGCGCCAGGCCCGCCTGGCCCGCGCGCACGCCGAGCTGCTGGCCGGCGATCCGGCGGCGACGACGGTGGCCGCGGTCGCGGCCCGCTGGGGCTTCTTCCACCCGGGCCGCTTCGCGCTGTCCTACAAGGCCGCGTACGGCCGCGCGCCC
This sequence comes from [Actinomadura] parvosata subsp. kistnae, assembly GCF_900323885.1. GTDB lineage: Bacteria > Actinomycetota > Actinomycetes > Streptosporangiales > Streptosporangiaceae > Nonomuraea > Nonomuraea composti. Next base: position 407,236 of record NZ_OOHJ01000011.1, on the reverse strand, counting down.
AGCGACACCTTGCGCGCCCTGGCCGGATAGCCGCACATCCCCTGGGCGGATGGCCGCACATCCCCTGGGAGGACGGGCCGCACGTTCCTCGCCCGGACAGCCGTATGCGCCCTGGCCTGGCAGCCATATAGGCCCTGGCCGGACAGCCGTATGCGCCCCGGCCGGACAGCCGCCGCTCCTCGATCGGGCAGCCGTATGCTCTCCGGCCGGATAGCCGCGAAACGAGGTGGCCGATTTCGCTTGCTGGACAGCCGCGGGAGTCCGCTCTTCGTCTGGTGTGCAGACGGGGCGGGGCCGTAAGGCCAAGAGTGAGGTCAGAGGAACCGTCCGGGGTTCCGCCGCGCGAGATCGTCATGATGGAGCCCACGCTGGAAGATCCGACAGGCACGACCGCGTTCAGTCTTGGGCTCCAGGAGCAACGATCGCGGGCCGGAAGGGCGTCATGTCTCCCCTGATCCTGAGCTGCCGGGAGCTGCCCGGAGGAGTCCTGATCACCGTGGCGGGCGAGCTCGACTCCAGCAACTCCGACAAGCTGCAGACCTACGCCGAGCGTTACTGCCGGCTCGGCGCCGACATGGTGCTGGACCTGCACGGGCTGACGTTCCTGGACAGCCGGGGCCTGCACGTCCTGCTGCGGCTGCAGGCCGCCGTGCGCGCGCAGGGCGGCGTGCTGCGCCTGGCCGACGTGCAGGAGCTGCCCGCGCGCGTCCTGGAGATCACCGGCGTGCGGCAGGCCCTGGTCATCGAGCCCGACGTGCGGCAGGCCATCGCCGCGATGCGCGAGCGCCGGCCGGACGACGCGCGGCTGCCGGGCGGCCGGTAGGCAGCGCAGAGGGTCTCGCGATGCCGGATCATGGTGATCCGGTGGCGCGCCGTCCTGTCACGGCTCGGTACGTTCGTCCTGTCCTAGGGGTGTGACCACCGGCGACGGCAAGGAGTGCACCGTGGACACCCGCTGGGCAGACCTCGGCTCGGACCCCGTCCTCCACGCGATGGTGGTGGGGGCCGGCTGCGTGCTGGCCCTCGCCCCGGCCCTGCTGCCGTCCTGGCGTGCCGGCGCCGGGAAGAGGTGGCCGTACGTCGTCATGGCGTTCGGCATGGCGGCCGGGCACCTGGACGGGGTGTTCGTCGTCGTCGCGGTGCTCGCGCTGCTGGTCGCTGGCTGGTTGTGCGGCGCTCCGTCCCGGCGGGCGGAGGTCGGCCACCACCTTCAGGACTTCGTGCTCATGTCCGTGCTCCTGGTGCTGGCGGCGCTCGGCGGGCCGGGGCTCGACGGCTCGTGGTCCGGGCACGCCCACGCGGGCGGCTCGCTGGGCGCGGTGGCCCTGCTCATCGGCCTGGGCTGGACCGGCGCCCGGCTGGCCCGCGTCCTGCTGGAACGGGGCGGGGACCGCAGGGCGCTGGGCCGGGACGCGTGCTCGGCGGGGATGGCGGCCAGCATGGCGTTCATGGCGGCGCTGGCCCTGTGAGGGGCCCCTGTGACGCGGTCCGGGGCAGGCTGTCCGGGCAGGCGGGCTCGTCCAGGAACAGGAACCGGAACAGGAACCGGAACAGGAACCGGAACAGGAACCGGAACAGGAAGGGGAGAGGCTACTTGCCGTGCGGGTCGGCGGCGTTGAGCGTCGCGACGACCTGGTCGTAGTCGCCGCGCGCCTCCCCGTACCGCAGGAACTTGACCCGCTCGACCTGCACCTCCTTCGCGTCCGGCCGGGTCTCCAGCAGCTCGACGACCTCCGCCACGTACTCCTCCAGCGGCATCGCGAACTCGCTGCTCTCCTGCCCCGGCAGCAGCGCGGTCCGGACGGACGGTGGCACCAGCTCCATCACCTTCACGTTCGTGTCGGCGAGCTGCAGCCGCAGCGACTCGCTGAGCATGTGGATGGCGGCCTTGGACGCGTTGTAGCTGGGCGTCACCTTGAGCGGCGCGAACGCGAGCCCGGAGGAGACGGTGACGATCGTGGCGTTCGGTCGCGTCTGCAGGTGCTCGACGAACGCGGCGATGAGCCGGATCGGGCCGAGCACGTTGGTCGTCACCACCTCCTCGGCGGAGGCCAGGAACGACTCGGGCCGGTGCCAGTCCTCGACCCGCATGATGCCGGCCATGGTGACCAGCACGTTCAGCTCGGGGTGCCGGGCCAGGACGTGCTTGGCGGCGGCCTCGATGCTCGCCGCGTCCGTCGTGTCGATCCGCACGGTGTCGAGGCCGGGGTGCTCGGCGGCGATCCGCTCCAGCAGGTCGGCCCGCCGGCCGCCGACGATGACGGTGTTCCCCTTGGCCTGGAGGGCGAGGGCGAGCGCGAGACCGATGCCGCTGGTGGCGCCGGGGATGAAGACGGTGTTTCCGGAGATGTTCATGCTTCGAGGGTGCCGTGCCGGCGGGCGCGGGTGCAGAGACCACTTGTCGGGGGATCCGCGATCCTCCGAACGTGTGCGCGAATTCCGCCGGGCAGGGCCGGGGTGCCCGGCTGGCTGTGAGGGAGCCATAGCTGATGGCTATGGACACAGGTATTGGCCACCGGCCGGCCGGCCTCGCCACGATGAAGAAACTTCACACCAGGAGGTTTCTGTGACCGAACTGAGCCGAGCCACCCTGCTGCGGACCATGGGCGTCGGCGCCGCCGGCCTGACCCTGGCGGCCGTGGGCAGCCCCTCTCCGGCCGAGGCGAAACCCGCCAAGGAGCACCCCAACGTCAAGCTGATCCGCGACTACTACGCGGCATATGCCCGCAACGACCTGACCGCCTTGCGTGAGCGCTTCTTCGCCGCCGACATCGTGTGGACCATCCCCGGGCACCATCCGCTCGCCGGGACCAAGCGAGGCGCCGACGAAGTGCTGGCGTTCTTCGCCCAGCTCGCCCGTGCGGGCTTCCGCGCCGACCCGATAGCCCTCGCCGCCGACGGCGACTGGGTGATCGACCTGCACCGGGGCTGGAGCACGCAGCCGGAGGGCCTGGACATTCTCTGGGCGCTGGCCTTCCGCATCCGGGCCGGCCGCATCGTCGAAGCGGTCAACTTCGCCGCCGACCAACATGCGGCGGACGCGTTCTTCTGGCGCAGATATCCGCTCGCGAAGATCCCCGAGCGGCTGGAGACGCCGAACGGCGACTGAGCCAGGACCGCGCCGGCGGCCGGGGCGACGACACCAGGCGAACAGCGCGAGGGGAACCGCCCCATCACTGTCTGGCGGCGAGGACGGCGGACGCGGCGGCCAGGGCGAAATAGGCCGCTGGTGCGGCGATGTTGTGGAAGACTCTGGCGCGGACGTGGGCGACGAGCGCGCCGAGGAAGAACAGGACGAGCCCGATCGCGGCGGCGAGACCGATGTACGGGACCCCCATGATCCCGAGGGCCAGACCGGCGGCGCCGGCGGCCTTGAGCGCCCCCAGCAGCGGGACCCAGGAGGGGTCGACGTTCACCGCGGCGGAGTTGGCCAGGACCCAGGGAGCCCGTGCGAAGTCGAGAACGGCGATCACGGCGTTGGCGACGATCGTGATGACGGTGACGACGAGGTAGGCGGTGTGCATGCTTCCTCTCGGGTCAAGGCGTGCCGCCGTGGTGGTGCCCGGCGCCGGACGGACCTCACCTCCACCTGGGGAAGCGGTACGTCTCGGCGGCATCCAGCAAATTAGCATCACGGAAAATCGCCGGTCAATCACTGTAGGTGATGATCCGTCTGATGCTGATGGCCGACGCGTCACCCCTCCTCGGGAGGTGTCAGGAAGTCCTGGAGCTCGCGGTGGCGGAACTGGTACGTGGCGCCGCTGACGCGCAGCAGGCGGGCCTCGCAGGCCCAGTCGAGGAAGCTCCACAGCCGCAGGGGCAGCAGGCCGCGCGTGGCGGCGACGGTCAGGCCGATCATGGTGCGGGTCCAGGCGAGGGCGCCGAAGCTCAGACCGAACGCGACGCCGCCGACCAGCGCGCACGCCAGCGACTCGATCAGGCCCCGGCTCATCACGAACACCAGGAAGGCCGCGACGCCGCCGGTCAGGCCGAACACCAGCCCGATCACCGGGTTGCGGTGCAGGGCCTCGCGCGGGTGGGCCAGCTCGGCGTCCATGCTCCACCCGCCAGTGGTGATCTTGAAGACCACCCCGAGCGCGAACGCCAGCACGAACGCACCGCTCACCCCCACGACCAGCGCCGCCGGCCCGGCGTGGGCCAGGCGCAGCGGCGCCAGCCCGGTGAGCGCGCCGCACAACCCGAAGCCCGCCAGCGTGATCGGCTCGGCGCGGATCGCCTCGGCGACGGTCATACGCTCGGCCCCGAGCCGGCCGGCGGCGGTCAGCCCGATGGCCGTGCCGAGCGTCAGCCCTCCGGTGCCGCCCGCCACGATGGCGAAGCCCAGGTCGAACACCCGGCCGCCGGTCAGGAGCAGCCCGGCCAGGCCGCCGAGCACGCCGACGGGCAGGCCCGCCAGCGCGCCGAGCAGCGCGCCCGTCAGGCGGCGCCGGTGAGGGACGTTCGTGCGCCCGCCCGCCGCGGCCGGCCACGACGACAGCGACAGGCCGGTCACGATTCCCACCCAGGACGTCATGAGTGCGAGCGTGAGCGCCTGCTCCGCGCCCCCGTCCATGCCCATGCCCATGCCCATGCCCATGCCCGGGCTCGCGTCGCCGGCTCCTGAGCCCGTCCAGAAGGCGAGCATGGCGACGACCGCGAGGGTCACCGCGAACAGGCAGTGCAGCACCCGCACCAGGTGCCGGCCGCCGATCGGCCACAGCAGGTGGGGGACCAGGTCGATCGCCGTCAGGCCGGGCGGCGGCCGGTCGGTCGCGGCGGTGCGGGCGGCTTGCCGGCGCAGGTGGGCCGCCAGGTGCACCAGCCAGGCCCGCACCTGGTCCGGTTGGTACGGGGTGCGGTGCGCGGCCCGGGGCGTCAGGCGGGTCGCCGCCGGGACGTACGCCTCCAGCAGCCGCCCGGCGATCGCGTCCGCGCCCGCACGAGGGTCGGCGTGCGGATCGGCGCGCAACAGCTCGTACGGGTCGGCGCCGGACTCCACGGCGGTGACCGTCAGCAGCAGCCGCCAGGGTGTGGCGAGCGCGAGGTGGACCGCCCGGCCCGCCGGTCCCCCGAGGGCCGCCTGGATGCCGTCGCGGTGGCCGGCGCAGGGGTGGCCGTCCGGCCAGCGGGCCTTCAGGTAGACGGCGATCTGCTCGACGGTCAGGTCGTGCAGCCGGATCAGGGCGGCGTCGTCGAGCCAGACGCCGGCCGCGCGCAGCTCGGCGTAACGGTCGGCGCGGCAGGTGACGACGACCGGGCCGGCGCGCCGCCCGGACAGGTCGCTGTAGCGGTTGAGTTCGGCCAGCAGGCCCATCGCCCGGCGGGGTGTCCCGGCCGGCGGGCCGGGGTCCAGCTCGTCCAGCCCGTCCACCACCGGGAGCACCCTGCGGTCGCGGACCAGCCGGTGCGCGTCGCCGGCCGCGAGGCCGAAGTCCTGCACGAGCTGCTCGGCCAGCCAGGTCTCGAACGGCCTGCCCACGGTCCAGCGGGCCGCGTTCAGCCGGACCGGAACCAGGTGCGGGGGATCGCCCGTGGTCAGCGGGGGCTCCAGGAGTTGCAGCACCAGCTCGATGGCGAGGACCGTCTTGCCGGCCCCCGACTCGCCCACGACCAGCAGGCGCCGGGGGTGCAGGGCGGTGAAGAAGCGGCCGATCGTGTGCAGGTCGTCCGGGCTCTGGGCGGAGCGGCGGGTCGTGTGCGGGTCGTCCGGGCCACGGACGGAGGGGTCGGTGTGCGCGGGGCCGAAGGAGACGGGCGCGATGTCGTAGCCGCCCAGCAGCCCCTTGCGCGCCCGGTCCTCCTCGCGGAGCACGCGCCGGACCAGCAGCTCCACCGCCGGGTCCCGCCCCGCCCAGGAGGCACCGGTCGCAGGCGGCAGGGGAGGAGCCCCGCCGGGCGCAGGCGGGAAAGCCGCGTCAGGAGGAGGAGCCGCGTCAGGCGGGGGAGCCGCGTCAGGCGGGGGAGCCGCGTCAGGCGGGGGAGCCGCGTCAGGCGGGGGAGCCGCGTCAGGCGGGGGAGCGGTCTCGTCGGGTGCGGGCGGGGGAGTGGCCGGGGTGGCGAGGGCGGCTCTAGCGGCGCGCCACCGTTCGAGCTCCTCGCCGATCAGCTCCTCAGGATGCCCGCAGGACCGCAGGCAAGCCGTGACGAACGCCCGCACGAACTCCCACCGCGGCAACCGCCCGCTCTGCCGCAACACGTGCGAGGTGGTGCTCTTGGGCAGCGCGTCCACCATGGTGCCGTCCGAGGCGGCGATCCGGCCGCCGAGCGACCGGAGCCGGCTCAGTGACGGCTCGCCGGCCCACTGCCGGAGCCGTACCAGTGCCGCGACGAACGCCGCCACGTCGGCGGCCTGCCGAGGATCGGGCGGGAGGGGACGTCCGGCGCTCATCGGTCGCCCGTCCTGACCAGCGCCCACGTGAACGTCGCCCGCCCGCGCCACCGCCCGGGCACGCACACCCCTTCCAGGGTCTGGACGTGGCGCGCCTCCATGAGGAAGTTGCGTGCCTCGTCGGCCTCCACCAGGTCCCGCCCGACGGCGATGGGGACGAAGCCGTGCCGCGGGATGTAGACCCAGCGCCCGCGGTCCCAGTCGTAGGGGTCGAACCAGCGGTGCCGCACGGTGCCGGACACCCGCACCTCCCGCCCGTCCCTGGTCAGCACGAACGAGCCCTGCGAGCGCAGCAGGCTCATCCTGCTGACGTAGAACAGCTCGGTGCCGATGAAGGCGTTGATCCGCGCGTCCCAGTGGTCGTGCAGCCAGGCGGAGTCGTGCTCGCCGAGCCGGCCGGCGCGCCGCAGGAGCTGGCGTTCGAAGCGGCGCTGGTTCTTGCGCTCGGCTTTCTTGATCACTTTGAACGAGCGGAGCCAGCGCAGCGACATCGTCCTGGAGGCGCCCGCCCCGTCCATGAAGTGCTGGAGGAAGTCGGAGGCGATCGGGTGGAAGTCCCGGCCGCCGTCGATGATGGAGCGGAACAGGTCCACCAGCTCGGGCACCGGCCGGCCGGTCCGCCGCCGCAGCCCGCGCACGAACATGCGGGCCTTGTCCAGGGTGAGTGCGAGCGTCACGAACACGTCGGGCGGTACTCCTCCTCCGGGATGAGCATCTCCCATTCGCCGCGGCCGAGCGCGCGGCCCGCGTTGGCGCACGCGGCGGCGACGAGGTCGGCGGGGGTGCCGGTGTGCCACAGACGCGCGGTCCCGTCGCCGGCGACCGTGGCCACGGCCGTGCCGTCGGGGGCGTAGGCGAGCGCGACGACGCCGCGGGTGTGGCCGGTCATGGGGTTGCCGAGGGGCCGGTGCGTGCGCAGGTCCCACAGCAGCACGTCGCCGCTCTGCAGGCCGGTGGCCAGCACCTGGCCGTTCCCGCTGAACGCGAGCGCGGTGGGCGCGTCGTCCTCGGGGACCAGGGCGACGCCGTTGGTGCGGCGCCGCCGGACGTCCCACAGCCGCACGGCGTCGTCGGCCGCCGTGAACGCCAGCGTCGCGCCGTCGGGGCTGAAGGCCAGGTCGTTGACCAGCCCACCGGCGACGGCGGGCGGGGTGCCCTCGATCTGGCGGCGGGTGGCCACGTCGAAGAGCCGCACCCGCGAGTCGAAGCCGGCGCTGGCCAGCGTCCTGCCGTCGGGGCTGATGGCCAGGCCGGTGATGACGTCGGTGTGGTCGGCGACGCGGATGCGCGGCCCGAACTCGCGGCGGGTCGCGACGTCCCAGAACGCGATGGCCCCTTCGTGCTGGACGGCGGCGAACCTGCCGTCCGCGCTGAACTCGGCCTGGCCGTCGAACGTGCGGTCATGGGCGAGCACGCGGCGGCTCGCGAGGTCCCAGACGCGCAGGCCGTCCATGGCGGAGGTCAGGAGCGTGCGTCCGTCAGGCGCGAAAGCGATCTTGATGACGGCGCCGCGGGCGCCCGGGGCGCGCAGCGGCGGGCCGAGGGGCCGCTGGGTGGCCACGTCGTACAGGTGGACGGCGGGGTCGTTCCTGCCGGGGCCGCCGGTCGCCAGGATCCGCCCGTCACGGCTCAGCGCGACGGCGTTCTCCGCCGGCACCGGCCGGCCGATCTGCAGGTGGACCTGCGGGTCGGCGAGCCGGACCACGCCGTCGTCACTCGCCGCGGCCAGCAGCTTCCCGTCCGCGCTGAACGCCACCCGCCGGACGCTCATGAGGTTGTCCTGGAGCGCGAGCACCCGCTGCCGGCTGGCGGTGTCCCACAGGACGGTACGGCCGGAGCGCCCGCCGGTGGCGATCCGGGTGCCGTCGGGGCTGAAGGCGACCGAGTAGAAGCCGTGGATGCCGTCCTTGATCACGGCCTTGCGCTTGCCCGACGCCACGTCCCACAGCCCAGCGCCGTTGTCGAAGCCCACGGTCACCAGCGTCCTCGCGTCCGGGCTGAACGCGATGTCGAGCAAGGGCTTGTTCTGCCGGGCGATCGGGCCGCCCAGCGGGCGGGAGGTGGCGGCGTCCCAGAGCCGGACGGCCCGGCCCCGCGCGACGGCCAGGGTGCTGCCGTCCCTGGTGAACACCACCCGCTGGACGATGCTCGCCAGCTCCGGCCGGTGGTCGGGGCGGCCCATGGCGGGGCCGCGCGGCCGGTGCGTGGCCGCGTCCCACTGCCGGACGACGCCTCGGAAGTCGCCCGTCACGAGCGTCCTGCCGTCCGGGCTGAACTCCAGCGCCGACACGACCTCGTCCTGCTTGACGTCGGGCCCGAGTGGGCGGCGGGTGGCGACGTCGTAGAAGCGGACGGTGCTCAGGCACGCGGTGGCCAGGGTGCGGCCGTCGGGGCTGAGGGCCACCTCGACGTCCGAGCACTCGAACCTGGCGCGGGTGATCGGGGCGCCGAGCTGCCGGCGCGTCGCGGTGTCCCAGAGCCGGGCGGTGCCGTCGGCGCCGCCGGTCGCGACGGTCGAGCCGTCGGCGCTGAACGCCAGGGACGTGACGCCGCGCGTGTGCCCGGTGAGCTTGCCCCGGCCGGTGCTGGTCGCCGCGGACAGCAGGCGGTTGCGGGCCTCGTCGGTCTGGGCGAGGTTCCAGGCCGCCACGGCCAGCACCGAGGACAGGGCGACGTCGCCGGTGACCTCGCTCTGCGCGGCGAGCTGGCGGGAGAGCGCCACCCTGCGCTGCCGGCCGGCCTCGTCCGCCGCGTTGACGGCGATGGCGGCGGCGACGAGGGCGAGCACCGACACCATCGCCAGGCCCGCCACGGCCAGCCGGCGGCGGCGGCTCGCCCGCCGCACCTCCCGCGTGGACGCCGCGACGAAGCTCTCCACGACGGGCCCCGGCGGCGGGAAGCTGTCGGGGTCGCGTTCCCAGCGGGGCCGGCTGTCCTGCACGGCGAGCAGCCGGGCGCCCCGGTAGAGGAACGCGGGGTCACGGTGGTTGCCGTCCCACTGGGCGGCGGCCTCCACCAGCCGGTCGTAGACCGTCTGCGCGGCGAGGTCGGGTTCGAGCCACTGCCGCAGGGCGGGCCAGGCGGTCAGGAGGGCGTCGTGGGAGATCTCGGCGCTGTCCTCGTGCAGGGTGAGCAGGCGCCGGTCGGCGAACGCGGACAGCAGCGCCCCGACCTGCTCGCGCCGCTGCTCGGTGTGCGCGGAGGCGGCGGCGTGCAACTCGGACAGCCGCGCGGCGCGCCGCGCCACCTGGCCGCCCGCGGTGATCAGCGTCAGGCGGCGGAAGATCCGCAGCGCCGCCTTGCGGTCCTCCGGCGGCAGCCGCTCCAGCACCTCGTCGGCGGTGCGGCGCACGGAGTCGCGCACCCGGCCGGACTCCTCGTAGCCGCGCAGGGTCAGGGTGCCGTCCGTACGCCGTTCCCAGGTGTTGCGCAGCGCCTGCGAGAGCAGGGGCAGCGCGCCCGGCAGGGGACGGTCGCCCGGGCCGAGCCCCGCCCGCAGCTCGGCGAGGATGGTCTCCACCAGGCCGGGCTCGATCTTCAGCCCGGCGGCGGCGGCCGGGCCGGTGATCGCCAGCCGCAGGTCCGCCTCCGTCATCGGCTCGACGATGACCTGGCCGTCCTGGATGGCCTCGGCGAAGCGGGGGTAGGCGGCGCACCGGTCCCAGTGGTCGGCGCGCACCCCGACGACCACCGCGGCGCCGTGCGGGCCGTCGGTCAGGGCGTGCAGGGCCGCCACGTACGCCTGCCGCTCGCGCTCGTCGGCCACCAGCGTGAACAGCTCCTCGAACTGGTCGGCCACCAGCAGGAGCCGGTCGTCCCCTCCGGGCAGGAGCCGCCGCGGGTCGCCGCGCAGCAGCTCGGCCACCGTTTCCGCGTCCCCGCCGAACTCCTTGGCCCAGCTCTCGGCCAGCGCGCGGAACGGGGTCGCGGTGGGCGTGGTGAGCAGGCACCGCCACGCCCCGAGTTCCCCTTTGACCACGGCCGGGAGCAGGCCCGCCCGTAACAGCGACGACTTGCCGACACCCGAGGCGCCCGAGACGAGCAGGACGGCGCCGCGGCCGGCCAGTCGCCGCCCCAGGCGTTCGAGGAGGTCGCGGGTGGCTCGCGTGCGGCCGAAGAACAGCTCGGCCGCGCTCTGCTCGAACGGAGCCAGGCCCTGGTAGGGGCAGATCTCGCTGGGATGATCACCCCGCTCGCCCATGGCGGTCATTCTGACAAACCGGGCCACTGGCATCAAACGGTTGTCGTCCGATTTCGTCCAATGTCGTCCCACCTGTGGCCGGAACGGCTCCAACGCGGCTCTGATGGACGCCTGATGGTTGACCGACGGGGGACACGTTGGATTCTGCGGGGACACTGCTGCGGGGATGGCGGAAGCGGGCGTTGATGACCCAGGAGCAACTGGCCGAGAAGGCGGGGCTCAATGTGCGGACCGTGCGGCGGCTGGAGAACGGAGGCCTCTGGCAGCCGCGCAGCAGGTCCGTCCTGCTGCTGGCGCAGGCCCTGGAGCTGGACGGCGCGGAACGGGAGCTGCTGGCAGGAGAGGCGGGCGAGCCGGCCGTGACCACGATCGTCCCCCGGCAGCTGCCCGCCGGCCTCGCGACCCTGATCGGCCGGGAGGACGAGCTGGCGGCCCTCACCGGCGACCACCACGCGGGCCCGGCGCCGGTCGTCGCCATCGACGGCATGGCCGGAACGGGCAAGACGGCCCTGGCCGTGCACGCCGGCCACCGGCTCGCCCCCGGCTTCCCCGACGGGCAGCTCTTCGTGGACCTGCGCGGCCACGCACCCGGCCGGCGACCGGTCGAGCCGGGCGAGGCCCTGGCCCGGATGGCGCGCGCCCTCGGCGTGCCGGACGCGGACGTCCCTGAGCACCTGGACGACCGCGCCGCGCTGTACCGCAGCGTGCTGGCCGGGCGCCGGGTGCTGATCGTGCTGGACGACGCCCTCGACGAGCACCAGATCCACCCGCTGCTGCCCGGCGGCCCCGGCTGCCGCGTGATCGTCACCGGCCGCCGCCGCCTGAGCGGGCTCGGCGACGCCCGCGGCCTGCCGCTGGACGTCCTGTCCCCGGCGGCGGCGGTCGCCCTGTTCACCGGCGTGGCCGGATGGGACCGGGTGGCGGGCGTGCCCCGCGACGACCTGCACGAGGTCGTCGCGCGCTGCGGGTGGCTGCCGCTGGCCGTCCGCGTCGCCGCCGACCGGCTGCGGGCGCGTCCCACGTGGAGCGTGCGGCACCTGCTCGACCGGCTCGCCGGCGACCGGCTGGCCGAACTGGCGGCGGGACGGCACGACGTGGCCGCCGCCCTGGACGCCTCCTACGACCGGCTCCCCTCCGACCTGCGGCGCGCGTACCGGCTGCTGGGGTCGCACACCGGCGCGGAGTTCGGCCCGAGCACGGCCGCCGACCTGCTGGGGACGGGCGCGTCCCAGGCGGAGCGGATGCTGGAGCACCTGCTGGACGCGCACCTCCTGCGCGAGGCCGCGCCCGGCCGCTACCGCTTCCACGATCTCGTCCGCGACCACGCGTCCCGGACGGGTTGAGCCGGGCTCAGGCCACCCGGGACGAGCTCGCCGTCCAGGTGTTGCAAGCGCCCGGCTTACCCGCCTTGTACCCCTTGTCCATCCAGTACAGGCGGTTCGCGGTCTTGCCCTGGAACCGGTTGGGCCAGAACTCCGGCACCTTGAGAATCGGCTTCCAGTCCTTGACCTGACGCCCCAGCGCCTTCGCCGACACCCCCGAGAAGCAGGCGATCTGCAGGTAGTAGCGGCGGTTGTGCTCGTCCATGACCGTCTCGGACGCGTCGTTCTCCAGCGCCCACCACGCCTGCCCGATGCCGGTCTGCCCGGTCACCACCCCGCCCCACGTCCGCACGACGGAGGTGAACACGGCCACGTCGCTCTTGGCCTTGATCCAGTCGTCGGCCAGCCGCACGTGGAGCTGGGTGGCGCAGATCTCGGTGAAGGAGCCGCTGACGTCCATGCCGGTGGAGCAGGACTCCTTGTCGTCGGCGTCCTTGAACACCACCTTGACCGGGACGAAGCCCTTGATGGCCGGCTGCCACGCCTTGTTCAGGCAGCCGACGAGGGTGGTGACGTACTTCTTCGTGGAGGCGCCGCTCGTGCCCTTGTCCAGCTTGCAGGCGATCTTGGGCAGCTTGGCCGCCTTGTAGAGGGCGTTGTGGGTCAGCTCGGGCGCGCCCTTGACCGGCTCGGCGAGCGCGGGGCCGGCGAACAGGGCCAGGCCCACGGCCGCCCCGGCGGATAAACGAATGATCATAAAGCGTGATCCTAGGGGCGGGAGCGCGGCTCCGTGACGCAAAAGGCTTGGGTGATTGCGGAGAGTGCCGCTACCATTACTTTCCGCAGTCAGTTCCGTCGGAAGGACCCGCGTGAAGAAGTTCGTTCTCACCTCCGTGTTCACCGCCGCCATCGTCGCCGGCACCGCCGGCGCCGCCTACGCCTCGCAGTACGTCGCCTACGAAGGCCCCGGCTTCACCGGCAGAAGCGTCGTCATCGACCGGTGCGGCGTGTCGAACATCCCCTTCAACGGCTCCTACAAGTGGTACGGCGACGGCCAGAGCGGCCGCATGTACAACCAGCCCAACGCCGAGGGCGTCGCCCACTTCACGCTGGCCTCGAACAGGAACGCCGAGCAGCGCACGCCGGTGGGCTGGAAGAGCATCTTCATCGTGTGCTGACGCCTCCGAACGGCCGGCATTTCAAGATCCAGTAGAAGCCTTGAGCAGCTTCACCCGCGGGCCCTACGGTCGTGGCCATGCGACAGATCGACGACCTGGACGTGCTCAGGGTCATGACCAGCCGGTTCCGGATGAAGCTCTTCAGCCTCCTGTTCCGGATCGGCCCGGTCACCGTGAGCGAGCTGGCCAGGCGGATGGACGCCGACCCCGGCCAGGTCAGCTACCACCTGCGGCAGATGCAGAGACACGACCTGATCGAGGACGTGCCGGAGCTCGCCCGCGACAGCCGGGAACGCTGGGTCCGGGCCGCCATGGGCGGGCTGTGAATAAGGCCTGGCAGAACGCGTCGTTCGGCGGCAGCCACCACCTGCGGCTCACCCCGGGCGAGCTCGCCCAGCTCGCCGACCAGCTCAACGCCGTGCTGCAGCCGTGGCGCGAGCTGAGCCGATCACGCGTCGAAGCGAACGACGCCCCGCCGGACACCCGCCCGGTCTTCACCTTCTACCACGCCTTCCCCGAAGAACCGTGCAGGGCCCTCCATGTACGGCCTGCATGAAGAGCGCATCCGCGCGGACCTGGCCGAGCGGCGAGCCGAGGCCGCCCGCTCACGCATGATCCCGCCCCGCCCACGCCGACAGGTCCTGCCGCGCCTCCGCGTCCGGTTCGCGCTCACCCTCCGCCGCCTCGCCGACCGCCTCGAACCCGCCTGACAGTCCGCACGCGTCTGGAGGCGCGAGAGGAACGTCGGCGGTCACAAACGGCCCAGAGGAATCCGCGGCGGCCATCGAGGGCCGACAGGCCGGTACGGCATGATGATCCCTCGTGAACAAGACGATCACCGCTCTCTTAGCGCTGTCCACCTCCCTTTTGGTGGGCGCCGCACCCGCGCAAGCCGCCCCCAGGGATCCTGTGCGCGCGCTGAAGTCCACCATGGCCCCCGGGCACGGCGTGCGCTTCACCGAGACGTCCACCTGGTCCGACGGTCTCGACACCCTCCAGGCGTACACGAACAGGGGCACGCTGCAGTTCGGCAAGAAGGGGCTGGCCGCCTACGACATCAGGAGCACGTCCTACCGCGACGCCAAGGACCGTGCGATCTCCATCGGCAAGAGCACGTACTACTCCGGTGAGTACGTGGCCGACTACCTTCCCAAGGGCAAGACCTGGTTCAGGCTCGACGGCGGCGGCGCGATGCCCTACCTGTACGGCCAGGTCCTGAATCCCGCCGAGCCCGCGACGTTGTCGGCGCTGCTGGCCAAGGGCACGAGAGCCGGGAACAAGGTCACCGGCAGGATCACTTTCAAGAGCCTCGCGCAGGTCTCGCCGTGGTTTTCCGGCTCCGACCTCAAAGCGTGGGCGGCCGACACCGAGGTCTCCTACACTCTGACGCTCACTTCGGCCGGCCTGGTCGGCACGCTGTCGAGCTCGTTCCGGGCTAAGGGCGCCAAGGATGAGTACGCCACGTTCGAGGGCGACATCATCTCCGTCGAGACCCGTTACACCGGGTGGGGCGGCAAGGTGTCGATCAAGGCGCCCGACCCGAGCACGGTCACCGGCAAATCGTCCAGCTGACCGCACGGCTCCACAGCCCCGTGACGGCCTGACGGGCGGGCGCGTGCTGTCAGCCTGCGCGGCCGGACCGCAGCAGTTACGTGGAGTCGCAGCGGTCGGCGCGTGGAGGGACCCGGCGAAAGTGGCGTATCCGGTGTACCGCATACTGGATCCCATGTCTGAGAAGATCATTGACCGTCGTAAAGTACTGCTCGCCGCTGGGCTGGTCGCCGGCGGGGTCCTGTTAGACGGCGGGGTGGCGCACGGCCTCGCACGGGACTCCGCGCGGCGGGCCGGCACCCCGGACGAGGCGTGGGCGAAGCTGCGCGAGGGCAACCGGCGCTGGGCCGCCGACGCCTCCGTCCACCCCCACCAGGACCTCGCCCGGCGGGCCGAGGTCGCCCAGAAGCAGCAACCGTATGCGGTGGTCGTCTCCTGCATCGACTCGCGCGTCGCCCCCGAGATCGTCTTCGACCTGGGAGTCGGGGACATCCTCACCGTACGCAGCGCCGCCCAGACCATCGATCCCCTCGTCGCCGGCGCCATCGAGTACGGCCCCGCCGAGCTGGACACGCCCCTGATCGTGGTGCTCGGCCACCAGCGGTGCGGCGCGGTCACCGCCGCCGCCGACGCCCTCAAGCACGGCACCAAGCTGCCCGGCCACCTGCAGCGCATCGTCGACGACCTGCGACCGGCCTACGAGCAGGCCCACGGGGATGTGGACCGGATGATCCGGATCAACACCACCAACGTGGTGGCCGAGCTCAGGTCCGACAAGCTGCTCGCCCCGCGCATCGCCGCACGGAAGCTCAAGGTCGTGGGCGGGTACTACTCGCTCGACACCGGCAAGGTGACCCGGCTGGTGTGACGGCCCGGCGGTTCGGTGGTGTCTGGGGCGGATGTCAGCCCGGCACCCCGCCCCGGGCACCCCGTCACCGGCCGCCGGCCGGCGCAGCGCCGCCGTCCGCGCCCGCCGCCTCCACCACGTCCCGGAGCTGGGAGCGGGCCGTGACGCCCAGTTTGGGGAAGGTGCGGTAGAGGTGTGAGCCGACGGTGCGCGGCGACAGGAAGAGCCGCTCGCCGATCTCGCGGTTGGTCAGCCCGCGCGCGGCCAGCCGGACGATCTGCTGCTGTTGAGGCGAGAGGCGGGCCAGGGCGCCAGGATCCGCCGGGTCGACGTCCAGGCCCGCCGCTCGCAGCTCCGCCTGGGCGCGTTCGCTCCACGGGCGCGCGCCCAGGCGGCGGAACGTGTCGTACGCCGAGGTAAGGAACGGGCGCGCCTCGGCGATCCGGCGACGGCGACGCAGCCACTCGGCGTACTCCAGCAGCGCCTGCGCGTGCTCGAAAGGCCAGCGCTCCAGCTCGGGTACGGCCAGCGCGGCCAGGAACTCCTCCTCGGCCCGGTCGGGGCCGGCGAGCAGCGCGCGGCTGCGGTGCACCAGGCCGCGCAGGCGGGGCGAGCCGCCCTGAGCCAGGACGCGGGCCGCACGCTCGACGATCTCGATCGCCTCCGTGTGACGGCCGGTGCGGGCCGCCGACTCGGCCAGGTCCGGCAGGGCCGGGTAGGAGGCGTGGTAGTGGACGGGGTCGCCGGCCGGGCCGAAGACCCCGCGCAGGTGCTCCCAGGCGTCTTCGTAGTCGCCTTCGGCGATGGCGGCGGTGGTCAGGGCGCGGTGCGCGTACACGGCGACCGATCGGCTCTCCAGCGGGTCCACCAGGCGCAGCGCCTCGTCCGCGAGCGCGCGGGCGGTCGCCGGGTCGCCCTGAGCGGCCACGACCATGGCCTCGATGGCGTGCGCGCACGCGACGGCGTGGTGCAGCCTGGCGGCGGCCGGCAGCGCGCCGAGCTCGGCGCAGAGCGCGCGGGCCTGGTCCCAGCGGCCGTACTCGAAGCAGGCCAGCGCCACCACGCCGCCGAGCCCGTCGGGGAGCGGGCCCGCGCTTCGCCACGACCGGACGGCCGCGTCGAACGTCCGGACCGCGAGCGGCGTCTCGTCGAGCACCCAGGCGGCCACGGCCAGCGCGGTCAGCCGTTCGGGACCACCTCCGGTATCGGCGCGGTTGCCTGCTCCTGCGCCATTGTCCGTCCCACGGCTGTCCCCGGTCACTGCGCGATCGTCGGCGCCCGGGGCTTCTCCATGGTCGCCCGCTCCACGGCGGCGCCCGGCTGCGGCGATCAGGGCGGGTAGCCGGGGTGCTGCCGCGCGGCCGGTGCCGAACGGGTCCGACACGATGCGGGCCCACTCCCGGAGCGGCGTGGCGGGGAGGCGGGGCAGGAGGCGGTCGATCTCCTGGCGCTGGGACTCCTCGCCCGAGTAGAAGCGCAGCACCGCGGCGGCGGCGAGCGCGTCGAGGGCGATGTGCGGGTGGGTGCGCGCGAGGTCGCCGGCGATGCCGGCCAGCTCGTCGAAGGTGGCGGCGTGCCGCCTGGTCAGTGCGGACAGCCGCCCGACGTGCAGCGCGGCGGTGGCGAGCAGGGCGGGGTCGTCGGTACGGGTGCGGGCCTGACCGGCCAGCTCCTCCACCCAGGGCAGGTCTCCGGTGAGGACGGCCGAGCCGGCCGCGTCGGTCAGCAGCCGGGCGCTTTCGTCACGGTCGGGACGCAGCTCCGCCGCGCGGGCCAGCGCCTTGGCCGCCGCCGCATAGCCGCCCCGCCGGCGAGCCCTGGCCGCCGTTCGCTCCAGGGCGGCCGACACCTCCGCGTCGGGGTGGAGGGCGGTGGCGGCGAGATGCCAGGCGCGGCGGTCCGGCTCGTCGCGCAGGGCGCCGGCCAGCGTGCGGTGGGCCTCCAGGCGGGTGTCGAACGGGGTGGCGTGGTAGATCGCGGAGCGGACCAGGGGGTGGCGGAAGCGTAGGTGCCGGCCTGCCCGGTGGACCAGCCCCGACTCTTCGACGGCGAGCCAGATCTTGTCGTCGGCGTCGGGCAGCAGCGCCAGGACGGCGTCCGGGGGATCCTCCGCGTCGGCGGCGGCCAGGAGCACCAGGGCCTGCCGGGCGGCTTCGGGCAGCTCCGCCAGCCGGGCGGCGTAGATGGCCGCCAGCCGCTCGCCGACCGGTAGCGGGCCGTGGCCGTCGGGGGCGAGCGGGGCGTGCGCGGCCAGTTCGAGCAGGGCCAGGGGGTTGCCCGCGGCCTGGTCGAGGACGCGTTCCCTGATCCTGCCCGTCAGGCCGGGCGCGCGCAGGTCGAGCAGCCGCCGGGACGCGGCGGCGTCGAGAGGGCCGAGCGTGAGCGTGGGGAATCCAGCCATGTCGAGTGGGCCCGGTGTGCGTGCCGGGTGTCCGGAGGCATCGGCGGGGGCCGGCGTGAGCGGCGGGGAACCACCGGGGCCGGGGGTGAGGTCGCGGAGGGCGGCGAGCAGGGTGATGGGGTCGTCGGCGAGGCGGCGGGCGGCGAAGGCGAGGACGTCGGCGGAGGCGGGGTCGATCCACTGGGCGTCGTCGAGCACGATCACGAGCGGCGCCCGTTCGGCGACCTGGGACAGCAGGGTCAGGACGGCGACCCCCGTCAGCAGGGGATCGGGGGCGTCGGACACGAAGCCGAAGGCGCCGAGCAGGGCCCGGCGCTGACGGTCGGGCAGGTGGGGCGTCTCGTCCAGTACCGGGCGGAGGAGCTGGTGCAGGGCCGCGAAGGCCAGGTCTCTCTCCGACTCGCGGCCGCTCGCCCGCAGCACCCGGCGGCCCGCTTCCCCGGCGCGGCGGGCGGCGTACTCCAGGAGGGTGCTCTTGCCCATCCCGGCGGCTCCGGACAGGAGCAGGACCCGCCCGCCTTCGCCGGCCGCGCCCGCAACCAGCGCGGCGAGCCGATCGAGCTCGGAGTCCCGCCCGACGATCACGTCCCGTCCGACGGGCAGGGCCCGCTCGCCCACAGGACCTCCAGGAGTCGCACCGACCACGGACCCTGCGGCATGACCGCAGGTCCGCACACCCGTCTGTCACGGTAGCAAGCCCGATTGCAGTCAACTGACGCATACCGCCGCCCCATGGGAGCGGCGCACGATGGACGGCGGCGGATCCGCCCGCATCCATCACGCATCGTCAAGTTCAAGGATGGCCCCTTGCCTGCCAACGAAATCACTCTCGGTGACGTGACGGTCACGAGGGTTCGTGAATACTACGGCCCGGTCCACATGACGCCGGAGACGTTCTTCCCGGAGAGCTCGCCACGCACCTGGGAGGAGCACTCCTCCTGGCTGGAGCCGCACTTCGTGGACCCGGGCACGCGGATCGTGAACTCCGCGATCCAGACCTGGCTGCTGCGCAGCGAGGGACGGATCATCCTCGTCGACACCGGCGTCGGCAACCACAAGGAGCGTCCCTACGCCCCCGTCTGGAGCCGGCTCGACACCGACTTCCTGGACAACCTGGCCGCCGCCGGCGTGCGCCCCGAGGACGTGGACGTCGTGGTGAACACGCACCTCCACGTGGACCACGTCGGCTGGAACACGTTCCTGGACGGCCGCTCCTGGGTGCCGACCTTCCCGAAGGCCACGTACCTCATCGCCAGGGCCGACTTCGACTTCTGGAACCCGGCGAACGAGCACCGGTCGGTACTCGGGCGGGGCAACCAGAACGTGTTCGAGGACAGCGTGGCCCCCGTCCACGAGGCGGGGCTGACGACGTTGTGGGAGGGCTCGTACACGATCGACGCCAACCTGCGCCTGGACCTCGCGCCGGGGCACACGCCGGGGTCCTCGGTGCTGACCCTCGCCTCGGGTACGGACCGCGCGGTGTTCGTCGGCGACCTGCTGCACAACCCGGTGCAGATCGTGGAGCCGGACGCGAACAGCTGCTTCTGCGAGGACCCGGCCGGGGCGCGCGCCACCCGCCGCCGGATCCTCGGCTGGGCCGCCGACCATCGCGCGCTGGTGTTCCCCGCGCACCTGGGCGGGCACGGGGCCGCCGAGGTGGTCCGCGAGGGGAACGGGTTCGCCGTCAAGGACTGGGCCCCGTTCGCCGACCTCGCGGAGGACGCCCGATGAGCCGCCACGACACCGTCCGCACCGCCCAGGGGCTCGTGCGCGGGCTGCGGCGCGACGGCACCATCGCGTTCATGAACATCCCGTACGCCGCCGCGCCGACCGGCGCCGCCCGGTTCGCCGCCCCGAGGCCGCACGCCCCCTGGGACGGCGTGCGGGACGCCACCGCGCCGGGGCCAACCGCGCCGCAGGCCGAACGCCGGCTCGGCAGCGTGGACATGACCCCGTACTTCGGGCCGGGCTGGGTGCCCGGCGACGACTTCCTGACCGTCAACGTGTGGACGCCGGAAGCGGCGGGGGAGCGCCTGCCCGTGATGGTGTTCGTGCACGGCGGCGGGTTCGTGGCGGGCTCCGCCCGGGCCGGCGTCCTTGACGGCGCCGCCTTCGCCCGCGACGGCGTCGTCCTCGTGACGCTCAACTACCGGCTGGGCATCGCGGGCTTCCTCGACCTGCCCGGCGCGCCCGCCAACCGGGGCCTGCTGGACGTGATCGCCGCCCTGCGCTGGGTGCGCGAGAACATCGCCGCGTTCGGCGGCGACCCGGACCGGGTCACCTTGTCCGGCCAGTCCGCGGGCGCCACGATCGTGGGCGCCGTGCTGGCCACCCCCGAGTCCGAGGGGCTGTTCCGGCGGGCGATCGTGCAGAGCGGCAGCGGCCTGGGGGCGTTCACCCCGGAGCAGGCCGCCCGGGTGACCCGCGCGGCGGCCCGCGCGCTCGGGGTCGAGCCGCACGCCGGCGCCTTCGCCGCCGTTCCCGACCGGCGGCTCGTCGAGGTCATGCCCGAGTTGTCGGGCCTCGACCTGAGCACCGAGACCCATCGGGACCCGCTCATCGGGCTGAGCCCGTTCAGCGTCGTGCTCGACCGGCAGCCGGCCGCGGCCGTGGCCGCTGGACGGGGCGCGGACGTGGAGCTGCTGGTGGGCACGAACACGGAGGAGGGCAACCTGTACCTGGCGCCGTTCGGGAGCCTGTCCACCTCGACGGCGGCGGACGTGGAGGCCGCCGCGGCCCGCTCGCACCCGCGGCCCGCCCACCTCGTCGCGGCCTACCGCAAGGCCAGGCCGCACGCGTCGCACGGGGAGCTGCGCGCGGCCATCATGGGCGACGCCCTGTTCGGCGTGGGCAGCCGCCGCCTCGCCGACGCGCACGCCGGCAGCGCCGCCGCCACCTACCGTTACTCGTTCGCGTGGCGCTCGAAGGCGCTCGGCGGGGAGCTGGGCGCGGCCCACGCCGTGGAGCTGCCGTTCGTCTTCGACGTCACCGGCCTGCCCGCGCTGCACGGCCCCCAGGCCCTGCTCGGCCCGGACGCGCCGCCGCCGGACCTGGCCGCCCGGACGCACGCGGCCTGGGTGGCCTTTGCCACGACCGGCGACCCCGGCTGGGACCGCTACGACACCGCCCGCCGCGCCACCATGCGCATCGGCGGCACGTGGGAGCTGCTGGAGGACCCGGACGGCGACGAGCTCCGAGCCTGGCCCTGACGATCTCCCAGGAACGCGGGCGCGGTGGGCGGTCGTGCTCCAGGGCCGCGCGGAGAGCTACTGGCGGGGGATCGCGACCAGCGTGTACGGCGTCCGCGGCGTCGGCGTCGTGTCGAAGCGGGCGTTCGGCAGGTACAGCCGCGACCCGAACGCCGCCACCGTCGCCGGGCAGTCGAACCGCTCGCTGCGCAACCGGCGGACCACGCGCGCCTCGGTGCCGTCATCGTTGAGCTGGAGGACGGCCACGGCGTTCCACCGGTTCTGTACGGCGTAGAGGGTCCGGCCGTGCAGCAGCAGGCCGTCGCCCTCCGCCAGGGTCTCGCCGTGCAGGTCCACCCGGCGGGTGGCGCCGGACGGCTCGACGCGGAACAGGTCGCCGGTGTTGGACTGCACGACGAGCAGGGCCCGGCCGTCGGGGGTGGGGGTGATGCCGTTGGCGTTGAAGCCGGAGCCGTACGTCATGTCGCCGGTGAGGGGGATCCGGACCGGCGGGCCGGGCAGCCGGTCGCCGCGCAGCGGCAGCTTGTAGAGGACGGGGTTGGTGGAGTCGGTGATCCACGCGGCGCCCTGGGCGAAGGTGATGTCGTTGACGAAGGCGGCCCCGGTCGTCAGCCGGTGGGTGGCGAGCGGCCGGCCGCTGCGGGCGTCGAGGATGCGCAGGTCGCCGCCGGTGCCGCCGGCCACGAACAGGTGGCCGTGCCCGTCGGCGTGCAGGCCGAGCGCCTGGGTGCCGGGCCCCTTGCTGAAGGTGGCGCCGCGGCCGGTGCGCAGGTCGACCCGGTAGATCGAGCCGTCGGCCATGGAGCCGACATAGGCGAACGGGCCGGGGCCGGTCAGGACGCCCTCGGGTTGGAACCCGTCGGGAAGGCGGATCGTGCTGGGGAACTCCGACGCCTGCGCGGGCGCGCCCGTCGAGGCGATCAGCCCGAGAGCGAGCAGTGCGGCGGCGAGGTGGCGGCGCATCAGGAGGCCAACCTTTCAACGTTGAGATATTGACGTAGCCGAGCATAAGGCGGTCGGATAGTCTGTTGTCAAATAGCTCAACGTTGAGAGGTTGGCGGGCAGATGTCTCAGCTCGTGCGCCACTCGTGCTTGATCAGCAGGTTGCGGGCCTCCTCCGCCAGGTCGTGCGGGACCAGCACCTCGTACCGCTGGGCGACGACGTTGCTGTGCGAGACGAGCCCCTTGAGCTTGCGTGTGGAGGCGTGCGCCGCCAGGCCGAACACGGCGCCGAACGCGGCCCCGAACAGCGCCCCGATCATCCCGATGGCCAGGAGCGAGGCCGCTCCGGCGCCGGCCATGCCGCTGATGAGACCGGCCAGCAGGCCGATCCAGGCGCCGGTGCCCGCCCCGCCCAGGGCGGAGCGCGCCGGCGTGAGGCGGCCCAGGACGGTCTCGACGAGCCGCAGGTCCGAGCCGACGATGCTGACCCGGTCGATCGGAAAGTCGTTGTCGGCCAGGAAGCTCACGGCGTGTTGTGCCTGCTCATGGGTGGTGTAAGAGCCCACGCTGGTCGCGGGCTGCCCGCCGGTGAGCGGGCCGGCCAGAACCATGACAGTGCTCCTTCCTCGATCTCCGTCTACTTTCCTTCCCATTTGCAGTAAACATCAAACTTCAGTTGTAAGTTCCCGGCATCGGTCCTGTTCGGGGAAGGGGTCGGCACAAGTTGCGGAACGCCGGGTCAAGTCGTTACATAGAAGGTGGCACTCCTCATCGGTGAGTGCTCGGAAGTCAACCGGCTGGGCCGTCGCCGCAGGCACGAAAGGATGAGGCAGGCGACCGGCCGAGGAGGTGGTCTCATGGACAGGAAGTGGGTCCGCTGGCAGGACTGGCTGGCGTTCGTCGTGGGCGTGGTGACGGCGCTGACCCCGCTCTGGTTCACCCCCGACACCGCGGGCGGCACCTGGTCGCTCGTGATCCTGGGCGCCCTGCTGGCCGTCGGCGCCCTGTGGTCGCTGGGTGTGCCCGGCGCGCTGATGAGCGAGTGGACGCACGTGGTGCTGGGCGTCCTGCTCATCGTCGCCCCGTGGGTCTTCGGGTTCCAGGACCAGATGGGCGCCGCGTGGACGGCGTGGATCGCCGGCGTCCTGGCCGTCGCGGCCGGGCTGTGGGTCGCCGTGCCCCAGATGCGCGGCCACCGATCCGCCCACGCCTGAGACACGACAGATCAGAGGGAGCGGCCCCGCACGTACGGGGCCGCTTCCGCGTGTAACGGCGCGCGGCACCGGTAAAGGACGAGTCAGCCGCCGCGCTCTCGCGGCACGGCCACCTCCCGGCGGGCGGGGCGGGCAGGACGCGTCGAAGGGGCCAGAAGTTCACGTGCGGCCGGGCAAGAAACCTTGATCGGCCGGCACGGGGTGGCGAGCGTCGCGGCGGCCCCCGCGAACTTACCTTTCGTTGTGGCTCCTATCAGCCGCAACAAAGGGGGATTCCTCATGCTCAGTCGTGCTCTTTCCGGCTGCCTCGCGCTCGCCGCCACCGGCCTGGCCGTCATCGCCGGACCGGCCGCGCACGCGGACTTCAAGGCCCCGTACGCGCGCGCCGCCGCGATCATCGACGCCGACGGCTCGCTCAACGAGGGCAAGAACGTCATCAAGGCCTGGCGCGCGGGCACCGGCCGGTACTGCGTCCAGCTCAGCCACTACATCGACGCGCGCGACTCGCTCATCCAGCTCACGCCGCGCCACGCGCTGCGCCTGCCGCACATCGCCTACCGCCACCCGTCGGCCACCTGCCGGCTGGAGAACACCATCACCGTCAACGTCTACAGCACGCATACCGGGCGCCTGGCCGACAGCGGCTTCGACCTCCTGGTCTCCTGACCCGGCCGAAAGGACAAACGACCGACATGAACACCATCAGGCGATCCGCCACCGGGACGCTCACCGCCGCCGCCATGGCCGCCGCCGCCCTCCTCACACCGGGGCCGCCGCCGCGGAGACCCCGTTCGCCCAGGCCTCCGCCACGATCGAGGCGGACGGCTCGGTGGCCGAGAGCAAGCACGTGGACGACGTCTGGCACCCGTCCCGTGGCGTCTACTGCGTGCTCCTCAACCAGGTCGTCGACCTGGACGGCGAGGTGGCCATCCACGTCACGCCCATCGGCCGGCACGACCACCCGCGCTCGCTGTCGGTGGAACGCGGCGCCCGCGCGTGCGTCCGCCGTGACCTGCCCCGCAGCGTGGCCGAGCGGACGATCGCCGTCTACAGCCAGGCCGGCTCCCGGTGGGCCGCGGAGACCGCGTTCTACCTGACCGTCTCCTGACGCCGCCGCAAGCGAGGCCGCGCACGTGACCCGCGCGCGGCCTCGTCACAACCCCGAAGCCGGAAGCCGGAAGCCGGAAGCCGGAAGCCGGAAGCCCGCAGCCGGAAGCGCGCGGTCAGCAGCCCACCCGCCTGCCGCTCAGCGCGATGTCGTCCATCCACACGTCGAAGCTGGCTGGCGCCGGGTTCGCCTGGTAGAGCTGCCAGCCCAGCTTGACCGTGTCGAAGCGGGGGAAGACGAAGTCCACCGGGTTGCCGCCGTGCTCCCGCGTGGACACGGTGAGCTCCGGCTTGGCCACCCCGTCGAACCACAGCGAGATCCGGTTGTCGGCGGCGTCCATGTGCCACTCCACGCACGTCCACTTCCCGGCGACGGAGGGCGCGGTGGTGCGCCAGTTCGTCCAGTCGCCGGTGGGGCCGCCGTCGGCGCCGACACCCCAGTACGCGGCACCGCCGTTGGGCGGCGGGGCGTACTGGCCGCCGAGCGGGCGGACGACCTCGGGCCCGTCGCCGGTCGCCTCGACCAGCGTGTAGTGCGCCCAGTCCGG
Source organism: [Actinomadura] parvosata subsp. kistnae (assembly GCF_900323885.1). GTDB lineage: Bacteria > Actinomycetota > Actinomycetes > Streptosporangiales > Streptosporangiaceae > Nonomuraea > Nonomuraea composti. Next base: position 382,328 of record NZ_OOHJ01000011.1, on the reverse strand, counting down.
CGCCGTCGGGAACGCGGAGACGCGCAGCCGTACCCGGCCGTAGAAGCTGTTGCCGGGCGCGGCGAAGTCGTCCACCTTCAGGAACGCGCGGCCGTTGCCCTCGGTGTGCACGCGCAGCACCTTCTGCCCGCGCGCGCCGCGCTCGACGGTGAGCGTGCCGTGCTTGGTGTCGATGCCCCAGCGCAGGCTGCTCGCGCCGCCGGTGGGCAGGGCCTGGAAGTCCTCGCAGAACAGCAGGGCCGCCTTCGCGCAGGTACGCGGGTCCGTCCGGGCGGAGGCCGCGGCCGGTGCGGCGGCCAGCGGCACCATCAGGACGGACACAACGGCGCGGGCCCACCATGTACGCACGACGACTCCCTCTGCGACGGACGCGGATGTTCATGAGCGGGAGTAAGGTACGCCATCCGGCGCCCGAGGGCGGGCACGCGGCGACCGCCGCCGGCAACGCCCCTGGTGGAGAGGGGGAGACGCGAGGAAACTTTCAGCGCCGCACCCTGTCGCGGGAGGCCGTGAGGAGCAGCACCGCGCAGGAGGCGACGGTCAGCAGCCCGCCCGCGAGGAACGTGCCGCGCACGCCGGCGAGCGGCAGGATCAGCCCGCCGAGCGCCGCGCCCGCCGCGATGCCGACGTTGTAGGCGCCGGAGTTGGCGGCGAGCGCGAGGTCGGTGCGGCCCGGCGCGCAGGACAGCATCGCGTTCTGGGTGGTCATGAACACCGGCCCGAGCGCGCCGCCCGTCAGCACCAGGAACACCACCGCCGCCCCCTGGTGCGCGCCCAGGGCGTACAGGCCGAGCAGGCCGGCCGCCTGCGTGGCCACGGCCGCCACCAGCGCGCCCTGCGGGAACCGGTCGAGGAAGGCCCCCGTCACGCTCACCCCGGCCAGGCACGCCACCCCGAACACCACGAACAGGACGCTGACGGAGCCGGGGGAGAACCCGCTCACCTCGCCCAGGAACGCCACGACGTAGGTGTACCCGGTGAACGCCCCCGTGGCCGACAGTGTCCCGGCCGCCAGCACCGTGCGGAACCGCCGCACGTCGGGATCGCTCCCGTACGCCGCGGGCTCCTCCTCCGGGCGCGAGGTCGGCAGCAGGACGGCGATTGTCACCAGGCAGACCAGCCCCAGAGCGGCGAGCGCGGCGACGGGCACCTGCCAGTTCGTCCGCTGGCCCAGCCACGTCCCGGCCGGAACGCCGAGCACCAGGGCCAGCGAGCCGGCCACGGACAGCGCCCGACCACCCGCCCCCGCACCCCGGGCGCGAACAGGCCCACCGCGACCGGCCCCATCACGGCCCAGAACAGCGCCTGCGCGAGCGCCGTCAGCAGCCGCGCCCCCAGGAGCACCGCGTACGAGGGGGCCAGCGCCGCCACGAGACTGGACACCACGAGCGCCCCCAGCAGCGCCGTGAGCACGTGGCGCCGGGGCACCGCGCGCATCAGGTGGGCGACCGGCACGGACGTGACGGCCACCGTCACGCCGTAGCCGGTCACCAGGAGACCAACCGCCGACAGCGAGACCTGGAGGTCTTCCGCGATGAGGTCGAGGAGGCCGACCGGCAGGTTCTCCGCGGTGTTGAAGGTGAGCGCGGCCAGCATCAGGGCGGCGAGCACCGCGAGTCTGCGCCAGGGGGCCGGTGGTCGGGTGAGGTGCACGTCGTCTTTCTGGTTCTCGCCGTTGTGCCTGCCGGCGGCACCTTTCATCCGGTACCTCACCAGGTGCGCCGGCTCGGCCGCAACCGGATTAGGCCGAGGCGGCCCCGTCACGCGGCCTCGGAGGCGGGCTGCCGCTCCGGGGCCGGCGGCTTGAGGAAGCCCGTCCCCCAGGCGACCGGGACGGAGAGCACGGCGATGACCAGACCCGCGATCACCGGCGCCGAGGCGGTGAAGCCGCCGATCGCCGCGCCGCCGGCGGCCGAGCCGGCGGCGATGCCCAGGTTGGCCGCCGAGGCCGGCAGCGACGAGGCCAGCGCGCCCCCGGGGCCGGCCAGCCGCACCACGCGGTACTGCAGCGACGGCACCATGCCCATCGCGAACAGACCCCAGGCCGGCAGCACCAGCACCACCAGGAACGCGACCGCGCCGGCGAGGTACAGCGCCCCCAGGCAGAGCGCCGTCATGACGGTCGCGACCGTGAGGGTGCGGGCGGCGTCCCGGTCGGCGAACCGGCCGCCGGCGAACGAGCCCGCCGCCGACGCGGCGCCGTAGGCCAGGAGGAACACGCTGACCAGCGCGCCCGAGACGCCGGTGACCCGCTCCAGGAAGGGCACGATGTACGTCAGCGCCGCGTACAGCGAGGCGAAGACCAGGAACTGCAGGACGAGCATCGCCAGCACCCTGGGTGCGAAGGCGTGCCTGGCCTGGTCGCCCGCGCCACCGGAGGAGCCGGGCACCGACGGCAGCAGCACCGGCGCCGCCACCAGGGCCAGCACGGCCAGCGCCACGACGGCGAGGAACGCGCCCCGCCAGCCCATCACCTGGCCGAGCAGCGTGCCGAGGGGCACGCCCAGCGCGCCCGACACCGCGAACCCGCCGAACACCGCCGAGATCGCCCGCCCCATGCGCTCCGGCGGCACGACCGACATGCCCACCACGAAGGCGACGGCGACGAACAGGCCGCCGAGCGCGCCGGTCAGGGCGCGCGCCACGACGAACAGGCCGTGGTCGGCGGTCAGCACCGGCACCAGGTTGCCCGCCACGCACAGGGCGAGCGCCCCGGTCAGGACGGTCCGCTTGTTCAGCCTGATCGTCAGGGCGGTCAGCAGCGGGCCGCCGACGGCCACGCCGAGGGCGTAGGCGGTCACCAGCGCGCCCGCCGCCTGGACGCTCACGCGCAGGTCGGCGGCGATGAGGTTGAGCAGGCCGACCACGAGCAGCTCGGCGCTGCCCAGGACGAACGTGCCGAGGAAGAGCGTGGCCAGGGCGAGGGTGGTCCCGCCCCTGGTCGGGGTGGTGGTCATGGGGATCCTTTCACGCAGGTCGAAACGCCGGCACGGCGGACTCACGTGCCGGGAAAGGGCGAGATGACGGGCTGGTCAGGCGCGCAGGGAGCGTGGCAGGCCGAACGCGGTCAGCAGCGAGTTGTCGTGGAAGCGGGTCAGCGCGCACACGCGCTCGCCCGCCAGCGTCAGCACGAGCACGCCCTGCGCGTGCAGGATGGGCGTGCGCGGGTCACGCAGGTAGCAGCCGAAGGCCGGCTGGCCGTTCGCCCGCGTCGGGATCAACGCGTACCGGCGGCCGCCGGCCAGCGCGGCGGTGGCGAGGAAGGTCCGGATCTCGTCCGGGCCCCGGAACGCCAGCGGCAGCGGCGGCATGGTCAGCGACGCGTCCTGAGTCAGCAGCGCCACGATCGCGTCCACGTCCCCCGCCTCGAACGCCCGGGTGAAGCCGGCCACGAGGCGGCGCTCCCGTGGCGAGCCCGGCAGCGGGGCGCTCTCCCGGCCGGGGCCGGGCAGCTCGCGCGACAGCGTCGCCCGCGCCCGTTTCAGCGCCATGGTCACCGCGTTCGTGGTCGTGCCGAGCAGGTCCGCCACCTCGGCGGCCCGGTATCCCAGCACGTCCCGCAGCACCAGCACGGCCCGCTGCCGCGCGGGCAGCCGTTGCAGGGCCGCCAGGAACGCCAGCGACACCGACTCGCTGGTCTCGTAGCGGGCCTCGGGGCCCGGCAGCCGGTCGGGCAGCTCGTCGAGCAGCACGTCCGGGTACGGCTCCAGCCAGCTCGCCTCCTCGCCCTGGCGTGCCGGCCGGGCGGCCGGCATCGGCGTCGGAACGGGCTCGGAGGCCGGGACCGATGCCCCGGCGTGCTCGGAGGGCGGGACCCGCGCCATGGCGTGCGCGGCCGGGCGGCGGGCGCCGGCCCGCAGCGCGTTCAGGCAGCGGTTGGTCGCGATCCGGTAGAGCCACGTCCGCAGCGACGCCCGCTCCTCGTAGCCGCCGATCCCGCGCCACGCCGCCAGCAACGTCTCCTGCACCAGGTCCTCGGCGTCCTGGACGGAGCCGAGCAGGCGGTAGCAGTGCACGTGCAGCTCGCGCCGGTACGGCTCGACCAGGGCGCGGAACGCGTCGCCGTCGCCGCCGCGCGCGGCCGTCAGCAGCCGCCCGGCGGCGCCTGTCTGGTCGGCGCCTGTCTCGTCGGACGGTGGGATCCCTCGCATGCCGGCTCCTTCTCTCCCATGGTGGCTCTCCCTAGGGATGGACACCATCGGGGCCGGGAAGGGGTCGGCGGGGCGCTCACCGGACGGGCGCGCGGTGGCGGCGGGCGAAGCCGATCCAGGCCCCGACGGCGGCGAGCGCCACGAGGACGATGACGCCGACCTTGACGGGGGTCCCCGTCGTGCCCCGGTCCTCCACCGCGGCCACCGGAGCGGCCTGGGCCGGAGCCGCCTGGGCCGGAGTCGCCTGGGGTGGGGTGGCCGCCTGGCTCGGGGCGGGGGTCGCGGGGGCCGCGGCGGCCGGGGCGGACGCGGCCGGCGCGGCGGTGATCGCGCCCGCCTTCACCTTCACCGTCGCCTTCGCCTTGGACGGCTCGGTCGCGACCACGGTGACCCGCCACTCGCCGCTCGGCAGCGGCTCGGCCGCGTGGTACAGGTTCTGCCCCTCGGGCGCCGACCTGAGCGGCACGGGGCCGAAGGAACGGCCGTCGGACGAGGTCGCCTTCAGGGTCGCCTCGACGATCTCGGTGACGGGATGGCCGTCCTTCTTGTACGTCACCAGCACGTTGACGTTGTCGGCCCCGTCCCCGGTCACCTCCAGCTCGATCGGCCCGCCGTGCGCGGCGGCGGCCGGCGCGCCGAGCACCAGCGCGAGCCCGGCGAGCAGGAGGGTGAGGAGGTAGGCCGGTGCCTTGTTCACGGTGATGGCTCCTTGTGGGTCGATGGTGCTCACGCCTCCTGGGGCGTCTCCCGGCTGTGCAGCCTGATGAGCTTCTGGATCCGCTTGCGGCGCCAGGCGGCGATCAGCCGTACGGCGGGGTAGGCGAGGGCGAGCAGGACGAGGAGGGCGAGCTGCGGCCACGGCAGGGCCCAGACGGTGGCCTGCACCGCCACCTGCTCGGCGGCGACGCCCGGGAGCGGCCCGCCGGCGGGCGAGGGGATGGCCGTGACCGTGGTGCCGATGGGCCCGAGCGGCCAGGCGCCGGTGACGCGGGCGGTGAACGTGCGGCTGCCGCCCGGCATGAGCTCCCTGGCCCTGGCGGCGGACGGGTCGCTCCAGTCGCTCTGGCCGGCGAGCGTGGCGGTCAGCACCCGGTTGTCGGTGACGAGCCGGACGTTGCCGGCGTTGGCCACGGTGTAGGTGACCTCGACGGAGCCCGAGGCGAAGGGGTTCCACGACTGGACGTACTCGGCCCGCACGTCGCTCACCGCGACCTTGGCCACGTAGTCGCCGGTGACGCGGATGTTCAGGCGGACGCCCACCCGGTTCTGGACGCGTACCTGACCGGAGATCGTCTCCAGGGACGCGGTCACGCCCGCCGGGTGGTCGCCCGGGGTGGCGTTCTGCGGGATCGTCACCTTGACCGGCACCACGGACGTGGCGCCGGCGGCGACCGTCACCCGCTCGGGGACCTCCAGCCACGCGCCGCCGTCGGCCGGGACGGCGTCCGAGGGCCGCATGTCGAAGTAGCCCTTGACGGTCAGGTAGCCGTCGTTGGCGTCGATCGCGAAGTCCACCGGCCGGGTGGAGCGGTTGGTGACCGCGACGTGCTCGGTCACCTGCTGCCCGCCGGCGAGTTCGAGGTCGATGACGCTCCGGCCGTCGGGGCCGCCCGCGTTGGCCGGCACGACCGACCAGGTGGTGTCGGCGGCGGCCGGGCCGGCGAGGCTGACCAGCAGACTGACCGGCAGACTGACCGGCAGGGTCACGAGCAGGGCGGCGAGGGCGCCCAGTGCACGGCTTTTCGTCAACGGAGATGTCTCCAGCCTCATCGGGGGGCGCCCGGGACGGTGCCCGGGCGCCCGCGGCGGATGATGACGGTTCAGGACTGGTTGAACAGCGAGAGCGTCACGGTCGAGTGGTACTCGCCGGCCGCGACGTCCACGGGGGTGCGCAGGGCGAGGTCGGCGTTGACCTGCCAGGTGCCGATCTCGTCGGCGGAGTTCGCCGTCGAGACCAGCAGCTCCTGGCCCTGGAGGCCGACGGCGGGGGCGCCGGTGCCGTCGGAGATGACGCTGGAGACGGGCTCGCCGGCCGAGACCGCCCCGGTGGAGGTGTCGCTCAGCAGCCGTGGCCGCCACCCCAGGTACTGCGGGCCGATGGGCGGCGCGGAGCCGCCCGTCGCGGTGAACTCGGCGGCCTGCCCGACGACCGCCCAGAAGTCCCCGGCGGGGATCTCCTCGGGGCGGCGGGTGTCGGTGACGGTGACCGTCGGCAGGGTGCCGACGAACTGGCGGGCGGTGGCGTTGGAGCCGTCCTCCTGCAGGGAGACGCCGCCGTTGTCGGCCACGGTCATGGAGACCTGGCCGGGAGTGGTGGCGGGCTCGATGGTGACCGACACGTCGATGCCGTTGTCGGGGTCGTCGTCCGCCGAGGCGGGGCCGGCCACGCCGATGCCGAGGCCGGTCAGCGCGACACCGAGCACCGCCGCGGCGAATGTCCGGGTTGTCCTGTGTAATCTCATGTGATCGCTCCAGTCAGAGGGAGGCCGGGCGCGTCAGCCGCAGCCGAGCGCGGGGTAGGCGGCGTCGTAGGACGTGGTGACCTGCTCGCCGCCGATCGTCGCGGTGCCCTTCACGGTCACCGCGCCCGCGTCGATCTGCCCGGCCCTGCTGTTGAAGGACTGGTACGCCTGCTTGCCCGGTGCCACGCCGGTCACAGTCTTCGACCCGTACGGCGTGGTCAGCGTCACCGTCACCGGTACCCCGGCGTTGTTGACGGCCGTGACCGCGACGTACGCCGAGGTGCCGACGCAGCGGGAGGAGGCGGAGACCGCCAGCTTGACCTGCGAGGCCGGCGCGGTCAGGTGGAAGTGGTCGAACGTGACCGTCTTCGACGCCGACTGGTTGGTGCCGATGGTGTAGACGCCGGCCTTGGCGCCACTGGCCACGGCGCTGTTCTCGACCGGCGCGGACAGCTCCGTCCACGTCTGGCCGTCGGCGGAGTAGGAGCCGGTGAAGGTGGCGCCGGCCTTCTTCAGCCGCAGCCACCACACGCCGCCGCTGAGGTTGTTCGCCTGCGGCTGCGGGCTCTGCACGGTGCCGCCGACCTCGCTGCGCAGCTCGATGGCCCGCGCCACCGCCGACCCCGCGGCGTTGGTGGTCAGGAAGTCGAGCTTGACGTAGTCGTCGTCGCCGGCGTACACCATCAGGCCGCCCTGCTGGTACTGCTCGTTCAGCGCCGAGGCGTCCACCTTCGTCTCCAGCGTCCAGTCGCCGTTCGGCGCGGGCTGCAGGACGAAGTTCTTCGGGCCGCTGTTGGTGGTCCCGTAGATGTCGCCGGTGGTGGTGTCGAGCTCCAGCTTGCCGTCCTTGACGCGGGCCGCGGTGGCGTCGGGGCGCACGATCGCGCTCCAGCGGCAGGTGTCGAGGGCGGTGCCGTCGAACTCGTCGTCCGGGTCGGGCGCGGTCGCGGTGTCGTCCGGAGTGATGTGGAACCAGTCGAAGGCGGCGTCCACGACCGGATGGCCGGCCCCGGCCAGGGAGAGCAGGCCGATCTTCGGGTTGGTGATCCCGGCGAGCGGCTTGGTCTGCGGCATCGCGGTGAACGTGCTGCCGTCCGCGGAGTAGTGGGCGGTGATGTTCGTCCCGTCGCTGACGAACCGCACGTACACCGTGTCGGGGTAGGAGTCGCCGAGGTTGGCCGTGTTGCTCTGCGACACCTCGTTCGGGGCGGCGTTCTCCTCGCGGATGAACTGGAAGATGCGGCTGGCGTGGTCGGAGCCCGACGTCGACCGCGCCTGGAGCACCATCTTGGCGTAGTTGTCGTCGTCACCGTAGATGATCAGGCCCGCCTGCTGGTAGGCGTCCCGCGCGTCCAGGGTGAGCTTGGCGGTGGCCGTCCACGCGCCCGACGGCGCCGGCTGCAGCACGATGTTCGGCGTGTTGCCGCCCGTGCTGTAGATGTCGGTCGTCGAGGTCGGGATGACCAGCTTGCCGTTCGCGACCTTGAGGTCCTGGTTCTCCCGGACGACCGACCAGCGGTTCCGGTCGAGCTGGCTGCCCAGGAAGTCGTCGGAGCGGCCGGTGAAGCACACCGTGGCCGGCGCGTCCACCTTGATCGTGACCTGCGCGGTGGCCGACGCGCCCTTGTCGTCGGTCGCGGTCACGACGGCGGTGTAGGTGCCGGGCGCGTCGTAGGTGTGGCTCGTCTCGGCGGTCGTGGGCTCCGGCGCGCCCGCCACGCCGAGGTTCCACTTGTACGTGATCGGGTCGCCCTCCGGGTCCGTGGCCGTCGCCTTCAGGTTCACCTTCAGCGGGGCGACGCCCGTCGCCGGGGTCGCCGTCGCGGTCACGGCCGGATGCTCGTTGTCCGTGGCGCCCTTGCCGACGAAGTCGACCCAGTTGAAGTTGGCCAGGTAGGCGTTGTCGGCCGCGCTCGCCGGCTTGCGCACGACGAAGTACAGCGGGCCGCTGTCCGTGGGCGGGCTGCTCAGGTCGAGCGTGACGTCGGTGAACGTCTGCCAGCCGCCGGTGGGCGGCACCTCGACCGAGCCGATCAGCGTACCGGTCTCCGGGTTGCCCGCCCGGACCTGCACGGTGCCGCCGGCGCCGCCCGAGGAGGCCCGGAACCGGATCGCGGTGACGTTCGTCAGGTTCGCCGGGTCGAACGACCACCAGTCGCCGTCCTGGACGAACGCGATGTGCTGGTTGCCGCCCTGCGGGTCGCTCGTGGTCTCCGCCTGGACGCCCGCGGTGTCGGTGCCCTTGCCGTCGGCCACCCGGCCGGTCCGCGAGAAGTGCTCGGCCTGCTTGCGCTTGGGCTCCAGGAGGACCTGGCCCCGCCCGGTCAGCGGCTTGGCCCCGTTGGCGCCGCCGTCGGTGTAGCTGGCCTCGATGGCGTAGAACAGGTTGTCGTACTCGCCGTGGCCGGCCTGCTGGGTCTGCAGCACGCCTTCACAGCCCTTGTGCTGGTCGAGCGGGTGGCCGTGGCTGTCGTGGCCGAGGATCGCCTGGATCGTGACCTTGTCGCAGTCGATCGTCTCGTCCTCGGGGTCGGTGACGGTGACCTTGAACTTCACCTGGTCGCCGAACTCGAAGAAGGCGCCGTTCGGCGGGAGGTTCACCGAGACGGTGGGGCGGGTGTTGCCCGCGCTGATCTCGACGCCGGCCGTGGCGGTCTTGCCGTCGGGGGTCTTGACGGTCAGGACCGCGTTGTAGTCGCCGCCCTCCGTGTAGGTGTAGGAGGGGTTCGGGTCGGTGGAGTCGGTGTCACCGTCGCCGTCGAGGTCCCAGGCGTAGGTGAGCGGCTTGCCGTCCGGGTCCCGGCTGCCCTCGCTGGAGAACGTCACGGCCAGCGGCAGCGGCCCGTCCGTCTTGTCCGCCGCGGCGCGGGCGATCGGCGGGCGGGTGCCCTTGGTGTACTCGATGCGGTAGATGCCCGAGTCGGCGTTGTCGCCGCCGAAGCCGGAGCCCCACTCGATCATGTACAGCGCGCCGTCGGGGCCGAACTTCATGTCCATCGGCTTCTTGAACGTCAGCGAGCCGAGGATCGGGTTCATCTCGACGAGCTTGGTGCCGGTCTCGTCGAGCTGGAACGACCACACCTTGTCGTTGTTCCACTCGCCGAAGATCGCCTTGCCGTCCCAGTACGCCGGCCACTTCACGTCCGACTGCAGGTTCGGGTCGGCGCGGTAGACCGGGCCGCCCATCGGCGCACCGCCGCTCATCTCGGGGAAGTTCTGCGGGTCGGCCGCGTAGTGGTACCAGACGGTCGCCGGGATCACCGGCGGCAGCGTGGTCAGCCCGTCGTTGTTCGGCGAGTCGTTGACGGGCGCCGCGCAGTTGAACGGCGAGCCCGACTGCTTGGTGGCGAAGTTGTAGTCCACGTACGGGGTGTTGTTGCCGACGCAGTACGGCCAGCCGTAGTTGCCCGGCTTCGAGATGAGGTTCCACTCCACCGTGTTCTGCGGGCCCCGGGTGGCGCTGGCCGTGCCGGCGTCGGGGCCGTACTCGCCGAGCATGATGTGGCCGGTCTTCGGGTCGAGACCCATGCGGAACGGGTTGCGCAGGCCCATGCCGTAGATCTCCGGCTTGGTCTTCGCCGTGCCCGGCGGGAACAGGTTGCCGTCCGGCACGGTGTAGCTGCCGTCGGCCTCCGGGTGGATGCGCAGCAGCTTGCCGCTGAGGCTGTTGGTGTTGCCCGCGCTGCGCTGGGCGTCCCAGCTGGAGCGGCCCTGCTGCTCGTCGATCGGCGTGTAGCCGTCGGAGGCGAACGGGTTGGTGTTGTCGCCCGTGGCCAGCCACAGGTTGCCCGTCTTCGGGTCGATCACCATGCCGCCGCCGTGGTGGCAGCACTCGGCCCGCTGCACCGGCACGTCGAGGATCTTCTTCTCCGTCGTCAGGTCCACCGTGTCACCGGTGACGGTGAAGCGGCTCAGCCGGTCCACGTTCGTGCCTGCGGGGGAGTAGTAGAGGTACAGCCAGTGGTTGGTGTCGAAGGCCGGGTCGAGCGCCAGCCCGAGCAGGCCGCTCTCGTTGGCGGTGAAGACGTTCAGCTTCGCCGCCGTCACCGTGCCGCCGGCCGGCTTGATGATCCGGACCTCGCCGAGCCGGTCGATGTAGAAGACCCGGCCGTCCTTGGCGACGTCCACCATCATCGGGTTCGAGGTGTTGTCGTCGAGCGTGACCTTCTCGAAGCTGGAGCTCTGCGAGGCCGAGCAGTCGGCCTTGACCGCGCCGGCGGCCGTCTGGATGCCGCCGAGCAGCAGCTTCAGGAAGTTCGGCTCGCTGTAGTTCTCCTTGAGGTGGCCGAGGCCCGTGTACCAGGAGCGGCCGCCGTCGAAGTCCTGGCACCACGTGATCGGGTGGTCGGCGCCCATCGTGGCGCCGGTGTAGGACTTCTCGTCCATCGACGTCAGCACGTGGACGGTCGCGCGTGGGTTCGCCTGGTAGTCGTACCACTCGTCGGTACGGGTCCAGGTCGTCGGCAGGTCCTTGGTGGACGGGTGCGCCGGGTCCTCGACCTTGACCGTGGCCTGCTGGATCGCCGGGTGCTGCTTGAAGTAGGCGCCGACGAGCTTGCCGTACCAGGGCCAGTTGTAGCCGCTGTCGGCGGCGGCGTGCACGCCGACGAACCCGCCGCCCTTCTGGATGTAGCGCTGGAAGGCGTCCTTCTGCTCCTGCGTGCTGAGCGGGTCGCCGGTCGTGGACATGAAGATCACGGCCTGGTACTGCGCGAGGTTCTGGTCGGTGAACAGCGCGCTGTCCTCGGTCGTGTCGACCGTGAAGTTGTTGTCCTGGCCGAGCTTCTGCACGGCCGCGATGCCCTCGGGGATCGAGTCGTGACGGAAGCCGGTCGTCTTCGAGAAGACCAGGACCTTGAAGGCGGGCTCCGCCGCCGTGGTGGTGGCGGCCTCGGCGCCCGCGGGGGCCGGGGAGAGCGTGACGAAGGGGACGATGAGGGCCGCGGCCATCGATAAGACGGCCGTCGCGGCGGTGCGGCGTCTCGGACGCCGTCCGCCGGCTCGTGGGGCCGAGCCGAGGAGCCTGGCCCACGTGCGCTGACGTGGTGACATGAGGAACCCTTCCTGACCGGGGGGACGTCAGGCAAAGGCGCGCGCCGCCGCGCTGTTGCCACGGGATGGTGACGGGATGGTGACAGGGTGGTGAGGAGCGGATGGTGCGGTTGCTGGAGGGTGCCGTCTCCAGGTCTGCGGGGGCCGTCAGCGGGGTGCCGGCCGGGGGAGTGCGTCCATGAGCGTCGTAGGGTCGTCGATGAGGTGGCTGACCACCATGCTCGCGGCGCCCCGGGAGGCGGCGCCGAAGCCGAGCGTGGAGGCGACGAACCGGCACTGGGCGGCGGGAGCGGCCACCATGAGCCGTTGGAGCTGGTCCTGGGCGTGGGGGAGCAGCCACTCGGCCAGCGAGGCGAAGTAGCCGCCGATGACGATCACCCGGGGGTTGAACAGGTTGGCCAGGATCGAGCCGCCGAGCCCGAGCCATTCGCCGACCTGCGCCACCGCCATCGTCATCCGCCGGTCGCCGGCGGCCAGGCCCCTGGCGATGTCGGCCACCCGCTCGCCCGGGTCGGGCACGGGCCGGCCGGGCAGCCCGTACGCCTGCTCGGGCATGGCCGCCCCGACCAGCGCGGCCAGGCCGACCTTGGTCTCCCAGCAGCCGACGCGGCCGCAGCCGCAGCGGGCGCCGTTCGGGTCCACCTGCAGATGGCCGACCTCGCCGGAGAACCCGTCGGCTCCGCGCAGCAGCTCGCCGCCCAGGATGATGCCGCCGCCGACGCCGACCTCGCCGGTGAGGTAGACCAGGTAGGGCGTGCCGGCGGCGACGCCCGAGGTGTACTCGGCCAGGGCGGCCAGGTTCGCGTCGTTCTCCACCCGCACGGGCACGGCCGGCGTGCCCAGCATGCCGGCGAGCTGGTCGGCCAGGGGCACGTCGTGCCAGTAGAGGTTCGGGGCGAGGGTCACGACGCCGCGCGCCACGTCCACCAGCCCCGGTACGGCGACCGCGACGCCGGCGGGAGCCGCCCCGGCCCGCCGCATCGCCTCCACGGCCTCCTTGGCCACGAGCCCGAGCCGGCGCACGGCCCGGTCGGGGCCGCTGCCCATGGCGTCGTAGGCGACCCGCCGCTCGACCAGGGCCCGGCCGCTGAGGTCGGTGCCGTGGACCGCGATGTAGTCGACGTTGATCTCCATGCCCAGGGCGCCGACGTGCGCCCCGTGCAGGGCCACCGCCCGCCTGGGACGCCCGATCGCGCCCACGTGCTCGACGCCGACCTCCCGCACCAGCCGCCGCTCCAGGAGCTCGGCCATGAGGTTGGAGACGGTGGCCCGGTGCAGCCCGGTCGCCTCGGCGATGTGGGCGCGGGACAGGGAGGCGTGCTCGCGCAGCTCGCGCAGCACCAGCGAGAGGTTCGCCCGGCGCAGCGCGGCGGCGCCCGCGGGAGGGGCGCCACCCGGCGGGCGGGTGCGGGGCGGCTTGTACGTCATGCGCGCCACCTGCCCTTTGTTTATCTCTGAGATCAATTAATCGGAGTTGTAACACGGGGAGATCACGCCGTACACCCCACGCCTTCGTAACGAGTTGGCAACACTGATTTCCGTGCACTTCAGGGGCCGTTGCGAAGCTCGTTACTGGAACGTTACATAATCTGTAACCGATTTCACTCTTGTGTGCATCGGGACGGCCCCTTTTAATTCGGCTAGCCACCCCGACTAATCGAGGAGGAGCGTGGACCACCACCCGGCCGGAGGCCACGCGGCCGGCTCGGCGAGTCGCGGCCGGCCCGCGCGGCTGCCCGCCGACCAGGCCACCGTGCGCCGCTCCAACCTCGCCCTCGTGCTGCGCCACGTCAGCACGCACGGCCCGTGCTCCCGCTCGGCGGTCGCCGGCGCCACCGGGCTGAACAAGGCCACCGTCACCAGCCTCGTCAGCGAGCTGCAGGCCCGCGGCCTGGTCAAGGAGATGGGGCCGCAGCACGCCGGCTCCGTCGGCCGCCCCGGCGTCGCGCTCGGCCTCGACGGCTCCCGCGTCGGCGCCCTGGGCGTCGAGGTCAACGTCGACTACATCGCCGCCATCGCCACCGACCTCGCCGGCCGCGTGCTCATCGACCGGCGCATCGGCTTCGACGCCATGGGCTCCGGCCCCGAACGCTCCCTCGACGAGCTGGCCCGCATGGTCGAGCGCACCGTCGCCGACCTCGACCGGCTCGGCGTCAGACCGGCCGGCATCACCGTCGCCGTGCCCGGCCTCATCGACACCACCACCGGCACCGTCGTCGTCGCCCCCAACCTGGGCTGGCGCGGCGTGCCGGTGGCCGAGCGGCTGTCACGCGCCGGCCGCGCCGCGGGCATCCCCATCGCGGTCGCCAACGACGCCAACCTCGCCGCCCTGGCCGAATACACCACCGGCGTCGCCGCCGGCACCGACGACCTCGTCTACCTCACCGGCGAGGTCGGCGTCGGCGGCGGCGTCATCGCCGGCGGCCGGCTGCTCAGCGGCGCCGACGGCTTCGCCGGCGAGGTCGGCCACGTCATGATCGAGCCCGACGGCGAGCCGTGCCGCTGCGGCCGGGCCGGCTGCTGGGAGACCAAGGTCGGGCTGGCCGCCCTCGTCCGCATGGCCACGCCCGAGCACGCCTACGGCACCGGCCTCGTCCGCGACCCGGAGGAGCGGCTGGCCGAGATCGAGCAGCGGCGCGCCGAAGGCGACCCCCGCGTGGACGCCGCCGTCGCCGAAGTCGGCCGGTGGCTCGGCCTCGGCGCCGCCATGCTCGTCAACATCTTCAACCCGCGGGTGATCGTGCTGGGCGGCTACTTCGCCAGGCTCGCCGACCGGCTCATCCCCGCCGCACACGAGGAACTGGCCCGCGCGGGCATGAACGGCGCCATCGAACGCTGCCACTTCGCCGCCTCCGACCTCGGCTTCGGCGCCGCCGCACGCGGAGCCGCCGGAGTCGTCGTCGAACGGGCGCTGTCCGACCCCACCAGCATCACGGTCCCCAGCCTCGTGCCACCCCAGAACGTCCCGCCTGCCTGACCGGCCACCGGAGCCGCACCGGCACCGTTGACGCCGAACTCGGTGCCGCCGCGGCGGTGCCAACCGGCGCCGTCAGGCGGGCGGGGCCGTTCCCTGATCACCATGGAGGACTTCATGACCAGACCCATCACCCTGTTCACCGGACAATGGGCGGACCTGCCGTTCGAGGAGGTCTGCCGGCTGGCCTCAGAATGGGGCTACGACGGCCTGGAGATCGCCTGCTGGGGCGACCACTTCGAGGTCGACAAGGCCCTCGCGGACGACTCCTACATCGAACGCAAGAAAGAGACCCTGGCCAAGTACAACCTCGGCGTGTGGACCATCTCCAACCACCTCGTCGGCCAGGCCGTCTGCGACCACCCCATCGACGAGCGGCACAAAGGCATCCTGCCCGCCCGCATCTGGGGCGACGGCGAGCCCGAAGGCGTGCGGCGGCGCGCCGCCGAAGAGATCAAGAACACCGCCCGGGCCGCCGCCGCACTCGGCGTCACCACCGTCGTCGGCTTCACCGGCTCCTCCATCTGGCACACCCTCGCCATGTTCCCGCCCGTCCCGCCGTCGATGATCGAGGCCGGGTACGCCGACTTCGCCGACCGCTGGAACCCCATCCTCGACGTCTTCGACGAGGTCGGCGTGCGCTTCGCCCACGAGGTGCACCCCAGCGAGATCGCCTACGACTACCACACCACCGTGCGCACCCTGGAGGCCATCGGCCACCGGCCGGCCTTCGGCCTCAACTGGGACCCCTCCCACATGGTGTGGCAGGACCTCGACCCGGCCGGCTTCATCCTCGACTTCGCCGACCGCATCTACCACGTCGACTGCAAGGACGCCCGCGTCGCCGGCCGCGACGGGCGGCGCGGCCGGCTCGCCTCCCACCTCCCCTGGGCCGACCCCCGCCGCGGCTGGGACTTCGTCTCCACCGGGCGCGGCGACGTGCCCTGGGAGACGTGCTTCCGCGCGCTCAACCACATCGGGTACGACGGGCCGATCTCCATCGAGTGGGAGGACGCGGGCATGGACCGGCTGCACGGCGCGCCGGAATCGCTCGCCTACATCCGCTCCCTCAACGCCATCACCCCACCGGCCGCCTCCTTCGACGCCGCCTTCTCCTCCGAGTGATCCCCCGCCGGGCGGCGGCCCCCTCCCCGACCGCCGCCCGCCGCGCCATGCGGGCGTCCCGCGTGGTGGCACGGGCCACGGCGCGGTCTTGTGACGCCAGTCGCATGCGCCGCGACGCCGTCTTGTAGCGCCGGGCGCATGCGCCGCGCCGTTTTGTGCGTCGGGCGCATGCGCCACTGTGCCGACTTGTGGCCGCTGGCCCCACGCGGCCGTTCCATCCCGCGCCGTGCCGCCGGGCGCACGCGGCCGTGCGATGCCGCGCCGTGCCGCTGGGCGCACGCGCCCGTTCCGTCCCGCCATGCGGTCGTCGGGCGCACGCGCTCACCCCGTCCCGCGCCGTGTCGCCGGGTGCATGCGCCCGTTCCGGTCCCGCCACGCGGTCGCCGGGCGCACGCGCTCACCCCGTCCCGCACCGTGTCGCCGGGTGCATGCGCACCTTCAGCAGGTGCATGCACCCCGAACCACAGGGCGGCTGCCGCGTGCGCCCATACCGCAGCGCGGCAGCCGCGCTCCATACCGCGCCGTGGCTGCCGCGTGCGCGCTGTCCTCCCGCGGCGCTGGGCGTCGGGGACGTGCCGGGTCACTCGGCGGGGCGTGGCTCCATGCCCGCCGGCAGGCCCGTGACCTGGGCCGTGCCGGAGCGGTCGATCGTCACGTCCACCGGGGAGCCGGCCACGCGCAGCCCGCGTACCGACAGCGCGCCCAGCGGGGCGCCGGGCAGCGGGCGCAGGATCGTGCGGCCCGACGGCACGTCCGGGTACAGGCCCGTGGCGGCGTGCAGGATCGCGACAGCCGCAGCCGCCGACCACGCCTGCGGCCGGCAGGCCGCCGGGTACGGCACCGGACGTCCCATCAGCGTGCGGTCGTCGCCCGCGTGCAGCTCCGGCAGCCGGTATCCGAACGCCTCGGCCGCCGCCAGGAGCCCCCGCGTGAGGTCGGTGGCCAGGTCCGCGGCCACGCCGCCGTGCCCCGAGCGGGCCAGCCCGGAGATCACGATCGCGGTGTCGTGCGTCCAGACGGAGCCGCAGTGGTAGGAGAGCGGGCTGAAACCGGCGTCGGCGGCCGACATCGTCCGCAGGCCGAAACCGCCGGACATGGCCGGATCCGCGAGCGTCCGCGCGATCCGCACCTCCTCCTCGGCGGTGAGCAGGCCGGTGCCGAGCAGGTGGCCGATGTTGCTGGTCAGCGCGTCCACCGGGCGTTTGTCCCGGTCGAGGGCCAGGGCCGGGTAGCCGCCCGCCACCCAGAACCGCTCCCGGAACCGCTCGGCCAGCGTGCCCGCGTAGTCGCGCCACCGGTCGGCGCCCGGCCGGCCGAACGCCTCCAGCAGCGCCGCGCCCGCCACGGCCGCCTCGTACGCGTACCCTTGCACCTCGGCCAGGGCGATCGGCGGCTCGGCCCGCGAGCCGTCGCGGAAGCGGACCGCGTCGCCCGAGTCCTTCCAGCCCTGGTTGGCCAGGCCGCGCCCGCTGGTGTCGATGTACTCCAGGAACCCGTCACCGTCGGCGTCGCCGTCGGAGCCGAGCCAGCCGAGCGCCGCCTCCAGGGCGGGCAGCAGCGCGGCCACCTCGGCGTCCGGCAGGCCCCAGCGCCAGGCGTCGTGCAGCAGGCAGATCCACAGCGGGGTGGCGTCGATGGTGCCGTAGTACGCGGCGGGCAGCTGCAGGCCGCTGGTCTCGAGGTCGTAGTCGTGGCGGCGCAGCTCGTGCATGATCTTGCCGGGGGCCTCGCCCGAGGTCGCGTCCACCTTGACGCCCTGGCGGCGGGCCAGCACGCGCAGGGTGCCCGCGGCCAGGCCGGTGCCCAGCGGGAGCAGCATGCGGGCGGCCCAGATGCTGTCGCGGCCGAACAACGTCAGGAACCAGGGGACGCCCGCGCCGAGGAACGTGTCGCCCGGCGCCCCGGCCTCGGTGAGCCGCAGCGACTCCAGGTCGTCGAGTGACTGGCGGGCCAGGCGTACCAGGCGGGCGTCGTCGGCCTCGACCCGCGGCCGGCTCCACTCCGGCCCGCCGGCCGGTGCCGCCACGACGGCCTCCGGATCCTCGACCCGCACCCCCCACCGCAGCGTCACGGCCCGCCCGGGCGCGACCGCCACCCGCCACCGGAGCACAGCCCCACCCTCGCCCGCAACGACGCCCATGTCCGCGCCCGCGCTCTCGCCGGTGTCTGCGCTCGCGTCTGCGCCTGCGCTCGCGCCCGCGACTGCGCTCGGGCTCGCGCCCGCGCCTGCGCTCGGGCTCGCGCCCGTGTCTGCCCTCGCGCTCGCACCTGCACCCGCGCTCGCGCCCGCATCCGCGCCAGCGCCAGCGTCCGCACCCGCATCCGCATCCGCGCCAGCGCCCGGATCCGCGCCAGCGCCAGCGCCCGGATCCGCGCCAGCGCCCGCACCCGCATCGGAGTCCGCGCTCGCGTCTGCGCCTGCCCCCGCGCTCGCGTCAGCGCCTGTGCTCGGGCTCGCGCCCGTGTCTGCCCCGCACGCGCACCCGCACCCGCACCCGCGTCTGCGCCTGCGACCGCGGCGACTCCGGTGCTCATGCTCGCCGTAGCGCCCGGCGCGCCGGCGCCCTCTCCGCCGTTCTCCGCCCCCAAGTGGGCGGTGACGCGGGTTCGGCCGGAGTGCCAGGTCAGCGTGCCGTCCGTGACCGAGGCCGGGAGGGGGTCGGCGGTTCTGCCGGACTTGACCACCTCGACGGGGGCCAGGTCGCACGCGAGTGTGAGCGTGACCGTGCAGGTCACGGGGTCGGCCGCGGTGGAGGTGACGGTGATCTCCTCGTCCATCGCGCCGGGCGTGACGCGGCGGACGCGGTCGATGCGTACCGTCGGGTCGGCGGTGGGGTCGCCGAGCCAGCGGGCCAGGGAGACGAAGCGGGAGAGGCCGGGGAAGGGGACGGCGTGCGCGACGGGCTCCGGCTCGCGGCCGTCGACGAGCAGCCCGGCCTGGGAGAGCACCCGCGCGTCGGCGTGGAAGAGCCCCTGCACCCCGGCGGGCCTGATCTGGCCGTCGGTGCCGCTGAGCGCGGTCGTCGGGGCCCGGACGGTGGAGACGAGGTCGTGCAGCAGCGGTTGCAGAGGGTGGTCGTGCACGGTGAGGGCCCCTTGACAGTCCGTTGATTTGAACGATCTAATCTTGGCACACGCCTTTTGGATCGATCAAACCCCCAGAAAGGACACATATGGCGTCAAAGGTGACGATCGCCGACGTGGCTCGCTACGCCAACGTGTCCCGACAGACGGTGTCGAACGTGCTGAACTCCCCCGAGGTGGTCAAGGAGGAGACCCGGCAGCGCGTCCTGGACGCCGTCGAGGCCCTCGGCTACCGGGTCAGCGCCGCCGCCCGGCAGATGCGCACCGGCCGCTCGCGGCTGCTGGCCGTGCGGATCGAGACCACGCAGGACGGCATGAACGTCTTCGACCGCTTCCTGCACGGCCTCACCGAGTCGGCCGCGCGGTCCGGCTACCGCGTGCTGCTCTACACCGCGGCCGACGACCGGGCCGAGATCGACACGATCGACCAGCTCCTGGGCGAGTTCGAGCCCGACGGGTTCGTGCTGACCAGCACCCATCACGGCGACCCGCGGGCCGCCTGGCTGGCCGGGCGCGGCCTGCCGTTCGTCAGCTTCGGCCGGCCGTGGGGGGCGCCGGAGGGCGTGCATCCCTGGGTGGACGTGGACGGCGCCTCCGGCACCGAGACGGCCACCCGCCACCTGCTCGACGCGGGCCACCGCCGCATCGGCTTCATCGGCTGGGAGCCCGGCTCCGGCGTCGGCGACGACCGCAGGGCCGGCTGGGAGCGGACGCTGGCCGCGCACGGCTCGACGCCGGCCTCGTCCTGGAGACCGACGGGTCGTCGGCCCAGGGGCAGGCGGCCGCGCGCGAGCTGGTGGAGCGCGGCGCGACGGCCCTGGTCTGCGTCAGCGACTCGGTGGCGCTCGGCGCCTTGCAGGTCGTCCCCGACGTCGTCGGGTTCGACGACACGCCCGTGGCCGCGGCCGTCGGGCTCACCAGTGTCAGCCAGCCGCTCACCGAGGCGGCGGCACGCTGCGTGGAGCTGCTGACCAGCCGGCTGTCCGACCGGCCCGCCGCGACGCACGTGCTGCTCACCCCCTCCCTGGTCATCCGAAAGGAGCCTCGCTCATGAAGAGCCTCACGATCCCGGCGGCGATGGCCGTGCTGCTGTCTCTCACGGCCTGCGGCAGCGGGTTCGACGACCGGCAGCCGGCGCCGCAGCAGAGCGCCGGCCCGGCCGCCCTCCAGATCCTCATGGCCTCCTCGGGCGACGCCGAGACGAACGCCGTCAAGCAGGCGGCGCAGGCGTGGGCGAAGGCCAGCGGCAACACCGCCACCGTCACCCCGGCCCAGGACATCCACCAGCAGCTCGGGCAGGCTCTGGCGGGCAGCAACCCGCCGGACGTGTTCTACGTCGACGCCTCCCGCTTCGCCGACTACGCCAGCGTCGGCGCCCTGGAGCCGTACGCCGACCGGATCTCCGCCAGCCAGGACTTCTACCCGAAGCTGCGTGAGACGTTCACCTACGACGGCCGCTTCTACTGCGCGCCCAAGGACTTCTCCACGCTCGCCCTGGTCGTCAACGACGAGCTGTGGAAGAAGAACGGCCTCACCGACGACGACATCCCCACGACCTGGGACGAGCTGACCGCCGTCACGAAGAAGATCAAGGGCGTGACGCCGCTGGTGTTCGGCGACACCCGCGACCGGGTCGGCGTCTTCATGGTGCAGGCCGGCGGCTGGATCACCAGTCCCGACGGCAAGCAGGCCACCGGCGACAGCCCGCAGAACCTCGCCGCGCTGGAGTACGTCAAGGGCCTGCTCACCGCCAAG
Organism: [Actinomadura] parvosata subsp. kistnae; assembly: GCF_900323885.1. GTDB lineage: Bacteria > Actinomycetota > Actinomycetes > Streptosporangiales > Streptosporangiaceae > Nonomuraea > Nonomuraea composti. Next base: position 361,725 of record NZ_OOHJ01000011.1, on the reverse strand, counting down.
CAGGCCCAGTACGCCAGGGCGCTCGACGCCGACTGGGGCGGCGAGGCGTTCGGCAAGGGCAAGGCCGCGATGACCATCGAGGGCAACTGGATCCGGGGCGCGATGCAGGCCGACTACCCTGACGTGCGCTTCTCGGTGCACGAGCTGCCCGCGGGCCCCAAGGGCAAGGGCACGCTGTCGTTCAGCAACTGCTGGGGGATCTCCGCCAAGTCGCGGCACAAGGACGCGGCGATCAGCTTCGTCGAGGCGATGACCAAGGCCGATCAGCAGCTCGCGTTCGCGCGGGCCTTCGGTGTGATGCCCTCGCGCCAGTCGGCCAAGGACGCCTACCTGAAGGAGTTCCCGGGCGACGCGGCCTTCGTGGCCGGCGCCGACTACGCGCAGGGCCCGGTCAACGCCCCCAAGATGGACAGCGTCCTGTCCGACTTCGATTCGGGGCTGCAGAAGCTGGCGACCAGCGACCCCAAGCAGCTCCTGGCCCGGCTGCAGAAGAACACCGAGAGCGTGCGCGGCTGACGTCATGCGCAGTCGTACCAGGGAGAACCTCGCGGGCTGGCTGTTCGTGGCGCCGGTCGTGGCGATCCTCGGGCTGTTCCTGCTGCTGCCCATCCTCATGGCGCTGTGGGTCAGCCTGACGGGCTGGAACGGGCAGGGCAGCCCGTTCCGCGCCGGCGTGCCGTTCGTGGGCGGGGACAACTACGCCCGGCTGTTCACCGAGGACGGCCTGGCCCGCGAGAACTTCATGACGAGCCTCCGCAACAACGTCTACTACGTCGCCGCGGTGGTGCCGCTGCAGACGGCGCTCGCGCTGTTCCTCGCCCTCGTGGTGAACCGGCGCCGGGCGTTCTTCCGCACCGCGTTCTACTTCCCCTCGGTGACCAGCTCCGTGGCGATCAGCGTGGTGTTCCTGTTCATCTTCAGCAACTCGGGGGCGGTCAACCAGCTCCTGGCCCTGGCCGGGGTGCGGGGGCCGCAGTGGTTCTCCGACCCGCGCGGGGTGATCCAGCTCCTGATCGGGGAGCCGCCCGCGGCGCTGACCGAGCACGGCCTGCTCGGCCTGACCTGGTGGGACTGGCTGGCGGGGCCGAGCGTGGCGATGTGCGCGATCATCGTGCTCGTCGTGTGGACGACGTCGGGGACGTTCATGCTGATGTTCCTCGCGGCGCTGCAGAACATCCCGAAGGCGCTGGACGAGGCGGCCATGCTCGACGGCGCGACCCGGTGGCAGCGCTTCCGCCGGGTGACGCTGCCGATGCTCAAGCCGACCATGTTCCTGGTGCTGACGCTCGGGCTGATCGGCACGTGGCAGGTCTTCGACCAGATCTACGTGATGAGCCAGGGCGATCCGGCCAAGACGACGCTGACGCCGGCGTTCCTGTCGTACCGGACGGCCTTCCGCGACTTCGACTACGGCGCGGGCACGGCGATCTCGTTCGTGCTCTTCCTGATCATCGTGGTGCTGACGCTGGTGCAGCGGTGGGTCATGAGGGAGCGCAAGGCATGAAGGCCATGAGAGGCATCCTTCTGGCCGTCTTCTCGGTCGTCTTCGTCTATCCGTTCGTCATCCAGGTCGCCAACTCCTTCAAGACCGACCCCGACGCCGCCGCCAACCCGCTGTCCCCCATTCCGCACCCGGCCACGTTGTCGGCGTTCGAGCGGGTGTTCCTGGGCACGGACATGCCGGTCTGGCTGGCGAACTCGCTGCTGGTGACGGTGGTGGTCACGCTGGGGCGGGTGCTGCTCGACTCGATGGCCGGGTACGCGCTGGCCCGGCTGCGCTTCCGCGGCCGTTCCGGGCTGTTCGCGGCGGTGATCGCGGTGATGGCGGTGCCGGGGGTCGTGCTCTTCATCCCGAAGTTCCTGGTCCTGAACCAGCTCGGCATGTACGACTCCTACCTCGCGCTGATCCTCCCGCTCGTCGCGGACGCCACCGGCGTGTTCATCATGAAGCAGTTCTTCGAGTCGATCCCGGGCAGCGTCGAGGAGGCGGCCCGCATCGACGGCGCCGGCCCGTTCCGGGTCTTCTGGTCCGTGGTGCTGCCCATGTCGCGCCCGGCGCTGATCACGCTGACGATCCTGTCGTTCCAGGGCTCGTGGAACGAGTTCCCGCACACCCTGGTCGCCGTGCAGGACCCGGCGCTGTTCACCCTGCCGCGCGGCCTGGCCGACCTGGTCAGCGGCTCGCTCGGCGGCGGCACCCAGTTCCCGCTCAAGCTCGCCGCCGCCCTGCTGGCCACCGTCCCCGTCGCGGTGATCTTCGTCGTGTTCCAGCGGCACTTCATCCGCGACCCGAACCAGGGCGCGGAGAAGGGCTGACGCCTTCGGGGACGGGCTCCGCGCCGGAGCCCGTCCCGGGTGGTCAGTTCACGCGGGTGACGCGCCCCAGCGCCGGAGCCTGGAGCGGGCTCTTGGCGCGGATGTAGGACTCGAACGCCTCGATGTCGCGCACCTTCTCCACCCGCTCGGTCCCCTCGGTGAGCACCGAGAAGCTGTCGCCGCCGGTCGCGATGAAGGAGTTGGCGGTCACGCGGTAGGAGGCGGCCGGGTCGATCACGGCGCCGTCGAGCTTGATCGTGGCCGGGTCGATCTTGTCGCACGCGGGCCTGGCGTTGTCGTAGGTGTAGGTCAGCCCCTGCGAGACGCCGAGCACGCGGGCGGTGCTCTGGCCGCACCACTGCTGCTCCAGCAGCCGCTCCACCTGGGCGCCGGTGAGCGTCATGGTGACGAGCATGTTACTGAACGGCTGCACGCGCAGGGCCTTGCCGTGCGTGACGAGGTTCGACATCTCGTTGCCGGTCGGGTTGACGATCAGGTCGCCGCCGATGCCGCCGCCGTAGGGCGGCTGGATCGCGATCCGGGCGCCGCCGTTCTCCGGGGCGGCCGTCGCGAAGAGCCGGGCGTCGGCCAGGGCGTGGCCGATCGTGGACTCGCCGGCGGCGTTGCGGGTGGCGGTCAGGTCACGGGCGAGCAGGCCCACCGGCCGGTCCAGCAGCTTCTGCCCCTGCTGGTCGTAGGTGCGGCGCAGGGCGGCGATCCGGGCGTCCGGCCTGATGTCGTGGGTGACGGTGACGTTCTCGGCCTTGGCGGCCGTCGGGTTGCCGGTGGCCCGGTCGACGGTGAGCACGACCTTGGTCAGCTCGCGCGTGTGGGCGGAGGTCTGGGTGACGGGGATCCCGTTGATCACGCAGTTGTACGGGTTGTGCGTGTGCCCGGAGATGACGGCGTCCACCTCGGGGTCGAACCTCTGCACGATGTCCTTGATCGGCCCGGCCAGGTTGTTGCACTGGTTCGGCAGGCCGCCGCCGGTCTGGCCGCCGCCCTGATGGATGAGGACCACGATGGTCCGCACGCCCTTGGCCTTGAGCTCGGCCGTGTAGGTGTTGACGGCCTCGGCCTCGTCGCGGCCCTCCAGCGGGGCGGTGGGGCCGGGCGCCTCCTTGAGCGCGTTCTTGTAGTCGACGCCGATGATGCCGACCTTGACGCCCTTGACCTCCTTGACGACGTAGGGGGTCAGCGCGGGCTTGCCGGTGGTGGTGTCGACGAGGTTGGCGCCCAGGTAGGGGAAGTCGGCGCCCTTGAAGCCGGGGACGGCGCAGCCGTCGATGGGGTGGCAGCTTCCGTTCTCCATGCGGCGGAACTCGGCCAGGCCCTCGTCGAACTCGTGGTTGCCGGCGACGGAGGCGTCCAGCCGCATGAGGTTGAGCGCCTCGATGGCCGGCTCGTCGTGCAGGGCCGTCATGTTCATGGTGGTCGAGGAGATGTTGTCGCCGGCCGACAGCCGCAGCGTGCCCCGGGGGTTGTCGCGCTGGAGCCGGTCGAGGTGGGCGGCCAGGTACTCCGCGCCGCCCGCGGGGACGGGCCCGGACTCCGTGGTGGCGAAGCTGCTGGGGAAGGCGGAGTGGAAGTCGTTGAAGGCGAGTAACTGGATGTCCACCGTCTCGGCACGCGCGGGCAGCAGGCTGGTGCCGCCGAGCACGAGCGCGATGAGGAAGTTGCGCATGGCGTCGAAGGTGACATGTGCCCACGCTCACCGCGACCCACCGGCGCATCGCCGAGGCGATCCTCGCCGAGCCCGCCGCCGTGGCCGCCTCGACCATCGGCGAGCTGGCCGAGCGGTGCGGCACCTCGCTCACCACCATCACCCGCTTCTGCCGCGAGCTCGGCCTGAGCGGCTACCCCGAGCTGCGCCTGGCCCTGGCCGCCGAGCTCGGCCGCAACGACGCGGCCCCCCGCGAGCAGGGCCTGATCGCCTTCTCGCCCGACGACCCCAGCAGCCTCGTCCTGCGCAGCCTGCTGGCCAGCGACATGCGCGCGATGGAGGAGACGGCCGCCCAGCTCGACCTCGAAGCGGTCGACCGGGCCGTCACCCACCTGGTCGGCGCCCGCTTCATCGACTTCTTCGCGGTGGCCGGCAGCGCCGGCGTGGCCATGGACCTGCACCTGCGGCTGCACGCCATCGGCCGGCCGTGCGCGCTGTGGTCCGACGTGCACAACGCGATCTGCAGCGCCAACGCCCGCGACGAGCGCGACGTGGCCGTGGGCATCTCCCACTCGGGCACCACGGCCGAGGTCGTCGAGCCGCTGACCATCGCCAAGGAGCGCGGCGCCACCACGATCGCGATCACCAACTTCCCCCGCAGCCCGCTGGCCGAGACCGCCGACATCGTCCTGACCACCGCCGCCCAGGACACCCCCTTCCGCGCCGGCGGCGTGGCCGCCCGCCACACCCAGATGCTCGTCCTCGACTGCCTCTACATCGGCGTCGTCCAGCGCACCCACGAGACCAGCGACCAGTTGCTGACCGCGGCCACCGGCGCGGTCGCCCAGCACCGCCTTTCCCCCCGCTAGGAGCCTTCATGCGCCTCGCAGCCGCCGCCCTCGCCCTGGCGATGGCGGTCACCGCCTGTGCCCCTTCGACCACCACCAGTGCCGACGAGGGCAAGGTCACCCTCTCGGTGTGGGGCTGGGGCCCGGAGGAGAACTTCGACAAGATGTTCGCCGAGTACGAGAAGCTCAACCCCGGCATCGACGTCGACGCCCGCTCCTTCACCACCTCCACCGAGTACGACACGATCCTGTCCACCGGCCTGGCCGGCGACAGCGGCCCCGACCTGGCCTGGCTGCGGGCCGGCCCCCAGCTCCAGCCCCTCGTCGAGGCCGGCCGCCTGCTCCCGCTCGACACCAAGACCGTGCCCGGCCTGGCCGACTTCGACGAGAACGTGCTGCGCGCCGCCAAGGGCGACAAGGACGGCAAGACCTACGGCGTGCCGTTCGCGGTGCAGACCCTCCAGGTGATCTACAACAAGAAGATCTTCGCCGAGCACGGAGTCACCCCGCCGAAGACCTACGACGAGATGATCGCCGCCGCCGGCAAGCTCAAGGCCAAGGGCGTCATCCCGTTCGCCTTCGGCGGCAAGGACGACTGGATGCTGCCCATCGTGGCGAGCATCTTCGGCACCGCCCACTGGGGCGGCGACGCGTTCCTCGCCGACGTCAAGGCCAAGCGGAAGACGTTCACCGACCCGCGCTTCGTCGAGGGCATCGACCAGCTCAACCAGCTCAAGCCGTACTTCCCCGACAACGCCGCCGGCGTGTCCTACACCGACGCCCAGATGCTGTTCTCCGCCGGCAAGGCCGCCATGTTCCCCGGCGGCCTGTGGGAGCTGAACTTCTTCACCGAGAACGCCCCGGGCGTCGAGCTGGGCGTCTTCACCCCGCCCGCCCCGGACGGCCCCGGCCTCATGCCCGGCTTCACCGACGGCTCGTACGGCGTCAACATCAAGACCCGGCACCAGGCCGAGGCGCTGAAGTTCGCCGCCTGGCTCGCCTCCAAGGACTACGGCCGCCTCTACACCGACACCCTGCGCACCTTCTCCGCCGTGCCCGGCGTCACCCCCAAGGACCCGCTGCTCGGCGAGGTGGCCACCACCTTCGACCAGCACGGCGCCACCTACTTCATGAACGAGTTCGCCTACGGCAACCCCACCTCGGCCACCGTGTTCGCCAAGGCGCTGCAGGAGATGCTGCTGGGCCGCGTCACCGCGAAGCAGGCGGCCGAACAGCTCGACAAGAGCGTGTCCACATGGCTCTAGGCGCGAGGCGGGGATCGTCGTACCTGTTCCTGATCCCCGCCTTCCTCCTCTACTCGGCCTTCGTCATCTACCCGCTGTTCACCGGCCTGAGCTACAGCTTCTTCTCCTGGAAGGGCACGCTGCGCGCCGGCTTCGCCGGCTGGGACAACTACGCCGGCCTGCTGGCGGGCCCCTTCCTCGACCAGCTCCTGCCGGCGCTGGGGCACAACGCGCTGCTGTTCGTCGGCACCATGCTCGTGCAGAACACGCTCGGCCTGGCCTTCGCGGTCGCGCTGTCCCGGGTGCGGCGCGGCAAGCGGGCGCTGCAGACCATGTTCGCCCTGCCGTACCTGGTCAACCCCCTGGTCATCGGCTACCTGTGGACGCTGCTGCTCAGCCCCGCCTTCGGCCCGGTCAACGCGCTGCTGGAGCCGCTCGGCCTCGCGATGCCGTGGCTGGGCGACCCGGACACCGCGCTGCCGACCGTCATCCTGATCACCACCTGGCAGTGGGTCGGCTTCCCGATGCTGCTGTTCAGCGCCGCGCTCGGCGGCATCCCGCCGGAGTACGCCGAGGCCGCCCGCACCGACGGCGCGAGCTCCTGGCAGGTGTTCCTGCGCATCACGCTGCCGCTGCTCAAGCCCGCCATGGCCACCGTGACGATCCTCAGCTTCATCGGCAGCATGGGCACCTTCGCCCTGGTGTACGCGCTCGGCGGCTCCAACGGCGCCCCGGCCGGCGCGACCGACGTGCTCGGCCTGCTGTTCTACCGCACGGCCTTCGCCTCCGGCGACGTCAACGCCATCGGCACCTCCTCGGCCCTGGCGGTGTTCATGTTCACCTTCATCTTCGGCTCGACGCTGCTGCTGGAGCGGGTCCTGAGGAGGCGGGCGTGAGAGCGCTGCCGATCAAGGTGCTGCTGTGGGGGTACGCCGCCTTCTCCATGGCGCCGCTGCTCGTCATGGTGCTCAGCTCGCTGCGGCCCACCAGCGAGATCTTCGACCGGCCGCTCGGCTGGCCGACCGGGCTCGGCAACTACGCCAAGGCGTGGACGCAGGCGTCCTTCTCCACGTACGTGGTGAACTCGGCCGTCGTGGTCGTCTGCTCGGTGCTGCTCGGCGCGGCCGTCTCGCTGCTGGCCGCCTACCCGCTCGGGCGCGCGGCCTTCCGCGGGCGCGGCCTGTTCGCCGCCTACTTCGTCTCCGGCATGACGCTGCCCGCCCACCTGGGCGTGCTGCCGCTGTTCTACCTGCTGCAGAGCATGGGGCTGGTGGACTCGCCGGCCGGGCTCGTCCTGGTCTACGCGGCCGGGTCGGTCCCGTTCAACGTCTTCGTGCTGACCGCCTTCTTCCGCCAGCTCCCGCACGAGCTGGACGAGGCCGCCGCCCTGGACGGGGCCGGGCCGCTGGCGACGTTCTGGCACGTGATGCTGCCGCTGGTCCGGCCCGCGCTCGCCACCGTGGTCGTCTTCCAGTTCGTGCCGATCTGGAATGACTTCTTCTACCCGCTGATCCTCATGCGGGACGAGAGCAAGCTGACCCTGCCGGTCGGCCTCACCCACTTCTTCGGCCAGTTCCAGAACGACTGGGGGACGCTCTTCGCCGGCCTGGTGATGACGACGATCCCCCTGGTCGTGCTCTTCGTCCTGGCCACCCGCCACATCGTCGCCGGGCTGACCGCCGGCATGAACCGTTGAGGAACCCCTACATGGATCTTGTGATGTCCTTCGCCGACGAGGCGCGCGCCCGCCTGGACCGGCTGACGACGGGCCAGCTGCCCGCCATCCGGCAGGCCGGAGCGCTGATCGCCGCGACCGTGCGGGCGGGCGGCGTGCTGCACGCCTACGGGACGGGGCATTCCGAGGCCGTCGCCCTGGAGGTGGCCGGCCGGGCCGGCGGCCTCATCCCCACCAACCGGCTCGCCCTGCGCGACCCGGTGGTGCTCGGCTCCGCCGACCCCGGCGCGTTCGACCCGCTGGCCGAGCGCGACCCCGCCACCGCGCACCAGGTGCTGGCCCTGCACACGATCCAGGACCACGACGCCTTCGTCGTCGCCTCCAACTCCGGCGGCAACGGCTCCACCGTCGAGATGGCCCGGCTCGTCAAGGAACGCGGCCTGCCGCTCATCGCCATCACCTCGCTCGAACACAGCCGGGCCATCACCTCGCGCCACCCGTCCGGGCAGCGGCTGTTCGAGCTGGCCGACATCGTCCTCGACAACCTCGCCCCGTACGGCGACGCCGTCCTGCCGACCGAGCACGGCCCGATCTGCGGCATCTCCTCCATCACCTCCGCGCTGATCGTGCAGTTCATGGTCGCCGAGGCGATCGGCCTGCTCCTGGCCGACGGAACGGTCCCGCCCGTCTACCTGTCGGCCAACATCCCCGGCGCCGACGCGCACAACGACGCCCTCGTGGCCCGCTACGCCGGCCGGATCAGGATCGGCGCCCTGTGAGCCTGACGATCGCCGCCTTCTGGCCGCCGCCCCCGCACGAGACGACGCCGGCCCGCTACCGCCAGCTCGCCGACGCCGGCATCGACCTGGTCATCACCGGCAACTACCTGAACGACCGGATCATCCTGCGGCACGCGCTGGCCTGCGCCGACGAGGCCGGCCTCGGCGTGCTGGTCGCCTCGGACCCGCGCGTGGACGTGCTCATGCGCGACCTCGACGTCGACCCCGGCCCGCTGATCCGGCAGGTCGTGGACGACTACCGGCCGTTCCGCTCCTTCCGCGGCATCGGCGTCATGGACGAGCCGCACGCCGCGCAGTTCCCCCGCGTGGCGGCCGGGGTCGCCGCCGTGCGCGCGGCCGGCGCCTTCGCCTACGCCAACCTCCTGCCCAGCCACGCCACCGGCCCCTACGACGCCTACGTGGGGAGTTCGCCGCGCTCGTCCGCCCCGACGTGCTCTCCTTCGACCGCTACCCGTTCCTGACCGGCGGCTTCGACGACGGCTACCTCGACGACCTCGCGACCGTGCGCGAGCACGCCCGCCGCGCCGGCCTGCCGGCCTGGATGTACGTGCAGACGCTGGCCTACGACGGCCACCGCGAGCCCACCGCCGCCGAGCTGGCCTGGCAGGTCAACACCGCCCTCGCCTACGGCTACACCGGCATCCAGTACTTCACCTACTGGACGCCCGACCCGGCCCGCGGCGAGGGCTTCCGGCCCGCCCTCATCGGCCCCGACGGCGAGCCGACCGCCCGCTACGCCGCCGTCCGCGACCTCAACACCTGCTGGCTGCGCCCGGTGGCGCCGCACCTGACCGGCTGGACGGCCGCCGAGCACACCGGCGACCTGCTGATCGGCCACTACGCCGAGGGCCTGCGGCTGGTCTGCAACGCCCGCTTCGACGCCCCGGCCGAGGTGCGGCTCGGCGGCGTCACCGCCGCCTTCGACCCGGCGACCGGCACGTACGAGCCCTGCGGCCCGGCCTTCACCCTCGCGCCCGGCGCGGCGCGGCTGCTGCGATGACGCTCTTCGCCGGCGTCGACGCCGGCGGCACCACCACCAGGGCCGCCGTGCACGCGGCGGACGGCACCCGCCTCGGCTACGGCGTCGCCGGCCCCGGCAACCCCGCCGCCCGAGGCGCCGCGGCGGCCGGGACGGCGATCGAGCGGGCCCTGCGGGACGCGCTCGACGGCCTGGACCCGTCGCTGGTGGCCGGCTCGGTCGCGGGCGTGGCGGGCGCGGACGAGCACTTCGCCGGGACGCTGCGCCAGGTGTGGGCCGCGTGCGGCCTCACCGCGCCGCCCCGGCTGGTCGGGGACGTGGACGTCGCCTACGCGGCCGGCACCCCCGCCCCGTCCGGCACGGTGCTGCTCGCCGGCACCGGCGCGGCGGCCGCCCGCTTCGCCCGCCACGCCGTCACGGACGTGGCCGACGGGCTCGGCTGGCTGCTCGGCGACGAGGGCGGCGGCTTCTGGATCGGCCGCGCCGGGATCCGCGAGGCCGTCCGCGCCCTCGATCGCGGGCTGACGAGCGGGCCGCTGGTCGAGCTGGTCAGCGCGCACTTCGCCGTGACGGGGGCACCGCGCCGGCGGGCCGACCGCGTCGTCCGCCTCGCCCAGGCCGAGCCGACAGTGGTGGCCGCCGCCGCACCCCTCGTGACCGAGGCCGCCGCGGCCGGCGACCCCGCGCCGCCGGCGTCGTCACCGAAGCGGCCCGCCGCCTGGCCGCCACGGCGAACCGGGTGCACCGGGAAGGGCCGATCGTGCTGGCGGGCGGCGTCCTGACCGCCGACGGCCCCGTACGCGCGGCGGTCACCGCCCTGCTGGACGGCCACGAACTGCTCACCGCCCGGGACGGCGCCGCAGGGGCGAGCTGGCTCGCCGCCCTCGACCGGCTCCCCGACCCCCTCGCCGCGCACGCCCGCTTCGTCCGGGCCGGTGAGCGGGTGCGGCCCTGAAACTCGTATTGCGATTCGAGTTTCGATGCTAGGGTGAGGCGTCATAGACGCCGCTGAGGAGGCTTTGCCATGCTGAGGCCACGTGCCACCCCCACCCGCGAGCTGGTCAACCTGGACGGTCTGTGGCGGTTCGCCATCGATGCCGCCGCCGGCGAGCGGCCCTGGGGCGGGAGGCTCGACACGCCGCTCGAGGCCGCCGTGCCGGCCAGCTACAACGACCTGTTCACCGACCGGGAGATCCGCGACCACGTCGGCTGGGTGTGGTACCAGCGCAGCGTGCGGGTGCCGCGCGGCTGGGCGGGGGAGCGGGTGCGGGTGCGGGTGGACGCCGCCACGCACGAAGGCCGGGTGTACGTGGACGACGTGCTGGTGGCCGAGCACGCGGGCGGCTACACGCCGTTCGAGGCCGACGTCACCGAGCACGTGACGGCGGGCCACGAGTTCCGGCTCACCATCGGCGTCGGCAATGAGCTGACCGGCCGCACCATCCCGCCCGGCACGATCACCGTCACCGCCGACGGGCGGCGGCGGCAGACGTACCTGCACGACTTCTCCAACTACGCCGGCCTGGCCCGCTCCGTGTGGCTCTACAGCGTCCCCCACCTGCACGTCGAGGACGTCACGATCGTGCCGGGCGTCGAGGGGGACACCGGGACGGTCGGTTACTCCGTCAGGACCAGCGGCCCGGCCGGTGTGCGGGTCCGGGTCGTGGACGCGGACGGCGCCGAGGTCGCCACCGGCGAGGGCGCGAACGGCGTGCTGCGCATCCCCGACGTGACGCTGTGGCGGCCCGGCGCGGCCTACCTCTACGGCCTGGTCGTGGAGGTGCTCGACGGCGACCGGGTGAGCGACGTCTACACCGAGCCGTTCGGCGTGCGCACCGTCGAGGTCCGGGGCACGAGCTTCCTCATCAACGGCGAGCCGTTCTACTTCACCGGCTTCGGCAAGCACGAGGACACGCCCGTGCGCGGCAAGGGCCACGACGACGCCTACCTCGTGCACGACTTCCAGCTCATGGACTGGATCGGCGCGAACTCCTTCCGCACCTCGCACTACCCGTACGCGGAGGAGGTGATGGAGTTCGCCGACCGGCACGGCATCGTCGTCATCGACGAGACCGCCGCCGTCGGGCTGAACCTGGCGGTGCAGGGCGGGCTCACCGGCGTGCCGCCCCGGCCGACGTTCTCCCCGGAGACGTTCGGCGACGAGACCCGCGAGGCACACGCCCAGGCGATCAGGGAGCTGATCGCCCGCGACAAGAACCATCCCAGCGTCGTCATGTGGTGCGTCGCCAACGAGCCGTCCTCGGCCGAGGACGGCGCCCGCGAGTACTTCGAGCCGCTGGTGGAGCTGACCCGCAAGCTCGACCCCACCCGGCCCGTCTGCTACGCCGCCGTCATCTTCGCCACCCACGACAACGACCGCATCGCCGACCTGTTCGACGTCCTGTGCCTCAACCGCTACTACGGCTGGTACATCGCCACCGGCGACCTGGCCACCGCCGAGACGTACCTGGAGCGCGACCTGCGCGGGTGGGCGGAGAGGTTCGGCAAACCGATCATGATGACGGAGTACGGCGCCGACACCATGCCCGGCCTGCACTCGGTGTGGGACACGCCGTGGACGGAGGAGTACCAGCAGGCGTACCTGGCGATGAACCATCGCGTGTTCGACCGGATCGAGGCGTTCGTCGGCGAGCACGTGTGGAACTTCGCCGACTTCCAGACCTCCGACGGCATCCACCGCGTGGACGGCAACAGGAAGGGCGTGTTCACCCGCGACCGCAGGCCCAAGGCCGCGGCCCACGCCCTGCGGGCCCGCTGGACCGGGCTCGCGGGCCGCAGGCCGTAGTCCTCTACAGGGGCCGGCTCCGGGAGAAGTGCCCGGGGCCGGCGCTGAACGTGGTGCCGTCCGGGAAGCGGATGTCCGCGCGCGAGCCGCCGGGCACGTCGGCCGCGATGGTCAGCCGGCCGTCCGCCACCCGCCAGGCGACGGCGATCCGCCCCTGCGGGCCGTCGAACGTCCCCTCGGCCCAGGTGACCGCCGCGTCGGGCACCGGCGCGACGACGAACGACTCCCAGGCGACCGAGCCGGGCGCCTGCCGCAGGCCGAGCGTGTGGGTGTGCAGGAAGCGGACGACCGCGCCCTTGCTGTAGTGGTTGAGCGAAGCGGTGGCGGTGCCGTCGTCGGCGACGCCGTCCCAGTCCTCCCAGATCGTCGTCGCGCCCCGGTCCAGCATGCCCAGCCACGACGGGGAGGTCCGCCGGAGCAGCACCGCGTAGGCGACGTCGGCGTGGCCGGTGTCGGCGAGGACGGGCAGCAGGTCGGCCGTGGACAGGAAGCCGGTGCCGAGGTGGCCGCCGGCCGCGCCGATCAGGTCGACGAGGTGGCGGGCCGCCTTCTCGCGCAGCTCCGGCGGGACGAGGCCGAAGGCCAGGGCGCGCACGTAGCTCGCCTGCGTGCCGGCGCCGGTGCGGCCGCCGGCGTCCAGGAACTCCGTCCGCCACGCGTCACGCACCCTCCTGGCCGTCTCGCGGTAGCGGGCCGCGTCCTCGGCGTGGCCGAGCACGCCGGCGACGGCGGCGATCGTGCGGGTGGAGCGGTAGAGGTAGGCGGTGCCGACCTCGCCCTTGTCGGCCGTGTACCAGGCGATGGGGTCGCTCATCACGGGGTCCACGAGCGTGCCGTCGGGCGCGCGCCGCTTCGGCTCCAGCCACTCGCCCCAGTGGAAGGAGCCGTCCCACAGGTACCGCTCGTGCGGGAGCTTCCCGGTACGGGAGGAGTGCCGGGTGTCGCGGGCGGTCGCGAGCGCCCACTCGACCCAGCGGCGCATCGCGGGCCAGTTCTCGGCCAGGACCAGGGTGTCGCCGTACGTCTCGTACAGCACCCACGGCACCAGGACGACGGCGTCGCCCCACCCGGCCGAGCCGGTGATCGCCTCCGCCATCGGGTCGTCGTGCGTCTTGAGCCGGTTGGGGTCGGGGGAGGAGTTGACCACGCGGCCGTCGGCGAGCTGGTCGTCGCGGACCGAGCGCAGCCACTTGCGGCTGAAGCCGTCCACGTCGAACAGGCGGGCGGCGGTCGGGGCGAAGATCTGGTAGTCGCCCGTCCAGCCGAGGCGTTCGCGGGTGGGGCAGTCGGTCGGGAGGTCCACGGCGTTGCCGCGGAAGCTCCAGCGGGCCGCCTCGTGCAGCCGGTTGAGGTCGTCGTGGCTGCAGGCGAAGGTGGCGGTCGGGCGCAGGTCCGTGTGCACGACCCGCATGGTGACGCTCGCCGGGTCCACGTGCCGGGACAGGCGCGCGTAGCGGAAGCCGTGCACGGTGTGGCGCGGCTCGAACACCTCGCCCGGCCGCCCCGACGAGACGACCTCGTCGCGCTGCACGAACGGGATCGGCGCCTCGCCCGGCCGCCGGCTGTCCAGGTGGCTCGTGGTGAGGTCGCCGGCGGGGTCCAGGTGCTCGCCGTGGTCGATCACCGTGCGGGTGCCGGACGGGCCCAGGTCGGTGAGCGTGATCCAGCCGGAGGCGTTCTGGCCGAAGTCCACGACGCACGCGCCGCCGTCGAGCCGGGTCACCGAGAGCGGGGCGCGCCGCTCGACCCGGCGGACCGGCGGGGCGGGGACCAGGAGATCGGCGGGGCGGTCACCGCGTCCACCAGCACGGGGTGCGCGGGCCCGGCGGGGCGGTGAAGTCGGTCGTCTGGCCGTTCATCAGGTCGGCCCGGACGATGGCGGCGCGCCGCGACGTCCAGCTCCCGTCAGTGCCCGTGACCGTCTCGGTGCCGTCGGCGTAGCGGACGTGGAGCTGGAGCCGGGCCGCGGTGGTCGTGCCCCAGCAGTCGCGCTTGCGCCAGGTGCCGTTGCTGCCCCGGTACCAGCCGTCCGACAGCACGATCTCCAGGTCGTTGGCGCCGCTCCTGAGCAGGCCGGTGACGTCGGCGGCCTGGGCGTGCAGCGTGTCGCCGTAGGAGGTGGAGCCCGGGGCCAGCTCGGCGGTGCCGGCGCGGGTGCCGTTCACGAACGCCTCGTAGAGGCCGAGCGCGGTGGCGTACAGGCGGGCGTGGGCGATGCCCTCCCGCAGGTGCACGCTGCCGGTGAGCACGTACGCGGGCCGGCCGCCCTCCTGCCGGACGGCGTCTTCGCGCGGGGAGATCCAGCGTGCCGACCAGTCGTCATTCAGCAGGCCCGACTCGAAGGCATGCCATGCCGACCAGGGCGAGCGCTCCTCGCCGCGCCGGGTGCGGACCCGCCACCGTACGGACTGGCGGCTGCGCAGCGGCGGCAGCGGCCAGCCGACGAACAGGTGGCGGGCGGAGCCGACGTCCGCCACCGCGTGCTCCGAGTCGTCCACCCGGAGTTGCAGGTCGTAGCCGTCCTGCCGGTCCCACGCCGCTGGGAGCTTCCAGGACAGCGCGGGCCGCTCCTCGGAGACGGGGAACCGGTCGCCGCCGGTGGCGACGCGCAGGTCGTACGGTGCCGCGCCCACGCTCAGCGCACCCCCTTCACCCGGGTGAACACCAGCAGCCCGCCGGCCAGCGCCAGCGCGGCCCCCATGAGGTACAGCAGCGTGTAGTTCTTCTCACCGGAACCGGCGCTCGCCCCGACGCCGATGACGAACGGCGCGATCAGCGGCGCGACCGCGCTCGGCAGCTTGTGCGCGAACGCCACCACCGCCATGTAACGCCCGGCCTCCTCCCGGCTCGGCAGCACGGCCAGCACGATCGCCTGGTCCACCGCGCTGAAGAACGCGATCGCGAGCTGCATCAGCACGGAGCCGGCGAGCAGGACGAGGAAGGAGCCGGCGAAGGCTTCGACGATGCCGCCCGCGACGAAGAACAGCGCCCCGACGAGGGCGAACAGCCGGCGCCTGCGCAGCTTGTCCGACAGCAGGCCGCCGCCGACCGCGCCGACGGCCGCCGCGACGACGCCGACCACGCCGATGACGGCCACCGTGCCGGCGACCTCGCGTACCGGCAGGTCGAGGCGCTGGGCGTAGAAGAACGTGGTGAACGTGGTGTTGAAGTACAGCCCGAGGAAGAACAGCAGGCGGCCCAGCCAGTTCCACCCGAAGTCCGGATGTTTGCGGGGATTGAACACGTAGCTGGAGGCCAGCGTACGCACCGACACGGGAGCGGAGTGCACGGCGCCGCGCGTGTCGTCCTCCCCGCCCACGACGAGGAACACCGCGAGCAGCGCCGCGCCGACGAGGCCGGGCAGGACGAAGACGAGGAACGTGCTGCCGGTCACGGCGGTGGTGATCCCGACGCCGACGATGGGCGCGATCTGCCCGGTCAGCCCGGTGAACCCGCCGATCCTGCCGCGTTGCTCCTCGGGGATGCGGTCGGCCTGCACGTTCAGGATGGCCTGCGCGGCGGTCGCCCAGCCCAGCAGCGCGACGATCCAGCAGGCCCCCACCAGCAGGACGTTCGGCGCGACCGCGATGCAGGCCAGCGCCGTCAGGCCCAGGGCCAGGCCGGCGAGCATGAACGGGCGGCGGCGGCCGAGACGGCTGCGGGTGCGGTCGCTCCACACGCCGAGCAGCGGGCTGAGCACGAGGTAGATCGTCTGGGCGGTGCCGGTGACGTACCCCAGCACCTCCTCGCGACCGGGCGCGAGCTCGTCGATCCGCACCGCGAGCGAGAACGACAGCGGCACGACGAACGCCATGGAGATGCCGAAGTTGGCGGCCATCATCCAGAAGATGTAGCCGGCGCTCGCCCTCGGCAGGTCGCCGGAGGTGCGGGTGCCGGAGGAGGGGTCGGCAGTGGGGGGAGTGGCCATGAGCACGCCTTCCGAGAGAAGCCAGGGCCAGGACTGCTGTGACGAGGTGGCGGTCGTCAGGCGGGGCCACCGCGGCGGGCGACCTCGCCCAGCCAGGCCAGGCTCGGCTTCGGGGTGCGCTCGAACGTCTCGCGATCCACGGCCATGAGCCCGAACGTGGGCCCCCAGTGGCCCCACTCGAAGTTGTCGATCGCGGTCCAGTGGATGTAGCCGCGCACGTCGATGCCCTCGTCCATGCAGGCGAACAGGTGCCGCAGCGCCTCGCTGGTGTAGGCGATGCGGCGGGTGTCGTCGGGGGTGGCGATGCCGTTCTCGGTGATGAGGATCGGCGTGTGGCCGGTGGCCTCCCAGGCGTGGCGGACGGCGATGCCGATGGCGTCGGGCCGGTAGGCGTTGCCGGTCATCGTGGTGTCGGGGCCCTGGGCGTGGGGGACGATGCCGTGCTCGTCCACGGCCTGGCTGGAGTAGGACTGCACGCCGATGAAGTCGTCGCCGCGGGCGGCCTCCAGGTACAGGTCCTCGCGGACGTGGCGCAGCTCGCGCAGCCGCTCCTCGTTGCCGGGCGTCGCGGTGAGCGCCTGGCAGGCCACGGTCCAGCCGACGGCGGCGCCGGTGTGCTCGCGCAGCACCTCGCGGGCGGCGTCGTGCGCCTCGGCCAGGCGGTGCCCGACCTTCGGGTCGGGGTCCGGCAGGACGGGCCGGGCGGCGCCCTCCACGGTGGGGCTCATCCACGACCTGGCGTCGCCGGACTGCGCGGCCCTGCTCATCGTGACCATCAGGGCGAGCATGTTGGGCTCGTTGATCGTGCAGACCCACTCGACGCCGTCCAGGATGCGGGTCACCTCCTGGACGTACGCGCGGAACCGCTCGATCGCCCGCTCGCCCATCCAGCCCTGGTCCTCGGCGAACCAGCGCGGGTTGGTGAAGTGGTGCAGCGTGATGACGGGGGTGAGCCCCAGGCCGAGGGCGGTGTCGATCATCCTGCGGTAGTGGGCCAGCTCGGCGCGGGAGAACCGGCCGGGGGCCGGCTCGACGCGTGCCCATTCGATCCCGAAGCGGTAGGTGTTGAGCCCGGCCTCGGCCAGCAGGCGCATGTCCTCGGCGTAGCGGTGGTAGCTGTCGCACGCGTCGCCGCTGCGCTCCATGCCCGGCATCCGCTGTTCGAGCAGCCACCAGTCGCTGTTGACGTTGTTCCCCTCCACCTGGTGTGGCGCGGTCGCTGCTCCCCAAAGGAATCCGGGTCGGGTCATCGTTCGTTCCTTGCTCGCTGGTGCCGGGTCGGCACACAGTAACACCGAAACTCGTATTGCGATACTGTTTTGGGGTGGGCCCTCCTGGATGATCTCGGCGCGCTACCATAAAAACCGAATAGAGGTACGAATTTGAGCTGCCGCCGGAGGAGAACGTGACGCAGAGCGCCGCCCGCGGGCCGTACGCCAAGACGGCGGCGATCCGCCGCAAGGTCGTCGAGGCCTGCGTGGACGCCTTCGGCCAGACCGGCTTCTACGGCGCGACCATGAAGGACATCGCCAGGCGCGCCGGCATCAGCTACACGGGCCTGCTGCACCACTTCTCCAGCAAGGAGGAGCTGCTGGCCGCCGTGCTGGCGCTGCGCGACGAGCGCGGCACCGCCTACCTGGAGTCGGCGCACGCCCTCGACGCGAGCGCCAACCCGGTCGAGAGCCTGCGCGGCATGCTCGCCATCATCCTCGACAACGAGCTGCAGCCCGGCCTCATGGAGCTGCACTGCGTCGTCTCGGGGGAGGCCACCTCGCCGCACCACCCGGCGCACGCCTACTACACCGAGCGCTACCGGATGCTGCGCCGCTTCTACGCCATGGCGTTCCAGGCCCTGGCCGAGCGCGGGGAGCTGCGCTCGTCCAGCGACCCCGAGACGCTGGCCACGATGACGATCGCGCTCATCAACGGCGTGCAGGCCCAGTGGCTGTTCGACCGCGACTCGGTGCGGATGGAGCGCGCGATCAGGGACTTCCTGGCCTCCCTCGTGCCCGCGCTCGCCGAGGACGCGCGCACGTGAACGTCGTCAGAACCGCACGCCGGAGAGCGTCTGGTTGATCCACTCGGCGACCATCGAGGGGTTGGCGAGCAGGAAGCCGGAGACGACGAGGGCGGGAACGATCACGAGATAGCCGAGGACGAGCCCGGCCACCGCCATGCCGTGCCCGCCCTTCATGCCGCGCTTGGTCTGCCTCGCCGCGACGTGCCCCAGCACGACGGCCACGAGGGACGGGATGCCGAACAGGCACCAGCTCCCCACGAACCCGATGATGCCGAAGATGAGGCTGGCGACGGCGACCCCTGACGTCGGCGTCGCGGGGACCGGGGGCGGCGGGCGGTACTCGTGATCTCCGTAGGAAGAGTGCATGGGCCCTCCTCAAGGAGACGCCGGGGGGAATCCGCATCGCTTCGCGACGCGATCCTACGCTTCCGCGCCGCGCGGGTCACGGGCTTTCGGGCGGGCTCACCAGGGCATGCGGCCGCGGTCGTCAAAGAAGCCGCCCGACGCGCCGTCGTCGCCGACCGTGGCCCAGTGGACGACCGCGCGGGCGCCCTCGTCCGGGGTGCGCTCGCCCTTGAAGCCGTTGAGGTCGGTCGCGACGTAGCCCGGCGTGACGGCGTTGATCTTGATGTGGGCCGTGCCGGGATCGTCGGCGAAGGCGTTGGCGTACTTGACGGTCAGCATGTTCACCGCCGCCTTCGTCGCCGAGTAGGCGAACGACTCGTGGGAGCGGGCGAACATCGAGCCCTGCTCGGTGGCCTTGGCGAACACGGCCGAGTCGCTGGAGACGTTGACGACGCGCGCCGCCGGGGACCGGCGCAGCAGCGGCAGCATCGCGTGGACGACCCGCACCATGCCGAACACGTTCGTCTCGAACTCCGGGAGTAGGTCCCCGGCCGACACCTCGGCGGCGGTCTTGCGCCGCAGCATGCCGGCGTTGTTGACCAGGACGTCGAGCCGGCCGTACTCGCGCTCGATCAGCTCGGCCGCCTGGCTGACGGACGCGTCGTCGGTGACGTCGATCCGCACGGGCCGCACCGTGAGGCCGGCGGCGGCGAGGGCGGCGGCGGCCTGCGCCCCGCGGCCGGCGTCGCGGCGTCCCAGGCGTGCCGATGCCGCCCGCAACTTCGACGCCCTGCTCGCGGCGGCCCGCGAGGCGTTCGCCGACAAGGGGGCGCAGGCGTCGCTGGAGGAGGTCGCCCGGCGGGCCGGGGTGAGCATCGCCACCCTCTACCGCAACTTCCCCACCCGCGAGGACCTGGTCGAGGAGGTGCACCGCGAGGAGGTCGAGCAGTTGTGCCGGGCCGCGACGGACCTCGCCGGGCGGGACGACCTCGGCCCGTGGGAGGCGCTCGCCGCCTGGCTGCGCCACTTCGTCGACTACATCAGGACCAAACTGGCCTTCGCCGACGCGCTCAACCGCTCCACCGACACCTTCCAGGCCTGCCGCAAGGCGATGCGCGACGCCGGAGGACCGCTGCTGGAGCGGGCGCAGCGCGCGGGCGCCGCGGCTCCCGAGCCGGCGATCGACGACCTGCTGCGGATGTTCTCCGGCATCAGCGCCATCGAGTACACCGACGACGCCCAGCGCGAGCGGGTCTTCGGCCTGGCGCTCGCCGGGTTGCGGGCACGTCCTTCATGAGCCCCGTCGATGACGCGCCGGTGCGGCTCCTGAGGATCAGGTCGAGCCGCGGATCACCAGGGTCGCGGTCTCCGAGGGCGGGCGGCCGCGGGTGCCCGGCTTCTCCAGGCCGCTCAGCACCGCGTCGGCCAGCTCGGCGGCGACGGTCTCCATGTGCTGGTCGATCGTGGTGAGCGGCGGCTCGGCGAAGCGCGCCATGGGGATGTCGTCCACGCCGATGACGGCCAGCCCGGCGGGCGCCGGCCGGCCGGTGGCGCGCAGGCCGGCCAGCAGCGCGATGGCGACCTCGTCGTTGAACGCGCACACGGCGGTGACGCCCGCCGCCTGCCACGCCCGCGCCGCCGCGGTCGCCGCCCCGACGTCCAGCGCGACCTCCCGCACGTCAGGAGGGGCCAGGCCGTGCTCGGCGCAGCCCTGCCGCACGCCCTCCAGGCGCGGCTCGGAGAAGGCGCGCAGGCGCGGGTCGGCGGGGGTGGCGTAGCCGATGCGGGTGTGCCCTTTGGCGGCCAGGTGGGCGGCCTGCATCAGGCCGATGCGGAGCTGCCCGCGCGTCAGGACGTCCGGCTCGCCGTCGCTGTCACCCCAGACGTCGACCACGTACGTGCCGGCGGCCCGCAGGTCCGCCCGCTGCTCCCTGGCGACGGGGGCGAAGGAGACCACGGCGGCCGGCGCGAGGTCCTTCCACAGCGAGCCGGCGCCGCGCCCGCTCTCGATGCGCGTGATCACGCTCAGGCCGTGGCGTTCGAGGCCGGTGG
Source organism: [Actinomadura] parvosata subsp. kistnae (assembly GCF_900323885.1). Taxonomy (GTDB): domain Bacteria; phylum Actinomycetota; class Actinomycetes; order Streptosporangiales; family Streptosporangiaceae; genus Nonomuraea; species Nonomuraea composti. The sequence goes on along the minus strand of NZ_OOHJ01000011.1, from coordinate 341,049 downwards.
TGAGGTGCTCGATCAGCTCGACGGCCGTGGGGCCCAGCGGCATGCTCGCGACGAGCAGCAGCACGATGTCGCTCCGGCCGAGCCGCAGGGTGCGGGCCGCGGCCGAGGGGGTGTAGCCGAGCTTCTCGACGGCGGCGTGGATGCGCCGCCGGGTCTCCTCGGAGATCTTCTGGTGCGGCACGTTGTTGAGCACGTAGCTGACCGTGGTCTGCGAGACCCCGGCCTCGCGGGCCACATCGACGGACGTGACGCGCCGCGCTCTGGCCACCCGGGCCTCCTCCGTCTCGCCCGCCATCGCGCTGAATCGTATCAGCGGCCCCGGGGAGGCGGGGGTCGTGCGCGCGGCCGGGTCGCCGCGCGCACGGCGAACTGCTCAGGCGGGGCCGTGCAGCAGCTCGTGGAACCTCTTGTGGCTCTCGTAGGAGGCCGGGAGCCCCTTCCTGGCGGCGGTGGAAGGCACCGCACCCGGCGGGCTGGCCGGCTTGCCCGGCGTGTAGAGCCAGGTCTGGAAGAGCGCGTCCAGCTGCTTGCCGGAGATCTTCTCCGACAGCGAGACGAACTCGGCGGTGCTCCCGTTGCCGTGCTGCTTGATCCGGGCCCAGGCCCGGAGAATGGCGAAGAAGTCCTGGTCGCCGACCTCCTCGCGGAGCGCCTGCAACGTCATGCCGCCCCGCCAGTAGACCGAGGCGTAGAAGAGGAATTCCGGGCTCGGATCGCCCGGAACCCGCACCCAGAACCGGGGGTGATCGGCCGGGATCTCGTCGTAGAGCGCGTTGGCCAGCTCGGCCGCGGTGCCCGTGCCCTCCTTCTCCGACCACAGCCACTCGGCGTAGGTGGCGAAACCCTCGTTCAGCCAGATGTCGCGCCACTGCTTCAGCGCGACGCTGTCACCGAACCACTGGTGGGCGTTCTCGTGCACCACCACGCTGATGTCCGGGCCCGTCTCGAAGAAGACCGAGTCGTAGACGGGGTGCGACTGGGTCTCCAGCGCGAAGCCCACGTTCTCGTTGACGACCGAGCCGCCCATCGAGGAGAACGGGTAGCGGCCGAACACGCTCGACTCCCACGCGATCACCTCCGGCGTGCGCTCGACGCTGGCCTTCGCGAACTCCATGCGCGGGCCGAGCGTCACGTCGTACGCGGTCGTCACCGGCAGGCCCGTGGACGAGCGGGTCCGGTGCACCTCGATGTCACCGATGTAGAGCATGGCCAGGTACGTGGCCATCGGCTTGTCCATCACGTAACGGAAGGTCGTCGTGCCGCGCGCGGTGCGCCGGGAGGCGAGCACGCCGTTGCTGATCACCTGCTTGCCCTCCGGCACGGTGACCGTCACGTCGAAGGTGGCCTTGTCCGCCGGATGGTCGTTGCTCGGGTACCACCACCAGGCGACCTCCGGCTCGCCCAGCGCGAGCGCGCCGTCGGCCCGCTTGATCCACGGCCGGACGATGCCGGGCACCTCGACCGAGCTGGGGACGCCCGCGTAGGCCACCTCGACGACGAACGGCAGGAACCTGGGCAGGTCCCGCGCCGGGGTGATCTCCAGCTCGTGCGCGCCCGTCCTGGCGAAGGCGGCCGCCCGGCCGTTGACCTTGACCTCCCGCACGTCCAGCAGGAAGTCGAGGTTGAAGCGCGACAGCGTCTGCGTGGCGGTGGCCAGCAGCGCCGCCCGGCCCTCCAGCCGGTCGGTGCCCGGCTGGTAGTCCAGCTTCAGGCTGTAGTGCTTGACGTCGTAGCCGCCGTTCCCGTAGTCGGGGAAGTACACGTCCCCGATCCCGGGCGCGCCGGGCACGCCGCCCGTGGCGGCGGAGGCGGGCAGAGGGGCGGAGAGGGGAACGGCGAGGGTCAGGGATAAGGCGGCGGCCGTCGCGGCGCGCCTGATCGAGCGCGGGAGCATGTCCCTCCTCGGTGAGATCCGGTGGTCGCGAACGTACGTCAACCACCGGCCCGGGTGAAGTGCGGGCACTTGGCCGGAACCGGTCATCCCCCGCCGAGGCGCCGGCGTTTCAGGGAGAGGCCGGCCCGAGGCTCCACACGGTGACGTTGCCCTTGACGTCGCCCGCGGCCAGCCAGGTCTCCCCGCGGTCCTCGGCGATCGCCACCGAGTAGACGCGCCCGGCCGGGACCTTCAGCGGGTCGCCGACCTGCTTGCCGTCACGCAGGTCCCAGACGCGGACGGTGCCGTCGAACCCGCCCGAGGCGACGACCGCGCGGCCCTTCACCCGGCCCACCGCCAGGGCGGCGACCTCGGCGTTGTGGCCGGAGAACGACTCCACCTCCTGCCCGCTGCCCAGATCCCACACCCGGACCTGCTGGTCGGCGCCGCCGGTGATGCCGACCGGCTTGCCGTCCATGTCGGTGGTCGCCACGGCGAACACGTCGGCGGTGTGCCCGCGGAAGGTGGCGCCCAGGGCGCCGGTCTCCAGGTTCCACACGCGGGCGGTGTCGTCGGCCGACGCGGTCACCGCGAACGGATGCCCGTCCATCGTCCCGGTGGCGACGCCGAAGATCGGGTCGCCGCCGGTCGTCTTGGGCTGGCGCCCGGTGTCCTTGCCCGTCTTCGGGTCCCAGACGTGCACGCCGCCGGCCTGGTCGCCGCTGACCATGAGGGTCTTGCCCGACACGTGGGCGGTGGCGATCGTGTAGACCATGTCGCGGTGGCCCTTGTAGGTGGGGCCGAGCGGCGCGTTGCCCTGGGCCGCCGACACGACGACCCCGCCGTTCTGCAGCCGCCTGAACGTGGCCGCCTGCCCGTCCACCTCGCCGACGTCGACGGCGGCGCCCGTCTGCTCGCCGCCGATGTTCTCCAGCTCGGCCAGCTCCGTGACCTCGGTGGGGCGGGCGCCGAGCTTCCACACCCTGGCCACGCCCTTGGTGCCGCCGGCCACCACGACGCGGTCGTCGCCGTACTTGCTGATCGCGATGCTGTTGACCTCGCCGCCGAGCGAGATCTTGGCCAGCTTCGTGCCGTACGGGCGGGCCGCGGCGGGCGGCGGCGTGTCCGTCGTCACCGCTGTCGTGGCCGTCGCCGTCGCGGCCGGGGGCGTGGAGGACGAGGGCGGCCGGCTCGTGCCGCCCCGCAGGGCCACCACGATCACGCTCACGAGCACCGCCACGGACGCGGCCGCGCCGACGACCACGAGCCTGGACCGCTTGCGGCCGGAGCCCGTGGTGAGGACGTCCGGCGAGCCGCCGTAGGGTGATGCGTCCGGGGACGGTGTTCCGAACGAAGGCGCCCCGGCGGGCGGCGGCGTACCGGACGGAGACCCGAGCGGAGACCCGAGCGGTGACCCGGGCGGAGACCCGAGCGGTGACCCGGGCGGCGTGCCGAGCGGAGATCCGGGCGGCGTCATGCCGGGGGAGGGGGTCCAGCCGGGCATGGCGGCGGTGGGCGGCGCCGCGGCCGGGTGCGTGCCGGAGCCGGAGCCGCCGCCGGCGGCGGGCTCGCCGCGGTCGTGGCCGAGGAGGAAGTGCAGGACCTCGGCCGCCGTGGGCCGCTCCTGCGGCGCCTTGGCCAGGCACCGGGTGAGCAGGGCGCGCAGCGGCTCGGGCACGCCGTACAGGTCGGGCTCGGCGTTCAGGATGCGATACATCACCGCGGGCATCGTGTCCTGGCCGAACGACGGGCGGCCGGTGGCGGCGAAGCCGACCGTCACCGCCCAGCTGAACACGTCGGACGCGGGCTGCGCCGGCTCGCCGTGGATCACCTCGGGAGCCATGTACGCGGGGGTGCCCACCGAGCCGCCGCCCGTGACGGTCATGTCGACGGCGCGCGCGATGCCGAAGTCGATCACGCGGGGGCCGTCGGAGCCGAGCAGCACGTTCGACGGCTTGAAGTCGCGGTGCACGACGCCGGCCCGGTGGATGGCCGCCAGCGCCGTGGCGGTGCTGACCGCGATGCGGTCGAGCGCGCCTCCTGACCTGGGGCCGTGCTCGCGGACGGAGTCCTCCAGCGAGGGGCCGTCGATGAACTCCGAGACGATGTAGGGCCGGTCGCCGTCGACCGCGACGTCCAGGACGCGTGCCGTGCAGAACGCCGCCACCCGCATGGCCGCGTCGACCTCGCGCAGGAACCGCTCGCGGGCCTCGCTGCGCACCGCCAGCCTGGCGTGCAGCATCTTGATCGCCACCCGCTCGCCGGACGGGTGCTCGGCCAGGTAGACCACGCCCTGCCCGCCCTCGCCCAGGCCGCCGACGATGCGATAGTCACCCAGCCGGGTCGGCTCGCCGGCCTGCAGGGGGCGGAACATGGTTCACGACGATACACGAGCAGCAGAAAGACGGCGATTCTCCGCGTTACCGGCGGGCCTGCGCCCGCATTCGCCGCCGCGTCCCAGGCCGTGGGGGCGGGCTCAGCCGTTCTCGTGCGCGTCGATGCGGCGCTTCATGAACTCCCACGCCGACTGCTTGGAGATGCCGAGCTGCCGCCCGATCTGCTCCAGGCTGGCCCCTTCCGCCTGGGCGATGCGCATGGCGATCCACCGCTGGGCGGTGAGCATGCCCATGAGGTCGGCGTTGGCCTGGAGCGCCTCCAGCGGCGTGATCTCGGGCAGCTCCGCGAGCCTGCCCTCCAGGCGGGCCGCCTCCTCCTGGCGGCCGGCCGAGCGCGCGTCCGCCAGCGCGTGCTGGAGCCGGATCCGCTCCAGGAACGTGCTCCACCTCGTCCACAGTTCGTTGCCACGGTCGGCGTCGGCGCTCACGATCGCCAGGTTAGCCGAGCCGGAGCGGCTTCCCGGCCGTCAGGTTACCTTGACGCCCTCGAGATCGTCAGGTTACCCTGACGGCGATGAATTCCTTACACACCGAGCGGTCACCGCTCCACGTCATCGTCGCCGGCGGTGGGATCGCCGGCCTCTGCCTCGCCCAGGCACTGCGTGCCTCGGGCCTGAGCGTCCACGTCCACGAACGCGACGAGTCCCCCGAGATCCGGGGGCAGGGTTACCGGCTGGGCATCAAGGAGACCGGAGCCCGGGCCCTGCGCGAGTGCCTGCCCGCCGACCTCCACCGGCTGTGCCGGGCCGCCGCCATCCGCACGGCCACCCACATGATCTTCACGGACGAGCGGCTCCGCCCGAAGTTCCAGCGGCCCATCCCACCCGCGCCGGACGGCGAGGACGCCCCGTTCGGGGTGAACCGGCTGACCCTCAGGGAGATCCTGCTGACCGGCCTGGAGGACGTCGTCCGGTTCGGCTCGGCGCTCGACCACTACGAGCCGCTGCCCGACGGCCGCGTCCGGGCCGTGTTCGCCGACGGCTCGCACGCCGTGGGCGACCTGCTCGTCGGCGCCGACGGCACCCGTTCGGCGGTGCGGCGGCAGCTCGTCCCGGACGCCGTGGTCGACGAGCTCGACTGGGCCGTGTGGGGCCGCACCCCGATCACCGCCGCGCTGCTGGACCGCGTCCCGCCGGAGCTGGTCGACAGCTTCAACCGGGTCATCGCGCCGGACGGCACCGCCTTCTCCGTGGCCACCTGCCGCACCGCCGAGCCCCCGTCACGGGCGGCCGCGCGCCTGGCGCCCCGCGCCCGGCTGACCGACCTTCCGGGCTACTTCTCCTGGATGGTCGCCACCCCCGCCGGCGGTGAACGCCCGTCCGCGCCGGAGGAGCTGCACCGGCTGGCCGCCCGCACGGTGGAGAGCTGGCATCCGGCGCCCGGCGAGATCGTCGCCGCCGCCGACGTGCCCGGCACGTTCGGCGTCCCGATCACCTCGGCCCGCCCCGTCAAGCCCTGGGACGAGCCGGCGGTGACCCTGCTCGGCGACGCGATCCACACCATGTCGCCGGGCCGCGGCGACGGCGCCAACGTGGCGCTCCAGCACGCGGCGCTGCTGGCGCGGCTGCTGGCCGGGCGCTCCTCCCTGGCGGAGGCCAAGCGGGAGTACGAGACGCGGATGCTCCGCGACGGCTTCGCCGCCGTCGAGCTCTCCCGCCGGGCCCCGTTCGTCCCCTCCCGCACGACCCGCTGACAAACGCCCTGCTCGCCGGTCAGGTCAGGTCCGCCCAAGGGGCGGGCGGGGCCGCGGCGAAGAAGTGCAGCAGGCCCAGGATGCGGCTGGCCGGCGGGGCGGTCCAGTGGCGCTCGCCGGGCCGCGGCTGCGGAGCCGCGAGCCGGCCCAGCGCCCAGGTGAGATGCAGCCACAACACCCGCGCCTCCCACGCGGGCGCGGGCGCGTGGGCCTCCTGCCGGTAGCCGTCGAGCAGGGCGGGCACGCAGGTCAGCGGCATCTTCGCGAAGTCGACGGCGGGGTCGGAGCGGGCGGCGTCACCCCAGTCGACGATCCCGCTCAGCCGCGTCGTGCCGGGGGAGACGAGCAGGTTCTGCGGGGCGACGTCGCCGTGCACCAGCACCGGGGACGGGCTCGCCGGCAGGTGCGGTGACAGCCGGTCGAACCAGCCGGTGAGCCGGCGGGCCGTCCCGGCGTCGATCCACCCCTCCGCGAGCAGCCGGCCCGTGAGCTCCCACGGATCTCCCGTGTCGTCCTCCGTGGGAACGCCGGCGGGCACCGAGGCCGACCCGTGAAGCTTGCCCAGCTCGCGGCCCACCTCCCGGCAGAGCCCGGCGGCGTCGCCCTCGGAAAGGCCGAGCCGGGCGAGATCCGCTCCGGGCGCCCGGGTGAGCACCATATAAGGGACGTCCACCTCGGAGCAGGAGTCGTCGAACGCGACCACCTCGGGCGTGCGCACGCCGGCACGCAGCGCCACCGGGATGACCGCGGCCTCCTTGACCAGGTCGGGCAGGAACTCGGCGGCCCGGGGGACGCGCAGCACCAGATCGTCGCCGAGCAGGAACACGTGGTTGGCCACCCCCGGCGGCAACGGCCGCACCCGGCCGGCAGCGACGCCGTGCCGCCGGGCGATCGCGGACAGCGCCGCGTCGCTCGGCTCGTATCCCGCGTTGATCGCCATCCGCGCCATGCTGCCACGGCCGCCCGGCCGCCGTCGCGCCCTTTTCCGGGCGCGTCATGTTTCCCGGACAGCATAAAATCGGCGCACCGCCATTTCGGGCGCCTTCGACAATTAACGGATCCGGCGACGGGCCCTGCCCGGCACTGCCGGGCGGGGCCCAAAAAGCCGCACAATCAGGAGACCTGGGTCAGCCTCGAGTCGGCTTCGGTGGCGGCGGCGGGGCATTCACCACGCCATTGGACGCGGGCGATGTTGATGGACAGGCCCGTCGCCACGTTGTAGCGGCCCTCGGCCCACCCGTAGTGGAAGCAGCCGAAGTAATAGCCGGAGGGGCCGTAGAGGTCGACGTGGTCGAGGCCCGGCGCCGCGAAGCCGTTGTTGAACAGGGATCGCACGCCGTTGCAGGTGAAAGCCCCGCTGACGGCGGTCTGGCAGATCTTGTCGACCCCGTTCTGGCTGCCGTAGAAGCAGACGTACCCTCCCGGGCACTCCCACGCGGCGGCGGTCGCGGTCGTGGCGGTGGCCGGCCCGGACAGGCCCGTCATCGCGAGCACGGCCACAGCCATGATCATTAACAGTTTGCGCACGATTCTCCCCGTTTCTGTGCTGACAAACTTTCCCCACAGCAGGAAAACACGCGACCGACTATTCATGGAAGTGATGAACGGGAAACGGTGAATTCCGCATCGTGCCCGCCCGATGCCGCCATTCCCGACCCGGCAATTGCCGGGTCAGGAAGTCGTCGGATCGACCGTGAAGTAGGGGGAGACCTCCAGCTCGTCCGCCGCCCGCAGCAGCGTGTGCGTGAGCTTGCCGTCGAACGCCACGACGCGCACCTCGGAGTCGGTGCCGTTGTCGTTCTCCCAGCAGTACAGATGCGACTCGTCGTACCAGCCGAGCACCTTGTCGCAGTCGGAGGTGAACCTGTGGACCTGCTGGCCGGTGGCCGCGTCCCAGAGGCAGTGCTCGCCGCCGCCGTCACTGGCCGGGCAGTTCGTCACGAACGTCCGGCCCGAGGGCGAGAACAGGTCCACCGTGCCGGACGCCGGCCGGCCCACCCCCGGCAGGTCCCGCGTGTGCTTGCCGGAGGCGTCGAAGAAGCGCAGCCCCTCGTCGTCGCGGTGCACGGCGACCACGCCGCGCTCGTCGCCGTCCCAGCCGAAGTTGCCGTCGCGGACGCTCTCGTCGGCCACCCGCACCACCCGCACCCGCGCCTGGGGCACGTCCACGATGGCGAAGCCGAGCGTGGTCCACACCGTCTCGCCCCGCTTGTCCTCGCTCTTCCTGTCGAGGTTGAGCAGGATCCGGGTGCCGTCCTTCGACCAGGCGCGCAGGCTCGTGTCCAGCGGCTTGCGCACGGTCTTGACGCGGAAGCTGGAGCCGTCGCGCCGGTCGGTGATGAGGATCGAGTCGTAGCCGTCGGAGGTGTAGTCCTCCGGCCGGCCCGCCAGGAGGTGGCCGTCGGGGGAGACCAGCGAATCCACGTTGTCCGGATACTTGTCGAACGTGCCGCGCAGCGAGCTCCTGGCGTAGTCCGCGTCCTCGTCGAGCTTCTTGTCGTACACCTCGTACGCGGTGAGCGTGATCGGGTCGGACGGCCGTTCGTACAGGGTGATCGCGCCGCCGGGCAAGGCCAGCGCCGAGGGCGTGGGCGGGGCCGCCGCACGCGACGGCGTGGCCGGCGCGGCGCCCGGCTGCCGCAGCCAGCCGGGCACGGCCAGCCCCGTCACCAGGACGACCGTGGTGACCAGGGCCGCGGCGGCGACGAGGACCGCCACGCGCGGCGACCTGGAGCGACCGCCCCGCGACGCCCCCCGAGCGCCGCCACGTGCGTCGTCCTTGAAACCGCTCTGAAGGCCGCTCGGAAAGCCGCTCGGAAGGCTGCTCTGGAAGCCGCTCTGCAGGCCGCTTCGAGAGCCGATGCGGGCGCCGTGCCCCGGGGCGTCCTGGGTGCTGTCCTGGGTGGCGTCGCGGAAGGCGGGGCGGGCGGCCTGGCGGGCGCCTTCGGCGAGCGGGTCGGCGCCGGGTGCCGGGTTGCGCAGCAGGCAGGCGATCACGTCCATGGCAGACGGCCGGCTCGCCGGGTCCTTGGCCAGGCACCGCAGCACCAGCTCGCCGAGCTGCCCGTCGAGCGCGCCCAGGTCGGGCCGCGCGTTCAGCACCCGGCTCAGCACGGCGTGCGCCCCGTCGAGGCCGAACGGCGCCCGCCCGCAGGAGGCGAACACCATCGTGCCGGCCCAGGCGAACACGTCCGCCGCGGGCCCGACGCCCCGCCCCATGACCTGCTCGGGAGCCATGTACGCGGGCGTCCCGATCTGCGTGCTGCTGGTCAGGGTGGCCGGGTCGAGCTCGCGGGCGATGCCGAAGTCGATGACGCGCGGCCCGGTGGCGCCGATGATGACGTTGCCGGGCTTGAAGTCGCGGTGCACGACGCCGGCCTGGTGGACGGCGGCGAGCGCGGTGGCGGTGCCGACGGCCAGCCGCTCCAGGTCCCCGCCGGCGAGCGGCCCGTCCTGCCGGACGACGCGCTCCAGGGAGCGGCCCTCGACGTACTCGCTGACGATGTACGGCCGCCCCTGCTCGACCCCGGTGCTCAGCACGGCCGCGGTGCAGAACGGCGCCACCCGCTGGGCGACCTCGGCCTCCCGCAGGAAGCGCTCGAAGCCGTCGTCGCCCGACGGGCGCAGCCATTTGACGGCCACGCGCACGTCCATGGGGGTGCGGGCGAGGTAGACGACGCCCTGCCCGCCCTCACCGAGCCTGCCGAGCAGTTCCAGGCCGCCCAACTCCTCTGGGTCACCGGGCAGCAGCGGCGTGAAGTCGGCCATGGATCATTGTGGGGCCAACCGGTGGACCTCACACAAGGGGGTCAGGTCGTGCGGGAGGGAAAGCGCCCGGCGGGGTCAGGTCGGGCGCGAGGGGGAGTGTTGGGCGGCGAGCCGGCCGCGGGTGTCGACGGCCGGCGCGAGGAAGACGGCGGAGACGACGAAGGCGAGCACCACCAGCATGGCGGTGCGCAGCCCCCAGTGGTCGCCGAGGAAGCCGAGCCCGGGCGGCCCGACGAGGAAGGCGAGGTAGGCGATGGTGGCGACGAGGCTGACGCGGGCGGTCTCGTCCGGGCCGGTCTCGCCGGCCGCCGACAGCGCGACGGGGAAGCCCAGCGCCGCGCCGAGCCCCCAGAAGAGCACGGCGGCCCCGGCCAGCACGGCGTTGTCCGAGAAGATGACGAGGAGCAGCCCGATCGCGCCGGAGACGGCGCTGGCGCGGACGACGGCGGTGCGGCCGAAGCGGTCGAGGAAGTAGGCGCCGCCGAACCGGCCGATGGTCATGGCGGCGGCGAAGCCGGTGTAGACGAGGGAGCCGGCGGTGGCGTCGAGGCCGTGCCCGTCCACCATGAGCAGCGGCAGCCAGTCGTTGGCGGCGCCTTCGGCCAGCGCCATCGCCAGGACGACGGCGCCGATGAGGACGAGCCGGGTGTCCTTCCACACCTTCGGCCGCGCGGAGCCGGACCGGGTCTCGCCGGGCGTGCCGAGGCCGGTGCCCGCCGGGATGGCGCGGATGGCGTACAGGAGCATGGCGGCCGCGATCAGGGTGACGGCGGCCAGGTGCCAGTGCACCGGCAGGCGGGCGGCGGTGGCCGCGATGCCGGCGCAGGAGCCGGCCACGGTGCCCAGGCTGAAGCAGCCGTGCAGGATGGGCATGGTCGTCTTGCCAGTGAGGCGTTCGACGTCGGTGGCGTCGACGTTGATCGCCACCTCGCCGCCGCCCATGCCCAGGCCGAACGCGAACAGGCCCGCCATGACCAGCGGCGCCGACGCCAGGAGGCTGCCGGCGCTGATGACGCCCAGGCCGGCGACGATCAGCGCGGTCCCGACGCCCATGACGGGCCTGGTCCCGAAGCGGGAGACGAGGCGCCCGGAGCACAGCACCCCGATCATGGAGCCGAGCGACAGGCCGAACAGGATCAGCCCCATCTGCGCGGTGGACGCCTCCAGGCCGTCACGGAGGTCGGGGGTGCGGGTCACCCACGACGACATCGCGATCCCGGGGAGGAGGAAGAACAGGAACAGCGCCTGCCGGCGCCGGCGCGTGGCGAGGTCCATGCAGCAAGATCTCCGGGATTCGCGTGAAGGGGTCGCGTCAAGAGGTCGCGTCAAGGGGGATATCGGCGCCTATAGGTGATGGACGCGATCATATCGGGATAAAGCCTCACTCAGGCAGACTCGTACGTCCAGCCGGAAACCACCGACGACGACACCGACACCTCGCCACCCGAGCGCGTCACCGTGAACCGCGCGGGCACGCCCGTGGCGGGATCGGTGACGGTCACGGTCGTCTCGCCGTCAGGACCCGGATAGACCAGCAGCGTCAGGCCGTCCAGATAGTCGTAGTCCGGCCGGTCGTCCCTGCCGCCCACGGGCAGGACGGCGCCCTCGCGCACGTAGATCGGCATCGAGGTGAACCCGTGCCGCTCGGTACGCCACCGCCCGCCCTCGACCCGCTCGCCCGTCAGGTAGTTCGTCCACGTGCCGGCCGGCAGGTAGAGCTCCACCGTCCCGTCGGGGGTGAAGACCGGCGCGACGAGCAGATCGGGGCCGAGCAGGTACTGCGTGTCGAGATGGGCGGCGTTCCGGTCGCCGGGGAACTCCATCGCCATCGGCCGCAGCACCGGCGTCCCCGTCTCGTGCGCCTCGATGCCCGCCTGGTACAGGTACGGCATCAGGCGCAGCTTCAGCTTCGTGAACAGCCGGGTCACCTCGACGGCCTCCTCGTCGAACGCCCACGGCACCCGGTACGACGACGAGCCGTGCAGCCGCGAGTGCGACGACATCAGCCCGAACGCCACCCAGCGCTTGAAGACGCCCGGGTCCGGCGTGCCCTCGAAGCCGCCGATGTCGTGGCTCCAGAACGAGAACCCGGAGAACGCCAGCGACAGGCCGCCGCGCAGCGTCTCCGCCATCGACTCGTACGTCGATCCGGTGTCGCCGCCCCAGTGCACCGGCATGCGCTGCCCGCCCGCCGTCGCCGACCGCGCGAACAGCACCGCCTCGCCCCGTCCGCGCCGCTCCTCCAGCACCTCGAACACGGCCTGGTTGTAGAGCTGCGTGTAGAGGTTGTGCATGCGCTCGGGCGCGGAGCCGTCGGCGTAGACCACGTCGAGCGGGATCCGCTCGCCGAAGTCCGTCTTGAACGTGTCCACCCCCTGGTCGAGCAGCACCCGCAGCTTCGACTGGAACCACTCGACCGCGCCGGGATGGGTGAAGTCCACCAGCCCCATGCCGGCCTGCCACAGGTCCCACTGCCACACCGACCCGTCCGGCCGCCTCAGCAGGAACCCCCGCTCGGCGGCCTCGTCGAACAGCGGCGAGCGCTGCGCGATGTACGGGTTGATCCACACGCAGACCCGCAGCCCCTTGTCGTGCAGCCGGGCCAGCATGCCCTCCGGGTCGGGGAAGACGCGCGGGTCCCACTGGAAGTCGCACCAGTGGAACTCGCGCATCCAGAAGCAGTCGAAGTGGAAGACCGACAGCGGCAGGTCGCGCTCGGCCATCCCGTCGATGAACGAGGTCACCGTCCGCTCGTCGTAGTCCGTGGTGAACGACGTCGACAGCCACAGCCCGTACGACCAGGCGGGCAGGCGGGCGGGCCGGCCGGTGAGCGCGGTGTAACGTTCCAGGATCTGCTTGGGGGACGGCCCGTAGATGACGAGGTACTCCAGGCTCTCGCCCGTCACGGAGAACTGCACCCGCTGCACCGCCTCCGACCCCACCTCGTACGAGACGTGCCCCGGATGGTCGACGAAGACGCCGTAACCCCGGTTGGTGAGGTAGAACGGCACGTTCTTGTACGCCTGCTCCGAGGAGGTGCCGCCGTCGGCGTTCCAGATCTCGACCGTCTGGCCGTTCTTGACCAGCGGGCCGAACCGCTCCCCGAGCCCGTAGACGACCTCGCCCACGCCGAGGGAGAGCTGCTGCGCGAGGTGGGCGGACGGCCCCGTCCGGGGTTGCCGACGGGGCCGGGGTCGGTCTGCGCGCCGGCGGCCAGCCGGAAGTAGCCGATGGACTTGTGGCCGCTCGACGTGAGCGGGCGGCCGTCCGCGTGGAAGGACAGGTTCCAGGGGGCGCCCGGCGCGATGGTCGCGCTGAGCGCGCCGCTGGTGAGCGTGGCACCGCCCGTTTCATCCGTTTTGACGATGCCCTGGCCGTCCTCGGCGCCCACGAGGTCGAAGCCGCGCCCGCCGCCCGCGTGGTGCTCCACGCGGACGCGGACCACGTTCTCCAGCGGGGAGGACAGGCGCAGCGAGAGCACCGGGCGGTTGAGCGTGTCGCCCCGGCGCCGGATGACGGCGGTGGGCGCGGTGACGGTGATCGTGTCCGGCCCGGCCTGGACGTCGTACGCCTCGGCCGCGTACAGCGCGGTGACGCCGGGGCGCAGCTGCCAGAGGCCGTCGGTGAACTTCATCGGCCGGTCATCCCTTCAGTCCGCCGGCCAGCAGGTCGGCGCGCCAGAACCGCTGCAGCACCAGGACGAGGGCGATCAGCGGGATGACGGACACCGCCGAGCCCATGATGACCAGCGGGTACAGGTCGCTGTCGCCCGCGCCCTTGCCCAGGAACGTGTACAGGCCCAGCGTGATCGGATACTTGTCCTGGTCGGAGAGCATGATGAAGGGCAGCAGGAAGTTGTTCCAGATGCCCACGAACTGCAGCAGGAACACCGTCACCAGGCCCTGCGCCATCATCGGCAGCACGATCGTGCCGAAGATGCGCAGCTCGCCCGCCCCGTCCAGGCGGGCCGCCTCCAGCGTGCTCTCCGGGATGGCGGCGTTGGCGAAGACCCGGCACAGGAAGATGCCGAACGGGTTGATGATCACCGGCAGCAGCACCGACCAGTGCGTCCCGGCCAGGCCGACGCTCGCCAGCAGCAGGTACTGCGGCACGGCCAGCACGATGCCGGGCACCAGCACCCCGGCCAGGATCACCGAGAACAGCACCTCGCGCCCGCGGAAGCGGAACTTGGCCAGGGCGTACCCGGCCATGGCGGAGACGAGGGTGGACAGGATCGCGCCGAGGCCGGCGTACAGGAGCGAGTTGAGCCCCCACCGCCAGAACTGGCCGCCGCCGTACGCGCTCAGGTTCGCCAGGTTGTCGAACAGGCCGCTGCCGGGCGCGAAGGAGAACGTGGTGAACAGCTCGCGCGGCGTCTTCGACGCCGCGATGACCACCCACGCCACGGGGGTCAGGCAGTACAGGGCGCCGAGCAGCAGCACCGTGAACGGCAGCCGCGGCCGGCGGCGGGCCCGGGGACGGCGGCGGCGGAACTGGCGGTCGCCGGTGGTGCCGGTGGTGGTAACGACGGTCATGCGTTGTCTCCGAAGGTCCGGCGCTGGAAGAAGCGCAGCAGGAGCAGCGACAGGACGAGGATGCCCAGCGCCAGCACCACGGAGGCGGCCGCGGCCCCGCCGAGGTTGTCGTTCGAGAACGCCTCCTGGTAGATCTTCATCAGCGGCACCCACGACGAGCTGATCGTGGTCGTCATCGGCCGCAGCGTGGCCGGCTCGCTGTAGAGCTGCAGGGTGCCGATCACCGAGAACAACCCGGTGAGCACCAGCGCGGGCGCCACCAGCGGGATCTTGATGCGCCAGGCGATCTGCAGCTCGCTCGCCCCGTCGATGCGGGCCGCCTCGTACACGGAGGTGGGGATGGCCCGCAACGACGTGAAGATGATGATCATGTTGAAGCCGACGCCCGACCACAGCGCGATGTTGGCCAGCGAGAAGTACAGGGCGGGGAAGCCGAAGAAGTCCAGCGGGCCGGCGCCGAGCTGCCGGGCCAGGTACGTGATCGGGCTCGTGCTGGGCAGGTAGAGGAAGCCCCACAGGAGGCTGGCGATCACGCCGGGCACCGCGTACGGCAGGAAGATCGCCGTCCTGGCGAAGCCGCGCGCCCGCACCCGCGGGGTGTCGAGCAGCAACGCGAACAGCAACGCCAGGCCCAGCACGGTCGGGATGGAGATCAGGCCGTACAGCAGCACCCGGCCGAGCCCCGCGACGTACTCGGGGTCGCTCAGCGCGGTGGTGTAGTTGTCCAGCCCGACGAAGGCCTGCACGCGCCGCCCGAACGCGCCGCCGCCCTCGACGCGGAAGCCGCGGAAGCTCAGGTAGATCGCATAACCGATCGGGATGACCAGGAAGAGGGTGAACAGCACGATGGCCGGCGAGGCGAACAGCCATGGGGTGGAGGCCGCACGCAAGCGGGTGCGCCGGCCTGCGGAGGTGGCGGGCATGAGACGTCCAGAGGGTGGGTTCGAGCCGAACGCGGCTACTGGGTGACGGTGTAGCCGGACTGGCTACTGTGTGACGGTGTAGCCGGACTTCTGCAGGTCGGCGACGACCGCCTGCTGCGTGGCCTGGTACACCGCGCGGAAGGAGCTCTTGTCGAGCGCGGCCTTGTTCAGCGCGTCGCCGAAGGCGGTCTGGGCGACGTTCACGTTCGGCCCCCAAGTCACCGGGATCGTGGTGTTCTTGATCACCTGGTCGGTGACCTGGTAGAAGTCCTTCTGCTGCGGCATCAGCTTCGGCGGCTCGTGCGTCAGCGTGGCCTGGCGGCCGGCGTTCGCGCCGGGGAACAGGTCGAGGCCGAGCAGCAGCTTGGAGCCCTCGTCGGAGGCGCCCAGCCAGGCGGCGAAGGCCGCCGCCTCCTTGGCGTGCTTCGACTTGGCCGGCACCAGGTACGTCGACCCGCCCAGGAACGGCACGGCGGCCTGCCCCTTCGTCCACTGCGGCAGCGGCGCGGACTCCCACTTGCCGGCGGTGTCCGGCGCCACCGAGTAGATCACGCTCGGCGCCCAGGCCGCGGCCGCCCAGCTCAGGATCTTGCCGTTGTTGACCTGCGCGTTCCACTCCGGCGTGAGCAGCGGCTCGACCTTGACCAGGTCGCGCTGCACGAGGTCCTGCCAGAAGTCGGCGGTCTTCAGCGACGCCTCGCTGCCGATCCCGACCTTCCAGGCGCTGCCGTCGGTGCTCCACCACTGCGCCCCGGCCTGCGCGGCGTGCGCGGCGAAGAACTCGAGCTGGTTGGCGGCGAAGCTGGCGATGTACGCGTCGGGGTCCTTCTTGTGGATCTGCTCGGCGGCCTTCGCGTACTCCTCCCACGTCGTGGGGACCTGCACGCCGAACTTGTCGAACAGGTCCTTGCGGTAGGTGAGCACCATCGGGCCGATGTCCTGCGGCACCCCGTACACCTGGTTGTTGAACGTGGTCTGCGCCCAGATGTTCGCATCGACGTTCGCCTTGACGCCGGCCACGTCGGCGGTGATGTCCTTGGCCGCGCCGGCCACCACCAGGGCGGGCAGGCCGCGGTACTCGATCTGCACCACGTCGGGCGTGTCACCGGCCTGGTCGGCGGCCAGCAGCTTCGAGGCGGTCTCCGTGGTGCCGCCCACCTCCGACAGCTTCACCGTCACGTTCGGGTTGAGCTGGTGGTACTTGTCCACGATCGCCTTGGCCGCCGGGTCGCTGCCCTTGAGGCTCCAGGTCCAGAACTCCAGCGTGACCGGCCCGGCGGCGCTCGCCGTCCCCGAGGAGGGGGCGGGGCTGCCGTCGGACGAGCAGGCGGCCAGCGACGCCGTCAGGGCGACCGCCAGGGCGGCGCCGAGCAGCGTGCGGCGGCGGCCGGCCCTGCGGAGAGGCTGGGGGAGGGTCGGTGGGGTCATGGCGGGCTCCTGGCGAGGTGGTGCGTTCCGCGGCGGGATGCCGGGGTCGTGCGTGAGGTTCTAACCTGATGTTAACGTTGTCATGCTGTCAAGCCCCTTCTCGTAACACGACTCCTCTCGCCTCCTTTTCCGCCTTGTCACGCCACCCGGAGCCCACCCCCGTGCGAACGTTCCGCAACCCCGTCCTGCCCGGCTGCCACCCGGACCCGTCGATCTGCCGGGTCGGCGCCGACTTCTACCTGGTCACCTCGTCGTTCGCGTACTACCCCGGCCTGCCCCTGTTCCACAGCCGTGACCTGGTGCGATGGCGCCGGCTCACGCACGTGCTGAACCGGCCCGGCCAGCTCCCGCTCCAGGGCCTGGACGTCTCCGACGGCGTGTGGGCCCCCACCATCCGCCACCACGACGGGACGTTCTACGTCGTCTCCACCGTCGCGGTGAACCGGCAGGGCAGCATCACCTTCGTCGTCACCGCCACCGACCCCGCCGGCCCCTGGTCGGACCCCGTGCCGCTGGAGGCCGAAGGCATCGACCCGTCGCTGTTCTTCGACGACGACGGCCGCTGCTGGTTCACCGCCTGCCGCGACGCCGCCCCCGGCGGCAGGGGGCCCGGCGAGCTGTGGATGCGCGAGCTCGACCTGGAGCGGCTCAAGCTCGTCGGCCCCACCCACGTGCTCTGGCACGGAGCCGTGCGCGGGGCCTGGGTGGAGGCGCCCCGCCTGTACAAACGCGACGGCGTCTACCACCTGCTCGCCGCCGAGGGCGGCACCGAACGCAACCACAGCGTCACCGCCGCCCGCGCCGCCACGGTCACCGGCCCGTACGTCACCGACCCGCGCAGCCCGCTGCTGACCCACCGGCACCGCGGCCCCGCCGAGCCCGTCCACAACGTCGGCCACGCCGACCTGGTGGACACCCCCGACGGCGAGACGTGGGCCGTCACCCTCGCGGTCCGCCCCATCGACGGCACGCACACGCTGGGCCGCGAGGTCTTCCTGGTGCCCGTCACCTGGACCGAGCACGGTCCCGTCTTCGCCCCGGAGACCGGCGGCGTGCGGCTCACCGAACGCCTCCCCCGGCTCGCCGCCCCTTTCGTGGAGGAGGCAGCAAGGGGCCGTACGAACTTCGACGGGGCCGTCCCCGGCCTGGAATGGAGCAGCCTGCGCGGCCCCGTCACCCACCTCATCAGGCCCGCCGCCGACGGCCGCGGCCTGGAGATCGACGCGGCACCGGAGCCGCTCACCACCACTGGGGTGCCCGCCTT
Source organism: [Actinomadura] parvosata subsp. kistnae (assembly GCF_900323885.1). Lineage (GTDB taxonomy): Bacteria > Actinomycetota > Actinomycetes > Streptosporangiales > Streptosporangiaceae > Nonomuraea > Nonomuraea composti. The sequence continues at coordinate 323,169 of NZ_OOHJ01000011.1, read as the reverse complement.
CATCGCCCGGCGCCAGCAACACGTCCGCTGCCACGCCACGACCAGCCTCACCTTCCCGGCGGCGCACCCCGCCGAGGAGGCCGGCCTGGCCGTCTTCCAGAATCAGGCCCACCACGCCACCCTCGCCCTCACGGTGGACGAGGAGGGGCACCCGCAGGTGGCACTGACGATCCGGGAGGTAGGCACGACCACCCGCCTGGCCACCACGCCCCTCCCGCCCGGCAAGACACACCTGTCCGTCGAGTCGGACGAATCCCGCTACCTCTTCCGCGCCCGCCCCGCCGGCACCGCCGACTGGACCGAGGTGGGCACCGTCGAACGCTCCTTCTTCAGCACCGAACGCGCGGGCGGCTTCGTCGGCGTCCACCTCGGCCTCTACGCCACCGCCAACGGCCGCCCGAGCACGGCACGAGCCACCGTCCGCCGGTTCGACTACGAACCGGGGCTAGGGGAGTGAGCGGGGCGGGGCGGTGCTGCGGCGGACGATCAGCTCGGTCGGGATCCGCTCGGACGTGGCCGGCTCCCCGCGCATCATCCGCAGCAGCTGCTCGATGGATCGTTCGCCCAGTGCGACGAAGTCCTGCCGCACGGTCGTGAGCGCGGGCACCAGGTACGCCGCACCCGCGATGTCGTCGAACCCGACCAGCGACACGTCCTGCGGCACCTTCACCCCCAGCTCGGCGAAGGCCGCCAGCACGCCCATGGCCATCTGGTCGTTGCCCGCGAAGATCGCGGTCGGCCGGTCGTGCCCCTCGCGCGTGGTCAGGTAGTGGGCCAGCCGGTAGCCGCTGTTGCCGGTGAAGTCGCCCTCCAGCAGCTCGCCGCGCGCCTCGGGCGTCTCCGCCAGCCCGGCCCGCCAGCCCTCGACCCGGGCGCGCGCGTCGAACGTGCGCAGGGAGCCGGTCAGGTGCACGATGTGCCGATGCCCCAGCTCCACCAGGTGCCGGACGGCCAGTCGCGCGCCGAGCTCCTGGTCCAGCTCGACGAAGCCGAGGTCGGGGTTGGGCACGTTGCCCGACATGATCACGGTCATCGGCACGCCGGTGACGACGCCGGTCAGCGCGTCGACGACCATGGGGCGGTCGGCGATGACGGCGATGGCCTCCACCGCCTGGTCGGTGAGCCGCTGCAGGGTCTCCGTCAGGTCGAGGGTGGTGCCGCCCTGCCAGCTCGCCAGGTTCACCCAGTAGCCGGCGCGCTGCGCGGCGCTCTCCACGCCGTGCAGGATGCGGGACAGCTCGTACAGCTCGGTGCCGGCGAGCACCAGGCCGATCGTGGAGGAGCGGCGGCTCTTGAGCGCGCGGGCGACGCTGTTGCGGCGGTAGCCGAGCTTCTCGATGGCGGCCTCGACGCGCGCGCGGGTCTCCGGGCGCACGGAAGGATGGTTGTTGAGGACGCGGGACACGGTGACGTGCGACACGCCGGCTTCGCGCGCCACGTCCACCATGCCTGGTGCCCGGTTCATGTCCTCCGCTTCCTCGTCATCAGGGACATTCCCGCTCGCCTGCGCCTCAGCCCCACGTCATGACGGCCAATGGATCATATCCCGGCGGTCCCTGGCATGTGCCCGGCCACGGAGGGAAGGGATTCCGGGTGATGCCCCTCTCGCTGCGCCTCGTCCCCCTGGGTGACGTCACCCTGCTGCTGTTCATGGCGGGCGAGCTCGACCGGTCCAACCGGTTCGTGCTGGCCGACGCCCTGGAGTCGATCCCGCGCTCCCCGGTCACGCACGTGGTGGTGGCGGCGGGGGACCTGGAGTTCTGCGACCTGGTCGGGTTCGACCAGCTCTCCCTCACGCACCAGAGGTTGCGGGTCAAGGGCGGCCGCCTGGTGATCGCCGACGCCCGGCCGCCGCTGCGCCGGCTGATCGAGCTCCGGGCCGAGGGCGGCGGCGGGCCCGCCATCGCGGTGTACCCGAGCGTGGCCGCGGCCCTGTCCGCCACGGACACCGACGGCCGCCCGTCCGCCGCCTCGGCCGCTTTGGCGGCGCGGCCCCGGCACCTGCCCCGGGTACGCGCACTGCACCCCGCCCAGCCCCTCAGCCAGCACCCTGCCCAGCCCTTGGGCCGGCACCCTGCCCAGCCCTTGGGCCGCCACCCCGCCCCGCGCCTCGGCCAGGACCCCGGTCAGCACCCCGGCTCGCGGGTTTCGGCGCCGCGGGTCGTACCATCCCGTCCCTCGGCATCGATCGCGGCCACCCCGCCGGTCATCGCCTGGTCCCAGGCCCTGCGCAAGCAGGCGGCCGACCAGCAGCAGGCCCTCGTCGAGCGGCTCGGCGCGGCACGGGGAGCGACGATCAGCATGCGCGAGAGCCGGCGGCGCTGCCAGGAGAGCATCACGGCCCTGCGCGGCACGCTCCGCGACGTCCAGGCGGCCCTCACCACCGGCCCTCGCTGACGGGTCACGCACCTCGGGCCGCCCCGCACCTGCCTGACCGGCCGGTCATGTCCCGCCGGCGGCACGTCCTGGAACCTCATGGCACGCCTCCAGGAGTGGGAGCACTGCCGCCCCCACCCCACCGACGAGAGGACCGGCCCATGTCCAGGCGAATGCGACCGCCCCGCGTTCCACGCGGTGCGTTGAAGATGCTCGGAGGTACGGCGGCGCTGGCCCTCCTGCCGGCCGTCATGCTCACCCAGCCAGCCACCGCCTCCCCCTGCTACGGAGACTGCCAGCCCGGCGTGGTGCGCGGCTTCGGAGGCGTCAGGTACGACGCGACCGTGGGCGCGAACGACCAGATCACGCTCAGCGTGAGCAACGGCTCCTTCGTGCTGACCGACCCCACCGGCACCATCTCCTCCGGCACGGGCGACTGCGTCGTGGTGAACGCGCACGAGGCCCGCTGCCCGATCGGGCCGAGCCCGTCCATCAGGATCCGGGGGCTGGACGGGAACGACGCGATCACGAACACCACCGCCTTCGGCTCCCGCCTGATCGGCGGACAGGGCGACGACCGCCTCACCGGCGGCTCCGGCGACGACGAGCTGACCGGCGAGACCGGCGCCGACGTCATGCAGGGCGGCGCCGGCTCCGACACCGCCGTCTACGTCGGGACCACGAGCCAGCTCGGCGTCCACGCCGACCTCGACGGCGCGACCGGCGACGACGGCAGCGCCGACGACGGCCCCGCCGGAGCCAGGGACACCATCGCCGCCGACGTCGAGAACCTGAGGGGCAACCAGCACAACGACGTGCTCATCGGCAACGCGGGCGCGAACGTCCTCGACGGCAACGGCGGCACCGACCAGGTCCAGGGCCTGGGCGGCAACGACCAGCTCACCGCCAGGGGCGGCGGCACCCTGGACGGCGGCGCCGGCACCGACCACTGCACGTCCGACCTCATGCTTTCCACCGATACCTCGCCGGCGGATACGTTCATCGGCTGCGAGACCACCTCGATCCTGCGACCTTGACCCTCAAGGAGCCTCCCTCCCGGCGGCCCCCACCCGGGGACCGCCGGGAGGGCGGGCGGCCGGACGGCGCGGGGGTGTCGTCTTGCCAGATGAGAACGTCCTCATCTTGGGCTCACGCTGGTCCAACCACCGCTCGGCAAGGTGGGACACACAGCCGAGCGGTAAGGGGCATGCATTGAAGCGAGGACTGCGGTGGTGGCTGTTCGCTGTCGTGACCGCGCTGCTGTGTGCCACCGGGCCGATGCCCGCCGCCTGGCAGACGTCATCCCCCTTCGCTGTGCCGGGCATGGGGAGCGTCGCATGGGCCGACGACGACGATGACGACGACGACGGCGGAGATGGCGACAAAGGCGATGACGGCCCCGGCGGGAGCCACGGCGGCAAAAGTGGCGATGGTAAGAGCGGCGACGACGGCGAGCGGAAGGGCGGCGAGGGTAACGACGGCGGGAGCGGCGGGGACAAGGGCGGGGACGGCAAGGGGAGCGACGGTAGCGGGGATGGTGCCGGCGGTAAGGGCGGCGACGGTGACGGGGGTGGCGCCGGAGGTAGGGGTGGCGACGGTGACGGGCACGACGCGGGCGAGCACGGCGGGGGTGTCGGCGGTGGTGTCGGCGGTGGTGTCGGCGGTGGCGAGAGCGACGGTGATGCGGGCGTCGCTGACCAGCCTTCGAGCACCGGAAGCCCCGGTCGTGACGAAGGCCCGGGCGACAGTGCCGACGTCCAGGAAACACCCCCTCAAGACGGTGGCGGGCGGCCCGAGGTGCCGGAAGACGCGAGCGGCAGCTCACCGCGAGGTGAACGCCCGGAACGGCAACCCTCGGAAGAAGATCCCCCGCCTGCTGACGGCACCCGCGAGGAGACGCCGAGTGGCGACGAAGACGACGACATCACCCTGAAGCCCGGCGACGACGAGGAACGGGCCGTCATCGAGACGAAGACCGGCACCCCTTCCGCCCGTGGCGACCCCGGCGAGGCGTACAGCCAGGGGGCGCTGATCGCCCTGACGGCCATCGCGGGCACGGCGGCCCTCGTAGGAGCGGTCTACCGGATGCTGGGCAAGGTGGATCCCCGTAACCCGCTGATGGTGTCGGCCGGCCACGCTGCGATGAAGGCGGCCCCTCTGACGGCGCGGGAGAAGGACCGGCCGCCGGTCCCGCTGCCGAGGGTGACCTTCACCCGCGCCTGCCGATCGGGAACGGGCTGGCAAGGGCGATGGCACCGGCCATCCGGAAGGCGGCCGCCGGTATGACCGCCCGGAGCGTCCTTACGAGTGTCAGCGTAGATCTCATAGTTCGAGAGTTGCGCATTCATGCAAGTGTCGGCACCCTGGTGACAACAACCGACGTCTGCCGGAAGGAGCTGTCATGCAGAACCTCGGATGGGGTGAGATCCTCATCATCGCCATGGTCTTCGCCATGCTGTTCGGCGCGAAGAAGTTGCCTGACACCGCTCGCGCCGTCGGCCGTTCCCTGCGGATCTTCAAGGCGGAGACGTCCAAACTGCACGACGACGACCCGCCCGTTCCCACACAACCCCCCACTCCCGCCCCCACGCCCGCGCTGTCGCTTGAGGAGCAGGCACGGCAGTTGGAGGAGCAGGCGGCCAGGCTGCGGGCGAGCATCCGGCGGGAGCCCGGAGGTTCGGCCGGGCCCGCCTAGACTTGGTGTCTGCCGTGAGGGAAGGGTGATGGTGGCGACTGCTGAGTTCGTTGATCCGTCGGCTGAGGTGCTGGCCGAGGCCGCTGCCGTGTTCGCCCTGCTGTCCTCGCCGCCGCGGCTGCACATCGTGTGGGCGCTGGCGCAGGGCGAGTGTGACGTGACCGGGCTGGCGGAGCGCGTGGGCGGCGCCTTGCCGGCGGTCAGCCAGCACCTGGCCAAACTCAAGCTCGCCGGCCTCGTCCGGTCGAGGCGCGAGGGCCGCAGGGTGGTCTACCTCATCGACGACGAGGACATCGTGGCGACCGTGCACGTCCTGATCGGCCGGCTGTCCGAACGGACCGGCCTGCCTGCCGAACACCGGCCTGGCCTGCCCGCCGGGCACCGGCGTGACCTGCCTGCTGAACGCCCGACCGGCGTGCCCGCCGAACACCAGCATGGTCTGCCCCCGGAACATCGGCGTGGCCTGGGCGCCTGAGGGGGGTGACACCCGGTTCGGGGCGTTGCGGCTGCTGGAGAGCGGGCCGCGCGGCCTGACGGAGGCGCAGGCCGAGCGCCGCCTGCTCGCGCACGGCGAGAACGTCGTCCCCGCGCACCGCCCGGTGTCCTGGCCCCGGCGGCTGGCCCGCAGCCTGCGCGACCCGTTCACGATGGTGCTGCTCGCGCTCGGCGTGGTCTCCGCTCTGATCGCCTCGTGGGGTACGGCGGGCGTGATCGTGCTGCTGGTCGCGGCGAGCTGCCTGCTGCGTTCCAACGGCGAGCACCGGGCCGACCGCTCGACGGCGGCGCTGCGGGAGCTGGTGGCCAGCACGGTCACGGTCCGGCGGCGCCCGCATGAGGAGGCGGCGCCGAGGGAGCGGGAGATCCCGGTGGACGAGCTCGTCCCCGGCGACGTCATCAAGCTCGGCCCCGGTGACGTGGTGCCCGCCGACGTGCGGCTGCTGCGAGCCAGCGGCCTGACCGTGCACCAGGCGGCGCTGACCGGCGAGTCGGAGCCCGTCCCGAAGCAGGCGCACGACCTGCCGGAAGGCACGGACCACCTGCTGTGGCAGGGCAGCAGCGTGGCCTCGGGCACCGCGACGGCCGTGGTGACGGCGACCGGCGCCGCCACCCTGTACGCGGGGGCGCAGCAGGCGCCGGCTCGCAAGCCGTCGGCGTTCGACCGCTCGGTGAACGGCATCTCCTGGATCCTCGTCCGGGTGATGCTCGTCATCCCGCCGGTCGCGCTGGTCGCCAACGCGTTGCTGCACGGCAAGGGGCTGGAGGCGCTGCCGTTCGCGGTGGCGGTGGCCGTCGGGCTGACCCCCGAGATGCTGCCGGTCGTCGTGACCACCGCGCTGGCCAGGGGAGCGGCGCTGCTGGCACGCGACGGCGTGATCGTCAAGCGGCTGCCGGCACTGCACGACGTGGGCGCCATCGACGTGTTGTGCGTGGACAAGACCGGCACGCTCACGCAAGACCGTCCCGTGCTCAGCGGCTCCGTCGGCCCCGACGGCAGAGCCGATCCGGCCGCGCTGCGCTGGGCCGCCGTCAACAGCTTCTGGACGCTGCACCTGACCGACCCGCCCACCCCCGACCCGCTGGACGAGGCGATCCTCGACGCCGCCCCCGACCCGGGCGATGTCGAAGGCCTGCGGGCCACCCCGTTCGACCCCACCCGGAAGTTGTCGTGCGCCCTGGTCCGTACGGACGACGCTGCGGCGTACGTCGTGGTGGTCAAGGGCGCGGTGGAAGCCGTCCTGGACCGGTGCGCGATGAGCGCGGCGGAGCGAGGCCGCGCCGCCGAGGTCGCACGGGCCCTGGCCGGAGCGGGGGCGCGGGTGCTCGCGGTCGCCACTGCCGAAAGCACCACTGAGCGCACCGCCGAGCGCATGGCCGAGCACGCGGTTTCGAGGACGGCCGAGCACCCGCTTGAGGGCCGCGCCGGGCATGCGCTGTCGGGCGCGGCCGAGCGCATGCTTGAGGGCCGCGCCGGGCGTGCGGGGGAGGGCATCCGCGACCACCTCCCGGATGAGGAACGCGGGTTGCGTCTCGTCGGGTTCGTCACCCTGGTGGACGCGTTGTCCCCCGAGGCGGCCGGCGCGCTGGCGGTGCTGGCCGGGCGGGAGATCACCGTGAAGGTGCTGACCGGCGACCATCCGGCGACCGCCGCCCGCGTCTGCCGCGACCTGGGCCTCAAGGTGGAGGCGGTGGCCGACGCGGCAAGCCTCACGCCGCAGGCGCTGGAACGGGCCACGGTGATCGCCCGCTGCACCCCGGAGGACAAGGCCCGGGTGGTCACGGCGTTGCGCGAGGCGGGGCACACGGTGGGGTTTCTCGGTGACGGCAGCAACGACCGGCCCGCGATGCGCGTCGCCGACGTCGGCATCTGCCCGCGCTCGGCCGTGGACGTCACCCGGGAGGCCGCCGACATCGTGCTCGCCGCCAAGGATCTCACGGCGGTCGACCAGGCGGTGCTGGCCGGCCGCCGCAGCACCGGCAACATCATCACCTACCTGCGCATCGCCCTGTCGTCGAACGTCGGCAACGTGATCGCGATGCTGGCCGCCGGGCTGGCGTTCCCGTTCCTGCCGATGCTGCCGATCCAGGTGCTGCTGCAGAACGTCTGCTTCGACGCCGCCCAGCTCTCCTTCGCCTTCGACCGGGCCGCACCGGCCACCCTGCGCCGCCCTCTGCGGTTGCGGCCGAACGGCATCGTGCGGTTCATCGTCGGGTTCGGCGTGCTGAACGCGCTCGTGGACCTGGCCACGTTCGCCGTCCTGACGTGGGGGGTGCGGGCAGCGGGCCAGCCGGCCTTCCACACCGGCTGGTTCATCGAGAACCTGCTCACCCAGGCGGTCGTCATGCTGCTGCTCCGCCCCACGATCCAGGTGTCACGCCCGCTCGGGCTGGCGGCGGGCGCGCTCGCGGTGGTGGGCCTGCTGCTGCCGCTCTCGCCGTTGGCGGGCGTGTTCGGGCTGGTCGCGCTGCCTGCCGCGAGCTACGCGTGGCTGCTGCTGGTGGTCGTCCTGTACGGCGGCGGGCTGCTGGCGATCAACCGCAGGACCGGCTGGATCGCCGAACGAAGCTGACCACGTCCCTGCGGCTCCACTCACCCTGTAAGCCCTCCAGTTCCATAGTTGCGCAAGGCGGCAAGTATCATGGCGCCAACACCAAGAGGGGGCGGGCATGCGGGTCGGGGAGCAGCAGAGGATCGTCGCGCTCCTGTTGTGGGCGCTGGTGTGCTTACTGGACATCTGCGAGTGGACGCTGATCACCTGACCGGTATGGGGGGATCGGCAAGCCCTGTCTGAGCCCCCGGAGCACCGGCCGGCGGCGAACATAATGGGCGTATGGATCGTGCAGCACTGGCGGACTTCCTGCGCCGCCGCCGCGAGGCGCTACGGCCCGAGGACGTCGGCCTGCCGGCGGGCGCGCGCCGCCGCGCCACCGGCCTGCGGCGCGAGGAGGTGGCGTCGCTCGCGGTGATGTCGGCCGACTACTACACCCGGCTGGAGCAGCAGCGCGGCCCGCAGCCGAGCGTGCAGATGCTGGCCTCGCTCGCCCGGGCGCTGCGGCTGACGAGCGACGAACGCGACTACCTGTTCCAGGTCGCCGGCCACAACGCCCCCGCCGTGACGAAGGACGCCACGCACGTCGCCCCCGCGTTGCTGCGCGTACTGGACCGCCTCGACGACACCCCGGCGCTCATCCTGTCGGAGCTGGGCGAGACGCTCGTCCAGAACCGGATGGCCGAAGCCCTGTTCGGCGATAAGTCCGGCTGCACCGGCCACGCCCGCTCCGAGATCTACCGCTGGTTCACCGACCCGTCCGAGCGGCTGCGCTACCCGGAGAACGACCGCGACCGCCAGAGCCGCGCCCTCGTCGCGAACCTGCGCGCCGCCTACGGGTCGAGAGGGCCGCAGTCGCGGGCGGGCGAGCTCGTCCGGGCGCTGCGCAAGGTGAGCGACGAGTTCGCCGAGCTGTGGGACCGGCACGAGGTGGCCAAACGCTTCGAGGACCACAAGATCCTCATCCATCCCGAGCTGGGCGAGATCGAGCTGGACTGCCAGGTGCTCTTCACCGAGGACCAGTCACAGGCCCTGCTGGTGCTCACCGCCCCACCCCGCACGGAGGGCTACGAGAAGCTGCGGCTGCTCGCGGTGCTGGGCCAGCAGCGCTTCACCGACCGCCCGGACAGCCCGTCCGCCCAGCCACTCGGCCGGTGACGGGCACTCCGGCGATGGCCGGGGGGATCACGCGGGCGGCTGGGGGCGTGGGCGGCGGGCCAGGTGGACCACCGCAGGCGGGAGGTTGCGCCAGACCGTCGTGCTCGTGACGACCTCCTCGAACGCTCCGCGCAACCCCTCGACCAGCCGCCGGGCAGGCGGGGCCCACCGCGTCCAGGTGTAGGCGAACTGCGTATAGACCCCGGCGGGCGACAGGACGCGGGCCACGGACTCGACCAGCGGCGGCTGCCCCGCGTACGCGATCCACGGCAGCCCGCTGACCACCACGTCCACCGTCCCAGGGCCGATGCCGAGGCCGGCGAGCAGGTGCGGCAGCCGTACGGCGTCGTCGCGGACCACCTCCACGGACGGGTACGCCCGCGCGATCCCGGCGGCGAACCGGTCGTTGAGCTCGACCACGACGTGCCTGCCCCGGCCGCCCAGCCGCCGCTGGATGGCGGAGGTGAAAGCGCCCGTCCCGGCACCCAGCTCGACCACCACCGGCTGGCCGCGCTCGGGGACGCCGGCCACCATCCGCGCCGCCAGCCGCGCCGAGCTCGGCCGCACCGCGGCCGTCCGCAGGGGCGATCGCAGGAACTCCCGCAGGAACGGGCCACCGCCGAGGGCCGCCCCGTGCTGCTGATCGGTCGACACAGGACGCCCGCCTCCCGATGATCCGATCCGCTGTCACTGTCGCGATTCGGATTCTCACCCACCCGCGATGGCGTGCGGGTGGCCTGGAAGTGAATCATGAAGATGTCAGGCGACGACGGCCAGCAAGGTCGTCATGGCGGCGGTGAGCTCGGGGTCGCCGCTCGCCTCGGCCCGCGTACGGGCCTGCTCGACGTCGATGCCCCTGGTGGCGAGCCGCCAGAACGTGTCCTGGTCCATGGACACGCGCGCGGCCGGCTCACCGTCGACGCCGGGCGCGGCCATCCGCCACCGGCCCGCCTGCCACACGGCGCACCACCGCCCACCGGCCGGCCCACGCACCTCCAGCTCGGCGGCCGTGCCTTCGGGCCGGTCGTGTGCCCGCAGGGTGAAGGGCAGGGCGCGCGCGAACACGTCCAGGACCGGCGCCATCAGCTCCGGCTCCATCGCCCCCGGCAGGGAGACCGCGTCGCGCACCTGCTGCTGGTGGACCCAGAACTCGGTGTACTCGCGGCCGACATCGAGCCAGCCGGGGCTGTCGAGGTCGGTGGCCGCCCACGACACGTTCAGCCCTGCGGGGCCCTCGATGTCGTACGCCGCCCAGACCCCGTCGAGCTGCGGCCCCAGGTGCTCCAGCAGCTCGATCAGCACCCGCGAGCTGAGCTGGCGACCCGCCCTGACGAACTCGTCGTTGGTGCGGGCAAGGTAGGTGGGCAACGTCTCGTCGTCGGCGAAGATCGCGCCCCGGTGCCCGTCACGCGCTCCTGAGAGGCGCCGCAGGTAGTCGTTGAGCACGTGCGACACGACGTCGTGCACGTCCCACCCGGGGCAGACCGTGGCCCTGCCCCAGTCGGCGGGGGACAGGGCGCGCAGCAGCCCGAGCAGAGCCTCCCGCTCCCTCGGGAACAGCGGACGGACATCGACAACCGGACCGAAGATCGACATCCCCCGACCCTACCGAAGCGTCCAGGCCCTGCTGAAACGAATATCCCGCCCCAGGAGAAGGCTTGCGGCTGGGGTGTGGCCGGCGTGCGGCGGGTGTGGCTGGCTCCGGCCGGGATGTGGCCGGCGTGCGGCGGGTGTGGCTGACTGCGGCCGGGGTGCGGCCGACGTGCGGGCGGGGGTGTGGGGGCCTGCGGCCGGGATGTGGCCGGCGTGCGGCGGGTGCGGCTGGCTGCGGCCGGGGTGCGGCCGACGTGCGGGCGGGAGTGTAGGGGCCTGTGACCGGGATGTGGCCGGTGTGCGGCTGGGTGCGGGCGGGGTGCGGCCGACGTGCGGGCGGTGGTGCGGGGCCTGCGACCGGCGAGGCTGGGGTGAGGGCGGGCGTGGTGGGGTGGGGCCCCCAGCGGGGTGGGTGGGGGCGGGGTGACTGAGGCCCGACTTATACACTCATGACGGTTTTTATCGGGGGAAGTCGGGGGAGTGGCGCGTGCCGCTGGATCAGATCCTGGTGTTGCTGGTCGCGGCGGCCGGAGCGGGCTGGGTGGACGCCGTCGTGGGCGGCGGCGGGCTGCTGCAACTGCCTGCCCTTCTCATCACCGGCATGCCGACGGTCGAGGCGATGGCCACGAACAAGTTCTCGTCGGTGTTCGGCACGACGTCCGCCGCCGTCGCGTACGCCCGCTCCACCAAGGTGGACCGGCAGGTGGCGGTCCCGGGGGCGGCGCTGGCCGTGCTCAGCGCCGGGCTGGGCGCGTGGGCGGCGGCGTCGATCTCGGCCGAGGTGCTGCGGCCCGCCGTCATGGTGGTGCTGCTGGCGGTGGCCGCGTTCGTGACGCTGCGGCCGTCGATGGGCGCGGTGCCCGTGCCGCACCTGCGGACCAGGCCCCGCGTGCTCGCGGCGGTGCTGGCGGCGGGCGTGGTGATCGCCTTCTACGACGGCATCATGGGGCCGGGCACCGGGACGTTCCTCATCATCGCCTTCACCACCATCCTCGGGCTCGACTTCGTCTCCGCCTCCGCGTCCGCGAAGATCATCAACATCGGGACGAACGTGGGCGCGCTGCTCGTGTTCGGCGTGCAGGGGCACGTGAACTGGGCGCTCGGGCTCGGCATGGCGGTGTGCAACGTGGCCGGCGCCCAGCTCGGCGCGCGCATGGCGCTGCGGCGGGGCGCCGCGTTCGTCCGCGTCGTGCTGCTGTGCGTGGTGGTGGCGATGGTGATCAGGCTCGGCTGGCAGCACTTCATCGGCTGACATCATCCGTACGCGGCGCCTGCCCCGCCGGTGCCTGGCTCGCCGGTTCCTTCGTTCGTACGCGCAGCGCCGTGGCGGTCAGGGCGACGAAGGCGGCCAGCAGGGCCGGGATGGCCAGTGCGCGGGGCAGGCCCGTCAGCTCGGCCAGCGCCCCGATGAACACCGGCCCCGACAGCATCCCCAGGTAGCCGATCGAGGCGACCCGGGCCAGTGCCCGGCCGGCGAAGGCCGGGTCGCGGTGGCCGGCGGCGGAGAACACCTGCGGCACGATGCACGACAGCCCCGCCCCGAAGCAGCCGAACCCGATCACCCCGGCCACCTGGTGCCCGCCCAGCAGGGCCAGGCCGAGGCCGGTCGCGGCGAGCAGGCCGCAGCACCGTACCAGGGTGACGGGGCCGAAGCGGGCGGCGAGGCGGTCGCCGGCCATGCGTCCGGCCGTCATCATGATCGAGAAGGCGGCGTAGCCGGCGGCGGCGATGCCGGGCGTGGCCAGCAGGTCCTCGCGGAGGTAGACCGAGCTCCAGTCGGCCGCCGCCCCCTCGCCCACCAGGCAGCAGAACGCCAGCACCCCCAGGAAGACGATCCCCCGGGGCCGGTCGGCCCGTTCCCGCGTGGCGGGCTGGGCGGCGGGTGCGGAGCGGAGCGCCCAGCGCGCCGCCCACGCGGCCAGCACCGCGATCATCGCGCCGACCGTCCAGAACGTGACCGCCGCCGACAGCTCCCGGTGCGCGAACAGCCCGCCCGCCGTGGCGCCCGCGAACCCGCCCACGCTGTAGACGGCGTGGAACGACGACATGATCGGCCGTCCGTGGCCGCGTTCCACCTCGACGGCGTTGGCGTTCATGGACACGTCGAGTATCCCGTGCACGATGCCGAACACCAGTAGTGTCCCCGACAGCGTGACCAGGTCGGGTGCGTACGCGGGCGGCACCAGCACCACGCCCTGCGCCAGGGCGGCGGGCACGACGGCCCGGCTGCTGCCGTACCGGTCGACGAGGCGGCCGACGACCGTCATGCCGATGACCGCCCCGGCCGCCACGGCGAGCAGCGCGATGCTGAGCCGGCCGTCGCTCAGGGCCAGCCGCTCCTTGATGGCGGGGATGCGCGCCGTCCACGTGCCGATGGCCGTGCCTGAGAGGAAGAACAGCAGGTAGACGGCCATCCGCTCGCGTCCCAGCCGGGAGCCAGAACCTTCGTGCGGACCTGGACGCTCGCCTCCCGGCCGGGCTGGAAAACCCTCGCGCGGACCTGGACGCTCGCGTCTCACGCGGCCTCCTTGACCGTCACCCCGGCCGCCGCCAGCGCGTCGCGTTCCTCTGGCGGGATGCCGGGGTCGGTCACCACGACGTCCAGCCGCCCGATCGGGCACACCGCGCCGAACGCCGTCCGTGCGAACTTGCCCGAGTCGCACACCACGATCACCCGCCGCGCCGCGGCGATGGCCGCCTGCTTGACCGCGACCTCGGGCAGGTCGTGCGCGGTCAGGCCGTGCTCGGCGGACAGGCCGCAGCAGCCGATGACGGCCGTGTCGAAGCGCAGGGCCTTGATGGAGCTCTCGGTGAGCGGGCCCATGACGTTCAGCTCGCCCTTGCGTACCTCGCCGCCGGGCAGCACCAGGCGCACGCGCGGCGCGGCGGCCAGCAGCATCACCGGTTGCAGCGCCAGCGGCAGCACGGTGACCCGCCGGTCGGCCAGCGCGCGGGCCACCTCCAGCGCGGTGGTGCCGCCGTCCAGCACGACCGCCTCGCCGTCGGCGATCAACGCGGCGGCCTCCTCGCCGATGCGCCGCTTGGCCTCCACCGCCTCCCGCTCGCGCACCCCGAACGGCGGCTCCTCGCCGCGCAGCAGCAGCGACAGCGCGCCGCCCCTGACGCGCCGCACCACGCCCTGCTGGGCCAGCTCGTCGAGGTCTCGCCGGATCGTCATCTCGGACACGCCGTGCTCGGCGGCCAGCTCGGTCACGGAGACGCTGTCGTGGGTACGCAAGGTGTTCATGATGGCTCGCACACGTTCCATGTGTTCATACAAACACGGCTCATGTGCGCAATACAATGGGGAGATGCGCGCTAGCCGCCTGCTCTCCCTGCTCCTGCTCCTCCAGACCCGCGGCCGCATGACGGCGCCCGAGCTGGCGGCCGAGCTGGAGGTGTCGGTACGCACGGTGTACCGCGACGTGGAGGCGCTGTCGGCGGCCGGCGTCCCCGTCTACGCCGATCGCGGCCCCGCCGGCGGCTACCGGCTCCTCGACGGCTACCGCACCCGGCTCAACGGGCTCACGGCGGAGGAGGCGTCCTCGCTGTTCCTGGCCGGGCTGCCGGGGCCGGCCGCCGAGCTGGGGCTGGGCGAGGTGGCGGCCAACGCGGAGCTGAAGCTGCTGGCCGCGCTGCCGCCCGAGCCGCGCTCGCACGCCTCGCGCATGCGCGAGCGGTTCCTGCTGGACGTGCCGAGCTGGTACCGCTCGGGCGACGACGCCCCGTACCTGAGCGAGGTGGCCGAGGCGGTGTGGGACCAGCGGCCCCTGCACATGACCTACCGGCGCTGGGGCCAGGAGGAGGTGGATCGCGTCATCCACCCTCTCGGGCTGGTGCTCAAGGGCGGCTCCTGGTACCTGGTCGCGGCGCCGCCGGACGGGTCGCCGCGCACGTACCGGGTGGGGCGGATCCTGACATTGGAGACGCTGCCCGGACGGTTCGCCCGGCCGGAGGGGTTCGACCTGGGCGGGTTCTGGCACCAGTACGCCAAGGAGTTCCGCGAGCGCATGTACACCGCCGAGGCCGTGATCAGGCTCGCACCCGGGCGGGGCGACCTGCTGGCCTACACCATGGGCACCGACATCGTCGCCGCCGCGCTGGCCGCCGCCGAGCCCGACCCCGAGGGCTGGGTCACGCTGACCGTGCCCGTCGAGTCGATCCAGCACGCGCGCTGGCTGCTGCTGCGCATGGGCGCCGACGTGGAGGTGCTGGAGCCGCCGGAGCTCCGCGCGATGATGGCCGAAGCGGTCGCCGAGCTGGCCAAACTCTACGGCTGAGCCGGCCGGGCTCTGCAGCTGAGCGCCCGCGCGGGCCCCGGGGAAAACCAGGCGAGATCCCGCCGCCGATCTGACACCATCCCCGCATGTATCTTCTCGCTTTCATCGGGGCATGTGCCCTGGTCGCGATGGTGCCCGGGGTCAGCACCGCGATCATCATGCGCCAGACCCTGCGCGCCGGCCGGGGCTCCGGCCTGGCCGCCACGCTCGGCAACGAGACCGGCATCCTGCTGTGGGGGCTGGCCGCCGCGTTCGGCCTGTCGGCCCTGCTGGTCGCCTCGCAGGTGGCCTACGACATCATGCGCGTGACGGGCGCGGTGCTGCTCGTCGTGATGGGCGCGCAAGCACTGTGGCAGGCCCGCAAGGGCGCCCCGCCCGCGCCCGAAGGGCAGGTCGTGCCGGGCTGGCGGGCGCCGTACCTGGCGGGCGTGGGCACGTGCCTGGCCAACCCGAAGGCGGCGGTGTTCGCGATGTCGTTCCTGCCGCAGTTCGTGCCGGCCGGGCAGAACGTGCCGCTGACGCTCGTCACGCTGGCCGTCGTGTGGGTGCTGGTCGACCTGCTCTGGTACGGGCTGCTCATCTGGGCAGTGGACCGGGCCAAGGCGTGGCTGGGCAGGCCGGCGGTCAAGCGGCGGCTGGAGCAGATCTCCGGCGTCGTGCTGGTCGGGCTCGGCGTGCGGATGGTGGTGGAGTCGCGATGACGATCTGGCACAGCGAGCGGGGCACCGGGGAGCCGGTGGTGCTGCTGCACTCGACGGCGGCCGACTCCGGCATGTGGGACGCCCAGGAGGAGGCGCTGGCGGCGCGGTTCCGGGTGATCAAGGTGGATTTCCGGGGGTACGGGCACACGCCGTACAAGGCGGACGGGCCGTACAGCGACGCCGACGACGTGATCGAGGTGCTGACCGCCCTGGACATACGCCGTGCGCGCCTCGTCGGGGCGTCGGCCGGGGCCTGGGTGGCGCTGCAACTGGCCACCGCCGGGCTGGCCGAGCGGCTGGTGCTGCTCAACTCCCCTGCCGACCTGGAGCCGACCCCGGATCTGCGGGACTACTGGAAAGAGGAGAACCGCCTGCTGGAGGCGGGCGACGTGCAAGGGGCCACCGAGCTGAACGCGCGCCTGCTGCTCGGGCCGGAGGTGTCACAGGAGAACCGGCGGCGGATGGAGGCGATGCAGCGGCACGCGTTCGAGGTGCAGCTCGCCGCCGATCCAGAGCCCGAGCAGACCGAGCGCGAGGTGTCGCTGCCCGGCGTCGACGTGCCGGCGCTGGTCGTGGCAGGCGGCCATGACCTGCCGTTCTTCCAGGAGAGCGCCCGCCACGTGGCTGCCGCGCTGCCGCAGGGGCGGCTGCTGGAGCTGCCCTGGGCCGGGCACCTGCCGGCGCTCGAACGTCCTGAGGAGATCAGCACCTTGCTGCTGGATTACCTTTAAGTCATGACGAACGACCTGGCGACCCTCATGAGGCAGGCGCAGGACGACGATCCGCTGCTGGCACTGCACGCCACCACCGCGCTGCGCCGTGAGATCGAGCGCCTGGAGGCGGTCCAGGTGCGGCGGGCCCGGGTGGCGGGCTGGCCTGGGCGCAGATCGCCGACGCCATCGGCGTGAGCAAGCAGGCCGTGCACAAGAAGTACGGCCGCCGCTAGCCGCCTCCGCACCGCTGTGCGCGCCCCACCGCTGTGCGCGCCCCGCACCGCCCGGCTCCGCATCGCTGCGGGCCCCGCACGACCCGCCTCACCCGGCGGGGACGCGGAGCACCCGTAGCTCGTGCGCGCCGTCGGCGCGGGTCAGCTCGTAGTACAGCCACCACCGCCCTCCAGCAGCAGCGCGTCCAGATACCGCACCGAGCCGCCGCCCTGGGGAGAGGTGACCCAGGGCCGCTCGGCCGACAGCCGCCGCCACCCGAACAGGTCGCCGGAGACCGCGACGCCGCAACGCTCCTCGTAGTTCTCCTCGTGGGAGGCCGAGCCGTCGTAGAAGCCCACGTACCCGCCGGGCACCGGCACCACGCTGTTGAGCCGCGCCTGGTAGCGGTCCCAGCCCTGGCCGACGCCGAGGGCCTGGCCGTGCCAGGCGAACTCCGTCCCGCCGTCGAGGCTGGTGGCCAGGCCGGTGGGGTGCGTGGTGGCGCCGACGTTGTAGATGTCGGCGCTGGCGTGCGCCTCGCCGCCGAGGCCCGGCCGCGCCTCCGCGTAGCTGGCGAACAGGTACGTCACCGGCCCGGCCCGCAGCACGTACGGATCCTTGACCCCCTCCGTGCCGGTCGAGGCCGCCGTCAGCACCGGCCGCGCCGTGGCCACGTCGAACTCCGACGGGTGGGCCGCCGGGCGCAGCGCGTCGATCCGCCAGCGGTTGTCGGCCGGGTCCACGTACGACAGGTAGAGCACGAACCCGCCCCCGTCGGCGCGCGTCAGGCAGAACCGCTCCATGGACGGCGTGCGCAGCTCGTCCTTGTGCACCGACCACACGTCGGTGAAGCTCACGCCGTCGTCGCTGACCGCGACCGCGCAGTGCCAGCCGCGCTCGGCCGCGGCGCCACGGGGGCGGCGCCGCCGGTAGGTCAGCCAGAACCGCTCGCCATCGTGCAGCACGCCGGGGCAGCCCGCCCAGTAGCCCGCCTCGTCCTTCTCCGGCGCGCGCACCACCGTGCCCGCCAGCGGGTCGAACGCGGGAAGCGGGGCGTGTTCGATCATCGTGTCCTTGCCTTTCAAGCGTCGTAGAAGAGCCGGTCGAGGGCGACGGCGGCGCTGCCCACGACGCCGGCGTCGGGGCCGAGCGTGGCCCGCCGCACCTGCACCGCGTCGCGCAGCACGGGGAAGGCTCTGGCCCGCAACGCGTCCCTGACCAGGTCGAACACCGGCTCGGGAGCGGTGCGGAAGGCGCCGCCGAGCAGGATCAGCGCGGGGTTGAGCAGGTTGACCGCGCTGGCCAGGCCGGTGGTGAGACGGTCCACCAGCTCCTCCAGCACGGCGGCGGCCCGCCCGTCACCGCCGTGGGCGGCCTCGGCCAGGTCGGCGAGCGGGTCCTGGCTGTCGCGGCCGAGCAGGGCGCGGGCCCGCTCCGCCAGGTACGGCTCGGCCGCCACGGTCTCCAGGCAGCCGCTCGCGCCGCACGCGCACGGCCGCCCCCGCTCGACCACCCTCAGGTGCCCCAGCTCCGTGACCCCGTGGGCACCGGACCGGAACGGCTGCCCGCCGATCACCAGCCCGGCCCCGACCCCGGTGCGGACGTAGACGTACAGGAGGGGGTCGGCCCCGCCCGTGTCGCCGTAGCGGGCCTCGGCCAGCGCCATCGCCCGTACGTTGTGATCGACCACCGCCGGCACCCCGAGCGCCCGCTCCAGCGGGTCGGCGAACGCGACGTCCCGCCAGCCGAGGTTGACCGACAGCACGTTGCGGCGCTGCCCGGGTCCACCGGGCCGGGCGCGGCGACGCCGATGCCCAGCAGCCGGTCGCCGGCCAGCGCGGCGGCGGCCTCGGCGATCCGCCGCACCACCCGCTCGGGCGGCTCGCCCGCCAGGTCGAACGCGAACGAGCGCACCTCCAGGGGGCGGGCCTTGAGATCGCACCGCCCGAGCCGCACCGTGCCCGCCCCGACCTGCACCCCGATGACGTGGCGGGCGTCGGTGCGCAGCCGCACCTCCGTCGAGGGCCGCCCGACCCGGGTGCCGGCGCCGTCCGTGGCCCCCTCGGCGACCAGCCCTTCGCCGAGGAGCTGGCCCACCACCTTCGTCATGGTGGTCGGGGACAGGCCCAGCCGCCTGGCCAGGTCGGCACGCGGCTGCGGCCCGTGGTCGCGCAAGGCGCGCAGCACGAGGCGTCTGTGCAGCCTGCGGACGTCCTGCACCGGTGTCGGCATGCCCGCCTCCTTAATAACTAACGGGTAGAAAATAATTAGGGCGGGAAGCTCCCGTCAAGGGGAGCTGGAGCTCAGGGACGCGGCAGCAGCCCGAGATCCCCGGCGACCGTGGCCACCGCGCTCAGGATCCGGTCCACCTGCCCGCCCGTGTGCGCCGCCGTGACGCTCAGCCGGATCAACGCCTCACCCTCGGGAACGGCCGGCGGCAGCATGACGTTCGACAGAACGCCCTCCTCCAGCAGCCCCGTCCAGAACCGGCAGCACATCAGGCGATCGCCCACCCGCAGCGACACCGTGGGCGTGCCGCCCGGAGTGATCGCGAACCCGAGCGCCACCAGCCCCGACCGCAGCCGCTCCGCCGCCGCCATGACCGCGCGGCGGCGCTCCGGCTCCGTGCGGATGATGTCGAGGGCGGCCAGCGCCGCGGCCGTGCACGCCGGCGGCAGCGAGGCCGAGAACAACGCCGACCGCGCGCTGTGCCGCAGGTAGTGGACGACGTGCTCGGGCCCGGCGACCGCGCCGCCGAGCGTACCGAAGCACTTGGAGAACGTGATCGTCTGCACGTCGACGGCCGACTGCAGCCCGTGGTGCTCGGCCGCCCCGCGCCCGCCGGCGCCCAGCAGCCCCGCGTCGTGCGCGCTGTCGAGCACCAGCCGCGCCCCGTGCCGCGCCGCCAGCTTGGCGATGCCGGGCAGGTCGCACAGGTCGCCGCCCACCGAGAACATGCCCTCCGTCAGCACGATCGCGCCCACCTCGGGGCCCGCCGCCTCCAGCATCGCGGCGAGCTGCGTCATGTCGTTGTGCCGGTAACGCCGCAGCCTGGCCTGGCCGAGACGGGCCGCGTCGATGAGCGAGGCGTGGATGCGCCGGTCGGCGAACAACACGTCACGCGGCCCGAACAACGCGCTCAACGCGAGATTGGCCTGGTAGCCGGTGGAGACCACCATCGCCGCCTCGTGCCCGAGGAACCCGGCCAGCTCTCCCTCCAGGGTCTCGTGCAGGGCCAGCGTGCCGTTGAGCACCCGCGACCCAGAGTTGCCCGAGCCCAGCCGCCGCAACGCCCCCGCGCCCGCCTCCTTCAGCCGGGGATCGTCCGACAGCGCCAGGTAGTCGTTGGAGCCGGCCATCAGCACCCGGCGGCCGCCCACCACCACCTCGCCGCCGCCGGGGCGCTCCTCCACCGGCAGGTAGTAGGGATAGAGGCCGGTCGCGGCCAGGGCCTTGGCCTCGGGGAGCCGGCACTTGCCGAAAGGGTCCGTCACGACGCGGGGCTCGCTTTCCGAGTCCGTCCGGGGCATCGGGGGCGGAGGGGCGGCGACGAAGGGTGGATCATCAGGGGTCTCCAGGTTCCGTCGGTCACGATCGGTGGAGCAGTGCGCACAGCAGTGCGCACCGAGGCCGGCGCGAGGCGGGATGCCGGGCCGCATCAGGCGATGGTAGCTTACAGTGGTTGATCGTGATACTAGAGTAATCATCGCTGGCGTGAAGCACGCCGGCCCGCCACCGGCCCGACCACGACAGCCCACCCAAGGACGCACCCATGACAGAGGACGAGATCTTCCACCAGCTCCGCGCCCTGTGCGCCGAGATCCTCGCCGTGGATCCGTCGGCCATCACCCCCGACACCGACCTGCGCGACGAGCTGGAGGCCGACAGCCTCGACATGGTCGAGCTGGCCGTCGCCAGCGGCGACCGCTTCGACCTGCGCGTCGACTTCGACCTCGCCACCCACGTGCGCACCCTCGCCGACGTCACCACCCTGGTCCGCGCCGGGGTCCGGGCCGGCTGAGGAGGGCCGCCCACATGCCGGTCCCGCCCCCGCCGCCGGGTCCCGCCGAGCCCGTCCGAGGGCGGCGCGGGCTCACCGAGTTCATCGAGCTGCCCTACCGGCTGCACGGCGGCGACCCGCACTTCGTGCCGCCGCTGCGCGACGACAGCCGGCGCCTGCTCGACCGGCGGCACAACCCGTTCTTCCGCTACGGCGAGGCCGCGCTGTTCACCGTACGGCGCGGCAAGCGCGTCGCCGGGCGGATCGCCGCCGTGCACAACCCCCGCCACAACGCGACCCACGCCGCCCGCGACGGGTTCTTCGGCCAGTTCGCCTGCGCCGACGACCCCGCCGTGGCGCGCGAGCTGCTCGACGCCGCCGCCCGATGGCTGCGCGGGCGCGGGCTGACCACCATGCTCGGGCCGGTCAACTTCACCACCAACGACGAGTGCGGGGTGCTCGTCGACGGGTTCGACGCGCCGCCCAGCGTGATGATGCCGTACAACCCCGCCTACTATCCGGCGCTGCTGGAGTCCTGCGGCATGACCAAGGCGAAGGACCTGTGGGCGTGGGACACCGAGGGAAAGGTCCCGCCCGAGCGGCTGCTGCGCATCGCCCGGCGGGCCGAGCACCGGCACCGCCTCACCGTGCGGCCCCTCGACCCGGCGCGCTTCGACGCCGACCTCGACCGCGTCAAGCTCGTCTTCGACCGCGCCTGGCACGGCAACTGGGGCTTCACCCCCATGACCGACGCCGAGTTCGCCGCCGCCAAGCACCGGCTGCGCAAGGTCATGGACCCCGGGCTCGTCCAGCTCGCCGAGGTCGACGGCGAGCCGGTCGCGGTGGCCCTCGTGCTGCCCGACTTCAACCAGGCCGTCGCCGCCGCCCGGGGCCGCCTCACCCGCTTCGGCCTGCCGATCGGGCAGGTCCGGCTGTCCATGGCGGCCCGCCGCATCGACCGCGTCCGGGGCGTGCTGTTCGGAGTCGTCCCCGACCTGCGCCGGCACGGCGTCGAGGCCGCGCTGCTCGCCCGCGCCCACGAGGCCATCGTCTCCGGTGGGTACCGCGGGGGGATGGAGCTCGGCTGGACCCTGGAGGACAACCAGGCCATCAACCGCTACCTGACCGTGCTCGGCTGCACCCGCGCCAAGGCCTACCGGATCTACGGGCGGGAGCTGTGACGAGCTCCCGCACGCGCGCATGCTCGCCGCCGGTGGTGCGTCGTTCCTGTACGGGCGGATGCCCGGCACCGGCCGTGCGTCGTTCCTGTACGGGCGGACGCCCGGCACGGGCCGTGGCTCGTTTCTGTACGGGCGGATGCCCGGCACCGGTCGTGGCTCGTTTCTGTACGGGCGGATGCCCGGCACCGGTCGTGGCTCGTTCCTGCGCGGGCGGATCCCCGGCACGGGCCGTGGCTTCTTTCCGTGCGCGCGGACACCGGGCACAGGCTGTGGCCCGTGGCCGGGTGGTGGAGCGGTGACGACCCCGCACTACCTGGTCACCGGGGCCACCGGGTTCGTCGGGGGGCGGCTGACCCGCATGATCCTGGAGCGGGGCGGCACCGTCACGGCGCTGGCCCGCCCCTCACCCCGTGCCAGGCTGCTGCGCGAGCTGGGCGTGCGCGTGGTGTCCGGCGACCTGACCACCGGCAGGGGCATCGCGGAGGCGCTGCAGGGCGCGGACCGGGTGATCCACCTGGCGGCCACGCTGCGCGCCCGCACCCCCGCCGCGTACTGGTCGGTCAACCGCGACGGCGTCGCCCGGCTGGTGCGCGCGATGGCCACCCAGCGCCGCCCGGCGCGCCTCGTGCTCTGCTCCTCCCTCGCCGCCGGCCCCGCCATCTCCCTGTACGGGGCCAGCAAGCGGGCCGGCGAGCAGGTCGCCCGGGAACACGCGGCCCAGGTGCCCACGGTCATCCTGCGGCCCGGCATCGTGTACGGGCCCGGCGAGGAGGCGCTGCTGCCCGCGCTCCTGCCCATGATCAGGCTCGGCGTGGTCCTCAAGGCCGGCTACGGCCCTCGCCGCTACGGCATGATCTACGTGGACGACCTGTGCACCGCCCTCCTGTCCGCCACCGACCACGGCCCCGTCCTGCCCGCCGCGGACACCCCTGTCGGAGGCGGCCCTGGCCTGTACCCGATCAGTGACGGCAACGCCTACGACTGGGCCGACATCTGCCGTGCCCTGGCCCGGGCGGCAGGTTGCCGGGAGCCGCTCGTGGTGCCGGTGCCGATGCCCGCCGTGCGTGCGGTGGCCGTGCTGGCCGAGCTGGCCGCGCGCGGCGCCATGCCGGCGCTGAACCGGGACAAGGTGCGCGAGATGCGCCGCCCCGACTGGACGTGCACGCCGGACGACGCCGTACGCGAGCTGGGCTTCGCGCCCGCCACCCCGCTCATCCGGGGCTTCGAGGCCGCGCTGGCCGCACTGCGTCCCGCCCGCTGACGGCCCGTTCGAGGACGGCGGGCACGATCAGCGCCACCGCCAGCCCGGCGACGACGTCGGTGAGGTAGTGGTACCAGTCGTACACGACGGCGACCGTCAGCCCCGCCGTCAGCGTCCACAGCACCAGGCGGACCATCCTGGGGACGTGCCGGCGGAGGACGAGCACGGTGACCCAGGCGCCTGCCACGTGCGTGGAGGGGAAGCACGCGCCGGGCGGGTCGAGAGCGGCCATGATCTCGCTCTGCACGGCGGTGATCACGTATCCGGACGGGCCGTGCGCGGCGTGCAACTCGGGGAGCCCCGCCGCCGGGCCGATCAGCGGGAGCGCGATGAACCCGAGGTAGCAGGGCAGGAACGCGGCCACCATGGCGAGCACGTAACGCTCCACCAGCGGTGCGCGACCCTGGGCGTACAGGATGGCCGGAATGAGGAAGCAGCCGTAGAAGGAGAAGTAGCAGAAGGTCAGCACCTCGGTCATCAGCGGGGAGCCGAGCGCGGACGTGAGGGCGGTGTTGGGGGCGAACCCGAGCAGATCCTTCTCCCAGGCGTACAGGTCGGCGTCGAGGTAACGTCCGTGCAGGACGCGGGCGGTGCGGGCGGCGGCGCCGTACACGAGGGGGAGCATGAGCATCGGCGCGCACGTCCGGACGAACCGCACCGCCCGGACACCGGTGGGAAGGCGCTGCTCGGCCGACGCCAGCGCGAGTATGAGCAGGGCCGCGAGCGCGTATCCGGCGAGTAGTTCAGGCCAGTCCTCCAGGCGATTCCGGAAACTGGTCACCACGAGCGCCATGAGGGCGAAATAGCCCAACAAAAGCCATTCAACCGGGCGAAAAGGAAATCCGCGGCCGGGTTTCAGATGCCGCGAGGAAAGGACGGGCCGGACATTCGTCGCCGCCGCGGTCACCTGGGCGAGCGCGATTCCCGCCCCGGGGACGTGCGGGAGGTGCGCGGGCGAAGGGTCAGGAGGTCGCACGGGCCGGCCACCAGATTCGGCGTCCCATGTGATGGGCGAGCGCCGGGACGAGGAACGACCGTACGACCACCGTGTCGATGACGACCCCGATCGCCACCAGCAGCCCGAGCTGCACCACCGGCACCAGTGGCAGCACGGTCAGGACGAAGAACGCCGCCGCCAGCACCACCCCGGCCGCCGTGATCACCCCGCCGGTGGCGCGCAGGGCGTGCAGGGTGGCCTCGCGGGTGTCGAGGCGGGCGGCCTCCTCGCGGACGCGGGCCATGAGGAAGATGTTGTAGTCGATGCCGAACGCCATGAGGAAGACGAACGCGTACAGGGCGAACGACGCGTCGACGACGGGATAGCCGAGGAGCTGCGTGAACAGCGCCGAGCACAGCCCGAGCGTGGCCGCGAACGACAGCACCACCGTGCCCATCAGCAGCAGCGGCGCCACCAGCGAGCGCAGCAGGACGACCAGGATCAGCCCCACGACCAGCAGGATCAGCGGCACGATGAGGACGGCGTCGTCGAGGACGGCGTTCTTGACGTCGAGCAGCTCGGTGGTGAAGCCGCCGACCAGGGCCGCGCCGCCCGCCGCGCCGCGCACGCTGGTGCGCAGGGCCTCGACGAGGCGCTGGGCGTCGGGGGTGTTGGGCTCGGCGGCGAGCACGACGTCGAACGTGCGCCACGGGGCGGGCGGCCCGGCCTGCATCGCCACCACGCCCTCGGCCTCGTGCACGGCCCGCTCGACGGCGTCGCTCCGGTCTTGCCTGGCCAGGACGACGACGGGGGCGCTGGCGGGGTAGTGGCGCCGCAGCGCGTCGTAGCCGTCGACGGAGTCGGTGCGCATGGTGAACAGCGACGACGGCGGGATACCCGAGGCGTCGAGCGTGGTCAGCCCCATGCACAGCATGGTCAGCAGCAGGGCGGAGCCCGTCCAGGCCAGGCGGGGGCGCTGGCCGACGAAGCCCGCGACGCCCTGCCACAGCCCGTCGCGGGTGCTCTCGCCGGGGCGCGGCGTGCTCGGCCAGAACGCGCGCCGCCCGCCGAGGAGCATGAGCGCGGGCAGCAGCGTCACCATCACGGCCGTCGTGATGAGGATGCCGATGGCGGCGGCCGCGCCGATGGAGCGCAGCGCGTGGGTGTCGGCCACGATGAGGCAGCCGACGCCGCCGGCCACGGTGAGCGCCGAGGCGACGACCGTGCGGATGCCGCCCGACAGCGCGTCCTTGAGCGCCGCGGTCTGGTCGGCGGTGGTGCGCAGCCGTTCGCGGTAGCGGGCGACGAGCAGCAGCGCGTAGTCGGTGGCGACGCCGAACACCAGCACCGTGAACACCTCGGGCGTGGCGGCCCGCAGCGTCATCAGCCCCGAACGGGCCAGCGCGTAGAGCGCCGCGGCGGAGCACAGGTAGGCCACCACCACGGCCAGCATGGGGATCACCCACAGGACGGGGCTGCGGTAGACGGCGAGCAGCACCAGGAGCACCACGGCCAGGCTCAGCGCCAGCAGCGTGCCGTCGACCTGGCGGAAGGAGTCGACGTAGTCGGCCGCGGCCCCGCCGGGGCCGCTCACATGGCTGATCAGGCCGGGCGGGCTGCCTTCGACGGTGATCTGCCGCAGCCGCTCGACCAGCGGGCTGATGAGCACGCCCGGCTTGCCGGACAGCAGCACCGTGGCCTGGAGCGCGTGCCCGTCGGCGCTGGGCACGGGCGCCGAGGCCATGCCGATCACGTTGGGCAGGGCCTTGAACTGCCGCAGGTCCTGCCGGGCCGCCTTGATGTCGGCGCGCTGGAGCGGGCCGTCGCGTTCGTAGATCACCAGGGCGGGGACCACGCGGCCGGACTGCTTGGCGATCAGGTCGAGGACGCGGGCCGACTCGACCCCCCTCGCCAGCATGGAGCTGCCGCTGGTGATGCGGACGTCGTCGAGCGGGCCGCTCGCGAGCACGGCCACGACGGCGATGGCCATCCAGGCGACGACCACGGCTGCCGCGATTTTTCGCGCAAACCCCTTACGAAACAAAACCGACAATTCCCGCCCACCCCCGGCCTCGGTGTGAAAGTGCCGGCCGGCACGTAGACGATAAATTCCCGGTCCTGCTTAAACAACTTTATGCAGGAGTCTTATATTCGCGTCATGCCCGGATCAAACGGGACATCGCGGGATTCGATTTTTCTGGTACGGCTCATCCGGTAACGGGCGGATCCGCGGGCCCGTCGTCCTGGAAGGGAAAGGCCCCGGCTCAGCCCTTCACCCGCAGGTCCGCGAAGAGCGCGCGGTGATCGGAGCCCGGCACGTCGAGCACCTGCACGCCCACCGCCGAGCCCCGCCCGTCCGTCAGCACGTGGTCGATGGCCACCAACGGCGGCAGCGAGCGCCCGTGCGGCCACGTGGGGGTGAGCCCTGCCCGGTGGACGCCGCCGCGTCCGTGTAGCCGGTGTCCAGCAGCCGGCGGAACACCGCGTGGTCGAGCGTGGCGTTGAAGTCGCCCGCCAGGATCCGGGGCGCGCCAGAGGTAGGCGCGGGCGGCAGAGACGCCACCCCCGCCTCCCACTCCGGCACCGTCGAAGGCACGGGCGCGACCGGGTGCACCACCACCGCCTCCACGGCGGAGCCGCCGGGCAGCGCCACCTCCACCACCGGCATGTGGTGCCCGACCGGCTGGAACAGGCCGGTCCGCTCGGTCATCGGGTAGCGGGAGTACACGCCGCTGCCCTCCGGGCCGCGGAAGTCGGCCTTCCCGACGTGGTACGGCAGCAGCGTCGCCAACCCGGTGGCGGCCAGCCGGTCCTCGGCCGAGTACGTCAGCTCCTGGATGCTCAGCACGTCCACGTTCAGCCGCCTGGCCAGGCCGACGATCACCGACGCGTCGCCGCGCCCGCCGTTGAGGTTGGCCGTCAGCACCCGCAGCGGCCGCCCGCCCGCCGAGGCGTCGCCGCTCCCGAGCGCCCGCGGCAGCACGCACCACGCCAGGCAGGCGCACACCGCCAGCATGATCGCGACCGCCGCCCGGCTCCGTGCCAGGGCCGCGATCCCGAGCATCAGCAGCGCGGCGAGGGCGAAGTACGGAGTGAAGGAGACCAGCGGGATCAGGAACACGCCCGCCTCCAGCCCGCCGAGCCGCACCACCGTCCCCGCCGCGAACAGCACCGCCACCGCGACGGCCAGCCGCCCCCGCCACACCCAGCGGGGCCGCGCCCGCCGCTCCGTCTCCACGACCTCTCGCACCAGCACAGAGGCAGACGTTAAGCGGGCTTTCTTAACGACACATGAGGATCACACCTGCGTGAACATGAGGAATGTGGCCGGGTGGACTTGAGGAGCGCGGACGGGGACCGAGGGCGCTCGTGGGGGACTGGATGGCGCGTGTGCGGGGACATGGGGGCGAGTGTGCGGGAAGTGACAGCGAGTGTGCGGGGACGCGAGGGGGCGCGGGCGTGGGTGGGAGGGTGCGTGGTCGGTGCTGCCTTAGGCTTGCTGGTTGTGGGCCGGAAGGCGATGATCCTGGCGGTGGCGGTCGTGACGCTCGCGGCCTGTGGCGGTCAGCCACGCCCGGCGGGCCCTGCCGCCTCGCCCAGCACAAGCACAAGCACCGGCACCGGCACCGGCACTGGTTCTGGTACGTCGCCGCGCACCCGGAGCCCGGCCGCGTCGCCCACCGCCGGCTCCGGGACGACCCGGGCCGGGCTGGCCGACGACGTCAACGGCGACGGTTACGCGGACCTGGTGGCTGAGTTCGGCCCCGCGGATGCCCGGCGTCTCGCGATCGTCCCAGGCTCGTCACGGGGGCTCGTCCCGGCGAAGGGCGTGGTCGTGCCGCCCGAGACGTTCACCTCGTGGTCGCTCGGCGGCGGCACCAGGGCCGACTTCGACGGCGACGGTTACGGCGACGTCCTCGGCTATGGGGCGCCGCAGGGCCCGGAGCAGGTGCAGGGCCCGTACCTCCTGTGGGGCGGCCCCGGCGGGGTCGCGGCCAGGACGCGCCCCACCCCGGTACGTTTGCCCGTGGCGAGCGGGCCGGCGAGCTACCGGGCCGTCGCGGGCGACTTCGACGGTGACGGCGCCGCCGATCTCGCGGTGGCCACCCCGCCGAAGCAGGGCGGGCTCGCCTCCGACCTGACCCTCCTGTACGGGCCGTTCACCCGGCAGGGCGCCGCCGCCAGGAGCGAGGCCCGCCCGTCGCCGACCGGCGCGGACTTCTGGAGGATGACCGCCGACGACATCGACGGCCGCCGCCCCACCGCGCTGATCGTCCACCAGGGCGACGACGGCGAGCAGACCAGCGGCGTGCTGCTCACCGCCGGCCCGGACGGCCTGGCGCGGACGGGGCGGAAGCTCAACCCGGGCATGGCGGTCGCGTTCGGCGACTTCGACGGCGACGGCGCCAGGGACGTCGCGGTCGGCGACGACGGCAGCCGCAACGACGAGCCCGGCTACGAGACCGAACCGCCGTCGGTCGATCGCACGCTGACCGTCTACTACGGCAACGGCCGGCAGGCGGCCTTCAAGGGCTCCTCGGGCGCGGCGGTCGCCGGCGACTTCGACGGCGACGGCCACGACGACCTCGCCTTCGGCCGCGCCGACCCCGTCCCCGGCGGCGATGGCGGCGGTCGCGCCTCTGGCCGCGATGGCGGCCGGGTGTCGTCGCGGCAGGCGACCGCCCCCAAGGTCTTCCGGGGCGGCCCCGACGGTCTTCAGGCCGGTACGGAGGTCGGCGGCCTGGGGGCGGCCACGCCGCTGGCGGCCGGGGACTACGACGGTGACGGGGACGACGAGCTCGCCTTCGTCCAGGGCGACGACGACACCACGATCGTGGTGACGGACGGGAGGAAGGTTCTGGCCCGGTTCGGCACCGCCGACGTGCCGTCGTAGCCGCCCCCGCTCAGCCCGCGGGTCTCGACCATGAACGGCGCGTCACTCGTGGTCGCGCATCCACAGCTCCACCAGCTCATTGGTGTCTTCGGTCAGGAAGGAGACGCTCTTCTCCCGGTGGTCGATCCGGATGCCGACCGGCCGCAGGTCCGGCAGGAGCGGGCCGTGCAGGGCCTGCGGGTGGGGCTGCTCCTCGTAAGCGCCCGGCCGCCACCAGTAGAGCCGCGGGCTGATCGGCTTGTCGCCGGACTCGAAGAGCCGCTGCGACAGCTCCTGCAGCGCCTCCATCGCGGCGAACAGGTGCACGTCGCCGATCTCGTGCACCAGCATGTACTCGGGCAGCGGGAACGACACCAGCGCCCCGCGCGGCGCCTGCCCGGTGTGCCGGCGCAGCACGTGGACGTGCGCGCCGACGTAGCGGTGGGCGCCGCCGACGTGCGTCACGGGCACGCCGTGGACGGTCGCGGACTCCCGGTAGTGCGGCTCGTCGTCGATCGAGCGCGCCAGCGCCCCGCCGAAGACGGACTCCTCCGGCAGGTCGCCGAGGCGGGAGCGGTCGAGCGGCGCGATCGAGTCGGGGTAGTCGATGACCACGGCCTCCACCAGCCCGGGTGCCAGCCGCCTGGCCACCAGCGCGTCGAGCATGCCGCCGAGCGCCTCCTCCGGATACAGCCGCACCCGCAGGTCGGCCTCCGGCACGTCGGCGCTCGCCCGCTCGAACGCCTTGGCCGCCTGCTCGGCGTAGGCGGCCGCGGCCTCCTCCAGCCCGGCGGGGCCGTAGCTGAGGGCATGCTCGCGCCAGGAGCCGATGTCGGCGTTCGCGCTGGCGCCGCCGGCCAGCCTGATGCTGATCGTCGAGGGATCGGGCAGGGTCGCCTCGAGCCCCCGCTGCGCGAACGCGCGCACCAGGGCCTGGCCGATGACGTCTGTTTCCATCATGGACGCCGAATGTATCGCTCCCGCCCGACAAGAGCGGAACCGGAGACGCCGATGGTGAGAGGGCTCCTCACCCCCAGACGAGGCGGGCCGTCTCGACCACCAGCTCCAGCTTGCGCCGCTCCTCGTCCACGGTGAGCAGGTTGCCTCGGGAGGTGGAGGCGAAGCCGCACTGCGGGCTGATGGCGAGGTTCTCCATGGGGACGTACTTGGCGGCCTCGTCGATGCGGCGGCGCAGCTCGTCCTGCGACTCCAGGGCCGGCACCTTGGAGGAGACGAGCCCGAGCACGACGACCGTGCCCTGGGGGACGAACCGCAGCGGCTCGAACCCGCCGGCCCGCTCCGTGTCGTACTCCAGCAGGAACCGGTCGACCGGCACCTCGCCGAACAGCCGCTCCGCCACCGGGTCGTAAGCGCCCTTGGCGGCCCACGCGCTGCGGTTGTTGCCGCGGCACAGGTGCAGGGCGACGGTGACGTCCGGGTCGAGCTCCTTGGCCGCGCGCACCTGCTGGGCGTCGACGGCGACGGCCGCGTCGAGCAGGGTCTCGGCGTCCGGCGCCGCGGGCCCCAGGACGCGGGCGCGGAAGCCGGGGTCGATCACGAAGTCGTAGGCCAGGGAGTCGAGCTGGATCCACCGCACGCCCTGCGCCAGCAGGCGCCTGATCTCCTCGACACGCAGCGCGACGAGGTCGCGCAGCAGGTCGGCGGGGGTCGGGTAGGCGTCGGCGCTGAGGTCGGGGTGCCAGAGCAGGTGTCCCATGGACGAGCTGACCATGGTGATCTTGTACGGGCCGGGGGCGTGGCGGGCCAGGAAGCCGGCCTCTACGGAGGTCAGGTTCGCCTTCTGGGTGAGCTTGCCGGTGGCGACGACCATGTCCCAGCTCGTCTCCTCCGGCGGCACGGGCTCGCCGTCGCCGCGCCACCACTCGGTGGACGGCAGCGGGACGGGCGTCACGCCGTCCAGCGACTCCAGCAGCCCCGCGAGCCACGTCTTGCGCCGCATCTCCCCGTCGGTGAACACCTCCATCCCGGCCTGGCGCTGCAGCTCGATCGCGGCGAGCGCGGCGGCGTCCTCCAGCTCGGCCAGCTTGTCGGCGCCGATCTCGCCGCGCTCGCGCGCCTGCCGGGCCTCCAGCAGCTCGGGCGGGCGCAGGAGGCTGCCAACGTGCTCGGCATGGGGTGTCGCGGGCATGCTTCCTCCTCGGATGTGCGATCGGGGGCGCGGTGTCGCGCCGGCCGTACGATCAGCGTCCACCGGCCGGGGGCGGCCGTCCACCCCCGGATCACTCATGGTGCAGCACGGCCGCGATCGTGACCCGCGCCGCCGACCGGGCCGGGACGAACGCGCCCAGCACCGCGATCACCACCCCTGCCAGCGTGAGCAGCGCGAGCAGCGGCCCCCGCCACACGTCCACCATGAACGCCGGCAGCGCCAGACCGGCGGCGTCGGCCATGGCCGGGACGACGAGCCGGTGCGCGGCCACGCCGACGGGGATGCCGAGCAGCCCGCCGGCCGCGCCGAGCGCCGCCATCGACGTCACCATCATGGCCGTGACCTGGCGCGGCGTCATCCCGATGGACTTCAGCACGCCGATGTCGCGCCGCCGCTCCCTGGCGTCGAGCACGACCGTGTTGAACACGCCCAGCGCCGACACCGTGCCCAGCAGCAGGGTGAGCAGGGACGCGAAGCCGATGACGGCCACCGTCGTGCGGTCCGTCGCCGACTTGGCGGCCGGGTACAGGCCCGGGTCGGCCGCCCGGACGGCGGCGTGGTAGGCGGCGACGTCGGTGCCGGGGGCGAGGCGGACCTCGTACTGGGTGGCCCGCTGCCCGGGCACGAGCGCCGTCAGCGTGCTCCAGTCGGCCTGGACGAGGTCGGCGGCGCCGTCCATGGTGGCGCCGACGACCGTCGCCTCCGCCCGGCCGCGGCCCATGGACAGCGTGAGCCGGTCGCCGACCTCCAGGCCGCGCTTGGCCAGGAACGCCGACGGCGCCACGACCTCTCCCGGCCCGCGCAGCCAGCGGCCCTCGACGACCGTCTCGCCCAGCGTGCCCGAGTCGCCCCGCAGGAACCTGCCCTGGATCGGCTGCGGATGGCCCGCCAGGTGCAGGTTGACCCACGCGTCGGCGGTCACGTGCACGGTTCCGGGCAGGCCGCGCAGCAGCGCCTCGATCTCCGCGTCGCCGTGCCGGGGCGGCGTCTGGTGGTTGCGGGCCTGGCCGGCGTGGACCACCGTGTGCACGTACCCGACGCGCTGGGCGGCCGCGCCGTACGCGGTCATCGTCATGGACAGGCCCGCCGCCAGCGTCACCGTGGCCGCGCCGAGCACCACCGCCGCCAGCGTGAGCGCGGCGCGGCCGGGCCGCCCGAACGGCAGGCCCAGCCCGAGACTGACCGGGCGCGGCAGCGGCGCCCCGCGAGCAGCCGCTGCACCCGCAGCCCCCGCCCCCGCCCGGGAGGCGCGCCCGCGCTGATCGCCCGGGCGGCGCTCACCCGGTGCGCGCGCAGCGCGGGCACCAGCGCCGCGAGCACGGCCACGGCCGGCATGCCGGCGAGCGTCGCCGCGTACACCCAGGGGCTCACCACGACGGTGAACAGGCCCTGTCCCACGCCGTTCAGCAACGGCCGGGCGGCGGCGGCCCCCGCCGCGGTGCCGAGCGCGGCCCCGGCGACCGCCGGGACCAGGACCATCGTCAGGTAGACGGCGACCACCTGGCCCGGGGTGAACCCCAGGGCCTTGAGCAGCCCGATGTGCCGGAACCCCGCCACGACCGCGCCGCTCACCACGTTCACCACGATGAGGACCGCCACCACCAGGCCGAGCACCCCGAACGCGGTCAGGAACGGCAGGAAGGCCGCGACCTCGCGGCCCGCGTCGCGCTTGACCGTGAGATACGACTGGAAGCCCAGCAGCGCCCCGCCCGGCAGGCCCGCCGCGATCGCGGCCGCGCCCGCGCGCACCTCGGCGTCGGTCGCGGCGGCGGCCAGCCGGTAGAGCATCTGCGTCGCGGACGGGCGCAGCGTGGCGGCCTGACCCGGCGTCACCCACGCCTCGGAGCTCCTGCTCACGCTGGAGGCCAGGCCGACCACCGTGAACGCCTGCCCCTCCCGCACCGTGAACCGCACCCCGAGGAGGTAGGAGAAGAACGCGTTCGGGGGCCGGTCCAGCACGATCTCACCCGGGGCGGCGGCCCAGCGGCCCGCCCAGAGGTCCAGCCGGTCCACCGGGCCCGCGGGCGAGGGGCGGCCGACGACGGTGAGCGGGCCCGGCGGCAGGTGCTCGAACGTCTCGGGGATCGTGACGGTGGCCTGCGCGAACGGCCCCGCCGCCGCCTCGACCCCCTCGTTGCTCGCCGCGAGCGCCGCCGGTGGTGCCTTGAGCGGGTCGTACGAGGCCACGACGTGCGCGCCCCGCTGCCCCTCGAAGGCCCGCTCGAACGGCGCCGACACGCTCTCCAGCAGGCCCAGCGCCACCACGATCGCCACCGTCGAGCAGAACACGACGACCCCGAGCACGAACGTCTGCACCCCGCGCCGCCGCACCGCCGCCCGCGAGGCCCGCCACACGGCTCCCGCACCCGGCCTCACGACGCCCGCTCCGGGCTGTGTTCAGGCAGGCCGTGCTCGGACAGGCCGTGCTCGGACAGGCCGTGCTCCGCCACCACGCGCCCGTCGCCCAGCTCGACCGTGCGGCTGGCGCACCGGGCGGCCAGGCCGGGATCGTGCGTGACGATCAGCAGCGTCTGCCCGATCTGGTTGAGGTCGATCAGCAGGTCCATCACCTGCTCGCCGGAACGGCTGTCGAGCGCCCCCGTCGGCTCGTCGGCCAGCAGCAGCGCGGGACGGTTCATCAGGGCCCTGGCCACGGCGACCCGCTGCCGCTCGCCGCCGCTCAGCACCGCCGGGTAGGCGTCCTTGCGCCCGGCGATGCCCAGCTCCTCGAACAGCTCCGCCGCCCGGTCCCGCGCCTGCCGCGCCGGCGTGCCGGTGAGCTGGGCGGCCAGCGCCGCGTTGTCCAGGGCCGGCAGGTCCTCGATGAGGTTGAAGAACTGGAAGATCATGCCGATGTGGCGGCGGCGGAACAACGCCAGCTCCGTCTCGTTCATCGCCCCGAGGTCCTGGCCGGCCACCTCGACCGTGCCCCGCGTCGGACGGTCGAGGCCGGCGATCATGTTGAGCAGCGTGGACTTGCCGCAGCCCGACGGCCCCATCACGGCGACGGCGTCGCCCGCGCGGACGTCCAGCGAGACGCCGTCCAGCGCCCTGGTCGCGCCGTACTCCTTGTGGACGTCGCCGAGCCGCACGACGTGCCGTTGAGTGTTCATGGCTCGAAGCTAGATCGCGCGGCGACGGGGGCGCATCCCGCCGGGGATGTAACCGGGGCGGCCGTCATCCCGTGGATGTAGGGCCGCAGGAGGATGCCGATCGCGGCGCGCCGCGCGAAGATGATCGGATGTGGGAATGGCCGATCGCCGCGCTGGCGCTCGCTTGCGGCCTGGTGGTGCTGCTGGCGGTCGCTCTCGTACGCACGCGGCGGCGCTACCGGGCCGCGCTGGCCGAGCAGGGACGGCTGCTGGAACGCGAGCGCGAGCGGGCCGCGCGCGCCGCCGTGGACGCCGAGCGCGCCCGCATCGCCGCGGAGCTGCACGACATCGTCAGCCACAACGTCAGCCTCATGGTGGTGCAGGCCGGGGCCGCCAGGGAGGTGCTGCCCACGATGCCGGGCACGGCCGAGACCGCGCTGCGGGCCGTCGAGGCGGCCGGCCGCGACGCCATGACCGAGCTGCGCCACCTGCTGGGGCTGCTCGCGCCCGCGCCCGACGGCGACGACCGGGACGACGGCGCCGAGCTGGCGCCGCAGCCCGGGCTGGGGCAGCTCGGCGCGCTCGCCGACCGGATCGCGTTCGCCGGGCTGCCCGTGGAGGTGCGGGTCTCCGGCGAGCCGCGGCCGGTGCCCGCCGGGATCGACGTGACCGCGTACCGGATCGTCCAGGAGGCGCTGACGAACGCGCTCAAGCACGGCGACGGGGCGAAGGCCGAGGTGAGTGTCCGCTACACCGACCAGTACCTGCGCGTGGAGGTGCTCAACAGCGGGCCCAGCGTGCTCACCGGCACCGCCCGCCGGCCGCCGGACGGCGAGCGGCCGGCCGGCGGGGCCGGGCGCGGGCTGCTGGGGCTGCGCGAGCGGGTCGCGGTGTACGGCGGCGACCTCGACGCGCGGCGCCGGCTCGGCGGCGGCTACCGGGTACGCGCCAGGATCCCCCTGGAGCGCCCGTGAACCCGGCCGGTGCGGAGCGCACACCGCCCCGCGTGCTGATCGCCGACGACCAGGAGCTGGTCCGCGTGGGTTTCCGGCTCATACTGACCGCGCGCGGGATCGACGTGGCCGGCGAGGC
Organism: [Actinomadura] parvosata subsp. kistnae; assembly: GCF_900323885.1. Taxonomy (GTDB): domain Bacteria; phylum Actinomycetota; class Actinomycetes; order Streptosporangiales; family Streptosporangiaceae; genus Nonomuraea; species Nonomuraea composti. Next base: position 287,787 of record NZ_OOHJ01000011.1, on the reverse strand, counting down.
CGCCGACGGCGAGCAGGCGGTGGCCGAGGCGCTCAGGCTCGCCCCCGACGTGGTGCTGATGGACATCCGCATGCCCCGCACGGACGGCCTGGAGGCGACCCGCCGCCTGCTCGTCCATGACGCGCACTGCCGGGTGATCATGCTGACCACGTTCGACCTCGACCGGTACGTCTACGCCGCCCTGGCACTCGGCGCCAGCGGCTTCCTGCTCAAGGACGTCACCCCCGAGCACCTGGCCGCCGCGGTCCGCCTGGTCGGCACCGGCGACGCGCTCCTGGCCCCCTCGATCACCCGGCGCCTGGTCGAGCGGTTCGCCGCCGCCGACCGCGTGCCCGGGCCGCCGTCCTCCCGCGCGCACACGGACCTGGCGACGCTGACGCCGCGCGAGCTGGAGGTGCTGACCCTCATGGGCAAGGGCCTGTCGAACGCGGAGCTGGCGTACGCGCTGACGCTCAGCGAGGCGACCGTGAAGACGCACGTGGCCCGCATCTTCACCAAGCTCGCCCTGCGCGACCGCGCCCAGGCGGTCGTCGTCGCCTACGAGACGGGCCTGGTCACGCCCGGAGAGAAGTGACCACGCCGGGTTTCGGACCACGCCGGGGCTTCAGACCAGGCCGGGTTTCAGACCAGGCCGACCATGAAGCCTTCGTCCTTGATGCCCAGGTACGCCCCAGGCCGGTACTGCCGCATGGCCCGCTCGATGACCGGGATGTACTTCGGGTTGGAGCCGAGCGGCAGCCGGTAACCGTTCCTGACCGTGTGGAACTCCCACAGGTGCTCCATGTCCGGGTGCCGCCCCCGGAACCCCGGGTCGGCGGGGAACAGGTCGAGCCTGACCATCGTCCTGCGCACGAGGTGGTCGGCGAGCTTGACACGGCGCTGCACCGTACGGGAGATGCCCACCCCCGACAGCTCCGCCCACGCCACCGCCCACGGCCTGCCCTGCGGGTCGTCCCAGCGCACGCCGAAGCCGTCGAAGACGAGCCGGCGCGGGCGGCCGACCTTCTTCCACGCGATGAGCGGCAGCAGGCCGATGACCAGGAACACCAGCCCGATCACCCCGACGGCGACCCCCGCGCCGGCGCCGCCCGTGGTCTGCCCGGTCAGCGCGGAGAAGATCGCGATCAGCCCGATCACGCCCGACACCGAGCCGCCGATCAGCGCCCTGGCCTTGGCGTCCGCCCCGACGTCGAGCACGACGGGAGGCGGGGTGAACGGCTGCTGCTGCGGCGGATAGGGGGCGTTGTAGGCGGGTTGCTGAGGGCCGTACGTCATGGCAGGCCAGGCTAGCCGCGGCCGGCGGGCGGCCCGGCACGCTTCAGGGTTTTGCGAAGCGTCCGCCCTGCCGCGAACTTTGGCACCCCGTCCCTTCGTTGATCAACCAGGACGGTGCGGGAGAGGGACACGTACATGGGGCAGGCCGGGGCGATCGCGGGCATCGACGGATGGATCGGGCGGCAGGACGACGTGGACCGCGTCGTGTCCGCGCTGACCAGGCAGGAGAGCGGGCTGATCGTCGTGGTGCCCTCGGTGGACGGCGTCGAGGGGCTGGGGGTGACCGCCGTCGTGGCGGCGGCGCTGCGCCGTCCCGAGGTGGACGAGCGCTTCCCCGGGGGCGTCGGCTGGCTGAACGCCGGCGGCACGCACGTCGAGGACCGCGCCGCCGAGTTCACCGAGGTCCTCGACCGGCTGCATGGGGAGGACGTCGAGCTGTACTCGCACCTGGAGCTGAGCGACCTCGTCGGCGCCGCCAACGACGACGAGGCCGTCGGCGAGCTGCTGCGCGAGCAGATTTTCCGGCCGGGGCCGCGGCTGATGGTCGTGGACGGGCTGCGGCACGCGGGGCAGGTGGTGCCGCTGGCGTTCGCGGTGCCGGGGTGCACGTGGCTGGTCACGGCGCGGGCCGCCGGGGAGGAGCTGCCGTTCGCGGCCACCGTGCGGGTCGGGCCGATGCCGCCTGACGAGAGCCTGGCGTTGCTGCGCCGCGACCTGCCCGCCCTGGACGCCGGCACGGCCGCCCGGCTGGCGGAGCTGACCGGCGGATGGCCGCTCGCCCTCACCATGGCGCACGGGCTCATCGTCAGCCAGGTCGTCACCGGCGAGCCGGCCACCGAGGCCGCCGCCCGCCTGGCCGCCGGGCTGCCCGGGCCCGTGGACCTGGCCGTCCCCGCCTCCAGGGCCCGCCTGATCGGCGCGCTCGTGGACCACGCGCTCGGCTGGCTGCGCACCGTGGACCCGGCCGCCGCCACGCGGTTCCTCCAGCTCGGCCTGTTCGACCACGACGAGGGCATCCCCATCGGGGTGGCCGCGCTTCTGTGGAGCTCCGGCGGAGGCGTGACGGGCGGGCAGATCGGCGCGCTCATCGCCCGGCTGGAAGGGCTGAGCCTGGTACGGCGGCGCACCGACCAGCCCGTGCTCGGGCTGGCGGACGCGGTCGCCGAGCGGGTGCGGGAACTCCTCGGCGCGGACGGCCTCCAGCGGGCCCGCCGCGCCCTGACCGAGGCCGACCCCGGCGACACCCCGAAGGCTGGGCCGACCTGCCCGGCACGGGGGAGTGGATGCTGCGCAACGCCGTCCGGCTGCACGCGGAGGCGGGCGACGAGGACGCGGTGCGGGAGCTGGTCCGCGACGTGACCTGGCTGGCCTCCCGCATCCACCACTCCGGCGTCGAGGCCGCCCTGGAGGACCTGGACCGGGCCGGCGGCGCCGCCGCCTCTGTCGCGCGTGTCCTGGCGGGCTCGTCGCACCTGCTGGAGAGCGCGCGCGAGCTGGGCGTCGGCGTGCTGCCCACGCTCGCCGCCCGCCTCCACGCGGCACCCGGCCTGGGCGCGGACCTGCGGCGGTGGCTCATCGAACGGGGGTCGCCGTGGCTGGAGCATCGCGGGACGCCGCCGGACCTGCCGCACCAGGCGCTCCTTCGTACGCACCGCACCGGCTCCGCCCGGATGACCGGCCTGGCCATGTCACCGGACGGCGCCTGGGTGGCCGCCGCCGGGGACCACGGGCAGGTGGCGCGCCGGCACCTGGACGACACCCCTCTCCGTGGGCTGGTCGGGCACGAGAGCGCGGTCACATCCGTGGCCGTCGCGCCCGACGGCACGTGGCTGGCCACCGCGAGCTGGGACCGCACCGTCCGGCTGTGGGAGCCGGACGGGCGGCAGCGCGCCGTCCTCGACGACCTGCCGGGGCCGCCCGAGACGGTCGCCATCGCGCCGGACGGGACGTGGGGGGTCGCCGGCGGGGACGGCTTCCTGCACTTCTTCTCCGCCGACGGCACGCCCCGCGGCACGCCTGAGGACGCCTGGGAGGCGTACGAAGCGGTGGCGATCGCACCGGACGGGACGTGGCTGGCCGCGACCGGGCCGGAGACCACCGAGCTGTGGAACGCGGACGGGACCCGCCGCCTGACCGTCGAGGCGATCTGGCCCGAGGAGGAGGCAGGTCTCGGTGGCGATGAGGGGGATCTTGGTGGCGAGGGCGGGCAGGTGAGTGGGGACAACGGCGCCGATGCGGTGGCCGTCGCCCCCTCCGGGGAGTGGCTGGCGCTGCTCAGCCGGCACGGCACCGTCCGCCTGCTGAACGCCGACGGCACCCGGCGCGCCGAGTCGCACACCGTCTTCACCCACGGCACCGGCCTGGCCATCGCCCCCGGCGGGCGCCGCCTGGCCGTCTCCACCTACGACGACGACATCGCCGTCCTGGACGTGGACGGAACCGTCCTGGCCCGCCTGAACGGCCACACCGACACGATCACCGGCCTGGCGTTCACCCCGGACGGCGGCCTCCTGGTCTCGGCGAGCGGCGACCGCACGGTCCGCGTCTGGGACGTGGACGCGGCCGTGCGGACCGGCCCCACCGAGCCGCCCGCCCACCACGACCTGCGCGGCGTCGCGATCGCCGGCGACGGCTCCTACGTGGCCACCGTCGGCCTGTCCGGCCTGACCCTGTGGAACCCGGACGGGACCGTCCGCGCCCGCGGCCCCAGGGAATGGCTGCGCAGCGTGGCCGTCGCCCCCGACGGCGCGTACGTGCTGGGCGTGGACCCGGAGGGCGGCATCCGGCTGCACGACCCGGACGGCGCCCTGCTCAGGGCCCCGGAGCCGGGCGCCGAGGGCATGATGGAGCCGACGTCGGCGATCTCCCCGGACGGCACGTGGATGGCCGTCGCCGCCGACCGTACCGTCCGCATCCTGACCCGCGACGGCGAGCTCCACGCGACCCTGCAGCCCCACGAGGAGGACGTGACCGCGCTGGCCGTCGCGCCCGACTCGTCCTGGCTCGCGGTCGCCTCGGGGTACGAGATCCGGCGCTGGACCAGGGACGGCCGCCCGCTGGGCCGGCTCGCGGAGACCGGCAGCCTGGTCGAGGCGCTGGCCGTCGCCCCCGGCGGCGGCCTCGTGGCGGTGGGCACCATCGGCGGCCCGGTCGAGCTGTTCGACCTGGCGGGGGCGCGCACGGCCCGGCTCGGGCCGGACGACTGGGTGTCCGGCCTCGCCTTCTCCCCGGACGGCACCCGCCTGGCCACCGCCGCCCGCCCCGGCTGCCTGCGCGTCTGGGACGTCGCCGCGTACGCGACGGAGTGCGGGATCGTCGTGGACGGCGAGCTGCACGGCTGCGTGTGGCACCCCGACGGCTCGGCCCTGTACGCGGCCGGCGACGCGGGACTGTTCGCCTTCACCTACCACCGTGGAACGTGACCTCGGGATCGGCGGGCAGCGGCTGCCTGCCGTTCCTGAGGTGCCGGTCGTAGAAGGCCGCCACGTACGTGCGGGTGAGCTCCACCGCGCGGCCCGCGGCGATCGTGCCGGGTGACGACAGGCCGGCCGCGCTCTTCGGGACGGCCAGGTCGGTGAAGCTGTCGTGCTCGGCGCCCGCCACGGTCAGCCAGCGCTTCCAGCCGCGCAGGGCCCGCCAGGTGTCGTCCCAGGTGCGGTCCCGGCCGGGGCTGTGCTCGCTCTGGCTGCCCATCAGCAGGAACGCGCGGTCGCCGAGGCCGGTCGCGGGGAGGGCGACGTTGACGGTGCCGTCGAGGTTGACGCCCGCCTTGATCCGCCGGTCGGCCAGCATGGTCGCCGAGGCGGCGTCACCGCCGAGCGAGTGGCCCGCCACGCCGATGCGCCTGCGGTCGATCAGGGCGGCCCGGCCCCAGGCGGGATGACGTCCGGTGAGCCGGTCGAGGACGAACGCGAGGTCCGCCGCCCGGCTCCTCGTGATGGCCGCCTTGCCGCCCTCGGGAGGTTTCGGCTGGTCGCACAGGGGCGCGCAGGTGAGCAGGCCGACTCCCGGGAACGTCGTGCCGGAGGACTCGTAGGCGTGATCCACCGCCGCGACGACGTAACCGCGGCTGGCCAGATCCTCGCTCAGGGAGGTGAGACTCGCGCGCGGCAGGCCCAGGCCGGGGGAGAGCACGACCAGCGGGTGCCGGCCGCCCTCCGGGGGCGCCCCGGCGCGGGCGTGGGTGCGGATGCCGCTGATCACCTGCGCCGGCAGGCCGCTGCCGGGCGCCTTCCGCCGGATGAGGGACGCGGCCTCCTCCTGATCCAGGTACGGGACGGCGGCGCCGGTGGCGGAGCGGGCCGGGTAGTACATCGAGACCATGAGCCGGCGCGGGCCCGAGGCCGGGACCCACGGATCCTTCCGGCTCTTGTCGACCAGGTACAGGACGTCGCGCCCGACCGGGTGGGGACCGGTGGGCCGGGGCAGCTCCAGCCGGAGCGCGGCCGGGGCCGTGGCTGTGGCTGTGGCTGTGGCCGTGGCTGTGGCCGTGATGGCGGCGGTGCCCGTCGCGGCGCAGGCCGCCGGGGCGAACGCGAGACAGACGGCGAGCAGGTGCCGGATCGGCATCATGGGGCTCCTTCGGAGATCAGACATCGCGGTGCCGTACGACGAGCAAGGCCAGGACGGCGGCGGCCGGCGGCCACGCGGCGAGAACGGCCCACGAGCCGGCCACCGTGGGCAACGCCGGGTCGTCACGCACCTGCGGCAGGCCCAGGCAGGTGCGCCAGACGTAGAAGGGGACCAGCGCGTACAGGTCGTTCAGCCACTGGTGGACGGTCGGCTGCAGGAACATCGGCACGACCACCAGCACCCCGCACACGGTCACCACGGCCCCGGCGGTGTGCCGCACCAGCGCCCCGATCCCCATCCCGGCCAGCGCCGACACCGGCGCGAGCAGCGCGTTGGCGGCCAGCACCCGCACCACGTCCGGATCCCCGACCGAGACGGTCAAGCCGCGCCCGGACAGGATCGCCTGGCTCACCCCGAACGTGGCCGCCGACACCAGCCCGCCGGCCACCAGCGTGACGACGCCCACGACGGCCAGCTTGGCGGCCACGACGCGATGACGAGCGGGAACGGCGACCAGGGTGGTGCGGATGAGCCCGGTGGCATACTCGCCGACGATCGCCAGCGCACCCACGGTGCCCGCACCGATCATGACCATGGTGGCGGTGAGCCCGCTGAACGCCTCCGCCAGCGAGGTGAACCTGGCCTTCTCCATCGCCGTGAACCCCGGCCAGGCGCGATAGGCGTCCAGACTGCTCTGGGCGGCGAAGGCGACGACGGCCGGCATCCCCAGCCCGAACAGCCAGCGGGTGGAGCGCAGCGACCAGAGCTTGATCCACTCGGCGGCGAGCAGGTCACCGAAACGCCCGCCCCCCGCCATCACACGCCCTCCTTCCGGGCCCCGCTCCGCGAGGCGGCCGACGAGCCGTCGTCGCGCCATCCCGCCTGTCCGCCGGCCTTGAGCGCACCGGTGCGGTGGTCGGCGTGGGCGGCGGTCAGCTCCATGAACGCCTGCTCCAGCGAGGCGGCACGCGGCGCGAGCTCGTACAGCGGGATCCGCCGCTCGAACGCCAGCTCGCCGACGCGGTCGGCGCTCAGCCCGGTGACGGTCAGGACACCGGCACCGGCACCGGCGCGGTCATGCCGCACGTGGGCGCCCGCCTCGACGAGGACGGCGGCGAGCTCGGCGGGGTCGGGAGTGCGCACGATGACCGACGCACCGGTGCCACGCGCGGCGAACTCGGCCACACTCTCATCGGCGATCAGCTCCCCGCGCCCGATGACCACGAGCCGGTCGGCGGTGTGCTCCATCTCGCTCATCAGGTGGCTGGAGACCAGCACCGTCCGCCCCTCCGCCGCCAGCCGCCGGAACAGCCCGCGCACCCAGCGCACCCCCTCGGGGTCCAGCCCGTTGACCGGTTCGTCGAACAGCAGCACCGGCGGATCACCCAGCAGCGCCGCGGCGATGCCGAGCCGCTGCCGCATCCCGAGCGAGAACCCGCCCACCCGGCGCCGCGCCACCCCCTCCAGCCCGACCTCCCGCAACACCTCACCCACCCGCCGGCGCGGGAGACCGTTGCCGCGCGCCAGCGCCCACAGGTGCGCCGCCGCACTGCGCCCCCCGTGCACGTCACCGGCGTCCAGCAGCGCGCCCGCATGCCGCAGCCCCGCCCGGTGCCGCACGAACGGCCGGCCGCCGATGGTGGCGCTGCCGCTGGTGGGACGGTTCAGCCCGAGGATCATGCGCAGGGTGGTGCTCTTACCCGCACCGTTCGGCCCGAGGAACCCGGTGACCAGACCGGGCCGCACCGTGAACGTCAGCCCGTTCACCGCCGTCACCTCGCCGTATCGCTTGGTCAATCCGTTCACTTCGATCACCCGACCAACGGTGGCGCGCACGAGCCCCCGAGACATCGGGCCACGGGCCCGTTTCCGTACGGGCGGGGTGGCCTGGGGGCCTAGGCCCGTGGGCCGATGCCTGTGAGCAGGGGGATGACTACGATCGGCGGGGTGCGTGACGAACGGCCCGGACCACCCCTGACCCTGCGCCTGCCGGCGGCCGCGCGGGCGGCGCTCACCTGGGCGGCCGTCATCGCGTGCGTGCCGCTCCTGTACGCCGTCACCCTGGCCGAGCAGGAGAGCCTGCTCCCGGTGGGCCTGCCGCACCTGGCCTTCGCCGCCGCCATGGCGCTCCCCCTGGTGTGGGCCAGGCGGCGGCCGGGCGCGGTGCTGGCGGTGCTGCTGGCCGAGACGTTGGCGGCGGTGGTGCTCGGGCAGCCCGCCGAACGGGCCTGGCCGCTGCTGCCCGCGTCCGACCTGCTGCTCTGCTTCGTCACGGCCACCCGCCCCCACCGCACCGGCCTGCTCGCCGCGACCGCCACGCTGGTCGCCCAGCAAGCGGCCTGGCACGCGTCCCTGCTGGCCGAGGGGCTGCGCGTGCTCGCGCCTGGGTTCCTCGCGCTGTCGGCGCTGCTGGCGGCGGGTGTCGCGGTCGCCTGGACGGCGGGCACGGTGCTGCGGCAGCGACGCGAGTACGGCGCGGCTCTGCGCGCGCACGCCGAGCACCAGGCGCTCACCGCCGAACGGCTGCGCATCGCCCGGGAGGTGCACGACACGGTCGCGCACAGCATCGGCGTCATCGCCATCCAGGCGGGAGCGGGCGCCCGGGTGATCGACAGCCGCCCGGACCAGGCGCGAGCCGCACTGAGCGCGATCGAGTCGACGGGAAGACAGACCCTCCAGGGCCTGCGCCACCTCCTCGGCCCACTCCGCGACCCCGCCGTCACGGGCACAGGAGCCGGTGGTGTGGAGGCGGGGTTGGCGGATCTCGATCGGCTCGCGGCGACGGTCACGGCCGCGGGCGTCCACGTGGAGGTGCACCGCAAGGGGCATCCGCAGGTCCTGCCCCCCGCCGTCGATCGGTGCGCCTTCCGCGTCGTCCAGGAGTCGCTGACGAACGTCGTACGGCACGCCGCCGCCGGCCACTGCTCGATCGTCCTCGACCATGCGCCCGGCGAGCTTCGTATCGACATCACCGACGACGGTCGCGCCCCGACGGCCCCCGCCCCGTCCGGTGGTTACGGGCTCGTCGGTATGCGGGAGCGGGTTGCTCTGCTGAACGGCCGGCTCGCCGCGGGTCCCCGTCCCGAGGGTGGCTGGCGGGTCACCGTCACTCTTCCCCTCGCGGCCACCCGCGTGGAGGTACGGTGACCGTTCGTGTCGTCCTGGCCGACGATCAGCCTCTGATCCGTGCCGGTCTGCGCATGGTGATCGACACCGACCCCGGCATCGAGGTGGCGGGGGAGGCGGGGACGGGAGCCGAGGCCGTGCAACTCGTGAGGCGGCTCAGGCCCGACGTCGTGGTGATGGACATCCGGATGCCTGCCATGGACGGCATCGAGGCCACCCGGGCCGTCACCGCCGAGTCCCCGGCCACCCGTGTGATCATGCTGACCACGTTCGACGAAGACGCCAACGTCTACGCGTCGTTGCGGGCGGGGGCGAGTGGTTTCCTGGTGAAGGACATGGCGCTGGAGGACATTCTGGCCGCCGTTCACGTCGTCGCCGCCGGGGACGCCCTGCTCGCGCCCGGCGTGACGCGGCGGCTCATCGAGGAGTTCGCGGGGCGGCCCGAGCCGCGTCCGCGTCCGCGTGAGCTCGCCGGTGTCACGGCGCGTGAGCGAGAGGTGCTGACTCTGGCCGGTCGGGGGCTGTCGAACGCGGAGATCGCGGCGCACCTGCACATCAGCCACGGCACCGCCAAGGCTCACATCGCCAGCCTGCTGGCGAAGCTGGGTGCCCGCGATCGGGTTCATCTCGTCATCGCCGCCTACGACGCGGGATTGGTCACCCCGGCCTCCTGACCAAAGCCTGGCCTCCCGGGAAGAGCCCTGGAACGCGGGTCCGCCGGGTCTACGATCGGGGGCGTGGAGCTGTGGGAGCGTTCCGCGACGCTCGAACTCCTCGACGGCCTGCTCGGCGAGTGCGCGCGCGGCGGCGGCCGGGTGGCGGTGGTGGCCGGGGAGGCGGGCATCGGCAAGTCGGTGCTGGTCAACGAGTTCGCGCGGCGGTGCGGGGCGCGGGCGCGGGTGTTGTGGGGCGGCTGCGACCGGCTCGTCACCCCGCGCGCCCTGGGGCCGCTGCACGACATCGGCCGCCAGACGGGCGGTGTCCTGGCGGAGCGGCTGGGGGCGGGTGCGGCGCAGGAGGAGATCTTCGCGGCCTCTCTGGAGGAGCTGTCCGGCGCCACCGGCGCGCCGGTGGAACTGGCCGGCGCAACCCGCGGGTCGGTGGCGATGAGCGGGCCGGAAGCGGTCGGCGGGTCGGTGGCGGCTGGCGGGCGGGCGGCGGCCGGCGGTTCGGCGGTGGTGAACTGGTCGGGGCGGCGAACTGGTCGGCGTCCGTCGCGCCCACGCGCCGGGTGCCGCCCGTGGTCGTGGTGGAGGACGCGCACTGGGCCGACGAGGCCACGCTCGACTGGCTGGTGTGGCTGGGGCGGCGGATCGGCCGGCTGCCGGCGCTGCTGGTGGTGACGTACCGGGATGACGAGGTGGGGGCGGAGCATCCGATCCGCGGGGCGCTGGCCGCCCTGCCGAGCGCGATCGTCCGGCGCGTGCGGCTGCGGCCGCTCTCGTACGGGTGCGTGACGGAGCTGGTACGCCGGGCGGGCCGCGACCCGGCGACCGTGCACCGGCTGACCGGCGGGAACCCGTTGCTGGTGACGGAGCTGCTCGCCAGCGAGGGCCCGGCGGTGCCGGCCACGGTGCAGGACCTCATCCTCGACCGGCTGTGCTCCCTGCCGGAGCCGGCCAGGGAGCTGGCCAGGCTGGTGTCCGTGCTGCCGACCAGGGCGGACGCGGCCGTCGTGGCGGGAGCCGCGGACCTGGTCGAGACGTGCGTCGACGCGGGGGTGCTGGTGCCGTCCGGTGACGGGGTGGCCTTCCGTCACGAGCTGTTGCGCAGCGCCGTGGAGGAGTCGCTGTCGCCGGCCCGGCGGGCGGCCGCGCACCGCCGGGTGCTGGGCGTTCTCGCGCGGACGCCCGGGGTCGATCCGGGCCGGCTGGTGCACCACGCGCTGAACGCCCGCGACGAGGCCGCCGTCCTGCGTTACGGGCAGCTGGCCGGCATCGGGGCGGCCAGGCAGGGGGCGCACCGGGAGGCGGCGGCGCACTACCGGGCCGCGGTGGAGCACGCGGGCGGCCTGCCCGCCGAGCGGCGGGCGGAGCTGCTGGAGGCGTACGCGGAGCAGGCGTACCTGGCGGGGCTCGCCGAGGAGGCGCTGCGCGCCCGGCAGGCGGCGCTGGAGCTGCGGGAGGCGGAGGGGCGGGCGGGCCCGGTCGGCGAGAACCTGCGCTGGATCTCCCGCCTGGCCTGGTGGGCGGGCCGCCGGGAGCAGGCGTGGGAGGCGGCGGCGCGGCTGGTCACCGTGCTGGAGGACGGCGACCCGCAGCTCGCCATGGCCTACAGCAACCAGTCTCAGCTCCACATGGCCGCGCACCACCTCGACGAGGCCGTGGCGTGGGGCGAGCGGGCCAGGGAGCTCGCCGACCGGCTCGGGGACGTCGCGGCCTCCGTCCACGCGGAGATCAACGTGAGCACGGCCCGCCTCGTCCGAGGGAAGGCGGGGCGCCGGCGGCCCTGCGCGCCGCGCACGAGCGGGCCGAGGCGGCCGGGCTGGCCGACCACGCGGCCCGGGCGCTGGTCGTGCTGGCCACGGGGCCGGTCCAGCTCGCCGAGTACGGCGTCGCGGCCGCGCGCTCGAAGAGGCCCTGGCCTACACCGCCGGCCGCAACCTCGACGGCTATGTTCAGTACCTGCTCGGCGTGCGGGCCGTGGTGCGGGTGGAGGGCTGCGACTGGGACGGCGCGCTGGCCGACGCCGAGGCGTCGCTGGCCCTCGCGGTGAAGGGCGGGGTGGCCAGGTTCCCCGCGCTGCTGGCCAGGGGACGGATCCTGGCGGCCCGTGGCGACGCCGGGGCCGCGGCCCTGCTGGAGGAGGCGGCCGGGCAGGCCGAGCGCACCGGCGAGCCGCAGCGGGTGGGCCCGGTGACCGCCGCCCGCTGCGAGCACCTGCTGTGGTCGGGCGACGCGGAGGGTGCCCGTGAGGAGGCCGGTCGCGGGCTCAGTCTGGCCGTCTCCGTGCGGCACCCCGTCTACGCGGGGGAGCTGGCGCTGCGGCGGTGGCTGGCCGGCGGTGAACGGCGGGCGCCCTCGTGCGCGGCGGCGCCGTACCGGATGATGATCGGCGGCGAGTGGGCCGCGGCGGCGGCGGAGTGGGAGCGGCGCGGTGCCCGCTACACCCGCCTCTGGGCTCTGGCACTGGGCGAGCAGGGCGCGCCTATCGAGGCGCTGCGCACCCTTGACGGGCTCGGCGCCGCGCGGGCCGCCCAGTGGTTGCGCGGCGAGCTGCGCAGGCGCGGATTCACGCGGATCCCCCGCGGGCCGAGGCGGGCCACGGCCGCGAACGCGGCGGGGCTGACGCCGCGCCAGGCCGACGTGCTCGCGCTGCTGGCGGAGGGCCTGTCGAACGCGGAGATCGCCGCCCGGCTGTCCCTGTCGGCCAAGACCGTCGACCACCACATCTCCGCCGTGCTGGCCAAACTCGGCGTCGCCAGCCGGGGCCAGGCGGCCGCGCTCGCCCACCGGATGAACGGGCGGGGCGAGGCGGCAATTTAGGGAGATCTCCCGAATCGCGGACGGGTGCCGTCGATCTACCGTTCTCGGCGGAGACGCACCGCTTCCCGCCCCAGCCCCAGGGCGGCGACGGGCGTCAAGGACGGCCGGAGGATGTCGTGAGCATCGCGTACCGCCCGGAGGACACGCCCGACGGGCGACCCGCGCCCACCCGCCGCGAGCGCCTGTTCCGGTTGCAGGCCGAGATCGACGACCTGGAGTCGGCCGGGCTCACCTGGCGGGCCGCGGCCTGCCGCGCCGAGCGCGACCGGCTCGCCGCGCGGTACGCCGCCGCCATCCGCCAGGGCGCCGACCCGGCGGGATGACGCTCCTTCGCGAATGCCAGGGTCATTCCTGTAGATGTATCGCCGGTGCGATGGCTTCCCGGGCTTCAGGCTGGCAGGTGCGGGCGTTAGAGTGGACGCTTGTGACGACGTTCCGCATCAGTGAGGCCGCGGCGCTGCTCGGGGTCAGCTCCGACACCGTGCGCCGGTGGGTCGACGCGGGCCGGCTGAGTGCCGAGCGCGACGAGCACGGCCACCGGCGCATCCGCGGCGCCGACCTGGCCGCTTTCGCCCGCGCGCAGGTCGGGGAGAGCGGCGACGGCGGCCGGTCCTCGGCGCGCAACCGCTTCAGGGGCATCGTCACCGAGGTGCTCCGCGACGCCGTGATGGCCCAGGTGGAGATCGCCGCCGGGCCGTTCCGAGTGGTGTCGCTGATGAGCAGACAGGCCGCCGACGAGCTGGGCCTGGAGGCGGGGGTCGTGGCGGTCGCCGTGATCAAGTCCACCAACGTCGTCGTGGAGATCCCCGGACACGAGCGCGTGGCCGGCCAGGTGTGAGGAGCCCCCTTGGTGATCAGGCGTCTTTCCCGATGGGCGATCGCCCTGCCCGTCGCGCTCGCCCTGGCGGGCCTGTCCGGCTGCGGGTCCGGCGGGGCGGGCACGCCGCCGGCGGCCGGCTCGTCCTCCGGTGCGGGGGCGAAGGAGGTGACGGTGTTCGCGGCGGCCTCGCTGACCGGCACGTTCACCGAGCTCGGCAAGGTCTTCGAGGCTGCGCATCCGGGCACGACGGTGAGGTTCAACTTCGGCTCCAGCGCCACGCTGGCCCAGCAGATCACCCAGGGGGCGCCGGCGGACGTGTTCGCCGCGGCCAGCCCGGCCACGATGAAGACGGTGACGGACGCGTCGCTGGCCGCCGCCCCGGCCACGTTCGTGCGCAACAAGCTGCAGATCGCCGTCCCCAAGGACAACCCGGCCAGGGTGGACGCGCTGAAGGACCTCGCCGACCCCAAGGTGAAGGTGGCGCTGTGCGCCGAGCAGGTGCCGTGCGGGGCGGCGGCGGCCAAGGCGCTCGGCGCGGCCGGCCTGAAGGTCACCCCGGTCACCCTGGAGCAGGACGTCAAGGCCACGCTGACCAAGGTCGAGCTCGGCGAGGTGGACGTCGCGCTCGTCTACCGGACCGACGTGATCGCCGCCGGCGGGAAGGTGCGGGGGATCGCGTTCCCCGAGGCCGACCAGGCGATCAACGACTACCCGATCGCCGCCTTGACCAGGGCCCCGGCCGGTGACCTCGCCCGGCAGTTCGTGGACCTGGTGCTGTCGCAGCAGGGCGAGGACGTCCTCACCAAGGCCGGCTTCGAGGCGGCCTGACCGGCATGAGCCCTCCCGCCCCAGAACACCTCGACTCGGCCGAGCCCCGCGCCGCGGCCTCACCGAGCCCCTGCGCCGCCTCACCGAGCGCCCGCGCCGCCTCACCGGGCGCCCGGGCGCGCGGCGCGCGGTCGCGGGCGGCTGCCGTGGATGCTGGTCGTGCCCGCGCTGGCGGGGCTGGTGTTCCTGACGCTGCCGCTCGCGGGGCTGCTCGTCCGCGCGCCATGGTCCACGCTGCCGCAGCGGCTCGCCGAGCCGCACGTCCTGGAGGCGCTGCGGCTGTCACTGATCACCGCCACCGTCGCCACCGCCGTCTGCCTGCTGCTCGGCGTGCCGCTGGCCTGGCTGCTGGCCCGCACCGAGTTCCCCGGGCGGCGGCTGGTGCGGGCCCTGGTCACGGTGCCGCTCGTGCTGCCGCCCGTGGTCGGCGGCGTCGCCCTGCTGCTCGTGCTCGGACGGCGGGGGCTCGTCGGGCAGTGGCTGGAGGGCGCGTTCGGGATCACGCTGCCGTTCACCACGGCCGGAGTCGTCGTCGCCGAGGCGTTCGTGGCGATGCCGTTCCTCGTCATCAGCGTCGAAGGCGCGCTGCGCGGCGCCGACCGGCGCTACGAGGAGGCCGCCGCCACCCTCGGGGCCTCGCGGTGGACGGTGTTCCGGCGAGTGACGCTGCCCATGGTGATGCCCGGCGTCGTGGCCGGGCGGTGCTGTGCTGGGCGCGGGCGCTGGGCGAGTTCGGGGCGACGATCACGTTCGCGGGCAACTTCCCCGGCACCACCCGGACCATGCCGCTGGCCGTCTACCTGGCCCTGGAGACCGAGCCGGAGGCGGCCATCGTGCTCAGCCTGGTGCTGCTGGCCGTGTCGGTGGTCATCCTGGCCAGCCTGCGCGACCGCTGGGTGAGCGCACCATGACGGCCGGCGTTCCACCGGAGGAACCGCGCGATGACGACCGCCGTCCGGCGGAGGAGCCGCGTGATGACGACCGCCGTCCGGCGGAGGGACCGCGAGATGGCGATCGCCGTCCGGCGGAGGGACCGGGTCATGGCGATCGCCGTCCGGCGGAGGAGCCGCGCCAGGAGGATCAGGGCATGAGCCTGGACGCGCGGCTGGTGGTCACCAGGCCCGCCTTCACCCTCGACCTCACCCTCGGCGTACGGGCGGGCGAGGTGGTGGCGCTGCTCGGCCCGAACGGCGCGGGCAAGACCACCGCCCTGCGCGCCCTCGCCGGGCTCACCCCCCTGTCGGGAGGGCACATCACGCTGCGCGGCAGGCCGCTGCACCCGCTGCCCGCCGAGAGCCGCCCCATCGGCATGGTGTTCCAGGACTACCTGCTCTTCCCGCACCTGACCGTGCTGGAGAACGTCGCCTTCGGCCCGCGCTGCCAGGGCGTCCCCAAGGCCGAGGCCCGCCGCACCGCCGCCGAGCTGCTGGACCGCGTCGGCCTGGCCGAGCGCGCCGCCGCCAGGCCCCGGCAGCTGTCCGGCGGGCAGGCGCAGCGGGTCGCGCTCGCCCGCGCGCTCGCCGTACGGCCCGAGCTGCTGCTGCTGGACGAGCCGCTGGCCGCCCTCGACGCCCACACCCGGCTGCGAATCCGCTCCCAGCTCCGCCGCCACCTCGCCGACTTCGACGGCGCCACCGTCCTGGTCACCCACGACCCGCTCGACGCCATGGTGCTGGCCGACCGGCTGGTGGTCATCGAGCACGGCGCCGTCGTCCAGCAGGGCCCGCCGGCCGAGGTCGCCCGCCGCCCCCGCACCGACTACGTCGCCCGCCTCGTCGGCCTCAACCTCCACCGCGGCACGGCCGACGGGGCCGGGGTCAAGGTCGGCGAGCTGCTGCTGCACACCTCCGAGCACCTCACGGGGCCCGCGTTCGTCGCCTTCCCGCCCGCCGCCGTCGCCCTCTACCGCACCCGCCCCGACGGCAGCCCCCGCAACCTGTGGCAGGCCCGCATCGAGGGCATCGAACGGCACGGCGACAACGTCCGCGTCCACCTCGACGGCCCCGTCGCCGTCTTCGCCGACATCACCCCGGCCGCCCTGGCCGACCTCGACCTGACCGCCGGCCAGCACATCTGGGCGTCGGTCAAGGCCACCGAGACGCACGCCTATCCGGCATGAACACGCCGGGCCCGCCCTCTCACCCGGGAAGGGGCGCCGGTCAGTCCAGGCGCAGGGAGCGGATCAGGCCGACGCGGGCGGTCAGCCGCGCCACCGGCGTCCACGGCCGGCGGGTCGTCGCCGGGACGGGCGGCACCGCCGCCGCGCCGGTGCGGCCCGAGCGGGCCGCCGCGATCTCACTAGGGTCTTGAGCCATGCTCGATCATCTCGTGTACGCCACGCCCGCCCTCCTCGACACCGTCGCCGCGCTGGAGCGAGCGCTCGGTGTGCGGCCTGCCGAGGGTGGCCGGCATCTGGGGCTCGGCACCCGTAACTACCTGCTCGGCCTCGGCGGCCGGCGCTATCTGGAGATCGTCGGGCCGGATCCGGAGCAGCCGGAGCCGGATGGGCCGCGGTGGTTCTCGGTCGACGAGCTGGACGGGCCGCGGCTGGTCAACTGGTGCGTGCGGCCCGCCGACCTGGACGGCACCCTCGCCGAGGCGCGGCGGCACGGCCTCGACCTGGGGGAGCCGCGGCCGATGTCGCGCCGGACGGTGGACGGTGAGCTGCTGGAGTGGCGGCTGACCATGCCGGGGCGCGACCCGCTGACGCCGTTCCTCATCGACTGGGGCGCCACCGTGCATCCCGCCGAGCGCGGCCTGCCCGAGGTGCCGCTGCTCTCCCTGACCGGGCGGCATCCCGACCCGGAGCGGGCACGCGCCCGCCTGCGCGCGCTCGGGATGAAGCCGGACGCCGAGCGCGGGGCGGAGCTGGGCGTCGAGCGAGGGGTGGAGCCGGACGCCGGGGGAGGGGTGGAGCTGGGCGTCGAGCGCGGCGTGGAGCTGGAGGTCGAGCGGGGGGATGTGCCCGCTCTCGTGGCCCGCCTCGCCGGAGGCGTCGTCCTCACCTGACAGCCTTCCGCCTCTTACCGCCGCCGTCTGCCTCCACCGGTCCCGGCGGGCCGCGGAATACGGAGAGTAAAGTTTCCGCGGATGGGCAGACAATTGGTGCGCGTGTCGTCTGACGATTTTTCGCGAACTGCCAGTCAATGACGCATTTCCCCTTTTTTGTGACTCTCGGATGAGGTCCGATTCTTCTGGAGGAGCAATGCGTCATCGTCTCGTGTCCGCGGTTTTGGCGGTCCTGATCTCCTTCGGCCTCGCGGCGGGTGACCGGGGCTCGCGGGGCCGGCACGACGTCGGCGATCTCTGGACGACGGAGTCGGGGGGGCGGGTACGACCGCACCTCTCGACGAGGGCGTGCTGGCCGATTCGGCAGGACGATCCGGAAATGTGCCGGATCGAGGTGATTCGATCGCGAAGAACCGCATCCCCCTCGCCGGCACGGCCGAAGCTCGGCGCCACCTGCTCCGTTCACGCGTCATGGACCACATCCACAGACGGCTCGGCGATCCGCGCCTGTCCCCGCGCAGCATCGCCGCCGCACACCGGATCTCCGTGAGCCACCTGCACGAGCTGTTCGCCGGGCACGACATGACGATCTCGGCCTGGATCCCGCACCTGCGCCTGGAGCGATGCCGTCTGGACCTGGCCGGCCCTCGTCTGCGTCCCTACCCGGTGCGGGCCATCGCCGCCCGGTGGGACTTCTCCGACGCGGCGCACTTCAGCCGCGTCTTCCGCGCCGCGTACGGCGCGCTTCCGGGCCGCTACCGTCGTCGTGCTCCCGATCGGGCAGCGTCCAGGTGATCGTCGAAGACGTTCTCGCTCAGCGGTTCGGCCTCACTTCGCGATCCTTGCCCGATCGGGCGCGCGGCGGCTGGTTGTAGACGCATTTTCACCGTGCTTTGGAACGCGAATGAACCTTTTCTCGTCCGACCATTCTTCCGGGTGATTGCTCGTCACGGACATTCGATTCCAGGCTGCGCCATGC
Organism: [Actinomadura] parvosata subsp. kistnae; assembly: GCF_900323885.1. Classification (GTDB taxonomy): domain Bacteria; phylum Actinomycetota; class Actinomycetes; order Streptosporangiales; family Streptosporangiaceae; genus Nonomuraea; species Nonomuraea composti. Next base: position 269,693 of record NZ_OOHJ01000011.1, on the reverse strand, counting down.
AGGTTGCCGATATCGACACCGAAGATCTTCCCCCGGGCGACCGGCATTTCGGGGCCACCACCCCGGGTGGTGACGCAGGGTGACGTCCAAGTAGGGGTGGTGCGGCACCCCTCGATACTCCAGGGCCGCGCTCGTTCGAGCAGCCTTTCGGCCCTTCCGTATCCCCCTTACGCACCGGCCGTCGATCGGCTCGCTGCCCGCAACGCAAGGCAGATTCGAGTCGGGTCCCGTACGCAAGAGGTGTTGCTTGGTCGAGCCGAAAGAAGGGCCTGCATGAACGACGTGAGAGTACCGGCGCTCGCCGGCGCACCCCCGGACGGCGGGGCGCGATGAGCACCGCTGACAGAGCCATCACCCTGCGCGCGATGCCTCGCTGGTACCTGACCTTGTTCACCAGCGACGCGCTCGAGCGTTTCGGGTTCTACGGCCTGCAGGCCATCCTCGTGCTGTACGCCGCCGCCCCCGCCTCCCGCGGCGGTCTCGGCCTGCCGGTCACCGACGCCGCGACGCTGTTCGGCGCCTGGATCGGTTTCATGTTCATGTTGTCGATCGCGGGCGGCTGGCTCGGCGACCGCGTGCTCGGCAACCGGCGGGCGCTGCTGGCCGGCTGCGTGGCCGGCATGGCCGGGTATCTGTGCCTGGCGGTGCCGGCCGGCTGGGGCGCGGCGGTGGGGCTGCCGCTGGTGGCGGTCGGTGGCGCGGTGTACAAGCCGAACCACCAGGCCATGATCAACCTGATGTTCGGCGGCAGCCGGGGCCGTGAGGCCGGCATCTCGCTCATGTACGTCGCCACCCAGGTCTCCGCGCTGGCCGCCCCGCTGCTGGTGGGCTACCTGGGCGAGCGGGTGAGCTGGAGCCTGGCGTTCGGGGTGGCCGCGCTGGTCATGCTGACGACGGCGGTGCAGATCAAGGTGAGCGCCGCGCAGTTCGGCGACGTGGGGCAGCGGCCGGTGCGCCCGCTGACGGCCGGTGAGCGCACGTCGGCGGTGCGGCGGACGGGGCTGGCGGCCGGCCTGCTGGCCGCGGTGGTGCTGGGGCTGGGGCTGGCCGGGATGCTGAGCGTGAGCCTGGCGATCGGGCTGGTCGGCGTGTTCAGCGTGATCGTGCCGATCGTCTGCTACGTCGTGGTCTACCGCAACCCGGGCCTGGAGGCCCACCATCGGCGCAGGCTGCGCGCGTTCCTGTTCGTCTTCCTGGGCTCCACGCTCTTCTGGATGATCATCGCGCACGCGGCGTCGCTGCTGAACCTGTTCGCCAGGGACCACGTGGACCGGCACGTGTTCGGCATGGAGATCCCGGCGAGCTGGCTGCAGGCCGCGACGCCGCTGTTCATCCTGCTGCTCGCGCCGCTGATCGCCGTGGGGCTGCCGGCGCTGGCCGGGCGGTACCACGTCCCGGTGAAGCTGGCGATCGGCCTCGTCCTGGTCGGCGGCGGCTTCCTGATCATGTCGCTGACCACGGTGTTCGCCGCGTCGGGCGAGAAGGTGTCGCCGCTGTGGCTGGTGATCGTCTACCTCACCCACGCGTGCGGCGAGGTCATCGTCGCCGCGGTGATCATCTCGGCCGCGGCCGAGGTGCTGCCGCCGGGCTTCATGGGCCGCACGCTCGGCTTGATGTGGCTGTTCGCCGGGCTCGGCGGCGGGCTGGGCAGCGGCGTGGTCCGGCTCGCCGAGGTGGTTCCCGAGCCTCTGTACTACCTCGGGCTCGGCGGCGTGGCGACGGCCTGCGGGCTGGCGTTCGCGCTCGGCCGCCGCGCCCTGGTCAACGGGCTGACGGCCGGCCCCCGTACCGAACAGGCCGAAGTGGACACGCAGGCGGTCAGGGAGGGCAGCCGATGAGCGGATCCGGCATGCCGGTGGTGACGGGCCTCGGGGTCGTCGCGCCGACCGGGATGGGGACCGAGACGCACTGGGAGGCGACGCTGGCCGGGAAGTCGGGCATCGGCCCGATCACCCGGTTCGACGCGAGCGGCTACCCGGTGCGGGTGGCCGGGCAGGTGCCCGGTTTCGTGGCGGGGGAGCAGCTGCCCAGCCGCCTGATCCGGGAGACCGACCACTGGACGCACATGGGGCTGGCGGCGGCCGAGGCCGCGCTGGCGGACGCCGGCGTGGTGCCCGCCGAGCTGCCCGAGTACGAGATGGCCGTGGTGACCTCCAGCTCCTCGGGCGGCACCGAGTTCGGCCAGCACGAGATGGAGCGGCTCTACCTCAACGGCCCGTCGTGGGTGGGCGCCTACCAGTCGATCGCCTGGTTCTACGCGGCGACGACCGGCCAGGTGTCGATCCGGCACGGCATGCGCGGCCCGTGCGGGGTCATCTGCTGCGAGCAGGCCGGCGGCCTCGACGCGGTCGGGCAGGCGCGACGGCTGGTCAGGCGCGGCTCCCGCGTCGTGGTGACCGGCGGCACCGACGCCTCGCTGTGCCCGTACGGGCTGGTCGCGCAGCTGTCCAGCGGCAAGCTGTCCGGCGTGGACGACCCCGAGCGGGCGTACCTGCCGTTCGACGCGGCGGCCACCGGCTACGTGCCGGGCGAGGGCGGCGCCATGCTGATCGTGGAGGACGCCGCCAGCGCCCGGGAGCGCGGCGCCACCGTCTACGGCCGGGTCGCCGGGTACGCGGCGGGCTTCGACCCGGCGCCCGGCTCGGACCGGCCGCCCGCGCTGCGCCGCACGATCGAGCGCGCCCTGGCCGACGCGGAGGTCGGCCCGCCGGAGGTGGACGCCGTCTTCGCGGACGCCTCCGGCAACCCCGGCGACGACCTGGCCGAGGCGCGCGCCATCACGCAGGTGTTCGGCCCCCGCGGCGTCCCGGTCACCGCGCCGAAGACGCTGACCGGGCGCCTGTACGGCGGCGGCGCCGCCCTCGACGTCGCGACGGCGCTGCTGGCGCTGCGTGACGACGTCATCCCGGCCACGGCGGGCCCGGCCAGGCTCGCCCCCGGCTGCGACATCGACCTGGTCCTCGGCCAGCCCAGGGACGGCGAGCTGCGGACCGTGCTGGTCCTGGCCCGCGGGTACGGCGGGTTCAACGCCGCACTCGTCCTCAAGAAGTGACCCTCAACCAGTGCATCTCCAGGAAGGAAGTACCGCGATGGATCTCGGCTTGAGCGGCAGGCGGGCGCTCGTCACGGGCGGCACCCGCGGCGTGGGCCGCGGCCTCGTCCTCGCGCTCGCGAAGGCGGGCGTCGACGTGATCACCAACTACCGGCAGGAGGGCGAGCACGTCGTCTCGCTGGAGCACGAGCTCAAGCAGCTCGGCGGCCGGCACGCCGTGCTGCGCGCCGACCTCACCGACCCGCAGCAGATCGCCGGCCTGCTGGAGCAGTGCCGCGACCGCTTCGACGGCCGGCTGGACCTGGTGGTGAACAACGCCGCCGCGATCAGCCACATCCCGTACGCCAAGCTGGACCTGGCGGAGTGGCAGCGCATCGTCGACACCAACCTGACGGCCGTGCACCTGGTGACGCAGTACGCGCTGCCGCTGCTGGGGGAGGGCTCCTCGGTCATCGGCATCAGCTCGAAGTCGATCGAGGTCGGCATCCCGACGCGCGCCCACTACACCGCCACGAAGGCCGCGCTGCACGGGCTGTTCCGCACGCTGGCCAGGGAGTTCGGGCCGAAGGGCATCCGGTTCAACGTGCTGGCCCTCGGCATGATCTACACCGAGGCGTTCGACGCGATGCCGCAGGAGCAGCGCGAGCAGATGGTCGAGCGCTACTCCGGCAAGACGTGCCTGGGCCGGCTCGGCACCCCCGACGAGGTCGCGGGCGCCGTGCTGTGGCTGGGCAGCGACCTGTCGCGGTACGTGACCGGCTCCGTCGTGGCCGTGGACGGGGGGATCTCATGAGCGTGTTCCGCGTGATGTTGCGTCTGCAGATCAAGCCGGGCATGGAGAGCGAGTTCGAGCGCGTGTGGCTGGAGGTGGGTGACTCGGTCACCACGCACCCGGCCAACCTCGGCCAGTGGCTCGCCCGCGACGGCGAGGAAGAGGGCATCTACTTCATCATGAGCGACTGGGTCGACGAGCCGCGCTTCCGCGAGTTCGAGACCAGCGAGCGGCACCTGGAGCACCGCCAGAAGCTGCACCCCTACCGCTCCGGCGGCTCGATGAGCACGATGCACATCGTCGCCCACCTGCCCGGGGCCGGCGCCGCGCCGGGGGAGGCCGCCACGCACCAGGCGTGGGAGGCGGCTCGATGACCGACGCCGGCGTGCGGGTGCTGCTCTACCACACCGCCACCGACGTCGCCGCCATCGAGAAGGCCTACCACGAGGCCAGCAACCGGCTGGCCGGCGTGCCCGGCCTGCTGTCGAACGAGCTGCTGCGCTCGGTCATGGACGGCGAGGACTTCGTGGTGGTGAGCATGTGGCGCAGCCTGGCGGACTTCCAGGAGTGGGAGCAGGGGCCGGAGCACAAGTGGCAGACGGCGCCGCTGCGCCCGTTCCGCGACAGCCGGATGAGCCGGCCGTTCGCGGTCTATCAGGTAACAGCGTCCTACTAGCCAGGAGATCGGCCGTGAAATCCGTTCCGAAGGGGACCATGAAGACGACGATGGATCTGACGGACTGGCTGTCCTGCTCGGGGTGCGGGATGCTGGTCTACCGCAAGCGGTTCGACCGCCTGTCGATGGTGTGCCCCGACTGCGGCAAGCACGGGCAGCTCACCGCGGAGCAGCGGCTGGAGCGGCTGCTCGACGCGGGCTCGGGCACGCCGGTCGAGCCGGGCCCGTCGGTGCACGACCCGCTCGCGTTCGAGGACCTCGTCCCGTACACCGACCGGCTGGACGCGGCGCGGTCCCGCACCGGGATGGACTGCGCGGTACGGGTGGTGCGCGGCACCGTGCGCGGCCGCGGCGTGGTGCTGGCGGTCATGGACTTCCGCTACCTCGGCGGCAGCATGGGCGCCGCCGAGGGCGAGGCGATCGTGACCGCGGCGGAGGAGGCGCTCAAGCACCGGCTGCCGCTGGTGGTCGTCACCGCGTCGGGCGGCGCCCGCATGCAGGAGGGCGCCTTCTCCCTGCTGCAGATGGCCAGGACGAGCAACGCGATGGCAGCCCTCGACGAGGCGGGCCTGCTGACGATCACCCTGGTGACCGACCCGACCTACGGCGGGGTGGCCGCGTCGTTCTCGACGCTCTCGGACGTGATCCTCGCCGAGCCCGCCGCCAGGATGGGGTTCGCGGGGCCGCGGGTGATCGAGCAGACGATCCGGCAGAAGCTGCCGGAGGGTTTCCAGACCGCGGAGTTCCTGCTCGACCACGGCCTGCTCGACGGGGTCGTGCCGCGCGGCGAGCTGCCGCAGGTGCTGGAGTCGCTGCTGGCGCTGGGCTCGCCGCCGGACCCGGAGTGGGCCCCGGAGGTGACGGACCCGGTGATCCGCGAGCCGGAGCTGCTGTCGCGGCGGCCGGTGGAGCAGGTGGTGGGGCTCGCCCGCGACCTGGGCCGGCCGACCGCGCTCGACCACGTCGCCGCCTGGGGCTCGGAGTTCGTCGAGCTGCGCGGCGACCGCGCCGGCGCGGACTGCCCCGCCGTGGTGGGCGGGCTGGCCGAGCTGGAGGGCCTGCCGGTGATGCTCATCGGCCACCAGAAGGGCCACACCACCCAGGAGCTGGTACGCCGCGACTTCGGTATGCCGTCGCCGGCCGGTTACCGCAAGGCGGTCCGCCTCATGCGGCTGGCCGCGAAGCTGCGGGTGCCGGTGGTCACGCTCGTCGACACGCCGGGCGCGCACCCGGGGCTGGAGGCGGAGCGGCACGGCCAGGCGCACGCGATCGCCGAGTGCCTGCGCGTGATGGGCTCGCTCGACGTGCCCGTGGTCAGCGTGATCACGGGTGAGGGCGGCAGCGGCGGCGCGCTGGCGCTGGCGGTGGCCGACCGGCTGCTGCTGTGCGAGAACGCGATCTTCTCCGTGATCAGCCCCGAGGGCTGCGCGGCGATCCTGTGGCGCAGCGGCGAGGCCGCGCCCGCCGCGGCCGCCGCGCTCGGCGTCGACGCCGGCACGCTGCTGTCGAACGGCATCGTGGACGGCGTCGTGCCGGAGCCGGCGGGCGGCGCGCACCGCGACCCGGCGGTGGCCAGCGAGCTGGTGCGCGACGCGGTGGTGTGCGCGCTGCGGGAGCTGCGCGAGCAGGACGGTGCCGCGCTGCGGGAGGCCCGGCGGCGGCGGCTTCGCTGGTTCGGCACGTACAGGGAAAGGGTGGCGGTATGACGGACGCGCGGCAACCGAGCGCGTGGGACGGTGCCCGCCAGCCGGGCGCCACGTTGGACGGTGCCCGGCAAGCGGGCACGCGGGACGACGCCCGGCGACCGGCCGCCTGGGACGGCGCGCCGCAGCCGGGCCCGTGGGACGGCGCGCTGGCCGAGCTGGGCGTGCGGGACGCGGTGGCGATCCTCTGCCAGGGGCTGGCCGAGGCGGTGCACGCCTCGCCGCGCTCGCCGAGTAGGGCGTGCGTGCGGCTGGGCGGCGCGAGCATCGAGGTCGAGTGGTCGCCCGTGGTGGCGGGGGAGCCTGCTCCCGAGCCGCCCGCCGAGCAGCCCGACGAGGAGCCGCCCGGCCACGTGGTGCGCGCCGAGCTGGTCGGCACCTTCTACCGGCAGCCGGAGCCGGGCGCGAAGCCGTTCGTGGAGGTCGGCGACCTCGTCGAGGCGAACCAGCAGGTGGCCATCGTCGAGGCGATGAAGCTGATGAACCCGGTGCTCGCCGACGTGGGCGGCCGGGTGGCGCGGATCCTGGTCGGCGACGCGGAGGGCGTCGAGTACGACCAGCCGCTGATCGTGATCGAGCCGGGCACAGAGCCGGACGCAGGCGCATGAGCGGCAACCCGGACCGGCCGTTCGACACCGTGCTGGTCGCCAACCGCGGCGAGATCGCGCTGCGGATCGTGCGCACCTGCCGGGAGATGGGCATCAGGACCGTCGTCGTCCACTCCGCGGTGGACGGCGACTCCGCCGCCGTGCGCGCCGCGGACGTCGCGACGCGCATCGGCCCCGGCCCGGCCAAGCGCTCCTACCTCTACCCGCCGGCGATCATCGAGGCGGCGCTGCGCACCGGGCGCAGGCCGTGCACCCGGGGTACGGGTTCCTGTCGGAGGACCCCGACTTCGCGGAGATCTGCGCGGCCAACGGCCTGGTCTTCGTCGGCGCCCGGCCGGAGGTCATGGCCAGGCTCGGCGACAAGGCGCTGGCCAGGAGCATCATGGCCGACGCCGGCCTGCCGGTGCTGGAGGGCACGCCCGAGCCGGTGGGCAACGCCGCCGACGTGCTGGCCGCCGGGCACCGGATCGGCTTCCCGCTGATCATCAAGGCGGCGGCGGGCGGCGGCGGGCGCGGCATGTCGGTGGTGCGCCGCATGGAGGACCTGGCGGCCACCTTCCGCGCCACCAGCGCCGCCGCGCGGGCGGTGTTCGGCGACGGCCGGGTGTACCTGGAGCGGTTCATGGAGCGGGCCAAGCACGTCGAGGTGCAGGTGCTCGCCGACGAGCACGGCACGGTGGTGGCCCTGGGCAACCGGGACTGCTCCGTGCAGCGGCGCCACCAGAAGCTGATCGAGGAGACGCCCGCGCCCGGCGTGTCGCCGGGGCTGGCCGACCGGCTCGCCGAGGCGGCGGTCGCCGGCGCCAAGGCGGCCGGCTTCACCGGCGCCGGCACGTTCGAGTTCCTGGTGAGCGGCGAGGAGTTCGCCTTCATCGAGGTGAACTCGCGCATCCAGGTGGAGCACCCCGTCACGGAAGCCGTGACCGGGATCGACCTCGTGCGCGAGCAGCTGTGCGTCGCCGCGGGCCGGCCGCTGTCCTTCCGCCAGGAGGACGTGCGGCCGCGCGGCGTGGCCGTGGAGTGCCGGATCAACGCCGAGGACCCGCAGCGCGACTTCGCGCCGTGCGCGGGCGAGCTGACCGAGTTCGTGCCGCCCGGCGGCCCGTTCCTGCGCGTGGACACCCACGCCTACGCGGGCTACCGGGTGCCGCCCGACTACGACTCGCTGCTGGCCAAGGTGATCGCCTGGGCGCCGGACCGCGAGCAGGCCATCGCCAGGATGGAGCGGGCGCTGGCGGAGTTCCGCATCGACGGGCGCGGCATCCGTACGACGAAGGAGCTGCTGCGCTCGGTGCTGGCCGAGCCGGCCTTCCGCGAGGGCACGCACACCACGTCCCTGCTGGCGAAGTGACGGCACAGTGAAGGGGTGCCGCCGGTGGCGGCACCCCTTCTTACTGTTTCCTTCAGGAGGAGACCGGCGCCCGCTCGGGCTGCGCGCCCAGCTCGCTCACGCACGCGTCGCCGATCGCGGCGCACGTCGCCGGTACGGTCGCGGGCACGGTCTGGTAGACCGGGCTGAGGAGCTCGTCGGGCTCGTCGGCGGGCAGCCGCCGCCCGGCCGCCCGCACGCTGGGCAGGAAGCGGTACTGCAGCAGGTCGTCCCCTTCGCCCGGCTCGGCCGTCATGAGCTGGAACTCCACGAGCTCGTCGAGCAGCGCCTCGGTCTGCACCTCGGAGATGCGCAGCAGCCGCGCGGCCCGTCGCGGGGTGAACGCGTCGACCTCGAAGCGGGTGAGCACGCGGAAGGCGGACTGCACGGCCGGCGACGTGAGCCGGTAGCTGCGCTCCACCCTGGAGTAGAGCACGAGGTCCTGGTTGCCGCCGTTGCCGGGGCCCGCCGTCTCCCCGCGCAGCCCCTTGACCAGCTTGCTGATCGGCCAGTGCGGCCGCAGCTGGAGCCGCGCCGCGGCCGCCTGGAGGGCGGCCGGCAGGCCGTCGCACAGGCGGACCAGCTCGCGGGCGGCCGCCTCGTCCTGGGAGATGCGGTGCTTGCCCAGCACGTTGGTGAGCAGCCGCAGCCCCTCTTCGGCGGTCAGCGGGCCCACCTCGACGGTGGCCGTGATCTCGGGTGCGTAGAGCTGCCTGCGGGCGGTGACCAGGACCGCGCAGTCGGGGCTGGCCGGCACCAGCGGCAGGAGCTGGTCGGTGCGCACGACGTCGTCGAGCGTGACCAGCACCCGCCGGTCGGCGGTCCAGGTGCGGAAGAGGCGGCAGCGCTCGCTGCGCGTCGCCGGGATGCGGTCCTCGGGAACGTCGAGGGCGCGCAGGAACTCGGCGAGCACGTCGCGCGGGTCGGCCGGGCGGCCCTGGGCGTCCACCAGGCGCGCGTAGAGCTGGGCATCGGTGTACGGGCCGTTGGCGCGGTGCCCGACCTGCTTGCACAGGGCGGACTTGCCCGACCCGGGCGGGCCGGTGATGACGACGACCGGCGGCGCGTGGTGCTGGCGCGCCGACAGGGCCGAGAGCAGCGCGGCGACCTGAGGTTGCCGGCCCACGAGCGCGGTGCCCTCCGGGGGGAGCTGGCGCGGCGGGCGGGTGCGGCTGATCCGCACGGGGGTGCGCTGGCGCGGCAGGGCGAGGCTCTCGTCGGCGGCCAGCACGGCGCGGTGCAGTTGTTCCAGATCGTTGGACGGGTCGAGACCGAGCTCCCTGGCCAGGGCGCTGCGGGTGCGCTGGTAGACCTTGAGCGCCTCCGAGCGGCGGCCGGCGCGGTGCAGCGCCAGCATCAGCTTGGCCTGGAACCCTTCGTGAGTGGGCTGCTCGGCGGCCAGACGGGTGAGCTCGCCGAGCAGCTCATGATGTCGGCCCAGGTGCAGGTCCGCCTCGATGCGGCGTTCGAGGGCGTTCTTGTACATCTCCTCCAGCCGCAGGCCCTCGGCGCGCAGCACGGGGCCGTGGCCGACGTCGACCAGCGCGGGCCCCGCCACAGGCGCAGGGCGTGGGAGAGGGTCTCGGCGGCGGCGTTCATGTCGCCGGCCTCCAGCTCCCGCCTGCCCTGGTCTGACAGCCGCTCGAACCGCATGGTGTCGAGCATGTCGGAGTCGAGGATGAGCGCGTACCCGTAAGGAGAGGTGCGCAGGGCGGCGTCCGCGGGGGTGTCGCCGGCGCCCGCCATGTGGGGCGGGGTGCCCAGGCGCAGCAGTTTCCTTAATTGGTAGATGTAGGTCTGCAGAGTGGTGGTGACGCTCGCCGGGGGGTTGTCCTCCCAAAGCTCCTCGATGATTTTGTCGGTTCTGACGACAATGCTCGACTGGACGGCCAGCAAACTGAGCACGGTGCGCAGTTTGGGAGCCGACGGCGTCAGTACGACGCCGTGCCGGAGCACTTCCATCGGACCGAGCAGATTGATTTCCACCACACGCACCGTCCCCTGCATCCATTGGCTCTGCGTCACTGATGACGCACGCCACGCGTCTGCCTGCCCGAGAACGTGGGAACCCGCGAGGACGAGAGTTGCCCCCGTCGTCCTGCGGCCACGTTGGACGATCTCTTTCCTAGATGAACTTAGCAGACGCGGGTGGTTGGATCTTGAAAATGACTCGAAGATCACTGAGCCCACGGATTATGACGGATGCTTGACTAACAGTATGACTCACCCCGAGTAATGCGCCTCGGGGAAAACCCTGAATCAATCCCTTAATTGACTGGGGCTTGACTAAGGGTCAAATCTTCCATCAGGAAGTAAGCCTTACTGATCAATGCCCCGACTGGCCTGGGAAAACGAAGATCCCGGCGCCGGAAGGGGTCCTGAGACGGGTCAGGGGGAGACCCTGGTTTCAGGGATCTCCCCCTCGGTGATCTTGACATTCTGCGATAACTTTATTAGTGCGGAATGGCCAATCCTGAGTGCCGACTCAGGGAATGGGCCACTAAGCGGGGCGAGCGAGCACCATTGCGCTTTGAAAGCCGCCGAAACCGCTGCCGACGCTCAGCACCGCGTCCATCTCGTGCTCCCTGGCCGTGAGCGGAACATAGTCCAGATCGCACTCAGGGTCACGATTGTGCAGATTCGCCGTCGGCGGCACGACCTGCCTTTCCAGCGCCAGCGCGCACGCCGCCACCTCCAGCGAGCCGATCGCGCCCAGCGAGTGGCCCACCATCGACTTGATGGAGCTGGCCGGGATCTCGTAGGCGCGCTGCCCCAGGCTGCGCTTGAACGCCGCCGTCTCGTGCCGGTCGTTCTGCCGCGTGCCCGACCCGTGGGCGTTGATGTAGTCGATGTCCGACGGGTCCAGCCTCGCCTGGTCCAGCGCCACCCGGATGGCCTCGGCCATCTCCCGCCCGTCCGGCTTGAGACCGGTCATGTGGAAGGCGTTGCTGCGGCTGGCGAAGCCGGCGACGCGGGCGTACACCCGCGCCCCCGCCGCCGCGCCGCCTCGGCCTCCTCCAGCACCATCACGGCCGAGCCCTCGCCGAGCACGAACCCGTCCCGCTTGGCGTCGAAGGGCCGCGAGGCGTGCTCCGGGTCGTCGTTGTTCGGCGACGTCGCCCGGATCGCGTCGAAGCACGCCGACGTGATGGGCGACAGCGGCGCGTCCGTCGCGCCCGCGATCACCACGTCGGCCGAGCCCTCCTCGATCAGCACCGCGCCGTGCCCGACCGCGTCCAGGCCCGAGGTGCAGCCCGTCGAGATCAGCGCCGACGGGCCCTCCGCGCCCGCCTCCCAGGCCACCTCGACGGCCAGCGTGCTGGGCACCATGTAGCCGTACAGGTGCGGCACCCCGTAGGTGTGGTCCACCAGCCAGCGGCGGCCCTCGTCGGCCAGGACGGTGTACTCCTCCTCCAGGCCCATCGTGCAGCCCACCGCGCTGCCGATCGAGACGCCGACCCGGTCGGGCTCGATGCCCGACAGGTCGAGGCCGCTGTCGGCGACCGCCTCCCTGGTGCACACCGTGGCGAACTGCGCCGCCCGGTCCATGCGCCTGATCTGCTGCGCCGACAGCCCCGCCGCCTTCGGGTCGAAGTCCACCTCGGCCGCGATCTGCGAGCGGAACGCGCTCGGGTCGAACAGCGTGATCCGCCGGGTGGCGGTGCGTCCGGCGGTCAGCAGGCTCCAGAACGCCTCGCGCCCGATGCCGCCGGGCGCGACGACGCCGATCCCGGTGATCACCGCCTGTCTGCTCAACGCGGCCCTCCGACCTGCGGGCCGGGCTCGTGCGGGGCCGGCAGCTCCTCGGTGTCCACGTGCCCGAGGTCGGGGCGGGGAGCCAGCGGTGACAGGTGGAAGACCACGTGCGCCTCGACGTCCCCGACGTTCACCAGGCGGTGGCGCACGTTGATCGGCACCAGCAGCGAGTCGCCCGGCCCGATCCGGACCGGCTCGCCGTCCAGCTTCATCTCCAGCTCGCCGGCGATCACGTGCAGGAACTCCTCCGAGTACGGGTGGTAGTGCTCGGCGACGTGCTCGCCGGCCCCCAGGTACAGCACGCCCCCGAACCCGGAGGTGCACGCGGTCGTCTTCGGGCTGAGCGTGACCCGGATGTCACCGCCGCGGCGGCGGTTCGGCGCCACCTCCGCGGCCTTCACCACGGCGGGCTTCACGGTCTTGGCGGGGGTCGTCTCTGCTGCGGTCACTGGATCCTGCCCTCCTCCGAGGTCCACACGTAGAACGGGGTCGCCATCGCGTCCTTCGGCTCCTTCCAGTTCGGGTCGTACGGCGCGACCAGCTTGGCCAGCCGCGCGTTGATGTCCTCATAGAGCGGGTGGCTGCGCGCCTTGTAGAGGTTGGGGGAGATGTCCTGGTCCGCCTCCACGAGGTGGAAGTACAGGTCGTGGAAGTGGAACAGGGTCCGCCGGCTCACACCCACCATGTGGGGCAGCTCGGTCGCGTCGGACTCGCCGAACGTGTCGGCGATCGGCCCGGTGTTGTCGGCGCTCCTCAGCTTGGCGACGATCAGTGTCCGGTGCACGTTCTGGCCTCCTGCGAAGGTGATCGGAAAACTGCTGCGATGGTCGTTGCGGGCAGTGGAAGGGTGCTCGAAGTCAGCTCCAGCGCCGGAGCCGGTTCCAGCGCGGTCACCAGCCCATCTGCCGGTCGCCGCGCAGGAACACGCCCGTCGGCCCGTCGTCGGGCAGGGTGGCCGCGTCCGCGATGTCCGTGGCCGCCTCCTCGGGCGTGCGCTCGGCCGTGGGCACCATCCTGGTCCTCGTCTGCCCGGGGTTGACCGCGTTGACCAGCACGCCCGTGCCCTTGGTGCAGGTGGCGAGCATGGTGGTCAGCCCGTTGACGGCGGTCTTGGACACCGAGTACGCCGGCGCCCCCGTCCACAGCCCCACGCTGAACGACCCGGTGCCGCTGGAGACGAAGACCACCCGCCCCCAGCCCCTGGCCACCATCCCCGGCACGAACGCCTGAGCCACCCGCCAGCCGCCCAGCAGGTTGACCTCCAGCGTCCGCGCCACCCGCTCCAGCGGCACCGACAGCGGGTCGTCGCCCGTGTCGAGCAGCACGCCCGCGTTGCAGACGAGCACGTCCACAGGCCCGAGCTCCTTCGCCGCCCGCTCGACGCCGGCCTCGTCGGTGACGTCGAGCGGATGGGAGAGCACGTCCGGGCCGATGCGCGCGGCCGCCTCGGCGGCCTCGCCGGCGTCCCGTGCGGTCACGACGACGCGCAGCCCCCGCCGGTGCAGCTCGGCGGCGGTCGCGTGCCCCAGCCCTCGGTTGGCCCCGGTGATCAGGGCGGTACGTGGTTCGCTCACCCCGCCACGATGACCGGGCCCGCTCGACGTTCGGCGGTGCCGCGCTCCAGCGAGGCTCCAGGGTGCGGTGCCATGGTCGGCGCAGGAGGGCGCGCCGGCGGCGGACGGCCCCGGGCGCCCCGCTGACTGCCGAGGAGGAGATGCCCCATGCGGGTGGTGTTCACGACCTGGGCCTGGCCCTCGCATCTGTACGCGCTGGTCCCGCTGGCACGGGCCTGCCGGGCCGCCGGCCACGAGGTGATCTTCGCCAGCGAGCCCGGCCTGACCCGCGACGTCCTGCGCGCCGACCTGCCGGCGGCGGTGGTGGGCACGGACGTCGACACGGCCGGGATGGTCCACGAGTACCTGCTGCCGCTGCCCGGCGCCGGCGGGCCCGCGCCCCGGCGGGAGGGGAAGGGGCCGCGGGTGCTGCGGATGCTGATGGCGCACGCCGAGTCGATGGCCGCCGGCCTCGTCCGGCTGATCGGGGAGTGGCGGGCCGACCTCGTGGTGTACGACCAGGTGACGCTGGCCGGCCCGATCGCCGCCGCGGTCACGGGGGTGCCGGCGGTGCGCCAGCTCTACGGCGTCGACCTGCTGCAGCGGGCCCGCGCCGTGCTGCCGGACGCGATGGCGCCGCTGGCCGACCGGCTCGGCGCCGGGCCGGTGGACCCGTACGGGACGGTGACCGTGGACCCGGTGCCGGCGACGATGCAGCTGCCTGGAGAGCACCGGGTGCTGCCGGTGCGTTACCTGCCCTACAACGGGCCGGAGAACCAGCCGTGGCGGCCGCCCGAGCCGCGCCGGCGCCCGCGCGTGTGCGTGAGCTGGGGGCACACCATCGCCAAGGTGGACCCGGAGCGTTTCATCGCCGACCGGCTCGCCGCCGCCCTGGCCGGCACGGGCGTGGAGGTGGTGCTGGCGGTCTCGGCCGCCCAGCGGGACCTGCTGGCCGCGCGCAAGGACCTGCCGGACGACGTGCGCGTCGTGGTGGACGTCCCGATCAAGGACGTCCTGCGCGACTGCGACGCCTTCGTCGGGCACGGCGGCGCCGGCGGCATCCTCACCGCGCTGGCGGCCGGGGTGCCGATGCTGCTGGTGCCGCAGCTGCCCGACCACGCCGGCCACACCGGGCGGGCCGTGGCCACCGGGCCGCGACGGTGCTCAGCCTGGCCGACCTGGCGCCGGCGACGGTGCGGGAGGAGGTGTCCAGGCTGCTGGACGACCCCGAGCCGCGCCGCGCCGCCGGCGAGCTGGCGGAGGGGATGCGCGGCCAGGCGACGCCGGCCGAGGTGGCCGGCGCGCTGGCCGAGCTACAACCGTCCCTGGCCCGTCACTGATTCCTGCCCGTCACTGATTCCTGCCCGTCACTGATTCCTGCCCGTTACTGATTCCTGTCAGGGGCGGTGATCTGGCGGACCGCGCCCAGTTCCAGGTTGAGCAGCGCGTCCGGCCCGAACGTGGTGAAGCGGTGCTCCGCCCGGCGCATGCTGCGCTCGGCGGCCTGCCGCAGCGACGGGTCGGCGCGCAGCCGGCTGTCCACCGCCTCGTACGCCTCCGCCGCCCCCTCCTCCGTGCGCAGGTCGAACTTCCCGCTCAGCGCCAGGTCCAGGAACAGCACGTGCAGGTACAGCTCCGGCAGCCCGTACGGGTTCAGCTCGGCGTGCACGGCCCTGGCCCGGCTTTCCGGGATCTCGACGAACAGCTCCCGCGTGCGCGGGTAGGGCCCCTGGGCGGGGTAGGCGTCGAAGTTGTGGAAGGCCACCCGCCGCCCGTTGAAGTAGCCGACGCTGATCCTCCTGCGCAGGCAGAAGTTCATGGCCTCCCGGATGGTGTCGATGATCGGCTCGCCCTTGTCGTTCAGCGAGGTGTTGCACAGCATCGGCACGCCGGTGTGCCGGTGGAAGGCGGTCAGCAGCCGGTGCAGCGCCGGGTTCTGCCCGGCGTTGAGCGACTGCACGCGCGCGGAGTAGTCGAGGTGCGCGACCGCCTGGATCTGGTCGCGGCGCTCCTCGCGGATGGTGAAGGTCTCCAGCATGTACGGCGACGGCCGGCTGTCCTCGAACCAGTCGTCCAGGTGCTCCTCCAGCACCACGGGCGCGACCGGCCGCCACCACTCGCGCAGCTTGAACTGGTTGAGCGCGTCCTTGGCGGCCCGTGACGTCGGGTCGCCGATGAGGCTGCGGTTGCCCAGCGCCCGCGGCCCGATCTCGGAACGGCCGTGGAACCAGGCGATGGGCTCGGCCAGGATGTCCCGCACCGCCTGGTCCTCGTCCAGGTCGGAGACGTCGGCCACGTAGTCGCCGAACTCGGCCAGCGCCCCGTCGAGGTCGTCGTCCTGGCGGCCGAGGTAGGCGCCGGGGAAGCGGAAGGTGAACCGCTCGCCGCCGGTCTTCTTGTGGAAGGCGGCCAGGCCGATGCCGACCGACTGGCCGCCGTCGTCCACGCACGGCGGGGCGAGGAAGCCGCGGAAGCCGTACTTGGCCATCAGGTGGCTGTTGGTGGGGCAGTTCAGGGCGTAGCCGCCGGCCAGCGCCAGGTGCGTGGTCGCCGGGTCGAGGTCGAAGCGCTCCAGCGCGGTCTCGATGTTGCGCTCCATCGCCATCACGGAGATCGCCTGGATCTCCTTCATGGCGGCGCTGACGAAGCTCTCCTCCTCGGTGAACGCGGGATCGACGTCCGCGCTCTCCTTGACCTGCGCCACGATCTCCTCGAACGCCTTCGGCGCGCCCTCCAGCGCGGCCAGGCCGGTGAAGTCGTACGTGTCGAGGATGGCCTGGCGGTCGCAGCGCCCGGCGGCCGTGGTCGCCGTCGCGAGCGCCATCAGCGTGCCCTCGCGCATCTTGAACCGGTCCTTGGCGGTGCTGTAGAGCAGGCCGGGCGAGGCGACGGGAAAGGTCTCCACGACGCCGCGGCGGCTGACCGCGCCGGTGAACCAGAACCGCTTGTACTGCTGGTCGAGCAGCCGGTCGGGGCCGCCGTCCACGGCGAGCGCGAGAATGTCGCCGTCGAAGAAGATCTCGCTGTCCAGCAGCATCGCGCTGTAGAGGTGCGCGATGCTGTGGAAGGACAGCTCGGGGTACTCCTCGACGAAGTGGTAGTCGTTCGTCGTGGCCAGCCCGGGGGTGCCCCACACCTCCGTCATGTCGTCGAGCGACACGCCGAAGGCGCCGATCAGGCCGTTCACGAAGTCACGCAGGTCCTCCATGCTCAGGAACGGCGTGCGGTGGTGCTTCAGGCCGGTCATCCGCTCGAACTCCCAGTGCCCGAGGAGCTGGACCTGCGATCCGTCCTTGCGCCACAGGGAGATGTTGTTGTCGTGCCGGTAGGACACCATCGCCAGCCGGTGCAGCCCCGGGATGGTCAGGTAGCTCGAAAGGTAGTAGCCGTCTCGCATCATTCCTCCAGTGCTCACCAGGTGACGGGAACCTCGACGAAGCCGAGTTCGAGCGGGTTGTCGTGGTGCCTGAGCTCGCCGACGTCGACCGCGAGCCGCAGGCCGGGGAAGCGGCCGATCAGCGCGGCGAACGCGATCCGCAGCTCGAGCCTGGCCAGCGCCGCGCCCAGGCAGTAGTGCGGTCCGGCGCTGAACGCGATCTGGTCCCTGGCGTCCCTGGTGACGTCGAAGCGCAGCGGGTCAGGGAAGACCGACTCGTCGAAGTTGGCCGACTCCAGCACCGGCACCACGCCGGAGCCGGCCGGGATGGTGACGCCGCCGACGTCGATGTCCTCGGTGACGTAGCGCAGCATCGACAGCGAGTGGCCGGCCACCTGGAAGCGCAGCAGCTCCTCCACCGCGTCCGGGATCCGCTCCGGCCGCTCGCGCAGCAGGGCGAGCTGGTCGGGATGCCGCATGAGGAGCACCGCGCCGCTGCCGATCTGGGCGGCGGTCGTCTCGTGCCCGGCCATCAGCAGCACCGTGCTCCACACGTGCAGCTCGTGCGTGCTCAGCCGGCCGTCCTGGTCGTCGTGCACCTCGATCAGCTCGCTGATCAGGTCGTCGCCCGGGTTCGCCCGCTTGGCCTCGATCAGCTCGCCGATGTACTGCCACGCCTCGCCCAGGCCGGTGCGGAAGCGCTCCTGGTCGGCCACCGGCACGCCGAGCAGGCGGCAGATGACCCGCAGCGTCAGCGGCAGGGCGAACTCGGAGACCAGGTCCACCGGCGGCCTGCGCCAGCGGTCGAGCAGCTCCACCACCACCTCCTCGACGTACGGGCCCAGCCGCTCGATCCGCGACGGGGTGAACGCCTTGGTCATGAGCCGGCGCATGCGGGTGTGCTCGGGCGGGTCCCGGTCGATCTTCGGGTTCTGGAACATCTTGGTCCTGGGCGCCGCGGTCATGCGCGGCGCGCCGGGGCGCTCCCGGTTGCGGCTCACGCGCCGGTCCGACAGGACCGCCCGGACGTCCGCGTAGCGCGTCACCAGATAGACCGGGTCGCCGCTCGGCATGACCGCCCGCACCACCGGCTCGTCCCGGAGCTTGGCGAGTTCCTCCGGCGGCTGGGCCCCGGGCGGCCAGTCGAACGGGAACTTGAGCGTCATCGATGATCTCCTGCTCTCCGAGATGCCGTCACGCACGGCGGGATGTCGTCACCGACGACGATGGGCGGCACGGCTCAAGGCGCCCGCAAGCGGCGCTGGACTCTCGTCCTGCTCTCGCTCGCTGTTCGAGCGGCCGAGCACAGCATGAGGCGGCACATCGTCCACCGCGTGGTGAGAGGAAGCGGAAATGAGCAGCAAAACGGAACCTTCTCCCGCGGCCAGGGTTCGCCGCCTGTCGAATTCGGTGCACGACGCCGCGATCGTGCGGGCGGCGGCGGAGCTGGGCCTGGCCGACGCGGTCGGCGACGGGCCCACCCCGGTCCGCGAGATCGCCGCGAAGGTCGACGCGGAACCGAAGGCCCTGGCCCGCCTGCTGCGCGCGCTCGCCGCGTACGGCATCTTCGAGCAGGTCACCCCGGACGCCTACCAGCACACGGAGATGTCACGGAGCATGCGCAGGGACGCTCCGGGCGGCCTGATCCACACCCTGCTCACCCCGGCCGACTGGGGCTGGGTGATGTGGGGCAAGCTCGCCGACGCCGTCCGCGCCGGCAAGTGCCTGTTCCCCGACGTCTTCGGCACCGACTTCTTCACCTACCTCAAGGACCACCCCGACGCGCAGGCACGGATGTTCCGCGGGATGACGTCCTGGTCTGACCAGATGAACCCGCAGCTCGTGCGGGCGCTGCCGCTGGAGGGCGCGCGCACGGTCGCCGACATGGGCGGCGGCGAGGGCACGCTGCTGCGGGCCATCCTGGAGCACAACCCGCACCTGTCGGGCGTCTGGTTCGACATCGAGCCCACCCTGGCCGTGGTCGACGACGAGCTGCTGTCCGGCCCGCTGTCCGAGCGCTGCGCCCTGGTGACCGGCGACTACTTCCGCGAGGTGCCGTTCGACGCCGACGTGTACGTCTTCAAGTTGACCCTGCACATGTACGAGGACGACGACTCCGAGCAGATCCTGCGCAACGTCGCCGCCTCGGCCAAGCCGGGGGCCCGGATCGTCATCGCCGACCCGCTGCTGCAGGATCCGCCGGAGAGCAAGTTCGTGCCGTCCATGGACCTGCACATGCTGCTCGTCATGGGCGGCAAGGAGCGCACGGAGCAGGACTACGCGGCGCTCTTCGAGCGGGCCGGGCTGGACTTCGAGGGCATCACGCCGACGGGGACCGACTTGCATCTGGCCGTGGCACGGGTTCGGGGCTGACCGCCCGCGCCCGGCGGCCGTTGAGGTAACCGCCCAGCGCCGCGAGCAGCACGCTCGCGGCGCACCCGATCAGCGTCAGCCGGACCGCGTCGCTGAACGTCGCCCCGAACCCGGCCCCGGCCGCCGTCGCGGCGTCGAGCCGGGCCTGCAGCACCGTGCCCAGCACGGAGACCCCGATGAGCGTGCCGGTCTGGCGGATCGTGTTGAACACCCCGGACGCCGCCCCCGCCAGGTCGGGGCCGACGTCCCGCATCGCCAGCGCGGTGATCGGGCCGAAGGCCGCCGACTGCGACAGCCCGGCCACCGCGAGCGGCACCACGAGCAGGACGCCGCTCACGCCGGGCCGGCACAGCAGCCCGACGGTGGCCAGGGCGGTGGCGTACACGATCATGCCGCCGAGCAGCACCCGCTCCGCGCCGAACCGGTCGACCATGCGGCCCGTGACCGGGAACCCGACCGTCATGCCCAGCGCCCACGGCGCCAGCGTGAGCCCCGCGTGCGCGGCCGACATGCCCAGCACCGACTGCAGGTACAGCGTCATGGCCAGCGAGAGCGTGATCACGCACATCGACACGATGGCCATCGAGACGGTCATCACCGTGAACGTGCGGTCGGCGAACAGCCGCGTCGGCACCAGCGGCTCACGCGCCCGGTGCTGGTGCAGCACGAACGCGCCCAGCAGCACGACCCCCGCCCCGATGATCATCGGCACGGTCACGAACGACACGACCGTGCCCCACCCGTACTCCTTGCCCTCCAGCAGGCCGAACGTGATCCCGCCGAGCCCGAGGCCGGCCAGGGCCGCGCCCGCCGCGTTCAGCCGCCGGGCCGCCCGCTGCGACTGCGCGGGCGGCACCAGCAGCAGGGTGAGGACGATGATCAGCACACCCACCGGCAGGTTCACCGCGAACACCGAGCGCCATCCGGCCGTCGAGACCAGCAGGCCGCCGAGCGTCGGGCCGGCCACCCCGGCCAGCCCGGCGGTCACCCCCCACACCGCACTGGCCCGCCCCCGCCGCTCCTGCGGGATGACGAGCGTCATCATCGTCAGCGTCTGCGGGATGATCAGCGCGGCGCCGACGCCCTGGAGCAGCCGGGCGCCGATGAGCTGCCACGGCGACTGGGCGAACCCGCACAGCGCCGAGGCGACGGTGAACACCGCCATCCCGGCCAGGAACACGTTGCGCGGCCCCGCCACGTCCCCCAGCCGGCCGGCGGTGACGGTCAGCACCGCCAGCGCCAGCACGTAGCCGCCGACCACCCACAGCACCTCGCTGAGGCTCGCGCCCAGCCCGGCCTGGATCTGGGGCACGGCGATGCTGACCGACGTGGAGTTCAGGATCGTGATGAAGTAGCCGAGGCAGGTGGTCGTCATGACCGCCCACGGGTTGCCGCGCAGGCTGCGCAGCCCACGGAGCCCGCCCCGCCGCCGGCCCGTTCCGCTGTCGCTCATGGCGATCAGGCCGCCAGGCCGGCGCGGCCGAGCGCCGTAGCCGCGAGCCGCACGATCTCGATCCGCTCGGCCGTCGTCGCGCCGAACGGCGAGATCACCAGCGTCGTCAGGCCGTGCTCGGCGTACGCCCGCATCCTGGCCGCGATCCGGTCGGCGGAGCCGAGCAGCGAGATGCGGTCCACCAGGCCGGCCGGCACCGCCGCCGCCGCGCCGTGCGGGTCGCCCGAGGACATCCGCTCGTGCACGATGCCGGTCTCCCGGCCGTAGCCCATCCGCTCGAACAACGACAGGTAGATGTTGCGGCTGCGCCCGCCCATGCCGAGGAAGTGCGACAGGTACCCGCGGATCGGCACGGCCGCCACGTCCACCTCGGTGCCCAGCGCCATCGGGACCCCGCACAGCACCTCGAACCCGGCCATCGGCAGCCCGGCGCGCAGCCGGCCCGCGCGCAGCGACTCGGTGACCTTGGGCAGCTCGTCCGGCGGGGAGAACGCGCCCAGCCAGCCGTCGGCGATCTCCCCGGCCAGCTCCAGGCCGCCGGGCGCGACCGCGGCGAGGTAGATCGGCAGCCGCTCGGTCACCGGCTCGCTGTAGAGCCGCAACGGCGCCGCCACGCAGCCCTCGGGCGGCAGCCGGAAGTGCGCGCCGTCGTGGGTGACCGCCTCGCGGGCCAGGGTGCGGCGCACGATGTCCACGTACTCCCTGGTCCTGGCCAGCGGGCGGCGGAACGGCACGCCGTGCCAGCCTTCGGAGATGTCCGGGTTCGACACCCCGAGCCCGAGCCGGAACCGGCCGCCGGACAGGGTGTCGAGCGTCGAGGCGGTCAGGGCGGTCATGGCCGGCGTGCGGCCGGGGATCTGGAAGACGCCGGAGGCCAGGCCGATCCGCGTGGTCGCGGCGGCCACGGCGCCGAGGACGGTCGCGCCGTCCGCGCGGAACCCCTCCGGGACCACCGCGACGTCGTAACCGAGCCGTTCGGCCTCCCGCGCGACCTCCTCCGCGTCGAGGTAGGAGAGGTTGACACCGAGCTTCATGCCGGGGCTGTCCCTTCTATGAGGTGGAGCTGGGCCTGCTCGTTCAGGCTCACAGGTGCGCCTCGAAGACGGAGCAGGCAGCGGCCGAGCGGCGGACGACCCAGGTTGGACCGCCGCTCGAGCAGGACGCCCGATAAAGGAGAGCCCCCTGGAGCTCGGAAGGAGTCCGGATGAGAACGGAACTGAACCGGCGCAGCCTGCTCAGCCGCGGCGGGACCCTCGCCCCCTTGGTCGGCCTCGGCCTGCTGGGCGGCGCCACCGCCGCCACCGCCGATACCGGTGACACGGCCGAGAACCGGCTCGGCAGCCCGCTGCTCGGCACCTGGGCCGTCAAGGTGACCTTCGACATCCCGAACCGGCCCGGCGAGGACGGCCTGTTCGCCTTCACCGCCGACCGCATCTGCCTCGGCACCACCACCGGCGCCGGCCACCTGAGCCTCGGCTCCTGGCGCCCCACCACGCAGGGCTTCGAGTTCACCTTCCGCCATTTCATGTACGCCGACGACGACGGAACCTACACCGGAGAGGTCCGCGTGCAGCAGTCCGGCCGGTTCACCTCGGCCACCACCTGGACGGCCTCGGGCACGGGCACCGCCTTCGACACCCAGGGCAACCAGGTCGCGGTGGTCCAGAGCGCCACCGCCGGGACCCGCTACTGAAGCCGTGCCCGCAATCAGTGTCCGCGTCAGGGCCCGCTTCAGGGCCCGCTTCAGTCGGATTCGAGCCGACGTCGACGCGGCACCGCGACGCTAGACATCGAAGGGAGCCAGCATGGAACTGGGACTCGCCGGCAAGGTCGTACTGGTCACGGGAGGCAGCGGTTCCATCGGAGCCGCCATGGCCGAGGCGTTCGCGGCCGAGGGCGCCCGCGTCGCGGTGACCTTCCGGCACAACGCCGCACGCGCCGAGGAGCTGGCGCGCGTCATCGGCGAGCGCGGCGGGCAGGCCATGGTCGTCAAGTACGACCTCGCCGACCCGGCGGCCATCCGCTCGGCCGTGGAAGGCGTCCTGGCCGAGTGGGGGCGGCTCGACGTCCTCGTGCTCAGCGCCTCCGCGCAGGACGGCACCCGCACCACCCCCGTGCCGTTCGAGGAGATCCCGGCCGAGGAGTGGTCGCCGCTGCTGCGCGCCGACGTCGAGGGCTCCTTCCACACCGTCCAGGCCGCCCTGCCCGCGATGCGCCGGCAGGGCTGGGGCCGCATCATCCTCATCTCGGCGAACATCGTCACCCGCGGGGCCGTCGGCGACGAGGCCTTCGTGTCGAGCAAGATGGCGCTGCACGGCCTCGGCCGCACGCTCGCCACCGAGCTGGCCCCCGACGGCATCCTCGTCAACGTGGTCGCCCCCGGCGCCACCGTCAGCAGGGGCTTCCTGCGGCGCTTCCCCGAGGACAAGCAGGCGAGGTTCGCCGAGCTCGACGACGTACAGATCAAGCGCATGCTCAACCAGGACCGCCCCGTCGGCAAGGTGTCGACGCCCGCGGACGTCGCCAACACCGTGCTCTTCCTGAGCTCGGAGGCCAACGGGAACGTCAGCGGCCAAGTGATCTACGTGGCCGGCGGACACTGATGCGCTCGCCGGCCGGTTGTTCAGGACACGAGCAGGAGAAGCGATGACCACAGCACCGCCCGCCTTCCCGCAGGCCCGCGTCTGCCCGCACCTTCCACCCCCGGCGTACGCGGAGCTGCGGCAGGGCCCGGCGCTGCGCCGGGTGACCACCTACGCCGGCCAGCTCGCGTGGCTGGTCACCCGGTACGACCAGGCCAGGACGCTGCTGAAGGACCCCAGACTCTCGTCCGACCGCAGGCGCCCCGGCTTCCCCGTCATCTCGGTGCAGGTCGAGCTGCTGACCGAGCGCAAGCGCCAGGCGCTGATCGGCATGGACCCGCCGGAGCACGACATCCAGCGGCGGATGTTCCTGCCGGACTTCACGCTGAAGAAGGTCCGCGAGCGGCGGGCCGACATCGAGCGCATCGTGCACGAGTCCCTTGACGACATGCTGGCGCAGGGCCCGCCCGCCGACCTGTACCGGGACTTCGCCCTGCCGGTGCCCTTCCGGGTGATCTGCCGCCTGCTCGGCGCCCCCTGGGAGGACCGCGACTTCTTCCAGGACGCCATCAGGCGGCTCGTGCGGACCTTCTCCACGGAGGAGGGCCGCCAGGCGGGCGCCGAGCTGCTCGCCTACTTCGAGCACCTGGTGACCGAGTACAAGAAGACCCCGGACGGTGCCGGCCTCATCGGGCGACTGGCCGGCACCGGCCGGATCTCCGACGACGACCTCGCGCTGGCGGCCATGTCGCTGCTCATCGCGGGACACGAGACCACCGCGGCGATGATCTCCCTCGGCGCGGTCACGCTCATGGAGAACCCGGACCAGCTCGCCGCGATCCGGGCCGACCCCGAGGCGATCGTGCCCGCCGTGGAGGAGCTGCTGCGCTACCAGTCGATCGCCGACAGCGCCAACATCCGGGTCGCCACCGCCGACATCGAGATCGACGGGGTGGTGATCAAGGCGGGGGAGGGCGTCCTCGTCCCCGCCTCGCTGGCCAACCGGGACGCCGAGGTCTTCGAGAACCCGGACGTCTTCGACGCCGGCCGCGACGCCGGCGGGCACATCGCCTTCGGCTACGGCCGCCACCAGTGCCTCGGCCAGAACCTGGCCCGGCTGGAGCTGCAGATCGCGCTGACGGCTCTGTGGCAGCGCATCCCGACGCTGCGCATGACCGTGCCCGCGGAGGAGCTGGCGCCCCGCCCGCCGGGCGCGATCCAGGGCATCGACGCGCTGCCGGTCACCTGGTGAGAGGAGGCGGACCGATGGAGATCCAGGGAGACCAGGACGTGTGCATCGGCGCCGGCATGTGCGCGCTGACCGCGCCCGGCGTCTTCGACCAGGACGAGAACGGCCTGGTCGTCGTGCTGACCGCCGACCCCTCCGGGGACGCGCGGAAGAAGGCGCTCCGAGCGGAGCGGCTCTGCCCGTCCGGGGCGCTGCGCGTGAGCAGCGGCTCCGGGCGGACCGATTCCATTGCCGGAAGATGATGAGGAACCGGATGCGCATCTTGATGCTGGGTGGTACCGAGTTCGTCGGCCGCGCCGTGACGGAGGCGGCGCTGGCCAGGGAATGGGAGGTGACGGTGTTCCACCGGGGGCGGCACGAGCCGCCGCCCGGCGTCCGGGCGCTGCACGGCGACCGGACACAGACCGACGGCATGGCCGCCCTCGCGCAGGGCGAGTGGGACCTGGCGGTGGACACGTGGTCCGGCCCGCCGCGGGTCGTGCGCGACACGCTGCGGCTGCTGGACGGCCGCATCGGCCACTACACCTACGTCTCCAGCCGCGGCATCTACGACTTCCCCGTGCCCGCGCCGCTCACCGAGGAGCGGCCCGTGGTGGCCGGCTCTCCGGACGACGGCGAGGTCACCTACCGGGAGGCCAAAGCGGGCGGCGAGGTGGCCGCGGAGCAGGCGATGGGCGAGCGGTCCCTGCGCCTGCGCCCCGGGCTGATCTTCGGCCCCCGGGAGAACTCCGGGCGGGTGCCGTGGTGGCTGCGCCGCGCCGCCCGCGGCGGCCCCCAGCTCGCGCCGGGCCCCGCACCGCGTCCCTGCAGTACATCGACGTCCGCGACCTGGCCACCTGGACCCTGGACGCCGCCGGGCGCGGCCTGCACGGCGTCTACAACCTGGTGTGCCCGCCCGAGCACGCCACGATGGAGGACTTCCTCACCGCCTGCGCCGAGGTCACCGGCGCCGGCGCCGAGCTGCGCTGGATCGACCCCGAGCAGATCCTCGCGGCGGGCATCCGGCCGTGGACCGGCCTGCCGGGCTGGCTGCCGCCGGGCGAGATGCACGAGCTGCTGCACCGCACCGACGTTTCCAAGGCGGTGGCCGCCGGGCTGCGCTGCCGGCCCGTCAAGGAGACCGTGGCCGACACCTGGGAGTGGCTGCGCGAGGTGGGCGGGGACACGCCCGAGGAGTCGTCCCAGGGCGGCTACCGCACGGCCCACGAGCTGGCCCCGCTGGACCCCGACGTGGAGGCGCGCCTGCTGAAGGGCTGAGCGGCCACCAGACGAAAGAAGCTGCCGGCGGATCACCGCCGGCAGCTTCTTCGTTCGTGCGTGTGGCTCACTCGTCGTCGAGCAGCCGGATCGTCCCCGTCGGGCAGCGCCGGGCCGCCTCGCGGACCAGGTCCGCGAGGGCGGCCGGCGGCCGCGGCTCGTTCACCACGACGACGGTCTCGTCGTCGTGCCCGAACACCTGCGGGACCGCGGCCACGCACAGGCCGCTGCCGCAGCAGGTGTCGCGGTCCACCGTCACCCGCATGCTCACCACTCCACCGGGATCTCGAGCAGCCCCCCGATCAGCGTGCCCTCGCTGCGGCCCAGCTCGGCCGGGGGAACGGCCAGCCGCAGGTCCGGGAACCTGCGCAGCAGGGTGTCCAGGACGATCTGCAGCTCCAGGCGGGCCAGCGAGGCGCCGATGCAGAAGTGCGGCCCCACGCTGAATGTCAGGTGGTAGTTGTAGGCCCGGTCGACGTCGAACTCGTGCGGGCAGGAGAACACGCTCTCGTCCCAGTTCGCCGACTCGACCGCCGGGATGATGCTCGTCCCCTTCGGCACCGTCACCCCGCCGACCTCGATGTCCTCGGTGACGTAACGCAGCATCGACAGCGAGCCGTTGAGCAGCTTCCAGCGCAGCACCTCCTCGACGGCGGCCGGCACCAGCGACAGGTCCGCCCGCAGCTTGGCGAGCTGGTCCGGATGGGCCAGCACCTTCGCCACCAGGTAACCGATCTGGCTGGCCGTCGTCTCGTAGCCGACCAGCAGCAGCAGCCGGCACCACCAGTGCAGCTCGTACTCGCTCAGCCGGGTGTCGTCGTCCTCGTGGACCTGCGTCAGCGCGCTGATCAGGTCGTCACGGGGATCGGCCCGCCGGGTCTCGATGAGCCGGCCCATGTAGGCGCCGATCTCCTTCATGGCCGCGCCGATCTCCGGCCCGGAGTACTTGCCGGTCGACAGGAACCGGTCCGTCCAGCCGCGGAAGCGGTCCTGGTCCTCCGCCGGCACGCCCAGCAGGTCGCAGATGACCCGGATGGACAGCGGGAACGCCAGCGACTCCGAGATGTCGGCCGGGCACGGCCCGTGCTCCATCTTCGTCACCAGCTCGTCCACGATCTCCTGCACCTTGGGGCGCAGGTTCTCGACCATCGTGGCCGTGAACGCCTTCATCACCAGCCGGCGCACCCGGGTGTGCTCCGGCGGGTCCGGGTCCATCCGCTCGTCCTGGAACATCTTGTTGTTGGAGGTCATGCGGGCCGCGTCCGGGCGGTTCAGGTTGCGGCTGACGCGCGGGTCCGTCAGCACGGACCGCACGTCCTCGTACCGCGTCACCAGCACCGCCCGGTCGCCGCTCGGCAGCACCACGGGCACCACCGGGCGCTCGCGCAGGTCCCGCAGCTCCGCCGGCACGTCGAGGGCCGACGGGCGCGGGAACGGGTACGGGATGGGCTGTTCGCTGCTCATCTTCCTCGCCTTCTGGCTAGACGGGCCCACTAGACCGGCCGGGCCTCGACGATGCTGTGCGGCGGCAGGGTCGGGTGGATCTCCACGACCTCGAAACCGGCCTCCTGCACGAGGTTCGTCCAGTCGGCGACGGTCCGCTCGCGGCCGCCGTTGGTCACCGCCATCGAGATGTCCATCAGCTTGATGTAGTGCGGGTCGTTGCCCTCGGGCACCACCCCGTCCACGATCAGGACGCGCGCGTCGGCGTCGTCGCCGATCGCCTGCCTGATCCGGCCGAGCACCTTGCGGCACTCCGCGTCCGCCCAGTCGTGCATGACGGCCTTCAGCGTGTACGCGTTCGCGCCGGACGGCACCTCGTCGAAGAAGCTGCCGCTGACCAGCCGCACCCGGTCGGCCACCCCCTGCGCGGCCAGGACCGGCGGCGCCGAGGCGATGGCCGTCTCGATGTCGAACAGGATGCCGCGCGATTCGGGGTAGCGCCGCAGGATCGCCGACAGGAAGCGGCCCTGCCCGCCGCCGATGTCGGCGATCGTGCCGAACCGGCCGAAGTCGAAGGAGTCGGCGATCTTCGGTGCGCGGCTCTCGTTCAGCTCCGACATCGCCTTGTGGAAGGCCGCCGCGAACTCCGGCGCCTCCTGCTCCAGGTACTCGAAGAAGTTCTTGCCGTCCCGCAGCTTCTTGCCGTTCGGCTCGCCCGTGCGCAGCGTGTCGATGGCGTAGCCCCAGCAGTTCCACACGGTGGTCTCACCGTAGAAGTAGGCCAGGTAACGCAGCGAGCCGGGCACGTCGCTGCGCAGGTACTGCGCCTTCGGCGTCAGCTCGAACGTCTTGTCCTCGCGCTCGGCGAAGACGCCGACGGACGCGGCGGCGCGCATGAACCGGTGCAGGGTCGGCGCGTGCGTGTTCGTCGCCGCGGCCAGCTGGTCGATGCTGCGCGGGCCGTCGGCGAGCAGGTCGGCGACGCCGACGCGGGCCAGCACGTTCAACGTGCCCGCCACCCACTTGCCGGCCAGCATCAGCAGCATCTCCTGCTGGACACCGCCGTCGTCGAGCGGACCCTGGTCCGGGACACGGTCGGTCGAGGTCGTGGTCATCCCGAATCCTCCTTGAGGGACAGGTGTGCTTCGGCCGCCCTGAGCTGGGCCGGGGTCCTGCCGTGTCTGGCAAGCTCCCACTGGCGGCTCAAGGGCGGAGCAAGTCGTCATGGAGCGGATCTGTCCGCTCCGCGGGTCGGCGCCGGACGGCGCGCGCTGAGTGGTTCGCGAGGGCGCTTCGAGGCCCGCTGCGCATGCTGGGGCGACGTTGCCGATCACGAGGAGTTGCCATGCCGTACACGGCGATCACTTATGACATCAAGGGCGGATGCGAGGACGAGGTCGCGCAGGTCTTCAGCAACTTCCGGCGGCCGTCGGGGAACGTCGTCCCCGGCGCCGACGGCGAGCAGGCGGGCCGCATCCTGGCCACGGCGGTGTTCATCCGCGACAGCACGCTCGTGCGCTTCATCGAGTACGAGGGCGACCTCGACGCGGTGATCCGCTTCATGGCCGCCCAGCCCGGCGTGGCCGAGGTGGAGCGCAAGCTCGCCCCCTACCTGAACAACCCGCGCGACACGGGCACGGTCGAGGGGTTCATGCGCACCTTCCGCGCCAGCGAGCTGCGCTGCATCACGCAGTTCGCGGTGCCCCGGCATCCGCAGCCCTCAGCCTCTGCGGCAGATCAGTAGCGTGTCGAAGTCCCCGAGCCGCTTCTCCTCCAGGGAGGTGAAGCCGGCCAGCGCGGCGTGCTGCCGCAGCTCCTCGACCGGGTACTCCGAGCCGCCCTCGCTGACCAGCAGCATGTCCAGGCTGATCACCAGGTTCTCCACCTGGGCCGGGCCCTCGTCCAGCATCCGGTCGTAGACGAGCAGCGCGCCGCCGGGGCGCACCGCCGCGGCGGCCTTCTCCACCAGGAACCTGCGCTTGTCGAAGTCGTAGTCGTGCAGCACGTGCCCCATGACCACGACGTCCGCCTGCGGCAGCGGGTCGTTCCAGAAGTCGCCCGGGTTGAAGGTCATCTTCGAGGTGAGGCCGAGGCTCGCCATGTGCTCGTCGAAGAACGGCTCCATCTGCGGCAGGTCGAACACCGTGCCGGTCAGGTCCGGGTGCGCCTTGACGATCTGGCCGGCCAGGTTGCCCCGGCAGCCGCCGACGTCGAGCAGCGTCCCGTGCGCGGAGAAGTCGTACGCCTCGATGAGCTGCGGGCCCAGCACCTGGGTCAGCGCATCCATCATGTGGATGAAGCGGCCGAGGATCTTCGGGTCGCGCAGCACGTCGTCGAAGTCGCCCTGCGCCTGCGGCAGGCCGGTGCGCAGCGCCTCCGACAGCTTGCCGTAGGCCGGATAGAGGTTGTCGTTGGCCCTGCGCATGAATCCGCCGATGTAGGTCGGCTGCTCCCGCACCAGGTACTGGTCGGCGCCCGCGGCGTTGCGGTAACGCTTGCCCTGCCGCTCCAGCAGGCCGAGCGCGGTCAGCAGGAGCAGGAAATCGCGCAGCCCGCGGCCGTGCAGCCCGAGCCGCACCCGGATCTCCTCCTCGGTGGCCGGGTTGTCGTGCAGCTCGGTGAACAGGTCGAGTTCCACCGCGGTGAGCAGCGCCTTCGACTCGCAGAAGGCGTTGCACAGCCGGATGAGTCCGGCGGGGGTGGTGACGTCCAAGCCCGTCATACGTGACTTCCTTTCTCGCACCCGTGCGATGCCGACGGTGGTGCCGGGTCGCTGGCGACGCTCCCATCGCGGGGTGGAGACCTGCTCGAAGCCGGTTGGAGCCAGCCGGAGCCGGCCGGCGCTCTCGACCGCGATTCGAGGGACGGACCAGCCGCCGCCCCCACGATGGGCCCTGGCCGGCTCAGCAGAGCCGCACGTCGCACGGAGAGGAACGGTCTGGTGGATCAAGGGCTACGCGGCAAGCGCGTGCTGGTGACCGGTGGGACCAGAGGCATCGGCCGGGCCACGGTCCTCGCCTTCGCGCAGGCCGGCGCACACGTCCTGGCCTGTCATCACACGGAGGGCGAGGACTCCGACAGCCTGGCCAGGGAGCTGAAGGAGCTCGGCGACCGCAACCGGGTGGTGCGGGCCGACGTGACCGACTCCGCGGACAACCGCCGCCTGGCCGGCACCGTGGAGGAGGAGCTCGGCGGGCTCGACGTCCTGGTCAACAACGTCGGCGTGGACGGCTCCGCGCCTTTCGCCACGATCTCGGGCGAGGAGTGGCAGCGGCTGCTCGACTACAACGTGACCTCCGCCTACCTGGTCACGCAGGCGATGCTGGGCGTCCTGGCCGACGGCGCCTCGGTCGTCAACATCGGCGCGTCGGCGGCGCTGCGCGGGCGGCCCAACGCCGTGCACTACTCCGCCTCCAAGGCGGCGCTCGTCGGGTTCACCCGGGGGCTGTGCAAGGAGCTGGGGCCGCGCGGCATCAGGGTCAACCTCGTCGCGCCCGGCCTCACCGAGACCGAGCCGGGTGCGGGGCTGCCGCCGCAGGCGGTCGAGCGCATCGTCGCGATCACCGCGCTCGGGCGGCTCTGCCGGCCCAACGACGTGGCCGGCGCCGTGCTGTTCCTGGCCGGCGACACCTCCCAGTACATCAGCGGCGTGACGCTGAACGTCGACGGCGGGATCTGAGCCTATGGACATCGGAGTCGGACTGCCGAGCACCGTGCCCGGCGCGGACGGGCGGGAGCTCGCCGAGTTCGCCCGCCGGGCCGACCGGCTCGGCTTCAGCACGCTGGCCGTGCTCGACCGGCTGGTCTACGACAGCTACGACACCGTGGTGGCGCTCGCGGCGGCGGCCGCCGTGACCGAGCGCATCACGCTGGCCCCCACGATCCTGCTGGCCGGCTACCACCCCAGCGCCGCGCTGCTGGCCAAGCAGCTGGCCAGCGTGGACCGCCTGTCCGGCGGGCGCCTCGTCGTGGGCGTCGCCGCCGGCGGGCGCGAGGACGACTTCACCGCCACCGGCGTGCCGTACCGCGGGCGCGGCCGGCGGCTCGACGCGCTGCTCGGCGAGATGCGGCGCGTCTGGGCCGGCGAGGGCGCCGTCCCCGGCATCGGCCCCCGCCCCGCCCGCGGCGGCATCCCGCTGTGGGTCGGCGGCAACTCCGACGCCGCACTGGCCAGAGCGGCCGCGTACGGCATCGGCTGGATCTCCGGCAGCACCCCGCTGCACCGGTACGCCGACGTGGCCGCGTCCGTGCGCCAGGCGTGGACGGACGCCGGCCGCACCGACACCCCCCGGCTGGGCGCCCTCGCCTACGTCGCCCCCGGCGCGGAGCGCAAGCGCGACGGCGCCCGCTACCTGCTCGACTACTACGCCTACACCGGCCAGAAGGCCCGCTTCCTGGCCGACAGCGTGATCGCCGACGACACCCGGCTGCGCGAGACCATCGACGGCTACGCCGCCGCCGGATGCGACGAGCTCATGCTGATCCCCTGCACGCCTGACGCCGACCAGCTCGACCTGATCGCCAAAGTGGCCTTCGGGTAGCCAAGAGGGAGGACTGCCATGCCGTACGCGGCCATCACCTACCGGGTCAAGCCCGGCCACGAGGACGAGATCGCCGACATCTTCGCCGGCTTCCAGCGCGTGGACACCCCCGACTTCGCCGGCGACGACGGCGCGGCAGCCGGCCGGCTGCTCGGCACGGCCGTCTTCATCAAGGACGACATCATGGTGCGCGTCATCCACTACGAGGGCGAGTTCGCCGCCATCGCCCGGCACATGGCCAAGCAGCGCGGCGTGCACCTCATCGAGGACCAGCTCGCCCCCTACCTCCAGGAGCAGCGCGACACCAGCGACGAGGCCGGGTTCGGCCGCTACTTCCGCGACGCCACCATGCGCTGCATCTCCCAGCTGTCCGTGCAGACCCACCCCGCGGGAAGGTGACCGTGGAGCCGAAGTCGATCGCCGTGCTCGGGCTGGGCGGCATGGGCACCGGGATGGCGTGCGCCCTGCTCGACGCCGGCGCCGCCGTCACCGTGCACAACCGCACGCCGGAGAAGGCCGTGCCGGTGGGCAAGGCCGGCGCCACGGTCGCCGACTCGGCCGCGCAGGCGGTGGCCGGCGCCGAGGTGGTGGTGCTCAGCCTGGCCGACGAGGCCGCCGTGGAGCAGGTGCTGTTCGGCGAGCTCGACGGGCGGCTGCGGCCGGGCACGATCGTCGTCGACACCTCGACCGTCACGCCGACGTTCGCCGTGCACGCCGCCAAGCGACTGGCCGAGGCGGGGGTGCGGCGCGTGGAGGCGTGCGTGCTGGGCAACCCGGCCATGGCCGCGACCGGTGCCCTGCGCGTCTTCGCCGCCGGCGAGGAGGCGGCGGTCGAGGAGGTGCGCGACGTGCTCGACGCCATCGGCCAGGAGGTCCGCCACCTCGGGCCGACGGGGAACGCCAGCGCGCTGAAGCTCGCGTTCAACCTGATGCTGGGCGTGCAGATCCTCGGGCTGGCCGAGGCGGTGCGGTTCGTCGAGGCCATGGGCATCGACCGCGAGGTGCTGCTGGGCGTCTTCGACGGCAGCGGGTGGCGCTCGCCGGTGCTGTCCTTCCGCGCGCAGTTCATGCGCGGGCGCACCTACCGGCCGGCCGCCTTCCGGGCCGCGCTCATGCACAAGGACCTCGCCCTGGCCAGTCAGGAAGGGGTGGCGCACGGGGCCGACCTGCCGGTGACGCTGCGCGCGCTCGACGCGTACGCCGCCGTGCTGGCGGCCGGGCGCGGCGACGACGACGCGGCGGTCGTCGCCGAACCGCGCACGGGTAACGCCGCCGGGACGGGTCCGGCGGGCGGGCCGTGATGGTCACGGAGCTGCTGTCCGTGGCGGCGCTGGTGGGCAGCGGCGTGGTGGCCGGGGTGCTGTTCGCGGTGGCGCTGAGCGTGCTGCCCGCGCTGATCGCCATGCCGGCCGACCGCTACGTCTACACCCACCAGCTCGTCGGCCGGCGGTGGGACCCCACGATGCCGATCATCGTGCTCACCTCGACGGTCATCGACATCGTGCTCGCCCTGCTGACCAGCGCCGCCACCGCCCTGCTCTTCGCCACGGCCGCCGTGCTGCTGCTCGGCGTCTCGGTGGTCTCGCACTTCTGCAACGTCCCGATCAACCGGGTGGTCAAGTCCCTCGACCCGGCCGAGGTGCCGCCCGACTGGCGCGACCCCCGGCCGCTGTGGCGGCGCTGGCACCTGCTGCGCACCACCCTCGCCCTGCTCGGGGTGACGGCGAACGCTCTGGCCGTGGTGCTCGCGTGAAGTGTCGAGCGCGCCTCGAGAGTGCTTTCAGACGGATGGACGAACCTGGGACGGTCCCAGCCGCCGGACTCCGGCGCGGATGAATGGAGATACGGAGAATATGAGCGCCTTCGACCTGAACGAGCTGCGGGCGATCCTGCGCCAGATGGGGGACACCGACCAGGCGGACCTCGACGGCGACATCGAGCACATGGGGTTCGGCGACCTCGGCTACGACTCGCTGGCCCTGCTGGAGCTGTGCAGCCAGGTGGAACGCCGCTACGGCGTGCAGATCAGCGACGACGCCGTGCTCGACATGCCGACGCCCGCCAGGGCGGTCACGTACATCAACTCGCTGCTGACGGCGAAGGCGGGGGCGTGACATGGCCGGGCACACCGACAACGAGATCGTCATCAACGCGCCGATGCAGCTCGTGTGGGACATGACGAACGACATCGAGTCCTGGACCGAGCTGTTCAGCGAGTACTCCGAAGCCAAGATCATTTCGGATCGGGACGGCACGATCCTCTTCCGCCTCGCCCTGCACCCCGACGAGAACGGCAAGGTGTGGAGCTGGGTGTCGGCGCGCCGCCCCGACGAGGCCACCAGGACGGTGCGCTCGCAGCGGGTGGAGACCGGGCCGTTCAAGTACATGTGGATCTACTGGGAGTACCTGCAGGAGGACGGCGGCGTCCGCATGCGCTGGGTGCAGGACTTCGAGATGAAGGCGGAGGCGCCGGTCAGCGACGCGGCCATGCAGGAGCGCCTCAACCGCAACACCCCCGTCCAGATGCAGTTGATCAAGGAAAAGGTGGAAGCCGCCGCCAAGCGCGGCTAGGCGGAACCCACAGGCGGCCGGCTGACTGGAGGAGCCCGTGCTGGAGATCGTCGTCTCGCTCGTCCTACTGGCCAACGGCCTGGCGGCGGGGGTGCTGCTGGGCACCCAGCTCGGCGGCTGGCCGCTGCTGGCCAGCCTGCCGCCTGACCGCTACGTGCACGCGCACGCGTTCTTCTCCACCCGCTACGACCCGTTCATGCCGGCCTGCCTGCTGATCACCACGCTGGGCGACCTGGCGCTCGGCCTGCTCGCCGCGAGCCCCGTCGCCCGCGTGTCCTACCTGGTGGCCGCCGCGCTCTGCCTGGGCACGATCGCGATCTCGCTGACCCAGAACGTGCCGGTGAACCGGTGGGTACGGGACCTCGACCCGGACAACCTGCCCGACGACTTCGCCGAGCAGGACCCGCGCCGGCGGTGGGGCACCTGGAACCGCATCCGCACCGCCCTGTCCACGCTGGCCCTGCTCATCAACTGCGCCGTCGTCGGCCTGGCCCTCTGAACGGCCGCCCCGCACGAGCCGCCGGGCCGCGGCGCTGATAGAAGAGTCGTCCATGACGACCTTCGCCATCGCGGGCCGGCTCACCGTCAACCGCCTCGGGTACGGCACCGGCCAGCTCACCGGCTTCGGCTACTGGGGCGAGCGGCTGCCGCCCGAGGACGCCGTCGCCGTGCTGCGCCGCGCCGTGGAACGCGGCGCCACCCTCATCGACACGGCCGACAACTACGGCCCCGACCTCGCCGAGGAGCTGGTCGCGCGGGCGCTGCACCCGTACGGGGACGGGCTCGTGCTCGCCACCAAGGGCGGCGTGATCAGGACCGGCCCCAACGTGTGGCACATCGACGGGCGGCCCGCGTCGCTGCGCGCCAGGTGCGAGGCCAGCCTGCGCCGCCTGCGCGTCGAGACCGTGGACCTGTACCAGCTGCACCGCATCGACCCCGAGGTGCCGCTCGCCGACCAGCTCGGCACCCTCGCCGAGCTGCGTACGGAGGGCAAGATCCGGCACATCGGCCTCGACACCGTCACGCCGGAGGAGCTGGCCGAGGCCATGACGATCACCGAGATCGCCTCCGTGCAGAACCGCTACAACCTGCTCGACCGGGACTCCGAGCCGGTGCTGGAGCTGTGCGAGGCGCGCGGCCTGGCCTTCCTGCCCTGGTTCCCGCTGGGCAACGGCAAGCTCACCGCCGCCGAGGGCTCCCCGCTCGCCGAGGTGGCCGCCCGGCACGGCGCGACGCCGAACCAGGTCGCGCTCGCCTGGCTGCTGCACCGCTCACCCGTCCTGCTGCCCACGCCCGGCACCGGCTCCCTCGCCCACCTGGAGGAGAACATGGACGCCGCCGCCCTCCGCCTCACCGACCAGGACATGGAGGCGCTGGCGGGAGCCGCCGCCTGAGACTCGCGGGCGGGTCCCTCGGCCGGTGTCCGGCTCAATGCTCGCGGGCGGGTCCCTCGGCGGTGTCCGGCTCAATGCTCGCGGGCGGGGACCGACCAGCTGCGGCGGGCGTTCAGCGTCGCCGGCTCGAAGCCGGCCAGCTTCTTGTAGTGCAGCGCGATCTCCTCGCGCTCGGCCAGCGGCAGGACGTCCTCGATGTCGGCGAAGCCATCGGGGGCGCGCTGGTGCGCCAGCCTCAGGATGACCTCGGGCCCGTCGCCGCGGTTGGCCAGCACGATGGTGCTCGTCACCGGCCGGCGCTGCTCCTCGTAGAACTTCAGGCCCTGGCCGGTGCCCAGCGCGTACGCCAGCACCCGCGCGTCGATCACCGCCTGGGTGCCGCCGTTCGAGCCGGTCGGATACATCGGGTGCGCCGCGTCGCCCATCAGCGTCACCCTCTCCGTCGACCAGTACGGTAACGGGTCGCGATCGACGAGCGGATACTCGAACACCTGGTGCGCGCCCGCGATGAGCGCCCGCACGTCCAGCTCGTCGCAGTGCCAGCCCTCCACGTGGGGCAGCACCCGCTCCACGCCGATGGGCCGGTTCCAGTCGCCCCGCGGCACCCCTTCCACGTGCGCGGCGCGCTGGATGGCCCAGTTGATCAGCTGGGTGCCGTCGTCCCCGGGCGGCGCGATGGGGTAGATGACGAGCTTCTGGGTGCTGTCGCCGACCATGAGCATGGACCTGCCGGTCATGAACGGCCGCGCGTACGTGGTGCCGCGCCACAGCACGTCACCGCCCGGCAGCGGCTCGCCCTCGTCCGGGAACAGCGCCTGCCTGACGCTGGAGCGGATGCCGTCGGCGCCGACCAGCAGGTCCGCGTCGTGGTCGAGGCTCGTGACGGGGGAGCCCAGCACCACCGCGCCGGGGCCGAGGCGCTCGCGTACGGCCTCCAGCAGCATCATCTGCAGCCGGCCCCGGTGGATCGAGTACTGCGGCCACCGGTAGCCGGCCGCGAGCCCGCGCGGCTCGGACCAGATGCGCTGCCCGCGCGCGGTGAGGAAGGTCAGGTCCGCGGTCGCCACCCCGATCCGGGCCAGCCGGTCGCCGAGGCCGAGCTCGATCAGCTCGCGGATGGCGTGCGGGAGGATGTTGATGCCGACGCCCAGCGGGTGCAGCTCCTCCACCGCCTCGTGGACGGTGACGTCGGTGATGCCGGCGGCGTGCAGGCTCAGGGCGGCGGTCAACCCGGCGATGCCGGCGCCGGCGATGACCACGCGCATGAACGGTCTCCTCGAAGCCGTCTGGCAGGACACGGTCGATCCGTTCGTAAAGATACTTGAGCCGGTCTTGGCCGGCCAGGGCTCGCATGGCATGCCGCTTCGCCGTGGCCGCCCGTCCGGCGTCGTGACCAGGACCGGTATCGTCCCGGAAAGGCCCGATACCACCCTGCGGAAAGGCGGCGACCATGCCCGAGCCGACCGGCGCTGCTCCCACGAGCCCGGCCGCCAGGACGCCGCGATGACCCTTTCCGGCGCGGACGTCGAACCCTTCCGGGGCGAGCTGGTGGCGTACTGCTACCGGATGGTGGGCTCGTTCCACGAGGCCGAGGACCTGGCGCAGGAGACGGTGCTGCGCGCGTGGAAGGCGCGGGAGCGGTACGACCCCGCCCGCGCGTCCGTGCGGACCTGGCTGTACCGGATCGCGACCAACGTCTGCCTGACCGCGCTGGAGGGCCGCGCGCGCCGGCCGCTGCCGTCCGGGCTCGGCGCGCCCGGCGACGACCCCGGGGCGCCGCTCACGCCGGCCTTCGACATCCCGTGGCTGCAGCCGTTCCCCGACGCCCGCTTCGACGTGGACGCGCGGGCCGGCCTGCGGCTCGCGCTGGTGGCGGCCATGCAGACGCTGCCCCCACGGCAGCGGGCCGTGCTCGTGCTGCGCGAGGTCCTCGAGTTCACCGCCGCCGAGGTGGCCGGCCAGCTCGGCACCACGGTCCCCGCCGTCAACAGCGCCCTGCAGCGCGCCCGCGCCGCCCTCGCGGACGCCGGCGAGAGCACCGGCCTCGCCGAGGTCGGCGAGCCGGACGACCCCAAGGTGCGCGAGGTGATCGAGCGGTACATGCGGGCGTTCGAACGGGCCGACGTCCCCGCGCTCGTCCGGCTCCTCACCGACGACGCCGTCCTGGAGATGCCGCCCGTGCCGCTGTGGTACCGGGGCAGCCGCGACTACGGCCTCTTCATGCGCCGCGTGTTCGACCTGCGCGGCGGCGGCTGGCGCCTCAGCCGCCTGACCGCCAACGGCCAGCCCGCGCTGGCCGCGTACGCCCCCGAGCCCGGCGGCGGGCACCGCCTGCACACGCTCCAGGTCTTCACCGTCACCGGCGACCGGATCGCGCGCAACGTCGTGTTCGCCGATCCCGCCGTGTTCGAGGCTTTCTTCGATTCGTCCGACCTGCCGCGATGAGTCCGGCCGATGCCGCCGGTACGTACCGGCGAGCATCGACCGAAGGGAACCTCCACCGTGAGCGTCATCGTCATCGCATTCATCACCCTGGACGGGATCGTGTCCGACCCGGACGGCTCCGCCGGCACCCCGGCCGGCGGCTGGGCGTTCCGGCACGGGCCGCAGACCGTCGCCGGCGACAAGTTCCGGCTCGGCAGCGTCCTCGACGACGGCGTCCTGCTGCTGGGCCGCCGCACCTGGGAGCTGTTCTCGCGGATCTGGCCCGGCCGCGACGACCCGTTCGCCGCCCGCATGAACGCTGTGCCGAAACTGGTCGCCTCCCGCACGCTGACCGACACCTCGGCCTGGGCCGGCTCGCAGGTCATCGAGGACGACCTCATCGACGCCGTCAAGCGCGAGCGGCGGGATGTGATCATCACCGGCAGCCTCAGCGTCGTCCACGCGCTGATGGCCGAGGACCTGATCGACGAGTACCGGCTGCTGACCTTCCCCACCGTCCTCGGCACCGGCGACCGCCTCTTCCCCGACGGCGGGCCGGCCGCGTACCTGCGGTGCCTGTCGGCCGAACCGGCCGGCGCCGCCGTCCTGACCCGCTACGGGCGGGACGGCGGCTCTGAAGGGGACGGCTCTGCAGGGGGCGGCTCTGAAGGGGACGGCTCTGAAGGGGACGGCTCTGAAGGGGGCGGCGGCCCGGCCCGCCGGTAAATATCGGGCGCCCGGCGGCGGGCAGCCGCTACCGTGCCTCCATGGTGCACGAGCGATATGTCCCCTCCGGGCCGCTGCGGATCTGGACGGAGCGGATCGGGGATCCGGGGCGGCCCGCCGTCCTGATGATCATGGGGTCGGCCGCCCAGAGCGTCAGCTGCCCTGACGCGCTGGTCGGCCGGCTGGTCGAACGCGGGGTCCAGGTGATCCGGTTCGACCACCGGGACACCGGCCGCTCCAGCACCGTCGACTTCGACGCGCACCCGTACACGATCGGGGACCTCGCCCGCGACTGCCTGGCCGTCCTCGACGGCTACGACCTCGACTCCGCGCACGTCGCCGGCACCTCACTCGGCGGCATCCTCGCGCAGTGGCTGGCCGTGCACGCCCCCCACCGGGTCCGCTCCCTGACCGTGATCTCCAGCTCGCCGATGGGCCACGACCCGGGCCCGGTGTGGGCCCGCGCCCGGGCCGGGGAGCCGGCCGACCCCGACGACCTGCCGCCGCCCACCCCGGCCTACCTCGCTCACCTGGCCGCCGGGTTGCCGCCGGGCCTGGAGTCCGACGTGGCCCTGTTCCGGGTCTTCAACGGGCCCGTCCGGCCGTTCGACGAGCCGGCCGCGCGGGCGATGCTGGAGCTGGCACTGTCGCGCGCCGCCGACCCGGCGGCCGCCGCCCACCACCACCGGGCCGTGTGGCTGGACGAGCCCGGCCTGCTCGCCCCGCTGTCGTCCATCACCGCGCCGACCTCGATCGTGCACGGCGACCACGACCCGCTCTACCCGCTCGCCCACGGCGAGGCGCTGGCGGCCGCCATCCCGGGCGCGGCCCTGCACGTCGTGCCCGGGATGGGCCACGTCATGACGTCACCCGGCCTGCCCGAGGAGGTCGCCGACCTGATCCGGCTGTGACCCGCCGCCCGCCGCGATCGTTCCCAGGCCGGCGGGTACGCGGCGGCGAGCAGGACCTCGCGGTCCACGTCCTGCTGAGCCGTGCTCGTGGCGGCGGGGACGGAGCTCACGACCAACGCGCAGGCGACGGCGGCACCGCCGAGGACGGCCTCCGATGATCCTGACCGAAGCGCAACCAAGACCGCCGTGAGGGAGCCGTCCAGCCTGTACGGCGATGTCCGCCCACGTCGCCCCGGCCCTGGACGCTCTCCATGGCCGTCCTCCGGCCAGGCGGCGGCCCGCTGCGGGCGACCACTGGACGATCTCGGACAAAACCCCCTGGCTGGTCAACGTGCGGCGCCCTACCAAGGCCTTCAGAGAAAGGTCCGACGGACCAAGTCCCTCACGGAGGCACTCAATGCATATTCGCTCAAGGCGACGCATCACGTACGCCGCCCTGGCCGGCGTGCTGGCGCTCGGCGGAACGGGGCTCACCATAGGGGTCGCGACGGCACAACGCGAGACCGACGACCCGGATCTGGCCATGGTGAAGGAGGCGGCGAAGAAGGACGACTCCCTCACGACCACCACCTCGAAGGAGGACACGGAGTCGGAGTCGGAGTCGGAGGAGATCAGCGTCGCGGACGAGCCCGACGACCATGCCGAGTCCGACACCTCATCCACGGACGACTCCGCTTCGGACGACGCGGACGCGGAGGCGGAGTCGAACACGGACACCGAGACCGAGACCGAGACCGAGACCGAGACCGAGACCGAGACCGGGACCGGGACCGGGACCGGGACCGACTCTGACGCCGACTCCGACTCCGACGCCGACTCCGAGCAGGCCGACGGCGTCGAGATAACGGACAAGACCGACACCGAAGACAGCACTGACGATGGGGAGATGGCCGCCGGAGAGGAACAGTCCGCCACCGACCTCACCGAGGAGCAGGCCCGCTGCCCGTTCACCACGATCTACAAGGGCAGCGTCAAGCAGATGCTGATCAAGCGTGAGGGCGTGCGGACGAAGGCGTACAACGCCGGCGAGAAGACCAAGAAGGGCAAGAACCGCAACATCATCACCATCGGGATCGGCTTCAACCTCAGCCGCGGCGACGCCCGGACCATCGTCAACCGCGTCCTGAGCGAGACCACCCCGCCGTCCGAGCAGGACGACATCAAGTCCGGCAAGGCGTTCGACGACCTCAAGGCCGGCGTGACCGAACTGACCGAAGAGCAGGTCAACGCGCTGTTCGAGGTCTCGTACGAGGAGGCCAAGGACCTCGTCACCCGCCGCGGCATCGAAAGCTTCGACAAACTGCCCCGCTCGGTGCAGGCGGCGTTGATCGACGTGGCGTTCATGCGCCCCGGCAACATCAACGACATCGCCGACGAGGTCAACCTGGGCACCCAAGCGGCCCTGGCCAAGAAGCAGCCGTTGACCAGCGCCAACTACGGCCCGGCCGCCAAACACCTGGAAACCTTCGGCCGCATCGCCGCCAAGCGCGGCCAGGCAGGCAACAAGACTCGCTTCGACCAGGACGCCGCAATGCTCCGCAACAAGTGCTGACCCCGCACCCCTAAAGCACCATGGGGTCGTGCCCGCAGTCCCTCTCGGGACCGGCGAGCACGACCCTTCCTTATGCCCGCCTCCGCCCACCGCCAGCCCACCCAGGCCGCCATCCGCTCGGCGGGACGATGCGCGACGGTATCCGGCGCTGGGCGGTCGGCGCTTGACCCCGGTCGCGCGTCATCCGGCTGGACGCCGTTGCGCGTGCCGGACTCCACCGCGCCACACCCCACCGACGCGCCGCCCGGAGGGCGGGGGTTGCCGGGGGAGAGGTGTGCCACCACACGCCATGTGCGTGCCCGTCGTCGTGGGGCGCCGCGTCGGCGGGATGGTGTGCGGCGGTCTCCGGCGCTGGGCGGTCGGCGCCTGGCCCGGTCGCGCGTTGTCCGGCTGGGCGCCGTTGTGTGCGCCGGGCTCCGCCGTGCCGCACCCCGCCGACGCGGCGCTCGGAAGGCGTGTGCTGCCGTGCTGCCCAGGGCTGTCGGCTGCGCGCTTGCCGCCTCCGCGTCTGAGACGCTGGCTGTGCGCTTGCCGCCACCGCTGGCCCCGAGATGCTGGTGCGCCCTTGCCGCTGCTGCACCCGAGACACCGCATGCTTGCTTGTCGCCGTCGCGACCGAAGTGTCGCCTGCGTGCGGCCCTGCCGTACAGGCGAGACGCCGGCACACGCGCGCCACCATGTGCACGCCCGTCGTCTTGGGGCGCCGCGTCGGCGGGACGGTGTGCGGCGGTCTCCGGCGCTGGGCGGTTGGCGCCTGGCCCGATCGCGCGTTGTCCGGCTGGGCGCCGTTAGGTGCGCCGGGCTCCACCGCGCCGCACCCCGCCGACGCGGTGCTCGGAGGGCGGGGGTTGCCGGGGGGCGAGGTGCCACCACGCCATGTGCGTGCCCGTCGTCTTGGGGCGGCGCGTCGGCGGGATGGTGTGCGGCGGTTTTCGGCGCTGGGGGGTTGGCGCCTGGCCCGATCGCGCGTTGTCCGGCTGGGCGCCGTTAGGTGCGCCGGGCTCCACCGCGCCGCAGCCCGCCGACGCGGTGCTCGGACGGCGGGCGTTGCTGCGCCGCTGCAGGTTCGCACGCGCCAGCCCTTGCGCGACGCCCATGCCGCACTCCGCCGATAGGGCGCTTGGAAGGTGGCGAGGTGTGGACGGCCAGGAAGGCCGGGAGCGCCGGACAAAGGGCAGGGGCGCGACCGGGGGTGACGGCGGGCCCGTCCCCTGGACATCGGCACGGGGCGATGGACAACGTCCTCACCTGGCTGGTCATCGCCCAGCCCCGTACTCAGGAAGTCGCTGGAAACATTCCGACGCGTTTCGGTTCCCGGGCAAGGGTCTCCGGATCGAAGACAGGGGGCCGGTGCCTGCCGAGCGCGTCACCATGGGAAGGGGAAACACAGGTGAGAGCACCTTCGAAGCTTCGTCTTGCGGTGGCCGGCCTGGCGGTCGGCGGTGTGCTGGCCGGTGGCGGTCTCGCCGCGGGGCCGGCGCAGGCGCAGGCGGACGATCCGTTCGGGTTCGGCGGTTCGTCCGGCGGCAGTTCGTTCGACTTCGGGCTGACACAGCCTCAGCCGGGTACGGGTACGGGCAGTGGCGGGTCCGGCTCGGGCGGGTTCGGCGACTTCCTCAAGGATCTCGGCAAGGACCTGGGCAAGCAGCTGAGCAGGGAGGCGCTGGACAAGCTGCTCAACCGCAACAAGAACAACAACACCACGACCCCTACGCAACCTGGGGCGACGGCCCCGGCCGAGGACGGTACGGTCTCGTCGGGTGAGGTGGATCTGACGCAGCAGCTGCCCAGCACGACGGCGGCGGGCCGGCGGGTTCCGGAGTCGGTCGAGAAGGTGCTGCGCGAGGCCGGCATCAGCATCGTGGACTGGATCATCAAGCGGCAGCCGGGCAGCAGGCGCGCCGGTTTCGGGTCGTACCGGGAGCCGGAGCGGTACTTCCGTCCGGAGCTGCAGCGGCAGTTCTGCCGGGTGCCCGGGAACGTGCGCCTGTTCGGTACGACGGTCCGCAACGGCCGGTTCGCGCCGACGAACTTCATCGGCGGCGACAACCTGGGCCGCACGCTGGTCCTCGGCCGGAACTCGTTCCTGGCGCCGTCGGGGAACAAGCTGAAGAGGTTCAGCACGGTCAACTACGTGTTCGTGTCGCGCAAGGGTGCCGAGGTGCTGCGCCCGCAGCCGCGCGTGGCGAAGAACACGGTGCTGGAGGACCGCGTCAGGTACTCGACGGACTTCCTGAAGAGGGGCGTCAAGTACACGGTGGTCGTCCGGTACGTCAACACCTGTAACGAGCCGGTCGTGGATGTGATCGGCAAGGTCAGGCGGCGATAGCCGGAGGTTCCGGTTCGTCGTGCGGGGTGGCCCCCGAAGCGTGGGGGGCCGCCCCGCTGTCGCGTACGAGGCCGTCCGGATTGTGCCGATGGGGGAGATCCGTGGGGTGCGCGCCCACGAATAGGGGCCGACAGCTTCATCTCGTCAGGGGGCACGATGATCCATCAGGACACCACCACCAGGGGCAGGCGGGAACGCCCGGTCCCGCCCGGCCCGCTCCAGGAGTTCGCCCAGGGGTTGCGCGACCTGCGGATGGCGGCGGGCAATCCGAGCTACCGGGCCATGGAGCGCAAGGCGGGTTACTCGTCGTCGGCACTGTCCGCGGCCGCGTCGGGGGACCGGCTGCCGAGTCTGGCGGTCACGAAGGCGTACGTGGGGGCGTGCGGCGGCGACCAGGACGCGTGGGCCAGGACGTGGAACGCGCTGCGGGAGGAACTGGACAACAAGCCGCACGACGGGGACTCGACCGGGCGCCCGCCGGCCGGGCGCCGGGCACGGCGGATGCGACTGGACGGGGGCGTCGTCAAGCTGTCGGCGCTCCTCGTCGCGGTCGGCGTGGCGGGACTGGCCACGGCCGGCGCGTTACGGAACGACCTGCTCTTCCGCGCCATCTCGACCACGGAGGACGGCAAGGCGCAGCCGCGGGAGAGCCGCC
Source organism: [Actinomadura] parvosata subsp. kistnae (assembly GCF_900323885.1). Classification (GTDB taxonomy): domain Bacteria; phylum Actinomycetota; class Actinomycetes; order Streptosporangiales; family Streptosporangiaceae; genus Nonomuraea; species Nonomuraea composti. Next base: position 225,368 of record NZ_OOHJ01000011.1, on the reverse strand, counting down.
CGTCGTTCACGGCGGTGGCCGGGCCGGGCTGCCCGCGCGACACCACGCGCAGCGTGCGCATCGACGGCATGCCGGGCCGCGACGGCTGGAAGGACGCGGCCGCGTCCGGCTGGACCGGAGCCGGGTGCGGGGACAGCTTCCTGTTCTCGGAGCTGAAGCCGCGCGGGGCCGCGAACCCGCGCAACTCCTTCCAGTGGCGTTTCACCACGGGCCTGCGCGGCCCGCACCAGTGCACGTTGACGGTCTACGTCCCGAAGTCGGAGCTGGCGGGGCAGCGCGTCTGGTACACGGTGAGCGACGGGTTCGACGAGGAGGCGCGTACGGTGGGGGAGTTCACCCTCGACCAGAGCGTGCGGCAGGGCCAGTGGGTCCCGGCGCCGGCGCCTGTCATGGTCACGACCGGCCTGGTGATCGTGCAGATCACCGACACGGGTCGCGGCAACGCCACGGGCGACCAGGCCATGGCGGCCGGCCCGGTGCGGCTGTCCTGCCTCTGATCCGCCGCCCCGATGGCGTTCCCGCAGGCTGCTGGGGGGTATCACAGGCGAGAGGTGTGACCATCGGGGGGAGGTCACAGATGGGCAGGGCCAGGAACGGCGGGCGCTGCGGCCTGGCGTTCGAGGTGCTCGATCCCGCACCGGTGGGCGTGGCCGTCACCAGCGGCTCCGACCACCGGCTGCTCTACACGAACGCGATGTATCGGGCACAGTTCGGCGAGATACCGATGGGGTTCCCGCTGGAGAAGGCGTTTGCCGAATTCGTCCAGAGACGTTACGGAAAGCTGTTCGACCAGGTGTACACGACGGGCGAGCCCGTGGTCCTCGACGCGGACCCGGTGCAACTGGACGGCGAGGAGCGGTTCTTCACCTCCAGCCTGTCGCGGGTCTCGCTGGGGCCCGGCGAGCACGGCGTGCTGGTGGTGACGACGGAGGTCACCGAGCAGATCAACGCCACGCGCGAGTTCCGCGCGATCGCCGACGAGCGCAGCCGCATCCTGCGGCGCTACGAGAGCCTGATGCGGGTCAGCGCGGAGATCATCTGGGTGGCCGGCCCGGAGGGCGAGGTGATCGAGCCGAGCCCGAGCTGGCGGCGGGTGACGGGCCAGCCGTGGGAGGAGTTCCGCGGGCAGGGCTGGCAGCGGATGCTGCATCCCGACGATCGCGCGCCGACGATGGAGGCGTGGTGGCGGGCGGTGCACGGCGGCGCGGACGTCTGGGAGCAGGTCTACCGGCTGCGCACCGCCGACGGCTGCTACCGGCACTTCCGCGCGCAGGCCGTGCCGATCAGGGAGAACGGCCGGGTCGTCGAGTGGGTGGGCACCTGCACCGACATCGAGCAGCAGTGGCGCGACCGGCGGCGCCAGCAGATCCTCGACCGGGCGAACGCGGCCACGGCCGACCTCACGAGCCTGCCGGAGATGCTGGGCGCGCTCGTCGACGTGATCGTCCCGGAGCTGGCCGACGGCTGCGGCGTGCACCTCATCACCGACCTGACCAGCATCAGGCAGGCGGGGGTGCCGTTCGTGGTGGAGCGGCTGGCCACCGCCGCCCGCAGCGGCCTGCGGCGGCTGCCGCCGTACAGTGAGGAGCATCTGCCCGCCGACAACGCGCTGGTCAGGGCGGTGCGGCAGCGGCGCCCGCTGCTGAAGATCTTCCCGAAGGGCGCGCCGCCGGACAATCTCGCGCCCGCCGAGTTCCAGGCGTGGCTGGAGGCGAACGAGGCCAACAGCCTGCTGACGCTGCCCGTCGTCGTGGACGGCGCGGTCCCCGCCGTCGTGAGCGCCGTGACCTGCGGCGACCGGGCGCCGATCGGCTGGGACGACATCGAGGTGCTGGGCGAGATCTTCGACCACGCGCACGACGCGCTGAGCAACGCCATCCGCTTCCAGCGCGCCCAGCAGGTCGCGCTGGCCCTGCAGCACAGCCTGCTCGCCGAGCCGCCGCGCCTGCCCGGCCTGGAGATCACGGCCCGCTACCAGGCGAGCCCGTCGGCGGCGGAGGTGGGCGGCGACTGGTACGACTCGTTCGTGCTGCCCGACGGGGTGACCGTCGTGGCCATCGGCGACGTGGCCGGCCACGACCTGGGCGCCGCCGTCGTCATGAGCCAGCTCCGCAACATGCTGCGCGCCCTCGCGATGGACCGCTGCGAGCCTCCCGGCGAGATCCTGACCCGCCTGAACCTGGCGATGGAGTCACTGGCGGAGGAGGTGACGGCCACGTGCGCGCTGGCCCGGGTCGAGCAGGCCGACGGCGGTGGCCACCAGCTCCACTACGCCGTCGCCGGCCATCCGCCGCCCCTGCTGGTCAGCGCCGACGGGGAGAGCTCCTTCCTGGACGGCGCGACCAGCCCGCTGCTGGGCTTCCGGCACGAGGGCATGTGCGCCTCGGAGGTCCGGCCGCTGCCGCCGGGCAGCACGTTCCTGCTGTACACGGACGGTCTCGTGGAGCGCGCGGGCGAGCATCTGGACCGGGGGCTGGAGCGGCTGCGCCGGCTGGCGGGCACGCTGGCGGCCGAGCCGATCGACGCCTTCTGCGACAACCTGCTCAGCGGCCTGCCCACCACGGGCCTGGACGACATCGCGGTGATCGCGCTGCGGCTGCCTCCCGCGCCGTAGTGTGGAGCCGTGCCGGACGACGTGACGGAGTGGCTGGCGGCCCGGGCCGTACCGCTCGCGAGTCTCGACCCGGGCGCAGGCCCGGCCGGGCTCCGGCCGCTGAAGGCCGTGTTCCAGGGCGTGCGGCTGGTGGGGCTGGGCGAGGCCACGCACGGCAGCGCGGAGTTCTTCCTGCTCAGGTGGCGGCTGACGGAATTCCTGATCAAGGAGCTGGGCTTCACCACGCTCGCCATCGAGGCGAGCGCCGCCGCCGCGCGGGCCGTGGACGCCTACACCGCCGGCGGCCAGGCGATCCCCGCGAGGCGCTGGCCGGGCTGGGCTTCTGGACGCTGAACACCGCCGAGATGCTGACGGTGCTCCAGCGGCTGCGCGAGCACAACCGCACCGCCGACCGCCCCGTCCGCTTCGTCGGGATCGACCCGCAACACCCCATGATGGCGCTGGCGGAGCTGCGCGCCTGCCTGGGCAAGGCCGCCGCCCCGCTGCTCGACCCGCTCGGCGACCTGGGCGCCTCGGGGTTCCTGCGGCAACTGGACCGGCAGGTCGAGGCGGACGCGCGGCGCCTGGAGGAGTACGTGAACGAGCACGGCCCGCCCGAGGCGCGCGAGCCCGCCCGCATCGTGCGCCAGTTCGCCGACGTGGCGAGCCGGCCCTACGCCCACGCCGACCCGGCCCGCACCCTCGGCGTCGCCCGCGACCGCTACATGGCGGAGAACGTCGCCCTGCTCATGGCCGACCCCGGCGCCAAGGTCGCCGTGTGGGCGCACAACGCCCACATCACGAAACGGGCCCGCGCCGCCCCCGTGATGGGCACGCACCTGGCCCGCACGTTCGGCGCCGCGTACTACGCGCTCGGCCTGCTGTTCGGGCACGGCGAGTTCCGCGCCCACCGGCGCCGGTTCGGCCGGCTCGTCCGCGGCGGCCCGGTCCGCTTCCGCGTCCCCCCGGCCGACACGGGCCGCAACGTGGAGGCCCGCCTGTCCGCGGCCCATCCCGGCGACCACGTGGTGGACCTGCGCGGCGGCGACCGCCCCGAGCCGGTGTCCGCCTGGCTCGCCGCCCCCGGCGAGCTGCGCTCCTTCGGCGCCGTCGCCCGGCGCCTGACCGCCCGGCGCACCTTCACGCCGACGGTGCTCGCCGAGGCGTTCGACGGCCTCGCCTTCCTCGACCGGGTCGGCGGCTCCACCCCGTTATGACGCCCCTGGATAGGATGCGCGCATGAGCACCGAGCAGGCAGGTGGTGACAACCTGGGCTGGACGCTCGGGGTGCTGCTGCGGGCCTACCAGAGCACGGTCGTGGCCGTGATCGGCGATCTGCCGCACGGGCCGCGCGGGTACCAGACGCTGGCCGCCGTCGTCGGCGGGGAGCATCCCACGCAGCTCGCGCTGGCCGCGCACCTGGGCATCGACCGCACCGTGCTGACCTACCTCCTCGACGACCTGGTGGAGGCCGGGCTGGTGGAGCGCCGGCTCAACCCGGCCGATCGCCGGCGGCGGCGGATCGTGGTGACCGACAAGGGGGAGCGCACGTTCCGGGAGCTGGAGCGGCGGGTGCGGGAGGCCGAGGACCGGCTGCTCGGGGCGCTCGGCGCGGACGAGCGCGAGACGTTCCGGCGGCTGCTGGCCCGGGTGGCCCGCGAGGTGCAGGACATCGATCCCGTCACCGACCCCTGTGACGTGGCCGAGGAGATGCTGGCGGACGGGCGCTGACCCCGCCGGAATGCCCGCAGGCAATGTGCTGTTGTGCAACTCGTCTGGAGCGGAGATAGTCTGCTCCACAACACATCTGCCTGGCTCGGGCGGAGGAGGGACAGCACACCATGCCTGACTACGGGCACGACCTGATGTTCGGGTCCTTCATCACGCCGGCGAACGCCTCGCCGCAGGACGTCGTCGCGCTGGCACAGGAGTCGGAGGCCGCCGGGCTCGACCTGGCCACCTTCCAGGACCACCCCTACCAGGCGGCGTTCCTCGACACCTGGACGCTGCTGTCGTACGTCGCCGCCCGCACGGAGCGCATCCACCTGTCGGGCAACGTGATCAACCTTCCGCTCCGCCCGCCGGCCGTGCTTGCCAGGGCCGCGGCGAGCCTCGACCTGCTCAGCGGCGGCCGGTTCGAGCTCGGGCTCGGCGCGGGCGGCTTCTGGGACGCCATCGAGGCCATGGGCGGCCGCCGCCTGAGCCCCGGCCAGGCCGTGGACGCCCTCAGCGAGGCCATCGACGTCATCCGCGGCGTCTGGGACGCGGGCAACCGGGCCAGGCTCCGCGTGGCCGGCACCTACTACCAGGTCGACGGCGCCAAGCGCGGGCCCGCCCCGGCGCACGACATCGGGATCTGGCTGGGCGCGTACAAGCCGAAGATGCTCCGCCTCACCGGCGCCAAGGCCGACGGCTGGCTGCCGTCCCTGCCGTACCTGCAGAGCCTCGACCAGCTCGCCGACGCCAACGCGACCATCGACGCCGCCGCGGCGGAGGCCGGGCGCGCGCCCGCCGCGATCCGCCGCCTGCTCAACATCACCGGCCGCTTCGGCGCCGCGCCCAGCGACCGGCTGCTGTCGGGGCCGCCCGAGCAGTGGGCCGAGCAGCTCGCGGTGCTGACGCTGGAGTACGGGATGTCCGGCTACGTCCTCATGGCCGACGACGCCGGCACCATCCGCACGTTCGGCGAGCAGGTCGCGCCCCGGGTGCGGGAGCTCGTCGCCAAGGAGCGCGGCACCGTGGAAGCGGGGCGATGAGCGGTGGACCATGGTCATCCGCTGCGGCTCGGCGTGCTGCTCACGCCCGGTGCCGGCGCGGCGGTGGAGCGGGCGCGGCTCGCTGAGGAGCTGGGCTACGATCTGGTCGCCGTCCGGGACGAGCCCGCGGGCGTCGATCCGTGGACGTTCCTGAGCTGGGTCGCCGCCCGCACCGAACGCGTCCGCCTGCTCGCGGGCGCTCCCGGAGCGGCGGGCCCGGTGGGCAACGCCGCGGTGCTGGCGCGGGCCGCCGCCAGCCTCGACCTGCTCTCGGGCGGGCGCGTCGAGCTGGGCCTGGGCGTGTCCGGCGGGCTGGACGAGGCCATCGACGTCATCCGCGGCATCTGGGCGGCGAACGTGCGCTCGCCCCTGCACGTCGAGGGCCGGCACCATCGCGTGACGGGCGCCGAACGCGGCCCCGCGCCGGCGCACGAGATCCCGCTCTGGATCGCCGCTCCCGCCGACGACCAGGACGCGCTGCGCCTGGCCGCCGCCAAGGCCGACGGCTGGCTGCGCACCACCCCTGACCCGCTCACCGGCGAGGCGGCGAACGCGCTGATCGACGGGACGGCCAGGGCGGAGGGACGGGACCCGCGCGAGCTGCGCCGCCTCACCGTCGTCACCGACCCCTCCGACCAGCTCGTCCCCCTGGTCACGACCGGTGGCTTCAGCACCCTGCTCCTCGCCACCGACGACGAGGAGAGCCTGCGCCGCTTCGCCGCCGAGGTAGCCCGGCCCTGCGCGCGGCCAGGGGAGAGCCGGCCGGCCGCACGCCGCGCAGCGTGTTCGTGCGCCGCCACCGCCGCGAGGGCATCGACTACGACGCCGTCCCCGAAGCCCTCGCCGCCTCGGCCGTCGAGCCGGGGGACGCCGCCTACGCCCGCGTCCGCTCCACGTACCTGCGTGGCGGTTCGCCCGGTCTCGTCCTGCGGCCGGGCACGCCGGAGGAGGTGGGCCAGGCCGTGCGCTTCGCCCGTACGCAGCCGGTCAAGCTGTCGATCCGCAGCGGCGGGCACGGCATCAGCGGCCGCTCGACCAGCAACGGCGGCATCGTCATCGACGTGTCCCGCCTCGACTCCGTCGAGCTGGTCGACAAGGCCACCCGCCGGATCCGCGTCGGCCCGGGCGCCCGCTGGGGCGACGTCGCCGCCGCGCTCGCCCCGCACGGCTGGGCGCTCACCTCCGGCGACTACGGCGGGGTGGGCGTCGGCGGCCTGGCCACGGCGGGCGGCATCGGCTGGTTCGTCCGCGAGTACGGGCTGACGATCGACCGCCTGCGCGCCGTGGACATCGTGCTGGCCGACGGCGGCCTCGTGCACGCCGACGACGAGGAGAACGCCGAGCTGTTCTGGGCGGTACGCGGCGCGGGGGCGAACTTCGGGATCGTCACCGCGTTCGAGTTCGAGGCGCACGAGGGCGGCGAGGTCGGGTTCGGCCAGTTCGTGCTGGACGCCACCGACACGGCGGGCTTCCTGCAACGGTGGGGCGCCGTCATGGAGGCGGCCCCACGCGACCTGACGAGCTCGCTCATCATCGGCCAGGCCCGCCCGGGGCAGCCGCTCATCGCCCAGATCATGGCGGTCGTGCACTCCGGCGACGCCGAGACGATCATCAACCGGCTGCAGCCGATCGCCGCCACGGCGCCGCTGCTGGACCACGCGATCCAGGTGCTGCCGTACGAGGCGATCATGCAGGTGCCGCACGGCCCGCACGACGCCCAGGGCGAGCCCGTGACCAGGGCGGGCCTCGCCGACCACCTCACGCCGGAGCTGGCCGCCGCGGCGGCGCGGCTCGTGGCGAGCGGCCGCACGTACTTCTTCCAGATCCGCGCCGCCGGCGGCGCCGCCTCCGACGTGCCCCCGGACGCGACCGCGTACGCGGGCCGCTCGGCGAACTTCTCGCTCGTGGCGTTCGGCCCCGGCCGGCGGGCCCTCGACGAGATGTGGGACGGCATGCTGCACCACTTCTCCGGCCAGTACATCAACTTCGAGACCGACCAGCGGCCCGAGCGCGTCGAGGAGGCGTACCCGGAGCCGACGCTGAGCCGCCTGCGCGCGCTCAAGCGCCGCTACGACCCGGCGAACGTGTTCCGCGACAACTTCAACATCACCCCGTCCGCCCCCTGATCGCGGCGACGCCGCGCACCGCGATCACCGGCGCCCTACGCTGGATCACAGACGCCAACCCTTGGAGCGGCGATGCGTGCGGGCGTGCGAGCGAAGGCGGCGGCCGGGCTGCTCATCGTCCTGTCACTTCCGGCCGGGCTCGCGGCGGGGCTCGGCGCGCTGTGGGCCGGCGCCGCCGTCACCGGCAACCGGTACGTCGCCCTGGCCGCGGGCGCGGCGGCGATGGGCGGGGTCGCGTGGTGGATGTGCCGGTCGGCGATGCGTCACGTGACACGCCCACCCTTGTTACGGGGCGCGGTGCCGGTCGCGGTCGCCGCCGTCGAGCTGGCCGTGGCCGCGATTCCCGTCGGCGGCCTGCTGTTCGGCGGCCCGCCGTCCACCCCGATGGCGGCCGGGCCCGGCACCGGTCACTGGGACCTGCCGACCGGCTCGCGCATCGCCTACACGCGCACCCCCGCGCAGGGCGAGCGGCGCAGGGACACGCCGGTGATCCTCGTGCACGGCGGCCCCGGCGCACCCGACACCGAGCCGTCGCCGCTCGCGCCCGCCCTCGCCGCAGAAGGCTTCGACGTGTACGCCTACCACCAGGTCGGCGCCGGCCGCTCCAGCCGCCTGCCCGACGTCACCGGCTACACCCTCGCCCGCCACGTCGCCGACCTCGACGCCGTCAGGGCCGCGACCGGCGCCGAGCGCGTCGTGCTGGCCGGCGTCTCCTGGGGCGCCCAGCTCACCGCCGCGTACCTGGCCGCGCACCCGGACCGGGTGGCCCGCGCGGTCGTCGCCTCGCCCGGCACCATGTGGTCCCCCGCCTACCCCGGCAACCGGCAGCTCACCGACAGCGGGCTGCGCGACCAGGACACGGCGGTGCGCGACCGGCACCCGCGCCTGCTGCTCGCGCACCTGCTCATCCAGCTCGCGGGCCCGCGCGTCACCCACGCCCTGCTGCCCGACGAGGCGATGGACGGCGAGTTCGAGTCGCTCGTCGGCGACCTCGACCTGAGCTCCGGATGCCCGGGACGGCCGCTGCGGCAGCGCCCGGCGGGGGCGGGCTTCTGGGCCAACGCGATGAGCGCGAACGACGCCCGCCGCGCCCCCGACCCCCGCCCCGCGCTGCGCGAGGTGACGGTGCCCGTGCTGGTGCTGCGCGGCACGTGCGACTACCTGCGCCCCGAGGTGGCCCGCGAGTACGCCGACGTGCTCCCGAACGCCGTCTTCCACGCGATCGACGGCGCCGGCCACGACCTCGCCCACGACCGCCCGGACACCTACCGCGACCTGGTCACGACGTTCCTGCGCGAGTGAGAGGCCGTCAGGCCCGGCGCAGCAGGAGCGTGACGAACCCGAGCACGCCCCGATACCCCTTCAGCCACATGTCACGGTGCTCGCGGGCGGCCGACAGCGCCGCCTCGCCGTCCGGGCCGGGATGGTCGAGGGCCCAGCGGGTGAGGCTGCCGGTCCACGACCACTCGTACTCGTCCCACTCGCCGAGCGTGCTGGTGTGCGCGTGAACGGTGGCGTACCCGGCGCCCTCCGCCCGCTCCGCCGTCCCGGCCAGGTCGGCGTACTCGCCGGGCTCGGCGTCGAGCAGGGCGAGCAGCTCGGGCGTGGGCGGCCGCTCCCAGAAGCCCTCGCCGACCAGCGCGAGCCCGGCGGGCCGCAGGTGGCCGCGCACCGCGTCCAGGGCCGGCGCGAAGCCGCCGAAGGCGTGCGTGGCGCCCACGCACAGCACCAGGTCGTACGGCTCGTCGGCGGCGAAGTCGGCGGCGGGGCCGTGGTGCAGCCGCAGCCGGTCGGCCACCCCGCGCCGCCCGGCCTCCTCGACGGCCTCGGCGAACCCGGTGTCGGAGATGTCCACCCCGTCGGCCGTCGCGTCGGGGTACAGCGACAGCGCCCTGACCAGCCACGCCGCCGAGCCGCACCCCAGGTCGAGGATGCGGGCCCGCGCGGGTGGCTTCGCCCGCACGAGCAATCGCTCCAGGCTCTCCTCGCTGACGGGCGCGGCGATGGGGTGGTCGGCGTGGGCGAGATGGCTGATCAGCTGGCGTTCCATCCGGCGCAATATGCCGTACGGGAGGTCACGGCGGCAAAGGAGTATTCGCGCGCGGCGCGTCACACTTCCCGCGCGGGATCCGTCATATCCGTGCCCCGGGACCGACCGGGGCCAGTGATGAGATGGAGAGACATGACGAACACGGATCTGCGCGCCGCGGTACGGGGCCGGGTGCTGCTCCCGGGCGACGACGGTTTCGAGGAGGCGGCGAAGCCGTGGAACCGGTCGGTGCGCCAGCCGGTGGCCGCCGTCGTGGAGCCCGCCGACGTTGACGGCGTGGCGGACACGGTCCGGTACGCGGCCAGGACCGGCCTGACCGTGGCCGCGCAGCCCAGCGGCCACGGCGCCTCGGGCGACACCGACGGCGTCATCCTGCTGCGCACCGGCCGGCTCGGCGGTGTAGACGTGCGACCGGAGGAGCGGGTGGCCAGGGTGGGCGCCGGCGTCAAATGGGGCGAGGTGCTGGCCGCGACCGGCCCGCTCGGCCTGACCGGCCTCGCCGGCAGCAGCCCCGTCGTGAGCGTGACCGGCTACACGCTCGGTGGCGGCCTGAGCTGGTTCGGCCGCCGGTACGGGTTCGCGTCCGACAGCGTGCGCGCGTTCGAGGTGGTACGCCCGGACGGCGAGCCCGCCACGGTGACCGCGGACTCCGACCCGGACCTGTTCTGGGCGCTGCGCGGCGGCGGCGGCGACTTCGCCGTGGTGACGGCGATCGAGTTCGGCCTGCACCCGGCGCCCGCCCTGTACGGAGGCCGGATGATGTGGCCGGGCCACCGCACCCGCGAGGTGTTCGAGGCGTTCCGCGAGATCACCGCCGAGGCGCCCGACGAGCTGTCGGTGTGGTTCAACCGCTTCCAGTTCCCGCAGGGCCCGCCCATGGTGGCCGTGGACGTCGCCTTCCTCGGCGAGGAGGGCGAGGGCCGCGCGCTGCTCGCCCGCCTGGACAAGATCGACGACGTGCTCGCCGACAAGCGCGGCCCGCTGCCCGTCGCGAACCTGGGCGCCATCACCGACGAGCCCACCGACCCGGCGCTCAGCCGCTCCCGCGCCGAGCTGCTCAACGGCCTCGACGACGCCGCGGCGACGGTGCTGCTGGACACGCCGCTGGAGCCGGTGCTCGCCGTGCAGGTCAGGCACCTGGGCGGCGCCCTCGCCGGCGCCCGCCCGGACGCGGGGCCGAGCGGGCCCGTCACGGAGCCGTACCTGCTCTACCTGCTCGGCCTCGCGCTCGACCCGGAGCTGTCGGCCGCCGTGGGCGCCCGGCAGGAACGCTTCGCCGGTGAGCTGGGGGCGCTGGTCAGCGGGCGCAAGCCGTACACGATGCTGGGGCCGGGCGACCGCGCGGCGGCGGCCTTCACCGAGGGGGACCTGGCGCGGCTGCGGGACATCAAGCGGGCCCGCGACTCGCACGGCGTCCTGCGCGCCAACTTCCCCGTTCTCGCCTGACCTATCCGCGCTCCGGGGCGGGCGCCCGAGCCCGCCCCGGAGTTTCCGAGCCCGCCCCGGAGGGACGTCAGCCGAACGTCACGACGAGCCGGCCGTCCGAGGCGAACGACCAGCGCAGCGTGCCCGCGTAGGACGCGCAGCGGGAGCCGTTCGTGCCGGTCCAGAACTGGTTGGAGCCGTCGGCGTCACCGACGATCTTGTCGTTGGTGCCGCTACTGCTGCGGCACGAGGTGTTGCCGCGGAACACCGAGCTGCCCCCGTCGAAGGAGAAGTTGCGCTCGGCGTTGTCGATGCTCACGTTGTCCGTGATCGCCATCGTGCCCAGGTTGCGGTTGTAGGTGAAGCCGTGCTTGCCGTTGTGGTAGGCGATGTTGCGGCGGATGACGTGGTTGACGCCGATGTCCTCGCCGCCCAGCTTGAAGCCGTTGCGGTCGCCGTTGCCGGCCTGGCTGCCGTCGCTGAGCGTGCCGTTGTTGTACGACAGGGAGTCCTCGATGGTGACCGGGCCGATCGGGCCGGTGTCGGTCTTGGTGTAGAGGTCCCAGCCGTCGTCGATGTTGTTGCGGGCCACCGCGTAGCGGAAGACGTTGCCGGAGCCGACGGTGAGCTTGGCGGCGAAGCCGTCGGCGTCCTCGCCGTCGGAGTCGGCGTTGTCGTGCGACAGCGCGCTGAGGATGAGGTTGTTGGCCGGCCACTGGCTGTTGGGCGTGTCGGAGGCGATCCGTGAGAGCTGCAGGCCCGTGTCGCGGTTGTAGCGCGTCACGGTGCGCTCCAGGATGTTGTTGCTGCCGCCGACGAAGATGCCGTTGTCGCCGGCGCGCTCGACGACCACGCCGTACACGTGCCAGTACGAGCCGTTCACGGCCAGCCCCGGTTGGCCGGGTCCTCGCTCTGCGCGGAGAAGTTGAGCACCGGGGTCTCGCCGGGGTAGGCCGACAGTTTCTTGCGGGCGCTCGCGGTGCCGTTGTTGCCGGGCGCGATCGTGACCGTCTGCGCGAAGTTGTAGGTGCCGCCGCGCAGGTAGATCGTCCCGCCGGCGGCGATCCTGGTGATGGCCGAGGTCAGCGTGGTCGGGTCGGCCTGCGTGCCGGTCGCGCCGTCCTTGCCGCCCGGGGCCACGTACAGGGTGTCGCCGGTGGGCGGCGGGGTCACGGTCGGGGTCACGGTGGGGGTGGGGCTGGTCGTCGGGCCGCTCCCGGCGGGCCGCAGCGTCCACTGCTTGGTGGCCACCGAGTCGCAGGAGTTCTGCTGCAGGACGGCGCCGGCCGCCGTCGAGCTGTCCTTGACGTTGAGGCACTTGCCGCCGTTGGCGTTGACCACCCGGTAGCCGGCGCCGGAGGCGACGAGCTGCCAGGTCTGCGAGGCGGCTCCGGTGCAGGTCTGCTGCTCCACGGCCTTGCCCGCACTGGTGGAGGCGTCGCGGACGCCCGCGCACTTGCCGCTGTGCTCGGCCTTGATCTGGTACGTGCCGCCGGAGGCGGTGAGCGTGAAGACCTGCCCAGGGCCTTCCGCGCACGCGCTCTGCACGAGCTGCACGCCGTCGGCGGTGCTCTGCCCGGGAACGGCGGCGCACAGGCCGCTGCCGGCGTTGACCAAGGTGTAGCTGCCGCTGGAGGGGGCGGCCGAGGCGGGCAGGTTGAACGCGGCGATCAGGCCGCCGGTGGCGAGCAGACCGGCGGTCGCCACGACCGCCAGCCGCCGTGCTAAGAGCTGGTTGTTGCGCACGTTCTCATCCATTCCATAGGGGTGGGCCGTCGTGCCAACCGGTTGCAAGCACAGTGACGTTACCTGGAGGAAACGTCAATACAACGAGGTAAAACTGCAAACCATTCGCCCGATCCTGCCTGGTCGTCTCCGTTTTCCTGCAACAACCGATTGCAGAAACGCAGTCGTTTGCAGCACGGAGCGGGGGTGCGTGAAAGTTTCACCGGGAAGGGGTCGCCGCCCGATGTGCGTATATTGGTCGGTCCGAAGCCGGAAGGAGCTGCTTGATGTTCGCGACCCCCCTGGGAGACGACGGCGCGGTGCTGCGCCCGCTGGAGCCGTGGCACGCCCAGGAGTTCCTGGCCCACATGGACCGGGGCCGCGAGTTCATCGGGCGCTTCATCGCGCTGGCCGACGCGGTGGTGGACGAGGCGTCCAGCCGGGCGTTCCTGCAGTCGTACGCGGACAAGGCCGCCGCCGACACCGCCCGCATCTACGGCATCTGGACCGGCGGCACCCTCGTCGGCGGCGTCCTGTTCCGGACGATGGACCTCCGGATGGGCACCGCCGAGGCCGGCTGCTGGCTGGAGCCGGCCGGCGTCGGCAAGGGGCTCGTCACCAGGGCGGCCCGCCTCATCATCGACTGGGCCGTCGAGGAGCGCGGCATCCACCGGGTGGAATGGCTGGCCGCCGCCGCCAACGAGGCCAGCATCGCGGTCGCGCGGCGCCTCGGCATGAGCAGGGACGGCGTGCTGCGCCAGAGCTACCTGCACCGGGGCGAGCGCTACGACGTGGAGGTCTGGTCCGTGCTCGCCCCGGAATGGCGGGCGGCCACCGCCTGACGCCCCGTCAGCGCAGGTACCGCAGGACGGCGTGGCGGATCTGCTCCGGCGTCATCGGGTCGGTCGACAGGGCGCTGTGCAGCACCAGCCCTTCGATGAGCGCGTCGAGCTCCCTGGCGGTGGTCGGGTCGAAGTGGCGCTCCAGCGCCCGGCGGCTGCGGGCCATCCACGCCTGGGTGACGGCCCGCAGGGCCGGGTTGCGGGCCGCGGCCACGTACAGCTCCACGGACAGCACGAGGTCGGCCGGCGAGCCGAGCAGGCTGTCCGACACCAGCGTGACGACGGCCTCGGCCGCCTCGTCGCGGTCGCGCGCGGCGCTCAGCCGCTCGTCGAACACGCGCGCCACCGCGTCGGCGTGCCGGGTGAACGCCTCGGCGAGCACCTCCTCCAGCGAGGAGAAGTGGTAGGTCATCGAGCCCAGCGGCACGTCCGCGGCGCGGGCGATCTCCCGGTGCGTCGTGCCGGCGACGCCGCGCTCGGCGATGACCGCGAGCGCGGCGTCGATCAGCCGGTCCCGCCGGCCGGGGTCGTGCCGGCGCGCCCGCCTCCGCACGGCGGGGCCGCTCACGGAGCGCTCGCCGTCGCGTCCGGCGGGGCCGCTCACGGCGTGCTCACCGCCAGGTCCGGCGCGCCGCTCATGGTGTGCTCGCCGCCGCGTCCGGTGCCTCGCCCGGCTCGATCGTCCGGATCACGCGGGCGGGGTTGCCGACCGCGACGACGTTCGGCGGCAGGTCGCGGGTGACCACCGCGCCCGCCCCGACCACCGTGTTGTCGCCGATCGTCACCCCGGCCAGCACGATCGCGCCGCTGCCCAGCCACACGTTGTCGCCGATGGTGATCGGCCGCGCGGCCTCCCACTTGGCGCGCCGCAGCTCCGGATCGATCGGGTGCGTCGGGGTCATGAGCTGCACGTTCGTCCCGATCTGCACGTCGTCACCGATGGTGATCGGCGCGACATCGAGGGCGACGAGGCCGTAGTTGGCGAACGAGCGGGCGCCGATGCGCAGGTTGCTTCCGTAGTCGACCCGCAGCGGCGGCCGGATCACCGTGCCCTCGCCGACCGCCCCCAGCAGCTCGGCCAGCAGCCGCCGCCGGGCCCGCGGGTCGCGGGCCGGCGAAGAGTTGTACGCCTCCATCAGCTCCTCGGCCCGCAGCAGCCGCTCGGCCAGCTCCGGGTCGTCGGCCAGGTAGAGGTCGCCGGCGAGCATGCGCTCCCGCATCGTGCGGTCGTCCACGTTAGAAGTCATGTGTACGAGCGTACATAACGGGCTCGCTTGGGTAGGACGGGCGGACCCTGGCTCCGGCGCGGCGCCTGCTCCAGGCTGGTCGGGGGCGGCCCCCATGGCCGTCCGTGAACCTTTTGGGGGAGCACGTTCATGACGATGTCCAGTGGTGACGACCGGCTCGCGTGGGTGGCGGGGTTCCGCTCGGGCGTGATCAGCCCGTACGAGGAGATCAAGCTGGCAGAGCCGCGCGGCTTCCGCGACCAGACGGTACGCCAGCCGCTCCTGATGGCCGGCGGCGGCGAGCGCGTCCGCGTCCGGCTCACCAACCGCTACGGCCGCGCCCCGCTGACGATCGGCGCCGCCCGCGTGGCCCTGCGCGCGGCCGGCGGCGGGATCGTCCCGGAGACCGAGCGCGAGGTGCGGTTCGGCGGCGCGGCCGAGGTGACGATCCCGGCGGGCGGCGAGATCGTCGCCGACCCGGCCGAGCTGGCCGTGGCGGCCGGCACGCACTTGATGCTCAGCCTGTACCTGCCGGGGGAGACGGAGCCGGCCACCTACTCCCACCAGCCGATGGAGGTCGCCTACGTCGTGCCCGGCGACCAGGCGGGCGCCCCGGACCTGCCCGGCGCCGAGCAGGTGCCCGCCCGCTTCTACGTGTCCGGCGTGGACGTGCACGCGCCCCGCGGCACGGCGATCGCGGTCGCGTTCGGCGACTCGTGGTTCGAGGGGGTGGGCACCACGATGAGCGCCGACCGGCGCTCGGTGGACGCGCTGAACGCCCGCCTGGAGCGCGGCTGGGTGGTCAACCAGGGCATCGCGGGCAACCGGCTGCTGGTGGACGAGGTCGGCGAGCACGCCCTGGCCCGCCTGGAGCGCGACGCCCTGACGGTGCCCGGCGCCACGCACGTCCTGGTGAACCTCGGCATCAACGACCTCGGCCTGCCGGGCATGGCCGGCCTGCCGCCCGCGACCGCCGGCGACCTGATCGGCGGGTTCACGGAGC
Source organism: [Actinomadura] parvosata subsp. kistnae (assembly GCF_900323885.1). GTDB lineage: Bacteria > Actinomycetota > Actinomycetes > Streptosporangiales > Streptosporangiaceae > Nonomuraea > Nonomuraea composti. The sequence continues at coordinate 209,622 of NZ_OOHJ01000011.1, read as the reverse complement.
TGGCCGGACGGGTGCGGGCGGCGGGCCTGACCGTGCTGGCCGCCACGATCGGGCCGTTCGGCGGCGCGATCTACCCGGGCATCAGCACCCCGGAGGGGCTGGCGGCGCGCCGCGAGGTCAACGACTGGATCCGTACGGGCGGCGCGTTCGACGCGGTCTTCGACGTCGCCGAGGCCGTCGCGGACCCCGGGAAGCCCGACTTCATCCGGCCCGGCTTCGACTCGGGGGACGGCATGCACCTCAACGACGCCGGCGCCCGCGCCATGGCCGGCGCGGTGGACCTCGCCCACCTCAAGCTCTGACCGGGGCAGGCCGGGGGCCGGATGGGAGGATGTGCGGATCATGACGCTCGACCGAAAGTGATGATCTGCCATGGCCGTCATTCACCACACCGTCCTCAAGCCGACCAAGCTGGAGCTGCTGACCTCCTGGCTGCCGTCCCGCCCGTGGTACCGCGGCGGCGCAGACGCACGGCCCGAGCTGGCCAAGGCCGGCGGCTTCCGGCTGGACGACCCGGAGGGGGCGGTCGGGATCGAGTTCCTGGTGGTCACCGACGCCGCCGGGCCGGGCTCCTACCTGGTGCCGCTCGCCTACCGCGGCGCGCCGCTCGACGGGGCCGAGCACGCGCTGGTCGGCACCATGGAGCACGGCGTGCTGGGGCGGCGCTGGGCGTACGACGGGATGCGCGACCCGGTGCTGGTCGCGCAGCTGCTGGCGCTGATCGAGGGCCGCGTCGAGGCGCAGGACCAGAGCGTCAGCGACACCCCTGACCGGGACGTCACCCGCTCCTGCGCCGGCGGTCCGCTCGCCTTCACGGGTCACCTCGCCACCGACGACGAGGAGGGGACCGTGCTGGCCTCGCCGTCCGGCCCGGCCCTCCGCCTGCACCGTGTCCTGCGTCCCGCTGAGGACGCCGTGCCGGCGGGGGCGATCGGGCACGTCGCCGGCTCCTGGACCGCGCCGGACGGCACCCGCGCCCGAGGGCTGTTCGCCACCCTGCGCCCCTGAGACGCGTCCCGCATGAGGGACGGCGCCCGCCTGGCCCCGCGGACCAAGCTGCGGCCAGGCGGGCGTCGCCGGTCCGGGGGTGCGTCAGGCGCCGCGGGCGGCGTCGTAACGGGCGATGACGTCATTCCAGTTGATCAGGCCCCACAGTTTCTCCACGTAGTCCGGGCGGACGTTGCGGTACTGCAGGTAGTAGGCGTGCTCCCAGGCGTCGAAGACGAGCAGCGGGGTGGTGCTCATGCCGACGTTGCCGTGGTGGTCGTAGACCTGCTCGACGACGAGGCGGCGGCCGAGCGGCTCCCAGGCGAGCACGCCCCAGCCGGAGCCCTGCACCGTCGCCGTGGCGGTGGTGAGCTGCTTCCTGAACGCGTCGAACGAGCCGAAGTGCTCGGTGATCGCCTCGCCCAGCTCGCCGTCGGGGCGGTCGCCGCCGTCGGGGGACAGGTTCTGCCAGAAGATCGTGTGCAGCACGTGCCCGGACAGGTTGAACGCGAACGTCTTCTCCAGCCCGACCAGTCCGCCGAACTCGCCCTTGTCGCGCGCCTCGGCCAGCCGCTCCAGGGTGTCGTTGGCGCCCTTGACGTAGGCGGCGTGGTGCTTGGCGTGGTGCAGCTCGAGGATCTCGCCGGTGATCGCGGGCTCCAGCGCCGCGTAGTCGTAGGGCATGTCCGGCAGGACGTACTCGGCCATGGTGGCTACCTTCCAAGAGTTCCTACTTGCATATAACTCGCAATAACAATAGACACGCAAGTAGTCTCTTGTCGCGGGTAAGCGAGGGCTCAGTGGGAATCGTGGCCGGCCGGGTGGAGGCGGACGCAGCAGTGCTCCGGGGCCGGCTCCAGGCGGGCCGTGACGTCCGTCGCCGCGAGACCTTCGAGCAGGCCGGTGAGCAGGCACAGGTTCATGCCGCAGACCAGCTCGGTGTGCTGCTGGGCGAGGGTGTGGAAGGGGCAGTTGACCAGGGCGATCGTGTCGCCGCAGTCGCGGGGCTCGAAGCCCAGGGCCTCCAGGGCCTGCGCGATGCCGGTGCCCGCGCCGAGAGCGTCGCGGCCGAGGTTGCGGCCCAGCTCGCGGGCGCGGCGGTCGAGCACGGTGCGCGGCGGCTCGCCCGTGGCCTGCGCTTCCACGAGGGCATCGGCGAGCAGGCGGGCCGCGGTCTCGTAACGCCGGTCCGGCAGCGAGACGGCGATCTGGCCGGGGGCGCGCCGGTAGAGCTTGGCCGGGCGGCCGGCGCCGGGCCCGGAGCGGCCGGTGCGGCGCTGGTAGACGGCTTCGAGCAGCCCCTCCGCCACCAGTTTCTCCAGGTGGAAGGAGACGGTGTTGCGGGGCGCGCGCACGGCGTCGGCGGCCTCGTCGCGGCTCACCGGTGCCGGCTGGTGCACCACGAACTCGTACAGGCGGCGCCGGGTCGGCTCGTCCAGAGCCGCGATGGCGGAGATGCGTGCCGGCCATGCACCGTTGACCTCGCCCATTCTAAAACCCATTCCTGTTGACGAAATTGCCGTGCCCCTTCTAATGTTAACGAAACTCGTCAATAGAAGAAGGGGTTGCACGATGCGGGACGCATCCGATGATCGCGGGCGGGCGGCATGAGCGAGACCGTGACGGAGCCGGCCGGTGAGACGGCCGCCGCGTCCGCCGACCACCAGCAGCGGCGCCTGCGCGTGGTCCGCGGCGGCGACGGCGTGGACCTGGAGGCCGCGCAACGCGCGGTGGCCGACCTGCTGGCCGCGCTCGGCCGCGACGCGCAGTCGGAGCACCTGGCCGACACGCCGAAGCGGGTCGCGCGCGCCTACGCCGAGCTGCTGGCGCCGCGCGAGTTCGACCTGACGACCTTCCCCAACGAGGAGGGGTACGACGAGCTCGTGCTGGCCCGCGACATCCCGGTGCAGTCGCTCTGCGAGCACCACCTGCTGCCCTTCCAGGGCGTGGCGCACGTGGGCTACCTGCCCGGCGACCGCATCCTGGGGCTGTCGAAGCTCGCCCGGGTCGTCGAGCTGTTCGCCCGTGACCTCCAGGTGCAGGAGCGGCTGACCAAGCAGGTGGCCGACTGGCTCCAGCAGCACCTGGCGCCCAAGGGTGTCGGCGTGGTGATCGAGGCCGAGCACCTGTGCATGTCGATGCGCGGCGTGCGGGTGCGCGGCTCCCGCACGGTGACCTCGGCTTTGCAGGGGGTGCTGCGCGAGGACGCGCGTTCCCGGCAGGAGTTCTTCGCGCTGTCCGGCGTGCCCGCCTAGCCACTTGTGTTCTGGACGAACGAGCAGACAGGAGATCGACGATGCCGGCACCGACCACGTTCGTGATCGCGGGAGGCGGCCTGGCCGCGGCCAAGGCGGCCGAGGCCCTGCGCGAGGAGGGGTTCGACGGCACGATCGTCCTCGTGGGCAGGGAGCCGCACCTGCCCTACGAGCGGCCGCCGCTGTCGAAGGGCTACCTCCAGGGCGGCGACGAACGGCAGAAGATCTTCGTCCACGACGCGGGCTGGTACCGCGAGCACGCCGTGGACGTGCGCACCGGCGTCACGGTCACCGCCGTGGACCCGGCCGCGCACCAGGTGACGCTGTCCGGCGGCGAACGGCTGCGCTACGACAAGCTCCTGCTCGCCACCGGCGCCACCCCGCGCCGCCTGACCGTCCCCGGCCACGACCGCGGCCACGTGCTGTACCTGCGTACCGTGGACGACTCCGACCGGCTGCGCGCCACGCTGTCCACCGCCCGCAGGATCGCCGTCGTCGGCGCCGGCTGGATCGGCCTGGAGACCGCCGCCGCGGCCCGCGCGGCCGGCGTCGCGGTCACCGTGATCGAGCAGGAGCGGCAGCCGCTGCTCGGCGCCCTCGGCCCCGAGATCGGCGCCGTCTTCGCCGGCCTGCACCGCGAGCACGGGGTGGACCTGCGGCTGGGCGCCCGCCTCGCCGAGGTGACCGAGGAGGGCGTGCGGCTGGCCGACGGCAGCCACATCGACGCGGACGCCGTCGTGGCCGGCATCGGCGCCGTCCCCGACACCGACCTGGCCGCCGCCGCCGGGCTGACGGTCGACAACGGCGTCAAGACCACCGCCGACCTGCGGACGAGCGATCCCGACATCTTCGCCGCCGGCGACGTCGCCAACGCCTACCACCCCCGCCTGGGCGGCCACGTCCGGGTCGAGCACTGGGCCAACGCCCTCAACCAGCCGGCCGTGGCCGCCCGCGCCATGCTCGGCAAGGAGGCCGCCTACGAGGAGCTGCCCTACTTCTACACCGACCAGTACGACCTGGGCATGGAGTACCTCGGCCACGTCCCGCCCGGCACCGCCCACGACGTCGTCGTCCGCGGCGACGTGCGCGAGCGCGCGTTCCTCGCCTTCTGGCTGCGGGACGACCGGGTGATCGCGGCGATGAACGTCAACATCTGGGACCAGGGCGACCAGCTCAAGGCCCTCGTCCTGGCCGGCTCCCCGGTGGAGCGCGCCGCGCTCGCCGACCCGTCCGTCGCGCTGGAGCGGCTGGTGCCCTCAGGGGCGTGAGCGTCAGCCGATCTCGACGGACGCGCCCGCGTCCAGGCGTTCGTAAGGCGCGCCACCACGGGCCAGGAAGCCGCCGACCATCGCGGTGCCGGTCTCGTTGAGTGCGCCGTCGTGAACGGCGTAGGCCCGTCGCGGGGCCACCGCGCGCACGTAGTCGATGAGCTGCCCGGTCGTGGACCAGGGGCCGTGCACGGGCAGCAGCAGCGTGTCGACGGTGGCGTCCGGGACGGTGAGCGCGTCTCCGGGGTGGAACAGGACGCCGTCGAGGAGGAAGCCGATGTTGCCGACGCGCGGGATGTCGGGGTGGATGAGGGCGTGCCAGGTGCCGTGGACCCGCACCTCGAAGCCCGCCGCGGTGAAGGCCTCGCCCTCGCCGACGGGAGTGACGCGGGCGCCGAGGCCGTCCAGCCGCCCGGCGACGGAGGTGTTGGTCCAGATCCTCAGCGCCGGGTTGGTCTCGGCGGCCCGGCGCAGGGCCTCCTCGGAGAAGTGGTCGAAGTGCTCATGGGTGACCAGGACCGCTTCGGCGCCCTCCAGCGCCCCCGGCTCGGTCAGGCCGCCCGGGTCGATGACCAGGCGGCGGCCGTCCTTCTCGACGCGGACGCAGGCGTGGCCGAACTTGGTGAGATGCATGAACGCAACCATACAACCAAGTTGTACAACTCGGTTACATAGTCGGAGTAGGATGAGGCCATGGACGACGACACGCTGGCCGAAGACCTGCGGCAGGTGATCGGGCGACTCGTCCGCGCCGCGCGGGCCGCCGACACCATGCCGCCCGGGGAGGCCGCCATCCTCGGTCACCTCGACCGCGGCGGCCCCCGCACCACGGCCGAGCTCGCCCACCTGCGCGGCGTGACGCACCAGGCCGCCGCCAAGTCCGTGAAGGAGCTCCTCGGCGACGACCTGGTACGGGCCGAGCCCCACCCCCATGACGGCCGCAAGCTCCTGCTGCACATCACCGACCGCGGCCGCGCCCGCCTCCAGCGGGAGCGCGCGCAGCGCGCCGGCTGGCTCGACGCCGCCATCCGCGACACGCTCAGCCCCGAGGAGCGGCGGCGGCTCCGGGAATGCGTCCCCCTGCTGGCCCGCCTGACCGACCGCATGACCCCTTTCCGTCAGTGAACGATACGAGGCCGTTATTGACTTATTGCCGGGAATTCATTTCGGCCCGCTATGCTGGTTTGTGAAAGCTTCTCCCGTGCATTTACATTGGCGTTCCCTCGTACGACCGAGGGAGCGCTTTTTTCATGCACCCTCTCTGGAGGAGCTCATTCATGCCCGAAATCATCCCCGACGGCCTGCGCCGATTCTTCGACACGTTCACCCAGGCCGGCGACGGCCCGGACACCGATGCCCTGGCCGGCTGCTTCGCCGAGGCGTTCCTGGCCGGCGACGCCGCCGGAGCCAGGCCCGTCCCCCGCTCCGCGTTCCTCGCGGCCCTGCCCAAGAGGGCGGGCATGTTCGCCGAGGCCGGCCTCCGTCCCGCCGTCCTCGAGTCGCTGACCTGCGAGGACCTGGACGACCACTACACGCTCGCCCGCACCACGTGGACGGCGGAGCGGACGGCGGGAGGCCCGCCCGTCCACCTGTCATCGTCGTACCTGCTCCATCGGGACGCCGAAGGCGCGTACCGCATCGTGGTGTATCTCAACCACCAAGGGCTGCCCCTTTGAAACGCGGAAAAGCCGGATTACGGGCCCGGCACGAAACTGATGTGCCCATTCTGCAAGCCGAGCTCTGCGACAGCGAAATCGCCGGTGAAGCGCTGCTGCGGGGCATCGACCCGCACAACAGGGCCGCGCATCTGGGCATTGCGCTGAAGAACGGCTTCGTGCACGAGGGCACCCTGCGTGCCTCGGCCTGGGTGCTGGGCGCCTTCGCCGACGAGGTGATCCTCGGCCGGCTCGCCACCGGAACCGGCGCGGCCTGACGGCCCGCCGTGCCCGGCGGGCGGCGGTCCAGGAGCGAACTTTGGGTCCGGACAGGTCCGGATTTTTCCTTCACTCTCGGGCTATCGACTCACCCTCACGGAGGCTCGCGATGATGCTTGCCCGGATCGCACGCTGGACCGCCGCCCTCGGCATGGTCGCCGCCACGACCTTCGCGGCCGCCCCGTCCGCCGCCTCGTCCGCCGCCTCATCCTCCGTCTCCACCGCACCCGGGTTCCGGCCGGGCGCGCCGGGCGTCGGTGATCCCTACTTCCCCCTGGAGGGCAACGGCGGGTACGACGCCCAGCACTACACCCTCGACCTCGCCTACGACCCCGCCACCAAGGTCCTCAAGGGAACCGTGCACATGCTGGCCCGCGCCACCCAGGACCTGTCCCGCTTCGACCTGGACTTCCAGCAGCTCACCGTGCGATCGGTCACCGTCAACGGCCGCCCGGCGGCGTACACCCGCGACGGCCAGGAACTGGTCGTCACGCCACGCTCGGGCCTGCGCATGAACAGCCTGTTCGACGTCGGCGTCACCTACGGCGGCATCCCGCAGCCGCTCGGCGGCCCGATCGTGTTCGGCCTGCCGTACGGGTGGATCGCCACCGACGACGGCGTGCTCGTCGCCTGCGAGCCGAACGCGGCCAGCACCTGGTTCCCCTCCAACGACCACCCGAGCGACAAGGCGACCTACTCCATCGTGGTGACGGTGCCGAAGGGGCTCGTCGCCGCGGCCAACGGCGTGCTGGCGGCGCAGGTCACCCGCGGCGACACGACGACCTTCTGGTGGAACGAGCTGCGGCCGATGGCGTCGTACCTGGTCACGACCACGATCGGCAAGTTCGACGTCCAGGTCGGTAAGACGCCGGCCGGTCTGCGCGAATGGGTCGCCACCGACCCGACCGTGCCCGGCACCGAGGTCGTCTTCCAGCAGACCGCGGCGATCACCGACTACTGGAGCGAGCTGTTCGGGCGCTACCCGTTCGAGGAGACGGGCGCGATCGTGGACAACGTCCCCGTCGTCGGCTTCTCGCTGGAGAACCAGACCAAGCCGCTGTACTCCGCCGTCCGCAGCGAGACGACGGTCGCGCACGAGCTGTCCCACCAGTGGTTCGGCGACAGCGTCTCCGTACGGACGTGGCAGCACATCTGGCTCAACGAGGGCTTCGCCACCTTCGCCCAGCGCTACTGGACCGAGCACATCGGCGGCGAGAGCGTCCAGGCGTGGTTCGACCGGCAGTACGCCACGAGGCCGGACGCGTTCTGGACGATCAAGGTGGCCGACCCGCAGCGCGACACCATGTTCGACACCGCCGTCTACAACCGCGGCGGCATGACGCTCCAGGCGCTGCGCGTCAAGATCGGCGACGAGCCGTTCTTCCGGCTGCTGCGGACGTGGGCGGCCGACCACCGCTACGGCCTGGCCGACACCGACCAGTTCATCACGCTCGCCGAGAAGATCTCCGGCCAGGACCTGACCGACTTCTTCAACGTCTGGCTCTACACCCCGAGCAAGCCCGTGACGTGGTGACCCGCGGCAGGGTGCACGTACGCTGTCCCTATTCGCGATCAAGAAGAGGGTCACCGTGAAGCACCTGCCGCTCAGCCACAACCCGGTCGCCGCCTGGGACGCCGCGATCGCCGCATTCGCCGCCTCCTACGGCACGAACAGCGCGTCCGCCCGGGCCTGGCTCGCCGAGCTGCCCGGGCTGGCCGCGGGCTTCCTGGACCGCTGGGACCTGCGGCCGGACGGCCCCGCGCGGCACGGCATGGCCTCGCTCGTGCTGCCGGTGACCCGCGCCGACGGCACGCCCGCCGCGCTGAAGCTCCAGCAGGCCAGCGAGGACAACGCCGGCGCCGCGCTCGGCCTGCGGACGTGGAACGGCGACGGCATCGTCCGCCTGCTCGACCACGACCCCGGCACCGGCACCATGCTGCTCGAACGCCTGGACGCGGCCCGCCCGCTGTCGTCGGTGGCCGACGACGACACCGCCATGCGGGTCCTCGCCGAGCTGATGGCGCGCCTGGTCGCGGTGCCCGCCCCGCCCGGCCTGCGGCGGCTGGCCGACGTCGCCGCCGCCATGCTGGAGCAGGCTCCCCGCGCCGTGCCGGCGCTGCGCGACCCGGCCGAGCAGGAGCTGGTCCGCACCTGCGCGTCCGCCGTCGCCGAGCTGATCGGCGAGCCCGGCGACCGCCTGCTGCACTGGGACCTGCACGACGGCAACGTCCTGGCCGGTGCGCGGGAGCCGTGGCTGGCCATCGACCCCGAGCCGCTGGCCGGCGATCCCGGGTTCGACCTGTGGCCGGCGCTGGACAGCCGGTGGGAGGAGGCGGTGGTGGGGAGCGGCGACGTGACCCGTGCGGTGCTGCGCCGCTTCGACCTCCTCACCGAGGCGCTCGGCCTGGACCGGCGGCGGGCGACCGGCTGGACGCTGGGCCGCATCCTGCAGAACGCGTTGTGGGACGTCGAGGACGGCAAGACCGCGCTGGAGCCCGCCCAGGTCGCCCTCGGCACGACGCTGCTGCGCCACCGGGGCATGTGACCTGGAGCCGGCTGGTCAGTGGAGCTGGATGCCGACGAGGCAGGTGTCGTCGTCGGTGTCCGACCTGCTGTGGGTCAGCAGGTGGTCCAGCCGGTGCCCGAGGCCCGTGCTCGGGTGCGTGGCGGTGCGCAGGAGCTGCTGCTGCGCCTGGTGCAGGGGCAGGTCGCGGCGCTCGATCAGGCCGTCCGTGTACATGAGCAGCACGTCGTTGGAGGCGAGCTGGACCTGGCTCTCCTCGTACGTCATGTCGGACAGCGCGCCGAGCAGCACGCCGCCGATCATGTCCAGCTCGGCCGCCTGGCCGTCCCTGATCAGGATGGGCGGCAGGTGCCCGGCTCTGGCCCAGCTCAGCACGTGCGTGTCCGGGTCGTACAGGCCGCAGATGGCCGTGGCCGTCACGTTCTCGGTCAGGTGGTGGGCGACCATGTTGAGCCAGGCGAGGAGCTGGCCGGGGCCCGCGCCGGTGGCGGCCAGGCCGCGCAGCGCGTTGCGCAGCACGACCATGCCGGTGGCCGCCTCGATGCCGTGGCCGGCCACGTCGCCCACCGCCAGCAGGATCTTCTTGGACGGCAGGATGACGGCGTCGTACCAGTCGCCGCCGACCAGGTGCTCCTTCTCCGCCGGCCGGTAGCGCACGGCGACGTCGAGGCCGAACGCCTCCACCGGCTGCTGGCTGGCCGGCATGATGGCCCGCTGGAGCTGCAGCGCGAGCCGGTTGCGCTCGGCCGCCTGCTGCTCGGTGTGGGCGAGCTGGTCGCGGGTGGCCGCGAGCGCCATCTCCGTCCAGTGCTGGGAGGAGATGTCCTGGTACGCGCCCCGGATGGCCAGCAGATGCCCGTCGTCGCTCAGCGCCGGCTCGGCCACCACCCTGATGTGGCGGGCGATGCCGTCGCGCCGCTGCAGCCGGAACGCGGTCGAGGCGGGCTGGCGGTGGTGCAGGACCGTGCGCAGGAACCGCCCGATGGCCACCGCGTCGTCGGGGTGGGCGTGCTCGGTCAGCAGCTCCAGGGGGATGGGCGGCTCGCCCGGGTTCATCCCGTACAGGGAGTAGAGCTGGCTGTTCCAGGTGATCTCGCCGGTGAGCGCGTTCTCCTCGAAGCCGCCGATGCGGCCCAGGCGCTGGGCGTGCTGGAGCAGGCTGGCCAGGCGGGTGGCCTCGTCCTGCAGCCGCCAGATCATCAGCACGTCCTCGCCGTGGCGGGTGATGCTCACGTGCGCGACGCTGGCCAGCGGCACCTGGTCGACCAGCGCGGTCAGCGTCACCCGGTCGGACTGGAACGGCTCGCCGGTGGCGTGCACCCGCTCGATCTTCGAGAACAGGCCGTCGTCCTGGGCGGCCAGCGGGTACGCCTCCAGCAGCAGCGCCCCGGTCACCAGCGCGGCCGGCCGCCCGGCCGGGTCGGCGAAGCGCCGGTTGGTGTGCCGGATCCGGAAGTCGGTGAGCCGGCCGTCGGCGTCCAGGCAGGGCTGCAGCACCATCGCGGCGTCCGGCAGCACGTCGGCCAGGTCGGTCAGCTCCGACGGCGGGCCGCGGCGGGCGGGCCGGCGGGCCGCTCCAGCGTGTGCGCGCACAGCTCGGCCAGCGCCTCGATCTGCTTGACGATCTGGGGCGGCGGCGGCTCCAGCGGCTCCGGCCAGCTGATCTCCAGCACGCCCAGCACGCGGCCGCCGGTGCCGGCGGGCACCGACGCGCGGCCCCCGTCGGGGGTGGCGTGCCAGCCGATCGAGGGCAGGCCGACGTCCGACAGCGCGCGCAGCCAGATCGCCTTGCGCTCGGTGAGCGCCTGCCGGGCGGGGGTGGCCACGCCGGGCGGCACGTAACGCCAGCGGGCGGCCTCGGCCTCGTTGAAGCCGGCGTACCCGGCCAGCGCGAGCGAGGCGTCGTGGCCGGCCGCCCAGACGGCGACGGCGGTGGCGCCGAGCGGGGTCAGCGCGTGCTGGAGCAGCGACTCGGCGACCGCCTGCGCGTCGCCGGCCTGCAGCATGCCGTTCTCGGCGCTGCGCATGCGCACCGCCACGCCGGAGTCGCCGCCGGTCGGGGCGGCCTCGCGGGAGCGGGCCGCGTTCAGGAACTCGCGGGCCGTCTCGCTGATGCGGTCCCTGGCGGCGTGGTTGATGATGTCGGCCGACATCTCGATGGGGGAGACGCCCGCCTGCTCGGCCAGCGTCGCGATCTGCCGCGCCGCCTCGGTCAGGCCGCAGCCGAGCCGTTCGATCAGGATGCCCTTGGCCACCTCGATCAGCGCCCGGCCCTCGGCCGCGTGCTGGGCCTCGCGCACCGCCTCGCGCAGCCGTTCGATGGTGGCCGCCAGGCGGCCGACGTTCGTGCCCGCGTCCGGGAGCCCCGCGGGACCGGCCGCGCCGGAGTCCGGCGCGGGCGGGTGCTGGAGGTCGTGCACGTGCTCTCCTTGCCTGGTGACGAGGCTTGGGTGACGAGGCTTGGGTGACGGGGCCTGGTGACGGTACGGGGCCGGAACGCGGGCTACGACGCCAGCCAGTGCCGGATGCGCTCGATCAGATGATCGGCGTCCACCGGCTTGGTGACGTAGTCGCTGGCCCCCGAGGCCAGGCTCTTCTCCTGATCGCCCGGCATCGCCTTGGCGGTCACGGCGATGATGGGCAGCGCGGCGTACTGCGGCATGGCCCGGATGGCGGACGTGGCGGCGTAACCGTCCATCTCCGGCATCATGACGTCCATCAGCACGAGGTCGATCTCGGGGTGCTCCAGGAGGGCGTCGATGCTCTCCCTGCCGTTCTCGGCATGCAGGACCCGGATGCCGTGCACCTCCAGCATGCTGGTCAGCGCGAACAGGTTGCGGGTGTCGTCGTCCACGACGAGGATCGTGCGGCCGCTGAGCGCGCCGTCCACCTCGCTCTCGGCGGGCGCCGGCACGGACGCGTCCGAGCGCATCAGCGGCAGCACGTCACCGACCTGCTCGGCCGACAGGTGCAGCGCGATGCGCTCGCGCAGCTCGTCGAGGCTGGACAGCAGCTCCAGCGGCTGGTTGGCCAGGTGCGCCTCCCGCTGCGTGCCGGCCTGCCAGTTGCTGTAGGCCAGCACGGGCACCCCGGCCAGCGCCGGGTCGCCGTTCATCGCCTCCAGGAGCTGGTAGGCCGCCTGCTGCGGCATCTCCAGGTCCAGCACGATGCAGTGGCAGGGCTCGGCCGCCAGCGTGGCCGCCGCCTCCTGCGCGCCGGCGGCGGTGACCAGCTCGATCTCGCCGACGCGGGTGCGCGGCAGCTCGTGCACCACGCTCTCGGCGACCAGCGAGAGCAGCCCGCGGGCGCGCTGCTCGATCACCAGCAGGCGGCGCTGCTGCGGCGGGGCGGGCGTCGCGGCGGAGCGCGGCTCCGCGGGCCTCGCCTCGCCCTGGCCGGCGGCCGTCCCGTCCGCCGCGGCCGCGGTGTCCTTGACGGCCGGGTCCTGGAAGTCGGGGCGCGCGATCGGCAGGTAGAGCGTGAACGTGCTGCCCTCGCCCGGCGTGCTCTGCGCCGTGATGGCGCCGCCGAGCAGGTAGGCGATCTCGCGGCTGATCGACAGGCCGAGCCCGGTGCCGCCGTACTTGCGGCTGGTGGTGCCGTCCGCCTGCTGGAACGCCCCGAAGATCACTTCGAGCTGCTGCTCGGCGATGCCGATGCCGGTGTCGATCACGCGCAGGGCGAGCGCGCCGCCGTGGGGGCGTACCGAAGGAGGCAGCTCCGACTGGGCGGCCGGCTCGATGCGCAGCTCCACGCTGCCGGTCTCGGTGAACTTGACCGCGTTCGAGAGCAGGTTGCGCAGCACCTGCCGCAGCCGCGAGTCGTCGGTGAGCAGCTCGGACGGGACGCCGGGCAGGGTCGTGACGCGGAAGTCGAGGCTCTTCTGGCTGGTCATCGGCCGGAAGGTGGCTTCGACGTAGTCGAGCAGCTGGCGGACCTGCACCCATTCGGGGTTGATGTCCATCTTGCCGGCCTCGACCTTCGACAGGTCGAGGATGTCGTTGATGAGCTGCAGCAGGTCCGAGCCGGCCGAGTGGATGATCCCCGCGTATTCCACCTGCTTCGGGGTGAGGTTGCGCGTGTGGTTCTGGGCCAGGAGCTGGGCCAGGATGAGCAGCGAGTTGAGCGGCGTGCGCAGCTCGTGGCTCATGTTCGCGAGGAACTCGCTCTTGTACTTGCTGGCCAGCGAGAGCTGGTGGGCGCGGTCCTCCAGCTCCTGCCTGGCCTGCTCGATCTCCAGGTTCTTGGTCTCGATGTCCTGGTTCTGGCGGGCCAGCAGCGTCGCCTTCTCCTCCAGCTCGGCGTTCGAGCGCTGCAGCTCCTCCTGCTGGTTCTGCAGCTCCTCCGAGCGGGCCTGCAGCTCGACCGCCAGCCGCTGCGACTCCTTCAGCAGCTCGTCGGTGCGCGCGTTGGCGACGATCGTGTTGAGGTTGACGCCGACGGTCTCCATGAGCTGGTCGAGGAACGTCCGGTGGACCGGCGTGAACGGCTGCACCGAGGCCAGCTCGATCACGCCCAGCACCTGCTCCTCGACCACGATCGGCAGCACGATGAGCGAGGCCGGCAGGCTCTCGCCCAGACCCGAGGACACCTTCACGTACCCGGCGGGCACCTCGTCCACGGCGATGGTCCTGCGGGTGCTCGCGGCCTGCCCGACCAGCGCCTGCCCGAGGCGGAACCGGTCGGGACGGTCGGTCTCCACGGGGTAGCCGTAGGCGCTGATGAGCTTCAGCTCGCTCTCCTCGGCCAGGAAGAACGCGCCGTACTGCGCCGAGACCAGCGGCGCCAGCTCGTTCATCACCAGCTCCGCCACCGTCGCCAGGTCGCGGTGCCCCTGCATCAGGCTGGACATCCGCGCCAGGTTGGACTTCAGCCAGTCCTGCTGCTCGTTGGCCGTCGTGGTCTCGCGCAGCGACTTGACCATCGAGTTGATGTTGTCCTTCAGGTCGGCCAGCTCGCCCTCGGCGTCCACGGTGATCGACCTGGTCAGGTCGCCCGAGGTGACCGCGCTGGTCACCTCCGCGATGGCCCGGACCTGCCGGGTCAGATTGCCGGCCAGCTCGTTGACGTTCTCCGTCAGCCGCTTCCACGTGCCCGACACGCCCTCGACCTCGGCCTGCCCGCCGAGCCGCCCCTCGCTGCCCACCTCGCGGGCCACGCGCGTGACCTCGGCGGCGAACGCCGAAAGCTGGTCCACCATCGTGTTGATCGTCGTCTTCAGCTCCAGGATCTCGCCCCGGGCGTCCACGTCGATCTTCCGGGTCAGGTCGCCCCTGGCCACCGCCGTGGTGACCTGGGCGATGCTGCGCACCTGGTTGGTCAGGTTGTCGGCCATGGAGTTGACGTTGTCGGTGAGGTTCTTCCAGGTGCCGGCCACGTTCGGGACGCGGGCCTGGCCGCCGAGCTGGCCCTCGGTGCCGACCTCGCGAGCGACCCTGGTCACCTCGTCGGCGAACGCGCTCAGCGTGTCGACCATCGTGTTGATCGTCTGCGCCAGGACCGCGACCTCGCCCTTGGCCTCGACCGTGATCTTCTGCGACAGGTCGCCGCGCGCCACCGCCGTGGCCACCTGCGCGATGCTGCGCACCTGGCTCGTCAGGTTGGACGCCATCACGTTGACGTTGTCGGTCAGGTCCTTCCACGTGCCCGACACGCCGCGGACCGTCGCCTGCCCGCCCAGGTTGCCCTCGGTGCCGACCTCGCGGGCCACCCTCGTCACCTCGTCGGCGAACGCGGACAGCTGGTCGACCATCGTGTTGATGGTCTCCTTGAGCTCCAGGATCTCGCCCCGGGCGTCCACCCGGATCTTCTGCGACAGGTCGCCGCGCGCGACCGCCGTGGTGACCTCGGCGATGCTGCGCACCTGCGCCGTCAGGTTGTCGGCCATGACGTTGACCGACTCCGTCAGCGCCTTCCACGTGCCGGAGACGCCCTTCACGTCCGCCTGGCCGCCCAGCCGCCCGTCGGTGCCCACCTCGCGGGCCACGCGGGTCACCTCGTCGGCGAACGACGAGAGCTGGTCCACCATCGTGTTCAGGGTGTTCTTCAGCTCCAGGATCTCGCCCCGCGCCGACACCGTGATCTTCTGCGACAGGTCGCCGCGCGCGACCGCCGTGGCGACCTGGGAGATGTTGCGGACCTGGTCGGTCAGGTTGCCCGCCATGAAGTTCACCGAGTCGGTCAGGTCGCGCCAGGTGCCGGCCACGCCCTTCACGTTGGCCTGCCCGCCGAGCTGCCCCTCCGTGCCGACCTCGCGGGCCACGCGGGTCACCTCGTCGGCGAACGACGAGAGCTGGTCGACCATCGTGTTGACGGTGTTCTTCAGCTCCAGGATCTCGCCCCGGGCGTCCACCGTGATCTTCTGCGACAGGTCGCCGCGCGCGACCGCCGTGGTGACCTGCGCGATGCTGCGCACCTGGTCGGTGAGGTTGCCGGCCATGGCGTTCACCGAGTCGGTGAGGTCCTTCCACGTCCCCGACACGCCCGGCACGTCCGCTTGGCCGCCCAGCCGCCCGTCGGTGCCCACCTCGCGCGACACCCGCGTCACCTCGGAGGTGAACAGCGCGAGCTGGTCCACCATGCCGTTGAACACCGACGCGATCTCGCCGAGCAGCCCGTCCGCGTCCTGGGGCAGCCGATGGCGGAAGTCGCCGTCCCTGACGGCCGTCAGGCCGGCCAGGAGCTGCCGCAGCTCCTGCTCGCCGACCTCCGCTGGGGTGGTGGAGCGGTTCCCTGGGGTGGTGGTGGAACGCGAGCCCTTCACCGATGTGTCACTCATGTCCCGCCTTCTCGTCCTGCCCGTCCGACTGAACGGCGACCTCGTGCCTGCGTGGCGCCGGCGATCCTACCTGCCGACCCGTACGTGCCTTCGTCACCGTTTTGTGAGGGTACTAGATCTTTCAGGTGCCTCCCTGCCTGCCGCAACCTGGCCGGACGTCCTGAGCGGGCCGCGCGGCACCCGATGGAACGTGATGGAACGCGGCGGCACGCCCTTCCGGGTGACATGGCAACGATGTCTCTCCGGAGGACCTTGTGCGTATCGCCCGTCTGTCCCCCCTCACCGTCCTGCTGCTCTCGGCGGCGCTGATCCCGTCCGCGACCGCCGGGGCCGCGGCGCGATCGGCGGTCGCGGGGGAGCGTGCCGTCTACGTGACCAACAGCGAATCCACCAGCATCTCCAGGTTCGTCGTCGACGTGGCCACCGGGCGGCCGGTGCTGACCGGTGATCCGGTGGCGGCGGGCCCGGGGGTGCGGCAGATGGCGTTCACGCCGGACGCCCGGCTGGCGTACGCGGCCAACGCGGGCGAGGACGGGCCCGGCACGATCTCCGCCTACACGGTCGGGCCGCGCGGCCTGCTGACCCCGCTGCCCGGCGCCGACGGCACCGTCACGACCGGTGGCGACACCCCCTTGGGCATCGTCGTCACGCCGGACGGGCGCTTCCTGTACGTCGCCCACGTCTTCAGCAAGTCGGTGACCGGCTTCGCGATCGCTCCGGACGGCCGGCTCACCCCGCTGCCCAGTTCGCCCACGGCGACGAGCGTGGCCAACCCTCGGGGGCTGGCCGTGACGCCGGACGGCCGCTTCCTGTACGTCGGTCACGGCGACCCCGGCCCGGACCGGCTCGACTCCGTCGGCGCGCTCAGCACCTTCGCCATCAAGGCCGACGGCACCCTCACCGAGGTCAGGCAGCCGATCAGGCTCGGCCGCTTCTGCGGCGCCATGACGATCACCCCCGACGGCCGCCGCCTCTACCTGACCTGCAGCGACACCTCCCAGGTGTACGGTTTCGCGATCGGCTCCGACGGCACGCCGGCCGCGCTGCCGCGCTCGCCGTACGACGTGCCGACCTTCCCCGAAGGCATCGTCTCCGCGCCCGACGGGCGTTTCGTCTACGTCGCCAGCCCCGCCCCTGGAGCGGGCGGCACCCCGCCCGGCGACGGCGCCGTCTCCGGCTTCTCCGTCGGCGCCGACGGGGCGCTCACGCAGGTGAAGGGCTCGCCGCTGCCGGCCGGGTTCGGCCCGGTCGGGATCACCACGCTGCCGGACGGGCGTTTCCTGTACGCCTCCACCGACCTGCCCGGCGTCACCGAGGGCCCGAACGGCGGCCTCAGCGCGTTCGGCCTCGGCCCCGCCGGGACGATGCGGCCGTTGCCCGGCTCGCCCTTCGCGACCGGCGGCAGCGAGCCCGCCTACGGCTCGGCCGCCGTCCTGCCCGACCAGGGCCCCCGCGCCGCCTTCACCGCCCGCCGCGACGGCCGCTCGGTCGTCTTCGACGCGTCCGCCTCGGCCGACCCCGACGGCCGCGTCACCCGCTACCGCTGGGACTTCGGCGACGGCACCACCCTCACCACCACCGGCGCCCGCACCACCCACCGCTACCCGCGCGCCGGGACGTTCCGCGCCATCCTGGCCGTCACCGACAACGAGGGCTGCTCGACCACGATGATCTCCACCGGCCAGGCCGTGCTGTGCAACGGCACCCCGGCCGCCACCACCTTCCAGGTCGTCACCGTCACGAGCTAGCGGCGCCGCGGCTCGGGGCCGGCGGCGCCAGCGGACGCCTCCGCGAGCGCCGCCGGCCCCGGGCCGCGTGTAACTTTCAGCGGCCGTTCGCGGCGGCGTACAGGTCGCTGACAAATCTTCTGACGGGGTCTTGACGGGGGGCGCGGCGGCCCCAACACTCTCCCCACCACAAGTGTGTGACATAGCACTTGGCGCGCTAGAGGTGTTAACGCTAACAAGGAGGCTCCAGTGAGACGATTAACGTCCGTGATCCTGGCCGGGCTCGTGGCGGCGGGCACGTTCCTTATCCCCGCCGCGCCCGCGTCGGCCGCCCCCGTCAACCTCGCCCCCTCGGCGAGCCCGTCCGCGTCCTATACCTCGCCGTGGGAGAGCGTCGCGGCGATCAACGACGGCATCGACCCGCCGAGCTCGAACGACACCGTCAACCGCCGCTGGGGCACCTGGCCCAACACCGGCGAGCAGTGGGCGCTGCTGACCTGGCCGCAGGCGCAGACGCTCACCTCGGCCCAGGTCTACTTCTTCGACGACAACGGCGGCGTGCGCGTCCCGGCCTCGTGGAAGCTGCAGCGCTGGACCGGCAGCGCGTACGCCGACATCCCCGGCACGTACGCGACCGCGACCGACACCTACAACACCGTCACCTTCGCCGCCGTCTCCACGACCCGGCTGCGCGTGCTGATGCAGAGCGGCCAGGGCTCGGTGGGCCTGCTGGAGGTCAAGGCCATCGGCGAGGGCGCCCCGCAGACCGGCGGCTGGAACCCGCCCGGCAACCTCGTCACCCCGCTGAACGAGGTGTGGCAGCACGTCGAGAGCACCTACCCCAACCTGTACGGGTTCCGCAACTACGGCTGGGACCAGGTCATGGCCAACCGGGGCTCGATCAACTACTGCGTCCGCTGGGACTCCAGCGCGACCGTGACCGCGGCCCAGCGCGACCAGATCCACGCCCAGCTCGCCCGCCAGTTCAAGAAGTGGATGGACGTCATGGTGGGGCACAACGGCTGGCCGTACAGCACCGTGCCGGTGAAGGTCGTCGGCTGGGCCGTGCGCGACCGCGCGCAGCTCCAGTGGAGCGACAACTCCGTGGACGTCTACGTCAACGACATCCGCGAGAACGCGCCCCAGTGCGCGGAGCCGTGCGGCCGCTTCTTCAACCAGAGCGGCAACTACCCGAACTGCCCGGGCGGCGCGTCGCACCACTACGACATGTCGCTCTGGCTGACCAGCGGGTTCGGCGGCGGCGCCGGCGGCGACTGGGGGCAGCGGATCGGCAGCGAGTACTTCATGTCGAACCTCAACGCCGACAACGTGCACATCCTGCTGCACGAGATGGGCCATTCGTTCGGTCTGGACGACTTCTACGACTGGACGCCGACCGGCGTGGGCGGCTTCCTGATGAAGGCGGGCAGCGCGACCCAGATCACGGAGTTCGACGCGTGGATGTTCCGCGACTGGTGGCGCCACCTGAGGAGCCGGTATGGCGTGTAGGGTCGCCGGCCCCCGCGCCGCCGTCCACGGCAACAGCACGGTCGGCGGCAACGCCCGCATCGAGGACCTGGCGTGGGTCAACAGCGGCGCCACCGTGACCGGCAACGCCGTGGTCAAGAACAACGCCCTGGCGCAGGGCGGGGCCAACCTGAGCGGGAGCGTCGTGATCGGCGGGGACGCCGAGCCGGCGACGGCCTGCTCGTCGGGGACGTACCTCATGTTCGACCCCGACCGGCGCTGCGACGCTGGCGGCGGTGAGGCGGACGTCAACCCGCCGCACCCGATCTTCACCGACGCCGACCTCGCCTTCGGGGGCGGCAACCCGGGCTGACCCGGGACGCCCGCACGGCCGAGGTGAGGCGCCGGGCGGCCGGGACACGACCCCGGCCGCCCGTGCCTCTAGGGAGAGTCGAGGCCCAGGAGCCCCGCGACGAGGGCGACCTGGTCGGCGTAGTGGCGCACGAACTCCGGGTCGCGCGGGTCGGTGCCGCAGACGCCCGCGACGACGTGCGGCAGGCTGACGGTGGCCATCGCGGCGGCCATGAGCATGACCGTCAGGCAGGCCGGGTCCAGCTCGGCGGGCAGGTCGCCCGCTTCCTGCCGCGCGCGCAGCCGCTCGGCGAACCCGCTCAGCCGATCCGAGCGGCGCTCCTGGTCGAGGTCGTCGCCGGGCCCGTCGTACTCCAGTCCGCCCCAGGCGAGCAGGCGGACGCCGTTCGGGTTGTGCAGCGCCTCCAGCGCGTAGCGGCGGATCTGCTCCGTCATGGGCAGGTCCTGGGTGACCAGGTCGTTCTCGCGCTCCTGCCAGCGCTCCGCGATGGCCCGGTACAGGCCCTCCTTGCCGTCGAAGTAGTACCAGATCAGCTGCTGGTTGACCCCGGCCTGGGCGGCGATCGCGCCGGTGCGGGCGCCGGCGAAGCCGTGGGCCGCGAACTCGGCCTCCGCCGCGTCGAGGATGAGCTTGCGGGTGCGCTCCGGGTCGCGCTGGCGCTCCTGCGGCTTGGGGGAGCGGCGCGGTTTCGACGTCGACACAGCCCGATCATAGCCGTACTCGGCAATTTCAAGTAGCCTCTCTCCTCAATCAAGTGACTACTTGACACAGTAGGCGATGTGATTGATTGTGTTCCTGGAAGCCGGCACGCCCGGCACAGGACACGACCAGAGGAGATCGACGGCCATGACGTCACCACGCGACCACACCACCGCAGTCCTCATCGTGGGAGGAGGGATCACCGGCCTGTCCGCGGCGCTGTTCCTCGCCCGCCTCGGCCTGCGCCCGACCCTGGTCGAGCGGCACCCGTCCACGGCGATCATGCCGCAGGCACGGGCCTTCAACCCCCGCACGATGGAGATCTACCGGGCGCTCGGCCTGGAAGAGGAGATCCGCGCCCGCTCCTCGCTCCTGGCGGACAAGCCCGAGATGATCGGCGCCGACACCCTGACCGGCCCCGAGCGCTTCCGCATCGACGCGATCGCCCACCTGCGCCCGCCCGCCTCGCTCAGCCCGGCCGACTGGGGCATGGTGGACCAGGACGAGCTGGAGCTCGTCGTGCGCGCCGCCGCCGAGCGCAGCGGCGCCGACGTGCGGTTCAGCACCGAGCTGACCGACCTCGACGCGACCGGCGACGGCGTGCGGGCCGTCGTCCGCGACGTCCGCGACGGCACCGAATACCGCATCCACGCCGACTACGTCATCGCCGCCGACGGCAACCGCGCCGACCTGCGCACCCGCCTCGGCATCGGCGCCGACGGCCCCGGCGTCCTCGGCCACGCCGCCCACTTCCTGTTCGACGCCGACCTCGGCGACGCGCTGCGCGGGCGCGAGTTCCTGCTCGCCTACTTCGACCAGCCGGTGGCCGGCACGGTCCTGGCGCCGTTAAGGCGGCCGGGCCGGTGGATGCTGGGCGTGCCCTACCAGCCGGAGCAGGGCCGCGGCATCGAGGAGTTCACCGAGCGGCACTGCGCCGACCTGGTCCGGCGCGCCGTCGGGATCCCCGACCTCGACCTCACGCTGGTGCCCCCCGCCGACGGCTGGAGCCCGAAGCCGATGGACGTCAGGCTCGGCGCGGCCGTGGCCCGCGGCTACCGGGCCGGCCGGGTGTTCTTCGCCGGCGACGCGGCCCACGTCTTCCCCCCGACCGGGTCCTACGGCGCCAGCACCGGCATCGCGGACGCGCACAACCTGGCCTGGAAGCTCGCCGCCGTCCTCAAGGGCCAGGCCGGGCCCGCGCTGCTGGACACGTACGAGCAGGAGCGCCGCCCGGTCGCGGAGATCACCCTGGGCCAGACCATGCGGCTGTTGCAGGCCCGCCACGAGGGGACCGCGGACGACCTCACGGCGGTCGACGACCTCGCCATGATCTTCGGCTACCGGTACGACTCCCCGGCCGTCCACACGGAGCCGCACACCTCCAGCGAGCCGATCGAGGACCCTCGCAAGCCCAGCGGGCGGCCCGGCCTGCGCGCGCCGCACGTCTGGCTGGACCGGGAGGGGACGCGGATCTCCACGCTCGACCTGTTCACGGGCGCGTTCGTCGCCCTGGTCGCCCCGGACGGCGGCGAATGGGCCGCGGCGGCCAGGACGGCGGCGGCGTCACTGGGCGTCGAGCTGGACGTCCACACCATCGGCGCCGGCCTGGAGGACCCCGAGGAGCGGTTCCTGGACAGCTACGGCCTCACGAGCACCGGCATGACCCTGGTCCGCCCGGACGGGTTCGTCGCCTGGCGCTCCACCGCCGCGGGGGACCGGCCGGAACCCGAGTTCCGGACGGCCCTGAGCCGGATCCTCGCCCGGGGCTGAACGGGTCCGTACCGTGCCGCGTATCTCCCGGTACGCGTGGAGCGGGACGGGAGGGCTCATCCGATGCACGACACCGGACCGGCGCCGCCCCGGATCACCTGGCCCACCCTCCGGGACGGCCGTGGCCGGCGGATCTACGCGGGTGCGGCGCTGATCGCTGCCGGGCTGGTGCTGCTGACGGTGGCCCTGGCAGCCGGGGCGGAGCCGAGGATCGCCGGCCTGCCGGACGCGGGACCGCTCACCGCGTGGGGGCTGCCGCTCGTCCGCTTCTGCTCCGACCTGTGCGCGGTCGCCACCGTCGGGACGCTGCTCGCCGCGGCCGTCCTCGCGCCGCCCGGCTCGCCGGAGCGGGCCGCGTGTGCCCGCGCGGCCGGCCGGTGGGCGCTCGGCTGGGCGGTCACCATCGTGGCGAGCTACCTGTTCACCGTGTCGGACGTGATCGCGGTCCCGGTGCCGGACCTGCTCGCCGATCCCGCGCTGCTCGGCTCCGGTCTGTCGATCCTCCAGGCGCGGGTGCTGCCGCTGGTGCTGGCCGTGGTCGTGGCGGTCGCCGTGGCGGCGCGGGTGCCCCGGCTGCCGAAGCTCGTCCCGCTCGTGCTGGCCGTCTTCGGGACGCTGCCCGTGACGTACGTCGGGCACGCGGCCTCCGCCACCGATCACGACATCGCGTTGTCCGCCCTGATGACGCACCTGGTCACCGTGTCGCTGTGGGTGGGCGGGCTGGGCGCGGTGCTGGCGCACTTCCGCCGCTCCGCCGCCCTGCCGGTGGTGCTGGCCAGGTTCAGCACGCTCGCCCTGTGCTGCTTCGCGGGGGTCGCCGTCTCCGGGGTGGCCGCCGCGTGGGTGCGGCTGAACGCCCCGTCCGACCTGTGGCGCAGCGAGTACGGCTGGCTCCTGCTCGCCAAGACCGCCGCCCTCGGCGTTCTCGCCCTGTTCGGCCGGGCGCACCGCCGCCGTACGGTCGCCCGCGCGGCCGACCGGAGCGTGCGGCTCGTCTTCACCCGGCTGGCGGCGGGCGAGCTGATCGTCATGGGCGCGGCGATGGCGCTGGCCGTCGCCCTGTCCCGCACCCCGCCCCCCGCACCGGGCGGCGGGCATGACGGCCTGCTGGAGTACGACCTGGCGCCGTTCCGGCTCACCGGGCTGCTCACCGAGGCCCGCCCCGACCCGATGATCCTCCTGCTGCTGGCCCTGGCGCTGGCCGGCTACCTCGCCGGGGTGCGCAGGGCCGGCGCGTGGCCGCCCGCCCGCACGTTCGCGTGGTGCGCCGGCCTGGCGCTGCTCGGCGTGGTCCTGCTCGGCGGCGTCGGGGCGTACGCGCGGGCGATGCTGTCGACGCAGGCCCTGCAGCTCACCGTGCTCGCCGTCATCGCCCCCATGCTGCTCTGCCGCGGCGCGCCGCTCACGCTCGCCGCGCGGGCCGCCACCCGGCAGGACGGCGCCCTCGGCGCGCGGCTCCCGATCCGGCGGCCGGCGCTCCTGGCCGTGCTGCCGGTCGCGTACATGATCGCTTTCCCGCTGCTCTACCGCACCGGCTGGCTGCCGTGGGCCCTGTTCCAACACGTGCCGCACCTGCTCACCGCGACGCTGTTCCTCACCGGCGGGCTGGTGGTCTCCTGGATGCTGGCGGGCGCGGACCCGCTGCCCCGCCCCCTCTCCCGGACGGGCCGCGCCGTGCTGCTCGGGTCGGTCGTCATGGTGCAGCTCGCCGTGAGCGCCTTCCTGCTGCTCGGGCCGCCGGTCGCGCCGGACTGGTTCCTGGTGGTGGCCCCGCCCGGCGCGCCCGATCCGCTGACGGACCAGCGGCTGGCGGGGGCCGTCCACCTGCTCGCCGCCGCCAGCCTCGTTCTCCTGGCCCGGCCGTCGGACGAGCGTGATCCGGTACGACCGGAAGCGCCGCACCGCACCAGCACGACCGCGTGGTAGCGGGCGCCGGCGACCGGCCAGGCGATCACGGCTGGGCCCGGTCGCGCTCGCCCATCGCCGCCCGCATGGCCTCGGCGGATCGCTCAAGGTTGCCGAGCCGCGCCGTCGGCCGCCGGGCGCGGGCAGCCGGACCGATTCGGGTACTTCGCCCACCACCGCGGGCAGCCGCGTGTACCTTCGGTCGCAGTCGCCCGATGGAGAGCGTGATGTGTGTCAAGCCCCTCGGCCCCGCGTGCGCCGCCGTCCTCGGCGCGGCCCTGCTCGCGGCGTGTGCCGCCGCCCCCGCACCGGCGGACATGGCCGCGCACCATCACGCGGCCGGCCAGGCGTCGATCCGGGCCGGGATGGAGCGGCTCGCCACCGCCGCCGGCTGTGCCCGCCCCGCGATGCAGGTGGACGCCGCGGAGCTGCGCGAGGCCGCCTGCCGGACGTCACGCGGTCAGTACACCCTGCTGACGTTCGCCACCGGCGCCGGCGAGCGCGCCTGGCTCGACGACGCCGAGGCGTACGGCGGCAGCTACCTCGTCGGTGACCGGTGGGTCGTCGTCGCCGCGCCGGCCCTGCTGGAGGGCGTGCGCCGGCAGGTCGGCGGCACGGTGGAAGCCGCGCATCACCATTGAGCGGGAGCGGCGCTCCCCGACGCGGACCGCGCGACCCGCCGGGATCACGCTTGACATGCCGATCGGCCGCTCCGCTATCTTGCTCATATGAACAGCTCTTCAGATGACAAGGTGCTGGTGATGGACGGCTGCACCGTGCGGGTGGTCGACGCCGACCGGGTCGCCGCCGTGTCCGAGCGGATGCCGCCCGCCTCCGACCTGGCCGACACCGCCGACGTCTTCGGCCTGCTGTCCGACCCGAACCGGTTGCGGCTGCTGGTGGCCCTGCTGGACGGGGAGCTGTGCGTGTGCGACCTGGCGGCGGTGACCGGGCAGAGCGAGTCGGCCGTCTCGCACGCGTTGCGGCTGCTGCGCGCCCACCGCATCGTGGCCGCCCGCCGCTCCGGCCGCATGGCGTACTACCGGCTCGAGGATCCGCACGTACGGATGCTGCTCGACCTCGCGCTCGCCCACACCGAGCACACCGAGGCGCTGCACCCCGAACGTGAGGGGAACGCCTGATGGGCGCCGGGCACGGGCACGGCCACGCGGCCGGCCGGCACCGCTGGCGGCTGGCGGTCTCCTTCGCGCTGATCGGCGCCTTCTTCGTGGTGGAGCTGGTCTTCGGCCTGCTGTCGGGCTCGCTGGCGCTGCTGTCGGACGCCGGGCACATGGCCGCCGACGTGGTGACGCTCGGCGCGGCACTGGTCGCGACCCGGATCGCCACCCGCCCCGACACCACGGGCCGGCGCAGCTACGGGTCGTACCGGGCCGAGGTGTTCGCGTCGCTGCTGGCCGTCGTGCTGATGCTCGGCGTCGCCGTGTACGTCGTGGTCGAGGCGATCGGCCGCATCGGCGAGGCGGCCGAGGTGTCCACCGGGCCGATGCTGATCGTCGGCGCCCTCGGCCTGGTGGTCAACCTGATCGCGCTGCTCATGCTGCGCTCCGGCGCGGGGGAGAGCCTGAACGTCAAGGGCGCCTACCTGGAGGTCGTGGCCGACACCGCCGGCTCGGTCGGCGTCATCGTGGCGGGCTGGCTCGTCGCCGCCACCGGCCAGGCGTTCTGGGACACCGCCGTCGCCGTCGCCATCGGCGCGTTCGTCGCCGTGCGGGCGATCTCGCTCGGCCGGCAGGTGTTCGCGGTGCTCGGGCAGCACGTGCCCGAGGACATCGACGCCGCCGCCGTCGCCGCCGACCTGGCCGCCATCGACGGCGTACGCGACATGCACGACCTGCACCTGTGGACCCTGACCTCCGGCATGAACGTCGCCACCGCCCACCTGGTCACCGCCGACCAGAAGGACCACCACGCCGTCCTCGACCAGGCCCGCGACCTGCTGCGCCGGCGCCACGGCGTGGCCCACGCCACCTTGCAGGTGGAGCCCGCCGACCACCGCGGCTGCGACGAGGTCGACTGGTGACGGCCCCCGGCCCCTCCGGCAGGGACGGCGGCCGGCGGGGGTGGGCGGCCCTGGTGGCGCGGAGTCACGGGGTGCTCAGCCGTCGCCGACGATTTTGGCCCGGGGCACGGCCGCCATCTCCGCCACCCTGCGCACGGCGATCCTGAGCGGTCGGCCGGTGGCCCGCGCCTCCGCCTCCGTCATGCCGACGCGGGCCGGCGGCGGGGTGGTGAAGACGACGTGCGGCACGTACCGGCGATCGCTCACGGAGCGGGTGCCGGAGCCGGTGAGCTGGTCGAGCACGATCCGGTAGTCGTCGAGCGAGACGTAGGTGATCGCGGTATGGCCTGATCCGGTACGGTACGTGACGACCGCCCCACCCGCGCCGGCGTCCTCGACACGCTCGACGGTCGCGCCGGTGACCACCCGGACACCCGCATCCGTCAGCAGCGCCCGCACCTCCGCCGCGATGTCGGGGTCCTCGCCCGGCAGCAGCTGCTCGCCCCGCTGGATCAGCGTCACCTTCGCACCGAACGCGGCGTGCATCGAGGCGAACTCCACGCCGACATGACCACCACCGAGCACCACCAGCTCATCCGGCCGCTCGGTCAGCGCCAGCATCCGTGACCAGCAGCGTGTGCGGGCCGGCGAAACGCGCCCGGCCGGTGATCACGGTCGAGGTCTCCGGCGAATCGAACATCTCGAAGTTCCTGGCCCGCATCGCCTCGGCCAGCGCCGTCTTCTTCGCCGCCGCCTGCTCGAACCACGCCGCCTCGCCGAGCCGCCGGTCGGGATGCTCCGCCTGGTAGACCAGCGCCTTGGTCGGGACGCACGCGATGGTGATGCACGTCCCGCCGTACATCTCGTCGGACTGCTCGATCAGGACGACCCGCCGGCCCGCCTTCGCCAGCGCCCCGGCCAGCGTCTTCCCGCCCTTGCCGAACCCGTGTTCACCGGTGTGACCTCGAACCGGCGGGCGCCGATGGGGTCTCCCGGCCCCCGTTGCCGGGAGACCCCGCCGGGAACGGGTGGTGCGCATGGGCCGGGCGCGGCGGTTCCCGTCCCGGACGCGAGACTACGGCGGCCGGGCTTCAGGCCTGCTTCATCGCGTTGTCATCCGGGGAACGCCACGGTTGCGGGACGGCGAATCAGGCGAGCGAGTCGATCCAGCGCTCCAGCCGGTGCCCTTCGGTGCGCATGAGGCCGGGGTCGCGGAAGGTGTTGGTGAGCAGCGCGGCCCCCTGGTAGGCGGCGAACAGGGCGACCGCCAGCTCCCGCGCGTCCGGGCGCCCCATGGCGGCGAACTGGCCCTGCACCCAGTCGAGCAGCCGCCCCATGACGCCGGCGATGGCGCGGTCGAGGCCGTCGTCGCGCTTGTCGAGCTCGGCGGCGAGGGTGCCGGTGGGGCAGCCGTACCGGGCGGTGAGGTCGCTCTCCCCGATCCACCCCTGGATGAGCGCCTTGAGCCGCTCCTGCGGGGTGGCGAGCCCTTCCATGGCCTGGATCATCTGGTCGAGGTGGTGGCCGTGCTCCTCGATCGCCGCCTCGATGAGCTGGTCCTTCGTCTTGAAGTAGTAGTAGACGTTGCCCACCGGCACGTCGGCCGCGCGTGCGATGTCGGCGAGGGTGGTCTTCTCGACGCCCTGCTCGTGGAGCACCCGTACGGCCGCCCCGGCCAGCCGCTCCCGCTTTCCCGTCCGAGTTGAGTTAGTCACCTGACTAACTATAGACACGCCCTCCGCCGACCCGCTATGGTCTCGCAGTGAGTCAGTCAACTAACTAACTTTCTTGAGGAGTACGGCATGTTCGTGATCACAGGCGCCACCGGCAACGTCGGCGGCGAGCTGGTCAGGCTGCTCGCCGCCGCGGGCGAGCAGGTCACCGCGATCTCCCGGCGGCCCGCGCCGCTCCCCGGGGGTGTCCGGCACAGCGCCGGCGACCTGGGCGATCCCGCGAGCCTGAAGGACGCCTTCGACGGGGCCGGCGCCCTCTTCCTGCTCGTCGCCGGGCACGAGCCGCACGCCGTCCTGGAGGCGGCGCGGGCCGGCGGGATCCGCCGCGTCGTCCTGCTCTCCTCGCAGGGCGCGGGCACCAGGCCCGGCCTGTACGGGCATCCCGCCGCGTTCGAGCAGGCCGTGCGCGAGTCGGGCCTGGAGTGGACGATCCTGCGTCCCGGCGGCTTCGCCTCCAACGCCCTGGCCTGGGCCGAGCCGATCCGCGCGCACCGCACGGCCGCGGCGCCGTTCGCCGACGTCGCCCTGCCCGTCATCGACCCGGCCGACATCGCCGAGGTCGCCTCCGTGGTGCTGCGCGAGGACGGGCACGCCGGGCGTACGTACGTGCTCACCGGCCCCCAGCCCGTCAGCCCGCGTGAGCGCGCCGCCGCCATCGGTGAGGCACTCGGTACGGAGGTGCGCTTCGTCGAGCAGAGCCGCGAGGAGGCCCGCGCCCAGATGCTCACCTTCATGCCCGAGCAGGCCGTCGAGGGCACGCTGACCATCCTCGGCACGCCCACCGAGGAGGAGCGGCAGGTCAGCCCGGACGTGGCGCGCCTGCTCGGCCGCGCCCCGCGCACCTTCGCCTCCTGGGCCGCCCGCAACATCGCGGCCTTCCGATGACCGCCACCCAGGCCGGCCACCCTTCAGACGGCCACCCTTCAGACGGCCACCCTTCAGACGGCCACCCTTCCAGCGGCCGCCCCTCGGGTGCCCCGATCGCAGGCGGCCGTCCCGCCGGCAACCGCGCCTCCGGCTCGCGCGCCGCCCACCGCCTGCCCCGCGCGGCCGAGGCGTTCCTGGAAGAGCCGAGCGTGGCGACCCTGACCACGCTGCGGCCCGACGGAACCCCGCACGTCGTGGCCGTCCGCTTCACCTGGGACCGTGAGGCGGGCCTGGCCCGCGTGCTCACCGTCGCCACCTCCCGCAAGGCCGGAAACCTCACCCCCGAGCCAGGCCGGGCGGCACTCTGCCAGGTTCACGGTTTCCGCTGGATCACCCTGGAGGGCCGGGCCACGGTGTCCGCCGATCCGGCCAGGATCGCCGAGGCCGCCCGCCGCTACACCCGCCGCTACCTGTCACCCCCGCCGGCCCCGGCCGGCCGGGTCGTGATCGAGATCGCGGTGGACCGTTTCCTGCACCTGAACCTCTGAAAGGACCAAAACCATGCCCATCCAGAACGTGCTCGACTCCACGATGTCCTACCGCGAGGTCGGCTCCGGCGCGCCGATCGTCTTCCTGCACGGCAACCCGACCTCCTCCCGCCTGTGGCGCGACGTCATGCCCGCCGTCGGCCAGGGCCGCCGCCTGGCGCCCGACCTGATCGGCATGGGCGAGTCGGGCAAACCGGCCCTCGACTACACCTTCGCCGACCACGCCCGCTACCTGGACGCCTGGTTCGACGCCCTCGACCTGGACGACGTGCTGCTCGTCGGCCACGACTGGGGCGGCGCCCTCGCCTTCGACTGGGCCGCCCGCCATCCGCACCGGGTGCGCGGGATCGCCTTCACCGAGGCCATCGTCAAGCCGATGACCTGGGAGGAGTTCCCCGAGGGCGGCCGGCCGCTGTTCCGGGCGATCAAGACGGAGGGCGTCGGCGAGACCATGATGCTCGACGAGAACGCCTTCCTGCGCGGCCTGCCCGGCAGCCTCGCCGCCCCCATGGCGGAGGAGGACGTGGAGGCGTACCTGCGGCCGTACCCGACGAGGGAGAGCAGGCTGCCGCTGCTGCGCTGGGCCCGCTCGATGCCCCTCGACGGCGAGCCGGCCGACGTCGTGGAGCGGATCGAGGCGTTCGACCGGTGGCTGGCCACCAGCGCCGAGGTGCCGAAGCTGCTGATCGACTTCCGTCCCGGCCCCGGCTCCATGTGGACGCGCGAGACCATCGCCTGGTGCCGCGCGAACATCGCCTCCCTGGAGGTCGTGGAGCGCGAGGAGGTCGCCGGCCATCACACGCCGGAGGACCACCCGCAGGTCATCGCGCAGGTCGTCGCCGAGTGGGCGGCCAAGCAGCGGTGACGTGACCGAAACCCACGTCTGTTGGCCTACACTCGTTGTCATGGCTTTCACCGAGAGATCGGCAGCCACCCGCAGCGCCATCCTCTCGGCGGCCAGGAAGCTCCTCGTCGAGCGCGGCTACGAGGCGATGACGATCCGGGCGGTCGCCTCCCTGGTCGGCGTCGACCCGTCCATGGTCATGCGCTACTACGGCAGCAAGGCCGGGCTGTTCAACGCCGCCGTGGACGTCGACCTGCGCCTCGACCAGCTCGCCCGGCCGCCGCGGGAGCGGATGGGCGAGCTGGTCGTGCGGCACTTCCTGTCCCGCTGGGAGGGCGAGCAGGCCGACGACGCGCTCATCCTGCTGCTGCGCTCGGCCAGCACGACCCCGCAGGCGGCGGAGCGGATGCGGGAGGTGTTCGCGACGCAGATCGCCGCGCTCGTGGCCCGGCTGACCGGCGCGCCCGACGCCGAGCACCGCGCCGCGCTCGTCTCCACGCAGCTCCTCGGCGTCGCTCTGACCCGGTACGTCCTGCGCCTGCCGCCCATGGTGGAGGCCGATGTCGACACGCTCGCCCGCGACATCGGCCCCGTGGTGCAGCACTACCTGACGGGCGGCGCGCAGCCGCTCACGCGGTGATCCGGGTACGCTCCGCCGCGATGATCGGCTCGATCTGCAGGTCGTAGTTGCACAGGATCACCGCGACCCAGTCGAGGTCGAGGTAGATGCTCCAGTTCGTGGCGCCGCCCGCGATGCCGCCGCCGTGCGAGATGTAGCGCTGGTCGTTGTAGATCGACGCGGTCGGCCCGTACGCGTGGAACGCCTCCCCGCGGCGCGGATCCTCCGGTCCCTCCCGCAGGGGCGGGCCCGACACCTTCGGGCTCACGTACAGGTCGGTGTAGGCGCGCTTCAGCAGCTCGTCGCGCTGCAACGCGAGCGCGAACCTCACCAGGTCGGGGGCCGTGCTGAAGCCGTTGCCGCCGCCGGAGCCGATGAACGCGCGTGCCGAGTTGCTGCCCCGCACCCCGCCGGCGCCGCCCTTGTCCAGGTGGCGCACGCCGTCCACGCGCGTGCCGTCCTCCTGCAGCATGTACGGGTGCGCGATGCGCTCGTCCGCCAGCCACTCCGTCCTGGTGTAGTAGGCGGAGTCGGCCATGCCCGCCCGCTCGAAGACGTGCTCGCGGACGTACTCGTGGAACGGCTGCCCCGACACCGTGGCCACCAGCTCCCCGAGCACCTCGTAGCCCATGCTGGAGTACTCCTTGCGGGTGCCGGGGGTGAAGCGCAGCCGCTGCGACCTGGCACGGGCGGCCAGGTCCCGGTTCCGCTCGTCGACGCTGGTGAAGACGTGCGGCTCCGGCGTGTCGTTCGTGGGGTCGGTCATCCCCGAGGTGTGGGTGAGCATCTGGTGGACGGTGACGTGGTCGGCGATCTCCGGCGGGAAGCCGTCCAGGTGCGCGCCGACCGGGTCATGAAACCTGATCTTCCTCTGCTGGGCGAGCCGCACCACGGCCAGGCCGGTGAACGGTTTCGAGGCCGAGGCGAGGGCGTAGATGGTGTCCGTCCCGTTCGGGATGCGGCGTTCCTTGTCGGCCATGCCGTACGAGCGGGCCAGCACGTGCCGGCCCCGGTGCGCCAGCAGCACCGTCCCCGAGAACTGGTCGCGCTCGGCCAGGTCCCTGATGTAGCGGTCGAAGGCGCCGCCCGGCCGCAGCCCGGCCGGGATCCCGCCGTTCGCGGTGCTCGTGATGCCGGAAGCCGCCGCCAGTCCACCCGCGGTCAGGGGTGCGGCCCCAAGCAGACCGCCCGCGGTCAGAGGCGTGGCTCCGAGCAGGCCGCCCGCGGTCAGGGGCGCGGCTCCGAGCAGGCCTAGTGCGGTACGCCGGGACGGCCGGCCCTCGTGTCCGGTCATGGTGCCTCATCTCCTCGTGATCTTCGCAGAGTGGGCACGATGCAACCGCCCGCGTCGTTTCCCCGGCGTTTCCACCGTCTAGCGGGTGCTATTTCCCGTGTAGCGCCTCCCGTCCGACAGCCAACGGATGGGAGGACACCGATGACGATTCTCGTGACCGGCGCCACCGGGACGGTCGGCCGCCGCATCGTGGCGCAGCTCGCCGCCCGGGGCACGCCCGTACGGGCGCTGACCAGGAACCCCGCCAAGGCCGCGGTCCCCGACGGGGTCGAGGTGGCGTGCGGCGACCTGACCGAGCCCGGCACGCTGGCGCCCGCGCTGGAAGGCGTGACCGGGCTGCACCTGATCACGTTCGGGGCGACGATCAGGCGCCGCTGGAGAACGGGCAGGAGCTGGTCGAGCTGGCCGCCAAGGCGGGCGTCCGGCGCGTCAGCGTGCTGAGCGGCTGGGACGAGACCTCGGTCGAGGAGGCCCTGCGCGCCGGTGACCTGGGGTGGACGCAGCTCAGGTGCGTCGAGTTCATGGCCAACGCCTTCGACTGGGCCGAGTCCGTCCGGCGGGAGGGCGTGGTGCGGGTCTTCGGCAACCACCCCGGCGCCGTCGTGCACGAGGCCGACATCGCCGCCGTGGCCGTCGCGGCGCTGGTCGAGGACGGGCACGCCGGCGAGACGTACCTGCTGACCGGGCCCGAGGCGCTGACGCCCGAGCAGCGCGTGCGGCTGCTCGGCGCGGCCATCGGGCGGGAGCTCCGGTTCGAGGAGCTGAGCGAGGAGGAGTACCGCGCCTCCATGCGGGCGGCCGGGGTGGACGACGACCTCATCGAGTTCGGGGTGCGGCTCGGCGCCGAGCCGCCGCAGGCCGCCTCCGTCGTCCTGCCGACCGTGGAACGGGTCACCGGACGCCCCGGGCTCACCTTCGCCGCGTGGGCCGCCGAACACGCCGCCGCCTTCCGCAATTAGCCAACCCCTGAAGGGAAATATCATGACAATTCACCCGTTCCGCATCGAGATCCCGCAGCAGGACCTCGACGACCTGCACGACCGCCTGGCCAGAACCCGCTGGCAGCCCCAGCTCCCCGGCACCGGCTGGGAACGCGGCGTCCCGGCCGGCTACCTCAAGGACCTCGCCGAATACTGGCGCACCGGCTACGACTGGCGCGCCCACGAGGCCAGGCTCAACGCGCTGCCCCACTTCACCACCACCATCGACGGCCAGCTCATCCACTTCGTCCACGTCCGCTCCGGGCGCGCCGACGCGCTGCCGCTCATGCTCCTGCACGGCTGGCCGGGCACGTTCGTGGAGTTCCTGAACGTCATCGAACCCCTCTCACGCGACTTCCACCTCGTCATCCCGTCCCTGCCCGGCTTCGGCTTCTCGGCCCCCTCTCGGCCCCCGGCTGGGACGCCGCCCGCACCGCCCGCGCCTTCACCGAGCTGATGACCCGGCTCGGCTACACCCGCTACGGCGTCCAGGGCGGCGACGCCGGCGCCTTCATCGCCCCCGAAATGGGCAAACACGCCCCCGACCGCATCACCGGCATCCACCTCAACGCCGCCCTCACCTTCCCGATCGGCCAAGAGGGGGAGATGGACGCGCTGACGGACGAGGAGCGACGGCGCTGGTCGGCCATGGAGAACATGAACGACGGCTACCTCCAGACCCAGTCCAAACGACCCCAGACCGTTTCGTACGGGCTGCACGACTCGCCGGTGGGGCAGCTCGCCTGGATCATGGAGAAGTTCAAGGAACTCACCGAGCCCGTGGACGGGCTCCCCGAGGACTCCCTCGACCGCGACCTCATGCTCACCAACGTGACCATCTATTGGCTGACGGGAACGGCCGGCTCGTCGGCCCAGTTCTACTACGAGAACATGAACGCCTCGGCGGCCTGGAGCGCCGGCGACCAAGCGCCGGACGCCTCCTCGAATGGGAACGCCGCCGCAGGAGGCACGGACACCTCCGCGAACTGGGGTGCCGCAGGTGAAGCGGCCGACGACCCCTCGGGCTGGGGCGAAGCGGAAGACTGGGCCGCAGCAGCCCGGGGCACCGTCCCCACGGGCGTGCTCGTGTCCAAGGCATGTGACGTCACCATCCGCGCCTGGGCCGAACGCGACCACAACATCGTGCACTGGTCCGAATACGACCGAGGCGGCCACTTCTTCGCCACCGAACAACCGGCCCTCTTCGCCGAGGACATCACCGCCTTCTTCACCAAGCTGAGCTAACACCACTCCCGCACGGGCCGGCGCCCCCGAGGCCCGGCCCGCGCAGCCTCACCGGCACTTCACCCTGCACCCGCCCGGGCTGCCGCCTATGCGCACCAGCACTGCACCCCACGTGCGCAGGCGCTCCTGGTGCTCGGAATCGTTGCGCACCCCGTCGGCGCCCGCCAAGCCCGCCCCCGTGCCCCCGCCAGCGTCCGCCGAGATCCCGCCTGTGCAGCCTCACCGGCATCTCACCCTGCACCCGCCCGGGCTGCCGCCTATGCGCACCAGCACTGCACCCCACGTGCGCAGGCGCTCCTGGTGCTCGGAATCGTTGCGCACCCCGTCGGCGCCCGCCAAGCCCGCCCGCGTACCCCCGCCAGCGTCCGCCGAGATCCCGCCTGCGCAGCCTCACTGGCATTCACCCCGCACACACCCGGGCTGCCCACATGCGCACCAGCCAGCGCCCACGTGCCCAAGCCTCGTGGTGCATGGAGCGCCCATCGCGCCGTTGCTCCCCGCCGCAGTCACGTGGCCCAGTGGACCTCCGACGCCGGGTGGTAGCTGCAGGTAGAGCCGGTCGAGACCGAGGCGCGGAGGTGGGCGGCCAGCTCCGGGTGGCGCTGGTCGAGCAGGCGGAGCGTGTTGCGGATCCGGTTGGTGACCGCCTTGCGGGCCCGTTCGGCCTCGTCGCCCAGGCGGCGGGGACGGCCGCCCAGGCCGGTGGCGGTGCGCAGCTCGTCGAGGAGCGCCTGCCGCTCCGCGTCGAGGTCCGCCGCCCGGCGCTCCTCGCCCAGCTCCACCGCCCGGTCGATCTCCTCGTCCAGCAGCTCCAGCCGCCGCCGGTAGCGGACCCTGGCCTCCTCGTCGAGCACGTCGTCGCCGCCCAGGCCGCGCGCCGCGACCACCACCTCACCGCCCGCCGGGTCGAGCAGCTCGACCGCCGGCACGTCGCGTCCCGGCCGCGCGAGCAGGACGCGCAGATCGGCCAGGCCCTTGGAGTCGGGCAGGTGCACGGTACGGCCGGCGAACGTCAGAACCCACACCGCACCGTCGAAGCGGAAGGACCCGGCGCGGGGCCGCGGAAGGCTCACCAGCATGCCGAGCTCCGCCGCCTCCCACTCCACCTGCTCGATCAGCGCCGACGCGTCGTCACCACGCGCCTGCAGCACCTCCGCCAGGCGGGCCCGCGACTCCACCGACCAGGGCCGCGCGCCCAGGACGTCGGCCGCCCGATAGGCCGCGGTGAACCCGGCGACGGCGTCGTCCCAGCGCTCCTGAGCCGCGTCCAGCACCGCCATCCAGTGGGCATACGGGCCCTCGACGGCGACGGTCGCGGTGACGCCCCACTGGCCGACGTACGGGGCGATCGCCGCCCGGGCGCGCTCACACAGCACCGGATCCCTCGAACGGGCCGCCGCCTGCGCCTGGAACCTTAGCCACAGCGGCGCCATCCAGCGCAGGTACTGCTCGCCCCCCGCCATGATCTGCGCCAGGTACCGCAGGACGACCTCACCGTCCCCGCCCCGTTGCGTTGCCGTGACGGCCCGGTAGAGCGGGAAGTGCGGGCTGCCTGCCTGCTCCATTTCCGCGAGCACGGTCTCGGCCACGTCGAAACGGCCCCTGAGCAGGGCGGCCGACCAGCGTTGCATCCAGCGGAGGTCATGCCTGCCGATACCCGGCTGCTCGCCCAGCTCGTAGGCGGCGTCGATGTGTGTTGCCGCTTCGTCGAACCGGCCGGTGAACGTGGCGAACATCGCTCTGAGCACGGCCGCCTCGTGCTGGAACAGCCTCAGCCCTGACGCCTCGGCCCGAGCCGTGAATGCGCGTTGTTCGGACAGACAGCGTGGATTGCCCAGCTCGAGAAGGGCTCCGACGCGCCAGGAACGGGCGGTCAGGTCGAGCTGATCGTCTCCTGCGCGGCCGGCCACCGCTGACAGCTCCTCGGTGATCGCCAGCCGCTCGGCCGTGGAGCCTGGGCCCCAGATGACGCCCAGCCTCGACAGCAGGCTGTAGGCGAGTGCCTCGTTGTCCTCGCCGTGCCTGGCCAGGTCGGCGGCGACCTCCGTCAAGTCACGCGCTGCCGCGTGCAGCCGATCCTCGGCGTCCATCCGCCTCGTCCCGGCCCATGCCTCATGACGGCGGTCCAGGCCACCGCTGCCGCCGCCCTCGACCGTGTCCAGGCCGCCAGCGCCATCGCACCCAACCGTGTCCGGGGCGATGCCCGTGCGTGTGTCTGTGCGTGGGTCCATTCTGGGGTTCGGGCTGGTGTTCGTGCTCACGTCCAAGCCTGTGAACGGCACGGGTGAGGTGGTGCCGTTCACCAGTTTGTGGTGGGCGTCGTGGACGAAGGCCGTCCAGCGACCCCCGCCGGCGAAGGACAGGTCGTGCACCTTCAGGGCGGCGATCGCCAGCAGGTCGGGGGCGTCGAGGTGACGGGTGAGGGCCAGGGCCGATTCCAGGGTGCGGGCTCCTGCGGCGGTGTCGCCGGCGCGGTGTTGTGCCGTGCTCAGGTCGAACCCGATCGTGGCCCGCCGGCGCGGCTCGGAGGCGGGTGTGAGGTCAAGGGCACGGCGGTAGTGGCCCACGGCCTCCTCGTCCGCCATACGGCCCTCGGCGTCTCTAGCCGCCGCCAGGAGCAGGTCGACCGCTTCGGGCGCGGCGGCCAGGCAGGCGTGGTGGGCGCGGGTGGCGGGCGGCGCCGTGTCCAGCGCCGCCAGCGCGGCTGCGTGCAGGGTGGCGCGGCTCGCGTCATCGAGGTCGGCGTAGAGGGTCTCGCGCACCAGGTCGTGGACGAACGCGTAGCGTCCGGAGCCGTGCGAGACTACGAGTTTGGCCGCCACCGCCTGGCCGAGCGCCTTGAGGACAGGCGAGGGAGAGGCGTGGGTCATCGCAGGAGCGCGTAGCCGGCCCTCGGGAAGGTAACCGCCACCGGAAGACGGCCAGGTGCCGGAGGACGGTCGAGCGCTGAAGAACGGCCAGGTGGCGGCAGAGAAGTCGCCGGTAGAGCGCCCGGTCGTGGCGGCGGAGTGGTGGTTCGGGGTCGAGGTCGCGGCAGGGGCGCCGTCGGTCGAGGGGCTGGTCGGGGAGCCGCCAGCCGAGGGCCCGGCTGTAGTGGGGGAGCCGTTTTCCGAGGTCGGGATGCCGTTGGTCGAGGGCCTGGTCAGGGTGCCGGCGGTCGAGGACCCGGTTGAGATGAGGGAGCCGTTGCCCGAGGTCGGGGTGCGGCCGGTCAGGGTTGTGGACGGGGAGCCGTAGGTCGAGGGATCGGCCGTGGGCGGAGAGCCGCCGTAGGTCGAGGGGTCGGCCGTGGTAGCGGAGTCGTTGTTCGAGGTCGGGATGGTGGCAGAGGGGGCGTTGGCCGATGGGCTGGTCGTGGTGGGGGAGTCGTTGTTCGAGGTCGAGGCGGGGGAGGCGTTGGCTGAGGTCAGGGCTGTGGTGAGGGTGTGCGTGGTGAACTCGCGGCCCAGCACCGCGGCCATCCGGAGCACCTTCAGCACTTCGCCCGCCAGGCGGGACAGTCGCCGCCGGATCGCCGCCCCCACCCCGGGTGGGATGGTGGCGAGGGGGCTGCCGCCCTGCCACAAGCGTGCGGTCTGCTCCACGAAGAACGGGTTGCCGCCGGTGCGCCGGTGGATCTGGGCGACCAGCTCCGGCTCGGGGACGACCCCCGTCGTACAGGCCACCAGCCGCCCCACGCCCGCCACGTCGAGCCCGGTCAGCGTCAGGGTGACGGCCTTGGCCTCCAGCGGGAGGCTGAGTGGCCCGTCCACCTCGGCGTCACGGTAGGTGCCGATCACCAGCAGCCGCTCGAACCAGGCATGCCGCACCACGAACTCCAGCAGCCGCAGCGACGCCGGGTCGGCCCAGTGCAGGTCTTCGAGCACCACCACGACCGGACGCTCCCGCGCGGCCTCGACCAGCAGTGCCGTGACCGCGTCGTAGAGCTGGAACGCTTCTCTGCCGGCCGCCAGGCTCTCCAGGCCGACCTCCGGGGCGAGCTGCCTGAGCACCTGCACCCACGGCCAGTGGCCCGGGGCGCCCTCGCCCTCCCAGCAGGCGCCGGTGAGCAGCCGCGCGCCCCCGCGTACGGCCTCCTCCGCGGCCCCGGCCACCAGCGTGCTCTTGCCGATGCCCGCCTCGCCCGTCACGAGCACCAGCGCCCCGTGGCTGACCAGCGCACGCTCCACCTCGCCGCGCAGGATGGCGGCGGGGCGTTCGCGTCCGATGAGTTCGGCCATGCGGGAACCCTACGCAGCCGCACCGACAAAAATCCGGCCGGTGGTGGCGAGCCTGCCTGCGTGAGATGGCGGGCTTCGCGCCCTCCCGACCGCCGTCGGATGCGCATGATGGCGACGCGCGCCCTCCCGGACACGGCGCGGCGGTGGCGGGCTCGCCGCCGCCGGGCAGCCGGCGGCCGAGGCGGGGCCGGCGGTGAAGATGCCGCGCGGCCGGCCCCGTCCCATGGCGGGTCCGCGCCCTCCTCGACCCCGCGGGACGCGCCTGAAAGTTTCAGTGGGAACGCGCAGGTCGCCGGAAGTCCTCCGGTGGCTGGTTTGACGCCTGTCCCAGGGCATGCGATCAAGGCTCGTGCAAGGTTGGCCCTCCGCCGGGATGCGCGCTGCCGTCCCCACGAAAACCGCCCCTGACGTCGGCTGTTCCAGCGAGCCGGGCCTTGAGGGAGCGCGCCCTTCCTCAAGGCCCCCGGGCGTCGGCATGCCAGGCCGCAGCGCGGCGTCCCTGGGGCGGGACATCGGGCGCACCCAGGGACGGATGCCGCGCTGCGGGGTCTAACGGGCGGCCCCGGTGAGGAGGGGCCGCGCGCGGCGGGTCAGGGCTGGGCGCAGCCGGCCGACTCCGAGGAGGCTATCGGCACGTCGAGCCCGATTCCGGCTGCCTTGATGCCGCACGCCTGGACCTTGTTGGCGTTGAGGAGGTTGTTGCCGTTGAGCGTGTTGACGCTGGTGTCGACGCCGACGGGGACGTTCGCGGCGGCGGGGCCGGCGAGCGCGGCGAGCGCGAACATGCCGGTGAGGGTGAGGGTGACGATACGGGCTGATCGACGCATGAAGACGCCTCTCTGTGAGTGGAGGGGACCATGGGTTTGCACCTATTGGCTTTGCCGGAAGTGGCGATTACTCAACGTAGCCATCGGTTACGGTGCGCTGTCAGGGGTGCGAGCGAGAGCTGTCAAACCCGCAACCCTGTCGCGGACGTCTAAGGCGCCCCTGTCCCGGACGGCTACAGCGCCCCTGTCCCGGACGTTTGAAGCGCCCCTGGGCCGTGCCCCGTCAAGACGCTCCTGGGCCGGTCTGTGTCACGCCACGCGCTCCGGCTCGGCGATGACCTCGCGCAGTCACCGCACGTCGGCGCGCGTGGTCCCCGCGGTGATGGCTGAGCGTCCGGCGCAGGAACCGGTCGGTCATCTCCGCGGCGCGCAGGGAGCGGGCGCCGGCGTAGAAGTAGCCGGCGGGCCGGTCGTAGAAGGCCGGGCGGCGGCGCAGCACGCGGAGTTCGGGGTGCCGGGCGTCGGTGAGGGCCGGCACCCGGCGCGGGGTGCCGACCGGGCACTCTATGAGAGTCACCCCCCTCGAACAGGCAGGAGAGGGTTCACATGGCGCATTTCGTTCTCGTCCCCGGCGGCTGGCACGGCGGCTGGTACTACTCCCCGCTGGTCGAAAGGCTGCGCGCGGCCGGGCACCGGGCGCACGCCGTCACGCTCACGGGCGTCGGCGAGCGCGCCCACCTGGCCTCCTCCTCCGTGAACCTCGACACGCACATCGAGGACGTCCTCGCGCTGCTCGCGGCCGAGCGGATCACGGACGCCGTGCTCGTCGGGCACAGCTACGGCGGCATGGTCATCACCGGCGCCGCCGACCGCGCCGCTCCCGGCTCCGTGCGCCGCCTCGTCTACAGCGACGCCTACGTGCCCGGGGACGGCCAGTCCTGCTGGGACCTCACCACCGGCGCGTTCCGCGACCTCTTCCTCCGGAATGCGGCGGCGGACGGCTTCTCCGTGGCCCCGCCCCAGGGCCTCGACCCGCGTACCACTGCGCACCCGCTGGCGTCGTTCCTGCAGCGGCTCCGGCTGGGCGGCGGCGGCCTGCGCAGTGTCCGGACGCTGGACTACGTGTACCTGTCCGGCTGGGACGGCACCCCGTTCACCGAGGTCCACGAGCGTCTGTCCCGGGATCCCGCCTGGCGCGTCCACTCGCTCGACAGCGGGCACAACGTGCTCAGGGACGCGCCGGACGAGCTGCTGGAGATCCTGCTCCTCGGCGAGGGAGAGCGTGAGGGCGAGCGCGAGGGCGAGCGCGAGGAGGATCTTCATGAGCTCGACCGGTCCCCGCACATGAGAGGGTGAGCGGCAGGTAACCATTCGACCGACGAGTGAGGATCCCGTGCCTTCGAACCAGGCTGAAGACGCAGGTGGCGTCCGCAGCGTGCAGCGGGCGTTCGACATCCTGTCGCTGCTCACCGAAGACCGGCGGACGCTGACGATCCGCGAGGTGGTGGACGAGACGGGGCTGGCCAAGACCACCGCCTTGCGGATGTTGCAGACGCTGGAGCACATGGGGCTGCTGTGGGCCACGCCGAAGGGTTACGCGGCGGGCCCGGCCCTGTGGCGGTGGGCGCACCTGGCCCGCAACGCCTGGGAGCTGCCGCCGGAGACCGTCCAGCTCATGCGGGAGCTGGGGGCGCGGCAGCGCGAGACCGTCAACCTCTACGTGCTGCGCGACGTGCACCGCGTCTGCATCGCCCAGCAGGAGAGCCCGCAGCCGCTGCGGCACGTGGTGCGGGTGGGCGACGAGCTGCCGCTGTGGGCGGGCGCCTCCTCCAAGGTGCTGCTCAAGGACGCGCCGGAGCGGCTGCTCGAACGCGTCGCGCGCTCCTCGCCGTACGGGGAGACGCACGTGGCGACGCTGCGGGAGTGGGCCGCGCAGGCCGAGCGCGACGGGTACGCGGTCAGCCACGGCGAGCGCGAGCCCGGGCTGTCGGCGGTCGCCGTCCCGGTCACCGGCGGGTCGAAGGCGACGGTCGCCGCGCTCACGCTGAGCGGGCCGACCGTGCGTTTCACCGACGAGCGCGTCGAGGAGTTCCGCGCCGATCTGATGGACGTGGCCAGGCGCATGTCGGAGCGCGGCTTCGAGCATCCGCTCACCTGACCGGGCGCTGCGACGGTGGCAGCAGGAGCAGCGTGACCAGGGATGACAGGAGCGTCACCGCGCACGCCGCGTTGAGCGCCACCGGCAGCCCCGACAGCTCGCTCAGCGCCGGCCCCGCGAAGGCGCCGGTCATGGTGACGGCGGCCTCCACGGTGAGGAACGCGGCGGTGACCCGGCCGAGGAGATGCCCTGGGGTGGCCCGCTGCACGTACGTCTGCACGGCGACCAGCACCGTCACCCCCGGCAGCCCGAGCAGCACGGCGGCGGCCAGCGCGGCCGGCAGC
Source organism: [Actinomadura] parvosata subsp. kistnae (assembly GCF_900323885.1). Lineage (GTDB taxonomy): Bacteria > Actinomycetota > Actinomycetes > Streptosporangiales > Streptosporangiaceae > Nonomuraea > Nonomuraea composti. Next base: position 168,355 of record NZ_OOHJ01000011.1, on the reverse strand, counting down.
GAGGTGCTGTTGAACATCACCAGGAAAGCGGCCCCGACCAGCGCCTGCGCCGCCGCGATGAGCCGTCTCGGCGCGCAGCGGTCCACCAGGCGGCGGCTGATCGGTGCCCCCAGCAGGAAGCCGAGCCCCAGCGCCGACAGCAGGTACCCCACTTCGGCGCTCCCGCCGAGCGTGGCCACGCCGAAGGGGATGAGCAGGGCGGTGAGGGCGGCGTTGGCGAGCAGGTAGATCCCGTCGGACGCCAGCAGCGCCCGCGTCGCCGGCGCCCGCCGCACCGCCGACAGTCCTTCCCGTACGGCGTCAGCCACGGACCCGGCCACAGCGCCCGACGGCACGGAGTCGGGCGCGCCGGAAGCCTCCGCCGGTACGGAGCCGGTCACGCCGGAAGCGCCCGCCGGGCTGGGGCGTGATGAGGTGCGGGCGATCGCGGCGGCCGCGAGCAGGGCGGCCGTTGCCGCCGCGGCGACGGCCGCCCCCACGCCGGACACCGCGAACAGCAGCCCGCCCAGCGGCGGCCCCGCCAGCCCGACGACGCCCGTGGTGACGGCGTTGACGGTGTTCGCGCTGGTGAGGGCCGGGCCGGTGCCGACCACGGCCGGGAGGTGCGCCCGCACGGCCGGACGGAAGAACACCGACGTCGCCCCCTGCCCCAGGGCGGCCGCGTACACGAGCCAGATCGTCCCGGGCGTCCTGGCGAGCAGGACGACGGAGATCGCCGCCGCGTGCGCCAGGCTGGTCGCGATCATCAGCCGGCGGCGGTCCCACCGGTCGGCCAGTACGCCGGAGATGGGCCCGAGCAGCAGCGACGGCAGGTGCTCGAAGGCCAGCGTGACGCCGGTGGCCAGGACGGAGCCGGTGACGGCGTAGACGTGGGCGGGGATGGCGACGACGAGCATGCCGGCGCCCAGCCCTCCGGCCGCCCCCGCCGCCCAGAGCTGCCGGAAGTCGCGGATGCGCAGGGCGTGAGCGGGTGGCATCGCGGCCGCTCCTCTCGCAGAGGAATTATTCTCTCAAGAGAGAACAGGCCGCAGATTATTCTGTCAAGATAGAAGGGTGGATGCTGTGGAACTGGGGCGGCGGCTGCGGGCCCGCCGCGCGGCGCTCGGCCGCACCGTGGCCTCGGTGGCCGCCGACGCCGCCCTCTCCGTGCCGTATGTCGCCAACCTCGAGAACGGGCGGGGCAACCCCACCGTCTCCGCCCTCGACCGGCTCGCCGAAGCGCTCGGCACCCGGCTCGTGATCACCCTGGCCGGCCCGGACGCCGAGCCGGACACGCCCGCGCCGCCGGCGTCGCTGGTGGCGTTCACGCGCGGCCGCCGCTTCCGGCGCGCGGCGGGGCGGCTGGCGCAGGTGCTGGGTGAGGACGACGCGGCGGTACGCGCGAGGCTGGCGGGCGCACTCGCGGCCGTGGCGGCCTCGCTGCGCCGCGACGACCTCGGCGAAGGCGACTGGCAGCGCCTGCTGGACGCGCTCGTCCTGATCCTCGCCCACCCGTCGGGGGAGGAGTGAGACCCCGTAGGAGGCTGCCGTGGTGATGCGCAAATACGGATCTACAGTGTAAAGGCGCCGGGCAGGGAGCTCTCAGCGGGCGGCGCGCTGCCACAGGGGGCTCCAGCCGCCGTGCCCCAGCCACGCCGCCGGCACCCGCAGCCCCTCGGCGGCGACGCGCGCCCAGAACGCGTCCAGGTCCGCGCCCAGCTCCACCGCCCCCGGCAGCGCGCGCTGCCACGGCCCCGCCGGGTCCTCCAGGTCCGTACGGGGGAAGCCGGGGACACTCATCTCGCCCGGCTCGGACACGGCGACGGTCGGCAGGCCGGGATGCGGCGTCCAGGACGTGACCGCGACCACCAGCGCACACAGCACCGCCGTGTCGGCGCGGCGGACCACCTGGTGGGCGAGCACGGGGTCGGCGGCGCGCGCCAGGCGGCCGATGGCGGCGCGGATCCTGCGGGCGATCAGCTCCATCGAGCGGGCCGGCGCGACGGCCTCGTGGCGGGCGAGCTTCCTGAGCGAGCCGGGTAAGGGGGCGTCGAGCAGAAGCAGGGTGAGGGGCGAGCGGCCGCCGGTGCCGGCGGGGGTGGGGTGGGGGAGTGCGGTGAGTGCCTGTTCGAGGGGGCGCACTCCGGTGGCCCGCCACAGCTCGGCCAGGCCCACCGACGGCAGCTCGTCCCGGCAGAGGCGCTCGACGCGGTCGGAGGAGAGGCGGCGCAGCGCGGTCAGGACGTCCGGAGCGGCACCTGCGTCGCCTCGCACGTCCGCCTCGCCGACCGAGCCCGTTCCGTCCGCGTCACCACCTACACGGTCCACAGCGTGGATGCGAGTCCTGGAACGGGCGTCGGCATGAACGCGGGCTCCGGGACGGGCGTCGGCGCCGATATGAACGCGGGCGTCGGTGCCGCCGGTGGGAAGCGGTGCCGGGTCGCGGTGGTGCAGGGTACGCAGGACGCGCAGGGCGTTCACCATCTCCTCGCGCGTCATGGCGTCGGCGGCCAGCCGGGACAGCGGCCCGCTGACCTCCTGGAAGGTGCGGCCGGCGCGGCGCCGGGCGGCCGGGCGCGGGTCGGGCAGGCGGTCGGGGACGGGCGGGCCGGGCGGTTCGTCGGAGAAGGCGGCGGGCAGGGTGGCGGCCCAGTCGAGGACCCGCTGGTACAGGTCGGCCTCGGGGTCGCCGTTGAAGCGGGCGCGCAGCTCGGAGACGCGCCAGCCGCGGGCGTGCTGTTCGAGCTCGACGTTGGCGACGATCCGCCCGCTCTCGTCACGGAGCGCGGCGAGGGCGGATCGGCCCTGTTGCGCCGCTTCGACGTAGGGGCTGGTGGCGATGCAGTTGCCCATGTACGTGGACCATTCGGCGAGCATGCGCGCGTTGCGGGCGAATTCGAGGCGTACCCGGGTGCCGGGCAGGAGGGTGCCGTCGAGGGCGGGCAGCGGCTCGGGGAGCTGGAAGGCGGTGACGAGCGTCTGGGTGACGGCGAGGTCGGCGAGCAGCCGGGCGGTGAGGTCCGGCCAGGTGCGGCAGTGGCGGGGTGGCCGCGCGCCGAGGGAGACGAGCTGCGCCGCTCCCGCCAGGGCCGAGGGGATGGACGCGAGGGAGGGCTCCAGCCGCGGCCCGTCGCCGGAGTGGGGGTCGGGATGGAAGTCGGGGTGGGGGTCCCCGATGACGTGGGGGTAGTCGGGGCCGTATTCGACGTAGGCCTGGTCGTGGCCCTTGAGCTGGGCGAGGGCGTCGCCGAGCTCGGCGTACCAGAGCAGGTCGCCGGCCGTCTCCTCCTCGGCGGGCGGCACGCCGGGGCGGGATTCGAGGCGTTCGGCGAGCGTGGGGCGGCCGCCGGCGACCGGCGGCTGGGCCCATCGGGCGGGGTCGCGGCGGCCGGGGTAGCCGACGGCGGTCCGCCAGTCGCGCATGCTCTCCGCCGACCAGTCGCGGAGCAGGTGGGGGTAGTCCAGGATACGGTCGGTGAGGACGTCCATGACGATCTCGGCGTACTCGGCCGCTCTGGCCAGGCGCTGCCGGACGTACGGCTCGGAAGGGTTGCCGAGCTGGGCGGCGAGGTCGCGGGCGTGGCAGCCGGGGCGGGCGGGGAGCCCGGTCAGGCCGGGGACGCGGCGCGCGGCGGCGCCGTGCTCCGCCGAATCCATGAGGCGGGCGGCGGCGGTGAGGGCGGCGGTGGAGCGGTTCATGCCCTGGACGACGCCGTGGTCGCCGACGTTGATCGCGGTGCGGAGCAGGGCGGTGGCGGCCAGGGCGTCGGCCAGCATGCGGCGCATGCACATGGCCGCCTGCCAGGTGGAGGGCTGCCAGCGGGCGGCCTCGATCAGGGACGGCTCGTGGCCGAGCTCCGCCCGGATCTGCTCGATGAGCAGCTCGTCGTCGTGGGTCCGGTAGCGGGTGGTCAGCTCTCTCACCCTGCTCTGCTTGCCCTGGGTGGCGCGCCGCCGCCGCAGCCGTTCGAGGTGCCGCTGGTGGGCGGCGACCTGCTGCCACAGGTCGAGGACGAGGTCGAGGCGGCGGGCGCGGGAGTGGGCGCCGAGGACCTGTTCGAGGTGGGCGGCCATGGTGGAGGCGGCGGCCCCCGGGGTGGGGTCGATGGCGGGCAGGTCCACGGTCAGGAGGCGGACGAGCTGCTCGGCGCCGAGCAGGCCGCTGGCGGCGGAGGCGAGCTGGAGCGCCGTCCAGCGGCGTTCGGCGATGGCCCGGCTCGCGGCGGCGGCGAGCGGTTTGGTCGCCTCCGCGCCGAACAGCGCCACCAGGACGCCCGCGCGCTCGCCGAGCCGGTGCAGGCCGTCGAGGCCGAGGACGCGCACGGCGGCCAGGACGGCGTCGCGCCGGTCGCCGCGCGCGCCGTGGAGGCGGGCGGAGACGAAGCCGGGCGCGAGCGCGACACCGGCGCCCGCCGCGACCACCCGGTCGGCGTCGTCCGGGCCAGGACCTTCGTCGGCATCCCTGTCGTGGAGGAGCTGGTCGAGGGCGGCCACGGCAGGGCCGGGGTCGGCGCCGGCGGGGCCGACCACGACGGGCGGTCCGGTCACCTGCGCGGAGAGGGCGTCGGTCACCGGACGGCCGGCCGCGTCCCACACCTGCTGACCCCGCCCCGTCACCACTCCGAACGCCATCCGCACCACACGCACATGATTCGGGCAACAGGGACCGCCCGGCAACCGGAATTCCGAACCGGGCGAGGTGCGGAGGGGCGCGGAAGGGTGTTGCATGGGCGGATGATCGACGATCCGCTGGAACGACTTCGCGCCGCCGCCCGGCGCACCCGTGAGCTGGCCGCGAGCCGGGCGGGCACCGGCCTGGCCCATCAGGACGCCGATGACGACGTCGGCACGATCGGCACCGACGGGGCTCTCGGCTTCGACCCGTTCCCGCTGCTCGAAGCGCTGCACCGGCACGGCGTGCGGGCGGTGGTGATCGGGCAGGTGGCGGGCATCATGCATGGCTCGGCCGAGCTGACCGGCGATCTGGACCTGCTGTGGGACGGCCGGCCGGCGCACGCCCCGGCTCTGGCGGCGGCGTTCGCGGCGGCCGGTGCGCGGCTGGTCGGGGAGTCGGGCGAGCCGGTCCCGGTGGAGCCGGAGTCGTTCCTGCGCCCGAAGGTGGAGTTCACGGCGCCCGGGGCGGGCGGCGACTGCTGCACCCCGGCGCTCCCGTGGGGCGGCCTGCACGTGGGGGAGTTCGTCGGCCGCGCGCTCACCGTGACGGGTCCGGGCGGACTGGAGGTGCACTACGCCCGCAGGGAGGACCTGATCCGGATGCGCCGGGCGCTGGGCCGCCCCAAGGATCTGCGGCGGGCGGCCGAGCTGGAGTCACTCGGCTGAGGTGGCGTCCTGCCGCCCGGGAACGGCGCGGCGGGCGCCGAGGACGTCGTGCAGCTCGGCCGAGCAGCGGGCCAGGTCGGCGGCCCAGGCGTGCCGGCCGAGCGTGCGCGGCCGGGGCACGTCCACGTTCACGACGGTGAGGATGCGGCCGGGGCGCGGGGTGAGCACGACGACGCGGTCGGCGAGCAGCACGGCCTCCTCGATCGAGTGGGTGACGAGGACGACCGTGGCGGCGTGCTCCATGTGGATCTGCTGCAGCTCGACGGACAGCTCCTCGCGGGTGAGCGCGTCGAGGGCGGAGAACGGCTCGTCCATGAGCAGCACGCGGGGCCGCTGGATGAGCGCCCGGCACAGGGCGACCCGCTGCTGCATGCCGCCGGACAGCTCGTGCGGCAGCCGCCGGTGGAAGGACTCCAGCCCGACCATCTCCAGCAGGCGGTGGGCGTGGGCGCGGTGCTCCTGGCGGGGCCAGCCGAAGATCTCGACGGGCAGCAGGACGTTGTCGAGGACGCTGCGCCAGGGCAGCAGGGCCGGTCGCTGGAACATGATGGCGACGTCGCGGCGGGGCTTGACGACGGGCTCGCCGCCGACGCGTACCTCTCCTGAGGTGGCGGTGAGCAGGCCGGCGATGAGGCGCAGGAGCGTGGACTTGCCGCAGCCGGAGCGGCCCACGACGGCGATGAACTCGCCGTCGGCCACGTGGAGGTCGAGGCCGCGCAGCGCTTCCACGGCGCCGCGGCGCCCGCCGAACACCTGGGACACCTCGCGCAGCAGGATCACCTGAGGACCTCCTGATCCCGATGGTATGCCGGGCCGCCGCTCCGAGGGGACCCTTGACCGCTGGGCGGCGTCCGTCAGGATCTGGGTCATGAGGCGACTGCCGCGCGTCATCACGGTCACCGTTCTGGTCGCGACGTTCTCCCTGCCCGCCGCCTGCGGCTCGGGGCAGCGGGAGCCGTCGCAGAGCCGGCCGGCCGCCGATCGGGTCACGTGGGTGACCGGGTTCGGCGCGTTCGGCCGCGAGGCGTACGTCTACGTGGCGCAGGAGAAGGGCTTCTTCAAGGAGGCCGGGATCGAGGTCGCCGTGCAGCCCGGCAAGGGCAGCGGCGAGAACCTGGCGGCGGTGCTCGGCGGGCGGGCGCAGTTCGCCGCCGTCGACTTCACCGCCACGCTGATCAGCGCCGCCGCGGGCAAGGCGGAGGGCGCGGTCACGGTGGCGGCCCTGCACCAGCGCACGCTGGCGGCGCTGATGACGCTGGAGGGCAGCGGGATCAGCCGGCCGAAGGACCTGGAGGGCAAGACGGTCGGGGACGCGGCGTCGTCGGTGATCCGCATGATGTTCCCCGGTTACGCCCGGCTGGCCGGGGTGGACGCGTCGAAGGTGAAGTGGGTCAGCCTGGAGCCCGCCCAGCTCGCCGCGAACCTGGCCTCCGGGCAGGTGGACGCGATCGGCCAGTACGTGGTCGGCCGGCCCACCGTGCGCAACGCCGCCAAGGGCAAGGAGGTGACGGTCCTGCCGTTCGGGGACGTGGTGACCGATCTGTACGGCTCGGCCGTGACGACGTCCAAGGAGGTCGCGAGCGGCAGGCCGGACCTGGTCAGGCGGTTCACGGGCGCGCTGCTGAAGGGCCTGGCGTACGCGGTGGAGCATCCGCAGGAGGCGGCGCGGATCCTGGCGGGCAAGCAGCCCGCGCAGAACGCGGAGGTGGCCGCCGCCGAGCTGGCCCTGATGGCGCCGTACGTGCGCCCGGCCGGCGGGGCGCCGATCGGGACGATGAGCAGGCAGCGCGTGGAGCGCGCGATCGCGGTGCTGCGCACGGCGGGGGCGCTGGAGAAGGGGCTGACGCCGGAGTCGGTGGTCTCGTTCGACCTGCTGCCCAAGGGCTGAGGCGGGATGGATCGGGGCAGGGGCGCGGCGGCCGCGGCGGGCTGGTCCGCGCTGGGCCTGGCCGTCGCGGTCGGCGCGTGGGCGCTGGTGGTGTCGGCGTTCGCGATCCCGGAGATCGTGCTGCCCTCGCCCGGCGGGGTGGTGGCGGCGTTCCTGCGGCTGCCGGGTTACCTGCTGGAGCAGGCGCTGATCACGCTGGGTGAGACGGTGCTGGGGTTCGTGCTGTCGGTGGGCTGCGGGCTGGTGATCGGGATGGGGATCGCGGCGTTCCGGGTGGCGGAGCTGATGTTCTCGCCGCTGCTGGTGGCCTTCAACGCGGTGCCGAAGGTGGCGCTGGCGCCGCTGCTGGTGGTGTGGATGGGGTTCGGGCAGCAGCCGAAGGTGGTGATGGCGCTGCTGGTGTGCTTCTTCCCGGTGGTGTTGTCGGTGTGGGGCGGGCTGGCCTCGACGCCGCCTGAGCTGGTGGAGCTGGCCAGGTCGCTGGACACGCCGCGGTGGCGGACGTTCGTGAAGATCCGGTTCCCGGCGGCGTTGCCGCAGATGTTCGTGGGGTTGAAGGTGGCGATGCCGCTGGCGTCGGTGGGGGCGGTGATCGGGGAGTTCAGCGCGGGGGACGCGGGGCTGGGGTTCGTGATCGTGCAGGCGGGCGGGAGCTCGGACACGGCGCTGGCGTTCGCGGCGATCGGGCTGCTGGGGGTGCTGAGCATCGCGTTGTTCTACGCGCTGGTGCTGGCCGAGCGGCTGCTGCTGCCGTGGGTACGGGAGACCGCGGCGGTCCGCTGAGCCGGTCGGGAAGCCGTTCACCACGGCAAACGCCGATAAGTTATGTCTAATCCCCTATTGACATGACTAATCACCAGCACGAGTATTTTGTCATGTCAGAACGTGACCTCTTGCTTCATGTGCAGATCCGCAGGGCGCTGGAGGCACGTATCCGCAGCGGCCAATGGGGCCCCGGAACCCGGATCCCCACCGAGGTCGAGCTCTGCCAGGAGTTCGAGGTCTCGCGCATCACCGTGCAGCGGGCCCTGCGCGACCTCGCCGACGCCGGGCTCATCGTCCGCTTCCGCAGGCGCGGCAGCTTCGTGGCCCAGGCGGTCGGACAGCACAACCTGCTGCGCTTCACCGGCCTGCTCATCCAGGGGCCGGAGACGCACGGCGACCACCGGGTCGTCTCGGCGCAGGTGCTGCCCGCGCGGGCGGCGCGCCTGCGGCTGCCGGGCGTGCCCGACGAGGAGGCGGTCGTCCAGATGGAGCGCCACAAGCTCGGCGCGGACGGCAAGGTGACCAACACCGAGCTGCACGTGCTGCCCTTCCGGCTGGCCCCCGACCTGCTCGACCAGGATTTAGCGCCCCTGACCAGCCACGCCTACCTGCGCGACCGCGGGGTCGAGCTGGTCCGCGCCCGGCTCTACGTGGAGCCGTACGCGCTCGGCGCGGCCGAGGCGGAGCTGTTCGGGCTGCCCGCGGGCACCCCCGTCTTCCGCTGGACCCGCGAGACCTGGACCCGCCGCGGCGAGATCGCCGAGCTGCTGGAGGAGATCGTCCCGCCCGGGAGCGAGCGCTTCTACGTGGAGACGGACCTGAGCGGTTCCTCCGACCACAGCTGACCCACCCCATCCCCGATCGGACCCCCCACCCGTCGCGCCCCCGGCGCCACGGCCTCCAGCCATGCACGAGAACAGGTGCCCGAACAAGGAGCGGATCATGCCCTCTGCCGCCGGCCCGGCACTCACGTCGCCATGAACCACCGACCACTCTGGCTCGCCGCCGCAGCCCTGGCCCTCACCTCCTGCGCCGCCCCCACCCCGTCGGCCGCGCCGGACACGCTGGTCGTCGCCGGGTACGGCGGCTCGTACGAGGAGGCGTTCAAGCAGTCGGTCATCCCCGGCTTCGAGAAGAGCTGCTCCTGCCGCGTCACCTACATCGCCGGCAGCTCCACCGACACCGTCGCCAAGCTCAAGGCCCAGCGGGCGGCCCCGCAGATCGACGTCGCCCTCATCGACGACGGCGTCCAGAACCAGGCCGTCGAGGCCGGCCTGCTGGCCCCGCTCGACCCCAAGACCGTCACGAACCTGCCCCATGTCATCGACCTGGCCCGCCTGCCCGGCGACGTCGGCGTCGGCTTCTCCCTCAACGCCACCGGCATCGCCTACAACACCGACTACTACGCCAAGAACGGCCTGCCCGCCCCCAAGCGCCTGGCCGACCTGGAGAACGCCAAGCTCAAGGGCAGGCTCGTGATGCCGTCCATCACGCAGACGTACGGGCTGGGCGCGCTGCTCATCGCGGCCAGGACCGGCGGCGGCTCCGAGCACCGCATCGACCCCGGCTTCGCCGGCGTCAGGAGGATCGCCGCGAACGCCGTCACCTTCGACACCACCGCCGACGTGTCCAACTACTTCCTCCAGGGCCAGGCCGTCGCCAGCGTCTGGGGCAACTCCCGGGTGCAGATGCTGGCCAAGAAGGGCTTCCCGATCGCGTTCGTCTACCCCGAGGAAGGGGCCCTGCCGCTGATCGCCACCGTCAGCGTGGTGAAGGGGGCGCCGCACGCCGGCCTGGCCCAGAAGTTCGTCAACGCGCTGCTGGAGCCGTCGGCCCAGCAGGCCATGGCCGCGTCCAACTACAACGGCCCGGCCGTCAAGGGCGTGCAGCTTCCTCCCGAGCTCGCCGCCAAGGTCGTCACCCAGGAGCGGGCCGCCGAGCTGCGCAAGCTCGACTGGGCGGCGATCAACAAGAGCCGTTCCGCCTGGACGGACCGCTGGAACAAGGAGATCGAGAGCACATGACAAGGCTGCTCGCCGCGGCGCTGGCCCTCATCGGGCTGGCCGCCTGCGCCCCGCCGAGCCCGGCCGCCCAGGAGGGCAGGCTCGTGGTGGCCGGGTACGGCGGCTCGTACCAGGAGGCCTTCGAGCAGGCCGTGCTGCCGGACTTCGAGAAGACGTGCGGCTGCCGGGTCACCTACATCGCCGGCAGCTCCACCGACACCGTCGCCAAGCTCAAGGCGCAGCGGGACACGCCGCAGATCGACGTCGCGCTCATCGACGACGGCCCGCAGGCGCAGGCCGCCGCGATGGGGCTGCTGGCCCCGCTCGACCCGGCCGCCGTCACCCGGCTGGCCAAGGTGGAGAAGGTCGCCCGGCTGCCCGGGGACGTCGGCGTCGGGTTCGCGATGACCGCCACCGGGCTGGCGTACAACAGCGAGTGGTACGCCGAGCACGACCTGCCCGCCCCCACGAAGCTGTCGGACCTGGCCGACCCCAGGCTCAAGGGCAAGGTCGTGCTGCCGTCCATCAGCAACACCTACGGCGTCGGCGCGCTCATGCTGGCCGCCCGCGAGAGCGGCGGCACCGTCGAGGCCGGCTTCGCCGCCATCAAGAAGGTCGCCGCGAACGCCTTCACCTTCGACACCACCGCCGACGTGTCCAACTACTTCCTCCAGGGCCAGGCCGTCGCCTCCGTGTGGGGCGGCTCCCGCGTGGAGACGCTCGCCGACAAGGACTTCCCGATCAAGTTCGCCTACCCCGAGAAGGGCGCCATCCCGCTGCTGGCCACCGCGAACGTCGTCAGCAAGTCGCCACACGCCGCCTTGGCGCAGAAGTTCGTCAACGCCCTGCTGGAGCCGGCCATCCAGCGCAAGCTCGCCGCCGAGGGGTACGACGGGCCCACCGTCACCGACGCCACCCTCGACGCGGCCCTGGCCAAGCGGGTCGTCGGCCCCGAGCAGGCCGCCGCGATGACCCCGCTGGACTGGAAGGACGTCAACGGCAACCGCGCCGCCTGGACCGACCGGTGGACGAAGGAAGTGGAGCAGTGACCACCATGACGGACGCCCCCGCGAGCACCGAGGTGCGGCGCGGCCGGCTGCGCCTGAGCGGCGTGCGCAAGGTGCTCGGCGGCAAGGAGGTCGTCTCCGCCGTCGACCTGGAGACCGAGCCCGGCGAGTTCCTCACCCTGCTCGGCCCGTCCGGCTGCGGCAAGACCACGACCCTGAACATGATCGCCGGCCACCTCGCCGCCGACGGCGGGCTCATCGAGGTGGACGGCCGCGACATCACCACCGTGCCACCGCACCGCCGCTCCATGGGCATGGTCTTCCAGTCCTACGCCCTGTTCCCGCACCTGACGATCGCCGACAACGTCGCGTTCGGGCTGCGCATGCGCAAGGTCGGCGCCGCAGAACGCCGGCGCCGGGTCGCCGACATGCTGGAGCTGGTCGGCCTCGACGGCATGGCCGGGCGGCACCCGCGCCAGCTGTCCGGCGGCCAGCAGCAGCGCGCCGCCCTGGCCAGAGCCCTGGTCATCCAGCCCGACCTGCTGCTGCTCGACGAGCCGTTCTCCAACCTCGACGCCCAGCTCCGCGTCCGGCTGCGCGACGAGGTCGCCGCGCTGCAGCGGCGCATCGGCACCACCGCCATCCTCGTCACCCACGACCAGGAGGAGGCGCTGGCCGTCTCCGACCGGATCGCCGTCATGGCCGGCGGCGTCATCCACCAGCTCGACCGGCCCCAGGAGATCTACCTGCGGCCCGCCACCGACTTCGTCGCCCAGTTCATCGGCGAGGTCAACGCCCTCGACGGCACCGCGCTCGGCGGCGGCGCCTGCGAGATCGCCGGGCGCACCGTGGCCGCCACCCCCGCCGGGGAGCCGCCCGCCAAGGGCGCCGCCGTGCGCGTGTACGTGCGGCCTGAGGTCGTGCGCGTCGGCCACGACGGGGACGGGCTGCGCGGCACCGTCCGCGAGACCCGCTTCCTCGGCTCGCGCATCCGCTGCGTGGTCGCCACCCCGGCCGGCGAGGTGACGGCGGCGCTGCCGTACGACGCCGCCGTGCCGCAGGAAGGGGAGGAGGTGACCTGCACATGGCGGCCGTCGGACGCCTCGCTGGCGGCGCGCGCCTGAGCCGCCCCCGCTGGCGCACCGGCCTGCTGCTGGCGCTGCCCGCCATCGTGATCTTCGCGGCGCTGTTCGTGGCGCCGCTGTTCACGCTGGTGGCCAACAGCTTCAGGACGCAGACCGGCGCGTTCACGCTCGGCAACTACGCACGCTTCCTCGGCGACCCCTTCTACCGCGACGTGCTGTGGAACACGCTCAAGGTCGCCGCCCTGACCACGGCCGGCTGCCTGCTCGTCGGCTACCCGTTCGCGCTCTACATGCGCGCCCGCTCACCCCGCGTCCGCAACCGGCTGGCGCTGCTCCTGCTGTCGCCGCTGCTCATCAGCATGGTCATCCGCGCCTACGGGTGGCTCGTCGTGCTCGGCCCCAACGGGCCGGTCGCCTCCGCCTTCCAGGCGCTCGGGCTCACCCCGCCGCAACTGCTCTACAACGACACGGCCGTGCTGATCGGCATGGTGCACGTCATGCTCGCCTACATGGTGCTGCCGCTCATGGGCAGCCTCGACCGGATCGACCCGACGCTCGTCCCGGCCGCCAAGGGGCTCGGCGCGTCCGGCTGGACCTGCTTCTGGCGCATCACGCTGCCGCTGTCGGCGCCCGGCATGCTCGCCGGCGCGATGATCGTGTTCAGCCTGACCGCCTCCAGCTTCGTCACCCCGGCGATCCTCGGCGGGCCGAAGGTCAAGCTCATGCCGTACTTCGTCTACACGCAGGCCACCACCACGCTCGACTGGCCGTACGCGGCCGCGATCGGGTTCGTGCTCGTGGTCGTCACGACCGGGCTGCTGCTCGGCTACTCGCGGCTGCTGCGGCGCGGCAACGGGGAGGTGGTGTTCGGATGACCCGCCTGACCCGGCTGCTCGGGGCGGCGTTCGCGACGCTGGTCGGGCTGTTCCTCATCGCGCCCGTCGCCGTCACCGTCGCCTCCTCGCTGACCGCCACCTCCTACGTGACGTTCCCGCCGCAGGGCCTCACCCTGCGCTGGTACGGCGAGGTGCTGGCCAAGCCCGAGTTCCTGTCGTCGTTCGCGCTCAGCGCCGGCGTGGCGCTGGCCGCGGCGGCCCTGTCGGCCGTGGTGGGGCTGGCCGGCGGGCTGGCCATCCACCGCCACCGCTTCCCCGGCCGGGCCGCGCTGGAGGCGGTGCTGTCCAGCGCGTTCGCGGTGCCCACGATCGTGCTCGGCATCGGGCTGCTGCAGTGGTTCGCCCAGATGGGGCTGGCCTCCAGCCCGTTCACGCTGCTGCTCGCGCACCTCGTGCTGACCGTCCCGTACGCGGTGCGGCTCGTCCTGGCCGGGCTGTCCGGGCTCGACCGGTCGGCCGAGAAGGCCGCCGCCGGGCTGGGCGCCCCGCCGTTCCTGGTGTTCTGGCACGTCACGCTGCCCGCCGTGCGCGGGGCGCTGATCGGCGGCGCGTTCTTCGCCTTCATCACCTCCTTCGACGACCTGACGGTCGCCCTGTTCGTCGTCACCACCGACCTGCAGACGCTGCCCGTACGGATCTTCAACTACATGCAGTACGACTACGACCCGACCGTCACCGCCATCGGCACCCTCATGGTGCTGTTCGCCGTGATCGCCGTCGTCGTCATCGAACGTTTCGTCGGCGTGGCCAAGCTGTTCGGCGCCGACACCCAGGAAAGGAGCTAGCGTGCGAGTCGTCGTCATCGGCGCGGGGGTCGTCGGAGCCGCCGTCGCGGCCGGTCTCACCCGGCGCGGCGCCCAGGTCACCGTGCTGGAGGCGCGCACCCCGGGAGCGGGCACCAGCTCCACCTCGGTCGCGTGGGTCAACGCCAACAACAAGACGCCCCAGGCGTACTACGACCTCAACCACGCCGCCGTCTGGGCCCACCACCAGTTCCCCGGCGACTGGTTCTTCCCCACCGGGAACCTCGAATGCGCCGTCACCGACGAGCACAAGCAGCTCCTGGAGGCCCGCGTCACCCGGCTGCTCGGCATGGGCTACCCGGTCGAGCGCGTCACCGCCCGCCGCGCCCTCGCCCTGGAGCCCGACCTCGTGCCGCCGCCGCCCGGCACCGCGTACGTGTTCTTCCCCGGCGAGGGCTACGTCCAGCCGCTGCGCCTGCTCGGCCGCCTGCTCGGCGAGGCCCGCGACCTCGGCGCCACCGTCGAGTGCGGCGCCGAGGTCAGCGCGATCGAGATCTCCGCGTCCGGGGCGAAGGTGAGCGTGGCCGACGGCCGCACGTTCGCCGGCGACCTCGTCGTCACCTGCGCCGGCCGCTGGACCCAGCACGTCGCCGCCCTGGCCGGGCTGACCGTGCCCATGCTGGACCCCGCCGTGTCCGGCACCGTCACCAACGGCTTCCTCGTCACCACCACGCCGGTGCCCGCCCGGTTGTCCCGCGTCCTCACCACCGCCGCGCTCAACCTGCGCCCGGACGGCGGCGGCCGGCTGCTGCTGCAGTCCCTGCCCCTGGACGGCCTCGCCGACCCCGCCGCGCCGGTGCCCGAGCCGGTGCTGGCCGAGATGCTGGCGCTGCTGCCCGGCGTGCTGCGCGCCACCGAAGGCGCCGCCGTCGAGCGGGCCGTGGTCGGGCAGCGGGCCATGCCCGGTGACGGGCTCACCGTCGCCGGGTTCGCCGACGCGGAGCGGCGCGTCTACACGGTGGCCACGCACAGCGGGGTCACGCTGGCGCCGCTGCTCATGGAGGAGGTCGCGGGGGAGGTGTTCGGGCAGGAGTCGGCGCTGCTGGCGCCCTTCCGGCCGGCCCGCTTCACCGACGGCACCGCCGGCCCGGCCCCGACCCCGGCACGCCGCCCCGGCCAGCAGTGACACCGTGCGGGCGCTGAGGCTTTTGTCGCGGTCCGGGCAGCGAGGCCGTGTGGGCGCTGAGGGTTCTTTCGCGGTCCGGGCAGTGGCGCCGTGCGGGCGCTGGGGGTTCCTTCGCGGTCCCGGCGGGTACGCGTACCTCCTCCCCGTCCTCTGGAAAGGCCTGGTGCGCTGATGATCGGAAGGCTGGCCGACTTGGGCGGCTTCGGGCTCGAGACCGCCGCCGCGCTCGTCCGCAACGGGCTGTTGGGCCCGGTCCATCCCGCCGCGCTCGCCCGCATGGTGGAGGCGTACCGGCACTTCCACCTCACCCCCGCCACCGGGCTGGCCGTCGCGGCGGCACGCTGGCCCGACCGGCCGGCGATCATCGACGAGGCGGGCACGCTCACGTTCGCCCAGCTCGACGCCCGGGCGGCGGCGCTCGCGGCGGGCCTGCACCGGCGGCTCGGGGTGGGGCCGGGCACGACGGTGGCCGTCATGTGGCCCAACGACCGCGGCTTCGCCGAGGCGATCGCGGCCGTGTCCCGGCTGGGCGCCGACCTGCTGCTCCTCAACACGGGCCTGGCGGGGCCGCAGCTTCGGGACGTGCTGCGGCGCGAGGGCGTGCACGCCCTCATCGCCGACCCCGGGCTGCCCCGCGTGGACTTCGACGGCCTGCGAGCCGGCGACCTGGACGCGCTGATCAAGGAGGGCTCCGGCGGGGCGGGCTCAGGTGGGGGCTCAGGTGTGAGCGCGCGCTCAGGTGGGGGCTCAGGTGTGAGCGCGGGCTCAGGTGCGAGCTCGGGCGGGGGCTCGCGGTCCGATGGGGTGCCGGTGCCGCGGCGGCCCGGGCGGCTCGTGCTGCTCACCTCCGGCACCACCGGCGCCCCCAAGGGCGCGCCGCGGCGGCTGTCCCTGACCGCCATGGCCGAGCCGTTCCTGTCGATGCTGGCCACCGTGCCGGTGCGCGGCGGGGAGCCGATGCTCATCGCCCCGCCGCTGTTCCACGGGCTCGGGCTGCTCTGGTACGCGGTCGCGCTCGTGCTCGGCTGCCCCGTCGTGCTCATGCGCCGCTTCGACCCCGAGGCCGTGCTCGACGCCCTCGACCGGCACCGCGCCGGCGCGCTGATCGCCGTCCCGGTGATGCTGAAACGCCTCCTGGCCCGCCCGCCCCGGCCGCTGCCGCACCTGCGGGTGGTGCTCTCCGGCGGCTCGGCGCTGCGGCCCGACCTGGCCACCGCGTTCATGGACGCCTACGGGGACGTCCTCTACAACCTCTACGGCTCCACCGAGGCGGGCTGGGCGGCCCTGGCCACGCCCGCCGACCTCCGTACCGCGCCCGACACCGTCGGCCGGCCCCCGCGCGGCGCCACCGTGCGCATCGCCGGCGCCGGCGATCACGAGCAGCCGGCCGGGCAGGTGGGGCGGGTGCTCGTCGGCGGCGGCCTCACCTTCGGTGCCGGCGCCGGGCAGGACGGGCTGCTGCCCACCGGCGACCTCGGCCACCGCGACGAGCGC
This sequence comes from [Actinomadura] parvosata subsp. kistnae, assembly GCF_900323885.1. GTDB lineage: Bacteria > Actinomycetota > Actinomycetes > Streptosporangiales > Streptosporangiaceae > Nonomuraea > Nonomuraea composti. The sequence continues at coordinate 151,969 of NZ_OOHJ01000011.1, read as the reverse complement.
GGCCTGCTGTTCATCGACGGGCGCGACGACGACATGATCGTCTCCGGCGGCGAGAACGTGTTCCCGCAGGAGGTGGAGAACGTCCTGGCCCGCGTGCCGGGCGTGGCCGACGTGGCGGTCATGGGGGTGCCGGACGACGAGTACGGGCAGCGGCTGGCCGCGTACGTGGTGACGGCCGAAGGGGCCCGGCTGTCGGCCGACGATCTGCGGCGGGCGGTCAAGGAGGAGCTGGCCGGGTTCAAGGTGCCGCGCGACGTCGAGTTCGTGCCGTCGGTGCCGCGCAACCAGACCGGCAAGGTGGACCGCGCCCGCCTCGGCCGCCCCTCCTAGACCTACAGGACTGGCCCCGGCCCTCCTGGACCACAGGGCTTCCTCCTAGACCACGGGGCTTTCCATCAGCGCGGCGACGTCGGCGAACACGCGTTCACCTGCCGCTGCCGCGGCGGGCGACACCGTGTCCAGGGTGAGGAACCCGTGCACCATCCCGGGCTCGCGGCGGTGCGTGACCGGGACGCCCGCCTCCACCAGCCGGGCCGCGTACGCGTCGCCCTCGTCCCGCAGCGGGTCGTACTCGGCCGTCACGACGACAGCCCTCGGCAGCCCGCCGACCTGCGCGAACAGCGGGCTCACATCAGGCCGCGCCCGCATGCCCGGATCGGGCACCCAGCCCTCGACACCCCAGGCCACGTCGTCCACGTCCAGGCCCCAGCCGGTGGCCAGGGTGCGGGTGCTCGGCAGGGACAGGGTCAGGTCGGTGTTGGGGCAGACCAGCACCTGCGCGCCGGGCATCGGGCCGCCCGCGTCGCGGAGGCGCAGGCAGGCCAGCGCGACCAGGTGACCGCCGGCGCTGTCCCCCATGACGACCAGCGGCCCGCCACCCGCGTCGCCGTCTTCGGAGGCCCAGGTGATCGCGGTGAGGACGTCGTCCACCGCAGCCGGCCACGGGTGTTCCGGGGCGCGACGGTAGTCGACGGCCACCACGGTCGCGCCCGTGGTGGCGGCCAGGCGGCGGCAGACCCGGTCGTGGGAGTCGAGGTCGCCGATCGTCCACATCCCGCCATGGGCGTACACGACCGTCCCGCGCCGCACGGAGCCGGGCCGGTAGACGCGCACGGGAACACCCGCGGCGTCCCGATCGGACACCTCGGCGAGCTCCGGCCCGCGCGGCCGCGCCATCACCCGCTCGCGCTGGGCGCGCCGCACCGCCGCCGCGCCCAGCTCCCGCACCGACGGCCCGGGGGCGCGGGCCGCCTCGACGAACGCGGTCAGCTCCGGGTCGGCGAGCTCGTCGGTCTGGGCCGGTCGCATGAAATTCCCCCTCGGTGCGCGGACGCGGGCCCGCCCGGTGTGCGGTGCCGTCGCGGGTCACGCCGTACCCTATCGGGCCCGTCAGCCGGGGAAGCCGGGCGCCGAGACGCTGCCGCCCCAGGGCGGCAGCCGGTAGCGGTCGAGCTCGCGGACCTTGCCCGTGGTGACGTCGATCGCGTAGCGGGTCTCGCCCATGTCGCGCAGCCGGCCGTCGCCCGGCACCGGCGCGGTGCCGCCCAGTGCCAGCACCTCGTGCGCGTTGAGCCACTGGCCGAGCCGGTACGGCCCCATGTTCGGGGGCGCGTCCAGGCCCACCTCGGAGGCGACCTGGCCGCTCACCCGGTCCACGGTGACGATCTTGTCGTACGGCTCGCCGCTCGTCATGTGCTCGCCCTGCCGCGCGGGGCCGGTCAGCAGGGCGACGGTGGTGCCGTCCGGGCTGACGGTCCCCGCAATCATCCAGGTCGGCCAGTCGCGCAGGGCCTTGACCGCGCCGTCCGCCAGCACGCCGAACCGGCCGTTCCCGCGCTCCACCACCATGGGGACGCCCTCGTCGGCGGGATAGAGGAAGTACCACCCGCCGGGCACCTTCTCGACGACCTGCCCGCTCTCGACGTCCACCACGACCCGGGCGCGGCCGACCAGGTTGAGGCCGAGCCGGCTCCCGTCGGGGGAGAACGCGATCAGCGCGCCGTTCTTCACCATGGTGGCCCGCTCGACGTGCCGGGGGATCTCCCACACCTGGCCGGTGCCGAGCTCCCGGACGGCGAAGCGTTCCCGCCGCGGGTCGTAGTAGGCGATGCGCCGCCCGTCCTGGGAGATCGCCAGGGGCGCGGCGGTGTTCATGTAGTTCTTCTTGGTCTGGTCGGTGTAGATGCTCAGTGCGTCCGCGACCCGGTACCGCGTCCCGTCCGGCAGGACCACCTTCCACTGCAGGCACGTCTCGTCGGCGACGGGCGCGTTGTCCTCGCCGGGCTTCCACTTGTCCTGGCAGAAGTCGTAGTAGGCGTAGCGGACCGGCCCCACCCCGGAGGCGGGCAGGGTGGCGGTGACCGGGACGAGGTCTTCCGGGGACGGCTCGGGTAGCTCGGGAACGACCTGGTCGGGGGAGGGCGGGGGGCTCGCGGCGGGGCGTTCGCCGCCGTTCAGCAGGAGGGTGGCGGCGAGCGTCACGACGGTGACGGCGACCGCCGCGGAGCCGGCGATCAGGGCCGTCCGCACGCCATTGACCCGGTGGTCGTGAGATCTCGTCATCGCGGCACCTCCAGGGGCGGGCGGCGGATCTGTTCCGAGGCGACATGGCCGGCACCCTGATTCTGGACGAGCCGCGACCTTCTGGGAACGGGGGAATCGACGTCAGCCGGCCGGGCCGAGCATCGCCGCCGCCATCTCCTGCACGGAACGGGTGAAGCGCCGCGGATCGCCCGGCGTGGTCAGGTGCCGGATCAGGTCGCCGTCGAACGTGGCGAGCACGGCGTGGGCCAGGAAGTCCGCGTCGAGGCCGGGGCGTTCGGCGGCGAGCAGGGCGCTGACGTGGCCGTGCCAGAAGAGGTAGCTCGGGTCGCCGTACTTGTCCTCCGCGCAGGCCTGCTCGTGCGCCGCCAGCAGGACGGCGTTGCCCTCGGCGATGGCTCCGAGTCCGTCGAGGAAGGCGTGCAGCCGCTCGCGGGCGGGCGCTCCGGGCCCGAGGGGCGGCGGGCCGCTCACGACCGCCTCGCGCAGCTCGCGCGAACGCTCCTCCAGCAGCGCCTGCAGCAGCCCGGCCCGGCTCCCGAACCGCCGGAACACCGTGCCCTTCCCGACCCCGGCCAGCGCGGCGACCCGGTCGAGCGACACGTGGTCCCCGCCGCCCTCGGCCAGCAGCTGCTCGGTCGCGCGCAGCACCGCCAGGCGGTTGCGGGCGGCGTCGGCCCGTTCGGCCCGCTGGGCGCGGCCGGTCCCCGGGGCCGGTTCGGTCCGCGGGCGCGGTCGGTTCGCGGGGCCGGTTCGGTCCGCGGGGCGCGGTCGGTAGCGGTCATGTGGCCTCACAGGAACGGATGCGGACTACTGGTCCGATTATGCTACCGTCCTGACAAGCGGACCGCCGGTCCGCCTGATGGAAGGATGGACATGCGCGCACTCATCGTCGACCGGGACGCCCCCGGAGCCCTGCGCCTCGGCCCGACCGCCGACCCCGAGCCGGCGCCCCACCAGCTCCTCGTCGAGGTGCGGCACATCTCGCTCAACCGGGGCGAGGTCGCCTTCGCCGGCCGCCGCCCGGCCGGGACCGTGCACGGCTACGACGCCGCCGGAGTCGTCGTACGCGCGGCGGCCGACGGGACGGGGCCCGCCGAAGGGACAAGGGTCGCGGCGTTCGGGGAGGGAGCCTGGGCGGAGCGGATGGCCGTGGACGTCACCGCGGTCGCCGAGGTCCCCGCCGAGGTGGACCTCGCCGACGCCGCCGCGTTGCCGATGGCCGGCGTCACCGCGCTGCGCACGCTCCGTACCCGCGACATCCTGGGACGGCGGGTGCTGATCACCGGCGCCGCGGGTGGCGTCGGCCGGTACGCGGTGCAGCTCGCCGCCCTGGGCGGCGCCCACGTGATCGCCTCGGTGGGGTCGGCCCGGCGCGGTGAGGGGCTGGCCGAGCTGGGCGCCCACGAGGTGGTGGTCGGGCTGGAGGGCATCGACCGGCCCGTCGACCTCATCCTCGACAACGTGGGCGGGCCCCAGCTCGCCGCCGCCTGGCAGCTCCTGGCCGCCGGCGGGAGCGTGCAGAACATCGGCTGGGCCTCCGACGAGCCGGCCGTGTTCGAGCCGTACTCGCTGTTCTTCGTCGGGCCGGCCAAGACGATGAGCACGTTCGGCGACGTGCGGGAGGTGGGGCCGGATCTGGCGACGCTGCTCGGGTTCGCCGCGGCGGGGCGGCTCTCGTCCGAGATCGGCTGGCGAGGGCCGTGGGAGCGCTACGGCGAGGCGGCGCGGGCGCTGCTGGAGCGGCGCGTGGCGGGCAAGGCCGTCCTGGACGTGGTCCCGCCCGCCTGACGCCCCTTCACCCCGCGTTCTCGGCGCGGGCGCGGTCGATGTCGTCCGTCCGGTAGAGCCGCTCGGGAATGCTGGCCAGCCTGGACGAGTGCACCTGCGGCCCGAGGCCGTAGAGCTTCTGGAAGCTCATGATCAACGGCCGCCACGCGTCCGGGTCGATGTGGTCGTCCGTCCCGGCGAGCCGGATCTCCTCGTGCGCCCACACCCGCACCACCCGCACCTCGAACGTGAGCACCCCGCCGTCACCCACCGGATGCACCGCCTCCACCACGCACTCCATCGCCACCGGGCACTCGCCCACCCGCGGCGGCGCCACCGCCTCCGACGGCACGGCGGTCAGCCCCGCGTGCCCGAACTTGTCGCGCACATGCCGGTAACCCCGCTCGTACTTGCGCTCGGGCACCGGGTCGGAGCCCGTGGTGAGCGCCAGCCGGTCCACGGCAGCCGCGAGCGCGTCGGAGGGGAGGTTCAGCACGCATTCGCGGGTCCTGCGCAGGTTCGCGGCGGTCTTCGACCTGGCGCCGAGCCCGAGCATGCCGCGCCAGCCCAGCCAGAACGCGGACGACATGGGGGCCAGGTTGGGCGAGCCGTCCTCGTTGGAGGTGGAGATCAGGACGACGGGGGTGCCGAAGTAGAGGATGTTCGGTTCGATACGGACGTGGTCGGTGGTCATGATGTCGCTCATGAGCCATCAGTGTCGTGGCCGCTCCCGCCGGGCGCTGGCGGACTTCGGACCTCCCGTTCGGGCCTCCGTCCGAACGGTCAGGCGTGTGCGCCCAGGCAAGGCCGGTGGACCAGGCCGAGCAGGAGCGGCGCCACCCGGTCCAGGGGCACGACGTGGTCGACGATCTCGTCCTGGTCGATGCACGCCGCCGGCATGTCGAAGTGGATGCTGGTGGCGGCGTCGGTGGCGATGACGGTGCCGCCGAAGCGGTGCACGGCCGCGGCCCCCGTCGCCCCGTCGTTGCCCTTGCCCGACAGGACGACCGCGATGGCGTCCGGTCCCACGGCCAGGCCGAGGCTCACCAGCAGCAGGTCGGCGGAGGGCCGGGACGGCGGGTACTGGCCGGAAGGGCTCAGCGCGAGCCGCCGGCCGGCGGTCACCAGCAGGTGCGAGCCGGGCGGCGCGACCGCCACCCGCCCGGGGAGCAGCGGCTGGCCGTCGCGGGCCGCCGCCACCGGCAGCGGGGTGCGCCGGCCCAGGATCTCCGGCAGGACGCTCTTGTAGTCGGGCGCCATGTGCTGCAGCACGATCACGGCGGCGCGCAGGTCGGCGGGCAGGCCCGCCAGGACGGCGCCGGACGCGACGAGCCCCCCGGCCGAGGAGACGATGGCGACGACCGGGCCGCCGGCGGTGTCCGCCGAGGCAGGCCCTGGCCGGTCGATGCCGGAGACCATGACGGCGCTCCTTCCCCCAGGAGTCAGGAACGCGTGACGGCGCGCTCCTTGCCCGGACGTCGTGCCGGGGCTCCCGATTCCATGAGATGGCAGGTGATGTCGCCGTAGCAAGGGACTTAAGTCCCGATATTTCACTGTACGACGCCGCTGCCGTGCGCTGCTCCCCGAAGGCGGGCGAGCCCTCCCCGCGCATGATCCCGGAATTGTCGTGGGCGCTCGCTAGTGTCCCCGGTCATGGCACAAGCTCTGGCGGCGCACCCGGGCGCCCGACCCTCGTCCCCGCACCCCTGGGAGGAGACCCTCGCGAGGGTCACGGCCGGCGACGCTCCAGGGCTGGCGGCATACCTGAGCACGCTCGACGAGCCGGGCCGCAGGGCCGTCGCGGCACGGCTGCCCGCCTACGTGACCGCCACCGCGCGCACCGCGGGCTGGCGCGAGTGGGCCGCGCAGGGCAGGCCGCTCCTGGTGGCGGGCGTGGCCACGCTCACCGGCGCGGCGGCGGTGACGACGTGGCTGTTCCGGCGCGAGCTGCCCCGCTGGCTGGGCGAGCACGACGTCGAGCTGCTGCTCGGCCTGCTGCGCCGGCGCCCGGCCGCGTGGCGGGCCGACGTGGCCCGCCGCCTGGCCGCCCGCATGCGGCTGCCGCAGCCGCGGCACTGGGAGATCGCCGCCGCGCTGGTCCGCGAGACGGGCATCGAGCCGCCCGCCGACGAGGCGTTCGTCGTGGGATGGCTGCGCCGGCTGCGCCCGGAGACGGCCGGGCGCGACCCGCTGCTCGCCGCGTACGGGCCGCGCGTCTTCGAGATCGACGCCCTCGCCCAGGCGCCGCTCTGGCAGGTCGTCGAGACGGTCGCCCGGCTCGTCCACGACGGCCTGCTCGACCGCACGGCCGTGATCGACGCCGTCGTGCGGCGGATGCTGCGCGACGGCCCGGCGGCCCGGGCGGAGCTCGCGGGCCTGCACGACCGCCTCGACCTCGACATCGACGAGTCGGCTCGGCACGCCCGAGACTACGCGGGGCTCCTGCCCGCGGGCCCGGTCGCGGTGGCCGACGTGGCGCTGGCGCAGCTGCGCCGGCTGGAGGAGGCGGGGCGGCTCGCGGAGGAGCTGTTCGCCGAGGCGATGGGGGCGCTGGCGTTCCGGCCGGAGAAGAAGCTGCTGCGCGCGGCCGTGTCGTGGGCGGGCGACGCGGTGCTGCGTGACGCGGGCCGCGCCGACACCGTCCTCGCCGCCCTCGCCACGATCTTCACCCAAGACACCCTGGCGCTGCAGGAGCGCGCCGCCCGCCTGGCCGTCAGGCTCGCGCCGCAGGCCGGGCCCGCCGGGCGCGAGGCGGTCCGGCAGGCGGCCGCCGAGCTGCCCGCGGAGCTGCGGGAGAAGGTGTCGGCGGCCTACGGAGGCGACATCGCCGCGGCGGCGCCGCCCGTCGCGCCGCTGCTCCCGGCGGGGGAGGGGCCGGCGCTGCCGCCGCCCATCGCCTCGCCGGAGGAGCTGGTGCGAGAGCTGGCGGCGTTCGGGTGGCCGCCCGACGTGCACGCCTTCGAGCGCCTCCTCGCGGGCCTGGCCGCATGGTCGCACCGCGAGCCCGAACGGCTCCGGCAGGCGCTGCGGCCGTGGTGGCACCCGTTCAGCCCCGCCACCTACGGGCACCAGGGCCGCGAGCTGCGCGAAAGCCTGTTCACCGCCATGTCCCGCGCCTTCCTCGCCTTCGCCGCCCCCGAGCACAGCAGGAAGCTGACGGCGCAGGTCCCGAAGCGGCGCCTCGACGGCGCTCCCGGCGCTCCGGAGCGGCTCTACCGCCGCCGCGCCATGGAGCTGGTGACGCCCTTCGAGAACGGCACCGGCTACCCCGTCCTGCTGGCCACCCCCACGGCGGGCACCGGCCGGCTCGACCCGTCGGCGCTGCTCGACCGCCTGGAGCGGCTGGAGGCGGCGGGTGTGGCGGCCCTGCCCGCCGACCTGGCGCAGGCGCTCCTGCGGCTGCCTCGCCGGTTCGCCCCCGCCGACGTCGAGCGCGCCTCCCGGCTCACCTCGGCGGCCGGCCGCACCTGCGCCGCCTGGATGCGCGACGGCGGCCTCGCCGACCCGGAGGTCACCGTCGCCGTGCGGCCGACGACCTACGGTCTGACGCTGCACGCCAAGCTCGGCCCGCCGGCCCCGGGCCTGCCCGAGGAGATCCGCGCCCTGTACGAGCCGCGCGACGGCCACACCTACACGCTGACCTGGTGGCCCCTGGCCCTGCCCGCCCACCGCGAGCTCGCCGCCGCCCACCTGGTGGGCTACCTGCCCGCCTCCACCGACGCCAACGACCGGCAGACCCAGGCCCTGACCACCCTCGCCCACGGCGACGGTCCCCTCGGCCCCGCCGCCGCCCACGCCCTCGTCTGCGGCATGGGCCACGTCAACCCCGCCGAGCGGGCCGCCGCCACCGACGCCTTCCTCACGCTCGCCGCCCGCGGCGACCTCCCGGCCCGTTCGCTGGCCGACGCGGTGACCACCCTGGTCACGGCCGACCTCGTCAAGCTCAACCGGGTGGTCTCCGTCCTCGACGACGCCACCCAGGCGGGGCGCACGAGGAGGTGTGGGCGGTGATCTCCGGGGTGCTGGAGGGGCTGCTGCCCAAGGAGGGCGAGCGGCCCCGCGCCGGCGCGCCCGACCTGCTGGCGGCGGGCGCGCGGGCGGCCAGGATCGCGGGCGTACGAGCGGAGCTGCCGGAGGTGGCGGCGGTCGCGGCGCGCAAGGGGTCGAGCCGGCTGGTCATGGAGGCCCGCCGCCTCATCCAGCTCGTCACCCCGGCACCCTTACGCTGACCAGCGGTGCTGCGCCGGGGCGGATCGCTGGGCCGCATCCGATCGGATCGCCGGCGGCGCCGGAGCGGATCGCCTGCGCCCGCCGCAGCGGCCCGGATACGGCGCCGCACCGGACCGGTTCGCCTGCGCTCGCCGCATCGGCCCGAATGCGGTGCCGCACCGGGGCGGATCGCCTGCCTGCGCCGCATCGGTCCGGATGCGGCGTCGTGTCGGGGCGGTCAGCGGCGGCGGAGCAAGGTGATGCGCTGGCCGCCCAGCTCGGTCACGTACAGGTTGCCGTTGGCGCGGTCCTCGACGAGGTCGAGCGGCTGGGCGAACCCGGTCAGCCCCGCGATCCCGGTCGTCCGGTTGCTGAGCGCGCCGCCCGGCCCCACGTCGAACGTCATGATGTCCTGCCCCGTGCTGTATCGCACGATCATGAGCTTGCCCTGCAGCGGCCCCGCCGAGCGGTACTCGATGACGCCGTCCGCCGACGCGTGCGCGCCCGCGTCGAAGATCCCGGCCAGGTCCAGGTTCGGGTCCGGCAGCGTGCCGGCCGGGTAGGCGTTGACCTGGAACGGGTCGGCGGCGGCGGTCGGGTTGCCGCCGGTCAGCACCCATTCGCAACGGGCCGGCACCGGATGGCCGTAGTAGCGGCCGGGCTTGACGTCGAAGACGTAGTCGGTCTCGTCCTGAGGGTTGCCGGTGATCGCGGGCACCTGCGGGCCGGTGTAGCCGCGGCGCGCGCAGGAGGCGGGCAGCGGGCTCGGCGTGGCGGGCGTGTTGCCGCCGGCGGCCGAGCCGTTCGTGGGCGCGTACAGGTGGCCGTTGCTGTGCCAGACCAGGTCGTAGGCGTTGCGCACGCCGGTGGCGTACAAGGTGAGCGGGGCTCCGGCGGCGTAGGGGTCGTAGCCGCCGCCCGCCTCGGTCCGCACGTCCAGCGGGAGCGTCGCGGGCAGCCTTGCCGGGTCGAGCCGCAGCACGGCGGCGCTCAGCAGCCGCTCGGGCCGGCCGGCCCAGGCGCCGTCGGGCGCGCCCATGGCGTTCATGGAGCCCTGGGTGAGGTAGAGGGCGCCGTCGGGGCCGAACGCCAGCGAGTTCGTCTCGTGGTCGCGGGCCGAGCGGGGCAGCCCGGTGACGACCGCGGTGTAGGTGCCCAGGTTCGGGCCGCTCAGCCGGGCGATCCTGCTCGTCCACTCCGGTACGTCCGCGCCTGCGTACGCCTGGTTGTCGGTGATCCACAGGATCGGGGCGGCGGCCGTGGAGGCGGGGTCGAAGGCGAGGCCGATGACGGTGCGGTCGGCGCCGCCGTGCTCGTTCCGTACCGTATTGATGATCAGCTCGCCGGTCAGCGTCCCGTCGGCGTTGATCGTGTAGCGGCGGATCTGGCCGGTCAGCGTGGCCGCGTACAGGCGCCCGTCCGGCCCCTTCGCGACGCTCGTGTACGGCGCGCCGCCCGCCCCGGAGACGACCTTGTCGAAGGCGGGTTCGCCGCCCGGCGGCGAGCCGGTGGTGAAGACCATCGAGTACGGCTGGAAGGGGGCGCCGGAGGTGTCGGTGATCGCGCTGGTGATGTCGAGCCGGTAGAGGGTGTCCGGCTGGAGCGCGGTGGTGGGGGCGACGTTGATGGTGTCGCCGCCGCCGCTGGTGGCGACCTCGACCGGGACGGCGGCGCCATCGCTGACCCGCCTGATCGTGGCGCTGCCCGGGGTGAGCGAGCCGATGGCGACGCCGCCCGCGATCAGCCGCAGGTCGGCGACCACGGCGCCGGTCACGGGGACACCGGTGGCGCGGTTGGCCGGGGTGGTGCGCCGCACGCTCGGGGCGGGGGTGGTGAGCTGGGTGACGTCCACGTAGTCGAGCTTGGTGTTGACGCCGCCGGCGGCGCTGAGCGTGAGCCGGCCGTCGGTGACCGTGACGGTCCTGGTGACGGTGCGGTGGCGTTCGGCGGTGGACGGGGTGAAGGCGGCGATGCCGTTCTGGTCCTCGACGTCGAGCCAGTGGCGGCTGTCGGTGTGGGACGGGTCGCCGACCGCCGCCGTGACCCGGTAGGCGCCGGCCGGCACCGCGAGCTCCCAGGCGCCCGGCGTCCTGACGCCCGCCGAGCCCGCGGGCAGTTGCATGTGGACCAGCGTGTCCAGGCGCACATCCGCGCCGGTGGCGCGGTTGCGGCCGTTGCCGACCAGCGACAGCGGGGTGGTGGTGCCCTCCTGGACCCAGCCGTACGTCAGGCCGCCGGAACGCGGCCCGTACGCCTCGCCGAAGTCGCGGACGTACCCCGTGGGCGGGGCCGTGGCCTGGTCCGAGAAGTTCACCTTCACGTCGAGGGGCGCGAGCGCGATCAGGACCGCGAGTAACGGGATGTGCATGCCGGACCTCGACTCGATCGTCTGGGAAGCCACTCGGGCGCACCGGTACGATCCGCACATTCAGCACCGGGTTCAGCGCTTGTGACGGTAACTCCGGCAGAAGATCGAATCCACAGCCGCTTCCGTGCTCTCTTGCGGTTACCGGGAAACCGTAGGAGAGTGAGGGCCGACGTGGCAGAACGTACCTGACGGAGGACCTCATGGGGAGCAAGCAGGCCAGCGCCCTGTACGACGAAGCGGACCTGCGGCGGGCCGACTCCCTGGCGCGGGAGATCTTCTCCGACGTCGCCAACAAGTGGGCGCTGCTCATCATCGAGACCCTCGGCGACCGCACGCTGCGCTTCAGCGAGCTGCGGGACCAGGTCGAGGGCATCAGCCACAAGATGCTCACCCAGAACCTGCGCATGCTGGAGCGCAACGGCCTGGCCGAGCGGACGGTGCACCCGACGGTGCCGCCACGCGTCGAGTACACCCTCACCGGGCCGGGGCGCGCCCTGCGGGCGACGGTCGATCTGATCTGCGACTGGACGCACGAGCACCTGAGCCACATCGAGTCCGCCCGCCATCGCTTCGACACCTAACCTCAGGCGTCCGGCGACATTAGCCGTCCCGCGACCTCAGGCGTCCGTGGCCTTGGCCGTCCCGCGACCTGAGGCGTCCCGCGACCTTGCCGTCCCGTGGCCCTAGCCGTCCTGCGGCCTTAGCCGTCCTGCGGCCTTAGCCGTCCCTTGACCTTAGGCGTCCCGCCGGATGAAGGAGATCGCGGCGACCGCCAGGGCGGCGGCGAGCCAACACCCCAGCACCAGCCCGCCCTCGAACGGGCTCAGCCCCGCCCCCGCCTGGTACAGGCGGGCACCGGCCGCACCCGGCAGGTACCCGGCCAGCGAGGTGACGCCGGCCAGGACCGGCGGCAGCACGAGGACGAGCGCCAGCACCACGGCGGACGCGGCGACGGCGTCCCTGACGAGGGCGGCCACGGCCAGCGCGAGCAGCCCGATCAGCACGAGGTACGCGGCGGCACGCAACAGCACCGCCACATCCTCACCACCCACCAGGCCGCCACCACTCACCAGGCCGCCACCGTCCGCCAGGCCGCCACCATTCACCAGGCCAGCACCGTCCGCCAGGCCGCCACCGCCCACCGGGCCATCATCGCCCACCGAGCCGCCACCGCCCACCGGGCCGCCACTGTCCAGCCGGCCGTCATCGCGCACCAGGCCGCCACCATGCACGATCATGGCACCGGTGAGGGCCGCCGCCACGGTGAGCAGCGCCGTCATGCCCCCCGTGATCAGATAGGCGGTCACCTTCCCGGCCATCAGCAGCAACCGGCCCGGGACGGCGGTGAGGGTGGTGCGGGCCTGGCTGCCGGCGTACTCGGAGGCGACGGCCAGCACCCCCAGCACGAGGAGCCCCGTCTGGGCGTAGTCGACGGCGTGCAGCGCCGCGTCCACCGCGCCGAGCGGCCGGTCGGACGGCGCGGCGGCCAGGGCCGCGCCGAGCCCGGCGGCGACGACGACGGTGACGGCGATCGTGACGAGGACGGCGGGGAGCGTGCGCAGCTTGGCCAGCTCCGCCGCCACGGTGTTCCACGGATGGTTGCTCATCACGCGTCCCTGCGCAGGAAGACTGTGACGGCGACCGCGAGAAGCGCGACCGCCCAGCCCGCCATGACGAACGCGCCGGTCAGCGGCTCGACCATCGACTCGGCGGGGTACCCGGTGGCGAACATCTGCGCGCCCGCGACGTCCGGCAGGTACCTGGCCAGCGGGGTCACCTTGGTGAGCAGGAACGTGACCGAGACGAGAGTGGTGTTCGCGATGAAGGCCACCATGGGGACGATGCCGCTGCGCGTCATGACCGTGACGGCGAACGCGATCAACGCCGTGAGCACCCAGTACGCCACCGCCCCGGCCGGCCGCCACCCGAGCGCCGCCACCACCTCGCCCATCGGGGTGCCGCGGTCACCCAGCATGACCCGGGACATCAGGATCGCGCCGCCGATGGTGACGGCCGCGACGGCGCCACTGGCCAGGACCAGCGCGACGGCCTTGGCGGCGAGCAGCCTGCCGCGCCGCGGGACGGCGGTGAGCGTGACGGGGATCTGACGGCCGCCGCCCGCGTCCTTGCCGTTGACGGCGTACTCACTGCTGATGATCACAATGCCCAGGACGATCACGCTGATCACGCCCGGGGCGCTCATGTTCAGCGCGAGGTCGAGGCGGGAGCCGTCGTCGGGGGCGCCCGCGTCGAGCCGGTCGCGCAGCCGTCCGACGGACATGGCGGTGACGCCGAGCGTGAACACGGTGCCCAGAGCGGTGGCGACCAGGGCCGAGGGGAGCGTGACGAGCTTGCGCAGCTCGGCGCCGACCGCGCCGTAGCCGCTCATCGCCCGCTCGCGGCGTCGGTGAGCGCGAAGAAGGCCTCTTCGAGCGAGGCGTGCCCGGCGGTGACCTCGGCGAGCGGGCCGGCGGCGATCACCCGTCCCGCGCTGATCACCACCAGGTCGTCCGCGGTCTCCGCCATCTCGCTCATGAGATGGCTGGACAGCAGCACCGTACGCCCGTCGGCGGCGTACTCCCTGAGCAGCCGGCGGATCCACCGGATCCCGTCCGGGTCGAGGCCGTTGACCGGCTCGTCCAGCACCAGCACGGCCGGCTCACCCAGCAGCGCGGCGGCCATACCGAGCCGCTGCCCCATCCCCAGCGAGAACCCGCCGACCCGCCTGCCGGCCGCGTCCGCCAGCCCCACCTGCTCCAGCACCTCACCCACCCGCCGCTTGGGGATGCCGTTGCTGTGCGCCACCCACCCCAGGTGGGCGCGCGCCGTCCTGGACCGGTGGGCGCCGCTGCCTTCCAGCAGCGAGCCGACTGTGCGCAGCGGATCGCGCAGCTCACGGTACGGCCTGCCGCCGATGAGCGCGGAGCCCGCGTCGGCGCGGTCCAGGCCGAGCAGGATGCGCAGCGTGGAGGACTTGCCCGCGCCGTTGGGGCCGAGGAAACCTGTGACGCGGCCGGGGCGGACGGCGAACGAGACGTCCTGGATGGCGGCTCTTCCGCCGTGGTATTTGGTCAGACCGGTGATTTCGATCATGGTTCTCAGCGTCCCAGTAGGGGCGCGGCGCGCGCGTCGGCCAAAGGTTGACATCGGTGCTGCGGCCCGCGGTGTGGGGCGTGCTTCGCAACGCGGTCTTGTGCCGGTCGGCCGGCTGGGCGCCGTTCGGGTCGGTGAGTCAACGCTCGCGTACGAGCCGTTCCAGATCGGCCACCACCTGTTCGACGCCCGGCAGCGTGAGCATGGCCAGCCGTGCCGCACGCGCCACACCCTGGACGGACCGGTCGCTCAGCACGGCGCGGCACGCGGCGGCCACCGCCTCCCCGCTCTGCCCGCCGGCCTGACACCCCAGCCGCAGCGCCGCCACGCGGCGCGCATTGTGCGGCTGGTCACCGAACAGCGGCAGGACCACCATCGGGGTCGCCGTGCGCATGGCCTCGCGGACGCTGTTGTAGCCGCCGTGCGTGACGAACAGGTCGGCGCACTCCAGCAGCAGCGGCTGCGGGACCCACTCGGCCAGATGGACGTGCGGCGCCGCCCGTATGTCGCCGAGCGGCACGCCACCCGTGGCGACGACGGCCGTGCACGGCAGCAGGGACAAACCCTCGATCAGCGCGCGCAACGCCCGTTCGGGGTGAGGGAAGCCGGAGGAGGGCCCGTGGGCGGCGGCAACCTCCCGTGCCGGTGAGGGCTCGTCGGTGGCTGCGACCTCCCGTGCCGGCGAGGGCTTGTGGCCGCTGGCGACCTCGCGCGCCGTGCTGCCGATCGCGGCGTAAACCAGCGGCCGACCGGGTGCCGCCCCAGTCACCCACGCGGGCAGGACGGCCGCCGGATCCCGGTCGAGCGGCTGACGGTAGCGCAGCGCCGGGATCCGGTGGCAGGCGAAGGAGTAGTGCTCGGGCACGTAGTCGATGCGACCACAGGGCGCCACGGAACGCGGGTCGTCGCAGGCGGGCAACCCCGCTGCGGCGCGGAGCCGGTTCAGCGCGGACAGGACGGACGCGGGCGGCAGGACGTTCGCGGTGCCCGACGGCATGGACAGGTGCGGCACGCCGAGCCGCTCGGCCACCAGAATCCCGGCGAGATCCATCCCGTCACGCACGATCACATCGGGCCGCCAACCCTCCGCGACGGCCAGTAACGCGGGCCACGCGGTGTCGGTCGTCCCTGCCAGCATGTCCAGGATGAAGGGCGGCCACGGATCCTCGCCGGCGCGGCCGGGCGGCCCTGGCGAGCGCCCGCTGTCCCGGATGAACGCCTGCAGATCCGGCAGACAGGCGACAACCCGCGGCCCGGCGCCGATCGCGTTTTCGAGGCCGACGGCGCCGAGGACGTGAGCGGGGCCGGCGGTGGCAGCGGAGGCGTGCGCGAGGTCGGCGGTGGTGGCGATCAGCACGTCGTGCCCGGCGTCGGCCAGCGCGCGGGCGAGGGGACGCAGGGCGTGGATGTGCGAGCGGGAGCCGGTCACCGTGCACAGGACCCGCATCGGCCGGCCGCTCATGCCGGGTCGCGGGGCCGGACCACGACGTACCCCTGCGCCTCGTGGCGGATCGCGGTGGCGCCGTACAGGCTGTGCAGCACCGGCATCGTCTTGTGGTAGCAGAGCACGGACGACGGGACACCGAAGACCTCAGGCGTGTTGAACAGGGTGGGCAGCTCCGCCCACAGGTAGGCGAGCCCCGCCCGCACCATCTCCGCCTCCCTGCCCGGCGGCGGCGCACCGCCGTTCTGGGCCCGCAGGACGTGACGCACATGGTCCTCACAGGCCCGCCCGACGCGCTCGTCCCTGGCGGCCACGTCCTCGAGCCGCCGGCGCACAGCCCGATAGCCGGGCAGCTCCACACACTGCGACAGGGACCTCACCCGCACCCGGGCCATGGTCGCACCGCGCACCCCGACCGTCCCCACCGAACCGGTCGCCCCCACCACCCCCGCTGTGCCGATCACCTCAGGCACCCTGACAGCCTCGATGGACTCGACCGCGCGCCTGATGCGGCGCCGAGTGTCGCGTACGGCCCTGGCCGCGCGAGCCGGAGCCTTGTGCGGCGGGTAACCGGCCGCGACGAGCATGCTGTCGAGGTGCAGGTCGGCGTAGACGACGTCGATGGTGGCGAAACGCCGCCACGCCCATTCCAGCAGGGCCGTGAGCCGCCGCTGGGTGAAGTAGCCGTTGTTCGCGCTCACGCCGATCAACGCGTGCTCCCCTCGCGCGAGGAGCTTTCCGCAGGCAGGCGTGTACGGCCGCGCGTCGAGGACGAGCGGGTCACCCTCGGGTGGTCTGGATGAGGTCGGACTCATGGAGCAAGGCCCCCAGCCTCTCGCACAGGTGGTCGAGGAAGTGGTCGAGGTCGCGTTCGGTCATGGCCCCGCACATGACGTCGTCCAGCTCGGCGCGGAGGGCGGCGACGTCCTCGTTTCCCGCTCCCGCCCTGATCGCGAGGGCCAGGACGCGGCGGGCGGCGTCGAGGCAGCGCAGCGGGCCGTACGCGGCGGGTTCGTCGAGCAGGCCGCGGCCGCTGCTGAGCAGGTAGGCGGCGAGCAGGAGGAGCTCTTCGCCGATCTCACGCGCGGTCATGGCGGCCCCAGAAGTCATGACTTATCACCTCTTTCTGGTCGCGCCGGGGCGCTCGCGTGGGCAGCCTGGCGGGATGGCCGACGGGGACGAGCAGCACGGGGTCGATGTGCGCGGGCAGACCGAGCAGCCGCCGCACCGGGCCCGCGCGGAAGCTGGCGACCGGGCATGCGCCCAGCCCGAGGGCGTGCGCGGCCAGCAGCAGGTTCTGGACCGCCATGGCCACGCACAGCAGCCCCTCGTCCCACGGGCCTGGGCGGCGGCGGGCCGTACGGGAGCGGTCGAAGCAGGCCGCGACGAGCAGCGGCGGACGGTCGATGACGCCGGGGGAGAAGGCCGTGACCAGCCGCAGCGTACGGGGATCGCGGACGGCGACGAAGGCCCACGCCTGCCGGTTGGAGGCCGACGGCGCGGCCACCATCGCCTCCAGCATCAGCTCGACCAGCTCGTCGCCGACGGGACGATCGGTGAACTGCCGCACGACCGTGCGGGTGAGCAGCATCCGGAGAGCGTCGGGGGTCCCCTCGTCCATGACCTTCCTCACGCCAAACGCTACAGATAGCAATTATTTGACTACATAGAGTAGCATACCCTCAAAGGGCGCATCTCGCGGAGAACGCCCGCGGAGAGGAGCCGAGATGCTGAGCAACGTCCTGCCCGCCGCCCTGCCACCGCAGATCCCCGCCGGCTGGCGGACGGGGCCACCCGACTTCGTCGGCGTCGGCGCCATGAAGGCGGGCACGACCTGGTGGTGGGCGGTGCTGGCCAGGCATCCCGCCATCGCGACGCCACGCGAGCCGCCCGCCGGCCAGAGCGAGGAGACGCTCGCCGAGCTGCACCAGCGCCAGTACGGCAACAGGCGACCGCCGGCCGGCGAGCCGATCACCGCCCTCCACCGGCGTCTCTACGGCACCAAGGAAGTGCACTTCTTTGACCATTACGGGCAGGTCGAGCAGATCGACCCGGCCGCCTACCACCGCTACTTCCCCCGCCCGCCCGGCCACCTCGCGGGCGAATGGACACCCCGCTACATGTACGACTTCTGGACCCCGCCGATGTTGCGCGCCGCCGCCCCGGACACCAAACTGCTCGTCCTGCTACGCGACCCCCTCGAACGCCTCCTGTCGGCCCTCGGCCACAACCACGCCTGGGCCCCCTCAGCGCCGCCCGCCGCCGTCATCGACCACCAGTTCCACCGCTCCCTGTACTGGCGCCAGCTCCAGTGGCTGCTCGCCCACTTCCCCCGCGAGCAACTGCTCGTCCTGCAGTACGAGCAGTGCGTCGCCGACCCCGTCGCCCAGGCCCGCCGCACCTTCACCTTCCTCGGCCTGGACCCGCGGGCTGCGCCCTCGGCCGGCGAGCTCACCAAGCGGGTCGGCCGCAGCTACACCCGCCCCGACCTCTCCCCAGCCACCACCGACGCGTTCATGCGGGCACTCGCCCCCGACCTCGCCCGGCTGCTGGAGGAGTTCCCCGATCTCGACGCGAACCTGTGGCCCAGCCTGCGCACGCTCGCCTGAGCCGGTCAGGGCTGCCCGCCACCGACGAACGAGCGGGGACGCTCACACTCCCCCTGAACCGGCCTGCATATCCGCCCCGCTGAACCGGCCGGGATGGTGGCACCATGGCTGCCGTCTCGGCCGTTGGGCCAATCGCGCCGTGAGGGCATCGCGTCCGCCGTTTCCGCCTGCATCGGCGACGGGCGCCGGCTTGACCCGCTCCCCGCCGCGCGCAGTGTGCGTCTTCGAGAGCTGGGCGGCAGCACTCCTCCTCAGCCGGCGGCCAGGAGGGAGCCTCCGTCGACGGTGAGCACGGTGCCGGTGACGAACGCGTTCTCCATCAGGTACAGGTTCGTCGCCGCGATCTGGTCCGCCTCGCCGACCGCCTTGACCAGCGTTTGTTCGGCGCGCGCGGCGATCATCGCGTCGAGTTGCGGTTGCGGCAGGCCGTCCCACATCGGCGTGTGGACGGCGCCGGGCCGGACCGCGTTGACGCGGATCGGAGCCAGGTCGACGGCCAGGCCGCGGGCGAAGCCTTCGAGGGCGGCGGCAGCGCCGGCCATGAGCGCCGCGCCGGGCATCGGGCGGACGCCGATGATCCCGCCGGTCAGCACGATCGAACCGCCCGGCCTGATGCGCGGCGCCGCGTGCTTGACCGCGGCGACCACGCCCCAGAAGCGGACGTCCAACAGCCGCCGGGCCTCGTCGAGCGGCAGGTCTCGCAACGGCCGCGGGTCCAGGGCGTCGCCCGCGGTGTAGACGAGATGGTCGAGCGTGCCGACGCGTTCGAACAGGGCGGCGACGTCCGCCTCGTCGCGTGCGTCGGTGACGAGGCCGTCGCAGGTGTCCGGCAGCTCGGCCAGAGCCTTTTCCAGCCGCTCTGGGCGGCTGGACGCGATCGTGACGGACGCGCCGGCCTCCGCCGCCGCACGGGCCGTTGCCAGGCCCAGGCCCGAACTGCCGCCGATGACGACGACGCGCTGATTGGCCAGAGACATGATCATCCTCCAGGAGGGGTTGTGATGACTCAGTGAGACATCACGCTAGCACTGATGGCTCACTGAGTCATCACTGCTAGGATGGCGGCATGCCACGGTGGGACCCGAAAGCTCAGGAACGGCTTCGCGCCGCCGCCCTGGAACTGTTCGTCGAGCAGGGATACGAGAACACCACCGTCACCCAGATCACCGAGCGCGCCGGCCTCACCCGCCGCACGTTCTCCCGCTACTTCACCGACAAACGCGACGTGCTGTTCGCCGGATCCGAGCAGCTTCCCGACGCCGTGTCCGCCGCCGTCCTGCGCGCCGACGCCACACTCCCGCCCTTCCAGGCCCTGCTCGCCGCCCTGGCCGACATCGGCGGCTTGTTCGCCGATCTGGTCCCGCACGCCGCACAACGCCGCGCCATCATCGCCTCCAGCCCTGAGCTGCAGGAACGCGAGCGAACCAAGCTGGCCGCCGTCGCCGAAGCCCTGGCCGCGGCACTGCGGGAACGAGGCGCCACCACCTCGGAGGCGAAGCTGCTCGCACAGGTCGGCATCGCCGTCTTCCAAACGGCGTTCGAACGCTGGACCGACCAGCCCGAGCACGCCGACTTCACCGCCTGCGTCCATGAGACGGTGGCCGAACTCGCCTCCAGCCTGGCCCCAACCGCCGCCCTCGTCACGACGCCTGAGCCCGAAAGCTCCTAGCTCCAGCCCGCACGCCCTCCTAGCCTCAGCCCGCGAGCGGCTCCTCGCTTCCGCTCATCCGCTGAGGTCAATCCGGTTCCTCGGCTGAGGTCCACCCGTATCGTCGGCTGAGGTCCGCTCGCCTCATCCGCTGAGGTTCAGCCACATCCTCGGCCTGAGGTCTGCTCGCCTCATCCGCTGAGGTTCAGCCACATCCTCGGCCTGAGGTCCGCCTGCGTCACCCGCTGAGGTCCACCCGCATCACCCGCTCAGGCTCGCTTGCCTCACCCGCGGACGTTCATCCGCCTCATCGGCTGAGGTTCACCTGCGTGCGAACGCGTCAGTCGGGACCGATCGCAGGCCGTACCCTCGCCTCGGAAGGACGACCGGACAGGGCCGGCAGACATCACCCCTCTCGTCCCGCGCCTGGTGGAGCGTCGGATCAGAAGTCCATGTCGCCGCCGCCCGGCATGGCCGGGGCGGCGGGGGTCTTCTCGGGCTTCTCGGCGATGACGGCCTCGGTCGTCAGGAACAGCGCCGCGATGGAGGCGGCGTTCTGCAGCGCCGAGCGCGTCACCTTGGCCGGGTCGATGATGCCCGACTCGAACATGTTGACGTACTCGCCGGAGGCCGCGTTCAGGCCCTCACCCCGGGTGAGGTTGCGCACCTTCTCGACCACGACGCCGCCCTCGAGACCGGCGTTGACCGCGATCTGCTTGAGCGGCTCCTCCAGCGCCTTCTTGACGATGGCGGCACCGGTGGCCTCGTCGCCGTTCAGCTCCAGCTTGTCGAACGCCTTGGCGCCGGCCTGCAGCAGCGCCACGCCACCGCCGGGCACGATGCCCTCCTCGACGGCCGCCTTGGCGTTGCGCACGGCGTCCTCGATGCGGTGCTTGCGCTCCTTCAGCTCGACCTCGGTCGCCGCACCGGCCTTGATCACCGCGACGCCGCCGGCGAGCTTGGCCAGCCGCTCCTGCAGCTTCTCACGGTCGTAGTCGGAGTCGGTGCGCTCGATCTCGGCGCGGATCTCGTTGACCCGGCCGGAGATCTGCTCGGCGTCACCGGCGCCGTCGACGATGGTGGTCTCGTCCTTGGTCACCACGACCTTGCGGGCGCGGCCCAGCAGGTCGAGGGTGGCGGTCTCCAGCTTGAGGCCGACCTCCTCGGCGATGACCTGGCCGCCGGTCAGGATCGCGATGTCGTTCAGCATCGCCTTGCGGCGGTCGCCGAAGCCCGGCGCCTTCACCGCCACCGACCTGAAGACCCCCTTCATCTTGTTGACCACCAGGGTCGCCAGGGCCTCGCCCTCCACGTCCTCGGCGATGACCAGCAGCGGCTTGCCCGACTGCACGACCTTGTCGAGCAGCGGCAGCACGTCCCTGTTGGCGGACACCTTGCCGCTGACGATCAGCACGTACGGGTCGTCGAGGACCGCTTCGAGCCGGTCGGCGTCGGTGATGAACAGCGGGGCGATGTAGCCCTTGTCGAAGCGCATGCCCTCGGTGAGCTCGAGCTCGAGGCCGAAGGTGTTGCTCTCCTCGACGGTGATGACGCCTTCCTTGCCGACCTTGTCCATCGCCTCGGCGATGAGCGAGCCGATCTCGGCGTCGGCGGCGGAGATGGAGGCGGTGGAGGCGATTTGCTCCTTGGTCTCCACGTCCTTGGCCAGCTTGGACAGCTCCTCGCTGACGCGCTCGACGGCGGCCTCGATGCCCTTCTTCAGGGCCATCGGGTTGGCGCCGGCGGCGACGTTGCGCAGACCCTCACGCACCAGCGCCTGGGCGAGCACGGTGGCGGTGGTGGTGCCGTCACCCGCGACGTCGTCGGTCTTCTTGGCGACTTCCTTGACCAGCTCGGCGCCGATCTTCTCCCAAGGGTCCTCGAGCTCGATCTCCTTGGCGATGGACACACCGTCGTTGGTGATCGTGGGAGCGCCCCACTTCTTCTCCAGCACGACGTTGCGGCCCTTGGGGCCGAGGGTCACCTTGACGGCGTCGGCGAGCTGGTTCATACCGCGCTCGAGACCGCGCCGGGCGTCCTCATCGAACGCGATCATCTTTGAAGCCATCGTCACTCCTGTTCTGGTTGGATCTTTCTGGTTCTTGAGCCGCATCCGGGGTGGTTGCCGCGTGTACCGCCACGTCCGCGCCCGGACAGCGCGGTCGCCAGGTCCGCGGGCAGGTGGCCCGTCCCGCCGGTCCAGGTCCGCGCGGGCAGGCTGCGCTGCCAGGTCGGCCTCCTTTCGGGCCGTGTCGCCAGGTCCGGGCCCTTGCGGCGGTCCGGGCCGCTCGGTTCGCGTCTGTGCCGCCCGTGCCGCCGGGTCCGCGTTCGGGCAGCATGTGCTGTCGCGTGCGTGGACAGGCGGCACGCCCCGCACCGGTGTGCGTCGGGACGGAGCCCGCGACGGACGGTCCGCAGCGCATGACGTCGGAGCCTGCGAAACCTCACCGTCCCGGTGCACACCGGGTGGTTGGCACTCCGCTTCGGGGAGTGCCAGGCGTTGCCCCGCACTCTACACACAACTTGCGCGTCACGCACAGGTTGCGTGCCACGCATCATCCGGTAGGCTTCACGTCATGAACGACGACGCCATGGATCTGCGGACACGGAACAAGCAGGCCACCCGGGAGGCGATCGGTCATGCCGCGCTACGGCTGGCCATCGAGCAGGGCCCCAACGGGTTGGCGCTCGTTCGTGTGCACGACATCGCCAGCGCCGCGGGCGTCTCGCCCCGCACGTACAACAACTACTTCTCCAGCAGGGAGGAGGCGATCTGCGCCTTCCAGGCCGACCAGTCGCGGCGCGTGGGGCAGGCGCTGCGCTCCAGACCGTCGGCGGAGCCGCTGGAGGAGGCCGTGATCGCGGCGGTGACCGAGCTCTACACCGACCCCGAGCCCGACCGGGCCGGCCTGGCCATGATCATGTCGACGCCCGCGCTGGAGGGCGAGGCGCTCAAGGCGTTCAGCATGGCGGAGGGCCCGCTCGCCGAGGCCATCGCCGAGCGCACCGGCACCGACCCCCGTCGCGACCTGTTCCCGGCCGTTACGGCTGCCGCGGTCGCCGGCGCCATCCGTGTGGCCGGTCGCCACTGGCTGCAGCCCGGCGTCACCGGCTCCTTCGCCACCATCCTGCGCAGCGCCTTGTCCTGCGTCTTCACGGCCGCACCGACGACCCATGGGCCAGGAAAGGCCGGTGGCGACGGCGACGACTGACTTCTGCCCATGAATTCGTGGGTTTGCCAGCTCGTCCCGCATGGTGCTCGTCTACGCCTTGCAAATGCTCCGGGTACGTGTCACATCCTGTGATCGCGGTGATTCACAGGGCTCGGAGCCAGTGGTCCAGGATGGCGAAGTCTGCGCCGGTCAGTCCTCGGTAGGACTTCACGTGGTGGAGGAGAGCCGGGCCGCCATGATGGGCGGAGACCCACTCCCGGTCGGCGTCGGTGATCTCGTCGTCGACCCAGGCGAACGGGCGTCCACCTGCCCAGCTCACCAAGGTCCGGGTCTTCCAGCAGAGCCCGAACCATCGGTCCTCACGTTCGTGACGTCCGGTTGGCTCCGGCCACGTCACGACGGGCAGGTGCGGCAGGCCGATTCGGGGTGCTATCTCGTCGTTCGCCGCCTCTTCCCAGGTGGTCGCCCAGACGAGGTCGCAGGGCAGCGTGGCCAGCCGAGCCCCCATCGTGGGGGTGAGCCGGGCCAAGCGGGAGTCCGGCGCAGTGCCTCGCGCTCCACGTTCCGGGTCCTCGCCGAAGGGGAGAAGGGGGCCGTCGACGTCGAGGAAGAGCAGCGGGCGTTCGGCGCGAGCGGTCATGCTGCGGTGGCCTCCTGGCGTTCGACGATGGCTGATCAGCGCCTACCGCCTGCCCGTGTTGCACATGACGGTCTGTTCGAGGCGGGGAGGGTGATTTGCCTTTGTGGACGAGTCAAGGGTTTTTCGAGGGGGAATTCGAGACCTTGCGGAGGGTGATGTCCACCTTGTTCGCGTGGCGGCCGGCCTCGTCGAAAGCGGCGGAGCTGTCCTGGAGGGCTTTTCCGCGCCAGCCGCAAGAACACACCGCCACGTAAATGCCGTCGTCGTTTTGCTTCACGTGGGCACGGTGTTTCCGGCCGCGGGATTGCCGGGTCATAGCGTACGAACCCATCACCAGTACGGCCGCCGCGCCCCAGGCGACGATCAGTGCCGCGGTGCCCGCCCATTCGGCCTGGCCGGGCCCCTCCAAGGGCACCAGAACCGGATCGTGCCTGTGAGGTGCCGCCGTGGCGAACGAGGCGAGAACGGCCACCGAGACGAGCAGGGCCAGCGCGCCTTGAGCCAGGCGGCGTGCCGGCGGAGCCAGCAGGAGGGCGGTGGGAAGGGTCATGATGCCCGCTCCGATGGCGGCACCTGTCATGACGCGCGGCCACAACTCCGGCTGATCAAATGCTTGCTGCAGCAAAATCAGGGGGAAGGCTCCGAGCATGAGGCTGCCTGCGGTGAACGCGGCCCAGAAATTCCGATCGAAGAAATTCTCCACGAAATCGTCGACCCTTCCCATGCTGGGAGAACGGCTGGCGGAGGCTTATGGTTCCTTTGTCTCAAGCGGGAAAAGCGCGATATGCCGGGTGTGAGAGGGAGAGGCGGCGTGAGGCGCTTTGTCGCGTGGAGGTGGGAGGGTGGTCTGGGCGGATGCGGGGCAGGCTGGGGGTGCTTGCCGAGCTGAGGCCGGAAGCTGTCCGAAAGTGGCAGGCCGACGACCTAGCTGGAGGCGGGAGGCGGCGGACCTGTCTGGAGGGAGGCGGGCCGAGGACCTGCTTGGGGCGGCGGGGTCGAGGACCTGGCTCGGGCGGCAGGGCCGAGGACCTGCCTGAGGGCGGGAGGCTGCGGACCCGGCTGGAGGGGGCGGGTCGAGGACCTGCCTGGGGTGGTGGGCCGTGGGGCAGGTCCTCGGGTGTTGGGGGTGGTTACATTTCCATGCCGGATAAATCCATCAAAGGGCGTACCTCTATGCCTCTGGCCTGGTCGCCGGCCATGAGGGTGGCCAGTTCGACGGCGCGGTCCCGGCTGTCGCAGTCGAGGAGGCACTGGACGGCGACATGGTGGGCGGCGGGCAGGTACGGGCCTTCGCTCACCTGCACCACGCCGTCCCGGACCCGGACGACCGTGCTGACGGAGGGGTCGGCGAGGGTGTGGCCGTCGATGAGCTCGCCCGAGCGCCCGGCCACGGCCAGCAGACGCTCGTGGTCGAAGGCGTCGCCGGCCGCGGTGCTCACGTACACGTTCAGCAGGAACTTCACCGGGCTCAGCCGTCGGCCGTGCCGGCGAAGACGACCGGCCGCACCTCGATGCCGAGACCTTCGACGCCGGCGTCCGGGATGAGGGCGGCCAGCTCCAGGGCGCGTTCGCGGCTGTCGCACTCCACCAGGTAATAGCCGCCGAGGAACTCCTTCGCCTCCAGGTACGGGCCGTCGGTGACGACGGGGGCGCCGCGCCGGACGCGGACCACGACGCTCTGGGACGGGTCGGCCAGGGCCGCGGTGCTGATCAGCTCGCCGGACTTGGTGATGGTCTCCATGAAGGCGCCGTGGCCGTTCATGACGTCGTTGCGCTGCTCCTCGGTGAGTGCGTCCCAGATCTGCGGGTTGTTGTGCATGATCAGCAGAAATTTCATGTCTTGTCCCTCTATGGTCGGGCGGCGCCCCCGTCGGGTGCCGTTCGGTATGGGGTCGGAGCCGGTACCGGATTCTTGCGCGGACGGGCGCGAAATTTCTGCCGCCGCACCGATCTCTTCGATGCAGGGGCGCTCCTTGTGCTGCGCTCGACGCCCCAGAGCATAGTGCAGCTTGCACTAAGGGAGGTGCGTATGGCTATAGTGCAAACAGCCATATAGAAGGGTGCCATGCTATGAAGATCTTGGTCATCGGCGCGACCGGGCGTACCGGCAAGCACGTCCTGACCCAGGGCGCCGGGCGCGGGCACGAGATCACCGCCTTCGCCCGCCGCCCCGAACTGCTCACCGACCGGGGCCGGCTCGCGGACGTGCGCCAGGGCGACGCGCACGACCTCGAAGCCGTGCGGGCGGCCGTTCAGGGGCAGGACGCCGTCCTCGCCGCGGTCGGCGGCAGCGGGATCGCGAGCACGCTCATCACCGCCATGCGCGAGGCCGGCGTGCGGCGGGTGGTGATGACGAGCAGCCGCTCGGTGCCCGCCACCCGCCCCCCGCCTCGCGGTCACGCTGGCGTGGTTGTTCTTCCGCGAGGCGTACGTGGACCTGGCGCGCGCGGAGGGCATGCTGCAGGTCAGCGGCCTCGACTGGACCATCGCGCGAGCGACCATGCTGAACGACAAGCCGCCCGCGGGGCGGGTGCACGTCGACTTCGAGGCCAACGCGACGGGTGGGGCGATGCAGCTCTCCCGCGCCGACTACGCGATGGCGCTCCTCGACGCGGTCGAGGACCCCGCGCTGATCGGCAAGGCTCTGGGCATCTGCGGGCCGAAGTAGCGGCCGGTCAATCTCCGTGCGCTGATCGGCAAGGCCCTGGGCATCTGCGGGCCGAAGGAGTGTCGCCCAGCAGGCCGATCTTCGGCACTATGCTGTCCGATCACACCACCACAGAACGGGGATCGGCTGACAATGGGTGCGGAAGAGGATTTCCAGCGGGTCGGTGCCGAACTGGCCGACCTGGGCGTACGGATCTCCAGGATGATGGGCAGCCCCGCGCTCAAGGATCGGGCGGGGAAGGTGTTCGCGAGCCTGCAGCGTGACGGCGCGATGGTGTTCCGGCTGGTCAGGGACACCCCGGAGCACGAGGCCGCGCTGCGGCTGGACGGGGCCTCCCTGTTCGACCCGTCGGGGCGGGGCAGGGAGATGAGGGACTGGGTGGTCGTGCCCCACTCCTCGGCCGAGAAGTGGACGGATCTGGCCGAGGCGGCCCTCAGCCGCCCGCGCTGACCGCCCGCGGCTCACCGATCCGCCACAGGTGCGGCAGGCACCCCATGGCGACGAGGCGGACGGTCATGATCGGCTTACCGGAACACGCGGCCGGCGGTCAGGTGCGGAAGGGGCCGGTCACGCAGTACGTGATGCCGCCCGACGACGACCCCGACGTCCCGCGCTGCGAGGAGAAATACAGCCGGTCCCCGGCCGGGTTGAAGGCCGGCCCGGTGATCTCGGAGGAGCTCTGGCCGTTGATCCGCAGGAACGGCGAGATCTTGTCGTCGGGGGTGATCAGGCAGATCTCCATGTTCCCGCCGTCCTCGGCGACGAAGAGGTCGCCGGAGGTGGCGCCGGTGACGTTGTCGACGCCGGTGAGCGGCGGGGTGCCGGGGCTGACGAGGCTGTCGTCGTAGGCCAGTTCGTAGGTGTCGCTCGTCAGGTTGAGCTGCCACACCCGGTTGTCGCCCTTGGTGGTGAACCACACGGTGTCGTTCGCGTAGTGGCAGCCCTCTCCGCCGTTGAACGACTTGGACCCGGAGACCTGGGCGCGCGTGGCGGTCGGGGAGCCGTCCGGGTCGGGGACGTTCGCCCAGGTGAAGGTGCCCGAGGTGGCGGAGCCGGCCATCAGGACCTGGAGGGCGCCGGACGACAGGGCGCCCCACGTGGTCGGGATGAACCGGTAGAAACGGCCGTCGGGCTCGTCCTCGGTGAGGTAGATGACGCGGCGCACCGGGTCGGCCGCGGCGGCCTCGTGCTTGAAGCGGCCCATCGCCGGCCGCTGCACGGCGGTGCCGCCGAAGGGATGGGTCTCGTAGACGAAGCCCCGGCTGACCTCCTCGCACGACAGCCAGGTGTTCCACGGCGTCTTGCCGCCCGCGCAGTTCGTCCGGGTGCCGGACAGGATCCGGTAGGCCGCGGTGACGTCGCCGCCGGCGTCGAAGCGGAGGGCGGAGGCGCCGCCGCCGGGGTTGATCTCGGAGTTGGACACGTAGATCCAGCCGCTGCCGTCGGCGAAGCAGGCGCCGCCGTCGGGGGCGTGGTGCCAGGTGTACGACGTGCCGGGGACCACCTGGCCGGAGCGGGCGACCACCCGGCTGGTGAACCCGGCGGGCAACTGGATCCCGTTGGCGTCGGCGGCTTGCAGGGCGCCGTACGGGCCGGGGGCGTTCTGGGCGGGCGCGGCGAGTGCCGCTCCTTGCCAGAGACTGCCGGAGAAGGCGATCGTGCCGGCCCGAGCACCGAGGCGCGCAGGAAATGGCGACGTTCCATCGACGAACCTCCAATGAGGGGGGTGCAGCCTCGCCGACGGTAAGTTGACCACATAGACGGTGATCTGTCAGGAAAGTTAACGGCAAGGGGGCAATACGCCACATTCCGGGGCTGCTGGGGGTTGAGACCCCGAAGAGTGGTCGCTAGGGGTCGAGACCCAGCAGGGCGGGGTCGTCCGCGCGGATGCGCCACTCGTGGCCGGGGGAGGCGACCAGGCGGCGGGTCCTGAGGTCGAGCAGGCCGCTCACGTGGCCGACCTCGGCCGCCAGGGTGCCGTCCAGGCGGAGGAAGCGGTGGTGCACGCGGTACGTCCGGCCGCCGCCCCACTCCCACGCGCACGTGACGTCCACCTGGTCGCCGCCGCGCAGCTCGCGGTGGTACTTGATGACGGTCTCCAGGTTGACGGGCCCGAGGCCGCTGCCGAGCAGGGCCTCGACGGACACCCCTGCCGCCTGGACGCAGGCGAAGCGGGCGTGGTCGGCGTACTGGATGTAGAAGCCGCCGTTGAGGTGGAGCTGCGGGTCGACCTCGTAGACGCGCACCTCCATGCGCACGCTGAACGGCTCAGTCATCGCTCAGCCAGCGCAGAGATCGTTCGGTGAGGTAGCGGCGGCCGTCGTCGCGGATCTCCAGCCAGTCGCCCCGCGCCCAGCCGCCCGCCACCTGCGGCGAGAAGCCGTGCTTGCGGAACAGCGCACTCGCCTCGGCCCTGGTCAGGCCCCGCTCCCCCCACTCCTGGATGAGCTCCCGGTACCGGGCCTCCTCCGGAGGCTCCGTATCGGAGATCGCGTCGGCCAGGGCGGCGAAGCCGGCGCTGATCTGGCGCAGCGCGGCGGCCACCTCACGTAGCTCGGTCATGCCCCATAGGTTAGCAATCGGAAGCGATCGCTACAGCGATCGGAGGCTGTCGACGAAGCCGGTCTCGTACGCGAGGATGACGAGCTGCGTGCGGTCCCGCACGCCGAGCTTGAGGAAAAGCCTGCTCAGGTACGTCTTGACGGTGGCGCGGCTGAGGAACAGCGCGGCGGCGATCTCGTCGTTGGACAGGCCGCGGACGATCGCCGCCACCACGTCCCGCTCCCGATCGCTCAGCATCGCCATGCGATCGGAGTCCGGGCGAGCCCTGCGGGCGGCGAGGCCGGCGATCATGCGCTTGGTCACCTCGGGGGCGAGCATGGCGTTGCCCTCGTACGCGATGTGCACCGCCCGCAGGATCTCGTCGGTGCCGGCGTTCTTCAGCAGGAAGCCGGTGGCGCCCGCGCGGAGGGCCTCGTAGACGTACTCGTCGAGGTCGAACGTCGTCAGGATGACGACCTTCGTCCCGGGATGGGCGGCGCAGATGGCGCGCGTGGCCTCCAGCCCGTCCATGACCGGCATGCGGATGTCCATCAGCACCACGTCGGGACGCACCCTGCCGGCCGCCTCGACCGCCTCCCTGCCGTCGCGGGCCTCGGCGGCGTCGAGGCGCGGGTCGCCGGCGACGAGCTCGACGAGGGAGGCGCGCAGGAGCGGCTGGTCCTCGGCCACCAGGACCTTGATCCGCTGGTCAGGCACGGGGTGCCTCCTTGAGGGGGATGGTCGCGTGCAGCTCGAAGCCCGCGCAGGGGCGCGAGCGGGCGGTGAGGTGGCCGCCGAGCAGCTCGACGCGCTCGCGCAGCCCGACGAGCCCGAACCCCGGACCGTCCGGCGGGCGGGGGAGGACGGCGGACGCCGCGGGGCCGTCGTCGGTGACGAAGACGTGCAGGTCCCCGTCCGCGCAGGTCAGCGTCACCTCGCAGTGCGTGCCGGGCGCGTGGCGGGCGGCGTTCGTCAGACCTTCCTGCACGATCCGGTACGCGGCCAGCTCGACCCCGGCCGGCACCGCCACCGTCGCGGGCACCGTCAACGTCACCGTGAGCCCGCTGCCGCGCATCCGCTCGGCCAGCGCGGGCAGGTCGCCGAGGCCCGGCTGAGGGTGGCGTTCGGCGCTCTCGCCGTCGCCGCGCACGGCGCCCAGCGTCGTCCGCAACTCGCCGAGCGCCTGCCTGCTGACCGTCTCGATCTGGGAGAGCTTGCCCTGCAGGCGCCCGGGATCGTCCGCGCGGGCCCCGACGCCGGCGGTCACGGCGATGGTGCCGAGCGAGTGGGAGACGACGTCGTGCACCTCGCGCACCACGCGCAGCCGTTCGGCGACGACCGCCGCCTGCCGCTCCGCGAGCATCGCCTGCTCGGCCTGGAGCGCGGCGCGGCGCGTGGTCGCGCCGAGCACCCAGGCGGCGGCCAGGGCGAGCAGGCTCAGCAGTGTGTAGCGGACGGTGCTCTCCGCGTCGGCGGTGCCGAGGAACGCGACGCCCGCGATGGTCACGGCGGTGGCGCCCGCGACGGCGTTGAGCGACCGGACGGTGCCGCGGGTCAGCGCCACCCGGTAGAGCACCCACGCGGAGGCGACGAACGGGTCCTGCGTCACGCCCAGCGCGGCCCCCGCCAGGGTCGCGGCCGTCACCAGCACGAACGCCGCCACCGGGCGCCGCGCGCGCAGCACCATGCCCGCGACCAGCGCCACGATCAGCCCCGCCTGGGCCCAGGAGGCGACCGGCAGCCAGAACACCAGCACGCACAGCAGCGCCGCCCCGACGTCCCACCGGGTGGAGCCGCCGCCGTCGAAAGAGTGCCGCTGCGTCACACGTCCCAACCTAGCCACGCCGCCGTCGAACCGGTGCCGCCGCGTCACGCGTCCCAACCTAGCCACGCCGCCGTCGAACCGGTGCCGCCGCGTCACGCGTCCCAACCTGGCCGCGCCGCCGGGCTCACGATGTCACAGCCGGTCGCGGGCCTCGGCCAGGACCTCCGCCTGCCGCATCCACTCCGCGCCGTCCAGGGCCAGCCCCACCGCGTCCGCCCCGGCCTCCGCGTACGCCGCCAGCCGCTCGACCACCTCCGCCACCCCGCCGGTGACCGGAACGTCCCTGGCCGTTTCCTCCGGCATGCCGTGCGACCCCGACAGCATGGAGACGAACGACTCCAGCGCGGCCCGGTCACCCGACAGGAAGGCGTGGCCGCCCACCGACACCGACGGCACCGGGCGGCCGAGCTCCCCGGCCAGCTCGCGCAGCCGTGCCACCTTGGCCGCGAGCGTGGCGGGGGTGAGGAGGGAGGGCGCCCAGCCGTCCCCGTACAGGACGGCGCGGCGCATGGCCGCCTCGGAGTTCCCGCCGACCAGGATCGGCGGGACGGCGGCGGCCGGGCCGAGCGTCACCTCGGCCCGCCCACCGGAGTGGGCCGGCCGGCGATGAGGCCGGGCAGCGCGCGCAGCGCGGCGTCGGTCCAGCGCCCCGGCCGGACACCGGCGCGCCGACCGCCCGCCAGAACGGCGAGCCGGGAAAGCCGCCGATCCCCACCTCCAGCACCACCCGGCCACCCGACAGCAGCTGCAACGTCTGCACCTGGGACGCCACCCACGCGACCGGCCGCAACGGCAGGCTCAGCACACCGAACTCCAGCCCGATCCGCTCGGTGACGGTCGCGGCGGCGGCCAGCGTGACCGCCGGGTCCACGCCGGGCGTGCCATCTCCGACGATCACGTCGGAGAAGCCGGCGGCGTCGTAGCCGAGTCGCTCCAGATGGCGGGCCTTCGCGACGTCGGGGATGCCGCTGCCGTCCGTCGGCAGGCTCGTGGTCAGGCGCATCGTGATCATCCTTCTCTCAGGGAACGCGGTCAGGACGCCCACGCTAGGACCTCAAGCTCGGTTGACCTCAAGCTTGTTGACCTCAAGCCCGCCGCCGGCCTCACGTGCCGGGACGTGCGGAATACGGCAGCAGGGCCATCTCGCGGGCGGTCTTGATGGCGCGGGTGAGCTCCCGCTGCTGCCGCACGCTCACCCCCGTGACCCGCCGGCTGCGGATCTTGCCCCGGTCGGAGATGAAGCGGCGCAGCAGGTTCGTGTCCTTGTAGTCGATGCGCTCCACGCCCAGCAGCGGGTTCGGCTTCCTGCGCGGCGCGCGGCGGTGGCCGGCTCTCATGCGATCTCCTTCAGGTCCAGCATCGGGGCGAACGGGTCGTCGAGGCAGGCGGCGGGGCCGTCCTCGGGGGTGAGCAGGCAGGAGTCCAGCAGGGCGCGCAGGCGGCCGGTGTCCAGGTCGGGGCCGGTCAGGACGAGGTGCTGGACGCGGTCGCCGGTCTCCGGATGCCAATCCAGGGACGCGGCCAGGCGGCGGGCCGGCGGCACCAGGTCCCAGGCGGCCTCGGGCAGCGCGGCCAGCCACGGGCCGGCGTCCTCGACCGAGACGATCCCGGCGACCGCGTCCCAGGCCAGCAGCCGGCTCGGGCGGGTCGCCAGCCAGAAGCGGCCGCGCGAGCGTACGGACTCGGTGACCAGCTCGTCCACCGCCTCGAAGAGGCGGCGGGGGTGCAGGGGGCGGCGGCGGTGCCACACCATGGTGGTGATCTCGCCGGTACGGGTGTCGCCGGGGAGCTGGGCGGTGGCCGGCTCGACGCGTTCGCCCAGCTCGGCCGTGCACAGGGCCGGGCCGGTGACCGGGGGCAGGGTCGTGAGCGGGTGCACCGGCGTGAACGGGGTCAGGTGCGCGAGCACGGCCAGCGTCAGCTCCTCGTCCTCCTCGTCGCCGCCGTGCGGCACCAGGCCGGTGGCGTACTCGAGCTGCCGGGTCAGCACCTCGGCCAGAAAGCGCTGGTCGCCGGCCGCCGCGGGCTTGCCGACCTCGATGAGGCGCTCGCCCCTGGTCAGGTCGTGCGGCAGGGCGGCGCTGTCGACGGCGGTCAGGACGGCGGTGAGCCGCAGCAGGTCGCGGGCCTCGGGGCAGTCGACGGCCTCGGCGACCGAGCGGGGCTCGACCGCGTCCCAGAGATCGGCGATCAGCAGCGGGGCGGCGGGCGCGAGGGCGACGAGCCGGGGGAGCAGGTCCTCGCGGACGGTGCAGGTGACGCAGCCGTGCGCGAGCCGCACCTCCGCGCTCTCCCGCACGCCGTGGGCGTCGCGGACGGTGCGCGTGATCCGGCCGGTGGTGACCCGTCCGAGGTCGTGGTGGACGGCGAGCGAGCCGGGATGGTCGGCGAGCAGCCGCTCGACGGCGGCCGTGCGGGCCGCGCCGTGCAGGCCCGCGACGAGGACGACGGGGGTGGGCACCGGACCTCCAGTTGCAGAAATGAAAACCGTTGTCGTTATCATGGCACAGCTCCGCAACCCGGAAGGACAGCTCCGCAACCCGAAAGGCACAGCTCCGCAACCCGGAAGGAATCGCGATGGCCAGGAACGAGCTGCGCCCGGTGATCAAGCTCCGCTCGACCGCCGGGACCGGCTACACGTACGTGACCAGGAAGAACCGCCGCAACGACCCCGAGCGGCTCACGCTGCGCAAGTACGACCCGATCGTGCGCCGGCACGTGACGTTCCGTGAGGAGCGATAGGGATCCCCCGACGAGAGGAAATGATGTCCGCACACTGCCAGCTCACCGGCGTCGCCCCGGTGTTCGGCAACGCCGTCTCCCACTCCCACCGGCGCACCCGGCGACGGTGGGACCCCAACATCCAGCGCCGGCGCTACTG
Organism: [Actinomadura] parvosata subsp. kistnae; assembly: GCF_900323885.1. Taxonomy (GTDB): domain Bacteria; phylum Actinomycetota; class Actinomycetes; order Streptosporangiales; family Streptosporangiaceae; genus Nonomuraea; species Nonomuraea composti. Next base: position 118,559 of record NZ_OOHJ01000011.1, on the reverse strand, counting down.
GCTGCCCAGCGAGGGCCGCCACGTACGGCTGACGCTCAGCACCAGAGCCATCAAGATCATCGACAGGATCGGCATCGAGCAGGCCGTCGCGCGCATCCGTGCCCGAGGGGAGCGGATCTGATGGCCAAGAAAAGCAAGATCGCCGCGAACGAGCGCCGCAAGGCCGTCGTGCGGCGCCACGCCGCCCGCAGGGCCGAGCTGAAGCGGCTCATCAGGACCGGCGACCCGGAGACGCGGGCCGCCGCCGTACGCGAGCTGGCCCGCCAGCCCCGGGATGCCAGCGCCACCCGGGTACGCAACCGCGACGCCATCGACGGACGGCCCCGCGGGCACCTGACCAAGTTCGGGCTGTCGCGGGTGCGCTTCCGCGAGATGGCGCACCGGGGCGAGCTGCCCGGTGTCACGAAGGCGAGTTGGTAGCCGTGGCCGTGCCCAAGCGCAGGACGTCCCGGGCCAACACCCGGCATCGCCGCAGCCAGTGGAAGGCCCGCGTGCCCGACCTGGTCCCCGTCGTGGTGGACGGGCGGGAGCTGCTGGTGCCGCGCCCGCTCGTCAAGGCGTACCGGAGGGGGCTGATCACACCCCGCTGAGACGCAGGGGGGCGGGCGCCTTCCGGGAAGCGCCCGCCCCTCCGACCGCGCCGGTCACTGACCGGCGGCCGCCTCCAGCTCACTGATGACGATCTTCTGCATGCCCAGCATCGCCTTCATCACCTGCTGCGCCGTCACCGGGTCGGGGTGCTGGAGCAGCTCCTGGAGCCGCCGGGGGATGATCTGCCACGACAGCCCCCACCGGTCCTTCAGCCAGCCGCACCGCGACTCCTCGCCGCCCTCGGTGAGCCTGGCCCACAGCTCGTCCACCTCCTCCTGCGACTCGCAGTCCACGAAGAGCGAGATCGCCTCGGTGAACGTGTACTGCGGGCCCCCGTTCAGCGCCATGAACCGCTGCCCGGCCAGCTCGAACTCGACCGACACCGCCTTCTGCCCCTCACCGGGCCGCTGCACGTGCAGGATGCCGGAGCCGGGGAACAGCGAGGTGTAGAAGGCGGCGGCCTCCTCGGCCTGGTCGTCGAACCACAAGAACGTGGTGATCTTCTGCATGACGGGGTCCCTCCTCAGGGGTCGTGGTCGTCCTTCTACCGACGCGTCGAACGGGCCGGCGGCGGATCGACACATCCCCCGAAGATTTTTTCCCGGTTCCTCGTCAGCCCGTCGCCGTCGGCATGAGATCACTTTCAAGCGGCCGCAGTACGCCGCCACGGCGATGGAAGCCCGGTCGGCGGACAGAAGTCCGCGCACGCGGTCACGCTCCATCACCTGAAGGACGCAGCTTGGGCGGGGCTTCGTGCGCTGGGAGACCCTTGGCGCCCGCCGGGCCTGGAAGCTTGCCCAGAAAAGTGCTGAGCTGCCAATCGTAGGCTCCGGGTGTCCCTGTCTCCTTCATGCCGATCTCGCGCTTGACCACTCTATAGAATTCTCCCCGTGCGCGGCTCGTCGCTTTAATGGCGAGATCCCAGGAGAGATCGGCCTCTTGCCCGGTGGCAATCAATTCCAGCCGAAAAACGGCTTCATGCCATCTTCTTCCGGCGGCGATAGCCTCGTCGCTGCCGAAAAGAAGCACGGCCTCCCAGCTTATGGTTCGCTCTTCCTCTGCTGCGGCCAAGTCTGATTCGGCGTATTCCGGTGCCAGGAAGTTGAGCTCGACGCCCACGTCCCGCTGAGCTGCCAGCTTGACGCAGATGGAGATGGTCTTCTTGACGGCATGCGCATACTCCATGTAGGCGATCACCCGCCGCTCGTCCCATCTCGTGGCAAGCTGTCGTTTCCACCGCTTGCGTTCGGTGAGCGCGGTCACGCTGTACGTTCCGACCGCGCCCAGTAAGACGCCGATGAGTGCGGGGAGTTGTTCCATGAAGTTCTGCAACTCGCACAACCCTTCTTAAGGCACCCGCGGCGCCTGAAAGGCCCCAGAGCCTCACGAAGTCGCCTGAATTGGTTACGTGTAGCTCTCCATCAAAATGTATACCGCGATGTGCCGGTCTGAGCGCTGAATCGCCCTTGCTCTCGCTCAAGGCGGTCGGCCACCACGCTCGGCGCGGTCCAGGTGTGGCGGGCGGTCGTTCTGCCGGAGCGTGAAGGCGGGCTCGTGGATGTTCGCCGCGCTCGGTCTCGGGCTGGTTCGGGCTGCCTGGCCGAGTTGGTCGGTCTGCGGCAGTCGCAGCATGTGAAGAAGAGACGAACCTGGTTGCTGAGCTGAGGCCGGCGGCGACCATGTGGGGTGTGAGCGTGCGCCGTCGCGCCGCGCGTCAGCCCAGCGCGGCGCCGATGGCGGTCATGATCGGGATGGACAAGCCGGTGGTCAGCAGCACCGCGCCGCGCGCCAGCCGCCGGGCCGTGTCGTACGTGACCGCGTACACGTAGATGTTCTGGGCCGTGGGCAGGGCCGCGAACAGCGTCGCCGCCAGCAGGTGGGTGCCCTCCAGGCCGAGGGCGAAGCGGGCGGTGGCGTAGGCGAGGGCGGGCTGGGCGATGGCCTTGAGGGTGACGGCCAGGGCGATGTCCTTGGCGACGCCGTCCTCCTCCGGGGCGACGGGCGCCCGCCGGGAGCCGTACAGGCTCAGGCCGTAGGCCAGCAGCGCCACCGGGACGGCGGCGCCGCCGAGCAGGTCGATCGGGCGCATGACCGTGACGGGCAGGGTGACGCCGCTGAGGGCGAGGGCCAGGCCGAGCAGGGAGGCGACGGTGAGGGGGTTGCGGAAGGGGAGCAGGAGGGCGGCGCGGCGGGAGCGGGTGCCCCGGTCGAGGATGAGGAACGAGACGGGGGTCAGGACGAGGAGCTGGAAGAGCAGGATGGGGGCCACGAGGGCGGCGTCGCCGAGCACGTACAAGGAGATCGGCACGCCGAGGTTGCCGGCGTTGACGTAGGAGGAGGCCAGGGCGCCGATCGTGGCCTGGCCGGTCGTCCGCCGCCAGATCAGCTTGGCGACCAGGACGAAGACGAGCTGCGTGCACGCGACCGCGATGATCTCGGTCAGCAGCACCGGCGAGAGCAGCGCCCCCAGGTCGGCCCTGGACACGGTGGCGAACATCAACGCCGGGGTCGCCACGTAGAACGCCAGCCGTGACAGGACGAGCTCGTCGCTGGCGCGCAGCAGGCCGATCACGCCGATGACGTAGCCGAGCACGGCGACCGACACCAAAGCGGCGAACGCCGCAACAACCCCCGACAACCCATTCCCTCCCAAACTGGACGTTCAGGAGGCTATCGGAGGCCGTCCCGCCGCCCGGAGGCGGTCGAGCCCGTCGGGTGGCGGCATAGGTCCGCTCGGACGGGGGTAAGCCCGTCGTGCGGCGCTGACCTGCGTAAACACCGTCATGTGAGGGCGCCGAGAGCACCATGGGGCAAATGGGGGGTCTCCGGTGACCATTGACGAACCGCGTACTGACGAACCGTTGACGTCCGCCGTGGCGCCGGCGCGGGCGACGAGCAAGGGCCGCATCATCGTGCGCTGGCTGTCGAGCACGGACCACAAGGTCATCGGCTACATGTACCTGATCGCCTCGTTCCTGTTCTTCTCGCTGGGCGGCGTCATGGCGCTGCTCATCCGGGCCGAGCTCGTCCATCCCGGCCTGCAGCTGGTGAGCAACGAGCAGTACAACCAGCTGTTCACCATGCACGGCACGATCATGATGCTGCTGTTCGCGACCCCGCTGTTCGCCGGGTTCGCCAACGTGATCATGCCGCTGCAGATCGGCTCGCCGGACGTGGCCTTCCCCCGGCTGAACGCGGTGAGCTTCTGGCTGTTCCTGTTCGGCGGGCTCATCACGGTCAGCGGCTTCTTCAGCCCGTCGGGGGCGGCCAGCTTCGGCTGGTTCGCCTACACGCCGCTGTCGACCGCGGTCTTCTCGCCCGGCGTCGGCGGCGACCTGTGGGTCATGGGGCTGAGCCTGGCGGGCGTCGGGACGATCCTCGGCTCGGTCAACTTCATCACCACGATCATCTGCATGCGCGCCCCCGGCATGACGATGTTCCGCATGTCCATCTTCACCTGGAACGTGCTGCTGACCAGCATGCTCGTGCTGATGGCCTTCCCCGTGCTGGCCGCCGCCCTGCTCGCGCTGGAGGGCGACCGCAAGCTCGGCACCCAGTTCTTCCACCCGGGCAACGGCGGCGCACTGATGTGGCAGCACCTGTTCTGGTTCTTCGGCCATCCCGAGGTCTACATCATCGCGCTGCCGTTCTTCGGCATCATCACCGAGGTCATCCCCGTCTTCAGCCGCAAGCCCATCTTCGGCTACATCGGCCTGGTCGGCGCCACCATCGCCATCTCCGGGCTGTCGATGACCGTCTGGGCGCACCACATGTTCCCCACCGGGCAGGTGCTGCTGCCGTTCTTCTCCTTCTTCACCTTCCTCATCGCGGTGCCGACCGGCGTGAAGTTCTTCAACTGGACCGGCACCATGTGGCGGGGGCATCTGAGCTTCGAGACGCCGATGATGTTCGCGGTCGGGTTCCTCATCACGTTCCTGCTGGGCGGGCTGACCGGCGTCATCCTCGGCTCGCCGCCGCTCGACTTCCACATCACCGACACCTACTTCGTCGTCGCCCACTTCCACTACGTGGTGTTCGGCACCGTCGTGTTCGCGATGTTCGCCGGGTTCTACTTCTGGTGGCCGAAGATGACCGGCCGCATGCTGAACGAGAAGCTCGGCAAGCTGCACTTCTGGCTGCTGTTCATCGGCTTCCACATGACGTTCCTCGTGCAGCACTGGCTCGGCGTGGCCGGCATGCCGCGCCGCTACGCCGACTACTCGGCCGCCGACGGCTTCACCGACCTGCACCTGTTCTCCTCCATCGGGGCGCTCGTCCTGGGCGCCTCGACGCTGCCGTTCCTGTTCAACGTCTGGTACACCGCGCGCAAGGGCCGCAGGGTCTTCGTGGACGACCCCTGGGGGTTCGGCAACTCCCTGGAATGGGCGACGTCCTGCCCGCCGCCCCGGCACAACTTCTCCGCCATGCCGCGCATCCGTTCCGAACGGCCGGCCTTCGACCTGCACTACCCGCACGTCGGCCGCGCGGCGGAGTGACACCGTGGACGGCCTGTCGCCGCGCGAGCGGCTCCTGCTGGCGGCGATCGAGCTGGAGCTGCGGCAGAGCGGGGAGCGCCTGGCCAGCCGGCTCAACGAGTTCAACGAGCGGGCCGAGCGGGAGGGGCCGGACCGCTTCGCCGACCACGTCAGCCGGGCCGAGGTGGCCGCGGTGGCGGCCATGGTGCTGATCCTGACCGGGATCATGACCCTGGTGATCGTCACGTGCGGGAAGTGAGCGCCGTACACTGCTCCTCGTGCTGGACGACACGGAGACGGCCCTCCGGATGCGCAGGGCGGCCCGCGCCATCATCCTCGACCAGGACGACCGGGTGCTGCTGTGCCGCATCGACCTCACCGCCGACGGCGGCCCGGTCGTGTGGGCGATGCCGGGCGGCGGGGTCGAGCCCGGCGAGACGCCGCTCCAGGCGCTGGCCCGCGAGCTGGAGGAAGAGGTCGGGTTGCGCCTCGACGGCGACCCGCCGCCGCACGTGTGGCACCAGAGCACGATCGGCCCCCGGTACGCACCCGGCTACGACGGCGTGATCAACGACTACTTCCTCCTGCGCCGGCCCGGCTTCGTCCCGCGCGGCACGCTCAGCGACGAGCTGCTCGCGGCCGAGAACATCAGCGCGTGGCGGTGGTGGAGCGTGGCGGAGATCGCCGCCGGCCGCGGGGACGAGCTGTTCTCGCCGCGCGACCTGGCCGGCGCGCTGGGCGCGCTGCTGGCCGGCGGCGTGCCCCGCGAGCCGGTCCGGATGGGCTTGTGACAGCGGTTACGACGTGCGGCCCTTGAACGTGCGGCGCAGGTCCGCCACCCACTCCTCGGGGATCTCCCACGGGATGAAGTGCCCGCCCCGGTCGTGCACGCTGATGTTGACGTGGTTGTACCAGGCGGCCCGGTCGCTGTCGAGGAACCAGCGCAGCCGCTCCTCGCCGGTCGTCACGCCGGGCGGGTTCTCGTAGCCGACGAACGTGATGCCGGTGGGCGCCTCGACCACCGGCCACCGGTCGTGCGACGGCGTCCAGGGGTAGCGGTTGTTGTTGGCGTAGGTACGGATCGAGGTCTCGATGCCGCCGCCCGCCCAGAAGATCGTCGCGTGCGTGAGCAGGTCGTCCTTGCTGAAGACGCGCTCCACGTCGCCGCCGTTGTCCGACCACTTCGCCCAGCGCTCCAGGACCCAGGCCAGCATGCCGGCGGGGGAGTCGGCCAGGCCGAAGGCGAGCGTCGAGGGGGCCAGCACGTGCGCCGCCAGGTGCACCGCGAAGCGCCGGTCCAGCTCGACGATGCGGTCGTGCACCTCGGGCGGCAGGCCGGGCGGGATCGGCGCGCCGCCGCTCAGGTCCCACGCGCGGTCGCCGTTGAACATGGTGAGCTTCTGCGCCGAGCCGATGTGGATGCCGTGCAGCTCGCCGGCGTACTTGTGGCCGAGCTGCCCGGCGATCAGCGCGCCGACGTCGCAGCCGGCGGCGGCGTAGCGGTCGTGGCCGAGCACGCCGGTCATCAGCTCGTGCCAGACGTCGGCGATCTTCCAGAAGTTCATGTCGGGGTGCTGCGTCAGCGGCGTGGAGAAGCCGAAGCCCGGCAGCGACGGCACGATCACGTCGAACGCCTCCGCCGGGTCGCCGCCGTACGCGGCCGGGTCGGCGAGCCGGTCGACGACCTTCGACCAGTGCCAGAACGTCCACGGCCAGCCGTGGCTGAGGATCAGCGGCACCGGGTCGGGGCCGGCGCCCGGCCTGCGCATGAAGTGCACGGGCACGCCGCCGACGTCCACCCGGTAGTGCTCGTAGGCGTTGATCGCCCGCTCGGCCGCCCGCCAGTCGAAGCCGTCGGCCCAGTAGGCGACCAGCTCCTCCAGGTACGCCCGCCGCACCCCGTACCGGCCGTCGTCGTTGCCCACATCCAGGGGCCACCGGGTGGCCCTCAGCCTGCGGCGCAGGTCGTCCAGCACCTCGTCCGGCACGTGCAGCGGCACCGGCTCCAGCGGGAACGCTCGCTCGTCCACCTGTCCTCCTAATCGTCGAGCCGCGCGGCGATCTCGGTCATCCGGCCCAGGAGCCGCGCGTAGCCGTCGAGCGCCGCGCGCTCCTCGTCGCTGAGCCGCTCCACCACGCGGGCCAGCCGAGCCACCCGGTCCGCGTGCCGGGAGCGGACGACCTGCTCGCCCTCCTCCGTGAGGGACAGCAGCACCGCCCGGCCGTCGCGCGGGTCGGGGCTGCGGGCGACGAGGCCGTCGCGCTCCAGCTTGGCGACCAGGCTGGTCAGCGCGGGCTGCTTGAGCTGCTCGGTCGTGGTCAGCTCGGTCAGCCGCATCGGGCCCCTGCGCGACAGGGTGTGCAGCACGGACAGGCTCGAGAAGCTGAGCCGCCGGACCGAGGGCAGGCGGATGTAGTAGCCGTTGAAGTCCTCGATCGCGCGGGCCAGCGCGTCGAGGCGGGGATCCTGGGACGCGGACGCCATGCCCGAAGTTATATCAAACTTCGATGTATTTCGCCCGAGCGCTACTAAATCGGGGCGCTACTGGACGCGGGCGTCGTACGCGTGCCTGGCCGCCATCAGCGCCGGGATCGAACGGCGGGCCCACTGCGCGAGCAGCTCCAGGGGTTCGCGGACGTCCTCGGCCAGCGGCGTGAGGGCGTACTCGACGCTCGGCGGCGCGTCCGGGTACACGGTGCGCGTGATCAGGCCGTTGCGTTCGAGGTTGCGCAGGTTGAGGGTCAGCATGCGGCGACTGACCCCCTCGATCGCCCGCTCCAGCTGCGTGAACCGGCGCGGCCCCGCGCCCAGCTCGACCAGGATCTGGATGCACCACTTGTCCCCGATCAGCCGCAGCACTTCGGGCAGCGGGCAGTCGGTGACCTGGTCCGTTACGGCGGTGTTCCGTTGCGACAAGAAAGTGCCTCCTTCTCAGGCCCGGAGATCATCCTCCAGGATGTTACCCGTTACAAAACAGAACGTTCCTGTTCAGAAGGGGTATAGCCGTGTATTTCGCGCGGAGCGCCGGCCACCGCATCGCCTACCAGGTCGCCGGGAACGGCGGGCCGCCCGTCGTCCTGCACCCCGGCATGTTCGAGGACGGCGGCCACTGGGCCCACCTCGGCTACACCAAGGTGCTCGCCGCCACCCACACCGTGATCGCCATCGACCCGCTCGGGCTCGGCGCCGGCGACGCGCCCCGCGATCCGGCGGCGTACGCGGCCGAGCGCCGGGCCGCGTCCGTCACTGCCGTCCTCGACGACCTCGGCCTCGACCGGGCCGCGTTCTGGGGCTACTCGCTGGGCGCCATGACCGGGTACGCCGTGGCCGCCCACGCCCCCGAGCGGCTGACCCGGCTGGTGGCCGGCGGCTTCGACCCGGACGGCTTCCGCTCCCGGGTGCCGGCGGTGCTGGCCGCGCTCGGGCTGCCCGGCGACCACGACGTGTACGCGATCGTCAAGGAGGGGGCGCTGGCCGATCCGTACCAGGTGGCGGTCATCGAGGCGGGCGACGCGGCCGCGTACCGGGCGAACTACGACGCGTTCTCCCGCGAGCCCGCCCTGGGCGAGCGGCTGGCCGCCTCAGGGGTGCCGGTCCTGATGTACGCGGGCGGCCTCGACCCGTGGCACGACCCCATGCGCGACTTCGCGCTCGCGCACGGCGCCCCGTTCTTCACCGTGCCCGGCGCCGACCACGGCGAGGCGCTGCGGCGCCGGGACGACGTGCTGCCCGAGGTGCTGCCGTTCCTGGCGTGATCGCCTAGCCGAGGGCGTGGTCCAGGTTGAAGGCCGCGCTGATGAGCGCCAGATGGGTGAACGCCTGCGGGAAGTTGCCCAGCTGCTCCCCGGTGTGCCCGATCTGCTCGGCGTACAGGCCGAGGTGGTTGGCGTAGGTGAGCATCTTCTCGAAGGCCAGGCGGGCCTCCTCGACCCGGCCCGCCCGCGCCAGCGCCTCGACGTACCAGAACGAGCAGATCGAGAACGTGCCCTCCTGCCCCTCCAGGCCGTCCGGGCTGAGCTCGGGGTCGTAGCGGTAGACCAGGGAGTCGGAGACCAGGGCGTCGCCGAGCGCGTCGAGGGTGGACAGCCACTTGGGGTCGGTCGGCGAGACGAACTTGGCCAGCGGCATCATTAGCACGGCCGCGTCCAGCACCTCGTCGTCGAAGTGCTGCACGAACCCCTGCAGCCGCTCCGACCAGCCGTGCCGCATGATGTCGCGGTAGATGGCGTCGCGGCTCTCCCGCCAGCGCGGCATGTCGGCGGGCAGGCCGCGCTGGATGGCCACCCGCATGGCGCGCTCGATGGCGACCCAGCACATGAGGCGGGAGTAGGTGAAGTTCCGGCGCCCGCCGCGGGTCTCCCAGACGCCCTCGTCGGGCTGGTCCCAGTGCTCGCAGACCCAGTCGACCAGCGTGGACAGCTCCTCCCAGCGCCGGCTGGAGATGGGCGTGCCCCACTTGTTGTACAGGTAGATGGAGTCGATGAGGGCGCCGTAGATGTCGAGCTGGAGCTGGCCGACGGCGGCGTTGCCGATCCGGACGGGCCGCGAGCAACGGTAGCCCTCCAGGTGCGGCAGCTCCTCCTCGGGCAGGTCGCTGCGGCCGTCGATGCCGTACATGATCTGCAGCGGCCCGCCGGGGCCGGGCCGGTCCAGCCGGACGTGCTCGTCGAGGAAGCCCATGAACGCCTCGGCCTCCTCGGTGAAGCCGAGCCGCAGCAGCGCGTACACGCAGAAGGCGGCGTCGCGCACCCACACGTAGCGGTAGTCCCAGTTGCGGGGGCCGCCGATCCGCTCGGGCAGGCTGGTCGTCGGCGCGGCGACGATGCCGCCGGTCGGCGCGTAGGTGAGCAGCTTGAGCGTGAGCGCGGAGCGGTGCACGATCTCCCGCCAGCGGCCCCGGTAGCGAGAGGCCGACAGCCACTTGCGCCAGAAGCCGACCGTGGCGGTGAACAGCCTCTCGGCCTCCTCCAGCGGGCAGCCGCGCGACTCGATGCCCGAGGTGAGCCGGTCGAGGGCGAACACGGCCAGCTCGCCCTCCCGCAGCGTGAACCGGCTGCGCGCGTCGCGCCCGTCGTGCTCGACCGGCACGCTGGAGACGAGCTCCAGCGTGAGCGACGGCGACTCGAAGATCAGCTGCCCGCCCTCCTCCCGCACGGTGTGCTCCTGACGGGCGTAGTCGAAGCGGGGCGCCACCAGGGCACGGAACGGCAGCGTGCCGCGCACGCACGTGACGCGCCGGATCAGCCGGTGCCGGTCGGCCTCGGAGGTGTCGCCCTCCACGGGCATGAAGTCCTGGATCTCGCCCACGCCGTCGTCGGCGAAGAACCGCGTGATCAGCACGTTCGTGTCGGGGAAGTAGAACTGCTTGGTCGTGTACGGGACGTCGGCGGCCAGCTCGAACGAGCCGCCCCGCTCGGCGTCCAGCAGCGAGGCGAACACCGACGGGGCGTCGAAGCGCGGGCAGCAGTACCAGTCGATGGTGCCGTTCGTGCCCACGAGCGCGACCGTGCGCAGGTCGCCGATCAGGCCGTGCTCGCCGATCGGCAGGTAGCGGGGGTCGCCGAGCCGGCCGTTCGCGCTGCTGTCTGCCTCCATGTTCCCAACGTAGGCAGCCACGGCCGTCACGTCTCGGGGACGCGCCAGGAAGACGCCCCGGCTACCGCCGCGCCTGGACGGCGTACCGGGCCGCCGCGAGCAGCAGCGGCAGCACGCCCCACGCGGCCAGCACGGCGAACGCCGCCCAGTCCGGCATGATGTCCGGGACCTGCTCGATGAGCTGCAGCGCCGGGTACGCGGGCAGGAGCCGGCTGACCTGCTCGCCCCACGGCAGGTTGACGACCAGGGCCGGCAGCACGAGCACGATCGCCATCAGCACCGCGGTCGCCACGGCGCCGTTGCGCAGGAGCGCGCCGAGCGCCAGCCCGAGCAGCGTGGTCACCACGATCATCAGCGTGCCGCCGGCGATCACCGTCCAGGCTCCGGCGGGCAGCAGCGAGGGACGGTACGCGGCGGCGACGAACCGCCCGAAGAGGTAGCCGGGCACGGAGATGAGCAGCGAAGCGCCCACCGCGGCCCCGCCCAGGACGGCCGCCTTGGCCAGCAGCACCCGCACCCGCGACGGCATCGCGACGAACGTCGTGTCGATCATGCCGGACGCGTGCTCGCCCGCGATCGTCATCGTGCCCAGCATGCCGAGCGGGAGCTGGGCCAGCACCACGCCCACGTACACCGCGACGACGATCCCCATGGCGGCCTGGTCGCTCGTGCGGGCCGGATCCCAGCGCCCGATGACGGTGGCGGCGCCCAGCACGGTCAGCGCGAGCGACACCAGCACCCCGATCCCCAGCGCCCACCAGGACGAGCGCAGGGTCCTGAACTTGATCCACTCGGCGGCGAGCACGCTCACGACGCGCTCCTTCCGATGACGTCCATGAACGCCTCCTCCAGCGACCTGCCGGGGCGCACCAGCTCCCCGAGCGCGGCGTCGGCCCGCAGCCGGCCCCCCGCCAGCACGATCAGCTGGTCGGCCGTCACCGCCATCTCGCTCATCAGGTGGCTCGACACGAGCACCGTGCGGCCCTCGGCGGCCAGGGACTTCAGCAGCCCGCGCAGCCACCGGATGCCCTCGGGGTCGAGCCCGTTGCCCGGCTCGTCCAGCACCAGCACCTCCGGGTCGCCCAGCAGCGCCGCGGCCAGCCCCAGCCGCTGCTTCATGCCGAGCGAGAACCCGCCGATGCGCCTGCCGCCGGCGTGGTCCAGCCCGACGAGGCCCAGCAGCCCGCCGATGCGGCTGCGCGGCAGGCCGTTCGAGCGGGCCAGCCACCACAGGTGCTGCTCCGCCGTGCGCCCGCCCTGCACCGCGGTCGCGTCCAGCAGCGCGCCGACCCGCGTGAGCGGCCTGCTCAGCTCCCGGTACGGCAGGCCGTGCACGGTGGCCCGCCCGGCCGTGGGCGCGTCGAGGCCGAGCAGCACCCGCATGGTGGTGGTCTTGCCGGCGCCGTTCGGGCCGAGGAAGCCGGTGATCCGGCCGGGCGCGACCGTGAACGACAGGTCGTCCACGGCGAGCGTCCGCCCGAAACGTTTGGTGAGTCCGGTGACTTCGATCATGCCCTCCACGATCGGCCGCCGCCGGGCGCCCGCGCATCGGTCTCAGGACCGATACGGCCGGCCGGGCGATCCGGCTAGGTTTCCTACCGTGCGCGAACAGATCCGACCTCCCCTGCTGAGCCGCGTGCCGGAGTGGGCCTGGGTGACGGTCGACACCGCCATCGCCCTGGTCCTCGCGGCCTCGTTCCTCGGGCTGGCCGCCTCGCGCAACGCCTCGGAGCCCGACGTCCTGGACCAGGCGGCGGCCCTCGCGACCGCGCTGCCCGTCGCGGTCAGGCGGGTGTGGCCGCGCGCGGTGTTCGTGATCGTCCTGGTGGGCGGGCTCGGCATGCGCGAGTTCCTGATCCCGCACGCCGACCCGCTCTGCCTGCCGCTCGCCCTCTACACGCTGACCACGCGCGGCAGGGCCGTGCTCCCGCTCCTCGCCGCGGGCGCGGCCACCGTCCAGGGCGTGGTGGCCTTCCCGGTCACCGGCACGGTCCGCGACCAGCTCGGGCTGGTGCTGGCCATCCTGGTGGCCGCCTGGGCCGCCGGCACGGCCGTGCGCCAGCGCAGGCGCTACACCGAGCAGCTGGCCGCGCAGGCCGAGGAACGGGCCCGCGCGCAGGCGGTCGCGGAGCGGCTGCGCGTCGCCAGGGAGCTGCACGACGTCATCGGGCACAGCCTGAGCACCATCGCCGTGCAGGCCGGCGTCGCGGGCCACGTGGGGGAGGCGGAGGAGATGAGCCGTACGCTGGCCTCGATCGAGGAGACCAGCAGGTCCGCGCTGCGCGAGACCCGGCGGCTGCTCGGCGTCCTGCGCGAGGACGGCGAGGCCGACCTCGCCCCCGCACCCGGGCTGGCCGACCTCGGCGCGCTCGTGGCGCGGACCCGGGCGGCCGGCCTGGACGTGGACCTGAGCATCGACGGCGACGCCGCCGGCGAGATGGGCCTGACCGTCTACCGGATCGTGCAGGAGGCGCTGACCAACGTGCTCAAACACGCCGGCGCCCGCCACGCCGCGGTCCGCGTCGAACGCGAGGAGGACGCCTTGACCGTGGAGGTCACCGATGACGGCACGCGCGGCGCCGCCTGCCCCTACGGGCACGGCCTGACCGGGCTGCGCGAGCGCGTGCACCTGTTCGGCGGCGAGTTCGAGGCGGGCGCCCGCCCGGGGCGCGGCTACCGCGTCATGGCGAGGCTGCCGCTGTGATCACCGTGCTGGTGGCCGACGACCAGCCCCTCATCAGGGCCAGCTTCCGCCGGCTGATCGACGCCACGCCGGGCCTGCGCTCGGCCGGCGAGGCCGCGACGGGCGCGCAGGCGGTGACGGCCGCGGCCCGCGACCGTCCCGACCTGGTGCTCATGGACGTGCGCATGCCCGAGATGGACGGCATCGAGGCCACCCGCCGCATCTGCGCCGACCTGCCCGGAACCCGCGTCCTCATCGTCACCACCTTCGACCTCGACGAGTACGTCTACGGGGCGCTCCGGGCCGGCGCCGCCGGCTTCCTGCTCAAGGACACCCCGCCGGCCGAGCTGATCAGGAGCATGAACGTCGTCGCGGCGGGCGAGTCGCTGCTGGCGCCGACCGCGACCCGGCGGCTGATCCAGCGGTACGTGAGCCCGCCGTCGCGCACCGGCGGCCTCGACATCACCGAACGGGAGCGCGAAGTGCTCGTCCTGGTCGCCAGGGGGCTGTCCAACGCGGAGATCGCCGAGACGCTGTACGTCAGCCTCAGCACGGTGAAGACGCACGTCAGCAGCCTGCTGACCAAGCTCGGGGCGCGGACGCGCGTCCACCTCGTCATCGCCGCCTACGAGGCCCGCCTCGTCTGACCCAGGCACGGGTGCCGGGGCGATGGGAGGCGGACCCCGGCTCAGGGCGATGGCGGGCGTTCGAGCATGGCGGCGAAGCCGTCGAGGTGGCGGGCCAGCCCGTACTCGAACAGGCCGTCCACGTCCGTCGCCGTCTCCTCGGGCACGGTGGCCAGCAGCGGGAACCGCCCCGTGCCGAGCAGCGCGTCGGCCTGCTCCCGCTGGGCCAGCCACCAGCGCTCCAGCGTCACGCCGGTCTCCTGCTCGGCCTCCGCCTCCTGCGCCATGGTCAGCGCCGCCGACACGACCAGGGTGTGCAACGTGAGAGCCTCGCGCAGCCGGGTCTGGATGGGCAGCCCGAGCCCGTCGAGCGCGCGCAACGTCCACTCCGTGTGCTCCATCACGCGCGGCACCAGCAGCGGGCGGGTGAACGAGATCGCCCTCGGCAACCACAGATGCCTGCGGCACAGCTCCCACTGCCGGCGCGCGATCAGCTCCAGCTTGGCCCGCCACCCGTCCGGGCCCGGCCGGGGCAGCTCCACCTCGCCGAACACCAGGTCCGTCATCTGCGTGACCAGCTCGTCCTTGCCCGCCACGTGCCGGTACAGCGACATCGCGCCGACGCCCATCTCGGCGGCGATCCGGCGCATGGACACGGCGTCGAGCCCTTCGCGGTCGGCGATCGCGACGGCGGTGCGCAGGGTGTGCTCGCGGTTCAGCGCGCTTTTGCCCGCGTCCGCCGGCTGCTGCTGTTCCGGCTGATCGGAACGGGCGGCGACCACCGTGCCCGAGCCGACCTTCGTCTCCACCAGCCCTTCGTCACGAAGCGCCGCCATCACCTTCGTCGCGGTCGCCACCGCCACCCCCCAGCGCCGGGCGATCTCGCGGACGGAGGGGACGCGGTCGCCGGGGCGCAGCTCGCCCTTCGCGATGCGGGCGCGGAGTTCGGCGACGATCGTGCGGTAGGGCGGCATGGGCCTGGAGTGTACTAGTGCACTTCCGCTTCCGTCCAGCACACTTCTTCTGCTTTCAGGCGTTAGCGGGGATACTTCCGTCTATACGCTGTACGCATGACACCTGATACGGCGTACGCATCCGTGCGGCGCGCTGAGGACGAGCGGGCGGTGCTGGACGTCCTCACCGAGGCGTTCATGAACGACCCCGTCGTCCGCTGGCTCTTCCCCTCGGCCGGCGACCGGGGCCGCCTCCAGCGGCGCTACTACCGGCCCCTGCTCGCCCATCCCGCCGCCGAGGCGTACCTGGCCGGCGACCGCGAGGGGGCCGCGGTGTGGCTGACCCTGGCGGCGGGGGAGCAGGCGTCCGGCACGTTCGAGCCGGGAGCCTTCGGCGAGAGCGGCGCGCGGCTGCGGGCCCTGGGCGAGGTGCTGGAGCCCCGGCACCCCCGCGAGCCGCACCTCTACCTGCCCTGCGTCGGCGTGCTCGGCGGCCGGCGCGGCGCCGGGCTCGGCTCGGCGATGCTGCGGCACCGCCTGCGCCGCGCGGACGCCGACGGCCTGCCCGCCTACCTGGAGGCCAGCTCCGAGCGGAGCCGGACGCTCTACCTGCGGCACGGGTTCGAGGAGCACGGCGAGCCGGTACGCGTACCCGGCGGCCCGACCCTGTGGCCCATGTGGCGTCAACCTACTCAAGACAAGGAAATGTCATGACTCGTCCGACCCTGGTGTTCGTCCACGGCACCCACTCCTCGTCCTACCTGGCCTCCGGGCTGATCACCGAGCTGACCCTGCGCGGCCACCGCGCCGTGGCCCCCGACCTGCCCGGCCACGGCGGCGACGCGTTCTACCCCCGCTCCTACCAGGCCCCCCAGGACCTCCAGGCGCTGGCGAGCGAGCCGTCCCCGCTCGCGAAGCTCACCATCGACGACTACGTGGAACGGACGGTGGACGTGGTGCGCCGCGCCCGCCGCCACGGCCCCGTCGTCCTGGCCGGCGCCAGCCAGGGCGGCGTCGTGGTGAGCAGGGTCGGCAACGCCGTCCCCGACCTGCTCGACCGGGTCGTGTACGCCGCCGCGTACTGCTGCGTGGACCTGCCCAGCCTGAACGCCTACCTCGACACCCCGGAGAACGCCACCAGCCTCCTGCCGCTGGTCACCGCCGCGATCGCCGGCGACCCGGCCGCCCTGGGCGTGGCCCGGGTCAACTGGCGCACCGCCGACCCGGCGCTCATCGACGGCATCAGGCAGTGCCTGGCCGGCGACTTCACCGACGAGGCGATGACCCGCCTGCTCAACACGTTCCAGCCGGACGAGCCCGTCGGCATCCCCCTCGCCGACGCCCGCGGCCAGGCCGGCACCTGGGGACGGATCCCGCGCACGTACATCCGCTTCACCGAGGACCGGCTGATCCCGCTCGCCCTCCAGGACCGCTTCATCGCCGAGGCCGACCGTCTCACCCCGGACAACCCCACCGACGTGCGCAGCATCGCCGCCCCCCACGTCGGCCCGTTCGACCGCCCCGACCTGGTGGATCTCCTCGCCGACCTCCTGACCCGGGAGGGCTCGGCCGCCTGAGGGCTCGGTCGCCCGAGCCCTGGGCGGCCTGCGGGGGCAGCCGCCTGGGGCTTCGGCCGCCTGCGGAGAGTAGCCGCACCTCGGCGCGTGCGGCTCCGCCCGCCAGCCCGCTGAGGCGGGGAGCGGGCGGGGCTCAATCAGACGACTCGCGCAGTCGCCGTAGCTCCGCTCGCAACGACTCCACCTCGCGGTGCAGGGCCTGGATCGCGACGAGCGCGACCCCGTTGGCGTCGATGCAGTGGATCGCCTTGTCGGTGCCGCCCAGCCCGAACGCGGCCCACCAGTCCTGCGCCATGGGGCCCAGGTGCCACACGTGGTCGCCGTCGTTGCGGTAGCGCCACGTGCTGACGGGCAGCGCGACGACCTTGGCCAGCACGTCGTGGCCGTTGACCGGGCGGCGCCGGGCGCGGGCGCGGAGCCCCAGGGGCCACCTCACTGCCATGCGACGGGCGTGATCGCGGTCTTGAGGGCGCGGTCGGACGCGCGGGCCTGCGAGGAGGACGCCGTTTCCGTCCGGCCGAGCGACAGGTGGACGACCTGCCCGGTCTGCTGGCCGAGCCAGATGCCGTCGGCGCCGATGTCCGCCGAGTAGCCGAGCGTGGAGCCGTCGGCGCCGGTCACCGTCACCTCGACGGCGGCGAGGTGCCACCGGTCCTCCGGCGTCTCCTCGGAGGCGCGGAAGCGGAGGTAGACGGGCTCGTGCCGGAGGTCGCCGAACCGGCGCTGGGGCTTGCGCGGGTCGTTCTCGTCCGGATGCATGACGTTGGCGCCGTCGCCGAGGACGTAGGTGTGGTCGGAGCCGACCTGGAAGTCGTTGACGTCGGAACGGGCGAGGAAGTACTCCCGCCCGGTGATGCCGAGGTAGACGTCGGCCTTGTAGTGGTCCACGCCGCCGGAGGCGCCGTCGCTGGTGCCGTCGCCGCCGGTCTTGATGCGGGCGGAGATGGTGGTGATCGCCTGGCTGCTGTTGCGGGGGTCGGGGCTCATGAAGTGAGCTCTCCTTTCGTCGGTGACCCTTTGTTGCTATTCAATTACTTACTGTAGTTATCGCAGCTAGTCGGGCATAACTAGCTGGAGGGGGCAAGCCGCCAGAACAAGCAGATAGGCCACCCTGTCGGACCACGCACTCCGCAGACGAACGAGGGTTTCCCCGGCACGTTGCCGCCGTGACTGGACGGGGCCTTGTGGCAGTCGTCGACCACGCATGACCCGCGAGGACACCCGGACAGGCGATGCTGGAGCTGTCGGAAGCCGCTCCGAGCATGCGGAGGAGTGTTCACATGCGTGCTGTGCCGGAATCTGCCGTCCGCGCCTCTTCGGCTCTCCTGGCCGCCGGGGTGCTCGTCATCGGCGGCTGGTGCTCAGCGGCGGCCGCCGGTGCGGCGCCTGCCGCGTCCGTCCAGGAACGGCTGCCGCTCCGGGACGACTTCGCCTGCGGGCAGGGGCCGGGCGGGCTGAAGATGACGATGCGGAGCAACCAGGAGATGGCCCACGCCTGCGCCACGGCCGGTGAGGTGGCGGGCGCCTACGCCGCCGCGCCCCGCCAGGCCGGCGCCGAGAGCCCCGCTTCGGTGACCGTGGACGGCGCGAACTGGGCCTGCGTCCAGAAGAGCGAGCTGGACGAGTCGTACGTCGAATGCTCGCACGCCGACGAGATGCTGTCGCTGTCCACGTACGAGCCCGTGAGCTGAGCGGACACCGGGGGAGCGGTCGGCCCGCACCACGCGACCGGCTCCCCTGACCGGAGCCGTCGAGCACGACTCCGGACCTTCGGAGGGAAGTGTTGCCAGATGAGCCGCAAGACCACGATCCGCCCCGCCCTCATCGCCCTGCTGGCGGCGGCCGCCCTGACACCTACGGCCGCCGTCGCCCGGACGCAGCCGGCGTCCGCCCACCACCTCGCCGCCGATCCCGGGCCGGGCGAGGCCGCGTCCAAGACCCACAAGTGCGGGGAGATCGGGCTGTCCATCGAGGCGAGGAGCGCCGACGACAAGGAAAGCGCGTGCGAGACCGCCAAGAAGGTGGCCAAGGAGGCCATCGAAGGCAGCGCGCCCGGCCCGGCCCGCGGTTTGAGCGGCCTCACGGTGCAGGTCGACGGGCAGACCTGGACCTGCCAGGACCGCCAGAGCGACGAGGACCCCGACCCGCACACGTTGTGCGCCAACACCAGCCGCGACTCCGAGCAGGTCCTCCTCTACTCGTGACCCCGGCCCGACCGCTCCCCGGCACATCGACGCGGTGCCGAAGCCCGCGGTGCTGCGGGCCGTCAGGAGCGCGGAGCGCCCCCGGCCAGGGACGCGGGCCGGGGGCGCGCCGCGCGAGGTCAGCCGGTGACGGCGGCGTCGAAGACGTGCCGGCCGGGACCGGCCTCCACGGTCGGCCGGCCGGGCAGGTCGACGACGGCGGTCGTGTTCTGCGGGACCTGGACGGTGACCGTCAGCCGCTCCCCGTCCACCCGCCAGCCCACCTCGGCCTCCCCGTAGGGGGTGAGGTGGGTGGCGCGGGCGGAGGTGAGGCCGCCGCCGGGGCGCGGCCGGACGGCGATCCTGCGGTAGCCGGGCTCGGCCGGCGCGAGCCCGGCGACGGTGCGGTGCATCCAGTCGGCGACCGCGCCGAGCGCGTAGTGGTTGAACGAGGTCATCTCGCCCGGGTTGACGGAGCCGTCGGGCAGCATGCTGTCCCACCGCTCCCAAATCGTGGTGGCGCCCATGGTGACGGGGTAGAGCCACGACGGGCAGGCGCGCTGGGTGAGCAGCTTGTACGCGGTGTCGTACGCCCCGACCGAGCACAGCGCGTCGCAGATGAGCGGGGTGCCGACGAAGCCGGTGCCGATGCGGTGGTCGTCGGCCTCGACGAGCTCGACGAGGCGGCGCCCGGCCCGTTCCCGCTGCTCCTGCCCGTCCAGCAGGCCGACGGTCAGGGCGAGGGCGTAGGCGGTCTGGGTGTCGCAGGCGAGCCGTCCGGACGGGGTGACGAACTCGCGGCGGAAGGCGGCCCGTACCTGCCCGGCCAGCGCGGCGTAGCGGGTGGCGTCGCCGTCGTGGCCGAGCAGCGCGGCGGTGTCCGCGACGACGCTCGCGGTCCAGGCGTGGTAGGCGGTGGCGACGAGCGCGTGGTCGGTGCGGGCCTTGCCGGGGTCGTCCGGCGGCGCGGCGGGGTCGAGCCAGTCGCCGAACTGGAAGCCCTGGTCCCACAAGTGGTCGCGGGTGAGCGAGGCGACCTGGTCGACCCAGGCGGTCATGCTCGCGTACTGGCGCTCCAGCAGGCCGAGGTCGCCGGTGCGCTGGTAGAGCGTCCAGGGGACGAGCACGGCGGCGTCGCCCCAGGCGGCGGTGGGGGAGACGCCGAACACGAGGGGCACCCACGGCACGTAGTGCGGCACGGTGCCCACGTCGGCCTGCTCGGCGGCCAGGTCGGCGAGCCAGGAGGTCAGCGGCCCGGCGCAGTCGTAGAGGAAGGCGGCGGCGGGGGCGAAGACTTGCAGGTCGCCGGTCCAGCCGAGCCGTTCGTCGCGCTGGGGGCAGTCGGTGGGCACGTCCACGTAGTTGCCGCGCATGCTCCAGATGACGTTGTCGTGCAGCCGGTTCAGCAGCGGGTCGGAGCACTCGAACGTGCCGATGGGCCGCATGTCGGTGTGGCAGACGACGGCCTGCACGTCGCCGGGGTCGCAGCCGTCGACCTGGGCGTAGCGGAAGCCGTGGGTGGTGAAGCGCGGCTCCCATTCCTCGGGTTCGGCGTCGCCGCGCAGGGTGTACTGGTCGAGCGCGTCGGCGTGGCGCAGCGGGCGCAGGGCCAGCGCGCCGTTCTCCAGCACCTCGGCGTGCCGCAGCGTGACCGTGTGGCCGGCGGGGCCCTGCACGCGGATGCGCAGCCGGCCGACGAGGTTCTGGCCGAAGTCGAGGATGGTCTCGCCGTTGGGACCGGTCAGTACTTCGGCCGGGCTCATCGTCTGGGTGCGGCGCACGGGCGGGCCGGTCGGGGCGACGAGCAGCGACGCGTCGTGGGCCAGGGCGTCGGCGGGCAGCCAGGCGGAGTCGTCGAAGCCGGGCTCCGACCAGCCGGCGGGCAGCAGGCGGGCGTCGTACTTCTCGCCGTCGTACAGGCTGGTGGCGGTGATCGGGCCGCTCGCGCAGCGCCAGGCGTCGTCGGTGACGACCACGTCCGTGCTGCCGTCGGCGTAGGTGATCTCCAGCTGGGCGATGAGCGCGGTACGGTCGCCGTAGACGCCGGTCTTGCCGCCGCCGAAGCCGATGCGGCCCCGGTACCAGCCGTCGGCGAGGGTGGCGCCGATGGTGTTGCCGCCCTCGCGCAGCAGCTCGGTGACGTCGTGGGTGCGGTAGCGCAGGCGGTGCCCGTAGCTGGTCCAGCCGGGGGCGAGCACGTCGTCGCCGACCACCCGCCCGTTCAGCTCGGCCTCGAACAGGCCGTGGGCGGTGATGTAGAGGCGCGCGTGCGCGACCGGGCCGCGCAGGGTGAAGTCGCGGCGCAGCAGCAGCGCGGGCCCGTCGGGGACGCCCAGCAGCTCCAGCGGCGGCGCGGCGGCCGCGGCCTGCCAGTCCGCGGCTTGCAGCAGCCCGGTCTCCACGGACGACCAGGTGCTCCAGTCGCTGGCCGAGCCGTCGGCGCCGTGGACGCGGACCCGGACGTCGCGCCGCTCGCGCGAGCCGAGGGGCGTGCCCGGCCACGGCACCAGCACGGAGGCGGCGGACTCGACGAGGCCGGTGCCGGTGCCGTCGCTCAGCTCGATCTCGTAGGCGGCCTGCCGCCAGCCGGGGAGGTCGGTGGTGACGGTCCAGGACAGGCGCGGCTCGGGCTCGCCGATGCCGAGCGGCTCGGAGTGGTGCTCGAAGGCGGGCGCGGTGACGTTAAGCAAGGTGCTCCTTAGCCCTTGATGGCGCCGGCGGTCATCCCGGCGACGATCTTGCGGTTGAAGAAGACGAACAGGATCAGCGGCGGGATCGTGATCAGGACGATGTCCATGAACAGCAGGTTCCACTGGGTGTTGTACTGGCTCTGGAAGTTGTAGAGGGTGACCTGCACGGTGGCGTTCTCGTCGCCGGGCAGCAGGTAGAGCGGGTTGACGAAGTCGTTGAAGATGTTGACCGAGCTGACCAGGATGACCGTGATGGTCACCGGCCGCAGCAGCGGGAAGATCACCCGGAAGAACAACCGGAAGCCGCTGCAGCCGTCGATCTGGGCGGCCTCGTCCAGCTCGCGCGGGATGGCCGCGATGAACGCCCGGAACAGCAGCATCGCGAACGACAGGTGGAAGGCCACCTCCGCCAGGATCATCCCGGGCAGCGTCTTGAACAGCCCGAGCGCCTGCAGCAGCCAGATGGTCGGCACCACGGCGGGCGGGATGATCAGCCCCGACAGCACCAGGAAGTCGGCCAGCCTGGCGACCTTGCCGGGGCGTCTTTGGAGCACGAACGCGGCCATCGCGCCGAAGATCACCAGGAGGGTCACCGAGGCGACGGTGATGATCGTGCTGTTGACGTAGGCGCGCAGCAGGATGTAATCGCGGGCCTCGATCACCGCCAGAAAGTTCTCCACCACGGGCCAGCTCGTCGGCCAGGCGAAGTCGAGGTCGACGGCCTGCGTCTGGTCCTTGACGGCGGTCAGCAGCATGAGCGCGAACGGGACCAGGAAGATCACGGTGGCCAGCACCAGCGCGACGGCTTCCGCGCCGAGCCTGCGGACTGCTCTCATGCGGCGACCTGCCTCTTGCCCAGGTAGTAGTTGAGCGGGACGGCGATGGCGGTGACGACCAGGAACAGGATCACGTTCCCGGCGGTCGAGAGGCCGAAGAAACCGGCCTGGTACTGCTTGTAGATGATCGAGGCGATGGTGTCGCTGGTGAAGCCGGGCCCGCCGCGGGTCATCGTCCAGATGAGGTCGAAGGAGCGCAGGCCGCCGATGAACGACAGGATGATCACCGAGTAGGTGGCCGGCCAGCTCAAGGGGAGCGTGACGTGGCGGAAGCGGTGCCAGGCGCCGCCGCCGTCCACCGCGACGGCCTGGTAGTACTCGGTCGGGATCGACATGATGCCGGCGATGTAGATGACGGTGGCCAGGCCGACGCCCTTCCACACGTCCACCAGCGCCACCGACAGCAGCGCCGTGGCGGCGTCGCCCAGCCAGTCGCGGCCGTCGATGCCGACCAGCGCCAGCGCCTGGTTGACCAGGCCGGTCTGCGGCTTGAGCAGCATCGCGAAGGTGATGCCGACCGCGACCGTGGAGACCAGGGTCGGGAAGAACACCACCGAGCGCAGGAACCCGCGCACCTTCAGCCTGCTGGTCAGCAGCACGCCGAGCAGCAGCCCGAGCACCACCTTCAGGCCGCTGGTGACGACCGCGTAGATGATGGTGTTCTGGAAGCCGATGCGCAGGTTCTGCTCGGCCAGGAAGTCGCGGAAGTTCTGCAGGCCCACGAACTCGCTGTCGAACAACGTCCAGCGGGTCAGCGCGAAGTAGAACGCCATCGCCGTCGGCACCAGGAAGATCACCACGAAGACCACGGCGGCCGGCAGGTACAGCGCGTACGGGTAGGCGGACCTGCGGCGGGCCGCCGGGCGGGCGTGCCCCTTCCCGGTGGGCGTGCCGGACCCCGTGCGGGGCCCGGTCTCCTGCTGCGTCACCACCCCGCGAGCCCCAGCTGCTTGGCCTGCTTCTCCACGTCCTTGTCGTACTGGGCGGCGCCCTCGGCGGGCGGCGTCAGCCCGGAGCCGACGGCGACCGTGATCTGCTCCAGCGACGGGCCCTTGACCGGCGAGACGAACTCCAGCGCGGGCGCGGTGCGGCCCTCGTCCACGTACACCTGGAGGTCCTTGGCCGCCTGGATGGCGTCCTCGGGCAGCTTGGCCCCGTTGATCCGGTACGGCCCCGCGGGCGGCACGGCCGTGTTGACCGCGTCGGCCCCGGCCGGCGAGGCGACGAAGGCCAGGAACTTCTTGGCCGCGTCGAGGTTCTCGGTGGTCTTGGGGATGTAGATGCCGGCCGGCTCCCAGATGGTGGCGCCGTTCTTGGCGGCGTCGGTGCCGGGGATGCCGAAGAAGCCGACGTCGGTGGCGGCCTGCGGCATGGTGGCCACCAGCGGCGGGAGCTGGGCGCTGAGCATCGGGTAGTGCGCGCCCTTGCCCTCGACCAGCAGCTTCATGCCCTGGTCGTTGGTGGCCGAGCCGAAGCCCTCCTGCATGTAGCCCTTGGCGTGCACGTCCGCCAGGTGCTGGAAGCCCGCCGTCGCGGCCGGGGTGGTGGCGAACTTGGCCTTGTTGGCCGTGTAGTCCTGCGCGAAGGTCGGCACGGCCGCCTGCACGTTGTAGTAGTCGCCCAGCACGAAGAGCTGGGAGGTCCAGGTGTCCTTGTACGTGCCGATCACCGGCGCGATCCCGGCCGCCTTGATCTTGGCGTTGTTGGCCATGAACGCATCCCAGGTCTTCGGCACCTCCAGCTTGAGCTGCTCGTAGACCTTGCGGTTGTAGAGGATGCCGCCGCCCATGGCGGTGCCGGCGGGCACGCCGTACACCTTGCCGTCCTGGCTCACCACGGGCAGGAAGTCCTTCTGCACGTTCTGCAGCACGGGGTCGCCGGTCAGGTCGACGAGGGTCTGCGCCGGGTTGAGCGCCTGGAGCAGCGACCCGGAGTTGTACCAGAACACATCCGACATGTCGCCCGTGGAGAGGCGGGTCTTGATGATGTTGTCGCCCTCGCTGCCGCCGGGCCGGGTCTCGGTCTCGATCTTGATGGTGGGGTTGGCCTTCATGAAGGCGTCGGCGAGAGCCTTGGCGGTGTCCACCGTCGCCTGGCTGTTGTCGACGAGGAACTTCAAGGTGACGGAGCCGTCCGCGGCTCCCGACCCGGCGCCGGAGCCCGAGCCGCACGAGGTCAGGGCCGCCACCGTGAGAGCGGCCAGAGCCGCTCCCAGTACGCGGTGCGAGGTCTTCACAACGCCCCTCCGGATTCGTTGAAACGTTTTAAGAGCCCCCCGATGGCAGTTAACGTAGGCGTTACCTGATAGGGCGTCAAGGGTGATTTTGGGGAACGAACCCCAATCGTGATGCGTGACCACCGTGGTAACCACCGGCACCTGCTGGGATGAGATGAATAACGTTGCCCATACCGTCCGGCGCGTGCGGCCCGTACAATCCGATGGGGCTTGTCGGGGTCGAGGAAAGGCAGCACATGGTCGCGCGAGACCGCCGCAGGGTGACCATCACCGACGTGGCCAGGCACGCGCAGGTGTCCACCACCGCCGTGTCGAAGGTGGTGCGCAACGCGTACGGGGTCAGCGAGGCCATGCGCGTCAAGGTGCAGGCCGCCATCGACGAGCTCGGCTACCGCCCCCACCACGCCGCCCGGGCCATGCGCGGCCGCACCTTCACCATCGGCGTGCTGCTGCCGCACATCCGCAACCCGTTCTTCGCCGACATCCTCGACGGCCTCACCGAGGAGATCTCCGCCAGCGGCTACCAGGCCATCATGGTGCAGAGCGGCGGCCAGGACCCGGCCGCCGAGCGCCGCGCCGGCGACGCCCTGGTGGACCGGCAGGTCGACGGCATCCTCTGGGTCGCGCCCTGCTGCGCCAAGGCCCAGCTCGAACAGCTGGCCAGGGACACCCCCACCGTCGTGCTCGGCCGGCACGACCGCTCCGCCGTCTACGACTGCGTGCTCGACGACGACGAGGTCGGCGCCGAGCTGGTGGTCGAGCACCTCATCGCGCTCGGGCACCGCCGCATCGGGCACATCACCCAGAAGGACGACCTGCCCGGCCGCGCCGCGGCCCTGCTGCAGACCATCCGGGCGCGAACCTACGAACGCGTCATGACCGAGCACGGCCTGGCCGCCCACATCGCCGTCGCCGCCACCTCCTACAGCGAGGAGGGTGGCTACGAGGGCGCCCGCCAGCTCCTGGCCCGCGACCCCCGGCCCACCGCCATCTTCGCCGGCGCCGACGGAGCCGCCTTCGGCGCGCTCGCCGCCGTCCACGAGGCGGGCCTGACCGTGCCCGGCGACGTCTCCGTGGCCGGCTACGACAACGCCCGCATGAGCGGCCTCGCCCACATCGCGCTGACCAGTGTCGACCAGGACGGCGCCGTCATGGGCAAGACCGCCGGCCGGCTGCTGCTCGAACGCATCGACGGCCGCACCTCCGCCGTGCGCTTCTCCGTCACGCCGACCCTCGTGACCCGCCGCTCCACCGCCCCGCCATCACGATCTTGACCGGAGGCGGTCGAGACCGCGAGAGTACGGTGAGCCGACCCCAAGATCGAAAGGTGTCCTGTGGCCGCCCCACTCGCCGCGTTGCTGCTCGCCTCGTTACTCACCGCCCCTTCCCCCGCCCCCGCCGCCCTGCCCGCCTGCCCCCAGATCTTCGGGCACGGCGGCTACCCCACCGGCGCCAACGCCTGGGAACGCGACCAGATCCGCCAGCCCAACAACCCCACGGCCATCCGCCAGTACAAGAGCTGGGGAGCGGCGGGCGTCGAAGCCGACCTGCAGCTCACCAAGAACGGCACCAAGGGCGTCATGTGGCACAACACCTCCACGTGGGGCCTGACCGGCACGAAGAAGAACATCACCGAGATCTGGTGGGCCAGCGGCGACACCAAGCTCCAGGGCCGCACCATCACGCGTGGCCCGTTCGCGGGCGAGACCGTCCACACCTTCCGCGAGTGGCTGGCCGCGATGCGGTCGGCCGGCATGATCGGGCTGGTGGAGATCAAGCCGGAGGCCCGGCAGTCGCTGTTCAACTCCGACGCCGCCATCAAGGCGCGGGCCTGGGCCGAGGTCCTCGACCCCGTCCGCGAGAACTACCGGTCACAGGAGATCATCCTGTACTCCCACGACAGCGGCATCGCCGCCGAGCTCAAGAGCCGGGTGACGGCCGCCGGCATGACGCAGGTGCTCAGCGGCGGCCCGGTCTGGCCCGACGTCACCAAGTGGGAGGAGCCGCCGCCCTCCTGGACGCTGAACGAGAGCGCGTGGAAGGCGGCGCTCCAGAGCGGCGCCCGGCGCATCGCCACCGACTACCCGGCCCAGCTGCGCTCCTGGCTCGTCGGCAAGTGCCAGTGAAGGGTTCACAGGGCCAGCTCGACCCGGTACTGCCGTAGCCACCGGTCGAGCTGGAGCAGCCGCTCCAGCGCCGCCCGGCTCGCCGGGGACGGCGGCCCGGCGGCGATCTCGCGGGCCCGGTCCCAGTCGACCAGCGCGGCGGCCGGGGAGTCCGGGCGCTGGAGCAGCTCCGCCGCCCGCCCGTGCAGCGCCCGGTCGTAGGAGGGGTCCTGGGTGGCCGGGTACGGGCTCTTGACCCGCTGCAGGATGCTGTCGGGCAGCAGGTCGGCCCCGGCCGCCCGCAGCAGGCTCTTCTCCCGCCCGTCGAACGTCTTCATCGCCCAGGGCACGTTGAAGACGTACTCCACCAGCCGGTGGTCGCAGAACGGCACCCGCACCTCCAGCCCCACCGCCATGCTCATCCGGTCCTTGCGGTCGAGCAGGATCTGCACGAACCGGGTCAGGTGCAGGTAGCCGACCTCCCGCATGCGCCGCTCGTGCCCGCTCTCGCCGGGCAGCCGCGGCACCTCGGCCAGCGCCTCCCGGTACCGCTCGTCCCGGTAGCCCCGCAGGTTGGCGAGCCGCGCCACGTCGTCCCTGAGCAGCAGCTCGGCGCCGGAGTGCGCGGCGGTCGCCGCCGAGGCCAGCCACGGGAACGTGCCGGCCTCGACCGCCTCCCGGTCGTGGAACCACCGGTAGCCGCCGAACACCTCGTCGGCCGACTCGCCCGACAACGCCACCGTGGAGTGGCCGCGGATCGCCTTGAACAGCAGGTAGAGCGAGCTGTCCATGTCGCCGATGCCCATGGGCAGGTCACGGGCGCGCAGCACGGCCGCCCGCACCGCCGGGTCCATCAGCTCGGATGAGTCCAGCACGATGTCCGTGTGGTCCACGCGGGCGTGCCGGGCGAGCTCGTGCACGTACGGGGTGTCGGGGGTGGAGCGGGTCAGGTCGGGCTTGAAGTTCTCCGTGTAGCCGGCGAAGTCGACCGAGAACGAGCGCACGGACCCCAGCCCCTGCTCCCGCAGCAGCCTGGCGGCCAGGGCGGTGATCAGGCTGGAGTCCAGGCCGCCCGACAGCAGCGCGCACAAAGGCACGTCGCTGATGAGCTGGCGGGCGACGATGTCGTCCAGCAGGCCGCGGACGGTCTCGACGGTCCGGCGGACGTCGTCGGCGTGCTCGCGCGCGTCGAGCCGCCAGTAACGCCGCTTGCCGATGCCGTCCCGGCTCACCTTGACGACCTGGCCGGGGCGGACCTCGTACATGCCGGAGAAGATGCCGTGCTCCGGCGTCTTGACGAACGACAGCAGCTCGCGCAGCCCGCCGGCGTCGAGCACGCGCTGGGCGAGCGGGTTGGCGAGGATCGCCTTCGGCTCCGAGCCGAACAGCACGCCGTGCGGCGTCGGGTAGTAGTAGAGCGGCTTGATGCCCATGCGGTCGCGCACCAGCAGCAGCTCCTCGGAACGGGCGTCCCAGACGGCGAAGGCGTACATGCCGTTGAGGTGCCCGGCCAGGTCCTCGCCCCATTCGAGGTAGGCGCGCAGCACGACCTCGGTGTCGCTGCGGGTGCGGAAGCGGTGGCCGCGGGCGGACAGCTCGGCCCGCAGCTCCTCGAAGTTGTACACCTCGCCGCTGTAGCTCAGGACGGCCGTCTCGCCCTCCTCGCCCTCGGCCACCATGGGCTGGCGGCCACCGGCGAGATCGATGATCGCCAGCCGGCGGTGGCCGACGGCGGCGTGCGGGGCGATCCACAACCCCTGGTCGTCGGGCCCGCGGCAGGCCATCGTGTCGGTCATCTCCTGCGCGATCTCGCGTTCCTGCCGCAGGTCGCGCTCGAAGTCCACCCATCCGCTGATCCCGCACACGCCGGTCCCCTCCCTGCCCCCGGCCCGTAGTCGTTCCCTCCGCCCGGTAGATCGTTTTAAAGCGCGGGGTGAAGGTGTCGTATCGGGGACCCGGCCGATCGTCTCCAAGGTGAGGACCATCGAAAGGAGCGCATCATGTACCCCGCACTCAACACCATCGACATCGTGGTGTCCGACCTGGACGCCTCGATCGCCTTCTACGCCCGGCTCGGCCTGGAGTTCAAGGTGGACGAGCACTCGCCCGAGCACGCCGGCTGCGACCTGCCGAACGGGCTGCACGTCATGCTGGACACCGAAGGGTTCCGCACGCCGTTCCTGCCGGGCTGGAGCGCCCCGACCGGCGGGCCGCGCACGCTGCTGTGCTTCGAGCTCGACGGGCCCGCCGCGGTCGACGCGAAGTACGCCGAGCTCGTCGCGGCCGGTCATCGCGGGATCGCCGAGCCGTTCGACGCGTTCTGGGGAATGCGTTACGCGACGGTCGCGGATCCGGACGGCAACGGCGTCGACCTGTACGCCGCGCTCCCGGCAAGCTGACCACCACGAGACCCGAGGAGGACGATCGTGAAGTACGTGCTGATGTTCGTCGAGACGGAGCAGTTCGCCCAGAAGCTGGAGGCGATGGGCGAGCTGGAGCGGCAGGACGCCTACGAGGCGGTGGGCCGGTGGTTCGCCGAGCACGCCGACAAGATCACCCATCACACGCACCTGGCGCCGGTGCACACCGCCACCACGATGCGGCTCGACCAGGGGGAGCCGGTGGTCACCGACGGGCCGTTCGTGGAGGGCAAGGAGGTGGTGAGCGGGTTCGCGGAGATCGAGGTGGCGGACCTGGACGAGGCGCTGCGGGTGGCCCGCTCGTGGCCGGCCTGCCCGATCGTGGAGATCCGTCCCGTCGCATGAGCGGTGGCACTATCGGGAGCGCCGCGCCGGCGGGCGGCTCTCATGAGTGACGCGCCGGACGGGCGGGAGGTGCTGGCGCGGGTGGTGCGCGAGCACGCGGGCCGGCTGGCCGCGTCGCTGGTGTCGCTGCTGGGTGACTTCTCCGCCGCCGAGGACCTGGTGCAGGACGCGGTCGAGACCGCGTTGCGGCGCTGGCCGGTCGAGGGCGTGCCGGACCGGCCGGACGCGTGGCTGTTCACCGTGGCCCGGCGGCGCGGCCTCGACGTGCTGCGCCGCGAGTCCAACTACCGGGCCAAGCTCGCCCGGCTCACCTGGCCGGTGCCGGCGGAACGGGACGACCGGCTGCGGCTGATCTTCACCTGCTGCCACCCGGCGCTGTCGCGGCCCGCGCAGATCGCGCTCACGCTGCGCGTGGTGTGCGGGCTGTCGGCGGCGCAGATCGCCGCGGCGTTCGTGGTGCCCGAGTCCACGGTGGCGCAGCGCATCACGCGCGCCAAGCGGAAGATCGGCGAGGCCGGCATCCCGTACCGCGTCCCGCCGGAGGAGGAGCTGCCGGGGCGGCTGGGCGAGGTGCTGGCGGTGGTCTACCTGCTGTTCAACGAGGGGTACCTGTCCACCACGGCCGAGCGGGCGCAGGCGCCCGACCTGGTGGAGGAGGCCGAATGGCTGGCCGCGCTGCTGGTGAACCTGATGCCGAAGGAGCCGGAGGCGGCCGGGCTGCTGGCGCTCATCCGGCTGCACCGGGCCCGCGGCGCCGCCCGCTTCGACGGGCGGGGCCGCCTGGTGCTGCTGGCCGACCAGGACCGCTCGCTCTGGGACCGCGACGCCATCGCCGCGGCCACTGCCCTGCTCACGCGTACGGCCCGCGCCCACCGCCGGCCCGGGCCGTACCAGCTCCAGGCGGCGATCGTGGCCTGCCACGCGGAGGCCGCGTCGTTCGCCGAGACCGACTGGGCGCAGATCCTCGTGCTGTACGACATGCTCCTGCACGTGGCGCCGTCACCGGTCACGCGGCTGCACCGGGCCGTCGCGCTGCGGCACGTCCGGGGCCCGGAGGCGGCCCTGGCCGAGCTGGACGATCTCGGAAGCGCGCTGGAGCGCTACCCGCTCTTCCACGCCACCCGGGCCGAGCTGCTGCGCGACCTCGGGCGCGACGACGAGGCCCGCCGGGCCGACGAGCGGGCGCTGCGGCTGACCGCCAACCCGGCCCAGCAGGAGCTGCTGGAGCGGCGCCTGGGCTGGGACTGACCGCTCCCGGCAGCATCGCCGCGCGGCGCCGGAGCGTACGGTGACGAGCGGAGGTGCGTGGCCATGAGTAAGGACAAGCTGCGGCGCAAGCCGTACGAGAAGCGGTTGTTCCGGTTGCAGGCCGAGCTGGTGAAGCTGCAGGAGTGGGTCCGGGCCGAGGGACACCGGCTGGTGGTGATCTTCGAGGGGCGGGACGCGGCCGGCAAGGGCAGCACGATCAAGCGGGTGACGGAGTACCTCAACCCGCGCGTGGCCAGGATCGTGGCGCTGCCCGCGCCGACCGAGCGCGAGCGTACGCAGTGGTACTTCCAGCGCTATGTCGAGCACCTGCCGGCCGCCGGGGAGATCGCGCTGTTCGACCGGAGCTGGTACAACCGGGCCGGCGTCGAGCGGGTGATGGGGTTCTGCACGCAGGAGGAGTACACCCGGTTCCTGCACCAGTGCCCGATCTTCGAGCGGCTGCTGGTGGAGGACGGGATCCTGCTGCGTAAGTACTGGTTCTCGGTCAGCGACACCGAGCAGGAGCGCCGCTTCCGCGACCGGCTGGAGGACCCGATGCGGCGCTGGAAGCTGTCGGCGATGGACCTGGAGTCGATCACCCGCTGGGAGGAGTACTCCCGCGCCAAGGACGAGATGATGGTGCACACCCACATCCCCGAGGCGCCGTGGTACGAGGTGGAGGGCGAGGACAAGCGCCGGGCCAGGATCAACATGATCTCCCACCTGCTGTCCACGATCCCGTACCACGAGGTGCGGCGCACGCCGCTGGAGATCCCGCCCCGGCCCGCCCCGACCGGCTACCGGCGCCCGCCGAGGGTGGAGATCCCGGTGCCCGACGTGACCGGCGATCTCCACTGACGGCTTGCCGATCGACTGACCAATTGGTTAGCATCCCAACCATGCGGTCAGACAACGACGCCGATCTCACGGCGCGCGCCCGGATCAGGAACGCGGCTCTGGAGCTGTTCGGCGCCGAAGGCGTGGGCCGGGTCAGCCTGCGCGCCGTCGCCGCCCGCGCGGGCGTCTCACACGCCCTGGTGCTGCACCACTTCGGCACCAAGGAAGGGCTGCGCAAGGAGTGCGACGCGTACGTGATCGCGCTCGTGCGCGGCGGCCCCGGCATGGAGGCGCTCGACGACCCCCTGGACGACACCGCCGGGCTGGGTGCCCTGCTGGAGGCCGGCGCCGGCGTACGCCGCTACCTGGCACGCGCCTTCCTCGACGGTACGCCGGAGGCCGCCGCCCTGTTCGACGAGCTCGTCGAGACCACCGGGCGGTGGCTGGAGCAGGGCGTACGGGAAGGGTGGGCCCAGCCGGGCGAGGACCCGCGGGCGCGGGCGGCGATCTACGTGACCTGGCTGCTGGCGCCCCTGGCCTTCGGCGAGCACCTGTCGCGGGCGCTGGGCGTCACCGACCTGCACGACACCGACGCCACCCTGCGTTACTCCCGGGCCGCCGTCGAGCTCTTCACCCGCGGCGTCTTCACCGACGAGCGGGCTCTGGAGGCCTGGGACGCGGTCAGGGAGCAGCGCCGCTCACGGTGACCGCGCCCATCCGCCCCGTTCCCCCTCATCCTGGAGTGATCCTTGAACGACCTCATCGGCCTGCTGACCGCCACCGACCGGGACGCGTTCCTGACCGGCCTGGCCGGGCACGGCCCCGTCAGCCCCGGCACCTACCTGGACGGCACCCCCATCTGGCTGGTCACCGGCCATCCGGAGGCCGTCACCGTGCTCACCGACCCGCGCTTCAGCAGCGACGTCACCAAACAGGGCAAGATCGACGTGGCCGCGGCCGCCGGGCTGCCGGAGGACGTGGCGCCGTACCTGATGCACACCCTCGGCGCCTACGACCCGCCCGACCACACCCGGCTGCGCCGCCTCGTCTCGCGCGAGTTCACCGCCCGCCGCGTGGAGCGGCTGCGGCCGCGCATCCAGCAGATCGCCGGCGAGCTGCTGACCGGCCTGCCCCAGGAGTTCGACCTGATCGAGCGGTACGCCTACCCGCTGCCGATCCAGGTCATCTGCGAGCTGCTCGGCGTCCCCGGCGCGGACCGCGACACGTGGCGGGCCTGGGCCGCCGACCTCGGCGCGCCGGACCCGGCCAGGATCGCCGCGGGCGCCAGGGGGCTCGTCGGGTACGTCCGCGACCTGGTCGCCGCCAAGCGCCGCGCACCGGCCGACGACCTGCTGTCCGGGCTGGTCAGGGTACGGGACGAGGACGGCGACCGGCTCGGCGACGAGGAGCTGATCGCCCTGTCGATCAGCATCCTGCTCGCCGGCCACGAGACCACGGTCGGCCTGATCAGCCAGAGCGCCTGGCTGCTGCTCACCCACCCCCTCGACCGCGGCGACGTCGCGACGGCGGTGGAGGAGTTCCTGCGGTACAGCGGGCCCGCCGAGCTCGCCGTCCTGCGCTACACCCTGGAACCGGTGGAGCTCGGCGACGTCACCATCCCGGCCGGGGAGGCCGTCCAGGTCGTGTACGCGGCGGCGAACCGCGACCCGCGCCGCTTCGACCGGCCCGGCGAGCTCGACCTCCACCGCCTCGACAACGCGCACCTCGGCTTCGGCCACGGCATCCACTACTGCCTGGGCGCCGCGCTGGCCCGCGCCGAGACCCGGATCGCGCTCACCACCCTCTTCGACCGCTTCCCCGCCCTCACCCTGGCCGGCGAGGCGGGCTGGCAGCCGGGCTTCAAGCGAGCGCTCACCGGCCTGCCGGTCCGCACCTGACTGGCTACTCGAACAGGGACGGGTCGCCCGTGCCCCGGCGCAGGATCTCCGGCTCGTCCTGCGAGAGGTCGACGACGGTCGTCGGGGTCGCGCCGCACTCGCCGGCGTCGATGACGGCGTCCACCGCGTGGTCGAGCCGCTCCTTGATCTCCCAGCCCTGCGTCGGGGGCTCGCTCTCGCCGGGCAGCAGCAGGGTGCTCGACAGCAGGGGCTCGCCGAGCTCGGCCAGCAGCGCCTGCGTGACGACGTGATCGGGGATCCGCACGCCGACCGTCTTCTTCCTGGGGTGCAGCAGCCGCCGCGGCACCTCCTTGGTCGCCGGCAGGATGAACGTGTACCCGCCGGGCGTCGCCGCCTTGACCAGCCGGAACACCGCGTTGCTCACCCGTACGAACTGGCCGAACTGGGCGAAGTCCCTGCAGATCAGGGTGAAGTGATGGTTGTCGTCGAGGCTGCGGATCTCCCTGATCCGGTCGATGCCCTCCTTGTTGCCCAGCCGGCACCCCAGGGCATAACACGAGTCCGTCGGGTACGCGATCAGCCCGTCCGCGTTCAGCAGCTCCACCACCTGACCGATCAGGCGGGGCTGGGGGTTGTCCGGGTGGAGGTCGAAGTATCTGGCCACCCTTCGGATCTTAGAAGCGTCATGGTGATGGAGCAGCATCGCCCGATTCGCCCGGTGTCACGCGGGCGGGCGGGACGGGGCGGGGCGGCCTGCAAGTACGCCAGCACCGCCATCACCCGCCGGTTCTGGTCGTCCGACGGCGGCAGGCCCAGCTTGGCGAAGATGTTGTTGGCGTGCTTGCTGATCGCCTTGTCCGTCACCTGGAGGCGAGCGGCGATGGCCAGGTTCGACAGCCCCTCCGCCATCAGTGCCAGCACCTCGCGCTCGCGCGGGGTGAGCGTGGCCAGCGGCTCGTCCCGGCCCCGGCGGGTCAGCAACTGCGTGATCACCTCCGGGTCCATCGCGGTGCCGCCCCCGGCCACCTGGCGCACCGCCTCGACGAACCGGTCCACGTCGCCCACCCGGTCCTTCAGCAGGTACCCGACGCCGCCCGACCGGTCCGACAGCAGCTCCCTCGCGTAGAGCTGCTCCACGTACTGGGACAGGATCAGCACCGGCAGCCCCGGAACCCGCCGGCGGGCCTCCAGCGCGGCGCGCAGGCCCTCGTCGGTGAAGCCCGGCGGGAGCCGCACGTCCACCACGGCCACGTCGGGGCGGTGCGTGACCAGCGCCCGCAGCAGCATGGGGCCGTTGTCGACCGCCTCGACGAC
Source organism: [Actinomadura] parvosata subsp. kistnae (assembly GCF_900323885.1). Classification (GTDB taxonomy): domain Bacteria; phylum Actinomycetota; class Actinomycetes; order Streptosporangiales; family Streptosporangiaceae; genus Nonomuraea; species Nonomuraea composti. The sequence continues at coordinate 83,985 of NZ_OOHJ01000011.1, read as the reverse complement.
GGTGCAGCCGTGCGCCGTCAGCAGGCGGACCAGCCCGTCCCTCAGGAGTGCGAGATCTTCGGCGATGACAACGCGCAAGGGAGCTCCATGGTGAGTTCGGTGGGGCCGCCGGGAGGGCTGCTCACGGTGAGCGAGCCGTCGAAGGCGGACAGACGATCACGTATCCCGCGCAAACCAGCGTCGGAACGAGGGTCGGCGCCGCCGCGGCCGTCGTCGCCCACGGTGAGGCGGAGCACGCCGGACGCGTGGCGCAGCCGCACCCAGGCGCGGGAGGCGCCGCTGTGCTTGGTCACGTTGGTCAGCGCCTCGGCGACGGCGAAGTACACGGCCGACTCGACCGGCGGTTGCAGCCGGCCGGGCAGGTCGAGGTCCAGCTCGACCGGCATCGGGCAGAGCAGCGCGGACGCCTCGATGGCGCCCGCCAGGCCACGGTCGGCCAGGACCGGCGGGTGGATGCCGCGTACCAGGTCACGCAGGTCCGTCAGGGCCTGACCGGCGATCTCGCGCGCCTCGTCGATCATCCGCAGCGTCTCGCCCGGGTCGCGGGAGCCGCGCGCGAGGCCGAGCTGCATGCGGATGGCGATCAGCTTGGCCTGCGCGCCGTCGTGCAGGTCCCGCTCGATCCGGCGCAGCTCGGCGTCCCGCGCGTCCACGAGCGCCGCCCGCGACGCGGTCAGCTCGCGGATCCGGGCGTCCGGCGTGGCGGCCGGGGCGAGCAGCAGGCGCGCCAGGCGCGCCTGGCCGGCGCGGAACAGCGCGACGGACAGGAGGAGGACCACGGCGATCGCCACGATGGACAGGGAGAGGGCGAACGTGTTCAACGGGCTCCGCTCCACCGGGTTCAACCGGAACAACACGTAGTCCAGGGCGGCCAGCATGCCCCACGCCACGACCAGCGGGGCCGGCCCCGCCACGCTCTGCACCGCCAGCCACACCAACACCCGTCCCCTCGCCCCACCCACCTCGCCCCAGCCGTCCGATCGGACACCGCCGTCGCTCGCGCGGGCCTCCCGCCTGTCCGAGCGGACGTCCCGGCCGTCCGAGTGGGTGTTCCGGTCGCTTGTGCGGGCGTCTCGGCCGTCGGAGTGGGCGTCGTGGGCGTGTGAACGGGCGTCCCGATCGTGCGTGCGGGGCTCCCGGCGCAGGATGCGGTCGGCGCGGTGGCGGTGGAAGGCGGCCAGGCGGTGGGCGAGGGCGAGCGCCCGGTCCAGCGGAGCCGTCCGGGAGCCGGTCACCGGCCTCAGGGCCGCGCACATTGTCAGGAGCACCAGCAGCGCGAGCGCGGCCACCCCCGTGGCGGCGTTCAGCACGAGGTCGGCCGGGCCCGCCAGCGTTCTGCGCGCCTGGGCCGCCAGCCGTCCGTCGAGCGGGCGAGTGGCGGGCGGGGGTGGTGTCCGGATCACCCTTGCAGTCTGCCCTGCTCGCGGCGGTGCGGGGGTAGGGCTGGCCCCACCCCGGAGGGTGGAGATCGTCCACCGGCCGGGTGGGCGCAGACCCATGGAGGCCGGGCCGCCGGCCCGACAGGCTCGTCACGAAGATCCGAGACCGCCGACGAGGGAGAGTTGTGATCGAAGTGAGGGGCCTGACCATGCGGTACGGCCGCACGGTCGCCGTGGACGACCTGACCTTCACGGTGAAACCCGGCCTGGTGACCGGGTTCCTGGGCCCGAACGGGGCGGGCAAGTCCACGACCATGCGGGCCGTGCTCGGGCTGGAGGTTCCGCAGGCGGGGGAGGCGCTGGTGGACGGGCGCGCGTACGTGTCGCTGCGCCGCCCCATGCGCACCATGGGGGCGCTGCTCGACGCCGGCGCGGTGCACGGCGGCCGGACCGCCCACGCCCACCTCGCCTGCCTGGCCCGCAGCAACGGCATCGGCGCCGGCCGGGTGTCGGCGGTGCTGGAGCAGGTCGGCCTGACGGCCGTCGCGAACCGGCGGATCCGCGGCTTCTCCCTCGGGATGAAGCAGCGGCTCGGCATCGCGATGGCGCTGCTCGGCGACCCGGCGACGCTGATGCTGGACGAGCCGCTGAACGGCCTCGACCCGGAGGGCATCCGCTGGCTGCGCGGCCTGCTGCGCTCGCTCGCCGGCGAGGGCCGCACCGTGCTGCTGTCCAGCCACCTGATGAACGAGCTGGCGCTCACCGCCGACCACGTCATCGTGATCGGCCGGGGCCGGCTGATCGCCGACACCGCCACCGACGCCCTGGCCGGGCACTTCCAGGGGGACGTGCTGGTCCGCGCGTCCCGCCCCGACCGGCTCGCCGCCCTCATGCGGGAGCGCGGGGCGGCGGTGACGGCCGAGGACGGCGGCGCCCTGTCCGTGCGGGGCCTGACCGCCGCGGAGATCGGCGTGCTGGCGCTGTCCGCCGGGATCGCGCTGGCGGAGCTGTCGCCGCGCGCCGCGTCCCTGGAGGAGGCGTTCATGCGGCTCACCGGCGACAGCACCGAGTTCACCGGAAACAAGGGGGTCGGGCGATGATCGACGTGATCGCCTCCGAATGGCTCAAGCTGCGCTCGCTCCGCTCCAACCTCTACCTCCTGGCCTGCTCGTTGGCCGCCGTCCTGGCGTGTGCCGGGATCGCGTTCATGATCGGCCGCGGGTTCGACAACCAGACGCCGGAGGAGCGGCTGGCCTTCCCCACGAACGGGGACGGCCTCGGCAACGGCATCGCGGTCGCCTACTTCGTGTTCGCCCTGCTGGGGGCGCTGGCGATCACGTCCGAGCACGCCACGGGCATGATCCAGCCGAGCCTGGTGGCCGTGCCGCGCCGGCAGGTGCTGCTGCTGGCCAAGATCCCGGGCGTGGCCGCGGTGGCGCTGGTGGCGGGCCAGGTCCTGGCGTTCGCCATGCACGCGGCCTCCATGGCGGTGCTCGGCGATCGGGCGGGCCAGTTGCTGCGCGCGGGGGTGACGCTGGGGACGCCGCTGTCGGAGCCCGGCGTGCTCGCCTCCGTGATCGTGGCGGGGCTGTCGATGGCGGCGGTCGCGCTGATCGGGCTCGGGGTCGGGGCCGCCGTCCGGTCCACGCCGGGCGCGCTGGTCGTGCTGACGGTGCTCATCGTGGTGCTGCCGGTGGTCGCCAGGACGCTGCCCATGCCGCTGCGGGCGCGGGCCGGCTCGTTCATGATCGAGAACCTGCCGCTCCAGATCGCGGGGACCGGCGGCGGAAGCCTGCCGCCCGCCGTGGCGGCGGGCCTGCTCATCGGGTACGTGGTCGCGGCGCTGACGGCGGGCGCCACCGTGATCGCGCTGCGCGGACGCCGGATCAGGGCGCTGGCGATCGGCGTGACCACGGCCGTCCTGGTCATGGCGGCCCCCGCCGTCGCGGCGGACACACCGGGCGCGGGCGCAGGTGCGCTGCGCTGGGGCGGGTGCGCGGACAAGGACGCCGACAAGGGCGCCGACAGGGGCGAGGGCAAGGGCGCGGGCAAGGGACTCGTGAAGGACCTGCGGTGCGCGTCCATCGCCGTGCCGGTCGACTGGTCCCGCCCGTACGGACGGAAGATCGAGCTGACCGTCGGCCTGCTGCCGGCCACCGGCGTGCACCGCCGGATCGGCACCGTGTTCGCGGTCCCCGGCGGCCCGGGCGGCTCGGGCGTGCAGGACCTGAGCACGAACGCGGGCAGCTTCGCCGAGCTGCGCGACCGTTTCGACGTGGTCAGCGTCGAGCCCCGCAACACCATCGACAAGGGCGTGCTGCCGTACGACTGCCTGGTCTCCGGCCCGTGGATCACCTGGCCCGAGACCCGCGAGGAGTACGCCGAGCTGGGCCGGCGCAACCGGGCGGCGGCCGAGCGCTGCCGCGCCGCCGACCCCGAGTTCTTCGACCACATGGACTCGGCGTCGGTGGCGCGGGACATGGAGGCGATCCGCGTCGCGCTCGGCGAGGAGCGGCTGAGCTTCATCACCAACTCCTACGGCAGCATGCCGGGGATCGCCTACTCCCGGCTGTTCCCGGAGCGGGTGCGCGCGATGGTGTTCGACGGCGCCGCCAACCCGTACGTGGACCGGGCCCGTGGCAGGCTGCCGCACGAGGAGTCGTTCGGCCGCTTCGCCGCCTGGTGCGCGCGGGCGAGCACGTGCGCGCTGCGCGGGCAGGACGTCGGCGAGGTGTGGCGGGCGCTGGTGGCCCGCGCCGACCGCGTGCCGGTGCCGGTCAAGGGCGAGTCGCCGCGGGCCGCCTACAGCGGGCTCGACATCAAGGAGGCGGCCGCGCCCAGCGTCATCTCGCCGGGGCCCGCGCCGGACTTCCCCCGCTGGACGCAGCTCGCCGAGGCGATCGCGCGGGCCGTGGGCGGTGACGCGTCAGGGTTCGCCGGTTACGTCCGGCAGAGCACGAACAGCCTGAAGGTGCCCTCGTTCACCGGGATGAACATGACGCACTGCCTCGACGGCATGGGCTTGCGCGACTACGACGAGTACCGGGAGCTGCGCCGACAGGGCGAGCGCCTGCTGCCGAACCTGGCCGGCATCGAGCTGTGGCACCCCCTCGCCTGCGTCGGCTGGCCGGTCGCCGCGACGAACCCGCCCGCGCCGCTGCCCGCCGGGAAGCTGCCGCCGTACCTGGCCGTCGGCTCCTGGACGGACTTCGGCGGCGGCGCCGACCTCGTCCGGCCGATCCCCGGCTCCGGCGGCGTGCAGTACCTGGGGCACGGCCACGGCCTCTACAACGCCGGCAATTCCTGCGTCATCGCGCACGTCAACCGCTACCTGATCAGCCTGCGCCCGGCCCCGATGGGCACGGTGTGCCCCGGCCCCGCGACCTGACGCGCGCCGAAGGTTCCAGGAAGGTTTCGGAGTATTGACAGGGGGAGGGGCCGGCCTCAGTATCTTCACCACTAACTTTATTCCTAAAGAAAGTCCCCCCACATGGCAGCCACAGACCGCGGCGACCTCACCAGAACGGCGATCCTCGCCCTCCTGGGCACGGTCGGCCCGCTGAGCCGCAGCGAGATAGCCCGCGAGCTCGACGTCAGCCCCGCCACGGTCACGCAGCTCACCAAGGAGCTCATCGGGCACGGGATGCTGGAGGAGCTGGACCTGAAGCCGTCGCGCGGCGGCCGGCCGGCGCAGCGGCTCGGGCTGGTGGGCAGCGCCGGGCGGGCGCTCGGCGTGAAGGTGACGGCCGACCACCTGGTGCTGGTGGACGTGCGGCTCGACGGCGAGGTGCTCGGCTCCTGGGAGAGGCCCCACGACCCGGCGGCGCCCGACGCGCTGGAGCACCTGGCGGACGCGGTGGAGTCCGTCGTCCGCGAGGTCCCCGGGGTGCCGCCGCTGCTGGGCGTCGGGGTCGGGGTGCCGGGGAACGTGGACGACCAGGCCGTGGGCACCGTCAACGCGCCCACGCTGGGCTGGCAGGCCATGCCGGTGGGGGAGCGGCTGCGGCGCCGGCTCCACCTGCCGGTCCTCGTCGAGAACGACGTGAACGCGCTGGCCGCCGCCGAGCGCCTGTACGGCCGGGGGCGCACGCACAGCGACTTCCTCGTGCTGACGATCGGGCGTGGCGTCGGCGCGGCGATCGTCGCCGACGGGCGGGTGTACCGGGGGGCGCGGGGCGGGGCGGGCGAATTCGGCCACCTGCCCGTGGACCCGGAGGGGCCGCCCTGCGGGTGCGGCGCCCGGGGATGTCTGGAGGCGTTCGTCGGCTCGGCCGGGCTGCTGGCGGCCGCCCGCGCCAAACGGGGCCTGGCGCGGGCGGACGCGAGCGATCCGCTCGGCGCGGTGGCCGCGCTCGGCCGGGCGGCGGCGGGCGGCGAGCAGGCCGCCCGGGAGGTGTTCGCCGAGGCCGGGGCGATCCTGGGCCGCGCTGCGGCCGGGCTGATCAACGTCGTGGACCCTGAGGTCGTGGTGGTGCTGGGCGAGGGCACGGCCGACTGGCCGCTGTGGCGGGCCGGCTTCGAGCCGGCCCTGCGCGCGCAGCTGTATCCCGGCCGGCGCGACATCGCGGTCGAGGTCGAGAGCTGGGACGACACGAGCTGGGCCCAGGGGGCGGCGGCCCTGGTGCTGGCGACCCCGTTCGACTCGGCGGGAGCGGCGGGCGAGCAGGGCCGCCTGGTCCGCGCCCGCCTGATCGGAGCCACCCCATGAGCATCCGCCTGGCGGGCGCCCGCTCGATCGGAGCCCTCTCATGAGCGTCCAGCAGGCCAGGCCGGCGGCGCGGGCGGGCGCGCCGGTCGCGCACGCGGGGCCGAAGCGGCGGCGCGGGTGGCGGTACGCCGGCACGGTCGCGTTGTTCCTGCTGCCCAGCCTGGTCCCGCTGACCCTCTACACGCTGATCCCGATGGCCGGCTCGTTCTGGACGAGCCTGCACGAGTGGGACCTCATCACCGACATGCGCTGGGTCGGCCTCGGCAACTACGCCGAGCTGGTCGGCGACCCCGACACCCAGGCCGCGTTCCTGCACACGCTGTACTTCATCGCCGGCTACCTGCCGCTGGTCTACGTCGGCGGCCTGGGCCTGGCGGTGCTGCTGAACCGGGCGATGCCCGCGCGCGGCCTGCTGCGCGGCGTGTACTTCCTGCCGGTGATCACGAGCTGGGTGGTCGTGGCGCTGATGTGGAAGTGGTTGCTCAACCCGGCCAGCGGCATCGTCAACTGGGCGCTCGGCCTGGTAGGGGTGAGCGGGCCGGGCTGGTGGACCGACCCCGACTGGGCGATGCCGTCGATCATCCTCGCCTCGGCCTGGAAGGACCTGGGCTTCGTGATGATCATCCTGCTGGCGGGGCTGCAGGCGATCCCCCGGGAGTACCAGGAGGCCGCCATGGTGGACGGCGCGACGGCGTGGCGCAGGTTCAGGCACATCACGCTGCCGCTGCTGTCGCCGTCCACGTTCTTCGTCGTGGTGATCTCGCTGATCAACGGCTTCCAGGTGTTCGACCAGGTGCAGATCATGACGGGCGGCGGGCCGGGCGGCGCGACGCAGGTGGTGGTCTCGCAGATCTACGACCTGACCTTCCGCTACGGCCGGGCGGGCGCCGCCTCGGCGCTGTCGTGGCTGCTGTTCGCGCTGGTGCTGCTGGTGACGATCGTGCAGATCCGGGGACAGAAGAGGTGGGTGACCTATGGGTAGGGTCCTGAGGTACCTGCTGGTGGGGGTCGGCGCGCTGGTCATGCTGTTCCCGTTCGGCTGGGCGGTGATCACCTCGATCACGCCGAGCGACGCGGTGCTGGCCGTCCCGCCCGACTTCACCCCCGACGGCGCGAGCCTCGACGCCTACGGGCGGCTGCTGGAGACGCTGCCGTTCTGGCGGATCGTGCTCAACAGCGCCTGGATCGGCGCCGCGTCCACGACGTTGCAGCTCGTCACGAGCGCGATGGCGGCCTACGCGTTCGCCCGGCTGCCCTTCCCTGGCCGGGGCGGGTTGTTCGCGGTCTATCTGGCGACGCTGATGATGCCGCTGCCGGTGCTGGTCGTGCCGCTGTTCATCGAGATGCGCGCGTTCAACCTGGTCGACACGTACTTCGCGTTGCTCGCGCCGACGATCGCCTCGGCGTTCGGGGTGTTCCTGCTGCGGCAGGCGATCAACCAGGTGCCGCGCGAGTTCGACGAGGCGGCCGTCCTCGACGGCGCCGGACATTTCCGGATCTTTCTGTACGTGGTGCTGCCGCTGATCCGCCCGGCCCTGGCCACGTTCGCCATCTTCGGCTTCATGGCGAGCTGGAACAGCTACCTGTGGCCGCTGATCATCATCAAGTCGCCGGAGTTCATGACGCTGCCGCTGGGCCTGGCGACCCTGCACGGCCAGTTCACCACGCAGTGGGACGTGGTCATGGCGGGCTCGGTGGTCAGCGTCGTCCCGATCCTCATCCTGTACGTCTTCGCGCAGAAGCACGTCATCGCCAGCGTCGCGCAGAGCGGGCTCAAGTAGAAGGAATCCCCCCATGTCACGACACGTCAAGATCGTCGGCGCCGTCGCGGTGGCCGCGCTGCTCGCCACCGCCTGCTCGCAGGGATCGGCCACCAGGGGCACCACCGCCGACGCCGGCGGCAAGGTGACGCTGCGGTACTTCACCTTCTCCGCCGCGCCCGACCACGTGAAGGACCTCGCCGCGATCGAGCAGGCCTTCGAGAAGGAGAACCCGGACGTGGACGTGGTCGTCGAGACAGCCCCGTTCGACCAGTACTTCACGAAGCTGCAGACCAGCATCGCCGGCGGCACCGCGCCCGACACCTTCGAGCTCAACTACGAGAACTTCGTCACCTACGCCAGCGCGGGCTCCCTGCTCGACCTCGGCACCGTCGCCGGTGACGGGGCGGGCGGCATGGACACCTCGGCGTACGCGCCGGAGTCGCTGAACGCCTTCAAGCGCGACGGCAAGCAGTACGCGCTGCCCGCCTCGTTCTCCACGGTCGTGCTCTTCTACAACAAGGACCTGTTCGACAAGGCCGGCGTGCCCGTGCCGACGGCCGGCTGGACGTGGCAGGACGAGCAGGCGGCGGCCGAGAAGCTGACCGACAGGAAGAAGGGCGTGTACGGCGACTTCCAGCCGGTGCAGTTCTTCGAGTTCTACAAGACGCTCAAGCAGGCGGGCGGCGCGTTCCTGACGCCCGACGGCAAGAAGTCGGCCTTCGACAGCCCGCAGGGCGTCAAGGCCGCCACGTGGCTGGTGTCCAAGGTGGGCAAGACGATGCCGACGGAGGCCGAGATCGGCGGCACGGCCGACTACGACACGAACCTGTTCAAGTCCGGCAAGCTCGCCATGTGGCACAACGGCATCTGGCAGTTCGCGGGCCTGAAGGACGTGCCCTTCCAGTGGGACGTCGTCGTCGAGCCGGGTGACGTGAGCAAGGCCAGCGCCGTCTTCCACAACGCGGTCGCGGCCTCCTCCACCACCAAGCACGGCAAGCAGGCGTGGGCGTGGGCCCGGTTCCTGTCCGCCTCCCCGGTCGCGGCCACCACCCGTATCCAGTCGTCGTGGGAGCTGCCGCCGATCTCCGACCAGCAGGTGCTGGCGGGCTACCTCAAGGACCCGAAGCCGGCCAACCGGCAGGCGGTCTTCGACTCGCTGAAGTCCATCGCGCTGCCCCCGGTGATCAAGCGCCAGCAGGAGATGCAGGACGCGGTCACCAAGGAGCTCAGCGAGGCGGCGGCCGGGCGCAAGAGCGTGCAGGACGCGCTCAAGGCGGCCGCCACCGAGGTTGACGCGCTGCTCGGCTAGCCGTTCCCCGTCTCCGCTCAGGACTTCCACGCACCAGGACTTCTACGCACCAGGAGAGATCCGTTGTCCCTCGTCGCGCACAGCCTCGACGTGATCAAGCGTCTGCAGGCGTCTTCAGGGGCCTACCCGGCCTCGCCCACCTTTTCCGCCTACCGCGGCTACTCCTGGCTGCGCGACGGCGCGTTCATCGCCGAGGGGGTGAGCAGGCACGGCGACGCGGCCGGCGCGGACGCCTTCCACGCCTGGTGCGCCCGGGTCGTCGGCGACCGCGCGGGCCAGGTGGACGTGCTGGTGTCCCGCGCGGCGCGCGGCGAGCCGGTCACGGCGGCCGAGATGCTGCCGACCCGCTTCACGCTGGACGGCGTGGACGGCGACGACGACTGGTGGGACTTCCAGCTCGACGGGTACGGCACATGGCTCTGGGCGCTGCGCGAGCACGTCGCCCGGCACGGCAGGGCGGTGCCCGGCACCGACAAGGGCGTCAGGACGGCGGCCCGCTACCTGACCGCGTTCTGGCACCTGCCCTGCTACGACTGGTGGGAGGAGCACGTCGAGCACCGCCACGTGGCCACGCTCGGCTCGATCCACGCGGGACTGCGGGCGGCGATCGCGCTCGGCGTGCTGAGCGGCGCGGAGTCGGCGACGGCGGCCGAGGCCGTCGAGGGCGTCGCCGCGCTCGTGGCCCGCGAGGGCGTCCACGAGCGGGGACACCTGCGCAAGTGGCTCGGCAGCGACGCCGTGGACGGCAGCCTGCTGGCCTGCGTCGAGCCGTTCGGCCTGTACCCGGCCGGGCATCCGGTCGGCGAGGCGACGGTCGCCGAGGTGGAGCGGCAGCTCGCTCGCGACGGCGGCGTGTACCGCTACCTCGAAGACACCTTCTACGGCGGCGGCCGGTGGCTGCTGCTGGCCGGGTTCCTCGGCTGGAACCACGCCCGCGCCGGGCGGCGGGAGCAGGCCGCGCGCTACCTGGAGTGGATGGCGGCGCAGGCGACCCCGGCGGGCGACCTGCCCGAGCAGGTGTCGGACCTGCTGCTGGCCCCCGACCGGCGGCAGGAGTGGCTGGAGCGGTGGGGGCCGGTGGCCACGCCGCTGCTGTGGTCGCACGGCATGTACCTGATCCTCGCCGACGAGCTGGGGGTGACGGCGTGATCCGGCACCGCCCCCACGGCTCGGGCCACCCGTACGCCGAGACGGAGGACCAGCGCGTCCCGGCCAGGCCGCTGGACGGCGAGAGCGTCGAGCTGCGGGTGCGCGCGTCCGGACGGGTCGCCGCCGTCGTGTGCGAGTGGTCCGTGGACGGCGCCGCCCCCGCCGAGCTGCCCCTGACCAGGGCGGACGATGATCCGGCGGGGGAGGGCGGTGCGGTGGACGGCGGTCACCTGGCCGCCGCCCAGGCCCGCGCCGCCCGCGCCGCCGCCGGCTCCTGGACCGTCCGCACCCCCGCCCTGCGCGCGGGCCGCCGCTACGCCTACCGCTTCCGGGCGACGGCCGGGGACGGGGCGACCCGGACGACGAGGTGGTTCGAGGTGACGGCGGCGGTCTGGTCCGGCAGCGGCGGCAAGCTGGAGGTGACGGGCGCCGACCGGGTCGTGCCGGGCAGCGTGCGCTGGCTCGCCGACGGCGACGGCCCGCTGCGGGTCCGCTTCGAGCTGCGGCTGGACCCGAGGGAGCACGTGGTGGGCTTCGGCGAGCGCTTCGACGCCGTGGACCAGCGCGGGCGCACCCTCGACGCGGTGGTCTTCGAGCAGTACAAGGCGCAGGGCCGGCACGGGCGCACGTACCTGCCGATGCCGTACGCGATGGTGGTGGGCGGCCCGGCGAGCTGGGGCTGGCACGTCAGGACCGCGCGGCGCACCTGGTACGACGTCGGCGTGTCGCGGCCGGGCCGGGTCGTGGTCGAGGCGGAGACCGGCCGCGACGGAGAGCTGAGCGTCGGCTTCTACGACGGCCAGCGCCCGGCAGACGTGCTGAACGCGTTCCTGGACGAGGTGGGCCGCCCGGCCGAGCTGCCGGACTGGGTGTTCCGGCTGTGGGCCAGCGGCAACGAGTGGAACACGCAGGAGCGCGTGCTGGCCGAGATGGACCGGCACCGCGAGCACGGCATCCCGGTGGGCGCGCTGGTCATCGAGGCGTGGAGCGACGAGACGACGTTCACGGCCTTCAGGGGCGCCGTGTACGAGCCGTCGGAGGAGCCGCACCGGCTGGCCGACTACACCTTCCCCGCCGACGGGCCGTGGCCGGACCCCAAGGGCATGGTGGACGAGCTGCACCGCCGGGGCGTCAAGGTGCTGCTCTGGCAGATCCCGCTGCAGAAGACGCGCCCGCACCCCCGCCACCAGGCGGCCGTGGACGCCCGGCAGCTCGTCGAGCGCGGCTACGGCGTGCGCGAGGCCGACGGCCGCCCCTACCGCAACCGCGGCTGGTGGTTCCCGCTGGCGCTCATGCCCGACCTGTCCTCCCAGGAGGTACGCGACTGGTGGACGGCCAAGCGCCGCTACCTGGTCGAGGAGGTCGGCGTGGACGGCTTCAAGACCGACGGCGGCGAGCACGCCTGGGGCCACGACCTGCGTTACGCCGACGGCCGGGACGGCGCGGCCGGCAACGGGCTGTTCCCGGTGCACTACGCCCGCGCGTTCGGCGACCTGCTGCGTGCCTGCGGCAAGGCGCCGGTGACGTTCAGCCGGGCGGGGTTCGCCGGCTCGCAGCCGCACGGCGCGTTCTGGGCGGGGGACGAGGACTCGACGTGGGAGGCGTTCCGCTCCTCGATCAGGGCCGGGATCACGGCCTCGGCCTGCGGGATCCTCTACTGGGGCTGGGACCTGGCGGGCTTCTCGGGGCCGGTGCCGGACGCGGAGCTGTACCTGCGGGCGGCGGGCGCCTCGGCGTTCATGCCGATCATGCAGTACCACTCGGAGTTCAACCACCATCGCACGCCCCTCAGGGACCGCACGCCGTGGAACGTGGCCGAGCGGACCGGCGACGAGCGGGTGATCCCCGTCTTCCGGCGGCTGGCCGAGCTGCGCGAGCGGCTGGTGCCGTACCTGGCCGAGCAGGCGCGGGCGGCCGCGGCCGGCGGGGCGCCGCTGATGCGCGGCCTGTTCTTCGACCACCCCGACGACCCCGAGGTGTGGCGGCACCCGCTGCAGTTCCAGCTCGGCGACGCGCTGCTCGTGGCGCCCGTGACCGAGCCCGGTATCACCGAGGCGTCCGTGCACCTCCCACAGAGGGCGGGCGGCTGGGTGGACGTCTGGAGCGGGCGCGAGCTGGCCGGCGGGGCACGGTGCGCCTGCCCGCCCCGCTCGACCGCCCGCCCGTGCTGTGCGCGGCGGCGCACTGGGCCCGGCTGGCCGCCGTGTTCACCGAATGAGAGTGCTCATCGTCTGAGAGGAGCCCGCCCCATGACCCGGTCACGGTCCGGCGGCGCCGCCACGGCGCCCGCCTCGCTCGCCTCCACGATCGCCGGCGCCCCCCTGGGCGGTGTCTACCACGATCCGGCCGGAATCGACGACCTCTACTCCAGCGAACGGACCGAGCGGCTCCCGCGCGACCCGATGGCCGGTGACCGGGTCCGGATCAACGCGACGACCTGGCCGGTCGAGCCCGGCCAGAGCGTCTGGATCACCTGGAGCAGGAACGGCGCCGAGCAGGCCCCGGTGGGCGCCGCCTGGGACTACAACAGCGGCGGCAACAGCTACTGGAAGGCCGACCTGGGGCCGTTCGACCGGGGCGACCGGATCTCCTACACGGTCAACGCCGACGTGAACGCGGGCGGGCAGCAGAGCACCGGCCCGTTCGCGTTCACGGTCACGTCGTGGAGCACCGTGACGGACGTGACCGGGTTCGTCGACAACGGCACGTCCGTGGACGTCACCACCGGCGACAGCGCGGGCGACTTCACGCCGCGGATCCGCTTCGCCTTCCCCGTGCCCGGCCGGTTCCGCACGCAGATCGCGCCCAGCGGCTCGGGCCTGACCATCTCCGGCGCCCCGGGGTACACGGTGACGGACTCGGCGAGCACGCTGACGATCGCGGCCGGGCCGCTCGTCCTGAAGATCCAGAAGGCGCCGTACCGGCTGTCGGTGCACCGGAGCGACGGCACGCTCATCACCCGCCAGTACGACCCCGCGGCGTTCCGCACCATCGGCTGGGCCAGCGACGGCGCCACCACCATCACGAAGATCGAGGACCACTTCCTGTCGCCGCCCGGCGAGCGCTTCGAGGGCTTCGGCGGCCGCTACGACCGGCTCGACCAGCGCGGCACCGACGTGCACCACTACGTCTACAACCAGTACCGCGACCAGGGCGCCACCCGCCGCACGTACCTGAGCGTGCCGTTCTTCCTGAACTCGGCCGGGTACGGCGTGCACCTCACCGGCACCCGCTACGCGATCTTCAACCTCGGCACGCACCTCGGCGACCTGGCCGGCTTCACCGTCGACACCGGCGGCGGCCTCGACGCGACGCTCGACTACCACGTCTTCACCGGCACCCCGCCGAGATCCTCGACGGCTTCACCGCCGTCACCGGCCGGCCCCAGCTCCCGCCGAAGTGGGCGTTCGGGGTGTGGATGTCGGCCAACGAGTGGAACACCCAGGCCGAGGTGAGCGCCGAGCTGGCGAACGTCGAGACGTACCGGATCCCGCACACCGCGATGGTGCTGGAGCAGTGGAGCGACGAGGCCACCTTCTACGTCTGGCACGGCGCCACGTACCCGGCCAAGCCGGGCGACAGCAAGCTCGCCTACGGGGACCTGACGTTCCCGCCGGGCACCGCGTGGCAGGACCCGAAGGCCATGGTCGCCGACGCCCACCGCAAGGGCATCAAGGTGATCCTCTGGCAGATCCCGGTGCTGAAGGAGCACTTCGACACCAACCCATCCACGCCGCCGCAGCAGCACCTCAACGACAAGGCGTACGCGCAGGAGCACGGCCACGTCGCCAGGAACGCGACCGGCGGCCCCTACCGCATCCCGACCGGCCAGTGGTTCGGCGACAGCATGGTGCCCGACTTCACCAGCGCCGCCGCGACGGACTGGTGGATGAGCAAGCGCGACTACCTCCTGGACGAGGTCGGCATCGACGGATTCAAGACCGACGGCAGCGAGGCGATCTTCGGCAGGGGCGTGCGGTTCGCCGACGGCCGCAGGGGCGACGAGATGCACAACGCCTACCCGGGCAGCTACACCGGCGCCTACAACGCCTACGTCAGGAGCCGGCGGCCCGACGGCACGATCTTCAGCCGGGCGGGCACGACCGGCGCGCAGACCACGTCGATCTACTGGGCGGGCGACCAGAACTCCAGCTTCACCGCCTTCCAGGAGGCGGTGCGCGCCCAGCTCAGCGCCGGGCAGTCGGGCGTGCCGTACACGGCGTGGGACCTGGCCGGCTTCACCGGCGACTTCCCGAGCGCCGAGCTGTACCTGCGCTCGGCCGCGCAGGCCACGTTCTCGCCGATCATGCAGTACCACTCGGAGAAGGCCAGCCCCGGCGTCTCCGAGGCCCGCACCCCGTGGAACGTGCAGGCCCGCACCGGCGACACCCGCGTGCTGCCCGCCTTCCGCAGGTTCGCGAACGTGCGGATGAACCTGATCCCGTACCTCTACACCGAGGCCAGGGCCGCCGCCGCGACCGGCGTGCCGATGATGCGGGCCATGAGCCTCGCCTTCCCCGGCGACGCGGCGGCGGCCGGGCACGACCAGCAGTACCTGTTCGGCGCGCAGCTCCTCGTGGCGCCGATCACCACGCCGGGCGCCACCGCCAAGAGCCTGCACGTGCCCGCCGGCGAGTGGTACGACCTGTGGAACGGCGGCCGCTGCACCGGCCCCGGCACCAAGACCTACCACGCCGGCCTCGACAGCATCCCGGTCTACGCCAGGCCGGGCGCGATCATCCCGCTCAACCTCGACGCCGGTTACCAACTGGGCGGTGAGATCGGCAACAGCGTGGACACGTACACGAACCTGACCTTCCGCATCTACCCCTCCGGGTCGTCCTCCTACGCCTACTTCGAGGACGCGGTGAGCGCCACCCGCACGATCACCTGCGCCGAGAACTGGGCCGGGCACACCGTGACCGTCACCGTGCCCGCCCTCACCACGACCAGCACGCTGCAGGTCCTGAGCACGAAGCCGGCGTCGGTGAGCGGCGCGAGCGCGCGGGCCAGCCTCGCCGGCCTCCAGGCCGCGCCCGAGGGCTGGTGGTGGGACCCGGCCCAGCAGCTCACCCACGTGAAGCTGCCCGCCGCGACCGGCGACCGCACCGTCACGCTGAACGGCGTGGACAAGGCGGCCTACGAGTCCGAGTTCGCCACCGGCACCGGCACCACCACCGGCGGCGACCACCCCGGCTACACCGGCACCGGCTTCACCGACGGGTTCGCCACCCCCGGCGACGCCGTGACGTTCGGCGTCAACGCCGACGCGGCCGGCGAGCACCTGCTCCGGTTCCGCTACTCCACCACCGTGGCCGCCACCAGGACCGTCTCCGTGGACGGCGCCGTCGCGGGCACGCTCGCGCTGCCCGCGCTCGCCGACTGGGACACCTGGGGCACCGCCACGCTGGCCACCTCGCTCACCGCGGGCCCCCACACCGTCACGATCGCCTACGCCGCCGCGGACACCGGCGGCATCAACCTCGACCACCTGGTGGTGGCCCGGCCATGAGGATCCGCACGATCGCCCTGCTGGCCGCCCTGTCCTTACCCCTGCTGGTGGCGCCGTTCGCGACCGGGACGGCGATCCAGCGCGTGCAGTTCACCAACGGCTCCGCCTACCTCGTCGTGGAGTTCCTCGACGACGACCTCGTGCACTTCGAGCTGGCCGACGGCACCTCGCCGGGCACCGACGCGCCCCTGTTCAGCACGCCGCAGGTCGCCAAGACCGACTATCCGGGGCCGTCGAGCTTCCACCAGACGGGCAGCCTGCTCACCACGGCCGCCATGCAGGTCGAAGTCACGCCCGGCACGCTGTGCGTGAAGGTGTCCGACCCGGTCCGGCCGCTGTACGAGGCGTGCCCGCGCAACCTGGCCCAGCCGTGGAAGGGCCTGACGATCACCAAAGGGGCGATCGAGAACGCGTACGGGCTGGGCGAGCAGTTCTTCACCGGCGGCAACGCCGACGGCGACTGGGTGGGCCGCACCCGCAGCCCCGGCGGCCCGTACGGCAACGCCATGACCTTCGACGGCGACAACGGCCCGGTCGGCAACGCCCAGATCCCCGTCCTGTTCGCGGTCGGCCCCGCGAACCTGAACTACGGGCTGCTGCTCGACCAGGTCTACAAGCAGGAATGGAACCTGACCGGCGACCCGTGGACCGTCGAGACGTGGGGCGACCAGCTCAGGTGGTACACGATGACCGGCCCCGACCTGCCCGACCTGCGCCAGGACTACATGGAGCTGACCGGCCGGCCGCCGGTGCCGCCGAAGAAGGCGTTCGGGATGTGGATGTCGGAGTTCGGCTACGACGGCTGGAAGGAGATCGACGATCGGCTGTCCGGGCTGCGCGCCGCGAAGTTCCCCGTGGACGGGTTCGTCCTCGACCTGCCGTGGTTCGGTGGCGTCACCGCCCACTCCGACAACACCAGGATGGGCACCCTCGCCTGGGACACCACCGCCTTCCCCGACCCGGCGGGCACCATCGCCGCCTACCAGGCCGAGCAGGGCGTCGGCCTGATGACGATCGAGGAGTCCTACGTCGGCGGGAACCTGCCCGAGCACGCCGACCTGGCCGCGCGCGGCTACCTCGTCCGCGCCGGCTGCGCCGCCTGCGCCCCCACGCACCTGACCACCAACGACTGGTGGGGCCGCGGCGGCATGATCGACTGGACGCAGAACGCCGCCGGCGACTACTGGCACACGCTCAAGAGACAGCCCCTCATCGACGCCGGCGTGCTCGGCCACTGGCTCGACCTCGGCGAGCCCGAGATGTACGACCCCGGCGACTGGACCTCCGGCATCCTGCCCGGCAAGCACGCCCACGCCGACTACCACAACCTCTACAACCTCAAATGGGCCGAGAGCGTCGCCCGCGGCTACGCCGGCTCCGGCACGAAACGCCCGTTCATGCTGGCCCGCTCCGGCGCGGCCGGGATGCAGCGGCACGGCGTGGCCATGTGGTCGGCCGACATCGGCTCCAAGCTGACCGCGCTCGCCCAGCAGCAGAACGCCCAGCTCCACATGTCGATGTCCGGCATCGACTACTACGGCTCCGACATCGGCGGCTTCCGCAGGGAGATGCTCAACTCCGACCTGGACGAGCTCTACACGCAGTGGTTCGCCGACGGCGCCTGGTTCGAGGTGCCCGTGCGCCCCCACACCGAGAACCTGTGCAACTGCCTGCAAACCGCACCCGACAAGATCGGGCACTCCGCTAGCAACCTCGCCAACCTCCGGCAACGCTACGAGCTGACGCCCTACTACTACTCGCTCGCCCACCGCGCCCACCGGTTCGGCGAGCCCGTCGTGCCGCCGCCCGCGTACTACTACCAGAACGACCCGAACCTTCGCGAAGCAGGACACGAGAAGCTCATCGGCCGGGACCTGCTCGTCGGGGTGATCGCCGGCGCCGGCGAGCGCGAACGCGACATCTACCTGCCCGCCGGCACCTGGTACGACTACGCCACCGGCGACAGGCTCACCAGCACCGGCCAGTGGTTCACCGACCGGCCGCTGTGGGTCGACGGCGTCTTCCGGCTGCCGGCCTTCGCCCGCGCCGGCGCGATCCTGCCCAAGATGCACGTGGACGGCCGCACCATGAACGTCCTGGGCCGGCGGACCGACGCCACCACCAGGAACGAGCTGATCGCCCGCGTCTACCCCGACCCCGCCGCCACGAGCTTCACCCTCTACGAGGACGACGGCGCCTCGACCGCCTACCAGGGCGGCGCCGTCCGCACCACGCGGCTCGGCCAGCAGCTCGTCGGCAGCACCGCGACCGTCACCATCGCCGCCGCCGACGGCACCTACGCCGGCGCCCCGGCCGGCCGGCAGAACGTCGTCGAGCTGGTCACCGGCACGCAGGCGTCGGCCGTCACGCTCAACGGCGCCCCGCTCACCCGGCACGCCACCAAGGCCGCCTTCGACGCCGCCGACAGCGGCTTCTACAACGCCGGCGGCAACCTCGTCGTCGCCAAGTCGGCCGAGACGCCCGTCACGACGGCCAAGACGTTCGCGTTCACGCTCGGCCAGCCGCCCGTCTCGGCCACGTTCACCTGCCACGACGGCACCACCACCCCCGGCCAGTCCGTCTACGCGGTCGGCGGCGCGCCGCAGCTCGGCGCGTGGTCGGTGGCCTCCGCCGTCAAGCTCTCCCCGACCGCCTATCCCACCTGGACGGGCACGATCACCCAGCTCCCGCCCGGGACCACGATCGAGTGGAAGTGCGTCAAACGCCAGGAGGCCCACCACCCCGACAAGGCCGACCAGTGGCAACCGGGCGGCAACACCGTGCTGACGACCCCGGCGAGCGGCGACGCCGGCACCACGACCGGCACGTTCTGACGGCCTCCGGCCGCCCGGTCAGCCCGCCGGGCGGCGTTCCGTCAGGGCCGCGTCGAAGTACGGGCTCAGCAGCGGGCCCAGCGTGACCGCCATCAGCCGGTCACCGGGCCCGATGGCGCGGCGCGCGCCGTCGAACGGCACCCCCAGCGTGCTGACCGCGCCCGTGACCCGCGACCGGACGACGATCTTCAGCATGTCGTCGATGCCGTTGCGGCGCAGGAACCTGTCCGCGAAGTCCCGCTCCGGCCCGGTCGCGCCCAGGCGGAGCCGGCCGAGCGTCGCCGCGCCGTGCCGGGTCAGGCTCGCGACGCCCTCGGGGGAGGCGAACGGGTTGGTGCAGCGCCAGCGCTCGGCGTACTCCGCCACGAAGGCCGGCCGGAACATCGTCAGGTACTGCTCCTCGCCCTGCCCCTCCGGCACCAGGTACGCCGGGTTCGCGGCCACGAACGCGTCGACCCACCCGAGATGCACGGCCAGGGCGTCGGCCAGCACCGGATAGAGCGCCCCCTCCCGAGCCGCGGCCACCTGCTCCAGCACCTTGATGAGCTTTCGGTATTCCAGCTGTTCCACGGGACCGCCATCGTTCTTCGCCTCGGGAGCAGCCGGTCAGGTGGGCTGCGTCGTTCTCGCCCTCCCAGGATCGCGCAACGGGCGCCCGGCCGCCCATGACTTGACCAACGAACCCCCCTCCTTCCGCACAATGAGCTGCGCGATCGCCCCGGCCCGCGTCACGCGCGCCCGGGCACGCGCGGGCGGGGCAGCGCCGGGTCCGCCACCTCCAGGTCGAGACGCACCAGGCTCGGGCGGTGCCGCGAGCCCAGCATGCCCAGGCTCGTCACGAGGAGCCCGCCCGCGACGACGGCGATCGCGGTCGGCCCGTCGAGCCCGTCGGCCTCGGTCGCGAGCACGGTCGTGGCGCCGTCGGGGGTGATGCGCACCACGGTGTCGCGCGGGTGGACGGCCAGGTAGAGCGTGCCCGCGGCGTCGAAGGCGAGGTCGTCGGCGGGGATGCCGGTGTGCACCTGCTTCACCTCGCCGGGCCGCCCGTCGTCGAGGGCGATGCGCAGCACGCTGCCCTGCGCGGTGTTCGTGGCCCACAGGGCGCCGTCCCAGACCTTGAGCCCGTTCACGCCCGTGGACAGGACGGGGTCGTCCGGCGCCAGCGGCTCCAGCAGGCGCTCGCCGCCCAGCCAGAGGCGCAGCGTGTCGTCGCCGGGCGCGCAGCACAGGATCTCGCCGTTGACGGAGTCGGCCGCGAACAGCGTGCCGTCGGCGGCGAACGTGATGCCGTTGAGCCCGGCGCTGGTTCGGGCGGCGGCGAAGCGCACCCAGCGCCCGGGCGCCTCGCGCCGCCAGATCCCCGCCACGTCCTCGGTCGTGCCGCGCACCGCCGCGTACAGGCGGTCCTCGGCGTCGGCGGCGAGGCCCACCACGAGCGCGTCGGCCGCGTGCGGGACCACCCGCTCCGGCTCCCACCCGGAGGACCAGACGGTGCCCGCCAGCAGCAGCGTCACGCAGATCGTGCCGTCGGCGAGTACCGCGATGTTCTCCGCCAGCTCGCCGGCGCCGTGGTCGAAGGTTGCGAGGATCATGCGTCCCACCCTGCACCCTGCGGGCCCGCGACGGGGCGGCGTTCGCGCCCAGCGATCCCGGCGAGCGGTGCGGCGGCGTCCGTCCCGGGGGATCCGGCGTGCGGTGAGGCGGCACTCACCGCACGCCGGCGACCCGCCACGGGCTCACTCCATCACGGGTCACTCCGCCTTGGCGGCCTCCAGGACGGGCACGGCCGCCGCCCGGCGCGCCGGCAGCGCCGACGTCGCCAGGGCCGCCACCGCCGCCCCCGCCGCGACCACCGGGAACAGCCACCACGGCGGATCGGGCCGCAGGTAGGAGCTACCGCTCATGATGTGCAGCATCCCGAGCGTGCCCATCGCGATCGCGAGGCCGAGGATCGTGCCGAGGACGACCACGGTGGCCGCCTCCCACCGGATGATCGTGCGCAGCTGCCGCGTGGTCGCGCCCACGGCCCCGAGCAGCCCGAACTCGCGGGTCCGCTCGGCGACGCTCATCGACACCGTGGTCGCCATCCCGAACAGCGCCAGCAGCAGCGCCATGCCGACGAAGACGTACGTGGAGCGCAGGGCCCGGGTCTGCGACTGCGACGCGGCGTCCACGTAGGCGTCGCGATCGAGGACCCGCACGCCCGGCACCCCGGCCACGGCCCGGTTCAGCGCCTCCGCGGTGCCGCCCCGCACGAGCACCGCCCGGGTGACGGCGTTGGTGTCGAGCCGGTCCATCGTCTCCGGCGACACGAGCGCCTGGTCGGCGAACAGGTGGGACGGGTCGTGGTACGTCCCCGCGACCTTGAGCGTGGTGCGGCCGTGCCCGCCGCGCACCACGATCTCCTGGCCGCGCCGCAGCTTCTGCCCCTTCATGACGGCCGAGGACAGCGCGATCTCGCCGGTGGCGAGGGCGGGCGGCCGGCCGCCGAGCTTGAGCACGTCCCGCAGCCCCTTCTGCTCGGCACCGCTGACCAGGAAGGCGAACGGCTCGGGCCGCTCGTCGGACGAGCCGCCCGGCGCCGGTGACACCAGCGTGACCTCGGTCTGCGTCAGGACGGCCGCCCGGGACACCCCGGAGCCCCGGCCACCTTCGTGACGACGTCGCGGGCCACCGGCGCGGGCGCGCCTTCGGCGGTCCTGGCGGTCGAGGTGATCGCGTGCTCGGCCACCATCACCTCCCGTCCCGCCTCGCGGAACCGCCCGTTCACGGAGATCGTGACCAGCGCCACCGAGGCGACCAGCGCGACCCCGAGCGTCAGCGACGAGGCGGCGGCGGCGACGCGGCGCGGGCTGCGGGTGACGGTGGCGTGCGCCAGCCGCCCGGTCTCCCCGCTGACCAGCGTGCCGACGCGCCCCACCAGCCCGCCCAGCGGTCTGACGAAGAACGGGGTGAGCACGGCCAGCCCGGTCACGGCCATCAGCGAGCCGAACAGGACCATCAGCGCGATGACGAACGTGCGGTCGGGGCCGGGCGGCTCGGAGGCGCGGATGGCGGCCGCGACCGCGTACCAGGCCACGGCGCCGATCAGGATCGCGCCGCCGAACAGCAGCCGGGCAGGCGCCGCTCGCGGGGCTCGGCGACCGTGCTGCGCAGCGCCTGGACGGGCGAGACGCTGCGCGCGCGGTAGGCCGCCTGCCAGGCGGCGCCCTGGGTGACCAGGATGCCGGCCAGGGCCGGGAGTGTCAGGGCGATCCAGCCGGTCTGGGGGTCGGAGCCGGAGACGTCGAAGCCGTCCCGCGCGAACAGCCGGATGATCAGCTCGGCCACCGGGAAGCCCGCCAGCACGCCGCCCACCGAGGCGATCGCGCCCAGCACCAGCGCCTCCAGCCGGATCAGCCGGGCGATCTGGCGCGGGGTCGCGCCGATCGCGCCGAGCAGCGCGAGCCGGCGGGTGCGCTGCCGGACGAGGGTGCCGAACGTGTTGGCCACCACGAACATCCCGACGAAGATCGCCACGGAGGCGAGCATGCCGACGATGCCGGCGATCGTGGTGCCCTCGCCCGAGGCGGCGGCGAGCTGCGCCTGCCGTACGGACGCGGCGGTGCGTACGGTGACGGCCTTGCCCAGGTCGCGGGCCAGCTCGCCGCGCAGCTGCTCGGCGGGCACGCCGGGAGCGGCCTTCACCCAGACGCTCTGCCAGGTGCCGGCGGGCAGCATCGCGGCGCGCTGCACGGTCTCGGGCGACGCCAGCACCAGGTCACCGGCGGCCACCGCGCCCCGGCCCTGGACGTTGACGATGCCGGAGACCCGCACCTGCCGCGTCTCGTGGGGCAGCGTCAGCGTCATGGTGTCGCCGACGTTCAGCTCGCCGGCGCGCGCCAGGTGCCGGACGACCGCCACCTCGCCGTCGGCGGCCGGGGCCCGCCCCGCGTCGAGCTGGTAGGGGTTGAGCTGCGGGTCGGACACCCAGGGGCGCAGCAGCGTACGGCCCTCGGCGGCGGCCATGATCGCCTGCCCGCTGGTGCGGGAGGCCGTCACCGCCACGCTGGCGTCACCGGCCGCCGCCGCCACTCCGGGACGGGAGGTGAGCTGGTCGAGCCTGACCCGGCCGTCGGGCGCCCCGTAGACGTCCTCCGGGTCCACCGCCCCGCCCTGCACCAGCACGTCCGCGCGGGAGTACTCGCTGGCGTCGCCGCCGGAGACCGCCTCCTGCGAGCGCAGGGCGAACTGCAGCGAGCCCGCGATGAGCGCGATCGAGCCCAGCGCGGCGAGCAGCGTGGCGACCAGCCGCACCCATCCCTCGGCGAAGGACCGGCGCGCGATGAGCCACAAGGGGTTTCCCATCACGTCACCCTTCGAGCTTGCGCATGCGGGCGTGCACGGCGTCGACGGAGGGCTCGGCCAGCTCGTCCACGATCGCCCCGTCGGACAGGAACAGCACCCGGTCCGCGGTCGCGGCGGCGACCGGGTCGTGCGTGACCATGACCACCGTCTGCTGGTGCTCGTCCACGGCCGTGCGCAGGAAGCTCAGCACCTCGGCGCCGGCGCGGGAGTCCAGGTTCCCGGTGGGCTCGTCGGCGAACAGCACCTCCGGCCTGGTCAGCAGCGCCCGCGCCACGGCGACGCGCTGCTGCTGGCCGCCGGACAGCTCGGTGGGCCGGTGGCGCAGCCGCTCGCGCAGCCCCAGCGCGTTCACGACCGTGTCGAACCAGCCCGGCTCGACGCGGCGGTTCGCGAGCCGGGCGGTGAGCCGGATGTTCTCCTCCGCGGTCAGGATCGGCAGCAGGTTGAACGACTGGAAGACGAATCCCAGCCGGTCGCGGCGCAGCTCGGCGAGCCCGGTGCGGGACAGCCCTGTGAGGTCCACGTCGCCGATGACGACGGTGCCGGACGTCACGGTGTCCAGGCCGGCCAGGCAGTGCAGGAAGGTCGACTTCCCCGACCCCGACGGCCCCATGATCGCGGTGAACTGGCCCCGGGCGAACGTCGCCGAGACCCCGCGCAACGCGCTCACCGCGCTGTCGCCGCTGCCGTAGGTCTTCACCACCCGCGTCGCGACCATGACCTGATCGGAGTCGCGCTCGACGGCCGAGGTCGCGATCATCGGGATCCTCCGGTACGGGCGCGCGCCGGGAACGCGCGGTGGTGGGTCGACTCGGGCATGGGGGTGTCCTCCTCGAAAAGCCTCTGACTACTCGGGTGAGATAATCTCACCTGAGACTATATTGGCTGGCACTAGGATGTGCGCATGCTCCACGACCTGCTCGAACGTCTCCTGTCAGGTTCCGGCGGCCCGTCCGCCGATCACGTGGGGCTCGGCATGCTCCTGGCAGACGCCCACCATCAGAGCAGGGAACGGCTCGACCGGGCACTGCGCCCGCTGGGCATCAACATCCGCGGATTCGGCGTCCTGCTGGCCCTGCCGATGTACGGCCCCGTCAGCCAGCGCGACCTGACCGCCCACATCGGCATCGACAAGTCCACCATGGTCCGCATCATCGACGAGCTGGAGGACGCCGGGCTCGTCTCCCGCCGCCGGGCGCCGCAGGACCGGCGCGCGTACTCCATCGTGCTGACCCGCCGCGGGGAGCAGGTGCTCGCGGAGGCGCGGCAGATCGCCGAACACGTCGGCGACCAGCTCTTCGGCTGGCTCACCGACCCCGAACGACGCCACCTGATCGACCTGCTGCGCCGCCTGGCCGAGCACGCCACCCCGGCCGAGGAACGATCGGCGGGCTGACCCCGAATCCGCCCATCGGCGCGCCGATCTCGGTAGATTCGTCCGGAACGACGCAACCGAGAAAGGGCGGAGATGCCTGAGGAGCACAGCGCACGTGACACGGGCCGGCGGATGCCGCCGTACGGCTGGATGCTCGTGCTGGCCGCGGCCGTCCTGCTCGTGGACCAGGGCTCCAAACTCTGGGCGGTCTCCGCGCTGGCGCAAGGGCGGGACATCGCCGTGCTCCCGCAGCTCATCGAGCTGCGGCTGCTGCTGAACTCCGGCGCCGCCTTCTCCATCGGCGAGGGCGCGACGTGGGTGTTCACGCTGACGACGGCCGCCGCGGTCGCGGGCATCCTGTACGCCGGCCGCCGCCTGCGCTCCACGGCCTGGACCGTCGTCCTCGGCGGCCTGCTCGGCGGCGCCGCCTCCCACCTGCTCGACCGCCTGTTCCGCCCGCCCGGCTTCGCCCACGGCCACGTCGTGGACTTCATCGACTACGGCGGGCTGTTCGTCGGCAACGTCGCCGACATCGCCCTCACGCTGAGCTGCGCCCTCCTGGTGCTGCTGACGTGGCGCGGCATCCCGCTGTCCCCGAAGCCGCAACAGCCGTCGTCGTAACGGCCGCGCGGTGCGGGCGGCGCCGCCACCCGCATCGCCGTCACGCCGGGTTGCGACCGTTACAGGCGTGAGCGCGGGCGGCGGTCAGGCCGGAGGCTTCCTGATGGGGCCGGCGGTCAGGTCATCGGCCTCCTGGCGACGGTGGCGGTCAGGTCATCGGCCTCCTGGCGACGGTGGCGGTCAGGTCATCGGCCTCCTGGCGAGGGTGGCGGTCAGGTCAGCGCCTGCTCGATGAGGTCGGCGGCGCGGGTGGTGCCGCCCTCGGCGCGCGCGTCGGCCCGCAGCCGCGCCGACCGGCGGGCCACCTCGGCGTCGGCGACGAGCTCCAGCAGGGCGGCCCGCAGCGCCGGCGCCGTGGCGTCCGCCGTGTCGAGGCGACGGGCGACGCCCAGCTCCACCAGCCGGTCGGCGTTGACGAACTGCTCGGCCCCCTGCGGCACCGCGATCATCGGAACGCCGGCCAGCAACCCCTCGCCGCACCCGCCCATGCCGGCGTGCGTGACGAACGCGTCCGCCTGCTCCAGGATCGCCCGCTGCGGCACCCAGGAGTGCACCTCGACGTTCGCGGGGATGGCGCCCAGCTCGGCCGCGTCGACGTACTTGCCGATCTGCAGCACCACGTGCCAGCCCGCCAGCCCCCCGAACGCCGCCAGGCACTGCCGGTAGAACTCCGGCTGCCGCGTGTAGGCGGAGCCCAGCGAGATCAGCAGAACCTTCTCCGCGCCGGCGGGACGGACCCAGCCGTCCTGCTCCCTCGCCGGCCCGAAGCAGGGCCCGACGAACGTCACCCTTTCGGCGTCGACCCGGTCGGCGTTCGGCTGCATGGCCCGCGGGATCAAGGCCAGGGCCCGCTCGGGAACGCCGGAGAACGTGTCCACGTCGGTCGTGGACGCCCCCGACCCGGCCAGCCACTCCTCGAACGTGGCCCGGTAGACGTCGGCGCCCGGCAACTGCCGCAGGTGCGCCGCCACCTCCTCGTCGTACCCCTTCCACGCCACGTACGTCGGCGACAGCTGTACCAGGGGCCGCCCCTGCGCCTCGGCCAGGGCGCGGGCCGCGTAGGCGCCGATGTCGTACAGGTAGAGGTCGGCCGGATCCCGGTCGTAAGCCGCGCGGAGCTGTGGCAGAGCCTGCATGGCGTCGTTCAGGAAGAGGCTCATCGCGGCGATGGGGTCGTCGGGCCAGTCGTTGTCGGCGACCGGCAGCACCGACGTGCAGGGAACGAGCTCGGCACCGGTGCCGGTGATCAGCTCACCCACCGCCGGATCGTTGGCGTAGGTCACCCGGTGACCTCGGGACACCAGCTCACGGATGACCTCCAGGCTGGGCAGGACGTGGCTGACGGCGGGGATACCGACCATCGCGATGTGGGACATGGGCGATCACTCGTTCCAGAAGCTCGTGGCGGCGGGGGTGTGGGCATGGGGACGTCGTGCTCGGCGCGGGGAGGTCGTGTGACGTGAGACGGCGTCGCGCACCGGGCCAGGGACGTCATGTGGCTGCTTGGGGACGTCAGGCGGGGCGCGGGGCCGGCGCGACCGCCTCCAGGTCGGCGACGCTGCCCGACATGATCGTCCGCACGTGCTCGGTGATGTGCTCGACCGGCCAGTCCCACCACGCCACGGCCAGCAGCCGGGCGACGTCCTCCTCGCTGTAGCGGGTGCGGATGAGCCGGGCCGGGTTCCCGCCGACGATGCCGTAGTCGGGCACGTCGGAGGTGACCACGGCGCCGGTGGCGATGATCGCGCCGTGCCCGATGCGCACCCCCGGCATCACCCTCGCCCCATGACCGAACCACACGTCGTTGCCGACCACGGTGTCACCCCGGCTCGGCAGCCCGGTCAGCAGATCGAAGTGATCCGCCCACGAGCCGCCCATGGTGGGGAAGGGGAAGGTCGAGGGGCCGTCCATGCGGTGGTTGGCACCGTTCATGATGAACCGCACCCCCGTGCCCAGCGCGCAGAACCTGCCGATGATCAGCTTCTCCGGCCCGTAGTGGTACAGCACGTTGCGCGTCTCGAACGCGGTCGGGTCATCGGGGTCGTCGTAGTAGGAGTACTCCCCGACCTCGATCAGCGGGGACGTGACCAGCGGCTTGAGCAGCACCACCCGCGGCTGACCCGGCATGGGGTGCAGGACGTCCGGGTCGGCGGGAACGAGCGGATTCATGTGGAGAACCTTTGTTAATGCGACAACTTCTACATTAAGATCCTGTCATGCCTCCGCGCCCCGAGCAACCCGACAACCGCGCCACCCCCTCCAAGCCCCCGCCCTCCCAGCCCCCGCCCTCTAGGTCTCCGTCCTCTGGGTCTCCGTCCTCTGCGGCCTCGCCATCGGAAACGCGGCCGCCGGAGTCCCCGCCCCCCGAAGCTCCGTCGTCGGAGGCGCCATCGTCCGAGGTGTCACCATCCAAGCTCCCGCGATCCAAGCCCTCGCGATCCAAGACCGCGAGACCCAAGACCCCGAGACCCAAGACGCCGGCGCCTGAGGCATCACCGTCGGAGGCGTCGCCACCCAAGCCCCCGCCGTCGAAGGGCTCATCCTCAGAAGTCCCGTCGTCGGAGAGCCGGGCGCCCCAAGGGCCTCGGCGCCGGCCGGGCGGGCGTACCGGCCGCATCCGCGCACAGGTGCTCGACGCCGTCCGCGCCGAGCTCGCCGAGCATGGCTACGACGGGCTCAGCCTGGACGGCGTAGCGGCCCGCGCCGGCGTGCACCGCGCGACCGTCTACAGGCGCTGGCGGGACGTCGGCGGCCTGCTGGCCGACGTCTTCGAGGCGACGAGCGACGACGACTGGCAGCCCCAGGACACCGGCTCCCTGCTCGGCGACCTGACCGCGCTCAACCGCGAAAACCTCGCCGCGATGACCGCGCAGCCCCCGCTCGCCGCCGCCCTGATCGCCGCCTCGTTCCGCTCGGAGGAGGCCGCCCGAGGCGTCCGCCACCTCTGGGAGGACCGCTACACCCGCTGCGAGGTCATCGTCAGCCGAGCCATCAAACGCGGCGAACTCCCCCCGCACACCGACGCACGCCAACTCCTCATCGCCGCCACGGCCCCCCTCTACCACCACCTCGTCCTGCTCCGCACCCCACCAACCCCGGACCTGCCCGACCACGCCGCCAGGACCGCCGTCCTGGCCGCCTCCGCCGGCGCCTTCACCACCCCCACCCCGGCCACCAGCACCCCCACCAACCTCGATTCGGACGCTGCCCCGACCCCCAAGCCCAACCCGTAGGCCACCACCCCCACCAAACCCAACCCAGCCATCACCCCCTTCGCCGGCCCACATCGGCCGCCCGCAACCCCACCACCCGCGCACCGGCCGCCAGCACCTCCGCCACGCCCGGAGCAGCAGCCGCCACGCTCGAACCGGCCGCCGGCACGCCGGGAGCAGCCGCCGGCACGCCCGGAGCAGCCTCCGGCGCGCCTGGATGAGCAGCTGGCGCGCCTTGATCGGCTTCGGCACGCCTGTGCCGGTGGCTGGCGCCTCTGCCAAGCCCGGCCCAGCCCTGGGCACCTGTGCCGCGCCTGCACCGGCCGCTGGCTCCTCCACCGTGCCCGCACCGGCCGGTCGCAGCCCCCGGCATGCCCGCACCAGCCGTCGGCGCCTCCGCCTTGCCCACACCGGGCGGCCAAATCCTCCGCCATGCCCGCACCGCCCGGTCACAGCCCCCGCCCTGCCCGGACGGGACGCAGTCGCCCTCGCCGAGTCCGCGCCGGAGACGTCCATCGGGCCGGACCGGAGGCCGGCGCCTCGGTGTGAGAACGGCGGGCACGAGGGCGTCGCATGTCAGCGCGGGACGAGCCCGGTGCTTCGGCGCGGGGCGAGTGCCGGAGCCTCAGCGTGAGGCGGTGGCCTCGCCGGAGACCCCCTCCCCGCCGAAGACCTCCTGGCCGAAGACCGCGGTGAGGGCCTTGGTGACCAGGCCGGGCAGCTCGCCGCGCCCGTCGTCCTGCGCCCACCGCACCAGCGCCGTGTGCAGGGCGGACAGGCAGGCGCCCGCCGCCGCCTCGGCCCGGAAGGCCGCCTCGGGGTCGGCGGTGTCGGCTCCCAGGGCGTCGATGATCGCCTGTTGCAGGGCGTACTGGTTGTCGAGGTGTCGGGCGCGCAAGGCGGGCGTGGAGACCATCAGGCGGAGACGGGTGAGCAGGAACGCCCTGCCGTCGTCGTCGCCGGTCAGCGCCGCCGCCGCGTCGACGAGCGCGTCACCGATGCGGCGGGCCAGGAGCTGCTCGACGGGCGAGGCGGCGATGCGCTCCGCGACGAGCTCGCCCCGCTGATCCACCAGCACCAGGTCCTCCTTGGTCGGAAAGTGCCGGTACACCGTCATGGGGGACACGCCCGCCGCCTCGGCGACGTCGTTCACGGTCGTCGCGTCGTAGCCGCGCTCGGCGAACAGCCGCACCGCGTGCCCCTGGATCATGCGCTGCGTCTGGGCCCGTCTGCGCGCCCGCAAAGTTGAGTGCTGGTCGGCCATGTGATAGAGACTACCGTACTGATAGTGACTACCAAGAAGGTAGTCTCTAACATGTTCCTCTGGAAGGCGGAGACATGAGCGCATTGACCGGCAAGACGGCCCTGGTGACCGGCGCCTCCCGCGGCATCGGGCGGGCGATCGCGACCCGGCTCGCGGAGCGGGGCGCGATGGTCGTCGTGCACTTCGGCGCCGACGAGCACGGCGCGAAGGCCACGGTCGAGGAGATCGAGCGCGCCGGCGGCACCGCGCTCGCCGTCGGGGCCGAGCTGGGCGTCGACGGCGACGCCGAGACGCTCGTCGCGGGAGTGGCGGCCGCGCTGGCCGGGCGCCCGCTCGACATCCTGGTCAACAACGCGGCGGCCCCGCCCGCCGGCCCGCTGGGGGTCACCACCAGGGCCGAGTTCGACCGTCTCTTCGCGGTGAACGTCCGCGCCCCGTACTTCATCATTCAGCGCGCGCTGCCGCTCCTGCGCGACGGCGGCCGCATCATCACGATCTCCTCCGTGGCCACCCGCATGGCCAACCCCGCCCAGACGTCGTTCGCCATGACCAAGGGTGCCATCGAGACGATGAGCCTCACCTTGGCCAACGAGCTCGGAGCCCGCGGCATCACGGTGAACGCGGTCGCTCCCGGCGCCACCCGCACGCCCGCCAACGCGGCGATCTTCGAGTCGCCGGGCCTGGCCGACGCCATCACCGCCTCGACGGCGCTCGGCCGCCTGGGCGAGGCCGACGACGTGGCCGACGTCGTCGCGTTCCTCGCCTCCGACGCCGCCCGCTGGATCACCGGCCAGATCATCGACGCCAGCGGCGGCCTCTTCCTCGGCCCCCGCCTCACCCCTGCCCCCGCCTGATCCCCACCTCCTGGTACGGCGGTTCGCCCCGCTGTCGAAGGGGCCCGGCCGCCCTGCCTTCCGACGCGCGGTTGTGACCGGCTCGGCGCCTTCCGTCCCATGGCGCTGACCTGGGCGTTCCATTGTCCAACGTTCGTCCTGCGTTTCTGGACGGGCGCTGGACAAAGATTGCTTGCCGTACGTCAGGGCGACTCGTCAGCGTGGGGAGCGAGCCCCGGTGCCCGAGGTCGCCGCCCGACGGGGGTGGCCGGCGAAGCCGATCCGGGGCGTTCGTCGAGACAGGAAGAGGATCATGAGGAATTCCCAGCTCGCTCCCGCGATCGCCGGACTCGGTGCCGCTCTCGCGATGCTCGCCGTCCCGTCCGCCGCGTCCGCGCAATCGACGTCCCAGACCCAGACCCAGACACAGGCGCAGGCCCAGGCGCAGGCGCTCGGCGTGCACCGGAGGTCCGCCTCGTGCACCTCGCCGAGCGGGCAGAAGATCAACGTCTCGTGGGGCGACGGGAACGTCTCCACCACCGTGTACTTCAACAACCACTGCAACCAGAAGCGGTGGGTCGAGCTGAAGTTCGTCAAGCAGAACCACGACTTCTTCTGGAAGTGCTTCTCGGTCAACCCCCGCACCAGCGGCAAGAAGAAGGTCGACAACTCCAACCCCGACCAGGTCGTCCTCACCAAGAAGAAGACGAACTGCTAGCGGTCCCACCCCAAGAGGGCCCCGCTGCCGGCGTGCCGGTGGCGGGGCCCTCGCCGTTTGACAGGCCGTCGCACTCGGCTAATACTCGGATCCGAGCAATAGGAGGCGAGCGATTGGGAACGAGTAACCGCCTCCCGGTGTCGAACGCACTGGGCCTGGCCGTCCTGGGGCTGCTCATCGAGACCCCGCTGCACCCGCACGCCATGGCCGCCACCCTGCGCGAACGCGGCCTGGACCGGGTGTTCAAGGTGACGACGGGCTCCCTGTACGACGTCGTGCGCGCGCTGGAGCGGGCCGGGTGGATCGAGGCGCGGGAGACCGTCAAGGTCGGCGCCCGGCCCGAGCGCACCGTGTACCAGCACACCGCGCTCGGGCGGGCCGAGTTCGCGCGGTGGGTGGAGGAGCTGATCCGCGTGCCCTCCGCCGAGTACCCGAAGTTCCTGTCCGCGGTCAGCTACCTCGGGGCACTCGGCCCCGACGGCGCCACGGCGGCGCTGCGCGATCGCGCCGCACGGGTGCGCACCGCGCTGGAGGAGCACCGGCGCGAGCACGGCGAGCTGCTGGCGAGCGGCAAGGTGCCGCGGCTGTTCGTGGTCGAGGTGGAGTACGCGATCCGGATGCAGGAGGCGGAGCTTGCCTGGATCGAGGAGATCGTCACCGACATCGAGACGGGCCGGCTGCCCTGGCCGGACCCGACCGGCTGGGTGCGCGCCGAGGAGAGCGAGTGACGAGCGACGGAGCGGGCCCGGAAGCGCGGGCTTGGCGGAGCGGTAGGTCGTGTGCCGATAGGCGGCGCTCGGCGAGCGGTAGGTCGTGTGCCGATAGGCGGCGCTCGGCGAGCGGCGGGACGGGTGCGGAAGGGCGGGGCTTGATGAGCGACAGGACGCATACCGGAGCGCGGTGCTGGGTGAGTGGTCGGGTTCGTGACGGAGGGCTGGGGCGATGAGTGGTGGCGATGGCGTGATCATGGTGGCGGGTGCGGGGCCGGCCGGGTTGATGCTGGCGGCCGAGCTGACGTTGGCCGGGGCCGAGGTGATGGTGGTCGATGCGCTGCCGGAGCGGTCGCCGTACTGCAGGGGGTTCACCCTCAACGCTCGCAGTCTGGAGCTGCTCGATCGGCGCGGGATTGCCGGGCGGTTCCTGGCTGAGGGGCCGACTGTTCCGTCGAGCATGTTCGCCGACCCGGCCCGCCCGCTGGATCTGACGGTGATGGACAGCGACCATCCGTACGTGCTGGGCATCGCGCAGACCCGGGTCGAGGAGCTGCTGGAGGAGTGGCTGGCCGAGCTGGGTGTCAAGGTGTCGTGGGGGCACGCGGTCACCGACCTGGAGCAGGACGCGGGCGGCGTCGAGGTCACCGTCGAACGGACTGACGGTGTCGGAGGGGCGGGGGGCTCTCTGCGTCGTGCGCGGGTCGCCTACCTCGTCGGGTGCGACGGCAGCCGCAGCCTCGTACGGAAGCGGGCCGGGATCGCGTTCCCCGGCACGCCCGCCACCACGTTCGGGGTGCTCGCGGACGTGGAGCTCGCCGATCCGGCCGCCCTGCCGTTCGGCATGACGAAGGGGGAGCGGGGCACGGTGTTCGTGATCCCGCGGCCCGGTTACGTGCGCATCGTGCTGAACGAGCCCGAGCCGCCCGCCGACCGCGACGAGCCGGTGACGCTCGCCTCCTTCGAGCGGCTGCTGGCCGAACAGCTCGGACGGCCGGTGGAGCTGCGGGAGCCGCGCTGGCTGACCCGCTTCGGTGACGCGGCGCGGCTGGCCGAGCGGTACGTCGCCGGGCGGGTCGCGCTGGCGGGCGATGCCGCGCACATCCACCCGCCGACCGGCGCGGTCGGGGTGAACGTGGCGCTGGCCGACGCGGTCAACCTCGGCTGGAAGCTGGCGGCCACCGCGCTGGGGCGCGCGCCCGAGGGTCTGCTGCACAGCTATCACGAGGAACGGCATGCGGCGGGTGAGCGGCTGCTGAGCACCATCGGCGCGCAGGCGGCCCTCGGCGGGCACGACCCGGGGCTGGCTCCGGTGCGTGACCTGTTCGCGCAGCTCGTGGACCGGGTGCCGGGCGTCGGCAAGTACCTCGCGGAGCTGGCCACCGGGGTGAGCACCCGATACGACCCGAAGATCCCGGGTGAGCACCCGTGGCTCGGCCGCCTCGTCCCCGATCTGGAGCTGACCCTCGACGGCCGCCGCACGAGCGTCGCCGAGCTGCTGCGCCGCGCCCGCCCGCTCCTGCTCCGCCTCGGTGAGCGGCCGCTGCCCGCCGCCGCCGGCGGCTGGGTGGACACCTGCGACGCCCGCTGCCCCGGCCGGCCCGAGCTCGAAGGGCTGCTGATCCGCCCCGACGGGCACGCCGCGTGGGTGTCCACCACGTCCGAGCCCCAGCCCGATTCCACCCTTGCCACGGCCCTCGCCACCTGGTTCGGCGCGTCGTGCGGGCCGGTTCGGCAGGAGGGACGTTTCGAGACGGGGTGAAACGAGCGGCGTCTGCCGGAGGCGGCTGGCATGCTGCTGCCCCGGTAAAACCGACGAACGTCATAGGGGTGGGCGCCGATGAGGCTGGAGGACGAGGTACTGCTGGAGCTGGCGCGGCGGCTCCGGCAGGCCGAAACCGGTGGCTGGACGGAGACGGCCATGCGGGAGCTGGTGGACGGGCTGGGGTGGGAGTGGCGGCACCGGGTGGAGCCGCCGCACCGGGAGCATCACGGGCCGGTGCTGCGCACGGGGTTGCCGACCGGTGACGCGTATCTGCGGTCGGTGCGCAGGCACGCGGTGGAGGAGTACGCCGAGGGGGAGGAGTATTTCGGCCTGTACGTGCCGGTCGACGTGCCCGAGGACGATCCGGTCGCCAAGGCGGATGCGTTCCGGCGGGCGGCCGACGTGCTGACGGGCGCGTTCGGTCCCTCGTCCATCATGGGGGTGTACGGGAGCCCGGGTCCGTTCTACGACAGTCCGGCGTCGTGGGGGAGCCCGTTCCGGCGGTGGCGGGGCGAGAGCGACTCGCTGGAGTTGCGGGCCGGTGAGCAGGGGCCCGAGCTGTTGCTGCAGCCGAACGGGCCGGTCGAGAGCTGGCACTGGCGGCAGTCGCACGGCGAGCCGTACGCGCTCGGCGGTTTCTTCGGCGTCAGCCGTGACCCTGCCAACGAGGGGCTGGGGATGCCGGGCGGCTGGCGTACCGACGACTGGGACGTCTTCGCCCGTGCCCTGGCGTCGGTGCTGATCACGCTGCCCGTCGAGGTCCGCGCGCTCGGCATCGCCCGCGATCTGACCCACTTCGGTCTGTGGCTCGGGGCGCTGCACGTGTACCTGTCCTGCGATCCGGTGCTGGAGCTGGCTCTCTGCGACTTCAACCCCACCCCGCTGCCCGAGCCCGAGCTGCTCGCCCTGGGCTGGCTGGCCGGCCCGCCGGACGCCGAGCACCTGGCCGACGCGGCCTACCGCTCCCCGGCCCATCGGCCCGGCGAGGTGGACGGCCGGGCGCTGGCGCGGCTCGTGGTGGGCACCGCCCGCCTCAACGGCCACAAGTCCCCGCGCGAGCTGTACCTGGTCGATCACAGCCAGCAGGTGGGGGAGTACTACGTGCAGCACTACGGGCTGACGCTGGCCGAGGCGCCCTGATCCCCCGCACCGCCGCTACTTGACGGACGGCAGCAAGTACTTGCTATCGTCTGTCAAGTGACGACGACCGATGATCACGTCGAGCTCGTGGCCGCCCTCATCAGGCTGCTGGAGACCAGGGTGCTGGACCCGCTGGAGATCCTGCTCGACGGCGACGAACTGCTGACCCCGATCAAGGACCGCCTGCGCGTGCAGGCCGAGGTCTGGTCCGCCCAGCTGCTCGGACGCGACCCGCGCCAGGCCGCCCTGACCGCCGCCCGGCTGATCGGGGTCCTGTTCCCCGGTGACGAGCCGTTCGACCCGCCCGAGCAGTGGTGGCGCACCCCGCTCGGGCGGGCCGTCGCGCGCAGCGTCGGGCATCCTGCCGCGGCGGCGGTCTCCTACTCGACCGCGGGCGCGATGCTCGGCATCACCCGCCAGGGCGTCCACGACCTGGTCAAACGCGGCAAGCTCGACAAGCATCCCGACGGCGGCGTCACGACGTCCTCCATCCACGCCCGGCTCAACCGCCCCAAGGAGAGCAACCCGTGACCGCACCGCACGACCTCGTCATCGACGACCGCCCGGTCCCTCTCGCCGTCCGCGACCACGGGGGCGACGGCGCGCCCGTCCTGCTGCTGCACGGCCTCGGCGGCACCCTGCTGCACTGGGACGCGGTCGCGCCCCTGCTGACCGGCTCGCACCGCGTCGTCGCGATGGACCTGCGCGGCCACGGCCTGTCGGGGGAGGGCCCGTGGGAGTGGGAGGCGGTCCTCGACGACGTGCAGGCCGTCGTCGACCACCTCGGCCTGGACGCGCCGCTCGTCGTCGGCCACTCCCTCGGCGGCATGGTCGCCGTGCGGTGGGCGCTGCGCCACCCGGACGCCCCCGGCATCGTCAACCTCGACGGCCTGCGCTCGGCCGAGACCGGCCCAGGGCTCTACGCCGGCATCGAGGAGGAGGAGCTGCGCGCACTCCTCGCGGAGCTGAAGACGGTCTTCGACGCGCAGGCGGCGGCGATGGCGCAGCCACTGCCGGAGGGGCACGCCGCGATGTTCCCGCCGAGGGCGCTGCTCACCACGGACGAAGGCGTCTTCGCCCGGCCGAGTGCCGCGCTGGCCGGGCAGGTCAGGTACGACCCGTACTTCCTCGACAGCGTCCCGTCGGTCGCGGAGATCCGCTGCCCCGCCCTGTTCGTCCTGGCCACGCGGAACCTGCCCGGCCTGCCCGGCCGCGTCGGCGAGCTCATGCCGGCGCAGCGCGCGGGCATCCGCCGCGACCTGCTGCCCCTCGTCGCCGACCGGCCGCACCTGCGCGTCCTG
Source organism: [Actinomadura] parvosata subsp. kistnae (assembly GCF_900323885.1). GTDB lineage: Bacteria > Actinomycetota > Actinomycetes > Streptosporangiales > Streptosporangiaceae > Nonomuraea > Nonomuraea composti. The sequence continues at coordinate 48,045 of NZ_OOHJ01000011.1, read as the reverse complement.
GAGCTGGACGCCAGCCACGCCATGGTGGCCGAGCAGCCGGGCGAGATCGCGCGGGCGGTGCTGGACTTCCACCTGGACGCCTGCGCCCGCCCACCCGCGTAACAGCCCCGAAGCCGGTCAGGGACTCGGCAAGGCTCGGAGTGTCCGTGCGTGCCGAAGCTTCTGCGGGGTAGGCCACGCCCGGACGCGAAGGACGCGAGAAGGAGCCCCATGGCGACCCGCAACGCCATCGCGCTGCCCGGCACGATCCTCGGGGTCGGGCTCGGCGGTTTCGTCGACGGCATCCTGCTGCACCAGCTCCTGCAGTGGCACCACATGCTGAGCAGCACCGGCACCGACAACATCGGCATCCGCGACTACCCGGTGGACACCGTGCCGGGGCTGCGCATGAACACGCTGTGGGACGGCCTGTTCCACACCGTCACCTGGCTGGCGGTGCTGATCGGGCTCGGGCTGCTCTACTCGCGCGTCACGGCCTCGCGCGGCCGGGTCTGGCGCTCGCGCAGCCTCTGGGGCTGGATCCTGCTCGGCTGGGGCCTGTTCAACCTGGTGGAAGGCGTGATCGACCACCACCTGCTGGGCATCCACCACGTCCGCACCGGCCCGTACCAGCTCTGGTGGGACCTGGGCTTCCTGCTCCTCGGCGCGCTGCTGATGATCGGCGGCTGGGGGCTGCAGCGCGGCGGCGGGGAGCTCGACCTGTGCGCAGGCGACGAACGGGCGGCGCGGACGTGACCGGCCACGGCGGTCATGCGGATCACGCCGGTGCCGTCGCGCCCGTCCTGCTCCTCCTCCTGGCGGTGGCCGTCGCCTACCTGATCGCGGCCCGCGCCACCACCTGGAAGGGATGGCGCTCGGCATTGTTCGTGACCGGGCTGGCGCTGGTCGCGGCGGCCGTGACCGGCCCGGTCGCGGCCTGGGCGGCGGCCGACTTCCGCGGCCACATGGCGCAGCACCTGCTCATCGGCATGCTGGCCCCCCTCGGCCTGGTCATGGGAGCACCGATCACCCTGCTCCTGCGCACCCTCCCCCGAGCGTGGGCCCGCCGCCTGGGCGGGCTGCTGCGCCACCGCGCCGTGCACGCCGTCGCCAACCCGATCACCGCGCTGGTACTCAGCGCGGGCGGCCTGTTCGTCCTGTACGGCACGCCGCTGGCCGCGCACGAAGGGCTCCACGGCTGGGTGAACCTGCACTTCCTGCTGTCGGGCTGCCTGTTCGCGTGGGTGATCGCCGGCCCCGACCCGGCCCCGCGCCGCCCGCCGGTGGTGGCCCGCCTGGTCGTGCTGGGCGTGGCGATCGCGGGCCACAGCGTCCTGTCCCAGCTCATGTACGCGGGCATCGGCGTGGACCTGCCCGTACCCGAGGAGCAGCGGCGCGGCGCCGCCGAGATCATGTACTACGGCGGCGACCTGGCCGAGCTGCTCCTCGCGCTGGCCCTCGTGGCCGGCTGGCGCCCCCGCCGCACGGAACGGCGGCCCACGCGGGGAATCGTGGCAGGTCACCACGCCTGACCCGGCCCCGCCCGGGCAGCGGAGCGGCATGAGTGAACGGGTGATCGCCGTGATAGGGGTGGGGCCGCGGGGCCTGTCGGTGCTGGAACGCCTCCTGGTACGGCTGCGCGACACCCCGCACCGGGACGGCGACGAGGTGACGATCTGGGCGTTCGACGCGGTCGGGCACGGCGGCGGCCGGGTGTGGCGCGTCGACCAGCCCTCCTGGCTGTCGGCCAACACGACGGCGGGCGAGAGCACGATGCGCTCTCCCGGCAACGACGGCCTGCCCGCCCACCGCTACGGCACGATGGCCCGCTGGGCGGGGCTGGAGCCGGGCGCCTACCCGGCGCGGCGGCTGTACGGGCAGTACCTGGCCGACGTGTTCCGCGCGCTCTGCGCGACCGCGCCGCCGCACGTGCGGGTGCGTCCCGTCCGGGCGGAGGTCACGGGGCTGACCCGCGTGCCGGGCGGGCTGCGGCTGGTCGCGGGCGGCAGGGCGTACCGGGTGGACAAGGCGGTGCTCACGACCGGCCACGGCAGCGTGGAGCCCGACGAGGAGCAGCTCTCCTGGCTGCGGCACGCCGACGAGCACGGCCTGCGCTACGTCCCGCCGGGGCTGGCGGCCGAGATGCCGCTCGACGACCTGCCGCCGGGGCCGAGGTGGCGGTGCGCGGCTTCGGGCTGACGTTCTACGACGTGATGCGGGCGGTCACGCTCGGCAGGGGCGGGCGGTTCGTCCCCACCCGGAATGGTCTGCGGTACGTGCCCAGCGGCGACGAGCCGCACCTGCTGGCGCTCTCGCGCGGCGGCCTGCCGTTCCTGGCCAGGCCGGAGGTGCCCGACTTCCCCGCGCCGCCCGTCCGGCTGCGGGTCGTGACCGAGGAACGCCTGGCCGAGCTGCGGGCGGCGGCGCTGGCGGCCACCGGCACGCCGCAGCTCGACTTCGCCCGCCGGGTGGAGCCGCTCATCCAGTACGAGGCCGACCTGGCGTGCTCGACCGGCGCCGCGCACCCGCTCACCCGCCTGGCCCGGCCCTTTCGCGGCCGGTGGTTCGGCGGCCCCGGCGACTACCGGGCCGCCCTGGCCAGGCTGCTGCGCGAGGACGCCCGGCGCGCGGGCGCCGGCTGCGTGGACGGCACGGTCAAGGCGGCCACGGAGATGCTGCGCGTGATCCGGCCGCTGCTCCCGCAGGTCGTGGACTTCGGCGGGCTGCTGCCCGACTCGCACCGGGACTTCCTGTCCAGGTTCGTCCCGGAGAGCTTCGTCCTGTCGGCCGGGCCGCCCGCCGAGCACGTGGACCAGCTCGCGGCGCTGCTGGAAGCCGGGATCGTGCGGCCGGTCGGGCCCGGGGGCACGGTGGAGCCGGTGCCGGGCGGGTTCGGGGTGTCCTCGCCGCAGGTGCGCGGCTCGCGGCGGGTGACGAAGGTGCTCGTGGACGCGCGGGCGCCCGCCCGCGACCTGTCCAGGGACGCCTCCCCGCTGGTCAAGCAGCTCCTGGCGGACGGGATGGTCAGCGAGTTCGTGAACGTGGACCCGTCCACCGGGGCGCGCTTCGACGTGGGCGGGCTGGCCGTGACGCGGGCGCCGTACCGGGTGATCGACCGGCTCGGACGGGCGGCGCGGGACCTGCACGCGCTCGGCGTGGCCACCAACCACACCCGCTGGTTCACCGAGGTCGGCACGGGCCGGCCCGGGCAGGACAGCCCGTTCTTCCGCGACGCGGACGCGGTGGCCGCCGCCCTGCTGGCCCGCCCCTGATCAGGCCCTCCGGGCAGCGCTGTTTGAGTGCGCGGAGGCGGGGCAGGGAAGGGCGCGAGCAGGTGCCGGAGATGCACGTACCTGGCCGTACCCGGACACGTGCCTCAGCCGTCGCGGCACAGCCGGAACTCGACGAGGAGGTTCGTGATGCGTCTGCCCGCCGCCCGCGGTCCGATCACGGCGGGGCTCTTCGCCCGCCTCGCCGGCCCGCCGTGCGAGCTGGACCCGCCGCTGGTCACCCCGCCGCCCGAGACGGCACTGGACGACGGCGACCTCCAGCTCGCCCTCTTCGCCTGCTACGAGCTGCACTCGCGCGGCTTCGACGACGTCAACGACCTGTGGGAGTGGCAGCCGTCGCTGCTGGCCACCCGCCGCGACCTCGAACGCTGCCTGGAGGCCGCGCTCGCGCACGACGTGCCGCGCCCGCCGGCCGTGCCGCCGCAGCACGTCCGGCACGCGCTGGCCGAGCTGGTGGCCAAGGAGGAGGCGGGCGGGCTCTCGCCGGCGGCCCTCCTGTGGCGCGAGGCCGGTCTCGGACATGAGGCCGGCCTGGGCCGCCACCGCGAGCTCGTCGTGCACCGCGCCATCCACCACCTGAAGGTGCCGGCGGTGTTCGGGGCCGCCATGACCGGGCCAGGGCTCGACGACTCCTACGGCGTCTACCTGCCCGACGTGCCCGGCATCACGCTGGCCGTCGCGAACGTCAGGTCGCTGTTCGGGCTGCACCGGCGGCTGCGCGGCGCCCTGGCCGGGCACCTCGCCGCGCTGGAGCCGGCCGCCCCGTCCTATCTGCGGAACACTTCCGACCTCGCCGCCCAGGAGCCGTCGCTGACGGGCGACATCCTGTACGGCGCCGCCTGCGCCCTGACCCTCGAACGCCGCTGGGCCGAGCACGTCCTGAGCCGGTGGCGGCGCGGGCTCAGCTCGCTCGAAGAGCGGGAGCCCGCCGTGCGCGACGGCCAGGAGGGCGAGGCGGTGGCGGCGACGAGCTGAGAGAACCACCCCGCGGCGGGAAATGTCCGGTCAGGCGGTGGCGTCGTGGCCGTAGATCCATGCCAGGGCGTCGAGTGACAGGCCGCCCGCCCCGCCCGCCAGCTCGGCGTCCCGCGCCCGCTGCTCCGGCCCGTCCGGCAGGTGGTAGCGGGTCTTGCCGGCGGCCGACAGGGCGTGCACCCGTGTCGTCCGCGGCACGCGCGCGGCCTCGTACCGGCGCAGCGCCGCCTCCACCTCGGGGCCGGGCCCGGCGGCGGCCAGGCAGGAGGCGAGCGTGGCCGCGTCCTCGACGGCCATCGCCGCGCCCTGCGCCATGAACGGCAGCATCGCGTGGCAGGCGTCCCCCAGCAGCGTCACCCGGCCCGCCGACCAGCGCCGTAGCGGAGCCCGGTCGAACAGCGCCCACAGGTACGTCTCGTCCACCGCCTCCATGATCGCCCGCACCTGCGGGTGCCAGCCCTCGAACGCGGCCAGCGCCTCGGCGACGTCCCTGCGGTCGGTCCACGACTCCCGCGTCCAGGTGTCCTGCTCCTTGATCGCCACGAAGTTGACCAGCCGGCCGCCGGCGACGAAGTAGTGCACGAAGTGCCCGCCCGGCCCCATCCACAGCTGGGTCGTGGTCTCCAGCCCCAGCCCCTTGAGCCGGTCGGCCGGCACCAGGCCGCGGTAGGCGGCACAGCCGGTGAAGCGCGGCCGCTCCGGCCCGAACAGCAGGCCGCGGGTGGCGGAGTGGATACCGTCCGCGCCCACCAGCACGCCGGCCTCGACGCGCGCCCCGTTCGCGAACCGGGCCTCGACCCGGTCGCCGTGATCGGTCAGCGCGGTGAGGCGGTGATCCAGGCGTACCCGGTCGGCGGGCAGGCGGGCGGCCAGCGCGGCGAGCAGGTCGGCGCGGTGCATCAGGTAGTGGGGGAAGCCGAAGGCGGCCTCCAAGGGGCCGGCGAGCGGGGTGCGGGCGAGGGTGCGGCCGTCGTCCCAGCGGCGCTGGTGCAGGGCCACCGGCTTGACGCCCGTCCTGGCCAGCTCGTCCGCCAAACCGAGGCCGTGCAGCACGCGCGAGGCGTTCGGGCTGATCTGCACGCCGGCGCCGACCTCGCTCAGCTCGGCGGCCCGCTCGTACACGTGCGCGTCGATGCCGCGCCGCAGCAGCGACAGCGCCGCGGTGAGCCCGCCGATCCCCCCGCCGATGATGGCGACCGAGACGCCCGTGCCGTCCGTGGTCATGGCCCGACTCCTCCCATGTCCGGATATGTCATGAACATCCTGTACGGCGGCGGCGCCCTTTCGGCTACCCTCTCCACCATGGGCCTCGCCTCGATCCCGAGCCCCGCCCAAGGCGCCTGGGATCTCGGAATCATCCCGATCCGCGCCTACGCGCTGTGCTTCATCGCCGGCATCGCCTTCGGCGCCTGGCTGAGCGAGCGCCGCTGGCGCGCCCGCGGCGGCACTCCCGGCACCATCTACGACATCGCCGTCCCCGGAGTGATCTTCGGCCTGATCGGCGCCCGCCTCTACCACGTCATCACCGACTGGCAGACCTACTTCGGGGCGCGCGCGATCAAGGAGCCGTACCAGGCGCTGTTCATCTGGGAGGGCGGGCTCAGCATCTGGGGCGCCGTCGCGCTCGGCGGCGTCGGCCTGTGGCTGGCCTGCCGCCGCCGCGGCCTGTCGCTGCGCGACGTCGCCGACACGGTCGCGCCCGGCCTCGCCTTCGGGCAGGCCATCGCCCGCTGGGGCAACTGGTTCAACCAGGAGCTGTACGGCTCGCCGACCACCCTGCCGTGGGGCCTGGAGATCGACCGGGCGCACGGCGGCGACCCCGGCGTGCTCTACCACCCGACCTTCCTGTACGAGTCGCTGTGGGACGCGGCACTCGGCTTCGCCCTGATCCTGGCCGGCCGGCGCTTCGCCCTGCACCACGGCCGCCTGTTCGCCGTCTACGTCGCCGGCTACACCTTCGGCCGGTTCTGGATCGAGGGCCTGCGCATCGACCCGGTGGGCGGCGTGGATCACGCGGTGCTGCTGCTGGGCCTGCGCATCAACCAGTGGACCTCGATCCTGCTGTTCGCCGGGGCACTGGCCTACCTGTGGGCCAACCGCGCCAAGGACCGCGAGCAGGTCGTGGCGGCACGCAGCGGCTGACCGCCCATACCGATCCCCTTGGGCGTCGAACCTGACGCGGCCCCGGCCGCGTACCACCCGCGAGACCTCATGAAGCGGGTGATCACATGCCGGCAGCGGGTGCTGGCCAGGCTCGACGGGCTCAGGGTGGGGGACAGGAAGGTCGTGACGTCCGTGGAGGTGTTCGGCTCGCGGGCGGGCAGCACGTTCCGCGGCCCGGGCCCCCGTCCCGATTCCGATCTCGACGTGCTGGTCACGATGATCCCCGAGTTCCGCGGGAGCAGGAACGAACGCTGGATCGACGAGATCGGCACGGACTGCGAGGCGGCGGCCGGCTTCCCGATCCGCCTTCACCATCCCCCGAACCTGCCACCATTCAGGCAGTCCGTGCCGGGAGCGCAGTTCAGGAGGGTGTTGTGAGCGGAGCCACCGTCCTGTCCGTCGAGGTGGACGGCGTGCGGGTCTCCCCGGGAAACGTCATCGTGATCTTCCAGCGGGACCCGTTCCCCGGCGGCCACACCTACACGATCAGGCTCGACAGGGCCGCGGCCGAGCGGCGCTTCGGCGGCCTCTGGCCGGCCGGCGGCGGCGCGCCCGCCGAGGAGGTGCAGCGGAAGCTGATGTGGCGGCTGGAGTCCCTGCTGGTCGGGCCCCGTACGGAGGGCGGCGTGTTCGTCCTGAACAACGTCACCACGGTGATGGTGGGGGAGACGGACGTGGTCGTCGGCGGGGTGTGCTCGGACGTGGTCGCGTAGCGTACGAGAACGCCCCGGCCGCTTCACGCGGCAGAGGCGCCCTCGCGGGGCGGGCAATCGATCCCTTATCCGTTCCTACCCTGCTCGCCCTAAATGTATGCATTTGTCCGTTTTGGGCTGGGCCTGGAGTGGAGGTGCTGTACTCATGGCCGCTCCCTCGGAGGAGGACCGCGTGCGCCGGGTGCTGCACGCCCTGATCGAGCTGCTCGAACGAGCCGGTGAGCCGCACGCGTCCTACGCCGAGGGCCTCAGGCGCCTCGACTCACAGGTCGAGGAGGCGCATGATCGCGACTCTCCCGAGCTGCTTCAGTACGCGATCCGCCACATCCTCTCGCTCAACGGTGGAATGGGCAGCTTCCGGGACGTGGTCCTGATGAACGCCCAGGGCGTGCTGCCGGAGCAGGACGAGTTCTACGAACTGCGCGGGCAGCTGTTCGAGGCCGCTCGGGACGAGCTGCGGTAGCGGAGCGCCGGGCTCAGAACGCGTTCACGCTGTCGATCCACAGCTCATGGTTGGTCGTGCGCAGGTAGAACTCGATGCGGATCTGCCGCGGCCCGCTCCCCGCCGTGTCCATCGTGCAGGTCACCAGCCGCCATTCCGGGGTGGCGGTGAACCTGGCGGCCACCGAGCGGTTGGCGCCGAGGTCCCAGATCGCCAGCGCCCCCTTCACGGGGGACTGCGAGGCGGATCTGACCCAGGCGAAGCAGGAGATGCTGGGCGGCGGGCCGGTGGCGGTGAAGTCCTGGCAGACCGAGCCCTCCATCTGGCTCGTGCTCATGACGAGGACGGCGCCGCCGGATCGTGCGTCGCTGGTGCCCCAGATCTTGTACTGCACGGCGGCCGCCTGGTTCATCCGGGTCCAGGGGGCGATGTCGGGAGCCTCGAAGCTCGGGTTGCGCAAGTACGACAACGTTGCCTCCTCCTCGGCGTTCTCTCCGGGCATGGACAGCGTGCGGGCAGAGGGGCGCCGGTCGCATCGGGGGTGGGCTCGGTGAAAACCCTAGGCCCGGCGTACCAGGGTGCGCCGGGCCGGAGGGATGGGGGTCAGGAGGCGGCGACGGTCTCCACCGCGGGCGCGTCCTCGGAGGCGGCGGGCCGGCGCAGGACGGTGAGCGCCACCACGAAGGCGGCCAGCAGCAGCCCGGCGGAGATGCCGAACGCGAGCCGGTACCCGCCGGTCAGTGCGGCGGCCTCGCCGGCCCCGGCGGCCAGCAGGTCGCCGGTGCGGGAGGCGGCCATGGTGGACAGCACCGCCACGCCGATGGCCATGCCGACCTGCTGGGTGGTGTTGAACAGGCCGGAGGCGAGCCCCGCGTCGCTGTCCTTGGCGCCGGACATGCCGAGCGTGGCCAGCGCCGGCAGCACGAGCCCGCCGCCGGAGATCAGCAGCATGGGGGGCAGCAGGTGGGTGACGTAGCCGGCGTCCACGCTGACCCTGGTGAGCAGCAGCATCGCGGCGATCAGCAGCACCAGGCCGGAGATCAGCACCGTACGGGGGCCGAAGCGGGCGCTGAGCCGGGCGGAGACGAACAGCGAGATCGTGCCGATGCCGACGGCGGCGGGCAGCATGGCGAGGCCGGTCTCCAGGGCGCCGTAGCCCAGGACCCGCTGCATGTAGAGCGCGACGAGCACCTGGAAGGCGAACATCCCGGACAGGCTCAGCATCTGGGCGAGGTTGGCGCCGGTCACGTTGCGGGAGCGCAGGATCCGCAGCGGCATGAGCGGCGTCCTGGCGGTGGCCTGCCGGGCCACGAACCCGCCGAGCAGGGCGAGGGAGAGCACGCCGAGGCCGAGGGTGTGGGCGGCGAGCCAGCCGTACTCCTCGACCTTGACGATCGTGTAGATGCCCAGCATCAGGCCGGAGGTCACGAGCAGGGCGCCGAGCACGTCGGCGCCGGCCGCCAGGCCGGCCCCGCGGTCGGCGGGCAGGGCGCGCAGGGCGAGCAGGAGGGTGACGGCCCCGATGGGCACGTTGATGAAGAAGATCCACGGCCAGCTCAGCACGTCGGTCAGCACGCCGCCCAGCACCTGGCCGATGGACGCGCCGGTGGCCCCGGTGAAGCTGAAGATCGCGATCGCCTTGCCGCGCTCGGCCGGCTCCGTGAACAGCGTCACCAGGATGCCCAGGACCACGGCCGAGGCCAGCGCGCTGCCCACGCCTTGCAGGAACCGGGCGGCGATCAGCAGGCTCGCGTCGGTGGCCGCGCCGGCCAGCACGGAAGCGGCGGTGAAGACGGCGTTCCCGGCCAGGAACATCGCCCGCCGCCCGATCAGATCACCCAGCCGGCCCGCCAAAAGCAGCAGGCCGCCGAACGGGATCAGGTAGGCGTTCATGATCCAGCTCAGGCCGGCGGCCGTGAACTGCAGATCCCGCTGGATGGCGGGCATCGCCACGGTCACGATGCTGCCGTCGAGGATCGTCATCAGTCCCGTCGCGGACAGCACACCGAGTGCGGTCCAGCGCGAGTTGAGCACATTCGACATGGTCTCTCCCGTCTCAGGTCGACAAGAGAGACCGTAGCAGATAGTTCTGTAATAGACGATCCTCTTCGGACCTACTTGGCGCGCTCCCGTGCCCGGCGCGCCGGCTGCGGCCCCTCCGCCGGGGTCGCCAGATGCCCGCCGACCAGCCGGTTCAGGGCGCGGACCAGCACCTCGCGCTCGTCGTCGGGCAGCGACTCGAGAGCCGCGCGGTGCACGCCGTCCACGATCTCCTGGCTGCGCCTGGCCACCTCGGCGCCCGCCTCGGTGACCGCGATGATCCGGGCCCGCCGGTCGGTGCTGGACGGGCGGCGCTCGGCGTACCCGGCCTTCTCCAGCGCGTCCACCGTCACGACCATGGTGGTCTTGTCCATGTCGCCCAGCTCGGCCAGCTGGATCTGGGTGCGCTCCTCCTCCAGCGCGTGCACCAGCACGCAGTGCATGCGCGCCGTCAGCCCGATCTCGGCCAGCGCCGCCGCCATCTGCGTGCGCAGCACGTGGCTGGTGTGGTCGAGGAGGAAGGACAGGTCTGTTTCTGTACGCGCGGGAGCCATCGCTGTCATGCCCCCAGCCTACCCAAACAATCCTTTGGCAGATTATCTGCGAATGGACGATCGCCGGCCCAGGGTGGCAAACCCCAGGGTTCCCACGGAGGCGAAGCGCAGCCGGGAGCCGCACACTTCGGTCGTAGCCACCCCCGTGGAGAGAGGGCCTTCCCATGTCCCCCACGACCGTCCGGCCGTTCACCGTCCCCGTCACCCCCGAGCCGGAGCTGGAGGCGCTGCGCGCCCGCATCCAGGCCACCCGCTGGCCCGACCCCGAGCTCGTCACCGACTTCACGCAGGGCGTGCAGCTCACGGTGATGCGCGAGCTCGCCCGCTACTGGGCCACCGAGTACGACCTGCGCAGGTGCGAGCGACGACTCGGCGCCCTGCCGCACTACGTCACCGAGATCGACGGCCTGGACATCCACTTCATCCACGTCCGCTCGCCCCACGACAACGCGCTGCCGGTCATCATCACCCACGGCTGGCCCGGCTCGATCGTCGAGCTGCTGAACGTCATCGGCCCGCTCACCGACCCGCCCGCGCACGGCGCGGACGCCGCCGACGCCTTCGACGTGGTCATCCCGTCCATGCCCGGCTACGGCTACTCCGCCAAGCCGCGCGAGCTCGGCTGGGGCCCCGCCCGCATCGCCCGCGCCTGGGACGTCCTGATGAAACGCCTCGGCCACACCCGGTACGTGGCCCAGGGCGGCGACTGGGGGGCCATCATCACCGACCTCATGGGAGCCCAGGCCCCCGAAGGGCTGCTCGGCATCCACACCAACATGGCCGGCGTCGTCCCGCCGGACGTGTGGACCAGGCTGGCCCGCAACGTCCTCGGCGCCGGCGGCCCGCCGCCGTCCGGCCTGTCCGAGGCCGAGATGCGCACGTTCGAGCAGCTCGACTACTTCTTCGCCAAGGGCGTCGGGTACGGCGTGCAGATGGGCACCCGCCCCCAGACGATGTACGGCCTCGCGGACTCGCCCGTCGCCCTGGCCGCCTGGATGCTCAACCACGACGCGGGCAGCTACCAGGACATCGCCGACGCCTTCCTCGGCAAGCCCGTCGGCGACCTGACCCGCGACGAGATCCTCGACAACGTCACGCTCACCTGGCTGACCAACACCGGCGTCTCCTCCGCCCGCCTGTACTGGGAGAACACGGTCGGCTTCTTCGACGTCAAGAACGTCACCGTCCCGGCCGCCGTCAGCACGTTCGCCCACGAGATCTACCGGGTGCCGCGCAGCTGGGCCGAGCGGGCCTACCCGAACCTCATCTACTTCAACGAGCTGGGCAGGGGCAACCACTTCGCCGCCTGGCAAGAGCCGGCGCTGTTCGCCGGCGAACTCCGCGCCGCCTTCCGCTCCCTGCGCTAACCGGCGTTTCCGGCAGGGCCCGGGCAGTTCATGCCCTCGTCCCGCCGGCGGCTCTGGCAGGTCTGGCTCGGTGCCGGAGCGGCGGCGGTGGCAGCGAGCAGGCCATCTGCTGGCACGGCTGAAGGTCTCGTGATCGGCCGTGCTGCCGGACGGCCCGAGCATGAGGGCATGGCAGTCCAGTAGCCCCCGGCCCGAGCCGATGCGGGCCGGGAACCATCACGATGAACCGCCGGTACGCGCCCACCGCCTCGGCGAGCACCTGCGCCGGCTATTCCTGAAGAGAGGGCACGCGGTGCTGTGGCGGGAGGTGCGGACGGCGGAATCAACGCTTGCTGAAATGCCGATCGGTCTGGCCGAAAATGGGTCCGCACTATTTACGAAATTTGCCGCGGCGCCGTCTCGGCGGCGTTCGCCGGACGCGATTCGATACCACGGCGGTGACCAAGCCGATGATCGCTCCGGCGAGACCAAGGACGGCTTCGATTGTCGTCAACCACTGCTGCATCTGACCTCCATTGTGCTGATGGGTAAGGCGTCCGGTGTGGACGGGACCAGAGCACCAGCACCAGAGGACTTCCGGCTACAGCGGCGGACGAACCCGGAACACTTGGCCGCGAAACACCAGGTGGAACGGGTGATCCGCAGCAGCGAGACCCTTACCGCCGGACTCCGCTCGTCCCGCCCGGACGGCTTTCGGAAGCATCCGCGGAATCCGCGAAAAGGTAAGAATTGAGTGCCCGCCGAGCTGCGCATCACTTCTGGTGATCTCCCGGAGCCTGCGATAGTCTCCGAGGCACTGTTGTACGGATCACTTGTGATCGCTGATCAGTGGTGAATGGTCGCAGCCGGTCATGTCGATATCCGGCCGCCGGCAGACCTTAATATCGTGGCCTTCCTTCGGCAATTCCGGGCGGAGACAGCGATGGCGAGGTGAATCCAGTGGAGTCGTGGTCCGCCGAAGAACTGGCTCGGATTCGCACGGACGAGCAGCTCGCCGAAGCGCTCCGCGCGCTGTCCCGCCGCCACGAGCTGACGCTCGACGCGTTCGAAAGAGCCACCCGCGCTTACGGCAACCGGCGGGACCGGCAGGCGCTGAAGCGGTCGACGGTCAGCGACGCCCTGCGCGGGAAGTCACGGATCACCAAGCCGCTGCTGCTCAGCATCCTCGACGTCTGCGGCGTGCGGGAGGGCGGCACACAGCAAGCGGCGTGGCTGGCCGCTTGGGAGCGGGTGATGCGGCAGGACCGGGATGATCGGCTGCGGGTCGATGAGGCCGGGCCGCGTGAGCTCGGCATCCACAGCGCCATCACCGTCCCGGGGAGCACGGACGGCCTGCCCACGTACGTGCAGCGGGACTTCGACTTCGACCTGCGGACGGCGCTGTCCGCCAACGGCCCGGACCGCGGGGCGTTCGTCGTCATGGTGGGGGCGTCGTCCACTGGCAAGACCCGCTCCTTGTATGAAGCGGTCAACGACCTCTTCCCCGACTGGTCGCTGGTGCAGCCGTCGGAGGCGGCAGAGCTGCTGGAGCTGAAGAGCCACCGGCCGCGCAGGACCGTCTTCTGGCTTGACGAGCTCCAGCACTATCTCGGTGGCCGTCCGCCGCTGACCTTCGAGTGCGTCCGCACACTGCTCCGTCATGGGAACGTCGTCGTCGGCACGCTGTGGCCTGACCAGTACGCCCACTGGACGTCCGCACCCCAGGGCAGTCGCCGGCTGATGCGGGACGCCTGTACCATCAGCGTCCCCGACTCCCTGTCGACGGCGGAGCTGAACGAGGCCAGCGGCATCGCCGAGCGCGACAGCCGGATCCGCGTCGCGCTGCACACCCGGGACACGGGGCTGACTCAAGCGCTCGCCGGCGGCCCCGCTCTGGTCATGTGCTGGGAGCAGCCGGCGACCCCGTACGCCAAGGCCATCATCACCGTGGCGGCCGACGGGCACCGGCTCGGCGTGCACGCGCCGCTGAGCACGGAGCTTCTCACCGACGCGATGTTCGGCTATCTCAAGCCGGCCCAGCGGGTCCGGCCTGCGGAGATGTGGCTCGCCGAGGCCCTGCCGCACGCGACCGGGCCGCTGCCTGGCGCCGTCGCCGCCCTGTCACCCGTGGACGGCGGCGTGGCCGGCACTCTCGGCGGCTACACCATCGCCGACTACCTGGCTCAGCATCTGCGCCGGGTGCGGCGCACGGCCTGCGTGCCGCACGAGGCGTGGCGGGCCTTCATCAGGCATTTGCATCGCCCGGCGGACCTGCGCCGTCTCGCCGACGCCGCCACGGCGCGCCTGCGGTATCGCTACGCCGAGCCGGCCTTGGAACGGCTCGCCGGTGAGTTCGGCGACGGCGGTGCGGCCATGGAGCTGGCCGAGCTGCTGATCCGTCAGGACCGCTTCGACCGGGCCATGGACGTCCTGCGCCGCCGGTTGGCTGCCGACCCACGTGACTGGGAGGTGGGGCGAATGTGGTCCCGGACCCAGGAACTGTGGCAACGGGCCGAGGCCATCCGGCCGGCGGCGGACGCCGGCGACCCTGTGGCACGCGAACGGCTGGCGGAGATTCTCGTCGACTGCGGCATCAGCGATGACCTGCGGATGCGCGAGGGCCAGGGTGATCTGACCGCGGGCGAGCGGCTGGTCGAGCGGCTCGCGGACCGCGGCTGCGTCCCCGAGCTTCGTCGGCGGGCCGATCAGGGGCAGGAGTTCGCCGCCGCGGCCCTTGCCGATCTTTATCTCGCCTGGGGCGAGATGGACCTGCTGAGGATTCGAGCGGAGGCCGGTGACGAGCCCGCCCGGCTGCGCTTGTCGAAGCGGCGCGCCGCCGACGCGGACGGCGGGGACGCGGCGGCGGAGCTGGCCGAACTGCGCGCGGCGGTGGACGACGGCAAGCCGGAAGCGGCGCAACAGCTCTGCGCGCTGCTGTTCGCGCTTCGTGACGAGAAAGGGCTCACCGACGAGCTGAACGCGGGCACCCAGGGCGCTGCCGACCGGCTCCTGGCGCTGTACACGGCCACGGAGCGCCACCCGCCCGAAGAGATGGCGCGACTGCGGTCCTTCGGCCTCAACGCCGACGGATCGGCGATGACCGGGCCCGAATCCACTCCTCGATGATGCGGTGAAAGGACCATTGATGTCGGACGACCTGGCACCCGCGGACTACGCGATCCTCCTCCTGCTCAAGATCGAGGACCGGGAGATCTCCAACACCGAGCTCAACGAGCTGTACGGCGTCAGGCTGCTGAGCCCGGCCTACGAGAGGCTCAACGCCGGCGGCTACGTGGTTTCCAGGACCGACCGCAGGCCGTACCGGCACAGCCTCGCCGACAAGGGCGTGCGGGTGCTCGCAAGGCCTCTGGCGCTCGGTGAGGAGCAGACTGAGGCCGCCGAGCGGCGCTCGGGCAAGGAGAAACAGCTCTGGGCCGCCCTCGCGGCAGTGCACAGGGAGAACCTCGACCTGCGCGCCGCCGGGAAACCTGGCGACGACACCCGCTCGCAGGATCCGCGTGGTCTCGACGAGCGGATTCGGGCCGCGTACGGCCAGGTGGCGGACGGCCCGGGCGACTGGGTGAGCCTCACGGAGATCCGGGCACTCCTCGCGGACGTCGCCAAAGCCGACCTCGACAAGGCGTTGGAGCAACTGCTCGACGCGCCTGACGTCCGGCTTGAGCCGGAGGTCAACCGGCATCGACTCGGCCAGCGTGAGAGAGACGCATCCCTCCAAGTCGGCGGCGAGGAACGGCACAAACTGGCGATCGGACTGCGATGACGGAGGAACAGCGCGCCGCCCTCGCCGCGCTGCGGTTCAGCTGGGCGCAGGCGCCCGACGACGTGTGGCGCAGCTCGCCCTTCCACGTCGATGGGCTGCACACCAGGGTCGTCCGGGATGTCCTGGACGGCATCGCCGAGGCGGAGGCGAGTCCCGACGCCAACCCGATCGGGCTGGTCCTCGAGGGCCGAGCCGGGTCCGGCAAGACGCACTTGCTGGGGTGGGTGCGCGAGCAGGTGCACCGACGAGGCGGCTACTTCTTCCTCATCGGCCTGCTCGACGGCAAGAAGTTCTGGGACGGCGTTCTCGTCCTCCTGCTCGACGGCATGTTCCGTCAGGTCATCGGTGACGAGACACAACTCGGGCTGCTGCTGCGAAGGCTGGCTGTTCGCGCCGGCACGCCGCAGACCGCGCGACATGCGGTGATCGGCGAGACGGAGCTGACCCGCGCTGCGCTGGACACCTTCATCGAAGGACTCAAGGACTATGATCCGCACGTCGCGCGGCAGTGCAAAGACACGGCGCGTGCCCTGGCGTTGCTGGCCTCGGACGAGGAGGAGCATCAGGACACGGCCTACGGCTATCTTGCGTGTGAGGAGGAGGCGATCCCCGGCGAGCGCCAGGCTTGGGGCATCCGCACGAGGTCACGAACTCCTCAGCAGATCGTTCAGGACATCTCTTGGCTGCTCGCACTGACCGGTCCGACTGTCATCGCCTTCGACCAGCTTGACACCCTGATCGCGCAGTCCGCTCTTCAGGAGGATCTCGCCAAGCTGTCAGTTGACGCGGTGGATCTGCAGGTGGCGGTTGTGGTAGCAGGTCTCGCCAACGGCCTCATGGATCTCCGAGACACGACCCGCCGGACGCTCACCGTCGTCGCGACCCTGTCCACGACATGGGACTTGATCGCAAACAGGGCGATCGCGTCGTTCGCCGACCGGTTCCGGCGATGCCCGACCCTTGAAGGGATCAGGAGACCTGAGCTGGCCCGGGAGATCATCGAGAGGCGTTTCAAAGCGCGATATGAGGCCATTGGCTTCACCCCGCCCTATCCGACCTGGCCGGTACGGGAGGGGGTGTTCGAGGAAGCCGTCAACTACACGCCGCGCAGGCTGCTGGTCGACATCGACCGCCACATCCGCGCGTGTCTGGTCGACGACGAAGTACGGGAGCTGCACAGCCTCGCCGAGGTCCCCGAGGAGGACCGGATCGCCCGGCCGGCCGACAGGACGGCACCGACCGTGTCCGAGGAGGCGCTGGTCAGGATCGAGTCCCGGTTCGAGGAGCTGGTGCGAACGGCGGACGTGACGTCGCCGCTGGAGCACGACATGGAGGACGACCGGTTTCCCGCTCTTCTCGCGGCCGGCCTGAACGCGTGGATCGTGGAGCGCGGCGACGACGGTGAGAGGTTCAGCGTCGATCCGCCTCCGAGCGCCAAGCCGGACCTGCACGCCCGGCTGCGTCGTGCGCTCGACGAGCGCAGTGAGGAGGAACGGGAACGCTCACCGGACGACACCCTCTCGGAGGATCAGGTGCACTGGTCCTTCCGGGCGATCAGCGACACCCATCACGGTGTGGGTGCGCTGCATCGGATCCGCCGTGCCCGCACGGCCTCCGGCCTGGACGCCGGCGTCCGCAAGCGCAAGCTCATCCTCATCCGCAACGGCCCATGGTCCCGGTCCGCCAAGACGCAGGAGGCTCTCAAGGAGCTCGCGGCGGACGGCGGCATGACGCTGAGCATCGACGAGGCTGATCTGCGCGTGCTCGCCGCATTGGACGGCCTGCGTAAGGAGAACCCGGCCGAGCTGCACGCCTGGCTGGTCCGCTATCGCCCGACCGAGCAGATCACCCTGTTCAAGGAGGCGCTGTCCGACGCCGGCTCATGGGCGGCGTCCGCGCCTGCGGCCGTCGTGCCGGGCCCCGATCGGCGGGGTGCCGAGGCCGAGGACACGCCGCCCGGGTTCACCCTCGGCTACGCGCATCACGACGACGCGCCAGTGACGGTGACGCTGGAGGCGCTCCGCAAGCACGCGGCGATCTTCGCCGCCTCCGGGTCCGGCAAGACGGTACTGATCCGGCACCTGGTCGAGGAGTGCGCGCTGCGCGGTGTGTCGGCGATCGTCCTGGATCCCAACAACGACCTCGCCCGGCTTGGCGACCCGTGGCCCCAGCCACCTCCGGAGTGGCGGCCCGGCGACGCCGCCCGGGCGGCGGATTACTTCTCCGGCAGCGAGATCGTGATCTGGACGCCACGCCGCGAGTCGGGACGCCCGCTGAGCTTCCAGCCGCTTCCGGACTTCGGCAGCGTGCGGGACGACCCTGACGAGTTCGAGATGGCGGTCGAGGTGGCCGCCTCAGCCCTGACGCCTCGGGCCAACCTCGCCGGACGCTCCCCGAAGGCCCACCGAGGCCTCGCGGTGCTGCGCCGGGCCATCGAACACTATGGCAGGCAGGGCAGCAACAGCCTCCAAGGCCTGATCGAGTTGCTCTCCGACCTGCCCGATGGGGTGAGCCGGCTCGCGGGCGCCCCGGAGATCGCCGCGGATCTCGCGCAGACACTGACGGCCTCCATGGACAACGATCCCATGTTCGGCGGCAGCGGAACGCCCGTCGATCCAGGCGTCCTGCTGGTTCCGTCGCCGGGCAGGCGTGCCCGGATCTCGGTCATCAGCATGATCGGGCTCGGTGATGAGGCCCGTCAGAGCTTCGTCAACCAGCTGCAGATGGCGCTGTTCGCCTGGATCAAGAAGAACCCGGCGCGCGACCGGCCGCTGCTCGGTCTGCTGGTGATGGACGAGGCACAGAGCTTCGCGCCGTCGGGCGCGGCGACCGCGTGCACGCACAGCACGCTGGCCCTCGCCTCACAAGCCCGCAAGTACGGTCTCGGGCTGATCTTCGCTACGCAGGCGCCCAAGAACCTGCACAACAGGGTCTCCGGGAACGCCGCGACGCACCTCTTCGGCCGGCTCACCGTGCCGGCGCAGATCACGGCCGCACAGGAGATGGCCAGGGCCAGAGGCGGCGACGTGCCCGACCTCGGTGCCCTCACAGCGGGAGAATTCTATCTCGCGCTGGAGGGCGAAGCACCGCAGAAGATCCGTACGCCGCTGTGCCTCAGCTATCACCCGAGCGGCCCGCTGACCGACGAGGAGGTCATGGCCCGGGCGCGGCGGCCGGGGGAGCGTGACTGAGACGCCGCCGACTGAGACGCCGCTGAGCGAGACGTGGCCGACTGGGCCGCCACGTACGCGGCGTCGCGGACGTCGTTCGGCCAGCCCGCCGGGCGTACGCCCGGGATGGGGTGCCGGAGCGGGTTGAAGCGCATCGGGCGCTCCGCGTCCGGGGTCGCCGGGCCGGTCAGGTGGGCCTGGCCGAGCAGGTGCCACGGCCCCGACGGCTCGGCGACGAGGAGTTCGAGCACGAGCGGGCCGTGCCCGGCGGCTCCGGCGAGCGCGCCGGGCGTGGCCGGCAGCGCCGCGGGCGTGTGCAGCAGCGCGCCCAGCAGCAACCGCCCGCCGTCCGACTCGTACGGGAACAGGCTGGTGTAGAGGCCCGTCCAGCGGGTCGCGGGCCGGAGCAGGCGCCGGCCCGCCGGGCTGCGGCCGGTGGTGGCCAGCAGCAGGTCGGCGGTCGTGTCGTCCTGCCGCCAGCGCAGCGCGATGCCGAGGATGTCCGGCACGGGCCAGGGCACGCCGACGGAGCGGGACAGGCGGGCGGTGCCGCGCAGGTCCACGCGCTCGTCGAGGAACGCCGCTCCCCACCGCCGGGCCGTCCCGTGCAGGCGCAGGTGCGCGTCGAGGACGAGCCCGGACGGGTGGAGCGGCCGGCCGTGCCGCAGGCGTGCGGCCGTGCCGAAGGTCGCGGCCAGCGCCGAGCGCGCCAGGCGGGTCCACGGCTGTCCCATGCTGCTCCTCACCGTCGGGTTCGCTGGGTGGGAGCTACCCGGGGCGGGGAGGGGGAATCACGGGGGCGTTTCAGAAGGTCAGGCGTAGAGGAAGTAGTAGCGGTACCGTCCCTCCCACTGGCACGAGTAGTCGTCCCACCAGCCCTGGGTGATGCCGTAGGCTCCGATCCGCTCGCACTCCGAGTGGTCTCTGAAGACACCGGCCAGCCGTTCGGCGTGGGCGGGGGCGGCGCCGATCGTGAGCGAGACTCCGGCGACCATGACGGCCGAGACGAGAACAGCGCGTAACTTTCGCATTCGTCCTCCTGCGACGGGGGCGATCTTGAGGCTGGACAATATCACTCACAGCGCGCCAGGAGAATTGTCACGACGAGAGTCGGAACTTTTCTCGCCGTAATCGCAAGGAAATCTTTGACCATCGTCCGGTGCGTGTCATATCGTCTCCCCGCCCATATCGATGTGAGCCGCGGCACCCGAAGCAGGTCGCCGGCGCTGAAGTCGGCGTGCGGATCGCGGCTGCCCCGGCACCGGAGGGGCGCGGACGGCCGCCGGGAGAGCGGTGAGCATCCGACCAACCGGAGTCGCACCATGCAAGCTCGAATTCCCAGGGCCGTGATCGTCGGCATGGCGATGACCGTGCTGGCCGCCTTAGGCGTGTCGGCCGCTTCCGTGCCGCCGGCGCACGCCGCGCAGGTGATCACCGATATCGCGTACGCGCCGGCGCAACCGTCCGGCAGCAAGGGGCACCTTCTGGACCTCTACCTGCCGTCCACCGGCATCACGCCCCGGCCACTGCTGATCTGGCACAGCGGCTCGGCGTGGACGAGTGACAACGGCAAGGAGGGCGCCGACGAGATCGCGGCCGTCTTCAACCCGCTGGGCTTCGCGGTGGCGGGCGTCAGCGTCCGCTCCAGCGGCCAGGCGACGTTCCCGGCCCAGGTGCACGACATCAAGGGGGCCATCCGCTGGCTGCGGGCGAACGCGGCCACGTACCAGCTCGACCCGAACCGCTTCGCCATCATGGGGGACTCCTCGGGCGGCTGGCTGACGGAGATGGCCACCTTCTCCGGCGGCGTCACGGCGCTGGAGGGCACCGTCGGCACCACGGGCGTCTCCAGCAACGTGCAGGTGGGGCTCGCCTTCTACAGCCCGACCGACTTCCTGCAGATGAACGCGCAGAACCTGCCGACCGGCGGCCTGGACCACAACTCGCCCGCCTCCCCGGAGTCGCTGCTGGTCGGCTGCCCGATCCAGACCTGCCCGGACAAGGTGGCGCAGGCCAACCCGATGACCTACGTGGATGCCAACGACCCGCCGCTGCTGTTCCTGCACGGCCAGGCCGACTTCCTGGTGCCGCACGGGCAGAGCGTCCTGCTCTACAACCGGATCAAGGCGCAGTGCGGCACCGGCACGTTCGTCTCGGTGCCCGGCGCGGACCACATGAAGGTCCAGATCATGGATCCCGCCCACTACGGTACGGAGACCGTCCGCACCACCACCGGCTGCGGCGAGACCGTCGGGACCGGCACGCTCAACGCCACCTGGGCGAACTTCGCGACGTTCCTGCGCGGCGGGCTCAAGCTGGGCACCTCCTGCGAGGTCACCTACAGCACCGGCGTCTGGAACGGCGCCTTCAACGGCAGTGTGGTCATCAGGAACACCGGCACGACCCCCATCAGCGGCTGGACCGTGACGTGGACCTGGTCGGGCAACCAGCAGATCACCAGCGCCTGGAACGCCACCGTGACGCAGACCGGCGCCCAGGTGGTGGCGCGCGACGCCGGCCACAACTCCTACATCGGCCCCGGTTCCAGCCAGAGTCTCGGCTTCTCGGCGACCGCCACCGGGACGAACGACATCCCGGCCCAGTTCAAGGTCAACAACCTCGCCTGCACGAGGGTGCCCGCCTGACCCGCCCCCCCGCGCACCGCCCCCCGCGCACCGCCCCCCGAATTGCATTCGGAAAAGGCGGTGCGCGGAACCGGAAACGCGTATTTCCTAAATACGCCACGGTCTGTCAAATGCCGCTCACGGAATGTCGCGGCGCAATTTATGGACGCTCTTATTGCCTCCGCCGACAGGCCGCCCCTATCCTTGCCTGGGACGGCCCGCCGGGCTTATTCAGCAGCATTTCTCATTGTCGTCCGGCCGGGTGTCCCCGGCATTTCCCGGAGCCCGAAATATTTCGGATGAGCCGCCTTACCATGCCCGAAGACCGTTGTCCGGGATCGTCGACGAGTTAGGGGACGTGTGCGTACATCCAACATGTTCGTCAGGAGCCTGGGCGTCCATGTGCCCGAGAGCGTGAGCGTCGAGCAGGCCGTCGCGAAAGGCTGGTACCCGGCCGAAGAGGCCGAGCGGTTCCAGCAGCTCGGCGCGGCCGTGGCCGGTGACATGCCGGCGCCCGAGATGGCGCGCCTGGCCGTCCTCGACGCCTACGACCGCTGGGGCGAGTCCTCCCCGCGCGACCTCGACCTGCTGCTCTACCCGTCGGTCTGGCACCAGGGCCCGAACGGCTGGCAGCCCCAGCACTACCTGCAGCAGCACCTCCTCGGCGGCGGCGTACCGGCGTTCGAGATCCGCAGCGGCTGCGTGGGCATGATCAGCTCGCTGGAGCTGGCGGCCAGCTACCTGAACAGCGACGCGCGCCGCCGCACCGCCATGGTCGTCTCCTCCGACAACCACGGCACCCCGCTGGTGGACCGCTGGCGGATGACCCCCGGCGCGCTGATCGGCGACGCCGCCGCCGCGCTCGTCCTCGGCAAGGACTACGGCCTGGCCGAGCTGCTGTCGGTGAACGTGACGGTCATCCCCGAGGCCGACGCGGTCAACGACGGCGCCTACCCCCTGTTCCCGCCGGACGCCACCGTCGGCAGGGGGCTGAGCTTCGGCGACCGGCACGAGGAGTTCCGGCAGCGGCTGCTCAAGGCGCAGGGCACCGGGATCCACCTGACGATCCAGAAGACGATGATGCAGCAGGTCGAGCAGACCCTGGACGAGGCCGGGATCGGCCTCGGCGACATCACCCGCGTGGCGTTCCCGCACGGCCGCCGCGAGGACCTGGAGGGGCAGATGTCCTGGCTCGGCATCGACGAGGAGCAGACGACCTGGGACTACGGCCGGCGCGTCGGCCACTGCGGCGCGGTCGACCAGTTCATCGCCTTCGAGCACCTGCTCGCGACCGGCGGCCTCGTCCCCGGCGACCACCTGCTCATGGTCGGGTTCGGCTCCGGCACCTCGGTCGCCGCGGCGGCGTTCAGGATCCTCGCCACCGCCCCCGTCACGGAAGGATCACCCGCATGACCGAGCTGACGCAGCGGCTCGTCGCCTTCATCCAGGACAACCTCGTCCTGGACGGCGACGACATCAAGGTCGACGAGACGACCCCGCTCCTCGTCTCCGGCCTGCTCGACTCCCTGCGCACGGCGCGGCTGCTGAACTTCCTGCGCAAGGACGTCGGCGTGCCCGTCCCCGCCGCCAAGCTCGACCCGGAGAACTTCAAGGACGTCGCGACCATCGTGGCGATGGTCCGCGAGCTCGAATCCGTCTGAGCCGGGAGCACACGTTCATGCGGTACGCGGACACCTACATCAGCGGCGTCGGCACCTTCGTGCCCCGGACGATCGTCAGCGTCGAGAAGGCCGTCGCGAAGGGCTGGTACCCGGCCGAGGACGCCGAGCTGCACAACCTGGCGGGAGCGGCGGTGGCCGGCGAGACGCCCGCGCCGGAGATGGCCCTGCACGCGGCGCGCGCCGCACTCAAACGCGCCGGGCGCGCGCCCGGCGACCTCGACCTCCTCCTGTACGCCTCCACCTGGCACCAGGGGCCCGACGGCTGGCCCCCGCACTCCTACCTGCAACGCCACCTCGTCGGCGGGAACGTCCTGGCCACCGAGATCCGGCAGGGCTGCAACGGCATGTTCATCGCCCTGGAGCTGGCCGCCGGCCACCTGAGCAGCGCGCCCGGCAAGCAGGCCGCGCTGCTGGTCGCCGCCGACAACTACGGCACCCCGCTCATGGACCGCTGGCGGATGGGCCCCGGCTACGTCGGCGGGGACGCCGCCGCCGCGCTCGTCCTCACCAGGGACCAGGGCTTCGCGCGCCTGCTGTCGGTCCGCACGACGACCGTCGCCGAGGCGGAAGAGCTGCACCGGGGCAGCGAGCCGCTGTTCCCGCCGGGCGTCACGGTCGGCCGGCGGATGAGCTTCACGGCCCGCAACGAGCAGTTCCGCCGCGACGTCATGCCGTCGGGCGACGCCACCGCGGCCCTGTTCCACATCCAGCGGGCGCTGGTCGAGGTCGTCGAGGGCCTGCTGGACGAGAGCGGGATCACCGCCGCCGACCTGACCAGGGTGGCGTTCATGAACTACTCGGAGGAGATCGTCGAGCAGCGCTGCATGGCCCTGCTCGACCTGCCGATGTCCCGCTCGACGTGGGACTACGGCCGCACCATCGGCCACTGCGGCGCATCCGACCAGGTCCTCTCCCTCGACCACCTGCTCGCCACCGGGCAGCTCCGCCCCGGCGACCACCTGCTGATGCTCGGCACCGGGCCGGGCGTGACCGTGTCCGGCGCCGTCATCACGATCACCGACACTCCCCAGTGGATCTGAAGCGAAGGGACGACGAACGCACATGCGCGCAGCCCGGGTGGAACCGATGGCGGTCATCGGCATCGGATGCCGCCTGCCCGGCGACGTCCACACCCCCGACGAGTTCTGGGACCTGCTGTGCGCGGGCCGCAACACCACCGGCCCGCTGCCGGACGGCCGCTGGCGGGCGTACGAGGAACGCAGCCCCGAGGACGCCGCCGCGCTGCGCGGCGCCGTGCGGCACGGCAGCTTCCTGAGCGACATCGAGGGCTTCGACGCCGAGTTCTTCGGCCTGTCGCCCCGCGAGGCCGAGCTGATGGACCCCCAGCAGCGCATCCTCATGGAGACCGCGTGGCAGGCGCTGGAGCACGCCGGCCTGCCGCCGCACGAGCTGGCCGGCACCGACGCCGGCGTGTTCGTCGGGGTCTGCACCGCCGACTACGGCGGCCGCCTCCTGGAGGACCTGCCCCAGATCGAGGCGTGGACCGGCATCGGCGCCGCCACCTGCGCCGTCGCCAACCGCATCTCCTACTCCCTCGACCTGCGCGGCCCCAGCATGGCGATCGACACCGCCTGCTCGGCGTCGCTGGTCGCGCTGCACCTGGCCGCGCAGAGCCTGCGGCTCGGCGAGAGCGACGTCGCCCTCGCCGGCGGCGTCAACCTGCTGGTCACCCCCGGCCAGACCCTCACCCTCGGTACGGCCGGAGCCCTCGCCCCCGACGGCCGGTCCAAGTCGTTCGACGCGGCGGCCGACGGCTACGGGCGCGGCGAGGGCTGCGGCGTGGTCGTGCTCAAGCGGCTGTCCGACGCGCGGCGTGACGGCGACCGCGTCCTCGCGCTCGTCATCGGCAGCGCCGTCAACCAGGACGGGCACACCAACGGCATCATGGCCCCGTGCGGCGAGGCCCAGGAGCACGTCATGGCCAGGGCGTGCCGCCAGGCGGGCATCGAGCCGGGCACCGTCGACTACGTCGAGGCGCACGGCACCGGCACCAGGCTCGGCGACCCGCTGGAGGCGGGCGCCCTGTCCCGCGTGTACGGCGCGCCGCGGCCCCCCGGCGACCCGTGCCTCATCGGCTCGGTCAAGTCGAACATCGGCCACCTCGAAGGCGCCGCCGGCATCGCCGGCGTCATCAAGGCGGTGCTCGCCCTGCACCGCGGCGAGATCCCGCCGAGCGTACTCACCACCCTGAACCCGGCCGTCGAGTGGGAGACCTCCGGCCTGCGCGTGCTGACCGAGCGGTCGCCCTGGCCCGCGCGTGAGCATCCGCGCCGGGCGGGCGTGTCCAGCTTCGGGTACGGCGGCACGGTCGCGCACATCGTGCTGGAGCAGGCCCCTCCCGCCCAGGACGCGCCCCGGGGAGAGGAGGCGGGGGAGCGGCTGTTCCCGCTGTCGGCCGCCTCCGAACAGGCGTTGCGGGATTACGCCGGCAGACTTGCCGACGACGTCGCCCAGGGGCTCGACCTGGCCTCGGTGGGCCACACGCTGGCGTTGCGCCGCACCCACCTGCCCCGCCGCGCCGTCGTCGCCGCGGCCGGCCGGGACGACCTGGTCGCCCACCTGCGCCGGCTCGCCCAGGACGCCCCGCGGAAGCCGTCGTCACCGGCGGCGTCCTGCCCGACCCCGGCCCCGGGCCGGTCTGGGTCTTCTCCGGGCAGGGCTGCCAGTGGCGGGGCATGGGGCGGGAGCTGCTGGCCGAGCCGGAGTTCGCGGCCCTGGTGGACGAGGTGGAGCCGATCTTCGCCGCGGAGATCGGCTTCTCACCCCGCCAGGTCCTGACCGACGGGGACCTCGGCACGATCGACCGCGTCCAGACCATGATCTTCGTGATGCAGCTCGGCCTCGCCAGGCTGTGGAGCGCTTACGGGGTCACCCCGGTCGCCGTCATCGGCCACTCCGTCGGCGAGCTCGCCGCGGCGGTGACGGCCGGCGCGATGAGCGTCGCCGACGGCGCCCGCCTCATCTGCCGCCGCTCCAAGCTGCTGCGGCAGGCCGAGGGCAAGGGCGCCATGGTGATGGCCGGCCTGTCCTTCGAGGAGGCGGCCGAGCGGCTGGCCGGGCGCAGCGACCTGGTGGCCGCGATCGCGTCGGCGCCCGGCTCCACCGTGCTGTCCGGCGACGTCGCCGCCGTCGAGGAGGTCGTGAACGACTGGCCGGCCGAGGGCATCATGGTGCGCCGGGTCGCCTCCGACGTCGCCTTCCACAGCCCGCAAATGGAGCCGCTGGCCGCCGAACTGGCCGCCGCCACCGCCGACCTCGCGCTCGGCGCGCCGCGCCTGCCCATGTACACGACCGCGCTGCCCGACCCCCGCTCGACGCCCGTCCTGGACGGCGCGTACTGGGCGGCGAACCTGCGCGACCCGGTGCGGCTCGCCGCGGCGACCACCGCCGCGGCGCAGGACGGCCACCGCGTGTTCCTGGAGATCTCCCCGCACCCCGTGGTCGCGCACTCCCTCACCGAGACGCTGTCCGAGCACGGGTTCGAGGACGTGTTCGTCGGCACGACCCTGCGCCGCAACCAGCCCGAGCGCGCCACGTTCGCGATCGCCGTCGGCACCGCACACTGCCACGGCGTCACGGTGGACTGGAGCCGGCTCCAGCCGCACGGCGGCCTGGCCGACCTGCCCCCGTACGCCTGGCAGCACCGCCGCCACTGGCGCGAGCTGCCGACCGGCGACGGCAACCGCGGGCACGACGTGCGCTCCCACACCCTGCTCGGCGCCGTGACCGCCCTCGCCGGCAGCCGCACCAGGGCGTGGCGGACCAGCCTGGAGGACGCCAACCGGCCCTACCCTGGCAGCCACGCGCTCAACGGGGTCGAGATCGTGCCCGCCGCCGTCCTCGTCAACACGTTCCTGCGCGCGGCCGGGGAGGAGGGCGAGGACGTCACGCTCACCGGCGTCGAGATGACGCACCCGCTGATGACGGCGGAACGCCGGCAGATCCAGGTCGTGCACGAGCCCCCGGCGGTGCGGCTCGCCGCCCGCACCCCCGCCGCGCCCGGCGAGCCGGAGCCCGCCTGGCTGGTGCACGCCACCACGGACGTGGCCGCGCCCCGCCAGGTCAAGCCCGACGTGCTGCCGGACGCCCCCGGGCTCGCCCCCCTCGACCCCGGGTACGTGCACCGGCGGCTGGACGCCGTCGGCGTGCCCTCGACGGGCTTCGACTGGACGATCGAGACCCTGCTCGGCGGGGACGGCGCGCTGCGCGCCACCGTCCACACCGTCGCCGCCGGGGAGCCGGGGAGCTGGGCGCCGGCGCTGGACGCGGCGATGTCCGTGGCGCCCTGCGTGTTCCCCGGCGAGCCGGTGCTGCGCATGGTCGTGCACATCGGCGAGGTGGTGCTGACCGGGACGCCGCCCTCCACCGTGGTCGTCGACGCCGCCGTGGACCCGGCCGCCCCCGACACCGTACGGGCGCTGCTGGCCGACGTGGACGGCCGCGTCGTGGGGCACCTGACCGGGCTGCGCTACCCGGTCATCGACGCGCCCGCCCCCGACGAGGAGGAGCGGCGCGGGCCGGTGGGCGCGTTCGCCGGCCTGACGCCCGCCGACGTACGCGACCGCGTCCTGCCCGAGGTCCGCGCGGAGATCGCGGCCGTGATGCGGCTGGACCCCGGCGACCTGGCCGTCCGGCGCCCGCTGGTCGAGCAGGGGCTCGACTCCGTGATGACCGTCATGGTGCGGCGCCGCCTGGACAAGCGCTTCGGCTGCCGCCTGCCCGCGACCCTGCTGTGGCAGCAGCCCACCATCCTGGCGATCGCGGAGCACCTGGGGGACCTGCTCGCCGGGGTGACGGCGGAGCCCGAGCCCGCGATCGGCGGGTGACGTCCCTGCAACGAGATCCGGCCGCCCGGCGATCACCTGAAGGGGCGCACCACTGGCGCGAGGACGGCCACCGTCCGACGATGGTGGCCACCGCGTACGGAAGGTGATCGCGTGACCCAGCCTGCAACGGTGACCGGCCCGGGGCGGACTCCCGCGTGGCGCTACGCCATCGGCATGTTCGGCACCTCGATCCCGATCAACATGATCAAAGGGTCGATGATCCTCTACTACGTCGACATCCTCGGGCTCGACGTCCGCGCGTACGGCGCCGTCATGGTGATCTACGCGATCATCGACGCCCTCGACAACCCGCTGCTCGGCCACCTGTCCGACCGCACCCGCACCCGGTTCGGCCGGCGCCGCCCCTGGCTGCTCGTCGGCGCGCCGATGCTGTCGGCCTGCATGATCGCGTTCTTCTCCGCGCCGGCGTCGCTCGAAGGCGCCGGCCTGGTGCTGTGGTTCGCGGTGTTCGCGATCCTGTGCGAGGCTTTCGACTCGATGCTGAACGCGAACTACGGCGCGCTGCTGCCCGAGCTGTACCCGCGCGAGCGTGACCGCGCCGTCGCCAACAGCCTGCGCCAGGGCTTCCAGCTCGTCGCCCTCGTGATCTCCCTCGCCGTCACCCCGCTGCTCACCACCGAGGTCTTCGGCACCGAACGCTCCACCCAGGGCTTCCAGACCACCGCGATCGTCTACGGCGCCGTCGCGCTCGCCGTGATCGTGTTCATGGCGCTCAGCGCGCGCGAGCGACCCCGCTACGCCACCCGCGAGCGGCCCCGGCTGCTGCCCAGCATCTGGTCGATCGTGCGCAACCCCCTGTTCTGGACGGTCGGGCTCACCGGCGCCTGCTACGGCATCGCCATGGCACTCGTGCTGTCCGGCATCCAGCTCTACGTGCGCTACGCGCTCGGCCTCCCCGTCGTGAACGCCCTCTACCTCCAGGGCGTCGTCATCCTCGTCTCGGCCGCCGGCCTCGTGGCCTGGACGCGCGTCGTCGCCCGCCGCGGCGCCCTGTGGACGTGGCGGATCGCCTTCGCCGTCCTCGCGGTCAGCTTCGCCAGCCTGTTCCTCGCCACCGACCTGGCCACCGGCATCGCCGCCGGCGTGCTCGTCGGCGCCGGCTGGTCGGGCATGCTCGCCACCAACGACCTCATCGTCGCCCGGGTCCTGGACGTGGACGCGACCCGCAACGGCGAGCACCGGGAAGGGCTCTTCCTGTCCGCGTTCGGCTTCTTCTCCCGCCTCAACGGCGTCGTGACCGGCCTCGCGCTCACCTCGCTCGGCCTGCTGTTCGGCTACAACTCGGGCACCGACCCCGGCGCCGATCCCGGGCTGGCGTTCCGCGTGTACCTGTGCGGCTACCCGTTCGTGCTGACGGCGATCGGCGCGATCGCGGCCCGCCTCATCACGGTGCCCATCGAGACCCCGCCCGAGGCCGCCGAACCGGCCGGCGGGAGCGCGGCGGAGCGTCCCCGATGAGCCGCCGGCTCGTGATCACCGCCGACGACCTCGGCAGGGAGCCGGGCACGACCGAGGTCATCGTCGCCCTGCTCGCCGAAGGGCACATCTCCGCCACGACGCTCATCTGCGTCTCCCCGGAAGCGGAGCGGGCCGCCGGCCAGGTGCGCCACACGGGCGTCGTATCACGGCTGCACGTGACGCTCACCAGCGAGGGCGGCCTGCCGCGCTGGCGTCCCCTCACCACCGGAGCCACCCTCACCGACCCCGACGGGACGCTCACCGACGACCCGTTCGTGCTCGGCGCCCGTGGCACGGCCGCGGACGTCATCGCGGAGGCCGACGCGCAGCTCCGCTGGATGCGCGCGCACGACCTGACCCCCGAGGCGGCCGACTCCCACGCCGGCACCCTGTACGGCCTGCACGGCAGATCGTGGCTGGCCGAGACGCTCGGCTGGTGCGCCCGCCACGGCCTGGCCTTCCGCCTGCCCCGCGACCCCGAGCCGTACTTCGGCGGCCCGCTCCCGCCCCCGCTCGCCGCCGCCCACGAACGCGCCGTCGCGCACGCCGACGCCCTCGGCGTGCCCATCCCGCACACGATCGCGACCAACCGGCGCACCGCCCGCGACCTCGGCGGCTACGAACGGCTGCGCGACGACTACCTCCGCCGCCTCGCCGCCCTGCCCGAGGGCACCAGCGAGCTGTTCCTCCACCCGTCCCGCGCGGACGCCGTCACGGGACCCGACGGGATCGTACGGACGTGGGAGACGCGGCTGCTGCGCGACCCCGTCTGGCACAAGGCCCTCGACAGCGAGGACATCGAGGTCGTCGCGGGCTGGTGGCACTGACCAGGGCGCCGAGCC
The DNA here is from genome assembly GCF_900323885.1 of [Actinomadura] parvosata subsp. kistnae. Taxonomy (GTDB): domain Bacteria; phylum Actinomycetota; class Actinomycetes; order Streptosporangiales; family Streptosporangiaceae; genus Nonomuraea; species Nonomuraea composti. The sequence continues at coordinate 18,118 of NZ_OOHJ01000011.1, read as the reverse complement.
CTTCGCTCAGCCGAGCTCGGCCAGGTCGTCCTCGCTCAGCTTCAGGGCGGCGGCGGCCACGTTCTCCTCCAAATGGCTCAGCGAGCCGGTGCCCGGGATGAGCAGGATGTTCGGGGACCTGGCCAGCAGCCAGGCCAGCGCCACCTGCGGCACGGTCGCGCCGTGCCGGGCGGCCACCGCGTCCAGGCGCTCGGCCGTGACCGGCTGGAAGCCGCCGACCGGGAAGAACGGCACGTAGGCGATCCCCGCCTGCGCGCAGGCGTCCACGAGCGGGTCGTCGTCGCGGCTGGCCACGTTGTACAGGTTCTGGACGCAGGCGATCGGCGCGATCGCGCGGGCCTCGGCGAACTCGGCGGCCGTCACGTTGGAGACGCCCAGGTGGCGGATCAGGCCCTCCTCGCGCAGCGCGAGCAGGGTCTCCAGCGGCCCGGCCAGGGAGGTCTCGCCGCGGTCGAGGTCGCCCATCCGCAGGTTCACCACGTCGAGACGGTCCACGCCCAGCGAGCGCAGGTTCGCCTCGACGCCGCGGCGCAGGCCGTCCGGGGTCAGGCCCCGCTTCTCCGAGGCGGGCAGGCCGATGTCGGCGCCCTCCACCAGCGCGCCCACCTTCGTCACGATCACCAGATCGTCCGGGTACGGGTGCAGCGCCTCCCTGATCAGCTCGTTGGCCGCCACCCCGTCACGCGCGTAGTAGTGCGAGGTGTCGATGTGGTTCACGCCCAGCTCCACGGCCCGGCGCAGCACGGCCAGGGCCGTCTCGCGGTCGGGCCGGTCGCCCCGTGGCCAGCCGGTCAGCTTCATCGCGCCGTAGCCGACCCGCGCGACGCTCAGGTCGCCGCCCAAAGCCCATCGTTCAGTCGTCACGACCCTCCACCGTAGACCCTGGGGAGGGTCCTGGACACGGGGTGACACGACGGCGGCCACGGGGCGGGCGCGCCGATCACGCCGATCAGGTCGCCCTCCGGGCCGGTGAAGCGGCCGACGACGGGCGCCGGAACTCATCGGTGCAAACTTGATCAATTCCTTAACGGGGCACGTCGCGTCACAAGTGATCATCTATTGCCGCATCGGCGACGCTGGGTGACAGACCCCTCTGATCTGTCGCCGTACCGACCAAGGAGTCATTGTGCGCATTCGCGTCCTCGCCGCCGCCCTCAGCGCCGTCCTGCTCGCCGGCCCCGCCGCCGCCGCTGACGTCCCCGACCTGGCTGACCTGACCGACGTGACCGACCTGAACGACCTGAGCGACCTGAGCGACGTGGCCGTCCCGGCGGCCGGGGCGCCCGGTGGCGACCCGGGCAAGTTCTGCATCAGTGTCCCGGTGAGCGCGATGGCCGAGGCCTTCAGCTCCTTCGTCGCGAGCTTCGCCGCCGCGAGCACCGCCTCCGCGAGTGGTACCGCACCGGACGCCGCCGCCACAGGTGCGGCGGCCGGGCCCGCCCTGCCCCGGAACGTGCTCGTCCTCCAGGCCGCCCCCTGCTGAAGGCCGACCACCCAAGCGTCACGGTGAGTCACGATAGAGTCACTATCCGTCTAGTGAACGGAAAGACCCGCACATGCACACCATCACCGCCGCCGCCACTCGGACCACCGCCTGGCGGTGGCCCGTCATCCTGCTCGGCATCTCCGGTCTGCGGCTGGACCGTGGCACCCGCTACCGCCCGGCCCGCCTGCTCCTGTTCGTCCTGACGGCCGCCCTGTACTACCTGCTCACCCCCGTCCTGACGACCCCGGCGGTCGCGACCGCCTACGCCGCGACGGTGTGGCTGCTGTACTACGGCGGCCTGAGCCTGACCCTGGGCGGCCCCGGCCGCACGGCCCTCATCGCCCGCTTCGGCGAGGACCGCGCCTACGCCCTGTACGAGGTCGCCCTGGGCGTGCTGTTCATGAACCAGGGCTTCGCGCAGGCCGTCGTCATCTACGCCTACGGTGACAGCCTGCCCGCCGCCGTCCCGTCCTGGGCCGCGTACGCCGCCGGGGCGGCCCTCATGGCGGTGGGCACGTTCTACAAACTGTGGGCGGCCCGCACCGCCGGCCTGGACACGTACTACTGCCGCGACATGTTCATGGGCCGACCGATCGGGGACGCGAGCGAGCTGGTCGTCGCCGGCCCCTACCGCCACCTGCGCAACCCCATGTACGGGGCCGGCAACCTGCACGCCTACGGGTGGGCGCTGTGGTCGCACTCGCTGGAGGGCCTGGCCGTGGCGGCGGCCTTCCAGCTCGGCATCTACCTCTTCTACCACCTGTGCGAGCGCCCCTTCATCGAGCGCGCGTACGTCAGGAAATGAAGGTGATCTTGCCGGTGCCGTGGACGGCGCCGAGCCCCTTCGTGGCGCAGACGCTGACGTCGGAGGTGGGGGTGGCGGTGCCGACCACGTTCGCCCCGGCCAGCGCCCCCTTGGTGACCCGCCCGCCGAGCAGCATGTCGCCGGGGTTGTAACCGGCCACCTTCTGCACCGACGGCCGCACGGTGGACATGCCGGTGCGGGTGCCGTCCGCGCCGTACCAGGTGATGGTGCCCTTGCCGTGCACGTCCCGCACGCCGGCGCACGAGGCGCGGCCGGTGCTGCGCACGGACATCACGCCCGTGCGCAGGTTGGCCGCCGCCGGCGTGGACGAGGAGCAGCCGGTCAGCACGATGCCGGCCTGGGCCGTCACGGTGCGGGGCATCAGCTTGACCGGCGGGGTGAACGTGATCGGGCGCTCCGAGGTGGTGGACACCTGGCAGGTGAGCAGCGTCTGCTGCACGCTCACCCCGGAAGCGGAGGCCGGGGCGGCGGTCATCACCACCGCGACCGCCGCGGCCACCAGCGGGCGAGCGGTCATCAGCGGGCGAGCGGCCGTGAGCGGGCGGACGGGCATGGGCAGGCGTGCGGGCATGAGCGGGCGTGCGGGCATGAGCGGGTGAACGGGCATGTCATCTCCTCGTACTGGCCGTGATCGGCGCGCTGCTGATCCTGCTCAGGCGCGCCCACGACAGAACCGAGCATGATCTGCGGCGGCCCGGGCGAACCGCGTCCCGGCAAAACTTGATCAACTCCTTAACGGCGGACGACGTGCCACAAGAGATCATCTATCGCCCTATCGGCGACGCTGGGTGACACGAGCGCTGACGACGTCTCGGAGGAAGGAGCTCGCTGTGAGCGACGAAGACATCGTGACCGTGGTGCGCGAGCGCTGCGCGAAGATCTTGAAGGTCGATCCGGCCCGGGTCACCGAGGACGCGCTGCTGCGCGAGGACCTGGACGCCGACAGCCTCGACCTGGCCGAGCTCCACGTCGCCCTGGAGGACACGTGGGGCCCGCTGCCCCGCGAGACCCTCGCCGACGTACGGACCGTCGGGGACGTCCTCGCCAAGGCCCGCCTCCTGCTGCTGAGCGAGCCGGCGTGAACGGCTCGCGCGCCCGCGTCGCGGTGACCGGGCTGGGCGTCCGCACCCCCGCCGGCGCCCACCCCAAGGAGCTGTGGAACGCGCTGCTCGCCGGCCGCTCCACCGCCCGTCCGATCACCTCGTTCGACACCGAGGGGCTCGGCGTCGGGTTCGCCTGCCAGATCACCGGCTTCGACACCTCGGCGTACCTGACGCCCAAGCAGGCGTCCCGGCTCGACCGGGTGGCCCAGCTCGCGCTGTGCGCCGCCACCGACGCCCTGACGGACGCCTTCCCCGACGCCTCCCACCTCGACGGCCCCACCGGGACCCCGCCGCACCGGCGAGGAGTCGTGACCGGCACCGGCTTCGGCGGCAGGATGTCCGACGAGGCGGTCATGCTCGCCGGCCGGCACCCGAACGCGGCAACCCCGGCCCCCTCCACGTGCCGATGATCATGCACAATTCGGCGGCGGCCGCGATCGGCATCCAGCACCGCGTCCAGGGCCCCAGCCTGTCGGTCGAGACGGCCTGCGCCTCCGGCTCCCACGCCATCGGCGAAGCGGCCCGCCTCGTCCGCGACGGCTCCGCCGACCTCGTCATCGCCGGCGGCGCGGACGCCTGCGTCACGCCGACCGTGCTGCTCGCCTTCCACCGCTGCCAGGCCCTGTCGCAGCGCAACGACGCGCCGGAACGCGCCAGCCGGCCCTTCGACCGCGACCGCGACGGGTTCGTCCTGGCCGAGGGCGCCGCCTTCCTCATCCTGGAGAACCTCGAGCACGCCCTGCGCCGCGACGCCCGCGTCTACGCCGAGCTCACCGGCTACGCCTCCACCTCCGACGCCCACCACCTCACCGCGCCGCCGCCGCACGGCGAGGGCGCCGCCCGCTGCATGCGCGCCGCCCTCGCCGACGCCCGCCTGGCACCGTACGAGATCGCGCACGTCAACGCGCACGGCACCGGCACGCCGCTCAACGACGTGGCCGAAGCCCAGGCGATCAACGAGGTGTTCGGCCCCGCGCGGGTGCCCGTCACCTCGATCAAGGGCGTCACCGGGCACGCCATCGCCGGCGCCGGCGCCATCGAGGCCGTCGCCGCCGTCCTCGCGCTGAACGAACGCGTCATCCCGCCCACCGCCAACCTCGACCACCTGGACCCTCGGTGCGACGTCGACGTCGTCAGCCGGGTCCGGCCCATGCCGCCGGGGCCGGTGATGTCCAACTCGTTCGGCTTCGGCGGCCACAACGCCACGCTCGTCTTCTCGCCGCACTGACTCTCGCCATCCGCTTGCCGACACCTTGATTTCCGACACCTTGACGAAGGACTCATCGTGCGTATCTCCGCCACCGCCGGCCTGCTCGCCGCCGCCCTGATCGCCTGCGCGCCCACCGGCCCGGCCGCCGCCGACGACACTCCCGCCGGCCTCCTGCCCTCGGCCGCCGACCCGGACCGGGTGTGCGTCACCGTGCCCGTGCAGTCGCTGGCCCAGGCCGTCACGAACTTCTTCGCGCCGAGCTCCGCGACGGGAGCGGCCTCCGCGAGCAGCACGGCACCGGCCGCGACGGCGAGCGCGGCGGCGGGCGTGGCGGCGACCGGCGCGACGAACGGCATGGCGCCTGGCACAGTGCCCGGCACGACGTCCGGAACGGTGCCAGGAACCGGGGTGTCCCAGCCGCCCCAGGACGCTCAGGCCCAGGGCGCCCAGGCTCAGGGCGCCCAGGTTCAGGGGGCGGCGGGGCCGGCGCCGAGGTTTCTCGGCTTCGAGCTGCCCAGGGACGTCCGCGTCCTGGAGGCCGCCTCCTGCTGAGCCCGCCCGAGTCGCTCCTTTCGAGCTGTGGAAGGTGATGCGGTGTGACCACCCCGCTCTTCGACGTCGTGGCCATGACCGAGCACTGGGCCCGCGCCCACCCCGGCACGGCCGCCTGCCACGTGGACCGGCGCCGCCGCCGTCCCGAGACGCTGACGTACGCCCGGCTCGACGAGCTCATCACCCGGGCGGCGGCCAGGCTGTCGCGGGCGGGGGTGACGCCGGGGACGCGGGCCGCCGTGATGATCCCGCCCGGCCGGGAGCTGGTGGCCGTGGTCCTGGCCCTGCTGCGGCTGCGGGCGGTACCCGTCCTGATCGATCCGGGGCTCGGCGTGCGGGCCATCGGCGCGTGCCTCGCGGAGGCGGCTCCGGGGGCGTTCATCGGGGTGCCGCGCGCGCACCTGGCGCGCGCGATGCTGGGCTGGGCGGCCGACAGCGTGCACACCACCGTCACGCTCGCCACCCGCACCCTCTGGCTCACCAGGCCCCGCACACCGTACGTCCAGGCGGCGGCGGGTCCGGACGCCGACGACCTGGCGCTCATCGCCTTCACCTCCGGCTCGACCGGCCCGCCGAAGGGGGTGCCCTACCGCCACCGGCACCTCACCGGGCAGACCGGCCTGCTGGCCCAGTTGGGGGCGCTGGAGCCGGGCGCGACCGTGTACTCGACGTTCCTGCCGTTCGCGGTGGCGGCGCCGTCGATGGGGTGCGCCGCCGTCATCCCGCGGCTCGACCTGCGCCGCCCGGACCGCACCGATCCCGCCGCCATGGTCCGCTCCATCACCACGAACGGCGTGCGCGGCCTGTTCGCCGCACCCGCCCTGCTGGACCGGCTCGCCCGCCACTGCCTGCGCCACGGCCAGGTGCTGGACGGCGTCGAGATCGTGCTCACCGCCGGCGCGCCGCTGCCGTACCCGGTGCTGGACCGCGCCCGGCGGTGCCTGCCGGCGCACGCGGACGTGCGCTCGGTGTACGGCGCGACCGAATGCCTGCTCGTCAGCATGGCGGACGCGGCCGAGCTCACCGCCACCGCGCCGGCCACCGCCCGCGGCGCCGGCACCTGCCTGGGCTCCGTCCTGCCGGGGAACGTGGTCCGCGTCATCCGCGTCACCGACGAGCCGATCCCGCACTGGTCGGACGACCTGATGGTGCCGCCCGGCACCGTCGGCGAGATCACCGTGGCCGGCCCCGCGGTCGGCGACCCCTACCTCGCCCGCCCGCACGAGAGCGCCCTGGCCCGCATCGACGACCACGGCGAGCCGGTGCACCGCATGGGCGACCTCGGCTGGCAGGACGAGCAGGGGCGGCTGTGGTTCGCCGGGCGCAAGAGCGAGCGCGTCCGCACCGCCGGCGGCGACCTCTACACCGACCAGGTGGAGCCGATCATCGACGCGCTGCCGGGCGTGCGGCGCAGCGCGCTGGTGGCCGTGGGCCCGCCGGGCGGCCAGCGCCCGGTGCTGTGCGTGGAGTGCGAGCCGGGCACCTCCCGCCGCGAGCGCCGCGACCTCGTCGAACGCGTCCGAGCCCGCGCCATCACCCTCGGCGGCATCGCGGAGGTGCTGCCGCACCGGGGCTTCCCGATGGACGTCCGGCACGCCAGCAAGATCCGCCGTCCCCTCCTCGCCGATTGGGCCGCCCGCCGGCTGGGCCGGGAGGAGCGGTGAAGGTCCTGGTGACCGGCGGCGGCGGGTTCCTCGGCCAGGCCGTGTGCCGGCTGCTGACCGCGCGCGGCGACCACGTCTCGGCCCTGAACCGCCGCCACTACCCGGAGCTGGCCGCGCTCGGCGTCGTCCAGCACACCGCCGACGTGCGCGACCCCGATGCCGTACGGGCCGCCGTGGCGGGCCGCGAGGCCGTCGTGCACTGCGCCGCCCTGGCCGGCGTGTGGGGGCCGGCCCGCGCCTACCGCTCGATCAACGTGGACGGCACCGCGAACGTGATCGACGCCTGCCTGCGCGCCGGCGTCCCCCGCCTGGTGCACACCTCCTCGCCGAGCGTCGTGCACGACGGCCGCGACCTGGAGGGCGTGGACGAGTCGGCCCCCTACGCCCGCCGCTTCCTGGCCTCCTACCCGGCCAGCAAGGCGATCGCCGAGCGGCTCGTCCTGGCCGCGAACGGCGACCGGCTCGCCACCGTCGCGCTGCGCCCGCACCTCATCTGGGGGCCTGGCGACCCGCACTTCCTGCCGCGGCTCGTCGCGGCGGCCCGCCGCGGCCGGCTGATCCTGCCGCGTGCGCCCGGCAAACGCATCGACACGGTGTACGTGGACAACGCCGCCGAGGCCCACCTGCTGGCCCTGGACGCGCTCGCCCCCGGCTCGCCCGCCGCCGGCCGCGCCTACTTCATCACCCAGGACGCGCCCGCCCCGGCCGTCTCCTGGGTCAACGCCCTGCTGGCCGCCGCTGGTGCGCCACCGGTGACGCGGCTCGTCCCGGCCCGCCTCGCCCGCGCCACGGCCGTGGCCGTCGAGCACGCCTACCGGCTCGCCGCCGTACGAGCGGAGCCGCCGCTCACCCGGCTGGCCGCCGTCCAGGCCACGACCTCGCACTGGTTCGACCTGACGGCCGCCCGCCGCGACCTGGGGTACGAGCCGCGCGTCAGCACGGCGGAGGGCCTGGCAAGGCTCACCGCCCACCTGTCCGGCACCCAGGACGCACGCCTGGAGCCCTGGAATGCGCCGTCGGACCGCCGTCCCGCACGGCCGTCGCTGAGGTCCTGATGTCCGGACACCTCCGCCCCGGTGGCGGCACGCGCCTGCCCGGCTACCCCTTCGACTCGCGCTGGTTCGTCCACGACGGCCTGCGCCGCCACTACCTGGACGAGGGCGACCCGGCCGGCGCCCCCGTGCTCATGCTGCACGGCAACCCGTCGTGGAGCTACCTGTGGCGCCGGCTGATCCTGGCGTTGCGCGGCGAGCACCGCTGCGTCGCGCCCGACCACCTCGGCATGGGCCTGTCGGACAAACCCGCCCAGGACCGTTACCCCTTCACCCTGGCCTCCCGCGTGGACGACCTCGACGCTCTCACCGACCACCTCATCGCCGAGCGGGCCGCCCCCGAGCGCGGCTGGACGCTCGTCGTGCACGACTGGGGCGGCCCCATCGGCCTGGCCTGGGCCGCCCGCCATCCCGGCCGCGTGGCCCGGCTGGTCGTGCTCAACTCGGCCGCCTTCCCCAACCCGCACGGCCCCCGGGTGCGCCCGGCGCTGCGGCTGCCGTTCTGGCTGCTGCGTGAGACGCGGCTGGGTGAGCGCCTGTTCCTGCGCCATCACGCCTTCGCCCGGCTGGCCACGCTGCCGCCGTTCGGGGTTCGCGGGCGGTTGCCGGGTGAGGTGCGGGCGGCCTTCCTGGCGCCGGACGACGGGCACGGGCACCGGGTGGCCGTCCGGCGGTTCGTCCAGGACATCCCGCTCGGGCCCGCAGATCCGTCCTGGCCGCTGCTGCTGCGGGCGGAGGAGGGCCTGGGCGCGTTCGCGAACCGGCCGGTGCTGATCGGCTGGGGGCTGCGCGACCCGGTCTTCGACCCGGTCATGCTGCGCGAGTGGCGGCACCGCCTGCCCCGCGCCCAGGTCCACGTCTATCCGCGAGCCGGCCACTACGTGCTGGAGGACGCGCACGACCGGCTCGTGCCCGCCATCACCGCCTTCTTGGGACGCTGAGGCGGGGCAGCCACCAGTTGCCCCGCCCCAGCAGCCGCATCAGGCTGGGGACGAGCACCATCCGGATGATCGTGGCGTCCAGGACGATCGCCGCCGCCACCGCGAAGCCGCCCTGCTGGAAGTCCAGCCGCCGGGTCAGCATCAGCCCGCCGAACGTGACGGCCATGATCGCGGCGGCCAGCGTGATGGGCCGCGCCGTGTGCCGCAGCCCGTGCAGGACGGCGGCGGTGTTGTCGCCGCCGCGGCGGTAGTGCTCGGCGATGCGGTGCACGAGGAAGACCTCGTAGTCGAGCGACAGCCCGAACACGATGGTGAACACGATCAACGGCAGCAACGCGTTGATGTCGGCGCCCCCGCCGCCCAGGTCCTGGAAGACGACGGTGAGCAGGCCGAAGGCGGCGCAGACGCACAACACGTTCATGGCCACGGCCTTGACGGGGATCAGCAGACTCCTGAACGTGACCATCAGCAGCACGAACGACGCCAGCAGCACCACCGCCAGCACCTGCCACAGCCCGTTCACCGCGCCCGCCGCCAGGTCGCCGAGCCGCGCCGCGGGCCCGACCGCCAGCACCGGCTGACCGGCCGGAAGCAGCCGGGCGGCCAGCGCGCGCAGGTCCCGCTGGAAGCCGGCCGCCGCCGCGCCGTCCGGCGGGCAGCGGTCGGCGACCAGCATCACGGTCAGGTCCCTGCCGTTGTCCAGGACGGTCGCCATGGTGACCCTCGGGTCGGTCTTCAGGGCCTGCTGGAACGCGAACGTGTCCACGGGCGTGGCCCGGCCGGGATGCGGCAGGGCGACGGTCGTCAGCCCCGCCACGCCGTCCCGCTCCAGCCCGGCCAGCCCGGCCCCGATGTCGGTGCCCGCGAGCGCCGGCCGGTCGTAGTGCAGCCCCATCCGCAGGTGCAGCACCGGCAGCGCGGCCAGCGCCAGCACGGCCACGGTGGCGAGGGCGTACCGTCCTGGCCTGCGCATCATCCGCTCGGCCCCCCGCACCCACCTGACCCGTCCACCACCCCGCCACGGCCCGGTGCCACGGCCGGGCCGGTGCCAGGGCAGCGTGCCCCACTCCAGCCGGTGATCCAGCTGGGACAGCAGCGCCGGCCCCAGCGTCAGCGCCGCCGCCAGCGTCACGAACGCGGCCAGCATTCCGGCCAGCGCCAGCGAGTGCGCCCACGGCACGCCGACGACCAGCAGCGGGCAGGACGTGACGGCGATGGCGGCGGCGCACCAGGTGACGGTGCTGCCCGCGGTGGCGGCGGCCCGCCCGGCGGCCACGGCGGGGGCCAGGCCGGCGCGCCGGGCCTGGCGGTAACGCAGCAGGATGAGCAGCGTGTAGTCGAGCCCCAGCCCCAGCGACATGGTGACGGTGTAGGTCAGCATGGTCGAGTCGACGGGCGCCAGCGTGGCCGCCACCGCGAGCGCGCCCATGCCCGTCAGGATCGCGGCGCCCCCGACCACCAGCGGCACCGCCGCCGCCCCACCGCGCCGAGCCCGAGCACCAGCAGCAGCGCCGCCACCGGGACGGTCATGGCCTCCATCGACCGCAGATCGGCCAGGTCGGCGTGCGCGAGCTGGGCGAAGGCCCGGCTGACGCCCAGGATCGTCACGGTGACGGCCCCCGCCGACGCCTCCTGCGCGGCCCGCCGCGCGGTGGCGAGCTGGGCGGGCAGGTTCCGCTGCCGGGCCAGCTCGTCACCATGCACGCCCGCCAGCACATACGCGTGCCGGGGATGCCGGCCCCCGCTCTCCGCCGGCGGCGGCGTGGCGCGGGTCTCCGCCAGCGGCGGCGTGCCACCGGTATCCGGCGACGGCGACGGCGGCGGCGGCGACGGCGGCGGGGTGCCGGGCTCCGGCAGGGGCAGCATCGCGCCGATGTCCGGCCGGGCGGCCAGGGCCTCCACGGTCGCGGCGATGGCCCGCTGGTAGCGGGGGTCGTCCGCGTTCAGTGTCGGAGAGCCGAACGCCAGCATCACCTGCTCGCTCCCCAGCTCGGGAAACCCGCGCGCGACCACCGCCGCGGCCGCCGCGGACGGCGAGCCGGGCACCTCCAGGGAGGGCGGGGCGAGCCGCTGTGTGAGGCCGGGCAGCAGCAGCGCCGCCCCGCCCGCCAGGAGCAGCCACACCACGACGATCAGCCGCCCGCCCGGCCCGGCCGCCCACCGGCCCAGCCGGTCGAGCAGGCCGGAGCCGCCGGCGAGGCCGTCCTGCCAGGCGCGCGGCCCGGCGGGGGAGGGGCCGGCCGTCACGGTGTCACGACGAGCACTGACGCGCACGAGGTCCTCCTACGGCTTCAGGGCGCCCGCTCGCGGCCCGGTTCACGACGAGAGGGGCAAGGTCGGTGCCGCCGCGGCGGCGTTCACCAGCGCAGCAGCACCGTGCCCGAGCTGAGCCCGCTGGCCACGCCCACCAGGGCGACGAGGTCGCCGCGCTTGAGCCGCCCCTCGCGCTCGGCCAGATGGAGCTGCATCGGCAGCGTGGACGCGGCCAGGTTGCCGTGCTCGGCCACCGTCTCCTCGGCCTTGTCGCGGGGCAGGTCCAGCAGGTCGCACAGCCAGTACAGGGCCGCCAGCGACGGCTGGTGCGCGCACACCACGGCCACGTCCTCCCAGGCGAGCCCGCGCTCGGCCAGCGGCTGCCGCAGCACGCCCAGGTCGAGCTTCTGCACCCCGATGGCCAGCGACACCGGATCGATGGTGAACGGCCCGGGACGGAACCCGCCGGAGGCGTCCCGTACGAACGGCATGATCGAGGCTTCCCAGTACGCCGAGTTCGCCCCGAACCGGTGCCCGAGCACGCCCGGCGTGGCGCTCGACTCCAGCAGCAGCGCCGAGCCCGAGTCCGACACCGTGTAGGACGGGATCGCCGGCTCGAAGTCCTCCTGCGACGCCAGCCGCCACTGGATGCTCGACGTGACCACCTCGCCGCAGACGACGAGCACCGTACGGTGATCGCCGCCGGTGATGAGCGCGTCCGCGAGATGGATCGCCCGCAGGACGCCGTTGCACGCGTCCCGCACGTCGAACACCGGGCAGGAGGCCCCCAGCTTGGCCGCCACGATGTGCGCCGTCGCCGGCTCGACGGCGTCGCCCGACACCCCCGCGTGGATGATCAGGTCGATGGACGGCGGCGTGTGCCCGGTCCGCCGCAGCAGCCGCCGGGCCGCCGCCACCGCCAGGTCCGACGCCATGGTGTGCGGCGGCGCGACGTGGCGCCGCCGCACGCCGCTGTGCCGCTCGATCAGCCCGCGCGGCACGCGCAGGCCGGGATTGCGCTCGGCCAGCAGGTCTTCGAGCTGCGGCGTCGTGAGGCTGTCATCCGGTACGTGCACCGCCACCCCGGCCACCCGCGAGTACCGTGACCGGCTCATGACGGCTCGCCCCCGAGCCGCACGGATTGCCGATAGAGCATCCTAAGTCCGCCTTTCCTGGGCCAACAGGCGCTCACGATAAGCAAGATCCCGGCGGCGGACCTAGCTGAACCGCCGAGGCCACGACCTTGCTTGCCGGGCCTTGACCAGCGGCATCCGCCCGCGCCCCGCGAGTGTGGCGGCGGCGCCCCTATGCCGCGCCGCCGCCCCGTTCTAGGGTGGGCGCTTCCCCGGCCCTTGAGGGAGGGTCCCGTGATCGACCCGCAGACCGTCGCCCAGTACGACCTGCCCGGCCACCTCAGAGCCGTGCCCGACGAGATCGACGCCACCGGCCTGCCCGTGACCGGCGCGCTGCCGCCCGAGCTGGACGGCCGCTACCTGCGCAACGGCCCCAACCCCCTGCCGGGGCAGCGCAGCGGCCACCTCCACGCGGGTCACGGCATGCTGCACGGGGTACGGCTGAGCGGCGGCCGCGCCGAGTGGTACCGCAACCGGTGGGTACGCACCGGCGCCTTCCACGGCAGGCCGTTCGTCACGCCCGACGGCCGCGTGGACCTGGCCTCCACCTCGGCCAACACCCACGTGATGGCGCACGCCGACCGCGTCTACGCGCTCGTCGAGGTCGGCCTGCCGTACGAGGTGACGCCCGACCTCGGCACCGTCGGCCCCTGCGACTTCGGCGGCCGGCTCACCACCGCCATGACCGCCCACCCCAAGCGCGACCCCGCCACCGGCGAGCTGCACTTCTTCGGCTACGGCTTCCGCCCTCCCTACCTCACCTACCACCGCCTCGACGCCAAGGGTGAGCTCGTCCACAGCAGGGAGGTGCCGGTGCGGGCGGGCACGATGATGCACGACTTCGCCGTCACCGAGCACCACGTCGTCTGGCTCGACCTGCCCATGACCTTCCAGCTCGCGCTGGCCGGGCAGGGCATGCCGTACGGCTGGGACGACGGCCACGGCGCCCGCCTCGGCCTGATGCGCCACGACCGGCCCGGCGCGGAGGTGACCTGGTTCGCCATCGAGCCGTGCTGGATCTTCCACGTCGGCAACGCCCACGAGGACGCCGCCGGGCGGGTGCTGCTGGACGCCGTCCGCTACTCGCCGCAGGAGTGGACCGCGCTGTGGGCGCTGCTGTCACGCGCCGACGCCTCGCGCGGCTTCGTCCCGTCGGACCCGGCGGTCGGCCGCGCCCGCCTGCACCGCTGGACCCTCGACCCGGCCACCGGCACCGCCACCGAGCAGCCGCTCGACGACCGCGTCGTGGAGTTCCCCACGATCGACGACGACGTTACGGGGCGGCGCTCCCGCTACCTCTACACCGTCACCGGCAGCGAGCCGCGCAGCCGCGACCGCTGCGCCGTCGTCAAGTACGACCTCGACACCGGCGCCTGCGACGTGCACGAGCTCGACGAGGACACGATGGTGGGGGAGGCCGTGTTCGTGCCGGCGGCGCAGGGGCCGCGCCAGGAGGACGACGGCTGGCTCATGACCATCACCACCCGCCGCGACGGCTCCGCCTCGCAGCTCCTGGTGCTCGATGCCACGCACGTGCGGGGCGGGCCCGTGGCGTCGGTGGACCTGCCGCGCGGCGTCCCGACCGGCTTCCACGGCTCCTGGATCCCGGACCGCCGCCCCTAAGGTCGCCTCCGCAGGGGTCCAGAGTCCTCCTCGGGGGGAGGACCCGGGTCACTGCCCGGCCCGACCAAGATCGTCCTTTCGGCCGACGCCGGGCGGGCCCGCGCGTTCCTAGTCTGCACGCATGAGATTTCCCCGCAGCGTGTTGCCCGCGATGCTGCTCGCCGCACTGGCGGCGGCGGCCGGCCGGCCGGAGGCGGACGTGCTGCCCCCGCCGCCCGCGCTCACCGGCCAGGCGCTGCAGGAGCGGTACGCGGCCGGCGACCGGCCGGGGCGGCAGTTCCTGGCGATCAGCCACAAGGGCGACGGGCAGGCGATCGAGGTGGTGGGCGACCTGGCGACGGCCCGCACGGTCGTCGTCTACGTCCCGGGGTCGGGCCAGAGCCTCGGCTCGTTCGACTCCTCCTACGAGGGGCCGGGCCGGGCCGCCCGCGCCCTGCACGACGAGGCGGCGGCCATCGAGCCGGGCACGGCGGTGATCGGCTGGCTCGGCTACGACCCGCCCGACCTGATCAACCCCGAGGTCGTCACGACGTGGCCGGCCGAACGCGGCGCCGAACGGTTACGAGCCTTCCTCACCGCCCTCGACCGGGCATTGGACGAGCGGGCGGCGGTGGTGGCGACCCCGGCGCAGGGGGACCGGGCGCAGGGGGACCGGGTGCAGGGGGAGCGGGTGCAGGGGACCGGGTGCAGGGGGACCGGGCGCAGGGGGAGCGTGGGCTGCCGGAACAGGCGCGGATCAGCCTGGTGTGCCACAGTTACGGGTCCGTCGTCTGCGGACGCGCCGTGGCGGGGCTGCGCGTGGCCGACCTCGTCGTGACCGGCAGCCCGGGCCTGGGGGCCGCGACGGCCGGCGACCTGCGGACCAGCGCCAGGGTGTGGGCGGGCCTCGGCAGCCGGGACGACGTGTGGCGCCCCGGCGTGGAGCTGGGCCCGTTCGGCTTCGGCACGGACCCGGTGAGCCCGGCGTTCGGCGCCCGCGTGTTCGACGCCGGCGACGCGACGCACGGGACGTACCTGCGCCCCGGCAGCCCCGCACTCAAGCGCATCGCCCGCATCGCCGTCACGGGCAGCGCCGAATGACCCGCTCGACGCAGCACCGGCTGCCCCACCGGATGTCCGGCCGGAGCGCGCCGTCGGTGGCCGTCGCGGCGATCGTGCTCGTGGGGATCGCGGTCGTGCACTGGCTGGCCACCGTGTTCGTCAGCACGCCGCGAGTCGGGGTGGCGAGCGACCCGGCCGGGCTGCCGTCCTGGGCGACCTGGCCGATCCAGCTCGCCGCACTCACCGTGCTGTCCTCCGCCGGCGCGGGCGTGGAAGGGAGGCGGGTGCCGCGGCCGGTGGTGACGTTCCTGGTGGCGTGGGCGGTCGGGCTCCTGGTCCTGCTGGCGAACGGTTACTCGCGCGACGTGATCCTCCAGGTCCTGGGCGTGGTGCTGGAGCCGGTGCCGTACGTGACCGCGTACCTCCTCATCCTCGCCGGCAGGCCCGCGCCCGCCCCCGTGACCGACGGGGCGGCAGGGAGCGCGCCCGGACGTCTGGCCCGGCTGATGGGACGGCTCGCGCTGCCGGTCTTCCTCTGGCACCAGACGGCGCCCGTCATCGTCGCCCTGGCCACCACCAGGCTCGGCCCCATCCCGGGCCTCAACGCGCTCTCCACCCCCTCCGCCTGGCTGCCGGCCAGGCTGGCCTGGCTCCCGCTCCTCGCCGCGATGCTGGCCGTGCAGGTCGCCCTGTCCGCGGGGCTGCGGCCGGCGCGGGACTGATTCCCCCGTACGGGGGAGGCGGCCCCGTCCCGTCGCCGCGACCCTGGGACAGGCGATCGGGGAGGGAGAACGCATGGGTGCTTCGCCACGGGTGCGGATGGCGGTCTGGCTGCTGCTGTGCGGCCTGGTGCCGTGGGCGGGGGTGAAGACGGTGTGGACGCTGGGCGGGGACGCCCTCGGCGTGAGCGGGCAGGCCTGGCTGGACGGCGTCGAGAACGACGGGGGCGCCCTCTACCGGGCACTGGCGGCCGTGGGTGTCGATCTGACGGTGCTGATGGCGCTGCTCGGGGTGTTCCTGGCGCTCGGGCTGGTGCACCGGTGGGGGATGGTGTTCCCCCGGTGGACCCTCGTGCTGGCCGGGCGGCGGGTGCCGCCGCTGCTGCCGCTGATCCCGGCGTGGGCGGTGGGGCTCTGCCTGGGGGCGTACGGGGTGGTGCTGCTGGCCATGGTGCCGCTCGGCCTGGCCGGGGTGATCCCGCCGTTCGCGCCGGTGGCGCCGTTCACCACCAGCGCGGACATCGCGTGGATGATCCTGTTCGGCGGGCTGGCCTTCGCGGGGCTGGGCGGCGCGCTCCTGGTGGGAGCGTGGTCGTACGGACGCCGCGCTAGGGCAGGCGTGGGCCGGCGGTGAGCCGGTGGAGGCCGAGCAGCGCGTAACCCAGCACCACGAACGCGGCCAGCACGCCGACCGCCGCCCCCGCCACCATCGGCCAGCCGAGCCGCTCCACGTTCAGGAACGGGTAGACGTAGCGGCGCGGCAGGTTGGGGGCGGCGAGCAGCACGAACGCGCCGTACAGCAGCGGGAAGCCCAGCCAGGCGAACGGCGCCGCCCAGCGGGGCCGGCGCGACCGGTCGAAGACGGCCCAGTCGACCAGGGCCATCACGGGTGTCACGTAGTGCAGCAGGAAGTTGCCCCAGCCGCGCGCGCCGCCGCCGTCCAGCAGCGCCAGCGGGTTCGCCAGGTCGCGGGAGACGTAGTTGACCAGGCACGTGACCACCAGGTACAAGGTCACCGCGCCCTTGACGTCGGCGGAGGCGGGCCTCCCGCGTCCCGCGACCAGCCGCCAGCCGTAGTAGAGCGCGAGCAGCACGTTGCTCTGCACCGTGAAGTAGGCCCACGGCCGGCCGATCGACGCCGTCAGGCACACCAGGCCCGCGACGGTCGCCGCGACCAGCAGGAGCCGCCACGCCGCCATCCGGCCCTCCGCGAACGTCACAAGATCACGCTAGCGCACGGAACCGCCGGGAAAGGCCGGTTCGTCCGATGGTGGGGTGCACGCACACCAGCCGCGCACACCAGCCGCTCGCCTCAGGCGCTCACCTCTAGCCGCCTCTAGCCGCGCACGACCCGGTAACGCAGATGGGTCACCGACGCGCTCCCGGCGACCGGCGTGCCTTCCTGGACCAGCTCGACCTGCTCCCCGGCGAACAGCGGCGTCCCCCCGCCCAGCAGCACGGGCACCAGGTGCAGCCACAGCTCGTCGAGCAGGCCCGCCCTGAGCGCCTGCCGGGCGACGTCGGCGCCCAGCACCAGGACGTCCTTGCCGCCGGCCGCCTCCTTGGCGCGCCGGAACGCGGCCTCCAGCCCGCCGAAGGCGAACGTGCCGCCGTTGTCGCCGACGAGGTCCTGCCTGGTGCGGTGGGTGACGACGAAGCCGGGGACGCCGGGCCACGGCGTTCCTCCCCAGGGGCGCAGGCCGAGGTCGAACGTGCGCCGCCCGATGACGGTGGCCCCGACCGCCGCGTCGACCTGCCGGCGGACGTCCAGGTCGGCCTCGCCGCCCGGGCCCTCGCCGCCCATCCACTCGTGCAGCCGCTCGCCGCCGTCGCCCATGGGCTCCTCCGCCCGCACGTTCGGGCCCGCCGTGAAACCGTCCAGGGAGACCGACACGTCCAGCACTACCTTGCTCATCACGAGCCTCCTTCGCTCCGGGTCACCTTCACGAGAAGGTCGGAGCCGCCCGCGCCGCTTCGACACGTTCGGCGGGAGAAATCCAGAAAAGGCCGCCGGCCGGTAGCATCCGCGCGTGGATCGCATCACCTCGGCCATCCCGGAGGCCGGCCCCGCCGACACCGCCGCCCTGCGCGAGATCGACGCCGACGAGCTGGCCCGTTACGTCCTCGACTCCAGGAACCCGTGGTGGCGGCGCCGGCGGTGTGCGGAGGCGCTCTTCAAGCGCGTCCCCGAGGCGCGGGTGCCCGGGCTGCTGGACCGCGTCCGGGATCCGCGCGAGTCCACCGACGTGCGCCTCGCGCTGCTCGACGTGCTCGGGCACCGGGAGGAGCTGCTGCCGTGGCTGCTGCACGACGACCAGCGCGGCAACACCGCGTTCAGGTGGCGGGGGGCGATTCTGAAGGCGCGCGGCGAGGCGGGTGACCTCACGGCGGCGGCCGAGCTGTCGACGCTGGCCTTCGACCAGTGGCGGCGCAACAGGGCGAAGGGCCGGGCCGGGCTGGACGCGCTGGTGGAGCGGCACGGCGTGGCGGCGGTCGACCGCCTGCTCGGTGACCG
>NZ_OOHJ01000006.1 GCF_900323885.1 [Actinomadura] parvosata subsp. kistnae | reverse complement strand
AGCTGGCCGCCCAGCTGCGGATCACCGAGCGGACGGTCCGCCGGGACATCGCGCGGCTGCGGGAGCTCGGCTACGGCATCGAGTCGGAGATGGGCCCGTGGGGCGGCTACCACCTCGGGCCCGGCACCGGCATTCCGCCGCTGATCCTGGATGAGGAGGAGGCGCTCGCGGTCGCCGTGGGGCTGCGCGCGGCCGCGTTCAGCGGGGTGTCGGGCAGCGACCAGGCGGCTCTGTCGGCGCTGCTGAAGCTGCGCCAGGTGCTGCCGGCCAGGATCGCCGACCGGCTCGGGGAGCTGGACGCCGCGTTCACCCACACCGCCTTCCCCGACGACGGCCGGATCTCGCCGGCGCTGCTGCTCGGCCTGGCGACGGCGTGCCGGCGGGGCGAACGCATCCGGCTGACCTACCGTGACGGGGGCGGGACGACGTCCACGCGGCGGGTGGATCCCTACCGGCTCATCTACACCGGCCGCCGCTGGTATCTGCTGGCCTATGACGTGACGCGGCAGGACTGGCGCACCTTCCGTACGGACCGCATCGTCGAGGCCGCCGCGACCGGGCAGGCCGCCGCGCTGCCCGACCCGCCGGATCCGGCGCGGATGGTGGGCACGGGCATCGCGTCGCGGCCCTACCCGATGCGGGTGAGCATCCGGCTGGCGGTGCCGGCCGATGAGGCGCGCCGGCTGGTGCCGCCGACGGTCGGGGTGCACCGCCCGGACGGTGCGGACGCGACGATCGTCGACATCGGCGGGCCGGACGCCGACGGCCTGGCCCGCTACCTGCTCAGCCTCGGCCGGCCGCTGCGGATCCTGCATCCGGAGGAGGTCCGGCAGGCGTTCCTCGCCCGTGCCAGGCAGCTCCTGGAGGACAACCAGGCGCCGTGACGGCTGGTCAAGGGCGGGCAGGGGGCGTGCCATGCCAAGGTCAAAAGTTGCTGTGGCTTCGTGATCGGGGCGGACCTGCGGCGTGAGCGGGACATAACCTGGGGGCGACGACCCGGGAGCGTGGCCCACACCGGTCACGGCCCCCGCGTCGCCAGTATGCACAGCGCGTCCATGACAGCGCGTGCCGTCCCGGCTCTGCGGGGTGGCGCGGGTGCTGATCGACTGGAGTTACGCCTCATGTTAGGAAGTGGAACGGCTGCTGCTTTCCGGCGGCGTGCCGGTGCCGCCCGCCGGCCGGCGGGCCGCCGCGCGCCGGGCGGGCCGGGGCGGGGTCCCGTGCGGGGTCCCGTGCGGGATCTCGCGCGGCGTCAGGTGAGGCGGCGGCGGATTCGTCCCTTGTGCGGGTTATCAGCGGGAGCGTCTGCCGTGGTGGCGCCGGTCGTCACGGTACGGCGTAGTGGGCCCCGCGCCCGGGTTGCCGTGGTGGAGCGGCGGGCGACGGGCCGGCAGTGGTCGCGCCACGGGCGGGTGGCGGAGCTGGAGCACGGCTTATTACCCGGCTTATTACGCCGGATGTCACGCGGGTTATGAGCCGGTGCCGGGCACGCCGGGCGCCCCGTCAGCCGAGTGCGGCTTTGAGATGGGCGCCGGTGATCGAGCCCGGCGCTGAGACGAGGTCCTGGGGCGGCCCTTGGAACAGGACGCGGCCGCCGTGTTTGCCGCCGCCAGGGCCGAGGTCGATCACCCAGTCGGCGCGTTTGACGACGTCGAGGTGGTGCTCGATGACGATGACGGTGTTGCCGCCGTCCACGAGCCGGTCCAGCAGGGCGATGAGCGTCTGGACGTCGGACAGGTGCAGGCCGGTGGTGGGCTCGTCCAGGACGTGGATGGCGCCGGTGCGGTGCAGCTCGGCGGCGAGTTTCATGCGTTGCAGCTCGCCGCCGGACAGGGTGGAGGTGGGCTGTCCGAGGGTGAGGTAGCCGAGGCCGACGTCGAGGAGGGCGTGGACGCGGGCGGTGACGGCGGGCTCGGTGAAGAAGGCGGCGGCCTGCTCGGCGGTCAGGGCGAGGACGTCGGCGATGGAGTGGCCGCGCAGCCGGTGGGTGAGCGCTTCGGGACGGTAGCGGGTGCCGGCGCACATTTCGCACACGGTGGTGATGGGGTCCATGAAGGCCAGGTCGGTGTGGATGAGGCCGCGGCCTTCGCAGCGGGGGCAGGCGCCGTCGGAGTTGTGGCTGAACAGGGCGGGCGGGGTGCCGGTGGCGCGGGCGAACAGGCGGCGGATCGGGTCGAGGATGCCGAGGTAGGAGGCGGGGCTGGAGCGGGCGGAGGTGCCGGGGGCGCTCTGGTCGACGACGGTGACGGAGGGGTGCTGGGCGGGCAGGATGCGGGTGGCGAGGGTGGATTTGCCGCTGCCGGCGACGCCGGTGATGCAGGTGAGCACGCCGGTGGGCAGGTCGAGGGCGACCTGGTGCAGGTTGTGCAGGGTGGCGGGGGAGAGCGTGAGCCGGCCGGTGGGGCGGCGCGGGCTGGTCTTGAGCGGGACGCGGTGGCGTAGCGCGCGTCCGGTGGGGGTGTCGGCGCGGGTGAGGGCGGCGACGTCGCCTTGGAAGACGACCTGGCCGCCGTGGGTGCCGGCGCCGGGGCCGAGGTCGATGACGTGGTCGGCGATGGCGATGACGTCGGGGTCGTGCTCGACGACCAGGACGGTGTTGCCTTTGTCGCGCAGGGCTCGCAGGAGGGTGTTGAGCCGTCCGACGTCGCTGGGGTGCAGGCCGGCGCTGGGCTCGTCGAAGACGTAGGTCATGCCGGTGAGGGCGGAGCCGAGGTGGCGGACGGTTTTGAGGCGCTGAGCCTCGCCGCCGGAGACGGTGGAGGTCTCGCGGTCGAGGGTGAGGTAGCCGAGGCCGATGTCGTCGAGGCGCCGCAGGGCTCGGGCGGCGGCGTCGGCGACGGGGTTGTGCAGGCCGTCCAGGACGGTGATGAGGTCGGTGATCTCCATGGCGGCGTGGTCGGCGATGGTGTGGGGGCCGATGCGGGTGGCCAGGGCCGCCTGGTTGAGGCGGGCGCCGTGGCACTGCGGGCAGACGCCTTCGGTGATGAGGTCGGCGACGGCGCGGCGGGTGCGTTCGGACAGGGTGGAGGTGTCGCGCCGGAGGTAGAGGCGGGTGAAGCGGTCGGCGACGCCTTCGTAGTCGACCTTGTTGAGGGTGCCGTTCTTGCCGTGGACGTCGACGGTGAAGCCGCTGCCGTGCAGGAGGAGGTCGCGTTCGGCGGGGGTGTAGTCGCGGACGGGTTTGGCGGGGTCGAAGGTGCCGGAGCGGGCGTAGATCTGCCATTGCCAGGTGCCGACGCCGAACAGGGGGAAGCGGATGGCGCCGTCGTCGAGGGAGCGTTCGTCGTCGATGAGGGCGTCGATGTCGAGGCGGACGGCGCGGCCGAGGCCGTCGCAGCCGGGGCACATGCCGGCGGGGTCGTTGAAGGAGTAGGCGAAGGAGTAGCCGGCGCTGGGGGTGCCGTAGCGGGAGAACAGGATGCGCAGGATCGGCATGATGTCGGTCATGGTGCCGACGGTGGAGCGGGCGTTGCCGCCGACGGGTTTCTGGTCGACGACGATGGTGGCGCTGAGGTGGTCGATGGTTTCGACGTCGGGTTTGTCGTAGGAGGGCAGGCGGTTGCGGATGAAGGCGGTGTAGGTCTCGTTCAGCTGGCGCTGGGCTTCGGCGGCGATGGTGTCGAAGACGATGGAGGACTTGCCGGAGCCGGACACGCCGGTGAAGACGACCAGGTGGTTCTTGGGGATGCGCAGGCTGACGTTCTTGAGGTTGTTGACGCGCGCGCCGGTGATCTCGATGCTGTCGTCCATCCCCCCACGCTACCGTATGGTGTACGGGACGCTGTACGGTCCGTGGTGTGGTGCGAGCCCGCTCCCGCGGCCGGTATACAGTGGGGCCATGGTGCGACCACCGCTGACCCCCGAGGAGCGGCTGCGCGGCGAGCAGCTCGGCCAGGTGCTGCGCCAGGCACGCGGCGAGCGCAGCATCGTCGAGGTCGCCGCCGCGGCCGGCATGTCCGCCGAAACCCTCCGCAAGATCGAGACCGGCCGCATCGCGACGCCGGCGTTCTTCACCATCGCGGCGCTGGCCGACGTGCTCGGCATCTCCCTCGACCGCCTCGCCGTCCGCTCCACCCCGGCCGCCACCGGCTAACCCCACCGGCCGGCCCCACCGGCCAGCCCTGCCGGCCTTCCTGACGCGCACGCCCGCCCGTTCCGGCGATACTGTGCGGGTGGAGTACGTGTCCAGAGTGCCGCGACCGCCGCTGGACGGGCTGATCGACGACCTCTACTACCTGGAGGGCGCGTCCCCGTACGCCCGGCTGACGCTGCCGCCGAGCCCGTCGGCCCTGCTCATCGTCAACCTCGGGGCGCCGTTCCGCATCCGCGCCGGCACCGGCACCGAGACGGGCGCGTACGCCGACGGCTGCGTGATCACCATGCCCACCCGCGCCGTCGAGTTCGGCTACCCGCCCCGCACCCGGTCCGTCGGGGTGCACTTCAAGCCGTGGGGGCCGGCGCCGTTCCTGCCGATGCCCGCCGCCGAGCTGTGCGACCGGCCGGTCACACTGGAGCAGGTGTGGGGCCGGGCCGCCGTCGCCGAGCTGCGCGAGCGGCTGGCCGCGGCGAGCGGGCCGCACGCGATGCTGACGCTGCTGGAGCAGGAGCTCATGCGGCGGCTGCGCGAGACCCCCGGCCTCGCGCTGGTCCGCCACACCAGCGACGTCATCGCGGCGAGCGGCGGGACGGCCACGATCGGCGACCTGAGCGTGGCCGCCGGAGTCAGCAGCACCCATCTGGCACGGCGGTTCAAGGAGCTCATCGGCGTCACCCCCAAGCGGCTGGCCCGCACCCACCGCTTCACCGCCACCGTGTTCGCGATCGACCCCGCCGGGCCATCGACTGGGGCGGCCTCGCCGGCGGCGCCGGCTACTTCGACCAGGCCCACTTCGGCCACGAGTTCCGCGCCTTCACCGGGCTCACACCCACCCGGTACATCGAGGTCCGGCGGCGGTTCCTGCGCGAACACCCCGGCCACGTGCTGAACGGCTGGCCGCTGCCGGCCGACTGACCTCTCACAAGACAGGCCATGCGACGACGGGGGCTGTCAGACGAGCGCGAGCTGCGCCGCCTTCGGCTCGCCCTGCGCCGGTTCGGGGGCGCCGTACTCCATCCCGTACATGCGGCACAGCTGCGCGATCTGCCCCGTGATCCGGCCCTCGTAGGCCGGTGACGGCAGGCCCGCGCGGTCGTACAGCTCCTCGTAGCGGGCCACGAGCTGCGGATGCGCCTGCTCCAGCCACTCCACGTACCAGGCGCGCGTGCCCGGCGGCAGCCGCAGCACCACCGGCTCCACCCGCCGCACCCCGGCCGCGGCGATGCGGCGTACGGTGGCGGCGAGCTGGTCGGCGGCGTCGCTCAGCAGCGGCAGCACCGGCGCCATCAGCACCCGGCAGTCGACGCCCGCCTCCACCAGCGCCGAGACCAGCTCCAGCCGCGCCTGCGCGGGCGGCGCGCCCGGCTCGACGGCGCGCCGGATCCGCTCGTCCACGAACGCGATCGACACCGCCACCCGCGCCCCGGCCCGCGCCAGCAGCTCGGCGTCGCGCAGCACCAGCGGCCCCTTGGTGTAGACGGTGAACGGGGTGCCCGCGCCGGCCAGCGCCGCGATCACGCGCGGCATCAGCCGGTAGGTCTCCTCCGCCGCCTGGTAGCAGTCGCCGCCCAGCCCGACCGCGATCTCGCCGCCGCCCCAGCGTTGCAGCTCGGCGCGCAGCCGCTCGGCGACGTTCGGGCGCACGACGATGCGGGTGTCGAAGTCGCGGCCCAGGTCGAGACCGAGCTTGCGGTGCGCGGCGCGGGCGCCGCAGCCGCGGCAGGCATGGGCGCAGCCGCGGTAGGGGGAGACGGCCCACTGCTGGGCGATGCCCGCGGCCTGCGGCACCCGCTCGATCACGGTGCGGGCCTGCAGCTCGTAGAAGCCGTCACGCAGCACGGCCCGCCGCTCGATCAGCGGGCGATCGTCGGCGGCGTCGACCAGCGAAAGCGCGTCCCAAGCCACACCCTCCAGTGGAACACGTATTCGACTCGGTTTTCAAGCGATTCACCTCAGCCCGCGCCGCCGGCGGGGGAGCGGCACCGTAAAATCAGGACACCCGTACCACTTTTCGCCACACCCCAGGAGAACCCATGGCCTGGATCCTGCTCGCCCTCGCCATCACCAGCGAAGTCCTCGCCACCACCGCCCTCAAGCTCAGCAACGGCTTCACCCACCTCGGCTGGAGCATCGCCGTCGCCGCCGGCTACATCACCTCCTTCGCCCTGCTGGCCCGCGTCCTGAAACTCCAGCTCGACATGGGCACCGCCTACGCCGTCTGGTCCGGCGCCGGCACCGCCGCCATCGCCCTCATCGGCGCCGCGTTCATGGGGGAGAACCTCACCCCGCTCAAGATCGGCGGTATCCTGCTCATCATCGGCGGCGTCGTCCTCCTCAACCTCGCAGGTGGCCATTGAACGCACTGAACCCACCCGGCTCCCCAGACGAGCACACAGACGGGCACCCAGACGAGCACACAGATGGGCACCCGGACGGGCACACAGATGGGCACCCGGACGGCACCACCCCGCGCACCCCGAGCCAGGAACGCGGCCGCCGCCGCCGCGCCACCCTCCTCAACGCCGCCGTCGCCCTGCTCACCGAGGGCGGCTTCAAAGCCGTCACCCACCGCGCCGTCGCCCAGCGCGCCCACCTGCCGCTGGCCGCCACCACCTACTACTTCGCCTCCCGCGACCAGCTCCTGGCCGAAGCGTTCGCCCAGCTGGTGGAGACCGAGCTGGCCACCACCCGCGCCTGGATCACCCGCCACGGCCTGCCCGCCCTCACCGACCAGGTCGCCACCGCCGACCGCGCCCGCCAGCTCGGCCTGTGGGAGCTGTACGTCCACGCCGGCCGCGACCCCGTCCTGCAGCACATCGCCCGCCGCTGGACCGACGGCTGCGTCCGCCTCATCGCCGAGACGCTCGGCCGGCCCGAGAACGACCCCCGCGTCCGCCTCCTCTACACCACCGTCTCCACCCTGTGGCTCGAACACGTCGTGGAACAACGCCCTCTCGACGAGGCCCGCGCCCTGCTCGGCCTCGCCCTGACCCAGGCGACCGCCGGAAGGACCCCATGACCATCCACCATCTCGCCCTGGCCGCCGACTGGGACAGCGCACGGGCGGCGGGGAGTACCGCATCTCCACCCTCGGCCGCACCCTGGAGGAGGAGGGCTTCATCCACTGCAGCCGCGACCTGCGCCAGCTGCGCGGCGTCCACACCGCCTTCTACGGGCACGTCACCGAGCCGCTGCTGGTCCTCGACATCGACCCGGCCGGCCTCGACGTGCGCGTGGAGAACGGCTTCCCGCACCTGTACGGGCCGCTGCCCCTGGCCGCGGTCACCGCCGTACGCCCCTACACGCCCTGAACCCGCCCGTAAGGGAGCCCATGGACATCCGGCAGGCCGCCCAGCGTTTCGCCGACACCTGGCAGCGCGGCTGGACCCACCACGACGTCGCCGCCATCACCGCCCTCTACCGCGACGACGCCGTCCACACCAGCATGCCGTTCCGCCCGCCGCACCACGGCAGGCAGGCCATCGCCGACTACATCACGTGGTCCTTCGCCGGCGAGAGCGACCCCGAGGTGACCTTCTCCGCACCCCTGGTCGACGGGGACCAGGCCGCCATCGAGTTCCGCGTCCGCGCCTACGACAACGGACGCCCGGTCACCCTGGCGGGCTGCGTCTTCGCCCAGTTCGACCCCGACGGCCTGGCCGTGCGCACCCGCGACTACTGGCACACCGCCGACGGCCACCACCCAGGGCCTTAACGCACCACCCGCAGGCCCGCGCGAGCCGCGGGCTGCACCTGCGCGGGGTTCTGGACGGGCATCGGGGCAGGGGAGGGGACGACCGGCTGCGGACGCGTCATCTGCTGCGTCTGCGCCTGGTCCGCCAACGTGTGCTGCGTCATCGTCTGCTGGGTGAGGGTCTGCTGGGTGAGGGTCTGCTGCGTCAACGTCTGCTCGGTCACCTCGGCGCAGCCGCCCGCGCAGTACCCGTTCGTCACGATGAGCCGCCCCCGCAGCGGCGTGTACGACTCCTTACCGGTGGCCGGCAGAACTCTCTGACACACCGGACATAACACCGACTCGTTCCCCACGTGCTGCTCCTCTCGCGGCGCGAATAGCAGGAGCTCCACCCTACGGCCACATCCGCCGCCAAGAACAGGAATCAACCCAAAGTCAAAGCGGCCGTCAACGCCCGCGCAGGCCGTGCGACCAGAGCCGATGACACCGCGTCACCCCCGCTCAGCCGCCTTCCAGCCCCCTCCGCACACCCCCGCTCGGAACGCTCGGGCGGCCGTAAAAAATCTTCCCAGAAAACCCGCCCGCCCCACCCGCACAGGGGAGCGCCTGACTCCTCCCCACCCCCTCTACTTGACATAATGTTCATTATCGAGCAACTACGGAGAGGGGCCGCATAAACCACCAACACCCGGGAAGACGCCCCACCATGCGCCCACTGGAGATCGCCACCCCCAGCATCATCGCCCTGACCGCCGTCATCACCGCCGCCGCCATCTGGCTCATCATCCTGGCCGCCCGCCTCACCAGAAGCCCGCGCAACCGCCCAGGCATCCCCGTCGACCTCGTCGACCAGGCCCGCGAACTCAAAGCACTCGGCCAGATCCAGGAAGCCGTCTTCCTCGTCCGCGGCGAAACCGGCATGAGCCAGCGCGCCGCCGCACGCTTCGTCAACCGGTTATAACACTCCGCACACACCCAGCCGCCCGCCCCGCTGGTTCGGCCCCGCCGGCCACGGGAATGCCTCCTCGGGCCAACCCGCACCCAGGCCCGCCCACGGAGACACCATGCCCGCCACCACCCCCACCCAGGCCCTCACCCAGGCAGGCCAAGCCCTCGCCGACCCCGCCACCTACACCGACGAACACCACCTCCACAGCGCCCTCACCCTCCTGCGCCACCACGCACCCGTCCACCACGTCACCGCACCCGGCTACAACCCCTTCTGGGCCATCACCCGCCACGCCGACATCCTCGCCATCGAACGCGACCACAC
Source organism: [Actinomadura] parvosata subsp. kistnae (assembly GCF_900323885.1). GTDB lineage: Bacteria > Actinomycetota > Actinomycetes > Streptosporangiales > Streptosporangiaceae > Nonomuraea > Nonomuraea composti. The sequence continues at coordinate 910,882 of NZ_OOHJ01000006.1, read as the reverse complement.
CCTCTGGCTCAACGCCCCCCGCCCCGTCCTGCGCACCGCCGCCCTCGACCAAGCCCTCCACACCCGCCGCACCCAAGGCAAAGCCCTCGCCACCCTCGTCCACCTCGACCACCCCCACCACCGCCCCCTGCGCGCCATCGCCGCCGACTGGTTCCGCCCCGCCACCCTGCGCACCCTCGACACCCGCCTGCGCCACCTGGCCCGCCGCCACATCGACACCATGGCCGAGCACGGACCCGCCTGCGACTTCGCCCGCACCGTCGCCGCCCCCTACCCCCTGCACGCCATCCTCACCCTCCTCGGCCTGCCCGAATCCGACTTCGACCGCATGCTGCACCTCACCCAGCAGCTCTTCGGCCACGACGACGACGAAACCGGACGCGGCACCGGCACCCCCCACGACCACACCTCCGTCCTGGAAGACCTCTTCGCCCACTTCCACGACCTCACCGCCCGCCGCCGCGCCCACCCCACCGGCGACCTCGCCTCCCGCATCGCCAACGCCCGCATCGACGGCCGCCTCCTCGACGACAACACCGCCGCCTCCTACTACATCCTCATCGCCACCGCCGGCCACGACACCACCAGCTCCACCATCGCCGGCGGCCTGCACGCCCTCATCACCCACCCCGGCCAGCTGCGCCGCCTGCGCGAGGACCCGGCCCTGCTGCCGGCCGCCACCGAGGAGATGATCCGCTGGGTCACCCCCGTCAAGGCGTTCATGCGCACCGCCGCCGCCGACACCCGCGTGCGCGGCGTGCCGATCCGCGCGGGCGAATCGGTGCTGCTGTCCTACCCGTCGGCCAACCGCGACGAGGACGTCTTCGACGAGCCGTTCCGCTTCGACGCCGGCCGCCGGCCGAACCGGCAGCTGGCGTTCGGGTTCGGGGCGCACTTCTGCCTGGGTGCGGCGCTGGCGCGGATGGAGGTCACGGCGTTGTTCGCGGAGCTGCTGCCCCGGCTGGCGGGCATCGAGCTCGATGGTGAGCCGGCGTGGACGGCGACGACGTTCGTGGGCGGGTTGAAGCGGTTGCCGGTCCGCTACTCCCTCACGTGACCCCCTCTTGGGGCAGAGTATGCGATACCGGACAGAAGCTGGATTCTGTTTGGTATCGCGCATACCTCTTATGGGGCAACAAACGGGACGTTCAGTGGTGTGTCGGGCGAGCACGAACGTGCCGCCTCCGCATCGGCCGGAAAGGAAACGCGGCCGAACCGGCGACGCCGCAGGCAGCACAGGCGCAGGGACGCAGGGACGCAGGCGGGCGGTCCCCCCGCCTGGAGGCCCCTCCCCCTCCGCGATCATGGTGAGGTGGCGGGCGGCAGCAGGTGGCGCCAGCGTTCGGCCGAGGCCAGGGCGTCCAGGCTGATCCGTTCCAGGAACGCGCCGCCCCTGGCCAGGCGGCGCCCTGCGGGGGTGTCGAGCCCGAGCGTCTCCCCCGCCGCTTTGGTGAGCTCCGCCGCCTGGAGGGTCTGGCGGGCGCCGATGACGCTGGAGTGGTACCAGGCGTCGTCGTCGACCACGTAGATGTCGCGGCGCCGCCGGGGGTCGCGTTCGCGTCGGATGAGGCCTTGCCGGGTGAGGTAGGCGACGGCCATGGAGATGGAGGCGGGGCTGACGTTCAGGCCGCGGGCGAGTTCGGCGGCGGTGAGGCGGCCGTCCTCGCTGAGCCACAGGCCGATGAGGACGCGGGCGATCATTTTGGGCAGGCCCATGGCGACCGCCATCTCGATGGCGCCTTCCTCGGCTTGGAAGACTTCGCGGTCGCGAGGGTCGGTGGCGGGCGGGCGGGGTGGGGTGTCGCGGCGGGCCCGGCGGGTGGCGGCGTGGTGGGCGCGTTCGGGGCGGTAGTCGGCGGGGCCGCCGTTGCGGGCGATTTCGCGGCTGATGGTGGAGGTGGGGCGGTTGAGGCGCCGGGCGATCTCGGCGTAGGAGCGGCCTTCGGTGAGGCCGGTGGCGATGCGCTGGCGGTCGTGGAGGGTGAGTCGTCCTTGTGCCATGGGGTCACTATTGCGTTCGGCGTCAGGGGATGCAACGTTTCGTTGCGTTCAGGTTCAGCGTCAATGCATCAATTTCGTGGCTTCTACCTGCGCTGATGCAGACGATCTGATTGACGGATTTTCTTGAAGCAACGTAGCTTTCAATCATGTCGAACACGTACTATCGCGACGGGACGCGTCCGTTCGTCTCGGTGTCGGGGCTGCGCAAGTCCTACGGCGCTCACCGCGTCCTGGACGGCATCGACCTGGCCATCCCCCAGGGCAGCGTCTTCTCGCTGCTCGGCCCGAACGGGGCCGGCAAGACCACCACGGTGCAGATCCTGTCCACCCTGATCAAGCCGGACGCGGGCGAGGTGTGGGTGGCGGGGCACGAGCTGGCCCGCGAGCCGGACGCGGTGCGGGCCGCGATCGGGGTGACCGGCCAGTTCTCGGCCGTGGACGGTTTCCTGACGGGTGAGGAGAACCTGCGGCTGATGGCCGATCTGCTGCACCTGGGCCGGGCCGAGGGGCGGGCGCGGGTGCGGGAGCTGCTGGAGCGCTTCGATCTGGCCGGTGCCGCGCGCAGGCCGGCGGCGACGTATTCGGGCGGGATGCGGCGGCGGCTGGATCTGGCGATGACGATGGTGGGCACGCCCCGGCTCATCTTCCTGGACGAGCCGACGACGGGGCTGGATCCGCGCAGCCGGCGCACGATGTGGGAGATCGTGCGGGAGCTCGTCCGGCGGGACGGGGTGACGATCTTCCTGACGACGCAGTACCTGGAGGAGGCCGACGAGCTGGCCGACCGGATCGCGCTGCTCAGCCAGGGGCGGCTGGTGGCCGAGGGCACGCCGCAGGAGCTGAAGCGGATGGTGCCGGGCGGTCACATCGTGGTGCGTTTCGCCGATGCGGACGGGTATCGGCGGGCGGCCGGTCACGTCGGCGCCTCCTCCTGCGACGAGGAGGCGCTGACCGTCCAGATCCCCGACGCGGGCGGGGTGCGGACGCTCAGGGGGCTGCTGGAGTGGCTGGACAGCCACGCCGTCGAGGTGGCGGAGCTGTCGGTGCACTCCCCCGATCTGGACGACGTCTTCCTCACGCTGACCAGCGACACCCCGGCCCGTGAGGGCGCGGCCGGGCCGTCCTCGACCCAGGAGGCCTCCCGATGAGAGCGATCACCGACTCGGTGACGATGACGCGCCGTCAGATCAGGCACATCTGGCGCTACCCGACGCTGGTCCTGACGTTCGCGGCCGTGCCCGTGGTGTTCCTGCTGTTGTTCGTGTACGTCTTCGGCGGCGCGATGGGTGCGGGCCTGGGCGCGGGCCGTGCCGCCTACGTCGGTTTCCTCGTTCCGGGCATCATGGTCACGACGATCGTGGGGGCGGCGCAGGGGACGGCGATCTCGGTGGCGACGGACATGACCGAGGGGATCATCGCCCGGTTCAAGACGATGGCCATCGCGCGGGTGTCGGTGCTGACGGGGCACGTGCTGGGGGCGTTGGCGCAGACGTTCCTGGCGGTCGCGGTGGTGATGGTGGTGGCGCTGCTGATCGGGTTCCGGCCGGCCGCTTCGGTGGCGGGCTGGGCGGGGGTGGTCGGGGTGCTGGCCATGTTCACGTTCGCGATCACGTGGTTGTCGGTGGCGCTGGCGATGGTGAGCAGGAACGTGGCCACGGCGAGCAATCTGCCGATGCCGCTGATGGTGCTGCCGTTCCTCGGCAGCGGGTTCGTGCCGGCGGAGTCGATGCCGGGTCCGTTGCGGTGGTTCGCCGAGCATCAGCCGGTCACGCCGGTGATCGAGACGTTGCGGGCGCTGCTGGCGGGGCGGCCGGCGGGGCCGGAGCTGGTGGAGGCGGCGGTGTGGAGTGCGGGGATCGCGCTGGCGGGTTATCTGTGGGCGCGCCGGCTCTACAACCGGTGACCGGGCTCTACGGGCGGTGACGTGGCCTCTACAGGCGGTGAGGTGTGGGGAGGGCCGGGGTGGGCGGGCGGGTTTGGATCGCCGCGGGGCAGGGTTGTGCCAAGGAGGTGGCGGACAGTCGTGCCCTGGGCGTGACCTGGGGTGGCGGGGCGCGGCGGGATGCTGGGGGTGCGTGGTGGCGTGGTCCCGGCCGGGGGCCTTGTCATCGCCCGGGGGTCCGGGTCGCCTCCCTCGCCCGGACCCCATCCCCCTGTTTGAGGGGGTTTCGGACGGGGCGGGCGGGGGTGGTGTCGCCCACCCCGTCCAGGATCTTTTCGGGCAAAGCGGGTCAATTGGGGCTGGTCAGGGCGGCTTTTTGCGGTGATCGGTCACCGGCAGTGGAAGTTTCATGTCAGCATCGAGGGATGTATGGGTCATATGGGACTGCCGTAAATGCCGGTGGCGCGTGTGTCCGGCGCGCCGCCCGGCCGGTGGTTCCCTGCCCTGGTGCCGTCCCTGTCTCGTGCTGAAAGAAGTACCGCGTTGCGTATCCTGCTGCTCTGTTCCTCCTTCAACGGCCTGACCCAGCGCGCCTGGCTGGAGCTGCGCCGGGCCGGCCACGACGTCACGGTCGAGCTGGCCCTGTCCCCCGAGGTGATGGTGGAGGCGGCCGAGCTGGCCAAGCCGGATCTGATCATCTGCCCGTTCCTGAAGGAGCGGGTGCCGGCGGCGCTGTGGCGGGGCCACCGCACGGTGATCATCCACCCGGGGCCGCCCGGGGACCGCGGGCCGTCCTCGCTGGACTGGGCGATCGCCGACGGCGAGAGCGAGTGGGGCGTCACGGCGCTGCAGGCGGTCGAGGAGATGGACGCCGGCCCCATCTGGGGGTTCCGCACGTTCGGCATGCCGGCCGAGCCGCCGCGCAAGTCGGCGCTGTACAACGGGCCGGTCACCGAGGCGGCGGCGGAGCTGGTGGTGGAGGTGGCGGCCAAGGCGGGCGACGCGTCGTTCACGCCGGAGCCGCTGGACTACCGCGCCCCGCACGTGCGGGGGCGGCTGCGGCGGGCGATGCGGCACGCCGACCGGGAGTTCTCCTGGTCCGAGCCGACCGAGGACATCCTGCGCCGGGTGCGGGCGGCCGACGGCGCGCCCGGCGGCCGCTCGGTGCTGTGCGATCTGCCCGTTCGGGTGTTCGACGTCTACCGGGGGCCGGAGCTGCCCGGGCCCGCCGGGCAGATCGCGGCGCGGCGCGAGGGCGCGGTGCTGGTGCACACCGGCGACGGGACGCTGTGGGTGGGCCACCTGCGGCTGGAGCAGGAAGGCGCGATCAAGCTGCCGGCCACGATGGCGCTGGGCGAGCTGGTGGCGGCGGCGCCGGAGCGGTCCGGCTACAGCGAGATCACCTACGACCGCAGCGAGGGCGTCGGGGTGGTCAGCTTCGACTTCTACAACGGGGCCATGTCGACCGACCAGTGCCGGCGGCTGGCCTCGGCGCTGCGGTACGCCGCGGCGCAGGACACGCGGGTGCTGGTGGTGCGCGGCGGCGAGGTGTTCTCCAACGGCATCCACCTCAACGTGATCGAGGCGGCGCGGCACCCGGAGCTGGAGGCGTGGATGAACATCAACGCCATCAACGCCGTGTGCCGGGAGATCGTGGGCTGCACCAGCCAGCTGGTGGTGACCTCGATCGGCGGGAACGCCGGCGCCGGCGGGGTGATGATGGGGCTGGGCGCCGACCGGGTCATCATCCGCGACTCGGTGGTGCTGAACCCGCACTACCGCACCATGGGCTTGTTCGGCAGCGAGTACTGGACGTACGTGCTGCCGCGGCGGGTGGGCGCCGAGCACGCGCGCCGGCTGACGCAGGACGCGCTGCCGATCGGCGCGGCCGAGGCGGTGGCGTGCGGGCTGGCCGACAAGGCGCTGCCCGGCTCGCGGCTGGACTTCGAGCGGCGGGTGCTGGAGTACGCCGAGCGGCTGGCGGCCGATCCGGGTTACGATCGGTTGCTGGCGGGCAGGCGGCAGGTTCGTGAGGTCGATGAGCGGCGCAAGCCGCTGGACGCCTACCGGGCCGAGGAGCTGGCGGAGATGAGCCGCGACATGTTCGACGACCGCGACGGGTTCCGCCTGGCGCGGCGGGAGTTCGTCCACAAGGTGAAGGCGTCGGCCACGCCGGAGCGGCTGGCGCGGCACCGGGAGTTGTCCGGCGCGTCGGCCCCCGCGACCGCTACTGCATCTCATATGTGAGATATGGTTGCCTGTTGTGGCAGATGATTACCTTGTGCGGATCGGCCGGCTGATCCGCGACGCTCGTCAGCATCGCGGATGGACACAGCTGCAGCTGGCCGATGCGCTGGCGACGAGCCAGAGCGCGGTCAACCGCATCGAGCGCGGCAACCAGAACATCAGTCTTGAGATGATCGCGCGGATCGGTGAGGCGCTCGACAGCGAGATCGTCTCGCTCGGATACGCCGGGCCGATGCATCTGCGGGTGGTGGGCGGCCGCCGCCTGTCGGGCAGCATCGACGTCAAGACGTCGAAGAACGCGTGCGTGGCGCTGCTGTGCGCGTCGCTGCTGAACTCCGGGCGCACCATCTTGCGGAAGGTGGCGCGCATCGAGGAGGTGTACCGGATCCTGGAGGTGCTGGCCTCCATCGGGGTGCGGGCGCGGTGGATCAACGAGGGCAGCGACCTGGAGATCGTGCCGCCGTCCCGGCTGGAGCTGGAGTCGATGGACACCGAGGCGGCGCGCCGCACGCGCAGCGTCATCATGTTCCTCGGGCCGCTGATGCACCGCACCGAGCAGTTCCAGATCCCGTACGCGGGCGGCTGCGACCTGGGCACCCGCACGGTGCAGCCGCACATGTCGGCGCTGCGGCACTTCGGGCTGGACATCACCGCGACCGGCGGCTTCTACCACGCGCGGGTGGACCGGTCGGTGTCGCCGTCACGGCCGATCGTGCTGACCGAGCGGGGCGACACCGTCACCGAGAACGCGCTGCTGGCCGCCGCCCGGCACGACGGCGTCACGGTCATCCGCAACGCCTCCTCCAACTACATGGTCCAGGACCTGTGCTTCTTCCTGGAGCAGCTCGGCGTGCGGGTCGACGGCATCGGCACCACGACGCTGACCGTGCACGGGCTGCCGCAGATCGAGCGGGACGTCGACTACTCCCCCTCCGAGGACCCGGTCGAGGCGATGAGCCTGCTGGCCGCGGCCGTCGTGACCTCTTCGGAGCTGACGATCTGCCGGGTGCCGGTGGAGTTCCTGGAGATCGAGCTGGCCGTGCTGGAGGAGATGGGGCTGGATCACGACCGGGGGCGGGAGTACCCGGCGGCCAACGGCCGCACACGGCTGGTCGACCTGACGGTGCGGCCCTCCAAGCTGGTCTCCCCCATCGACAAGATCCACCCGATGCCGTTCCCCGGCCTGAACATCGACAACGTGCCGTTCTTCGCCGCGATCGCCGCCTCGGCGCAGGGCTCCACGCTGATCCACGACTGGGTCTACGACAACCGGGCCATCTACCTGACCGAGCTGACCCGGCTCGGCGCGTCGGTGAAGCTGCTCGACCCGCACCGCGTCCTGGTGGAAGGGCCGACGCGGTGGCGCAGCGCGGAGATGATGTGCCCGCCGGCGCTGCGGCCCGCCGTCGTGGTGCTGCTGGCGATGATGGCGGCCGAGGGCACGTCCGTGCTGCGGAACGTGTATGTGATCAACCGGGGGTATGAGGATCTGGCGGAGCGGCTGAACGCGCTCGGCGCGCGCATCGAGACCTTCCGCGACATCTGACCCGCCACCTGACGCGCCCACCTGACGGCGCCCGTCTGACGGCTCGTTGTGCGACGCCGCCTCAGACGGGCGCCGCACTGCACGACGCCGCAGTGCATGACCCCGTGCTGTGTGACGCCGTGCTGTGTGACGCCGTGCTGTGTGACGCCGTGCTGTGTGACGCCGTGCTGTGTGACGCCGTGCTGTGTGACGCCGTGCCGGCTGCGGCGGCACGCGACTTCGGTGCATGACTTCGGGGGCGTGACTTCGGTGCGTGGCGGGGGTAGGTGACCCGGCATGTGCCCCCGCTCCCCCGCTCCCCCGGGGCCGTCCGCCTCGGGCGGGCCGTCGACCTTCCGGTCCTGCTTTCAGGACGCCCGCCTCCGCCGCCGCCCACCGCGCGGTTTTCGTCGGTGCGGGCCGCTACCGTCGTTGCTGGACCGTGGTGGTCGTGAGGGTGTCGTGAGGGAAGGGGCGGCGGGTGCGGCCTGCGGAGCTCGACCGGGTGACGGTGGCGGAGGCGGCGGACCGCTATGTGGAGCTGGTCCGGGCCAGAACGCTGACGGGCGCGCTGTCGCCCGCCACCGCCGAGGTGTACGCGCGCGACGTGGCGACGCTGGTGGAGCTGGCCGGCGAGCAGACGGTGCTCGACGACCTGACCGGCGCCGACGTCGATGCGATCCTGCTGGCCTTCGCCCGTAAACCCGACGGCCGCTCCTCGCCCGGCTCGGCCCGTGAGGGGCAGTGGGCGGGGCAGTCGCCGTCGTCGCAGGCGCGGTTCCGCCGCTCGATCTCGGCGCTGTTCAAGCACGCGGCGCTGGCCGGCTGGGTGCAGATCAACCCGATGACGGCCTCCACGGTGACGGCCAGGCAGCGGGGCGGGCTGCGCGCCGAGCGGCGGGCCCTGACCCGCGAGCAGGCCCAGGGGTTGATCGGCGCCGCGCAGGGGCTGCAGGAGGCGCCGCCGCAGCCGGGCAAGCGGCGCGACCAGCGCACCGAGCTGCGCGACGCGGTGATCGTGCTGCTGCTGGCGACGGTGGGGCCGCGCGTCTCGGAGCTCGTCCGCGCCAACGTCGAGGACTTCTTCACCAACGACGGGGTGCGCTACTGGCGCATCTTCGGCAAGGGCGGCCGCACCCGCGACGTGCCGCTGCCCGACGACGTGGCCCGCGTGCTGCAGGCCTACCTCGAGCGCGGCCGCCCGCAAACGGCCGGTGCGGCCGGCGAGAAGGCGCTGCTGCTGTCGTGGCGGGGCCGGCGGCTGGCGCGGGGCGACGTGCAGGCGGTGATCGACCGGGTGCAGCAGCGCGTCGACGCCGACCAGCGGCGCTCGGTGACCCCGCACGGGCTGCGGCACACCACGGCGACGCACCTGCTGGCCGACGCGGTCGACATGGACGCGGTACGGCGGGTGCTGGGGCACAGCGACCTGTCGACGCTGGGCCGGTACCGGGACGAGCTGCCGGGCGAGCTGGAGGTCGCCATGCGCTCCCACCCCCTGCTACGAGGCCGCCCCTGACACACGGCCACCCCTGACACGGCCCGCCGCCGCTCGGACATACCGCTGCTCGGGCATCCCGGCCAGATCACGGCGATCGCCCCCCACAGCCGCCGCCGACACGAAGCCGCCGCTGACACGAGGAGGGCCGGCCGCGCCGGTTGCGTCGCCCGCATGGCCGACTGCGCGTCCCAAGCCCCGAAGGCGCCCGCAGGCACGTGCCCCAGAGCCCCGAAGGCGTCAGCGGGCGCTCCCAGGCCCCGAAGGCGCGTGCCAGGGCGCCGAAGGCGTCCGCATGCGCGTCCCAGGCGTGGAAGGCGCCGCACGTTCAGAAGCGGTCGTCAGCACCGGGGCGCGCGCTGCGCCGCATCCCATGCATCCGCTCATCGCCAGAAGGCCGTTCATCGGCGGCCACCTGTTCACCGCAAGGTGCGGATCAGCGGGCCTGGGTGATGCGGGCCAGGACCTGTTCCAGCTCCTGCGGCGGGGCCGGTGGCGGGGTCCATCCGGGGCGCAGGCCGTCGCCGGTCCGGCGGGGCACAACGTGCACGTGGTAGTGCGGGACGTCCTGGCCCGCGGCGCGGCCCGTGTTGTGGCGGACGTTCAGGCCCTCGGGGGCCAGGGCCGCTTTCAGCAGGGCGGCGACCCGGTGCACCATGGCGGCGACCTGGCCGTGCCGTTCCTGCGTGATGTCCCACAGGTCGCGGGCGTGCGTGCGCGGGATGACCAGGGTGTGGCCGGGGGTGGCGGGCCTGATGTCCAGGAACGCCAGCGTGTGTTCGTCCTGGAGGACGTGGTGGGCCGACAGGTGGCCGGCCGCGATCCAGCAGAAGGGGCAGTCGTTCACCCCGTGATGATGGCAGCGGCCGTTTGGGCGGCGCGGGCTTCGGCGGCCCAGTGGGGGGCGTTCCAGCGTTCGGCGATGGTGGCGGCGTGGGCGAAGTGGGTGGCGGCGGTGTCGGGGTGGCCCAGGTAGCGGGCCAGCTCGCCGAGGGTGTGGGCGACCGGGCGCAGTGCCAGCGACAGGCTTTCCGCGCCGGCCGGGGGGCCGTCGCGGTGCAGGAGCAGCGCCTGGTAGGTCTCCTCGGCGCCGGCGCGGTCGTTCAGGGCGATGGCGGCCATCGCGCGCAGGCTGGTGAGGTAGGTGAAGAAGAAGTCGGGACGGATCGGGCCGGCCGAGGCGCGGGCCTGGCGGGCCTCGGTGTCCAGGCCGTTGGCGTGCAGGGCGAGCGCGAGCAGGTCGCAGGCCATCGGGCCGACCATGGTGTGCAGGGCGCGCACGTCGTCCAGGTGGGCGGCGAGCGTGCCCTCGTTCAGCCGGATGGTGGCCAGGGCGAGCGGGAGGAAGCCGGTGGCGTGCACGGAGCCGATGCGGCGCATGCCCTCGTCGGCCTGGAGGTAGAGGCGTTCGGCGTCGGCGAGGCGGCCTTCGATGAGCGCCAGGGCCGCCAGGGTGATCTCGGTGACGGCGATCGCCTCGCGCATGCGGTAGGCGCGGGCGAGGTCCAGCGCTTCGGTGATGACCTGGCGCAGGGTGGCGGGTCGTTGGCGGCGGCGGCGACGCCGGCGTGGTCGAGCAGGCCGGTGACGCGGTAGACGGGCAGGTCGTGCTCGGTGCCGATCCGGACGAGCTCGCGGCACAGATCGGCGTCGCCGTGGACCTCGGCCAGGATCTCCAGTGCCGCGGCCCGCAGCCGGGGGTCGGTGGCGAGGTCGAGGGCTTCCTGTGCCGCCTGGGCGACGGTGGGGTCGTCCTCGCCGATGAGTTCGTGGGCGTAGGCGGTCAGGAGGCGGGAGCGGACGGCGGGGGGCAGGTCGCGTTCGAGCAGGCGGGTCAGGCGGTCGACGATGGGGCGGTCCACGGTGCCGTAGGTGCGGGCCTGCCAGGGGGTGGGTTCGGTCCAGGCGGTGAACGCGGCGATCATGAGGTCGTCGCGGCCCAGGGATTCGGCGTACTCCACGGCCTGGCCGCGGGTCCGGCGGGCGGCGGCGACGGCTCCGGCGCGGATCTGGGCGCGCAGCAGCCGGCCGAGCAGGTCGACGCGTTCGTCGGGTCCGCTCGCGAGGGCGACGGCGTCGGTGAGGAGGTCGGCGGCCACGTCGTGGGCGTAGCGGGCCTCGGCGAGTTCGGCGGCCCGCACGCAGTAGGCGACGGCCTGGGGTGAGCCGGCGCGGGCGTAGTGGTGGGCCAGTGCGGCGATGTCGCCGCTGCCTTCGAGTGCGGCGGCCAGGCGGGCGTGCATGCGGGTGGCGCGCAGCCGGCTGACGTCGGCGATGAGGGTGTCCCTGACCAGGGCGTGGACGAAGCGGACGCGTCCGGGGGCGGGCTCGTCGAGGAGCCCGGCGATGACGCCGGCGTCCAGGGCGTCCATGACGCCGTCCTCGTCGGTGTCGGCGGCCTTGACCAGGACGTCCACGGAGCTTTCCCGGCCGGCGACCGCGGCCAGCCGCAGGACGGACACGCCGCCCTGGGGCAGGCGGGCGAACCGGCGGCGCAGGACGTCCCGCACGCCTTCGGGGACCTCGGACAGGGCGACCAGGGCGCCTTCGCCGCTCAGCAGGCGGGCGCTCTCGCGCACGTAGAAGGGGTTGCCGCCGGTGCGTTCTGCGATTCCGGCGATGGTCTGGTCGTCGGTGTCGCATTCGGTCCGTACGAGTCGCGCGACGGCGTCGTCGTTCAGGCCGGGCAGCGCCAGGCGCAGGGGTGTGGCGCGGGCGAGGGCGGCCAGCGTCTCGGTGAGGTGCCGGCTTTCGTCGGCGCGGTAGGCGGCGAGCAGGAGGATCGGGGCCCGCACGGTCAGGATGCCGCCGAGCAGTTCCAGGGTGGTGGCGTCGGCCCAGTGCAGGTCGTCCAGCACGACGGCGACGGGGCGGCGGGCGGCGATCGCCGCGAGCCATTTCCAGACGGCTTGGCGCAGGCGGAAGCGGCCGGCGGTGGCGTCGGCGGTCACCGGTCCGGTGTCGGTGAGCAGGGGTGCGAGGTCGCGGGCGAACGCGCCGGGGGGTGTGGTCGCGGCGACGGCGCCGAGTGCTTCGGTCCAGGCCCAGGCGGGTGGGGCGCTGTCGACCTCGGGGCAGCGGCCGGTGGCGACCAGCCAGCCGTCGCGTTCGAGCTGCTGGGTGAGGTGGTCGAGGAGGGTGGACTTGCCGAGCCCGGCCTCGCCGGTGACCAGCGCGATGCGGGGCCCGCCGGCGGTGGCCGTCTCTTGGGCGGCGGTGATCAGGGCGGACAGTTCCGCTTCGCGTCCGACGAACGGCGTCCGGGCGGGCGGCGGCACAGAGAACGGCGGCGCGGGGAACGGCGGCCCGGTGATCGGAAGCGGCGCGGCAGGCGGGGACGGGGCGGCAGGCGGCCCGGTGAGCAGGGGTGCGGCGGGCGCGGATGCGGTGAGCGGAGATGCGGTGAGCGGAGATGCCGTGAGCGGGGGTGCGGCGGGCGCGGATGCAACAGGCGGGGATGCAACGGGCGGGGGCGCGGTCGCGTGCAGGACGTCCGTGCGTTGGGTGAGGATGGCCTCCTCCAGCGCCGCCAGGTCCGGGCCCGGGTCGAGCCCCAGCTCCTCGGCCAGGACGGCGCGGGCGCGGCGCAGCGTCGCCAGCGCGTCGGCCTGGCGGCCGCTTGCCCACAGGGCCAGGGCGTGCAGCCGCCAGCCTTCCTCACGCAGTGGCTCGTCGCGGGTGAGCCGTTCGGCGTCGGGGATCACCGCGGCGGGGTCGCCGAGGCGCAGGCCGGCCGCGACGTGCAGCTCGGTGGCGGTCAGGCGCAGCTCGTCGAGGCGGGCGGTCTCGGCGGCGGCCCACGGCTCGTCGGCGACCTCGGCGAACGCCGGCCCCTGCCACAGCCGCAGCGCCTCGGCGAGCCTGGATTGCGCGGCGCGCGGGTCGGTGTCGGCGCGGGCCTGGGTCAGCAGGCTTTCGAACAGCCACGCGTCCACGGCGTCGGGGGGCAGGCGCAGTGCGTAGCCGGGTGCCGCGCTCACCAGCAGCCGGGCCGGGGTGCGCGGGGGGCGTCCGGGTTCCAGGAGGCGGCGCAGGTTGGACACGTACGCCTGAAGGGACATCAGCGCCCGCGCGGGCGGCTCGCCGCGCCACAGGTCCTCGATCATGCGGTCGACCGGCACGACCTGGCCGCGCGCGGCCACCAGCAGCGCCAGCACGCCGCGCTGCCGCGGCCCGCCGAGGGGGACGGCGGCGCCGTTCACCTCGGCCGCGAACGCGCCCAGCACCCGGATGAAGACCATGATTCCGCTCATCGTACGCGGGTGTTCCAAATGGGCTCCAAGTCCCCTCCAAAGGGGCGGGAGCAGCCTTGACCCATCGCAACCGATGAGAGGCGGGACCAAGGTGAGCGTCGAGACCCAGGGCGTGCGGATCGTCCACCGTGTGTTGCGGCGTGTGTTCCGGCGTGAGTCGCGGCTGCTGATGGAGCTCGTCGCGGCCGTCCGGCCGGGTGACACGGCTCGTGCCGGGGTGCTCGCCGGTCACTTCCGGCTCTACCGGCTGGCGCTGCGCCGCCATCACCAGGGCCAGGACGAGCTGCTGTGGCCGCCGCTGCTGGCGCGGGTGGACCTGGAGGCCGACGTCGTGCTGCGCATGCAGGCCCAGCACGAACGCGTCGCCGTCACGCTGGCCCGGCTGGACGCCGCGGTCGCCGCCTGGGAGGCGGCGGCGGGCGGCGACGAGCGCGACACCGTGGTGGCCGCGTTGTGCGATCACCGTGCGGTGCTGCTGGAGCATCTCGACGACGAGGAGGCCGCTCTCCTGCCGCTGGCGGCCCGGTATCTCACCGAACGCGAGTGGGCCTGCCTGGGTGAGCGCCTGGTGGCCGGGCTTGCCGGGCCCGCGCTGTTCGGCGCCGTCCTGGAGGAGGCGTCCCCGGCCGAGCGGGCCCTGGTCCTGCGCGGCCTGCCCGCCGCGGCCCGCGTCGTCTGGTACGTCGCCGGCCGGCCCCGCTACGCCCGTCACATCCGCCGCGTCCGCGGCTGAACCCCGATTCTTTGAGGAGCACCACCATGTCGCTGAAGAAGGTCAACACCGTGCTGGCCGTCGTCGTCGTCCTGTTCACCCTCTATCTGGGGATGTCGTTCGTCCTGCCGCTGGGGACGGTCTTCCCGGGGCTGCCGGACTGGCCCGCCGAGAGCGGCGGCTTCAACGTCGTCAAGGGCAGCAGGGAGATCGCGATGGGGCTGGCGATGGGCGTGCTGATGGTGACGGGGCAGCGGCGGGCGCTGGGGTGGGTGCTGGTGATGGTGGCCGTGGCGCCGTTCGGTGACATGGTCAACGTCCTGGCGCATCACGGGTCCGCGGTGGCCGCGTTCGCCATCCATGGGCTGACGGCGGCGCTGATCGCGGTCACGGGGGTGCTGATCCTGCGTGAGACCCGCGTCGCGGTGCGCGCCTGACCCCTCCGATTCCTTCGCATTCTCTGACCATTCGACCGAAAGGGAGACGATGATGATCGACGATCTGCGCGGTGTGCTCCAGGGACGCGTGCTGCTGCCCGGTGACGACGGCTTCGAGCAGGCCACCACCGCCTGGAACCTGACCGTCCGGCAGCCGGTGGCGGCCGTGGTGGAGGCCGCGGACGCCGGCGACGTGGCGGCGCTGGTGCGCTACGCCCGCCGGGCGGGGATGACGGTGACCGCGCAGCCGAGCGGGCACGGCGCCTCCGGTGACGTGGACGGGCTGATCCTGCTGCGCACCGGCCTGTTGAACCAGGTGGAGGTGGACGTCCGGGAGCGGGTGGCCTGGGTGGGCGCGGGCGCGACGTGGGGGCAGGTGCTGGCGGCGGCCGGCCCGTTCGGGCTGACGGGCCTGTCCGGCAGCGCGCCCGGCGTCAGCGTGACCGGCTACACGCTGGGCGGCGGCGTCGGCTGGTTCAGCCGCAAGCACGGCTTCGCCTCCGCCAGCGTGCGGTCCTTCGACATCGTCGACGCCGACGGCGAGCCCCAGCGGGTGAGCGCCGCGTCCGATCCTGAGCTGTTCTGGGCGCTGCGCGGCGGCGGCGGGGACTACGCGCTGGTGACCGCCCTGGAGCTGGAGCTGTTCCCGGTGCCGGTCCTGTACGGCGGGCGCGTGATCTGGCCCGAGCACCGTACCCGGGAGGTCTACGACGCGTTCCTGGAGCTCACCGCTTTCGCGCCGCGCGAGCTCAGCGTCTGGATCAACCGGCTCCGGCCGCCCGGCGCGCCCGCGCCGGTGGTGACGCTGGACCTGGCCTACCTGGGCGGGAAGGACGAGGCGGAGGGCCTGCTGGCGCGCCTGGACAAGATCGGCGACGTGATCTCCGACAGCCGCGGCGTCGTCCCCCTCGCCGACCTGGGCGCCATCACCGCCGAACCGACCGCCCCGGCCCCCTCCCTCACCCGCGCCGAACTCCTCACCGGCTTTGACGCCGATGCGGTGGACCTGCTGCTGGCCGAGCCGATCGATCCGCTCATCAACGTGCAGATCAGGCACCTGGGCGGGGCGCTGGCCGAGCCCCGCGACGGAGCCGGCGATGGGGCCGGCGATGGGGCCGGCGCGAGCGGCGCGGTGGCGGAGCCGTACCTGCTGGGACTGCTGGGCCTCGGCCTGCCGCACACGGCCGCCGCGACCCGCGCCCGGCAGGCCGAGATCGTGGCCGACCTGGGCGCCTACATCGGCGGCCGCAAGCCGTACACGATGCTGTCCCCGGGCGACACGGCGGCGCAGTCCTTCTCCGCCGGGACGCTCGCGCGGCTGCGGGACGTCAAACGGGCCCGCGACCCGCACGGCGTCTTCCGCGCCAACTACCCGGTGCTCGGCTGACCCGTCCCCCGGCCCCGCCGCCCGCCTGGGCGGCGGGGCCGACCTTGCTGGTGCAGGGGGAATGAGGAGCGGGCGTCTGACCCGGGGGTGGCCTACGCACTTCGAAGTGCGTACTTCCCGGTGCGCAGCGGGCTTTCCATACTGCTGCGAGGGGCCGGCCGGCACCACCCCGATCACCATTCCGACACGAAAGACACAAGCATGAGCACGCTTTCCCCTTCGCTTCCCGGCGGCACCTGGACGCTGGGCGACCTGACCGTCACCCGCTTCGGCTACGGCGCCATGCAGCTGGCCGGGCCCGGCGTCATGGGTCCGCCCGCCGACCGTGACGGCGCGCTCGCGGTCCTGCGTGCAGCCGTCGAGCTCGGGATCACCCACATCGACACCGCCGCCGCCTACGGGCCGGACGTCACCAACGAGCTGATCCGCCAGGCGCTGCACCCGTACCCGCGCTCACTGCGCATCGCGACCAAGGTCGGCGCGGTCCGTGACGAGCACGGCGGGTGGCCGCCGGCGCGGCGGCCCGAGCAGCTGCGCCACGCCGTCCAGCAGAACCTGCGCACCCTCGGCCTCGAGGTGCTCGACCTGGTGAACCTGCGGCTCGGCGACGCCCAGGGGCCCCGGCCCGGGTCGCTGGCCGAGCCGTTCGAGGCGCTGGTGGAGCTGCAGCGCCAGGGCCTGATCCGGCACCTCGGGGTGAGCAACGCCACGCCCGAGCAGGTCGCCGAGGCACGGTCGATCGCGCCGATCGTGTGCGTGCAGAACCTGTACAACCTCGCCCACCGGGACGACGACGCGCTGATCGACGAGCTCGCCCGGGAGGGCATCGCGTACGTGCCGTTCTTCCCGCTGGGCGGGTTCAGCCCGTTGCAGTCCTCGGCGTTGTCGGCGGTGGCGGGGCGGCTGGGGGCGACGCCGATGTCGGTCGCCCTGGCGTGGCTGCTGCACCGCTCGCCGAACATCCTGCTCATTCCCGGCACGTCGTCGGTGGCGCACCTGCGTGAGAACGTCGCCGGGGCGGGGCTGCGGCTGTCGCAGGAGGATCTCGCGGAGCTGGACAAGATCGGCCGCTAGGCGTTCACTCCCGGGGTTTCGCCGGCGAGCGTGTCGCAGTGGCGGGCGGCGAGCACGGCCAGCCGGATCCGGTTGGCCGTGCCGGTCTTGCGCATGAGGCTCGCCACGTACGTCTTGACCGTGGAGACCCCCAGGTGCAGGCGCTCGGCGATGCTCCGGTTGGACAGCCCTTCGCCGACCATGGCCAGCACGTCCCGCTCGCGCGGGCTCAACCCGGCCAGCCCGGCCGGCTCGGGCGCCCGTCCGGGCCGGGGCTGGCGGGCGCGTACGGCGTGCCGGACGAGCCGCTCCAGCACGGGCGGGCTGAAGGGCGGCTCGCCGGCCGCCGCGCGGCGCAGCGCCGCCAGCAGCACGGACGGCGGCGAGTCCTTCACCAGGAACCCGAACGCGCCCGCGGCCAGCGCCGGATACAGGTGATCGTCGTCGTCGAACGTGGTCAGCGCCACGATCCGGCTCGACGGGCGGGCCGCCATGATGCGCTCGGTGGCGGTGATGCCGTCCACGCCCGGCATGCGCAGGTCCATGAGGATGACGTCGGGCAGCCGCTCGGCCGCCAGCCGTACCGCCTCCTGGCCGTCGCCCGCCTCGGCGACCACCTCCACGTCGGGGTCGGACTCGCACAACATGCGCAGGCCGACGCGGACGAGTTTCTGGTCGTCGGCCAGCAGCACCCGGATCACGCCGCCCCCCGCCCGGCGGGCTGCGCGACGGCCTGCGGGAGGGGCTGTGGGGTGGGGGGCGGCGGCAGCTCGGCGTACAGGCGCCAGCCGCGGCCCGATGGTCCCGCCTCGAACCGCCCGCCGAGCAGCCCGGCCCGCTCGGCCATCCCGGCCAGCCCGTGCCCGGCGCCCGGGGCGCGGCGGGTGCCGGGACGGGCGGCTCCGCCGTCGTCCGCGATCTCCAGCCTGACCACGTCGTCCTCCACCTTCACCGTCATCCGCGCGCAGGCGTGCCGCCCGGCGTGCTGGGCCGCGTTCGCCAGCCCCTCCTGTGCCAGCCGCAGCACGGTCAGGGCGCGTACCGCGTCCAGCCGCGCCACCTGCGGGCCGATCGCGCAGTGCACCGACAGGCCGGTGGCGCGGGCCCGCGCCGCCGCCTGCTCCAGCGCGTCCGGCAGCGCCGCCTGGTCGGCCGGCGAGCAGAACGGCCCTTCGCCCGCGCGCGCGGGGTCGCGCAGCACCGTCACCAGCCGCCGCAGGTCCGCCAGCGCGGTGCCGGCCGAGGCGTGCAGGTCGTCGAGCACCTGCGTGAGGCGGGGGTCGGCGTCCGGCAGCACGTGCCGGGCCACGCCCACCCGCAGCACCATGGACGAGACGTGGTGCGCCACCAGGTCGTGCAGCTCGCGGGCGATGGCGGTGCGTTCGGCGGTGCGCGCCGCGAGGGTGAGGCTCGCCGCCCGTTCGCGGGCCTGGCGGGCGTTCTCGCGGGTCAGGCGCACGTACGCGCCCAGCAGCAGCGGCACGCCGAGCAGGATCGACAGGCGGTAGAGGGTGGGCGGCACCTCGGCCGCGGGCACGGACATGGCGTGCGAGGACATGGCGTGCGCGGTCAGCAGGAACCCCGCCGTCCCCGCCCCGAACGCCACCCGCCGGCCGCGTCCCCGTAACGCCAGCTCGAACAGCGTGACCGCCAGCATCGCCTTGAGCGGGACGCCCACGTTCGTGCCGATCAGGTCGCCCACGACGAGCAGCCCCGGCAGCGCGGCCGTCGCGGCCAGCGGCAGGCGCGCGCCCGCCAGGCAGAGCGCGAGGCCCGCGAGCGCCAGCGCCCAGTCGGCGAGCCGGGCGGGGCGGTGCAGCAGGTGCAGGTCGCCCAGCGCCAGGACCGTCAGCCCGGCCAGACGCACGAGCGCCGCCCGGTCGTCGAGGACGCGTTCCGTCCAGCGTGTGATCACCTTCCCGATCGTAGGCAGCCGCCTGGGCGCGGCGGCTCCCCCGACTGGCCTGTCCGGCTCCGCCTTGTGGCCTGTCCGGCTCCGCCATCTGGCCGGACGGACGAGACGCGCGGCGGAAGCGGCGGCCCCGGCCCGCGCGGAACAGTCGGCTCATCCGGCTTGTGGAGGGATTGGTGAGGGTTTTGAGTGGCTTGAGCGTGGTCTGGCAGAGGCGTCGTCCGGCGCCCGCCCTGGTGGCCTGGTCGCGTGCCGGGCAGGGGTGTGCCGGTGAGCGAGCAGGAGAACGTTCGGGAGGACAGCGTTCAGGAGCGGGCGGCCGGGGGACCCGGCGTGGGCGGCGGGCCTTCTTCGGGCTGGCCGCCGCCGCGGCCGGAGCGGCCGGCCTGGCCGGGGCGGTGGCGGTCCCGCCGTACCTGACGGCCCCGCCGACCAGCGCGCCGCCCCCGGCGCCGCCGCGCGGGCGTTTCGACGGCAAGGTCGTCCTGATCACCGGGGCCACGTCCGGCATCGGGGAGGCCACGGCCCGGGCGTTCGCCGCCGAGGGGGCGAAGGTCGGCTTCTGCGGCCGGCGCGCCGAGCTGGGCCGCCGGGTGGAGCGGGACCTGCGCGACGCCGGCGGCACCGCCCGCTACCAGCAGGCCGACGTGCGCGACCCCGACCAGCTGCGGCGTTTCGTGGACGACACGGCCGCCGCGTTCGGCCGGCTGGACGTCGCCTTCAACAACGCCGGCATCACCCGGACGGCGCCGCTGCACGAGATGACCCTGGAGGACTGGACGGACGTGCAGCACACCAACGCCCGGGGCGTCTTCCTGTCGATCAAGTACGAGGTGCCGCACATGCTGGAGCACGGCGGCGTCATCATCTGCACCGCCTCGGAGTCCCGGCGCCCCGGCGGCGCCGCGTACACCTCCAGCAAGCAGGCGATCAAGGGCATCGTGGAGACGGCCGCCATGGACTACGGCCCGAAGGGCATCCGGATCAACGCCATCTGTCCCGGCACGACCGACACCGCGCTGGTGCGCCCGGCGTCGCTGCCTGACGCGGTGTGGGAGGCGTTCAAGCGGGCGTGGGGGCCGTTGAACGCCTCCGGCACGCACCGGATGGCGTCGAAGGAGGAGATCGCCCGGTCCGTGGTGTCGCTGGCGAGCGCCGAGTTCTCCTACATGGCCGGGTCGGCCGTCCTGGTCGGCGGCGGGCCTCTGGGCGGCGGCCCGATGGCCATGCCGCCCGGCTTCCCGTCCCGGTGAGCCCCGGTTCAGGCGCTGCGGGCGGGGGCCTGGGCGGTTGTCGAGGCGATCGTGGCGGTCAGGCCCTCACTTTCGCGGCCCTGGGCGATGAGCGTTTCGATTCTGGCCGCCACCGCCGGCAGGCCGCCGTCGCCGAGCACCTGGCCGTCGCGCAGCCCGATGAGGTGGCGCAGGACGGTCAGGTGCTCGGCCAGGGTGGCGGGTCCCGCCGGGTAGGCGGCCCGCAGCAGCTCCGCGGCTGTGCCGGGGGCGCCGGTGACCACGTGCCCGAGCTGGTCGGCCGCGCTCGCGGCGAACTCGGTGACGTCGATGCCCGCCGCGCGTACGGTGTCGAGGGCCCGCAGCAGGCCGAGCTGGGCGTCGTACCAGAGGCCGAACAGGGTGAGGTCCCAGATCGCGGCCGCTTGGGGTGCCTGTCCCGCGAAGCGGGGCGTGCTCAGCAGCTCCAGGACCGCGCGGTGGCGCTGGAAGGCCTCGGGTGAGCCGCCGTACAGGATGGTCGCCGCGCCGGTGCCGATCGTCTCCGGCGCGGCCTGGACGCCGGCGTCGAGATAGGACGCTCCCAGGGCGGCCACCCGCCGCGCGGCCCGTTCCGCGTCGTCGGGGGTGCCGGTGCACATCGCGACGATCGTCCGTCCGGACAGGTCGCCGTCCAGTGCGGCCAGGCACTCCTGGACGGCGGTGTAGTCGGTGAGGGTGAGCAGGGTCAGCGTGGCCGAGGACACCGCCTCGCTCACCGACGCGGCGGGTCGTGCTCCGGCGGTGGCGAGCGGGTTGAGGCGGGCCGGGGTGCGGTTCCACACCACCACGTCGTGGCCGTGCTCGAGCAGGCGGCGGGTCACCGCGCTGCCGATGGCGCCCGTGCCGATCACGGCGATGCGATGCTCGGAGGTCTTCGTCATGGCGATGACCTTGCAACATCAACCTTGCTTGAGGTCAAGACGAGGGTTCCGGGGCTGGGGCGCGGGCCGTCCTTCAGCGGGACTGCGGGTTCGAGCGGCGCCGGGTGGCGCGCACGACGACGTCGTCGAGGGGGAGCTCGCGGCCGGGCACGAAGCGCTGGTGCTCGGTCGCGGTGACGATCTCCCACTGTGCGGTGTCCAGGCGTGCGGTGATGGCCGCGCTGGTGGCCGACGCCTCCTCCGGAGGGTGGTGACCCTCCCCGTGACCGTGCCCGTGACTGTGCCCGTGACCGTGCCCGTGACTGTGCCCGTGACTGTGCCCGTGACTGTGCCCGTGACTGTGCCCGTGACCGTGCCCGTGACCGTGCCCGTTCTTGTGGCCGGTGTGCAGGTGGCCGACGATGAGCAGGGTGCCGCCGGGGGCCACCCAGCCGGCCAGGCGGTCGTAGAAGGCGAGCTGCGGCATCGCCGGGTGCGCGTAGTGGGTCATGACCAGGTCGAAGGGGGCCTGCGGCGTCCAGACGGTCAGGTCCGCCTCGACCCAGCGCACGCGGCCGGCGGCGGCGCTCCAGCCCGGGTCCGCGGCCGCGCGCCGGGCGGCGCGGGACAGGACCTCGGCGGAGATGTCGGCCGCGGTGACCTCCCAGCCGTGGTCGGCCAGCCAGAGCGCCTCCGCGCCGCTGCCGCAGCCCGCGTCCAGCGCCGTGCCCGGCCTCAGGCCGGCGGTTTCGCGCGCCAGGTACGGGTTCGGCGGGGCGCCGGCCATGGTGGCGGGCGCCTGGTGCCAGTGCCGTTCCCAGTAGTCCTTGTCGAAGGCGTGCGTCATCGGTGCCGTTCCTCGTTCCGCTCGTGGTGGGTCGCTGCTCATGGTGGGCGACGGGGAGCCGGATGTGCAAACGTTGTTGCCGAATGGCAAATTAGGTGGGGTGGATGAGACCATCGACCGTACCCTCGACGCCGTCGGCCCGCGGCTGAAGCGCCTGCGCTCGCAGCGCGGCGTCACGCTCGCCGGCCTGGCCGCCCAGACGGGCATCTCCGCCAGCACGCTGTCCCGGCTGGAGGCGGGCCTGCGGCGGCCCACGCTGGAGCAGCTGCTGCCGCTCGCCCGCGCCTACGGCGTCACGCTGGACGACCTCGTCGACGCGCCGCCCACCGGCGATCCCCGCGTCCACCTGCGCCCCATCGCCGGCCATGACGGCTCGGTGGTGCTGCCGCTGACCCGCCGGGCCGGCGGGATCCAGGCCTACAAGTTCGTGCTGCCCGCCGGGAGCGGCGACCGCGAGCCCGACCTGCGCACGCACGAGGGCCACGACTGGGTGTACGTGCTCAACGGGACGCTGCGCCTCGTGCTCGGCGAGCACGACCTGATCCTCAAGCCCGGGGAGGTCGCGGAGTTCGACACGCGCACCCCGCACTGGTTCGGCGCCACCAGTGCGGGGCCGGTGGAGTTCCTGAGCCTCATCGGCCGCCAAGGCGAGCGCGCCCACGTCCGTGCGGCGCCGCGCGGCGGCACCGCGCGATGAAGGCGGCTCCCGTCTGGCGCCCATGCCGCAGGGTCGCGGGTTCAGAGCGGCTGCGTCGTGGCGGGTGAGCGCCGGGCGACGGCGGGCATCAGGACGGCGGCGAGCACCGCGCACGCGACGCCGGTCGCGGCGCACGCCCACCACAGCATGCCCGCCGGGAACAGCACGGCGCCGATGGCGGGGCCGGCGAAGCGGGCGATGGCGGTGGTCCAGCCGTACAGCGCCTGGTAGGTGCCGTGGGCGCCCTCGGGGGTGAGGTCGGCGATGAGCGCGGCCTCGAAGCCGGCCATGCCGATCTCGCCGATCGACCACAGCACGACCGTGGCCACGTAGTGCCAGGGCCGGGTGGCCAGGCCGGTCAGGGCCAGGCCGAGGCCCACCACGGCCATGGAGGCGCCGAGGACGGGCAGCCGCGGCAGGCGCGACAGCCAGGAGACCAGCAGCGGCTGGAAGATCACCACGATGGCGCCGTTGACGGTGATGAGCAGCCCGTACAGGGAGGGCGGCAGGCCGCCGGCGGCCAGGGCCAGGGGCAGCGCGTAGGAGGCCTGGGCGTACAGGATCAGGCCGAGCAGCAGGAAGGCCAGCGCGGCCATCAGGACCCGGTCGCGGGCGGCGATCGCGTAGCCGGTGCGCGCCGGCCTGGCGGCGCGCTTGTCGTGGCCGCGGGGGATGCCGGCGGCCACGAGGACGGCGAAGGCGAGGCTGGTGGCGACGTCCAGGACGACCAGGAGCCAGAAGCCGTGGGCGAGCAGGAGCCCGGCGACGGCGCCCGCGGCGGCGGTGCCCACGTTGACCGCCCAGTGCATGAGCCCGAAGGCCTGGGCGCGCAGGTGCGGCGGGGTGGTCTCGGCGACCAGTGCCGCGGCGGCGGGCCGGTAGACGTCGCCGGCCAGCCCCATGGCCAGGGCGGAGGCGATCAGCCAGGTCAGGTTGCCGGCGGCCGCGATGAGGATGAGGCAGGTGGCGGTGGCGAGCAGGCCGCCGATCAGGGTGGCGCGGCGGCCGAACCGGTCGGCCAGGTAGCCGCCCAGCGGTTGCCCGCCCAGGCCGCCCAGCCCGTACGCGGAGACGACCGCGGCGATCTGCGCGGCGGCGTAGCCGCGGCCGGTCAGGTAGAAGACGAGGAACGGCAGCACGACCCCGCCGAACCGGTTGACCAGCTGGCCGGAGAACAGCAGCCAGTACACCTTGGGCAGCCCCTGGAACACGGTGGGGCGGGCGGGAGCCGTGATCGTCATGAGTGCATGCTGCGGGCGGCCCCTCCCGGAGGGCGACATATTCGGCTGGAGCCGAATCAGCCGTCCAGCAGGGCCTGGGCGCGGGAGGTGCGGACGTACAGCATGGATCTGCCGACGCGGTGCTTGGTGACCAGGCCCGCCGCCAGCAGCAGGGTGAGCTGCTCGGAGACGCTGCCGGGTGCCAGGCCGGTGCGGCGGGACAGGTCGGTGGTGGAGGCGGGGCTGTCGAGCTCGCCCAGCAGCAGCGCGCGGGACCGGCCGATGACGGCGGCCAGCGCGCCGGGGTCGGGCGTGGTGCCGCGCTCCCACAGCGTGGCGATGGCGCGCACCGGGTAGGTGATGGCGGCCTGGCCGGGAGAGTCGGTGCGGTAGAGGAAGGCGGGCCAGACGAAGATGGACGGGGCCAGCAGCAGGCCCTCGCCCTTCAGCGTCCGCGACCACTCCTGGGGGCGCTGCTCCAGGGAGAGGGTGCGGTTCTCCCAGCGGATGGCCGGGTGCATGCCGGCGAACACGCCGGCCGGGCCGTGCTCGGCGAACTGCCGGGCGCGATGGAGCAGGTCGCCTTCGAGGAGGTTGCGCATGCGCGGCCAGTGCGGCGCCATGGCCAGCCGCCAGTACGCCTCGATGGCGGCCACCAGCCGCTCGAGGCCCGGCTCCGGCTCCCGGTACAGCTGCAGGGCGCAGCCGGTGAGCGCGCCGGGCGTCTCCTCGGCCAGGCGTTCCAGGTCGGCGCGGATGATCTCGTGCGGGGTGGCGCGCAGGGCCGCCAGCTCGCCGGCCAGGTCCGGGGTGGGGCTGGTGGGGACGGGGCACAGGAAGTCGGGGAGGTAGGGGCCGCCGGGGACGAGGTCGAGCAGCGGCGCCAGCTCGCCGCCGAGCCGGGGGCGTACCTGCTGGAACCACGGCAGGTGCAGGACGCGGCCGGCGGGCGTGCGCAGCGCGTGCACGCCGGTGGAGACCTCCCGCAGCGGCGAGTACGCGAACCTGATCGAGGTCAGGTCGTGGGCGGAGAACGTCACCCTGAGCATGCCGGCCACCCCTCGGATTCGGCTGCGGCCGAATGTATCGCGCCGGGGCCCGGCCGGGCCACAGCATGGAGCGCACTGAGACGAACCCCGAGGAGAACCCCATGCGCAAGGTCGTGCTCTACCACCTGATGTCGCTGGACGGCGTCGCCTACGAGGACGGCGACTGGCTCGCCGACGACGGCCCCCAGCTCGTCGCCTACCTCGGCCGCGTCATCGCTACCCAGGACGACGTGCTGATGGGACGCGGCACCTACGACTACTGGGCCGGGCACTGGCCCACCTCGGACTTCCAGCCGTTCGCCGACTTCATCAACGGCGCCCGCAAGCACGTCGTCACCTCCACCACACCCGCCCAGGAGTGGGCGCACGCCACGCGGGTCACCACCCCCGTGCCTGAGTACGTGGCCGCGCTGAAGCGGGAGAGCGGCGGCGACATCGGCGTGCACGGCAGCATCGAGCTGGCCCGTTCCCTGCTGCGGGCCGGCCTGGTCGACGAGCTGCGGCTGGTCGTCGCGCCGGCGGTGGTGGGGCGCGGCAGGCGGGTGTTCGAGGGCGACGGCGTCCAGCCGTGGAAGCTGCTGGAGGTCGACCGGGGCAGGAACGGCACCCTGTTCCTGGACTACGGCCGCTGAGCCGGCGCGTTACAGGCGGCGTTGCAGCAGCATGCCCGGCCACTCCCCCACCGTGAACGGGCCGATGCGGGTGAAGCCGCAGCTCTCGTAGTAGGCCACCAGGCGGCCGTCGTGCCCGGCGTAGCAGTCGACGCGCAGCAGGCCGAGGCCCTGCCCGCGGGCCTCGGTGGCGGCGCGGTCGAGCAGGGCGCGGCCGATGCCGAGCCCGGCGTGGCGGCGGTCGGTCACCAGGGCCTGCACGTACAGCTCAGGCTCGGCGGCGGGCGGCACGTAGTCGTGGGCGGGCCCCACCGACAGGCAGCCGGCGGGCCGGCCGTCGTGCTCGGCGATGCGCATGCCGCCGCCGGCCAGCCAGGAGGCGACCTGCTCGGTGCGGCGGGCGTCGCCGGTGAAGGGCCGGGTGCCCCACTGCCCGGTGCGGCCCTGCTCGGTGAGCCAGGCCACCGCCGAGTCGAACATGGCCAGCACGGCCGGCACGTCGCCCTCGCGGCCCGGCCGGATCGTGACGGGGCGCCGCGCGCGGTGGCCGCCGGTCATGACTTGCTGCTCTTGTGCAGGGCGCTGCCCTTCTTCCACTGCGAGAACGGCATCTGCCAGAAGCCCCAGCCGTTGTTCCACTCCAGCTCGCGGTCGGTGCCGGTGATGTCGACGACGTCGCCGCGCTGCATGTTCTCGTAGAACCACTTGGCCTGGTCGGGGCGAGCGTTGACGCAGCCGTGGCTGACGTTGCGCACGCCCTGGGCCCACACGTTGTCCTTGGCGTGGACGTACTCGCCGGAGTTGGAGATGCGCACCGCGTGGTCGATCATGACGTCGTAGTAGCCGGGGTCGCCCTTCTTGCGGCCCGGGGAGATCATGCGGACCGGGTTGCCGCGTTCCATCGTCAGGTGCACGCCGGAGGTGGTGGTGTACTCGCGGGTGGTGGCCATGCCGGCGCTGATGCGCATGGTCTGCACCCGTTTGCCGTCCTTGTAGACGTACATCATCTTCTTGCGGGTGTCGACCTTGCTGATCTGCTTGGCGCCGATCTTGAGTTTCGCGGTGTAGTCCTTGACCCCGTACAGGCCCTTGCCGCCCTTGATGCCGGTGATGTTGGCGTTGAAGGTGACCTTCTGGTGGGCGGGCCAGTACTTGGCGGTGCGGTAGATGACGACGGTGTCGTTGATCCAGCGCCAGGCGCCCGTGACGGGCTTTTCCGCCTCGACCTCCAGGGCGCGCTCGATGGTCGCCTTGTTGGTGACGGGCTGGTTGAAGGTGACGATGATGGGCGCGCCGACGCCGAGCGTCTCGCCCTTGGCGTTGGGGGTGACGTCGGCGACCTGCAGCGCCCGGTCGGGCTTGGCGGTGGTGAACGTGCTGGTCGCGGTGGTGACGCCGGCGGTGGCCGAGACGTTGTAGCTGGTGGACGGCTTCAGCGCGGTCTTCGACACCCAGCGGGTCTTGTCGGCGTTGAAGGCGCCTTCGACCTGCTCGCCGCCGGCCTCGACGGTGACGTTGTCGAGCGGCGCGCCGGCGGCGGCCACCACCACCTTCTTCTCCGGGCTGACCTTGCTCGCGCCCTCGGCGGGCGTGATCTTCACGGTGGGGGCCTGGGGGGTGGCGCTGGTGGTCGCCTCGGAGGCGTCGGGCGGCTGCGCGGCCGGGCCGCCGGAGCATGAGGCCGTCAGGGCCGCCGCCGTGAGCAGCGCGAATGCGGTGGCCGGTCTCCTCCAGGCGGGCGCAACGTTCACCTTCGTCCTCTCCCCATGGCACCACAATGGCACCTCAAAAACCTTAATGCTCCCGCATGTAAGACGCCGAATCCTTTGGGAGAGTTCGATCACATTTCAATTACTTGTCCGGCAACCCGGTGGCGGAACGCGACCGCACCCGTCAGGGGCGGGTCAGGCGGTGCGTCAGGCCGGTGTGGCGGCGGCCCGCCCCCTTCGTCCGGACGGCCTGCGCCAGCGCCCGCCGCGACCCCACGATGACCACGAGCTTCTTGGCCCGCGTGATCGCCGTGTAGAGCAGGTTGCGCTGCAGCATCATCCACGCGCTGGTGGCCAGCGGGATGACGACCGCCGGGTACTCGCTGCCCTGGGAGCGGTGGATGGAGACCGCGTAGGCGTGCGCCAGCTCGTCGAGCTCGTCGAAGGCGTAGTCGACCGCTTCGTCCTCGTCCGTCAGGACGGTCAGCTTGTGCTCGTCGGGACGGATGTCGGTGACGATGCCGACGGTGCCGTTGAACACCCCGGCCGCGCCCTTGTCGTAGTTGTTGCGCAGCTGGGTGACCTTGTCGCCGACGCGGAAGACACGCCCGCCGTAGCGGCGCTCCGGCATGCCCTCGCGGGCGGGCGTCAGCGCCTCCTGCAGCGCGATGTTCAGCGCGCCCGCGCCGGCGGCGCCGCGGTGCATGGGCGCCAGGACCTGCACGTCGCGGCGCGGGTCGAGGCGGAAACGGCGCGGGATGCGGCGGGCCACCACGTCGACGGTCAGCGCGGCGATCTCCTCCGGCTCCTCGCAGGGGAACAGGAAGAAGTCCTTCATGCCCTCCAGGACGGGGTGGCGGCCGGTGTTGACGCGGTGGGCGTTGACGACGACGCCCGACTCCTGCGCCTGCCGGAAGATCTGGGTCAGCCGCACCCGCGGGATGTCCTCGGCCGCCAGCAGGTCCTTCAGCACCTCGCCCGCCCCCACCGACGGCAGCTGGTCGACGTCGCCCACGAACAGCAGGTGCGCGCCGGGCGCCACGGCCTTGACGAGCTTGTTGGCCAGCAGCAGGTCCAGCATCGACGCCTCGTCCACCACCACCAGGTCGGCGTCGAGCGGGTTGTCGCGGTCGAAGGTGGCCTCGCCACCGGGGCGCAGCTGCAGCAGGCGGTGCACCGTGGTCGCCTCGTGCCCGGTCAGCTCGGCCAGCCGCTTGGCCGCCCGGCCGGTGGGGGCGGCCAGGATGACCTTGGCGCGCTTGGCGCGGGCCAGCAGCACGATGGAGCGCACGGTGAAGCTCTTGCCGCAGCCCGGCCCGCCGGTCAGCACCGCGACCTTCTCCGTCAGCGCCAGCCGGACGGCCTGGCGCTGCTCGGTGGCCAGCTCGGCGCCCGTCTGGCCGTGCAGCCACGTCTCGGCGCGCTCCCAGTCGACGTCGGCGAACGCCTTGAGCCGGTCGTGGCCGCCGCGCAGCAGCGTCAGCAGGCCGGCGGCCAGGGCGCTCTCGGCGCGGTGGAAGGGCGGCAGGTAGACGGCCGGCACGTCGTTGTCGCCGGCCGGGATCGTCTCGCGCACCACCCCCTCGTCGGCCACCAGCTCCTCCAGGCACGCGGCGACCAGGGCGGCCGGCACGTCGAGGATCTTGACGGCGTCGGCGACGAGGTTGGGGGCCGGCAGGTAGCAGTGGCCGTCGTCGGCCGCCTGCGACAGCGTGTACCGCAGGCCGGCCTTGACCCGCTCGGGGCTGTCGTGCGGGATGCCGACCGCCTGGGCGATGGTGTCGGCGGTCTTGAAGCCGATGCCCCACACGTCGTCGGCCAGCTTGTACGGCTGGCTCCTGACCACCTCGATCGAGCTCTCGCCGTACTGCTTGAAGATGCGCACCGCGATCGAGGTGGACACGCCGACCCCCTGAAGGAAGATCATCACCTCTTTGATGATCTTCTGTTCCTCCCAGGCGGCGGCGATCATCTTCGTCCGCTTCGGGCCCAGCCCCGGCACCTCGACCAGCCGCTCCGGCTGCTGCTCGATCACCTCGAGCGTGCCGGTGCCGAAATGGTCGACGATCCGCTCGGCCATCTTCGGGCCGATGCCCTTGATCAGGCCCGAGCCCAGATAACGGCGGATGCCCTGCACCGTGGCCGGCAGCACCGTGCTGTAGGACCACACCTCGAACTGGCGGCCGTAGCGCGGATGGGAGGTCCACCGGCCGCGCAGCCGCAGCGACTCGCCCACCTGCGCGCCCAGCAGCGGCCCGACGACGGTCAGCAGATCGGCGCCGGTGCGCTCGGTGGCCACCCGGGCGATCGTGTAGCCGGTCTCCTCATTGGCGTAGGTGACGCGTTCGAGGACGGCGTCGAGCACGGAAGCGGGTGGCCCCTGCTCGCCAGGCTTCACGCGATCCCCTCTCCCGCCTGCCTTCCGCAGGAAAGACTTTTCGGTAGCAAAGATTAGAGCAACGGGCCGACATCTCCGATCACGTCCCCTTCGAAGAGATGCGATCATGGGCGGCATGGCGTCCTCCCCCCGCTCCGCCACCGCCACCGCCTCGGCCGGCTGGATCTTCCTGACCGTCGTGTCGCTCGGCGGGTACGCGCTCCTCGCCTGGAGCCTGTGGCGGCTGGAATGGCTGACCACCGGCCTGACCGCCGCCGGCGTCGCCGCCCTGGCGCTGCCGGTCGCCGGCGCCCTGCTGGGACGGGCGATCACCACCGGCCGGCCGCACCCCGGACGCGCCGCCGCGGCCTGGGCGGGAGCGGCGGCGGGCGCGGCGTGCCTGCTGCTCGGGTCGCTCGCCGCCCTGTGGTCGGCGATGGTGGGCAGCCTGTGAACAAGGTGCTCAAGCGGTCGCTGACCACGGCGGCGGTGGTGCTGGTGCTGGGCGGTGTCGCCGCCTCCCCGTTCCTCGCCGAGATCGTCGAGCACGAACGGGTGTGCGGCTCGCTGTACGGCAGCGTCGAAGCGGCCCTGGAGCCGTTCGACGTGCTGGCGGCCGCCCCGTCCGGGGCCGTCGCCCAGGGCGGGCGGGAACGGTCGTGCACCGACACCGACGACCACCATGCGAGCGTCGGCCGCTCCTACCGCCTCGCTTCCGGGCAGGGCTCTGCCGGGCAGGTCGAGTCCTTCTACCACGATCTCGCGCTGCGCAACGGGTGGCGGCGGGTCCCGGGCGGCGGCGACGACGGCTGCGTGGTGAAGGAGGCCGGGGGCGCGGAGGTCAGCCTGGACGTCCGGTTCGACCCCGAGGCGGCGGGCGTCTACGCGGTGAGCGCGTCCACCTGGCCCTGCTGAGGCAGACGGGTGCCCAGCGCCCATGTGGCCGGCGCGGGCCGGGGCCGGCTCGTGGTCACACCTGCGGGAGGGCCGGGAGGCCGGTGGTCGGGCCCGCTGCCCCGAGGTCATCGCCACGCTTTCCACGGCGGCGGGTCGCCAGAGGGCAGGTACCAGTGCCCTCCCGTTCCACGCAGCCGATGCGTGAGTGCCTGGGCCGCCCTCTCGCGCATCGTGCTGTAGGCGGCCTCGGCCTTCTCCCGGAAGGCGGGCACCGCTTCCCGCGTGTGCTCTTCGCTCGCGTAGTCGTCGCGCATCGTCGTGAGCTCGGCCAGGCAGGCCGTCCACTGCTCGTCGATGACCTCCTGGGCGATGAGGCGCAGTGCTCGCGTGCCCACCTTTCCTGGCGGTACGTGCTCGCCGCCGGTGAAGGCCAGGACGGCTCCCAGCGGCTCGGCGGCCTCCACCATCGCACGGCGCTCGGCATGCATCCGCTCCCGGATCGCCGAGACAATCGTGTCGTAGGCCGCCATCCGGCCCCGGTAGCCCCTGATCCGCACCTCGCACTGCCGCTTGGCACGCTCGACGGCCCTGGCCAGCAGTGGGCCCTGCAACGGCTCGGTGATGCGCCCCAGGACGAGGCGGCGCAGCCACTCGGCATATGGGTGCCTGAGCCAGCCCTCGTCCAGCGCCACGAAGAGCTGGGTGTCTCCCCGCGCCCCTGCCGTCGCGCGCAGGCGCGCCTCCAGGCGCCTGGTGCCCGGATACTCGGCGCCCAGCACCACCAGCCCGCCTGCCTCGATCACCCGATCCCGGTCAGCCGTCCACGTGGGCAGGAGCTCCCGCCGGGCCGCGGCCACCGCCTCGTCCCACACGTCGCCGGAGGTGACGGCCGGGTCGAGGCCCGAGGCCCGTACGTGCTCGTGGGCCAGCCACTCCAGGTCACCGCCCAAGGCGACCTCGCCCTCCACGGCCGGCTGCGTGAGCAGGGTCACCGTCGCCGGACGTCCCGCCAGAGCCAGCGGGCGCTCCTCGTGAGGCCGTGCGGCCGGCAGGCCGCGGCCGGCCAGCAGGTCCGCCAGCCGTTCGGTGATCTCCGTGGAGTCCGTGATCACGAGCACCGGCCGGGCCGCGGCGTGGTGACCCGCGATGGCCTCGAGGAGGCCGTTCAGCTTGGCCTCGGTCGTGCCGTACAGCAGGTCGGGATGGTCACGCCGCGCGGTCGGGTACGCCGTGTCGACGGTTTCCACCGAGAGCCCGTACAGGTGGGCGAACTCAGCGGCTTCGGTGAGGACCGTCGCGGTGATCCCGGCCAGGGACGCATACCGGGCCAGGCAGGCGCGCACGCTGATCGACGCCGTGCGCACGCCGTCGCGGTTCACGATGAGGTCGTTGATCGATTGGTCGAGCATGACGAGGTCGGCTTCGGCCACGATCGCCCGGCACGGCTCGCGCTGCAGCCGCTCATCCGGGCCCGACACGAGATTGTCGGTCAGGTGGTCGTAGCCGAACATCTCGATCCGTCCCACCGTCACGTCCGCCGCATAGGCGAGTCGTTTCTCGTCCGGCTCCATGTCGCTGGACAGGCGGGCGACCGTCAGCCCGAGACGCCCGCACACCGTGGCCGTGACGGGGGCGCCGTCCCCGGTCATCAGATGGACGCCTCTCCCTTCCAGAGCGCCGAGGAAGACGGCGAGCGTCACGGCGGCCGGCCAAGCCGTGCGGTCGGCGAGCTCCACCACCGCGCCGCGAAACAACGCGACGCCGGCCCGCAGCTCAGCCAGAGTGCAACGGCGGCCGGAGATCCTGCCGGACGTCGCGGAAACGAGCGCGAACGCCTCTGGCAGCAGCGCGTCCGCGCTCTCTCCTGTGGCCTGTCGCCCGCGCAAGGCGGCGGCGCGCGTGAAAAGGTCAGAGTCGGGCACGTCCGCCAGGAGCGCGGCCATGCGATCGATCGCCCGGATGTCCGGATGCGGAGCGTGTGACACCTGTCGAGTCTCCCGGCGGGCCGTCGCCACGGCAAGGCAAATGATCGGCAATCGCCGGGAAGTGTGGGAAAAGGTTCTCACTTGTACGGACGTCGATCAGGGTTACCGGCCGGGTGCGGCAAGGGCGGTCCCCGGCTGGTGGTGGCGGTCACCGGGGCTGTTCGGCGACGAGCGCGGCGGCCAGGTCACGGACGACGGCCAGCCCGCTTCCCGAGCCGGGGTGCAACCCTTCGGGTTCGCCCGTGACCACGATGGTCAGCGCTTCCTCGGGCACGACCAGCACATACTGCCCGGCCCAGCCCGCAGCCATATAGGCGGAACGGCCGGCGATCCGGCAGACCCAGAACAACCATCCGTACGGCACGTCCTCCGGCGGTCCGCCCGCCGATTGGGCGGTCGTGGCCTGCGCGAGCAACTGCCCCAGGCTGAGCGCGTCCGTGCGCCAGGCCTCGCCCAGCCGCGCCAGGTCCAGCGGCGACAGGCACAGGCCGCCGAATCCCCACGGGACGCCCTCCGGATCGCGCGGCCACCGCCATGCCGTCACACCCAGCGGATCGAACACGGTGGCGGCCGCCAGCTCGGCGATGTCACCTGTCGCCGCCTGCAGGGCCGCGGCGAGCAGATGCGTGGCGCCGTTGTCGTAGCAGAAGACCTCGCCGGGTGGATAGCGGCCGGGCACCGCGAGCAGCGCGTCGACCCAGCTTCCCGGCTGCTCCATCACCCGATCGATGTCCTCCAGCCCGCCACAGTGCGCTCCGCCGGTCATGGACAGCAGGTGCCGTACCGTGGCGTCGCGCCGCGCGAGCGGCACCCGTTGTCCGAGCAGCTCGCCCAAGGTGGCGTCCAGCGACACTCGGCCGTCCCGGACGGCCAGCAGGGTGACGGTCGCCAGCACCGACTTCGTCACAGAGAACACGTCCGCCGGCTCGTCCAGCGCGCGGGCGCCGAACGCGTGGGCCGCGACCGTGGCGCCGTCGCGTACGACCACAAGGTGCCCGACATGAGCGAACCCGGGCTCGCGCAGCCGCCGCAGGGCCGCACTGATGGGATCTGCCGGCCGGACCTGTGTCATCCGTCGTCCTCCCGGGAAGTGAGGCGGGCCGGAACATCGTAGGCCCGTGTCGATGCGGATGGTGACACCCGCCACCCGGCGATCAGGTCCTGGCCGCGGTGGCGTTCTTCCGGGCGGAGAGCCTGGCCGGGGCGTGGGAGATGGTGCAGGCCATGTTCACCTGGCGGTCGGGCGAGCTGGAGGAGTTCACCGCGTTCGCCGCCGGTCACCGGCGCACGCTCGTTCTCGTGCTGGCGCTGGCCGTGGTGGTCCTGCCCAGCTCACCGGCGCTCGGCCCGCTGCTGCACCGGCGGGTCGCGCCGGCGGCGGTGCGGCTGACACGCGCGGCGATCACGTGGGTGGCCGCGCCGTACGCGGCCATGCTCGTCACCGCCGGCACCTTCAGCCCCTTCCTGTACTACCAGTTCTGACGAGGTCTCGATGAGAACACCGATGACGTTGCTGGCGGCGGTGATGTTCTTCACCGGCCCCGCACTGGCCTTCGCCGCCGGCGACCGCGCCGCGGAGATCGAGAACCGCCGGCTGCCCGCGTTCCCGGACCTGTCGCGCGGCTGGGCGGCCGTGCCCGAGGTGGAAGCCTGGGCGACGGCTCACCTGCCGCTGCGGCGGCAGGCCGTCCGCGGCCACGCGGCGCTGTCGGAGATCGTAGGCGGATCCGGCAGGCGGTTGGTGTTCACCGTGGCTCCGGACAAGACCACGATCAGCCCCGGCCACCTGCCCGCGCGTTTCCCCGGCCGGGCCTGCCTGCGGCAGCGCAAGCAGGAGTTCTGGGCCGCGCTGAAGGCGGCACGCCTGCCCGGCTACCTGGATCTGCGCGAACCGCTCGAGCGGTCGCAGCGGGAGACGGGCACACCCGCGTACTGGCGGACCGACAGCCACTGGACCGAGCGCTCCGCCGGCCTGTACGGCAGTGAGCTCGCCCGGACGCTCCAGCCCGGCCTGTCCCGTCACACCCGGCTGTCGAAGGCCGGGCAGGCGCCGCGCGACGGGGACCTGGGCGGGCTGCTGGGCATCCCGACCGAGGAGGTCATCGAGCGGTGGCGGCTCGTCCGGGACGGCGTGCGCCGGCTCCGCCAGGACGATCGCGAGCTGCCGGTGTCGTCCGGCACCGTCAACACCTCGGATCGGGCGCCGCTGTATCGGCCCGACGGCGCGCAACGTCAGCGATCCCCTCGCCGAGGCCCGGACGCTGCTGATCGGCGACTCGTTCACCCGCAACTCGCTGCCGTGGCTACAGCCGTACTTCGCCGATCTGACCTACCTGCGCAGCGACGCGCCGGCCACGATCGGGGCGCGGGGCATCGCGGAGAAGGTCGCCCGCAGCGAGACGGTGGTGGTCGAGATCGTGGAGCGCCGGCTGGTCGGCGGCGGGCTCGACCTGCTCGACGACAGCGTGCTCGACGCCCTCGACCGCGCCCTGTAGACCCGCGGGGCGGTGCGAGCCGTGGCCTGCCGTCGGCGAGAGTGCCGGACCGGGCATGAGGACGCTACCTGCCGGTGATGCGGGCTGTTGGAGCCGACGGTTCGAGGCTGCCGGTGTCTTCCTGCTGGCCCTCCGCCTGGCCTTGCCGAGGTAGTCGGGTGCTGAGCGCCCAGGTGGCCAGCGCGCACAGGGCCAGCGCCGCGCCCAGGGCGGCGGAGCCGAGCCAGCCCGCGGCGTCGAACAGCGCCGTCGTCGCGGCGGCGCCCAGCGCCGAGCCGAGCGAGTAGAAGACCATGTACGCGCCGATCGTCGTGCTGGTGCGGCCCGGGTAGGCGGCGGTGAGGGTGTGCTGGTTGCTCACGTGCACGGCCTGCACGGCGAAGTCCAGCAGGACCACGCCGACGATCAGCGCCGGCAGCGACCACGGGAGCTGGGCGATCGCGGCCCAGGAGGCGAGCAGGAGCGCCAGCGCCACGCCGGTGACACGTCGGGCGTGCCCGGCGTCGCCCCACCGTCCCGAACGGGCCGCGCCGAGCGAGCCCGCCAGGCCCGCGAGGCCGAACAGGCCGATCTGCGTCTCGCTGAGATGCCAGGGCGCACCGGCCAGCGGCAGCGACAGGCCGCTCCAGAGGGTGCCGAACGAGGCGAACAGGAAGAAGGCGATCAGGCCGCGGGTGAGGAACAGCGGCTGGGTGAACAGCGCGGCGAAGGAGCGGAGGATCCGCCCGTAGGTGGCCGGCGGCGGTTCCGGGGCTCGGCGGGTGTCCGGGGGCAGGAGGGTGAGGGTGAGTACGGCGAGGACGGCGGCCAGGAGGGCCAGCACCAGGTAGATGGCGCGCCAGCCCCACACGTCCGCCAGCGCGCCGGCGACGACCCGGCCGCCGAGGATGCCGATCACCACGCCCGAGGTCACCACGCCCAGGTTGCGCCCGCGTTCGGCGGGCGGTGAGATCGCCGCCGTGTAGGCGACCGCGCTCTGCACCACCACCGCGAACACGCCCGCCCCGGCCAGCCCCGCGAACGCCGCCCACGCGGCCGGGGCGGCCGCCGTGAGCGCGGTCGCCGCGGCCACCAGCGCCAGGTGCGCGGCGATCAGCCGCCGGCGGTCGAACAGGTCGCCCAGCGGCACCAGCAGCACCAGGCCGGCCAGGTAGCCGAGCTGGCCGGCGGCCACGAGCCGGCCGAGCGCGTCGGCCGCCACGCCCAGCTCGCGCCCCATCGGCCCCAGCACCGGCTGCCCGGCGTACACGCAGGCCACCGCGACCCCGCACACCACGGCCAGTAGCAGCCTCGTTCTCCGGTTCATCCGCGACAACCCCTCGATTGGTTTCGTTTTGCAACTGATCGGAGGGTAGGCAAGAATGGTTTCATTACGCAACTCAACGGGAGGAGTGTGATGGCACGCGACGACCACCCCGACCACCCCGGCCGCCAGGACAAGGCAGGGCGGAGCACCGCCTGGACGGATCCCGCGTGCCCGGTCGCCCGCACCGTCGATCTCGTCGGCGACCGCTGGAGCCTGCTCATCATCCGCGACGCGATGGACGGCGCCCGCTCCTTCACCGACTTCCAGCAGCGCACCGGCATCGCCCGCAACATCCTCGCCGACCGGCTGCGCAGGCTCACCGCCGCCGGCCTGCTCACCCAGGTGGAGGCCGGGCCGGGCAAGCGCCGCCCGTACGCGCTGACCCAGGCGGGCAAGGACCTCTTCCCGGTGATCGTCACGCTGCGGCAGTGGGGCGAGCGCCACGCGTTCGAGCCGGGCGAGACGCATTCGGTGCTGGTCGACGGCGACGGCGCCCCCGTCCCCGACCTGCTGCCCGTGGCGGCCGACGGGTCGCCGCTGACCAGCGACACGACCTCGGTACGGCACGTCCCGTGAACGCGTCACCTTGACCCCGACGTGAAGAAACCCGATATATCGCGCTCTGTCCGGGTAGTTGGAAGCTTTCCGCGATCACAACGGAGGAAAGCGATATGGGCTGGAGCTATCGGAAGTCGATCAAGGTCGGGCCGTTGCGGCTGAACCTGTCGCGCCGCGGCGTCGGCCACAGCTGGGGCAACCGGCTGTTCCGGGTGACGCGCGGCGCCGACGGCCGCCGTACGGTGTCGGTCAACCTGCCGGGCGGCCTCACCTGGCGCAAGACGCGCGCCGGCCGCTGACCGCCGGGAACGGGGACGGCCGCGGGCATCACGCCCGCGGCCGTCCCCGTTTCTGTCTGTCCGGGCGGATATGGCGGCCTGACTGGAAATCCCGCCCCGCCGGCACCAGACTGCGCCTGTACGCGACCGCACGGGGACGGGCGCACCTGGCCCGCCGGCCTGACGGAGTTCCCATGAAGTGCACATGACCGACAAGGAGTGCACATGACCGACGACGTACGCGTCACGATCGAAGCCGTCCCCCGCACGGGGCTGACCGAGCAGCGGCTGCGCCAGGCCGTCGCCGAGCATCCCGAGGCGCTGGCCGCGCTGGAGGTCGCCGACCCCGAGCGCCTCACCGTCACCTTCGCCCCCGGCCTGGGCCACGACCCGGGCGACAATGCGCCGTTCCAGGCCACCGTGTTCGACCCGGTCGGCAACCGCGCCGTGGAGCTGCGCGGCACCCTCGACCGTCCCGAGCGGGCCGAGCTGCGCCCCAGCTCCTTCCGTCCCCCGCCCAGCCGCGAGGAGCTGGTCGCCGCGGCGGCGATCCTGCGCGCCGACCCGCGCTTCCCGGCCGGGGACGACGTGGTCGTCTACCGGCCGATGCCGCCGCTGGCCGACGCCGAGAACCCCGACGGCACCACCGTGCGCCGCCCCACTCTCGGCCTGTACACGCCGGGCGAGCCCACGGGGCTGCGGCACCGGATCGTGGCCGTGGACCTGGCCGCCCGTTCGGTGGACTGGACGCCCGCCGGCATCAACGTGCGCATGCACCACGACTGCGAGGACAGCGTCCCGGTCGGCGTGGACGCGCTGGCCGACCGCGGCGGCCCCGACCAGGTGCGGGTCCGCGTGCACCGCGGCGGCACCGAGCTGTGGAGCCTGCTGGTGGTGCGCCCGCGCGCCTCCGCCCCGCAGAACCCGGGCGTCGGCGGCGGCGTCGAGCTGCGCCAGGTCCGCTACCGGGGCCGGCTCGTGCTGCGGCAGGCGCACGTGCCGATCCTCAACGTCGAGTACGAGGAGGGCACGACCTTCCGCGACATGGTCAACGCCGAGACCCGCTTCAGCGCCACCGGCAGCGACCCGGTCGGCTGGGGCTGGCGGCTGTGCACCAGCTCCCCCCGTACGATCCTGGAACGCCCCGGCACCGACGCAGGCAACTTCCAGGGCGTCGCCTTCCACCACGACGGCGAGCAGCTGCGCATCGTCAGCGAGCTGGAGGCCGGCTGGTACCGCTACGCCAGCGACTGGCGGCTGGCCGACGACGGCGAGATCCTGCCGCGCTTCGGGTTCGCCGCCACCCGCAACCCGATGACGTGCCTGGTGCACCGCCACCACTGCTACTGGCGGCTCGACTTCGACGTCGAGGGCGCCGGCAACGACGTCGTCGAGCAGGTCGACGACACCGGCTCCCTCATCCCCGAGCCGGTGACGATCATCCGTGAGACGTCGCGGCGGCGCCGGCCGCCGGCCCGCTACTGGCAGGTCCGCGACAAGGCGTCTGGGCGGGGGCTGCAGATCCATCCGGGGCCGTTCGACGGCACCGCCGACGCCTACGGCATCTCCGACCTGTGGTTCCTGCGCCACCACCCGCGCGAGCTGGACGACGGCGACCCCGACCCGCGCAATCGCGCCATGATCAACCGTTTCCTCAACGGCGAGAACATCAACGGCGCCAACGTCGTCGTCTGGTACGCCGGGCACTACTTCCACGACCAGGCCCACCCGCAGCCCCACCAGGGCGAGCTGATCGGGCCGCGGCTGGTGCCGATCTAAACGCTAACCTGTCGCCCATGACGCAGGTGGGACATGAGGCGGCGCGCGCACTGCTGCGCAGGCTCGCCGTGGAGCAGGCCGAGTGCAGGATCCCGTCGGTGGTGGCGGCGATCGTCCGCGACGGGCGGCCAGTGTGGTTCGGCGGGCGCGGCAGCGTGGACGGCGCCGCCCCGACCGCCGCCACGCAGTACCGCATCGGCTCGATCACCAAGAGCATGGTGGCGGTCGTGGTGATGCGGCTGCGCGACGAGGGGCTGCTCGACCTGACCGACCCGCTCGAACGGCACCTGCCGGGCACCCGGCTCGGCCACCTGACCATCGCCCAGCTCCTGTCGCACACCGCGGGCCTGACCGCCGAGCCGCCCACCGCGTGGTGGGAGCGCACCCCCGGCATCCCCGCCGGTGAGCTGCTGGACCGGCTCGGCCCCGGCGAGCTGAAGCACCGGCCGGGCCGCCGCTTCCACTACTCCAACGTCGGGTTCGCGGTGCTGGGCGAGCTGGTGGCCCGCCTGCGCGGCACCACGTGGCTGAAGGCGTTGCGCGCCGAGGTGCTCGACCCGCTCGGCATGCACGCCACCACGCCCCGGCCGCGCGCCCCGCACGCCACCGGCTACGCGGTGCACCCGTGGGCGGACGTGGTGCAGGCCGAGCCGGAGCACGACGCCGACGCCATGGGCCCGGCCGGGCAGCTGTGGTCCACCGCGCACGACCTGGCCCGGTGGGCGGCGTTCCTGGGCGGCGAGACCGCCGGGGTGCTGTGCACGCAGACGCTGGCCGAGATGCGCGAGCCGGCCGGGGTGGAGGACGGCGACACCTGGAGCGGCGGGTTCGGGCTCGGGCTGCAGCTGGCCAGGGTCGGCGGGCGGCGCCTGGCCGGGCACACCGGCTCCATGCCCGGCTTCCTGGCCACCGTGTGGAGCGACGCCGCCGAAGGGGTGGGGGCGTTGTTCCTGGCCAACACCACCAGCGGCATGAGCGGCACCCTGCTGCCGGATCTGCTCGACCTGCTCGACCGCCACGAGCCGCGCCTGCCCGACGAGTGGCGGCCCGTCCCGGCCGATCCCGGCCTGCTAGCGCTGACGGGGTTGTGGCACTGGGGGCCGAAGGCGTACACGCTGCGGCTGCTGCCCGAGCGGGGGCTGTCGCTGGAGCCGGTCGGCGGGGCGGGGCGGGCCTCGCGGTTCGTGCCGCAGGACGACGGCACGTGGCTGGGGCTGGACGGCTACTACGCCGGGGAGACGCTGCGGGTCGCGGCCGACCATCTCGACCTCAACACCTTCATCTTCACCCGGACGCCCTACGACCCCAACGCGCCGGTGCCGGGCGGCGCGGGCGACTGGCACGCCTGACCGCTCGGCGCGGCGGCCCCGCCGCGACCAGCGGGTATAGCGGGTCCAGCGGGGTCAGCCGGCGAGCGCGGCGGCCAGCGCGGTCGCCGGGCCCGGCGGCAGGGCCGCGTGCAGCAGTTCCACGCGGTGCACCAGCCGGGGCGCGGCGACCGGCACCGCGCACACCGGCCCTCCACCTGCGGGGACGGCCGAGGCGGGCAGGAGGGTCAGGCCGTGGCCGGCCGCCGCCAGGGTCAGCACCGTGTGCACGTCGTCCCCCTCGTACTCCAGGCCCACCGGGAACCCGTCACCCACCAGGTCCCGCAGGCGGGTGAGCGGGCACAGGGGCGTGTCGAGCCAGCGGGCGTCGATGAGGTCGGCCAGCCGCAGCCGGGCCCGCCCGGCCAGGGGATGGCCGGGCTCCAGCACCACGACCAGGTCCTCCTCGCTCACCCCGGCCGTGCTCATCGGGCCGGACTCGGGCAGGCGCAGCGGGTCGCTCGGCGCCGCGATGCCGCCCGCCAGGCCCAGCTCCGCCCGTCCCTCCGCCACCAGGGCCGCCAGCCGCTCGGCCCGGCACGTGCGCAGCCGCACCTCCAGGCGCGGCTGCGCGGCGCGCGCCGCCGCGAGGCGGGCGGCCACGACCGGGTTGACCGCCAGCGGGGTGGCGGCCACGCGCAGCAGGTGGGAGGGCTCGGCGGCGGTGCGCAGCACGTCGGCGCGGGCCGCGCGCAGGCGCAGCAGCAGCGGCCCCGCGTGCTCCAGCAGCCGCCGCCCGGCCGGGGTGGGCTCGACCGGGCGGCGGCGCAGCAGCGCCAGGCCCAGGTCGGCCTCCAGGGCGGCGATCTGCTGGGAGATCGCCGACTGCGTGTAGCCGAGCTCCGCGGCGGCGGCGGAGAACGAGCCGTGCCGGGCGACGGTCACGAACGTGGTCAGCAGGTGCGGGTCCATCAGCATCGCTTATCGTCGGTGCAGGAATCATCGTTGGCGCTTAACGGGGGGCGCCGGTCACGATGGTGCCATGAGAATCGCTCTTGTGGGGGACCGCTCCCCCGGTGTCCGCTCCCACGCCCGGATCCCGCAGCTCATGCGGGCGCTGCGCGAGCGCGACGGGATCGCGCTCGACCCGTACTGGCTGCCCACCACCGACGTCAGCGGCATCGAGGGGTTCGACGGGATCTGGCTGGTGCCCGGCAGCCCGTACCAGGACGAGGCGGGCGCGGTGCGGGCCGTGCGGGTGGCGCGCGAGCGCGGCATCCCGTTCCTGGGCACGTGCGCGGGCTTCCAGCACATGCTGCTGGAGTTCGCGCGCGAGGTGTGCGGGCTGCGCGTCGCGCACGCCGAGAACGACCCGGGCGCCGGGGACTTCGTGATGACGCCGCTGGCGTGCTCGCTGGCCGGCCACGAGGGTCTGGTACGGCTGGTGCCCGGCACGCGCATCGAGCAGATCGTCGGCGCGCCCACGACGATGGAGTCCTACATCTGCTCCTACGGCCTCAACGAGGACTACCGGCAGACGCTGGCCGCGCACGGCATGGTGTTCTCCGGCCACGCCGACGACGGGACGGCCCGGGTGGCCGAGCTGCCGGGGCACCCGTTCTTCCTGGCCACCCTGTTCCAGCCGGAACTGGCCGGCGACGGGACGCGGCCGCACCCGGTGATCTCCGCGTTCGCCGCCGCCGTCGCCCGCCACCACCACCCCGCCCACGACCTGACCACCACACGCTGACCCCACCCCTGGGCCGGCCGCAGGTGTCCGGCGGCGGCGTCGGTGGCGGTCACCACGCCGCCCACACCCCGAGCCCGGGGGCTGACGGGCCTTGATCAGCGGCACATCGCGTCGATGAGCCCGGAGAACCCGGGGAACTCCGCCCGAGCGTCCGCCACGATCCGCGCCGGATCGCGGCGGCGGCCCGGGGCGTGGCGTTCGGCGATCGCGCGGAAGCCGTCGTTCGGCTCGGCGGGGCGGGCGGGGTCGTCGAAGGCCTCGCCGGGGCCGAGGCCGGCGGCGAACAGCCACAGCAGGTCGCCGAGATCCCGGGCGATCACGCCCCGGTCGCCCTCGGAGCCCAGATGGACGACGGGCTGGCCGGTGAGCGGCGTGCCGGGCCGGATCAGCCAGAAGCCGGTGTAGTCGCCCGCGCCGGTCGTGCCGAAGAAGCGGAACCGGCTGCCGTCGGCCTCCGGGTTGCCCGTCCACAGGCGCAGCCACCACGCGGTGCGGCTCGGCTCCTCCAGGCGGGGGTACAGCTCGAAGTCGCAGCCGACGGCTTCGTCGCTGTCCTCGTCCCACTCGTAGGTGAAGCCGATCTCGGCCACTTCGGCGAGGGCGGCGGGCAGGGCGAGATCGTCGGGTGTGTCGCTCACGCCGCACACCCTAGACGATCATCCGGCGGGTCAGTAGGCGAGTGCGCCGATGCCGCCGTCGACGCGCAGGACGGTGCCGGCGGTGTAGGCGGACTCGTCGGAGGCGAGGTAGACGGCCGCCTTCGCCAGCTCGGTGGCGGTGCCGATGCGGTGCAGGGGCACGGTGCGGCGCAGCTCGTCGTAGAGGGCGGCCTGCCGTTCGGGGCCGAGCGCGGCGAAGGTGTCGGTGAGGGTGGGGCCGGGGCTCAGGCCGTTGACGCGGACGCCCCGCTCCTTCAGCTCGTAGGTCAGCCCGCGCGCCAGCGACAGTAGCCCGGCC
Organism: [Actinomadura] parvosata subsp. kistnae; assembly: GCF_900323885.1. Taxonomy (GTDB): domain Bacteria; phylum Actinomycetota; class Actinomycetes; order Streptosporangiales; family Streptosporangiaceae; genus Nonomuraea; species Nonomuraea composti. Next base: position 868,019 of record NZ_OOHJ01000006.1, on the reverse strand, counting down.
TTGGCGGCGCCGTAGACGGCGGCGTTCTCGTGGCCGATGAAGGCGGACACGGAGCCGACGACGATGACGGACGCCTGCCGCGACAGCAGCGGCAGCAGCGCCTTGACCAGGAAGAACGGTCCTTTGAGGTTGGTGGCGAGGAGCCGGTCGAACGCCTCCTCGGTCCAGGACTCGATCGGCAGGTGGGTGGTGTCGGCGGCGTTGCTCATCACGATGTCGAGCCGCGGCCACTCCTGCCGCAGCCGCTGCGCGAGTGCCGCCTGGCCGGGCACGTCGCCGGCGTCGGACAGGACGGTCAGCACCCGGCCGTCCAGCCGGCGGGCGGCCTCGTCCAGCCGTTCACGGGAGCGGCCGGTGATCGCGACGGCCGCTCCCTCGGCGAGGAACTCGCGGGCGGTCTCGAAGCCGATGCCGCTCGTCCCTCCGGTGATCAGTGCGTACTTGCCGTCAAGTCGTCCCATGTCAGTCTCCTCAAAGCGGGCGAATCCTCAAAGCGGGCGGTCAGATGGCGGTGCGGCCGCCGTCGGCGGCCACGACGGCGCCGGTCATGTAGCTGGCCTGGTCGCCGGCGAGGAAGGCGATCACGTGGGCGACCTCGGCCGGGTCGCCGGCGCGCCGCAGCGCGGTGGTCAGGCCCATGCCGCCGACGTCCGGGCCCATGGCCGCCACCACCTTGGAGGTGGTCATCGGGCCGGGCGCCACGGCGTTGACGCGCACGTTCGCGGCGGCGAACTCGGCCGCCCAGGTGCGGGTCAGCGACTCCAGCGCGGCCTTGGTGGCGCCGTAGACCGCCATCGGCGCCAGGCCCAGGCGGGCGGCGGTGGAGCTGACGTTGACGATGCTGCCGCCGCCGGCCGCGGCCATCTTCGGCGCGAGCCGGGCGACCAGGAGGAACGGCGCGCGCACGTTGACCGCGAAGGCGGCGTCGTAGGCGGCGAGGTCCTGGTCGGGGGTCGTGCCGAACGGGACGACGCCGGCGTTGTTGACGAGGATGTCCACCGCCCCGGCGTCGTCGGCCAGCCGCTGCACGGCCTGGGGGTCGGCCAGGTCGGCGGGGACGAAGCGGACGGTGCCGGTCGCGCTCTCCCGCACGTCCGCCACGACCTGGGCGCCGCGGTCCGGGTCGGTGCCGGTGATGATCACGTCCGCGCCGCCGGCGGCGAGGATCCTGGCCGTCGCGTGCCCGAGCCCGCCGATGGCGCCCGAGCCGGTGATCAGCGCCGTCTTTCCGGTGAAGGTCATGGTGGTCCTGCCTCTCGCCGGCCGGCACGCTCGCGCCGGCCGACTTCTGTGCATTCGTTCAAGAAGTCGTGCGGTCCTCACCGTACGGGGTTTTGTGCAGCCGGTCAAAAAGTCGTAACCTGGGCACATGGCACGCACCGGGCGCCCCCGCGCCTTCGACAAGGACCACGCCCTGGAGCGCGCGCTGCTGCTGTTCTGGTCACGGGGCTACGGAGCGACCTCCGTCCAGGACCTCGTCGACGCGCTCGCCCTGGAACGCGGCAGCCTGTACGGCGCCTTCGGCGACAAGCGCCAGTTCTACCTCACCGCGGTCCAGCTGTACTGGGACACCTACGAGCGCCGGCTGCGGGAGGCGCTGGAGGCCGGGCCGGTGCTGCCGGCGCTGCGCGAGGTGCTCACCCACCCCGTCCGGGCGCACGAGTACGCCTCCGACCTCGGCGTCCCGCAAGGCTGCATGATCGGCAACACCAGCGCCGAGCTCGTCCCGCAGGACGACGAGGCCCGCCGGATCGTGACCCGCTCGCACGAGCGTTTCGTCGAGATCGTCGCCGGCGCGCTGCGGCGCGCGCAGGCCGACGGCGAGGTCACCCGCGCCGCCGCCCCCGAGGCGCAGGCGCGGCTGCTGCTGTTCACCACCCAGGGCCTGTCGCTGGTCGCCCGCGCGGGCCTCGACACCGCCGCCGCCCTCGCCGCCGTCGACGCCCTCATCGACGGCCTGCGCGCCTGAAACGCAAGGGCCCCGTGTGATGTGCGCCACGTCGTGTCACTCCGCAGGAACGCGCGGTGTCTTGAGGGCATGACTGAACACGGCACCCTGCACAAGATCGTGGTCATCGGCGGCGGCTACGCGGGAACGGTCGCGGCCAACCACCTCCGTTCGCGCACCGACGTCGACATCACTCTCGTCAACTCCCGCCCGAAGTTCGTCGAGCGGATCCGGCTGCACCAGTTCGTGGCCGGCGGCTACGACGCCTGCCGCGACTACGGCACGCTGCTCGGCGACGGCATCCGGCTGGTGGTCGACGACGCCACCCGCATCGACACCACCTCCCGCACCGTGGAGCTGGCCTCCGGCCGGGCACTCGACTACGACTACGTCATCTACGCGGTCGGCAGCACCGGCGCCATCCCCTCCTCGGTGCCGGGCGCGGCCGAGTTCGCCTGCTCCCTCGCCGAGTTCGAGGCCGCCCAGCGGCTGCGCGACCGGCTCGCGGAGCTGCCCGCCGACGCCGAGGTCACCGTGGTCGGCGGCGGGCTGACCGGCATCGAGACCGCGGCGGAGCTCGCCGAGCAAGGACGCACGGTCACGCTGGTCTGCGGCGCGACCCTGGCTCCGTCACTCAGCACCGCCGGCCGCCGATCGATCATGACCTGGCTGACCGAGCACGGCGTCACCGTGCTGGAGGGCACCGCGGTGGCCGAGGTCCGGCAGGACGCCGTCGTCCTCACCGACGCGGCGCTACGGCGCAGCGACCTCACCATCTGGACGGCCGGCTTCGGCGTGCCCGCCCTGGCGGCGGCCAGCGGGCTGCGCGTCGACGCGCTCGGCCGCCTCCTCACCGACGAGACGCTCCTCAGCCTCGACGACGACCGCATCGTCGCGGCGGGCGACGCCGCCTCACCGTCGGGCCGGCCACTGCGGATGAGCTGCCAGGCCGCCGTACCGCTCGGGGTGCAGGCCGCCGACACCGTGCTGAGCCGCATCGCGGGCACCGAACCGGCGGTGATCGACCAGGCCTTCAAGGGGTCGATCATCAGCCTGGGCCGGCACGCCGCCACGATGCAGCCCGCCCGCCCGGACGACACCCCCCTGGACACCTGCATCGACGGGCGGCAGGCCGCCGAGATCAAGGAGGAGTTCTGCAAGAAGGCAGTGACGGGAATCGCCCTGGAGGCCCGCAGCCCAGGGTCCGTCGTCTGGCAGAAGAGCGGGCCGCGGGCCGAGCGGATGGCGGCGCCGGCATGAGCACCGACGAGCACGCCGAACGGTTCACCCTGTTGCGGCCGCTGCTGTTCGCGATCGCCTACGAGATCCTCGGCTCGGCGACGGAATCCGACGACGTGCTCCAGGACAGCTACCTGCGGTGGGCGGAGGTGGACCTGGCGACGGTCCGTGACACCAAGGCCTACCTGGCGCGGCTGGTGACCCGGCAGGCGCTCAACGCGTTGCGGGCCGGCGCCCGCCGCCGCGAGGACTACGTCGGCGTGTGGCTGCCGGAGCCGCTGCTGCTCGACGAGCACGACGCCTCCGAGGACCTGGTGCTCGCCGAGTCGGTGTCGATGGCGATGCTCGTGGTGCTCGAAACGCTCACTCCCGACGAGCGAGCGGTGTTCGTCCTGCGTGAGGTGTTCGGCTTCGACTACGACGAGATCGCGCCGGCGGTGGGCAAGTCGGCCGCGACGGTGCGCCAGGTGGCGCACCGCGCCCGTGAGCACGTGCGGGCGCGGCGCAAGCGCTTCCACCCCGCGGGCCCCGCCAGGACCGCCCGGGTCACCGAGCGGTTCATGGCCGCGGTGACCACCGGCGACATGGAGGGACTGCTGTCGCTGCTCGCGCCGGACGTCACCTGGACCGCCGACGGCGGCGGCAAGGTGATCACGGTGCGCCGGCCCGTGGTCGGCGCGGAGAAGGTGGCCGCGCTCATCCTGGGCATCTTCCGGCCGGACCTGCGCATCGAGCGCGTGAACTGCAACAACACGCCCGCGCTCGCCGCCTACAACGGCGAGCGCCTGGAGGGCGTCTTCCTGGCCGACGTCGCCGACGGGAAGATCACCCAGTTCTACGCCATCCGCAACCCGGACAAGCTCCTCGCGCTGGCGGCCCCCCGCCGGATCAGCCGCTGACCGCCACGCCCATCCCGGCCGGCGATCCGTGGCCCCCACGCCTCGCGCTCGCCGCGCGGCCTGGTGCGCCACAGGACCAGCCGGCCGGGCGGGCCGGGCGGCGTACGCTCGACGTGACAGTGCGCGTCTTCCAACCCCTGGGAAAGGGATGCACATGGGCGTGCCGGCGTTGCTCGCGATCGTCGCCGTCGTCCTGGCCGTGCCGGCCGCGGCGATCTCCCTGCTCTCCCTGCACCGCATCGGGCCCGACCAGGTCGGGCTCGTCATCAAGCGCTACAGCGGCCGCAAGCTCACCGAGGACAACCCGGTCGCCTTCAACGGCGAGGCCGGATACCAGTCCGAGCTGCTGATGCCGGGGCTGCGCTTCAAGATGTGGCCCAAGTTCGGCGTCAGGAAGTTCCCCTGGGTGCAGGTGCCCGCCGGGGAGATCGGCGTCGTCATCGCCCAGGTCGGCCGGCCGCTGCCGATCGGCGCCAAGAGCGCCCGCTTCAGACCGGAGTTCGGCAACTTCTCCGACCTGCGCGCCTTCGTGGCCGGCGACGGCGAGAAGGGCGTGCAGCGTCCCGTGCTGCCGCCGGGCACGCTCGTGCCGATCCATCCGGTCGCGTTCGTGGTCATCACCGCCCGCAAGGTGTACGGCCTGCCGGTCACCCCCGAGCTGGCCCGCCTGGCCGAGCGCGGCAAGCTCACCCCCTCCTCCTTCGGCCTGGCCCCCGAGCAGCTGCAGGTGATGGTCATCAGCCCGCAGAGCGAGACGGACGTCGTGGGCCTGGTCACCGTCCTGGAGGGCGAGCCGCTGCCGCCCGGTGACATGGCCAGCCGCCTGGGCGGCTTCTCCGACATGACCCGGCTGGAGGCCATGCCGCGCACCACCGACGCCGAGCTGATCGAGGCCCTGCTCGGCTCCCAGAACGAGCGGCACAACAACTACCAGGACTTCCAGGCGTTCCTGGACGCCGGCGGGCGCATCGGGCTGCAGCACGACCCCCTGCTGTACGGGGCGTACCTGCTCAACCCCTTCCTCGTCCGCGTCGAGCAGGTGCCGATGCTCGTCGTACGGCAGGGCCAGGTCGCCGTCATCAAGAGCTTCGTCGGCCTGCCCACCCTCGACACCTCGGGCGAGGAGTTCAAGTTCGGCAGCATCGTCCGGCCCGGGCACCGGGGCATCTGGCAGGAGCCGCTGCGCACCGGCAAGTACCCCCTCAACACCCGCATCTACGCCGCCGAGATCGTCCCCACCTCCATCCTCACCCTGAACTGGGCCAAAGCCGTCTCCTTCGCCCACAACCTCGACTCGCGGCTGGAGCCCATCATCGGCAAGAGCCGGGAGGGGTTCGTCTTCCACATCGACCTGCAAGTGCAGATCCACGTCTCCGACACCCGCGCGCCCAAGGTCATCTCCATGGTCGGCACCATGCAGAACCTCGTCACCGAAGTGCTGCAGTCGGCCGTCGGCAACCACTTCCGCAACACGTTGCAGAACCTGGAAGCGGTGATGTTCATCGAGACCCGCCAGGAGGTGCAGGTCAGCGCCTTCCACGCGATCAGCTCCTACCTCAACGGCTACCAGGTCGAGACGAAGGGCGTGCACATCCAGGACGTCGTCTTCCCGCCGGAGATCGTCGAGGTCCTGACCCGGCGCGAGATCGCCAACCAGCAGCGGGCCACCTACGAGGAGCAGCGCCGCGCCGAGATCGCCCGCATCGAGATGGAGAAGGCGCGCGGCACCGCCGACCGGCAGGCCGAGCTGGCCACCGCCCAGGTCTCCGTCGACATCAACGCCAGCCGCGCCAAAGCACGCGAGGCGGAGGCCAGCGGCGAGGCCGCGTTCGTCCGGCTCACCGGCCAGGCCGAGGCCGACAAGGTGCAGGCGATCGGCCTGGCCGAAGCCGCCGCCGCCGAGGCGCTCGGCCTGGCCAAGGCCGCCGCGTTCCACGCCCAGAGCCAGGCCATCGGCGAGCTGCCCACGGCGATCGTGGCCGTGGCGAACGCGGTCGCGGACGGGCAGATCGACATCATGCCGGACGTCCTCGTCACCGGGCCGGGGTCCAGCCTCGAAGGGCTGGCCGCCGTGCTCACCCGGGCCCTGAGCAACGGCTCCGGCACCCTGCCCCTACCGTGCCCCCGCCCGTGCCCCCGCCCGTGCCTCCGCCCTCGCCTCCGAAGGAGCCGATCGTTCCTTGAGGACGGGGAGCCGTCCCCGGGGTGCGCGGGGACGGCTCGCTCGGGAGCGCCGGCCGGCTAAGCCCAGGGCTGGCCGACCGTCCAGCTCACGTCCGCCGCCCACGAGGAGGTGCTGTCGAAGGCGTGCGAGCCGCCGTTGGAGGCGATGTAGACGACGTTGTTGTAGTGGCGCAGGAACCGGTCGGGGAAGTTGTAGGAGGCGAACGACGTGCCCTGGCCGCTCCTGCCGCCCTGCGCGCAGAACGTGGCGTCGGCGGCGAACAGCGAGCTGCCGTCGTTGCGCTGCCGGTACAGCTGGTAGTTCTGGTGACGCAGGTAGTCGCCGGGATAGTTGCGCGACTCGAACGACACGCACGAACTGCTCGCCAGCCCGGCACGCACCACCCAGGTGGCGTCGTTCTTGTCCAGCGACGAGCTGGAGGAGCCGACCACCGAGGTGATGACCTGGTCGTTCTGGTGGCGGATCGAGCGGTCGGTGTAGCCGGGCGTGGTCGCCCGCAGCGAGATCGCCGACCCCGGGGTCAGGGTGCCGCCCGGGACGCCGCCGCCCGAGGGCGCGTACCCGGCGGCGACGATGCTCGCCTGCACCGCGTTCTCGGTCGCGTCCGACGGGTAGCCGCTGGTCATCACGCCCTCGTAGAACGTGCCGCGGGCACCGATGCTGTTGTCGCCGCCGATGCCCAGGATGATCGCGCCCTCCTTCTTCATCGGGTTGTAGCCGGCGACGTTGGGGCGCGGGCCGTTGTAGAAGGTGGCAAGGCCGCCCGACTGCGCGTTGCCGCCCCGGATGGCCCAGTGGTTCGGCTCGCCCTTGACGATGGCGGTCAGGAAGCGGTGGCTGATGCTCGGGTCGCCCGCGTTGTAGCCGCGGTTCACGCCCGAGAACAGGCCGTTCTCCAGGTCGGCCATGATCCAGGGGCCGTTACCGGCGCCGTAGCCCCACACCTTGTTGTTGCCGAAGTAGATGGCCTCCATGGTGCCGTTGCCGTTGTCGCGGCTGTTGGTCTCGGCGTTGCCGTAGTCGAAGCAGCAGCCGCCGTTGTAGTGCGTGCCGTCGAAGACGGCGTACATGCCTTCCGGCTGGTCGCCGCGGGCGATGCCGTTGGTGCTGTTGTCGCGGTAGCCGGTGCCGGGGGCCACGTACACGCCGTACGCCTTGTGCCCGCCGACCATGATCGGCGCCGCGGTCGCGACGGCGAGGTTGTCGTACCCGCCGGGCGCCGGGCCGGAGAAGCCGCCGGGCGGCGCCTGGGTGAGGTGGTTGCCGCGGCCCGACTGGTCGTAGATGACGGAGATGAGGCAGGTCGTGCCGGCGCAGAAGGTGTCCTGCGCGGCGGCGTCGGCGTAGCCGCCCGCGCTCAGGACGCCGATGTCGCGGGTGGCGTTGTCGGAGGAGCGGCGCACCTGGTAGAGCGAGCCGCTGTAGGCGCCGTACAGGGCGCGGGTCGTGCTGTGCGCCGCGACGCAGGGCGTGCCGCCGGCGGCGTAGAGGTCGCACGACAGGGACGCGGCGGCCTGCGACGGCGTGGACAGGCCGGTCAGCAGACCGGCGGCGAGCGCGACGACCGCGCCCGCGGACGACATCGCCTTTGTCAGATTGCGTAATCCGGAGCCAGCCATGATGGTACCTCTGCCTTTTTCGGGCGATGCCGGAGAATTGCGGCATGGGGCATCGACGATGGGCTCATGCCGATGGGCCTGCGGACATCGCGACAGGGAGGAGAATTATACTGTTAGCGCTAACATCGGCGCGGTCATCGACCTCCTGAGCGAGAATTCAGGGTGACCGGCTCACTATGGAACGAGCACGTGGGTGACGTCAACCCTCACGCGCCCGCGCATTTCGGATGAAACTTTCAGCACCTCGGCCCGGCCCTGCGGAAATGGCGGACATCAGCCGTTCAGAACGGTCAGAAGGATTTCGTCAAGAGCGCGACGCGGCCGCCGTCCCATGCGTTATGAATCGGAATGCCGTACGCCGCTCACGAGGGGACGTCCCATGGCCAAGACGCGCCAGAAGAGGCGCCCCCGCCCGCGCCCGGGCTCCCTCCGTGAGGAAGAGGGGAGCTGGAAGGGCGTGCGGGCGTGGCTCGCCGGCATCCTCAGCGCCGTGATCGTCGCCGCCGCCGGCGTCGTGGTCACCGCCTGGCTGAACGCGGACGGCCCCGACACCCTCGACCGCGTCACCGGCGAGCCCCCGGTCAAGGTCGGCCACGTCGCGGTCGACCACGCCGCCCAGGACCTCGCGCTGCGCACGCCCGTCCAGGACCCCGCCGACCGGGCGGTGCTGCTCGGCAGCGCGGGCGCCTCGCGGCGGGACGCGGTCCTGGCCCGCCACGAGTGGGCGCCGCTCGAGGCCGCCGAGCTCACCGTCGTCCTCGTCGGCAACCGCAGCAGCGTGCGCATCGTCGACATCCAGCCGCGTGTCCTCGGCCGCGCGCCCGTCTCGGACGGCGCGCTGCTCGTCCACACCCCCGCCGGGGAGGCCGACGCGATCGAGCTGGCCGCCGACCTCGACCAGCCCGCGCCCCGCTTCGCCACGTCCGGCGACCCGGACACGCCGTACTTCAGGAAGAAACAGATCGACCTCAAACGGGACGAACGAGTCACGCTCTCCATGGCGGTCACCGGCACCGCCGCCTGCTACACCTTCGACCTCCTGGTCACCGTGCTCGCCGGCGACCGCACCGAGCAGCTGACCATCACGGGGCCCGATCGGACGCCGTTCCGCGTCACCGGCACCTCCGCCACGTACCAGGGGTACTACACCTACTCCCAGATGGGCGGCTGGCAGCCGATCCCCAGGAGCCAGGCGTGCGCCATCGAGCCGAAGCTCGCCGAGGCCGGCAAGTGCTGAGCGGGCGCGAGCACCGGCAGGGCGCGATCGGACGGGAAGCGAACGGGCGGGGCACGATCCGGCAGGATGCGATCCGGCAGGATGCGATTCGGCAGGATGCGATCGGGCGGGGCGGGATGGGGCACGGCATCAGGCGCGGCGCGAGGCGCGGCGCGATCTTGCGAGGTGCGATCCTGCTCGCGGTGCTCCTCCTGGCGACCTGCGCCGTCGCGGCCCGGGACGGTGCCACAGGGCCGCCGCGCGTTCTCGCCGCGTGGCGGGCGGCCTGGTCGGTGCCCACCGAGGCGGGGTACGCCGTCCCCGGGCACACCCCGGCCGGTCAGGCGGTCGCGGTGGCCACGCGTCAGGGCGACGTGCGGATCCACGACCCCCGCACCGGAGCACTGCGGCGCGTCGTGCCCGCCGGCGCCGCCCGGCCCGCGTCCGTCACCGGCCTCTGGATCGCGGCGGGCACACTGATCGTCTCCAGAGGCGCACCGGGCGGCGCCGAGCAGACCCTGCACGGCCACGACCTGGCCACCGGCACGGCACTGTGGCGGCGAGCGATCACCATCACCGACTACCGGCCCACACTCGGGAACACCGGCACCTACCACGGGCCGCGCGTCCTGGCGACCGAGCGCGGCATCGTGGTGGTCGAGGAGCCCGACGAGCCCATCGCCGTGCGGGCCCTCGACCCGCGCACCGGCGCGGTGACGGCCCGCTGGGCTCCTCCCGCCGGCTGCCGGCTGACCGCCGCCGCGACCGCCCGCTCGGTGATCCTGCTCAGCCACTGCCAGGAGAACGACCTGCGCCTCGCCTCGCTGAACCCGGGCACCCTGCGCCAGGAGTGGAGTCGAGCCCTACTGTCATCGTCCGCCCCGCAAGGCGACGGCCCTCCGATCGGCCTCAGAGCCGCCGCCGACGGGTACGTGCACGCCTCGGTGGGCGAGGACGACTTCTTCTACGGGCCGGACGGCCGCCTCCTGTCCACCGGATCGCAAGCCGTTCCGGCCCAGCAGGGGAGCCCGCCCACGCAGACCGGCTCCGGCCCTGGCGCTCCGCCCGCGCAGGCAGACCCCGCCTCCGGAGATTCGCCCGCGCAGACGGATCCCGGCCGCTGGAGCGCACCCCTGTACGCCGGCCCCCTTCCGGCCCCGGGCGCGCACGGCGGCATCGAGCTGGACGGCACCTGGCCGCTGCCCGCCTACCTGGTCTCCGTGGACACCCGCACCGGACGCCTCGGCGGCCTGCCGATCGACGTGCCCGCCCGCCTGGCGACCCTCGCCGGTACCAGCGGGGACCTGGCCTTCGTGCACAGCGACGCCGGCAGGGGCGGGCGGCTCACCGCGTACAGGCTGGTCCATGAGCGGCCCGGTCGGCGGACCGCCTGGCCGGACCCGTGCACCCTGCTCACCACCCCCGACCTGGCGTCGTTCGCGCCCGGCTACCGCCCGTCCCCCGCCACCGACGGCGCCGCGACGTGCGACTGGATCCCGCCGGCCGACGGCACCCCGGTCGTCTCGCTGTCCGTGGACTGGGTGTCGCCGTCCGGGAACGGCGCCAGAGATCTGTTCGCCGCCGAGGCCGCCGCCATCAGGCAGAACGGCGACATCGACCCCACCACCGAGGTGCCGGGTTTCCTGTCCTACACCGTCGCCACCCCGAACGGCTTCTACGGCGCGGCGCTCGTGAACGTCGGCCCCGTGATCGCCCGCCTCACCTCGGCCTCACGAGCGGCGGTGCGCCTGCTCGCCGCGTCCCTGCGCCGCAACCTGCTGGCCCGCTACCAGCCGGGCGTCCCCGCCCCCTCCCCCACGGGCGGGCCGGGATGGAACTTCCCGGCCGACGCCGCCATCCGCACCGACCCGGTGGTGGCGGGCGGCGTCGTCCACGCCATCAGCGGCGACGGCGTCGTCCTCGCCCTGGACGCCGCCACGGGCGCGCTCCGCTGGCGCTTCCGTACGGGCGGCTCGGTCCCGGACGCCTTCGCCGTCGCGGACGGCAGCGTGTACGCGGCCGGCAACGGCACCGGCTCCCTGGTGGTCCTGGACGCCGCCACCGGCCGCCCCAGGTGGACCCGCACGCTCACGGTCGCGGGCGGCTTCGTCGCGGAAGGGGGCCGCCTGCACGCCTGGACCAGGCCCTCCCCCGCCTCGGGAAGCGCCACCCTGGTCACGCTCGACCCCGCAACGGGCGCAACGTTGTGGACGTTCCGCCCGGACGGCGACGTCTTCAACCTCGATCCCGTCCTGAGCGGCGACCCTCTCCTCGTGGGCGCCGACCAGGGCCTCGTCCACGCCCTCGACCCCGCCACCGGGGCGGAGAGGTGGCACCATCGCACCGGCCCGCCCGGTGAGCGCGTCCACCTGACCCGGGCGGGCACGACCGTCTACGCCATCGGCGCCGGCGGCACCGCCCACGCCCTGGACGCCGCCACCGGCCGCCTCCGGTGGAGGTCACGCATCCCCGGCGCCGTCACCTCCCGCCCGCTCGTGGCCGGCGGCATCCTGTACGCCGGCGACAGCGACGGCACCACGTACGCGCTGGACACCACCACCGGCACCCCGCTGTGGCACGTCCGCACCGCCCGCGACGAGCCCACCTACACCTGGAGCGCCGCGGCCGGCGACGGCCTGCTCTTCACCGCCGGCGCCGACCGCACCCTGTACGCCCTCGACCCCGCCACCGGCACGAGTCGCTGGAGCCTCCCCCTGCCGAAGGGCCGCGCCACCGGCCCCGTCGTGGCGGGCGACGCCGTCCACGTCACCGCCCGCGACGGCACCCTCCACACCCTCGACGCGACCACCGGCGCAGTGCGATCCAGGCTCCCCACCGGCGGCACCACCACGACCACCCCGGTCATCGGGGACGGCTTCGTCTACGTCGGCAGCTCCAACGGCAACCTGTACGCGCTGCCCTCGTAAGCCGGGGCCGGTCATGGCTGCGGCTCGGAGCCCAGCTCCCGCAACCGGCGCAACAGCGCCGCCCGCCGCCGGTGCGCGCGTACCACCAGAACCAGGGCCGCCCCGACGAACAGCGCCCCCACCACCAGCGCCGGCACCGGGACGGTGCCGCGCTGGGCGGCGACGAAGGCGATCAGGGCGGTGACGGAGGCGCAGGCGGCCAGCGCGATCCAGGCGGCGATCACCCGGTCGGTGGCGAACAGCGGCACCCGCCGCCTGACCAGCCAGCCGCCGTAGCACGCCCACGCCAGACAGAACGCCGTGAGCAGCCCGAACGCGAGCCGCGTGCGCCCCGGCAGCGGCGCCGGCTCGCTCCACCACAGGCCGAGCACGAACACCGCCCCGGCCAGCCCCGCCACCAGCGCCGCCACCGCCCGCACGCGCGTGCGGACCCGCAGCGACGGCTCCAGCCGCTCGAGCAGCTCCCGCGCGGACAGGCGCGGCTCCTCGTCTCCGTTCATGACCGGTCTCCCTCCTCCAGGCAGGTACGCAGCAGGCGACGGGCCCGGCTGAGCCGCGACTTGATCGTCCCGGCCGGGACCTGGCAGATGTGGGCGCAGTCCGCCACCGGCAGGTCCTCCAGGTAGTGCAGGACGAGGACCTCCCGCTCCGGCAGCGGCAGCCGCGCCAGCGCTTCGACCAGCACGGCCCGGTCCACCATGGCCTCCACCTGATCCTCGGTGAAGGTGTCCCCGGTGAAGGTGTTTCCGGCGGGCGTGAGCGTTTCCTGCTCGCGGGCGTACTGGCCGCGCAGCCGGTCGGTGATCGACCTGCGCGCGATCGTGAACAGCCACGGCGCGAACCGTTCGGGCTCCCGCAGCCGCGGCAGGCCGCGCACCACCGCCAGCCAGATCTCCTGGCTCACGTCGTCGGCCCGCTCGGCGTCGAGCATGCGCCGCACGTACGTCCACACCGGCACCCGCCAGCGCGCCACCAGCTCCGCCAGCGCCGCCCGCTCGCCCAGCTGGGCGCGCACGATCAGCAGCTCATCAGACATCTCGGCCTCCCGTCACCCAGCACAGTCGGGCGGCGGGCCGTCCAGGTTCACCGATTCCGCACGCGTTCAGGCGGGCGGGGGCAGGAGCCGGGCCAGCCGGTGCAGGCAGTGGCGGGCGAACGCGACGGCGACGGGCCGGACCAGCGGCCAGGCCGCCCGGCCGAGCGGCCCGAGCGGCAGCTCCAGCTCCTCGGCCCACACCACGCGGCTGCCGTTCCCCTGAGGGCGGACGCGGATGGCGCCGCGGCCCCGCACCACCCGCCCGGTGTGCAGGACGCGCATCAGCGCCGGCGGCTCCCAGTGGGTGATCGTCATCGTGTCGAGGAAGCCGAGCGGCCACACCCCCGTGTACGCCTCCAGCCGGTCCTCGCCCACCTGCCGGGCGGTCGTCAGGAGCATCCACTCGTGGTGCCGGGGCCAGTCGGTGATCAGCGCGAACACCTGCTCCGGCGGCGCGGGCACGTGCACGGCGGCGGCCGCGTACACGGGTTTCACGTGGATGCTCCCCTCGTGGAAGGCCGGTCATGACGTACCTGCTCATGATCGGCCTCGTCGAACCCGACATGCCCGACAAAATCGCCCGCCTACGCGGCCGCCCGCGCGTCGATCAGCCCCGCGGCGGCCAGGTCGGCCCACAACCGCCCCGGCACCTCACGGTTGAACGAGGCCAGGTTGTGGCGCGCCTCCTCGGCCGAGCGCATGCCGACCACGACGCCGGCGACCACCGGATGCAGCAGGGGGAAGGCCAGGGCCGCCTCGGGCAGCGTCACGCCGTGGGCCTGGCAGACGTCGGCGATGCGGTGCGCGCGCTCCAGCACCTCCGCCGGCGCGGGCCCGTACTCGAAGCGCGCGTCGGGGCCGGGGGCGGGGGGTGGCCAGGATGCCGGAGTTGAACACCGAGGCCGCCAGGACCGAGACCCCGCGCTCGGCGCAGGCCGGCAGCAGGTCGTCCAGGGCCGGCTGCCGCAGCAGCGTGTAGTGGGCGGACAGCATGATGACGTCCACGTCGGCCTCCCGGACGAGCCGGGTGAGCAGGCCCGTGTCGTACATGCCCGCCCCGATGGCGCCCACCAGGCCCTCCGCGCGCAACTCGGCCAGCGCGGGGGCGCCCTCACACAGCGCGTCCTCGAAGTGCTCCTCGGCGTCGTGCAGGAAGAGCACGTCGAAGCGGTCGACGCCCATCCGGGTCAGGGAGTCCTCGACGCTGCGCCGGATGCCGTCGCGGGAGAAGTCCCAGACGCGGCGGTGGGTGGCGGGCACCTGGAAGAACTCGTCCATCCGCCCTTGCGGGTCCTGCGGGACGAGCAGCCGGCCTACCTTGGTGGACAGCACGTACTCGTCGCGCGGCTTTTGGCTGAGGAACCGGCCGATCAGGCGTTCGGACTGCCCGATCCCGTAGTGCGGCGAGGTGTCGAAGTAGCGGACGCCGCCCTCCCACGCCGCCGCCAGCGCCTCGGCGGCCTCGTCCTCGGGCGTCGCCGTGAACAGCCCGCCCAGCGGGCCGCCGCCGAACCCCAGCTCCGTGACCTCCACCGAGCTGCCCCCGAGCCGCTTGATCTGCATCCCGATCCTCCTCCAGACGACCTGTACGGCCTCCAGCTCACCGTCACGACGCCCGGCGGCCAAACGATTAAGCCCCGGGCTTCACGGTGACGAGGCGGTCGCCGAGTTCGGTGCGGCCGTAGAGGACCTGCCGCCCGTCACGGGCCTTGGCGACCAGGCCCGAGCCGTACAGGACGCGCAGGTGCTGGGAGACGGCGCTGGGGGTGACGCGCAGGCGGCGGGCCAGCTCGATCGTCGGCAGCGGCTCCTCCAGCAGGCGCAGCAGCCGGGCGCGGGGCGCGCCGAGCAGCGCGCTCAGCGCGCCCGCGTCCGTGACCTGCGCGGGCGTCCACAACGTGGCCACCGCCCTGCTCGGGTAGACCAGGCTGGGCGGCTCGTCCGGGCTGACCGGCGGGGCGGGCTTGTGGGCGAACACCGACGGCATCAGCAGCAGCCCCCGCCCGGACGCGGCGACATGGTGGTGGCCGATCATCTTGGAGATGCGCAGCACGCCGTCGTGCCAGCGCAGGTTCGGGTGCATGTCGGCGAACAGCAGCCGGGCGCCGCCCCTGGCCAGCCGCCGCGCCCGGTACGTCATGTCGGCCTCCAGCACCTGCCGCATCCGGGGCCAGAACGGCTCGACCGCCAGCGCCCAGTAGCGGCGCAGCAGCTCGCAGGCCGCGTCGCGGAAACGGGCCGCGTCGTCGTCGCCGTCCAGGGCCGGCCGGGAGACGAGCGCGGCCGGCACGTCCCGGCGGACCAGCCCGGGGGGTGTGCGCCGGACGAGGGCCAGCTCCTCCTCGAACGCCGGCGCGAACGTCTCGGGCCTCGGGGTCAGGAAGTCGGGCAGGGCCAGCCGTTCGCCGACCAGCGCGGTCAGCCGTTCGGCGTCGGCCGCCTCCAGCCTGGCGAGCACCGTCCTGCGCCAGGGCAGGTGCAGGGCGTGCAGGCCGGGGTCGCGCAGGACCCGCAGGCTGAAGACGGTCTCGGCCAGGGGCGAGATCGCGAACCGGGTGTCGGCGAGGTCCTCGACGCCGAGCTCGTAACTGATCATTAAGCTGGAGGCTACATCAATGGGCGGCGGGGCGTCCTGGGCGCTCTGCTTGGCGCATGACCTCTGCACAGACGGGCGGCGCGGCCACACCCACCCCGACCGACGCGGGGCCGGTGGGAGAGCCGGGCGCGGCCCTGATCCTGCTGCTGGCCCTGGCTGCCGGGGTGGCGGTCGGGAACGTGTACTTCCCCCAGGTCGTCGTCCCCGGAGTGGCCGACGGGCTGGGGGTGTCCGCCGGGGCGGCGGCGCGGGTGGTGAGCGCGACGCAGGCCGGGTACGCGGCCGGGATCGTGCTGCTGGTGCCGCTCGGCGACCGGATCCCCTACCGGCGGCTGATCGTCGGTCTGCTGCTGCTCACCGGCGTGGGGCTCCTGGTCGCGGCCGGCGCGCCCACGCTGGGGGTGCTGCTGGCCGCCGCCGTGCTCACCGGCGCCACGACCGTGATCGGGCCGATCGTCGGAACGATGGCGGCCGGGCTGGTGAGCGAGGGCCGTCGCGGGAGGGTCAGCGGGATGCTGCTGAGCGGCGGGCTGGGCGGCATGCTGCTGTCGCGCACGCTCGGCGGGGCGCTCGTGGAAGGGCTGGGCTGGCGGGCACCGTACCTGGTGGCGGCGGCCCTGACCCTGGCCGTCGCGCTCGTCCTGCTCCGGGTGCTGCCGGCCGGAGGAGAACCGGCGGAGCGGCACCGGCCGGGCGGCGCGCCCTCGCCGGCACGCCGCGACGCGGCATCGCTCGGCGGAGCGCCTGCCCCGGTGCGGCGCTATCTGGCGCTGCTGGCCGAGCCGTTGCGGTTGCTGGTCGGCGAGCCGTTGCTGCGGCGCTCGTGCCTCTACCAGGCCCTGGTCTTCGCCGGGTTCTCGGCCGTCTGGGCGAGCATCACGCTCCTGCTGACCGGCCCCGCCTACGGCCTGCCGGCGTCCGCGACCGGGGTGCTCGCGCTGGTGAACGCGGCCACCATGGTGATCACGCCGATCGCCGGGCGCCAGGTGGACCGGCGCGGCCCCGGCCCGGTCACCCTCGTCTGCCTGGTCGCGGTCATCGTCTCGGCGCCCGTGCTCGCGGCTGGCGCGCTCGGCGGGGCACCCGGGATGGCGGGGCTCGCGGTCGGGTCGCTGCTGCTGGACCTCGCCATGCAGTCGGGGATGGTGGCCAACCAGGTGCGCGTCTACGGGGTGCGCGCCGGGGCCCGCGGCCGGCTCACCACCGCGTACATGGCGTGCGCGTACCTCGGCGGCGCCGCCGGCTCCTGGCTCGGGACGGCCGCCTACGGGCGGGCCGGCTGGCCGGGGGTGTGCGCGATCGTGGCGCTGACGGCCGCCGTCGCGCTGGCCCGGCACCTCGCCGGCCGCGCCACCGACCTGCCGCCCGCCCCGCGTCACACCTGACGCAGCACCTGCATGGCCTCGCCTTCGATGCGCGCCAGGTCGTGCAGGACGGCGCCGGCCCGCTCCAGGAGGGCCGGGTCGCCGCTCTCCCCGGCCTTGCCGATCAGCGCGGACACCTCCGTCCACAAGGTGGCCGCCTCGGCGTAGAGGCGGTGGCCGGTGCGCAGGCCGTCAGCGTCGACGAGGCCGGTGCACTCCTGGAGGAAGTCGCGGAACAGGGCGCGGAACAGGGCGCCGCCGGTGCCGGCCCGCTCCATGAGGAGGGCGGCCTGCGGCAGGTCCCGGCGCGGGTCGGCGGCGCGCCGCAGCCAGCCGGGCACCAGGTCGCCGGCCTTGGCGATGCCGCGGTGGCCCAGGTTCGCGATGGGCGCGGCGAGGAACGCCTCGGCGCAGTGCCGGACGGCGGGCAGGACGGCGGCCTGCCAGGAGGGCGGGCCGGCCGGCAGGGTGAGGGTGAAGGAGCGGTTCCTGGCGGTCATCGGGCCGCGTTCGGCGCGCGCCCTGGCCAGGCTGTCGCGGCTGGTGCGCACCGCCCCGCCCTGCGGGCCGGTGTCGACCAGGTACGCGTCGCGGTCGTCGTAGCCGTACATGGCGACGACGTGACCGCCGAAGTGGATCCTGGTGGTGAAGTAGTCGAGGTGGTAGCAGTCGAGCTGGAGGCCGACGGGCCGGCCGGCGTCGAGGGGCGCGGCCACGTTCTCCCACGCCTTGCGCGCCGAGGCGGTCTCCGCGACCGTCAGCGTCGCGCCCAGCCTGGCGGCCAGGTTCCGGGTGAGCTCGAACGGCTTGACGCGGCCGCCGAGGAACGGGAACGGCAGGTTCTTGCCGTCCCAGTAGACGAACGACAGCCCGGAGCCGAGCCCGAACAGCATGGGCTCCGACAGGTCCAGCCCCTCGTGGCGCAGCAGGACCCCCAGCGCCGTCGTCTCGCAGTGCTGCGTGCCGCGCGCCTCGACGTCCTTCACCATGGTCATGCGTCGCCCTCCCGTTCCCGGCGTTCCTGCGACGTAGCATGAGGTCTCCCACGGGGGGAGAGTCGAGCCGGGCCCGCGTGCCCGGCCAGGCACAACCAGCGGCCGTCCTGCCTGACCCAGGTCTGCGTCATCGGCATCCGGTACGTCACCCGCTCGCCCCGCCCGTCGACCACGTCGTCGCACGCCACGCAGCGCAGCACCGCGACCGGGCCGACCACCGTCACCTCGGTCTCCTCCAGCGACTGCCGCCGCCAGGTGAGCCCGCTTGCGGTGTTGGCGGCGACGTAGGCGTCGCGGTCGAACCGCCGGCCGGTGTGGGAGGTCCAGTGGAAGCCGGGGTGCAGGGAGCGGCGCAGCCGTTCGGCGTCGCCTGAGGCCAGGGCGGCGGCGCGCTCGCGGGCCGCCTCGACGACCTCCCGCTCCGCGCTCACTCCTGCCCGCCCGCCCCGTGCTCGGTGATGTACTGGTTGCCCGCCGCCTGGTAGATGCGGCCGTGGTCGCGGGCGGTGGCGGTCATCGTGGCCGTCCGGCCGGGCCGGGCCGCCGGGGCGAGGGCGGGCGTGAGCACCTCGTCCAGGACGCGCTGGATCTCGGGGGCGAGGGCGGGGCTGTCGCGCAGGAGCCGCTGCAGCCGCAGCTGCCAGGAGCCGGCCAGGGCCCGCTCGGTGTCGGTGTCGCCCTCGTCTTTGGCGGCCAGGGCGAGCGCGCGGGCGTCGGTCAGGTCCCGCTCGACGGCGCCGGCCTGGTCGGGGCGGGCCTCGCGCCACAGCTGCACCGCCGCGGTGCGGGCCCGCGGCCAGGCCGGGGTGGTCATCGCGGTGACCAGGGTCGTGCCGAACGTCTTGGCCAGAGGGTCCACGCGGAGCTCCTTCGGTGCGGCGGCCCGAGGGCCATTCAAGCACCCGCCCGCGGGGCCGGGGGTCAACCGCGGCCGCCGGTGAACGGGGGCTCGCCCTCCTTCAGGGGACGGAAGCGCAGGGCCGACCACACCTCGTCCACGGCGACCTGGCCGTTGGGCCGCAGGCCGTACTCGCCGACGATGGGCCACAGCGTGTCGCGGTTGATGTCGGACTTGTTGCCCTTGGGGTAGGCGACCCAGACGACGGCGGGCTCGGTGAGCGCGGCGCGGTGCTGGTCGAGCAGCCGGCGGGCGGTGGCGGCGTCGGCGGCGAAGAACACCGCGACGGCGGCCTCCCGCAGGTCGCCGGCGTGGCGGGCGCCCTCGGGCAGCGGCTCCACCAGCGGGCGGTGGGCCTCCTCGGAGATCCAGACGGCGGTGCCCGGCTTGACGAGCAGTTTCTCGGCGACGGTCTTGGCAGGCATGGTCAGGCCCTCGTGTAGGTCAGGTTCAGCACGCCCGTGCTGAAGGTGGCGGATCGGGTGAGCGTCAGCGGGATCTGCCCGGTGCCGGGCTCGAACAGGCGGCGGCCGGCGCCGACGACGATGGGGTGCACCATCAGGTTGAGCTCGTCGAGCAGGCCCTCGCGCAGCAGCCAGGTCACCAGGGTGGGGCTGCCGCTCATGCCGATGTCCCTGCCGGGGCGCTCCTTGAGCTGGAGCAGCTCCTTGCGCGGGTCGGCGGCGATGACGGTGGTGTTGGCCCAGGTGGGGGCGGTCAGGGTGGTGGAGACGACGTACTTGGGCACGGCGTTGAGCGTGGCGGCCATGGGGTCCTGGGCGGCGTCGCGGTGCGGCCAGTGGGCGGCGAAGACGTCGTAGGTGTGGCGGCCGAGCAGCAGGGCGTCGGCGGCCTGCATCTGGGCGGCGATCGCCTGGCCCATCTCCTCGTCGAGGTAGGGGAAGTGCCAGGTCTCGGGGGCCTCGACGACGCCGTCGAGCGAGATGAACAGGTTCGCGATGATCTTTCTCATGATGGTCCGGCTCCTTCTCTGAGGTGGCTCCAGCGTTCCACCGACAAAAAGTTTTGTCAAGGCAATCCTGTTGGTCGGTGGCGAAATGCGGATGAGCCCTCCCCCGCGAGCCCGATAGGGTCCCTGGGCATGACCTTCCCCACCAAGCTGACCAGGGGCGATGTCGTGCGCGTCGTGGCCCCGGCCAGGTCCCGCGCCATGGTGACCGAGCACGACCACACCGCCGTCATCGAGACCCGCTTCGCCGAGCTCGGCCTCACGCTCACCTACGGCCGCCACGTCGACGAGCGCGACGCCTTCGACTCCTCCTCCGTCGCCTCCCGCCTGGCCGACCTGCACGACGCCTTCGCCGACCCCTCGGTCGCGGCGATCATCACGGTCATCGGCGGCTACAACAGCAACGAGCTCCTGCCGTACCTCGACTGGGACCTGATCCGGGCCAACCCCAAGATCCTGTGCGGCTACTCCGACATCAGCGCCCTGCAGAACGCGATCCTCGCCCGCACCGGGCTGGTGACCTACTCCGGGCCGCACTGGGCGACGTTCGGGATGCGCGACCACTTCGAGCAGACGCTGCGCTGGTTCACCGACGTCATGTTCGGCTCCGAGCCGGTCACGCTGAGTCCGGCCGACACCTGGAGCGACGACCTGTGGTTCCTCGACCAGGACAAACGCGAGCTCTTCCGCAACGAGGGATGGTGGCGGCTGCGGCCGGGCGCCGCCGAGGGGCGCATCGTCGGCGGCAACCTCTCCACCCTCAGCCTGCTGCAGGGCACCCCCTACATGCCCTCACTCGACGGCGCGATCCTCGTGCTGGAGGACGACCTGGAGTCGCACCCGGCGACCTTCGCCCGGAACCTGACCTCCCTGCTCCAGCTGCCGGACGCCGCCGGCGTGCGCGGGCTGGTCATCGGGCGCTTCCAGCGGGCGACCCACATGACGCGCCCGCTGCTGGAGCAGATCATCGCCACCCAGCCGGTGCTGGAGGGCCTGCCGGTGCTGGCCGGCGTGGACGTCGGCCACACCTACCCGCTGGCCACCATCCCGATCGGCGGGCTGGCCGAGCTCAGCGTCTCCGGCGGCGAGGCGAGCCTCGTCCTGCGCCGCCACTGAGCCTCAGGACTCCAGGAAGTGCAGGACGGCCAGCACGCGGCGGCTGTAGCCGGTGGTGTGCGACAGGTTCAGCTTGTCGAACAGCGAGTTGACGTGCTTTTCCACCGCGCTCTGCGACACGTGCAGCTCCTGGGCGATCGAGGCGTTGGTGAGCCCTTGCGCCATCCGTTCCAGCACCTCACGCTCGCGCGCCGTCAGCCGCGACAGCGGGTCCACCTGCGTGGTGCGGGCCAGGAGCTGCCGCACCACCTCCGGGTCGAACGCGGCGCCGCCCGCGCCGACCCGCTCCAGCGCGTCGAGGAAGTCGCCGACCTGCCCGACCCGGTCCTTTAGCAGGTAGCCGACGCCCTCGACGTCGGAGCTCATCAGCTCGGTGGCGTAGCGCTTCTCCACGTACTGCGACAGGACCAGCACCTTGACCCCCGGCCACCGGCGGCGGATCTCCAGCGCCGCCCGCAGGCCCTCGTCGGTGTGGGTGGGCGGCATGCGCACGTCCACCACGACGATGTCGGGCACGTGCTCCTGAACCGCCGCCACCAGGGCCTGGCCGTCGCTGACCGCCGCCGGCACCTCGTGGCCCTCCTCCAGCAGCAGGCGTACCAGGCCCTCGCGCAGCAGCGTGGAGTCCTCGGCGAGGATCACCCGCACGGCAGCACCGCCGTGATCGTCGTGGGCCCGCCCGCCGGGCTGGTCACCTCGAAGCCGCCGTCGAGCGCCGCCACCCGCCTGGCCAGGCCCGACAGGCCGCCTCCCGAGGCCTGCGCGCCGCCCGAGCCGTCGTCGCGCACCCGTACGTGCACCGCCGCTTCCTCCTGCCACACCTCGACCCTGATCAGCGTGGCGCCGGCGTGCTTGGCCGCGTTCGTCACCGCCTCGCAGACGACGAAGTACGCCGCCGTCTCCACCGCCATCGGCGGCCGCTGTTCCAGGCGGCAATCTACCCTGACCGGGACGCTGGAGCGTTCCGCGACCCCCGCCAGCGCCTCGCCCAGCCCGAGCGTGTCCAGCCCGCTCGGATAGACCCGCCAGGCCACCTCGCGCAGCTCCGCGAGCGCCTGCTGCGCCTCCTGGTGCGCCTGGCGCATCAGCTCGGTACGGCCGCGCAGGGAGCGGCCGATCAGCATCGACAGCGCCACCAGCCGCTGCTGCAGCCCGTCGTGCAGGTCACGCTCGATCCTGCGCCGCTCCGAGTCGACCGCCGCCACGATCCCGGCCCGGCTCTCGGCCAGCTCAGCGATCCGGCGCCGCAGCACCTCGGTCGGGTCGGGGCCGAGCATCCGCCGGGCCAGCACGCACTCCACCGCGTGCGCGCCGGCCAGCCCCGACAGCACCAGGAACAGCAACACGAACCCGCCCACCCCGAAGTAGGCGACGATCGGCACCGAGGGCAGCATGCCGTCGAACGGCTCGCCCCGCCCCCAGGCCAGCGCGATCCGCACCCCGGTCACGATCCCGAACACCAGCAACACCAGCACCAGGCCGCCCAGCAACCCGACCGGCACCCGCGCGGCCAGGTAACCGGTGGCCCGCCTGCCCCGCCCCTCGCCCAGCGCGTCCAGCTCGGACAGGTCAAGGCGCAGGCGGCGGGCCTCCAGCCGGGCCAGCCGCCGGGCGGCGGCCCGCACGTTCGGATTGCCCAGGAACGGCAGCGTCAGCAGCAGGAACGCCAGCTCCGCGAGCGCGCTGAGTGCGCCCAGGACCACGGCGGCGCCCACGCGCAGGCCCTCAACGACGGCTCGCATGCCTTCCCTTGGCGCGCTCGGTCAGCCGGACGACGACGAAGACCACGACCGCGAGGGCGACCAGGCCGAGCACGACCTTGCTGCCGATGCCCGCGTAGGTCTCCACCAGGTGCCAGTTGTCGCCGAGCAGGTAGCCGGCCATCACGAACGCGGTGTTCCAGATGAGGCTGCCGGCGGTGGTGAGCAGCAGGAAGATCGGCAGCGGCATGCGCTCCACGCCGGCCGGGATGGAGATGAGGCTGCGGAAGATGGGGATCATCCGGCCGAAGAAGACGGTCTTGCGCCCGTGACGCTGGAAGAACGCCTCGGTCTTCTCGATGTCGGTGATCTTGACGAGGGGGAGCTTGGAGGCGATGGCCAGCGTGCGCTCGCGGCCGAGCAGCGCTCCGACCCAGTACAGGGCCAGCGCGCCGACCACCGAGCCCAGCGTGGTGCACACCAGCACGTCGAGCAGGTCCATGTTGCCCTTGCTCGCCGTGAAACCGGCCAGCGGTAGGATCACCTCGCTCGGCAGGGGCGGGAACAAGTTCTCCAGTGCGATGGCCAGCCCCGCCCCCACGGCACCCAGGCTCTCCATCAATCCGATCAGCCAGTCAGTCATGAGATCAAGGCTATGGAAGATCCGGAAAAGTGTGGAATGGGGACGCTGCCCGATCTTCGCTGCGGTAAACCACACCCCCTCCGTACCGTACACTGTACGGCCGTGAGCTCTTCGACGGATCTGGCCCGGCACTCCGCAGTCTTCCAACCCGGCGACCCGCCCAGGTCCGGCCAGATCGCCTTCCTCGACCCCGAAGGAGACGGTCAGGTCACCGTCGCCGAGGAGCTCGACGGCCGGATCGTCACCCGCTCCGCCCCCGCCACCCTTGTGCCCGTCGCGCAGGCGGTCGCGGCGCTGGCCAGAGCCCGCATGGACGCGCACGCCCACCCCGCCGCCCGCTTCTGGGGCGCCGCCGCGCTCGTCGCGCTCCAGCTCGTCACCCGGGGGCGCATCCTGCCCGGCGTGACGGCCGGCGAGCACGACTCGTGGCGGGCCGGACCGCTGGACGCCGACGACCTGCGCCGCGTACGGGAGCTGGCCGCCGCCATGCCCGCCGCCGCCCGTGCCATCCCCTCCCCATGAGCGGCCCTTCCGGCGGCGAGCCGGCCTCGGCCGAGGGCCCGCTGTTGCCGGACGCCGAAGCGCTCGTGCGGGCCTTCCTCGACGCCGTCGCCGACGCCATGCCCCGCTCACCCGGCGCCGTGCGCGCCACCGGCACCACCGCCTTCGCCGCCGCCCGGCCCGTCAAGGTCCCCCACCTGCGCCGCTGGGCCGAGGAGAGCTCCGCCGGGCTGGACGCCGGCGTCCGGCTGTCGTTGCGCGTCGAAGCCGACCACCTGCCCGACGAAGCGACCGGCCAGGGGGCCGCCGAGTTCCGCGCCGTCGTCCAGCTCCACAGCCTGGCCGACCCGTCCCTCGTGGTGGACGCCGCCGACCTGTGGCACGGCCGCGACCCCGGCTTCGGCGCCCGCGCCAGGATCGAGGCCACCCTCGCCGTACGCCGCGCCGCCCGCGCCTGGCCCCGCCTCGAACGCCTCCTGGACAGCGCCGTCCCCGACGAGCTCACCCTGTCCGACGGCGACATCGGGGACCTGCTCGCCGGAGCCGCCGACCGGCTGGCCGCCGCCGGCGTGGACGTGCACTGGCCCAAGTCGCTCGTCCGCGGCCTCAGCGCCCGCGCCGTCGTCGGCGACCGCGACGCCGCACCCTCCGACCTGCCGTCCTTCCTCGGCGGGCACCACATGACCAGCTTCAACTGGCAGCTCGCCCTCGGCGGCGAGCGCCTGACCGCCGCCGAGATGGACCGGCTGGCCGAGTCGCACCGCCCCGTCGTCCGGCTGCGCGACCAGTGGGTGCTCATCGACCCCGACCTGGCCCGCAAGGCCCGCCAGCGCGACCTCAAGCCGCTGACCGGCATCGAAGCGCTCGGCGCCGCCCTGACCGGGACGGTCGAGGTCGAGGGCGAGCAGGTGCCCGTCGAGCCCACCGCCTGGCTGGACGAGCTGCGCCGGCGTTTGGCCGAGCCCGCCGACGCCGGCCCGCCGCCGGGGCTGGCCGCCACGCTGCGCGACTACCAGCTCGCCGGGCTGCGCTGGCTGGTCAGGATGACCTCGCTCGGGCTGGGCGCCTGCCTGGCCGACGACATGGGCCTGGGCAAGACGATCACCCTCATCGCCCTGCACCTGCACCGCACCGCCGAAGCCACCCGCACCACCGGAGCCGCCGAAGCCCCAGGTCCTACGCTCGTGGTCTGCCCCGCCTCGCTGCTGGGCAACTGGGAGCGCGAGATCACCCGGTTCGCGCCGGGCGTGCCCGTCCGCCGCTACCACGGCGCCAACCGCAGCCTGCCGGACGAGGGTTTCGTGCTGACGACGTACGCCACCATGCGCCTGGACGCGCCCCTGCTGGCCGCCCACCCCTGGGGCCTGGTCGTCGCCGACGAGGCCCAGCACGTCAAGAACCCCGCCTCCGGCACCGCCAAGGCCCTGCGCGAGATCCCCGCCGCCGCGCGCGTCGCTCTGACCGGCACCCCCGTGGAGAACAACCTGTCGGAGCTGTGGGCCATCCTTGACTGGACGACGCCGGGCCTGCTCGGCCCGCTCACCAGGTTCAGGGCGCGATGGGCCAAGCCCGTCGAGTCCGGCGACACCGGCACGGCCGAGCGGCTGTCCCGGCTGGTGGGGCCGTTCCTGCTGCGCCGCCGCAAGAGCGACCCCGGCATCGCGCCCGAGCTGCCGCCCAAGACCGAGACCGACCGGCCGGTGCCGCTCACCACCGAGCAGGCCAGCCTGTACGAGGCCGTCGTGCGCGAGATCATGGCCCAGATCGCCGACGCCAAGGGCATGGCCAGGCGCGGCCTCATCGTCAAGCTCCTCACCGGGCTCAAGCAGATCTGCAACCACCCCGCCCAGTACCTGCACGAGGCGAGCCCGCGCCTGCCCGGCCGCTCCGGCAAGCTGGAGCTGCTGGACGAGCTCGTCGACACCATCGTCGCCGAGGACGGCGCCGTGCTGGTCTTCACCCAGTACGTCGCCATGGCCCGCCTGCTGGAACGCCACCTGTCCGGCCGCGGCGTGCCCACCCAGCTCCTGCACGGCGGCACCCCCGTCGCCCGCCGCGAGGAGATGGTCCGGCGCTTCCAGGACGGCGAGGCCCCGGTGTTCCTGCTCTCCCTCAAGGCCGCCGGCACCGGCCTGAACCTCACCCGCGCCGACCACGTCATCCACTACGACCGCTGGTGGAACCCCGCCGTGGAGGACCAGGCCACCGACCGCGCCTACCGCATCGGCCAGACCAGGCCCGTCCAGGTGCACCGCCTCATCGCCGAAGGCACGATCGAGGACCGCATCGCCCAGATGCTGACCGCCAAGCGCTCGCTCGCCGAGGCCGTGCTGGCCTCCGGCGAGGCCGCCTTCACCGAGCTGACCGACACCGAACTCGCCGCCCTGGTCGAGCTCCGCTGACCCCCTGGGAGCCCGCATGACCGACGCCCGCGGCTTCGCCGCCTTCCCCCCGCAACGCGCCGGCGCCCGCTTCGCCACCTCCTGGTGGGGACGCGCCTGGATCCAGGCCATGGAGGACACCTCCCTGGACCACACCCTGCTGCGCAACGGCCGCGCGTACGCCAAACAGGGCCGGCTCGGCCCCATCACCGTCAGCCCCGGCAGGATCGCCGCCGTCGCCGAAAGCGAGTACGACGTCGTCGTCCGCGTCGAGCAGCTCACCGACGCGGCCTGGGAACGCTTCCTCGACCAGGTCGCCGCCAAGGCCGGGCACATCGCCGCGCTGCTCGACCGCGACATGCCGCACGACCTCGTCGAGGCGGCGGAGGACGCCGCCGTGCCGCTGCTGCCGGCCGTCGGCGACCTCGAGCCCGAATGCTCCTGCCCCGACTGGGGCCATCCCTGCAAGCACGCCGCCGCCCTGTGCTACCAGGTGTCGTGGCTGCTGGACGCGGACCCGTTCGTGCTGCTGCTGATGCGCGGGCGCGGCGAGCGCGACCTGATCGAGGCGTTGCAGGAGCGCGAGGCGCCCGTCCAGGAGCCGTCGGGGGTGCCGGCGGCACTGGCGTACGCGGCGGGGGTGCCGCCGCTGCCGGAGCCGCCGCCGTACGACGTCGCCTACACCCCGCCCGCCCTGGAGCCCGGCCCGGGCGTGGACGTGACCGCCCTCGCGCTCCTGGCCGCCTCCGCCGCCGGCCGGGCCCGCGACCTGCTCCGGCACGGCCGCCTGCCCGAGCTGACCGAGCACCAGGACCACGTCCGCCTCCTCGCCGAACACGGCCCGGCCCTCATACCGGCCACCGGCCCGAACGCGGTATCGGACGACGACCCGGACGCCAGGCCGGAAGCGCGGCCTGAGCTCGGGCTCGGCGCCGCCGTCCAGGCGTGGCGCTACGGCGGCGCCGACGGCCTCGACGTCCTGGAGCACGCCTGGACCCCGCCCCGGCACGAGCTGGCCAGGGCTCAGGCGCTGCTGGAGTCCGGCTGGGAGGGCGAACGCCCGCCGCGCCCGGAGGTGTGGCGCAACCGCTGGACCCTCGGCCCGCTGCAACTGCGCTACAGCCGCGACGGACGCTGGTACCCGTTCCGGCAGCGCGGGGACGAGTGGTGGCCCGCCGGCCCACCGGAACGCGACCCGTCGGCCCTGCTCGGCTGAAGCGACCCCGAACCCGCACCGGTCACGGGGTTTGCACCAGGAGCGCACCCGGATGCGCACCAGGAGCGCGCCTGGAGCCCGCCTCAAGCTCTGGGCCGCTCCTTGCCATGAGATGCCCAGAACGGGATATCATCGCCATATGGCGATTGATAGCGATGCGGGGCCCTGTGTCAGCGCGGACATCGCCGCCGGCGTCCCCCCGGCGGCCGCGCTCTTCCACTCCCTGGCCGATGAGAACCGGCTGCGCATCGTGCAACGCCTGGCCCGCGGCGAGGCTCGCGTCGTAGACCTCGTGGCCGAGCTCGGCCTGGCCCAGTCCACCGTCTCCAAGCACCTGGCCTGCCTGCGCGACTGCGGCCTGGTCGACTACCGCGCCGAGGGCCGCCAGTCCTTCTACAGCCTGACCCGGCCCGAGCTGATGGACCTGCTCGCCTCCGCCGAGCAGTTGCTGGTCGCCACCGGCCACGCGGTCACGCTCTGCCCCGCCCCTCACCCGGACGCCGGGCGAGGTGGGGCGAGGTGAGCGCGATCGACCTGCCCGCTCCCGGCCCCGCCCGGCGCACGGCGTTGCGGCGCCGCATCCGGCTGCTGGTCGCGGCGACCATCACCTACAACGTGATCGAGGCGGCCGTCGCCATCACCGCCGGCACCCTCGCCTCCTCGGCCGCGCTGATCGGCTTCGGCCTCGACTCGGTCGTGGAGGTGGCCTCGGCCGCCGCGGTGGCCTGGCAGTTCTCCGCCCACGACCACGAACGGCGGGAGCGGATGGCGCTGCACGTCATCGCGATCTCGTTCTTCGCGCTGGCCGCCTACGTCACCTTCGACGCCGTGCGCGCATTGCTCGGCGCCGGCGAGGCCGAGCACTCCACCCCCGGCCTGATCCTGGCCGCCCTCAGCCTGGTCGTCATGCCGTTCCTGTCGCACGCGCAACGCCGCGCCGGCAGCGAGCTCGGCTCCGCCTCGGCCGTCGCCGACTCCAAGCAGACGCTGCTGTGCACGTACCTGTCCGGGGTGCTCCTCGCCGGCCTGGCGCTCAACAGCCTGTTCGGCTGGTCCTGGGCCGACCCGATCGCCGCCCTCGTCATCGCCGCCGTCGCCGTCAAGGAAGGCCGCGAAGCCTGGCGCGGCGACACCTGCTGCCCGCCCCCGCTCGCCGGCGAGGGCGCGCCTGCGCGTGAGCAGGGCTGCGCCGACGGGTGCTGCTAGGGTGTGTTCCCCTGGATCAGGGGTACTGGTGGCCATGGCGCGGTACTGCTTGCGCCGGTTCATCAGGCGTTCGCTCTGGTTGCGGCGGCGCAGCAGCGTGCGGTTGGCGGCCGAGCCGCAGGCCTTGTCGCCGGTCAGGCTGTGCAGCCGCGTGCGTGGCCGGCCGACGCGGCCCGGCCAGGGTATGCGGATACGGTTCAGCAGCACCGGCAGTCGCCGGGTGTCGCTGTCCTGGCCCGGGCACATCCCGCCAGGGCACACCGGTCCATACCCGCCACACGATGCGGCCATCAGCAAGTCGGTGGCGGGCGTGGCGGAGTCGTACGAGGCGGGGCCGGCGGCGGATGGCCGCCGAGGCGGCGTAGATGCTTGTTCTCTACCTAGCCCCTAGGTAGAGTTAGAGCATGGGTGGTCCGCGCATGACATTGTCGACCCAGCTCGTGCTCCGCGCTCTTCTGGAGAGCCCCACACGGGAGATGTACGGGCTGGAGATCTGTGACGCCGCCGGGCTGCCGAGTGGCACGATCCATCCCATCCTTGCCAGATTTGAAGGCATCGGCTGGCTGCAGTCGAGGTTCGAGGACATCGACCCGAGCGAGGAGGGCCGCCCCCGCCGTCGCTACTACCGGCTCACGGCGGACGGTGCCGAGCAGGCGCGTCAGGCGCTCGCCAAGGCACACACCAAGATCGGCACCCTGCCGATCAGGCGGCCCGGCCTCGCGGATGGTGCGATGTGAGCAAATTAGGCGGCAGTGCCGACGTTCTCCAGACCACCGGGATCCTTGACCTCACCAGAGCCCTGGAGCGGGCCCGCGTCCACGCCGGGATCCTCGTTGAGGACCTGGAGCGCTGTCGCGAGCTGGCTTACTCCCTGGAGGCCGTCATCCTGCTCGACCGCGCACGCGGGCGCGCGTTGCGGCTGGCCGGGACGCTGGAGGAGGCCCGCATCCCCGACCTCACCAGCACGCCGCTCAACGTGCTCGACCGGAGCCTCGACCAGGCCAGGCTCCTGTCGCGCGGCATCACCGACGAGCGCATCATCGCAGGGGCCCGGCACCGCGTCAGGGCGCTCACCGTGATGAACGCCTGCGACCGGATCTTCGAGCCCGCCCGGACCCTGGCAGGCACGCTGGACGAGGTCCAGATCCGCGCCCGCGAGCTCGACCGCGACCTCGGCCAGGCCGTCCGCCTGGTCCGCCGGCTGGACAAGTGGCTGCACCAGTTCGAGCCCGCGCACGTCGCCGCCAAGCGGGCCAACGTCGCCCGCCCCGCCGTGGTCCTGGTCGACGCCCTGACCCGGCTGCTGCCCGCCAGGCACCGCAGCCGCTACGCCGAGGAACTGCACGCCGAGCTGTACGAGCTGGCCAACGCCAAGGCCACCTCGTCCGCGCAGGTCATCTACTCGGTCCACCAGCTTCGCCGGGTGCTGGAACTGCGGATGGCGTTGTCGGGGCGGGTGCGGCTGTACCACGTCCGGCGGGCCGCCTCGTGGGTGCTGGCCTCGGAGTGGCGTACGTGGACGCTGCTCGGGCCGTTCATGGTGGCTGCGGCGTACAACGTGTACTGGGTGCAGGGGTGGGGGTCGGCGTTCTACTCGATTCCCTGCATGGTGGGGTTCTACGCGGGCGTCGAATGGCTGCGTAAGCGGTGGCACGTCACCGTGAAGCGGCGGCGCAGGCCTCCCAGGATCTGACCCCGGCTCGCGTACGTAGGTGACCGCCTGGTCGTTCGGTGCGCCGTCGAGCACGGCCAGGCAGGCCGGGGCGGTGCCGGTGCGGCCCTGACCGCCGCAGCAGGCGCTCCGACCCGGCCCGGTCCCACGCCTCACGCAGGGCATCGGCGGCCGCTCCGCGTTCGGTGGGCAGCCGGAAGCCCGGCCAGCGTACCCACTGGTGCTTCACGTCTTGAGACCTGATGGGTCGGCATCCTCATAGGCGTTCGGCCCGGTGCCCCTGCCGTTCCACGGGCTCGCTGCTGACTAAAGTGATGTCCGTACCTGGACGAACGGCAGATGTGGCGGCCCGCTCCCGCACGCCAGGGTGAGCGGCATGCCATTGATCACCCACAACGCCTGGTTTCCCGGGCGCTTCCTCGGAGGCGGCGCCCTGGTACTCGGCCCGCTCCTGTGGCTCGCCGGGCTGACGCTGCGCCACCTGGCGACGAGCACGGCGCCGTTCACCGCGCAGCAGCGGGCGCATTTCGCCGCGCAGCCGTTCGCCGCTCCGGAGCAACTGGCCGTCTACACCGTGAACCCCGGCCTGGCCACCGCCGGATACGCCCTCTACACGGCGGGCGCCATCGTGTTGTGCCTGGCCGTCGTCGTGCTGGCACGGGTGGCCGCCGCGCGCTCACCGTGGCCGGCCCGCCTGGGCGGCGCGATGGTGGTCGTCGGGTTGTTCTCGCGCCTGTACTGGGCGGGCGTGGACGAGACGGCCCTGCGGCTCATCGGGACGCTCGGGCTGGAGCGGACGACCGAGATCGTGATGAGCCTGTACGAGGACATCTCCTACGGGCCCTGGCGGGTGCCCGTCTCGGCGGCCTTCGGCCTCTACCTCGGGACGCTGCTGCTCGGCTTCGCCGCCTTCCGCTCGGGCACGTTCGGCACCGGGCGGCTGGCGCTGTTCGTGTTCTCGGGATGGTTGTGGACCGGCGTGCTGAAGAGGAGCGAGCTGATCGACGGCGTCCTGTCGGGCGCCGCCCTGTGCCTGGTGCTCGTGCCGCTCGGGATCAAGGTGCTGCGCGACGCCGTACCGGAGCTGCGCGAGCAGGCCCAGCCGGCCGAGACGAAAGTGCCGCTGCGGGTGCTCAGCTGGTGACAGGCCCGGTGCGGGCCCCGTCCGCCTGCCGTGTCGGCCGGCGGACGGGGCGGCTCCGGTGGGCCTGCCGTCAGGCCCTGATGCGGACCGTGACCGTGCCGGTCAGGACGCGATGGTCGGAGCACCCTCCGCCGCCGCAGCCGGTGCCCTGGCCGAGCGCGTCAGCGGAGTACGCGCCGGCGATCAGGCTCTCCCGTACGAAGATCATGTCGATCTTGGGAGGCTGGCCGCAGGGTGTCTCGTTCCCGATGCCCAGGACGGTGGTCTCGCCGACGCCCGGGCACACCGGGTCCAGGTCGTCGAGCTCCCGGTAAGCCCCGGTGTTGTTGTGGTTGTTCGGCCCGTTGACCGACGGGGAGTACCAGTCGTTGAGCCGGATCAGATGGGGGCGTGCGTTGAAGTCGCCGGCGATGATCACGGTGTTGCCGGCGTTGTAGAGGTCTTCGAGATGTTCCTGCACCGCGTTCAGTTGCTGCTCGTTGATGGGGCTTCCGTTGATGTCGGAATTCTTGCTGGTGATGTGCGTGGTGCAGAACCGCATGCGCCCGAGGTCGGCGAGCGGCGCGCACAGAAGCTTGTACACGACTTTCGGGGTGTATTGCGGCAGGTCGTACTTCTCGGCGATGCCGAGGTCTCGCCGGCTGAAGATGGCGACGCCGTACGGCTCTCCGTTGCAGGCCTCGTCATCGTGCGATTCTCCCCCGTTGCGGATGGCCGCGAAGCGGGCGAAGCTGGTGCCCGCCGACACCCAGCCGTTCTGCAGGAGTTTTTCCTGCAGTGCCTTGTACTGGTTCCAGCAGAGTTCGTTGAACGCCGCGAAATCCGCGTCCCTGTTCAGGATCGACGCGGCCGCGGCGTCCACCATTCCGTTGGTCGTGGACCCGTCGTTCATCTTCCAGCCGGCCACATTCCACTGCCACACGTTGTAGGTTCGCTCCGTGTCGGCGGCGTGCGCCGAACCGCCGGTCAGTAAGGTCACGCCCAGGGTCACCACGGCGACCATCAAGCGGGCGAGCATTTTCATCTCACGTACTCCCATCGACGCTGTCGAAACAGCACCGACGTTATTCACCGACGGCCTTGCGGCGAATCTGTCGATCGACTGGTGTGACTCATGGAAATGGCCGCGGTGAAGGCCCCGCGCCCCTCAAGGAAGAGCCCGGGTTGCCCTTGCGGGCTCGTCGAGAACGACGAGCCCGGCCTTACGGCTCGCTGCACCGCACTAAATCGCGGACGCCGGCTTCAGCCCGGATCACGAACGGGACTCCGCGGTGAGCTTGGCGAGGTCGGGGGCGAAGACGCTCATCCAGTGGGGATGCAGCCGGTAGTAGACCACTTCGTTGTCCCAGTCGAAGAGGTCGTCGCCGTAGAAGTCCTTGAGGTAGGCGAGCAGGTCCGGCCAGTCGGCGGCCGGCTCGCCACCCAGGGGGTTGAGGATCTCCACCGTGCCGTGCGTGAACACCCCCAGGTCCTCACCGCGCAGGTGCGCGACGCTGGCGGCGGGGCGGGCCGCCAGATGGCGGGCCTTGGCGGCTGTGCGCGCCGTGCCGAAGTGCCACTTGCCGTGCAGGAAGTGCCCGTCCGCCCCGCTGATCCGCGGCTCGCCCTTCGCCGTCACGGTGGACAGCGCCAGGGTGCACATGCCGGTGAGGACGCCGGTGAGCTGCTCCGCGGTCAGTGTGCTGTCGGTGGTGATGATCGAGCGGAGATGCGAGGTGGAACGGGAAAGAGAAGCGTCCAGCAGAGCCTGCAGTTCCTGGAGCTCTTCTCGCGTTTCGTGCATGGCGGTCCTTGTCTGTCCATGAGGGCTCGGTCGGCGCTCTCCATCGGCGCCGACCAGCGCATCATGCTCGCCGTAAAACCCGACATCTTGTGTCATGATTTTCATCGGCTGCGCGAACACCATCGCGCTCAGGGCACTAGGCGTTCTTGCCGTCGCGAAGGCGCCCGATTCTGGCCCGGACACCGTCGCTCGAAAGGAGCTGCCGGGCCACGATGTGTCCCGAGCCGCCTCCGAGGCCGGCGCCGGGATGGGTGAAGGCGCCGATGTGCCAGAGCCCGGCGATGCCCGTCCGGTGGCCGGTGCCGGTGCCGGGACGCCACACGAAGCTCTGGTCGAGTTCGGCGGCGCCGCCGTACGGGTCACCGGCGACCGCGTTCGGGTTCGCGGCGAGCAGGGCGGGTGGCGGCAGGGCGACGGTGCCGCGGATGCTGTCGCGAAGACCGGGAGCGAAGGCCGCGATGCGATCGATCACCCGGCCCACATATGCCGCCACGACCTCCTCGCTCCACCCGCCGGCCACGTCGATCTCGCCCGCGGCGTCACCGCGGGGAGCGAACGGCAGCTCCTGGAGCTGGATCCACAACGTGCCGGCGCCCTCCGGAGCGCGGCTGGGGTCGAGAACCGTCTGCTGTCCGACGACGACCGTGGGCGCGGCGGGCAGCAACCCGGCCTCGGCCTGGGCGCAGGCGATGCCGGTGCCGTCGGCGCCGTTCGAGACGTGCACCAGCGGCACCGGGTCCAGGGCGGCATCGCTCCACCGCAACCGTTCGCCGAGGGCGAGGTGGATCTGCATGGCGGCCCGGCCCGGCCGGTGCAACCGCGCCGCACGCCGCCCCTTGCCGGTCACGGCGTCGCGGTCCAGCAGCCGCTCGTACAGATCGCCGGTCGAGGTCGAGGCCAGCACCGCCTTGCGGGCCGCGATACGCCGGCCGCCGGCGTGGACGGCGACCGCGCGGCCGCCGGCGACCTCGATCCGCTCGGCGCGGACACCCGGACGGACCTCGACACCACGGTCGGCGAGCAGCCGCTCGAAGGCCGCCACGAACCGCCGCGCTCCGCCCTTCACCACCGGAAGGCCGATGCCGTGCATGGTGGCCGCCATCACCGGCAGCATCAGGCCGCCGCCGGCGTGGTCCGGGCCCAGCCCGGCATGCAGCAGCCACGGCGTCCAGAGCTGGTCGGCCTCCCACCCGGTGAAACGCTCGCGGACGAAGCCGCGGCCGCTCTGCGCGGCGACCCGGGCCAGCTCCAGCGCGCCGCTCACGCCCAGGCCCCGCAACGCGGTCGCGCCGACCCGGGCGATGTCCCGGGCGCGCAGCTCCGAGCCGAGCACGCCGAACACGACGCCCGCACGCCGCTCGAACTCAGCGAGCATGGTGCGGTACGCCGCCTGGTCGTCGGCGTGGGCCAGCCGGGCGGCGGTCGCCTCCGGGTCCCGGTCGGCGATGACGACGCCGCGCTCGGAGATGGACGCGGTCACGGCGCCATCGGTGTTGGCGTACTCCAGGCCGCGCTCGTGCAGCGCCGCGCCGAGCTCGGCGTACGCGCCGCCCCCGACGAACAGCGGATGCCACGAGGAGAACGTGTCGTGGACGTGCCCGGGGATCGTCAGCTCCTCGGAGTCCATGAACCCGCCGAGCCGGTCGCGCGTGTCGAGCAGCACCACCTTCCATCCGGCGCCCGCGAGCTCGGCCGCGGCCACCAGACCGTTGATGCCCGCTCCGATCACCACAACATCGGCTTCGTCGCTCACCGTTCACCCCCGAGTCGTCATCGTCCGGCGCGGGTACAGGTCTTCGGCCTGCCGGCCTTGCTCCACCTGGACCCGCCTCACTGGCGCGCAGCATGCTCCAGCGTGATCAACGGGACGGCACCGCCCTGGGACAGGCGGGAACGGGAGGCGGTCCCTGATTAGCACCACTCTGGCAACCCAGTCAATCGCGCCGAATGCAGATCCAGTCCCATGACAGCGGCACCTTTGGCCCTTCTTCGCGCAATGTCCTGATGCCATGCGTCATGTGAGGGTTTCGGGTTCGCTCCCCTTCGCACCCGGGCACGGCTCCCCGGAGAGTCGGGCCTGTCGGCCGGCTCCATCCACGCGCACCGGGCGGTGGAGGCCGGCGCCGTCGGCAAGGTCCTGGTGGACATCACCCCCTGAACGCCCGCGCCGCTTCAGGAGGCGACCGAGACGACGTGGCCGACCGACGTACGATCGCCGATCAGCTCCAGCATGCAGTCGGCCACGTCGGCGCGGGAGGTGGACAGCCCGCCCCGGACGCTCAGATCCCTGGCCGTGCGGTAGGCGCCGGTACGGCCGGCGTCGGTCAGGCGGGCGGGCCGCACGATCGTCCAGTCCACCCCGGTGCTGCCGCGCAGCAGTTGTTCGGCCCTGGCCAGGTCGGCGTAAGAATGGCGGAACAGCCGCTGGACGATCAGCGGCTTGAGCACGTACCGCGTGAAGGGCCCGTCACCGGCGTCGGCCTCCAGCCCGGCGGCGCTGACCATCAGCAGCCGCCGCGTGCCCTCCCGCCGCATGGCCGCGAGGATGGAGGTGATGCTGTCGGTCTGGACGGTGGTGGGGCCGCGTTCGCGCGAGCCCATCGCGCTCAGCACGGCGTCCCGGCCGGCGACGGCGGGGGCGATGGCGTCGGGGTTCATGATGTCGGCCTCGAGCACGTCGAGGCGGTCGCGCAGTCCGGCGGGCAGGCGGCCGGCGTCGCGGACGACGGCGGTGACGTCGTGGGCCCGCTCCAGTCCCTGGCGCAGCAGCTCCAGCCCTGTGCCGCCGGTGGCTCCGAAGACGGTGATCTTCATGTGCGTCGCCTCTTCCAGGCAGGTTGGTAAGTGCTTACTCACCCACCTTAACGCCCTCCCCCACCGGCCGGCCCAGGGATGCACATCCCGTGCTGGGACGAGAACGTCGAACAGCAGCCCTGCGGCGAGCACGGGGCCGAGCACCTTGGCGTTGACCATGTGCTCGCGCACGTCGACAGCCCGGCGCTCGGCGTGGGACAGGCACGCGGCGATCCGGGTGGTCCAGCGTTCCTGTGCACGCCTGATGCGTTCCGCGGACCGTGTTGGCGTGCAGGGTCAGCTCCGCGGCGGCTCGGACGTCTCCGAAGTTGCGGAGGCAGCACAGGAGGGGCGTCCGGTAGACGGTGCCGTGAGCAGAGCTTCGGCGTCACCCGCCGTCCTGTACCCCACTTGCGCGATGCGCCACCTCGGCACCGCCGGAGATCTGCGCGTCGTCGCGAGGTCAGGCGGACGCCTGCTCGGCCAGCGCGCGGGCCAGCCCCACCACGATCTCGCGCCGCCGGGCCACAGCCCGCTCGGGGTCGGGCTCGTCGAGGATGAGGCGGCGCAGCTGCGGCACCGCGAAGTTCCACGCCACCAGGCCGAGGATGGTGAACAGCCAGTCCTGGGCCGTGGCCCGGTCGGGCAGGCCGGCGGTCAGGAGGTCGTCGACGTGGCCGCGGTAGGAGTCCTTGCGCTCCTGCTCGCCCTCGACCGGGCCGCCGCCGGCCTCCAGCGCCTCCCACAGCAGCAGGCGGATCAGCTCGGGGTGCTCGTGGTACCAGTCGTAGAGCTGCCCGACCGTCTCGGGCAGGGTGCGGGGGTCGAGGCTGACCGCGTGGCAGATCTCGTCCAGCTTGGCGCGGACGACGGCGCCGAACAGCTTCTCCTTGCCGCCGTAGTACAGGTAGATGGCCTGCTTGTTGGCGCAGGCGGCGGCGGCGATGCGGTCGACCCGGCCGCCGGCCAGGCCGTGCTCGGCGAACTCGGCCGTGGCGGCCTCGAAGATCCGCTGCCGGGTGGCCTCCGCGTCGTAGGTCATGCCGCCAATTAAACCATCCAGTTGACTTATTGGCCGCCTCTGCGCCATGGTGGTGCCCATCGGCTAAACCAACTAGATGGTTTATTTCGCTTCAGAAGGAGAACCGCCATGTCCACGACCCTTGCTCCCATTCCCGTCACCACCCCCATGCCCGCCGCCCTGGAGGGCCGCACGGTGGTGGTGGTCGGGGGCAGCTCCGGTATCGGGCTGGCCGCCGGCGCCCTGCTGACCTCCGTGGGCGCCCGCGTCGTGCTCATGGCGCGCGACGCCGGGCGCCTGGCGGCCGCCGTGGACCGGCTGCGCACGGCGGACGGCGCCTCCGTGACCGGCGTCGCGGGTGACGGGACGGATGAGAGCGTTCTGGAGCAGGCGCTCGACCAGGCGGGCAGCGTGGACCACGTCCTGGTGACGGCGGGTGGCTTCGCGGGCGGGGCGCTGCTGGACACGCCGCGCGAGCAGGTGCGCGAGACGGTGGAGGGGCGCATCTGGGGCGCGTACGGGGTCGCCAGGGCCGCCGCCCGCCGCCTGCCCGCCGGCGGCTCCCTCACCTTCAGCTCCGGCCTCTACCTGACCCGCCCGATCCCCGGCGCGTCGGCGGCCATCGCGAGCATCGGCGCCGTCGAGGGCCTGACCCGGGCCCTGGCGGTGGAGCTGGCGCCGCGGCGGCTGCGCGTCAACGCGATCAGGTACGGGGTCGTGGACACGCCGCTGTCGCGCGGCGCGCTGGGCCTGGCCGACGACGCGGCCGTGGCGGCGGCCGGGCAGAGCGCGCCGCTGGGACGGTTCGCGACGGCGGAGGAGGCGGCCTCGGCGGCGTTGTTCCTCATGGCGAACAACTTCGTGACCGGCACGGTGGTCACGGTGGACGGTGGCCAGAGCCTCGCCTGACCGCAAGAACCAGGGCCTCGTCCGACCGTAAAAACCAGGTCAGGGCAGGTTGAGCTGCCAGGAGACACCGAAACGGTCGTTGACCCAGCCGAACTTCCTGCTGAACCCGTACGAACCGAGCGGCATCAGCGCCTGCCTGTCCTCCAGCAGCGCGTCGTAGAGGCGCTGGAGCTGCTCCTCGCTGTCGCAGTCGACGAACAGCGACATCGACGGCGTGAAGGTGAAGCCGTGGACCGGGGGGCTGTCGATGCACATGTACTCCCGGCCCGCCAGCGAGAACGTGGCGTGCTGGATCGTGCCCTCGGGCCCGTCCTCGCCGGGGCCGTAGCGCTTGACGGAGACCACCTTGCCGTCGTCGAACAGCGACACGTAGAAGTTCATCGCCTCCTCGGCGTCGCGGTTCTGGAACATCAGGAACGTGGTGATCCTCATCAGGACTCCTCCTGCTCCGGGGCGTAGAACGCGTTGATCCTGGCGACGGTCTCGTCCACCACGTCGTCGGGGGCGCCGGCGGCGCGGTGGGCCTCGCCCCAGGAGCGGGCGCTGCCCAGGATGTAGGCGC
Source organism: [Actinomadura] parvosata subsp. kistnae (assembly GCF_900323885.1). Taxonomy (GTDB): domain Bacteria; phylum Actinomycetota; class Actinomycetes; order Streptosporangiales; family Streptosporangiaceae; genus Nonomuraea; species Nonomuraea composti. Next base: position 829,480 of record NZ_OOHJ01000006.1, on the reverse strand, counting down.
GGCCGTCCTCGGTGAGGTGGAAGGTGGCCTCGTCGACCTTCTCGCCGCCCTCCAGGTGCAGGGCCAGGCCGAGCAGGGCCAGGTCCCAGCCGACGCCGGTCGCGCCGGGGCCGTACTGCGACCAGAACTCCTCGGGCGGCTCGGCGGTGTGGACGAGCTCGAAGCGGGTGCCGCCGTCCTCGGCGGCCAGGCGCACCTCGACCTCGGAGAAGCCGGGGTCGGGGCCGAACAGCCAGGAGACCTTGAGCAGGCTCGGCGGCTCGCAGCGCAGGATCTCGCCGCCGGCGTTGCCTTCGAGCTGGTACGTGCCGCCCAGCCGCAGGTCGCCGCTGATGGGCATGAACCAGCGGCGCAGCCGGTCGGGGTCGGTGATGGCCTGCCAGACGTCGGAGACCTCGGCGTCGTAGTGGCGGCGCAGCACGACGCTCTTGCGCTTGCCGTCGATCAGCTCACGGTGTGCCCGCGTGAGATGGTCGATCATGTTCATGGTTCGTCCTTCGTCTCGTTGGTGATGCGGCGTTCGCGCTTGCCCCGGGCCAGCTCCGTGGCCAGGGCGTCCAGGCGCTGCTCCCAGAAACCCCGGAAGCGGTCCAGCCAGAGGTCGACCTCCCGCAGCGGCCCCGGCTCGACGGCGTACAGCCGCCGGGTGCCCTCGGCCCGCACGCTGGCGAACCCGTTGTCGCGCAGCACCCGCAGGTGCTGGGAGACGGCCGGCTGGGAGATGCCGAACTCCTGCTGGATGACGGCGGTGACCTCGCCGGAGCTGCGCTCGCCGCCGGCGAGCAGCTCCAGGATCCGGCGGCGGACCGGATCGCCGAGGACGTCGAATGCGTGCACGACCAGCAGTGTTTCAGCCACTGCTTATATAAGTCAACCCTGGGATAACTATAAGTCGTCGAAGCCGCGCGCGCTCAGCGCCTCGCCGAGCGCGTCCGCGTGCCGCAGCGCGCCGACCACCAGCGGCACCGCGAACGCCCGCACGCTGCGCTCCACTCCCCTGGCCCGCTGCGCCTCCCCGACGCGGGCCGCCAGCGCGGCCACCACCGGCACACTGCGTACGGTCAGCGACAGCAGCAACGACAGCCGGAACGGGTCCAGCCCCACGAACCTGGCCGGCGACAGGCACCGCTCCAGCGCCCGCATCATCGCCGCGGTGCGGGTGGTGAGCGTCACCAGCCCGGCCAGCGCCACGGCCAGCACCACCCGCAGCGTCGTCGAGACCGCCCCGTCCAGGCCGGCGAAGAGGAGCTGCATCCCGAACAACGCCACCGCGAACCAGCGCACCGGCCGCACCTGCGCCCACGCCGCCGCCACGCCCACCCGCGACAGCGCGTACAGGGCCACGACCACCACCCCCGCCCCGGCCAGAGCCAGGGGGGAGCCCAGCAGCACCAGCGCGGTGCACGCCACGGCCAGACCGGCCAGCTTGGCGCCGGCGGGCAGGCGGTGCAGCGGGGAGGAGCCGGGCACGTACGCGCCGGTCAGGGCGTTCACGCCATGAGCTTCCTGTAGTGGCCGATGGCCTCCTCCGGGGAGCCGTCGGCGACGACGCGGCCCTCGTCGAGCACCAGCACCCGATCGAAACCGGTCAGCAGCGGCAGGTCGTGGGTGACCACCAGCACCTGCTGCGGCATCTCGCCGAGCAGGCCGGCGACCTGGCGCGAGTGGCGCAGGTCCAGCAGTGTGGTGGGCTCGTCCATGACCAGGATCTCGGGCTCCAGCACCATGACCGAGCACAATGCCAGGAGCTGCTTCTGCCCGCCCGACAGGTGATGGGCGGGATGGTCGGCGTGATCGGCCAGCCCGTAGCGGGCCAGGACGTCGGCCACGCGCCGCTCGACCTCCTCGCGCGCCAGGCCCTTGCGGCGCAGGGAGAAGGCGACGTCCTCGGCCACGGTGGGCATGACGATCTGCGCGTCGGGGTCGGTGAACAGGAAGCCGACGCCGCGCCTGATCTTCGCGGCGTGGCGTCTGGTGTCCAGGCCGAGCACGGTGACGCTGCCGGAGGTGGGCAGCGCCAGGCCGTTGACCAGGCGGGCCAGGGTGCTCTTGCCGGAGCCGTTGGCGCCGACCACGCCGACGCGCCGCTCGGTCAGGGAGGCGGTGACGCCGCGCAGCACGTCGCGCTGCCCGAGGCGGACGTGCACCTCGTCGAACTCGATCGCCATCACACCACCTCGAACAGCGCCGCCACGCCCATCCCACCCCCGACGGCCGCCGCCGCCAAACCCAGGGTGCCTGGCGGGGCGCCGGCCCGGACCAGCCGGCTGAACAGCCGGGTCACCACGACGGCCCCGCTCGCCCCCCACGGATGGCCCAGCGCCAGCGCGCCGCCGCCGGCGCACACGCGCTCGTCGCCGGCGCCCAGCGGGTCGAGCCCGAGCGCGTCGGTGACGGCCAGCACCTGCGCCGCGAACGCCTCGACGATCTCCACCGCCGCGACCCGCCCCATGTCCACCCCCGTCCGCGCCAGCACCCGGCGGATCGCCGGCACCGGCCCCACCCGGGCAGCTCCGGATCGCACCCGGCCACGGCCCCGGCCACCAGCCGCATCCCCGGCAGGCCCGCGCGCAGCCGCTCCGGCACGAGGGCCACGGCCGCGGCGCCGTCGCTGACCGGGGAGGAATTACCGGCCGTCACTGTACCTTCCCGGACGAACGCCGCAGGCAGGCGGGCCAGCGAGGTCGCGCGCAGCGGGCGCGGCCGCTGGTCGTCGCGCCGCTCCCCGATCGGGACGATCTCCTGCTCGAACAGCCCGGACTGCCTGGCGGCCAGGGCGCGGGCGTGGCTGCGGCAGGCGTAGGCGTCCTGGCGGTCGCGGACGATCCCGTACGCCGCCGCGAGCGCTTCGGCGGCCGGCCCCATGTCGGGGTCGGGATGGCCGGACGGGGTGAACGGCGCCCGCGCGTACGGCTCCGAGTCGCCCTTGAACATGCGCAGCGGGGCGGTCGAGGCGCTCTCGGCCCCGCCCGCGATCACCAGGTCCGACTCGCCCGCCCGCACGGCCTGCCCGGCCAGCAGGATCGCGGCCAGCCCGCTGCCGCACTGCCGGTCCACCGTCAGCCCGGGCACCTCGTGCCCCAGCCCGGCGGCCAGCGCCGCCACGCGGGCCACGTTCCCGCCGGGCCCCATGCAGTTGCCGAGCATCACGTCGTCGATCCGCCTGCCCGGCACGTCGGCGGCGACGGCGGCGATCACGGGCGCGGCCAGCCGGTCGACGGTCAGCTCCTTGTACGCGTGCCCGGCCGTGCCGATGGGCGTGCGCCGGGCCGCCACCACCACCGGGGTGTCGCCGCCCATGTCAGGCCAGCCGCCGGATCTCGGGGTCGCCGCCCGCCAGCCGGGCCGCGACCAGGGCGCGGGCCGGTTTGCCCGTCGGGTTGCGCGGCAGGCTCGGCACCACGAACCAGCGGCGGGCCGCTGCGCCGCGTCCAGCCCGCCCCTGGCGGTGGCCTCCAGCAGCGCCCTGCGGGGCGCCGAGGTCTCCTGCGCCTCGACGACGGCCGTCACCACGGCGCCCAGGGACGGGTGCGGCAGCCCGACCACGACGATGTCGGCCACGCCCGGCACCTTCCTCAGCACCTCCTCGACGTCCTCGGGCACGACGGTGGCGCCGCCGGTCTGGATCGCGCCGTCGCCCCGCCCGCGCAGCCGCAGCACCTGGCCCGGCCGGTACGGCTCGGCGAGGTCGCCGACGGTCACCCAGCCGTCGCCGTCACGGCGCAGCGGCCCGGCGGCGCCCGCCAGGTAGCCTTCGGCCAGCCAGGGCGAGCGGGCCCACACCTCGCCGAGCGGCGCCTGCGCGCCGGTGCGGGCCTCGCCTGAGCCCGTGCGGGACCCGTCGGTGCGGGGGCGGACCTCGATCTCCACCTCGGGGAACGGCCGCAGCCCGCCGCCGTCGGCGTCCATGGCGACGAACGACATCTCGGTGGCCCCGTAGTAGGAGACGACGCGCACCCCGGCCGCGTCGGCCGCCGCCCGCGCGCCCGGCTCGAGTGCCGCGCCGCCGACCAGGGCCACGCGGACCGAGCCCGGCTGCCGGAGCACGTCGGGCAGCCGGTGCGGCACCACGTGCACGACGCTCGCCCCGGCCAGGTGGGCGGCCAGGGAGCGGCCGGCGGGCCAGCGGCCGGGCAGGATCGCGGTCGCGCCGGTGGCCAGGGCGTGCAGGGCGGCGAAGGCGTACAGGGAGGAGACCAGCGGGCCCGGCACCAGCACGACGTCGTCGGGGCCGATCCCGGCCAGGCGGTCGAGGTGGGCGTAGGAGTCGGTCCAGGAGGCGCGGGTGCGCACGATGGCGCGGGGCCGTCCGGTGCTGCCGGAGCTGAAGCACGCCCAGGCCAGGTCGCCGGGACGAGCCTCAGGGTGGGGGTCGTGGCCTGGTACGTGCGGGAGCGGGGCGTCGATGTGGGCCGCCAGGTGCTCGCCGGTGACCTGCCCCCACCGCTCGCGGTCCCAGGCGGGGTCGCCGACCAGCGGCGTGGCGCCGGCCAGGTCGGCCGCCAGCACGGCGACCAGCAGCTCCACCGGATCGGCGGGCGCGACGGCGACCAGCGCGCCGGGCCCGAGGCCGAGGCGGCGCAGGTGCCGGGCGGCGCCGTCGATCCGGCGGGCGAGCGCGGAGTAGGTGAGCTCGGACGAAGGGCCGCGCACCGCGAGCCGGGACGGGCGCTCGGCGGCGTGCGACAGGACGTGTCGGGCTACGGGCATGGACGGGTCAACGCCCCCCGCCCGAGCGCAGGCGCTCCTGGTGCACGGCGGGCACCGCGTCGGGGTAGGCGCGCTGGGTGCCCCTGGCGACGAGGGAGGCGAGCACGGCCTTGATCACGTCGCCGGGCAGGAAGATGAGGCTGAGCCAGGCCGCCCGGCGGAGGGAGATCCCGGTGACGAGCGCCTGCACCGGGATGCCGAACAGGTAGATCACGCCCACGCCGCCCACCAGGCACGCCACGATGAGGCGGACGAGGCCGGGGTCGCGCCCGCCGCGCTCCACGAGCCAGCCCGTCACCGCCGCGCCCGCCACCCACCCGACCAGGTAGCCGGCCGACGGCCCGGTGAACACGCCGAGGCCGCCCCGCCCGCCGGCCAGCAGCGGCAGGCCGGCGGCCACCAGCACGAGCAGCACCACGACGGCCAGCGCCGCCCGCCAGGAGCCGAGGACGGCGCCGGCGAGCATCACCCCCATGGTCTGCAACGTGATCGGGACGGCGTTGCCGAAGACGTTCAGCGATCCGGGCAGGCCGAGTACGGCGATCAGCGCCGCGAACACGGCCACTCTCGCCAGGGTCCGCATCGCGAACCCGCGCTGTTTCCTCATGGGGTAGATCCCACACCACGATGGTCACGAGCGGGCATGGAGGTATCCCACAACATTGCGCCGAATCATCTGCGAGCGAACGATACCGGCCCTTCAGGCGGGATCGGAGCAGCGGGCGTCCCGGAACGCCTTGTCGATCCTGTCCTGCTCGGAGTCGAATTCCTTGGCGGGCAGGGCGTGGTTGGGCAGGGTGAAGTCCAGCTTCCGGGAGGCCGACAGGGTGATGCGGATCCGGTCGGGGGCGAGGGTGGTGCGGTCGGGGTAGCGCAGGCGGACGCGGTAGTCGGTGACGGGGACGTCGCCGCGCAGGCAGGAGCGGGCGCCGTCCTCGACGGCCTTCATCAGGCCCTGGTTGATCTGCCTGCCCTGCATCGGGACGAGGTTGTAGCGCATCCCGACGCCGTCGAAGGAGGCGGCGATGAGGTGGCCGCCGTTCCAGTCGCCCTTGCCGCCCCAGTTGCCCACGGTGCTCTGGCAGTCGGTACGCTCGGCGGCCTTGTCTACGAGCTTCCTGGCCAGGGCCTCGACGGGGCGTCCTTGCTGGTCGGTGGTGAAGGTCTGCTGGTGGGCCTGGTAGGTGTGGGCGGGCCGCAGGTGGCGTTCGCAGGGAGCGGTGTCGGGCGCGGTGACGGGCGCCGCCGCCGCGGCGGTGAGCAGCAGGGCGGCGGCGCTCGCCCGCCGCAGGGTGGGCAGCAGGGTGGGCAGCAGGGCGGGGGGACGTGCGGGCACGGTGGCGTTCCTCTCGAAAGGGGAGATCGCCGGCGCAGGCGCGATAGGCCGATGGAGGGGCGTATGGCCTTATCGGCCGCCTCGTCGGCTTTGTCGCGACATTCGTGCCCGTGACCGAAGTCACGTAACGTTACTGAACGGTTACTTCTCGTTGTTTCAGGCGGCCAGGCGGAGCGCGCGGGCCACGTCCGCGGTGGCGGCCGAGGTCTCGACGGCGGTGTAACCGTCGCGCAGCGACGCGTCGAGGTCCTTCAGCCCGTTGCCGCTCAGCGTGATCACGATGCGCAGGCCCGGCTCCAGCCCGCCCCTGGCGTGCAGGTCGAGCAGGCCCGCCACCCCGGCCGCCGACGCGGGCTCGGCGAAGACGCCGTCGCGGCGGGCCACCAGCCGGTACGCCGCGAAGATCTGCTCGTCGGTCACCGCGGCGATGAACCCGCCGGACTCGTCGCGGGCGGCCAGGGCGGCGTCCCAGGTGGCGGGGCTGCCGATGTTGATCGCGGTGGCCGCCGTGCGCGGCCGCGCGACGGGCTCACCGCGCACGAACGGGGCCGCGCCGGCCGCCTGGAAGCCCCACAGGCGCGGCAGCCGGGAGGACAGCCCCGCTTCGCGGTAGTTGCGGTAGCCGCCCCAGGTGGCGGTGATGTTGCCGCCGTTGCCCACCGGCAGGCAGTGCACGTCGGGCGCGTCGCCGAGGGCGTCGACCACCTCGTAGGCCACGGTGCGCTGCCCGGCCAGGCGCAGCTCGTTGCCGACCGAGTTGACCAGCGCGATCGGGTGGTGCGCGGCCAGCTCGCGGGCCACGCGCAGGCAGTCGTCGAACGTGCCGTCGATCTCGACGATCTCGGCCCCGTACCGGACGGCCTGGCTCAGCTTGCCCAGCGCGACGCCGCTCCTGGGCACCAGGACGGCGGCGCTCAGCCCGGCGCGGGCGGCGTAGGCGGCGGCCGAGGCGCTGGTGTTGCCGGTGGAGGCGCAGATGACGGCCCGCGCGCCGGCTTCGGCGGCCCGGCTGATCGCCACCGTCATGCCGCGGTCCTTGAACGAGCCCGTCGGGTTCGCGCCCTCGACCTTGAGCCAGACCTCGCAGCCGGTCAGCTCCGACAGGTGCCGCGAGCGCAGCAGCGGGGTGTTGCCCTCGTTCAGCGAGACGGAGGGGGTGTCGTCGGTGACCGGCAGCCAGCGCCGGTAGGGGCTGTCGATCAGGCCATGCCAGGTAGTCATGGCGGCACCGTAACATCCGTTTCGGATATTTCGTCAAATGGGGGCTGATGTAACATTTGTCATCGTGGAGAACGATGCGATCGCGGCCCGCCTCGGCGCCGTCTACCCGGAGCTGCCCCCTGGGGAGCGCGCCGTCGTCCGGGTGCTGCTCGACGACTACCCCTTCGCGGCGCTCGGCTCGCTGCGCGCTCTGGCCGAGCGGGCCGGGGTGAGCCCGCCGACGGCCTCGCGGCTGTTCGACCGGCTCGGCTACGACGGGTTCGCCGCCTTCCAGGCCGCCGTACGGGACGGGGCGCGCGATCGTTCGCAGCTCCTGGAGCACGTCTCCGGCCCCTCCGGGCTCGGCCAGGCCGCCGAGGAGCTGCGCGCCGGGCTCGACGGCGCCCTGGCCGCCGTGCCCGAGGCGCTGTGCCACAAGGTCGCCGTGCTGCTGGCCGGGGCGGGCACCGTGTGGGCGCTCGGCGGCCCGCTGAGCGAGCTGGCGGCCGACTACCTGATCCGCCAGCTCGCCAGCCTGCGCCCCGACGCGCACCGCGTCCCCGACGGGGCGCCCGCCCGGGCCAGGACGGTGCTGGACCTGGGGCCCTCCGACGTGGTCGTGGCCTACGACTTCCGTCGCTACTCCCCCGCCACCGCCCGGTTCGTGCGCGCCGCCCGCGAGCAGGGCGCGCGGCTGGTGCTCGTCACCGACGCCTGGGGCTCCCCGCTGGCCGCCGAGGCCGAGGTGCTGATCAGCCTGCCGCGTGAGGCGAGCGGGCCGATCGCGCCGCTCGCCCACGAGATCGCGGTCACCGAGCTGCTGCTCGTCGCCACGGCCGCCCGGCTCGCGCCGGCCCGGCGGCTGGCCGACCTCGACCGGCTCACCCGCGCCCTGAGCTGACCGCCGTCCTGCCCGGCTCGGGGGCGGTGCCCAGTGAGGCCCAGAACGCGCAGTTGCTCGCCTTGGCCGTGTTCACCGTGCGGATGGCGCCCGACGCCAGGCTCAGCACGTCGCCCGGGGAACGGAAACGCGGCCAGCCCGCTTGAGGGCGGCCGGTGGCGGCGAACGACGTCCAGAAGCCGACCATGGCGTCCGACAACCGCCGCTGCTCGGCGTTCAGCCCGCTCCCCGGCAGCAGGCCGGGGAACAGGTACTCCAGCTCCGAGGCGTGGTAGGCGCCCTCCTCGAAGCCGGGCACGTCGACCAGCGGCGGCGCGCTCCTGTCGGCGAACTGGTAGCCGTAGACCGGCACGCCGGAGCGGGCGAACAGGCCGAGCGCGTCCAGGTGCCCGCACGTGGCCAGGGGGGTGGCGAAGTCGGTCAGCAGGGTCGCGATCGCGATCCGCAGGTCGGGGTAGTCCGCCGCCGGGTAGCGGCCCAGGACGGCGGCGGCGTCGGCCCCGTACGTCTCGCGCACGAAGCCCTCGTACTGCTGCTCGGTGATCGGCTGCGGGTACTGCAGCGAGATGAACAGCCGCATCTCGTCCAGCGTGTTGCCGTGGACGACCGGCATGCGGTTGTAGCGTCCCGAGGCGATGGCGTCGCGCGGCTGCGCGGGCAGCACCGCATCGGCGCCGGCCACCGCGTACGGGTTCGGCTCCTGGTAGGACTCCAGCAGCGTCTTGACCGGCAGCGTGCGCAGGCAGGCGGCGTCGGAGCAGCCCACGGCCGCGGCGAAGGCGGCCCCGGCCGTCTCGGCCTCCGTCTCGGTCCTGGTGGGCCAGGCGCAGCTGTAGCTCTGCGCGATCGCGCGGTGGAACAGCCCGGCCGCGGTGGGCGAGGCCAGGTGGGCGCAGGTGTCGGCGGCGCCGGCCGACTCGCCGAACAGGGTCACGTTGCCCGGGTCGCCGCCGAAGGCCGCGATGTTGCGGCGCACCCAGCGCAGGGCGGCCTGCTGGTCGAGCAGGCCGTAGTTGCCGCTCTGGTAACGCTCTCCCGCCTCCAGGACGGGGTGCGCCAGCCAGCCGAGCACGCCCAGCCGGTAGTTGACGGTGACGACCACGACGCCGCCGTCCACCGCCAGCTTGGCGCCGTCGTACGGGGCGGAGTTGCCGTTGACGTTGCCGCCGCCGTGCAGCCAGACCATGACGGGCAGCCGCCCCGCGCGGCGCGGGGTGGTGACGTTGAGGTAGAGGCAGTCCTCGGCGTAGGTGGCCTGCGGGTTGCCGAAGGGGGACGCGGGTTGCGCGCACTGGCTCGCGAACGCGGTCGCGTCCCGCACGCCCCGCCACGGCCTGGCCGGGCGAGGCGCCTTCCAGCGCAATGCGCCGACCGGCGGCTCGGCGTACGGGATGCCCTTGAACTCCCTGCGGTCCTTCAGCACCACGCCCTGGACCACGCCCTGGTCGGTCCGCACCTGGCCCGGCGGGCCCGGGTCGGCGGCGGCCGGGGTGGCGAGCAGGGTGGCGAGCAGGGGGGTGAGGAGCAGAATCGCTGCTGCGGGAATGAGTCGCACGGAGATCTCCTTCCGGCGGAGCGCCCTGACCGTACACGTGTGGGCGCCCTGACCGTACACGCGGGTACGGCGCTCGCCTAGGGTGCCTCCTGGGGCGGGTCAGGCCGGTGGTGCCGGTCGTTCTCGACGCGCAGCTCGTCAGGCGGTCGGGCGCCCATATCGTCCGGATTTCTCACCTCTGGGATGGGCGAGTGCGGCGGCCAGGCAGGCGACCGGGATGACGGGCAGCACGTACCGGTGGTCGAAGTCGAGGACCGCGACCGGGCCGACCAGCAGGCCCACCGCCACCGCCCACGGCAGCAGCGCCACGCGGGGCCGCCGGACCGCCGCGAAGGCGCCGAGCAGCAGGATCAGGCCCAGCACGGGGCCGCGCAGGTAGGCGGCGTACTGGTAGGCGATGAGGACGTCCGCGTACGGCGACACCGACGACAGGCCGCGGATGTCCGGGTCGTACTCCCGTTTGACCTTGTCGATGAGCGGCTGGGCGGGCAGCTCCCAGTGCCCGCCGCGGAAGCCGAAGGCCGGGGTGACGCGTTGCGGGTGCGGGATCGGGGTCCAGGAGAAGGCGATCGCGGTGTCGGCGGCGACGTCGGCCAGGTAGTCCAGCGGCTGGGCGAGGATGGCCTCGATCGCGAACGCGCGGGCCTCGTCGTTGTGGGTGAAGCGGTCGCCGGGCAGCCGGTTGAGCGAGGCGCCGGGGGCCCACACGTACTCCGAGGCCGCGTCCACCGTCGTCCCGTTGGGGCACAGCGGCGCCAGATCGGGCGGCGGCTGGATGCGGGCGCAGTCGGCGAACGTCATCGTGCGGGCCCACAGCGCGACCCCGTCGGCACCGCTGAGGGCGAAGCGGCCGTGGTGGGCGGCGTACCAGCCGGCGTAGCCGGCCAGGGGCAGCGTACCGGCCAGGACCAGCGCCGCCAGGCGCCGCCACCCGACCCGCTGGACGGCCAGCACGAGCACGACCAGCAGCAGCAGCGGCAGCGCGATCGTCCGGGTCAGCGCGGCCGCCGCGAACAGCAGGCCGGCCCCGGCGGCGGCGCGCGTGGACAGCTTCGGCGACCACATCAGCACCGCCAGGCCGGCCACGACCAGGAAGATGAACTGCGTGTCCGACAGCACGCCGTGCTCCAGGCGCAGGAACGAGGCGTCGAACAGCAGCGGCACCGGCGCCAGCGCGGCCACCCAGCCGGGCGCCGACCGGCGGCGCAGCACCACGTACAGCAGCGTTCCCGTGGCCAGTCCGATGGCGTGCTGCACGGCCGCGATCAGCTCCACGCTGTGGAACGGCAGCAGCGCCCGCAGCAGCAGCGGGTAGCCGATGGGGTGGAAGGTCGCCGACGGGGCCGGGTGCACGGCAGTGTCGAGGTAGGTGAAGGAGTCGTACCAGTAGAGCGTGGCCGGACGGTAGCCGAGCATGGTCAGCACCCGCAGCGCGGCGGCCAGGACCAGCAGCACGGCGAAGACGCGGTGGCCGGCGGCGCGGCGGCGCAGCGGGGCGGGCAGTTGCACGCGGGTGGCGGTGAGCACGCGAGATCCGATCGTCGGGGCAGGGCAGGGCAGGGCAGGGCAGGGCGGGGGCAGGGCCGGGCTCCGGGCATGCCGGGAAGAGCTCACGGCGTGGGGCCCGGCACCTGCCGCAGGCGGTGCAGGGGTGAAGTGCGCGCATGCCGGCGGAGGGCATGGCGGGGTGATGCGGGGCGCGCCGTCAGTCGCGCGCGCCCCGCAGAAGGCGGCTTAGGACGGAGCCGTACTCAGTGACCAGGCTTGAAAGCCGGCCGGGCTCAGTGGCCCGGGCTCAGCAGCCGGACTCGGCAGTCGGGCTGAGTCTGGGGTCGCGCCGGGCGGCGGGCTCGGCGCCGACCAGCAGGAGCGCCTGGCCGTCGGCGCTCATGACGCCGTCGTGCACGTACCAGTCGCCGGGCGCGGAGGGACTGGAGGGCTTGCCGGAGGAGATGTATGACGGCGTGACGCCGCGCTCCCGCAGCAGGGCCGAGACCTCGGTGACGCTCTTGTTGACGAAGGCCACGCAGTGCAGGGGCTCGCCGGGCAGCGCGATGCCGGGCGGCAGCTTGTACCGTTCGCCGGGCTGGGCCCGCCGCCCGAGCGTGATCTCCGCCTTCTTGTCGAAGCCGACCGGCACCTTCACCCCGACGGGGCAGCCGGCGAACCGCTCGCAGGGCCCTGGGGAGTCGATGGTGGTGATGGGGCCTTCGGCGGGCACCATCTGTCCCGCTCTGAGCCGGTCCATGTCGTTGATCACGATCAGCCGGCCCACCATGCTCGCGGACGTCGGCACCAGGTCGAGCGTGATGTCCAGCCCTCTGGCCCGCAGCTCGCGCTGGTACACCTCGGGCTCGGCCATCAGGTTCTTGACCGTGATCACGTAGTGGTCGTCCACCACCTTGATGTCCAGCGCGGCGGAGGCGGGCGCCTGGGCGACGCCGAAGGACAGCAGGGCCGCCAGCGTGCTCAGCACCGGCACGGCCACCCACCTGCGCCGGCGGCGGGCGCGGCGGCGGGGGTGGGGGTGGCGACGGCGGGAACGGGGGCGGCGGTGATCTCCTCGAACAGCTCCCTGGCGAGCGGCGTCGTGCCGGGGCCGGGGTCGGGCGCGATGCCGGCCACCAGGCGGTCGATCTCGTGCATCACATGGCCCCCTTCGTCATCGCGACGGCACGCAGGCCGATGCGCGCCAGGTCCACGCCGGCCGCGTCGAGCTGCCGGGCCAGCCGTTTGCGTGCCCGGTGCAGCCGTAGCCGGGCGTTGGCGCGCGAGCAGCCGAGGACGGTGGCGATCTCGTCGGAGCCCAGCCCCTCCCAGCCGGCCAGCGCGAGGATCTCCCGGTCGTCGCCGCTCAGCCGGCCGAACGCCTCCTGGACGCCGGCCATGCTCTCGCCCGCCTCGATGTGCTCGGCCCACACGGCGAGCTGCCGGCCGAGCCGTTCCACCAGCTCGCTGCGGCGTGACTCGGCACGGCGGCCGTTGGCCAGCACACGGCGGGCCACGCCGAACAGCCACAGCCGCGCGTCCTGGCCTCGCGGGAGGTCGTCGAGGCGGCGCCAGGCGGTGGCGAACGTCTCGGCGAGGGCGTCGGCGGCGTCGTCGTGGGAGTCGGTCCGGCGCCGGATGTAGGCGAGGATGTCGGCGTAGTTGGCAACGTAGATCACCTCGAAGCGCTGCTTGCGGTCATGGTGTGTCACGCTGCCTGCTCTCATCCGATCGATCCGACACCTCGTACGTGTCCGGACCCGACGGATTGTTTCACCCTGATTTGCGGCGAATTTTGATGTCTCGCATGTCGGTCACCGCGACCTTCAGAATTTCGTGCGGCAGCCCAAACGCCTCCAGGGCCGCCATCGCCGTCAGCGCCGCGTCGTCCTCGTCGTCCTCCGGCTTCCCGGCGGGCACCTGACAGCGGAACGTGAACACCGACACGGTCGCGTCGTGCGTGAACGTGCCGGCCTCGGTGTAGCCGGCGCCCGCCGCTTCCCGCACGACGGCCTTCCCTGCGTCGTCGAGCCCCTTGAACTTGCCCCTGATCGTCACCCTGAACACGGTCACTCCCCTCGTACGGCATAGGCCAGGACCCGCTCGCCCAGCACGCTCTCGGCCGCGTCCAGCAGCTCCAGCACGGCGGTCGCGATCGTGCCGGGCCGCTCCCCCGCCGCCGTGCGCCGGCCGATCTCCGACAGCACCAGCGCGTGCAGGCAGCCGAGGTGCCAGGCGACGACGCGCGGCAGCGGATCGTCCTTCGCCGCGCCGGTCTCCTCGGCCAGCAGCTCGGCCAGCGCGTCGGTCATCTGCGCGCCCAGCGCCTCCAGCCGGGCGGTGAGCGTGGGCGCGGCCCGCATCATCTCCAGCACCCGCCCGAACCCGGCCGTCAGCCCCACCCGGCGCTCGCGCCCGCGCACCTCCCGGCGCAGGCGGGCCAGCACCGCGCCCGCCGCCGACTCGCCGGGGGCGCGCTCGCGCACGATGTCGGCCAGCCGGTGCGGGGACGCCTCCTCGGGCGGCAGCACCAGGTCCTCCTTGGCCGGGAAGTAGTTGTAGACGGTGTTCACCGACACCTCGGCGGCGGCGGCGACCTCGGCGATCGTGACGTTGTCGAAGCCGCGCTCCACGAACAGGCCGATGGCCACCTCGGAGATGCGCTGCCGGGTCTGGCGTTTCTTGCGCTCGCGCAGTCCTTCGGTCATGAAGGTGAAGCGTACTGCAAACTTGGAGTCGATTGCAGTTTTATTGTTCGTGTCCGACCTGTGTGATGAGGCGGGTCGCCTGCCGGACGACCTCCGCCTGCGCCGGCGACAGCCCTTCGAGGAAGGGCTCCATCTGCTCCGGGTTCCAGCCGGGGCCGGGCCGCAGGTCGTGCAGCACGTGCCGGACGCTGTAGTCGGCCATGGCCGCGGCCAGCTCCGGCACCCGGGGGTCGTCGGGCTCGGCGTCGGCCAGCTCGTCCAGCCTGCGGTAGAACTCCTGACCGAGCGCCGCCGCCTGCGGGTCGGCGGCCAGCGTGTCGAGCATCGCGAACGTGCGCTGCCGGTCGTCCGCCGTGGACACACTGTCCACCAGCACGAGCAGATCGCGGTCCCAGGCCGCGCTCTTGGAGGCCGGCACGTCCACCACCCGCAGGAAGTCGACCAGGTCGGGCGAGGCGGTGTCGTCGGGGCCGAGCGTGCCGTCCTCGGCGCGGGCCAGCATCTCGGCCAGGCGGGCGCGGCGGCGCCGGATGTCGGCCTCCTGCGCGGCGAGGTCGGCGTCGATCTCGGCCAGGATCTCGGGCAGCTCCCTGGAGCGGTCCTCCGCGATCACGTCGCGGGCCTCCTCCAGGCTCAGCCCCAGCTCGACCAGGCGGCGGACGCGGGCCAGCGCGACCGCGTCGCGCATGCCGTACTCGCGGTAGCCGTTGGCCCGGCGCGGCGGCTCCGGCAGCACGCCCTGATGGTGGTAGTGCCGCACCGTCCGGGTGGACACCCCGAGCAGCGCCGCCAGCTCTCCGATCCGCATGCCTCCCAGTTAAGAGGGTGACGTGGCGTGAACGTCAACTCGGGCGCATCGCCTTGAGGAAGAGATCGACCAGGGCGTCGGCGTAGGCAGGGGTCAGCGGGCCCGACCGTTGCAGCCACCGCTGGTAGAGGGGCGCGTACAGCAGCTCCAGCGCCAGGTCGAGGTCCACGTCGGCGGCGAGCTGGCCGGCCCGCTGCGCGCTGCGCAGCCTGGCCTTCTTGGCCTCGTCGACCGGCCCGGCCAGCCGCTCGCGGTACTGGGCGGCGAGCTCGGGGTCGCTGACGATCTCCATGTTGAGCGCCCGGATCGGCGCCTCGAACGCCGGATCGGCGAACTCGGCCACCGTCGCCCGCATCACCGTCTTCAGGTCGGCCTCGATGTCGCCGGTGTCGGGCAGGGTCACGCCGCCGCCCTCCCCCGCCTCGCCCTCTCCCGCCTCGCTCAGCGCGAGGAACGCGTCGAAGACCACCGCCCCCTTGCCGCGCCACCAGCGGTAGATGGTCTGCTTGCCCACGCCGGCGCGGGCGGCGATGGCCTCGATGGAGACCTTGGCGTAGCCCACCTCGGAGACCAGCTCGCGGGCGGCCTCCAGGATGGCCTGGCGGGAGCGCTCGCTGCGGCGGGCGGGATCGGGATCCTTCGGCATGCCGCCAGTATACCGCTTAACGAGACGAGACGGTCCGTCTTGACACGTCTTCACGCCTGCCCCATAGTGGGGATCGTTCGACGAGACGAGCCGTCTCGTCTCGGTTCGTCTGGCAAGGAGAGAATCTTGACCCGAGTATGGTTCATCACCGGCGCGTCGCGGGGCCTCGGACGGGCGTTCACGCAGGCGGCGCTGGCCGCCGGGGACCGGGTCGTGGCGGCGGCGCGCAACGTGGAGCCGCTGGCCGGGCTGGCCGAGGAGCACCCCGACCGGCTCGTACGGCTGTCGCTCGACGTCTCCGACCGCGCGGCCGTCTTCGACGGCGTGGAGCGGGCCGTGACCGCGTTCGGCCGGCTCGACGTCGTGGTCAACAACGCCGGCACCCTGCTGTACGGCATGGTCGAGGAGGCCACGGAGGAGCAGCTGCGGGCCCACTTCGACGTCAACTTCTTCGGCGCCGTGTGGGTCGCGCAGGCCGTCGTCCCGCACCTGCGCGCCCAGGGCTCCGGCCACCTCCTCCAGGTCACCTCGATGGGCGCCGGCGGCGGCTTCGCCTCGACCGGCATGTACGCGGCCGGCAAGTCGGCGCTCGACTCCGTCAGCCAGGCCCTGGCTATGGAGCTGGAGCCGTTCGGCGTCAAGGTCACCATCCTGCAGATGGGCGGCTACGACACCGGCCTGTTCACCGTGGGCACCACCGCGACCGAGCCGAACCCCGTCTACGAGCCGCTGCGCGCCAAGCTGGCCGAGATGTGGGGCGACGACGCCGGCCCCGACCCGAGCACGGCCGCGCCCGTCATCATGGAGCTGGTGAACCTGCCGGACCCGCCGGTGCGGCTGATCGTCGGCAGCGCCTCTTACGACATGGTGCTGCAAATGGAGCAGGCCCGCACCGAGCAATACCGCGCCTGGGAACGGCTCAGCCGCCTGGCACCGGGATGACGCCCCCTTTTATTGACTGGCAAGGCCGCCGACCACGCCATTAATGTCATTCACGAAGTGAGGAAAGGGCTCGGAACGGCTTTCGCGGCCCTTTCCCCAACGCGTCCGTAGCCCAATGGGAGAGGCAACGGCCTAAGGAGCCGTACGGTGCGGGTTCGAATCCCGCCGGACGTACCCACCGACCGTCATCAGGGCGCGGCCGGCCGTCAGCTTGACAGCTTCGCGGGGATGTGTGCGTAATAACCGTCGCGTCGCGTGTCGCCGGCCGGGAGGACGGTCGCGGCATGGAGGCGCCGAATCAAGGGGGATGACGCCGTGACCACTCACACTGTCGGTCGTGCCTGAGCGCACTGCGCCCGCGCGTCTCCCCATGCCCTCGGCGGTGTCGTAAACCCGCTGCGCCCTGGCATGCCCGCGCGGGTTTCCGGTCTTTTCAACAAGCCTTACTTCCCGCGTACCGCCAGGAGCAGAAACCAGCATGCCCATGGATTTCAACCAGCAGATCATCGACGAGTTCCGTACCAACAAAGGCGAGGTCGGCGGCCCCTTCGAGGGAGCCAGGCTGATCCTGCTGACCACCACCGGCGCCCGGTCCGGCGCCCCGCACACCGTCCCGCTCGGCTACCTGCCCGACGGTGACCGCATCCTCGTCATCGCCTCCGCCGGCGGCTCGCCCCGGCACCCGGCCTGGTACCACAACCTGCGGGCCGACCCGCGGGCCACCGTGGAGACCGGCATCTTCACCTACCAGGCCAAGGCGGTCGCGCTCGAAGGCGAGGAGCGTGACCGCGTCTTCGCCCGCGCCGTCGAGCTGGACGCGGGCTGGGCCGCGTACGAGAAGAAGTCGGGACGCACCCTGCCCGTCGTGGCCCTGACCGCGACCGACTTCGCGCCGCCCGCCGGCGGCCTGGGCGACGCGCTGATCGCCATGCACGACAACTTCCGCCGCGAGCTGGACCTCATCCGCCGGGAGGTGCGCGCCTCGGGCCCGCGCCTGGCCGCGCAGCTGCGCGTCAACTGCCTGACCATGTGCCAGGGCCTGCACGTGCACCACTCGCGCGAGGACGGGCACATGTTCCCCGCGATCGCCGACCGCTACCCGGAAGCGGCGCAGGTGCTGGCGCGGCTGCGCGACGAGCACGAGGTCATCGCCCGGCTCCTCGACGAGCTGCAGACGCTGCTGCGCGCCGACGACGTCGCACCGGCGGACCTGCTGGCGGAGGTGGAGCGGCTCACCCGCGAGCTGGAGGCCCACCTGGACTACGAGGAGCAGCAGCTCGTCCCGCTGCTGAACTGAGATCGTCGCCCGGGACCGAACGTTCTCCTCGGTAGGATGGCGTCATGCCCACTCCAGCAGAAGGCCGCCCGTCCGAAGCGCGCCCGTCCGAAGCGCGGTCCCGGCTGCTCGCCACGGCCACCCGGCTCTTCTACACGGAGGGCATCCACGCCGTCGGCATCGACCGCATCGTCGCCGAGGCAAAGGTGACCCGGGCCACCCTCTACCGGCACTTCCCCGGCAAGGAAGACCTCGTCCTCGCCTACCTGGGCGAGGTCGACCGGGTGATGCGCGGCCAGGCGGACCAGGCCGTCGCCGCCCGGCCCGCGCCCGCCGACAGCCTCCGGGCCCTCGGCGAGTCCATCGCCGAGGGCATCCGGTCGCCCGGCTTCCGGGGATGCGCCTTCCTCAACGCCGCCGCCGAGTACCCCGACCCCGCCTCCCCCGTGCACCAGGCGGTGCTCGCCCACCGCCAATGGTTCCTCGACACCGTCACGGAGCTGCTGGCCAAGATCCAGGAGACCGGCGCCGAGCCGGCCGCCCGCCACTTCGTGATGATGCGCGACGGGGCCATGGCGGCCGGCTGCCTGTTCGACCCGGAACTGATCTGCGAGACGTTCCTGCACGGCGTCGACCGGCTCCTGCGCGTGTACGCCGCCACCGACTACAGCCAGGGCGCACTGAGCTGATCGCCCGGCTGGACTCTCCCCCACAGGGAGACCTCATGCTGAGGGACGCGGGCGACCAGCCCGCCTGACGATCCCTCTGGAGGACGAACCATGACCCCGCAAGTGGTCCACCGCGGCCCTGTCACCTGCCTGAACGTCACCGGCATGGGCGAGCCCGGCGGCACCGAGCACCTGTCGGCCATCGGCGCCCTGTACACCGTGGCCTCCGCCATGGGCGGCCCCGCCGGCCCGCTGGAGGGGCGCTGGTGGGTGGAGGACCACTCCCGGCCGCCGCTGGAGGTGCCGCGCGAGCAGTGGCGGTGGCATCTGCTGCTGCCCCTGGCCGGCGTACCCGCGCCGGGGGCGGTCGAGGCGGCGTGCGAGCAGGTGCGCGCGTCCTGCGCGGCCGCCGACCGCGTGCAGGTCGTCACCTTCACCGAGGGCGAGTGCGTGGAGCTGCTGCACGAGGGCCCCTACAGCGAGGAGAAGAGGTCGCTCGACGTGATGGACGCCTTCATGGCCGAGCACGGGCTGGTCCGCAACGGGCTGCACCACGAGATCTACCTGACCGAGTTCACCGATCCCGAGCCCAGAACGCTGCTCAGGCAGCCGGTGCGCCCAGCGTCCGTCGCCGCAGGGTCCGCGTCCCGATGACGGACGGCACCCGCAGCTCCTCGTAACTCTCGCCGCCCGGGAACGGCGCGGTGCGGGCGAGCGGCGCGTGCGTCCGGCAGGTCGGCTCCAGCGGGTCTGCCGGCCGCCGATCGACACCGGCGCCCTCTACGGGTTCAGCGGCCCGAGCGGCTGACCACGACGCCCGTCCCCGCCGGATCCCGTCCTGGGTGCGAGGCGGTCAGCCGCGCAGGAACTCCAGCAGGTCGTTGTTGAACTTCTCCTTGTCGCCCGGCACCAGCGCGATGCCGTGCGAGCCGCCCTCGTACACCTTGTACACGCAGTCCGGGATGATCTTGGCGGACTTCTCGGCGGACGCCGCGATCGGCACCACCTGGTCGTCGTCGCCGTGGACGATCAGCGTGGGGATGTCGAACTTCTTCAGGTCCTCGGTGAAGTCCGTGGCCGAGAAGGCGTCCACGCAGGCCACCCCGGCCTGGATGTTCTCGGCCATGGCCATCAGCCAGAACGCGTCCTTGTTGCCCTGCGTCACCTTGTTGCCCGGCCGGTTGGCGCCGAAGAAGCCGTCGGCGCTGTCGCGCCAGAACTGGGAGCGTTCAGCGAGGATCCCGGCCTTGATCTGGTCGAACACCTCCTGCGGGGTGCCCTCGGGGTTGTCGGGCGTCTTGAGCATGAGCGGCGGCACCGCCGACAGCAGCACCGCCCTGCTCAGCCGCGAGGTGCCGTGCCGGCCGATGTAGCGGGCCAGCTCCCCGCCGCCCATCGAGTGCGCCACCAGCGTCACCTCGCGCAGGTCCAGGGCGTTGATCAGGTCGGCCAGGTCGTCGGCGAAGGTGTCGAAGTCGTACTCGCCCCACGGCTGGCTGGAGCGGCCGTGGCCGCGCCGGTCGTGCGCGATCGCCCGGAAACCGTTGTCGACGACCGCCTTCATCTGGTCGTGCCAGGCGTCGGCGTTCAGCGGCCAGCCGTGGATGAAGATGACCGGCGGGCCGCTGCCCCAGTCGTAGAAGAAGATCTGCTCGTCGTCGCGGGTGCTGACGTAAGGCATGGTGAGCTCTCCCCGGGTGGTCGGTGATCGTGACGGACGCCCGCCGTACCGGCCTGCGACGGACGGGACGGCGTACGGGCCATCGCAGGAATTACCGCAGTTCACCGCCCGATTAAGGTCAAGGCCGGGCCTGGGGGTCTTTGCCCGTTCGATCAGGGACTCTCGACAGCGGCTCCATGACGGTGGATCAGAGGCTCTCGACAGCGGCTCCGTGGCGGAGAGATCAGGGACTCTCGGCAGCGGCTCCATGGCGGAGTGAGCGCTCACTCCGTACCATGGAGCCATGACCGACACCACTCCCCGCCGGCGAGCGCCGGCGATGAGCGTCGAACAGCGCAGGGCGATGATCGTGGCCGCCGCGCTCCCCCTGGTCGCCGAGCACGGCGCCAACGTCACCACCAGCCAGATCGCGCGCGCCGCCGGCGTCGGCGAGGGCACCATCTTCCGGGCCTTCGCCGACAAGGACGAGGTGCTGCAGGCGTGCATGACCGAAGCCATGAACCCCGACCACGCGCTGCGCGAACTGGCCTCGATCCCCCTCGACGAACCGCTGGCCGCCCGCCTGGTGCAGGCCGCCGAGGCGCTGCGCGCCCATCTGGAACGCATGGGCACCGTGGCCGCCGCCCTCTACGCCTCCGGCCACCACCACGACCGCGCCGCCGCCCGCCGCCCCGCACCGGGCGCCCGGGAAGCCTCGGCGCGGGCCACCCTGGAGGCGGTGACCGAGCTGATCGAGCCCGACCGCGCGGCACTGCGCCTGGAGCCCCGGCAGGTCGCCGCCGCCTTCCTCGGCCTGCTGTTCGCCCGCCCGCTGCCCGCCGGCGCGGAGCTGACCCCCACCGACCTCGTCGACATCCTGCTGCACGGCACCCGCCACCCCTGACCTGGAGGTCACCGGATGACCATCACGCTCAACCACACCATCGTGCCCGCCGTCGACAACCGCCAGGCCGCGCGCTTCTTCGCCACGATCATGGGCCTGCCGGAGCTGCCCCGGCCGGCCGCGACGGGCACTTCGCCCCGGTACGGGTCAACGAACAACTCACCCTCGACTTCATGACGGTCGCCGACCCCACCGGCATGCACCTCGCCTTCGACGTCGACCCGGCCACCTTCGACGCGATCCTGGCCCGGCTGCGCGAGCACGGCGTCGCGTTCGGCAACCACCCGGCGCACCCCGACAACGGCCGCATCGACCACCCGCTGTGCCCGCGCGGCCTGTTCTTCGTCGACGCCGCCCGCAACCTGTACGAGGTGATGTCCCCGGCCTGACCGCCCTCGGCGGAATGTTCGCGGTGGGATGTACGCGGCGGCGAAGTTCCGGTCGCCGCACGTCATGCCGGGGTGCCGCAGCTGGGGGCCGAACCGGCGCTGCGCCCACCCGCCGATCGTGGCGGGCCGACCGACTGAGGTGCTGGCCGAGCAGGCGGGGGACGCCGCCCGGTCCGGGCCGTTGTCCGCCCCCGGCATGATCTCCCTAGGCCAGGTGTCTCGTGCACCGCCCACCCCGCCAGGCCCGCCGGCGTGGTCCGGTGTGTGGATTTCCGCGCCGCCACCTCAAGGACCTGCGGCAGCCCCTTCCCGCGCAGAAACCTTCACCCTGAGTAATCGATAGGCTGCTCAAGCCTGACCGAGCTGGGCGCGGGGGGCGGCCTGACCGGGTCGGGTGCGGTGGGCGGCATGGCCGGGCCGGATGTGCTGGTCGGACTGGTCGAGGTGGGTGAGATGGGCGGGCGGTCAGGCGGGATCGGCTTCCTCACCCAGGAGGTGGCGGCGGACCACGGTGAGGATCTCGTCCGACAGGGGGTCGCCGGCGCAGGCGCGTGACAACATCAGCGCTCCCACCATGGTGGACAGCTCGACGATCACCGTTTCCTCGTCCGTGCCGTCCGAGTCGAGCTGGCGCATCGACGCGATCAGCTCCCGCAGGCCGTCGGTGAAGGCCTGGCGGAGCGGGGTGCCGGGCTCGGTGCGGGCGGCGTCCACGGCCAGGGCCGCGCCGGGACAGCCGAGGGCGGCGTTGTCGCGGTGCAGCGTGGACAGGTAGCCGTTGAGGAAGGTGGCCCGGGGGGAGGCTTCGGGGGCGTCGGTCTCGGTGAGGTCGTCCAGGGCCTTGACGCGTTCGGCGAACGCGGCCGAGCACGCCTGCGCGATCAGGTCGTCCTTGGAGGCGAAGTGGCGGTAGAAGCCGCCGTGGGTCAGCCCCGCCGCGGCCATCGCCTGCGGGACGCTCACGTTGCCGGCGCCGTGTGCGCGCACCAGCTTCGCCGCGGCCTCGATCACCTGCTCGCGATGACGCTCGGCGTCGGCCCGGGATGCTCTCGGCATGTTGTCGGCACTTCCTTCGTGGGGTATAGATGATGCTCGTCATTTATTTTAGCCGAAGGAGACCATCATGGTCACGATCAAGCATGCCGTGGCGCTCGTGACGGGCGGCCAGCGCGGCCTCGGCAAGGCGATCGCCGAAGCGCTCCTCGAACGCGGAGCGGCGAAGGTGTACGTGACGGCCCGCAAGCCCGTGCCCGCCGACGACCCCCGCGTCCTGCCCATCAGCCTCGACGTCACCGACCCGGAGGCGATCGAGGCCCTCGCCGGCCAGGCCCGCGACGTGAACATCGTGGTGAACAACGCGGGCGTGCTGTTCCCGTCGCCGCTGCTGAAGGCGGACCCGGCCGACGTGCTCGCGACGTTCGACACCAACGTGTTCGGCCCCCTGCGCGTGGCCCGCGCCTTCGCCCCGATCCTGGCGGCGAACGGCGGCGGCGCGCTGGTCGACATGCACTCCGTGCTGTCCTGGGCCGCGGGCACCGGAGCCTACGGCGCCTCGAAGGCCGCCCTGTGGTCGATCACCAACTCCCTGCGCGTCGAGCTCGCGCCGCAGGGCACCCAGGTCGTCGGCGTGCACCTCGGCTTCGCCGACACCGACATGGTCGCCGACATCCCCGCCCAGAAGATCTCGCCCGCCGAGGTCGCCGCGGCGGTGCTGGACGGCGTCGAGAACGGGGCCGCCGAGGTTCTGGTCGACGAGGTCAGCAGGCGGATGAAGGCGGCGCTGTCGGGCCCGGTCGAGGGTCTCACCGTGTCCATCTGACCGCCCGGCACTTCACCGAAGGAGCGAGCACATGCCGCTGTGGCACGTCCACCATCCCGCCGGAGTCTTCACCGAGGAGCAGAAGCAGTCGTTCGCGCAGGACGTCACGGACTTCTACACCCGGTTCGGGCTGCCGGGCTTCTACGTCGTCGTGCTCTTCCACGAGGTCGCGCCGGCGTCGTTCCTGGTCGGCGGCCGGCCGTCCAGTGACACGGTGCGGGTCGTGATCGAGCACATCGCCCGCCACACCGACGACCCCGGCCTGCGCGAGCGCATGAACCAGGCGCTCGGCCGCCTGCTGGCCCGGCACACGCAGGAACGCGGGCTGCACTGCGAGTTCCACGTGGACGAGACGCCTCGGGACCTGTGGATGATCGACGGGCTGGCGCCGCCGCCCACGGGCAGCGAGGCGGAGCGGCTCTGGGCCCGCGAGAACCGTCCCGTCCCTTACGACTGAGGGCGACCCGTCTCCTCGTCTGCTGCCACGTCCCGCCTCTCGGCCCGGCGGCCCGGCGTGTCGGAACGGGTCTCGGCGTACGCATGCGTCCTCGTTGGGACGGGGCATCCGGGTGTGCACCGATCACGGGACCTAGCTCAGCCGGTGCGACATCGCAAAGGCAAGAAGGGCCGGCACCCCCCGGTCGCGATCGCGGGGACGACGTTGCAGAGGGCCGGCCGGGCTCAGGGGCGGCGGTGGGCCATGAGGACCGCGCCGAGCTTGCTCTCTGCCGAGGTGAGGGTGAGTTGGGCCTCGACGGTGAAGCCGGCCTCGTCGAGGCGGGCGGCCAGGTGTTCGGGGCGGCGGAAGTGGACGTGGACCTTCATGGGGTGGCCGCCGTACCCCTGGGTGATCAGCCGGGTGCCGTCGCCGGCGTGGAAGGCGAGCAGCAGCGGGCCGCCCGGCCGCAACGTGCGGTGGAAGTGGGTGAGGACGGCGGGAAGGTCGCCGTCGGGGACGTGGATCAGCGAGTACCACGCGACCAGGCCGGCCAGGGAGGCGTCGGCGAGGTGGAGGTCGGTCATGGTGCCGGTCTCGAAGCGCAGGCCGGGGTGCTCGCGGCGGGCCACCTCGATCATGGCGGGTGACAGGTCGATGCCGAACGCGTCGGCGCCCAGGCCGCTCAGGTGGGCGGTGATGCGGCCGGTCCCGCAGCCGACGTCGGCGACGGGGCCGCCGCCGGCGGCGTGCACCTGGTCGGCGAACAGCGCGAGGAAGGCGCGTTCGTAGGGGGTGCGGGTGAGCAGGTCGCGGGTGTGGTCGGCGTAGCTCGCGGCGACGGTGTCGTACGACGTGCGGGTGTCCGCCAGCCATCCATCGGTGATCATCGTGCCCAGGGTAGTCCGTGGTGCCGCGCGTCGCGGATGGAACCGGGTGGAACGAGGTGGCACGCCCCTCCTCTGGAAGGCGAAACCCACACCTGAAGAGGAGCGATCCCATGCGCAGCTGTCGGAGTCGTGCCGCGGCGCTCATGGTCGCCGTCGGGTTCGGCGCGACCGCGGCTCTGGCCGCCACGGGCAGCACCGTTGTCGCCGATGGCCCGGCCGGTTCCCATGCCATCGTCATCACCGATCCTCCCGGTCCCGACCAGGGCCCGAAAGCGAGCTGAGCGGTTCCCCAGCGGGGACGGCACTGGCCGTGGGTGGGGCGCGAGTCCGTATGATCGGCGGACGAAACGCGCGAAGAAGAAGGTCATATGTTCGGAATCATCCGCCCCTGTGCTCACCATGGTTGCGCGGCGGTGCGGGAGGCATGGGTGGCGCATCTGTGCGGGCTCTGCCTGACGCTCCGCGACGGGCAGGGGCACGGGGCGCGGCTGGCGACCAACTACGACACGTTGCTCGTCTCCGTACTGACCGAGGCGCAACTGCCCTCGTCGGCGCCGCGCAGGAAGGCGGGGCCGTGCGCGTTGCGGGGGTTCCGGACGGCCGAGGTCCTGGACGCGCGCGGGCGCGGGCGCGGCTGGCGGCCGCCGTCTCGCTGGTGCTGGCCGCCGGACGGCTGCGCGACGACCTGGCCGACGGCGACGCCTCGTGGGGAGGCGGCCGGCTGGGCGGCGAGCGGGCGAAAGGCGCGCTGGCCAGGCGGTGGGAGGCGGCGGGGGTGCGCATGGCGGAGGCGGTCGGCTTCGATCCCGCCCCGCTCACGGTGGCCGTGGGACGGCAACTCGTGCTGGAGCGCCAGGTAGGGGCGGGACGAGCTCTGGAGCGTGAAAGAGCGCCGGAGCGCCAGGCGGATCCTGGGATGGTGCTGGAAGAGGGCCAGGCGGGGGCCGGGAGGGTGCTGGAGTTGTCCGCGCCGACTGAGGACGCCGTCGCCGCGGCCTTCGCTTACACGGCGGTGCTGGCCGGGCGGCCCGGCAATGCCGGGGCGCTCGGGGAGGCGGGCCGGTTCTTCGGGCGGCTGGCGTACCTGCTGGACGCCTGCGAGGACCGGGCCGAGGACGAGCGGCGCGGCGCGTTCAACCCGCTGACCGCCACCGGCACCTCCCCCGCCGAGGCGCGGCGGCTGTGTGAGGACGCCGCGCACGGGATCACGCTCGCGCTGGCCGAGGTGGAGTTCGAGGAGCGGCACGTGGTGGACGTGCTGCTCGGCACGGAAGCGCGCCGCGCCGTCGAACGGACCTTTCGCGCCTCGTACGAGAAGCCGGGCTGGGCCCGCAAGACGGCGGGCTGCACCGGCACCTTGCTCACGTGCGGTCTGTGGCGGCCGAGGTGGAGCAAGTGGAAGCAGGAGGAGTGGGATCACCGCTGCTTCTGCTGCTGGTGCGCGGAGATCTGCGGCCCCATCGGCCAGATCTGCAGCGCCTGCGGCTGACCGTCCCGCTGCGCCGGGCTCTCGACGCGTTGGTAAGGGGTTGAGCTTGACCCCCGACGAACGCGCTCTGCCTCGCACGGGGCAGGGCGGCTTCCCTGGTGTCGGCGCGGTGAGCGTGACGTCGGTCCGCATCACCGCGCGACCACCCAAGACAGCCAACGGGGAGAACTTTCCTGATGCGTGCGACCCGACGGCGTCCCGGACGGCTACGAGGCCATGGAGCAGCGCAAGAGCCTCAAGGTCCGCATCAAGCCGTGACGAGCTCGGGGGTGGCCGCCGGAGAAAGGACGGCCACCCTCACGTACGGCTACTGGCCGCCGGCGGCCCCGGCCAGGGACGCCTTGAGCCGGTCGGCGCGCTCGCGCAGGTCCTGCGGCACCTCCTGGCGCTGGGCCACCTGCTGGAGGAAGTCCGTCACCGCCCGGACAATGTTCTGCGGGTCCTCGCCGGTGGCTCCACCCTCGCTCATGGTCTGAGTCATGTCGTTCCCCCCGTTTGAACTACTGATCCTTCCCAACGTAACCCTCCGTGTGCCCATGACCACGATGGCGCGCGCGGATCTAGGCGCCGGCGCGCTTTTCCAGGCGGCTGCCGCGCGGCAGGGTGACGGCCAGGATGTTGCTGGGGATGTCCAGCTCGATGCGGTGCCAGCGCCCGCGCGGGACGATCGCGGCGGTCCCGGCCATCAGCCTGATCTCCTCCTCCTGCCCGGAATGCTCCGCCCGCAGGTAGAGGCGGATCTTCCCGATGAGGCAGGAGATGACCTCGTCGGCCTCCGGGTGGACCTCCCAGTGGTCGGCGTGCACGTCGGCGTCGGTCCTGGCGTGCAGGGCCGTGAGCTGCCAGCCGTCCTCGCCGCAGTCCGTGGCCCGTTTCTCGGGGTGGATCCCGCCGCCTTGGCGCAGGTGGAGGGGGTGGGCGAAGAGGTCGATCGGCGTGACGGTCATGTCGGGAACGTCCTTCCTGCCGCGGTCATGCATGCCGGTCATCCTTCCGGCCCCCGCCCGGCCGATCATCCGCCACGCGTCGCCGATCCCGCCGCCGCCGCGCGCCGATCGTCGCATGGCGCAAGCCCCTCTCGCGCACCGATCGTCAGGTCGCGCAAGCCAAAGCCGCGCGCCCCTCTCGCACGCCAAAGTCTCGCGTGCCGATCATCGCGCCGCACACCAGAGCCCCGGCAGCCGGGCGACGGTCAGGACGGAGGGCTGTGCGGCTCCGCGGACACCGCCTCGACCAGGTCGCGGATGGTGCTGCGGTGGTCGCCGCGTCGCCACGCGACGGCGAGCACGGTCGGGGACAGCCCCTTCACCGGGATGGCCATGATCCCCGGCCGCCGGTAGATCTCGGCGTTGCCGGCCGCGAGCAGGACGACGTTGTCGCCGCTCTCGAGCGCCGCGAACGTCTCCTCCGCGTTCGAGACGGTCGTGCAGGCCAGCGGGGCCCGCCCGCCGCGTTCGTCGGTGGCGAGCCAGTGGTCGCGCAGCTCGCCGGCGCTCTCGGGCAGCGCGAGGAACTTCTCGTCCAGCAGCTCGGCGAAGTCGACCTCGTCGCGCGAGGCCAGCCAGTGGTCGTCGCGGAAGGCGACCCAGCGCGGCTCCCGAGCCACGACCCGGACGTGGAAGTCCTCCTGGCCGGGGAACGGCAGCCACACGAACGCCACGTCGACCTCGCCCTCGGCCAGGCCCGCGGTGGGGTCGGTCCAGTTGACCTGGCGCAGCCGCAGGTCGCAGGCGGGCCGGCGCTCGGCGAACCGTTCCCGCAGCGTGGCCAGGAGACCGCGGCCGACGCTGGTGGACATGCCGACGGTCAGCCGGGAGGACGCGGCGGCCGCGGCGTCGCCGACGGCCCGCTGGGCTTCGTCCCACTGCTGGAGCAGCTCGCGGGCGGCGGGCAGCAGCGCCTCGCCCGGCGCGGTGAGCCGGACCGTGCGCCGGTCGCGGTCGAACAGCCGCACCCGCATCAGCTCTTCGAGCTGGCGGATCTGCTTGCTGAGCGTGGGCTGCGCGATGAACAGCCGCTCGGCCGCCCGGGTGAAGCTGAGCTCCTCCGCCACGGTCACGAAATATCGCAGGTCACGCAGGTGAGCATCCATAGCCGCCGGCTATTACAGCAGATATTGGACGTGCGGGGAAGCGCGACGCCAGGATGGCGGGCATGAGCACCACGCAGGATCGCCCGGCGATCATGAAAGTAGGGCCGGGGCAGCCCGCGACGGGTGACGCATGATCGCTCTCGTGACCGGCGGCAACCGTGGCATCGGCCTCGAAGTCTGCCGGCAGCTGGCGAAGCTCGGCCACACCGTCCTGCTCACCGCCCGCTCGCCGGAGGCGGCCGAGGCCGCGGCGGGAAAGCTCGGGGGTGACGTCGTCCCGCTGCGGCTGGACGTCACCTCCGAGGAGGACGTCGCGGAGGCGGCGGCGACGGTCGCCGAGCGGTACGGGCGGCTGGACATCCTGGTCAACAACGCCGCCATCACCTACGACACCTGGCAGAACGCCGCGTCCGCCGACCTGGACGTGGTCCGCGAGGCGGCCGAGACGAACCTGTACGGGCCGTGGCGGCTGGTCCAGGCGGTGCTGCCGCTGCTGCGCGAGAGCGCGCACCCCCGGATCGTGAACGTCTCCAGCGAGGCCGCCTCGCTGACCAACATGGGCGGCGGCACCCCGGCGTACAACACCACGAAGGTGGCGCTCAACGCGCTGACCCGGATGCTGGCGGCGGAGCTGCGCGCAGACGGCGTGCTGGTGAACGCGATCTGCCCGGGCTGGGTCGCGACGGACATGGGCGGCCCGGGCGGCCGCCCCGTCTCCGAGGGCGCGGCGGGCGTCGTCTGGGCGGCCACGCTGCCGGACCACGGCCCGACCGGCGGGTTCTTCCGCGACGGCCGCCCTCTCCCCTGGTGAACGCCCATCCGAACACCTCATGAAAGCTCTCCGATGAACTACATATCGCGGCGTCCGATCGCCGCAAGCCTCGCCGCCGCATGCCTGATCGCAGCGTTGGCGGGCTGCTCGAACGACGGCGAACCCGCGCCGCGGGCGGAACCGGCCGCGTCGCAGGCGGCGCCGGGCCGCTACGCCTCGTCCAACCCGGGCTCGGTCAACACGTACTGGATCCAGGCGCCGGACGGCCTGGTCCTCGTCGACACGCTGCGCACGCCGGACGACGCCAGAAAGGCGGTGGCGGAGATCAGGAAGACCGGCCGGCCGGTCGCGGCGATCCTGCTCACCCACTCCCACCCCGACCACGTGGGCGGGGCGGGCGCCTTCCACGAGGCGTTCCCCCAGGCGCCCGTCTACGCGTCGACGGCGACCGACAAGACGATGCGGGAGGACGAGCGCGGCCTCTACGCGCTGGCCCGCTCGGCGAACCCGGCCTTCCCCGCCCGGCTCACCTACGCCGACCGCACGTTCGAGGGCGGCACGCCGTTGCAGGTCGGCGGCCTGCGCCTGGAGACGGCCACGTTCACGCACGGCGAGTCCGACGTCGCGGACGTCTACTACCGCCCCGACACCGGCGAGCTGTTCTCCGGCGACCTGGCGACCGGCAAGGTCACGCCCGCGCTGATCGAGGGCACGAGCTGCGGCTGGCTGCAGGTCCTCGACCAGCTCGGTACGCGCTTCCCGGCGGCCAGGACGATGTACCCGGGACACGGCGCCGCCAGCCCCGCCCGCGCGCTGATCGACGAGCAGCGCCAGTACCTCAAGGCGTTCCGCGCCCTGGTGCGGCCGGCCGTCGCCGCGGACTCGCCCGACGGCAAGGCGGTCGGCGCCGGCGAGCAGAAGTCGATCGCCGCCGCGCTGGAGCGCGCCTACCCCGGCCGGCCACCGGTCGCGGACCTGCCCACGATCGTGCAGGAGAACATCAAGGCCGTCGGGCGCGAGCTGTCGGCCGAGGATCCCGCGAAGACGCCGGCCGCCTGCGCGGACCAGCCCCAGCAGGAGTCCCAGCAGGGCGGCCTGCTCGCGCCGGTGAACGCCTACGTCACCGCCGTCAACGGCCGCGACCTCGACGCGCTGGCCGGCGCGTTCGCCGAGGACGCGGAGCTGGTGGACGTCGGGCGGCGCTTCCAGGGGCGCGCGGCGATCCGTGAGTGGGCGCGGGCCGAGGTGATCGGCGGCAGCCTGACCGTTGTCAAGGTGGCCGAGAGCCGGCCCGGCCACCAGCGGCTCCTGGTGCGCTTCGCCCCGGGCGGCCAGGGCGGCTTCGAGGCGTACTACGCCTTCACTGTCAGCGGCTCCGCCATCACCAGGGCGGAGCTGACCTATGCGAGGTGAGATGATGATCAGGACCGGAGTCGTGGGAGCCAGCGGGTGGGCCAGGAACGCGCACCTGCCCGCCCTGGCGGCCCTGCCCGAGTACGAGATCACCGCGGTCGCGACGACCCGCCAGGAGAGCGCGGACCGGGTGGCGGCCGAGTACGGCGTGCCGCTGGCGTTCGCGGACCCGGGCCTGCTCATCGCGCACGACCAGGTGGACCTGGTCGTGGTGTCGGTGAGGGCGCCCGAGCACGCCAAGCTGATCAAGGCGGCCCTGGAGGCGGGCAAGCACGTGCTGTCGGAGTGGCCGCTGACCGTCGATCACGCGGAGGCGGCCGAGCTGGCCGGGCTGGCCGCGTCGGCGGGGGTGGTGCACGCCGTCTGCTTGCAGGGCTGCCATTCTCCGGACGTACGGTTCGTCGCCGACCTGGTCGCCGGCGGCCGGATCGGCCGGCTGGAGTCGGCGATCATGGTGGCGTCCGGCGCCGTGCTGGGTGGCGCGACCATCCCCGCCGAGCTGGCCTGGAGCACCGACCCGGCGGGCGGCACCAACGTGCTGACGATCATGGCGGGCCATTTCCTGCCGGTGCTGGAGCGGCTGGCGGGCCGGCTGGTGGAGGTCACGGCGCGGCTGCCCCGCCTGTACGACGAGGTGATCGTGGCCGGGACCGGGCGGACGATCCCCAACCGGGTGCCCGGCCAGGTGCTGCTGCACGGGCTCCTCGACGGCGGCGTCACCGCCTCGGTCGCGGTGTACGGCGGCAGCCAGGGCCCCGACGGGTTCTTCGTCAAGTTGGTCGGCTCGGCGGGCACGCTGACGATCACCAACCCGCGTCCGGGCGCCTTCCTGCACTGGACCGACTGGGACATCCGCTCGGACGACGGCGAGCGCCTGACGGTGCCGGACGCGTACCGGACCGTCCCCTTCGATCCGGCGGCCGGGCCGGCGGCGAACGTGGCGGCGCTCTACCGGCACCTCGCCCGGGCGATCGCCGAGGGCCGCCCCGCCGACCCCGACTTCCACGCCGCCGCCCGCCACCATCGGGTACTGGCGGCGATCGAGCGGTCGGCGGCGAGCGGCGGCCCGGAGCGGATCTCCGGCGCTACCGGCTGACGAGCTCCCCGCCGGGGACGCGGGGCGTGGCGGCGCGGCGGCCGGTGCCGAGGGTGAGCAGCAGGGAGGCCACCGTCAGCGCCACCCCGAACCAGACGACGCTGGTGACTCCCAGGTGGTCGGCGAACAGCCCGCCGATGAGCGCGCCGATCGCGATGGAGGTGTTGTAGGCCATGGTGTTGAGCGACATGGCGGCCTCGAAGGTGTCGGGGCGGCCGCCTGCGTCATGTTGACCTGGCACAGCTGGACGACGCCGAAGGAGACGCCCCACAGCACGAGGGCGGCGATCGAGCCCGCCTGCGTGTGGCCGACGGCCAGCAGCGCCAGCAGCGACAGCACGAGGCCGGCGCCGCCGGCGACGAAGCTGCCGCGCAGGCTCCTGTTCACGGTGTGGCCGGCGACGAAGTTCCCGATGGCGCCGCCGACGCCGTAGATCATCAGGACCATGGTGATGAACGCGGGCGCGGCGGAGGTGTGCGCCTCGAGGAAGGGCCGGACGAAGGCGTAGGCCCCGAAGTGGCCGAGCACGAACAGCACGACCGTGCACAGCACCAGCCGCAGCGGCACGTTCCTGAGCGGGAGCACGAAGACCTCCCTGACCGGCACCGCGTTCGCCGAGGGCAGCGACGGGACGACGGTGGCCACGGCGAGGAGCACGAGCGCGCTGAGCCCGCTCCAGATGAGGAACGTGGCCCGCCAGTCGGTGAGGCTCTCCAGGACGGTCCCCAGCGGGATGCCCACGACCGCGGCGATCGAGATGCCCGACATCACGACCGCCGCGGCCCTGCTCGCCTGCCGCTCGGGGACCAGCCGCATGGCCATGCTGACGCCGATGGCCCAGAACACGCCGCTGGCGAAGCCCATGACCAGCCGGGTCGTCAGCACCAGCGGGAACGTCGGCGCGAGCGCGGTGACGCAGTTGCCCAAGGTCAGGATGACCAGCAGCGCGGACAGCAGCACGCGCCGGTTGACGCGTCTGGTCCAGGCCACGATGAACGGCACGCCGAGGCCGGCCGAGACGCCGTACAGGGTGACCATCAGCCCGGCGACGCCCACCGAGATGTGCAGGCTGGAGCTGACCGGGGTGAGCAGGCCGACCGGCATGAGCTCGGTGGTGAGAAAGACGAACAAGCTCGCCGTGATGGCGGCGACGCCCGCCCAGCCCCGCAGGGCCGAGTGCGCGTGCGCGGGTTGTGAGGGCACGTTCTTTCCTCTGATTCTCTTCCGCGTTGATAATCTCAACGTTGAAATAACACCACGAGGGAAGCTCGACGTCAAATAAATGAACGTTGAGATAGTGAGTGTTGAGAGGAAGGAAGACCCCGTTGGGTGATGTGGTGGACCTGATCCTGGAGCAGTGGCGGCGCGAACGTCCCGACGTGGACGCCTGGCCCATGGGGATCGTCGGGCGGGTCAGCAGGCTGGCGCGGGTGCTGGATCGGGAGCTGAAGGAGTTCTTCGCCGCGCACGGGCTGGAGCGGTGGGAGTTCGACGTGCTGGCCACGCTGCGGCGGTCGGGGCCGCCGTACGAGCTGACGGCCGGGATGCTCAACCGGGCCGCCATGGTGACCTCCGGCGCCATCACCAACCGCATCGACCGGCTCGCGGCCAAGGGGCTGGTCGAGCGGTTGCCTGATGAGGAGGACCGGCGCTCGATCCGCGTCCGGCTGACCGCCGACGGGCTGGCGAAGATCGACGAGCTGCTCGCTCCGCACGTGGAGAACGAGGCGCGGCTGCTGGCCGCGCTCGGGGTGAGCGAGCGCGACCAGCTCGCGGGGCTGCTGCGCGGCCTGCTCGAAGCGCTCGGAGACACCGCGCAGGAGTGACCCCGGCGGCCGCTAGCCGATGGACGACAAGCGTTCCATTTCGTCCTCGGACAGCGCCAGCGCGCCCGCCGCCACGTTCTCCTCCAGGTGGGCGGGGTTGCCGGTGCCGGGGATGGCCAGCACGTGCGGGCCCTGCCGCAGCGTCCAGGCGAGCCGGATCTGGGCGGGCGTGGCCCCGTGGGCGCGGGCGACGGCCAGGACGGTCTCGTCCTCGGCGGCGACCGCGCCCGCCTCGCGGCCCGTGCCGGCGATCGCGAAGAACGGGACGAAGGCGATGCCCTGCTCGCCGCAGATCCGCAGCAGCTCCCGCTGCCCGGCCGGCGCGCCGATGCCGAACGGGTTCTGCACGCACACCACCGGCGCGATGGCCACGGCCTCGGCGAGCTGGGCGGGCGTGACGTTCGAGACGCCGAGGTGCCGGATGAGGCCGGCGTCGCGCAACGCGGCCAGCGCGCCGAAGTGCTCGGCGATCGAGCCGGTCCGCTCGCTGGGCGGCACGCGCAGGTTCACGACGTCGAGGTGGTCGCGGCCGAGCTGGCGCAGGTTCTCCTCGACCTGGCCGCGCAGCTGCTCGGGGGTGGCCCACCACCAGTCCCCCGACGGGGTCCTGGCGGGCCAGACCTTCGTGGTGATGACGAGATCGTCCGGGTACGGGGCCAGCGCCGAGTTGATCAGCTCGTTGGCCGACAGGCGCGGGGAGAAGTAGAACGCGGCGGTGTCGATGTGGTTGATGCCCAGCTCGACGGCCCGGCGCAGCACGGCGATCGAGCGTTCACGGTCACCGGAGACGTCATCGGTGAAGGCGGCGCGGCCCGTCAGCCTCATGGCGCCGAACCCGATCCTGTTGACGGTCAGGTCGCCGAGCTTCCAGGTGCCTGCGCTCGCGGATGTGGTCATGGTCGTTCCTCACGGCAGTGCGAAGGGGAGGTTTCCAGCCCGGATGCGGGCATGAAAAAAGCCTCCCCGGGGCGGAAGGGGATCCGGCCGGGAAGGCTCAGCGACGTTCGTAACGATAGCAGGTTCCCGGCACCTCCATTGACATACTGACCTCGGGTCAACAATAGTGACCTCAGGTCAATAACCTCCATCCCCAGGAGTGCCGATGTCCACCGCGACCACGTCCCCCGGCTTCCACCTCGTCGGACGGCTCCTCGACCCCGCGTCGAGAGCCGACCCGTACCCGACCTACGCCCGGTTCCGCGACCTCGGCCCGGTGTGGATCGAGGAGATGTCCGCGCTCGTCGTGCCGGGCTACCGCGACTGCGAGACGCTGCTGCGCGACCCCCGCCTCAGCGCCGAGCGGCACCACTACTTCGACGCCGCGCGGGAGCGCGACCCGTTCCCGCCGGACGCGCCCGCCTCGGTGCGGCAGCCGTGGTTCCTGTCCATGGACCCGCCGGACCACACCCGGCTGCGGCGCCTGGTCAGCGGCGCCTTCACCGCCCGCACCGTGGCCCGCATGGAGCCCTATGTCACCCGGCTCGTGGACGACCTCCTCGACCGCGCCTGCGAGCGCGACACCTTCGACGTGGTGTCCGGCCTGGCCTACTCGCTGCCGGTGACGGTCATCTGCCACCTGCTCGGCGTCCCGGAGGAGGACGAGCGGCTGTTCCGTGACTGGTCCGCCCAGCTCACCCGGCAGCTCGACGGCTTCTCCTTCCCCGGCGACGAGGACTTGTGGGCGGGCGGCGTGGTCGAGCTGCACCGCTACGTCAACGAGCTGGTCGCCGAGCGGCGCAGGAGCCCCCGCCGCGACGACCTCATCTCCGAGCTGCTCGCGGCCCGCGACGGCGGCGACGTGCTCAGCCACGACGAGCTGGTCTCCACGATCGTCCTGCTGCTGGTGGCGGGGCACGAGACGACGGTCAACCTGATCGCCAACGCCGTGCTCGCCCTGCTGCGCCACCCCGCGCACCTGGCCGCCCTGCGCGCCGATCCCGGCACGGCGGCGGCGGTCGTCGAGGAGATCCTGCGCTACGACCCGCCCGTCCAGCTCACCGCCCGCATCGCCCGCGAGGACCTGACGGTCGGGGCGGCGCAGGCGCCGGCGGGCGCCCTGGTCATCCTGCTGCTGGCGGCCGCCCACCGGGATCCGGCGGCGAACCCGGACCCGGACCGCTTCGACCCGCGCCGCGACCAGGTACGGCACCTGGGCTTCAGCGCCGGGCCGCACTTCTGCCTCGGCGCGCCGCTGGCCAGGCTCGAAGGGCGGGTGGCGCTGGCCGCGTTCGCCCGGCGGGTCCGCGAGCCGCGGCTCGTCGCCGACCCGCCGCCGTACCGGGAGCACATCAACCTGCGCGGCGTCGGCGAGCTGCTGGTCGAGCACGGCGCCCGGGGTCGCTAGCCTGGTGCGGTGGTCACCTCCAGGAGCCGCCGGCGCCTTTCACCCGAGGCCAGGCGCGGCGAGCTCATCGACGCCGCCATCCGGCTCCTGCGCTCCGGCCAGGACGTGAAGAACTGGGTCCAGGCCGTCACGGCCGAGGCCGACGCCGCCAAGGGCACCTTCTACGTCTACTTCTCCTCCTGGGAGGACATGCTCGCCGCCGTGCGCGAGCGCGTGCTGCGCGAGTACGTGGACCGCTTCCACCGGCTCGCCGAGACCACCGAGCCGATCGACTGGTGGGCCACGCTCGACGCCGAGTGCGCGGCGGCCATCGAGGACATCTCCCGGCCGGGCGGGCTGCACGCCGCCGTCTTCCACTCCGCCGCCGACGCCACGGACGAAGGACGGCTCGACACCATCGCCGCCATCGCCAAGGCGTTGCGGCGAGGCATGGACGACGGCGCGTTCCGCCCGGTCGATCCGCACGTCACGGCCACGATCCTGTTCACGGTGCTGCACGGGGCCGCCGACGCGATCGCGGCGGGCGAGCAGCGCGAGCGCTGGCTGGAGGCGGTACGCGACCTTGCCCGGAAGTGGCTCGCCCCGTGACCCTCCCGGGTTGCGAGAATATACAGACTGGTCTATTTTTTCGAGCATGGGACGCAAGGGTGACGAGACGCGCGGGCGGCTGCTCGACGCCACGCAGGACCTGATCGAGGCGGGCGGCTACTTCGGCGCCGGGCTCAACCAGGTGATCGCCGCCAGCGGCATGCCCAGGGGGTCGCTCTACTTCCACTTCCCCGACGGCAAAGACCAGCTCGTCACCGAGACGCTGCGGCGGGCCGGGCGGGAGCTCGGCCAGGCGATGCGCGACCTCGCCGACACCGCGCCGGACGCGCCGTCGCTGGTGGCCGGCGTGATCGCGCTGCTCGGCGACCGGCTCGAAGGGTCGGGCTGGCGCAAGGGCTGCCCGGTGGCCACCGTCGCGCTGGAGATGGCGGCCGGGCACGACGCGCTGCGGCAGGTGTGCGCCGAAGTGTACGACTCGTGGGAGGACGCGCTGCGGGAGCGGCTGGTCGCCGACGGGCATCCGGGCGCCGAGGATGTGGCCACCACCGTTCTGGCGCTGGTCGAAGGGGCGTTGCTGCTGGCGCGGGCGCGGCGCAGCCGGGAGCCGCTCGATCGGGCGGCCAGGAGCGCCGCGCTTCTGCTCGCTTGCTGACATCGGACGCCCGCGTGCCCATATGCATGCCTCAAAAATATGTAGATCGGTCTACCTGGAGTGTCATGGAACCCGACTCGATCGTCTTCGGCGCCTCCGGCTTCATCGGGCGCTTCCTGGTGGCGGAGCTGCTGCGGCGCGGCAGCACCGTGGCCGCCGCCGTCCGGGGCGGCGGTGACGCGCTCACCGCCTGGCTGTCCGGCCAGGAGGTTCCGCTGGACAAGCTGTCGGTGGTCCGCGCCGACATCACCCATCCCGATCTCGGCCTGCCGCCCGATGCGCTCAAGGAGGTCCGCGACGTCTACAACTGCGCGGGCAGGTACGCGTTCGGGCTGAGCGTCGAGGAGGCCCGCGCCACGAACGTCACCGGCGCCCTCCACGTGCTCGACTGGGCTGCCACCCGGCCCGGCCTGCGCCGCCTCGTGCACGTCAGCGGCTACCGGGTGAGCGGCGCCGGCGGTGGCTCGCCTGACTACCGGCGGCTCGGTGCGTACGAGGCGTCGAAGGTGGAGGGGGACGCGGCGGTGCGGGCGGGCGCGCGGGAGCGGGGCGTCCCGCTGAGCGTCGCCAACCCCTCCACCGTGATCGGGCCGGGCCAGTTCGTCGGGCTGGCGTCCGTGGTGGCCGACCTGTGGCGCGGGCGGCTGCCCGCCGT
The DNA here is from genome assembly GCF_900323885.1 of [Actinomadura] parvosata subsp. kistnae. Classification (GTDB taxonomy): domain Bacteria; phylum Actinomycetota; class Actinomycetes; order Streptosporangiales; family Streptosporangiaceae; genus Nonomuraea; species Nonomuraea composti. The sequence goes on along the minus strand of NZ_OOHJ01000006.1, from coordinate 792,256 downwards.
GCCGGGCGGGCGGGACGTGTTCGTGCCCGTCGTGGACGCCGCCTACCTGGCCGCCTTCCTGGCCGGGCTGCCGGAGCAGGACGGCGGCCGGGGCGAGGCGTACTGGCTCCTCGACGACCGCACGCCGGTGCTGCCGGAGCTGATCAAGCTGCTCGCCGCGCACACGGGGGTGCGGGCGCCCCGGCGGACGATCCCGGTGGGGCTGCTGCGCCGCCTGCCCCGCGCCCTGACCCGGGCCGATCCCGAGACGCTGTCCTTCCTGTCCACCGACCGGTACGACACCGGGCCCGCCGAGGCCCTCGCCGGCCGCATGGGGCTGCGCCCGCCACCGGTCGAGACGGCGCTGCGCACCTGGGCCGACGACCTGGTGGCTACCCGCTTCGGCACCACCACCGCCCCACCCCGCCCCTACGGCTACCAGCGGGTGGCGGGCACCGCGACCTGGATCACCGGCGACCGCGCCCGGCCCGCTCACGTCCTCCTGCACGGGCTGCCGCTCGACTCGGACTCGTGGCGGGAGGTCGCCGACCGGCTCGACGGCCCCGTCCTGACCGCCGACCTGCCGGGACTGGGCAGGTCAGGCCCGGCTCACGCACCCGTCACCGACTGGGTGGCGGAGTTGCTGTCCGGAACAGAAACCGGAGCCCGGCCGGTGCTCGTGGCGCACTCGCTGGCCTGCGTTCCCGCCGTCCGCTACGCGGCGGCGCATCCGGAGCGGGTGGCGCGGCTGGTGCTGGTCGCTCCGGCGTTCCTCCAGGCGCCGTCACCCTGGCTGTCGCGGACGCGGGCGGCGGCGCTCCTGCTGCGGCGCATGTCCGCGCCCCACCTGGCCGCCACGCTCGGCGTCCCAGAAGGCCCGGCCGTCGCAGCCGCGGCGGCCGACCTTTCCCGCCCCGGCCAGGCCCGCCGGGTGGTCGCCGCGCTGCGGGCCGCCCACGCCGTGCGCCACGAGCTGCGCGAGCTGCTGACCCGGGTGAACGTGCCGGTGGAGATCGTGGTGGGGTCGGCCGACCCGCTGACCGTGCCGGTGGACCGGCCCGTCACCACGATCGCGGGCGCCGGCCACTACCCGCAGCTCACCCATCCGGACGAACTCGCCGCCGCCCTCCGCTGACCCGCCACCGCAAGAGGCGGAACCAGGCGAGCCGCTGAGGAACCGTCGAACCGGCCGAGCCCCGACGCGCCGCCTCAAGAGGCGAGCGTGGCCTCGGCCAGCTGACGCCAGTCCTCTTGCGCACCGGCACGGGTCGCCTCGGCGAACGCGTTCTCGTCGAGGTGCTCGCGCACCCCGCCGGCGATCCGGGCGACGTCCGGCTTGGTCCGGTCGGGGGTGCCGCGCACGCTGTCACTGGCCCCGAGCAGCCGCGCGGCCTGCTCGTAGCGGCCCTGCCGCAGCGCGAGGTCCGCGAGCCCGATCAGCACGTCGGCGACCTGCGGCGGGAACTCGCCCTGGGCGACGGCCCGGAACGCCTCAGCCCGGTACGCGCGGGCCTGCTCCAGGTCCTCGGTGACGTAACCGTGCAGGTCCATGGCCTTGGCGTGGACGGTGGGGTGCAGCTTGATGTCACCCAGCGTCGCCTGCACCGTGTCGAGCTGCCGACGCACCTCGGCGGCCTCGCCGCGCCAGCGGGCCAGCTCCGCTTTGGCCAGGGCCAGCTCGGCGCGCGCGTCGGGCCAGGCGACGGCGTCGGCGCGGCGCTGCGCCTCGGCCAGGGCGGCGGCGCTGGCGCGTTCGTCGCCGAGCAGCCAGTAGAGCTGGGCCTGCCGGGCACGCAGGCCGACGACGTCCTCGGCCGCGCCGATCTCGGCCAGCGCCGTGCTGGCCTCCTCAAGGTGCTCGCACGCGCGGGCGAACTCGCCGCGCATGGCGAGCCGGTCGCCGAGGAACGTCAGCGCGAACGAGCCGCCCCACCGGTCACCCAGCGTGCGGAACTCGGCCAGGGCGATCTCGGCGTCGCTGTCGACGTCGGTGGTGTCGCCGCCGAGCGTGAGCCGGAAGCGGGCGCGGGTGAGCCGGGCCTGGGCGCGGACCCAGGGGGAGTCGTCGGCGATGAGCCGTTCCAGCGCGGGCAGGAAGTCCTTGGGGCCCTGCAGCATGCTCGCCAGCAGCTCGATGAAGCCGAGCAGCGGGTGGTGGTAGCCGCCGTGCTGGATGAGCCGGTGCGCGTCCTGGATCCAGTCGCGCGCCTGGTACTGGTCGCCGCTGACGCCGGAGGACAGGAACATGGTGACCAGGAAGTAGGCCCTGGCGCGTACCTCGTCGGGCACCTCGCCCGGCAGCGAGGCCGCCGCGACGGCCAGCTCGGCGCCCTCGGCGCGGTAGCCGCTGAGATACCAGTACCAGCCGGCGGCGGCGACCAGCCGCATCGCCTCCTCGGCCCATCCTTCGGCGATGGCGCCGCGCACGGCCACGTTGAGGTTGTCGTGGTCGGCGTTGAGAATGGCCAGCCATTCGAGCTGCTCGCCCCGGAACAGGTACGGCTCGGCCGTCTCGGCCAGCTCCACGAAGTAGGCGAGGTGGGCGCGGCGCGTCCGCTCGCTCTCGCCGGCCTCGTCGAGCCGCTGCGCCGCGTACTCCCTGATGGTGTCGAGCATGCGGTAGCGGGGGGCGTCCTCGCCGTCGGCGACCAGCAGCGACTTCTCGATCAACGCGGTCAGCACGTCGAGGACCGGCTCGCCGTCGGGGGTCTCCTCGCCGCAGACGCGTTCGGCCGCTTCGAGGCTCGCGCCGCCGGAGAAGACCGACAGCCGCCGCAGCACGCCGCGCTCGCCTTCGGACAGCAGGTCCCAGCTCCAGTCGACGACGGCGCGCAGCGTCTTGTGCCGGGCCAGAGCGGTGCGGCTGCCGCTGGTCAGCAGCCGGAAGCGGTCGTCGAGGCGGCGGGCGAGCTGGTCGACGGTCATGGTGCGCAGCCGGGCGGCGGCCAGCTCGATGGCCAGCGGGATGCCGTCGAGCGCGCGGCAGATGCGCGCCATGGTGGCCAGGGTGGCGGCGTCGGAGCCGATGTCCTTGCGTACCAGCTCGGCGCGGTCGCGCAGCAGCCGCACGGCGGGTGAGGCGCCGGTCTCGGCGGCGTCGGCGGCGGGGGCGGGCAGCGCGAGCGGCTCGACCTGCCACAGCACCTCCCCGGTGATGCCGAGCGGCTCCCTGCTGGTGGCGAGGATGCGCAGGTTGCGGCACTCCCCCAGCAGCCGGTCGGCGAAGGTCGCGATCGGCTCGATGAGGTGCTCGCAGTTGTCGAGGATGAGCAGGATCGAGCGGTCGCGGATCGCGGTGACCAGCCGTTCGGTCGCGTCGCCGCCGCGCGCGTTGCCGAGCAGGGCCTGGTCGCGCACGCCGATCGCGGTGAGCGCGGCCTGCGCCAGCTCGCCGCCCGCGCGGGCGGAGGCCAGCTCGACCAGCCACGCCCCGTCGGGCAGCTCGGCGAGCATCGTACGGGCGGTCTCGGTGGCCAGCCGGGTCTTGCCGGAGCCACCGGGCCCGGTCAGGGTGACCAGCCGGTGCTTGATGGCCAGGCCGGCGACGGTGGCGATGTCGTCGTCCTTGCCGACGAAGCTGGTCAGCTCGGCGCGCAGGTTCGTCCTGCGGTTGTCGGCGCGCTCGCCCAGCTCGCCCCGCAGCAGCGCGGTGTGCAGGGCGGACAGCTCGGCGGACGGGTCGGCGCCCAGCTCCTCGGCCAGCCGCTCGCGGGTGCGCTGGTAGAGGGTCAGCGCCTCGTTGGCGCGCCCGGCCTCGGCCAGCGCCCGCATCAGCGCGGCCACGAACCCCTCCCGCAGCGGGTACGTGGCGACCAGATCGGTCAGCTCGGACACCAGCTCGGAGCCGCGGCCGAGGCGCAGGTCGGCGTCCACGCGGTCGCCGAGGGCGGCCACGTGCAGCTCTTCGAGCCGGGTGACGACGGCGTCGAACACGTCGCTGCCCTGGAGGGCGATGTCCGCCAGGGGCGTGCCGCGCCACAGGGCCAGGGCCGAGCGCAGCAGCTCCGCCCGCGCGGCCGGCTCGGCGCCGCGGGCCTGGGCGATCAGCTGCTCGAACCGGGCGGCGTCCACCGCCTCGGGGGGCACGGCCAGCCGGTATCCGCCCGAGTCGGCCCCGATCACGCCGTCCGGCAGCACCCTGCGCAGCCTGGACACCAGCGCCTGGAGGGCGTTGACCTCGTCCGCGGGCGGCTGCTCCCCCCAGATCCAGTCGACCAGCCTGGAACGGGTGATGATCCGGCCGGGTTCGAGGGCGAGGGCGGCGAGCAGCGCACGCAGCCGAACCCCTGGAACCTCGATGACGGCCCCATCTTGATCGCGGACCTCGAACGGTCCCAGCAGTCCGACTTGCACATCCGACATTGTGCCGAACCGGACGACTCCCGACGAACCGCCTACCGGTCGCGGCCCGCGTCCACCGGCGGCCTTCATCGGATCGTTACCGTCTCAGAGCCTGCTGCTCACCCCGCGGATGAGCCCGCGCAGCATCCAGGTGCCCAGGCCGGCGGGCATGGCGACGGCGCCGCGCATCGCCCACTCGCTCTGGGTCAGGGCCGCGCGCGGCCCGCCGGTCGCGACGGCCTGGGTGGCCAGCAGCGAGGCCAGCAGGGCGGGGCGCCGCCGGCTCCGCTCGTAGGCGGCCAGCGCCGCGGCCGGGTCGGACGACCGGGCGCCGGCCAGGGCGCGCAGCAGCGCGGCGACGTCCTCAAGGCCCTGCCCGGCGCCCTGCGCGAGCATGGGCGGCATGGCGTGCACGGCGTCACCGATCATGACGGTGCGGCCGCGTCCCCAGCGCAGCGGCGCCCGGTGCCGGCGGTGCGGGAACAGCTCCAGGTCCTTGTCCGACAGCGCGTCCAGCAGCTCGGGGACGGGCGAGCCCCACGAGGCGTAGCGCCGCCGGAGCGCGGCGAGCGCGACGTCCGGGCTCGGGCGGGCCTCGCCGGGGCGCAGGCGGAAGTCGATCAGCCATTGCAGGGTGCCGTCGCCGGAGGGGTTCATGCCGAAGTCGCCGTGGGGGCCGAGGAAGATCAGGGCCCGCCTGCCGGGGTCGAACGGGGGCCTGACGAGGCCCTGCCAGGTGGCGGTGCCGGTCGGGCGGGCCGGCTGCGCGCCGAACAGGGCCGTGCGGACCTGGGAGTTCACGCCGTCGGCGCCGATGAGCAGGTCGCCCGTGTGCTCCTTGCCGTCCTCGGTCCGCACCCGTACGGTGCGGCCGTCGTCGTGCAGGCCGGTGACGCGGGCGCCGAACCGGTAGATGTGCTCCGGCAGCCCTTCGGCGAGCCGGTCGAGCAGCAGGCGGCGGGGCAGCGACACCACGGGGGCGCCGAACTCGGCGGCCAGCCGTTCGAGGTCCATGACCATCACCCGGCGGCCCCGTGAGCTGCGCACCTCGATGGCCTCCAGGCGCTGCCCGGCCCCGTCCATCCGGACGCCGAGATCGTCGAGCACGGTGGTGCCGTTGTGCCAGATCATGATCGCGCATCCGGTCTCGCGTAAGGCCGGTGACCGCTCCAGCACGGTGACTTCATGCCCGGCGGCGAGGAACCCCCTGGCCGCCGCCACGCCCGCGAGGCCGGCTCCGGCGATGAGTACACGCATCCGCATCCCCTACGGCTAGTAGTACTACTAACTGTAGAGCTTAGGGGCGATGATCGCCGGACCCCGATCCGGGTGCGGTCACGCGGGCCCGATCACGTCCGGGGTGATCCCGCTCAGCTCCGGGAGCGGTCGGCGTTGGCCATGATGGCGTCGTGGACGTAGCGGGACAGGCCGGGGGCCATGGCGTCGAGCAGCCGCTGGTGGATGCCGGCCTGCTCGTCGCGGATCTCGGCCCAGTCGTCCGCCGAGTAGGCCGACGCGCGCCGCTGCCGCTGGCGCCACAGCTCGGAGCCGCCCCACTGCTCCTCCGCGCGGGCGGCGTTGTCCTCCAGGCGGGTGCTGCCGAAGATCTCCAGCCGCTCCTGCGGGGTGAGGCTGAGGCCGAGCTTGCGCGCGTTCAGCTCCTTGTCGATGGCGGCGACCATGGCCCGCTGCCGCTCGGCGCGCGCGGCGAGCAGCGCGCGCTGCTCCCGCAGCCGGTCGGCGTCGGTACGGGCCAGGTCGGCGAGGATCGCGCCGATCGTGTCGAGGTCGAAGTCGAGCTCGCGGTAGAACAGGATGCGCTGCAGCCGGCGCAGGTCGTCGCCGGAGTAGAGGCGGTAACCGGCCGGGCTGCGCTCGCCGGGCTCCAGGAGGCCGATCTCGTCGTAGTGGTGCAGGGTGCGGACCGAGACGCCGGTCAGCTCGGCGATCGCGCCGACGGTGTGCTCTTGTGCGGTCATGTGTCCACTGTGTCGCCTGACGCGGCGTGAGGGTCAAGCCGCCCGTTCCGGCCGTCTAGGTGACGAGCCGCACGCGGTCGCTGTCGCCGTCCGACAGGAACGACGCCAGCGCCCGACCCTCCTCGGCCACCGCCTCCCGCTCCGCCCGGGAGAAGGAGCGCAGCGGCACGACGGACACGGCGCCCTCCTCGACCGTCCAGGTCGCCGACACCCGGCCGTCCACCAGGACCACGCGGGCGCCGGCGACCGACAGGCCACGGTGGGCGTCGTCGATGATCCGGCCGCGGTCGTGGTAGCCCAGGATCGCGTTGTCGAAGGCGGGCAGGAACCGTGCCGGGGCCGGGGTGTCGGGGTCGGGGAGTGGCGCGCCGGGCAGGTCGAGCAGCACCCGGCCGCGCTCGTCCCGGAAGGTGACCAGCTCCTCGCGGATTGCGGCCACCGCGGCGGGCAGCCCGGCCAGGCCGCACCAGGCCCGCAGGTCGGCCGCGGCGGCGGGGCCGAACGCGGCCAGGTAGCGGCGTACGAGTGCCTGGCCCACCGGGTCGGAGCCGTCGGCGGCCGGCGGGTCGATCTCCCGGCCCAGCCACGCCGACAGCGGCAGGTTGCGCACGCCCGCCTTCACCCGCCACACCCCGCGCGGCGGGAGCTGCGCCATCGGCACGAGCGCGGCCACCAGCATCTCCCCAGCGCCCGCACCCCGGCCTGTGGCCAGCGGGCGGCGAGCGCCCGCGCCAGCCCGCTCATCGAGCGCGGCTCGCCGTCGGCCATCACCGCGCGGCCCGCCGCCGCGAGCTCGTCGAGGTCCACCCCGTCGAGCTCGCGCCGGTACGTCCCGAGCACGCGCTGGCGCAGCATGGCGTCGTGGCGGGCCCGCCAGGCCAGCGCGTCGGCGGCGGTCACCAGGTGCACGGTCCGGCGCATCAGGTGCGTGCGCACCACCTCCCGCCCGGTGAGCAGGCCCGACAGCGCCGCAGGGTCGAAGCCGCGCAGCCGCGACCACAGCCCCGCGAACGGCTCCTGCGGCTCCTGCGCCTGCAACCCGCACAAATGCGCGACGGCGTCGAGCACCGGCAGGCCGGAGCGGTCGAGCAGCAGTTGCCGGGCGAGCGTCGCGCGGTTGAGCGCCCGGGTGGTGAGAACGGTCATGGCCTCACGCCGCGGCCCGCTCGGAGACCGGACGCCTGCGCAGCGCGGCCGTGGTGACGGCCGGCGGGTCGTAGGCGACGTCGAGCGGGCCGACGTCGGCGCCCGGCGGCACGATCTCGTCGATCCGGTCGAGCAGGTCGTCGCCGAGCACGGTGCCGGCGCCCGCCAGCAGGTCGTCGAGCTGCTCCATGGTGCGCGGCCCGATGATCGCCGTACTGACGCCCGGGTGGCCGACCACGAACGCCATCGCCAGGTGCGCGAGCCGGATCCCGGCCTCCTCGCCCAGCACGGCGAGCCGTTCGACGGTGTCGAGCGTGCGCTCGTCGGTCATGTGCCGGGGCACCCACGCCATCCGGCGCCGCGGCGGCTCCGCCTGGCCGCCCTTGCGGTAGCGGCCGCTGAGCAGGCCCATCCCGAGCGGGCTCCACACCAGCGCGCCCATCCCGTACCGCGCGCAGACGGGCAGGACCTCCCGCTCGACCCCCCGGTTGATCAGCGAGTACGGCGGCTGCTCGGTGCGGAAGCGCGCCAGGCCGCGCCGCTCGGCCACCCACTGGGCCTCGACGATCTCCGAGGCCGGGAAGTTGGAGGAGCCGATCGCGCGCACCTTGCCGGCCGCCATCAGGTCGGTCAGCGCGGCAAGGGTCTCCTCGATGTCGGTGCGCGGGTCGGGGTGGTGGATCTGGTAGAGGTCGATGTGATCGGTACGCAGGCGGCGCAGCGAGTGCTCGACCTCGGCGACGATCCAGCGCCGGGAGCTGCCCGCCCGGTTGGGGTCCTCGCCCATCCGGCCGTTGACCTTGGTGGCGAGCACCACGTCGTCGCGGCGGCCCCGCAGCGCCCTGCCGACGATCTCCTCGCTCTCGCTGCCGGCGTAGACGTCGGCGGTGTCGATGACGTTGATCCCCGCGTCCAGGGCGCGGTGGATGATGCGGACGCAGTCGTCGTGATCGGGGTTGCCGGCCCCGCCGAACATCATGGTGCCCAGGCAGTAGGGGCTGACCTGGATCCCGGTCCGCCCCAGGGGGCGCGTTCTCATGCTGGTGGTTCCCTTCGGAAAGGCAGGTGGGACGCGTGGCGCGGGCGTGTCCCGCACCACGCCCGGAGCGCTACGCGTGATGGCCGCTCGCCACGTCCACGACCCAGATGACCCCGAAGCGGTCCTTCAGCATGCCGTAGAGCGGCGCCCACTGCGCGGGGCCCAGCGGTTGCACGACGGTCGCGCCCTCGGAGAGCTTCTTCCAGTACGCGGTGACCTCCTCGGTGTCGTCGCCGCGCAGGGAGAGGAAGAACGACTTCTCGCCCCGCTCGAACGGCGTTCCCGAGGGCACGTCGTAGGCCATCACGTGGAAGCCGTTGGCGGCGCGCACCTGGCCCCACGTCACATGGTCGGCGTCGGCGGGGTCCGGCACGTTCCCGAGGTCCTGGTAGGTGACGACGGCGAGGTCGCCGCCGAACACGGACTGGTAGAACTCCAGTGCCGCGCGGGCCTCGCCACGGAAGTTGAGGTGCAGGACGGATTCGACGGACATCTATGGCTCCTGTCATCGGTGGCTTGCGGGACCTACGGTCGCAGGGGTAGCGGACAGGGTGTGGCCTCTACTTCGGGCACGATGGAAACCATGCCGAAGACCTCAGCGCGGCTGCTGGCGCTGCTCTCGTTGCTCCAGACCCGCCGCGACTGGCCGGGGGCGCTGCTGGCGGAGCGGCTGGACGTCAGCCCGCGCACCGTGCGCCGCGACGTCGAGCGGCTGCGCGAGCTCGGCTACCCGATCATGACGTTCAAGGGGCCCGAGGGCGGCTACCGGCTGGGCGCCGGCTCGGAGCTGCCGCCGCTGCTGTTCGACGACGAGCAGGCCGTCGCCCTGGCCGTCGCGCTGCAACTGGCCACCACCAGCGGCGCCGGCATCGAGGAGGCCGCCGCCCGCGCCCTGAACACCGTCCGCCAGGTGATGCCCGCCCGGCTGCGCCACCGCATCGACACCCTCCAGGTCACCGCCGTCGAGCGGCCCACGCTCCGGCCGGAGCCGCAGCTCGGCGCCGAGGTGCTGGTGGCGCTCAGCGCCGCCGTGCACGCCCGCGAGGTGCTGCGCTTCGACTACGCCACCCAGGACGAGGACGCGCCGCCGCGCCGGGTGGAGCCGCACCACCTCGTCACGTGGGGCGGGCGGTGGTACCTCGTCGCCTGGGACCTGGATCGCGAGGACTGGCGCACCTTCCGCGCCGACCGGATCACCCCCCGCACCCCGACCGGTCCCCGGTTCGCGCCGCGCGAGCTGCCCGGAGGCACGGTGGCCGCCTTCGTGGCGGGCCGCTTCCTCGGCTCCACGGAGCCGGGCGGATCAGGCGGCTCGGCGGGCTCCGGCGGCACGGAGGGTCCCGGCGGATCGGGCGGCTGGCCTTGTCGGGGGGAGGTGATCCTCGGGCTGCCCGCCGCCGCCGTGTCCCCTTATGTCCGGGACGGGGTCGTCGAGGAGCTGGGGCCGGACCGTTGCCGGCTCGTCCTGGGCTCGTGGTCGTGGGCCGGGCTGGCCGCCACCGTCGGCAGGTTCGACGCCGACATCGAGGTCGTCGGCCCGCCGGAGCTCAAGGCCGCCTTCGCGCACCTGGCCCGGCGCTTCGCCGACGCCGCGCGATGAGCGCCTCGATGCCGTCGAGGAGCAGGGTCAGGCCGAAGGTGAAGTCGGCGTCCTCGACCCAGTCGGGCGCGGCGCCGAACGCCCCCGACTCGATGGCCGCCGCCAGCCCCGGGTAGCCGCCGGGATCGACGAGCCGGGCGAGCAGCGCCGTGTAACCGGCGGGCCCTTCCGGCCCGGCCTCGTCGACCGTGCCGCTCATGGCGGTCTGGAGGGTGGCGGCGCTGACGGCGTACGCGGACAGGGTGGAGGCGATGTTGACCGCCTCCGCCCCGCCCAGGCCGGCGCCGCCCAGCACGGTCAGGGCCCGGTCCAGCCAGCGCAGGGTGCGCGGCCCGACGGGCGGGGTGAGGGGCGAGACCTCCAGCAGCCACGGGTGGGCGGCCAGGAAGTCGCGGTGCGCCCGGGTCCACCGGGTCAGGTAGTCCCGCCAGGCGAGCGTGCCCGGCTCCGGCGGGTCGGGGGCCGCGGCGTCCACCATGGCGGTGAGGAGGTCGTCCTTGCTGGTGACGTAGCCGTACAGGGACATCGTGGAGACGTCGAGGCGGGCGGCCACGCTGCTCATCCGCACGCCGGCCAGCCCTTCGGCGTCGGCGATCGCGATCGCGGCGTCGGTGATGCGCCGCAGCGTCAGGCCGGGGCGGGGGCCCCGGCGCGAAGCCGGCTCCCGCCCCCACATCCGCGCCACCACCGTGGGCAGGTCGTCGTCGGACCCCATCGTCCCTCCCTGTAATTCCGTACGTTATACACTGTATCCCGTACGGAGTTATGGTGTCTTGGGGGAACGATGACGGGTCTCGCCAGCCTCGGGCTGACCGCGGAGCAGGAGCAGCTCTACCGCCGCCTGCTGCGCGACCCCGGCGTGCCGCTCGATCCGAGCTGCCCGGCCGTCACCGAGTTACGGGCGCTGGGCCTGCTCGACGACGCGCTGAACGCCGCCGCGCCCGCCGTGGCCGTCGACCTGCTGGTGCGCCGGCGCATCGAGCACACCCAGCGCCGCCTGGCCGAGCTCAGCCTGGCCTGGGACGTCCTGACCGAGCTGACCGAGGAGCACCGCAGCGGCCGGCCCGTCCAGATGGTCGAGCACCTGCCGGACGGTCCTGCCGTGCACCGCCGCATGCGGCTGTTGCTGCACGACGAGCCGGGCGAGTTCACGCACCTGAAGGAGCGGGCCGTCGCGCACGACGGCGGCGACGTCCCGGCCGGCGGCCTGCTGGCGCGCGGCCTGCGCAGCCGTACCCTCTTCTCCGCCCGCGCCCTGGCCGACCCCGGCCAGGAGCAGCACGCGCGCGCCCGGCACGCCCTCGGCGACCTGCACCGGGTCACCACCGAGCCGATCCGGCGCCTCGCCGTCGTCAACCGGGCGGTCGCGTTCGTCCAGGCCGATCCCGCCGACCCGGCCGCCGGGGCGCTGCAGATCCGCCAGCGGGGCGTGGTGGCCATGCTCGCCGACGTCCTCGACGGCATGTGGGAGCGCGCCCGCGACCTGGACGAGCTGCCGCTGTCCCCCATCGAGCAGCAGGTGCTGCACGCCCTGACCCGGCACGACACCGACGACGCCGCCGCCCGCGCGCTGCACATCTCGGTACGCAAGCTGCGCGCGCACGTCGCCGACCTGATGGCCAGGCTCGGCGCCGCCACCCGCTTCCAGGCGGCCCTGCTGGCCAAGGAACGCGGCTGGTTGTGAACCGCCGGGTGCAGGTTCCTGCAGCCGGGCCTGCAACCTCTCCGTCTCCCGCGCCCCCGCCCCGCGCCGCCATGCTGGGCCGCATGGATCGACTGGACGTGATCGACACCTGCACCCGCATGGCCTGGCACACCGACCAGCGGGAGTGGAGCAGGCTCACCGAGGTGTTCGCCGACAAGGTGACCCTCGACTACACCAGCCTCAACGGCGGCGAGCCCGCCACCCTCACCCCGGCCCAGATCATCGACGGCTGGCAGCACGCGCTCGGCGCCTACCGCGCCACCCACCACCTGCTCGGCAACCACCTGGTCACCCTCGACGGCGACACGGCCGTGTGCACCGCCTCCTTCCAGGCCACCCACCGCAAGCCCGACGACACCTCGTGGACGCTCGGCGGCACCTACCGCTTCGACCTGACCAGGACGGACGCCGGCTGGCGGATCAGCGGCGTCGTGATGACCGCCGTGTGGAGCGAGGGCCGGCCATGAGCGACCTGCTGAAAGTGAGCTTCGACAGCGACGGCGTCACCCTCGCCGGCAACCTGTACCTGCCCGACCAGGCCGGGCCGGCGCCCGGCGTCGTGGTCGCCGGCACCTGGACCAGCGTCAAGGAGCTGATGGCCGACCGCTACGCGCGGCGGCTGGCCGAGCGCGGGTACGCGGCCCTGGCGTTCGACTTCACCGGGTTCGGCGAGTCGGGCGGCGAGCCGCGGGACGTGGAGAACCCCGCCCGCAAGATCCGCGACATCCACCACGCCCTCACCTTCCTGGCCGCCCACCCCGCCGTGCACGGCGACCGGCTGGGCGCGCTCGGCATCTGCGCGGCCGCCATGTACATGGCGGGCAACGCCGCCGGCGACCCGCGCGTGCGCTCGCTCGCGCTGGTCGCGCCGTGGCTGCATGACGCCGCCATCTGCGAGGACGCCTACGGCGGCGCCGCCGCGGTGGCCGAGAAGATCAAGATCGGGCGGGAGGCCAGGTCCCGGTACGACGAGACCGGCGAGGTCGACTACGTGCCCGTGGTCAGCGCCACCGACCCGCGCGCCGCCATGCCGTACGAGATCGACTTCTACCTCAACCCGGACCGTGGCGGCATCCCCGCCTGGCCCAACCGCTTCGCCGTCATGGCGTGGCCCGACTGGCTCACCTACGACTCCATCGCGTCGGCCCCGCAGATCACCCAGCCCACCCTCCTCGTGCACAGCGAGAACGCCGCCATCCCGGACGGGGCGCGCCGCTTCCACGCCGGGCTGGCCGGGCCGAAGGACCTGCTGTGGACCGAAGGGACCCAGTTCGACTTCTACGATACCGAGCCGCAGGTCACCGTCGCCGTGGACGCCGTCGCCGCGCACTTCGGCAGGACGCTGCGATGATCCTCGTCACCGGAGCCACCGGGAACGTCGGCGGCGAGGTCGTGCGGGCGCTCGTCCGGGCGGGGCAGCCGGCGCGGGCGCTCGTCCGGGCGCGTACCGAGCTTCCCGAGCACGCGGTCGAGCAGGCGGTCGGCGATCTGGACGAGCCGGGCTCGCTCGATGCCGCTTTGGACGGCGTGCGCGGCGTGTTCCTGCTGCCCGGATACCGGGACATGCCGGGGCTGCTCGACCGGTTCAGGCGGGCCGGGGTGGAGCGGGTGGTGCTGCTGTCGAGCCTGGCCGCGGTCTCGAAGGACACCCGCAACGCCGTCTCGCAGTACATGATCGCCTCGGAGACGGCCGTGCGGGAATCGGGGCTCGCCTGGACGTTCCTGCGGCCCAACGCGTTCATGTCCAACACGCTGCGCTGGCTGCCGCAGCTCCGGACGGGCGACGTCGTCGCGGACGCGTTCGGTGACGTGCCGATCGCCTCCGTCGACCCGTACGACATCGCCGCCGTCGCCGTCCGCGCCCTGCTCGACCCCGGCCACGAGGGGCGCGCCTACCCGCTCAGCGGCCCCGAGCGGCTGCTGCCCGCGCAGCGGGTGGCCGTCCTGGCCGACGTGCTGGGACGCGAGCTGCGCTTCCACGCCCTGACGGACGAGGAGGCCAGGGCCGACATGACGGGGCGGGTGCCGGAGGAGTACATCCGGGCGTTCTTCAGCTTCTACAGCGACGGGACGCTGGACGAGTCGCAGATCTACCCCACGGTGGAGGAGGTGACGGGGACACCGCCCCGCACGTTCCGCCAGTGGGCCCTCGCCCATCGCACGGCCTTCACGTTGTGTCGGTGACATGTGAGAGCGATCGTTTCCCCTGCGAGGTGATGTCGCTGAGCAGCGGCACACTCCCGAGCGCATCTTCGACCGGCTGCTGGAGCGTCTTCATCGAGCAGAGCCACCCGCCCGGGGCGGCTTTTCCCGCACCGGGTGGAGTCGGAGCGGTGGGTGGCCTTCCGTGGCTGGGCCGGCTTCGACGCCTTCTCTTGCCGTCTCGGGCTGATCGGCGCGCACGAGAAGGGCGGCGTGGAGGGCCAGATCGGCTGGTTCCGCCGCGACCACCTGGTGCCCGTCCCCGATGTCGCCTCGATCAGTGAGCTCAACGCGTTGATCGACCAGTGAGACGTGAATGACGAGCAGTGCCGGATCCGGATGCGCACCCAGACCATCGGCGAGCGCTTCACGCACGAGCGGACGCCGCTGGCGCACATACCCGGCGCCACCGCGCTGGAACAGGCCCGGTGCACTTTCGGCAACTAGTTGCAAGATCTGCAACTAGTTGTCTAGATTGAACTCATGAGGGAACGTGATGCGGCCGCGGCACTCGCTCACGCGGACGGGCTGGGCGCGAAGGTCCGCCAACGCTCGCAGTGGTACGGGCGGTTTCTCGTCCTCTACAGCGTCGCCGCGTTCTTCGTGGTGCTCGTGATCGGTCTGAATCCAGGTCCCGTGGGCGCTATCGCCTCGATGGCCATCTGGGCCCCTGCGCTCACAGGGCTGGTGGTCTATGCGTTCAAGCAGCCGGTGACCAGGGCCGGATTCACCCGGCGGCACCTTTTGATCATCGGTAGCTGGACGGCCCTCTACCTCGCGGTCCTGTTCCCCGGAACCGCGTGGTTCGAAGGCAACCTGGCCTGGTGGCTGCCCGGCGCGCTCGTGGTGGCCATCCCCGGGCTCATCGGCGCCTACGTCGAGGTCCGGCGATGAGCCATCCACGCCACGAGCTCGATGAAGTCATCCACTCGCCGATCCGTTTCGCGATTGTCGCGGCTCTCGCCGCGTCGGAGAAGGCCGAGTTCCGCTACATCCGCGACCTCGTCGAGATCGAGACTTCCGCGCTCTCGAAACAGGTCACCATCCTGGAGGCCGCCGGCTATGTGAAAGCCACCAAGGGATACGTCGGCAAACGCCCCCGCACGTGGCTCAGCATCACCGTCGAAGGGCGGGCGGCCTTCGCCACCCACTGCGCGGCACTCCGCAAGATCGTCGAGGGCGTGTAGCTCTTCGGACCTCTGAGTGTTGCTCCTTCTCACCGACATTCCGGGTCCGACCACGCCCCGAGTGCTGTCGAAACTGATCAGCAAACGCTGCTGCTACTCACCAGCACAATCAGCCTTCACCCACGAAGCCGGCCTCCACCACGGACGCGGGCTCCGCCACCGCGCAGGCCGCGTCCCAGTCTGCCGGGTGAGGGTCAGCGCAGCGTGGGAACGGTGCCGCCGTCGGCGTGCTCGACCGTGACGCCGGGTAGGTCGCCGGCCCAGCGGCGGGCGATCTCGGTGAGCCGGGCGGCCGGCGGCGGCGTGCGGCCCAGGCCGATGGCGTAGCGGGCCTGGTGGGGGCCGGTGTCGAACGGGCGCGGCCAGGCGTGCGCGTCCGGCACCCCGGCCTCCTCCAGGGCGCCGATCAGCTCCAGCATCCGCCCCCTGATCCGGCCGAGCAGCGCGTCGAGCTCTCCGGAGCGGACGGTCACCACCGCCCAGGCGGCGTGCCTGCGGTGCAGGGGTGGCGGGGCCGTCAGCTCGGCGGCGCGGCCGTCCTCCACGAGCTCCCACGCCCGGTACAGCTCCTGGGTCAGCAACTCCAGGCCGCCGGGGGTGATCTGGCGGGCGCAGTTGCGTACGGGGGCGCTGGGCGTCAGGACCACGACGGGCGCGGGCTCCACGATCGTCACGTCAGGGGCGAGGCTGATCGGCTCCCGCCAGTCCCACGCGGCCCACGTACCGAAGAACCGGCTGAGCGGGTCGCCGTCGCCGTGCGCGGTCCGCGCGGCCATGATCGTCCAGGCCAGGCCGGGCAGCCCGCCGAACGGCGCGCTGTCCAGCCCCCTTGCCCGTGCCCAGGCCTTCACCTGCCTGGCCAGGCGAGCGAACGCAGCGTGGCCCGAGCCGGCGGAGGCGGCGTGATCCGCACCGGCCGCGCCCAGAACGGCATCCGCGTCGCTCACCGGCCAGGCGTGCGCGTCGCTCACCGGCCCGGCGTGCGCGTCGCTCACCGCGCCCACCGCTCGTAGGACGGCGTCCGCGTCGCTCATTGCGCTCAAGGCAGTGGCCGCAGCCTGGCCGAGTTCGGCCCGGCGGGTCACGGCCTGCTCGGGTGGGAGCGTGCCGGACGGCACCACGGTCAGGTCCACGTCGAGGGCGCCCGTACGCAGGCGCAGGCCCGGCACCCGGGCGCCCACCACCCGCCGCAACCGGGACACCTCCGGCAGTGCCGCGCGCACCCGCGTCTCGACCTCGGCGAGGTCCGGCTCGCCGGGCAGCACGGCCACCAGGTCCAGGTCCGCGCCGGGCAGCGCGCAGCCCATGCGCCGCGACCCGACGACGTGCACCACGCCGGGCTCCAGCGCCTCCCGCAGCCGCCGGGTCACGCCCGGAGCGCCCGAGGTGTGCTCATCGGTAGGGTTCTCGCCGCTTTTCAGCACGTCAGGGTTCTCGCCGGTCGCTTCAGGGTCGGGCAGCCAGTGCAGCTCCCCCGTGCCCAGCACGATCCGCGCCCGCGGGCGCATCGGCTCGTCGGCCCGGCGCGACAGCAGCACCAGCTCCCCCACCTGCGCCGTCATCGCGTCCAGCCGGATCGGGTCCTCGGTGCGGCCGAGGGTCAGGTGCGGCGTGTAGCCCTCGGGACGCCCCTTGCACCGGGGGAACCGCCGCCGCAACGCCTCGTACAAGCGACTCCAGGGGGCCGGGTCGTCGGCGGCCGGGTCGAGCCAGGCGGTCACGTGATCGCGATGCCGGAACGTCCGCACGCCCTCCAGCCGGGCGGTGAACGGCCCCGCCTCGGCCGCCGCCGCGCTCAGCAACGGCGCCGCCGCCTCGAACTCCGACTCCGGCACGAACCCGAACAGCAGGTTGACGTGCGGCGGCCACCGGCGGACCTGCGGATCGTAGGCCCGGCGCACCTCCTGGATGGCCGGCCACAGCTCGGCGGGCGGCAGCCACGCCACCGCCGTCCGCGCCGTCGGGGGCACGTCGAGCACCCCATGGTCACGAACGTCGCCCGTGAGGTCGAGCACCGCCTCCACCGCGTAGTGGTCGGAGATGAACAGCCCGCCGGGATCCGGCGTGTCGCCGCGCAGCGCCGCCGAGACCACCTGCGGGCGGCCCCGCAGCAGGATCCGGTCCAGCCGCGCGGCCGTCCCGGACAGGGACGCCAGGGCGGCGAGCGGGTTCACGGCCGGGTCGAACGTGGGCGTCCGGTCCGGCCCGTACGCCTCCGTCCACGCGTCCCGCAGGCCGAGCGCCGCCGCCGGGGTGTCGGTGCCGTCGTTGAAGTCGCCGGCCAGCACCACGTCGCCGTCCACGCCGGCCAGCCCCTCGGCGATCGCGGCCAGCTCGGCCCGCCGCCTGGCCGGCCCGTCGGCGGAATGGTCGCTGGTCAGGTGGGTGACGGCGACGACGAGCGGCCCGGTGGCGGTGTCCACCACGACGGCGGCCACCGCCTTGTGCGGGCTCAGCTCGTGCCGGGCCGCCTCCCGCACGGGCAGCCGGCTGAGCAGCAGCAGCCCGGCGTCGTCCACGTCCGTCCCGTACGGGTCGGTGCTCACCGTGTAGCGGTCGCGCACCCAGGGGGCGGCCAGCAGCATCGACAGCAGCGCGGGCTCGACCTCCTGCAGCGCGATCACATCTGCGCCGGCCTCCTCCAGGGCCGCGAGCAGCAGGGGACGTCGGCGCGCGGTGTCGATGCGGTCACTGTCGTAGCGATCCCACAACGTGTTCCACGTCAGAACCCGCAACGGCTCATGCGGGGCGGACGCGTGCCCGGTGGCGGCGGGACGCCGGCCAACCGCCGCGTGCCCGGCAGGCTCGTTCCCGGTGGTGGCGGGGCGCCAGCCGTCGGCCGGGTCCCAGGTGTGCGGGGTCGAGGCGGTGAAGAACGGCGGGCGCAGCAGGAGGGCGTCCCGGACCCGGCCGGCCGCGCAGGTGTCGAGCCGGTCGAGCCCCGTCGCCCGGTCCCACACCAGCTCCCCGTCCGCTTCCACGAACAGCACCCGATGCCACGGAATGTCCCCTCCCGGGGTGAACGCGGGCAGCGCGACCCGTTTGGGGTCGGCGTCCCGCTGGCCCACCCCCATGACGAACCGGGACGGATCAAACCTCGGGTCCCACCGGATCCGGTGGTAGATCTCCTCGCTGGTACGCATCACGCCTCCTGCCCGTACAGGCCGCCGTCCGTGTCCTCGACGGTGCCGTGCGCCCCCACGTACCACGTGCGATGGGCCTGACCGGGATACGGCGGGACGAACCGGCGCCACTGCGCGGCCAGCACGTGCGCGGGCACCGGATGGGCGCGGCGGGCGTTGCGGCGGTGCAGCTCGTCCTCCTCCACCAGCACGACCGCGTGCGTCGTCAGCGCGTCGCGGCTGCGCGCCACCTGGTGGACGAGGCCGCGCTGGTGCTGGTTGAGCGAGGTGGCGTCCCACACGACGGTGCCGCCGGCCGCGAGGGCGGCGTCGAGCCGGTGCAGCGCCTCGCCGAGCACCTCCTGGTTGGCCCGCTGGTCGGCTCGCGAGCCGCGGGCGTCGCGCAGGTCGTCCAGCGACACGTACGCGTCGATCCCCTCCAGCCCGGCCGCGAACGTGCTCTTCCCGCTGCCCGACGGCCCGACGAGGTGCACCAGCCGGGGGAACCGGCCCGACCGCCACCGCCACGTCGCCGCCACGGCCTCCTCGGCCGTGCTCAGCCTGCCCTCGGCCCAGGCGTCGCGCGCCTCCGCCCAGCACCGGTCGGCCGCCACCGCGTCGAGCCCGGCCAGCTCAGCACGCAGCCCGTCGCGCAGCGGCCCCAGCGGGTCCGGCCCGAGCAGCCCCGCCTCCTCGGCATGGAGCGCCGACCATTCAACCTGCTCCCGCGCCTCATCGGCGGTTCCCTCCGCCGGGACGAACGCCTCATCGGCGGGCATATCGGCAGAGACGAGCGCCGCGCCAGCCTGGACGGACGCCGCCACCGCATGCAGCACCCTCAGGTCCGCGGCCAGCGCCATCCGCCGTAACCCCGCCTGCCGCGCCTCGTCCGGGAACGGCCGCCGCAACCCGCCGTGCAGCCCCACCAGGTCCGCCACCCGCCGCGCCCAAGCCATGCCCAGCGGCTCAGCCAGCCGCGCCGCCACCCAGGCCCGCGGCCGGTCGTGCAGCAGGGCCGCCAGCACCCCGGCCAGCCGCGCGTCCCCCCACCGCCCGATCACATCCAGCCGCGCGGCCACCTCAGCCACCGCTTCGCCCACCAGGCCGGCCGTCACGTCGTCCGCCATCTCAGCCGGAAGGTCGAGTGCCGTCAGCAGCGCACCGGCGTCCGGAGTCGCCCCGGACCGCACCGCCCACAGCGCCGCCCCGGCGCCGAGCCCGTTCGGCACCACCGCGGCGTGCATCCAGTGCGTGTCCGTGCGCACGTGCTCCCGCCGCACCCACTTGGCCACCCGCCCCGCGAACTCCTCCCGCCCGAACCCCTCGGCGGTCCGCACGACGTACCCTTCCTGCCGTTCCGGGTCGATTCGCAGGCCCCGCAGCGCCCGCTCGTCGAAGACGCCCCGCCACAACACGGGCGGCACGGGGATCCCGAGCCCGCGCAGGAAGGCGACGGTCCGGTCCCAGCCGAGGCAGCGGTCGCCGGCCCACACGGAGAACCCGTAGAACCAGCTGTCCAGCTCGTGGTAGGCGAGGGAGTGGCGGGCGTACATGTTCTCGCCGCACACCCGCCACCCTTGGGGGATCCGCCCGCCGACCCGCCCTTGCAGGCCCTTCACCCAGGCCCGGGACGGGTGGTGGCCGGAGTCGAGCGACCGGGCGTGCAGCCCGTCCGGGTAGAGGGTGGTGTTCTCGCCGTCGAGCTTCTCGGTGACGACGACCTCGCGCCCGCGCAGCCCGGACAGGTCGCCCGCGCGCACGTCGTCGGGGGTCACGCCCGGCGACCAGGGCAGGTGCGGGGTGCGCGGATAGTGCACGCGCATGATCCCTCCCCCGTCCGGCCGGAGATCACTGTACAAGCGGCGTGACGGGCCCCTCCAGCCAATAAACCGTCAGGCGAGCTTGGCGGCCACGGCGTCGAGGACCCATTCCAGCCCGGTGGCGAAGGTGGTCTCCGGGTCGAGTTCCGTGCCGTCGTGCACGAGCTTGGCCAGCGCCGGGAAACGTCCGGTGGCCAGCATGCGCGAAACGTGCGGGCCGTGCGCGCGCTGCCAGTCGCGCTCGGACAGGCCGGTGGCCTGCTCGGCGCGCAGGCTCGCGATCTCGCGCCTGATCGCGCCGGTGAGGTACGCGCTGACGGTCTCGACGGCGCGCATGACGGTGTCGAGGTCGGCGACGCCGTCGAGGGCGGACAGCATGGCCTCGGTCACGGCGAGGGCGTTGGGGCCCAGGGTGGGCCGGCCGCCGAGCAGGTCGGCCAGCCACTGGTGGCGCAGGCTGGCCTGCCGGGTGCGGTGGGCGTGGCCGCGCAGCGCCTCCCGCCAGTCGCGGGCCGGCTCCTCGGGCAGGATCTCGCCGTAGACCTCGTCGAGCATGAGGTCGAACAGCTCTTCCTTGGTGGCGATGTACCCGTACAGGCGCATCGGGCCGGCGTCGAGCCGGGCGGCGACCTTGCGCAGCGACACCGCCTCCAGGCCGCCCTCGTCGGCCAGCGCGACGGCGGCGGCCACGATGCGCTCCCGGTCGAGTGGTACGGGGCGAGCGGGCGGTTCGGGCCGGTCCCACACAGTCATGGTTACATCGTACTGTTGCGATACGCCGTAATCCGCCAATACAGTGTATCGATATGAGACAACGTATCGCCGTAGCCGGAGCCGGTCCCGCCGGTCTCACGTTCGCCCGCGTCCTGCACCGCCACGGCCACCCCGTCACCGTCCTCGAACGCGACCCGCCCCCGACGCCCGCCCCCTGGGCGGCACGCTCGACCTGCACGTGAGGATGGGCCAGCGCGCGCTGGACAAGGCGGGGCTGCTGCCGGAGTTCGAGGCACTGGCCCGTCCCGAGGGGGAGGCCATGCGCATCCTGGACGTGCACGGGTCCGTCCTGCGCGACTGGCAGCCCCGTCCGGGTGACCCGGCGCACCCCGAGATCGATCGCGGCCAGCTCCGCGACCTGCTGCTCGGCCCCTGGACGTCCAGTGGGGGCGGGGCGTCACAGAGGTGGTGCCGGGGGCGCGGACGGCGCGCTGGTGCGGTTCGCGGACGGGCGGCAGGAGACGTTCGACCTGGTGGTGGGTGCCGATGGCTCCTGGTCCCGAGTACGCCCGGCCCTCTCACCCGCGACGCCGTACTACACCGGCGTGACCTACGTAGAGACGTCCCTGGACGACATCGACCACCGCCACCCCGACCTCGCCCGCCTGGTCGGCGACGGCTCGATGGCCGCGTACGGGGCCAACCGCGCCCTGGTCGCCCAGCGCAACAGCGGCGGCCACGTCAAGGTGTACGCCCAGTTCCGCGCACCCCTGGACTGGCACGAGAACCCGCCCCCGCACCTGGGCCCGGCCACCGCCGTGGACCTGGACGACGCGGAGGCGGTGCGCTCGGCCATGCTGGCGCTGTTCGACGGCTGGGCCGAACCCCTCCTCGACCTCCTCCGCCACGGCACCGCCTTCTTCCACCGCCCCCTGCACGTCCTGCCCGCACCCCACACCTGGCCCCACGTGCCCGGGGTGACGCTCCTCGGCGACGCCGCCCACCTGATGCCGCCACTGGGCGTGGGCGCGAACCTCGCGATGCTCGAGGGCGCCGAGCTCGCCGAGGCCGTGGCCGCCGCCGCCCCGGGCGCGCTGGACGAGGCGGTTCGCG
Organism: [Actinomadura] parvosata subsp. kistnae; assembly: GCF_900323885.1. Classification (GTDB taxonomy): domain Bacteria; phylum Actinomycetota; class Actinomycetes; order Streptosporangiales; family Streptosporangiaceae; genus Nonomuraea; species Nonomuraea composti. The sequence goes on along the minus strand of NZ_OOHJ01000006.1, from coordinate 770,309 downwards.
CCTTCGAGGAGCAGATGCAGGCCCGGGCCGGCAAGTGGGCGGAGATGACGATGGCCGGCCTGGACCGCCTCGTCAGCCCCGACCCCGCCGACGCCCTCGCCCTCTTCGACGAGCTGCAGCCCTCCTGACGCGCATGCCCCAGCCCGCGTTGCTGTCCAGCACGTGGCCGGGGAGCGTTACTCCGACGCCATCCGCTGCTCAGCGTGCGTGCCTGCCACGCCGGTCACCAGCGAACGGGAAGCGCGGTCAGGCCGCCGGTCAGCACGTTCGCGTTGAAGGTCAGCTCGCCGGTCGCGCAGCCCAGCTCCAGGCCGGGGAAGCGGGCGGCGAGCTGGGAGAAGACCACCTGGAGCTCGATACGGGCCAGGGGCGCGCCGATGCAGTAGCGGGCGCCGTGGCCGAAGCTCAGGTGCGGGACGGCGGCGCGGCCGACGTCGAAGCGGTCGGGGTCGTCGAAGACGGCGGCGTCGTGGTTGGCCGCGCCGACGTCCAGCAGCACCAGGTCGCCGGCGCGCACCCGTACGCCCGCGATCTCCAGATCCTCCCGGGCGTAGCGCGGGATGCCGCCCCCGCCCGAGCCGGGCGCGCGCAGGATCTCCTCCACCGCTGCCTCGACCAGCGACGGATCCTTCACCAGCGCCTGCCACTGCTCGGGGTGGGCCAGCAGCCACAGCGCGCCCTCGTCGATGGCGGCGACCGTGGTCTCGTGCCCCGCGAACAGCAGGAACATGCCCATCGCGGCCGCCTCGTCGTCGCTGACCCCCTCGGTGGCGGCCAGCCGGGAGATCACGTCGGTGCCGCCTTCGGCCCTTTTGCGCGCCACCAGTTGCTGGCCGTACAGAAAGAGCTCGGTCAGGCCCTGCTCGGAGCGGGCCCGGTCGGTGATGTCGCCGGCGGCCTGCGTCCAGGCCCGGAACCGGGCGCGGTCCTCGTACGGCACGCCGAGCAGCTCGCAGATGACCGCGATGGGCAGCGGCAGCGCGAGGGCGGCGTGCAGGTCGGCGGGCGGCCCGGCGGCGGCCAGCTCGTCCAGCAGGCCGGCGGTGAGCGTCTCGACGCGGGCGCGCAGCGCGCGCATCCGCTTCGGCGAGAAGTGCGGCTGGAGCAGGGAACGCATGCGCCGGTGGTCGGCCTGCTCGGTGTCGAAGTCGCCCATCGGGCCGCCGAACATCGCCGACTCCCCCGTCCTGGACGCTTTGTCCGGCTCGCGGTGGGCACGGCCGAGCCGGTCGTCGTCGAGCAGGGCGCGCACCTCCTCATAACCGGTCACCTGCCAGCCGGGATGGCCGACGGCGGTGCGGATGGCGTGAATGGGGCCGCGGGCCTGCAGCTCGCGCAGCAGGGGCGCGGGCCGCATCGGGTCGGGCTGCTCGTACGGCAGCTGGACGGGGGCGTGCGACATGAGCCCTCCAAGATGTATACTCTGACGTATAAAAAGCTACATGTATACTTTGCCTTCTACAAGTGGAGGGCTGATGAGCAACCCCGAGGCCGCCGCGCCCCGCCGGTGCGGCGGCTGCGCCGCGCGGAGCGGCGCGAGCAGATCCTCGACGCGGCCACCCGCGCGTTCGCCCGCGCCGGTTACACCGCCACCGGCCTCGACGACATCGCCGCCGAGGCCGAGCTGACCCGCGCCATGCTGTACCGGCACTTCGACTCCAAGGCCGACCTGTACCGGGCGGTGCTCGACCGCGCGTGCACCCGCCTGACCGAGGCCACCGGCGCCGACGACTTCGGCGACGACGCCATCCCCGCCCTGCTGCGCGCCGCCGCCGCCGACCCCGACGGGTTCCGGCTGCTGTTCCGCCACGCCGCCCGCGAGCCCGACTTCCGCGACCTGATCGACTCCATCACCGCCGCCTCCCGCGAGGTCGGCCGCCGCAACCTGGCCCGCGTCATCCCGGAGGGCCCGTGGCTCGACTGGGCCGCCGACCTGATCCCCGGCTTCACCCTCGACGCCGTCATCGCCTGGCTCGACGCCGGCCGGCCCGACCCCGAGCACGCCGCCGAGCGCATCAGCCAGGCCGTGCACGGCATCATGGCCGCCGCCCACCCTCCCACGGCCCGGCGGTGACCGATGGACGCTCGTTTCCTCGGCATCGCCGACCTGACCGAAGTGCCGCCCGTGGCGGTCGTGGTCGACGTCATGCGCGCCTTCACCGTGGCCGCCTGGGCCTTCGCCCGAGGGGCGGAGAAAATCGTCCTCGCGGAGTCGCTGGACGCGGCCCTCGCCCTCAAGGCCCGCCACCCGGACTGGGTGGCGCTCAAGGACGGCCCGCCCGCCCCCGGCTTCGACGCCGTCAACTCCCCGGGCCTGCTGCGCTCGCTCGACGTCGGCGGGCGGACCGTCGTGCAGAAGACCACCGCCGGAACGGTGGGCGCCCTCGCCGTCAAGGAGTCACCGCTGGTGCTGTGCGCCTCCTTCGTGGTGGCGGAGGCCACGGCACGGGTCCTGCGGGCGCGCGGGAGCGACAGCGTCACGTACGTGGTCACCGGCGAAGACGGTCAGGCCGACGAAGACCTGGCCTGCGCCCAGTACATCGCCCGCAGGGCCACCGACGCCGGGACGGACGCCGCCGCGTTCGTCCGCCGCGCGGCCGGGTCGCGGGCCGCGTTCGAGCTGGCGGAGGGGATACGTCAGGGGGTCCATCCCGATGACGTCGCGCTCTGCCTGGAGGTCGACCGGTTCCCCTTCGCCATGGTGGCGGCCCTGGAAGGCTCGCTCATGGTCCTGCGCCCGCTCCGCTGAGCCCCAGTCGTGGTTGACCGGCCTTCACTACTCGTGTTTGAGTAGTCGGGTGAGTGACGCGCGGCTGTTCGTGCTCGGCGCCCTGCTGCGCGGCCCCATGCACGGCCACCAGATCCGCAGGCAGGCGCAGCTCGACCGCACCGAGCTGTGGACCGACATCAAGGTCGGCTCCCTGTACGGGGCGCTGCACCGGCTGGTCGCCGAGGGCGCGATCGAGGTCGTCCGCACCGAGCAGGGGGCGGGCCCGGCCCGGACGGTGTACGCGCTCACCCAGGCCGGGCACGAGGAGTTCATCGCGCTGCGCGACAGGGCCTTGCGCGAGGTCCGGCTGCGGCCCGACCCGGTGGACCTCGCGCTCCACTACGCCGACGACCTCACCGAACAGGACCTGCGGGCGCTGATCGGCGCCCGCCGTGACGCGCTGGTCGCCCGGCTGACGGCCTGGCTGCACCAGCGCGAGCAGGCCGAGCCGTACCTGCGCGGGCTGGAGCCGATGACCTTCGACCACACGACGGCGCGGCTGCGGGCGGAGATCGCCTGGCACGAGAGCCTGCTGGAGCAGCTACCGGTCCTGCTCGCCGCGAACGGTCGTGCCCGGCCACCGACGACGGAACGCGTTCACGGCGGAGCACCGACGACGGAAGCCGCCCACGACCGCGACCAAGCGCCCACGACAGAAGCCACTCATAGCGGCGGCCAAGCGCCGACGGCGGAAGCCGCTCATGGCCGCGGCCAAGCGCCCACGACGGAAGCCCCGAACGACCCCGATCCCGCACCGACAGCGGAAGGACGGCAAGGATGATCCTGGTGACCGGAGCGACCGGCTTAGCGGGCCGGCGCCTCATCTCCCTGTTACGCGCGGACGGCGCCCAGGTGCGCGCGCTAAGCCGCCGTCCCGACACCGCGAACCTCCCGCCCGACGTGCAGGTGATCGCCGGCGAGCCCACCTCGGCGGCGGCGTTGGACGGCGTGGAAGCGGTGTACCTGTTCTCCGCCGCCCGGACCGCCGACGGCTTCGCCGCAGCCGCCGTACGTTCCGGAGTCAAGCGCGTCGTGGTGGTCTCCGGCCTCGACGACGACCCCGAACGCGTGGAGCGGCCATTCACCGACGCCGGCCTGGAATGGACCCACCTGCGCCCCAACGCCTACGCCGCCAACGCGCTGCGCCACTGGGGCGACATGATCCGATACCAGGGCACGGTCCGCGCCCCGTACCCGGACGCGGCGACCGCCCCCATCCACGAGGCCGACCTCGCCGCCGTCGCCGCGCTCGCGCTCAAGGGCGGACACGCGGGCCGCCGCTACGCCCTCACCGGGCCGCAGTCGCTGACCTTCCGCGAGCAGGTCGCCATCCTCGCCCGCGCACTGGGCCGCGAGATCACCTTCATCGAGGAGACCCCGGACCAGGCCCGCGAACGCCTGGCCCGCCACGGCGTGCCCGCCCCCGTCATCGACGAGTTGCTGACCCTGTGGGCCGCCACCGACGGAGTGCCCGCCACCGTGTCCCCCACCGTCGAGCAGCTCACCGGCCTGCCCGCCCGCAGCTTCGCGCAGTGGGCCGACGAGCACGCCGACGACTTCCGCTGAGCGCCGTTCGTCATGCTGCGCCACCGCATCTTCGCCTGGCACCGGGAGCTGCAGGACGTCCACCACCGCCTGGAAAAAGCTCTGGAGGACGCCCGCAGCGCCCTCCGCTCCGGCCGACGCGCCCAGAGCCTCAACCCCGAGCTCCGCGACTTCTGCTACACCTTCTGCTCCGCCCTGGGCAGCCACCACCGCAGCGAGGACAGCGACTTCTTCCCCGCCTTGCTCCGGCACCTGCCCGAGCTGGAGCCCACGATCGCCCGCCTGAGCCGCGAGCACGAACTCCTCGCCCGCCTCCTGACCGACTTCCAGCTGAGCCTCGACGACCCGCAGACCTCGCCGCAACAGCTCTTCCTGCAGATCAACGACATCAAGGCCGCGATGAAGGCGCATTTCGGCTTCGAGGAAGGCTCCCTGAACCAAGCACTTCGCACGCTCGACGCACCGGAAAGCGACAGGACCCGGATGTTCGGCGACATCTGACCGGCGATGCGCCTCACTGCTGCCGGACGGCGACCGGTTCGGCGGAGAGCGTGACCTCGACGCTGATGCGCGGATTGCCCAGATCCGGGAGCTGAAGCCCGCGCGTGAACTCCGCGGCATCGTCCGGCATCACCTTCGGCTGGACTGTCACCTTGACCTGGCCGGTCTCCTCATCCGAGTGCGCCATCATGGTGGCCACCTCAGGACGGGACCGGAGCCAGGAGACGACCGTGTCCTGGGCCTCCCGGAGCTCCGCGGCCGAAAACCCCTTACGGCCGACCAGGGTGACCTCCATGGGGAGGGTTCTGGCCAGCTCGAGCGCGCGAGCCGGGATGGGCCCCTTGAAGCCGATACGCAGCCCCCGCTGGTCGTCGACGTATCTGATGCCGGAGATCTCGTCAGGGAACTCCGCATTGAGTTCGTCGATCACCCGGCTGTTGGACGACTGCGAGCCGAAGCGGTCGATGGCCTCCTCGTAGGAGATGCCCTCCGCCCGGGCGACGGCTCCGAGGTCGACCAGCTCGGCGTAGGGAATGCCGTCGATCACCACGTCCGGGTCGGTCGCTGCGGGGTCGTACCCCTCGAAGTCCGTCGGCCTGGGCGACGAGGTGGCGGCCACCCGGGCCGCGTACCGCTTGACGACCTCCTCCAGAGGCCGGCCCGACGCCGCCGCCTCTCGCTTGAGCCGCTCCAGGGTGGACCGATGCGCTTGGGGCTGATCGGCCCGCCGCAACACGATCGTCTCGGTCCCGGCCGCCGCGGGCACCGGGCCGGCACCGGACGGGCCGCAGGCGCACAACGCCGCGAGCACCGCGATGACGGCCAAACGCGATCTCTTCACATCAATGGGACGTGCCGCCGGCCTGGAGGGTTCATCCAGCCACCCCGTCCAGCAGGGGCGAAGCTCGCATTGACATTGCTAGCTATTTCAGTCATGTTTGAAATAACTAGCTACTAAGCACGGAGCAAGCCATGGAACACGTGACCTTCAACAGCCTCGGCACCCGCTGCGCCGGCGACCTCTACCTCCCCGAGACGAACGACCCGGCCCCCGGCCTGGTGCTCGGGCACAGCGGGGTGATGGTGAAAGAGGCGCTGGCCTTCTTCGCGCCGTACTTCGTCAAAGCCGGCTTCGCGGTGCTGGCCATCGACTACCGCACAGTCGGCTCCAGCGAAGGCGAGCCGCGCCGCCTCGACCACCCGGAGCGGCAGGTGGAGGACTTCCGCAGCGCCGTGTCCTACCTGCAGTCCCGTCCCGAAGTGCAGCCGGAGCGGATCGGGGTGTGGGGGGTGAGCATCGGCGGCTCGGTGGCGGCCCAGGCCGCCGTGCTCGACCGGCGCATCAAGTGCGTCGTGGTGCAGAGCCCCAGCGTGTGGAACGGATGGCGGTACCTGGAACGCCTCCTGGGCCGGGCCGGCGTCCATGAGCTGCGCGACCGGCTGCAGGAGGACTGGCAGCGGCGCTACGAAGGCGGGCAGAGCGCCCGCGTGCCGCACCTGACGCTGGAGGGCGACACCGTGAAGGACACCCCGGACATGTCGACCCGCCTGTTTCCCACGTACCGCAACGAGAAGACCCTCGACTCGGCCGAGCACCTGCTCACCTTCGCCCCGGAGAACCTCATCCACCGGCTCGCGCCGACGCCGCTGCTGATGATCGCCAACGGCGGCTGGGACCCGTACCACATGCTCGAGGAGGCGCAGAGCGCCTTCGCCAGGGCGGGCGAGCCCAAGCGGCTCGCGGTGCTGCCGTACGACGTGCTCGGCCTCTACACCGGCCCCGGCCTGGAGGAGGCGATGGCGCTCGCGATCGACTGGTTCGACCTCTACCTGCGCAGGACGCGGCTCGCGGACATCACCCCGACACCCACCTACGAGCAGGTGGCCGCCATGACCCAGTGAACCGGCACCCGATCAACACCGGAGAACGCGACCATGACCACTGAGGAACAGCAGGTGGGTGGGACGGGTCCCATCACCGGACGCACCCTCGGCCGGCTCATGACCTGCGATCCGGCCCCAGCAGTCCGCCGGCCAGATCACGGACGTGATCCAGGCCGGCCGGGCCTCACGGCCATCGGCCTGGGGGTCGCGTCTCCTGACTACCGCATGAAGGACGACGCCTGGCAGAAGGTCATCCAGCGCAAGCTCGAAAGCCTCAGCACGTTCGGCGAGATCGCCGACGAAGGGCTCGACATCGCGGGCGGCGGCGAGGGACACCGCACCGAACGCATCAAAGCCGCCCACCACTCTCTGACGTGGCTGCAGCACATCGCGACCCGTCATCCGCTACGCCGTTAAGGAACCCCCATGCACCGCTGGCGACCCAAGCTCGGGCTGATCCAGGAAACCCTGCTGCTCACCCTCCACGCCAGAGCCCTGGACGCCCGGCAGCCCAGCCCGATCCTCGGCGACACGCTCTCCGCCGACCTGGACAGCAGCATCGATTACGACTTCGGCAAGCTGAAGGTCAAACCCAACCTCGTCCTCACCACCGCACTGCGCGCCAAGAAGCTCGACGACGTCGTCCGCGCCTACGTCGCCGCTCACCCCGGATGCGTGGTCCTCGACCTGGGCTGCGGCCTCGACACCAGGGTGTTCCGCTGCGCTCCTCCGCCCGGCGTCGACTGGTACGACGTCGACTTCCCGGAAGTGGTGCAGCTGCGATCGAAATGCCTGCCCGGCCGCTCCCACCTGGTCGGAGCCGACCTCACCCGTTCCGACTGGCTCACCGCCATCCCCGGTGACCGGCCGGCGATGATCGTCGCCGAGGGGCTGCTCCCCTTCATGCCCGGCGACTCCTTCCAGTCGATGACCCGCGCGCTGGCCGGCCACTTCCCGTCGGGCGAGCTCGCGCTCAACGGCTACACCCGCTTCGCCGCCTGGGCCATGAAGTACCACCCGACCATCAAGGCGCTCGGCATCAAAGCCGCCCAGGGCTTCGACGACCCCCACGAACCGGAGTCCTGGGGCGCCGGCCTCGAACTGATCGAGGAGCAGATCCTCACCCGCGCCCCGGAAACAGCCAGCTTCCCGCAACCCCTGCGCGCCCTGACCCGTCTCACCGCCCGCAGCACGACCCTGTCCCGACAAGGCGCCCGCATCCTCCGCTACCGCTTCTGAGCCCGCACGGGCGACGGTGCCGACAAGCGGCGAAAACGTACGCGAGCACGCCGACAACAAGATCGCACGCCATATCCTGGCGCACGTTTCCGTTCACCCACCCTCCCACGGCCACCCCCGCCCGCCGAACCGCCCTCCGCCGGCACATCCAAGACAGCCCGCCCCGCCGAACGCATCTCTGCCCTGCCCCACTACGCCAAACGCACCTCGCAACCTGCCGCAACGTGAAGGCATCTCCGCCACGCCCCACAACGTGGAAGGCATTTTCGCCACGCGGCAGTACCGGGGTTGAGGAACCCAGGAACAGCCGTTGACGCTGAGAATGATCTTGCGCAAAAGGTGATGTCCAGCTTCGGCGTGCGACCGCTCTACCTGGCGGTCTCTGGCCCGTGGGTGATGCGGTGGATGGTGGAGCGTCCGACGCTGTACTCGGTGGCCAGGTCGGCCAGGGACACCTCGCCCTCGGCGTATCGGCGGCGGATGGAGCGCCGGGCGGGTTCAGGCAGTTTGGGTTGCTCGCCCTTGAGCTTGCCGTTCTTCTTGGCCAGGGCCATGCCTTCGCGGGTGCGCAGGTTCCCGAGGTTGGCCTCGAACTCGGCGACCATGGCAAGGGTCTGCAGGGAATCCGCCCCGGCGACATGGTTGGTCAGGCGTTGCAGAACCAGCCGTTCTGTACCCAGCCGTGCGCGTTGACGCGGCCGTACGCGAAGCCGTACACCCATTCCTTGTAGGCGCCGTCAAAGCCCTTCACGGTGAAGGTATCACCGCGCCGCAAGACGCCCACGACATCCCGTACCTGCAGATCCGTCGCGCACACTGTGAGCCGACGGCCGATGTCGTCACTGCCCGCGTACGGGTAGGGCCCAGCGGCGTGTGCGGCCGCGCCGGTTCCGGCGACCAGGGCCACGAACGCACCAGCGCCCAGCGTGAGACGCGCGAGGTGATTGCGGATTCGCATCGAGTCAGTCTCCCCTTCTTCGTCGTTCCACCCCGGCGGGGTGGTTGCGTACGGCACGATTTCCCGTGTCGCGAACCTGCGCCAGCGCGGGCGGGACGTGGGATGCATGGGAATCCCCACGTGCCCGTCGGCCTGCGGTTTTCATCGACAACGATGGGATGGGAACGGGATGAGTGGGACGGCGGGACCTTCTCGGGGAGCAGGCGGCTGGGACGCACGCCCACCGGATGCCTGCCGGGAACTCGTAGCACTGCTGCGGAAACTCGGGCAGGCGACGCGGAAGAGAACACAGCGGGAACAGGCCGACGTGCTCGGGATTTCCGACAGCACATGGTCGCGCTATCTCAACGGCGACATCCCGCCAGACCAGACGTTGCGGACAATGCTCGACCGCGCTGGACTGCCGATTCAGCAACAGCACGTCTACCTGGCAGCCCGGCGGCGCGCCGAGCACGCCGTACGGATGACCGCCCCCTCACACGACGATCATCAGCCGGTCGGACCCTCCCCCGTCGACGATCAGCAACCGATAGAACCGTCCACGTCGTTGGAACCCTCGCCGCCGCGGCGGCTGCGCCGCTGGTGGCCCGCGGCGGCCATACCGTTGATCGGGGCCGGGATCTGGGCGTACAACCTCTGGAGCCCAGATGAGACACCCGCACTTTGTGATCGTTATCAGGTTACGGCGGAGACCTTGTCAGCCCGGACGCCGGCCGGAGAGCAGACTGGGCGGTACTTCCACCGAGGCGAGTTCCTCACCGTCCGGCTGCGGGAGGGAACCTCCGGCAGCAAGTACTGGTACGTCGCGGACGACCGCGGCCAGGCCGCCTGGGTTCTCCCCTCGGAGAGATGGTGGCGCCCGAGTTGTGCCGCCAATCCGTGATCGAGCCCGTCGTTCCGGATGACCGGGAAGAAGCTGGCCGACGAGGTTACCTGTCGGTAATGGTGCGGTGATTCTGTCCGGCCACGGCTCCGGCGCAGCCTATGTGGGGCATATTCCGGTGGTATGCCACTAACTTCTCTATATGGCGGTGCTCCTAGGTGAAACCGCACGCAAGGCCTGTGGCCCGCAGGACAGCAGGCCCAGCGGTGGATCACTTCGGCAGGCCAGGAAGGAAACCGCATGCCGTCATCGCGGCGGCGAGCGCCAGACTGCCCAACCGAACCCCACCGTGCCGTAAAGCACAATCTCTGTCGTGACCTGCGACAACGCTCTACCTGACGGCCCGTGGCACGAACCCGGGCGCCGGGCCCTCGTGGGCGGTTTCACGTAGTGAGCAGGTGACCTGTGCTGCCTGTCCGCCCTTCTGCCCTGGCGCCGAGGATGATGGCGGGCATGGATGAGCCGAGCAACTTCACCGTCACCATCGGCCTGCATGAGGACTTCATCGTCGCCCGCGTCGTCGGCGAGCTCGATTACGCCTCTGCCGGGCTGCTGCACCAGGAGATCAAGGACGCCTGGGCGACGACACAACCGGCCGGGCTGGTGGTGGACCTGAGCGGGCTGACGTTCTGCGACTCAATGGGCGTCGGCGTGCTGGTACTGCTGCTGCGGCAAAGCCGCGAACAGCAGAGCAACCTGGTCTTGTCCGGCGTCCCGCCCCTGCTGGAGCGCATCCTGACCATCACCGGCCTGCGCACCGCCTTCCAGGTCGAGACGTCGGTCGAAGAGGCCATCCAGGTCATCCATCCAACACTGGGGCCGGGGGTCGAACAGCCTCCAGGTGAGCCTGAGCCTGCCTGAACCGACGCGACAGGCCGCCACACCTGAAAGATGTTCCGCGCCATAAAGTGTCCAGGTTTGTGAGGCTTCGACTTCGTTCCTGCGGAGGATCTCATGAGCACCGGCGATCCCGCAGACGGTGGCCCCACCTGGACCTTCCTGACCAACCACGCCCGGGTACTGCGCCTTCTCGCCGACAACCCGCAGGCACGCATCAGCGACATCGCCCACGCGATCGGCATTACCCAGCGCGCCGTCACGGGCATCATCAGCGACTTGCGCGAGGCCGGCTACATCGAAGTGCCGCGCGAAGGGCAACCCAGCCAGGGCAGGTGCAGCGTCCGGCCGGCCGGGGTTCGCAGCGCGTGGATGCTGGCGGAGACCTCCCTGAGCGGGGAGAACGCGAACCTGATCGAGGTCACCTCGTAGGCGGTGAACGTCAGCGTGGGCATGCCCGGGTTCCTCCGGGTTCGGCTGCCGCCGAATGTATCGCGGACGGCTCTGACCGGGCCACATCATGAGGAACGCGGTGGCCGAGGGGCCACGCCGTGAAACAAGGAGTGGGCCGTGTCCAAATCAGTGCTCGACATGTCGATGTCCCTCGACGGGTACATCGCCGACCCCAACGACTTCCTCGGCGGCGACGACGGCGAGCGGCTGCACAAGTGGGCCGACTCCGACCAGCATCCCGGGCCGGTCAAGCAGTTCCAAGACGAATGGAACGGGGCCGGTGCGATCCTCGCCGGACGGCGGACCGCTGAACTCATGGACCACTGGGGCGGCTCTCACAACGGTCTGCCGATCTTCGTCCCCAGCCACCGGCCGCCCAGCCCGGCCGCCCGGTGGGGCTATCCGCTGGTGACCTACGTGAACGACGGCATCGAAAGCGCGATGGCACAGGCGAAGGCCGCCGCCGGGGAACGAGACGTCCAGATTCGTGGCGGCGCGTACACGGTGCAGCAGGCCCTCCAGGCCGGAGTGCTGGATGAAGTGCAGATCCACCACATTCCCGTACTCCTGGGCGCAGGACGCCGGTTGTTCGACGTCCTGCCGTCGGAGATCGAGTTGGAGATCATTCAGGTCCTCGACACGCCCGAGGCCACCCACATCCGCTACCGCGTCCGCCACTGAGCTGATCGGCCACGCACCGGGCTGGGCGTTACCGGGGGCGAGGGACAACGGGACAGTCATTAGCGGTACGGGCTGTTCAAGCAGATCAGGGCGGTGCACGACCAACCGTGTCGAGTGAGCTCTTCGGCCCGAACAGTGAGCTCTTCGGCCCGAACATGGCGGGATAGTCCGGCGCGACAACAAGATCTTCAGTGTTTCCGAAGGTCGCGGCGACCATGCGCACCATGATCCATCTCGCCGCCAATGGCTGTCCCCGCGTTCCCCGACCTCGACTACGCCGAACGCCTCTCGCAACCTCCCGCAACGCCTCTCGCAACCTCCCGCAACGTGGAAGGCCTCTCCGCCACGCCGTACTACGCCAAACGCATCTCCGCCGCCACCGCACGTTCCCGCAACTGCGCCGCCTCCGCCCGCGCCGACTCCAGCTCCGCCCGTAGATCCTCCAGCCGAATCCGCTCCAGCCGCAGCTCCCCCTGCAACCGATCACGTTCCTTGACAGCCGCATCGGCCCGCGACTTCTCCCGCGAGACCGCCTTACGCTCGCGCGCCACAGCCGCGGCCCCCTCCTCTTCGAGCGCCGCCACCTTCCCGGCCAGCCGCTCCACCTCCTCAGCCGCCCGTGCCGCCTCCTTGAGCGCCACCGCACGGTCCCGCTCGGCCTCGGCGGCCGCCCGCTCGGCCTTGACCGCTCGCTCCACGGCCCGGTCGCGCTCCTGCGCCGCCGCCTCCTCGCGCGCCTTGGCCCCGATCGCTTCACGCTCGGCCTGCTCACGGGCCAGAACGGCCGCCGCCGTCTCTTCCCGGGCGCGCTCCGTCTCCTCCCGAGCCAGAGCCGCGTCCTCCTGAGCCTGTACGACCTCCGCCCGCGCCTCCTCGACCTGCCGTCCGGCCAGCTCGACCCGCTCGGCCAGCTCCTGAACGGCCTGATCCCTGGCCTGCTCGACCAGCTCGACCCGCCGGGCCGCCTCCTCGGCCCGGCGATCGGCCAGCTCGGCCCGCCGCTTGGCCTCCTCAGCCGCCTGCAACGCCTGCCGTTCGGTGCTCGCCGCCTCCCGCAACGCGGCCAGCGCCTGCTCACGCGCCCGCTCGGCATCACTCAGCGCGGTCTCGCGCTCCTGCTCGGCCTCTTCGAGCCGCGCCCGCATCTCGGCCGTCTGCCTGCGCGCGTGCTCGGTGGCCTCGCGCGCGATCCGCACCTGCTCGAACGCCTGCTCCCGCTCCGTACGCGCGATCGCCACCCGCGTGTGCGCCTCGGCCTGCACAGCACTCAGCTTCGCCTCGACCCCGGCCGGGCTCAGCTCTTCCGCCAACGCCCGAGCCAACGGCTCGATGGCCGCCGCCAGCCCACTCTCCATCCGGTCGTACAACTGCTCGGCCCTGGCCAGCGCCCCTTCCAGCCCGGGGGTGGCCCGCCGCAGCTCCCTCTCCCGCTTGGCCGCCGCCTGGCAGTCCTTCTCCGGACAGTACGCCTTGGGCCGCCCTCTCCCCCGCCGCTGCTCAATCGGCGCCCCGCAATGCTGACAAGGCGTCACCACGCCACTCTCCACTGTCACGCCGCCAGTGTAGCATTTTCGATTTTCCAGAAAATAGAAATCAGAAAATCGATTCCGTTGCACCGCTCGAAGCGTGCCTCTACTTGCGAGAAGGCAGAATTCCCGCAAGTAACCGGGCACCGACGGAGATCACCCCAGAGAACGCTGCCGTGGCCTGGCCCCGGGTCAGGTGTGACGGGGACCCGGGACTCTACTGACGGGTAGCTACGCTAAGGACAGACCCCTGGTACTGATCTTGAACTCCCGTGACGAAGTGCCGTGTTCGCATTCCCGGTCTGCGAGGCGAGGACATGAACCATCAACCAGCCCGAGGCCGTGACTCGCCTGTGCCCGACCTGCCGGTCCACTGGCCCAGGGACCGACGACACGGTGGGCACCCTGTGGACCGAGAACGGGGTGATGATCGAGCAGTTCCACGCCGCGAACTGCGCGGACTATCTCGCGATGGCCTAGCCAGCTGACCAGCCACAGGAGGTCACAGGTCACCGCCACCAGCGTGCGCGCACCTGGAAGGCCACCTCGTAAACCAGGCCTGCCACCTGCGGAGCCCGCCGGAGCTCCTGCAGCGCGTCGGCGTCGGCCACCGGGCCGAGTTGGCTGGCGTCCACCCACTACCAGCATCCGGAGGTTGCCTGGGTCCCCGATACCGTCGGCGACCGCCCGCACCGCGGCCTGCGCGCTGCCGGCCTCGGCCGGTGCGAGCAGCCGATACGACAAGCCCGTGATGACGGCATCGCGCCCGAGGCCAGCCTGGATCCGGGCGGCAAAGGCGAAGCCGCCCAGCGCCTCGTAGGAGCCGGCCACCGGCGAGTTGGCCCAGACCAACGCCACCAGCGCGGCGCCGATGAGCAGCAGGCCACTGACCGGATCCGAGCGCAGCGCAGCGATGATCCGGGTGAGAACAGCAGGCATGAAGGAACGTCTCCCAAGACGGTACGAAGGGGTGCGAGCCGACCGCGGGGAGGCGAAAGCCTCAGCCCGCGCGCCTCCGCCGAAGTGGTGAGCTCAGGCGTCCTTCGGTGGGCAGACGCTCGTGATCGCGCCCCACGTGCTGACGTAGCCGTTCGTGCCGATCGGCCGGAACCCCAGCGGCCGCAACTGCCGGGCAGACCTGCCCGGCAGGGCTGCGACGCAGAGGCGCATGCGAGGGTCAACGTGCTGCACTGCCGCCTCCTTCGCGACCTCAGCCTGCCGTCTTGACGCCGCCTTACAGGCTCGATACGGAGCCCGACCGGAGTGGAGTCAGGCCGCCGTCCCGGCCGGCTCCGCCTCGGCCAGGGCCCGGTAGACGCTGGCCACCGAGGGGTGCCGGCCCTTGTTCTTGCCGGTGGGGATGACCAGCTTGCGAGCGATGTCGGGCACGGCAATGCCGCGCTCGCGCAGCGACCGCGCGTAGGCGATCATGTCGTCGTCGAACACCTTCGGCCGCCCGCCGTGACGGCCGCGCTCGCGGGCTGAGGCCTGGCCTTCGAGGGACTTCTCGCCCACGTACTCCCGTTCGGACTCGGCCATCCCGGCGAAGAAGGCGAACAATGCCGCGCCGTGCCCGGAGGGGTTGTAGATGCCCTGCAGCGGCCCAGTCAGCAACTCCAGTTCGATGTCGTGGTGGCGCAGGTCCTCGGCGATGGCCAGCAGTTCGGCGGCGCCGCGGCCCAGGCGCTTCATCTCGTGCACGGTGAGGATCACCCGCTGGTGCGGGACGGCCTGCTTGATGGTGCGGGCGTAGTTCATCGCCTTGATGAACTCCGGCCGTACCTTGATGCGCGTGCTGATCTTCTCGGCGAAGATCGGTTCGCAGCCCGCCTGCTTCAGGGCGTCGAGCTGGCTGTCCAGCTCCTGCTGCGCGGTGCTGCACCGGGCATAGCCGACCCCGGGTCGGCCTGGCCGCCGGCGCCGACGCGTCCACCGCCGGGCCCGCCTGCCAGAGGCGGCCCGGCTTGCGCTCGGCCGGGGTGCGCACCTCCAGCTCGGTACGCAGCTGCGGCACCAGCATGAAGCGCGGCGTGTGGTACTTGGGTGCGACCTTTCCGCCCCGGGTCCGGCAGGCGCTGCCCGCCGGTGCTGCACACATCGGGCAGTCGAAGGCTTCGACGGCGGCGGCCGGATCGGCGAGCTCGGTCATGTCGCAGAACCTGCCGCAAGCGATGTTCTGAGAAGACAGTTTTGCGAGAGGTTATGAGAACGAAGATCAAGGATAAACCGGACAGGGTCCCGGCGTTTGATCGTCTTCTCGGAACTGACCATTTCTGAGAACACAAACAGTCACGACCACTACACAGAGCTACCGTGGCTCCGGTCACTCCAACCTGAGTGGTGAGTCCAGACGATGGTGGCGGGCCGTCGGCCTTCGACTCCGCGGGAACATTTGTCCAAGACTGATAGTCAACCGCCTATGCATAGTTTCCGCATGAATGAGTACGACATTGAGCACTCGCATGGGATGCACGTGGTCCATGACGGCCCGCGGCAGGCGCCGCCGTTGTTGCTCATCCACGGATCGGGGGCCTCGGGCGGCTTCTGGGGTCCGGTGGTCCCGGCGCTGGCCGGCCATCATCATGTCATCCGGGTGGATCTTCCGGGTTGCGGCCAGTCCCCGCCCGCGCCGTCGTACGACGTGCCCGCGCAGGCGGGCCAGGTGGCGGCGCTGCTGGACGACCTCGGCCTTCGTCACGTCGCCGTGGCCGGGCACTCCAGCGGCGGCTACGTCGCCACCGCGCTCGCCGAACAACGTCCCGACCTCGTCGGTGCGCTTGCACTGATCAGTAGCGGCCCGAGCCCGGATGCGCTCCTGCGGCAGCCGTTCATCCTTCGGCTCCTGTTGGCCCCGCCGTTGGGCCCGCTCCTGTGGTCGAGGCGTTCGGATGCGATGATCCGCAAGGGGGTCAGCGCGACGGCCGCTCGCCCGGTGAACCTCCCGGACGACGTGGTCGCCGACGTGCGGGCCATTACCTACCGCGTGATGAGAACGGTGCTGCGCCACAACACCGCCTACATCGCCGAACGGAGCATGCCCGAGCGCCTGGCCGCCCTCCAGGTCCCCGTGCAGGTGATCTTCGGCGCTGCCGACCCCCGTTGGGAGCCGTCGTCGGCGCACCGCTACGACGCGGTGCCGGACGCACGGGTCGAGCTGCTGCCCGGCGTCGGGCACCTGCCCATGCTGGAAGCGCCAGAGACGGTCGGCGAACTGCTGCTGAGCTTCACGGCAACGGGCCGCCGACAACCCATGATCCCCGATGCCTAGACTGGCCAGGTGTTGCCGACCGGTACGCCACCCGGCCGGGCGTGGGTGGACGTCGCAGTCCCACGCCCGTCGGTTCGGCTGCCGGGGGTCAGCATGGCCGGGTTCCGCCATCGTGCCCCGGCCTTGGTGGACATCGCCATGGTCGCGTACCCGTCCGTCACCCTGCTCGTCGATCTGAGCGAGGGACAAGGCGTCGTCTACGAAACCCGTGGCCGGCACGAGCGCGGCAGTGTCGTCGTCGGGCTCCTGCCCGGCGATCTCCGGGCAACCGGCCGGGGAGTCGGCCAGTTGCTCCAGATCCGGCTGGATCCGGTCGCGGCAGCTGCGTTGTTCGGCGCGTCGGCCGAGCTCAGCGGGACGGTGGTAGCCCTTAAGGAGGTCTGGGGCCACGACGCCGGCCGAGCCGAGGACAGGCTGCGCGCCGCCGCGTCATGGGACGAACGCTTCACCATCGCGGTGGACATCCTCGGCCGGCGGCTGGGCGCCCACCCGCCGGTCGATCCGCAGATCGCCTACGCCTGGCGGCGGACGCTGACCATCGGGGGGCGGGTGCGGGTCGACGGCCTGGCGGACGAGGTCGGCTGGAGCCGCAAGCGCCTGTGGTCCCGTTTCCGATCCCAGCTCGGCATCACCCCCAAACGCGCCGCCCGGCTGGTGCGCTTCGACCACGCCGCCCACCTTCTCGCGGCGGGTCACGCCGCCGCCCGCGTTGCCGGCGAGAGCGGCTACGTCGACCAGTCCCACCTGCACCGGGAGGTCGCGACGTTCGCCGGGCTCACGCCCACGGCCCTGGCCGCCGCGCCGTGGCTCGCGGTGGACGATGTCGCGTGGCCGACTTCATCGCCCGCCGGCGCAAGCACGCCCTCCTGCGAACGCCCGCCCAGACCCCGCCGAGACACGAGCGCGCGCGGGCGACGGTGTTGAGGAACAGGTCAGCCGCTGGTCGCACCGCAGAGGGCCGACGTCGCTACGAGATTGAAGCGTTTGCATATTCGCGGCCCGCTCGTGCCGGACGGCTCGGACGACCGCCGATCAGGCCGAGATGAACGGCTCCGTCAGGTGCGGTGTCGCCAGGTGCAGTGTGGTGCCGGTCTCGTGGCCGAGCATGCGCTTCCTTGAGTGCCTGGCCGCCTCAGGGTCGAGCTCGTGCGAGTAGGCGAGCTCGGGGTGGAGCAGTTGGAGCGCGTGCACCAGGAGGTCGCCGGTGACGAGCGCCAGCTCGCGCCCGTCGGCGACCAGCACGCTCTGGTGACCGGGCGTGTGGCCGGGCGTGGCGACCGCGCGCCCGGCGCGCAGCGGCGTGTCCCCGTCGAGGAGCCGGAGCTGACCGGCCGCCGAGAGCGGGTCGGTGAGGGTCTCGCGTAGCTGCGGGTTGAGCGCGTCGAGCGCGTCGAACTCGGCCCGCTGGAGCAGGTATTCGGCGTTCGGGAAGTAGGGGCGGCGGTCGCCGGTCGTGCTGCCGGACGTAGGGGCGCCATCCACCGCGCCGCCCATTGACGGGACAGCCGCCTCGGTCACGACCGCCCATCCGACGTGGTCGGTGTGCAGGTGCGTGAGCACCACGGTGTCGACCTCGGCCGGATCTATGTTCGCGGCGGCGAGCGACTCGGGGAGCACGCCGGGCACGGGCGCCCACGAGACGGCCGGACCGTCCGCCGGGCCGATTCCGGCGTCCACGAGGGTGAGGCTCTTGTCGCTGCGGATCGCGTATGCGCGGAACTGGAGCCGCCAGCGGCCCTCGGCGTCGACCGCGCCCGGGTCGTACCGGTCGGCCTCGGCCCACTGACCGGCCGTGGCCTCAGGGAAGGCCTCGCCGCGCGGGGAGAAGAACGGGCCCTCGCCATCGGCGAGGGCGATGATCTCGGTCGAGCCGATCCGCAGGTGAGGAACGCTTGGGGACATGGCTGCGATCCTGCCATGCCATGCACGCGAGTGATCATTCGCCCTGCTGCCGGCACCTGAACGTGCTGCGCTCGCGGACCACGGCCTGTGCGGTCCGCTCCTTGCCCCGTACGACAGGGCACGCCCGCGCGCGGGCGGTCCTCACGGACCTGGAAGCCGCCGCGCTAACGCCGCTGACCGTTCCATTGCTGCTCGCCCCCGTTCTTCAGGCGCGGGACCGTCCGGCACTGACCGTTCGAGAACGGCTGTTCGGGCATTGTGCGGCTCGATTCGACCCGCCCCAAAGACCAGAAACACCCGCATGCTCACCATGGTTGGTCGCGGGCGGCCAGCCCGCGCTTGGTGATGAGCGCGGCCAATGCGGCGATGCCGGGCTTGGCGACCGGCGTCAGCCCGATGTTGCACGACTGGGCCACCAGCAACGCCGCCAGGCTCAGATCGAGGTCGTCGCGGTGCGCCTGCGACCCGGAGATGTGCGGCATCGCGTCCAAGAACCCCGTCCGGGCGTTGACCTCCAAGATCAGCTCCGGGTAGTCGATCCGGGGCAGCATCCCCGCGACCGCGTCGTGAATCGCGGCGAAACCCTCAGGGTGCGGGGCCGCCTCCAACCGGGCCGGCGACAACTTCCCGCCCGAGATCCTGGCCGCGTCGTTGCCCGCCAGACCCTCCCCAACCTGCCGGAACGCGCCGTCCGGAAGGTCGGCGAGGTCGGCCAGGTGCTCGGCGGGATCCGCCGGGAGGCCGAGCGCGGTCAGCACCGTGTCCCGCTCTCGCACCCACAACAGGGGTTCGATCAGCTGGACACGCGGATCGGCCCACTTGTCGGAGCAGACCGCGTACACGTCCCGGCGACGCAGCGCATCGTGCAACAGCTTCAGCATGCAGAACACATAGCCAGGCCGGTCGATCGCCGGGGCCTCCAGCTTCGGATTGGCGAACACCAGCCCACGCCACGACCCCGTCACCAGACCCTCGAACCCCCGGGATGTGCTCGGCGCCCGGCTTGCGGGCCGCGATCACCTTCGGCAGGCCGCGCAGCGCGGAAAGGACCTCGATGCCGGCCTCGGTCGCGGCCCCAGGGGATCACCGCCGACAGCATGTCGATGAACGGCCTCACCGTCGCGTACCGGTCGAGCAACGACGCCCGCTGCGGACGGTCGCGCCGCTGGCCCGGGATCCCCGCACCGGCGTCGCCGTAGGTGACATGTCTGTGCTCGATCTCGGTGGGCGTTTCGTCGAGCGTCGCCTCGACCGCGAGAACCTGGAACGGTCCGCCCGGCTGGCCCTCGACGGAGTCCTCGCACCCGTGATCACCGCCATCCACCCGCTCTCCGACGCCCCGGCCGCCCTCGCCACCGTCGAGAACGGTCACACCTCAGGAAAAGTCGTCATCAAGGTGGCATGAGAAGTGCCCTGCCAGCCGATGCCGTCGACCGTCCCTTGCGGGCTGACGAGTTGGCCACTCCCTGCGCGAGCGGGTGCTGTGGCGGCTCCGCCACGAAACGGCGGCCCGGGCAGAGGAGATCCTCTCGCTCAACATCGAAGACCTCGACCCCGGGTTCCGGCGTGCCCACGTCGTCTCCACGGAGGGCGCCCTCGAACACGTGCACCGGGCCACCGCCGTACCCGAACCGCAGGCCAAGATCGGTGCGGCGTGGGGGGTGTCTCCGGTGAGCGGGGCCCATAGGTCGTCCAGGTCGTTGCGTAGCTGCATGACGAGGGCGATGGGGGTGCCAAGCTCGGTGATGTCGTCGACCTGTCCGGGGGCGGCGGCGTCGGCCAGGGCACCCAGGCGGCAGGCGGCGCGGATGGTCGGCCCCGTCTTGGCCTCGGCCGCCCTCAGGCAGGTCGCGGGGTCCGCGGGCCGGCCGGTGGTGTGGTCGAGGGCGAGGTCGGCGAGCCGGCCTTCGCTGTTGCCTACGACGCTGTCCATCAGCGCGGTGATCATCTGGTCGCGGCGGTGGTAGCGGCTGGTGGCCAGCATGCGCACTGCGAGGGTCAGCAGCGCGGTGCCGGCCTCCAGGACGAGCAAGACCGCTTGCGCGGTCATGCGGAGGAACTCGTCTTGGATGATCCTTGCTAACTGGCGAGGAGGCGTGCCTCCGCTCCCCCGCTCCCCCGCGGCGTTTCGCCGTGCTCGACGACCTGGCGGTGGCCGAGGTGCTCGCCGAGGCCTTCCCGCGGCGGGCCCGGCCGGCCGAGCCGGCGTCTGACCCGGCAGCGTGAGACCGCCCGGCACTACGGCGGTCTCACGCTGCGGCATCGCCGCTGGCCAGGACGACGGGTGCGCCATAGGAGCCCACGAGCAGGGCGTTGATCCCGGTCTCACCGTGTGAGCGGCCGTTCCGGCACCTGAACGCAGGTCGCGGTAGTCGGCCGCTCATCCGAATACGAAACTTGTGTTGCGTAATTGCGCGAGGCGGTATAGCTTCTATTTCGCTACCTCGGTATCGAAATGGGAGGCATAATGACACCTCGCGGACGCCCGCGTGACACGCAGGTGGACGAGCGGGTGCTGCGCATCGCCGCCGCCTTGATCTTCGAGCGCGGCTACGCGGGCCTGTCCATCGATGAGGTGGCCGAGCAGGCGGGCGTGGCCAAGACCACGCTGTACCGGCGCTGGCCGACCAAGGATCACCTGGCCGTCGCGGTCGTGGCGCGCCTGCAGGCCGACGACGAGATCACCGACACCGGCGACATCCGGGCCGACCTCGTCAACTACCTGGAGAAGATCGCCGCCGCGCTCAACCGCATGCGCGCGGCAGGCGGCCGCGAAGGCCCATCCGCAGGGGTCGCCGGCGAGCTCGTGGCCGCCGCGGCCAGGCACGAGGACATCGGCCGGCTGGCCCGCGAGCAGTACGCCAGACGCAACGCCATGGCGCTCGCCCTGATCGAGCGGGCACGCGTGCGCGGCGAGCTGCGCGCCGACCTGGACGCCGAGGTGCTGTTCGACCAGCTGGCCGGCGCCCTCTACTACCGCGTACTGATCACAGGAGCGCCGGTCGACCGGGCCTACGCGGAACGGCTCGTGTCCTCCGCGCTCGAAGGGAGCCTGACATGTCCACGATCGTAGAAGCGGCCATCGTCCGCGAGATCGACGCCGAGACCATCATCTCGCCCACCGCCACCGGACGGCTGCTGCTCGACTCCAGCGACACCGGCGGCGCGCTGAGCACCATCAGGATGACGCTCGCCGAAGGCGCGGACGGCGCCGTGCCCCACCACCACGCCGCCTCGACCGAGCTGTTCTACATCTTGGCGGGCAAGGCCCGCGTCCTGGCGGGCGAGCAGATCGTGACCTTGGAGGCGGGCGACGTGGCGGCCGTGCCCCCGCTGATGCCCCACGCCTTCGCCGCCGCCCCCGGCCACACCGCCGACCTCCTCATCATCGTCGCCCCGGCATCCAGCGCTTCGAGTACTTCCGCCTGCTCGACCGCCTGCGCAGGGGCGAGGCCACCCTCGAGGAACTGCTGGCCTCTCAGGACGTGTACGACAACCACTTCCTCGACAGCCCGGCCTGGACCCGCGACCGCCAAGCGTCCTGAGCCCCCACCAGCATCGAGGGAGATTTCCTGATGTCCGCAAAACTGCCCTCTCATACCACGATCGGTACTGTTCTCGCTTTCATCGGCGCCCTGTTCATCGGCTATGTCGGGGTGAGTTATCTGCTGGCTCCCCAATCCATGGCGCCCAACTTCGGCCTACCGAGCTGGCCGCACGGCGAGGGCGCGGGGTTCCTTGCCGTCAAGGGGGCCCGGGACCTGGCGTCCGGCCTGGTGATCCTCACGGTCCTGGTGAGAGGCAACCGCCGCGTCCTGGGGTGGGTCATGCTGGCCACGGCGGTCACCCCGATCGGCGACATGCTTATCGTGCTGCTCTCCGGCGGAGAACCCGCAACCGCCTTCGGCGTGCACGGCGCCACCGCCGCGGCGGTCATCCTTGCGGGCGCCCTCCTGCTCAGCGGTTCCCGAGCCCGGTCACCGCAACCCGTCGCCTGACAGCCAACCCGACAGCCCAACGTCGGCCCGCCGGCTGAGCCATATCCCGCAGTGGCACCCCCGTCACGCCGGACCCTGATCCCACAGCGCTGATCAGCGCCCATCGCGAAATCGGACCGCAGTCCGACAGGGTCCTCCCGCCCCCCGAAAGTGAAGGTCAGCCCCCATGAGGAAGATCCTCAACATCGCCCACGTCTACATGATCGTCGGTCTGGTCAGCGGTCTCTACTACCGCGAGATGACCAAGCTGACGGGTTTCACCGGCGACACGCAGTTGGGCGTCGTCCACACGCACCTGCTCGCGCTGGGGATGCTGTTCTTCCTCGTTGTCCTCGCCCTGGAGAAGCTGTTCGCGTTGACCTCCGTCCGGCTCTTCGGCTGGTTCTTCTGGGTCTACAACGCCGGCCTCACGGTGACCGTCCTCATGATGACCCTGCACGGCACTCTGACCGTCCTGGGCAAGCCCAGCGGCGAAGCCATCGCGATCGTCTCCGGGCTGGGACACGTGCTCCTGACGGTGGGACTGATCCTGCTGTTCGTCACGCTGGGCAAGCGCATCCCCGCCAGGTCCGCGTCGGCGGGCGAGCCGGCCACGGCCGGCACGCCGCAGCATGCGGCCCGCTGACGGCGTTCGGAACACTCCCCTCATGGGGCCTGCTCTTCGATCAGGGCGGCGAGGCCGTACTGGAAAGGTCCGTCAATGTCCGGCCGTCCACCGCAGGCGCCGTACACGATGACCTTGCCGCATCCCGAGAGCGTCACCTGCCCGGCCTGCCGCGAACGCGCTCCTCGACGTCGCCAGGAGGCCGGGCTCGTCCCAGCCCCGCTCTTGCCAGGGTCCGGCCGCAGGCCGATCCTGGAGCGGGGCGACGCGACCGGCGGGGGACGAACCATGTCTCGACACACAGCATCCGTAGCCGTCACCTGCGTCCTGATCGGCGGCCTGATCTCGGGCTGCGACCAGAGCGACTGTGCCCCGAAGGCGATCGCCGGCGTCTACGAGACCTATTCGCCTATCATGCTCGCCGTCCTGCCTGAGGTGGTGCCGAAGGCGATCCCTGGGATCGCGGTCAGTCTCGGCCTGTTCGCGGCGGACGCCCTGGCGCGATACCTCATCGAGCACGCGGTGCCGAAGGACAAGACGTGGCTGCTGATCGAGCAGACGCTCCACGGGCAGCGGCGGACGAGCGTGTTCGAGCTCGGCACCGATCACGAACTCAAGGTCAGCGTGAACGGCACGCAGCTCAAGCACGTGGACCTCTACGTCAAGGAGCGGCAGATCAAGGTGATCATCCCACCCGGCACCGCGGCGGAGGTCGCCGTCACCGACGCCGGGAACGGTGACGCGGTCGCGGTGCGCGGCACCGTCCCCGGAGACTTGGACGGCTCCCTCGACCTCGACACCGGCCGCACCTCGCCGGACGACTCGCCCGCGGCCCGCGCGGCGGACATCCAGGTTGAGACGTTCGGCTTCAACGTAGGTCCGAGGCTGGTCAACGGGGCGGCGGCCGCGCGGTTCGCCGGGACCGGCCGGCCGACGCTGCACGCCTGCATGTCCATGCCCTCCACGGCCTGGACGAGCGAGTTCCAGGACTGGCAGCCGGGAACCCAGGACCGCTCCTGGTGCATCAGGACCAATGCCGGGCACTACGGCCTCGCCGTCCCGAAGCAGACCGGCGTCTTCTGGATCGGCCCCGCCGCGGACGCCGGTGCCATCTCCTACCTGCTCTGGGCCCAGCCCGGCCTGCCCGCGGCCCCCGCCACCACCGTCCCCGGGGCGCGGACCGACGAGTGCTGACTCGGGCATGCGCGTACTGCCCGGTGGTTTTACCAGGTCAGGGCCGGATGGCGGATCTCCAGCTCGCGCAGGGCCGGCGTGCCCAACGCGAAGCCGTGCCACGGAGACGAGAAAATGATCTTCTTCAACAGACCGACGCCGCAGGGTTCGTAGATCGCGTACCGAACGCGTCCGAGCGAGGCCGGCCTCTGGGATGCGGTGGCACGGTGACATTCCCCGGTATTGAACGAGCCGCTGCGTCACGTGACAACCCTGGCACTGTGACGCTGTCTGGGGTCGGTCGGGGTTGCGTCTGCAGGAGAGGACGTGACATGGGAGCCCAGATAATAGGACTTCTATTAGAGATCCTATGACACTGTCTGGTGCATGATGCATTGCAAGTCGTATCATCCGAGCATGGCCAAGACGACATCGTTCAGCTTGAGTGAAACCGCCCTCGACCTCATCGCGACCGCAGCCGAGCGAGAGGGATTGAGCAAGTCCGCATGGATGGAGAAGGCCGCCGTTTACTATGCCTTGGTGAAGGGCGCGCCGGCCGATCACTCCAGCGACGAAGTCCTCGCCGAGGCGCTCGCCGATGAGCAGGAAGCCGCCGCCGCCGATGACGAGTTCCACGGGCGAGGCGCAGCGTGATCCAACTCCAGACCGGCGGGGTCTATCTCTACTCCCCCAAGGGAATCGCCCGGGAACGCTTGATGCTCGTCATCTCCGCGCCCGGCGTGGTGGACTCCCGCCGGCGCTTCATCACCGGACTGACCGTCATGTCCTCCCATGACCATGACACCCTCACGGTCCCCATCACGGTCGAGGGCGCCCGCCGGTACGTCAATACCACCGAGCCCCAGCGGCTGATCCGTGACTGGTTCATGGAGTACCACGGCACCCTGTCCCCTCAAGAGATGGAAGCCGTCCGCGCATACCGACGCCTCGCGGAGGACCTGTGAAGGCGGGGTCGGCTGACCTCGTCGCCGTCAGCGACGAGCCGCCCGGCCGGGCCGGGACGGGCGTGGCGAACGGCCCCCGCCCAGCGGCGGGGGCCGCTACTTGTGCGGCGGTCCTTCTCACAAGCCGCCGACCGCTCGGGGGGCTGTCGGGTGACGTGGTATCTGGCCGCGCGCACCTGATGGGACAGGCGGACCCCGCACGCGCCTGCGTCAGTTGTCGTCGTCGTTGTCAACGGTGACGCACTGACTCTCGTCGTCGTGGTCCAGGATCGGGATCGCGATGATGTTGACCTCCACTTCGCAGACGTTGAGATTGGACAGCAAGTCGCTGTCGTTGCCGAAGTTGATCAGGCCGAACTCGTCAGCGACGTCGCCCTCGCCGTCGTCGTCGCCCGGGTCGCCGTCTTGGGCTTGGCTGGGAACGGCGGTGAGGGCGTGGGCGGGAACGGTGGCGAGGCCGATGGCGAGCAAGGCCGGCACCGCGACCGCAGCCGCGCGAAGCGCGCGTCTCATGGGGGAACCTTCCTGGTCAGGGGATTTGTCGTAAGGTTCCTACCCGCGCCATTTTCACTTAGCGTTACAGTTTCATTACTTTCTGTGATGATCGCATGAGGTGCGACGAGCGCCCGCACCGCAGGGGCGGTGTCCGCTGGGGGAACGGCGAGATCCGCCCGGTCACCCAGGCGGATCTCACCGCGACGATCCTTGAGGCTCAGGTGAGTGCTCTGCGTCTGACGGCGGCAAGACCGGCCGCGATGAGGACGGCGGTGACGCCCGTCATGATCGCGATGGCTGTGGCCGTGAAGGGCTCGCCAGAGATGACCATGGGCAGGCTGGGGTAGGGCACGGCGTCCTTGGCGATCCAGTAGTCGATGCCGAGGATCGGGCCGAGCACTTCACCGAAGAGGTTGACGAACAGGAAGGCCGCCCAGGAGATCGCGGCCGCGGCGCGAGGGAGCAGGCCGAAGGCCACGACGCCGACCCCGGCCAAGGTCCAGGTGGCGGGCACCTGGACCAGGGCGCCGGCGAGCACCAGGTCGGCCTCCGGTCGGCGGTCACGATCATCCATCCTTCGCCGCAAGCCGGAATCGTCTTCCCGTGCATCCGAAAAGGAAGGGCCGGACAGCCGGGTGGACCAGGTAATCGCCGAGGGCGCCGACAACATGGGCGCTTGGTGTGCTCTGGGTTGAGTAGGGGTGGATTTCTGGATTCTTGTGCCGCTTGATGAGAGGAAAGTGGCATGGGACGACGGGGCTACCCGCCGGAGTTCCGGCGCAAGGTACTGGACATGCTCGAAGCAGGCCGCACGGCCACCGAGCTGGCGCATGACCTGGGCATCAGCACGCAGGCGATCTACACCTGGCGTCGCCAGGACCGCATCGGTCGCGGTCTGGAGCCGGATCTGACCAGGGGCGAGAAGGCCGAGCCGGCCGCCGCCAGACGGCGCATCGCCGAACTGGAGACCGAGCTGCAGACCACCCGCCGGGCGATCGAGCGCATCCGCGAGGCGGCCCCCAAAAGGTTTGGCGTCGAGCCGATCTGTCGGGTACTCGGCTTCGCGCCGGCGACGTACGACGCGGCCCGGAGCCGGTCGCCCTCGGCCCGCGAGCGGTGCGACGAGCGGGTTCGTCGAACGAGCCGAGCCGACCGGAGTGCCGATCATGCCGCTTCTCTGCTGTCCATACGTTCGCCACGCCGGCCACGTCGTCCATGTGTACCCGGTCATCCATCTCGACGTGGGCCTCGCCGTCACCTACACCGGCGCCCGTGCCGCAGCCCTGGTGGCGCAGAGCCTGGAGGTGGCGCCGTTCGCCAAACGGCTGTTCTTCTCGGACGCGTGGGCTCCGGCCGAGCTGCACCATCTCGGCGCGACGCTGTGGCGCAGGGCGCTGGTGCGAGTCCTGGGCGAGTTCGTGGCCGACGGGGAAATGGTCGACGGGCCAGGCGGCGCGGGGGTGGCCATGGTGGGCGCCGGGAACGCCCGCCGCGTCTACGACCTGACCGCCCCCAGGCTCTGATGCCGTCCCGCTCCAGGGGCCGGGGACGGCCTCACGGTCTCACTCCTTGATCGACAACCGCTCGACGTCGGCGTCCTCAAGGTGGACTGGGTTGTCCGGCATCGCCGAATACGTGCCCGCCGAGGTGACGACGTACTTCGCCTGCTCCGGGTTGAGGAGCGAGGCCGGCGAGTCGGGATAGGTCTCCAGGAACAGCATGTACGTGACGCCCGACTTCAACGGCGTCGCGTCCGCCTCCTCGTACGTCACGCCGTCCAGCGTGCCGCCGAGCTCCTTCACCTGGATGACCTGCCCGACCCGGGCCAGCCCCTTGCGCACCTTGACCACCTCGACGGAACTGACCGTCATGACCGTGGGCGGCGCGGCGGGCGGGGCCTCCGCGTCGGGCGTGGCCCCGGCGTTCGGATTCAGCTGCGGATCGGTCTCGGTGCCGTCGTCCGCCGGTTCGACCTCCGTCATGACCCGCTTGGCCCCGGTCAGCCGGCCCTCGATCACCAGCTTCGCCCCGGCGAACAGCGCGTCGACGCTGTCGTAGGCCGGATAGTCGGCCGCGTAGATGACGTTTTTCTCCTCCGCCGCGCAGGCGGACAGCAACAGCGCAGCCAGGGCGGACACCCCGAGCCGCCACATTCGAGCCTTCATCGACTTCGACTCCCGTTCTCCTCGTGAATGTCGTCGGGCGGGGCCGGTCAGTAATAGGCGTTGACGTCCGAGACGTCATGCGACTGCGGTTTGGTCATCGTGTCGCGATTTCTGCTGCTGTTCATGATGGAGGTGGTGCTGTTGTGCGCCAGATTGAGCGCGTGCCCCAATTCGTGCACGAAGACGCCGGTCACGTAGTTGGAGAAATTGCTCGCGTCCCGATTGATGGTGCGGCTGTTCAGCTTGATGTACAGGCAGCTGTCGCCGCATCGGGTGTAGTGCCCGTACCAGGTGTTCCGGTACGACTTCACGGTGATCGTCGAGCCGGAGTTCCGGTTCTTGTAAATGTCGGCGGGGGAGGACGTGGCATTCCAGTTGGCCAGCGCCTTGTTCATCGGCTTCTGCCACGTGTCGTTGTAGTTGTAGGGGTAGAGGCCGATGCGGGCGATGAGCTGGCCCGTCCCGTTCCAGTGTGCGGACGCGGGGGTCGCGCTGATACTCACGCAGACGATGCCGGCGAGAGTCGCGGCCAGCAGTCGCGAGGCTTTTCTTTTCGCGTTCCGGGCGCGGAGGTCTGACAATGCCACGATCCACTTCGATTCTTCTCGGGCAGGGCGGAACAGCGTGACGAGTGGAGGAACTGCACGGTCACCGGTCGCGCCCGGACGGGCGGCCGACGCGGTCTCGGCAAGGCGTTCTTACTACGGGCGGTTCACGTCGGCGGAAACCGTTTGCACGCTGTGACGGTACTCGACGCGCAGTTATACGCACAAGATCAACGCAGAGTTCCGGAAACCATCGTCTCCGTCATACCGGCCGGTCCTCCCAGGTGCGCGGAAACTGCCCGGACACCGACCCTGAGAAATCGAGCGCTTTTCATTCTGAGTCGCGGCCTCCGTCGATGAGCTGCAGGACGAGGATGGCCTGCACGATCGTGGTGGCGCGGTGCGGGCAGCAGCACAGCCGAGGCTCTCCGGTAGAGGCATCGGATCTTGGTCGACTGCTGGCTTGCCGAGAAGCCTCTTCTGACCAGCGCGATCAGCTTGGAAAGCCTCAGATTTTGAGAATCTACAGGCCGCTCAGAGCCCCACATTGCGCATGGCGTTGTCGCGCCAGCGGTCGACGGCTCTGATGTAGCGCAGCACGACGGGTGAAGCCGGGGCCCAGCGGCCGTGCTTGGCGATGACGGCGACGGGGACGCCGGCAGCGTAGGCGACGGTGGCGCCGCCGGCGCGCAGGCTGTGCGCGGTGACGGTGTCGGCGGAGGGTACGTCGGCGCGGATGGCGAGGTCGCGGACGATGGTGTTGACGGCGTCGGCGCCGAGGGAGGGGCCGAGGGTGCCGTGCCGGTTGATGCGGCGCAGCAGCCGCCCGCTGCTGTGTCCGGCCTGGTCGAGCACCATAAGCCAGTCGCGCCAGGCGGCGACTGGGTCGGTGAGCGGGTGGCTGCCGCGCGGGATGGCGATGGTCTCGCCGGTCGAGTCCTTGTCGGTCTTGCTGGTGCGGATGGTGACCTCGAGCCCGTCGGGGACCTCGCGCACGTCCTCGCGCTGCAGGGCGACGAGCTCGCTGCGCCGGCCCATCAGGGCCAGGCCGAGCACGAGCAGCAGCCGGTCGCGCCGCCCGATCGCCGTGTCGAGGTCGCAGGCGGACACCATGGCGCGCAGGGCGTCGATGGTGATGGGCGGGGCTTCGCGCTGGCCGCGGCCGCCGGTTTCGGCGCGGTCGCGTTTGTAGGCGCGCAGGGCCAGGCGGGCGGAGTCGGTGGCGGGCCGGCCGGGGTGGCCGGCCAGGCGGTGCATGGTGCGCACGGCGGCGATGGCCTGTTCGATGCTGGCTGGGGCCTGGCCGGCCTCGCACAGCTGGGAGGTGTATTCGGCCAGCGTGTGGGCGGTGGCGGGCAGCGCGATGCGGCCTTGGGTGGCGCACCAGCCGGTGACAGCGCCCACTGCCGGGCGTAGGCGCGGCGGGTGTTGGCCAGCACGCCGTCAGCGATGCGCTGCTGGGTGCGCGCGCTGAGGGCATAGTCCGCGGCGGTATGCCCGGCTTCGTGCGCCCCATTTTCTGGCAGCGGATAAATCGGCGGCCGCTCCCCCGCCGCCGGCGCCGGCAGGGTCTCTCGCTCGTCGTGCACGCCCGTCTCCCGCCCCGTTCTCGCCCGCTGTTGTGGCACGCGCTGCCAGGTGTGTCGGGGACCTGCTCGCGCCGCTGCTGGCGGCCGGCGAGCAGTGGCAGGCCGCCCAGGAGGCGCTGCGCAACCAACTGGCCGAGCTGAGCAGCGGCGCACTGGCCCAGGTGGAGGCCGCCGAACAGGCCGCCGAGGAAGCCCGCGCCGCCGCCGCGGCGGCCGAGCAACGCGCCATGACCGCGGCCAGCACCGCCGCCACCCGGATCGCCGCCGCCGAACAGGCCCGCGTCCAGGCCGAGACCGCCCGCGATCGTGCCGAGGAACGCGAGCAGGACGCCTGGCGCCAGGTCGGCGAGCACCAGACCGCCCGCGCCCAAGCCGAGCAGCGCGCCACCGAAGCCGCCGACCGGCAGCGACAGGCCGAGCACAACCGGGACACCGCCCGCCGGCGCACCAGCGAACTCACCGAACTGCACGCCACCGCGACCGCCCGCATCACCGAACTGCAGCAGCAGACCCGTGAGCAGCAGGACGAGCTCGCCGACCTGCGTCGCCGGCTGCAGGAGCAGGAAGCCCGGACCCGGCAAGTCGAGCAGGAACGCGACCAGGCACGCGGCATGGCCGGGGCGCACGCCGAGGAGGCCGACCGGCTGCGCCGGGCGCTGGCCGCCGAACAGCAACGGCGCGAGCAAGCCGTCACCGCGGCCGCCGTGGCCGAGCAGGCCCGGACCCTCGCCGACCAAGCCAGGGCAGCGTCCGTCGGCGAGACCGAACGCCTGCGAGGCGAACTCGCCGACCTCACCAGCGCCCTGAAGAACGCCCACCAGCAACGCGAAGAGGCCGTCACGGCCGCCGCCGTCGCACAGGCGCTCCTGCGCGAGCAGCAATCCCATCGCGCACCTGATCAGATCGAAGCCGAAGCTCCTTCTGGCGTTACGGCAAAAGCACCAGCAGTATCGGACTCGTAATCCGTGGGTCGTGGGTTCAAGTCCCACCCGCCCTACTCCCCAATACCGCGTTCGACCTGGGGTTTCTCGGTTTTCGCCGGCCTCGAGTCTCGATGTTGATCATGGTTGGTTGCTCGGTGGGTTGCTCTTGTGTACGGACCGTGTTCGGCGGTGGATCATTTGAACCGCCATCGTCAGTTCAGACCCCGATGACGACCATCAGAAGATCAAGCCAGAAGACCTGCACGGCGTCGGCGGTCAGCGGTGGCTTCACGTGCGGTCAAGCCTTGTCCAAGCCGACTCGCCTCGCTCACCAGGCATTTCTGACCAGCAGATTAAAGATCCTCTGCTTTCGCAGCGAACTGCTCTGCCTGTGCACCGCGCCGATTCAGGATCGATCGATCAGCCTTGTGTCACCTGTGCGATAGCCCTTGAGGGCACAAGGCAGGCCCGCCGAAGGGTCGGCGGGCCTGCTTGGGCTCGGCGGTTCAGGTGGTGGTGTCTTAAGTGCGGGTGGGCAGTGATCAGGCGGGCGGTCTGGGCGCTCGCGGCGGCGGGGTCGACCAGGGCGGTGGTTGATTCGGCGGCGGCGCGGGTCACCTCGGGGTAGACGCTGGTGTAGGTGTCGCGGGTGAAGGTGGAGGAGACGTGGCCGAGGGTCTCCGGTACCACCTTCAGATCGACCCCGGCGGCAAGCATGAGCAAGGCGGCGCCGTGTCGGAGATCGTGAAGCCGCACCGGCGGTAGCCCACCTGGAAGGCCATCTGGTAGAAGTGGTCGCTGACCTGCTGGGGATGCAGCGGCCTGCCGATCTCGTCGGTGAAGACGAACCCGCTGTTGGTCCAGGCCTCGCCCGCGGCCAGCCACTCGGCGGCTTGGCGCTTGCGGTGCGCGCGTAGCGCGGTGACGGTGTCCTCGTCCAGGGCGATGGTGCGGTCGCTGGCCTCCGTCTTCGGCCTGCCCTGTACCGGTTCCCAGCCCAGCTGGGTGATCTGCCGATGCACCCCAGCGGTACCGGCGTTCAGGTCGACATCCTTCCAGCGCAGCCCGACCGCCTCCCCTCGGCGTAGCCCGCGCAGAGCGATCAACCGATACAGCGCGGACCACCTGTGAGTGGCCGCCTGGGCGAGGAAGGTGTAGGTGTGGGACGGCGTCCAGACCATCACCGGCGATGGCCGGGGCACGGACGCGTACACGTTGATCATGCTGGCGCGGCTCAGCCGAGCCCCGCGCTGCCGCTCCTCCACTGCGAGCCGCTGCTGCAGTTCCCGGCTCCAGTCGGCCACCCGCTCATCGGTCCACACCAGCGCCTTCGGACGCTCAGCATCGGGGAGCTCGACCACCGCGGCCGGGTTGAAGTCGATCAGCCGATCCTGCTTGATCGCGATATTCAGCGCGTGCCGCAAAGTGGCGCGGAGTCCCTGCCGCCACGCTCATCGAGGCAGTGCATGCGTCGACGGTCGGTCCTACGAGGCGGGGCGGAGGAGAAGTGCCTGCTCACAGCGGGCCAGTAGCCACTGCTCCGCCTCCGGAAGCGACCACCCGTTGTCGTCGGTGAGCGTGAAATAACCGGAATAGCCGAAGTAGAACCAGAGAATGTCGGTCGCGCGCCGGATGTCGACGCCGTCGGGAAGGCCGCCGAGTTCGTGCATGCGCTCGGCTACCGCCGCCAGCGTGCCGCGGTAACGCTCGGTTGATTCACGCAAGCCCTGCGCGGCGGTGTCGTCGTGCGGCGCGGCGTTCAGCAGGATCCGCATGACGGCGCCGTGATCCTCGCGGACCTGTCGGCTCGCCGAGGCCACGAGGGCCAGGATCTCATGGCAGTCCCGCAGCGCGGGCAGGCGC
This sequence comes from [Actinomadura] parvosata subsp. kistnae, assembly GCF_900323885.1. Lineage (GTDB taxonomy): Bacteria > Actinomycetota > Actinomycetes > Streptosporangiales > Streptosporangiaceae > Nonomuraea > Nonomuraea composti. The sequence goes on along the minus strand of NZ_OOHJ01000006.1, from coordinate 737,542 downwards.
TCCAGGCTCTCCTTGAGGAGAGGTGCGCTCGCCCACTCGTCGACCATGATCCCGAGCAGCCCCTGCTTGCCACCCCCGACCGCGTACACGGTCCCCGGCGCCACGTTGGCGAGCTCGGCGATCTCGTCGATCTTGGTGCGGAAGAAGCCGCGCTCGGCGAACAGCGTGCGTGCGGCGTCGATGATCGCTTGACGGGTCAGTGCCGCGTAGTCGGCGCGTCGAGGGGAAGTCCGAGTGCTCACGGCTCACATGATAGAGGTTCTGTTGAGATGAGTTAAGGTCATTTCATATGAGTCGAACTCGTCTAAGATGACCTGGCACTGTACGAGTCGTGCTCGGAGCACGACATCGAGATAAGTGGGTCAAGATGACACAGCTGACAACCTCGCTGCCGGTGGAGGCGGACCTCGTTGTCGTGGGAGCGGGCGCGGCCGGATGCGTGCTGGCCGCACGACTGAGCGAGGACCGTACCCGTAGCGTCATCCTGCTGGAGGCTGGCACGACCACCGGAGAGGAACCCGAGTCCCGGACTCCCGGGAACGCTTTCCAGCTCCTTGCGGGGCCGCACGCCTGGAGCGATGTCACCACGCCGCAGGCCGCCCTCGGCGGGCGCCGGATCGGGCTCCCGCAGGGGCGCGGGCTCGGTGGCGGCAGCAGCATGAACATGATGGCGTGGTTCCACGGGCGTCCTGAGGACTATGACACCTGGCAGGCCCGGGGCGCAGCGGGCTGGGGGTGGCCGGAAGTACGCTCCACCTTACGGCTCATCGAGGACAGCGACCGCGGTGCCGATGACTGGCACGGGGCGGGCGGTCCGATGGCGATCACGTCGATCCGCGATGCCGGCCCGTTGCCGCTCACCTTTGTGGCGGCCGGTGTAGAACACGGCCTGCCGCTGGTCGAAGACTTCAACGGTCCGATCGGCGAGGGAGTGGGCCTGATCCAGAGCAACATCCGTGACGGCCGGCGGCACAGCGTGGTGGACGGCTACCTGGCACCGGCCCGCGGCCGGGACAACCTCACCGTCGCCACCGGACACCAGGTCACCGGTGTGCTGTGGGACGGCGTCCGGGCCGTCGGCGTGCGGGTGGGCGACACGGAGATCCGCGCCAGGAGCGGTGTGGTGCTGTGCGCCGGTGCCCTGCGCAGCCCGCAGTTGCTGCTGCTGTCCGGGGTCGGCCCGGCGGACCACCTCCACGACCTCGGCATCCCCGTGGTGCGCGACCTGCCCGGGGTGGGTGCCAACTTGCAGGACCACCCGATGGTCACGCCGGTGTGGCCGGTGATCGACGGCAGTCCCCTCTGGAACTCCCTGACCGCGGACGATGTCCGCGACTACCGGCTGCTGCGCCGTGGCCCGCTCGCCTCGCTCACCCAGGCCGCCGCTACGCTGCGCAGCGAGGCCGCCCGTCCGGTGGCGGATCTTCAGTTCACCCTGACCCTGCTGGGCATGACCGCTGAGATGACGCTCATCGAGGAGCCGGTCGTCACCTGTGCGATCAGCGTTCTGGACCCGGACAGTCACGGCACCGTACGGCTTGCCGGCGTGGATCCCACGCTGGCGCCGCTCGTCGATCCCGGTTACCTCCAGGACGCGGGTGACCGCGCTCGGCTGCGGTCCGGCCTGCGCCGGGCACGCGAACTGTTCAGGACCCCGACCCTGGCCAAAGCCACCGGGGGTGAGGCACTCGCCCCGGAGGACTGGTCCGACGAGGGCCTCGACACCTGGATCGACGGCAACGTGGGCAGCGAGTGGCATCCCGTCGGCACCTGCCGGATGGGCACCGACACCGCCGCGGTGATCGACCCCGCCACCATGGCGGTCCACGGAACCGACGGACTGTTCGTTGCCGACGCCTCCGTCATGCCCACCATCACCCGGGGGAACACGCAGGCCCCCACGATCATGATCGCCGAGCGAGCGGCGGAACGCATTGCGCGAGCGCGCCTCCGCTGAACCCGACCGGGGGTCTCAAGGCCGGGCACGCGGGGCCTTGGCCTTCCGCGTGGACAAGAAGTCGCACATCGTCCTGCCGATGATGCCCGGCGCCCCTGCGGCATGCGAGTTGAACACGTAAGGGAGCATGACCATCAAGATCCTTGACTAGCGCCACGACGACCTGGTGAGTGGGAGCGAGGTCTGGTTCGTGCAGCTGGACTAACCAATAACCCTTGAGTTGCTTGAGGCTCTATGAACCTCCTTAGCTCCTGGACCTGGGCTTATCTGCTGGTGCTCCGGCTTCTTCTGGTGTTGATGAGATTTCGGGGATTCTGAAGGTCTATCGTCCTGGTCGTTCGTCTTGCTGTGATGGTGAAGGCGAGGTGGCCGGAGTTGACGCTGGCTGTGGTGAAGGATCTTCGGGTGGCGCGTGCCCCGGCCACTGCCGAGGACCTGGAGGCGCTGGAGACGGACGTGCTGGCCGGGTTCGTGCTGGCGCGGGCGGCGGCGGGGCTGTCGGATGGGACGATCTCTTCCGACGTGGTGCACCTGGAGCAGGTGCGGGCTTGGTTCGGCCGGCCGTTGTGGGAGATGGAACCGGCTGACGCCGACGCGTACTTCGGCAAGGTGCTGCGTGCCACCGCGAAGGGCACCAGGCTGGCCCGGGCGCAGGCGATCAAGACGTTCTTCCTGTTCCTGGAGCTGCGGCACAAGGTCGAGATCCACCAGATGACCGGCCGCGTGGTCGAGTGCCCGATCGATGAGATGAACCGGCCGCGCGGTGGCCCGCAGGGCAAGTTGCGCATCCCGCCCACCATCGAGCAGGTGGACCGGTTGTTCGCCGGGTGGCGGCAGGAGCTGACGACCTGCCGGAAGTTCGCCCCGACCGCCCGCAACTACACCGCCTGCCGGCTGATGTCGGAGGTCGGGCTGCGCGTCAACGAGGCGTGCAAGCTGGACCTGGCCGACATCAAGTGGGGTCTGGGCCGTTTCGGCAAACTGCACGTCCGCCATGGCAAGGGCGCGCGCAGGTCCGGACCGCGTGAGCGGATGGTGCCGCTGATCAACAACGCCGCGGCGACGCTGCGCTGGTTCGTCGAGGACGTGTGGGGCCAGTTCGGCGACGACCACACCCGGCCCGGCGTGGCGCTGCTGCTGTCGGAGCGCAAGAACACCGACGGCTCGGTCGCCCGCATCGGCGACGAGACACTCCGGGCCGCGCTCGCGAGGGCCGCCGCCGCTCACCTGCCGGAATGGGCCGACGTCCTGACCCCGCACGTGCTGCGGCACTTCTGCGCCTCCCAGCTCTACCAGCAGGGCATGGACCTGATCGCCATCCAGCAGTTGCTCGGCCATGCCTGGATCGCCACCACGATGAAATATGTGCACGTCACCGGCACCCACATAGAAGACGCTTGGACCGCAGGTCAGCGGCGTGCCGCCGCCCGCCTGACGGGACTCGGGAAGGGACGGACGCCATGACCGCACATCCCGCCGGACCGGTCGGCGACTACTGGGCCCGACACGAGCTGGCGTGCGCACTCACGCTCGGCGCCACCGGACTGCCCTGCGTCCAGGCAGGAGTCGAACTGCTCATCGACACCGACCTGTGGCTGCACCGGCCCGACTTCGTCGCCGAGTACATCACCGTCGACGCCGGCGTCGCCACGGCGCTGGCCTTTGTCGACTGGGATGGGGCGATCACGGCCTTGCAGGAGGGCCGCCTGCCCTGCAGCGGCGGCGAACGCGCCGTTCTGCGCATCGCCGCGAGCATGAGCGGCGGCATCCCGGTCGACCTGCGTGACGTGCTCACCAGCCTGGACGGCGTCAACCTCGCCCTGACCGCGACCGCGATAGGAGCCGCCGCCGGACATCCGGCCGGATCGGCCGCGCCCTGGAAGGAGGCCGAGAACACATGAGATGGAACCTGCGGCTGGCCGCCGCCAACCGCGGCATCTGGAAAGCCTCTGAGCTGCAGCGGATGTTCGCCGAACACGGCCTGAAGATCAGCGCCGGGAAGATGTCCGGTCTGTGGTCGGGCGAGCCCGCCAGCATCAAACTCGATGACCTCAACGTCATCTGCGCCGTCCTCGGCTGCGGGGTCGATGAACTACTCATCCCTCAGCCGGAGAAGGTTAAGCGAGTCAATGAGCAGCAGGATCTCCCGGTCGCAGCCTCGGCGAGCTCGGCCGTGACACCCCGGCGCAAGGACGGACGAACCCTGCCACCCACCTGATCCGTTGAGCTACATCTCACCGAAGAAGCCGGCCGCGACCTGCGTCGGCTGCTTCGCTTGGGGAGTGCTGCCCGGCCGCTACTGTCGAGCCTGCTACACCTACGGCCAGCTCCACGACAAGGGCGAGTGCGCCTTCTGCGGCCGGTTCGTTCCGGTCAAGCGCGGCTACTGCCGGCTCTGCTGGCTCCAAGCCAGTCTGAACGCCAAAGGACACGTCACCGTCCTCGAACCGTTCCTGCGGGCGCTCACTCACCAGCAGCTGTTCTTCGCCGGGATGCACCGCATCCGCCAGCGCGGTGGTCCGCTACTGGGCAGGGCCGGCGGCCGCAAGGGCCGCAAACCTGCAGTTGCACCCGAGCAGCCACCGTTACCTTCACGCTGGACTCAACTTCAGCTACCGATCGCGACCCGCCGCGACTACTTGCGCTTCAACCGCCGCGAGCACGCTGACCTCGCCAACCCGGTTCTGCTCAAGGCCCGAAGGATCGCCGGCGACCTCGGCGAGCGCCGGGGCTGGACGCGATGGGTTGCCAACGACGTCGACCGGGCCCTCGTCATCCTGCTGTCCTCCCATGCCGGACACGACAGGATCAGATATTCGGAGCTCTTCCCCGTGCTCCGCCGCTACGGGCTCAGCGTTGAACGGACCGTCGAAGTCCTCGGCGAACTCGACCTGGTCGAGGACGACCGGATCCCCACGTTTGAATCATGGCTGGCGCGCAACCTCGCCGCTCTCGCCCCTGGAATCCGAGCCGATGTTGAGCACTGGCTTCGAACCTTGCGAGATGGCGGACCTCGATCTCGGTCCCGCAGCGCCGCCACCGTTTGGGCATACCTGCAAGCTGTCCGGCCTAGCCTGCTGACCTGGTCAGACCGCTATGACCACCTCAGGGAGGTCACCCGCGACGACATCCTCGCCGTCATCGACGACCTTCACGGCGCCCAACGCCACCACACCCTCAGCGTCATCCGCTCCCTGTTTCGCCACTGCAAGAAGAACCGCATGATCTTCCGCGACCCAGCAGCCCGCCTGCGAGTCGGAGAACAACCCCGCAAACTGATCATGCCCCTGGCAGACGCAGACATCGATGGGGCCGTGAGCGCCGTCTCCAAGCCTCTGGACCGGCTCATCCTCGCCCTGGCTGCCATCCACGCAGCCCGGCCCAAAGCCATCCGGGAACTCCAGCTCGACGACGTCGATCTGGGCAATCGACGCCTGACGGTCGCTGGCCGTTCACGACCGTTGGACGACCTGACCCACCAGGTGCTTCTGGCCTGGCTCACCCACCGACGCGCACGCTGGCCGAACACAGCCAACCCCCACCTGCTCATCAATCAGCAGACGGCTATGGAAACCGGCCCCATAGGCAAGGTCCATCTGACCGAACCCTTCCGAGGCCAGGCCGCCACTCTCGAGCGGCTACGCGTCCAACGACAGCTCGACGAAGCACTTGCCGTTGGCCCCGATCCTCTCCACCTGGCGGCCGTCTTCGGTCTTGATCCCAAGACCGCCATCCGCTACGCCGAGAACGCCCGCGCACTGCTCGTCGCCCAGGCCGAGGAACAAGACCCCGCCAGTCGAGACGAACCCAAGGGTCCACAGACCACATAGAGCATGAGAATCCATAAGTTCATCCTGAGAACCCTTCGGTTTGCCTGAACTCTAGGAAATCCAGGCCCTCCGCTCCCGAAGCTGGCTCCAGCCCCAAAGTAGGTGTTCGGGACTGGCAGGAGTCGTTGGCGGTGTCGGCGAGTAACGAACACCGTGGGACGAATCACCACATGACCAAGGCTGCTGACGCTACGCCGCGACCATGCTGTTGATGAATGCCGGCGAGAAGGCCTGGCAGCTCTGCGGCCGGATCGGCCTGGACACGGGGGTCAGGTACTGGCAGAGATTTAGAACGGAATCCGGCATTAACGAGGTTCTCCCAAGTCAGTGACCTCCTGCGGGGCGAGGGCCGGTGGTGCCCCTGGGCGGCCATGCCGCCCACGCTAGACCCGTGGTGCCGATCCCGATACCCCCCCGTGTGAAGGACGGAAGGTGCCGCGCACAGGTTCAGGCCGGGCGGGCGGGTCGCCGATCCTGATCGTCCCGGCGGGTGCGTCGCGGATGGACCCTCTCCTGGAGGCGTGCTCAGTCGGCTGGCCGGACAGTGTGAGAAAAATCTGGTGCGGCCAAACCTGCTCAGGCGTCGTTAACGTCGTGTCCCGGCCGCTCCCAGGCGGCCCTCGCGAGGCATCCACGACGAAGAGGAGCCCGGCCACATGGCCGAACCTACTGAGGCCGATCTGCCCGACAACTGGGGCCGGTGGGGAGCCGGGGACGAGCTCGGCACGCTGAATCTCATCACCGACGACGTCCGGGCCAAGGCCGCCGCGCAGGTGCGGACGGGCCGGTGGGCGTCGCTGGCGCAGCCGATCACGCCCAACCCGATGATCAGTAGCCCGTTCGCGCCCACCACGGTGGGCTTCTCCCCCGTACAGCACCTGATGTCCCACACCGGACTGGACGTGGCCGCCGATCTGATGCTGGTCACCAACCACCGCGCGAAGTCGACGCACCTCGACGCGCTGGCCCACTGGTCGCACGGCGGCGAGGTCTATCCGGGCCGCCCACGGAAGCAGGTCGTGACCCCCGCAGGAGTCACGCACGCCTCCACAGCGGCCTTCGCCGCCGGGATCGTGACGCGGGGAATCCTGCTCGACCCTGGCGGTCGAGGGGCCCCTTCCGCCCGCGTACGCGATCACATCGCACGACTTCGAGCAGGCCGAGAGACGGCAGGGGGTGCGGGTGAGCCCGAGTGACGGCCTGGTGGTCCGGTTCGGGTGGCCGAGCTCGCCGTCACCGGCCGGCCGTCGCCGGGGATCAGCATGGACGCGGTGCGTTGGATGCACCGCCGCGGCGTGGCCGTCTACGCCGGTGACAGGGGTGACGCGCATCCGGCGCTGGATCCGGACGGGCCGTCCCCACTGCACGGAGTCGCCCTGGGACGGATGGCGATGCCGCTGATCAACGCCGCCGAGCTCCACGGCCTCGCGGCGTTGTGCGCCGAGCTGCAACGCTACAGCTTCCTGCTCACCGTCGCGCCGCCCCGCATCCACGGACTGACCGGCGTCCCGGTCAACCCCATCGCCGTGTTCTGAGCGCCCGGCGAGCACTTCCCGCCCCGCGACCCCACCCACCATCCACCTTCAACCACGACCTCACACCCGAAGGATGACATGGACATCAAGAACCCCCTGGCCATCAGCGAGCTCGTCGACGGATGGCTGCACCTGTGGAACGGCGACCTCGATCGTGCCCGCGCGCTCGCAGCTCCGACCTTCCGCGTACACGCCGGGCTGATGGACGGCGGCGACGGTTCGGCCGTCTCCGGGCCCGACGGGCTGGCCGCCTGGATCGGCCAGACCCGCGCCCGCGTTCCCCGGCTCGCACGTCCGCCATCACCGCCTGGACCTGGCCGGCCTCCAGAGAACGCGCGCTGCCAGCCTCCTCCTGCGGAGCGATCAGGCCACCGCCTGGGACCGACACCGCGGCCCTGACCGGCCTCGGCCCGAGGACGAACCGCGAGTGAGCGGGCCAGGCTGTGTCTCGCAGCTTGGCACGTACGCTCCCGAATGGTCACCGAGTAGCTGAGCCACCTGCGCGCCGGCGCCTCTCGCCTGCGTCACGCTGTGCCGCGGTCCGGCAACGGCGGCTGCCGACGCGGTCCCGGCCGCCGGGCACATGTCCCCCGCATGACGACGCGGCGAGGGCTGCTCTGGTGCGGCGCGGCAGGAGCAGCCCTGTTCATCATCCTCTTCCTGGTCAACGACGCGATCAAGCCGGGCTACGACCCGGTGCGGGATGCCGTCAGCGAAGCCGCGATCGGCCCCGGCGGGCGGCTGCAGATCACGAACTTCATCATCGCGGGCCTGCTGATCACGGCGAGTTCGAGCGCGATATCGCGTGCGGTGACCCCCTGGGCGGGGCGGCTGGTCGCTCTCGTCGGAGCCGGCCTCGCCCTGACCGGCGTCTTCGTGTCCGACCCGGTGCCGACCCATCAACCGACCGCGCACGGCCTCATCCACAACATCACGGGCACCGTTAGTTCCACCGCGCTCCTCGTGGCCTGCTTCGTGGCCGCGAGGTGGTGGCCGACGCCGCTGTGGCGGTGGTACTCCATCGTCGTCGGCGTCGCCATGCCGGTCACGTTCGTCATCGCCGCCACGGTGAGTGAGACCTTCGGCATCTGGCAGCGGCTGACCAACATTGTGGGCTGGACCTGGCTCATCGTCCTCCACCTGCGCGCGATGAGGACGGCAGCCGCGGCGGCAGGCGCCTCCGGGCCGCCGACGGCCGTGACCTGGCCGTACCGGCCGGAGAGGTTCGCCGCACCTCTCCGGCCCCGACCGGCGCTGCTGGGCCGGGCGAGCCATCACCGGCGATGCGATCGGCTCACTTCACCCGGCCGAGGTCGCGGACCGCCGGCCGACCGGCTCGGAGGCGCCGGTCCGCCAACTGGTCCAGCCGCGGCACAGCACGTACGCCACCGCGGTCGTCACCACGAGGGACAGGTCGATGAACGCGGTCTGCACCGCGTCGGGCTTGTCCCACATGACGAAGCAGTAGATGGTGATCGCGCCCTTGTGGAAGAGCAGCAGTTCCCACAGGCCCCACTGCCGGCGCGGCGCGACGGCGAGTATCGCCCAGATTCCCGCGAAGACGACATAGGCCAGCGTCCGCCAGGCCTCGGTGATGACGCGGTCGTCGGCGACGCTGTTCATGATGAGGATCCCGTTCACGAGCGCGACGAGCGTCGCGACCGCGTCGACGGCCATCAGGGTGCGCCCGATGCGATCCGCCACGGCGGACGGACGGCCGGCGACGGAGCCGGACATCGGCGTAGTGGTCATGAGAACTCCTTTGTGGAAGGGGGCTTGCTCACTGCCGGTGCGGGCCGGTACCCGGCATCGGGCCCCAGCCGTCCTGCTCGACGTGGCCGCTGATGACCTCAGGGGCGCCGGCGATCAGGTCCATGAGGCCGGCCATCGCCGCTTTGAAGTGCTCGGAGTCCATGTGCACGCCGATCGTCTCGGGGCCGGTGTAGCCCTCGAGCGCGATGTACTGCTGCGGGTCGGTCACGCTCTTGGACCACTCCACCAGCACGTTGCCCGGCTCGGCCCGGGTGGCCTGGGTGAAGTCCTCGACCAGCGACAGCCACGCTGCTTCCTGCCCGGGGAGGACGGTGGAGGTGACGACGCTGAGAAGCACGGATTTTTCTCCTTGGATGACGAGTAGTCTCGGCGCTCGGTCATGGGCCGCGACACAAGCCGGTGGCGGCCGGGACACGACGCTAAAGGACGTCGGTCCGGATTTGGCAGTGCCAGATTTACCTAACAGTGTCAAGCAATCAGTACGGTGTCGGCATGACGCCCAACCCCACCCCGCCCGGCGCCGGCCCAACACCGCTCCGCCTGCGCCGGCGGGCCGCCGCCACCCGCGAGATCCTCGACGCGGCGCAGGAACAGATCGCGCTGCACGGCCCCGCCGGCCTGTCCCTGCGATCGATCGCCCGCAGCCTCGGTATGACCGTGCAGGCGCTCTACCACTACTTCCCCAGCCGCGACGAGCTGATCACAGCGCTGATCGCCGAGGCATACCACGACCTCGCCGACGCCGTGCAGTCGGCGCTGGAGACCACGCCGCGGCAGGACGACCCGCCGAGGTTCGTCGCCGGCGCGGAAGCCTTCCGCCGCTGGGGCCTGGACAATCCCGCCCGGTTCCAGCTCATCTACGGCACACCCCTGCTGCACTACCAGGCACCCGCCGACGGCCGTACGACCGCCGGCCCCCGCAGGCTGGCAGCCCTCCTGTTCGAAACGCTGTTCGGCACGTTCACCCGCGAGCAACTGGCCCGCGTCGACGTACCGCCACTGAGCCCCGCGCTGCGCGAACACCTCGAGCAACTCCCGCCCGAAGCGGTCGGCGGGCTTCCGCCGCAGGCCGCCGCCCTGTTCGTCAGCGCCTGGGGACACCTGCACGGCCTCGTGGTCCTGGAGGTGTTCGGGCACACCGCCTTCATCGGCCCGCTGCAGGCGGAGATCTTCCGCGGCGCCATGCACACCCTGCTCGCCGACGCACACCGCCGCGTACCCGCCCGGCCGGCCTCCGATCCGAACGCGCCGGGTTCCCACGTATCGTGAAGACATCACGGAGCTGTCTGACCGGCGTGCCGCTCCGTCGGCTGGTCGCGACCTTGCCGTCGCACGGGACCGTGCCGGTGGAGGGCTGGCCTGCCATGGGTGGGCGGCCCGCCGGTAGGGCGCCGGGCGCGAACGGCGGTCCCAGCCACACGGTCCTTTTCCTGACGACGAAGGTGCTGCCTGATGCCTGGGCGAACTGTCCACCGTCGCCGCCCGGATCACTCCGGACGCGCCGATGACCGGGGTGACGCTGCGGCACGCCGGTCAGGTGCTGACGGCGGGCTCCTCCGGCGCGCACGGCCCGAAGAGCCTGCCGGTCACCGGGGGCGCGTGACCGTGAATCGCTCGTGAAGTCGGTGCCGTAGCTGCTCGGGGTCAGCGGCCACCTGCTGACTGTCGCCGCTCGCTACTGGGACCCAGCAGGGCCCGCAACTCGTCGGCGATCAGCAGGTCGGGATCGAACTTCATGCCGGCGAAGTGGCCCGCGAGCTCCAATGACAGCACCCCGTGCAGCCGCGTCCAGAACGACAGCGCCCGATGCAGCGTCGTGGCCGGCGCCGGATGCCCGAAGACCCAGTCGCGGTGCGTCTCCAGATGGGTGTCGAACGGCGTCGCCGGCCCGCTCGCCGGCACCGCCCCGCACACCTCCAGCAGCACCGTCATTACCTCGAACGAGATCTGCACGGTGTCGTCGGGCGCGTGGTAGCCGGGGACGGGCGTGCCGTAGATGAGAAGGTACCGCTGGGGGTCGCTGCGCGCCCACTCCCGGATCGCGCGGGCCAGTCCGATCAGGTCGGCGCCGGAGTCGGCCGCCGCCCGTACCTCGTCGGCGAGGCTGCGGTAGGCGTCGCGGATGAGCGCGGTGATCAGCTCGTCGCGGCTCGCGAAGTACCGGTACAAGGCGGGACCGCTCATGCCCACCTGCTTGGCGATCGCGTTGAGCGAGAGGACGGCGACGCCCGCCGTGGCGATCTGCTCCCACGCGTGCCGCTTGATCTCCTCGCGAACCTGAGCCCGGTAGCGCTCCCGCGGGCTCTGCCCATCTCGGTCCGTCATCGGCCGCTCCTTCTTCGTCTCTAGTTAGAGCATCTCACGTTTCCTATTGACGCTCACTTCTACTGCGTTATAGCTTCTAACCATTGCAACTGGCACTCAACTTTGGGAGAACATCATGCCGAAGGTCCGCCTCCTCGCGATCCCTCTGGCCGCCACACTCCTCGCCGCCGGTGCCGGCGCCGCCGACGCCGCCACCCTCGACCGGACGAACTCGGTGACCTGCCGCGGCAAGGGCATCGACCCCCGCGCCAAGCTGCACCACCGCACCCAGATCCTCATCAAGGCCCCGCTGCGCACCGTCTGGAACCTGCACACCGACGTCGAACGCTGGCCGTCCTGGCAGGAGCCCGTCACCAGCGCCAAGCGACTCGACCGGGGCTCGCTGCGGAAGGGCTCGAAGTTCCGCTGGACCACGCCGGCGCCCGCCACACCCGCGACCCCCGCCACCACCCTGGTCATCACCTCCACCGTCAAGGACCTCAAGCGGGGCGCCTGCGTCCGCTGGAGCGGCCCGGCCGTCGGCGAGGGGCTGCGCATCGACAAGGGCGTGCACGTCTGGACCTTCACCGAGGTCAAGGGCGGCGTCCTGGTGCGTACCGAGGAGAGCTGGACCGGCGGCCAGATCGAGGCCGACCCGGAGACCTCCATCAAGTACCTCGCCCCCGGCCTCGACCTCTGGCTGACCGCCCTCAAGTCCGCCGCCGAAGCTCGCTCCAACAGGAAGTGATCATGAAGCCCACCGCCCGCCCCTCCCTGCCCGCCATCGTCGCCGCCTGGACCGCACCGGTCCTCGTCCTCGGCGGCTTCGCCCTGCTCTCCGGCATCCCCATCGCCATAGTGCTGATCGCCACCCTGCGTGATGCCCGCCTGCGCACCCTGCGCTGGTGGAGCGGGGCGCTCGTCGCGGCCTACGCCGTTCCGGTGACGTTCTGGCTGGTGGGGCCGAGCGACGCTCCGAGCCTGACCAAGTACATGAGTCCCACCGTCACCGCGATCCTCGTCGCGACCGGCGTGGCCGTCGCCCTCGCGTTCCACGTCCAGCGCAGACGCACCGCGGCGCGGGCCACAGCGGGCTGACACCAACCGCACCCGAGGTGGAACTGTCCGAAACCGGACGGTGAGGATGGGAGCGGGCGGGCGGATGCCGAAGGTGCCGTGCAGACCCGTGCGGGTTCCGTGCTGGTTCCCGCGCGGCGGGAGGAGGGGGTCATGCCGAAGTGGCCCGACAAGCTACGTTTCAGCGACCGCCGGAAGAAGGTCCAGCCGTCGCGGCCGGGGCCAAGCCCGCGTCGGGCACATTGCATAAGCATCCGACACAAGAGCCACTGACTCTCCATCAGCGGGTCCGGGGTTCGAGTCTCTGGCGGCGCACCACGCGAGAAACCGCAGCTCAGGATGCTGAGCCGGTTCGGCGGTCGTTCTGGGCCCAGCCGTCGTGACCAGCCGTGAGTGTTAAGGGGGCGTTCACGCCGTTCTCGTCTGCGTCCAGGGTGATCAACTTCTCGAACGCGGAGGTAGGCATGAAGACGCGAAGAACGACCGGCCGCCTGGTCCTGATCATGTCCGTCGTGGTGACCCTGTTACTGGGCCTGACACCCCCGGTGACGGCGGCGGTGCCGCGGTTCGTGCTGCCGAGTGGTTCGGCCGGGACGTTCTCCGTGGCCGTGGCGGCGGAGTCCGTCACGCTGACCCTCGAAGGCGGCCATTTCGATCCCGGCCGGATGAGGGACATCCTCCAGGAGACGCAGCGGCGCAACTCGCGCCTCAGCGACACCTTCCGCGAGGACTTCCAGGCCAACCCGCACGGCATGGAGGGCGGCGGCGAGGACTTCGAGAGCTGGCCCGACTTCAACGGGCACCTGTCGATGACCGACACCAGCGTCTCGGTACGCATCGAGGGCGACCAGCCGCTCACGAACTTCTCGTGGTGGGCCGAGGTGCTGGCATCGGTCGCGGGCGGGCTGACCGGGCTGGTGCTGCGGGCCATCTGCATCGGCTTCTTCCCCGAGGCGGCCGTGATGTGCGTCTCCATCGGCGGCTTCGTCGGCGGCATGACGCGGGGCATCATCATCCAGGCCCTCGACGGCACCCTGAAGGACGCCGCCGAGTGGGCCAAGACGCTGGGCGGAGCGATCGCCATGGCCGCCACGGGCGCCGCCTGGGAGGCCGGGGTCAAGAACTGGGCCAAGGAGGTGCTCCCCGGCCACATCGAACGCCTGGGGCAGGAGATCATCCGGCTGGGCAGGAAGCTGGCCTCCGGCTGGGCGAGGTTCAAACAGGCCTGCGTGGACGCGGGTAATTTCGTGGCGGACGTCGCGCACAACCTTGGCCAGGCGATCTCCAACCTCCAGATTCACCAGGGGCTGCGGGTCATGCCGCTCGGAGACTCGATCACCTACGGCCAGGAGAGCATCGACGGGAACGGCTACCGCGACGACCTGTTCGGTTACCTCAAGAACCTTGCGCGCGACGTCAACTTCGTCGGGTCGGTGAGACACGGCACGATGGACGACCCCGACAACGAGGGCCACCCGGGCGACCGGATCGACGAGATCGGGCACATCACCGACTGCACTGTACGGCGCTACAAGCCGAACCTGATCACCCTGCACGCCGGCACCAACGACATGAACCAGAACTACAACCTGGCCTCCGCGCCCAGCCGGCTCAAGAGCCTGATCAGCCAGGCGCTGAGCACCTCACCAGCCGCCACGGTGCTGGTCGCCAAGCTCATCCCGACCGCCAAGCCCGGCCTGCAGCCGCGCATCGACGCCTACAACGCGGCGCTGCCCGGCGTGGTGAGCGACCTGCAGCAGGAAGGCAAGCGCGTCCTTCTGGTGGACATGAAGCGGGTGCTGGTCAGCGACGGACTGCAGAACGACGCGCACCCCACGGACGCCGGCTACCGCAAGATGGCCGCCGCCTGGTTCGGCGGAGTGCTGGAGGCCCACGCCAGAGGCTGGATCCGGCAGCCGGGCGAGGAGTTGCCGCCCATGGCCTGCAACCCCGCCGATGACCTCGACACCGCCCCGCCGTCCGGCGACGGCACGACGGCTCTGGGCGCCGGATGGCGCAAGCTGGGCGTGATCGCCCCCGGATACGGGCACAGCGTGGGCCGTACGATCATCGCCGAGCTCAACGGCGACAAGCGCGCCGACTACCTTCAGGTCCGGGACGACGGCAGCGTCCGCACCTCGGTGAACACCGTCGGCACGCCCGGGTTCCCCGACTGGGTGGACGTGGGCACGTACGACCCGGGAGACCACCCCGGCGACGGCACCGCGAAGATCGACGTTGATCCGGACTCGGTGCGCTTCGCCGACCTCAACGGCGACGGGCGCGACGACTACCTCGTGGTCAGCCCGGACAGCAAGGTACGCGCCTACCTCAACTTCGCGGGGACGGACGGCCACCTCAGGTTCGTCCACCATGGGATCGCCTTCCAAGAGGAGTCGTTCAACCGGGCCAACCTCCGCTTCGCGGACGTCACCGGGGACGGGCGCGACGACATCCTGCGGGTCAGCGCGGAGGGCGCGGTCCACGTGTACCGGAACCTGTGGAACCCGGACGACAGCGGGGGCAACGACGACAGGGGGCCCGAGTCCTCGCCCAGAGGGCCCGAGTCCTGGCCGCTCTGGCTCAACTGGGCCGGCGGCACGAAGGGCTCGTCGCTGGCTGCCGTGAGGTTCGCCGACGGCGACGGCGACGGCGCGGCCGACTATCTGCAGGTCAGCGTGGAGGGCGCGGTGCACGCCTTCCTCAACCGCGGCGGCGGGGGCAACGGCAGCTTCGAGCCCCGCTACGACTGGGCGCATGCGTCCGGCTATCCCCGCGAGTACGTCACGTTCGCCGACATCAGCGGTGACGGCAGAGCCGACTATCTGGTCGTCTACCACGGCGGCGCGGTCCGCGCCTGGCTGAACCGCGGCGGTAACCAGTAGTACTTCGCTGGGCCGAGACCTTGTGAGACGGTCGCCGCATGACTCCGGCGGGGCCGGCTGATGTCCGTGGCCGTCCTGAGGGTTTCGCGGGTGAGGTGTTCACCTCTTCCGCCCGGCGCGAGCAGCGATCCGGCGGCGGACCCTCACTCCGCTCATCCAGATCGGACATGGCCGACTCGGATCTGGCCGGAATGCACTTCAACGCCACCGGCGGCAGGGCCTGACGCAGTTCCTCCGGACCCGCCGCGCCGATCACGACCCGAGGACCGCGCATCGCCAATCACCGATCCCCCACCACCAGAAAAGCCCAATCGGGCCAATCCCGGCGCAATCCGGCCAGCGCCTGCCGCGCCCACGCCTCCTGACCGAACGCCGACACCCGATCCGTCCCCTGGCCTCCCCGTCCCTTCCCCTGTCAAGGCAGGGGCCATCCCAATGGCCCCCTCGCCACCCACCCTTCTCCATCGTGGGAGCCTGCTCCACCCGCTGACACCGGCAGATCACTCACCGGGCCCGCCTCCGGATCACCGGAGTCTCCTTTCCGGGACCCACAGCAGCGGCAAGACGACCTTGGCCCGGCGCATCGAGATGGAACTCCGCGCCACCGGCCTGAACGTCGTACGGACCGGTGGCCTGGCCAAGCGCGCCGCCGAGCTCGGATTCCCGAAGATGACCCGGCACACCGCCGCCTCCACCGAGTGGATCATCACCGCCGGTGCCGCAGCCGTCCTGGAAGCGGAACTCACCGCGGACATCGTCATCGTGTACCGCATCGCATACGACGCCCTCGGCTACTAACCTCGCCGCCCTCCATAACCGCGGCGAGACCGCCTCAGCCGACGATGTGGACCACCTGACCAGCCTCGCCCGGCTGCACACCCGCCGCCTCTCCTTCATCATGGCGACCGTCTTGGACCCCGCCGTCCCCTTGGACGTTCCTTTCGGCAAGGACCCGGACTACACCAATCTGGGGTTCCGCGCGTCCGTCGACCAGCACCTCCACCAGCTCCTCAAGGAACTGCACCCCGGCTACGTACCGGTTGGCCGGCGCGAACACTCCAGAGCCGCCGACTCGGCCGTCACTTTGGTCACGTACCTACTGAAAACTCGTGAGCCTTCTCATCCCTGGCGGTGTCATCACCATCGCAGGCAAGTGTCCTCGCGGGTGCCGGTCACCGTCACCGTGGCCTTCTGATGCAGGAGCAGCCGCGGCAGGACGGCAGCTTCGCGTACAGATAAGAAGGTGCCGGCTGCGGTGATCGCTGGGATGCTCGGCTACAGCGACGAGCAGACCAGCCGCGTCGCGGCCGAAGCCGGAAGTCCATGGAGCCGCTACGCCCCCATCGACGAACACCCCCACGCCTGACCACAGCGACATGGAATGAGCCTCATGACGACCCTCCGCGGGCCACGTTCGGCGGCCGAGATTCGCACCTACCTCAAAGACCGGCTCAACCAGGCGCTTCGCCGGCCCGGCATGTTCGGCGGCGAGAAAGCCCTGCGCCTCCTGTTCGATCACCTGGCCTACGCCGAACACCAGGAGACGGAGTGGGCGCAGGCATTAGAGTCCCTGGAAGCGCGGGGCGCCTTCAACTCCCTCGGCGTGACCGGAGCGCTCGCCACCGTCCTGCCTGATCCCTGCGACGACGGCGTTGCCTCGATCTATGCCGAACTCGCCCACGACCGCGGATGGCTCCAGGCCGACAGAACCCTGACGACCGAAGAGCATGCGTCCCTGCGCCGTAAACTCATCGCTTGGACTGCTCACGACCGCACCCTCACCGACGTGCGAGAGGAGTTCGGCCCGCCCTCCGTCCTTCTCGGCGGCACCAACCCCTGCTTCGGCATGACACTCGCCTACCTGACCGGGCAGGTGACGGAACCGATCATCTTCTTTCATCTCTGGAACGGCGGCCCTGACGAAACCGAGATGATTTGGCGCTCCAGCTATGACGAACCCGTCCTCTTGGCCGTCCGCTTCGGCAGGGAAGCGTTCAAGGACACCTTCACCTTCACGCCGGAAGGAAGCAGACGCCGTCCGGCCTGACGTCCCGCGGCCTCGCTCATCTGGCTACTACGTCGTGTGACCTTTGCAGTTCCAGAGGGCGCGAACACCCGACACTTGATTACGCGAGGTCGCCAGTTTCGGCCGCCCTGTTGGCGCGGATGATGGGGAAGAGCGGCTCGATGGAGTCGGTGTCGGGCATGAGCGTGGTGAGCATCTCCCCCGTCCGTTCGGCCTCGCTCACCGAGCGGGCCAGCATCACGGCCTCGTAGGCGTCCAGGGCTTGTTCGATGGTGGGGTGGTCGATGACGGCCTGGGCGAGTTCGGCGCCGTCGAGCATGGCGAGGTTGGCGCCGACGCCGGCCGGCGGCATCAGGTGCGCGGCGTCGCCGAGCAGGGTGATCCCGGGCACGCGCTGCCAGGTGTGCGGGACGGGCAGTACGAAGACGGGCCGGTTGACGAACGGGCCCTCGTTGCGGCGGATCAAGGCGAGCAGGCTCTCGTCCCAGCCCTCGTACATCTTCAGGAGGCGGTCGCGCAGGGCATCGGTGTCCTCCGGGTCGAGGCCCGCGTTCCAGTCCAGGGGGCCGCGGAAGGCGATGTAGACGCGGACGTGGGCGTTGCTGTTGCGCTGCGCGACGAGGCTGAGGCGGCCGGCCTTGGCGGTGAACGTGCCCGGTCCGATCAGGCGGGCGAGGTCGGGCTGACGATGGTCGATGTTGTCGAAGTGGATCTCGACGAAGGTGACGCCGCTGTAGACGGGCTCGGCGCCGGTGAGGGCGGGACGGACCCGGGACCAGGCGCCGTCGGCCCCTACCACCAGGTCGAAGATCTCGCTGCGGCCGCTGGAGAAGCCGAGGCGCACCGTCCCGTCGGGCAGCGCGGTGGTGGTTTCCACGGCGTGACCCCAGCGGACGGTGCCGGGGGCCAGGGAGTCCAGCAGCAGGGTGCGCAGGTGCCCGCGATCGATCTCGGGGGCGGCGAGATCCCCTGCGTCGGGGACGAAGTGCCGCACCATGACGGCATCGCGGTCCATCATGCGCACTTCCTGGCCTTCGGGGCGGGACAGGGCGAGGAACCCGTCGAACAGCCCGGCGGCACGCAGGGCGACCTGTCCGGTGGGGGCCTGGATGTCGAGCATGCCGCCTTGGGGACGGGCGGTGGGACCGGTCTCGCGTTCCAGGACGGTGACGGGGACGCCGTGGTTGTGCAGGATGCGGGCGCAGACGAGCCCGCCGGGGCCGGCGCCGACGATCGCGATCCGGGGAGTGTCGGACATGCGGATGGTGCTCCGTTCGTGAAGGGAGTGATCGAGGAATCGGGTTGGTCAGGCGGCACCCTGGGCGGCGTCGCCTGGCACTCCGCCAACATAACCGAAGCGGACTCGAAATCAAATCCGATTCGACTTCGGATCCGGTCCGGCGATTGGCTAGGATGGGGGGATGACGGAGACCATGGGGCGCCGGGAGCGCAAGAAGGCCCAGACCCGCCGGGCCCTGGCCGACGCCGCGCTGGCGCTGTTCACCGAGAAGGGGTTCGACAACGTCGGGGTACGGGAGATCGCCCATGCCGCCGACGTCGCCCTGAGCACGCTCTTCCAACACTTCCCCAGCAAGGAGGCACTCGTCTTCGACATGGACGCCGACCTGGAGGCCGGCCTGGTCGCCGCCGTACGCGACCGGCCCACCGGGCAGAGCGTCCTGCACGCCCTGCGCGATCACCTCATCGCCAGAGAGCAGCGGCGCGGCACCGACGACCCGGCCCGCGCCGCCCATGTCGCCCTGGTGAACTCCACGCCCGCGCTGCGCGAGTACGCGCGCGGCATGTGGCTACGCCACCAGGACGCCCTGGCCGCCGCCATCGCCGAGGCCGCCGGCGTCTCCAGGGACGATCCCGCCACCACCGCTCTCGCCAGGTTCGCCCTGGAATGCCCCTCCCTGGGTCGCGACGGCCAGGACCTTCGGCACCTGTTCGACCTGCTGGAACACGGCTGGGGAGACTGGCTCACCGACCACGAACGCCGGCCCGCTCGCCCGTCTCAGGGAACTCATCAACACCTGAAGGAGGCGGAGCATTAGGAAGAGCGGCCTCTCCAGCGGCCTCTTGGGGAGGAGCTGACCGGACACGCGCTCACCGAACGCCGGGCAGTTCGAGTGCCGGCGGCGAGGACCTCACATCGCCCAGCACCGACGGCCTGTTCGATGCTGTCCATACCCACACGATCACCTCCGCCGACGTCATGACCGGAAGCAGGCAAGCCGCACCGTATGCGCAACTGGCCGCCGATCGCGTCGACTGCCACGAGCTGATCGAGCAGCTGCTCTGGACACCGGTCGCCGAGATCGAGCTGTATCGAGGCCGCACCCGGCGCCGGTTCTGCGACTTCTGCAACGAACCCGTCAAAGCTCCGCTCGTCGACTTCCGCTCCCCCGGCGACGTGCTGGAGGAGGTGGCCCTGCTACATGCGGCGGGGTACGGCACTTCCGGCTGGGGCAGCAGACCTGCTTCTTCTCCTACCGCAACCGTGACGCTGCAGCGATCGAAATGCCATCCGGCCAATCAGGTCGCCGGGGATCGCTTGACGCTCGTGATCCCCAGCCACGCACGGTGTGTGCACAGCGATCATGGAGCGGTGGGCCGTCGTCACCCACGCCAGAGGTGTTTCATCGGAGCGTTTCACAGCTCTTTGCTTGCACCGGTCCATGAAACGGGGATGTGCCGTGAACGCGCCCGCCAAAGGCGTCGCGCCCTGCATGGTTCGCTAATGAAACTCCGCTTGCTCTTTCAGCCGCGCGGGTGGCTTGCGTTGGTGTCCTGCGGTTGGGGCCGATCGAGGGTGGTGGCGGCCCAGGTGGCGAGCAGGCGCAGGGCGTCGTGGGAGGGGGTGTCGGGGGCGGCGGTGTAGACGGTCAGGTTGAGGCCGGGGTCGGCGTGCAGGTCCATGGACTCGTAGTCGAGGGTGAGGCCGCCGATGGCCGGGTGGCGGAAGCTCTTGGTGCCGGTGTGGTGCAGGCGGACGTTGTGCTGGGCCCAGCGGCGGCGGAATTCGTCGCCCGTACATGGCCTGGCCGAGGCGGTTGGCGGCCACGATGTCCATCCGGCCGTTGCGGATGATGGCCGGGCGTCGGTCATGGCGTCCAGCATGCGCTGCAGGCCGGGCCGGACCTTGCGGACGCGGCGGGGACTGGGGCCGGTGGTGGCGGCGCGGGCCAGGTCGAACAGGTGGGCGCGTTCGGCGTCGTCGAGCTGCAGTGCGCGGGCGACGGCGTTCAGGACGTCGGTGGAGACGCGGTGATGTGGCCCTTCTCGAGACGGGTGTACCAGTCGGTGCTCACGCCTGCCAGCATGGCGACCTCCTCGCGGCGCAGGCGGGCACCCGGCGGCGGCCACCGGGGGCCAACCCGGCCTGTTCGGGGCTGATCCTGGCGCGCCGACTGGCGAGGAAGTCTCTGATCCATCGCGGTTGTCCGCCTTGACCACTGTAAACAGCGGCCCGGGGCTAAGGGGGGTGGAGGTTGTCCCCCCGATAAACGCGCCCTCCCGCGCGTGCGAAACAGCCGGTTTGCTAGGCGATGTCACCCGACGTGATGGCACAAGCCGTTTCCGGACGGGCGACGCGGGCCGGCGTCGCTCGCCCACGCCGTTCCGTCCGAAGGTGATACCAGGTCCGGAAGATGCGGGCCGCTCGCGCAGGGCAAAGCAACGTCCTGCAAAGGGCCATCTTCTGCGGGGCGGAGACCGCCGGGCCCGTTCTCGGTAACGGGGCTTCTGAAGGAGGGGATGCGCATGTCGAGCGAGAAGCCGTCCGGCGCGCAGGTGATGTTCGGGGAATTCGCGCCGAAGCTGGTGCGCCTGACCGATGAGGTGCTGTTCGGGCAGGTGTGGCCGGATGAGGGGCTGTCGCGGCGGGACCGGAGTCTGGTGACGGTGGCGGCGCTGGTGGCCCTGTAGCGGGGCAACGAGCTGCCCTTCCACCTCAAGACCGCCCTGGACAACGGGTTGAGCGCCGAGGAGCTGAAGCACGCGATCACCCATCTGGCCTTCTACGCCGGCTGGCCGAACGCGATGACCGCGATGACCCAGCTGAAGAACATCATCGACGAGGGAGCTGAGCCCGGATGGAGCTGATCACGCAACCGCCGACGAGCAAGGCCCCGCCGGAACTGTTCACCGGCGACGCCTGGTGGGACGTCATCCACCGGGGAGAGGAACCCTCGCGGGCGCGGGCCAACCTGGTCCGCTTCGCACTGGCCGCCCGCCAGGTACGCCGCCCCGTCAAGGTCGTCCTGACCCACGGGCAGATGGTGTACACCACCCCCAACATCCGCCAGACCTACCGGTCGATCCCGCTCGACATCCACACCCCCACCTGGATACGCGGCCCCGGCAACGCCACCGCCGCGTTCGCCGTCGAGTGCGCCATGGACGAACTGGCCACGAAGCCGGCATCAACCCCCTAAGGAGAACTTCGTGAGAGGTCTGTTACGCACCCCCGCCCGGCTGGTCGCCCGCGCTCTGGTGGTGATCCTGGGCGCGAGCATCGGCCTGGTGGCCGTCACCTTGCCCGCGTGGGCCGAGCCGCCGCCCCCCAAGCTCCCGCTGAACGCCAGCGAGGCCCACCTGAAATTCCAGCCCGCCATGGACTACGACAAGGACGGCTGCTACCCGTCGGTGGCCATCGGCGACGACGGCGAGCTGAACCCGGGCCTGGAGCCCACCGGGGCGCTCGACGGCTCGTGCCGCGACGAGTCGGACCTGGTGAACAGCAACATGTACGCGCGGTCCCGCTGCAACACCAACCGATGGTGCGCCCACATGTACGGACTGTACTTCCAGAAGGACCAGACCACCGAGGGCGGCTGCCCCGATTGCGGACACCGCCACGACTGGGAGCACATCGTGGTCTGGACCGAGAATGACCAGGTCAGGTACGTCGCCGCCTCGCGCCATGGCGGCTACGACATCAAGGCGGCCGCCGAGGTCGAGTTCGAGAACGGCACCCACCCGAAGATCGTCTACCACAAGGACGGCGGTCAAACGCACGCCTTCCGTTTCGCCGACGCCAACCAGCCCCTGAACAATCACTGGGGAAAATGGCATTTCCCCGACCTGGTCAGCTGGAACGGCTACCCGCCCGGGCTGCGCGACAAGCTGATCGGGAACGATTTCGACCACGCCACCTTCGCGCTCAAGGACACCCCGAGCAGCGAAGGCGAAGGCAAACCGATCTTCGAGGCGGATCTCAACAAGGCGCGCCCCTTCGACGTCACCAGCACTGTGTGCGACCCTGTCTTCCCCCCAGTCTGCCACGACATCGAAACCCCCAAGTTCCCGTTCGACACCTCGGTGGACGGGCTCCCCAACGGGACGCCGGACCCCAACGAGCCCGTGGACCGCTTACGCCCGACCCCGCCCAGCAACCTCCGCTGGACCGCCGTGACCGCCGACAGCGTCTCCCTGGAGTGGGACGCCTCCACCGACAACGTCGGGGTCACCGGCTACGCGATCTACCGGAACCACACCTTCGTCAGAGTCGACGGCACCACCACCTACACCGACAGGAACCTGCCCCCGGACACCGCCCACACCTACACCGTCACCGCCCTCGACGCCGCCGGCAACATCTCCGCCGAGAGCAACGCCGTCACGGTGACCACGGAGAGCGCGGGCGAGACCGCCGCGGGCGCCCCCATCGACAACAGCCCCGACGACCGTGCGGCCAAGCCCGAGGTGTCGGTCCCGCACTCCCAGTGCCGCCCGGAGGGGATGGCCGCGACCCGTGGCGTGGACGCGCCGTACTGCAAGGTGTACGACGCCGCCGGCCGCGAATGGCTGGGCGGACGCGACAAGCGAGTGGTCGGCTACTTCTCCGGCTGGCGTACCGGCGAGAACGACGAGCCGCGATACCTGGTGCCGAACATTCCGTGGTCCAAGGTGAGCCACGTCAACTACGCGTTCGCGAAGGTGGAGAACAACAGGATCTCCGTCGGCGACACCAGCGATCCGAAGAACCCGGCCACCGGCATGACCTGGCCCTACGCCGGCGGCGCCGCGCCCGATCCGACTTTGGACTACAAGGGGCACTTCAACCTGCTGGCGGTGTACAAGAAGAGACATCCCCAGGTCAAGACGCTGATCTCGGTGGGCGGCTGGGCCGACTCGCGCAACTTCTACACGATGGCCACCACCGCCGACGGCGGCGTGAATCAGGAGGGCATCAACGACTTCGCCGACTCGGTGGTCGAGTTCCTCGATCGCTACAAGCAGGCGTTCGACGGCGTGGACATCGACTACGAGTACCCGAGCGCGCTGCCCAAGGCCGGCAACCCGGCCGACTGGGATCTCTCGGACCCGCGCCGCAAGGGACTGCAGAAGGGCTACAACGCCCTGATGAAGACGCTGCGCGCGAAGCTGGACGTGGCGGGCGCGGCCCGCGGCCGCTACTACCTGCTCACCTCCGCGGCCTCCGCCTCGGGTTATCTGGTACGCGGCTTCGACGCCGGCGACGCCCTGAAATATCAGGACTTCATCAACCTGATGACCTACGACCTGCACGGCTCGTGGAACCACTTCGTCGGCCCGCAGGCCCCGTTGTACGACGACGGGAAGGACGCCGAGTTGCAGACCGCTCAGGTCTACTCGACCACGGAGTACGACAAGACCGGCTACTTCAACATCGACTGGGCCTACCACTACTACCGGGGCGCGCTGCCGCCGGGCCGGATCAACATCGGCATCCCGTACTACACCCGGGGCTGGCAGAACGTGACCGGCGGCACCGACGGCCTGTGGGGCACCGCGGCCATGCCCGACCAGGGACAGTGCCAGCCCGGCACCGGCCCGGGCTCCGGTGCGGCCAACCCCCACCCCTGCGGCAACGGCGCGGTCGGCATCGACAACATCTGGCACGACCTGGGACGGATCGGGAACGAGGTGCCGTCGGGATCCAACCCGCTGTGGCACACGAAGAACCTCCAGCAAGGCGTGACGCCGGGCTACCTGAGCGCGTACACCGACCCTGCCGCCGAGGCGGGCAAGATGAAGGGCTCGTACGCGGAGAAGTACGACAGCACGCTCAAAGCCTCGTGGTTGTGGAACGCGGACAAGAACGTGTTCCTGTCCACCGAGAACAACGCGTCCATCGACGCCAAGATCGATTACGTCAAGCAGAACAAGCTCGGCGGCGTCATGATGTGGGAACTCGCGGGCGACTACACCCAGCGGGCCAACGGCGAGTACGGCATGGGCTACGACCTCACCACCCGTCTCGACAACGGTCTTCGGGGCTCCGGCGGCTACCAGACCGGCCGCGCCGGCGCGACGACGCTGCCGGGCAACGTCGTCGACGTGCAGGCCGAACTGGTGAACCATCCCACCGGCCCGGACCCGGCGTTCCCCAGCGACGACCCCTTCTACCCGATGCGCCCTACCTTGCGGATCACCAACAACACCAGCGTCAAGCTGCCGTACGGGACCCAGATCGCCTTCGACATCCCCACCTCCGCCCCGCCGATCCTGAAAGACGCGGGTTATCAGGACTTCGGCAGCAAGATCGTCATCACCAAAGGCCGTAGCGGCGCCAACGTGGGCGGGCTGAAAGCCGACTTCCATCGCGTAACCGTCACGATCGGCTACTGCGAGGACGTCGCCCCCGGCGCCAGCCGCGACATCGTCCTGCGCCACTACCTGCCGCTCACCGGCCCGGCCAACGTCACCGTCAAGATCGGCGCCAACACCTACGGCTCCACCCAGAACGATCAGAAGGGCGCCACCACCGTCACCCCGGTGGTCAGCGGCGGGATCGCCTGCCAGGCCGAGCAGTGGCAGCGACACCCCTACAACCCGCACGGCACCTTCGCCTTCGACAAGGACGGCACCAGCTGGCGGATCGTGGACTGGGTCGGCGGCAACGTCCTGGACCACCCCACCACCTGGCAGGTCGCCCACCTGGTGGAGAACCAGCCCGGCAACCAGAACCAGCTGTGGACCGTCACCGAGGACGGCGGGGCCGGCTGGTACCGCATCAAGAACCGCGGCAAGTGCCTGCAGGCCGACGGGATACTGAAGCAGCTCAGCGTGTACGACTGCGACGGGCGGCCGAACCAGTGGTGGCAGTTGCTGCGCACCGACAACGGCACCCGGGTCACCGGTGCTCCCGTCCCCGGCACCGGCTACCACCTGGCGGGCTTCGCGGACACCTCCTACACGGTCGCCTACCTCGCCGAGGGCAAGAACAGCGGCAACGTGCCCGGCACCCCGGCCGTCGCCGGCGCCCCCGACGGCAGCACCGCGAGCACCGTCTTCTGGAACAACTTCCTCTGGCGCGCCAACTGGTGGACCACCGCCACCGACGAACCCGGCATCAGCGCCGCCTGGACGAAGCTCGGCCCGACCTTGCAAAAGGTGGGGACGAGTTCAAGTCCGTCCGCACCGCGATCCATCGTCACCAGCCAGGCGCCCGTGCCTTCCGACGCGCCGACCGGTCCTCCCGTAGGACACGAACGCGACCCGATCACGATCACCAACCCGAGCACAAAGCCCAAAGCACCCTAGAACCCCCGACGCCCGGCCCGTCGCCCTCCAGCAGGGCGCCGGGCCCGAAGCCTCACTGTGTGGCGCTGGTGCTTGATGGTCAGCCCGTTGACCTGCTCGGCGAACGTCGCGACCGGGCAGGAACCGTCACCGCAGACGAACCGGCGGACCTCTAACTCGACCTGGATCGGCCGCCTGCCGCATGACACATCCCGCAGACGCCGCTGGTTGCGGTCATGCACCCGAGTAGTCGGTGTGGCGCACTGCGGGCAGACAGCCAGCTCAGTTCCGGTACATGCCGTGATCCGCACGCTGCCGTTCGACTCCTCGACCCGCTCGAACTCCATCCCGTCCAGGTGTGGAAACAACACACGCAGGGCGTGCGCGCACGTGGTCGATTTCGATCACCACGTTCTCCTGCTGCGGCCTCACGGCTGGTAGCCGTACGCCGCGAGCGCCGTGGACAGCATGAACGTGATCAGCGTGTTGCAGCCGATGCCGCGGGCCGCCGCCATGGCGGCCATGTTCCCAGTGGCCGAGGGGCCCGGCAGGGTACTGGTCTCCAGCCCCCACACCTGCGGTCCGTCATCGGGACCATCACCGCCCAGGCCGGCGTCGACCACGCAGTCCCTGTGCGAGCAGTCCGAGCAGTCCGAGCAGGCGGTTCATCAAGGAGTTCCCGGCGGTCTGCATGGGATTCGCAACCAACCGTCACCAGATCGAAGACCCGTCTGCGGCTCTGCGCTTCGCGAGCAACCGATGCTTCGCATAGTATCGAAACGAAATGATTTCGTTTCGATAGGAGGAGTTGTGGAGGGTCGTTCAAAGCTCACGCCCGAGCGCGAGGCCGAGATCTACGAGACCGTGGTGCGCCTGGTTGGCGAGCATGGCTACGAACGGTTGACGATGCAGCAGATCGCGACCGCCACGCGGGCGAGCACCGCGACGTTGTACCGCCGCTGGAAGGGCAAGCCCCGCCTGGTCACCGAGGCGCTGAGGCATGCCGCGCCGCCGCCGCTGGCCGACATCGACACCGGGAGCCTGCGTGGCGACTTCCTCGAGGGCGGGCGTCGTATGGCGGCCATCGCCGAGGATCAGGAGGCGATCATGTCGGCTCTGGCGCACGCCTCCAAGACCGACCCCGAACTCCAGGACGCGATGGACGAGGTCCTGGCCGCGCCGATGGCCGAGGCCGCCCGCCGCATCATCGACCGCGCCGCCGCGCGCGGCGAGATCGCCCCCGACTCCCCCGGCCGCGAGTTCATCCCCGAACTGCTCCTGGCCTCGATCCTCGTACGCCGCGCCGGCACCGGCCGCGGCGACTACGAGGACCGTTCCGCGCGCTTCGTCGACGCCGTCATCCTGCCGGTACTGGGGATCCGCTGACATGACGCACACCCCGCACACCCCGCGCACCACCGTGGCGGAGACGGCCTCGAAGCTTCCGGCGCGCTTCGGCTGGATCTACGCCGCCCTGATCGTCTCGATGCTGCTGTCGGCGCTCGACCAGACCATCGTCTCCACCGCTCTGCCGACCATCGTCGGCGAGCTCGACGGACTGTCCGAAATGGCCTGGGTGACCACCGGCTACATCCTGGCCGTCACCATCGGCATGCCCGTCTACGGCAAGCTCGGCGACCT
Source organism: [Actinomadura] parvosata subsp. kistnae (assembly GCF_900323885.1). Taxonomy (GTDB): domain Bacteria; phylum Actinomycetota; class Actinomycetes; order Streptosporangiales; family Streptosporangiaceae; genus Nonomuraea; species Nonomuraea composti. Next base: position 710,003 of record NZ_OOHJ01000006.1, on the reverse strand, counting down.
CATCGGACGGCGGCCGCTGTTCCTCTGGGCGCTGGCGATCTTCATCGGCGGGATCTCTGCTGTCCGGCTTCTCCCAGGACATCGGCCAGCTCATCGCCTTCCGCGCCCTCCAGGGCCTCGGCGGCGGCGGGCTCATGATCTGCACCCAGACCATCCTCGCCGACCTGGTGCCGGTGCGACAGCGGGCCAAGTACATGGGCGCCATCGGCGCGGTCTTCGGCCTGTCCTCGGTGGCCGGTCCGCTTCTGGGCGGCTGGATCACCGACAACGCCTCGTGGCGGTGGGCCTTCTGGATCAACGTGCCCCTCGGCGTCGCCGCGTTCGCCATCAGCTACTTCGGCATCCGGCTGCCCAAGCCCGGCCGGACGGTCAGACTCGATTACCTCGGAACCGCCCTCATGGCCATCACGGTCACCAGCCTGGTGCTGGTCGCCGACTGGGGCGGCAACGATCACGCCTGGGACTCGCCGCTGATCCTGTCGCTCATCGCGGTGACCATCGCCGGCGCGATCGCCTTCGTCCTGGTCGAGCGGCGCGCCACCGAACCGCTCATCCCCATGAGCATGCTGCGTAACCGCGTGTTCGCCCTGTCCACCGTCATCGGCATGATCGCCATCGGCACCGGCATGTTCGCCGTCGTCGGCTACATGCCGACCTACCTGCAGATGGTCTACGGCCATTCGGCGACCGTCTCCGGGCTGCTCCTGCTGCCGATGGTGGCCGGCCTGATGCTCACCGCCACCGTCTCCGGCCAGCTCATCGCCAAGGTCGGCCGCTACAAGGGCTTCGTCATCTCCGGTCTGGTCCTCGTCCCGGCGGGTGTGTACCTGCTCTCGACCCTCCACGTGGACTCGCCGATCCAGCTGGTATGCGCCTATCTGGCGCTGCTCGGTATCGGCATGGGCCTGCTCATGCAGAACCTGGTCCTCGCTGTGCAGAACGCCTTCCCACGTAGCGAGGTCGGCACCGCCACCTCCGCCAACAACTTCTTCCGGGAGATCGGGGCCACCGTCGCCACGGCAGCGGTCGGCGCGCTGTTCGCCGAGCGGCTCACCGGTTCCCTGTCGGGCCTCGCGGCGGACCTGGGCGGTGGGGGCGTTGAGTCGCTCACCCCCGCGCTGGTCCGTTCGCTGCCCGAGGCCATCCGCGAGCAGGTGGTGAATTCGTACGTCGATGCGCTGTTGCCGATCTTCGCGGGCTTGTCCGTGGTCGCCCTGGCAGCCCTGGCGCTCACGTTCTTCCTGCCGAACCCACGGCTGGGGGAGGACCATCCCGAAACGGGAACCGCGAACGCCGAGGCACCCCAGCCCTCCGCCGCCGGCTGACGCGACGGCACGCTACCGGTTCCGCGGGCGTACTGGCGGGCTCGCGGCGGAGGGCGATCCGGCGGGTCCTCGGTGAACGCTTTTGATGTTGGTCTCGGTGCCCGTCGTAACGCGATCCGGTGCTGTAGGTCGGCACGCCACCGAACGGGCCATTGGGCTCGGTGGTCCTTGGCGTTCGCGGTCTCATCGTTGAGGTGCACGATGCCGCTCAGAATGCGCTGCGCCGGCTCAGCCCGGCGAGCACGTGGGCGGGGACGTGCTTGTCGCCGCCTTCGTCTCGCGCGTCCGCTTCACCCTGCGCGCCCGCGCCTTTCTCGACCGCTGCCTTGAGCGGTCCGCCTGATGGCAGTGTGCGTCAGCCGGCCAGATACGCCGTGCTGAGCAGCTCGGCGAGGTCGTCGGGGCTGAGGAATGCGGCGGGTGTCGGCGGTCCCCATCTGTACAGCCCACGGGCGTCGAGCCAGTCCTGCGGGATCCACGGCTGGTCGTCCGGGATGCGGTCCATGTCCGCGTAGTACTCGGCGAAGTTGCCCGCAGGGTCTTTCAGATACCAGAAGAAGCTGGATCCGATGTGATGCCGGCCGAGCCCCCACAGGTGCCTGGCCGGGTCCTCCGCCAGCATGGCCGTCGCTCCGCGGCCCACCTCGTCCACGTCGTTCACCTGCCAGGAGGTGTGATGAAGCATGGTCACAGGGGCCTTCTGGACCGTCACGTCATGGTGATCGGTGGAGCAACGCATGAAGGTGGTCACGCCGGGGATACGGTCGCTCTCCTTGAGACCAAGCCCTTCGAGGAAGAACCGCCGGCTGGCTTCGTGGCCAGGGGAGCCGATGGTCACGTTGCCCAGCTTGCGGGGACGGACGGGGGCATGCTGCCCCGCCGGTGTACGTTCTCCGGTGGGAATGCCGATGCCTGGCGCGCCGGCGGCGGGGACGGGAGCCGGAGACGGCGCGATTCTGGCGGCGATCTCCAAGCGCACCTCGACACCGGTTCCAGGGTCGCGCACAGTGAGCGACGTCGCGTCGCGCAGGAAGGGCAGGCCAAGCCGCGTCAGCGAACTGGCCACCTGGTGCAGGTCGTCCTCATGCTCCACACCGACACCCAGCTCCAGCAGGCGGCGGTGAGGAGCGGTGACCAAGGTGAGCTGCTCGCCTCCGCCGGCTGTGGCGAAGGTGCCGCGCCCGACGGGGGTCAGGCCGAAGTCGGCGTAGAAACGAGCGGTCGCCGCGAGGTTCGGCACGCCGATCGCGACGGTGGTCAGGCGATGAAGTCCCATGATTGGTTCCTTGAACGGCCCCGGCGGATGGCGAGCGGGTCCGCCGGGCCGTGAGGCGCGGCGGACCCCTTGCTGCGGTGGTGTCAGGTGCCGCTGATCGCCTTGTCCGAGCCCAGGGCCTTGGTCCGGGTCTGCAGGAAGGTGCGCAGGGTCTTCGCCTCTTCCTCGATCTTGGCAGGGTCGGCCTTCTCGTTCAGCTTGTACGCGGCGACGAGGTCGTCGAGCAGGCCGGACGCCGTACCACTGGCCAGGAGCTTGGTGTACAGGGCACGGTACTGCTCCTCGTAGACCTTCTTGAAGGTGGCGTTCGCGAGGAACTTCTCCTTCAGCGGGTGGCCCATGCGCATCATGCCGCCGCCACCTTCCGGGCGCGTCCGCGCCTGGTCGTCCGGCGGGGCCGAGGGCTGAGCTTGCCGGCCCTGCTGTTGGCTTGGCTGGCCCTGCTGCTGGGTCTGCTGGGGGCGGCCCCGGCCGAAGCCCATGCTGATCGTGTCGTTCACACCGCTTTCGGCGTTGCCGCTGAAGGCGAGGTTGAGGTCCCAGGTGATGACCTTGAACTTCTTGGTGCCGAGGTCGTACCACAGGTAGTAGTTCTTGCCGGGCCCGGCCATGTCGTCGAAGTTGACCATGAGGTTCTGCAGGACCAGGTAGCGGGCGAACGACTCCACGTCCAGGCGGTCGGCCAGGCCCTCGGCGAACTCGGTGTCTGAGGCTTCGTTCACCCATTTGACCAGGTCGATGACGGGCTGCAGGTCCTTGCCGCCGACCTTGTTGATCTGCTTGAAGTCCTCGGTGTACTCGGTCTGGTCCTCGCCCTTGTAGTCGAAGGAGCCCGAGGCCAGCGATTTGTAGAGCACGCCGTTGCCGAGACCTTCGGCGTAGCCCTCGTCCAGGTACTCCACCAGCAGGCGCGGGGCGGCGGAGCGGCCGTTGACGGTGAAGGAGCTGTAGGTGGAGCGCTGGGTGGGCTCGCCGGCGGCGCCGACGACCGCGATGCCCAGGGCCTCGTTCAGCATCGCCGTCGAGCCCGTCGAGGCCGGTCGCACTGCCACCTGCGTGTGGTTCTGGTAGCGGCGGCCCTCCACGAACTCGTCGAAGCTGATCAGCCACGGCAGGTTCTCCGGCTCCTCGCCCTTGAGTTGCGCGCCGAAGCCGCCCGGCCCGCCACCGCGGCCGAACTCGCCGCGGCGGCCCGTCTGCGGCTGCTCCGTCTGCGGCTGCCCGGTCTGGGGCTGCCCGGACGGGGATTGCGTGGCCTGGGGTTGCCCGGCCGCCGGCTGTCCATCGCCGGGCGGCTGGAAGCCTTCAGGCGGTTGGAATCCCTCGGGTGGTTGAAAGCCTTCGGGAATCTGGAAGCCCTCCGGCAGCCCTTCGGGCCGCTGGCCGCCGCCGGGCATGCCGCGCTGCTTGGACTGTCCCTTCCAGGTCAGCCCCATCAGGGTGGAGTTGCCCTTGAGGCGGACGCCCACGCTGGGGATGCGGGTGCCGTCGATGGTCAGGTCCGCCTCGACATACTTCTTCTCGCCGTCCTTGAAATACTCCGTCAGCATGTCCTCGTAGGACGCGTCGGTGAAGGTGATCTTCACGTCGTGCGCCACGGAGGCGTCGAACAGGTCCTTGGTGCCGGTCAGGTTCGTGATCGGGGTTTCGGCCTCGGCGACCTGGGCGCTGGTGACGTACGGGCGGATGGTGCCGCTGCCGAACACGCCCCAGCAGGCCGCCAGGAACGCCGGGCAGAGCGCGACGAGCTTCCAGTTGTGTCGGAGTTTGACCGGGATGCGGTGTTTGAGGGACGTCATGGCGCTACAGGTCGGTCTGGTCGTATCCGGTCAGGACGGTGACCGACTGGCCGTGGTTGCGCTCGCGCAGGGCGGAAATGACGTCCGCGGGCTCGCTGCCCTTCTTGATCTTGACCGTGTACATCAGCTCCGTGAGCGCGCCCGCCCTGATCGACTCCATGCTGACCAGCTCGAACTCGTCGGTGTGCCGGATGAGCACGTCCTGGATCGAGGCGGTGTAGTCCTCGTCCGACGGCACCTGCACCTTGACGACCTGGCGGCGCACATTGAGCTGGAACCAGTTGAATCGGTGCATGACCACGATGATCAGCGAGATCGCCACGGCGGCCACGATGGCCAGCAGGTAGAAGCGGGTGCCGACGGCCATCCCGACGCCCATCACCAGGAAGATGAACCCGACGTCGCGGGTCTCCTTGATGGCGTTACGGAAGCGCACCACCGACAGGGCGCCGACCAGGGCGAACGCGCGGGCGATGTTCGAGCCGACGACCAGCATGATGAGCGAGATCAGCATGCCGAGGATGACCAGCGTCTGCACGTACGACTGGCTGTAGGAGACGTTGCGGTGCGTCGCCCGGTAGACCCAGCCGATCATCGCGCTGAGCACGAACGACAGCGACATCGCGATCGCGATGTCGGCCACGCTGAACGTGCCGGACAGATCCTGGAACGAGAAGTCCATGGGGGGTCATGCCTCCGAGAGAACGCTCGGCCGGTCGCGGCCGAGATCGAGATCGTGGTTGTGGTCGAGGTCGTGGTCGGGGATGTGGAAGATCGAGCGCGGTGCCAGCCCGTGCGCCTCGACGCTCTGGCAGTACTTCGAGACCCGCACCACCTGCAGGTTCCGCTTGGCGGTCAGGTCGGTCAGCCAGTACGGCACCCGCTCGTTGGCCTTGACCTCCACGATCACCTTGCGGGCCGGCACGATGAGCCGGTTCTCGGCGTCGGCGCCGAGGTGGAAGTCCCGGTCCCGGCCCCGGATGCGGTGGTCGAAGGTGACCCGCAGGCCCACGTCGGCGTCACGGCCCACGTACGCGTGCCGCTGGTAGCCGGTCATCGCCACGGCCCGCAGGTCCAGCCGCAGGACCAGGTCGAGCACCTCTTCCAGGAAGGCGCGCTGGGAAGGGTCGTGCTCGACCATCTGCCGTCCGTCGCACAGGCGCAGCGCGTCGGCGTACGGCAGGCGTACCCGGCGCTTCTGCGTCACCCGGTTGACCCGCTGCTTGATCTCGACGAACACAGGCGTGTCCAGCCCCACCGAGAACCGGTCGCCGTAGTGACGCACCCGCAGCTTCCTGCGGAACTTCAGCCCCTCGATCTTCTCCCAGTAGAAGCGCAACTGCCGGGTGTCGTAGTAGACGCTCCAGATGCCGTAACCGCTGTCGCCACTGTGCCGGTCGCGGTCGAGCCGCTGCTCGATCTCCTGCCTCAGCTCGGCCGCCTCCGCCGCGTCCACGAGGTACTTGATCTCGTAGCGGTTGAAGGCGTGGAGCTTGCTGGGTGCGCGCAGCCGGTGACCCAGCTCGCCGTCCACCTCGGAACCGGACACCGGCCGATCAGCGCCGTCAGCGGCGGAAACCGCTCGTTTGCGGAACCTTTCCAGCATGTCCCTCCTTTCGTCAGCACACATCTGACAGCACGAAGCTGGGAATAATGTGTGAACCGCATCTGACGTGAAGGTGAACGGAGGGTTCAGCCGTCCTCGGGCTGGTTGAGTGGCAGGAGTACACGGAAGATGGTGCCGCGGCGCGGGGTGCTCGTCACCTCGATCCGGCCGTGGTGTGCCTGCACGAGCGCCGCGGCGATGGCCAGGCCCAGCCCGGTACCGCCGCTGCCGCGGGAGCGGCCCGCATCGGCCCGGTAGAAGCGGTCGAACAGGTACGGCAGGTGCTCGGGATCGATGCCCTGACCTTCGTCGCGCACCTCGATCAGCGCGGCCCTGGCGTGAGGGGCGGGTCCTGAGCCGACGGACACCGCCCCGGGAGCGGGAACCCCGGCGACCGCGCGCGGGCCGACCTCGACCCGGACCTCTGTCCCTGGAGCCGTGTGCTGAATGGCGTTGCCGACCAGGTTGGCGATCACCTGGTGCAGCCGGTGCTCGTCGCCGAGCACGAACACCGGCTCGTCGGAGACGGCCAGCCGGATCGGCCGGTCGCGGTCCCGGGCGCGGGCGGCGTGTACCACGTCCCCGGTCAGGACGTGCAGGTCCACGACGGTGGGCTCCAGCGTGGGCTCCTGGTCCATGCGGGCCAGCAGCAGCATGTCCTCGACCAGGACGCCCATGCGGGCGGCCTCGGCCTCGATCCTGCGCAGCAGCCGCTCGGCCGCCGGGTCCCGGGGGCCCTGGCCGTGGTGGTACAGCTCGGCGAAGCCCCGGATCGAGGTGAGCGGCGTGCGCAGTTCGTGGGAGGCGTCGGCGACGAAGTGCCGCAGCCGCCGTTCGGAGCGCTCGGACTCGCGCAGCGCCGTCGCCAGCCGCTCCAGCATGATGTTGAGCGCCCTGCCGAGCCGCCCGCTCTCGGTCGCCGGGTCGGTGTCGTCGACTCTGCGGTCGAGGTCTCCGCCGGCGATGGCCTCGGCCGTACGCTCCATGCGGGTGAGCGGGCGCAGCCCGAGGCGCACCACGGCGAGGGCGAGCATGCCGAGCAGCAGCAGCACCAGGCTGCCCACGACCACCTCGATGACAAGGATCTGGTGCACGGTCGCCCGGTTGGGCTCCAGCGACATCGACACCGCCAGCCTGGTGCCGTCGGGCAGGCCCTTCACCAGCACGCGCCACTGCTCCGGGCCCGTGCTGGCGGACACGGTGACGGGCACTCGCGGGGCCCTGGCGATCACGGCAGGCGAGAGGGCGGGGCCGTTCGCGTTCTCCGTGGGCAGGTTGCGCAGCAGAGCCCCGGAAGGACTGTAGAAGGCGATCCTGAACTGCGTGGGGAGCTGAGGGGTCCGGAGTGTATCGGCCGACGGCGGAGGGGGCACCGGGCGCCGGCCGAACGTGGTGGCCACCTCGGTCAACTGAGTGTCCACCCTCGTCAACAGCGAATGGTCCAGCAGCAGCACGCTCGCCGTGGCGAAGGCCGCCAACCCGGCCGCGCACAGTCCCAGCAGCGCGATGAGCAGCCGATGCCGCAGGGGCAGGACCGGTTTCATGAGGGCCCCTGCAGCCGGTAGCCGACGCCGCGCAGTGTGTGGATCAGTGGTGGGCCCTCGGCGTCGATCTTGCGCCGCAGGTAGCTGATATAGGACTCCACGATCCTGCTCTCGCCGTCGAAGTCGAAGTCCCACACGCGGTCGAGGATCTGCGCCTTGCTGACGACCCGCTCGGCGTTGATCATCAGGTACCGCAGCAGGCTGAACTCCGTCGGCGACAGATGGATCGGCCGCCCGGCCCGCCGCACGCTGTGGGCCTGCTCGTCGAGCTCCAGATCCGCGTACCGCAGCACGCCGTCGTCGGCCTGCTCCTCCGTCGGCCGCGCCCTGCGCATGATGGCCCGCAGCCGCAGGACCACCTCTTCCAGGCTGAACGGCTTGGTCACGTAGTCGTCGCCACCTGCGGTCAGCCCGGCGATCCGGTCGGACACGGTGTCCCTGGCGGTCAGGAACAGCATCATGGGGCTGTCACCGGCCTCGCGCAGCCTGCGGGCGACCGCGAACCCGTCCAGGCCCGGCATCATCACGTCCAGCACGATGATGTCAGGCCGTTCGCGGGCCACCTCCGCCAGCGCCTGGCGCCCGTCGCAGGCGGTCCGCACGGCGAAGCCGTTCAGCTCAAGGGCTTCGGACAGCAGCTCGCGAATGTTCGGTTCGTCGTCGACGACCAGGACTTTCGCGGTAGGGTGTTCGTTCACGACCTCGTTCTACACGCTCCCGGTGAGAGCAATGTGTGAGGCGGCGCCGCGGGATCAGGCGCCGCACCGGTAGAGGGTCTGGCCGCCGCCGAACGGCGATCTGTCCGAGGTGGCGGTCTGTTCGGTGCCGCCGTACTCCGAGGCGGGCACCACCTTGCAGGTCTTGGTGATCCAGGTCGTACGGGACTCGCCGCCGCCCTGCCCGCCCATCATCCGTTCCTGGCGGGGGCCGCTCAGGACGTAGCGCAGCTCGCCGGCCTTGACCCAGCGGTCGAGCTGCTCGGCGGTCGGGGCGGGGTCGGAGCCCGTGAAGCCGCCCATGCCGATCACGACCTCGTCGCTGCTCATGATGTACGAGGCCGTCGCCATGGCGGGGGAGTTGACAGCGAGCTTGATGCGGGCGTCACCGGAGTTGGCGACTGCGTAGTCGAGGATCTTGCGCTGCTCCGCACTCAGCTCGGCACCACCACCCATGGGCCCGCCGCCGAAGCCGCCACCCCCGAAACCGGGCATCCCGCCGCCGGAGCCGCGGCCGCCCTGCCGGTTGTCTCCGGGAGTATCGCCGGAGGCGTCCTGCCGGTCGGAGCCGGGCATGCCACCTGTACCGCCGCCCCGGCCCGCCGCGAACGGCATGCCGCCGAAGCTCCCGCGCGGCCCAGCGGTGGGGTTGGTGGTGCTGGTCTCGGGCGGTCCGAAGGCGTAGGCGACCGACCAGGTGGCAGGCGCCAGCAGCGAGGGGATGAGTACCGCCGCGGCCACCGCCGGGCCTGGGCGGCCACGGCGCATCACGACGAGCAGGAAGGCGATCGCGGCGACGGCGGCGGCCAGGACGGCGTAGCGCAACCAGCCGTTCCATGACGTGTCGCGCGAGATCAGCACCCAGGCCCAGGCCGCGGTGACGGCCACCGCTCCCGCCGCCATGAGCGCGCCCGCGCGGTGGCGGGCTATCCGGACGATCCCCGTGCCGATCAGGGCGGCCATGGCGGGAGCCAGCATCGTGGTGTAGTAGGAGTGGAAGATCCCGGAGGCGAAGCTGAAGACGACCGCGTTGACCAGCAGCCACCCACCCCACAACAGCCATCCGCCGCGCTCGGCCGGCCCGACGGCCGTGCCCCGGCGCCTGGCCAGAACGGCGAGCACGGCGACGCCCGCGATGATCAGGAGCGCGAGCGGCAGCAGCCAGCTCACCTGACCGCCCACCGCGTCGTTGAACATGCGGCCCGGCCCGGCGTCCCCGCCGAACATGCCGCCGCCACCGCCCCGGGGCATGGGGAAGTCGCCGTACGGGGCGGGTGACCCGGTGTACGAGGCGGGCGGTTCGCCGTTCGAGCCGGGGAACTGGAACCCGCCCGGCATTTCCGGCGGCCCACCTCCGCCAGGCCCGCCACCACCGAAGCCGGGGCCGCCCTCGCCGAAGATGCGCCCGAGGCCGTTGTAGCCCAGCACCAGGTCCAGCGCGGTGCCGTCCGTGCTGCCCCCGATGTACGGCTTCTCGCCGGGCCACAGATCCACCAGCGCCACCCACCACAGTGAGCTGACCAGCAGCACGGCGCCCGCGGCGGCGAGGTCGCCGATCCGTCGCCGCCACGGCGCGGAGGTCCCGAACAGGTACGCCAGCAGGAAGGCGGGCAGGCACACCCACGCGGCCAGCATCTTGGTGGTGAACCCGCACCCGATGAAGAAGGCGGCCAGCATCAGCCAGCCGGTGGCCCGGCGCGGCGCGAGGCCGGGCGACAGGGCACGGGTCAGCGCGTAGGCGGCGGCCACCAGGAACAGCACCAGCAGCGTGTCCGGGTTGTTGTCCCGGTTGATGGCGACGGTCACCGGCGTCACGGCGAGCACGAGGGCGGCGATCAGCCCGGCGCCCTCACCGGCCCACCGGCGCACGGTGCGGTGCAGCAGGAACACCGCCGCCACGCCCTCGACGGCCTGGGGCAGCAGTAGCGCCCACCCGTGGTATCCGAAGACCCAGGTCGAGATGACCTGTGGCCACAACGCCATGGGTGGCTTGTCCACCGTGAAGACGCCGGCCGGGTCGAAGGAGCCGAACAGGAATGTGGTCACGCTCGCCGACATGGACTTGACCGCGGCGCTGTAGTACGTGTTGCCCCAGCCCCAGGTCCAGAAGGACCACGCGTAGAGCAGGGCGGCCAGCAGGCAGATCGCGGTCAGCGCGTACCGCCGGAGGGCGACGGCGCGCAGGGAGATGGCGGTCATCAGTCGGTCAGCTCTCGGAGGTGGAGGCGCGGCGGAAGACCCAGCCGCGCAGCGGGAGGAATCGCCCGGCCGTGCCCAGCACGCAGGCGCAGATCAGCACCGTCAGCTCCAGCAGGCGCGCCGGATCGGGGGTGACGGCGTGCAGGACCAGCAGCGCGCCGGAGGTCACCGCGTAGTACAGGGCGAACACCACCAGCCCCAGCAGGTGCGTACGCGTGGTGGAGCCCCGGGCGGCGGTGAAGGTGAAGCGGCGGTTGGCCTCGGTGTTGAGCATGGTGGTGACGGTCAACGCCAGCAGGTTCGCCAGTAGCACGGGCAGCCACATGCGCAGCAGCGCGTATAGGCCCAGGTGCGCCACCGTGGACAGCACCCCGATCGCCCCGAACGACAGCACCTGCCACAACAAGCCGCCGTCACTGTGCGGGGCCAGCACGGCGTCCGGGTGCGCGGCGCGCGGCTCGGGGCGGCGCGGCAGGCCAGGGACGCGGGCCGCGCCCGACGCCTTGGCCCTGGCGACCCGGATCAGACCCTTGATGTCGTCGAGGGCGGTGGAGACGACCTGGACCCGGCTGTCGACGTCCTCCACCCAGTCCACGGGCACCTCCTGCACGCGCAGCCCGTTGTGCTCGGCGAGCAGCAGCAACTCGGTGTCGAAGAACCACCCGTCGTCCTCCACCTTCTCCAGCAGCGGGCGCACCACCTCCGTCCGGGCGGCCTTGAACCCGCACTGCGCGTCGGTGAACCCCACCCCGTGCGTCATCCTGATCAACGCGTTGTACGCCCGCGAGATGATCTCCCTGCGCGGCCCCCGCAACGTACGGGCGCCGCGCGCCAGCCGGGAGCCGATTGCCACGTCGGAGTGCCCGTTGACCAGCGACGCCGTCAGCGGCAGCAGGGCGTCCAGGCCGGTCGACAGATCGACGTCCATGTACACCACGACGTCGGCCTGGCTGCGCGCCCACGCCGTGCGCAGCGCCAGGCCCCGCCCTTTGCGCTCCAGCCGCAGCAGCCGGACCTCACCCCGATGGCGGTCGGCCAGCTCAGCGGCGACCACCGGGGTTCGATCGGTGCTGGCGTTGTCCACCACTGTGATCGTCCACTCGAACGGGAAACACCGCTTGAGATAGTCATGGAGAACATCGATGCAGCCGGGCAGCGCCCGCTCCTCGTTGTACACGGGGACCACGATCTCCACCGTCGCGGTCAACCCGGGAGGCAGGGAGGCGCCGCCTCGCGCGGCCACGGCGTTGTCCGTCATGCGCGTCACCGCTTGCCCGCTCGCGAATCTGTCATGGGACAAGTCATCGCATGCGACTGTGTGAGTAATGTGAGAGTTCGCAGCGACCCCTGCCCGAAGGGCGCTGTCTAATCACCGTCATCTCCAGCACTGCCGCGTCCCTGAGTATGGCAATGCGGACGGTTGCCTCTATTTGAGGATCTTGTGAACCTCCCTGCATGGCCTGGATGGCGAGGCCTTCTCCGCCGGGGCGGGCGACCGAGGCCCGGAAGCCGCCATTTCAAGGCAGGAAGATCATCAAAGACAACGTCTACTACCTCAGGTGTCATTTGCGCACCTGGAATTCATCTGCCAGACCAGTAGTGGCCAACTATTCGATACTCCGAATTCCCGCCTGTTCACACGAGAGCAGCTAGCCGTATTGACCACGAGCGTTGTTGACAGGGGCGGGGTGGTTCTGCCTTTGCTTCCGGCTGCGGCCCGGCTCTTGTGCGGTCAGCCAGCGGAGACAGCCTCAGCGGGGTCTGTCTCGTCCGCGACCGCGGAGGGGGTGTTCTTGGGGTCGCGGAAGGCGATGTAGACGAGTAGGGCGCTCATGATGGCGGCGCCTGCTGTACACGGCCTCGACAGAGGAGCAGCAGCAGTTCATCAGCCATCAAGCCCGCTGCGTTGTGGTGAGCATCGCCTTCTACCTGGCCGTGGTGGCCATCAGCGGCGAAGTCAGCGCGGAGAGTGTCCAGGAACTGGATGGCGGGTGCCGTCATCGCTAACCGCGCCCCTTGTCGACGTGTGGCAGGGCTGTCGTCGTTCGCGACTCCCCGCCGGTCAGGCCCCGATGGCCAGCAGCGAGCGCACGTCTCGCACCGTTGGCCGATCTCGATACCGCACCGAAAAGTATGCGACACCATCCGGCCCATCTGCATGACCGGAGCCGTCCGATGCATCGACGGGAATGGGTCCCGGACGCCAGCCGCTGCCCGCTACCCCTCATCGGCACCCTGGTCGGGGCATGACACGCGCAGACGCACACGTGGCTTCTGCACGCGACGGGCTGCCCTCAGGCACTCTCGCAACCCAAATCGGAAGGGAGACTCCGGCGTCCGTTCAACTCGGTTGAGCCACGCGCCCCTCGAAAGGTTCAGCTGGGGATCAGTGTCGTGACGCTCCCGTCCGCGGGGTTGCTCACCACGATGTTGCCTTTCTTGAGCGTGGCGACATCCGCCGTGTAGTTGACGAAGGGCAACAGGCTGAAACCGCGGATGTCCATGTTGAACCCGCTGGCGACGGTCGCTTTCGCACCGTTAGACGGATCGATGCGCGTGATGAAACCGGTGGCCGCTTCGGCCACGAGCAGACTTCCATCTTGCTGCACGGCCATGCCTTCGGGGGTGGACAGCCCGGTCGCCACGACTGTCGGCGTCCCACCGGACACCGGAACGCTCACCACGGTTCCGTTGTCGCTTTCCGACCCATAGCCACCCCGCGCGAGGCGTCGAAGGCGAGAGGCCCCCGACGGAGTCGAGGCTGGTCAGCAGCGGCGTCGAGGACCCCGAGCCGTCGATCGGCACCGAGAGCACCTGACCGAGCCCGTGGTCGCTCACCAGCAGCGTGCTGTTCGGGCCTTGACGCAGATGCCAGGAGCCACGAAACCGCTGGCCACGGTCGAACGGGTGCCCGTGTCGAGATTCAGCTTGGAGATCTTTCCGCCGGAGAGCCAGTCGGTCAGGTAGACGTCGCGGCCGATCTGCAGGGCTCCCGGGGTGAGCATCTGATTGTCGTCCAGAACGAACCGGGAGACGCGGTCGACCACGCCGGAAGAGCTGATCTTGACGACCGACGTCAGGTCACCGGCAACGAAACCGCCGTCGCCAGGGGTTCAGCGAGACCGGCGCCGACAACGGGCCGTCCGGGAGCACGGGTACGAGTTTCCCGGGTTTCGGGTCCGCCTGCCCGACGTTGCCGCGTGCGAAGTTCGACACGTAGACGGTGCCGCTGTTCGTGATCTCGAGGTTGTCCAGTTCTGGGCCGTGTGGTTTCGACGGTGCGGATCTCGCCCGATTTCCGGTACGGCTCGCGCCTTCAGTTTCGGCGTGGGCCGTACCGGCACCATCACGAGGTGATCGTGAAGGCGCACCCGAGTGACCAGCCGAAGGTCAGGGTGTCGCCGACCGCCTGGAGGCGGAACGGTCAGGTGCCCGGAGCGAGCCGCTGAGTCTCAGCTCCGCACCGCGTTCCTGAAGGGGGTGACCAGCGGCCATTCCACCTCGACGTCGAGTGCCTCATTGACGTAGTTGGTGAAGATGTTGCGGGCGACGTTGGCGATCACTTCCACGATCTCCTCCTCGCTCAGCCCCGCCTGCCGTACGGCGTCGAACTCTTCCTTGCCGACCGGGCCGCGGTTGCGGGTGACGGCCAGCGCCAGCCGCAGCGCCGCCTGAGCCTTGCTCAGGCGGCGCCCGGGGTGCGGAACGCCTCGTCGAGGTGGCTGGTGAGCAGCGCCACCGCCTCCTCGCCCGTGTGCTGACCGGCGAGCACGCTCAGCTGCAGTCCGGATACCAGGGCGAGTGCTATGGCGGCCTTGGTGCTGGGGTCTCCGTTCACCCTGGCCTGGCCGAACCGCTCGGCCACGAGGTCGCGCAGGGCGTTGGCGTAGGACAGGCCGGGCTCCTGGTCGGGATCGGTGAGGGTGAGCGTGAAGTGCGCGGCGTAGGCCAGGACGATGCGGCGGCTCTCCTCATCGGTGGGCAGGAGCGCGGTCAGCGCCGCGTACAGGAAGGTCCGGGGGGACGCGGGCTGTGCGGCCACCGCGCGTGTCATCCGCCGGCCGAGCTGCTGGCCCAGGTAGGCGAGCACCCAGGCGAGCAATTCCTGCTTGGTGTGGAAGTAGTACTGCACCAGCCGAAGCGAAACGCCCGCCTCGGCGGCGACTTCGCGCATGCTGGCCGCCTGGAGGCCGCGCGAGGCGGCGATACGCACGACGGCCTCGGCGATCTGATGGCGGCGTTCTTCGTGGTCCACTTTCGTCGGCACCCAGTCATGATACAGCCGTATCATGACTGTGATACGTTCGTATCATGAAGCCGTCGATGACTGTGCCGAATCTTGCACGGGCGCCGTTGGCCGATCCGTGCAGCAGCTGGGCCCCGCCGGGCTGCGGCTCATCTTTTGATCAGAGAACCTGAAGCGACCGGAGGTTGTCGTGAGTGCAGTATCCGTGACGTGTCCCCCCGCGAAGGTCGGGTTCGATCCTGGGCGGCTGGCCCGGATCGACAGGTACTTCGCCGCAGGAACGGATGACGGCCGGTGGCCCGGCTGGCTGCTCCTGATCAGCCGAAGGGGTGAGATCGCGCACCTGTCGGCCCACGGCAGTCGCGACATCGCGGCCGGACTGCCCGTCGAGCAGGACACCTTGTTCCGGATCTACTCCATGTCGAAGCCGGTCACGTCGGTGGCGGTGATGACTCTGTACGAGGAAGGGAGGCTGCTGCTCACCGACCCTGTGGCCAAATATCTTCCGGAATTTGCGGACATGCGTGTCTACGAGAGCGGGCCTGCGGCCGCACCCTCCACACGACCGGCGACGGAGCCGATCCGTGTGTGGCATCTGCTCACCCACACGGCGGGCCTGACATACGAGTTCTACCGCCAGAGCGTAGTGGACGAAATGTACCGTGCGGCGGGGTTCGACGGCCCCTACCCGACCGGACTGGACCTGGCCGGGTGCGTGGAACGGTGGGCCGCGTTGCCGCTGCTGTTCGAGCCGGGATCGCAGTGGAACTACTCGGTCGCCACCGACGTGCTCGGCAGGCTCATCGAGGTGATCTCCGGCCTGCCGCTCGACCGGTTCCTCGCCGAGCGGATCTTCGAGCCGCTCGGAATGCACGAGACCGGGTTCGAACCCACCGATCCCCAGCGCATGGCCACCTTGTACGGCCAGGCGCCGGAGGGGCGTCTGGTGCCGATCCCGCCCCCGCCGCTACAGCCCACGCTGTTGTCGGGCGGGCACGGGCTGATCTCCACCGCGGGCGACTACCACCGATTCACGCAGATGTTGCTGCGCGGCGGGGAACTCGAGGGAGCTCGTGTTCTCAGCCCGCGCACGGTCGCCTACATGACGCGCAACCACCTTCCCGGTGGCGTCGACCTGGAGGAGTTCGGCCAGCGGGTATTCTCCGAGATCTCCAACGGCGGCACGGGGTTCGGGCTCGGCTTCGCCGTCGTCCAGGATGCCGCCAAGCAGAAGGACCTGGGCACGGAGGGTGAGTACAGCTGGGGCGGAGCGGCGGGGACAGCGTTCTGGGTGGATCCCGCAGAGGAGCTCACTGTGATCTTCCTGTCTCAGTGCATCCCCTCCAGCGTCCAGCCCATCTTCGGTCAGCTCCGCCCGCTTGTGTACCAGGCACTGGTCGATTAGCGGTCCTGCGGGAGGGCGGCCGGGTTGAAGCTCAAGTCGCTAACCTCGGGCTTTCACGGTGAATTTCGCGCGGGTTGATCCTCTGTATGAGAAAAGTGCCTCCGAGCTGGGAGGATGGGGCTGGTCTAGAGTCCTGTCCACGCCAGATCGAGAAGCACTCTTCACGTGAAGACCATCGCTTCCCAGCGCACCATCACCGCCTCCGAGGACGGCACCGGACTGCTGTCTCATGCCGGGAGCCTGCTGCTGCTCAAGACCCTGCGCGTCACCGGCCTGGACCGCAAGTTATCGGCCCACCTGGAGCGCTGGCGGACAGCCCGTGCGATGCACGACCCCGGCAAGATCGCGACTGACAGTGATGATGTAGATGAGCGCTTCCCGGCAGGGGCTGACCCAGCGCCTGACTGACCTTGTGGTCCTCAACGGGATCTGTCGGCCCTGGCCGGGAAGCGCTCGTGTGCACTTACCGGACGCGGCACCTGTGACTTCATAGGAGCCTGGCCAGAGGCCCCATCACTGTCTTGTCCGCGCTGCCCGGCTGGTGCGTGCCGCCCTGCCCCTCGGTTGTGACTTGGATCGTTTGATGACGTGACTTTGGGGTCGCTATTTGTCGTGGTCAGTCCTGACGGCAGGAGCCACCGTGATCGGAGGGCCGTTGCGAGCCTGCGCCTCATGCCCCATGTCGACTCACTGGTTTTGTCAGGGCGCTCAAGCCTCGTGGTCATAGGTCTTCGACGTAGCCGGCAGCGATGTCGTCGGGTGGGTTGGTGTACAGGCGCAGGTAGCGGTCATTGGCGTGGCCGAGGCGGCGTTCGAGTTCGGCGCGGTTGTGGCCGGAGGCCTGGGAGAGTTGGAAGGCGAAGGTGTGGCGGGCGTCGTGTGGGCGCAGGGAGCCGAACTTGCGGTCGGGATCGAGCATCTGGGCGTCGTGCAGGCGGCCGATCTCGCTGACGATGGTGTTGATCGACCGCGGGGACATGCGCCCGTCGGGGTGGCGGGCGGCGATGGAGGCGGCTGAGAGGAACAGCGCGGCCGGGCCGGTGCTGGCGGCCGCGTCGCCGGGCCGTTCGTACTCCAGGTAGTCGGCCAGCGCCTGGCGGGCGTCGCGGCCGAGGAACACGGTGCGGCTGGTACGGCCCTTGCCGCGCACGCCGGTCAGGCGGGCCTTTTTGACCTGGCGCAGCCGATCGGGATCGGCGGGCTCGAGCTGCTGCAGGTCCAGGCCGACCAACTCGGCGCGGCGCAGGCCGGCGCCGAGCAGCAGGTAGATGATGGCGCGGTCGCGGACCGGGCGGGCGTGGGCGTGCACCCGCGCGCTGGTGCAGCGGTGGCGGCGGCCTTTTGAGCTCGTGGAAGGTCTCGATCCGGTCCACGACGTTCTTGATAGTGCGGACCTGGGCGGCAGCCAGGGCACGCACCTGCGGGGTGGGCAGTGGCAGCGCGGTGACCTTCTTGGTCGGGTCGCCGTGTCGGAGCAGCCCGGCGGGGGCGTGCGCGGTGATCCAGGTGAACAGTGCCGACAGGTGCGCGAGGTGGTTGTTGACGGTTGCGGCGGCCATCGGCTCCCCCTTGCCGTCGCGGCCGGGGTTGCCGGCGGCGGCCAGGTGGTCGCGCCAGACGGCGACTTCGCGCGGGGTGACGGCCGAGAGCCGGTCGTGGCCGAGCCCGCTCGTCATCCACGCGATGAATCGCGCGAGGTGGCGGGTGATCTTTCCGGCGACCTCCGCCGAGCGGACTCCGCGCACGGCCAGGTCGAGGTAGCGCTCGCTCCAGGTGGTGAGGCTGTCGTCGGCCGGATCGAGGCGCTCGGAGAGCCCGACCACCTTTCGTGAGGTGATTTCGGCGTGATCCGATCCGGGGGACGGGTCGGCCGACCTGGGCGTCTGGTGAGGCATGCAGATTACTTCACGGAAGGGCCGTTTCCTGAAGTGAATCGGTATCCTGCGATCTCGCGTCCTTCGTCACCGGGTTCTGCGGGAAGTCGACGGTGATGTCGAGGCCGCCGCCGGTGCGGGCGTCGACCGTGATCCGTCCCTGGTGAGCGAGGGTGACCGCGCGCACGATCGACAGTCCCAACCCCAGACCCTCGGTGCGGATGCGGGTGCCCTGCCCATGCAGGAACGGTTCGAGCAGCTTCTCCGCCTCGCCGGGCGAGATGTGTCGGCCGGTGTTGGAGATCCGCAGCACGGCGCGCCCATCCGCCGGGCCCGTCGCGACGGCCATGTGCCCGCCCGGTCGGTTGTAGCGGATGGCGTTGTCGACCAGGTTGCCGATCATGCGTTCGAGCAGGATGGGGTCGCCGGTGACCGATGTCGGCTGAAACTCGGATCGTACGGCGATGCCGGCGACAGCCGCCCGCGCTCCGGCGGCGTCGAGGGCGGCGGCCGCCACAGCGGCCAAGTCGACCGGCTCCCGCGCCGCGAGCCCGGCCTGGCTGCGCGCCAGCAGCAACAGCCCATTCAGGACGCGCTGCATGTGCTCGACGGCGCCGCGCACGTCACCGGCCATCGCGAGCAACTCGGCACGGCTGGGATGCCCGTCCAGAGTGACGTCGATCGCGGTGCGGGCGGTGATCAGCGGGGTGCGCAGCTCGTGAGCGGCGTTGGCGGTGAACAGCCACTGGCTGTCCAGGATGCGGTCCCGCTCGGCGACGCCGCGTTGGATGCGGTCGAGCATGTCGTTGACCGTGCCCGCCAATGCCGACAGTTCGTCGGCGGGGGTGTTGATCGGTGAGGTTCTCAGCCGACAGCTGCCGGGCGGTGGAGGAGATGACGCGGATCGGGCGCAGCACCCGGCCGGCCACCAGCCAGCCGAGTACGGCGGCCAGGGCGGTCACCACGATGAGCGCCAGAGCGGCCTGGGGCAGCAGCGCGGACAGGGTGTCGGCCTGCACCAGGTCGGCGAAAACTTGCAGGTCCTCGGCCGGTGTCGGCATCGGCGGGTCAGTGCCCGATGGGTCAGAGCCGCTCCGGTCCAGGCGGGTGAAGAAGGTGCCGCGGCGCATCAGCAGGTAGGTCAACCCGGTCAGCGCGGCGCCGGCGGTCAGCACCAGGGCGGTCTGCAGCAGAGTGAGCCGGGCCCGGGCGGTCAACCGGCCCATCCAGAGTCGGACCACCCCTCACCCTCCGATTCGGTAGCCGGCGCCGGTGACGGTCTCGATCAGCGGCGGGTCGCCGAGCTTGCGGCGCAGCGTGCCGACGGTGATCCGGACCGCGTTGGTGAACGGGTCCGCGTGCTCGTCCCACACCTTGTCCAGGAGGGTTTCCGCGCTGACCACGTCACCACTGGCGGCGAGCAGTTGCTCGAGCACGCCGAACTCCTTGGGCGTCAGGCGCAGCAGCCGCCCGTCCCGCTCGGCGCTGCGCCGGGCCAGGTCCAGGGTCACGCCGGCGGCGCGCAGCACCGGCGGGCGGGCCGGTGCGCTGCGCCATATCAGGGCGTGTACCCTGGCGACCAGCTCGGAGAACGCGAACGGCTTGCCCAGGTAGTCGTCCGCGCCCAGCATCAGTCCGCCTACTCGGTCCTCAACGGCGTCGGACGCGGTCAGCATCAGCACCCGCGACACCCCCCGCTGGACGAGCCGGCGGCACACCGCGTCGCCGTGCAGGCCGGGCAGGACGGAGAGGTAGCCGCCGCTGACGGAGACGAGCAGGGCCATGAGCGCCATGCCGACGCCGGCCAGTGCGATGCCCGCCACCGTAGTCATGCGAGCGCCGATTCCTGCGGCCAGCTTGGGGGCCAGGCCGGAGGACATCATCATCGCGAGGGCCATCGGCATCATCGCGACCGTGGGCAGCAGGCCCGACCAGCCGAGTACGGCCTGGAAGAAGGGAAAGAGGACCACGCCGATGCCCAGTGCTCGGCGGCCGATGCGGAGAAGGCTGCGCAGTGGCTGGCCGTCGAGGTGTGTGAGGAGCGGCAGGTCGATCGGGTGCGCGAGCAGTTGCTGGCGCACTTGAGGGAGGAGCGGATTGAGCCGCCGACGCGGGATCGGCTGCGGCAGGCCGAGCAGGCGCTGACCGCGAGGATCTGCGGTCGGATCCCCGCCGAGGCGGTGGCGCGGATGCTCGCCCTGATCGCGAAGACGGCCGACCCGGGCGAGGAGGAGGATCCGGCCGGGCAGGATGACGGCGCGTTTGTCGACGTCGGTGCGCAAACGGAGGTGGTTGGCCGCGACCGTTCCCTCGTGCCCACCCGCAAGAACGACCGAGGCGCGTCACAGTTCGCTGAGAAAGACGCGGGTTTCGCCGGCCTCGGGGCTGTCGAGGGCGGTGTACAGGTCGAGGGCCCGCAGCGCGTGGTCGCGGGCCAGGTCGATCTGGCCGAGATCGCGGTGGGCGCGCGCCAGGCCGTCATGGGCGCGGCCTGTTCGGGCCGATAGCCGACCTCGCGGGCGACGGCCAGCGCGGCGTCGTGGTCGGCCACGGCCTGGGCGGGATCGCCCATGGCCCGGGCTGCTTCCGCCAGGGCGTTGAGTGACTCGGCCTCGTCTCCGGGGAAGCCGTGCGTGCGGCGGCCGCCACCTCGACCGCCATCCCGATTTCGAGCCCGTGGCGCTGGTGATCACCGACGGCGAGCCCACCGCCCACCTCATGCGCAACGGCCGGTGGGCGTTCGAGTGGCCGCCGTCGCACGAGACGCTGGAGCTCACGCTGGCCGAGATCGACAAGATGACCCGGCGGCGGGCCACGATCAACATCTTCATGCTGGCCGCCGACGACCGGCTGAAGGAGTTCGTGGACGAGGTCGCCCGCAGGAACGGCGGCCGGGTCTTCTCCCCGAGCGCCGACCGCCTCGGGGAGTACGTCCTCAGCGACTTCCTGCGCCTGCGCCGCGCCCGATAATCCCTGCTCAGCCCACCCAGGCGGGCACGACCTGGCCCAGCCGGGCCGGATCGGTCATGGACCGGATCGTCGTGATGACGCCGTCCACGATCGTGAAGGCCACGACCGTGGTCGGCCGCCCGCCGATGGTGATGACGGCTCCCGGCGCCCCGTCCACCAGCGCCGGGTGCAGCCGCGCCCGCGCGTTCCTGAACAGCGTCGCCTGACCGGCGATCTCGCGCGCGCCCCGCACGGTGAACACCCCGCCGGGCGTCTGGCTGCGCAGTTCGGCGTCGGGCGCGAGGATGGTCAGCAGCCGGTCCACGTCGCCGTGGCCGACCGCCTCGAAGAACGCGTCCACGACCTCCCTGCCCGCGGTGTCGGCGGCGGGCACGCCCGCCCGCAACCGGCCCCTGGCGCGGCTGGCGAGCATCTTCGTGGCCGCGGTGCTGCGCCCCAGGATCGCCGCCACCCCGTCGAACGGCACCTCGAACACGTCGTGGAGCACGAACGCCACCCGCTCGGCCGGCGTCAGGACGTCCATGACGACGTACAGGGCGAGACCGACGGACTCGGCGAGCAGCGCCTCCTGCTCGGGATCGGCCCCAGCCTCCCAGACCGCGTCGCGCGGGAGCATCCCGACCTCCAGCTCCAGCGGCTGCTCGCGCCGTACGCCGTGCCTGCGCAGCACGTCCAGGCAGATCCGGACCGTCACCGTGGTCAGCCAGCCGCGCAGCTCGCCGATCCCCTCGGCGCCGTTGCGCACGAGCCGCAGCCACGCCTCCTGCACGGCGTCGTCCGCGTCCGCGTGCGAGCCGAGCAGCCGGTACGCCATCGCGTGCAGGTAGGAGCGCTGGTCCTCGAACGCGGCAGCCAGCTCTTCCTCGTCGGTCACGATCACGGTCCTTCCTCGATGCTCTCCGCCACTACGACGTGCCGCGGGCCCCAAAGGTAACGTCGCCGCCCGCGTTACCTTTCCGGGGCGCGGCACGTCGTAGTGGCGTCAACCGAACCGACGACCCTCACGGGGGAGCAGACATGACGCGTATCAAGGACCCTTCGAGCCAGCCCGACATCACGGGCGCCGTGCAGCAGCTCTACAAGGTGATGTACGGCGGCGGCGTGCCGCAGGAGACGATGGAGCTGGTGCACCTGCGCGCGAGCCAGATCAACGGCTGCAGCGCCTGCGTGGACGCCGGCGTCAAGGGTGCCACCAGGTCGGGGGTGAGCGCGGAGAAGCTGCTCAATCTCGCCGCCTGGTACGAGAACCCCATCTACGACGACGCCGAGCGGGCCGCGCTGGCGCTCACCGAGGCCGCGACCCGGCTGGCCGACCGGCCCGGCGCGGTGACGGACGAGATCTACGCCGAGGCGGCCAAGCACTACGACGAGCGGCAGCTCGGAGCCCTGGTGCTGATGATCGCGACGACGAACTTCTTCAACCGCATCAACACCACGTTCCAGGTGCCCGCCGGCCAGAACTGGCAGTGAGCACCCCGCGGCGGCCCGCCCCGGCGGGCCGCCGCTGTGCCCGAACGATCAGAAATCAAGAAGCCCGGCCCGCGGGCCCCCACTACCTTCATCGACATGGATTTCACCATCCACGAAACGTTCCTGCCCCACGACGACCCCGCCGCCTCGCTGGCCTTCTACCGCGACATCCTAGGGTTCGAGGTCCGCAAGGACGTCGAGTACAACGGGCTGCACTGGATCACCATCGGCCCCGTGAACCAGCCCGGCACCTCCATCGTCCTGCGCCCTCCCGCCGCGAGCCCCGACCTGACCGACGACGAGCGGCACACCATCGCCGAGATGATGTCCAAGGGCACCTACGCCGTGCTCAACCTCGGCACCACCGACCTCGACGAGGCGTTCGACCGGGTGCAGGCGCGGGGGGCCGAGGTGGTGCAGGAGCCGATCGCGCACCCGTACGGGCGCCGCGACTGCGCCTTCCGCGACCCCGCCGGCAACCTGATCCGCATCAACGAGCTGCACTGAGCGATCTGATGAAATTTCGTACTGTTGTGGAGCCTCCCGAGCCGATGCGCGGGCTGGAGGTTCCCGAGGCCGTCGTGGACGCACTCGGCGCGGGCAAGCGGCCCCGCGTGATCATCACGCTCAACGGCCACACTTGGAGGAGCAGGGTGGCCATCATGCGCGGACGCTACCTGCTCGGCCTCAGCAAGGCCAACCGCGAGGCCGCCGGCGTCGAGATCGGGGAGGAGGTCGAGGTCGGCCTGGAGATCGACCCCGAGCCCCCGGCCGTCGCCGAGCCTGAGAAGCTCGCTCGCGCCCTCGACGCCGACCCGGCCGCGCGGGCCGCCTACGACCGCCTCTCCCACAGCGCCAGGCGGCAGCACGTGCACGCGATCGAGTCGGCGAAGCGGCCGGAGACGCGCGCCCGCCGGATCGAGCAGTTCCTGGCGACGCTGCGTGACGGCTGAACTGTCGGTGGCGGGTGGTTGACTGCCCCGCATGAATGAGGACGTGCGCCTGCGGGACGTGACAGAGGCCGATCCTGAGGTGCTCCTGGATGAGGAGCACGATCCCGAGGCCGGGCGGATGTGCATTTTGGGAAGTCAGTGCGGGGTGCGGTCTGCCGACCTCTTAGGAGTTGTTTGGGGCTCGGATCTTGGCTAGGTCGACGCTGGGCTGGCTGTGGCTGGTAGAACTCCGATGTGGCGCGCTTTGATGTGACCGATGCCGAGTGGGCGTTGATCGAGCCGCATCTGCCGGTGGCGGCTACCGGGCCGCTGCCACGGCGGATGCGTGAGCAGTTCAATGGGATCTTGTGGCGGTTCCGGACGGGGTCGGGCTGGCGTGACGTGCCGGAACGCTATGGGCCTTGGTCCACGGTGTACTCCCGGTTCAACAACTGGGCCAATGCCGGGGTGTTCCAGGGGTTGATGGAGGCGTTGATTGCCGAGGCCGCAGCGCGCGGGCAGGTGGGACTGGAACTGGTCAGCGTGGATTCCACGATCGTGCGGGCGCATCAGGAGTCGGCCGGGCTGGCGGTGGCCGGGGAGACCTTGGATGCGCTGGAGCAGGCGCTGACCGAGGAAAAGGGGGCTCCGTTGGCGGAGCAGCCGCCGGTGCTGCGGGTGATGCGCCCCAGGCCACACCCGAGGCCGGCACGTCACCGCCGCACGAGCGCGCCACTGTCCGGCGACGCCGTAAGGCGCGGGCGATGGCGGCCGCGCTCGGCCGATCCCGGGGCGGGCTGAGCAGCAAGATTCATGCCGCGGTCGATGCCGCCGGGCTACCGCTGGTGTTCGTGCTCACGCCCGGCCAAGCTGCCGACTGCCCGCGGTTCACCGCCGTGCTGGACAAGATCCGGGTGGCCGGGCCGGTGGGCCGGCCACGGACCCGCCCGGCTGCGGTGGCCGCGGACAAGGCCTATTCCTCCAAGGCCAACCGCGCCTATCTGCGTCGCCGCCGGATCCGCGCGGCCATCCCGGAGAAGAGCGACCAGCAGGCCAACCGGAAGAAGAAGGGGTCGGCCGGTGGGCGGCCCATCACCTTCGATCCGCAGCGTTACCGGCAACGCAACACCGTCGAACGCTGCTTTCAAAAGATCAAGACCTGGCGTGGCCTGGCCACCCGCTACGACAAAGCCCCGGAAAGCTACGAGGCGGGGCTCTACCTCCGGGGCTCGACCTTGTGGTTAAGACTCCTTACCTCGACCACATGATCCGAACTCCAAACAGCTCCTAGTGCTGTGACCGGAAATGATCACCGGGTTGGGTGAGGGGGGTCAGGCTGCCGGTGCGAGGGGCCGGCCGCCCCAGCGGATGCCCTTCTCGCTGCGGATCCGGGCGCGTTCGCGGCGTTGAGCGGCCAGAACGTCGGGATGGCGGGCGTTGGCGTTGCGCCAGCGCAGATAGGCGTGCAGGGCCCGGGTTTGGACGGTGTGGTTCGGGTGGTCGGAGTTGGCCAGGGTGAACTGGCGCAGCGGCCCGAAGTGGGCCTCGATCGGGTTGGCCCAGGAGGCGTAGGTCGGCGTGAACAGCAGCCTGACCTTGTGTTTCTTGGCCCAGGTGCGGATGCGCCAGTTCTTGTGCGCTGACAGGTTGTCCAGGATCACGTAGATCGGTGCGCCGTCCGGCCGGGCGGCCCGGATCGATTTCAGGGCGGCCCAGGTGTAGTCGATGCCCTTGCGCGCCCGGTTGACGCCCCACAGCAGGTCGTCGCCGACGGAGTAGCAGCCGTGGAA
Source organism: [Actinomadura] parvosata subsp. kistnae (assembly GCF_900323885.1). Classification (GTDB taxonomy): domain Bacteria; phylum Actinomycetota; class Actinomycetes; order Streptosporangiales; family Streptosporangiaceae; genus Nonomuraea; species Nonomuraea composti. Next base: position 684,851 of record NZ_OOHJ01000006.1, on the reverse strand, counting down.
GTACCGCACGCCCTGGGTGCGGCGGTAGGTGGCCGGCAACCGGTCCGGCTCACCGGCGGGTGCCCAGCCCGTCCCGGCGGTGGGACGGATGCCGAGCGGGCCGAACTCGTCGAAGGCGAAGGTGCGCTCGGGGCGGTGGGTGAGGGCGTACTCGATCTCCTCCAGCTTGGCGTCGAAGTCCGTATCGGGCGAGTCCTTCCAGGTCTTGGTGCGCTGGAAGGTGATCCCGCGCCGATGCAGCAGGGTGCGTAACGCCTCCCGGCCCAGGGTGATGGCCCGGCCGGGCAGGCGGCGCAGATAGTGCAAAAGCTTGCGGATGGACCAGCGGGTGAACGGCTGGCCGAGCTTGGTCGGGCGGGTGGTGGCCGTCGCCGCGATGAACTCTTCGTCGTCAGGACTCATCAGGCGGGGACGGCCTCCCGCCCACTGAGGGTCCAGGCAGGCCAGCCCGATCTCGTTGAACCGGTGGATGACGTCCCGCACGGTGTCCTCGTCGGCCTGCACCAGGCGCGCGATCACCGGGACGGTGTTGCCGCCCGCCGAGGCCAGCAGGATCATCGCCCGCCGGTAACGCACCGTGCTCATCGTGCCGCGCCGTACGATGCGCTGCAGCTTCTGCCCCTCTTGGTCCGAGAGCCTGCGGACCTTGACCGGTTGCGTCACCGGGCCTCCCGACTGCTGAACGAACGTGATCAGCTGATCCAACCGGCAACACCGTCCTACGCGCCAACCCGGTGATCGTTTCTGGTCACAGCACTAGAGGACATCGTCGATGTGGGCAAGGAGCGCTTCGGCGGCCGCCCACTCCCGGCAGTGCCGTGCCTGGCGCTCGCCGTTCTGGCGGTGGGCGAACTCGCGCAGCGCCTCGGTGAGCACCCAGTAGGTGTGCTCGCCATCCATCAGGTCGATGGTCACCGTGTGCGGCTTGACCGGAGCGTCGGAGGCAGCCGGGCGCCGGCCGGTCGCCCATCGCTCGCCCTCGGACGGCTCTCGTTCCAGCAGCGCCTGGACGTGGCTTTGCGCAGCCGAGCGGGCCACGTCCATCGCGGCCGCCAGGTCGCCGTGGCTGCCGCCGAGCTTGGAGTGCCAGCGCGCTCCAGGGTGCGCAACAAGATCAGGCCCCACACGGCGGCGTGCGTGAACTCGCGCAGATGGGCGCGGCCGAACGCGCCCTCGCCGAGGGCCTCCAACTCCGCCTGGTCGACCGTGACGACGAAGTCGGTGAGCGTGGGACCGGCGCCGATCGGCTCGCGGTATTCGACGGTGGACGTGCGCGTGAGCGCCTCCAGGATCGTATGGACCTTCATACGAAACCGTACGGTACTTCGTACACCACGGCTAAGGTTTCTCCCCTCTATGCCTAGAGGGCGACGGCAAGACGGTGAGAGCAGCGCATCGCTCTCGGTGCGTTGGTGCTTAGATCTCCAAGATTCAGACTCGGATCACTGAGCTGAGCGATAGACGATGACTTGATCTCAAGTTCACTTGAGGTTCTACCGTCGAAGCCATGAACGTACAGAAGATCACCACCGCAGACGGCTCCTGGACCGCCGTCGGCGACCGCCGGATTTACGTCAACGACCTCATCGACGCGGCCTCCTGGCCCGACGCGAAAATGACCGTGGGGTTCGCCCGCCTCGACAAGGGAGAGTCGATGGACATCTCCTTCCCCTACGATGAGGTGCTCATTGTGACCAAGGGCTCCTACACCGTGCGCACCGTCGGCGGTGAGACCTTGACCGCCGGCCCCGGAGAGGCGATCTACCTCCCCGGCGGCACGTCGAACGCCTCGTGGGCCGAGGAGGACACCGAGATGGTGTATGTGGCCAACCCGCCTGAGGTGTATGCCGAGCACGTGGCGGCGTCGGCAGGCGCCTGAGGGACATCCCAGGATCTCGGGAAGCTCGCAGCTTGACGCCTAAGCTCCTGGGATGTCTCAGTAGTGTCGACTCTACGGTTCGTCCCGCGGGCCATGGCTGGCGTGCAGGGCCGTGAGGATGGCCTGCTGCACGCTGTGGTGGACGGTCAGCACGGGCCTGGCGCCGGTGGCGTTCAGCACGCGGGCGGGCGCGTGCTGAAGGGCGGCCAGGTGCAGGTCGCCGCCGTGGCTGCGTCCTGAACGTCCTGGGCCGGCACGCCGGCGGCCCGCAGCAGGGTCGCGTCGGCGCCGGGCACCTCGCCGCCGTCGCGGCGGCGGCGGCGCGGCCGCAGCCCGGCGATGTCGCCGACCGAGTCCACCAGCGGCGCGGGCGGCGGCAGCGGCGGCTCGGCCTGCTGCCCGAACGCGCCGACCGCTCCCCCGCCACCATGCCTGCCACCGTGCCCGCCCGACGCCGCGAGCGTCGCGGTGCTCGGGCCCTGAGCGCTCGTTCCGGGGTGCCACACCACAGCAGGAACGAGCACACCGTCGTTTTCGTCGACCGTCACGACCGCGTCCTCCGTTCGGCGGCCCGGCATGTGGGCAGGTGCTCCTGCCGGGATGCCACACCGCGGTGGCGATGGGCATGTCCAGATGCCCGCCCGGCTGGACGGCCTGTCCTGCCGCCGCGGTCCCGGCGCGCGGCGATGGACCGCTGCCGGGCCTCGTCATGTGGCGGCATGGCCACCTCCTTCCACACGCGCTCAGCCCTCCGCGATACGGGGCAGGGACTTCGACCGGACTTCGAGGACCTGATCGTCGGGACAGGTGAAGCGGGCGGTGACGCTGCCGTGCTCCGACGGGCGGGCGGTCTCGAGTTCCGCACGGTTGGCCAGACGAACGCGTGGTCCGTAGACCCTCACCTCGACCGGCGGGAACTTCTGCTCGGCGCAGGTCTGCTCCCACCTGGCGTCGATGACCAGCCTGCAGTCGCTGTTGTCGTCGGTCACCTCCAGGAGATGGCCGCGCCCCTGCTCGTTGACCTCCGCGGAGAGCGTTCCGCCAGGCATCACGGCCTTACCGTGGGTGTGCAGGTCGCGCAGCGCGGCCAGCATCGCCACCTCGCCGGGTGCCACCTCGGCGGGGGTGGGGAAGTGGGTACCGGTCAGCTTCCGCAGATCGTCCAGGAGGATGACGAGCCGGGCGGAGTCCAGGACCGCCGCCGACAGCGGCTCACGCGCGTGACCACGGGCCACAGGTTTGTCGGCCAGATGCACCTCGATCACCTCGTGCGCCTCGGCGGCGAGGAGCAGGTCGGCCACCGGCCTGATCGCCGATGGCCAGTGCCCGGCCAGGCCGGACACGTGCACATCCATGCCCGCCCAGCACGAACGCGCCCGCGCCGCGGCCGCCGACGCCGAGGCCGCGCGCGAGCGCGCCGAACGCGAGAGCCTGCAGGCCCAGGCCCGCGCCAAGACGGCCCACTGGTAAGAATCGCGTCATACGGCCCAAACGAGCGGCACACGAGCGGCATCGCCGGAGGTCACAGCCCCTCGAAGCTGCGAGAGTATCCGCCCCCTTACGCGCCTACATCTTGGCTCCGTGCCTGATCCAAGAAGCAGTCCCTAGGGCTGGACGTTGTTGGACAGGTTGATGCGGATCTCCGTGTTGCGGTATCCGGCGCGCCGGAATGCGGCCGCCATCGGCGCGTTGCCCATGTCGGTGGTGGCGGTGATGCGTGGCTCTCCGTTGGCCGCGTGGATGCGGGTGATCTCAGCAAGTATCTCATCCACGTAGCCGCGCCCCCGGAACTCCGGGACCACCCCGAGATACCCGACGTTCACGTTGTACGGCGTCGCTGAGGGGATCGCCATGCCCGCCACCTGGCCCTCGGGCGTATAGGCGATCCGCCACCATTCCCGCTTGCCCGGCGCCCTGAGATAGAAGTCCATCTCTTCGCGCGCGGTCGCGTCCACGCCCTTGACCGCCAGGTTCGTTCGGGTCTGGGCGTCCAGGCTGCCCTCGGCGATTCTCTTGAATACCGTCAGGAACTCCTCGTCGGACGCCTCGGCGAACCGCAGCACGCCGGTTGACGGGGGCACTCCGTCGGCGGGTGCCCATTCGAACTGCAGCCGCTCCACTTCCCGGGTGAGTCCGGCCGCGTGCGCCGCTGCCCGCCGCCATTCCACGGCCGTCGAGGTGGCCGGATCGTCGCGCCAGCCGCCGGCCACCTTGATCGCGTACTGCACCGGCTGCGGGAATCCGGCCAGCGCGGCCCTGATCAGCTCGGCGGCGATGGCGGCGCGGTCACCCGCTGCGGGATCCACATCGAGGCAGTCGAGCGCGACCGGGTGCGCGCTGTCCCGCGGCCCCCACCACAGCGCCCGTCCCACGACTCGGCCGTCGATCTCGGCGATCCACGTCCATTCCGGCCGGTACATGTTCTCGGCCAGTTCTGCGAGGTAACGCTCGGCGGGGATCCAGCCGACGGGCTCGGTCACGGTCCACGCCGTCACGCGGTCGAGGTCTGTGGGGACGGTAGGGCGGTGGGAAATCATCTGAAGAGACTACCGATCTTTTGTCATCACATGAGTCGAGTGTCCGAATCAGCCCCGGGCCCGAGCACCATCGCGGTGAACAGACCGGTCTCGGGCCCGACAACCAGGTGGGCCTTGAAGCCGTCTTGGCGGTGGAGCGGATGTGTGCACATGCCAGGTACTCGGGGTCAACGGTGGAAAGCGCCCGGTCAGTACAGCGTCCCAGCCCTGGACAGGGCGATCATGCCGCCGTATGCGCGAGGATCGCCGTCGCCAGTTCCTCGTGCACCTCCATCGGCAGCGTGTGCCCCATCCCCTCCACCATCATCAACCGCGCCCCTGGGATCCGCTCCGCGATGAGCGCGCTGTGACCGGGTTTGGCAGGCTCGCAGGTGCCCTCGATGGCCAGGGTCGGCGCCTTGATCTGGTCCAGGACGCCCACCGGCTCGAAGTCCGGGTTCGCCGCCGCGGCCCGGCGGTGATTGGCCACAGCGGACAGGTCACGGGCCCGGTCGTAGATGCGTTCTTGCAGCAGGCGGGCGGCGTCCTCGTCGAAGGGCAACCCCGTGCCGTGCAGGACGCGCTGCTCGGCGATCATGAGGTCGATCTGCTCGCGCCGGTCGGCGGGCGGCGGGTTCGTGATCAGCGCCCGGAAGAACTCGACGAACTCGGGCGCCGGCGGCGGCAGGCTACCTTCGGGCTGCGGCTCGCCCATCAACGCCCGCATGATCACCGCGCCTTCACCGCCGCCGAGCGGCGAAGAGCCGATGACGGTGAGTGTGCGCACCCGCTCCGGCCGCTCCACCGCGATCAGCTGGCCGAGCAGCCCGCCTGCCGAGTGGCAGACCAGATGCGCGCTGTTCAGGCCATGCGCGTCCATCACCCGGAGTACGTCGTTGGTGATGTCGTCCCACGTATAAGGCTCCTTGTCGAAGTCGATGGTGTCCGAGCGGCCGGTGTCGCGGTGGTCGTATCGGATGACACGCCGGCCACCGGCCGTCAGCCTGCCGACGAACTCGTCCGGCCACAGGACGCCCTGCGACATCGAACCCATGATCAGCAGGATCGGCGCGTCCGTCGCCGCGCCGAACTCTTCGCTCCAGATGTTGTTCTCAGGCATGCTCAAAGCATGGCCTGTCCTGCTACGGGTGCCTTCCGTAGAACTACTGGGGACGCCGGTTCAGTACGGGTGCCGACGCCTACCTTCGGGTAGATCTTGCCGAGGTGATACTCAACCGTCCGCGGGCTGAGGAGACAGCCGGGCCGCGATCTCCTTGCTGGACAGGTCGTCGGCGACCGGCGGGATTGCGGCGTCCGTCAGGGGCGGGTGTCACCGGAATACGGCAGATGCGCGCCGCCGAGGCTCTGATCTGCGGCATTGAGAGGCCGGCCACTCGCTGTTCAGAAAGGTGGACCTTCTCGGACGGCGTGCCGACCTGCACGAAGAGCGTCCAGAAACCTGCGTCCGAGAAGTCCGCGGCCGTATTCCCGTGACACCCCGAATCTGGGAAGCGATCTTCCAGGCTCCTCAGTTCGACCAGGTCACACCCACTCGTGTGAACGCGCCGCGTTTACCCGTGCGGCGGTCCTCCTTCTCGCATGCTCGTCCCATACGGGAGCCGTGGGAGGTCCCGGCCGTGACCGACGGCGAAGCTGCTCGATTGGGCCGTAGGACATCATTCTTACCTGCACCCCAAGTGGGCGGTCCGCCACGGCCTCCTGGCCGCCAACCCGATGGACCGCATCGACACGGTCAAGGTGCCCAAGAGCCTGCCCCGCCCCGCCAATGCGGCCGACGTGGCCAAGGTGCTGGCGGTGATCTGCTCGCGGGGGCCGCACAAGGAGACGCCACTGGACCGGCTGCGGGATCGGGCGCAGTTCGAGACCGCGTGTGTGTGCGGCGCCCGCGCCTCCGAAGTCTGCGGCTTGTACGTCGAAGACCTCGACCTGCGCCTGGACGACGAACACATCCGCGTCCACGGCAGGGGCGGCAGCGTGCGCTCCGTCCTGCTCGACGACCGCGGCTACGTCACCCTGCTCACGCCCTGCCCGGCCCGCGCGGGCTACACCACGGGGCCGCTGTTTCGCGCCTCCATCAACGGCCGCGGCGGACCGCTGTCCTACGACGCCGCCCACCCCCTCCACCGCTGGCAGACCTACTGCGCCACCGCGAAAGTCGAGATCGACATCCATCAGCGGCGCCACGCCCACGCCACCGAACTCATCAACGCCGGCGTCTCCATCGAACCCGCACATGCTGCGCTCCATGTGAATCACTCACGCCTTCGCCCTCGGCATGGCCCCCGACAAGGTGCAACGCGCCGCCCGGCACGCCAACCTGGCCACCACCATGCGCTACAACCGCCCCGACCAGGACCTCGGCGGGCACGCAGCCGGCCAGGTCGAAGCCGACCTGGCCGCCCAGGAAGAGCCACCAGGCACGTGAGCGCCCACTCCTGGCACACCCCGAACCTCGGCAAGCAGGATGGCTGCGCCCACCCCGACACAAAGGAGCACGAGGAGATCGTCCCGGTTCAGCGCTTGCTCCACGTGCAGGTCTTCATACGGGAGTTGCGGATGGGAACCGAGCTGACAGGTGACAAGCGGGCCGCGATGGCCCTTCTTGCCGGTGGTGACGACCGCAAACGAGTCCGGGCCGGCGGAGCTCACATCCGCCTCAAATCCCCGATGATCGCTCCGAAACTCACTGGGAGCACAAAAGCGAATGGTTGGCAACAAGGCACCCCGAGACTCACCTCCAACGAGACCACGGAGGTGGATGTTGGGGTACAGCAGACGCGACTTCCTGTCCGCCGTCGGAGTATCCGGCGGCGCGGGAGCGCTCTTCGCGACCATGGGGGCGCTCGGGCTCGCGCCGTCCGCCGAGGCGTCCGTGAAGACTGCCTTCGACCCGCCGCAGCCGTCGGACTTCTCGCTCACCGGGCGGTCCGCGAAGAAGGTCGTGATCCTCGGCGCGGGGATGGCCGGCCTCGCCACGGCGTACGAGCTGGGCAAGGCGGGTTACGACTGCACGATCCTGGAGGCCCTCGACCGGGTGGGCGGGCGGAACTGGACCATCCGCGGCGGCGACCGGCTGACCGAGCTGAACGGCTCCACGCAGGTCGCGCAGTTCCGGGACGGCGTCTACTTGAACGCGGGCCCGGCGCGGCTGGCGCAGTGGATGGTGACCATGGACTACTGCCGCGAACTCGGCGTGGACCTGGAGGTCTTCACTAACTCCAACGCCCAGGCCTATATCTATCACCAGAACATGCCGGCCCCCGTCCGCTGGCGCACGGCCAAGGCCGACGTCTACGGGTACGTCTCCGAGCTGCTGTCGCGCGCCACCGACGCGGGCGCGCTGGACGCCGAGCTGACCACGCAGGACAAAGAGCGGCTCATCACCTTCCTGTCGGGCTTCGGGGCGGTGGGCAACAAGGCGAGCGGGTTCAAGTACACCGGAGGCTCCCGCCGCGGCTACAGCGTGAACCCGGGCGCGGGCGAGCAGGCGGGAACGGTGCTCGGACCGGTGCCCTCGCTGTCGGAGGTGCTGGCGAGCGGCATCGGACAGCGGTTCTCGTTCGAGTTCGGTTACGACCAGGCCATGCTGATGTTCCAGCCGGTCGGCGGCATGGACGCGATCCCGCGAGCCCTCGCAGGCAAGATCGGGCGGCAACGGATCCGGCTGCGCTCCACCGTCACCAAGATCACCGACCTGCCGGACGGCGTCGAGGTGGAGTACCAGGACCGTCATGGCCGCACTCATATGATCAAGGCGGACCTGTGCGTCGCGGCGATGCCCCCGCACCTCCTTGCCAAAACCCAACACAACCTGGGCACGGAGATCCAGGCCGCGCTCTCCACTCCGACCGTCGCCAACGCGGGCAAGATCGGGCTGGAGTACCGCCGCCGCTGGTGGGAGATCGACGAGGACATCTACGGCGGCATCACCAGCACCGACCTCGACCTCGCCACGATCTGGTACCCCTCCTACGGGTACGGCGCGGCACGCGGCCTGGTCGTCGGCTACTACAACTTCGGAGCGCAGGCCGACGCGTACGCCGTCCTCAAGCACGCCGATCGGGAGCGCCGCGCGGTCGAGCAGGGGATGCGGATCCACGGCGCGAAGTACCGCGACGAGCTGGCCTCCTCGGTGTCCGTCGCCTGGAACCTCCAGCCGCACATCGAGGGCGCATGGGTGAGCTGGCCGTCGCGCCAGGGCGCCTACCAGCTCCTCAACAAGCCGGCCGGCCGCGTGTACTTCGCGGGCGACTGGCTGAGCCACATGATCGCCTGGCAGGCGGGGGCCTTGGAATCCGCCCGCAAGGTCGTCACCGAGCTGCACCAGCGCGTGCTGAGCGCCGCCTGAGAGGACGCCGTCGCATGAAGATCCGCACCGCTGTCACCCTCGCCGCGGCCACCGTCCTCCTCCTCGGCACGGGTACGGCCGCCGCCACCGCCGGCTGGTCACCCCATCCCCACGAGATCAAGCCCTTCCTCCCGGCGGGCAGCACCAATCCCGCGATCGCCGACGGCGTGGCGCTCGGGAAGCAGGTCGCCACGTACACCGCCAGCGGCCTGGGCCCGGCCGCAGCCAATCCCACGGCCCCCGCCGACTCCCCCGAGCGCTACGTCGACTTCCCCGGCGGCGCCCTGCCCCCAGGCGTCACCGTCACCGAGGCCCAGGCCATCAACACGCTGAAGCGCATCAAGGCCAACCTCGCCGCGGCTGGGCTGGCTCTTGAGGACGTCGTCTCCATGCGCGCGTACCTGGAGAAGCCTCCAGGCGCCGCGACGGCCGACTTCGCCGGGTGGAACCGCGCCTACCGCCAGTTCTTCGCCAACACGGATCTGGCTTCGGGGCAGCCGGTCCCCGTCCCGCTGGGCACCGCGCCGCCCGCCCCACCCTTGGAGGTCAACCCCGCCCGCCCGGCCCGCGTGACGATCGAAATCGCCAATCTCCCGGTCGCGGGCTGGCTTGTCGAGGTCGAGGTCGCCGCCGCGTACAAGCGCTGACAGCCGGGCGGCCGGACAGCCTCGTGCTCACCAGAGGTGATCACCAAGAGAAGTTCGTCCTGTGCCGCCGGACACCGCGTCCGGACATCGCATCCGCGACACCACCGCCGGCCATCCTCCTCGTGTGGCGGCGGCCAGCCCGGGGACCGGGGCGAGGCGGTCATGACGGCTCCGAGGGAGTGGCGATGGGCGGCTTGTTCAGCTGCCGGGTCGTGGCGGGGTACTTCTTGGCCAGCGCGGTGTAGCGGGCTTGGCTTGGACGGGGTGATCCGGGCGATGGCGGAGACGTAGGCGTCCATGAGGGCGGCGATCTGCTCTCAGGTACGGCCGCCGACGTGGGCGGCGTGCAACGTCCTGTTGCTCATCCAAGCCTTCGGTCACGACCCTTACCACGCGCCGCCCCAGGAGCCGCCCCCAGCGTGGGCGAGCGCTCGGTCGCGTTCAGCGCTGGTGCCCTGCCGCTGCACGAGGCGCTGCAGCGCCGCACGGCGCGTGTCCGGGTCCATGTCGTCGTTCATAGCTGCCCGTGTCACGCTGAGGCAGCGCAACCGGTCGGCCAGGGTGAGCAGGGAGCGGGTCATGGTGGAGTAGGTGTCGACCTCCTGCAGGGCCTGTTCGAGCATCGTGCCGTCCTCCTGCCCCTGTCGTGCGGACATGGCGGCTGCTCGCGGGAACCGCATGGCCACGCGCTGGGCGCAAGCTGATCCACGTCCTCGAAGAGACACTGAAGGGCCCATGTCAATCCCCTGAAAGCGTGGAGATGGTTCTCTGTCACAGCGGTCCTCAGCAGGGCCGATGAGGCTTGGCTCTTCTCGATCATGTGACGTTCGAATGTGATGGAAGCGGCAGGCCGTCGTTGGCGCTGTGCCGCACACGTACTCGACCTTGAGCGTGCTGTTGGACGCCTCGGCGGCTGCGTTGTCGAGCGCGCAGCCCACACGGCCCATCGACTGGACCACGCCCAGGCGCCGGCACAGCTCCCGGTAGCAGGCAGCCGTGTATTCGGGTCAGGGTAGCGCGCATCTGTTCCAGTCCATCATCGCGCCGGACCGCGCGGACCGCGGCCCCATCTCTGGCCCAAGCCGCCGGCGACGCCCGAGGTCGGCAGGTCAGCCCGTGATCGCGACAGGAGTTGACCTTGACCTTAGGTCAGGGTGCACGCTCAGCGCATGGCCGCCTGGATGGGGCCGTGGCCACCAGGGCCGGCGTGAACACTGTGGACAAGGAGATCCATGATGGGACGAAGCAACAGCGGCTTCTCTGAGGCGGGGCTGCGCCGGTTGCGCGAGGTGCTGGCACGCCATGTCGAGTCCGGCAAGATTCCCGGGCTGGTCGCCTTGGTCAGCCGGGGAGGCCGGACGCACGTCGAAGCGCTCGGGACGATGCGTGCCGAGGGTGGCGCGCCGATGCGCCGGGACACGATCTTCCGGATGGCGTCGGTGTCCAAGCCGGTCACGACGGCGGCGGCGATGGTCCTGCTCGATGAGTGCAGGCTGCGGCTGGATGACCCGGTGGATCCGTGGCTGCCTGAACTCGCCGACCGGCGGGTGCTGACGCGGCCCGACGGCCCGCTGGAGGACACGGTCCCGGCGCGGCGGCCGATCATCGTACGGGACCTGCTGACTTCCACGTTCGGGCTCGGCGTGGATTTCGCGATGATGGATTCCCCGATCAGGGCCGCGACCTTCAAGGCCACCGACTACAGCGTGGCCTCCGGGCCGGCGCCCCACCCGGACGAGTGGATGCGCCGCCTCGGCGAGCTGCCGCTGGCGTACCAGCCCGGCCAGCGGTGGCTGTACGACCTCAGCTACGAGGTGCTCGGCGTGCTGGTCGCCCGGGTCGCGGGCCAGTCGCTGGAGACGTTCCTGCGCGAGCGGATCTTCGACCCGCTGGGCATGACCGACACCGGATTCCACGTACCCGCCGGCAAGATCGACCGGCTGCCGCCCCTGTACGGGCCCAACCCGCAGACCGGCGAGTTCACCGTGTGGGACGAGGCGGAAGGCGGACGGGCCAGCCAGCCACCGGCGTTCCAGGGCGCCAGCGCGCTGGTCTCCACCGCCGACGACTACCGCGCCTACTTCCAGATGCTGCTCAATGGCGGCATGAACGAAGGCCGGCGGATCTTGTCCCGGGCCGCCGTCGAGCTGATGACCACCAACCGCCTCACCCCCGAGCAGGAGGCTGTCCGGGACGCCATGTACAAGAGCATCGCCCATCTGACGGCCGGTCAGGGACAGCACGGCGGCTGGGGCTTTGGGATGGGGGTGCGCACCTACCGCGGCGACTACGCCCCCACCGGCCAGTTCGGCTGGGACGGCGGCACCGGCACCACCGCCTACGCCGACCCGACCAACCAGCTCACCGGCATCCTGTTCACCCAGACCGGGATGTCCACCCTGGACTCGCCGCAGCTCATCCACGACTTCTGGACCACCCTCTACCAAGCCATCGACTGACACCGAGCACGGACACCGGGCCGAGCAGGCACAACCGGGTGGCTGATTTCGCGCGCTGATTGACGACAGGATTTCCCGACGGGTAGGAGGTTCCGTCCCTTCCCCCGAGGAGTACCGGTGCGGATCGTCTGCGCCCGCGCGTCCACCGCGACCCGGTCCCTGCTGCGGCAGCGACACATCCTCACCGAGGCCGGCCTCCTGATCCGCAGCGGGGGCGTCGCCGAGAGGTTTCACCCGGCCGAGGGCGTGCTGCTTGCTGACCCGCAGGGACAACGATGGTGATGGTACGTGTGAGGGGCGGGCCGTCACCATCGACGTGCGGTTACGCCTCACTGGTGGTGGCGCTGATGTCTGGTGTCGCGGGATTGGCCGGCCCGGAGGAGGCGAACGGCTGTGCCGTCTTCTGGTGTTTCCGGTCCGCGGCTGCCCGTAGGGCTTGGCGGCGGATACGCAGTTGCACCAGCCCGGTCACGGCCAGGCCGGCCAGGCCCAAGGCCATGCCGATCCAGGCCGGTGCCGCGTATCCGTGCCCGGCCTCGATCGTGAGTCCGGCGAGCAGGGAGCCGAGGGTGTTGGCCAGGTTGAATGCGCCGATGTTGGCCGCCGAGGCCAGGGCGGGCGCTTGTGAGGCACTGTCGAGCACCCACGTCTGCAATGGTGGGATTGTCGCGAAGGCGGCCACCCCGAACAGGACGATCGCGGCGATGAAGGCCGGCTGGTTGTCCGCCGACACGGCGACGATCGCCGATAGGGCGGTGAGGGTGCCGACGGAGAGGTAGACCGCGGGGAGTACGGCCCGGTCGGCCAGGCGGCCGCCGAGAAGGTTACCCGCGACCAGGCCGATCCCCAATAGCCCCATGACCACGGGCACCGTATCCGGGGAGAAACCGCCGACGTCGGTCATCATCGGTGCGATGAAAGTGATCACCGTGAAGACGGGCGCGAATCCGAACACGGTCATGGCCAGCGCCAGCCACACGCCGCCCTGCCGGAAGACGCCCAGCTCGCGCAGGAGGCTATGCTCCTGGGGGCGAGGGCGGGAGGGGACCAGCGCCGCCACCCCGGCGAGGCCGACCATCCCGATGGCGACGACAGCCCAGAAGGTGGCGCGCCAGCCGAGCGCCTGCCCGATCGCGGTGCCGGCGGGCACGCCGAGGACGTTCGCCAGGCTCAGGCCGGAGAACATGATTGACAGCGCGCGGGCGCGCTTGGCCGGTTCCACCAGGTCGGCCGCGACGACGGCGCCGACGCCGAAGAAGGCGCCGTGGGAGAAGGCCGCGATGATCCGCCCGGCCATCAGCACACCGTAGGAGGGGGCCAGCGCGGAGAGCAGGTTCCCGGCCAGGAAGAGGATCATCAGGGCGAGCAGCATGGTCTTGCGGGGCAGGCGCGCCCCGGCGATGGTGAGCAGGGGCGCGCCGATGACCACGCCGGCTGCGTATCCCGAGACCAGCAGCCCGGCGGCCGGAATGCTGACGTCGAAGTCGGCGGCCAGCTCGGGCAGCAGGCCGTTGATGATGAATTCGGTGGTTCCGATGCCGAATGCGCTGATCGCAAGGGCGAGCAGAGCCACGGGCATGAGGGGCTCCTGTCAGCGAAGAGGGACAGGTCAGCGCGGGTAGGCGCCGCCGTCCAGGCTCAGCACTTGGTTGGTGAGATATCCGTTGCGCAGGACGGCCAGCGCCAGGTCGGCGACCTCCTCGGGCCGGCCGAACCGGCCGACGGGCAGGGCGCGGGGATCGGCGTTGCCGGGCAGCATGCGCGTGTCGTCGATCAGCGCGGGCGCCAGGGCGTTGACCGTCACGCCGCGGGAGGCGACGCGGGCGGCCAGGAAGTGGGTCAGGCCGTGCAGCCCGGCCTTGGAGGCGGCGTAGTCCGCGCCGATGACGCCGCCGGTGAAGGCGGCGACCGAGGACATGAACAGCACGCGCCCGTACCCGCGCGCGGCCATGCCCGGCAGGGCGTGCTGGGCCAGCAGGAAGGGGGCGCGCAGGTTGACCGCGAGCGTGCGGTCCCACGCCTGCAGGTCGAGCGTGGTGTAGTCCTGCTGGAGCGCATGGCCGGCGTTGGGGATCAGGAGGTCCACGGGGCCGCCGAGCGCGTCGGCGGCTTCGTCCAGCAGCCTGGCCGGGACATGCGGGTCGGCGAGGTCGCCGGCGAGCGCCACCGCGCCGACTCCCGCGTTTCTGGCCTGGGTGACCAGTTCGTGGGCCGGGCCGGCGTGTGAACCGTAGACGAAGGCGGTCTTCACGCCGGCGGCGATGAGGCGCCGGCCCAGTGCCTGGCCGATGCCGCCTGACGCCCCGGTGAGCAAGGCCACCCTGCCGGACAGGTCGTGATCGTTCATTGTTTGTCCTTTCCCGCGCACTTCGCGGTCGTACGGGTGGCCTCCTCGCCGGAGGTACGGGACGAGATCCGCTCGTACGGGCTGATGCCCGCCGGGCGGAATCCCATCGTCCCCGTCGGGATCGTCACGCCCGTGCCAGGGTGAAGCCGATGCCCGCGCCCAGCCCGCGCCCGTACGCGAGCTGGATCAGCAGTTCCACGGCTGGCTCCAGGTAGCGGGCGTTGGTCAGCGGGCCGGCGTCCACGGCGTCGAAGCCGAGCTGCGTGCCCAGCTCCAGCACGGTCTTCTTGGCCGCCTCGTCGTCGGAGGCCACCGGCAGGAACAGGCCGGGGGTGTCCAGGGTGGCGGCGAACACGGTGTTGAAGGCCTTGACCACCCGGGCGCCGGGCAGCGCGGCGGCGACCTGCTCACCCGCCGAGGTGGTGTGCCCGATGGTCAGCGACATGAAGTCGGCCGCCAGCGGGTTGGTGACATCGATCACGACCTTGTCCCGCAGGGCGGCCTTGATCTTGGCGTCGAGCTGGGCGATGGCGGGGAACGGCACGGCCAGCACGGTGACCTCGGCCTCGGCGGCCTGCGCCGCGACCTGGTCCGGAGCGGTGGAGGAGTTCGCCGTGGTGACCGTGTGCCCGGCCGTGGCAAGACGGCGCTCCAACGCGGAGCCGACGTTGCCCTTGCCGATGATGCTGATCTTCATGAGAGAGCCTTTCGCGATAGGATGCGATGACACCCAGATGCGTCGAATTCGACGCATCAGTGCAACAGGGATGATCGTACGGATGCGTCGAATTCGACGCAACTCCGATAGACTCCTCACATGAGCGAACCGCGGTGGTTGAACGAGACCCAGATGCGCGCCTGGACCGGCTTCCTGGAAACCTCCGGCCTGATCCAGCGCCACGTGGAACGGCAGCTTCGAGACGATGCCGGGCTCACCATGATCCAGTACGAGATCCTGCACTGGGCCAACGAGTGCGCTCCCGAGCGCCGGTGCATCACCGAACTCGCCGACCTGATGATCACCTCGCGCAGCGGCCTGAGCTACCAGGTGGCCCAGCTGGAGAAGGCCGGCCTGCTACGCCGCGAAACCGACACCAACGACGAACGCAGGGCCATGGTCGTCATCACCGACGACGGCCGGCGACTCCTGGAGAAGACCGCGCCCGGACATGTGGAGGCGGTCCGCGACGGCCTGATCGACCTCCTGACCGACGAGCAGGTCGCCCAGCTCGCCGACATCATGGACGGTGTGCGCACCCACCTGCGTACCCGTGTACTGCCGACCGCCTCCCGCAAAAGGGCCACCTGATCGGCACGCTGACCTGCGACTCCCTCACGGATCCCGGAACACTCGACAGTGTGACACGGAATATGAATCATCTGTCACATAGACCGGTAGCCGATCGTGTCCGCCCAACTCGACATCCGCCGCGCCGGGTGCGACCCGGCAACGTCATGTGTCACATCGGCGTAGGAGGTGCTTGGCTTGTCCGTCGTCGCTTTACCCGGCCAGCCCCACCCGGCCTTCACCAGATCGACCCGATACCGCGTGAGCTCCAGCGCGGAGCCCTCGGCCTCCTCAGTGCAGGCGGCCGGGAACGGCGCACCGTCGCTCCCGCCCTCGACGACGAACCCGTCATAGCGTTCGCTGAGCTCCCGCCGTCCGGCCTTGCGCAGTACCGTCCAGATGACCTCAGCGTCCCGATCCCGCACGCTCCACAGCGGCCGTTCGCCCGCGCCGTACCCAAAACTCCGGCTTGTCGCTCACGGTCCACCCGGTAAGTGAGTCGAGGCGGCAGTCACGGGGACGTGCATCGTCGCAGGTCAGGGAACTCGTCAACGGCTTCTTCACGAGCCTCGTGGCACTGAGTCGGGAGCCCGGTGCCCGCGGCCGACTGACACGGACGCTGCGGATCGGAAACAGAAACTCGAGGCCAACTCAGGTGGTGATGATGAGCTTGCCGCCTTTGGAACCGGTGCGGCGCTCGAACTCCGCAAGGGCCGGGATGGCACTGCCGAGCGGCACCACGCTGGCAATGGGAATCCGAAGGACTCCCTGTTCGGCGGCCCGCACAATCTGCTCGACATCGGCCGGGTCCGGGTTGGCGACCAGCACCTCGTAGGGCCCTGGCAGGGCGGCTCGCACGAATTTCGCCGGCGCGGGCCGGATGTCGACGATGTGGCCGCCGAGCTTGACCATCGTTTTGGCCGATTTGAGCGGCAACTGGCCAGAGGTGTCGAGGATGACGTCGAACCGCCGGGCGTAGCGGCTCGCATCGAAGTCGAACTCGACGATCGGAGAGAGCCCGAGGTCGTGAGCCTCCTGAACGGCGGTGCCACGGCAGCTGCCGCCGACCGAGGCACCCATCATCATGGCGAGTTGGACGGCCGACCGGCCGACCGCGCCGAGCGCGCCGGCGACGAAGACAGACTGCCCAGCTTTCAGCCGGCCTTTCTTGGCCAGCGCCAGGTACGCGGTGATGGCGGGCGTCGGGAGTGCGGCGGCCTCATCCCATGACAGGTTCCTCGGCTTCCGCGCGACCGACTTCTCCTCGACGAGAACCATCTCGGCGAACGCCCCGGCCGCTTTGATGCCCGCCGCCCCGATGACCTCATCACCGGGGCGAACCTGGGTGACACCGTCGCCGACCGCCTCGACGATGCCCGCGAAGTCGTGCCCGAGTGCTCGAGGGAACTTGCGGCCGGTGACCATTTTCAGCCTGCCCTGGCGGATGCCGATGTCCATCGGGTTGAGGGCCGCCGCTTTGACACGGACCAGGACCTCGCCCCTGCCGGGCTGAGCCGGCTGGAACTCCTCCAGTCGCAGGACTTCGGGGCCGCCGTACTCGTGGTACTGGATGCGCTTCATGTCGCCTTCCTCCCTTGCTTGATGTCTCCCAGTGACATGAACATAGCGGGAGGAGCGCGGCATGAACATCGCCGCCAGCGTGATTAATGTCTCTGAGAGACATGGTTAGCGCGTGACGTAGAGTGCACGTAGCGCGGCCATGGTCTCGGCGATGATCAGCGGTAGAGACCGCGACTCGCCATCGGCCAGCCACTGCGTGAACGCCGTCTTGAAGACGAGGACGCCGGACTCGGCCGCGAGGGTGGCCTCGAGGTCGGCGACGCCCCGTTCCCGCATCGCGTCGCCGACGCTGCGGGCGAGGACGGCGAACTTCTGGCGCTCTCGCTCCAGCAACGCCGGCTCCGCATCGATGATCGCCTGGCGCGCCCGCGCCTGCTCTCTCGGCAGATGCGCGAAGGTATCGGCCGCGCGGGCCAGTGCCAGCCCGACGAGCCCCATCGGCGACTCGCCGGGGGGCGCCCCGGTCACCCCGGCGACCAGATCGGCTTCGATCTGGTCCTGACCGGCGAAGAAAACATCCCTTTTGTCAGGGAAATGCCGGAAGAAAGTCCGGCGATTCAGTCCGACAGCTTCCGCGATCTCCGCTGCGGTCGTCCGCTCGAATCCCTGCCGAGCCACCAGTTCCAGCGCTGCGTTCTGCAGGCGCGCCTGCGCGTCAGGTTCCCATCGAGCCACGTGTTCCTCCGCCCCGACTTTGATGACACTCCGAGACATCGTATGTCGGATCAGGATGACCGCAGGTCAGGGCGTGCGGCCCGACATGAGGCCTGGCCATGCCTGCGCCGCGTTGATCCTTGCCGCAGGCCGCCGCGGGCAAGCCGCCCCGGCGCGGATCAGCACACGGCCGCGGACGCACACACCTCGACGAGGACTTGCCGGGCGATCTGACCGAAGGTCTGCTCGGTCGGGGTCCGGCTCCAGCGTTCGAAAGCGATCGAGGAGACGACGGCGCCGAGTTCCGCAGCCACTCGCGCGGTCAGTTCGGGCACGCCCCGCCGACGGAGCGCTGTCAGCGGCCCAGGCCCGTCGCGCTGGAGGTGAGCGGCGGGTAGGGCTCGCCGCAGAAGTAACGGTTCAGCGCGTCGACGACGGCTAGCAGCATGGTCGCGACCTTCGGATCGTTGCGCTGCACGTTGACCGACATCGTCATCCGGCGCTTGCCGGTGGCGTCGGCGAAGGCGAACGTCTGGTAACCGGGGATGGAGCCGGTCGCGCCCCACATCTCGCCGCAGGTGAGGCCGACCGACTCCAGCCCCAGGCCGTACTTGGGGAAGACCGGCGCCTGCGGCGTCGCGACCCCGGTGCGCATCTGGGCAAGCAGGTCCGCGCCGATCAGCCGGCCGCCGAAGAGGGCCTGGTAGAAGCGGTTCACATCGCGGGCGTCCGACACCACGCCGTAGGCGGCCCAGGCGAAGGACGGGTTCAGCCGGGTGATCGGCCGCAACGCACCCGGCTCGGCCGGGTCGGCGCCGCGGGGCAGGTGGTAGCCGGTGGCGTGTGGACCTCGGACGACCGGGGCGGTGAAGGGCAGGTACGAGCGCGTCATCCCGGCCGGGCGGAAGATCCGGCGTTCGAGCACGTCCCGCAGGTCGTGGCCTGTCACCTTCTCCACCAGCAGCCCCAGCAGGATGTAGCCGGTGTTGGAGTAGGCGAAACGGCCTGGCGCCTTGCGGGGCAGCCGTTCGCCCTCGGCCACGAGCCGCCGCGGAGTGTAGGTCCGGCGGCCGTACTGTTCGGGGTCGACGAACTCGTCGGCGGCCACGTAGTCGGCCAGGCCGCTGGTGTGGTTGAGCAACTGGCGTACGGTGATCCGGTCGCCGCCCGCCACCAGCCCCGGCAGGTGCTCGCTGATCGGCTCCTCCAGGGTGAGCTCGCGCTCCTGGACGAGTTGCAGGATGACGGTGGCCACCATGCTCTTGGTCAGGCTGGCCACGCGGAAGCGGGCCTCGCGCGGCACCGGCCGGTCGGTGCCGAGGTCGGCCTTGCCGCTGGTGGCGATCCAAGTGCCGCGCTCGTCATCGATCCTGGCCAGGATGCCCGGCGCGCCGGCGGCCACCGCGGCGTCGAGCGCCTCCCGCACATCGGTCCGACTGGGGGCCGGCAGGAGAGACAGCAGGAGCGCGGTGGCGGTGGCAGTGGCGGTGATGAACGGCATGCGGCTTCCTTCGGAGGCGAGAGATGATCTCCATCCTCGGGGCGCAGGCGCCCGTCCTCCTCCGCATCCGGGACGAACCTCGCCTGCGACAGCGGTCGCACCCCAGATCAGACTTCCGGCTGACCTATCCCGCACGGCGCCCCGCCATCAGTCGCCGAGCCAGGGCAGCGATCTGGCGGCTGAGCTCCTTGCCGTCCCCAGTGGCCGATGTGCGCCGCCACCGGATTCATCCGCCGGGTGGTCCGGTGCTCACCTCGCCGTCGCGCAGCTGTGGGGGACGATGCGCGCGCCGGCGACCTGGAACCGCGACCGCGCCGCCGTCACCTCATGGCTCACCTGGTGCCATCCCAAGAAGCACTGGGCCGCCCCGATAGTCCCGGCCGAGGCCGAGCGCCGCAAGGAAAGCGCCGACGAGACCCGTGCGGTGGCCAAGGCCACGATCCACCGGCGGCTGTCGCGCCGTGACATCCCGCTACGTGAGCGGCCAGAGCCTCCGAAATCCTGGCGCTGAACGTCGAGGACCTCGACCTGGAGCACCGCCGCGCCCCCGTCTACTCCAAGGGCGGCACCACCGAGTGGGTGTACCGGAGACGGGCTCGACCTGCACCAGCTGCGCCACAGCGCCGCCACTCACCTCGGCGAAGCCGAAGTCCCGCTGCAGCTCCTCATGGGCAAGACCCACCACAAGAACCCCGCACCGCCATGCGCTACGTCAAACCCGGTCCGGAAGCCAGGACGCCGGCGGCAAGCGGTGTGGCCAGCGTGCCGGAGCCGAGGCCGGACGAGGGATCGGCGTAGTCGTCCATGAACGACGCGGGCCGCAGGATCGTCGCCGGCGCGCGGATGCGCCGCAGCTGGTGCTCGACCCGGAGCTTCGGTTCGAACGCGCGTACTCCCCCGGCCCGGGGCGCGCCCGCCACCGACGAGAACACCAGGTGTGCCGCGCCCGCCGCCAGCGCGACGTCGGCGATGAGGCGTCCCCTGGCGATCTCGGCGTCGTACGGGACGGGCGTCGCGCCCAGCACCCCGGCCTGGACGCTGAACACCCCGTGGACCCCGGCCATCGCCGCCTCCAGTGTCGCGCGGTCACCGGGCCGGTCCTGCGCCATCTGCGCGCCCGCCGCGGCGAGTTCCCTGGCCGGGGGTGAGTGCGGGGACCGGGTGAGCGCCCGCACTGTCCGGGCCGGACCGTCCGGCGTTCGAGACGGTGATCTGCGCCGAACGGCCCGGCGAGCTGCGGACCGACCTCGGCCTCCCGCTCCAGGTCGGGCACGGCCTGGCCGCGCTCCGCGGCGCCGACTTGGTGCTGGTGCTGCCGGGCGATTCGTTCCGCGCCGAGCCCGCCGCAGCTGTGCTGGACGCGCTGCGCCGCGCGCACGCGGCGGGGGCGGTGGTGGCCGCGCACTGCACCGGGTGTTCGAGCTCGCCGCCGCCGGCCTGCTGGACGGCCTGGAGGCCACGACGCACTGGCGGTACGCCGGCGAGCTCGCCGCCCGCCACCCCGCCGTACGGGTCAGGCCGGACGCCCTCTACCTCGACCACGGGAGCGTGGCCACCGGGGCGGGCGCCGCCGCCGGGCTCGACCTGTGCCTGCACCTGCTCCGCCGCGAGCACGGCGCCGCGCTCGCCAACCGCGTCGCCCGCGACCTGGTCACCCCGCCGCACCGAGCCGGCGGCCAGGCCCAGTACATCAGCACGCCGATGCCCGGCGACGGCGACGACGGGCGGCTCACCGAGGTCATCGCCTGGGCCCGCGCGAACCTGGACCGCCGCGTCCCCGTCACCGAGCCGGCCGCGCGGGCACTGATGAGCCGCCGCACGTTCGCCCGCGCCTTCAAGTCCGCCACCGGCGCCAGCCCGCACGCCTGGCTGCTGGCCCAGCGCCTCGACCGGGCCGAGCACCTGCTGGAGACCACTGACCTGCCGATCGAAGAGGTGGCGCGCCGCGTCGGCTACGGCAGCGCGACCGTCCTGCGCGAGCGGTTCGTCGCAGGCCGCGGCGTCGCGCCCCGCGACTACCGCCGGGCCTTTCGGCAGCTTCACTGAACGCGGAGGGCCTGGCCTGTTCGACATGTTCGCCCGCTCCCGCTCTCTCAATGGTGACAAGAGATCGCAGGGCAAAGCATGTCGCGCCAACGCCTGATCGGGGGCCTCAGCGGGGCCTCTGGCCGTGGCGGCCGTCCTCGCCGCGGGCTGCTGCGGCTCGGGAGGGGGTGCCACGGCGGCCACACGGGTGTCGCTGAGCGGCAGGAGCAGGGCGGCGCCGGCCTCGACGCACACCGGCCGCGATGACAGCGCCTCGTGGTTCATCCCGGCGCTCCCGCGGATTCCTGGTCTACAACGAGCGCAGCCCCTGCAGGGCGACGTCGAGGGCACGCCGGATCGAGGCCAGGTACTCCTCCATGGAGGGTCCCTGGCGGAGGCTGGCCGTGCCGGCGGCCTGAGCGGCTCCCATCAAAGATCCGACGGCGGCGGCGGCGGTGACCGGGTCGAGCACGCCGGGGTAGGCGTTCAGGAGCGCGCCGGCGATCGCCTGCTGGAGGTCGAACATGACGTGCAGGGCCTTGGCCTGCACGGCGGGCAGTTTCATGACGGTGTCGTCGAGGCGCTTCAGATCCTTGCCGGCCCCGGCGAGCGGCCCCTCGGCCAGGCGCCGGGCGAAGACTCGTTCGTAGATCTCGAGCAGGACGTCGGAGACGTGTTCCCGCGGCGCCCGTTCGCGGATCACTTCGACGGCCGCCTCGACGTACTGGCCGGTGTCGGCGAACAGCACGTCCTCCTTCGTGGGGAAGTGGTTGAAGAACGTTTTCTTGGCCACGTCGGCCGCCTGGGTGATCTGCGCGATGGTGGTCTGCTCGTATCCCTGTTCGGCGAACAGCCTGAGCGCTGTGTCGACCAGCAGTTGCCTCGTCTGGAGCTTCTTGCGCTCGCGCCGCGTCTCATCCGCCATAGCACGAGAGCCTATATCAGGCATATGGTTATACTCAGACTACTTTTAGTCCAGGTGTCATTTCATCGACGGTGTCGACGAGCCGGCACGCACGTCGGCGCAGAAAGGACGGAAACCCCATGACGCTTTCCCTTCCCGCTCTGACCCCGGTGGAGGAAACCTTGTGGATCACCCTGACCGGCCGGGCGTTCGACAGCCGCCAGCCGGACCCGATCCTCGGCGACACGATGGCCGACGCACTCGTCCGCAAGACCGGCTACACCAACCACAAGCTCCGCTGGACCAGGGCTTCCTGCGTCGAAGTCGCCCAGCGCGCCAAGAAACTGGATGAGGTGGCGCGGCGGTTCATCGCCCGCCACCCCGACGCGATCGGTATCGACCTGGGCGCCGGGCTGGACACGCGGGCGCTCCGCATCGACACACCGCCCACCGTCGACTGGTACGACGTCGACTTCCCTGACGTCGTCGCCGCCCGGCGGCAACTCATCCCCGACCGCCCGCACGTCCACACCATTGGCGCGGACCTGACCGACCCGGCCTGGCTGCAGAGCCTCCCCGCCGACCGCCCCGCCATGATCGTCGCCGACGGCCTGATGGCGTTTCTCGCCGAAGCCGACATGATCTCCCTGCTGCGGCGGCTCACCGACCATCTCCGCAGCGGGGAGATCGCGTTCAACGTCTACAACACCTTCACCGTCCGGGCCGCGAAACTCGCCCCCAGCGCTCGGTTCCTGGTCCCCCTCTTCAAGTCCGCGGGCTTCGGCAGCCGCGACATCGTGCACTGGAACCCCGAGCTCACCCTCATAAAGGAGATCATGCTGGTCCGCGAGCCGGAGGTCGCCCAGTATCCGCCGGCCCTGCGCCTGTGGACCCGCCTGGCGGCACTCAGCACGTCCCTTTCCAGGCTGGGCACCGTGGTCGCGCACTACCGATTCTGATGCGAACGCCCCCGCGAGCCCCGACCGGCTGACCGATGCGCGAAGACGCGCGGCGCTGCGGGCGTCAGGAGCCGAAGCACGATGCTCGCCGACTTCTGATTAGGCCGCCACCCGGCCGCTTTCCCGTGGAGCCGCCTTGACGCCGTCCCGCCCCCAGAGCAGGACGGCTCCCGTCAGCGCCAGCCCAACCGCCATCAGCACGAGCAGGAACTCATAACTCCCCGCCTTCACCGGCACGTTGCGCCAGGCCAGATGAAAGCCCCAGTGCACGCCGGCCGCCATCCACAGCCCGCCGCCACGCACCCGAGCCACCCCGGCCGCGAAACCGAGCGTCGTGGCCATGAGCGCGTAGAGCAGCTTGGTCCCGAGGGTGCTCCCCGAGCCTATCGAGATGAGGTGCATCGACCCGAACGCGACCGACGTGATGATCAACGTCGCTCGCGGCGAGAGCCACTGCCGCAGGCTGTCGAAGACGGGGTTCGGCACAGCGGGTCGCTGGCCAGCCGTTGTGCATCAGGGGACCTGCCTGGCTACGATCGGCTCCTGAAGGTGCCGTGCTTACGGCCGATCTGTGTAAGCACGACGATGAGTTGGAGCATGCCGCAGGCGACCGTCATGGTCTCGGCGTTTTGCTGCGTGGAGCCGCATCGCTTGGGTGTCGCAACCCTGCCGCAGGCGGTCTCGTGCTTCCTCTGGGTGCAAGGTGTCCTGGGGAGAGGAACCTGCGGACAGCCGTTGGCGTTGAGACGGATTTTGGCTTGCAAGTGCGGTCCCCCGAATTGGCTAGCCCTTTTCGCCACCTTCGTGGGATCCCTTCCGGCGGTGCCCGCCGGACACTCGTGACATGCTGAGACTCCCCATCGAGAACGCCTTCACGGCGGTGGCGGCGCTAGCCGTACTCGTCGCCTGCGGGGACGGCGGCGCGTCGGCGGGCAGGGCCGACACGCCGGAGGGGGCCATGGCGGTCATGCGGGAGCTCTCCACGTGCCTGCGCGCCAACGGCCTGCCCGAGTTCCCAGATCCCGTGCTCGACCAGTCGGGTGAGCCGGGCTTCCCCAGCGGCGCGCCCACGCCGCCGCAGAACGCGCTCAACGCGTGCAAGTCCATCACCGACCGGCTGCCCGCCCAGGGGCAACGCGTGCGGGTGCCCAGCCAGGAGGAGATGGCGTCCTGGCGCAAGTTCGCCCAGTGCATGCGCGACAACGGCCTGCCCAACTGGCCCGACCCCAACCCTGACGGAACGTTCTCCCTGCCCACGGAGTTGCTGGACAAGCGGGCCTTCATGAGCCAGCTGGGCTCGTGCAACCAGTACAACCCCGACCCCAACAAGGGACTAAAGGTGCTCAGCCCGGAGGACAGGAAGGGCAATGGGTAGGGCGCTCACGCGCGGCGTGGTCGCGGTCGTGGGCGCGTCGAGCGTGGTCGTCGCGGGCGTGGCCTGGGCCGCACCGGCGAGATGTATCTCGCCAGTCAGGACCCGGACCAGCCGCTGCTCGCCCCCGCCGTCCATGCGGACCTGACCGGCTTCCCGCCGATCCTGCTCCAGGCCGGCACGAACGAACTGCTCCTCGACGACTCCGTACGGCTGGCCGAACGCGCACGCGAGGCGGACGTCGACGTGATCCTCGACATCACCGCCGGAGTGCCGCACGTGTTCCAGGCCTTCGCCGGAACGCTCGACGAGGCCGGCCAGGCACTCGACCGAGCGGCCCTGTTCCTCACCCAGCACCTCGACGCTCACTGACACCGGCACGAGCGCGATCGACGCGCCGCCGCCCGGCCACCCCATTTGGGTCGGGATGGTGATCCGTCGGGCTGTTCGGCGAAATCGACCGCAGCTCCGGCTTGATTCATGTCACTTACGCGCGTGACGCGTTTCCTTGGCCGCCAAGATCTGAACGTTGAGATCATTTCGGCGAATCCTGCGGACCGGGCGGTTTCTCGGTCGGATTCATGACCTAAGGAGGCCATTGACAGGCTACCTGATGTGCGATACACAGCATGAACAGGGGAGCCTGCGTGAATGTCCGCCTTCCAATCAGCGAGCAGAGGCGATCACCATGATCGACACCACTCAGCCAATCCATGATTACTTCACCGACGAAGAAATCCGGCCCGTGCTCGAAATGTCTCGGCGGCAGTTCGCCGACGCTCGCAAGCAAGAATACAAAATCATGGACGACCGCGTTCAGGCGGCGCTGAACAACATCAACGACTCGGACGACTACGTCAAGATCGTCTGGAGGGTGCAGCAGGAGAACTCGCAGGACAAGCGCTACTTCGATGCGGAGTATCTGGCGAGAGGCATAACGAACCTCAAACTGTTCTACTCGCTGGAGGTGATAGACGGGAAGAATCTGCACTCGCTGTCCAAGACTCTGGACGTCTTCTGGCACGCTCACCAGAACTTCAGCTTCGAGTACATGAGATTCTGCGACAAGGTGTTCGGCCCGAACCAATTCCTCCATCATCTGCCGACGGATAAACGGGACCGGGCCGTGCAGGAGGCCATGGAGCGCCGCTACGACTACACGCGGGCCGTCCTGGGCAAGATCTACGCCGTCGACGAAACGTTCTGGGGCAGCGACATCATCATCTGCTGCAGCTACGACTCCGCCACCGCGGACGGCTTCGTCTTCTGGAGGCCGGCGCTGATGGCGATCGAGCCGGCCTGCGATCTCTACCATGACAGCCTGAACAATGAGCTGAAGAAAAAGGTGAACTTCGTCATCGACGGATTTTCCGCGCTGAATGGGTGATCAACCCATGCAGTGAGGGCCGAGGCGTTTCTCGGCTGAGCCTCGGCCGGTGGCTTTCCAGCGGTAGGAAGGCACCTCGGCTCCGACGGGCTCGTACGTCACCTCGAACGTCCGCTCGCCACGCCGCAGCGTGAGCAGGTGAACCCGGCGCCGAACGCTTCTGGGGCGGGCACCACGCAGGCGCCCGCCTCCATCGTCGCCTCGGAGTCCTCGCGCGCGGACTCGCCGAGTTCGGCGCGTCGAGGCCGGCGAGGTAGCACAGGTCCCGACTGTACGGGACCCGCTGGGCTCGCATTGACCGGCGCCGCCGTGCCGCCGTCGCACCGGTAGGGGTGCTTGCGGATGAACAACCGGTGCCCCGGCGCGGGCTCGCGGAAGAAGTCGCACATGGCCTGGTGGATCCGCTGGATGCGGGCCGCCACGGCGACGGCGTCGAAGGCGGGCTCGCTGAGCCAGTACATCGAGAACGCCCCCGGCTGCCCGACTGGATACCGGGTGACCGGCCCGGCCATGGAGAAGGCCTTCTAACGGTTTTCGGATTCGTTGGCACTCCTCATGCCGGAGACGGTGCCGCTGGCGGAAGCGGGCCCCCGTCCAGCGGGCACCGCAGGACGAGCATGGTGTACGCGGGCACCGTGAGCTGGCCTTGCCCAGGCAGCGGCCCAGGGTGCACGTTCTCCGAGGTGTCGATCTCGACGTGCCAGCCGTCGCCGTACTCCTGGCCCGGCAGCGTGCACAGAACGGGCTTGGCTCCCGCGTTGAACACCAGGTAGAAGGAGTCGTCCACCACTCGTCCTCCGTCAGGACCCGACTCTGTGACACCCTCGCCGTTGAGGAAGACGCCGACGGTGCGGAAGCCCCCGGACGCCCAAGCTTCGTCCCGCATCTGCTCACCCTCCATGGTGAACCACACCAGATCGGGCATCGTGCTTCCGCCTACGGGCCTGCCGGTGAAGAAGCGGCCGTCATGGCTGGTGACGAAGTTGATGGAGGCGACATGCCGGCGGCCGGAGGACTCGTACAGGTCGGAGGAGCCGGTGAGCCGAGAGGCGAACTCCGGCAGCACCGTCTCCCCGCGCCAGAAGTCTCTGACCGTGTCGCGGTACCTGCCGTTCCACTCCGTCCACAGCGGCGGGAAGTTGCCCACCTGGTAGCCGCCCGGACCGACGTCCCACGGCTCGGCGACCCGCGAGATCACCGGGTCCTGCTGGATCAGGTCGAAGAACGCCGACAGCCTGTCAACATCGTAGAACTCCCTGGCCAGCGCGGCGGCCATCGCGAAGCGGAACCCGTCGACGTGCATCCCCAGCACCCAGTACCGCGGCGAGTCCATGATGAGCTGCAGCGGAACGGCTGACCGGGCCCGCGCGAGCTCAGGGCGTCGACGTGCGGCTGGAGAGCTACCCGGTGGCGGCGCGGAGCTTCCAGCTGTACTGGTCGTTCCTGCCGGAGGCCGCCGACGCCATGATGCGGATCGGCGACTTCGTCCGGGTCGTCACCGCTCGCGCGGATGGGAGTTAAGTCCCAGGTCGGACGGGTGCCAGGGCGGTTCTCCGTCCATGATCACGCTCCTAGCGTTGCCATCACACGGATTTCAGCTGTGAGCAGGAGGTGGTCGATCGTGAGCCAGGTGACCCGCCGCGGGTTCATGGGCGGGGCGGCGGCAGCGGGCGGGACGGCGGTGCTGGGCCTCGGCACGCCGTCGAACACAAAACCGTCAGTAGCCAAGGAATGGGGGCCGGTCCGGATAGGTCCGGGTGATCCGCGTTATGCCGATCTCGCCGTGCGCCGGACGAACCTGCGGTTCATCCCCAGGCCGGAGTACTTCCACGTCGTCGGCTCGGCCGAGCAGGTGGAGCGGGCCGTGGAGGAGGCGGTCAAGGCCGGCAAGCGGGTCACCGTGCGCAGCGGCGGCCACTGCTACGAGAACTTCGTCGGCGACGGCGCGCAGGTCGTGATCGACATGTGCGAGATGTCGGAGGTGTACTTCGACGACAGGCGAGGCGCGTTCGCGATCGAGGCGGGCGCGACGCTGATGCAGGTGTACCGGACGCTCTACCTGGGCTGGGGCGTGACGATCCCCGGAGGCCAGTGCGGCAGCGTGGCGGCCGGCGGCCACATCATGGGCGGCGGCTACGGCCAGCACTCGCGCCGGCTGGGCTCGGTGGTCGACTACCTGCACGCCGTCGAGGTCGTGGTGGTGGACCGCTCGGGACGGGCCCGGACGGTGGTCGCCACGAGGGACCCGTCCGACCCCAACCACGACCTGTGGTGGGCGCACACGGGCGGCGGAGGCGGCAACTTCGGCGTCGTGACGCGCTACTGGATGCGCGACCCGAAGGCCAAGGGCAAGGACCCCCGCACGCTGCTGCCCAAACCGCCACCGGCGCTGCTGGTCTGCGCCCCGGCCTGGTCGTGGGGCGACATGACCAGGGAGTCCTTCACGGCCCTGCTGCGCAACCACGGCGAGTGGCACGAGCGCAACAGCGCCCCCGGCACGCCGTACGCGGGCCTCTGGAGCGCGCTGATCGTGCAGAGCCGCACACCGGGGGCGGACCCCGGCGGCATGATCCTGCCGACCATGATGGACGCCTCCGTCCCGGACGCCGGCCGCCTGCTCACCGAGTACTTCGCGGCGCTGACGCGGGGAGTCACGGCGAAGGCGGTCATCCCCGAGGCGCAACGCCTGCCCTGGTACCACGCGATCAGCACGGAAGCGCTCAGCAGCGGCCAGGAGTCGGGCAGGTTCAAGGCCAAGTCCGCCCAGCTGCGCCGGCGGTTCACCGACCGGCAGATCGGGCTCGCCTACGACCGCCTCAGCGTGCCCGCCCCGGCCGGTTCGAACGGGGTGCTGCTGCTGGCGTCGTACGGCGGGCAGGTCAACACCGTGGCCCCCGGCGCGACCGCCGTGGCCGAGCGCGACTCGATACTCAAGGCCCTCTTCCTGGGCGGATGGACGGAAGGGGACGGCGCCGAGAGCATCGCCTGGGTACGCCGCCTCTACCGGGAGATGTACGCCGACACGGGCGGCGTACCGGTCCCGAACGGCGCCAACGGCGGCGCCTACATCAACTATCCCGACATCGATCTGGCCGACCCGGCGTGGAACACCTCCGGCGTGCCCTGGTCCACGCTCTACTACGGCGGCAACTACCCGCGGTTGCAGCGGGTGAAGGCCCGCTGGGACCCGCGCGGCGTGTTCCGGCACGCCCTGTCCGTCAGGGCGGACCGCTGATCAGGGCCCTGCGGGGTCCGGCCGTGCGTGGTTGAGGAAGGCCAGCACGGCCAGGACCCGGCGGTTGCTGTCGCCGCTGTCCTCCAGGCCGAGCTTGGCGAAGATGGCGGCGATGTGCTTGCTGACCGTGCCCTCGCTGATGTACAGCTGGCCCGCGATGGCGGCGTTCGAGCGGCCCTGCGCCATGAGCTGGAGCACCTCGCGCTCGCGCGGGCTCAGCGACGCGGCCGGGTGCAGGGGGGACGTGCCGCCGAGCAGCTTGGAGATCACCTCCGGGTCCATGGCGGTGCCGCCGGAGGCGACCCGGCGCAGCGCGTCGACGAAGTGGCTCGTGTCGAACACCCGGTCCTTGAGCAGGTAACCGAGCCCTCCGGCGCCGTCGGCCAGCAGCTCGCGGGCGTAGATCTGCTCGACGTACTGCGACAGGACCAGCACGGGGAAGCCGGGGCGGCGGGTGCGGGCCTCGATGGCGGCCCGCACCCCCTCGTCGGTGTAGCCGGGCGGCAGGCGCACGTCCACGATCGCGGCGTCCGGGCGGTGCCTGGCCAGGGCGTCGAGCAGCTCCGCGCCGGTGTCCACCGCGGCCACGATCTCGATGCCGTGGGCTCTCAGGAGGTGGGTGAGTCCTTCCCGGAGGAGGTAGACGTCCTCGGCGAGGACAACGCGCATGGAATCTCCAAGGTGACTACGGTCGGTCCGCCCGGCGGGCTGGACAGGGTCAGAACTCCGTCGAATCCGTCGAGGCGGCGCCGGATGCCGTGCAGGCCGCCTCCGTGGCCGGCCGCGGCGCCGCCCCGCCCGTCGTCGGCCACGGTGACCGTCAGCAGGCCGTCCGCGTGGCGCAGCTCCACCAGAACCCTGGACGCGGCGGCGTGCTTGGCGGCGTTGGTCAGCAGCTCGGACACGGCGAAGTAGACCGCGGCCTCGATCGGCGCGGCCACCCGGCCCGGCAGGCGCACCCGGACCTCGGCCTCCAGTGGGGCGTCCATCGCCAGGGTGCGCACGGCGTCGGCGAGCCCGCGGTCGGCGAGCACCGGCGGATGGATGCCGCGGACGAGCTCCCGCAGCTCGCCGAGTGCGGCCACCGACATGTCCTTGGCGCCGGCGATCATCGCCTTGGCCGCCTCCGGGTCCTGGTCGATGAGCCCTTCCGCGGCGCCCAGCGTCATCCCGACAGCCACCCAGCGGGCCTGCGCGCCGTCATGCAGGTCGCGTTCGATCCGGCGCAGCTCGGCGGCCTGGGCGTCGCGGATCTGGGCGCGGCTGCTGGTCAGCGTGTCGACCCGGCTCGCCAGCAGCGCCGCCCTGCCCGGGCCGAGCAGCGAGCGGCTCAGCAGGGCGTGCCGGCGCAGCGCCGCCGGTGCGAGCGCCATGCCGAGGGCGGCGGCGGCCAGTCCGGCCACCGGAGCGGGGACGCCCGACAACGCCGGCACGGCGGCGTGCAGCACGTCGCCGGGCGACCACGTCACGCCGGTGAGCAGGCCCAGCGCCGACGTCCACACCCACAGCCAGCACAACCAGCCCAGCCCGCCGACGATCAGCGCGGCCGGCACGGCGAAGAGCACGGCGGCGACGGGCACCTCCAGGAACAACCACGCCAGATCCCGCCACGAAGCCTGATCGCGGATCATCCACCCGAACCGCCGCGCCCGCACGGCGGCTCCCCGCGTCCGGTAGACCGTGCCGACCGGCCCCCACCCCAGCCGGTACGACCCGTCAGGATCGGGGTCGGGCAGCGGCGGCTCGGGCAGGTACGGCTCGGCGATCCGCACGCCCGTCCACTCGCCGATCCGGGCCCGCCGCCAGGACACGAACCGGCGCGAGCCCAGCACCGTCTCCGGCCACAGCCGCACCGGCATCAGCCCGATCGTCACCGTCTGAGCCACGGCGAACACCGTCGCCACCATGGCCAGCACGACGCTCGCGCACACCCGCGCCCCGGCGGCGGCCCGCGCCCCGACGGCCCGCGCGACGCGGCCGGGCGCTTGGTGGGGCGGTGGCGCGAGCAGCACCCGGGTCCAGCGGGCGTGCAGGCGCAGCAGCCAAGGCCCGAGCGCCACGCCGAGCAGCACCGCCGCCGCCCCGGCCGGGCGGTGGCACCACAAGGCCGCGAGCCCGCCGCCGGCCAGCGCCGGAGCGAGCCCCGCCAGCACGCCGCCGACCAGCGGGTTGAGCGCCATCCACGCCAGGTCGCGCGCGGTCGCCGGATCGCGGGCGACCCACCGCAGCCGCGCCAGGTAGGCGGGCACGAACGCCGAACGGAACAAGGTGTCGCCGTCGCGGTACCAGCCGTCGGCATCCCGCACGGGCGGCGGCGGGGCCGGGCGGTACGGCGCGGCGATCTCCACGCCGCCCCACCGGGCGGCCAGCCGCCGCGCCAGTGCTGGGAGGCGGCGGCCCTGCTCGACGAAGAACGCCGGGGACGGCAGCCCCGCGTGCGCGCCCACGAAGGTCACGACCAGGAGCGGCGGCCCCAGCAGCGCCAGCCCGGCCAGCGCCAGGCAGCGCAGGGGCGCGCTCGCGTACCCGGCGAATGTGCCGCCCCGCCTCACCCTGCCTCGCCCCACCCTGCCCCTCCACGAGCCGCGTCCGACCCCTTGATTCTGCGTCGCCGATTCTGCGTCGCTGAATCTGGCGGTCCGCACGATGAAAGCACGCCTGAGGGGGGTGGCGGCATGGGTGCCAGCACCCATATGCCCGGTTCAGCCGAGGCGGGTCTCGTAGCGGTGTGCGGTGCGGGTGATGGCGCTGACGTGGTCGGGCCACAGGTGGCGTTCCAGCCAGCCGCACGAGCTCCGCCGGGTGTGCGAAACGCACACCCGATGGTGACACCCGGCATCTGTGCTCGGCTCTCGGCCGCCCGTAGCTTCCAGACATGACCGTCAAACGCATCGCCACCATCGCCGGCGCGACGCTGCTGGCGACCACCACGCTGACAGCACCGGCGCAAGCCTCGTTCCCCTTCTCCTGCGAGACCGGCCGTGTCATACCTAGCGATGACGGCAGCCTCCACGTGAGCGGCGAGAACTGCAACTCCCCGGTTCACAGCGGGGGCGTCAACGCGGAGGTGACCATCCGGACCGGCCCGGCGGCCGGGAAGTACCTCTGCGGCCTGGTGCTCACGTACGAGTTGCACAACAACCTCGGCGGCTTCGACTGCCACCCGATCTGACCGGCGGCGGTCCTTCGGTCACCGGCGGACGTCCGCGCACCGGCCCCGGGGATCGATGCCGACCGGCTCGGCGGCCTCGCACCCGCCGAGCCGCGTGAACGCCTCGACCGCCTCCCGCCAGTGACGGGACGCGGCGGCCGGGTCCGCCTCCGCCTCGGCCGCCGCCAGGCCGGGATCCTCGCCGCACGGCGCGTCCAGAACGTGCTCGACGAAGCCGAACTGCGCCCACCGGCCCTCGTCCTGGAGCCCGCCGGCGACGGCTACCGCGTCCGCGTGCGCCCGGCCGGCTGGCCCTGCGCCACGGCGGCGCCACGGACGTCGCCCTGGTCATGGAGGACCTGCGCTTCCTCCGTTCGCCCGAGGCGTCGACTGATCGAGGGAGGCGAGGTGGCGCAGCCGTCGAACGCTCTTCGCCTAGTTCCCGGGAACTAGGCAGGTCAGTGCCCGCGCGTGATGTGCCGGCCACCGGCTCGCTCCTACGCTCGGGCTCGTGCTGAAACGCCTGATCCCCGCCGTGCTCGCGCTGGCGGCCGTGCTCGCCTGGGCGGCTCCCGCCTGGGCGCACGGCCGCAGCGGCTCGGCCGACGTGCGCTTCGCCCAGACCATCGCCGGCATGGAGCTGACGGTGGTGGTGCGGGCGAGCTTGCGGGTGCCCGCCCCGTTGCAGGTGGACGTGGTGGCGCACGACCCGGGCCGGGGCGGCCGGGTCGAGCTGACGTTGCGGCCCGCCGGAGCCGGCGGCTCCTCCGCCGCGGCGGCCGAGGTGCGGGAGGACGCGCCGGGCATGTACCCGGTGCTGCTGCGGGCGGAGCGGGTGGGGCCGCACGAGCTGGAGGTACGGGCCGGCGGCGAGCGTTCGGTGCTGCCGTTCGACCTGCTGGTGCCGGCGGCGCCGCCGTGGGAGGTGGTCGTGTACCTGGCCTTCGCCTGCGCGGCGCTGGCCCTGGTGGTCGCGCTGGTGGCGGCGGCGCAGGCACGTCGCGGGGCGGCAGGGGCGGGCGCGGTCGCGTTCGTGGTGGCGACGGCCGTGGCGTTCACCGCGGGCGGGCTGTCGCCGTGGTTCGTGCCGCCTGTGCCCGACGGGGCGCCGGCGGTCCCGGAGGGGGTGCGGCCGCTCGGCAAGCCGAACGCGCAGCCGCTCATCGAGGTGGAGCCGCGGCGGCCGGGCGCGTACGCGGAGTTCCGGCTCCGGGTGACCCTGTTCGACGGCTCGACCGGCCGTCCCGCTGACGATCTGGCCGAGCACCACGGCGCGCTGTCGCACGTCGTGGTGACGAGCCAGGACGGCACGTACTTCCGGCACGTGCATCCTCTGCGCGTCGCGCCGGGCGTGCACGAGGTGCGGCTGCGCGCGGGAGAGGCGGGCCGGCACCTGGTGTACGCCGAGTTCGAGCGCGCCGACGCGGGCGGGCAGCTCGTCTCCGGCGCGTTCACGGTGGGGAGCCCGCCTCCGGCAGCAGGATCGGCGCGAGTGGCGCGGCCGGAAGGAAAGCGGCCGGAGCCGGAGCGGCCGGAAGGCGCGCGGCCGGTCCTGAAGCCGGCGCGGCCGGTCGCGGGCAGGCCGGTGACCCTCACGCTGGACACGGGCCGCACCGCCGTGCAGCCGTGGCTCGGCATGGCCGGTCACCTGATCGTCCGCAGCCGGGACGGCGGCTACCTCGGCCACGTCCACGAGGCCGCCTCCATGACGGCGCCCGGGGAACGGCCGCCGGACGAGTCGGTCGCCCGGTACGGCCCCCGCCTGAGGTTCACCTTCACCTTCCCGCGGCCCGGCCGCCATCTGGCCTGGATCCAGTACGTGCGGAACTACGCGATCGTCACCGTTCCGTACGTCATCGACGTCGAGGAGGGGAGCGCCCGATGACCTGGAGCCGCCGCGCGTCCCTCGTGCTGCCCGTCCTGCTGATCGCCGCCGGCCTCCTGTGGATCGTCCGAGGCGGCGGCGCGCAGGGCCCGGTGGAGCTGACCGGCAGGGGCGCGCACTACACCGTGCGCCTGGAGCTGGAGCCGGGCACCGGCCCGCGGGAGGTGCGGATCGGCGTCGAGCCGCGGGCCGCCGAGGTGTCGGTGTTCGCGGTGATGCCGCACATGGGGCACACCACCCCGGAACTCGCCGCGCCGCGCGACGGCACGGGCCGTCACGTGGCGCGCGGCGAGCTGTTCACGATGGCCGGCGCCTGGGAGCTGGGGATCCGCGTGCGCGGCACCCCCGGCACCGAGGTGATCACGGTCAGGACCCTGGTCGGAAAGGGAGAGTAGATGGACACACCAGTGACGGCGCAGCGGCGTGACGTGCCCCGGAGGGAGGTGAGGGGCGCCTGGTTCCTGATGCTCGGCTACGCGGTGCTGCTGACCGGCATGGTCTGGGACGGCCAGTGGCACGGCGACGTCGGCCCCGACAACTTCTGGACGGCGCCCCACCTGCTGCTCTACGTGGGCACCGGCATCATCGGGCTGAGCTGCCTGACCGTGGTGCTGCTTTCGACGTGGGCGCGGGGGCCGGCGACGGGCACGCCGTCGGTGACGGTGCTGCGCACCTTCCGGGCGCCGTGGCCGTTCCTCGTGGGCGGGCTGGGCGCGTCGGGCAACCTCCTGTACGCCGGCTCCGACCTGTGGTGGCACGAGGTGTACGGCTTCGACATCGCGGCCGGGACGACGCCGTCGCACTTCGGGCTGGGGCTGTCCATCCAGGTGGAGATCTTCGCCATGGTGATGGCGTTCGCGGTGCTGCGCCGCACCCGGTCGGAGAGGTGGGGGCTGGCCCTGGCGGTCGCCCTGGCCACGATCGGCTCGACCTCCGCCTTCGGCATGCTCTCCGAGCTGCTGCTGGCCTGGCTGCCGGGGGTGGCGCCGCGGGTGCTCGGGCTCGGCGCGGCGGGCGCGCTGACGCTGAGCCTGATCGCCGGGCTGACGCGCGGCTGGCGCTGGCCCGCCGCCGCCGGGCTGGCGTTCGTGGGCGTGCAGGGCGGGCTCGCGTTGTTCGCGCCGGCCGCGACCCGCTGGTACGCCGGCGCGATCGGCCAGCCGATGCGCGACTACGCGACCGGCCTGCCGCAGGTGCTGATCGGGTTTCCGGCCACGTTCCCGCTGATCGCGCTGGTGGCCGGTGGGGCGGTGGCGTTCGCGGCACGGCGCGGCGCGCGCCCGCTGCCGGTCATGGCGGGGATCGGGGCGCTGGTGGGCGTCAACACCGCGGTGTTCTACGGCGCGATCGGCATGGAGATGAATGTGGCGGCCACGCTGGTGGCGGCGGTCGTGATCGGGGCGGGCACGGGGTGGCTGGGCTGGCAGTGCGCCGTGATGCTGCGCCGCTTCGGTGTCCGGACGCCGTCGGCCGGGGCTGTGGCGGTGACGGCGTGAGGCGCCTCCTGGGGGTGACGGCCGCCGCCGTGACAACCCTCCTGCTCACCGCGCCCCCGGCCGCCGCCGCGCCGCCGCTCCCTGCCGCGAGCCCGGCCGCCGCGAGGACGACCCTCGCGGCGAGCCCGGCTCCGGCTCCGGCTTCGGCTGCTGCCGGGGCGCCGCCACTGCCGGGCGAGATCGTGCACACCGAGACGGTACGGATGAGCGATCGGTCCACGATCACCGTATCGTTCACGGAGTGGCCGATCCGCGCCCTGCAGTCGCTGGACTTCACGTTCGAGCCGGCCGGCGGTGTCGAGGGGCGTACGGGGCTGGTCACCACCGTCTCACCGTCGGGCGACCGCGCGGGACTGAAGGGCATCGTCCTGCAGCGCCGCGGCGACAGCATCGTGCTGCCGCGGCACCCGCGCGCCCGCCAGGTGTGGGGGCTGGACGTCGTGTCGCTGCCGGAGGAGGGCACGTGGCGGTTCGAGTTCGTGGTGGAGGGGCCGGGCGGGACCTCGACGGGCGTCCTGCCGATCCAGGCGATCGCGCCGCCGGGCCCGCCCCTGGCGCTGAGCTGGACGATCGCGCTGGTGCCGTGGGCTCCGGTCGCCCTGCTGCTGGCGTACGGCTGGAGGCGGGCCCGCACGATCCGGCGGGCCGCCGGACCGGCCTGGAGTGGTTGAGCGACGGGTTGCTGGCCGCCCTGCCGCCGGTGGCCGGCTGGCTGATCGGGCTGGCCGGCGAGGCGGGCGGCGAGGAGCTGGCCGTCCGGCTCGCCCTGGCGGGCGCGCAGTCGCTGGCGCTGATGTGGTCGCGGCGGTTCCCGCTCACCGTGCTGTCCGTGGTGGTCGGCCTGGAGCTGGCGCTGGCCCTGCTGAAGATGCCGATCCTGGTGGCGCCCCTGGTCGCCGCGTCCCGGCTGGGGCGTGGGGCCGGGGCGACCGCCGGGTGATCGGCGTGGTCGCGGTGCTGGCGCTGCTGCTCACCGGCCTGCCGATCACCCTGCTGGCGATCGGCGACCCGGTGCGGGTCGTGGCGGTGTACGCGGCCGCCGCGGCGCTGTTCGTCGGCTTCTGCGCGGTGGGGCGGGTGGACGCCCGGCAGCGTGACCGCATCGCCGAGCTCCAGGCCCGCTCGCGGCTGCTGGAGGTGGAGCGGGCCGAGGCGGAGCGACGCGCGGCCGAGCGGGAGCGGGCGCTGCTGGCCAGGGAGCTGCACGACATCCTCAACCACTCGGTGACCACCATGGTGGTCGACGCGGAGGCGGGGGCCGACACGGGCGACGACATGGAGCGCACGCTGCGGCGCGTGGCCCGTACCGGCAGGGAGTCGCTCGCCGAGCTGCGGCGGCTGCTCGGCGTGCTGCGGGAGCCGCCCGGCCACGACCCGCTGGCCCCGCCACCGCGGCTGGACCAGCTCGACGCCCTGCTCGCGGCCGTGCCGCCGGGCGGGCCGCGGGTGTCGCTCGAACGCCGCGGCGAGGTGCGGCCGGCCGACGGGAGCATCGAGCTGGCGGCCTACCGCGTGGTGCAGGAGGCGCTGACGAACGCGGCCAGGCACGCCGGGCCGGTGGAGGTGAAGGTGGTGCTCGACTACGCCCCCTCGCGGCTGTCGATCCAGGTCACCAACCCGGTGTCGGACGT
The DNA here is from genome assembly GCF_900323885.1 of [Actinomadura] parvosata subsp. kistnae. Lineage (GTDB taxonomy): Bacteria > Actinomycetota > Actinomycetes > Streptosporangiales > Streptosporangiaceae > Nonomuraea > Nonomuraea composti. Next base: position 647,565 of record NZ_OOHJ01000006.1, on the reverse strand, counting down.
GCCCGGGACGATCGGGAACGGCGCGGGCGTGGGGCTGGTCGGCATGCGGGAGCGGGTGGAGCTGCTGGGCGGCACCGTACACGCGGGCCGCGCCGGCGACGTCTTCGAGGTGCGCGCCACGCTGCCGCTGCGGAGCAGGTCGTGACCGGCATCCGCGTCCTGGTCTGCGACGACGAGCAGCTCCTGCGGGAGGCGCTGGTCCGGCTGGTCGGCGCGGCCGGCGACCTGACCGTGGTGGGCGCGGTGGGCGACGGCGCCTCGGCCGTCGAGGCCGCCGCCGCCCACGAGCCCGACGTGGTGCTGATGGACATCCGGCTGCCCGGCATGGACGGCATCGAGGCCACCCGCCGCATCGTGGCGCGGGGCGGGCCGTCCAGGGTGCTGATCCTGACGACGTACGACCTGGACAGCTACGTCTACGCGGGCCTTCAGGCGGGCGCCAGCGGATTCCTGCTGAAGGACGCGCCGGGCGAGCGGATCCGCGACGGCATCAGGATCGTCGCCTCCGGCCAGTCGGTGCTGGCACCCGAGGCGACGACGCGGATGATCGAGGCGTTGCGGCCCGTGCTGCCCACGGAGGAGGACCGCGCGCTGCTGGAGGCCGCCGGGCGGCTGACCGGCCGCGAGCGCGAGGTGTGCGACCTGCTCGCGCGGGGCCTGTCCAACGACGAGATCGCGGCCCGGCTGGTGATCAGCAGGTACACGGTGAAGGTGCACGTGTCGAACGTCCTGGCCAAGCTCGGCCTGCCCGGTCGGGTGCACGTCCTGCTCGCCTGGTCCCGGCTCCGCGGCGGCTTCGGGAGCCGATGACCCCGTCGACGTGCCCGCGGCGGCGGAGGGCGGAAGGGCGGTGCCGGCGCGCACGCGATCGCCAGTGCCGTCGCGCCCGACACGCGAGGGGGCAGCGCGCGCAGACGACGCTGTACGCCGCGAGTCTCCTCCAGCACAGCATCGACGAGCTCGAACGGCACAAGCGCAATCAGGTCATTTTCGAGGGCTGACCGTTGCCTCAACAGGTGGGCCGCACAGTCCCACAATATGGGCGCACACGAATCCGGTCAGGTCGCGGGGACCGGTCCCGGACAGACGCCGTTACCATGCCGATATGCTGCGTTTCGACCTTGATCGGCGGCTCAGGAGCGGGTTGGACTCACCGGAAGACCGGGCGGGAATACAGAGATGCTGGAGAAGCGACAGGGGCGACAGACGCCCGAGTTGACCGCCGAAGCGTTTCCCGCAGATGGAGGTGAAGGCCATGCTGTTTTTCATAGCAGGAGCCCCCTTGTATTTTGCGATAGGAGGATTCGGTGTTGTCATCTTGCTCATCGGATGCACTGCCGAGTCCTGGATCGACAACCCATGGACCTTAGCGGCAGTCGCAGCCGGAATGATAGTTGTCGGCGCCCTGGTCTTTGTTTTGGCGCGGATCACACATCTATCGAGCAAGCGGACCTTCAGCGGCATTCATGGATTCACAGCCGTCGTCATCGACATGCTTGTAACATTCGTCAGTATTGCTTTTATTGGGGCGACAGGTGGTGGCATTATGTCCGCGCTTGCGCTGTTCGCCATGGGCCAGGTTTATTATGGATTTGGTTTTTTGGCCATCACGGCAGCAGGCTTTCTTGTCGCCAGGGCCCTTGAGGACGCCCTCCCCTAAGAACCGCGCATGTGCAGCGCACAGCCAAGACACGTGGCATCGGCAGACCACCGAACAAGGTGCGTTACCGCTCAGCACCGCGGATCCACTGCCAGTCGACAGGCTCGACTGCGCCACAACTGCACTTCGCGCTTCTCGCAGGACGCCGACCAGGTACCGGGCCGCCGAATGGCGCGCCCGCCGCCGATGGCGGCCCGAGTGCTGGCCTGCCTGTTCACCAGCGACACCGGCGACCTGACCGTCGCCGACCCCACCCAGCGGCTGCGCGTGAGCCCCGCCTCCATCTCCAAAGGCGTCGGCTACCTCGAACTCATCAGCCTCATCCGGCGCGAGCACTGACCAGAACGCCCGGCACGCTGCCCGCCCTGTTCGAACGTTTCCCGGGCCTGCGCCTGGCGGTGCCGGACGAGGAGGCGCCCCTGCGTACGGACATGCTCATCTACGGCGTGCACCGACTGCCGGTCGCCTTCTGGGCCGCCGCCGCGAAGGATCGGCATCGCGCCGCAGGAGAGACGCCGCCGCGACCGATGCGAGACACAACGTCGGAAATATCGTCCTCCAGCGTGTCAGTTGATCAGCGGAGTCGTGAGCATGAGCAAGGGTGGTCGTCGCCTCCGGCGATGCCTCGGCGTGGTCGTCCTCGCCACGGCGGCCGGCTGTGTGCCTGCGAGCCCGGCCCGCGGCGGCGTCACCGGGCTGACGGTCAACGCCGAAGGACGCCTGACGGTGGTGGCGGCCTGGTGCGGGCTGCCGCCGGACGGCGTGATCGTCTATCGCCGGGTCAACGGTGACCTCGTGGATCAGGCGGATGTGCGGGCGCCGAAGTTGTCCGGATCGTCCGCTTCGGTGGATCTGGAGCGGGTGACCGCGGGGTGGTCCCTCGCCTCGGGTGACCTGGACTTCCAGCCGGGGCAGCGGTACATGGCCGGCGCGTACAACCGGACGACGCACGTGCGGATGGCCGACGTCGGCTTCACCCACAACACCAAGCGGAAGATCACCCCCGGGCGTGTCCTCGTTCAGGACCACGGCAATGAGAAGGAGCCGGACGGGGTCGATGTGCTGATCTCGGAGGCCGAGTTCGCCGCCAGGGCGCGGCGCGAGTGCTGAGCCTCACAGAGTGGTGTGGCGGAAGGCCGTGAGGCCGGCCGGGCGCGCGTCCGGGTCGGGGGTGCTCTCCGGCAGGCCGGCGCCCAGGACGTACAGGGGGACGGAGGTCACCCCGTCCAGGTTCAGGCGGGCGGCCAGGGCGGTGTCGTGGAAGGCGCCCGTCTGGAAGGGGCCCAGGCCCAGGGCCGTGGCGGTCAGCACGAAGGTCTGGCCGAGGTGGCCGGCGTCGAGCAGGCAGACCCGGTAGGCGCGCGGGTTGCGGTACTTGACCAGCATGCGCTCCACCCGCGCCACCAGCACCACGACGAAGCAGGCGTCGGCCGCCCAGCCCTGGCCGCCGCACAGGGTGGCGAGTTCCTCCGCGGTGCAGCCGCCGGCCAGCAGTTCCAGGCAGTGCTCGCGGACGTTGTAGTGGTACCAGCCCGGGGCGGTGGCGTCCACGGAACGGATCCCCACGTACGCGTCCAGCTCCTGCCGGGCTCCGCCCTGCGGGCTGGTCCGGCGGAACAGCGCACCGAAGCCGCCTCCGTCGATGTAGTCCACGGGCCCGAACACGGTGGACAGGAGCGCGGCCAGCGCCGGCAGCGGCACCGGGCGGCCGGCGAAGCGGCGGTGGGTGCGGCGGCGATACAGCACCTCGCCGAGCGGGGCGTCCAGCGGGGCGGGGACGCGGGGCAGCAGGACGCGGTGGGCCTGGGGGTAGGCGGTGAACAGCGGGGGGCGTCCGTCGGCGGTGAGGTCGTGGCGGTCGTCCTCGCCGGCGGTCTCGTACACGTCGTGCTGGGTCGCGTAGTGGAAGAAGGCGGCCTCCGGGACCCAGTGCTCCCAGTGGCGGGCCAGGTGCTCGTCGCGTTCGGCCTCGGGGGTGCCTTCGGCCAGCAGCAGGCCGTGCGCCAGGAGGGTGGCGGCGGCCTCTGTGACGGTCTGGGGGTCGTAGGCGGGCAGGGTCTTGGCCGCCTCCTCGGGGGTGGACCAGGTGCCGAAGGCGTCGAGGAGTTCGGCGGCGGGCGCCGGCAGGGCGACGGGCCGGCCGTCGGGGTAGGGGTGGGCGGTGAAAGCGTTCTGGTGCCAGTAGCAGGTCAGGCAGAAGGCCCGTCGCAGCCGCATGTCCGGATTTTTCCTTCTATCAATGGTGATGGTGGGGTGCCCGCGTGGGCACGGGCACCCCCGGCGGCCGGCTTTACCAGCTCCAGTTCCAGATGCGGCGGGGCCGCTCGACCGGCTTGGCCGTGATCGTGATCTTGCGCATGGTCGTCACCTCCTTCCCGTGCCTCGGACGTCTCCCCGGGGCCGCGCGCCGTGGCGGCCCGGGTGCTCGGAGCGGGCGACGACGAGCCGCTTGCGGTCATCGCACTCGTCGCCGCCCGGACGGAGCCCGCCGGCGTCCAGCCCGTAGGCGGCCACCTGCGCCAGACCGGCGGCGGCCAGCAGCCGCTCCACCGTGGCGGGGGCGAAATAGGCCCAGGAGTACAGCACGTGGGTACGCGTCCAGCGCGCGCCGTCCCCGCCCTCGGAGCCTTCGCGCCGGAAGTGATCCACCCGCAGTTCGGCGCCTTCCCGTTCATGGGCGGCGAAGCCGCGATGCAGCACGAGCGACCCTTCGTCCTCGACGACGTGCCGCACCCCGGCCAGCCGCCGGTAGAACCCGGCCGTGTTGACGTCGAACAGGAACAGCCCGCCAGGCGCCAGCACCCGCGCCACCTGGGCGAACGCCGCTGCGAGCTCGTCCTCGTCGCGCAGGTGGTTGAGCGGCTCCCCCATCGTGACCGCCACCTCGAACGGCCCCAGCCCCTCGGGCAGGCACCGCAGATCCCCCTGGACGAACCGCACCCGCCCGGCCCCCCGCTTGCCGCGCGCCACGTCCAGCATGCGCGGCGACAGGTCGATCCCGGTCACCTCGAACCCGTGCCCGGCCAGCCGCAGAGCGCCCTTCCCGGTGCCGCACCCCAGATCGGCCAGCCGGCCTCCGGGGGTGACGCCGTGCTCGCGCAACAGCTCCAGGTACAGCGCCACCCACCGGTCGTAGTCGTCGGCCTGGGTGACCTGGTCGTAGAAGGCCGCCGACCGGTCGTACGCGTCGCGTACGCCGTCGCTGTCCCGCACCTGCTGCATCGCCGTCCCCCGCCTCGGTCCTGCCGGCTTGACGGGGACGACGGTGTCAGCGGGAACTGTCCATTTCCCAGATCACTTCCTGCCCGGACAACGCCCGCCCCAGGGGCATCCTCAGCCCTCGGGGTAGAACAGGAACAGCGTGCAGCCGGTCGCCGACGACGGCACGTGCCACGTTCCGGCCGGGGCGTGCAGGAACGTGCCGGCGGGGTAGTCGCGGGCGCCGTCGCTGAAGGTGCCCGCGACCACGTACACCTCCTCGGGACCCGGTTCGTGGACGTCGCGGCGCGGCCATGACGTGCCCGGGTCCATCTCCAGCACGTGGGCGTGCGCCCCGGTCGGCCCCTTCCACAGCGGACGCAGCCGGATCCCGGGGAAGACCTCCCGGACCGGGGCTTCGTCGACGGACACGGACGTGTAGCCCTCCTGGGCCAGAATCTCGGGATACATGCCCCCAAAGTGCCGCGTTCGCCCGAGGGCGGGCCAGCGTCAGCAATGACACCATGGGGTACTTTTCTGCCATGCATCGGGTGGTGGCGCTGGTCCGTCCGGTGCAGTCGACGTTCGAGCTCGGCTGCGCCGCCGAGGTCTTCGGCACCGTCCGCGACGGCCTGCCGCAACGCTACGAGTTCGAGGTGTGCGCGGAGAGGCCGGGCCCGGTGCCGACGACGGCCGGATACGCGATGTCCGTCCCCCGCGGCCTCTCCGCGCTCGCGACCGCCGACACCGTGATCATCCCCGGCTGGGCGCCGGTGGAGGCGCCGCTGCCGCCCCGCGTGCGCCGCGCACTCCTGCGAGCGCACGCCCGCGGGGCCCGCCTGGTCACGATCTGCTCGGGCGTCTTCGCCCTGGCCCGCACCGGCCTCCTGGACGGCCGCTCCGCCACCACCCACTGGGCCCGCGCCGCCCGGCTGCGCCGCGAGTTCCCGCAGGTCCGCGTCGAACCGGACAAGCTCTACGTGGACCACGGCGACGTCGCCACCAGCGCAGGGGCGGGCGCCGGCATCGACCTGTGCCTCCACCTGGTCCGCCGCGACCACGGCGCCGCCTACGCCGCCCTCCTCGCCCGCCACATGGTCATGCCACCGCACCGCGACGGCGGCCAGACCCAGTACATCCCGTCGGCGCCGCCGGACGATTCCCTCGACGGCCTCCTCGCCTGGGCCGCCGCGCGCCTGGCCACGCCGCTGTCGGTGGGCGACCTGGCCGCGTACCTCAACGTCTCCCCCCGCACCCTGGCCCGCCGCTTCGCCGACCACCTGGGCACGAGCCCGGGCGCCTGGCTCCTGTCCCGCCGCATCGCCGAAGCCCGCACCCTGCTGGAGGAGACGGACCTTCCCGTGGAGGCGATCGCCACCCGCGTCGGCCTCACCTCGGCAGTCAACCTCCGCCGCCACTTCCACACCCGGGTAGGCACCACCCCAGGCGCCTACCGCCGCGCCTTCCGCATCTCCTGACCCGGCCGGCAGGAGGGTTGCCCAGCCGGTACGCGGCCGGCACCGCATTGAACACCGCGCCACTGGTCACCAGCCCGACCTCCACGGCGACCACGACCACCATCCCCGCGACGCCAGGCGGCACGAACGCCCGCCCACACGGCCAGGGCTTGAACACCAGCTGCAGGAGCACGGCGAGCAGCGGCCCGGTCGCCATGACCGGCCCATTCACCAGGAGGTGACCGGGGCGCCGCTCGATGCAGCCAACGCAGGCCGCGCTCGACCGGCCGGCCGGCGGCTTTCCTGATCCGGATCTTGCGCCGGCTCCGCCAGACCGGCTCTCCGTGAGCCTGTCGCCGCCGATCGATGAGCGGATCCGGCTCAGTCCTCGCCCACGACCGTCAAATCGTCGCCCAGGGCGGCCGCGATCTCGGCGGCCCTGGAATGATCGTCCAGCCGCCGGGTCAGGTAGGCGCAGCCATGGTGGTGCCTGCGCGACCACCAGGCCGCCGAGCCGCCGATGCCGCCCTTGGCGATCTTGCCGTGGTCGCGGACGAAGCCCAGCGTCCAGGTGATCCTGGTGCCGAAGACCTCGTCGAAGTCCGTGACCTGCGGGGCGAGCAGTTCGGCGTGCAGTTCGGGGCCGAGCAGGGTGCGCACGGGGCCGTCCTCGGCGGTCAGTTCGGCGAAGAAGCGGGCCATGGCCGTGGCGGTCGTGTGCAGGTTGACGGCGCCGAAGACCGTCTGCCGCCACGCGCGGGAGTTCGCCCGCTCGACGTCCAGGGTTCCGTCCGGGATCTGGAGCCAGGGCGCGGCGTGCAGCCGGTGGGGCCAGTCGGGGTCGGCGTACTCCAGGTCGGCGACCCGTCCCAGCTGGTCGTCCGGCACCCCGAACCACGCGTCCAGATCGAGCGCGGGCCGCACGACCTCGTTGAACGTCTCCCCCAGCGTGGTGCCGGCGCCCGCGCGCAGGATGCCGTCCACCAGATGCCCGTAGGTCAGCGCGTGCTCGCCGAGCGACGTTCCCGGCACGTACTCGGGCGCCGCCTGGGCCAGGCTCTCGCGCAGCCCGGCGTCGTCCAGCAGGTCGAGGCCGGCCGCCTCCGCCGGGAAGCGCGGCTGGCCGGCCCGGTGGGTGAGAACGTGGCGCAGCGTCGTCCGGTCCTTGCCCCTGACCCCGTACTCGGGCCAGTACCTGGCCACCGGCTCGTCGAGGGCCAGTGAGCCGTCGCGCACCGCCACCAGGGCCGCGAGGGTCACGAAGGACTTCGACAGCGAGTACGGCTGGACAAGGGTGTCGGCACTCCAGGGGCGGCGCCGCGAGCTGTCGGCCCATCCCCCGCTCAGCCGGACGACCTCACGCGCGTCGCGCCAGACCGACACGCCGGCCCCTGTCTCCCGGCCGTCGTGGACGAGCTTCTGGAAGACCTCGCGCACCTTGTCGTATCCGTCCGCGACGAACCCCTCGACCTGAGGCTCGCCGGGCCTTGCGAATGCGTCACTCATCCTGCACGCCTCCCACACGTCGACTTCTCCCGAAGATACCCCCTCCAGGTATGCAACGCCAGCAGCTCGGCGACGTCGGCATCGGTGAGCGAGACCTTCTCGCCGAGGGCCTGCGGCAGCTTGTGGCGCGGGACAGGTTCAGGTAGCCCTCCAGCAGCGCCGGGGAGTGCGCCATGGCGGCGACCATCTCCCCCACACTGCCCCTCCTGTCCAGGATGTCCTGTTGCACAGCACCCTGCACGCGTGTCGTCACCGTAGCCCTGATCTGCGTCAGAGTCGGGCGACTGAAGTGGGGTCCACCAGAACGCTGCCGGCGGACCCCGGTGCCCGAACTCTCAGGAGTCCGCGACGGCGCAACCGGCGGCTTCCACCGCCACGCGGACCTGTTCCTCGCCGACAGGGCCATCAGTCAGGACGCTGACCCGCCCCTCAGCCGGATCGACCTCCACACCGACGACTCCCGGCACCTGGATGAGCTCCGACTTGATGGCGGCCAGACAGTGGCCGCAGGTCTCCGGGGACAGGCCGGCGATGCGATAAGCGACGAGGCTGTAGGCAACAGTGATCATCGGATCCCTCCTTCTGCTTCACGGCGAGTACTGCGCCGCGTCAGAACAGATCGTGCTGCACGGAAGCACCGGCGTGGAGGCATCAGACGCTTCCGAAACACGACATGGCGAAAACCGGAACCTTTGCCACAAAGGGCCGAATGTGCCACTGTTCAGCGTTGAGCCGGCGCTAGGGAGGGAGTTCGGTGGTGGACGGGGGGCCGCTTGCTGCGGATGACAGCGTGGCGCGTTCCTTGTACGCCCGCATGCGGGACCGAGGAGAGTCGTTGCCCGAGGCCGCCGAGGAGCTGCGCCTGGCGGCGGCGGACATCGACCGGGCTCGCTCCCAGCTCGTCCGGCTCCAGCTGCTGAATCCTGAGACGCAGACCGCTGCCGACGTCGCCACCGCGCTCAACCGGAGCCTGCAGAGCAGCCACCGGCTGCTCGACAGCGTGATCGAGCAGCACGTCAAGACGGCTTCGCTGGCGAAGCACTATCTCGGCCTGTCCGGACCGGCGGACAGCCACGCGCATGTGGAGTTCTTCCCCTGGCCCGACCGCCGCGAGCACCTGTCCGAGCGCATTGACGAGCTGGCCGAACAGGCTGAACACGAAGTGCTCGGCATGCATCCGATCGCGCCGTGGACCCGCGAGTCGCTGGAGGCCGGCCTGGCCCGCAGCGAGACCACCGCCCGCAACGGCGTACGGTTGCGTGCTCTGCACGCGCAGATCGCCATGTCGAACCCGCTGATCCGGGAGTTCATGGGTGAATGGCGCAGGTGCGGCATCGAGGTGCGGGTCACGCCTGTGATCCCTACGCGCATGCTCATCTACGACCGCCACACCGCCGTCGTCCAGGCCGATCCGGAGTCGCTGCAGGCGGGCACCGTGCTGATTCGCGGTGGAGGCGTGGTGAAGTCGCTGGCGGCGATCTACGACTACTGCTGGACGACGGCCTCCGAGCCCGAGGACGTCCCACGGTCGACCGATGGCGTGTCGCTCACCGAGCAGCAGCTCGCCGTGCTGCGCATGCTCGCAGCGGGGGCGAAGGACTCCGCCATCGCGCGCAGCATGGGCGTCTCGACGCGGACCATCACCCGGCTGGTCGGCGAGCTGACGGCGGTGCTGGGCGCGAGCAGCCGGTTCCAGGCAGGCGTGCGGGCGGCACGACTCGGCTGGCTCGACCCCGGCTGACCGGCGAGCCTGCCGCGCGATTCAGTCATCGCCGTCGAGGACGAACCCGTCACCGGCCGGCGCCGACCGTGACGGCGAAGCCGCCACCGCCAAGGTGGATCCGCGTCAGCGCCGTGAGCAGCAGCTCGCGTGTCCGGGGACGGCGCAGCAGCTTCTCGATCGCGGGCCGCCGGGCGGCGGCCAGCAGCATGGTGAACAGGCGGGAGTCGAGGCACAGGCCCGTGCGGGCGGACGGCACGGCGATCGTGCGGGGCAGCGTGTACTGGTCGGAGAAGGGAAGCGGTGCACGGTACGGGTGCTCCCCCGAGCCGAGCAGCACGCCGATGCGCAGGTCACTGCCCGGTGACCGCTCGGCGACCAGGCGGGCCAGCAGGTTGGTGACGCCGGGGACGAGTCCGACGCTCAGGGCGGCGGTCGTGCCGTGTGCGGTGGCGAGGTCGTCCGGCTCCCGCCGGACATCGCGTGCCCGGGCGGTGCCGAGGACGGCGTCAAGGGCCGGCGTGGGGTGTGTCAGGCCGGTCGAGGAGGGCCAGGCCGGTCGGCGTGGGGTGGTGCTGGACGGTGCCGTGATGGCGGAGCGTGGTGATCAGGCCCGCCTCACGCAGTACGGCGGTGTGCTGGCTGACCGCCGCCGAGGAGACGTCGAGACGCCTGGCCAGGACGCCGGTGCCGGTCACGCCGTCGGCGATGGCGGTGAGGATCGCCGCGCGGGTGCGGCCCAGAAGGCCGGCCAGCGCGCTCGACGACGTCCCGGTCGTCCAGACGCTCGCGGCCTGCTCGGCGCCGAGGGCGGCCGGGTAGAACAGGAAGCCGCCGGTGAGGCTCCTCGGGTCGTACATCACTGTGGGAACCCGCAGGAAGAACGACGACACCAGCAGCAGCCCTCGCCCGTCGAGCGTCAGCTCGGCAGGGGTCTCGTCGCCGTTGCGGATGTAGAGCGTCGGCGGCGCCCAGCGGATGTCCGGATGCAGGGTGGACAGCAGACCATCGACGCCCTGGTCGAGCATGATCGTGCCACGCCGGGTGCGTTCGGCGGCGAGGTGTGCCTGGATGCGGTTCCAGTGGGGCTCGACAGCGGCCTGATGGTAGCTCTCCACCCTGGACAGCAGCTCCCGGCGGGCGGCCGGGCTGTCGACGAGCGCGGCCAGCGCCGCCGGCACCCGGCCGTGATGGTCGGCGTAGTAGTCGAGCTCCGCCCGCACCGCGTGCCGGCTCCTGGCCAGGAAGTTCTCGGCGCTCTCGGCGAAGTCGCGTCCGGGCCCGGCCAGGTTGGCCAGGTCGAAACTGGGTCCTCCTGGGGGCAGGACGGCCCCCAGGACCGCGTATCTGGAATCCAGCCCGGCGCGGGCCCGGCGCCGCCACGCGCCGAACGTCGCCTCCCCCGACCGCCCCCGCAGCGCGGTCAGGCTGAACAGCGTCTCGGCCATCGGGCCCAACGTCGCCGCCACCCGGACGCGTGCCAGGTCGTCGCTCGTGAAATGGATCCGGTGCATCCGCCCCCCACGTGTACGCCGCCCCGCCGCAGACCGGTCGCGCATGTCCCTGAACGGCGCGATTAAGCCACGACTTACAAGTCTCACAACGCCTGAATTCTTCCTGCGACAGTGAGTGGGCCGGCTTTCCGCGGAAGACGGCCCGATTCGGCCTCAGGCCCGTCACCCTCGGGGGGATTCACGTGTCAGGACGACAGTTGAGGCATGCCCTGGTTGGGCTGGCCGTGCTTTGCGGATGTGCGGCGGCGCCCGTGGAAACCGGCATTCTCCATCAAGCCGAGCAGGTTCTCATCGGCGCCTGCATGAGCGGGCGGAATCTGCGGTACTGGCCGGAGCCCGAAAGCAGGACGCCGGACATGGATCGGTTTCCCTATGTCGTCGACGACGAGGAATGGGCGCGGGAGAACGGGTACGGCAGAGCGGCGAGAAAGGAGCTGGAAAGGGCCGCCGCCCCTTCGCGGGACTACTTCCACGGCCTGCCGGAGGAACGACGGCGCGCCTGGCTGACCGCTTATCACGGCGACCGTGCCGCGGTCATCGAGGCGGAACTGCCCGTCGGCGGCACGGTCGGCCACAGTGCCAACGGCTGTGTGGCCCAGGCGTGGCAGGAGCTCTACGGGGACAAGGCGCGCTGGTTCCGCGCCAGCAGGGTCACCCGGACGCTCATCCAGATGCGCGTCGGCCGGACCCAGGCCGCCCCCGCCTACGTGGCCGCCCGTCAACGCTGGTCCGCCTGCATGAAAGCGGCCGGGATCACGGCGGACACACCTCTGGCCCTGCGCAGGCAGCGCCTGGCCGACCAGGAGGCCGGCGCGGAGGCCCGTGACCGGCTGGTCGCGACGGCGGAAGCCCGCTGCGCGGGCTCCTCCGGATTGTCACGAACCGCTCGCGATCTCGACGCGGCCAACGCCTCCGCCCTGGAGGCGCAATACCCCGCCGAATACCGCAACGCCCGCGACCTGCGCGAGGCGGCGCTGCCCAGGGCACGCGCGCTCATCAGGAAAACACTCACCAACCAGAACTCACCAGATAAAGAGGAACCCTCATCGTGAAGATTCTCAGGAACGCCTTTCTCGGCACCATGGCCGTCGCCGCGACGATGACCGTCTCGACGGCGGCCCACGCCGAACCGGCTCCCGTGCCCACCTCCCAGGTGATCGAGCCCGCCGTCAAGGCGGCCAAGCCGGAGCGGCCCGTAGGCAAGCCGAAGATCCAATCAGAGCTGCCGGTGCGCGCGCTCAACGCCGACGGCAACTTCTACGTGTGGTCCGACGACATGAACAAGGCGCTGCTCTACTCGGGTGACGCCTCCTTCGACGGCTGGCCGGACGGCTGGAACAACACGGTGGACGTGGTGTGGAACAACGGCTACCCCGGCCCGTACGACGACGTGAACATCTATGACTACGCGATCTGGTCGGGCAGCGCCTACGCGTGCATCGGCAACGGCGATTACTGGGACCTGCGCCGCAGGGACGTGAACTACGTGTTCTCCTGGGTGAACGACGGCGCCGACGCGTGGCAGCGCAGCCCGCTGGGCAGGCGCGTGCACGACAACGGCAGCGGCCACGTCTGGGTCGACTGGTGCGGCAACAACAACAGATGACCGCTGGCGCCGATCAGGGGCCCGGAGGACCTGGCGGTCCTCCGGGCCCCTGTCATCGGGGATCAGCACTCGCCTCGCCACCGGCCCCGCACGATTGCCGGCCACGGCGGACGCGACGGCACGGCCCGGCTGTGGCGGATCGCCGACCGGCACCGTCCCGAGCCGCTGGCCGTGCTCACCGGGCACCGCCACAACGTCAACGACGTCGCCTTCAGCCCCGACGGCCACCGCGAGCTTGGGACCACACCGCCCGCCTGTGGGACCTGCCGCATGCTGCTCGGCGCGCCGGCCACGACCGCGGCCACCCGCCGGTCCAGCGCGCCGACCTGGAGCGCGAGCTCCGCGCCCCGGGACAAGCCGATGCTCGCCACCCGCTCCCCGGCGACCTCGGCCTGGGCGGTGGCCGCCGTCGGAGCCGCCGACCACGATCACTCCAGGTGCCGCCTCGGCGATCGAGTAGAGCATGCCCGACAGCCCGCCGCCGTACGGGAGGATCCGCTCTGCGACATCCGGTCCACCCTGACGCGGGCATCTGCCCGAAAACGCGCCCACGACTGCCGGACCCGCTGCTCGCCGTCACGCACGAGCCGCGCCCCTCCCCGGCGGCCCGGGCCCTCCGGCCCAAGTCCAGCGCGACATCCCGCCGTCGCCGGATGACGAGGACGCCCCGTTCGGGGTGAACCGGCTGACGCGCGACCGCGGCCCGGGTCGATGAAGGCGACGCCGGCGGACGCCAGGGTGAAGTACCGACTCAGATCCTCACGGCTGATGTCCGGGAAGGACCGCAGCCGCTTCAACTGGTCCTCGGAGAACATCCGGGTCGCATCGACCACCTCCACACCGCAACCCGGTCGGGAGCGTGGGATGTCTCGTCACGGGCACGACCGACCGGCTGCGTCTGGAGAGCGCGGCGAGGGAGTTGGCCGCCGCGGCACACCAGGCCGGAGCCTCGGACGAGGAAGCCCTCTCCGCTGTTCAGAAGGCACTGCGCGGCGTCACCTGATCGACGGCGCCAGACAGCCGCCCCCGGCCGCACCTGCTCACGGAACCCCGACGCGGCCCGCCGCCCACACTGCCGAGCCCGGGCTCCGCTATCAACAGCGGCTGAGGAGCGAGCGCGTCGCGGTGACGAGGGGCATTTCTCCAGCCAGGCGATACGGGTCAAGACAGCGAGCTCACAACCGCCCGAGGCCGCTTTGTGCCGACCGGGCCACACGTCCGAATGGAACGTGACAAACACCTTGACAGCGCTATCCCAGCAGCTGACCCGTTCGCTGCCACCCTTTCTGAGCTGGCCATTCACGGAGCGCCTTTAGGGGTGACACCGCCGTTCACACGCCATCGGCTTCCGGCGCCGCGACACCCACTCAGACGTCACTCAGGATTCATCCACAAATATCAACGAAGCCACTGCAAATTTGACAGAACGTGGTATAGCATCCAATCGTTACAAGCGAGCCCTGTGAGACGGGAGTTCCAACGTTGTCTGGTGAGGTCCTTGACACCGCTGCTCGTCCGCGCCGTCAAGACGGAACGCGCGTTCGTCGCGTCGGCGGCCGAGTAGTACTCATCCTTGAATCCGGCGGGCTGGAGCTCAATCAGACCGCGGAATCGGTCTGGATGCTGTGTACGGGCACCGCCTCCGTGGCCGACATCGTCAAGCAGATAACCGAGGAATACGACGCCGACGAGGAAGACATCCGTGCGGACGTGGTAGAGCTCCTCGAAGAGCTGGAAAGCCTCGGTGCCCTAGAGATCGTCGCGCCCGCGTAGCCGAGACCGGTCGCGACCTCGATGGATTCCATCAGCAATGGCTTCCTCGCAGTACTGCTCGGCCCTGACGGCGCCGGGAAGACCACGCTCACCACGCGGATGAAATCACTGGCCCCGGAATGGCGATTCACCTCGTTGCAGCCGGAGGACCTGTATCCCATCGAGCGGCTGGAATGCTACAACTGGGCATTACAGACGCACCCGCGCGAATATGTTCAGCATATGGCGCCCATGGTGCGGACGTCCTACTTCCTGCATATCATCGCGCTTGAGTGGGAATACCATATCCGCCCCGCCCTGGCCGAGAACCGTATCGTCCTGAGCGATTCTTACTGGTACCGGCCGGCGGCCAAGGAATTTATTCACAACCCGTCCAGCTCCTCCATCCTGGATGGGCTCGCGGACCTGCTGCCGGAGCCGGATCTGATCGTCTGGCTCGATGTCCCGCTGGAGGAGGCGTGGCGGCGCAACGGCCCGCCCACCGTGTTCGAGGTGGCCGGCGACGACACGACGTACCCCGCGTTCGCGGACTTCCAGCAGCGGGTTCTGGAGGACCTGCACGACCAAGTCAAAGGCATTCCACAGATGGTCTTGGACGGGACGATGGCCGCCGACGAGCTCGCCAGATCCGCGGTCGACGGCATCCGTACGATCGCGGAGAGCCGCGGCACTCGTGCGGCGGACGACCGGAAGTGAGGCGGTAGTGCCTCCACGCCTCGCCCGGGTCTACCCGCCGCCACGCACGACCTCGGCGCCTCCTCCGATCTTCACGATGCGCACCGTCGCGCTGCCGGCGGCCGTGACACTCGGGGCGATCGTCTTCTGGGTGGCGCAGATGCCCGCGGCGGCCACCGTGCTGGCCGCCGTGGCGACCGTCTGGGCCATGCAGCTGATCGCGCCCGCCGTCCGGCGGCGAAGTCTGTCGATGGACGGCTGGGCGTCGGAGCTTCTCTTCGCCTCGCCGTTCGTCCTGTTCTTCCTGCCCTACGTGGCCTGGACCGTGGCCGCCCGCCCGCCGTTGACCTGGGACTGGGCCGGCGCCGCCCTCGCCGTCACCACCGCGGTGGCTGTGTACGCCAGCAACTGGCGGCAGCTGCGCGTCGGCTTCGATCGGGAGTTCCTCGAGATCATGCCGCCGCTGCACTTGACCACGGCGGCGCTGCGCAGCTACCAGTTGCAGGCCGCGGCGATCGGGCAGGAGCTGTTCTACCGGGGGGTGGTCTTCGAGTTCCTCAGGCCCACCATCGGGTGGGCGGTGATCGTCGTGTCGACGGTGCTGTTCGTCGTGGAGCACCTGGGCAACCGCTGGGCAGGCGCGGTGCTCGACCGCGCCTATGTCGTCCGGATCACCGTGCTGTCCACGGCGCTGGCCACGATCATGTTCGTGACGGGGTCGTTGTGGGCGGCCCTGCTCGGGCACGTGGTCTACAACCTCTTTCCGGTGGCGCAGGTCGCCTGGCGCTACCACGTCAACCCCTACCGCCGCGGTGAGCCGTGATGCGGTGCTCACGGCGGTGCTCACGGTGGTGGTCACGGCGCGGCTCAGGCGGCGAAGTCGACCCCGAGGATCTCGGTCGCCGCCTGCTTCGGCTGCGGGCCTACCAGGTCGGCTGTCAGGAGGAACAGGTAGGAGACCGCCGACCAGTCCCCGTCGGTGCCGGCTCCCGCCGCTTCGAGGGCGTTCGCCCAGGTCAGGAGCGTGAACGTGGCCAGCTCGGCCGCGTCGACCACCCACTCCCTGCCGGTGAAGCGATCGCGCCAGGTCACCTCGGCACCGTTGCCGAGCTGGGGATAGACGAACTTGCGGTCGCAACATCCGTACAGGTGGACGGCCGACTCCGCGGCGTCGCCGATGAGCGCGCTCAGCTTCGGCCGGTCCGCCAGCTCGACCAGCGGCGCGACGAGACCGTCGGTGCCGTACACGGCGTGGCACAGGCCGGCGATGGCGACGTCGTCCGGGCAGCCCCAGCTGCGCAGCAGTTGCTCGGTCCCGACGAGGTGGTCCAGCAAGGAGCGATGATGCAGTTTGATTCGCGCGGTTCCCCGCTCTTCCAGGAACTGCACGACGGCGTTTCGGTCGATGTTCGTCATCACTGCTCGACGCCTCAGATCGCCTTCAGAATGATTTCGTCACCGAACTGGAGACACCGCTGGGTCAGGGCCAAGGTGTCTCCGTGGACCGTCCCGCCGATGGCTTCGCAGTCAAGGAAGCGGTCAGCGAGAGAAGTGTCGTCGGCCAGCAGCCTCTTGAGCTTCTTCCACCGCCATTTGTCGACCCGGGTGTTGGTCTCGCCGTTCGCGGCGAGATACATGTCGATGGCGGCTTCCACCCGTTGCCTGGCGACAAAGTACGCCGAGACGACGTCGCCTTCGTCGAGAAGTCCTTGAGCGTCGTCGAACAGGCCGTCGGCCCGGTTCTGGTAGAAACGCATGAGGTACTGGCGGAACTTCATGAAGTCCACGCCCCGCTGAATCTCGTCGAACCGTTCGGCGTTCGCCAGCGGCACCCCGATGCTCAGCCGGTGCACGAACTCCCGGAAGTTGTCGCTCCACGCCGTGGGGTAATCGGTCTCGCCGTTGAAAGCCGTGAGGAAGCCATTCAGCTTGACCAGCAGCTCGACCGGGACCACGGTGAGGTCTATCTTGGTCCGGCCCGGCGTGAGCGTCATGTACATCGGCGGCATGCCCGGGCCGGTGACCTGCGGTACGCCACTGGTGCGGCCCGGATCCGGACTGATGAGATAAAGGTCCAGGTCGGAGCGTGAATTAGCGAATCCCTCGACCCACGAACCGCTCCAGAAGAACGTCTCGTCGCCATTGAGCCGCACATCTTCGACCAGTTCGGCCACACTACTTCCGCAGCGTTCCTTGAGGAGGCCGTCGAGGAGGTCGGGGGTCGCTCGTTCCGCATTCATGGTGCGTCCTCGCTCTTGCAGGAAGTCATCGCCCCACTCGCCCAGGGGGCAGCAGTACGGGGAGCAGTGTCGCAGTTGTGACAAACGTTAGTCAAGATACCCTCCGTGGCCCTTACCGCCTCCTTCGTCACATGGGATCACATCTTTTTGTCAACATAAGTCTGGTCATTCTGATCACACGCATATATGGTCTCTGCCAAGTGCGCCGCACTGGGCAGCAATGTCCATTCCCTAGCGGTTCAGAGAGGATCGCGAATCGAAGACGAGAGGAACTGGCTCGTGTCGGATTCAAGTCTCGACCTCCATGGTCCGCTCGCTCTGGGCGGCAAGACCTTCATCGTCACCGGCGGCGGTTCCGGCATCGGTCTGTGCACGGTCGAGCACTTACTCGCGGCGGGTTCCTCGGTCGTGGCGGTGGACGTCAACACCGACGCGGTCAAGAGCGTCGACGGAGACGTGACGGTCGTGTGCGGTGACGTGTCGTTGCCGGAGGTCGCCGCGGAGGCCTTCGAGCTGGCCATGGTCAGCGGGCGGCTCGACGGCGTGGTGTTCGCGGCCGGCACGTCCTCGACCGGTTCGATGGCCGAGCTCAGTATGGAGGTCTTCGGCCAGGACCTGGCCCGCAACCTGAGCGTGCATCTGCCGCTCTCGCAGGCCGTGTTGCGGCACCGCAGCGCGCACCGGACCGACACCCAGTGCTCGCTGGTGTACGTGGCCTCCAAGCACGCGGTGGCGCCCAGCACGGGCTTCGGCGGCTACCCGGTCGCCAAGGGCGCGGTGCTCCAGCTCGCCCGGCTCTTCGCGCTCGAAGGGGCCAAGCTGGGCATCCGGGCGAACACCATCAACCCCGGCGCGGTCTTCGACGGCTCGAAGTTCTGGGAGGAGACCCTGTCGGCGGAGAAGGCCCAGTCCCACGGGGTCAGCGTGGACGAGCTTCCCGACTTCTACGCCAGGCGCACCCTCCTGGGCGTGCGAGTGACCCCGGCGGACGTCGCCAACGCGATCATGTTTCTGCTGTCCCCGCTCAGCCGAGCCACCACCGGCGCGATCATCGGTGTCGATGGAGGGCTGCCGGTCAGTTTCGCGCGGTAGGCGACCAGGAAGAGAGCACACCCCAGATGAGCGCGACCGACGCGGCGACCGAGCCCCGCACCCCGGCGGACGTGGAGCAGTACCGGATGCTGGTGGACGGGGTCTGGCGCGACGCCTCAGGAAAGGCCACGTTCGACTCCGTCAACCCGTTCACCTCCCAGCCCTGGGCCCGTGTGCCCGCCGCGAGCGAGCAGGACATCGACGACGCCGTGCAAGCCGCACGCCGGGCCTTCGAGACCGGCCCGTGGGCCGCCTCCACCCCGCTCCAGCGAGCCGCTCTGCTGCGCAGGCTCGGCGACCTCATCGGTGACAACGCCGACGAGCTCGCCCGGGTGCAGGTGCTGGAGAACGGAAGGCTGGTCCGCGAGGTCGGCGGACGAGCCAAGTCCCTGGCCAACCACGCCTACTTCTTCGCCGGCGTCGCCGAGAGCCCCACCGGCGAGACGCTCGCCGGCAGCGTGCCCAACATGCAGATCTTCACGGTCCGCGAGCCCATCGGGGTGGTCGCCGCCATCACGCCCTGGAACAGCCCGCTGACGCTCCTGCTCTGGAAGCTGTGTCCGGCGCTCGCCGCCGGCAACACCGTGGTGATCAAGCCGTCCGAGATCACCCCCGTCTCGACGCTCGTCCTGGCCAGGCTGCTCTGCGAGGCCGGGTTCCCCGACGGCGTCGTCAACGTGGTGACCGGAGCCGGCGACGCCGGGGCGGCCCTGGCCGCGCACCCCGGGGTGGACAAGATCGCCTTCACCGGGTCCACCGCGGTCGGCAAGAAGATCGCCGGCATCGCGGCGGAGCGCCTCGCCCGCGTCTCGCTCGAGCTCGGGGGCAAGTCGCCCAACATCGTCTTCCCCGACGCCGACCTGAGCAGCGCCGTCAACGGCGTCGTCGGAGGCGTCTTCGCGGCCACCGGGCAGCTGTGCATGGCCGGCTCCCGGGTCCTGGTGCACACCGACATCTACGACGAGTTCTGCGACGCGCTGGTGGCCAGGACGGAGCGGATCAGGATCGGCGACCCCATGGATCCCGCCACCGAGATGGGCACCATGGCCTGCCGCGCCCAGTACGACAAGGTCCTGCACTACATCGACGTGGCCAAGCAGGACGGTGCACGGCTGGCCACCGGCGGCGACCGCCCCGACGACCCGGCGCTCGCCCGCGGCCTCTTCATCCGCCCGACGGTCTTCACGCACGTCGACAACCGCATGCGCATCGCCCGCGAGGAGGTCTTCGGGCCGGTCGCGGTCGTCATCCGCTTCTCCGACGAGGACGAGGCCGTCGCCATCGCCAACGACACCCGTTTCGGCCTGGCCGCCGGTGTCTGGACCAAGGACCTGGCCAGGGCGCACCGGATGGTCCGGCGCCTGCGTGCCGGCACCGTGTGGGTCAACAACTACCGCCGCACCAACCACGTCGCGCCCTTCGGGGGATTCAAGGAGAGCGGCATCGGCCGCGAGAACGGCTTCCACGCGATCGAGGAGTACACCGAGCTGAAGACGGTCTGGATCGACACCGGAAGCCGCATCACCGACCCGTTCAGCAAGACCTGACGCCGCTCCTGTGGAGCCGCTCGGGCGGCTTCGCGGCAGCCGGCGCCATCCATCCGAACTACACCGCAATGGTCACAGCAACGCGTTTGGGGGCAGCAGTGTGCGGGATCGCAGGAGTCGTCAGGTGGGGCCGGGACACCGCTGATCTCCGGACGGTCGAACGCCTGCTGACCGCCTTCGAGCACCGCGGCCCCGACAGCCGGGGAACCGTGTCCAGCGGACCCGCCGCCCTCGGCGCCGTTCGCCTGTCGCTCGTGGACGTCGCCGGATCGGATCAGCCGATCTCCTATCGGGCGGCCGGCGTGCATCTCGTCTTCAACGGCGAGATCTACAACCACGCACGGCTCAGGAAAGACCTGGAGAGCGCCGGGCACCGGTTCCTGACCTGCGGGGACGGGGAGGTGATCCTGGCGTCCTATCTGCGTGACGCCGAGAGCTTCACCGAGCGGCTGGACGGAATGTACGCCTTCGCGATCTGGGACGCCCGCCGGGAAACTCTCACAGTCGGCCGCGACCGGATGGGGATCAAGCCGCTCTACCTGTACGCGGCTCAGGACCGGCTCGTCTTCTCCTCCGAGCTGCGCTCACTCGTGGCGGATCCGCACGTCCCCGTCGAGGTGAGCCGGGACGCCGCCGCAGACTACTTCACCGTACGGTTCTCACCACCGGCGTGCAGCCCGTTGACCCACGTGCGCAAGATCGAGCCGGGAACCACGGTCGTCTTCGACAGGCAGCGCCCGTCCGGTATGGTCCGCGAATCCCGCTGGCTCCGGTTCCCCGCCTTCTCCGCAGCGCGGGAGCCCCAGGGTTGCCTGGCCACGGAGCTGCGGGAATCGGTGTCGACAACGCTCCCACCGGACGCGCCGGCCGCGGCCTTCCTCAGCGGCGGGCTCGACTCGGCGACCGTCTCCGCCCTGGCCGCGCAGCAGAGGGGCACGATCGACGTCTTCAGCGTCGGGTACGCCGCCAACACCTGGCAGGACGAGACCGGCTACGCCGGCGAGATCGCCCGGCACATCGGCGCCCGGCACGACATCACGCACCTCACGGAGTCGAACGTGCAGGAGACCTTCCTGGCGACGCTCCGATCGATGGACGAGCCGATCTACACCCCTGTGTGTCTCAGCACCCATGCCGTCAGCGGACTGGCGGCCCGACAGCACAAGGCGGTGCTGGCCGGGGACGGCTCTGACGAGCTGCTGATGGGCTACGCGCACATGCACGAGGCGCACCAGGCCGCGCTTCGCGGCGAGCCCTGGCGCGACCGGTACTGGAACGCGCTCGGGTGGTGGACCGACGACGATCGCCGCCGGGTCCTGGACGACGACATGCTCAAGCGGTGCGCCCCCGACGTCTCCCAGGAGCGGTTCGGATTCGCCGGACTAGCGGCCGGTGGGGCCGACGCGGCCGAGGTGATCCGCTGGTTCGAGGTCACGGCCAAGCTGCCCGGCTACCACCTGCCGCGGGTCGATCAGCTGTCCATGACGCATGGGCTGGAGGTGCGGGTGCCCTTCCTCCGCGACGGCGTGGTGGACTGGGCGCTCGCGCGGCCCGCGCGCTCGCTGATGACGGGCCGACCCAAGGAGGTGCTCCGGTCCGTGGCACGCGGGCTCGTCCCCGCGAGCATCGTGGACCGTCCGAAGCAGAAGTTCTCCGCTCCCGCGTCCGTCTGGCTCGCCGGCCCGCTGCGCGACCTGACACTCGATCTCCTCCACGAGGGTGCCGGCGCCGAGGAGCTCGGGTTGGAGGCCGCCGGGCTGGCCCGGCTCGCCGGCGACTTCCACCGTGACCCGTCGGCGAACACCAGGACCGTCTGGGGAATCGTGGTGCTTCTCGGCTGGTACCGGGCGCTGCGTGAGCACATCCGCCAGGCCCGCGGTGCCGGCGCACCGTGACAGCGCTGAAGAAGCGGCTCGTACGGGCGCGGGAAAAGCGCTCGTACGGACGCAGAAAAACGGAGGCAGAAAAAGGCGCCGCCCGGCGTCCCTGCATAACGGGCGCCGGGCGGCGCGCGGAGTCAGATGATCCGCCAGGCCGAATTGTCGAGCGAATAGCCCTTCATTCGCCGGAGCCGCCGTTCGCCGGGGCCGAGTGCCGTCCGCGCGTGCAGCGCCCGGCGATTGTCGACGATGATGAGGTCGTCCGTCTCCAGCCGCACCTGCACCGCGCCCGATTCGGGCTCGGCGACCACCTGGTTGAGCACGGAAAGTGCGTGCCGGTGGACCTCGTCGAGTTCGAACCGCTCGGTCAGCTTCGCCAGAATATCGCCGCGGTAGCGGATGCACCATTCGTCGCCGTCCGCGACCAGGATGGGCACCAGCTGAATTCCGTGACCGAACAGCGGGTCGCGCAGGTAAAACGGATAAACCTGGTCGCCGAGTGCCGCCAGTGCGTCGGCGCCGCCTATGGCGCGTACCCGATCCGCCACGTCCGCCGCGCGCACAATGATGGACTCGCCGCCCGAGTCACTGTTTCGCACGCACGCCAGGGCGAGCACGTCATGGGGGACGGAGAAGAATGTGGAATCGGTGTGCAGCGGAAACTCGGCGCTGGTGCCCGACACGTCGTCCGAGCGCGACGAACTCGGCGAGATGTCGAAGAAGAGGGTATCGCCGTTGCCCGGAGCAGAGGGGATGGCGATGAGGCCGAGAAAGGCGACGAGCTCGGCGTCCTCGCTGCACGGGACGTTCTTGACCAGGGCGAAGCCGTCCTCGCGCATCCTGCGCCGCACGTCCAGCCCGATGGACCGGAGCGACTCGGACTGGCCGGCCCGCTCGCGCAGGGCTTCTATGGACGGACCATCCAGTGACCACCCCACCACGACCGACGCCACTTCAGCGAGCTCGCGCCGGTCGGCTTCACTGAGGCAGATCTCACTCAAGATGCTTCCCTCACGAGTGGACACTGAATGGACCGCCTGTTCTTCCTTTAACGACATACCTGTCGAGGAACTTAGTCGATGATCACAGCACCCAGGAGGTCGATGTGACGCACGACGGGCTTCACGTAACGCTTCTTCACGGCCATTCCTTTCTCTCGTTGATCTAGGCCGAAATGATCGTAGGTCGATCCCCGACGCCTCGTCAAGCACTCTTGTCACGTCGGCCGGATGAATACGTTCCGTGAACTACCGCCCCTGACTTCCTTACCCGGCGCAGTCAAGAGCCCGCTCTTTGCCTGACGGGTCAATCGG
Source organism: [Actinomadura] parvosata subsp. kistnae (assembly GCF_900323885.1). GTDB lineage: Bacteria > Actinomycetota > Actinomycetes > Streptosporangiales > Streptosporangiaceae > Nonomuraea > Nonomuraea composti. The sequence goes on along the minus strand of NZ_OOHJ01000006.1, from coordinate 624,384 downwards.
GAGCCCCTATTGACGCGTTCCAACAATGGACCGGGGCACATCATTCACATTCATCTGCCGCATTGGTTGCACACCGGCCTTTCTCGCTTACAATCTTGGAATCCGCCATGCCTCCCGGTGTCACCGATGGAAGGGGAGAGCCTATGGGAGTCTCCAGCGAGTTCTCCGGCGAACAGCGCGCGCTGCTGACCCGTACGTTTATCGACCCGGCATTTCGCGAAGCGCTCCGGGAGGACGTGTCGGCGGCCTTGCGTGCCGCCGAAATCGATCCGGCGAGCGCGCTCGGCGGATCGCTGCGCGAGGAGATCGAAGGGTTCTTCGCCCGGGGAGGTGGAGCGCGCCTGGGCCGGAGCGCGACGATGAGCCTCGACATCGCCGCGGCGAACCCCACAGCGCAGGACAGCACCGGGCAGGGCAGCACCGGGCAGGACGGCACCGCGTCGCCACGCGTGGCCTTCGTGGTGATGCCGTGGGCGGAGACCCGCTGGGCGTCGATCGGGGTCTCCCTGCTGCAGTCCGCCCTCACCGCGAGCAGCATCGCCAGCGACGTCATCTACGCCAACCTGGACTTCGCCGAAGCCGTCGGCAACACGATGTACAACCGCATCGGCACCTCCTCCCCCAAGGTGGCCCTGGTCGGCGAGTGGTTGTTCACGGAGGGCTCGGTCGAGGGCGCGGACGGCGGCGAGCGGTTCCTGAACGAGGTCCTGCTCGACGAGCACGGAGGGTTCGCCGACTTCGCCACGATCTTCCAGCTGGGTGAGATCAAGGCGTTGACGGCGCCGTTCCTGGACGCCCTGGCGCGCCACGAGGTCTGGGAACGCTACGACCTCGTCGGGCTGACGTCGACCTTCCAGCAGAACGTCGCCGCCCTCGGGTTCGCCCGCCGGCTGAAGCAGCTGCACCCGCACATCACCGTCATCATGGGCGGCGGCAACTGCGAGGGGCCGATGGGCTCGGCGATCCTGAGGAACTACCCCGCGATCGACTACGTGTTCCGCGGCGAGGCCGAGTGGTTGATCAGCCGGTTCGTGAGCGACTTCCGCGCCGCGGGCGGCCGTCCCGGCTGGATCGAAGCGGACCCGTTCTGGAGCGCCAGGGCGGAGCCGCAGCCCGGGGGCCGGGCCGTCATCGTGGCCGGCACCGCCCCCAGCATGGACGACCTGCCGGTGCCGGAATACCACGACTTCTACACCCGGCTGCGGGCCTCCGGGCCCGGCAGCAGCCTGCCGGTCGACACCGCCGTCCCCCTGGAGACCTCGCGGGGCTGCTGGTGGGGCGAGAAGAAGCACTGCACGTTCTGCGGCCTGAACGGCATGACGATGGCGTTCAGGAGCAAGTCGGCCGCGAGAGCCTTCGACGAGCTGCGCAAGCTGGTCCACGACTACGGGCCGGGCCCGAAGCGCCGGACGAACGTGCTGGTCGTGGACAACATCCTCGACTACCGCTATTTCAACGACCTGCTGCCGATGATCGCGCAGTCGGACCTGAAGGTCTCCCTGCACTACGAGGTGAAGTCCAACCTCCGCCTCGACCAGCTCATGCTGCTGCGCGACGCGGGCGTCCACCACCTGCAGCCCGGCATCGAGTCGATGAGCAACCGGCTCCTGGAGGCCATGCGCAAGGGGACCACCAGGCTGCGGAACCTGCAGACGATGAAGTGGTGCGCCGAGCTCGGCATCGACGTGTCGTGGAACTATCTGCACGGCTTCCCGGGCGAGACCGACGACGACTACGCGGACCTGCCGCAGCTGTTCAGCCTCGTCCCCCACCTGTCGCCGCCGGAACACGTCGGCCCGGCCCGCGCGGATCGCTTCAGCCCCTTCTACGAGTCGGGCGCGGACTTCGGGATCGTCGAGCTGACGCACGAGCGCGCCTACGACCACGTGTACGCCGACCTGCCGAGCGCCGAACGCCGGGACATCGCCTACTTCTTCCGCATGCGTTGCGACGAACCCCTCGCCTCCGAGCCGGTGCTGGCCGCGATGTCGGCCGCCGCGGAGCGCTGGCGACAGGACCACGCCGAGGCGCGGCTCGAAGCGTCCTGGACGGACGACCACCTTCGCGTCATCGACACCCGGCCCGCCCGGCCCCGCCCCGAGACCGAGTTCGACCTCGACCCGGCGGCCAGCGCTGTCCTGCTCGCGCTCGACCAGCTCCGGTCCGCGCAGGCGATCGAGCGGGCCCTGCCCGTGCCCGTGCCCGCCACGGAGATCGCGGGTGCTCTGGAGCGGCTGCTCAAGGCGGGCCTCGTCGTCCGCGACGGCGACAGCTACCTCGCCCTGCCGGTCCTCAACCGGCGGCGGCTGCCGAGCCCGAAACCCGCCGTCCGGGTCCCCAGAGACCTTCCCCTGCTGACCGGCACGACCTGAGAGCCGGCTGTCACGGACGGGCAGGCTCCACGCTTCGAGGAAGACCAGGCTCCACGCTTCGAGGAAGACACAGTGACAGAAACCGCGTTCACCTTTCCGACCGGCAAGAGACCTGGGCCCTTCGACCCGCCGGACGTGTTCGCCAGCATCCGCGAGCAGCATCCGCTCACCCCGATGACGTTCGCCGACGGGCACGAGGGCTGGCTCGCCTGCAGTCATCGCATCGTGCGGAAGATCCTCGCGGACGACCGGTTCAGCAACCGGCGCGAGCTCATGCACCTGCCCGTCGATCGGGACATCTCCAAGAAGCGGCAGCCGTCCGAGCCGGGCATGTTCATCCGCATGGACCCGCCCGAGCACACCCGCTACCGCCGGCTCCTCATCGCCCAGTTCACCGTTCACCGGATCAGACAGCTCGAACCGAAGATCAGCGCAGTGGTGCGAAGCTGCCTGGACGCCATGGAACGTTCGGGCCCGCCCGTCGACCTGGTCGAGGAGTTCGCGGTTCCCATCCCGTCGGCGGTCATCTGCGACCTGCTGGGCATCCCGGAGAGCGAGCGAGCGGAGTTCCAGCGGGCGATGGGCGTCGCCGTCGACCTGAACACCAAGCAGGCCGACCTCATCGAGGCGTTCATCACCATGCAGAGCCTCTTCCCGCCGCTGATCGCCAGCAAGCGGGCCAGGCCGACGGACGACTTCTACAGCGACCTGATCAACAACAGCGACCTCACCGATGAGGAGCTCACCAACATCGGCTTCATGCTGTTCGGCGCCGGCTTCGAGACCACGGCCAACATGCTGGGGCTCGGCACCTTCGCCCTGCTCGAGCATCCCGCCCAGGTCGCGGCGCTGCGTCAGGACCCCTCACTGATCGACAGCACGGTCGAGGAGCTGCTGCGCTACCTCACCATCATTCACATCGGCCCGATGCGGGCGGCCCTGGAGGACGTGGACATCGAAGGGGTCACCATCAAGAAGGGCCAGGTGGTCTGCATGTCCCTGGCGGCGGCCAACCGGGATCCCGCGTGTTTCGACGACCCGGACAGCCTGGACATCACGCGGTACGCCAGGGCGGGAAAGCGGAACATGGGCCACCTCGCCTTCGGCCACGGCATCCACCAGTGCCTCGGCCAGCAGCTCGCCCGCGCCGAGATGCGGCTGGCGTTCCCTGCATTGTTCGAACGGTTCCCCGGCCTACGCCTCGCCCTTCCTCCCGAGGAGGTGCCGACGAGGCAGGCCGCGGTCATCTACGGCGTCCAGCGCCTGCCGGTCACGTGGTGACCGGCGGAACGTGAAAGCGGTGAGGCCGCCGTGGCCGAGCACCTCGCACTCGGCCACGGCGGCCTCACCGGCATCAGGCCTTGGCTTCCGAGCCCGCCTCCGGCTCATGGGAACGGGTCCGCTCCGCCCACGCCACAGCCGCCGGAACCAGCAGTCCCGCCGCCACCATCAGCACGCCGAGGACGATCCAGCCGGTGATGCCGGCTCCTCCTAGCACGAGCACCGCGAGCAGGTACGGCCCGGCCGAGGCGGCCAGACCCTGCCCGAGCCCGAAGACCCCGCTGTATTCGCCCTGCAGCTGAGCGGGCGCCAACCCGAAGCTCAATTCGAACTCGGCAGCCGCATAACGCAGCTCCGCCAAGGTCAGCACGACTACTCCGACGATGAGCAGAACGGTCGCGACGGTCGCGCTGAACCCTGACGCCCAGCCGAAGAGAAAGAACGCCAGGAAAAGGCCGATACTCGCGGTACGGGCCGCGCCGCCCGCCTTTATCACGTTGTCGATGCCTTTTGTCGCGCTGAGCTGAAAAAGCGCGACCAGCACCGTGTTGATGGTGACCAGAATCGCGAATATCGACCGTGGTGCCGCCGTGTTCTGCACGATCCACAGCGGTATCGCGAACGTGAGCACAGGCCCCTGCAACGCCAGGATGCCATTCAGCACGGTGATCGCCAGGAAAGGCCGGTCGCGCAGCGCCACGCCCGTCGTGCTCTCCGACTTGGCGCGCAGCGGATCCAGCTTGGGCAAAAGCAGGACCAGGAACACGTTCACCGCGAAACTGATCGCGTTGGCGAGGATGAGGACGGTGTAGGCGAAGCGGGTGTCGATGGTGATGACGACGCCGGCCGCCAGAGCACCGAGACTCGTGCCGACATTGACCAGGGACCGGATCACGGCACGCAGCCGGGTCGCGCCGGCGCCGCCGATGCGGCGGAACACCGGCATGCGCGCGGTCTGGCTGGCCGCCGCCGCGAACTGGCTCGCGCAGGCCATGACCACGAAGGACGGGAAGGAGTTCACGAAGAGGAAGCCCGCCATGGCGCAGGCTTCGAGCACCAGGAACATCGCCCACAGCCGGCGAGGCCCCCACCGGTCGGCCATCCTGCCCACCGGGATCCCGGCGGCGAGCGCGGCGAAACCGGCGATCGTGAGCCCCGCGCCCACCTCCACCACGGACAATCCGACGACGCGGGTGAAGTACAGGGCCCCGGCCGTGAGGAACAGCCCGCTGCCCGTGGTGTTCACCAGCGTCGAGATCGCCAGGACCCGCCGAGGACCCGTCTGCAGCTCCACGGACTCGAGCAGCCGGGTCCGCCATCCTTTCTGTTGTTCCATGGGCGACGACGTCATCCGCACCGGCCAGGGAACTCGCAGGCGGCCACTGAAGAATGCACGTGTGTTCCTATCTCTCACGGCCCGAGGCGGCTGAATCCACGCGCGCGCACAAATGCGCTCATCATGCGCCGGGGACTATTCGCCCGACGTTGTCAGGTGCGCTCTGACTTTCACCCACCACTCGTGTTGAATGCGGACATTCGGTCATGCTAGATGGATCTATAAAGGCTTCGCAAGGGGTTCCTGGCCGGTGCGCCGGGCCTCGCGTGAACACCTATGCCGACCTGCGCGTACACGCGTAATAACGCACGCCGGACAGGCGGACGACACCGATTCCCTTGCGGACACCCGAGCCGACCGGAACGTTGGTCCCGTCCCTCAGGAATCGACCCCACCCCACCCCAGGAGTCACACCCCCGCCGGTTTCGTCGCTCACCTCAAGGACGCCCACCTGAGCGCGGCCGCGCATCTGGACGCCGGCTACCTCGGCAACGCCGATCTGGTCATCGACGAGGGTGGTGTGCCCACCCTCAAGCGCCGCCGCGCCAGGGGCAGCCATGCCGACGCCGAGCGTCTGGCGGCCGAGATCGAGCGACGCATGCCCGAGCGGTCGCTGCTGCCGATCGTGGCGCGTACCGCCCACTGGCTGAGCTGGTATCGCCACGTCGGCCCCTACGTCTCCGACACCTACGTGGCGCTGTTCGCCCGGTTCATCCCGTGCGGGGGGGTGGGAGTCGGTGCACCTGATCGAAGGGCTGCTGGCGAATGCAGGGCCAGAACTCCCCGGTCTTCGCCCTGGCCACCTTGTTCGGGTTCGACCTGATGCGGGTGGCGATCTCCATCAGCGAGGGCCGCCTGTCCTCGGCCACGCTGATGCGGCGCCTGCGCTCCGACTCCCGCAAGAACCGCATCTCCGAGACCTTCCGGGAGGCCGGCCGCAGCTCATCGGCCGAGGGGTCGGCTGCATCGAGGAGGTGGCGTAGCCGCAGGGTGTTCGGGGCGAGCGCGGTGATCAGGACGGCAGGTCCGGCGAGCGGGGTCAGCACGGCCTGCCCGCCCGCGGGGTCGTCGCCGAACAGCCGGACGGCGGGCGGCTCCTTGTCGTAGGCCGGGTCGACGATGAGGAGCTGGCCGGCGGCGCGGTGGCCGTCCAGGACGGCGGGCCGTCCCAGCCGGGCGCGTCCGGCCCGTAGGTGTTCTGCTGGTCCAGCAGCGGCCGTCCGTCGCGGTGGACGGTGAGGCGGGTGGTCAGCCGGCCCGGTGGTTCGCCGGAGCGGCCGAGGACCAGTTCTTCGCGCAGGACGAGACGGGCGTCGGCGGCGAGGTCGATGGTGCAGCTCTGGCGCAGGTTGCTGCGGGCGGCGGAGATCAGCGGCTCGGGCAGCCAGTGCAGGCTCGCCTGTTCGGCCACGCGCAGGTGCACGTCGTAGGTGGCGTGGGCGGTGGTGGGGCCGCGTAGCGCGATGGTGGCGGCGGCGGTGGTGATGTGCAGGTGGGCGCCGGGTTCGGCGGTGGCCTCGATGCGCAGCCGGTCGCCGCCGAGGGGTGCGCTCATCACGCCGAGGATGCACACCCGGGCCCGGTTCCCCTGCGGGCGGGTGCGGCGCAGGTCGAAGGGGCCGTCACCGGCCAGCACGGGCAAGACGGTGGTGTCGCCGGCACGGGCGGCGCGGATGCGGGCGGTGGCGCGCACGCCGGGCCCGGGCTCAACCGGCACGGCCGGGGCCGGTGTGGGCTGCGCTGGGGCGCCCTGCGCGGGTGGGGGCGAAGCGGCCGCGATCCTCATGCGGGGCCCGCGGTCCAGGCGGCGAGCCGCTCGCGGATCCAGTCGGCCACAGGGGTGATACCGCCTGCGGTTTTGACCGCGGTCAGCACGGTGGGCAGGTCACCGCGCTGGGCTTTGGCGTCGCGGGCCATGGCCTCCAGGTCGGCGCCGACGTGCGGGGCGAGGTCGGTCTTGTTGATGACGAGCAGGTCGCTGGTGGTGACGCCGGGGCCGCCCTTGCGGGGGATGTCGTCGCCGCCGGCGACGTCGATGACGAAGATCTGCGCGTCGACGAGGCCCTTGGAGAAGGTGGCGGTGAGGTTGTCGCCGCCGGATTCGATGAGGATGAGGTCGAGGGGTCCGAGGTGGTCCTGCAAATCTTCGACGGCTTCGAGGTTGGCGGAGATGTCGTCCCGGATGGCGGTGTGCGGGCAGGCGCCGGTCTGTACGGCGGTGATGCGGTCGGCGGGCAGGACGGCCTGGCGCAGCAGGAATTCGGCGTCTTCGCGGGTGTAGATGTCGTTGGTGACGACGGCGATGGACAGCTCAGCGCGCAGGGTGCGGCACAGGGCGGCGACGGTGGCGGTCTTGCCGGAGCCGACCGGTCCGCCCAGGCCGATGCGCAGGGCGCGGCGCCGGCCGTCCGGTCCTTCGCCGGCGGAGCCTGCGGGGCCGTGGACGTGGCTGTCGGGAAAGGCGTCGTCGTGGTGCAGGTGCATGGCTGCTCCGCAGGGATGTGGTGGTCAGGACGCGAACAGGCGGGCCGGGCGCATGACGTGCTGTTCGGCGGTGATGTCGAGCAGCGGCGCCGAGGCGGCCGGCAGCGCGGCCACCCCGTCGGCGGGGACGCGCTGCGCGGCCTCGGCCGCGCCGGCCGCGACATGGTCGAGGTCGGCGGCCAGTCGGGCCAGGACGGCGGTGGCGTCGAAGGGATCGAGCCTGAGCAGGCGGACGGTCGCGGTGACCGGGCCGCTGACGCTCTCGTAAGCAGCCGCATAAGCGGCGTCCAGCGGCGTCAGGCCGGCCGAACGGGCGGCCAGGCCGAGGACGACGGGCTGGTGCGCGCCGCGGGGCCGGGCCGCGGCCAGGGCGTCGAGTTCGGGCGAGGGCCAGGCGGCGCGGGCGGCGCGCAGCAGTTGCCGGCCCAGCCTGCGCCCGGCCTGGCGCAGCGCAGGTGAGGGGGTGCGGGCGTCGGCGGCCTCCTCCAGCAGGAGCGGGTCGTAGCCCGCGGCGGCCGCGGCGGCCAGGCCCGCCGCGACCAGGCCAGCCGTGTGCAGCCGGCCGCGGCAGAACTCCCGCAGGCTTGCCACGTCGCGCACCCGTCGCGCGGTGACGGCCGCCTCGGCCCCGCCGGAGTGGGCATGCCCGCCGGCAGGAAAGCGGCCGTCGGCCAGGACGAGCAGCGCGGCACGATGCATCGGACGCGGCACACCTTTCAAGCGCGGGGCGGTCGTTCACGACAGACGGTGATCACGACAGGCGGTGATCAGAACAGGAAGTACAGCTGCGCCATCGGCAGCTCACTGGCGCCTTTGCCGTGATCGGGGTCGGGGTCGGGGTCGGCGATGTCTTCGATCTCCTCGATCTCCTTGCCGAGCTGCTCGATCTCGGTGTCGATCTCGGTGATCTGTTCGGTCGTGGCGGTCTCCGTCCTGTTCACGTTCTCGTCCTCCAAGCTGCTGATCACCACCTCGAAGGTGTTGGGATCGACGCGGAGGTCGGGAATGGCGTCGTTCTCCCGCATGTCGGCCTTGAAGACCTTGCGGGTGTCGCGGATGGGCGTGAACGTCTTGCGCACGCTGACCCGGCCGGGCAGGCCGGCCTCGATGGCGGCCGCGGTGACGAAGTTGACCGAGTTGGCGGCCGGGGCCCGGCCGGTCGCGCCCCACATCGGGCGGGGCAGGATCGGCTGCGGGGTGCTGATGGAACCGTTGGCGTCGCCGACCTGCGCGTAGGCGATCTGACCGCCCTTGATCACCCGGTGCGGCTTGACGCCGAAGAACTTCGGCTCCCACAGCACCAGGTCGGCGAGCCGGCCCACCTCGACCGAGCCGACCTCGTGGTCGATGCCGTGCGCGAGGGCCGGGTTGATGGTGTATTTCGCGATGTAGCGGCGGGCGCGATAGTTGTCGTGCCCGTCCGGGCCCGCCTGGTCGCCTTTCAGCGCGCCACGCCGCTCCTTCATCACGTGCGCGGTCTGCCACGTCCGCGTGATCATCTCGCCGATGCGGCCCATCGCCTGGGCATCCGACGACATGATCGAGATCGCGCCGATGTCGTGCAGGACGTCCTCGGCGGCCATCGTGGAGGGCCGGATCCGCGACTCGGCGAACGCCAGGTCTTCCGGCACCAGCGGGTTGAGGTGATGGGCGATCATCACCATGTCGATGTGCTCCTTGACCGTGTTGACGGTGAAGGGCCGGGTCGGGTTGGTGGAGGCGGGCAGCACGTTCGGCAGGCTGACCATTTTGATCATGTCCGGGGCGTGGCCGCCGCCGGCGCCCTCCACGTGGAAGACGTGAATCGGGTGGTCGCCGATGGCCGCGATGGTGTCCTCGACGTTGCCGGCCTCGTTCAACGAGTCGGCGTGCAGAGCGAGCTGCACGCCCGTCGCCTGGCACACCTCCAGGCAGCGGCGCAGCACGGCCGGGGTGGCGCCCCAGTCCTCGTGCACCTTCAGGCCGAGCACGCCCGCCTCCACCTGGTTGTACAGCGACTCCGTCGACATCGTGTTGCCCTTGCCGAGCAGCCCGATGTTGACCGGGAAGCCGTCCAGCGCCTCGAACAGCCGCGCCACATGCCAGGAGCCGGGCGTGACGGTGGTGGCGGTGCTGCCCTCGGCCGGGCCGGTGCCGCCGCCGATCAGCGTGGTCACCCCCGAAGCCAGCGCCTCGGTGATCTGCTCGGGGCAGATGAAGTGCACGTGGGTGTCGACGCCGCCGGCGGTGAGGATCTTGCCGTTGCCGGAGATGACCTCCGTCTCCGGGCCGATCACGAAGTCCGTTGCCGTGGGGTGGCCGTCGTGCAGCCGGTCCATGGTCTCGTCGTTGTAAGCCTTGCCGAGCGCGACGATGCGGCCGTCGCGGATGGCGACGTCAGCCTTGACGATCCCCCAGTGATCCAGGATGACCGCGCCGGTGATGACGGTGTCGGGCGGCTGCGGGGCGCCGAACCGCGCCGCATCACGCGGCGCGCACGACTGGCCCATCGACTCCCGCACGACCTTGCCGCCGCCGAAGATGACCTCGTTGCCACTGCGGCCGGGACCGCCGCACCAGTCCTCGGTGATCTCGATCCGCAGGTTGGTGTCGGCCAGCCGGATACGATCCCCGACGGTGGGCCCGAACCGGTCGGCGTAGTCGACCCGGCTCAGCGGCTGATGCCTGTCGTGCCTGCGCGGCTCAGGCAGCGGCGCCGACGACTCGGGGGCGGGCGGCTCCAGGGTCGGTGAGTCAGTCACGGAGCTTTCCTCCGACCTTGCCGTTCAGGCCCTCGACGATGCGCTTGCCCTCGATGGGCACCAGCTCCACCTCCAGCGGGTCGTTGGGTTCGAAACGCACCGAACTGCTCGCGGGGATGTTCAGCCGCTTGCCGTAGGCCGCCTCGCGGCTGGGCTCGACGGCCAGGCGGGAGTTGGTCTCAAAGAAGTGGAAGTGCGAGCCCACATGGATGGGGCGGTCATCGGTATTGGTGACCGTCACGATCGTGACCTCGCGGCCGGCGTTGAAGGCCACCGGGCCGGCGTCGCGCGGATGGTCGATCTTGCCGGGGTGAACCAGCGCCTCTTCCTTGTCCCCCTCTGGTTCCTTGTCCCCCTCTGGAACGGGGAGGATGCCCAGCTTCTGGATGGGGTGGCGAAGAGTGACCATCTTGGTGCCGTCGGGGAAGGTGGCCTCGATCTGCAGGTCGCTGATCATTTCCGCCACGCCGGGCATGACCTCGTCGTACGTGGGCAGCGGCAGGTCGTCCGGCTGATGCTTCAACTCCATGAGGTCCTTGACGGATCTGCCGTCCCGGGCCCCTTCCAGCACGTACGCGGTCAAGATCGCGACTGTCTCCGGGTAGTTGAGCCTCCGCCCTCGCTTTCTCCGCTTGTGAGCCACGTCCGCGGCCACATGGATCATCAGACGTTCCTGCTCGTGCAGAGTCAGATGCACTCCGCCACCTCGCCTTCGCTCCGCCCCGGGCTCTTCCCGGGGACCACCACGGTGCGGACACCGCCTGGCCTCAGCCATGCGGCAGCCGTCCGCTCGATCCAGAGGGGAACCGGAGTTCCCGCCTGTCGCGCCCGCCGGAGCGCCAGTTCGGACTGGCGACCCGCAAGGCGACCCGAGGCGTCAACAGATCAACAGCCGCCGCCCACAGACAGTAATTGGATGAATACCTATGGTGGCGTAGCGCGACGGTGAAGGATCCATTACCAGCGACAGAGAACCCGCATTACCTGTCACATACTGCTCGCAGAGCGGCGCCCTTCCCAGCTCACCGCTCGCCCCGTCCGGGCCGGCCCGGTAGCGCCATCTGTCACATCAGCCTTGCGGAGGTGGTCATGCCGGTCGTCGCCTTCCCCGGCGCACCCCCGGGTCTGCCGGCGAACGGGCCGGTGGGCGGGCCGATGGGCGGGCCGACGGGCGGGCCGGCGTCGCCGGCGCCGTGGAGACGTTCCTCGGCTCGCCCGGCGCCGCCACCACCCGCGCCGGCTACGCCCGTACCCTGGCCCGGCTGACCGCGGCCACCGGGCCGCGCCACCCGGTCGCCGAGCTCGACTGCGGCGACTACGCCGCGGTGATGGCCGCCTGGGACAGCGCCGCGCCAGCCACCTCGAACCGGCACCCGTCCGCGCTGATCTCCTTCACCACCTGGGCCCAGCGCCAGGACCTGCCGGCCACCAACCCCGGCCCGCCGCCTGCACCGCCGCAAGACCACCCATCGCGACGACCGCGCCATCCCCGCCACAGAGTGATCTTTGCTCAGCAGGATGTTGGCTGCGCGGTTGACGAGGCGCCCATCTACCAAGCCGTCTCGGTCACCGGCCTGCGCCGCGCCCGCTGCCGCGACATCTAGAGGGTCCATCTCGAACACATCGTCGCGGCCATCGCCTGATCGTCTCGAGTAACCAGCAGAGGTCCCTCGGGAAGACAAAGTCCCGAGAATGCCCGGCTGGCGCCCTGGGCGAACCTTTTGCCGCTATGCCATATTCAAGGAACCTGACCCGGGAAAAGCCAAGGGTATCAACAGTCATATATCGGGGCCGGCCTCTTTCTGCGTAGTACGGAGCTCATCCCCCGCCCGTCCGCGCGGCTGTGCCTTCACAGCACGCAGAGCCTCCGAAGCCGAGGGCAAGGCGTCCTCCGGGCCGACGTATTCGATGAACCTGAAAATACCACCTTTCCCGAGCAACAACTGTCACGCCACAAAGGAGCGGAAGAATGCGCTTTTATCGATTATCCGCAGTTCTCCTCGTCGGACTCGCAACGCTGCTCGGCTGGAGCATTGCTCCGCTCTCGCCGGCGCGCGCCTCGACGCCGGAGGACTTGTGCGCTGCGGTCGGCAACCAGGCGGGGTTTCCCCGTTCGGCACTCGTGACAGCGGTAGCCGTCGCCCTGGCTGAATCAGGCTGCAATCCGGGTGCTTCGCACACCAACACCAACGGCACCGTCGACCGTGGACTCTGGCAGATCAACTCCATCCATCCTTATTCGTCGGAGTGCCTCTTCGACGCCCAGTGCAATGCCAATGCCGCCTACGCCATCTCTGGCGGGGGCTCCAACTGGAAGCCCTGGGTCACCTACAACACGGGTGCGTACCAGAAGTACCTGGACCGGGCACGGGCGGCGGTCGAACGGCTGGCCGTCGGCGAAAGGCCGGTGGATCGAAGTGAGGGTGATGTCACCGGTGACGCGTTCGGCGATCTGACGGCGGTCGACGCCGAAGGCCGTCTGGTGGTGTACGCCAACGGGATCAAGACCCCCTCCTACGGCGGCAAGCCGTTCCTGACGCGGACCTGGGCCGGGGACAACACGAACTGGTCCGCCTACGCCGGATCGATCACCACGGCGGATGTGACCGGGGACGGCTTCGCGGATCTGCTGACGCTGACAAGCGACGGCAAGCTGGACATCTATCCGAACGCCTCCAAGATCGGCAACGGCGCCTATTTCACCTCGGCGTTCTGGTCGTATCCGAACTGGGGCAGCTACACGAACATCGCGGCGGGCGATGTCAACCATGACGGATTCGCCGACCTGGCGGCCACCACCACCGACGGGCACCTGCATGTCTACGTCAACACCAGGGAGACCGGCGCGGACGCCAAGCCCTTCCGGAGCCTGACGTGGGACTACACCAGCGGCTGGGGCAACGATGTGATCGACATCGCGATCGGCGACGCCACCGGTGACGGCTTCGGAGACCTGCTGGCCATCCGCACGAACGGCTACCTCAGCCTGTTCGCGAACGGGATCAAGCTACCCGGGCAGGACCGGCCGTTCACGGACCTGACCTGGTCGGCCCAGGCCGGCTGGGACCACGTCCTGGACATCACGGCCAGCGACCTCACCGGGGACGGATTCGCCGACCTGATGGCCATCGCGGACACCGGCGAACTGCAGGTATACGCCAACGGCAGTCAAATATGGAACGGCACTCCCTACAGGGGCGCCACCTGGATCTACGACACGTGGGACAACGTCCACCACATCGCCTGACATCTGCAGCCTGTGCGGCACATGCCGTACAGGCTGCCGTCCCACCGCGCTCAGCGACGCAGCCCAAACGAAAGGAAATGCCGCATGCCCAGGAATCGACCGTGCCGGAACGCGAGAACCCGCCTCTTATCGATATCCCTAGCACTCATGGCCGTTCTGACGACTCATCTGGTCGCGACCGCCGCACCCGCATCCGCCGCGCCGCCCACGCCGAACTTCGGCCCGGCGATCGAAGGATACGCACCCGCGCAATACCAGACCACCTGCGACCCCACGCCGAAGCCCGGCGTGGTGGACTTCCGCGACCTGCTCAACAGAACGTACGGCACGCATACCTCCGGCATCGTCCGCGACTGCTCCAGCGGCGGGACCAGCGAACACAAAGAAGGCCGGGCGCTGGACTACCACTTCAACATCAGCGACCCGGTCCAAGCCGCCGCGGCGAACGATGTGCTCAACTGGCTGCTGGCGACCGACCGGTACGGCAACCCGAACGCGATAGCCAGGCGCCTGGGCATCCTCTACATCATCTGGAATCGCCAGATCTGGCAGGCGGGCACCTGGAAGGCTTACAACGGCGACAATGCCCACACGGATCATATTCACTTCAGTTTCGGCTGGCCCGGCGCACGGAAGCAGACGTCCTGGTGGGTGGCGCGTCCTTACGGGGAACGCATCTCCGATTTCAGCGGAGACGGATATTCGGACGTGCTGGCCGTCGATGGCGCCGGCAAGCTCTACTACTATCCCAACAACGGGGTCAACCTCAGCACCCGGACGGAACTCGGCAACGGCGGCTGGCAGAACTTCAAGTTCGCCCGCGCGGCCGACTGGAGCGGTGACGGATTCGCCGACGTCCTCGGCGTGGACTCCGCCGGACAGCTCTTCTACTACCCGAACAACAATCTCGGCCTCGGCGGCCGCACTCCCATCGGCAACGGCGGCTGGGAGACCTTCCGACATTTCATGGCCGCCGACTGGAGCGGCGACGGCCACGCCGATGTGCTAGGCGTGGATGATGCGGGTCTCCTCTGGTACTACCCGCACAATGGCGACAGTCTGAGCGCCAGAATTCAGATCGGCAACGGCGGCTGGGAAAGCTTCAAGCACGTCATGGCCGCCGATTTCAGCGGTGACGGATTCGCCGACGTGCTCGGCGTCGACGCGGACGGCCTCATGTGGTACTACCCTCACCTGGGCGCCGGGCTCGGCCCCCGGATCCAGCTCGGCAACGGCGGCTGGCAGGGCTTCCGCTTCGTCCGCGCCATGGATTTCAGTGGTGACGGATTCGCCGACGTCCTCGGCGTGGACTCCGCCGGACAGCTCTTCTACTACCCGAACAACAACCTCGGTCTCGGCGGCCGCACTCCCATCGGCAACGGCGGCTGGGAGACTTTCAAGTTCATCCTTTAGCGATCACCGCTCTGAGGGCCGGCCCGTCTGCGAAGCACCAGCCTCAGATCATCGAAAGCCGTCGACGACGGCCCAGCTCAGTCGATGTGCTTTCTGGCCGTGCTGAACAGCGAAGAGTGCCTGGGATCGGTGGTGCAAAAGCACATCCGACCCTGTGTCCTGGCCGGTGCCGGCGGGCTCGCCCGACGGCACCGGCCAGGACACGCAGCGGCAGCTCACGGCTCGGACCGGTACCGCCGGGGCGCGCCACGGCGGCAGGCTCACTCCTGGTGGGCTGCCTTTCGCTGATCGGCGTCGGCGTTCTCCGCGGTCACCGGTTGACGTCGAGGTAGTCAATGGTGGGCAGCCCGGTTGCGATGCTGAGGTTGGACGATCGGGCCGGGGCGTCCCGGTCTGCAGATCACGCGGGGAGGGGCGTGCCGTCCCGTCCGGGGTCGTCGGCGTCGGGGATGCCGAATTCGGCGCGATCGGTGTCAATCAGATCGCTGATCAGCGTCACGGTGGCGGCGGCGAGGCCCCGCAGCGTCGCGTCGGGGATGGTCCGCTTCTTCACGAAGGCGGACTGGATCGTCCGTGCGAGCAGGTCGGCCCGCTGTTCCGGGCCGCCCGCCGGGGCGGTTCCTTCGGCTCGCAGGAAGCCCTCGAAGGTCGCCTGGTAGGCGTAGCCGATCTCATCGAGGTGCATGTCGTCGTGGAGCACGCCGTGCTCGGCGAGCAGCTGCAGGTAGGCGCGCGCCATGGTGCCGTGCCGGTCGTCGCGGTCGGGGGTGGTGGTCAGTTTGCCGAGCAGGTGGGGGTCGGCCAGGAGCAGCCCGTGCAGCAGGGGGCGGTTCGTGATGGCCAGGAAGTAGACGCGTGCGAAGTTGTGCAGCAGGCAGGCCGACGGATCCTTCCGCAGCGCCTGCCGCAGCTCGTCCATCGCGTAGAGCACCTCGCGCGCGAAGACCGCGCTGAACAGTTGCTCGCGGGTCTTCCAGTGCAGATAGACGGTGCCCTTGCCGATACCCGCTCCGTCGGCGACATCGTCCATGGTCACCCGCCGGTAGCCGTGGCGTACCAGCAGGTCCGCCGCCACATCGAGGATCCGCGCGGCCCGTTCGGCTCGCTGCTGGGGGTCACGAACTCGTTCGACGTTGGCGCTCACCCGGGAACCCTATGACGAATTGCGAGATTCCGTCAACTACAACTTGCAGTTGACGGATTTTCAAAAATCGTCATATGGTCGCCGCATCGAAGCAGCCGACAACAGGAGTGCTCCATGAACACCAAGACCGTGCTCGTCACCGGCGCCACCGGGAACCAGGGCGGCGCCACCGCCCGCCGCCTGCTCGCCGACGGCTGGCACGTCCGCGCCCTCGTCCGCGACGACACCACGCCGGCGGCCGTCGCACTCGCGGGCGCCGGCGCCGAGCTCGTCCGCGGCGACCTGGACGACCGTGCCTCCATCGAGGCGGCAGCACACGGCGCGTACGGCATCTACAGCGTCCAGTCCGCCAACCCCAACGAGATCACTCAGGGCAGGAACGTCGCCGACGCCGCCAAGGCCGCGGGCGTGCAGCATCTGGTGTACTCGTCGGTCGGCGGCGTCGAGAGCCAGAACAGGTTCTACGTCGAGCGCGGCTGGGGCGCCATCGACAAGTGGCAGATCGAGGAGCACATCCGCGACCTGGGCGTGCCCGCGACGATCCTGCGCCCCGCGGGGTTCATGGAGGACTTCACCAGTGCGGCCCGGTTCTTCCAGAACGGCTCGCTCAACGTCCCGTGGCGCGACGACCTGGTGATGCAGCTCATCGCCATCGAGGACACCGGGGCGTTCGCCGCGCTGGCCTTCGCCGAGCCGGACGTCTACCTGGGCCGGGCCCTGGAGATCACCGGCGACAGGCTGACGGCGCCGCAGATCGCCGAGGCACTGAGCGCGGCGGCCGGCCGCGAGGTCCCGCGCACCCGGGTTCCGCTCGAAGTCCTCTGGGAGCACGCCCCCGAGGTGGCGAAGGTCTTCACCTGGGCCGACGAGACCTACTACGACACCGACCTCGCACCCCTGCGCGAAGCGCACGCTGGCCTCATGGACTTCACCGCCTGGCTGAACCGATCGGGCAAGGCGCGCCTGCTGGCACAGATGGAGCCCCTGCCGGCGTGACCGGACACCGTGTCGCCTCCCCCGGTGGAGACAGAGCCGATCTCGAGGGTGGTGCGTCAGGCCGGTGGGTGCGGGCTGAGGCCGTCCAGCAGGACGGTGAGGTAGGCGTCGAGGAGGCCGGGCGAGGACGACTGTGCGCGTGCGACGGCCAGGGCGGTCTGGCCGATCAGTGTCGTGATGACGGCGAGGTCGAGGTCGGTGCGGACGGCGCCGTCGCGGCGGGCGCCTTCGATCATGTCCTCCACGGCGGCGACCAGGCCGGCGCGCAGGCTGGTGGTGGCGGGCAGGTCGAGGCCTGCCAACTGGTCGTTGACGGCGTGGTGCGCGGCCTGGAAGGTGATCAGTTCGCGCAGGAAAATGCGCAGGGCCTCGTACGGCGCGACTTCGGCGAGCAGGTCGCGGGCGCGCTGGACGACCGGTTCGAGCAGGCGGGAGACGGCGGCGTCCAGGAGGGCATCCTTGCCGCCGAAGGCGCGCACGACGGTCGCGGCACCCAGGCCCGCACGGGCGGCGATCGCCTCGACGGTGAGGGACGCACCCGGTTCGGCCAGCAGCGCGGTGGCCGCGTCGAGGGCGAGCCGGCGGTTGCGCACGGCGTCGGCACGAGGACGGCGTCCAGCGGGCGTTGACAACTGGCCTCCTGGCTGGCACGCCACGGTATCCAGCCCACGGTGGTGGAACGCGCCTCCGCGCTCCGCTTGGGTGGCAACGGCGTCGACGTGCGCGGCGACGCGGTCACGGTGGTCGAGCGGATGGGCCTCCTGCCCCGGGTCCGCGAGCTGGCCACCGACGTGCGCGGCATGCAGTTCGTCGACGCCACCGGCCGGGCCGTCGCCCGCATCCACACTCAGGACCCGGCCTCCCCGGAGATCATGCGCGGCGACCTGGTCGCCCTGCTGCGCGCGGCGACCGACGTGGACGTCCTGCTCGGCGACTCCATCCGCGCCCTGGAACAGGACGACGACGGCGTGCACGTCACCTTCGAGCACTCCCCCGCCCGCCGCTTCGACCCGGTCGTCGGGGCCGACGGCATGCACTCCAACGTCCGGCGGATCGCCTTCGGGCCCGAGGAGCGGTTCATCACGTTCAAGGACCACTATTTCGCCTTCGCCGACACCGACGCCGCACTCGGCGAGGACCGCTGGGTGACGATGTTCAACACCCCGGGCAAGATGGCCGGCATCTACCGGTCCGGGAACCACGCCCAGGCCAAGGCCTACTTCATGTTCCGCTCCGCTCCCCTGGACTACGACCACCGGGACGTCGCCGAGCACAAGCGCCTGGTCAGCGAGGCGTTCGCCGGTGAGGCGGGCTGGCGGACCAGGCAGCTTCTCGACTCGGCCCTGACCGACCCCGGCTTCTACTTCGACGCCCTGGGCCAGGTACGGATGAACTCCTGGTCCGACGGACGCGTCGTGCTGCTCGGCGACGCCGCCTGGTGCGCCTCCCCCGCCTCGGGCGCGGGCGCCGAACTCGCCCTGGTCGGTGCCTACCGCCTGGCAGGGGAGCTCGCCGCCGCGAACGGCGACCACCGGGTGGTCTTCCCCCGCTACGACGCGGCGCACCGGCCCCTGGTGAACGACAAGCAGCAGATCGGCCCCAACGTCCGCCTCAAGGTGCCCAAGACCGACGGCGGCCGCTGCGTCCGCGACGTCGTGGCCCGCCTGCCGCTGATGAAGGCCATGAGCGCGGTGGAACGCCGCGCCCAGGCCAGGAACGCCCGCCCCCTGCCCGACTTCACCAGGGCCGCCTGAAACGACTCGAAAGCAGCGGCGGGGACGAAGCCCGTCCAGGGCAGGGTGCACAGGTGACCAGCGAGCCCCAGGCCATCGGCAAGTCCCCCGTTCCCGCCGAAGTCAATGGACTCCACGTCCGCCGCCGTCAACGTGAAGAACCGGATGAGCTCCTCGCGGCTGATCTCCGGAAACGATCGCAGGCGCGATCTCCACGTCGGTGAATACTCGGGTTGCCAACGCGCCTCACCCGCCCAGGTCAGATCTGTGCTCAGCATCGTCAGCCGTTCCGCCGCACCCGCAGGCGCTTGCGAGAGCCGCACGTGCACCGCGGCGGCGATGCAACCCCACATGCCCGCCGCTGGCAGCGATCAGCAGCCCGGCCACGGCCAGGCGCGTCTGTTCGGCCAGCGCAGCGCCGGTCACTTTGCTGCGCAGCCGGGCCCGCCATCGGTGCCGGTGCCGGGCTCGGTCGGCATCGCCGGGACGGGTCTGCCGGCGGTGGTGGGCCGCGTCGTAGGACGGCGGCCCACCACGGCCGTTGATCGAGGCTCGGAACAGCGGCCCGGCGGTGTAGCCGGCGCAGGCCAGGTGGAGCTTGAGCAGGGTGACGCAGCCGCGGTCGTCCAGCAATACGGTGCGGACGCTGTCGCCCTTGCCGTGGACGCGGACGTGTTCGTCCAGGCGCAGGTCCAGGTCTTCGACGTACAGGCGGCAGACTTCGCAGACGTAGGCAGTCTCGAACAGCACCCGATCGCGTAGCCGGGGACCGCGCGCCGATCTCCTCGCCATGGTGGGAGGCAAAAGCGATCAGGTCCTGCGGTGGGCGCGCCGGGTGTTCGCGGAGGCGGCGGTCAGGGATCCGCCCACGGTCATGGAGGAGGGGGGCGAGGCCGATGACGCTGCCGCCGGCACAGCCAGGGGCTGGCGGGGATGCCGTCGGCGGGGCGGGTGCCCGTCAAGCTCGGCGAGCAGAGCGGTGGTCGCCGGTGGCTCGGCGATCACCGCTCAGTCGGCGGCGGCCGTGGGGAAGGCGGCCCAGGCGGAGATGGCGAAGTTCTCGCCGTCTTTCCTGACCTCGGCGGCTCCGTGTCCCGGCCAGTGGGCCGGGATGACGAGTTCGCGCAGTTCGGCGGCGCGTGCGAGGTAGGTGTGGCGGGTCTTGGCCGCGAGCTGGAGGTCGTCACAGAAGCAGCTGTTCCAGCGGGGGTCGAGGACCTGGACGGGGCTGTGCAGCATGTCCCCGACGAAGACGGCACGGTCGGTGCCGGAGCGCAGGGTCAGGACGGACGAGCCGGGGGTGTGACCGGGGGCGGCCTCCAGCAGCAGGTTGCCGTCGATGCGGTGGACGTCCTCCCACAGCACCGCCTGGCCGGCCCGGTGGATGGGGCGATGCTGTCGTTGAACACCAGCTTGCTGCCCTCCCAGCGGACGCGCTCGTGCTCGTCGCGCGGCGCCCGGCGGCGATGGGCGGTTTCCGGGTCGAAGTAGAGGTTGTCGGGACGCGGGATGAGGTACGTGGCGTTGGGGAACGTGGGCACCCACTCGCCGTCGCGCGACTCGGTGTTCCAGCCGACGTGGTCGTAGTGGATGTGCGTGTTGACGACGACATCGACGTCCTCGGGTGCGACGCCGGCTTCGCGCAGGCGGGCGAGATAGTCGGTCCGCAGCCCGGCGAACTGCGGGACCTGCGGGCGCTGCCTGTCGTTGCCGACGCCGGTGTCCACCAGGATGGTCTTGCCTTCGCTGCGCAGGACCCAGGTCTGGATGTGGCAGCGGTAGGCGTCGTCGGCCGGGGTCCAGAAGTGGGGCGCCAGCCAGTCCTGGTTGCGCCGCCAGACCTGCTCGTCGCTGTCGGGGATGATGAAGCGGGCGGTACGGATGGGCCCGGACCACTCGATGACACGGGTGATCTGGACATCGCCGAGAACGATGCTGTGCGCGGGCATTGACGAGTTCTCCTGGAGATACGGGAAGGTGGTCGTCCGGTTCCGATGCCGGTCGCGGGCGGGTCAGGGCGCGTCCGAGGCGGAACCGTAGCGGGCCAGGAAGGTGCGTACGGCCTCCTCGATCACCACCTCGGCGGAGGGCTGAACGGTGATCTCCTCCTCGAAGGCCATGATCCTCGGCCATACGAGGAACTCCTGCACCAGGCCCATGAACTGCCGTGCCGCGAGATGGCTGTCCGGGCATCGCAGGCGGCCGCGCGCGGCAAGGTCGTCAAGGCAGGCGGCGAACGTCGCCGCGATCGGTGCCTTGCCCAGCCGGTAGAACTCGTCCGCGATCCATGGCAGCCGTCCGGACTCGGTGACCACGAGCCGGGCGAACCGGATCTGGTCGGTCTCGGTGGCGAAGCGCTGGAGTGACCGGGCGAACCCGCGCAGCACGTCCTCGGCGCTCGCGTCGGTGTCCCACTCGATGGTCCGGCGGTCCGGGCCGTCGAAGGCCGCCCAGTGGTGGCGGACCATCTCCCGGAAGACCGTCTCCTTGGAGCCGAAGCGGTTGTAGACGGTCTGCCGTGAGACGCCGGCGCGCTCGGCGACCCGCTCCAGGGTGACGCCGTCGTAGTGGTCGGCCAGGAAAAGCTCCTTCGCCGCTGCGAGGATCTTCTCGTCGGAGGCCGGTCTGCGGCGTCGCGGCTGCCTGTGTCGCGTCCCTGGCCGGTTCGCGCCCGGCTGTTCGCTCATGCCGTCACGCTCCTCGCTCACACCTCTTGATTTTACTTTACAGTACAGTCCAATTTCGCGCTGGCCCTCCGTCAGGCCGGGGTCTGCCGGCCGTGATCGCGGAGCATGCGCAGGACGGTCGCGACCGAAGGGCGAGGGCCCTTCTTGCCGCTGGTGATGACGCGCCAGGCGGTGAGGTCGCGCAGGCCGAGGTCCCGGCCGCGCAGGTGCAGGGTCATGACAGCTCGGTGACGACGGCGCCGCCGATGGTCTTGGCGCAGGCGGATTCGTGGCCTTCCAGGATCCGGCCACGGCTGACGCAGGAGTCATCAGACCACGCCATGAAGCACCGCCAGAATCTACATGACGACGAGAAAAATCGACGTCGTGTAGAATTTGCGATGAAGGAGCAGTCCAGCTCCTCGCGAGTCTTCTCTGGAGAACCATGCAGAAGCAGAACTGGCTCATCACCGGCGTCAGCACGGGCCTGGGACGCGCCTTCGCTCAAGCCGCCCTGGCCGCCGGGCACACTGTCGTCGGCACGGTCCGCTCCGAGAAGGACCTGCGGGCCTTCGAAGAGCTCCCGCCCAAGGGGTACGCTCACGGCCGCATCCTGGACGTGACGGACGACGACGCCGTCTCCAGCGTGGTCGCGGAGGTGGAGCAAAGCGTCGGCCCTCTGGACGTCGTCGTCGCCAACGCCGGCTACGGCCTGGAGGGCATCTTCGAGGAAACCCCGCTGGCCGAGGTGCGGCGGCAGTTCGAGGTCAACGTCTTCGGGACGGTGGCCACCCTGCAGGCGGCACTGCCCCACATGCGCCGGCGCCGCCGCGGGCACCTGATGGCCGTCACCTCCATGGGCGGGCTCATGGCGGTGCCCGGCATGTCCGCCTACTGCGGCAGCAAGTTCGCACTGGAAGGGATCCTCGAGGCACTGGGCAAGGAGGTCGCGCAGTTCGGGATCCACGTCACGGCGATCGAGCCCGGCTCCTTCCGCACCGACTGGGCCGGCCGGTCCATGACACGCGCCGCGCGGACCATCGACGACTACGACGAGCTGTTCAATCCCATCCGCGCAGCGCGGCAGAAGGCCAGCGGGAACCAGCTGGGCAATCCGGTCAAAGCTGGGGAAGCCGTCGTGCACATCGCGTCGGTCGAGCGGCCGCCGGCCCACCTCGTCCTGGGCTCGGACGCGCTGCGACTGGTCACCGCCGCCCGCACGGCCGTGGACGAGGACATCCGCGCCTGGGAGGCGCTTTCCCGTACGACCGACTTCGCCGAGGGTGCTCAGCTCTGATGCCCGGTCACCACTCCGCCCGGAGCCGGCGCGCCACCGAACGCAAGGGCGATGTCCGGGAGCGGGCCATTCTGGACACCTGCGAAGCCCTGCTGGCGCACAAGGGCTACGACACCATGACCGTCGGCGACATCGCCGAGGGCGCCGGCATCACACGCGGCGCCCTGTACTTCTACTTCGGCTCCAAGCAGGAAGTGGTCGCGGCACTTGTGGCCCGGACCGTCGAGCACCTGTGGGAGCGGTCCAGGGCCACCGCGCAGGCCGAGGAGCCGCGCCAGGCCATCGCGGCAGCCATGCGGCGCACGGTCGAGCTGTGGAACGAGCACGGTCCGGTCTTGCGTACGGCGATCGACCTGTCGTTGACGGTGCCGGAGATCGGCGCGCTCTGGAGCCGAACGGCTGACTTGTTCATCGCGGCCATCACCGCCGTCCTGGAGCGAGCCGGCGTTCAGGCGGGCAACGAACCGGAACAAGCCTCAGCGATGGCGGCCGCCCTGTGCTGGATGATCGAGCGGACCTTCTACCACGCCTCGCAAGAGTCCCTCGAGAAGCTGCAACAGGTATCGGCGACCTGCGAACACATCTGGCTGATCAGCGCAGGCCTGACCGCCTGACACCTCTGGCACGGACGTCTACCGCACCCGCGCCCGCCTGAAGCGGGCCGGAGGGGCGGACCCGCCGTCAGCGCTGAGAACCATGGCGGCGAGGGTGCCGCGCGTAGCCAGCCGCCCGCGCTGTTTCACAGGCAACCGGCTGTGCGGCGCCGGCACGCCACCAGCACCTCCGGCGAAACCGTGCCGCCCAGCCTGACCATCCCCGCCTCCCTGCCCCCGCCGGCCGACGCCGGAGCGTTCTGGTGGGAGCACGTCATCGGCATGGACGATCGCTTCTGGGACGACGGGATCGTCACGCTGCGCGGCGTCAAGACCAAACGGCGCCGGCCATGGAGCCGTCCGGCAAGCCTCAAGCGGCACCGGCCCGTGGCGGATAATCGGGCCGTGATCATCATGGACGCCGTTCTGGAGATCGAGGCGGACGCCGGTTCCGCCACCTGGCCGATCGCCGCGCAGGCCAACGGTTTCCTCGCCCTGTCCGGCCGGCTGAGCCCAGCCGAGGTCGGCAGCGCGATGGCGGTCATCTTCGGCTACGGCGGCATCCCGACAGCGCCGATCAGCGAGCTCCACCACCTTCTGGACCGGCACCTGGCCGACGCAGGCAGGCTCATCGCCCCGGGCGGGCTCCGCGTCAGGGACACCGCCACCGGGGCCGAGATCCTGCCCGGCTGCTGCTGCGGCCTGGAGAACTGGCGGCAGTGGCGCGACGTCCTGCGCCGCCAGAGCCTCTGGCTCGGGCATGATCCCGACACCTACCTGACGTTCACGGGTGAAGCCGTCCGGCTCACGCAGGAGCCGGACGCCGGCTCCACGCCCGCGCGCGTCAGTGACGTGGAGATCCGGCTGGACGAGCTGCCCGCGCTCCTGACCACGGTTCAGCTGCAACTGCAGGGGTTCCTGCGCCTGGTCCACACATGGGCCGGTGAGATCGCACCTCGAGCCGCCGACCGCCTCGTCACCGTCCTTGATGAGAATTTCCGCATCAACGGCACGCTCGACCTCGGCTGAGACCACGACCTTCGGTCCGCATGGAGAATAAGTAGGCGCAGCAGGTCGAAGGACGCGCGTCCATAGCCGTTCGCCCGGAAAACGATCAACGCCATTGATCAGGATGACAAGAGCGAAGTGACGGGAGACTGTCACGCTCCGTTCTGTGGGAGCCCGGGGGTGCGATTCCCTGCGGGCGATCCGACCTGAAAGCGGCTTCCCGGTGCCGCCCTCGCGTCGAGGGCGAAAGCGGGCTGCGATCGAGACGCGGGCCGATGCCGGTGTGCTGGGCCGTCAGTTCGGGGTGGCGCTGCCTGCGCAGCCGCGGTCGATTCGACCGCTGGTGAAGTACTCGACTGACCGGGCTTTCCTGTACGGGAAGCGGCCAACCAGGACATACCACTCCCAGCCCCCAGGCCCGGCCGGTCAACGGTCGCCGCCGCAGGTGGCGGGCTGCGCCGCTGGCACCGCCGTTCCCGTGAGCGTCAGGCACGTGAGGGCCGTCAGCCGGCGTACGGGTGCCGCGAAAAGGGTCATGGCAGTCATCGCTACAGCAGCGCTTGTTTCCTCCCGGTTTCCGCCGTCGCGCCGATCGAGGGCGGAAACCGGGAGGAAACCTCGCCTGGTCTAGGCATGAGCCGAACGTCGCGGCCGGCGCCACCGCGGGACCGCGATACTGCGATGGAAGGAACGTTTTCGTGAATCGTGCAACAGTGGCCGGCCTCGCCGGGCTGGCCTGCGCCATGCTGACGCTGAGTACTCTGCCCGCCGAGGCGGACCCCACCGCGAGCCGGCCCCGTCGGGGGGATGTGCAGCGGGCGCTGGCGGCCCTGGCCGAGTCTCCGCAGGTGGTGGGCGCCATCGGCGAGGTCTACGTCGACGGCGAGCGCGTCGGCAAGGGCTCGGCCGGCACCCGCCTGCTGAACGGCAAGGGCGGCAGGATCCCGACCGGCGCACGCTTCCGGGTCGGCTCCCAGACCAAGCAGATGACCGGCGTCGTGGTGCTGCAGCTGGTCAAGGAAGGCAAGCTCGCCCTCGACGACAAGCTCAGCGACCTGCTCCCGGAGGTCGCCGAGAAGGACCTGGTGGAACGCGCGGGCGAGATCACCCTGCAGCAGCTCGTCCAGCACACCTCCGGCATCCCCAACTTCTTCGACGACGAGCTGGTCGACACCTTCGACTTCACCACCTCCTACCCGCCGATCGAGCTGGTGAAGAAGTCCCGCACTCTGCCCCGGACCCAGGAGCCGGGAGAGAAGTTCTCCTACTCCAACACCAACTACCTGCTGCTGGGCCTGATCATCGAAAGGAACACCGGGCACACCCTGGCCGCCGAGTTCGAGCGGCGCGTCTTCGATCCCGTCGGCATGGACGACTCCTACCTGCCCACCACGTTCCCCGGCGGCATCAAGGGCCCGCACGGCCACGGCTACTTCCCTGACAGCACGGGCAAGCTGCGCGATGTGGACCGGCTCAACATGAGCTACGGCTACGCCGCCGGCGGCGTCATCTCCACCGCGCACGACATCAGCGCCTTCCAGCGGGCCTTCGCCCAGAACCGGCTGCTGCCCGAAGAACTGAAGAAGGTGCTCATGGGACCACCGAGAAGCGCGCCGCAGCCGTCCGGGCAGCCGTCCGAAGGCGGGGGCGGCCAGCCGCAGCGGCCCGCGCCGCCGTGCGGTGGCGAGCCGGCGATCACGTCGCTCAAGGGCAGCGCCCCCGGCTTCAACGCGGTCACCTTCACCACACCCGACGGCCGGACGCAGTTCGCCCTGTCGGCCACCCTGGCCGTCTCCAACATCGACCCATCGCTGGATCCGCTTCTGGTGAAGGCCGCCGAAGCGGTCTTCTGCCCGCAGAAGTGACGACAGCGGTGCGGCGGCGCACCAACCAGGCCGGGGCGTTGCGCAGCGGCCGCTGAAAGCGCCTGCGCGCCAACAACGTCGAAAAGCTGCACGACGTGCCGGCCGACCCCCGAGAGCAAGCCAATCTGGCCAACTGGCCGGTGGGGCGGTTGTGCCAGATGGCGGCGGTCGGGGCGAGGATCGCTGGGCGATGCGTGCGCCAACGCCGGTGGGGGGTACGCCCGCGTGCAGTTCCAGGCCCAGCTGACGCAGATGGCGATGAGCACCTGGCGTTCACCGGAGTGATCTATCCAGCCGGTCGTCGATGAGTTGAACACTTGCATGGTAGCCAATACATCTGTATAGACTCTTGGACATGCGACCAATCTCTGAAGAAGACCTGACGACCCGCGCCCGCATCCGCGACGCGGCCATGGCGTTGTTCACCGAGCAGGGCGTCAAGGCCACCACCATCCGCGGCATCGCCGAGGCCGCCAAAGCCTCGCCCGGCCTCGTGCAGCACCACTTCGGCACCAAGGAAGAGCTGAGACAGGCCTGCGACGAGTACGTCGTCAGCTACCTGCGCGAGCAGGTCACCGTCGGCGTCACCGACCACAACCTGGAAAAGCCCGAATTCATCGAGAACGTCCACCGAACCGCGCCGCCCTTGCTGAAATACCTGGGCCGCGCGCTGGTGGACGGTTCCCCCGCAGCAGCCGCCATGTTCGACGAACTCGTCAGCGTGACAGAGGAGCATCTCGCCGACGAAGACCGTTCCGAGGCCGACCATCGCGCCCGCGCGACCGTACTGACGGTGATGAAGCTGGGCATCACCGTGCTGCACGAGCACGTCTCCCGCGCCCTCGGCTCGGACCTCTACGCCCCGCAAGGCGCGGTACGCGTCGGCAAGGCCCAGCTCGACCTGATCCGACCGGAATTCCTCGGCCAGGAGCTGTTCGACCAGGCACGGACGGGCCTGGAGAAGGTCGAGGGACAACGATGAACGCCGCAGTGCACGCCGGCGGCCTGGTCAAGAGCTTCGGCCGGGCCAAGGCCCTGGACGGGCTCGACCTCACCGTCAAGACGGGCGAGGTGCACGGCTTCCTGGGCCCCAACGGCGCCGGCAAGACCACCACCATCCGCATCCTGCTCGGCCAGCTGCGCGCCGACGGCGGCCAGGTCGCGTTACTCGGCGGCGACCCCTGGCGCGACGCCACCGAGCTGCACCGAAGGCTCGCCTACGTGCCCGGCGACGTCACCCTGTGGCCGTCGCTGACCGGCGGCGAGGTCATCGACCTGCTGGGCAGGGCCCGCGGCGGCCTGGACCCCAGGCAGCGCGCCGAGCTGCTGGAGCGCTTCGAGCTGGACCCGCGCAAGAAGTGCCGCACCTACTCCAAGGGCAACCGGCAGAAGGTGGCGCTGGTGGCCGCGTTCGCCTCCGACGCCGAGCTGCTGATCCTGGACGAGCCGACCTCGGGCCTGGACCCGCTCATGGAGGCGGTCTTCAACGAGTGTGTCCTGCGCGAGAAGCGCGCCGGCCGCACCGTGCTGCTGTCCAGCCACATCCTGTCGGAGGTGGAGACGCTGTGCGACCGGGTCAGCATCGTCCGCGCCGGCCGTACCGTCGAGTCCGGCACCCTCGCCGACCTGCGCCATCTCACCCGCACCTCCGTCACCGCCGAGCTGATCGGGCCGGCGCCCGGCCTGGCCGTCCTGCCCGGCGTGCACAACCTGACCGTGGACGGCGCCCGGCTGCGCTGCCAGGTCGACAGTGATGCGCTCACCCCGGTGCTCGCCGAGCTCGCCCGGGCGGGCGTACGTGCCCTGACCACCCAGCCGCCGACGCTGGAGGAGCTGTTCCTGCGCCACTACGAGGGAGCCACCAGATGACCGGCACCATGACCGGCACCATGACCGGCACCATGACCGGCACTGGGACCCTGATCCGGCTCATCCTGCGCAGGGACCGCGTGCTGCTGCCGGTGTGGATCGCGATCACCGCGCTGCTTCCGGCGAGCATCGCCTCCGCCACCACCGACCTGTACGCCCACCAGGCCGCCCGCGACTCCTTCGCGGCGGCCTCGGCGAGCAACCCCGCGCAGCTGGCCATGCGCGGCCCCATCTATGACGCGAGCGTCGGCGGCCTGACCGCGTGGACCCTCGGCTCCTCTCTGGCGCTGTTCGGCGGGCTCATCAGCATCCTGCTGATGATCAGGCACACCCGCGTCGAGGAGGAGACCGGCCGGCGCGAACTGCTGGCCTCGGGTGTCATCGGCCGTCATGCCCCGCTGGCCGCCGCGCTCGCGGTCGTGCTGGCCGCCAACCTGCTCCTGGGCCTGCTGTCGGTGCCCGGCCTGGTCGCGGGCGGCCTGCCCGCGGGTTCCTCGCTGCTGTTCGGGCTGTCCACCGCGGCGGGCGGCTGGGCGTTCGCGGCCGTGGCCGCCATCACCGGGCAGCTCACCGCGTCCTCCGGTACGGCGCGCGGCATCGCGATCGCGGCCGGCGGCCTGCTGTTCGCGCTGCGTTCGCTGGCCGACACCGGCGGCATCGGCTGGCTGGCGTGGCTGACGCCGTTCGGCTGGGTCCGGCTGACCAGACCCTACGCCGGCGACCAGTGGTGGGTGCTGGGGCTGGTCGCGGTGTTCGTCACCGCGCTGGCGGTGGCCGCGTTCGCGCTGTCCACGCGGCGTGACCTGGCCGGCGGCCTGATTCCCGCCCGCCCAGGACCGGCCGAGGGAACGTTGCCGGGCGCGTTCGGCCTGGCCGCTCGCCTGCACCGCGGCACCCTGGCGGGCTTCACCATCGGTTTCGGGGCGCTGGGCGCCCTGCTCGGCGTGGCAGCGCGCGGGCTGAACACCCAGCTGGACACGCCGCAGTTCCGGGAGCTGGCCGCCACCCTCGGCGGCGCCGAGGCCCGGCTGTCGGATGTGTTCTTCACGTTCGTGATGTACGTGCTCAGCCAGCTCGTCGCGGGGGCCGCGCTGGTGTCGGCACTGCGCGCCCGTGGAGAGGAGGCGGCCGGCCGGGCCGATCTGCTGCTGTCCACCCCCGTCGGCCGGCTGCGCTGGGCGCTGAGCCACCTGGTGTTCGCCGTCATGAGCCCGGTGCTGCTGCTGACCGCGCTGGGCGCGGCAGCGGGGCTCACCTTCGACGGCGACGTGGCCCGCGTCACCGGGGCCACGCTGGCCTACCTGCCCGCGGTCTGGACCGTGGTCGGGATCGCGACGCTGCTGTTCGGCCTGCTGCCACGGCTGACGGCGGCCGTGAGCTGGACCGCGCTCGGCCTGTTCCTGCTCGTGGATCTGCTGGCGGAGTTCAAGCTGGCCACCGGGATCGTCCTGGACCTTTCGCCGTTCGTGCACGTGCCGGCGACGCTCCTGGGCAGCGCCTCGTCACCGGCGGCGCCACTGCTGGGGCTGACCATCGTGGCCGTTGCCCTGACCGCGGCGGGACTGGCGTTCCTGCGCCGCCGCGACCTGACGCCCTCCGCCTGAAACAGCTCCGATGAGGCGCTGATGGCCGTTGATCAGCGCGTCATGAAGCGCGTAATCGGTGCCTATGCGACCCACGGGTCGAGCACGGGCTGCCGCACGCCGCTGAGCAGCGCGGCCATGCGTGACAGCTCGTGCTCCAGCGCCTGGCCCTGTCGCCGCTGAAGGTCTCGATCTGCGGGGTCGTCGAACAGGGTCTGAAACGCTTCTCGCCGCCCGGTCCAAGTAGAGGTGTAAGGGCGAACGACGAAGGGAGCGAGGCCTGTGCGCCTCCACGAGGAAGGTAGCGAGCTCGCTTGGCTCGACGGCGTCGCACGCAACGTCGTATCCGCCCAGCACCGCAAGGCGGCCATCGCGGCGCGGGCGGCCAGCCGCGCCGCCGGTCGCCGGCCGATGGACGACGATCTCATCAGGGTGTGAGGGGCGGATCGACGCCGAGCGCCGGATGCGCAACGCCTTGAAGACCATGACGGCACCGCGCCCGGCGCGCCCTCGAGAACGTCGCCTGGCCATCGGCCGCGTACCAGGAA
The DNA here is from genome assembly GCF_900323885.1 of [Actinomadura] parvosata subsp. kistnae. Classification (GTDB taxonomy): domain Bacteria; phylum Actinomycetota; class Actinomycetes; order Streptosporangiales; family Streptosporangiaceae; genus Nonomuraea; species Nonomuraea composti. The sequence continues at coordinate 594,208 of NZ_OOHJ01000006.1, read as the reverse complement.
GGACGGATATGACCAGCTTCGGAGATCGCCTTCTGAGTGCGCTCAAGGACGAGATCACGACGAGAAAGGCAGAAGATCGAATGACAACTGTGACACCCGTACGACGCACCCGGCGCATCGTGGGACTGTCCGCCGCGGTGGCGGCGGCCGCCACGGCCGTGGTGATGCTGACCGGCGTGAGCGGCGTGGCCGGCAGCGCGGCGTACGCGGTCTCCAAGGGCTCCGACGGCACCGTCGAGGTGCAGATCAGCTCGTTCGTCGACCCCGAGGGCCTGGAGTCGGAGCTGGCCGAGGCCGGGATCACGTCGGTGGTGGACTACCTGCCCGCAGGCCAGACCTGCAAGCAGCCCCGGGGCGAGAACGGGGCCGCGGACGGGAGGTTCGCCGCGAGCATCAGCAAGGCGGGTGACGGGATCGCCTTCGAGATCAAGGAGGGCGAGGTCCCCGCGGACTCCACGCTGGTGCTGGCCGTCACCAAGAGCGAGGACGGCGACTCCGCGCCACCGTCCACGACCTCCCTGCAGATCGTCAAGGGAACGGTCGCCCCCTGCGAGCCCACTTCCGCGCCCACGCTCCCGCCCCTTGACGACGAAACCGGCGCAACCACGGACAACGGCCCCACCCTCAACGAGGGTACGGAGCAGGAACAGGGCGTCACCAATTCCGCGCCCGCGACCCCGCCCCTTGACAACGAGACCGGCGGAACCGCGGACAAGCAGGACAACGGCCCCACCCTCGACCAGGGTACGGAGCAGGGGCAGGGCGTCACCGACAAGAACGACTGACCGTCCCAGTCCGAACGGCTCCTCACCCACCGGGCCGTGACTTCTCACCGGGAGACCGCTGGTCCGGCGACCTCCCGCCGGAAGAAAGCGCCCCGCCCGGCGGCCTCTCCCGCGCAGCGGGGGCCGCCGGGCTTTCCGTCGTCACGATACGTGATGATCCTGTTACGGCTGCTTAAAGCCGCTTGGAGAAGACCAGGACGGACGCGGTGAATTCGCATCACCGAGGCACTGGAGGCCGTACGACTCTTCAGCGAACGCGACGACCTGCATCTCTTCTACCCTTCGGCGCACATGTGGGACCGTAAGTGGCATTCACCAGCAGCGGAGGTCTCCGGTGCCAGAGGAAGTCGTGTCGACGGTGACTGACACGTGGTCGGCGGACTCCTGTAAGGCGATGACGCTGAGCTCGAAGAAGTGCGCGTCGGTCCGCATGAAGGGGGCCGCCTCGTAGTACCGCTTGATCTCCTCGGGTGGGTGTTCGGTGCGGAGGCTGAAGGCGAAGCTGACCCAGCAGTCGCCGGAGTCTCCGGTCACGGGGCCCTGAGGCTCGGACCCGCCGAACGTCGTGCCCGGTGGCAATGGATGCTCGAGGGCTAGATTCTCGAGGCTTGCCAGGCGGTGATCGGTGATCCACTGCGGGGCCATCGCGGCGGCGTACAGCAGGAGGAAAGGCGTGGCGGCGATGGCCGCCACGAGTGACACCCGCTTCAGAGCAGATGGCCGGGAAGTCTCACCCACAGGTCGCACTCGCCAATGATCACACGCGGGTACCGAGCGCTCGTGCAGGATCACGGGGGTGGGCGCGTCGAAGTACCGCGCGTTCGCGGATGTGACCTCCGCACCGGTGAACAACTCGGTCAGCCGGACGGCACCGGCGATCAGCGGGACGACGGCGGGCACGATCCGGCCGTCGCCACGCCAGGAGGCACGCGGACGCGGACGCGTCCGCTCGTCCTACGCCAGAAGGACGATCTTGCCGCGGGCGTGTTCCCGCTCCAGGAGCCGGAGGGCGTCGGCGGTCTCGCTGAGCGGATACGTGCGTTCGATCACCGGTGTCACCGTGCCGTCGGCGACGAAGCCGGCGAGCGTCCGCAGGTCCTCGGTGGTGCTGCGGGAGGTCAGGACGCGGAGCCGCTGCCGGACGAACGGCGTCTGCGCGACCGTGGCCAGCAGCCGGGGAATGGGCCCGAGCACCGGCCCGCCCGCGCTGTTGGAGGCGATGTAGATGCCGCCGGGGGCGAGGAGCCGGCGCAGCGCCGAGATCGGGTGGTTGCCGACCATGTCGATCAGGACGTCGAAGCGGCGTTTATCCCGGGTGAAATCCTCGCGGGTGTAGTCGATCACGTGGTCGGCGCCGAGCGAGCGCACCAGCTCGGCGTTGCGGGTGCTGCACACGCCGGTGACCTCGGCGCCGAGCGCCTTGGCGAGCTGCACGGTGAACGTGCCGACCCCGCCGGAGGCGCCGTTGACCAGCACCGTCGTGCCGGGGCGCGCGGCGCCGAGCCGCAGCGCCTGCAAGGCTGTGATCCCGGCCACGGGTAAGGTGGCCGCCTGTTCGAACGTCACCTGCTCCGGCTTCCTGGCCAGGCGTTTCGCCGGGATCGCGACGTATTCGGCGAAGCCGCGCTGGGCCGCCTCGCCGAAGACCTCGTCGCCGGCCTGGAGGTCCTTGACGTCCGGGCCGATCTCCGCCACCGTGCCCGCCACAGCGCGTCCCAGGACGGTGGCCTTGGGCCGCCGCAGCCCGAACGCCAGGCGCAGCAGGAGCGGCGTGCCGCGCAGGGTGAGCAGGTCGGCGTGGTTGAGCGCGGCGGCGCGCACCCGGACCAGCACCTCACCCGCGGCCGGGGCGGGACGGTCGACGTCGGCGTGACGCACGACGTCGGGCGAGCCGTACTCCTGATAGACGATCGCTTTCATGCCGGTCTCCTGATTCGTGTGGGTTCAGCGACGCGTGGCTCGGGCGATGCCGTCGATGACGGCGAAGACGATCGTGAGGGCGGACACGACGATGAGCGCGGTGTTGATCCAGGTGGTCGCGCTCTGCGGCCAGGCGGCGGCCTGGGTGAAGCCGGGGTTGAGCACCCGGTCACCGGCGGCGAGCCAGAGCAGCGCGATCGGGCAGGCGATCTCGACCAGTGTCCCGGCCACGGCGAGCGGAACGCTCCACCGGGCGTAGTGCTTGGCGTAGGCGACGGCGAGGTTCAGGGTCACCAGGGCGATGAACGCGTACACGAAGCCGGTCTGCCACAGCCACGGCGCGAACACGCCGATGGGGGCGCCGTGCGCGTCGGTCTCGGTGCTGATCACCGGGGAGAGCAGGACGAGGGTGGCGAACAGCACCATCGCCACGGTGTAGAAGATCAGCTCGCCGTAGCGGGCGCGGCGGGTGGGCGGCTCGGGGAGCGCGTCGGGCGTCCAGCGCCTGGCGGGCGTGCGGCGTCCCGCGGCGCCTGCGGTGACGCGTCCGGCGACGCGTTCGATGGCCGCGAACAGCAGCGTGGTCCAGCAGACCAGGTGCGCGGCGGTGGTGAGCGCCGCATCGAGGGTGTCGCCGACCAGGTCGAGCGCGCCCGCCCCGCGCAATCCCTGCACCAGCCCCACCGCCACGGCCACGGCGGGCACGATGGTCACGAGCAGGGCGGTCAGTAATCGCGTGTAGTCGAGGTAGAGCGCGGGGCCGATGAGCTGGAGCGGACGGTCCGCGTAACCGGCCGCCAGCCGCGCCGGGTCGCCGAGCTCGGTGAGCACCGCGAACTCGGCCTCGGCCCGGTCGGCGCCGGCGTCCACCCGGCCGTCGACGGCGTCGGCGATGGAGGCCCGCAGCTCGCGTTCGATGTCGATGTCGGGCCGCTGGTCCTCGGGCCGCTGCTCCTCGGATCGCCGGCTCCCGCTTCGCCGGCTTCCCGGCAGGTGGCGCAGGACCGCCGCGACATAGCGGTCGGTGAGCGTGTCGGTGGTCGCAGGAGTGGTCATGACGCGCCTTTCAGGGAGCGGAGTACGGTGTCGAGCTCGTCCCAGTCGCGACTGAGCGCGGCGGCGAGCGCGGCGCCCCTGTCGCTGGTGCGGTAGAACTTGCGCGGCCGGGATTCCTCGGTGTTCCAGTCGCTGGTCACCAGACCCTGTTTCTCCAGGCGGCGCAGGAGGGGGTAGAGGGTGTTGGCGTCGACGGCGAGGCCCGCCCGGGTGAGGCGGTCGAGCAGCGCGTAGCCGTAGTCGGGGCGCTCGAGCATGAGCAGGCAGGCCAGGACGACGGTGCCCCGCCGCAGCTCCTGGAGATGGGTGGCAAGCAGCTCATCGTCATCGTGCACATGCCACACGATACTGTGTGGCACACACTATTGCAACGAGCACGGCATCCAGCTGAACCCTTCAGGGTGGCGCGGCAGCACTCGAAATGATCCACACCGTCCTACGGCGCCGCGCAGCCGGCAGGACCTGACCGGCGCCCGCCGCTCCACCCGCCCCGGCCCGAGCGCAAGCCGTCGATCGGCGACCGGTTCAGGACCATCCCGGAGCTGGTCCTCCCGGAGCACCGGCCGTCCCGGTCAGGAGCGGACGAGAGCGCCGTCCGCCCCTGACCCGCCGCACTACCGGAACCGGCGCGCGTTGAACGGGGCCAGCATGGGATGCGCCCGCCCCGTGCCGATCTCGTACGCCAGCAACTCACCCGCGATCAACGCGAGCGTGGCGCCACTGTGGGTGAAGGCGGCCCACAGACCGCCGACCTCGTCGATCCGCCCGAGCACCGGATCGCCGTCGCCGGGGATCGGCTTGGGCCCCATCGCCAGCCGCTCCGGCTCCAGCCGCGGGTGGCCGGCCAGCAGCCCAGACGCCGCCGCCAGCAGCTCCGCCACCACCTCCTCCGAGATGGCGAAACCTCCGCCGGCGCTCGGCCGGATGCTCGCCGTGGTCCAGTCCGAGTCGACCGCGAGAGCGCCGTTCGGGGCCGGACGGACCGCGGCCCGGGGGGTGTTGAGCACCGCACGCAGCGGCGTGTCCACCGGCTTCGTCGTCACCAGCAGCGAGATCGGCGTCTGATCCGGGATGGCGACACCCAGCTCGGCGGCCATCGCCGGCACCGCCGGACCGGTGGCCAGCACCACCGTGTCGGCGGCGTACGACTCCCCCTCAGCGGTGCGGACGCCGGACACCGACCCGCCCGCGGTCTCGATCCGGGCCGCACCCGCGTTGGTCACCAGGCGACCGCCGTGCTCGACGAACTCCTTGACCAGGTGCTGGGCGAGGTGGGGCAGATCCACCCAGCCTTCGCCCGGATTCCAGATGGCACCGGCCGGAGAGATGGCCGCCGGATCGATGCCGGGGGTGTAGTCGGCCACCCGGCCCGGGTCGATCAGGTGGCTGTCGTAGCCGTGCGCCACCTCGTACGCGTGGATCCGGCGCAGATCGGCGTCGTTCTCCGGCGCCTCCCAGGTCAGGCCGCCGTCGAAACGCAACCAGCCGAGGCCCGGGTGCTGGGCCGCCAGCGTCCGGTAGCGGTCGATCCCGGCCATCCGCAACCGGTGGTACTCCTCGCTGCGCACGCCCGCGGAGTTGAGCCACGACAGCGAACGGCCGGAGGCGTTGCTGGTCAGCTCCCCCTCGGTGATCAACGTGACGTCGGCACCGGCCCGGGCGAGGTGATGGGCGGTGGAGACCCCGATGATGCCGCCGCCGACGACGACGGTCCGGGGCTGGGTGCTGCTCATGAAAGTCCTTTCGTAAGCCACCGAAGTCAGTGACCGCGACGGATGTCAGTGGTGGCGTAGATCTGCTCGATCAGCTCGATGACCGCCAGCGCGTCACCGGCGGCGACCGGGGGCGCGCCGCCCCCGCTCAGGGCGGCGGCCAGCTCGTCGTAGAAGTCGGGGTAGCCGCCCGGCTCGGTCGGCACCGGGGACTGCCCGTCCCGTCCGCCCAGCCGCCCCCAGCGCTCCTCAGGCTCCCGGCCGTACGCCGCGTCGCCAGGACCGACGCCGGCGGCCAGCTGCTGCTCCTGGCAGTCGAGCCCCCATTTGACGAAGCCCGCCGCCGACCCGGCGATCGTGAACCGGGGCCGCTCGAGCGGGGCCAGCGAGCTCATCGCGAGATGACTGCGCACCCCGCTCTCGTGCACCAGGGACACGAACGCCTCATCGTCGCCACCCGGGCCGGGCCGGTAACGGGTGAGCTCGGCGTGCACGCAGGCGACCGGGCCGAACAGCCGCAACGCCTGGTCGAGCAGGTGCGGCCCGAGGTCGAACAACATCCCGCCGCCGTCGGCGGGCAGGGCCTGCGCCTTCCACGCCTTCGGCTCGTCCGGCTTGCACCATTCGAAGCGCGACTCGAAGGTACGGACCTCGCCCAGCGACCCGCCCGCGACGAGCCGGCGTACGGTGCGGAAGTCGCCGTCGTAGCGGCGGTTGTGGAACACCGTGAGGAGCAGCCCCAGCCGCTCCGCCTCGGCGATCAGCTCGCGCCCCTGCTCGGCCCGTACCGTGAAGGGCTTGTCCACCACCACGGCAAGCCCGCGGGCGAGCGCGGCCGAAGCCAGCTCGTAGTGCGAGCCCGGCGGGGTGGTGACCACGACCAGATCGAGCCGGCCGGCCTCGGCGAACAGCTCCTCGGCACTCCGCAGCACGGCGGCACCCGGATGCTCCTTGGCCGCCTGCGCCCGGCGGCCCGGGTCGGCGGTGACCACCGCCGTCACCTCGAACGCGGGATCGGCCGCCAGGAGCGGGCCGTGGAAGACCCGCCCGCCGGTGCCGAAGCCGATGATCCCCGTCCGGATCGGCCGGCCGCCGTCCTGCACGTTCACAACACCTCCGAAAGAAACCGCTGCAGCCGCGGGCTGCGGGGACGATCGAACAGCTCCTCCGGGCTGCCCCGCTCGACCACCTCGCCCTCGTCCATGAAGACCACCTGGTCGGCGGCCCGGCGGGCGAAGCCCATCTCGTGGGTGACCACGACCATGGTCATGCCCCGCCGGCCCAGGCCCGCCATCAGGTTGAGCACCCCCTTGACCAGCTCGGGATCCAGCGCGCTCGTGGCCTCGTCGAACAACATGACCTCCGGCTCCATGGCCAGCGCCCGGGCGATCGCCACCCGCTGCTGCTGGCCGCCGGACAGGTCGCGGGGCCGGTGGTCGGCCCGCTCCGCGAGCCCCACCTCCGCCAGCGCCCGGCCGGCCCGCTCCCGCGCCGCCGCCCGCGGCATGCCCTTGACCTTCCACAACGCCAGGGCCACGTTGTCCAGCGCCGTGTGGTCGGGGAAGAGGTTGAAGTGCTGGAACACCAGCCCGATCCGCTGCCGCAACCGCTCCGGCACCATCGCCGAGGTCTTCTCGCCGGCCAGCAGCACCTCACCGCTCTTAGGCTCGTGCAGCCGGTTGATCCCGCGCAACAGGGTCGACTTGCCCGACCCCGACGGCCCGATGACGCAGGTGGTGCTGCCCGGCCGGACCTCGAAGCTGACCTCACGCACCACGTCGAAGCTGCCGTACGCCATCGACAGGCCGACCAGCTCCAGGCCGGAACCGTGAAAGGCGGGGATCGGCGTCTGCGCGTTCATGCCTTGCTCCCGGTGGTCAGAGGGCTGCCGCTGTCGAGCTCGTCGAGCTCCTTGAGGCCGCTCACCGGCGCGGCCTTGCGCCGGCCGGTACGGAACCGTTGATCGAAGTAGTTCACCAGGTGGGTCAGCGGCACCGTGATGACCAGGTAGAACACCCCGGCCAGAAGCAACGGGGACAGGTTGCCCGACAGGATCGCCGCGTCCTGACCGACCCGGAACAGCTCTCGCTCGCTGACCAGCAGGCCGAGGAAGTAGACCAGGCTGGAATCCTTCACGATCGCGATGAACTGGTTGACCAGGGCCGGCAGCACCCGTCGCACGCCCTGGGGCACGACCACCAGGCGCATGGCCCTGGCGTAGGTCATCCCCAGCGCCCGGCAGGCTTCGAGCTGACCCTTGTCCACGCTCTGGATGCCGGCCCGGAAGATCTCGCCGATGTACGCGCCGGCGATCAGGCTCAGCGCGATGATCCCCAGCGGATAGGGCGAAGGCCCGAAGATCGACTGGCTCACCCTGGCGAACCCCTGACCGATGAGCAGGATCGTCAGGATCGCCGGCATCCCGCGGAACAGGTCGGTGTAGACCCGGGCCGGGATCCGCAGCCACGGCGCGGTCGAGATGCCCGCGACCGCGACCAGCATGCCGAGGACCAGGCCGATCACCGTGGCCGCGACCGAGATGATCAGCGTGTTGGCCAGGCCGACGGCCAGCATCTGCGGCAGGACCTCGGCCATCGCCGAGAAGTCGAAGAACGTGCGGATCAGGTCGTCCAGCCAGTCCACGTCAGCTCCTTTCTGCGTGTTCGGGCGACCCGATCATTGGGCGGCCGGCGCGCCGGTGTGGTCACCGCCGGGCAGGTACTGCTTCGGCATCGGCGAGCCGGGGAACCACTTCTCGTACAGCCGCTTCCACGTGCCGTCCTCCATCGCCGCGACCAGCGCCTTGTCCAGGGCCGCCTTCAGAGCCGAATTGCCCTTCTTGATGGCGAACCCGGCCGGCGCGTCGAAGGACGGGATGTCGGCGGCGCTGACCAGGCCGAACTGCGCGATGTAGGACTTCGCGGCCTCGTAGTCCAGGAAGTGGGCGTCGACCGAGCCGCGGTTGAGCGCGGAGATGGCCGCGTTGTTGTCCGGGAAGCGGACCAGGTCGGCCTTCGGGAAGTTCTTGACCGCGTACGCCTCCTGCAACGTGCCCTGCACGACGCCCAGCCGCTTGCCGGCGAGCCCGTCGGCGGAGGTGATGCCGGAGTCCTTCTTCGTGATCACGGTGAGGTAGCCGGCCAGGTAACCGGCGCTGAAGTCGACCGTCTTCTTGCGCGCCTCGGTGATGCCGATGGCGGCGACACCGGCGTCGAACTGGCCGTTGGCCACCGCCGGCAGCAGGGCCGAGAAGTCCTGGCCGGTGTAGACGACGTCGGTGATGCCCATCCGCTTGGCGACGTCGCGGAAGAGCTCGACGTCGAAGCCGGTGAACTGGCCGCCTGCGTCGGTGAAGGTGTAGGGCTTGGCGTCGCCGAGGGTGGCGACCCGCAACTGCCCGGGCTTGATCAGCCCGTAGGGGTTGTCGGCGCTGCTGTCGGTGCTGCCGCCGCCACACGCGGCAAGGCCCAGCGTGGCGACGAGCGCCAGCAGCGCCACCAGTACGGAGGTGCGAGGGGTTGGAGACACGGGGGACCGCCCAAGTGGTGGGAATTCAGTGAGACCGGTCTCACCCGTGTATGCTGATTGAGACCGGTCTCAGCGGGATTTCCCGAAGACTAGGAGACGCCTCCCACGCACGTCAAGGGCCCCACCCCCCTCCCCCGTCACCGCCGCCAAGGCGACCCCAGCAAGGCAGGATCCATGGCCAAGCCAGGCAACCACCGCGAGATCACCGTCGCCGACGTCGCCCGCGAAGCTGGCGTCTCCAAAGCCCAGGCCGCTCGCGCACTCGGCGCCTACGGCGCCGTCAGCGACGCCGTACGCCAACGAGTACTCGCCGCCGCCTCCCGGCTCAGCTATCGCCCCAACCAACTGGCCAAAACACTGAACACCGGCCGCTCCCACAGCATCGGCGTCGTCGTCGGCGACATCGAAAACCCCTACTTCTCCCTCGCCACACGCGGCATCTCCGACGCCGTCGAACGCTCCGGCTTCACCGTGGTCCTCACCAACACCAGCGAACGCCTGATGGCCGAACGCGCCGCCGTCAACATGCTGATGGACAAACGAGTCGACGGCCTCATCGTCGCCCCCGCCTCCACCGGCGACTCACCCCACCTACGAGCCATCGTCGACGCCGGACGCCCCCTCGTCCTGCTCGACCGCACCGTCCCCGGACTCACCGTCGACGCCGCCCGAGCCGACATCGAGCCCGCCGCCCGCGAAGCAGCCGACCACCTACTGGACCTGGGACACCGCCGGATCGGCTACATCACCACCGCCGACAGCAGCGACGTCCGCACCGACGGCCCCCACCCCCTGCCCTCCCCCGTGGCCGCCCGCGTCGCCGGCCTCGTCACCGGATTCACCGAACGCGGCCTCACCTGGGACCCCGACCTCCTACGACCCTGCCGGCACGACGAAGCCGCGATCCGCCACGCCGTACTGGATCTCCTCCACGGCCCCAGCCCCGCCACAGCCCTCATCGCCTCCGACAGCCTCATCGGCCAGGTCGTCCTCGGAGCACTGCAGGAACAGGACCTGCGCATACCCGACGACGTCTCCGTCCTCATGTACGACGACCAGCCCTGGGCACGACTGGTCACACCACCCATCACCGTGGTGGCGCAACCGACGTACGACATCGGATACGCAGCCGGAACCCGACTGGCCGCGCTCATCGGCGGCGCCACCAACCCCCCACCCCTGCCGCCCCTCCCCGCCACCTTGATCCGGCGCGGCTCCATCGGGCCGGCGCGCTCATGAGTGAACGACATTTCCCCGCAACCTAGCTGAGCCCACCAGACGGCCTGCTCCGGCAGAGAGCACCGCAGGAGGCGATCCCAGCCATGACCGCCAGGAGCGCGCCATCACGGGCATACTCCTGGAGCAGCCCCAACCAAGTACGGGCAGCAATGGAAGGCGCCATCCTGGAACGCCTGGCAGCCCGCATGGAACAGGATGAGGAGTTCCGGACGTCAACGGCCGAACTGTGGCTGAAGGACGCCTACGAACCCCCGCCCAACGGCGAGCAGCGCCTCGACGCCCAGTCGGTGAGCGAACTCACCGCCACCAGCGGATCAGCCCGCTACCACGTACTCGCCGACGTGATCGACCGAGACATGATCGCGGACAAGGCACTGCCCGAACTCTCCAACATCATCCACCGGCTACGGGCCACCGGCAGCCTGGTCCCCGAAGAATTCGACCGCCTTCAGGCGGAGGCGGACTTCCGCATCGCGATGTTTCCGCCTCTGGCCACCCTGATGGGAGTCCTGGCGATCCGCTCAAGTCCGTTCTGGTGGCTCGGCACCCTCGCCGCACTGACCCTCATCTACGTGGTTCAGCCCCGACCGGCTCAGTGAACGGGCAGCTGACCATCCGCCCACGCCAAGAGCACCAGGTCCTCCAGCAGAGCCGCGCCGACAAGGCCACCGACCAGCGGCAGAGGCGATACGCCGTCCGTTCCGGCGTCGAAGGCACCATCCACCAGGCCGTCACCACGTACCGGCGCTCGCCGAACCCGCCACGTCGGCCTGTCCAAAACCCGTCTCGGACATGTGCTCACCGCAGCTGCCATCAATCTGATCCGGCTCGATGCCTGGTGGTCGGCAACCCCACTGGCCCGGACCAGAACCTCCCACCTCGCCACTCTTGATCTCGAAGATCGCGCTGCGGGCGGCGTCATACCACTCAATGGTGGTCGACGGCATCTTTTCTTGGATGATGAGTACGGGCGGAGCCCGTACCTTTGTTGTAGTAATTTGATCTTGTATTAGTCGACCGCCTTTACGTTGTAGATTTCTAGACACAATCGGATGGCGGGAACCGGTCGGCCGCGGGCGGGCAAGGAGGGGTGTCCCGTTCGTGAGCCGAGAGGCCGGAGTATGTCAGAAACGAGCCCCGCCGATTCCGCGGTCATCGCGCGATCCCGGCAGTGGCGGAGGACTTTCTCGCCGCCTTCCGCCAGCGCGGCCGCTACGACCTGGCCAGGCACAACGCCCTGCCCTGGTCGTACGGCATCGCGACCAACCTCATCGGCCGCCACAAGCGTACCGAGGCCAGGCAGCTGAACCTGCCGGCCCGCACCGGTGCGGACCCGGTCACCGAACCGTTCACCTCGCGCAGCGACGAGCGGGTGAGCGCTCAGGCCGTACAGCAGCGCTTGGCCGCCGCGCTTGCCGCGCTGCCCGCAGGGCACCGTGACGTGCTGCTCCTGGTGACCTGGGGCGGCCTGACCTACACCGAAACCGCCGAGGCGCTCGGCATCCGCGTCGGAACGGTCCGCTCGCGCGTCAACCGGGCCCGCACGAAGATCCCGGAGGAACTGGGCGGGACCGACCCCACAGCACTCGTCATCGAGGAGGTTCGCCATGGATGAGCTGGCCCAGCTCAACAGCTTCCGCTCCGAGGTCCCCGCACAGGAGGACCTGCGCGCCGAGGCGGAGCGCCTGATGGCCGGCATGGCGGCCCCGGCCCGTCCCGACATCCGCCGCCTCGGGCTGCGCGCCGCACTGGCGGGAGGTCTGGCGGCCACGGTGGCCGCGGCGGTGTTCGGCGTACAGAACCAGCCCGCCCCGGCACCGTCTCCGCCGCAGATCCGCACGGTCGCGGCCGTGGAGGTGCTGTCGCGGGCGGCCGAGCACGCCGGCCGCCGCCCGGAGCTCCATCCCCGGCCCGGCCAGTTCCTCGTCTACCGGTCGGAGACCATGAACTCGACCGAAGCGGACGGGCAGATCTGGCTGTCGCGTGCCAGGCGCACGTTCTGGCAGCTGTTCGAGGGCAGCTCGGTCAAGGCGTTCTTGCAGGAGGAGCCCCTGGCGCCGCTGCCGTATCCGGGGCGCACGCTGCCACCGCAGGCACGGTGGCAGCAGGAGCAGGTGGGCAAGCCCAGCCACCCTGAACGGGCCGCCGACTTCGATCAGCGCCCCGAGTTCATGCGCAACGACTACGCCTACGTCAGCAGGCTACCGACCGACACCGACGGCATGCGCAGGCACCTCTACACGCAGGTGACGATCCCAACCGTTCTCGTCGCCGCAGCACAGCCGTGGTCCGCCGCGGCGCGTCACACTTCTCCGGCCGCGCCGCCGCGGCGGCGACCGCGTGAGAGGCCCGGTTCGGGCGGTCTGCCATGCTCGTGTCGTGACCGATGTGGATCTCGCCCGCCGAGTTCGCGACCGTTGCCGGTTGAGCGGCCGGTTCGTGCTGCGTTCGGGACGAGTGGCCGAGGAGTACTTCGACAAGTACCAGTTCGAGGCCGATCCGGCCCTGCTAGATGAGGTGGCGGCCGGGATGGTGTCGCTGGTTCCCGAGGGGACCGAGGTACTGGCCGGCCTGGAGATGGGCGGCATCGCGGTGGTCACGGCGCTGGGGCGGCGCACCGGCCTGCCCTGCGCGTTCGTGCGCAAGGCAGCCAAGCCCTATGGCACTGCCCGGCTGGCCGAGGGTGCGGACGTGAGGGGACGGCGCGTCCTGGTCGTCGAGGACGTGGTGACCTCGGGTGGGCAGATCGCGATCTCCACCGGTCAGTTGCGTGATCTAGGGGCTCGGATCGACCACGCATTGTGCGTCATCGATCGGCAGGAAGGCGGTGCCGAGGCCTTGGCCGCGGAAGGGATTCGGCTCCTTTCGCTGCTCAAGCGTGAGGATCTCGAGGGCGACCGCCCTCAGGAGGTGGGCCCGCAGGGAGGCTGAAGGAGGAGGTCAGGGAAGCAGCGGGCCGCACGCCAGGTGGCAGGCGACACCGAGCGCAGCAAGCGGGCCTTCGACCTCAGGTTCGGTCGGCTGGCGAGGTCTTTGGCAGCCGGCATCACCGTCACTTCACTGCGGCTTCCTCCTCGCCGCCCGGCATGCCCGCCCGCTTCTGGCTCCGCTACCGGCGGAGATGCCTTCCCGGTTGACGGCATGCTGGCCATCGACCCCGTGCCCTTGCCGGCCATGCTGCAGCAGGCCGGCAAGGGCACGATCGAGCTGCGGAACTACCAGCAGCTGGACGAGAACGGCGGCCCTGTCGCGCACGCCGTCGACTTCGCGATCGGGAACCACTGGCTGGAGGCAGCGTGCGGGCGACGGCCGCACCGTGACCGGCGGCGCGGGGAAGGTGGGGAGGAATGCACATCTGATCGGTGACAGATGCTCATGGGCGGGCCTTCCCTCGCCGATTACCGTGGCTGTTGGCGTGATCGGTGACCATGCGGAAGGAGCCACCATGACAACGATCAGGACGGCGGTCGCCCTGAGCACGGCGGTTCTCGCCGTCTCGCTGGGGGCAGCTCCTGCCCACGCGGCGGCCAGTGACGCCGTCTGCTTCTCGGGGACCCGGACGCCGACCGGCGACGGGTACTACGAGGTGTCGGCGATCGGGTGCGACGGCCACAGCGGCACGAGCGTCACCATCCGCTTCGGCTCCGCGGCCGGTACGTACGACTGCGGCTGGACGTTCGTGTGGAACGGCCAGCTCGGCGCCGACAACTGCACCCTCACGTCAGTCCCTGCCTGAAGCCCGTCGCACCGCGGGCCACCTTCGAGGCCCGGGTCGGGGCTGGTTCGCGGCTCGTGCCGTCGCTGTACGCGCGCTGAGCACCGAACCAGTGACCGCTTCCCGGGCGGTCACCATGGGAGCAGTCCCCCACCCCTCGAAGAGAGGCCGTCACCACAGCATCGACCCGGACGCCTCGCCGTACAGCAGAAACCAAGACGTGATCATCGTTCCCCTGGCCCTTTCCGGCACTGTCGACGATGCGTGCCGGGGCCGGCGCGGCCACCGCCCTCCTGCTCCTGGCCGGCACCGCGCCGGCCGCGGTTCCTGAGCGATCATGACGGCTCAGGTGCCTGCGAACGCGCGCTCCAGATGGCCCAGAAGGCTCCCCCGCTGCCACCGCGAGGGCCGTTGTGTTCGGCATCGGACGCGCGCATCCCGCAGGGAACGGAGGACACACCGATCACCCGTGCCTGCCTGACCCGCTACAAGAGCGAGTGACCGCAGGCCGGGGCCACGTCCGACCGGGACCCCGATCATGAGAGATCGAAGGGGGTGGGAAAGTGGCCTTCCCAGATCTGGCGGGAGGCCTGTTCGGGGTAGGGCAGAGTCTTCGACTCGGTGTCCAGGACGCGGGTGAGGTGCTCGCCGGGCCGGTGGGCGGGCCAGCCCGCGTCGCCGGTGGTGACGAAGCGGACCCATGCCTCCTGGAGTTCGCGGGAGAGCGCGACGGCCTCGGGAGGGGGCTCCTCGCCGATGAGCTGGGTGCCGACGGGGCTGTCGAGGGTGCCGAACGCCAGGGGCAGGTCGAGGCTGTGGCAGGCGCCCAGGATGCCGCCGAGGGCCGGGGCGGCCCAGCACTGTTCGAACAGGTACGAGGTGCCGCCGGCCGCGGCGTTCGCCTCGGCCAGCTTTTGTGACGGCATGCGGAAGAGGGCGTCGGAGTACACCGTCTCGACTAGTTCCTCCGGGTCTGCCTGCGGGAACGCGGCACGGTAGGCCCGCGCGCCGTCCGGTTGCGGGGCGAGCAGTTCCAGGGCTGCGTGGGCGTCCTGCTCGGTGAAGGTGCCGTACCGTCCGCTCATGACGCTGAAGTACCGGAACTCGTCCCGGGCGTGGCCGACGAGCAGCTCCGTGCCGCTCGCGCGCGCGCCGGTCAGCGCGGGCCAGGGCGTTTCCGGCAGGACCTCGCCGTCGACGACGGGGCACAGCGCGGTGCCGGCCTCCGTGAGGCGTCCCCAGCTGTCCCGGTGCGCGTGGAGGCCGGCGTTGAAGGAGGTGAGCTCGGCGGCCAGGTGCCACGGGTCGATGTCGCGCAAGGCCTCGGCAGTGGGGGCCGCCGCGCCGAGCCGGTCCGCGAACGCGGCGGTGACCTGCCGTGCCAGTGCGGGGGTGCTGTACAGCCCCGGCACCGAATGGGCGATGGCCCGCCGGAACAGGCCGCGCGCCGGCTTCATCGTCAGCAGGGCGGCGACCGAGCCCGCCCCGGCGGACAGCCCGCCCACGGTGACCCGGCCGGGGTCGCCTCCGAAAGCGGCGATGTTGCGCTGCACCCACTCCAGCGCCGCGATCTGGTCGAGGAATCCGCGGTTGGGCGGCGCGTCGTCGAGGAAGGCGAATCCTTCCGCGCCCACGCGGCAGTTGATGGTCACCACGACGACTCCCGCCGCGGTCAGCGCTGCCGGGTCGTAGATCGGGTCGCTCGACGCCACCGCGAGGTAGCCGCCCACGGGGATCCACACCAGCACCGGAAGTCCCGCCGCGCCCAGATCCGGGGTGCCGACGTTGAGCGTCAGCCAGTCGGTGCCCTGCGGGGCCACGTCGATCGGCAGGGACAGCGGCGCCACGGGGCCGAACTCGACCGCCTGCCTCGTCCCGTCCCAGCGGTGCGGCGGCGCGGGCGCGGCGAAGCGGAGCGCTCCGACCGGGGGCTGGGCGTAGGGGATGCCGCGGAACACCGCGTGCCCCTGCCGCCGGCGCCCCTGCACCACGCCTTCCGTGGTCCGTACCTTGGGCTGTTTGGACATGAAGATTCCTTCCCTCGAATGCACCCCAGGATTACGGGTCAGGTGTATTATGTCAACTGTATTGGAAAGGTTCCGGGATACGAGGGAGGGGCCGGCGATGCCGAAACAGGTGGATCACCGCAGCCGCCGCGAAGCGATCGCCCGCGCGCTGTGGCGGGTAGTGGAGCAGCGCGGCGTCACCCAGCTGACGATGCGCGTGGTGGCGCAGGAGGCGGGCATGTCACTCGGGCAGCTGCAGCACTACTTCGCCTCCCGGACCGCCATGCTCTCCTTCGCCATGGACTTCGCCTCCGAGCAGACCGCGGTGCGCGTACACCAGGGGCTCGAAAAGCTCGGTGACCGTCCGCACCCCCGCGACGTCCTGCGACTGACGCTCGCGGAAATGCTCCCCCTGCACGCCGACGCCCGCGCCACCAGCCGGATGAGCGCCGCCTACGTCCTGGAGGCATTGCATGACGAGGCCGTGCACGAGCAGGCACGCCGCGGCCTCATCCAAGGGCGGGCCCGCGTCGAGCAGCTGGTCCGCCAGGCGATCGCCGACGGGCACATCGACCCCGGCCGCGACCCGGCGACCGAGACCAACCTGCTCCTCGCCCTCACCGGCTTCACCTCCCTGATCGAACTCGACGTGATCAAGCCCCAGGACGCGCTCGCCGCGATCGACGCGCACCTGGACCGGCTGTTCGGAATCACGTGACCCGCCGGCTTGGGGTGACGCGTCCGCGCACACCGGCCGCGCCCGCGTTCTGCTGCTGGACCAGCACGCCGGGGCTCGACCTGCACCAGCCGCGCCACCCACCTCGGCGAGGCCGAAGTTCCGCTGCTGGGCAAGACCCGTCACGGCCCAGCGTTAATACCGCCGGTAGAGTCCCGGCCTCGGGATGCAGAACGCTTCTGCCCAGTCGTGGGTGGAGTACTTCCTGAGGCCCGCTACCTCACACGGGCGGTGGTCCCGCTAGCCCTGACCAGGGCGTGTGTCGAGACAAGCCGGTTCGGCTGCCGGGATCGTGCGCCGCGCATCCTGCTCCGCTCTCGTCACCGGCGGCGCTCGATCCAGTGCTGCAGTTGCTGGAGTGAGCTCTCGGCGTGCGCGGCCACGGAGGAATGCACACGCATCGGCGTGCTGAAGGCGAGCATGGGCGTCTTTCGTACGCGCCCGCGCCCGTCCCGCCATCGGACGGACGCCAGCAAGACCTCCTGAACTCCCGAGATCTCCGCGATCGGGATGGTCCGGCTCCGCAAGTACCCCCGCACGGTGATGGTCGCCGGCCCGCATACGACACCGAGCCTGAACCCCCGGACCGCCAGCACCAGCGCCACGGCCGCGAACGCCACAACGATCGCCGTCGCGGTGGTGTCATCGGGAGGCTCCCATCCCCCGGCCAGCACGGCGAGGACGACGTACGGCATCGCGGCCCCGCCGAAGGCGTTCGCGAACCGGCTCACGAGCAGCGGACGTAAGCGCATACCTGCAGTATGCGTCCGGCATGGCTTCTTCTGGGCATCGCCGAACAGCGCAGCAGCCGATCACGGATTACTGGCGATCATGCGGTTGGGAGTCGGCGACGGTCAGGCGGCGCTCGAGGGGAGGCCGGACCAGTTCATCCGGGCCAGAAAGCCGCCGTCAGCCTCGCCGGCCAGAGCGGTCGGCCATGGCACACCGCCAAGCTCTTTGTCGCAGCCGCACAAGGGGTCGACAGGACTGCTACCGCGTGTGGCGCCCGCCTCTGACGAGGCGCGCGCCACATACGTTCGTTGATGGTGTCGTCGAGCGATCATGTACGGGCCGTCGCGTCGCAGGGCCGGCTGCCGGGGTCGCGGTAGAGGGACAGCAGGCAGCGGCCGAGTGCCTGCTGGCCGAACGCGTTGGGGTGCATGGCCTCCTGCTGATGGCCCTGGCTGATCTTCGCGCCGACGGTGCCGTACCGGACCCATTCCATCGTGTCGCCGAGTTCGGCGGCGTCGTCCAGCGTCCCGGATTGGCGGGTGCCCCGCTCGCACAACGCGTGGCCTTCCACGGCGCCCAGCATGCTCAAGAACTCCGCACCGGTCGCGGTGGCGACCCGGCGCAGCATGGCGTCGATCTCGGGCGCCAGGGTGTCATGCATCAGATCGAAGTCGGCGTCCCACAGCGGGCAGCCGCCCACGAGCGTCCGCGTGGCGGTCTTGCCGCCACTGCCCTCGCCGTAGCGCACCTGGGACGAGGAGGGCACCGGGGAGGGATAGGACTGCAGGATCAGCCGGTAGCCGGCGGAGCGTGCCGGTGCCTGGCGCATCACCTGGCGGATCTTCTGCACCGCCCGCGTCACCCGCTGCTCCACCTCCGGCAGCGCGCTGAGGAACCGATCACCCTCGCCCGTGGAGGCGCAGGAGCGTTCGTCTGACGCCAGGTACAGGGCGGCGCAGCGGCGCAGCATCCCGGACAGGTTCAGGTCGTTGCCGCCGATCGACAGCACGACCACCTCGACCTGCCGGATGGCGGCGACCCGGGCCAGCAGTTCGGCTTGGGAGGTGGTGTTCTCCTTGAACGCCTCGTCGATGACGTGCCGGGTCTCCGCCCCCGAACAGGCCAGATTGACCGGGGCGAGCCCGGCCTGGCGCAGCCCGGTGATCTCGGCCACGTCGGAGCGGTGACATCCGGTGCCCGCTCCGTGCACGGCCGTGTCGCCGTACACCCGTTCGGCGTCGTAGTGGCAGATCAGGCGCTGGCGATAGGCGGCGCGGTCGGTTCCGCCGCGAGTGCAGCCCGCGGCGGCGGTCACCGTGCTGTTGCCCCACCATCGGCCCGCCTCACCGGAGATGAAGCTGTCCCCCAGGGACACCGCCACCTGCTCAGCCCTGGCTTGTGCCCCGGCGGGCACGGGAACGGCCAGAGCCGTCGCGCTCAGCGCCAGGAGTGCCAGGACCCGGCCAGCGTGCCCGGCACGGCGCAGCCGGCGGGAAGCGGCGGGGACACTGCGGGGATGCTGCGGGCTGGTAGCGCTCACTGCTGCTCCTTCACTGTGGGTGGGCAACGCCTTTTGAGTCGGGCCTTCGGGCGCGTGGACGAACGTGAACGCATGCCTGATCTCGGCGTTCGGGGCTGCTGGAGATCCGGTGGCCGCGTATCCGCCGGACAAGCGAACACTCAGCGTAGTCATCTGTAACTGCGCGTTGATGTATCGCTTAGGTGAGGAGACTCTGTCCCGCACGGGATGCTTGAACGGACGCATCCGTTCGAGCTTGTGCAGGTGTCCGGACGCGGCCGGACCAGGAAGTCATGGCGCGGAGACCACCGGCGGTGGGACGCTCACGCGCTGATCACCGCCAGGCGACGATCCGGGACGGTGGAGATGCTGATAAACGAGGCGCAGGAGCAGCGGCCGGGAGATCCGGACTGGCGCGATCGGGCCGCACACCGTCGTGACCGGCAGGCCCGTGATGACGTTGCCCAGCGGCGCGATCATGTGGCTGAGGAACGGGACCACGCGACCGGTGAACGCGTCACCACGGTGGCGAGGTCGCCGACGCACTATGACTGCTGGACGTCGAGCGAAGGCTGCCGGCGACCGAGGGGGCCCGGGCGTCCATGGACCGGCTGGACGCGGACACCGACCGGCCGGTCATCGCCGGATGACGGGCTCGCAAACGCATTACGTCCGGTTAGAACCCGGGACCGGCATGCCCGACCACGGATCGAGAAGGACACCGACGCCCCCGCCGTGGGAGGAGTTCGCGGTGGCCGTGACGGCAGGTGCCCGGGTGGTCTGGCCGGGGCCTGTTTCAGAAGTCGGGTGAGGAGTCTCAGGTGCGGGCTGCGTGTACTCGAGATGCCTGAGCGGTCCAGATGGTGACGTCGGAAGCGATGCGGCTCGGGTCGGTAGCGGTGTCAAGGCGGTGATATCGACGAAACGGGTCGCGGTATTCGACCTCGTAGGTGCCATCGTCGAGGCGGGCGACCGAGGCGAACCAGGTGGGGTCCTCTTCGTCTGGTTCGACGATGACAAAGGTGTTGTCGGGCACGGCGAGCTCAATGATCATCTCGTAGAGGGCGTCCTCAGACGGCTCCACGATGAGTTCGCCACCTTCGGTTTCCGCCTTCAGCCGGATGTACTCGCGCCCCACTATCGGCCCCCTTCCAGACGTACAGGTCACCGCTTCAACAGATTGTGCAGGATCCCGGCTGCTGCCAAGAGCGTGGTCACAACCATTCGTTGATGCAGGAGATATGCACGGTCGCTTCCTAGCGAACGGCCAGCTTGTCGTAGCGCGTGGCCATGCCGCGGTTGCGCTTGAGCCGGTCGATCCCGCACTCGACGGCGTGGCGCTCGCGGTAGTCGACCTTGTCGAAGGCGGAAGGCCGGCCACCGCGCGATCCACGTTTGCGACGATGAGCCGCCTGATCCTTTCTTGGGATGGTGCATCTGATACCGCGCCAGCGCAGGTAGGAGCGATTGACGCGAGAGAAGTATGCCTTGTCGGCGCGGACTCGATCAGGGCAAGTACGGGAGCGGCCACCATTCAGACGCGGCACCCGGATCCCCTCCAGCACCGGCCTGAACTGCGGACAGTCACCCCGCTGACCAGCCGTGACCACCACCGACAGCGGCTTTCCCCTGTTCGACGCCAGGTGTATCTTGGTGGACAACCCGTCACGCGACCGCCCAGCCCATGATCGTCCGGTTCCCTGCGACCCCCGCCAGGTGGTCCCTTCTGCTGCACGTCCCCCGTCTCTTCGCGCACCGGCGGCATGCTGGTGCGCGCGGGCGACGGTGGAATCCACCGACACATCCCAGGTGATCAGCCCCCTCGGCATCGGCTCGTGCCTGTAACGCGACAAGGATCCGCGCCCAGCCCCTCCCCTTACTGGTGGTGACCATAGAGCCGTCGGCGCGGACCGGGATGAGCTGGTGTGGGTCTCCCGCCACAGGGCGCCGGCGTGCCCGGCCGGCACGTCGTAGGTGACGGCGACGGTCCTGGACTCCATGGTGGTGACGCCGTAGCGGCTGCTGTAGCCGGCCTCGATGGAGGTGTTGACGGAGGTCTGCACCATGGCGCTGGCGCCGGCGCCGAACATGTTGGCGGATGAGCTGCCCACACACCAGCCGCGCCCGCCTTGGCTACGACCGCGCTCGCGTCCTGCTGGACCCCGGAGAACGCCGGCGTGGCCCGCGAAGAGTCCCGAGGACAGCAACGGCCAAGGAGTGGGGACCGGGACTTGATGGCCCGGCTGGTCGACCAGGCCCGCCGGGGGATCGCACCGCCCTTGGAGCGGACAGATGCCAGCCGAACAGCGCCGCCACCCACCTCGGCGATGCGCCGGATCTCGCCCCGATGAGTTGCGGCGGGACTTCGCCGACCACTCAACGGCGATCGGCGAGTATGCCAGCTTTGGTTGACGAGTACGGGCGAAGCCTCTGCCTTTCGTGTTGCTTAGACTTTGTATTAACCGAGCGCCTTTACATTGTAGATTTCTAATCGATGGTTCGTACAGCAGTCATGGAATGTCGAGAACCTCGCGGAGCGACCATCCCGACTCTCTGCGGCCGTGACCGTGACACAGTTCTTCCGACCTCTCGCGCTACAAAAGCCCCAGCTGACGGCGTGCCTGGGCGTAGCGTCGCCCGGGCATGGCGGATGCGGCCGACCATGGCAGGATCTCCGGCATCCGCCTGCCCGCCCCCGCCAGCAGGCGCTGCGCGCGAGTGGGATGCCCGCCGAAGTAGAACGCGGCGCCGAACAGGTGCTGGGCGTCCAGCGCGCGCGGGTGCGGCTGGCTGCCGTCCTGCCACTTGTCGGCCGCCTCGACCAGCGCGTCGATCACGTCAGAGCTGCCGAAGTAGGCTTCGAGCACTTCCTGAGCGGGTTGCTCGGTCTCGTTGATCCGGCTCCACACGACCTCGAAATGTGCCAGCGGCACCATGGCGGTCACCGGGTCGCCCGGGCGAGCGGAGGCCGTCGTCTTCCGGGCGAAGGCGAGCACCTCCTGGTCGGAGCCGTACCACTTCGCGCACAGAGCCTGGACACGGCCGTAATGCCCCAGGTACAGGTGAGAGTCGCGGGCGGTCAACTCGGCCCAGAGGCGGTCGAGCTCCGCCCTGCCGCTCTGCATGCCGATCGCGTGCCGTTGCAGCCGGTCCCATGGCACCGGATCGTCCGGCAACGCCTCTGCCGCCTGCCGCAGCGGATCGGCCGCGCTCGACAGCACTTCCCAGAAGCGGGTGAAGCGATCATCGCTCACGTACGCGGCATACGAGCCGCCGCGGATGGCCCATGCCTGCTCGATCAGCGCGGCTCCAAGCCAGAGCAGCCCGTCGGCGTCACCGTCGCCCACGCGCCGGATCGCCTCGGTGTGCGCTGCGCCGGCGACGGCGAGCTGTTGGACGCGCAGCGCCCGCAACTCGTGGTCGCCGCGCGCCTGCCGGATCAGCTCCAGCCCTGGCTCCAGCCGTCCCGCCTTCACCTGCGGCAAAACCTGCTCCAACGACGGGTCGTCCCAGGACCTCCCCACGCGCATCCGCGACGTCTTGTCGAGCAGATCAAGCCCGGCCCGGATCACCCTCACCAACAACATTGGTGATCACTACCGTAAGCGGCAGCAGACCCGCAACGTCATGGCATTCGAGGAGAAAGGCGTGACGGTTCAGCTTTGGTGCTGAAAGTGGTGCTCAAATGCTCCCGCCTTTACGTTGTAGATTTCTTGTGGCGGCCGGTCAGTGCTGCGAGACCGTGGCGTCGGCAGAAACTTCGAGTTCATGCAAGCTCGGCTGGCAGGGCGCTCGGGAGGATGACGGCGGACGGGTGCCGGGGATCGTGGAAAACCTGCTGATCGGCGGCGCTCACCGAAGGCGGAGCCGCGCGCCGCAGCAGCGGCTTCGCGGTCTACTGAGCCGTCGCCGAGCCCGTGCTCGCCATACAGCCAACGTAGCGGCTGGCGGCTGGATGTGCCGCCTCCGAGAGGAAGTGTCCGGGAAGGTCAGGAACGTCCGTATGCCGACGCAGGACGGGAGTGCGCCGGATACCGCGCAGCCGTCCCAGAACCTGTGCGCCGGTGGCCCTCACCTCGGCTAGGAAGTCGTTGCTGTCGAAGCCCTTGTCCCACAACACCAGCATGTCGGGGCCAATAGGTGTAACAGTCGTCGGGCATAGCTCGTCTCGCCCTCGCTGTCGGGGCGAAGACCGCGCCGATCACGGCGCCGGTGCCGGCCTCCACCAGCGCCACCAGCTCCAGCAGGAGTACCCGCCGTGGCAGATCGAGCCGAGCCACGCCTGGTTACGGACGATTTGGAGGCCTCCAGCGAGCTGCAGCCATCGAAGGAGACCGGGCGATATGGGCCGAATATCGCACCTGTGTTCGGCACCCAGCCAACGGCCCGGAACACGACCTCGAACGATCAGCACATCGACGCGCTGCCAGCCTGTCGGCGCAGGTCACGCAGAGCTTTGACGGTAGGCGTCACCACAGCTCATGACATCGGTGGTGTAGCACGCCATGATGCGCCTAGCGGGTGGCATCGTGGGAAGGCGGCCTCCTTGTCTCGGATCTCCTGGCGACGGTTACACGGTTGGTGGCTGATCACGATCGCCGCCGCCATCAGCGCTGCCGCCTCGTTGCTGGCCTCATCCCTACCCATGACCGTCGGCGCGATCCTGGTCTCGGTGGTCAGCGGCGTGGCCGGAATCATCACCGTACGAGCTGAGCGGGCGATCGAGGCCGGCCCCACGCGCACCCGGCAGCTCTACACCAGCGTGCGTGGCAAGGCCCCCTTGGTCCGGGAGATCGTCGACCCGCTGACCGTGGGCGTGCACCCCGCACCCGCGCTCCCCGGCTCCGGCGGGACGGACCGATGTCCCCCGTTCGTCAGCCGAGAGAGAAGCAAGGAACTGGAGGAGGCCCTGCTGTCCAGCCGGTTCGTCCTGGTCGTCGGGGAGTCCACGGCCGGCAAGACCAGGGCCGCCTATGAGGCCATGCGGACCATGCTGCCGGATCACACCTTCATCCGCCCGCGTCACCGCAGCACGCTTGCGGCCGCGCTGGACGCCTCGCACGAGTATCGCAAGTGCGTCGTATGGCTCAACGATCTGGAACTGTATCTGGGGCCCGACGGGCTGACCGCCGACATGATCAGCCCGTTGCTCGCCGACGGTCGAAGACACATCGTCGTCCTGGCCACCATGCGTTCCCACGAACGGGCCCGCTACACACTGGCGCTCGAACCCGACCTGGGCGATGGCCAGGGCGGTCTGCTCAGGACGGCTGGGGAGGTCCTCGGCCTGGCCCTGGAGATCAGACTCGACCGGATCTGGAGTCAGGACGAGCGGGCACGAGCCAGCGCGCATGTCGCCGATCGCCGTATCGCTGCCGCGCTCCGGCATGCTCAGCGCTTCGGCGTCGCCCAATATCTGGCCGCCGGGCCGCAGTTGTTCGCCGCCTGGCAGGATGCGAAGGGGTCTTGGCCGGAGGGAAGGCCGCGGGGAGCGGCTCTGGTGGCAGCCGCGGTGGATATCCGCCGGTCGGGCCATCACCGGCCCGTGCCGATCGCGTTTCTGCGCGACCTGCACGAGGTGTACCTGGCCGAGGTCAGGTCCGCGGGTGTCCGGCTGGAGTCGTGGGAGGAAGCGGTGCGCTGGGCGACCACGCCCCTGCACTCCACCAGCAGCCTGCTGATCCCGGTGGCAGACGACGGTTATGTTGCTTTCGACTACCTGCCCGACGCGGCTGATGCGGCCGCAGGCGTTCCCGACATCCCGCTCCCGGTGTGGGACAAGGTCATCTCCCACGTCTCACCTGAGGACGCCATCGAGGTCGGTTGGGGCGCATTCCTGCGCGGCAGACCCATGCACGGGGAGGCGGCGTTGCACAAAGCGCTGGCCGCGGGCTACTACCGGGCTGCGATCGAACTGTCCTACACCCTGGGCGACACCTACAGGAAGAAGGACGTCACCAGCTGGCTGGAATCAGCCCTGGCCAGCGCAGAAGAGCACGACATCCCAGCTGAGGATGTCATCAAGCTGCGCACACGGCTGGTGTGGTGGACGGGCATGCGTTACGAGGGTGTGGGAGACCCGCACCGGGCCCGGGAACTGGGTGAGACCGTCGTCGCCGACAGCGCCCGGCTGCTCGGCGACGATCATCCGCGTACGCTGTGGAGCCGCCTCACGCTAGCCCGGCAGGTCGGCGCCACGGGGGATGCCGAGCGGGCGCTGGCCATGGCATGCCAGGTGCACGACCATGCCCACCGGCTTCCCAACGCAGACCAACTACTCATCCGCGCTGCTCGCTTCGAAATCGCCGTGTGGGTGGAGCGTTCCGGCAGATCGCGGCTCTGGGAAACCGCGGCCACGCGCACGCCCTCGCACAGGAGATCGCCGAGACAGCCGCGCGCATCTACGGAGAGCTCCATGTCGTGACCCGCGCCGCCCGCGAGCAAGCCACTCTCTGGGCGAGCGCCTCTTGATGCCCGCGGCATTGCGACCGGGTCCTGAAGGGACGGGGTGGGACGGCAGGATGAGTCGATTTCCATCACGCACAACATTGAACGATCTTTGTGTCAACGCTTCGCGAATCTAAACCCCCTGCGGATCTCCGAAAGTTAACCCCCTGTTGGATCGGTCAGCCGTTGCTGGCGCGGTTCTCCTTGGCCAGCAGTTCGCGTCGCTGCCGGGTCCGGTAGGAGTCGCCGGTGAGGGTCAAGACCTCGGCGTGATGGACGAGACGGTCGATCATCGCCGCGGCGACGACGTCGTCGGAGAAGGTCTCTCCCCAGCGTCCGAAGGGCAAGTTCGAGGTGACCATGATCGAGCCCAGCTCATAGCGGGAGGCCACCAACTGGAAGAAGAGGTTCGCGGCGTCCTGGTCGAAGGGGATGTAGCCGACCTCATCGATAATGATCAGCTTGTAACGGCGGATCTTCTTCAGCTCCGCCTCCAGGCGGCCGGACTGGTGAGCGGCGGACAGCCGGGCGATCCAGTTGCTGGCGGTGTCGAACAGCACCGAGTAGCCGGCGTGGGCGGCCTTGACACCGAGCCCGATGGCCAGGTGGGTCTTGCCGATCCCGGGCGGCCCGAGCAGGATCACGTTCTCGGCCTTGGCGACGAAGGTGCCGGTGGCCAGGTGCGCGAGCACGTCCCGGCGCAGCGAGGGCAGGTGGTCGAGGTTGAAGTCCTCGATCGTCTTGATGGCCGGGAAGTGGGCGGTGCGGATGCGCATCGTGGTGCCCTTGGATTCCCGGTCGGCGAGCTGGCGCTGCAGGAGCGCGGCCAGATACTCCTCATGTGACCAGTTCTGGTCACGGGCCTGGCCGGCCAGTTCCTCCCAGAACGCGCCGATGGTGGGCATCTTCAGCACGCGGGTGAGGTAGGCCAGCATCGACGGCATGCCGTCTTTCGGGGCGGGATCCGTCTTGGTCTTGGTGGCAGTACTCACTACTGATTGCTCACTTTCTCGTTGGGATGGGTGAAGTCGACGCCGAACAAGGCGTCGTAGTCCGGCAGCGCCCGCAGTTCGACGGTGTGGCCGTCGGTGTGGTGGCGGACGGCGGCCTGACGTCGTTGCCGGTCCTCGGCCAGGGCCTGGCGCATCTGCGCGGCCGTAGCGGCGTGGGCGGGGTCGGTGACCACGCCCTGCCTGGCCCAGGAGCGGTGGTGCCGGGCGACCTGGTTGCCCTCGCAGGTGATGGTGACGGCATCCGGGGATGCGAGGATGTCGACGAACTTGCCGATGGCCCGCGAGTCGACGGAGTAGTCGACGGTGTCCAGGCGTACGTGGTAGTCGCGGCTGAGCCGGATGCGGTGGCGCAGGCCGACCTGCGGGCGGACCGGCGGCAGCGGGACCATCGCCTGGTAATCGGTCTCCAACAGGTCCACCGGACGGCCGGCTATCGAGCGGACGGTGCGCGTGTTGGCCTTGACCAGCCACTCCTCCAACTGCTGGTTGAAGTCGGTCGGTGAGGCGAACAACCGTCCAGGCAGGAAGGACGTTTCCAGGAACTGGTTGGCCCGCTCGACCATGCCCTTGTATTCCGGGTCGCGCGGCGGGGCGAGCTTGATCTGCGTGGCCAGTGTGCCGGCGAAGGCCGCCGCGAGCGTGCTGACCTTCCCGTTTCCGCCGATGGCAGCCTCCCGATCCCAGATGAGGGTCTTGGGCGTCCGGCCGACCCCGCGGATCAGCCACCACAGGCCCGACAAGATGTCGCCGCCTTGGCGGCTCGGAATCATCGTCGCGGTCATGAACCGGGAGAAGCCCAGCGTCATCACCAGCACGGGCAGGATGCGCCGCTGGCCCGCGGCCACCGGGATCTTCGTCTCGGGAAACCATAGGTCGCACTGGGCGATCTGCCCCGGCTCGTAGGTCACCCGGTCCACCGGGTCGATCCCCACGTACTCGGGCCGGATCACCGTCAGCCGCTTCTTCAGCGGCGAGATCGAGTAGGGCCAGCCGATCCGCTCAGCGATCACTGGAGCGGGCATCGTCGGCCACTCAGTGAGCAGAGCACGGATCTGCGGCTCGTAGGGATCCACTACCGACCCTTTCGGCGCCCGCTGGTACTTCGGCGGGGCGTCCGATGCCAGCGCCCGGCGCACCGTGTTCCGAGAGATCCCCAGCCGCCGGACGATCGCCTTGATCGGCATTCCCTCGGCCCGGTGCAAACGGCGGATCTCCGCCCAGTCCTCCACTTTGATCACCCTCCTAGCGTCAAGGGGGTGAACTTTCGAAGATCCCTAGTGCTGTGACCAGAAACGATCACCGGGTTGGCGCGTAGGACGGTGTTGCCGGTTGGATCAGCTGATCACGTTCGTTCAGCAGTCGGGAGGCCCGGTGACGCAACCGGTCAAGGTCCGCAGGCTCTCGGACCAAGAGGGGCAGAAGCTGCAGCGCATCGTACGGCGCGGCACGATGAGCACGGTGCGTTACCGGCGGGCGATGATCCTGCTGGCCTCGGCGGGCGGCAACACCGTCCCGGTGATCGCGCGCCTGGTGCAGGCCGACGAGGACACCGTGCGGGACGTCATCCACCGGTTCAACGAGATCGGGCTGGCCTGCCTGGACCCTCAGTGGGCGGGAGGCCGTCCCCGCCTGATGAGTCCTGACGACGAAGAGTTCATCGCGGCGACGGCCACCACCCGCCCGACCAAGCTCGGCCAGCCGTTCACCCGCTGGTCCATCCGCAAGCTTTTGCACTATCTGCGCCGCCTGCCCGGCCGGGCCATCACCCTGGGCCGGGAGGCGTTACGCACCCTGCTGCATCGGCGCGGGATCACCTTCCAGCGCACCAAGACCTGGAAGGACTCGCCCGATACGGACTTCGACGCCAAGCTGGAGGAGATCGAGTACGCCCTCACCCACCGCCCCGAGCGCACCTTCGCCTTCGACGAGTTCGGCCCGCTCGGCATCCGTCCCACCGCCGGGACGGGCTGGGCACCCGCCGGTGAGCCGGACCGGTTGCCGGCCACCTACCGCCGCACCCAGGGCGTGCGGTACTTCCACGGCTGCTACTCCGTCGGCGACGACCTGCTGTGGGGCGTCAACCGGGCGCGCAAGGGCATCGACTACACCTGGGCCGCCCTGAAATCGATCCGGGCCGCCCGGCCGGACGGCGCACCGATCTACGTGATCCTGGACAACCTGTCAGCGCACAAGAACTGGCGCATCCGCACCTGGGCCAAGAAACACAAGGTCAGGCTGCTGTTCACGCCGACCTACGCCTCCTGGGCCAACCCGATCGAGGCCCACTTCGGGCCGCTGCGCCAGTTCACCCTGGCCAACTCCGACCACCCGAACCACACCGTCCAAACCCGGGCCCTGCACGCCTATCTGCGCTGGCGCAACGCCAACGCCCGCCATCCCGACGTTCTGGCCGCTCAACGCCGCGAACGCGCCCGGATCCGCAGCGAGAAGGGCATCCGCTGGGGCGGCCGGCCCCTCGCACCGGCAGCCTGACCCCCCTCACCCAACCCGGTGATCATTTCCGGTCACAGCACTAGGGGGTCAGTTTTCACGAAGCTACGACACTTTGGCCCTTCGCGCCGGGATGACGCGTGCTGTCGCCTCAAAGCTGCGCCAATGGCTCTGATGGCCGTGGCCACCTCGGTCAGCCGACGCCCCTCAACGTGGGAGCTCTCCAGCACCTCGGCGATCACATGCGGCTGCAAGTGCGGCTTGAGAGTTCCACGGTGCGCCTCCGATATCCGGTGCGGAGCGCAGCAGTGGCGTGCTCGACGTGACAGGCGGCCATCCACGTCAGCACGACGGGATGACGAACCGCCTGGTGCGCCCGAAAGTCTGGTGGCAGGCACTCCAGCAGAAGCGCTCTCGCTTGCGCAGCCCAGCAGGGGGTCGTCATCGGGCAGTGGGACCTGCTTGAGCCACCCGTCAGGACGGCGTGAGGGCGTCGACCTGGCCAGCGTGCGGCGTAGCGGTGACGTCGGTGAAATGCTCGTGCTCAACCCCCGTCATCGATGTTGGGCAGGAATTACACCCGCTCCAGCGGGAGCCACCCCTTGCGAGACACCAGCCCCCCGCGGCCTCGGCGTGATCTACACCTCCCGCCTGGCTGTCGCCACGGGTGAACCGGCAGGGGCAGGTCACCGTGCGCACCAACCGCTACTCGGTGCCCCTCCGCTTGATCGGGCGACAGGTCCGGGTCCAGCTCCACGCCAACGACCTGGAGATCTACCACGGACGCGAGCTCGTGGCCCGCCACGATCGGCTGGGCACCCGCGCGGGCAGCCGGTTGGAACTCGACCACTATCTGGAGGCGCTGATCCGCAAGCCCGGGGCGCTGCCCGGCGCCACCGTGCTGGAACAGGCCCGCGCATCAGGCAAGTTCACCCCCGTCCACGATGCCTGGTGGGCCGCGGCGCGCAAGGCCCACGGCGACGCGGCCGGCACCCGCGCCCTGATCGGCGTGCTGCTGCACCGGCACATGCCCAGCGATCACGTGGTGGCCGGGATCGCGGCCGCGCTGCGGGCCGGCGCGCTCACTGCCGACGCCGTTGCGCTGGAGGCCCAGCCGTCGGCTTCCCCGCAACAAGGCCCTGCGCGACTTCGGCTTCGACCCCAATCCCCACGTCGTCCCGCAATGATTCACACGCTGGCCAGCTGCGAGTGGGTCAGCAAGGACGAACCACTCTGCCTCATCGGCGATTCGGGCACCGGCAAGTCCCGCCTGCTCATCGCCCTGGGTACCGAGGCGGCCATGGCCGGGCACAGCATCCGCTACGTGCCGGCCGCCAAACTCGTCAGCGAACTCGTCGAAGCCGCCGATGACAAGATGCTCCCCGAGACCATCGCCCGCTACGGCCGCGTCGATCTGCTCTGCATCGACCTATGCCGACATCGCGACTATGCCTAGTGTTGAGCCGTGGGAGCCGGCTGAGCAGGGACACCGCCGCCCACAGCTCGGCATGGTCACAGGCTTGAAGTCTTGCCCTCGATGAAGTGGATCATCATCAGGCGGGGGTGGTCGGCTGTCGCCGCCAGAGAGATCTTGGGCAGATTCTTGGACAGGCCGGTCAGGCGGAAGCGAACAATCGCGGCGAGCCTGCCGAAGGTAGCCCCGGCTTCTTCGACATGTGACGTATCTGCGAGCGGCTGTCACGTGTCCGAGGTCATGACGGGTTCCCCTGATGACTTCATGAGGGCTGCACATGGTGGATTCTCCTGAGCTCGGGGCGGGTTTGCTGGCGGGGCCGGACGTTCGCGCCCTTCTGGTCGGCTCGAGCCGGCCTGCCGAGGGGTCCCGCATTCCTGCCGTGCCGGCAGCGGTCACCAGCGCAGAAGACCTGGCCGCGGCGCTAACCGCCCAGGCAGGGCTGGCATCAGGCCGCATCAGGGTGCTGCGGGATCCGCGCACCCCCGCAGATCTGGCCGCGGCGGTGGCCGAGCTGGCGAGGGTCACGCGCGGGGTGGCGTTGCTGTACTACGCCGGGCACGGGCTGCTGGGCCCAGACGGCGAGCTCTACCTCGCCACGCAGGCCAGTGCGGATCTGACCCGCGGCTCGGCGGTGTACCAGGCGTTACCGTTCGCGCAGGTCCGAGAGCTGTTGCGCACGGCGGCGATCCAGCACAGCGTGGTGGTGCTCGACTGCTGCTGGGCGGGCCGCGCGCACGGGTGGAGCGACAGTTATCTGCTGACCGCCACGAGCCGCACCGAGGTGGCCTGGGCCCTGCCCGGAGAGCGGCACACGGCCTTCACCGGCGCGTTGCTGCGCGTGCTCTATGACGGCGACGAGACAGGCCCGGCGTGGTTGTCGCTGGATGACGTGCATCTGGCCGTGGGCAGGCTGTTACGGCAACGCGCCCTCCCGGCGCCCCGGCGGCAGGCCTCCGACGCCAGCGGCCGTCGCCCCTTGCTACCCAATCACGCTTACGTGCGCCCGCCGAATCGGCCGGCGCCGGGGCTGGCCGACGACGGCCGGCGAAGCCCTTATCCGGGATTGCATCCCTTCGGCGTCCATGACGCCGAGTTCTTCTTCGGCCGACAGCAGCTCACCCGGGCGCTGCGCGCGCGTGTGCACCGCGACCGGGCGGGCCTGGTGGTGGTGACCGGCGCCTCCGGGACCGGAAAGTCGTCGCTTCTGCAGGCCGGTCTGACGCCGGCGCTCGGCGCCGCGCGGTGTGTGCTGATGACTCCGGGCGCCAATCCCCTGGCCCGTCTGGCGGAGGCCTTGGCCGAGGCGACCGGCGTGGCGTCGCCTGTTCCGTCGGCGCAGCCCGGTGTGCGCGAACTGACGGCTACGGTTCGCCGGCTGCCCCCGGGCGCGGTGCTGGTGGTGGATCAGTTCGAGGAAACCTTCACCCATGGCGACAGCGCTCGCCCGCCGGCAGCGTTCGTCGCCGCACTCGCGGCTGTCGCCGAGGAGATCACGGTGGTGGTCGGGCTGCGGGCGGACTTCTTCGGCCACTGTGCCGCGCACCCGGTCCTGCTCACTGCCCTGGAACACCCCTTGGTGGTGGGCCCGCTGGACGCCGATCGCCTGCGGGAGGTGATCGAGGGGCCCGCGCGGCCTGGCCGGGCTGGTGCTGGATGACGGCCTGGCCGACCTGCTCCTGGACGATCTTGGCGCCGACTCCGCGAACGCCGATGTGTCGATCGGCGCTGCCGTCGGCGGCGGAACAGCGCTGCCCCTGCTCGCGCACGCGCTGCTGGCGACGTGGCAACGCCGCCAAGAGGGTGTGTTGACCCTAGCCGGCTACCGCGCCACCGGCGGCATCGCCCGGGCCCTCGCCCAGACAGCCGAACGAACCCTCGACGCCCTGCCCGTACACAGCCGGGCGCTGGCCCGTCCCCTACTGCTCCAGCTCGTGCACCTGGGCCAGGACAGCAACACCGGCCGTTCGCGAACGCTCAGCGAACTCCTGCCACCGCCGGACGACCCCGATCGTGATCCTGCCCGGGCGATGCTCGACGCCTTCACTGAGGCCCGGTTGCTGACCCTGGACGCCGACCGCGTACAGATCATTCACGAGGCCCTGCTGCGCGCCTGGCCCCGCTTACGCACCTGGATCGACACCGACCGCGCCGACCTGCTGGCCTTGCAGCAACTCGGCGAAGACGCCGATCGCTGGCAGCAGCACGGCCGCGCACGCGGCTACCTCTACCCGGCCGAGCGCCTAGCCGCCATCGCGGATCTGCGCACCCGGTGGGATCGCGACGTACCCGATTCTCCCTCGGGCGTACCGTCGGGTCGGCCACGGCTGAACGACACCGTCCGCCTTTTCCTGCGCTCCGGCGATCAGGCGGTCAGGCATCAGGTGCGGCTGCGCCGCGGCATCCTCTTCACGCTGAGCATCCTGCTGGTCACCGCGCTGACGGCGGCCGCGCTGGCCGTGATCACCGCGCGGCGCGCGGACACGCAGCAGGCCCTGGCCATCTCGCGGTTGGCCGCTTTGCGCAGTGAGCGCATCACCGACACTCATCCCACGACATCGCTGGCTCTGGCCGCCACCAGTTGGGGATTCGCCCGCACGCCGGAAGCACGGCGAGCGTTGCTGACCGCGCTGAAGGCTCCGGGACGCGCCAGCGCCATGAGCCATGGCCAGGCCGTCTGGTCGCTCGGGTTCAGCCCTGACGGCAAGACGCTCGCCAGCGTCGGCGCCTTCGGCACCGTGACCTTGTGGGATGCCCGCACCGGCAAGTCCTCCGGCGCCGCGTTGACCGGCTTCTCCAGAACAGTGCGCGCGCTGGCGTTCACACCGGACGGGCGCACGATCGCCACCGCGGACACGCGGGTGCGCCTATGGGACGTGGCCACGCACCAGCAACTCGCCGCCTACCCCAGCCACGACAGCGACGTGCTCGCCCTGGCCTACAGCCCGGATGGACGCCTGCTGGCCGACGCCGATGCGAATGGACGGGTGCGGCTGTGGGACACCACGGCCGGCAAGCTGACGGCCGAACTGCACGGCCACACCGGCGATGTGCTCGCGGTGGCCTTCACCTCGGACGGGCGGACCCTTGTCAGCGCCGGGCAGGATAGGACGGTCCGCTTGTGGAGCGTGTCCGATCACAAGGAGATCAGGGCTCAGGACTTGCGGCGCCAGCGTGTCGGCCAGGCCGTGTCCGTGGCCTTCAGCCCGGACGGACGCACCCTGGCCAGCGCGGGCAAGGACGGGGCGGTCCGCCTGTGGGATGTGGCCACCCGCAGGCAACGAGGCCTTCCGATGACCGGTCACGCTGGCCAGGTCGCGTCCGTGGCGTTCAGCCCTGACGGGCGCACCTTGGTCAGTACGGGAGAGGACAAGACCGTCCGGCTGTGGGACGTGGTCACGCAAGCCCCGCTCGGCTCGCCGCTGAGCGGCCACCTCGGGAAGGTCGGCGTCGCGATCTTCAGCCCTGATGGGCGGACCATCGCCAGCGCTGACGCCGATGGTGTGATCCGCAGGTGGGACGTGTCCGACCGGACCCGGCTCCCCCTCGGCCGTCACGCCAAGGCCGCCTTGTGGGTGGAGTTCGATCCCGATGGCCGCACTGTCGCCAGCGCGGGAGAGGACGGCACCGTGCGGTTGTGGGATCTTCGCACCCGCCGACCGACCGCGGCCCTGCTGGACGTTCATGCCGGCGGTGCCGCCACAGCGGTGTTCAGCCCGGACGGGCGCCTGCTGGCCAGCTCGGGCATGGACGGGACGGTCCTGCTGTGGGACGTAGCCACGCATACCCGGCTCGGCAGCCCGCTGTCCGGTCACGTGGCCACGGTTCCCGGCCTGGCCTTCAGTCCCGACGGGCGCATGCTGGCGAGCGCCGGCTTCGACGGCACGATCAGGCTGTGGGATGTCGCAACCCACCAGCAGCGCGGCGAGCCACTGTTCCACCGCTCCGGCCGCGTCGTCTCGGTCGCGTTCAGCCCGGATGGGCGGCTGCTGGCCAGCGCCGGTGAAGACGGCGACGTCTACCTCTGGGACGTCACCACCCGCATACAAGCGGGCGAACTGCTCGGCCACAACGGGTTCATCCTCTCGGTCGCGTTCACCCCCAATGGACGGACGCTGGCCAGCGGTGGCGAGGACTCCACCGTCCGCCTGTGGGACATCGCCACGCGAACCCAGATCGGCGCACCACTGAGCGGGCATGTCGGTGAGGTGCTGTCCGTGGACTTCACCCCCGACGGCCGCACCCTGGCCAGCTCCGGAGCGGACATGAGCATACGGCTGTGGGATGCCGCCACCCGGCAACAAATCGGAGCACCGTTCAGCGGCCACACCGGATTCGTCTCGCTGGTGTCGTTCAGCCCCGATGGCAGGACCTTGGCCAGTTCCAGTGAGGACACCACCATCCGGCATTGGGACAGCACGCTTTTCACCCTGACCGACCATGAGTTGTTCGAACTCGCCTGCCAGACGGCGGGTCGCTCCCTCACGCCCGAGGAGTGGCGGGAGTTCGAGCTGCCACCGCCCCATACCGCCACGTGCTCATTGGACGGTAAAGATCCAGGACCCGCCTGAACTCGACGGCTCGGCGGAGCCGGTACGGCTCTCCCCCGGCCTGCTGCTGAGCGTCGGCGGCCATTCCTTCGAGCCCACACCCTCGACCTGCAGCCCTGCCCTGCTCGCCCTCAATACCAACGGCCTGCTCGAACGGTACGGCGCAGATCTCGACGCAGCCGTTCGCCACCTGACCGACCGTTTCACCGCACTGCACTGTCCTGAGCAGTCCCTGGAAGCGGTGAGACGCCACCTGCTCGCCTGCGCCGCCGATCCCCCGCCGCGCGCACAGTACCGACGAGGGAGGACGCGGTCTGTTCCGCATCGTCCAGCTCACCATCCGGTGGGGCAGCCGCTACGGCCACTCGGGCAAGACCATCTGGGCCGAACAGGCTCTCCCCGCTGCACCATGAACGCCTCTGCTGACCGGGGCAACCGATCGAACGAGCCGGCCGGCTGCCACGAGGGCGTCAGCTCGGCCTCGACTCGTACGCCATCGTCAAAGACTCGGCGAAGTCCAGAGCCGCACCTACCCCTTCATGCGCGAGTCACAGGTGTTGCGAGGTTGTCGCTTCGGAGCCGTTTGCCTGACACACTCTGATTGATCCGGCCAGCTCAGCCTGCCTTCCGTGGTCAGAAGGGCCAGCTCGCCGTCCGCGGTGTAGGAGGCCGAGGCGGTGCCTGGATGTCTGGCCATCGTCCGGCCGGCCGGGTCGAGCACTTCGGCCACACCGCAATGCGTGATCACGAACTCCGCGCCGGAGGGATGGGCGCGGATCTGAGCCTCGGCGGCGATCTCGCGTGACCACGTCTGCCTGCCGGCGGAGTCGACGCCGCGGATGCCGGTGAAGCGCCTGCCGTCGCCGTCGCGCCAGTAGGTGTGGACGACGAGGCCCTGCGTCCCGGCGGCGCATCCAGCGAGGACCGGGAGGGTGGTGGTGATCGGTAACGGGCTTGTCCGCGCCGGTCAGCACATAGGCGCGTTCCCCCTCGGCCACCGCGGTTCCGTCTGATGCGCACAGCGCCCGGACCGGTTCGGCGAGCGTGTCCCTGGACACCTCGCGCCAGCCCTGCAGGTCGTACCGGAACCACAGCACCTGCTTGCCTGCAGTCGCGATCGCAGTCGTCCTGGTCGCTCTCGATGATCACGGCATCCAAGGCGTTACGCGCGATCGGCACCCGCCTGATCCGGGCGTCGGATCGCGCGAACACGCCCGAGAGCGAACGCGGCTCGGGATCCGCCCCCTCTGCCGAGCCGGAGAACACCGGGTCGGGACAGCGTGCCTGGCAGATCACGTCGGCGCCCCTGGCGTACGCGGCGGGATCCCGCCACACCTCCCTGCCCGACCGGTCCATCCCGTAGCACGCCTGTACCCGGTCATCGGCCACCACGACGCCCTCCGCGGACACCGCCACGATCTCCAGCGGGCGCTCGGTCACCGGCTCCGGGCTGATCGGTCGCGGTGCCGCAGCCGTCCAGGAGCACCAGCAGGGCGAGCGCGGCTCGGGTGGTCACGGATTCAGCTCCTGGAAGAGGCTCAGGGAAAGAGGAAGGTGTGCCGCCGCGCGCGGCACACCCGTGTCATCTGCTGTCAGGCCTTGTTGGTGGTGGCGGTGCACGATCCGCAATCTCACGTTGCTCTTCTTGCCGGGGCTGCTCCCCTTGGTGGCCACCAGCTCGTACTGGATCTTCTTGATCACGTCGTACGAACCGTCCGGCTCGTAGTAGGCGCTGGCCCTGCCGCGGAACCAGTCATTGGTGTCCCCGGTGCAGCTACCTTGGAGCACTCGCACATTGCCCCTCTCGTCTGAGTGATGGAGTTACGTAGAAGCAACTTAGGGATGTAGGTCCGCTGGGTTCAGGCGTGCGCGACGTCGGCCCCTATCGCTGCCGGCCACCGTGATCGAGTTCCTGACTTTGCAGGCTGTCGAAGGACGCCGCGTCCGCGAGGTTCTCCCAGGTGTCAGCGCTGCGGGCCGGACGGCGCGCGGACGCGTCCTGAGCGAGGCCGGGGACGGCAGCGTGCGCGGGGCCGAGGACGGCGGCCGGCCCCAGGGCAGACCGCACAGGGCCGCGACACCACGATCCCGACGTCCTTCGCAGCCCCGCCCCGGCCCAGCAGCCCCGTCTCGGCTCAGCGGCACCGCACTTCGCAGCGGTACACCCTTGACGCGACCCGCCACAGCCGTTCATATTCGATGACACATCCGATGACAACGATGTCATCCCGGCACGCAAGACCGCGCACCCCCCTCAGCACGGGAGTCTGCATGACTCTGCCCCCCTTACGTCTGTGCTGGTCCGCCCTTCGCCCCTCCGCAACCCTGGCCGTCGCCCTCGTCCTGTCCCTCCTCGCCGGGCCGGCGATCACGCCGCAGCACGCCAGGGCGGCGAGTGCCCCCGGCGACTGGAGCACCTCGTTCGAAGGCGAGGTGTCCCTCGACGGCACGCTCGCCACCGGTCCCGGTGGCCGACCCGACGTCTCGGGGGTGCTCCGCCCGGGCTCCGCGGAACCGGGCCTTCGCACGATCGTCGACGACGGACCGGACCGCGCCTACGCGGCGAAGGCGGACGTCGGGTTCACCGGGCTGCACGCCCTGCACTACACCGGACGGCACGAGCCTCAGGGGCCCGCGCACGCGACGCACGTCCTGATCGACGTCGACGTCCCGGTGGGCCCGCAGACGGAGCTGTCCTACCTGGTGCTGCCCGATTTCGACGAGGCGGCGGTCGACTACGCCGGCACGTACGTGGCCGTCGACCTGGCCTTCACCGACGGCTCGCGGCTCAGCGAGCTGGCCGTTGACGACCAGCACGGCGTGCCGCTGACCGCCCGCGCTCAGGGTGACGCCAAGACCCTGGCCCCGTTGCAGTGGAACCGCCGCTCGGCCGTCATCGGCAAGGCGGCGGCCGGCAAGACCGTCGACAAGATCCTGCTCACCTACGACGGCCCTGCGGGACCGGCGGACCTCGGCGGCTGGATCGACGACCTCGCCATCGACAGCAGCCCTGACCAGCCCGTCCGGTCCCGGCCGTCAGATTGGGTGATCACCACCCGGGGCACGCACTCCAACGGCGACTACTCGCGCGGCAACTCCTTCCCGGCGACGGCGGTGCCCAACGGGTTCAATTTCTGGACCCCGGTGACCGACGCCGGCTCCCTGGGCACGCTGTACCGCTACCACGACGGCAACAACGCGGCGAACCTGCCCGAGATCCAGGCGTTCTCGGCCAGCCACCAGACGAGCATCTGGATGGGCGACCGCCAGACGTTCCAGGTGATGCCGTCGGCCGCCGCCGGTGTGCCGGATCCGGACCGCAAGGCCAGGGCGCTGCCCTTCCGCCATCAGGACGAGCGGGCGTCACCGCACCACTACGCCGTCACGTTTCAGAACGGCCTGCGGACCGACATCGCGCCTGCCGACCATGCCGCGATGTTCCGTTTCACGTTCCCCGCAGGGGGCGGACGGCACCTGATCTTCGACAACGTCGACGACCGGGCCGGGCTCACGATCGACGCGACCGCCGGCACCGTCTCCGGCTGGTCGGAGACCCGGGTCATCTCGGCGGGCATGACCCGCATGTACATGTACGCCACTTTCGACGCCCCCATCACCGGCAGCGGCCTGCTCACCCAGGGGCAGCGGCCCTCGACCGGCTACGTGTCGTTCGGCCGGGACGTCGTGACCATGCGGATCGCCACGTCGCTGATCGGCGTGGACCAGGCGAGGAAGAACCTCGACCTGGAGATCGCCGCCGCGGACCGCTTCGAGGACGTCGCCGCCCGCGCCCGGTCCGCGTGGGACGACCGCCTCGGCGTCGTCGAGGTGCGCGGAGCCCGTGACGATCAGCTGATCACGCTCTACTCCAACCTGTACCGGCTGTTCCTGTATCCGAACTCGGCCCATGAGAACACCGGCACCCGCGAACGCCCGCGCTACCGGCACGCCGTCCAGTCCTCCGGCTCCTGGAGCCCCCCGCCGAGCTCGCCGACGCGGACGGGCGCCAGGATCGCCGACGGCAAGGCGTACGTCAACACCGGCTTCTGGGACACCTTCCGGGCGGCCTGGCCCGCGTACTACCTGCTGGCGCCGGAGACGGCGGGCGAGCTCGTGGACGGCTTCGTCCAGCAGTACCGTGACGGCGGATGGATCTCACCGTGGTCCTCCCCCGGCTACGCGCGGGTGATGACCGGGACGAACTCCGATGCCGCCTTCGCCGACGCCTACGTCAAGGGCGTGCCGGGCATCGACCCGGCCGACACGTACGCCGCGGCCCTGAAGAACGCGACCGTGCGGCCGGAGGACGGCAGCGTCGGCCGTGACGGGCTGGCTCGCTCGACCTTCCTCGGCTACGTCCCCAACGACCTCGCCTCCGGCTTCTCCTGGTCCCTGGACGGATACGTCAACGACTTCGGGATCGCCGCCATGGCCGAGGCCATGGCGGGCAGGCGCGGCACGCCGGGTCCCGAGCGCAGGCGCCTGCGCGAGGAGGCGGCGTACTTCCGCGACCGGTCCCAGGGCTACGCCGACGTCTTCGACGCGTCGGCCGGCTTCTTCCAAGGCAGGTCCGCCGACGGGAAATGGACGACCCCGCCGCAAGAGTACGACCCGCGCGTGTGGGGCAACGATCACGACTACACCGAGGCCAACGGCTGGAACGAGGCGTTCCCCGCGCCGCACGACGGCCAGGGCCTGGCCGAGCTGTACGGCGGCCGCGACGGCCTGGCGGCCAAGCTCGACACGTTCTTCGCCACCCCCGAGACGGCCAAGCTCCCCGGCTCCTACGGCCGGGTGATCCACGAGATGCGCGAGACCCGGGACCTGCGGCTCGGCCAGTGGAGCATCCCCAACCAGGTCTCCCACCACATCCCGTGGATGTACGCCTACACCCAGCAGCCGTGGAAGACGCAGGAGCAGGTCCGGCAGGCCGTGGAGCGCGGCTGGCTCGGCTCGGAGATCGGGCAGGGCTACCCCGGCGACGAGGACAACGGCGCCACCTCGGCGTGGTGGGTCTTCAGCGCCCTGGGCCTGTACCCGCTGCAGATCGGCACCGGCCAGTACGCCATCGGCTCGCCCCTGTTCGAGAAGGCCACCCTCCACCTGCCCGGCGGCGATCTGGTGATCGAGGCGCCCGGCACCAGCCGCGGGAACGGCTACGTGCAGGCGCTCACGGTGGACGGCAGGCGTCACACGTCCACGTCCATCTCCCACCAGGAGCTGGCCGACGGCGGGCGGCTCCGCTTCACCATGGGACCGGAGCCCTCCCGCTGGGGCACCGGCGCGCGCGACGTGCCGGACTCGATGACCCGGGTCGGCGAGCGCCCCCGCCCGCTGCATGACGTGACCGGGAAGAACCGCGGTCTGGCGATGGGCGGCGACGTCGGCAAGCTGTTCGACGACGATTCCCGCACGGCTGCCGTGCTCGACGGCCCCGACCGCACCGTGCGGTACAGCGTCAACGGCGGCGACGCCACCCGCGTGGAGTTCTACACGTTCACCTCCGGCACCACCCCCGCCGAGCAGGACCCCGGCCACTGGGTTCTGGAAGGCTCGCCGGACGGCAAGCGATGGAAGAAGCTGGACGAGCGGGACGGGGAGCGGTTCCGCTGGCGCAACCAGACCAGGCCCTTCCAGATCAGGCATCCGGCGAAGATGCGGCAGTACCGGTTCCGCTTCACCGGCGCCGCCGGGCAGGCGGCGCTCTCCCTGGCGGAGATCGAGTTGCTGACCCGTGACGCCATCCCGTCCTCCCCGCTCCAGGTGCGCGTGGCCGACGTCGCGCTCCGCCCGGGAACGGCCGGGCCGGTCGAGGTGACGCTGACCAACACCGGGGACACCACGCTCGCGCCGGACCTGACCGTCGCCGTGCCCGCCTCCTGGTCCGCCCGGCCGGGCAACACTCAGGTGCCCGGCCTGGCCCCCGGCGCATCGGCCACGGTCACCGTCGAGGTGACGGCCGCCGCCGACGCCGCTCCCGGCGCTCAGCCGATCCGGGTCACCGCCCGCTGGAACGGCTGGGCCGTGGCCGGCGAGGGCACCGCCCGGGTCGTCGGCGACGTCACCGAGATCGAGCCAGGCACCGCCTCGGAGGAGGGCGTGCTGGTCGACGACAACGGCTCACAGCTGACCGGCGACGGCGCCGGTGGGCAGGCCCGTTATGCCGACGAGCGGCGATCCTTCACCTACCGGCTGCCGGTGCCGGCCGGGGCGACCACAGGCACGGTGACCCTGGACCTCGCCAACCAGTTCCTCGTCGAGGCCTCCGCCGACGGCCGGACCTGGACGACGATCCTGCGGGAGCCGAACCCCGTCATCTTCCAGGGCAACCGCGACCAGCGGGCCTTCGACCTGGCGCGGCTGCGCGAGCAGTCGGGCGGCGACGGATCGGACCTGTATCTGAAGATCTCCGACAGTCTCCCGCAGGACGGCTGGGGCGGCTGGCTGGCGGGAGTCCGCCTGGAGACCACCGGCTGACCCGCCACACCCTCGGCTTCCCGAACAGCACCCCGGCCTTTGAACAGCACCCCGGCCTTTGAACAGCACCCCCAAGGAGCCCCTCGTGCGTGATGATCTCACCGCCGCCGACTCCGGCGGCCCGTCCCGGCGGACGTTCCTGCGATCGGGCGCGGCCGTGCTCGCCGCCGTGAGCCTGACCGGCGCGCCGCCGCGACCCGCGGCGGCGGCGGCCGGCGAGGCCTCCGACCTCGCTCTCTACCGGCCGGTACGAGCCTCCTCGACCGCCTACGCGCCCACCCCCGCCCACTTCGCCGTCGACCGCATGGCCCGCCGCAACGTGTACGGCAGCGGCTGGCGGGCC
This sequence comes from [Actinomadura] parvosata subsp. kistnae, assembly GCF_900323885.1. GTDB lineage: Bacteria > Actinomycetota > Actinomycetes > Streptosporangiales > Streptosporangiaceae > Nonomuraea > Nonomuraea composti. The sequence goes on along the minus strand of NZ_OOHJ01000006.1, from coordinate 552,505 downwards.
GAAGACGGCGATGCGCAGTGGATCGCCGTCGATCTCCAAGGACCCTGCCGCGTCGAAGCGATCACGCTCGTCTTCGAGACCGCGGAAGGCGACCAGATCTACCAGCCGTCCGGCGACGTCAACAACCCCCGCAACGGCACCACCGGATGGGAGGTCCTGTCCAGCTACGCCACGACCTTCCGCATCGACTCCTCGCCGGACGGACAGCAGTGGACGCCGGTCCACGAGGCGAGCACGAACACCGGCGGCACCGTCGAGATCACCCTCCCCCAGCCCGTGACGACCCGCTGGGTACGCATGGTGGGCCTCTCGCGCTCCAATCCCCATCCGCTCGGCCTCAACTCCTTCCAGGTCCACGGCACGGCGCTCGGCACCAGGCCCGCAGCGACGGGGTGGACCGACTGGACCAGCGGCGCCCGGCCCGTTCCCGCCCTGCGGGTGGAGGCCGACGGCACCGTCCCGATCGAGTCGGGCTGGAACGTGACCCTTCAGGAGTTCGCCGGCACCGAAGACGGCGCCGCGCTCTCCACGCCCGGCGTGGACACCTCGCGGTGGCTGCGCGCGCAGGTGCCCGGCACGATCCTCGCCTCGCTCGTCGCGAAGGGCCACCTCCCGGACCCCGTGCGGGGCTTCGACAACCTGCGCTGCCCGGAAGCGCTCAGCCGCAACTCCTGGTGGTACCGGCGGGCTTTCACGCTGCCGAGGCGTTTCCCGGCACGTGGCCGCGTCTGGCTGGAGCTGGACGGCATCAACCACCACGCCGAGATCTGGCTCGACGGCACGAAGGTCGGAGAGCTGACGCACCCGTCCGCGCGCGGCGCCTTCGACGTGACCCGGCAGCTGGCCGACGACCGCGAGCACGTTCTCGCCGTACGGATCGACCCGATGCCCTTCCCCGGCAGCCCCGGCGACAGAGGATCGGACGGCAACTCCTACGCCGACGCCGGGTCGGACATCATGATGCGCAACGGCCCGACCTACCTGGCCGTGTCCGGCTGGGACTGGATGCCGGCGGTGCGCGATCGGGTGATGGGCATCTGGAACCACGTCCGCCTGCGCTCGACCGGCCCGGTGCTCCTGGGCGACCCGCACGTCAAGACGTCCCTTCCCGGCCTGCCCGACCGCTCCAGGGCCGAGGTCACGCTCACCGTCCCGGTGCGCAACGCGGCGCCGGCGGCGCAGACCGTCAAGGTGCGGGCCAGGCTCGGCGGCATCCGCGTGGAGCGCACCGTTCAGGTCGGCGGCGGCGCCAGTGTGGACGTGGTCTTCGCGCCTGCGGATTTCCCCGCCCTACGCGTGACGGACCCGCGGCTGTGGTGGCCCAACGGGTACGGCGAGCCGGCGCTGCACGACCTCGACCTGACCGTCCTGGCCGGCGACGCGGTCAGCGACCGGCGCACGCGCCGCGTCGGGCTGCGCGACGTACGTTACGAGTCCGAGAACCCCATCAGGTTCGAGCCGGGCGCCAACCGCGTGCAGCAGCACGTCGACCTCCAGCGGCAGCGCGCCCGCCATGTACGCATCCAGGCCGGCAAGCGCGCCACGAACTGGGGCGTGTCGTTGTGGACCCTGTCGGTCGTCGACCGGCGGAACCCTGGCGTGGACCTCGCGCTCAACGCCGCGGCCACCGCCTCGTCGACGGACTCCCCGGCCAACGCGGCGGGAAACGCCGTGGACGGCGATCCCGACACCCGCTGGTCGTCGGCGTACTCCGACAACCAGTACATCCAGCTCGACCTGGGCAAGGAGACGGACTTCGACCGGATCACGCTGCTGTGGGAGACCGCCTACGCCTTGACCTTCACCGTCCAGGTCTCCCAGGACGGCCAGAGCTGGACCGACGTCACATCCGTCAGCAACGCCCCGCAGCAACTGAAGATCTCCGTGAACGGCGTGCCGGTTCTGTGCCGCGGCGGCAACTGGGGCTGGGACGAACTGCTGCGCCGCATGCAGAACGGCCGCATGGAAGCGGTCATCGAGCTGCACCGCGACATGAACTTCACGATGATCCGCAACTGGCTCGGCAGCAGCAACCGGGAGGAGTTCTACGCCCGCTGCGACGAGAACGGGCTGCTGGTGTGGAACGACTTCTGGAACGCCTGGTTCCTCGACCCGCCGGACCACGCCCTGTACCTGGAGCACGTGCGCGACACCGTCCGCCGCTACCGGTCCCACCCGTGCATCGTGGTCTGGTGCGGCGCCAACGAGGGCACGCCGTCGGGTGAGATCGACGAGGGCGGGCGGCGGGCCGTCGCCGAGGAGCACCCCGACGTCCTCTACATCAGCAACTCCGCCTCCGGCATCGTCAGCGGCAGCGGGCCGTACGCCTGGATCGACCCGCGGCAGTACTTCTCCGCCGCCACCTACACCCACGGCACGTTCGGCTTCCACACCGAGATCGGCATCCCGACGGTGCCGGTGGTCGAAAGCATGCGCAACCTCGTCGGGGACGAGGAGGGCTGGCCGATCAGCACGGTGTGGAACCACCATGACTGGGCCACGCGCGGCGGCCAGCATCCGCAGAGCTACAAGGCCGCGATCGACGAACGGCTGGGCGAGTCGCACTCTCTCGAAGAGTTCTGCGCCAAGGCCCAGTTCGTGAACTTCGAGAGCATGCGCGCCATGTTCGAGGCCTGGAACGCCCACCTGTGGAGCGACGCGAGCGGCCTGCTGCTGTGGATGTCGAACCCCGCCTGGCACAGCACGGTCTGGCAGACCTACGACTACGACCTCGACGTCAACGGCGCCTACTACGGCGCCCGATCCGGCTGCGAGCCGTACCACGTGCAAGCCGACCCCCGTACCTGGGAGGTCCTCGCCGTCAACCACACCCGCGACCCGCTGCGGGGCGCGGTCGTCGAGGGCGACGTGCTCGACCTCGCGGGCAAGCCGCTGGCCGGACGCAAGCGCGCCGTGATCGACCTGGCGGCCTCCGCCACCGCCCCGGCCTTCACCCTCGAACGGCCGCCGGCCGCTCCCCCGCTGCACCTGGTCCGGCTGCGCCTGCTCGGCCCCGGCGGAAGGACCCTGTCGGAGAACACCTACTGGCGCTACGGCGAACCACAGGACCTGCTCGCCCTGAACCGGCTGTCCGGCGCGCGGCTGCACCTGACCGGCGGACGCACCGCCGAGCGGGACGGCCGGCTGCAGATCACCGTGAACCTCCGTAACAGCGGCGACGTGATCGCGCCCATGGTACGGCTGTCCCTGCGCGACCACCGATCAGGCGATCGGGTGCTCCCTGCCACCTATTCCGGCAACTTCCTGTGGCTCCTGCCCGGCGAGCGACGGGACATCACCATCACCTGCCCGCGCGGACAGCGCCGCCGGGGTGACCTGGAGGTGACGGCCCAGGGCTATCGCACGCCCCTGGCCTCAACCCGTGGACGCGCATGAACGTCCCCGCAGCCGCTCCCCTGACGGCCGGGCCCGGCGTCGCGGGCGCGAATGATCGCCTCGGCCCGTCTCGGCGACCTGCAGCTTGCCGAAGATGCTGGAGACGTGGTTCGCCACCGTCTTGACCGAGATGCCCGGGCGCGCGTGCCGCCGCGCGCGATCCCCGGGTGCAGGGCGATGTGGTCGGCCGCGCGGACGAGGTCCTCCACCGCGCGCCGGTGGCCGACCTGCGGGCCGTCCACGCGGAGCTTCTTGCGGCCAGGTGGGCGAACATGACCGGAGATCTCGTACCCCTCGAGCATGCCGATGAGCGAGATGCGGACACCCGACCCCTGCCGTCTCGATCGAGCGGGCGAGGTGGTGCGCGCCGATGGTCTCCAGGATGTGGTCGGCCGAAGACCACGATGACCTCGGCGCCGTGCACCGCGACAAGCTGCAGACCGAACAGGGCGACCCCGCCCGTGCCCAGAACGACCCACCGTCTGGCCCGCGTGCACCCGGCCCTGCTCGACCAGGGCGGTCCGGTCCGACAGGCCGGCCATCGGCAGCGTGCTCGCTTCGACATCGCTGAGCCTCCGGGCCGCCCATCCGGTTGCCGGGGAAGGTCCTGGCATCCGGGCTCGCCGGGTGGCCTGCGCGGCACTATGGGAGACCTGGCAGACACCACCACGCTCGGGAAGTTCCTGCGCATCCGGCGCGGCAGGCTCACGCAGCGTGGAGGCTCACGTGGGCACTCTCAGGGGCTCGAGGGCGGCTAGGACGAGGTCGAGGCCGAAGGTGAACTCCTCCGCCGGGTCGTAGCCGGCAGCGGCGAGCACCGCGGCGGACTCGTTGAGGTAGGGGAACTCGTCAGGAGGAAGCTGGGGCAGGAAGACGTCCTCGGCCATGTCCGCGAACTCATCGGCGCCGTCGAACGGCAGGCCGGCCTCCTGAAGGGCGAAACCGTAGACATAGCTGTCGAGCAACCAGTTGGCGTGCGTCGCCATCAAGACCGAGAAGCCGGCCCTCCGCAGGCAGGCGGTGACCGCTTCGCGGTGGCGGAGGTTCGCGGGCCCGGGCGATGTCCGCGACTCCATCAGGCCGATCGCCCACGGGTGGCGTGCGAGAACCTGCCGGGCGGATATCGCCCGACGTCGCATCGCCGACTGCCAGTCGGTCCCTTCGGGCGGGAGCTCGATCTCCTCGAACACGACGTCGATCATGGCGTCCAGCAACTCCTCCTTGCTCGCCACGTAGTAGTAGAGCGACATCGCGCCCGCGCCGAGCGCGCGAGCCAGCCGGCGCATGCTCAGCTCGGCGACCCCCTCGCGGTCGGCGAGCCGGACCGCCTCGGCCACCACCCGCTTCTTGCTCAGCCCCGCATCTGACGCGACCTGACGTCGTTCCCTTGCCGGCAACGGGTCTCCTCACTCCCTCGGACGGCTTGACAGCCGTTCGACCTACAGTCATCGTACATCGTACGACGTACGATGTACGAACCCGCGAGAGTCTCAGCTCGGACGTGCGGAGGCTTCTGTGGGAATCGAACAGCGATCGAGTGCCGGCGCACGCCTGGCGCCGGGGGCGAGTCCCGCCGGGGCGACGACGATGCGGGCCGCCGAAGGGCACCGCTACGGCCTGCCCTCAGCGCTCGAGTCGTCCGAGGTCCGGGCTACCGCTGCCCGGTCGAGGCGATGTGCTCATCCAGGTGGGCGCGGCCTCGGTACATCCCTGCCGCCGCTCCGGCGCAGGGACCGCTCCTCTCGAAAGAAGAACCGATGACCATCCGAACGAAAACCCCGAACCTGCTCGACAACCCGCCGGTCCCCGTGCAGGCCAAGCTCGCCGCCGCATGGACCAGCTTCATGTTCCTCTACATCTACGTCGACTACTTCCACCTCCACAAGCCCGGCGTCATCGACAACCTCCGCGTCGGCGTCGTCTTCGAGTTCGACATCAGCCCCACGTTGTTGACCATGATGCTCGCGTCCGTGGCGATCCCGGCCCTGATGGTGATGCTCTCCATGACGCTGCCCGCCCGGATGAACCGCGCCACGAACCTCGTCGTTGCATCGCTCTACATCCCCTACTCGGTGTTCAACGCGGCAGGCGAGTCCTGGAACTGGGCCCCCTTCTACGGCCTCTCCATCGGAATCGAGGTGCTGCTCCTGGCCTTCGTCCTGCGCTCCGCCTGGACCTGGCCCCGAACCTCCACCGTCCCAGCCGGTCCCGCGACGACCGACCTTCGACAGTAGGTGTCCGTGTAAAACCCCACGACGTGAAGCCCGCCGCCGCGAACACAGGGCCGACCGTGACCAGCTCAGTCGCGGTATACGCAGAGAACCTGCTCACGAGGTCCGGTGTCCACGCCAGCCGCGCCCGCAGGCCAAACGGTGGCTGACCGACCAGCAGACCTCCTCCAACCAACCGCAACGACAAAAAGGGGCACTAGCTCGCTTAACACCGCAGCCAGCAGGCTGGTCGATGGTCAGCTCTGGTTGATGGCGCCGAGGTCGGAGGACAGCGCGGGACCGTCGGACCTCAACATCGCGTACGGACTCTAATCGACGCGTTCGGCGTTGGAGTCGTAGCCGCCCCCGCCCGGGTACACCCAGGCTCCGGTGAGGGCGCGGCCGTCGGTGCTGAAGACGCCCTGGAAGTAGGCGGGAGAACCCCGCTCACCCGCCCAGATGGTGAGGGTGTCGCCCTCGAGTTCATAGGTGTAGTCGAGGGTGCTGCCGTCATCGCCGTAGTAGCGGGACTTGATGTCGGGGCTGGGCTCGGCCATCAACCTCCGCTCCCGGCCGATGATCTCGAAGCCGTGCGTGTCACCCAGCTGGACGTCCTGCTGCAGGAAGAAGTCGTTCAGCCAGCGATAGGTCACCGTTCCCTCATGCCCTCCGGTGATCTTCCAGGTGCCGACGAGCCTGTCCAGAGCCTGCAGTGCCGGGTCGTTGACCATTGAAATCTCCTTCCGGTGGATCGTCACCTCTACTGACGGACGTCGGCGACAAAACTCATCGGTCCTGGCAGGCAGCGTTTCGGCGGCTCTCGGGGACGGAACGCTGGCCAAGCCACCCAAGTCGTCCACACGGCGCCACGGATGAGGCCAAGCCTGCTGGATCTGCCGCACGCGCTCGTGGCTGATCACGACGACGTGCCGGTGCCGTGGGGGGCAGATGCTCCAGGACGTGGACGACCAGCGGATAGCGCCAACGACAGACCTCAGTTTGGCGCGGCGCCGCATGGTTGTCGGAGAAAGGACAGGCGAAGCCTGTTCCGTTGTGGGGTGACATGTGATTGTTATACGACCCAGGCGCCTTTACAAAGTAAGTATGGCCTGCGTCGCACGAAGACCCGCAGCACCTCTCCACGTCCGCCACCTCGGCCGGCCTGCAGCTCCCGCCGCAGCACACGGTGACGCACCACCCGCCCGTGAGGGATGATGACGGTCATCTGTTGGATGTGCTGCTGGACCGTCTCCTGCTGCGCGGGGATGAGACGCCCGAACGCCCGCCTTCCCGAAGCGCATTTGACGGCGCGGGAGTTGAACGACGCAGTGCGATAGGTCATTATGGTCGCTCAAAATTTGATCATGCGCTGGTATTTCTTAGCAGAATCCTCGAGTCCCCTCACGATTTCTCGAGCGAGCCCGCAATTTATGAGCCCTTGACGCTTCTGGGTGCCCTGGGTAAGTTTGAGGCATTCGTTCTCAACCGGGGGGCTGACGTTTCTTCTCTTTGATTTTACGCTGACGTCAGGGAGTGTTTCGGGCGTACATTTACTCGGCCGCTTGGTTGCGATCCGTGCATTTACTGGGGGAAGGATCCACGTGGTCAAGAAATCACGGCGCCGCATTGTCGCGATCCTCGCGTCGACGGCGCTCGTCAGCGCGGGCATGACAGGCGCCGCCGCCGCGAACGAACGCGATCAGCTCGCCCCTCCAAACTCTGCCGCCGGTCCGTACGTGGACCCGGAGGCTCAGCTCGCCGAGGTACGGGCGGCCCAGCTGCACGCGGACGGCAGATGGGCGGGCTCGGCCGATCCAGGCAAGAAGGCCTTACATCCGGAATCGAGAGAGGACCTCTACCCGAAGTTCACCGACGTCCAACTGGCCGCACGGGTGGCGGAAGACCAGAAGCGGCGCGCGAAGGCGCCGGCTCCTGACCCCGACGCCGGTGAGGTCGTGGCGACGGAGCTCGTCGCCGAGGGTCTCAGGGTCGACATCTACACGCCTCCGCCCGGGATGAGTCCCGAGTACCTGGCCGACATCCTGCGCAAGCAGGGCAAGAAGGGTATCGAGGTGGTCAAGTACGGCAAGGCCACCGCGATGGCGCCGGGCGACTGCGCCTACGGGAGCGCCCGGTCGTTCACCTGCCCGGTCGCGTTCTGGACCAACAACGGGTTCGAGGATCCGCTGGTCCGGTTCAACGATCACACGCCGGCACAGTGGCCGGTGACGAACGCCGTGTACAAGTGGAACCAGACGCCCAACATCGACAGCGCGTACCGGTTCAACAGTTGCCCGTTCCAGGCCGGCGCGCGGTGCGTCGACGTCGTCAACGCGAACTACGGCGCGGTGTGGACGGGGCGCTGGAGCGGCTTCTTCCCGACGGCCACCCAAAGCGGCCCGTACCGCGAGAACGGGCAGGTCATTCAGCTCAACGACTACTACACGCCCGCCGGATGGACCCGGAACAACACCATCACCCACGAGATGGGGCACGCTCTGGGCCTGGGGCACAACGTGTACAGCAACGACGTCATGTACTACCAGGCGAACATGCGTGAGGACATCGGCGGCGAGAACCCCGTACTTCTCGCGTCGATCTACTCTATCTACCGCTAGCCGATCACTGGCAGGGCGGCTTCGGCGCCGCCGCTGACGGTGTGAAATCCGCCGATCCGCCCTGCCATCTGAACCGTGCGAGATCGTCGTTCACCAATTCCATCGTCCCGGCGGTTTCGTCCTTGCCGCCGGGATGCGGCTGTTCTACGGGTGTCACAGCCACCCACCAGCGTCCACCGAATTGTGCGGACCGGATTCCGCAGTGCGTGTACAGAACGAACGGGTACTTCTGACCGACCGCCGGTGACTCCACGGAGCCGACACCGGTGGCGGACGTATTCGTGGTGAAAGGCGCAGGACTTCCGCCGGACGGTGGCCCGGCCGCGCCGCATCCGGCGATGACGCCTGCAATGAATATCGCGCCGACAACTTGTCGCATATTCCATAGGGTAGAGCATTTATTTTGGGGCGCAGAGTAATCGGCTGACCGGTCTTTGCCTGACCGCGGTGAGTTGCCGGCCGAGCTCCTCGATCCGCTGCTGGGCTTCGGCCTGCCGCCGTGCCAGTTCCTCCAACAACGACCCCATCGCTACCACCGCCTCACACGCCTGCACCCGCGGTGGACGACGGTGGATTCTTCTGTCTACAAGGCGACTTTCAGCCGCTGAACCTCGGCCGGATCCATCGCGCGCCGGCTGCCGCGTCGGGGCCGGCGAACGTGCGGCCGCAGGCCGAGGTGGGCTCGGCGGAGGCCGAAGCCGATCGGTTCCTCCGGCTCATCGGCGCCCTGCCGTGCGCGGGAGCCGTTCGATGCCGCTGCCGCCGAGGCGCTGGAGCGGCGCATGCCTGCGTGGTGAGGTCCGCATGGGCTGAACGCACGTTCCGCATGCCGCACGACGCCGCCGGTGGCGAGGAGGAGTCCGGGTGCCTGCCGCAGCTCCTCGACGTAGGCGGGGGTCGGTGGACAGCGGGTTGATCCGGACGGCGCCGAGTGCTCCGGCGTCGCCGAGGAACAGGCCCTGTCCCAGCGCGGTGGCGTTCTGCGGCGCGTTGAGGTAGTCGAAGAAGCGCGGCCGCCCGCCGGGAACGAACGCGGACAGGTAGACGAGCCGGTCCACCAGCTCGGGCGCCCGCTCGGCGGCGAGCGAGGCGGGCCCGCCGCCCGCGCTGTGCGCGACGAGCACGAGATGGCCACCAGCGGCAGCATGGCAGCCAGTTGCGCGACCAGCGGCTCATCGTCTCGGCCGCCGGCGACGAGCCCGCCGTCGCCGCCGCGCTGCGCACACTGCTGGGCGCGGACTCCCCCGCGCTGACCACCGCGACCGCCGCCAGGGACGTGCACACGATCGTCGGCCTGGCCGCCTCAGGCGTCGGCGTCGGGCTGGGGCCCTCCCGCATGGTGTCGGCCCCACGTCCGGGCACGTGGTTCTGCGAGGTGACGCCACGCGTCCCCCTGCCCGACCTGGTCCTGTCGTTCGCCGCCGCGGACCGCTCCCCCGTGCTGGCCGCGTTCCTCAACGTCATCCGGCGCCACCGCCCCATCGTCGATGTCCGCAGAGGCCGCCCTCCGTGAAGCGGAGCGCGGGCCGGCCCGCAGTCAATCGTTGACGTCGGCCTCGTACAGGCGGGGCAAGGGCCGTAACAAGCCCGCTTCCCAGAAGGCGGCCGACCGCGCTCACACACCATTACGCGGGACGGGCGAACGCCCAGCTCAAAAGCTGGCACATCCTCCGCAAGCTCCGCTGCTGCCCGCACCAGGCAGGCGCGCTCTGCAAGGCGATCGTCTGTTCTGCGGAACTACGAGCTCACCCGAGGATGAAAGGGGGCTGAACGGCTGTGAGGAACGTCATCGAGAGCGATCCAGTAGCGGCGCTTGACCCCGATCTCGGTGCTGCGCACATCTTCCAGGACACCGCCGTTGTGTTCGATGGTGCGCGCCGAGCCGACGTTGCCGTCGTCACAGGTGAGAAGAACTCGGTCCAGGCCGAGCGCCGGCGCCTTGAGCAGAACGGCTCCCAGCGCCCACGTGGCCAGTCCTTGTCTTCTGGCAGAAGGCCGGATGCTGTAGCCGATGTGTCCGCCGCCTTCCAGCAGAAAGGCGTTCAGATAGTGTCGAAGGTCGATGGCTCCGAGGTAGGTTTCGCCGTCGACGATCCACCAGTGGGTGGCATGGACGCGTCCTTCCCCAACCGGCCGTGACCGGTCTGACTGCTGGTGAAGTCGCTCCACCCATGAGGCGAACCCTTCCGGGCTGTTGAGGTCATCGTCGGCGACCAGACGTAAACCGGCCCCGTCCTGGTGAGCACCAGGCTGCCACTCGTCACGTGCTGTGAGCCAGGAGGAATGCAGCCGTACCGTGGGGGCGATCAGTTCCGTCATGCGATGGACGATAACACCCGCCCCCTGTGAGCAGGCACTTTGTGCTGGCGCGAGCGGCGGACGCGTCGCCTGGGCCCATCCTCGCCCACGTGGTGGCGGGCTCGCTCGCGTACAGCGATCAGGTCGCCCGTACCTCCATGCTCACACCTCAGGTATCCGGTATTGCTAGGTACCAGTAGTAAGTGTTACTTTGTACCGGTAGTCAGCACCACCGAGTAGTAGAGAAAGGGCTTCCTGGCCGAACGACTCCAGCAGCTGCGCAAAGGAGGCACGTAGCCGTGGCCGACGCACCGAAAAACCGCTCTCTGCACTGCCTGGAGCTGGTCACCGGCTTCCTGGAGGACAAGAAACGCCGGCGGCACTACAAGGCCCGCGTCGAGGGGCTGCCCGACGGCTACCGCGCCGCACAAGAGAACAGGACGACGCGATGATCACCCAGCAAGCTCCGGCGATCCAGGTGCACGGCCTGGAGAAGGCGTACAAGGACCTGCGCGTGCTGCGCGGCGTGGACTTCGAGGTCGCGCGGGGCAGCATCTTCGCGCTGCTCGGCTCCAACGGAGCCGGCAAGACCACCGCCGTGAAGATCCTGTCCACGCTGCTCAAGCCGGACGCCGGCACCGCCCGCGTGAACGGCTTCGACGTCGCCACCCAGGCCGCGGACGTGCGCGAGTCGATCAGCCTGACCGGCCACCGGCCTCGACCCGCAGGCCCGCAGGCCCGCATCGAGGTCTGGCAGGCCGTCAAGAAGCTCGCCCAGGGCGGCACCACCGTCCTGCTCGCTTCCAGTCCATGCCGACCGCCCGCTCGTCGGTGTTGTGGGCGCACATGCTGACCTCGCTGGTCGCCAACCTCGTCTCGCTCGTCGTCGTCATGCTGGTGGCCCTGCTCATGGGCTTCCGCTCCAGCGCGGGGTGCCGGCCTGGCTGACGGTGGCGGGCATCCTCATCCTGTTCACCCTCGCGCTGAATGGTGCTGCGCGTCTTCGCCGACAACCAGCCGGTCACCTCCATCGTCAACGCCGTGCGCGCCCTGTTCGCCGAGCAGCCCGTCGGCAACGACATCTGGATCGCCCTGGGCTGGTGCGTCGGCATCCTCGTCGTCGCCTACGCCTTCGCCATGAACGCCTACCGCCGCAAGATCTCCTGAAAGGAACCACCTTGATGGACCACACCCTCGCCGCCATGCCCACCACCCGCCGGCCCGGCTGCCCGTTCGACCCGCCCCAGGAGCTCGTCGAGGCCCGCGCGCAGAGCCCGATCAGCCGCTTCACCTTCCCCGACGGCCACCAGGGCTGGGTGGTCACCGGCTACGACCTGCTCCGCTCGGTCCTCGCCGACCCGCGCTTCAGCTCCCGCAAGGAGCTCATGAAGCACCACCCGCTCATCGACTACGGCGACATCGAGGTGCCCCCGGCGCCGCCCGGCGAGTTCCTGCTGATGGACGAGCCCCAGCACAGCCGCTACCGCAAGCCCCTCGTCGGCAAGTTCACCGTCCGCCGCATGCGGCTGCTGACCGAGCGGGTCGAGCAGATCACCGCCGAGCACCTGGACGCCATGGAGAAGGCCGGCCCGACCGCCGACCTGGTGACCGCCTTCGCCAAACCCATCCCTGCCATCATGATCTGCGAGCTGCTCGGCGTCCCGTACGAGGACCGCGACCGCTTCCAGGAGAACGTCGACAAGTTCATGAACGGCGAGACCAGCGACGAGGAGCTGATCGCCGCCTACCTCGCGGTGCAGCAGTACCTCGGGGAGCTGGTGGTGGCCAAGCGCGCCCACCCGACCGACGACGTGCTCAGCGAGCTGACCGACAGCGACCTGACCGACGAGGAGCTGCAGGGCATGGCCCTGATCCTGCTGGCCGCCGGGTTCGACACCACCGCCAACATGCTCGCCCTGGGCACCTTCGCCCTCCTGCGGAATCCCGACTAGCTCGCCGCCCTGCGCGCCGAGCCGGAGCTGGCCGAGCGGGCGGTGGAGGAGCTGCTGCGCTACCTGAGCGTCGCCAAGCAGTTCTTCCGGGTCGCGCTGGAGGACGTCGAGCTGGGCGGCCACACCATCAAGGCCGGCTCCACGGTCATCCTGTCGATGAGCGCCGCCAACCGCGACCCCGACCGTTTCACCGACCCCCACAAGCTCGACCTGCACCGGCAGAAGGGCGGTCACCTCGCCTTCGGCCATGGCATCCACCAGTGCCTGGGCCAGCAGCTCGCCCGGGTCGAGATGCGGGTCGCCTTCCCCGCCCTGGTCAACCGCTTCCCCACGCTGCGCCTGGCCGTGCCCGCCGACCAGGTCGCGCTGCGGCCGGAGACCGCCGACATCTACGGCGTCAAGAGCCTGCCGGTCACCTGGGACGCGTGACCCGGCCGGCGACGCCGGACAAGCCCACCTGTCAGATCGTTCGAGAGGAACACCACCATGACCAGCGGAACACCCGAGCAGGGACACATCGGGCGCCGGGCCGTGCTGAAGGGAGTGCTGGGTGCCGGCACGCTCGCCGGCACGCACGCCGCCTTCACCGGCCCCGCCGGCGCGTCCGTGGACGAGACGGGGCACGACGGCGAGCGCGGGGTCGAGCACGGGGTCGAGCACGGGGTCGAGCACGGGTGGGGCAAGGTCGCCGACGCGTTCCGCGCGAACTTCCGCGACCCCGGCGAGGTCGGCGCGGCGTGCAGCGTCTACGTGGGCGGCCGGCCCGTCGTCAACCTGTGGGGCGGCCTGGCCGACCGCGAGGCGCGGCGGCCGTGGCGCGGGAACACGATCGTCCAGGTCGCCTCCACCACGAAGGGCGCCACCGCGATCTGTGCCCACCTGCTGGTCCAGCGCGGCCTGCTGGACGTGGACGCCCCGGTGGCGCGGTACTGGCCGGAGTTCGCCGCCGCGGGCAAGGAGGAGATCCCGGTGCGCTGGCTGCTGTCGCACCAGGCGGGGCTGCCGATCGTGGACGGGCCGCTGACGTTCGAGCAGGCGTGCGCCTGGCACCCGGTCATCCGCGCGCTGGAGGCGCAGAAGCCGCTGTGGCGGCCGGGCACCGAGCACGTCTACCACAGCGTCACGTTCGGGTTCCTGATCGGGGAAGTGGTGCGGCGGATCACCGGCAGGTCGCTCGGCACCTTCTTCGCCGAGGAGGTGGCCGCCCCGCTCGGGCTGAGCGCCTGGATCGGGCTGCCGGCCAAGCAGGAGAGGCGGGTGGCCAAGCTGCACGAGAGCGCCCCGTTCAGCTACGAGGAGCTGCTGGCCGGGCTGATCGCGACCACCGGCCTCGACGCGGAGACGGTCACCGCCTGGGTGAACGCCGTATGGGCGCCCGGCTCGGTCCAGGCCCGCGCCGGCGAGCTGGGCGGCGCCCTCACCGATCCCGCGGTGTTCGGCACGCGGGCCTGGCGCGCCGCCGAGTTCCCGGCCGGGAACATGCTCGCCGACGCCCGGTCGGTGGCCCGCATGTACGCCGCCACCGTCAGCGACGTCGACGGGGTACGGCTGCTCGACCCGCCGACGGTCGAGCGGATGACAGAAGTGCAGACCGCCTCGACGCGCATGCACGGTCTGCCGCCGGGCCTGAACGTCCCGGCCGACCGCTCCTTCTGGATGTCGCTGGGGTTCTGGCGGGCCTGCCCGCCGATGCCGCTGACCGGACCCGCGTCGTTCGGCCATCCGGGCTCCGGCGGGTCGATCGGCTTCGCCGACCCCGACGCCGGTGTCGGCTTCGCCTACGTCACGAACCTCTGGAACTACCGCCCGGACGACGCGCGCGCGGCGAACCTGGTCAGAGCCGTCCGCTCCTGCCTCGGCTGACCGCGACCCGGCACCCCGTCCGGGATGGGCAAGGCCGCTCCGGTGAAGGTGCTCCACGCGTGTCACCGTCACGGGCTGACGGAAGGAGAACCGATGTCGCAGGAGATCCCCGTGCAGAATGTGGAGAAGTCCTTCTCGCCGGCGCTGCGCGCGTCCGATGCGGACCGCGACCGCGTGACCGAGCTGCTGCGTGCCGCCGTCGCCGACGGCCGCCTCGACCTGGCCGAGTTCGACGAGCGGCTGGACGCGGCGCTGTCCGCCCGTACCATCGACGCGCTGGCCCCGCTCGTCACCGACCTGATCCCGGTGCCGGGCGGCCTCGGCGGCCCGCAGTGCGGGCCGAGCCGGCCGCCGGCCTGCTCACCATCAAGGAGCGGCACGGTACGGTGCGCCGTGACGGCCGCTGGACGCTGCCGCGCCGGCTGGCGCTGCGCACCGCGTGGTGCGAGGTGCTGCTGGACCTGACCAGCGCGGTGCACAGCACTCCCGAGCTGGTCATCGAGCTACGGGTGAGCGGCGGCGATGTGGAGCTGGTGCTCGCGCCGGGCATGGTGGTGGACGCCAACGAGCTGTCGGTACGGCACGGCACGCTGGCGATCAGCGGGGACACCGGCGGCAAGGCACCGGAGAGGTTGCGCATCCGTCTGACAGGCCGGATGCGGCACGGCCGGCTCGGCGTCCGCTGGCAGGCGCCGCAGCCGTGAGCGGCATGACGCAAGGCGATGCGCTCACCTGCCGGCCCGTCCTGGGCGGGTCCCCAGCCGGCGGTCAATCTCGCTGATGGCTCATCCGACGTGGACGTGCGGGCGGCGCTGCTGGTCGGGCTCGGCCTGCCGCAGCACCTCCCTGGTCAGCGGCGGTACGTCGCCACCGCCGAAGACGAGGTAGCGCAGCATGGCCACGACCGGGTTGCCCTCGCCCCAGTGGAAGTAGATGTGCGGCACCGAGCCGGTACGGTCGCGCAGGTAGAGCAGGAGGGCGGCGAGCGTGTTGGGCACGGCGGAGCTCTCGATGGTCAGGATCTTGTACCCGTACCGCTCCTCGCCCTTGACGTGCAGCTCGGTCTCGAACTCGGAGGCGTCCGGCACGGTCACCTCGACGAAGAGCGCGGGCTCGGCGCTGCGCAGCCGGTGGGTGATCCAGGTCTCGTGCAACTTGTCGTGGTACTCGGCCTGGTCGCGGGCGTGCGGCTCGTTGGCGATGACGTGCACCTCGCCGCACAGGTCGTTGACGAACCGCTCGGCGAGCGGGTCGAGGCGCACCTCGGTGACGCGCAGCTCGGTGGAGCGGGTGGCGCGGGAGATCAGCGAGGTGACGACGATGGCCGCGATGAAGAACGAGGCGATCTTCACGCCGTCCGGCCGCTCGATCACGTTGTCGACCAGCGTGTACGCCAGCACCGCCGAGATCGCGGCGAACCCGGCCGCCGCCGCCCGCTGCCCCTTCTTGTACGCCGACAGCGTCACCGCGACGGCCGCCGAGAGCATGAGCACGAGCACGCCGGTGGCGTACGCGCCGCCCTGGGCGTCCACGTCCGCGTCGAAGATGATCGTGATGGCGAACGCGATCGCGGTGAACACCAGCACCAGCGGCCGGACCGCGCCCGTCCACTCCGGCGCCATGCCGTAACGAGGCAGGTAACGCGGCACGAGGTTGATCAGCCCGGCCATCGCCGACGCCCCGGCGAACCACAGGATCGCGATCGTCGAGACGTCGTACGCGGTGCCGAACCACTCCCCCAGGTAGCCGTGCGCCAGGTAGGCCAGCGCCCGCCCGTTCGCCCTGCCGCCCTCCTCGAACTCGGCGTGCGGGATCAGCACGGTGGTCACGAAACTCGACAGGATCAGGAACCCGCTCATGATCAGCGCGGCGGTGCTGAGCAGCCGCCTGGTGCCTCTGATCCGCTCGGCAATGTCGCCCGCCACGACCGGCATCACCGCCACGCCGGTCTCGAACCCGGACATGCCCAGCGCCAGCTTCGGCATCACCAGCAGCGACAGCCCGATCATGGCCAGCGGGCTGGAGAAGTCCAGGCTCAAGGCCCGCTGCCAGTCGACCACGACCTGCGGCGCCTGGATGACGTGGATGATCGCGGTGACGACGACCACGGCGTTCAGCCCGAGATAGACGAACACGAGCAGCACCGCGATGCCGATCGCCTCGGTGAAGCCCAGCAGGAACACCCCGCCGAGCGCCGCCAGCAGCACCAGCGTCACCAGTACCCGCTGCCCGTGCAGGAAGTCCGGCACGAACGGGTTCTCCAGGACGTGCGCGGTCGCGTCGGCCGCCGACAACGTCATCGTGATGACGAAGTCGGTGGCCGCGAACCCGAGCAGCGCCAGCACGAAGAACTTGCCCCACCACTGCGGGGCCAGCTTCTCCAGCATCGCGATCGAGCCCTGACCGTACGGGCTCTCGGCGGCGACCCTGCGGTAGACCGGCAGCGCGCCGAGCAGCGTCAGCGCCACCAGGAACAGCGTGGCCAGCGGCGACAGCAGCCCAGCCGCGAGCGCGGCGATGCCCGGCTGGTAGCCGAGGGTGGAGAAGTAGTCCACGCCGGTCAGGCACATCACCCGCCACCACGGGTGCTTGATGTGCGGGCCGTGCTCGATCTGTTTGCGGTCGGTCTGCAGCCCCTGCAACAGCCAGGAACGCAGCGTTCCTTCCGTGGGAGCCGGCCGTTTCGCCAGCACCATGACGGTCACCCTTCACCAAAACCCCGCCAAGACGCATCGCACACTACCCAGGGCGAAAGGGCCGGTGATGGGGTGAAGGCGTCAAGAAAACGTATAAATCGGAGACTGGTCAGTACTGGGTCGAGGCGGGGCTGCCGGAACGCCGGCCGGGCGACGCACCCGCCGGAAGCCCGCGCGGGCTCACGGCCGGCGCTCGTCGCGCGGCGGCCCTCATACGGGACCTGCTCACCAACGCGCTGGGGCTCGGCCTGGACATGACGGCGCGGACCGCTCCCATGCTGACCGCGTTCTTCGAGCGAGGCGTGGACGACGCCCCCGGCGTTCCAGTCCGGTGATCGACGACGGAGAACGACCTTGATGAGCGCAGCGTGGGCCGGTGCCCGGCTCGGTCAGCGCGGACCATCGCGGACACCCGATGACGCGGCACGTTCACACGAGATGCTTCTGCCGGCCTTCGCGGTCCTCGGCGAGGAGGATCGGGGCCTGGCGCTCTGCGCGGGCCAGTCCGTGGAGCCGGCGGCGGACGCGGAGCGCGCGGAGCATCTGTCCGCAGGCGCAGCCGGCGACCGCCACAACCATGAACGCGGTCAGCCGCACCAGGTCCGCGTGGCCGAACGTCAACTCCCCCGCGGCGTTGACCAGGAATCCCGTCGCGAAGCACCACGCCATCACCCCTGCGCAGAGTGCGGCCAGGAAGCGGACGGCCCAGGCGCCGAAGACGCCGGTGCCCACCCCCATCACCACGACCCGCGCCGTGCTCTCGGGTGGCCTTCCCCTCATAGCGTGGAGACCGGACCGGGAGAGGTTTGGTCCTGGCAACAGTCACGCGACGGCGCTTTGATCCGGAGTTCCGGGCAGGCGCGGTGCGGATCGCGAAGGAGACCGGCAAACCCGTCGCGCAAGTGGCGCGGGATCTGGGAACCGGCCCCGCTGCGGCGGGAGAAGGCCGCGCTGGTCAAGCAGCACGCCCAGGAGAAGATCGTGGACGGCTTCCTCACTCCGATCGACCGATACAGGCAGGAAGAGGACGCGCCGGTAGGGGCCGGGGCGGGGCCGGCAGACCCCCGCGAGCCCGGCAGGTAGCCATAGGCGTCCCGGATCATCCACGCGTGCTCATACGCCGTCTTCAGCAGCTCGGCGTACTTCTTGACCTGGGAGGGAACGCTGATCCCCAGTTGCTCGGCCCAGATGGTCCACCACCGGCCACGGCACCGCCAGCGGGTCCTCCAGGAACAGAACTTTGAAGCGGACCGTCCCGATCTGGACGGCCACGCCGATGCGAGTCCTGGCGCGACTTCGCGATCACGTCGCGATCGAACGCGTCCAGGAAGAAGAACTTCTCCAGGTCCGACAGCGACGACAGTTCCTCGAACGCCGTGTACGCCCTGACCTGGTCATCAGCCCAAAACCCCACTACCAGGGAAGATGTCCGATACCTGGCTCATCACAAGGCTCTGGATTTGTCGGCGCCGCCGGATGCCCTCGATGGTGCCTCTATCGTTCCTTGCCGAAGGGCCCCCAGCGGTGAAACAGCGCACCCAGGTCAAGCAGAACGCCTTCCAGGCATCGATCTACGCCTCCAACTGCCTGCTGTACGAAAAGGACCCCGGTCCTGCCGAGCTGAACGTCGGCAGCGCCGACGAACCGCGCATGGTCCCCTGTTCCGAGGCGTGGCAGCACGGCTACGCCCTCAACGTGCTCGTCGTCCGCGACGGCGACCATGCCCGGTTGCCGACCGCCGCCCAGCGGTGCCGCGACGACCTGTGCCGCAAGGCTGATCTCGGCGCCCAGCGGGTACGCGGGACTGATCCGGGCCGCGCCAGCTCCACGGCCGCCTCGCCCCGGGGCGGCGGAGGCGAGCCGGGGCGGTGGCCAGACCGGCCATCCGGAGAGTCCTTCGGGCGGGCGGGGTCCAGTGCTAGCCTCGAAGCCAGCGCGTTCCGGCCCCGTCATCCCCGAGGTCCCCCGATGGCGCCTTCCGCAGAACAGGTCGCACAGCTGTTGCTCAAAGAGATCTCGGCGAGCGCGGCCCCGGAGGAGACGGCCCGCCTGCTGGCCAGCGGTGCGGCGGAGCGTACTCAAGGCGCCGAGCTGGTCCTGCTGCAGATCCTCGACCGCATCGCCGATCACGACGCCTCCCACGCCGACGGAGCCTTCGTGGACGCCTGCCGGGCGGCCATCTCCCGGCTCCAGGCGCTGCCTGACGAGACCGATCCGCCGGTGACCGGCCTGCTCGCCCTCATCTGCCTCAACGCCACGCTGCTGCAACGCCGGTTCGAGACGCTGACCCACGCCAATGTGCAGCAGGTCGACGCATTCTGCGAGGCTCTGTTCCGCCAGGCCCGGCTCGGAGCGGCCATCAAGC
Source organism: [Actinomadura] parvosata subsp. kistnae (assembly GCF_900323885.1). Classification (GTDB taxonomy): domain Bacteria; phylum Actinomycetota; class Actinomycetes; order Streptosporangiales; family Streptosporangiaceae; genus Nonomuraea; species Nonomuraea composti. Next base: position 533,107 of record NZ_OOHJ01000006.1, on the reverse strand, counting down.
ACCTCTACCGGCCGAGAAACGGCGACAACAGCCGGGAAGTCGGCATCTGGCGCGAGCTCGACTTCGACGGGCTCACCTATCACAAGGCCGGCACGACCTCCTTCATCGCCGTCGCCACCCCCCGGACACTCGGCCTGACCGGCACGCACGCCAAGCTGGCGCTCAAATGCGTGCTGTTTCCCTGGAACAAGCTCGGCACCATCGCCAAGGCCACCGAGGGCTACGCCAGAACGTACGGCGCCGACCGGACGACCGACGTGGTCGTGCAGCCGATCGCCTCGACCGACCGCTGGATCCTGATGCCGTTCCAGCGGGGGCGCACCCTCCACGAAGACCTCATCGAGTTCGAGTCTGGCGCCCCGGCGATGGGTGAACGCCTCGCCAAGGCCCGCGAGGTGGGTCTCGGCCTGCTGCGGGCGCTGGACGACCTGGCCGCGAACGAGCCGATCACGAGCACGATGCCGCACCGGCAGCACCTGGACCTGTCGCCCAACAACATCATCCTCGCCCCGGGCGACAGCGGCATCAGGTTCATCGACCTCGGCCGCAACCATCTCTACAGCCGCCAGGTGGGCATCGCCGAGCACGACGACTCCGTCTACGTCTCACCCGAGGTGAAGAACCGCGGCGTTGCCCCCAGCTCCGACGTTTACTCCCTGGGCGTCATCCTCATCCGGATCCTCACCGGCAGACCGCCGCGAGACGGGCGGGTTCCCGACCCGATCTGGGAGTTCAGCCCCGCGTTGGGGCGCGTGCTCGACGACTTCATCGAGGAGAACCCGCGCAACCGCCTGCTGCTGGTCGATCGCGACGACGACCCGCAGCAGCTCGACCTGGGCCCGGTCCAGGACTTCTTCACGCTCGCCTGCGAGATGGCCGCGCAGGAACCGGAGGCTGACCTGCGATGGCGCAACCGCTGGTTCGCCCGCATGCTGCCGGCCTCGCGCGAGGTCAAGGCCCAGTACCACCAGTGGCTGCTGATGCGCAGAAGCCGGGCCGACCGCTACCGCACCAGCAGCTACCTGCTGTTCTACTCGCTGGTGGCGACCGCGTGCTGGTGGTTCATCGCCACGAGGACGGCCCTGTTCAGCGTGGGCGACCTCATCGGCGATCTGAGCCTGAACCAGGCGGTCAGCTTCGCGCCCAAGGACATGTCCGGCAGGGACATGACGGCCGCCACCATCACGGCCTTCACCCAGGGCCTGCTCGGCGCCAAGTTCTACCAGACGATCCTGGCCCGCCTGACTGTCCGCAAGGTGCCCGGCCCGCTCGCGCGGGTCACCGAGGTGCTCATCCGGCTCATGGCGGTCATCCCGCTGCCCGCCACCCTCCTGGCGGTGATGTGGCAGCCGTGGCTGTGGGCCTGGGTCGGGACGGTGAGCGCCATGCTGGTCACCCTCACGCACTGGCTGATCACTGTGCACGCCAACCGCATCAGCGCCGCGGGCAGCGCCGCCGGGCTGTCCACCGTCCCCTCGATGGAGCGCGTCTTCGCCCGCGGCTACGAACAGTGGTGGTGGACGATGCTGCTGTACGCCGCCATGCTCGCCGGCATCGCCTTCGGGCTGCAGGTCGGCTGGTTGCACGACACCTACGCGTACGTGCTGGGTCTGACCATCGTGAGCATCGGCATCCACTACGTCTCCAAGCTGGTCACCGCCGGGCACGCCATTCGGGGTGGGCTGGCGCGCATCTTCTCCACCGCCGAGCGCATCGCCATCCTCAAGGCGCGGGGCGAGGCAGCAGGCGTGCCCTGGCCGCTCAAGGTCCAAGGTGTGTCAGCCACCGGCATGCGGCCTGGGTGAGCTGACCGCATATCGCAGCACCGCACCCGTACGCTTGGCGCTCGCCGCGCGCGCGGCAGCCGTACACACGCTGTTCCAGGTCGCGTTTGCTGGATTTGGGCGAGCTGAGATGAGCACCGGCTTGAACCAGTCAGCAGAACGTGCCCTGACGCCAACCCGACCATGTGGAGGCACTATCGACCGATTCAGCTCCTCGCTCGTCATTCGACAGGTATCCAGACGATCACCACCGTGCCGAATGTGGCGGGTCGCGGGAGGTCGCGGGTGTGTGGCTGGTCCTCGTAAGAGCAGGCGGTGCGGGCGCCCGGCTGTCACCCGGTTCAGCCGAGGCGATGCGGACATCCGATCCGCTGAGTCGGGGGATTCGGTTCACGCGGCGATGTATCGATCCCGGGCCGTGCCGTGGAGGTGTCCCGGCGGGAGCTTGCGGCCGTAGGCCACGAGCAGGAGGTCCTGGGCGGCGCCGGTGAGGGGTGTGCCGGTGCCGAAGGACCAGTCGAGGTCGTCGGCGCGCAGTTCGACGCCGTCGAGATCGGCTCCGAAGAATTTCAGGGTTCGGGGAGTGATGTGCTCCAGCAGGACGCGCACGCGGTCTTCCGGGACGCGGCGGTCGATGCCGAGGGCGACGGTGATGTCCAGGCCGTGGATCACGTCGTGGCCGAGGGCGGCCGTGATGCCGCCGACGGGTGGCTTCCAGGGGTGGCGTGCGTTGTCGCGGATCGCGCTGACCAGGTCGGCCGTGGACAGGGTGGCCGCGTCCTGGCGGGCCCGCCGGTCTGTCATCCGGTTGATGTCACCTCGCGCCTTGATGAGTTCGAGCACCATCCTGGGCAGCGAATAGCGGAATCCCATCGACATGTGAGCCGCGACCTCTCGTACGCGCCATCCGGCGCACAAGGTCGGTGCGTCCCACTGCGCGGGTTCCAGGCTGTCCAGCATCGCCGCCAGTTCCCGGCGTTCATTCGCGATTGCGGTGGTGATGTCCATGGTTGTGCTCTTTCTTGGGAGTTCAGTGCACCTGCCGGCCGCTCCGGGCCTGGGTCGGCTCGCCGCGATCAGGGGTGGCCAGGATCAGGTCGGTGGTCGGTCAGCCGCCGAGCCGGGTGGGTCACGCCGGGCCCTGTCGTCGGTGCGGTGACCGGGGTGAGGTTGGCGTGGAGATGCCTTATGGCTGGGTGACGCCGCTGGCACGCTCGATCGTGAAGCGGATGGCGACGCGTCCTTCAGCGTGGATGTTCGATAGGAACGCCTCCCAGTCGGGGTATTCGTCGCTGAGCGCGCCGTGCAGGTTCTTGAGAGCCTCAGCGTCCAGTCCGGCGTCCGGCGAGAGAACCTCTGCGTGTCCCTCGACCTGAACCCATGGCCCGAAAAACCGGTCGGTGAAGACGCAGATCGAACCCCGTGGGTCTCGCCGCAGGTTACGGGTCTTGGCTCGCGCCTCCGTCGTACTCAGCACAACGCGACCGGCACCGTCGAGAGCGACGATCACGGGTGAGAGCTGGGAGCGTCCATCCTTGCGCCACGTACTGAGCACAGCGTGATGGTGATCGCGTAGGAAGTTCTGGGCCTGTTCGACTTTCATGGATTCTTCCGATTCGGCTAGCGCTTCTCAACGAGGTTGGTGCGATGCCAGGGTGCACCCTTAATGGGCGTTCACCAGGGTCAGCGACGATCGGCGGCACGACGGTTCGCTGCGGCAATCAGGGCGGCGCCGAGCTGTACCGCGACCAGCCTGCGGATCTCGATCGGCGGGCCGGGGGAGTCGGATTCGGCCTGGCCGTACCAGAGGTCGAAACGTTCGGCGAGCAGGCGGCGCTGCTCGCCGATGGCTGATGCCACGTTGCCGGCGGCGAGTTCGGCGTCGAGCATGCGCAGGAATGTGCCGAGCAGGCGCAGCCGTAGCAGGTGCACCATCTGACGGTTGCTGAACTCCTCGGCGACCGTGGCCGGCCGATGGGGATCGTGTGCGGACTCTTCCAGGTCGCCGAGCTTGCGGAAGATTTCCAGCGTTCCCTCGGTCGAGCGGCGGAACGGCGAATGCACGGTCAGATTGCCGGCGACGGCCCGCATGCTCGCCTGCAGCGCGTCGATCAGCTCGCGCCGGGCCGCGCTTCCCTCGGCGGCGATCTCCCCGTAGGTGCGGCCGGTGGGGCTTCGATCCGACACACGCTCGTCGGTCCAGTAGGGCACCTCGGTGATCAAGTGCAGCGCGCCGTATCTGGCTGCGTAGTCAGCGCTGCTGCCGCCGGCGCCGAAGGCCGCGCCCACCTGCGACCCCGGCGGGGTCAGGTAGACGGCGGGGACGATCGGTGTGGCGCCGGGCAGCTCCGGCTCACCGTGATGCAGCGGCAGGCCTTCCAGGCCCGGCAAGGCGGCCAGTTGCTCGGCGAGCGCCAGGTCTTCACGGTTGATGTAGAAGAACGCGCCCTGGTACTCACCGTTGTGCAGGGAGTAGACCAGCGAGGGGCGTACCTCATCCATCAGCCGCATGAGCGCGGCTGTCTCCGGTAGCGGGCGGTCGAAGGAGTAGTCGCCGGTGGCCAGCGGGAAGGTCCACTCGACCTGGTCGGCGAGATCGGGGCGGTAGAAGTGCTCGGCATAGGCGCGGCGGTCCCCGGGGCGGGAGTACCAGCCTTCGTTCAGGCGGGCGCCGTCGGGGTCCGCGCACGCCACGATGTGCCAGCGAAAGCCTAGCTCCGCCTGTAGTTGCGGGTGCCGGCAGAGCAGTCTGATCAAGGTGAGGGCGGTCAAGGCTCCGACGGGCTCGTTGGGATGCGGCCCGGCGATGACCACCGCGTCGGAGGGGCCGTCGCCGACCGTCACGGCGTGCAGCGGGTCGCCCAGCCGCGAGGTGCCGATGCGGCGCGGCCGGACCAGGCGGGGATGGGCGGCGGCCAGCTCCTCCAGCTCGGCCTGGAGCGCGTCGACGGACGGGAACGCGGCACAGTCGGGGACGCGGCTCATGTACTCAGCGACATTCATAATGGAGTTACGGTAATAATAGAGTTATGAGGATGACAAGGGCCGAGGCCAAGGAGCGCAACCGGCAGGCCCTGCTGGCCGCCGCGCGCCTGATCGTCGCCCGCGACGGCCACCGGGCCAAGCTGGAGGAGATCGCCGAGCAGGCCGAGCTGACCACCGGCGCCGTCTACTCGCTGTTCGGCAGCAAGAACGGACTGCTCGTCGCCCTGGTCACCGACCACCTCACCCCGCACTACGACAGCATCGAGCAAGCCCTCCCCGCCGGCATGGGTCTCGCCGAGGCGGTGGAGGTCTTCGCCCGCCACTACCGGCGCCTGTGCGACGACCCCGACGCGCTGCGCCATCTGTCGTTCGAGATCAGCTTGCAGGACCTGGCCCTGCGCGACCCCGAACTGGCACCCAAACTCGCCGCCTCCGTCCGGGCACACGAACAACGCCTGACCGCGCTGCTGTCCGGCAGGCTCCACGACGGGACCGCCATCACGTCGCGGCAGGCGCAACGCCTGGCCACGGCGCTGCGTGCGCTCCTGGTCGGCCTCAGTCAGGGTGTCATCCTCGGCCTCGCCGGCGACGCCCCCAGTGACTATTTCGCCGCCACCGCCCGCGCCCTGATCACCCCGGACGTCCTTGGACCGCCCTGACCTCCCCGCCCGGCACAGGAAGCGGTCTGACGTGGCCGAACCGCCGCTCACGTTTCAGGCTCGGTGCTCCTTGCCCCGAGTGGCCAAGGGTGATCAGAGCCATCCGGGACGCTGGAGCGCGTGAACGGAAGCCGCGCCGGCCCTCGACCAGGCCCTCGCCGCCGTCGGGAACGGGTCGGTGTTCACCGTGACCAAGTTCGGCCGGTTCGCCCGCAACATGGCCGAGGCCCACAACGAGATCCTCGCCGACCTGTCCGGACGCGGCGGCTCGGTCTACGACTGGAACGACCCGTTCGGGCGGCTGGTCCTGCAGACCCGACCGCCGTCCACCATCGTGGCGCGCCGTCCAGCCTCGCCGTCAAACCGAGCGGTGCACCAAGACGCGCGGCGAGGGCCTCAGGGACCTGTGCTACGTCCGGCCGCCGCCTCCCGCACGTGCGCACCGTCAGCGGCGCTGTATCGGGAATTGAGGCCGCTTTCATGGGGCGGGCGCATCGTGATGGTGTGTCCAGTGAAATCCTGGCTCACCCGACGTGACCGAGCTCGTGGCAAGCCCGTCATCGCGGAAGCCGGCGGGCGCAGCGCCCGGGCCGCAAAAGGTTGATCAAGGACGGCCGACATGGATCGATCCGAACTCCAGGCGACCCGTTCCCGCCTGACCGACGACCTGTCCATTGACCCGGGCGAGCTGCGCGAGATCGCCCTCCGGCTGCTCGACGAGGTCACCCGCGAGCGGCTCAGGGAGAGCCTGCTGCGCGCCGACTACGCCGACCTCCTGGAGGCGTCCAGGGCCGCGGTGGCGGCCACCTGGCAGGGTTGCCCCGACCCGACGGCTCCTCTGGAGCACCGGCTGCGCCGCCTGGGCCTGCTGCCGCCCCTGGGCATGCCGCCCGGCCAGGCCCTCGCCGACGCCGCCAGCCTGTGTACGGTCCTGCGCGGGACGCCGTGACCCGATGGACGTCAGGCAACTGGGTCACGACGGCCCGGTCACCTCGGTCATCGGCGTCGGCGGTTCGGCCTTCTCCGGAGCCGTGGACGTCGAGGACTGCGTCCGGGTCGTCCGTCACGCGCTTGATCTGGGCATCACGCTGCTCGACACGACCTGCCGTACCGGACATGAGCAGGTGGAGCGGCTGGTCGGGCGGGCGGTCGCGGGCCGCCGCGGTCAGGCGGTGCTGGCGGCGCCGGCCCGCCCCGGCGGCGGGAGCCTGGCGCGGGCCTGCGACGCCGTCCTGCGCCGGATGGCCGTCGACCACCTCGACGTCTTCTACCTGGACTGCCCGACCTGGACGCGGCCGATCGAGGAGGGGGTGGGCGAGCTGGCCGAGCTGGTCGCGGCGGGCAAGGTCCGGCACATCGGGCTGGCCGAGCCGCTGGCCGGGCAGATCCACCGCGTCGCCGGGCAGCCGGTCTCGGTGATCGCCTGCGAGTACTCCCTGCTGAAGCGCCGGGCCGAGCTGGACCGGATTCCCGCGGCCCGGGCACACCGGCTCGGGGTGGTCGCCCGCGGCCCGCTCGGCCGCGGGTTCCTGGCCGGCGCCGACAGGTTGTCGGCGGCGCATTCGGCGTGCGGCGACCCGCGGCGGGCCGGGCTCGGCATCGCGGAGGCCGGATCGCTGGCCGAGCGCATGCGGGCGCTGCGGGCGGCTGAGGAGATCGCCACCCAGCTCCATCTCGGCCTGGCCAGGCTGGCCCTGGTGTGGGTGCTGGCGCAGGGCGACATCGTGCCCGTTCCGAGCACGCGCAGCCGGGTGCACCTGGAGATGAACGCCAGCGCCGCGGCCATCCGGCCCGACCCCGCGCTGCTCGCCCGGCTCGGCACGCTGTTCCCGCCGGACTGGGGGAACGGAACCGACCACCGGGACGACCCGCAGGCTCGGGATGGCCGGACGACGGTCTGACCGGAGACGCCGGCCTGGCTCACCGCCGTCAGGCTAGGGATGGCCGGACGCCGGCCTGGCTCACCGCCGTCCGGCTAGGGATGGCTGGACGGCGGTTTGACCAGGGATGCCGCCACGGCCTTGTTGACCGCGTCGACCCGGGAGACCGCGCCCAGCTTGACGAAGATGTTGCGCAGGTGCCGCTTCACGGTGGCCTCCGTCAGGTGCAGCCGGTGGGCGATCTGCCGGTTGCTCAGCGCCTCGGCGACCAGTTCCAGCACCTGCTGCTCACGTGCGGACAGCGGGTTGCCGCGGGCCGGCTGCACCTGCGCCAGGCTCTCCCGGGAGACGGCGAGCACGACCCGGTCGTGGTCGGTACGGGCGGCGTGCACCGCGCCCAGCAGCTCCACCCGGCCCACGCTCTTGAGCAGGTAGCCGCGGATGTTCTGGGCCAGCAGGTTCTGCACGAGGTACGCCCCGTCGTACATGCTGAGGATGATCACCTCGGAGCGGGGGGAGACGGCCTGGATGCGGCTCACCGTCGTGGTCACCTCGTCGCCGGGGATCTCCACGTCGAGCAGCACGACGTGCGGTTTGTGCTCGGCGGCCAGCGCGACGGCGCCCTTGCTGTCGCCCGCCTGGCCGACCACGACGATGCCGCCGTCGCTCTCCAGCAGCTCCTTCAGCCCCTCGCGGAACAGCGCGTGGTCGTCCACGATGAGGACGGTGGTGGGGTCATTCATCACGGTGCTCCGACAGCGGTACGACGAGTTCCACGTAGGTGCCGCGGTTGACCACCGGCGTCAGCATCAACCGGCCGCCCATCAGCTCGGCCCGTTCCCGCATCGAGGTCAGCCCCATGCCGGCGGACCGGCGCGCCTCGGCCAGGTCGAAGCCGCCGCCGTCGTCCTCGACCGTCGCGTGCAGCCGGCTGGGCGCGATGTCCACGTTGATGAGCACCATGCTCGGCGTGCCGTGCGCGAGCGCGTTGCGCACGGCCTCCCTGATGATGAGGTACGTCTCCTCCAGCACGTGGCCGGAGGCCCACGCCTCGTCGCCGTTGACCCGTAACCGCATGATGACGTTCGTCGGCGCGATGGTCTCCAGCAGCGTGTTCAGCGCCTTCTCCAGGTTGTGCACCTGCTCGTCCATGCGCAGGTCGGAGGCGATCGAGCGCATGCTGAGCATGGCGTCCTGGATGGCGTCGTGGGCCAGTGTCACGCGTTCCATGGCGTTGCCGGGGTCGGTGGCGTGGTAGAAGGTGGCCAGTTCGAGCTGGTGGTGCGCGACGCCCAGCCCGGAGCCGACCCGGTCGTGCAGGTCACGCGCGATCCGCCGCCGCTCCTCGACGTGCGCGGCGTTGATGTCGTGCAGCAGCTGGGAGGAGTAGGCCAGCGAGGCCTCGTTGACGCGCATGATGACGCTCTCCGTCAGCGCCCGGACGACGAGCCGGAGCAGCTCCTGGGCGCCCTCGCGGTCGGCGAGGTAGTTCAGGGCCGCGTTCATGACGACGTCCACCAGGTGGGTCGCGGCCTGCAGGGAGGCGCGGGGGTTGAGCCGGCTCTCGGCCCGGCGCTTGCCGATGTCCCTGGCGAGCAGTTTGTAGCCCTCGTCGAGGGTGGCGCGGCCCAGCCGCACGCTGCGCACGACGTCGCTGATGGTGACGGCGGCGTGGGCGAGCAGTTGCGGGCGGCTCGCGTGGTCGTCGATCAGCGGGCTGTGGACGCCTTCGAGCTCGGCCTGGTAGGCGGCCAGGATCGCCGGCCGTTCGGCGTCGAGGTGGTCGGCCAATGCCTTCCGCAGCGGATGGTTGTCGCCGGCTTGCACGATCGCGGGCCCCTCCCCATGAGGTGAACGCCCGAACCCGATACATCATGGCTTAACCGAAAAGAACCGGCAACATCGCCGTGGCGTTCGCGGCGTATTGCGTGGCCATGAACCCCTGGTACGGCGCGCGGCTATCGACATCGGCTTTCACCGCCAGCCCGGTCACCACCACGGCCCCGGCGGACAGGGTCAGCGCCATCCCGATCACGCGCGGCTCGGCCAGGCTGACCAGGTCGGCCGCGACGGCCACCGCGGCGGCCGCCGCGATGAGCAGGATCCGGGTGCCCGCGGCGCCGTACACGGCGGACAGGTTGCGCCGGCCCGCCGCCGCGTCGCCGCGGGCGTCGGGCAGGTCCTTGGCCGGGGCGCCCACCAGCCCCATCCAGGACGCGAGGAGCAGCGCGACCGGCAGCAGCGACGTGCCGGCGACCTCGGTGACCGGGCCGCCGGCGGCGACGAAGCCGGCCGCGTAGGTCAGCAGCGCCGAGCCGACCGCGGTGCCGGCGCTGGTGGCCGGGCGGGCCTTGAGCAGCAGCGGCGGGGCCGAATAGGCGTGCCCCAGGAAGAGCAGCGCCGCGACGAGGACCGTGAACACGACGCCGGTCAGGAGGCCGAGACCCAGTGCGAGCGCCGCCGCGCCCACCGCGACCCTGGCCGCCGTACCGGGGGGCAGCAGGCCGCCGGCGATGGGCCGGGAGGAGCCGTTCGCCCGGTCCTCCACCACGTCGGTCACCCCGTTGAAGAGGTAGGCGAAGAACACCGCCAGCATCCAGGAGACGAACCCGGGAAGCAGGCTGGAGGGCCACGCCTCCGCCCCGGCCAGCGCCGCCCCGGTGCAGAACCGCAGCGCGAACGCCCCAGCACGGACGGCCGGGACTCACGCAGGCACAGGACCAGCACGCGCCACCACGACGGAGGGCGGTCGGCTCGCATAGCCGTATGATGCGCCGCCGGACGCGGCTGATGAAGGGAGTACCACCGAGGATTACAACTTTCGGAGTACCGAGAGATACTTCGCATTATCTGGGTAGCTCTTGCGGGGCATTCCCCTTGTTTCCCCATGTCAGGCGCGTAAGGCTGGTACGTGAATCGAGCCCGGCCTGATTTCGACCACACGAAAGGGACATTCGGTGGTGACTTCTTCGTCGGCTGCCCAGATTTACGACTGGAATGCGGTCCCGGACGCGGCGGCCCCGGCCTCGGGTGGCCGGCTGGTCGAGCTGAACGACGAAACCCTGCGGGACGGCCTGCAGAGCCCGTCCGCCCGCCAGCCGGACCTGGCCGAGCGGATGCGGCTGCTCCGGCTCATGGACCGGCTCGGCATCGACGCGGCGAGCATCGGCATGCCGGCCTCCGGCGCGGTCGCCGGCCGCATGGCCGCGGAGCTGGCCGTGTACGGCGCCAGGCAGACCCCGCGGCTGAGGCTGCACTGCGCCGCCCGCACTCTGGTCGGCGACATCCAGGCCGTCGCCGACGTGAGCCAGGCGGCCGGTCGCAGCCTCGACGTGACGACCTTCATCGGCTCCAGCCACATGCGGATGGGCGCGGAAGGCTGGACGGTCCGGCAGGCCGAGCGGATCGTCCGCAAGGCCGTCCGCTTCGCCGTCGCCGAAGGGCTGCCGGTCTGCCTGGCCGCCGAGGACAGCACCAGGGCCAGGCCCAGACTGCTGCGCCGCCTCTGCCTGGCGGCACTGGACGAGGGGGCCGTCCGGATCTGCCTGTGCGACACCGCGGGCCACGCCGATCCCCGGGGGACCGCCGCGCTGATCCGCCACGTACGCGAGCAGATCATGGACCCCGCCGGGTACGCCCACGTGCCGATCGACTGGCACGGCCACAACGACCGCGGCCTGGCGCTGGCCAACGCGCTGGCCGCCGTCGAGGCGGGGGCCTCCCGCGTGCACGCCACCGCGCTCGGCATCGGCGAGCGGTGCGGCAACACGGCGATGGACCAGCTCCTGGTCAACCTGAACCTGCTGGGCGACGGCCGCGACCTGGACGTGCTGGGCGAGTACTGCCGTACGGCCTCGGCCGCCGTCGGCCGGCCCATCCCGCCGGAGTACCCGGTGTTCGGCAGGGACGCCTTCTTCACCGCCACCGGCGTCCACGCCGCGGCCGTGGCCAAGGCGGAGCGCGCCGGCGACCCGTGGCTCGCAGACCTGGTCTACTCCGGCGTTCCCGCCTCCCGGTTCGGGCGCCGGCAGGAGATCGGCGTGGGCCCGGCCAGCGGGCGCTGGAACGTCCAGACCTGGTTGCGGCGCAGGGGGCTGCCCTCCGACCCCTTGATCATCGATCGCATCCTCACGGCCGCGCGCAGCGCGACCCACGTGCTCACCGACCACGAACTGGCCAGTCTCGCAGCGGACTGACGCCGTCAGCCACAAGGGGGAGATCATCAATGGCGAGTTTCCGTTTCCTCGGTCCCGTAGAGATCGTCGTCGACGGCCGCGCGCACACGCTACGCCAGCACAAGCTGCGCCAGATCCTGGCGGTGCTGGCGTTGCGCGCAGGCCAGATCGTGGACACCGATCTGCTGATCCAGGAACTGTGGGCCGAGCAACCCGCCAAGAACGCGCGGACCATCCTGCACACCTACGTCTACCAGCTGCGCAAGCACGCCGAGCGCTACGGGCTGTGCCGCCAGGGAGAGGAACTGGTGCAGACGCGCACCGCGGGCTACCTGCTGCGCGCCGACCGCGCCGCCATCGACGTCTTCCGCTTCGACGACCTGGTACGGCGGGGGCGGCTGCTGCTGCAGGCCGGCGACGCGGGGCAGGCCGCCGTGCTGTTGCGCGAGGCGCTGGACATGTGGTCGGGGCGGGCGCTGGCCGACGTGGTGCCGGGGCCGGTGCTGAACGGGCACGTGGTCGCACTGGAGGAACAGCGGCTGTGCGCGCTGCAGACGCGCATCGAGGCCGACATGGAGCTGGGCGCGCATCGCGAGCTCATCCCGGAGCTGCGGCTGCTGGTGGGGCAGCATCCGTACAACGAGTGGTTCCACGGCATGCTCATCAGCGCGCTGGGCCGCGCCGACCGGCGCAACGAGGCGCTGGACGCCTACCGGAACCTGCGCCGCATCCTGGACGAGGAGCTGGGCCTGGCCCCCTCGCCGGCGATCCAGGAACTCCACCGTGAGCTGCTGTCCGCCGGCATGGCGCACCGCTGACGCGCCACCCGGTGGCGGGCCTTCGCCGTGTCGTGCGGATGCCGTCCGGCGAAGGCCGCTTGCTGATGTGCTACCCGGAGTGCGCTACGCCGTGTCGTGCGGATGCGGCGCGGCGAAGGCCGCTCGCGTGCTGTCCGGTGCGCGCCGGGTCGTGCCGGTGCCGTACGGCGGTGTCGTGCAGGTGGCGTACGGCGAAGGCCGCCGTCGCCGCCGCACCCCTGGCGCAGCTCAGCGCCTCGCGGGCGCCGTCCACGCTGCCCCGGGGGAAGGCGGCGACCGCCTCGGCCGCGCAGGCGATCAGCTCCTGCGTGGCCCGGACCAGCAGCTCGTCACAGTCGTCGAGGTCGGCCACCCGGTCGCGGGCGGTCTGGAGCAGATCCAGCACCTCGTGCGTGATCGCGTTCATGATGGCTCCAATCGGATGACCCGCCCGTCGTGCCGGCCGCCGTTCTCCGCCGCGATCGTGGCGGCCCAGCCGGGCGGCAGCTCGCCGGGCGGCACCAGGTGGTCGAGCAGTTCGGGGAAGGCGACCAGGTGCGCCTCGCGTACCGGGACGCGGGTGAGCGCGTCCACGTCGGCCGGTGACAGCCCGCCCGCGCCGGCGATCTCCACGGGGCCCGCCGGGATGAGCGCGCCGCCGGGCAGCGCCCGGCCGACGGACTGCAGGCCGGCCAGGTGCAGGCCGGTGGGCACCTGGGCGACCCGTTCGGCCATCGGGCCGAACTCCGCGCCGACGCCCAGGGCGTCCACGATGCCCTGCCGGATGACGGGCAGGTACATGGCCTGGTAGTAGCCGCCGACGCAGCTCAGCCCGCGGGCGAAGGCCAGGGTGGCGAAGCAGGTGAACAGCGACGGGACCAGCCGCTGGTCGAGCAGCGCCGGTACCAGCTCGTCCTGGCTGAACTTCCACTCCAGGCGGTGGCCGCGCTCGTCCACGCCGGTCAGCAGCTCGCCGTCGAGGACCAGCGGCACGCGGCGGCCGGCCGCGCTGAGCCCCCAGCAGAAGACCGTGCCGCGCGAGCCGTCGCGCCGCCAGCAGGCGCGCGCCCCGTCCAGCGCGTCGAGCAGCGCGTCGCGCACCTGCGGCACGAAGAACAGCTGGTGGATCAGGCTGCCGGGATCGCGGAGGTCCTTGCTGAGCAGGGCGGCGCAGATCGGCTCGATCGCCAGTTGCACCAGCCGGGCGGGCGGCTCGGCCTGGAACATGCCCTCCCACAGGGCGGTGTTGACGCGGGTGGCCTGCAGGGCGTGCGACGGCAGCGCGAGCGCCGAGCCGTACGCCCGGTGCAGGACGTCGTCCGCGCTGCGCGCGCAGAACTCCGAGACCTCCCCCTCCTGCCGCATCCGGACCAGCCGGGCGCGCGCCCGCTCGATCATCCCGGCGTCGTACGGCCGCGCCGCCAGCACCGTACGGTGCTTGTCGCGGTTGGGCTGGACGGGCAGCCGCTGCGGCAGCCCGTCCAGCTCGCCGTGCCGGGGATCGTAGAGCCGCAGCCCCATGGGGTAGGTCAGGTTGTTCAGGCTGACCGAGCCGAAGCCGAGCACGACGACGTTGCGCGGGGCGCCCGGCCGCAGCGCGAACAGCAGCGTGCCCTGCACGGAGTCGGCGAAGGTGTCCACGCCGAAGTGGTTGGAGGTGGGCACGATCGGCTGTTCGCGCAGGTCGGCCAGCACGTCGGCGGCGACGGCCGGGCCGTACAGTGCCGTCGTCTGGCCGGCGACCGCGGCGTACAGGTCGTCTCTGGACTGCCAGGGCTCGGACCGGCCGGGGCGGAGCTCGGCCAGCAGGTCGGCCAGCGGGGCGTCGGCCAGGCGGCGCAGCGTGTCGCGGACGAGGGGCGAGTGCCGTGCCGCCAGGTCGAGCGCGTGGGTGCGCAGCGTCATGGGCTCAGCTCCACGGATAGAGAACGATCTTCCCGCACTCGTAGCGGGTCTGCCGGTCGAAGGCGTCGGCGATCCGATCCAGGGGGTAGCGGTGGGTGATGAAGCGCTCGATCTGGTCGGGGATCCGGCCGATCATGCGCAGCAGCCGGTCGGCGTCGTTCAGGTTGATGTCCAGGCTGCCCATCAGCGTCACCCCCTTCTGCACCAGGTCGTCGTCCACGTGGACGGTCAGCTCGCCGGGCTCGGCCAGGAAGCCGACCGCGCCCAGGCGGTCGACCGCGTCGACGCACAGCCGCTGGTACTGCGGCTGGCCCGAGCAGTCGATCGCGAAGTCCACGCCGCCGCCGGTCAGCGACCTGATCCGGGCTCGCAGGTCGCCGTCGCGGGGGTCGAGCACCGCGGCGCAGCCCAGCTCGCGGGCCAGCCGGGCGCGGTACGGGCTGCGGGCCACGCCGATCACGGTCGCCCCGCGGTGCCGGGCGTTGATCACCCCGCCCAGGCCGACCGCGCCGAGCCCGGTGATGAGCACGGTGTCGGACGCCGCCACACCCATGCGCTGCATCACCCCGAACGTCGGCCCGAGGCCGCAGCAGGCCATGGCGGCCTGTTCCAGTGGCATCCCGTCCGGCACGGGCACGCACAGCCGGCCGGGCTTGACGGCGTACTGGGCGAAGCCGCACTCGCCCGACTCGCTCTTGCACACCTCGCGCGGGTCCTCGGTGGCGGCGCAGTGGGAGTAGTAGCCGCGCCGGCACGGCCGGCACCTGCCGCACGGGTAGCCGCACAGCGCCACCACGCGGTCGCCGGGCCGCACCGGGGAGCCCTCGGGCGCGTCCACCACGACGCCGGCCATCTCGTGGCCCAGCGAGTCCGGCCGGTTGCGCTCCAGGTAGACCTGGTCGCGGTAGGCGAGGTACTCGTTGCACATCGGGGCGACCTCGACCTTCAGCAGGACGTAGTCGCGGGCGATGACCGGCTCCGGCTTGTCGACGATCGCGCAGGCGCGCGGGCCGGTGATCTGTACGGTCTTCATCAGCCCACGTCCAGGTACTGGCCGGCACCGCCGCGCCGGCGCACGTCCACGGTCACGCAGTGGAACGAGCCGCCGAAGGTGTACACGTGGCGGAAGTCCACCGGGATGCAGCGGAAGCCCCAGTCGGTGAGCAGCTCGATCATCGGCTCCTCCTGGCGTTCCACCACGACGGTCCGCTCGTCCAGGGAGAGCATGTTCATGCTCACCCACGGGCTGCAGAAGAACATCGGCCAGTCGCGCGGCAGGGCGGGCTGCGGCGCCTTGCGGATCTCCCAGCCGTCGAACAGCTTGTTGTGCACGTACCGCTCGGGGTTGACCAGCAGCTTGCCGGGCGCCAGCGGCAGCAGCGTGGCGTCGATGTGCATGGCGTGCGGGTCGTTCACCTCGACGGTGTGGACGCGGTACGCGCTGCCGACCGCCCGCTGCAGCCAGCGGATGCCGAACGCGTTGGTGACGTGGCTGCGCTGCACCACGATGTCGCGGCCGAAGCGCATGAAGTCGGCCGCGTCGAAGACCGGCTCGAACTCGGTGACCGCCCAGCGGTCGTGGTGGCCGCCGGTCGCGAACAGCTCGTCGGTCAGCTGCGGACGGGGAGCCTGCAGCCACCGGGCGCCGCGGTCGAAGTACGACTTGAGCAGCGGCCGGAACGCGTCGCCCTCGAACTGGCGGCAGCGCCACGACATCGGGGACTCGATGATGGTGTCGCCGACGACGATGAGGTAGTCGCGCGGCATGGCCGCGTAGAGCCCGCCCCGGCTGCGCCAGTGCGGCGTGGCGAACTCTCCGGCGTGGTCGGCGGGCGCCGGCCTGACCACCTTGACGCCCTCGGCCTCCAGGGCGCGGGCCAGCCCGTCGAGCTCCTCGTCCGCGGCGTCCACCAGGTCCTGCGGGAACGGCCGGCCGCCCTTCTCCTGGAAGAGCCGCCACGACTCGGGCGGCATCGTGGCGCGCATGGACTCCTGCCAGGTGGGGAAGACGCCGCCGGACAGCCGCCCGACGATCACCTCCTCCAGCGGGTCCCACTCGTTGGAGGAGTTCACCACCCTGGCCGGTGAGTGATCTTGTGGGTGGTTCTGGGCAAGCGAGGACACGGTCATGACACGTACACCTTTCTGAGAGCGCCTTTCCTGTGGTCGTTCAGCGGCGGAACGGGCAGCGGTCGTGGAGGTCGGCGTCGTCGTCGGTGATGAAGTACTGCCGCCACTCGTCGTCGGACATCTCGTCGAACTCGCCCATGCTGGGGTGGCGGCCCACCAGGTCCCACCGCCGCAGCCGGTCGCGGATCCGGGTACGGGTGACGTTGCCCGCCGGGGTGCCGACGCCGATGCCGTCGAAGACGGTACGCGGCTGGAACGACAGCACCAGGCACGACGGGTGCCGCCGCGACCTGCGCAGCCGGTTGGACGGCGCCAGGGCGAAGACGAACAGCGAGGTGCCGTGGAAGCAGAACTGCCAGCCCGGATCGTCGGGGTCGGCGGGCACGTCGGCCGGCCACGGGCGGTCGTCGTGCAGGTGCAGGTACTCCAGGATCTGCCAGAACCGCCGGTCGTAGTCGGCGGCCGTGGTCATCCGGGGCGACGGCTCGACGAAGACGATCAGGGGCTGGCGGCGTTCGGGTTCGGGGCTGACCCGGTCGACGAAGGCGGTCAGGTCACCGGGGAGCGTGCTCAGGTCGTCATGGGCGACCCAGGTCATGTGCATGTCGCCGGCCCGCAGCGCGTGCCTGCCGAACGTGCACGGGTAACCCGGGTCCAGCAGGTCGCGGCGGAACTCGGCGAGGGCGGTGCGCAGCCATTCCGGGCCTACGCTCCAGCCGGGGTCCGGGTCGAGAATCTGTAGGCGGTCCACGGACAACACTGCGATCTCTTCCTTCACGTTGTGGAGAAGCAGGAGACGTACGAATTCATCGTCGCGCCCGGCGCTATAACGCCGGTTCAACGGCGCTCACGACTCATGCGCTGGCCAGCCCCCCGGCCGTTTCGCCGCCGTCGATGACGAACGTCTGCCCGGTCGCGAATTCCGCCTCGTCCGAGGCCAGGTAGGCGGCCAGCGCGGCGATCTCGGCCGGCCGGCCGAGCCGGCCGAGCGGGACCTTGCGCGCGCATTCCGCCAGGGCGGCGGGCGAGTACTCCGCCTCCTGCATCGGGGTGAGCACGTAGCCGGGGCAGATGGCGTTGACCCGGATCTCCGGCGCCAGCTCCAGCGCCAGCGTCCTGGTCAGCTCGATCACGCCGGCCTTGCTGACGTTGTAGGCGCTGTAGTTCGGCATGCCGACCATGCCGCTGACCGAGGCGATGTTGATCACCACCCCGCCGCGGCCCCGCATTCGCCGTACGGCCCGCTGGGCCACCAGGAACACGCCGGTCAGGTTGACCCGCAGGACGCGCTCCCAGTCGGCCAGCGGCAGGTCGGCGAAGGCGCCGGGGACGCTGATGCCCGCGTTGTTGACGGCGACGTCCAGCCCGCCCCAGCGGCGGTCGAGCTCCTCGAACGCCTCGTCCACCGCCGCCGGTTCCGTCACGTCGGCCACCAGCGCCAGGTCGACCCCGGGCACGCGGTCGTCGATCAGCGCCATGGCCTCCTTGTCACGGTCCATGACGGCGACCCGGGCGCCTTCGGCGACGAAGCGGCGGGCGATGGCGGCGCCGATGCCGGAGGCCCCGCCGGTGACGATCGCCCGGTGTTCAGCCAGTCTCTTCATCGATGCTCCCCCAGGTTTCGAGGTCGAGCGCTCCCCCGGTACGCGGGTCCTCGCGCAGGCGGCGGCAGAACTGCGCGTTGTGCCGCCGCACCTGCTCGGCGGCGGCCGCAAGGACGCTGTCCGGGGAGAGGTCGAGCAGCCACAGCGGGCGCAGCCGGGCGCCGTACAGGGCCTTGGCCGCCGGGGCCTGGACGCCCGCGTGCACCCACCGCAGGCCCAGCTCGGCCGCCAGGTCGAGCTGGCTCGCCAGGACGACGTTGGCGTACTCGTGCGCGCCCGACAGGCGGTCGTAGTCGAAGCCGGCCCACCGCAGGAAGATCGCGTCGGTGCCCACGTAGTACAGGCAGAACCCGACGGGCTCGCCGCCGTCGCGGAAGCAGACCGCGACCCGGGCGGCCTCGCCCATGTGCTCGGCGTGGCTGTTCAGCGCCACGAGTTCGGTGTCGGGGTCGGTGTCGATGCCGTACTTGGCCAGGGTCTTGGCCGCCGGCACGGCCAGCGAGCCGACGCACTCGGCCAGCGGCAGGTGCTTGACGGTGTACCCGGCCTCGGCGAAGGCCCGGCGGGCCGAGCGCACCATGTACCGCTTCTTGCGCGACAGGTAGCCCGGCCAGCCGTCGACCGCGATCCACGCGTCGGCCTCCAGCACCACGGCCGGCGCGCGGACCCCGGCGCGACGGGCCAGCTCCACCTCGGAGGTGGGCACGTACAGGGCCACGCAGGGCCGACCGGCCGCCCGCTCGCGCAGTTCCGCGATGACGCCGGGCACCCCGCCGGGCTCGCCCAGGAAGTGGGTCTGGTAGCCCTCTCGCGGACCGACCAGCAGCCCGCCGGGCGGGGGCGCGGGCAGGCCACGCGCCGCCAGCAGCTCACCCCACCGGTACGGCCCCCGCGCCGGCGGCCCGTCCAGCTCCACGTACGGCACGGCCGCCCCGTCGCGCACCACGGCGTCGCCGCAACCGCCGTACTCGGCCGCGCAGAAGCGCAGCCAGGCGCTGGTCGAGTAGAAACGCGGCCCGGCCAGCGCGTCCCAGGCGGCCGGGGTCAGTCCACCGAACACGACGCCTCCTTCGTGCCGAAGACCTCGTCAGCCGACCGGATGCGGGAGAACGCGAAAGCCACGGACCCCGCCACCAGGACGGCGACGGCGGCCGCCATCGCCGCGCGGACCCCGAGCAGCCCGCCGAGGGCCCCGCCGAGCAGCCCGCCCAGCGGGATCGTGCCGAAGACGAAGAACCGGTAGGTCGCGGTCACCCTGCCGAGCAGCTCGGGCGGCACCAGGACGCCGCGCAGGCTCAGGCTGTGCACGTTGAACACGGCCAGCGCGAGGCCGTACACGAACAGGCCGGCGGTCATGACCGCGCCGGCGACGAGCGGCGACCCCGTGGCCGCGGGCACCAGGCCGAGCGCGGCCGAGCTGACGATCATCGACCAGACCAGGGCGCGGCCGACGCCGAGAACCCGGCCCGCGCGGTCGGCCACGATCGAGCCCGCCAGCGCGCCCACGCTGCCGATGCCGAGGATGACGCCCAGCAGGCTGGTGGACAGGTGCAGCTCGCGCACGCCGTACAGCAGGTACAGGGTGAGGATGACCTGCTCGAACAGGTTGAACCAGGCCGAGCCCAGCAGCAGCGGGCGCAGCCGCGCGTCCCTCAGCGTCGAGGCCACGCCCTCCTTGATCTCAGCCCAGGTGGAGGGCCGGTCCGCGGGCGGGGCGGGGGGCGGCTCCCGGTGCCTGATGGCCGCCACGCTGAGCGCGGCCACCAGGTACGTGACCGCGTTGGCCAGGATCGAGATCGGCGCGCTCAGCCACTGCACGAGCAGGCCGCCCACGCCGGGGCCGCCGATGGAGGCGATCGAGTACGTGGCCTCCAGCCGGGCGTTGGCCGGGACGAGCTGGTCCTTGGGGACCAGGGACGGCAGGTAGACGACGTAGGCCACGTCGAAGACCGCGGTGAGCAGGCCGGTCAGGAACGCGATGGCGTACAGCAGCGGCATGGACAGCAGGTCGGCCAGGTAGAGCAGGGGGATCAGGCCGAGCAGGGCCGCCCGGCCCACGTTGGCGACGGTCAGGGCCGGGCGCTTGCGGTGGCCGTCCAGCCACACCCCGGCGAACAGGGTGATGAGCAGCACCGGCGCGAACTGCATCGCGGTCAGGACGCCGAGCTGCTCCGGAGTGGCGCGCAGGGTGATGATCGCGGTCAGCGGCAGGGCCAGCACGGTGATCTGCGCCCCGAACTGCGAGACCGTCTCACCGCCCCACAGCTTGAGGAAGTCGCCGTGGCGCCAGAGGCCGGACATCACGCCTCCTGGGCGATGCCGAGCTTCTGGTGCAGCGCCGCCAGCTTCGGGCGGTACCTCGGGACGTCGCCGGGGTCGGCCGCGTACCACAGCGACCACAGCTCCACGCCGGTGAAGCCGTACCGGCGCTTGAACGCGTCGTTGCCCTTGCCGAACTCCAGGCGCTCCCATCCGCGCTCCGGCCCCATCCGCAGCAGCTCGTAGAGCAGGAACAGGTACGGGCTGACCTGCTGGACCACCGTGTGGTCCATGCCGCCGGCCCACAGGTAGAGCCGGTGGTCGTGCTCCAGCGCGAGGTAACCGGCGACCGTGCGGCCGTCCCAGTCGGCCCGCAGCAGCCGGCCGCCGGGCATGCCGAGCACCGCCTGGGCGGTGGCCCGGTCGTACAGTCGCGGCCAGCCGTGCCGCAGGGCCGAGCCGTTGGCCAGCGCGACGACCTCGTCGATGCGCTCGGGCGCGGGGTCGCTCTCCTCCACCAGCCGCAGCCCCTTCTCGGCGGACCGGCGCCACCGCCGCCGCCAGTCGTGGCGCTTGTCCTTGGCCACGTCGCCCACGATGGGGTCGTGACCGGCGCCGACCACCCGGTGGTAGGCGTGGTCCAGCCGCAGCATGCCGTCGGGCGGCCGGACGGTGGCCCAGTCCAGGGCGGCCTCCAGCGGCAGATTGAGCACGAGCAGGCCGCAGGTGCCGGGCATCAGGCCGGCCGCGTGGTCGAGCAGGCCGGCCACCTCCTCCGGCCGCTCGGCCAGGTACGCGGGACCGTACCCGGCGTAGAGCGAGCCGACGGTGAGCAGCGGCCGGTCCCAGATCCGGCCCAGGCCGGTGTCGACCTCGTAGCCGTGCCAGAACGGGGAGTACTCCAGGCACTGCAGCAGCGGCAGGCCGGTCGGCCGCCGCCGCTCGACGGTGCTGGCCGACCACGCGGCGAGCCATTCGCCCGTGTCGTAGACGGTACGCGGATAGCGCATGGTCTGTGGCAGGGTCATGGTTTCCTCCACGGTATGGCGGCGCCGTATTCGGCGAACCGTTCGCCGTGAAACGCGGCGCTCACCATCGTGCCCAGTTCGTAGTGCCAGAATTCCCACGAGTAAGGCGCGAAGCCGGCGCCCAGCATCGCCCAGTAGAGCATTCTGCGCAGCCGCCGGTATTCGGACCGGTCGTCGTTCTCGTAATAGGCGAGCCAGGACCGTTCGTTGAACTCGTCGAACTCGGCGCCGAGATCCAGGGGCCGCCCCTCGGTGTCGCACAGGGTGACGTCCACCGCGCCGCCGGTGGCGTGCGGCGGCGGCGCGGCCAGGAACTCCTCCTGGGAGGCGGGCGGCAGCGCCAGGTACATCTCGACCGTGGCATCGTCGCCGGGATCGGGCAGCGTCCTGCGGAACTGTTCGACGATCTCCGCCTGGGTCTCCAGCGTGCGCAGGCCGTCCCAGACCAGGATGCCGATGCCGTCGGGCAGCGCGGCCGAGGCTTGCTGGAGCGCCGCGAGCACCCGGCGTCGGACGAAGATCCGCGGGCCGGCCGCGGTGATGCCGCGCTGGTGGTAGGCGGGGGCGGCGTGCACGCCGGGCACGCCGGCCACCTCGGCCAGCGGTTCGCCGCACTCGCGTACGCCGACGCCGGGCGGCGGCGAGACCGTCGGCTCGATGACGATGGGGCCGTCCAGGGTGGTGATCACGTCGCTCAGCTCCCGAACCAGGCTTTGGCGAACCCCTCGGCCAGATCGGGTGGCAGCTCGACGGGTTCGGCGGCGGACAGGCCCTCCACGGGGGCGGTGTAGCCCCACGCGTAGGCCCCGGAATTGGGCAGGACGACCAGGTCGCCCTCGGCCAGCGGCGGCAGCGCCGCCTTCCTGGCGATCACGTCGAAGGAGTCCATGACCGGGCCGAGCACGGCCGCGGGCGCCGGGTCGCCGGACCGCGCGGCGACGATCTCCACGCCGGCCTCCGGCTCGATGAACGTGGTCTCGAACAGGCCGGCGTACGCGCTGGTGTCCAGGTGGACCAGGCGGCGGCCGGCCACGACCCGGTCGGCCACCACGCGGCTCAGCATGGCCATGGCCGGCTGGCACAGGTACCGGCCGGGCTCGCACAGCACGTCCACGTCCGGCGGCAGCGCGCGGGCGATCCGCTGGAAGAAGTCCGGGTGGTCGCGGTGGAACCGGTCGCGGGAGCCGGGGAAGCCGCCGCCGATGTTGATCGTCGGCACCGCGATGCCCGCCGCGGCCAGCCGTTCACGCAGGCCCAGCAGCGTCTCCAGGCCGCGCAGGTACGGCAGCGCCTGCTCCATGCCCGCGCCCGCGGTGCCGACGAAGAACGACAGCGCCTCGATCTCCATGCCGCGCGCGGCGGCCCGCTCGGCCAGCCCGGCGAGCGCGTCGGCGGTGTTGCCGAACCGCACGATTGAGCGGGCGGACTGCCCGGCGTCGGGCGGCCGCAGCCGCAGGGTGATCCTGGCCGTGCCGGGCAGCAGCTCCAGGCCCCTGGCGTCGTCCACCACGAAGCGGGTCACCCCCGAGGCGAGGACCGTCTCCAGGGTCCGCCGGGTGCAGACCGGGTTGAGAAAGGCGATGCGGTGCGGCGGGACGCCCAGCTCGAGCAGGGCCGCCAGGTGCGCGGTGTTGGTGACGTTGAACTCCTCCACCAGCGGCTCCAGCGCCCGCAGCACCATCGGATGGGCGTTGGCCTTGGTCGCGTAGGAGATGCGGGCGCCGAGCCGGGTCCGCAGCTCGGCCACTCCGGCGCGCAGCACGGCGGGGGCGAACAGGAACGCCGGCGTCTCGATCCGCTGCTTCGCCGCCCAGTCGGCCACCTGGCCGACGAGTTGCTGGGAAAGCATCACGGCTCCTCAGTGGTGGACTCGATGGGGGTCAGTGGTAGGCGGGGCCGCGCAGCAGGTAGCCGAGCTCGACCCCGCTGGAGTCGATGCGCGGGTCGGTCGAGGTGAACGCGGCCACGCTCAGCCCGGCCCGCCGGAACAGCTCGTCCCAGTAGTCCTTCCTGGCCAGGCGCTGGCGGGTGAAGTAGTGGATGAGGAAGTACGGGTTCCAGAAGTTGCGCGCCACGCCGTGCCGCATGACGGCCGGATTGCCGATCTCGTCGCTCACCTCGATGACCACGACGTTGATCCGCGGGAACCGGGTGATGATGCCGCGCAGCAGCTCCAGCACCGCCTCCTCGCCCTCCTGGGCGAGGATCTCCTGCAGCACGTAGCCCAGCACGATGAGGTCGGGCCGGCAGTCCTGCGGCGGGTGGCGCAGGAAGTCGGTGGCCGAGGCGTGCACCAGCCGTACCCGGTCGGCCATGCCCTCCCGTTCCACCAGGGAGAGCGCGGCCCGGTAGCCGTCCGCGTCCGGTTCCACGCCCCAGGCCCGCAGGCCCGGGACGGCCTTGGCGAACTCCGTGAGGTACAGCGCGTTGCCGCAGCCGAGGTCGAGCAGTTCGCGGGCGCTCACCCCGCCCTTCTCCAGCAGGTCGAGCGTCATCGGCATGCCGTCGTAGCGGCTGATCTCGCAGCTGCCGACGCCCACGTACTCGCCGTTGCGGGTGCAGTCGGGGGCGCCGCGGGTGAGGGCGCCGCCGATCTGCTGGATGGTGCCGGCGTAGCCGCCGATGAGGAACGTGTACCAGGCGCGGAACTCGTTCAGCCCGGCGGCCTTGGCGGTCAGCGCCACCCGGTCGTCGGCCACCTGCACGATGTCCTCGTTGGCCAGGTAGAGCAGGAACCCGCGCAGCCGGTCGACGTCCATGGCCAGCTCGCCGGCCAGGACGGGGATCGGGACGGCCGGCCGGCCGGCCAGCGCGTCGTAGATCCCGGTGTCGAACAGATGGTGGATGCCCACCGCGAGGAAGTGCTCGCTGATGGGGCGGATCGCCTCGATGAGCCGGAGCTCGAAGGACGGATCCACGGTCGTCCTGATCGCTTGCGGCCCGGTGGCAGGGCCGGTGGCAGGCCCGGTGGTGGGGCCGGTGGTGGGGCCGGTGGTGATGGTCACGGCGGTCTCCCCGGGGTCAGTCGGTGGCCGGATCGTTGTCGCGCGAGAAGTCGCCCCAGCGCAGCAGGTCGAACAGCCGCTTCCCGGTCGAGGGCGGGCTGAAGAAGAACGTGGTCTGCTCCCGGCGGCGCAGCAGCCCGTGCGCGACGAAGTCCCGCGCGGTCGCGGCCCAGTACCGGGGACCGCTGCGCAGCAGCAGCGAGGCGTAGTCGGCGGCGGTCATCGGCGGGCCGAACCAGTGGTTGACGGACACGGACGGCGTCCGCGACCTGATGTCGTGCCAGCAGCCGCGCGGCAGGAACAGCACGTCGCCCGGCTGCACGGTGCCGGCGTAGAACACCGCGCGGCGCAGCCGCGGGAACCGGCCCAGGTCCGGGTAGGCCAGGTCGACCTGGCTGTTGACCAGGTTGCCGGGGAAGGGGTAGACGTCCCTGGCGTGCTTCCACGGCACCAGCACCACGTGCTTCTCGCCCCAGATCTGGCAGAAGAAGTTGTCCTTCAGATCCGAGTGCAGCATCGACCGGGTGCCCGCCGAGCCGATCCACACCCGGGTGTCCGTGCCGTGCGGCGGGCCGCCGGTGAGCGGCTCGAAGTCGTAGTCGGTGGCCGGGAACAGCTCGGCGGCCCGGGTGTAGGCGAGGTAACAGGGCGAGTCCGGCGAGGTGGTCAGCATGGTGTCGACGAACTCGGCGAACGGCAGCGCGCGCTGGTAGTTCTTCTGGTCCTGGGGGAACAGCACGCCGCTGGACGGCAGGTCCATCAGCGCGGTGACCTGGCGCCCGCCGTACGACCTGACCAGGTTCTCCGGTGTCCAGCGGGTCCGGGCGGGCCAGGAATCGGCCAGCCCGGGGAACAACATCGGGCCCGAGCGGCCGGCGACGGCCTGCCGTACCGCCGCCGGGGTGGGGTGGTGGTGGCGGGGCAGCGGCCGTACGTCGAGACCGGCCTCGCGCAGGACGTCGGCCGGGTCAGCCTGCAGGTGCAGCGAGAGCATGGCTGGAGTCCTTAGCGGATCGACGGTTGCTGATGGTCTGGTACGCCGACGCGTTCGGCGTCATGGGGACGGTGCCGACGCAGACCAGCCGCGGCCGGCCCGTCACGACATATCCGGATTCGGTGGTGGTGACGGTGAGGGCGGCATCCGGCTGGTACCAGCGGCACCGGTGCGGCCAGAACGTGATCTCCCCCTCGGGCAGGAGCCCGAGCCGCTGCCCGACGTACGTCATGGCCACCGTGCCCGAGCCGCAGGCCAGCGTCTCGCAGTTGATCGCCCGCTCCCACGTCCGGTACTCGACCCGCCGCCCCTCGACGCGGGCGAAGTTGAGGTGCACGCCCTGCGGGAAGAGGTCGCGGTAGGCCTGGTTGACGTGGGTGCCGATGTGGTGGGCCAGGGCGACCGACTCCTTGACGGCGGCGCCGTCCGGCCTGCCGACGGCGCCCCGCGCGTCGATGAACAGCCGCTCCGCCAGCTCCTCCGGCAGCCCGTGCCCCTGGAACAGCGCCAGGTGCGGCTCGCCGCTGAAGGACAGGTAGCCGCTCAGCTCGCCCACGCCGGGAACGTCCAGGCCGGTGATCCGGTCGATGCCGTCGGACGGCGGCGGCCCGCTCCGGTTGATCAGCTCCTCCGGGGTCGGGCGCGTCCAGCCCATGTTGACCCAGGTGCGGCCGTTGTCCTCGTCCGCGCCGATGTGCACCAGCCGGGGCCGCCCGGTGGGGAGCTCGGTGAGCACCCCCCACCGGGTGCCGCCGTGCGTGCGCCGCAGCGCGGCGGCGGTGGACAGCAGGCCGTTCCCGCAGGACAGCGTCTCCGACCCGTCGACCTCGAAGATCCGGAAGACGTAGTCGGCGTCGCCCCCGTCGGCCTTCGACAGGTACAGGACGTTGTCGGTGCCGCCGATGCCGAAGTCGCCGTTGAGCGCCCAGCGCGCGAAGTCCGCGCGCTGCTCGTCGCCGGCCAGCGGGGTGCGCGTCTCGTCGACGATGAGGAACGTGTTGCCGAACGAGGTGTACTTGGCGAACAGGATGTCCATGATCACACCGTGGGATCAGACCGTGGCGCCGAGCGGACCGGTGGCCACCGGCAGGCCCACGTCGCTCTGGATGAGCGACTTGATCCCGGCCGCCAGCGGGGTGGAGTCGTCGGGCAGCTGCGTGCCGAACAGGTTCTCGCAGTGCCGGGCGCGCAGGTCACGGTCCTTGCCGTGGTACTCGGCCCGCCGGTGCATCATGCGGTAGTTGTCGATCACCGCGACGTCGCCGGCCGACCAGCCGATCTCGACCTCGTTCTCGAACGCCCAGCGCTCCACGGTCTCCAGCAGCTCCCGCGGCACCGGCGAGCCGTCGCCCAGCGACATGCCGTAGAAGGTCTGCTCCGTCATGGCCTGCAGCATCGTGTTGCTGAAGCTCTCCTCCCCGCCGGGCGTCCTCACCACGATCGGCGCCTCGTAGCAGGTGTACAGCGTGCCGTCGGGCAGGAACCGGTGGCTGAAGCCGGGCAAGGAGGCCAGCACCTTCTCGATCTCCTCGGTCGCGGCCCCGCCGGTCGCCGACCGCCAGGTCTCCTCGGCCCAGTGGCGCTCGAAGCGCAGGGTGTTCGTGCGGCAGAACTCCTGCCAGTGCGGGCTGAGCTCGTTCAGCAGCCGTACGCCGTCGACCGCGCCGGTGGGCGCCCCGCCGTCGCTGCCCTCGTACAGGCACAGGAACCAGATGGCGTCCGGCCGGTAGGGGTTGTAGGAGTCCTCGGCGTGGAAGCCCAGCGCCTCCCCGCCCTCCGGGTAGTGCACGTGGCGGGCCCCGGCGCAGGTGCCGAACCGCCGGGTGAACGCCTCGAACTCCTCCAGGGTCGGCTGGTATCCCGTGAAGTACACGTAGCCGTCCCTCTTCAGCAGCGAGACGACGAGCGCGGGGTCGATGTCCGCGAGCCGCTCACCGGGGTTGGCGACGATTTCGCTGCCGATCTTCTTCGAGTGAATCTTCATTCCACACCTTCCGGGTGCTCCCTGCGTCCATCACGGATCAGGCTGCCCCGGCGGTCTGAAACGGCTGTCCAACGCCGTTGATACGCCGCTCAAACGCCCGCCGCGCGGGGCACGGGAGGAGTACCGCTACCCGATCGGGCCTGACCGACCAGGGATCGCACGTCTACGTGCCGGGGAGCCCGGCCAGGAAGCGGCGGGCGGCTCGGCGGCTGGTCAAGGTGATGACGCGGGCGTGGGTGGCGTGCTCGGCGATGAGGGCGCGGACCTTGGGCCGCATCCGGCGTCGGTAGCCGAGGACGTAGGTGATGAAGCCCCAGTGGATGCGGTCGTACACGCCTTGCTCGGCGTGCTGGCCGCCGCGGTAGCGCCGGCGGCGCTGGAGGATGCCCCACAGGCACACGAGTGGGGGGATGTCGAGGAAGATCACCGTGTCGGCGTTCGCCAGCCGGATGTGCAGGGTGGAGGCGAAGTTGCCGTCGATCACCCATCGGGGCTCGGCGACGAGCTTCTCCTGGATGGCGGCGAACTCCTCCGGCGGCAGCGGATTCCAGTCGGCGTCGTAGTACACGGCGTCGAGGTGGATCATAGGGACGTCGAGGAGAGCGGCGAGCCGGCGCCCCACGGTGGTCTTGCCACTGCCGCCGCAGCCGATGACGGCGATCCTGCGCATGTCGTCAGAGGTTACCCAGCGGAGAAGATGCCGGGCCGGGGTTTGCATCGTGTCGTTCACGCGGCGACCAGGGCGGCAGCGTCGAAGCCGGACATCGCGGCGAGGGCCGGCGACTTCGGCGCACGACAGGCAGACGTGGCCATCGAAGGCGATCTCCACGGCTCACGGCGATGCCGCCGTCGAACGCATCTGCGCCGTCGTACATTTCGCGTAGTTATTCGCGCTGTTGGCGTCAGAAATGCATCGCCTGTCTGTAGCCGGCGGGCTGGACGCGCTGTCGCTGGGCGCGATGGCGGCGGTCGCGTACGGGCCCGAGGCGGTCGTGCCGGTGCTCGCCCTCGCGGGTGTCCGGCATCGGGCCCGGACGTCGGCCACGCGCGTCGCGTGGTGTCCCGCTTTCCAGCGATCAGCCGGTGCGCTTCCGGACGAGCCTTCTTCAGGCGGGGACGTGGGCCTCGAGCCTGGACCGCGTGGCGTGCATGTCCCACAGGAGGTCCGCCAGCTCGACGGGGTCGGCTGCGGGCATGTCCGGCATGGGCTCGCCCTGGGCCAGCCGTCGCTGGTAGTCCTCCTCGAAGGGGGTGCCCAGGATGCGGGCGCCGATGTAGAGCAGGCCGACGTACACGCCCTGGCCTGTCACCTCGGCCGCCAGCGACTGCAGGTAGTTCCGCTGCGCGGCCAGGATCGTGGGCCAGCCGCTCATGTGCGGGCGGCCGTGGACGGCGGCGGCCCCCTGGGCGCTGAGGACGGCGCCGTCGCCGCGCTCGATCATGGCCGGCAGGAACTCGCCGACCAGGCCCATGAGCGTGTAGAGGGTGATCGGCAGCCGGTCCAGGATCAGCTCGCGGGTGAGCCGGGTGGCGGGTACGAAGGCCGGCTCCGCGGGGGCCGGGCCGTAGTAGAACGCTGTGGGGTCGCCCACCTTCTCCCTGATCCGGCCGGCGAGCGCGGGGACGGTGTCGCTCCGGTCGAGGTCGCCGGTGATCACGTGGGCGGTGACGCCGTCGGCGGCCAGCTCTCCTGCCAGGGACTCCAGACGCTCGCGGCGGCGGGCGACGAGGACGACCTCGTACCCCTCCTTGCCGTAGCGGCGGGCGACCGCCTGCCCGACGCCGGGACCGGTTCCGAAGACTGCGATGGATTTCGTCATGACACTCAGCGAACCGCACCGGCCGGCAGATGATCCATGGGAGAAAGTCTGCGATGCCTTTGCGATCGTCTAGGTTGGGCGGGTGGACGTGCTCACCGATCTGCTGCACCGTGCCCGCGCGCAGAACGCCGTCGTCCGGCAGCTGATCCAGCCGCCGCCGTGGGCGATCACGTACGCCGACGCGCCGCCCCTCACGGTCGCGGCCACGCTGGGCGGGCGGGCCGTGATCCGGCTCGCGGACGGTCCTCCCACCCGGCTGTGCCCGGGTGACATCGCGCTCATCACCGCTCCCGGCGGCTACACGATCGCGGACGACCCCGCGACCCCGCCCCAGTACGTCATCCGCGACGGCCGCAAGTTCCTGCCCACCGGCGCGCCCGTGGACGACGTCCCGGCACCGGCCCCCCGCACGTTCGGCACGCGCCTGTCCGGTGCGGGGCCCGGCGCCACCGTCATGCTGCGCGGTGCGTACGACCTGCGCGGCGACGTGGCGTCCCGCCTGCTGGAGCTGCTTCCCCCGCTGGCCGTCGTGCCGGCCGGGCCGCGTACCCGGGTGACGCTCGACCTGCTCTCCACCGAGGCCGCCAGCGGCGAGCCGGGACAGGACGCCGTGCTCGCCCGCCTGCTGGACCTGGTCCTCGTGATCGCGCTGCGGGCCTGGTGCACCAGGCCGGAGGCGACGCCGCCCGCCTGGTACCGGGCGTTGAGCGACCCGGCGATCGGCGAGGCGCTGCGCCTGCTGCACGAGGAGCCCGCGCATCGGTGGACGGTGGCCTCGCTGGCGGCGAAGGTGGGCCTGTCCAGGGCCGCCTTCGCCCAGCGCTTCACCGCCCTGGTCGGCCGGCCGCCGCTCGGCTACCTCACCGACTGGCGCATGACCCTGGCCGCCGACCTGCTCCGCGATCCCCGCAGGAGCGTCGCCTCGGTGGCGCGCGAGGTGGGCTACGGGGATTCTTTCGCGTTCAGCGTCGCGTTCAAGCGTGCTCGCGGGCGCACGCCGTCGGAGGCTCAGCGTTCGTCCACGACCTGACCGTTCTGGGCGGTGGCGTCCTTGGTGAGGGCCATGGTCAGCGGCGCCTCGGCGAAGGTGGCGATGGCGGCGAACGCCGCGCCCATCTGCCCGGCGTCCTCCCAGTGCCAGGTGTCGGTGTAGGTGCCGTCCTCCAGCCGGATCAGCACGGTACGGGTGAGCCCGGGGTGCCGCTCCCGTACGGTGGCGATGAGGGAGGCGCGGCGGGCCAGGAACTCCTCCAGGTCGGCGTCGGCGACGGAGTAGCGGTGCGAGCGTACGGCGGACATGTCAGTCGTCTCCCTTTCGTGGGTGTGTGCGTCGATTACCAGCTGCCGGCGACCTGGCGGATCGGGGCGTTGAGGCGGTTGAAGAGGTTCGTGGTGGCGGTCATCAGCAGGATCGAGGCGAGCTGCTTCTCGTCGAAGTGGTCCGCGGCCTCGTCCCAGATCTCGTCCGGCACGGCGTCGGTGCGGTCGGCCAGCCGGGTCGCGCACTCGGCCAGCGCCAGCGCGGCCCGCTCGGCGTCGGTGTAGTACGGGGCCTCGCGCCAGGCCGCGATCAGGCCGAGGCGCTCGTCGGTGATGCCGAGCTTGCGCAGGTTCTTCAGGCCCGCGTCCACGCAGAAGCTGCAGCCGTTGATCTGGCTGACCCGCAGGTGGATCATCTCCATGAGCTCCTGGGGCAGGCCCTGCGACTGGGCGGCCTTCATCAGCTCCATGATCGGCTTCATCGCGGCGGGGATGACCGTGGCGGGGTTCTTCATCCGGGCTTCCATCGTTGTCTCCTCTGTCGTGCTTCGCGTGAGATCAGGATGGACGTCCGGATTGATACATTCGCTATGCGTCCACGATGTGCCGGAGATGGGGGTCACGATGCTGCGCTTCTCTCTGCTCGGACCCGTGCAGCTGACCCTCGGCGGCACGCCGGTCCCGAGCATCGCCCCACGTCACCGGGCCGTCCTGGCCTACCTCCTGCTCAACGCGGGCCGGGTGATCAGCATCGAGCGGCTGATCGAGGCGATGTGGGGTTACGACATGCCGGACACCGCCCGCTCGCAGATCCACGCCTCGATCACCGCCATCCGCAAGGCGCTGCGCGGCGCGGGCGCCGAGGGGCTGCTGGAGACCCGGGCCGGCGGCTACGTGGCGCGGCCCGAGCCGGGGCAGGTGGACGCGCAGGAGTTCACCGAGCTGGTGGCGGCAGGGGCACTGCGCGAGGCGCTGGGGCTGTGGAGTGGTGAGGCGCTGGAGGGGGTGCACGCGCATTACGTCGCCGGGCTCAGGGAGTTGTGGAACGAGCGGCGGCTGTCGGCGTACGAGCGGCTGGTGGAGGGTGAGCTGGCCGCCGGGCGGCACGCGGAGCTGCTCGACGAGCTGGCCGCGCAGGTGAGCGCGTACCCGCTGCGCGAGAAGCTCACCGGCCATCTCGTCCTGGCCCTGCACCGGGCCGGCCGCCAGGCCGACGCCCTGGCCGCGGCCCGCGCCTACCGCACGGCCCTCGCCGACGAACAGGGCCTCGACCCCGGCCACGCTTTCACCGAGCTGGAGCAGGCCGTCCTCAAGGACGACCCGTCCCTGCGCCTGCCCGCCGCCCCGGCCTCCTTCGTGGGTCAGAGCGCTTCCGCGGCCGGGGCGGTGGCCGTCCCGGCGGGCTCGGGCGCCTCCCCTGCGGGCCGGGCGCCTCCCCTGCGGGGCCGGTCGCCTCCGTCGCGGGGCCGCGCGCCTGGCCGGCGGGGTTGATCACCGCCGCTCAGCCGTCTCGCCGCTCGGCCTTCCTTCCGTACGACATTCCCGACTTCTCCGGAAGGGCCGTCGAGCTGGAGCGGCTCGTGGCCGAGCACCACGAACCGGGCGTCATCACGATCGACGGCATGGCGGGCATCGGCAAGACCACGCTCGCCGTGCACGTCGCCCACCGGCTGGCCGAACGCTATCCGGACGGGCAGCTCTTCCTCGACCTCCAGTCCCACACCGCAGGCCGGGAGCCGATCGACCCGGCCGCCGCGCTGGAGGCGCTGCTGCGGCAGCTCGGGGTGCCCGCCGACCGCATCCCGGTCACGACGGCCGAGCGGGGCGCGCTCTGGCGGGCCGAGCTGGCCGGGCGTCGCGTGCTGGCCGTCCTGGACAACGCGCGCGACGCCGACCACGTACGCCCCTTGCTGCCGGGCCGCTCCGACACCCTCGTCCTGATCACCAGCAGACGGCGGCTCGTCGGCCTGGACGGAGCCCACGCGCTGTCGGTCGACGTGCTGGCGGAGCGCGACGCGCAAGAGCTGTTCGAACGCATCGTGGGCGAGCGCGCCCGGCAGGAGCCGGACGCCGTCCGCGAGGTGCTGCAGCTGTGCGGGCACCTGCCGCTCGCCCTGCGGATCTCGGCCGCCCGCCTCCAGCACCGCCCGAGCTGGACCGTGGCGTACCTGGCCGGCCGGCTGAACGACCACCGGCGGCTGCTGAACGGCGTGTCGGCCGCCTTCGCCCTGTCGTACGAGCAGCTCGACGAGGCGGAGCAGCGCATGTTCCGCCTGCTCGGCCTGGTGCCCGGCCGCGACATCGACGCCTGCGGCGCGGCGGCCCTGGCCGGGATCGACGAGGACGAGGCCGAGGAACTGCTCGAAGGGCTCCTCGACGCCCACATGCTGCTGCAACGCGAGCCCGGCCGCTACACCTTCCACGACCTGCTCCGCGAGCACGCCCGCAGCCTCGCCGAGGACGACGGCGCGGTCATGCGGCTGCTCGCGTACTACCTGCACCGCTCCCGCGCGGCGATGGACCGGCTCTTCCCGCACAGCCTCGCCCAGCGCGAGGGCATCCCCCAGCCCGCGACCCCGGTCGCGCCCCTGCGCGACGCCGCCGAGGCGAGCGCCTGGCTGGACGCCGAACGCGCGAACATCATCGCCACCGCCGTCCACGGCCCCGAGATCTGCCTGGGCATGCTCGCCCTGACCATGCGCCCGTACCTGGACCGGCAGGCCCACCACGACGACGCGCTCACCCTGCACACCCTGGCGCTCCAGCGCAGCCGCAAGCTCGGCGACCGCGAGGTCCAGGCGCGGGCGCTGACCGACCTGGCGTGGACGTACTGGCGGCTGGGCGAGTACGAGCGGGCCGAGGAGCACGCCCACCAGGCCCTCGACGCGTGCGAGGAGGCGTACGAGCGGGCCAGGGCGCTGCTCACGCTGGGCAACGTGGCCCTGCGCAGGCGACGGGACGTGGAGGCTGAGCAGTACCTCAAGCAGGCGCTCGACCTGTCCCGCATCGGCGCCGACACCTGGGGCGAGGCGCACGTCCTCGGCATCCTCGCCCTCACCCTGGACCGGGCGGGCCGTGCCGAGGAGGCCCGCCGCCACCTCGACCTGGCCCTCGCCCTCCACCGCAAGGTCGGCAACCCGGCGGGAGAGGCGGCCACCCTCGACCACCTCGGCGTCGTCCTGCGCCGCCAGGGCGAGCCGGCCCAGGCCCGCGCCGCCACCAGCAGGCCGCCGCCCTCTACCGCGAGCTGGGCAACCCCGCCGACGAGGCCGCGGCGCTCAACGGCCTGGCCGAGGCGGCGGACGATCCGGCCCGCGCGATCGAGGAGCACACGGCCGCGCTCGCCCTGGCCGACCGCACCCGCAACCGCCCGGAGCAGGCCCGCGCGCACGACGGGCTGGCCCGCGCCCACCTCGCCCTCGGCCACCCCGAACAGGCCGGCGAGCACGGCCACCTGGCCCTGGCCCTGTACGCCGAACTCGGCGTCCCGGAGGCCGACGAGCTCCGCGCCTTCCTGGAACCCGCGTGAATCACGCTGACCTGCCGAAACGTGCAGCGCCCGCGCGACCGCCGGGAGCCGTCCCGCCGCCGGAACGCGACCTCCACGTGCCCCCGGTCACCGATGATCGACCACTGTCGGCTCAACGGCAGGCTCTACCCCGCCGTCTTTGTCCTGCTCAGGGCTCCGGCGATAGATTCATGCCCCAGCCGGGAGGTAGGGGCCGGGGCCTTTCAGGGTG
The DNA here is from genome assembly GCF_900323885.1 of [Actinomadura] parvosata subsp. kistnae. Taxonomy (GTDB): domain Bacteria; phylum Actinomycetota; class Actinomycetes; order Streptosporangiales; family Streptosporangiaceae; genus Nonomuraea; species Nonomuraea composti. The sequence continues at coordinate 499,098 of NZ_OOHJ01000006.1, read as the reverse complement.
CGGTGGATGGGTGCGGTCGCCGCGTGGCGCAGACCGGGCAAGGCGGACACCCGATGCGGTGAGGTAGTGGTAGAAGACCTGTGCGGTCGCGACGTCGATGCTGGCGTAGAGGTTGGTGTCGCCGGTCACGGCGGCGGCGACGGCCACCCCGGGGTGTGTGGCAAGTTCGGTGATGCGGCGGCGCACGGTCGACGGGGACAGGCCGGTCGCGGCGGCCAGTTCTCCGGGTGCCGCTCTGCCGTCCCTGGCCAGCAGGTCGAGCAGGTGCCGGTCACCGTCGTCCAACATCACCGGGGGCGCGTCGTTCGGGGCCCGTTCAGGTGTGTCGAGGGGCGAGCGCCGCTGTCTGCGCCACCGTGAGCGGTCCGCGCTTGGTTATCGGGCCGAGGTCGCGGCCGAAGAAGACGTGCAACAGGCAGTGTGCCGATACATCGACCACCTGGGGCGTGGGTGGCAGCTTCTGCAGGAGCGGTGACTCCTCCAGCCCGGGACCGCTGGTCCGCACTGAGCAGGTGGTCTCCGCGCCGCCAGAATGGAAGCGGCCGCATCGGGTGTGCATCGGATGCGGACGACCCAGCGGGAGTCCCCCCAGCCGTTCGGGATCAGTCAGACCCAGGACTCGAAGCTTCCCGGCGGATCGCAGTCGCGCGAAGCGGCGTGCGGCGCTCTGGTCGGACACCCCGAGGGCGTCGGCGATCTCGCGGAAGGAGGTTCTTGCGTTGATTTGAAGGGCATGTGCGAGCTCGGTCTCCTCGCTCGACAGCTCACGCTCTTCGCGGCGAGGGGTGTCGAGATACGTCTTCACAGCAGCTGATGATGTCGGATTCGCGCATGGATGCCGCTGCGGCTTAGTGAATCGCCCGTCAGGTCCCGAACTCGTTCGGCAGACCGCACCGGGACCATGCGCTCGTTGCCGGTCCCAGGACTGCAGACCGTGACTGCAGATGACTGTCCAGTTCGCGTGAAGAGCCGCGTGATCCCATCAGCTGTTGCGCAATGATGGCGGCTGCCGACAAAGGAGATGGCTATGAGCAGCGTGACGGCCGACGACTATCGCTGGCTGGAGGAGTTCGCCTACCGCTTCGACTCCGGCTTCTGTTTCACCTTCGCCAGGGCGCTTGATCCGGAGGACGTGCTGCGTCGCCTGCGGGCCGTGGACGACCCCGACTACATCGGTCCGGGCGGCATCGAGGTGGGCACTGCATCGGGGGGATCCATCATGATCGAATGGGGTGGCTACGCGGGCATCATGCGAGACGTGGTTCGCGATCTGTCGGCCGGTGCGCTGATCGCCAGCGTCAAGCGCAACGTCAACTGGCACGCCACCTTCCTCTACGCCGTCGACGGCCAGGTGCGCGCCAGGTTCGATCCCATGTATCGCGGTTACAGCCCCATCCGCCACCCGGACGACCAACTTCTCGACGGCGAGTACCTCGACATGATCCCCGGCTACCAGGATCCCGGCGACGGGTTCATCGACCGCCACCTCCAGGCCGCGCTCGCCCTTGCCGAGCACCGTACCGGCGTCCGTCTGGAGCCTCGGCACCTGCAGTCGATGCCCTGGTATGCGTCCATCGCGCACTACTACTCGCCTGAGCATGGTGGCGCGCCGGAACTTGCCTGAAGTCACCCAGGCCCTACCGCGTCCGAACCGTGCAGCGGTGCCTCGGTGGAGGCCGGGAAGCGATCGAGGTCTACGCCGATAAAGCCGCTGTAGAACTGCAGGACAAACTGCCCCAGCTCCAACTCCGAGCCATGGCCACCGCAGCCACCGCCCCACCCGCAGGGCAGCACGACCGGGCACGGAGTGTGAAAGCCTGGCCGCCTAGCGTGCTGCCGTTCCTCGCCCACCTCTCGGAGACACGATCACGGCCCTGCCTGCTGAGCCCGCCGACTCGCTCGCCTTCACCGCCGCGCTGGACCTCATCTCGCAAGCCGAACCCCGCGTCGCCGAAGCGATCCGGCAAGAACTTCAGGACCAGCGGGAAGCCTCAAGCTGATCGCCAGCGAGAACTACGCCTCCCCCGCCGTCCTGGCCGCGATGGGCAACTGGCTCAGCGACAAGTACGCCGAAGGCACCATCGGCCGCCGCTTCTACGCCGGATGCCGCAACGTCGACACCGTCGAGCAGATCGCCGCCGATCACGCCACCGCCCTGTTCGGCGCGGCCCACGCCTATGTGCAGCCGCACTCGGGCATCGACGCCAACCTGGTGGCGTTCTGGGCCGTGCTCGCCCAGCGCGTCGAAGCGCCGGCCCTGGCCCGCGCCCAAGCCCGCCACGTCAACGACCTGTCCGACAGCGACTGGGAAGACCTGCGCCGCGACCTCGGCAACCAGCGGATGCTCGGCATGAGCCTCGACGCCGGCGGCCACCTGACCCACGGCTTCCGGCCCAACATCAGCGGCAAGATGTTCCACCAGGCCAGCTACGGCACCGACCCGGCCACCGGCCTGCTCGACTACGACCAGGTGCGCGCCCAGGCCCGCGAGTTCCGGCCGCTCATCCTCATCGCGGGCTACTCCGCCTACCCCAGGAAGATCAACTTCCGGATCATGCGGGAGATCGCCGACGAAGTCGGCGCCACCCTCATGGTGGACATGGCCCACTTCGCCGGCCTCGTCGCCGGAAAGGTCTTCACCGGCGACTTCGACCCGATCCCGCACGCCCACATCGTCACCACCACCACCCACAAAACCCTGCGCGGCCCCCGCAGCGGCATGGTGCTGTGCCAGAGCGAGCTGGCCGAGCAGGTGGATCGCGGCTGCCCCATGGTGCTCGTGGTCCTCGTCCGCCTCGGCAGGCTGGAAGTCGTACGCGGTCGGGCGGCCGGCCGCGACGGTGCCCGGCCGCTTGTGCGGCTGCGGCTCGGTCAGCAGGTCGAGGTCTGCCCGGGCATCTCGACGCTGCTTCCGTATCGGGCCGCTCCTGCTGCTCGGTGTTGTCGTCTTGCGTTGTGTGCCTCGCACGTCTGCCACCTGAGCGGTCACATGCCCGAGCAGGTACTCTCACAGCCCGCCCGGCCGGCGCGGCGAAGACCGATCCGTTGGATCGCGCCGGGAAGGGACGGGGTGACTTTGTCGCGTGCTGCCCGCCGGGGGTTCATCGCCGGTTCACCGTGCGCGCCTAACCTCACTGGCACGGCGGAACGGATGGGACATCCAGTCATGGAGCATGTGACGTTCCTGGTCGTCGTGGTGATCATCACGGCGCTGGCCTTCGACTTCACCAACGGATTCCACGACACGGCCAACGCGATGGCCACCTCCATCGCGACGGGCGCGCTGCGTCCGAGGATCGCGGTGGCGATCTCGGCCGTGCTGAACCTGGCCGGAGCCTTCCTGTCGGTGGAGGTGGCCAAGACGATCTCGGGCGGGATCGTGGACGACCGGCTGGTGACGCCGCCCATGGTGTTCGCCGGGCTGATCGGCGCGATCTTGTGGAACCTGCTCACCTGGTTGCTGGGGCTGCCGTCCAGCTCCTCGCACGCGCTGTTCGGCGGGCTGATCGGCGCGGTGTGGGTGGGCGCCGGCGTGCAGGGCGTGCACTTCGACACGGTGCTGGAGAAGGTGCTCGTCCCGGCGCTGGCCTCACCGCTGATCGCCGGATTCGTCGCTATGACCGCGACGTACCTGGCCTACACCATCACGGCCAGGGCCCGGCACGAGTCGGTGGCGACGACGTTCCGCTTCGGGCAGATCGTCTCGGCCTCGCTGGTGTCGCTGGCGCACGGCACCAACGACGCGCAGAAGACCATGGGCGTGATCACCTTGACGCTGATCTCGACGGGCACGCTGGCCTCCGGCTCCGCGCCGCCGTTCTGGGTGATCGGGGCCGCCGGGCTGGCCATCGCGCTGGGCACCTATCTGGGCGGCTGGCGGATCATCCGCACGATGGGCAAGGGCATCACCGAGATCGAGTCGCCGCAGGGCTTCGCCGCGGAGGCGAGCGCGACCACCGTCATCCTGGCCTCCTCGCACCTTGGCTTCGCGCTGTCGACCACGCAGGTCGTCTCCGGCGCGATCCTGGGCACGGGGCTGGGCCGGCGGCTGGCGCGGGTGCGCTGGGGAGTGGCGGGCCGGATGGCGCTGGCCTGGCTGCTGACCCTGCCCGCGGCCGCCGCCGTCGGAGGCGTCGCGGCGGCCGTGGCCACCACCGGCACGCTCGGCGTCACCGTCGCGGCCCTGGTGGCGGTCGCCGCCGCGGCCGGCCTGTACGCCGCCGGCCGCCGCAACCCGGTGCACGCCGGCAACGTCAACGAGCTGCCGGGCACCCCGCAGCCGGCCGCCGCCTGACCCGAGGAGGACGTCATGGATGTCAAGTGGGGCGCGCTGGGTCAGGTCTTCGTGGTCAGCCTGGCGGTCAGCGTCGCGGTGGTGGTCGTCTTCTCCCTCGGCGTGATGGCGCTCTCAGCCCGCCGGTCCGTACGGGAACACCATGGCGACGGCGGCTCCGGCGCGGTCGTCGCGGCCACGCTCTGTTTCACCGCGTGCGCGGCGGTGGTGCTCTACGGCCTGTACCTGATCGTGCCCCAGTTCCACTGACCACGCCCTCGTGGTCGCGCTCGATCTCGGGCAGGCCGCCCGCACCCCGGCGGTCGGTGGCGTTCCCGGCTCGTGAGCCCGATCTGTCGAGCACATTTATGCTCCGCATCACGCCTTGTTACCCGGCTGTGTCGAATGGACGGCAATTCCTCCAGATGTGCGCATCGCCAGGATCGCCAACTTCGTCACTCCCGTCTCCGGTGGGCTGCGGACCACGCTCGACGAGCTCGGCGCCAGCTACCTCGCCGCCGGTCACGAACCCGTTCCGGTCGTACCCGGGCCCGCTGGCCGCGACGAGCAGACCGGCTCCTGGGCGCGGGCCGCCGTGCGGAACCTCGTCCGCGTGCCGCTGGGCGTGGATCTGGGCACCTTCTCCCCCGGCCGCTTCGTCGCCGCTGTGCGGGCCCGCCTCGCCCGGCCCGGTGAGCTGCTGCTGGTGCACTGTGGCAGGCTGTCGCGGGAGAAACGGGCCGACCGCTCGATCCGGGCGCTGGCAGAGCTGCGCCGCAGGGGCTTGCCCGCGGTGCCGGCCGTGGCAGGTGACGGGCCGCTGCTCGGGACACTGCGGGCGCGGGCGACCGGCCTGCCGGTCCGGTTCCTGGGGCACATCTCCGAGCGGGACGTGCCGGCCCGGCCGCTCGCGAGCGCCGGCGTGGCGCTCGCGCCCGGCCCGGTCGGGACGTTCGGGCCGGCCGCGCTCGAAGCGCTCGCCAGCGGCACCCCCGTGGTGGTCAGCCACGACAGCACCCTTCCCGAGGTCGCGGGCCCGGCGGGGGCGGCGGTGGACGACGACCCGGCGGCCTGCGCCACAGCGATCCTGGACCTGCTCGGCTCGCGCTCGCGCGCCGCCGAGCGGGCGCGGGCCGAGCGGTACCCGTGGTCGGCCGCCGTCCAGGGCTTCCTGCGGGCTCACGCGCTGATCGGCAAGCCGGCGAGCCCTCGATGACGAGCGTGATCAGGGACGATATCCGGCTCGTCGCGCTGGGCGACTCGGTGACGGCCGGCATGGGCGACCCCGTACCGGGGCGCGGCTGGGCCGGCCTGCTGGCCGAGGCGCTGGGCGCGGGCGGCCCGGTCGCGCTGACCAACCTCGCCGTCCGCGGCGCCTGCTCCGCGGACCTGGCTAGCGAGCAGCTTCCCCGCGCGCTGCCCCTGCGGCCCTCGGTGACCACGATCCTGATCGGCGTGAACGACACGCTGCGCGGCCGGTTCGTCCCCACGGCGATCGCCCGCGACCTGGAGCAGGCGATCGCCGGGCTCACCGGTGCCGGCAGCATCGTGGTGACCGCCACCCTGCCCGACCCGGCCTGCTGCTGCGCGTTCCGGACGCGTTCCGCCGCCCGCTGGCCCGCCGCGTCCACCTGATCAACGGCATCGTGACCGGCCTGGCCGGACGGCATGACACCGTGCACCTCGACCTCGCCCGGCACCCGGCGCTGTACGACCCGCGCATGTGGAGCATGGATCGCCTGCACCCCAGTGAGCGCGGCCACCGCCTGCTCGCCCGGCTCGCCGCCGAACGACTGCGGCTGCGCGGGCTCCCCGTACGGCTGCCCGGCCTCGAACCGGGCGCGCCCGAACCTCCCGCCTGGCGAAGCGCCCTGCGCGTGACCGCCGGCGGCGCCGCCTGGCTGACCCGGCGCTGCTTCGACTTCCTGCCCGCCTTCGCGGTGCTCGTCGTCAAAGAGCTGTGGCGCCCACAGGGCGTTGACGGGGAATTCGCCGCGCCGCACCCTTCCGGGCAGCCGGCCGTCGCCGACGGATGGGATGAACGGCCATATGAGGGTCGCCATCGTGACCGAATCGTTCCTGCCCCAGGTGAACGGGGTCACCAACTCCGTCTCCCGCGTCCTTGACCACCTGGCGACCGGGCCGCCTCACGTGGGCCCTGCGCGATTTCCAGCCCGACATCGTCCACCTGGCCTCCCCCGTGCTGCTGGGCGCGGCCGGAGCAGCCGCCGCGCGGCGGCTCGGCATCCCCCGCGGTCGGGGTGTTCCAGACCGATTTCGCCGGTTTCGCCCGCCAGTACGGCCTGCCCGTGCGCGGCTGCCCGGAATCGCGCGGTCGTGCAGCACCGTGTAGCCGGCAAGCTCAAGCGAGCGAAGACGGCGAGCGGTGGCGCGCAGATGGCCTACCAGCTCACCGGCACCTTGACGGGCCGGTGGAACGTCGAGGCGCGGTGCCAGGCCAGCTCCTCCTCTCCGACGAGGAGGCGCAGGGCCGGCAGCCGGCGGCTGAGCGCGCCGATCGTCGTCTCCAGCTGGACCCGGGCGAGGTGTGCGCCGAGGCAGCGGTGGATGCCGTGGCCGAAGGCGAGGTGCTGGCCGGGGTCACGACTGAGCCGCAGCTCATCGGGAAGGTCGAAGACGCGGGGATCGCGATTGGCGGCGTTGATCAGCGGCACCACCGCCTCGCCGGCCTTGATCAGCGTCCCGTCGAGCTCGACGTCCTCCAGGGCGATGCGCAGCGAGCCCAGGCTGCCGCCGCTCTGCGTGTACCGCAGCAGCTCCGTGACCACCTGTGCGCGCAGAACCGGGTCGTGGCCGACCCGGTGGTAGACCTCCGGTGCGCGCAGGAGGTGGATGATGCCGTGGCCGAGGTGCGTGGCCAGGATCTGGTAGCCGCCTGTCAGCAAGGTCATGCCGAGGGTGCGCAGTTCGCCGTCGTCGAGCCGGTCGCCTTCGTCTCGTATCCGCAGGAGTTTCGTGAGCAGGTCGTCCCCGGGATGCCGGCGCCTGTGTTCCAGCAAGCCGCCGAAATAGGCCCAGAGGCGGGCCATCGCCGTCCTGACCTCACCGCGCCGGCTCGGGTCGAGGCTCAGCATGGTGTCGGTCCAGGCGCGAAAGTGTGGCGCGTCTTCTGACGGTACGCCGAGCAGTTCGCATATCACGGTGATCGGCAGGGGCATGGCCAGATGGGAGATCAGATCGGCCGGGGGCCCCTTCCGTTCCATCTCGTCGAGCAGGTCGTCGGTGAGCCGTTCGATCCGGGGGCGCAGCGCCTCGGCGTTGCGGGGCCTGAACGGGCCGGCGATCAGGCGGCGCAGCCTGGTGTGGGCGGGCGGGTCGCTGGAGAAGATCGACTCGGAGCCCTCGGTGATGGGCAACCCGGTGATGGCGCCGGGGCGCGTGCTCGCCTGCTTGCTGAAGCGCAGGTCGGACAGGACCGTGCGGGCCGGCTCGTAGCCGGCGGCCAGCCAGGCGAGCTCACCGCTGGGCAGCGTGACGCGCGAGATGGGCTCTTCGCGGACGAGCCGCGCGTACTCGGCAGGGGGACGCAAGAGGTTTGCGGCGGCGAAGGGAAAGCACGGCGGATCCTGGGCTGGCATCTCTCTCCCGATGGCGGTCATCGTCCGCGCCTGGAATTCATGCACGGGTTCGGCGTGGGCGGTCGCGCGTGGGGTGGCGCGAACGCGCCGGCCTCATGTGCCGGAGCCGATGCGGTAGAAGTGGAACTGCATCCTGGAGCCGTCGGGGAACGGCCGCTCGCTCGTGATGGTGCGCAGGTGACGGGCGTCGGCGAACGCGACGTTCAAGGAGTCGTGGAGGATGCGGTCGATGGTCTTGATCCCGACCAGACACGACCGGCCGTCGCGCGCTCGCAGGATGTCGTCCAGGATCTCCGGTACGGGGGGTGAGGTGCCCAGCAGGTCGAGCCCGGCGGGAGAGATGGCGCACCCCCAGGGAGGTTCGACGATGTAGGTGTCGCCCGGCCCGCGGGCGGGGAGCCCGGGAAGGAGCTCACGGTAGTCGATCTGCTGGAGCCGGGTCGCAGCTCCCACGCTGCCGAGGTTGTGGCGGGTGGCCTGGTAGACGAGCGGGTCCAGCTCGGCCGCGTACACCGGCCGACCGAGCGTCCAGCCGAGATGCACGCCCAGGTTGCCCGAACCGCAGAACAGCTCCGCGACGAACGAGTCGCCGGCCATGTCCGGCGGGGCGTGCAGGTCGGCGACCGCGTGCGCGACGGCCACGGCCATCAGGTCGGTGCAGCACTCGACGGCCGTGCGGCCGAACACCCGCAGCCCGGCGTCCGCCATGGCGGGGGCGGCGACACCGTACAGAGAGAAGTGCTCGGCGCGGCCGTAGATGGTCTCGCCGACCTCGCAGAGCTGGGCGCCCGTCAGCTCGGTGGTGCGCCATGGGCCGAGCAGCCGCTGGCAGAGGTCGTAGTAGGCGTCCTTCGGGCTCGTCGTCACCCGGTCTCCTCCGTTTCGGCCGGCGTACGCAGCTCCAGCAGCCAGGACCCCGAGGGCAGGGCGCGGGCGGCGGACAGGTGCAGCTCCGCGTCGGCGGCGAGCCGGCCGAACTGGGCCAGGTCGCGCTCCTTGCCGCCGCAGATCAGCAGCATGAACAGATCGTGCGCGGTGGTCATGGTCAGTGTGTCGGCGTCGCCCATGACCAGCTCGATGACCAGGATGCGGCCGTCGGGGCCGGCGGCCTGCCGGCAGTTGCGCAGGATGGCCGTGGCACGTTCGTCGTCCCAGTCGTGCAGGATGTTGCGCAGCACGTACACGTGCCGGCCGCCCGGGAGCGGTTCGAAGAAGTTCCCCGCGACGATCTGGCAACGATCGGCCAGTCCGGCCGACCGCAGCGACTGTGCCGCGCGCTCGGCCGTCACCGGTAGGTCCACGAGGGTGCCGTGCAGGCCGGGATGGGCGGTGAGGAGCGCGGCCAGCAGCCCGCCGGTGCCGCCGCCGACGTCGGCCACGCTGCCCGCGGCCGCCCAGTCATAGGCGTCGAGCAGGTGGGGCAGGTCCACGCCCAGGCGGTCGCGCATGACGGCGTCGAAGGGGGCGGAGCGTCCGGCGCTGACGGCCAGGTCGTCGAAGAAGGGCCTGCCATGGACCTGGGCGTAGGCGGGGCGGCCGGTGCGGATGGTGGTCAGCAGGTGGGAGATGACCTGATCGGTACGGCCGAACGCGCCGTCGGCGTCCATGCGGGCGCGCAATCCTGACGGATGCGCGCTCAGCAGCGTCTCGGCCCGGTCGTTGAGTGTGAAGCGGCCCGGCTCGGGCTCGGCGAAGTAGCCCCGGCAGACCAGGTAGCGCAGCAGCCGCTCCAGGCTCCCGGGATGCGCTCCGCTGCACGCGGCCAGCTCCTCAGGACGGGACAGCCCGTCGGCCATGAGGTCGGCCAGGCACAGCGTGCCGGCAACGCGCAGGGCCCACGGCATCATCAGCGGAGCCCCGGGTTCGGGAAACATACCACGATAATATCTCTGTGCAACCTTTTGACTACTTTCTGTTAGGGAAGACTTGGGGTGACCACCCTGTCCCGGGGCTGGGCTCGCGCGAGCCGGTGTGTGACGGCCGTGGTGCTCGGCCTGCGCCGGCCGGACCGGATCCGCCTGCCGGACCTGACCACTGCGGCTGCGGTGGTCGAGCCCGGCGTCACCACCCAGGGCACGCCGGCGGAAAGCCTCACCGCCACGCCCGTCACCGCCTCCTCCCCTCGCGGCTCAGACTGGAGAGCGGGCGCTCAAGGGCGAAGGGGGCCCGGCGCTGCCGGCGGCGTTCCTCCGGTGCCCGGGCACCTGGCCCGTGGAGGGTGCAGGCCCTGCGGGTGGTGGAACAGATCGCCCGGATCGTAGGCCGCCTTGATCGCGTACAGACGCTCGAGGTGGTGGCCGTAGTAGGCGCGCGCCCAGCCGGGACGGCGCGGGGAGATGTTGTTCTGGTACGACTGGCCGGACGCCCAGGGCAGCAGATCCTGCCAGAGCGACACCGCCCAGTTCCTGGCCTCGAGCACCGGGCCGAGCCCTGCCGCCGGCGACGCCTCGCTCCAGAAGAACAGGCCGAAGGGACAGTCGCGGTGCGCCCAGGCCGTCGCGGGGTCCGCGCCAAGGGCGCCGCCCTGCCGCTCCAGGAAGCAGAGCACGTCCGTCCTGGCGGCGATCCGTCCGGCCAGCAGCGCGGCGGCGTCCGGGGGCAGCGGCGCGGAGAGCTGGTGGTCCTCCTGGAACGGGTAACGGGGCCGCGTGGCCTCGTCGTCGAGGGTGTGCTCCGCCCACAGCCGTTCGAGGGAACGGGGATAGCGGGCGGTGTGGGAATCCGCGGAGACCGGCTCGCCGAGCGCCGCGACGAGACGGTCGATCAACGAGGTGTCGCCGCCGGGCGGGCCGCACCAGCAGGTGATCACCAACGTATGAGCCGCGCCACCTCTCAGGACGACCTGGGTCCACATCTGATCGGGCAGCGCCAGGGCCCAGCGCTGCCAGCCGAGGATGGTCCCGACGGCGCGGTGCCGGGGCCAGCGCAGGAAACACGAGCTCACGTCGGGCGCCGGGTGGGTGCCGAACGTCAGGGACGTGACGACCCCGAAGTTGCCGGCACCCGCCCCGCGCAGCGCGAAGAACAGGTCCGGGTGGCAAGACGGGCTGCAGGTCACGATGCGGCCGTCGGCCAGGACGACGTCGGCCGCGCGCAGGTTGTCGGCGGTGAGCCCGTACGCCCGGCCCACCGTGCCGATGCCGCCGCCCAGGGTCAGGCCCGCGATGCCGACCTCCGGGCAGGTCCCGATCGGCAGGATCCTCGCGTGCTCGTCGACGACGCGGGCCAGCGCACCGCTCCTGGCGCCGGCGCCGGCCCGGACCACCGCGCCGTTCACGGTCACCGCGTTCATCGAGGAGACGTCGACGACCAGACCGGGGCCGGTGGAGTAACCGGCGAAGCTGTGCCCGCCGGAGCGGGGGTGCGGGGTGAGGCGATGCCGGCGGGCGAACTCGACCGCGGCACGCACGTCCTCCTCGCCGGCGCAGCGCACCACCGCCCGGGGACGGACCTGGCCGAAGCGGGGATCGGCGACACCGCGGGCAGCGGCGTATCCGGCGTCGCCCGGCAGGATGACCTCGCCTCGGGCCCGCCGGCGCAGCGCCGCCCAGTCCGCGGCGGTGGGCCCGCCGCTCACACGCCGCTGCTGTGCAGGCGGAAGAAGTTCTCCCGCATGGCGGGCTCGGTGCGGAAGACCCCCTTCAGGCTCTCCAGCTTGGTGTGCAGGGTCTCCGCGATCTGCTCCCCCAGGTGCTCCTGGACCTGGGGCATGGCCGCGAAGCCCTGAGCCATGCGGGCGAGCTTGGACAGGCCGACGATGGGGGCGCCCGGTGCGGGAACGTATGCGACGGTCATGGCGCCGGTGAACGGCAGCAGGTGGTGCTCGCACAGCGAGATGAACGGCACGTTCGTCACCGCGATGAGACCGGGGTCGTTCGACTCCGGCGGGAAGGTGACCTCCAGGTGCCTGCCCGGGTCCTCGCGCAGGCCGCCGGTGAGCTCCCGCAGCGCGTTCACCAGGCGCGCCGGCGTGCCCACCATTCCCGGCTCGTGCAACGGGAATCCCAGTGCGGCCATCATCCGCCGGGCGTGCTCGCACGCCTCATACTCGTCCGCCGCACCGGCCTCCTCCGGGACGGCGACGGCCATGGCGGCTGCGTCTTCGAGCGTCATGCACACCTTCCCTTCAGAGGTCCGCGGTCGTGCCGATGGCCGGCGACGGCGTGGCAGCCCGCACACCGGCCATCGCGATGGCCACGGCCATATCGGTGATGAACGCGTTGCGGTGGGGTCCGCATGGCCGGCAGGAAGATTCACCAGGCCCTCCTGTCAACGATGACGATGCCGAGCATCCAGGAGGACGCTGGCCGCCTCGCGAAGAGGGATCGCAGACTGGCAGGGGGCAAGTGCTCGCATGGGGGTCTCACTTCGCGTCGGCATGAGGGGCGAGGGACTATCCCCCTCATACCCTCAACGTAGTTGTCCAATCACAGATAGTGATATTGCGCTGGGCCGCCACCGCACGTAGCGTCGGCGCGCTGATGATGCCGTACCGCAGCGCGGGCGCGCCGGCCGATCGGCTCCGTCGCTCCGGTGGATCGGTGGCGGGCCCAGGGCGTTGACCTGGCCACCTGCTGGATCGTCAGTGGTGAACGCGTTGATGTCGGCGTGCTGGGCGGCCGGCGTGAGCGTGCTCGGCCCCATCTACGCCACCCGCTACCTCGACGGCGCGATGAGCTGGGGCCTGGTCACCTCCGCGATCGGAATCGGCCTGGCGTGCGGCTCGATCACCTCGCTCCTCTCCCCGCCCACCCGCGTCGGCCGGCTGATGCGCCTCACCCCGATCCCCGTGGCGCTGCTCCTGATCGACATGGCCACCGGCGCTCCCCTGCTCGCGCTCGCCAGCGCAGGCGCCCTGACCGGAGCAGGCGGGACACTGCGGTTGATCGCCTGGACGTCCTAGCCCAACGAGCTTGACCGGCAGGGGCGTCCCATGGGCCGCGATTGCGGCAGGAAACTGGCCGCGATCATCTCTAGCCTCGCGGCATGGAGATCTGCGTCGTGTAGACGTCGACGACGACCATCAAGCACGGACTGGGGAAGCCGAACTTGCCGCAACCGTCCCGACACCTGGTCTTCTGTCGATGAAAATTTCACGAATGGTCCAGGGAAACCGCCGATCATCCCAGAATCCGGCGGCGGGGTTGCGGGGCATCTCGAGTCCCCATTGACGCCAAACATTGGACGTCATACGTTTCGGCGAGCTCAGCCGCGGCGCACGGGCGGCATTAGGCACAACCCATCACCTACCTCGCCATCAGGAGTTTCGATGAGCACGCCGATGAACCGTCGACACTTCATCGCCGCCACTGTGGCCACCGCCGGCGCCGCCGGGCTGTCTCCGGCGATCTTCAGTGGCCGAGCGGCTGCTGCCGTGCCGCCGCAGGTGACCCTGCCGCAGCGCGGCATCTACGACACGGCCGCCGCGTCAGGGTGGACCGATGCCTTCCTGACCGGCAACGGCGAGTACGGGGCCATGCTCTACGGTGCGCCCAGCCTGGAAAAGGTGATCTTCACCCATCATCGGTTCGTGCTGCCCAACGGCACCCGTAACGTGACTCCGCCGGTGTTGTCGGGCCGGTTGGCGGGGGTCAGGGACAAGGCGCTGGCCGGCGACTTCAACGGTGCCACCAGTGACTTCACCTCCGGCTGGGCGCTGCGCTGGACCCAGACCTTCCACCCGGGCTATGAGCTGCAGATCAGCACCCCGGGAATGACGACGGTCAACGACTACGCCCGGGTCACCGATTTCAGGACCGGTGAGGTCACCTCGACGTGGACCGACGGTTTCGGTACGTGGAGCCGCCGGGCTTTCGCTTCCCGGGCCGACAGGGTCATCGTCCACGAGCTCACTCCCGCGCCGGGCCGGACGATCGACACCACGCTCGGCGTCAACACGGGCCTGAGCGGCGTGCCGGGGTCGGTCGGCTTCACCACCCTGGCCACGATCGCCGGCGGTGACGGCTACCTGAACCTGCGGGGCAGATACCCCGCCGGGCAGGGGGCGTTCGGCTATGAGGGCGTCACCCGGGTGATCGCGACCGGCGGTTCGGTACGGGTGAGCGGGTCGGCCATCGTGGTGGCCGCGGCGACCAAACTCGTGCTGCTGACCCAACTCGACCGCTACGAGTCGTCCACCGCGTGGGACGCCAGACCGCTGCACGCGGCGCTGGCCGCGCTGAGCGCCGACTACACGAGCTTGCTCACGCGGCATACCGCCCTGCACACCGCGCTGTACGACCGTTCACGCCTTGACCTGAACGTCAGCGCCGCCGATCGGCAAGTGCCGACCGGCGAGTTGATCGCGCGGCAGAATGCCCACCGCAATGTCATCGACCTGGCGTTGCTGGAGCGGATGTACGACTCCGGCCGTTACCTGTTCCTGTCCTCCAGCGGCATCCTGCCGCCGCGGCTGACCGGCCTGTGGACGGGCGCCTGGGACGCGGCGTGGGCCGGCGACTTCACCACCGACGCCAACCTCAACGTCCAGGTCGCCGGCGGCAACATCCTGTCCCTCACCGAGGCCATGGACGGCTACTTCAACCTGATCCTCGGCCAGCTCAACGACTGGCGCACCAACGCCAGAAACCTCTACGGCGCCCGCGGCCTGCTCGCTCCCTCCCGGACCGACGGCGAGTACGGCACGATGCTGCACTTCGACGGCGGATTCCCCGGGCACACCTGGATCGGCGGCGCCGACTGGCTGCTCTATCCGCTGCTGGAGTACTACCAGGTCACCGGTGACGCCACCTTCTATCGCACCAGGCTCGCTCCGGTCCTGATCGAGCTCGCCTCGTTCTATGAGGATTTCCTCACCCGCACCGACGCCAACGGCAAGGTCATCTTCGTGCCGTGCTTCTCCATGGAGAACAGCCCCGGCAACACGGGCAGGCAGTTGTCGATCAACGCGACCGGGGAGATCGCCGCGGGCAGGCACGCGCTGCGGGCCGCCATCGAGGCTGCCGACTTCCTCGGCGTCGAGCAGGGCCCAGGACAGGGCGTGCAACGCTGGACCGCCTTGCTGGCCAAGCTGCCCGACTACCGGATCAACGGCGACGGGGCGCTCGCGGAATGGTCCTGGCCCAGCCTGAGCGACCGCTACAACCACCGTCACGTCCAGCACATGTACCCGCTCTGGCCGCTGCACGAGATCACCCCCGAGGACGAACCCGACCTGATCCGCTCCGCGAGCCGCGCCCTGGACCTGCGAGGCGACGAGGCAGGGGAGGCTCACGGCGCCATCCACCGCGGCCTCGCCCGAGCCCGGCTCAAGGACGGCGCCGGCGTGTACGCCAACGTGCGGAAGATCCTGGGCAACAACATGGTCTTCCGGTCGTTGATGACCTCGCACAACCCGAACCTGGCGATCTACAACGCCGATGCCGCCCATGCGCTGCCCGCGATTCTCGCCGAGGCATTGATCTACACCAGGCCCGGCATCCTGGAGTTGCTGCCCGCCCTGCCCGACCAGCTCGCCAAGGGCACGATCACCGGCGTGCGCGGCCGCAACCGCATCCGGATCGAGTCCCTCACCTGGGACCTCGGCGCCCGGACCGTCACCGCCACCGTCGTCTCCGACCTCGCCCAGACCGTGACGCTCATCTGCCGGCGCGGCATCGCCTCCGTCTCCACCGGTGCGAGCGTCGCCGCCTCGCCGCTGGGCAGCCACGCCAGGCAGGTGTCACTCACCGCGGGCACGACCACCCGGATCACCGTCGAGTGGGGCGCGGGCGGCCCGTCCGGCGGCGTCGTCCGCCTGGTCAACCGCAACAGCGGCAAGGTGCTCGACGTCTCGGGCGCCTCCACCGCCGACGGCGCCGCCATCGTCCAATGGCGCTGGAACGGCGGGCCCAACCAGCAGTGGCGGATGTCGCAGAACTCCGACGGCTCCTTACGGCTGTCCGGTGTCGGCAGCGGCAAGGTCCTCAGCAGCCCGAACGCCGGCCAGGGCGCCGCCCTCGTCCAGACGACCGACAACAACGGCGCCAACCAGCAGTGGAAACTCCTTCCCGCCGCCACAAGCGGCTACTACCGGCTCGTCAACCTCGGCAACGGACTGTGCGCGGACGTCGAAGGGGGCTCCACAGCCGACGGCGCCCGCATCATCCAATGGCCCGGCAACAACGGCACCAACCAGGAATGGCAGATCGTCACCCTATGACACCCCGGGGCCGGGCCGGCGGCGATGCGGGGTGCGCAGGTCGTTCAGGGCGGCGTCGGTGGCGATCGGGATCTCGGACGGGCGAATCGTGGTGCCGGGCATGACGCCTCCTCCGGTCCGGTTCGAGCTGTGTCACCGGTCCGCGACGTCTAGCGCGGCATGCGCAGGTGGGCCAGCGGCCGGCGGGTGAGCGGGGGCGACTGCCAGGCCGCCGTGAACGTGCCGCCGGCCGGGTCCAGGGTCAGGCGGAGGCGGTGCGGGGTGTCCAGGAAGACCACGTCGACGTGGAGTTCGCCGCCTGACCAGGCGTGGGCGGTGGCCCAGACGTCGGTGGTGGTCCAGCGGCCGGCCGGGCCGAGTGCCGCCGTGACCGGCGGGCCGTCGTCGATCAGGGTGATCTCGCCGGGGCTCAGCTCGATCGTGCGCAGGCGGCCGGCCGCGTTCCCCGGGCCCGGCCGGTAGGTCGCCCTGGTGATCGCGCCGGCCGTGCCCGCCGGAAGGGCCAGGTCCGGGGTGAGGGCCGGCCACGGGCCCTCCGGCCCCTTTCCGGCGGTCAGGGCCGGCAGCAGGTGCGCCCACACCTGGTCGAGCACCTGTTGCATGTTCGGGCTCTGCGCGGTCATCGCCACCACCGCGTCGGCCTCCGGCAGGACGAGCGCGAACTGGCCGTGCGCGCCGGCTGCGCGGTAGCCGTGCCGGCTGACCCAGAACTGGAAGCCGTACCCCTGCCGCCAGTCCGGATCAGGGTCGCTGGTGGCGACCTGTGCCCGGGTGGCCTCGGCCACCCATTCCGCCGGCAGGAGCCGTTCGCCCTGCCAGACGCCGTTGCCGAGATAGAGCTGTCCCAGCTTGGCGATCGCCTCGGTGGTCGTGTGCAGCCCGAGATGGGCCGACTCGCCGCCGGCCGGGTCGCGCCACCAGCCGTGCGTGCCGATGCCCAGCGGCTCGAACAGCCGGGGCCCCAGGAAGTCGGCCAGGGAGCCGCCGCTGACCTTCCGCACGATCGCGGCGAGCGTGCTCGTGCACGGCTGGTTGTAGGCGAAGAACGTGCCGGGTTCGTACTCCGGCGGCACCAGCAGCAGGCCGAGCGCCATGTCACCCTCCCCCGCCCGGTACGCCTGCTCCTCCCGCTCGCCGGCGTGCCCGCCGGCCATCGCGGCCACGTGCCGGACCAGCGTGGCGCGTGAGCGCGGATCGCTCACCCGGGCGTCCCATTCGGGGAAGTAGGACAGCACGGTGGCGTCGAGGTCGGCCAGGCCCTCGGCCACCGCGAAGCCGAGAGCGGTCGAGACGAAACTCTTGGTCAGCGAGTACAGCAACCGCGGCGAATCCGGCCGGTACGGACGCCACCACCGCTCGGCCACCACGTGACCGTGCCGCAGCACCATCAGGCTGTGCAGCTCGACGCCCGGCAGGGGGGCGAGGGCGGCGATGAACGCGTCGATTCCGGTCGCGTCGACGCCCTGCTCGGCGGGCGTGCTCCGGGGCAGAGAACCGGTCACCATGCGACGTCCACCAGGACCTTGCCGACCGTGCCGCGTTCCATCGCGCGGTGCGCGTCGGCGGTGCGGTCGAGCGGGAAGCGGATCAGCGGCAGGCCGTGCGCCTCGCCGACCGGCAGGGCGCCGTCGCGGACGGCGGCGGCGACGTCCGCGACCGCCGCGGCGCGCGCCTGCGGGCCGGCCGTGTAGAGCACCAGGAACTGCAGGCGGGTGTTCAGCACCATGTTCTGCGGCACGTTCAGCTCGACCGGCTTGCCACCGTCGTTGGCGTAGGTGGAGATCGTCCCGCGCGGGCGCAGCACGGCCAGGTCCAGGGCGAGGTTCGCGCCGAGCGCCACCTCGGCCACGAGGTCGACGCCGTCCGGTGCGAACGTGCGGATCTCGGCGGCCGGATCCCCCTCGCGGTAGTTGACCACGTGGTGCGCGCCCGCGGCCGTGGCCAGCCGGGCCTTGTCCGGGCCGCTGACCGTGCTGATCACGGTCGCGCCGGCCCAGCGGGCGAGCTGGATCACCGCGTGCCCGACCGCTCCGGCCCCGCCCGCCGCGAGCACCACCTTCCCCTCCATCGATCCGGGACGCAGGCGCCGCGGCCCGTCCTCGGCGACGGTCAGCGCCCGGTGGGCGGTCAGCGCGGGCACGCCGAGCGCCGCCCCGACCTCGAAACCCGCCTGCTCGGGCAGCGGCACGGCCTGGTCGGCGGGCACGGTGGTGAACTCGGCGGCGGTGCCGGTGGGCCGCCCGGCGGCGGCCAGGTACAACCAGACCCGCTCGCCGATCCGGCTCCGGTCCACGCCCTCGCCGACGGCGTCGATCACACCGGCGCCGTCCAGGTGCGGGATGACCTCCGGGAACTGCCTGGGCCCGTGGTTGCCGGAGCGGCCCTGCACGTCGGTGGGGTTGACCGCGGACACGGCGACCCGCACGCGAACCTCGCCGGGGCCGGGTTCGGGCAGGTCACGCTCGACGAGCCGCAGCACGTCGGGGCCGCCGTGGTCGCGGTGGACGATGGCTTTCATGATCCGTCCTCAGGTGTCGTGGTGATGGTGCGACGCCCGAACCGTACAGGCTTGGGATGACAGATTTCAATTTTTGTCAGTTTGACTTCGGCCGGCTGATCGACGTACGGTCCACTGCCGGGAACGGAGGAGGTCCTATGCGCGCGGAGCCGCTCGACGCGGAGACGATCGTGTCCGCCACCGAGGAGGTGCTGCGCCGCCACGGGCCCGACAAGACCACGGTGCTCGACGTCGCGCGGGTCCTCGGGGTGAGCCACGGCAGCGTGTACCGGCACTTCCCGTCCAAGGCGGCGCTGCGCGAGGCCGTGATCCGGCGCTGGCTCGACCGGGTGCGCGAGGAGCTCGCGGCGGCAGTGCGAGATCCAGGGCTGACCCCGTCCGAGCGGCTGCGTGCTCTGCTCACCGCCATGTTCACCCAGAAATGGGCCAAAGCGGACAACGATCCGGAGCTGTTCGCCACCTTCCGGGTGCTGGCGACGGAGCACAGCAGCGTGTCGTCCGCCCATGTCGCCGACCTGCTCGCCCAGATCCGCGCCATCGTCGAGGACGGCATCGCCGTCGGCGACTTCGCGCCCGGCGACCCCGAGGTGACCGCCCGCGCGATCCTCGACGCGACCAGCCGCTTCCACAACCCGGCACATGCCGCGGAGTGGCGCTCCCCCGGGACCGCGGCGGAGGCGGAGGCGGTCATCGCCCTGATACTCAACGGCATCAGGGCGCGGTGACGGCCACCCGCGTGCGAGGCGGCGAGGGCAGGCCGGGCACAGCCGGGTCGCGGTCGCCGGCTCGCCGGTGGTCACGCTTCCTTCCTGGCACGCCGGCATTCCGATAATTGAGAGCCTGCGGCACCGCAGGCCCTCCACGACCGTGGCCGCCGAGCTACCCGCCCTCCTCCCCCGGCCGGGGACGGCGGACGCCCAGCAGCTCGCGCGCCAGGCTCAGCGCCCCCCGCACCGGCGCCTCCTTTAGCAACACCACGGGCACCTGGGGATGGCGCTCGCGCACCGCGTCCCTCAGCGCCGCGAACAGCAGCGGCTGTTTGGTGATCACTCCCCCGGCGGCGACCACCGCCGGGGCGGACGCTCCACGCGCGATGAGCGTGTCCACCAGCCCCGCCAGGGCCCGCGCGCCCTCCTCGACGACCCGGACCGCGCTCGCCGACCCCTCCGCCGCGGCCTCGAAGACCAGCGGGACGTGCCGCCCCCATTCCTCGGCGCCCGGTGAGCGGGTCATCGCCTGGGACAGGGCCGCCACCTCCGCCGCCTCGAAGGCCGTGAGCAGGCGGGTGGTCAGCTCGTCCGGGGGCAGGCCGGCGTCGTGGCGGGCGTAGGCCGCGCGTACGGCCTCGCGCACCAGGCCCGCTGCCGACCCCTCGTCCCCCAGGGCCCATCCCCACCCGCCGGCCAGCAGGGGCTCGCCGTCCGGGCCGGTGCCCGCGGCGACCGAGCCGGTACCGGCGACCACGCCGATGGCCCCCGGCAGGCCCGCCGCGTGCGGGAGCAGGTGGGCGTCGTTGACGACCCGTACCGGGACGTCGAGCCTGGCGACGAGCTCGGACTGAAGGGTGCGGCAGAGGGCCGGGCTGTCGCAGCCGTGCGCGCCCACGCCCACCGCGTCGTATCGGAGGCCGCTGCCGCGCAGGTGGGCGGCCAGCCAGGCGGCCAGGTCGCGCAGGCCGGTGCCGAGCTCGCTGGGCACGACGCGGTCCGCCACGAGGTCGCCCGTGTCGGCGTCCACGGCCCGCCAGTGGGTCTTGGTGCCGCCCACGTCGACGCCGACGGCGACCCGCGGGGGCACGTCGCCGGCCCGCCGGTTCATACGGCTTCCGCCGCGGCCGAGTCCACTTTCGTGTCGCCCACGGAGAAGCGGAACTCGCCCACCGGCACGCCGCGCACGCCCGCCACCGCCGCCACGAGCCGCTGGAGCACCGCGTTCTCCAGGATCGCCCTGGCCACGGCCGGGATCGCAGGCACCGCCACCCGCGGTACGGCGCTCTGGCACGGCCCCACGTAGACGGTCACGTGACCGGCCCCGGCGAGCTGGGCGGCCAGCTCCGCCTCGCGCTCGCCGCCGATGATGACGTGCGCGGTCCGCGGGCCCGCCGACTCCATGGGCCCGTGCAGGTACTGCCGGGTCTCGTACGGGGTGGCGGGCAGCCGGCACGCCTCTCGCAGCATCAGCGCTCCCTCCTCGGCGGCGGTGAGCGAGGCGCCGCCGCCCACGACGTCGACGGCGACGCAGCCGGCGACCTGCTCGGCGACCGGCGGAAGGTCCACCGCGAGCAGGCCGGGCAGCGTGGGCCACACGGGGTCCGGCCGCCCGCCGGCCCACACGTCGCTCAGCATCCCCAGCGCGGCCAGGGTGACGCTGAAGCCTGAGGTCGAGACCTTCGAGTCCGCCACGCTCCCGCACGACAACACCCGCCCGGCCAGCTCCGCCAGCGGCGACGGCGCCACGTTCACCACGGCCAGCCGCCGCTCCGCCGGCGCCTCGCGCAGCGTCGCCACGGTCTCCGCGCTGCGGCCCGACTGGGACACGCCGACCACCAGATCGGCATCGCCGACGGGGCCGCACCCGGTGCGGGAGGCCCAGATGCCGGCCGTTCGCAGCCGGTGCACGCAGGCGGCGAGCGCCGCGTGGCTGGCGCCCATCGCCACGAACAGCGGCCGGCGCGGCGCGGGCCACGCCGACGGGTCCGCGAGTTGCTCGCCGAGCGTACGCACGGCGGCGGCCAGCGCGTCCGGCTGCCGTTCCAGCGCCTCTGCCAGGGAAATCTGTGACATGGGAACCATTCCTTACTTGACGGCGCCCGCGGCCAGGCCGCGGGTGATGTGCTTCTGGAAGAACAGGGCGATGAGCACCGGCGGGACCGCGGCCAGCAGCCCGCCGGCCGCCATCTGCCCGAAGTCCAGGCTGTAGCGGCCGGTGAACTCGGCCAGCGCCACCGGTACGGTCTTGGAGGCGGGCGAGGAGGTGAAGACGAGGGCGTAGAAGAATTCGTCCCAGGCCATGAGGAACGCCAGCAGCCCCGCCGAGATCAGCCCGGGCCGCGCCACCGGCAGCACGATCCGCACGAGCGCGCCGACGCGGGTGCAGCCGTCGATGCGGGCGGCCTCCTCCAGCTCGGCCGGCAGCGCGCGGAAGTACCCCGACAGCAGCCACAGCACGAACGGCGTGGTCAGCGAGCAGTAGACGACGGTCAGCGCGGTCCGCGTGTCGAGCAGGTCGAGCGCCGCGCCCGCCAGGTACAGCGGCACCACCAGGGCGAGCGGCGGCATCATGTACGTCAGCATGAACAGGAACAGCACGAACCCCCGCCCGCGGAAACGCAGCCGGGCGAAGGCGTAGGCGCCGAGCACCCCGGTCACCAGGCTGACCGCGACGCTGCACGCGGCCACCAGCAGGGAGTTGACCAGGGCCGCGCGGAAGTCGCCCGCCACGCCGCCGGTCGCCTCGGTGAAGATCGCCACGTATCGGTCGAGGGTCGGCCGATCGGGCCACAGGCGGGCGGCCTGCCCAGCAGGTCGGCCGGCTGCGCCACGCTGGCCAGCACCAGCAGCGCGAACGGGCCGAGCACGGCCAGCGCGAGCAGCGTGCCGCAGGCGTACATGGCCATGTAGTAGGAGCGGGAGGGTTTCACACGAGCCCCTTCGTCTCGGTGCGGAGCATGCGCAGGTACACCAGCGACAGCACGAAGATGAACAGCACGGTGAGGTACGCGGCCGCGGAGCCGATGCTGAACTGCTGGTTGGAGAAGGCCTGCAAGTAGGTGTAGAAGGCCATCGTGGTGGTGCCGGAGTCGGGCCCGCCCCTGGTGATGATGTAGATGATGTCGAACACCTTGAACGCCTCGATCGTCCGCAGCACCAGCACGATCGCGATGGCGGGCTTGAGCATGGGCACCGTGATCGACAGGAAGCGGCGCACCGGGCCCGCCCCGTCCATGGCGGCGGCCTCGTAGACGTCGTCGCCGATGGTCTGCATGGAGGCCAGCAGCAGGATCGCCACCAGGGGCGTCGTCTTCCAGGCGTCCACCAGCGCCACCACGAACAGCGCCTGCTGCGGGCCGCCGATCCAGTCCTGGTAGGTGTCGAGCAGGCCGGCCTGCGTGAGCAGGCCGTTGAGCGCGCCGTACTCGGGGTGCAGGATCCAGCGCCACATGTTGGCGCCGACGATCGTGGGCAGCGCCCAGGCCAGGACGACCAGGCTGCGGAAGAACCACTGGCCGCGGATGCGCTGGTTGAGGAACTGCGCCAGCAGCATCCCGACGCCCAGCTCCACCACGGTGGAGAAGACGGTGAACACCGCCGTACGCCGGACCGTGGCCCAGAAGCCGGAGTCCGACAGCAGCTCGGTGTAGTTGTCCAGCCCGACGAAGTCGAACGCGTCCTGCAGCGCCGAGGTGGCGTCGAGGAAGGAGAGCACGAGCGTGCGGCCCATGGGGTAGAGCACGACTCCGAGCACCACGATCAGCGACGGGGCGAGCAGGGCCAGGGCCAGCGGCCACTGCCGCTCGTTCCTGCCTTGAGCGGTCACGGTCAGTCTCCAATGATCTCGTTGACCCGGGCGGCGGCCGCTGCCAGGGCCTGCGCCGCCGGGGTGCCGGTGACCAGGCACGACTGCACCGCGGCCTGGATCTGCTGGCTGACCGCGTTGTACTGCGCCACCGCCGGCCGCTCGACCAGCGATTCGAGCTGGGCCTGCTCGGCCGCCACCAGCGGCGCCTGCGGGCCGGTGGTGAGCACGGGGTCGCGGTAGGCGCTCTTCCACACCGGCAGGGTGTTCCTGGCGTAGCGGAGCTGGTTCTCCTTGCCGGTCAGGTACGTGACGAGCTGCCAGGCGGCGTCCGGCCGCCGGGAGGTCGCCATGACCGACAGGCCCATCGAGCCGTTGGCCGCCGGGCCCTTGCCGGTCGGGCCCTTGGGCGCGAGTGCGGGCTTCAGCCGGCCGACGATCTTCGACTGCTTGGGGTCGTTGGCCTCGGCGTACATGTAGTCCCAGTTCAGGGCGATGGCGGCGGCCCCCTGGCAGACGACCTTCTTGACGTCGTCCTCCAGGAGCTTGACCGAGGAGGGGGCGCTGAGCCCCTCCTCCAGCGTCCGCCGCATCCACTCCAGGGCCCGCACCCCGCCGCCGGTGTGGAAGGCCGCCCTGCCGTTCTCGTCGAGGAAGCGCCCGTCGAACGCGCCGAGGAGCTGCGCGTAGTCGCACATCAGCGCCTCGGCGTGGGCCCAGCTCCACACCAGCGGGTGCTCGACCACCCGCTTGGCCTTCAGCGCCCTGGCGGCCTCCACGACGCCGTCCCAGGTGGCCAGGGAAGTCTCCTCGACGCCGGCCCGCTTGATCATTTCGGCGTTGTAGAAGAACATCTTCGCGCCCGGGCTCCACGGCACGCCGTACCTGCGGCCCCGGTACGAGACGCCGCCGAGCGTGCCGGCCAGGATGTCCGCCTGCCAGGCGGGGTCGTAGCGGTCGGTGACGTCGAGCAACATGTTCTTGCCGGCCAGCTCGGCCGGCCAGGTGCAGTCGATGAGCACCACGTCGTACGTGCCGGCCGGCGCGGACACCACGATCTTGTCGTGCAGCGCCTCGAACGCGACGAACGTCGGCCGCACGGTGATGTCGGGGTGGAGTTCGTGGAAGGACGCGAGCATGGCGCGCACGTCCTCCTCGCTGTAGCTGGCCTGCTTCATGAACAGGGCGTTGAGCCGGGCCGGGCCGCCGCTGTCGTCGATGCGGTCGACTCTGGGTACGGCGCAGCCGGGCAGCACCGCCGCGGCCCCGAGCGTCAGGGGCACGCTCAGGAGGCGACGGCGTGAGATGGAGGGGGCGGACATGCGACTTCTCCTCGTTCGTTAGGCAAATTACCTAACGAAGTCGGATAAGGTATGTCAAGTGCTGATGCGGGAGGATCATGGGAGTACTGGTTGAGTTCGCGGGGATGGGCATGACGTCACTGAGTACGAGCGCGCGGGCCGTGCTGGCCGAGCTGGTGCGGCGCGGGCAGGCCACGAGGCCGCAGATCAGCCAGGCGCTGGGGCTCTCCAAGCCCACCGTGTCGGCCGCGATGGCGGAGCTCGAACAGCACCGCCTGGTCTCCGCCGCCGGCTCGACCCAGGGACACACCGGGCGGTCGGCGATGCTGTACCGGATCGGTGAGGGCGCGGGGCACGTCGTCGGGGTGGACGTCGGCGTGACGCGCGCCCGCGTCCACGCCCAGACCGTGAGCGGGGTGCGCCTCCTGGACGCCGACCGCGAGGTGCCACTCCAGAGCGCGCCACAACCCGGCCGCGACGCGCCTCCCCTGGCCGATCTGCAGGCCAGCGCCGCCGTGGCCGGTGACCTCCTCCGGGAGACGCTGCCCCGGCTGGACGACAACGGGCCGTTGCGCCAGATCGTGATCGCGCTGCCGACGATCGTGACCGACCGCGACCCCGGCGCGCCGTCCCACCGGCCGGAAGCGCGCGCCATGCTGAAGGCGTTCTCCCTGCCCGAGGTCCCGCTCCTGCTGGAGAACAACGTCAACTGCGCCGCCCTGGCTGAGCGGGGCGTCGGGGTGGCGCAGGGGTTCTCACAGTTCGCCTACGTCCAGGCCGGCGTACGCATCGGCGCCGCCATCGTCATCGACGGACGGCTGCTGCGCGGCGCGTCCGGCTGGGCCGGGGAGGTCGCCCACCTGCCGTTCCCCTGGGCCCCCGACCGGCAGCCCGCCCCGGACGGCCTCGAACACTTCCTCGGCGCCGAGCAGCTGCTGCGCCGAGCCGTCGCCGCCTGGCCCGGGAGCGAGCAGCCGCGACCGTCCAGCGCCGAGGAGCTCTTCCAGCGCGCCGCCGAGGGGCACGCGCCGGCCCAGCGCGCGGTCGCCGAGCACGCCGCGCAGCTCGGCCGGCTGATCGTGGCGGTCGTCGCCCTGGTGGATCCGGGGCTGGTGGTGCTGGGCGGCGGCATCGGCTCCAATCCGCTGCTCCTCGGCACGGTCCGCGAGACGCTGCACAACCTGCACATCCCGGTCGAGGTACGTCAGAGCGGCCTGGGCACCACGGCCACCGTGACGGGCGCCGCCGTCCTGGCCCGCGACCACGCCCTGCAACGGCTGATCGGGACGGCCACCTGAGCCCCGCCCCGGCCCGCCACCCGGCAGGCGGCCCGCACCCGTGGATCCACCTGCCGGCCAGCGGCGGGGCACGAGGTGAGAGCCTGCCACCTGCGACGCGCGGGATCCGCGATCACCCCACCGCCCTAGTGGCAGGGATGGGGCTGCTGGTTCGGGGGTCCCACGGGGCCGAGGTCGTCGGAACGCCCGGAGTCGAGCCGAGACCACTGCGCGATGGGCCGTCCGCCCGGCCACGACGACGCCGGCGGCCAGTCGGGTGAGCCGGCGTCGGTGCGCACGTTCGTGCACTTCTGCGGCCATCCGGCCGGCGAGTCCTCCCAGGGCTCCTGGCGGCCGTACGCGGTCAGGTCCATGAGGGCGTAACTGTGGTCCAGCGCCTCCACGCCGCGCCGCGTCGTCCAGTACGTCTCGAAGACGCGATCGCCGTCGCGCAGGTAGCAGATCAGGTGGAACAGGCCGGCCTGGCGGCCGGCGAGCAGCGCGTCGAGTGATGGCTGCGCCGAGTACCACGGCAGGTGTTCCCAGCCCATGAACGCGCGGTAGCGCAGGCTCGCCTCGTAGGAGGCCCGGATGTCTCCCCCGCTGGAGGCGACGTTGCGCCCCTGGGAGAAGACCGCGAAGGTGATGTCGCGGGAGTGCAGGTGGGCCGGCTCGCCGACCTGCGTGGTGTAGAACGTGCAGCCCTCGCACTGCTCGGCCGCGGGCCGGCCGGGGTTCCACATGAAGGAGTAGGCGATGAGCTGGCGGCGTCCCTCGAAGGTGTCGAGGAGGCTGACCGGCCCGTTCGGGCCGAGCAGTTCGAGGGTGGGGTCGACCTCGACCATGGGCAGGCGCCGCCGGGCCGCGGCGATGGCGTCGCCCTCCCGGGTGTGGGCCTTCTCCCGGATGCGCAGGCGGTCGAGCTCGGCCTGGAAGCTGCCGCGCTCGACGACGTGCGGCATGGCGGTGGCGTTGTGCATGATGATCACTCCTTGGGATGGTGCCGGTCCTGCTCGGCCGCCTCCGCGAAGCGTTTGATCCTGGCGAGGCGGCGGTCCCAGTCGGCGGCGAGCGCGGCCATCCAGCGGGCCGTCGTCTCCAGCGCCTCCGGGCGTACCGCGTAGCGGACCTCGCGGCCGACCTTCACGCTCTCGACCAGCCCGGCCGCGTCCAGGACGGCGAGGTGCTTGGCCACGGCCTGGCGGGAGACCGGCAGTCCGTCGGCCAGCGTCGTCGCGGAGGCCTGGCCGCTGGCGGAGAGCAGGTCCAGCAGGTGCCGGCGGGTCGGGTCGGCCAGCGCGGCGAGGACGTCGTTCACGACGTCGGCGGCGCGTTCAGCCATGACGGCGGCTCACCCGGCGCGGGCCGCCAGCGCCTCGAAGCACTGCTTCCAGCCGGCGGTGTGGTCGTCGACGATGTTGCGGCGGTTGTCCTCGGACGTGGCCAGCGCGGCGAACCCGCTCTCCACCACGCGCAGCCGCGTGCCGTCGCCCTCGGGCGTCAGGGTGAACTCCACGAGCGTGGAGTTGTTCTCGCGCAACTCCTCGCCGGGGAACGCGCTCACCCACCGGCAGGCCAGGTACCTCGGCGGATCGACCTTCTCCACGCGCATCGGGAAGTCACCGTGCTCGGCGTTCTTGATCACCATGGACTGGCCTTGCGTGACGGTCGTGCCGCGGAAGGTCGCGTCGCCCGCCTCCGCCGCCCAGAACCCGGGCTCGGCCACCAGCGGCCAGACCCGCTCCGGCGGGGCGGCGATGACGATCTCGCGTTCAATGCGGTCACCGATCATGGTGTGCTCCTCTTTCGTCGCTTCCCTGTTTCTCATGTGCAACTCCAGGGTTGCACATGCGGGAGCGTCGCGCAACCTTGGGGTTGCACATTCATGTCGCCTGACGGAAACGCGGGAGGCAGGTCGGGACCGCGATCGTGTTGTGCCCCGGCATGCCTGTTGAGCACCTGCCTGCCGAGCAAGAGGCCCGCTACGGGCTGTCCTCGAAGGCGTCGGCGCCAAGCTCAAAGCCTTGCCGCCCCAACCTGCCACCCGGCCTGGCCGACAAGGCCGCCTGCTCGTTCTGCGTCCTGGAGCACCCGCACCACTCCCCTGCGCCGGAGGGTCCCTTGCTCGGGGTGCCCGCCGCATTCATGTCACGTTCTCCTGGCCTGGGAGGCTCCCGTCGTCGGTCGCGGCGGCCTGTTCGGCGGGCGCGGTGAGGCGCCTGGTGGCGTCGAGGGTTTCCCGAATGTGCTGGGCGAGGGTATGCCGGCCGGGGTCGTTGATCCAGCGGTCGAAGGCGACCTTGAACGCGGCGATCCCGATTTCGGCCGCGAGTGCCGCGGTGGTGGGATCCAGACCGCGTTCCCGAAGCGCGTGGGCGAGGATGGAGACGAGTGAGGCCAGTTTGGCCAGTTCACGTTCCTGCAGCTCGGGATTGGCGGCGATGACGGCTTGGCGCTGCCGTACCAGTTCTGCGCGTTCCTCGAAGACCGGAGCGGCTTCTGTGAGTGCGTGTGTGATCACCTCCAGTGGCGCCAGAGGGTCGGCGGCGGTGGCCGTGGCGCGCGCGAGGACGTCAGCGAGGGCGTTGGCCTGGAAGAGGACTTCCCGTTTGTCGGCGAAGTACCGGTAGAAGGTGCGTTCGGTGACCTCGGCCCGAGCGGCGATCTCCGCCACGGTGGTGGCCTCGAAGCCCTTGTCGTTGTAGAGCTCCATCGCCGCCTTCTCCAGGCGGCCGCGCGCGTCGGGTTTCCATCGGCTCATGCACCGACCCTACACACCGATGACAGAATCTGACATCAAAGTGATGACAGAGACTGACATGGGCGCTACAGTGATGTCACTAACTGACATCACGGCTCTCCGCCCCTGGTCGGGAGCTCGCAGCAGGAAGGCACACACCATGCGCGTCTTCGTCACCGGAGCCTCCGGACATCTCGGCTCCGCCGTCGTCCCCGAACTCCTCGAAGCGGGACACCAGGTCGTCGGGCTGGCTCGCTCGGACACGTCCTCCGCCGCGCTGACGGCTGCCGGCGCCGAGGTGCACCGAGGCGATCTCGACGATCTCGACGGTCTCGCCGGGGCCGCCGCCGCGGCCGACGGTGTCATTCACCTGGCCTTCAAGCACGACGCCATGTTCGCCGGCGACTTCGACGGCGCGGTCACGGCGGACCTGCGCGCCATCGAGGCGCTCGGGGACGCGCTCGCCGGCACCGGCAAGCCTTTGGTGACCACGTCGGGAACCGTGCTGTTCGCCTTCGCGGGACGGAAGGACCCCCTCACCGAGGACTGCACGCTCGACGCGGGACCGCGGATCGACGCCGAGAACGCGGTGGTCGCCCTCGCCGAGCGCGGCATCCGCTCGTCCGTCGTCCGGCTCCCGCCGACCGTGCACAGCTCGCTCGACCACAACGGCTTCATCCCGACGTTCATCTCCATCGCCCGTTCCAAGGGCGTCTCCGCCCACGTCGGCGACGGGGCCAACCGGTGGCCCGCCGTGCACACGCTGGATGCGGCCCGCCTGTACCGGCTGGCGCTGGAATCCGCGCCGGCGGGGTCACGGCTGCACGCCGTCGATGACGAGGGGGTCACCTTCCGGCAGATCGCCGAGGGCATCGGCCGCGGGCTGAACCTGCCCGTGGTCAGCATCCCGCCGAGCCAGGCCGAGGCCCACTTCGGCTTCCTGAGCGCCCACGCCCAGGCCGACAACCCGTCCTTGAGCACGCTGACCCGCGATCTCCTGGGCTGGAAGCCCGTCCAGCCCGGCCTCATCGACGACCTCGGCCAGGGCCACTACTTCGACGCCCCCGCGACCATCCCGCGCTGAGGCCCTCTTCTCCATCCCGGCCCGGTCATCGCGCCCGTCCGGACGGCCCGGCGGAATCGGTCCGAACGACCCGCCATCCTCCTGTACGACCGGCTGCCGCGCAGCCGAGAGGAAACGAACGACATGAACACCAAGAACGCGCACGAGCGGCTCGACCCCGAACTCGCCGAGGCCCTGAAGGCGGTGCCGATGACGGAGGCCGGGGTGTTCGACCTCAGCGACCTGGAGGGCACGCGCGCCGGCATCCGCGCCTTCGCCGAGGCGATCGCGGCCCGGATACCGGACGAGCCGTCCGTGTCGGTCGAAGAGGTCGCCCTGGCCCGCCCGGACGGATCCACCCTCCCCATCCGGCTACTGCGGCCCACCGAGGCAGCCGGGCCGCTTCCGGTGCTGCTCTGGTTCCACGGCGGCGGGCAGGTCCTCGGGTACGCGGCCCAGGACGACCCCACCCTCAAGCGCCTGGCCCTGGAGGTCGGCTGCGTCGTCGCCTCCGTCGACTACCGGCTCGCGCCGGAGGCTCCCGCCCCGGCCGCCGCCGAGGACGGCCTGCTCGCCTATCGCCGGCTTCGCCGTCAGGCGGCCGCGCTCGGCATCGACGAGGACCGCGTCGCCCTGGCCGGCCAAAGCGGCGGCGGGGGTATCGTCGCGGCCACCGCGCTCATGATCCGCGACCAGGGCGAGCCCGCGCCGCTGTTCCAGGCGCTGAGCTACCCGATGCTCGATGACCGCAACACCACCGCGTCCAGTCACGAGATCACCGACATCGGCATCTGGGACCGCGCGACCAACATCCTGGCCTGGAACCTGATCCTCGGGGACCGCGCCGGCTCCGACGAGGTGCCTGCGTACAGCGCGCCCGCGCGCGCGACGGACCTCACCGGCCTGCCGCCGACCTTCGTCGCGGCCGCCGAACTCGACGTCTTCCGCGACGAGGACCTGAGCTACGCGACGCGGCTCCAGGCCAGCGGCGTGCCCGTCGAACTGCACCTGTACCCCGGCGCTTATCACGCCTGGGACCTCTTCGCCCCCGACGCCGCGGTCAGTGCCGCGTACGTCCACGCCTGGTACGGATACCTGCGCCGCCAGTTCACGGCCCGCCAGCCCTGAGCGCCCGGTTCGGACGGCCCGGCCGCGCGGTGACGGCCGGCGGGCCGCCACACGGGCGTGCTGACAGCCGGTGACCCGCCGAGGAAGCCGGTACCCACTTCGGCATCCTCGGCATCGGCCCCCTGCTCTGGCCCCACAACCCGACATCGAGCACCCGAACCCGGCCATCACGAACCGTGACGCCACCAGGTCCGACCTCATCGGCGACCTCGACCAGGGCTACTTCGAGACCTCCCCCGCCTCCTGAACCCCGGCCCCGCGCGGCCCGGCACCGGCAGTTCCGATTCCGTCTCCGCTCTCGCCCCCATGCGAACCGCGCCCGCGCCCCACCTGCTCCGCTGCGGGACCAGCCGGCACACGGGGGCTGCCAGCCAAGATCGGCCAAGGTGGGCTCGAACGCAGGCAACAGCGTTGGTTAGGCGCTCTGCTCCTGGCCCGGCCGCTGCGCGTCCATGGGGCGGCCGGCACGTCGCTGCTTAGTGGGCGTTTAGTCCTGTCTGGTCCCGGGTTCAGGTGCCGTGCCAGGTGGGGGTGTTCTCGCCGGTGAGGCGGCGGGTCATGAGGCCGGTCATGGCGATGTGCATCATGGCTGCGGAATGGCCGGGGCGGGCTTCGTAGTCGCGGGTCAGGCGGCGGTGCAGCATCAGCCGGCCAGGATGCGCTCGGCCACCCAGCGACGTGGCAGCGGGGCGAAGCCCCTGGCGGCAGGGTCGCGGCTGACGATCTCGAGGTCGATGCCGAGGGCGGCGGCGCCCTCGATGACGGTGGCGCGGTAGGCGCTGTCGGCCCAGGCCGTGACCAGGGTGGGCTGGGCTGCGGCGACCTGTCTCAACAGGGGCAGGCCGGCGGTGGCGACCAGCACGGCGAGCAGGAGGCCGAGGGTGCCGGTGATGATGCTGCGTTTGCGGCCGGCGATCTTCTTGCCGGCGTCGTAGCCCTGGCTGGTGGCGGGGACGTTGGTGGAGGTCGCCCTAAACGCCCACTAAGGCCCGCGGGACCGAACCATGAGCGTCGACCGCGTCCCGGGCTGCCCTATACCTGGAAAAACTCCAGATGCCCGTATCCCGCCCAGCCCGCCGCGTCTCCCGTGAGTACGGGCCAGCCGCGGTCCAGCGCGAGGTGGGCCGTGTGGGCATGGTGCAGGGGCACCTCCAGGGGGTGTGGCGCGTGCCGGGCCTGGCGCACGACGCGGAAGGTCTCCTGCCGGGTCAAGTCTTCGACGATGCAGGAGCGGAAGCCGAACAGCCACATGAGCTGCGCGGGGTCCGGGTCGGCGATGATGGCCGCCTGGGCGAGCGCGGTGACCGGCAGGAGCAGGGTGTGCCCGTCCTCGGTCAAGACCTCCAGAGCGGTCCGGGCGTCGGCGCCTTCCTCGCCGTCGGCCAAGAGCCGCACGATGGCGGTGAGGTCGGCCACGTAGCCCGCGATCATGCGGTAGCGGCCTTCTTCTCCGCCGCGGCCCGCTGGGCGGCGTGCATGCGCTCGCGCATCTCCGCCTTGCGCCGGTCGTAGCCTTCGGGGTCGGGTGCGCGGTCCTGAGCGGTGAGGCGGGCGAGCCGCTCGCGGGAGGCCCGGTCGGCATCGGCGCGTTCCTTGGCCAGGGCGGCGAGATAGCCGGAAAGGGTGGTGCCTTCCTTTTCGGCCATCTCTTTGACGAGCTCGTACACCTCGTCAGGCAGGCTCATGGAGAACTTTTGTGCCATACCGGCACCCTACCTGGTAGGAAACAATCTGTCCCGCAAAAGCAGGAGCCGTCCGCCCCATCGCACAGACCCCGAGGCGGGGCCTGCGAGATGCGCTGACATGCTCTGTCCAGCGGAGAGGCAGTCCTGCCGACACGATGCCGGAGCGCCGCTGGATCTCCTCACTGAAGAAGCCGGAGCGCCGTAGGCGAACTCGACCCCGGGACCGCCCGGGTTGACCATCAGCGACCCGATCCGGGCTGCGGGATCGGTGGCCTTGCGCCCGGTGACGGCGGGCTCGAAGGTCTTTCTGCCCGGCTTGGACCAGCCGATCGGACGGTCAGCTTGTTGCTCGCGCGGTCTGGCGCGAATCTGCCCGATGAGGAGGGTGAGGGTGATACCGCTCCAAGCGGACGAGTTCACCTGGCCACGAATCATCGGACCAGCGATACCAGTCAACGTGACAGATTCGCAGCCGGGCCGACGGAGTTATCATTTTTTTCCTCATACGACGCTTTCAATCCTGTCATTTCGGGAGATTCGCTATTCCGCGGGCGATGACGCTGAAGCCGCGCTGGCCGGCGGGCTTGCGCGCAATCTCCAGAGTGGTGCGCAGCGTGTCGCGGGGCCAGTCCACGAGCCGTCCCGAGAAGCCCTGGTCGGCGAAACGTGCCGGATCGGGGTGGTCAGGTAGGCCGACAGCAGGGCGGTCTTGGCGCCGTCGTGGTCTTGCCAACTCGCGGCCATGACGGCGACTGTGACAAGCAGGCCGGTGGTGTCGGTGATGATGAACCGCTTGCGGCCGTTGACCTTCTTGCCCGCGTCGTAGCCGCGACTGTCGCGGCCCACGGTGTCGGCGCTTTTGAAACTCTGGGAGTCGATGATGCCCGCCGCCCGGCTCGTCCTCGCGTCCGACCTGGCGGCAGGCCTTGATGCGCAGCTCGGTCAGAGGCGCCTCGGTGACGCTGGCCTGTTCCCCACTGCTGGAAGTACCACTACACGGTCTGCCAGGGCGGCAGGTCGGTGGGCAGATACCGCCACGGGTAGCCCGAGCGCACCACGTACAAGATGGCGTTGACGATCTCCCTACGCTGATGCTTCTCGGGACGCCCGCCGGTGTTCGGCTCGGGCAGTAAGGGCTCGATCAGCTCCCACTGCGCGTCGGTCAGATCTGAAGGGTAGCGATCAGCGGGCATCCGCCTACCCTGACGACGCTTCAGCGCTCGTCGTCACACCGCCACGCCGAACATGAACGATCTTCTCAAACACGCACTTAGAAAGTGGTCATGAGCATGCCCCACCGCACCGTGCCGATCGACGGACTCGACGTCTTCTACCGCGAGGCCGGCGACCCGTCCGCCCCCACCCTCGTGCTCCTGCACGGCTTCCCCACCTCGCCGGCGGCCTACCAGGAGCTGATGGCCGCGCTGTCCGGCGAGTTCCACCTCGCCGCGCCCGGCTACCCGAGCTTCGGTCACAGCTCCGCCCCGACGCCGACGCGTGGGAGTACACCTTCGACCAGCGCGCCGACGTGGTGGACCGACTGCTCGACGCCATCGGCGTCACCAGGTACGCGATCTCCGTGCACGACTACGGCGCACCGGTCGACTTCCGCCTCGCACTGCGCCACCCTGAACGGAGCACCGGCATCGTCAGCCGGAACGGCAACGCCTACGAAAAGGACCTGACCGCGTTCTGGGAGCCGTTCAAGACGGCATGGGCCGACCCACCGCAGGCCAACACCGACGCCCTGCTCGGCTACTACACCCAGGGAGGCCACCCATTGGCAGTACACGCACGGCGTGCGCGACACCACCCTCGTCAACCCGGACAAGGCGGCCCTGGATCAGGCCGTGCTCGACCGGCCGGCAGCCACGCCATCCAGCTCGCCCTCTTCCTCGACTACGCCACCAATCCGCCGCAGTACCCGCGCTGGCAGGAGTACCTACGCACTCACCAGCCGCCGCTGCTGGCCGTCTGGGCCGCCACGACGAAATCTTCGGGCCGGACGGGGCACTGGCCTTCACCCGTGACGCGAAGAACGCCCACGTTCAACTCCTGGACGCCGGTCACTTCGCCTTGGAGACACGTGGCGCGCAGATCGCGGCCTTGGTCCGCGACTTTCTCCGCCGCCTGCCGGATTGATCCCGCGAAACTTGGCGGGGCGATCGGATTCGGCGATGACCGCGTTTTCCCGGCGCTCCCGATGATGCCTTCGGCGCCGTTGCGGAGGGCTTACCCGCCGGACAGGTCCGACTGCCGTCCGGTAATAGGGATGAAACCCGCCCGCGGCCTCCCTGCTCACGGCGTTTTGGTGAATGGGCCATGCCGCTTCGTCGTTTTCGGCGGCGGCACTGAGCAGGGAAAAGGACGGGCCGCGAATTCGGACCGGCCATTTGATCACTCTCCCCGGCGATATTACAGTTCCATGGCTATCGGGATATCCGAGCGGTAAGGGAGTCGCCATGCTGACGTACACAGAGCCGAAAGTAGAGGTCCTGGGGGCGGTTGAGGAGCTGACGCACCTGGGCTTCATCCTGCTCAGTGACAATCCGGCCCACCGCACGCTGCTGATCTGATTCCTTCTCGGTCCTCTTCCCGGAAAGCCGCTTTCCGGGAAGAGGATCGAAACGGCTCGGCGCATTCTGGAAAACTGAAGAGGAGAGGTCGCGGCAGTGGCTGTGGTACTGACAGGAGATTATCCGGGGTGTTACGGCGACGTGCGGCTGGGCCGGCCCGTCACGTACGAGTGCCGCCCCTACGGGGAACGCCTTTCCCGCCCCGGAGACGTGGCCGTCCAGTGGACCAGGGCCGGCGCGAGCGGCGTGCCGGCGCCACCCGTGGACGGCGCCGGCCGCCATCTCACGCTGTCCGGCGTCCTGCACGGGCCGGTGACCCGCTCGTGGACGCGGCGCGTCATCGAGGCCCTGGAAAGCGGCCACGACGACGAGCTGGCCGCCGTCCCCGGGCCGCTCGCCGGCTGCCTGGTCACCACGGACAAGGTCTTCCTGTTCCGCAACGCGGTGGCCCCCGAAGGGCTGCTGTACCGGCGGGAAGGCTCACGCGTGCGCTGGTCGACCGATCCGCTGGACCTGCTCGACGGAACGCCGGACGACCTGGACGAGCAGGCACTGTGGCGCTGCTGCCGGGGCGACGACGTCTTCGTCTACCGGCAGCCGCGGCCCGTAGGCCCCGGCGAGCTGGTCGTCATGGACACCCGCAGCACCACCCGCCGCGTCTTCGACCGCATCACCCCGCTGGAGCTGCCGCGGCGCACGCCCCTGGCGGAGTACGCCGACCTGGCCCACCGCATGCTCCTGGACGCGGTCCGCCCCTACGCCGGGCGCGGCAGGATCGGCATCATGCTCAGCGGCGGCCTCGACTCCTCCGCCGTCCTCACCGCACTGGTCGAGGTGGGCGCCGACGTGGTCGCCTACCACATGCACACCGACGACCCGCTCGCCGACGAGTCCGCGTACGCCCGCACCGTCTGCGACCATCTGGGCGTGCCTTTCGTGGCGGTGCCCACGGAGTCGGGTGAGGGCTACCTGTCGCGGGCGCGGCCGTTCCCCCATCCTTTCGTCGGCTTCGCCTACCGCTGGGTCGAGCAGCTCGCCGAACGCGTTCACGAGGACGGCATCACCTTCCTCACCTGGGGCGCCGACGGCGACCTGTGTTTCGGGCCGTACCGCTACGGCCTGCACGACGTGCTCTTCGGCGACATCGCGCCGCACGAGAAGGCGGCGCTGTGCCGCGGCCTGATCGCCTCCCGGTGGGAGCTGTCGCGGGTGCTCAGGAGCGTGCGCAGGTCGTCGTCGCTGCTGGAGGAGTATCTGCCGGTCGGCGTCAACGCCCGGCCGACCGAGTTCACGACCCCGGCGCCCGGGGTTCCGGACGACCGGTACGACAGCGACTACTCGGCCAAGGAACACACCATGGACCTCATGCTGTGGTGGCCACGAGGCATCCTGCGCTGCTCCCCCCTGGGCGACCGGCAGATCAAGCGGCTCACCGCGCGCATGCCGCACGCCTACCGGCTGCTGGTGCACCAGGGACGGATGATCCCCAAGCCCGTGCTGCGGCTCCTGCTGTCCACCCGCCTGCCCGCCACCGTGTGGCGCAGGTACGGCCGGCTCTGGCAGGACTCGCCGCACAAGCGGTACGCCATCACCCACCCCCACGTGTTCGCCGACCTGATCGGCACCCCGCAGTCTCAGCTCGTGACCAAGGGCATCGTCGATCCGGACCGGCTGGCCGCCGTTCTGGCCGAGCCCGCCTCGCTGCGCCGCCACAGCGAGACCCTGATCTGCGCCGCCATGACCGAGTTGTTCCTGCGCGATCACGCCGCCCTGATCTCAGAAGGTGGGACGTATGCCGATACTGCGACTGGCTGAGCACGCGGTCTTCGACGACACCGACGACGCGGGCGTCATTCTCGACAATCGGCAGGGGGTGTACCTGAGCCTGAACGGCGTCGCCACGGTCATGCTCAGGGCCGCCCTGCGCCACGAGACGCTCGACGAGCTGATCGCCGAGCTGCGGGGCCGGATCGACGCGCCCGAGACCACCCTCAGGGCCGGATACGCCAAGCTGGTCTCCCAGCTCGGCGACCAGGCCCTGCTGGCCGGAGCGGAGGAACGGCGGTGAAGGACGGCCGGCTGGAATGGGAGTTCTTCCTCGGCGACCTCGACCCGTCCACGATGCCGCCGCGCACCCCGCCGCGGCTGCGCGGCCACGCCATGGCCCGGACCGCCGTGGCCCTGTGGACCTACAACCGCCACGGCTGGCCGGCGGCCCAGCGCTACCTGCGCGAGCTGGCCCCCGCCCGCGGCTCGGCCCCCATCACCCGGCTCCCCGAAGCCAGCGCGGTCCGGCTGGCCCGCCGCGAGGTCCTGTTCTGCCAGCTGGTGACGCGCGTGCTCGCCCCCGACGGGCAGTGCCTGACCCGCTCCTTCGCCCTGGCCGTCCACCTCAACGCGCTCGGGCTGCCCGCCCAGGTCATCGTGGCCAGGGGGCGCACCATCTCCGTCCCTCGCAACGCCTTCCACTCCTGGACCGAGCTGTACGGCCACGTGCTCAACGACAACCCGGACGTCCAGCTCGGGTACGCCGTGCTGCAACGGGTGCGGTCCGGCCGCCTCGGCGAGGCGCGCCGGCCGGCCCGTACGTGAAGGCCGGACGGACCCGGCTCCGGGAGCAGCATCGGTGGGCGTGGCACTCGACCCGACGACGATCGCAAGGCAGCGCCCCATGAGCATCACCGCGAGAAGATCGGCTCTGGCGGGCCTGGCGGCCGTGCTGCTCTGGGCGGTGCTCCCGTCCGGCGCGGGTGCGCACAGCGGCGCGGCGTACGGGTGGACGCCGGTCGGCACCGTGGACCCGCAGCACGTCATCTCGGCCGACACCCAGCTCGTGCTCTACGGCGTGCACGCCTTCACCGCGAGCAACGCCGCCTTCAACCCGGACGTCATCCCCGCCTCGGCGAGCCAGCTCGTGGTGCCGTACGTGCGGGTGCCCGACGGTGCCCCGCACACCTACCGGCTGCGCTTCCACCTCAACACGACCAACGCCGCCGCCACGCAGTACCAGCTCATCACCCCGAACGGCGGCGGCACGCAGACCGCGAACGTCTCCGGGGGCGCCATCGCGCTCGACTTCACCGCCAGCGTCGACCTGACGGGGACCGGGTGGATGTACTGGTCGCTGAACAACAGCGGCGGCCACCAGTGGGTCTTCACCTCGTGCGAGATCGACGAGCAGACGCCGTGAACCGGCGCACGGCCTCGTACGCGACCGGCCGCTCGCCACGTGGGCGACGACGGCCTCCGTGTGCGCCGTCATCGGGATGAGCGCCTACCAGTTGCTGTTCAACTGGGGCGAGGTGCACGTCCCTGCCGGGATCGCCAGCCTGCTCATCGCCACCGCGCCGGTGTTCAGCGTGCTGCTGGCCTGCGCTCCTCCTCGGCGAGCGCCTCTCCGTGGCCATCGTGGCCGGCACCGTCACGGCCCTGGCGGGCGTGGCGCTCATCGCCTGCGCCGCTGCTCCGCGCAGGTCACCACCAGCGCGCTGGTGATCCTCACGGCGGCCGTCGTCCAAGGCGTCCACCACTTCGCCACCCAGCCGCTGCTGAAGCGGTACACAGGGCTGGAGGTCGCCTGTTACACGATGGGGGCGGGCACGCTGTTCCTGGCCCCGCTGGCGCCCGGCGCCGTGCGCGACCTGCTCGACGCGCCGGCAGACGCCGCGGTGGCCACCGTCTACCTCAGCCTGCTTCCGTCCGCGCTCAGCTTCGTCACCCGGGGCTACGCGATCGCCCGGTATCCCATCGCGCCGTCCACGGCAGCCCCTGTAGCTGCTCCCCCCGATCGCCATCGGCGTGGCGTTCGTGTGGCTGGGCGAGATGCCGGGTCCGGTCGAGTTCGTCGGCGGAGTCATCAGCATGGCCGGCGTCATCCTGATCAACCGGCACACGGCCCGTCCAGCCGCTGTTCAGTCGCGGTCCTCCGCGGACGCGACCTGAGCGGGCCGGATCCCCAGCGCTCCAGCCCGCATGGCGCGATCGTCGATACGTCGTGGCCCCGCATGGTTGCCGGCGTTCCGGCAGCGGCCGGGGCCGCACAGGGGCCGGGCCGGGGTTCATGCACTTGCATCGAGCCTCCACATACGCAATAGTTGGTTTGACACAACCAACCATTCGAAAGTGGTGCGGAGATGGAACAGGCGTCGGCCGGCGCGGGCGGCTCCTCTCGCGCACAGCGTCAGGCCGTGGACGAGGTGGCGGCGGCGCTGGCCACGGTGGGCAACTGGATGTTCTCCCCGGCCACGCGGCGCACGATCATGGCGGCCTCGGGGCTGGAGCTGTCCCTGGGCGACTACACCCTGCTGGCGCAGGTGTCGCTGCACGCGCCGGTGCGGCTGTCGGTCCTGGCCGAGCTGATGGAGGTGGACAAATCCACCCTGTCACCGCCGGCCAAACGCCTGGAGGCACGCGGCTTCATCGAACGCCGGCCCGACCCGGCCGATGCCCGAGCCCAGCTCGTGAGCGTGACACGGGCCGGGAAGCTCGCCATCGGCAAGCTCTGGAAGGCACGCACGGCAGCCGTCGCCGCCCTGCTGAGCGACTGGGATCCGGCGGACGTCGAACGGCTGGCCGCCGGTCTCGGCGCGCTCAGCGAAGCGATCAAGAAGGGGCCGTGAGCCCATCACGGTTCCCGCGTCCCGCCCGCGCTGGGAGGTAGACCCGCTGCCACCGGTCCACACCCTCTCGGCTCGTGGCCCCGTGCTGCCCGCACGCCACCTACCGTCCTCGACACGTCGCCGCGCCTCCATCCGCGGCGGCTGATCCCCCTCCAGCCGGGCCAGGGCCGCCGTGGCCGCCACCGGCCCGACCCCGGCCGACGCCGGTCCCGGCCCTGTGCCTGAGCGCGACGCTGCCGTCCGCACGCCCCCGCCGTCGCGCTCTCTACCGCCTTTACTCAAGGAAGTGATGTCACATGCGTGCCGTTGTGCTGCACGAATTCGGGCCACCGGACCACCTGCGGATCGCGGACGTCCCTGCGCCGAAGCCGGCCGCGGGCCAGGTCGCGGTGCGGGTGGCCGCGGTCGGCGTCCAGTTCCTGGAGACGCAGGCCCGCGCGGGAACGATGCGCGGCGCGCTCGGCGGCGCTGCCCTGCCGGTGATCCTCGGCAAGGAGGTCGCCGGGCTGGTCACCGAGGTCGGCCCCGGGGGCGACACCACCCTGATCGGCACGCGGGTCCTGGCCAGCACCACGGGCCTCGGCGGGTACGCCGAGACCGCCGTCGTCCCCGCCGGCACCCTCATCCCGGTCGGTGACGGCATCGGCCTGCCCGAGGCCGTCGCCCTCTACCGGTACGGCGCCACGGCCCAGGGCCTGATCGGCGCGGCCCGGGTGAGCGCCGGTGACCGGGTCCTGGTGCTGGCCGCCGCGGGCGCCGTCGGCACGCTCCTGGTGCAGCTGCTCCAGCGGGCCGGGGCGACGGTCGTCGCGGCGGCCCGCGGCGAGCGCAAGCTCGCCCTGCTCGGCGAGCTGCGGGCCGACCACGTGGTGGACTACACGCTCCCGGGCTGGACGGAGCAGGCGCGCGACGCCGCGGGCGGCTCGATCGACGTGGTCTTCGACCATGTCGGCGGAGCGCTCGGACGCGCGTCGTTCGAGCTGCTCACCCCGGGCACCGGACGTCAGGTCACGTTCGGCCTCTCCAGTGGCACGCCCCTGGAGGTCCGGCCCATGGAGCTCATCGGCCGCAGTGTGACCATGACCGGGTTCAGCACGGGCCCCATCTGGAGCAGGCCCGCCTACGCCCGCCACCTGGTGACCGAGGTCCTGGACCTGGCCACGGCGGGACGGCTCACCCCGGTGATCGGCCAACGCTTCCCCCTGGAACGGGCGGCCGACGCGCACGCCGCCATCGAGGCGCGCGCCACGGTCGGCAAGACCCTGCTCATCCCCTGACCGCATCCCGGAAACGTTCCCTCGGCCCGCCACGGGCCCCGGGACGAGCGTTCACGTTAGTTACCAACGAGGAGTTCCTCCATCATGTCCGCTTTCCCCAAGATCTTTGTAGCCGGTGCCACCGGGCTGCTCGGCGGCCAGATCGTCAAGGCCCTTCTCGACCGGGGCGCCCCCGTTCGAGCCCTAGTCCGCCCTGGTGCCGGCGAGGAGAAGAAGCGTTCCCTGACCGCTCTGGGATCCGACCGCCTGGAGCTGGTCGAGGGTGACATCACCGACCCGGCCGAACGGCTGGCGGAGGCCGTCGGCGACGCCACGACCGTGATCTCGGCCGTTCAGGGCGGCCCCGACGTGATCGTGGACGGGCAGGCCAACCTCCTGCGCGCCGCGGAGAAGGCCGGCGCCCAGCGGTTCATCCCCTCCGACTTCGCCTTCGACCTGACCAAACTGGACGACGGCGACAACTTCATGATCGACTGGCGTCGCCAGGCCGCCGCCGCCCGCGCCGGCAGCCCTCTTGACGTGATCTCCGTGCTCAACGGGGCCTTCTACGAGGTGATGACCGGCTTCATGGGGCTCATCGACTGGGAGCAGGGCACCCTGTCCCACTGGGGAGACCCCGACCAGCCGCTCGACCTCACCTCGGTGGCCGACACCGCCGCCTACACCGCCGCCGTCGCCCTCGACCCGGCCGCCACCGGCACGCTGCGGTTCGCCGGCGAGGTCATGTCGATGCGCCAGTTCCACGACGCGGTCCAGCGCGGCTCCGGCCGTACCCTGGAGCTGCGGCACCTCGGCACCGCCGATGACCTGCGCGCGGAGATCGCCCGCCAGGCGGCGGTGGCGCAGAACCCGTTCGACTATGTGGCGCTGCAGTACCAGTGGTGCATGGTGAGCGGCAAGGCCAAGTTCGACCGCCTGGACAACGACAGGTACCCGGACGTCACGCCCGTGTCGATGACCGACTTCGTCCGCGCCACCGCACCCGGGCTCTGACCCGTACACCGAAACGCGGCCCACAGCGTGCGGCAGTGGACCGCGTTCCCGGGCTTCCTCGGCCGGGCCGGGAGATCCGGCCGAGAGCCGCAGGCCGGTCCCCGGCGGGAAGCGTTCCTGCCCATCAGCGCTGTCAGCCGGCGCGCAGTTCCCTGATGACGGCGAGGGCGTCGTCCCTCAGGTCGACGGGGCAGCCCCAGTAGTCGTAGATCCCACCCCTGGCGCGGTTGCTGCCGCAGACGACGAACACGCCGGTGCCGAGCCGCGCCTTGAGACGGGTGGCCAGCCAGCCGACGAAGCCGCTGTTGTCCAGGCCGGCGGGAAAGTGGAAGGAGAAGACTCCGAACCGTTCGGCGCCATCATGCTGGGGGGCGAACGGGACCAGCGCGCTCCAGCTCTCGTCGTCCCGGACCACCGCCAGCGTGTCACGGGTGAGGGCCGGCGGGCGGTCGGCCGGTGACTCCTCGAAGCACCAGACGCCGTCGTGCACGACGAGCTCGGCCGCCGCGATCACGCGCCGGAGCCGGGCCTCCGTCTGCTCCGCGGTCTCCACACTGACGCTCACCATGGGCGGACCTCCTATGGCGGAGCACAACGTCCTCGCCGGCGCGCTGATTCCGGTCACGTCCGAACGGCGGGCCGGCTCGTGGGGCACGCGCCCTCGCCATCGCCGGGTGGCCGGCCGGTATCGGTCGTGCGGCTCACTGTT
Organism: [Actinomadura] parvosata subsp. kistnae; assembly: GCF_900323885.1. Lineage (GTDB taxonomy): Bacteria > Actinomycetota > Actinomycetes > Streptosporangiales > Streptosporangiaceae > Nonomuraea > Nonomuraea composti. Next base: position 456,664 of record NZ_OOHJ01000006.1, on the reverse strand, counting down.
TCTTCTGGTGTGGCACGAAGCCCAGGGACTCGTGAAGGCGGCGGGCGCGAATGTTGTCCTGCGTCACCGCGAGGGACAACCACCCGTGACCCTGCGCGCCGAGGGCGTGCATCGCCGCGGCCGCGGAGGTCCTGGCACTGAACGTCGAGGACCTCGACCTGGAGCATCGCCGCACTCCGGTCCGGTCCAAAGGCAGCGCGACAGAGTGGGTGTACTGGGACAGCGGCACCGCGCACCTGCTTCCCCGGCTCCTGCGCCTCCCGGACGGCAGCACCCGCACGCACGGTCCGCTGTTCCTGTCCGAACGCCGCTCCGTCCCCGCGCGCCGTCCGGCGGCCGTCGACATCTGCCCGCACACCGGCCGCGCCCGCCTCGGCTATGACCGCGCCCGCGTGCTGCTGGAGAAGTACGCCGGGCTCGATCTGCACCAGCTACGCCACAGCGCCGCCACTCACCTCGGCGAGGCCGAGGTGCCGCTGCAGCTCATCATGGGCAAGACCCGGCGCAAGAACCCTCGCACCGCCATGCGCTACGTCAAGCCCGGCGCTGAAGCCATCGCCAAGGTCACCGAGATCCTGGCACCACGCCGCCGAACCCACTGATCGACTGAGTGGCGGCTCGCCGGAGCTAGAGGAGCTCCGGGCCATCTCCTGTGCCGAGGTCAGCGGCACGACTATCCCTTTCTCCCGTACTTGGTCTGCCCCCATCGAGGCTGGAAGATCGCTCACCAGGGCGTCGCCTTCACCGGCACATCCAGCGTCTCGGTGAAGCGCTATCACGGCGGCAACATCGCGACCCCATGGCCCTGAACCCGGCAGCTGCTGACAGCTGACCGACGGGCAAGGCACGTGGGAGCGCCCGGTGCGTGGAGCCACGCACGCAGGGTGCGGCGGGCGGGCCGGGGAAACCCACCGTGAGTAATCACGGCAGGGCGCCCCGGTTCGACCCAAGTCGGCACCACTAATCGTCGAGCTGCGACATCTCGACCACGGTCAGATGCCCGGCCATCTCCCGCACGGCGTCCTGCCACCGGGCCGCGTCCGTGGTCAAAACCGGGCAGTTCCGCAGCAGCGCATGCAGCGCCGTCTGCGCATCCCACAACTCGCCCAGCGCCTCGACCTCCACCCGCATCCGGGCCAGGTCGGTGGCATCGTCGAACGCGGTGATCCCGGCGAACCCGGCCGCCTCCAGCCGGCCGACACCCCGGATGACGGCCAGCTGCGCGTCCGTGGCAGCGGCCTCGACGGCGGCGCCGGTGACGGCCAGAGCGGGCACGATCATGCTGATGTTGTCGGCATCGAACTGCTGCAGCAGCGCGATCACATCATTGTCGCCGCGGCCCACCTCGGCCAGAACTGTGGCGTCGAGCACATAGCCTGGTTCAGCGAGCATGCAGGATCTCCCGCGCCTTACGCGCCCGGCGCTGGGCGCGCTCGACGACGGCAGGGTCCTCGTGCGCCTTCTCCACGGCGGCTCGCCAAGCCTGATCGGCGTGCCGCTCGGTTTCCATACGATGCAGGGCGGCATCGTTGAAGAAGGCCGACACTGACCGGGCTCGGCCCTGATCGACCTGCTGGAGGGCGTATTCGTGGACGTGGGGGTCCACCGTGATGGTGATGGGCTTGGTGCTCATATGTTCATCATAGGTTCGCTGTGGCCGCTCGTCGTCAACGATCACACCGTAGGGTGAACTATCTCTCGGCTCACTCCCCCGATCGATATCGCTACATGAGTGAGCTCTTTCATTCAGCCAGACCGTCGCCACCGCCTGCGGCAGGCCCTTGAGTGCGTCGCAGACCAGCATGAGCACGTCGTCGACGCCGTGGTTCTTCAGCTCGGTCAGCACCGCCAGCCAGTGCTTGGCGCCCTCACCGCCGTCGCCGGCCCAGATACCGAGAATGTCGCGGTGTCCCTCGACGGTGACGGCGGTGACCAGGTAGATGGGCCGGTTGGCGACGTGACCGTCCCGGATCTTGATCTTGACGTTGATCGCGTCCACGAACAGGACCGGGTAGACGCGATCGAGCGGCCGGTTCTGCCCTTCGGCCATGCCGTCCATGACCTTGTCGGTGATGGTGGAGATGGTCTGCTTGGACACGTTCGCCCCGTAGACCTCTGCCAGGTGGGCGGAGATCTCCCCATGGGTGAGCCCCTTGGCCGACAGGGACAGGACCATCTCGTCCACGCCGGACAGCCGGCGCTGCCGCTTGCGCACCAGCTGGGGCTCGAAGGTACCCGCCACATCGCGCGGCACCCGCACCTGGACCGGGCCGACGTCGGTCACCACCGTCCTGGCGCAGGCCGTTGCGGCTGTTGCCGCTGTTCTTGCCGGCCGGGTCGTGCCGGTCATAGCCGAGGTGATCGGTGATCTCGCCTTCCAGCGCCGACTCCAGCACCCGCTTGGTCAGCTGCTGCAGCAGGCCACCCTCACCGGTCAGCTGCAGCCCCTCACTGCGGGCCCGGTTCACGAGCATCGAGATCAGCTGCCGGCCGTCAGCGAGCGGTCCGGCTCGACAGGCAGTTCGTTCATGGACAACGGCTCCACGGCGGTCTCGGACATCAAGCGTCTCTTCCTTGATCATCAAATCCGCCGTGGTTTTGCAGTCCTCCCTTGATATCGTTCGCCCCGCACTGCGAGCCGACAGGTCGAGCGGGGACGCAGGTTCCGGCCACAATGCTGCGGCGTTCGATGGCACAACGCCCAGATCACCGAACTGGCTCAGCGGCAGCGCCTGTGGTGTCGGAGTCGGGAGAGGCGGGATCGCGCCGCGGCAACAGCGCCGCTGGAGCGAGGGCGAGCAGGGAGATGATGAGGGTGGCGCCGAAGGCGATCGCGTACGCCTGGGGAGCAGAGCCACCGGTGGCGAGGTGACGGGCCACGATGGCGAGCAGGAATGCCGTGCCGAAGGAGCCACCGATGCGTTGAACGACGCTGAGCAGGGTGGTCGCCTCAGGAATGGCCGCAGGTGACATCCGCATGTACGCGGCGGCGGTGATGGGGACGGTGGCCAGGCCGAGCCCGATACCACGCAGGAACAGGGCGATGCTCAGCGCCGAATCACTCGCGCCGGGCGCGGCCACGTAGGGCACAGTGCCTGCGGCGGCGACGACCGTGCCGGCGACGAGCAGCACACGGGGCCCAAGCGGTCGGTGAGCCGGCCGGCCAGGGGCAGCGCGGCCATGGTGCCGACTGCCAGGGGGCCAGGAGCAGGCCTGTCTCCATGCCGGTGGCACCGCGCACCTGCTGGTAGAACAGCGGCAGCAGCACCATGGGGCCGAAGATCGACGCGCCGGCCAGCACCATCAGCCCACAGGACAGGGCGAATGCACGCTCGCCGAACAGCCGTAGATCAACCAAGGGATGACGGCGGCGGAGGGCGCGGTGCGTGTAGCCGAGCAGCAGCACGGTGCCGAGCGCGATCGACAGCCCGGCGCCGAGGACGTCGGTGGAGGCTGTCAGCCGGGTGCCGCCGTACAGCAGGGCCGCCAGTCCAGGGCACAACAAGAGCAGCCCGCGCAGGTCGAGTGGTCGCGGATCGGCGGGGACCGTGGCGGGAAGTCCATGCCAGGACAGAACCAGAGCTGCCGTGCTCAGCGGAACGCTGACCCAGAACACCCACCGCCATCCGGGGCCGTCGATCACCATGCCACCGAGGATCGGTCCGAGGAGTGGCGCGAGCTGGCCGGGCACCGCGACCAGCGCCATCACGCGGCCCAGCCGCCGTGGTCCCGCCATGGTGGCCAGGATCGTCTGCAGCACGGGCAGGATCAGCCCGCCGCCGATCCCCTGCAGGATGCGGAAGACGATGAGGCTGGCAGTGGACCAGGCCGCTCCGCAGAGCAGCGATGACAGGGCGAAGATCAGCAGGCTGGCCCGCCACAGCGACCGGGTGCCGACGCGGCCGAGTGCCCAGGGCATTGTGGGGACGACCACGGCCAGGGTGAGGAGGTGGGCGGTCGCAACCCACTGAATCTGCTCGGTGCCGGCGGCCAGGGCGACGCGGGCGTCATCCAGAGCCACTCCCACGATGGTGGTGTTCAGCAGCGAGGCCAAGCCGCCGACCATCAAGACGGCGGCAAGCCGGAGCAGGTTCGGATCGAGTGGGTCGGAGCCACCCTGATTTGTTGGCATGCCAGCAGTATGCAAAGTATTATGCTGGTATGCCAACAAAAAAGGCTTCCGGGAAAGGGACACGTTCCCACCCGGGGATCCAGATCGCCGAGGCCCACTGGGCTCGCTGCTGCTGCAGGCGGTGCGGGCCCACGCCGCCCTGGCCACCTCCCTGCTGTCCGAGCTGGGCCTGGTGGCGCCGCAGGAGGTCGTCCTGCTGTACCTGCAGGACCATGGCCGGACGCCGCAGGCCGAGCTCGTTCGCTTCCTGGGCCGCGACCGCTCCACGGTGACCGCGACCCTGCAAGCCATGGAGCGCGGCCGGCTCATCGTGCGGACCCCGTCCGAGACCGACCAGCGCGCGATGGAGGTCGGCCTTACCGACGCCGGGCAGGCGTTGTGCCCCCGCATCCGAGCCGCCTGGGCCGAACTGGAACGACTCGCCTTCGGCCGGCTGTCCCCCGCCCAGCGCGAGCAGCTCACGGCCGGCCTCACCGCCGTCCGCGACGCCGCACGAGCCCACAACGAAGAACAGGACACCCGCCAGTGAACGACCAGCCCCTGCACCTGGCGCTGATCATCGCCAGCACCCGCCAGGGCCGCTTCGGCACCTCCATCGGCCGCTGGACCGCTCGCGTCGCCGGCGGCCGGCCAGAGTTCACCACCGACGTCATCGACCTGGCCGGCCTTGCCCTGCCTGCCGATCTCAGCGGCTCGATCGCCGCGACGCAGTTCGCCGGCCGCATCGGCGCCGCCGATGCCATCCTCGTCGTGACCTGCGAATACAACCATGGCTACCCCGCCTCGCTGAAACTCGCCATCGACACCGTCCGGCAGGAGTGGGCCGCCAAGCCCGTCGGGTTCGTTTCCTATGGCGGGTTCGCCGGCGGGCTACGCGCGGTCGAACAGCTACGTCAGGTCCTCGCCGAACTCCATGCCGTCACCGTCCGCGACACGGTCAGCTTCCACTTCCCGCACGACCACGTGGATCCGGAGGGGCACATCACCGACCCCGCCACCGCCACATCCGCAGAGGCCGCAGCGCACACCCTGTTCGACCGGCTGACCTGGTGGGGAGTTGCCTTGCGCGCCGCCCGCTCCGCCCGGCCCTACGTCCTGACCGGCTGAACGCCGACACGAGCAACAAGGAGTTCCCCTTCGATGCCGACCGTCATCGCACTGACCCGCTTCGGTCCTCCGGAAGTCCTGCGGCCCTTCCCGATCGAAACCCCGCGGCCGGGACCTGGCCAGGCGCTCGTGCGGATCCACGCAGCCGGAGTCAATCCGGTCGACTGCAAGCTCCGCCGCGGCGACTTCGCCGACACCATTCCTGCCCATTTCCCACAGCGCCTGGGCAACGAGTTCGCCGGAACGGTCATCGCTCTCGGCCCGGACGTCCCTGCCGGCGGCGCCGTCGCTGTCGGCACGCACGTGGTGGGGTCAGCCACAGCGCAGGCTTACGCAGAGGTTCTGGTCGTCGACGCCGCCGGCCTGGTCGTCAAACCACCACCGCTCCCGTGGGAGATGGCTGGAGGCCTGCCCGCCGCCGGGCAAACCGCCCACACCGCCCTGTCCCAATTGGGGGTGAAACCCGGCGATGTCCTCCTCATCCATGCCGCGGCCGGCGGCGTCGGCACCATCGCCGTCCAACTCGCACGCGAGCTGGGAGCACGGGTCATCGGCACCGCCAGCGAGCACAACCACGACTACCTGCGCGACCTCGGCGCCTTGCCCACCACCTACGGTCCCGGGCTGCTCGACCGCGTCCGCGCTCTCGCACCAGACGGAGTCGACGTCGCCCTGGACCTCGTCGGCGGTGACACCATCGCCACCAGCCTCGCCCTGATCCACGACCGCCGCCGCATCGGAACGACCGTCGACCAGCGTGCCGTCGCAGAGCACGGGGTGCGACGAGTGGGGGGCCGCTCGCTGCCCGCCCTACGCGAGGTCGTTGGCAAGGCGGCGACCGGACAGCTGATCCTGCCCGTCCGGACCTTCCCCCTGAGCCAGGCCGTAGCCGCGCACCGCATCGTCGAGAATGGCCACGTACGCGGCAAGGTGGTCCTCACCGTCTGACCACCAACCCACCTCTCACCCAGAGTACGGGCATCGGACTCTGTTTCGGCCCGGCGGTTCGAGCTCGAACGGCCGGGTGCCAACGTGGCCTGCTTACGTCGGGAACATCGGCACATAAGGCCACCTTTTAGCGAGCTTGGAAGACGCCCTTACTTCCTCTCATCGTTTGCTCCAACTGGTACCGCTGATGCTGATCGCGCATGGCACTGAAACTGCCCAGGAAGGCGTTGTGAGCGATCGATTCTCAACACACCGCGCCGGTCACCACGACCATGTCCGGACAGAAGACGCTGGGCTCCGGCGCACCGAAACGGTGATTGACGCCATCTCCCTGCCTGGCAGCTCGCATCGCCGATGAACGTTCCGTTCGGCCCGAATCCGACGCTTTCTGTGATCTGTCGGATATCCAGCACCGGCCGGCTTTTGGGGATTGAGTCGGCTGTGGCACGCGAGGAGCATGATCGCATGACCGATCAGTTGAACGCAGCCAGATGGGCGGGGCTCGTCAGCCGACCCGACCTCGCCGAGTACGCGGAGAAGTACCGCGACTTTTTCGCGATGCGCCGCCGCGACGGCATCCTCGAGCTTCGTATGCACACCGACGGCGGCTCGTACGTCCAGACGTTCGCCGGTCACAACGCCTGGGGGCAGGCATGGCTGGAGGTCGGTAACGACCCGCAGAACGAGGTGCTCATCCTCACAGGCACCGGCGAGCATTGGCTGGACGCGCGGCGCAGCGCCGATGGGCATGTCGATCGGACGGTTGACGACATCGCCACGATGTACGAGGACGCGGCGAAGCTGTTGCAGAACTTCGTCTTCGGCGTCGACGTCCCGACGATCGCCGCGGTCAACGGGCCCGGACCGCACACCGAGATCGCGCTCGCCTGCGACATCACCATCTGCACCGAGGACGCACGCTTCTTCGACCCGCATTTCCTGGTGTCGACCGCGCCCGGTGACGGGCAAGGCCTCACCTTCCAGGAACTGATGGGCACCAAGCGAGCCGCCTATCACCTCTACACCGGCCAGGCGGTGGATGCGCGGCAGGCACTCGAGTACGGCATGGTGTCGGAGATCGTGCCGCGCGAGCGCCTGATGGACCGGGCGTGGGAGCTCGCTGACCTGATCATGCGACGTCCGCGAAGCGCGCGCCGGATGACACACGCCATCGTCAGCCGACCGTGGAAGCAGCGGGTCGTCCATGACTTCCCCTTCCAGCTGCAGAGCCAGGCTGCGGCACTGTTCCTCGACGGCCCGAGGGCCGGCCGCCCACCGGCCGGCGAGGAGCTTCGATGGTGAGCCCGGTGGCGGACGGGCATGGTGCCGCATGGAACCGCGAGGCGACGGCGTTCAGCGGCATCCTGCACGGCGCCCGCAGGCGGGCATGGTGCCGAATAGCGCAGAAGTACCCAGGTCACCGTGACGCCGGCCCCAGCCCGTGCAACACCGCGCGGGTCACCTCGTCGGCCGCCTGGTCGGGTGGGGTGTCCGGCAACCCGCTCTCCCGCCACCAGCAAACCGCGCCCACGATCGTCGAGCCGGCGATGTGCGCCGTCACGGCCGACTCGTACGCGCCCCGTTCGACGAGCAAGCGAGACACCTCGGTGCGCACCGCGCGCTGGATCAGCGGGCGCAGAACGTCGACGTCGCGCCGGCAGCCGTCCGCCCGGCTGGAATCCTCCCACAGCAGCACCGCCAGGGCGTGGACGAGGTCGGCGAGCGGCGCGGGCGTGGCCGGGAGCCTGCCGGCGAACCGGTGCCGGATCTCATCGCGCACCATTGCTTCGGCGAGCGCGTACTTGTCGGCGTAGTGCGCGTAGAAGGTGGCTCGGTTGACGTCTGCGCGCTCGGTGATGTCGCGGACCCGGGCCGCACGAAAGCCCTTCTCATGGATGACCTCGATGGCCGCCTGGCGCAGCAGCGATCGCGTCCGCCGGACCCGCCGGTCCGTGGTCATGCGGGCGCTTTCGCGTCACCGGCCGGCGCGGCGCGGCGATCGCTGATCGCGGTGACGTCCCCGAGGAGGTGCACGCGTACCGTCGTCGCGCAGCGACTCGGCGTCGCCTGCCAGGTCACACCGCCTCCATGATGGCTCCGCATTCGACAAGTACACCACGACGACCACCTTGTGCCCGGCCGGGCCGACCCGAGCGGTGAACCATCACCCTGGGGGCCCGGGGGTCTCGCCATCGCCGGGTGGCAGGCCGGCATCGGTCGTGCGGCTCACTGCTTCTTCTGGTGTGGCACGAAGCCCAGGGACTCGTAAAGGCGGCGGGCGCGAATGTTGTCCTGCGTCACCGCGAGGGACAACCACCCGTGACCCTGCGCGCCGAGGGCGTGCATCGCCGCTTCGATGAGCCGCCGTCCCAGTCCCCGGCCGGTATGGGGCGGCGCGGTGAAGACGTAGGCCAGCAGCGGCACGTCCTTCCACACCGTCACCAGCGCGGCGGCCACGGGCCGCCCGTCGTCCTGCGCGACGAAGGACGCGGCGGGCAGAAAGGGCCCGTAGGCGCCGGTGAGGGTCAGCCGGATCTCCTGCGTCGCCGCGGCCACGCTGCCTCCGGCGTCCTGTTCGTCGGGCGTACCCCGGTAGGCCTGCCACATCAGGTGCCCCAGCACCGGGATGTCGGCCTCCACCGGGTGCCGGAAGTCGTGCGCCGGTACGGCCCGCGGCAGGCGCACGTCGAGACGCGACCGCCGGGGAGCCACGGGAGCCTCGGTCATGGTGACAGTGTCCTTGGCCGATGCGCCCGTCCCCGAGCCGGCCGGGCCACGGCGGTCACGACGCTGCTCCGGCGCGGCGGTTCGCCGTCCCGCCAGGCCCGGAAGGGCTCAGGCGCTCGGTCAGGAAGGCGAGGATCTCGTCCCTGGCCCGCACCGTGGGGTGCCCGTCCTCATCGACGAGGTGGGCGGTGACGACGCTGTGCGGGGTTTCGACCACGTCGGCGAAGAACGGCGGCGGGCTGGTGTTCGCCGAGCCGCCGGGCAGGACGCGGCCGTCGAAGGCGTCGCCGAGCAGTGCCCGGTAGGCGGCGAAGCGCTGCCCGGTGCACCAGCGGTCGTTGTCGAAGCGGTAGGCGAGCACCGTCAGCCCGTCGCGGGTGACGCGGTCGCGGACGGCGCGCGCGTCCTCGTCGCTGAGCTCGAGCCCGGCCGGGTCGTCCAGCGGCAGGGACGGGTGGTTGACCACCGGGGCGATGACGGCCGGTTCGAGCGCCATCGTCAGGGCGAAGTTGCCGGTGAAGCACAAGCCGATCGCGCCGACTCCCGGGCCGCCGCACTCGGTGTGGGCCTGGCGGGCTAGCCCGCGCAGCCAGGCGGTGACCGGGCTGGTGCCGCCCCCGGCGAACGCGCGGAACTCGGCGCTGACACACGCGCGGCGGACGATCTCGGTGCCGTCCTCGGCCGTGGGGTAGGCGCCGTCGACGCCGAATAGGGAGGGGACGAAGACGGTGAAGCCCGCGTCCCGCACCCACCGCGCCAGCCGGAGCACGTCAGGGCTGATGCCCGGCATTTCCGGCATCAGCACGACGGCCGGCCCGCAACCGGCCACGTACACCGTCTTGACCACCCCCTCCACGTCGACGGATCGGCGGGCGAAGTCGGTGATCGGGTCGTCAGAACTCATGGGTGACAGCCTGAACCTGGGGCCCCGTGCCGGGTAAGAGGCGAGATCGCCAAGTATGCGGGTAATCTCGCCATGGGGAGGAGGTGGGGGCGTTGCGGGTCGCGGTCCTGGCCTATCCGGGGTGCTTCGCCTCGGAGGTGTTCGGCGTGCCCGACCTGCTGACGATGGCCACGCACGTCGCCGGGCCGGGCGGTCCCAGGTATGAGGTGTCGATCGTCTCACCGCGCCGCCGCGTCCTCGCCTCGGGCGGGGCGGCGCTGGACGTCTCTCCGCTGCGCGAGGCGGACGTCCTGCTCGTGCCGGGGTTCGAGCTCGCGCCGGGCCTCGACCTGGACGCCAGGCTCGCGCCCCTGGGCCCCGAGGTCGCGGCGATCCGCGCGCACGCCGCCGCGGGCACCGCCGTCGTGGCCATCTGTGTCGGCGCGTTCCTGCTCGCCGAGGCCGGCCTGCTCGACGGGCGCCGCGCCACGACGGCCTGGCTCCTGGCCGGCGAGCTGGCCCGCCGCTACCCGGACATCGACGTGCGTCCCGAGCTCCTGGTCGTCACCGACACCGGGGTGACGACGACGGCGGCCTTCAGCGCCATGTACGACTTCGCGCTGAATCTCATCCGCCGGCACAGCGGCGCCGGCGTTGCCGGGTGAGAGGGCGCCCAGCGCCGCGTCCATGACCGTGGGCCGGATCCAGCCGAGCCCGAGCCCGTACATCGCCGTCCACGCCGCCGCCGAGGCGGTGCCGCTGCCCGTACCGGTGGTGGCGCCCTAGAACAGGCCGGCGGTGAGCAGCGCGAACCCGAGCCCGGCCGCGAGCTTGGGGCCGATCGTCCTGCTCAGCCTGGCCGCCGAGGACATCCCGGCGAGCATGCCCGCGACGAGCGGCAGCAGGCGCAGGCTGCTGCCCATCGCGTCGGCGCCCAGGTTCGCCTGGAAGTACTGCGGCAGCGCGAACAGGACGCCGAATATGGTGAAGTTGACGAGCGTGGCCAGCGCGGTGCCGGCGGTGAAACGCGCGTTGCCGAACAGCGCGAGGTTCACCAGCGGGGCCTCGGCCCGCCGCTCCCACACGACGAACAGTGCCAGCGCCGCCACCCCGGCGAGCAGCGGGCCGAGCACGGCAGCGTCCGTCCAGCCGGCTTCGCCGATCTCGATGAGACCGTACGTCAGCGCCGTCAGCGCCACGCTCGACAGCACCAGGCCGCCCGCGTCGATCCGCCGGCCACGCTCTCGCGGCGATTCGGGCAGCCACGCCGCGACCGCGAGAAATGCCAGCACCACCACGGGGATGTTGATGAGGAAGACCGAGCCCCACCAGAAGTGGTCGAGCAGCCAGCCGCCCAGCAGCGGGCCGATGGGGAAGGCCAGCATGGAGGCGCCCGCCAGCGTCCCGATCGCCTTCGGCCGCTCGTGCTCGCTGAACATAGTGGGCAGCACGGCCAGCATCGTCGGCATGATGAGCGCCGCGCCCAGGCCGAGCGCGGCCCGCGCGGCGATGAAGATCCCGGTGGTGGGGGCGTAGGCGGCGGCCAGCGAGCTGATGCCGAAGACGGCCAGCGCCACCAGGAGGATTCTCCGGCGGCCGAAGCGGTCGCCCAGCATGCCCGCCGGGATCATGCCGGCGGCGAGCACCAGCGTGTAGACGGTGACGAACCACTGCAGCTCGGCGTTGCCGGCGTGCAGGTCCGCTGCCATGCTGGGCAGCGCGAGGTTCAGGATGGTGACGTCGAAGCCCACCGCCAGGGACGTGAGCACGAGCGCGGCCAGCGCCCACCACCTGCGGGCGTGAGGTCGAAGCGACATCGTAGCGGCCTACTTCGCGGTGCCGGTCTTCGCGCTGGCGGTGACGAGCTTGTCGAACTCGCGGTCCGGCAGCGTCCGGTTGAGCTCCAGGAGCTTGTCGGCCATCCAGCCGACCGGGTAGCGCGTCTCGGGCTTGCCGGCCTCGACGGCCTGCCGGATGACGGCGGCGACGACGCCGGGGTCGCTGCCCGGGCTGTTGTCGCCGAGCTGCGCCTCGGCGCGCGCGGCCATGGCCTGCGCCATGTCCCGGTAGGCGGTCGTGCCGGAGATCTCGCGCAGGTCCTGTGCGGTACGGTCCTCGAACCCGGTCTTGATGATGCCGGGCTGGATGACGACGACGTCGATGCCGAACGGCTCGACCTCCATGCGCAGGCTGTCGGAGTAGGCCTCCAGGGCGTGCTTGGTCGCGTAGTACCAGCAGCCGAGCGGCAGCGCGATCTCGCCGCCGATGGAGGAGACGTTGACGATCGTGCCGGCCCCCTGCGCGCGCATGTGCGGCAGGGCGAGCTGGACGAGCCGGGCCGGCGCGAACACGTTGACCTCGAACTGGTCGCGCGCCAGGTCGATGGGGACGTCCTCGGCGGCGCCGTGCAGGACGGTGCCGGCGTTGTTGACCAGGACGTCGATCCGGCCCTGCTCCTCGACGACGGTGGTGACGGCGCGTTCCAGGTCCTCCGGGCGGCGGGCGTCCAGCTCCAGGGCGTGTCCGCCGGCGTCGCGCAGCTCGTCCATCAGCCGGACGCGCCGGGCGGCGCCGTAGACGGTGTGGCCTGCGCGGGCGAGCTCGAGTGCGGTGGCCTTGCCGATGCCGGCGGAGGCGCCGGTGATGAGAACGACCTTCTGCATGGTGCAACCAACCTCCTCTTCGGTCTGGGGGAACGCTAGGGTTGTGGCTAGAATCAAGGCAACTCGTGAATCTCATATATGCAGGTCAGAGCGTCTTTTCTGGTGCAATGAGCTTGTAGCAGAGTGCAACAGGGCCAGGAGGGAGGGACGGCGCCGCCCGAGATGAACGACCGGCTGGGCATCGCCATGGCGCGGATCGGCGGCGGTAGGTGGCGCAGTCGGGCAAGTCGAAGAAGTCGCCCGCCTTGACCGGCGCCGCCGCCGGGGCCGACCGCCGGGTGGGAGAACTGGTTGACGTTGCTGGAGCCGCGCGGCGTGGGGATGCCGAACGTGTTCGCGCACTGGGTCCTCCTTCGGGAGAGGCATGCGCGGCGGGAGGGGTCGAGCCCGGCATGCGGGTTTGCTGGAGACGGGCACGGGCATCGGCCATACCTGCCGTGTCGCTGTTTCCTCTCGTGGGCGACGGGGCGCTCGCGGCCATCATGCGGGCGGGATCGCCGGCGATCCCCTGCGGTGGGACCGCTTGCGACCGACGCCTCCTGAAACGACCGGCGTCACTTCCGTACGCCCGTTTCTCACCAGTGCCAACCTTTTGCCGCGCCCACGACGTCTGGAGGGTATCGACCCTGAGGAGAGACGTTGGATCGCGATGCCGGCTTCCGGGCGTTCGTGGATGCTCACCAACGCCCGTTGCTGCGCCTGGCCTACCTGCTGACCGGCGAGGTCCACCTCGCCGAGGACCTGTTACAGAACGTCCTGGTCCGCATGATCGGGCGGTGGCCGAAGTTACGCCACGTCGACAACCTCGACGCCTACGCGCGCAGGAGCATGGTCAACCAGTACATCTCGTGGCGGCGGCGGCGCGGCTCCGCCGAGGTGCCCAGCGCCGAGCCGCCCGAGCGCGCCTACGCCTGCGAGGACTCCGCCGTGTTGCGGGTCGTTCTGCAACAGGCGCTCATGCGGCTGACGCCCAAGCAACGCACGGTGCTCGTCCTGCGCTTCTACGAGGACCGGACCGAACGCGACGTCGCCGACCTGATGGGCTGCTCGATCGGCACGGTCAAGAGCCAGACGCACCACGCTCTGGCCCGGCTGCGCGCGCTGGCACCCGAGCTGGCGCCGCGGCTGCCCGAACCCGACGAGCCGGCCCGTGAACGGAAAGAGGAGGCCCGCCCATGACCTGGCTCGCAGAGCAGCTGAGCCGCATCGCGGACGATGTACCGGAGCGCGACCTGGCCGCCGCGGCGCTGGAGGTCCATCAGCGCAGGCGGCGCACCTTCATGGCGCTGGCCGCCGCCACCGTGGTCGTCGTCACCGTGCTCGCCGGCACCGTCGGCATCCGGGCGCTGCCCGCGCGACCGGAGGCCGCCGCCCGCCCGTCCGGCCCGCCCGAGCAGTCGGTGATCAGGGTCGGGGTGGTCCCGAGCGTGGAGTCGGCGCCCGTGTACGTCGCCCTCGCCAACGGCGACTTCGCAGCGGAGGGGCTGACGGTGAAGCCGATGCTCATCACCGGCCCGGCAGCCGCGGTGCCCTTGCTCGAAAGCGGTGCGCTGGACCTGGTGCAAACGGACTATCTCACGCTCTTCCAGGCGAACGAGGCGGGCAAGAAGCTCAAGATCGTCTCTGGGATGCATCAAGCCGCCCGCGGAAGCGCCGCGATCGTCGTGAACACCCAGTCGAAGATCAACGCGGTAAGGGACCTGAAAGGCAAAAGGGTCGCCGTCCCGAACCTCGTAGGGCTCGGGCCGCTGGCTCTGGCCTCCGCGCTGAAGCGGGACGGGCTGACGTTGCGCGAAGACGTCCTGATGGTCGAGAAGCCGTACCCCGAGATGCTGAAGGCGCTGCACGCGGGCCAGGTCGACGCGGCGTTGCTGGCCGAGCCGTTCGTCACCATGGGCCGCGAGACGGGTCACATCCGCATCGTCCAGGAGGTGCCGGCCGGGGACCTCGCGGGCCTGCACGCCGCCGGCATGTCCGCCACCGAACGATGGATCCGGCGCAACCCCCGGACGCTGGCCGCCTTCCATCGCGCCCTGGCCAAGGCCCAAAGGCGGATCGGGCACGACCCCCAGCAGGCGCGGACTGTCCTGCCCGGCTACACGAAGGTCTCCGCGACCGTGGCGGAACGCGTGACGCTCGGCTCCTACCCCACCAAGCTCGATCTGAGGAAACTCCAGCGCCTCGCTGATCTGTCCCGGAGCCACAAGATGCTCAGACGCCCGGTGGACGTTACCGATGCCCTCGTGAAGGGCAGGTGACGAGCCCGGCATCGAATCCCCCCCCCCCCCGATCGCAACGCGTCCTGCGGGGAACTCCAGCCGACCGCAGGCCGTACGCCTGTACCTATCCGTGCGATCGATCGCACACAACCTACGATGGGGGCATGCCGACGTCCCCTCCTGGAGACGAACGCCGCGCGATCCTCGAATGCGCCCTGAACGTTGCCACCCTCGACGGCCTGGAGGGAATCACCCTCGGCAAGCTCGCCACCGCCCTGGGCATGAGCAAGAGCGGCGATCAGGGCCTGTTCGGCACCAAGCAGGAGCTGCAACTGGAGATCGTGGCGGCGGCCACGCAGGTCTTCGAGGAGAAGGTCCTGCGCGCGGCCGAGAGTGCCGCCGACGGGCTCCCTCGGCTGCGGGCCTGGCGGACGCCTGGATCGGCTACCTCGACACCTTCGACGGCGGGTGCTTCTTCTGCGCCGTCACCCCCGAGCTCGACGGCCGCGAAGGACCCGTCCGCGACGCGATCGCCGAAGTGGCGGTCACCGGCAGCCGGATCCTGCACCAACAGATCCGCCTCGCCCAACGCCCGGGCGAACTCGCCGACGACGTGGACGCCGAGTCATCCACGATCGGACATGCCTGCCGCTCCGCACTGCCGATAGCGGCCGGCCCAGCGCCGTGCGGTGGTGACGGCGACCTGGAAGCGTTCGGCGGCACGACGCAGTGGCCAGCCGTCCTCGACAACACAGCGGGCCAGGCGCAGGCGTCCGAGTTCGGTCAGCGGCGCGTTACGGTGGGGCATGAGGGCCTTTCTGGTTGGTGTGCAGATGTCGCAATCCACACCAAACCGAAGGCCCTCACCCATTCACAAGATCATCGATGTCGTGTCGTCCGTACTCAACCTCTGTGGACAGTACAGCTAGCCCGCGCAGCCAGGCGGTGACCGGGCTGGTGCCGCCCCCGGCGAACGCGCGGAACTCGGCGCTGACACACGCGCGGCGGACGATCTCGGTGCCGTCCTCGGCCGTGGGGTAGGCGCCGTCGACGCCGAACAGGGAGGGGACGAAGACGGTGAAGCCCGCGTCCCGCACCCACCGCGCCAGCCGGAGCACGTCAGGGCTGATGCCCGGCATTTCCGGCATCAGCACGACGGCCGGCCCGCAACCGGCCACGTACACCGTCTTGACCACCCCCTCCACGTCGACGGATCGGCGGGCGAAGTCGGTGATCGGGTCGTCAGAACTCATGGGTGACAGCCTGAACCTGGGGCCCCGTGCCGGGTAAGAGGCGAGATCGCCAAGTATGCGGGTAATCTCGCCATGGGGAGGAGGTGGGGGCGTTGCGGGTCGCGGTCCTGGCCTATCCGGGGTGCTTCGCCTCGGAGGTGTTCGGCGTGCCCGACCTGCTGACGATGGCCACGCACGTCGCCGGGCCGGGCGGTCCCAGGTATGAGGTGTCGATCGTCTCACCGCGCCGCCGCGTCCTCGCCTCGGGCGGGGCGGCGCTCGATGTCTCTCCGCTGCGCGAGGCGGACGTCCTGCTCGTGCCGGGGTTCGAGCTCGCGCCGGGCCTCGACCTGGACGCCAGGCTCGCGCCCCTGGGCCCCGAGGTCGCGGCGATCCGCGGGCACGCCGCCGCGGGCACCGCCGTCGTGGCCATCTGTGTCGGCGCGTTCCTGCTCGCCGAGGCCGGCCTGCTCGACGGGCGCCGCGCCACGACGGCCTGGCTCCTGGCCGGCGAGCTGGCCCGCCGCTACCCGGACATCGACGTGCGTCCCGAGCTCCTGGTCGTCACCGACACCGGGGTGACGACGACGGCGGCCTTCAGCGCCATGTACGACTTCGCGCTGAACCTCATCCGCCGGCACAGCGGCGCCGGCGTGGCCCGTACGACCGCGCGCGTGGCGCTCGTCGACGACGCGCGCTCCTCCCAGGCCCCCTATATCGACGGGCGCCTGCTGCCCCGGCCCGGCAACGCGTTCTCCCAGCAGGTCATGCGCCGGCTCGACCAGAACCTCGCCGCCCGCTACGACCTCGCCGCGCTGTCGGCCGCCTTCCAGGTGAGCACCCGTACGCTGCTGCGCCGCTTCGCGGAGGAGACCGGGCAGAGCCCGCTGGCGTACCTGCAGGCGGCGCGGGTCCGCCGTGCCCGCCACCTTCTGGAGACCACTGACCGCACCGTGGCCGGCATCTCGGCCGCCGTCGGATACGCCGATCCCGGCGCGTTCGCCGCGCTGTTCGCCAGGCACACCGGACGCCGCCCCAGGGACTACCGCGCGGCCTTCCGCCGCACCAGCCCCGGCTGACGCGTCACGTCACGGCCACAGCTCCAGCGGTTCGACGATGTGCTCGCCCGCCAGGAACAGCGGCAGCAGCTCGGGCAGCGCGCGCGGATAGAACCGTTCGCGGCCGGCCGCCACCTCGGCGACCGGCCACCACCGGAAGCCGACATAGTCCTGCAGCTCGAACTCGAGTCTCTGCGACGTGTCGAGATCGGGGCCGGGGATGCCGAGGCGCACGCAGGCGACGACCTCGTGCTGCAGCCGCCGGGTGCCCCGGTAGCGGAAGGAGCTGTCACGCCGCCAGGTGGGAGCGCCGATCTGGGACGGGACGGCGCGGATTCCGGTCTCCTCCCTCAGCTCCCTGATCGCCGTGTCCACATAGCTCTCGCCGTCGTCGATCCCGCCGCCGGGCAGCTCCCACCAGACGCCCTTGTCCGGCATCGTGGGATCGTGGGTGTGGAAGAGCAGCAACCGGTTCTCGCTGTCGAGGACGACGAGCCGTACCGCGTCTCTCTCGATGACCGGCAGGTCCTTGGGGTGCTCGATCAGCGTGGTTCCTTCGGCGCGCGGGCGAGGGCGGCGAGGGCCAGTCCGGCCAGGGCGACGGCGAGCAGCACGGCGTAGGTGCGCCCGAACCCTTGTGTCAACTGCCCGACCGCCACCGGCGACAGGGCGGACAGGGTGCCGGCGCTCACCTGGGCCCGCAGGTGCTCGTTCACGCTGCTGGTCAGGACGCTGAGGGACAGTCCGACGCTGATGACGATCCCCACATTCATGATCATCATTCGGAGGCCGTTCACCACGCCAAGGCTGCTCTGAGGCACGGCCCGCATGACTTCCGTGGTGTTCCCGGTCATGAAGGCCCCGCTGCCGCATCCCGCGACGAGCAGGCCGAGCCCGATGATCCAGTACGGCGCCGCCGGATCGATGGCCAGCATCAGCACGCCCAGCCCGGCCGCGCTCAGCAGCGCCCCGCCGACGGACAGCGCGTACGACGACACCCGACGGCCCAGCAGCCCCGCCGCAGGAGAGGCCAGGGCCATGCCGACCGGCAGCGGCAGCACACTCAGCCCGGCGTCGAACGCGTCCAGCCCTCTGACGGCCTGGAAGTACAGGGCGACGATCAGGATGAGAGCCGAGCGCGCCAGGGCGTTGCAGAACGAGGCGAGGTTGGCGCAGGTCAGCAGCCGCCCGCCGAGCAGCCGCAGGTCCAGTACCGGGGACGCAGCCCGCCGCTCCACCAGCACGGTCACCGGCACCAGCACCACGAACACCGCCGCGCCGCCGATGACGGCCGGGCTGGACGGTCCGGCCGAGCCGGCCTCCGACAAGGCCAGCAGCAGCGCCGACAACGCGGCGAACAGCAGCGCGTTGCCCAGCGCGTCCACCGGCCGCCGCGGGCCGCGAGGCATCCGGCGCAGCGTCATGGCGCCCCAGGTCAGGGCCGCGAGCCCGGCGGGCACGTTCACCCAGAAGATCCACTGCCAGCCAGCCGTCTCGGCGATCAGCCCGCCCAGCGTGGGCCCGGCCAGCTGCGCCACCGACAGGGTGCCGATGTAGACGCCCATGCCCTGGCTGAGCCGTTCCGGCGGGAACGCGTCGGTGAGGATGACGGTGCCGTTGGCCAGGACCATCGCCGCCCCGACCGCCTGCACCACCCGCATCCCGACCAGGAGCCACACGTCCGGTGCCAGCCCGGCCAGCAGCGAGGCGGCCGTGAACAGGCCCAGGCCCGTCAGATACACCTCGCGCCGCCCGACCAGGTCGGCCACCCTGCCGAAGAACACCAGGCTGGCCGTGTTGACCAGCAGGAACGACAGCAGGATCCAGCCTGACTCCATGGCGCTCGCGTGGAAGTGCCGCACCACCGAGGGCAGCGCCACGTTGAGCGTGCTTCCGGCGACCCCGATGAGAATCAGGCCGAGGCTCGTGACCGAGCACACCCTCCAGGCGTATCGCATCCGGGCCTGATGGTCGGGCGCGGCCGGACCCGCCGCCGCCCGCTGATCGCCGATCGCCTTCATCTCAGCCCTTCGCTACGTACGAACCAACCGCAACCATGGCATGGGCACGTTCCACTGCGAATCCGTCGCCCGACTGGAATGGCCCCCTGCGGCGCGCCGGCCGCTCAGCCGGGGTGGCGGGCGAACCAGTCCAGCATCAGCCCGGTCACCGTCTCGGGAGCCTCCCGGTGCGGGAAGTGACCGAGGGCGGGCAGGATCCTGCGCTCGTAGGGGCCGCTGAAGCCGGGTGCCTCCTCCGCCGCGTATCTCGTGGTGAAGTCGGTCTCGCCGAACAGCGACAGTGTGGGCACCTCCGTCGCGCCCATCGGCACGGTGCGCTCCCGCTGCGCGCGCCACAGGGCACGGTAGTAGCCCAGCGCGTTCTTGATCCCGCCGGGCGCGGCCAGGGTGCGTTTCACCCCGGCCACGTGGTCGGGGTCCTGGAGGTTCGGCGACCAGGTGCGCCACAGGTAGTCGACCATGGGCAGGCCCTCGACGGGCACCGCCCAGTCGGCGCTGTCGGACTGGAAGAACCAGAAGTGGAACAGCCGCTGGACCAGCTCGGGATCCTTGACGCCGCTCAGCACGGTGTAAGGGTGGGCGGTGTTCAGGACGACGGCGGCCCTGATCCGGGCCGGATGGGTGAGCAGTGCCGCGTGCGTGGCCGTCCCGCCCCAGTCCATGCCCACCACGTGGGCTCTGCCGTCCGGGCTCAGCCCGTCGATCAGGGCCGCCACGTCGTCGCCCAGCGTGCGGGGGTCGTAGGCGCCGTCCGCCGGGGCGCCCGACGGGGCGTAGCCGCGCAGGAAGGGCGCCACCGCCCGGTAACCCGCCGCGGCGAACCGCTCGAGCTGCCACGTCCAGGTGAAGGCGTTGTCGGGGAAGCCGTGCAGGAACAGGACGAGCGGCCCGGCGCCACGTTCGAGGTAGGCGAAGTCGATGGCGTTGGCCCGCACCTGGCGGATCTCTCCCCGGGACATGTCTCCTCCGATCGTGCCGCCTTCACCGCCGCGGCCCCGGCTGGACGGCGGCGCGTACGTCGTGCGCGCCCCCTGACGGTTCGGCGGTCGAACGCTAGAGCGCACGAGCCGGGCCGCACATCTGTCACGTGACCGGGCTGGAGTGAGATCCTTGCGCGGGTTCGTGGCGGTTGCCCTCATCGTCCTCGGTGCTGGACGGGGCAAGGACGAGCCTCAGGGGTGGACAGGTCGGATGACGGATGCGGCCGCGCGTCCGGTCGCCGCACACTGACAGGCAGTCACCAGCCCGAACGTCACGAGAGGCGTCGCCATGGCCGCGGCATCCCGCGAGCTCGCCCCCATCTGGAGCCCCCGCCTGCTACGGACGACGTTCGCCTGCTCCTTCGTCTTCGCGCTCAGCACCCTCGTGTACGGATGGCTGGCCACCAGTCCCGAGACGACGGCCCTGGCGCTGCGGCTGGCCGGCAAGAGCGCGGCGGAGGCGTCGGCGGCGCTGCCTGAGCTCCTGACCAACCTCCGCGCCGTCATCGCGATCGGCGTGCTGGGGAACGTGCTGGGCATGTTCGCGCTGCGCGGCACGACGTGGTCATACTGGGCGGCCCTGCTGGTCAACCTCACGCAGGCCGGTGCGCTCTCCGGCCTGGTACCGGGGCAGGTCCACCAGGCGGCGCTGCAGCGGTACGGGCTGCCCGGCCTGCTGCCGATCGTCGTCACCGGCGGCGGGGCGGTGCTGCTCACCTGCGCGCTCATCGCCCGGCTGGTCTCCGTACGGGACGTGCGGGCCGGCGCGTGAAGGTGCGGGCCCAGCCGCAGGGGTCCTTGGTCACGTAGTGGGTCGCGACTGGGCTGTGCGCCGAGCGTCCGTGCCGGGTCACCGTGCGTACCGCGGCCCGGGTCACGCGTACGCGGTGAGCAGATGTGGCCTCCAGCTCGCCGAAGAGGTGGTCAGCGAGACGTCCATGGTCGCCTGGCGGCGCCGGGAGGAGATGCCGGCCGGGGCCGGGCTGCCGTGGCTGCTCGGCGTCGCCCGCAACGTGACACGCGGACTCTACCGGGACGAGCTGCGCCGGGCCGCGCTGGACGAGGCGCTGCGGGTGTGGGCCGGGCCGGTCCGGACGTGACCGACCCCGCCCGGCCCGTCGCCGGCGATCAATGCGTGGGGTGATGAGCCGGCGTGGCCGGGATGCGGTCAGGCCGAGGTGATCTCCAGGGTGACCAGGGAGTAGAAGCTCGGGACGGTGCCCAGTCCCGCGGTGCACAGCAGGAGGCTCGCGGATGGCGCGACGTTGGCCTGGACGACGGTGCTGCCGGCGAACAGCCCGGAGGTGACGGTCCCGGTCAGGGTGAAGGTGGCCACGGCACCCGCGATGGTGGTGGTGGAGTTGCCGGAGATCGTGGAGGTCTGTCCGGTGTTCCAGGTGACGGTGAAGGCGATGGGGGTGGCGGCCAGGAGATCCAGGCAGCTTCGCGAGGAGACGTTGACGCTCGTGCGGGTCCCGGAGGCCAGGGTCGGCTGGAACGCTGAGGTGCAGGGTCCGTACTGGGCGGTGTTGACCACCGTCACGGTCTGCGGCGTGAGTGTCAGCGCCGGGTTGTAGGTGGCGATGTTGCTGCTGGGCGGCGTGCAGGTGACATCCGGCACCTCCGCGGAGGCCGCGGGCGCGATCGTCAGGACGGCGGCGCCGAGGGCGGTGGCGAGCAGGATGGCGAGCGAGCGGATACGGGCCATGGCAGCGGGCTCCTTTCGGGGGGTGCTCGTGCGATGGCGCCCGGGAACGCGGCCGGCCTGCCGTTCCGGGACATTTCCCTTGCCTCACGAGCCGGGCCTGCCGTCAGTAACCCGGCGGTGACCTGATGTGGCCACGTCCACGCTCGGGACGTACGCGCTGCCGACGGCGCCGGCAGGACCCCAGTCGGCTGACAGATGCGGCGGAGCCCCGCGTTGCCTGATCGTCGAGGGATGTCTCTCTTGACGGCCGTCGTCCGTTCGCGGCGAACGGCGGGCCTTTTCGCGATGGTCGTGCTGGCCGTGTCCGCGGTCATGGTCGCTCCGCACGCGGCGGCCAGCTCCGGGAAGGGCGTCCGGGCGGCGCTGACGGCGACGGTGACGGCGACGTTGACGGCGGCGCCGCGGCTGCCGTTGCTGGTTCGCAGGTCGAGCGACGGTCATCTGCTGGCTTATGAGCCCAAGGCGACGGGAGCGGGTCTGCAGCCGGCCGTGGACCTGGGTGGCGGGTTCTCGGCGGTGACGGCGATCCTGCGCGCGAACGTGTCCGGGGCGGCCGGCAGCGATGTGTACTTCCGGCTGAACGGGACCCTGTTCTATACGGCCGAGCGGGGCAGCGGGACCAGGCGGATCGGACCGGGCTGGGATGCCTACAACCTGCTGATGTCGCCGGGCGACATGGGCGGCGCGGCGGTGCCGGACATTCTCGCGCGGGACGCGGACGGCGCCCTGTGGCTGTTCCAGGGCAAGCCGGACGGCACCCTCCTGGACCGCGTCCAGGTCGGGCCGGCGGGCTGGAACACCATGAGCGCGCTGGCCGGATACGGCGACTACACCGGCGACGGCAAGAACGACCTGCTGGCCCGCAGCACCGGCGGCACCCTCTACATCTACCCCGGAACGGGCGGCACCACCGCCGGCGCCGTTCTGGGCACCCGGATCAGCGCGGGCACCGGCTGGGACGCCTACACCGCGCTGGTCTCCACCGGCGACAACGACGGGGACGGCAAGGCCGACCTGTTCGCCCGTGATGCGGCCGGCGCGTTGTGGCTGTTCAAGGGCACCGGCACGGCCTCGGCGCCGTTCGCCGCGCGCGTCCAGATCGGCGCATCGGGCTGGAACGCCGCCAACGCCTTCCTCTAAGGGCCCGACGCGTAATGGCCCGACGCGTAATAGCCCGACGCGTCCCCCTTCTTCCTCCCCGAACGGTTGACCATGTCGATCAATTTATCGCGGCGGCTGGTCGCGGTCGTCGCATCCGCCGCGCTGCTGGCCACCGCCGCCCCGCTCCCGGGCGAGCGCCCGGCGGCCGCGTACGCCTCCTCCGGCTATGAATCCGGCTCCGGCTCCGGCTACGACCTGGATCGTGCCGCCGACGTGCGTGCCGCGCAGTGCCTGCTGGCCGTCGTCCAGCGCAAGGGCGGCCAGGCGCTCAAGTCCGTGGCGCGCAGCGGGCTGAAGGGCACCGAAGAGGAGCTCCTGCAGGCCGCCGACCCCGAGTACTGGAGCACCCCCGGGACCCGGCTGCATCTCGCGTCCACGATGGACCACAACTGGCTGCGGGCCAAGGCCGACGAACTGGCCGGGCGGAACGAGGTGTGGGAGGAGTCCCTGGCCCTCTCACCGCCGGACGGCTACTCCTACGCCGCCTTCCACACGATCGAGTCCAAGGACGACCCGTTCGTCAAGGTGGGCCTGTTCGGCTGGATCAACACGATGTTCTGGCAGGCCGAGGACGAGTTGTACGCCGACCGGACGCCGGTGGCGGGCCAGGACTCGGTGGAGGCGGCCACCAAGATCGCCGCCGAACGTTACCCCGAAGGCTCCGACTGGAACGCGCGCAACGCGTGGGAGGGCATGACGTTCATGCACCCCATGTACGCCGACGACGCGCGGCTCTTCCTGGAGCACGGCGGCTTCCCCACCAGCGCCCCCGACCCGGACAGCACGGAGTTCCGGATCGACGTCGAGAACCTCAAGGCCCGCTTCGCCTCCTGCACCAGCCACAACCCGCCCGACCCGTTCAAGGTGCTGACCACCGAACTGGTCACCGCCTCCACCGAGTGGCAGGCCGAGATCGACGGCCAGCGCGCCCAGCGCGAGTCCATCCTGGCGGAGGAGGCCGAGGCCAACGCCGACCTCCAGATCGCCACCCAGGCCCTCGGCGAGGCGCTCGGCCAGTCCATCATCGCGTCCCGGCTGGCCGACTGGCAGGCGTACTGGCTCAAGCAGACACCCGACACCCCGTCCTACCCCGACGCGGCCGAGTTCCCCCGGGTCAGGAACGACATCGTCAAGGCCCAGGGACTGGCCCTCGGCAGGGTGTTCGTCGCCTCCCGCGCCGCCCAGTCCGCACAGCAGCACGCCACCAAAGCGGTGGCCGCCCAGCAGGCCGCCTACCAGATCGCCGACGCCGCGCACCTGCCGCGCGGCCGCGGCCTGCTCTACGGCCAGCAGGCCGTGCAGGTCACCCGCGCCTCAGCCGCCGCCACCCTGGCCGTCGCCAAGGCGACCGAGACCGCCGCCAACGCCACCCGCGCCTCGGCCACCGACAGCAAGACACTGATGGCGCTGGCCGAGACCCAGGCACACGCCTCACAGGCCGAGTTCCGCCGCGTCGCCGCCCAGGAAGCCGCCGCCCAGGCCAAGGCCGCCGCCGAGGGCGCCGCCGAGCAGGCCGCCCAGGCTGCGGTCAACGCCACCAAGGCCAAGGACGCGCAGGCCAGAGCCGAGGCCGCCGAGCAGGCGGCCAAGGACGCCGCCGCGGACGCCCGGGCCAAACGGGAGATCGCCGAGACCGAGCGCGAGAACGCCCGAACCCAGAAGGAGATCGCCGCCAGGCAGCAGGCCGTCGCCGCCGAGGCCGACGCCAGAGCTCAGTCCGAGCGGCAGAGGGCGGCCACTCAGCTCAGCGCGGCCCAGAGCGCCGGTGCCACGGCGGCCGAGCGGAAACAAGCGGCCCTGGAGGCGGAGCGTACAGCGGCCGCGGCCCGCAACGACGCGCTGCAGGCGGAGAGCGAGCGGGACGCCCTCCTGGTCAAGGCCGAGGCTCACGAGGCGCACGCCGCCTCTGTCGAAGGCACCGACGCCGCCGCGGCCGCCCGGACCGCCGCCACCCAGGCGCGGGCCGCGGCCAATCGGGCGACCACGGCGGCGGCCAACGCCCGCGCCGCCGCCAACGACGCCACCGCGGCGGCGACGGCGGCCCGCGAGGCCGCCACCCGGGCCGAAGCCGCCGCCTCCCGCGCCAAGGCGGCCTCCGACGCCGCCCAGCGCGACGTGGCGATCACCAACGCCGCGGTGAAGAGTGCTCACGCCGCGGCGGCCGATGCCATCGACGCCTCCGAGGCCGCGGCGGAGAACGTCCGCCTCGCCCGGATCTACGCCGACACCGCCAAGGCCAAGGCCGCCAAGGCCAAGGCGGACGCCACGGTGGCGCGTCAGGAGGCCGACGCGGCGGGGGCGGCCGCGGTCCGTACGGCTGGATTCGCCTATTCCACCGCGCAGGCGGCACGCGCGGCCCGCGACTCCGCCGCCCAGGTGATCAAGCCGGCCAACGACGCGATCGAGCTCGGCTCCCCGTATCAGGAGACCGACGCCTCGGCCGGACTGGCGGTCCTGACCGGGCAGGCGTCCAAGACCGTCGCCGCCCAGCAGGCCGCCGTCGCCAAGGCCAAGGCCGCGCAGGCGGCCAGGGCCGCCAAGGAGGCCGCGGCGCTGGCGGCCAAGGCCGACGCCGATGCCAAGGTCGCCGCGACCGCCGCCGCCGACGCCGCCGACTGGGCGGCCAAGGCGGCCGACTCGCTCGCCGAGACGCAGGCCTCCGCGGCGCAGGCGGCGTCGGCGGCCAAGGCAGCGGTGCGGGCGGAGGCCGCGACCGTCGCCTACGATCGCCAGGCCACCGCGGACGCGGCAGCAGCCGCATCGGCCGCCGACGCCGCCGACGGATACGCCGGCGAGGCCCGCGACTCGGCCACCGAAGCGGAGCGGGACGCGGCCTCGGCACGCCAGGCCGCCACCGCGGCCGAGGACGACGCGGCCAAGGCCCGCGACGTGGCCACCCAGGCCGAGAAGGACGCCGACACGGCGGAGAACGCCGCCGCTCACGCGCGCGAGCTGGCCGAAGAGGCGCAACGGGCCGCCGAGCGCGCCGAGGCGGAAGCAGATCGGCAACGCGAGGCCGAGCGAGCGTCGGAGGCGGGCCCGACAGGCATTCCCGGACTGATCGGCTTCGCCTGGGAGCCTTCGCTCGACATGGACCCGCAGGGCAACTGCACGGGAACCGGGTCCGGTTGCCACATCGACATGGAGTATCACCTCTACGGGACGCAGGACTACTACCTGCTGAGCTGTCCCCAGGCCGGCAAGGAGATCGCCGATTGCACCGCACCGCTGGTCGGTGACTACGTCGGCAGCGGACCGTTCGACCTCCGCTTCACCAAACGGACCTACATCGACGGGGGGGAGCTGACCCAGTCCGTGTGGGCGAGCCTGACCAAGGCTCTGGTTCACGACTACGTCGGCTGCTGGCGCAAGGTCACCGGCAGCGGAGGATCGCTCGGCAACTGCGCCTGGGCTTTCGGCGACATCGTCGTTCCGCCCATGATCAAGGCGGGTTACCGGTACGCGCGGGCCGTGCGCGTAGGTATCCGCGACGGCGGCAATCTGGCCGAGGCAGTCTTCCAGCTACGCAACTATTCGGGACTGCCCGCCACGGCCGTCACGCGCCTGGAGGTCGCGGCGGGACGAGCAATGGCGGCAGGGCAGTGCTTCCCTGCCGGGACCCTGGTCGACACCGAGCACGGCGCGCGCCCTATCGAGCAGATACGAGTCGGAGACCGCGTCTGGTCCGCGGATCCGGCGACCGGCAGGCGCGGCCTGCATCGGGTCACCAGGCTGTTCCATCGTTCGGCGGACTCGCTGGTGAACATCACCGCGGCCGGTGGAACGCTGTCCGCGACCGAAGGCCACCGGTTCTGGGTGCAGGGTCAGGGCTGGACACAGGCGAAGGATCTGCGGCCCGGGGACGCGCTGCAGGAGCCGTCGGGGAAGGCAGCCCGCGTCGTCGCGGTGTCGCCCGGTGGCAGGGGCGCCGACGTGTACAACTTCGAGGTCGAGGCCGACCACACCTATTACGTGTACGCCGGATCGACGCCCGTCCTGGTGCACAACGACTGCCTGCCCAAGATCCAGCGGGGGACCCATGTCGTGCTCGGTATGGATCCGTACATCACGGCGTTGACGAAGGAGGTCCGGAAAAGAGATCCCGCCGCGATCAACTTCCTGGGTGACGCGTTCGCGAAGGAAGGTGTCTCCGAGCGACCTTTGTGGATGGACTTCGTCGACAACTCAGTGAGCACGCCGGGAGTCAAGGTGTCGGTCACTCTTGACGGTGTCATGGACGAGACAGGCGCCATTGTCGCCGACCCGACCCGGGCGTTCGCGATCCAGGTGGCACGAGCCGAAAAGGTGCCGGCAGGGGATTGGCGGACAATCGCCGACAGGAAAAACAACCTCGGGACCGCATGGGAGATGAGGCGCCTCAGGACCTCTTACATCATGGGCAACAAGGAGTGGGAGGATATCGACTTCTACATGACGCGAAACGGCGCGTTCGTCAAGGTAGAGGTGGACCGTCCAGCGCGGTGATCTCACCGGGCCCGGGCGAGGGCCGGCGTCCGCTGCGACGCCGGCCGCCCTTCCCGAGGCTCTCGCACGCCGGCATCCCGGCTGATCACTCGCCCGGGTCCGCGATCTCGATGAAGTACAGCGGGTCGTCCAGGGCCGCGGCGGCCTGCTCCCAGCGGGAGCGGCCGAGGGAGAGGATCGGGCAGGTGGCCACGGAGGCCAGCGCCGCGACGTGGCCGTGGCAGGGGTCCAGCCTGGTGCGCTGGATCATGTGCGCGAGCAGGCCGGCCTGCTCCACCCCGTCCAGCGCCGCGACCTGCACGTGCTCGAACGCGGTCAGGCCGGACAGCAGGGCGCCGGGACCTGGTCACTCACCGGCGGCCACCTCGAAGCCCGCCTGGCGGGCCTGGGCGTCGATGTGCCTTCTCATGCGTTCGACCCGCACCGGGTCGGCCTGGGCCGCCCGGGCGCGCAGCAGGGCCAGGGCGTGCTGGTCGCGCTGGCGTTTGGCCGCCCTGGCCTCGTTGAAGGTCGCGGACACCGACTCGGCCTTGCCCGCTTCCACCAGATGCTCGGGGTAGTCGGCCAGGTGGGGGTCCACGGTGATACTGATGCGCTTCTTGGCGCCGCTCATACCCGGATCATACTCATCGGCGGGTGGCGGCGCCCTTGGATCGGTCCCGCCGGGCGCGTACGCGGGCGGCGGCGCCACCACGCGAGGGCGCCGGGAATGTCCCCGCCGGTCTTGGCGGCGGCGTAGGCCCGCACCACGGTACCGGGAGTCACCTCGTCGGTCATGATCGTCCTCTGCTCGCGAGGGGCCGGTGATGAGCCTGGCCGGCACGGGCCTGGGAAACCCGTGCCGGCCACGGTCGTTGCCGCTGAACGGTTCAGAAGGGGTACGTGGTCTGCTCGGCGCGGCGGGTGATCCACTGCCATTCGGTGAAGCCCTCCGGGTCGGCGGGGCCGCCGAAGGCGTCGCCGTTGCCGGAGGAGCCCATGCCGCCGTACGGGGCCCAGGTCTCGTACACGACGGTCTGGTCGTTGACGTGGATGACGCCGGCCCGCAGCCGGTCGGCGACCGCGGAGGCCCGCGACTCCGAGCCGCTGCGGATGGCGGCGGTCAGGCCGTACTCGCCCATGTTGGCCAGCGCGACGGCCTCGTCCTCGGTGTCGTAGGCGATGATCGGCGCGACCGGGGCGAAGATCTCCTCGGTGAACGCGGGCATGTCCGGCGTCACGCCGGACAACACGGTCGGCTTGAAGAACGGCCCCTCGTGCCCGCCGCCGGCCAGGACCACGGCGCCGGCGGCCACGCTGTCGTCCACGATGCGCCGGGCGCGGTCGATCTGCGCCCGGTTGACGATCGGCCCGAGGTGGACCTCCTCCACGGCAGGGTTGCCCACGCGCAGCGACTGGGCGCGGACGGACAGCTCGGTGGCGTACGCCTCGGCGATCGAGCGGTGCACGATGTGCTTGCCGGCGGTCATGCAGACCTGCCCCTGGTGCATGAACGTGGCGAACGAGCCCGCCGAGGCGGCGGCGTCGACGTCGGCGTCGGGCAGCACGATGTACGGGTTGTTGCCGCCGAGTTCGAGCACGACCTTCTTCAGCAGCGGCGCAGCCGCCTGGGCGACCTTGCGGCCGGTGGCGGTGGAGCCGGTGAAGGAGATCATGGCGATGCCGGGGTCGGTCACGATGGCGTTGCCGACGTCGCCGTCGCCGGGCAGCACCTGCAGCACCCCGGCGGGCAGGCCCGCCTCCTCGAACAGCCGCGCCAGCAGGACGCCGCCGGTGACGGGGGTGTGCGGGTTCGGCTTGAGCACCACGGCGTTGCCGGTCGCCAGGGCCGGCGCGAGCGTGCGCAGGGCCAGGACGAGCGGGAAGTTCCACGGTGTGATCACGCCGATGACGCCCCTGGGCACCTTCCTGGCCTGGCTGAGCACGCCGGGCTCCGACGGCAGGATCTGGCCGAGCGGGCGGGTGGTGAGGGAGGCGCCGTGCAGCAGCAGCTCGCGGCTCTTGAACAGCTCGAACTCGACCTTGTGCCGGATGCCGCCGCTCTCGCGGATCAGCCATTCGGCGAGCTCATCGTGGTGCTCGGACAGCACCTCGGTCGCGCGGACGAAGATATCGCGCCGCTGCGCCGGCGGCGCCGAAGCCCAGGCGCGCTGGGCTTCGGCGGCCGTCGCCGCCGCACGAGCGACATCGGCGGGAGAGGCGGTGCCGACCTCGGCGATCTGCTCGCCGGTCGCCTTGTCGAACACGGCCAGCGCGGGACCGCCCCCGGGCGACCAGCCGTCGGCGGTGCGGATCAGGCCCGTCCAGTTCTTCGGGTCCAGGAATTGCGACATGAATTTCTCCGTCCAGTAAAAAACAATGGTGCCGGGTTCGCTTCGCGGGCTCGGCGGCCGGCTGTGCATATAAAGGACTTATCCGCGTCGGAGACGAGGCTCAGGACGGGGCGTGCTGTGCGCCTCTGGCGGCTGCCGGGGTCCCGTCCCATGACGCGGAAAAGCAGGCTTCCCGCCTTTCAGGCGGCGCATGGGGAATACGGTAGTTTCACCGGCTGGAGCGCGAAGCTGTCGCACGACAGGTACCGCCAGGGGTGTTTCCGCAAAATGCGAAAACACTCGCGATCGCGCACCTCGTCCGCGTCAGGACCGCCGGTCGCCGATGTTGACCGGATGGGCGACGGCCGCCTCCGCGCGGCTGACCATGACGGGGCCGCGGCGGACGCCGGCCTCCTCGATGCCGAATCGCGCGGCCAGGCTCTGCTGCACCTGTGACACCGCAGTCTCCGAGCGGTCGGCCGCCTGCTCGTCGGCGAAGAAGGTCACCGTCAGCGCCGAGCCGTCGCCGGTGTCCACGGCGGTGTAGAGGAGCGCGCCGACCTGCTTGGGGATGCGGTCGGCGAACTCGCTGTCGACCTGGCTGAAGACGTCCTCGGCCGAGCCTGCCTTCGTGGTGTAGGCGCGGATGACGGCGTACATGGCAGCTCCTGATCTTGGAGGGAGAACCTCTGGCTACCACCAGCATAAGTCCTTATGTGAGGACTTTTGTAGAGAGGTCAGGGCTGAATCCGGACGGAGACCGTGCCGACGACGATGCGATGATCGGAGCACGGCCCGCCACAGGCGGTGCTGATCTCCAGCGAGTCGCCGGTGTAGGAGCCGACGATCGCGCTCTCCTGGGCGAAGAGCAGATCGATCTTCGGCCGCTGGTTGCAGGGAGGCACGAGGCCGATCGGCTTGCCCTTGCCGTTGACCTCGCCGACCGTGGTCTCGCCGATACCCGGGCAAGCCGGTTCGAGGTCGTCGAGCTCCCTGTACTGGCCGGTGTTGCCGCCGTTGTTCGGCACGTCGAGGCTGGGCGCGTACCAGGTGTCGAGCCGGCTGTACTGCGGTCGGGCGTTGAAGTCGCCGCCGATGAGCACGGTGTCCCCGGCGTCGTGGAAGGTCTGGAGGTGACCCAGGACCTCTGCGAGCTGCTTCCGGTTGATGTACTCGCCGTCGATGATCTCGTTGGACGCGGTGATGTGGGTGGTGCAGAACCGCAGGTGCGGCCGGGCCGCCGGCGACACGCAGAGCAGCTTGTGCACCCCGCCTTCGTTGTCCTGCGGCAGGGCGTACTGGACGGCGGAGCCGATGTCGCGGCGGCTGAAGATCGCGATCCCGAACCGCTCGCCGCCGCAGGCGCCCTCCGTGCCGGCCACCTCGTTCCTGATGGGCGCGAAGCGGGAGAAACTCGCGCCCTGAGGCCAGCCGAGCTTGCCCAGCGTGGCCTGGATCGCCTTGTACTGATCCCAGCAGAGCTCGTTGAACGCCGCGAAGTCGGCGTTCCTCTCCTTGATCGACGCGGCGGCGGCCTTCACCATGCCGGTGGTCGCGGAGCCGTCGTTCATCGTCCATCCGGCCACGTTCCATTGCCACATGCGGACGGTCTCGACGGCCGGATCGTCGGCGTGTGCCGCGCCGCCGGGCAGCAGCAGGACGGCGATGGTCGTGAGGGCGGCTAAGGAGCGGGCAAGCGTTCGCATTCGGCGTCACTCCGATCTCGCCGCCACCCTCGTGCCGCAGGCGGGGGCGCTGCTTGGGGGGTACGCGGATCGTAACCGCCGCCGACCGGCCGCGAATCTGTCATCCGACCGGTTCTTCTGTGTCACGTCATGGGGACGGGTGCGTACGACAGCAGGTCGCCGGGCTGGCATTCGAGGACCTCGCACAGCTTGGCGAGTGTCGTGAACCGGATCGCCTTGGCGCGGTTGTTCTTGAGTATCGACAGGTTGACGTTGGTGATGCCGACCCTGTCGGCCAGCTCGGCGAGCGTCATCCCGCGCTCCGCCAGCAGCCGGTCCAGGTGCACCTCGACATGCTGCTCGACGTGCTGCTCGACGTGCTGCTCGACGTGCTGCTCGGCCGGCATCAGACGGTCCCTTCGAGTTCCTCGCGCATCCGGGCACCGACGCCGACCACCTTCGACAGGACGGTGAGCCCGATGCCGGCGATCAGGAACGCCCAGGGGACGTCCCAGCCGATGATGACCGAGTCCCACGGAGCACGCAGCCTGCCCGGCACCATCCAGTCGGTCAGGGCTATCTCGGCGAGGGTCTCGTACAGCGACGACACCAGCGTGCCCACACCGAGGATGAGCCCGGTGACGCGCAGCCCGCGCACGACCGCCTCGTCGAAGCCGCTCTCCCGGCGGGCGCGGGTGATCAGCCGTTCGAGCTGGATGATCGCGGTGAGCACGACGAGCGCGGTGGCGAAACGGGAGCTCTGGTACAACGCCTGGATAGCGGGGCTGGAGTCGTCCTTGCACATTTGCGGAAGCGGATGGAAGAACTCGACCCCCGGCTCGACCGGGAAGAAGGAGTCCTCAGCGGGTTCGGGCTTCTCCTCCCGCGGCTTCTTCACGGGTGGCGGGTTCTCCAAAACGTTGCCCTCGACCTGAGTCGCCGCCGGCGCGTCCACGCACACCAGACTGAAGGCGCTCTGGCCGCTGTAGGCGTTCTCTCCGCCGGTCAGGATCGCGTGACCGATCTCGTATGCGAGCACGACGACGTACAGGGCAAGGAGCACGCGGACGACGATCAGCGTGCGCGTGAGGGGGTAGGCGCGGGACACGGAGGTCTCCATATCGCTTGTCGTTATTATCGAAGCTCGATAATAACGACAAACGATATGGGCGCAAACGTGTCCGGCGGCCCGATATCGCGCACGCACGGATCAGAATCGGCGGTCGATGAGCGAGCCGTTCTTCCACACGGCGGCGACGTCGCGCATCACGGTGATGTCGCGCGTCGGATCGCCGTTGACCAGCACGAGGTCCGCGTGGAGCCCGGGTCGCACGCGGCCGCGGTCGGCCAGCCCGTAGGCCGCCGCCGGGCCGGACGTGGCGGCGGCCAGCGCCTCCGCGGGCCGCAGCCCGGCCCGTACCAGCGACTCCAGCTCGACCAGCATGCTGACGCCGTGCGCCACCCCGAAGGCGCCGGCGTCCGTGCCGGCGAGGATCGGGACCCCGGCCCGCCGCAGGCGGCCCACGTTGTCCAGGCCCGTCTCGACGTTCCACGGCATCTTCACCGGCCAGGGCGTCTCGAGCTGGCGGCGCTGGTCCGGCGAGAGGTACGGGGCCACCCGGGGATCGTCGACCACGGCGGCCCTGGCCGGGTCGTCCGCGTAGGTGGCCGCGCCCAGCAGGGCCAGCGTCGAGGTGACGAAGCCGCCGCTCCCCTTGGCGGCCCGGAGGAACTCCTCATCGGCAGGCACGTCGGAAGGCACGTGCGCCAGGCCGCTGACCCCGTTGTCGAAGGCCATGCGGGCGTAGCGCTGCTTGGAGACGTGCACGACCGAGCGCACCCCTCTGCGCCGGGCGGCGGCGGCGAGCCCGCGCACCTGCGCGGCGCTCAGCGCGGGAATCGGCTCGCCCTGCATGCCGACGTCCTCCAAGGCGATCTTGAGGAAGTCCGAGCCTTCGGCCAGGCGGGCGTCCACGAATGCCGCCGGGTCCATGCCGTCCTCCAGCACGGGGAAGTCGATGCCCTGGCCGGTCCCCCACCCGCCGGGAACGGTGGCCCAGGTTCCCGCCGTCCACAGGTCGGGCAGGCTCGTCGGAGCGTGCGAGCGCCGCCGGTCCGCGAAGTCGCCCAGCTCCGCCAGCGTGGAGAACAGGTTCAGCTCGGTGGTCACGCCGAAGCGCGGCGCGTCCCGGCGGCTCACCTCGGAATAGTGCGTATGGCTGTCGATCAGGCCCGGTACGAGCGTCCGCCCGCGCCCGTCGTGCACCGGCATCCCCTGGGGAACGGCGCCGCCGGACGTCACCGACCTGATGCGGCCGCCGGACACCACGACGTTGCCGGCCCCGAGCAGCCGGACACCGTCGAAGATCCGCGCGCCCGCGATGACGAACGGGCCGGCGGGAGCCACGTCACTGAACCGGGCCGCGAAGGGCGCGGCCGCGGCAGCGGCCATGAACGTGCGACGGCTCAGCGGGTGGTCGCGCAGGGCATGGACGTAACACATGGGAAGACCTCTCCCGTCACTGCTCGCGAAAAGACCGGCCTGAGCGTAGGCGGCCGTCGCGCAGCGGCGCATCTGTCATTCCACCGGCCGGCGAGGCCCGGCATCGCGACGAGTCAGGCGACGGATTCGCCGCGCGGCCTCACCTCGTACGGTGTTCCCTCAGGGGTCCGCAAGCACCGCCGGGAGCCTCATGGCCGTCGAGGAGTATCTGATCACGGCGGCCGCGCGGCTTCTGGAGCAGTGGCTGCCGGCCGGCCCGTGGCGCTTCGAGGTCGTGCGCGGCAGCGTGCCGGGCACGGAGTGGGATCCCGCACTGGCCTGGGAGCACGCGCGGTTCCCGCGGACGGGCAGGCGCTTCCCCGTCGCCGTCGAGTCGCTGAAGTTCGATGAGAACCCGGGATTCCATGCGGGCCAGCGCGCCGCGTCCGGCCGCCCCGACGCCGCCGCCGCGCACGTCATCGCGCTGCTGCGCGAGGTCATCGAACGGGACTGCGGGCCGCTGCCAGCGCATCTCCGGTCGTTGATCGCCTTCCTGGCCGGTGTGCTGACCGAATGGGACTGCGAGGACCTGCTCCGGCTCCACATGGCGGCCGAACCGGGAGGCCCTCCCCTTGACGGCGAGCTGCACCTGTTCGTCCGCGATCTCGACGGCGAGACGTGCCGTCTGTCCCTGACCCCTGACGCCCCGCGGCCCGCCGCCCTCGACGCCCGGATCGAATGGCTCACCACGCTGCTCGGCGAGTTCCTCTGGGTGGGCCGCGACAAACCGGTCGACTTCACGGTGACCGTCGTGGCGCACGGCTTGGACCTGGGCTCCGACGCCGAGGCCGCGCTGCGCGCATGGCGGCGGTTCGCCGACGACGATCTCCGGCCGATGGACGGCGCGGCGCTGGCCCGCGTCGTCGCCGACACCGAACGAGCCGCCGCCGATCTGGCCTTGGCCGTGTTCGAGGGTGACGCGGAGAGTGGGGTGGGACACCTCGTGGCCGTTCTCCTGCGCGACCTCTTCGACACGATCGCCGACCGCATCGGCGGCGGGCTGCGAGCGTCGCTGCCCGCCTTCGGCACGGGCTGGCCGCTCAAGTTCGCCGGAGAGGGCGCCCGCCTGGTGCTGGTCGGCCCCCGCCTGACGGCGGTCATCACGGTCGACGACCGCCACTGACGGGCCTGCGTCGCGGCGAACCTGGTGCCTTTTCTGCAAGGCGCGGGTCAGGGTGCCCGGGTGAAGCCGCCGCCTCGGGCGGCGACCGAGGCGGTCGGCGCGGGCAGGTGCTCGGTGACCGCATGGCGGACCCGCTCGGGCAGGGCCTGTCAGATGGCACAGAGGGGACCTTGGCGAAGGCGCCGGCGCCCCGCCTCGGGGGGCCTGGTGCTGGTAGGTGTTGTCGCCTCCGCCGTCAACCCCGTGGACGACAAGACGCGTGAAGGGGCCATCGGTGAGGGCGCCCCACCTCCGCCAATGATCTTGGGAGGGGAACTGGCGGGCCAGGTGAAAGGTAGGACTTGACTCCGCACACAGCCTGCGAAACGCGCGAGAAGCACACGAGCGTTTCGGCCGCGCTCAGTTGGCGGGAAAGATCGTGCTCGTTTTCTGACCGGCGGGGCAGGGCTTCGGTCGTTCCGACGAAAGCGCGGGCTTATTCCATGGCGGCGGCGCGCAGGAACGCCGCGCTGAACTCCGCGCGGACCTGCTCCACTTCCGGCATGGACGCGGCCAGCGCGGGTTCGAGGACCGGCCGGAGGAGCAGGTGCGTCACCAGCGGGCTGATCAGAAGTTGGATGAGCAGCGGGAGCGGCAGGGGGCGCAGGCGGCCGGCGCGTACGTGCGGGACCAGCAGCGTCTGGAAGACCCGCATCAGCCGCGGAGCCCACGCGAGAAGGGAGCGGCCGGTCGGCCCGTCGGACCTGCCGAAGGCGTCGGCGAGCATGGCGGGAAAGACGCGTGGTTGCCTGGTCAGGGCGGTGATGAGCGTGCGCTGGACGGCCTCGACGTCTCGTCGAGCGCCTCCGGCGGGTCGCCGACCAGGGCCTCCAGCTCGTCTATGGGCAGATAGCGGTCGAAGACCGCGTGCAGCAGGCCGTCGCGGCGGTCGAAGGTCGCGTGCAACGTCGGCAGCGAGCAACCGACGGCCGTGGCGACCGCGGACAGGGTGACGGCGCTCAGGCCGCGCGTGGCCATCAGCTCGGCCGCGGCCGTGATCGCCCGCTCGCGTACGGGGACGCGCCCGCCGGGGTCCACGCCGGCCGCGCGTACGGCCTCGTCGAGGGTTTCGCGCCGCCCGCCGAGCCGGCGGATCAGCGTGCTGCGGGACAGGCCCGCGGCGGCGGCGATGACGGGCAGGGGCACCTCGGCGACGTCCTGCCCGCGCTGCCGCGCCACGTCCAGGGCCGCGCGGACGATGTCGTCCAACATGGAACCCCACATTACTACTAATAGGACGAAGTGCCAGATACCGTCCAAAGGAAACTCTTCAAGTGATGAGTTAAAGGAGGAGGATGGCATGGAGACGACGGTCGTCGCGGCGGGCGGCGGACCCGCGGGCATCATGCTGGGCCTGCTGCTGGCCAGAGCCGGCATCGACGTGGTGGTGCTGGAGAAGCACGCCGACTTCCTGCGGGACTTCCGGGGCGACACCATCCACCCGTCCACCCTGGAGCTGATCGACCAGCTCGGCCTCACCGAGCGGTTCGAGCAGATTCCGCACGGCAAGGTGCACGACTTCGCCATGGGCGAGGTGAAGCTCGGCTCGCTGACCGCGCTCGGCCTCAAGCACCCCTACATCGCCATCGCGCCCCAGTGGGACTTCCTCACCATGCTGGCCGAGGAGGGCCGGCGCTTCCCCTCGTTCAAGCTGATCATGAACGCCGAGGTCACCGAACCGATCCGGGATGCCGGGCGCATCACCGGCGTGCGCTACCGCGACCCGGACGGCCGCGTGCACGAGGTACGGGCCGCGCTCACGGTCGCGACGGACGGCCGGCATTCGCGCATCCGCGCCGCCTCCGGCCTGGAGGTCAAGGAGACCGGGTCCGCGTTCGACACGCTGTGGTTCCGGCTGCCGAAGGAGGACGTCGACACGACCGAGCTGTACTTCCGGGTCGGCCCCGGCCGGTGGATCGTCGGCTTCGACCGGCGCACGTACGTGCAGGTCGCGTACATGATCCCGAAGGGCGGCTTCGCGGCGGTCGAGCGGGCCGGCGTCGAGGAGATCCGCGAGGGGACGGCCGCGGTCGTGCCCGAGCTGGCCGGCCGCGTGCGGCACCTGCGCTCCATGGACGACGTCACCATGCTGGAGGTGCGCGTCAACCGGGCCGCCCGCTGGCACCTGCCCGGCCTGCTGCTCATCGGTGACGCCGCGCACGCCATGTCGCCCATGGGCGGAGTGGGCGTCAAACTCGCGCTGGACGACGCCGTGGCGACCGCGAACCTCCTGGCCGAGCCGCTGCTGGGCGTCCAGCGCGACGGTACGGAGCTGCCGGACAAGCTGCTGGCGGCCGTGCAGCGCCGCCCGGAGCTGCCCACCATCGTCACGCAGAAGCTCCAGCAGGCCGCCTACTCCAGGATCGTCGAGCCGGCGTTCCGCAACGAGACGCCGACCATGCCGCTGGCGCTGCGGACGATCCGGCACGTTCCCGCGCTGCGGCACCAGATTCTGCGGGTCATCAGCCTCGGTGTCCGGCAGGAGCACATCCGCACGCCGTCGGTGCTGGGCGAGCGCGCCGGCTGAACTCCCGCGCGCAGGACGGCGAGAGCACCGCTCGCCATCGACTGCCGGGAAGCGGGGCGATCCGGCGGGTGAGACAGTCCGACAGGATCGGCGTGCTAGTCCGGTGACGCCGGCGTGGCTGCTGGTGGGGCCAGTGGTGGCCGCGGCATAGGCGACCTCGGGGTACCCGGCCAGGGCGTTGCCGCCGATGTCGAGAACGGCGGGCTCGACGACATCCACAGCACGGCCCACTTGGCGATGGTGGAGAACAGCAGCTGGTCGAAGTCGCCCCGGACCGGCTCATCCCGCCATCGCCAGCGCCAGCGCGAGCAGCAGCGCAGCGGGCAGCGCCGCGCTCGCCCAGCGCCACCAGGGGCGGCCGCGGGTCAGCGGCAGGGCGGGCCAGCGCAGGACGGCCAGCGCCACGGCCGCTGCCAGCACGCCCGCGCCGGCGAGCCAGACGAACGGCGGCACCACCTCCCACGGCCCGCCGTTGCGCGCCACCAGCAGCAGGAACAGCCCGGACAGCGTGCGCCCGACGATCGACAG
Organism: [Actinomadura] parvosata subsp. kistnae; assembly: GCF_900323885.1. Taxonomy (GTDB): domain Bacteria; phylum Actinomycetota; class Actinomycetes; order Streptosporangiales; family Streptosporangiaceae; genus Nonomuraea; species Nonomuraea composti. The sequence goes on along the minus strand of NZ_OOHJ01000006.1, from coordinate 418,584 downwards.
CCGATCGCGCACGCGCCCACGGGCCGCCGCCACCAGCAGGCCGAGCCCGCCGAACGTGACGATCAGCATCACGATCCCCTGCGGGGTCAAAGTGTTGCCGTCGCCGGGCGCCGGCACGCCGAGCAGGCGCAGCCCCACCGCGTCCACCGGCTTGGCCGTGCTGCTGAGCACGACCACACCGCGTCGGGTGGCCGGATCATAGCCGGCGAACGAGGTGAACCCGCCCGTGCCGCCGTTGTGCCAGGTGATCGTCCTGGTGTCGTAGCGGGTGGTGAACCAGCCGTAGCCGACGCGCCGGCGGTCATCCTCGTCCCAGCGCGGTGTGGCAGCGCCGGCACCGGGGGCCGAGCCGTTCATGACAGCGCCGACCAGCTTGGCGAGGTCTTCGGCGGTGGACCAGACGCCGCCACCCGCCGGGGCATAACCGTGGCTGCGCCAGAAGTCCATGGTCAGCCCGTTCTGCGCGCGGCCGGTGGCGTGGCGGGCCGGCAGGGCGTCGCGAGGGCCGAGCGCGACGGTCGAGGTCATGCCCAGCGGGGTGAGCAGGCGGGTGCGCAGCAGGTCGGCGTAGGTGGTGCCGAAGCGCTCGGCCAGCGCCAGGCCGAGCAGCGACATGCCCAGGTTGGAGTAGGCGACCGTGCCACGCGGGCCAGCCTTGACTGCTGCCGCGCCGGCCAGCACCTCACCGGGGCCGGCGCCTCCGTACGGGTCGGCCCCGGTGTACGGGCCCAGCAGCGCTCCGGCGAGGAGCCGCCCCGACACAGGCAGCCGGGGCAGCCCTGAACGATGCGAGGCCAGCTCGGCCAGGGTCGCCGGGGTGGACAGGCCCGCGCGCGGCAGCAGGTCGCGGACCGGCGTGTCGGGAGACAGCCCGTCCTCGGCCAGGTCCGCCAGCAGCATGCCGGTCATGGTCTTGGTGATCGAGCCGATCTCGTACGCGGTGCGCTCATCGGCCGGGCGGCTGCCGTCGGCGGTGCCCAGCCCGGCGTACCGGATCCGGCCGTTCTCCAGCAGCGCCACGGACAGGCCCTGGTAGCCGTCCTCGCCGGCGGCCCGCAGCACGTCGCGGGCCAGGGCGGCGTCGCCGGTCCGCTGCGGGCCGAGCGCCGGCGGCCGGGGCGCCATGAGCACGGCCAGAACGCACACCACCAGGGCCGACACCGCCGCGCTCACCTTCACCAGCACATGACCCGAGCCTTGACGGGCACCAGCCGACATCAGGATCCGTCCCCCGCTCTCGTGGCCCTGAACGCGATACTCATGTGAATGCTCCTTCCGATGATCTGCCATCCTCATGCAACCCGACATTCCGGCACGGCCGGCCACCTGGCAGACCGCGTGATCGCGACGGTGGATGACCTCAGCGGCCGTGCGATCGACCTCATTGACAGCTCACCAGGCCGGGGTGCCGGCTCCCGGGATGACGTCGTGCATCACGCTCTGCGGGTGGTAGATGGCGAGTTGCCTGGCCTGGCCGGTCCGCACGTTCACCGCGTACGTGATGTGGCGGGTCTCCTTCCATGACGTCGAGGGGAGTGCGCTGAGCGTGACCTCGGCCGCGTTCAGCCAGGAGCCGAGATCGAGGGGACGGGTGCCCTCCGGCAGCCCGCGTATGGTCGCCGTCTCCTTGGCCCGGCCGGTTCTGGTGTCGAGCAGGGTGATCGTGCCGTCGTACACGAACATGGGAGCCGAGGCCTGCCCCAGCGCGGCCACCGTGGCGCCGTCAGGGGCGAGCGCGCTGAAACGCTTGTACGCCTTGCCCAGCGTGACAGGTGAGCCGCCGCCGGTCAGCGGCATCACCCAGATCCCCGGCCGCTGCCCGAACAGGCCGGACCTGGCCAGGGTCACGGCCGTGCCGCTGACGCTCCGGGGATCCCACCCGGCGGGCAGGGGCAGTGTGGTCCCCATCCGCATGTCAATGACCAGGCCGTCCTTCCCTGACCAGTAGTCGGTGTAGGCGAGGTACCGTCCGTCGTCGGAGAGCTGCAGGCGCGGGTTGCGGCCCAGTTTGGTGACGGGGATGGTGACAGGCGCGGTCCGCTCGGCGCCGCCGGCCAGGTCGCGTACCTTGAACGTCGCGGCCTGCCGGCTGTAGTAGGCGATGACGCGGCCGTCGCGACTGATGGCCAGCGGCGAGAACGTGTGCCCGCTCGTCATGGCCTGCGGCACATGGTATGTCTCGCCGCTCCGGGTGACCACCCGCCATTCGCCGTCCCGGCAGTCGGGCGGGATCGGTCCGCCGACGTGGCAGAAGGTGCGCAAGGCGTGGCTGAGCGGCCCGACGCCCCGGCCGGGCAGGTCCGGGACCGCGGCGGCCTGCACCGCGACGATCGGCTTGGCGTCCTGCGGCAGTCCGGGAACGTACAGCAGGACGCCGACGAGCACCACCAGCGCCATCGCGCCGGCCGATCCGGCGGCCAGCCGGGCCCGCCGTCTGCGGTGGCTGCCCTCGACCGCCCAGTCGGCGAGGTCGACGGCCGGGGCGTCGGCGGCCAGCTCGCCCAGCGCCTCACGCAGCCTGTTCATCGGGACACCTCCTCGGCGTCGGCGAACAACTTGGACAGCTCGGGCGCGAGGATACGCAGGCGGCCGAGCGCGTGGTGGGTCTGGCTCTTGACGGTGCCGACGGAACAGCCGAGGATCTCGGCGCTCTCCCGTTCGCTCAGGTCCTCGTAGAACCGCAGGACGATCACCGCCCGCTGCCGTGGCGTCAGCTTGGCGAGCGCCTGGCGCAACACGATGCGGTCGACGGCGGCATCGTCGTGAGCGTGCCCATGCTCCGGCAGGTCGGCGCTGGGCGACTCCATGTGTTTGCGCCGCCGCCACGAGATGTACTGGTTGATCATGGCCTTGCGCGTGTACGCCTCCGGGATGCCGCGCCTGACCAGCCTGGGCCAGTGGTCGGCGACGTTGAGCAGAACGCTCTGCAGCAGGTCCTCGGCGAGATGGGCATCGCCCGTGAGCAGGTACGCGCTGCGCGTCAGCGCCTGCTGGCGGGCGAGCACGAACTCGCGAAAGCCTTCGTGGCGATCCAAAACGATGGTCTCCTCTCGCAGGTTCCCACGCCTGCAAGAAGGCGAAAGGTTGGAACCCCGGGCCCGCGAACTCACTTCAAGCGCGGTGTAGACGGCGCTCAGAGACGCGGGCCGAAGCCTTGGGCCGCAAGCCAGGCGGCGCAGAGGCCGGTCCAGGCGGACGCCGCAGGATCGTCCTGGGCGAGCCCCAGCTCGTGCTCGCTCCCGGGAAAGACATGGAGCTCGAACGGTGTGCCGGCGCGGGCCAGCGCGGCGGCGAGCAGCAGGCTGTCGCCGACTGGCACCACCTGGTCGGCGGCGGTGTGCCAGAGGAAGGCCGGCGGGGTTCCGGTTGTCACGTTCAGGTGGGCCGACAGGGCTGCGGCCTGCTTCTCACCGCCCTCGGTGTCGAGCAGGCGGCGGCGCGAGGAGGACTGCGCGCCGGTGAGGTCGATGACCGGATACCCGAGCACCACGGCATCCGGGCGCTCGCCGCCGTCCTCGGCTACGGCGAGGGTGGCGGCGAGATGGCCGCCGGCGGAGAACCCCATGACGGCGACCCGGGTGGCGCCGCGTTCCCTGACGACCTTCACCGCCTGGCGCAGGTCGTACAGGGGAGCCGGACGCAGCGGCTGGCAGACCGGTTCACCTCCGGCCACCCGGTAGTGGAGCACGTAGGCGTCGAGGCCCAGCGTGACCAGCCAGCGGGCCACATCCGCGCTCTCGTGCTCGGCCAGCCTGGCGTAACCGCCGCCGGGACACACCACCACCGCACTCGTCGTGGGCGCGCCGGCTCCGTACCGCGTCAGCCGGGGCGGCTCACCGGTGGCCGGGCCGGGAGGAGCCGCCGGCCAGAGGGGGATGCCGATCATGGCCCGCGACTCTACCGGGGAGAACCTCCAACCGGTCAGGTGACGGATTCGCCGCCCCCGCAAGAGTCTGTAGCGTCATCGGCATCGCCTGGCCGGGCATCATGAGCATGCGCGCCCGGCCAGGCGTCACACCTCGCACGCTCTGTCAGGTGGCGATCATGGCGAACGCGTCCACCCACAGACGCTGCTTGTCCTCCGCCTGGCCGACCAGGTACGTCGCGCGCAGTTTGGGCGGCAGGTGCGGCAGCAGCCGGGCCACGACCTCGATGTGCTCGCGCAGCTGTGACACCTCCGCGTTAGCGAAGATCTGGTGCACGGTGTCGGAGTCGGCGGTGCCCTCGTCGTGCTCGGCCGCCGCCGCCAGCCGCGCCTCCCACGTGTCCACCTCGGCCGCCAGGTCGCGGAGGCCGAGGGAGCGGCGCCCCGACAGCCGGTGCCGCAGCCCGGACAGGGGGATCGGCGCGTACTCGCCGTCGCCCAGGTAGATCAGCCCGCTCTCCAGCGGCTCGCCCACCTGGTGCAGCTTGATCAGCCGCTCCAGCGTGCGCTTGGTCACCCACTGGCGGCCCTCGTCATCGATGTCGTTCTTCCACCACTCCAGCACCGTCTCGGCCACCTCCCCGTAGGTGTCGATGAGCCACTGGTTGGCCGGGATGTCGTCAGGACGCACCTCGTAGCTGACGGTGAAACGGCTGGCCTGTGCCACGTTGTTGGAGCTGACCAGCAGCTTGCGGCCCAGGTGGTAGGGCGGGTTCTGCAGCGCCACCTGGGCGCGCAGGCCGGGGATCGGCCGCCCGGCCAGCGACCACTCCTGGGTGACCTCCATCAGCCTGGCGAACGCCGACCTGTCCTTGGGCCGGTTGTACTCGTCCCAGACCAGCACCTTGGGGCCGGGCCCCAGCAGGGCGCGGGTCACCAGCACGTCCAAAGTCCCGTCGGGGGCGGGGACCGGCACACACAGGTCCTCGACGTTGGTGACCGGCAGCGAGAAGTACACCGGTGGGCGCCCGATCTCCTCGGTGACGACCTGCTTGGTGATCTCGGTCTTGCCGCAGCCGGGCGGACCCTGCAGCAGCACCGCCCACCGGTTGCGGACGGCCGCGCGCAGGATGCGCCGCACCGGGTCGGCGACCTGGTGCGGGTTCGCGGCGCCGACCGCCGCCGCGATCCGGCCGAGGATCTCGCCGGTGCGGTCCGCGCCCGGCGACCCGCCGTCGCGCGGCTCGGCCAGCGCCACCCGGGCGCCGTTGAGCAGCGGCAGCCCCCAGTGCAGCGGGAAGCCCTCACGGGCGCAGTCGAGCACGTGCTCCAGCGTGCGCGGTGACAGCAGATGCCGCAGGTACGGGCTCAACCCCGCCCAGATCCTGAACACCTCCGTCAGATCCCAGCCCGCGTGCCGGTCCGCGAGATGGCGGCGCCAGGCGGTGTCGTTGGCGGTGATGCGCAACGTCACCATGCGGTCGAGCACGGCCAGGTCGGCGCGGCGCGCGCCCGTCTCGGCCACCGACTCGTTGTCGGTCAGGAACACCCCCACGCAGCCCAGCGCGCGCAGGTCGTGCTCGCCCAGCGTCCAGTTGCAGGCCACCTGCATGAGCTGCGACTGGATCGTCTCGCCCGCCTGCAGCGAGTCGTCGATCAGCAGCACGAACGGCCGCCCGGGGCTGAGCTGCCGCATGATGAGCTGCCGCAGCGCCAGCTCGCCCCGCTCGGTCCGTACGGGCGCGTTGACCAGCAGGTCGTCGGGTGTCAGATTGGCGGCGGGGACCAGCACCACCTCGGTGCCGGGGTGGGCGCGGGGGATGGAGGACAGGAACGTCGAAGTCTTGCCGATGCCGTGCTCGCCGAACACCTGCCCGGTCTGCCCCGTGGCCAGCATCGCGTCGATGAACCGCTCGAGGCGCGAGCGGTCGCCCTGCTCGGGAGGATCAGGGTAGGTGGCGTTGGGCTTCCACCCGGCCAGGGTGCTCATCACGCGGGTCGTCTCCGGTTTCTCGTCAAGGGGGGCGCTCGTCATCGCGCGGGAGGGCCGCCCGGCTCAGCGGTCGCCGGTGGTCACCCGGTGGCAGGCCATCGGCGGGTCGTGCGTCTCCGGCCAGGTGTCGCCGCCATCGGTGATCAGCCAGATCCATCGGCCGGGATCGGCCGGCCTGACGGGCGGAGCGTGCCCGTCGGTCACCATGATGACCGCGTCGGGGTGCTGCTCGAACGCCCGCCCGCGCACCTCCAGCCGGCCTTCGGCGTAGTCGACCACGTTCTGGAAGTTCGTGCCGCCGCCGCCCAGCACCCGCTCCCCCGCCACGAACGGCATGACGGCGCCGTCGAAGCTCAGCCAATGCGTCTCCACCCCGTCGGTCCGGCCGACGAGCGTGGTCAGCCACTGCACCACCGCGTCCGGCATGGAACCCGATGTGTCGATGGCCACCAGCACCACCTTGACCCGCTCGGGCCCGCGCCGCGACAACATCGGGTCGTGCCCCAGCGACAGCAGCACCGCGCCGAGCTTCTTCGGATAGACCAGGCGCTCGCCCTCGCGCAGTTTGGCGGCCAGCGTGTCGGCCAGCCACCGTTTCCACCACTCCACCCGGCGGGTGCGTGGCGTCTGACCGCGCAGCGCCGCCAGCCCGAGATCTCCCCACGTGCGCGCCAGACGCTCGCCGCCGCCCTCCGTGCGCTCCGCCAGCTCCAGCAGCTCGGCGCGAGCCTGCTCGTTGCCGCCCAGCGCCTGGCGCATGACCTCCGAGAGCACCTCTCCCCCGACCGCCTCCAGCGTCTCCGGATCGACCGGGACGCCCTGCCCCATGTGCACGCACACCGCAGGCGGCAGCAAAGGGCGCCTCATGCGCTTGAGCTCGCCGTACACCGACAGGTCGGTGCGGACGAAGGCGTCGTACGGCAACGGTGCCAGGCCCTGGCCGCGCAGGTCCGCCGCATAGGCCCGGTGCACCTCACGCGGATCGACCCCGGCCCTGCCCTCGGCCGTCCTGGGCAGCTCGTGCCGGCCCAGCCTGGTGAGCACCACGTGGTTGATGCTCACCTCGGTGGCCAGGATGAACACGGGGTCGGCGCGCAGCGCCGCATCGGTGTAGAGATGGCGCTGCATGAGGTGACGAGCCTCGTGGTAGAGCACGAACTTGACGCCGTGCGGCCCCAGCGCGTCGAAGAAGACCGGGTTGTACAGCAGCAGGCACGTGCCATCGCCGGACGCCACCACCGCCGCCGTCTCCACCGCGGTCGTCGGGATCTGGTGGTGGCACTTGGCATAAAGCCACGACGCCACCACGCTGTCCTTGATGCCGAAGTCGAGCAGCGCCGCGTCCTTCAGCCGCCGCGCCCGCTCCACCACCCCGGGTTCGGCGGGCTCGTGGGCGGCCAGGGCACGACGGTCGGTGAGGTCGATGACGCGCCGTCCCACCGGTGCCCCTTACGTGTTCCGTCGTGGCGGTACGCTAACAATCGGCGCCGACAAACACCGCTCAGCCTGCTGCCAGCCTGGCCGTGCGCAGCAGCTCGGACACCGTTCCTGTGAAGTCCGGCAGCATGCTCACCGCCAGCAGCCAGGCGTCCGGGCTGCCCTTGAGAGTGTCGCGCATGAGCGCGGCCAGCGGTTCACGGCCGGCGTCGTCCAGTTGGAGCCTTTCGAGCACCCTGCGCGCGGGCCGGCCGTGTTCGAGGACCTGTTTCCAGGTGAGGCGCCCGTGCTGAACGGCGATGGTCAGCCAGGGACGCCCGGCGGTGTCGGTGTCGCTGGGCCTGATCCCGGCCAGCACCTGCTCCGCCGGCGTGCCCGCCATCAGCAGGCGGTATCCCTGGTGCTGCCAGCTCGGCAGCACCGTGCGGGCCTCGTCGAGGAACTCGCGGGGGCAGCCGGACGCCCGGGGCAGCACGGCGACAAGGTCGTCGTCGAACGGCTCGCGCCGGTGCTCGGCCAGCAGCTCCGGCCAGTGCCAGCGATGGCTCTCCGCCATCAGGGCGGCGCGGTCCCGGCGGGAGCGCCACATCGCGATCTGCCCCTGAACGCCGGTGCCCTCGGCCACCAGCGCCTCCAGCTCGGCGCGCGCCGCCGCGCGATCGGGCCGGGCCAGCAGCTCGCGCACCTGCTCGCGCGAGCGATGATAGGTCGAGTACGTGACCGGGGTGCGGTCGAGCATCGCCGCGACCTCCTCCGGCCCCCACGTGCGCCACACGTGCAGGAACAGCTCCAGCTGGGGCACCTGCCCGATGACGAACACCCGCTTCAGCATCAGCCGGAAGATCGCGGCGTCGGGGCAGGCGAACAGGTCGTGGTGCCGCCAGCTGTCCAGGTGCGCGGGCAGGTCCGATGTCCGGTCGTGGCAGGTGAACAGCGATTCCGCGGCGACGGAGGACCAGATGCGGGTGCGCTGGTCATCGGTCGCGGCGGCGTGCCAGAACAGCGTGACGAGCGTCTCGGGGTCGTCGACGTCCAGGAGCCTCTCGATCGAGTCCGTCCGCAGATGGGGGCGCCCGGCCAGGATCCGCGCCGGCGCCAGGAGGGTGGCCGCCCGCTCTGTCTGGGTACCGGCCGCGGCTGCGGCGGTGGCCACCGCCTGGTCCGGCCATGCCGGCCGCCAGGCGCAGAAGCGGTAGAGGTCGTGCAGGGTGCGCGCGTCGAGATGCGGCAGCAGCGCGGCATGGGCGGCGTCGGGCGCGGCCTCCAGCATCGTCACGAACGCGGCCCGGGCGCCGGACAGCGACGACGGCGCCGACGTGGCCGGGTGCCCGGCCGCATCGGGCCACTCCCCGTCCAGCGGCGCGGACGCCGCCGCGACGAGCAGCTCGGGAATGGTGCCGGTGAAGTCGCCCAGCAGGGCACGCGCCGCCCGCCAGGCCCGGACGTCGCCGCCCAGATGCTCCTCCACCAGGCCCGACAGCACCTTGGTGAACGCGTCCCACTCGCGGGCCGCCGCGGCGTCCTGCCCGGGCCGGACCCGCATCGCCTCCAGCACCGGCACGGCCGCGCTCGCCTCGGTGGCCAGGGCGGCGCCGCCGATACCTCGGCCCAGCCCCCGGCCCACCAGGATCTTCACGGCTTTGGGACGGCTGCGTTCGACGCACTCCGCCGTCACCAGGCCCAGATCGAGGCAGGCCGCGTGCTCGGCGACCGCCGCCGGATGCCGGAAGTAGAGCAGGTCGCGCAGCTCCCGGGGGCAGTCCGGATGCGCCACCAGTGCCGCGGCGGCGTCCTTGCCGACCGGCTTCCCGCCCTGGCCTCGCGTTTTCGTGCCTGCGGCGGCGAGCAGCGCCGTCCAGTCCGGTCGTTCGCGCCGGGCGATGGCGGCGGCGTACTGAGCCCGCCCGCCCGGCGCCGGCTCGCGCAACTCCGCGATCAGGCCGTCGGTGCCCATGGCCCGCTCCGCAGCCCCGCGCAACGCGGCGACATCACCGCCGGCGAGCACCTCGGCGACCTCGGGACGCAGCCGCTCGGCGGACACCTCGCCCAGCCGTCCATGCTCGTGCAGAAGCAGCAGGGCATAGAGCTGGTCGGAGGCGGGTCGCGCGCCATCCTCAAGGATCGAGCACGCCTGGCGGACGGCCTCGGCAGGGCCGGCGGCGGCCAGCACCTCGCGGCGCAACCGCCAGTTCCATCCCCCGGCCCCGGTGGCGTGCGCCCGGTCGGCGACACCGGGATCGCCGGTCGCAGCCAGCCTCTCCCGCACATCGGCGCGGCTGGACAGGTGCGGGTGGGCCAGCAACGACCGGATGTACGGCTTGACGTCGCCCGCTCCCAGCACCCCGGCGATCCAGTCGAGCATGCCGGGACCGACGTGCTCATTGGCGAGCAGAGCGTCGACGAAGGCGGGCTCGCCCGCCGCCAGCGAGCTCCCCAGCATGCCTTCGGGGATTCGCGGGCTGCGGCGCAGCGCTGCGAGGCAGACCTCGGCGGCACCGGACAGCAGGCGGTCCCAGTCATCCACCTCCGCGGCCTCGACCAGGAACACCCGGACGTCAGCCGGACGACGGTACAGGGACATCGACGTTACTCCGCTCCGTTGCGAACCAGCCCACGCGCTGCCGCGCCGCTGGGCCGGGGAGCGTACTTGATCTTCGATCGCCCCGTCAATGACTCGGTACCGATACGACGGCGGTCAGGGTCAACCAGTCACATGACGGATTCGGCCGCGCGACGCCACCCCTAACCTTGTCTCGCCGGAAGCGGCAAGACGACGATGACGGATGGACGACGGATGGATGACGGGCTCGCCGAGAACGTGGTGCGAACGGCGCCTGCCCCGGCGCTTCCCGGAGCGCCCGATCCGCCGGACGCGTCCGCTGCGGCGGACGAGCAGGTCACGCTGCCCAAGGCCATCGGCGTGTCCTTTCCGCACCGGCGGGTGATGAGGGAGGTGGCGGCGAGGGTGACGGCCCTCGCCGCCACCGTGGTCGTGCTGCTCGCCGACGGGCACTGCGCTGTTCGGGCCATGGCTGCCGGCGTCTTGCTGTGAGGGCCTGTCTCGAGGTGCTATCAACGGCGTGTCAGAGCCGAACAAGTGAAGAGGCCCTCCGGTAAGGGCCCAACGACCAAGAAGAATCTGTACCCGGAGCCTCGTCCTCCCACGACGCGGCCGCACGAGCGACGCATGGGCAGCCGTGAGCGCTGTGCGCGTAGGCCTGCGACCAGCAACGGTGCCTGCCGCTCGTGGCCGGCCGTTGCGCGAGGGCACCTTCCCGTCATAGGGCTGCCGGGCGGATTCTGGCTGTGGAGGCGCGGGCGGCGAGGACCGGAGGCAGACGCTCCGATCGCACCTCCCCTCCGAACAGGAGCCGGGTCAGCATCTGCAGGGCTCTGCGTCCCATATCGCGCATGGGCACGGAGACGCTTGTCAGCGGGACGGGCAGCTCAGCAGCCAGCGGTGTGTCGTTGTAACCCATGATCGAGATGTCGGTTCCCACGGTGAGGCCATGGTCGCGTGCCGCGCCCATGGCGCCGATGGCCGCGAAGTCGTTGACCGCGAAGATCGCGGTCGGCCGGTTCGGGTCGGCGAGCAGCCGCTCGGCGGCCAGGCGTCCTCCGGCGGTGTCGAACGGCGAGTGCACCACCCGTGGCGCGGGCAAGCCACGATCTCGGTAGAGGCCGACGAAGCCGGCGGTGCGGTCAGCTCCCGTGCTCGCGTAGGGCTCCCCCGCGATCACCGCCACGTCGGTGTGGCCCAAGCCGAGCAGGTGCTCGGCGGCCAGCCGTCCGCCCAGCAGGTCGTCGGCGGTGACCGAGGGGTGCTCTCCGGCACGCCGGTTGACCAGGACGAACTTCCCGCCGTCCGCGGCCAGCTCGTCAAGGAACCCACTGTCCAGGCTGGCGTCGCCGAAGATCAGTCCCTCCACCCTGCGGGCGAGCAGCATCTTGGTACGCACCCGCCGCGTCTTGTCATCGTCGCGGCTGTTGGCGGTGATGGTGGTCAGCCCGAGCTCTCCGGCCGCCTCGTCGATGCCCTCGTAAATCATCGCCAGCACGAGGTCGGACAACCGTGGCACCAGGACTCCCACGAGCTTGCTGCGCCCTGTCCGCAGGCCGCTGCCATGCGGGTCGGGCTGGTATCCCAGCTCCTGGGCCAGGCGGCGGATGCGTGTGGCGGTGTCCCCTGAGGCCGCCCGGGCGCCGTCGTCGGCGCGCCCGTTCAGGACGCGGGAGACCGTGGAGACGTGCAGTCCGAGCTGGTCGGCGATGGAGCGCAGGGTTACCTGGCGCGCTTTGGACTCAGCCACGAAGCCTCGCTTTCCGATCACTTGCCAACGCTAGCGTCCTCTTGACGGCACGCGAGAACGAGGTTCATGCTAACCCAAACGTTTGGCCCAAACGTTTGGGTTAGGGAAGGAACCTGAAAATGACCGATGCGACGGACCCTCCAGCCAGCCCCGCCCGAGTGGCGGTGGTCCAGTTCGACCCTCAAGTGGGCCTGGACAACCACAAGGCCAATGCTGAACGCGCCCTTTCATTCGCCACCCGCGCGGTCCAGGACGGGGCGACACTCATCGTGCTGCCGGAACTGGCGACCACCGGATACAGCTTCCGCGACCGCTTCGAGGCATACGAGCACGCCGAAGGAGTTCCGGACGGGGCGACGGTGAAGGCATGGGAGTCCTTCAGCCGCGAGCATGGGGTCCACCTCGTCGGTGGTCTCGCCGAACGCGACGGGATGCGGCTCTACGACACCGCCGTCCTGGTAGGGCCCGACGGCTACATCGGCCATTACCGCAAAGCCCACCTGTGGAACCGGGAGAAGCTGTGGTTCACCCCCGGCGACGTCGGCTTCCCGGTCTTCGAGACCTCGATCGGCCGTATCGGGCTGCTGATCTGCTGGGACATCTGGTTCCCCGAGGTGCCCAGGCTCCTGGCGCAGCAGGGAGCCGACATCATCTGCAGCGTCAACAACTGGGTCTGGACGCCCCCGCCGATCTTCGACGAGGCCGGTCGCTGCATGGCCGCGTACCTGACCATGACCGCCGCGCACGTGAACAACGTCTTCATCGCCGCCGCCAACCGGGTCGGCACGGACCGCGGCGCGCGGTTCCTGGGCTGCTCCCTCATCGCCGGCACCAACGGCTGGCCGATCGGCCGCATGGCAGGCGCCGAGGAGGAGACCATCCTGATGGCCGACATCGACATCGTCTCCGCGCGCAGCGCGCCGATCTGGAACCAGCTCAACGATCTGGTCCGCGACCGGCGAGCCGACCTGTACGACCCGATGCTCGGCTACACGCTGGGCCCGGCGATGCCGCGCTGATGGCCATCACCATCGCACGAGCCCACCTGGGCGCGCGACACGTGATCGCTGCCGCCGCGGTGGTCGGTGCGGCGACCCTGTTCGCCGGCTGGCTCACAGCGCTACAGCCCGCGCTGCCTTCTCTGCTGCCGGGTTATTCCTCCTGGGGGCTGCGCTACTCCGATCCGAGCTGGTACGCGTACTGGATTCTCGGCGACATCACCGAGGCGACCCTGGCGAAGTCGTTCCTCGGCGGCCTGCTCATGATCGCCGGGGCGGCGCTGGCTCATGTCGCCCGACGCCGTGGCCGGCGGTGGCAAGGCTTCGCCATGGCCTGCGGCACGGGTGAGCTCTGGCCATGGGTCCTGGCGGCGGCCGGCATGGGTCTGCTGGCCAGCAATCTGCTGTGGGGCTGGACCCTGCACGACTGGCAGCCCACCTTTGCCCCGGTGGTCTCGCTCCCACCCGCCCTGGTGATCATTTACGGACCCGGCTGGCGTGTCGCGGTGACCGGCGCCATCCTCGGCGTGCTGCTGGTCACGCCCCTCGCGCTGATCCTGGTGAACCTGGTCTGCCGCCCGCTCGGCGTCTCGCCCGTGGCCGGAAGCACCCTGGCCATGTCCCTGGGCGGGCTGGCCGCCTTCTGGCTGTGCCGGCGCTTGCCCTGGCTGCCCCCGCCGCGCGTGACGCGAGCGTCCCATCCGGACGGACCACCTGCCCGGTACGGGCCCTTCTGGGTCGTGCGACGCATGCTCGCGGACTTCACCGAAGCACACTTCTACGGCAACGAATGGGCGGGAGCGTTCCTGCTGCTGGGCTGTGTCCTGCACTTCCTGCTCAACCCCGTCGCACCCGCGTACGGCAGCGGACTGCTCCCGCAGTTGCTCCTGGCACAACTGCTGACCGCGGCCTGCGGGGTACTGCTGTGGAGCAGGCGGTGGGCATCTCACGGCTGGTACCCGACGTTCGTGCCGATCGTCTCGGTGGCACCGGCCACCGTGCTGGCCTTCGGTGGCACGGTGCCGTCGATCGTGGCCGGAGCCGTGATCGGCGCCGCCGTCGCTCCCCCGCTCGCGGCGGCGCTGGCCCGGCGACTGCCTGACGACGTCCAGCCGATGGTCGCCTACACCGCGACGATGGCCGTGTGCACGGCGGCGCTCATCCCTCTCCTTGATCTGATCCCCGGCTTCCCCTCATGACCAGGAAGGATCTGATGCCGACACCGGCCGGGCCCGGCGTTGAAGAGCGGGTGCGCCTCGGCCACCCCGGGTACTTCGCCGGCCGCACCATCTCCGAGCTCGCGAACGACCTGCGCGCGGGACGCGTCACGTCGGTGGAGCTCGTCGGACACGCCCTCGATGCGATCGCGGCCTTGAACCCCCTGTTCAACGCCTTCGTCACCGTGGATGCGGCAGGCGCGCTGGCCGCGGCGGAGCAGGCCGACCGCGACCTGGCCCGCGGCATCGACCGGGGGCCGCTGCACGGTCTTCCGTCCGCGGTCAAGGACGTCATCATGGTCGCGGGCCTGCCCGCGACCATGGGCTCACACCATTTCACGGGACATGTCGCCACCGCGGACGCCGACTGTGTCGGACGCCTGCGTCAGGCCGGAGCGGTCATCGTCGGCAAGACCACCACCCACGAATTCGCCTACGGCCCGACGGGCGACCGCTCGGCCGCCGGCCCGTCGCTCAACCCGCGCGACGCCACCCGGATGTCGGGCGGCTCCAGCGGAGGCAGCGCGGTGGCCGTGGCCGCGGGCATGGTGCCGTTCGCGCTCGGGACAGACACCGGCGGTTCATCGCGCATCCCTGCCGCGCTGTGCGGGATCGCCGGCTTCAAACCCGCGTACGGCACGATCCCGTTGGACGGAGTCTTCCCCCTGGCGCGCACCCTGGACCACCTCGGCGTGCTCGCAGGACGCGGCCAGGACTGCCTCATCGCCTACCAGGCTCTTTCGGCGCGCAGCGCCAACGAGGACACCTCCCTCACCACACCGGCAGAGGGCAGCCTGCCCCGCATCGCCTGGCTCGATCCCACCATCCTCTTCGCCTGCGATCCCCGCGTGGTCCGAACGGCACGCCAGGCGCTGGAGTCCGCGACCGGACCCGTCGCCGAGCTCCGGCTGCCGCCAGCCGACATCAGTGATGCGAAGGAGGCGTTCATCGCCATTCAGAGCCGTGAGGCGGTGATCGTCCACGCAGAGCGTATGGCCGAACGCCCTCATCTGTTCGACCGCGAGGTGCTGCAACGCCTGCGCGCCGCAGCCGAGGTTCCCCCCTGGCGGTATGAACGCGCCCTGAAGGTCAGAACCAGGCTCGCCGGCACCCTCGACACGCTGTTCGAGCACCATCAGGTGCTCGCGCTGCCGACCGTGCCCATCATCGCCCCGCACCTCGGCCGCAGACAGCTCCACGTGGGCGGCACGTCCGTGGCCGTACGTGACGCTCTGCTCACCCTGACCAGCCCGTGGAACCTGCTGGGCCTGCCGGCGCTGAGCATTCCCGCGGGAAGCGTGGACGACCTGCCTGTCGGACTCCAGCTCGTCTGCCGGCCCGGACACGAACAGCACCTTTCCCACATCGCCGCTCTGTGCACCCCATCGGGAGGAAACCATGCATGACATCATCGACCTGCCGGCCTTCGAGCTCGAGTGCGGCGCCGTCCTCGACCCGGCGCGGCTGGCGTACAAGACCTATGGCGAGCTGAACAGCGCGCGGACGAACGCCGTGCTCTTTCCCACCTGGTTCGCCGGCGACCACACCTCCAACGAATGGCTCATCGGCCCTGGCAAAGCGCTCGACCCGCGCACGTACTTCATCATCGTGCCGAACTTGTTCGGCAACGGGCTCTCCTCGTCGCCGTCCAACACGCCGGCGCCTCACGACCGGTCCAGTTTTCCCTCGGTGACGATCCGCGACAACGTCCGCGCCCAGCATCACCTGATCACCGAGCACTTCGGCATCGAACGGCTGGCGCTGGTGCTCGGGTGCTCCATGGGCGCGCTGCAGACGTACCAATGGGCGGTGAGCCATCCCGACATGGTGGAGCGAGCCCTTCCCTTCTGCGGGGCACCCAGGACCTCACCGCACAACGCCGTCTTCATCGAGAGCCTGCGTGCCACTCTCACCTTGGACGCCGCCTACGAGGGCGGACGCTACCGGACCCAACCGCTGGCCGGAATCAGGGCGTTCGCCCGGGTGTACGCCGGATGGGGGTTCTCCCAGGCCTTCTACTGGGAGGAGACGTATCGGCAGTTGGGGTTCGCATCGTTGGAGAAGTTCCTGACCGGCTTCTGGGAGAGCAACTTCATCGACCAGGATGCCAACGATCTCCTCGCGATGCTGCGCACGTGGCAGGACGCAGACGTCTCGACCACGCCCGGCCTGGAAGGCGACATCGAACGCGCTCTCGGCTCCATCCGGGCCAAGGTCCTGGCCCTGCCCGCCGAGAAGGACCTGTACTTCCCGCCGGAGGACGAGATGCGCGCCGTTCGCCACATCCCTCACGGCGAAGTACGCGTGATCCCTGGCATCTGGGGCCACCTTACGGGCGGTGGCGCCAATCCCGTGGACGCCGCCTTCATCGATGCAGCCATCCGCCACATCCTCGCTTCACCTGTCGCCCTCGCACCAGCCCGGACGTGATCGACGCCATGACGTCGCGGCGCCTGGCCAGTCAGCGTCACGAGAGTGGACAGGCGCCGCACGCGGCCGGGCTGCCGGCAAGGATCGCTAGGATCCCGGTGTTCACCTGCTCGACCGGGAGGCCGGCATGCAGAGCTTCTCCATGTTCGAGGGTGCCTTCTGGCAAGGTGGCGGCGGCTGGGAGCACATCGAGGTGTGCAGCACTGTGCCGGAGCTCGATGCCGCTGTGTCTTTCTACGTTCGCACCGGATCGTGGGCGGCCGCTGCATCCGATTGGTGCGTCGCCAGGGTCTACCAGCACGGGGAACTCGTACTTGAGCAGGACCTGTATCCCTTCCTGACGGTGAAGGTGCCAGGGCTGACGGCGGTTCGTTTCACCGGGGACCCACAAGCCGCCGGTGGCCTGCCGGAGCCCGGAGGGCGGTACGAGGGCCTGAGCGAGGGCGCAATCTGGGCAGAACTGGCCGCGGATGTTCACGAGGCTGCGTTGGAGAACCCTGAGGACATTCAGGCGCGGGTTGACTGGGCTGACGTCGCCCTGCCCGAGCTGGTCCCGCCGATACTGCGGGAAGGAGACGTCGTGGCGATGGGCCAGCGCCTGTTTCGCTACGGCCGCAACTCCACACTGGACGAGTGCCTCTGACACCGCCTGCGCGGTGTCGCGCATGGCAAACCGGTCCGGGTTTTTGGAGACCGTGGTGCACCGCGGCCGCGGTGTTCGGCCAGCATGGCGTCGACCGCCTGGTCGCTGGTGTCGCACCTCCAGCACGTGCTCACCGTCATGGTCTGCAACCCGATCCGCCGCGTGACCGGCCGAACACCACCCCCAAGCGCCGCCGGGCCGGTCACTTCCACACCCTCGTCGCTCCGACGTAGAAGATCGCCAATGGCATCGCCGCTAGCGCTGCCCTACCGGGCTCACGACCGAGCGTGGAATGAGCCACGGAGCCAGGACGTCCGTCATCCTCCCCGGCACATGCCCGCGGGGCTCGACAGCTGCGAGGTGACCGTCGGGCCGCACCAGCACCACCGTGCCATGACCCCTGCGTAGCCTGTCGACCAGTTGGCCCTTGACGTCGATGAGCACCGGGACGCCGACCTCCTCCGGGTCCAGCACCCCCTCGTCGAGTACGAGATAGGGGCGTACGGCGGCTCCGTACATCTTTTGGGTCTTCCTCAGAAACGCCACGATCTGCTCGCGGTCATCGGCCAGGTGGTCCGCAGCGGCGATCATCAGAACCGTGTAACCACTGCTGCGCAGCAGCTCGTGCAGCCGCAGCGAGGACCGGCCCGCCATCCACAGGTCGGCGTCCGGCATCCGGTCGCCTACGCCGAGCGACCCGTTGCCGCTCCTGCCGGCTCGCGCCAGCCGGGTATGCCGATAGCCGAACATGATGCCGGAGATGCTGGAGGCCAGCCGGCGCTGCACCGGTGAGCGCGGAATCAGGCAGCGTGCCGCGGCGTTGCGGGCGAGCTTGAGCAGGGGATTACGCAAGGCGAATGCCCGGAACATCAGGTCGGTCCCGTGCCTGACGCTCTCGTGGATCGGCCGCCGCTCCTCGTCGTAGGTGTCCAGGAGCGTCTGGGGAGCCTGCTCGCGCAGCACCATGGCCAGCTTCCAGCTCAGGTTGGCGGCGTCCTGCAGACCGGTGTTCATGCCCTGCCCCGCCGCCGGGCTGTGGGCGTGCGCGGAGTCCCCCGCGAGGAAGACCCGGGCCCTGCGCGTCGTGTTGACCTGCCGGCTGTGGGCGACGTAACGCGTGAGCCAGCGGGGATCGCTCAACCTGATGGGAAGGGGGGCGATGGCGTCAACGGTGTCCTGGAGCTCCTCCAGGCACAGGGTGTCGTCGCGACGGAAATCCTGCCGGGTGAAGTCGATGGCGAAAACCCGCACGTATTCACCAAGAAACGGCAGCACCGAGACGAAGCCACGCGGCGAGGTGTAGTTCGTGATGCGAGAGCGTACGAACTCGGTGTCGGCCTTCACATCTCCGATCAGCACCAGACTCTCCAGCTGCTCGCCGTCGAAGCGCAGCCCCGCCAGGTGCCGCACGGCACTGTGCGAACCATCGCAGCCCAGCAGGTACCGGGCCCTGATGGTCTCTTCTCGCCCGTCCACGCTCACCGTGGCTCTCACGTCGTCGTCGGACTGCTCGACGGCGACGAGTTCCGCTCCTTGCTCGACCCGCACACCTCGGTCCTGGAGTGCTTCGAGCAGGATCTGCTCTGTCTGCCGCTGCGGCAGGACGAGCATGAAGGGGTAGCGGGTATCCAGGCCTTGGAGGTTCACCGGGAGCGGCTTGCCCGAACGGCGCAGCCCGATCGCGATGCCCGGGGCGGGATATCCCCGGCGGAGGAACTCGTCCACGAGTCCTGCGAAGTCCAGCATCTCCAGGGTGCGGGCGTGGATGACCAACGCCTTCGACAAGGGGGACCGTTCATCCGTCTTCTCCACCACGCGGGCGGAGACGCCGTGCCGCGCCAGTTCATGAGCGGCCATGAGCCCCACCGGGCCCGCCCCCACGATGAGCACGTCGGCGTCATACCCGGGCTCGCGCCCGTCAGAGTCGCTCATTCCCCTACCCTTCCGAGAGGCCACATGCTGCCTACAACTGCAGGCCATCGACTGTTGGCCTACGCTTATATGACAAGCATGACACGCGATGCGGGGTTGTATCAATATCAAGTGTCATTTCATGGTGATGACGGAGAAGAGTGCGCGGCGCTGCTCAGCCGCGCTGAAGAGGCAGACGCGAGCCCTCTGGCGGCCATGAGCCTGGAGGAGATCGGCTGCCTTGGCGGCAGTGTCTCATTCGGCTCTGCTCTGCCGGTCGGCAGCCGCAGACAGTTCGACGCTGCCTTGTACGCCCTCGGTGCTCAAGCCGCACCGCGGTCACACGTCGCGGAGCGGGCGATCAGGGCTACCGCCGTCATCACGCAGCGCGGGTGTCGGCGACACGACGCTCGAGGATGCGGCGGGCCGCCGCCGACTACAGCACACGGGCGCTCCATGCCCGGATCAGCGGCAGGAAGCCCTCCCCGTCACCGCCTTCAAGCACTACGGCCCCGTGGACGGGATCGCCGCGCCCCTAATCGCTGCCGGATGCCACGCGCATCCCCTGACCGCCGGCTCGTCTTTCGTCAGGGTCTGGCGCCACGGACGGTCTGCCGCCTCGCTGATGGGCGGGTGTTATCCGCCCAGCGCCCGCAGACCGTGGCGTAGGGCATCTATCGAGGCGTCCTCGGTGAAGGCAGAACGGACAACAAAGCCGTGTACGGCGCCGATCAGAACGTCGGCGACGGCAATGGGATCGGCATCGCGGGCAATCTCCCCGTGCTCCTGATAGGTGCGGACGATGTCGGCAAACAGGACGCGGACCTCGGCGAGCATGTCGGCCAGTCGCTTACCGAGGGCTTCCTGGTCGGCGGCCGCCGCCCAGAAACGCAGCATGAGCCGGCTCGACTCCGGCGTGGCGTCCATCGGGGACTCCTGAGTGAACACCTCGGCCACAAGGTCCGACAACGGGGGCAACGGGCGCCGGGCCAACGACTGCTCAAAGGTGAGGCGCACGCTGCTGAGGATGTCGTCGGCCACCGCGATGACGAGCTCCTCCCTGCTGGAGAAGTAGCGGTAGACAGCCCCGGCGGACAATCCGCTCTCGTCCAAAACATCCTGGACAGATACGGAGTCGAAGCCCTTGCGGCCGACGCACCGCCGGACGGCGGCCATGATCTGGCGGCGGCGGGCCTCGAGATGTTCGGCGGAGACGCGGGGCATGGTCAAAGTAAAACGAATGTTCGTCCTCTTGACAAGTCGATCCGTGCCGCAGCAAGCTAAATAAAACAAACCTTCGTTTTAGGAGTCACAGACATGGGCACCATGCTCATCAAGCAGCGAGTCTTCGACATCGACCGCTGGGCCAAGTGGTTCTACCAGCCCGAACTCGACGCGGCCCGCCGCGAGCACGGCCTCACAGTGGCCGGCACCTTCGTCGACGCCTACCACGATCACACGGTGATAGTGGTCCTGGAGGCCGAAACGGAGGAAGCCGCGCGCACCTACGAGAACTCGCAGACCCTGGCCGACGCGAGGGAACGCTGCGGCGCGGCAGGCTTCCCTGACGGCGTGTGGCTCGGAACCAAGCCGATCGTCAACCCCTATCTGACAGCCGGCGCCTGACAAGGTTCGTCGCACCCGATACGCGGGTGCCGAACACCAACACACCGGGGGTTACGTCCCGTCGACTGGTGTAGATCCGGCCTCGAGCGGCGTGTCGCCTTCAACGTCCGAGGGCCATCGCGCGGGTCTCTGCGTGAAACCGCCAAGTGACACGCAGAGGAGAACCAACGCGATGGCCCTGGACAAGTTTGCCCTGTTAGAGGTTCTTTCGGTGCTGAAGAACTCCGAGGCGACGAGCGCATCCGGCATTCCGCCCAGACCATCTACCAAGCCCTCATCGAAGCCGAGCCGACCACGGCGACCCCGGACCGCCATGCGCAGCGCAACGGCCACCGGCCTCGAACGCCGACCACCACCGCCGGCGATCTGGAGCTGCGGATCCCCAAGCTTCACACCGGCTCGTTCCCCCTGAGCGCCGCCGCCGTCCGCCTTCCATGACCGACGTGCGCAACGAACTGCAGCGACTCACCCGGCAGATCGGCGAGTCCGGTGATTGGCAGGGACGCGCCTACGACTCGTTCCTCGACAGGTCGCCGAGTTCGACGGCCACCTGCAGACCCTGGAGAACAACAGGACCGGCTGCGGAACACGCTCAAGTGCTCGGCGGCGGCCTTCCTGCTGGCCATGTTCTGCGTCGTCCTTGCCGGCCTCCTGGCGACGCTGGCGGCGTACGTCGTCATGGTGCGGCCCACGCCGGCCGGTCCCGCGGCCGAGGCGCAGGCGATCGGCATCATGGGACGACTCCACCTGTCGTTGTCCAGCGTGATCAAGAACCACTGGAAACTGGTGCTGAAGGCCGGCCTCATCATGTCGGCCGCCGGTGTGACGCTCAACCAGCTCACCCGAGACCTGCCGCTGATGAGATCGGGTATCGGCGAGCAAGCCCGATCTGCTCCAGGCCAGCGCTATCTGGGACCCCGCGAAGGCGGACATCGCCGACGCCCCCCAGGCCCGCTTCGACACCAGCGGGATCAAGCAGTCGGGTCCTCTTCCCGGGCTCGGCTGGTAGGGCTGCTGGATCGCGTGCTCACCGGGCACTCCACCGCGCGGGAACCAGTTCTCGTTCAGGTGCGGCGCATGTGCGACGGCGTCGAGGGCGCTCTGGTGTCCCTGGAGATCTGAACCCCTGGGGCGGACCGCAGAACTCCTCCTGATCCGCAGGACGCTTCCAGCTTTGTCAAGCGGCCTGCGCGGACGTCGGCCATGGCGGCGATGGCTTCCTCGTTGCGGCAGCGGCCGGAGCCGGGGCCGGACATCTCGCTTCGGTCGGCGGTGATGACGCCGACGCTGCGCATCCGCAGCCGGTGGCCAGCATCCTCTTCGAGGAGTTCGGCGCAGGCGGCGTGGACTTCGCCAGTGAGGTCATGGGATGCGGCGAGCCGGGCGTCGCATGACGGTGCGGCGGGTGCGTTCTTCGGCGTCGGTGACAGATGAGGGGTGCAGTCAGGCGCCGGTCCACGTCCCGCTGAAGCGATCCCTCGGCCCGATCGAGTCACCCTGACTGCTCTCGGAGGTGACCGCCGGCGATACGGCCCGCTGAAGGATGCTCCGCCGGGGACCAGAGGATCGGTTAAGGCTGTCTGGTCCTGGCCGCGGGCAGGCGTCTGCTGCGCTCCCGCAAGGCGGTGGTGAGTGCGCTGACAGCGCCGCTGTAGGCGTGATCGGCCGGGGTCGCATAGCCGATGACGAGGGCGAGGGGTGCCTGTGCCGGCTGGCGGTAGAAGGGCGAGATGCCTTCGACGTGGATGCCTCGTCCGGCCAGGTAGTCCAGCAGTGCGGACTCCTGATCCGAACCTGGGGAAAGGCGGAGTACCGCGTGCAGGCCGGCCGCGATGCCGGAGAGCCGTGCATGTGGCAGTTGCCCGGCGACGGCTTCGCCGAGCAGGTCCCGGCGCCGACGGTAGCGGGTCCGGCAGCGGCGTACGTGGCGGTCAAGGGCACCGGTTTGCATGAATCGGGCGAAGACGAGCTGGTCGATGACGCTGACGTAGGACTCGTCCTGGCGCGTGACCTCCCACAACGAGGTGAGGAGGCCGGTGGGCAGGACGAGCCAGGCCAGCCGCAAACCGGGAGCGAGGATCTTGCTGGCGGTGCCCACATACAGGACCCGTTCGGGAGCCATCCCCTGAAGCGCTCCGACCGGCTGGCGGTCGTAACGGAACTCGCCGTCGTAGTCGTCCTCCACGATGAACCCGCCCGTTCGCCTGGCCCAGGACACCAGGCCGACGCGCCGGCGGGACTGAGTGTCACGCCGAGCGGGTACTGGTGGGCGGGGGTGACGACGACGGCGGACTCGTTGGTGAGCTCATCGACGATCAGCCCGTCCCGGTCGACGGGGATGCGGCGCGCCTGTAGTCCCGTCTGTTCGACCATGGCGGGATAGTCGGGCTCGGCGGGATCTTCGAAGGCGATCGAGCCCGGCGAAGTGCTGTGGTGATGGAGAATCTGGCACACCAACCGGAGCGCATGAGCGAAGCCGGCGCAGACGACGATGTGGCCGGGTGTGGTGGCGACACCGCGGACCCTTGCGAGGTATTCGGCCAAGGCCTCGCGCAGTTCCATGGCGCCTGCCCGGTCCCGGTAGCCCAGCGCGCTGTTGGGCGCGTGCTGCATCACATGCCGGGTGGCGGCGAGCCACTCCTGGCGCGGGAAGGCGGCCAGGTCGGGGAATCCCGACCTCAGGTCGAACCCCCGTACGGGCGGCAGGGTGAGGTGTTCCGGCTTCGGGGCCTCTGCGACCGAGGCTGCCGGCCGTGGAGCCACACGAATGCCCGACCTGGGCTTCGACTCCAGGTACCCCTCGGCGACAAGCTGGTCCAGGGCCTGGGTGACGGTGCCGCGGGCGACCCCGAGATCACGAGCCAGCGACCGGGACGAGGGCAACCGTGTTCCCGACGGAAGCCGGCCGCTTCGCACGGCATCGCGCAGCGCACCTTCGAGCCCGGCCCGCAGCCCCTGGCTGTCGCCTCGCCGGAGGTGAAGATGGAGATCCAACCCCCATCTGGACCATTCATCTTCCATGGATCTGGACTATATCCCTGAGCCAGACGCTCCCTACGGTCGACGTATGAAGCATCTCGCAGCCGCGGTGGGGCTCACGAATTACCTGCTCGGGCAGGCTCGCCCCAGCGTGCAGGAAGCCGAAGCCGCCGAGCCGGACACGGATCGGCCCTGGGGTGTCGTCCGCTGGCTCGGTGGGTGGGGCGCCCCTGCACGCAGCGAGACAGACAGGGCGGAGAGGCACTGACGGGAGCGCTGAAAAAGGGTTCGAAGCTTTCGAGGCTGTGATGCCGTGCGTGCACCGCCACCCGCCGCGTGACCGCGGCCGGCGGCACCTGGAACCGCTGCCCGCTCACCTGTCCCCCTTGGCAGTTGGGCGAGTCAGATCGTCCGGAGCCAGGTCCAGCCGCCGAAGATGCCTGATCGCCTGCAGGTTCATGGAGGCTGCGCGCTGGAAGTGCCCGCAGTGTGGTGGACCCTGCTTCGCACAGCTCACGAGGCCGAGACGACTCTGGCGAGGGGCGGCGAAGCCCATTGCGGATCGTCTTGACGTGGAGGAGCAGCGGATCGATAGGGGTGCGCGTTCATAGACCATGGACAGTGAAACTCTGCGGTTGGCGGAGCCGGCGCTGAAGGGATTGGCCCCGCCGGCCGCATCCCCTGGCGCCGACCTGATCACCTTCTATCGCCGGCATCGGCTCAGTCTTGTGCGGTTCCCTGTGCTGCTCGTCGGCGACCAAGAGACGGCCGAAGACGTGGTGCAGGACGTGTTCGCCCGGCTTCATGGCATGTGGCGTCCGGGCGTCACGACGATCGCGTACGTCAGGACGTGCGTGCTCAACGGATCCCGGTCGGTCCTTCGCCGCCGGGCGGTCGCGCTGCGCCGGGTCGAGCCGGTCGCGGGCCTGGCCGACTCGGCGGAGACCGTCGCGCTGATCGGGGAGTCGCGACGGGAGGTGCTGCGCGCGCTGGCCTGCCTGCCCGGCGCCAGCGCGAGGCCCTGGTGATGCGCCACTACCTCGACCTGTCCGACGCCGAGATCGCCGAAGCCATGCGCGTCCGGCAGAGCACCGTCCGATCCATGATCGCCCGAGCCCTGGCCAGGCTCCTTCGCGAGCTGGGAGAGCACGCATGAACAGCATGGAAGAGCGGCTCCGCGATGCCATGGCGGCTCGCGCGGAGATCGTCCGGGACGATGATCGTCCGTTCCCCGCCCCGCGGCCCCGGCGCGGCCCCAACGGAGGTTTGGTCAGGGTCGCCGCCGTCACCCTGGCGGTCGCCGTGATGGCCCTCGCAGTCGTCAGGCTCGCCGTGCCCTCGCTGGAACCGCAGGAGAGCGTCATCGCCATGGCACTGAGTGGCGCGGCATCTGCTGCAGGGCCCGAGGTCTCCGTCTTCTTGTGCAAGGATGGCGACTCCTGGGCGAGCTGCGCGGGTGGCGAGATCACCAAGCCGGAGCGGCTGAATCTCCAGCGGGCCCTGGAGGGCCGGCCTGAGGTGGAGAGTGTCAGGTTCGAGGACCGGCAGCAGGCATGGGAGAGCTTCCGTCGCCAGTACGAGGACGACCCTGAGCTCCTGAAGGCGACAACTCCGACTGACATGCCCGAGTCCTTCCGCGCCCGGATCAGGGCGGGTGCGGATGCTTCTGCGGTGGCCCGGGCCGCGAGTGAGCTGCCCGGCGTGTCCATCAGCTTCGATCAGGCTTGCCTCGTGGACAACGGCTGGCCCTGGGGGCTCGTCAAGAGGCTCCTGGGAAGCGATGAGCAGTGCTCCTTCATGGGCAAGGGACAGTGACCCGCCTCAGCTCAGGACTGCCGAGACCGGAGTTTTCTGGTCAGGACGGGTGCCGTGGATCGGCACCGCCCCATCCTGGAAGAGGCCGCAAAGAGCTGGGGTGGCCGGCCTCTCCCCACGTCCCTGGGGGCAGAACCCCATCGACATGATCTTCAAACGTGGATGACTGTCCGTCGTCCAGGGCCGTGGGAAGCGGGCCACTCGGTGCGCTGGGACAGCGTCGTGAAGCGGGTCGCCTTCGCGGTCGATCGTGCGTGGCGGCAGGTTGAGGTGGCGATGGCGACCCTGTGTCCTACGGCAAGCCGGGCTTCTCAGGCACCGATGACCGCGACGGCCAGGACCGCCGAGAGTCGAGCGCCCGCCCGGCCAGCCAACTCGGTGACCACCGCGCCCAGCTGGCCGGTGAGCCTGCGTCTTCGACGCTGGTAACGCTCGAGGAGCCCGCGCACTTGCTCACGAAACGTCTGCCGAGCACACTCCCACGCCGGGCAGAGCAGAGGCCGTCCCTGCACCGAGATCACCACCCGCCGACCGTCGACGGGACATCGGCCACCGTCCGGCTGTAGTAGCCGTGCACCCGGCCGGCCAGCGTCCCGCACACCGGGCACGGCACCGGCTTATCCCGAGTACGGGTGGTGACCCGAATGAAATCGTCCTCGCCCTCCACACCCTCGATGACCAGGGGAGGCAGGCCCGCGAACACGACACCCGTAAGATCGTCGATCTTCAGCACGGCCCAGCCTGACAGGTATCACCCAGCGTCACCAACCGATAACGGGCCAGAGTAGTTGTCTAGACAGTCCCGTGTGAGGCCACCTAGCGGCACGGCGCGAGATCCGGCCCCTGCCAGCCGTAGGAGGAACACTCATAGACGTCGTACAAGCGCCCGATGAACTCCACGATCGTGCCGGCCTTGGCCACCAAGACAGCCAGAAAGCCCGCCCCCGCGACAATGAGCCCAGCGACATTCAGCACGTTGAGTTTGCGCTTGGTTGCTCGCATACGTCCCTTCTCCGCAGATGACTTCCTCACACAGTAAACAGCCGTGTAAGAAGATGAATCTGTCGTTTGACCAGTCATGCGCCAGCGCATCGGCCGGGATGGAGCAGCTCGGCGCCCATGAGCCCCCGGAAAGGCGCTCGGCCAGCCCCCATTCCGTGATCGAATATCCGATGGCCCATGTGCGGCGGGCACGCCGCTGCCAGTGAAGATGTGACCATGTGGCGTCGTAGCCGTCTGCGGGTGAGCCGGGCGCCACAGTGACGTCACCGGCCGCGGTCTTGCGGCGCCGGCGCGCGGCGGCGACGAGCCGCAGCGCCCCGGAACCGAGCAGCCTGCCCAGTCAGTCTGGTGATGTATCTCGACGAGTTCCCCGCCCGCCCCGGCCGACTTTGCTGAGAGTGAGCCATGGAGCCGAGGGCGCCAGGGCCAGGTTCCGCGGTTGATGAAGGAGGTACGGGCGAAGCCCGTTCCTTGACGTCATTGAGATGAATCAGTGTGCAAATCGGACGCCTTTACAAAGTAAGTTCGGTGAAGGCATGCGCGCCCCGTGGGGACCGAGAGGCAGCGCGAAGGTGCGTAGCGTCGTGCGGCTGTCGCTCACGCGTCCTGCCTCCAGCCCGACGCGCCTGCGGCCGCAGAGGACAGAGCGCTGTCGCGCACGGCTCCGTCGAGGACGCCGCAGGCGGACAAAGCCGGCACAGCCGACCCCCAGCAGATCCAAAGCGGTGGACGGCACCTGATGGCCATGAGCAGCGAACTGATCAGCCGCGGGATCCGGCCGGCCGCGTGCCCGGCGGGCGAGCCCAGCCTCGACACCTTCACCCTCGCCTGGACGCGTGTGCCCGAACCGGCTGAGGGCGTACCTGATCGGCGAGCCGCTGCTGGGCAGCGCGGTCGGCGAGGTGGTGGCCTCACGTGCCGAGGCGGTCCCGGTGGGCAGCGTGGTGACGCATTTCCTGGGTTGGCGCGAGTACTGCGTGCTCGATGCGGCGCAGGCCGTGGTGGTGGACACCACGCTGGCTCCGGCGGAGGCGTATCTGGGGCCGTCGGGGACGACATGGCTGACCGCGTATGCGACGGTCACCAAAGTGGCGCGGGTCTAGCCTGGTGACGTGGTGTGGGTGTCGGCCGCGGCCGGCGCGGTCGGCATCATTGCCGGGCAGATCGCCCGCCAGCTGGGCGCCGCCAAAGGCATCGGCTCCGCCGGGGGGCCGGACAAGGTCAAGAAGCTGGTCACCGACTTCGGCTTCGACTACAAGGTCAGGCCGATCGCCGAGCAGCTGGCCGAGGCGGCCCCGGACGGCATCGATGTCTACGTCGACAACGTCGGCGGCGATCACCTGCGCGCCGCCATCGCCGCCCTGCGCGACCGTGGCCGGATCGGCATGGTCGGTGCATCTCCTCCTACAACGCCACCGAGCCGGTGCCCGACCCGGACATCCTCTTCGATCTATCTGGCAGGAACGCCGCCCTGCGCGGCATGCTGATCAACTTCTATCTCGACCTGTTCCCGGAGTGGATCGAACGGGCGGCGGCGTGGATTGCCGACGGCTCGCTGCACTACGAGCAGACGGTCGTGGACGGGCTCGAACGCGCCCTGCATGCCTTCCTCAGCATGCTGAAGGGCGGCAATACTGGCAAGATGCTCGTCCGGCTGGCGGATCGGACGCCTAGCGGGCGAGGATCGCTGGTCGGAGGCGGTCTTCGTCCCGTTCACGACTCCGAGATGTGTGCGGGTCCGCCGTATCGGTGGAGGTGGACCCCGGCGCCTGGTGTTCAGGAGCACGCGATGGTGCAGCCGACCGCTTCCACGGCCGCTCGGACCAGTTCCTCCTCGACGGGGCCGTCGGTCAGGATGCTGACGCGGCCTTGCTCAGTATCGACCTCCACGCCCACCACTCCTGGCACCTGGATGAGTTCCAGCTTGATGGCGGCCCGGCAGTGTTCGCGCGTCTCGGTGGACAGGCCGGTGACGCGATAGGAGACGAGACTGTAGGCAACGGTGATCAAGGGGTCCTCCTGTTTCTCGGCAGTGTGCTACTCCGCGCCTGAGAAGATCATGCTGCAAGATGGGCAGGCGTAGGGGTTGAGCGGCTTCCGAAACGGGACATGGCGGAAACCGGAGCCGTCTGCCGGTATCGAGCCAGATGTCGCTGGTCAGCGTGAGAGCCGGCGCGGTGAGGGGCGATCGATGGACGCATCTCACCGCCCTGCGACAGGCCGTAGTACCCGACGGGCCGGCTGTCGCCGACGGAGTCCAGCTCGGCGCGTCGATGGCGGCGACCGCGAAGCCGCAGGAGGTGACGTACGGGAAGGCCCGGGAGACGACCTCCTATCCCTTCTGTGCGACCGGCCGCCATGCCCGATCAGGCAGCGGGCGGGGACCGGAGCCCTCGGCAGGCGTCCGCAGCACCCCGGGGGGATCTCTCCGATGGTGAGAAGCTGCTCGCGGATGCCGTTGGTGAACGTTTCCAAGGTGATGCGCATGGCGGTATCAGACCGGCACTCCTGCTGACGTGGGCGGTCTCCGCGTTCCTACCTGATAGCGGCCAGGTCCAGAACGTACATCTCGTTCTTGATCGGGTAGGTGATCAGCCGGTCGAGGCCGCCGTCCGGGATCGCCATGGTGCCCTTCGCGTCCGGCCGGATGCCGAGGTCGGCGGAGGTGCCGGTGTCGGCGTCGTACAGGGTCAGGACGGGCTGGTTTCCCGGCCCTTTCAGGGTGACCTTGAAGAAGCGCTCCAGGCCGGCGTCGTCGCCCATCTGGAAACCGTTCGGTAGCTGACGCTCGTGGGAGCCGTCGCGGTCGCGGACGAACCTGCGCAGGATGGTCTGGATCTGCACCGTGTCCGGGCGCCGGCGGGCGCCGCACTTGATCTGCTTGCCGGAGCGGTCGCGGGGGCGTTCGACCTTGACGGTCTTGTAGCGCACCGCCACGCCCGAGCACCGCTCGACGCCGCACCTGACCTCCTCATCGGCCTTGACCATGGCGTCGCGCCGCTCGCCGGTCTCGACGTTGATCAGCTCACGGAAGACCGCCTTCCCGCGATGGACGCCCACCCACGGCCACTGCAGGACGTGGTGCCGCTCGGCACCCTTGACCGGCTGTGGCGTGCCCCCGCTCAGCGGCACCCGGTACACCCCGCCCTTCTCGTAGTTGAAGACCACGTCCGAGCCGGTCACCGCCAGCCCGTTGATGTGCCCCTGCTTCATGACGTTGGTGAGGGGGACGTCGGTCACCTGGCGGGGTCGGCCGCCGGCGGCGGGCACCATCCAGATGCGGGCGACCCGCGGCCCGCCCGGCTCCTTGTAGGACGCCCACCAGACGATGTTGCCGCCACCGGCGGCGACGCCGTCGGCGAAGATCGCCGATCCCTTCGTTGGCGGGATCTCGGCGATCTGCCGGGGCCGACCGGTGTCCAGGTCATAGCTCCACAGGAACTGCCGCTTGCCGTCCTGCACGCCCGTCATGACCAGCAGCGTGCGCTCGTCGAGCAGGAGCTGCGGGAAGTACGCGCGCCCGTCGGGCAGCCTGGCCGGGATCTTGTGCACGGCCTGCGGCCACACCTTCTCGATCCGTGGCGGAATCCGGTCCACCGCAGGCTCCCCGTTCACACCCGCCGCGGGGTTCGGCGTGGCCGGCGCGCCCAGGACGTTCACCGCCACCCCGGCCCCTCCGACCACCACGATCACGGCGGCGGCCGCGCACAGGGCCGCGGTTCGCGCCCGCCGCCGGCGGTGGCGCGTCCTGACCATCGCGGCCAGCCCGGCCGGCCTCTCCGGCGCGCGATGCGCCGCTTCGGCGAGGACGCGGCTCAGCTTGTCTTCCAGATCGGTCATCACATGCTCCCGTGGGTCGCCGGTGCGGAGGAGAGGGCGGAACGCAGCTTGTCCAGGTCCCGGAAGGCCTGGCTGCGCACGGTTCCGGCGGAGATGCCGAGCCCCTTGGCGATCTCGGCGTCGCTGAGCTGCTCGTAGTAGCGCAGCACCAGCACGGCACGCTGCCTGCGGGGCAGCACGGCCAGCGCCTCCCACAGGCCCTGCTCCTCATCAGGAGGGAAGATCTCGTGGTGCACGCCCTCCGGCGGCTCCCCCGTGAGCTGCTCGCGGCGGCGCCGCCGCCAGATGCTGATGTGCAGCCGCGCCATCGTGATCCGGGCGTAGCCGTGCGGGCTGTCCTTGCGTTTCACCCTCGGCCAGGCACCGCACAACCGCACCAGCGCTCCTGCACCAGGTCGGCGGCGTCATGAGGATTTCCGGTCAGGACGTATCCGTAGCGGAGCAGCGCGTCCGTCTGCTCTGCCACGAAGTCGTCGAAGCCGGGCTCGTCATCCACGGGGTTGTCCCTTCGGTCGTCACCGTCCCAGACGGCCGAAGGCACGACGACGTTGCACCGCCCGCCGAATATTCCCAGGGGGACTGGACCGTTGCGCGGAAAGGGCATGGGTGCATGAGGGGGCAACCGCGATGAGCTTGCCGGTCCGGGACGGGCGCCGCCCAGACGAGGGACGGGAACGGCCGGGGCACCACCGACTCGGAGTTGGTGAAGGGCGCTCAGCGCCGAGAGGAACCGATGGAGCCGGTAGAGGACGCCGGGCGGCGCAGCAGCCGCCTCTCCAGACGTCATCCGGTTGCCGGTCACCGCTGATGTCGAAGGCGCCGATGGCTATCGCACCTGAGCCTGACCAACAACCACCACGACACCACGCTGCCGACATACGCCTACCTATGCCGGTGCCTACCCGCTCAGCGCCCTCGGCCGTGACGTCGACCTGCTCGCTGTGCCTCTGATCCGGCACGCCTTCCCTGGCGATGGGAACTATGTCGTGCACCCGACTGTGAACGACGACCCGCCCCGCCCGGACGACCATACGACTCCTTGAAGCTGTGCAGCACGATGTCCTTGTTGTCGTTCATGAACGGAACCGTCGCAGATGCCGTCCCATGCCCTCGATTACATGACATGTAATGGCGCCGGTCGCCCGCGATCGGCTACAACCGAGCCCATGCGACAGGACCGTCCGGTCGGTGAGCTGCTGCGCGAGTGGCGGCACCGGCGCAAGCTCAGCCAGCTCGACCTGGCCATACAGGCGGACGTGTCCGCCCGGCACGTCAGCTTCGTCGAGACGGACCGGACGATCGAGCAAGTGCTGCGGGGCCACGAACCGTTCCCCGCGCCGGCCGTGGACAGCCGCTGGAATCTGCTGCTGGCGAACGCGGCGGCCGAGGTCTTTCCGGACGGTGGATGGGGCGCTGCTGGAGCCGCCGGTGAACATGATGCGGCTCGGGTTGCATCCGGGCGGGTTCGCGCCGCGGCTGCGGAACCTGGCGCAGGTGCGCGGCTTCCTGGTGCCGCGGCTGGCCCGGCAGGTGGCGCGTACCGGCGATCCGGAGCTGAGCGCGCTGCTGGAGGGGGTATGCCAGTACGGCGAGGAGGCCGGCCCCGTCGCGGACGCGCCCACCGACATCGCCCTGCCGATCAGGATCGAGCACCGGGGGCGGGAGCTGTGCTTCTTCAGCACGATCACGACGTTCGGCGCGGCGTTCGACGTCATGCTAGAGGAGATCGCGGTGGAGGCGTACTTCCCGGCAGACGAGCAGACCGCGCGGCACCTGCGAAACGGTGTCCAGTAGCGGACAACGGGGATGGATCGGGGCGGCACAGCCGCCGTCCTCTGCCCGGGGCAGGGCCCAGAGCGGCCTGTCCCGGTCCCACCTCAGCGCCACCGGATGGATCACGATCAGCTCATTGCGCACATGATCTGCAGGTGAGCGCCCGCATCGCTGATCGAAACCGGATTTCTTCCAGTTCCACCGGCCGTTCCCGATTGGCGGGCCACAGCGCGGCGGTTGCGGACGCCGGAGGTGGCCGGGTATATCGCCTGCACGATCGGACGTTGCAGCGCTCGCGGGCGCCTCGATCCCCAAGGGCGGGAACTTCGCGAGCATCTCCACGACTACACCGAACCCGGCTGAGCGGCTCAGTGAGGTGGCCCACCGTACCGGACGCCAATGGCCTCCTCTTCCCGACCTTCGCTCCGACGGGTCTCCCAGGCCTCAGGAACAGCCCTCAGCGTGGGATGTCGCACCACAGCAGCTACGGGGCGTCGGTGGGTGCTTCTGACCTGGCATCCCTCCGGTAAGCCACGCCTACGCGGCCTGTCTGCTTCGGGACGAACGCCCCATCCCTCCGGCCGACCGCCACAGACAGCACGGGTCCTGCCCCCTTTCGTTCCGAGTCCGGGCCCTTCCTGGGCGACCTTGAGGTGTCGCTTGCCACCTCGGCTGAACGCCATGTACCGGCGGATGCCGCACCGCGTCAACGGCCGGCTCATCCATGAGATCGCTTCGGGCATCTGTATCCCTTGGCCAAGTTTCTCAGCGCCCTTGCCAGTGGGGTTTTGCAGGTTTTGGTCAGGAGGGGCGCGGCTGGGTTTTCTGCCTGCAGTCTTGCGGCTCTGACTTGTTGTTGGTCCAGCCCATTTCCTCTAAGGCGTTGTACTGCACGTATGTGTCCCTGGCGAGTCCATCGGCGCTCTCTGTGGCGATTGAGGCGAAATCTGTCAAGAGGATGCCGGTTCTGGGATCGAGAATGGTGATGTACCGCTGGCGCACCGCGTCGTCCGTGCCGAAACGGTTGGAAAATTCCTCACTTTTGTTGAAGCTGACGGTAAGACCTGGCCGTCCCAGCGGGTCGATGATCTGTTCACCGACTTCGGTCGTCGGCAGTTCGGCTAGCAGACGAAGGGCGGTAGCCCGTACGGCCGGGCTGATGGGCGCGTTCAACAAGCGGGAGACGAAGAAGCCGAAGCTTTGCCCGTTATCTGCCTGCCAGAACTCGCGCATAGCTTTGCGCAACTCATCAAGGTCGGCTGGCAGGGCTGCGAGATCCTCGAACGTGAGGTTGCTGAAGGGGCGCTTGGGTGGACGCTCGTACACGCAATCCCAGGGTGCGTTCGTTACGCGCATGAGGGGACAGTTCTTGATGAGGCACCCGATCCGGTGCACCATCAGGGGAGAGCCGGCGGCCCTCCAGATCTGCTCGTCGGCGGGGGTGGCGGGTCTGACGTATTCGTAGCGCAGAACTTGGGCGGAATTTCGCTGGTCGATCGGCAGCCAAAGGTTGTAGCGGTAGCCGGCCAGGATGTTGAACGTTCTCTTGCCGGCCTTGACTCGCATCAGCGTGTCAGACAGTTGTTGCAGACGCCAGTAAGCCCCAGTCCGGTTCGGTTGGTTGGCGCGCTGGGCGACGCTGTCGGCGATCCGCAACAAGGTTTTGTTGGCGTCGGCTGGGGTGAGGGACGGCGGGGGTACTGTGCCGGTGGCCTGTCTGGCTGCCGGTCTGGGAGCTGGCGTCAGGCTTGCGATCAGGGCGATCACGGCGGTGATGATGCCGGCGGTGGCTGCGACGGTCCATGGCCACAGGGCTTGACGGCGTCTGAGGCGTCCTGAGGGCTCGCTCATGACCGCCGTCAGTCGTGCATGGGCTCTTTCGGCCACTTCCGGTGAGGGTGGTGTGGTGGGGAAACATCTGGCCAGCAGGTCGAACTCATCCATGATCGCCTTCCAGGGGGTTGGTGTCACCGAGCGTCCCGCGCAGTTGCTTGCGAGCGCGGCTGAGGCGGGAGGCAACCGTGCCGACCGGAATGTTCAGAGCGGCGGAAACCTCGGCGTGAGTGAGGTTGCTCAACGCGTGGAGCAGGACCACATCACGATCCCTGCGGGACAGCTTCGCCAAGGCCTCCGCCAACCTGCCGGCCAGTGCGTTGGCCGCCACCCGGGCCAGGGTCGTGTCCTCGTGGTCGTGTTCCAGTCGTTCGACGGACCGGCTGAGTGCCTTCCATTTGCGTGTTTCGCTGCGGTAGTGCCGCGCGACGAGGTGCGTGGCGATTCCGTATAACCACGGGCGTACCGCGCCTCGTAATGGGTCGTAGCCTTGCCGGTATGCGGCCAGGAAGACCTCGGCGGCCAGATCGTCGGCGATGTCTTTCGACAGCCGTCCGGCGATGTAGCGGTGGATCCCTGCGAAGTGTGTGGCGAAGATGTCTTCCCAGTCGACCTGGCCGTCCGGCGCGTCCGGGTGATCGGATGGTGTGGCCATGCAGGCGACTCCGCTGGGATTGGGGTACTAATACTGATCACCTCTTGTTGCCCGCAGGCGTCTGCGGCTTTCACGAGGCTCGGTATCCGTGGCCTCCAGTAGAGGCCTCAGGGGTAGCCCGTAGAACAGGTCGCCCGATATCGGGCACCCGTCGCCGGCAGGCAGAGTGGCCGAGGGTGAGTTGAACCTCGCCTGGACACGTCTTTGATGGTGGCGGCCCTCTTGCGGCTACCGGAGCCGGCACGGCGCAGCGGGCGTCCGGCGGAACGTGCAGGTCTTGCCGATGGTGCGAGCCATCCATGGTGCTGTTGGTGTCGGCGGCGCCCGCCACGCCTGTCCTCGGATTGGGTGGCTTCCCTCGGTGCCACCGTCGAGTACATCTTCCTGCCGTACTCGGCGGTGGAGTAGGGGTGGGCGCGGCTTGTTGTCAGCGGCCGGGCTCGTGCTCGCGGTGGTTGACATCTCGTGTTCGGTCGGGGCGGTACGAGGTTCGGGATGGGGTCGCGGCTCGGCTGGCTTGGCGGGTTTGCTGGGTTTCGTGGAGGCGCTGCTGGTGCTCGCGGCGGACGGCCTGTTCTGCCTGACGTTCCGTTCGGGCCAGGGTGCTGCGGCGCTCGGACTCGTCGAGGGCGGCGTGCAGGGTGAGATCGAGCCGTTGCATGTCGCGGCGTAGCTTGTCGAGGTGGCGGCGGCCGGTTTCCTGGTCGGTGGCGCGAGCTTGTTCGAGCGTCTGGGGCCAGGTGCGGTCCAGTGCGGCGGCTCGGTGGCGTATTTGCGGCCACAGGGGTGCGGGCGGTGCTTGGTCGGCGGCGGTGCGGGCCGTCTGGTCTGCGGCGGCGTGACGGTGTTGCCGCTGCTGGAGCTGTCCCAGGAGTTGGGCGTTGGTGTCGAAGAGCCGGCCGAGTTCGCTTTCCAGTGCTGCGCGGCGGGCGCGTGCCTTGGGGAGCAGGGGTTTACCGGTGCGCAGCTCGTGGCGGATCTGCTGGATGCGGTCCAGGACGGTCGCGTTCTGCTCGGTGAGGTCGGCGATGTGGGCGGCCTCGCGGTCGCGGTGCTGGGCGGCCTGGTGGGCGGCGTTGATGCGGTTGAGCTGGGTCTGGAGCTCCTGGCGGTGGTGGTGGAGGTTCTGCTCGCAGGGGCCGCCGCCGTGCTGGCTCCAGTGGGCCAGGTCGTGCGCGGCGGTGCGTTCGGCGGCGTGGAGTTCCTCGGCCCGGTGGCGGAGTTCGGCGATGCGGGCGGTGAGCTGCCGGTCGTCCAGCAGGCCGACCTGGTCGGGTGTGTTGGTCAGGGTGGTGAGGAGGTGCTGGAGTCGTTGCCGGGTGTGGTGGTGGTCGCGGGCTGCCTGTTCGATGCGGTGGCGGGCCGGTGGCAGGGCGGCGCGGCGGGCGATCTCGCGCTGGATGGCGTCCAGTTCGCCGCGAATCTGCTGCTGGGTGGTGTGGGCGGTGGCGACCTCGTGCTGGGCGGCTTGGATGTCGGTGTGCCGGACGTCGTGCAGCATGCTGTCCCAGTGGCGGGTCAGCTGACGGTGCTGGTGGCGGATCAAGGGCCACACGGTGCGCGGCGGGGCTTGGGCGAGAGCCCGGCGGGCCTGCTCGGCTGCTGCCCGAACCTGCTGGTGCACCGCCTCGAGGGTGTCGCTCCGGGCGTGTTCCCGCTGCTGTTGGGCCTGCTGGAGCCGTTCTTGTGCGGTGGTGGCGGCGTCGATGTGCTGCAGGTGGGTGGTGAGCTGGTCGCGTCGGGCGAGCAGTTCCCGTTCGGCGGGGCCGCCACCGGCGCTGGTGTAGGTGCGGGCGCGCTGTTCGGCGGCGGTCAGGTCAACGGCGGCCTGCCGGGCTTGGGCGGCGAGCGTGCCGGCGCGGGCGGTCAGGTCGGCGTGGTCGAGCAGCCCGACCTGGTAGGGGGTGTGGGACAGGGCGAGCAGCGCGCCGGCTTGGCGCATCGCGGCCACGGAGTCGCCGGCGGGTGCCAACTCGGTACCGTCGTGCCGGTCGGATGGCGGGCGGTCGAGGCGGCCGGGTGGGAGGCTCGGGCGTTCGGCCGCGCGGTTCGGCAAGCGGGGGTGGTGCAGGGCGTGGTGGGCGGCGTGCCAGGCGGCGTCGCGGTCCGGGTCGAGGGGGCCCGGGCGGCGGTCGGTGAGCAGGAAGGTGCCGTATGCCTCGCCGTAGGCGGCGATCACGCCGGCGCGGACGATCCATTCGTGGCGCAGCAGCGGCTCGTCGGGGACCTGGCCGAGCTGGCGCAGCGCCCACTCGGGCGGGTTGTGGGCGGCGCGCTGGCCGAGCTGCTCGGTGCGCTGGTCCATCCGCTCGGCCACCTCGAGGGCGGTTCTGGCCAGGTCGGGGTCGTCGATGTGCGGGATGCGGTCGCGCCATTGCCAGGAGGGCGCGCCGCCACCGGTGGTGGTGGGGATGGTGGTGAGCAGGCGGGTGAGGCGGTGGTGCAGGACCTGGGCGATGGAGCGGGCGTCGTCGAAGGGACGCCGGCGCGCGGCCCGGGTGATGAGGTGCCGGGTGTCGCCTCCGGCCAGCTCGATGCGTTGGAGCAGGCGGTAGAGGGTGCGGCGGGCCGGGTCCTGGTGGAGCCGGTCGAACTCGTCGGGGGTGAGGGCGGCGGCCAGGGCCTGGCGGTGGCGGGGCCGGGTGGCCAGGGTGATGAGGTCGCGCCAGATGGCCATCAGGTGGGCCATGTGGGTGACGCGTTCGCTCTCCTGGCGTAGGGCTTCGACGGCGGCGGGGCCGGCGTCGTCGCGTTCGAGGACGTGGGCGAGCACGGTGCGGGCGTTGAGGGTGGGCGCGCCGGGGGCGGGGTCGGGGCCGGCCAGCTGGGGTGCCTGCTGGGCGCCTTCGCGCAGGTCGGCGGCGGTGAGCACGCTGGTGTCGACGTAGGCGAGGTTGGCCGAGCGGCCGCGGGTCAGCATCACGTACAGCATCTGGTGGGTGACGCGGCCGTCGATCAGGGCGCGGGCGACATCCACGGTGCGGCCCTGGGCGGCGTGGGCGGTGCTGGCGTAGCCGAGTTCGAGGTGCCGGGCGGCGTAGCGGGCCGGCAGGTAGACGCGGCGGGCGGGGTCGCCGCCGGGATGCGCCGAACTGGTGAGGTGGGCGATCAGGGCGCCGTCCTCCAGCACCCGGTGCACGCGCAGGACGTCCCGGTTGGACAGGGTGCGCCAGGTGCCGGCGACGTTGACGCGGCGGGTGTTGGCGCGGGCCATCACCAGGTCGCCGGCGCCGGCGGTGGTGCCGTCGCGCAGCCGCACGC
This sequence comes from [Actinomadura] parvosata subsp. kistnae, assembly GCF_900323885.1. GTDB lineage: Bacteria > Actinomycetota > Actinomycetes > Streptosporangiales > Streptosporangiaceae > Nonomuraea > Nonomuraea composti. The sequence goes on along the minus strand of NZ_OOHJ01000006.1, from coordinate 380,996 downwards.
CGTCGGCGTCGACCTCGCCGCGGCGCACCAGCTCGGCCCGCACCCGCACCGACAGGTCGCGGGCGTCGGCGTTGGCCATGGTGAGCATCACGGTGCGCCGGCCGGCGGCGCGGTCGTCCAGGTAGTCGGCCACCAGGCGGGCGGTGATCTGCTCGCGGTCGCCCGACAGGATGCGGCCGTGCTCGTCGTAGGCGTCCAGCACGGAGGCGTGGCCGGCGCGCAGCCGCAACGATGCTTCCCGTTCCCAGGCGGCCTCCATCCGTTCCACCGTGGTGAGCGCGTGCGAGCCGGCATCGGCGGCCAGCACCCGCATCAGCCCGCCGGCCTCCGGCGCCGACAGCTGCGCGGTGTCGCCGGCCCACACCACCTTGCAGAACGAGCGGTCGGCGACCTGCTGGATGGCGGCCAGGTCCGCGGTCGGCACCATGGACGCCTCGTCGACGACGATCAGCGTGCCGGGCTCAAGGCGGAGCCTGCCCGCCTGGTGCAGGGCCAGGAAGCGCCGGATGTTGTAGGCCCGGTCGAAGCCCTCCTCGGCCAGCACGTAGGAGGCGTTGGTGGACAGCGTCAGCCCGATCGAGCCGACCCCTTGGACGGCGCGCCACAGCCCGGTCAGCCGGCCCAAGGTGTAGGACTTGCCGGAGCCGGCGGGCCCTTCGAACACGTCCACGGCCCGGCCGGAGGTGGCGATGCCGAGGATCGCCGCCGCCTGATCCTCACGCAGTCCCGGCCCACCCGCCTCGGCGCGGCGCGGGGCCAGCCATTCCTGCACCCGCCGGTGCGGGAGAGCGGGGGCGGTGTGCGCCTGGGCAGCGGCCAGCAGCCGGTTCTCCACGGCGAGCTGGTCGTCGGTGGTGAACCGGTCGGCGCAAGGAGCGACGTAGGCGCTGCTGCCATCGGATCGGCGCAGCACCTCGGGCACATCGATGAGTTCGGGCAGGTTCAGCAGCCGCACCCCGAACGGATTGCCCGGCCCGATCGCTCGTTCGGTCAGCGTCTCCAGCAACTGCCGCACCGCGCCCTGGGTGAGCCCACCGAGCCGGCCGGGCAGGTGCCGGTTGATCGCCCGCATCACCTCATACCGGGAAAAGACCGCCCTGGCCTGCTGAACGTCGGCGACCGCCGCCTGCAGCACGTCGTCGATCTGCGCGTCGAGGGCCGATTCCGCTCCCGAGGCCTCTCCCCCACCGGCTGAGTCGTTCAGGACGTGCCGGGCCAGGGCCGCGGCTCGCTCCAGGTCGGCGATCGTCTCCGGATCGGCGTCGGACCGCAGGACCCGCTCGGGAACCTCGGCCAGGGTGCCGGATTCGGCCTGGCGGGACTGCCGCATCCACTGATCCAGCTCGGACGCGTGCGTGGGAGCCTGCGCCTTGCTCTTGCGGGCCTTGGTGGCGCGGGTGGCGTACTGCGCCATGGAGAACAGGGCACGCGCGGAAGGCCGGCGGCCATGGCGGGCCACGTACTGGGCGCACAACTGCTCCAGCAGGCCGGACACCTCCACCCGGCGCGAGGAGAACAGGCCGATCAGCTCATCGGCGATGCCCTCCACCTCCAGCCCATGGCCATCGTCCCGGGCGCGGGTGCGAACCGGGAGCGAGCGGGTCAATGTCTCCCACATCACGCGTTCGGCCAGCGCGGCGGCGGCCGGGCGGACGGCGTGGATGGCGCGGCTGTCCAGCGCACGCCATTTGCCGTCGATGTCGCACGGAACGCGGTTGAGCACCGGGTTGTGCACATGCAGTTGCGGATCACCGTTGCGGGAGGTGTGCTGCCGGAAAGAGGCGACCACCCAGCGCGGGGCGTCCACCCACCGGCCCGTGGAGCGGCCGGCGACCTTCGGGCCGTGCTTGCCGGCCCGGCTGACCCCGCACACGTCCTGGTAGTACTCCAGCATCGCGGCATTGCCGGCCATCACCGCCTCCCACACCAGCTCGGCCTGGGCCCGCCACGCGAACGCTTCCTCAGGGTGGTCGTGCTGCTGCTCGGCGGCCTTGGCCAGCAGGCCGGCGTGCAGGAGAGTGACGGATTTGGGCGGGCTGAAGGTCAGGTCCAGGAAGTAGACGGGCTTGCGGCCGCTCTGCTCGGTGAAGCGGGCGGGTCTGCTGCCCAGCGTCGGCTTGTCCGCCTCGGGCACGGCGGGGTCGCCGAAGGCGGGATGGCGGGGGTCGGCGAAGCTGCGATACAGCCGCTCGAAGGCGTCGGCGTCGACCGGCTGGCCGGGGACGAACCCTAATTCGGCGCACGCTCGGCCGCTCCAGAACCCGGGCGGCTCACCGCGCTCCGCCTCGCCTACCGATGACAGGTAGTAGTTCTCGGCGCCCTTGCCGACCTGGCGCGTCAAGTAGCCGGGGTCGTAGCCCAGGCCGATGCTCAACATCGCAAGCGATCACCTCCGAGATCGTGAGGCTGGGCCTCAGAGCCGGGGTCAGGGCGACGCGCGAAAGTTGCTGCTGTGACGAATGTAGCAAAAGGGGCAAAAGATGCCTAGGTGTGAAGCGCGGAGGCAAGATGCTTCAAGATCGACAAGCTGAGGGAGATGCGGTGGTGTGATTGAGGGTGGCTAGCCCCGTTTTCCGCAGGTGAGTGATCTTCAGCGGAGGTCTCGTGGATCGATGTCGAGGAGGTCCAGGAGGTCGAGTTGGAGGTCGGTGGGTTGCGGGATGGTCGGGGGTGACTGGCCGGTGCCCGGGATCAGCCGGATGCCGGCCAGCGCGTCCAGGATGAGTCTGCCGGTGGGGACGGCGGGCCGTCCGGCGTACAGGCCGTTGACCTTGGTTTCGCCGCGGTCGGCGAGGGCTTGGCGGGCCTGGCGCTCGATCAGGCAGAAGATGAGCAGGGCCAGGCAGATGACGGTGATCAGGGCGTGGATGCGGCGGTTGTTCTTCAGGTACAGGCTGGTGACGGCCAGCGGCCCCTTGAAGGCCTGGTAGCGGCGTTCGACGGCTTCTTGGCCTTTGTAGTGGCGTAGCACCTGTCCGGCGTCGGCGGCCCCGGGGGGCAGGTTCGTGAGCAGGGCGTACCAGCCGTCGGCGGCGGCTTCGGCGTCGATCGCGTTCTGGTCGAACTGCCAGGTCAGGGTGGGTTTGCCGGTGGCCGGGTCGGTGCCGGTCCGGGCGGTCAGGTAGGTGCTGACCCGGCGGTCGCGGCCGATCGCGGCGAGGCGGTCGGCGACGGCCTGCTCGGTGGGGTAGTGGCGGGTGCCCAGGCCGCGTTCCAGCCGGGCCAGATCGTCGCGGGCGCGATCGAGTTTCTTGGCCCGGGCGCAGGCGGCGGCCTGGGCGCGGGCGGAGGAGTGCACGAAGATGCGCCGCAGGGTCAGGATCGGGTCCTTCTTGCGCGGCCCGGCCAGCGTCATGGTGTCGTCCTCGCGCACATGCCAGGCACCACGCCGGTCGGCGCTCTTGCGCTCGTCCCGGGCGGCGACGTAGTCCACCCGGGCCGCGTCGTCGATCTTCTGGCCGGCCAGCGCCGCGGCGCCGACGTACTGCTTGGAGGCCGGCGCGATGAAGGCGACCCCGGCGGCGCTCATCGCCGCCAGATTGGCATACGAGATCAGCTTGGAATCGCCGATCATGAGCATGCGTTGCGGGCCGGCCAGCTTCTGCAGGCCCTGCATGGCGCCGATGACCTGCCCGACCTCACCGGCCGCGCCGTCGTAGGCGCGGTGCAAGACCGGGATCGCACCATCGGCGGCCACCGCGATCCCGGCCTGGATCTGCTTCAGGTCCGGCCGCCGGTCCTTGGGGTGACCGAAGCGCGGTGTCGCGAAAGCGGGCTCGGCCTGCTCGTAGTCGCCATGCAGCGAGATCGAGGTCATGTCCCAGTGCAGGCGCGCCACGTCCAGGCCGAACGCCTCGATCGCGGCCAGCCCGACCGACCCGGCCAGCTGCTCCAGATGCGGGGCGATGGCATCCAGCGCGCGGCCGATCCGGTCATCGTTGAGCAACTCCGGATCCACCCCGAACGCCTCACCCACCGCCCAGGCGCGCGCCCAGTCCCGCACATGCACCAAAGGGGCGGGCGAGGTCAGCCGGTTGGCCACCAGCACCTCGATCACCTGCCCATGAGTCAACTCGGCGACATCGCGCACCGGACAGGCCGCATCCACCAACTCCCGGACCCGCAACCGCGAGCAAAACCCGGCCACCACCGGTAATGCCCCGAGCATCTTCTCGACACTGGCCTGACCCCACTGCGCACGCTGTCTCACCAGCCAGGTCATACCGCGACAACGATCACCACGGCAAACCCGGCGATCTTCACTTACCGCAACATGCGGAAAACGGGGCTAGCTGGGGGCGCAGACCAGGGGCCATCAGTGAGGTTCGCGGGGAATCTCCTCATATCCATCAGCATGCATCGGCGGGCAATGCCGACCGTTGGACACAGCGACGGGTTGCATGATCTTCGTCTGAGCGGGCTTGCACTACCCATGGCAGGAGGGTCCGGGTGGGTGGCGCGAGGATCGCCGGCCAGAAGCGGAGCGCCAGCGGAGTCTTCTGGCCGGCGAGACGAGCGCCCCGCGCGCAGGGGCGGCCGCCAGGCCGATCCCTGCGGGACGCGAGCGTAGCGAGCGCCCTGCGCGCGGATATAGGGAGACCGGTAGCCGGTGCGGCGGTGAGGGGCCGTGTGGCGGGGACCGGTCCGGTTGTTCATCTGGTGTGCCCGGAGAGGTGGGGCAGGTCGCCTCTTGTGTCGTGGCGGGGCGATGTTACGGGGCGTGGTGGTGTGTGCGGTGTGGGCGCTGCCCCACGACCGCCTCTGCGGCATGCCGGGCGATCTCCGCAGGGTCGGCGCGGAGCAGGGCGTTGATCGAGCGCAGGTTGACGGGTCGGCTCGCGTGGTCGTCCGGGCTGGTGATGCGGGCGCTTTGGGGGGCGTCGCCGGCGAAGGCTATCTCAAGGAGCCAGCAGTGGCGGCGCAGGGTGAGGACGGGGCCGGGGGCGGTTTCGACGCTCCAGCCGTGCCGCCGTGCGCGGTGGGTCAGCGCGTCCGGGTGCATGGGGTTGGTCTCTCTGTCGAGTTGTCGGAGGGGTGCTGAAGGGGTGGGCGGAACGGCGGGGTTCCGCCCACCGGGTGCGGGTCAGAGGTGTGGCTCGGGGTCGGTGCCGTCGCTGGTGGTGGCGGCCAGGGCGGGTTCGGTGTCGGGTCGTTCGGGGAAGGCGCCGGCCCAGGGGTCCTGGGCGGGTGCGGGGGTGCGTCCGTTCCTGATCGGGGTGACCTTGGCGGTGGCGTTGCGCAGGGACGGTCCCGCCTCGATGACCTCGAGCTCGTAGACGGTGCGCTTATCGCCTTCGGTGGTTTCGTAGGTGCGCTGCTTGAGCCGGCCTTCCACGATCACCCGCATGCCGCGCTGCAGCGACTCGGCCACGTGCTCGGCCTGCTGGCGCCAGGCGCTGCAGGTCAGGTAGAGCGGGCGGCCGTCCTTCCATTCGCCGCTGTGGCGGTCGAGGAAGCGCGGGGAGGAGGCGACGCGGAAGCGTGCGACGGCCTCTCCGGTCGGGGTGAAGCGCAGTTCGGGGTCGTCGGTGAGGTTGCCGGTGATGGTGATGACGATGTCGTTGGCCATGGTGGGTCTCCTTCGCTGGACGCGGTTCGGATGGGGCGGGCCTCGATGAACCGGTGTGGGGCGGGCGGTTGCCCGCCCCACGGGGAGGGGTCAGGACGGGAGCTCGTGGTCGGTGGCCGTGGCGAGCTGGTGCGCCTCGACGGCTTCGGCCACGCAGTCGGGGCAGATGCGGCCGCCGCCGAGCAGAGGCCAGCTGTTGCGCAGCAGGACGGAGTTGCCGCAGCGGGAGCAGGCGGTGACGTCGGTGGCGTACGGGCGGATGCCGAGGCTGAGGCGCTTCATCGAGGTTTCCCTTCCGTCCGCGGCCCCCGGGTGGGTGGCCGCTTCGTGTTCCGGTGCGGGAGGCCACGCAGGCGGGAGGGAGGAGGGCAACCGAGCGGCCCGCGGGAGGAAGATGTTTTCCGCGCGGGGTCGGCGAGGAGGTGGAGCGGGCGGGGTCCCGCGCGGAAAAGATCTTGCTCGCGCGGGTTGAGCCGCTTGGTTGCGGGACGACCGGACGCCTGCGAGGGTGACTGTGCCGGAACGCGGGGTGGCCACCCACCCGGACCCCCGGGAGCGGGAGGGGACCCGGCAGGCGCGCGTCGTGGGCCACTCCCCCACGGCCCACTACGGCTGTGCCCTCACGTGCAGGGAGCACCCTGTGCGGGTTCAGGCCGGGGGTGCTTGTGGGGTGCGCTGGTTGCGGGGCTCCACGAGGTGTCGGACGTCGGGGTGGGGGGTCGTCGGCTCTGCCCGTGTTGGGGGCTGGGCAGTGCGGTGTGGACGGTGTGAGCTCGGCGAGCCGGACCGGCGATCGCACTGCGCGGCCGGGGGTCATGTCGGCTCTTCGGGGCGGATGATCCAAGGCCGTGATTCGATGCTGTGTGCGAAACTGGAGTCAGTGGCCTGGCCTTCCCTGTCGGCGGGTGCCGCCGCCTGGCAGGCGGCCGATCTTGGGGGGTGGGCTGTTGAAGAGGTGTGGGGTTGACGCGGCTGAGGTTCGGATCGGAGGGGCGGCGCTGTGGACGATGGTCTGCGGGTGGAGCTGACACGGCAGGGGCGGCGCTATGAGCTGAGCGCGCGCCGGGTTGCGGACGGCCGTCTGGAGCTCGAGGTCAAGGGTGGTGGCGCGGACGGCGATGCGGTGGCGGTGCTGAGCGGGGCCCTGCCCCTGGCCGATGTCGGGCTTCTGGCCGATTTGGTCGAGCTCTTGAGGGTGAGGTGCGGTCAAGCGGACGAAGGACGGGGCTCTGTGGTGGAGCAGCAGAGGCTCACGCATGCCGACGCCTATCGGGGTTGGACCGCTGAGCAGGATGAGAAGCTGCGGCAGCTCGCCTGCCGGCCGGACGCTTCGGTGAAGGGACTGGCTGCGGCACTGCAGCGCAGTGAGGGCGCGATCAGATCGCGGCTGCGGCGGCTGCGCATCGACACGCTGCCCCACCAAGCCGAGGCGTAGCTTGGCCTGCGACGCCGTGCAGGCGTCGGCTGGTCTTGGGTGAGCTGCGTCGGCCCGTGGCGGATAATCGGGGCCGTGATCATCATGGACGTCGTTCTGGAGATCGAGGTGGACGCCGGTTTCGACGCCTGGCCGGTCGCCGCGCAGGCCGACGGCTTCCTTGCCCTGTCCGGCCGGCTGAGCCCGGCCGAGGTCGGCAGCGCGATGGCGGTCATCTTCGGCTACGGCGGCATCCCGACAGCGCCGATCAGCGAGCTCCACCACCTTCTGGACCGGCATCTGGCCGACGCCGGCAGGCTCATCGCCCCGGGCGGGCTCCGCGTCAGGGACACCACCACCGGGGCCGAGATCCTGCCCGGCTGCTGCTGCGGTCTGGAGGACTGGCGGGAGTGGCGCGACGTCCTGCACCGGCGGGGCATCTGGCTCGGGCACGATCCTGGCACTGTTCTGGCTTTCACGGGTGGAACCGTGCGGCTCAGGCAGGAGCTGGCCGGCGGCTCGCTGCCTGCGCGCGTGAGTGAGGTGGAGATTCGGCTGGAGGAGCTGCCTGCGCTCCTGGCCACGGTCCAGTTGCGGCTGCAGGGGTTCCTGTGCCTGGTCCATGCATGGGCGGGTGAGATCGCGCCTCGAGCCGCCGACCGCCTCGTCACCGTTCTTGATGAGAATTTCCGCATTAACGGCACGCTCGACCTCGGCTGAGACCGGCACGGCTCCGGGGGTATGTGCGGGATCTGGAACCGCCACGGGAGTGTCGTGTCGCTGGGCCTGGTGCGCGCTCGCCGGGTGGTGGTGATCTAGTGGGTCGTTGACCCTATGCCTGGGTGGCCGTGGCCGGTGGGAGGCCACCTTCGCTCGAGCAACGAGCTGCTTCATGCTGATGTGCGCGGGTGAGCCTTCCTTTTCCGCAGTCGGGCGGGGTGGGCCAGTCCTCGTCGTGGAGGTCGTCTCGCAGGAGGCGGCGAGTTCCGCCATGGCGTGCAGGAGTACCACGCGGAGATCTCCTTGAGGGTGGGCAAGTTCGCCGCCGAGGTAGCCGAGCAGCTCGGTGAGGTCGGCTTGAACGAAGGTCGGCATCATGACGGGGCCTTTCGTCGTGAGGTCGGGGTGCCGGCCCGGGGCGGGTGGCCCCGGGCCGGCCTGGTAGCGGCTTATGCCGGGACGGGTTCGGGTGTGGGCTGGAGGCCGAGGCCCATGGCGGCGCCAAGGTATGGGCCGAGGTGGAGGGCGTGGTGGACGGCGGGCAGGCAGCGTTCCTGCCAGGCAGTCAGGGCGGCGGTGAGGTCGGCGCCGTGGTGGAGGTGCTGGGCGAGGGCGATGGCCAGGCCATGGGCCTGGTGGATGCCGTGGTTGGCGCCGCGGGCGGTGTGCGGGCGGACGGGGGCCAGGGCGTCGCCGAGCAGGATCGCCCGTGCGCCGCCGACGGGGTGGATCATGCGGTGGGGCGGGTCGATGTCCAGGACGGGGGCGGCGTTCCAGTCGCTGGTCGCGTCGATCACCGCGGCGGCCTGCGGGGGCAGGAGCCGCTGGGCTTCGGACAGGACGACGGTGCGGGCGACGGCGCCGATCTGGCGGGGCAGGAGGTAGGTGCGGTGGGTGGGGTCGTAGCCGGTCAGGTAGCGCAAGCGTTCGGCGGTCATGTTGAGGTAGAAGGTCCAGTCGAGCGCGGTGGTGCCGTCCGGGCGCAGGATCGGGAAGAGGTTGAACTGGCTGGTGTGCGGCTCGTAGCGGGTGAAGGCGCACAGGTCCGGGTGGGGTTCGGGCCGTTGGCCGCGCCAGGCGACGTAGCCGGCGTAGCGCAGGGGCCGTGAGGGGTCGAGCAGGCGGCGGCCGAGGGAGCGGCGGCCGTCGGCGAAGACCACCAGGTCGGCGTGGAACGGGGCGGCGCCGGTGATGTCGAGTACGGCGGTGCCGTCGTCGGCGGGGCGCAGGGCGCGGACGCGGTGGCCGGGGTGCAGCCAGCACTCGGGGAGCCGGGTGAGCAGGGCGGTGTTGAGCTGGTGCCAGCCGGTGTTGCGGCCCGGGTAGACGAACTGGGTGCGGCGGGTCTCGCGGCGGTCGGTGATCTGGATGGCGGTGACGTGTTCGCTGGGGAAGGGCACCAGCTCGTGCTGGGGGATGCCGAGGGCCTCGAGGGTGGCCAGCGAGACGTGGTCGAGGCCGATGACGCCGCCGGATTGGGCGTACGGGGTGGGTGCGGCTTCCAGGACGGACACGCGGGTGAAGCCGGCCTGGTGGAGCAGCAGGGCGAGGACGGGGCCGGTGATCGAGGCGCCGACGATGGCGATCGACGGCTGCGAGTGGCCGGCGGGCGTCGCTGGGGAGGGCTGGACGGGCGTGATCATGGCAGCTCCTGGGGTGTGTGGCTGAGGGGCTGCCGGACAGGGGGTGACGGGCGCCTGGCCGATGCTGCGGGCTGCGGCGTGGGGCCCCTTCCGGCGCCCGAGCCGTCGGCGGTGCGGCGTACTGCCCTCGCAACCGTGTGGTCGCGGCCTGGCTGAAGATGTTTTGCGCCAGCAAAAGATCTGTCAGCCGGGCCGCGGCTCGCCCACCAGGACGGCGGAGCCGGGGCGAGAGCACGGTTGCGAGGGCGGGAAGCCGTGCCGCAGGCTCCGAAGCCGGAGGGGGAATCCACGGCGCTGCACCCCGCATGTGCCGGGCACCGGCTCGCGGGTGGAAGCTCTCGGCGCGACCCCCGGCGCGGCGGCGGGGTGACCGTCGAAGGCCGTGAGGCCGGTGCTTGAGGAGATCGTGCGGTGGTCCGGGGCGGCCGGCCGGTAGCCTCTCTGATGGTGAGGGATGAGGCTGCCCACGTGCAGGCCAGTGGCCGCGGCAGGATCGCCGATGTCGAGGTGAGGCGGATCGCGCAGGCGTTCGGGCTCGGTGGCGTGCGGGAGGTCCGGTTCTTGCCGGCCGGGATGATGAACCGCAATTGGCGGCTGCGCACCGATGCGGGCGTGTTCGCGCTGAAGGAGATCGTGGACGTGCCGGTGCCCGAGGCGCGCCGGAGTCTGGTCACGGTTCGTGCGTTGGCGGCGGCCGGGTTGCCCGTGTGCGAGCCCCGCCCGGCGGTCGGCGGGGACGTGGTGGCGGAGGTGGACGACGCCAGGTTCTTCTGCCTGCTGCCGTGGGTGGACGGCGACCACCGCAGGGGAACGGAGCTCGACGTCGGGCAGGCGCGCGAGCTCGGGCTGCTGCTCGGCCGGATCCATCGCGCGCTGGCCACCGCTTTGGGGCCGGTGGACGTGCGTCCGCGGGCCAAGGTAGGCTCACCCAAGGCGGCGGCGGCCGAGGCTGATCGGTTCCTCCGGCTCATCGGCGCACTGCCGTGCGCGGAGCCGTTCGACGCCGCTGCCGCCGAGGCGCTGGAGCGGCGCAAGGAACTGCTGGCCCGGCACGCGGGTGATCGTCCTGGTGATGAGGTGGTGCGCGGCCCGGTCGGGTGGACGCATGGTGACGTTCAGCCGCTGAACCTGCTGTGGCGGGACGGTCGGGTGGTGGCGGTGCTGGATGGGGACCGGCTGGGGGTGCGGCCGTATGCCGAGGAGGTCGTCCGTACCGCGCAGGTGCAGTTCGCCGCCGAGGACGGGCGGTGGGAGCTGGAGCGGGTGGCGGCCTTCGCGGCCGGTTACCGGTCGGTGGTGGCGCTGGCGCGGGAGGAGCTGGCGGATGCGGTCGAGTGGCTGTGGTGGAAGCGCATGACGGATTTCTGGCCGCTGCAGTGGCACTACGGCAAGGGCGATCACGGCCCGGATGGGCTTGGGTGTCCGGCGAGCGGTTGCTGCACTGGTGGAGCGGCAACCGCGAGCGGGTGCGGGCGGCGTTCAGCTTGGGATGACGCCGGCGGGGTGGTGGCCGGCGGTCTTGGCGCGCCGTCGGGCGGTGGTGCGTTGGGTGAGGCGGGCGGCGTCGCCGTACAGATGGTCGCGGATGGTGCTGGGGTCGAAGAACGGGTCGACGGTCACAAGGAGCATCCCCCCGGGGACGGGATCAGGTCATGGTGGAGCCGGGGAGCCCGGCCAGGAAGCGGCGAGCGGCTCGGCGGCTGGTCAAGGTGATCACGCGGGCGTGGGTGGCGTGCTCGGCGATGAGGGCGCGGACCTTGGGACGCATCCGGCGACAGTAGCCGAGGACGTAGGTGATGAAGCCCCAGTGGATGCGGTCGTACACGCCTTGCTCGGCGTGCTGGCCGCCGCGGTAGCGCCGGCGGCGCTGGAGAATGCCCCACAGGCACACGAGTGGGGGGACGTCGAGAAAGATCACAGTGTCGGCGTTCGTCAGCCGGATGTGGAGGGTGGAGGCGAAGTTGCCGTCGATCACCCACTGGGGCTCGGCGACGAGCTTCTCTTGGATGGCGGCGAACTCCTCCGGCGGCAGCGGATTCCAGTCGGCGTCGTAGTAGACGGCGTCGAGGTGGGTCATGGGGACGTCGAGGAGAGCGGCGAGCCGGCGTCCCACGGTGGTCTTGCCACTGCCGCCGCAGCCGATGATGGCGATCCTGCGCATGTCGTCAGAGGTTATCCAGCGGGGAAGATGCCGGGCCGGGGTTCGCATCGTGTCGCTCACGCGGCGACCAGGGCGGCAGCGTCGAAGCCGAACCGGACGTCGCGGTGAGGGCCGGCGACTTCGGCGCACGACAGATAGACGTGGCCATCGGGGGCGATCTCCAGCTTTTCGACGACATCGCTGGGCGCCGAGTATCGCTCGGGCAGGAGGATGTCGGTGCTCACCGACAGCGGCGCCAGGTTCATGCTGGTCAGCTGCTTGCCCAGCTGCTGCGTCTGGGTGGCCTTTGAGCTTCACGGCCACCATCGGGGGGTCTCGGCCCAGCAGGGAGGGAATGGGCTCCGGCGGTGGGTTGAGCCCGCGCCGTGGTGCATGGTCGGCGAGAAGGGGCAGTGCCCGTTCGGCGGACCGGGCCGCGCCAAGACGTGGCGCGGCATGCCGGCTGCGCACGAGGCCGCCCCCGCGGCCATGGAGCGGCGTCAAACTCATCGACATTTGCAAGCCGTTGATCTCCAAGTGGCGACCAAACTCGCCTACATGTGGCTCCCAAGCTCATCGACAGAATCAACCACGCCTGTTAGACCCTCCAAGCTCCTGCGCCGGTTGGCCAACCCGCCGTGAGTGCATCTCGTGGACCAGCGGCTGTCGTTCACCTCGCTCTGGACTGCGTTCTCGCCCACGAGCCATCATGAACGCTTCCGACGGTTCCGCACCCGTGCCTATGCTGCTGAAGGTGACTTCAACAGAGCATGAGATCACCTTCCGGACCCTCGACGGCCAACACCTCGCCGGAACGCTCGTCACACCACATGAACCGCCAGCGCACGCCGTCGTCCTGGTCCACGGCGGCGGGGTGACACGCCACGAAAGCGGCTTCTTCACCCGAATGGCCCGAGGACTCAGCGACCACGGCCTGGCGTCCCTTCGCTTCGACCTGCGCGGCCACGGCGAGAGCGAGGGCCGACAAGAAGAACTCACCCTCTCGATCATCCTCAACGACATCCGAGCCGCACTCCAGCAGCTCCGCGAAACAACGGGAGCCGCCCGGCTGAGCCTGCTTGGCACGAGCTTCGGCGGCGGCATCTGCGGCTACTACGCCGCCCACAAACCCGAAGAAGTGTCCCGACTGGTACTGCTCAACCCCCAGCTCAACTACAAGAAGCGCACCATCGACAGCCGTCCTTACTGGCACGACGACTACCTAGACGAGGACGCGGCCCGCCAACTCACCGAGCAGGGATCCATCATCTTCACCCCCACCCTGCGGCACGGCCGGCCACTCCTCAACGAGGTCTTCTGGCTGCAGCCACACACCATCCTCGGCTCGATCAAGACACCAACCCTGATCGTGCACGGCACCAAAGACACCCTCGTGCCGATCGAGTCCTCCCGAGCAGCCGTACCTCAGTTCACCGCCCCATGCGACCTGGTCGAGGTCGACGGCGCACAGCACACCTTCGCCGTCCACGACGACCCGCAATATCACAACCCGCAAAGCCAGGCATGGCAAGCCGCAGTGATCCAGACGGTCGCCGGATGGCTGCGCGACGGACACCTAAGCGACAGGACGATCAGCTAGGAAATCCTGCAGTGCGCGCACCCCCGGCCGACGCAGCCAGCGCCCCATCGACTGCAACACGTCGTCCAACACGGTGATCGTTCGCCGCGAACGAGTGGCCCGCGCAACGCGCGCCGCCGCGAGCCCCAGAGCGGCCGCCTGATCAGGTTCGCCAATCAAGGCCAGCGCAGCCGCGTGACGCGCTTGGAAGTAGCCGGCGTCCCGATAGGACAGGCTGCCGCCAGCGAGGATCGACTCAAGGATCTCAGCTGCCCTGGCGGGCTTTCCCGCCTCGGTGAAGCATGCGCTGCTGCGCAGCAACAGCATGTGCTCGGTGAAGGAAGCGCCGAGCGTCCCCGGCTCCTCCCCCAACACATCAGGCAGCACCCCGCGCGCTTCGTCAAGCTTCACCTCCACCTCCCGCACTGGCTCCCCCAGCATGGCCAGGCCCAACGCCTGCTGCTGCAGCACTTCGGCCCGCACCCCCGAGGGAAGCCGCGTGCTGGAGTGCTGCGCCGCTTCAGCCAAGGTCAACACCTTCAACGGATCCTGCCGGTCGTAAGCGAGTTGAGACTTGCGCAGCAGCACATACCCCTGCATGGGGCCGTCGCCAGCTTCCTGCGCCCACTCGATCGCCCGGTCGTACCAGTACGTCGCCGTAGGCAGGTTACGCAGGTCCCGGTACAGCCAGCCGATGAACTCCGCGCCCTCGGCCCCCACCACCAGCAACTGCCGCCGGATGTGCGGCCTCACCTCGCGAACGGCGTACTGCACAGCCGCGAGTACGGCCTGCACCTTCGGCAGCGCTGCCGCCGGGCCCATGGTTCCATCTTCCGCCTTGCTCGCGTCGAGCTGCGCGCGCAGTTCCTCCACTACGGCCCCGTCCAGGTAGCGGCGAGGATCCGACAAGATCTCGGCCACGGGCGGCAGCGCGTCCATGCTTGCCTCCGGCCAGATGACCGAGCGCTGCCGGTCATCGGCCAGGGCGATGAGCGCACCCTTCGCTCCGAGCGCTTCATCCAGCGCCGTTGCGATCGGCAGCGTGGGCGCGCGGCGCCCGCTTTCGAGATCGGAGACATGGGTCTTGCTGCAGTGGGCCGAAGCGGCCAGCTCACGAAAGGACATATCCGCACGTAGGCGCAGACGTCGTAGCACCTCACCAAAGGTCTCCATGCCCATGCGGTGCTCCCTGTCCCGTCCGCATGGATGTCCGCAATTCTGCGGACGTGTCCGCGGACAGTCCACCCCTAGCCCATGACTCGCGGTACTGACGACGCTACTACTGCCGGCCGTTCCCACCAGCAGCCTTCCAGAGAAAGTAGACGGCCCCGGCCCGGTGCGTGAACACCGGGGCTCCGGGGCCTGATCAGGAATCGAGGTCCTGACTATGAAGAAGCCTAGAGCCGCCATCGTCCAAGCGCACACCGAGCACAGCGCGGCGGTCACGCAATGAACGACACCCCAGCCGCAGGAAGCACCACCCCTCCTGGTGACCTCCCGCCTCGGCGACACCGCGACGAGTTCGAGCCCACCGCCCGCGCGTACAACGCCGGCCTGTTCGGCAAGGACCACTACGAGGAAGACAAGGCCGGCTTCCAGGAACTGACCGAAGTGGCGCCGCTGCTGCCGATAGCCGTGTCCGAGAACCGCCACTTCGGCTTCCGCGGGGTCACGGCCGCAGCGCTCGGCGGCGTCGATCAATTCCTCAACCTCGGTCTTGGGTTCCCCACCCCGGACGGCATCTCCATCGCCGACGTCATACGACCCCACCAGCCGCTCGCCCGAGTCGTCCACGTGGACGCGTCCCAGGTAGTGGCCTCGCACGGCCGCGCCATGCTCGCGCGAGTGGACAACGTGTCCATGGTGCACGCCGACGCCCGCGAACCGGACCTGGTGCTGAAGGAGGCCGCAGAACTGCTCGACCTCAGCAAGCCGCTCTGCATCGTGGCCACGGCGCTGCTGCATTTCTGGCCGGATGAGCAGGAACCGGCCGCCGTCCTGTACGAGTACATGCGGGCGGTCCCTGCGGGTTATCTGGTCCTGTCGCACGCCTGCGGCGAGGAGATGGACGCTCTGCGGTACGCCCAGCTCCGCTCCATCTACCAGCGGCGCTTCGCGCCGATCTACCCCCGCACCCGGGCAGAAGTCGCCGCGATGCTGCACGGGCTGGACGTGCTGGAGCCGGGCCTGGTCGAGGCGTCGCAGTGGCGATCGAACGATCGGCGCATTGACGTTGGCGACGCGTACTTCCTTGCGGCTGTTGCCAAGTTCGGCCACTACGTCGTCACCTTCCGCAGGGAAGACCGCACGAGCGTCGAAACGGGTCACCCTCTGTCGGAGGCGTCGTGAAGCAGGTCAGCAACAGCACAGATCGAGGATGGGCCGATCGGCTTGAGCTGGAGACCGGCTATTGGTGGCGGGTCCTCCAGTTCGAGGAGCTGGTCATCGCGTTCTACCGGGGGTACTGGAACCCAGCCGGCGTCTACCACGCTGGCGACGTGTACGACCCTGAGCCGCTGTGGAGGCACATCCGCAAGACGCAGGACGAGAGTCGCCGCTGGGCGATCCAGAACGGCGTACGCCCTCTGCCTCCCGTCCTGGAGCATCAGCTTCCCGACGCCCTGCGGACGACGGTCGGGTGATGAGACGAGACGCGGCCATGCACACGGCCCCGTGCGCAGCGAAAACCGTCGCGCCGCGTCCCGGCGTGGCCGGCCCGGGACCGCTCATCCATGGCCGGCCACGCACCACGGCGCGAGCCTGGTGTCCTGCACCCTCCACCATCGTGCTCGCGCCGATCGACACTCGCCGCCCCCGGCGTACCGCCCGTCCGGGGGCGGCGAGTTCCACACTCCCCTGGCTGACGCTTCCCCGCCTGACCTCCAGGGGATCGCGGAAGGCGGGCTTGGCGCGACCGTCGGCCCGCCTTCCGCAACGCTCCGCCTCTCCCCTTCTTCCACACGCGGCGGGTCCCGAACTACCCGCATCGGGCCCGCCGCACCTTCCCTTCGCCCTGCTGCCCCTGACGGGCGAAGAGGCCGTGGGACGGCGTTCGCAACAGCTCACCCGCCGTCCCACGGCCACACCTCACCAACCGAGTTACGAGCACAACCTGGTGATCGAGATGAGCCGAGACAACCCCACCACGAGGGCCCACCTGCAGCTCCACGCCCTTCGCCGCGTATACCCGGGCTGGGACATCATGCGTGGCCGCGAGAACGGCGCAGAGGTATGGGGCGCCATTCCCCGCTTCACGATCACGAAGCCCATGGAGGCGGCGGGAGTCAAGCTCGTCATCCGCGCGCCCGACTGCCACACCCTGGCCCCCGCGCTGTCCCAGCAGCAGCACCTCGCCCACATGTTCCGCGCCACCACCCGTACCACCTGAAAAGGAGGCACACCCGCATGCCTCCCCCGCCGCCCTCGGCTGGGCCCGGTCCGGGGCGGCCCCAGCCGTGGGGCGGTCCAGCCGCTCATGCCGTCCCACGGCTGCCCCGCTCCACGAAAGAAGCCTTGGTGGACCCCTTCATCGCTCATCCCTACTACGTCCCCAGCGGCCCGCTACGGCCATGGGTCAAGAAGCTGATGCGCCGGCTCGGCTGCAAGGAGACGACCATGAGGTCAGAGTCCTACGCAGGGCTGGCCGACGACTACCACATGCTGCTCGGCGAGCTGGCCGAACACACCTGGCGCGTCGGCGTCCTGCCCGAGGCCGCGCGAACCCGGCCGTGCCCGTCCGCAGTCGTCGTCGATCTCGGTGCGGGAACGGGCATCGGTGGTCGGCTGCTCGCCGCCCACCTGCCGCAGCCCATGCGTATCGGCGTGGACCGCTCAGCGGCGATGCTCGCCCAGGCCGCCGACGCCTACGAGCACACCGTGCTGTCTTCCATCGACGTCCTGCCGCTGAGCGGCGAGTCAGCCGACCTGGTGGTGTCCGGCTTCGACACCCTCAATTACCTGCCCGTGCCCGCACTCGGCCGGTGCCTGCGCGAGGTCGCCCGCTGCCTGCGTCCAGGAGGGCGGCTCATCGCCGACTTGTCCTCACCCCACCTGCTGCGCTGCCGCTGGCGCGACCACAGCGACGTGCAGGAATTCCAGGATGGCGCCGTGCACTGGCGGCACCGCTACGACCCCGAGAACGACCGGTGCGTCAGCGTGGTCGAACGTCGAGACGCCGCCGACGCGACCTGCTGGAGGGAGACCCACATCCAGTACGCGGTGGACGCCGGCCAGCTCCACGAGCTGGCCGCGGCGGCGGGCATGCGCGTGGAGCGAGTCCGCGACCTGGAGCACAACCACTACAGCCCCGCCGCGTTCACCCACGTGTGGACGCTGCGGAAGGAGGCGAGGTAGACGTGTCACGCCTGGGCCCAGCAGTCCACACATTGCGCCACCAGTTCGGCGCCGACGTACGCCCGATGACCCTGACCACCCTCAACCGTGCCGGCCTGCTGCCCACCTACCTCCAGGCCGGCGCCGACGTGCACGGCAGCCACGGCCTGTTCTACTGGCTGCGCGCCCGCGGCCGCGGCCACCTGGTGCGTCGTGGTGCCGCCGCGATGGTGCTGGCCTGGCGCTACGACGTTGAACGGCTGATCGCCATCCGCCCGGTCGGCCCTCTCGACGAGGCGATGCGGCTCCTCGACGCCGCCGCCCGCTCGGCCGCCGCTCGGACCGGCCCGCCGCTGGTGGTCCGGTACTGCTCGCCGGCCCTCGCCGAGCACCTGCACGCCGAGGGATGGACGCAGATGAGCAGCCCGTGGCACGCCGACGCGCCCGCCGACGACGAGATGCACCCGGAGGTGATCGTCACCGCCCCTGCCGTCGAAATGCCGGGCGGCCGCAAGTACAAGCCGCTGCGGGAGGCGGTGTTCATGCACGCCCCCCACCACCAGTACACCGCCCGGCCCGCGCCACTCGGCATCGGCGAGACCACGCTCATCCACGCCGAAGCGGCCAGAGCCAGCGACTATGACCCGCACGAGCGCGGGTTCAACGACGCCGTCACAGCCAGCTTGGACTCCCACGGCCATGACGGGCTCACCTACCACTACCTGACCCGCCACGACCGGCTGGCCGCTTTCGCGATCACGGCCGACATCACCGGCATCGCTCACGGTTACTATCTGGCCGCCCGCAGCGAACCCCGGCTGGCCACCTACTTCCTGTGGCTGATCTACCTCCAGCAGCGCCGCGCCGGCGCCTCGGCGCTGAACCTCGGTGGCTCGGAAACCAGCTCCCTGTTCGCGTTCAAGACGCGCATCTTCCCCGACCACATCCTGCAGCACACCTACCTGCTGCAAAGTCCCGAGTGAGAGGCCACGGCATGCCCACCACCACGTTCGTCATCCACAACGCCGACGTCACCAGGCCCGACCGGACCTGCACCACGATGCTCACCCCGCACGAGGAGGACACCTTCGTCCGCCGAGGTGTCCTCGTCCCCGACAGCCGCATCCCTGACGACCTGCTCGACCTGCTGCGCGAGGCGATCGATGAGCAGGTGGCCGCCCACTTCCCCTCACCCGGCGACAAGACCTACGACAAGGAGTTCGCCGGCCAGTACGTCCGGGACCCGCACAAGCAGGACCCACGCATCGCCATCATCCCGCTACAGTCCTTCGGCCTGGCCGACACCGTCCGCTGCCTGCTCGGCCCCCGGATCGTGCTGCGCAACTCCAACGTGCGCGTCACGCGGCCCCGGACCGGGGACGGAACCGTGTGGCACACCGACTATCGGCCCCACACCTCACCACCGTCACGCCTGGTGTCCGCACCCACCGTGATCACCTGCCTGATCTACCTCGACGCGGCGAACGAGGAGAGCGGCCCGCTGCTGGTGGTCCCGGGCAGTCACCACCGTCACGACCAGCCACCGGCAACAGACGACACCTTCGACGACCAGGTCGCGATCCGCATCGAGCCCGGCCAGGTCGTCCTGATGAACGCCGCCCTGTGGCACCGCGGCGGCGCCAACCACAGCGAGCAGACGCGCCGCCTGCTCACCCTGCAACTGTCGTCGATCTTCATGCCGGAGTTCAACTTCGAGCCCAGCCTCCCCTCCGCCGCCTACCAACGGGAGCTCGAACAGGCCCGCTCGCGCGAGGACGAGCCGCTGCTGGAACTGCTCGGCCATGGCGGACTCAACCCGCTCAGCGCCCGCTACTGACCCCAACACGAGGAGGAGGACGGATGATCCTGTACCGCGTGGCCCTCACGGTGGACCCCGGCCAGGTGGAGCACGCTCGCCACCTGTTCGCCGAGTTGGTCGAGGCCAGCCGCCGAGTCCCGGGAGTGATCGACTTCGACATCCTGCAAGACCCCGCCGACCCCCACCGCTTCGTGTCGATCGAGGTCTACGCCGACGAAGCCGCTGTCGAACTGCAGGACAAGCTGCCCCAGCTCCAAGCGGTGATGGACGCGTTGCCCGCACTGCTGACCAGCAGCCTCGCGGGAACCAAGTTCGTCGTGTCGGCCAGCGAGCCATGGCCACCGCAGCCACCAACCCCGCCGCAGGACAGCACGACCGGGCACGGAGTGTGAAAGCCTTGCCGCCTAGCGTGCTGCCGTTCCTCGCCCACATCTCGGAGACACGATCATGGCCCTGCCTGCTGAGCCCGCCGACTCGCTCGCCTTCACCGCCGCGCTGGACCTCATCTCGCAAGTCGAACCCCGCGTCGCCGAAGCGATCCGGCAAGAACTTCAGGACCAGCGGGAAAGCCTCAAGCTGATCGCCAGCGAGAACTACGCCTCCCCCGCCGTCCTGGCCGCGATGGGCAACTGGCTCAGCGACAAGTACGCCGAAGGCACCATCGGCCGCCGCTTCTACGCCGGATGCCGCAACGTCGACACCGTCGAGCAAATCGCCGCCGACCACGCCACCGCCCTGTTCGGCGCGCCCCACGCCTACGTGCAGCCGCACTCGGGCATCGACGCCAACCTGGTGGCGTTCTGGGCCGTGCTCGCCCAGCGCGTCGAAGCGCCGGCCCTGGCCCGCGCCCAAGCCCGCCACGTCAACGACCTGTCCGACAGCGACTGGGAAGACCTGCGCCGCGACCTCGGCAACCAGCGGATGCTCGGCATGAGCCTCGACGCCGGCGGCCACCTGACCCACGGCTTCCGCCCCAACATCAGCGGCAAGATGTTCCACCAGGCCAGCTACGGCACCGACCTGGCCACCGGCCTGCTCGACTACGACCAGGTGCGCGCCAAGGCCCGCGAGTTCCGGCCGCTCATCCTCATCGCGGGCTACTCCGCCTACCCCAGGAAGATCAACTTCCGGATCATGCGGGAGATCGCCGACGAAGTCGGCGCCACCCTCATGGTGGACATGGCCCACTTCGCCGGCCTCGTCGCCGGGAAGGTCTTCACCGGCGACTACGACCCGATCCCGCACGCCCACATCGTCACCACCACCACCCACAAAACCCTGCGCGGCCCCCGCGGCGGCATGGTGCTGTGCCAGAGCGAGCTGGCCGAGCAGGTGGATCGCGGCTGCCCCATGGTGCTCGGCGGGCCGCTCCCGCACGTCATGGCCGCCAAGGCCGTCGCTCTGGCCGAAGCCCGCACGCCCGACTTCGCCCGCTACGCCGAAGCCGTCGTCGCCAACGCCCAGGCGCTCGCCGAGGGCCTGCGGCGACGGGATGTGACTCTGGTCACCGGCGGCACCGACAACCACCTCGTGCTGCTCGACGTCTCCCCCTTCGGGCTGACCGGCCGACAGGCCGAAGCCGCCCTCCTCGACGCGGGCGTGGTCACCAACCGCAACGCCATCCCGCGCGACCCCGCCGGCGCCTGGTACACCTCCGGCATCCGTCTCGGCACACCCGCCCTGACCACCCGCGGCCTCAACCAGACCGACATGGACCGCATCGCCCACCTGATCCACACGGTACTGGCCAACACCCAGCCCACCACCACACCCGACGGCAAGGCATCTCCGGCCAAATACCGGCTGGACGCGAAGGTCCGCGACCAGGTCAGTGAGGAGGCGGCCGACCTGATGGCCGGGTATCCGCTCTACCCGGCGATCCGCATCAGCTGAAGCGGTTGTCACACAGCTTCGGTCAGCGCTTCGCTCGCGGTCTTCGCCGAGTGTGCGAGCGAACCGAGCATCCCAGCCCCCAGACCGGAGACCGGAGACCGCCACCATGTCGGTCAACGCCTGGCATTGCGCATCCGACACGCCACCCAAGATCCGGCGCCCGAACATGTCGCGGGCGGCCGGGTGGGGGGCATCCTGGCCCGGCCGGCCGGTCAGCCGGTGGGCCAGGAGATCGTGACAAGACCGTGCGTCTTGTTGAGCCTCGCCGTCCCTTCGGGCAGGTGGGCGGGGGCGTGGCCGGACGGCCAGTAGGCGAACGTGGGCTCCGCGTTGCTCCTGGCCTGCTCGTCCCACGCCCGGATCTGCTCGACCAGCACGGCCGCCGCTTCCAGGCTGTGCGGCCCGTAGGCGCGAGCGCCGAACTCCGCACCCGCGCCGTCCAGCGCGGGCCGCACCGACAGGTAGGCGAAGGAGTCGCCGCGCACCCCGGCGAACGGGAACCACGTCTTGCGTTCCTGGGCGAGTTCGGTCCCCTCCTCGGCGGCCAGCCTGCAAAAGCCCGGCAGGAAGCTGGCCAGCCACAGGTGCAGGTCGGCGAACGACACGCCGTGCTCGATCGTGACGCCGGACCAGACCTCGCTCCGCTCGCCCGCCAGAACGCCGTCCAGCAGGGCGGGGTGGTCGGGCGCCCCGTCGTCGAACCGCAGGGTGACGGCGTGCCCGTTGGGGTCGGAGAGACGGAACTCCCGGTCGGTGTGCTGGCCGGCGCCTTGCATGGGGACGAACCCGCACACCACGGCGGACGTACTGGTCAGATGGTCGTTGGTGCGGCGGAACGCGGTGGAGCGGGTGACGCCGTTCATCCGCAACGGCACCACGAGCGTGCCGTTCGGGGCCAGCTGGCGCAGCCAGGCCGGGGACAGGTCCCACGCGCCGACCGTCACGATGATCGCGTTGAACCGATCGAACGCGGGGATGTCGTGCTCGGCGTCGGCTTCCATCACGCTGACCCGGCTCGTGTACCCGTTGGCGTGCAGCAGTTCGGAGGCGCGCGTGGTCACCTCCGGGTCGATGTCCACGCTGAGGACGTGCCCGTCCGGCCCGACGATCTCGGCGATCATCGCGGCGTTCACCCCGCCGGAGCCGATCTCCAGCACCAGCATGCCCGGCTCCAGCTCGGCCTGTTCCAGCATCGCGACCTGGATGTACGCGGCGCTGACGGAGGAGATGGCCGTGCCGTTCTCATCCCGCTTGGTCACCACGGCGCTGTCGGCCTGATAGGTGACCTCCAGCGGGGTGTCGGCCGGCACGAACGCGTGCCGGGGCACGGCGCGGAAGGCCTGGTCGACCTGAGCCGAGCGGATGTGGCCCGCCGCGGCGAGCTCGTCCGCCAGTTTGTTGCGCAGCTCGGCGGCCTGCGCCTGGTCGGTGGTCTCATCGTTCACTGGATGATCTCCCTGAGGTGTTTTTGCTGATCGGCGGTCGTGCGGAGGGGCTTGGTACGGCGCGGGTTCACCGTGGCGGGGCCGGTCGAATGTGTCCAACGGACACGCCGGAGCCGGCTGGCGCCATGCTCTGCCGGTGAGGGTGTTTGCCAGCGCCTTCCGGCCGGGCATGGGCACCGTGAGCCCGGCCGGAAGGTCGAGACGTGAGCGGCGACCTGGGCGAGCAGGTGTACGCGCACGGCATCCGCGCTGGACCTCCTGCTGCTGACCACCAGCAGCAAAATCAGGCCGCCCACGATGAAGCACCGCGCGAGCCCGGGGCGGAGGGCGGTGTCCGGCGGCAGGCCGGGTGTCCAGGGATCTCCGTACACGAGCACGATCAGATCCATGCGGAAAGCCTTCGGACTGCCTACGGCGAAGGCGGGCTTGTGGCTGCCTGGCCGGACGGGTCATCGTCTGCTTGCGGCTGATCGTTGTCCACGACGGGTGGTTCGTCGGAGCTGCTGCTCGTGCGCCGGTTGGCGCCTTGGAGCCGGAGAGCAGCTTGCATGATCGAATCCATGGGGGGTGACCCCTTCGTGCGGGTCGGATGGTGTGCACCGTGGAACTCCTCGTCCACGCCGGACAGAGGCTCCAGCGTGGACCACGAGGCGAGGGCGGCGCGGGCCAGAAGGGAGGGAATGGACTCCGCTGGTGGGTTGGAGCCCGCGCCGCAGTGCGCGGCCGGTGGACAAGAGGTCTGCCCGTCGGCGCGCCGGGACGTGGCCTGGCCGCGCACCCGAGCGAGGGCCACAGCGTGCCAGGCCACGTCTCGCTTCATCACCCTGCTCTCCCACAGGGCCGGGATGGGCTCTCGCCAGGAACAGCGGCTGATGCTCCTGGCGGGAGAGCCATGGCGCGGGTGCTTCGTCGTTCATGCGCTTGAGCAACTCGTCGGGGGGACGCGGCCTCGACGACGAGCCCTGGCGGGGCAGTCCCCCCTGATAGAACGCGACGAGTCTGCGCATCTACGGTGAGACCGGCTGCTCGGCTGTCCTTCAGGCAGGATGCGTGCTGGGAGCGACGGTCGACTGGAAGAGATCCGGCCTGTGCTGGCGGATCTGGTCGCCCATCGGGCCGTGTTCCCACAGGGGATCGACAACGCCGAGGGGGATGCTGATTCTCTGTAGACCCGACGCCGGATCGATGGGCAGCCGGGCCCGATGGGCCACCAACCAGTTGGGAGCGTTGTGCGGAAGCTCGTATTCGCCCCAGCCGACCAGGCCGATGCATTGCCTGGCTCCGGTTCGGACACCTATCCTGCCGGCGTTGGTAATGGTCCGTGGACTGGGAATCCGGCTTTCTACGATATCGATGCGCTCAACGTGCCGCCATGCCAGGCGCACGCGCGATCCGTACCAGTCCTCCATCTCCACGCTCTGAGGAGAGAGGCGCGCAACCGTGGCAGCGGCTATCTGCCGCCACCTGACTACCCGCACTCCGGTGAAGGCCACCGTCGCCGCTGCTGCAAGGAACACCAGCTCGCTACGATGACGATCAGGGACGAAGGCGATGAATACCAGCCATACGGGGATTAGTAGCACGGAGGGGAGAAACAGCCGAACAACGGTCGCGACCGAAAATGCGCGCGCCATACGAAACTCTTCCATGAACTAAACCTGGGACCTCGGCGCCATCGATGTCAACGTGGGATGTGCTGCTTGTTGCGTGATCGCGAAGCAGGCGTTGGTAATAAACCCGCCGTAGTCATGTCCAATCTCCAGATTGGTGATGCCCTTGCCTAGCCAGCGGTCTCTGGTTGAGACGCCCCACGCGTAGTGGGCACGAACTTTGATCCGGAGGAGCTGCCGCAATGGTTGTGCCTGACCCAATTCGGGACGCCTTCCAGGTAGAGCCGCAGGGTGCGGCAGCCTGAGCCGACGCGGCATCGGCGATCGCGGGCTGAGTAGGGCTGAGTCGAGCACTGTAGACAGCTGCGCCCGCACGGTGCTCACTCTGTGCTCACACAAGAGTTGCTCCACCAGCGCGTCACCCACCATGGGCCGTCCCTCGCCACGATCGCCGCGAAGAGTTCAAGTGTGGCTGCCGAGATTTGGTGGCGTGGGTAGAGCCGGTTGGGCGAGGTCGGGGGTTCTGGTGGCTTGTTCGGTGATCGTCTTGACCAGGTCGTCGAGTTCGGCGTCGGATTCTGCCGGTGGGATGCCGTAGGGCAGGGTGGCGAGGATGAGGCGGGCGAAGGGATAGTTCGGCTCGGCTTGGAGTGCGCGTTCGGCGGCGTAGCGGGCCAGGGTTGTTTCTCCGTGGTGGAGGGCGAGGAAGGCCAGGATGGTGGCCGGTGCGGCGGCGTAGGAGGGGTCGATGGTGCGGGTGACGTCGATCCAAAGTCGTCGTGCGATGTGGGTGCCGTACTGGCGGTACAGGGTGTAGCTGATGTCGCGGACGAGGACTCCGGTGAGGAGTACTCCGAGCCAGGCGAGGTCGGCGGCGGGGATGGGGCGGTCGGCTTGGGCGTGCTGGTAGCACTTGTGGGCGTGCTGGAGTCCTTCGAGCAATGCTTGAGACCTGTGGATCGGTCGGGAGGGGGGTGTACCTTCCCGATGATCATGCGAGTTCTCAAGACATGACCGACGCGCCAACGTCGGTCGGGAAGGCACACCCGTGCTCACCGTAGTCCCTGACCCTGCCGACAGCGACCGCAACACGGACGCCTCCGGCCCTTCACCCGCGCTGATCGACGAGCTGGTGCGTGAAGGTGCCCGCCGGATGCTCGCCGAAGCGCTCAAGGCCGAGGTCGACGCCTACATCGCCGCCTTCGCCGGCGAACGCGACGAGGCCGGTCGCCGCCTGGTCGTGCGCAACGGCCACCACCAGCCCCGCACCGTGCTGACCAGCGCGGGCGCGATCGAGGTGCACGCCCCGCGGGTCAACGACAAGCGCATCGACGAGACCACCGGCGAGCGGCGCCGGTTCTCCTCAGCCATCCTGCCGCCCTGGTGCCGCAAGAGCCCGGCCATCACCGAGGTGCTGCCGCTGCTCTACCTGCATGGCCTGTCCACCGGCGACTTCGTGCCCGCGCTGAGCCAGTTCCTCGGCACCGGCCACGGCCTGTCGGCTCCGGTCATCACCAAGCTCACCGAGCAGTGGAAGGCCGAGCAGCGCGCGTTCGCCGATCGCGATCTGTCCGGCGTCGACTACGTCTACCTGTGGGCCGATGGCATCCACGTCAACATCCGCCTGGAGGAGCACAAACTCTGCCTGCTGGTGCTGATCGGGGTGCGCGCCGACGGCCGCAAGGAACTCGTCGCGCTGACCGACGGCTACCGCGAATCAACGGAGTCGTGGGCCGACCTGCTGCGCGATTGCGCCCGGCGCGGCATGCGCGCCCCGGTGCTCGCCATCGGTGACGGCGCGCTCGGCTTCTGGTCCGCGCTGGCCGAGGTGTTCCCGCAGGCCAGGGGTCAGAGGTGCTGGTTTCACAAGATCGCCAACGCGCTCGGGGCGCTCCCGAAGTCAGCCCACCCGGGCGCGAAGAAGGCCCTCGCCGAAATCTGGAACGCCGAGAGCAAGGACCATGCCCTCGCCGCGGTCGCCGCCTTCGAGGCCGCCTACGGCGCCAAGTTTCCCAAGGCCGTCGCCAAGATCACCGACGACGTCGAGCACCTGCTGGCCTTCTACGATTATCCGGCCGAGCACTGGCGGCATCTGCGCACCACCAATCCGATCGAGTCGACCTTCGCCACTGTCCGGCACCGCACCAAGGTCACCAAGGGCCCCGGCTCCCGCGCCGCCGGCCTGGCCATGGCCTTCAAGCTGATCGAGTCCGCCCAATCCCGCTGGCGCGCGATCAACGGCGCCCACCTGGTCGCCCTGGTCCGCGCCGGAGCCACCTTTATCGACGGCAAACTCGTCGAACGCCCCACCGAATCACCTGTCCCCACAGCCGCCTAGGAACTTATGATCCACAGGTCTTGACTATTGCTCAGTCCTTCGGTGAACCAGTAGTGCTCGTCGAGGTTGGGGGTGGCGAGCTTGGCTTCGGCTCGGGCGCGGGCCGCGGCGGTGGCCGCCGTCATGATTGTTCGTTGTTCTCCTTCGACGGGCTGCAGCATCTGCTGGAGGGCTTCCTTTCCGGGCAGGGCGACCAATCCCGCCAGGACCGCGTGGGCGGCGGCCCGGTTGCTGCCGGCGTCGTAGGGGGTGCCCTCGGGCGGGCAGCAGGCGGGGTCGGGGCAGAGGTAGGACCAGTAGCGGTCGTTCTCGCAGCGGAGCATGTCGAGGATGGCGATGTTGTGCGCGGTGAGCGCGGTCGCGAAGGCGTGCATGTAGGGGGTGATCCGCTCGGCTGGTCCGTAGCCGATCAGGGCGACGCGGGGTGCCGCCTCGTGGACCAGCATGCGGACGGCTTGCGTGACGAACTCGTCTCGGTCGGACGGTTGGTCGGGCAGGTCGGAGCGGAGGGCGACGGTGAGGAGGTCGTTGTTGAACGCCACCACGACCAGACCTTGGTCGGGCCGGTAGCCGATGAGGTAGGGCACGATCGCGATGAGGTCGGCGGGGGTTTGGAGCCGGATGGTGGTGGGCTGCCTGCGGGGCTGTTCGGGGTGGTGGTGCATGTGTTCGTTCTCCTGGGCGGGGTGGTGGGGTGTGGCTGCTCGGATGGTCAGTGGCTGGTGGCGTCGCGGTCGTCGTCGGTGAAGCCCTGTTCGCCGTGGGAGGTGACGCGTCCGAGCCGGGTGAGCGCCTCGGCGGTGCGGTCGGTGTTGAAGCGCAGCGTGGTGTCCGGCCGGATGCCGAGGTGGGCGGCGTTGGTGAAGGCGTCGGGGGTGGCGTCGAGGTAGTGGAACGTCCAGCCGTGGCGGGTCTGCTCCTCGATGAGGTGGCGGATCGCTGTGCGGGAGCGCCATCGGGTGGAGGCGTTCTCGTGGCCGTCGGTGAGGATGACGACGATGATTTCGCCGGGGCGCTCGCCGTCGGGCATCGCTTCGAGGTGGTCTTGCATGCGGGTCAGGGTGGTGCCGATGGCATCCAGGAGGGCGGTCTGGCCTGCGGGCAGCAGGGCGAAGTCCGGCAGGTCGGTCAGGGGCCGGTATTCGTAGACGACGTCGTAGCGGTGGTCGAACTGGTAGAGCGAGATCAGGGTTTCGGCGGGGTGGGCGTGCTGGGCGGCGAGGAAGGCCTTGAGTCCGCCTTCGGCGTCGTCCTTGATGCGGTCCATGGAGCCGGACCGGTCGAGGATGACGGTGATGTGGCGGCGGTTCGGGTTCGGCATGATCGTGCCTTTCTGGAGGGGTGGTGTTCAGGCGGCGGTCTGGTTCGGCAGGCCGGTGGCAGGGGTGTCGTCGGCCAGGAGGGCGGTCATGCGGGCGAGTTGGGCGCGCTGGGTGGCCAGCTCGCGTTGCCGGTCGGCGATGAGGGCTTCGAGCTCGGCGATGGTGGCGTGCTTGCGGTGCAGGCCGGTGCGTTGCAGGAGGGTGCGGGCGGCGGCGCGGCGAAGCTGGTCCACATCGGGGCGCCGTAGCCAGGAGGTGGCCAGGGAGGCGAGGATGGCGGTGACGCGCCGGGCGACAGGGGTGGGGACGCGGGCTCTGCGGTGGCCGCTGGTGGCGTCGCGGTGGTAGATGCGGGTGCGGAGGTGGCGGGGCGAGCGGGCGTCGAGGGTGGTGGAGTCGACCAGCCGAAGGGTGCCGTCGATCACGGGGCGGTGCGGGCGGTAGGTGCCGGTGTGGGCGCCGTTGGGGAGTTCGTCGCCGTAGTGGATCCGGAGCCGGGTGGTGGCGGGGTCGGGGTTGTCGCGGTCGAAGTCGGGTTCCAGGGTGAAGACGCCAGTGGCCGACGTGTGGTGGATCAGGCAGCGCAGGACGCCGGTGGCGGGGTTGGGCTTGGCCAGGACGCGCAGGTCACCGTAGGGGGCGGCGGACAGCATGACAGGCAGGGTGACGGCGCCGACGTCGGCGGGTGTCTGCGCCGTTCGGGTCTCGGTCACGGAGGCACCTTCCTTTCCGGGGCGGGCGGGGCAGGGCCGGCGCTTCGGGGAAAGGAAGCGCCGGCCCTGGCTCAAGAGGGCCGGGTCAGCCGGCTGGTTCGGGTGGGAACCGGGTGGCGGCTTCGGCGCTGCTCATCCGGCCTTGGATCTCGGCGTACGCAAGGCGTCGGGTGGCGTGGGAGGGGTGGCCGAAGCGATCGACGTTCTCGCTGCGGCGCAGGAGCCGGCGGCCGACCTCGAGGGGGCCGGTGGGGATGGTCAGGCTCTTGGCGTTGACGCGCAGCACCTCGTACCAGGTGCCGAGGTAGAGGGCGAAGTCGCCGACGGTGAAGTCGGCCGGGCGCCAGATCTTGACGCCGTCGGCGGCGGCTTGGGCGACGATGTCGTCCCAGTAGGCGATCCTCGCCGACAGCCGGGCCTGTTCGGTGAGCAGGCGGTCGCGGTAGTCGCCGGTGGCGGGCTGCCACCGCAGCAGCGGCGCACCCTCGTCGTTGAGGACGATGTGGCCGTCGCGTTCGACGAGCCGGGGGTGGGCTTGGCCGGTGAGCTCGCGTTGGATGCGGCGCAGCCGTTCGCGTAGCCGGTCGAGGCGGCGCAGGGTGGCGCGGGGGTCACGATGGTGCTGCCGGAGGTGTTCGGCGGCTCGGGCTCGGCTGATCCAGTACGGTTGCCGGTCGGCGTGCCGGCTGGGGCGGGTGGGCGCGCTGGTGTGTTCGTCGATGGTGGTCGGCAGGCCAGCGGCCTGGAGGGCTGTGGCGATCTCCGTGACGCGGGCGCGGTGGTCGCGGGGGCGCCGGTTGCGGGAGCGCGGCTCGTACCAGGCGCCGTGCCGGCCGTGGTGTTCGATGCGGTCGGACCAGCGCAGGCCGAGACCGCCGTGGCGGCGGCTGCCGAGCAGGTTGTGCTGGTCGCGGTTGGTTCCGGTGACGATGATGCCCCGGTCTGCTGACACGTGGATGGTGATCATAGGGGCCTCCCTTCGCGGGATGGCGGTGGCGCGGCAGCGTCCGCCCGAGCCCGGGCGGGCCCGGTCGGGTCGGGTGCTGCCGCGTGTGGGTGTGCGGGGTCAGGGGCGTGGGCCGATTCGTCGTTCGAGCAGGTCGGCCAGGGCGGCCGCACTCAGGCGGGGATCGAACAGGCCGCCGTATTCGTGGGGCTCTTCAGGGTCGAGGCCGATCAAGTGCGCTGCGCGGAAGCGGACGTGGATGACCTTCCTGCCGCGGGCCGTCTCCAGCAGGTGCGCGGGGTCGCCGGCCTCGGCGATCAGGTACTGCTCGATGGAGCCGTTCAGGTGGGCGGCGTCGGTTGCGGTGACGGGCTGGGTGTCGATCCACTCCTGGCGTTCGGCGTCGATGCGGACCAGCCAGCGGCCGCCGGCGGCGAGCGCCAGGTGGCTGCCGTAGCAGCACACGGTGCCGCAGCGTTCGTGTGATCTCCACGTGGTCTGGTCCCAGGTGGTGCAGTCCGGGGCGGTGACGTGGTCGAATGCGTGCCAGGCGAGCGCGATGCCGCGGAACGGGACGATCTGGATGGGCATGACAGGGGCGACCTTTCTTCTCGATCGGGTGGCGGTGGCCGCTACAGGGTGGCGGCCAGGTGCATGGCCTGGACGGCGCGGCTTTCCAGCTCGAAGGCTTTCTCGGCGTCGTCGAGGACCTGGGCGGCGCTGGTGACGGCGTGCATGACGCCGCCGGCGGTCAGCGCGCCGCCCTTGATGAAGTGCTGCAGAATGAGCTGCTGCTGGTCCTTGGTGAAGGACAGCTTGGTGGCGACGAAGGCGATCGTCTGGTCGGGCTCGGCGACGTCGACGCAGGCCTGGCGGCTCAGCTCGGCGATCTTGGCGCGGACGTAGTCGACGTCGAGGAAGGTGCGCACGGCGTCGCGGGCCCGGGCGGTGATCAGCGCCATGCTCTTGGCCAGGGTGTCGGGGCTCCAGCGCACGACCCCGTCGTCCATGCGCCCGCCCAGGTGCACCTCGCGCAGCACGTCCCGGTTGATGGTCATACCGTTGCGGCACACCTGCAGCGTCAGGCGGGGGGTGATGGTGAAGGCGCCGTCGCCGGTCTCGCTGTTGGCCAGCAGGAAGCCGGCGAACACGACCGGGTGAGCGGCTGCGTCCGCGCCGGAGAAGGGGCTGCGGTAGCCGGTGACCAGGTCGGGGGCGTACGCGTGGATCTGCTCGCAGGCCACCCGCAGGAACATGCGGCGTTCGGTGAGGTCGGCGCCGTCGATCTGGACGGCGACGCCGCTGTCGGTGATGCCGGCCAGGGCGGCCATGAGCACGTCCAGGTTGTCGACGATCTTGTAGCTGTTGGACAGCAGGGCCCGGCCGACGCCGGTGCGGCCGTTGCCGGCCAGCGCGCGGAACAGGAAGCGGCGGTGCGGGTCGGCCTGCAGCCAGCCGTTGATGTTGGCCTCGTACAGGCGGGGCTGCTCCTCACGGGTGCGGCGCAGATACTGCGCGGGGATGCCGAGTTTGGTGGCGATGTCCTGGTCGCAGTGCGCGGTGGGCAGGTAGCGGCCGGCGGTGGCGGTGACGCCGTCCTCAGTGACCAGCGGCTCGGTGCCGACCAGCTCGAGGTGCGTGCCGACGGCGCGCAGCCGCTCGGCCGGCACGATGACGTCGATCTTTCGGGCGTGCTGGGCGCGCAGCACGTCGACCAGGTCGTCCAGGGTGGCGTTGCGCAGGGCCAGGGGCGGGAAGGGTGCGGCGATCGTCACGAAGGGTCCTCCTATTCTCGGATGGATCGCGGATGGTGGTCAGGCGGCGCGCAGCAGTGGAAAGGGCGGCCGTTCGAGCGCGTCCGGCTCGCGGGTCGGGGCGGGCGCGAGCGGATGCCGGTGAACCAGTGCTTGCGCGAGGTCAAGGGTGTCGAGGGTCGGCAGGTCGATGACGGCGGCGGTCAGGTTGTCCAGCGCGCCGGCCTGCGTGGCGGCGTCGATGAGCTGCGCGCAGGTCGTGGCGGCCGGGTGTCGCGGCGCAGGAGCCGGGACAGGCCATCCGTGCCGAGCGGCAGAGTGAGGCTGTCGGAGCACAGCAGGAGCCGGCGGATGTCGAGGATGCGCTCGTCGTGGTGGCCGGGGCCGGGCGGTTCGCGCCACACCTGCCGGCGCCGCACGGGACCGATCGCGTGCGGGGGCCGGGTCCGCTGGTGCGGGCTGGAGTGGATCAGCGCGTGCAGGGCGAGGTCGGCGGTCAGGGCGAAGGCGTTGACGCTCTCCCCCGTCCAGCACAGGTCGATCGTCCAGTCGGTGATCACGGCGGTGAGGAGCGAGGTGACGATGCGGGTCATCTGCGAGGGGAAGGGCAGGCCCTCGTCGGCGACGCTGGTTTCGAGGGCGGATCGGCCCGCGTAGAGGCCGGCGGCGGCGTTGGCGGTGTGGGCGGCGGCGACCGCGGAGACTTCGGCGGCGATCCGGGCGTGGGCGCGGGCGCGCTCCTTGTCCCTGTCGAGGCTGTCGCCTTCGCAGATAGCTACGGCGAAACCGGCGCGGTATCCGGCCACGCAGGCGCGGTGGACGTTCCACGGGTGCGGGCCGGGGTCGGACCGCAGGGCGAGTTCACCGCCGATGGACAGCGGTAGATGACGGGTGTACGTGCTGGACATCGAACTCCTTTGTGGGCATGACAAAAGGGCGCCGCCGGTCATGGCCGGGACGCGGGGCGGGAATTTAGGAGGTGGCGGGCGGCCCGCCAGGCCGGGCCGAGCAGCATGATGCGGGCGGCCTCGAGGTCGTCGGGGTGGCGCCCTATCACCAGAGGTGCCGTGTTCGCACGGCGCGGGTCGTTGTGCTGAAGCGGGCTCGGCCGTCGCGACGGCGGACGGTGATGTCCGGGATGATCAGCCCGGTCTGGGCCGTGGTCAGCCGGATCGGTACCGGCCATCGCGTCGTCGCGGCCGGCCCGGTGGTGGTGCGAGGTGGGCAGCGGCCAGCAGGGCTTGGGCGTGCTGGCGCAGTGCCGGATCTCCGATCTGGTCGATGGTGTCGTAGCGTCCCGTCCAGTCGCCGCCGCGGCTGCTGTCGTGCACGGCGTCGGCGTGGTCGAGGAGCATCACGCACCCGCATTCGCCGCTGCAGGGTTGAAACAGGTGGATGGTCCAGGTGGCCCGACAGGCGCTGTCGCCGCGGGTGCAGGTCCGGCAACCGGCGTGGGTGAAGTCTTGGGCCGACTCCTTGATCTGGAAGAAGTACCGGGGTGCGGTGTCGGTCATGGTGGTGCGGCTCTTTCCGGGGAATAGGGCCGGTCTGGTCCTGGTCCGCAGCGCCCAGGGCCAGACCGGAGCTTGCGGGATGGGTCAGGCCGCCTGTGCGTCGCCGAGGTCGCCGGGAACGGCCGTCTCGGTGAGAGAGGTCACCTCGGCCAGGTCCTGGCGGGCAGAGCTGGCAGGAGCGGGATCGTGTGGGAGGATCGGCTCGTCATCGGTCGACGGCGCGGGCTCGCTCGCCTCGACCGGGGCGCTGCCGTGCTCGATGATTGCGGCCTCGTCCGGCTCCGGTGCGGGTTCGGTAAGCTCCTCCCCCGCGATGTCGGTCTGGTCGGCTGGGACATCACCCCGGTACGGGGTGCCGTCGATCAGTGCCCGCTCGATCGGGGCCGGCTGGTAGGGCTGCAGCGTCCGCGTGCCGAGCTCCGGCCCCAGCGTGTCGACCAGGAACCGCAGCCACAACGCGGCATCGGCCCGCGAACAGGGGCTGTACTTGTCCGGCCGCCAGGTGTTCTTGCAGTCCTGGCCGGCCTTGGTCATCTGGTGTTCGAACGCCACCGCGATGAGCCGCAGCATCATCATGGCCTGCTGCCCGGTCGAGGCTCCGCGCAGCGCCTGGTCGAGGTCTGCCGGGCCGCCGAACTGCGCATACAGCGGGCTGCGGTGCGCCGCAGTCAGGAAGTCGCGGACGGGGCCGGGCATGTCCAGCAGCATCCGGGTGACGAAGGGCAGCACCGGCTTGGGGGCGTTCTTGCGCTGGAAGAACTCCGCCAGCCACTGCTGCCGGAGGGTGCCCGCGCGCGGCCAGGCGGCGCGCCCCTCGATCACGGTCTTCCGGGCCGGCTCGTCTCCGCGAGGCTCGGCAGACCCGCTGGGTGCGGAGGCCGCCGCCGTAGGGGTCGTGGACTCTCGCGGCGTGTAGCCGTGTTCGGCGGGGGTGGTGCAGTAGTACTCCGGCTGGGTCTTGTTGTAGCTGTAGAAGAACGCGCCATGCCCCGCGCAGGAGGCGTGCCGGGCCGGGTCGGGGTCGAAGCCGTCGACGAGGCGGGCCAGGCTGTCCAGCAGCAGCGCGTCCGGCGGCCGGGATTCGGTGACGCGGACGCCGGCCTGCTCCAGCTCGGCGACGAGCCGGTTCTGGGCGGCTTGCTCTGCCAGCTCGTCACGAACGGATTCGACGGCGTAGGCGACGGGGTGCCCCCAGTCGATGCGCTGCTGGATCTTCGCCAGCGCCCGCTCGTCGCCGTCGAACTCCGCCAGCAGCGCGACATCGTCCAGCGTCCAGGCGTGATCCATGGCCTGTGCGGCGCGCCTGGTCTGCTCGCTGATCTTCCCGGCCTTGATGCCGGCCGTGATCTGCTGTCTGGTACGGCCGGTGCGCTGGCGCAGCTCGGTCCGGCTGGCGCCTGCCTGATGCGCCTGGAAGAGGGCCTGTGCCTGTTCGAAGGCCGACAGCGAAACGCGGAAGTCACCGTCGTTCTCGACGAGCTGGTCGATGAACAGGCCCGCCCGGTCCCCCACCATGGTGAGATCGACCAGGCACAGCATCGTCTCCAGCTGGAGCTTGCGTCCTCCCTCCAGGCGGCGGTTACCCTTGATCACCCAGAAGAGGAACTCCTCCTCTCCTTCCTGGCGGTCGTAGT
The DNA here is from genome assembly GCF_900323885.1 of [Actinomadura] parvosata subsp. kistnae. GTDB lineage: Bacteria > Actinomycetota > Actinomycetes > Streptosporangiales > Streptosporangiaceae > Nonomuraea > Nonomuraea composti. The sequence continues at coordinate 346,611 of NZ_OOHJ01000006.1, read as the reverse complement.
CGTCCGGGATGGGGATCGCGGTGAGGACGACCTGCTGCTTGGCGAGCAGCGACTTGCAGAAGGCAGGCGTGATGCCGAAGTCCTCGCGGACGTTGTCCGGGAAGTGCGTCAGGTACTTCAGCGGGATGCGCAGCAAGTGCAGGTTGTCCGGCTGGGCGATATCCGGCAAATGCAGTGGAACCGTCGACACGAGACGAAACTCCCTTCAGCAGGGTGGACAAAGGTGAACGTGGAGTGGCCTCATGAGGTGCGAGATTCCCCACGGCACTCGTTCAGGTCAGGGCATGCGGACGAGCGGCCCCCAGAGGAGCAGAGGCCGCTCGCGTGGCGGGACGTCAGCCGGCGGGAACGGACTGCGCCGGGTCTTCCTCGGTGGCGGGAGTCGCCGCGCCCTGGGCCAGGCGGGGTGAGGATGCCGGCGGCCAGGTGCCGACCTGCTGGCGCACCGGGTCGTAGCGGGTGGACATGGCCAAGGTCTTGGCGACCACCTGGACGACGCCGCGGACGATCGGCCTGTTGTGGCGATCCTTGCTCTCGTAGGCGCGGGCGATCAGATCGCGGCCCTGGACGGTGATCACGTGGCCGACGTGGTAGGACTCGCTGGCGCGGATGGCGTCCAGCCCGTACGCGATCACCTCGATCCGGCGGGTCGGCACGTAGGTGCCGTTCCGGCCCTGCGTCGGCGGGCCGGCCACCTCGATCAGGGCCGACCACATGGGCGGCTTGTCGTCACCGGCCGGCCAGAACTTCGGGTCGTATGCGATGCGTCCGGTGAAGCTGATCTGCATGTCGTCCATGTGCGCTCCTTGGCCTGGTGCGGCGCAGTGCCGCATCACCTGCGTCTGGACCGGCGGGGCGCCTGCGCGTGTGGGGCTCCCCGTCCCGGCGAGCCGAGCCAGCGACGCCGGGACCGGCTCCGGCAATCCGGGCGGTGTGGGGGGTTGAAGATGTTTTGCGCCAGCAAAAGATCTTCAACCCCCCACACTCGCCGCCCAAGCTCTCATTCGGGCGAGAACCCGGATTGCCGGAGCCGGGGACGGGGGCGCATGATCGGCACGACCGGGACGGGGAGCCCCACCGCAGACGGCACCTGATCAACGCAAGGGCCGGTGAGAGGCAGCCCGTACTTCTGCTCGCACTGGGACGACACTGCAGCGGCCCTGACATCCATCGCGCAGCCGCCGGAGATCTACCGACTCCGGGCAACTACGTCAAGGACAAAGAGATGGTGCCGCCGAGGAGCTCTCGGTGTCAGAGCCGGTGCTCGGAGCCCTCTGCCGTTGCCGTTGCCGTGGGCGCCCCTGCGGCATCGGGGCCCGATGTTGGCACGCCATGTCCGCGTACAACCTCATCTCCCGAACGAGGTACGACCTCGTTACGGCACCCTTGACCTCGCAGCCCTGATCGGTTGGGGTTGTGACCCTCTCGGTTCCGGTGAGGTACGGCCATACGACCGGGCCGCTCGACGGCCAACGTGAGATCACGCCGGCCTCTCCGGACCGGGGGCGGCAGACCGGCGTCAGGGACATGCCCCAGTGAGGGCCGACCAACGAGATCCCTGACAGCTCCTCCCGTGACATCTCGGCTGGCGGCGGTACGGGCCCCTGCAGCACTGGCAGAGAGCTCTCACTCATCCCTTCGTGCCCTGCGGTCTGGTCATGCGCGGAGTGGTGTAGTTCGGCTCTCGCGTGAGGCTCTGCTGGTTCGACCATGCCGTCACAAGTTCGGTCTGCGCCACCTCCTGGTGGTCGGTGATCCCTGCGCCGACGCGGACCGATAGGGAGAGGATTGCTCCCCCTTCAAATGAAGGCCTTGGCGTCGTTTGTGGATTCCGAGTGGTCCGCCACCGCGACGACGCGTCCGCCACGATAGGCGTATGTGGCCGGATCGAACAGCTTTCCTGTCGCAGCGAGCCGTCTTCGGCGCGTGCAATGGCCAGCACAGGCTGTCCCTCGACGTCGACCGAGTCTTGGATCAGGGCCTCGCCGGGGATCTTGGCCGTGGCTTGGTGGATGGCGACCTCTTGGGCCGGGGGCACGAGGTAGTGGTTGGGCAGGGAGGCGAGTGTGCTGAAGGCTCTGACGTGGCGCTGCTCCTCTGTGGCGTTGATCCGCTCATCTCTCGGGACATGCTGCTTCACCTACCTTGACGCCGCCGCGCACCCGGCCCGCGACCTGCGCCTGAAACCTGGACGCAACCGGTAGGCGGACTTCGGGATAGAGGTGGTGTCAGCACCCCTGAGTCACGGAGCCTGCATTGCCGAATAGACGCCCATGGCGATGGTGAGTCATGCCGGGGACGGCCTGGACGATCTGGAAGATGCGCAGATCGTCGCCGCGTCCTTACGCGATCCTGAGAAGTTCGGCGAGCTGTTCAGCCGCCACGCCTCTCGCCTGCATGCCTACATCAGACGCCGCCTCGGGTCCGTCCTCGCCGACGATCTGGTGTCGGAGACGTTCGCGATCGCGTTCCGACAGCGGGAGAGGTACGACGGACGCGCCGACTTCTCCGCCTGGTTGTGGGGCATCGCCAGCAACCTGATTGCCAAGCACCACCGGCATGAGACCCGCATGTACCGGGCCTTCGCCCGGACCGGTGTCGACCCCGCCGAGGACGGTGTCGCCGAGCGTGCCGGAGACCGAGCGGAAGCTGCGGTGCTCGGTCCCCAACTGGCCAGGGCGCTGGCCTCGCTGGGCACGCAGGAGCGCAACGCCGTGCTGATGCTTGCCTGGGGCGAACTGTCGTACACCGAGATCGCGACGGTGCTCGACCTGCCGCTCGGCACCGTCAAGGCCAAGATCCACCGAGCCCGCAAGAAGCTCCGTAAGGCCCTTCCCCTGGAGATGAGCGATGAATGAACTCGACGCCCTGCGTCGCATGCGTACGGTCCTGGCTCAGGAGGAGCACCCGGAGCGGCTCGCGCAGCGCATCGACTGGCAGGCGGCCGCCAAGACCGCTCTGCCGCCGTCGCGCCGCGGCTTCAAGATTCCGCTGATGTTCGCGGCGGCAACGCTCGCTGCTGGGGCCCTCGTCGTCTACGTCCAGTCGGACGTGGTCAGTGGACGTTCCACCGCCGTGGTTCCGCAGGGCAATGTCCTGCTGGTGGCTGCCACGAACGCGGAGAAGGCGCCGTTCGGCAAGTATTGGCACACCAAGACCATCATGGGCGAGATCAATGCAGTCGGGCCGACAGTGGCCAACCACTACAAGGTCGATTCACGCCAGGGGAACGAGGCGTACACAGACCGAAACGGCATGGGTGTGCAGATGTTCGTCGATTTCGCCGACGTTCCGCTCACCGCACAGGACCGAAAGAAATGGCAGGCGGCGGGATCCCCGGAGTGGGTGCCCATCCCGGACCCGATCGGACTCGGGCGAGTACTTAAACTCGACATGTCGGCACGGAACCAAAGCGCGCAGGGCTGGTGGATGCCGACCGGTGACAGCTTCCACGGCCTGACCTCGACGCAAATCGCAGACCTGCCTACGGACCCGAAGGCGCTGGAGAACGTCCTCCTGGGACTTGAGGGCAACTGGCGCGCCTACTCGTCGAAGGCCGAAGTCGAGCCGATCCGCGCGTTGCGCGGGCAAGAACGTGTCCGCGCGCTGAGCGACGTCGTCACCATCCTGCTTTCCAAAGCGCCGGCGCCGCCCGCCGTCCGCGCGGCGGCATGGCGGGTGCTCGCCGCGCAGCCCGGCGTCCAGGCCGCCGGACGCGCAACCGATCCGCTGGGCCGCACCGGATCCGTGATCTCCCTGCCGCTGGAGACCACCGTCCCGCTCGGCTTGTTCACCGCCCCCCAGCAGCTCGGCAAGTACCACCGCCAGTTGATCGTCAACCCGGACACCGGCATTCTGCTGGCTATCGTCGACCGGGTAGCCAGCCCGCCACGCGGCAGGCGCGAGATCGGCTCAGGGGACGACGGCAGGCCCAGGGTCCTGGAGGCCAAGAACATGCCCGACCGTTTCAGCCGCCCCGGCGATCTGGCCTCCTACCAGGCCTTCGAAGTCGCCGAGTGGACCAACACACCCCCGCCCAACTGATCCAGCGCAATTCTCCGTCCTGTCCCGGCCAGCCGGACCAGTGGGGACGGTCGCTAGCGGCCATAGGCTTACCTGGCGTCCAGCCATCGCAAGTCGCAGCCGAAGGAACGAGACGAAGATCGTCATGGATTGGACCTGTCTGGGACGCAGACCGTCGAGTCCTTCGATGAGCGCGTCCAGCAGAAGAGGTTCAGCACGCCACTGGAGAGCAAGCACGCCCCTCGGCCTCGACGCGCTGTGTACGCCCGATATCACTTTCTGCTCGGTGCTGGACGGCGACTCGATCGTGGGCGGCGGCGCGCTCAATCAGCCGCAGGTACCCCAAGCCTCCGGACTCTAGATGCGGCAAGCCTGCCACTTGGCTCGAACCGCAGCTTCTGCCGGCGACGGTGGCGGGGTGGCCAACAACGCGAAAGGGCGCAGGTCAGGAGATATCCCGGCCTGTGCCCTTAGCGGTGCAGGACGGCAGTGGCCGTCCGGCACCGGGCGTGGCAGCGGCACCGCTGAGGTTGGTGCCGCACCGTGGTCGCTGCGCCGCTTTGAACGGTTGCCCCACCATGATCGAGTACGTGGCCGGCGAGGCCGTGAGACGCCACCCGTTTCTACGCCGCCGGCTGGGCTGGTGGCCGCTCCGTCTCCATCAAGGCGGTGCGGAGCAGGAACATGATGAGGGTGGATGCGGCTGCGCGCATCAGTCGCCTGCTCAGGAGCGTGGGGGTCAGGCGGTCGTCGGGGGGCCGGATCGGGCACCACCACACCAGAGCCAGCAGCGCGAAGGCGACGCGGACGATGCGGTCGCTGCCAGGCCGGATCATGGCGTCACCGTGCCCGGCGCCGCGGCGGGGTCGGGCCTGCCGTGTTTGCGCCGCAGCCGCCGGACGGCTAGCCGGCCGCACGCCCCTATCACGATCGCCAGGCCGGCGCCGGATGCGGCCAGCAGGGACTGCGGGTGTTCCTGCGCGAGCGCGTCCCACAGCGTGTGCGCGGCGATCAGGGGCAGCAGCCGTTCATAGCGGCGCCAGAGGAGCACCATGCCCACGGCCAGGATGCCGAGCCCTACGGCGGCCAGCGAGAACTGGGCGTGATAGGTGACGCGCACCGCGGCGGCCATCAGGCACACCGCGGGGAGCCGGACGCCGCGGCGGGTCAGGCCGGTCACCAGCAGGGCAGCTCCGGTCTCCTCGCCGACGCCGGTCCACGCGGAGCGGATCAGCCATTCGGCGCCGGTGTCGATGTGTGCGACCGTGCCCAGCAGGCCGGTGGCCGAGGAGTGCGCGCTCGGCTCGCCGGTCAGGGGGATACCCAGCACGGTCGCGAGCGCCGATACCGTCAGGACGCTGAGCAGGATGAGCGGGAAAGACGCCAGCGTCAGCGGCACGTCCCGGGCGCGGGGCGGCCACAGCGGCGCCCGGCCGAGCTGCTGCACGGCCAGGAGCAGGCACATCACCGTGCTGGCCGCGTAGAACGAGCCGTAGGTGAGCAGGCTCGGGGCGCTGATGGCCGCGAGGGTGACGGCCACACTGGCCGCCATGATGGCGGCCTTGACCAGGAACGCCGAACGCGGCAGGCACCGGCCCACGAGAAACAGGGCCAGGATGCAGACCTGTATGACGTAATACAGCGTCAGCGCGGCGCTGATCGCTGGCACCGTGAAACCGGCGGCGTTCCACCAGGTGATCAGCGGCGCGGGATAAGCCAGCGCGACGAAGATCACCACCGCCGCCGTCAACGCGCCCGGCACCGATCGGCTGGCCGGTAAGCGTGGATCACGCATGGAACTCCTTTCAATTCTGCTGGACCTGACACTGTGCGTGATCAGGTGCGATCCGGCCTCGCCCGGGGCGGGTGAGCGGCCTGACGCATGCGCATGCGAGCGTGACGGCCACATCCCAATACCGGCGCGATCCTGCGCCCAACCGCTTCCAGCAGGGGCGCAGCTCAGCGTTCGCCGTACCGGACGAACCGTAGAAGCCGCCGTCAGGAGCGGGAGGGGGAATCATTGCAGGTCCTTGCTGATCGGGCCGCATGCCATGCTGGGCCGGCCGTGGGACGGCTGGAACCGGACCAGTCCCACGGCCGGCCGCCCCGGACCGGCGGCCTGAGCCGGGGGCCGGGGGCGCTGCGAGCCCTCACGGGGGAAGGGCCCACAGCGGAGGCGCGGCCGATGGCTGCCACCTCACCGGCCGCGCAGAGTCAGATCCGCAGGAGAGCGGCGGTCGGGGTGTCGAGCCACACGTACTGGCTGTCCGGGGTGACCATCATCCCGAACCGGTCCCTGCCGGGCTGGCCGTGCCGTACCCACGAGAAGTAGACGGTCTCCAGCTCCTCCCACAGGTTCCGGTCTCCGAACTGGACGACGTCCGCTTCGGTCTGGGTGGGGGTGCTCTCGCACAGCGCCCACGAGGGGCCCTCCAGGTCGTAGAGCCGCACCGCGTACCCCCAGGTGTCGTCGTCGCGGCGCACCTGCTGCGTTTCCATCATGACGGTGGGCATCGCGGAGGCCAGCATGAGCAGGGCGCCCTCGTAGCGGGGCCCGGTCAGATCGTGCAGGTTGCGCGGGTGGAAGTCGGTGGTGCTGTGGCGGCCTTCCTCCAGCACCTGCGTGGGCGTCGGCGGGCGCTGCTGGGAGCGCATCATCATGTAGCTGGCGCGGCCGGTGAAACGGCCGCGGGCGGTCCCGTCCTCCAGCACGGTCAGCAGCAGCCGCTGCCCGCCCTGCAACGCGGTCGGGGCCGGCATGTACGGCATGACGATGATGCCGCCGGGCCGGGTCTGCTCGATCCACGCGTACGGGATGTCCCGGACCCCGCAGGTGACGTGGATCCGGTCGAAGGGGCCGAACCCTGGCGCTCCAGCGGCGCCGTCGCCGACGAGCAACTCGGGTGAGAAGTGCGCCTGGGTTAGGTTCGCCGCCGCGACGTTGGCCAGCGTCTCGTCCACCTCGACGGTGACCACCTGCTCGTTGCGGAGCCGCCAGGCCAGCATGGCGGCGGTCCATCCGGTGCCGGTGCCGATGTCCAGGACACGGTGGTGGTCCTGCACGTCGAGCTCGCCCAGGAAGGTCATGGCGATGCTGGGCGCCGACAGCGAGCAGGTGGGGTCGCCGATCGGGTCGCTGACCGGGGACAGGCCGTCCTCCCGCTGGGTGATGATGGCGCAGTCGGTGTAGACGGCCCGCCACCAGTCTGCGGGGTTGGCTTTGAGGTCGATCGGCCTGGACGCTTCGCCCGGCTGGATCGCGTTCGCGTACGCCTGGTCGGGCACGAACTTGTGGCGGCGCACGTGACGCAGGCCGGTCCGCCAGGCGCGGCTGTTCCAGTCGTTTTCCCTGATGACTCCTTGCCTCGCCAGGTAGGCCGACAGCTCGGTGACGTGGTAGTCGATCTTCACGTCTTGCCAGTTCATGCTGCTCCCCTCGGTCGGTTCCGCTGTCAGCCGTCGCCGTTGCCGTCGCCCACGCCCGGGTCGCAGCCGGGGGTGCAGGACGGCTCGCACGGCCCGCACTGGCCGTCGTTGTCCGGGCCGCACATGGTGATGGGCGCGATGGTGGCGGCGATGAGTTCGCGGTGGGGGCGCATCGCCTCCAACGCGGCCGGCAGGCCGGCGGCACGGACGTCGAGGCCGTGCATCCACCGCGCCAGCGGGCATGGGACCACGTTGCCATTGGGGAGCACCGCGGCGCTCCGCTTGCCGCAGTTCCCGCACAACTGCGTGATGTCGGGCGTGCTGTCGCCGGCGGGCCGGCCGAGCATCCGCATCGAGTCCGCGCGGATCGTCTTGACGCCGAGGCCGAGCAGGAACTGGCGGCCCTCGTCCAGCCGCTGGTCTTCCAGGACGCGGACCATGCCGGCGCGCAGCGGGATGTCGTAGGCCAGGGCCTGCTCGATGTTGCGGACGGTGTGGTGCCAGGTCGCCCTGCCGCCGGTGATGAGCGTGTGCTGGGCCGGGTCGTCGCTGTAGAAGCTCGTGGCAAGCTGCACGCCCGGGTGGCAGAGCACCTTCCAGGTCTTGTCCGGGATGTAGGCCAGGTTGCTGTAGACCTCGACCTGAAGGCCGGCGTTGAGCGCCTGGAGGGTGAGGTTGGTGAAGTGCGGGTGCAGGGTGGGCTCGCCACCGATGAACTGCACCATCCGGACGCCGATCTTGGCGGCCTGGGCGATGACGGCGAGCCAGTCGGTGAGCTCCATGGCGCCGTGTGACCCCTTCGGCCCCGATTTGGCGTAGCAGTGAGGGCATTGGAGCTGGCAGAAGCCGGTGAGTTCGAGCCACAAGAGGCGGTAGGAGTCAGGCGCAGGCGGGGGTGAGGGTTTCAGAGAGGCCATCTCGTGCTCCGGTCGTGGGATCGGTTCGGAGGGGGGTGGGCGTCGTGTCCCGGATGGCGCGTCTTCGCTGCCTGGGGTAGGGGAAGAGGCAGTCGAAGAGGGACAGGAAGATGTAGTTCATGTGGCCGTCCTGGTGCGGTTCGCGGACGGCCGCCCACGGGGTGGAGGCCAGGCGGGGCGGGCGGTTGAGCGCTGCATCAGTTCATCGGGCATGGCAACACCTCCGGGTGGGATGCGGTTGCGGGGCGCAGGCCGGACGCCGATGCAGGGCGGCAGGGTCGGCTGCCCGGCCTGCGCCGTGGGGTGGTGGACGGCGGGGACATCGACACCGGGCCGTCCGCCCCGGGCGTGGCCGACGCAGCAAGCGAGGGGGGTGAGCGCTGCGTCCGTGGGCCACGCCACGTCTGGTCATCCCATGCCCCTGCCTGGCTGGGGCACGGGGAAGCTGCCGCCACGGAGGCGGGGCAGACGCTCCGCCTCCGCCTCCAGCCGCAGGTCGTACAAGCGGGCGGCGACTGCCGCGCGCAGCTCCTGCGGGGTTCTGGCCTTGACGTAGACGGGGACTGGGACGTGGCCACGCCAGAAGGCGGTGAAGTGCCTGCCGGCGACCTCCCACAGCACGACCGCCATGCCCGCGTACTCGTGCTCCAGCTCGGCCGCCAGTATCCTGCCGGTGCCGTCGTCGATCTCCATGTCGAAAGCGGCGAAGATCGCGGCGCTCATGCCAGCCTCCCTGCGGGGACGTGCTGCTGGTCGGCGGGACACGTGCGTCCGTACGGGCCGAACCCGGCCACGGCGAACAAGAACTTCGCCTCCCCGACCAGGCGCGCCGGTACGTCGGGTTCGGGCCGCCACGTGGACGCCTCGATCAGACCGGGCCGGAGCAGGACCAGCCCGTCCAGGAAGCTGGCGATGTCGTCCCTGGTGCGCGGGTACATGTTGGCGCCGCTGTGGCTGTACTCCTTCACCATGGCCTCGCGCACGTCCGGGTCCATGTCGGCCAGGCCGTGCGAGAAGATCAGGTAGCCGCCGGCGCGGAACGCCCGCAGGTAGGAGCGCAGCACCCAGATCGCATGCGGCTGGGACCGCCAGAAATGCACCAGCGCGGTGGCGATCACGCCCGTGGGCTCGTCCGGGTCGAGCAGCTCGAACGCCTCCTTGAGCACCTTGCGGCATTCGCGGACGTCGGCCTGCACCATGAGCGTGGGCGGGATCCGGCCCAGCATCGCGCGCCCGTGTGCGGCGGGCACCGCTGCCACGTCCACGTAGGCGACGCGGGCATCTTCCGGGTGGACCTCCGCCGCGGTGTCGTAGATGTTCCTGCCGTCCGCGGCCGGCAGGCCGCTGCCCAGGTCGATGAACTGGCGGACGCCGAGCTCGGCCACCAGGCGGGCGCCGCGGTGCACGGCTTCGCGCTGGGCGAGCACCGACTCGGGTAGCCCCGGATCGATCTCCGTGAGCCTGTCGAAGATGTCCCGGTCGAGCTGCCTGTTGTCTTTCCCCCCGAGCCCGTAGTTGTAGATGGCGGCGACGCTGTCGGGTGGGGGCGGTTCGCGGGTCATTGGACCTCGATCGTCATCTTTCAGGGGGAGCCGAGACGCGCTCCCACTTACCGGGTGTTGAGCGTGGAGTCAGTTAACGCTTCCCGCTGTCTTCCGGTCACCCGGCGTGGCGACATATTTTCTATGTACGGCAGCGACGCTTTGACCTGCGATTTCTCGCCGCGTGATGGCCGTTCTATGTACGCCGATTGATCGGGCCCCGATTTGTCCGGTTGCCGAAGAGGTCGCCCCAACCGCACCCTGCTGTCAAAGCCTCATACGGGGAGCCTGGCCATGGTCAACGACATCAGGCGCAGGGTGAATCGCCTACGCAATCAGATGCGAAATCAAAACCGCTCCACCGCCGAGATCGCGGTGGAGCTCCGTGTCCAGTTCGGCCTTTCGCCACTGCCTGCGTATCGGATGGCACTGGGGCTCTCACAGCCCGAAGTCGTCGAGCAGTACCGAGATCAGTCGCCTTCGGCCTTCATGGATCAGGCGCTGCTGTCGAGACTGGAGATGTTCCCGGCGCTAGGCTCCAAACCCCCGCTGGCCACCCACCTCATCACCCTGGCCAGCGTCTACGGCACGACACCGCTCAGTCTCCTCGACCCCAACTCGCTGGATCGGCTGGCGTCTCACGAGCGCGAGGTGCTGATCCGCTGCAACCCGGGGTTCGCAGACTCACCCGCTTTCGGCAGCGGCACCGCTGTCGTTCCCACCGTTCACGTCCGACCGCCGGTCCCCGGCAGCCTGCAAGAGGAGATAGACATGATTGCTCGAAGAGCGCTGAAATTCGCTGCGGCCGTGGAGGGCAGCAACGTGGGCCCGGAGATGCTGGAGCAACTCCGCGATGAGGTGACCCACGTTGCCCGGCTGTACCCGGTGACGCCGCTGGCGCACCTGATGGGCAGCCTCGCCGAGTTGCAGGACGTGGTGTTCCGCCTGTTGGAGGGACGTCAGCGGCCAGCGGAGACGGCTGACCTGTTCCTGCTGAGCGGGATCGTCTCTGGGATGTTGGCCAAGGCCAGCCACGACTTGGGCAACCCGCACGCGGCCATGACGCACGCTCGCGCCGCGATCGTGTGTGCCGAGAACGCCGGCCACGACGGGCTACGGACCTGGCTCCGGGTGCTGCAGTCGATGATCGCTTACTGGTCCGGGAGCCCCCACCAGGCGGCCCGGTTCGCCGAAGCCGGGGCGGAGTACGCCGCCCGCACCCACAGCACCGCCGCAGTCTGGCTGCCGTCCCAGACCGCCCGTGTGTGGGGTGTGCTTGGCCACGCAGATCGGGTACGCGAAGCCATCGCGCAGGCCGTCCAGGCGCGCGAGCAGGTCGAACCCGACGACCTGGACCACTTCGGCGGCATTATGACGTTCACCCCGCAGCGTCAGCTGTACTACGGTGCCGACGCCATGGTGTGGCTGCCTGGTATGGAACGCCAAGCCGCGGCAGCCGCCAGCGAGGCGATCACCGCGTACGAGGAAGCCGACGAGGGCGAGCAGTCGTTCAGCGACGAAGCCGGCGCACGGGCCGATCTGGCGCTGGCCCGGGTGCATCTCCGCGACCTCGACGGCGCCGCCGAGGCGCTAGCCGACGTGCTGACGCTCCCGGTCGAACAGCGCATCGGCGGGATCATCGTGAGCACGAGGCGCATTCACGCGGCGCTGCTGGACCCGGCTTTCCGGGGCGGTCCGCTCGCTGCGGACATTCAGCAGCAGATCGAGTATTTCACCGGTGTTCCTGCGCAGGGCGCGCTGCCGCCCGCCCAGTAGGGTCAGGCCATGCACCCGGTAAGGATCTCCTCTCCCACTCTGACGTTGCGGGAGTTCACACCCGGCGATGTGGACGCGCTGCTGGCCATTTACGGCGACCCCCGGGTCACCGAGCACATGAGTTTCGAGCCGCGTACCCGCGAACAGGTCGAGACGATCATCGCTGGCGTGGCATCGTCCGCGCAGGCAGAGCCGCGGATGGACTACTCCCTCGCCGCGGTGCTGCCTGATGAGGAACTGGTGGCCATCGCGCGGATCGCGGTCGAAGTCGGCCACCCGCAGCAGAACAGCGCTCAGATCGGGTTCGCGCTTCGCGCTGACCGGTGGGGGCATGGACTCGGCGTCGAGGTGGTGCGCCTACTGCTGCAGCTTGGGTTCGAGCAACTGGGCGTCTACCGGATATGGGGCGCGCGAAGCCCGGAAAACGCGGCGTCAGCGCGAACTATGGCCAAGGCCGGCATGGTGGAGGAAGGCGTTATCCGCGGTCACCTGCGCCTCGCTGACGGACGGTGGCGAGACTCTGTGGTGCATTCGATCCTGGCGCCGGAGTGGGGTTCCTGATCGAAGTATGAGAACCGGAAGAGAGTTCGCCCCACCCGTTTGCTCCTCCCTCACCCCTCTTGCCGGCGTGGCCGCGTCTTGCCTGAGGGATGCAGACATAAGGTCGAGGCGCTAGGCACCATGCCATTCATGGCACGGACGAGAGCCCGCATCAGTCCCGGCCTGGCGAAGCGTCTCGCCGCTGGCGTCATCCGAGACAAGGTCGAGCGGATCACCGAAGCGGTCGCGGAGGAGGCGAAGGACCGGGCGCCGGCCGCGAAGCGGTGGCAGGCCACCAACGGTGCCGACGCTCGTCCTTCCCATAGACATGCTGACGGGCAGACGATCCCCGCGACCATCCCTTACCGGCTGCCGAAGATGGAGTACCTCCGGAAAGACGGAGACGACCGCCGCCGGAGCGATGACGGCCCTGGCAGGTGGATCACCCTCAGCGCCGTGGATCTGGCCGACCGGCCGCGCGACCCCGGCCTTCCCATCCATCAGCGCATCAACTGCGAGTGCCAGAGTGTCATCGTGCCCGGCATCATCGCCGCCGCGACCCGCGCCCTGCCCGCACGCGTCCGCGGCTCCAGGGTGTCCGCCGCGGTGGAAGTCGTCTTCCCTCTCATCGCGGAAGCCGAGTTCGGCTCCAACGGCTCCTCCGGCTCGCACTTCCTCAGCCTCGCCGGATCGCTCGTCATGGCCCGCCGGCGGTAGTCACGTAGGCCGGAGCGACGCTTCCACACGCAGCCAGGCCACAGACGGCTCTACAGCGTGCGACCGCCGCTCCGCCGTGATCACTACCCACTCCCGGCCCGTGGACGCCTCTACGACGAGATCACGGGCGCGCAGAGGCCACTCCGCAGGATCCACGCCCAACACCCACGAACCCGGCCCATCACGCTCGCCATCCTCCGCCGGCTCGGCCACGACCCGGCCCGGCCGCGCCGCGCCCGCCGGCGCCCAACCGGACGCCGAGCGGGTGCCGTGCGCATCCACCGTCACGGTCGCGCGCCGCGCCGCGAACCGCGTGTTCGCCAGCATCACGGCCACGGCCACCGCCACGTGATCTCCAGCGGATGCGGGGCGATCCCCGCCGGCTGGTTGACGCCGCGGCGCTTCCACCGCTTCAAGCTCTCCAACGACGGGGGAGCACCGGCCGCGCCCGAGCCGGCCGCGCCGCCGCCGGCATCCTCGAACGTCACGCTCTGCCCCTCGACGCTCGCCGCCTTGATCAACCGCGTGTCCGGAGCGTCCCGCTGAACGATCCGCCGCACCTCCGGCGCCGCAGCCGCGCGCACGTACCGCGTGAGCGCCTTGCCGTACACCGGGTTCTCCTGCGGGTTCAGGCCGGCCCGGTAGGTGATCGTGTAGAGCCCGGTGAGCTCACCATCCGGTCCCGTCTCCGCCACGACGGACAGCACCTCGATCACCGGATCGAACGCCAGCCGCCACTCACCGCGGCCGTCCCCCCGCGCGCCGCGCTGCACCCAAGTCACCGGCAGCGGAGGCATACCCAGGTAGACGGCGACGTCCCCGAACGCGTCGCCGATCGCCTCGGCGACCGTCTCACGCTGCTCCTCCGTCAACGGCAGCGTCAGCCCGGCCCGTACCGCGACCTTCTCCGGCGAGACGACGAGCAGCTCGTCAGGGCTCACCCACGCTCCTCTCACAGAAACGGCTCGATCACGCGATCAGGAGGATGACAGCGCCCTGCGGATTGCGTCCGCCCGGCCGCAAGGGCCGCCCACCTGGACCCTCACCGTCCAGGACCAGAGGATCACCTTCGCCTCCCCGAGGACAAGAGGAAGTGGAAGCTGGGCTCGCCCGCGCCGACCCTGCGGAGGCGGTCGGTCAACGCCTACGACCTGCGGTTCGAGCACCTGACCGGCAACCACCGGTTCACCGTCCAGCGACTGCTGAGGCTGTGGTGGGCGGCCCGGGACCTGCCGGCAGGCCCGATCAGTCCCGGCACCCGCTCCGCCGTGTACCGGCTGCTCGCCGAACAGCCGGGGATCACGTCGCTGGGACAGGTCACTGATCCGCTGGGCCGCCGGGGGGATCGCCTTGTCGCTGACCACGGCGGACAACGGTGACGGCGCCGGCGAGTTCCGCCTGATCGTGCGGGACGGCATCGCGAGGCTCCTGGCGTACGAGGTCCGCCCGCGAGGACAGGCGCGGCCGTCACTGCAGGTTACCTACGGGGACCTGGGCTGGGCCGACGGCCTCGGCGAACGCCCGCGTAACTGACCGGGGTCCCGTCGTGGCCGAGGGCGGCCACCCGCGATCCATGACGCGACCATGACGCGGGGCGGACGAGGCGGAGACATGGCCGGTCGACAGTGGATCGGGTTGACCGGAAGATCCCCTCGAAGGAGTTGCTGTCTTGAAGCACATGTCCCTTGGCGCCGTCACCGTGGCGGCCCTGCTCCTGGCCACCGCCGCGCCCGCGACGGCCGCCGGCGGCACCGGCGTCGGCGATGTCCAGCAGGCCATGGAGAGCCTGGCCCGGACGCCCGGCGTCGTGGGCGCGATCGGCGGCGCGTACGTGGACGGCAAGCCCGCCGGCAGCGGCACCGCCGGGTCGCGGCTGCTCAACGGCAAGGGCGGTACGATCCCGGCCGGCTCCCGCTTCGCCATCGGCTCGCAGACCAAGATGATGGTGGCCACCGTACTCCTGCAGCTCGTCGAGCAGGGCAGGCTCGGCCTGGACGACAAACTCGCCGATCTGCTGCCCGAGGTGGCCGCCGGTGGGCTAGTGGAGCGAGCCGGCGAGATCACCGTCCAGCAACTGATCCAGCACACCTCCGGCATCCCCGACTGGTGGTCCAGGAACGGCTCGGACGAGCCGGCGTTCGATGTCTTCGACTTCACCACCTATTACCGGCCCATCGACATCGTCGCAATGACGCGGGGGCTGCCGCGTACCGGCGAGCCGGGTGAGAAGTTCGCCTACTCCAATACCAACTACACCCTCCTCGGCATGATCATTGAGAAGGTGACCGGCGGCACCCTGGCGGACGAGCTGGCCAGGCGGCTGTTCCGTCCGCTCGGCATGACGCGGACCTACGCGCTCACCAAGCCCCCGGAGGGCATCAAGGGGCCGCACGGGCACGGCTACTACCCCGACTCCACCGGCACCCCGCGCGATATGCACCACTCCAACGCGAGCTGGGGCTTCGGCGCCGGCAACGTCGTGTCGACCACGCATGACGTCAGCGCCTTCCAGCGGGCGTTCGACCAGGGCAAGCTGCTGCCGCCGTCGCTGCGGAAGATCCTCACCGGCGGCGGCAGCAGGCAACAGGACAGCGGCCAGTGTCAGGACGATCTGAAGATGCAGGGCGGTTCGGGGCTCGGCTACACCACATTGATCCTCTTCTCGACCGATGGCCGCCGGCAGTTCGAGATGTCCGTCACGCGTAGCACCGGGGACAGCGCCATCATCCCCGAGATGGTCAAAGCCGGCGAAGCCGTCCTCTGCCCCTAGCATTACCCGGCGTTAGTGGCGCCAGTTGTACCTGGCCAGCAGATTGCGGGCGTCGTTGGCGACCGCGATGTCGGCGACGATGTCGTACCGGTCGGCGACGACGGCCTGGCGGGAGACAAGCCCGTGGCCGCCGCGCGTGGTCAGGCTGATCAGCCCGAACACCACGCCGAACAGCACCCCGTACAGCAGTCCGCCGAACGCGAAGCCGAGCGCCGAGCCGGAAGGGCGCGCGAGCGGTGCGGCGAGCAGGCCGGACAGCAGCCCGAACCAGACGCCGGTGAGCGCCCCGGACCTGGCGGCGTGCGCGGTGGCGCAGCTCAGTACGGTCTCCTCCAGGTGCAGGTCACGGCCCACGATGCTGGTCCGCTCCACCGGGAAGCCGTTGCCGACCATGAACCCGACGGCCGCGCGGGCCGGTTCGGCTGTGAAGTAGGTGCCGATCACCGGGCGCTCTTCCGGGCTCGGGAGCAGCAGCGTGGGACCGTGTCGAACATCATGGTCACCTCTTCTTGCGAGGTGAGCGGCTCCCGTGTCAGTTCGCGATGGCCTTGAGGTCGCCCTTGGTGATCTCGATCGTCCGCGGCTTGGCCGTTTCGAGCAGCGGCACCCGTACGCCCACAACGGATGTTGACGCCGGGGGCCAGCAGCCGGGCCAGGTGTCCAGCGGTCCCGCAGGACGATGCTCCCGCATCGGGCGATTGCGGTGTTACTGTCCGTTAATGACCGACGATCATACGGTGAAGTTCCATGCCCGTCGAGGGGCCTATGCCCTCGTGCTCGCGCTGCCGGGGGCTGGCGTTGATGACAATGGATCTGTGACGCTATGGCAGGGGCGTCGTCGATCTGTGTCAGCGCTGCGATCAGGACCGGCCGGCGCGCGCCGCGTGGCTGAACTGCTCGCCTCGGGAAGGATGTCCGACCATCGCCATCAGACGGAGGCCGACGTGGAGGAGGCCAAGCAGTTGTGGGCGGCGTGCCTGATGGACGTGTTGAGCGCCAGTCCCTCGGCTTGCCCGTAGAGTTCCCGTCGGCCGACGGAAGGCAGACATGACCTTCCCTGACAGCGCCAAGGGCTCCACCCGGGACGACCTCGCGGAAGGCGCCCGCGAGGCGGCCCTGCGCCTGGCGGGGCAGGCCCATGTGGTGGGCCGGGATCCCGATACGGAGCCGTGGCGCGTACTCATTCAGTGGATCAGGTGGTGGCTGTCCGGCTGGCGCCGCGGCTGGCCGGTTGCTGCTGTTCGGGACGCGCTGTGGCAGGACATGGTCTCAGGCGAGCGGAGCGGTGGATGGCGGACCCGCGCCGCCGTCCTGGGCCGTGAGCACGCCTTCGCGGTCGACTATCACCTCTGCCGCCGCTGTCGGCTCGGCTGGGTCGAACGCCCTCACACCATGCCGGAGTACCAAAGGTGCGGGCTGGCCAGCGCAGCCCTCGCTCAGCTGCGCGCTGAGCACCCGGGCCTGTTTTGGCACATGCTCGGCGGCCACTTCCGCGAATCCCGGCCGTTCTGGGCCGCCGTCGGCGCCGGCGTGCCCGGCGGCTACCAGCAGCGTGAAGTCTGCCCTCACATCACGAACGGCTGATCGCCCTGGCGAGCCGGCCGCCCGCTGGGGCTGGGAACATGGTGGCCATGGACTGGGGCTGCGGCTCTCCTCACGGCGCGGTCTGTCTGTTGTTGCGGGGATCTCTTGTCGGGTCGTAGGGGACCTTCACGGCGTGGGGACCAGCGGCTCGGGCCCGGGTGGACATTCGCGTGTCGTAGGTGACGATCGTCCCCTGCCGCCCGGCCAATGCCTTCACGCGCAGGGCGCAGTCCACGATCTCGTCGTCGGCGATCGGCAGCCGGACATGGCCTGGCGGGTCGAACACCAGCTCCGCGGTGACCGCCCGCGAGGGATACCCCCGTTGTCAAGCGGGGTGTAGTCCTCAGCTTGGAGTTCGGCGGGTTCCAGCGGGTTGGTGAGCCGGTCGTCGATGATGCGCAGCGTCTGCCGGGCCCGCCGCCGCTGATGGTTGTCACGGGACTGCTTGAGGTTGCCGAGCTCGTCGATGACGACGATCGGCAGCAGCAGATGTACGGGCTCTTCTCGGATACCGAGCAGAGCGCGCAGGTCCATGGCGTCCATCCGCTCGAGGTGCTCGATGAACAGCGAGGTGTCGGGGATGACGAACACACCGGGCCGAGACCATCGGGCGATTTGCGCGCGCAGCGCCTTGACGGCGGCCTCCAAGGCGATGACTCTCTCGTCCAGTTCGGTGCTGATGACCCGGTTGAGGGGGCCCTGCACGAGATGGTCCGTGGTGAGTGGCTGGAGCATCCAGTAGCGGCAGGTCAGGATCAGCCGGTCCATGTCGGCGCCGCTGATCTGGCCGCGCAGCGCGTAGACGGCATCGTCCACCCACTTGAGGTAGCCGTCGTGGCGCTCCATCACGTTTCCGCCCGCGCCCCGCGCATTGACGGCGGCCATGTACACCGACTCCAAGGCCTTCAAGACGTTGTCCGACTCGGTGCCGGGCAGCGGTGTGATGAGCATCCGTTGATCGTGTCACGCTCGGCAACCTTCCCGCCTGGCGTTTTTCGACGCACGGCAGGACGGTGGCAGATCACGTGTCGGCGGGCTGCTTGGCCTGCAGTTGCCCGTGAACCACCGAGGTTGTTCCGTCGACCGGTCAGCGCTTGGCTTGGGCGAAGCGACTGGTGGCGTCTCGTGGCAGGGAGAACGGCAGGAACGCGAGCTTGATCTCGCGGTCGGGATCGCCGTTGGCATGCATCACGACGTCGATGCGGCCGTCTGTGTCGTGGGTACCGCGCCGTTTGTAGTTGGGGTGGGCTTCGATGGCGGCCGTGGCGGACTGGATGGTCGCCGTCACGTCCTTGGTCCGGATGAACATCAGCAGGGCGGCCTTGGTGTCGCGCCACACCAGATAACCGAGCAGCTGGTCCAGGGCGTCGGTGACGGTCTGGGGACCGTCCCACATCTTGCATTCGCCGATGAACACGTTGCGGTCGCGTTCGCGGATGAGGATGTCGGTCTTGCCATCGCCGTTGAACAGCTCCCCGGCGGCCGTCCCCTTGAACTGGGCGTTGAGACTGACCAGCAGCAGGTTGCGGATGGTCTCCTCATCCATGCTGGCCACGACTGACGGGGTGCGCTCCAGGGCGTTGCGCTGGGCCTCCAGTACGTGGAGGGCGGCCTCATAGTCGGCGTCGCTGAGTGCGGGCTCGGGTGCGAACGGCTCCCCGTTGCCGAGGCCGGGCCGGGGCAGCCGCTGCGGGGATACCGTCTTGCGAGTGACCGGGATGCTGTAAGTGCTGGCGTCGGGGCGGCGCCGGATGGGAAACCCGATCTGCGACTGCAGGTTCCGGCCGTCCAGTAGCTTCTGCTTGCGCGCCGACACCAGACCGGTGACGAAGGCCGGCAGGGCGGCGTTGTGCCGGTCGATCTCCTCACGGCACCAGGCCAGGTACTGATCGATCCGGTCGAGTTCTTCAGTGAAGCGGTTGTTGAGCTGGGCCGGGTCGGTGAACTGCCCGGTCACCTCCAGGCGGAGCTCGCTCGTGGTGAGCGACTGCGCTTGCGGCACGACCGAGGTCCAGGTCGACGGGCGGCAGTAGAAGACGTCCTTCTCCCCGGTGTAGGGCACGACCAGTATGAACTGCGGTACTCGACGGGTTGCCGTCTCGCCGAAGAAGCGGTCGTGGACCTCGATGTCGACTTCGGCCATCTCCGGCATCCACGCCTGGTCGCGAAGCAGCTGAGGGCAGTGGGCGCTGCCTTCCTCCACAAGCTTGTCGATCAGGTCGTGCTCGGACGCTTTGAGGAACGCGTCGGCATCCCACTGAGCTACCAGGCCCTCAATCTTGGCCGAGGCGGCCCTGAGGGTCTGATGCAGGTCGTACTGCCTAAACAGAACTTCGCTCACACCGCCCATCCTGGCCGATCTCACCGACAAATCCGCTGATGCGGACTTGCTGACGTACGGGCCGGGTCTCGGCAGCCGCTATCGAGGAACGCTGGGGGTCATTGAACGGCGGCGTGGAGGCTACTGGTCGGTGGGGAGCTTGGCGACCGCAGCTTCCAGGTCGCCGTGGGTGGGCAGCTCTGGCGACGTCGGATATTCGAACCGTCCGAATGGGTGCCAGTCAGTGCTCACATCAGCGCGAACTTGGCGGCGGTGCGGATGAAGAACTCAGCGTGGGGCGGGAAGCCCGGATGGGGTGGCTCCGGGCAGCCCGGCAGTTCCAGGGCGTGAGGCATGGCGCGCAGCAGGGCATCGACGGTCCGTCGCTGGTGATATCGGTTTTCGGGGACACAAGGGAGGACGCCGACGGGCTGGGTGATGGCGGCCAGGTCGTCGTCGGTAGTACCGCGCAATGTCTGGCCGGCTAGCAGCGTGTCGATGACCTGCGGAGAGGCGCCCAGGTCGCTCAAAGCGCGGCGGGTGCGGATGTCGATGTCCAGATCGCTGGCTGTGGCGGGCCAGGCCAACAGGAGCCGTTCGATGCGTTCGGGGCTGGCAAGGGTGAGACGCACGGCTGCTGAACACCCGTTGGACCCGGCGATGACCGTGACCGGCTGATCGGGCAGTGCTGCGGTAAGGTGCTGGGCTTCGTCGGCCCAGCTTGACGGTTGATGGGGGCGGTCGGGAGCGAGCACCTCGACGGCGAGGTCTTGGAGGCCGGCGACGATCCCTGGCTTGCGCCAGAAGAGATCTGCGTTCATGTCGTCCCAGAATCCGCCGTGGATCAGGAAGAGTGTGGTCATGCGGGCATCGCGTCCTTGCACTGGTTGCATTGATCGACTGTGGTGGTCATTACTGTCATCGCTGTCGCTGGCTGACCTCAGCGGCGTAGGTGGTCCAGTCGCCGCTGCTCGTGCGCTGCCAGGCGACGGCCACCGTGATGTGGATGCCGAGCATCCGGCCCAAGACGGCGGCAGGCAGGTTGGTAGCGAGGTGGAACAGGGCGATGGAGCGGGCCTGGCCGGAGTGAATACCGAGGTCGCGGAGGCGTCCGGCGAGCCGGAAGGAGCTGATCGGGCGTCCGGGTTGCCCGCCAGGGAACAGCCAAGGCGAGGTGGCGTGGTCGCCGATGGCGGCGTGGCCGCGGCGCCTAGCCAGCAGGTGCCGGACGAGGTCATCGAGGGGTTCGGGCAGGATGACCGGTTCGCGTCCGAGGCTCAGCCGTACTTGCTCGTCGTCGGCGTGCACGTGGTCGAGAGTGAGACGGCTGATGGTCGACGGCCATTGGGCGTCGTGGAGCAGGCGGCGGGCCTGGTCCCACCGGGCCTCGGTGTCCAGGACGCGAGAGGGGCCGCCCCATCGGATAGCGGGGAAGTCCAGGCTGGTCAGCTTGTGTTTCTTGGTCCAGCGGATGAAGTGCCCGGTCTCGCGGCGGTGGGTGGCCTGGTTGCTGCCGATCCAGGCGTGCAGGCGGTTCTGCCGGCAGGTGGCGAGGGTGAGATCGCGGCCGGTGAGCCAGTCCAGAAAGCCGATCGCCGCCTTGACGTGCTGGCGAACGGTGGCCAGCTGTTCGTGGGTGGTTTCGGTGCCCTGGGTGCGGCGCCGGAGCCGGCGCAGTAGGTGCCAGATGGCGTAGCGGTGCAGCAGATGCTGCTGGTCAGGGCCGGCGATGGTGACGGTGATCCATCGTTCCAGCCGGGCCATCTGCTCGTCGCGGTGGGGCAGCGTGCCGATGGCCACCAGGACGCTGCGCAGGTGTTCGACAGGCTTGCCGGGCGACAGTGCGTCGAGGGTGGAGTGAGTGATTTCGACCTCGGCGTGCAATTCTCGCAAGATTGCGGGGGCGGCGCTCCTGTCGAGCCATGCAGTGACCGTGCCAGGCCGCTCGGCGTGGGCCAGCGCCTGGTAAAGGGCGGCAAGATGGGGACGGATCTGACCGCTCGCGTCACCGAGCAGTTCGTGCAGCCGAGGATCGAGGGAGCATCGGACGCACCGACCGGCGTGCAGGCGCCCGGTCTCACCGCAGGTGGGGCAGCTGGTCCAGAAATCTAGGTCGGAGCGGGTGCAGGTGGCGCAGAGCGGTGCGGTCTTGCTGCCGCCGCGGACGCGGCCGAACTGGCCGCAGCGTGAGCATCGTGCGCGGCGTTGCTGGCAGGCCGTGCACCAGGGTTGCCCGGTGGCTTGGGAGATCTCGCAGGGGCCCTGGCGGCCGCAGATGCCGCAGGTCGCGCTCTTGTAGGGGCGGCAGCTGGGGCAAAGTGGCCCCTCCTGGGTGCGGACGCTGATCGGTCGGCGACGGTCGCATGCGATGCAGACCTCTTGGTTGGACGGGTCGGTGCTCAGGCAGTGGGCGCAGAGCGGCTCGCCGTCCGCATCGCGTGTGGCTGCCTCGCGGACACTCCCGCAACGCGAGCAGGGTTCGGCGCGGGACTTGGCCACACAGTTGC
The DNA here is from genome assembly GCF_900323885.1 of [Actinomadura] parvosata subsp. kistnae. Taxonomy (GTDB): domain Bacteria; phylum Actinomycetota; class Actinomycetes; order Streptosporangiales; family Streptosporangiaceae; genus Nonomuraea; species Nonomuraea composti. The sequence continues at coordinate 324,490 of NZ_OOHJ01000006.1, read as the reverse complement.
GGCAGAGCCGGACCCCATCCCGGGGTTTGACCAGCGGGATCACTCGTCGGCAGTGCGGGCAGGGCGGCCGGACGATGCCTTGGGCGCCCGCGTCACAGAGCCGGTCGATCAACCTGAGCACCGCGGGGACGGGCGCATACGCTCCGGCTCCGGTGAGCAGGTCGGGCCGATCCTGAAGTGACCAAGCCAGCCGATAACGCTGCCCTGGCTGCGGCACCACCGTCGCGACCGCAGGCACTATAACCGCCGTCGGCAGGTTCGGATCGATGGACCTGACCACTTCCACCACGATGTCGGTGGGGTCCCCGCCGTCATCTGGTGGACAGCTGACGCAGCGGGGTCGGCCCTGTCGGTCACGACAGTGGATCGTTCGGACTTGGCCGCAGGATGCGCAGGGCTCCCGGCGAGGCCCGCATACGGCGCAGTACCAGTCCTGGTCACGGCGCTGGAACGTCCGCAGTTCCTTGCCGCACTCGGCGCAGACCGGCGGGGAGATCGTCGTGGCGCCTGCCGTGCGCAGCGCAATGAGCAGTTCGGCGATGGCTCGAGGAGCTGGTGATCGCCCGTCGGTCAGGACAGCCGGGCGCTCCAGCAGCGCCTGGGCGACCTTGCGGCGCTTGGCCCGGCCGCCGGCGACGCCTGTGACCGCCTCTTCCACCACCGTCCGGTTCAGGTTCGGTGCGGCATCGACGATCGCGTCGACGATGACGCCGATCGAATCGGCGAGCACCTCCGGCGCCTGAACGGTCATCTTTTTACTTGCCCGGCCCGGTAATCCGGGCCCGCTTCGGCCGCAGGTCGCCGACCCCGGCTTCTTCTCCGGAGGCCGCCTTGCGGGCGCGAGACGGTTTGGTAGCTGCGATCGGTTCGATCAGGTCCTCCATCGAGCACCCGAGGATGTCCAGCAGCGCCATCAGCAGCTTGAGGCTGAGCCGCTCGGGCCGTTCGGCGACCAGCCGGTAGAGCTGGCTGGATGACAGCTGAATGCCACGCTGGGCCAGCGGCCGGGCCAGGTCCGTGGTCTGGAACATGCCGCGCGCGGCCATCACCTGGCGTCGGTTCCACCGGTAGTCGAGCTTGCGCGTCATCGGGCCCTCCCGTCCCGTCCAGTGTCGAGGGCAGGCGCCAGTGCCTTGCGCAGTGCGATGTTCATGAAGTCCCCGCTGACGTGCGTGTAGATCGCCGTGGAGGTGTCGCAGCGGTGCCCGACAGCCTCCTGGATGAAGCGGCGGTCGACGCCGTCCTCGGTCAGGTGTGTGACGTAGGAGTGCCGGGCCGAGTGCGCCGACAGTTCCTTGGGCAGGCCGAGCACGTCCCGGTAGGCGACGAAACGCGCGTTGATCTCCGCCGGCTTCGCCCGGCCACCGCGTTCGGTTACCCATAACGCTGGCTGATCCGCGCAGCCGAACCGAGGCCGGATGTTGTCCACGTAGTCGGCGCAAGTCCAACTTGGAGGTCTCGGTGCGACGCAGGCCCCACCCATACATGACCTTGAACAACGTGGCGTCCCGATAGGCGGCCAGCGCCCCTTCCGCTTGGCTTTCACCGCCCGTTCCACCTGCTCATCGGCGTAGTCAAAGAACCGCTACAGCTCCTCACGGGTGAACGGCCGGGCCTCGGGCCGGCCCTCGTAGTCGTTCAGGTGAGCGATCGTGTTCCATTCATGGCATATCGGCACCGGATGGGCACCCGGCCCGAACTGCGTCTCGCACTCGGCCGCCCAACCGTATCGGGCGTCGGTGAGGTACTCGCTGAACAACCGCAGGTCGGTCTGGTAGCCACGAATCGTGGACGGTGCCAGATGATGCGCGCTGGTCAACGACAACGTCCACTCATCCACGTGTCCGGGCTGCCACCGCCACGGGTACTCGTTGCAGAACGCCAGGAACCGGCGGACCAGACGTTCACGCGGCGATGGTGTCCTCCTGCAGCCCACGAGCGGTCTGCTGCGCCCGCCAGCCCCGCAGCATCGCCTCGAACACGGCGTCCTCCGGCCGTAACTGCACCACTCCGGACACCAGCTCCAGATGCGCGGCGCCCGCCAGATCACCTCGTCTCACAGGCCCCCTCCAGCCCATGTAAACCCGACCGTCTGAAGGGTGAATCCTGCATCTGATGGGAGCATCGCGCAAGCGGTTCAGCTCGAATGGTACGAACGATCACCCCGTCGCACCCATTCCGGTGGCCCGCTTAGCAGGCGGCCTGCGGTTTCTCGCCCGTCTGATGCAATTCCCGAAGATTGGTGTACCGCCGTGTGGTGTCCAGGCGGGCATGGCCCAACAGCTCGGCGACTACGACGATGTCCACGCCCTGGCGCAGCAGATTAGTGCCAAGGGTGTGCCGCAGGGTGTGCGCGGAGGCGGCGGGCGCGCCGTGCTCGTCGACCAGGTCGGCCTCGGTCGCGAGCTCGTCGAGCAGCTGGTCGACTGCGCGGGCCGTCAGCCGCAGCGGATGGCCGGGCCGGTCGTGAGTGGCGACCACGCGCTGTCGCCTCGGGTGGCCGCCCGGATCCTGGGGTGGGTCCCGGAGGGCACCCGGCGCTCCTACACCGCCGGCTGGAGCCGCTTTGGCGACTGGTGCACGGCGGCGGGCCGGACAGCGCTGCCGTGCACGGCCGAGACGCTGGCCGAGTTCGTCTCGGCGATGGCCGATCGGGGGGATGCGCCGGCCTCGCTGCGGCGGATGATGGCGGCGGTCCGCTCGCTGCACCGCCTGGCCACCCGCCCGATGCCGGACGGCACGCCCGCGCGGGCGGTGATCAAATGCTACCGCAACGAGCGCGCGGCCGCCGGGATCGCCAACACCGGCCCCGCGCTCGGCGGCCCGGGACCAGCTGGTGCTGGGCTGAGCGATGATGGCCCGCCGGGGTGAGTTGTGCGCGCTGGACGTGCAGGACGTCGCCGAGGTCGAGCACGGGCTGGAGGTGCTGGTGCGCCGGTCCAAGAACGATCCGTCGGCCACGGATCACCTCGTCGCGGTGCCGCACGGCCGTGACCCGCAGACCTGCCCGGTGCTGCTGTGGCGGGCCTGGGCCACTCTGCTCGCCGATCAGTGGATTACCGCAGGGGCGGTGTTTCGCCGGATTCATCGCTCTGGCCGCATCGGTGATCGCCTGTCCGGGCAGTCGATCTACACCATCGTGCACGACGCCTCCGAACGGGCCGGACTCGGCGGTGCTGAGGTGCAGCCGCACAGCCTGCGCGCCGGAAGGGCGACCGGGGCCTACCTGGGCGGAGCGGACCCGCTGCTGATCGGGCGGCACGGGCATTGGCGCGACGGGTTGCGGACCGCGCTCGGTTATATCCGCGACATCGATCGCTCGGCGCACAACCCGATGCGCGGCAGCGGCCTGTAGCGTCACCAGTCGGCACCAGAAGCTCGCTCTGGCCCACCGGGGCGCGGGCAACCTTCCGGAGGCCCTGCGCCTCATCGATCTCGCTCGCTCCACTGCCGTCACCGATGCGCCCATGCAGCGGGTCCGGCTGGAGACGGCTTACGGGCACATCCTGCTTTCCGACCGGGCCACCGTGGATGATGGGCTGGTGATCCTCGACCGTGCCGCACGAGAGACTGCGCAGCACGGGCTCGCGCACCAACTGCGCAGCATCGAGGGCATCCAGCGGACCCATCAGGGGAACATCCGTCTTCCCCTTCCACGGCGATCAGGGAGCAGCCGAGTGAGCGTCAAGCAGCAGGTCATCACCGACGAGCAGTGGCGGCACGCCCGTACGATCTGGGACTACCACCAGATGCACCACGACCTGCGCCACTGCGATGTGGCCATCGGCCTGGGCAGCCACGATCTCGGCGTCGCGCGGGCGGCCGTCGAGCTCTACCGCGCCGGATGGTTCCCGCTGCTCGTCTTCTCCGGCGCCACCAGCCCCACCACCGCAGCACGCTTCCCCCGTGGCGAAGCCGTCCACTACCGCGAGCACGCCGTGGAACTCGGCGTCCCGGCCGAGGCGATCCTGCTGGAGCCGAACGCGACCAACACCGGGCAGAACATCAGCCTGTCGCGGCTAGTCCTGGCGGACTCCGGAGTTCAGCCCGCTTCCGTGCTGCTGATCTCCAAGCCGTACATGGAGCGCCGGGCCTACGCCACCGCGCGCAAGGTGTGGCCGGAGGTCGCGGTGGTGTGCGCTTCTGAGCCGCTGGATCTGGACGACTACGTCAGCTCGATCGGTGATCCGAAGCTGGTCGTCGACATGCTCGTCGGCGACCTCCAGCGCCTGATCGAGTACCCCAAGCTCGGCTACGCCATCGAGCAGCCCGTACCAGGAGAGGTCCATGACGCCTACCAGGCTCTTCTCCGCGCCGGATTCGACAGCAGGCTCCTTTCGTCCTGAGCTGCCGTACGGAGAGGTGTGCGCGATCCACCAGCCCAACCTCTTCCCGCGCCTGTCGACCTTGGCCAAGCTGTACGCCGCCGACTACTGGATCGTGCTGGATGACGTTCAGTTCGCCCGGCGCGACTACCAACACCGCACCCGCCTGGCCTCGCTCGACGACTCCCGCCAGACGCAATGGTTGTCCGTTGCGACTCATCTGCCGCACGGACGATCGACCTCTATCCGTGGAGCCCGCCTGGCTGAACCCGTCCGTTGCCGACGTCGCGTCGGTCAACTCCTCGCCGACCACTACCGGCGCAGTGTCTACTGGCCGCCGTTCAAGTGGCGGCTCGAACTCCTGCTTGCCTGCTTCGAGAGTACCGACCGGCTGGCGGACATCACCGAGTTGTCGACCCGCTTGCTGCTGGAGGAGGTTGGATGGCCGGGCCGCGTCCTGCACAGCAGCGATCTTTTCGCGCGGGGCGGGCGGTCGCAGCGGCTTGCTGATCTCGCCTGGCTGACCGGCGCGACGACCTACCTGTGTGGCACCGGGGGCATGCGATACCTGGAGTCGGCAGCCTTCCAGGCCCATTCGATCAAGATGAACCGCCCCGGCTTTGATGGAGATCTTGGTATGCCCCGAGTTCGGTGGAGTCGCGTTCCTGGATTGTCATGCCACGGTGGGTGTCTTCTCGATCTGTATCGGGGTGAGTATGCCCAGGCTGCTGTGTCGTCGTTGCCGGTTATGCCAGATCTCCAGGTACTCGAAGATCGCATTGGCGAGCTCGATGCGGGTGTTGCAGCGCTGACGGTCGAGGAGTTCGACCTGCATCCGCGACCAGAACGACTCCATCATGGCGTTGTCGAAGCAGTCGCCGACGCTGCCCATCGAGGGCAGCAGGCCGGAGTCCTTGGCCCGTTGGGTGAGGGCCCAGGGTCCGAAGTTGACTGCCCGCGTCCGAGTGATGAATCAGCCCCGGCCCGACCGGGTGGCCAGCGCGCTTGCGCCGCCACAGGGCCATGTCCAGGGCATCGAGCACGAGGGTGGTGTGCTTGGTCAGCGAGGCGGCCCAGCCGACGATCGCCCGGGAGTAGATGTCGACGACGAACGCAACGTAGACCACCCCGCACCAGGCCGTCACATGGGTGAAGTCGGCCACCCACGCGGCGTTCGGCCGGGAGGCGGCGAAGTCGCGCCGCAGCCGGTCGGCCGCCCGTACATGTCCTGGACCGAGGGTGGTGGTGCGGACCTTCTTGCCCCGGCGCGCGCCTTGCAGGCCGAGCGCGCGCATGCGCGCTCGACGGTGCAGCGAGCCACCCGATACCCCTCGCGCAGCAGTTGCCGCCAGACCTTGCGGGTGCCGTAGCCCACCAGCTGGGCGCCAGCCGCGCCCAGATCCGTAAGAAGACGGGCCGCAGCCGCGAGCAGGTGGCCATAGCGCTCTCCGCGGGCAAGCTGTCGAGACGACCCGCCGCGGCGCGCAGGCGATGGATTATGCCTGGACGCTTGCTGAACTGGCCATGCTGGAGAACTTCGACGGCGATGAGCCGGCCCCCAAGGCCGAGATCGACCTGACACCGCAAACTTTCATGCTGTGTAGTGAGCCCTTTTCATCCTGAGTTGCGGTCTGGTTCAATGTCGTCGCTGTATCTCTGACGGTATCTTGCGAAACACGATATCATAGATAGGTGAATATCACGGAGCCCATGTTCCTTGCGATGACCGCGCTGGTGGATGAGCCCCGGCACGGCTACGGGATCGCCCAGGAGGTCGATCGGCTGTCCGAGGGGCACGTGCAACTCAAGATCGGCACCTTGTACGGCGTGCTCGACCGGCTCTCGGCCGCCGGCCTAGTCGAACTCGACCGGGAAGAGGCTCGGCATGGACGGCTGCGGCGCTATTACCGGCTGACCGATGATGGCGCCAAGGCGCTCAGGGAAGAGGCCGCGAGGATGGCCGCCACCGCCGAGGCCGCCACCGCCCGCCTGCGGGCCAGGACGGCCGGAGGCGCCGCATGAGCCTACTGGAACAGCGCTACCGCTCCGTCCTGCGCCTGCTGCCGGCTTCCTACCGCGCCAAACGCGAGGAGGAGATGGTGGACGCGTTCATGGAGCTATCGGGCGAGGTGCCCGACGAGACGAACCCGCGGCCTCGGTGGGGCGAGATCGCCAGCGTGCTGTCTCTATCCTTGCGGGTGCGCCTCGGCGGCGCAGGCGCTTCTCCCCGCTTCGTCGCCTGGGGCGAGGCCGTCCGGCTCGTGGCGCTGCTCGGACTCGGCCATCTGGCCGTCGGTAGCTTCAACCAGCTCCTGCACTGGGGGCACGCGCTGACGTTCGGCACGGACGTCGCGTGGGCGGGCCCGCCAGGCTCCGTCGAACGGCTGGTGTCGATTGCCGTCTCCACGGCGGACCTATGCTCGATTTTCGCGTTCGTGGCGATCATGCGCGGCCACGTCAGGACGGCGAAAGTCACGGCCGTGATCGGTGCGGCAGCCACACTGGTCTACACGCTGATCCCGATGATCCTGGCCGGACCTCTGACTGACCGGCCGCTGTCGGAAACCGCCGCGACCCTGGTGTTCACGGCGGCGCCAGTGATCGCGCTCCTGATGGGCTTCCACAGTGATATCACGCCGCGACGCCGGTCGTGGGCGACCACCCTGTCACCGGCGGCTGCCGGCCTGGCGGTGCTGGGCGGCACTTGGCTGGTCGTCGCCCTGCGACCGTACCACCTGGACTGGCTCTACCTGTGGCTGGGCTTCGGCACGACAATCCTCGTGTGGGCGGCGGGCGCCGTGGTCGTCCTCGCCCGCCGGAGCTCCCCGTCATGGGCGCTGGCCATGACGACCACCGGGCTGCTCCTGCTGACGGTGCGGCTGCCATTGCTCGGCAACCTTCCCGAGGGCGCCTCGTGGACGATGGTCTGCGCCCAGTGCGCGGTGCTCTGGGCTCTGTCCACCGCGCTCGCCTGGATGGGTGCGCGAGGCCTGCCGGGCGGGTCCGGGACCGTACCCCTGACTCGCAAGGTCGGGGAAAGATCGGGGTAGGCGGCAAAGCGATCGGATTTCTATGTCATCTTCGCTGCGCGCTAACGAGATCCACGTTATTGCAAATAACGCACCCTCTCTGCTAAAGCGCGCAAGTTTGCCGACCGCCTCTGGCCGCTGCCAAAATCAGGTCCCACCCTCCCCTAGGTCGACCGAGACACTCAGCAACGACCAACTATGGGCCCAGGCCACCTGAGATGAAAAGGGCGCCGAGCGGGGTCCGGCAGGAGGTGGCGCGGTTGGCTGTGAGGGCTGTCAGAGCCAGCGCAGCTCGTCTTGGACGGCCGCGATGATGGCGGTGTCGTCGCGTCGGGGGCCGTCGGGTTGGTGGTTTTGGCTGCAGGGGCGCAGTCTGATCTCGATTCTCTCCAGAGCGTTGGGCAGCCACCGGTCGAGGTGTTCGGCGGCGTCGCCGGCGGTTGCTCCCTCCCACAGGTAGGCGGTCTTCCAGGTGCAGTACAGCATGGAGATTTCTTCGATGACGTCCCAGTGGCGGGGCCAGCAGGGCTGGATGGCGCGTTGGGCGGTGGGCCAGCCGAAGAGCACCTGGGTCAGCCAGTCGCCGAGTTCGCCGAGCCGGTCGGCTTTGCGGGCGTGGGGCATCTTGGGCCAGCACCAGGGGCGGGGTGGTGGCTGGAGCTGAGGAGCGGTGGCTTTGGCCGTCCCGGTGGTGGTCAGGCTGGTGACGATGTGAGACAGCTGCTCGAGGTCGGCGGCGAGGGCGGCGATGGTGTCGGTGGGGTCGTCTGCGTGGGCGGGGCCGGTGTTGGGGTCGGTCATGGCGGGTCAGGTCAGGGCGTTTGATGTGCCAGGGGCGGGAGGAGCGTGGCTGTCTGGTCGGTGGCGGGGTGGCGGAGTCGTCCGTTGATGGTTGGGTTGTGGCCGGGGTTGGTGCTGGTGGGGTGGGGGTGAGCGGGAGGAAGGGGATGGTGCCGTCTTTGGTTTTCCAGCGTTTGTAGTCGGCGCGTTTCCAGACCTGTTCGGTGCGGACGATGGTGGGGGTGGCGTTGCGGCGCACGACCAGGGCGCGCCAGGTGGGTAGGCGGCGGGCGTGGTCGGGTGGCAGGACCGGGACGGTTTCCCAGCGGCGGGTGTAGTAGGGCTTGCCGGAGCTGTCGACGGTTTTCTCGCGGTAGGGCAGGGTGATCTCGCCGGCCAGGTCGGACATGACTTTCAGGTCGTGGGGGTCGGAGGTGGCGCCGAACAGCATTTTGGCTTTGCAGTTGTTCCAGATGGTGGTCGCGCCGTGTTCGCTCCAGCGGTGCTGGAATTGCGACCAGGATTGGCCGGCGATGATGAAGACGAAGCCGGAGCCGGCTGCGGTGGCGATCCAGCCGGGCAGTTGCGGGATGGGACAGATTTCCGGGGCTTCGTCTAGGACGAAGGTGACGGGCGGGTCCATGCGCCGGTTGGGTCGTGGGGAGGCGAGCGTGCGGGCCTGGTGGTGGATTTCGGAGATGAGGGTGGCGAACAGGAGGGGGGTGGCGGGGTGGGTGCTGTCTCCGGAGATGAGGTAGAGGGTGCCGCGCTGGCGCAGGAAGGTTTCCAGGTCCAGGCCTTCGCCGGCCGGTGGGCAGAGCAGGTGGGCGATGTCGGGGTCGTCCATGCAGCGCAGGACCTGGCGCAGGGTGAGGTAGATGGAGTCGCGGGTGCGGACGTGCAGGTTGTGGTAGCGGCGGACCAGGGCGGCGGCGCGGCTGGTGTTGTGGCCGGGGCGGGGCCGGGTGAGGATCTTCAACGGGGTGGGGTCTTCGTTCAGGGTCCAGGCGTCCACGTGTTCCAGGCTGAGGTCTTCCAGGCCAGCGGCGTACAGGAGGGCGGCCAGGGTCATGGCGGCCTGGTTGGTCCAGAACGTCTGGTCGGACAGGCCGCCGGTTTCGGTGGCGGCGACCATGGTGGCGGCGCGGCGCAGGGCGGTGGCGGGGTCGTGGCAGCCGTGGACGGGTGACCAGCGGACGGTGGAGGCCCAGGTGCCGAAGCGTTCGGGGTTGAACAGTTCGACGTTGCCGCGCAGGCCGGCGGTCAGGTCGACGACGTCGTCGCGGATGCTGGTGACGATGGCGGCGCCGGGGGCGTCGATGATCCAGCCTGCCAGGTGGGCGGTCTTGCCTTCCTTGTGCGGGCCAGGCACAGGATGTGGTCTTCGAGGGTGGCGTAGGCGCGGAAGCGGATCAGCCAGCCTTGGGCCCAGCCGAGGAACAGGGCGATCTCGTTGCGCCGCACGACGTGCCGGCTCCACCAGCCGCGCAGGCAGGGGCGGGCGCGGCGGGCGACCTTGCGGGCGGCGGGGAGGCCGTAGTGGAGGTGGAGTTCGAGTCTGCGGGCGAAGCCGCGTCCCGGGTACAGGCGCCAGCGTAGTCGCCACCATAGGGCCAGTCCGCTGCGGCGGCGCGGGTTGCGGAGCCGGTCGGCGGCCAGGGCGACAAGGGCGAGGGTCAGCAGGGCCGCGGCGGTGGCGAGGGCCCATGAGGTGAGGGTGAGCGTGGAGGGCAGTGGGCTCATCTGGTGGTCCTGGTAGGGGCGGCGGGTGGTGGGTCAGTTGTCGGGCGGGTCGTCGTGGCAGTCGTCCCAGGTCAGGCAGGCGTGGGTGGGAGGTGTCGGCGAGGCGGGGCGGGGTGGTTCTTCGGGCCGTGGCGGCGGGTGTGCGGGTGGGGCGGTCGTGATGGTCACGGTGGTGGTGACGGTGGGTGGCGGGCGTTTAGTCGCTGGAGGCGTTGTCTTCTGCCGCCGGGGTGCCGGGGTGCGGGTCGGTGCGGGTCGTGGGGTGCGTGAGGGGGCGTGGGTGATACTGGCGCGAGGGGTGGAGGTGCGGGGCGCAGCCGGCTGGTCGCTCGCCCGCGTCGGTGGGGAGGTGGCCGGGGACGGTGCCGGCGTGCTCGCTTGAGGTGGGTGCGAGGCGGGGAGGGCGAGCCAGATGCCGAGGGCGGCGCTGGCGACCAGCACGGCGATCGGGGTGATGACGCGCCAGCGGGCGCGGGCCGGTTCCGGGCCGTACCAGTCGTCCTCGACGGTGGTGGCCTGCCGGACCGGGGGCAGGGGGTTGTGCAGGGCTCGGCCGCTGACGGGCGAGGGCGGCGGAGGCGGGTCGTCGTCTGCCGCAGGGTTCTGCCGGCCTGGCGTCGGGTCGGGTTCGAGGTCGGTTTCGACGGGGTAGCCGCCGTCGGTGGCGTCGGTGAAGGCCCGTGGCCGGTGCGGGCCGGGAAAGAGCCGGTCGTCGGGTCGCATCGGGAATGGGGGCTTCTCCACGGGCGGAAGGGGCTGCCGGTTCGGGGCGTGATCAAAGAAGGAGGAAGACCTCGCTCACTGCCTTGGCGAGTTCGGCGAGGTCGGCGGTGATGCCGCGTTCGGTGGAGGCCGCGTCGACGATGACGGCCAGGCGTCCGCGCAGACCCTGGCGGGTCAGGGCCGTCCACAGGGCGTTGGGGGTGAGGCCCGCGTCCAGCAGGCGGTAGGTCTGGTTGTCGTCGACGGCCTGGTGTCCCCACAGGGTGATGGTGGGCACGCCGAGGGCGATGGCGGTGCCGATGCGGGCGTCGATCTGCGTGGTGGCGGCGGCTTGGTCCCAGGCCGAAGTGTCGCCGGTGTGGGCGAGGCCGTATTCGCGGGCGCCGATCTGGGCCAGGGTGTCCCATTCCAGGGCTCTGATGCTCATCCACTGGGCGCGGGCGGCCAGGGCGGGGGTGATCGGGGTGGGCTTGCCGGTTTTCGGGTCGGGCACATGGTGCCGGCTGTAGGTGCGGCCGAACAGGCCGGTGGAGATCTCGACGCGGTCGGCGGCACGGGTTTTCAGGTAGCGGGTGACGTTCTCCTTGGTAGCCAGCGGGGCTTTGGCGCGCATGGCCTGGATGCACGCCTTGGCCGATCCGCAGCCGAGCTCGGGCACCACCACGCCGATGCTCAATCGTTTACCGGGCAGCGCGGCGCGAAGGGCGCCGCCGGCGCGGGTGAGGAAGCGGGTGACGTCGCCTGGGCTGGTGAAGCCGGTATAGCCGAGGTTGTCGGCGAATTTCACGCCGATCACGCCCGGCGTTTTGGCGACTGCGATGACGGCGTCCAGGGCGGTCGTGAAGCGTGCGTCTCCGGCGGTGTAGTCGTCGGCCAAGTCGGTCTCCACCCAGACGCGTAGTCGTGGTCGCACGGCGGCTGCGGCCGCGATGGCCTGCACGGCGGGGCATGGCGGTGGTGGCGGTGGCGGTCGGCTCGGCCGTCGGCTCGACGGTGGGCGTAGTGGTGGGAGTGGTGGCGGGTGATTGGCTGGTCATCGTCGGAACCGGGCTGGTGGAGTTGGGGGCCTCGGTGAGGGTCGGGTGGCGGGGTTGCCGTCGGGCGGGGGTTCGCTCTGGCCCGTCGGCCTGGCGCTGGCGGAGCTGTCGGCCGGTGTGGTGGGCGGCTGGCTGGGTGGGGCGGGGAGCACGGCGGTGGCGTCGATCGTCCGGACCGGGGTGCTCGACGACGCGGTCGAGGTCGCTGTGACGGTGGCTGCCGCGGTAGACAGTGGTGCGGTCGAGGGCGGCGTTGATCGCACGACCCATTTGCCGTTGACATACCCCTCATAGGTGACCTTGCGGCTGACCTGGTCTGTGCACCGGTACCAGCCGGTGGGCTGCTGCTTGCACAGGGTTTCGCCGCCCTTGCAGGTGCCGGTCTTGGCCAGGTCGCTGTTGTGGTTGCAGCGGATGAACTCGGGCGGCAGGGGCTGGGCACGTTGCAGGTTGGCGCCGTTGTCGGCGAGCCAGAACTCGGCCGCCGCGGCGGCGTCCTGGGGCGGGTTCAGCCACCGGCAGGTGACGTAGCTGGGGGTGTCGGCGGGTAGCAGGGCGCGGCAGGAGTCGCCCGCTGCGCATCGACCGGCTGTTCGGAGGTGGAGGAGGAGCCGCGCTGGGGCCGCTGCCGGGCAGCAAGCTGGGCTCGGCGACGGCTACCACCGGCACGAGCAGCGTCAGGGTCAGGACGATGCCGGCGGCCGCGAAGCGTCTCTCCCGCCGGGTGATGCTGCCGAGGAATCGTTTCACGTCGTTCTCCAAGAGGGGGTCAGCCGGTGCGGCAGTGGGACCAGTAGCCCTGCCGGTCGCCGCCGTGGTAACCGATCCGGTGGGGATCCACTCGCCTTTGTCGGCCTCGACGGTCCAGGTGACGGTGAGCGTCAGCGTGCCGCCGCCGGTCGTGGTCCCTGCGGTGGTGTGGCCGTCGCCGGTGGTGGTGCCGCTCCAGGTGATGGTGGCGGTGCCGGTTTCCGTGGTGGCGGTGCAGCCGGGCCGGGAGGCGGGGCCGCGAGGGTGACGCGGGTGCCGGAGACGGTGATGCCGTTCGATCCGGTGCCGGAGGAGAGCTGGCAGGTTCCGGTGCACGACAGGCTGAAGGTCCCGCTCCGGCCGGCGCCGAGGGCGAGGATCGAGGGTGACAGGCTGGCGGTCGGTGGTGCTGGTCGGGGCAGCCCTCGTGGGGTGCCGGTCCGGCTGCGGGTGGTGGGCGGGTCTTGCAGCGTGCCGTGAGCGGCTGGTCGCGTCCTACGAGTGGCGGGGTCGTGCCGGGGATGGCCTTGTCCGGTTGCCTGGTGCGGGTGGTCTTGTGTGGCTTCGGTGCCGGAGTCGACCGGTCGGAGCGGGAGTGTGTGGCGGCGGGGTGGCTTATGGGCGGTTCTCCCAGATCCGGTAGCGGCTGGGTGGGTTGTAGGGTCAGGGTGGGCGGGGTGGCTGGCGAAGTTACGCCAGCTGGGGCGGGGTCGGGTTGCAGCCAGGTCCATACGGCGCCCGCGGCCAATACGCTCGTGACGGCTGCTGCGATGAGGGCGCCGACTCGCATGACCGGGGCGAGGGGGCGCAGGGATAGGCGGGCCTCGGGGTCGGATTCGTCGGCGCGGCGGGCCCAGAACTCCTCGCTGCCGCGGTGGCGTCGTTCCCATGACCGGAACTCCTCTCCCTGCGAGAACGCGCCGCGACGGACGTTCGGCTTGGACCTGGTGATCAGGATGAGTGCTTGTTCGGGGAAGCCATCGCTGCGCCATGTCGTGCCGGCGGGAGCGGTTCGGCGCAGGTGAGGCGGGCTGCCATCGTGGCGGGTGCATCTCGGATCGGAAGGTGTTGGAGGAGGTCGGCGGCGGTGTGTGCTGCGGTGAGGGCAGGGCCGCTGCCGAGCAAGGTCTCCAGGTGGTCGGCGGCGTCGTCCACCAGGTGTTCGATCTCGATGGCGCCGGCGTCGAAGATCAGGGCGATCTCAGTGTTGGTGAGGCCGTGGCGGACGGACAACTCCAGCAGCTCACGCTGCAGGGCGGGCAGCGCCGCGAGGGCTTCTTCCAGGTCGGTGCCGGCTGCGGCGCCGGGCCCGGTCGGGGTGCCGCTGCTGGCCGTGGCCTGCATGGTGCAGTGAGCGCGGGCCAGGGCGTAGAGCCAGGCGCGCAGGTTCTCCGGCTCCGAGAGCCGGTCGGCGTGGGCATGAGCACTGAGCAGCGCACCACAGGCTGCCAGCTCGGCGTCGGCCGCCGCGAGCGTGCTGTGGCAGTAGTCGAACAGGACGTCACCGTACGCTTGGCGTGCCCGCTCGATCGCCGCCTGCGTGTCCGCGCTCAGTGCTTGCCACATGACGCTCGTTCCTCCGCAGTTTGGTCTGTCAGGGCGCGAGGATCGGCCGCGGGCGCAGCGCGGTCGTGACCTGTGCGGTGGGCAGGATGCGGCTGCAGCAGGAGGCGAGGTAGTTCAGCGCCATCGCATGGTGGTGGGAGGACAGGTCGGCCACAGCGTCGCCGATGACGAAGGGCTGGATGTCGCGGCTGAAGGCGTCCAGGGCGGTGGCCAGGACGCCGATGTGCGCGTACACCCCGCAGATGAGCAGCTGGTCGCGGTCCAGCTCCGTGAGGGCCTCATCGAGGGAGGTGTCGTAGAAGGCGCTGTAGCGGGATTTGATGATGACCCGGTCCGAGGGGCCTGGGCCAGCACGGGCGGCAGGTCGGTGTCGGCGGGGTCCGTGCTGAGCCCGGGACCCCACCGGTCGGTCAGCAGGCCGCGTTCGTCGGGGTCCTGTCCGCCTTGCTGGACCGAGTACAGGACGGGGATGCCCGCCTCGGCGCACGTCTCACGCAGCGCCGCCGCGTTGGCGAGCAGGTCGGCGAGAGGTGAGGCGGCGGGCGCGAACGGCCGCAGGAAGTAGTTCTGCATGTCGTGGACGAGCAGCGCGCTGCGGCGCCGTTCCACCGACCAGTCCGGAAACGCGTCGGCGGGCAGGGAAGGCATGAAGTAGGCGGGCACGGCGGGCAGGTACGACACCGGCGAGGTCCTTTCTGATCGGCGAGCAAGTGGCGGAGGTCATCGAGGGATGGCGTGCAGGGCGTGCAGCATGGTCGCCAGCTTGGCGTTCGTCTCGGCCAACTCGGCCGCCGGATCGGAGTCCGCGACGACACCCGCGCCGGCCCAGAGCCGCAGCCGGCGGGGCCGTCCATCACGGCGCAGCGCAGGGCGATCGCCCATTCGCCGTCGCCGGCGGCGTCCTGCCAGCCGACCAGTCCGGCGTACCAGCCGCGCTCGATTCCGGTGCCGCCTTCCAGCTCGGTGATGAGCGCCCGCGCAGCCGAAGTGGGGGTGCCGCAGACGGCCGGTGTGGGGTGGAGCGCGGCGGCCAGGTGCAGCGAGGTGATGGCCGGGTCGGCGAGCGTGGCGGTGATGGTGGTGCCCAGATGCCACATGGTGGGGGTGGGCTGCAGTTCCGGCTGCTGGGGGATGTGCACGTTGGCGCAGTACGGCGCGAGTGCGGCGGCGACCGAGTCGACGACGAGCCGGTGCTCGCGCCCGTCCTTCGGCGAGGCCAGGAGCTGCCGTCCGGTCTCCTGGTCCTGGACCGGATCGGGCTGCCTCGGGGCCGAGCCTGCCAGCGGCTTCGTCGTCACCGTGCGGCCGTGCCGCGAGATGAGCAGTTCGGGGGAAGCGCCCACCAGGGTGGAGCCGCGGCCGAGCGGCACGGCGAACGTGTGCCGCCCGCGCCCGCCGAGATGAACCAGCAGGTCGGTGAGCCTGATGGGGCGAGCGGTGGCCGTGGTCAATGTCAGCGCGCGGGCGAGAACCACCTTGTCCGCCTCCCCCGCGGCCAGGCGGTCCCGGGCCAGGCGCACCGTCTTGATGAAGTCGTCCTCGCTGGGCTTCGGGACGATGCGCCAGTCACCCCTGCCGCAGCGGAAACACTGACGCGCGGTCAGTGGGCCATGACGGGTGACCCGTTCGGGGACGGTCAGGCGGGAGGTGAGGCCGTCGAAGCTGATCGCTCCGATGAGGTGGTCGCCGCCGTGCTGGGCCAGGGCCGCGGCGGCGGCCTCGGGCAGCTCGGACAAGGGGGAACTGGTCAAGACGCCGCCGCCGCGGGCCAAGAGGGTGTAGTCGAGGCCGGAGAACAGCACGTCGCGGCGCCGATACTGCTTGATGGGCGGGGCGACATAGTCGGCGACCGCCGGGGCCTTGGGGGGAAGCAGCCAAGGTGACATGTCATCTCCTTGCGAAGGTCATGCGGAGAGGCCGGCGCCGCCGTCGACGGGCATGACGTGCATCGTGATGTGGCGGGCCTGATCACTGGCCAGGAAGAGCACGGCGTCGGCGATGTCGGACGGGCTGGCGATGCGGCCCAGCGGAATGCCGAGCCGGAACTCCTCCGGCACGCCCTCGACCGCGCTGGAGGCGTCGTGGCCGGCCTGGCGCAGCATCGGCGTGTCGGTGGAGCCGGGCGCGACGACGTTGCAGCGGATGCCGAACGCGGCCAGTTCCAGGCCGAGACAGCGGGTGAACATCGTCGCCGCGGCCTTGGACGCGGCATAGCCCGCCAGTTGAGCGCGCGGCACGATGGCGGCGTTCGAGGTGACCGTGATGATGGCGCCGCCGTGGCGAGGGACCATGCGGCGGGCCGCGGCGCGAGAAACATGGAAAACGCCGTCGGTGTTGACGGCGAACAGCCTTCGCCACCATTCCTCGGAGAAACTGACCGTGCTTCCTCGGTGGAGGATGCCGGCCACGTTCACCAGGACGTCGGGCGGCCCGTGTTCAGCTTCGGCCAGAGCGAGCGCCGCCTCGACCGCCCAGGGGTTGGTGACGTCCAGGCGTCGTGCGGTGACAGTGTGACCAGCCGCGGTGATCTCGGCCGCGACATGACGGAGACGCGTCCAGTCCAGGTCGAAGGCGGTGACGGCGGCCCCGGCCCGGGCAAGCGCGCTGGCGACGGCCGCGCCGATGCCGCCCGCGGCCCCGGTCACCAGGGCGGACTGCTGGGCCAGCGAGGATGGCCGGCTGGAGACGCCCCACTCCCCCATTGCTGGAGCTTTTGGGTTGTCGTTAGGTGATGGATTGCACAAAGACAGCGTCCTTTACAAAGTAGATCAGCCCCGGTGCCATGCGCCCGTGGACAGGGTCGTGACGTCCTCGAACCACCAGTCATTGCGTGTGACCTGGGCGTGCAGCAGCAGCGGATAGTCGTGGGGTCCGGCCAGCCACTCGGAGACCACCGTCAGATCGGCGGGACGGCGAATGACGGCGCTCGGGCAGCCATGTGCTGCGGCGATCAGGGCGAGGTCGACGGCCGGATCGGTCGCATGAGTCCCCGGCGCGCCGGGCTCGACGCCGGCTGAATCGTCGTGGACAACGATCAGCAGAGGTACGCGGTGGCGAGCGGCCGTCTCCAATTCAGCAGCGGCCATCAACGTGCTGTCGATGTCGAGCACCGCGATGGCCAGTCGGTCGCATCTGGCCAGGGCCGCGCCGACGGCGCCGGCCAGACCGAGCCCGGGGGTGGGGATAAGGCAGAAGCCGTCCGCGTCGGGCACTCGCAACTGGCTGATCGCAGGACCCATCGTGGTGCCCAGTTCGACCGTGAGCGTGCGCTCGGCGGGCAGGATCGTGTCCAGCAGCAGCGACAGGGTTCTCGGGTCGATGCGGCCGGCCGCGAGGGCAGGCTGGTATCCGACATCCTTCCAGCGGCTGCGCGTGGCGATTCGTTCTCGTACAGGTTCGGTCCGATAACCGGTGCGTGTCTGTGGAAGTGCCTGCTGGAGCGCTTCTGCCGTACGGGCGGCGTCGCCGGCGACGCCGAGGTCGATCCGGTGATGCAGGCCGAGCGCTGCGGGATCGATGTCGATCTGGGCCACGTGGGCTTGGGCCGGGAACAGGGTGCCCCGGCGGGTGGTCCATGGATCGAGCGAGCATCCCCAGGCGACGACCAGATCTGCCTCCGCGAGGATGGCGGCCATGTCCGGGGTGGCGAGCGCGCCGCTGATCCCGATGTTCCAGGGGCTGGTGGTGAACAGTCCGTACGTGGCGACGCTGGTGGCCAGCAGTGCGCCCGTTCGCTCGGCGAGGCGTTCGAGGGCTTCGGCGGCACGAGCGGCGCCGCGGCCGACGATGAAGACGGGACGTTGTGCCTGGGCGAGCAGTCCTGCCAACTCCCCCACTACGGCAGGATCAGCGACCGGCGCTGGAGCAGGAGCGCGTTCGCCTCCCGGCGCAGAGCATGGGGCCGCCTCCTGGCTGGCGATCCGCAGCAAGACCGGCCGCTGATGGTCCCGCGCGGTCCGGGCCGCCTGGACGACCACCGCGTTCGCCTGCCGTAGATCTTGCAGGTTCTGCACGAGGGTGTCGCAGGTGCCGAGCAGCGGCATGCCGTCGGTCTGGTCGTGCGGCCCGAGCACGAGAATCGGGGCGTGATCATGACGGGTGACGGCCAATCCGGGTGCGGCGGCGGCGAAGCCGTAGGTGCGGTCGAGCAGCAGCACCGCAAGCTGACCGCTGATGCGGGCGTGGACGGCCGCCATGGCAGCGGCTCCTGCTTCGTGGCGGGCAATGATGAGATCTGTCTGGTGCTGGGCCAATTCGGCGGCCAGGCCGGCGCAATCCCCGTTCACCGTGCCGAACACAGTCCGCACGTCCAACGTGGGCAGCAGGTTCGCGATCTCGCCCGGCAGGCGGCTCTGCCGAGTCATCGTGTGCCGTTCCCGGCTGGCGTCCCGGCGAGCGCGGCGCCGTTCTCGGCCATGCCCTGACGCGCACACTCTCGGATCCCGCGGAGCCGTTCCATGATCCGGACATCGCTGGTAGGCAGCAGCGGCAGCGTGTCCAGATGGCTGCCCCACTCCGCCCTCGTCGTTCTGGCGGGGAGATTACGGCTGGCCAGATCCGAGTGGGGCGCGGTGTAGCTGCGACGCCGAGAGACGAGGGCGTTGTTGATCGTCTCGTGTGGCCTCCCACGAGGACAAGGCGGCACCTCGTACGTCAGGGCACCGACCGCGTCCGCCAGTGTGAGATCGGCCAAGGCGCCACCGAGCGCGGCCACCCGGACGGCGGGTTCGGTGTGGAACACAGAGGTGCTCATCGCCGGACAGCCTCCTTGGTGGCCGCGCCCTGCGCGGACTGCTGGGATGCCTCGAGTGCGGCGATGGCGAGGTCGAGATCGGCGATCCCCTGACGGGCGCAGGCGATGATGGTGCGCAACCGCTCCATCGAGCGGATGTCGGCGGCGCGCAACATCGGCAGGGTGTCCAGACGGCCGTCCCAGCAGGCGTCGGGCCCCTGTACGGCCGTGCTGGTCCCCGCCACTCGTCGCTGGTACGGCGGTTGGTAGGGCGGCCGGTGGGGTGATCGTGTTGCCGGCGGTGCGATGTCGGTCATCGTCATGCGGGTCCTCCAGGGGTCGAGACGACGGGGGCCAGGTTGGGTCAGGGAGCCCACATGGGGCTGCGGGAGCGCGGACCGGTCAGGCGCGCCAGTTCGGCCTCGGCCGCGCTGGCGATGGCCTCCAGGCGGGCGCGCTGGTGCTGCAGCATCTGCCGCAGCCGCTCCGCCTCCCCCGGTCGCGCCGTGAGTGCGGCCGGCGAGGGCGGGGCGGAGGTCGCCGCGGCGCCGTTGATGTGCCGGATGCGGCGCACCAGCGAGAGCAGCCCCAGCAGCAGGCTCAAGCCGATTCCGCCTGCCAGCACGTCGGGGTAGCCCTCAGCCGGGTCCTGTCCGGTCGACGTCAGGTAGGCGAGCGCGGTCGCGGGCCCGATGGCGCCGCCCAACATGCGCGCGGTGGTGATGGAGCCGATGGCGGTGGCGTAGCGAGCGGGGGTCACGCCCAAGGTGCCCGCGATGGTCGCGGTCGTGGAGAGGAACCCGAACCCCGCGCCGGTGATAACCAGCCCGGCCAGCGCGCCCATCGAGGTGTGCGGAGCGGCGTACAGCACCACCAGGCCGATGGTGCTGAGGTAGGCGCCTGCGTAGATCGTCCAGGACGTGCCGGCGCGGCGGGCAGCCCGGGCCACCAGGGTGCTGGACAGCATGACGGCGGCAGACAGGGGGGCCAGGGCCACTCCCACGCCGGTGGGGCTCATCCCGGCGCCGCGTAGCACCAGCGGCGCGACCGCCAGCAGCGGGAAGGCCAGCAGCCCGTAGAGCAGTGACGTCAGCAGCCCCCACGTGAAGCCTGGGTACCGCCACAGCGGCGCAACCTGCTCAGCGCCCTCCGGGCGACGGCGCGCGCGGGCCCAGGCCAGGTTCGCGGCGCTCACCATCACGGCGCCCACCGCGAGCGTGGCGGGCGAGGTCCACCCCCACGAACCACCGCAGGACAGCAGCAGCACCGCCGCGGCGATGGCGGACGTTGAGGCGAGCATCCCCGGCACGTCCAGCGCCCCGCGCTCACCGGTCGGCGTGCGCGGCAGCGCCGCCACCAGGAGCAGCAGCGCGATGGCGGTGACGCCCATGGGCAGGTACAACGCCCGCCATCCGTAACCGTCGGCCATCAGCCCGCCGAAGGCATGCGCGACCAGCCCGCCGGCGCCGGTGGCCGCCCCCCACAGCGCGGCCGCGCCGCGCCGCTGCCGATTCCCAACACGGCTCAGCAGCAGCCCCAGCGCGGAGGGCAGCATCATCGCCGCTGCCACCCCTTGGGCCAGCCGTGCGCTCACCAGAAGTGGCCAGCTCGAGGCGAACGCCATCGTGAACGCGCCCGCGGCGAAGACCATCAGGCCCGCTGCCAGCAGCGCACGTCGGCCGATCAGGTCCGCCAGGCGACCGGCCGGAGTCAGCAGCGCCGCGATGGCGGCCAGGTAGGCGGTGGTGAGCAGGCTGACCTGCGCCAGCGGCACGCCTCGTGCGATCGGATCTTGACGGACCAGCGGCAGGACCAGGGTGGAGGCCAGCGTGTCTGCCATTACCAGGCCTGTCACGGCGGCACTGACCACCTGTACCAATCGCTGCGATGATGACGGGCGGCGGTGAGAAGCGCGCGTGGAGACGCGCGGCCGCCGTGAGGCCACGGAGTGGCCAGGCCCAGCGGTCACGACCATCGGGAACTCGTCGAGCCGCCGTGGTTGGGGACGCTCACGGCGATGAGCCGTTCGCTCAGGCTGATCGCGGGCCGACCGACCACCAGCAGCACTGGGTCACCGCCACTGACTTCGTCCTGGGCCGGCAACTCGTCGGCGCTCAGCCACGGCGCGGCCACCGTCAGCTGCTGGGTTCCGTGCTGATCATGGCTGTGGGTCCGGCGGCATGCCGTAGCGGCATTGGCTGACCGCACGGGTAGATGATCGTTCAACGGCATCGTTGCATCTCCGAGGGCGGGGGACATCGGTAATCGCTTGTGAGCAGGCCGCTGCACAGCCTCCGACCGCCAATCTGCTCACCCATATATTGGTGATCGAGCAGCAAGTCACTCATTTATTGATGAACACGATGTCTATGAGGCAAGGGGTGTGTCAAGATCTCCCGCCCATGTATTGTGGAATTCCTCGAAGAACCTTCATTTATGGAGGTGCGACCGTGAGGAGCGGGGACCGTGGCAGCAAAGAGTGATGTGCCTACACCTCGGGAGCTCGTGATCGCGGAACGGATCCAGCGCGCTCTGGCCGGCAAGAGTGACAAGGAACTCCAGGCGGTGTTGGGCTGGAGCTCCAGTCAGATCGGCCGGGCCAAGAGAGGCGAGATGACCAATCCGACGGCCAAGACCATGGGCGCCCTGCAAATCCTGTTTCCCGACGTGCCGTTGGGCTACTGGGCCGGCGAGGGAGCGGCATCAGCCGACGACTCCGCTTCCATTCCCGTGCCGGAACCGCCCACCCCGGAGATGGTCGTCCTGACTCGCAGCATCGGCGAGCTGGACGAACAGGCACGGCAGCAGATCGTCGACTTCACCAACATGGTCCGGCGCGTGCACGGACTTCCCCCTGTGGATCAATGACCGCCAGCGATCCCAGCTTCTGAGTGTTGCCTGCGAAGGGAGGATCACATGTTCCGGTTACCGCGCGGTCGGACACTGTTCAAGCAACTGCAGCGCGAACACGGCTCCCTGCTACGCCAGATGCCAGATCCCTTTGACCTCGAAGGGTTTTGTGCCCTGCTGAGCCGCTTGACGGACCGGCACGTGGTCGCGCACCCCTTCGAGCTTGGCCGATTCTCGCGGCTGGATGCGTGCGGGGTGGGCGGGCTCTACATCCGGACGGCCGACCTGGACATCATCGGGTACGCGGGGTACGTGCCCGTGCCGCATCAGCTGATGATGATCTTCCATGAGGCGGCGCACCTCGTCTGCGGCCATTACAAGGAGCCCGAGGCGCGGAAGAACATCGCTCGAACCATGGCCCCATCGTCGAGCGCCGCCGAGCCGTCCGGCTCAGAGCTGCGGGTCTTGACCCGCAGCATGGGAGAGCTGGACGAAGAAGCCAAGAGGCAGATCGCCGACTTCGCCGCTACGGCTCGGCAGGCGCAAGGCTTCTCCGGCGCTGGCGGCCGCAGCGAGATTCAGGCCGTCATGGGCCGCACCCTGCACGACCGGGGACGGCTGGAGCAAGAAGCCGACGCCCTGGCCATGGCCCTGGGGGATCGGGCCCGCCGCGGTGGGCTCAAGAGCCTCAACCCCGCACGCGGCGAGACCCTGCGCGAACTCGCCGGGCCCCTGCTCAACCCCTACCTCGATGAGTAGTCTGATTCTCGTCCTGACCTTGGTGCCGATGTGGGTGATCGCGCTGTTACGCATGCCGGGGATCCGCAGATCACCCCGGCACTTCCTGATCGCCCTCGCGCTGGCCTTCGGATGCGTGAATGCCACCATCGCCCCGCAGCCCGCGGTCCACGCCTGGCTGCTGCGCGTCAGCAACCTGCCCGGCCTGCCGTTCGCCATCGAGATGACCGCTGGAATGATCGCCATGTCTGCGGTCGGCGGCTGGCTGCAGCTGGGCCGGACAGCGGATCGCCGGCATCCCATACGCGTGCTGTGGCTCCTTTGGACGGTAGCCGGCGCCTTCATCGCCACCACCTCTGTCCTGGCCCTCACCCATCACCTGGACGGCCCCTCCTCCTACCTCGCCATCGGCCATCATCGGGGTTCGCCCGCACAGATGATCACTCTCGGGTTGTACGAGGGATACATGCTGGCCGTGTTCGTGACCGCGACCGTCGCCTTCACCGCGCTCGCCCGCGCGACCGTCTCGCGGCTCACCAAGGTCGGCCTGTACATGATGGCCATCGGCAACATCGGCGGCGCTCGCTCGCTGTACACATTGCTCTACCTGGTGCCCGATGCCCTCAGAACCTGGATGCCTGGTGTTCCGCCCTGGCCATGGCCATGGTCGGCCGACCTTGCGGCGGTCATCAATTACCCCGGCTACACCATCGGTTTCGTCGGTTTGACGGTGCCGGCCCTCGCCCTGCCGCTGAACTGGTATCGAGCTCGCCGCGACCTGCGCCTGCTCTCCCCGCTATGGCGGGCGCTACGCACCGCCTACCCTGACGTGATCCGGGTGCAGGAAAGCCTGCCGACCGGCGCCCTGCTGATTGCCGCGGTCACCGAGATCCACGACACTCTCGGACTTCTGGCGGCCTGGCCCGAATCGCCCGCGCTGCTAGCCAGGGCGCGCTCGGCGGCCAGAGCAGCCGGGCTGCCTGAGGATCGGATCGAGCCCGCGGCACATGCTGCCTGGATCGCCGCCGCACTGGCGCAGCGGCCGGACCTCGCGACCGAGCACACCAGCTGGACCTACGGCCAGGCGGCCCCCGACGATATCGCGGGCGGCATCTCGTGGATCACCAAGGTCGCTCGCGAATACGCTCAGGGCCCGCTGCCGCTGACCTCGGACGCCGCGCCCCTCTCGCAGCACCCAGGGCGCAGCTAGGCCGACGCTTCAGCGCGTTTCTTCAGTGCCTGATTGAGCTGTACGAACGTCGGCTCGAACCGGCGCACCACGGACCACATCATCGGAGCCATCGCCCCGGTGATGGTCTCTCGATGCAGCAGATGCGTGCCTCCCGCCCCATCGGGAGACAGTTCGAAATCGTGCAGTGAACTGGCGACACTGCGCGTGATCATGTTGACCCGCCAGGCCAGACGCCGTGGAGGCGTCGCCTCCTCTACCGTCGCGCGCGTCGGCATGACGACAGGGCCTCCCGGCCACATGGCCGTGGGCAGAGACAGTCGGCTTCCTGGCACCGCGGCGCCGCGCATCCGGGGCACCAGCGGATTCCATTCAGGATAGGCGCCGAAATCGCAGAGGATCTTCCATACCTGCTCGGGAGATGCCGAGATGTGGATCTCCGTCCGGACCTGGTGCACGCCTCACCTCGCGGTGTCGTCGGGAGGCATCCATGGCCACAACCCGCCATAGATGGATTAACTCCACCATACATGGAGGATGGATCTTGGTACAGGGCTAACACGATCACAACACCATACATGGACGAACAGACGCCCTCGCCAACAATTTATGGCCATCGATCTTGACATACCACCCACCGCGGCGACATCTTGTTTACCAATTAATTGACGACACATGACAGCTTTCACCAATATATGGTGACCGCGATGCAGGATGGCGAAAGAGGTGTGCCCCCATGCAAGCGGCCAATGCGACTCCGGCTCTCGCACCACCTGCCCAGGTCCGCCTCCGCGGGTCCGGACTCAAGCGCGGACTCCTTGTCCCTGCGAGCCCACAGTCCGCAGCCGGCTCGCTGACGCAATCCCCGCAGCCATGAATCACGTGACCAACCTCCTGACCTCGCTCTCTCCATCGCCGACCCCCACGGGGGAGCTGGACACCACGGGACTGGCCGATTTCCTCCGCGCCTTCTTCGGACCGCTCTTTCTGGTCACCGTCTCGGTGGTGGCGCTGTTCTTCCTGTTCACCAGAGAGATCACGCGCTTCGTTCAATTCCTGGCCGTCGCCGTCGTCATCGGCGTGATCTTCTACGTCCCCAACATCATCGAAACCCTGGCCAGGGGCATTGCCGCTGCCCTGGGGGTCACATGACGTCCAGCACGAGACACCCTGCCGCCGCAGACACAACGACCGCTCGTGGCCATCCCGCTTCCGCGCTGAGCCACCTTGCACAGACCGGCAGCGAACCTCTCCACATGTACCCCGGGCACCCATCGCCACGGCTTCGGCGGTTGGCGCGCCCTACCCGCTCATTCCCTCAGCAGCAGACGAGGAGTCCCATTGTGACCACCGCCCCCAAAACCGCCGAGACAGCATGGACGCCTGGCCCTTACGGCACCCCCTCACCTGCCCTGGCCGAGCGATACCGCTCCGCCCCGCTCGCCCCCATGGCCATGCCGAGCGGGGCGAACATCCTCACGGCTGTGAACTACGACGACGTTCAGGCCATCCTGGCCTGCCCAGGCAGCAGTCGTGATCTCACTGATCCGACGCTGCCACGGCCGATCAAGGGCCTGACCGTCGAGGACGTGCCCGGCATCCTGGTCAACATGGACGCCCCCGGCCACAGCCGGCAGCGCCGGATCCTCCGCACTGCCTTCACCGTGCAGGCGGCCGAGCAATGGCGGCAATCCTGCCGCACCCTCGCACACGAACTCCTCGACCCCGCCGACGGAGTCATCGACCTGGTCGCCGAATACGCCCTGCCCCTTGCCTCCCGCATGATCTGTCAAGTGCTGGGCGTACCCACCGCCGACCATCAGCAGTTCCACACCTGGAGCACGGCCTTCCTGACAACCAACACCGCCTCGGTTCAGAAGCGCATGGAGGCCTACGCCTCGTTCATGGCGTACGTGGCCCGCCTGGTGGACAGCCACCGCGCCAACCCCGGCGACGACCTTCTCGATGAGCTCATCGGCGCCCATGACGATGGAGATCAGTTGACAGAGACGGAACTGGTCAACATCGTCTTCATGATTATCACTGCCGGCCACGAGACCACTGCCATGATGATCTCCCGCGGCGTGTTCCGGCTGTTGCTGCACCCGCAGCAGTATCAGATCCTTGTCCAGGACCCCGCATTGATCCCCTCGGCAGTGGAGGAGATCCTCCGATACGACGGGCCCGGCAACCCCGGCCTGGTACGGCACGCCACCACCACCGTGAAACTCCCCTCCGGAGCAGTCGTACCCGCAGGCACCGTGGTGCTGCCACACATCGCCGCGGCCAACCACGATCCCCAGGCATTCCACTGCCCCGAACGATTCGACATCCGCCGCTACGATGAGGGCGCCGATACTCGAGGACACCTGGGCTTCGGACACGGCCCGCACTACTGCCTCGGCCACGCCTTCGCCAGGATGGAGTTGCAGGAGGCGCTGCGAGCCCTCACAAGCCGGGCTCCGGCGCTGCGCTGCGCCATCCCCTTGGAGGACGTGCCCTGGACCAGCCAGGAGTTCACCCACAAGCCCATGCGACTGCCGGTGCTGCTCGCCTGAAGCTGGCAGCGAGTTCTCGCGCTCAACTCTTCGCTCAGTGAGAGCCGCCGAGCAAAGTGCCATCAAGACGGCGTTCGGCTGACACTGCCTACGGGCCGCACTCCAACGCCGCCACATCCTGCTGCGACAACGCGGATGAGGCTGTGGCCGTGGGCTTGCTCATTGATCCCGACCACAGGAAGGAGGTCGCCCAACGAGACATCTCCCTCGAAGGGCAAGGCGATCGGGCATTCGACGCTCAATTGGACGGATCGCCACGCTCACGCCTCCAGAGGAACATCCGCCCGGATTCGGTAGTACTGCTTCCTCGGCTGTGATCATCAAGATTGGATTTCGTGTGACGGAGTGCTGATGTCATGAAACTGCGAGCAACTATGCGAATCGCCTGCGCGGCTCCTCGCAATCTGATTGTCTGTGCGCTACGGTCTCGATCACCAGTGATGGGAGGGGATGGCGATGGCACAGCTCAGCAAGGGGCAAAGGGACACATCGACGTTCGCGGTGCCGTCCGAGCTGAGACGCCGCATCGAGGATGCCGGCCAGCGCCATGGCTACACTCAGCCCGGCGTCTATCTGGCCGACCTGATCAGTGCCTTGCACCCGGAGCAACGCGAGGATCCGGAACGGGCCGCGTCTGTCCAGTCGGCGATTCCGATGCTGCTGGGAGCCGCGCAGGTGCCGGTGTCCGGCGGGAGGCATGTGTTCACGTTCCGGACTCCGCTGGGCGTGAAGCCCCGCATCAAGTCCGCGTACAAGGCCTACGGTTATTCCCGCATGACGGCCTATCTCGTGACCTTGATGAGTGCGTTGCACCCCGAGCCGAAAGAAGGCGATCACGGCCACGACGGTCGCGGGCTGGCGCCCGAGGCTGCTCGCTCGCTCGTTGGCATTCTGCTGAGCGGCGGCGCCGACACCTCGGCGGTGGACCTTCGATCCACTTACGAGCAGCAGTCGTTCCTGGATGTGTACGGCGCCGACCAGCCCCGGCAGAGCGCCGCTTAGATTCGCCGGCACTCCGGCAAGAGGAGGCACGCAGACGCCCATGTAAGCCGCGCCCACACCGGCGCACCCGCACAAATGCAGAGAGCCCCCGCGCTACCGGCCTGGAAAACCTTGCGCGAGAGCTCTCTCTACAAACCAGACGACCGGCCCGGCTCGTGTCGGCTTCGGCTTTCGCGTGCCTGGCCGGCGTCCAGACGTCTCGGAGACCACCATAGACGATGGATCACCGGGTCGGCTAGTCGTGCGCACATTCGGCGTGTTCGGCGTGTCCGGCCCTACCGCGATCTTTACCGCTCGCGCCTGCCCTAAACGGGGCACACCGCGAAGCGCGGAATCTGCCGCGCCGTGTGCCAGGCAGCGCCTTGCCGCGCCTGGTGATGGGGCGGGTCTTCAGCAGCCCCGCAGGGGCTTGCGCACGGCTCCTTGGCTGGTCGAAGTGCCGGCCGAGGGAACGCTTCGTGGCGTCGCGACGAGCCGGGTGCGCTCTGCCCCGACCGGCCTCAGGCGGCCCGTCGTCGGGCCGTCGATCTGCCACCGCCTCCAGCTCGCCACCGTGGTTGCGCGGTCGGCGCATCACACCCAGCTTCGGCCGGAGGCGCCCTTGGCCTGAATAGCCCATCGCCCGGACGACATTCCGGCCCTTCTAACCCCATAACGCACCTCGGGTGCGCGATCGGCCACCGGCACGATCGCCGGCACCTGTCTTTGGTGCGCCCACCAACACCGCAGGAGCACACCGTGAGCCATGCGCTCTCTTCAGTACGCCCGAAAACGGTGCCAGGTCCGACAACCCCTGGCATCGGCAGCGGTGACGTTCGCCTGCCTGCGGACCGCCTCGTCATGGGCCCACCCGATGTCACCGCCGCGTTCCCGTGGCTCGCACACCGGCTGCAGGTGATCCCGGAGGCGCCCGTGATCTAGATCAGCCGCCCGCCCGGAGGAGACATACCCGGGATCTCCTAACCCCATAACGCACCTCGGGTGCGCGATCGGCCACCGGCACGATCGCCGGCACCTGTCTTTGGTGCGCCCACCAACACCGCAGGAGCACACCGTGAGCCATGCGCTCTCTTCAGCATGCCCGAAAACAGCCCCCGGCCACCGCTTTGACCGGCGTTCCGGCGAGGCCGACGCCCCGAGCCCAGCCGGGACCGCGCGCTCTCCCGTCCGCCTGGACGACCTGCCGGACGGCACGGTCAAAGTCCCCCTCGAACTGCCGCATGGAGCGGCCTGGCCGGTCGCGGCGCAGATCGCCGCGCTGTCGCAGCGGCAGGCGGGCTGCACCGCGAGCATCGGTTACCTGGCCAGGCGGCTCGGGGTGCACCCTTCCACGATCTACCAGGGGCTCGCTGCGGCCGGAGGATGGATCGTCACCGACTCCAGCACGTCCGTGACCCGCCGCTTTCTGGCCCCGATCCCGCAGAACGCCGCGTGGGCCCGGATTTCCTACCGGGCGGCGGCCGGAGTCGGCTGTCACCGTGTCGGCGGCGTGTGGGCGCCCCGCCGGAACCGGGCCGCGCTGCTGGAGCTGTATTGCCGGTTGCGCCGCGAGGAGGAGGTCGGCCGGGTTCGTGAGCAAGCCGCGCTGGCCGAGGATCTGGGGGTGACGGATCGGACGGTGCGGTCTCTGCTGGCCACGCTGGAGATGGACGGCTGGATCACCGGCCACCGTATGGGCCGTTTGATCGCTTACCGGACGCATGATGCGCCCTTGCGCTCCGGTCCCGGGGTTCGTGAGGAGGAGGCGGGCGGGGGCGCCGTGTCCGCAGGGGAAGATCGACCCCGGAAAGCTGAACGAGGTGATCGCGGAAGCCACGGCGAAACGATCTCGGAAGCCGAGCCTGCACAGAAGCCTGACGATCAAGCGGGAGGGAGGAAGCGTGATTGTTCTCCTCTCGCCGTAGGCGATCTACAGCGCCGTAGGAGCGCTGAGGACGGGTCGCTGCGCGAGAGGGCACAAACCGGCGGCGTCGACAGGCAGGTGGTGGAGCGGCTGCCGCGCCCGGCGGTGCGACCCGGCGGGGCGCTGAGTGTGATGTGCGCGTTGCCGATCGAGTGGCAGGCGCGCATGTCGGATACCGATCGGGAGCGGGTATTGGCCGCGATCGAAGCTGAGCTCGGCAAAGGCCGGACCGCCGCCGAGCTGTCGGCTCGGGTGCGTCGCCGACTGGCGGTCTGGCGTGGGTTGCCGGTGCGGCGGCCGGTGGCGGCGGCCTTGACGGTGCTGCGGCGCGGCTACCGCTGCCCGCGTCCTGAGTGTGAGGATCATGTGCTGCCCTCCGGGCATCCCTGTCTGGCGTGCGTGGCCATCGGAGCGCAGGTGAATGAGGCACGCCGGGCGCCGGACGTCGCCTCTGCCATCCGCAGCCCTGGTGACCGACCGGCACGGCCGCTCAAGCCCGCACCCTCTCCCCCGCTTTTTCGGGGCGGTTCGCCGGACGACTTCGCCGATGCGCGCCGCCGTGGCGCCGCCCTGGCCCGCCGTGCGCTGGAAGCCCGGGGGCTGCCGATCGTCGACCGGCTCACCTCGTCCTGGCGAGGCACTCGTACGGGGCGGGGGTGAGGCAGGTGGGCGCGCAGGCGTCAGGACCGGCTCCGTTCCGGGACGTGGACCCTGTGGGCCATGGTCCCCGCACGCGGGAGCGATCGCCGAAGGCCCAGGTGCGTGAACGCGTATCCGATCTCGGCTGCGGTCGGGTCCTGGACAGCGCCTCGATGATCGTGCACTCATGGCGGGGCCGTGTCCTCATCACCAGGTCACGACGACAGGGGCGAGACAGTGGGCGGTCGGGTCGTGGTCGGTCAGCAGTTGCCGGTGCGACGTGCTGTCATCAGCCAGGCCCGCTTTCCTGCGGGCGCGGCGACGGGCGGGACTGATGCGTTTTCCGGTGATTCGCCGCCGGGCTGAAGGCCCTTGGAGCTTGCCTGCGGTGCGAGGAGAACATGACAAGTTGTCGAGCGCCCGATCGCTGAGCGAGCCGGCCGGGCGGCCTTGCCGTTCAGGGCAGCAGAACGGGTTTGACGACCTCGCCCGCGACGGCGGCCTGCTCGGCTTCGTTGATGTGGGCCAGGAGGAAGGTCGTGATCAGTTTTTCGACGGGAAGCGTCCCTGCTGCCAGAGCCGGACCAGCGCGGGGATGAGGAGTTGCGGGACGGCGTCGCCTTCGCAGCTGCCCATGAGGTTGCCTCCGGCCAGTACGAGCTTGGGATCGAGCACCAGGTCCGCCTGGGGAGCGCCGAGCAGGCCGCAGGTGCCGGTGGGGCGCAGCGCGGCGATCGCGGTGGCGATGACCGCAGGCAGGCCCGTGGTGTCGATCGTGTAGTGGGCTTCGCCGGTCACCTCCTGCAAACGTCTCGGCAGGTCCTCACGGGTTCCGTCGAAGGCGTGGGTCGCTCCGAGTCCCCGCGCCAGGTCCAGGCGTGCGGGGCGGACGTCGATGGCGACGATCGTGGCGGCGACGGCCACCCGCGCGGCCATGATCGCGCTCAGGCCGACCGCTCCCGTCCCGAAAACGATCATGCTGGATCCTGTGGCCACCTTGAGCGCGAGCAGCACAGTTACCCGCGCCGGTCTGGATCGCGCAGCCCAGTGGGCCGAGTATCGCCAGCGGCAGGTCCCTGCCGACCTTGACCGCGTTGCGGGCCGCGACCACCGCGTGGGTGGCGAACGAGGACTGCCCGAACCATCGTGCGGCCACCGGATCCCCCGCATGATCGCGTACGGGGCCCGGTCCGTCCACGCCGTCGCCAGTGAGGTTGCGCGGGAAGAATGTGGCGCAGTAGGCGGGGTGTCCGGCCAGGCACAGGTCGCAGCAGCGGCAGGAGTCGTAGGACAGGACGACGTGGTCTCCCGGGCGCAACCCGGTCACCCCGGGCCTATCTCCTCCACCATTCCCGCGCCTTCGTGCCCGAGGATGAGCGGCCACTGGGCCGGATACCCCGGTGCGCGCGGCAGGAGGTCGGTGTGGCACATCCCGACCCCGGCGATCTTGATCAGGACTTTTCCCGCGTCCGGGTCGCGAAGCTCGACGTCCTCCAGGTGGTGCGGAGCGTCGGGTGCTCGCAGTACGGCCATCTTGATGTGCATGACCTTCCTTCCTCGGTCGCGCACTGCCTCGTCCGCCGCGCCCGCCCGGGGGCGGTCAGAGGTGAAGATCGCGCTCCTCGCCGTCGGGGTCGCCGCAGTCCGGCGGCCATCGTCCCCGGCACGGCGGCAGGGACGCATCTGTCGCATGACTGGGTGGCGCGCGCCTGTCCGGGGTTGGCCGGTCTTCGTCCGTGGCGGGGGGATCGTTGGCGGCTCTTGGCGGCAGCACCGGTAGGAGTCCCGCATCGCACATTGGTGAGCTGGGCCAGGTCCGAGATCGCCGCTTTTCTGGAGCAGGCTCGCCCGCAGATGGAGATGGCCGGTGGCTTGAGTCGCTGTATCGAACTCGTCTCGGCGAGGATGTTTCTCTGGGCGGCCGCCCTTGGGCGTCAGACAGGCGGGCACCGGTAGCAGGGGCTCGATGAAGTCCCACTCTGCGTCGGAGGTGTCTGAAGGACAAAGGCGATGACGCATCGGGCTCACGCTCCCGCCTTGGACAGCAAGGCCGGCGCCGACTGGACCGCGTTGAGCTGCCCCAGTACCAGATTGGTCCATTCCTCCTCGGGTCGCGCGGCCGCGTGCGGCCACGGTGGCCGACAGCAGGCTGCTGATCCGGGTCGACTCGGTGCGCGAGCGTTCGTAGGCGATCCAGTCGTCGGGTGAAGATGAGAAGCGGTAGCCGTCGACGTAGGTCCAGATCAGCGGGGTCAGGTGCGCCATCGGCGAGACCTCGCGGCTGTAAAGGATGCCCTTGCGGACATGGCTAAGGCTCAGCCCGGTGGCGCCCACCAGCTGGTGAGCGGTCAGCCCGGCCGGGGCGAGCCTCCAGCAGTGCCAAGCGCACCTGGTCGCCACAGACGTTGGCGGCCAGGCCCCGCCGACGCTGCTTCCGGTCATCGCCGTCAGCCACAAGCCGACGTGATCGAGCTGCGGCAGGCCCCGCGCAAGCGGCATGACGGCATGACGGATCTCCGGTGGGACGAGCTCGGAGATCTGTTCGATCCCAACCTGATGGGCGCATTGCCGGACTTTTTCGTCCCGGACGCCACCGTCGGAGACCGCGCCAGCGAGACCGAGTCGACCTCCTGGCTGAGGTTGACTCGTTGGAAGAGGTGTTGGAGCGGGCGAAGACCGATTGGCGTCTGGACTTCTGACGCCAAAAGCACGCCATCGATCGACGGATGCGGCACAGTCGAGCACATCACCGTGCCGGTCTCTTGTGCGGCATCGCAGCAGGTGCGGGTTTTATCCAGGGATATCTCCAAGCTCGCCCGGTTTGCGCCTGCCGCATCTGGCCGTGCGGCGTACGATCGGCTCACCTGTTGGATCCGGCCGGAGGGCGTATGGACGTCTCTGCTGTGGTGCCGTTGCTGATGCCGTATGCGAGCGCGGCTATCGCCGCCTACGGGAGTGCGGTGCTGACCAAGGCGCAGGACGTGGCCGCCGATGAGACGATCGGCATGGGGCAGCGCCTGCTGCAGCGCATCTGGCAACGGCCGGAAAGCCAGGCCGAGCTGGAGAGCGCGGTGGCCGACCGGGTTCAGGCGCCTGACGATGATGACAGCCTGGCCGCGCTGCGGTTGCAGATCAAGAAGGCGCTCGCCGCCGATCCGGCGCTGGCCAAGGAACTCGCCGACATGCTCGGCTCGGCCACCGCCTCGATGACGGTGAACGCCATCGGTGAGCGAGCGGTGGCTGTGAGAACCAACACCGGCATCATCCAGACTGGCGACCACAGTCACGCCGAGCGGTGAGCATTCCCCCGCGGGAGCACCCCTCGGCATCCGCCCGAGGGCCCGGCGCCGTTGGCGTGGTGACCAATCACGGCATCATCCAGACCGGTCCCAACGCCTCAGCGACCATCGTGCAACCCACACGTCCCGCCCCTCAGGCCCTGGCCGGTCTGCCGGCCGCGCCGGTCGGCTTCGTCGGCCGCGCCGGGGCTCTGAAGGAAGTGCTGGCGTTCCTGGACCGGGCAGGCGGGAGTGGGGCGGCGAGGGTGTTAGCGGTGGCGGGAATGGCCGGGGTGGGCAAGACTGCGCTGGCGCTGGTTGCCGCTCACCAGGCGATGGCCGAGGACTGGTTCGGTGGCGGGGTTTTCTTCATCGACCTACGCGGGTACACCCCCGACCCGTGCGAGCGCGTGCCCGCCACCGCGGCGGCGGGGCAGTTGCTGCGAGCGATGGGCATCCGCGACACTGATCTCCCGCCCACCGGCGAGGAGCAGCTAGGCTTGTACCGGTCGATGCTGGAGGAGCGGGCCCGCAAGGGACGGGCGGTGCTGGTGGTGGCCGACAACGCCGCCACGACCGGCCAGGTGGAGCCACTGTTGCCGGCCCAGCCGTGTCACCGGCTGCTGGTCACCTCCCGGCACATCCTGGCCCTGCCGGCCCATCTGGTCGATCTGGCCGTGTTGCCCGAGGCCGACGCGGTTGACCTGCTGGGCACCGCTCTGGAGATGGGGCGGGCCGATCCGCGTGTCGCGGCCGAGCCCGGGCCCGCGAAGGAGATCGGGCGGTTGTGCGGGCGGCTGCCGCTGGCGTTGCAGATCATCGCTGCCCTGCTGCGCGCCGAGCCCGGCCGTCCTCTTGCTGACGTGGCCGCGGAACTCGCCGACGCCCACCACCGGCTGGATGCCCTCGACAGCGGCGACCGTGACCCATACGGCCGCCCGCTGGCGGTCCGGGCCGCGTTCGACCTGTCCTACCAGCACCTGCTGGCCGACCAGCCCGAGCAGGCCCGGCTGTTCCGGCTGCTGCCGCTCAACCCCGGCCCGGACATCTCGCTCCCGGCCGCGGCCGCCCTGGCCGATACAT
Source organism: [Actinomadura] parvosata subsp. kistnae (assembly GCF_900323885.1). Taxonomy (GTDB): domain Bacteria; phylum Actinomycetota; class Actinomycetes; order Streptosporangiales; family Streptosporangiaceae; genus Nonomuraea; species Nonomuraea composti. The sequence continues at coordinate 290,565 of NZ_OOHJ01000006.1, read as the reverse complement.
CGGAGCCGGTGGTACGGCGGCACCTGGCCGCACTGGCCCGCGCTCACTTGCTCACCACGCCGGTCGCCGGCCGGTGGGGCATGCACGACCTGGTCCGCCTGTACGCCGGCCAGCACGGTCTCAGTCAGGCAGTCGACGACCAGCGCGAGCAGGCGCTGGACCGCCTTCTGGGGCATTACCTCGACACGGCCGAGTTCGCCAACGCTCATCTGCGCGCCCTGTCCGGCCAGCCTGTTCCGGACCGGTTCACCGGACGAGACGACGCCCTGGCCTGGTTCGGCGCCGAACGCGCCAACCTCGTCACCGCCGTCGCTGTGGCCCATGCCGCCGGTCGCCATCAGATCGCCTCCTGCCTGTCGGCATGCCTGAACGTCTACCTGTCCTGGCGGCGGGCCCTCGACGATCTCCTGACGGTCAGCACAATCGCGGCGGCCGCCGCCAGCCAGCTCGGCGACCGCCGCGGCGAAGGCGGGGCACTGAACAACCTCGGCCTCGCCCTGCGCGCGGTGCGGCGCTTCGAGGAGGCCATCACCGTCCACCGGAACGCCGTCACCATCTACCGCGAACTCAGCGATCGCCACGGCGAAGGCCAGGCGCTGAACAATCTGGGCAATGCCCTGCAAGAAGTACGGCGCTTCGGCGAGGCCATCACCGTCCACCGGAACGCCGTCACCATCTACCGCGAACTCGGCGATCGCCACGGCGAGAGCGGAGCGCTGAACAACCTCGGCCTCGACCTGCGTGAACTGCGCCGCTTCGAGGAGGCCGTCACCGCCCACCAGGACGCCGTCGCCCTCTGTCGCGGGCTTGGTGACCGCCGCGGCGAAGGCCAGGCGCTGAACAACCTCGGCCTCGCCCTGCAAGAAGTGCGGCGCTTCGGCGGGGCCATCACCGCCCACCGGGCCGCTGCCACCATCTATCGTGATCTCGGAGATCGGCACAGCGAGGGCACGGCGCTGAACAACCTCGGCCTCGCCCTGCAAGAAGTGCGGCGTTTCGAGGTTGCCATCATCGCACTCCGGGCCGCCGCCACCCTCCATCGTGATCTCGGCGACCGTCAGGGCGAAGGCCTGGCCCTGAACAACCTCGGCCTTGTTCTACGCCGGATACGGCGCTTCGAGGAGGCCATCGCCGCTCACCAGCAAGACCTGCGCATCTGCCGCGATCTCGGCGACCGTCACGGGGAAGGCCGGGCGCTGAACAACCTCGGCCTCGCCCTGCACGGATCACGGCGTTGGGAGGAGGCCATCACCACCTACCAGGACGCCGTCGTCCTCTGCCGCGATCTCGGCGACCGTCACGGGGAAGGCCGGGCGCTGAACAACCTCGGCCTCGCCCTGCAAGAAGTGCGGCAGTTCGGTGAAGCCATCACCGTCCTTCAGCAATGCCTGCACATCTGCCGCGATCTCGGCGACCGCCACGGCGAGGGCCAGGCGCTGAACAACCTCGGCCTCGCCCTGCGCGAATCACGGCGTTGCGAGGAGGCCATCGCCACCTACCAGGACGCCGCCGCCATCCACCGCGATCTCGGCGACCGCCATGGCCAAGGCCTGGCACTGAACAACCTCGGCCTCGCCCTGCACGATATGGGGCGAGTCGATGAGGCCATCATCGCGTTCAAGCGGGCTCTAACGATGTTCGACTCCATGAAGGACGATCACATCCTCGATTTCGTGCGAGCCAAACTCACAGCGGCGCAGCGGCAACGAGCTGAGGGCTGAGGCAAGGCATCACGTCTTCTCGCGCTGACGAGTTGCCCGACGAACGCGTGCGACCTCGTTGATCCGTCACGGTACCTTCCGTTTTCCGCGGGATCAGCACTCTCAAGGTGGGGGCCGCCCGAACGCTGAAAGGCAATGCGAGCGTTTGCATCAACGATCGCCTACGGCGGCGATGAAGCCGCATCTGGTGAAGGTTGTATGCTGCGTCTGGTGTGATGAAGATTCACGGGGGTGTGGGGGCCGGGTCCTCGTCACCCGCCCTCATGGGGTGATGCCCTCGCGCCTCATGTATCGCACGAGCGCGTCCGCTTGCGCCCGCAGGAGCTTGTCCGGATCGACCGTCAGTTCCATGACAGCCGGCAGGAGTTCGGGCCACAGCGCGTACATGGCCGCCCAGAGTCCTCCCTCCCGGATCCGGGCGTTCTGGTCGCGCATCGCTTCGGTGATGAGCGCAAGGAAGGCACCCTCGCAGGAGACGGGCGCGCCTATGCCCGCCCTGACGAGCACGGCCCGGCGCTGCTCCACCTCCGGGGCGCAAACGACAGCGTCCAGCAGTTCCGCGTCCTCAAGCGGCTCGAAGTAGTCCGAAACGATCCGGGTCAACGTGTCGACCTCATCGCGGCCGGCGCCAGTGATCATCACGAACCGTGAACCGTAGGGGTACTCCTGCCCGTAGTGCAGGTAACTCCTCCCGGCGACCGCCCAGGTGATCTCCCTGGACAGCCCAACCTCAGGGCTCGCGCTCACCTCCCGCTTCATGTCGGCCTTCATCACCGCCGCGCATTCGATCACCTCACGCTCACCCTCACCATCGCGTAACACCAGCCGACGACCGCGGAACCGCCCCCAGCTCATGGATCACCATCCCTTCCCGGGAACCCTCAACGCGCTGCCCACACCATCACAGGCACGTCACCACAAACCGGCACCCCGAAAACCGGCAGAACCGGCCTCAACAGGCATCCGGCTCATCGACGGCCGACCCTACAAGATCTCTCAAGCTGGCCTCCCCATGACGGTGAGCCGGGCTCCGTCCACGAAGACCAGGCGGCGGAGGGGTTGGCGCCGATGCTGTCGGCCCGACCCGCGGGCGACAGCTGATGACCAGTCAATTGACGGATTCACCGTCTTGCTCGGTTTACCTAATGTTCACTGCGGCGTCCATCCCCGGCGAGCCCAGCCGACTCATGGCGGCGCCGAGGCCAGCCACTATTGCGGGGAGGAGCCGACCATGGCCCAGGAGATTTATGTCACTTCGGCTGCGATCTCCAGCATCCAGCACCACCTTGACGAGACGTTCATTCCGGCCCTGGAAGCCTTGAAGAAGACCATCGACGACACCGACGTTCCCGCTCCGGGTTTCGGCATGCCTTTGGGCTTGGCGTTGAGCCAGGCGTACGGGGCGAGACAGGATGACGTGCGGGGTGCCGTGGACAAGGCAGTCAAGACGGTGGAGGCGTGGGTCACGGCCCTGGAGACGATCAAAAAGAATTGGCGGGACGCCGAGGAGAGCAGCACCGTCGTCTACAAATGAGATCGGAGGGGAACCCGCGTGGTCTACTTTCCTGCTTTGCAGCAGGCGGCCGCCTGGAATTCTTTCAAGGAGGCCGCGAGGTGGGAGAAGCGGCTCGTCCCGGCCGTCGTCATGTTGAGCACGGCGGTGGCGAATGTTCCCGGCATGGGGGATGCGAAGGCGAACTGGAACGCGCTTGCCAAGGCTTTGGAGGTCGAGTATCCGGGCCTGCTGGGCAATGCGGTGTTCCTGTCCCGCGCCGACTGGATCGCCGATGACCGTCAGGCGTTTTTGAACGCGGCCGCCGTTTTCGGAGGCGATCTGCAGAAACTGAGCGGCCTTTGCCACACCATGGAGGGTCAGGTCGATCAGATACGGGACGCCTATGCGCGGTACTGGTACGAGATCGGGGCTCTTGCCTCCATCGTCTTGAGCTACTTGGCCGCGACCTTGCTCATGAGAGCCACGCCGTATCTGAGAGCCCAGGGGGAAATCGCGCTCGCCCGGCTCGTCGCCTTCACCAATTTCGTCCTCGCCAACCAGACGAAGATCCTGGCGACCTTCCTGGCGGCGGTGGCCGTCACCATGGCCGACACCGGCACGGCGCTGCCGAAGATATTCAACCTTACACCGACCGGGGGAGCCCGCATCGATTTCCAGAGGGCGGTGATCTCCATGGATCCCCCCTCTCAGTGGGTGGCGCCCAAGCGCGAGAAGCCGGAGCATGCCAAGAACACCGGCCCGGCCGCGTCGGCCTGAAGAGCCCGTCATCGGTAGTGAAGCAGCCACCGTGGAGAAGGAGTCATCGTGTCCGCCATGCCATTCGACCCTGCGAAGATCGACCTTGCCGATCTGGACCGCATCCGAGACGAAGCCCAGCAGACCATGCGTCGCCTGTCCGGAGCGGAGGGGGAACTGTCCAGCGTGCAGGGCGTGGGGAGCGGCGCCAGCGGTCTGATCACGGTGCTCACGGATGGCGCCGGCCGGGTGACCAAGATCGATCTGAATCCTCGGGTGACGCGGCTCGACTCGCCTACTCTGGCGGAGGAACTCCTGCGGGCGATCGGCACCGCTCAGGATGAGGCGGCGCGGCGTACGCAGGAATTGCTGGAGAACGCCCTCGGCGGTCAGCTTCCCCAGCAGATGTTCGATCCGGACAGGATCGAGGCCTTGCTGGCCGAGTCCGACGCGTCCTTCGCCGCGTTCATCAACGAAAAGACCAGGCGGATGGGAATCGACGGCGGCAGATGAGACCCCCTGCTTGGTCTCCAGGCGCTGATGCGGCTGTGAGGTGCGATAGGCGGCTCCCCGGGCGATGGGTGTCGCAGCGGGACAGTCGTGGGGCGCGCCGGTCGAGCGCAGGCGTCCCGATCTACCGTGTGGATCATGATCGAGCGCACCAGGATCGAGAGCCCGGCACCAGGCCTCTTCGACGCCGCGTCAGGGGTGCCGTCATCGCACGCCGGTCGGGAAACCTCCCTGATCACCCAGTCGCCGTTGTCGTCTCGTATTGGCTCGTGCTCCTCATCCAGCAGGTCGAGGACGTCGTTGACGATGAGCGTCTGCTCGCGGACATGCCCTGAGGCGCGGATCAAGGTGCCGGTACAACTCGGCGAGCTCGGGTTCCGGGAGGTCACCGCACAGGTCCATGGTAACCATGACTGCGTGAATGTCTGCGATGGCGGCAATGCGGGAAACGGGACCGACATTCACCGGGTGAGGCGTCGTCTGTGACCAGCCTGTTCATGATGTCGTGGATCGCCGTACACTGCCGCCGTGGATGATCTTGACCGGGTGGGCGCGGCGGGCCGGAACTCAGGTTCCCGGACGGAGTTGCTCTCCTCGATCGGTGCGGCCCTGGGCCTGGGCGGCCGCTATGAGGCGTCCCCGCTGCCACGCGCGTCCGGTTACCTCTCTCCAGCAACGATGCAGGAAGCGCCCAGCGATCGCGGTGTCGAGATCCTCGCCGAAACGATCGACCGGCAGGACGGCCACGTCGGGTGGGTCGAGCAGGTGGCAGGCAGCCCCGCGCACGGTCACATCCCGGTGAACATCACGATCAACGTGGCCGGAGGTGGCCTGCCACATCTTCGAGTGGATCTGCCCACCTACAACCCGTTTTTCGGCTGCAATGTGAAGGAGATGCGGTTCTTCGACGAGACGCTCGTCATCGTCTACCGGGAAAAGCATCACACGATCGCCTGCAGCCTCGATCTGCCCTCCGGTGAGCAGAGGCTGAGCACCGTCGGGGCTCAATGTGTCCTCGCCGGGGCGCTGCTGTGCCACCTGTCATGGCGTGGCGATCGGGTGGACCTCCTGGCTCTGCCGGATTTGATGCCCTGCCTGCCGCTGCCGGTCCCGCCGATCGACGCCGGTAGTTCGGCCTCGATCGGCGCCGACGCGGGACCGGACGGTTCGTGGCTGCGCTGGGCCGAAGTGGGAGCCGCTGCCGAGCATGACACCGGCGGCGCCACGCTCCTGCGTGAGCGGCAGGTCCACCGGTGGTTCCTGCCGGACGAGGCGCAACGCGGCGTGCACCTTGACCGGGTGGCGGTGTGGACCAGGCTGCGCGAGTTGCTTACCGCTTTCGGCCTGAACCACCAGGAGGCCGACATCCTCATCGGCGTAGCCGCCGTGCCGCTGCTGTACGTTCCCCGCTTTGTCGCCGGAACGTACGCCCGCCTGCTGGATCACGACACCGGGTCGCCCCCGTGGTGGTTTCCCGTCGCGTGGTATCAGCATCTGCTCAGCAGCGAGGGGGATGGTGAGGCGGCGCGTTGGCTGGCCGGTCTCGACCGCTTGTCCTCGGGGGATGCCGAGGACTTCGCCGGTTGGCGGGCCGGGTGGAGTCGTGAGGAAGGGGCGGCCCAGCTCGTCCTGGCCCATCTGCGTACGCATGCTTCCAGGCTCGCGTCGGCCTGCCGCGCTGGCCGGCTCCCGGCCGATCAACACGATTGGCACAACGGCTGGGGTCACCCGCTGCCGATCGGTGCGTTCCCGAGGGGGTTCCGCCGCGCGTGGAATCATCTCCCCGCGCGGTTCCGGCCGGGGCGCCGGCCGTGATCCGCGATCTCCTGATGACGTCCGGGTGGAGTGTCACCGCGTCCGTTTGACGGGATGATCTCGGCAGCGGTGGGACGCGTGCCAGTGTCAGCTGACCCGTCTGCCTCCATCCGGGCGACGTCGGTTGGGACCAGCGGTACGGCCACTCGCACTTCGGACGGTGCAGCACGATCTGGCTGCGGAGCTCGCACCGGAGATCAGCCTGTACCTGCTCTGCTGGTACGGCGCCCGTCTGACCTTGGACGTCTACCAGCAGGGGATGCAGGCCGATTCGATCGACCGGCATCCGTTCCTGGCGATCTCAATAACAGGCTATCCGGACATCACGTTCACCGGGCCTGAGGAGCAGGTGGGGTATGACTTCGAGGCCGATGAGAAGGCAGAGGACGAAATCCAGACTCTGTCGTTTCGCATGTTCGCCGGAGAGCTCGGGGACTCGGTATCCGTCACTGTCCACTGGGACCGTATCGAGGTGCCGCCCTTGCGAGGGGAGGTCGCGCGAGAGGGAGACGTAGTCGCACTGCGCCCGCTGCCCGGGCACTTTGAGCACACTGCCGGGTACGGCTACCAGGATTTCGAACTCTGACGGCGGTAGAAGAACGACCCCGCCTACCGCGACCGCACGTTAAACCGAGCTCATCCGATCCCCGATCGGGAACTGCACCCATCGACCTTGATGCCGTAGCTGCCGACCTGCGCATAGCTGTCCCCACAGGGGCCGGCGGCTTGCGCCGGTGCGGCCTTGGCGGGAAGGCAGAGGCAGGCCAGCATCGCACCTGCCAGTACAGCGATCCTTTCGTGATGCTGCATCGGTTTCCATCCGCTGGGTGATTCGGCGGCTGGAAACGGTTGGGAAAGGATCTGTCGGGGTGAACCTGTCAGCGAACCTCAGATGACTGGTGTGCGGATCGGATCTTCGCCGTCGGCCTCGGGTCAAGGGCCGGCGCAGCATGGACTCGACCGAAGGGCCGCCCACCCCGAAGGGGGGTCGACGGCCGGACCGAGATCGCGCTACAACGCGTTCTCGACCGAACGGGCCGAAGGCGTCGTCCGAGGGATCAGTGGCACTGTTCGCCGCTCACCTGGCGGGTGAGCGGGCCGATGATGGCGATCAGATCGATGCAGGACCGGCCCCCGATGACACGTACACAGGCCCTGCTCGATGCTTGCGCATACCGAAGTCGGCATCAGCCGACTTCTTGGCACCAGCGAGCGCGATGTCCACGGACATGAACTGCCTCTCCCCCGACGCCTGCGCCTGGACGATCGCGCAATTCCTCTCCATGTCCGGGTTGTAGTAGACCTCGATGGAGCCTGCCTTCGGCCCATGGTCGGGGATACGGTGGCTGTCCACCCACTCGTAGCCACGACCGCACGGCCCGGCGGCTGCGGCGGGTGCCGCGTTCACGGCCAGCCAGCATCCTGCCAAGGCCATTCCTGCAAGAGCCGCGAGCTTCTTGCGGTAGCGCATGTGTGTCCTTTCTTGCGGAAACGTGCGGCATGGCAGGCTATGAGAGGGACGGGGACGGGCGCATCCGTCACGCGACTGGCATGCGCCGCGTCGGTGGCCTTGGCTCGCTTCGCCGCACCCGCAGGCGGGCGGCCAACTGGCGGCGCGCTGGCTCATTCTGCGGCCTGAGTTGCGCGCGACGGTCAGATCGCGTCAGGGGGTCTTGAGAGAAGGATGCCGATGTCGCCAGGTCTGGCGAGCGCGTGGAGCGATGCCACGGCTCACCGGTCGAGGTCCCTGATGGACTTCGGAGTTCGTCGCCCGAGCCGACCTCAGAGGTAGCGGGGGAACAGGTCCGTCGTGGGCCAGGAGGTCACCTTGCCGATCTCGGCGTTGATGCGAGGGCTGAGCACGTCGAAGTCCGGTGAGCCGCTCTCCTCGTTGCGGTTGAACAGGGCGGCGTAGGTGAAGCCGTTCTGCAGGCGCGCGGTGTAGGTGTAGGTGCCGGGCAGGCCGCCACTGTGCCAGGTGTTGAGGTGTCCCGTGACCTGGCGGACCCACAGACCGGCTCCGTACCAGGAGCCGCTCTCGGTGACGCCGGTCTCCGGTTGGGCCACCATCCTGGAGATGGAGGTGGCATTGAGCACCGTGCCGGGAGCGTCGAGGATGCGCGCGAAGCGCACCAGGTCCACCGCGGAGGCCAGCCAGCCGCCGCCGGGGCCGCGGTTCTCCATGCTGAAGCCCCCGTACGGGGCCTGCACCGTCGCGCCGGAGGCGTCGGTGACGGTCGTGCTCGTCTGTGCCGACTCATAGACGATCTCGCCGGGCGCGGCCTGTGCCTTGAGGGTATGGCCGAGCCGCATCCGGGTGATGCCGGCGGGGGCCAGGATCTTCTGCTGGATGTATGCCTCATAGGTCATGCCCGACACCTTCTCGACGATCATGCCAAGCAGCAGGTAGCCGTAGTTGCTGTAGGCGTACCGGCTGCCGGGTGTGAAGTCGAGCGGGCGGGCGCAGGCGTACTGGACGATGTGCTCGCGCGTGATCGGCAGAGGCACGCCGAGGGAGCGGGCGATCGTGTGGTCCAGGTACAGGTAGTCGCCCGACAGGTCGCGGTCCCAGCCGCCGGTGTGCTGCAGCAGCCGCCACACTGTCACGTTGGCCAGCCGGGGGTCGGCCGTGGTGGGCAGTCCGAGCAGGGAGGCGACGGATGTGCCGAGGTTCAGCTTGCCGTCCTGGGCTAGCCGCATGATCGCCACAGCGGTGATGTGCTTGCTCAGGCTGGCGATGCGGAACAGCGAGGTGGGGCCGAGCGTGGGCACGGCCGGATCGTCGCTGTAGCGGTAGGCCCGTGCGAGCACGAGCTTGCCGTCCTTGGTGATGGCGAGCTGGGCGCAGGAGATGGCGCGCTCGACGATGTAGGTCTTGATCACGTTGTCGAAGCCGGCCAGCGCGGCCGGGGCCACTCCGGCGGTCTGCACCGTCGCGGCGAGCGCGGGGTGGGAGGTTCCCAGAACGAGGGCGGGCACGGTGGCGGCGCTCGTCGCCAGGAACCGTCTGCGGCTCAGACCAGTCGACATGGACGTGCGCGGCTTATTGATCGTCATGAGCAGATGTGTAGTGGATCGGTGACCTCTGGTGGATCGATTTCACCCGGATTGCCTCCTGCGGGCCGAAACGGATCCTCGGCCATCGGCACGGTTTGGGGCCTCCCTTGCGGGGAAAGGCGTGGGGAACTCGCGGATGTCCTCGTGGTGGCCGGCACAGGAACGGCCTGGCGGCCGCGAGCCTGCCTGCGGCGTGCCCTTGGGGGAGGTATCCCTGAACGCGGAGGGGCGAGCGCCATGAGGGCCACGCACAGGCAGTGGACTCGCGCCCCGGCGCGCGAGTCGAGAGCCTATCCGAGATTTCGGTCGCTTCAGTCGCTGTGAGCCGGGCGGGCACCAGACAGCGACCGGAGCGACCGAGGGTCGCTGTCATGCAGTCGCCTTTTCGAGGGAAGGGGTGCGTTCCGGGGCATGCGAGGGCATGGGTCGCTTCGGTCGCTGGGACGAGCGACTCTTCAGCCATCGCCGATGCCCTCGTGGAACTGGCCTGGAGGGCTGCTGGCCATCGCCACGATTAAAACCACTCGGCTCCGCCAGCGAATCTGTCACGTGACTGGTGAGTTCCCTTGCCGTACGGCATCGCCTGATTGTGGAGAGGCGCGAGGGGCGGGGGCCCCTGTCACGGAGCGACCGTAGCGATCCTGATCGGCCGTTGTCGTCGGGCTGGTATGGGTTGGGGTGCTTGCTGGATGTGTCAGCTCGGCACGGTGAGGCAGCCGGCCGAGACAGCGACTGTTCCAGGCGGCTGTCAGTGCTGTTGCGGCCAAACCCTCCTCGGGCTGGGGTGCCCGGCCGCCGTCGGCGAGCGTGTAACCCGTTTTGATCAGGCCGTTCGTGGCCGACGGCAGCCGTGGCAAGCGACCCAGAAGCTCTCGCGTCGCCGGGGCTGGGGCCCGTCGTGAGGGCTTTGTGTGCATCCGTCAAGTGACTGGTTGTGCGCGTTCAGGTGGGAAATGGCCGTTTCCGGAGGCGCGAGCTGGCGTAGGGTCGGTCATGGTTGCGGCCTCGGTCGCTCTGGTCGCTGATACCAGGAAGACGGGGCACGCAGGGCGCTCTCATGAGGGGCGGATGTACAGGCGAAGACAGCCAGCGACCGAAGCGACTGATTCTCACGTCCGAGAAGGCGAGGTCGCGGCCAGGGGGAGACACGGAAAGTGGAACGAAACTCACTGCGTCCCGGGGAGGGCGAGCACCGTCGACATCGGTGTAGTGGTCCCGCAGGGGGCTTTGCCGGGAGGACTCGTGATGTCAGTGACCCAAGCTCATCAGGCCAGGCGGCATTGAGTCGCTGCGGTTCGGTCGCTGTGGTTGAGTCGCTGGACGAAACAGCAGGTCAGCAGGCCGGCCGTGGCTTTCGGAGCGACCCAAGCGACTGTCCCTGCCCTATATGGCCCCGTAATACTGCTCGTTTTGCAGGCACTCATAGATGGAGACCTGAGTCGCTTCAGTCGCTCCCAGGTCGCTGCTGTCCTGCTCAGCAATGTGTTCCTGCTCATGACTGAAGCGACTCAAGCACCAGCGACCGAAGAACAGGGAGCCAGCCGTCGACGGGCCTGGGGCAGAGGCAGCGGATGGCCTCTCCCCGTTGTTCCCCCTTTCTCCCACCCGCCACGCCTGCCTAATCCGCCGCACACGCCCCCCGGTCCGCTACTCTGTTGTGCCATGTCCGAGGGTCGGTCGCTTCAGTCGCTCCAGTCGCTCAGCTCCACGGCGACCGCCGAGCTCGACTCGTCCCACCGCCGGGCATGGCCCCAGCACACCGACGGCCGAAGAGAAGGGACGATGTGACGCTGCTTTCCCCTCTTCAGACAGCCGATGCCGTACAGCCTTTCCCGAGTGAGTCGCTCTCTCTTGCGCGATGGTGCGCCGCTCAAGGCTGGCCAGTCCACCCACTGGCCCCCGGCCGGAAGTTCCCCGCCCGAAACTGCGCCGTCTGCCAGGCCCCCGGTCATGTGGCTGAGGGCTGCCCCTGCCTCACCGAAGGGCGTTGGTGCCACGGCCATCTAGCGGCCACTCTCGACCAGCAGGTCATCAACCGGTGGTGGCGGACCCAGCCCGGCTCCGGCGTGGGCGTAGCGTGCGGCCCAGCCAGACTTGTCGTCATCGACATCGATGCCCACCCCACGCCTGTGCCGGACCGCGACCAGCTGTTGCCCGGCATCCCCATTCACCCGAAGGTCGACCTGACGGGGCTGGCCTCGGGCTATCACACTCTGGCTCTTTTGGCCGCGTTGCGCGGCCAAAAGAGCCCCGCCGAAGACGCCACCACCTTGCGTATCCGCACCCCCTCGGGCGGGCTGCACGTCTGGTACCGAGCTGATCCTGGTATGACGTTCCTGTGCTCCACCGGCTCTGGTAAGGCGCGTGCTCTTGCCTGGCAGGTGGACGTCCGAGCGCACGGCGGCTACATCATCGCCCCGGGCACCCGGACGAAGGACGGCCTCTACACCCCGTTGGGAGAGAGCCGTCAGCCTGCGGCACTTCCCCGCTGGCTGGCCCAAGAGCTCGCCCGGACCGGACATGTGCCTGGCGACAGGCCCCGTACACTCGCCGAGACGAGCCCGCCTGTCCCGCCCCGTGCCCGCGAAGCCGTCACGAAGGCAGGAGGCGGCGCGCATCCCGCTCTGCGCATCCTGCACACTCTGGCGGCCGAGGTCGAAGCGTGCGCCGCCGTCGACGAGGGCGCGGGCTTCACGGCGAAACTGAACCGCGCCGCCTACACTGCCGGCGGCCTGGTAGCGGGAGGCTACCTCAGCAGGCAGGACGCGGAACAGGAGCTCACCAGAGCCGCCCGGCACGCCCGCGCCGGACAAGAGAACCGCTCAGCGAAAATCATCGCCAGTGGCCTGACCCGAGGTGCCACTCGCCCGCTCTATCTTCAGGGACGCTCATGACTCCCAGAACGGAGCCAGGCAACTTCAACGCCGAAGCCGTCGCACAGCAGATGCTCGACCTGGCCGACCTTCCCACCGCCGCGCCGGCCCAGGAGTCCTCCCTGCCGCCGTCGGCCACCAAGAACGGCCTGCTGCCCGAACATCTCAGCGACCGCGGCAACGCCAAGCTGTTCGTCGACCTCTACGGCCGCGACTTCCGGCATGTGCCGGGGCTCGGCTGGTACCGGTGGGCCGACTACCGGTGGGTGCTCGATGAAGGTGACACCGTCCTGTGGGCGGCCGGCGACATGGCCGAGCAGCTGGCGACGATCGACCCATATCACCGCCACTCCCCCGCCGAACTGAGACGGCACAAGAAGCGGGCGCTGTCGACGGCCGGCATCCACGCCATGCTGCTGCAGGCCAAGGCCGCCCCTGGCATGGCGCTCAATGCCACCATGCTGGACGCCGATCCGTACGCCTTGTGCACTCCGGCAGGCGTCGTGGACCTGCGCACCGGCCTGATCACCCCGCCCGACCCGCACAAGCACCTTCACTCGCGGGCCACGACCCTGGCCCCGGAAACCACCCCCATTCCTCGCTGGGAACGCTTTCTGGTCGACACCTTCGGAGATGACGCCGAAGGCGAACAGACCATCGACTTCCTGCACCTGCTGCTCGGCTACTCCATCTCGGGCGATGTCGGGGCGCAGGTGCTGCCGTTCCTGTTCGGCGCCGGAAAGAACGGCAAGTCGGTTCTGCTGGAAGTGATGCTGCAACTGCTGGGCGACTACGCCGACGCCGCGCCGCCGGGATTCCTCATGGCCAAGTCGTTCGACGGCCATCCGACCGATCTGGCCGAGCTGCACGGCCGCCGCATCATCGTCTGCTCCGAGCTCAAGCCCGGCGACCGCTTCGACGAAGCTCGGGTCAAGCTCCTGACGGGCGGAGACAAGATCAAGGCCCGTCGCATGCGACAGGACTTCTTCAGCTTCGACCCGACCCATCACCTGTGGCTGCTGGGAAACCATCGGCCGGAGGTCAGTACGGGAGGCTTCGCCTTCTGGCGGAGACTGCGCTTGATCCCCTTCGAGCGCGTGGTGTCCGATGCCCAGAAGATTGACAACCTGGCGCGCATCCTGGTCGATGAGGAAGGGCCGGGGATACTCGCATGGCTCGTCGATGGTGCACGCCGCTACCTGACCGGGGAGAAGGACTTGTCCGGTCCTGAACGGGTACGTCTAGCTACTGACGCCTATGAAGCGACGGAGGATGTGGTGGGGCGATTCATTGCGGATGCGTGCATAATGGCCCCCGGAATGCGTGCAGAACAGACCAGCCTCTACACCGCCTACACTCGCTGGTGCGGTGAAGAGGGAGCTTCGCCGGTCTCAGCCCGTAACTTCGCTGCACGCATACGCGACACACTCAAGATGGCCTCACCCAAGGACATGGTTCTGTCCAACTCACGCAAGTACTACCCAGGGATCGCACTCAGCGCCGACTTGCAGGATCAGGAGCCGCAGCGATGAGTCTGATCAACGAAGCGAGCTTGATCCACGAGATCGACATAGTCTGGCTCGAGGACATCGACAAGCTCGACTACGTCCGCCAGAGTCTCGATCGGCTGCCCACGCGTCGAGGCAAACCGGCCTATCACCGCGATGGCCGGATGGTGGGATACGCCGTCCTGGGGCCGTCAGCCAAGGGGGCTGCGGCATCCGGGACCTTCCACCGCAGGGTGTTCTGGCTCGCTCCGCACGATCGCGACACGCTGCCCGGCGGTGAATACAGCACCGGCGCTCCGCTGGAGTCGGTCGATCCGCGCACGCTCGCGCCGCGTCAGCCCGGTCACAAGACCGAGCGTTCCGAAGGAGGTCCGCCTTCTCCGGCCATGGTCGCCCTGGGCCTCACCCTTCCGAAGGCTTGATCTGCAATGTCCGTCGGCGTGCTCCTCGAGCTTGCCGCATGCCTGGACAGCAGCGTCGGCCCTGAGGAGACGCAAGCAAAACCGACCCCCGCAGACAGCTCTTGAGAGAGGCGAGCACGTTGCGGTGACCGACGACGTGGTTCGGCCGGGCACTCGCAGGGCGACCTGCGCCCGGCTCCGCGCGACGGAGGTCAACCTCTCAGCGCTTCGTGACGACCATGACGAGCCAGCCTTTGTTGATCTGCATGATCGGCCCTTGCGCGACGGTGATGTGGCCAGGCTATGACCGGTCACGGGGCAGCGAATCTGTCACGTGACTGGTCTCAGGATCGCTTCCTAGGACGCTCATAGGGCAGCACGGAGCGGGCCATGGACAGTGCTGGGACCCAGCCTGGACGCATCGCTCCGGGGTGACCGTTCGCGTCAGCAGGAGTGCCGCGTCCACCGACTTGGTAGCCGGCCGGAGCCCGCCCGCGGTGACGGTGCGGGTGGCCCGGTCGACCATACCGGTGAGCTCGACTCGCCCGACCACGCCGTCGTCGAACGTCACCAAGATGTCCAACGGCGTGGAGTCGATCTCCATCCGTCCGCCCGGACGGTTGGCGGTGACCTGGCTGAACTCGCCATCCGGGCGGCTGGCCAGCGATCGGCGGGTGCGGGCAGAGCCGGTGACGTGGCCTCCACGGGAGAGCCGGTCGAACAGGCGGCAGAAGGTTGCGCGAGAAGGCATGCGGACATCAGGTTGATCGGCAACGAGCTGGCCGATCTTCCCGTAGAAGTAGCTCGCCGTTCGAGCGGATCGCTCCGTGGACTCCTCAATCGCCTGAGACAGCGTCGCCAGCACGTGCGGGTCGACTCGTCCAGATGATCCGCCGGTGCCTTCGTAGCGTCCGTCGACCAGCCCGGCCAGGCCTTGAGCCTGATAGCGCTGACGCTTGCGCTCGATGGCGCGCAGGCTGACTCCCTCACGGCCCGTCTTGGCCGGTTCGCGGGCCTTGGCCTGGTCGCGTTCGCGGACCGCGGGCAAGCCGGGGTCGAACTCAGGTCTCGGTCGAGTGCCAGCCGGGGCATCGGGGCGCACGCCGGTCAGGACCTCGACGATGTAGTGCTCCCACCAGCAGGCCTCTTCGACGACCTGCTCGGCAAGGTCGTCCAAGAGCCCTGCCGGTAAGGTAAGCGGTGCCCAGCAGGGCCGCCCAGGAGCTCAAAGGAAGGGTCGGCCAGCAAGTGCGGCAGGTGCATCGCGGTGGTGCCGCCGTTCTCGGCGGCGAGCCGTACCAAGGTGCCGGCCAAGCCGACCACGGTATGCATCGTCTTCTCAAGGATGACTCGGTCACCGAGATGCAGCCCAGGTGGCCTCGGCGTTCGTGCCGTACTCATGGCAGGTCCGATGCGCGAACGATGGCGGCCGGGCCGAGAACCGAGGAATCAAGGTCTGTGGTCAGATGCCCGGTCCAGAGCAGGTGATAGAGCACCGGAAGCGTCACCAACTGGTCACCAACCTGCTGAGCGCCGCGCAACAGCGCGGTCGGAGCGCTGAATACGTGGAGCAGTTCTTGAGCGAGCTCTTCCCGATAGCAGCGCCGGTGGCGATAGCCCGCCAGCCAGCGAAGGTTCGATCGCAGCACTGGGTCAGGGCCGCCCGTTCGATGGAACTTCCAGCCCACCTCCTCGCAGGCGCGCCCCATGGCCGCGAATGCCTCACTCGCCGCCGGATCGACTCGGTCGTCAGGTCGGACATCCACGACCAGGCCTTGGCCGTCCCGCGTCCGGGCGAAGTAGTCCGGTGCATGTCGTCGCACGCGATCGTCGGCGGCCCAGGTGAGCCAGAAAGGTTGGGAGGCGAAGGCGACGATGTCCTGGTCGAAGTCCATCGCCATCAGCACGTCGCGCTCGACCCACGACTCGTAGCCAACGTGATCGCCAGTTGTGGCCGACCACCACCAGCCTGGGAAGTTCTTCTGCCCGCGGAACGACGGAAACGACCGCACCGCCGGTGCCCGCTCAAACCGGACATGCCAACTCACAGCCAGCGGGGCATGCTGCTCGACCCCTGCATCGTCTAGGAAGGTCAGATGAAACCCGGTCCGCTCGACGCGAGCCGCCGATAACGCCGTCAAGGTAGACCACCGCCACGTATCGTACGCATTGCAGCCATACGAGGACGCACTGTAGTTGCCAAAGACGCCAGATGTCTGAGACTTTCGCCAATCCACGCCAACTAGGTGAGACATCCGCTCCGCGCACGCCACCTACATGAGACACCGAGTGCTGCGTGATCAGGCAGTCACGCCAACTAGGTGAGACGGAACGGCGAATCACGCCAGGTGGATGAGACGCACGCCAGGTCTCGTGAGACAGGACAGGTCTCGTGAGACAGGACAACGGAGGGTGTCTGGAAGCATTAAAGATGACAGTGAGACCCGCCCCTGACCTTGGCACTGTCACTTTGATTCATGCCGAAATATCGGTGGTCTCGTCATCGAAGTTGACAGTAGCCAGCCGAAGATCGACTGCCGGGAGAACATCTCAGCCCTTGAAGGAGGCGCGCGAGGGCGTGACGCCCCGGCGGATCAGTGGCCGATGAGGCGGACGGGTGTCACCTGCCGATGGTGGGCGACGATGTCCATCCAGTCGGCGAGTGAACCGCCGGACAGGTGGTGGGCGGCGTCGTTGCCGGGGTCGTAGACGGGGCCGATCAGGCGGGTTCTGGCCGGGGTGTCGAGCCAGGCGCGAACCGGGGCCGGGCTCTGCGCGCGCAGGTCCAGGAAGAAGGAGTCCAGGCCGGAATCGCCCAGAGGTGCCTCGGCGAAGTCGGGCGGCGGGGCGGGGACATGGAAGGGCAGCGACCCGTGATGGAAGGTCAGTCCGATGCACAGGTAACCGCTGCCGAAGCGTTCGCGTAGGTAGCTGCCCGCGTTGCGGTGCGTGAGCGATGGGGAGAGCGTCCGGGTGGCGCCGTTGACCATGTGCGCGAGGCCGCCCCAGTAGACGATCTTGTCTCCGGTGTGGTCGTGCCACCAGATTGTGTCCTCGGCCAGGCGTTGTTCGATGGCGTCGCCGACCATCTCCGGCAAATTTCCGAGTTTCAGGGGGGCTCGGTCGGGAACGCCGGCGAAGCGGACCGGGTCGTCCGGGTGCCGTTCGTTGTGGCCGCGCATCCATCGGATGACCTCCACGATCTCCTCAGTCTGCCAGAAGGACCGGGCGCCGGCCAGGAGCGTATGCGGGTCGCCCCGGCCGGTGCGGACGTACTCGTCGAGGTTCAGGCGTGCGGCGCTGTCGCCTTCCAAGGCGATTGAGCGGAACCCCATCTCCTCGACCAGGAATCTCAGCATGCGATGGGCGATGGCCGACAGTTCGTGGGCCTGGCGGGCCGATGAGGCGAGGGCGACGACCGTGGTATCACGCGTCAGGTCGCGCAGGGCCGCCAGATCGGCCAGCGAGTCGTGGGGGGCAAGGGTGGTGAGGGGATGGGCATGCTGCCTGATCCATTGACGTACTGTCTCCGTCATTGCTGTCTCCGTTGGGTTTGCTCTTCGCGGGCTGGTGGGCAGGCTGCGTTTCGTGCGTAAGGGTCAGGCGGCGTAAGGGCGGGCGGTCCTGCCGTCGCGCAATGTCCGGGCCCACCAGGTGAGCCGGTCAAGCATGATGGTGACCGCGCTCGTGCAGCCCTCCGGGTTGGCCGGGTCGCCCTTGTCGTCGAACTGGCCGGCGCCGTGAAAGCTGACGGTGTCCCGGATCCCCACCGCGTGTAGTTCGGCGAAGACCAGACGCAGGTGCTCCACCGCCCGCAGCCCGCCGGACAGACCTCCGTAGGAGACGAAGCCGACCGGTTTGGCCTGCCACTGCCGGTGATGCCAATCGATGACGTTCTTCAGGGACGCAGGGAAGCTGTGGTTGTACTCCGGCGTCACGACAACGAACACGTCGGCGGCGTCCAACCGCGGCGTCAGGCTCTCAAGAGCCTGTGCCGCCTGAGGGGACGGCGCCGCCCCGAAATCCGGCATCGTCATGGGGAGCGGGACCTCCGCCAGGTCGACGACATCGACCTCGAATTCTCCGTGCCGGCGGGCCTGGCGAGCGAACCAGTTCGCGACGGTCGGGCCGGACCGGCCCGACCGGACGCTGCCGACGATGACAACGAGCCTGATCGGCTTCTCGGACATGACAGGGCTCCTCGGGGTTGCTGGAGAGTGCGGCGCTCGTCGCGCCGTGTGAACAGCCTCGTGCTTAAACAAAGGTTTAAGTCAAGCTAGGGTGAGCGATATGTCGGTTTCAGGTGGGGTTACCCAGGAGTTGACCATCGGGGAGTTGTCCGGACGCAGCGGCGTCCCTGCCTCTGCGCTGCGCTTCTACGAGCGCCAGGGACTCATCGCCAGCCATCGCACCGACGGGAACCAGCGCCGCTATCACCGCAGCACTCTGCGCCGGGTGGCGTTCATCCGCGCCTCGCAGAGCGTTGGCATGCCGCTGTCGGTAATCGGAGAGGTGCTGGGCTTTCTGCCGGAGGGCGAGACCGCCACCCGGGAGTTCTGGATGAACGCGTCGGTGTGCTGGAGCAGGGAGATCAACGCCCGCATCGAGAAGATGGAGCGGATGCGCGACCGGTTCACCGACTGCATCGGCTGCGGGTGTCTGTCCTTCGAGCAGTGCGCGCTGGTCAACCCCGCGGACACGCTCGCGGAACACGGTCCGGGCCCCCACCGCTTGCTGGAACCCTGAGTGGTGGTTGACTTCCTGGCGTCACTGACCGGCCGATCCCGAAGATGAACTGCCAGCCCGTACTCGCTTCAGGGACGCCCGGACGGCTGTGCTGGTTTGCCAGGGGTGAAGGCCTTCGCCGGCCAGGAGCAGCGCGGCTTCGGGCAGGTCGAGGTCGTTGGCGGTTTCGGGCGGGTGCAGGTGGTGCGGTGCGCCTGGTTCCCAGAGGGAGAATGGTTTGAGTAGCGCGCGATCGATAGCGCTGACCTTGAGGTGGTTGAGGACTCGGTTGGTGACGGCGGTGGGGTGGTAGTCGTCGCAGTATTTGTGCCAGAGGGTGCCGGCCCAGGGGTCGTAGCGGCGTTGGTCCATGAAGTAGCGCAGCGTGTCCAGCGGGCTGCCGGTGAAGCCGAGTTCGTCGATGATGAGCATCGCCGCGGCGCTGAGCAGCGGTCCGGGCTGGTAGGCGAGCAGGTCGGCGCAGCGTTCGCGGGCGGTGGGTCCGGCGGTGAGGGCGAGTTGGTCGCGTAGGTGGCAGAACTCGTGGAAGGTCCACCACAGGTGGGCGTCGGTGTCGGCGGGGAGCATCTCCGGGGTGCCGAGATAGATCGCCAGGCGGAACAGCAGCTCGTAGAGGTCCCAGAACGTCTTGATGGGTTCGATGGGTCCGTCGCGGGGGCGGCGTAGCCGGGCCAGGAGGTTCTGCTGGATGCGCAGCAGCCGCTCGCCTCCGACCGGCCGGCAGGGCAGCCGGGCGAGTTGCTGCCGGCAGTTGGCCGCGCCGACGATGCGGCCTTGCGGGCCGAACGGTCCGTTGCATTCGCGCCGGTAGCGGGGGGTGTCGCCGACGCTGATCCGGGTGTGGCAGCTCGGGCACCAGCCGGTCAGATAGACGCGATGCTGGGGGCAGATGACGCAGGGCAGCAGGTGCCAGGTGATGCGCCAGATCGGGTCGGGCCCGGCCAGGCAGCGGGGGCAGATCGCGGCGGTCTCGGCGCGCCAGGGCCAGGGCCGGGTGCTGGTGGTGCCGGTCCAGCTGTAGGGGATGAACTGGCCGCCCTGACCGGACAAGGCCATGCGCATCATGGCGCGGGCGCGCAGCCCGGTGGCGTCGCGCAGGTTCTCGAAGACGTACTCGCCGTCGAAGATGGTCAGGAAGTCCTCGCCCAGGGTGTAGCGCTGCGGGGTGTAGGGCGGCAGGCCGAGCAGAGACACGATGGTGTCGCGGTGGCTGTGCTGCGCTTCGACCAGGCGGAAGAACCAGGAGTGGAACGCCTCGCCATCGGCGGGTGGCGGCACCAGGGCCAGCCGGCGTGGCGGCGGCCGGTCCGGTCGCCGCTCTTCGACGTCGAGGTCGAGGTCGGGCTGGATCATCCGGTGCTCGCCTGGCCGGAAGCGGGCGGGTCCTTCTTGGTGCGGCGCCGTGCGGCGGCCTGGCGGCGGGCCGTGGTCTTGGCGTAGTCGACCTCGTCGTCGTGGCCGAGCACCACGCTGTCCATGATGGTGCGGGTGAGCGCTTCGACGCCGGTGTCCATCGCCCGGTGGGCGGACTCTTTGAACAGCATGGCCAGCGAGCCGATGTAGCCGGAGGTGCGTTCGTGCAGGTAGCGCCAGTGACGCAGGGTCAGGTCGTCGGCCGGATGATCGAGCAGGACCAGGTTGGTCTCGAAGTGGCGCACCAGCGACATCCAGGTGCGCTGCTCCTCGCGGGTGGCGATCGTGAGCGGGGCCAGGTGCTGCAGGTCGGCGAAGCGGGAGCCGAACTGACCGGCCCGGCCGCGCTCGTGCCCGCCCGGGGCGGTGCCGGCCTTGCCCGGGCGGGTGCGCGGCGGGGCGCCATCGGTGAACAGGTTGCCCTGCTCCAGCAGGATTCCGGCGCCGATGATGGTGACCGCGGCGTGGTTGGCCAGGTTCTTGATGTGGTCGTTGGTCTCCTGGCCGCCGTCGCGGATCTTGTCCAGCATGTGCAAGTCGTCCAGGAGCAGCAGTTCCGTGCCGCAGGCCTCGATCGCGTCCAGCACGGGGTCGGTGAGGGTCCACTTCGTCGCGGTCCGGCCCGGGTTCGCGACGTGCAGGAACTTGCCGATGGCCTGCGACAGCATGCCCGCGGTTGCGCCGGTGCTGGCGCTGACATAGATCACCGGCACCCGATCGCCGAGAAAGTCTCCGCGAAAGTCGGCCGGTGACCCCCCGGGGCCGGGGGCCAGGTCGGGGTGGCGGCGCCGCCAGTCCAGCTCGCACTCCTTGCCGATCAGCTTGAGCAGCGACGTCTTGCCGCAGTACCCGGGCCCGTTGATGATCGCGCTGTGAAAGGAGGCGTCCTCGCTGTAGCGGCCTTGGGTCAGCTTCGGCTTCAGCGCGTCCAGCACCTGCAGAACCTGCGGATGCTTGAGGAACGGCGGGTTGGCGTTGCAGCTTTTGCGCATCTCATCGAACGGATCCTGCCGCTCAGCGGCCCAGCTGTCGTACTCGCCGCGGCTGACCCGCTCCGGCCGGGGCGATGCCGGGCGGGCGCAGAACTCGCGCCACTGCTCCTTGGTGCGTGGCTGGGCGGCACGTTTCCTCATGCGCTGCCCGGCCCCTGCGGTGCGCCGGGATCCCAGATCTCGAACTCCTCCAGCTCGGACAGGTCCACCACCTCGTCCTCCGCCGGCTCCTGTTCGTCGGCGGGCGGGACCAGGCTCAGCGCCGGAGGCGGCTCCTCGGGCTCACCGAACTGGAGGCGAGCTTGATCACGCTTGATGGCGCGCACGTCCTCGCGGGCCCGCACCAGCTCGCGGCGGGTGCGCGCGGTCGCCGACTCCGACGAATCCATCCGGCGCTGCAGATCCACCAGCTCCTCGGCGATCTGCTGCTGGCTCGGCTCCCGCAACCCGCCGTCGCGAAGGAGTTGGCGGGCTTCTTGGAGCATCCGCGTGGTGAACGGGACGGCCGGATCCGGCAGATGCGTCCAGAACAGCACCCGCCAGGCGCCTTCGAGGAAGATGAACACCCGGCTGGGGTCGCCCGGGTTGTAACGGATCGGCCATTTGCGGCCCTTGCCCGGCACCGGCGAGAGCGCCCGCCGGTAACTGTCCAAGATCTCATCGTCATAGAAGAGGTAGTCGAGCTGGATCCCCTCCGGGCGGATCGTCCGGTACTCGATCGGCAGCCGCTTGCAGTAGTGGTGTGATTGCGGCGGGCAGAGGATGTAGCCGTAGCGGGCCACCATCAGGCCATATGCCTGGTTCGGCGACAGCTCCAGCTCCGGGAACCCCGGGACGACCAGCCCCGAATGCACGCGCCGCTGATAGATGGCCACCGCGTACTCGGCGAAGAACTCCTGCAGATCCTCCAGGCTCCACCGGGCGGCGTGCTCCACCAGCCGGCCCCGGGTGGAGGTGTCGGAGCCCTTGTAACCGGCGACATGCTTGGCGAAATGTTCCCGGATGGTGCCGAAGGCGCGTTCGATGTTGGCCTTGTCGGTCGGATTGGCCTTGCGGGCCAGGCCCAAATTGATCCCGAGGTCGAGGCAGGCCTCGCGCAGCGCCTCAGACAGGTTGACCTTGGCGTGGTCGACCAGGATCTGCTCCGGCCAGATCACCGGCCGGGCCGCGGCCAGCTCCAGCCGCTCCTCCAGATCGACCTCGCGGGTGATGGGCAGGCGCAGCATCCGGTAGGCCAGCGCCTGCTTCCAGCCGGGCCGCATCGGCTCCGGGGTGACCGCCTCGTTCAGCAGCATCACCACGTCGACCGCGCGAGTGTCGCCGATGGTCATCCGCCAGGCCAGCAGCGTCCGGGTCGCAACATCGATCGCCAGCACCAGATGCACCTTGTGGGTGACGTCGCCGATCGGGTCGTAGGCGATCACGTCCAGCGGGGTGGCGTCGATCATCACCACCTGGCCCGGGCGCACCGCCTCCTCCGCCCGGTAGGACCGCTGCGGCCGCGCCGCCGCGCTGCGCCGCGACGGCGCCCGGCCGAAGGTGTACTGACCCGGCAACAACTGCTCGATGTAGCGGGCGATGGTCGAACTCGAGGGCAGCTTCACCACGCCCGGCCCGTGCTCGTCGTCCAGCCGATCCTGCAGCCGCCGGCAGAACCGGTCCAGGCCGCCGGTGGAATCCTCCCGCTCCCCGACCCGATGCTGGACGAGGATCGCATCCAGCACCCGCCGATCGGCGCGGGCCAGCGGATCACGCACGACAGCGCCGCGTCCGTCGATCAGCCCGCTGCGCCGATCTTCGCGATAACGCCGCAGCTTGCGCCACACCGTCGTTTCGCCCATACCGAGTTCAGCAGCCTTGGCCTTGACCCGGTCGCTCACCCGGGGATGCAACGCCTGATCGTAGGCAGGCCGCGGCTCACCTGGTGCGGCCTCCTCCGGATGGCCACTGCGGTAGCCGGTCCTGATCTCGTTCAGGTGCGCTTCGAGGTCACGCGCCGAGGCCGTGCCGTCCTCGGCGAGGCCGTCCAGCAACGCTCCCCTATCGACCATGCTGGAGGGCAGGTCAACGGGGCTTTCGCTCAGCAGCCGGAACCCGGGCGCCGCCATCAAGGCCGCGATGTAGATGGTGGTCCACTCCCCAGCGGCCGACAGCAGGTGAACCTCGCTGCCGCCTTGGCCGACCACCTGATGGCGTTCGTCGCCGAACCAGACCCACGTGCCCTTGGCCAGCCGACGGCCGCCGGCCTCGTCCGGCTCGCTCATGGGCGTGCTCCAGCGTCGCCGGCCGCCGCAGCGGCCCAGACCAGGGTGCTGTCCTCCAACGGACGGGAGAGGTCCGCCACCATTTCGCCGGTCCAGCACAGATGCAGTACGACCGCGCGCGCCACCAGCGGTTCGGCGGTGAAGCTGACCAGTTGCCCCAGCGGCACCGGCTCGCCGGCCAGCGACAGCAACTGAGCGCGGTAGTCGCTCACCCCGACCATCTCGCGGCGATAGCCCGCCAACGCCAGCACGTTGATCGTCCGCTGCCGCCCGGGCGGCTCGCCGACCAGCTCATAGCCCCAGCCCGCCACCGCGCAGCAGGCCGCCACCCGCTCAGCGGTCGCCCGCACTTTCGCGTCGTTCAACCGGCTGGGGTTCTTGACCTCCATCACCGTCGCCGAGTCGTCCACCCGCCGGACGAACAGGTCCGGCGTGGCCTTCCACGCGCCGCGATTGTCCACGCCGGACAACTGCATCGGCTGGCCGGAGAAGCCGGTCACCTCGGGATCGAAGTCCAGCATCGTCATCCAGACGCTCTCCAGATACGACTCGCACTCGATCATCCGGTTCGTCGTGGACGACCAGTGCGTGCTCGGCGTGTGCGCCTGATCGGCCCGGTGCGGGATCCGCCGGATCGCGCCGCAGTTCTCGAACGCCACCTCGGCGGCAACCTCCAGCGGGAGCCGTTCCTCCTGCCCGTCCGGATGCAGAAAGCGAACCTGGACGCTGCGTAACCGCAGGTCGGAAGCCTTCATCACGCCTCCCGAGACCATAAGAAGCGGCTGCTCGCATTCATTCAGAACGTCAGCACGCGGAGCAGAATCGTGTGACGGGGGTCACGTTAGCGCCCCATGGTCGACTTCGTCCTCACTTTCCGGGCCAAGCATCTCCGGCCACCCCTGTTGGCCCTTTACTGGCGGCGAGCCTGCTCACCGAGCACGGCGTCCAAGGCTGCGGTGAAGACCGACGGCAGAGCCACCCGCGTCAACAGACCCGGCCGCCGCTCCTTCCATCGCATCCGCGCGGCGGCGGCCAGTGGCATCAACCGGGTCTCCAGCTCTGACTCGCTTTCCGCCGCGGCCACCTCCAATGCCGCCGCCAGCAGTCCCGCAGCCACCAGCGCCGTCCGCGGAGCCATCCCGAAGCGGCCCACCGGCCCCGCCCGGTTCCATCGCTGTCCACCAGCCTCCGCGGCCAGCGCGCCCTGACCATCCAGAGG
This sequence comes from [Actinomadura] parvosata subsp. kistnae, assembly GCF_900323885.1. Lineage (GTDB taxonomy): Bacteria > Actinomycetota > Actinomycetes > Streptosporangiales > Streptosporangiaceae > Nonomuraea > Nonomuraea composti. The sequence continues at coordinate 265,795 of NZ_OOHJ01000006.1, read as the reverse complement.
CGCTTCCAGCAGAGGGAGAACCTCCGGCACCCCCAGCCGGACCAGCATCGCCGTCGCTTTCAAGACCGCGAACCACTGACCGGCACTCACCACCTGGCCTGCGATCAGCGCAGGCCGGTGGTGCGTTGCCGCCTCAAGCACGAGGTGTTGCTGATCAGCAAGTTTGCCACTCACCGAGCTCGTGCTGATCTGGGGGATCGACTGATCGCATACGGTCCCGCTGAGGAGCGCGCCGCACTGCAACGGGGCCGGCATCCGTGAGCGAGAAAGACGCGCAGGCTGGCCGGCGGGACCTCGTCGCACGGCAACGCGGCATCTCGGGCAGAGATCCACCAGCAGCGTCCGATGCACAGGACAAACCGCGGCCCAGCCCAGCTTCCACCAGGCCGGCCACACTCCGCCCGAAGCCGCCAGGCATGTCGGGCATACTCGGCTGCCGAAGAACTGCACCCACTCACGGCCCTCAGCCCGGCGCACCGACCCCTTGTCGCCCACGCGCACGCCTGCCAGATCCAGGACCGAGCCGTCGAACACCTCCAAATGCATCCCACGCACGACCTCGGAGCTCACGCCTGTGGCAGCCTCGACCGCCCCGCACATCTCCGGCGTCGTGAGGACGCCGTACGCCAGTGAACGGACGTCACTCGCCACGCTTACATCCAGCCCCAACGCCTCGACCACCGTCCACGGCGGACATCCGTTCCGCAGGGCCATCCGATCCACCCACGACGCGAACGACTCGCCGGACGCCGGTGCCACCACTAGAGCCAGCCGCCGTGGCCAGACCGCCGCCATACCGCGCCGAACCTCCTGCCGTACACGCCGCTACTGTCAACTTCGATGACGGACTTCCATGTCCACTTCCAGTTGCCGTGACGGACTGTCGTCTTCAAGGTGTGAGCGATCTCGATATTGAGCAGCCCGGTGCTCACGTAATTGACCAGGTCCCGGTCTGATTTCTGTTCTATCCGGTGTTCGTCTTGCCGGGGGTCACGGCGCGCCCGGGGCGTTTGTTCGGGCGGTAGCTTGGTCCGTTCATGAAGACTTGGTGGCTGTTGTTGATCAGCCGGTCCAGGAGGGACTCGGCGACGACGGGGTTGGGAAACAGCGGATACCAGTCCATCGGCTGCCTGTTCGCGGTCAGGATCAGAGACTTGCCGGTCCGTTCGCTGATCAGCTCGTAGAGGTCGTCAGCCTGGGCTGCGGTCAGCTCACGCATCGCGAAGTCGTCGAGGATCAGCACGGCCGGTCGGGCGAGTTCAGCCAGGCGGCGGGCCCAGCTGCGGTCGGCGTGTCCGCCGGCCAGCTCTGCCAGCGCGCGGCTGGTCTTGGCGAAGCGGACGTCGGCGCCGTGGCGGATGGCCAGATGCCCGAGAGCTTGGGCGATGTGGCTTTTGCCAACTCCGACCGGGCCATACAGGACGACCGACTCGCCGGCGTGCAGCCAGCGCAGCGCGGCCAGGTCGCGGATCTGGGCGGCGGGCAGTTTCGGGCTGGCGCCGAAGTCGAAGCCTTCCAGGGTGGCCTGCTGCTCGAAGCGGGCTTTGCGCAGCCGCCGCTGCATGGCCACGCTGTCGCGGCGGGAGATCTCGTCCTCGCAGAGGACTTGGAGAAAGTCGACGTGACCGAGTTCTCCGGCGCGGGCCTGGGCCAGGCGGGCATCCAGGGTGTCGAGCATGCCGCCAAGCTTGAGGGCGCGCAGCGCCTTGTCCAGCGCGCCGGTCTCGATCGCGGTGACGGTGGTCATGAAGGAGCTCCTGTTCGTGGTTCGTGGTGCGCCGCTTCAGCGCGAAGGTGATGGCCGTACTTCGCGGTGAAGGTGCTCACCACGAGCGAGTGATCGGGCAGGTGGTCAGCTGGCGGCTGGTGTGCTGGCGCCGTGCAAGGGGATCACCTCGGCGAACAACGCGTCGGGGCCGTGCAGGAACGCCTCCGCGCCGCCGTCGCCGCGGCCCGCCGGGGCGGGATCGGACTCGGTGCCTGCCACCAGGATGCCCTTGACGGTCCGATAAGAAGGATCACCGACCGCGAGCGCTCTGGCGCAGGCGGCCTCCAGCCGTTGGGGGTCGTGTTTGTCGGCCAGGCCGAGCACGCCCTGGGCAGCTCGAAGCCGATAGAGGGCGCCTTCGGCAAGCAGCACGTTGACCACCTCGATGCAGGCCGGGCCGATCTGTTCGGCTTGTCTGCGGCACCAGGCCGGAGTGCGCTGGTGGAAGGCGACCCGCTCGGGCGGGTAGTCGCCCAGATCGGTCTGTTTGCCTGACAGCTTGCGCGGATGGGTTTTGATCAGCTCGCCGCCGCAGAAGAACTGCACCATGGTCGCGGTGGAGCGGACATCGAGCTGACGGCCCAGATACCGCCATGGGATCGAGTAGAGCACCTTGTCCACGCGGGCATGGATGTCCGGGCCGACCTTGGCCCTGCTCCAGCGTGACAGCACGAACGGCGCCTGCGGCAGCGCCTGCAGCTGCCCGGCCTCGACAGCGTTGAACACCACCAACGGTGCGGCATCGGCCAGCGGCCGGCATGCGCGAGTCCCGGCGACCTCCAGGCACCAGCGCACCGCCTGCTCGCGCATCTCCTCCAGACTGGCGAAGCTGCGGCCGCGCCAGAAGCTGTCACGGATATAGGGCATCGGCCGCTCGACGCTGGCCTTGTCGCGCGGTTTGCGGGAGCGGGCGGGGTCGACCAGCACGCCGTAATGCGAGGCCAGCTCGGCATACGCGCGGTTGATCTTCGGATCATAAAGATCAGGACGATCGACGCCGGTCTTGAGGTTGTCCGGTACCAACCTGGCCGGGCAGCCGCCGAAGAAGGCGAACGCGGCCACATGCGCACTGCTCCACGCCTGCTGATCCATCTTCAGCACGGGGTAGACGAACATGTGCCGGGAGGCGGGCAGCACCATCACGAACGCCTGCACCGTGTGACGGCGACCGCTCCTCGGGTCCGTCCAGCGGCCCAGCTGCCCGTAATCGATCTGCGCCTCGGCGCCGGGTTCGGCCTCGTGCAGACGCAGCACCCGCACCTGCGAAGCCCGTGCTTCCTCGGGCAGGTTCGCGTGCACATAACGGCGCATCGAGGCGATACTGACCGCCAGCCCTTCCTCATCGCGCAGCCGCTGATGGATCGTGGTGACCGTCACCCCCGCCTTGAGCTGCCCGACGATGTAGTCGCGGTGTTGCTCGATGGTCGGCCACGTCACCTGCCGCAGCCGACCGTCGGCCACCTCGGGAAACCACTCCCGCACTCGCGCTGCCCACTCGGCCGAGCTGATCGCCGCGCCGCCCGGCACGATCCCGGCCTCCTCCGCCGCGGCCACGTACTTGCGCACCGTATTACGCGCCAATCCCAAGCTCGCCGCGATCTCGTTCTTCGACCGGCCGGCATGCCAGTGCACCAAGATCTCGGTGATGTCCACCACGTCGAACGTCCTCCTCGCCATCGGCCCCCCGTCCCGTGACGAGGGCAAGAATGCTGATCTTCCGATGACCGGGTCCATCCCGACACGCACGCCCTGACCAGGGTCAATAACGTGATCGTGGTGCTCAATTACGTGATGGCGGAAGCCTCAAACTGATCAATTCCGTGATCGTCGACATTCAAGGCCGCCAGACAGAGGGGTTGGGTGCCTTCCGTAGTGGCTTCCGCATGATCATTTATGTCAATACACTATTGACATGCCGAAGCGGACACTGGTTCAGATCGATAAAACCGCAGGTCAGGAGGCCATCGAGCGAATCGTACAGCGACGAAGGAAGGTAGGAGACCCCGATTTGGCCGTGCTGGAGAGCGTCGACCCGATCGAGCATCCGCTCACCATCGTCCGCCACATCCTCACCTGCCGACGGGTGCCGGACTGGGTTACCGTGCAGGACGTTCTGGATGCTCTGTGGGTCCTCGCCTACGTCCGCCGGCATTGTCCGCACCGTCCTGACGAAGCCGAGAAGCTTGAGCACGAACTCCTGGAGCTGGGGGTGAGGATGCAGATTGCGATGATCCGCATGGCGCCTGCCCTGAACGTCCGTAGTCGGCAAGCGGTTGAGCATCGCCTCTTGCGACACCGGGCGGCCAAGCTGGGCCTGGCCCGTAGCGAACGGGCGGAGCGTGCGCACCGCTTGGGCAGTAGCCGACCCGGCACGACCTCTGCCGAGGCTCGTTGGTACGACCGGCATGCGTTGCCGCTGTGGGAAGCAGCCTCCGAACTGGTCGCCGCCCGGAGCCAATACGACCATCTGATCGATGACGAGCTCGCTGAGAGCATCATCGCCCTGCGACGGGCAGTACGGCAGATGCAGTGGCCGTTGTCGGCGACGCAGTATCCGACGTTGCGGGAGATCGGCTGGTGGATGCAGGAGGTGGTGGACGTGCTCGGGGAACCTCGGTACGCCGCCTTCTGCGAGCAGTTGGGCGAGCTTGTCCCCCGTCTTACTGAGATCACCGCTGAGCACCATCGCGCTGTATTCGGTGATTCCTGAGGGGGCAAGTGACGAGAGGCCAGGTCCGGCTGCTCAGGCGATACCCCGCTCATGAGAAGCCCGGGTGTGCGAGTGGGTAAGAGAGGCCGAAGGACGTCGACAGCTGGTCGTGAGATGGTCATCACCTCGGGCCTGGCACTTGTGGCTGGTGTCGGGGCGGCGCGCCTTGAGAGGCGAGCGACCGCAGGGTTGTGGTGCCGGCTCGGTTCCGCCGATGGTGTGTGAAGCTGAGGGCGGGACGATGAGAGCAGGGTGGGGACGCGGCCGCGCCCGGTTCATGGCCGCGATCGGCGGTAGATGGCTCGCGGGTGCGGCACTGTTTGGAGCGAGGCGGTCGCCGGTCAGTTTGGTCAGCGCTTGAGGGCTGGCCGAGCGCGGAATGCCGGTGAGAAAGAGCAGCACCCAGGAGGAAAGGCCCTCCCCCTCCACCGTCAGGTATCCGTTGCCAGTGAGGTCGGCCCTGTGCCATCGAATCAGGGCCGCCCAGGTCAAGGGCCGAACATCGGGTCGTCTTCGCTGTCCAAGGGCATCAGGGAATCATCGACATGCAGGTGCTGCGGCCGGTGGCTGAGGAGAGCCAGGTTGCAAGGTCATTGGCGTCGTTGGCGTACGTGTCATGGACATCGCGGTCATTCCCATCACAACGCCACCCCCGGCCGTATCCGGACGTCGGCTCGCCGGCACTCATGGCCCCCTGCTGTCATGAACGTGAGCTCATGGCGGCTGCGCGATCAGGTATTGGAGCTCATGCCGCCGTCCCCGCATAGTTGGCGTGTGAAGCCTTCCTTGCAGGTCGCGGTCGTCGGCGACTACGACAAGACGTACACCCCGCACGTGGCCACCGACGATGCGCTGCGTCACGCCGCCGACCACCTCAGAGTGGAGATCGAGGTCCGCTGGCTGGCCACCGAGCCGCTCGAAACGGACCTGTCCGCCGTGCGCGCCGCGGACGTGCTGTGGTGTGCCCCGGGCAGCCCGTACCGCAGTCTGCGCGGCGCGCTTGCCGCCCTGCGGCACACCCGCGAGCACGGCGTCCCGACCCTGGGGACGTGCGGCGGCTGCCAGCACATCATCATCGAGTATGCCCGCCACAAGCTCCGGTTCGAGGACGCGCAGCACGCCGAGTACGACCCCTATGCCTCCAGCCTGTTCGTCACCGAGCTCGCCTGCTCGCTCGCCGGCCGGACCATGCCCGTCACGCTCACGCCCAGCTCCCTGGTGGCCGACGTGTACGGGCGCGAGGAGGCCAAGGAGCAGTACTACTGCAACTTCGGCCTCAATCCCGCTTACCAGAGTGCCCTGCACGAGGGCGGACTGCGGGTGACGGGCGTGGACGACACCGGCGAGGCCCGAGTGCTGGAGATCCCCGACCACCCGTACTACCTGGCCACACTGTTCGTGCCACAGACGAGCTCGTCGCCCGGACGTCCGCACCCGCTGGTCGTGGGGCTGCTGCGCGCGGCGCTATGACGTTCACGCAGCTCAGGATCCTGCAGACGGTCGCACGTACCGGCAACATGACCCGCGCGGCCGAGGAGCTGAACACCACGCAGTCCGCGGTCAGCCATGCGCTGCGCGGCCTGGAGAGCGAACTCGGCCTGGCCCTGCTCGTCAGGGGCAGCCACGGGGTGAGCCTGACCACCGCCGGGCGAGCCGTCTGCCGCCGCGCCACGCTCATCCTCACCCAGCTCGAAGCCCTGGAGCAGGAGGTGGCCGCGGCGCGCGGGCAGGACCGTGGCAGCCTGCGCGTCGGCGCCATCCCCAGCGCCAACGCCCGCCTGCTGCCCCGGATCCTGCGAACGTTCGGCGAGGCGCATCCACACGTGCGACTCACCGTGATCGAAGGGTCGGACGAGGAGGTCCTCGACTGGCTGCAGACCGGGGCCGCCGACATCGGCACCCTGACGGCCGGAGCCGTCTCCGCCAGTGTGCCGGATCTGGTCATGCACCCGCTGGCCGCCGACCAGATGCTGGCCACCCTGCCCAGCGGTCACGACCTGGCCGTACGCCACTCCGTGCCGGTCGCGGACCTGGCCCGGCAGCCGTTCATCATGTCGACGGGCGGATGCGAGCCGCTCATCACGGCGCTCGCGCGGGAAGCAGGCGCGAGCCTGCGCTGCCACTATCGCGTCCGCGACACCAACAGCATCCTCGCCATGGTCGCCGAAGGGCTCGGCGTGAGCATCCTGCCCGAGCTCTCCCTACCCGCTCACCACGCCGGCGTTCACGCCATCCCCTCGAACCGCCCTCCGTGCGCACCATCCTGCTGGCCCTCCCGGCCGACCCGCTGCCTGCGGCCACCGCGCTCCTCGAACATGCGCTCGAAAGGGTCTGAAGCACGCCAGCGCTCTCACCGCAAGCCCTCGGCGCTGTCGCTTCTCAGCGACAGCGTCTTCCATCGGAAACGATCACTCTCGCAGGAGAACCGGCAAACGCTGTCCCTTGTCATCGACAGAGCCAATCCGTGGTCCGTACGCGCCGGCACTGGGCGGGACGCGATGGAGAAGCATGCATCAGTCGGTGACGCACTTGGATGTCCTGGCTGTCCACGGAGCCGAGGGCAACCGGCCCCGTGCACTGTGGCCTCCCTCGTTGGCAACGGGGTCGGGCTCGTCCGTGGCTCTGCCATCAAGTCCGATTGCTGGGTGGGTCCCCTTTGCAGGGGGAGGTGGCGCCGTGCGAGAGCTGGTTCTCGTGCGTTGGAAGCCTGTGAAGAAGCCCTCCTGAAGGAGCCGCATCCCCTTCCGGGAGATGTGCGCCGGGTGGCGTGATGGAAGGTCTCGGGTGATGATTCGTGGCAGGGTCTCATGAGATATTGCTGTGCGCTGTGCGAATAGCTGCCTCGGCGTTCAAGGGAGAACGCTTCCCTCTGGGCGGGTGACACCGTGTGTGGCAACATTCTCCCGTCGGGGTACCACGCTGGTGATAATTATGAGGAGTGCGGTACCATGGCTCTGGACGTGATCATCTTCGCGGATCACCCCAGGTCGCCACGAGTAATAGGTGTAGCGCAAGGTGTAGCAATAATTATTGCACTCGTGACTAAAATGGTAACGAGAAAAGGAACAACGAAATGCTGAAAGATAGTGGGAGCGATATGTATGAAAAAATGTCTGCCGATATCTGCTGGAGCAGGGATAATAATGTGTATGGTGAACGGCCCAAAAACTGTATATCCAGTAGTTGTTGAGACAGGGATAGTCTCAGGGGTAGAAACCAATAGGTCGCAAGGTGTGTCGCATGCTGTTGGGCAGACTATGGAGCCAGGGCGAAAGGCAACAAGGGCGTGCGATCCCTCGCCTGTCGAGCAACCCGCCTGACGGGAGGAGGATCGGGGCGATCCCCTGATCGGGGGAAGAAGTGAGCTGGGAGGCGGGGGGAACACCGACGGGTCAACCGATGGGCGGGGAAGCGGCTAGTCCGGATGAACCCTTCGTGCGGAAGATGAAGATGCCGACACTCCCGTCACGATCCTGGCGTGAGTGCAGGAGATCTGTTAGTAAAGGGACGGAAGTTCCGTCCCTGTGACCGGTCCCGGGATCACCGCGTCCGTCACTCTGCAGAAGGGTCTTCCGTCAACTCGTCGGCATGCACAGGAGAGCAGAGCAATGACCTTCCCCCAACCCGTGGCCTCACGTCCTGTGATGAGCACACAAGAGATCGTGGAGTCGATCCGCCCTCGGCTCAGGCGCGTGATGATCGTGTTGAACAACAAGGGGGGAGCGGGCAAGACGACCACCACGGCCAACATCTCGGCCCAGCTCGCGTCCGCTCTGCACGCCGCCGGTTCGACCAAGCGCGTCCTCGCCATCGACCTCGACCCTCAGGGCAACCTCGGACTCGATCTGGGACATCAGGGCAAGCCTGGTGACGACGAAGGCAAGAGCATCATCGACGTGGTCGAGGGGACCGGGGGGCTCCACATCATCAAGGACGTACGTCCGAACCTCGACGTGGTGCCTGGCGGCAAGAACCTCAAGAGGATCACCGCGTCCATGATCGGCACACGGTCCATCGACCCACGGCGGGAGATCCTCCTGAGTCTGGCCCAAGCCCTCGCCGAGGTCGCCGAGGACTACGAGTGGATCCTCATCGACTGCCCTCCGAACCTCGCCGATCTGCAGCACCTGGCCGCCGTCGCCGCCGAGTACGTGCTCATCCCCGTCTGCTTCGACCAAGGGGCCATTCAGGGCCTGGAGGGCGTCAGCGAGGTCTTCGACGTCGCCTCGCGGCTCAATCCCGCTCTGACCCCGCTCGGCGTCCTGCTGTTCGGCTTCGACCGGCAGAACCTGCGTAAGATCAAGGACGAGGACGGAGAGGTGGTGGGCATCAAGGAGGTCGGGTTCCTCGCGAAGAAGCGCAAGGAGATCAGCGAGGTCCTGGGCGACTCCGGCATCCCCATCTTCCAGACCGTGATCACGCGCGCCGTCAACGTCGCCGATCAATGCCGCAAGCACGGGCGGGTGTTCGCCGAGCTGGCGGACCTGACGGCCGGGGCGGACTGGAAGACCCACGCCAAGCGGCACCAGCTGACGCTGAGCAGCGAGTCGGCCGAGACCTCCGCCATCGAGATGGAGGAAGCGACCGCCGAGATCATCAGCAGGGCTCTGGAACTGGAAGCAGAGGCATACGCGTGACCAGCGAATTCTTCGACGACAAGCCTCCTGCCCCCAAGCTCGGAGGGATGACGCGGGCTCGCGGACGACGCGGCCAGACCGGCCTGTCCGCTCTGGTCGCCAAGGCCGCCGCCCCCAGCCAGGAAGCTTCGGACAAGCCCCAGCAGGCTGCTCCCAGCGAGCCGGCCCCCGTCCCGGTGCCTGACGTGCCGCCCGCTCCCGTCGCCGAGCAGGCGCCTGCCATACAGGACGCGGGGGTGGCGCTGGTGGAGGAGGACGCGGGCGCCGAGCCCGTCCGTGGTTCCGCAGGAGGCGGCGAGCAGGCCACACCCGTGGCGCCCGACCCAGTCGAGGTGGTCGAGGATCGACGGGCCGTCGCGGAAGAGCGGGGGACGGCGCCGCGCGGCGCTGTCACGGAGGAGCGGGAAACGGCACCGCGCAAGGGCGCCGTCACCGAGAAGGCGGCCACGGCGGCGCGGAAGGGCGCCGCGCCAACCGGCGAGGCTCCGGTGACTCCCTCCGAAGCGGGCCGCAAGGCTGTCGCTGTGCCGAGCGTTCCGGTGCCGCCCGCTGCCCGCCCCCTGGCTGCTCCGCTCGCCTCGCGTCCCGCCCCTCGTCCCGCCTCCCGCCCTGTACCGCAGGTGACGGCTGCCACCGTCTCCACCGACTATCAGACGCCGGAACAGGTCAGCATCTACATCAAGCCGGAGGCCAAGGAGCGCGCCAGGGCGACCAGCCGGGCCGAGAGCATCGAGTACGCCCAGCTGGCCATGGACGCCATCGACCACTTCCTCGCCTTGGACATGCTGACCTTCCTGGTCCGTGCCCGCCTGGAGGTGAGCCGCCCCAACGGCTCACGCTTCCCGCCGCGCAGGAACCTGCGGTCGAAGTCCAAGCCGGGCATCCGGCGGGTGTTGTGGCCGGTGCAGTTCCGCCCGGCCGAACTCGAGATCCTCAACGGCCTGGTCAAGGAGACCGGGGCCGAGCACCTGTCGACGCTGGTGTCGGTCGCGGTGGAGGCCTATCTTCTCGACGATGACGACACTTCCGCTGCCGGTGAGGCACATCACGATGTGATGGTGTCGAGAGGTTGAAGCGCGGGGCTCGCGATCGCCGCATGCCCCGCGTGCGGTTGGGCATGACGGTGAGGACGTGCTCGCTTGCAGCGATGGCTCTGCGTGCTGTCGGGCTGAGGGGAGGGTGCCGGTAGAGGGCTTGCGTGCACCGCCTTGTCAGGAGGTCCTGGGCCGGGGGAGAGGTGACCGGGGCAGCCCGAACGGTCGCCGGTGTCGGCGGCTTCGCAGGCGCGACTCGTTCTCGAGGACACAGGTCGAGGGTGCCGCTTTCCACCTCAGGCGAGACTCTTCGATGAGAGCTCGGTGGTACAGACGAACGAAGAACCATTTCCGGCGGCCCAGACGCGTGTGAGCGCGGCGTGTCGGCCGGAGCGCTTTCCTGCTGATCTGGCTGGTGCGCCTGCCCGCGATGGTGGTCACGCTTTCCACCCGGCACTCCCTGCCGTTGCTTGACCAACGCAAGCGATCGATCCATCGTCCCGGCCCGACTGAAAAGGGTTGGCGCTGCTCGCCGATTCGGCACTGACCTGGATGAGCCGCCCGGAGCCGGCGGCGCTGATCGAGTGGCTGCCATCCTGCGCGCCGCGCTGCCGGGCGTGGCCATGCTGACCGCCGCGTTCCTCGCCCTGAGCTGGCTCTTGCCTGCCGGGCTCGGCCTCGGACCAGGGACGGGCCGCAGCGCTGGACATCAGGAAGGAGGACGGGATACTACATCATCGAGACCAAGGACCTGTACGCCGACGCCGGAACGTACCAGACGCAGCTCCGTGACGCCGGGCTGAACGTGACCCTCAGGGTCATCCCCTCGACGCCGTCGTGGGTGGGCTCCATCTTCCCCACCTCCCCCACAGAGCACCGGTACCTCGACGAGATCAAGACCATCGACCAGCCGGGGACCTGCGACAGGATGGGCGGCTGCCCCATCGGGGTGAAGATCCCGGAGAACTTTCAAGGACCCGCCGACATTACGCTCGGGCGCGAGGCCAGGCCCGGCGAACCGTTCGAGAACGGCACCACGATCGAACGGCTTGGGCGAGCCGCTGCACTGCCTGCCCTACATCGGACGGACCGTGGCCGAGGTACGCGGCATGTTGCGGAACGCGGCGTGACCATCCAGAGCTTCGAGGACATGGACCCCGAGTTCGGTGGACGAAGCAGTCGGTTCCGGACTCATGGCTGGTGGAGAATGGCTCCATGACCGAGCCGGGCAAGGCGAGTGTGAAACGGGGAGCCGCCGTCAACACTCACGCCTCCCGTGACAAGACATAGATGACAGCTCGACGAAGGACGCAGTGCTGAACACGGTCGAGCCTGTGCATGTCCGGCGACGATGAGAGAGAGCATATGAAGGTCATCCACGGAAACACTCGCCGTGATCGTGATGGGGTCTCTCGTCGCCGGCGGTACCACGAGCGCCACCCGGGCCGAGCTGGCACCTTCCGTGACCAGGGTCGCTGGATCGGTGACGTTACTGATGGGTGACCGGGGGGAGCGTCGCGGCGAACGGCTACAGGATCGAGCGGGGTCCGGGCAGGAACGTGCGCTTCGACGTGCAGCGCCGCCGGGGCCATCTCCATGTCGTTCCCGCGGACGCGAAACGGCTGCCGCACCGCCCGCGGGGCGGTCTCAGCGGGTGAGCGTGAGGGGGTTGACCAGGTCGGCGTACACCAGCAGGCCGGCCATGACCATCATCAGCAGCGCCACCGCGTACGTCAGCGGCAACACCTTGGCGACATCCACGTACGCGGGCTTGGGCCGCCGGACGGCCTTGGCGTAGGCCCGCTTGATGCCCTCCCACAGGCCGCCGGCGATGTGGCCGCCGTCGAGCGGGAGCAGCGGGATGAGGTTGAACATGCCGATCGCGAGGTTGAAGCCGGCCAGCAGGTTGACGAAGATGGCGACCTTCTTCTCCGTGGACAGGTCGGAGGCGAGGATCTCGCCGCCCATGCGGCCCGCGCCGACCACGCCGACCGGCCCCTCGGGGTCGCGCTGCTCGCCGGAGAAGGCCGCGTGCCAGACGCCGGCCATCTTCTCCGGCAGGTTGATCAGCGAGCCGGCCACCCGGCCGGTCAGCTCGCCCATGTAGCCGATGACCTGGCCGATGCTCTGCTGCTCCATGACCTCGGCAGAGCGCACGCCGAGATAGCCGACGTTCTTGTCAATCTTGGCCGGGTCGTCGAGGTTGGGGCGGTCCTGGGCGATGAGCGTGACGGCGAGCGTCATCGGCTTGCCGTCGCGGAGGATGCCGATCTGTGCGGGGCCGGGGCCGTGGGAGCGGACCAGACGGAGGGCCTGGTCCCAGGAGCTGATCTTGTGGCCGTTGAAGCTGACGATGTGGTCGCCGGGCTTCATGCCCGCCTGCGCGGCCGGGGTGGGCCGGTCGCCGGGTGCGCAGGTGGTGCGCTGCTCGGAGGCGGGGATCACGCAGGTACGGGTCTCGGGCGAGACGATGGGCGCCTCCACGGGCAGGCCGATGCCGACCAGCAGGATGGTGAAGAAGATGAAGGCGAGTACGAAGTTCATGGCCGGGCCGCCGGACATGATGATGACCTTCTGCCACCACTTCTTGCGGTAGAAGACGCGGTCTTCGTCGCCCGGCCGGACCTCTTCCTGGGCGGCGTCGCGGGCCGACTCGATCAGGCCCTGCCACGGGCCGGTCGCCGTGCTGCGCAGCTTGCCCGGCTCGTCACCGGGGCGCGGCGGCAGCATGCCGATCATGCGGATGTAGCCGCCGAACGGGATCCACTTGATGCCGTACTCGGTCTCGCCCTTGCGGCGCGACCAGGCTGTCGAGCCGAAGCCCACCATGTACTGGGTCACCTTGACGCCGAAGATCTTGGCCGGCACGAGGTGGCCGATCTCGTGCAGCGCGATGGAGACCATCAGCCCGAGGATGAAGACGATGATCCCCACGACGTAGAGCCAGTTCATCGGGCCGCTCCGCAGAAGATGACAAAGGGCCCGAACGGCCCGGCTTCGCCCCCAGGGTAGTGGAATCCACCACCGAGGGCGGCCCACCGCGGCTCACGAAGTGGCGGCCCGCCGGTCGGGCGCGAACCGTACGGCAGTCAGCGCGGTGCCGGGGCAGCCGCCTACCTCGATGAGCAGGCCGCCTCTCGGCAGGAGAAGTCTGGGGCGTGTGGGCGGGCGCGTCAGGTACCTGGAGTGACCCCGGCACCCACGAGGATCCGGTTCCAGTTGTTGATCATGCCGATGGCGCCCAAGAGCACGGCGAGCTGCTCCTCGCTGTAGTGCTCGGCCGCCTGCTGCCACACCGCGTCGGACACGACGGCGCGGTCGGCCGGCCGGGTCGCCTCCTCCGCCAGGGCCAGCGCGGCCCGCTCGGCTGCGGTGAACACCGCGGCCTCACGCCACGCCGCCACCATCCAGAGCCGCTCGTCGCTCTCCCCCGCCTGCTTCATGTCCCGGGTGTGCATGTCCACGCAGTACGCGCACCCGTTGATCTGGCTGGCCCGCAGCTTGACCAGCCCCAGCGTCGGGGTGTGGCAGCTCACTGTCGGTAGATGCCGGGGACGAGCTTGGCGACATCGATCCTCTGACTCATCACGACCTCCGCAGCCGTCACGGTTTCCAGGGGGCAACACAGCCCGCCTGTTATGACCGGCACGGAGTCCGGCATGCCTGATGACCACCCAGGACCGCGTCGAGCTTGAGCCCGAGGGCGATGCTCCTTGGGCCGCCCGGGAAGGGGGCACTGCGAGCCGTACAGGCCATCGGTGTGTTGTTCCGCGGACGCCATCGAGCGCTGGAGTTCGGGCTGGCGGCCCACGTCGTGGACGACTACGGCCTGTATGACGCCAACGACCGTCCACCTTGAGGGCACCGGTATCTGCGGCCCGCGGCGGTGCACCCGAAAACCAGTGCACATCCCTTCTCCCCAACGCCCAGCCGCTCGTGGCGGACGTCATCAACGACAGGATGATGCTCCGCGTGGTGGATCAAGCTCTCCAGCAGGAGGCGAAGAGCCCAGGACACGCGCTCACAGGGAGTCGCCGGTCCATCGCGGATGAACGACGGCTTATGAAAGTGCGGTTCGCGAATTCATGCCCCCAATGTCGTAGTGTGATCGCATGGATTTGTAGCGTTACCGTCGGTTGGCGGGTCCGTGCGTGCTGTGACGGTTGAGTGACTGAGCGCAAGCCGTACCCGAGCGACTTATCCGACGCGCAGTGGGCGGTGATCGAGCCGGTGCTCACGGCGTGGAAGGCCGCGCACCCGTCCGTCAGCGGTCACGAGAGTGGCTACGAGTTACGCGAGATCGTCAATGCCATCCGCTACCAGGGGCGGACCGGCGTGCAATGGGACTATCTCCCGCATGACCTGCCGCCCAAGAGCGCGACGTACTACTACTTCTCCCGCCGTCTGGTCCGCGACTACGAGCACCTGCCGGCCAGCTCCGAATCACGGGTGTATTGGGCGATGACGGATGTGATGTCCCGCCGCCTGACCCGTGGCGGGGCGCCGCCGTGGCGGTGGACATGACGGGGCCCGACGGGCACCCGGCCGATCCCGGCAGCTGGCTGTGGATCGGATCGATGCCCGCGAGCACTGGCTGACCGGCCAGTCACTTGCCTGACGCCTTCTCAACACCCCAGGTAATCGCGGAAGCGGTGGCCTCTGCGTCCAGGTCGGCGCGGAGGCGCGAGACCTCGCTCATGGAGATGCCGGTGTCGGCGCCGTCGATCGGTTGTGCGGTGTCCATCATCAGCCGGATGCTCGCGGCAGATCAAGTGTAGGCCAACAGATGTTGGCCTACACTTGTGGGGTGAGAAGGTCATCGCGTGAAACCAAGGCCCTGATCCTGGCGGCAGCGCGTGAACGCTTCGCCGCCGATGGCTATGACCGGACCACGATCAGGGCGATCGCCGGCCAGGCGCACATCGACCCCGCCATGATCATTCGCTACTTCGCCAGCAAGGAGGACCTCTTCCTCGCGGCATGCGCCTTCGACGTCCCGCTGCCGGATCCCGCCGGTATCCCGCGGGAGAAGGTGGGCGCCACTCTGGTCGAGTTCTTCCTGAGGCGGTGGGAGGCCGACGAGGCGCTGCACATCCTCCTGCGCGGGGCGACCAGCCCTCTGGGAGCCGAGCGGCTGAGGTCCGTCTTCGCCGCCGAGATCGTTCCTCTGGCAGCCACCTGGTGTGACGATCCGGTGGAGGCCGCCCGGCGGGCGGCCCTCGCCTCCACGCAGATCCTCGGCCTGGCGCTGTGCCGCTTCGTCGCCGCCCTCCCGCCCATGGCCGACATGACCCACGAGGAACTCGTCACCTGGGTCGGGCCGACCGTGCAGCGTTATCTGGTGTCCGGCTGAACGGGGGAGTGGAATGCCAGGCAGCCTCACCGCCTCCGTGGTCAACGTCCTGCTGACCGCTGTGGCCCGTGCGGGCGCAGACCCCAGGCGCCTCGTCGGAGAGACACGGCTGGACGTCGCCGGGGTTCCCGTGCCGGGCTCCCGTGTTCCGGCCGAGGCCGTGACGGAGTTGTGGAACCGAGCGGCCCGCGCGGTAGGGGACCCCGACTTCGGCATGAATCTGGGGCTGTCCTACGAGCCGGGGCGCTTCGCGCTCCTCGACTTCCTGTTCCTGTCGTCGGGCACGCTGAGTGAGGCGTTCGGCAGCGTCGTCCGGCACATCGACCTCGTGACGACCGGCGGGTCGTATGAGATGAGCACGAGCGGCGACCTGGTCACCCTGACCCGGCGGATGCCCGCGATGGACGAGAACCGGCATCCCGCGAGCGCAGCCCTGGGCTGGCAATTGACCCTCGCCAGGGCGGCGGTGGGCGCGCCGGTCCGGCCCGTGAGCATCGGGATGGCGATGCCCGCGCCACCCCGCCACCGTGATCTCGTTGCGGCGTACGGCACCGAACTGATCGAATTCGGGCAGGACGCCAACACTCTCACCTTCCGCCGCCGCGACCTCGACCGCCCGCTGCTCGGAGCCGATCCCGCCCTGGCGGCCCTGCTCCGGCGAACCGTCAGTCGGCTACGGCAGGGAGAGGGGCGGCAGGGAGAGGGGCGGCAGGGAGAGGGGCGGCCGTGGCGGGATCGGGTGCGGTCCTTCCTGGCCGCCGGGCTCGACCATGACAAAGCGACCTTGAGAGCGGCCGCGCACAGCCTCGCGATCAGCCCGCGCCGGCTGCAGCAACTGCTGCACGAGGAGGGGACGAGTTGGCGGCAGGAACTGGAGGCGGAGCGCGCGAGGCTGGCCGTGGAACTCCTGTCCGGCACCGGCATGCCGGTCGCGGCGATCAGCGCCCGGCTCGGTTACGCCGACGTGCGCGCCTTCCGGCGAGCCTTCAGGCGCGTGCACGGGCGCACCCCTCAGGAGTACCGCAGCTCCACTGCGTGAACGGTCCCCCTCACCGCGTGTTCTGTCCTCACCACCGCCCAGGGGCCGGGCCTAGCCTCGGCGGCATGACAGACGAGACGGTGCAGCGCAGCAATCCCATCCGGTACCGCTTCGACGACCGGGACATGGACTTCATCTTCCAGTGGTCCGCCGGAGCCGCCAAGACAGGCGGCCTCGACGCCGGCGAGCTCTACCACATCGCCTCCCGGATCTCCGACGGCGACACCGCGAGCTGGACAGAAGAGTTCGAACGTTACGGGGATGCCCAGGGTGACCTGGCCGACGGCTGGGAGGTGGATGGCCGTCGGCGCAGCGCCGGTGAGGTCATGATGAAGGCCTATTACTGCTATCGACAGGCGTGGCAGTTCGCCGGGCGCGGCGACGGGTTCATCCGTCTGATCAACAAGTACGAGGCCGCGTTCGAGCGGGCGGTGACGCTGCTGGACCTGCCCCTGGACTACCTCGAGGTGCCGTTCGAGGGCACGTCGCTGCCGGGGCTGCGACTCGACGCCGGACCCGACGCTCCCACGCTCATCGTCATCGGTGGCGGCGACAGCGGCCGGGAGGACATGTACCACCTGATCGGCCTAAACGCCTGGCGGCGCGGCTACACCACGGTGATGGCGGACCTGCCCGGGCAGGGCAGCACGCCGCTGCGCGGCCTGCACCTGATGGCCGAGACCGAGCGGCCGGTCGGCGCCGTCGTCGACCATCTGATCGACGCTTACGGCCAGGATCCCGCCACGCTCGCCATCATCGGCTTCTCCGGGGGAGGCTACATGGTCAGCCGCGCCGTCATGTCGGAGCGGCGGATCGCGGCGGCCGCCGCCACCACGCCCATCTCCGACTTCGGGTCGCTGCTACCCGTCGAGGTGGTGCGGCGGATGGCCGAAGAGGGGGCGATGAAGGACAACTTTCAGATGTACCTGTGGCGTTCCGGACTGGCGGGGCCGGTCGACTTCGCTCGCCTGCTCGCCACCTTCACCGCCGACCCCGCCCAGGTCACCTGCCCGTTCCTGTCCATTGTCGGGCTGGGGGAGTCGCCTGCCCTCGTCGAGCAGGTACGGAGCTGGCACCACGCTCTGCCGTCACCGCGCAAAAAGCTGCTGGAACTCGACGCCGCCACAGGCGCCGACGCCCACTGCCAGATCAACAATCCCACCCGGCTCGCCCAGGAGGTGTGCGACTGGCTCGACCGGATCCTCCCTGTGGGACGTTCGTGACTGTTACGCGTGCGCTGGGCCGTCCCCGCCGGGAACGGATCTCCGCAGGGCAGGAAGGGCGTTCCCCGCGGCGCAGCCGCTGCACCGCCTCCTGGGTGGCGTGACCCCTGTGGAGGGTCGGATAGGGGATGCTTGGCGCCTTCACCCCGAGGAACTCGCGCAACGGCTCCCATTCCTGGGCGGCGTCGTGCACGAGCACGCGGTCCGGGCTCACGCTTGAGAGGACTTCTGCGGTGTGCCGCTCGAACGCCTCTGTCGTTTCCCGCTCGGTGGGGGACTACGACGTCCGGGCCGTGCCCGAAGACAGCGCTCCACAGGTGCCGTGAAAGGGACACGATGCTCTCGGCTCCGGGCATGCCCGAGGTCAGGGCCGGGTTCCGGATGAGTTTGAATACTGTGCTTCGCATGCTCGCGGAGCAGCTGGCAGGGGCCGAAACCGAGATGCTCCAAGGCCGCCTTCATCGACGTGGTCCCTATGCGTGGCAAACCTGCCCCGATGACATCGATATGACCCATCGCAACCTCCTCGTGGACGCCGGCGTCTGATCGTCAGAGTTCCTGCCGCAGGACTGCGGGTATCTGGCTTGCGGCTGGTGCGGAATGACCGGTCGCTTCGGTTGCTGGTCGCGGGCATGTCCTGCCGCGGCCGATGCCGCATGTCATCCACTGCGGGCCTGGCCGTACGGCACCAGTCACTCGACGGATTCGGACTGCCGCCGCATGTCGTACATTCGAGCCGTCCCGCGCTCGCCGGCCGCCTGTGAGAACGCGCGGACATCGTGGCGGTCGTGCCGGGATTCGTGGCCAGGCGGAGAACACCGTGGCAGGATGACACTGCCTGGCCACGACCCGAGATCGAGCTCAGCGTCATCGGGCGCCTCGACGAGCGCGGCCTGCTGCTCGGTCCCGAGGACGAGCGGGAGGAGGACAGCATAGGAGGTCGAAGCTGTTCACCGCGGGGCCGGCGGGCCGGCGGTGACGTGACAATTGGCGGGAGCGCCACGCCGGGCATCGCCGGAGCCGGCCCACGATCGCATGGTCCACCTGCGGGACCATGGACACGGGGGAGTGCGCGACCATCAAGGTGTCGCCCGCCCCTACGCCGACCCGGCAGGTCCGGGCCGATCTCGTGATCGGCCGGCATCGAGCCGCCGGTGCTGGCGCAGAGCCTGTCCCAGAGCAGGGAGCCCGGCCGCATTCCTGCTGTCGGCGCCGCGCCCGGCGCCGGCCTGTCAAAAACGCATATCGAGCTGGAGCCTTGACACATCGCAAGCCCGGCGAGCACCGTCAAGGGTGATCAACGATCACGAAAGCCCTCAGCGAAGCCGGACTGCCGGGAGGCGAGGATGACGGAGAAGGCCGGACCAGAAGGGTGGGTGCCGGCGGGCATCGACACCACCCGCCCGACGTCCGCGGGCATCTACAACTACGTCATCGGCGGCAAGGACCACTTCCCCGCCGACCGCGAGGCCGCCGAGGCGATGCTGGCCGGCAGCCCGAACACGGCCGTCGGCATGCGGGCCACCCGGGCGTTCCTGCGGCGGGCGGTCCGCTGGCTCGCCGACCCCGACGGCGGCGCCATCGGCCAGTTCCTCGACATCGGCTCGGGTTTCCCCACCGCCGGCAACGTGCACGAGATCGCCCAGAGCATCGATCCGGACGCCCGGGTGGTCTACGTCGACTACGACCCCACCGTGGTGGCCTGCGCCCGTGCCCTGACAGCCGGCAACGATCGCGTACGGGTGATCGGCGGCGACCTGCGGCGTGTCGAGGACATCCTCGCCCACCCCGACGTGCGGGACTTCCTGGACTGGCGCCGGCCGATCGCCCTGGTCCTGAACGCGGTCCTGCACTTCGTCACCGACGAGCAGAACCCCAGCGGCTCATCGCCACCATCCGCGACCGGATGGCTCCCGGCAGCTTCCTCGCCCTCAGCCACGGCTCCATGGACGGCCTGGACAAGACCCTGTCCCCGGAGCAGATCCAGACGGCCGAGGAACAGTACCGGCGAGCCGCCGACCCGCTCGTACTCCGCACGCACGACGCCATCCAGCGCCTCTTCGACGGCTTCACCCTGGTGGAGCCGGGCCTGGTGTACGTGCCCCGATGGCGGCCCGACGGCACGGACGACGGCGACCTGCCACCGGAGATGTCCGGCGTCTACGGCGGCGTCGCTCGCTTGCCGGTCTGAGGGACCTGCTCGCGGGCTCGGTGAGAAGCCTAGGAGAGGCTGCCGAACTTGCCGGGCAGGTCGAACAGCTTGAACCTGGCCTGGTCGAATACGCGATCGGGGAGCCAGCGGGCCACGAACGCCAGGAGCCCGGAGTCCTTGCCGACCTTGTACCGCGTCGCCGGCCGGCCGGCCGTCAGGGCCTGCAGCACCACCTTCGCCACCACGGAAGGATCGCTGCCGCCCTGCTCCCTCTCATAGGCTTTGGCGGTCATCGCACGGTAGGTCGTCTCGTAGTATCCGCGCTGTTCCGCCGTCATCTGGACCAGGGTGTCCTCGGCGTCCTTGCGCAGCTTCTGCACGGCGGTGGTGGAGATCGTGGCGGGCTCGATCAGCACGACGTGGATGCCCCACGGGTGCAACTCCATCCGCAGCGCCTCCGTCACCGACGCGAACGCCCACTTGGAGGAGCAGAGCGGAGCGCCGAACGGCAGGGTCAGCCGGTCGCCGATGGAGCCGATGTTGATGATCCGGCCTTTCGTCCGGCGAAGCGCGGGCAGGAATTCCTGGATCACCCCGACCTGTCCGAACACGTTGACCTCGAACTGCCAGCGCAGCGTTTCCAGTGGAATGGCCTCAACCGGCCACGTCAGACCGATTCCGGCATTGTTCACCAGGCCGACCAAAGGCACGTCCGACTTGTCGACGGTCTTGGCGGCCTCCCGGACCGCGTGCTGATCGGTGACGTCCAGAAGAAGGGGTGTGAGCCTTTCTCCGGCCTGGCGCTGCAGTGCCTCGCCGTCCGCCTCTTTCCGCACGCCCGCGAAGACGTGATAGCCGGCCTTGGTCAGCCCGAGAGCCGTGGCCTGGCCGATGCCGGTGGAAGCGCCGGTGACGACGACTCCTCCGCGGCTGGTCCCGTACGTCGGCATGAGCGCCCTCCAAGAATGTGAATGCTGTGGGAATCGGTTCGCCCGCCGTGAGAGCGCGCAACAGCCTCACGGCGAGCGGCCTTCGCGGGGCGGGGGCCCGTGCCAGGAGAGCAGGTCATCGCCTGGCGGCCAGGACGTCCGCCAGCGCGGCGAAGCCGCGCCCCGCCTTGGCCACGCCGAACTCGGCGACGAGCAGCAGGACCGCCTGCACCTGCTCCTCACCGGCTCCGTGGTCCAGTGCCAGCCCGACGTGCTGGGCGAACGACTGCTCCAGCGTCCCGTTCAGCACATCGGTCGCGATCGTGCACAGCGCCCGCTCGGCCACCGTCAGGTTGGGCCGGCCCCAGCGCTCGGCGAACACCTCCTGCAGGAAGGCGGCGAAGTCCTCGTTGAGCGACTTGGTCGCCTGCACGACGCGCTCGGGGAGTTCGATCGCCTGCCCCGCGTGTCCGTTGCCGGACTCCTTTCCTCCGGTGGCGAGGCCGGCCTCCACGGCCGCCTTCTCGATCTCCCCGAGCCGCATGAGAGCCTCGGCCGCCGTGGGATATCCGACGTAAGGCGCCAGATGGCGGACGGCCTCCCGGATGTCCTCCAGCGTCACGCCGTTCGACAGGGCCATCATCACGTGCGTCTGCAGCGGGAACTGCAGCGAACGGTTGCACAGGTCCGCCGCGACGAACACGAACGCCTTCTCCCGCATGGAAAGCTGCGGCAACCCCCACGCGTAATGCCCGCGCTTCACGGCCATCGCGGCGAAATCGGCGTCCAGTGCCTGAATGGCGTCCTGGGAAGCGAGTTTCATTACTGATCTCCTTGTGTGGGGCTGTGATGACGCATTCCGCGTGACGGCGCGTGTCAGAGGTCTGACCGACGCTAGTGCGTGCCGGGATGGCGCGAATCTGTCGGACAACCGGAATGCGCACCAGCCAGGCTCAGGGCGCCTTTCCTGCTCGAACCGAGTTCGGACGGTTCAGACGACCACGTGGGGCGGCGTAACCGTGATGGGGACACCGTTGAGCGCGGCCGTGCCGCTGATGTGGTCGAGGTAGTGCGGGTCGGTGAGGTCGTTGACGCTGGCGCCCGGCAGGGTGCCGGCGATCGACAACGTCTCGCGGGCCAGGGCGTGGCCGTAGCCGTGCGGCAGGCTCGCGGTGCCCGGCATGACGTCCTCGCTCGCCGACACCTCGACCTCGACCGTGCCGGCGTCGGAGCGCACGCTCACCAGGTCGCCGTGAGCCAGGTTCCGGGCCTTCATGTCGTCCGGGTGCATGAGCAGGTGGTGGCGCGGGCGGCCCTTCACCAGGCGGGCGGAGTTGTGCAGCCAGGAGTTGTTGTCGCGCAGATGGCGGCGTCCGATGAGGAGCAGCTCGTCCGCGGGCCGGGGTGTGAGCAACTCGCCGCGGGCGCGCAGGAGCTCGGACATCAGCAGCGGCGGCGCGAGGTCGATGCGCTTGCCGTCGGTCTGCAGGCGTGCGGGCATGCTGGGACGCAACGGGCCGAGATCGAGGCCGTGCGGATGGCGGCGCAGCTCGGCCACGGACAGCTTGTACTGCCCGGCGGCCAGCCCGTAGTCGAGGATCTGCTCGGGGGTCAGGCTCAGGGCGGGCTGGTCCTTGCGCTCGTCCGGCGGCAGGAACTCCTGATAGCGCCGGGCCAGCTCGCCGATGATCTGCCAGTCATGCCGGGCTCCGTCGGGCTTGGGCAGCACCGCGGGGGTGAAGCGGGCGACGTCCCGGATCGTGAACATGGAGAAGAACAGGTCGAAGTGGTCGCGTTCGATGAGGTCGGTCGGCGGCAGGATCACGTCGGCGTGGCGGGTCGTCTCGTTGATGTAGAAGTCGACCGACGCCATGAAGTCCAGCTCGCCGAGCGCCCGGCCCAGGGTGTGACCCGCCGGGGTCGACAGCACCGGGTTGCCCGCCACGGTGAACATCGCCCGGATCTGTCCCTCGCCGGGGGTGAAGATCTCTTCAGCCAGGACGGCCACCGGCAGCTCTCCGCTGAACTCCGGCAGGCCGCGCACGCGGCTGTGCCACTTGGCGTAGTGGCCGGGGTTGAGCTGGCCGCCGGCGATCATGTCGACGGCGGGCTGGGTGACCAGGACGCCGCCGGGACGGTCGAAGTTGCCGGTCACCAGGTTCAGGATCTGGATCGCCCACTGGGACAGCGTGCCGAACCGCTGCGTGGACACACCGGTCCGTCCGTAGCAGGCGGCGGAGGGAGCGGCGGCGTACTCGCGGGCGATCCGGACGATCGTCTCCGCGGGCACGCCCGAAACCTCCGCCACCCGCTCGGGCGTGAACTCCTCGATCGCGGCGCGGAAGTCCTCCAGGCCGTCCACGTACGGGAGCGGCCTGGCCAGGCCCTCGTCCACGATCGTCCGCACCATGGCCAGCATCACCGCGGCGTCCGCCCCTGGGCGGATGAAGTGGTGCTCGTCGGCCAGCTTCGCCGACTCGGTACGCCGGGGGTCGAACAGCACCATCCGCCCACCCCGGCCGCGCAGCTCGCGAATGCGGCGGGTGATGCCGGGCGCGCCCATCACGCTGCCGTTGGAGGCGGCGGGATTGGCGCCGAAGACGAGAAAGTAGCCGGTCCTGTCGATGTCCGGGATCGGGATCAGCCACTGGTTGCCGTAGAGCAGGTAGGACACGAACTGGCTGGGCAGTACGTCGACGGAGTTGGAGGAGAAGCGGTTGCGGGTGCCGAGCATGCGGGCGAAGCCGGGAGCGTGCGTGAGGGCGCCCAGGCTGTGCGCGACCGGGTTGCCGAGATAGACGGCCACCGCGTCCGCGCCGTGCTGGATCCGGATGTCTGCCAGGCGGGAGGCGACCAGGTCGAGGGCCTCGTCCCAGTCGATCTGCCGCCAGCCGGACGGCGTGCGCCTGACCGGCAGGCGCAGCCGGTCCGGGTCGTCGTGGATGTCCTGCAGCGCGACCGCCTTGGGGCAGATGTGCCCCTTGGAGAAGGGGTCGTCGTCGGCGCCGCGGATGTCGACGATCTCATCGCCCCGCAACGTGATGTTCAGCCCGCACATGGCCTCGCACAGATTGCAGGCGGCGGCCCGCGTTCGCATCTCCACCATGGACGTTGACTCCTTTACGCCGGCATCCCCGCGCCGCCGGCCACTTCCGAGGCAGCACGCGCTGTCAGCGTAAGCGGCGGTGCTCCCCGTAGAGCGACAAAGAGGCGACAACCAGTCACATGACCTATTCGCGCAGGTCGGTGACTGGAGGGCCGTCATGACAGTGCCGGATGCTCAGCAGTTCTTCTCATCCTTGAACACCACGTACAGCGCCTCGCGTGGCCCCACGACGAGCAGCCTGCGGGCCTCGCCGTACCGGTCGAGGTCCCCGTCGGCCGTCCGCCAGAAGCGGCCGCCCTCGTCGGCGTCCGCCCACACCAGCAGGCGGCCCTGCGGCCCGCCCACCCGCCACAAGGGCTCGTCGATCAGCTCGTTCAGCAGGTACGGGACGAGCTCGCCCGCCGCGTGGCCGGCGGACTCCCGGCGGCAGGCGGCGCTGAACGCCTCGACCTCGGCCAGGAAGACCGGCGTGCTCAGCGACCGCGGCCCCATGCCCAGCATCCACCCGTCCGCCGCGTCACCCGCCGCGGGATCCCCCAGGTCGAGAGGGTCCCATGGATCGGCGTCGTCGTCCGGGACGAACTCCTGGGCCTGGGGGTCGTCGGGCCAGGGGAACTCGTCCTCGAAGTACTCCTCGCCGTAGCGACGGCTCCACCCGGTGCTCCTCCACCATCGGCGGACGGAGGCCAGGTCGGGATCGGGCGGTAACGTGTGCCCGGCCAGGTCGACCCGGAACGCGGCGTAACCGTCCAGGTCCAGCGGCGCCCGCAGGATCGTCCCGGCGCAGACGGCGCGCAGCCGGGCCTCGGCCAGCGCGAGGTCGTCGTCGTGCAGGGCCGGCCGCGCCTCGCACCAGTGCCCCGCGAACGAGCAGGCCGGGTCGCGGTCGTTCCCTGGGCTGGCCGGACTGGTGACGCTGACGCGGATCACCCTGGAGCCGGACGAGAACACGGCATGCGTCTCGTCCCCGGCCGCGTCGGCGACCGTCACCAAGGCCGCCTCGTCCGCCACGTCGAGGATGGCCCATCCCAGTACGGCGGAGAGCATCTTCAGGCGGCGCGTCGGCGGGTGCGCGAGTATGGCCTGCCGGACGGCGAGAATGGCGTCGTGAACGCCGGTCGGCTCGCAGCTCAGCGGCTCGCGCGCCGGCCCGTCCGGTGACAGGGCGGGGAAGAGCCCGCACTTCACCAGCGGGCCGGCATTCAGCGGGCCGCCGCAGTCCCTGACGTCCACCAGCAGGCGCCCGCTGGGAGCCAGGCTCGCGGTGGCGTCCTCGTCCAGCCAGCGGTTCAGCAGGTGAGCGTGCGCCGCCACCTGCATCTCGCCCCGCCACTCGAGCGAGGGCAGGTTGTCGTGGCAGTCGTGCCCGAGGAATCGGCAGATCGTGAAGTCCAAGACGTCTTGCCCTTCGCCTGGTTCTCGCTGTCCGTCAGATCGGGGGGACACAGCCGGACAAGGGAGGCCGTCGAGGGCGATGGTGGCGTGCCGCCGGCTCCGCCGCAACGGGTGAGGATGCTGGTTGTCCTGGGCAGAGCCGGGCCAGTCGCGTGACGGATACCCGGGCCCGCCCCGATGCCTCCACAAGATAAGTCCTCGCATGAAGACTTTAAAGTCCCCGAGCGGGGATATAGGTTCGGGGGTGAGGGGTATCGGGATACTCGTTACCAGGATGCCGGCCGGGCTCTCGCCTCCGGCCGGCATGCCCTTCCGTTTCGGCGCGGCCGTACGGCTCACATGCGGCGCAAGGGGACCAGCGCCACGCCGTACGCCAGCCCGTACGATGCGGGAAGCCAGCCGCCTCCGGCCGCGGCGGCGGCGAAACTGATCACCGAGACCGCCGCCAGGATCAACGTGCCGGCAGCGCGCTCCCGCCCCGCCAGCGCCGCCACCCCGGCGGCCCCGAGCCCGCCGGCGGCGGTCAGAAGATCCACCACCAGCCACGCGTCGAGCAAACCCGCCCGCGCCAGCAGGTCGAGCAGCGGCAAGGGAAGCGCCGGCGTCCAGATCCAGGTCAGCCCGCAGATCAGGTTGACGGCCGAGGGCAGCACCAGCAGCAGCGACACCGCGGCCAGTGCCCATCCGCGGCGCCGTCCGCCGTTCAGGGTCTCACCCCGGGCCGATCGGTGACCCCGATGTCCAGGCGCACGTTGAGCGTCAGGATGGTTCCCTTCTCGATGGTGTGGGGGGAACCCATGTAGACGATCTCCAGATCCCCTTCCGCGCGGATGCCGGCCTCCGGAAAGGTGTAGTCGGCGTTGGCCATCACGCGCTCGCCCAGATAGGTGTAGGTGGAGCGGTCGAGCAGCAGTTCGTGATCCACCCAGTCCTCCCTGCGGGCCACCGCCACCGCCGGACGCCCGTCCACGTCTACCGCGTCGGGGTTCACGCTCACCCCAGGGATCTTGGCCATCGCCCGGTGGACGGCCGCCTCCTGCGCCCGGGGCACCAGGTTCTGTGCCAGCAAGGAGTCGAACAGACGGTAGGCCCGGACGTGCCGTTCCTCGTCCGAACCGGGCAGCAACGCGTCCACGGCGGCATACATCCAGGCCAGCATCGCGTCAGGATCGGTGGGAAGCGCCGCCACCGTGGCGTAGTCGGTAGGAGGCATGCCGCCGCCGGTGGGCGAGCGCGCCAGGTCACCGTTCTCGTAGGTGGCCACCTCCCTGCCGTCGGCCCGGGTCCATGAACGGCTCACCTGCGTTTCCAGAGGTGCTCGCGCACTCTGGGTCGCGCCCCGAGCCGGCTTCCCGGCGCCTTGCCGGCGCGTCTCGATGTAGATCCACTGGTCAGGCCGTGGACCGGTGAACCCGCGTTTACCGGCGGCCTCGGCGGCGCGGCCGAGCAGCACCTGCGCGTTGGAGACCGGCATGATCGTCGCGGGCAGCACGGTGCCCGCCGCGTCCATCGCCGGGGGAGTGATCGCCAGCAGGATCGCCCAGACCGCGGCGGCCAGCAGGCCCAGCACGAGGGCCATCGTCGCGGTCACGGCGGGCCACCATCCCGCGCTGAGCGGACCCGCGCCACCGGTTCGGCGTCCCGTCGGCCCTGGCGAGACCGCGTTGCCGGCCCATCGTCCCGCACCGGTCAGAGACGCGCTCTTCAAGACGCCGACGCGGCACGCCGCAGGAGCGCCTGCCGGGCGGCGGCATGGGCCTCAGGCGAAGGGGGGCGGGGCTGGGGCCAAGCACAGCGCAGCGCCTCCAGATCGGTTCGCAAGCAGTCGCCCATGGTCAACGCCCCTTCTCGGTGAGCGCCGGATCCAGCACGGCGCGGATCTTCGTACGGGCCCGGTGCAGCCGGGAGCGGACCGTACCGGCGGGCACGCCGAGCGCCCTGCCGACCTCGTCAGAGGTCAGCTCGGCCCAGGCCACCAGCAGCAGCACGTCCCGATCACCGGCCGGTAACCCGGCCAGCGCCGCCGACAGCCGGCCACGGACGGCGAAGGCGTCCAGCGAGTCCACGACCCGCTCGGCGTGGTCCTCGCCGACCTCGCTCACCTCCGCTCTGGCCAGCGCCTGGTACTGCCGGACCTCGGCCCGGCGGTGGCGGGCGATCAGGTTGGAGGCGATCCCATACAGCCAGGGGCGCGCGTCCGGCCGGGATCGGTCGTAGGTGCCCCGCCGATCGAAGGCGACCAGGAACGTCTCGGCCGCGATGTCATCGGCCAGCGGGCGCGACAGCCGACGCTCCGCGTAGCCGTGAATCGCCGGATAGTGGCGGTCGAACAGCGCGGCGAAGCAGTCCGGCTGGGTCAAGGAGCGTTCGATGAGCGCGGCGTCGGTCACCTGCGGCGTCACCTGGATCATGTGACGGCTCTCGCCATGGCTCCTGCTGTCATCGGCCGCCTTTCCTCACGGGGAGTCCGTCATCCCTATTCACCGACCGGCCCAGGGATGTTCACGCTGCCTAGCCCGCGAGGAGCTGTGCACGCCGGCCCGACAGCCGCGGCGCCCGAGGCGGCGCAGTCCACCGCACGGAATGTCAGGCGTGGTGCGGCGCCGGCGCGATGTGGCGCGGCCTGATCCCGCGTGTCCGTCAGGCCCGGTGCGCGTGTGGCGGCGGAGGGCTGCTCAGCCGACGTGTTCGGTGATCGCGCGCAAGGCCGCGACACGAACGCCGGCCCACGGCTGTTGTGATGCGCTCGGCCTGTCCCAAGAGGTCCGCTCCGCTCATCTCCATGTCATCGATCGTGGCAAGTTACTGCTGGAGAAGGAGCGGGTCGCGAACTCCAACCCTTCTGTGATCAGGCAGGCTGGAAGGGAGCGCGGCCGGTGAGATAGCGCTGCAGGGCCGGGGCTATCCAGGCGATGAGTTCGTCGGGCTCGGCGGCGACCAGCGCGTCGACGCGGACGGCGTAGCGGGCTATGGCGATCCCGACCAGATGGCCGGCGGCCAGGGCGGCACGCAGCTCGGGCTGATCCACGCCGAGCTGCTGGGTGAGCTTGCCCAGCATGTCGTTGGCCAGGAACTGTCTGATCAGCGCCGCCGCGTGATCGCTGGTGGCGGCGGAGCGGATCAATCCCAGGAGAGGGCCCGGCTGCCGCACATCGCCGAGCAGGTCGAGGACGTAGGCGGCCAGGTGCTCACCCAGCCCGCCCCGCGGGCCGTCTAGCAGCATGGTCACGGCCTGCTCGGGCTGGAAAACCGAGGTGACGACGGCAGTGAACAGTTGCTCCTTGCTACCGTAGAAGCGCCGGACGAGGGCCGGGTCGACGCCCGCGTCGGCGGCCACCTTGCGCACGCTCACGGCTTCGTAACCGTTGGCGGTGAAAGCCGCGGCCGCCGCCGAGATGATCTCGTCGCGGGTGGTCGAGGTGCCCGGGCGGCGTCCTGTCCTGTGCATCTCTCCCCCTCGATGACCAAGGTATATCCTCCCATAAAGACTTCCAAGCCCCGCATGGGAACTTCAAGCCGGGAGGCGCTGCAGGCACCCGCCGCGCGGACGACACACTGGCAGGTTGACAGATTCGACGGGCGGCCTCCTCCTCTAGCCTCGTCCTTCAGACCGGTCGCGATACCCGTCGTGTGAAAGCAGGTGATGACCGTGACGGAGCAGGAACACGCGCCGGCCGGGGTGGATCCGGCCGTGCCGAGCGTGGCCCGCATCTACGACTATCTGCTCGGCGGCAAGGACAACTTCGCTTCCGACCGTGAGGCCGCCGCGCAGATCCTCCGGCTCTCGCCCAACGCCAAGGAGGTCGCGCGGGCCAACCGGGCGTTCATGGGGCGTGCCGTTCGCGCGATCGCCCGGAAAGGGGTCCGGCAGTTCCTCGACATCGGCACCGGCCTGCCGACCCAGGAGAACGTCCACCAGGTGGCGGCGCAGGTCGCCCCTGGCACCCGCGTGGTCTACGTCGACAACGATCCGATCGTGCTCGTGCACGCTCGCGCTCTGCTGGCCGAGACCGCGGACACGATCGTGGTGGAGGGCGACATGCGCGAGCCCAAGGCCATCCTCACTCATCCGGAGATCCTTCAGCACCTCGACCTGCGGCGGCCGACGGCCGTCCTGCTGATGGCGGTGCTGCACTTCATCCCCGACGATGACCAGGTCCGGGACATCCTTCGGATCGTCCGCGAAGCACTGCCGTCCGGCAGCTATCTGGTCATCTCGCACGTCACCGAGGGAAGGCTCGACGGCCGCGCGGTGGGGGCGGGGCGCGAGGTCTACCGCAGGACCAGCACCGGCAATGTGACCCCGCGCAGCCGCGAGGTGATCGCCGGGTTCTTCGACGGGCTGGAGATGGTGGAGCCCGGCCTGGTCTCGGCGACCGCCGAGGACGCTCTTGACGCCTCCGTCGCCGGTCCCGGAGGTGCCGACGTTCTCTGCGGGATCGGGCGCATTCCCTGAGCGAGCGATCCGCGCGCGGCCATACCCGCTCACTGGTTTGATGACAGATTCGCCGCGCCACCGCGGTTGCCTATCGTCGGCGAGACGGACGTTCTCACCAGCCCCGACGCAGGGGATCGCCACGCACACCCACCAGGAACCCTCATGCCAGTGCCCGATGAGGACGGCCGGACGCCCGCGCCGGACGCCCAGAGACGCGACCCGCTGGACGAAGCCGTCCCGATGGCGGTGCTGCTCTTCTCGGCCCTCGACACGATGGACGCCCGCGCGGAGAACACCTTCAGCACCCCTTCCGGCTTCCAGGAGCTCGACACCCTCCTCGGCGGCGGCCTGAGCCCCGGCACCTTGACCGTGGTGGCCTCCCGCCCGTCGATGGGCACGTCGGCCCTGCTCCTGCACCTGTGCCGTGACACCGCGTTCCGCCGCCACAGGCCGGCCCTGCTGGCCAGCTTCCAGATGCCCGATCACGAGCTGACCCTGCGGTTGCTGGCCGCCGAGGCGAGCGTCCCCCTCGATGAGCTGCGCGCGGGGACGATCGGCTTGGACGACTCCGCTCGGGTCGTACGCCGGACGGCGGAACTGGCCGGCGCGCCCCTGTCCGTCATCACGCCCGCGGGCTGGACGGCCACGCATCTGACCTCGTACATCGCAGACCTGGCCACCGACGGGAAGTTTGAGCTGATCGTCGTGGACGGGCTCGACGACGTCCGGCCCTGGCCTTCGGACGAGTCGCGGGACCCGCCGGTCGCCGAGGCGGCTCGCGCGCTGAAGGAGCTGGCGATGGAGCTCAAGGTGCCGGTGGTGGCCGGTGCCCAGCTCGGCGACCGGTCGAAGGAGCGGGCCGATCGCCGCCCGGGGCCGCTGACGGACTTCCGGAACTCCGACACGGTCGGTCACATCGCCGACGTTGTCATCATGGTGCACCGGGAGGACGCGCACGACCCGTGGTCGCCTCGCGTGGGTGAGGCAGACCTGATCGTGGCCAAGCATCGCTACGGGCCCAAGGCCACGGTGACGGTGACCTTCGATCAACGCTACGGCCGCTTCGCGGACCCGTCCCGGCCCTGATTCGTCCCGTCCGGGCCTTGACCGGTGCGGTGCGGCCAGTCATGTGACGGATTCACCGGCCCGGGGTGCCGCCCTAAAGTAGCGACTGGGACCGAACAACGGCAGAGCAAGTCGTTCGCTCAGGTGACCGGAGCGACTCATGTCCTCGCATGGCCTCGGCACGCCGCCTCTCTATGAGGGAAAGCAGCGCGAACCACGAGCGTGAGTCGCTTCGGTCGCTGCCGGGCTCGCTACGTGAGACGAGCGGTCCCATTGGCGTCCGTGAGACAGGCGCAGCGACTGAAGCGACTGAGATCTCGGATTGGTCGGCGAGAGACGCTGGACGGTACAAAGCGTCGATCGTGTGATCGCGGAGGGTGGGGTTGGACGACGGCCGGACATCCCGTGTCCTTCTCCCGCCCGGTTGGCGTCACCGCCAGACCCCGCCCTCCGCGACGGCCTTCAGGGGCGAAGCACAGGTGTGGTGGTCGCGACATGCTGGACGGCGTACGCGGCGCCGCCGGTCATCGGAGCCAGTAGCCCCGCGCTGACGTTCCGCGGATCATCGCAGCTTCGGTGGTAGCAGGCGTCGCAGGGTTCGCCGGCCTTCTCGCCGTAGGACACGGCTTGCTCCACAGGAATGCCCGCGGCGAAGACCGGAGGTGTTCCCGCGCTTGCCGGCCAGCACCGAGTAGGCGGAGAAGGTGGCCATCGCGTACTGCGCGGCGGCGGGTCACCGGCCCATCTGCTCCTGGTTGGGCGCGCCGTTCAGGTGAAGACCGGCGGCAGCGACCCGCCCACTCCCGGGGCGCCGGGCGTGTAGCCGCCGCTCGTCGCCG
The DNA here is from genome assembly GCF_900323885.1 of [Actinomadura] parvosata subsp. kistnae. Lineage (GTDB taxonomy): Bacteria > Actinomycetota > Actinomycetes > Streptosporangiales > Streptosporangiaceae > Nonomuraea > Nonomuraea composti. The sequence continues at coordinate 234,107 of NZ_OOHJ01000006.1, read as the reverse complement.
TGGCGGGGGAGACGGTGAGACTCTTGAACGGCTCGACATCGCAGGCGTGTCCTTCAGGGAGGTCAAATTTGCCATGCGACCGGGTGCTGAGTGCCCCTGAGCTCCAGTCACGTGACAGATTCGCTCCGGCCCGCCGCACCCGTAGCGTCTCTGGCCGGTTATGTCGCGTGGCACAGGGGAGAAGAGCCGTGAGGTTTCGCAGGACGTTCGGAGTGGTGGTAGGCGCCTTGGTGGCTTTGGCCGGGATGCCCCTCGGTGCCGCGCCGGCGCAGGCCGCGAGCAACCTCTGCAAGGATGCCAGCTACGTGCAGGTGGGCAGCTACAAGATCATGTACGGTGGCAGGCACCGCGGGTCCATCGAGGTGTTCTACAGCTCCAGGACGCAGAAGAACTGCGCCGTCGCCATAGGAGTCGGCGATTTCTACGGAAAGAGAAACTACAAGGGCGTCGGCATTCGCGTGTCCGGGGCGAAGGGTAACGGCTGGGCGGAGCTCGACCAGGCCATGTACAAGTACTACGCGGGGCCTGTCTTCGTTAAGGCACCCGGCAAGTGCATCGACGTCTACGGGGTCATGGCGACGGCCACCCGGACGGTGAAGTCCAAGCACTGCGGCTGAGCACCTGCCTCTGACACACGGACAGCGAACGGCCGGCGCCGTTCGCTGTCGGGCTGTTCCGCAGCGATGTCGGATCACCGCCTGGTGGAGACGGCAGTGCTTCCTGCGGTGCTTTTCGCGGCGGGCAGGGCCCACAGGGCCAGGCATGCTACGACGATGCCGCCGATCCAGGACGTCCAGGCCGCGCCGCCGAGCCCGGTGTAGGAGATGGCCCAGGGAGCGATGATCAGCAGCACCGCCCAGGTGACGTTGGTCCACTGGCTGGCCGCCGAGGCCGGCTGGATCAGGGCCCAGAGAGCCGTGCACACGATCAGGGCGCCGAGCACGATGAGCGTCGTCGCGGCGCTGGTGTCACTGGCTGTCCAGATCGGGGCGAGTGCGAGGTACAGGCCGGCCACCAGGTTCGTCCAGTCCTGCCACCGTGTCCATGGCTTCATGTGATTTCTCCTTGTGGGGGAAGCCGATTGCGGCCAAGCCTCGGGGTGGGAGGCTTCGCCGTATCTCACGGTAGGTTGGCCCGCTCATCCGATGAATCTGTCGCCGCACAAAAACATGACTGGTTGCCGTGTTCCCCGCGATGCATGGCAGAGTAGCTTCGGTGATCAATCTGGTGCGAAGCGGGCCGTTCTGGTGCGCGTTGGTCGTCGAAGAGAACGATTCGGTGGACGCCGGGCTGCTGGCCGAGCTCGCCGCCCGGACGGGCACGACCTTGACCGGCATCGGCCACGGCGGGTTCGGTGGCGGACCGGTGGCCGACGTCTACGCCGACGAGTCCCGCGGCATCGTCCTGATCGAGGCGGTCGATCCCGACACCGGGTCGAAGGCGCTGCTCGTACGCGCGGACTCCGAGGAACGCGCCATCGCGGCCCGAGCCGTCATCGGCGAGCGGTACCGCGTGTGGACGGAACAGGAGCTGCGCGCCCAGGCGCGGGAGGACCTCGCCGGGCAGTCGTGGATTCTGGTGCCGCTGGTGATGGCGGCTGGAGGCACGAATCTTGAGCTCGAGACGGCGGAACTGCTCAGGGAAGCGCTGCGGCACGAGGACGAAGACGTACGAGCCGCCGCCGCATACGCCGAAGAGGTGGCCGGAGAGCTCCGTCACGACCCGATGGTCCTCGCAGCCGCGCAGGAGGAGCGGGAGCCGGCGGAGGTGCTGCGCCCGGCGCGGCCCGTGGACGGCGAGGAGGACTGGGTCACGGTACGGCCGGGCGTTCCCGGGCGGGAGGTTCCTCGTCCCGTGAGCTGGTGGCAGGTCCCCGCCGGCGTCACCGATCCGCTTCCGGCGTTCACCGTTGATCACGACTGGTTCATCGAGGTCCTCGCGCGTCAGGACGCCCCCTTCTATGAGGAGATCTGGATCGACGAGGACGGCCGTACCGCGATCCACGCCGTGTCGCACGCCGAGCTGGCCGGGCGTCACCTCGCCGTGCACGGCCAGGACGTTGAGACCGTCACGATCGCCTTCAGGGAGGCGGGCCTTCTGGCCCTCGACGGTCCGCCCGCCGGTCTGGACCGCACCGCCCCCTGACCAAGGCGCGGGTGATTCGCATTCCGTCTATCACCCGGTGCCTTTCAGGTCGTTCCAGCCCGGACGCAGGGTTGTGCCGTGACGTGAGAGGGAACCGCAGTGCCGGGCAGGCGCATCGTCACCTGCCCTGAGACAGCACCGGTGGGCGCTGGGGAGGCGGCCTCAGAGAAGTGCCCCCATCAATCCTCAGGGTCTGGGGCGCGACGTGGCCGGCCGGCCTCCGCTCCGGCGCTTCGCCTGACGGACTCCAACTTCTCCTCCAGACCCGCGCCCGTCCTCGGCCCAGGCTTCCGCCGCACCGAGCTCGGCCCGTGGTGAACGCCCAGGATGTGGCCGACAACGCGATTCCTGGCCGCGGCCGAGCCCGCACAGTGGGGCTACGTGAAAGGCATCAGCGTCCGGACCCGGACGGATGGCGGGCTGTGGCTGCGCGGCGGGCCGGCCGTGACGAACACCCGCGAGCCGTGGCGACGGTTCGACGATAGGGCATTCGCCGGCATCGAGAAGGGCGAGACCCACGACGGGGACGCCGTGCTCGAAACCGTCGTCGTGGACAGAGCCGGACAACGACCCCGCTGAGGATCGCCTGGCGCCAGGTCATGCACGACCCTCACGCGGTCATCGCTTGTCAGCGGTCTCCCGGACCGGTGTGCCGAGGCCGGCAGATGAGGAGGACGAAGGGGGAGGGGTGTCGCGTGCCCACGTCAGTGCGGCAAGGAGCGCGGCGAGCGTGGCGGCGGCCCCGCATCCGGCCCAGAGCGCAGCCGGGTGCAGTCCGGCGCTGCTGAGCGCACCGGCGAGCAGAAACCCCAGTCCCTGCCCGCCGGCCAGGCCCGCGACCGCCACTCCCATGGCTCTGCCGCGGAACTCGGGGGAGACCCGCTGCACGAACAGGGCGTTGAGCGGGGCGGAGAAGGCGCCTCCCACTCCCGAGGCGAAGAGCAGGACGACCACGACAGGAGGGGATGGTTTGGCCCAGAGCGGGATCAGCGCTGCCCCGGCCAGGATGGCGAACGGGATGAGCAGGCGGTCACGCGTACGCGGTGGCACGAGCCGGGTCAGCAGCACGGTGCCGGACGCGAAACCCAGCGCGGCGGACGACAACATCAGTCCCGCCAGGGGTGCACCGCCGCCGAGCGACGTCGCGTAGAGGTAGACGACGGCCTCCGGCGCGTACACGAACATGGAGACCGGCCACACCAGCAGCAGGCAGCCGCGCAACCACGGGTCGGCGAAGACGTAACGTACCCCCGCACGGGAGCCGCCGAGCACCGAGCCCGAGCCGGCGGGCCGCGGGCGCGGACGCAGCCCGGCGGACAGGGCGGCGGAGACGGCGAAGGTGAGGGCGTTGCACGCCAGCGCCCCCTCGGGCCCGATCCAGCCGATGGCCAGGCCGCCGAGCGCCAGGCCCAGCACCTGGCTCAACTGGTGGGTGACGCGGATGAGGCCGTTGCCGGTGACGGCCGCGTCCACGGGCAGGATCTCCGCGATGAGCGCCGACCGCGCCGCCATGAACGGCGGGGTGAACAGGCTCGCGGCATAGAGCAGCACCACGAGAGCCCACACGGGCAGGCCATGGATCAGCATCGCCGAGACCAGCGCCGACCGGGCCAGGTCGCAGGCGATGAGCAGGCCCCGGCGAGGCAGCCGGTCGGCGAGGGCACCGAGCAGCGGGGCCGCGACCAGTGACGGAAGGTAGGCCGAGGCGTAGGCGAGACCGGACAGGATGCCGGAGCCGGTGCGGTCGAGCACCAGCACCGACACGGCCAGCGCGGCGAGCTGGTCCCCGGCGTACGACGAGGCGAGCCCGGCATAAAGAAGGCGGAACTCGCGCACCGCGAAAAGATCTCGATAACGCACCAAGAAGCCCCGATCACGGAAAAGCCTGATGAGCGTGCAGGGGATCACGCCCATCAGGCCGGAGGACATGACGTCCGCTCAGTCCCAGCCGTTGCCCATACGCATGTGTCACCTCCTGAGGAAATCCATGTCAGGCGGCAGGCTATGTGTCCCGCAGGCCATGGTGCATCCGTCACGTGACTGGATGTGGCGCGCCGCCCGCAGCGGCCGGGGACGATGGCCGCTTGGGTGAGCTCACCACCAGTCGGGCGACGGATTCGGAAAGCGGCCGAGCGCTTTAGCGTACGAGTGATATGAGCGAAGAATTGACACCCGCCGCGGTGGTGCGGGCCCATTCCCAGGCGAAGACCAGCGGCGACATCACTGGCGCATTGGCCTGGTGCCATCAGGACGTGATTTTCGAGACGATCGCCTTCCAGTCCGCCGCGCACGGTATCGACGCGGCTCGCAGGCAGTTCCAGGGCTTCCTGGGAGCCTTCCCCGACTACTCCGTCCAGCTTGAGGATCTGCGGGAGATGGATGACCTTGTGCTGGGCGTCGGCAGGATCGCCGGCACCATGAAGGGCCCCCTGGCGGGCGTCGAGCCCACCGGGCGCGCCTTCGATCTGCCCTTCGTGTGCCTGTGGTACGTCCACGACGGGCTCATCACATTGGAGCGGTTCTTCTACGACTTCAACGAGATGTGCGAGCATCTCGGCATCGACACCACGACCGCCGCGAACCGCTTCCGCACCTGGCGCGAACGGGCCGACGCCATGATAGCCCGCTAATACTCAGCGCAAGACCGGGACGCCGCCCTGTCGGTCCCTGTCGATGGTGAGGTCGGGCAGGACCCCCACCTCAGCGGTCGGCGATTTCATCAAGCCGCCCGCGTGCGCGGGAAGCGGCCCAGCCCGGCGGCAGAGCGGATCGATCCGGAGCCGGTCTTGAAGGGTCCCCGCGAGCTCGCACACCGCAGGGTCCCACGTCCGGTTCCACGCCCGCAGCCACCGCCGAGAAGCAGGCCAAAGGGCGGGATCGGTTTCGCCTGCGGCGTCCAGGCCCGCACGCCGCAACGCGAACGGCCAGGCCGGCCCGTTGTCGGTCTCCGCCAGCAACTCGGTGAGCATCCAGGCGACCAACATGCCTGAGGGACGACTGCGGCGATCGTGCGGATGGGGGTTAGCCCCCAAGACGCTGTCGATGAGGATGCTGCAGAGGCTGTTGTCGTGCTCGAAGGAGGACCTGAGAGCTCGGGAGATCCCGCTTCCCGCACGATGGAGGATGGCCTGCGCGGCCCAGCCGGCACTTCGCGGACGCAGGTTCAGCCATGCTGCCGGGCGACGACGGTCGCTTCGGTGACGGCCCGGTGCCGGTGGAGGATGATCCGCCGTGTCCGATATCGTTCGGCTGGCTTCGTGACCGGGGTGAGGCACCTTGAGTCGGCCGATCAGTCCAGGCTCACCTGAAGCAGCCGGCTCCGCGGAACTGGCGGTCGTAGTAGAGGCCCGGCTCTCCCTGGCCCACCCTCGCCTGGACGACCTCACCGAGCAGGATGGTGTGGTCTCCTGCGGGGAACCGGGCACGGGTGACGCATTGGAGGACGGCGAGGGCGCCTTCGAGGATGGGTATGCCGTGCTCACCGGTGCTGAACGGCAGGCCGGCGAACTTGTCGGCGTCGTGCTGGGCGAAGCGCCTGGCCACATTCTCCTGTTCGCCGGTCAGGACGTTCACCGCGAATCCGGCGGAGCTGGTGAAGGCCGGATAGCACTGTGCGGAGCGGGCGAGGCAGACGAGGATCTGCGGCGGGTCGAGCGAGACCGAGCTGAACGAGCTGGCGGTGAAGCCCCAGCGGCGGCCGGCGCCGTCGACGGTGGTCACCACGGTGACGCCGGTGACGTACTTGGCGAGGGCCTGTTTAAAGTCCCGCATGTCAACCGGCATGGCCCGCTCCGATCGCCGGCCGGCGCAGGCCCAGCCGCTCCATGCGCGGCAGCACCTCGTCGCGCAGGATGGGGAAGTCGTCGAGGTAGTTGACCAGGGCGACGGCCATGCCGGTGAGCCCGGCGTCGCTGAGCCGCTTGAAGGTCTGGGCGACATCGTCGGGGTCGCCCTTGACGGGGAAGGTGCCGCCGCCGCTGACCATGCGCTCGAGCATCCGGTCGGCGAGCTCGGGCGGCAACGACTTCTGCCCTGTGCCGAAGATGCTGCGCCGCACCTCCTCGGCCGCCTCCCAGTCGCCCTTCTCCTCGACGATGTAGTGGTAGTACTCCTCGGTCTCCTGGCGGGTCTTGCGGCAGATGACGTGGCCGCTGGCGTACACCGGCATCGACCGGCCGGCATCGGCGCGGACGGCGGTGATCTGGCCGGCGAGGCCCTCAGGCGAGATGATGATCATGAATAGGCAGTCGGCGTGCCGGGCGGCGAACCTGCGGCCGGCGGGGGAGGAGCCGGCGCTGATCAGGGTCGGCCGGTCGCCGCCGTAGGGGCCCGGCAGGGCGAAGACGCCCTTGAGGTCGAAGAACCTGCCGTGGAAGTCGAACGGCTCGGGCTCCTGCCACAGACGCTTGACCAGCGTCGTCCACTCCTCGGTGTAGGCGTAGCGCTCGTCGTGGTCGCGCATGGGCGTGCCGAACATCGCGAAGTCCGGCCCGGCCGATCCGGACACGATGTTCAGGCCGAACCTGCCCTTGCCGATGTGGTCGCAGGTCACGGCCTGTCTCGCGGCGAACAGGGGGTGCACGAACGGACTGTGCACCGTGGCGAACACGGTGATGCGCTCGGTCGCCGCGAGCATGCCGGCCGCCCAGCTCAACGCCTCGAAGGTGTGGCCGTCGGTGTCGGAGGCCCCCTTGAGCTGCGACCACTGTGCCAGCGGCAGGATGAACTCCAGACCGGCCTCGTCGGCCATCTTCCCGAGCGCGGCGTTGTTGTCCCAGGTGGCCTGCCAGCGCTGCTCGGCTGTCGTCTTGGTGAGCCCGCCCCAGACGTTCGGGGCGAACAGGCCGAGCTGGAAGGTGTTGTCACTCATGACGCGCATGTACGTCTCCTGCGGGGGTTGAAGTGGTGCCGCGCGGCTGGACGGCGAGGGCGAAGGACTCCGCGAGCTCGCGAGCCGTTCTGCGGCGGTAGGCGGGGCCGGGACTGGACCCGGCGGTGGCATGGGAGAGCGCTTCGGCCGCGATCGGGCCCCCGAACAGGGTCATCAGCAGGCGGAGCCGCATGGGGCGGATCGTGCCGCGGCGCAGGTGCTCCTCCAGCCACTGCTCGATGAGCCCGACCGTGCTGGCCACATAGCTCTCGCGGACGTAGCGGCCGAGGGCACTGTCCGGCCTGGCCAGCACTTCGGCCAGCATGGGCGCGATCGCGGGGGTGTCGAGCACAGCGTCGAGGATCGCGAGGTAGACCGCCCGTGCTGCGGCGACGAGGTCGGCCGGCGGGTCCGCCAGCGCGGCGGCGATGCCGTCCATGGGGCTGTAGTGCTTGAAGATCGCGACAAGAAGGGCCTCCCTGCCGCCGATCTGCGCGTGGATCGCCTGCACGCTGCATTCCGCGGCGGCCGCCACGTCCTCCAGCGTGGTGCCGCCGACGCCGCGCTTGGCGATCAGGTCGGCCGCGGCGGCGATCGCCCGATCCGCCACGCGTTGGCGGGGTGCTCCCTGCGCGCCCAGCTCGGCGAGCGCTGCGTCCAGTGCTTTACGGCTGCCGATCTGGCGCAGCAACGTGGAGCGCGACACCCCGTACAGGGCGGCGATCTCCTCCAGGTGCAGTGCCGCCAACGGGCCCGCACCCGTCTCCTCGGCGCGGGCGAGCAACTGCCGGGCGATCTCTTCCACCGAAGCCATGGAATGAGACTAGATGTTAAATCAACCTCATTTCAAGTGTCACACGAGGGGATGCTGGACCGGCTGGCCGCAGGGGGCCTGTACGGGCAGATCAGGGCGTACACCTCGCCGGTGTCGTCCTGAATGGCCAGCACCATTGAGCGGGGCTGCCAGTACTCGCGCACGCCTGAGGTTGTACTGGGCAGCCTGACCAGGTCGATGCCGAGCCCGGCCGCCGCCACCCGCAGCGCCTCGAACGGCAGGGTCGGCTCCAGAGGGCCATACCTGGCCTCGATCGGCCCGGCGGCGACCTCGGACCCGATAGAGGCGAGGCGGTGGAGCTGGACCGTGAAGTGGGTGCCCCGCCAGCCGTCGTCGCCGCGTTCCCAGAAGAACTCGACGAGCCCGTGGTCGCGCCACATGAAGTCGCCCTGGCGGTTCTCGGCGGGCGTGGGCTCGAGTATCGCGCTGACCTGGTCAGGGGTGCAGGTGTGGTCGGCGCCGAGCACGTCGCCGCGGGCCACGACGTCCAGCGCGAAACTCAGGGTGCTCACTCGCCATCCAATCAGCATGGTGCGGGTCAGGGTTGGCCCGCGGGGTTGTGTTCGGGGGGCGCTTCGTGTTGAAGGAGCGTCGGCGTGGCCCGGCCGCGCGGGCTTCGGCTCAGCTCGGGCACGGGGCGCCGTGGCGCAGGCGGCCGAGCAGGCGGGTGCGGGCGTCGCTCCTGTGGGTGCGGGCGTCGTCGAAGACCGGTGAGTCCGTCGCCATGATGCTCTCCAGCGCGACGGACATCCCCTTGCCCACGGCGGCGTGGTCCACGAGCAGCGGCAGGAACCGCCGCAGGGACCTCTTCCGGGGCGTGCCGGTTCAGCAGGTCGCCGGGGGCGGAGCACAGGTCGTCGACCTCCTTGCGGTAGAGCTCCTCGATCAGCGCCTCGCGGGTCCCGAAGTGGCGGTAGAGCGTGCCGACGGGGACGCCGGCGCTGCGGGCGATGTCCTCGACGTGCACGTCGGTGTCGCCGGCGAGGAACGCTTGGCGGGCCGGGGACAGCAGTGCCTCGCGGTTGCGTCGCGCGTCGGCGCGCAGCGGGCATGATGACGGCCTCGCGCAGCCGGCCTGAGCAGGACGGCGGCGCCACCGCCCACCTCCGGCACCTGGCCGAGGAGCGGGGCGCGACCACCGAGGAGGTCACCCAGCAGATGGTCGACCACCTGAACGTTCCGCGAGCTGCTCACGAAACGAAATCACCCGCGTTCTCCACAGCCGGGCAGCGGGCCCCGTCCGTCGGCAACGTGCCGGCGATCAGGTAGCGGTCGATCGCGTCGCGCGCGCAGGCGCTGCGGTAGTAGACACTGTGCCCGCCGCCCTCGTACGTCAGCAGCCGCGCCTCCCGGCCGATCTGCCGGGCCACGTTACTCGCCCACGCGTAGCCGGTGGAGGGATCGTGCAAGGAGTTGGCCAGCAGCAGCACGGGAGTGCCCGACACGCGCAGCCGGTGTTGCGGGTTGGGGACCGGCGCGGGCTCGGCGAGGCACGCCATCGTGAACGAGTACGTCAGCGGGCTGACCAGCATGTCGGGGGCGAGGCGTTTCATGCGGCGCAGGTGGGCCGCGAACTCGGGATAGCCGCGGATCGGCAGGTGGAAGTCCTCGCAGACGATCTGCAGGGGATTGGCGACGAGCCCCTCCCGCAGATGTTCCCGCCGGAGGGTGAAGGTCTCCGGCAATGCCGACCGAGGTGTGGCGCCGCTGTCGATCGCGGCCATCAGCTCGGCGAGCTGCTGCCAGTAGGACCCGTACGCGGCGCTGAAGGGAAGCCTGATGAGCTCCAGCGTGGTCAGGACGAAGGAGGGGTCACCGGGGTAGTGCACCTGCCCGCGTCCGGCCCGCTCCAGCAGGCTGCTCCAGAAGGCGCGCACGTCTTGGCCGTGCAGCGCGCAGGAGCTTTCCCGCTCGCACCAGGTCACGAACTCGTCGAAGGAGTCCTGGGCCGTGGCGGCTCCCGTGCCGAGGAACGCGGCGGTGCCGAGGCTGTGGTCCACGTTGCTGTCCAGAGCGAGCGCCCGGACCCGGCCGGGGAAGCGCTCGGCGTAGAGCTGGCCGATCAACGTGCCGTAGGACAGGCCGTAGAAGGCGAGCCGCGTGTCGCCGACGGCAGCGCGCAGCGCATCCACGTCGTTGACCACGCTGGCGGTGTCGACGTGGTCGAACAGCGGCCCGGTCCGGGCCCGGCAGTCGGCGCGAAGCCGCCTGCTGTAGTCGAGCCACAGGTCGAAGTCGGCCTGGCTCTTCATGAACGGGTCCGCCGGTGCCTGCTGGACCACGTCGGCGGAGCACACCACGGGGTTGCTGCGTGCCACGCCGCGAGGGTCGAAGCCGATGAGGTCGAACCTGCGGGTGAGCTCCTCGCTGAAGAAGGCGGTACGCCTCAGGACGAAGTCGACGCCGGATTCCCCGGGGCCGCCCGGGTTGACGATCAGCGAGCCGGTCCTGGCGGCGGGGTCGGTGGCCTTGCGCCTGGCCACCGCCAGGTCCACGGTGGGCCCGCCCGGCGTCCGCCAGTCGATGGGAACGGTCAGCGTGCCGCACTCGGCGGCCGGGTTCTCGGCGCAGGGGGTCCAGGTGATGTCGTTGGTGGTGCCGGCCGCCGCGCGGGTCAGCGGGAACACGGACGTCGCCATCGTCATGACGACGGCGAGGAACAAGAGGGGTCTTCGCATGCGTCTCCGATCGCCGGGAGCTTCGCAGGGTGGGGTCACCCCTACTCGTGATCTTCACGCTAGCCGCAGGGACACGGCGGCGCTCACATGATCGACTGGTGGCCCTCCGGACGAGAAGGGAACCGAAGATGGAACAGCATGATCGGCGGGCCGTGCTTGGAACGGCGGCCACGCTGCTGGCGGGTGGCATGACCGTGTTGGCGGGTGGGCCCGCGCAGGCGGACGCCTCCGGGGAGCAGGCCAGGGAGTCGTTCCGGGTGGTGGACCGCCGGGGGCGGCAGCGTTTCCTGGCGAGCTCCACCAAACCGCCGGTGATCATCGGGGGCAGGACGTACCCCGCCGACCAGCGTCAGGGCCCTGAGGGCACGTACCTGATCTTCAACGACGGGGACGGCAGCGAGAAGGGCGGCATCGTCGCCTCCTCGGCCGGGGCGAGCCTGTCGCTCGACTACGGCAACGCGCAGGCGATCACGATGGCCGCCCGCTGGGAGGGCGTCCACGGCGCGGCGATGCTGGAGATGAAGCACATGCCCGATCCGGCGCTCCCGGTCGAGCAGGTGCCCGCCATGCCGCCCCGCGTCCAGCTCGGTTACAGCACCGCGGAAGGTGCCTTCCTGGTGCTCAGCGACTCTCGGGGGCGCCCGAGGATCGTGCTGGAGATCGACGCGGACGACACGCCGGTGATCAAGGTGCTGGACCCCGAGGGCAACGTGACCGGCCGGCTGTGAGGCCGGAACGTGATGGGGTGAGATCCGCCCGTTCGCCGGGCGGCAGGCGCGGTAGCGTGCTGTTCATGATCGAGAATGGCGGGACGGAACAAGCTGAGCGGCCGGACACCCCTGTGTCCGGCGACCTGGGAAGCTCCCCTCGGGTGACATTACGCCGGATCACCGGCCGTGACCAGGACGAGTGGCTCGAACGGGTCCGTGCCGGCGTCGACCAGCACCGGGCGAGGATGACCCTGCCCGCGACACCGGAGGACTTCCAGGCGTTCGTCGATCGATTCGACGAGGGGCGAACCGCTGAGGGCCTGCTGGTCTGCCTGCGCGACACGGGCGCCATCGCCGGGAACATCAACATCAACAGCATCATCCCTGGACGCGCGCAAACCGGTTCGCTCGGCTACGCGGCCTTCGCGCCCTACGCCGGTCGCGGGTACATGACAGAGGGCCTCGGCATGGTGCTGCGCCACGCGTTCGAGGAGCTGCGGTTGCACCGGCTGGAAGCGCAGATCCGGCCCGACAACCACGCGTCGATCAGACTCGTCCAGCGTTACGGCTTCCGCTACGAGGGTTACTCGCCCGATCTGCTGTTCATCGACGGCGCCTGGCGAGGTCATGGACGCTGGGCCATCACCAACGACATGGCCGGCATCGTTCCCAGCGTCCCGCACCCGACCCTGCCCGGCCGCTGAGGCGCCGCTCACCGGCCGGCTCCCGGTGTCCAGCCCGGTCACTTTACAGATTCACGCTCGTGGCCCGGGTTGGTAGCTTCGCGTGCGCGAACGTCGGCAGCGATGGCCGCCTGCGTTGGGGGATGGCTTGGAGAACAATCGGTCGGATCGTGCGATGGACCTCTGGCGGCGGCTGTCGACGCGCGCCCTGCAAGGCCTGCTGCGCGTGGCCGTCCGGCGCCGCTACGCCGGCCTGCGGCACATCCCTCGCCACGGCGGGGTGATCATCGTCGCCAATCACGTGTCGAAGGTGGACTCGCTCGTGATCGCCGGTTTCGTGGGCGCGGCGGGCCGCTTCTCGCCGCGGTTCCCGGCCAAGGCGCCGCTGTTCGATGTGCCCCTGCTCTGGCCCGCGAAGCGGAAGAGGGCAAGAGCCTGCGCACATGAGAGGGTCAGGCCAGCCAGTCGGAGCCGGCGCGAAGCCAGGACCCTCCGAGAAGAGCCGTGCACAGCGCGTCCGCCCTGCGGGCGCCGGCCAGCCGGGTGCAGAGGTCGTGAAGTGGCCGGGCGAAGTAGCGAACCTCTGCCGCGGCCTGCCGAACGGCCGAATCCAGCGCCCGGCGGGTGATCCAGGCGAGCTCAGGGCCCGGATCGTGCTCGGTCGGGCCGGTCAGCAGGAGCTTGTCGCCGTCGGCCGTGACATTGAGCCAGGGGTGGCCGATCCACACCATCGACGGCGAACCCTCGCGATGCCGGGCGGCGTCGCGCCAGCTCGCCAGGTCCGTGAGGTCGCTGCAGCAGCCCGGTGCCACGAGAGGCCGTCCGGCCGCCATGAGGCGGTATCCCCCTGCCACACAGCCGACCTCCTCGAAGACCTCCTCGAAGGTGTCCGCGCCGGCCAGGCGCTCCGCGAGGTCGTCATCGCCGAGGGAGCGCCGGAGGGTGGCGCGGACCAGCAGCGTCAGGTGTCGTTCGTCCAGGAAGCCGGACAGTGGGACGAACTGCGCGCTGGCCGTCGTCGTCTCCGGCAGGCCCGCCGCGGCGATCCGCTCTGACCAGTAGCCGTCCCAGAGCGACTCGTCGGCGGGCGGCGCCGGGTAGTCCTCGATCAGGTCGTGCACCAGGCCGGACAGTACGTCGATCACCGGCACCAGACGTACATCATCGTGGACCACCGGCGCCGGCGGCGGGGCGGCGGGGGCTGCGCGGTCGCGCGCAGCGCCTCCTCGTACTGGCGGCGGGCGAAGACGAACGGCCCGAGTACGGCGGACAGGTCCCAGTCCCTGGAGTTGTTACGGAACCCCGACCAGCGCACCTCCGCCTCCGTGACCTCGATCCTGGCCAGCAGCGCCCAGCACTCCAGGATGCCGCACGCGCACCCGAGCGGCATGGTCTCGCCGTCCTCCTGGTCGTAGGTGACCTCCACGGGCTCGCCCAGGAAGTGCCGGGCCGGCCAGCAGGTCGAGCGCCCCGGCAGGTAGCCGTACTCACCGGCCAGCAGGGGCGCGGGCTCGGGGGCGAACTCCCCGGCGCGCTCGAGCTGCTCCTGCCGCGCGTACGGCAGCTCCGCCGCACGCACGAGGTCGAGCAACGGGACGCCGTCGATGAGGATCTCATCGCGGCCGCTATCCAGCCGGAACTCGATCTCCCGCACTCCCGCCTCCTGATCGCAGAACCCCTTTTCGGCACCTGTCCACGTAAGCATGCCGGAGAGCTGGTAGGGCCAGCCCTACCAGTCCGGTGGGGGCTGCCGGATGGGTGGCGGCGGGCGCCTGCGCCACACTGGTGATCATGGACGAGCACGCGGTCGTCCTGGAGGACGTGTCCAGGACATACGGGAGGGGCGCCGCCAAGGTGGCGGCGTTGCGGCAGGTGAGCGTCACTCTGCAGCGTGGTGGTTTCACCGCGGTGATGGGCCCGTCCGGGTCGGGGAAGAGCACGCTGCTGCAGTGCGCGGCGGGGTTGGAGCGCCCAGATTCCGGTACGGTGCGCGTCGCCGGGCAGGACATCACCGGGCTGGGGGAGCGGGAGCTGGCGGTCCTGCGGCGCGATCGGGTCGGCGTCATCTTCCAGGCGTTCAACGGGCCAGCAGCAGCGGGTGGCGATCGCCCGTGCCCTGCTCGGCGAGCCGCAGGTGCTGTTCGCCGACGAGCCGACCGGTGCGCTGGACCGGGCCAGCGGGCACGAGGTGCTGACGTTGCTGCGGGAGGCGGCCGACGACTTCGGCCAGACGGTGGTGATGGTGACGCACGATCCGCAGGCGGCGGCCCGCGCCGACCGCGTGCTGATGCTGAGCGATGGGCGGATCGTCGAGGTCTTGGAGCGGCCCTCGGCCGAGCGGATCGGCGCGTGGCGGGGGGAGCGGCGATGATGCTCGTCCTGGCCTGGAACAACGTCCGGGACGGCTGGGCGGGGCTGGCCGCGTCGTTCACGTCCGTGCTGCTGGCGGTGATGCTGGTGGCCGGCGGCGGCCTGCTGATCGCCGGCGCGGACACGCGCGCGGACCTCGACGGCATCGTGGGGCTGCTGGCGGTGTCGGCGGCGGTGTCGGCCTTCGTGTCGGTGTTCGTGGTGGCGGGCACGCTGAGCCTGCACGTCCTGCGGCAGCGCAGGACATGGGCGCTGCTGCGGTCGGTCGGCATGACGTCGCGGCAGGTCAGGCGGCTGGTCATGGCGGAGGCGCTGATGCTGGGCGTGCTGGCCGCCGTGCCGGGCTGCGTGCTGGCGGTGCCGTACGCGCTGGTGATGGGCGCCGTCCTGCGGGTGACCGGGCTGGCGCCCGGCGGTGTTCCGGTGCGGATCACGGCGGGGCCGTTCGTGCCGGCGCTGGTGGCCGGGTTGGTGGTGACGTTGCTGGCGGCCCGGGTCGCGGCGCGCGAGGCGACGAGGGTCGGGCCGCTGGAGGTGCTGCGCGACAGCGCGGACGCAGCGGCGGCTGCTGCCGTGGCCGCGCGCGGTGGCGGGGGTGGCGGCGCTGGCCGCCGGGATCGTGCTGGTGGAGCTGGTGCCTCGGGTCAAGCCTCCGGACGCGCCGCCGACAGGGCTGGGAGCGGCGATGATGTTGTGCGTGGCCGCCTCCGCGCTGGGCCCGGTGCTGCTGCGGGCGCTGGGCGGGCTGCTCGGCGCGGTGGCGGCACGGCTCGACCCGGGGCCGGGGACGCTGGCCGCGTTCTGGATGGTGACGCAGCCGCGGCGGGCGATGTCGGCCGCGTCCCCGGTGGTGCTGACCGTGGCGCTGTCGTGCACCTTTCTGTTCGCCGTGGCGACCAGCGACGCGGTGGCCGGCGTCACCCGTACCGGCGCGTCGGCGTGGGCGGCGCCGACGCTGGTGGGGTCGGCGGTGATCTACACCGTTGTGGCGGTGCTGAACGCGACCGCGATGTCGGTGGCCGAGCGGGGTGAGGAGATGCGGACGCTGCGTACCGTGGGCGCCAAGCCCCGGCAACTGGTCCGGGCGCTGAGCTGGGAGACGCTGCTCGTGACCGGGGTCGGCGCGCTGCTCGGGACGGCGATCGCCGCCGCGTCGCTGAGCGCGCTGGGCGAGGCGCTGACCGGCGAGCCGTGGTTCGCCTACTCCCTGCCGCAGTACGCCGGCCTGGTGGCGATCTGCGCCGCGAGCGGCCTGGCCGCCACCTTGGGCGCCGCGCGCCGGGCCCAGCGCGGATGACGCCCGCCACCTGGGCGCTGCACGAGGGCCGCCCGCCACCGTACGCGGGTGCCGTTTGCGCCGTGAGCGGGGTTGTGGTGCATTGGTGGCGTGGCATGGGCGATCTTGCGGGGATGGCTGACCCACGCCTGGGCAGCGGACATCGCCCTGGCCCTGGCCGTGCTGGTGGCCGAGTTCAGCCCGTTCAGCGGGCGGCCCGGCACGGAAGCGGTGCTGATCACGCTGGTCGCGGCGGGCCTCGTCCCGCTGCGGCGCCGCCATCCGGTGGCCGTGGCGCTGCTCGTCGGCTGCCTGTACGTCGTGGCCTACCGGATGCCGGTGCCCGACGCGCCGGTGAGCGCCATCCTCATCGCGCTGTACGCGGTGGGCCGGCACAGCTCCGCGGCGGCGGCCGTGGCCGTGGCCGTGGGCGCGGTCGTCGGTGGTGCTCTCGTGCACAGGGTGAGCTGGGCGTACGGCGCCGCGATGGCACTGAGCCTGACGTTGCCGCCGGCGCTGCCCGTGGCGGCCGGGCACATCGTGCGCCTGCGTGCGGAGCTGGCGCGGCGCAGGCAGCGGCAGGCGGCCGAGAACGCGGTCCGCGCGGAGCGCCGGCGCATCGCCCGCGATCTCCACGACGTGATCGCCCACCACGTCAGCGTCGTGAACCTCTACATGGGCGTGGCCAGAAGGACGATCCCCGCCGACCCGGAGCGGGCCCGGCAGGCCCTGCTGACCGGCGAGGACACCGCCCGCCAGGCGATGGCGGAGATGCGCCGGCTGCTGGAGGTGCTGCGTGCCGACGGTGAGCAGGTCGAGAGCCAGGCGGGGGTCGGCGCGGCCGGGCTGCCGGCGCTGGTCGAGGAGTCCGGTAACGCGCAGCTGCGGGTCACCGGCACGGCGGTCGAGCTGCCGGCGGCCGTGGACCACGCGATCTACCGCCTCGTCCAGGAGGCGCTCACCAACACCCGCAAGCACGCCGCGGGCGCTCGCTCCACGGTGCGGCTGGCCTACCGGCCCGGTCTGGTGGAGGTGGAGGTCGCCGACGACGGGCGGGCGCCGTCCGGCGGGGGAGAGCTGGGGCTCGGGCTGGCGGGGATGGCCGAACGGGTGTCGTCGTGCGGCGGAGAGCTGCGTGCCGGGCCCGCGCCCGAGGGAGGATTCGTGGTGAGCGCCCGCATCCCGCTGACGGAGGTCACGTGATCAAGGTACTGCTGGTGGACGACCACGCCGTGGTGCGGGCCGGGTTGCGGCTGCTGCTGGAGACCGCGTCGGGGCTGGCCACGGTGGGGGAGGCCGCCGACGGCGTGGACGCGGTGCGGCAGTGCCATGCTGTACGACCCGACGTGGTCCTCATGGACCTGCACCTGCCGGTCATGGACGGGGTGGCCGCCACCGAGCGCATCGTGGCCGAGCTGCCGGGGACGAAGGTGCTGGCGTTGAGCACGTTCGACCTGGAGGAGCAGGTCGTGGCGGCGCTGCGGGCGGGGGCGTCGGGGTTCCTGCCCAAGGACGTCTCGCCGGAGGAGTTGATCGACGGCATCAGGATCGTGCACCGGGGGGAGGCGGCGGTGGCGCCCCGGCTGCTGGTCGGCCTGATCGGCACGTTCGTCCGCCCTTCCCGCTCGCGCGCGGTCATGGTCCCCGCGGAGCTGGCGGCGCTCAGCGAGCGGGAGCGGCAGGTGCTGGAGCTCATCGCGCGCGGGCTGTCCAACCAGGAGATCGCCGGTGAGACCGGGCTGGCGGTCTCGACGGTGAAGAACCGCGTCAGCGACCTGTTCACCAAGCTGCGGTTACGGGACCGGGCGCAGGCGGTGATCGTCGCGTACGAGGCCGGCCTCGTCACCCCCGGCGACCGTTGAGCAGGCGCTCTTGGGAGCGGAGGTCGTGGCCGCCATTGATCATCCTCTCTTGTGGGATGCGTCCGGCGTCCGGGTGGAAGTGGGGGAAGGCGGCGAAGGGAGTCGTGGCGAAGCCCTGCCAGTGCATCTCCATGGCGGTGGGGTCTTCGGGGCGGGGGACGTGGTCAAGGAGACCGCGACTGTCTCTCGGCAGTCCTGCTGCGGACCGGTTCGGGGTGACATAGTCGGCCGGCCGGATGAAGCTCTGGATCGACCACCCAGGCGGGCCGAGCTGGCGCCTCCCTTCCTGGAGGCGATTGCGTTCAGATGCGGGGCCGGAGGGTGCGCCGGACGGCGACGCCGCCCAGGGCGAGAGCGGGGACGAGCAGGATGGCGGCTTCGGTCCACTGGAACTGCCAGAACCTGTCGGCAGGGTGGAATTCGGCCACCTGCCGGTAGCCATGGCTGAACGAGCACGTGGCGTACGTCTTGGCCGTCTCCTCTGTTCCGTCCGTCCCGCAAGGGCCGGTGAGCGCGAGTGTCACCTGCTCATGGGTGAACGTCGTGCCGTTCCTGTCGATCCAGTAGGCGTTCACGAAGAGGGAGTCCTCCGGGGCGGGATCCTCCATGACCTTGGTCTGCACGGCTCGTTGCGGCGCCGCATAGGAGGGTGGGGCGTGGAGCAGCCCGAAGAACGCCAGCGCGCACACCGCCAGGGTCGCCGCCATCGCCGGCAGGGTGCGCCGGAGCAGCGCGCCCATGGCCATGCCGAGCACGAACGCCGACAGCCACCACGCCGCCGGCACGATGCCGACAAGACGGAACCATCTCAGGTCGATGCGGTCGACGTCGAAGGGAGGGACGTCGAAGGCGGCCAGCCACGGGCCCACCATGCCGGACAGCGCCAGTCCGCCGAGCGCGACCGCGGCGCCGAGCCCGACGATCTTGGCAGCCAGCCAGCGGCGCCGCGTCACCGACTGGGTCCAGGCCAGCCGGTGCGTGCCGTGCTCGAACTCCCGGGCCAGGAGCGGCGCGCCCCAGAAGGCGCCGATCATCGCCGGCGCCAGCAGCGGAAGCCAGCCGAGCAGCTCACCCAACGGCCGGATGCGTTCGTTCATCGCTATGGTGAAGGTGCTGCATGGGGGTGTGTACGGCATGCAGCCGGCCACCGGAGCGTTCCGGGCGGCGAACTCGGCCGTGCCCAGAGCGCTGATGAGCAGCGCCACGCCGAGGACGGCCAGCAGCGCCGTGGTGAGGAGCACCTGCATGCGGTGCTGCCGCCAGGTAAGCCACAACACTTCCATGTCTCCTAGCGGTCAGGTGGCGGTCAGGGCCGGACGGGGCAGCACCGTGGCGTCGGGGTGGCGCAGGTAGGCCAGCACCAGCTCCTCCAGGCTCACGCCGGACACCCTCCATCGCGGGTCGTGCGACGGTGTTCCCGGGCCGGTGCGGGCCAGCAGGACGGCCTGCCGTCCGCTGCGGCTGTCGCCGATCACCGGGATTCTGGCCGCGATGCCGTCGGCGAGCTCGGCCGGTCCGGTCAGCATCCGGTGGGCGGCGAGCAGTTCGTCGACCTCGCCGCTGATCTGGACGTGGCCGCCGTTGAGCACCACCAGCCAGTCGCAGGCGTCGGTCAGGTCGGAGACCACGTGGGAGGACATCACGACGGTCATCCCCGTCTCGGCCACCGCCGCCATCAGGGAGCGCATGACGTCGTGCCGGGCCACCGGGTCGAGGTTGGCGAGCGGCTCGTCCATGACCAGCAGATCCGGCCGTTTGGCCACGGCGAGGGTCAGCGCGAGCTGTGCCCGCTGGCCTCCGGACAGCTTGCCGACCTTGCGGTTCAGCGGGATGTCGAGCTCGGCCAGGCGTTGCCGGGCGAGGGCGTCGTCCCACCCTGGATTGAGATGGCGTCCGAAGCGGAGCGTCTCGGCGACAGTGAAGCCGCCGTAGAGGGGTTTGTCCTGGGCCAGGAACGCCACCCGCGCCAGGGCCGCCGCCCGCTGCCCGACCGGTTCGCCGAAGATGCGTATGCCGCCGCGGGTCGGGGCGATGAGCCCGGCGACCAGGTGCAGGAGCGTGGATTTGCCCGCGCCGTTCGGTCCGACGAGCGCGACGACCCGGCCGGCGGGGACGGACAGCGTGCAGTCGCGCAACGCCCACGTGCCTCGATACCGCTTGGTGAGTCGCACGGCCTCCAGGGCCGCCGGGCTGTGCGGCTCACCGGGGTCGCGGCCGGACATCTCTTGCGCCCGAGCCGCCTTCATGCGATCTCCTGTTGGGAGGAGTCGGCGAGCACCGAGGCGAACAGCGCCTCCATGTCTCCTTGGCCGAGCCCCGCCGCACGGCAGGCGCGCACCCACTGGGCGAGGTCGCGGCGGAACCGGGCGTGGTCGGCGGTGGATCCGCCGCGCAGCGAGAGCTGGACGAACGTGCCCTGCCCTGGCCTGCCGGCGACGAGGCCCTCGCGCTCCAGCTCGCGGTAGGCCTTGGCCACCGTGTTCGGGTTGATCGCGAGGTCGCCGACGACCTCTTTGATCGTCGGCAGCTGATCGCCCGGCATGAGCTCGCCGAGCCGCAGGGCGTGTTTGACCTGATGAACGAGTTGCAGGTAGGTCGCCACACCGGAGCCCGGATCGAGGCGAAACTTGATCACTTCAATACCCTTTTCGTATTATACTAGTAAAAGGGTATTGGGGCGTACGATCTTCGTCAACGGGCTCGGTGGGTGAGGGCGGTGGAGATCCCGGCGGTCGTCGGCGCGTCGATGACGTCGGTCAGCCGCCCGTCGCTGAGGATCAGCACCCGGTCGGCGCGAGAGGCGACGGCCGGGTCGTGGGTGACCATGATGACCGTCTGCCCCAGGACGTCGACCACCAGACGCAACTGGGCCAGGACCTCCTGCCCCGACCGGGTGTCGAGGTTGCCGGTCGGCTCGTCGGCGAAGACCACCTCCGGCTGGGCCACCAGCGCGCGGCAGATGGCCACCCGCTGCTGCTGCCCTCCCGACAGCTCGTGCGGCCGCCGGTTGGCCTGGTCGGCGATGCCGGTCCGGCGCACCAGCTCCTCCACCCAGCCGGGCCGGGCCCTCGTCCCGGTAAGCCGCAGCGGCAGCTCGATGTTCTCCCGGGCGGTGAGCGCGGGTAGCAGGTTGAACGCCTGGAAGACGAACCCGATGCGCCGGCCGCGCAGCCTGGACAGCTCGGCCTCGGTCAGCGTCGTGAGGTCGGCGCCGCCCACCCGTACCGAGCCCGCCGTGGGACGAAGGAGCCCGGCGGCGCACTGCAGTAGCGTGGTCTTGCCGGAGCCCGACGGCCCCATCACCGCCGTGAACGAGCCCCGGGGGAACCCGTGGCTGACCTCGTGCAACGCCGTCACGGCCGAGGGCCCCGTGCCGTAGACCTTGCCGACGCCGTCGAGGAGCACCGCTGGCTCCGGATCGACGTTCATGCCATCTCCTGCCTGTTGTTCCTCATGACCCCGTGGATGACCAGCAGTGACCCGGCCACCGTGCCCGCGAGGGCGCCGCCTCCGAGCGCGGCCAGCCAGCCGAACGGGATGAACGACAACGTCCCGGCCACGCCGCCGGGCTCGCTCGCGGCCTGCACGGCCACCAGCCACGCGCAGGCGGCCAGGGCGAGCACGAGGACGGGCACGACGGTGAGCACGCTCTCCCAGCAGGCCATGCCCGCCAGCCGGCCGCGCCGCATGCCGAGCTGCCGCAGGCCGGTGAACTCCCGCCGCCGGTCCACGAGCGCCAGGCACAGGCTGTTGACCGCGGCCACCGCGCAGAACACCGCGACCAGGACGGAGAGGTACGGCATGAGGCGGTTGCGCGCCGCGTTCTCCTCGCTCTTGCGCCACATGTACTGCTGCCTGGTGAGGGACTCGACGGCCGAGCGCGCGTCCACGACCTCGCCGGGGTCGGCGCCGCGCACGTAGATCCGCTCGTGCAGGTTCGACGTCAGGTGGGTGCCGGCGATCGCCCCGGCCGGCAGCAGCATCAGCCCTACCTCGGGAGTGGCCGTGTAGATCGTGGTCACCGTGAAGGAGGAGTCCTCGGCCGTTCCGGGCAAGCGGATCCGCAGCCGCGACCCGAGCCCGGCCCCGGCGCGGGCGGCCAGCGCGTCGCTCATGGCGATCTCGTCCACGCCCAGGTCGAAAGATGGCCGGCCGCGTACCGGCAGATCGAGGACCTGGGTGATATCGCCGGTGACCAGCGTGACGGAGGCGGGCGGCAGCGGCTCCCGGGCGGCCGGCCGGCCCTCGACCGACACCGCTGCCGGCATCGAGCCGATCCCGACCGCGGCCGACGTCCCCTCGTGCGCCAGCACACGGCGCCGCAGCACCTCCGACAGCGCGCCCGCCCCAGGAGTGGGCCGCAGCACGAAGTCGGCACGGACGTCCCGGACGGCCTGCGCGGCCACCCGCCAGTCGTAGAAGAGCTGCGTGCCGGTGACCACGCCCACCAGCGCCAGGCCGAGCGTCAGCGACGCCACCGCGCCGGCGTATCTGCGATGGTTGAACACCACGGCGGCGGCGGCGAGGTGACCGCTCACCGGTGACAGGCGCGCGACGACGGGGCGCACCAGCCTGCCCGCGACCAGCACCCCCCACGGCGCCAGCAGGCCGGCCGCGGACACGGCCAGGCCCAGCGTGGCGAACTGGAGGGCCATGAGGGCGGGCCCGTACAGCGCGAACAGGTCCGACAGCAGGGCCGCCGACAGAGCGCCGGCACCCGCCAGCAGGGCCAGGCCGGTCAGCAGCCGTCCCTTGCCAAGCGGCCGGCCCTCGGCCGGAGCCTCGCCCAGCGCGTCGCCCGGGCGGATGCGCAGCGCGCGCCGCACCGAGATCAGGTTCGCCGTCAGGGCCATGGCCAGGGCGAGCGCGAGCGTCCCCGCCATGGGCGCCGGGCGGTAGCCGACTTCGAACGCCACGCTGACGGCGCCGAGGTCGCGGAAGCGGGCCGCGACGGCCGGCGCGAGGAGCATGCCGAGCGGGACCGCCACGGCGGCGGCCACGACGGCGAGCGACACCCCTTCGGCGAGCAGCATGCGACGGATCTGCCCGGGCCGGGCACCGATCGCCCGCAGCACGGCGATCTCCATGCCGCGGCGGCGGACCGACACGCCCATGGCGGCGGCGATCATTCCGGTCGAGATCAGGGCGGTGATCCACACCGAGAACCACAGGGTGTTGAACCCGGCGGGGGAGGGGAAGTTGTTCTCCTGTTCGCCGCGGTCCGCGCCGGTGGCGACACTCACCACGGGCAGGCCGGGCGCGTTGTACGGCTGGACGGCCCGCGCCACAGCCGCCCGCAGTGCCTGCGTCCCGACGCCTGGCCGGGGGAAGACGCCGAGCGCGTCAGCGCCGCGCCGGCCTCCGAGCAGCTTGGTGAC
Source organism: [Actinomadura] parvosata subsp. kistnae (assembly GCF_900323885.1). Lineage (GTDB taxonomy): Bacteria > Actinomycetota > Actinomycetes > Streptosporangiales > Streptosporangiaceae > Nonomuraea > Nonomuraea composti. Next base: position 211,300 of record NZ_OOHJ01000006.1, on the reverse strand, counting down.
GTGGCCGTCGGCGAAGAACAGCGCCGACTGGTACCGCCAGGCCGAACGGGCGGCCGCCACGCCGACCACTTCGCAGGTGCGGATGGTCCCCGCCACGGTGACCTCCACCCGGTCCCCGACCCCGAGCCCTGCGGCGGCGGCGAGCCGCGCGTCGACGACCACCTCGTCCCGGGCGCGCGGCGGCCGCCCGTCACGGAGCGCGAACGGCGTCAGCCGGGCGCTCGACCAGCCATGCCCCCACGGCCAGGCGTTCTGGTCGCCGGGCACCCGCACCGGACGCCCGTGAACGGACAGGCCGGCCGGGAAACTCCGTTCGGGCACCGCGGCCGCCACCTCCGGGAGTGAGCGGACCGACACCACCAGGCCGGGCGAGATGCCCCCTCCGGCCGTGCCGGCCACCAGCGGGACGCCCGCGTACCGCTCCACCGGCACCTGCCGCCGGTCCGTGGTGTCGACCACGAACCACAGGGCGGCCACCGCGGTCGCCGCGACGACCAGCGTGACCCAGGTGCCGATCAGGCTTCCCGGATGCCATCGCAGCGTCCGCCACGCCAGCCACGTCACCATTCACCGTCCCCGAATCGATTGACGCCTCCAGCGTGGCGACTGTCATGCTCTGCTTCTTCGTCCGCGGGGAGGATCATGACCCGGCACCCGGGTCACCATCGGCGGGCCGGACGGGACCGTGGTACCAGTCCGGGATGCTCATTTAGAGAGATATGCGATCCACATGGGGGCGGGTTCGAGGACCGTCTCCCTCGTACTGGATCTCCTGAAGCGCAGCAGATGGGTCAGCTCGGCCTGGGAACCCGGCACCAACCCGCACACGCGAAGAGAGGGGGTGAGCGAAGTCCGGTCATGCTACAGATTCGCCACCGCGACCCGGGTCGGTAGCTTCGCGTGCGCGTACGTCGGCACCGCACGACGGTTCACTGCGGGTTCACACGGCTTCAGCGAAAGCGCGGTGCTCCACCGCGGCCGTCTTCACGAGGAGCCGCTGAGTCGGGTGCTTGGGGGATGGCTTGGTGAACAGTCGCTCGGGTCGTGCGCCGGACTTCTGGCAGCGGGTGTCGATGGCGGCCTTGCAGGGCGTGCTGCGCCTGGCCACCCGGCGTCGCTACGTCGGCCTCGACCACATCCCGCGCGGCGGAGCCGTGATCGTCGTCGCCAATCACGTGTCGAAGGTGGATTCGCTGGTGATCGCCGGCTTCGTGGGCGCGGCGGGCCGCTGGCCGCGGTTCCTGGCCAAGGCGCCGCTGTTCGACGTACCCCTGCTGGGCCGCTTCCTGCTCAGGATGCGGCAGATCCCCGTCAACCGCGGCGCCGCCGACGCGGGCCGGGTGCTCGTCGTGGCCGCCGAAGCGTTGCGGGCGGGTGACGCCGTCGTCATCTATCCCGAAGGCGGTACCCCCAAGCCGTGGGAGGACAAGATGCGCCGCAAGGGCAAGACGGGCGCGGCCCGCCTGCTGCTGAGCACCGGCGCGCCGATCGTTCCGGTCGCGAGCTGGGGCCCGCAGAACATCCTGGACCCGGAGACGGGCCGCCTGCGGCTGCGGCTCCGCACGCCGGTGACCGTGGTGGCCGGGCCGCCTCTGCGGATATCGTACGAGGACGGCAGCGGCGCCGATCTTCACGCGGTCACCGAAGAGATCATGCGGGCGTTGCGCCGGCTGGCGACCGAAGCGGAAGACTCCTCCGAGCCTGCCATGCGGCGCGGCCTCATGAGGAGGTGAGATGCCGGACCACCGGCCGTACCGTGGCACCGCGCACCCGGCGGCGTCACGCGGCGCGCTCAAGGCCGTCCTGATCGTGGCCGCCCTCGCCGGCGTGGCGTCGGTCGTGGCGGGGCTGCTGATCGTGTTGCGGTCGCCCGGCGAGTACGGCCTGCCGCGCGACAGGGACACCCTGAACCTGCCAGCGCAGCCCGAGCAGAGCGGCCGGCCGGGGCAGGCGCTCTTCCAGGCCCCGGCCGACATGCCGCCACCACTGCCGCGGATCACCCCGGCACCTCCCATGCTGCCGTCCACACCCACCAGGATCGTGATCACCTCACTGGGGATCGACGCGCCGATCACGTCGCTGGGACTGGCCAAGGACGGCACGATCGAGGTGCCCGACATGGACGAGCCCAACCTGGCCGGCTGGTACCGCAACATGTCCACCCCGGGGGAGGCGGGCCCGGCGGTCCTGCTCGGCCACAAGGACACCCGCACACGCGCCGCCGTGTTCGCGCGGCTACGGGAGATCAAGAACGGCGACGTGATCGAGATCAGGCGCCAGGACAGGACAACGGCGGTCTTCACCGTCGGCGGCGTGGAGCAGGCAGGCAAGAAGGCCTTCCCGACCCAGCGCGTGTACGGGCCCCGGGACGACGCCCAGCTCCATCTCATCACCTGCGGCGGCGACTACGACCGGACCACCGGGCACTACCTGGACAACATCATCGTCTACGCGACGATGACGAGCTTCCATCGAAGCTGAGCGCGAGAGCCAGGCGCCGGCGGCACAGGGCCTCCTTCCTCGACGCGGGCCCGTCGCGTGCAGGGCAGCGTGCGCACCACACGAGCCTGCGGCTTTTCACAAGCCCTCGGGGTCTCGTGGCCGGCCAGGAACGCTGCGGTGAACGGAGACCGGCCTCACACTCCGAGCGGCTGTGTCGTCATACAGCCGAAGGAGAGCCGGCGATCCGGCCGTCGGCGCCCTCACAGGAGACCCGACGGCTGCGCCGGCTCCGGTAGCCGGGCTCGTCAACGACCCTCCGAAGGACACCCATGAACGTTGCTCTGTGGATCATCGCCGGACTGCTCGCCGCCGCCTTCCTGGCGGGCGGCACCATCAAGCTGGTCCTGCCCAAGAAGAAGCTGGCCGCCACCTCGACCGGAGGCTGGGCCGAGGACTTCGGCACCGGCAGCGTGAAAACCATCGGAGTTCTCGAAGTCCTGGCCGCGGCCGGCCTGATCCTGCCCGCCGCCCTCGGCATCGCGCCGGTCCTGGTGCCGCTGGCCGCCCTGGGGCTGGCACTCCTGATGGTCGGCGCGATGATCACGCACCTCCGCCGTCACGAGGAGAAGGCCATCGTGGTGAACGTGGCCTATCTCGTCCTGGCCGTCTTCGTGGCGTGGTGCCGCTTCGGCCCCATTCCCTTCGCCGGCTGATCGCGGAACCGAGGGCACAAGCCGATCGCAGGTGGCTTGAGAAGCCAGTGGCCTCCTCCAAGGCGAGGCCATCGTCGGCGGCGACGGTGCCAGATCCTGGGCCAGCGCCGCCTCCTCGTCGGCGATGGTCGCGACATCCTCGGCCCCAGCACTGGCTGGTGCCGAAGAGATGGCCATTCCCGTCACCACCGCCGGGGTGATCCATAACGTGCGGCAAGGCACGGGTTCCGGCCTTCCTCGAGCCGGCCCTGCCGATGATCAGCGAACGCGTGCGCGAGGCGACCGCGTCACGCGACGGCACATGGCCCCCTCCACGCCTCTGTCAGGCTGTGAGATCAGGTGTTCGGCGGGTGCCACTCCGCGGACAGTGCGCCGCCATTCCAGCGATCATGCGGCGCGTGCCCCCCCAGCGGGCTCGGCGCGACCCAAGCCCGGCACACCGGCGGCCAGGACCCGCCTCACGCCTGCTGAGCCCCCTGAACCATGCCTACCTGAAGGGAACTGATCTTGGGGCTCGATGCCCTTGAGACCAGTCGTGTGACAGATGCGGCCGCCCTGGGCCTTGGAGAAGGATCTCGGCATGCCTGCCGTGCCATCGAAGAGTGACCGCCAACAGCAATAGGACCCGGATTCATGGCGGATGTGATAGTCAACCCTGAGGTGCCGCCGGAGAGTGCCCACCTGCTGAGGGAGAGCCGAGGCGTCCTGCTCAAGATGCGTCAGGGCTGGACCCCCGCGTCTCGGCGGCCGCTCACGCGCGGACACGTCCTCATGCTCGCAGCCTTCGGGCCCGCGGCTCTGATCGGCCTGCTGCTGAGCCGGGACTCCACGAGCCTGGGCTCGGCCCTGATGTTGCTCGCGGTGCCCACCGCCGGTCTGATCATCGGCCTGGTGATCGCAGCGCTGACCGGCCGCCTCAGCCTGCCCAAGGACGAGGAGGACGAGTTCGAGCAGGAGCGAGAGCTCTTCGCGCAGTTGCGGTGGTACGAGGGCCACTATGTGCTCGTCGAGGATCTCGACGCGTCCGCCGGGCGCCTGCTGACCCGTGCCCAGCGCGCCATCATCACCGTCACCGCCTCCCGGGTCAACACTGAGGGCCTGCTCGATGACGTGCGCAACGCGGTGATGCTGCCCGCGCAGGAATGGGAGATCGCCCGCCTGCTGGCCAAGCTGTCGGCCGTGCGCGCCACGCACCGGCAGACCGTCTCGCAGGGGCTCACCCCCGAGGCCGAGGCCGCGGTCCTGCCGCTCACCCGTGCGCTGGACCTGAGCGAGAAGGCGGTGCTGGCCCGCGTGGAGGCACTCGAACAGTACGCCGCCCACGTGTCCGAGGCCGACCGCGCATTCCGAGCCCACCTCCAGATCGAGGAACTGCGCGGGCGGGTGCACCAGTACGAGGAACTGGTGGCCGAGACGGGAGCCGACGCGTACGCCATACGGGAACTGCAGCGCCTGGCCATGGATGCCAGCCAGTTGGAGGAGGCCTTGAGGCGAAGCGTGAGCTCCGCCCAGGCCGTCTCCGGCCATCTCGGCCTCGAACCCGCCGCTCTCACCGCGGAAAGGAGTGGCTGGAGCGGGACCAGGTCTTGATCTTGACGTTGGCAATGCGAACCCCTGGCGCTCCTCAAGCCCTCCTCTTGGCGGACCGGCTTTGCCAGGGATTTCGAGCCATTCACGCCGCAAGGTCGTACGTGCCAGGCAGCCCGTTCCAGCGCGCCCACCGCGGCGTGGCCGCTACCTCGCCCGGAAATGCTCAGCGGCCGAGATCGACCTGCGCCTGTGATGGCCCCCTTCTCGAGCAGGCCGACGAACCCGAGGTTTGTCGTTCGCCGGCAGAGATCGCACCGCCGTCTTCCGGCCGAGCCGGCCCTCTGACCAGCACTCTGGTAGATCGGCGCGAAGGCGAACGCTTGCATGGAGGTCCTGCATTCCCAGCTGGCGTCCAGATGCGGCGTTACCGGAGCGCGCCGCCCACGAGGAGATGAGACAGCGGCGACATCCCACCGACGGGGCGCGAAGCAGGCATCGCGTGCAGCGCACGCGAAATGCCGTGTGCGATGGTGCGGACTGCAGCGGCCATCTCGTGCAGCGCCCCTGAGCTCGCTGGTCCCACGACGGACACGGCGGCCACCATCGCGGAGCGCGGGCCGAACACCGGTGCCGCACACGACACGGCTCCCAGGGTGAGCTCCTCGTCGCAGGTGGCGTGGCCCACGCGCCGGACCTCCGCGAGCGCGGTACGCAGCGCGTCCGGCGAGGTCAGCGTTTTCGGTGTGTAGCGAACGAGCGCGCCGGTCACAATCCTGTCCTGAACGGCCGGGCTGGAATGGGCGAGGATGGCCTTGCCCACTCCGCTGGCGTGCAGCGGCAATCTACCCCCTGCGCGTCCAACGGTTGGGATCGCGCCCAGCCCGGAGATCTTCTCCACGAGCAGGGCCTGGTCACCGTCCGCCACGGCCAATTGCACGTGCTGGCGCGTGGCGTGGTGCAGGTCGTGCATGTACGGCAGTGCGGCCTCACGCAGGACCGAGACCCGGGACGCGCGGGCGGCCAGTTCCCATGGCCGCGCCCCACCATGTAACGCCTGTCTCGCGAGCGCTCCAGCACACCCAGGCTGATCAGTTCCTGGGCCAGGCGGTGGACGGTGCTCGTGGGCAGGCCGGTTGCCCGGCACAGGTCGGAGAGGGACAACTGGACGCGTTCGCCGGTGAAGGCGCCCAAGATCGCCGCGACCTTGGCAATGACCGACTGCCCGGGATGCCCGTTGTTTCCTGCCACGACTTCCTCCACCAGGTGGTCTCCCACTGAGTGGGATCGGCGTTTCGACCCGACTCGTCTCCTTTCATAGTGAATTCCGACTCCAGTGAATTCCCGGTTTGATGAGAAAGGGGGTGCCGTGATGGCGCTCACCGTTGCGGTGGTCGGAGGTGGCATCGGCGGCTTCGCAGCCGCGGCCTTCCTGCGCCGGGCCGGCCTGCACGTCGCGTTGTTCGAGCAGGCCGCCAGATTGACCGAGGTCGGCGCCGGGCTCGTCGTGGCGCCCAACGCCGCCCGGTTGTTGCGCCGCCTCGGTCTGGGCCAGCGCTTGGAGGAGGCCGGGGTACGGCTTGAGGTGGGGTGGGAGTTTCGCCGATGGCAGGACGGCCGGGTGTTGTTCGCCCAGCCCTTGGGCGAGGAGTGTGAGCGTCTCTACGGCGAGGCCACCTGGGTGCTCCACCGTGCCGACCTGCTTGGCATGCTCTGCTCAGCAGTGCCCGAATACGCCATCCACCTTGGCAAACGTTGCGTCGACCTGCGCATGGAAGACGATCGCGCAACGCTCGTCTTCGCCGATGGTTCCACCACTGACGCCGAAGTCGTCGTCGCGGCCGACGGCGTCCACTCGATCCTGCGCGGGCGCGTCACCGCGCCGCGAGCGCCCACGGCAACCGGACTGTGCGCCTGGAGGGCCCTCGTCCCGGCCGAGGCCGTCCCCGGCTTCGCTCGCCGCCCCGTCCAGACGCTCTGGCTCGGTCACGGGCGCCATCTCGTGCACTATCCCGTCTCCGGCGGTAGACAGGTCAACGTCGTGGCCTTCACCCCCGCGGGCAGTCAGGACGTGGAGTCATGGAGCTCTCAGGGGCGGCCGCAAGACCTGGCCGCGGAGTTCGCCGACTGGGACCCGCGCCTGCGCGAGCTCCTCACGGCCGTAACGTCCGTCGGACGCTGGGCCGTCCTGGAACGCGATCCCCTTGACGTCTGGACGGCTGGGCGTCTGGCGCTGCTGGGAGACGCAGCTCATCCCATGCTGCCCTTCTTCGCCCAGGGCGCGGGCCAGGCCATCGAGGATGCGGCCGTCCTGGCCGCCTGCCTCGCGCGTGACCCGGGACACGTCCACGCCGCTCTGGAGCAATACCAGCAGGCACGCGTGCCACGCGCCCGGCGGGTACAAATCATGAGCCGGGCGCGGCTGGCCCACCATCACCTTCCGGACGGTCCCGAGCAACAGAGCAGAGACGCGGCATTCGCCGCCGAAGACCCGCTCGGCCACAACGGCTGGCTCTACTCCTACGACGCCGAACACGCCTTTGCCGAAAGGAACGCAACATGACATTCACCTGGGGCGGACTGACGCCCGGCCACGCCGCCGTGGAAGAGGCACAGCCGCCGGACCACGCGGTCACCCACACCAGCACGGTCGAGGTCGTCGGCTACGACAAGCAGGACATCGGCCCTGCCGCCGAGGGCTACGAGGTGGTCGCAACGCTGCTCACCGAGCGCTTCAGCGGCGGAATCGAAGGCATGGGGTACGCCGACCACATCCGCGTGTTCCGCCCCGACGGCACGCAGATCGCCGCAGGCGTCGAGCGAGTCATCGGATCGGTCGGCGGCCGGACGGGCTCCTTCGTGCTGACCAGCCACGCCCAGGACGACGGATCAAACGCGGTGCGCGGCGTCTGGACGGTCGTGCCCGGCTCGGGCACCGGCGAGCTGGCCGGACTGCGGGGGCGCGGGGAATTCACCGCGCGGGTGCAGCCGGACGGCTCGTGGCGCGCCGAGGACAACTTCACCTACTGGTTCGACTGAGGAGCAACGAGCACATGATCTCCGACTACGCCGCCGTCAACGGCGTCTCGCTCTACTTTGAGCAGCGCGGCAGCGGCCCCGCGATGCTGTTCATTCCAGGAGGAGGGGTGGACGCCAGCCATTTCGCCCAGGTGGCCGAACTGCTGGCCGACGAGTTCACCACCGTGACCTATGACCGCCGCGGCTATTTCCGCAGCCGCCGGCCCGAGGACGGAACCACGATCGCCGAGCAGGCAGACGACGTGGCGGGGTTGCTCGAAGCGCTGGACCTCGCACCCGCCATCGTCTGGGGCGGCAGCCTCGGCGGCGTCATCCTGCTTGAGCTGATCAGCCGCCGCGCCGACCTGGTGGCCACGGCGATAGTGCACGAGCCGCCGCTGTTTTCGGTCCTTTCCCAGGGCGAGGCCATGGCCGCCGAGATCACCCGCCAAGCACGAAGTGGCGATGCCCGCAAAGCGATGGAGGAGCATGCGAGCCAGGCCCTCAGCGACATCTTCAGCCGCCTCACCCCCGGCCACCGCGAACGATTGATCGCCAACGGGGAGCCGTTCTTCGGGTTGGACGTGCCCGCCCTGACCGCCTACCAGCTCGACGCCGCAGCGCTGGCCAAGACGAACGTTCCCGTGGCCGTCGTCGCCGGCGCCGAAGGGCCGCTGAGGGTCACTTCACAGTGGGTCGCCGATCAAGTGGGAACGCACGTACATGACCTGGCCGGAGGACACATGCCCTACGCAGTCGAGCCACAGGCGACAGCCCAGCTGCTCCGACGCCTTAGTGCCTCTAGCCAGCCGTCTTGACAGCTGAGATGAGGGATCTCACCGCGGCCATCGCCCGCGACGCAGTTCTGCCGTCGTCGAACCGGTCGGTCGTCCCTTCCGCCGGGTCGTGGGCTCGTTCGTCCGCACCGGAAAATCCCAACGGCCCAGGCGTTCCCGCACGGGTGGCCTACACCCCGGCAGATCGCCACACTTTGCGCTTCGACACCTTGACCGTCGCCTTGAGCGATCCGACCGGCGGGGAACGCCGGCTATCGCCCGTCCGCTGAACGACCGGGCGGCTGACGTTGCGAGAGCCCCGTGACGCCGGACACGAGGAGTCGCAGGGCCGTGCCGAAATCGCGGTCGATCTCGTCCTGCCCGCCGGGCAGGTGCCCCTGGGCCGCGGTGATGACGAAGCCGGTGACCAGCGCGTGCAGCACGTCGCTCGTGCGCCGCAGCTCCGGCTCCGCCACCCCGGCCAGCCGGAGCACCCGGTCCAGGGTGTTCCGGATCGGTGAGCGCCGCTCCTCGATGAGCTCCGGGTGCGTGTGGATGTAGGACCAGATGGTGGGGTGTGCCTGGGCGTTGCGGAGGTAGGCGAGCGCCAGCTCCGCGAGCTGGTCCTGCCACGGTGCTCCGTCGTCGGGCGGCAGGGGCACGCGCTCGGCCACCTTGGAGCAGACCAGCCCGATCAGCGCCTCCCTGCCGGGCACGTGGTGGTAGAGCGACATCGGGTTGACGCTCAGCTCGGCCGCCAGCCGGCGCATGGACAGGCCCTCGGGGCCCGCCTCGTCCATCAGGCGCAGCGCGTTCGAGCAGATCTCGTCCAGTGTCAAGGGCAGGCCCCTGTGCCCGCCCCGCCCCGGGTTACGGCGGGATGGACGGCTGGAAGGAACCGCGATTCCGTCCAGCCGTCCACACTCCCTTTTGAACCACTGTCGAGCGTTGAGCGGTGACCACGGTACGGGGGCGGGGCCGTGGGCCGAATCTGTCGGATGACTGGGCGCCGCCGCGCGACGGCGGAAGCCACGGTTCCTGGAAATGATGGGCGATCCGCGCACATAGGCACAGGTGTCCGACCACGTGAGCCGATGAGGAGACGCACCATGGGAACCGCCCGTGGATGACGAGCGGCCGGCCAGGTTCGAGGCCGCCTACCACCGGGCCTACGGCCTGATCACGGCCTACGCCGCGCGCCGCTGCGGCGAGCCGCAGGACGCCGCCGACGTGGTGGCGGAGACCTTCGCCGTCGCCTGGCGGCGGGTGGAGGAGCTGCCGGAGGGCGATGAGGCCACGCTGTGGCTGTACGGCGTGGCGCGCAAGGTCCTGGCCAATCATTTCCGGGGCGACAACCGCCGCCGGTCGCGCACGGCCGAGCTGGACGCCGAGCTGGCCGACCTGTACGGGCACTGCCCGGATACCGAGGTCGAGCTGGACGCGATCGGCAGGGCGTTCAGGAGCCTGCCCGGCGACGACCGGGAGCTGCTGTCCCTGCTCGCCTGGGAGGGGCTGGAGCGCGAGGAGATCGCGAAGGTGCTGGGGCTGTCGCGCAACGCCGTACGGATCAGGCTGCACCGGGCCCGCCGCCGCCTGTCCCGCGCGCTCGCCGAGGCGGGCGTGCACGTGAGCACGCGGAGCGGGCTGGTCCCGTCGAAGAGGGCGCTGTGAGGAGCGTTGTGAAGAACATCGACGAAATCGAAGCGATCAGGCCGCTGGCCAGGGTCGAGCCCGGCGGTCTGGGCGGTGATCCGTCCGGTCCGGCGGCCCGGGCGCTGCTGGCCGAGGTCACCGCGCACGAGTCCGCGTCCGGGTCCGGTCCCGTGACGATGCGGGCCCGGCGCCGGTTCAGGCCCGCGTGGCTGGCGGCCGCGGTCGCGCTCGCGGCCGGCATCGTGGCGGTCCCGATCGTGCTGCGGGACGGCGCGCCCAGCTCGTACGCCGTCAACCTGGACGACGGGATGGTGACGATCCAGATCCGCGACTTCGACGACGCCCCTGCGCTGCAGCGGCGCCTGCGGGAGTTGGGGGTGCCGGCGCTGGTGGACCACGTGCCCACGGGCATGATGTGCAGGGAACCGCGCGGCGAGCACGTGCAGACCATCCCGCGCGGCCTGTACAGCGTGCCGGAGAACATTCCCGGCGAGCCGGGGAGAGGGTGGCAGATGCGGATCAACACCAAGCTGTTCAATCCCGGTGAGACGTTCGTGTGGACCATCAGCGGCCAGTACGGCGGGACCACCACGTACCTGATGCGGGGACCGGTGGCGCCGTGCGAGCCGGTGCCGGCGCCCACGCCGAAGGTCCTCGTGTACCACTCCGCCACCGGGAAGAACGGCTCGCTGGCCGGCTTCCCGGTGGATGGCAAGACGGTCGGCGAGGTCATGTCAGAGATCAGGAAACGCGACTTGAAGGCGGTCTTGGTCGTCATCGAGCTCAATCCGAGCGGAGGCTTCGCGGAACCTTCTGATCAGGACATCCCCGTCGGCGACGACTGGATCGTCTGGGATGCCGAAGAGCGCTCCAAGGGAGTGATCCGGCTGCGCGTCACCGAGGAGCGGCTGGACAGGAACCCGGTCACCGGCGAGTAGGGTGCTCTAAAGAGCTCGCAAGGCTTCGGCGAGATCGTCCCCGTAGTACCCCCAGCAGCGCAGGGCGCCGTGGCCGTCGAGTTGCCCCATAGCGTAGGCGCCGTCCTCGGCGTCGCGCGCCAGGCAGATCTCCCCGAGCTTGATGATCAGCGAGGGGCGGATCCGCTCACGGCCGCCCGTGTGCAGGTCCATGAACACCGGCGTGTCGAGCGGCAGCAACTCGGCGGACCGCGTGCTGGCCACCTCGGCGATCCGCGCGGGCGTCCAGCCGCTGGGGAGTTGGTGCCTCACCGCTCCACGGTAGCCCTGATCGGCAGCCGCTACCGGTCTGAGCCGGCGCGCCAGCCGAGCAGGTCATAGGCTCGTGCGAGGTCATCGGCCCACGCGCTGTCATGGTCACGCTCGAACGCCGCCAGCAGGCGGTCACGTACCAGCTCGCCGTGCAGCCACGTGAGGACCTCGGCAGGCAGCCGCGCCCCGCCGGCCCACCCGGTCACCAGGTCGGCGAGGTGGCGGTTGGCGGCCGGTCCACCAGCGGTGTCCCATTCGCCGAGGAACGCGCCCACGTCGCCGGTGAGTTCGCCGGCCGCGCCGAGGAAGCCGGCCGCGTCGCCGAACGAGCCGGCCCGAGGCGGATACCCGGACAGCAACGAGCGCCAGACCGCCATGAGGTAGCCCTCGACGGCGTCCTGCTCGTCCTGCGGCCAGCTCCGCCAGCCGTGCGCGGCCGGTTTGCCCAGGACGATGCCCGCGTCGAGTTCGTCGCCGGTGACGAGCCGTTCCAGCAGCAAGGGCAGCAGGCTCTTGACGTCCTCGACGGATCCGACGGTGTTGCCGAGGCTGATCGTGAGCGCGAACAGGTCGTGCTCGTCCGGCCGTACGGAGCCGCGGCAGTGCGGGCATCCGTCGAGCACCGCGCGCCGGGGGTAGCGGGCGAACACCTCGCGAAGCCGCTTCAGCGCCGTGGTCAGGCCGTCGTCCATCCTCCCAAGTCTCGCACGTGCTGACAAAAGACGATCTATGGTGACGGACGCATCGCCGGCGGCGGCGGACTCCGAGGTCATCGCGAGCTCGCTCGACGGCCCGGAGCGGTTCGCCGCCGGTTTCGACCGCTACGCCGGCATCCTCTACCGGTATGTCTCCTTCCGGCTCGGCCCGGAACTCGCCGAGGACCTTGCCCTTCCTGCTCGGCTCCGCCTCCCGGCATACGCCGTGAAGGGCAACCAGGACGGATCGATCAACATCAAGATCTACGATCTGCGGGAGCCCGAGCAGCTTGAGCAGGACCTGGCCGGGCGGGGGGTGACGGCCGACATCACCTATCTGCCGCTCGGCAAGCGCTGCGGCAACACTCGGGCCCCCGTCCTGGAGGGCGACGACCTCGGCGTGGCGGGAGCCGGCCGCCGGTGACGCCGCCGCGCGGGCCGCCGGCCGTCTCCCCGCCGGGATCTTCGGCGACCTGCCCGAGGCGGTGGAGCTGGCGGGCTTGGTGAACACGGTCGCGGAGTCCGCCGCGACCGACCTGCGGGCGCGATTCACCGGCTTCAGGCCATGGACCGCGAGGCTGGCACGGACGATCTCTGACTCGCGGCCGGGCTCACCGGAAGATCGACGGCAGGCCGCCGCCTTCGAGGTCGTTGGGGCCCGGCTCCAGCAGCACCCCGTCCTCCAGGTAGGTGAACCCGGGAGCGAACTCGCCCATCTCGACCAGCACCCCGTCCACGTCCATCAGTTCCCCTCTGAGAGCGGGCGTGGCGGCGGCCACCGCGTCCCAGTCGATCGCCCGCCCGGCCGGATCCAGGTGCGGCTTGAGGTCGACACCTCCGGCCAGCAGGCCCTCCTGGACGACCCACAGGGTCAGCATGCCGCCCATGGCCAGCAGGTCGCGCTGAGCCTTCGCCTCGGCGGAGTCGTCCAGCACGAGCTCCTCGACGATGTCACGGACACTTTCCAGATAGGGGAGCGCGAACAGCAGGCCCTGGCGCGCGCCGCCCGGCTCGATGGACGCCTCCAGGACGTAGCAGCTCCGGCTCTCCCACGGCTCCGGAGCCGGCTCGCCGGCCGCTGTGTAGGCCTGGGGGAATCCGCCTTTGACATCGGGTACGGGTAGCTGCCACATTCCGCCGCCGAGGCGCAGCAGGACCCTGTCGCCCTTGGGGTCGTACCAGACGTCCCGGAGGCGCGCGTCCGTCCCCGCCTCCTCGGGCAGAGGCGCCACGGGGCGGAAGGCGCCGCCGCGCCACACCGCGAGCCCCTCGGACGTCACCGCCCACAGAGCGGGGGAGGCCGGGCGGCAGAACAGCAGCTCGATGCCGTCGCCCAGGGGCAGCAGGCGCCCCCAGCGGTCGGAGTCGTCCAGCAGGAACGGGCGATCCTCTTCGTCCACGTAGAACAGCCCGGCGGGCGTCGAGCAGAACAGCCCCGTGCCCCTCGGGGGGCCGCCGCCCGTGACCTTCCGCCAGGACCCCTCGCGGGCGACCCAGGTCCGGCGCTTGCGGCCGTGCCAGAGGACGACGCGGTCACGGTCGCAGATCAGCGTGAGGTCGTCGTCGATCTCGTCGAGATCGGTGAGTGCCTCGCACGGGGCGGCGATCTCGTCCGTGTGCCCGCCGGCCGTCCGGCTGAGGGCGCCGCGCCCATCGAGGGTGACGGTGCCGTGCGGGCCGCGGCGTGCAGGTAGTAGCCGCTGGTCGGCGCGTCGGTCTCGACCCAGTGGTCGCCGTCGAGCCACACGTCGCCGGCGCCTCTGACCGACAGTGCCATGAGGTTGCCCCCCACGCTGACCCATTCGGGACGATCGGGCAGTGCCAGCGGCAGCGGATAGGTGATCCACTCGCCTCCGGGCGGCGGCGCAGGAGCTGGTGCGCTTCGAGCAGGGCCCACTCGCCGCTCGCCTCGTCCACCGCGAACGGCCGGTGGTACCAGCCGGCCCGCATGTAGACCTCGGTCGGGGCCTGCTCCTCGCCCCAGGGCTCCGGTTCGGCCCACGGCCCCATGTTCCCGCCGCCGCGCAGCACTTCGGGGCGCCGGGTGAGCGGATTCCACGTCAGGCCGTGGCCCAGGGGGCCGATGCGGGGGCCCGGCTCCCATCCCGAACCGGGCACGAAGTGATGGCCCTGCCCCTCGTGTTCGACGGCCACCAGGCGGCCGTTCTCGTGATCGGCGACCACGAGGGACAGATGGTCGGTGAAGACGTTTTCCATGCCGGGCAGCGGGCCGGCCACCTGCGCCCACGAGTCCCCGTCGAGCCGGAGAACGGCCCCGTTCCTGCGGACGGCGTAGACGTCGGCGCCGAGAGCGCAGGCGTCGAGGATGCCGTCCTCGTGGAGGGGGAGCGGCTCCGGCTCGCCGTGCTCGGGTGTCAGGAGTGCCAGATCCTTGCCCTCGAACGGGCGGCGTTGCCTGCGGACGAAGCGGTCGCCCTGCCAGACCCACTGCTCGATCCCGCCGCCCACCACGCAGTAGAGCACCAGCGCGCCCAGCGAGGGGCTGTAGGCCAGGTGCCGCGACCATTCCTGAACGGGGGAAACCGCCTGCCATCCCGCATTGCTACCGATCATGGCAAGTCAGGTTAACGGCACGGAGCCCTGAAATCAGCCGACACCGTGAGCGGTTCTGCCGACACGACAGCCCTGATGTCCCACAAGGCAGACGTCAGAGGAAGCCTCGACCCGGCAACGGCTGGAGCCCGGAACCAGTCATACGACGGATCCGCCGTGTTCGCGCCCCGTTGTACGGTCACGAGTCGCATCTTGGAGCGATACCACATACCCGTGAGGTGGCGGTCGCCCCGGCCGGCCCCGGTCGTGGGTGAGCGCGCTGCCGGGGACAGGGCCAGATGTCGCCGCCGCCCGCGCGGGCCCGCGCCCACCATCAAGGAGGTCTCCCAGCCACCGGCGCACTACCGCTTCCATTTATGTATGAGTTTACGTAAGCTCATCCCTAACTTGGCCGGAAGGAGAAGCGGTGTCCGAGGGGAAGCGGCGGGTCCGGGTGATCGCGCTGGGCGGCACCATCGCCATGACGGCCAAGGACGGCCACGCCGGTGTCACCCCGTCCCTCGACGCGCAGGCGCTCATCGAGGCCGTGCCCGGGCTGAACGAGCTGGCCAGGATCGAGGCGGAGAGCTTCGCTCGCGTGCCCGGCGCCCACCTGACCCTCCTCGACCTGGTGCGGCTGGCCCGCAGGATCGAGCAGGTGATCGGCGACGGTGTCGAGGGCGTGGTCGTGACCCAGGGCACCGACACGATCGAGGAGAGCGCCATGGCGCTCGACCTGCTGCTGGCCACCGAGCAGCCGGTGATCGTCACCGGGGCCATGCGCGATCCGGCCCGGCCCGGCGCCGACGGCCCCGCCAACGTGCGCGGCGCCGTCCTGGCCGCGGCGAGCGACCGGGCTCGCGGCATGGGAGTGCTGGTGGCGATGAACGACGAGATCCACGCCGCGAGGTTCGTCCGCAAGGCCCACACCAGCCGGCCATCGGCGTTCGTGTCGGCCGGCGCGGGCCCGGTGGGCTGGACGGCCGAGGACCGCGTCAGGATCCCGCTGCGGCTGTCGCGGCGCGTGCACATCGGCCTGCCACCGCAGACGGAGGAGATCGCCGCGGTGGCGCTCGTGACCGCGGCCCTCGGTGACGACGGGCGCGCGCTGGGGACACTGCCCGGCCACGGCTACCAGGGCGTGGTCGTGGCCGGGTTCGGGGTGGGGCACGTGGCCAGGCGCACGGTGGAGAGCCTGGCCCGCCTCGCGCGGGAGATGCCGGTGGTGCTCGCCTCACGCACCGGAGCGGGCGAGACGTTCACCGGCACCTACGGCTTTCCCGGCTCGGAGCGTGACCTGCTCGGCAACGGCCTGATCCCCGCCGGCGCGCTGGCCGCACCCCAGGCCCGCGTCCTGCTGGCGCTCGCGCTGAGCGCGGGCTGGAGCGCCACGTCCATCACCGCGGCCTACGACGCCCTTTCGGGATGAGAGAGGTACCCATGACCTACACCGGCCATCGCGTCGACAGCGCGTGGCTCGAACCGGACGAACACGCGGATCTCGACCTGCTCGTCAACGGCCGCTCCGTGCGCGTGCAGGTGCCCGCACGGTGCACCTTGGCCGACGCGCTCAGGGAACGAGGTCTCACCGGGACCCGGCTGGGATGCGAACAGGGCTCGTGCGGCGCCTGCACGATCCTGCTCGACGGCCTGCCGGTCCGCTCCTGCCTGACGCTCGCCGTACAGGCCGAAGGCTGCGAGCTGGAGACCGCCGAACAGGCGCCGCCCAGCCGGGAGCTGGGCGCCTTGCGGCGCGCCTTCCACGAGCACAGGGCCCTGCAGTGCGGGTTCTGCACCTCGGGATTCCTGATGCTGGCCGCCGGCCTGCTGCGCGACGAGCCGGACGCCGGCGCCGCGAGGGTGCGGGAAGTCCTGTCGGCCAACCTGTGCCGGTGCACCGGCGGCGTTCCCATCCTGCGGGCCGTGCTCGCCGCGCAGCGAGAACTGAACGGAGGGCACGCGTGAAACCGCCGCCCTTCGCCTACCGCAGGCCGTCCTCCGTGCAGGAGGCGCTGACCCTGGCCGCGCAGGCGGGGGAGGACGCCAAGTTCATCGCCGGCGGGCAGAGCCTGATGCCCCTGCTGGCGCTGCGCATGTCGCGGCCGAGCCACCTCATCGACATCAACCGCCTCCCCGGCCTGGACGAGCTGCGCCAGAGCGGCGCCGGCCTGCGCGTCGGCGCGCTGGTCCGCCACGCGACGCTGGAACGCGACGCCCGGCTCACCGGCCCCTGGCGTGCCCTGCGCGAGGCGGCGGCCCTCATCGGCCACCATCCCATCAGGCTGCGCGGCACGTTCGGCGGCAGCGCGGCGCACGCCGACCCGTCGGCCGAGCTACCCGTCGTGGCCGTCGCCATGGACGCGACCTTCGTCGTCCGCTCCACGGCGGGCGAGCGGGAGATCCCGGCGTCCGATTTCTTCGCCGGCCCGCTCATGACCGTGCTCGACCCCGCCGAACTGCTGGTCGAAGCCCGCTTCCCGGCTCCGCCGCCGCGCACGCGCAGCGCATTTGAGGAGTTCGGCCCGCGCGCCGGGGACTTCGCCTTCGCCTCCACCGCCGTCACGCTGAGCACGCGGGACGACGGCACGGTCCAGCAGGCGCGGATCGCGCTCGGCGGAGTGGACGCGGTGCCCGTACGCGCCTACGAGGCCGAGCAGGCACTCGAAGGCGAGCCCCTGACGGACGCCACCGTGCGCGAGGCCGCCGGACGAGCCGCCGCGGGGTGTGCCCCGTCCGGCGACGCGCACGCGAGCGCGACCTACCGCAGGCAACTCATCGCCACGCTTGTCGAGCGCGCCCTGTCGCGGCTGAAGGAGGAACGATGACCCACGGCTACATCGGCGCCGGCGTCGAACGCGACGACCGGCACTTCCTCGACGGAACCGCTCAGTACGTCGCCGACGTCAGCCGCGAGGGCCAGCTCCACGCCAGGATCGTGCGCAGCCCCGTCGCGCACGCCCGTATCGTGGCGATCGACGTGGCCGAGGCCCTGGCCCAGCCCGGCGTCGTCACGGTGATCACAGCCGCCGACCTCCCCGACGTGCGCATCCCGATCCGCCTGCCGATGGCCGAGACGCCCGACACCCACAAGTTCCTCCAGCCGCCGCTGGCCCGCGGCGTGGTGCGGTACGTGGGCGAGCCGGTCGCGGTCGTCGTGGCCGCCGACCCCTACCTCGCAGAGGACGCCGCCGAGCTGGTCGATCTCGACCTCGACGAGCTTGACGTGGTGACCGACATCACCTCCGCCGCCTCCACCGGGACGCCGCTGGTGCAGCCCGAGGCCGGGACGAACCTCGTCGCGACCGTCCCGCTGACCTTCGGCGACGTCGACGCCGCCTTCGCCCGCGCCGACATCGTGCTCAGAGATCGGCTGCGGGTGCACCGGCACACCGCCGTGCCCATGGAGACGCGCGGCCTGCTGGCCGAGGTGGACCAGGGCACCGGCGTGCTCACCCTGTGGGGCGCGGCGAAGGTCAAGCACTTCACCCGGCAGGCCCTCAGCGGCATGCTCGGGATCGACCCCGAACGCATCCGCGTCGTCGAGAACCACGTCGGCGGCGGCTTCGGGGTGCGCGGTGAGCCGTACCCGGAGGACTACCTCATCGCCTTCCTCGCGCTGCGGCTCGGCCGGCCGGTCAAGTGGATCGAGGACCGCGCCGAGCACTTCGTCGCCACCAACCACGCCCGCGAGCAGGAGCACGACTTCGAGGTCGCCGCCACGGCCGACGGGCGGCTGCTGGCCTTCCGCGACCGCGCCTGGTGCGATCAGGGGGCCTACGTCCGCTCGCAGGGCATCCTGCCGGCGCTGCTGCCGGCTCAGCATCTGCCGGGACCGTACCGATGGGAGGCGTTCGCCCTGGAGGTCCACGGCGTGCTCACCCATCGCACGCCCGTGGGCACCTACCGAGGGCCGGGCATGACGGAGGCCACGTTCGTCCGCGAGCGCATGCTCAACCGGCTCGCCCACGAGCTCCGGCTGGATCCCGCCGAGCTGCGGCGGCGCAACCTGATCGAGCCCGCGCAACTGCCGTGGAACTTCGCGCCCACCCCCATCACCTACGAGAGCGGCGACTTCCCCGCCGGCCTGGACCGGCTGCTCGACCACGCGGGCTACGCCGAGCTGCGCCGGCAGCGGGACGAGCGGCGGGCCCGGGGCGAGCACGTGGGCATCGGCCTGGCCGCCTACACCGAGATCGGCGGCATCGGGCCGTTCGAGGAGGCCACGATCGTCCCGCGCCCCGACGGCGGGTTCGTCGCCCACGTCGGCGTCGGCTCCCTGGGTCAGGGCGTGGAGACCGTGCTCGCCCAGATCGCCGCGGACAAGCTCGGCGTGGCAATGCAGGACATCACCATCGACCACCACGACACCGACCAGCTCGCCCACGGCTTCGGCTCCTTCGCCAGCCGCGCCACCACTCTGGCCGGCAACGCCCTGGCCCTGGCGGCCGAGGACCTGCGCTCCCGGGCCGCGGACAAGCTCGGCGTGCCCAGCGCGGACGTGGAGCTCGGCGGGGGACGGGCCACGGCGCCCTCCGGCCGGTCGGTGCCGCTGAGCGACCTGGGCGAGGGCTGGGGCCGCTTCGACAAGCCTCATCCCAGCTTCTCCTTCGGCGCCGTCCTGTCGCTCGTCTCGATCGACGCCGGAACGGGGCAGGTGCGGGTCCTGCGCCATCTCGTGCTGCACGACGTCGGCCGTGCCGTCAACCCGGTGCTGCTGCGCCGCCAGCTCACCGGCGCGGCGGCGCAGGGGATCGGCGCGGCCCTGCTTGAGGAACTGCTGTACGACGAGTACGGCCAGCCGCTGTCGACCCTCCTGTCCGACTACCGCATCCCGACGGTCGAGGAGCTGCCCGACATCGAGGTCATCGTCGAGGAGCGGCCCACCCCGGCCAACCCTCTTGGCATCAAGGGAGGCGGCGAATCGGGCATGGTCGGCACTCCCGCCGCCATCGCCAACGCCGTGGCCGACGCGCTCGGCCCCGCGAGCGGCGCCCGGGTGTGGCGGCTGCCGCTCACGCCCGGCCGGGTCCGCGAGCTGCTCCGCTCCACCTGATCAGGAGGTATTCGTGTACTGCTGGCCCGCCCCCGTCGTCCCCGAGATGACCGAGCGCCAGAAGGGATTCTTCGCCCCCAACCTGAGCCCGGTCGGGCTCGAGCTCATCCCCACAGAGCTGGCCAAGGGCGTCTACGCGCTGATGGCCAACCGGCTGCCCAAGGACAACAACGGCCTGATCGTCGGCAGCAAGGGCGCGCTCGTCGTGGACACGGGCATCACCCCCGGCGTCGGCGCCTACATCCAGGACGTGGTCAGGAAGATCACCGACAAGCCCATCATGTACGTCGCCAACACCACCTACCACGGCGACCACACCTTCGGAAACGTCGCCTTCCCCGACGACGTGCCGATCATCTCCTCCCGGCTCAACAAGGCGGCGATGACCGACCTGGAGATGGAGAAGAGCCTGCGCGGCGAGAGCATGTACGGCGATCCGGGCATGGAGGAGGTCGTCACCTGGCGAGAGCCGGACATCGTCTTCGACCGCTTCTGCGAGATCGACCTGGGCGGCCGCGTCGTGCACCTGTGGCACTTCGGCACTGGCAACGGCTCGGGCGACACGCTCGTCCACGTGCCCGACGCGCGGGTGGTGTGGGCCGGCAACTTCCTGCGGCACGCGGGCATGCCGCCCATGCTGCTGGCCGGCGACCCCATCGGCTACAGCCGATCCATCCGCGCCATGAAGGCCACGCTCGAACTCGACCGGTTCGTGCCCGGCCACGGCCCGCTCAGCGACGCCGAGCCGTCCGTGAGCTGGATGCTGGCCTACCTGGAGAACATCGCCGCCAGCGTCCACCGGTACCGCGGCGAGGGCATGGACCTCGACACCATGATGGACACGATCGAGCTCAAGGACCGGCTCACGCTGCCCCCGGACGTCCCGGGCGCGGACCGCTTCCCCGCGCTGATGGACTCCCTGCACCGGCTGAACGTCCTGCTCACCTACCGCTACCTCGAAGCGACGGCACCACGATGACCATGCGCATCGACAACGACTTCGCCGTCCCGCTGCCGGTGGACGACGCCTGGACGACGCTGCTGGACGTCGGCCGGATCGCCGCCTGCATGCCGGGGGCGGAGCTCGACTCGGTCGACGGCGACGTGTTCTCCGGCCGGGTCAAGGTCAAGGTGGGCCCGGTGAGCCTGACCTACAAGGGCCAGGCCGAGATCACGGGAAGGGACGCGGCCTCTCATGTCGCCGTGCTGGTGGCCCGGGGGCGCGACGCCCGCGGCAACGGGACAGCCGGGGCCACCGTCACCATGCGGCTGACCGGCGACGGCGACCGCACGCGGGTGCACCTGCTCACCGAGCTCGACGTCACCGGGCGGCCCGCCCAGCTGGGCCGCGGAGTGATGACCGAGGTCAGCAACCGGATCATCAACCAGTTCGCCGACGAACTGGCCGCCAAGCTGGCCGCCGAACGCACGACCGCCACCCCGGCCGCGTCCGCCGGCGTCGACCGCACGAAGCCCGCCGCGGCGCCGGAGCACGGCACCCCGGCCCGTCCCGCACGCGAGATCAACGTCCTCAGCCTGGCAGGCCGCTCGCTCGCGGCCCGCCTCTGGCAGCGCATCGTCCGCCTGTTCGGCCACCGCTGACGGACCCGACCCCTTCCCCAGGAGCACCATGCCCACCGGCACCCGCATCACCGGCGTCGACATCGACTTCCTGTCCATCCCGCTCGACCGGCCCCTGGTCACCGCGGCCTTCCCCATCCCCGCCATCGACACCGCCCTCGTCCACGTCCGCACCTCTGCCGGTCACACCGGCGTGGCCTGGAGCTTCGCCTTCGGCCAGGGCAAGGTGGCGGCACTGATCAGGCTCATCGACGACCTCGCCGAGATCCTGGTCGGCGCCGACGCGCTGGAGACCGAACGGCTGTGGGCCCGCATGTCCAAGGCGGTCGGGTTCGTCGGCAGGCAGGGCCTGGCCGCGCTGGCGATCTCCACCCTCGACACCGCCTGCTGGGACATCAAAGGCCAGGCCGCGGGCCTGCCGGTGCACCGCCTGCTCGGCGGCTACCGCGACAGCGTGGAGGTGTACGCCAGCCAGGGACTGTGGCTGGACCGCTCACGCGACGAGCTGGCCAAGGAGGCACAGAGCCTGGTCGAGCAGGGATTTCGCGCCGTCAAGATGCGAGCCGGGCTGCCCGAGGAGGACGAGGACGTGGCCCGCGTCGCCCTGGTCCGCGAGGCCATCGGGCCAGGCGTCAAGCTGATGGTCGACGCCAACCAGGCGTGGGACCTCAAGCAGACGCTGCGCATGGCCGCCCGGCTCGCCCCGTACGAGCTGACCTGGCTGGAGGAGCCGATGCCGTACACGCAGGTGGACGCGTACGCCATCGCACGCCGGGCGATGGACATGCCGCTGTGCACCGGAGAGTCCAACTATCTCAAGGCCGAGCTGATGACCCTGGCCGGGCAGGGCGGCGCCGACTACATCATGCCCGACCTCATGCGGATGAGCGGCATGACGGAGCTGGTCAAGGCGGCCCATCAGTGCGAGAGCCTTGAGCTGCCGGTCACGCCGCACCTGTTCATGGAGCACTGCCTGCACCTGGCGGCGGGGCTGCCGAACGTCGTGTGGCAGGAGTTCCAGCCCTGGTGGCAGCCGATCATGCAGGAGCCGCTGCAGGTGATGGACGGCTGTGTCCCGGCCGGCGACCAGCCCGGTTTCGGCATCGTCCTGTCCCAGGAGGCCGTGGAAAGGTACCGCGTCTGATGCCCGCCGCCGTGGAAAGGGACCGTGTCTGATGCCCGACGCCGATCTGCTCATCACCGGTGGCACGCTGGTCACCTCACAGGGCCGCCGCCGCGCCGACGTCGCCGTGCGCGACGGTCGCGTCCTGACACTGGATGGCGCCGGCCTGTCCGCCGCCCGCACGGTCGACGCCACCGGCCTGCTGCTCCTGCCGGGCGGCGTCGACACGCACGTGCACCTCATGGACCCGGGCAGCACCGACCGCGAGGACTTCCCCAGCGGGACCCGCGCCGCCGCCGCGTCCGGCGTGACGACCATCATCGAGCACTCCCACGGCAGGCCGGTACGGACCGTGCGTGACCTGGAGGAGAAGGCCGCCTACCTGAGCGGCCGGTCCAACGTCGACTTCGCCCTGGCCGCGCACGCGTGGCCGGGCGACCCCGGCGCCGTCGCGCCCCTGTGGGAGGCCGGGGCCGCGTTCTTCAAGGTGTTCACCTGCACCACCCACGGCATCCCCGGCCACGACGCGGCCGCGCTGCGCGCCCACCTGCGGGCCACGGCCGACGCGGGCGCGATCAGCCTCATCCACTGCGAGGACGAGTCGCTCACCGCCGCGGCCGAGTCCGTGCTGCGCGCGGCCGGGCGCGAAGACCCCGGCATCCTGCCCGAATGGCGCGACCGGGACGCCGAGGTGGTCGCCGCCGCCGTCGCCGCCCTGCTCATCCGGCGCACCGGCGCGCGAGCCACAGTGGCGCACGTCAGCCATCCCGAGGTCGCCGCCTACCTGGCCGCCGAACGCGCCCGCGGGGCGCGGCTGTACGCCGAGACCTGCCCTCAGTACCTGCTGCTGCGCGAGGACGAGGTGCACACGCACGGCCCGTTCCGCAAGTTCACCCCGCCGGCGCGCGCCAGGCACGACCAGGACGAGGCCGCGCTGTGGCGGCTGCTGCGCGAGGGCGAACTCACCCACGTCTCCTCCGACCACGCGCCCTCCACCCCCGCGCAGAAGAGTGCCGGCGGCATCTGGGACGTGCACTTCGGGCTTCCCGGACTGGACAGCACCATGGCGGTGCTGCTCAGCGCGGCGGCGCGCGGGATGCTCGCCTACGAGGACATCGCCAGGCTCTACAGCGAGGCTCCCGCCCGGATCTACGGCCTGTGGCCCCGCAAAGGCCGCATTGCCCCGGGCGCGGACGCCGACCTCGTGCTGGCCGACCCGCAGGAGCGCTGGCGGCTGCGCAACGAGGACGTGCTGTCCAAGGCGGGCTGGACCCCCTACGACGGCATGGACATGACCGGGCGCGCCGTGGCCACGTACCTGCGCGGCGAGCTCATCGCCGAGCGCGGCAAGCCGGCCGACCGGCGTACGGGGCGGCTGATCAGCCGGCGGCGTACGCCCGGATGACGCTTTTCGGGTCACCCCGTCCTCGGCCACGGGCCGCGCCACCTTCACCGGCTTGTGCGGCTGTCCCTGTTCGGCCGCAGCGCTCTGGGCAAGGGCGATCCGTCCCTGCCCCACGGGGCCGATTCACGCACGACGGAAGGGTGCGTCTGGTCACCACGTCACGGTGACATGGGGCAGGCCGTAGGCGGTGGTGTCATGCTCGGACCGTGGTTGCGGTTGTGTCAGTCGCAGGCCGGGAAGACGGGTGAGGAGCGTACTGGAGATGGTCTCCAGTTGCAGCCGGGCCAGCTCTTGAACGTGGCGGCGAAGATCGGGCACGCCGAGGTCCTCGGTGTCCGCGGCAGCGGGCACGAGGATGCTCTCACCGCGCCGGATGACCACGTCGCCGATCTCGATGTCGTCGGTGGCCCGTCGCAGGGTGGCCGTGCCGGCGAGCACCCAGAGGCGCACCATCGCCTCCGCCGCGCCGGCGACGAGTGAGGGGTCGTCCCGAAGAGCCGCGAGGTGGACCGGGTTCTCCAGGAGTCCGCGCATCCCGAGGGTGATCATGCCCGCGGTGGTTTCGTGGCCAGCGGTGAGGAAGGCCAGCGCCAGCCTGGACAGCCCTTCCCGGTCGTACAGGCCCGCCTCCTGGTGCCGGATCACCCACCGGCTCAGCAGGTCGCCGGCGGGATGGCGGTGCTTGGCCTCGATCAGGTCTCCGGCCAGCCGTTCAAGTTCGCCCATCAGGATCGTCCGCCGCTCGGCGGTGGCTGTTCTGCTCGCCAGCTGCCGGAACCAGCCGTGGAGACGAATCCTGCTGGCGTACGGCACCCCGAGCAGTTCGCACATCACCAGGGTCGCTACCGGCAGGGCGAGCTCCTGGACGAGGTCGACAGGGCGCTCCATCTCCAGCAGGGCCTCGATCTGGTCGTCCACGATGTCCTGCACGCGGGGCCTCATGGCCGCGACCCGTTCGGTGGTGAACTCAGCGGCGGCCAGCTGCAGGTGAACGGGGTGCTGCGGCGCACCCACGGCAGCGAAGGTTGCCCGGAACCGCTCGCCGAAGCCCGGCCTGACCGGTGGGAAGCCGGGATGCGAACGGGCGGAGCTGGTCTGCGCGTTCGACAGGACGGCTTGCGCGTCCGCGTGTCCGCTCACCAGCCAGACCAGGTCACCACCGGGCAGGGTGACAGGAAGGATGGATCCGCTCTCCTGCGAACCGCCGCTCCAAGGCGGCAGGTCGCCTGGGCCGGCGGGGAAGCCGTCGGATGGTGGGGGCGGTGGTGGCATGTCTCTCCTCGGGTCCGAGTACCTTCGATACCAGGGATGGATGTCCTGCGGCGCCTCCGCCCTCGGACCGGCCGGGGCCCGTTGCCGTTCAGGGCAGCAGAACGGGTTTGACGACCTCGCCTGTGACGGTGGCCCGCTCGGCTTCGTTGATGCGGTCCAGTGGGAAGGTCTTGATCAGCTTGTCGAACGGGAAGCGTCCCTGGCGCCAGAGTCCGATCAGCATGGGGACGAAGACCTGGGGGACGGCGTCGCCTTCGGAGATCCCCATCAGGTTCCGGCCGGCCATCAAGACCCGGGAGTCGAGCACCACGTCCCCCTGCGGCGCGCCGACCAGGCCGCAGGTGCCGCTCGGACGCAGCGCGCCGACCGCCGTGGCGATGACCGCGGGCGATCCCGTGGTGTCGATCGTGTAGTGGGCTCCGCCGGTCACCTTCTCCAGCATCGCCGGCAAGCCGTCGTGGGCACCGTCGAAGGCGTGGGTCGCGCCCAGCTCGCGCGCCAGATCGAGGCGTGCCGGATTGACGTCGACGGCGACGATCGTGGCGGCGCCCGCGAGGCGTGCGGCCATGATCGCACTCAGGCCCACCGCTCCCGTACCGAAAACGATCACACTTGACCCTGCGGCCACCTGGAGCGCGAGCAGCACTGTTCCCGCACCGGTTTGGATCCCGCAGCCCAGCGGGCCGAGCAGCTCCAGCGGCAGGTCCTTGGCCACCTTCACCACATTGCGGCTCGCGACGAGCGCGTGAGTGGCGAACGACGACTGCCCGAACCAGCGCGCGGCGACCTGCTGCCCTTCCCGATCGCGTACGGGACTCGGCCCGTCGACTCCGCCGCCGGTGAGGTTACGCGGGAAGAACGTGGCGCAGTAGGCGGGGTGCCCGGCCAGGCAGGTGGCGCAGGAGCGGCAGGAATCGTAGGACAGGACGACATGGTCCCCAGAGCGCAACCCTGTCACCGCCGGGCCCACCTCTTCGACGACGCCCGAGCCTTCGTGTCCGAGGATGAGTGGCCGCTGAGCCGGATAGTCGGGCACGCGCGGCAGGAGATCGGTGTGGCACAGCCCGGCGCCGGCGATCCTGACCCGGACTTCTCCCATCCCTGGATCGCCGAGATCGAGGTCTTCGATGCGATGGGGGGCGTCGTGTGCCCGCAGCACGGCCGCCTTGATGTGCATGGCCCCTCTTCCTCTACGGCGCTACAGCTTGTGGAAGACCTGCTCATCCGTCGGCACCCAGCCACGCCCGAAATCCATCTCGGCCGCGTGACGCCAGCTGCTGTCGCCGTACCGGGTGAAGATCTCTCGTGCCCGAATCTGCCGTCCGGCGTGCGAGATCTCCGTGTCGGCCACGAGTTCGTCCCCTCGCCAGCCCGGCGACGTGACGGTGCCACGACGCCCTATGCTGTCGAACCATTCCGAGACGAACAGCCGACGGCCAGGGCTGTATCCCCAAAGCCGCAGGGCCTCGGCCATTCTCGGGCCGCCGGAATCCGGCTGCTCGATCCACGTGAATCGTTGCTCCAGCCACTGCCCGCCAAGGCGGATGCTGCCCTCCACGCGTATGACCGGCTGAGAGAAGGGCGGGGTGAGTTCCGTGGCTTCGAAGGCGCCTGTGCCCTCCCACGCACCGGTGAAGAACAGCAGGTGTCGCAGCTCGTCGACAGGAGAATCCAAGACCTTGCACTCCGATGTGGTGAGGCGCTGTCTGCAGGTTGCGGGGGACGTCCGGCGTGGCAGCGAGAGGTGTCTTTCTCACGAAGTCGTCTTCCGATGTTATGGGCCCTCGTCCTCCCCCGAATCAGTCACCCGACTGGTGAACCGACCGTGGCGGAGGTGCCGGCGACGGTCCGGTTCGTGGAAGAAGCCGCGCGGCGGCATGCGGAGTCCAGGACGAGCGTGTGTCGTCGACCAGCGCCACCACCCGGCGCGTCCGCGTGGCCGCCGGGCAGCTTGTCGCCGCTGGCGGTGAGGCCCGTCCGGTTCGCCGGGCAGCGGCGGTTCCGAGCGCAGCACACCTCGACCGAGGTCGGCCGTCACGGGCGGCCCGATCGTGGCGAGCTCATCGACGGAGACGTCGCAGGTGATCCCTCGACGCTGGATGGGCAGGGGCGGTGTCACGGCCGTCGGCGCCGTCGCCTGCATCGCCGCCATGTCCCCAGCCCTCCTCGGCGGCCGCGCCGTCCAGCATTGTCCGAGATCCCGGTCCGGATGAGCCGGCGCGGGCCGGATCGCTCTTCACGGGCAGCCTCGCACGCGTCCCAGGCCGGGAACGAACCTGCCGAGGGAGGTGGGGGAGCACCAGCAGACGTCCCTCACGGCGCGCCGTGAGGGACGCCGCGCACGCCGCACGTCACGCTCTGGCCGGGCCCGGCCACCGGTCGATCGACAGATTCCCCGTGCCATAGCCCGCTCTAAGGTCGGTGCTCCTCCTTGGTGAGCGCACACGCCGCGCGCCCAAGTCGGAGCACCGTCGGCGTCCGCCGCCGCGACCCAGGCGAAAGAGCAGGTGCATGAGCGAAGTTGCGGTAGCCCCCATCTCGATGCCCGCAAGGCGGCGCGGAGTCCAGCTCGTCATGCTCGCGTTCGCGGTGCTGATCGTGATGGGTGCCTACGTCAACGTGGGCCTGGCCCTCGACGGTAGGGTGCCCGCGGGCACGTTGACGTATGGGCTGGGCCTCGGTGGGCTGATGCTGGGCGCCTATCTGGTGCTGGCGAGGTTCGCCCCGTGGGCGGACCCGCTGATCCTGCCGCTGGTGACGCTGATCAACGGACTGGGATTGGTGATGATCTACCGGCTGGAGTCCGGCGGCATGCGGCTGGCGTCGGCGGCGAGCCAGATCATGTGGACGGCCGTCGGAGTGGTGATGTTCGCGCTGACCCTGATCGTGCTGCGCGACCACCGCGCGGCCCAGCGGCTCACCTACACCGTCGGCGCGACCGGCATGGTCCTGCTCACCCTGCCGGCGGTGCTGCCGGGCAGCATCAGTGAGGTCCAGGGTGCGAAGATCTGGATCCGGTTCGGCGACGTCGCCTCGATCCAGCCGGGCGAGTTCGCCAAGCTGCTGCTGGTCGTCTTCTTCGCCGGCTACCTGGTGGCCAAGCGCGAGGTGCTGGCGCTGACCGGGCGCCGGCTGCTGTTCCTCGACCTGCCCCGGGCCAGGGACCTTGGCCCCCTTCTCGTCACCTGGATGCTCAGCCTGCTCGTCCTGGTCTTCGAGAAGGATCTGGGTACGTCGCTGCTGTTGTTCGGCACGTTTGTCGCCATGTTGTACATCGCGACCCAGCGCACCTCCTGGGTGCTGATCGGTGTGCTGCTGTTCGCCGGTGGTGCCTGCGTGGCCGGGCTGGCCTTCGACCATGTGGGCGCCCGCTTCGCCGCCTGGCTCCACCCGGCCGACCCGATCACCTACGGCAGCGCGGACATCTGCGGGCCGGGCGGGCCCGGCGATCCGATGTGCGGCAAGAGCTTCCAGATCATGCAGGGTCTGTACGGCCTGGGTGAGGGCGGCATCCTGGGCACGGGCCTGGGTCAGGGCCGCCCTGACCTGATTCCGCTGGCCTTCTCCGACTTCATCTTCGCCGCGACAGGGGAGGAGTTGGGCCTGACGGGCCTGATGGCCCTGCTCATGCTCTACCTGCTGCTGGTGGAACGGGGCTTGCGTACCGCGTTCGCGGCCCACGACCCGTTGTCGAAGCTGCTGGCGGGCGGGCTGTCGTTCATCGTGGCCTGGCAGGTGTTCATCATCGTCGGCGGTGTCACGAACCTCATCCCGCTGACCGGTCTGGTGACCCCGTTCATGTCCCAGGGCGGCTCGGCGTTGCTGGCCAACTGGATGCTCGTCGCGCTCCTGGTCCGCATGTCGGACGCGGCACGGCGGCCGCCGCCGCAGGCGATCCAGAACGAGGGGCTGACGCAGATGTTCCAGCGGTGATCGGGACGAGATTTGTGGCGGGGCGGCCGTGATTCCGGGGCGAGGACACCGCCTGCCCGCCGATGATCAAGGCGCTGGAGCCGAGCCGTCGCCGGTCGGCGCGACGCCCGTACGGTGAGATGGGCGCGGACCATGCTGCTGATCCGGAGCTTGCCTGTAAGAACCCACGAGGTATCCGACTCCGAGGCGATCGATCGATTTCCGCAGATCCCCAAGGGGAGGTGGACATTTTCGCCGGCACTTCCACGTCATCTACCGCCTTGCCCGCGCCGGTCTCGGACCGGACGACGCCTCCCCTGCTTCGTCCGCTACCACCTGGGGGATGAGCGATACCACCGTCTCCCCGAAGATCCGGGATCTACGCGGCCAAGGTGAAAGACCGGGGCAAGGCGACCACGACTTGATCCCCGCGACGCAGAGACGAACGGCTTCGCCTGATCGGCGCCGGGCCGAGAGCCCACCGCCGTGGCGGCTCCCTCGTCCAGGCGGCGTGGTTCGTCAACGCGGTCGAACCGGAACGGGTGTGGTGCGGGCCCGGCGGCTTCTGCCCCGCTTGGCTCTGGTCTCTCTGAAACCGACGGCCGAGGTCATCATCGAGGTCCTCGCTGGAAACCTTTCCGTGTCTCACCTGATGAGCGTGGAACGCGGCTCGTTCTGCCGAGGCTTCCTGGGCTCCTGGAGGGAGGTGATGGTGACCGACGTCCATGGCTGCCCGCTCGCGGAGATCAACGGGCTCGCCCTCGATCGCTGCTTCTCGCTCGTCGGCTTCGTCGAACCCTGATCCTGGGGGCAGCAAGAACCGCGCGATCCTCGCGGCCTCGTGGCACGGCGACGAGCAGGCCAGCCGCCACCTGGGCGGGCATGTCCGGTTTTCCGGACTCGTGATCAGAGGCCGGTTGATACACATGGCGAGTTGGTACGGCTACGAGTTCGAAGGTGAACTTGGCGGCGGTGACCGGCTACCACTGATGCGGCTGCGCCACAGCGGCTCGGCGCGCTGCTGGAGGGCTTTCATCCACCTCCAGCAGCGGCGGTTACGAGTGCGCGCCTGATTCACCGGCATCCCGCAGGAGGCCTGGACCTCGTGTGACCTCTTCATCGCTGACCGCCATGTCCAGCGTGATCCCGATGCTCGCGGGAGAAGGGTCGGCAGGGAAGCCGGGAAGGTTTCATCGTCTGGGCTCGCTGTGCGCGGCAGAGCGCTGCTGGCGACCGGATTCGAGCGGCCAGTGAAGGAGGCGAGCCAGGGATGTACGCCATGTCCTTGAAAATAATCGATCGATCGATTATTTTTCAGGTGACGAGAGGATTCGAGATGTCGACGAAGATCCCCGAGAGGGAGAGCGCTGAGCGCCCAGCCGGTTACCAGGAGCCCAGTCTCAGCCCGACCGGACTCGAACACATTCCGCACACCTTCGCCCGCGGCGTGCACGCACTCATGGCGAACATGCCCCCGAAGGACAACAACGGCCTGATCGTCGGGTCACGGGCAGCGCTGCTCATCGATGCCGGATTTACTCCCCAGGTCGCGGATCGGCTGCAGGCGCAGGTGGCCGAGTTGAGTGATGTTCCGCTCCGCTATCTGGTCAACACCACCTACCACGGAGATCACACCTTCGGAAACGCCTCCTATCCCGAGGAGGTGACGGTGGTCTCCTCCCGGGCCAACCGCGACAACATGACCGACCTGGCCAGGGAGAAGCAGATCCGCTCGGGTCACCTGCCCGGCGAGGAGGTGCTGCTGGACGAGGTACGCAGCTGGCGGCTGCCAGATGTGACCTTCGACGAGCGGGCCGAGATCGACCTGGGTGGGCGCATTGTCCAGCTGTGGCAGTTCGGCCCCGGTAACGGGCCGGGCGACACGGTGGTCTATGTGCCGGATGCGGGAGTCGCCTGGACGGGTAACTACATCACCCACGCGGGGGTGGCCCCGATGCTGCTGCAGGGCGGCCCGGAGCCGTACCTGCAGTCGCTGCGCAAGATGCGCCAGACGCTGCCCGGCCTTCGCACGGTGGTGCCGGGCCACGGGCCGATGGGCGACGGCCCTGCGGCCATCGACTTCCTCACCACGTACTTCTCCCGGCTTCTGGAGGAGATGGCCCAGCTACGCGACCTCGAGGTCGAGGAGGCCATCGCGGCTACCACCAACCCCTGGGATCAAGGACTGGAGACGAGCTTGTCGGCTGCTCTCGCCGCCTACGGCCTGCCGGCCGGCCGGGCCGAGAAGAGCATGCTGGAGATCTGCCGCAACCTGCACCGCCTCAACGCGCTGGCCACCTATCGCGCGTTGTACGGGTGAGAGGTCGACATGTTGAAAGAACCACCGAGGTATTCCATCGCCGAACGGGATCGCCGCTGGAACCTGGCGCGAGATCTGATGGACGACGAGGGCGTACAGGCGCTCGTGGTGTACGGCGAACATGAGATGGTCTACCCGGCCCCGTACGCGCCCGACACCTACTTCACCAATGACAGGCCCGGCGCCATTGTCGTCTTCCCCCGTGACGCTGACCCGATCGTCCTGGTCGGGACCCCCATGACGATCGGCGACCACATCGAAGCACAACGACGGGGTGAGGCGACCTGGATCACCCCGGGGAACATGCGGGTCGCCCGGCACCCGGAGGGCCTCGTTCAGGTGCTTCGGGAGCATGGGTTGGAGCAGGCCGCGATCGGCGTGCTCGGCATCGACCCGTGCCCGCCCTGGCACTTCGTCCCGATCATGCCACACGCCTACTGGGCCGCGATGACCGAGCACCTGCCGCACGCCACGTTCAAGGGGGTCTACCGGTCCTTCTACGCCAGGACCAGCGCACAGTCGGCGGAGGAACTGGCCGTGCTGGCGTACGCGGCCGAAGCGGGCGAGGCCGTGGCGCAGGCGATGCTCACCGTTGCCCGGCCCGGCGCCACGGACGCCGAAGTCTGTGCCGCCGGAACGGCCGAGGCCCTTCGGCGCGGCGTCATGATCGCGCCGATGATCATCAATTCCGGGCCCGGCACCATCTCCTGGGGCATGCCCGGCTGGTCGTACCGGCCGCAGGCTCCGCGGGTGCTGGCCGAGGGCGACATCGTGCTGGCCGAGGTCATGTGCTTCTACGGCATGAAGGAGACCCAGCACCAGGTCGCCATCGCGATCGGGGAAGCGCACCGCGACGCCGTGCGGGCCGCCACGGTGGCCCGCGCCTCGTACGAGGCCGGCCTGCAAGCCTTGCGGCCCGGCCGCAGGTTCGGCGAGGTCGTGGAGGCGATGCGGGCGCCCCTCGACGAGGCGGGTGGATGGAACGTGCACCCGCTGATCCATGCCCTCAATCCGTTCGGTCCTGTCTGCGGGTGGGGTGCCGGGATGCGGGCGCGGCCGGAAGCGGCCTCCTACGGGCTGATCACCGAGGTGCCCACCATCGGAGCCGAGGTGCCGCTCGCGCCGGGCATGAGCTTCTCCCTCGAACCCAACTGCGTTGTCGGCGACCATACCGTCAACCTCGGCGGGACGGTCGTGGTCGGCGACCACGAGCCCATCGAGCACAATCCGTTCACCGCACGGCTTCTCCAGGCCGAGGGATGAACTTGGGCGGGCAGGTTCGGTTCTGCGCCACACGCCCGGCGGGGGCCTGTTCTGGCGCACCGCCGACAGCCGCAACCGGGTCCTCGGCGAGCACCCGGCGGGAGGCGAGGCGGCTGTGCCGAGTGTCGAGGGCGGGTGCCTCCTGCTGGTAGGCAGACCCGTCGAGATGACGCTGTGATGGCGCTGTTCTTCTCCAAGTTGCGGCGCCTGGCGGGCAGCCCCTGATGGTCGGTTGCGGCGGCGCTGACCTCGCCCGCGTGCCTGCTCGGGAATCAATCTCGCCTTCGCCGCCGCAGGGAGACGGTGGAGTTGTCCACCGCCTTGCTACTGGCCGCCGGGTCGGCGCGTGTGGCCTGGTTGGCCGAGCCGGTCCTGTTCGCCGCTCCGTTGGCGATCACGTGCGGGGCCGTCCTCTAGATCATGGGGAACGTCCTGTGGAGGCGTCTGCCGGGAGGCGAACGACTCGCTCCGATCAACCCGCTGATCGACCACCCCTTAGCCCACCTCTAAGCCATCGGGCCGGCATCTGGCTCACCTGGCCGGCCTGCCCGTGCTGCTCGGCGCGGTGGCTGTGCACAAGCGCGGGGCGAGCCGATAGCACGCCTCACGGTCATCGTCGCGCTGCCGTCGCTGTGCCGTCGACGGTCATCACGACGCGAAGCGCGGGACGTGTCGGCGACGCGCCCCCGCCTCCCTGGACCCGCAGACATGGCTCGGCGACACCGTCCGAGCCGGTACGGGCGGCCTCGCGCGGTGCAACGCCTGCTCGGCTTCCATGCCGCAAAGCGGATCCCGACGCAGCTCGCCCCGCTTGTTGATGTGCGAACGGGCGTTTCCTGACCGCCCGGCATCGACCAGGCACATCACAGCGGTCTTTGGCTCATGGCACGTTTCTCACTGGTAGCCCATCATGCGACATAGCCTCGAGGTGCTCCCCTCTGTCGAGGGTGCTGGCGGCCGGCGCCACGGGCACCTCGCGGCCGCCCCCGTTCGCCATCGCGCCGCGCCCGACAGGCGACATGGCGTCGCCGCCACGGCCGAGGGCGGCGATCCCGCATCCTCCGCAGACCGCCTCTTCGCCCTGCTCGGCGTCTGAGCATCAGGCTTCCCCAACAGAACTTCCTGAAATCAGACTTGCTACTTCAAAATCAGGAAGTCATTGCTTAGGATGGAGAACCGACAACGACAGGAGGGCACCCATGGCCCCACTGAAGGTCGGTCACCTGTTGCCGGCCCGGGATCACGCGATACGCGGTGACCACGATCTGAAGCAGCTCATCGACCAGGCCCGCCAGGCCGAAGCCCTCGGCCTGGACTCGGTGTGGGCCGGCGACAGCCCGCTGACGAGGCCCCGCGCCGACCCGCTGCTCCTCCTGTCCGGCGTGGCCGTCGCCACCACGCGGATCACGCTCGGCACCGCGGTCCTGCTTCCGGCGCTGCGCCATGTGATCCTGCTGGCGCACCAGCTCGCCACCCTGGACCGGCTCTGCGGCGGGCGGCTGATCGCCGGCTTAGGCGGCGGGTTCCCGAACGCGGCCACCGAGGCGCAGTTCGCCGCGATCGGAGTCCTGTTCAAGCGGCGCATCGCCCTGCTGGAGGAGTCGATCGGCGCGATGCGGCGCCTGTGAAGCGGGCCAAGAGGTCTCCCTGGCCTGCCGCGACACCAGCCCGGCTCCGCCACCGGTGCACCCGTCAGGCCCCCGATCCGGCCGGCGGGCGGCGACGAGGCCGCGCTGCGGGTGGCCGACGGCTGGCTGCCCTACCCACCCCAGGTGCGGACCTACGCCCACGAACAGGACAGCAGCCGGCAGAGTACAACGCGGCCCGTCACGCCCGCCCTGTACGCGACGCTCTGCCGGGACGAAGACTCCGGACGGGCGCGCGAGCGGCTGCGCGTCAGCATCGAGCGCTCCTACAACGCTCCGCTGGAGGCCGTCGAAGCCATCCAAGCCATGTTCGCCGACCCGGCCTACCAGGCCGCGGACTGGCTCACGTCCTACATCGAAGCCGGTGCCCGCCATTTGGTGATCCGCCTGGCCGCCGACGACCATCGCGCGGCCCTGGAGGAGTTCGCCGGCACCGTTCTGCCGCTCTTGCACACGAAAGGAAAAGCATGACCACCTTCGTTCTTGTCCACGGTGCCTGGTACGGATCCTGGGCCTGGGACGGCGTCACCCCACTCCTGCACGAAGCCGGAGTGCGGACGGTGACCCCGACCCTGACCCTGGAGGGCGACGCCGGTCTGGGCACCCACGTCCAGGAGGTCCTCGCCGCGCTGGACGACGTGGCGGCACGCGACGACGTGGTGCTGGTCGGGCACAGCTACGCCGGACTCGTCGTCCGCCAGGCGGCCGATCAGCGGCCCGGCCTGGTCAGCCACCTCATCATGATCGACGGCTGGGCCGGAGGCGACGGTGAGAGCCTGTTCAGCCTGGCCCCCGACGCCTTCGTCACCGTGATCAGCAGAAGCGCCCGCGCCAGCGCCGACGGCCGTCACGTGCCCGCCCCGCAGCCGGAGCGCTTCGGCATCACCGACCCCGAGCAGGTTCGCCTGCTGGCGCAGCGCTTGCGGCCCCAGCCGCTGCGTACCTTTACCGAGGCGACCCGGCTGAGCGGCGCCGTCAACCAGATCCCCGGAACCGCGATCTACTGCCGTCCGGTGACCTTCCCGTTCGACCAGTTCGGGAAGGCGGTCGGATATCGCACGCTGCCTTTGGACGGCCCGCACGACGCGATGAGCACCCACCCGAAGGAGGTGGCCCAGTTGCTGCTGGACGTCCACGCGTCGCAGGTCACCGGCGAGAAGGCCGGCCATTAGAACGATGACGTGGTGAGGCGACCCACCACCAGTACTGCGCGGCCGCGCGCACGCTCGATCTCGTCGGAGACCGCTGGACCCTGCTGATCCGCGCGCTGCTGATGGCCCCAAACGCTGCCGCGCAGCCTGCGAGGCCTGGGGCCGCGTCAACAGGAGTCCTTCCAGCCCGGCTGAGCCGTGCTCGGGCTGCAGGCCGGCTTCGACGCCGAAGCGGCCGCGGACCGCGGACCGTCCACGAGTTCCGGGTGGAGAAGGAGGTCTTCCATGTCCGCGTCTCCGATGATGCGATCGAGACCGTGCACGGCCTCGCTCGCGCCGGTTTCATCGCCTGTTCCGGCTGCCGATTCGGAGAGAAAAGTGAGGGCCGGAGTGCCCCGGTGGGCCGTCACGAATAACGTTTCTCGTCAGGCGTGGAAATCACCCCTTCCCGCGTACCCGAATCCGGGACGGCATTCTGCTCCAAAGCACATGATCCCATGTAGACGGGTCGAAACATGATCCCTCGACCTTACAAGATCCAAATATGCGGATATCTGGCGAAGGTTTCGTCAGCCAGACACCAGTCGTCGTACAGATTCCGCCGGACATATCACTGTAATAGCGTCACAAGCTGAAATTCCGAACTTGAGGAGAAACATGCGTGCGGTGCAACAAAGCGAATGGGGCGGCCCCGAGGTGCTGGAGGTCGTGGACGTGCCGGTGCCGAAGCCGGCCCCGACCGAGGTGCTGGTGAAGGTGGCCGCGGCGGGCATCAACCCGGTGGACGTCTACACCCGGATGGGCGTGGCCTACAACCGGGTGCTGAGCCTGCCCTTCGTCAACGGCTGGGACGTGGCGGGCGTCGTCGTCGACGTGGGCTATGGCGTCACCCGGTTCAAGGAGGGTGACCGGGTGTTCGGCATGCCGTGGTTCCCGCGTGAGGCGGGCGCGTACGCCGAGTACGTGACGGCGCCCTCACGCCACCTGGCACGGATGCCGGAGGGCATGTCGTTCACCGAGGCGGCCGCGCTGCCGCTGGCGGGCCTGACGGCGTGGCAGATGGCGGTCGACGTCGCCGGGACCGGCCCGGGGCAGCGCGTGCTGGTGGGCGCCGCGGCCGGGGGAGTGGGACACCTGGCCGTGCAGGTCGCCAAGGCCCGCGGCGCCCAGGTGATCGGTACGGCCAGCGCGGCCAAGCACGACTTCGTCCGCCGGATGGGCGCCGACGAGGTCGTCGACTACACCGCGGTGGACGTGACGAAGGCGGTGCGGGACGTCGACGTCGCCATCCAGATGTTCGGCGGCGACACCGGGCTGCAGACCTTGGAGTGCCTGCGCCCGGGCGGGCTGATGGTGAGCGGGCAGGGGGCGTGGACGCCCGGCATGACCGAGCGGGCCGGCGAGCTGGGGGTGCGCGCCGTGGCGTACCTGGTGGAGCCGGACGCCGCCGGGCTGGAGTCGCTGTCACGGTTGTATCGCGAGGGCCGCCTCGCGGTGCACGTGGAGCGGGAGTTCCCGCTGGAGGAGGCGGCCGCGGCCCATGACCTGGTGGCCAAGGGGCGGACCACCGGCAAGGTCGTCCTTCAGGTGGCCGACCCCGAGGACAGGTGAGGACGGAGGGTCGGTGACGCCGCCGCGACCAGGCAGGCAACGGTGACCGCGGCCATCGCCCATCTGTATCCGGCCGTTCCGGCGACGGCCCAGGGCGGCGGGAGCGCCGGCCCCGGCGAGCATGGTGGACAGGACGAGCCGGGCGGGCAGAACGAGCCGGCCGGACAGAACGAGCCGGCCGGACAGAACGAGCCGGCCGGACAGAACGAGCCGGCCGGACAGGTTGGCGTAGGCCGTGGTGCCGTAGCGCTCGGTCAGCGGATGCGGCCAGGCGATGGTGCCGGCTCCGAGACCGAGCCGAACATCGGCACGGCGGCTTCACGATTTTTTCTCCAGACAGCTATCCACGATCGGCGCACCACGCCGTCCGCAGGATTTCCGTACGGTGAAAATATGTTCTTCGAACCCCCGCCAGCTCACGAAGAATCGACTCGCCCACCCAAACCTGGATGGCCGGCCTGGTCCGCTCCGCCGGCGGACGAGATGGGCGCGGTGATGGTCAGCGGACTGATACTGGCCCGCACCTCGAATGTCGCCATCACCGTACCGACGATCCAGGCGTTCAGCACCGGCTGCCTGATCAACGTGGACATCGTCACCCGGCGGCAGACTCTGTCCCCCGACGACTTCCAGGCCCTCCAACTATCCGTGTTCCCGCACCTGATCACCGGGGTGAAGGCCGGGCAGCCGTTACCGGACCAGCTGCTGCGCTTCGGTGTGCGCTTCGCCGATGGCGCCAAGGCCACCACCGTCGGACAACGTTTGGACAGAACACAACTCCCGCAGGATCCGCCACCGGGCCCGCAGTTGTCCTTGCTGCTCCCGAGCATGTCCATACGCAGCGGTGAGGAGGACGCAGGTGTCACGACCTGGGGGCTGTGGCTGTGGCCTTCGCCTCCCCCGCAGAGGTTCGAACTCGCTGTGGAGTGGCCCGTCGGCGGCATCGAGCTGAGTATGGTCGAACTCGACGGCGCGGCCATCGCGGCCGCCGCCCAGCAGGCGATCCTGTACTGGCCGGAATTCCCGCGGGACAGATAGAACCTGACCGTCTTCGCTGCGGACGCGGGCTGCCGGCAGGTCTTCTCATCCCGCTTCATCGTCATCGTGAAGGGCGCGTTCATCCTTGACTTGAGTGGCCGAGAACAGGGCAGCACCACCGCGAAGCCGTAACACAGGACGCCGCACCCGATCGTCCGGGTGGCGGCCGGCGCGTCCACCAGGCGTCAGCCGCGGACGAGGCCGGTCGCATCGGTCGTCTGCACCGCTCCGATCACCCCCGGGGCCCGGTACCGGCGGCGGGGATGGCGCATCCGTCACGTGACCGGCGACCGGCGGCGCTATAGTGCGGATCTTGTCCACGCTGAGGCGACAGAGGAGTCCCGTACATGGCCGTCACTCTGATCAATCCCGAAGGGCTGCCGCAGACCGAGGCATACCGGCAGCTGTCGATCGCTACCGGATCGAGGCTGGTCTTCGTCGCCGGTCAGGTGGCCCGCGACGCCGACGGGAACAAGGTCGGGCAGGGCGACCTCGCCGCCCAGACCGAGCAGTGCTACCTCAACGTCGCCACCGCGCTGGCGGCGGCCGGAGGTTCCTTCGACGATGTGGCGAAGGTGACCATCTACGTCGTCGACTACACCCTCGACAAGATGCCCCTGCTGCTGGAGGGGATCGGCGGGGCCGCCGGGAGGCTGGGCGTCACCCTGGCGCCGCCCGGCACGCTGGTGGGCGTCGCCGCTCTCGGGGAGCCCGACCTTCTCGTCGAGGTCGAGGCCGTCGCCGTTCTCGACTGAACGCGGGGGCGATACGCCCCGCTCTAGGCTTCGCCCCGCCAGGTGAGGGTGGTGAGTTCGACGAGGTGCTCGGGGCTCATGGACGCCAGGGGTTCGAGCCGCAGCACGTGACGGCACACGGCGAAGCCGAGGAGGCAGGCATGGAGCACGCCGGTCCGAAGCGGGGCCGAGGCGTCGCCGAAGACGCCGGGAACCGCTTCCAGCAGTTCCTCCTCTGAGCAGACGCCTTTCAGCAGGATGCGCATCGCCTGTGCCGTGCCGGGGTCCTCCCACAGGTTCGCCAGCCACAGGGTGACGAGCGTGTGCTCATCGGTGAAGCCCGTGCTCTCGCGCAGCACCTCCCACGCCGGCCGGACCACAGCGCGGAACAGATCGGTCTTGTCGCCGAAGTAGTACAGAAGCAACGCGGGATCCACGCCGGCCCGGCGCGCGATCTCGCGTATCGAGGTGGCGGCGAAGCCGCGCTCGGCGAAGCTCTGCCGCGCCGCTTCCAGGATCTCGTCGAGAGCGGGCTTGGACACCGCCGCCCGTCTGCCGCGGGGCCTCGGGGGCGGCTGCTTCTTGTCATTCATGTGGGGCCATCCGTCCTCAGCCGTGCCCTGATCGGATGCTAACGGCGCGCCGGGGGAGCGGTGTATCTGTCGTTTGACTGGTCGTGGCTCGGGAGCGGCGTAAGGGCTGGGCGCAGGGGGCGGGCGCGGCGTACTATCCGAACCGTCCCGTTCGGTTCGGTTCGAGGGGAGTAGGCCATGAAAAACGCGTGCCGAGGCGATGTGGGGAGACCAAGGTGGACGTGCTGATCGTCGGCGCCGGGCCGACCGGGCTCACCATGGCGGTCGAGCTGGCCAGGCGCAACATCGACGTACGCGTCATCGACGCCCTCCCCGCGCCGACCACCGAGACCAGGGCGCTGGGAGTCCAGCCGAGGACGCTGGAGCTGTTCGAGCGGCTGGAGCTGACGGAGGCGACGATCGCCGCGGGGCTCCCGGTGCCCGACTTCCACGTCTTCAGCGAGGGCAGGCAGTTCCTCGACCTGAGCCTGAGTCGGTTGGACACGCCCTACCCGTACCTTTTGATGGCGCCGCAGCCGAAGGTGGAGGAGGTCCTCTACCTGAAGCTGCTGGACTACGGCGTCAAGGTGGAGCGCGAGGTCAAGCTGACCGGCCTGCTTCAGCGGCCCGGCGTCGTCGAGGCGGAGTTGCTGCACGGCGACGGCTCGGTGGAGCAGGTCCGCGTCCCGTGGCTGATCGGCTGCGACGGCGCGCACAGCACGGTACGCCACCAGCTCGGCGTGCCTTTCGTCGGCGAGGCGTTCGAGGAGAATTTCGCCGTCGCCGACGGCCGGGTCGACTGGCCGGTGCCCTATGACGTCTTCCACGCCTTCCTCGACAGGGGCCGGTTCGTGGCTTACTTCCCGATGCCCGGCGGCCTGCACCGCATCACGATCGCCTACCCGCCGGGCCGGGCACCGCAGGGTGAGGTGACCTTCGAGGAGGTGCGCTCCGCCGTGGCCGTCTGCTCCCCGCCGGGCACCCGCCTGGTGGAGATCCTGGAGTCCGGCCGCTTCCGCATCAACCAGCGCAAGGTGGCGCGCCATTCGGTCGAGCGCGTCTTCCTCGCCGGTGACGCCGCGCACGTGCACTCCGTCGTCGGCGGCCAGGGCATGAACACCGGCATCCAGGACGCCTTCAACCTCGGCTGGAAGCTCGCCGCGGTGATCCAGGGCAGAGCGCCCGCCGGCCTCCTGGACACCTACGCCGCGGAGCGCTCGCCGGTCGCGGAACGGCTGGTGAAGGGAACGCGCCGGGCGACCCGCATGACGCTGCTGAGCAACCCGGTCACCACGGCGGCCCGGCGCCACCTGGCCCCGCGCCTCACCCCGCTTCCCGTCGTGCAGAAGGTCCTGTCGCGAGCGCTGACCCAGCTCGATGTGTCCTATCGCGACGGCTCGGGCGGCAGCAACGACGACCGGCTCGCCGTCGGCGACCGGTTCCCCGAGATCGGCCTGCAACACCCCTGGAAGCACACCCTGCTGGTCTTCGGTTCGGAACCGCCCACGCTGCCGGCCGTGCTCGGCGATCTCGCCGACCTGGTCGACGTCCGGTCCGTCTCGGACGTACGGACGCGCGAGCGTTGCGGGATCCAGGGCGACGGGCTCGTCCTGGTCCGCCCTGACGGATACCTGGCCCTGCTGGGCGGCGATGTCCACGACCTTTCCGCCTATCTCACCACCACCTACGGATCACGGAGGAACACATGAAAGCCATTCGGATGCACGCGGTCGGCGGCCCGGAAGTGCTGCGCCTGGGCGAGATCGACGTCCCCCAGCCTGGCGCCGGTCACGTCCTGCTGAAGGTGGAGGCCGCCGGCGTGACCTACGGCGACGTCATGAAGCGCCAGGGCGGATTCGGGCCCGACCTGTCCCTTCCCGCGGGTCTGGGGCTCGTCGCGGCGGGACGGGTGGCCTCGACCGGAGCAGGGGTGAGCGCGCCGGCTCCGAGCACCCGCGTGATGGCCTGGGTGGAGCACGGCTATGCCGAGTATGCGCTGGCCGCGGCCTCGGCGGTCGTCCCGCTGCCGGACGCGGTCGATCTGCGCGAGGCGACGGCCCTGCCGGTGCAAGGCGTGACGGCCTACCAGACGCTGCACGACGCCGCCCGCCTGCAGCCGGGGGAGTCCGTCCTCATCCACGCGGCGGCGGGAGGCGTGGGCAACCTGGCGGTGCAGTTCGCCCGCCTGCACGGTGCGAGCACGGTCATCGGCACCGCCAGCCGGCCCGGCAAGCTCAAGCACATCCGCGGCCTCGGCGCCGTCGCTGTCGACTACACCGATGAGAAGTGGCCGCAGCACGTGCTCGACGCCACCGACGGCAAAGGCGTGGACGTGGTGCTCGACTCCGTGGGCGGCGACATCTCCACCCGGAGCCTGGAGTGCCTGGCACCGTTCGGGCGGATCGTGACCTTCGGCGCGGCCGGCGGTTCTCCGGCCGCCCTCACCGGCATGTCCTTGATGGTCAAGAACCAGTCGGTGATCGGCTACGGGCTGCCAGGACAGATGCAGAATCCCGCCCGTCTGGCGGAGGTCGTCGGGAAGCTGGTGCAGCTCCTGGCCGGCGGTGGGCTCGAGGTCACGATCGGGCAGATGCTCCCCCTCGAAGAAGCCGAGCAGGCGCATCGGGCCATCGCCGGTCGCGACGTGGTGGGAACGACCGTCCTGCTGCCCTGACCGGGGCGCGGGCGGCTTGAAAGCACCGTCACGCACAACTACGGTACGAACCGTACCGTTCGGTTCGTAGTGAGGTGTCGGATGGATCACGACGATGTGAAGATCGTGCAGATTCGGGCGGCGGCGAAGACGTTGTTCCTGCGCCACGGATTCGCCAACGTGAGTACGGCCGCGCTGGCCAAGGAAGCGGGCGTGTCGAAGGAGACCCTGTACACGCGCTATCCGAGCAAGGAGGCCGTGCTGGCGGACGTGCTGGAGCACCTCATCACCACCACCGAGGAACTGCCCGTCGCCACCACGGTCATCACCTGCAGAACCGACCTGGAACGTGAGCTGCGCAATTTCGCCGACAAACTGCTGGCCGGGCTCATGGACCGGGAGTACATGGAGCTGGCGCGCATCGTCATCGCCGAGACACCGAGGTTGCCGCACGTCGGTGAGACCTTCCGCTCCTCGGTCCCCGATCGGGCGCTGGGGGTGGCGGAAGGGCTGCTGGCGGCCGCGCGGGACGCCGGCGTGATCGAGGACATGGACCTGCGCAACGCGGCGCGCATGCTGGTGTCACCGCTGGTGATCCACGCGTTGACGCAGGTCCTCCTGGTCGCGCCCGGGACGGCGCAGCCCGTGGAGACCTTCGATGTCGATGCGTGCGTGTCCCTGTTCCTCAGGACGATCGTCTTCACGGAGGAGACCACATGAACGCGGAGGTCATCGTCGTCGGAGCCGGGCCGACCGGGCTGCTGCTCGCCGGAGACCTGGCCGGGGCCGGAATCCGGGTGACGTTGATCGAGCGGCGTACCGGTGAGTCGCCGCTGTCGCGGGCGTTCGCGGTGCACGCGCGGACGATGGAGGTGCTGGACATGCGCGGCCTGGCCGAGCAGGCCCTCGCCGGCGGGAGCACGGTTCCAGGACTGCTGGTCTGGGACCAGGTCATGGTGGGGATGGCCGAGCTGCCGACCCGGTATCCGTACATGCTCATCACACCGCAGTACGAGATCGAGCGGCTGCTGCTGAAGCGGGCGCTGGACACCGGCGTCGAGCTGCTGACCGGGTACGAGGTCATCGGCCTGCGGCAGGGCGGTGACGACGTGAGCGTGCAGGCGCGCACGTCCGACGGGCAGGAGCGCACCCTGCGCGCTCTCTACGTGGTGGGCGCCGACGGCCGGCACAGCGTCGTCCGGGACGCGGCCGGCCTCGCCTTCCCCGGCCACGCCGTGGCCCGGTCGGTGATGCTCGCCGACGTCCGGCTGACCGAGGAGCCCAAGGACGTGCTGTCGGTCAACGGCGTGCGCGAAGGGTTCGTGTTCATCGGCCCGTTCGGCGACGGCTGGTATCGCGTCATCGGCCGCAACCACCTCAACGGTGACCTGCCCGACGAGGCGCCGGTCGACCTGGAGGAGCTGAAATGGCTGACCCGCAAGGCGTACGGCACCGACTTCGGCATGCACAGCCCGCGCTGGATGTCGCGCTTCCACAGCGAGGAGCGGCAGGCGGTGCACTATCGCACCGGGCGGGTGTTCATCGTGGGTGACGCCGCTCATGTGCACGCGCCTGCCGGCGGCCAGGGCATGAACACCGGCCTTCAGGACGCGGCCAACCTGAGCTGGAAGCTCGTGGCGGCGGTCCGCGGCTGGGCGCGGCCGGGGCTGCTGGACACCTACGACAGTGAGCGTCACCCGGTGGGCAGGACCGTCCTGCGCACCAGCGGGATCTTCACCCGGCTGGCGTTGCTGCGC
Source organism: [Actinomadura] parvosata subsp. kistnae (assembly GCF_900323885.1). GTDB lineage: Bacteria > Actinomycetota > Actinomycetes > Streptosporangiales > Streptosporangiaceae > Nonomuraea > Nonomuraea composti. The sequence goes on along the minus strand of NZ_OOHJ01000006.1, from coordinate 167,603 downwards.
TCGCCCCTGCTGCGCGCGGCCCGCAACCAGGTCAGCGGCGCGGCCATGCGGGTCAGGCCGATCCGCCGCGCCGTGGCGCTCAACATGCTCTCCGGGCTCGCCCACCGCTACACCGCCCCGGAGGGCGCCCACCCGTGGGTGGGACGGCGCGTGCCCGACTTCGCGCTCGACGGCGAGGCACCCGCCCGACTGTACGAGGCGTTGCGCGGCGGGAAGTTCGTGCTCGCCACCCCGCGTGTCCCGCCGCCCGGCTGGAGCGACCGGGTGGCCCACGTCGTTCCCGCCGCCCCGGGGACGCGCGACCTGCTCATCCGGCCCGACGGCCATCTCGCCTGGGCCGGCGCCGGAGACCTGACCCGGCCGCTGGCCGATTGGTGCGGCCCCGCCTCCTGAGGAAAAGCTGTGAGCGGGCAACCAGTCACACGACAGATGCGGGACGGCGTTTTCGAGACCCACCATGGCGCTTTAGTAGCGGCTTGGTGAGGAGCGGTCATGCCCGTGCTCGATCGACAGGACGACGTCTTCATTCTCGATATCGGGGACAACGAGGACTGCACGCACCCTGACTGGATCGACGCGGTCCACGACTTGCTCGACAAAATAGAGAGATGTGACGGGCCGCGATCTCTTGTGACGTTCACGGAGAACAAATTCTTTCCGTACCCGGGTGCAGCGGTGCCCGATGAGCGGGAGTTCGTCGCAGGCATTCAGGGCTTGCTGGCGCGCCTGCTGACCTTCCCCATGGTCACCGTCGCGGCCCTGCGGGGGCACACGTTCGCGGCCGGCGCCATGATCTCGCTGGCCCACGACTTCCGGGTGATGCGTCGTGACCGGGGCTCATGGTGGCTGCCCCAGGCGCGAGCCGGCCTGCCTCTGACCGCGGGGATGTCCGCGCTGCTCCGGGCCCGGTTGACCGCCCAGGTCGCGCACGAGGCCGTCGTCACCGCCCGCCGCTTCGACGGTTACGATGCCCTGGCCGCGGAGATCGTGGACCGCATCGTGGACGTGGACACGATCCGCCAGCTCGCCGTCGACCTGGCTCGCGATCACAATCACCAGGCGGGCCCCGCGCTTGGCGAGATCAAGGCGCGCCTGTACGCGCCCGTCGTGGAGGCGCTGCAGGACAAGTGGCTGTGCGCCTGCGGGTCGCGGGAAGCACCGTCCGTACCCCCGATAAGGTGGCGGCCGAAATCCGGCCGTCGCGTCGCCTTCCACGTTTTGCGCGGCCAACGGTGATCGCTTCTTCTTTTCCCGGACTTCGGTAGGGCGGACGCCTCTTCTTCCGAAATGTCGTCGGCGCGCTGTCGATCGGCGGATTCCCTTCCTGCTCGTACTCCTGCCGCGATCCTGTTGACCACGCGTGTGCCGCTGTGGCTGATTTTCATGAGACGAGGAAATGTCAGTGGACACCACGCGTCGCGCACGCCTGGCTGCCGGAGCCTTATCGCTCACCGTCGTCGCCGCGCTCATCGTTTTGCCCGCCGGGCCCGTATCGGCCCTTCCCTCCACCTCCGCGTCCAGCGTGGCTGCGCCCGAGCCGGTCGAGGCGAGCGAGGACGAGGCCGCCGTCAAGGCCGCGCACCTGGGCGTGCCCGTGGAGGTGGCCGCGCTGCGCGGGGAGAGCAGCGACGTCTTCGTCACTCCGGACGGGCAACTGGAGGCCCGCGAGTACCTGCGCCCGGTCCGGACCAGGCTCTCCGGCACCTGGCAGCCGATCGACACGACCTTGGCCGCGACCGGCGCCGGCATGGTGGCGCCCAAGGCCGCAACGGTGGGCCTCGGCTTCTCCGGCGGTGGCGACAAGCCCCTGGTGGAGCTGACCCAGGCGGGCCGCCGCCTGGCGCTGTCGTGGCCGGACCCGCTTCCCCAGCCGCGTCTGGAGGGCGACACCGCGACATACCCCGACGTCCTGCCTGGCGTGGACCTGCGGATGACGGCCCAGGAGGACGGCTACAGCCAGATCCTGGTGGTCAAGTCCGCCGCGGCCGCGGCCGCGGCCGACGCCCGGCTGGCCGGCCTGCGCCTGGGGATGGCCGCCGACGGCATGACCGTCAAGCAGACCGCGACGGGCGGGCTGTCGGTGACCGACAACGGCTCCGGCGGGACGGTGTTCGAGGCGGCGCAGCCACTCATGTGGGACTCCAGCGCCGGACCCGCCAAGACGCCGCGTACGGACGGGCAGCCCGGCGCGGGCGCGAGCGGCCGGGCGGCCGGGGGGCTCGGAGCGGGCGAGAGTGGCAAGCTGGCGGCCGTCGAGGTGGACGTGCCGGCGGGCGGCGGCGAGCTGACCTTGAAGCCCGACCTGGGCGTGCTGCGCGGCCCGGAGACGGTGTATCCGGTGTTCATCGACCCGCAGTGGTACACGCCGAAGGCGACCGCGTGGACGATGGCCTCGAAGTACTGGGCCTCCAGCCCGCAGTGGAAGTTCAACGGCAAACCGGACGCGGGCCTGGGCTACTGCGGCTGGGAATACTGCCAGCCGTACGACACCAAACGCCTGTTCTACCGCCTGCCGACGTCCCGGTTCGCGGGCAAGACGATCCTGAAGGCGGAGTTCGTCGTACGCAACACCTGGTCGGCCTCCTGCACCGAACGCGGAGTACAGGTGTGGCGGACCAAGGGCATCTCCTCCTCCACCACCTGGAACACCCAGGACACCTCTGGCTTCTGGCTCGACAAACTCGACACGAGGTCGTTCGCCTACGGCTACGACGGCTGCGCCGCCAAAGACGCCGAGTTCGATGTCAGATCCGCCGTGCAACTGGCCGCGAAGAGCAACTGGTCGACGCTGACGTTGGGCATGCGGGCCACCGACGAGGACGACGCCTACGGCTGGAAGCGCTTCTCCGACGACGCCTACCTGCGCGTCAGATACAACCGGCCGCCGGCGCAGCTGAAGATGTCGCAGCTCACCATGGAGTACGGCGGCATCTGCAAGCGCCCGCCGGACGCCCCGTACGTGCGCACCCTCGGCAAGATCTACGCCAACCATGTCACCGACCCCGACGGCGACGAGGTGTCGGTGGAGTTCAGGGCCGAGTGGGAGGGCGGATCCTGGTCGCCGACGAAGCGGCTGACCGGGCCCAAGAAGTCCGGGTCGGACTTCGTCATCACCCTGCCGTCGACGATCCCGAAGAACGTCCAGGTTCACTGGTTCGCCCGCGTCTATGACGGATTGCGGTATTCGCCCTGGTCCCACGAAGGCAGCCCGACGTCCTGCTACTTCACCTACGACCCCACCGCGCCCAAGGCACCGACAGTCACCTCTCCGGAATACCCGCCCTTCGACACCGAGGACCCCAACGCCCCCTGGTATGACGGGATGGGCCAGTACGGCACATTCACCCTCAAGAGCGGCGACACCGGCGTGGTCAAGTACTGGTGGGGCCTGAACGTCGACGCCTCCTCCGACCACGCGATCGCCACCACCGCCGGAGCCGACAAGACGATCAAGCTGCTGCCCGCCCAGATCGGCCTGAACACGCTCTACGTCCGCTCCTTCGACGCCGCCGGGAACGCCTCCGCCCCCTACAGCTACCGCTTCCGGGTCCGGTCCGGCCAGCAGGAACGCGCCGCCTGGCAACTGGACGAGAACGCCGGCGCCACGCAGGCCGCAGGCGCCGGCGCCGAATGGCCCGCCGCGCTGCAAGGAGGGCTGACCCCGGGCGGCGAGGGCGTCGCGGGCGCCGGCGGCCTGCACCTGGACGGTGTCGACGACCACGCCGCCACCGAGGCACCCGCGCTGGACACCTCCAGGAGCTTCTCGGTGTCGCTGTGGGCGCGGCTGCCGGCCGACCGGGCTCCCACGGCGATGACGGCGATCTCGCAGACGGGCGTCAACACCAGCGGCTTTCAGCTGACCTATCTGGGCACCGGCTGGACATTCATGACGCACGCGGTCGATGCCGCGGCGGCGCCGGAGGTGAAGGCCGTGCAGCCGCCCTGCCCGTCCGGCGACCCGGCGTGCGAGGCCTCCCGGCTGGGTGCCTGGACGCATCTGGTGGGCGTGTTCGACAACGCCGAACAGCAGATCAAGCTGTACGTGAACGGTGTGCAGGCCGGACAGGCCGGCTACTCCCGACCGTGGGACGCCCGGGGCAGGACCGTCCTGGGCGCCGAGGGCATGCGGCACGACTGGGTCAGGAGCTTCTTCGCCGAAGACCTGGACGAGGTCCAGCTCTTCGACTACCAGCTTCCCGACGACCAGATCCTGCGCCTGTCCGGCAAACAGCCGGTCACCACCAACCGCCCCGCCAAGCTCGTCTGGAACCTCGACGAGGACGCCGGACAGCCGCACGTGACAGGCCGGCCCCAACAGGCCGGCGCGGCCCTGCGCGGCGGCGCTCGCGCGGGCGTGCTCGGCGTGCGCGGACAGGCGCTGGAGCTGGACGGCACCGACGACTACGCGGCCGTCGGCCGCCCCATGGTCGACACGGCGCAGAGCTTCACCGTCTCGGCCTGGGCCTGGGTGCCGCCCGACAAGGAGGCCAGGAGCATGTCGGTGATCGGCCAGGCGGGCGTCAACCACCGCGGTTTCGAGCTGTACCACTCCTCGGCGTCCGGATGGGTGTTCATGCGGGCCGACGCCGACAGCTCCGCCGCGACGCCGATCCGCGCCGTGCAGGACCCGTGCGGTGACGGCACCGTCACATGCGTGGACGCCGGGCTCGGCGAGTGGTCGCACGTGGTGGGCGTGTACGACAGGGACGCGGCGGTCATCCAGCTCTACGTCAACGGCGAGCTCAGGGCCACCCGCCCCTTCACCACGCCGTGGTACGCCGGCGGCGAGCTGACCATGGGCGCGGCGGGCCCGGTGGGCGGCTCGGCCGGCCCGGTGAGCTTCCTGCGTGGCAAGCTGGACGACCTGCGCCTCTACGACCGGGTGCTGTCCGCAGGCGAGGTCAGCCAGCTGTTCAGGCAACGCCCCGTGGTCACCGCCCGCTGGAAGCTCGTGGCGGCCGACGGGACGCTCACGCGGGACGACACCGAGCCGCGCAACGACCTCACCCTGAAGAACGGCGCCACCGTGGCCCCCGGCTTCATCGACGGGCAGCTCACCCTCAACGGGGCCGGCCAGTACGCCGTCACCGCCGCGACGCCGGTGGACACCAGCGGCAGCTTCACGCTCGCCCTGTGGGCCAAGGCGTCGTCGTTCCCCAAGGAGCAGACGGCCGTGCTCACCGTGCCCGGCGTCAAGCAGAGCGCGATCACCCTGCGGTACGTGCCGCCGCCTCCCAGCGACGACCCCGAAGACACGCCCACCGACCCGGGCCGATGGCAGGTCACCATGGCCGACGCCGACACCGACGGCGCGCTCGTCGCCCAGGCCGAGCACGGCCAGTTCTACGGCCCCACCGACCCGACGCACCTGGCGGTCGTCTACGACGCCTTCGCCAACGAGCTCACCCTGTACGTCGACGGCGAGGCGCAGGGCCTGGGATGTGCCGACGACGATGACGACGGCGAGCAGGACGATCCGGCCTGTGAGGCGCAACTGTCCTGGACCGACAACACCCGCACCTTCAAGGCCACCCAGCCCCTGCAGCTCGGCCGCGCCAAGACCGGCGCGTCCACCTGGGGCGAGTACTGGCCCGGCCTGATCTCCGACGTGTGGACCTTCCAGGGCGCGCTGAGCGAGCTGCAGGTCGCGCACCTGGCGGTCGGCCAGCCCGGCCTCCCCTCGCAAGTCCCTGGCAACTGAAGGGTCGTCATGAGCAACATCCGATGGTGGCGGCGCCTGTCCCCGGCCCTGACCGTGATCGTGGCCAGCGGGCTGCTGCAGGTGCTGCCGTTCACCCCGCAGGTCGCCGCCCAGGACGACAGCCCGCCACGGCAGAGCGAGCCGGTGCCCGGGGCCCTTGCCCCGGCCAGGCCACGGCCGGTGGACAAGGTCCCGGCACCGCGGAAGGCGGCGGCGACGTGGCCGGCCGCCGGCGCGTCGGCCGGCGCCGGCGTCCAGGTGAAGGTGCTCGGCCGCGACAGCGCCCGCAACGCGGGGACGTCAGGGCCGCTGTTCACCCTCGCGCCCACGACCGGGCTCAAAGCCCCGTCCCGGCAGGTGACCCTCGACTACACGGCCTTCGCCGAGCTGTACGGCGGCGCGTACGCCTCCCGCCTGACTTTGGCCGAGCTGCCCGCGTGCGCACTCACCGCGCCCGCCGAGCCCGAATGCCGGGTGAAGACACCCGTCGAGACGGTCAACGACGTCGAGAAGCACACCCTCACCGCGCGCCGGGCGCCCCTGCGGGCCGGCGCGCCCACCGTGCTGGCCGCCGTCTCGGCGGCGGCCGGCGACAAGGGGGACTACACGGCGAGCCCCCTGTCGCCCTCAGCCACCTGGGCGACCGACCTGAACACCGGAGACTTCGGCTGGAGCTACCCCATCGCCGTGCCGGACGTGCCCGGCGGGCTGACCCCCGACCTGAAGCTGTCCTACTCCTCCGGCGCCATCGACGGGCGTACCTCCAGCACCAACAACCAGGCGTCCTGGATCGGTGACGGCTTCGAGCTGTCGCCCGGTTACATCGAGCGCAGATACAAGCCGTGCTCCGAGGACGGGGTGAAGAACGCCGACGGCTTCAAGATCGGCGACCTGTGCTGGGCCTACGACAACGCGTTCATCTCCTTCGACGGCAAGGGCGGCGAGCTCGTCCCGGACGGCAAGGACACCTGGAAGTTTCGCGGCGACGACGGCAGCAGGATCCAGCGCCTCTACGGCGGCACGGGCGACGTGCGCGACAACGGCGCCAGAAAGGACGAGTACTGGAAGCTGACGACCCCCGACGGCGTCCAGTACTACTTCGGCTACAACCGGCTGCCCGGCTGGAGCAGCGGCAAGCCGACCACCGGGTCCACCTGGACGGTGCCGGTGTTCGGCGACGACGCCGGCGAGGAGTGCCACGCCGACAAGATCAGCGACTCGTGGTGCCAACAGGGCTGGCGATGGAACCTCGACTACGTCGTCGACCCGCACGGCAACGCCATGGCCTACTACTACGAACAGGAGACCAACTCCTACGGCCGCTTCCTGGACAAGACGAACAACACCCGATACGTGCGCGGCGGCGTGCTGAAGTCCATCGAGTACGGGCTGCGCAAGGACACCGTCTACACCACCGCCGCGCTGGCCAAGGTCAACTTCACCAGCGGCGAGCGCTGCCTGCCCGACAGCGCGACCGGCGCCACCTGCTCCTCCATCGAGCAGGACGCCTTCCACTGGTACGACACCCCCTGGGACCTGAACTGCGAGAGCGGCGAGGACTGCGACGAGGGCCGGATGTCGCCGGCATTCTTCACCCGCAAACGCCTGACCGCCATCACCACCGAGATCGGCGGCAAGAAGGCGGACTCGTGGGCCTTCACCCACCGCTGGGGCATGGCCGACACCGACTACCAGCTCCTGCTGTCCTCCATCCAGCGTTCCGGGCACACCGCCACCCCCGCGATCACCCTCCCGAAGATCGCCTTCACCTACACGCAGCGGGACAACCGGCTGGACAAGACCGGCGACGGCTACGCGCCCTTCATCAAGGAGCGGCTCAAGAGCATCTCCGACGAGGCCGGCGGCCAGATCGACGTCGTCTACTCCGAGCCCGACTGCGGATGGAACAAGCTGCCCGTACCGCAGACCAACACCACCCGCTGCTTCCCCCAGTACCTCGGCGGCAGCTCGACCGACGACCCCGAGCTGAGCTGGTTCAACAAGTACGTGGTCACCGACGTGATCCTGAGCGACCGCACCGGCGGAGCCGCCGACCAGGTCACCTCCTACGACTACAAGGACGGCGCGGCCTGGCACTACGACGATGACGACGGCCTGACCAAGGAGAAGTTCAAGACCTGGTCGCAGTGGCGGGGCTACGGACACGTCCAGGTGCGCACCGGAGGTGCAGGCGGCGTGATGAAGACGCAGTCCGACACCTACTTCCTGCGCGGCATGCACGGCGACAGGAAGGGCCGCGACTCCGGCGACGGCACCAAGACCGTCGAGGTGAAGCTGGAGGACGGAGAAGGCGACCCGATCACCGACCACGAGTCGGCCGCCGGGTTCGCGTACAAGACCGTCACCTACTCGGGCCCGGGCGGGACGGTGCTGGCCAAGACCGTGACCAGGCCATGGCACCGCGAGACCGCGAAGAAGGAGCGGGACTGGGGGACCATCACCGCCAACTTCACCGGCACCGCCGGCTCGAAGTCCTGGACCTCGCTCGACGGCGGCAAGGGCGACAAGTGGCGCACCACCTCCGTCGCCAACACCTACGACACCGTCGCAGGCCGCCTGGTCAGCGTGAACGACCTCGGCGACGGCTCCACGGCCGCCGACGACACGTGCACCCGCACCACGTACGCCACCGACAGCGGCCTGCTGATGCTGCCGGCACGGGTCGAGACGGTCGCCAAGGCGTGCGGCGCCACCGCCACCCGGCCGGACGACGTCATCACCGACATTAGGTCCGCCTACGACGGCAGCGCCTACGGGACCGCCCCGTCCAAGGGCGACCCGACCGCGACCGCCGTGCTACGGAAGTACTCCGGCACGACCGCCATCTACCTGGAGTCCGGCTCGGCCTACGACGGCTACGGGCGGGTGACCTCCAGCACCGACCTGACCGCCGACGTCAAGGTCACCAGCGGCGGGACGCTGACCAGGACCGCGCGCACCGACGGCCGCACCACGACCACCCAGCGCGCCCCGGCGACCGGCGTGGCGACCACCGTGACGACGACCACCCCCCGGGCCAGGCCGGACGACCCGGCCAGCACCCAGGTCACCGTCACGACGTTCAACCCGGCCCGCGGGCTGCCGACCCGCATCGTGGACACCAACGGCAACACCACGAACCTCGCCTACGACGCCCTCGGCCGCACGAGCAAGGTCTGGCTCCCGGACCGGCTCACCGGCCAGACCCCGACGTACGAGTTCACCTACTCCATCACCGGCGAGCAGGCCGCCGCCGTCGGCACGAAGACCATCGGCAACCTGGGCGAGCAGCAGACCTCGTACACGCTGTTCGACGGCTTCCTGCGCCCCCGCCAGACGCAGAGCCCGGGCCCCGAGGGCGGGCTGCTGATCTCCGACACCCTCTACGACGAGCGCGGCCTGATCGGCGTCGAGTTCGCCACCTACTACACCAAAGACGGCAAGGCCGGACAGCTGTTCAAGCCGGCGAACGCCCTGACCCTGGAATCGCAGTTCCACCACCTCTACGACGGGCTGGGCCGCGAGACCGAGGTCAAGCAGATCGCGGGCAACAGCGACGGCGGGCAGGTGCTGTCCACCACCAGGACCGTCTACGGCGGCGACCGCGTCACCGTCATCCCACCCCAGGGCGGCACCGCGACCACCACGGTCACCGACGCCCGCGGCCGGACCGTCGAGCTGCACCAGCACCACCAGCGCGAGGCCGGCGCCGCCGCCGACGTCACCACCTTCGCCTACAACCCCGCCGGCAAGCTTGAGCAGGTCAAGGACCCGGCCGGCAACACCTGGACCTACGCCTACGACCTGCTCGGCCGGCTGACCGACGCCACGGATCCCGACAAGGGCGCCACCCACAACGACTATGACGAGCGCGGCCAGCTGACGCTCGCCACCGACGCGCGCGGCTCGCTCGCCCACCTCTACGACGGGCTCGGCCGCAGGACCCAGCTCCGCACCGGCTCGGCCACCGGTGAGCTGCGCGCCGAGTGGACGTACGACACGGTCAAGGAAGGCCGGCTGTCGGAGTCCACCCGGCACGCCTCGGGCCGGACCTACACCTCCCGGGTGACCGAATACGACCGGCTCTACCGGCCGGTGACGACCGAGGTCGCCATCGACGCCGCCGAGGGCGCGCTGGGCGGGACCTACCGGGCGAGGACCTCCTACAAGGTGTCCGGCCTGCCGGAGGGCAGCGGCTACCCGGCGGCGGGTTCGCTGCCGGCCGCGACCGTGAGCTACGCCTACGAGGACGTCACCCTGCGGCCGGCCACCGTCAACGCTTTCGGCGTCACCGGGACGACGAGCTACTCCTACACCGGCAAGCCGCTGACGTACAGGATGTCGGTCACCGGCGGCAAGCTGACCGAGGTCGCCAACGCCTACGAGTACGGCACGCAGCGGCTGGCCTCCTCCACGGTGCACCGCCAGGATGTGCCGGGCGCCGACCAGTCCGCCTCCTTCCGCTACGACCAGGCCGGCAACGTCCTGTCGGTCTCGGACGTGTCCGCCCCCGGGACCGACACGCAGTGCTTCGCCTACGACTACCTGCGCCGCCTGACCGAGGCATGGGCCCAGGCCACGACCTCCTGCACCGGCGCCCCCTCACCCGGCGGGCCCGCCCCGTACTGGCACACCTACAGCTACGACAAGGTCGGCAACCGCGTCACCGAGACGCAGCACGACCCGACCGGCGGCGCCACCAAGGACGTCACCCGCACCTACGCCTACCCCGAGGCGGGCAAACCCCGCCCGCACGCCGTCACCTCCATCACCCCCTCCACCGGAGCGGCACCCGACACCTTCGACTACGACGAGACCGGCAACACGCGCACCCGCGTCGTCGCCGGCAAGGGCCAGACCCTCGTCTGGGACGCCGAAGGCCACCTGGCCAAGGTGACCGACACCGACGGCAAGGTCACCGAGTACCTCTACGACGCCGACGGCAACCGTCTCATCGGCCGCACCCCGACGGAGACGACCCTCTACCTCGGCAGCACCGAGATCACCCTGGCCAAGGGCGCCACCGCCACCCAGGCCACCCGCTACCTCGACCTCGGCGGCGGCCACCAGGCCGTCCAGAAGGACAACGGCTCCGTCTCCTTCACCATCGCCGACCACCACGGCACCGGCAACCTCGCCGTGGACGCCACCACCCTGAACCTCACCCAGCGCCGCACCCTGCCCTTCGGCGGCCCGCGCGGCACCCCGCTCACCCTGTGGCCGGGCACCAAGGGCTTCGTCGGCGGCATCGACGACACCGCCGCCACCGGCCTGACCCACCTGGGGGCGCGCGAGTACGACCCCGCCATCGGGCGGTTCCTCAGCGTGGACCCGATCATGGACCTGGCCGAGCCGCAGAAGTACCAGGGCTACGCCTACGCCGGCAACAACCCGCTCACCTACAGCGACCCGTCCGGCCTCGACTACGGCTGCGGCGGCGGATCCTGCGAATACGGGTCGGGCGGCAGGAACAAGCGGCCCGATGACGACACCATCCCGGACGCCCCGCGCGGCAGCGGCGGCGGCATGTACGTGCCGCGCAGCAACGGAGGCGGCGGCGGTGGTGGTGGCGGTGGTCATGCGAAGCCGCGTTACCGGGCTTGGGTGGCACAGGACGACGCGGTCGTCATCGAGAACGTCCGCGTTCCCACCCAGGCCGAGCTCATGGAGAAATGGCGCACCGACGACCCTGACATGGCCCTGGCGACCTGGGCGTCGGCCGAATGCAACAGAGGGATGTCGACCAACGTCAAGTTCTGTGGCGCCGCCAGAGACCTGGGCTTCTTCGACGGCCTCAAGCGCGGCGGCGGCTTCAGCCTCCTCGGGCTGCTCGGCGTGGAGGACGCCGTCAACTGCGTCAAGGGATCCGGCAGCGCGTGCGCCTGGACGGCCGTGGACATCGGCCTCAGCGTCGCGATCAGCGGGCTCGGCAAGGTCGCCGGCAAGGTGGCCAAAGCCGCCAAGGTCGGCGCGAAACGCGGCGACGTCGTCGAGGACGTCGCCAGGGCGTGCAGGAACAGCTTCGTCCCGGAGACCCGCGTGCTGATGGCCGACGGCACGACCAAGCCCATCAAGGACGTCAAGGCCGGCGACAAGGTCATCGCCACTGACCCGGAAACCGGCCGCACCGGGCCGGAGCCCGTCACCGGCACCATCACCTCCGAGGGCGTCAAGCGGCTGGTCCGGGTCAGCCTGCGGAGCGACGACGGTGGCGCGGTGATCGCGACCGAGCATCACCCGTTCTGGGTGGACGTGCTGCGCCAGTGGGTCACCGCCGATGCGCTCCAGCCGGGCCAATGGCTGCGGACGTCCGCCGGGACGTACGTGCAAATCACCGCCGTGACGCAGCAGATGGCAGTGCGGCGGGTCCACAACCTCAGCATCGCCGGCCCGCACACGTACTACGTGCTGGCGGCGACCACACCGGTTCTCGTTCACAACTCGCCACGATGCGACCCTTGGCGCTCTTATCGGCGTTTTGACGACAATGGCCATCCGGTGGACGGAACCCTCCTGCCGACGGATGAGGCCCTCGAGGCGGCACAGAGGTGGCTCGGTCCCGGTTATACCGAGCCTGTAAGTGGTAGTGGGCGTTACGTCTCAAGAGACGGCACCCGCATCGCCAGAATAGGTGAGTCGGACATCACGGGACAGCACGGCGGCGGCCCTCACATGAACCTTGAGCGAATGGGACCGAACCCAAGAAAACCCGGCAAGTCGATGGTCGTCGAGAATCGACACATCTATCTCGAATAGGCATGCGGGTGGGAGGCCGTTGCGCGAGCCGCAACGGCCTCCCAGGGCATCATGGTTGGAAGGAGGGTGATGATGGACCATCTGATCGATGTTCCGGAATATCGAAGCGAGGAAGGGCTGCGCTTCGTCTGGGACGATGATTTTGAGATTGAATTGCGGGTCACGGCGACCGAGGTCGTCGTCAAGGCGAACCGCGCCGGTCTGACGTCATTGGCCCGCCACCTGCTGACCCTCGCCCAGCAAGGCGTTCGTGCAGGATCTCATGTCCATCTGACGGCGGATCAAGAGATCGAATCCGATGTCGACCTCATCGTTGAGCTGAGAGAAACAGGTTGAGCCGGGCGTCACGTCCGTGACGACAAGCGCAATGACAAGAGATCGTCACGCTCAACCCCGTGAAGGCCCGGAGGCGAGACTCCTCCGGGCCCAATCGGCGATCTGGCTCAGGTATGACGCCATCGTCGGGCCAGTTCACACGGTCGTCGCCGGCCAGGCGGCCGGGGCGCAGCGGTGCGATCCCTGCGGATGCGTCAGTCACCTCCCTGGGTCGGGTCCTCCTCCAAGGTGTCCTCCGCACCGTTCCACGGGTCTTCCTGCGGCTCCTCGGCACCGTGGTCGTCGGTGTCCTCGCCGGGAGGCGGTTCGGTCGCCTCGATGTCTTTCACCACGGCCGCGAAGCGGTCGTCCGGCGCGAGGTTACGGTACTTGGCGACAGCCGGCTCCGCCTGCGTGGTCTCGAGCGCCCGGGTCAACGCGGCGGCGGTCTTACCCCACACGGCGGTGGCCAGCGCGGACGTGTCGTCGCTTCGGATTCCCTTGCCTTCCCCTATACCGATCCGGCCCTCGTCGTAGGGCAGGATCGCGCTGGGAGCCAGCGGGTTCCAGCGTCCGTCATTCTCTTCCGCGAGCGGGATGATGTAGGTGTGGCCGACCTCGATCCGCGGCGCTCCGTCGACGACGAACTCCGCGCGCGAGTCGCCGTGGAACGTCCAGCCGCCCACGTTCAGCTTCAAGGGGTTGGACGGCACGTGCAGCGGTGGCCATCCGGTTTCAGGTCGCGACCACAGCGTTTGCTGGATGTGCAGGGTGACCGTGCGCGGAATGTATCCCTCCTTCGCGGCGACCTCCTCTTCCGAGGCTGGATGCTCCGATTCGGTGACGGCACGGGCTACCACGACATGGTCGGCGTATCCGACCCAATCGGCGACGGTGTCGAACGGCAGACGATCGGTCGACTCTGCGACGACCAGGGTGGGGGTGTCATCCTCGTCCCCAACAGCCGCGGATGAGGAGGCGTGACTGATGTGGTTGGTCGCGGCGTACGCGGCGCCGCCTGCCCCGGCGAGCACAAACGCGAGCACACCTACAGTGATCTTGGTCCCGGATTTCACGGCACTCTCCGTTCAGTACGTCTTATTGATCATGGCGACATTGTGTCCACCGAGGTATGGCCCATCTGTGTACGGGGCTCTCATGCAACCGAGCGATGAATGGCGGTTGGCCACCTTGGGCTCGGCTTGGGCACCGTGCGTGAGGCCGACCGCGTGCCCCGTCTCATGACAGCCGGTCGTCTGTACCGGCGTCCTCGACTTGAAGCGGGCGTAATGCTGGTCGCACTTCTTGTCCGAGATGGCATCGTCGCACCAGACCAGGCCTCTGGCGCCGCCGACGTCGTCAGGAAGGTCGCCCGACTCGTAGACGATGTCCGTCTCGTGGTCTCCGCTCGTTGAGAGCTTCTTGACGAACTTGACCTTCAGGTCCGTTCCCTCGTCGAACTCCCTCAACAAGACCTTCCGGACACGAATCCAGCCGAGGTTGTCACTTCAGGTGTGTAAAGATCGTTGCTGAGTGCTTGATGGCGGTCTTTACCTGATGCGGCCTGGATAGGCGATGTCGAGTTCGATGAGGGCTTCGCGCCAGCCGATGGTGCGCTGTCCTTCGATCAGGCGGGCGGTGCTGGGCGAGTTCTTGATCTTGCCGGTTTTCTCCTTGGTCGCGGCGCGTTCGCGGGCGCGTTTGTCCTCGATGTTGATGATGGCCAGCCACAGCAGTTTGACCACGGCGTCGTCGCTGGGGAAGTGCCCGCGGGCCTTGGTGACCTTGCGCAGCTGGTAGTTCAGGGACTCGATGCTGTTGGTGGTGTAGAGCAGCTTGCGGACCGCCGGGGAGAAGGCGAAGAACGGGATGAAGCGGTCCCAGGCGGTCTCGAACACCCGGGCCGCCTGCGGATAGCGCTGGCCCCAGGTGGAGGCGGTGAGGTCGGCCAGGGCGTCGAAGGCGGCCTGCTCGGTGGGCGCGGTGTAGATCTTCTTGAGTTCGGCGGCCAGCGCGGCGCGGTCGCGGCGGGCGACCGGCCGCAGCGCGTTGCGGATCAGGTGCACGACGCAGGCCTGCACGGTGGTGTGCGGGAACGCCGCGTGGATGGCGTCTTCGAAGCCGGTCAGGCCGTCGGTGCAGGCGATGAGGATATCGCGCACGCCGCGGTTTTTCAGGTCGGTCATCACCGTGGTCCAGAACCGCGCCGATTCGCCGGCGGTGGCGGTATCGAGCGGGGTCTTGGCCAGCCAGATCCCGAGGACGTGCTTGTCGCCGTCGGCGTCGATGCCGACCGCCAGGTAGGCGGGCTTGGCCTGGACGCTGTGGTTGTCGCGGACCTTGACCACGATGGCGTCCAGGAACACCACCGGGTAGACCGCTTCCAGCGGCCGGGCCTGCCAGGCGCGGACCTCTTCCAGCACGGCGTCGGTGATGTTGGAGATGGCCTCGTGACTGAGTTCGACCTCGTAGATCTGGCGCAGGTGGTGCTGGATATCGCGCACGCTCATGCCGTGCGCGTACAGGCTGATGATCATGTCGTCCAGGCCGCCGGAGACGCGGCCGGCCCGCTTGGGCACCAGCACCGGCTCGAAGGTACCGGCCCGGTCCCGGGGCACGGCCAGCCGGACCGGCCCGACCCCGGTCTGCACGGTCTTGCCGATCCTGCCGTTGCGGGAGTTGCCCGAGCCGTGGCCGGCCACCTCGTGCTTGCCATAGCCCAGATGCGACGACAGCTCGGCCTCCAGCGCGCGTTCCAGCACCGCCTTGACCAGTTCGCCGAGCATCGAGCCTTCACCGGTCAGCCGCAGCCCGCCCGCGCCGTCGCGTGAGCGTTCCAGCAGCAGGTCCAGCACGTGATCGCCGAGCAGGTCCCGCAACGGCACCTCACCGTCACGCTGGGGGGATTGTTCCCCGCCATGATGAGCAGCCGCCCCCAGCAGCGCCGATGCATCATCGCGCTGGTCTTGCCCCACCGCGGCCAGCGCGGTTCTTCCCCGTGTCGTGGACATGATCGTGTTCTCCCCCGAGATGGTGAATGATCGTTGCAGACTTTCGTCTACGTTTGGTGATCATTTCCACACCTAGAGTGATACCCCCATCCAGCCATCGGACCTGAGCGACTTCCGGCGGAAGACGGTGAGCGTCCGGTTGTCCGTCTGGCAGAAATTGGGATGAGGGCCCTTAAGCTCGCCGTCCTTGCACTTCCACTGGGTGTTCGCGGTAGGGAACATGTTGTCGTAGCCGGAGAACTGAGCGGACTCGATTCCTGCCCCGGTGATCGAGAGGACTGCTGTCAGGGCTGCCCCCGCTATGGCTGCCCGCTTGACATTGCCGTTCATGGTGTCCCTTCTGCCGTGTGACCCGGAAAGTCTTGCTACTGGGAGGAAAAATCGAATCTGTCGGCTGACTGGAAGGTGTCGTGGTGCGGTTGGACGGTCATTGCCGTCGGCACGCTGATCCGCACCCATGCGACAAGGAAAGGAATGCGGCCCATGGTGGCACCGAGGCGATCAGGCAGATCCCGGCCATCTGCCCGGGCAAGGGTGGATGCGTGCGGACGATGTGGAACCGGTGCCGACAGCGCTTGTGCGTCTTGGTGAGGCCTATCCGACCGGTGTCGACGCGAAAAGGGAACGAGCGGAAATCGATGATGAGGCTTCTCGGCGGTGACGCTCTGATGAATTGCTCTGGATTTGTCGCGGCAAACGATGCATCAGGGCCGCAGTCGTGCTGTAAGCCTCGCCGGTACGGGCCACTGAAACTTTTGTCTGGAGCCTGACCTGCGATTCTCTATCGAGACGGATCTTCTTCTTGGCGTATGAGTCAGGCGTCGTCCTTGCTTTGTGGGGGCGATGCTGGCAGGGCTGAAGCGTTCTCATGTGGTGAGACCGAGGAGCTGAAGGCCGTCGGCTGGGTGGCTGCGGTAGCGGTCGGTGGCAGCGGCGATGCTGGTCCAGCCGATGAGGCGGGTCGTGCCAACGGCCAGGTTGCGGAGGCTGGCCAGGATCCGGGGCGCGTTGCCGGTGCGGGCCTTGCAGGCGTCTTCGCGGTAGGTGACGTCGCGGATGTGGTGGAGGGCCTCGGCACTCCAGTGCCCGCGGATCAGCGTGGCGAACTGGGTATGGGGGATGCGGCCCGGCGGCAGGCTGGTGATGGCGTAGATCGTGACGATGGTGGTCTTGTCGGTCTTGAGGTCGGTGCGGCGGCGTTTGACCTGGATGGCCTGGGCGGCGTGGGGAAAGGGCAGGCCAGGGCGGGCGGTGCAGATCTTCATGCGGCGGATGTCGCGGCGGCCGTGCCCACGTTCGTCGGTGCGGTCGTTGAGGACCGCTTCGCGCCAGGGCAGCGCTTTGAGCCTGCGGTGGAGCGTGGGCTGGTTGGCCTTGACGATGAACAGGAAGTGACCGCCGGCGGCGACGATCTGGCGGGCGTGCTCGGCTTGTGTGTGCAGGGCGTCGGCGGTGATGACCATTGCGGACAGGTCCAGGCCGCACAGCAGGGGTGCGAAGGCGGGGATCTCGTTGCTCTTGGCCTCGACCTGCCGTTGGGCGAGCACGGTCTGGGTGTCATGCCGGATGGCGGCCGGCAGGTGAGTGACGCCGTTGCCGGTGCGGCTGCCGCGCAGAGTCTTGCCGTCCACGGCCAGGCCGAGCAGGGGTGTTTTGGCGGTCGCGGTCGTCGGGGCGGTCGTTTCTAACGGGTGGCCGGTGGTCAGCGCGGAGAGGTAGGCGCAGGTCGCGGCGGTGAAGGCATCGCCGTCCAGGCGGGCCAGCAGCCGCCCGAGAGTGCTGGCAGCCGGCCGGATGGTGGCCGGGAGCCCAAGCTGGGTGCGCGGCCGGGGTCGTATCCGGCGATGAACCGGGCGATTTTGACAGGGATGTCGCTCCGCTGAGGACAGCGAGCAGGGATAACGCGAGCAGCGGGCCGAGTCGGTAGCGACGTCGTCGGCGGTGACGCGGGTCGGGTACGGCCTCCAGCACCCCGGCCAGGGTGGGCAGGTCGGAGGCGGGATCGTCAATGGTGACGTGCTCTGAGTGGCGGGAGAGCACGTCGATCGTGGATGATGGCACGCAAACGCGGCCCCTGTTCTTGATCGACTGGCTAGACACCGACGATCATGAGGGGTCGCGTTCGTCATCTCCGCGCAGGGTGCCCTACCCGCCCACCTGGCTCAGGGGTAGAGCAGTCTCACCAGTCGAGAACCCCACGGCCCTGGCAGCGAAATTGAGCGCACCCGTGGCCATGGTGCTGCAGCCGAAGAGATCCTGCATGTTGTGCTCCGAATGCCGGTCACTATCGCCCGCGAATAGGGGGATGTTCGCCCGCCGGACGGAGGGATTTCCTGCCGGAGTGGTTTTCTGGGTTGAAGTGACAGACGCGAGCGGCTGGTAATGGATTCTGCCGGGGTCTTCACCGATACGCTGTGCTGAGTCAGCGCGCCGGAGGGCCCACGGCGACCGTGTAGCCGTGTCTGTAGTAGATGCTGGGAGAGCCGGTGCCCTGGCTCCAGAAGCCGACCATCGCGGCGGTCTCCCGCACATCCTCCGCGAAATACGACTTGCCCTTCCAGGTGGCTCTGAAGTCTGGCGCATACGTTCCCCAGGCGGGGATCAGCTTCTCGCACGTGTTGACGGTGTAGGAGGCCGAGACCGGTCCCACTCCCAAGTTGAGTCCGAGGCTTCCGCAGGGGTTGAACTCGGCGGTCGATTTCGGGCTCCAGTCATTCCAGACCAGAGTCGTAGACGTCGGGCTGAGGGGATCGGTCTCCACGTAGCACTCGGAGACGTAGGTGGCGATGGGGCCGCCCTCGCGCGCGCCGCATGACGCGTAGCTTCTGAAGGCGTAATTGATGTGTGTCGCCCCCTCGTAGTCCATCCGGCCCCACTGCCCGCAGGCGCGCATCTTTCCGATACCTGCCGAGTCGAAGGTCTCGCGGCAGGTGGGCTCGCTCCAGGTGGCCTCCTGCTGGATGGCCGCTCCGCCGCTAGGAGGCGTCTCGGGAGGTGGCGCGGTTTCCACTGCGCTGACGGTGATCGAGCCACCGGCGGAGTTCGGGTCGCCCTGAGCTGTGACGGGTGTGGCGCCTTTGGGTTGGATGACGCAGCCGGCGTCGAAGGGCCGCATCTCGTAGTCCTGCGTCTTGATGCTGAGCTTCCATTTACTGCTCACGTACTCGGCGAAATCGCGGATTGCGGCGCTCTTGTCTTTTATGCTGTCGCATTCTGACGGCGATTTCCGGTGACCTGTGGTCGATCCCGAGGCGGGGATCGGCTGGAGGGCGAGGGTGATCGTGGCGGCCGCCGCCAACATGGAGAGTGGCTTCTTCATGAATCTCCTGACCCGGTGTGGATGGCGCCTTTACACCCCATGGTCTTTCGGCGGCTCAGTGGAAACCAGGACATTAGACGGGCATGGGCCGGACATTTCGCTCTCAGGTCGGCACGAAAGCAAGGAGGAAACATGCCTCCGCTGTCGGACCGCAGCTCACCGCCGTTGGCCAGCCCGGCCGCCGTGACGATCTCGGCTCGGCCGTTCGCCACGGCCAGCATGAGACAGTTCGTCACCCGGCGGCCGTCGAGCAGCACGGTCCAGGCCCAACACTTGCCGTGATCGCAGCCCTTTTCGGGACTGGTGGTGCCCAGCCGTTCCAGCAGGGCGTCCAGCACTGTGGTGCGGGTGTCGACCTTGAGCCGAGGCTTTAGCCCGTCCGCCCGCAGCACGATTTCGGCGTCCATGTTGCGCCGTCCTCCGCTGCCCGTTCCTGGTCCCGGCGCTCGCACCAGGACCAGGCATGCCTTCGTGTCCCTGATGGGATGGCGCTACTTGAAGGGCGGGTACCAGATATCCATGGCACCTCCTGTTCTGCGGCTGTGGTGATCGTGATCACCTGAACCCTAGGTATCCCTCTTCCCGGAGGTATCGGTCGTGCGACTGGTCCGGCTGATCAAACCTGCTTGAGCGCCCCGGAGTCGATGGTGATCTCCGCAGCCGCCGTGCACGCACACGCCACGGCTGCCGAACTCCACCAGCATGGGCAGCGGCAGCATGGTCTTGATGATGAAGACGTTGACGGTGGCGCCACCCCCAGCCCCAGCCTCACGGGAAGGGCCGCGCAAGCGGTCCGGATGACGGCGAAGAATTCCAGCTCGAACATGCCCGCCCAGTCGGCGCCGGAGCCGCGTGGGTGAGGTCCATCGACACGTGCACAAGATCCGGCCCGGTCAGCCCGATGCGCTGGGAGGCCCCGGTGGCCACGGCCATGTGGCCGCTGAGTGGCAGATCCATGCTGGGACACTGCCTGTCGAGATCATGAGGCACCGGCCCTGGGTCCGGTGGCGGACAACGTACGAGCCGGTGTCGCAGGCGGCGGGTCTGTTGTACGGCCGGTCATGGGCCGCCGTTCTTGACCTCGGGGTGGTGCACACATCGCGACGGGGACGGCGCCCGATTCCAGTCGTTCGACGGATTCAGGGGAATCGCTGCGCTTCTATCGTTCATGCGGGGGTGGACGCGGCGCGTCCACCGGGCGACAGGGGGCGATGTCCGTGATCTTTACCAGCGAGCACCCGCACATCGGCCTCATCGAGGCGCCCGTGCATCAGGTGGTGCTCCGGCGTGCCGCGGAGTTCGGTGACCGGCCGGCGTTGATCGACGGCCTCACTGGTGAGGTGACCACCTATCGTCAGCTCGACCAGCGATCCAGGCGCCTGGCCGCCGCCTTTGCCGCGGCGGGGGTGCGGAAGGGCGACGTGGTGGCCCTGCACAGCCCCAACTCCGTCCTGTATCCCGTGGTGTTCTACGGGGTCCTGCGGGCCGGGGCGGTGGTCACACCGGTGTCCGCGCAGGCCACTGTCCCGGAGATGGCGGGCCAACTGGCCGACTCGCGGTGCCGGTGGGTCGTGACCGTCCCGGCCGGGCTGGGCGTGGCGCAAGAGGCGGCCAAGCGCGCGGGCGGGGTTGAGGAGATCTTCCTCTGCGGTCCCGAGCAGGACGGTCGTCCCTCGATCCTCGACATGCAGCGTTCCACGGCGCCCGAGCCGTTCATCGTGTTCGACGCGCGCGAGGATCTGGCAGTGCTGCCGTACTCCTCGGGAACCACGGGGGCGCCGAAGGGAGTGATGCTCTCGCACAGCAACGTGGCGACCAACCTCATCCAGATCGAGGCGTTCCTGCCCTCCCGGGTGGGGGAGCCGCTGCTGGCGGTGCTGCCGTTCTCGCACATCTACGGCCTGACCGTGCTGCTCAACACCCCGCTGCGGATGGGGGCGACCGTGGTGGTGCTGCCGCGTTTCGACCTGGCAGAGTTCCTGACGGCGATCGAGAGGTACCGGATCGCCAGCTTGTACGTCGCGCCGCCGATCGTGCTGATGCTCGCCAAGCACCCGGCGGTAGACGGGCGGGACCTGTCGTCCCTGGAGTTCGTGTTGTCGGCGGCGGCTCCGTTGGACGCCGGCCTGGCCGAGGCATGTGCGCGCCGGCTCGGCCTGCCGTCCGTCGTGCAGGGGTACGGCATGACGGAGCTGTCGCCCGGCGTCAGCCTGTGCCCGCGCGGCGGGACGGACGCCCCCGCCGGTACGGTCGGACGACTGCTGCCGGGCACCGAGCTGCGGCTGCTCGACCTGGCCGCCCCCGGCAGGGATGCCGCGGCCGGCGCGCCCGGGGAGATCGCCATTCGCGGCCCGCAGGTGATGAAGGGCTACCTGGGCCGTTCCGGTGACACGGCCGCCATGATCGACGAGGGCGGCTGGCTGCACACCGGGGACGTGGGCCGGATGGACGGCGACGGCTGGCTCTACATCGTCGACCGGGTCAAGGAACTGATCAAGTACAAGGGGTACCCGGTGCCGCCGGCCGAGCTGGAGGCGTTGCTGCTCGCCCACGAGGCCATCGCCGACGCCGCCGTCGTCGGTGTGTACGATGCCGAGGGCAACGAGGTGCCGAGGGCCGTCGTGGTCAGGCGGCCGGGCAGCGAGCTGGACGAGGATGAGGTGATGGCGTACGTGGCGGGGCTGGTGGCCCCGTACAAGAGGGTGCGTCAGGTGCGGTTCGTCGAGGCGGTGCCGCGCTCGGCCTCGGGCAAGATCCTGCGACGAGAGCTCCGTGACGCGGGCGACTGACCCGTCACCCGCGGCTGAGGAACGTCCGCGCGCGCTGCCGCGAGCCTTGCTGGCCGGTGCCGCCTTCCTGCTGGTTTGCCTGCTGCCCTTGAGCGCGACCGTGGGGGTGTTCGCGGCGACGGCCAGCACAGGATGGGCGGCTCTGGCGCTGGTCGTCGGCATCCTCGCCGGTGCCGCGCTGTCCGTCGTGGCCGGCGTCTTGGTGGAGGGGGATCCGTCGCCCGTGCTCGTGTGTTTCGCCGTGGCCATGCTGCTCGGCCTCGGCCTCGGCGTCAACGCGGCCATCCACCTGGAGCAGGGGTACCAGCACTGGTACGGCGTGCCCCAGCAGGCCCGGATCTCCCTGGTGCAGGTGGACAAGGCCAGGCGCGGGGTGCACTGCCGGTACATCCTGGGCGGCGCCTTCGCCGATCAGTGGACGGACGACTTCCCCGTCGAGACCCTGCCGGATCGGGCGGCGTGCCAGACCAAGGTCGGTACGGCCATCGAGGTGATGGTGGATCCGCGGCGGCGCGTCCAGCCGCGGGTCAGTGCTGACTTGGAGGGCCTCGGCACGGCGTTGTGGGCCGAGGGCGTGCTCCTGGCGCTGGCCGGGCTCGGCGGACCGGTCACCGCGGGTCTTGCTTTCCGGACGGTCAAGAAGGCCGCGAAGGCGAGGCGGGCCGTCCCGGCGCGGCCGGCGGTCGATCGCGTCCCTCCGTGGCACCGGCAACGGCCCCGCCGGAGAAGACAGCGGTGATCACGCTGGTTTCCTCCCTCGACTCAGGAGGAGGACCATGGTCCTCGTCAACCGTCCTCGGCCAGGCGGGGTCCTGTTCCCGGTGTGAGCGAGCCGGCAGGAGCCGGGCGCCGGTCCCGGTGACGGTGGCGCAAGGGAACGAAGCGGGGGTGTGCGGGGCCGCCTCCGTTCACCAGGTCACCGGCATCTCATGGAGGCCGTACACGGGGGAGTCGTCCTTGAACGGGAGCTCGTCCACCGCCACGGCGAGCCGCAGGCCGGGGATGCGCCCGAACAGGGTGTTGAAGACGATCTCCAGCTCCTGCCGCGCGAGGTTCTGCCCGAGGCACTGATGGACCCCGTAGCCGAAGGCGACGTGTTGCCGGGCACCCCGGTGGAAGTCGAGCTGGTCGGGATTGTCGAAGACGTCAGGGTCACGGTTGGCGGCGGCGCCGAGCGCGAGCAGACCTTCCCCTGCGCGAATGAGTCTGCCGCCGATCTCGATGTCGGCCGTGGCCACGCGCGCCATCGCCAGCTCTCCGATGCTGAAGTAGCGCAACAGCTCCTCGACCACCTGCGGGGTCAGGTCAGAGGCCGCGGTGATCCCGGCGCGCAGTTCTGGGTTTTGTAGCAGAGCCAGGACACCGAGGGAGATCATGTTGGCAGTGGTCGTGTGTCCGGCGTTCAGCAGCGACTGGGCCGTGGCCACCATGTACGCGTGGTCGTAGGAGCCCGCCTCACGGTATTTGACGACCAGCCTGCCGATCAGGTCGTCCCCCGGCTGCTCTTCTTTCTGAACGACCAGTTCGTCCAGGTAGCCATGCAATTCACCTGCAGCGGCGACGCGCTCGTCGGGCGTCCGGCAACGGTCGAGCAGGGTGTTCGACCGTCTCTGGAAGAAGTCGTGGTCGTCGTACGGCACGCCGAGCAGCTCGCAGATCACCAGGGACGGCACCGGGAGCGACAGCGCCTGTACCAGGTCGGCGGGCCGAGGCCCGGCGAGCAGTTGCCCCACGAAGTCGTCGACGATCTCCTGGATGCGGGGGCGCAAGGCCGTCATCCGCCTGACCGTGAACTCGTTGATGATCATGTGCCGGTGTGTGGTGTGCTCGGGCGGATCCATCATGATCATGGGGCGGGCCTCCCTGCTGAGCCGCTGCATAGTACGCAGATCCATCAGCGGGTTGGGCATCGCGGGGTGCGTTCGATCGGCGCTGACCCTGGGGTCGGCGAGGATCTGGCGCACCTCCTTGTACCCCGTGATCAGCCAGACTTTCTCCCCGGCGGGCGTCTTGACCAGCGCAACCGGCCGCTCGGCGCGCAGCTGGGCGTATTCGGGCGGCGGTGAGAACGGACAGGTGCGGCGCGGAGGAAAGGCGTTCAGCTCGAAGTCGACCACGTCGGTCATGGGACTCCCATCACAAATGGACGATTTTCTTCCGGTTGAGTATATGCAACCGGAAGAAAATCGTCCACATCATCTTCGGGACGAACCTGTGATATCGAGAAGGTCGGCAGGCCGAAGGGGAACCCGCATGGTGGAAGATGACTACGAGGACCGCCGCGATCCGCGTCTACGCGTGGACGCCCAGCGCAACAAACAGCAGATCCTCGCCGCGGCTCGCCTGGCCTTCGCCGAACAGGGCGTCAACGTGCCGATGGAGGAGATCGCCCGCCGGTCCGGCGTGGGCGTGGGCACCCTCTATCGACGCTTTCCCGACCGTCAGGCGCTGATCCGCGCTGTGGCGCTCGATATGTTCGAGCAGCTGCTTCAGGAGGGACGTGCGGCGCGCGAAGAGGAACCCGACGCCTGGAGCGCGCTGACCCGCTTCGTGCGACGTTCCACCGGGCTACGTCTGTCCATGATCGCCTGGAATCTCGATGTCTCTCAGCGCGAAGCTCTGGACCGCGAGCTGGCCCCTGTCCGGGAGGCGCTGTTCAGCGAGGTCGACCGTATGGTGACGATGGCCCAGCAGCAGGGGGCGATGCGACCGGATGTCGCCGCGGGGGACATCGCGGTGCTCGCCGCCCTGCTCATCTACCGGTTCCCCGGGCTTCCTCCCAAGGTCATCGATTCGCTCCCGCACCGTACTGTCGAGCTCATGATCGACGGGTTGCGCGTCCAGCCCGAATCAGCGCTGGCCGGCCAGCCGATCAGCCTCACCGACATCAGCGGGGCCCCAGCCGACTCCCCTGCGAGACCGGCGCATGATGCTGAGGTGTCCTGAAAGCTTCCAAAGCGCCCGGCCGTTCGTTCAGGAGCAGGTCGAGGTGGCGCGCTTGCCGTCGAAACGGTCGCCGATCCACTCCAGGATGTCGGGCATGGCGCCGTCGTCGATGCCGGTGACCTGCCCGGGATAGGTGTCGTGCGCCAGCCCCGGATACGTTCGGTAGTCGACGCGCGCCCCGGTACGGCACAGCGATCCGGCCACCTCGTCGGTCATGGCTTGGGTGACCAGGGTGTCGGCCTCGCCCTGGAGCAGCAGCAGCGGGCCGGCCACGGGGCTCCGGCCCGTGCTGTTGCGCTCCAGGAAGCGGGCGAAGCGCGGCTCGGTGAGATATCCCGGCCGGACGAGCGCGGCGCCGGTCAGGTCGGTGTAGACGGCCGCGACCACGCCCAGGCACTGGCTGTCCACCGCGTCCAGCCGGGCCATCGCCTGGGGCGTCAGGAGCCGCGACAGTTGCAGGCCAGGGTCGGACGCCTTGGCGCCGGCGGCGATCAGCGGGACGAAGCCGCCGAGCCCGGGCTGCTCGGCGGCGTGCCGGACGATCTGGGTGATGTTCGCGCCGGGTGCGGTGACCACGGCGCCGAGGTAGCCGGGTTCGGGCCGGTGGACCTGCGCTTCCGCGATGGCCAGCGCCGCCGCCCCGCCCTGTGAGTGGCCCCAGATGACCCAGTTGCGCGACAGGCTGGGCACGGCGTCGCGGGCCGCGCGCAGTCCGTGGATCACGTCGTTGGCGGCGGCGGTCTTGTCGCCGAGCGCGTGCCCTCCGCTCGTGCCCAGGCCGGCATAGTCGGGGGCGACCACGGCGTACCCGCTGTCGAGGAAGCGGGCCATCTGGTCGCCGTGGTAGAGGTCGCGCATCAACGAGGGGGCGCAGTCGCGGGCGGTCCCGCTGGCCCCGTGGGCGTCCACCACCACCGGCCAGCCGCCCTTCGGCGCCCTGCCTTTGGGCAGGAGGACCACTCCGGACGCCGCGCGGTCGCGGCCGTCGGCCGTGCGGGAGTGGTAGAGCAGGCGGGTGGCGGGCAGCGGCCGGCCCGCGGTGGCGTAGTCCTTGGCGGCCTCCTGGCGGATGAGGGTGCCCGCCGGTGCCCAGGGCAGGGGAACGGGGGCGTCGTAGAAGCGCGTGCGGGGCAGGGCGTTGGCCTGCTGCTGTTGCAGGGCAGCCTGGCACCAGGTGTCGCAGGGGTAGGGCAGGTAGGGATCGGCCTGGGCGGATGCCGGCTGGGCCGCGATCATCGCGGTCGCGGCGGCGAGCACCGCGATCACGGATCTGCGGAAGAGGTTCATGTCGATTCCTTCGACGGTGAGTTGATCGAGCTATGGACGGAGCAGGGCGGCGCGGTGTGACAGTTCTTCCGGCCCGACTTAACTCAACGGCGTTGAGTTCTTGGTCGGGCTGCAGTTATGGTGAACTCATCACCGTTGAGTTATCTCGGGAGGAGATGACGATGCCGCCATCCGTAGTGATCACAGGGACCTCGTCGGGCATCGGCCGCGCGTCCGCCCTGGCCCTGCGAGCCAAGCGCTTCACCGTGTTCGCCGGCGTCCGCGATCTCGCGGACGCCGAAGACCTGCGCGCCACGTCCGGAGGCGGCATCGTCCCGGTGCGCATCGACGTCACCGACGCGGAGTCGATCGCCACCGCGGTGGCGCGGGTGCAGGAGGCCACGGGGGCGGCAGGGCTGGCCGGGCTGGTCAACAACGCCGGGAGCGGCGCGCCGTGGCCGATGGAGCTCGTGCCGCTGGAGGTGTTCCGGGAGCATCTCGAGGTCAACCTCACCGGGCAGCTCGCCGTCACCCAGGCGTTCCTGCCGCTGATCAAGCGGGCCAGGGGGCGCATCGTCAACGTGGGCTCCGAGGGCGGGCGCATCACACTGCCGTTCCTCGGCCCCATCACAGTCGCCAAGCACGGGCTGGTCTCGGTGACCGACGCGCTGCGCATGGAACTGCGCCCGTGGGGGGTGCAGGTCAGCATCGTGGAGCCGGGCGCCACCCAAAGCAGGGCCCCCGTCAAACTGGTCGACAACGGCCGCCGCGCCGTCGCCGAGCTGTTCACGGCGCGCGGCCGGGCCGACTACGGCGCGACGTTCCTGCACGTGATCGAGAAGATCGCGGCCGGTCACGAACGGACGGGCAGCCCTCCGGAGGTGATCGCCCGGGCCGTGGTGCAGGCGATGACCGCGCCCAGGCCGCGCACGCGTTACCCCGCCGGCGGGCACGCCAGGCTGCTCACCCGGCTGCGGCGCGTGCTGCCGGACCGCGCGATGGACGCCCTGTTCCTGCGCATGCTCGGCCTCGACCGAGCTTCCTCTGCTTCTTCGACCACTGCGGGAGTGTGATCACCATGTCGGTGGATCTGCCTGTCGAGCGGGTCGTCGTCCTGGACGACGACTTCGGTCCGATGGCCGTGGAGGCCGGCGGCCACGCGATGAGTGTGCCCGGGCTGGCTCTGCGGGAGAAGGTGATGATCTGGCTGGCCGGCGACGTCTGCAACGGGCACCTCGGCGTGCCGTACGAGCTGCACCTGTCGCTGGGGCTCCAGGCGGGGCTGCCCTGGCAGGAACTGCGCGAGGTGCTGCGGCACCTGGCCCCGTACGCCGGTTATCCGGCCGTCGTGCAGGCCTTCGTACGCCTGCGGGAGATCGCGGACGGCGCGGATTCCGCTCCCGCCTCAGTTGGCGACCCCGCAGGGGAGCCGCCCGCGCCGCCTGAGGTCGACGGCGGTTTCGCGGACTGGCTGCGGCAGCAGGAGGAGACCCGCTGGGGGCGTCCGCTGCTGACCGCCCGCGAGCGGGCCCTGCTCTGCGTGGCGGTCGACGTCTTCTACCAGACGCTTGGCGAGCCGTTCCGGACCCACGTCGAGGCGGCCAGGGCCGCCGGCGTCGATGCGGAGACCCTGCGTAACCTGTTGCGGCTCATGGGGGAGCTCGGTGCGGGCAAGGTGTGGCAGGCCCTGGAGGCCCTCGCCGCCCTTGAGAGCCGGGGATGACCACACCCGCGCGCGACGCCCTTGGCGGCTGAGGGATGACTACGCTCGTGCGGGCCGGGCGCGGTCGAGGCGGTCGTGGATGGCGCGGCGTGCTCGGTCGTAGGCGTCCGCTCGGCCGAGAAGCCGGCGGGCGTAGTTGGCCTGCAGGACCGCGGCGTGGATCTCGAAGATCAACTGTTCGGCGTCCAGGTCTTCGGAGAGCTCGCCCAGGCGCTGGGCAAGGCGGATCTGCTTGTGCAGGATCTTGTCGCTGGTGAGGGCCACTTCAGCGATCGCGTCGCGGACGGGTCCTTCGCGGCCGTCGAACTCGGGGGCGACCGCACAAAAGAAGCAGCCGCCGTCGAAGGTGTCGAGGTAGCCGATCCAGGCATCCGCCAGCGCCCGTAGCCGGGGAAGCCCGTCGTCGGCGCGTTCGGCCACGCGCAGGACTCGCTCCTCGAAGACCTGTGTCGCCGTCGCCACGATCTCCAGCTGCAGCTCCTGCTTGGTGCCGAACAGGCCCTGTACGCCGCTTTTGCTCATGCCCAGCGTGGTCGCGAGCTTGCCGAGGGTGATCCCCTCCAGGCCGTCGAGGGTGGCCGCGTTCAGGGCGCGCTCGAGGATGGCGCGGCGGCGTTCGTCTCCGGGGCGGGTTGTGGGCATGTCGCTATCATACGTCGGAATACGATCGATCGCATTGACAAATACGATCGTACGCTTCTATGGTCGAGGCACCGATCACGACGAGCTAGGAGTTTCGACATGAAGGTCGCGGTGTACGGGGCGAGCGGCTATACCGGGAGACTGGTCACGGCCGAAGCGCGCCGCAGAGGGCTCGACGTGGTGGTCTCCGGGAGGGACGAGTCCAGGCTGCGGGAGGTCGCCGAAGGGGCCGAGGTCAGGGTGGCCGGCGTGGACGACGCCCCAGCGCTGGCCCGCGCGTTCGAGGGTTGCGACGTGGTCGTCGGCTGCGCCGGGCCGTTCTCGCAGGTCGGCGAGCCGGTGGTCCGGGCGGCCATCGCGGCCGGCGCCCACTACGTCGACACCTCCGCCGAGCAGCTGTTCCTGCGACACGTCTTCGACACCTACGCCGAGCGGGCGGAGCAGGCCGGGGTGAGCGTCGTGCCAGCGGTGGGCTTCGACATCCTGCCGGGCGACATGATCGCGCACCTTGCGGGCGCCGAGGTGGAGCCGCTGGACGAGCTGACGATCGCCTATCAGACCAACGACTTCGACATGACCCGGGGCACCATCCGCTCGTCGCTGCAGGTGCTGCTGGACGGCGACCTCGCCTATGAGGACGGCCAGTGGCGGCCCGCCGAGGGACTGGCCGTCAAGCGCACGTCGTTCACCTTCCCCGGTCAGAGCGAGGAGAGGCCGACGGCGCGGTGGCCGGGTGCGGAGATCGTGACCGTCCCCCGACACGTGCGAGCCCGGCGCCTCGAGATCATCACCGACGCGGCCGTGTTCACCCCGGACATGATCTCCCTCATGCAGCTGCCCGCCGACCAGTGGGACGCCGTCATCGGCCAGTTGCCCGAGGGCCCTTCTGAGGAACGCCGCCCCGTCGCCGAGTTCACCATCGTGGCCGAGGCCATCGGCGTGGACGGCCGGCGTGCCACCGGCGTGGTGCGCGCCACCGACATCTATGGCAGCGCCGCGGTGTTCACCGTCGAGGCGGCGCGCCGCCTGGCCGCCGGAGAGGCCAAGGCCGGGGTGCTCAGCCCGGCGCAGGCGTTCGACTCGGCCGCCTTCCTGGACTGTCTCGCCCCCCACGGCGTCGAATGGAGCGTTGTCGCCGGCGAGAAGGTGAACGCGAGCTGACTAGTCATTTGACAGATTCGCACACAGGGCCGTGCCTTTAGTCTGAACAACGCGAACCGCCCGGTGACAGGCCTCGCCACGGTGCATCGCCGCGGACGAGACCGCTGGGGGAGGGCGTTGGGCACGAATCTCTGCTGGTGACCGGCAGATCAAGCCAGGCATCGAAGTCCTGGTCGGCGGCCGGCGCCCCATCGTGACGAGGGCGGAAACGGACGGCGCCGGCAGCGTGGCCGGACAACGCCGGGCGAATGGGGATGCTCATGCTCATAGGGCGGGACAAGGAGCAGGCGGTGATCGACCGGCTGCTCGCCGCGGCCAGAGCCGGGAAGAGCGGATCGCTGGTGCTGCGCGGCGAAGCCGGGATCGGCAAGTCGGCGCTGCTCGATCACGCCGCCGCCGCAGCAGCGGGCCAGGAGATGCGGGTGCTGCGCGGGACGGGCTTCGAGCCGGAGATGGAGCTGCCCTTCGCCGGGCTGCACCTGCTGCTGCGCGGCACCGTCGACACTATCGACCTGCTGCCCGCCGCGCAGGCCCGGGCCCTGCGCAGTGCGCTCGGCCTGGAGCCCGGCTTCAGCGGTGACCGGTTTCTGATCGGGCTGGCCGTGCTCACCCTGCTGGCCGACCTCGCCGAGCGGCGCCCGCTGCTGTGCCTGGTGGACGACGCCCAATGGCTCGATCACGCCTCCGCCGAGGCGTTGCTGTTCGCGGCCCGGCGGCTGGAGGCCGAAGGGGTGGTGCTCGTCTTCGCCGCCCGCGAGGACGAGCGCGCCTTCCCCGCCGCCGGCGTACCGGACCTGCACCTGACCGGGCTCGACACCGTTCGCTCGGCCGAATTGCTGGCCGCCTATGCTGGCGACCTGGCCCCGCAGGCGCGCGAACGCCTCCTGCGCGAGGCACGCGGCAACCCGCTGGCCCTGCTGGAGCTGCCCGCGCTGCTCACCGAGGCACAAGCGGCGGACGCGGCACCCATCCACGCCTTCGGCATCGGCTCCTCCCCGGCCCCGGCCGGGTGCACCGCGCGTTCCGCGACCGCATCGCGCGCCTGCCCGAGGCGGCGCGCACCGTGCTGCTGGTGGCCGCCGCCGACGACACCGGCTCGCTCGACGTCATCCTGACGGCGGCCCGCACGCTCGGCGTGGACCTGGCCGGCCTCGATACCGCGGAGGCGGCCGGCTTGGTGCATGTCGGCGACGGCCGCGTCACCTTCCGCCACCCCCTCGTCCGCAGTGCCGCCTACCATCTGGCCTCCTTTATGCGGCGGCTGGCCGCCCACCGCGCGCTGGCCGGGACGCTGGCCGGGCGTCCCGGCGACGTGGACCGCTGGGCGTGGCACCTGGCCTCGGCCGCCACCGGGCCCGACGAGGAGAGCGCGGCGGCGCTGGAGCGCAGCGCCGAGCACGCCCGCGCCCGGGGCGGGCACGCGGCGGTCGCCGCCGCCTGCGAGCGTGCGGCCCGGCTCAGCCCCGACCCCCGCGAGCGTGGCCGCCGCCTGACCCTCGCCGCCGCCGCGGCCGCCGAGGCCGGGCTGTACGAGCGGGCCGGCGAGCTGGCCGACCAGGCGGCCGCGGACGTGGCCGACCCCCAGGTGCTGGCCTACCTCGCCCGCACCCGGGCGATGATCGCGATGGCGCGCGGCGAGGCGGAAACCGCCCACACGGTGCTCACCGGAACGGCCGAGGCCATCATCGGCCAGGCCGAGGACGTCGCCGTCACCCTGTTCTTCGACGCGCTCACCCCCGCCTGGATCAGCAGCAACTACGCCGCAATCGCGCGGGCGGCCACCCGTGTGTCCGAGCTGCACAGCACGAAAGCCGGGCCGCTGCGGCCGATGAGGCGGGTCCTGGCCGGCATGGGCGGCCTGGCCGGCGAGGAGCCGCCGGCCGGCCTGGCGTGGCTGCGCGACATGATCGAAGGTCTGCGGGACCGCTCCGAGCCCGCCGAGCTGCAGGAACGCGCCCAGCTCGCCATCTGGGACCTGGTGATCGGCGACGACACGATGGCGTACGAACGTGCCGTGGCCATCGAGCGCGAGTGCCGGGATCAGGGCGCGATCGGGCTGCTGCCGCTGGTGCTCTCCCTGGTGGCCCGCTCGCAGATGTTCCTCGGCCTGCACCGTGAGGCGCTGGCCAGCGCCGAGGAGGGGCTGCGCATCGCCCGCGACACCGATCAGGGGTACTACGCGGCGCTGCTCGTCGGCGTCCTGACGTACCTGGCCGCGATCGAGGGCGATGAGGAGCGGTGCCTGAAGTTCGCCGAGCAGATCGCCGACGTCCACGACGCCGCCACCGGCGGCATGCGCTGCGTCTCGCTGAACCTGCTCGACCTCGCGCTGGGCCGGCCTGAGATGGCTCTGCGCAGGGCTGAGGCGTTCGGCGCGTTCGGGCCCGCCGCCCGTACCGTCATGATCATGCACCGCATGCCGGACCTGGTGGAGGCGGCCGTGCGGGCCGGCCGCCCCCGCTTCGCCGCCGCCGCGTCCGAACGGGTGCAGATGTGGGCGGCGCAGACCCCATCATCCTGGGCTGATGCGGTGGCGCTGCGCTGCAGCGCGCTGCTGGCCCCCGACGAGGACGCCGAACGCTACTACGAGCAGGCGCTGCACCTGCACCAGCGGGGCGGCCGGCCGTTCGAGCGGGCCCGCACCGAGCTGCTGTACGGCGAGTGGCTGCGGCGGCTGCGCCGGCGTGCCGACGCCCGCCACCAGCTCCGCTCGGCGCTGGACATCTTCGACCGGCTCGGCGCCCGCCCCTGGGCCGAGCGGGCCCGCGCGGAGCTGCGTGCGGCGGGGGAGCGCCAGACCGGCGACGGGCGTGCGTCGGAGGGTGTGCTGGATCGGCTCACCCCGCAGGAGCTGCAGATCATCCGGCTGGCGGCCACGGGGCTGAGCAACAGGGACATTGCGGCCCAGCTCTTCCTGAGCCCGCGCACGATCGGCTACCACCTGTACAAGGCCTATCCGAAGCTGGGGGTGGCCTCCCGGGCGGAGCTGGCCAGGCTCGACCTCGACGAGGGCGGCCGCCTGACCGGCTGACGCCGGTCCTTCCCAAATAATTCACGCGACATTCACCGTGCCGACTCAGCGTAACTCGCCGTTTTTCCGGCCAGTCGCCCGACAGATTCGATCTCCTGAATTCTGGGAGATCGTTCTCTCGTGTCGCCGGCGACGGCACGGCGATGGAGCCGGAAGGAAAAGAATGACCGACAATGGCGCGAGAATTATCAAGGGTGCCCGCTGGGCGCCGGTAGTGGGGACCTTGTGTCTGGTGGCACTGGGAATCACCGGCGCCGGCTCGGCCGCCACGGCGCTCGCCGACGCGCAGGATCCTCCGTCGATGTGCTTCGACGGCCCTGCCGACTGCTCGCCAGGGGATTTCGACAACATGTTTCCCACGAAGAACACGAAGTGGAAGTGTCGCGACCACCTGCAGCTGTACTGTCAAACCGACAACAGCACCCTCACGGTCTGGCACGATAAGAAGACCATTAAGGCCGAAGGATGGAACCGGATCAAGGCGGTTCTCAAGAAGGACTTCGACCGTACGACGGATCTGAAGGTCAAGTTCGTCAAGAAGCCGGTCTATTCGGGCCCTGCGGAAACAGACATCATTTACAAGCAGCCGAAGGAATGGCCGGCCGGTGTCCAGGGGCTGACATGGTGCAACGACGCGGTGGACGCAGTCAAGTGCGACCAGCACCTCGTCCTGTTCAAGGGAAGAACTCCCGGCAAGATACTCGCGTGCCACGAGACCGGGCACGCGGTCGGCCTCACCCACGGCAACAACGCCGACCCCGAGGTCGGCAACCAGGACAGCCGGTTGGGATGCATGCAGACCCCTCCGAGGCCGGGAGTGCCAGCAGCGGAAACGCTCGGCGGCCACAACCGCAAGATGATCAATAAGACCTACTGAGCAGGGGTGTCGAATGAGAACTCGTACAAGTATCACGGCCGGCGTGCTCCTGCTCGCGCTGGCGGGGACGATCGGGGTGGCCTCCGCCGCCACCGGCGACCTCCCCGCCGCCGGCCACCTCGCCTCCGCCGCCAGAGCGGGTGCCGCCGCGGGCGACAACGACGTGGCCGACCTGATCGTCGCCCATGGATCGCCCCGCCTGCCGTACAGCACGCTCGCGGACTGGGCAGGGTACGCCGACCATGTGGTGGCGGCCACAGCCTCGCAGGAGAAGGAGGGCACGCCGGACGAACAGGACATCGCCGCCGGGGAAGGCTACATCGGGCGGAGCGTACGCTTGACGGTGAACAAGACCTTGTGGTCCCGGACGTCGGCCGACGGCTGGACACCCGCGCCGCCGGCGAGCTTCCCCCTCAACGTAGTGGGATGGGAGTTCACCGGTGAGACCCGAACGGAGCTCGTCATCGAGGGTGCGCCACGGGTCGAGGCCGGCCACACCTACCTCATTCCGATCGCGCGCGAGGCGGACGGAGCGTGGGCTCCGATCGCGGCCCAGGCGATCCTGCCCTACGACCGCGGGGTGATCGGCCGGGGTGAGGCCAAGGGCGTCATCGCTGGGGAGGAGATCCCCGCCCAGCTCGCCCTGCAGTCCAAGGACGAGGCCGCGATGGCGGCGACGCTCGCCTCCGCCCGGCCTGATCCTCTGGTGGCCCAGTACGCCTCCCTGGATCCGGACGCCCGGTGGGAGAAGGTCGCCGCCGAGCTCGCGGCGCTCGACCCCATCCCCGAGGAGGACTCGGCCGACCACGGCGAGGACGAGATCAACGTGGACCCGTGGAACGGCGCGGAGGACAACGTCGAGGAGGACCCTGACGACGTGGGCGACAACTGACACGGGGCCGGCCGCGCGAGTCGTTCAGTACCTCACGCGACAGGGTGCCGCCGCAAGGTGAACGCGGCGGCACCCTGTCCTCCGGCCGCTCAGAGGAGCCGGTCCACCGGCTCGAACACCACGTAGCCGTTGCTCCAGCCGTCGTAGTACTCGTACACCTCCTGCGCGCTCAGACCCCGGCGGATCATGGTCTGCGCGACCAGCCGGTTCAGCTCGTCGGAGCTGGCGACGAGCTCGCCCTCGCCGGTGAGCTCGATCGTGCCCACCACGGTGGCGGTGCGCACGTCCCTGACGACAAGCACGTTCACTCCTGCTCGAACATCGAACGAGTTCCTGACGCATTCTCGGCGATCGCGACGAATCGGCTCCACACCTTGGCGTACCAGTCGGCGCGGCCGAGCGCTTCGAAGGCGGGCCGCGTCGAGCGGATCTGGCCGGCCAGCCATGCTACGTCCGCCTGGTTGAGCTCGTTGGGAAGGTAACGGAAGCTCTGGATGAGCAGCCCTGACCACGTTCTCGACACCCAAGGGCCGGCGAGCGGGCTGTTCGTCACTTCGGGGAGTACTCCGCGGTACTTCTCGGACACCTCGTGGAAGGCCGCCGACATATCGATGCCCCATGGATGGCCGTGCTCGTCGACGATGATGTTGAGAGAGTTGGCGTCCGCATCCCGGTTGAGGACGTGGAGGAGGCCGAGCACCTTCGCAGGCAGGGAGTCCATCGCCACCGGCGCGATCGCCATCGGGGTGCCCGTCGCCACGTACGGCATCGCGACCCGATGCGGGTCGAGCCGGTAGACAGCGGGGACGTTGGCGCCGATGCGCTCGCCGAGGATGGACCCCAGTTCCTCCGCGTCCGCCTCCCTCGTGGTCTTCACCTGCTTGAACACCCAGCTCGAGCCGTCCTCGAAGGTGACCAGGCGGACCGATCTCGCACTGACGCCGCCGCCGAGCCTGAGCCCGTCGTCCGGGCCGACCGCCGCGAACGCCTCGGTCAGGTCCGGCGGGATCGGCCGATGGCCCGGGTGAGACGGGACGGCCGGGTCCGGGATCTGGGGCGTCGCCCGCGGGACGGCACCGTCGTGGGTGC
The DNA here is from genome assembly GCF_900323885.1 of [Actinomadura] parvosata subsp. kistnae. Lineage (GTDB taxonomy): Bacteria > Actinomycetota > Actinomycetes > Streptosporangiales > Streptosporangiaceae > Nonomuraea > Nonomuraea composti. The sequence goes on along the minus strand of NZ_OOHJ01000006.1, from coordinate 132,085 downwards.
GGGTGGGGTGGGCGGGCGGCTCGTCTTGGGGGCGGTTGATGAGCCGGTCGATGCGGTTGATCGAGGGTCGCGGCGCGCCCGGTGCGGTCACGGGACGGCTCGCGGCGCTCGCCGTCGTGGTGGCGGGGGCGGCGGCGGCCGTGCGGGGGCTCCAGGTCGCCACGCGCACGTCCACGCTCGACAGCGCCCCGCCCGTTGCCCCCTTGGCCACCGCCTCCCAGTCGATGGGGTCTCCTCTCAGCGCCATGACGGCCAGCGAAGTCCCGCTCCCGGCTACCCCGGAGTGCCCCATCATGGCCAGGATCGACCGGGGCGGCAGCAGCCCCGTGGTCAGCGTCAGCAGGCCGCCGGTGATGGCGCCGGACAGGGCCGACCAGCCCACCTGCTTCAGGTCGATCTCGTCGCGCCGGGACTGGGTGGCCTGGATGTAGAGGTCCACCCCGCCCATCAGCAGCCCGAAGAGTGCGATGTTGAGCAGCAGCCGCTGGGCCAGTTGCCGGATCATCGCCCGCGTGACCCGCGCCCGCGCGCCCGCCGCGCTCCAGGCGATCCCCGAGGCGGGCGAGAGGGCCGCCCACAGCAGCCAGATGAGCTGCACGATCAGCAGCAGCACTGACAGCTTGATCATGCGCTTGGTGTACTGGACCTGGACGCCGAGGTCGTTGCAGGCCAGCGCCATCCCGGCCAGCCGCACGAGCAGTTCGGCCTTCCGGCTGCCGGTCGTCTCCTTCGCCCGCTCCAGAAACGCCTCCAGCGCCTGGCCGTCCCACACGCCGTGCCGGGTGCCGGAGGCCGCCCCGCCGGCGAGCCGGCCGTCGCCGCGTACCCCGCCGTTGATGCGGTGGAAGGCCCTGGCCAGGTCGTCGGCCAGCTGGAACAGCTTGGCCTCGTCCCCTTCTGGCCAGTCCATGCCGACCACCCAGCCGATCCACGGTCGCACCGGCTCCGGGACCGGGATCCCGTCCAGCCACATCGGAGTTCAGCCTTGCTCCGGCCTCAGCAGTGGCTGGTCGGCCGCCTCGTAATTCCCGGCCGCCGTGCCCAAGCCGGTGCTCAGCTCGTGGAGCTCGTCGAGGTAGGCGGCGAACGCGTCGAAGATCTGCTCTCTCAGCTGCGGGAAGCTCTTGTCCAGCTCCGCGCCGTACTGGTCGTGTCCCATCGGGCGGCCGGCGGCGGCGAAGGCCTCGCGCACGTCGTCGCGTACGGCCTCGACGAACTCGGCCTCCTCCGCCGCATCGCCGCCACGGCGGCGGACGCCTTCCGCCTCGACGGTGAAGCCGTCCGGCGCGCCGCTCATGCCCTCTCGCGCGGTGCTGACATGGGTGCGGAGAAGAACGCCTCCAGGCTGGCGCCCGCGCCGAAGATCTCCTCATATCGCAGGCCGTCCGGCATAAGCGGCTCCACCACCTCCCGCACGCGCGCTGATACCTGCCTGGAGGCGACGGCGATCTGACCGGCGATCGCATCGGCCAGCTCGGACGGCGACAGCTTGCGATAAACCCGGGGGTCCAGAGATATGGAAACGACCTGGCCGTGAGCTCCCACGGTGACCGTCACCATCCCGTTGGAGGACCGGGAGGTGTGAGTCAGCTCCTTCAACCGGGCGTACACCTCGCGCAGCGGGCCGGTGCTGCGCTCGAAATCAGCCGCCGCCTTCTCGAGTGCGGCATGAACCTCGTCGTGCACACCAAGCCCTTCATCGGACACCGCCATCCCTGTCGCCGCAGAGAACGTTAGGTCCATCGAAGGGGACGTGAATCCGTCAGTCGACTGGTTGTCGGCATCGTTATTCCCGGGGGCAGTCCTTGGCGTAGTCGGCCTGGACGGGGCGGTCCCAGAAGAATCCCCTGCTGACGTGTGGCGGGATCCACAGGCACGGCATGGTGGTGCCGTCCGTCAGGACGACGGTCCCCTGGATGGGGACGTCGCAGTCGTTGCCGACCTTGGCGAAGCGGTAGATGGTCATCTCCAGCTCCGCGCAGGCGCCGAACGTCCTGTCCTGAGCGGAGGCAGGGCCGGCCATGAGCGCGCCTGCCGTCGAGACGGCCGCGACCGTGACGAGGGCGGCCGTGAAACGCTTGATCATCGACATGCGGTGTTCTCCTCGGGGGATTTCGGATCTTGCGACGGGGCACACTATTGAGCACGCGATGATCGTCGTGCATCCGTCACGTGACCGGGGCCGTCCCCGAGCGCTCGCGGTACGAGTAGGGCGGCGACGGCGCCGAGCGTGGCGCAGGCCGCGAAGAGGTAGAAGTTCCACGTATAGGACGCTCGCGCGTCCATGAGGACGCCCACCACGAGCGGTCCGGCGATGGCGCCGGTACGCCCGACGCCCAGAGACCAGCCGAGCGCCCCGGCCGGGCGGGCGGGAAAGGTGGCCGCGACGAAGCTGTTCACCAGGACCTGGCTGGAGGCCGCTCCGGTGCCCGCGAGGGCGAGCAGCACGTACAACATCAGCGGGTTCAAGGGGAGGCTGAGTGCCAGCAGGGACGCCGCGACCAGGAGGAAGGAGGTGACGACTGTGGCACGGTGGCCGAACCGGTCGCCGGCGGCGGCGGTGGCCCAGGATCCGAGCGTTCCTCCGATGCTCAGCGCCAGCAGGGCGCCGATGGCCGGCCCGAGCGGGTATCCGGCCGACAGCATGATGCGGGGCAGCCACGTGCCGAGGCCGTACCAGGTGAGCAGGGCCAGGAAGGTGGCCGCCCAGAAGCACAGGGTGGCCGCCAGGTTGCGGCCGCGGAAGAGGGGCTGGGTGCTCGGCCTCGAGGACGCTCTGCGCTCCGGGACGGTCAGGCCGTACCGGCGCGCGAGCGCTGCGGCCCGCTCGGTTTTGCCGGCCTGGGTCAGGTGGTTCAGCGATTCGGGCAGGTAGCGCCACGCCAGTGGCACGATGAGCACGAGCGGGCAGGCGCCGATCCAGAACAGGGCCCGCCAGCCTGGCGAGGGCAGCAGCGCCGCCGACAGCATGGCCGCCAGCACTCCGCCGAGGGGGATGCCCGACAGCGCGAGCGCGTAGGTGAGGGTGCGGTGGCGGGGTGGCGAGTACTCCATCAGCAGCGCCGAGGCGGTCGGGATGAGCCCGCCGAGGCCGATGCCGGTCAGCAGCCGGCTCGTGGCGAGCGCGGTGGGCGAGCCCGCCAGCGCACAGCCCATCATGCACACCGAGAACAGCGTGATGGAGGCCAGCATGCAGGCGCGGGGGCCGAACCGCTCGCTCAGTACGCCGCCCGTGATGGCCCCCAGCAGCATGCCGAGGAAGGTCAGCGATCCGATGACGCCCAGCGCTGTGCCGTCCAGCGCCCAGCCGGGCTCGGATGCGAGCACCGGCAGGACGCTGCCGTAGACGATGAGGTCGTAGCCGTCGAAGACGATGGCCGACCAGCACAGAAGCGTGATGAGGAGGGCTGGGCGGCGTGAGAGCGCAGGGAGGACGACGCTCATCTGGGCATCCCCTTTCCGGGGCCGTGCGCGTTCAGGTGGGTGAGCCGGCCCTGCGGACAGGGATGCTCATGTGCCCCAGCCGGCTGATGGAGACCGAGACGAGGTCGCCGGCGACGATCGGGCCGACCCCCGGCGGGGCTCCGGTCATGATCACGTCGCCTGGGTGCAGCGTCATGAGCGCCGACGCGTGCGAGACGATCCGCGCGATCGGCGTGACCATGTCCCTGGCCGACACCTTCTGGCGGACGGCGTCGCCGACGCGCAGCTCGATGTCGAGCGACTGGGGTCGCCGACCTCGTCGGCGGTGGTGAGCCACGGGCCGAGCGGGGTGAAGGTGTCGTGGCTCTTGCGGCGGGAGCGGTCGCCGTCGCCGCGCTCGGTGATGTCCAGGCCGATGAGGTAGCCCAGGACGTGGGAGAGCGCCGCGTCCTCGCCGATGTCCCTGCCGCCGCGCCCGATGACGAGGGTCAGCTCGCTCTCGTGGTGGATCTCGCGGCCGGCGGCGAGCGCGGGCAGGACGATCGGGTCGGCCGGCCCGCTGATGGAGCTGGGCGCCTTGAGGAAGACGTCGAAGTCCAGCAGCCACGAGGGTGGTGGCGCGCCGGCGTGGCGGGGGAGCACGACGTCGCGCATCTCGGCGACGTGGGCGGCGTAGTTGGACGCGCACGCGATGATCTTGCCGGGGTTGAGGACGGGGGCGCGCAGCCGTACCTCGCGCAAGGGACGGGCGTGCGCCTGCCGCGCGGCCTCGGCCAGGGCGGGCCGCAGCGCGGGCAGGTCCCGGCACAGCCGCAGCCACCAGCCGGCGCCGTGCGGGTCGGCGTCGCGCCGGTCGGGCACGGCGGCGGTGACGTCCCGGATCGTCTCGCCGGCCGCGTCGACGAGGCCGAGCCGCCAGTCGTCGAAGATCGCCAGTCGCATGTCTCAGCCCTTCACCGTGTAGTGGTCCAGCGCCTCGGGGTTCCAGCGCATGCCGTGGCCGGGACGGTCCGGTGGCACCGCCATGCCGTCCCGCACGGTGAGCGTCTCGGCGAGCAGGTCGTCGATCAGCGGGAAGTGCTCGACGTAGGTGGCGGACCTGGCGGCGGCGGCGAGGTGGACGTGCAGGTCGGGCAGGAAGTGCGGGCTGATCGCGACGCTGGACGCCTCGGCGAGCGTGGCGATGCGCAGGCACTCGCTGATCCCGCCGGCCAGCGGCGCGTCCGGCATGAGAACGGCGCAGGCGCCCTCGTCCAGGTACTGCTTGGCTTCGAACCTGCCCAGCAGGTGCTCGCCGACGGCGATCGGCACCGGGCAGCGCGCGGCCAGCAGGGCGTGCCCCTTGACGTCGTCGGACGGCAGCGGCTCCTCCATCCAGGCGACGTCGTGCTCGCCGAGCCGATGCCCCAGCCGCTGGGCGTCGGCGGCGGTGAGCCGCTCGTTGCAGTCCACCATGATGGTGATCTCGGGGCCGACTGCTTCGCGGACCTTGGCCACCCGCCGTACGTCGGCCTCGACGTCGTGCACGCCGGCGCGCAGCTTGACCGCCCGGTAGCCCTCCGCGACGTAGGACAGGGCGCCGGCCACGAGGTCGTCGTCGCTCATCTGGTGGGTGGCGCGCCCGCTGCCGTAGATGGGGACGGTGTCGCGGTGCGCGCCCAGCAGCCGGAACAGGGGCAGGCCGGCGCGGCGGGCGCGCAGGTCCCACATGGCGATGTCCAGCGCCGACAGGGCGGGCAGCGCGACGCCCCGGCCGACGCGGTGCGTGGCGGCCCAGAGCCGGTGCCAGGTGCGCTCCCAGTCCAGCGGGTCGAGGCCGGTCACGGCCGGGGTGTAGAGGGAGGTGAGGATGGCGTGGGCGCCTTCGATCCCGCCGGTGAGGGCGTAGGTGAAGCCGGTGCCGCTCGCCCCGTCCGTGTCGTGCACGGTGACGTGCAGCACCTGGACGCTGGTCGCGCCCGATCCGCCCCTGGCGGCGCCCAGCGGCACGACGACCAGCCTCGCGGCCACGTTGTCGATCTTCAAAGGTTCAGCTCCTGTCTTGCGCGGGCAGGCCGAGGCAGAGCCAGCCCTGCCGGACCTCGACGGGGTAGGTGGGGACGGGCTGGCCGCGGCGGTCCAGCCGCTCGCCGGTGCTCAGGTCGTAGCGCCATCCGTGCAGGGGGCAGGTGACGGCGCCGTCGCCGACGCTCCCCTCGCTGAGCGGGCCCCCCATGTGCGGGCACGATCCGGCCAGCGCGTGATAGCCGTGCTCGGTGTGGAAGAGGGCGATCCGGTCACCGTCGATCTCGACGGTGACCGACTCGTTGAGGGGAAGCGCGCCCGCGGGGGCGAGGCGCACCCAGTCGATCACGTAGGCGGAGGCAGGTAGTACGAGAGGTACGCGCCGGTACGGGCCCATGCGGTGGTCGCGGCCACGGGCCGGTACACCTCCGGCCGGAAGTCCTCGTGGAAGGCGTGACCGGCGCCCGGATAGGTGTAGATCTCGGCGGGCTTGCCGCGCAGCCGCTCGGCCAGTTCGGCGGCGTCGGCCGGCGGGACGAGATGGTCGGCCTCGCCGAAGTGGCCGAGCACCGGGCAGGCCGCCTTGTCGAGGGTCTCCAGGGGGGAGACGGGCTTGTTCTCGGTGAGCTCGGTGTAGCGCAGCATGCCGTAGAACGTGATCGCGCAGCTCAGGTCGGGGATCTGGGAGGCGGCCAGCAGCGCGTACGTGCCGCCGATGCAGAAGCCGAGGGCGCCGACGCCGCCGTACCAGCGGTCCTTGAGCCAGGCGACCGCGTCGCTCATGTCGGCGAGCACCTGAGGGTCGGACAGCGAGGCGACCGCCCGCATGACCTTGTCCATGCCGCTGAGGTCGGGGGCCTGGCCGCCCTGGCGGGCGTAGTAGTCGAGCACCAGGCAGGCGTAGCCGTCGGCGGCCAGCCGGTCCGCCTGCCGCAGGATGTAGTCGTTGACGCCGGCGATCGCGGTGGTGAGCACCAGCGCGGGCCGCTCGCCGCCGCCGCTGCCGTCGCTGACGAGGAACCCTCCGGCGCCCCGCTCGCCGAGGACGACCGGCTGCCGCACGATCTCAGGCATCGACGTCGTCCTTCGTCCGGGTGACGCTCCAGGAGGGGCTCGTTCCCGTGACCATGTGCCGGATGTTCTCCTGACCGAGCGGCTCCTCCCAGAACAAGGTGCGGCTGACGGCCATCATCGGCATGTCCTGGACGACGTACATGAGGGTGTCGGCGTCGCCCTCGGCGTAGTGCGCGTGGTACGCCCAGGCGGGACAGGCCAGGGTGTCGCCCTTCTCCCAGTGGTACTTCGTCCAGGTCGAGCCGGCCTCCTGGACGGCGGTGTAGCCGCTGCCCTCCAGGATGTGGTAGATCGCGACCGAGTTGTGGCGGTGCGGCGGGACCTCTTCACCGGGGTGGATGAGCTGCCAGCCGATGAAGATGAACGGTGTCGCGCCGACGAGCTCGCCGGTGTCGGCGTTCACCGTCGTGCAGAAGCGCCGCTCGGCCTCGCGCAGCGGCTCCTCGGCGAGCCGGTCGAGGGTGGCGCGGACGTCTGCGAACTTCCAGAAGGCCGGGCGGGTGTCCGGCTTGTTGACGACCTTGAAGTAGTCGTCGGCGGTGAGAACGGAGGCCACCTCGTTGGACTCCGTCACCGAGCGCATGTTGGGGAGCAGCTCGCGGTACTCCTCGATGCTGATCGCTTTGCCGTGGGCTGGTCGGGACTCTGTCATCGCGGGGCACCTGCTTATCAGTTTAGGTATGACTTTACCTAAAAAAGCATCTACTGATCGGCGCGTCAAGAGGGCAATGGGCGCAGATCGGCGCGGGCCAGTCGCGCGGCAGATTCGATCGCTCGGGCACCGGTGCCAGGCTTGCCGTGAACCCTTATGTGCTCGAAGGAGAGACCCCTTTGATGGCCACTCATCGCTTCGTGGCGCCGGCGAGACCGGCGTACTCCAGGCAGCGGACGGACCCGGCGCGGCCGGCGCACTCCAGACACCGGATGGAATCGGCGCAGCCGGTGACCATCCTCGCGAGCGGGCTCCTGGCCGCGCTGGCCGCCTTGTCCGGTGTGGCCGCCCTGGCCGGCACCATCATCGGCGGGCCGGGCCAGGTACCCGCCGATTTGGCGTATGAGCCGTTGGTGGCCGAGTTGCATCGGGCCGAGGTCCACACCGAGCTCGTCATGCGCGGCCACGTCACTGCCAGTGCCGGGCTGTTCGTGCTGGCGGTGACTCTGCTGCTGGCCACCCGGCAGCGCGGGGCGCACGTGGCGCTCACCCTCGTCACGCTGCCGGTCATCGCCTTGTGGGTGTACGACGTCGGCGCGAGCGTCGTCGTGCTCCGGTCGGTTCTGTCGTTCGCGGCCGCGGGCTGCGCGGCCTGCATGCTCGTCCTGGTCTGGCTCCCGTCCTCGCGCAGGTGGCTGGCGTTCCGGCCGGGCCGGTAGGACCAGGGAGAAGGGGCCGGCCGGGCACGCGCTTCTGACCCGCTGACCTTGGGGCCCGAGCGCAGGACCGGTCACCGTACGGATCCGCGCCGGCCTCGGCTCGCCTGTCTACGCTGAGGTGTCCGGGACAAGCGGTAGCAGCAGTTCGTAGAGGCCGCGCAGCCGGTCGGCGTCGATGGGCGGGAAGACGACGGTCGCGCCCACCGCGAGCAGGTAGGGCAGCAGGGCCGCGGTCCTGGCCGCCTCGTCGCTGTCCACGGCCGGTCGCCACACCTGCTGCAGCGCGGCCAGCCGGGCCTCGTCGAGGCGGGTCTGCACGGCGCGTACGTCGGCGTCCCAGGTGGCCCAGGCCCGCAGGGCGATCTCGAGCTCGGGCCGGTAGAGGCCGGTGCCGTCGGGGCGGACGAGCCGCGTCAGGTGCGCGAGCACGGCGCGGGCGTCGGTCGATCCGGCGGCCTCGGCGATGGCACGGTCGAGCGTTTCGAGTGACAGGCGCTCGACGTGCGCGAGGAGCTCCTGCTTGTATCCCTCGGCGCCGTCGAAGTGGTGGTGGAAGGAGCCCTTCGACAGCTTCAGCCGGGCGGCGATCCGGTCGATGCGGACCCCTGCCGCACCCTCTTCCGCGAGGACCTTCAGCCCCTCGTCCAGCCACCGGTCACGTGCCGTGCTCATCGGGCGAACGTAGCACAGGCGCCGGGCCGGCCCGGGTGTGCACGGGCGCGGGCCGGCCTCATGGCAGGAAGCTGTAGATGCCGGTCGCGATGCAGATCAGGAGCATGCCGGTGGCGTTGAGGAAGAGGTTGCGGCCGAAGTCGCGGGCCATGATGTGCATCGAAATGGCGATGATGAAGTACAGCACGAGCGCGGCGCAGGTGAGGGCGGCGAGGTACGGCAGCCAGATGCCGATGATCAGGCCGGCCGCGGCGGAGAACTTCAGCGGCGGCATCATCCACCAGTAACGCCGCGGCCAGTTCACGTCCTCGAAGCACTGGGCGATGAACGGCATGGGCTTGATGCACATGACGGCGTCGCCGGCCTGGATGAAGGCCAGGACGACGACCGGCCAGACGGGGTCGGGCAGGGCGTACCAGAGGGGGCCGGACAAGGCGTACATGTCTCTCCTCGGATCACAGGACGGACAACCTAACGAGACCGTACCATACGGTACGGTATGGCACGGAAGAGCCCGGCGGCCAGACAGGCGACCGGGATGACCGGCAGCACATACCGATGGTCGAAGTCAAGGACCGCGACCGGGCCGACGAGCAGGCCGATCGCCACCACCCAGGGCAGCAGGGCCACGCGGGGGCGGCGGATGGCGGCGGCGCCGAGCAGCAGAATCGCGCCCAGGAGGGGACCGCGCAGATAAGCGACGTACTGGTAGGCGATCAAAAGGTCGGCGTACGGGGAGACGGAGCTCTGGCCGCGAATGTCGGGGTCGTACTCGCGGGTGACCTTATCGATCAGCGGCTGGGCGGGCAGGTCCCCGTGGCCGTGGCCAAAGCCGAAGGCGGGGGTGACGCGGACGGGGTGGGCGATCGGGGTCCAGGAGAAGGCGATGGCGGTGTCGGTGGCGACGTCGGCCAGGTAGTCCAGCGGCTGGGCGAGGATGGCGCGGATGGCGAAGGAGCGGGCCAGGCCGTTGTGGGTGAAGCGGTCACCGGGCAGGCGGTTGAGTGAGGCCTGCGGGGCCCAGACATATTCGGAGGCGGCGTCGGTCGTGGTGCCGTTGGGGCACAGGACGGCCAGGTCAGGCGGGGGCTGGATGCGAACGCAGTCGGCGAAGGTCATGGTGCGGGCCCACAGTGCGACCCCGTCGGCCCCGCTGATGGCGAAGCGGCCGTGGCAGACGGCGTACCAGGTGGCGTAGCCGCTCAGAGGCAGGGCGGCGGCCACGGTGAGCGCCGTCAGGCGGCGCAAGCCGGCCCGCTGGGCGGCCAGGACGAGGCCGACGAGCAGGAGCAGCGGCAGCGCGATGGTACGAGTCAGGGTGGCGGCGGCGAACAGCAGGCCCGCGGTGGCGGTGGCGCGCAAGGACAGTGTCGGGTTCCACAGCAGCGCAGCCAGGGCGGCCGTGATGAGAAAGATGAACTGCGTGTCGGACAGGACCGCGTGTTCCAGGCGCAGGAAGGAGGCGTCCAGCAGCAGCGGCGCGGTGGCGGTGGTGGCCGGCCAGGCGGGTGCCGATCGGCGGCGCAGTACCGCGTAGAGCAGGATGGCGGTGGCCAGGCCGAGGGTGTGCTGGACGGCGGCGATCAGGTCCACGTTGTGGAAGGGCAGCAGGGCGCGTAGTAGCAGCGGGTAGCCGATGGGGTGGAAGGTGGCCGAGGGGGCCGGGTGCACGGCGGTGTCGAGGTAGGTGAAGGAGTCGTACCAGTAGAGGGTGGCGGGGCGGTAGCCGAGCATCGTCACCAACCGCAGCGCGGCGGCCAGGGCCAGCAGGACCATGAAGGCACGGTGGTCAGCGAGGGCAGTGGCGCGGCGTTGCGCGGGCAGGGCCGTGCGGGTGTCGGCGAGCATGTGGCGTCCGATCGTCGGCAGGAAGCCCGCGCGGGCACCGGCGATGAGAGCGCCCCGGCCAGGGCCTGACAGACAGCCAGACGCTAATCGCCCCGCGTACCGGCGCACATCTGTCACGTGACTGGCCCTGCGAAGGGCGGCCCATGCGTACGGTCTCTTGCGATGCCGGGCGGACAGCCCCCGTTCGCGGCGGAGCGAGCATCGACCGATCTGGCAGGGCTTCAGGCCGCTGCCCTCCAGCACTTTGCGGGTCTCCTCCAGGAGACGGACAGGTACTTGACCGTACGGCTCTGCGCCGTGTGTGCGGTCGGCCCGGTAATGGGTGAGCTGACGGCGATGGATGCCGTGCGGCGGTAGGCGGCGCAGCAGGTCCTCCAGGCTGTCGCGGCCCATCGTGGCTCCGGTACGCCGGTCGGACCAGATGAGTTCCTCGGGGGTGCCGCTGCCGAGGTGCGCCCGGGCCGGGTCTCGAAAGCATGGATTCGAGAAGAGCAGGCCCCGTCACTATGGGTGACAGAGTTGTGGACCGGCGCTCGGCTTCCCAACTGGGACGCGGCGTTAACGGGGTTCCTCCTGGTCGGCTGGCCCAGCCTTCTTCCCTATCGGATCCCGCGGGAAGGCGATTCCGGCTTGCGGCGAAGGATGGATGATCGTGACCGCCGACCGGAAAGCCGACCTGATGCCGAAGACAAGAACGTGAGCGCCGACGTGAGCGAACAGGTGACCGACGCCGAGCTCGCCGCCCGGTACCGGCGCGACCCCGACCTGTTCACCGCCGTCCACGACCGCTACTACCGCGACATCTACCTGTACGTCGCCGGCCGCCTGGACACGCAGATCGCCGAGGACCTCGCCGCCGAGACGTTCCTGCTGGCCTTCGACCGGCGCGACCGCTACGAACCGGAACGCGGAGACCTGCGGCCCTGGCTGTTCGGCATCGCCACCAATCTGATCGCCAGGCACCGCCGCAAGGAGACCCGCCACTACAAGGCGCTGGCCAAGCTGGGCCCCGAGCCTGTCGTGGAAGGCCACGAGGACCGGGTCGTCACCTCCGTCGCCGCCGAGCGCATGCAGCCGCACCTGGCCAAGGCGCTCGCCATCCTGCCCGGCGGCTGAGCGTTGGGGACATCCAGCGGGCGGTGGCGCGGGCGGCGTTCGCGGCGCGCTTGGGGGCGGCCCGCGAGTGGCGGGCGGTCCGCAGGCTGGTCGAGCTTCGCGCGGTCTACGCCGGCCGGCACATGGAACGGCACCGCGACGAAGAGTACCGGGAGTGGTGGGTGGCCGTGCTGTTACGCGCCATCATGCCTGAGCTGAAGACTGCCGGTGTGCTCGCCCTTGTTGAGCGGCCGAACGATGCCACCCTCACGACCGCGCTGGCCTGGCAGGTCTCCCTGTTGGGCAACACGTCCCCCGCGGAGGAGACATGAGCCCGGCCCCTTCGAGCAGGCGCGGCAGCGTGACCCCGTCCCAGGCGTCCGCCGCCGCATCCCAAGCCTTGGTGCGCCGGTCCGTCGTGCGCCGCACACCAACGTCACGGAAAGGCGTGACCATGACCGCAACCTTCGCTCCCACGCCCCGATGCGACGTGCCTTGGGGCCGATCCTGACACCGGCCCGGCGACCAGCCCGGCCACGCCGCCCAGCTCGCCCTCCTGGCGCGTCGACGGCGTCGAGATCGAACTGTTCATCCGCTACTTCGGCGCCCATCCGCCGGTCGCCCGGATCAACCGCAGCTACCAGGACGGCCGCCGCCTGACCCGCGACCTCGGCCCGGCGCTCGCCACCGAACTGGCCGGCATCCTCGACGCGCTCAACGGCCGCAGCCGGGAGCTCGTCGCCGTGCCCCGCACCACCGCTGAGGTGTTCGATGAGTGAGCAGGCGCGGCGGCGGGCCCCTCACCCCTTCCGGAGTCCACCACCTCCCTACAAGCCCCGTGCCGGACCGCGCCCCTACACCACGACAGGAGACACCAGGGGACGACACGAAGACCCCAACAACCCCGGGACAAGGAGGTCGACGGGACCGAAGGCGGAACGGGCAGCACCGACGACCAGCGACAGGAACCCCAGGGCAACCACGCCAAAGGGAAAGGACGGACAGTGACCGTCACCCCCGAACGCCTCATCGTCGCGTTCGCACCCGGGCAAGCCGGCGACATCAGCCCAGCCGTCATCGACGTCGTGCGCGCCGTGCCCCGCCACCTGTTCGTCCTTGCCATGTGCCCGGTCGCCGAGGAGGAAGGGGCGCGTGGCTCGGCACACGCGCAACACACTGGACCGCCTGTGACCGACGCGCCCAGCTCTGGTCTCGCGGGGACACGTAGGCTCCGTGCTGCGGCAGAGTGATTCGCTGGCGACAAGCAGCAACGTTTGCCGGTCCGATCACCCGCCTGCCGGACTTCGCGTCCACCTCGGTGCCCGGTCGCGGGCGCGTACCCGGGCACACGTGCGGACCTCACATCCGGGCTCGCAGCACGTCGAACTCGCAGCCTGGCAGGGACGGATCGAAGCCGTTCTCGATCAGCCAGCGGGCCGCCACCAGACTTCGCCACGACCACCACCCACGGATCACGTCGAGGTCAACGTGGGTGCCGTAGCCGGTCACCAGATCGTTGAGGTGCTCCTCGTGTCCTAGCGTCAGGACGGCGAGGTCGTACATGGCGTCGCCCTGAGCCGCCTCGGACCAGTCGATCACACCGGTGATTTCGTCATCCTCGACGAACACGTGGGTGATCTGCAGGTCGCCGTGCATGAACACCGGTTTCCACGGCCGCAACGCAGCCTCGGCAACCTGGCGGTTACGAGTCACGACGTCCTTGGGAAGGACGCCGTTCGTGACGAGCCACGCGCACTCGTCATGGAGGCGCGAGGCGATCTCGTCGAGGCGCCGGCCGGGCCATGGCGGCAGGGGCGCGTCGTGTAGGGTCCGCACGGCCGCACCCGCCGCGGCCCACGCCGCCGGTGCCGCGGGCGACGGCTCACCGAGGTTGCCCAGTGCCGTCCCGGGCAGGGCGGCGAGCGCCAGCACGGGCGGCTTGCGCCACAGGACCTGCGGAGTCGGGATCGGCGCCAGGGCCATCGCCCTGACCTCGACGTCGGTGCGCGTCTGATCGACGTCGATCTTCAGAAACACATCACCGACACGCAGGGTCGCTCGCTCGCTATGGGCGACGACGACCTCGATCTCCTCCATGCCGGCCATTATCGGGAGATGATCGCCGACGCCACAACGGGTTAAACGCCCACCTGGCACGCCGATACCGGGGCGTCAGCCCCCGGTACCGGTGGAGCGGGCATCGACCGAGCGGGAGCGGTAGCCGCCCGCTTCGACGGCCTTGACGATGAGGTCGTGGACGGGGCGGGGCTTCGTGGTGAGCAGGCTGGTCAGATCGGTGCCGCGAGCTTCGAGGACGCCCGCGCCGGCGTTGGCGAAAAGCGACACCGAGTGCCCGATCTGGTAGGGCTCCAGGCCGCTGCCCTCCAGCGCCTTGCGGGTCTCCTCCAGGGAGACGGGCCGGTATTCGACCCTGCGGCCCAGCGCCGTGCTCAGCACCCCGGCGATGTCGTGGCCGCCGATCGCGGTGACACCCTCGAGCTCGTAGACCTTGCCCGCGTGCCGGCTGCGCCCGCCCGCGTCGAGGTCGTGCTGGGTCTCGGCCGCCACGCGTACGGCCACGTCCGCGAGGTCCTCCTTGGCCACCACCGACACCCTGCCGTTGCCGAACGCCGCCGCGAAGACCCCCGTGGCCGCGGCGGATCCCGCTCCCGCCGCGGCCAGGCCGACCGGCACGTCGGCGTAGAAGCCGTTGCGCAGGACGGTCACGTCGAACGGGGCGGCGGCCAGGCGGGCCTCGGTCCAGCGATGTGACAACGCGAGGGTCATCAAGTCGCCCGAGCCCGCCAGGCTGGTGTAGATCACGTGCCGGACGCCCGCCGCTGCCGCCGCCGCGACCACGGCCCCGTGGCGGGCGAGCACCACGTCGTCCTCGGCGTACCCGGCCGAGACGAACACCAGCACGTCCACCCCGGCGAACCCGCCGGCCAGGGTCGCCGGGTCGTCGAAGTCGACGCGGCGCGCCGCCGTACGGGTGGCGGAGCTGGTGCCGGCCACCACCTCCATCCCGCCGGCGGCGGACAGGCCGTCCAGGACCAGGCCGCCGAGAGCTCCGGAAACACCGGTGACGAGAATCATCTGGGGACACTCCTTTGTGTTGATCCCGCGCGGACAGGTGGAGTATGCGCGGGTCTTCACGCAGGGCGTAAGGAGGCACTTTCGTGTCTGTCACGAACACGGCGGTAACCTCCCAGGTCACCGTGGTCATCTCGGCTAGGGTCAGGAGCGCGCTGGGCGATGTCACCTGATGGGGGCCGGATTCGCCGAGGGGTTCTTCTCCGGATGCCGCGCGTGCGGATCGCCGTGGCACCCAGACGCCAGGATCGAGATCGTCAAAGTCTCCTGCGGTGAGCACGCCTGACGCCGGCGCGGGGAACGGCGGAGGCAACTTGTAGCCGCCGTAGATCGAGCGGGTGCCGACCGTGCTGTCCCGCAGCCTCGCGCACCTGGTCAGCTCGTAGGGAGACCAGTGCAGCCGGAGGTGCACGGGGAGAACTCCTCAAGGCTCGTCATCGCCTGCTCCGGTGGAGTCTCGCCGGGCGGGTCATTCCAGGACCCGCAGCACGATCTTGCCGGTGGTGCGGCCGGTCTCGCCCAGCCGGTGCGCGGTGGCCGCCTCCGACAAAGGGAAGACGCGCTCGACCGCGGCGTGCAGCCGTCCCGTGGCGGCCAGGTCCGCGACGGCGGCCAGGGCGGCGTTGTCGGGCTCGACCAGCATGAAACCGGCATGCAGCCCGAGGGCCGCGGCGTGCGGTTTCAGTGCGTCGTCGGCCGGTGAGGCGAGCGAGACCAGTGTTCCCCCCTTGCGCAGCACGTCCAGGGACCGGAGTCCGTAGTCGCCGCCGACGGGGTCGAGCACGATGTCCACGTCCCGGACGGCGGTGGTGAAGTCCGTGATGGTGTAGTCGATGAGGTGATCGGCGCCGAGTCCGCGCAGGAACGCATGCTTGTGCCGGCGTGCGGTGGCGACGACGTGGGCGCCGTGTGTCTTGGCGATCTGGACGGCGATGTGCCCGAAACCGCCGGCGGCGGCGTGGATCAGAACCCGCTGTCCCGGCTGGAGCCGTGCGGTGTCGAAGAGAGCCTGCCAGGCCGTCAGCGAGACGAGAGGCAGGGCCGCCGCGTGGATGTGGTCGATCTGCGGTGGTTTGCGGGTGAAGTGCCGGGCGGGAGCCGCCACGTACTCGGCGTACGCCCCGGCCTGGTGGGGGAAGCGGGGCATGCCGAAGACCTCGTCGCCCTGCCGGAACAGCGTCACGCCCAGGCCCGTGGCCTCGACCCTCCCGGAGACGTCCCATCCGACGATGGGTGGGTCGGCCCACAAGCCGAGGCCGCCACTGGTGCGCTGTTTCCAGTCGGTCGCGTTGACTCCGGCCGCGTGCACGCGCACCAGGATCTCGCCGGGCCCCGGCGTGGGCCGGGGAAGCTCGGTCTCGCGCAGGCCTTCCGCGCCTCCCCAGGCCGCCACGACGATGGCCCGCATCCGCGCGGTCGTGTCGTTCATGTTCGATGTGCCCCTCTCGGTGTGCAGGACGCCGCCAGCCTGCCGCCGGAGGGGAGCGACCACCATTGGCCGGAAGGTCACTTTGTGCCAGGATCTGGCCATGCATCGTGTGGTCGTTCTCGCGCTCGACGGCGTCATCCCGTTCGAGCTGGGCATTGCGTCCCGCATCTTCGGCGAGGCCACGGGGGCGAGCGGGGAGCCGCTCTACGAGGTGATCGTTTGCACGGTGGACGGAAAGCCTGTGGTCAGCAGCGAGGGCTTCGCGATCGGCGCCGCGTATGACGCCGGGGCCCTCGACGGCGCCGACACCGTGGTGATCCCTCCGTTCACCGCTCTGGGGCCGGTGCGCGAGCACGGCCGGTTGCCTGAGCCCGTGGCCGGGGCGCTGTCGCGCATCCGGCCAGGCGGCCGCATCGTGTCGATCTGCACGGGCGCGTACGTGCTGGCCGCCGCCGGTCTGCTGGACGGCCGTCCGGCGACCACCCACTGGCGCGAGGCGGAGGCCTTCCAGCGGACGTTCCCCCAGGTCAGGGTCGATCCGAGTGTGCTGTTCGTCGATGACGGCGACGTGCTCACCTCCGCGGGCGCCGCCGCCGGGGTGGACCTGTGCCTGCACCTGGTCCGGCTGGACCACGGCAGCGAGGCCGCCAACCGCGCGGCCCGCGGCTGCGTCGTGCCGCCCTGGCGGGACGGCGGGCAGGCGCAGTACGTCGAGCGGCCCATCCCCGAAGCGGCGCAGGCCACCACCGCCGGCACCCGGGCCTGGGCGCTGGAGCAGCTCGAACAGCCCCTGACCCTGGCCCAGCTCGCCGCCCATGCGCGAACGAGCGTGCGCACCTTCACCCGCCGCTTCCGGCAGGAGGTCGGGATGACCGCCGGGCAGTGGCTGACCAGGCAGCGGGTGGAGCGCGCCCGCCGCCTGCTGGAGACCACCGACCTGACGATCGACCAGGTAGGCGACAGGAGCGGCTTTGGCGGCCCGTCGTCCTTCCGGCAACATTTCCGGACGATCGTCGGCATCTCGCCCGCCGCCTATCGCCGCAGCTTCCCTTCACCCGAGCGCGTCACCCCGGCGGTGAGAGGGCGTCCTGACAGCGGAGGGTGAGGCAAGCCCGGCGGCTCAGCCCCCGAGGTTCGTGCACTTCTCGGCTTCGGCCTCGGCCGCCTTGTCGTCCTTGCCCAAGCCCTTGACCTGCTCCAGCGTGATCTTCCCCGCCATGTAGGACTGCAGGTCGTCCTGGTCGCCGAACTTGAGCGCGACCTCTGCCATGCAGTCGGTCAGGTCCCCCGGCAGCCCCTTGAAGTTCTCGTCGGCGGTCAGCTTGCCCACGAGCCCGGCCTTGTCAGGCGCGCCGGTACCGCCGGCGTCACCAGCGGCATCACCACTGCCGCACGCCGCGACGGCCAGGGCCAGGGCAGCCGTCGTGATGCCCAGTGTCAGAGCGCGGACCGTCGTGGAGAGGATCATGTGGGTGCCTTCCGGATTCGGCGTCGAAGATCATGTGGCTTCGGACGTGGAAGCAATGATGCAGACGGCCACACCCCCGGTCCATCGGATGCGCCCCTGATTCCGGAGACCAGTCACATGACGGATACGGCCGATCCCAGAAGATCGTCGAGGTCCGCCTCGATGCGGGCGCGGGCGTGCTGCAGGTGCCGGAGGGTCCTGTCCAGGCCAGGCCCCACCAGGCTCGCGGGCCGTGCGTGGTGATGGTCATGGCGCCGAGCGTGCGGCCGGAGCGGTGCTGGATGGGGGTGCCGACGGCGGTGATCGTCTTCTCGCACTCGCCCTTGGAGATGGACCAGCCGGTGCTTCTCGCCCAGGTGACGCCGTTCATGAGCCGGTCGAACTCCGCCGTCGAGACGCCCGCGCTGTGATCCACGCCGAGGTACAGCCGTTCGAGCGCCGGGTCAGGGAGAGCCGACAGGATCGCCTTGCCTCCCGCGGTCCTGTGCGCGGGCAGGATGGATCCCCGCCAGTCGTGGGTGCCGCCGGGCACGGTCGCGCTGGACAGGACGCGGATGTCGTGCTGGGCGTGGACGGCCAGGTTGATCGAGTTGCCGACGCGCCGGCTGAGCCGGATCATGTGCGGCGTGGCGATCCGGCGCAGGTCGCGGCTCCAGCTCAGGCCGGCCGCCCCGGCGGACATGGCGGGCCCGGGGACGTAGGCGTGCGTCTCGTCCTGGACCAGGAAGTCGCGGTACACCAGCGCCTGGAGCAGCCGGTGCGCGCTGGAGGTGGCGATGCCCAGCTCCCGCGCCGCCTCCTTCACGCGGATGTCGCCCTCGTCGCGGACGAGCTGGATTAGCCGGAGACCGCGATCGAGGGCATTGGTGGGGTACATGGGCGGTGCTTTTCCCATGGGGACACCCTCATTCCCGAGCCTGGCCCGTCACGACGGGCCGCGCGATCGTTCCGCTCAAGAGCGCCGGTGTACGGGCCGGTACCTTCGTCGTGCTGGTCCGGTCGAACACTTCGGCAGGCGGAAGACGCACGTCACGCTCCCATCGTGATGGGGGAAGGCGAGGGAGTCGCCGGTGCCCGGCCCGTACGGCGGCATCGATGCGGTCCATCGGTCTTGTCACGATAGAGGCCGGAGGCGGCGGGCCGAATCAGTCACCCGACCGGAAATCGCCTCCGAGCCCTGCGCGGTGGCGAAGCCGTGGAGCAGGCCGTCGACCAGGGCGGAGATCTCGTCGGCGCCGGGCAGGGGACTGCCGTCGGCGACGCGGATGGAGATGACTCCCGAGATCAGGTCCGCGATCAGCCTGGCGTCGGTGCCCGGCGGGAACGTGCCGCGTTCGATCCCCCGCTCCACCAGCGAGGAGATCAGCTCCAGGCGGCGCTTCATGACGTCGCGGAACAATCCGGTGAAGTCCGGGTCGCGGCAGGCCTCGCCCAGCCCCTGCCTGAGCAGCATGCGCAGCTCCGGCCTGCCGAACTCCCGCATGATGACCGTCAGCAGCTCGCACAGGTCGTCGCGGATGGAGCCGGTGTCAGGCAGATGAAAGCGCTTGAGACTGACCTGGGAGAACGCCTCGACCAGCAGCTCGCGTTTCGTCGGGAAGCGGCGGAACACCGTGGTGCGCCCCACCCCGGCACGTGCCGCCACATCGTCGAACGTCATGTCCAGGCCGCGCTCGAAGAGCAGCTCGGCCATGGCCTGCCTGATGGCCTCGTCGACCTCGGGATCGGGCCTGCGTCCTCCACGACTGGCCGGCATCGGTCACCCCCACGCCCATTGACAACTATCCGGTACTGAGAGTACCAATACAGCAACCGGTACTTGTAGTACCGGAACTCTGAGTATCTCATGGAGGCGTTGTGAGCGTCATCGTCGTGGGGGCCGGTCCCACCGGGCTGATGCTAGCCGGAGACCTGGCCGCCGCCGGCATTCCGGTCAAGGTCCTCGAGCGCCGGGCAGAGGAGTCCAATCTGACCAGGGCCTTCGCCATCCACGCTCGCACTCTGGAGTTGCTCGACATGCGTGGCCTGGCCGACAAGCTGGTCGCCGAAGGTCTCAAAGTCGACGAGGTGCGACCGCACGTCAAAGGTGTGAAGGGTGAAGGGGTCGTCTTCAACGTGCGTCACCCGGACAGCCGTTTCCCCTATCTGATCATCCTGGGTCAGGCCCGCACCGAGGCGGCGCTGGAGGAGCGGGCCCGCGGGCTCGGCGTGGAGATCGTCCGTGGGGCGGAGGTCACCGGTCTGGCGCAGGACGGTGCCGGGGTGACGCTCACCCTCGCCGGCGGCCGTACCGAGCGGGCCGGCTACGTAGTGGGGTGTGACGGGGCGCACAGCGCGGTGCGGCGGCTGCTGGGGGTGGGGTTCAGCGGGCGCGCCTACGACACCCGCATCCTGCTCGCCGATGTCCGGCTCGAAGCCGACCTGCCGCTGGCGGTCAACCCGTTCATGGGCGACGACGGCGTCGTGCTCCTGCCCCCCTACGGCGGCGGCTGGTACCGTGCGACGATCTGGGACCGCACCGGCCAGGGCATCCCCATCGAGCGGCCGGTGGCCATCGAGGAGGTCCGCGATGCGATGCTGCGGATCACCGGCCGGGACCTCGGCGTGGCCGAGATGCGCTGGTCCACCCGGTTCCTGAGCGAGCGCCGCCAGGCCAGCGACTACCGCGTCGGCCGGGTCTTCCTGGCCGGGGATGCCGCCCATGTGCACTCACCGCTCGGCGCCATGGGGATGAGCACCGGCATCCAGGACGCCGCCAACCTGTCCTGGAAGCTGGCCGCCGCCGACCGGGGATGGGCGCCGTCCTGGCTGCTGGACACCTATCAGCCTGAACGCCACCCGGTCGGCCGCCAGGTTCTGCGCCTGACCGACACCCTGCGCCGCGTCGCCGAAGCACCGCCGGCCGTCCGGGCGGTCCGCCCCTACCTCTTCCCGAAGATCGTCAACCATCCGCGGGTCTCCGAACGGCTCCGGCTGATGTTCGCCGGCATGGCCGTCACCTACCCCACCCCCGGCCCGGCCACCGCAACGCCGCTCGCCGGCACCCGCGTCCCCGACCTGGCGCTCACCTTGGACGACAGGGCGAGCCGCCTCTACGAGCATCTCGGCGACGGCCGCTTCGTCCTCCTCGACACCACGCAGAGCCTCCCGCCCGGCGACGACCCCTGGCCCGACCGGCTACGCGTCCTGCGCTCCTCCCGCCCGCTGCTGCTGGGCAAGGCCACCACCATCCTGGTACGACCCGACGGCTATACCGCCTGGACGGGGACCTTCCCGAGCGGAGAGCAGATCAGCACGGCGCTCGCCCAATGGTTGTCCCGCTAGCAAGGAAGAAGCGGCATGCCGGGAATCCTCCGCATTCCAGCCCCGCGGGCCTCATGAGTGCTCGACGATGATGGGCATCGGCGCCGCGCGCGGGACGTTACGGATGATCGTGGCCGGTCAGGCCCTCTGCATCTCGGGGCTCGGCACGCTGGTGGAGCTGGCCGCGGGCGTGGTGACGGGTGTGGCGCTGGGCCGGCGATGACGACCTATG
Source organism: [Actinomadura] parvosata subsp. kistnae (assembly GCF_900323885.1). GTDB lineage: Bacteria > Actinomycetota > Actinomycetes > Streptosporangiales > Streptosporangiaceae > Nonomuraea > Nonomuraea composti. The sequence goes on along the minus strand of NZ_OOHJ01000006.1, from coordinate 111,073 downwards.
GGGCGGGGGATCCTGTCACCATCGCCATACCGGGGCCCTTCATGATCGCCGTAGTGGCGGGCCTGCCCCTGCTGGCGACCGCGGCGGCGCTGATGACGCGTACCGGACTGCCTTTCGCACCCCGGCGCCCTTTTGAGGTGCGGGCAAGGGGCCTGCGGCGTGCGGTCCGGGCGACCGGTGCGTCCGGCGGCCTGGCGAAGAGCCCGGTGGCGCAGGTGATGGTGATGGCCTCGCGAGTCCTACCAGCCGAGCTCGGGCAGAGGGCTCGGCGACTTGATCGCGCTGGGGTCGAAGGCGGCCTGTGGATCGTCGACGATGTCCGCTTGTGCGGGGTCCCAGATGGCGCGGGCCTCGAGCAGGTCGGGCCTGGCGGCCGATACCGGCTTCACCAGCGGCAGGTCTCGGGTGAGCTGGTTGAGCGTCACACCCGCGCTCGTCAGGATGAGGCCGACCCTCCGCACCAGTTTCCAGTGATTTTTGACCACGCTCGACAACAATCGGTGCAAACGCACCACGATACCTATCGCCTTCGCCTCAACCGCCGGACCGGCCGGCGTGGACCGCGCCACGATGAGGAACGCCGCCAGCGCTCCCAGAATTCCGGCGAGGGCGACGCAGACCCCCATCAGCGCGTGAAAGGCCGTTGCGGAGCATTTGAGGGTGTGCCCGCAGCCGGACCTGTTGTTCTCGAGTGTTTGCAGGTGACCGTCGAATTCCGCGACCTTGTCGAGGAACGAGGTGTAGGCGCGTCCTTGCCAGTCCTCGGACTCGCCGATCTGCTTGCTGAGTCGCTTCAGTTCGTTGCGCACATAGGTCAGGTCGCTGACGCCATCGGCGTGCACGGCCGGTGCTGACGGTGTTGTAGGGCCGTACTCGGGGCCGATGTCGATCGGGGTCTCGTCGAGCCATTGGGTGGCTGCCCGATGCTGCTCTGCAGGGTCGGCGATCAGCGTCGACATGAGGCCGGCGATCGGCAGCACGTATGGCATCACGCCTGACAGGGACGTGATGGTCACGACAGCCCCGATGAAGAGCTGCAGATCCCCCTGATAGCTTTCCATCTCACTGCTCCGGAATGCCGAACGTTGCCGGCGTCGTCGTCGGGAGCGGCCTCAGTACTCGAGGCGCTGCACCATCCGATGGATCTCTCCCGCGGGGTCCCCGAACATGCGATCTTGTGCCGCCCGCAACAGACGCGCCTGTTCCGCAGCCGGTTCCGGGTCAAGGTCAGGGCGCAGCGGGTTCTCCTCGCCGAAGACCTCCTCCATCTTCTCGGTCGTCTGCCGCCGCAGGTCCGCCGCGGCCTGTTCGATGGCACGTTTGACGCGCTCGGCCAGTTCGGCGGAGGTGAGCAGCATCGCCTTAGGGTGCAGCCGGAGGTCATCGAGCCCGGTGCCGGCGTAGGTGACCGTCACCAGTTCGTCCTCGGCCCGGCCCACGAGCCCGGCCATGGCGGTGCCGAGGTCGGCCGAGCGCGCCATCTGCGCGTCGGCGTTCTTCAGGAGCCTGTCGATGTCCAGATGCCCGAGATCCCGCTCGATCATGCTCCCGCACGTTATGTCCACTCAGGCACGGGACGAATCTGTCGCATGACCGGTTACGCGAGGGCCCGCTGATGCGGCCAGCCGTCCAAACGGCTGGCCGACAAACCTGCAGCGGCATCGGCGGGCTCGCCGATAGCATCCCCATTCGTGCCATCCCGACCCTCTGTCGATCAGATTTCCGTGGGCAGCGGAACGCTCTCCGTGACGAGACGGCCGCAACTGAGGGCGCTGCCGGGCATCGCATCGCTGGGCGTGACGCACGTGGTGACGCTGCTGTCCCGGCACGAAGGTGCCCTGCAGCTCGGCTCTGCCGTCAGGGCGCTCGGCCTGCCATGGATATGGATCCCCCTTCCCGGCGCGGCCCCTCCGCCGCCCACCAGCGATCAACGGCTGGGGACCGCCCTCATGCAGGTGAGTTCCCTGTTGCGCGATGGCGGGCACGTGCTGGTCCACTGCTCCGCGGGGATCCACCGGACCGGAATGTTCGCCTACGCGTTACTCCGGTTCACCGGCATGACCGCCGAGGAAGCGGCGTTGTCCCTGGAACGGCTGAGTGCCGTCATGGCTGCGGAAGTCGGAGACCATCGGCTGGCCTGGGCGGACCATATCTACGCGACCTGGCGTGGTTGACCGCTCATCCACCTTGCACGGCACGCCCGTAGAAGGCGCGTTGCGACACCAGGGCGCGTCAGACCGGTCGTGCGACTGATTCGGCTGATGTCGCCTCGATCTATTCTCTCAAGGGTTTTCTGCAAGCCGAGATGTGGTTACAGGGGCCTGTCCGCCGGGATGCGTAGACAGAGTTTCATGAAGGGATCCCAGTGCGGAAGATCGCGAACAGCGTCATGGCAGCCGGAGCACTTGTGTGCGGTCTTCTTCCGGCGCAACCGGCCCAGGCCGTCCCCCGCACAGCCGAGACGGCTACCGCGGTGCTCTACTGGTCATTCCGGAACGCCTCCACCGGCGGCTGTCTGAGCACCTACGAGAGCGGCAAGGTCATCACCTGGGTCTGCGAAGATGACAGCCAGGCCCAGCAGTGGCACTGGATCAACAGCTCGTGGAACGGCGATCACCGGCTACTCAAGAACAGGTGGACCGGGAGGTGTTTGATCGCGACATCGCCGGTCACCTCGGGCACTTGCGAAGACTGGACGAGCAGGCACTGGAGGATCGCTGACTCCGGGGCGAAGAACAGTATCGTCAGTGGCACCGACGCGGGCCGCCTGTTCGTGCATGAGTGGGATCGCCTCGAGGTGTATGTCGCACCAGGTGACATGGGCTACTGGTACATCGACTAGTGCTTGCTCGTCCGGCCGGGCAGGGCACTTGTCCGCGTCCTCGAATTCAACATCGATGAGTTATTTTGCAGGAGTGAGTGAGACCCGCCAGAGACGAGGTCCCGGACGCCGTCCAGGGGCTTCGGGGACCCGCGAGGCCATCGTGCGAGCAGCGCAGGAGAGTTTCGCCGAGCGCGGCTACACGACGACCACCATCCGGGGCGTCGCCGCCGTGGCCGGCGTCGATCCGGCGCTGATCCTGCAGTTCTACGGCAACAAGGACGGGCTGTTCGATGCCGCCCTGCGGGTCGATCCACCGACTCGGTCCCTGCTGGCCCTGGTGTTCGAGGGGGAGACCGGGACGCTGGGCAAGCGGCTGCTGCGCCGATACCTCGAGCTGTGGGAAACGCCGGACACGGGGGCACGGCTGCTGGCGGTGGCGCGTGGGGCGTCGGCGTCGCCGAGTGCGTCGGCGATGGTGGCGGCGTTCATGTCCGAGGAGGTGATGCTGCCCCTGGCCCGCGCCATCGGGGCCGATCACGCCGAACTGCGGGCCAACCTGACGGGCGCCCACCTGTTGGGGCTGGCCACGGCCAGGTACGTCCTGCGCGTGCAGCCACTCGCCTCGCTCGACCGCGAGCGACTGGTCGCTGTCCAGGGCGCTGTCGTGCAGCGCCACCTCACCGGAGACCTCGGCTGACACGCTGCTCACCCCGATGAGGCGGCCTCACCCCCGGTGGCACTGCTCGTCCCGACCGGCGGCGGCCGCACCGCCGCCAAGGGGGGCCGCTTCGGCTCATCCGCCCTGCTTGTGGCACGGATCCGGCGGTGCGGACTCAGGGACAGGCAGTCCCCGCCCTGCCCTTGGGTGGCCGGCTGGACATCGAGAATGCGCCAGGCCGCGCCGGACCGGCCTACCGTGACTGCCAGCTCCGGTGTCAGCCGCTCCTCACCGCGCCTGCTGGTCGGCCGGCGGGTCATGGCGACGACGAAGACGACGGAGTGCCTGGCGCTCTGCCTGATCTGCTTCAGCTCGCCGGCGGCCCCGGGGCGGCGCATTGCTCCTCGCGCATCGGCAGGTAGGAGTAGAGGTCGAAAGGCAGCGGGGCCGCTCTGGGCGGGGCCGGGGTGCTCACCGCGGTGGCCCGCACCGCGTGCTTCGGCCCTGCGGCGCAGGTGGCCACACTGTCAGGTAGACGCCGAGCGCCGCGAGAGCCATGGCGACCGCGGCGAAGGCCGCCCTTCGCCGGCTACCGGAGCGCGCGCGGGCATGAGCGGGCACACCATTCAAACGGGATGACACCGCCGCCGACCCAGGACGCAAGGTACCTTCATTGATACTGTTATGCGTACCTGTCACGTTACTCATTAGTGGATGTTCATGTCGCTTCGTCACGCGCTGCTCGCCATGCTGACCGCCGAGCCCATGACCGGCTACGAACTGGTCAAGTACTTCGACGGCAGCGTGGCCTACGTCTGGAGTGCGCCGCACAGCCAGATCTACCCGGAACTGCGGCGGATGGAGCGCGACGGCCTCGTGGACGTCGAGATCGTCCCCCGGGGCGAGCACGCGAAGAAGCGCATCTACTCCATCAACGAGGCCGGTCTGGAGGAGTTCCAGCGGTGGATCCGCGAGCTCACGCCGTACCAGCCTGAGCGGGATGTGTACCGGCTGAAGGCGGCTCATTTCGAGCAGTCCACCTACGAGGCGGCCCGCCGCCAGATGCAGGAGCATCTCAACCACTACACCCGCGCCCTGCAGATCTGGAAGCAGGTGCTGGACGACGTGGACAACCGGCGGGTCTCGCTGCTGCGCGAGCGCCTGGCCCAGCGGCCGCAGGAGGAGCACGAGGCCATCGTCGCCTTCCGCAAGCTGACCTTCAGGGGCCAGATCGCCAAGGCACGCATGGAGATCCAGTGGGCCAAGGAGGGGCTGGCCCTGCTGGATGAGCTGGAGAGCAAAGGCGTGCCGCTGCGGGGCGAGCCGTAGTCAAGCGTCCAGATAACGTTGCACGCTGTCGCCCACACAGGCGACGAGAGCGTCGAAGTCCATGGAGGCCAGCGGCTCCAGCCGCAGCAGGTAGCGGCCGACGATGACGCCGAGCCCCTGCGCGTGCACCAGGGCGGCCTTCGCCTCGATGCCGGGATCGTCGGGGAAGGCCGCCTTCAGCACGGGCAGGACCTGGTGGGTGAGCAGCCCCTGCACGGCTTTCGCCGAATCCTCGTGGGTCGTGGCGGAGCGGTGCAGCGCGGCCATCGCCTCGTCATCGCCGCGCTCCCACGGTTCGAGCGCCGCCCGGACGAACCGGCGCCCGATCTCGCGGACGGGCACGTGGGTCAGGTCCAGTGACAGGAATCCCGCCCTGGTGGTCAGCGCGAACAGGTCGGCCTTGCTGCCGAAGTAGCGCACCACCATCGCCGCGCTGACCCCGGCGTCGGCGGCGATCGCGCGGATGGTGGCCCGGTCGTAGCCGTCCTTGGCGAACCTGGTCCGTGCGGCCTCCAGGATCGCTCGCCGCGTCGGCGCCGAACGCTCGCTGAAGCGCATGACCGGCGCCCATCCCTCGCCGCCCTTTTCCTCCATGCCGATTGACAATATCACCACCCGTATGCATACGATCGTTTGCAAACGACTGTTTACAGTAGGGGTGATCATGAAAGTCCTCCTCCGCAGGCTGGCGTACGTGGCCACGTTCGACACCGAGGACCGGGAACTGAGCGACGCGGACATCCTCATCGACGGGCCGCGCATCGCCGCCATCGGCCACGACCTACCCGCCGACGACGCCGACCGGGTCATCGACGGCACCGGCCTGCTCGCCCTGCCCGGCCTCATCAACGCCCATCAGCACCTGTTCCAAGCCTCGCTGCGCACCCTGCCGCCGCTGGAGCGCTCCGGCATGCCGGACTTCCTGCGCCTGCAGGACGAGCTGGTGCTGCGGCGCTGGCGTGAAGGCCGGTTCGGCGCCGCCGACATGAGGGCCACCGCCCGCGCCGTCCTGGCCGAATCCGTGCTCGGCGGCGTCACCACCGTCGCCGACCAGCACACCGTCTTCCCCGGCGAGGAGCCGGAACCGTACGTCGAGGCCGTCATCGAGGCCGCCGCCGAGGTCGGCGTGCGGCTGCACGCGGGCCGCGGCAGCGTGACCTTCTCCCGCGCCCGCGGCGGCATGGTCGGCGACGTCTTCACCGAACCGGTCGACGCCGTCATCCGGCACGCCGAGAAACTGATCGCGGCCCACCACGACCCCGAGCCGTACGCGATGACCCGCATCGTTCTCGCCCCCTCCGGGGTGGTCGCCGACGTGCCGGAGATGTTCCGCGCCTTCGCCGACCTGGCCGCCGATCATCCAGGCGTACGGCTGCACACCCATCTGCACCACCACGAGGACACCCGGTTCGCCCGGGCCAGATTCGGCACCTCGCCATGGCGCATCCTCACCGAGCACGGCTTCACCGGCGACCGGCTGTGGGTGGCCCACGGGGTCACACCGCCACCGGAGGAGATCGCCGAGTACGCGGCGGCCGGCATCGGTGTCGCCCACATCCCGGCCGCGGACCTCAAGCTCGGCTGGGGCCTGGCCCCCGTGCGCCGCTACCTCGACGCCGGCGTCACGCTCGGCTTCGGCACCACCGGCTCCATGACCAACGACGGCGCCAACCTGCTCGGCGACCTGCGGGTCGCCGCGCTCGCGCACCGCGCCCACCGCACCGACCCGGGGGAGTGGCCCACCGTCAGGGAGCTGCTGGCGATGGCCACCCGCGGCTCCGCCGCCTGCCTCGGCCGGCCCGACCTCGGCTCCCTGGCCGTGGGACAGGCCGCCGACATCGCCTGCTGGGACCTGACCACCGTCGACCGGGCGGGCACGCACGACCCCCTCGCAGCGCTGCTGTTCACCGGGCTCAGCGACATCGCCTCCCTGGTGCTGGTCAACGGCACACCCGTCGTCGAGGACGGCAGGCTCACCCGGATCGACGCCGCCACCACCGCGCGCGAAGTGCGCGCGCTCGCCGCCGCCGACGGAGGGCGGGCACGATGAACATTCACGAGACTTTTGTCTGCATTGTCGGCGCGGGGCCGGCCGGGCTGGTCACGGCACTCGGCCTGGCCCGCGCGGGCGTGCCGTTCGTCCTGCTCGACGACGGCGACGGCCCCGTCAAGGAGTCGCGCGGACTGGTCGTGCACGCGGGCGCGCTGGAGGTGCTCGACGAGCTCGGCGTCGCCGCGGAGCTGCTGGAAAGGGGCACAAGGGTCGGCACCTTCCGCGTCGCGGTGCGCGGGCACGCGCTCATGCACATCCCGCTCGGCACCGTGCCCACGGCCTTCCCGTACTTCCTCATCGTTGCGCAGGCCGTCACGGAGTCCGTCCTGCGCGACCGCCTCGCCGCGCAGGGGCACGCCATCCTGTCCGGTCACCGCGTGACCGGCGTGCGCCAGGACGGGGACGGCTGCGAGGTCACCGGCAAGGACGCGCAGGGCCGGCCGTTCGCCGTGCGCGCCCGATGCGTCGCCGGCGCGGACGGCCTGCACAGCACCGTACGCGAGCAACTCGGCATCGGCTTCCCCCAGCACACCTACGACACCGCGTTCCTGACCGCCGACGTGGAGCTGACCGGCGGGCCTGACCGCGCCCTGGCCCACATCACGCCCAGCCGTCACGGGCTGCTGTTCATGGCTCCGATGCCCGGCGGCGGGTGGCGCCTGATCATCTCCGTACGCTCTCCCGGCGGCCGGCGCCCGCAACCGCCCGCTCTCTCCGAGGTGCAGGCGCACCTGCGGCGCCGGGGGCTGCCGCATGCCACGGTCACGACGGTGCACAAGAGCGCCGGCGTCCTGCTGCACCACGGCCTCGCCGACGACTTCGGCCGTGGCCTGGTCGCCCTGGCCGGCGATGCCGCGCACGTGCACAGCCCCGCCGGCGGGATGGGCATGAACACCGGCATCCAGGACGCCTGCGACCTGGCCGCCACGCTGGCCGCCGTGCACGGCGGCGCGGACGCGGACACCATGCTGGCCGGCTACCGGCGCCGCCGGATGGCCGCGGCCGGGCAGGTCGTCGGCTTCACCGACCGGCTGATGCGGCTGGTCAGCCTCGACACCATGGCCGTGCACGTGGTGCGGACGGCAGCGTTCGCCCTGGCCGGGCTCGTGCCGGCGATCGGGCGGCGGGCGGCGCTGATGGTGTCGTGCGTCACCCGCACCCCTGCCAGGACGGGAGCGCCCCGGCTGCCGTCCCCGTGACGGAGACTCACCACGTCACGGGGAGGCTGTGGAGCCCGTACACATTCGCGTCGTGCTTGAACGGCAGCTCGTCGAAGGGCACGGCTAGCCTCAGCCCGGGCAGCCGGCGGAACAGCGTCGTGTAGACGATCTCCAGCTCCAGCCTCGCCAGGTTCTGTCCCAGGCACTGGTGGACGCCGTAGCCGAAGGCCAGGTGGCCCCGTGCCGAGCGACGGATGTCCAGCGTGTCCGGGTCCGCGAAGACGCGGGGGTCGCGGTTGGCCGAGGCGCCGGCCGCGATGAACCCTTCGCCCGCGCGGATGAGCACGCCGTCCACCTCGATGTCCTGGGTCGCCACCCGGGAGGTCGCCGTCTCGGCGATGGTGAAGTAGCGCAGCAGCTCCTCCACCGTGCCCGGCATCAACGACGGATCGTCCCGCAGTTCGGTGAGCTGGTCCGGGTTCTCGAGAAGCGCGACCGTGCCGAGTGAGATCATGTTGGCGGTGGTCTCGTGCCCGGCGATGAGCAGGGTGAGCGCCATAGCCGACATCATCTGGTGGTCGAACAGGCCGGCCTCCTGATATTTCACCACCAGGCGGCTCAGCAGATCCTCTCCCGGATCGCCCTGTTTGTGAGTGACGAGTTCGTGCAGGAACTTCCGGACTTCGCCCATGGCCGCCATGCGCCGCTCGGCCGTGGTGCTCTTGCTGACGATCTCGGCGGTGCGGGTGTGGAAGAAGTCCCGCTCGGAGTACGGCACGCCGAGCAGCTCACAGATCACCAGTGAGGGGACGGGCAGTGACAGGGCTTGCACCAGATCGGCGGGGCGCGGGCCGGCCAGGAGTTCGTCGATCCGCTCGTCCACGATTTCCTGGATGCGAGGTCGCAGGCCCTGCACTCGCCGGACCGTGAACTCGGGGGTGACCATGCGCCGGTGCCTGTTGTGCTCCGGAGGGTCCATGCTCAGGATCGACCCCTTGAGGTTCTCCCCGAACCCCGGCATGACGAGCGGAAAAGCGGGATGTGTGCGATCGGAGCTGACATGCGGGTCCGTCAGCGTCGCGCGCACGTTCGCGTGGCCGGTGACCAGCCAGGCCGATCTGCCACCCGGGACCGAGACGCGGATGACCGGTGCCTCCTCGCGCAGCTCGGCATATCGCGGTGGCGGATCGAACGGACAGGTTCGCGGCATCGGAAAGTCTTCGCTCACGAATGACCACCCTTCTTCCGGCGGCAAGACGGAAATGGGGAAAGAGGGGAAAAGGTCGCACGAGCCGGTCGCCGTGAACCCCCGCTCTGCGATACAGAATCTCGCCCTGACACCGTGCCGACCGCCCTACCTTCCGTTCGGAGGCGAGGCTTCATCGGAAAGGTGTGACGGGTGAAAGCGGATGGCGATCCCGTAATCAGCGAGCGTCCTGGTGACCTGCTGAGCGATTTCTCGCTGGAGATGACCGCAAAGGACGCCGGGGCACTGGAGAAAGCGGCCGGACTCCTCCCAGCCGGGACCCGCGTCAATGTGACGTTTCTCGCCGGTGAGGACAGCGCGCTGCGGGTGCACGCCGCACGGGTCATACGCCGGCTCGGCTTTCGTGCCGTTCCCCATGTGTCGGCCCGGCGCCTGACCTCCGAGCGGGAGCTGATGCGGCATCTGTCCGCCCTCGCCGACGCCGGCGCGGCGGAGGAGGTGTGCGTGGTCGGCGGCGACCCGGCCCGGCCCGCAGGCCCTTACGAGGACGCGCCGGCCCTCATCCGCACGGGGCTGCTCGCCCGGTCCGGCGTCCGCCAGGTCAGCGTCGCCGGTTACCCGGAAGGGCATCCCCACATTCCGCCCGCCGAGTTGTGGCGGGCCCTTGAGGACAAACATCGCGCCCTGCTGGAGCAGGACCTGGGCATGACCGTCATCACGCAGTTCGGTTTCGACGCCGCGCCCATCGTGCGCTGGCTGGGCGAGCTGCGCGCGCGGGGAATCCGCTCGCCCGTACGGGTCGGCGTGCCGGGGCCGGTCGGGGTCAAGCGGCTGCTCCGGTACGCCCGCCGTTTCGGGGTGAACTCATCGGCGGGGATCGTCCGCAAGTACGGGATCTCGCTGACGAACCTGCTGGCCACCGCGGGACCGGAACGGTTCGTGGAGCGGCTGCGGGGCCAGCTCGACCCCGCCCGGCACGGCGATGTCCGCCTGCACCTCTACACCTTCGGCGACCTGCCCGCCTCGGCCCGGTGGGCGCACGAGCACAGATCGGCCAGGACACCATGACGCACAACCGGGCGCCCATGCTCCATGACCACGCCAGCCTGATCGTGTACGGCGACGACCGGCCCGGCATCGTCGCCGCCGTCGCCGGGATGCTGGCGCGGCACGGCGCCAACATCGTCGCGCTGGACCAGCACACCGACGACGTGGAAGCGGGCGCCTTCTTCCAGAGGACCGTCGTGCACGTGAAGGATCTCGCGGCCGCCCTGCCGGCGCTGGAGAAGGACCTCGCCGGCACGGTTGGCGACGAACTGGGCCTGCGGTGGCGGCTGCGCGATCTCTCGGTCCCGCTGCGCGTCGCCATTCTCGCGTCCAAATCCGACCATTGCCTGCTCGACCTGCTGTGGCGGCAGCGCCGGGGCGAGCTGCCGGCCGTCGTCCCCATGGTGATCTCGAACCATCCGGATGTCGCCGACGACGTGCGGTTCTTCGGCGTTCCCTTCTTTCACGTGCCGTCCCAGGGCGGCGACAAGCGGGCCGCCGAGGCCGAGCTCCTCCGGCTGCTGGCGGGCAACGCCGACCTGATCGTGCTGGCCAGATACATGCAGATCCTGTCCGGGTCGTTCATCGAGCAGGTGAACGTGCCGATCATCAACATCCACCACTCGTTCCTGCCCGCGTTCGTGGGCGCGGGCCCGTACCAGAAGGCCAAGGACCGCGGCGTGAAACTCGTCGGAGCCACCGCCCACTACGTCACCGAGGACCTCGACGAGGGGCCGATCATCGAACAGGACGTGGTCCGGGTGTCCCACCGTGATTCCGTCGCCGAACTCGTCAGGCGCGGCGCCGACATCGAACGCCAGGTCCTTTCCCGCGCCGTGCTGTGGCACTGCCAGGACCGGGTGATCCGCCACGCCAACCAGACGATCGTCTTCTGACGCCAACAAACAAGGAGGCCCTTTCATGGGAGAAGGACGGTCCCTTCAGGACCTGATCGACGCGACGCCGAACCTGGTGGATTACTTCCACAACGACACCATCGCCCCGCACTACCGGGCGCGTACGAGCCTGACCTCGGCGTTCGTCCCGCCGGAATTCTCCAACTGGCGGGATGAGCAGCGGGCCTGGCGCGAGAGCGTGATCCTGTTCGACCAGTCCCACCACATGCCCGAGCTGTTCCTGAAAGGCCCGGACGCGCTGCGCCTGCTGACGCGGGTCGGCATCAACACCTTCGCCGGGTTCGGCCCGGGCCGGGCCAAGCAGCTCGTCGCGTGCACGCCCCGCGGGCACGTGGTCGGCGACTGCATCGTGTACTGCCTCGGCGCCGACAGCTTCGAGCTCGTCAGCGGCATGGCGGTGCTGAACTGGGTGCACTACCAGGCGGAGACGGGCGGATACGACGTCACGATCGAGCGGGACGCGCCGACTCCGTACAACCCGGCGGGCAGGCGCGTCTTCTACCGTTTCCAGCTCGACGGGCCGCACGCGGGCAAGACCTTCGGCGACGCCGTCGAAGGGCCGGTGCCGGACATCCCGTTCTTCAGGACCGCGCGGGTGCGGATCGGCGGAGCCGAGGTCCTGGCCCTGCGCCACGGAATGGCCGGCCACCAGGGAGTGGAGCTGTCCGGCCCGTACGAGGAGCTCGACACCGTACGGTCGGCCATTCTCGCGGCCGGCGAGAAGTACGGAATCGTCCAGGGCGGCACCCAGTCGTATTTCAGCACCATCTTCGAGAGCGGCTGGATCGCCTACCCGCTGGCCGGGATCTACACCGGCGAGGAGCTGAGGCACTTCAGGCAGTGGCTGCCGGCGACCGGCTGGGAGGCCAACGCACAACTCGGCGGCAGCTTCGTCTCGGCCGACATCGAGGACTACTACGTCACCCCGTGGGATCTGGGTTATGACCGCCTGCTCAAGTTCGACCACGACTTCATCGGCCGCCCGGCGCTCGAGAGCCTGGCCTCCCGGCCGCACCGCAGGAAGGTGACCCTCGTCTGGAACGAGGAGGACGTGCTGCGGATCCTGGCCTCGCAGTTCGGGACGGGCCCCCGGTTCAAGTCGCTGGACTTCCCGGTCTCGTTCTACGGCTTCCCCCAGTTCGACGAGGTCCGCGACGAGGCCGGCGGGATGGCGGGACTGTCCAGCCACTGCGGCTACAGCAACAACGAGGGCGCCGTGCTCTCGCTGGCCATGCTCAACGAGCGGCACGCGACTCCTGGAACGCAGGTCGTGCTCGTCTGGGGCGAGCCGGACGGTGGCTCCAGAAAGCCCCACGTGGAGCGCCACCACCAGACGACCGTCCGCGCCACCGTCGCGCCGGCACCGTACGCCCGGCACGTCCGCGAGGTGAAACGGGCGACGATGACGGCCGCCGGGTCGCCGTGACCAGTCAGACGACTGATCCACACAAACAGATGGGGCAGGTGTCAACCGGGCATCGCCCGTCGCGCGACCGATGTGCCGAGCCTCGCCGGGATCTACCTTCAGGCCGTCAACTCTGATCCGTACGCAAGGGGCTCCATGCGTAAGCTCATCTCTCTCGGCGTGACCGCCTTGGTCGTCGCGGCATCCAGCGGAACGGCGGTGGCGCAGGCGGCGACGCCCGAGGGGTCGTCCGCCCTCGTCTTCGGGGCGTGCCCGGCGGACATCGCCACGCCGTACCCCCACCTGACCTGCGCCAAGGTGAAGGTGCCCATCGACTACGCCAACCCGGGCGCGGGCACGACGACGCTGCTGATCTCCAAGTCGGCGGCGACCGACCCGGCGAAGCGGCGCGGCGTCATGCTCATGGACCCGGGCGGCCCGGGCCGGGGCGGAGCCGACTACATCGGCCGGCTGACCCAGGCGGACGCCTCCGGCAACACCCGGCTGCCCGCCAAGGTGCTGGCCGCCTACGACGTCATCGGCCTGGACCCGCGCGGTGTCGCACACAGCTCGCCGATCAGTTGCGTCGACCCGTCCTATTGGGCCGGGCCGCAGCTCGACCCGGACGCGAGCGCCAACCGGCTGAAGCTCTGGAAGTACTGGGACGACTTCTCCGCCGCCTGCGCCAAGAACGCCGGCCCGCTACTGGCCCACATGGGCACCCGCGACGTGGCCCAGGACATGGACCAGATCCGGGCCCAGCTCGGCGAATCCAAGATCAGCTATCTGGGGTTCTCCTACGGCACCTACCTCGGCGCCGTCTACGCCACGCTCTTCCCCGGCCGCGTCGACCGCATGATCCTCGACGGCAACGTCGACCCGACCCCCGAGCGCATGTGGTACAAGGCGACCCTCGCCCAGAACGAGAAGATGCAGAAGCGCCACGACGCCTGGCTGAGCTGGGTCGCCAAGTACGACAACGTCTTCCACCTCGGCACCACCCTCGACCAGACGCGCGCCGCCTGGAACGCGACCCTGACCGAGTTCCGCACCACCCCGCACGGCGAGGTCGGCGGCAATGAGTTGCTCTCGCTCGCCTACGGCTCGGCGCTGAGCGAGTCGTTGTGGATCCCGCTGGCCCAGGCGCTCAGCGACTACGTCGTCAACCATGACGACAGCATGCTGGTCGCCTTCGCCGCGCCCTCCGCCGACGCGGCCAACGAGAACTACAACGCCGCCTACAACGCCATCATCTGCCGCGACGCGCCCTTCCCCGCCGAGACCATCGAGTACGAGCGCGACGCCGGCCAGGCGGCCCAGACCTCGCAGTTCGCCTACCTCAACATGTGGACCAGCGGCGCCGCGTGCGCGAGCTGGGCGGTGCCGAACCAGCAGCGGGTGCTGCCCACCGGTGCGGGCCTGCCGCCGATCCTCATGTTCAACTCGGTCGACGACCCCGCCACCCCGTACGAGGGCGCTGTGAAGATGCACCAGGCGCTGCCGAGCTCGGTGCTCGTCACGGAGCTGGACTCGGGCAAGCACACCGTCTTCGCCGGTCCGTTCATCTCCACCAACCCCGCGGCGCAGCAGATCGGCGCCGACTACCTGGTCGACGGCAAACTGCCGGCCGGCGACATCACCATCCCCGGCCATGCCCTGCCGGTGCCGGCGGCCGCCTCGGCCGGCGAGTCGGTGCGCAGCGCCGTTCCCGCGCTGCCGAGGACCGCACTGCCCGGGGCTGAATAGCGAGAATCGACCACTATGGCCTGCCGGGCCAGGCATCGCCCGGCAGGCCGCCGCCCACCAGTCACCTGACGGATGCACGCCGCCACGACCGCCTTCTAGGGTCGATACACATCAGGAACGGTAGCCGGCGGATGAGGTCCGTCGTCGGTTCGCCGCCGCGTCGTGGACTGCCGAGGTGAGGGTTGCGTGCGCCCGAACTCCCGCTTTGCCGTTGTTCAGCCGATCGGCCTGGATCAGGTGGCCGCGGCGGCCGGGGACGATCCGGACGTGCTGCGGCTGGAGAACCTCGACACCGACATCGCGCCGCCGGAGGTGGCGGTGCAGGCGACCGCGCAGGCGCTGCTGGAGCGGCAGGGCAACAGCTGGCTGCCGCTCACCGGGCTTCCCGTGCTCCGCGAGGCGGTGGCGGCCGAGCTGTTGACGCGTACGGGGCTCGGCTACGACCCGGACCGGCAGATCGTCATCACCTCCGGTGGCACCTCGGCGGTCATGCCCGTGCTGCTGTCGGTCACCGAGCCGGAAGATCCGGTGTTTCTCACCGACCCGACCTATGCGGGCCTGCTCCAGCGGGTACGGCTGGCGGGGGCGCATCCGTGGCTGGTCCCGCTGCGGGTCGAACGCGGCTACTGGCGGCTCGACCGGGAGGAGCTCGTCGAGGTGGACCGGGCCGCGGCGTTGCTGCTGATGAGCCCGTCGATGCCGTCCGGAATGGTCTTCGACGAGGATGACTGGGAGACGATTGCCGAGGTGTGCGCCAGGACGGGGGCGTACCTCATTTACGACGCGGCGATGGAGCGCATCGTCTTCGACGGCCATCCGCGGATCAACCCGTGCCGAGTGGACGGGCTGGCCGAGCGGACCATCGTGATCGGGTCGATGTCCAAGGAATACCGGATGATCGGCTGGCGGATCGGATGGATCGCCGGGCCCGCCGACATCATGGAGCGGATCCGGCTGGCGACCATCTACAACACGACGGTAGCCAGCGGCTTCGCCCAAGTGGGTGCCGCCGCCGCGCTACGCGATCCGTCAGGGGCCGGCGTGCGGGAGGCGGTCGCGGAATACCAGGCGCGCCACGACGTGGTGATCGAGCAACTGGCGGGGCTGCCCGTGGTGCCCGCCGCGGGCGGCTGGTCCTGCCTGCTGGACGCCGAGGCCCTGTCCCTGACGGCGCAGGAGCTGTCGGATCGCCTCCTGGCACGGGGCCGCGTCGCCGCCACACCGATGACCGCCTGGGGCGGAGCCGTCGCCACCCGCCACGTCCGCCTGGTGTTCAGCAACGAACCGGTAGCCCGCCTGTCCAGCCTGCGGGCCCGCGTCGAGGCGGCGCTGGGCTGACGGGCCCGGGACAACGATCACATCCAAGGAGCAGGCATGAGCACACCTTCGTCCCTCGCGGGCATCGCCGAAACGAGCATCGGCGTGGCCGCCATCCGCGCGATGGAGGACAGCCGTGCGGACCGGCTCTTCCACGACCCCTACGCCGAGCGGTTCGTCCAGGCGGCCGGCGGCGACGGCTACTGGGACACGGCACCCACCGCCTGGGCGGGCTTCGTCGCGCTCATGGGCGAAGAGGTGGCGGTACGCACCCGCTACTTCGACGAGGAGCTGCTGCGGGCCGCGGCGGACGGCTGCGAGCAGGTGGTGCTGCTGGCCGCCGGCATGGACGCGCGCGCGTACCGGCTGAGCTGGCCGGAATACACCCGTGTGTTCGAGATCGACGTCGCCGAGGTGCTGGCGTTCAAGTCCGCGGTGCTGAAGGACGCGGAGCCGGCGTGCGAGCGGGTGGAGGTGTCGACCGACCTGCGGCTGGACTGGCCGCTGGCGCTGCGCGAGGCCGGGTTCGTGCCCGGCGTCCCGACGGCCTGGCTGATCGAGGGCATCCTGTACGCCCTGACGCCCGAGGCCGCGGACGGCCTGCTCGCCCGGGTGACGAGCCTGTCCGCGCCCGGCAGCGTCGTGGCCTTCGAGCACGTTCCGGACAGTCCGGCGCTGCGGGCGGCCAGGCAGGCGATCTCCGCCGAGATGGCGAACATCTGGCTCGGCGGCCCCGAGGGCGAGCCGGGCCTGTGGCTGAGACGGCACGGGTGGACGCCGCAGGTCCGGGACATCTCCGAAGTGGCCGCGACGTACGGACGCCCCGTGCCCGCCGCGTTCGACCCCTCCAGGGAAGGCTCCGGCCCCGGCTGGCTGGGCACCGCCCGGCTCGCCAAGCCCGAATGACCACGACCCGCATCGCTGCGGCCTCCGACGACGAAGGGCTCATCGGCGAGGTCAAGCTGCCGGAGGCTTGACACGCGCCGTCGCGGGCGAGGACGGCCTGCCGGCCAGGCTCGGCTGGACGCACGGGCGATGCGCCTCGCGAACCGCGTTCTCTCCGCCGTGCGGACGGCACACCAGACAGGCTGAGCCGGGTCGAACCGTCGCCCGCCCCAGCGGGGGACCCGGCATGGAGGGTGCACGCGCCCACCGGCTCGACGGCGCGAACGCCGGACCGGGCAGCGACGCGCTCGCCGCTTACGTGAGGGGCAAGGAGGGCGTGCCGCCGCGCACCACGGCGCACGCCTACCGCGTCTCGGTGGCGGCGAGCATCTTGCAGGTGGCGGTGACCACGCTCCCATGGGCGGAGTGCTCGTCGGCCTGGCAGGGCTGGCGGTGGCGGGCCTGCGGCCTTTCGCTCAGCGGGTGCAGCAGTGGATCCGCTCGGCCATGCACGCCGCCGGCCGCGTCTTCAGCTGTCTGGCTGAACTGGTACGAACCCCGGTCGGGAAACGCGCACGGACACCGCTGACCTGCACCACGTGCAGCGTGAGGTGGCCGCGCTGCACAAGCGCAAATCGGATTTCACAAAACAGGCGAGAAGCACGCGTCGGGCCCTGACCGGCATCGGCTGAGATGCCCGCGGTCAGGACGTGGCCAGGATCTTCTCCAGCTCCTCCAGCGCGGCACACGTCTCGATGACGCCCATCTCGGCGGTGAAGCGGACGGCGTCACGCACGTCGTCCGCGCCGGCGACCTTGAGGGCCAGCTCGACGTGCCGGTGGAACGACTCGCCGAGCGCGCGCTGGGTGACGTGCGCGGTGAGCGCGACGAAGGCGCGCTCGCGCGGGCTCAGCCGCTCCTCCGACCAGGCCCTCCCGGTACGGGAGGCCACGAACCCGGCCATCCACGAGTCCGCCACAGGCCAGGAGACGTCTGCCGAGCCGCCCGTCGAGCCGTCCGTCACCCGGGACGGCTCGGCGGTGGTGTCGAGGCCCAGCTCGCCGGCGATCTCCGCCACCCGGCCGAGCGCCCCCGCGGCCGACGGGTAGCCGGAGTACGGGGCCACGAACCTGATCAGCGCCAGCATGTCCGCGTACGGGATGCCGTGCATGTTCATCGCGGTGACGTGCATCTTGAAGGGCAGGCCGAAGCTGGCGCGGCAGATGTCGTGCGCCGTCACCTGCAGCAGCTTCTCGCGCACGCTGGTGCCCGGCAGGCCGAAGGTGAACCCGCCGGTCTCCAGCGCCATCTTCTCGAACTCGGTGTCGACGGCGGCGAGCGGGCTGCTGGGGAGGTCAACCATGGGCCGGCCTTTCTCTTGATCGTGGGATGGGGTGGTGAGGGGCCGAGAGGCTTGGCGAGATTCGCCGGGGCGGGGCCGCGCCGTCTTCCGCCTCATCAGCTCACGATATATCCCCAAATGGGGACTTTCAAGTCCTCGTTTGGGGATATGGTGTCAGGAGTCTGACTCCAAGGAGGCGTAATGACGATGAGATTCGGAGTCGCCCTGCACCTGCCCGCCACCCGTCGCGAATGGGTGGAGAAGTGCAAAAAGGCCGAGACGCTCGGTTTCGACACGATCTCCGTGGCCGACCATCTGGGGATGCCGTCGCCCTTCCCGGCCCTCGTTCTGGCCGCCGAGGCGACCGAGCGGGTACGGGTGGGCACATACATGCTGAACGCCGGCTTCTACCGGCCCGCGCTGGCCGCGCGGGACATCGCCACCACCGACGTGTTCACCGGCGGACGGCTGGAGGTGGGGCTCGGCGCCGGGCATGCCCGGCAGGAGTTCGAGGCGGCCGGCCTGCCGTTCGGCACCGGCGGCGAGCGGGTCCAGGCACTGGGCCGGATGGTCTCGCGCCTGCGCGAGATCTTCGCCGACCCCGGGTCCCAGCCGCGCCCGGCCCAGCGGCCGGGACCACCGATCATGATCGCCGGGCGGGGCGACCGGCTGCTGCGACTCGCCGCCCGTGAGGCCGACATCATCGGCTTCAACGGCGCCGCCTCATCCGCTCACGACGGCAGCGGCCTGCCGGTCTTCGCCGGGCTGAAGGACCTGACCGAGCGGGTCGAGTTCGTCAGGGCCGCGCTGGACGGGCGGGAGGTGGAGTTCAACAGCACCGTCCCGGCCGTCGTCATCACCAACGAGCGCAGGGCGGCCCTGGAGAAGCTGGCCCACTTCGCGCCCGGCCTGAGTGTGGAGGAGCGGGCGGAGATGCCGAGCCTGATGGTCGGCACCGCCCGGCAGATCGCCGACAAGATCCTGCTCAACCGCGAACGGCTCGGCTTCGGCTACGTCACCGTGCACGAGGGCGGGCTGGAGGCGATGGGTGCGGTCATCGAGCTGCTGCGCTGAGCCGCCGGCCCTGCTCATCCGGCCCCTTCATGCCCCGGGTCCGGTCGTGTGACGGACCCATGGTCGCTTGCGCGGTCTTCACCTTGCGTGCATGTCACCACTGCTCACGGCTCGCCAAGGTTTCCTCCACTGCCGTCGTCCCGCCCCATCGCCACCGGCGTACACGCCGCGGGCGCCACCGGCGTGTTGTGGGGCCCCCTCTGCCTCCTGGACTTCGGCGCCTGGATCGGGGTGGCCGCTTTCGCGCTGACGGCCGCGGTCGTGACGCCGGTACGGATCCATCGCCGGACCGGCGGCACGGACGGGCGCATCCCGCTCCAGGCGGTCGCCGGTGCCGTGATCGGTGTAGTGGCAGGAGGCTGCGTCTCCTTCGTGATCCGCGGCACCGGTCTCGATCCGGCGGGATGGACATCCGTCGGCCTGTTCGCCTATGGGCGGCCGGAGGACGCGCGCTTCACGGCCCGGGCGTCGAAGCGGGGGAAGAACATCTCCTTGGCGCCGACCTTGACCAGGGTCTCCGTGACCTTCCCCTTGAGGTCGGTCACGCCGTAGCCGTCGCGGACGGGCAGCAGCAGGTGCTCCTCGTCGTACCAGCCGAAGACGGGAAAGCGGTGGGCGACCTTGATGCGGGTGACGGCCTTGCCGGTGGCGGTGTCCCAGACGCAGGCCGAGGACTCCAGGGCGTGGCACGCGGTGAGGAAACGCCGGCCGGAAGGGGAGAAGGTTCCCAGGCCGTGGTCGGCGGGGCGGCCGCGTACCTTCCAGGTGCGCTGCACGACGCCGTTGAGGTCGTACTGCCGGATGGAGGACCTGCCGTTCTTGCCCCAGCGCACGACGACGCCCTTGCTGTCGCGGGTCCACTGGAACCCACCGATGGTGATCAGCGCCTTTTCGATGCGGACGAAGCGGGCCTTGAGCGAGGGTACGTCGATCAGCACGATGCCCTCCGACCGGGGTTCCGCGCCGGGCGCGAAGACGTTGAGTAGCAGGGTGCGGCTGTCCGGCGACCAGGTGGGCCACAGCGTGTTCAGGTACTGGCCCTGCCCGGTGGGGTCGGCCTCGACCGGCAGTTCAACCTCGGTGGTCCTGCCGGTCTTGCGGTCGGCCATGCGGACCGCGGGCGGGCGCTTGGGACGGTACTGGAGGTGGATGGCCTGCCAGCGCTCGTCGGGCGAGACGGTGACTGCGGCGCTTCGCCCACCGTCGCCAACTGAGACGCTGGTCAGGCCGTTGATCGTGACGAATGCCCGCTTCTCGGGATCCCAGGCTCGCTGTCCCGGGCGGGAGCCCCGCCTGGCGAGGTACCTGTAGAAGCTGAGCTGGACGGGACGGCCGCTCATGTCGGCCACGAGCTTGGCCGTCGTGCCGGGCAGGTCACCTGGCGATGGTTGCGCGGGCGGCGCGGCGAGCACGGCTGCCAAGGCCAGTGCCGCTCCCGTGTGCAGGATCATGATCCCTCCGCGATCACGGGCAGGTGGGTGCCCAGGAAGCCGATGGATCGGCTCCAGACGGCGGCGGCCGCTTCGGGGTGATAGAACATCGGCGCCTCGTGGTTATGGAAGGCGTGCCCCGCCTCCTCGGCGACGTACACCTCTACATTCGCCAGGTCGCGGGCCGCCTCCTCGACCACGGCGACGCGGTCGCGCGGGATGTACTCGTCCTTGCCGCCGAACACCAGCAGCAGCGGCGAGCTGATCGTGCTCATGTCGCCCGCGGCGGCCGGGACGGTGGAGCCGTAGAAGGAGACGACCGCGTCCATCGTGTCGGCCAGCGCGTAGTTCAGTCCGCCGCCCAGGCAGAAGCCCACGGAGCCCACCCCGCCCCGCACCTCCGGCAGGGCGCGCAGGTGGGCGAGGGCGAGTGCGGAATCGGCCACTCCCTGGGCGAAGTCGAAGTCGCGCGACAGGTCGAGCGCCTCGGCCACGCCCTGCTCGGAGTGATCGCCCCGCCAGTTCCGGCGGATCCGCCAGAACAGCTCGGGGGCCAGGACGACATAGCCCAGCTCGCTCAGGTCGCGCGCGACCTTCTCGATGTACGGGCCCACGCCGAAGATCTCCTGCAGGAGCAGGATCCCGGGGCCGGTCCCGGAGGCGGGCAGCCAGATGTAGGCGTCGAACGAGCCGTCGCCGGTGGTCAGGGTGTCGATGCGGGTTCGCATCCTCAGATGTTCCAGGCAGCCGCGGCGCCCCCGAATCCGTCAAGCGACTGGATCTTGCACCCGCCGCCGGTCAGGCACGCCCGGCGCGGGTGGCGTTCGTCGCCGCGGCGGCCAGCATCAGGACGGCGGCCAGGTAGGGCAGGCCGGCTGCCCCCCACGCCTCGAGGGCGAGTGCCCCTACCCCTCCGGACAGCGACACGGCCAGGTAGACGGCCGACTGGTAGAGCGAGGTGACCAGCCCGGCGCCTGGCCCGGCCAGGCTGATGACGAGATGTTGCTGCGGCGTCGTGACCGAGAACGACAGGAACCCGACGACCACGATGGTCACCACGGCCGTCCCGAACGTGCCGCGTCCGAGCGGGATGAGAGCGAAGGCCGCGGCCAGGGCGAGCATGACCGTCACGACCACGCGGCGGGGGCCGTGCCGGTCGGCGAGGTGCCCGGCGGTGAGGTTGCCGGCCGTTCCGGACAGGCCGTAGACCAGCAGCAGGACGGCCAGCCCCGAGCCGCCCGCCCAGGCGGGCGCGAAGATCTCGCTGACGTAGGTGTAGGGCAGGTAGATACCGGTGAAGGCCACCACGGTGACGCCCAGCAGGGTGACGACGCGCCGGTCGCGCAGCGGCGCGAGGAAGGCGCGCAGGTCGCCGTCGCCCCGCCCGGCCGCCCCGGGCAGGCGCAGCCAGATGGCGGGGGCGGCGAGCAGGCCGAGCGCCGTGACCAGCCACATCGCGGCCCGCCAGTCGGCCAGGCCGCCGATCAACGTGCCCAGCGGGGCGCCGAGGACCAGCGAGGATGTCACGCCGAGCATCACGAACGAGATCGCGCGGCCCCGTTCCCGCTCACCGGCCAGCAGCGCCGCCGTCGCGCTCGCGGTCGCGGTGAACAGCGCGGCTCCGGCGGCGGCGACCGCTCGCGAGCCGAGGACCAGGCCGTACGACGGGGCCAGCGCGGTGATCGCATTGCCCGCCGCGAACACCGCCAGAGCGGTGACGAGCACCCTCCTGCGCGGCCACGAGGCGGTCAGGGCGGCCAGCACCGGTGCGAGCACCGCGTACGAGGCGGAGAACACGGTCACGAGCTGGCCGGCGGCGGCCACGGTGACGTGCAGGGACGTGGCGACGGCGGGGAGCAGCCCGGCGACGACGAAGCCATCGGTGCCGACCGCGAAGGCGCCGAAGGCCAGCACCGCGGCGTGGAGGCGCCAGCGCGTGCGCGGGGCGGTGCGCGAGGGCGAGGTCACGATACCTCCTCCGATATACGTCGGAAATTACGACACTCATCGTAATAGAGCTACGATGGATATCGTAAAACAGGACGGTCATCGGACATGACAGGGGCGCGATGGAAACGTGGATGGCACAGCCCGACCTCGACGAGATCGACGTAGCCACCGTGCTGCAGGCGCTGGCCGACCCGATGCGGCTGCGCATCGTCCGGCTGCTCGCCGAGGTAGAGGAGTCCACCTGCACCGCACTCGATCTACCGGTGAAGGTCTCGACGGTGTCACACCACGTCAACATCCTGCGCCACAGCGGCCTGGTCTCCACCCGGATCGACGGCACCGCCCGCCCGAGCCGCCTGCGCCGCGACGACCTGGAGCGCCGCTTCCCCGGCCTGCTGTCCGCCATCCTCACCGCCACCCCGCCCAGACCCCAGCGGTGAGGCGGGCTACCGCTCGTACACCGGATTCTCCGTCTGCGCCAGCGCCAGCGCGGGAGTGAACACCGCACGCCAGGTGCCGCCCATCTTCTTCCGCCCCCGGTGGATGCCGTAGGCGGTGCCGCCCCAGTACCACGGTCCGCCGCTGTCGCCGCCCCGCGTGCCCGCCTTGGTCATCGCGGTTAGGCCGCACGCCACGCCCGAACAGATGTTGACCTTGTAGACCTTGGCATGCTTGGAGCCGGTCGTCCGGCCGAAGTTGGCGATCTTGATGCCTTTCACCGGCCGCTTCACCTGGTCGACGTAGCGGGTCTTGTTGTAGTCCCAGAAATACGTCCTGGCCGCGGTGTAGGAGCCGCGGGTGTACCAGGCGAAGTCGCCGAAGATGTTCTCGTTGCCGCCCTTCCACTTGATCGTGGTGTAGGCGGAACTGCCGTGATTCAGGTAACGCAGCGTCTGTCCCCGGCCGCAGTGCTCGGCGGTGGAGACGCCGTAACCGCCGTCGCGCAACTTGACAGTGAACGCGGTGGTGCAGATCCCGTCGTCAGGGAGATCCAGGTAACCGCCGCCTCTGACGTACGCCTCGGTGGCCTGCTCGACCTGGTCGACGACGTTGACGTCGATCTGGATGGGGGAGCCGGGCACGGGGACCGGCTGCAGGTCGCCCTTCAGGTGTTGCCGGGCCGCCGCGGTCAGCCCCGCCTGCGGCTGTACCTCGATGGTCACCACGCCGGTCTCGACGTCGTAGTCGCCGCCGGTGTCGGCGACGAGGTCCGTCCGGGCCCGGATGCCGTAGTAGGTGTCGGTCAGCGTCCTGTTCAGCTCGGCCTCGGAAAAGCCCCTGTCGGCGATGACCCGGACGCCGGCGGGGACGCCGGACGCGCGTGCGAACGCCTCGGCGGGAGGGGTGCCCTTGAACGCTACCCACGCGGCCCCGTCATCGGTCACGGCGGCGCCGGCGTACTCGTCCGGATAGGTGTCCTGCAGATGGTTGGCGAAGGTGACGAAATCCTCCTGCCAGCCGTAGCGGGCGGTGGCCTCCTCCAAGGTGAGGCCCTCGTCGGCGGCGACGGTGCCCAGATCCTGCGCCAGCGCCGCCTGCTCGTCAGCGATGGTCGCGACATCCTCGGGCTCGGCCTGCGCCGGCACCGTGGACAAGGACAATCCCGTGACGAGCGCCACGGTGATCGTCAACGTACGACAAGGCATGGATTTCCGACCTTCCTCGAGTCGTTGCTGCCGATGGTCGGCGAACGCACGGGTGAGGCGAATCAGTCACGCGACGGTACTTGCGCGAGCTCACCGGCGCTCGTCCGGCGCGTGCCCCCGCAGCAGGCCGGGCGCGACGCAGGCGAGCACGCCGGCGGCCAGGGCCGCAAAGCCCGTCAGCGCGATACGCGCACCGGTGTGCTGGGTCGCCACGCCGAGCCCGATCACCGGGATCGACATGCCGACGTAGGCGGCCAGGAACAGCGTGGCCAGCACGCCCGCCCGGTCGCGCCCGTCCTCCGCCTGCGCCATCCCCGCCGCCACGCTGACCTTGAACAACAATCCCGCGCCGCCCCCGCACAACACCCCGCCGATCAGGAACGTCACCAGCTCCGACGCCCAGACGGCGACGGTTCCCAGGGCGAGCCCGCACCACAGCAGGACCAGGGACGGCACGACCGGGCGGGTGCGCCGCAACCAGGCCGAGGAGAGCTGGGTCGCCGTGCCCGCGGCCAGGACCGCGGACACCGCCAAACCTGTGAGCGCGGGCGATCCGCCGCGGCCGATGGCGGCCAGGACCGCGGGCGTCATGCCCACATAGAGGCCCAGCACCGCGAACGCCAGCAGATTGCCCCACACGGCAGCCCAGAACACGGCCCTGCCCGACTCCGGCACCGCCGGCCGTTGCGGGCGGTATCGCCATCCGGGCAACGCGGGCCTGACGTCCGGCGCCAGCCGCAACCCGCCGAGGCCCAGGGCCAGCAGCGCCGCGTAGACCAGATAGGGCAGGACGAGCGGCGCCGGTCCCCACTGCGCCAGGACCCCGGACATGAGCGGCCCGGCGGCCAAGCCCCCGAAGTTGGCCGCCGTCCCGGTCCTGGCCGCCCGGTCCCGGCCCGCACCGGCATACAGGTCGGCTAGGAAAGCGCTGGCCGCAGGGGTGAGGAGACCCACGGCCAGCCCGGACAGGACTCGCGCGACCAGCAGCCCCGCCAGGCCCGGCCACAGCACGAACGCCGCGACGCCGAGCGCCTGCACCACCACCGAGACGACCAGTACCGGCCGCCGCCCCACGCGATCGGACACCCGGCCGGCCAGCAGCAGGCTGGCCAGCACGCCCACCGCGTACACGCCGTAGACCAGCGTCGCGGTCGAGACGCCGAACTGGTCGCGCTGCTGGTACAGCGGATACAGCGGCGTGGGCACGGTGTTGGCGGCCATCCCGGCCGCGTAACAGGCGCTGACCGCCGCCACGGGCCGCCACGTTCTGGACACGGCACCCACTGTGGAGACATCATCGATCTCCGTCCAACATGAAAACCCGATGAGCTGAGCAGAAACAGAGATGGACTTCCGCAGGCTGGAGCACTTCGTCGCCGTCGCCGAGGAGCTGAACTTCACCCGTGCCGCCGCCCGCCTGCACATCGTGCAGTCCGGCGTCTCCTCCTCCATCAAGGCGCTGGAACGCGATCTCGGCCTGGCGTTGTTCGTACGCACCACCCAGCACGTCGAGCTCACCCCCGCCGGTCACGCCCTGCTCCACCAGGCGCGGCGCATCCTCGACGACGTCGCCGCCGCCCGCCAGGAGCTGGCCCGTATCCGCAGCGGCCTGACCGGCACACTCAACCTCGGCATCCTGTACGGCTACGCGCCCACCGGCATCGCCACCCACCTGGCGCGCTTCCGCGCCGGACACCCCCAGGTCGCCATCCACTTGCAGGGCACGGGCGCGCACGATCTCGCCGACCACGCCCAGCGCCTGCACGACGGCGACCTCGACCTCGCCTTCCTCCTGGTGACCTCGGCCCTGCCCGGCCTCGTCCTGCACCCGATCGGCACCGAGACCATCCTGCTGGCCTGCCACCCCGGCCACCCCCTGGCCGGGCGCGACACCGTCGGGCTGGCGGAGCTGAACGCCGAGAACACGATCGACTTCCCCCTCACCTGGGGCGTGCGCTCCGCCGTGGACGCCGCCTACGCCGCGGCCGGCCTCAAGCGGCGGGTCACCTTCGAGATGAACGACCTGTCCACCATCCTCGACCTGGTCCGGCACGGGCTGGGGGTCGCGTTCGTGCCCGGGTTCCTGGCCCGCGACGCGTCCGGCGTGCGGTTCCTGCGGGTACGTGACCTCCCGGCCGAGTTCGAGGTCGCGCTGGCCGCCTCCGCCTCCCGCCCGCTGGGCCCCGTCAGTCACGCCTTCCTCGAAACGGTCCTGCGGCCGGGGTCCTGAGACCAGTCACGTGACAGATTCGCCCGCCCCGGTCTCTGGGGGAAGGTTCCTGCATGCATGCCGCGCCCGCCGAAACCCGCGTCGAGGATCCGGATTCATGGCGGATGTGATCGTCGACCCCCGGGTGCCGCCGAAAGACGCCCAGTCGCTGAGGGAGAGCCGGGACGTCCTGCTCAAGTCGCGCCGGGGCTGGACTCCCGGGCTGCGACGACCGTCCCGACGCGGCCAGTACCTCATGATCGCGGCGTTCGGCTTGGCGGCCATCCCCGGCGTGCTGCTGATTCTGGGGCTCACGGGCCTGGGCCTGTTCCTGCTGCCGCTCGTGCCGCTCGCCTTCGTCCTGCTGATCGCGTCTCTGATCGAGTGTTTCCGTCGGCCGAAGGATGAGGATGACGAGTTCGAGCACGAGCGGAAGTTGTTCTCGCTGCTGCGCTGCTACGAGGGCCACTATGTGCTCGTCGAGGATCTCGACGCGTCCGCCGGGCGCCTGCTGACCCGCGCCCGGCGCGCCATCTTCGTCGTCACCGCCTCCGAGGTCAATGCCAAGGGCCTGCTCGATGACGTGCGCAACGCGGTGATGCTGCCCGCGCAGGAATGGGAGATCGCTCGCCTGCTGGCCAAGCTGTCGGCCGTGCGCGCCATGCACGGGGCAACCGTCTCGCAGGGGCTCACACCCGAGGCCGAGGCTGTGGTCCTGCCGCTCACTCGTGCGCTGGACCTGAGCGAGGAGGCGGTGCTGGCCCGCGTGGAGGCGCTTGAACGGTACGCCGCTCACGTGTCCGAGGCCGACCGAGCGTTCCAGGCCCGCCTTCAGGTCGAGGAGCTGCGCGGGCGGGTGCACCAGTACGAGGAACTGGTGGCCGAGACGGGGGCCGACGCGTTCGCCGTACCGGAGCTGGAACGCCTGGCCGTGGACGCCGGCCTGCTGGAGCGGGCGCTGCGGCGGAGCGTGACCTCCGCCCAGGAGGTCTTCGGCCACCTCGACCCCGAGCCCTCCGCCCTCAGGGAAGGGAGCGGCTGGAGCGGGACCAAGGGTTGACCTACAGGAGGCGGCCCTGGTGTCTGGCGTCACTGGTGCGAGCGACGCGCTCGCGTACACGGCCACGGCCGGTCAACAATGAGGAGAAACGTGCCAAGAAGAATGTCCCTGTTCACCACCGCCCTCGTGGCGATGGCAACGCTGTTGACCGCTCCGATGGCGGGAGTGGCCGGCGCGGCGACGACCGGAGAGGACGTCACCGACGAGATCGGCAGGCGCGGCATCACCTGGGGGCCGTGCGAGGAGGAGCCGAGCGTCGAGTGCGGCACGCTGGCCGTGCCGATCGACTGGTCCCGGCCGTACGGGCCGACCGTCGCCCTGGCCGTGGCCCGGCGCAAGGCCACCGACCCGTCCGCCCGGATCGGGTCCCTGCTGACCAACCCCGGCGGGCCGGGCAACTCGGGAGTGAACGACATCCTGCGCCCCTCGGGCTTCAGCGAGGAGATCCAGCGGCGCTTCGACATCGTCAGCTACGACCCGCGCGGCGTGGCCCGCAGCGGCTCGGTGACGTGCTCGGCCGCGGTCTACAACGAGATGCCGTACCCGGTCATGACCAGCCAGGCCGACTACGACAAGTGGGTGGCCTTCGACCGCAAGCTGCGCGACGACTGCCGCAAGCGGACCGGCCCGCTGTACGATCACCTCGACTCGGTCAACGTGGCCCGCGACATGGACGCCATCCGCGCCGCGCTCGGCGAGACCAGGCTGACCTCCTACGGCGTCTCCTACGGCACGCTCGCCCAGCAGATGTACGCCGAGCTGTTCCCGCACCGCATCCGCGCCATGATCCTGGACAGCAACATGGACCACAGCCTGGACGTCAAGGCGTTCCAGGTCACCGAGGCGGCCACCGTCCAGGACAGCTTCGAGGAGTTCGTCGCCTGGTGCGAGCGCAGCCAGGAGTGCGTGCTGCACGGCCGGGACGTGCGCGCGCTGTGGAAGAGCCTGCTGGACAAGGCCGAGCGCGGCGAGCTGCTGTGGCCGGGCGACGGCCGCCCGGTGCCGGCCCACAACCTGCTGTGGCTGGGCGTGATCATGAACGAGGCGCCGTCCTGGCGGCTGGAGGCCCAGGTGCTGCTCGCCCTGGACGGCGGCCCGGTGCCGGACGACATGCCGGGCCCGCCCGGCAACTGGCAGGTGGGCGGCGAGACCGCCGAGCTGCCGACCGCGATCCTGTGCCAGGACTGGAACCTGGGGCTGCGCGACTACGCCCACTACGCCGAGGTGATGAGCGCCTCCAACGCGGTCGCCCCGGACATGCGCTACAACCCGATGCCGATGGGCGACATGCCGATCTGCCAGGGCCACCCGGTCGGCAACCCGCAGCACCGGCTGCGTTACCTCGGCAGCACCCCGCTGCTGGTGGCCACCTCGAAGCACGACCCCGACACCCCGTATGAGTGGTCGGCCAACGTGGCCCGCCAGCTCGGCTCCAAGGCCACGCTGCTCACCTACGAGGGCTGGGGCCACGGCGTGTACGGCATGACCGAGTGCACCACGAAGGTGATGGACGGCTACCTGATCTCGCCGGCCACCCCTGTCACGGCCAACCGCTGCCCGGCGGAAGAGCCCTCAAGGCTAGCCCGGGCTGCGGCGATCCGCGGGACGCACCTGTGGTGAACCAATCGATCAGAGGTTCTGCGCCGGCGTTCAGCCTTCTCCCCGGCACCATCGTCGCGCCGGGCGGCACCCTCGAACTGCGCGACGTCTTCATCAGCACGGGCGAGGCCGCGTTCAGCCATCGCGGCGAGCTGAACACCGGCGAGAGCCGGCAGCCCTCCGACGAGCAGACCTTCCGCAGGATCGCCGCAGGGTAGCCGCGGCCTCCAGGCATCGGCCGTGCCGCGATTCGCCTCCTCGCACAACACCCCCGGCCGGAAAACGCTCTTCAGTCATGAATTCAGGCCCGGGATCGAGGAGCCGCTCACATGTCACCACGGGCAGGGGCCGCTGCCGCGCGTTCCCGATGGTCGGGTGTCGCACGACTGTCGGTGGCCGCGGCGGCGGCCGGTGTGATCGTCGCCGCCATGGCCCTGCCGGTGGTCGGGGGCCCCGGGGCGCTGTTCGTCTCCGCGTCGGAGAGCCTGGACATCAGGCCCGAAGAGCTTGCCGAGCCTCCGCTGGCGGAACGCACGACCGTCCTGGACGCCAAGGGCAACGAGATCGCCTGGTTCTACGAGCAGTACCGCGAAAGCGTCACGCTCGACCGGGTGGCGGACGTCATGAAGACGGCCATCCTCTCCATCGAGGACTCCCGCTTCTACGAGCACGGCGCGATCGACATCGAGGGCACCGCCCGCGCCCTCGCCAAGAACCTCGCTTCCGGCGGCATCGCCCAGGGCGGCTCGTCCATCACGCAGCAGTACGTCAAGCAGGTGCTGCTCAACTCCGCCAGCACCGACCAGGAGAAGAACGCGGCCCTGGAGGCCAGCTACGCGCGCAAGCTCAAGGAGTTGCGGTACGCGCTGGCGGTGGAGGAGAAGTACACCAAGGACCAGATCCTGGAGAAGTACCTCAACATCGCCTACTTCGGCGCGGGCGCGAACGGTGTGGAGGCGGCGGCCAGGCGCTTCTTCGGCGTCAGCGCCTCGGAGCTGACGCTGGCCCAGGCGGCCACGCTGGCCGGCGCCGTGCAGCAGCCCTTCGCGACGGACCCCAGCCAGGGAAAGGAGCGGCGGGAGAACCTGCTGGCGCGGCGCAACGTGGTGCTCGACCGGATGGAGGAGCTGAAGAAGATCACGCCCGAGCAGGCCGCCGCGGCCAAGGCCGAGAAGCTGGGTTTCAAGGGCACTCCCATTCCGGGCGGATGCGAAGAGAGCAAATATCCGTACTTTTGCCTGTACGTCCGTAGCGAGGTGCTCAGCAATCCCGCCTTCGGCGCGACGGCACAGGCCAGGAGCCAGCTCCTGAACCGTGGCGGCCTGACGATCCGCACCACCCTGCAGCCCAGGATGCAGAAGGCCGCCGAAAGCGCCATCAAGAGACGCGTGTTCGCCTCCGATCACCCGGTCGCCGCGGAGGCACTGGTCGAGCCGGGCACCGGCGCCATTAGAGCGATGGCCGCCAGCCGCAGGTACGCCGACGACCCGGGCAAAGGAGAGAGCTCCTACAACCTGGTGGCCGACCGGCAGCACGGCGGCGGCACCGGCTTCCAGGCGGGCTCCACGTTCAAGACGTTCACCCTGATCACCGCCCTGTCGAAGGGCATGAGGATCAATGAGGGGTTCTCCGTGGGCGGCGGCTACACCGCGCCCTCCTACTCCTCGTTCAAGAACTGCAAGGGTCAGAACATCGGCGACCCGTCCCACACCGTCACCAACGACGAGGGCGGCGGCGGCTTCCTGACCCTGGCGACCGGCACCTGGAAGTCGGTGAACACCTTCTTCGTGCAGTTGGAGGGCAGAGTGGGCCTGTGCGACACGATCAAGACGGCCAAGTCGCTGGGCATCAAGCGCTCCGATGGTCTGGACCTGACCGAGTACGAGACGTTCACGCTCGGCACGAACGAGATGGACCCGGTCACGGTCGCCACCGCGTACGCCGCGATCGGTGCGCGCGGCAAGTACTGCAAGCCGATGGCCATCACCAGGATCACCGACCGCGAGGGCAAGGTGACGCGCTACAAGTCCGACTGCGAGCAGGCCCTGGATCCGGAGGTGGCCGATGCCGCGGCGAACATCCTGTCCGGCGTGTTCACCAAGGGCACGATGAGCGGGGTCGGCGGCATCGGCCGGCCCGCCGCCGGTAAGACGGGCACCACGGACGCGCAGGCCACGGCCTGGTTCGCCGGGTTCACCCCGGACCTGGCGGGCGCGGTCAGCATCGGCGACCCGCGCGGCGCGCAGGACCACAAGCTGAACGACGTCACGATCGGCGGCCGCTCCTACGGCTCGGTCTTCGGCGCCACGATCCCCGGTCCGATCTGGAACGACACCATGATGGCCGCGCTCAAGGGCACCCCGAAAACCCCGTTCACCCCGGTCAACAGCGCCCGCTTCGGCGGCTGCGGCTCGAACTGCCGGCCGGTGCGGCCCGCCGAACCCCGCGATGAACCCCATGACGAGGGCGGTGACGACGGTGCCGGGCGTGGCGGCGAGGGCACCGCCCCGCCAGCGACAGATGACGGAGGATGACGGACGACTCCGGTGACGGGCAGGGCTTCGGGAGCATGAGCGGGAAATCCCCGGTGATCATGACCGGTCACGTGACAGATGCGGCCGGTCGGCGCCGGCTCCTGATGTTGGAGTCCGTCCGGGAACCCCGGCATTCAGTAGGACTCAGTACGAGCTCTCGCAGTTCGACATCCGCACCACCGAGGCCGCGCAGGACATCCTGATCGGTGCGTGCATGCGCGAGCAGGGGCTGACCTGGCTGAGCCTGCCCGCGCCTGTGGCCGCGGGGACGAGGCCGCCCCACACGGGCCGCTACGGGATCATGGACGCCGGAGACGCCACCCGCTACGGCTACCGTCTGCCGTTGCCCACGCCCGCGCAGGCGCGCCGCGACGCCGTGTGGGCCTCTGGGGAGAAGCTCCCGCCCAAGGAGAAACTGGCCCTCGACGGCGCGCAAGGTCACGACGGCGGCTGCCGGGGTCGCGCCCGCGCCCAGGTGACGGGCGCGGCGCCCAGGACTGGCTGGAGCCGCTCAACCGGTACTCCTCGCAGGCGTTCGAGGCGGCCCAGCGCGAAACCGAGGTTGTCGCCGTGATCCGGAAGCGGAGCGCCTGTATGAAGGAGGCCGGTTACCGCTGTCCCGGCCCGTTCGAGGCGTTCGGTGACGCCACGTGGTGGAAGACCGCGCAGCCGTCGGAGCGGGAGCGGACCGTGGCGCGGGCGGACATGCGCTGCAAGTAGCAGACGAACCTCATTCCGATCTGGGCCGAGGCCGACGCCGTGTCCAGTTCGGCGTCATCGGGCAACACCCTGGGGAGTTCCGGAGGATGGCGGAGGCGAATAAGGCGCTGCTCGACCTCGCCCGGGAACCCCTGCGGCAGGCGTAACGGCGTCAGATCGGCCTCATGACCGGGCGGGTCGGAGATCTCGATGCTGTGCCGCCGCTTGTCGAACGCGCCGGCCGTCTGCGCCCAATGGGAGCCTCCAGAGTGACGATCGGGCACACGGAGGCGTCGGCCGGCGCCGCCATGTGGGCGTCGCCCCGGTCGAGGCCGCAGCGGCCGAGCACCGACGCCAGCGTGGTGCCGTGCTCCGGCCCGCGCAGGCCGGCGATCGTGAGCTGCTCCATGGTGGCGATGCCAGCAGCAGGTCCGTGGCGTCCTCGGAACCGGAGTCCAGGACGGCGGCGACGACGGACTTGACCATCGGCTGGCTCTGCTCGTCCCAGCGGGCGACCCTCTCCATGAGGTTGAGGTCACCGCGCGAGTTCCGCCAGGACGCCAGTGATCGGGGACGCCGTCATGCCCTCGGGCGCAGCCGGGTACGCAGCCGCCGGTGAGGCCGCCGTGAGCGCACCGTGCGGCGGAGGCTACCGGTCGGCGGCCGCGGCCGTGCCCCCAGGACCGGTCATCCGACAGATACGGCGTCGTGCCCCGGCCTGCCACGCTGTGGACGTTCGTGACGGTGGTACCCGCCGGCACGATGCCGCGGCCGTGAGGGGGACGACATTGAGCAGGCGGGTGCGTGCCGCCTCCGCGCTGGTACTGGCCGGTCCGGCAGCCCTCGCCGGAGCCCTGGGGTTGTGGCGGATCGACGGGCCCTCCTACTGGGCCGACGAAGGCGTGTCCGTGTCGATCGCCAGCCGTCCGCTGGCTGACCTGCCGGCCATCCTGGCGCACATGGACCTGGTGCACGGCCTGTACTACGTACTGCTCCACCTCGTCGCCTCGATCGCGGGCACGGACGAGATCGCCATGCGGTTGCCCTCCGTGCTCGCCACAACCGTGGGA
The DNA here is from genome assembly GCF_900323885.1 of [Actinomadura] parvosata subsp. kistnae. Classification (GTDB taxonomy): domain Bacteria; phylum Actinomycetota; class Actinomycetes; order Streptosporangiales; family Streptosporangiaceae; genus Nonomuraea; species Nonomuraea composti. The sequence goes on along the minus strand of NZ_OOHJ01000006.1, from coordinate 77,912 downwards.
GCGGCCGTGCTCGCCGCCCTCGGCCGCCGGCTGCTCTCTCCAGCGGCGGGACTGCTCGCCGGGCTGATCTACGCCCTGCTGCCTGTGGTGAGCCGGTATGCGCAGGAAGCTCGCCAGTACGCGATGGTGAGCGCTCTGCTGATCAGTACCACGTACCTGCTCGTGGTGGCGATCGGCAGCGGACGGGATCGCCGGCACCCGCGGCGGCCTACACGGTGCTGATGACGGTCGCCGCCTGGTTGCACCTGTATGCGTTGTTCATCCTGCCGGCCCACGGAGCCGTTCTGCTGTGGCGGAGGTCGTCGCCGGCGGTGTGGCGGCGCTGGATCGCCGCCGCCGCGATCGCGGGCACGGTCGTGGCTCCGCTGGCTCTGGCGGCTCGTGCTCAGTTCGGGCTGGTCTCCTGGATTCCCCGGCCGGACCTGGCGACCGTCCGGCACCTGGGTTGGTTGATCTTCGGCGGAAACCCTGTGGTGATCGCCGTCGTTCTTGCGCTCGCGGTCGCGGGCGTGTGCCGGCGACGCCCGCGGCCCGTACCGTGCGGGACATCCGCGACGACGGCCGGTCGTGCGACGCCGGATACCAGGGCCGGCGCCATGGCAGGGCCACCACGGCCGGCACAGCTGTCGACCCGGCTTTCGGCACAGCCGTTGAAGCCGCTCGGCGTCACTCTCGGCTCTGCCCCATCGGCCGCCTCGGCGGGGCGTCCCGCTCTGGCCCGGCTCACTGTGCCGATGGTCGTCCTGCCGTGGCTGCTGATTCCCGGCGGGTTGATGGTCGCCATCTCGCTGAGCGTTCAGCCCATCTTCTACCCGCGCTACACGCTGCACAGCGTGGCCGCTCTCGCCCTGGCTGCCGGGCAGGGATCACCCATGTCGCCGCTTGGGCGGGCACGCGGGTGCCGGCTGCCCGTCAGGTGCTCCCAGCGGCGGTGCTGGCCGTGCTCGTCGTGCTCACAGGACCGGCACAGGCGGCCATTCGCCTGCCGCTCAGCAGGACGGACAACCTGCGCGGCCTGGCCGAGGCGCTCCGGACGCATGCCCGGCCCGGTGACGGCGTGCTCTACGTTCCCGCCGGCAACTGGATGTCGACGCTGCCCTATACCGGCTCCGTCGCCGGGCTGGACACATGGAGCCTGCACGCCGACCGGTTCTTCGGCGAGTTGCCGCCCGCACAGCTCCGTCGTGCGGCCGGGCGGATGGCCCGTGTCTGGGTGGTGGAGGGGGCGACGAGCTACGGCAACGCGGTGGAGATGCGCCAGGACAGGCGGTTCCGGCGGACCGCCCACTGGTCCTTCCGCACCAGGCAACTGTCGTTGTACGAACGGGTCGCGCAAGTGCGGTGACCGCACCGGACAACGTCCGGGAGCCGGATATCGAGAACCTGACCGCGCCGGACGATGGGGCCCGTGCCTGCCCTCATCGAAGGGGCTGGCCGGGTGCGCGCGGCCGCTGGGCCGCGATCGCCGGCAGGGCCACGGTGCCCGCCGCCAGGATGGCGTTGCTGGGCAGGTCGAGCGCCGGCTCGGGCTGCCGCTCTCCCGGCAGGGGATGAGCTCTCAGGGAGAGCGAGTGTCAGGCGTGGGTGAGCGTGGTGCTGACGGCGAGCGCGCGCCGGTGGGCCTGCGTTCAGTTCGTGTGGCGTGACCAGTGGAGCGCCGTGACGGCGACCGCGGTGAACAAGGACGGGTGGAGCAGGACGCTGGCTGAACGGTTATGGGTGCTCGATGCGGACCTGGGGGCGGCATTCGATCGGCTCAGCCACGATCACCTCCTCGCCTCGCTGGGGACCTTCCCCTCTCGGTGGCCGGTCGGCCGGTGGCTCAAGATACGCCGACGACCTGCTGGTCTTGTGTCACTCTCGTGACAGGCTGAGCTGGTCACGACGTGCCTGGCCGTCTGGCTCGATTCCCGGGGTCTGGCCTTCAGTGAGGCGAAGACGCTGATCGCCCACCTGGACGACGGGGTGGACGGCGGACGGTGTTCGACGACCTCGCCCGATTGCTCAAGGGCACGGGCTGGCGACGTCATGATCGAGTGTTCGCGAGCAGCCCGGCAGGAGGCCGGCGGCAAGTTCCGCGGGGTCGTCCGGCTGGCGCGGGAGCTGACCTGCCGGGCACCGGCTACCCGAGCTTCTCCAGAGGAACGGCGCTGACGCTGAACGGCAGCTCGGGTTGCCTGTCGGGGTCCTGGTCGAGCTGCGCGTTCACTACCAGCAGCCGGTTGTAGAGGACCGCGGCGGTGGTAGGGAAACGGAAGGTGGTGTCGGTGTAGGAATGCACCACGCGCGCCTTGACGGTGCCCAAGGTGAGGGTGTCGAGCCGGTCCGGGGCGGAACGCGTGACGACCAGCCGCTTCCCCGTGAAGGTGAGGCCGTCACCTCCGGTCAGCGGCCCCTGCTCGACCGGCACCTCCGTCACCCGGCCGCCGGGCAGGGCGATGGCGAACAGCTTGCCCGTGTTCGACTGGACGGTGAGCAGTGAGCGCCGCCCGGGGGCGAGGGCGATGCCGTTGAGGTTGAAGCCCTCTTGGTAGCGCACCGTCGTCCGAGTCAGGTCGAGGAAGCGTTCCGCGGAGGCTGGCGTGGCGGACGGCCGGATCTGGCCGGCCGGCAAGCGCCACAGCACCGGCGTGCGGGAGTCGGTGAAGTACGCGTTCCCCGCGGGGTCCAACGCCACGTCGTTGACCAGCACGTCCTCCCTGAGGCCGGTGTCGAAGCGGCGGACCAGGGATCGGGTCCTGGTGTCGTAGACCCACATCTGGCCGGTGGCGCCGCCCGCCACGTACAGCCGGCCACGCGGGTCCAGGCGCAGGCCCTGCGCTTGCGTGCGCCCATCGGCGCCGCCAGGCAGGAAGACCTCCAGTCGCTGGTAACCGGCCCGGCCGCGGTAGATGGTGCCGTCGTAGGCGCTGCTGACGTAGAACACGCCGCGCGCCTGGTCGGCGACGACCCCTTCGGGGAAGACCCGCTCACCCGCGATCGTGTACGAGAAGGTGTACCGGCGGGGGTCGGCATGGGCGGGACCTGCCGACACGCCCGCCAACACCGCTGTCACCACGGTGGCCGCCGTCACCCGCCATCGCCTCAGAGTCTCCACGAGACGAGTACGCTACGCCGCGGGGGGCTCGCGCGAATCCGTTCGATGACTGGCCGGGTACGGGCCTGGGTGAGGCCGTCTCTCCGTGACGTGGACGGTCCGGCCGATCAGTGGGCGACGACGAACAAGATCTACAAGGTAAAGGCGGTCGCACTGGTGAACTGACAGCCAACCGTCAGTACACAGCCCGCGCCAGAAGCCGCCCCATCAAGGCAGAGCAGGAACAGCGGGTGCGGCGTTCGTCCAGCCGGCGTGCAGGACGAGATCAGTGTTGTCGACGCCCGGCCGTTCGGCCTTTTGCGCGTCCGAGAGCAGGACCATGCCGGCGGTGTCGACGATCAGCCGCCTCGTGATCTTTCCCTGCTCGTCCTTCGGACCGGTGGCCTGCCGCTGGTCGATCGACAGGGCGGTGCCGTTCCTGCCCAGGTCGTCGCGTGCGGCGCCTTCGGCGTGCACGCCGGGCAGCGTCAGCAGCACCTGGTAGGCCGCGGCGCGGACCTGTTTCGGCGCTGGGAGGCGGTAGAGCAGGTCGGGCAGCAGGCCGGCGATGAAGGAATCGGTGTCTCTGCCGGCTCGCACCTGAGCGGCCTTCGTCAGCCAGGCCTTCAGCGCGGCCGGGTCGGCGGGCAGCCGCTGCACCTCCTCGTACGTCAGGTACTGCCCGAGGAGGAAGAACTGGGTGTTCTGGCCGCGTATTGGGGTGACGTGGCCCCTGGTCGGCCGGGTGGACAGCACCACGGTCTGGCCCACCACGTCGCGGGTCCACTTGGCGGGCGAGCCGTCGCGCTGCCACGCCTGGCGGTCCTTGGCGCTCTTCGGGTATGCCCCCGCTTCGCGGTACCCGGTCCAGCCCCTGCCGTCCGTGGTGTGCCACTGCTCGATGAGCCGCTGCTGAACCACCCAGTACGGGTTCGCGCGGCTGCCGACCTGCCGGAAGTTGTCGCGGCGGGACAACACCCTGGTGTGCCAGTACGTGCCCTGCGGCGTCGACGCGGCCGCCAGCCGCGTCACCGGTGACTCGGCCAGGCCCGGCAGCGCCGGCAGCGCGGCGGCAGCCACCGCCAGGCACGTCCCGGCGACGATCAGCCGCCGCCCCGGTGCGGTCGCCAGCTTCATGTGCATCCTCCGTGATTGCGATGTGACGCCTCTCACTACGCTCGGGCGCCCCTGAAGGTTGCCTGTGACACACGAGCAACCTTGCGGACTGCCGAGGCGTATAAGGGGGCGTGAAACGGGAGACAGCGCCGTGAGCGGCGGCGCGGAGGATGACTTCGGCGCGTTTGTGGCGGCCAGGGCCACGACCCTGCTGCGGCTCGCCCACCTCGCCTGCGGGGACCGGGCGGAGGCGGAGGACCTGCTGCAGACGGCGCTGGAGCGTACCTACAGGAACTGGAACAAGGTACGGCACGACAGCCCCGAGCCCTATGTGCGCCGCGTGATCGTGAACACCGCCATCAGCCGGGCCCGCCGCCGGGCGATCCTGCGGATGATCCCGGTGCGTGTGCTGCCGGACACCCCCGCGCGCTCGGACGACGTGGACCTGCGCGAGGTGCTCATGGACGCGCTGCGCGCGCTGCCGCCCCGGCAGCGTGCGGTGGTCGTCCTGCGGTATTGGGAGGACCTCAGCGAGCAGCAGACGGCGCAGGTGCTCGGCTGCGCGATCGGGACGGTCAAGAGTCAGTGCTCGAGGGCGCTGGTCAAGCTGCGTGCGGCGCTCGGCGAGGAGTCCGTGGAAGGAGTGGTCGGCCATGGCCGCGCTTGAGGACCGCATCCGCCACCTGATGGCGGAGGAGACCGCGGGGCTGCACGTCCCGCCCGACCTCGGGCTGCGGGTCATGCGATCCGCCAGGCGGAGGAGGAGGCGCAGCGTGCTGGCCGCGCTGGCCACCACCGTGGCCGTCGCCGGCGCCGCCCCCTTCTATCTGGCGGCGGTCGCGGGCTCCGGGCCGGCGCCGATCGTCACCGAGACACCGCCGCCCCCGCCCGCCGTCGACGACCTGCCCCCCACGGGCAGGCCGACGCAGAAGGATCTCGGGGACCTGGGCGACGGGAAGGCGTTCGGGCATGTCAAGGTGGGCTATCTGCCCGAGGGGCTGCGGTGGCAGAACTGGTCCGTGGACTTCGGCGACAGCTATTCGACCGGTTACGACTACAAGGGCGACAAGCACGGCTTCTACTGCGTCCAGATCTACGTGTTCGAGGACGAGGCCGTGCTGGAGGTCGACGACCGCATCAGCATTCACCGGCAGGAGGGAGAGGGGCAGGAGGTGGTCATCGGCGACCGCACCGGTTACATGGTCGTGCAGAACGTCGGCGAGGACGGCATGAAGGGCACTCCCACGCTGTTCCTCGACATGGGCGAGCGGCGGCGGGCCGAGATCTCGTTCAGCCCGGTCTACGCCAAGGACCTGCGCACCTCCGAAGCCGTCGACCGGGAGCTGCGCAAGATCGCCGAGGGCCTGACCTCGACGGACTGACGAGCATGAGGGCGTGCGGGCTTCATCGCTCGGGCACGTAGATCCAGAAGTCGGCGACCAGGGCCGCGCTGGGCGCCGGGAGCGGCCGTGGCACCTGCAGGCACCAGAAGGGATGGGGCTCGTCGCCGTACCTGGCCGCCCAGGCGGCCGTGACGCCGGGGAAGTCGTGTACCGCGGTGACGAAGTACTGGGCGCGGAGCGCGCCGGCCATGGATGTGCCGGCGGCGGCGCACAGCGCGTCGGCGTGGTCGTAGATCGTGGCGGCCTGGAGGTGACCGGCGTGGGCGAGGCCGTCCAGGGCCGGTGAGAGTCCCGCGCCGGCGACGGCTCCGTCCGCCGTCACTGCCATCAGGCCCGAGGGCAGGAGCAGGTCGCCCGCCCGGACGCAGGGGCCGAGGGCGGCGCCGTGCGGCAGTCCGGCCTCGACGACCGTCTTGTGTCCGGCCGCCTCGTTCCGCAGCGCGACGAGGTTCATCTCGATGCGTCCTTGGGCGATGCGGAAGGCGGCCGCCGGGACGACCGTGAGCGCGCACGGGATGCCGTTCAGGTGCTCGGACCAGACTTCCAGGAACTCCGGCAGGTCGTCGCCGTCGCCGAGGAAGACCTGCGCCTTGACGACCGTCTCCCACGACGACCCGGCCGCCTCCAGGAGCGGGGTGAGCTGGTGGGCGATGAGGTGCTCGGTCTGGCGCCGGATCGCGCTCGCGCCCCAGCGCATGTCCGGCGGGACGGCGGCGCGCGGGTCGAGCCTCTCGCCGGACTGGCTGGCCATATGGCCGGAGACGAAGACGAACTCCCCGCACGTCACCGCAGGGGGGACCCCGTGCCCGCCGGCTTCGGTGCCGGGCGGGTGGACGGCGGCGACGTCGAGTCGCGCGTCCGGGTGGGCGGCGATCAGGCCCGCCGAGACGGAGCTCGTCGCGGCGAGACAGCGATCGACGACCACGGACGTGCTGGCCGGGAGATGATCCCCGACGGCGTGCCGCCGGGCGCGGTGGTAGGGGTTGACCGCGTCCGGGCTGGTGTAGAACTGGTCGACGCGCACGCTCCGCGACCAGTCCGTGCCCATCTCGCCGAGCAGCCGCCGTAGTTCGGCGATGACGGCCTCGCCCTCGCGGCGGCGGCGTGACTCGCCGATCTTCGGGGCGTTCCCGCCGGTCGCGCCGGTGGCCGGGTCGATGGCCTCTTGACCTGTGACGAACACCCATGGCCCGGCCTTGACGGCGGGCGCGTGGCGGATGGCCGTCCCGGCGAGGTGCGGGACGACGGCTTTCACGACCCCTTTCATGATCTGGTTCATGCTCGCACCTGTCCTCGCGCGCCGGCCGCGACGACGGGGTTGCGCAGCTCGCCGATTCCCTCGACGCCGACGGTCACGACGTCGCCCGGTCTGAGGAAGATCTGCGGGTCGCGGGCGTATCCCGCTCCGGCGGGCGTGCCGGTTGTGATCATGTCGCCTGGGCGGAGCCGGTACCACTGCGAGAAGTAGGAGACGAGCCGCGCGATGCTGAAGATCATCTCTCCGGTGCTCGCCGACTGCATGACGGTGCCGTTCACCGTGGTCGTGAGTCGCAGGTCGTGCGGGTCGGCGATCTCGTCCGCCGTGGTGAGGACCGGCCCGCACGGGAGGAACGTCGGGAAGAGCTTGCCGTTGATGGCGCGCCCCCAGCCCTGCAGGACGTCGACCTTGCCCGTGGCGGCGTAGAACTCACCGGCCCAGTCGCGCGCGGAGACGTCGTTGGCGAGCGTGTATCCGGCGACGTACGCCATCGCCTCGTCCTCCGGCACGTCGTGGCAGGTGCGTCCGATGACCACGGTCAGCTCGCCCTCCCAGTCGACCATGTCGGGGAACCGCCGGGGCAGGACGATCGGGTGGCCGTGCCCGGTGAGCGTCTCGCGGACCTTGATGAACGCGTACGGGAGTTGCGGCGGGGCGACCTTCCGCATCTCCTGGAGGTGCGTGCGGTAGTTCATGCCTGTCGACAGGACGAGCGCGGGGTCCGGGACGACGGCGCGCAGCGGCGTGACGGCGTACGGGGTGAGCGCGCCCGCCGCGCGCAGGCGCTCTTGTTCCGTGTCGTCGGCTTCGATGGTGGCCACGATCTTTCTCAGCAGGCCGAGGGTCTCCTCGCCGCCTTCGAGGATGCCCCGCACCGAGGGCGGTACCCGCCGGGTGATCGGGCCGGATGCGGTGGCGGTGAGGTCGAGGACGTCGCCGGTGCCGAGCAGCGCTCCGGCGTGGCCGTCTGCGCCCGCGTCGATGGTCAGCAGTCTCATGCGTGCTCTCCTGTCAGTGCCGCCGGTCGTAGCGGTGGAAGGCCACCCGGTCAGGGTCCCACTCCAGCCCGATCCCGGGCCGGTCGGGGACGATCGCCTGGCCGTCGCGGATCTGCAGGGGGTGCCGCAGCAGGGGGCCGGCCCAGTCGACGTACTCCAGCCAGTGGGCGGTGGGGCTGGCCGCCAGGAGGTGGACGCTGATCTCGGGGAACAGGTGGGACGAGATCGGCGTCCCGCGCGCCGCGGCGAGCGCCGCCGCGCGCAGCCAGCCGCTGACCCCGCCGATCCGGGCGACGTCCGGCATCACCAGGTCGCAGGCCCCGCGATCGACCGCCTCGGCCAGTTCCTCGGGACGGTTGAAGTTCTCCCCGAGCTGGATCGGGACGTCGAGCGCGTCCGCCAGCCGGCAGTTTCCCGCCAGATCGTCGTGGCGGATGGGCTCCTCCAGCCAGGCGATGCCCTCGTCCTGCAGGGCCAGGCCGCGCCGGAGCGCGTCCGCGACGGTGAGCGCCTGGTTGTAGTCGGCCAGGAGCCCGGTACCGGGTACCCGCTCCCGGATGGCGTGCAGTACCGCCAGGTCCTCGTCCAGGGTCGGGTGGCCCAGGCGGACCTTGAGCGTGCCGAACCCGTGGGTCAGCAGCCGGGCGGCCTCATCGGCCGCGGCGTGCGGTGCCATCAGGCCCAGCCCGCTGGAGTTGTAGGCGGGCACGGCGGTTCGCGTGCCGCCGAGCAGCGCCGCGAGCGGGCGGCCGGCGGCGACGGCGAGCGCGTCCCACAGCGCGATGTCGATCGCGGACAGCGCCATGCGGACCAGGCCCGTCACGCCCACGAGCATGGCGCGGCGCGCCAGCTCCGCCGCCGCCTGCCGTGGCGTGAGCGGCCGTTGCGCGATGAATTCGGCGGCGTCGTGGAGCAGGAGGTCGAGGGCGCGCATCGCCGCGGTGGAGTAGCAGAACAGGTACGCCCGTCCGTCGGCGCCCTCCCGCGTCCTGAGGGTGCACAGCAGCAGCGGGGCCGCGCGCACCGTCGCGGCGCTCGTGCCGAGGGGGAAGCGCATGGGTACCTGGAGCGGGATCGTCTCGATCGACTCGACGCTCAGCGGGCGCTCCACCCGCTCACCCTCGTGCACGGCCGTCGGCGTGCAGGGCGAGGATGTCGGCCACGGCCCGGTTCAGCGGTGTGCCGACCCCGGCCTTCCGGCCGAGCTCGACGACGCCGCCGGACAGCCACCGCACTTCGAGGGGACGTCCGGCGTCGAGGTCGTGGAAGAGGGAGGAGGTCATGTCGTAGGCGACGTCGTCGACGAGCTTCAGGCACTCGCGCGCGTAGTCCTCGGCGAGTGCGACGCCGGACGCCCGCCCGACCGCGACGACCTCCCGCATGAGGTCGAGCAGAAAAGCCCTGGTCTGCGGGTTTTCCCGGACGGCGCCGATGGGCAGGCGGGTGGTCGCGGTCGTGGCCGACAGGCCGGTGAGGAACACGAACTTCTGCCAGATCTGGCGCCGGATGTCCGGGCTGACCTCGGCGTTGATCCCGCCCGCGACACATGCCTGGTGGAAGGCGGTGACCCGGGCCGAGATGCGGCCGTCGAACTCGCCGAAGACCAGCCGCTGCAAGGAGCCGGTCTGCTCGATCACCCCCGGGCGGGAGATGCGCGTGGCGACGTAGGCGACCCCGCCGATCACGCGTTCCGCGCCGAAGGCGTCCCTGAGGTAGTCGTCCTTGAGAACGCCGTTCTGGAACGACACGACCGTGGTGTCCGGCCCGATGAGCGGCCGGATCTGCTCCAGGGCCGCCTCGACGCCCCACAGCTTGACGCACAGCATCACCAGGTCGGCAGGGCCGGCCTCGGCCGGGTCGCCGGTCGCGCGCACCGCCGGAAGGTGGACGGGATGGGCGCCGCCCTCGATGCGGAGGCCGTCCCGCCGCATCGCCTCCAAATGGGCGCCCCGGGCGACGAACGTGACGTCCGCGCCGCCCCGGGCCAGCAGCGCGCCGAAGAACCCGCCGACCCCGCCGGCGCCGACGATCGCGATCCTCACCGCAGCACCCCGTCCGGCACGGTACGGACGCCGCTGTCGGCAACGGGTGTGCTCAGCCAGGAGCCGAGCAGCCCGGGCAGCCTGCGCGGGTCGTCGGCGCGGAAGGCGAGATAGCCATCGGGCCTGACCAGGAACACATCGCCCGGTCTGGCGCCGAGCTTGTGCAGCACCTCGCGCCGGGCGTCGAGGAACGTCGGCACGTCTCCCTGGCGGGGCAACCCCTCGCCCAGCACCATCAGGCACTGCAGCGAACCGGCGTAACGATCCTTCAGCCGGGCCAGCTCGGCGGCCATCGCCTCCTTCTTCCGGCTGGAGGTGTAGGAGGAGGCGAACCCGATGAGCACGAATCCCGGCGTGCGCATCAGGTCGTACAGGCGGATGCCGAGGCCGTCGTCGTCGGCCAGGTCGAGGTCGGGGACCCGGTCGCCGGCGTTGATCGCGCTCTTCGGCAGCCCGCCGAAGCGCTGCGCTTTCGACAGCGCCGTGTGCCGGTACTCCACCCCCGTCTGGGAGACCCGGCCGCTCATGAGGTTCTGCACCGGGGTCGTGGACAGGGCGAGCCCCATGACCTTGCTGCTGATCTTGCGGTACGTCGTCGAGCGTGCCTGTTTGATGAACAGCTGGAAGAGCAGGTCGGAGAGCTTGCGGGTCCGCTCGCCGATGAGGTGCCGTTCCTCGTTGTAGCTGTCGAGCAGCGACTCGGGCGCCCGGCCCCGGCACACGAAGCTCAGCTTCCACGCGAGGTTGAAGGCGTCCTGGATGCCGGTGTTCATGCCCTGGGCGGCCACGGGGATGTAGAGGTGCGCCGCGTCGCCGGCGAAGAACAGCCGTTCGTTCCGGTACGTGCTCAGCAGCCGGTTCTGGGCGCGGAACCTGGTGATCCACTGCGGGTTCCCGATGCGCAGGGGATAGGGGACGATCGCGTCCACGGTCTCCTGGACTTCCTCGATGTCGAGGGGTTCCTTGGGTGAGATCTCCATCTTGGCCAGGTCGAAGGCGATGACCCGTACGTACTCGTTCTGGAAGGGCAGCAGAGCGAGGCCGCCCCGTTCGTTGGTGTGCAGGCTGACGAATCCGCGCGGCAGGTCCCCCTCGACCAGGACGTCCGCGATGAGCGCGGTGCCGCGGAACAGGGGCTTTCCTCGGTCGTCCCCCATTGTTGGCTGAGCACGCTGTGCGATCCGCTGCAGTCGATCAGGTAGCGGGCCGTTACGGTGCGCTCGCCCGACTCGCCGCTCAGCTTGGCGGTCACGCCCTCGCGGTCCTGGGCGGCGCTGACGAGCTTGAGCCCGCGGTGGAGGGTCCCGCCGAGTTCGCCGAGACGCTCGGTGAGGGCCCGTTCCGTCTCTTCCTGCGACAGGGTCAGCATGAACGGGTAGCGGCTGCCGGTGTGATACATCTCCACGATCGCGGGCGTGCGGTCGTCGGCGCCGAAGTTGAAGCCGGGAGCCAGGTATCCGTCGCGGACGAACGCGTCGCTGAGGCCGTGCAGCTGTAGCAGCTCCAGGGAGCGTGCCTGCAGGACGAGCGCGCGCGAGTAGCGTGCGGGCTCGCTGCGCTCGTCGATCAGCATGCAGTCCACGCCCTGCCGGAGCAGCTCGATCGCCGCGGTCAGCCCCGTGGGCCCGGCTCCCACGACGAGCACCTGTGTGTCGTGGACGGTCATGACGTCGCCTCCTTGGTCATGGTGCAGGTGAGGAAGTAGTCCAGATGTGCTTCGACGAGGCTCCTGGCGCCGATGAGCTCCTCATCGGAGGCGTCCGGGGGCAGGCGCAGGAACCAGATGGTGTCGAGCGGCGCCATCAGCTCCCACACCAGTTGCTCGGGAGGCTGGTCGGCACGGAGCAGGCCGGCCGCCTGCCAGGCCTTGAACGGCCCGGCGAGCCGGTGCTTGGCCGCCTCGATGGCGGTGTGCAGCCCGCGGACGCCGTCCTGGCCGGAGCCGTCGCGCTGGATCACCCGGGCGAAGCGGCGTCCCCGCGGGCTGGACCACACTTCGAAGAGGCGACCGACCAGCTCGCGGATGGCCTCGTCGGGTGCCGTGGACGCCATGGCGTCCAGGTCGGGGCACAACGCCTCCAGCGAGGGCGGGCCCATCTGCTCGAACAGCGCCGTGTACAGGGCGTCCTTGTTGGCGAAGTGGAAGTAGATCGCGCTGTCGTGCACCTCGGCCTGCTTGGCGATCTCGCGCACGCTGGTCGCGGCGTACCCCTTCAGCGCGAACAGCTCCAGCGCGGCATCCAGCAGGAGTTGCCGGGTGTCTTGTCCTTCGTCTCTGCGCGGCCGTCCGGGCCGCCGCTTTCTCTCGTCCGTCACGACCGCCATTAAAACCAGCGGTTGCTTAATTAGTCAATTCAGCGGGCGCTTAATTTTTGCCCGGGCGGGCCGGGTGGCCGTCTCCGCCTCACACGAAGGGGCCGCCCGGCGTCACGCTCCGTCGAGATCAGCGCACCACGGGAGTGAGCAGCGCCTCGCTCGCCCGGGACAACATCACCTCGCCGGTGAAGGTGTGCGTCTCCTCCACCTGGAACTCGGCCAGGCTCAGGCGGATGTCCCGCGCTCCCTGCTCCGCCCGCCGGCAGGCCTCCTCGCTCTCGAACAACGTCACGGTGATGATCGTGTCGTCGCCTGCGGCGATCGCCTGGTAGCTGACGATGCCGGCGGGCACCTGCACGGGGGCGCCGGAGGCGGCGTCGCCCTCGGGGGAGAGCTGGCTCGCGAACTGCCTGTTGACCTTGCTCATGAGGTCGTCGATGGAGCCGGTCCCCATGCGGTACCGGCGGATGAATGCGTGCATGATCAGTCCTTTCCTTGGATGGCCCTGATACTAGAACTTGTCTTGAGTTAAAGACAAGTGTAAGTTCCAGGTATGGAGACCGACGCCTACGTCGAGGAAGTGGCCATGGCCGTACGAGGCCATCTCACGCGGACCGGGGGAGAGGCGAGCGAGCTGACCCTGGAGGACATCGCCGCCGTGATGGGAGTGTCGCGGAGCACGCTCATCCGCCGCATCGGTCACCGATCCCGCCTCGACGAGGCCCTGGCCAGGCAAGGCGCGAACGTGGCCCGCCGGTCGGCGCGGGACCGGGCAGTGGAGTCCGCCGCCCGCCTCTACGGCACGTACGGGGTCGGCGAGGTGACGCTGGAGATGATCGCCGCCGACGCGGGATGCACCGTGCAGGCCATCCAGGGGCAGGCGGGCGGCCGCGACGGCCTCCTCGCGGCGGTCTTCGACCGCTACAGCCCGATGCCACGCGTGGAGGAGGTCCTGGCCGACCCGCCGGCGGACCTCGAGCCGGCCGCCCGGCTGCTGTACGAACCGGTGCTCGACGCGATGATGGGCGAGGCGCGGGTGATGGCCGCGATGTTCGCCGAGATCGCCTCCCGGCCCGGCGGCGCGCTGGCCGTGCACGTACGGGAGAACTACGCGCCCCGCTTCGTCGGCCTGATCATGGGCTGGCTGAGAACGCACATCGACGCCGGGGCGGTGCGTGACCTGCCGGAGAAGACACTGCTCAGTCAGTTCGCCGGGCCGGTGCTGGCCAGGAGCGTGGCCGCGCTGGCCACGGACGAGCACCTGAGCGCTGCGGCACGCGCCCGGCTGGCGGCCGACCTGGCGGAGGCGTTCTGCCGCGCCGTGCGAACCTGAAGGCGACGATCACCTTGACGGCGTCCCCAAGGAGGCACGGCTCCATGTACAGCTTCTACCTTTTCGAGGGGTCTTTCTACCAAGGGGGAGGCGGATGGGCGTGCTTCGACATCCGCCACGATCTGCCCGCCATCACACGGGCGGCGATGCGCTACATCCGGCAGGGGCACTGGCTCGGGTCCTGGGGCGACACCTGCGTGATCCGGGTGTACCAGCGCGGCGACGTTGACCTCGAACTGCGCGTCTACCCGTTCGCCAGGGTGAAGATCCCGGGCTTCTCCGAGATCAGCTTCGACCATGAGGGGCTGACGATCGGAGGCGTTCCCGAACCCGGCAGCGGCTATGAGGACGTCGCGGAGATCGACCTGGAAGGGGCGGTGCTCCCCGATCTCATCAACGAACATCCGGACGAGATCCAGGTGACGATCGACTGGGGCGACGTCACCTGGCCGGACCTCGAACCGCCGCTGCTTCCTGAGGACGCCTCGGTGCTCGTGGACCTGGCCGAAGGCACCGCGGACGCCTTTGGCCACGACCTGCCTGACGATGAGCATGACGCACTCAGCGACAGGCTCATCGAAGAACTGACCGACGACCAGCACATTCTCCGCTTCGGACACAACCGGGTGCTCTGACGATCTCGCTGTCACCGTTGGATCAGGGCCGCGCCGGACGGGGCGGCGCCGGACAGGGGGTGCTGAGCGGCATGTGGCTGGTGCCTCAAGACTGAACTCCTCGACGTCGATGAGCACAAGCTGCGGCTGCTCGGCGGCGTTGCGGCCCACCTGGCACGGCGCCACGGCGATGTGCGGGTGGTGGCCACCACAGACGCGCGGCGGGCGCTCGACGGCGCGGACTTCGTGGTGACCACCGTACGTGGGGGCGGGATGCGGCGCGTGGCGCCGACGAGCGGATCGCGGTCCGGCACGGCGTGCCCGGTCAGGAGACGACGGGCGCGGGCGGACCGTCGGCATCTGCGACAGCGCCAACCTGGGCCAGCAGGCCATGGCCGCCGTGCACGGTCTCGACGCCAGACCTGCGGCCCGAGGCCCTGGCCACCTGTCGTGGGGACGGGCGGTCCGCGATCAGCAGGGTCGCGACCTGCCAGCGCCAATGCCGGCCGGCCCCCGCTTCCACGCCGGTACTCACAGATCGCGACCCGGGCCAGCGCGCCGCCAACCTCCGGCGGGACGCCGGGAAGGACCTGCACCCGTTCGAGACGGGCCGTGGTGCGCTGTTCGTCCTCCCATGACGCGGCCGCGTGGCTGACGAAAGGTCCGCCACGAGCGCTGTCGACGTAGCCCTGCAGCCAGCAGACGAGCCTGCCCTGGGCGATCAGCCCTCTCCGGAGGTCCACCTCCGTCCCTTCCCTGGCCAGCCAGGCGCCGGCCGCGGTCGCATGCGAGGGGACCGAGCTGATGAAGAAGCCGGGGGGATGGAGATCAGGGGCGTCGCGCGGGTCCAGCAGGACGTACTCGTCTCGAACCGTCCGGCGTCCCCTGCGAACCAGCCCGGTCGCGAGCTCCTCCGCGAGCCGCCCCTCGACGTCCGCGGCCCATTCGGCCGCCGAGTGCACCGGCAGGCCGGTCCACGGGCTGCGCGGCGCCGCCGGGTACTCGACCGCGAAAAGTGTAGAGGTTCGGATCCCGCCGCCTGCGAAAGAGCACGACCATGCCGTCGGGCTCCGTCCGGACATCGACATAGGAGTAGCCGTCGGTCACGGCACCCGCCCGTGACAGGCACGTCCTGACCGCTGCGACAATCTCCTGCCGAGACCACCCGATCGCCATGCTTCCACGCTCCCACACCCGTCTCGCCCCAATAAGTCGGTGGGACCAGGTGAACGCTGGATCCTCTTCCGTTGCACAACGGGCGGACGCCGCGCAGGCCGCAGCGCTCACAGGGTCATACAGACTTCCAGTCCCTACTCGACCCTTGGGCGCCGGGCACCAGATGCTAGCGCGCGGCGGGACGGCGGCGGTTCGCCCAGATGGAGCGGGCCACGGTGGCAGGTGTCATGAGGGTGGCGGGGTGGGCGGTCATGTTGGTCACGTCGGCGAAGCGACGCGAGATGGTCTCGTCGGCCAGCGAGGCGTCGACGATCTGCTCGCCGATCCAGCGTGCGAGCCGCGCCTGCGGCGAGAGCACCGCGCCGCTCTGCTGCCGGGCGAGGTCGGCCGCCGTGGACAACTGCCAGGCGGCGTCGACGATCACTTGCTGCAGGTCGAAGAACTCGTGGGCTGGCATCCGGGCGTCCGGCGTGCGCCACAGGTAGGCCGACAGGCTGGAGGCGTGCAGCGTGGCCGATGTGATGCCCTGGCCGTAGATGGGGTTGAAGGAGGCCACCGCGTCGCCCACACTCACCAGGCCGCCGGGCAGGCGCGTCAGCCCGGCGTAGTCACGGCGGCGGGCGTCGGCCTGGCGGTAGGTGGCGATGGGCTTGAGCGGCTCGCCCGCGACAGCCCGCGCAAACGCGGGCGGCAGGTCCTCGCGGCAGCGTAGGAGAAAGCCATCCAGGGTACGGTCCGGGCGGTCGTCGTCGTAACCACCCAGCATGACGAGCCATGCGCCCCCTTCCACGGGGCTGACCGCGCCGCCGGCGGTGCGGGCCGCTGCGAACGCGGGGCTGCGGCGGGCCAGCGCCCCGAAGATCGGAGCGTCCGGTGAGCGGGCGAAGAGTCCCGTGGCGTAGTTGACGTTGATGGGCACCCGGTGCAACGACGGCTTCTGCCAGCCTGCCTCTTCCAGCCAGTCTCCGAGCTTGCTGGCGCGGCCCATGGCGTCCACCACGAAGTCGGCGTCCTCCACCGCCTCCTCGCCTCCGCTGATCCAGCGCACCCCCTGCACCCGTCCGCCGCCAAGGCCCAGCCCGGTGACCCTGCCCGGGATCACCTTCACGTTCGGCAGATCGAACGTACGGCGGCGAATCACGTTCTCCAGGAATGGGCGGGTGCCACTGAGCAGGTCGTAGGGGGCCGTCGCGGCCTGCGGGACGTTGTCGACGTAGGTGCGCACCTCCCTGCCGGGCAGCAGCACCGCGCCCTCCTGGCGGGCCTGCGCGGTGATGCCGGGGAACCAGCGTTCGAGCTGCCGGAGCCCGCCCACCAGCAGCGCGTGCGACTGGCTGCCCTGCGGCACACCTGGACGCGGAATCCGAGTCTCGCCCAGATCGTCCCGCTCGATGATCACGACGGTCTCGGCATGGTCAGCGAGCACGCGCGCGGCCAGCAGCCCGGCGACGCTCCCGCCCATGACCACCGCCTTGCCGGCGACGATCCGGGTTCGCTCGATCGGCCTCGCCGCGCTCAGGGCGTTGAAGATCTGCACAGGTGTTCCAAGCGGCATGGGACGACCGTACAAGCGCCGTCCGCCTGGAGAATCAGTCAGATGACCAGCCGGTCGGCCGCCTCACCCATTCGGCCGGACCACGCCTGCCCCAGTCGTCCGACGGATTCGCGGGCCATGCGCATCCTCGTAGCGTGATGCGATGATCGAGAGTTCTGATCCACCGAGCACCCGGGCTCCGGCGGCGCTCTTGATGCCGTGGAGGCGGTCCGCCTGGGGAGCGACGGACCCAGCACAAGCTGGTCTGCGAGTGGTTCGACAACCGGGGCCGCCGTGCCACCGTGACCTGGCCGGGCCGGAAGGGCGATGAGCTGACGGCGGATGCGGCGATCCTGCACGCGGAGCGGAAGATCCGCGGGCAGGAGGCGTTCACGCGGCGCGATGAGAACTCCTGGGAGCACACCGCGCGGATGGACTTCGGTCAGGGCTGGGTGCGGACGGAGGCCCAGACCCTGCGGCGGGTGAGGTGGCCCTCGTCATGTCAACCGGGGGAGGGGGCGCAAGGGGCGATCCGGTAGGCGCGGATGATGGTCTGCTCGACGGTGTTGCCCGCGCTGTCCTTCGATCGGGCGCGCAGCGAGACGAACCCGTCCATGGCCGGGTGGCGCAGCGGGACCGTGCCGTTCGCCCCGGACCAGGTCACCTTCCAGGAGGCGCCGTCGTCGTAGGAGACGTCCACGGACAGGTCACGGGACCTCGCCAGTGGTTGATCCGGCCTGTGTCCGTACGGTCAGCGGCACGGTGAACGGCCGGCCGGTGCGGTGTTGCGCCGGTCCAGTTCGGGGGAGAAGCCGACCACCGACAGCGGTAGCGCCGTGGTGCCGTCCTGGACGGTGGCGGAGCGGAACGTCCAGGTGACCGACACGCGGGTGGACAGCGTGGCCGCCGGCGCGCCCGGCCTCGGCCTGGAGGTTGTAGGCCGCGTCGCCGGGCGGCACCTGCACCGCTTGGAGGAACGGCCGCGGCGCCTCGGTCACGAGCCGGCCGTCACGGTTGAGGGCGATCGGCGCCGCGGTGGCGCTCGAGGTGCCCGTGCGTCCCGCCCCGTCGCCGAAGAGCGCCGGCAGATCCACCGGTACGTCGCGGGCCGGCTGGGCACGCAGGCGGCCGACGGCCTCAACGGGGAGATCTTCCTCGCGGCCTTCCACGATCGCGCCAGCTTCGACGCCCGCCGGGGCGTGGTCCGTGGCTGTACGGCATCGCCACCAACATCGTCGCCCAGCACCACCGCAGGGAGATTCGCCGGTTACGGACGCTGCGGCGGGCCCCCACGAAACGGTCGATCCCGGGCACGAGTCCGCGGTGGTCGGGCGTGCGGCGGCCGCGAGCGTGGCGGAGCTCAGCTACGAGGAGATCGCGCAGGCGCTCGACATCCCGACAGGGACCGTGGGGTCCCGGCTCAACCGGCCCGCAAGAAGGTGCGCGCCGCTTTCGGCGGCGTCAACCCGATGAAGGAGGAGACGGATGGATGACCTGGCTGCGATCGGCGAGCTGTTCTGGGCTCCGTCGGCCGGCGCGACGTCGAGGCGGAGGGCCGGGCCCGTTTCATGGCGGCCTGCGCCGTACCACGCGGCGAGCCTCCATCGAGTTGCCAGCCATTCGGTACTGCAAGTACCACTATCTTGAATGGTACTTGTAGTACCGGAACTGGTCAGGAAGGCGCTCACGGAATGGTTGGGACGACCGGCCACCTGAAGCCGCTGTGCACCGACTTCTGTCGCACACCAGTCACATGACAGATACGCGGCCGGTCCCCTCACAATACCCTGTGCGTCGGGTCGAAACATGAAGCGGAGGTGAACAGAAATGCGTTACATTTCGCTAACTGTCGAGGAGCTCGAGCGCTCCGACCGCAACAACTGGCATTGGAGCCATTAGCCGCGATCGCGAGGGGTCGCCTGTCGAGCGGGCCGCGGCCCACTCGACAGGCGCATCTTCACGATCGGGATGAGGATTTAAGATTCACATGCGCTTGCGTAGAGCACGATGTCTGGTCTGCTATTGGCACAACGGGGCATTCGTCGCCCACCCTTTCCTGCGGGGAAAAGGCCTCGTCCTTTCGGTCGCCATCGCGGAAGTACTGGACGCCTTCACCGATTGGCGCACTGTGGACGAGGCCGTGGAGTGCCTGCCGCACGAAGCTCGCGAATCGGTTGCCGCGGTCATTCCCGAGCTGGTCTCGCGCGGGCTTCTGCTCGCCGAAGGCAGCCAGGAGGATCTGCGGGATGAGGCGCTCGACGCTCGATGGGGGCCATGGTCTCCAGAGGCGTCGTTCTTCCACTTCGCCACGCAGAACCACGTCTACTCCGAGGCGAGCGGCGACGACCGCGAGGCGCTGGCGGCCCAGGGCCGGCCGCCCATCTTCACCACGTATCCCGAAGCCGATCGAATCCTGCTCCCGCGCGTCCCCGGCCGACTCGACGAGCCGTTGGGACAGGTGCTGTACCGGCGGCGCACCCACCGCTCCTTCACGTCGGCTCCCGTGCCGCTCGCGCCTTTCGCCGCCTTGCTGAGCAGCACCTTCGGGCCCGCCGACTACATTGACGCCGGCGCGTTCGGCGCACTCATCCGCCGCACCAGCCCATCAGGCGGTGCCCGGCAGGAACTGGAGGCCTATCTGGGCATCCGCCAGGTCAGCGGCGTCACGCCCGGGTGGTATCACTACAACTCTTTGGAACACTCGCTGGAGTTGATGGCCGAAGGATGCACCGGCGAAGACCTTTCAGCCATGTGCGGAAATCAACAGTGGGTGGAAGACGCCGCGTTCATTGTCGTCGTGACGGCGGAAATCGAGCGTATGCTCGCCAAATACCGGAATCCGCGTGCCTACCGCGTCTGCCTCCTCAACGCCGGCCATCTGGGCCAGACCTTCGCCCTCTCCGCTGTGGCGCTCGGGCTCGGGCCTTTTCAGACAGGCGCGTTCCACGACAAGGCCCTGGCGGAACGGCTGAATCTGGACAATGTTTCTCGGACGCCGCTCTATGTGCTGGGCGCCGGCCTCCCGGACGGGGAGTGGGCTTCGATCCCGGCCGGAGCAGACATGGAAACCTTCGGCCTGACAACTCTCCAGGCGAAGACGACAACGCCTCCGGCCCGCCCAGCATGACGACCCGCGTCATCAAGATCACCACCCGCTTGCCGCCGCAGGGCTGGGATGCCCCGTGGCGGAGAGCTTGCAGGCCGGCAAGGACCTGTTCGGCTGGACGAGTCCCAAGTCCGCCTCTATAAGGCGCTGCTTCGGCACCTCGTTCTGGTCATGGCTGCCGTGGCTGTCCTGCGCGGTCACCGCAGCCACAGCCCGTCACCGTACCCGCAACCAAGCCCCACACCCGACCCGCCCCGACGAAGCATCTCCTGCCGACCCCCGGCCTGATCCCACTGACGGTCGCAGAGGTCGCTCTCCAACGCCCGGACCGGCCACTCACCAACGCTGGAACACGCTGCCCACTGGTCGACCTGGCGACGCCGTCACCAAGCCCGGCCACGGAGATGAGCCGGCCGAGTAGGAGCCTGATCGGCGCCGTCGTCGCGCCCGGCGCCGACGAAGTAGGAGTAGGAGTAGATCGCGCTGTGAGGCGGCAGGTAGCGCCATTGGCAACCGGCCCGGGCCTGACACAGGATCGCGTTTCACGATCTCCCGCACATCGCAGCGCCCTGCATGGCCGCTGACCCAGGAGTGCCGGCCCTGCCAGGAGGTGATGACGGGCCGGATCAGCCTCTACCGCTCGTCGGACAATCGCCGGGGTACGGCTTCCGCATCCCGCGGGGCCGTGTACCCGCCGGCCAGTACGCGCGCCGCGCGCATCCGGCATGCGGCCTGCCACAGAGGCCGGCCGGCACTTCTCCGGGCCTGGGCCGGCCGTCACGGACTCCGCGCGGCCAGCGCCGCGGCCGTCTCAGCCAGCCGCTCATTCGTCCGGCGCAACACCGTGAGCAACTGGGCACCCTCCAGGGCCGGCCGCGGCCGATCGTCATCCGCGCTCAGGACTCCGAGTTCCTTCCTGGCCTGGCCGACCAGCGCGGCCACGCCAGGCTTGCGATGGACGCCCGGCGAGCCTTCGACGTACGCAGCGAGCTCGCGCACAGACCGGGCACTGTCTCGCAGGGCGTCGAAGACGTCGGCGTGCCGTCGGCCTCCGGTCGGCCGGCTGCCCATCAGCCGCCGCCGAGCCTCGAAGGGGGCTGCGATCTCCTCCACCCGCCCGACGGCTTGTTCGAAGCGCACGCGATGCTCGGGCAACTGCTCGCCGCCGTGGCCGACAACACGCTCTTGCAAACTTTCGAGGAAGACGGCCAGCGCGCGCACGGATTCGGCCACCCGCAGCCGGGCCACGGCCGTGCTGCGCACCGGCAGGAGGTACCACGAGACCACGATCGCGATCACACCGCCGAGCAGGATGCCCGCGAGGCGCACGACCAGCAGCGACGCCGCACTCTGCGCGAAATAGGCGTAGGTGAACGCCAGAGCTGCGGTGATGCTCCCGGCCCAGTACGCATAGCTGAATGATCGCGACCATATGCCGGCGAGCAGGACGACGAAGACGGCCGCGAGGTGCGCCGCGGGGCTGCCGTCGAACAGCGGCAGCAGAAGCGTCGCGCCGCCCGTGCCCGCCGCCGCACCGGCGACCCGCAGGACCCCCTTGTGCACGACGTCCGCGCGCCCTCTGTTGCCGCTGCACACGAGAAAGGTCGTCAGCACCGCCCACTGCCAGTGCTCGCCCAGGACGAATCGGCCGCAAAGGAAGGCGAGCGCCAATGCCACGCCCAACTGGATCGCCATCTTGGTGCTCGCCGGCAGCCGCCTCTGGGGCGGAGTGTCCGCGCGCCGTTGCGATGGCGTTCCGGTGAGCAGATGCGTCACCAGCACCACGCCGCACGTCATCATGGCTATGAGCGCGGTCCAGCCAATGTCCGCCATGCCCACCGGCGCCACGAGCACCACGATGAGCAGTGGCATGGACGCCTGTGCCCCCGCGGTGGTCGCGCGCGCTCCCCAGCGCCGTACCCAGACGGTCGTGCTCAGGGTGACCACGAACAGCGCCGCGCCGAGCGCGGCGTACGGACCGGCCAACAGCGCGTGCATGGCGACCGCCGCCGCCGCGACGAGTGGCAGCACGGTGAGGGCGATGACCCGATCCAGCCAATCCTCGTCCCGCCGCGTCCTGCCCAGGGGCAGGCCAAGCGCGGCGGCTACGACGAGGAGGCCAGGCGACAGCTTCGCGGTTTGGACGACGGCCACCGCGACAGCGAGGCTGGCCGTCATGGCTCCGGCGGTGACCGCGGCGTCCTTCGGTGATGATGCCACAGCCCCATACTAAGCAACACTTAGTAATTTCTAGGACTATTCGCTGTATTTAGGCCAAAAGCACTAAGTGATAGCTTAGCAACGTGAGGGATGCAGAGATGCGATGCCATGTCGCAACAGAGACCCGGCGCGCGGTCACGGGTTTGGCTCGCCGGTTGCGCGCCGAGCGCCCATCCGGCGCGCTCAGCGGCAACAAGGTGAGCGTCCTCGGCCACCTGTACCGCCACGGTCCCAGCACGCCGACGCAGATCGCCATCGCCGAACACCAGCAGCTGCAGTCGCTCACCCGAGTGTTCGCCGAGTTGGAGGAGCAGGGCCTGATCGCCCGCAGGCCGAGCCCGCTCGACCGGCGAGCGTCGATGCTGGACCTCACGCCCGAGGGTCGCGAGGTGCTGATCCGCGACATGGGCGCCCGCGATACGTGGCTCGCCACCGCGATGGAGGGCCTGAGCGAGACCGAGATCCAGGTGATCGGCCTGGCGGCGACTCTGCTGGCGGAGCTGGCCGAAACGGCAAGCCCCTGTCCCCACCCGGACACGCCCACCACGGGAGCGACTCCATGACCGACATCCCGGCATTCCTGATGCCGCGTACCTGCCCACTGAACCCACCTGAGCAGCTCGCCCGGCTGCGAGCGGAACAGCCGATCACCCGAGTGCGGCTCTGGGACGGCACCACGCCATGGCTCGTCACCCGGTACGACGACGTGCGCGCCGTTCTGGCCGACCCACGCTTCAGCGCCGACCCTGCACGCCCGGGCTATCCCGCCCGCAGCCCTGCCGGTAAGCGGCGCACCGGCGGGGTGTCCTTCCTACAGATGGACGACCCCGAGCATGCCCGATACCGCCGCATGCTGATCGGCGAGTTCACCATGCGGCGGATGGAACGCCTGCGCCCCCTGGTGCTGGAGACCATTGAGGGGCTCCTCTCCGCGATGGCCGCCGGTCCACGACCGGTGGATCTCGTGGAGGCGTTCGCGCTGCCCGCTCCATCGATGGTCATCTGCCGGCTGCTCGGCGTCCCGTACGCCGACCACGCCTTCTTCCAGCAGCACAGCAGGACGATGCTGGACACACGAGCCGACCCCGAAGACGTGGCCGGCGCGCGCCGCGCCCTGGCCCGCTACCTCCACGAACTGGTGGTCGCCAAACAGGCCGATCCTGGTGACGACCTGATCGGACGGCTGATCGAACGCCACGGACGCACGGGCGAGCTGACCACCCGGCAGATGGTGGCCATGGCGATGCTGCTGCTGGTGGCGGGCCACGAGACCACCGCGAACATGATCGCCCTCGGCACCCTCACTCTGCTGCAGCACCCCGAGCAGGCTCGACGGCTGCGTGACGGCGAACCCGCCTATGTCAGGGGTACCGTCGAGGAGCTGCTCCGCCTGCTGACCATCACCCACACCGGCCGCCGTCGCACCGCCGTCGAGGACGTCGACCTGCGCGGCACGTCATCCGCGCCGGCGAAGGCGTCATCGCCGCCGCCGACGCCGCCAACCGCGACCCCGAGGTCTTCGCCGACCCCGACCGCTTGTCCCCCGAGCGGCCCGCCAACCACCATGTCGCCTTCGGCTTCGGCGTCCACCAGTGTCTCGGGCAACAGCTGGCCCGGCTGGAACTGCAGATCGCCTACCCCGCGCTGCTGCGGCGCTTCCCCCGGATGAAGCTCGCCACCGACATCGCACAGCTACGCTTTCGCGATGAGATGCCCGTGTACGGCGTGGACACCCTTCCCGTCACCTGGTGAAACTCCGGTGCCACCGACCGGGCCTCAGGCGGCTCAGCCCCGGGGGCCGGGTCATTGACGGCAAAACCGCGTCACGGAGCGCAGCGGCCGCGGCTCAGGGCACTAAGCGCGTATCCAAAAGTTCCGCGCGTAACGAGGCGTGAGATCGTCAAGGCGGATGGGCATTGACAGGGGCCTCGCCGGGGGTTGGATCGAGGTTGCTCACACCGTCTCTCCGGTCCCGGCGAGGTCGTGGTCAGTATGCGCCCTCCTGTCGTGTTCGCCAATGCTCCGGACGCCTCCATCGAGCACCTGCAGGCGGAGTTACGCGGACGCTGGCGGCAGGCGATGCGGGCGGTGATGGTGCTGTTGTCGCTGCACGGGCTGCCGGCAGCACAGATCGCTGACCTGCTCGGCTACGACCCGGGCACGGTGCGCCGCTGGATCGGGCGGTTCAACCGGCTGGGGGTTGCGGGCCTGGCCGACCGTCCCCGCCCCGGACGCCCGCGGCGGGGTGGCCGGCGGCTGGTGCGCCGCATCGCCGCGCTGCTGACCCGGCCCGGACCATGGACGATCCCCCGGCTGTGGCGGTGGCTGAACCGGCCCGCGCTGAGCCGCCGCACCCTGTACCGGCGGGTGCGCCTGGTGGCCGTCTGGCGGCGGCCCAAACTGATCACCAAGGGCGACCCGGACCGCTGGCGGATCCTGCTCGACCTCACCGCCCGGCTACGGGCGCTGCCGCGCGGCGCCGTGGTGTGGGCCGCCGACGAGACCCACGTCCACTGGCTGCCGCACGTCCGCTCCAGCTGGACGCTGCGCACGCACCGCCCGGAGGTTCTCACGCCAGGCAAGAACCGGCAGGTCACCGTGCTCGGCGCACTGGAGATGACCACCGGCCGATGGGTGTACCGACTCGGCCTCCGACGCGCGACCGACTTCCTGCTCCTGCTCGACCAGGTGCTCGCCGCGTTCCCGGCCGCCCCGGCAATCGTGGTGATCTGCGACAACGACAGCATCCACCACGCCAAGGCCGTCACCGCCTACCTGGACAAGCACCCTCGCCTGGAGCTGCTG
The DNA here is from genome assembly GCF_900323885.1 of [Actinomadura] parvosata subsp. kistnae. Taxonomy (GTDB): domain Bacteria; phylum Actinomycetota; class Actinomycetes; order Streptosporangiales; family Streptosporangiaceae; genus Nonomuraea; species Nonomuraea composti. The sequence goes on along the minus strand of NZ_OOHJ01000006.1, from coordinate 52,915 downwards.
TACGGGGCGCGCTACAGCCCGCACGACAACCCCGTCGAACGCATCTGAGCGGCACTGAAGGCGTTCATCGCCAACACCGCCGTCACCTGGCCCGGCCGCCTCAGACAGATCCACGCCTTCTTCCGCGCCCGCTCACCCGACCAGTTCCTGACCACCGCGATCCCCGAAGTCAGCCCCTGGCTCCCCGCCGGTTACAAGCGGAACTACTGGAATGCCGCTTAGCCGCCGAAGCGGGCGGGGCGGCGGGCGGTGAAGGCCTCGATGCCCTCCAGGAAGTCGCCGGTGGCCGCGCTCTCGCCCAGCGCGTCCCGTTCGAGGTCGAGCTGCCGCTCCAGGTCGCCGCCCCCGCTGAGCGCGAGCAGCCGCTTGATCCGCGCGTAGGCGCCGGCCGGGCCGGCGGCCAGACGCTCGGCCAGCGCGCGCACGTGCTCGCCGAGCTCCTGCCGCGGCACCACCCGGTTGACCAGGCCGAGCCGGTACGCCTCCGCGGCGTCCACGGCCTCGCCCAGCATGATCAACTCCGCCGCGACATGCCGCCCCACGACGCGCGGCAGGAAGAAGGTGCTGCCGGAGTCTGGCGTGGCGGCGAGCTTGACGAACGCCTGGCAGAACGTGGCGTCGTCGGAGGCGACGACCAGGTCGCAGGCGAGCGCGAGGGAGAACCCCGCGCCGTACGCCTGGCCGTGGACGCTCGCGATCACCGGTTTCGGCAGCCGGGCGATCCCGGCGACGGCCTGGTGCACGGCGCCCGCCATCTCGCGCAGCACTGGTGTGCCCCGGCCAGCCCGCACCCCCGACACCATGTCCTTGACGTCGCCGCCGGCGCAGAAGCCGGCGCCCTCGCCGCGTATGACCACGACCCTGGTACGCGCGCGGGCGCCGAGTTCTTTGACGGCGGCGGCCAGCGCGTGGCCCGCCGCGGTGTTCAGCGCGTTGCGCCGGTCGGGGCACGCCAGCACGATCTCGGAGATCGGTCCGTGGTGCTCGACCCGTACGCGGGCGTCGCGGCCGTTCGCGGTCATCGCGTCACCACTTCCTCATGATGATTCACACAGCCCAGCAGGGCGAGCAGGGCGGCCTGCCTGACGGTCTCCAGCGCGCCCGGCATCGCGCGCAGGTGAGGGGTGCGCGCGATGTCGTTGACGATCGCCAGCGCGGCGTGCACGCGGGCCCGCGCCTGCATCGCCGTCGTCTGTGGGCGGGCGAGGCGCAGCCGGTGCTGCCACTCGCCGAGGTAGTCCTGCTGGGCCTGGACGACCGCCGCCCGTTGCTCGGCGGGCAGATGCCGCACGTCGCTGATCAGCACGTCGATGAGCGCGCTGTTGTCCGCCGCGAACCTGACGTAGGAGCCGGCCAGCCTGCTCAGCGCGTCCGCCGGGTCCATGGCGCGGGCGAGCGCTCGGTGCAGGTCCTGGCGCAGCCACTCGCTGCCGCGGTTGAGCACCGCGTACAGGATCTCCTGCTTGGAGGTGAAATGGTGGTAGACGCTGGGCCCGGCGATGCCGGCCCGCGCGCCGATGTCCTCCATGCGCACGCCGGCGTAGCCCTGCGCGGCGAACAGCGGGACGGCGGCGGCGAGCAGCTTCTCCCTGCGTGAGCGCGGGTCGAAGCCGTCGTCCGGCTCCGCGGGGGCGGTGGCCTGCGGCGGGGGAGTGAGGGCGAGTACCGGCCGGACGATCTGCTCCAGGAGCGAGGCGTACTCGGCCTTGGGCAGTTCGACGCTGCTGTGGCCGGCGCTGTTGAGCACCGACCACGCGCACCACGACAGCAGGTCGGCGCCGGCCGGACCGAGTTCGGGACGCTCGGCCAGCAGCGCCACGGCCAGCCGGCCCGCGGTCGAGCGCAGCGCGTCGCGCAGCACGCCGCGTTCCTCCTCGGGCAGGGCGCGGGCCTCCCGCTGCCACAGCACGCCCAGGCGGCGATGTTCGAGCGCCACGTCCGCCAGGCGCGGCACCAGGCGGTCGATGGGACCGCCGGTCGCGAGCACCCGCTCGAACGGCTCGATCTCGGCCAGGACGACGGCGGTCAGCAGCCGCGGTTTGCCGGCGAAGTGCCGGTACAGGGCCGAGGGGCGCACGTTCATCGCGTCGGCGACGTCGCTCATGGCCACCTGGTCATAGCCGTGGCGCGCGAACAGCTCGGCCGCCGCCTCGATGATCAGCGTGCGCCGGTTGCGCGGCCGGGTGCCCCGCGCCGGCGCCGCAGCCGCCGTCCGCTCTGCCGTCACCCATCGTCCCTTCGTCCGCTGCGCGGTTGAGACAGTCCGCCCCACGGTCGAGACCGTGCACTCCGTGGTCAAGACAGCCCGCCTCGCGGTCAAGATACCTGGCGCGCGCCGCCGCTCCAGTACCGGCGACGCAGCTCCCGCTTGAGGATCTTGCCAGCGCCCGACAGCGGCAGCTCCCCGGCGAAGGCGACGCTGCGCGGCAGCTTGTACCCCGCGATGCGGTCCCGGCAGAACTCCCGCAGCTCCTCCTCCGTGGCGGCCAGGCCGGGCCGCAGCACGACGACCGCGTGCACCCGCTCGCCCCACCGCTCGTCGGGCACGCCGATGACCGCGCACGCGGCGACGGCCGGGTGCTTGGCCAGCGCGTTCTCCACCTCGGCGGAGTAGACGTTCTCGCCACCGGACACGATCATGTCCTTGATCCGGTCGACGACGAACACGTAGCCACGCTCGTCCATGTAACCGCCGTCGCCGGTGTGCATCCAGCCGCCCCGCAACGCGGCCGCGGTCTCCTCCTCCCGCCGCCAGTAGCCGGGCGTCACGTGGTCACCGCGTACCACGATCTCCCCCACGGTGCCGCGCGGCACCTCGGCGCCGTGGGCGTCCACCACCCGGACCTCGGAATGGGGAGCGGCGCGGCCCGCCGCCCGGCGCAGCGCCGGGTCATCGTGGTCGGCCGGCAGCAGCAGGGTGGCGATGGGGGACAGCTCGGTCATCCCGTACGCCTGGACGAACCCGGCACGGGAGAACACCGCGCGGGCGCGCTCCAGCACCGCCTCGGAGATCGGGGAAGCGCCGTACACCAGGTGCTCGACGCTCGACAGGTCATACGACAGGACGTCCGGGTGGTCGATCGCGAGCTGGATCATCGTCGGCACCCAGAGCGTGTCGGTCACGCGGTGCCGCTGGATCGCCTCCAGCGCCCCGGCGGGCGTGAACGCCGGGATGATGACGTGGGTCGAGCCCACGATCATGCCGGCCGTCCAGGCCGCGATGTCGGCCAGGTGGAACATCGGCGCGGCATGCAGCAGCCGCCCGCGTGGCGTGAGGAACTGACCCGTGGCCAGGCTGCCCAGCGCGGAGGCCGCCAGGTTGCGGTGGGTGAGCATCACGCCCTTCGGATGGCCGGTCGTCCCGCCCGTGTAGAAGATGCCGAAAAGCTCGTCGCCGCCGCGCCGGGCGTCCTCGGCCGGCGTGCCGTCCACGATGAGCCGTTCGTAGCCGATCATGCCTTGCGGCGGGTCGCCGTCGCCGCAGAAGATCACGGTGGCCAGGTCGTCCAGCTCGGCGCGCAGCGACGGCACGAGGGGCGCGAACGTGTCGTCCACCAGGAGCACCCCGGTGGCCGACTCGCGCAGCGCGTGCACGATCTCCGCAGGGCTCCAGCGGACGTTGAGCGGCAGGACCACGGCGCCCGCCCACGGAGTGGCCAGCAGGTACTCGTGGTAGCGGTCGGAGTTCATGGCGAGGGCGGCGATCCGGTCGCCGGGGGCGACGCCGAGCGAGCGGAACGCGCCCGCCAGCCGCGCCACCCGCTCGGCGGACTCCGCCGCGGTGCGCACGCGGTGGCCGTGGACGGTCATCGGGGCGGCGGGGGTTTGCTGCACCGCCTGGTGCACGGTCTGGGTGAGGTACATGGGGGCCACTCCTCGAACGGATGGGTCCGATGGCGGGTCAGATCGTGAGGCCGCCGCCGCAAACGAGGGTCTGCGCGCTGATGTAGTCGGATTCGGGTGAGCACAGCAGGTAGACGGCCCCCGCCGCCTCCTGGGGGGTGCCGACGCGGCCGAGCGGGATGTCGCGTTCCATCCTCTCCATCAGGTCGGCGCCGATGCCGACCCTGACGCGCCTGCCCTGGACGTCGATGGCCGCGCCGTCGGCCGCGGCGGTCTCGGTCAGCCGCGTCCTGATCAGCCCGAACGCGACGGTGTTCACGGTGACGTTGTAGCGGCCCCACTCCTTGGCCAGCGTCTTGGTCAGCCCGGTCACGCCGGCCTTGGCCGCCGCGTAGTTCGCCTGGCCCGCGTTGCCGCTGAGCCCGGCGATCGAGGAGATGTTCACGACCTTGCGGCAGGGGACCGGCTCCCCGGCCGCCGCGGCCCGCTTGGCGGCCGCCGCGATGACCGGCTGCGCGGCGCGCAGGATGCGGAACGGCGCCTTGAGATGCACGTCCAGCATCGCGTCCCACTGCTCGTCGCTCATCCTCTGGATGACGCCGTCCCAGGTGTAGCCGGCGTTGTTGACCACGATGTCCAGGCCGCCGAAGGCGTCGAGCGCCGCGCCGACGAACCGCTCGCCGAACCCGGCGTCGGTGACGCTCCCGGCACAGGCGACCGCCTCGCCGCCCAACGCCCGGACCGCCGCGAGCGTCTCGGCAGCGGGGCCTGGATCGAGATCGTTGACCACGACCCGCGCGCCGTGCGCCGCCAGCTTGAGCGCCACCTCGCGCCCGATGCCCCGGCCGGAGCCGGAGACGATCGCGACCTTCCCGTCGAGTGATCCCATGGACGGCGCCTCTCAGTCGTGCGGGGGTGTGGCGGGAAGCTCGATCACGGCTTCACCGGTGAGGGTGACGGTGCCGTCGGCGAGGGCGACCGTCAGCCGGACGGTGGCCACCCCTTCGGCGGTGACGTGGACGACCTCGCCCGTACAGGTGGGCCGGGCGTGCACGGGCGTGATGGCGGCGAAACGGACGCGGAAGGAGCGGATGCGCTCCTGGGGCACCCAGCCGGTGAGCAGCCGCCCGAGGTAGGCCATGGACAGCATGCCGTGCGCGAACACGTCGTCCAGACCCGCCGACCTGGCGACGGCCGGATCGAGGTGGATGGGGTTGTGGTCGCCTGAGGCTCTGGCGAACAGCGCGAGCGTGGTCCTGGTGATCGGCCCGGCCTCCAGGACGCGCCGGCCGCTCACCGCGCGCTCGCCGGGTCGCGTACGACGATGACGCTGGTGAGGTCGGCGACCGGGGAGCCGTCGGCGCGGGTCACCGCCGTCTTCTTCACCAGGAACTGCAGGGCGCCGCCCTTCTTGCTGTAGATCTCGGCGATGCGCGGGCGCAGGACGAGCCGGTCGCCCGCGTGCGCCACCGAGTGGTAGGTGAACGCCTGCTCGCCGTGGAGCACGTGGCGCAGGTCCACCCCGAGGCCGGTGAGGTAGCCGAACGGGTCCGGCCGCTCCAGCTCCAGCCCGAACAGGAAGGTCGGCGGCACCGGCAGATCCGGGTGCCCGGCCGCCCTGGCCGCCGCCAGGTCGAGATAGACCGGGTCGGTCTCCCCGACGGCCTCGGCGAAGAAGCGCAGCCTGCCGCGTTCGACGTCCACCGTGACGGGCGGCAGCTCGGTGCCGGCGGCGGAGCAGGGGATCGGCACCTCAGGACATCCTCTCGTAGAGCGTGACGACCGCCGCGCCGCCCAGCCCGATGTTGTGCTGGAGGGCGACCGAGGCGCCCTCGACCTGCCGCGGCCCCGCCTGGCCGCGCAGCTGCCAGACCAGCTCCGCGCACTGCGCCAGGCCGGTCGCGCCCAGCGGGTGGCCCTTGGACAGCAGGCCGCCCGACGGGTTGGTCACCACCCGGCCGCCGTAGGTGTTGCCGCCGTCGAGGACGAACTTCTCCGCCGTGCCCTCCGGGGTCAGCCCCAGCGCCTCGTAGCTGAGCAGCTCGTTGGTGGTGAAGCAGTCGTGCAGCTCGGCCACCCGGATGTCGCCGGGGTCCACCCCGGCTGCCTCGTACACCTGGGCGGCGGCCTCGGCGGACATGTCGTAGCCGACGAGCTTGATCATGTCGTGCTCGGCGAAGCTGCCCGGCCTGTCGGTGACCATGGCCTGGGCCGCGACGCCGACGCGGGCGTCCAGGCCGTGCGCGAGCGCAAACTCGTCGCTGCACAGCACCGCGGCGGCGGCTCCGCAGGTCGGCGGGCAGCACTGCAGGCGGGTCAGCGGGCCGTACACGTGCGGCGAGGCCAGCACCTCCTCCAGGGTGACCGGGTCGCGGAAGACCGCGTACGGGTTGCCCGCCGCGTGCGCCCGCGCCTTGACCGCGATCCGCGCGAACGTCTCCGGCGCCGTGCCGTGCCGCTCGGCGTAGGCCTGACCGGCGGCGCCGAAGTAGCGCGGCGCCATGGGGGTGGAGCCGTCGGGGCCGAGTGCCGCGTCCGCGGCGGCGTCGAACCGGTCGAACGGGCTCGGCCGGTCCTCCCACTGCGCCGTGATGGCACCCGGGCGCATCTGCTCAAAGCCGACCGCCAGGACACAGTCGGCGGCGCCGTGCTCGATGGCCTGCCGGGCCAGCCACAGAGCGGAGGAGCCGGTGGCGCAGTTGTTGCTGACGTTGACGACCGGGATGCCGGTCATCCCCACCTGGTAGAGAACGTTCTGTCCCGATGTCGAATCACCATACACATAACCGACGTAGGCCTGCTGGACGGACTCGTAGCCGATCCCGGCGTCGCGAAGCGCGGCCCTGATCGCCTCCTCCGCCATGGCCAGGTACGTCCCAGCCCTTCTCGGGGTAGAGAAGGGACTCATCCCCACCCCGACGACCCGGGTGCGCCTGCTCACAGCGACCTCCTGAACGCGCCGATTGATTTCAAGCTACCCTATGCATAATTCACTTAGTCGGCTAGAGGACTCAAACGACTCCTGCGGTACAGCGGGGTGCCTGGCCACTTGGCCCGGCTGCTGTCGCCAACGCGACACACGGTGCCGTCCTTCGACGGCTCAGCTTCTCTCGCGCCGGTCTGGAGGTCACCTCCTACGCTCTGCTGATCAAATTCCATGGGACCTGGGGGCCACCGAACCGGAGCCGGACAAGGTCACCGACGCGCTGCAACGCCACGGCATCGAGCAGACGGCAGTGCGCACGCGCCTGCCGAGTCACGCGCCCGATCCAGGACGCGGAGTCCAAGGGAACTGTTCACCGCTGGCTCGCCATGGCGACCTTCTACTCATCCAGGGCCGGAGCGTTCTCATGTGGTGAGACCGAGTAGCTGAAGGCCGTCGGCGGGGTGGCTACGGTAGTGGTCGGTGGCGGCGGCGATGTTTGTCCAACCGATCAGGCGGGTCAGGCCGACGGCCAGATTGCGCGGGCCGGCCAGGATCCGGGGTGCGGCGCCGGTGCGGACCTTGCAGGCGTCTTCGCGGTAGGTGACGTCGCGGATGTGGTGCAGGGCCTCGATGCTCCAGTGGCCGCGGATCAGCGTGGCGAGCTGGGCGTGGGTGATACGGCCCGGCGGCAGGCTGGTGATGGCGTAGATCGTGACGATGGTGGTCTTGCCGGTCTTGAGGTCGGTGCGGCGGCGTTTGACCTGGATGGCCTGGGTGGCATGGGAAAGGGCAGGTGGGGGCGGGTGGTGCAGATCTTCATCCGGCGGATCTCGCGGCGGCCGTGCCCGCGCTCGTCGGTGCGGTCGTTCAGAAGTGCTTCGCGCCAGGGCAGCGCTTTGAGCCTGTGGTGGAGCGTGGGCTGGTTGGCCTTGACGATGAACAGGAAGTGGCCGCTGGCCGCGACAATCTGCCGGGCGTGCTCGGTTTGTGTGTGCAGAGCGTCGGCGGTGATGACCAGGCCGGGCAGGTACAGGCCGGACAGCAGAGGTGTGAAGGCGGGGATCTCGTTGCTCTTGGCCTCGGACCTGCCGCTGGGTGAGCACGGTCTGGGTGTCGTGCCGGACGGCGGCCAGCAGGTGAGTGACACCGTCGCCGGTACGGCTGCCGCGCAGGGTCTTGCCGTCCACGGCCAGGCCGAGCAGGGAGGTTCTGGTGGCGGTGATCGTCTGGGTGGTCGTTTCCGGCGGGTGGCCGGTGGTGATCGCGAAGAGGTAGGCGCAGGTCGCGGCGTCGAAGGCATCGCCGTCCAGACGGGCCAGCAGCCGTCCTAGGGTGCTGGCGGCCGGCTGGCCGGGAGGTGGCCGGAAGCCCGAGCTGGGTGCGCAGGTCGGGGTCGTAGCCGGCGATGACCCGGGTGATCTTTGCCAGGGATGTCGCTCCGCTGAGGACGGCGAGCAGGGATAACGCGAGCAGGGGGCCGAGCCGGTAGCGACGTCCTCGGCGGTGACGCGGGTCGGGTACGGCATCCAGCACCTCGGCCAGGGTGGGCAGGTCGGAGGCGGGGTCGGTGAGGGCGACGTGCTTCAGGTGGCGGAAGAGCACGTCGATCGTGGATGATGGCACGCGAACGCGGCCCCTGTTCTTGATCGACTGGCTAGACACCGATGATCATGAGGGGTCGCGTTCGTCATCTCCGCACCGGGGCCCTACTTGCCCACCCGGCTCAAGGGTGCAGCAGTCTCGCCAGTCGAGAACGCAACGGCCCTGTCTACTCATCATACGGAAATCGAAGACGTTTCAGGTGAAGGCAAGCGGAAGACCGGTGCACCAGTCACGTGACTGATTCCGCTTTTGTCATTTCGGTCTACTGTCTCAGCCGTGGATGCACGCCACAGTGCTGTGGGTTCTCGGGCATTCGCCGAGCACCAGAGGTGAGACCGATGGAGGATCTTAATGCGCGGGCCGAGCAGAATCGCCAGTGCTTTCGCGATGACCGTCTGTAGCCTCGTGGCCGCACAACCGGCACAGGCCGTCTCAGGCGGCACCGAAACTATCGCCGTGATCTACTGGTTTGTCCAGAACCAAGGCACTGGTAGATGCTTGGCGGTCGACCAGCTCGAGCCGGTCGGCGAGGTCTCTATGGGTAGCTGCGGTTCTGGAGAAAGCATTCAATGGCACTGGGTCAACAGCTCATGGAATGACGGGTATCGCCTCCTCAAGAACAGGATCTCCGGAGGCTGTCTGGTCTCGACAAGTCCGGTCAAGATGGGAACATGTGAAGACTGGACAAGCAGGCATTGGAAGAAAATCGACTGGGGTGACGGCCTTTATCAGCTCGTCAGCGACCAGACTGACGGGTATCTCTATGATGGGGAGACACCCGACGGTTTTGTGTATACGGGTGTCGTAGGCGGCAAGACCGCGAGATGGCTCATCCGGGAGGCCTGATTCCTGGCCGATGCGTAGACGCACCGACCGTAGGCTTTGGGTGGTGCTCGGACTCCGCACGCTTGCCGATCAGTTCCCCATCGACACCGGCGCCCGAGCGTTGGGATGCGTCCCGCCGGCGGCCTTGTCCGGGTGCCGTCGGCAGGCCACAACCATCCCGGCGTCCGACGCCGTCCCACCGCTCGGAAAGTCCACCACCCGCTAAAGCTTATCGAGGTCGATGACGTACATCTGCTCGCCGATGGAGTAGGCCAGCAGCCTGCCCGTCCGGTCGAAGCCGGGCCGATCGCAGCTGAAACCCTCACCGTTCTTCCTGGGACGGACGCCGAGATCACCCACGCGGCCGGTGGGCAGGTCGTACAAGGCGGCGGCGACGAACTGGTCGATGCCGGTCCGCGTCCGGTCGATCAGCGAGCTCACGTGGAAACGGTTCCGAGCGATCTGTCCCATCCGGCTCACGTTCCCGGGCAGCGGCCGCTTATCGGAGCCGTCGCGCAACCGGTAGAAGGCGCGGTCCTCCCGGCCGCTCCAGCAGATGTCCACGTCGCACGACATGAACCGTTCGCCATCGCGGATCATGGCCTCGCTGGTCTGCCCGGTCTCGACGTTGCGGATCTCGGTGAAAGTCGTGGACCCGTGGCTGAAGCGGCCTGGCGTGCCGATCCACGGCCAGCGCAGCAGGTGCATCGGCGCGCCGCCCTCGACCGGTTCGGGCCGGCCGCCGGCGAGCGGAAGGCTGTAGATGCCGTCCGCGCGTGCGGAGAACGCGACCCGGCCGCCGGACACCTCCACGCCGTCGAGGCCGCTGCCGTCCGTCTGCTGGGTGCCGATCGCCCTGGCCTGGCCGCCGTCCAGGGGCGCCGCCCAGATCTGTGCCGGGCCGCGCTTCAGCCTCGTCCACCAGACGACCTGGCCTTCGCCGATCGTGAAGTCGCCGGCGAACAGCGTGGTGCCTTTCGGCGTCGGCACGTCGGTGATCTTGCGGAGGTCGTGCGTGGTGAGGTCGTAGGCGTAAATGGCGTCGGTCTTCTCGAAGCTGCTCCAGGTGGTGACGAGCATGGTCCGGCCGTCGAGGAGCAGGATCGGGCGGATTCCGCGCTCGTCGGGAGTCCTGGCCGGGACCTTGAGCACGGCCTGCGGCCATACCTCGGCCTTCCACAGCGCAATCGCCTGCTCGTCCCTGCTCGATGGCGCGCCGGGTCGGCACCTGCACCGGCCAGCACTAATCCTCGACATAGCCTCAGGCCAGGGGCCCGTGCTTGAGCTCGGCATCCAGCCGCGCCCGCTGCCGGGCCGACAGCTTCTCCCTCGAGACCGGCTCCTTCGACAGCAACGCCTCCGCGCCACCGCCTTCGCGCCAGGCCTTGCGCCAGCGCGTCACCGACCGCTCGTGCATCCGTAACCGCGCCGCGATCGCCCTGGTCGACTCCCGGCCTCGAACCACTCGGCCGCCTGCAGCCGTACACGCTCGCGCCGCTCCTGCTCCGCAGGCGTGTACCCACCTCTCTGTGCATACCGCATGCTCCGGGTCGTACCTCACCCGAAGCGATCCGTCACGAGGCTAAGACACTACGCATTCAACCTGTGTGGAGGGTGTCTGAAAAGGGTCAGGGTGAGCGGCCGCTGTGGCGGTGCAGCAGGATCATGGTCATCGCGAGGTAGATGACGTTCTCTGAGGTCGCGCTCAGGTATTCGTAGTCTTTGGCCAGGCGGCGATACTTGCCCAGCCAGGCGAAGGTGCGCTCGACCCACCCACCGGCGGGGCACGAGGGAGAATCGGGAGACCTGCCGCGGCGGCTTCCCTTCTTGGCCCAGGTGTGGCGGAATCCGCTATCGCGCCGCACGACGATCTGCAGCGTCACGCCGAACTGATCCAAGACCCAGCCGATGAATTCCTGGCCGCGATAGCCCTGATCCACCCAGACATGCCTCAGAGCCTGCTGACAAAGGGGTTTGGTGTCGAGGCTCAGGTCAGGAGAGTGCCGGGGTGTGGTCATCTTTGGGCTGTTGACCGGTGAACAGGAGCGGGCTCCCGATAGCTGAGGTGGTGTCTAAGCAGCTCAGCGGCCAGGAGCCCGTAGTTGTCTGTCTACACGCCCGCGGCTGTGAACGCCAGCGGTTGTGCCTCATCGGGATGCGCATGTCGCGGCCGGAAACCGGCATACCCGTCGGATCTCGCCGACATCGAGTGGGAGATCCTCGAGCCCGAGGCGCGGGCGGTGATGGCCGAGCTGGTCACCGCGACCGGCAGGCCGATGGTGCATGACCTGCGCGCGGTGCTGGACGCGATCGGTTATGTGACCCGGTACGGGATCGAGTGGCGGGCCCTGCCGGTCGACTTCCCGCCGCATGAGGCGGTGTATGCGTTCTTTGTGCGCTGGTCGCGGCGTGGCCTGCCCGAGCGGCTGGCCGGGCGGTTGCGAATTCTGGCCGGGCGGGCGGAACTGCCGACGGCTGGGTGCCTCGACTCCCAGACGGTCCGTGCGGCCGAGACTGTCGACGCGGTGGCCTGCGGGTATGACGCGGGCAAGAAGCTGAAGGGGCAGAAGCGGCACATCGTGGTGGACACGCTCGGGCTGCTGTTGTGCGTGATGGTCACCGCCGCGTCGGTGCAAGATCGCGACGGCGCGCATCCGGTGTTGGAGCTGCTGCGGGAGAAGTTCTCCACCATCGCTCTGGTCTGGGCCGACGGCGGCTACGCCGGGCGGCTGGTCACCTGGGCCTGGCAGGTCCTGGGTCTGGCCGTGTCGATCGTCAGGCGCAGCGACGACCTGCGCGGTTTCGTGGTACTGCCCCGCAGGTGGGTGGTGGAGCGGACCTTCGCCTGGCTGGTCCGCTACCGCCGCCTGGCGCGCGTCTATGAACGCCGGCCCGACCACCACGAAGCCCTGATCTGGTGGGCCACCGTGCACCAGATGACCCGCCGCCTGACCCGCGAACTGGCAGGCCGGCCACCCGGCCGTCGCTGGGGCGACCCACCACCGCTCCCACACCTGACCAGCCCCGACCGGCGGGGCAAGGTCCTGCAACTGCTGGCCGCTCAGCCCTGGCGGGCCTGGAAGGGAAGCGAACTGGCCGCCATCCTCGGCATCGAGAACGTCAACAGCTTCCGCGTTCAGTTGTCCCAATGGTCTCACCAGGGCCACATCAACAAGATCGGTCCTGCTCTCTACGGGCCCATGTCCATCAGCACTTAAGCCTTTGTCAGCAGGCTCTCAGACGTCGTGACAGCTCGCCGGCGCGAGCGAGCAGTACGACCGCGCCGTCGCGGTCGTTGACGCTGGCCGGGCTGACGTAGGCGGTGACCACGGTGCCAAGCGTGTCGACCAGCAGGTGCCGCTTAACCCCCGGTACCTTCTTGCCGCCGTCGTAGCCGTGCAGGCCGCCCCGGTCGGTGGCCCGCACACTCTGGCTGTCGATGATGCCGGCGCTTGGTGTGGGGTCACTGCCGCCACCGACACGTTCACGTTCGCGTAAGCGGGCCAGAATCTGTTCCCAGCGGCCCTTGATGCGCTAGGTGCGCCAGTAGTGGTAGACCGTTTGCCACGGCGGCAGGTCGTGGAGCAGCAGCCGCCAGGCACAACCGGCCCGCACCCAGTACGCCAACGCATTGACGATCTCCCGGCGCTCATGAACGACAGGCCGGCCACCCGGCTTGGGCACCGGGATCAGCGGAGCCAGGACTTGCCACTCGCGATCGGACAGATCGGTCGGGTACGGACGCCGAGGAACCATCGCACGCCTCCAGGCTCACACCCCCGATACCTGCCAGCATGACTCGCCGAACCCTTGCCAGACACCCTCTCGTGCTTCTCACCATCTTTGACCGGCCGCACTGCCACGGGTGGCCGGGCTCGATCAGATCTGAAGACCCGTACATCATGGCCATCGGCGAGGGCTTCCCCGCAGCCTGTTTCCACCGTATTCCCGTGGCACGCCGGTGGTGCACGCCAGAGGCCGTGGCGAGTGCGGGCACTCGTTCTGCAACCCGATTCTCGAATAAGCCCAGTCAAGTGACTGATATGACATTCATACCGCTCCGATAATGTCGAGGGGTCGTCGAACGGATGTCGATACAGAAGGAGAGGCATGTCACTAGCCAAGCGTTTCACTCCTATCCTGCTGATGGTTGCAGCGGTTTCCTCCGCAGGCGCACTGTTCGCCGTGCCGTCCAATGCCAGTTCTTCTGCCCAGGCAGCCATCGGGTATCCCGATTACGCAGGCTGCGTCAAAGCCGGCAAGGCGAGCGGAAGGCCGTTCGCATGCAAGGCGAAGGAGGAAAATCGTGGCTGGGACCTCCTCCAGTCGACGTCTCCTGTGGAGCCGCCCGGCAACATGGGTAGCACCGCGGTCTCGGGCCGGTTCTGGATCTACGAACATGACTCTTATAGGGGCCATCAGAAGTCCTACAACGCCAACGACGCGAACTTCAAGAACGACGAGTGGGATGGCACCAACACCTCGGTCAACGACAAAGCCAGTTCGGCATGGAACAATACCAACCGATATGGCAATCTGTTCGTAGACACCGGATACGTTGGCACATATATCTGGTTTCCGCCTAATAGCGCTTCGCTTGACTTGGAGAAGGATTTTGGCTTGGGCGACGAGGCGAGTTCCATCAAGTTCACGTCCTCATAGCGATGACCGATGCGGTGTCCGGCGCGTGGCGCCGGACACCGCGCCGCTGCTGCCTCGAGACGGCTCTTTGATCTTGATCCTTCGGCGCCCATGAGTGAAGGTCATCCTCGTCCAGGACCCGACCAGCCACGAGTACGAGGTGTTCGGCCACGTCTCACCGACACGGGCCTGGAGGAGCTGGAGGCCGAGCCGCCCGACGCGGGCTCACCGTCGTCGGCCGTGCCCGCATCACATCCAAGGCCGGACTCATCAACCGCCCCTACTGACCGACGCCACGATGGCCGCCTCGACCAGGGTGGCGGCCATCGCCGTCTCGGCTATCGTTCGTAGCCGTACGCCGCCCCGTTCTCGGCCAGGCCCCTGCCGGCTACCCCATCGGCCAGCATCTCCTCGGCCAACTCCCCGCACCCGGCCCCGGTGCCCGTCCCACCCGAGCCCGGTCCACCCCCGATGTGACCGTGCCTACCACCAAGGGGCAGGCTGATCACGATCCACATCGGGGGCGGCGACGTCGGTAACGAGACCGGCGAGGCGGTTTTCGGGGCGTTGCTGAGTGTCAGGTGACATCGAACCGGGCCATTGATCATGGCGTGACCTCGCGTTGGCCGGCCACTTCACCTGTCACGGACGGCTCGGCAGTTGTGTGTAGCCTCTTCACGCTGAGGCGGGTCCCCGACCCGACGCCGTGGTTCTTGCTGTATCCGCTGGACGAGGACCTCCCGCAGGCAACGATCGTCTACGACGAGAGGTACAGGCAGTTGCGGCCGGCCGATGACGGCGCGAGATGTGTCTGGGATGATCTTCTCACCTTGGCCGCCGAGTGGGTGGCGGACGCAACCGGGTTGCCCGGCCCGGACGGTGCTGCCAGCGATCTGACCCATCCACTGGTCATCGCGGTCGTCGGGCGTCGGCACTTCGCTGTAGTCGACGCCGTCGAGGCGCGCCAGCATCGTGCAGGCCATTCAGCGGGTGTCGATGCTGGGCGGGCCGCCGGTCACGTCGGGGCAGAGAGGAATGGCGATCTTCACCCACCACTCGTTCCGGTGTTGGCGATGACGGGGCCCGGGCGAGGAGGAACGCCGTACGGGTGCGGGTGAGGAGCACCACGGGCGGCATGGTGAGCGCCAGGGGGCGCCTCGGCGGTGCTCCCAGCGCGTTTTCGCTTGACCGGGGCTAGGTGTTGATCTCCAAGACCCAGGTGGAGACATGATCGGGGCCGCACGTGTAGATCATGCGGAAGGTGTCGGTACGGATCTCGAAGGCGTGGGGGATACCGCCGTACGGCACGGCTCCGAGTGGTTCAGGGTCTTCGACCAGTTCGAGAAGGGTGTTCGCGATGGCGGTTCGCAGACCGGGCGCCGCCTGGCGCAGGATGTCGCGGACCGCGAGGTCGATGTGGAGGAGCCTTTTCAAGAGCGCTCACTGGGGGATCGGTAGGCCAAGATCGGCATAGAGGGCTTCCTTGCTGTCGTAGGTCATCATTTCGCGCTCGCCGCGGTCGTGGGCGGCGATCGCTTCCGTCACTTGGCCGGCCTCCAGTTCCCGGCGGGCTCGCAGCAGTTCCTCGTAGTCGGCTTCGGAGATCAGGACGGCGCGCTCCGTGGTGGAGCGGCTGATGGTGGTGGGCTGGTGGCCGTGAACGGCTCGCGCTACCAGCGTGCCGAGCTGGCTGCGGGCTTCCGAAATCCCCAGTGAGTCATGCGTGGCGGTCATGCGGTTCTCCTGTACCAGCCGGGGGTCGCTCTCCCCGGTCGCGAGGTGAGTGTGTCAGGTGTCTCTCCATCATACGAGGATCTGAACATCCAGCACAGGGTGTGCAATATGTACATGTTGCACAACGACCCGGATGGGAGAGTTGTCCCACTTCCGGCACCTGCTGCACGCGTGCCTGAGCACACGGCGCGATGAGCTGTTCGCGCTGGTCGACACGGTATTATGCGCCGACGGGGCGGTGACGTCGCTGGTGGATCTGACGCTGGTGGCCGAGCACCGGCGCGGGCATGGCACCCTGTACGACGAGCTCCATCACGGCTGGATCCAGATCGGGCGATTTCGGCGCGCTCTGGCCAGCCTGCCCCTGCCCAGAGCCGCGGGCGGCCGCCTGTCCTGGCAGCGGACGTCTCCCCATGGCTGCGGCCGGACGCGGCCACCAGCCCAGCACGCGCGTTCTGCCACACCTACGGCCGCAGCAAGGACCAGCACCTGATGATCCCCGGCTGGCTGTACTCGATCATCGCCGCGCTCGAGACCGGCCGCACCTCCTGGACACACATGCTGGACGCCCTGCGGCTCGATGCCGAGGCCGATGTCGCGGCCGTGCCCGCCGTCCAGGTCCGGGACCTGGTCATGCGGCTGGTCGAGGCCCGCCAGTGGCGGCCGGGCGATCCGGACATCCTGCTGGTGTTCGACGCCGGCTACGACCTACCCCGCCTGGCCTTCCTCCTGGCCGATCTGCCGGTAGAGGTGCTCGGCCGGCTCCGCTCCGATCGGGTGCTGCGCCGCCCGGCGCACCCGCGCCGTGAGCACTGCCTTGCCAACCCCGCCGGCGACCGCCCGCCCAAGCACGGCGGCGAATTCCGCTTCACCGACCCGGTCGCCTTCCGCGGATGGGCGGGACGCGGGTCGTGGTGGCCGGGACAAGGTGGGCCAGTCACTCACGCGGGCGGCCAGTAGCCCGGCGACGCTTCCGCCCATGACCACTACCTTGCCAGGACGATCCGGGTTCGCTGGATCGGCCTCGCCGTACTCAGGGCGCCGAAAATTGCGCAGGCAGTGGTTTCGACATGAAACTACCGTACGAGCGCCAGCGGGCGCGGAGAATGCGTCATGCCTCGGCCGGCCGGTGGGAAGGCTTGGATGGCCGGCGGTACGGTGAGGTGGGCAACAACCTGGAGGTCGCCGGTGTCCACCCCGCATCGCGACGACGAGGCTTTGATCCCTCGTCCGCCGCTCACAACGGCGGCGTTGCGGGCCGCTGTGGCTCAGATCGCGCCCGCCTACCTCGGCCAATTCGTCGACCATCTCGACCAGGCGACGGAGCAGGCCGCGCGACAGAGCACCGTCGCGCCTCTGCATGGATTCCTGGCTCAGTGGGGTGAGTTCGTCGCGATCCACCGCCACCCGGCGAGAGCGGCGCGCCTGCGAGAACTCGAACAGCAGGTAGCCGATGCCACCGACCGGCGTACCGTATCGGCGGCCCTGGCCCAGATCAGAGAGATCACCGCCGCCGCACGCCGTGACGCCACCGGTGAGTGACGCCTGGGCCTGGGAGTATGACCCGGACGAAGAACACGTTGCTCCAGGACTGCCCGCTCCTGTCCTCGCCGAGAGGAACGGCTTGCCGGCCAGTTCGTGATCCTGGGCAGGGACGCGGCCCGACGGGGGCAGGGGCCCGCTGCACGGAGGAGGACTGCGAACGCTGGACCTGTTCGGCGGCAGAGGCTTCCTGCACTTCATCGTCGCCGAGCACCCGCGCCTGGTGCTGATCGTCCGCATCACCTGGCTGGATTGAGGCAGGCCCGGCACAGGGGGCACGTGATGACCACGGCAACAGACCATGGACAGCGATCCGTTCTCCCTCTGGTCGTCGAGCGCATCGCGCTCTCCCCCAGGCTGGCGTGAGTGGCCAGAAAGCGCCAGCCGTGCTCATCCATGTGGACCCAGGTCCGGGTACAGCCATCGTCCAGCGAACGGCGTCCCGGCGAAGATAGCCTCCGCGTGCCGAGGAAGCAGGTCACACCCGTGCCTCCCACGACGAGCACGGTGAGGCCCTCCTGGTCGACCTTCGTCATGACCTGCGTACGTGAGCGGTGCTGGTGCAGATCGAGCTCCTTGGCTCTCTGGCCGAGCTGTATCGCGGCTCCGGCGATGTCGAACACTCCGAGCGGGAACTCGACCGTATGGAGGTGCTCGCCCGCCAGGTACCCCCTCCTGCCGAGACGACGCAGAACCTGCTGCTTCCCGCCCGGATGGCCAGCCTTCTCACCGCCGGGAACACCGCGCACGCCCGCGAACCGCTGCCCTGCCGTCCGCGCGGCCCGGGCGAACGTGGACGCCCCCTCCGCCGCCCGGTTCCTGGCCCGGCTGCTGCTCCTGGAGGACGACCCGGCCGCCGCCGCCACTGCACTTGGCCTGAGTCAGGTTCTCCGCGGCGTCTTCGACCACGGCGACACCGAGTTGCGCTCCCTCGTTCAGGCGCTCGTGGAACGGCTCGGCAGCGCCGGCTCCGACACCGCATACCGGCGGGGCGCCGCCATGACGCCGCACGAGGCCGGTGACCGGCTGGCGAAGCCATTCGTATGAGACCGCGGTGTCAGACGTGAGGCACGTACCCGCCCCGCCCTCACGACGGCAGCTCCGCGCGCAACTCGAAACCCACGGCCTTGTTGCCGCTGACGAGCCTGCCCCCCAGTGCCCTGACACGGTCGCCCAGCGAGGTCAGGCCGAACCCGGCGCCCTGGCCGGCCCCCTTGCCGTCGTCGGTGACCGCGAGCACGATCCTGCTCTTCTCGAACGTCAGCGTGCCGTGCACGGACCTTGCCTGCGCGTGCCGTACGGCGTTGGTGAGCCCCTCCTGCAACACCCGGTAGAGCACGAGTTCGGTGTCGGGGTCCAGCGGGCGTTCCGTTCCCTGCACCTGGAAGGTCACGGTGAGGCCCGTACCGGAGAAGGAGTCGGCCAGTTTCCGCAGAGCGGCACTGCCCAGGTCGCCGCTGAGTGCCAGCGGGCGCAGCGCGCGCACCCAGCGGCGGGTGTCGGCCAGCGCCGCCTGGGTGAGCTCCTTGGCCTGGCGCACCTCTTTCCAGGCGGCCTCCGGCCGGCGGTGGCGGAACCGCTCGGCGTTCTCCAGGCCCAGGTTGATGACGGTCAGGTGGTGGCCGATCGAGTCGTGCATCTCCGCCGCGATCCTGGCGCGTTCCTCGGCGACGGTCAGCTCCCGTACGCGCTCGGCCAGTTGCCGGGCCCGTGACACCGCCACGGCCATGCCCAGAGAGAAGGCTGCGAGCACCGCGATGACCGCCAGATCGGCCAGCGTCTGGACGAGCGTTCGGCCGTAGAACATCAAAGAGGTGACGGTCATGATCGCGACGAAGGCAGCGAGGATGGGGGTGGCGATGCGCAGGCCGTACACCAGGGCGAGGTTGGCCACCCCCATGAGCACCAGGGGCGCGTGCGTGCCGGCCGCCCCGACCAGCCCCAGGAGCAGGGTGCCGGCCAGGAAAACAGGAGTCGCCAGGAGACGAACGCCGTGTACGGGCCGCCACGGCATCACCGGCCACAGCCCGCACAGCAACCCGACGTCGGACAGGAACAAGACCCGCTCCAGGACGGTGCCGGGCGCCACCGCCAGGTTGATCGCGACCGTGGCCCCGAGCGTCAGCCAGAACACCACGCTGAGGAAAGCGGGCCGGTCGGGGTCACGTCGCCACACCATGTGACGACCCTATGATCCCGCTGCGCGCCTGTGATCCACCAAAGGTCATCATGACGTTGGTCATGGCCGAGGCATGACCGGCTCTATCGCACGTCCGATGCGCCGCGTGTCCGCGCAAGCCTAGCGTTCCCGGCATGAAACCTCTGTGGACCGTCCTGCTGGCCGTGGTCGTCATGTTCGTCCAGGCGTTCATCGGCTCTCTTCTGTCGTCACTGGTCCCGCACCGGGCCGGCCCGGTGCTGCAGCACCTTGCCGGCGCGGCGGGGATCACGCTGACCGCGCTGCTCGTGGTGTATATGGTGCGGCGATTCCTGGACCGGCGGCCTTGGCGGGCGCTGGGCTGGCGGCGGCCGTGGCGTCTCCTGTCCGGTGTCCTCGCCGGTGGGTTGCCGATACTCGCCGCCCACGGGATGGTCGTGGTCGTCGGGCCGGGACCTGGGTGTCGCTGGACGTCTCTGCCGTGCTGGCGTTGCTGCCGGCGTTGGCCGTCGCGCTGCTGCTCGGCCAGGCCTTCCCGGAAGAGCTGCTCTGGCGCGGTCACGTCTTCGACAGCCTGCGGCAGTGGCTCTCGCCGCGAGCGACGCTGATCATCACGTCGGTCGCGTTCGGGTCGATGCACCTCATCTCGATAGGCTCGGGGACCACCCTCGGGACCAAACTGCTCTACGCGCTCATGGCCACGACGCTCGGCTTCGCGGCCGGGGTGGCCCGGGTGCGTGGCGGCGGGCTGTGGATGGCGGCCGGCGTGCACTGGGGCTTTCATCTGGCCTGGCGCAACGTGCCGGTGAAGGCGGGGAGTTATGAGCTCCTGCTCGTGCTGATGGCTGTTGGGCTGGCGCTGACGGGAGCCGTCCTGCTCTGGGGACGGGACGGCGTCAAGGCGGCTCCACGGGAAAGCGGCCGGGTGGCGGCCTAGAAGCCGGTGAGCAGCACGCTTTGGCTCCCGACGCCCGCAGCGCCGCGCGTCTCCGCGCATCGGTCAGCCGGGCGGGGCTCGCGGGGCCGTTCGCATCAGAATCGGTAGTGCGCGACCACGGTGCCCAGCCTGGAAACGGACGTGCTGAGCGCCGCCATGCGGGTCCACAGGCGCAGGGCCGGCGGATACTGGGCGACCTCCGGCTCGCGGACCAGCAGGATCTCCTCCATGAGCGTGAGCTCGGGGTTCCAGTGCACGATGTCGCGGCTGCCGAAGCCCGCGGACTTGAAGAGGGGGACCAGGAACCGAGCGCTGGGGGCGAGTTTCGCGGCCCGGACGGTGAACTTGTTGTAGACGTTGAACGCGATCTCCCCGCTGCGGAGATGGTCGGTGAGCCGCCGCAGCAGGGAGATCATGTCGGCTTCGGCGAGAAACGCCATCAGGCCGTCGGCGACGATCACGGCGGGGCGGTCGGCGGGGAGGCTCTGCAGCCAGGCCGGGTCGGTCAGGTCCGCGCCAATGGTGTGGACGTGCGGGCGGCCGGGGATGAGTTGCCGCCGGGCGGCGACGACGTCAGGGAAGTCGACGTCGTACCAGTCGACGGTGGGCGGTGTGTCGATGCGGAGCGCCCGCGTGTCCAGCCCGGCGCCCAGGTCGATACCGATCGCGTCGGGGTGGCGGGCGATGAACCGCCGCGCCACCTCATCCAGTTTCTTGGCGCGCTGGGCGACTTCGACGCAGGAAGCCCTGGTCCAGCGGAGCTTGTCGTTGGTGTAGCCGGTCTTGCGGACGAGTGCGTCGGCCATCGTGTCCCCGAGGATCGGGTCCGGCTGGCGGCTGTCGAACGCCCGGCCGGTCAGGGTGATCCACAAAGTTTCCTCCACCGGGGTCAGAGCGGGAAGGGAAAGCGTCATGGGGTTTCCGTCCTTTCTGCGCCGACGTGCGTGCCGGCTCGTCGACACCGTCGATGAAATGACACCCGGACTAAAAGTAGTCTGAGTATAACCATACGCCTGGTGTAAGCTCTCGTGCTATGGCGGATGAGACGCGGCGCGAGCGCAAGAAACTCCAGACGAGGCAACTGCTGGTCGACACAGCGCTCAGGCTGTTCGCCGAACAGGGATACGAGCAGACCACCATCGCGCAGATCACCCAGGCGGCCGACGTGGCCAAGAAGACGTTCTTCAACCACTTCCCCACGAAGGAGGACGTGCTGTTCGCCGACACCGGCCAGTACGTCGAGGCGGCCGTCGAAGTGATCCGCGAACGGGCGCCGCGGGAACACGTCTCCGACGTCCTGCTCGAGATCTACGAACGAGTCTTCGCCCGGCGCCTGGCCGAGGGGCCGCTCGCCGTGGCCGGCAAGGATCTGAAGCGCCTCGACGACACCGTCATGAAACTGCCCGCCGTGCAGGCCAAGGCCCTGCACGTCATGTCCGACCTCCAGCAGGCGATCGCCGGCGCGCTCCTGAACGCCTACCCCGGCGTGCTCGACCCGGTCACCGCGGCTGCCGCCGTCGGATCTTTGATGGGAGCCGCTCAGGCCGCCGGCACGGCCAGCCTCCGCCAAGGACCCTCCATGGAGGAGTACCTGGCCTCGATCCGGCGTGCCCTCGACGTCGCCCTGCAGGGGCTGCGCTCGTTGTAGATCGAACAATCCGCGGGAGCGTCGGGATGACCCACGAGGCGCTGGCACCGTGTGCCGGTGTGCGGCGAGGACCGGCGCCGTCCTGCTCCTGCCGCTCAGCGACACCCGCGTGGCCGCCGCGGCACCCACTCCCGAGCCGCAGCAGACCGCGGCGACGACGGCCGCCACGGCCAAAGGCCCCGCTGAGGCCCCCGATCAGGCGTTGGCGCGGCTCATGGCCATGCCGGTTCGCGGCCAGAACGTAGCCGTGACGCAGTGACACGGCATCCCGTTCCCCCACGAACGCCGCCAACCGCGGATCTCCATCGACATGCTTCGCCCGGCGCTCTCTTGTCACCATGGAGAGAGCAGGAGCGGGCGAACACGTCGAACAGGCCAGACCCTCCGCGTCAGTGAAGCTGCCGAAAGGCCCGGCGGTAGTCGCGGGGCGCGACGCCGCGGCGTGCGACGAACCGCTCGCGCAGGACGGTCGCGCTGCCGTAGCCGACGCGGCGCGCCACCTCCTCGACCGGCAGGTCGGTGGTCTCCAGCAGGTGCTCGGCCCGGTCGAGGCGCTGGGCCAGCAGCCAGGCGTGCGGGCTGGCGCCGGTGGCGGACTTGAAGGCGCGGGCGAACGTGCGGCGGCTCATCAGTGCCCGCGCGGCCAGCTCGGTGACGGGGACGCGGCGGTCCAGGTTCGCGCGGGCCCAGGCGATGACCTCGGTGAGCCGACCGTCGTCGCCGTCGCCGGGCATCGGCGTACTGATGTACTGGGCCTGGCCGCCGGCCCGGTGCGGCGGGGTGACCAGGTCGCGGGCGACGCGGTTGGCGAGCGCGGCACCGTGCTCGCGGCGGAGCAGGTGCAGGCACAGGTCGAGCCCGGCGGCGGCGCCCGCCCCGATGGCCACGCTCCCGTGGTCGAGGTAGAGGGCGTCCGGCCTGACCCGTACGGCCGGGTGGCGGGCGGCGAGCTCGCCGGCGTACCGCCAGTGTGTCGTGGCCTCCAGGCCGTCCAGCAGGCCGGCGGCGGCGAGCGCGAACACCCCGGTGCAGTGCGCGGCCACGACCGCCCCGCCGCGTGCGCGCGGCGCAGCGCGTCCAGCACGGCCGCGGCGGGCTCGGCGCGGAACGAATCGCCCGGCAGCACCAGCACCAGGTCGGCGCCGCGGAGCGCGGCCAGGCCGTGCCCGGCCTGGAGCGGGAGGCCGAGGTCGGTCCGCAGCTCGCCGGGCCGCTCGGCGCAGATCACCGTCTCGAACGCCGGACGGCCCGGCCCGGCGCCGAACACCCCGCTGACGATGCCCAGCGCCAGGGCGGTGACCCCGCTCGGCGCGTAGGCGACGATCCGCTCAAAACCCATGGCCCGTCATCCTGGCAGAAAACCCGCGATCAACGGCAATACGGCCACTTTTCCGCAATGCCCCGTCCCGCCAGGCTGGCGCCGGACCTCGATCACGTCGAAAGGGCGGGCATCATGGCGGAACACCACCACAACAAGGTCATCCTGGTCACCGGGGCGACGGGCAGGCAGGGAGGAGCGGTCGCGTACCGGCTGCTCGCCGACGGCTGGACGGTGCGGGCGCTCACCCGGTCCCCGCACTCACCCCCGGCCAGGGAACTCGCCGCGGCGGGCGCGCAGATCGCTCAGGACCGGCCCGGTGACCGCGCGACGCTGGAGGCGGCGATGGCCGGCGTCCACGGGGTGTTCAGCGTCCAGGCCGGGGTGCTGGGCGCGACGCCCGTCCCGTACGACGCGGAGGTCGCCAGGGGGCGCCTCATCGCCGACGTCGCGCTGGCGGCAGGCGCGGCACACCTGGTGTACTCGTCGGTGGCGGGCGCGCCCCGGGCCGGGGGAGTACGCGTGTTCGAGCCGAAGCTCCGGATCGAGCACCACCTGCGGCGCATCGGCGCGCCGGCGACGATCCTGCGGCCCGCGTCGTTCATGGACAACTACGCCGATCCCTCCTCCGGCCTCGCCTCAGGAACGCTGGCCACACCGTTTGCCGCCGGCGTCCCCGAACAGCTCATCGCGCTCACCGACATCGGCGCCTTCGCCGCCCTGGCCTTCGGCGACCCGGAGGGCTATCTCGGCCGGGCCGTCGACCTCGCCGGCGACCAGCTCACCCCGCCGCAGATCGCGCGTGCCTTGAGTGCCGCCCTCGGCCGCGACATCCCGTACGTGCCCGTCCCGATCGAAGCGGTACGGGCGCAGAACGCGGCGTTCGCCGAGGCGGTCGGCTTCCTCAACCGCAACGGCGGCTACGGCGCCGACCTGGCCCGCGCCCGAGAGCTCCATCCCGGCCTGCTGACCTTCGACCAGTGGCTGACCACCGGCGGAGCGGCCCGCATCGCCGCCCTCCTGCCCTGACGCTCCCGCGCCGGATGTCGGACCCCTGCCCTACGCTGCCGCCATGGCTGACATTCACGAGCTCATGTTCGCGATGGACGTGCGCGATGACCTGCCGGATACCGAGCTGGCCGAGTTGCGCTGGCACCTGGGCCTCGGCCCGCGGCCCGCGCACCTCACCGAAGAAACGATCATCGTCAACGAGGTCCTCGACCTGCTGGATGAGGACCAGGAGCCGGTCCGGGACGAGCACGGCGACTGGGTGATCAAACAGTTACCGGAACCGGCATGGAGCGACGGCTCGCCGTACGCGGCCTCGAAGCTTCCCGGCGCGGGCTTCTCGGTTCTGGTGCGCTCGGATGACCGCGACACCGGACGCTGGGCGCTGACCTGCCGCTGGGAGATCCATCCCGACGGGCACGGCGAGGTGGCCGAGCTGATGGGCTGGCTGACCGCCCGGCTTCACGAGGACCACCACTCCTTCTCCGGCTACCAGCGCTGGTACGAGGACGACAGGCTGGAGCAGCTCAGCATCCAGGACGGCGAGGTCGTGGCACGCCGCGACGGCGGGTTCGTCCCGCCCTTCTGGGACGAACCCGACGAAGGCTGAGCGGGCCACCGGTACCCGGACCGTACGGAGGCATGAGCTCCCGACAGTGTCGGTGACTTCGTGAACCCGGCGCACGAGCACCGGCGGTGGCGGCGCCGCGGGCGACACTCCTCAACCGGCTGGACCAACAAGCCGGCTGAGCCTCTCCGCGCACGTCAGCGAGGCGTCCATCCTTGCTCCAGCAGTTGTGTGCGGATCAGCTCGAGGAGGGCGCGATCTGCTTCGGCTTGGTCCGCGTCCTCGGGATCCCCGAGGTCGGCGGTCACGGCCGACCAGCGTTCCAGCGCGGAGATGACCAGGTCCCATTGCGCTCGGCTCAAAGTCAGCGTTGAGGTCTGGCCGGGCGCTGGCCAATGCTCGAACCCGGCCAGGTCACGCGGCCAGTCCGGAATCTGGTCCCAGCCGGCCTGACGGATGCTGTCACCGAGGTCGGCCACGTCCCGCGGGTCGCCCTCGACAACTTCAACGCTCACCTCGTTGTCCATCGTGGCATCGATGATCAGCCACTGGCTGGTCTCCATCCGCACTCGAAAGCTGGTCTCTTCAGCAGCGGGACGACTCATGCGATGTGATCATCACGGCCTCATGCCGGTCCGTCAACAGCCCAGGCCTTGACGACGAGGCCCACATGTCAGAGGGCCCCCACCGGGAAGCTCCGCTACGACGACCTCAGATCCGCGGACACGGTCGCGCCGGAGGCTCGCAAGGCCGCCGACGCCGCCATCGGCTCCCCGATCCGAAACGAAAGCCGCTGCAACGGCGGGCGCACGGTTCTGGACAGGGCATCGGCTGAGGGCCTGGCTCGCCACCGCACTGACCACATGGAGCTCATCCTCACCGCCAAAGAAGGAAAACGGCGGCGCGGCCGGCACTCGGTGCCGAACGTGATCGAGGCGTCGCCAGCCGGCACGTACGGCAAGGTCGCGTGGCTGACGTTGCCGCAGGACTACCTTTCCAAGAAGGGCCACAGGATCGGTTTGTTGATCGCCGGGACCGACCGCATCGACAGCGACGAGAGCGGGACCGGCACCAACGTCACCGTCGGCCTGCCCGGGAGCAGCCTGTCGGTCCCGTTCGTGCTGAGCACGCCGCTGGCCGACGTACCCAAGGACGGCCAGGTTCCCCGGACCGGAGCGGGTCGACCTGCCGCAGCCGGAGCAGGGATTCGAGTTGCCCTGACCCGCTAGACCGCAGAGGTCCGGGCTCTCCTCCGGAACCTGGGCCCCAGCTGCGGGGCCGCCTCACTAGCATGTGGCCCATGCCCGACCCGTCACGAACGCCCGACTGCCGCATCCCCGAGTGCGATCTGGCTCCCTTCGGCCTCTTCCTGC
The DNA here is from genome assembly GCF_900323885.1 of [Actinomadura] parvosata subsp. kistnae. Classification (GTDB taxonomy): domain Bacteria; phylum Actinomycetota; class Actinomycetes; order Streptosporangiales; family Streptosporangiaceae; genus Nonomuraea; species Nonomuraea composti. The sequence continues at coordinate 26,792 of NZ_OOHJ01000006.1, read as the reverse complement.
ACTGCTCGGACCCACCGCAATACGCCCTGGAGCTCGCCAGGGCAGGCATCGAGGTCCGGGCAGCCGTTTTCGCTGAGCACGGGCTCGCCGGACACGGCGGTGACTGGGCCGTGGTCGCCCTCCTCGCCACTCAGGCCGAGGCTCCCGACATCGCGGAGATGCTGAGGTCGGACCGGCTCTCGCTCCAGGAGTATGCCGGACGCGATCAAGGCATCTGGGACACCTGGTTCGCCGTGACGGCGTTCGAGGCGGACATCGGCGCGTTGCGCAGGCTCGCTATCATGATGGCCCGTCTGTACCGTGAGCCCGAGCGCCTGGCACGTGTGATCCGCGCGGCCGACCCCGGCCTCTTCGATCAGGGCTGTGCCGTACTCGACAGGTTCCGCGGTGAGGGCGCGGCCGGCGTCCAGGAGGACGGCTTCTGACGGCCGCCGGGTGACGCGGCCCGGCCGCCGCTGACCAGCATCCGCAAGGCTCCGGAAGCCGGCGGCCCCGCAAATGGGACGGGTATGTGCCTGCGGGGTGCCGGCGAAGAAAGCCTCGGTGGATGCCACGGCAGCCCGGCTCCCGGACAGCACTTCGCTCCACGAGCACTCACCGGCCAAGGACCTCGCGGGACCGGCTCTTGTCACCATCGAACATGCGGCTCGCCCCGGAGAGAAGTACGAGCAGGGCGTCAATGTCGCCGCCGCGGGGGAGCCCATGTACTGCGTCCCATACCGCAACAAGAGCGTGAAGGAGGTGCGGGCACTGCTGAAGGACCGGGGCTTGATGATCGCGCAGTTCATCCACATGGCATCCCCGCAGCCTCCCACCGCGGAGCCTGAGGTCACCACATCGGTTCCGGACTCCATGCTCCGATGATCGAGCCGACGTTCTGGCCGATCCGGCGGATGAGCCCGTACAGCCCATAACGGACGAGCAGCTCGACCGCCTGCCCGGTCACACATCCAAGCCGCCGGTGGCGGGCAACTGGTCATGTGACTGATGCGTTCCGCCCGTGGCTCTCACTACGGTCGTCCCATGTCGAAACGACGCCTGCGCAGATTTTCGGTGCGGCCTGGGACGTCTCCACGGCGGCGAACCTCGCCCGGCAGCAGAGCGGCGCGGCGCCCCCGCCAGGGGCGCGGCTGTCACGCCGGCTGAGTGGCCATCCTCCGGCCTGTGGTTCAGGGGGGAAGAACCGCACCACCGGCCGGCGTACGGCGGCCCGGTCGGCTCTCATCCTCAGCCCAGCGGCCGCGCCTGGGCTGCGCAACCTCCGGACGCCGTCGTGACCCTGCCCCGCCGCAGCCGTATCCGCGCCGGCGAATCGCTCACGGACCGTCGGAACCGCGAGCCGATGGTGCCATGACCCCGGTCGGATCGCCAGGGATTTCCCTTTCCCTGCCCTGACAGATCCCAAAAATCGTGCACGGAAGGCGCGGATCACCGCAACGGGAACGAGCGCGCACGCGACCAGCGGTGATCCGTGCCCTTGTGATGCCACCCCTCATGAAAGGACGTACATGCGATTTTCTGCTGCGGTAGGAAAACTGGCCCTGGGCCTGACAACCGTCGTCACGCTCGCCGCTGCGACCGGCCTGCCGGCCGTCGCGGCAGTGGAGCAGAGCCCGGAGGCGGCCGCCTCTGCCCGCGCCGCCGAGACCGGCACCGCGGTGCCCGTGCCCAGCCTGACCGACGAGAACAGCACGACCGTCGCCAACCCCGACGGCAGCTTCACTGCGACGATCACCTCGGGCCCCTCCAACGTCAAGCGGTCCGACGGCACCTGGGCGGCCATCGACACCACGCTCGTGGCGGAAGGCTCGGTGCTCAAGCCGCGCGTCTCGCAGGCGGTCGTCGAGGTCTCCGGCGGCGGCGACGGGCCGGCGGCCAAGCTCGTCGACAGCGCCGGCCGGGTGTTCATCCTCAACTGGGCGAATCCGCTGCCCAAGCCGTCGGTCAGCGCCAACGTCGCCACCTACGCCGACGCGGCCGGCCCGGGGGCCGATCTGGTGGTGACCGTCCTGCCGACCGGCTTGCGCCACGACGTGGTGCTGCGGGAGAAGCCCAAGGGCCCGCTCGAACTGCGCATCCCCATCCGCACGCAGGGCGCGGACCTGACGCGGAGCGCAGATGGAGGCCTGCAGCTCAAGAGCACCGGTGGTGACGTGCTCGCCTCGTCGGCCCCACCGGTCATGTACGACTCCAGCGGCCGTGGCAAGCCCCGCGGCGACGCCCTCGCCGAGGTGCCGGCCACGGTCGAGTCCCAGGACGGAGCCCAGGTCCTGGTGCTCAAGCCGGACACCGGCTTCCTGTCCGACCCGGACCGCGTCTACCCGGTGCGCCTGGTCCCGGGGATCACGATGCCCACGGTCGTCACCGACACCGACGTGGCCACCTCGTGGGCGTCCCACCCCGGCGACGCGATGATCATCGCCGGCACGATGCCGTGGGAGAACGGCCAGGGCGGCGACATCATGCGCAGCCTGGTCTCGTTCGACACGGCCACGCTCAAGGGCAAGCGGGTGGTCCTGGCCGGCCTCGGCATGTGGAATCTCGAGACCAACGCCTGCGGCCCAAGGGTCGGCTCCGGACTCACGGCCGAGCGCATCACGAGCCCCTGGACGGAGACCAACCTCACCTGGAACAACAAGCCCACCACGACCTCGCAGGGGGCCAGCACCACCCAGGCGGGCCGCGGCCGCACCTGGACCGAGCCGTGCCCGGACGGCGCCGGCTATCTCGCCTGGCCGGTGACCGACATCGTCAAGGCCTGGGCGGACGGCGCCCCCAACTACGGCATCCAGCTCCGGGGCGCCGACGAGAGCGAGAAGACGAACTGGCGGGCCTTCGCCGCCTCCGAGAATAAGGACGCGGGCGTCAAGCCGCCGACCCTCACGGTCGTCTACTGGCGCTAGCCGCACCCGCGCGCCGGCGTTCGCCTGCCTGCCAGGCGCCGACGGCGCGCTCTCGGCTCCGGCCGGGCCCGGCCTTGAGGGGGAGCAGCCAGCGCCGGCGGACGTCGCGGTCGACGGCCGAGGACCCTCCGCAAGGGAGAGCCCTCGGCCGAGCAGTCGCTGACCCCTTGCCTTGGCCTGGCCACGGCGTGGTTCGACTGCGGCGCAGAGCCGCACGACCTGAGCGTGCTCGGCCCCGACGACATCATCGTTGTGGGGGCCAGGCCGCTGCGGCCTCGTCGTCGGCAAGGCTACGATGGCCGAGCCTGCTGTGCGGGCGGGGGCCCGCTGCGCTGCTCGGTCTCCAGCAGCAGGCGAGACATTCGTGTGGACCATCAGCGGCGAATGCGGCACGACCCCACGTACCTGATGCGGGGTCCGGTGGCGCCGTGCGAGCCCGGTGGAGGGAGAAGACGGTCGGCGAGGTCAAGTCCGAGATCAGGGAACGCGACTTGCAGGCGGTAGTCGTCATCGAGCCCGATCCGGGCGGTCGAGGATACGGGAACTTCTTGACCAAGACATCCCCGTCGGCGACGACTGGATCGCCTGGGATGCCGAAGAGCGCGTCAATCGCGGGTGTAGCAGGCCGGTCCAGTGAGCTTGCTGCTGTGCACGCTTGCGCTGCTCCACTGGTGTCGCTCCTGAGGTGTGGCCGGACGGTCGTCCCGCGGCAGGGAAGGCCGTCCGCCGTTCAGCGGCTTTGCCACACACCAGTCATATGACAGATATATGTTGCTTGACCCCGAATATCCTTTGTATCGGATCGGAGCATGAAACGGAGGTGAACGGAAAGGCGATTCATTCCGCTTAGCGTCGAAGAGCTTGAGCGCTCCGACCGCAATGACCGGCAGAGGAACCCTCTCGGCAACGAGACGGCCCGAACTGAGGGCACTCCCGATGTTCGAGTCGTTGAGCGTCACGCGCGTGGTGACGCTGCTGTCCCAAAACGAAGGTGCCATGCGAGGCGGTTCTGCTGTCAAGGCGGCCGGTCTGCGGTAGATACGGATCCCCCTTCCCAGCGCTGGCCTCCGCCGCCCACCAGCGATCATCGGCTGGGAGCCGCCCTCATGCAGGCAAGTTTCCTACCATGCGACGGCGGCCACGTGCTGTCCAGTGCTCCACCAAGATCCACTGGACTGGAATGTTCGCCTACGCGCTACTCCGGTTCACAGGCATAGCGCCAAGAAAGCGGCGCCGTCCCTGGAACGGCTGAATGCCGCTATGGCCACGGAGTCGGCGACCATCGGCTGGCCTGGGGCAAGAACATCTACGCGACATGACGTGGTGGATCTCAATCGGTCTGGCGTGGCCTTTCAGCCTGGAGCGCTCTGCCGCCCCTCGCGATGACCCCAGTGACGGCAGTGCGGGCTTCCTCCGCTGAGTCATCCGCCATCCACGCCGCTGACCTCAGCCGGTACGAGTTCGCAGGTTGCGACCGGTCCGTGAATGACTCCGACGCTGCCTCCATGGTTCTTGGCCAGATCACCGTTGGCGGAGTGCGTGTCGACGACGAGCGTCTCATCCGGCCCGAGGTCCTTCGGGTTGATCCAGAAGCCGGAGCCGTTCATCCGCCTGAACGGCATCCGATCTGGCCGGGGCACGGTCTCTCCCCGCGGCTCGCGGCAGATCTGCTCGTAAGGGACGTAATCGATCACCGCTCGCATGCCCTTCTCCCGCAGCCTCTTCTCCAACTCCTTGGGCCTGACGAACTTGTTGATCCGCACGGTGACGGTTCCGTCGGGATTGTTGACGACGGCGAACGCCGGCGTGTGCGGCGCCAGCGGTACGGCGACCACCGCCGCAGCCGCCAACGGGCGTGCGGGCCGACGTGCCGGCCGGGCATGCCACGAGACCGTGGCGGCCTTCGCGCGCTGTTCCTCGAACAGCTTGTTCCTGCACGACACCGCCCTCACAGTCCTTCCGTCACCAGGGCCGCCGCCACGCCGGGTCCCTTCCGCAGGGTCCGGCGGGTACGATGCAGCCGGACTCTGGCCGTTCCGACCCTGATGTCCAGGGGCTTGGGCCGCTTCCGCCATCGTCAGTTGGTCGATGACCACGAACTCGAGCAACGCCCTTTCCCCGTCCGGCAGGTCGGCCATGGCTGATAGTGCGCGCGGGGTGGGTTCTCCGGCGTCGATGCGGTCGGTCGGGTCGGCGATGTCGTCGCTGTCCAGCACTCGGCGCGCGACGATCCGTTCGACGGCGCGGGCCTCGCGCTCAGTGCGGCGTCGCTGGGCCACCCAGCACGTTGCGCGCCACCCCGTACAGCCATCCGGTCTTGTTGCCTCGTCCTGGCCGGTAGGTGTGCCGGGAGTGCAGTGCCGCGAGGAATATCTCCGCCGTGAGGTCGGCCATCGTGTGCGGATCGGCCGTCGGCCGCGCGACGAACCGCGTCATCATGTCGAAGTGCCAAAGGTAGAAATCTTCGAAGGCCTGCGTCCGTGTCAGCGGGTCCCCCGGTTCCTCCTGATCGGGCCGCACGAGCCGGGCTCCCTTCGGTCGACAGTGCTTACGCCTTGTACTTGACCGAAGCTTGCGGTGCATTACGAGGCGGGCACGCCAAGACTCCACGTCGCCGAACCGAGTGGCATGCGTCTCCATACCGGCCGGGCAGCATTCGTCATGCGGAGGGATGACCCCCGGTCATCCCTCCGCTCCTTTGCTGACGTTTCCCAGCACGTTCTCCCGTCCAAGCGCAGATTTACTTTGTAAAGGCGCCCAGATGGTAAAGCAATCTGCCCTTTTTCTCACAACAGTACGGGCTTCGCCCGTACCTCCTTCAACAACCCCAACATCTCAATCCGTCTGGCCGCATGCTTCACCTCGGGCAGCCAGACAGATCGAAGGCATTCAACCGGACAGTGCTCCTCGACCCGATTGCAGACCGTGTCACATACGAGTCCAGCGTCGATCGGATCGCTGCCACCGCGCGGAACTGCCGCAATGACGGCGGGCTGTCCGCGGCCGAATGGCGTCCGTACATCCCCGGCCCGGCTTGTCAGAAGACCTGCCGTGACCACGTCCGGCGCGGGAAGTGGTGGCAGATTTCCGCGAAGCGTCGTTCGCCTCCGCCTGGAGGCGGAACCACCACCATCTCAATGACCGGCCAGTGCTCGCCGCCGAGACCGGCAAGCCCACCGCCTGATCTCCACCGGCTCCCGCGGCCGATTGATCTCGAACGTGGACTGCCGCGGTTGGTGGAGCCGAAAATTCCACTCAGCGGTGAACGGCTGGTGGCTACTTTCGTCGTGAAGTCGGTCATCATCCCGTGGGGGACTGACGGGTTCGCCCGCGTGCGTGCCATCCAGCTCTGCCGGTGTTCGCTGCGGAGCACCGGCCGGCCAGAGGTGGGCTGTTTCTCCGCGGGCCCGTGGAGTTCGCCGGGGAAGGGACTGGGAGATGGCCGCTTGGTGGGGGCGGGTCCGTTCGCGGCCGGCCGGGATCGTGGTGACGGGCGCGGTGCTGGCGTCGGTCATGCCGGTTCCAGCCACCGGGGCGGATCCGCTGGACGAGGCGGGAGACGTCGACGCCCGCGCGGAGACCATCAGCACCGGCAGGTCATGCTCGCGCCGCAACGCCCGGCACACGTCCAGACCGTCGACCCCAGGCATCATCACGTCCAGCACCAGCAGGTCGGGCCGCTCCCGCCGTACCTCGTCGATCGCCGAGCGCCCGTCGGCGACGGCCCGCACGACGTGCTCCTCCCGGCACAGGTACGGCGCATCAGCTCGGCCTGTTTCGGATCGTCCTCGGCCACCAGGACGTACGCACACATGGGGGATTCCTCCGGACCGGCTCGCGTCATCACGCCAGAAGACCGGGACCGGACGCGGCGCTGCCGGACATCCGGCTGCGGGCCGCGGTCTCCGCGCTCTTGTCATACTCCGCGCATTCTCCTATGACGTCCGCTGCTCCGCCGGCGGTCGTGGCGTAGTCGGTGGGGGTCCGGCCGCATAGCGGTTGTGGGAGGCGCGGGCGAAGTGGCCGCTGTCGGGGAGCTGCCAGTGAGCGGTGATGTCCGTGATCGTCATGCGCGGGTGCGGTGCCGCAAGCGGGCGGCGCGCCTCGTCGAGGCGGCGATTTCGGATGTAGGCGCTCAGGGGCTGCCCTTCGTGCGCGAAGGCCCGTTGCAGAGTGCGCGCGGCAGGACGGCCGAGGACGCCTCCGCCCTGGGTGATCGTCGGCTGACGCAGTCGGCGATCATCCAGGGCGAGAGGTGTTTCACGTGCCGGCCATTCTGAAGTGCGTGGCCGGGCGGTCACGGTCGGCGGCCCGCGGCCCTGAGATCAGGCTGACGGCCAGTGGATTTACCAGCGTTTGTAGAACGCACTCTTTCCGAACTTGTCCACCGACTGGTAGAAGCTCCAGGCCGCTCCCTTGCACGCTCTCTCGCTGAACCAGTTCTTCGGCTTGCAGATGTACTTGTACATGTCGTTCTTGAACCGCTTGTCTATGCGGTGCCGGCGGGATTCTGAGGTGTTGCGACGCTGCTTGCGATAGTTGCGGTAGCCGAAGTCGTGCCGCTGGCACGGCCAGCTGAATTGCTTCTTGTAGTGCTTCACGGCGATGCCACCGAGCACCTTGGGCACCGAGCACCCGTCGTCCTTCCAGACCAGGTCCTTGCGCCGGCAGGAGTTAGAACCCCAGTTCTTGTAGTCCTTGAAGGCCCAGAGACTGACGCTGAACAGCCAGTAGTCGGTGGCCGATGCCCGGGAACCCGATCGTGAGTACAGCGGCGTCACGGTCTCGGCCGTGGTCGGCGCTTCCGCGTCGTCCAGCAGTGTGGCCTCGCAGCCCAGACACTGCGCCAGCAGTTGCGCCGGGCTGATGGCCTCCTCGCCGGCGACGATCTGGGCGGGCACGCTCGTCATCGCGGCGTCGCTCATGTCATGGACGATGAGCTCGCCGCTGCTGGTGATGTACTCGATCTCGCCGTCGTCCGTGACCTCGTCGAGTTCGAGGCTCACGGAGCCGTCGGGCCGCACCGTGGCGATGCCGTTGAGGTCCTCCACCGGTGAGAGCACCGTTCGGGTCACGCCGCCCGCGCCGTCCACGCTCCAGACGACGTCCTCGCCGTCGTAGTGGGACAGCATGGTCGCGGTGCTCTGCCAGGTGCCGGTGGCATTGCTCTCCACCACAGCCCGGCGATGTTGTCCTTGCGGATCCAGCGTCCAGGTCTGGCGCAGCCCGCCGGCCGTTTGCTGCTGCAGCTCGTCGTTGGCGAAGTAGGCGCTCGCCAGCCCGTCGGGAGTGGCGGTGAGCCGGCCGAGGGCGTCGTAGGCGTAGCCGGGGTCGACGATCCGGCCGGCGCTGTCGTAGGCGTGCGTGACAGGCGTGGCGGTGGTGGTGGGACATGCCGTGCCGGAGCTCGAGGTCGCCGACGCCTCGCTCTTGCGGCTGCCGTTGGCGTTGTAGGTGTAGGTGTGCAGGACGCAGTCCGTGCTGCCGTCCTGTTTTTCGGCGAGGCTTTCGACCAGGCGGCCGGCTGGGTCGAACTTCTGCCGCACCCGTGAGAGGCCGGTGCGTTCGGTGACCTCTTCGTGTACGGAGGTCGAGCCGGTGCTGGTGAAGAAGGGTTCAGCGGCGCCTTGCATGGTGTAGGCGCGCGAGTACGGTTCCTCATCGGGGCCGAGGGTTTGCCGCATGGTCACGCCGCCGGGCAGTGTTTGCTGGATGACGTTGCCGCCGCCGTCGTAGACCTGGGTGAAGACGCCGGCCGCGGAGTCGGTCATCTTGGTGGCCAGGCCGCGCGGTTCGATGCTGGTGTCGTATTCGTAGGTGGTGGTGGACGGGGCCGAGCTCACGGTGCGCAGCACCCGCTCGAGCGCGTCGTACTCGGTCGTCGTCGTGGCTGCGTCGGCGTCGGTGAATGTCACCTTGCGGCCGAGCGCGTCGTAGTCGTAGGAGACCTTGCTGCCGTCGTCGGAGGTGATCGTGGCCGGTTTGCCGGTGACCGGGTCGTAGGTGGTGGTGGATGCCTGCACCGGGACGCCGGGGCCGCCGGTGACGACGCTGCGGATGGCGCGGCCGGCCTGGTCGTAGGAGATCGAGGTGACGCGCGTGGCGCCGTTGGCGGTCTCGGTGATCTTCGCTGGCTGGCCGTGGCGGTCGTATTCGGTGCTGACCGTCAGGTCCTCGTCCGGGTTGCCGTTGGTATCGGTGATCTTGTCCTTGGGGCTGACGCTGCAGGTCAGGTCGGCCCATTCGGGCCGTCCCGCACAGGCGCCGGTGCCGCTCGCGGTCCAGTGCCGCACCACGGTCGTGCCGGCGTCGTCCCCGTCGGACAGGGGTGTGGCGGCCTGGACCGCCCGCCCGGCCGCGTTGTAGGTGGTGGTCCGCGTCAGGTTCAGCCCGCCCGGGTCTTCGGTCTGGCCTACGGGCATGCCCTTGGACCAGTCGTAGGAGCTGCTCTGGCTGCGGCGATCGGTTTCCGGGTACCCCGGCACCTGCATGCCGGTCGTCGTCTTGGTGATCACGTTGCTGATCGCGGCCGAGCCGTCGGTTGGGCGTCCGGTGTCGTATTCCTGGTGGATGTGCTGACGTCCGGGGATCTCGGTGCCGTCAGGAACGGCCGGGAGGGTTGCGGTGGCCTTCAGTCCGGTGGTGACCGTCGTCAGCCGCAAGGGTGCGTAGGAGTCGATCTCCCGGCGCCCGTCGTCGCTGTAGAGGTGGGTCGAGGACAGCAGCTGGGCGCGCTCGGCCGTGCTCAGCTCGGCGAGGTCGAGGGACTCGAGCCGGGCCTGCGCGTCCGGTCCTTTGCCGAGGGCCAGTTCTCGGTTGGCGGCGGTGAGTTCTCTGACGGAGTTGCCGAAGCTGTCGTATTCGACGGTCTCGGCATGGCCGCCTGGCTGGACGACGTTCACCCAGCGTCCGGAGGCGTCGGTGTAGACGACCGTGGCGCGTTTGTAGTCGTTGGCGGTCAGCTCGATGCCGGTGTGCCCGCGCGGGATCGCGTCCGGGGGGAACAGCGCGGTGGCGTCGGTGGGCGCGTCGGCCTGCGCCCAGGCGGCCACGTCGGTGCGGCCCATGGCGTACGGTGCCGCGGCGCCGGTCAGCGGAACCTCGTAGACGAGGCTGTAGGTGGCGGTGCCGTCGGTCTGCGTCTTGGACCCCGGTCGCAGGGCCGGTTGTTCGGCCGAGAGCAGCATGCCCTCTCCCGCCACTGCCGAGCCGCCGGCCTTGGCGTAGGCGAAGGTCCAGGGCAGTGAGCCGGGCAGGCTCAGTTTCTGCAGGCGGCCTGCGTCGTCGTAGTCGTATTGGGTCCTGAGCGCCGGGGAGATCCGCGGATCCCAGACCTGGCGCAGGCGGCCGTTCGGATCGTAGGCGTAGGACGCGAGCGTGGTCGCGGTGGCCGAGCCGGCGCCCGGGTCGGTCGCCCACAGCCGGATGCCGTCGACCTGGCCGGCGAAGGTGCCGAACTGGGCTGCGGTGGCGGTGGTGGAGGTGGCGTAGAGGTATTCCAGTACCCGGCAGCCCTTTGTGGCGGGTGCGGCTTTGCAGGTGTCGTTGCTGACGGCCGAGGTGCGGGCGATCAGGTACTTCGGCCTGGCCAGCGTCTTGCCGCTCACGGTGACCGCCTCCGACACCAGCAGGACGCTGGGGCTGTCGTCGGCGGCGCGTGCGGTGCCGGCGAGTTGCCAGCTCGTGGTGGAGCCGCCCATCGCGGCGAAAGTGCTGGTGACACCGGAGGTGTCGGTGAGGAGGAAGCCGCCGTCCGCGGTCTTGGTGAGGGCGAGTTTCTCGGCCCCGGGCTCCGGTTTCCAGCCGCCGTTCGCGGTGGCGGTGAAACCGGTCTGGCCGCCTTCGTTGTCTTTCAGTACCACCAGGCCGGGGGAGATCGCCTGGATGGAGGTCCAGGTCGTTGCGGTGCTCTCCAGATCGCTGCCGAAGCTCCACTGAGGGCCGAAAATCGCTGCCTGGCCCGGGTTCGCGGTGCCGAGCTGGGGTCGGCGGGAGGAGGCGAAGCGGGTGACGGACATGCCGAACATGGTGGCGTCGGCGGCGTTGAGGGTGAAGTCGCCGGTCAGGACGTTGACGTTGCCCAGGCTGATCGGCAGGCGGGGGGCGGCGCCGGCGACGCGGTCGAGGACGATGGTGTTGTGCGGGGAGGCCGTCGACGTCGTGCCTTCGATGAAGACCGCGCGGACGTCGAGGGGGCCATCGTCGCGGATGCTGTCGGCGATGTTCCACACCAGTTCGGGGGTGGCGCCCTTGGTGACGGGCACCGGCCACGCGGAGGGGGTGGAACCGTCGGCCTTGGAGCGGACGTCGGTCAGGGGGACATCGTGCCAGGTGTCGGTCTCGCCCTGCCGATACTGGTAGCGGACGCCGGTGTCGGTGCTGCTGCCCTGAGCGAGCAGGGCGGTGCGTCGTGCCGGGCGCTCGCCATGGGCGGGTGCGAGCAGGGCCGCGCCCTTGCCTGCGTAGAAGGTGTAGGCGGTGGTGTCGGAGGCGTTGCCCGCGCTGTCACGGGTGCGGGCGCTGATCGTGTGCGCGCCGGCCGGGAAGCTCAGTTTCGCGGTGACCGCGGCTCCGGTCGTGGCGAGATCGATCCAGTCTCCGCTGTCGATCTTGTACTGGACGTTCGCCACGTCGGTCGTGGGCGGGGCGAAGGTGAACGATCCCGAGAACCCGCCTGAGCCGTCCGGCGTTCCTGACCATTGCTCGGCGGGGAAGTCGTCGGAGGTGATGGTGGCCGGCCCGGGGCTTGTCGTGTCGACGGTGAAGGTCTGCCAGGGGGACCATTCGCTGCTGGGGTCCGTGCCATCGTGGGCCGTCGCCCGCCATTTGTAGGCGCCTGGCGCCAGGGCGGCGCTGGGGCCCAGCCGGTCGTGGCGCCGGAGGCCACGAACGGTGACGTCCCGCTCGTCAGGGCCGTGGTGCCAGTGGGGGTCCAGATCTCGAAGGTCAGCTTCACCGTGTTGCCGTCGGGGTCGACGGCCTTGCCCGCCAGCGTCGGCGTGGTGTCGTTGGTCGCGGCCTGCGGCAGCGGGGAGACCTGGCTCACCTTGCCGGGCCTGGTGTTGTACTGCACCGTCAGGGACGGTTCGGTGGCGGGGTCGTGCGCGCCCGCGACGTGGTTCGCCGATCGATACCGTCTCCAGCTGTAGGTGTCGGTGTCGCTGACACCTGCCAGTCTGAGCCCGTAGTTGGGCTGGCCGTTCGCCCACGCCTGCCCGATCGCGTCGATGTCCCAGGTGTTGTGGCCGGCAGGGCAGGAGGAGTTGTAGCCCTTGGCGTCGGTGATGGCGACGGCGCCGGTCGTCGTCGTGCTGGGCTGATTCGACCAGGCGACTGCCGACGGGTCCCAGTCGGAGGTGATCCGGCGTACCTCGACGCCCTTGACGCCGGTGCCGGAGGTCGCGCAGGTGGAGGAATAGTACGAGTACAGGCGCAGCTTGGCGTCCAGGACGTGCTTGCCCGCGTATTTCGCGACGTCGAACTTCAGGTAGGAGCGCGCCTTGGCCGAGCCGTCGTAGGTGCCGGCTTTGAGCTCGCTCGAGCCGCGTTGCGAGGTCGGGTAGTCGTTGTACTGGATCCAGGTGTCGGTGACCGGTCCCATCAGGGTGTCGGTCGGGTCGATCGTCACCGGGTAGGCGGTGTCAGGCCGGGCGAGGAACTCGGGGCTGGGCTTGAGGACGAGCACCTGCTCCGAACCGTCCCGGCTCTTGTCGATCTCGACCGAGACCTGCGCCTGATGGGCCGGCCCGCCCGACAGGCGGTCGAGCGAGGAGTCCCACATCACCGGTACCGGAGCGGTGGCCTTCGTCCTGCCCTTGCCGTCCTGCCAAGCCAGCCGCCCGTCCGAGGTCTCCTTGACGCGGAAGCCGCCGGAGGTGATCGGCAGGCGCACCTCCACCGCGCCCTGCGGCCGCCGGCGCAGGACCACATGGTGGGACAGGCCCTCCTTGAGCGCCGTCAGGACCAGGTCGCCGCCCGCGGCGACGCCGGGGTAGGTCGCGGTCGGGCCGTCCAGCCGTGGCCGGGGCAACGCGCCTTCCCATGACAGGCCCAGCATCTGCCGGCCCCGCTGGACCTGGGCGAGGGGTTTGCCGGTGCCGCCGGCGGAGAACGCGATGTCGGCTGCGGCCAGTTTGGGCCGCACCATGCCGCCGACTTCCTGGAGGGTGGTGTCGATGCGCTGCCAGGTGCCATCGCGGTCGCGTGCGCGGATGGGCCCGGTGAACGTTTCCACCGTGGTGCTGCCGTCCGGTTCGGCCCATGTCGTGGTCGAGTCCGTCCGCTCGCCCGTGATCTCGATGCGCCTCCGTTGCACTCTGGCCATCAGCCGTGCCGACGCTTGGTCGGGCGCCTGCCCAGGACCGTTGAATCGGGTGGTGGCGGCCGGTGCGGCCGTCGGGGCGGGCCGGGAGGCCGGTGCGGACGTGGCGGAGGCGACCCCCAGGTCGGCCGACAGGAGGAGCACGGCCAGGGCGGCGCCGGTCCAGGCCGACAGGTGTGAGCCGAACGGCGGCCGATAGCCGGATAATTGTCGGTCTTCGTCTACATCCAAGCTGCGGAATCCGGGACGACTGTGTGGGGGCACGATGCGATCCTTTTCACCAGGGAGAGGGGGAGATTGCGGGGCCCGCGAGAGACGATCGACACGCGTCGCAACACGGCCCATGCCTGCCCGGCGGGGAGGCCGATCACTGTCCCGACGGTAGGCTTGGGTCTTTGTGGGTGAATCTGTCAGTTGACTGGTGTGCGCTGCACAAGTCGACGGACGCGCGGGCGGAGCGCCGGCCTCGACGGGCGCTTCGCGTGAGGGCCGATCCCCTCCGAGACGGCCGCGGCCGCCAGGGTCTGGCGCGCCGCAACTCGGGCACCATGAGCAGGTCCAGCAGTTCCGGGGTGTCGTCGGTGGTCTTGGTCTCCAGCCGCTGCACGGTGGCCAACGGCCGGGAGTGGGATGCTTCTTCAGTTGGGCCGAATGAGGGGTCAGGCCGTAGCGGGCCGGCTCGTCCAGCCGTTGCTGCGGCACCGTGGCGTCCTCCAGTTCCGGCCGGCCCGGTTCGCCGGCGCTCCAGATTCGAGACCGTCTTGTCCGGCGGTACCTCCAGCCGCAGGTCCAGCATCGCCCGCGCTGCTGCGCGCTGAGCAGCGCGGCCAGGGCGTCCTGCGGCTCCCGGGCGGCGTGTTCCCGCTCGCGCTCCACCAGCCTGGACAGCGTGCTGATCCCGGGCAGCAGCACATCGTTCTCGCGCAGCCGGTGCACCGCGTCCTGGAACAACGCGGTCGAGCCACCGCCGATGTTTCACGCGTGGGTCCGCACCTTGCCCGCCGGCTCGGCCTCGGCCGAGGCGAAGTCTTGCGCCCGAATGCCGTGGCAAGGCCCCAGGTGTGCTCCAGCCCCGTAGTGTCCCGCTCCGTGTGGCCCCTGTGAAGGCGGACGAAATCTGGCTCGAGCACGTTCGGCCGAGTGCATGAGAGGCCGTTCGCTGGCCTCCCGGAAACCCATTACCGCAGCATCCCGTTCCCAATCTCTTCAGCGTCGAAGCGATCGGTCAGCGAGAGGTGGCCGACGGCTCCCGCTCTTGCGAGACAAGCCGTTTCCTACCAGGTAGGGTTCAGGTATGGCGCAGAAGTTCTCCATGAGCCTGCCTGATGAGGTGTACGAGCTCGTCAAGGAGATGGCCGAAAAGGAAGGCACAACCCTCTCCGGCTATCTCGCCAGCCTGGCAAGGGAGCGCGCCGATGCCGACCGGGCCTCCCGCGAGCGGCTCGCCCGCCTCACCGCTCAAGACCGCGCGGCCGATCCCGAAGGCTACGACCGCCGCAAGGCGGAGATGCGCGAGCGCATGCACGCCGCCCAACGGGCCGCGGCGGAGAAGAAGGCCGGCATCGCGTGATCGCCGGCTACGTCGCCGATCTCACCGCCATCGTGCGACTCCTGGCCGACAACGAGGAAGGCGCCGACGCCCGGACCGCCCTGGAGGTCCTGACCGAGGACGGGCACACCCTGCTCCTGCCGGTCACCGCCTTCGCCCAGGCGGCCATCGTCGCCGACCCGGATCCCGCGCAACTCATGTGGCTGTTCGGCTTCCGCTCCTGCGTCGTCGAAGACCTCGCCCGGCAGGAGATCTTCCGCGTCGTCCGTCAAGCCCGGCACGCGGCACGCCCTCTCGAGGTGCCCCTGCACCATGCCCACACCGCCCACCTCGCACTGGACCGCGGCTGGCCCGTTCTCACGGGAGACGCGGCAGGCTGGGCGGGATACGGACATCTGGAGTTCTTCCAGGTGTAGGCCCGGGAGCCGGGTCCGTGCCAGCAGCCGCCGCGCAGCAAGCCGCGCTCTACCGCGCGGCGGCCACGATCCCCGGGGTGGTGACCGCGAAACAGGCGCAGGACGCTGCGGGGCGCACGGGCATCGCGGCGGCGATGGTCTCGCCCATGGGAGTCAGGGAGGAGTACATCTTCGACCGGAACACCTACGACTATCTCGGCCGCCGGGGAGCGGTCGTGGACGCGAAACTGGCTAATGCCCCAGTGGGGAGTGTCGTGTCGTCGAGCGCGCAGCTGAAGGTGAGCGTCGCCGACAGCGCGCCGATCGTGGAGTAGGCGGCGCAACGGCGCTCGGGCAGACGGCATGGCAGGAACCGCCATCCCGGCTAGCCCCGTTTTCCGCAGGTGAGTGATCTTCAGCGGAGGTCTCGTGGATCGATGTCGAGGAGGTCCAGGAGGTCGAGTTGGAGGTCGGTGGGTTGCGGGATGGTCGGGGGTGACTGGCCGGTGCCCGGGATCAGCCGGATGCCGGCCAGCGCGTCCAGGATGAGTCTGCCGGTGGGGACGGCGGGCCGTCCGGCGTACAGGCCGTTGACCTTGGTTTCGCCGCGGTCGGCGAGGGCTTGGCGGGCCTGGCGCTCGATCAGGCAGAAGATGAGCAGGGCCAGGCAGATGACGGTGATCAGGGCGTGGATGCGGCGGTTGTTCTTCAGGTACAGGCTGGTGACGGCCAGCGGCCCCTTGAAGGCCTGGTAGCGGCGTTCGACGGCTTCTTGGCCTTTGTAGTGGCGTAGCACCTGTCCGGCGTCGGCGGCCCCGGGGGGCAGGTTCGTGAGCAGGGCGTACCAGCCGTCGGCGGCGGCTTCGGCGTCGATCGCGTTCTGGTCGAACTGCCAGGTCAGGGTGGGTTTGCCGGTGGCCGGGTCGGTGCCGGTCCGGGCGGTCAGGTAGGTGCTGACCCGGCGGTCGCGGCCGATCGCGGCGAGGCGGTCGGCGACGGCCTGCTCGGTGGGGTAGTGGCGGGTGCCCAGGCCGCGTTCCAGCCGGGCCAGATCGTCGCGGGCGCGATCGAGTTTCTTGGCCCGGGCGCAGGCGGCGGCCTGGGCGCGGGCGGAGGAGTGCACGAAGATGCGCCGCAGGGTCAGGATCGGGTCCTTCTTGCGCGGCCCGGCCAGCGTCATGGTGTCGTCCTCGCGCACATGCCAGGCACCACGCCGGTCGGCGCTCTTGCGCTCGTCCCGGGCGGCGACGTAGTCCACCCGGGCCGCGTCGTCGATCTTCTGGCCGGCCAGCGCCGCGGCGCCGACGTACTGCTTGGAGGCCGGCGCGATGAAGGCGACCCCGGCGGCGCTCATCGCCGCCAGATTGGCATACGAGATCAGCTTGGAATCGCCGATCATGAGCATGCGTTGCGGGCCGGCCAGCTTCTGCAGGCCCTGCATGGCGCCGATGACCTGCCCGACCTCACCGGCCGCGCCGTCGTAGGCGCGGTGCAAGACCGGGATCGCACCATCGGCGGCCACCGCGATCCCGGCCTGGATCTGCTTCAGGTCCGGCCGCCGGTCCTTGGGGTGACCGAAGCGCGGTGTCGCGAAAGCGGGCTCGGCCTGCTCGTAGTCGCCATGCAGCGAGATCGAGGTCATGTCCCAGTGCAGGCGCGCCACGTCCAGGCCGAACGCCTCGATCGCGGCCAGCCCGACCGACCCGGCCAGCTGCTCCAGATGCGGGGCGATGGCATCCAGCGCGCGGCCGATCCGGTCATCGTTGAGCAACTCCGGATCCACCCCGAACGCCTCACCCACCGCCCAGGCGCGCGCCCAGTCCCGCACATGCACCAAAGGGGCGGGCGAGGTCAGCCGGTTGGCCACCAGCACCTCGATCACCTGCCCATGAGTCAACTCGGCGACATCGCGCACCGGACAGGCCGCATCCACCAACTCCCGGACCCGCAACCGCGAGCAAAACCCGGCCACCACCGGTAATGCCCCGAGCATCTTCTCGACACTGGCCTGACCCCACTGCGCACGCTGTCTCACCAGCCAGGTCATACCGCGACAACGATCACCACGGCAAACCCGGCGATCTTCACTTACCGCAACATGCGGAAAACGGGGCTAGCGCATCATGGGGTTCCGGTAGCAATCGCGGAGAATTCAACGAACCCATCTCTGACCTGTGATAATGATGCAAGAGTGTGCGATGGCCTGAGCGGTAACCAATAACCCTTGAGTTGCTTGAGGCTCTATGAACCTCCTTAGCTCCTGGACCTGGGCTTATCTGCTGGTGCTCCGGCTTCTTCTGGTGTTGATGAGATTTCGGGGATTCTGAAGGTCTATCGTCCTGGTCGTTCGTCTTGCTGTGATGGTGAAGGCGAGGTGGCCGGAGTTGACGCTGGCTGTGGTGAAGGATCTTCGGGTGGCGCGTGCCCCGGCCACTGCCGAGGACCTGGAGGCGCTGGAGACGGACGTGCTGGCCGGGTTCGTGCTGGCGCGGGCGGCGGCGGGGCTGTCGGATGGGACGATCTCTTCCGACGTGGTGCACCTGGAGCAGGTGCGGGCTTGGTTCGGCCGGCCGTTGTGGGAGATGGAACCGGCTGACGCCGACGCGTACTTCGGCAAGGTGCTGCGTGCCACCGCGAAGGGCACCAGGCTGGCCCGGGCGCAGGCGATCAAGACGTTCTTCCTGTTCCTGGAGCTGCGGCACAAGGTCGAGATCCACCAGATGACCGGCCGCGTGGTCGAGTGCCCGATCGATGAGATGAACCGGCCGCGCGGTGGCCCGCAGGGCAAGTTGCGCATCCCGCCCACCATCGAGCAGGTGGACCGGTTGTTCGCCGGGTGGCGGCAGGAGCTGACGACCTGCCGGAAGTTCGCCCCGACCGCCCGCAACTACACCGCCTGCCGGCTGATGTCGGAGGTCGGGCTGCGCGTCAACGAGGCGTGCAAGCTGGACCTGGCCGACATCAAGTGGGGTCTGGGCCGTTTCGGCAAACTGCACGTCCGCCATGGCAAGGGCGCGCGCAGGTCCGGACCGCGTGAGCGGATGGTGCCGCTGATCAACAACGCCGCGGCGACGCTGCGCTGGTTCGTCGAGGACGTGTGGGGCCAGTTCGGCGACGACCACACCCGGCCCGGCGTGGCGCTGCTGCTGTCGGAGCGCAAGAACACCGACGGCTCGGTCGCCCGCATCGGCGACGAGACACTCCGGGCCGCGCTCGCGAGGGCCGCCGCCGCTCACCTGCCGGAATGGGCCGACGTCCTGACCCCGCACGTGCTGCGGCACTTCTGCGCCTCCCAGCTCTACCAGCAGGGCATGGACCTGATCGCCATCCAGCAGTTGCTCGGCCATGCCTGGATCGCCACCACGATGAAATATGTGCACGTCACCGGCACCCACATAGAAGACGCTTGGACCGCAGGTCAGCGGCGTGCCGCCGCCCGCCTGACGGGACTCGGGAAGGGACGGACGCCATGACCGCACATCCCGCCGGACCGGTCGGCGACTACTGGGCCCGACACGAGCTGGCGTGCGCACTCACGCTCGGCGCCACCGGACTGCCCTGCGTCCAGGCAGGAGTCGAACTGCTCATCGACACCGACCTGTGGCTGCACCGGCCCGACTTCGTCGCCGAGTACATCACCGTCGACGCCGGCGTCGCCACGGCGCTGGCCTTTGTCGACTGGGATGGGGCGATCACGGCCTTGCAGGAGGGCCGCCTGCCCTGCAGCGGCGGCGAACGCGCCGTTCTGCGCATCGCCGCGAGCATGAGCGGCGGCATCCCGGTCGACCTGCGTGACGTGCTCACCAGCCTGGACGGCGTCAACCTCGCCCTGACCGCGACCGCGATAGGAGCCGCCGCCGGACATCCGGCCGGATCGGCCGCGCCCTGGAAGGAGGCCGAGAACACATGAGATGGAACCTGCGGCTGGCCGCCGCCAACCGCGGCATCTGGAAAGCCTCTGAGCTGCAGCGGATGTTCGCCGAACACGGCCTGAAGATCAGCGCCGGGAAGATGTCCGGTCTGTGGTCGGGCGAGCCCGCCAGCATCAAACTCGATGACCTCAACGTCATCTGCGCCGTCCTCGGCTGCGGGGTCGATGAACTACTCATCCCTCAGCCGGAGAAGGTTAAGCGAGTCAATGAGCAGCAGGATCTCCCGGTCGCAGCCTCGGCGAGCTCGGCCGTGACACCCCGGCGCAAGGACGGACGAACCCTGCCACCCACCTGATCCGTTGAGCTACATCTCACCGAAGAAGCCGGCCGCGACCTGCGTCGGCTGCTTCGCTTGGGGAGTGCTGCCCGGCCGCTACTGTCGAGCCTGCTACACCTACGGCCAGCTCCACGACAAGGGCGAGTGCGCCTTCTGCGGCCGGTTCGTTCCGGTCAAGCGCGGCTACTGCCGGCTCTGCTGGCTCCAAGCCAGTCTGAACGCCAAAGGACACGTCACCGTCCTCGAACCGTTCCTGCGGGCGCTCACTCACCAGCAGCTGTTCTTCGCCGGGATGCACCGCATCCGCCAGCGCGGTGGTCCGCTACTGGGCAGGGCCGGCGGCCGCAAGGGCCGCAAACCTGCAGTTGCACCCGAGCAGCCACCGTTACCTTCACGCTGGACTCAACTTCAGCTACCGATCGCGACCCGCCGCGACTACTTGCGCTTCAACCGCCGCGAGCACGCTGACCTCGCCAACCCGGTTCTGCTCAAGGCCCGAAGGATCGCCGGCGACCTCGGCGAGCGCCGGGGCTGGACGCGATGGGTTGCCAACGACGTCGACCGGGCCCTCGTCATCCTGCTGTCCTCCCATGCCGGACACGACAGGATCAGATATTCGGAGCTCTTCCCCGTGCTCCGCCGCTACGGGCTCAGCGTTGAACGGACCGTCGAAGTCCTCGGCGAACTCGACCTGGTCGAGGACGACCGGATCCCCACGTTTGAATCATGGCTGGCGCGCAACCTCGCCGCTCTCGCCCCTGGAATCCGAGCCGATGTTGAGCACTGGCTTCGAACCTTGCGAGATGGCGGACCTCGATCTCGGTCCCGCAGCGCCGCCACCGTTTGGGCATACCTGCAAGCTGTCCGGCCTAGCCTGCTGACCTGGTCAGACCGCTATGACCACCTCAGGGAGGTCACCCGCGACGACATCCTCGCCGTCATCGACGACCTTCACGGCGCCCAACGCCACCACACCCTCAGCGTCATCCGCTCCCTGTTTCGCCACTGCAAGAAGAACCGCATGATCTTCCGCGACCCAGCAGCCCGCCTGCGAGTCGGAGAACAACCCCGCAAACTGATCATGCCCCTGGCAGACGCAGACATCGATGGGGCCGTGAGCGCCGTCTCCAAGCCTCTGGACCGGCTCATCCTCGCCCTGGCTGCCATCCACGCAGCCCGGCCCAAAGCCATCCGGGAACTCCAGCTCGACGACGTCGATCTGGGCAATCGACGCCTGACGGTCGCTGGCCGTTCACGACCGTTGGACGACCTGACCCACCAGGTGCTTCTGGCCTGGCTCACCCACCGACGCGCACGCTGGCCGAACACAGCCAACCCCCACCTGCTCATCAATCAGCAGACGGCTATGGAAACCGGCCCCATAGGCAAGGTCCATCTGACCGAACCCTTCCGAGGCCAGGCCGCCACTCTCGAGCGGCTACGCGTCCAACGACAGCTCGACGAAGCACTTGCCGTTGGCCCCGATCCTCTCCACCTGGCGGCCGTCTTCGGTCTTGATCCCAAGACCGCCATCCGCTACGCCGAGAACGCCCGCGCACTGCTCGTCGCCCAGGCCGAGGAACAAGACCCCGCCAGTCGAGACGAACCCAAGGGTCCACAGACCACATAGAGCATGAGAATCCATAAGTTCATCCTGAGAACCCTTCGGTTTGCCTGAACTCTAGGAAATCTTGGCCCTCCGCTCGGGTCCGTGCGATGAGCCCCAAAGTAGAGCGTTGCCGCCGGCCACAGCGGGTAACGGCTGCGGTGTCCGACCGCGAGTTTCGGTCCGGGCCTTCGGGGATGAGTCCGGGCGCTCGCCACACCGCGATAAGACGGGAGGGACGTTTTCGCAGGTCGCGACTGTTGCTCGCTAACAGCCTTTATGCCAAGCCGTCCGGGAGCTCTCGGTTACTCACAGCTACTTTGCGGCTGGTGGCACGGACCCGAGTGGAGCAGTGCTCGGCATCGCCGTCCAGACCCTGCTGTGGATGTCGGTCGCCCCGGCACACCTGGACCGGGTCGCCACCACCGGCTCCACCAACCTGATGGCCAACGCGCTGTGCACCGATCCGGCCGCCTTGCACCGCTATCTCACCCAGGGGCTCGGCTTGGCCGAGGCCATCCACACGATCGAGACTGCTTCCGTGCTGCGCACCGTCAAGGCGATCGGCCCGATGACCATCGGCGGCGGTCGCTAGCCGGCAACCAGGTCCACCGTCGCCGGAGCCCTGGACGGAAGGAGATCCTGCGGGCGAGCCTCCTAGCGGAGACCGCACCAGTCGTTGCGATTCGTTCAGTACGGCGCACAACGTCAGTCGCGCAGACGGGCAAGCGTCTGGGGAGACAGGGGTCGCGCGCGAGTGCCTCCAGGATGAAGGTCGAGCCGTCGGCCCTGGCCTCGGTCGGCACCGCGATGGCCACCCACCCCGAGGCCGACGTGGTGGCAGCTATCACCGGCCCCACCAATCTCATGGCCGGGGTGACCTGCCGCGACACCCGTGACCTCTACAGCTACATCACCGAGCGGGTAGCACCTCTCCACGGCGTGCGCGAACTGGAGACCGCACCCTGATCCGCACGGTCAAGCGGGCGGGCACCTTCCTACCCTGAAACTCAGCCCGTACCCCGGCCAATGCCTCACCGACACAATCATCGCGCCAGGCTGGCCAGGAGCTTGAGCCGCTCTTCGGAGGTGCTGTCCGGTTCCGCGGTGTAGATGGTGAGGTCGTACACTGTCCGGTTGGAGATGGGCAGGTCGAGGGACTGGTAGGTCAGCTCCAGGTCGCCGACCTGCGGGTGCCACAGCCGCTTGCCGCCAGCGTGGCGGATGCGCACGTCGTGGGCGGCCCACTGGCCGCGAAAAGCGATGCTGAGCGTGGACAGCTCGCCGACGAGGTCGCGTAGCGCCCGGTCGTGGGGCTCGCGTCCGGCCTCGGCGCGCAGCAGCGCGGCGCTGACGGCGGTGGCCGCGTCCCAGTCGACGAAAAACCGCTGGGAGCCCGGGTCGAGGAAGATGTAGCGGGCGAGGTTGGCGCAGCCGTGCCGTGTGGTGGCGGGGCTGTCGAAGACCGGCGCGAGCAGGGCCCGAGCCAGCGCATTGTGGGCGACGAGGTCCTGGCGGCCGTTGCGTACGAACGCCGCCGACATCGTCATGGAGTCCAGCAGCCACTGGACGCGCGGCGGGACCTGGACGTCCTTGCGGCGCGAAGGTGCGCGGTGGGCGGGCCGGGCGGCGTGGGCCAGGGTGAACAGGTAGGTGCGTTCGTCCTGGTCCAGGCGAAGGGCCTGGGCGACCGCGTCGAGTACCTCTTCCGATACGCCGCTGATGTGGCCCTTCTCCAGCCGGGTGTACCACTCGGTGCTCACCCCGGCCAGCACCGCGACCTCCTCGCGGCGCAGCCCGGGGACCCGGCGCCGACCGCCGGTGGGCAGCCCGACCTGCTCCGGAGTGAGCTTCGCGCGCCGGATGGCGAGGAAATCCCGGATCTGGTCGCGGTTGTCGGGCCGGTCGTCCATGCTCCCACGGTAACTGCAGGGTTCGCACAGGCGCCGACGGTAAGGGGGTTGAGCTTATCCCCCTATAAATGCGCTCTGTCTCGCGCCCGGCCAGGCGGGTTTTCTGGGATCAGCGAATCGAACGCGACCTGCGACACGGAGATGGCCCCTGTCCGACCAGCTTTTGTAGTGCTGATCGGGCCGCCCATCACCGTCGATGCCCTCCTGTGATGCACCACCAGGACCTCCAGCACCCGGGAGTATGACCATGACCGGCAAGACCGTACTGATCACCGGCGCGACCAGCGGCATCGGCGCCCACACCGCACGATTACTCCTCGACCGCGGCCACCGCGTGGCCGTCACCGGCCGCGACGAGACCAGACTCAAGTTCTTCCTCGACGAGACCGGCCATCCCGACCGGCTGCTCGGCATCATCGCCGCCGCCGGCCACCCGCGCACCATCGCCGACGGCGACCCGGAGCTGTGGGCGCCGATGGTCCTCACCAACGTCCTCGGCCCCGCCTGCTGGCCAACGCCGCCCTGCCCCACCTCGAGGCCACCGGCGGGCGGCTGATCCTCATCGGCAGCGTCGCCGGCCTGAAGAACAGCCCCGCCAACCTCTACTCCGCCACCAAGTGGGCCGTCACCGGCATGGCTGAGAACCTGCGCATGTACGCCACCAGCCGCCAGCCGGCTGGCGTCGACCTCAACACCCTGACCATCCGGCCGGTCGGCCAGCCCGTCTGAGGCAGATCTGACACCTAGTGGCATCGCAGCCGGTCGTGAGCCGTGGTGTTCCTATCGGAAGCGAGACGGCCACCCCGGCAGGTGGCCAGAGATCTCCTCCTGGTCAAGTCTGCGGATAGTCCGGCTCCACTTCCACCGCATGAATCTCACTTGCAAAGGAGAAGTCCATGAAACGCATCGCCAAACGCGCGGGCCTGGCCACTCTGGCATCCGTCGCGGTGACGGCCTCACTTGCCGTCGCCCTCCCGACGGCGGCGTACGCGATCAATGAGGTCGCGTGCGGCGACCGGACCGACCTCGTGCGCGCCACGATCCACGCAACCGGCAGCTCGTCGGTCGACTACTGCTACGCCAACGCCGGAGAGGACATGTACGCCCTGAACATCTGGTGGGTCACCCGGATCTCGACCGGCAACAACCGCGTCCAGTGGTACGGGGACGGAAGGTGGCAGCCGGCTCAGCCGATCCCGAAGTGGACCGTGTTCACCTGGCCGAACCATCCCGGTGGGGTCCGCATCCAGGGAATCAGGATCGTCTGAACCGCCGGCGATATCGGGGCGGCGGTCCTGCGCGATCGCCGCTCCGGCCGGCAAGGTCCCGGGGCACAGCCCCGGGAAAGTCGGGCCCTCACAGTGAGGTCGCGAGTTCGCGTCACCGCCACTGACATCAACTGGCTCTGGCTGCCCCACCCCCCACAGTGCCACTCCCTGCTCAGCACCACCATCACCGACGTGACCCTCCTGGCCAGCATGACCTCGATGGCCGCCACCCCCATTCCCGCCGCGGCGACGGCCGCGCGCCCAGCCCAGCACGTGCCCATGGCGGCGGCGCAGCGCGCGGAAGGGCCGCTACTGGCCGACGCGGTCAAGTGACTAACTACTCAATGTAGTGATCTTTGTGGAGGCGACTCTCTACCGGCGTGGTGACCGTTCGGTTCCCCGGCACGTCACCGCGCACGTGCTCGCTGGTCTGCCCGCCGCGCAGGCCGAGAGCACAGCGCAACGCCTGCGCCTGCTCCTCCGGCAGCAGGTCCAGGCTGTCCAGTACGGGGGTGAGCAGCTGATGCAGCCCACTGAAGGCTAGCCTGATCTCCGAGTCGACGCCCGTGGCTGTCAGCACGGGTCATCTCAGGACCGCCCCGCTCCCCGCCTCCCGCAGCAGCGTGCTCTTGCCCGCGCCGGCCTCGCCGCGGATCACCAGGGCGGGACCGCCTCCCCGGCGGATCCGGTCGAGCAGCCGCTGAATGCGCCGCAGCTCCTCATCTCGTCCATAGATTATGTGGTGCGCGTTGATGGGGACATCCATTCTTCTTCGCCGGCAATACCCGCGTTGCGAGCACGGGGATCATACGCGGTGGCGCTCTCACGCCACTCACCTCGCCCTCGCGCTCGATCGGCCGTGGCGCCATCGTGTCCGCGTCAGGTCATGGTCGTGTCGCCAGCGCGCCGGAGGTGACCGCCGTCGAGAAACGGTGACATTCAGCGGGCAGCGCGGGCACATTCGCCACCAATCGTGGTTTGTCATCAACAGGCCCGGTCGCTGCTGCTGCTGGGCAACTGGACGGCGCCCGATGCCCTGACGCGGTCGTCGGCTCTGTCTTGGCCGTTGAGGGGGCAGGCGGCGGTCCAGTTCACGGGGCAGGCGGACGGCCTCAAGGCGCACGGCAAGCAGCGGCCCATGCCGATCGCGAGTGTCACTGAGGTGATGACCGCCCTGATGATCCTTCGCGACCATCCGCTCCGGCAGAGCAATCAGGGGCCGTCCATCCGTGTCGACCGGCAGGCGGCCACCGAGTCAGGCAACTGGGACGAGTCCACGGTGCCGCTCAGGCAGGGGCGGCGCCTCACCGAGCGACAGCTTCTCGAACTGAGGCTGATCCCCTCGGGCAACAACGTCGCACGCCTGCTGACGCGCTGGGACGCCGGCTCGGAGGAGGCGTTCGTCCGCAAGATGAACGCGACCGCCGCCGAGCTGGGCATGCGGAACGCCACCTACACCGGGACCAGCGGGTACGAGCCCACCATGGTCAGCACAGCGGTGGACCCGCTCAGCTGGCCCGCCACGCCATCTGGCCCGCCACGCCATGAAGAACCCCGTACTGCGGGACATCGTCGCCACCGCCAGAACCACCGTCCCGGGCATCCCAGGTGTGATCCTCAACAGCAACACCCTGCTCGCGCTGCCCGGGGTGGTCGGTCTCCAGACCGGCAGCAGCACGCCGGCGGGCGGAGCGCTACTCTGGGCCGCCTGTCCCGTTTCCGGAACCGTGACCGGCTGATTCTCGGGGTGGCCCTGCGCCAGGGCGACCCCGGCGACACACTGCAGGAGGAGAAGCAGGCCGCGTTCGCCGCCGGCCGGAAGCTGATCACAGCCGCCCAGCGATACCTGCACCCACGGCGAACGCCAGCCTCATGAACGCCGTGCCTCGCTGTCCAGCGGTCAGGCCCCGCCCCCACCGGTCGTCCTCGGTCCCCGTCGCCGTCACCGCCGTCCGCGCTCAGTCCGGCCGGGACGACGACGGCCGGTCCGGAACATCAGGCCGGTCACTACCGGCGCTCGCGCAGTCCGGAGGGCTGACGTTCTGCCCGGCGCCAACGACGGTGACCCGGGCAGGACTCTCCTCCGCCATGGCGGCGACCGTGCACACGATCTGTCCGACGGCCAGCACGGGCAGATCGCCGGCCGGGACGGACACATTCACCATCAGGCCGCCCGCCGCCTTGGTGGACACCGAGAACGGGGCGGCTTCAGGCGGGATGGCGGTGGTGAATCCGCGCGCCCGCTCACTCTCGGTGGGCCCGACTGCCAGCAGCACAAGCGCGTCCGCCTGGGACAGGCGGAAACCGGGCCGCTTCACCGTGCTGAGCCGGCCGTCCCGCACCAGGTAGAGGGCGATCGACGTCCGCCGTGCGACGCCACCGCTCGGCGGGACGCCGACGGAGATGGGATCGCTAGGGCGCACGCCGCAGCCGGCCACCGCTACGAGCGCTGCGAAGCCAGCGGCGAGCAGACGGGCGGGCCGGGTGCTCATGCGGGGTCTCCGTCCGGGTCGGGTGTGTGGTGGGGCAGGCGTAGGGTGAACACCGCGCCGCCGTCCGGGGCGTTGGTGACGGTAAGGTCGCCCCGATGCAGGCGCGCGTTCTCCCGGGCGATGGCCAGGCCCAGGC